>NZ_AYSJ01000001.1 GCF_000517265.1 Photorhabdus khanii NC19
TTATTAAATGATTAATATTAATGTGTTTTTTATATGATTCGTAACATTTTAATAACATTGGTTTATTTTTTGTGTAAAAATATAACACCTTGTTTTTGTTATTATCTTATTTAATCAACCCCCAATTTAGTTGCTCAGTTGATTATCAACCACAAACATTGATCACTAAGTGCAATGGGGGGTTAATATTGCTTCGAAATTGTGGGATGAAAATACAATGAAAAGCAGTATTTGGGGGTTTGCGGTTTTTTGTAGCCTGATCTCAGGCAGTCAGGCCGCAGACATCTCAGACCAACAACTGATCCATCAACAAGCACGTCAGCAAGCGCTGGAGGCTCAATTAGCTCCACCCCCTGCGGATGTTAGCTTGTCTGTGCCGGAAAAGGCGGTGTCATCCGCCTTTCCGGTGGAAACCCCGTGTTTTCCTCTCTCCCACGTCAGACTGGCAGGCACCGAAAATTTCCCGCACTGGTTACCGTTCAGGCGTGTCGCTCAACAGGGTGAAAACCATTGCCTCGGTGATAAAGGTATTAGCCGGCTGATGACTCAATTGCAAGATCAGCTCATCAATCATGGCTATGTCACCAGCCGGGTTCTGGCTCCTCGTCAGGATCTGCATAGCCAAACCTTAAAACTGGTGATGATCCCGGGCAAAATCCGGCATATCCGCTATACCCCGGACAGCGGCCATTACATTCAACACCTCACGCCATTCCCCGCGCGTGAAGGCAAGCTGCTGGATTTACGGGACATTGAGCAAGGATTAGAAAACTTGCAACGTTTCCCGACCGTGCAGGTGGATATGAATATTGTCCCGGCAGAACAGCCAGGGGAGAGTGATATTGTACTGGACTGGCGTCAGTCACGGCACTGGCGAGTTGCCACTTATCTGGATGATACCGGATCCAAAAGCACCGGGCGTTATCAAGGTGGGTTAACCTTTTTTCTGGATAACCCGCTGGCATTGAGTGATCTGTTTTATCTTTCCGGTGGGCGCGATATTCACGCGTCTGCCGGGAAAGGCAGCCAAAACGACACGCTCTATTACTCACTGCCATTTGGCTACTGGATGACGAGCGTGACGGCCAGTCATTACGATTATACCCAGACGATAGCCGGGCTGAATCAGGCGATTCAATACCGGGGCAAAAGCCAAAATCTGGCGGTCCAGCTCAGTCGGGTGCTGCACCGTAATGCTGACCAGAAAACGTTGCTCAATGGTGAAATTTATCGCCGGGCGTCCCGCAATTTTATTGACAACACCGAAATCGATGTTCAGCGCCGGGAAACCGCAGGCTGGAAGCTGGGGCTGTCCCATCATCACGCTATCGGCAATGCCACTCTCGATACCAAAGTCACTTACCAACAGGGCATGCGCTGGTTTGGCGCGCAACCGGCACCGGAAGAGTACCGCAATGAAGGGACGGCTTTACCTAAAATCACCCAATTCTCGGCGACGCTGGCCGGGCCGTTAACGCTGTTTGCTCAGCCCTTTTCTTATCAAACCCAGTATCTACGCCAGATAAGCGCCAGCCCATTGACGCCCCAGGATCGCTTTTCGATTGGCGGCCGCTGGACGGTGCGCGGCTTTGATGGCGAGTTGACCTTATCCGCTGATCGGGGCTGGTACAGCCGGAACGAACTGGACTGGCAAACCCCGCTGCGTGGGCAATCGCTGTATCTGGGGATCGACTATGGCGAAGTGGGCGGACGGGGCAGTGACGCGCTGCTCGGAAAACACCTGGCGGGCAGTGCTCTGGGCTGGCGAGGCAGCCTGAAAGGGGTGAGCTACGACCTGTTTGTCGGTGTTCCGCTGTCCAAACCCGCCGGTTTCCAAACTTCCCCCGTCACGGCCGGATTCAACCTGTATTGGCAGTACTGATTCAGAATAACAACGCTGCCCGTGTGTAGCGTGTGAGTGGAGCAAACGTCATGAACAAGCAGTTGTATCGTATTATCTTTAATCAGGCCCGCCAGATGTGGATGGTGGTAGCAGAGATAGCGCGTGTCGGACGAGGACGAACAGGGTGCCGCACTCGTCGCCCATCTCTACCGTCGTGTCGTTGCCGACTCACCGCGTTACGATTCAGTCTCTTGTTAGCCCTCGGCGGTGTATCGCTGACGGCTCAGGCCAATATCGTGGCGGATGGACAGGCGCCGGGCCATCAACAGCCGACCCTCATTCACAGTGCCAATGGCACACCGCAGGTCAATATCCAGACACCCAGTGCTGATGGGGTTTCCCACAATAGCTACCGTCAGTTTGATGTGGATAAACAGGGTGTTATCCTCAATAACAGCGCTAACACCACTCAGACGCAACTCGGTGGGATGGTGGCCGGTAACCCCTGGCTCGCCAGAGGGGAAGCGAAAATTATCCTCAATGAAGTCAACAGTCGCGATCCCAGTCACCTCAATGGTTGGATCGAAGTGGCTGGCCGCAAAGCGGAAGTGGTTATCGCTAACCCCGCCGGTATCACCTGCAACGGCTGTGGCTTTATCAACGCGCATCGTACCACGCTGACCACCGGCGAGGCGCTGATGGAACAGGGCCGGTTGAAAGGCTTTGATGTCAATCAGGGGGAAGTACGGATTGACGGGCACGGCATGGACAGCACACAGCAAAGTTACACCGATATTATTGCCCGCTCCGTCGCGATTAACGCCAAATTACATGCGCAGGACCTGAAAGTAACCACCGGGCGCAATATTGTGGATGCCGCGCACCAGCAAATTGAAAAAAAATCGGCTGACAATAAAAAGTCCCCGGAGTTTGCGTTGGATGTAGCGGCACTGGGCGGCATGTATGCCCATAAAATTAGGTTGATAGGCACCGAAGCGGGTGTGGGGGTGCATAACGCCGGTAACATCGGTGCGACGGCGGGTGAAGTGCATATTACCGCAGATGGGTGGATTGGGAACAATGGCACCCTCAGCAGCCGTGATGCGTTGCAATTAACCGCTTCCTCTAATATCTCGAACACAGGCAAATTGCTGTCACAATCGACGGTGAATTTACACGCCAAAGGGACGCTGAATAATCAGGGCCGGGTGGAAGCGCGTGGTGATACCACCGTTACCGCGGACACGATACACAGCAGCCATAACAGTGTGTGGGCCGCCGGGCTGGATGATAACGGCAACACCACCCGACCTGGTTCACTGACCCTGACTGCACAGTACGTTCAGGCCGGCGGGAAAAATCTGGCGACCGATACGCTAGCCATTCAAAGCCGCCAGATTGATCTGAGCGGTAGTCAGACCGCAGCCAGCCAGATTCAACTCACCGCCAGTCAATCGGGAATAAGTACTGCTCACGCCACCGTCAACGCCAACCGTTTGACGGCGAAAACACCGGGCCAGTTTAACAACGACGGCGGCCAACTGGTGGCGCGGGAAATCCACCTCACTACGCCTGATATCTCTAACCAGCTGGGAAAAATTAACCAGACCGGTCCCGGTGAACTGACGCTTAACACGCGCACCCTGAATAACGGTGGCGGTACCCTGTTCAGCCGGGGCAAACAGCTCACGATAACCACTGACACGCTTAACAACCAGCAGGGCAACATTGCCAGTCAGGGGGATAATCTGAGCCTGACCGCGCAAACGGTGAATAACACTCAAGGTCAAGTGCAACTGGCGGGCAACGGGAAACTGTCACTCAATACCCAACGGTGGTTGGGTGATAAGGGCAAACTGCTGACCAATGGTGCCCTGACCATACAGGCCGGTGACCTGCAACTGAACGAGGCTGAAACTCAGGCCGGACAGATGACTATCAACGCTGACACCCTGAGCCATCAACGCGGTGTCATGCAACAACAGGGCAAAGACACCCTGTCCCTCACCACCCGGCGACTGGATAACCAGAATGGCACCATTGCCGGCAACGGTAACCTGAACCTGAAGGCAACGACCGTCGATAATCGTCACGGTCACATCGTGGCCGCCGAAAAAGGGACGCTGGCATTGACCATCAAAGACACCCTGGACAATCAGTCGGGCCAGCTGGAAGCGGGCAATGCACTCCAGCTCAGGGCTGCCCAACTGGATAATAGTCAGGGTAGCATTGTTGCCACCGGGGACAGCACCACCCTCACTGTTGGCAAAGCCATTCAGAATGCCCACGGTCATCTTGAAGCCAAAACCCGACTGATCACGACCAGCCAGACACTGAATAACACGCAGGGTGTGTTGCTGGCGCAAAACATTAACAGCCAGACCCACGGTCATCCTTTCATCAACAACGCCGGACAGGTGATAGCCGAAGACACCCTGACGGTAAACAGTGGTCAATTGGATAATACGGCGGGGTTGTTACAATCTGGGCGCGAGATGGACATTGATACTCACGACCATTGGCTCGCTAATACCCGCAATGCCGACCAAAAAGCAGGCCGGTTGTTAAGCGGCGGGCAGTTAACTCTGCGCACCGGCGATGTTGATAACACGGGCGGGATAATCGTGGCGGACGGCAAAACCGTGTTGATCAGCGCCGCGCTCAATAATACTCAGGGACAGATAGCGGGCAATGGCGGACTGGACATTCACAGCCGGCAACTCACCAACCACAACGGCACCTTACAATCCGCAGACGCCCTGACGCTGGATACCAACGGGCAGTTACTGGATAACCAGCAGGGGCGTATTCTGAGTGAGGGCACCACCACGGTCACCAGCGGCCAGCTGGATAATACGGCGGGGCTGTTACAGGCGGGTCGCGAGATGTCCATTGATACCCACGGTCATTGGCTGACTAATACCCGCAATGCCGACCAAAAAGCGGGCCAGTTGTTGAGTGGCGGGCATTTAACCTTGCGCACCGGCGACATCGATAACACCGGCGGCAGGGTAGCGGGGAATGGCGGGCTGGACATTCACAGCCGGCAACTGATAAACCACGAGGGCACCTTACAATCCGCAGACACATTGGATCTGGATACCAACGGGCAGTTACTGGATAACCAGCAGGGGCGTATTCTGAGTGAGGGTGCCACCACGGTTACCAGCGGCCAGCTGGATAATACGGCGGGGCTGTTACAGGCGGGTCGCGAGATGTCCATTGATACCCACGGCCATTGGCTGACTAATACCCGCAATACCGACCAAAAAGCGGGCCAGTTGTTGAGTGGCGGGCATTTAACCTTGCGCACCGGCGACGTCGATAACACCGGCGGCAGGGTAGCGGGGAATGGCGGACTGGACATTCAC
Organism: Photorhabdus khanii NC19; assembly: GCF_000517265.1. Classification (GTDB taxonomy): domain Bacteria; phylum Pseudomonadota; class Gammaproteobacteria; order Enterobacterales; family Enterobacteriaceae; genus Photorhabdus; species Photorhabdus khanii. The sequence continues at coordinate 5,215 of NZ_AYSJ01000001.1, forward strand.
AGCCGGCAACTGATAAACCGCGAAGGCACCTTACAATCCGCAGACGCCCTGACGCTGGATACTGACGGGCAGTTACTGGATAACCAGCAGGGGCGTATTCTGGGTGATGACATCACCACCGTGACCAGCGGCCAGCTGGATAATCGTCAGGGCCACCTTCAAGGCGGACAGTTGGCTATCGACACCCGACAGGCGCAGACCGATAACCGGGACGGCAAATTGTTGTCGGCAGACAGGCTCAACCTGAAAACCCAACGGCTCGACAATCGTCACGGTCAGGTACAGGCGGTGGGCGATACCACGCTTAACGTGCAGGAAAAAACCGACAACACCGACGGCCTGATCCGGGGTGGTCAGCAACTCACCCTGAACACCGCTCACCTGATTAACCACGAGACGGCGCAGCCGGATAACGGGGTGGAAGCCCAAAATCTGACGATAAACGCCCAACAGGCAGATAATACCGGGGGCGCTTTACGGGCCGCTCACCACCTGCAAGCGAACATCAGCCAGACGTTGAATAATATCCAGGGGCTGGTCTCTGCGGGCAGACAGCTCACGGTCAAAAGTGAGGCTCAGCAACCGCATCTGGTGATTCACAATCGACAGGGAACCCTGATTGCCGGGAAACAGGCTGACATTAGCGCCGGGGCCCTGAGTGGTGACGGCCAACTGTTATCGCAGGGCGATATGGCCGTCACGTTAACCGAGGATTTTCACCATACCGGCAACACCGCGGCCAATGGCAATCTGACCCTGAAAACGACCGGCAATATTCTCAATGACCGCCAGATAAAAGCGGGTCAGGCGCTGCATCTTGACGCACAGAATCTCACCCATAGCGCGTCAGGCGAAATCAGCGCCGGACAAACGCAAATCAATGTCCACGATACCCTGAATAACACCGGATTGATTGACGGTGACCTGACTCATCTCACGGCCAACACCCTGAATAATACGGGCACCGGGCGCATTTACGGCGACCAGCTCGCCCTCCAGACGGGCACGCTGAATAACACCGCACAGGACGGCAAAGCCGCCGTCATAGCGGCGCGTGACCGGCTGGATATCGGCACCGGCACGCTCAACAACCAGCATCATGCGCAGATTTACAGCGTGGGCGACATGCGCATCGGCGGCCAGTTGGATAATACCCTGACGGCGACCCGTCAGGCGAGGGAGCTCAATAATCACGCGGCGACGATGGAAGCCGGGCGCAATTTGACGATTCAGGCTGACCAGATTCACAACACCAACGCCGGGTTGGTCACCCAGGTCGTCGAAACGGAAAAATCGCCGCATCACGACGCGGTATTGAGCGGACAGACTGCCCGCTATGACTGGTCACAGGTGGACACCTCCCACCGCAACAAATACGGCGTGCACGATGCCATCATGCCGGACGGCAGCCGCAGTAATAACTTTTACGAATATCAATACACCCGTACTGTCAAGGAAACCCAGGTCAAACAGAGTGACCCCGGTAAAATTCTGGCCGGGGGCAATATGACGCTCAACAGTGCGCAGATCACCAATCACGATAGCCAAATTGTGGCCGGCGGTGCGCTAGGCGGTGAAATTGGCAAGCTGCACAATATTGCCACTCAGGGCGAACGTATCACCACTGATAAAGGTCGCCAGACCCACTGGTACGCCAAAAAAACCAAACGCTGGCACCGGCTCGGCACCAAAACTTCACAGGGGAAAAGTCGCAGTAATTATGACCCTGCTCCAGTGACAGAAACGATTGACCTAAAAGCCCTGGCCTGGCAGGACCATACCCAGCCAGAGGCCGCCGGTATCCCAATAGCGGACCGCCAGACCGGGCAAGTGCAACAGGCCCCCACCGCCGTGAAACCGGTTGCCGGGATAACCCCCCCGCCCTTGGTCCTGCCGCCCGACCCGCCTTTAGTCTTGCCGCCCGGCCAGCCCTTAGTCCTGCCGCCCGGTCAGCCGTTTGAACTGACGTTGCCCCCGGAAATCGTCAAAGGACACACTGTTGACCCGGTCATCCGCGTTATCACGCCCGATACCCGATTACCGGATAACAGCCTGTATACCGTACAACCGGGCAGTGACAGCCACTATCTGGTGGAGACCGACCCGAAATTCACCCAGTATAAACAGTGGCTGGGCTCGGACTACATGCAGCAGCAACTCACCCATGACCCGGCGTTAGTGCACAAACGGTTAGGCGACGGGTTCTATGAACAGCGGCTGGTGCGGGAGCAGATTACCCAGCTGACCGGCCAGCGTTATCTGTCCGGCTATAATAACGACGAAGCCCAGTTTAAAGCCCTGATGGATGCGGGTATCACCTTTGGCAAACAGCAACAATTAACGCCGGGTGTCGCCCTCAGCCCGGCGCAGATGGCGTTGCTGACCTCCGATATTATCTGGCTGACTAACCAAACCGTGACCCTGCCGGATGGTTCTGCCGAGGTGGTCACCGTGCCGCAGGTTTATGCGCGAGTCCGTCAGGGCGACCTAAGCAGTGAGGGTGCCTTGCTGGCCGGTAATACCGTGGCGCTCAACAGTCAGGGCGATATCACCAACAGCGGCACAGTCAGCGGACGCGACGTCACCCAACTGACCGCTAACAACCTGACCAACCACGGTTTTATTCGCGGAGGCAAAGTCGATTTGACTGCCCAACAGACTCTCACTAACCGGGGCGGCCAGATTCAGGGAAATGACCGGGTGACCCTGAAAGGCCGCGATATCACCAGTGCATCGACGGTGCGCGGAGATGAAGCTAACCGTTGGCTGGACCGTCCGGCGGGGATTTATGTGCGGAACGATAAGGGCACCTTATCGCTGAGCGCCATCAACAATGTGCAATTAACCGCCAGTGAGGTGAAGAATGCCGGTAAAGACGGCCACACCGAGATAACGGCAGGCCATGACCTGACGCTGGAGACCTTAAACACGCAACACACAGAAAGCGGCGACTGGGGCGGCGGTAACACCCGCCATCTGACCCAACAACAGGATATCGGCAGCCAGATAACCGGCGCAGGTGATGTGACACTGCAAGCCGGGCATGACTTGAAGGCCACTGCTGCCCATGTTAATGCCGGTCAACAACTGACGGCGCGGGCCGGAAATGACCTGATGCTGACAACCGGTACAGCCTCCTCAGACTTAGTGGAACACAGTAAACAAACCAGCAAAGGCTGGCTGTCGAAATCGTCAGTGGAAACCCATGATGAAGTGCATGACCGGCAAGCACTGAGTACCACATTCAGTGGCGATAAAGTGAATCTCCAGGCCGGTCACGACCTGCATATCAGCGGCAGCAATGTGGCAGGCACCCAGGATGTCAGCCTAAACGCCGGTCATCAGCTCACGGTCACCACCGCAGCGGAAACCCATCAGGAAACCCATTTACGGCAGGAGAAAAAATCCGGTCTGATGGGCACCGGGGGGATAGGCTTCACTGTAGGCAAAGCCAGCCAAAAAACCACCACTGACCGTGACAGCCAGTTAACCAAAGGCAGCACCGTGGGCAGCAGCCAGGGCAATGTCACGCTCAACGCCGGAGAACAGCTCCAGGTTCACGGCAGTGACGTGGTCGCCGGTAAAGACCTGACCCTCACCGGTCAGAGCGTCAATATCACCAGTGCAGAAAACAATCACACGGTCTTGACCAAAACTGAACAAAAACAGAGCGGTCTGACATTAGCGCTCAGTGGGGCCGCAGGCTCGGCTATCAACACTGTGGTGCAAACGGCCCATGAGGCCCAGGAAACGCAGGACAGCCGGGTTAAAGCCTTGCAGAACACCCAGGCGGCCCTCAGTGGTGTGCAGGCGGTTCAGGCGGCGCGGCTGGCGGAAGCCAAAGGCGGTGACGACAAAAGCAATAACAATGTGGTGGGCCTCAGCCTGTCTTACGGCAGCCAGTCCGCCCGTTCAGAGCAGCAGCAACACCAGACCACGCAACAGGGCAGCCACCTGACCGCCGGAGAGAATCTCACGATGACGGCTAACGGGGGGAGCAAAGGCTCATCAGGACCGAACGGGGATATCCGCATTCAGGGCAGCTGGTTACAGGCGGGTAAAGACCTGCAACTCAATGCCAGCCGGGACATCCAATTGCGTTCCAGCCAGAACAGCGAGCAGACTACCGGCAAAAACAGCCGCCACGGCAGTTCACTGGGCGTGGGCCTGACCGCGGGACCGGGGGGCACCGGCCTGAATGTCTCGGCCAGCGTCAATCAGGGTAAAGGCCGTGAAAGCGGCAACGGTGTCAGTCACAATAACACCACGTTACAGGCGGGGCAGACTGTCACCCTGAACAGTGGCCGGGACGCCACGCTCAAAGGGGCCCAAGTCAGCGGCGAACAGATTACCGCCGAGGTGAAACGTCACCTGACGCTCAGTAGCGAACAAGACAGCAACCGCTATGACAGTCAGCAGCAGAACACCAGCGCCGGAGCCAGTGTCACGGTCGGCCCGCAACCGGGCGGGACTTTAAGCCTCAGCGCCAGCCGTGACAAACTCCACAGCAACTTTGACAGCGTAAAGGAGCAAACCGGGCTGTATGCGGGGAAAGGCGGCTATCAGGTGAACGTGGGTGAACACACCCAGCTTGACGGCGCGGTCATTGCCAGCACCGCAGACAAAGCCAACAACACGCTGGATACCGGCACCCTGGGCTTTAAGACTATTCACAACCAGGCTGATTTCAAAACCGAGCACCAGAGCGCGGGACTCAGTACCGGTGGACCGGTGGGGAGTCAGTTACTGAACAATCTGGCGGCCAATACCCTGGTGGGCGCAAACAAGGCGGGTCATGCTGAAAGTACAACTCAGGCGGCCGTCAGTGACGGCACGGTGATTATCCGGGATAAGGCGGCTCAACAGCAGGATATCCGTACCCTGAGCCGCGATACTGATAACGCCGGCAATGCCCTGAGTCCTATCTTTGATAAAGAGAAAGAGCAGCAGCGGCTGAAACAGGCGCAACTGATAGGCGAAATCGGGGCGCAGGCAAGGGATATTGCCAGTACGGAAGGGGCGATAATCGCTACGAAGGCGGCGAAGGAGAAAATCGCCAATATTCATGAATCAGACAAAGCGGCGGCAAAAGAAAAGCGGGTAAAAGCGGGCAACCGCCACCCGACCGAGGATGACATCAAAAAGCAACTCTACGACACCGCTTACACTCAGGCGCTGAATGAATCCGGCTTCGGGACGGGAGGTAAATATCAGAAAGCGTTACAGGCGACAACAGCGGCTCTCCAGGGGCTGGCCGGGGGTGACTTGAAACAGGGGCTGGCAGGCGGGGCTTCACCGTATCTGGCCGGGGTGATTAAAGACCTGACCACTGACCCGCAAACCCATCAAGTCGATATCGCGACCAATACACTGGCCCATGCGATTTTGGGAGCCGTTGCCGCTGAAGCCAGTGGTGGCAGTGCCCTTGCAGGGGCAGCTGGCGCGGCTTCCGGTGAGCTGGCGGCGCAGGTCCTGATTAAACAGCTTTACGGAGATAAAGTTAAGGTCAGTGAGTTAAGTGAAGAGCAGAAACAAACTATCAGTACCCTCTCTACCCTGGCCGCCGGGCTGGCGGGCGGGATTGCGGGTGATTCGACCGGGAGTGTTATCACGGGTGCTCAGACTGGGAAGAATGC
>NZ_AYSJ01000002.1:0-117240 GCF_000517265.1 Photorhabdus khanii NC19
AATTGAGAATAATGCGCTGGCCTCCCGAAATCTGGGGGATTGCAGCACGATGTCACCGGAAGCGTGCGGCAAGGCCAAAGAACTGAGCCAGCGCATTCTGGATAAAGGTCTGCCGTCAGTGGAGGACATGCGCGATAAACTGGCCTCATGTCAGGATGACAGCTGCCGTAAAGGGGTCTGGACGGAATATCGGCAGGCCAGTGATGCGACTATCAATACCCTGAAACAGATGGCGCTGAATGGCGAGTTGAGCCGCGAAGAGCTGGCCTTTATCAACCATGAACTGGGTAAAGAACTGGCGGTCTCGGGCTATCGTGCCAATGACAAGCTAGGCCGTTCAGAGCAGAGCAGCTGGTTAAATGGCGGCGGCGGACCACTCTCCGGGTTCTTTAACACGGAACTGCGCCGAAAAGAGCTGGAAAACGCCGGGTTATCCAAAGCCGATGCGGCGCAGTACGTGAAGGAAGAGCAGCGGAACCTGACGTTGCTGGAGACAGCGACGGGAATTATTGGGGCAAAAGCTAATAGAACTTCTATAAATATAGTCGGAAAAGGCGCAACATTACCTACTGGTTATACTCCAAAAGGGAATTCAGTTATCGGGCCAAAAGGTAGTGTTTATGGCAATACAGGAAAAGCAGATGCCTCAGGAAACACGATTTATAGTAACAACGGTGGGTACTATACGTTTGAAAATGGCGTGAAAACAAAAGTTCAATCACCTAACTCTGATTCACAAATATGGCAGAATTATGAGAAAGGTAAGGAATTCGAACAATCTGTTTATGATAAGTTAAAACAAGACCCTAAATTAAAAACCCCGGTTAGGGAAGTTACCATAGAGACAAATAAAGGGACCAAAGTTAGGGTTGATATTATGGCTAAAGATAGAGATGGATCTATCAAGTGCATAGAATGTAAAAGTTCTCAAACTGCACCATTAACAAAGAATCAAAAGACAGGTTTTCCAGAACTGAAAGAGAGCGGAGGTACAGTTGTTGGGAAAGGTAGGCCGGGATTTGAAAGTGGAACTAAGATACCACCGACAGAAGTTGAAATAGTAAGGCCAAAAGCAAAGGATGATTAAGGAGGCTATATGTCTGTAGAAGATATAAATAAAATTGATTTAATTACAATGACCCAAGAGGATATAGTTTCCCAGCAGGTAATCTTGGTTATAACTGATCATTTGCAATGGTCATCTTGTATTAATGAACACCTCTTTAAATTGCAAGAAAAAATTAATAGATATATTGCATTTGTTGAAAGCGGAGAAATATACGAAAAACTCCCAGATGCTCAGGGTAGGAATATAACGTTTAAAGTGTTTTTCCAGTACAAGATTCCTCAGGAATGTATTGATTTTATGGAGAGAGTAAACGAAATATTATCTTCCATTAACATAGAATTAACTTATGAGGAAAGTGAGGTCATTTAGAAAATTAATTATGTGATCTCAATGACCAAATTAGCGCAGAAAGCTTGCTCACTGCGCTAATTTCGATCTTTTTTAACTTTCCAGCTGCAAACTCAATCCTCCGTAACAACTTGAATAATCAATTGTCCCCGTTCAACTCTCACCTGCACCGCCTGTCCGGTGGCAAAGCCTGCTTCTTGCAGCCAGTTGCCCTTGAGGTGCAAACTGGGATGCTGGCTGTAATAGCGAGTCATGCCAGTGTGGCGATCGGCGTGACATCGGCTGATATAGCCGACCTTATAGCGGCGCTGGACTTTCGAACTGTCTGAGTTTGCATTACAATCGCGTTCAGCCATAAATCAACTCCTACATAGTTGGTTGTGTGGTCAGCGGCCATCATGAGGTCCGAACTCATGGTAGCCGCGTCATCTCAGCGCTTGGCGCTCTTCATAACAACTTTTTCCATCATTGACTTGGTAACAAAACTGTCAATCACCATAATCAACGCCTTCTGCTCCTCATCGGATAACGAATCAGCCTGTTGCCAGAGTTCATGCAATATGTGGTTACGTATCTTCACATCTTTGCTGGTCTCGCGGCGGCCAACCAGTTCATCAAGAGAAACCTGTAAAACATCAGCTAGCTTAATCAAGGACTCCAGTTGAGGGACGATGTGTCCCCGCTCCCAGCGGTTATACACTCTGGGCAGTACCTCAATCATCTCGGCAAGCCGTGATTGGGTTAATCCCCGAGCTTCTCTGAGCATCTTAAGCCGTTCAGAAAATACGGACATATCAATACCTGTTTGCAAAACACAAATGTCCGCCATTGTACCCCTTCCTTTTTAGCTGGCTGTTGTAAAATCTCTTTTATGCGATTATTATATATCGCAAACATGTCTATTGACAAGGTTCAAAAGGAAAGACTTATGACCCGCATTCCCGATACCGATTTAGCCCGCTTAAAGCAAACCGTCTCGTTGCTGGGGCTGGCGCGTAAACAAGGCCGTCCGATGAAAAAACGCGGTGAGGATTATGTGCTGCGTTGTCCCTTCCATAACGAGAAAACCCCCTCAATGGTCATCTCACCGGCCAAGAACCTCTATCACTGCTTTGGCTGCGGGGCCGCCGGGTCGGTGCTGGACTGGGTGATACAAACGGAAGGGGTGACGCTGAAAATTGCTATCCGCCGGCTGCGGGAACTGGCCGGGTTACCGGACATGGACAATGCCGTGGTGGCCGCTTCTTCTTTAGCCGCCCAGCCGGAATCACAGGCGGCCCCCCTGCCGCGCCCGAAACTGGCCGATCTGGACGATGACGGGCAGGCGCTGTTGCGCCAGGTGATTGATTTTTATCATCAGAATTTACTGGCGTCACCGGAAGCGAAAGAATGGCTGGAACGACGCGGACTCAATCATCCTGAACTGGTCAGTCACTTTAAGCTGGGGTACGCGGGCCATCACGGGATCGGCGGTTCAGCGGGGTTATTGCCGTCCAAAAGCAGTCAGGAAGGCCAGCAACTGCGTGACAAGCTATCGGGTCTGGGCGTGTTGCGTACGACCACCCGGCAGGATCACTTCCGGGGCTGCGTCGTGGTGCCGGTGATCGGCTGGGCCGAATCGGCCAGTGTAGCCAGCCGCGGGCGGGTGCTGCAACTGTATGGCCGCCGAACCCAGCCGGATTACAAGGTGCTGAAAGACAGCCCGAAGCATCTGTACCTGCCGTCGCCACTGGCCGGGGTCTGGAACGAGGAAGCGATGAAAGCGGCTTCGGAAATCATCCTGTGCGAAGCACTGATCGATGCGATGACCTTCTGGTGCGCCGGGTTCCGCAACGTGATCGCCGCCTACGGCGTGAACGGTTTTAACCGCGATCACCTCGACGCCTTGCAGTATCACGGCGTGAAACGGGTGCTGATTGCCTTTGACCGGGACGAGGCCGGAGACCGTGGCGCGGCCAGTGTGGCGGCTGACTTACTGGAATCCGGCATTGAGGCGTGGCGGGTGCAGTTCCCGCCGGGCATGGATGTCAATGACTATGCCGTCAAAAGTGGCAACGCCGAACATGCGCTGGGGCTGGCCCTGCAACAGGCGGTCTGGTTGGGACAGGGAACGGCACCAGGTGCGGTGTTCAGTCATGAGCGGCCCGTCTCGTCAGATATGACGGAAAAGCCTCACAATGCAGATGTGGCTAAACCGGCTGCCTTAGCCGCCCCACCAGAGCTGACTGTTGCCCCCGTGCCTTGTGAGCGCACGGCCTGCGGTGAACTGCTGATGAAAAGCGGGCCCCGGGTCTGGCGGATACGGGGGATGAAAAAATCGCCGGTGCCCGATGTGATGAAAGTCAATGTGCAGGTGCGGGATGAAACGTCCGGCCTGTTCCATGTGGATACACTGGACATGTATCACGCGCGGCATCGTCAGAACTACATCAGCACGGCGGCGCAAGAGCTGGAATGCGAGCTGTCGGTCATCAAACGCGAAGCCGGGCGGGTCTTGCTGATGCTGGAGCAGCAACAGGACGCGCAACAGCAGGCCGACGCCGAAGCCTCAGGGACAACCGCAGTCACGGTCAGCGCAGAAGATGAAGCCGCCGCGCTGGCGTTGCTGACATCGCCAAACCTGACAGAACAGATTATCAACGACATGGCCGCCTGTGGCGTGGTCGGCGAATCGACCAATCTGCTGACCGGGTATCTGGCGGCAGTCTCGCGCAAACTGGATAAACCGCTGGCCGTGTTAATCCAGAGCAGCAGCGCGGCAGGCAAGAGCAGCCTGATGGAGGCGGTGCTGAACCTGATGCCGGAAGAGGAGCGTATCCAGTACTCGGCGATGACCGGGCAGAGCCTCTACTATCTGGGAGAAACCAGCCTGCAACACAAAATACTGGCGATAGCGGAAGAGGAAGGCGTGCGGCAGGCGGCCTATGCCCTGAAACTGTTACAGTCCGACGGCGAGCTGAAAATCGCCAGCACCGGCAAAAACGAACAGAGCGGCGAACTGGTGACGCGGGAATACAAGGTGCAGGGACCGGTCATGCTGATGTTAACGACGACGGCCATTGATGTGGATGAAGAGCTGCTGAACCGCTGTCTGGTGCTGACGGTCAACGAATCGCGCGAACAGACGCAAGCCATCCACGCGATGCAACGGCACCGTCAGACACTGGCAGGGTTGCTGGCTGACTCAGAGAAAGGTTATCTGACGCAGTTACACCAGAACGCCCAGCGCTTGTTAAGGCCGCTGAAAGTGGTGAATCCCTACGCCCATCAACTGACGTTCCTGTCAGACAAAACCCGGATGCGGCGCGACCATATGAAATACCTGACGCTGATACAGGCCATTGCCTTGCTGCACCAGTATCAACGTGAAGTGAAGAAAACGACCCACCGCGGACAGGTCATCGAATATATCGAAATCACCCAAGACGACATTACCCTCGCCAACCGGCTGGCGCATGAGGTGCTGGGGCGCACGCTGGATGAAATGCCGCCGCAGACGCGTAAGCTGTTACTGCTGATACAAGAGATGGTGAACGCACAAGCGCAAATCCAACACTGCCAGCCAAACGAAGTGCGCTTTACCCGGCGGGATATCCGCGCCTTTACCCACTGGAGCGACAGCCAGCTCAAGAACCACTGTCAACGGCTGACGGAAATGGAATACCTGTTGTTGCATGGCGGCAGCCGGGGACACCTGCTGCATTATGAACTGCTGTGGGACGGGGAAGACAACGGCGCAGCCCACCTGTGCGGCCTGCTGGATGTCGGAGAACCGGACTCAGAAACCGCCGGCAGTGAACGCAAGTCTGACCCGGAAGGTCGCAAGTCTTCCCCAAGTCCGGGGCAAGTTTGGCCTGAGTCTGGGGAAGAAAAACCCGCATCAGCCCGGACAGCACAAGAGTCAGCGGGGGCACAAGTCCGGGCAGATGAAAACGCTATTATTAAGGAAAATAATCACAGAGACGCATTGCCCGTGCCCGACAGGGATAAAACATCGGAAGCCATCCCGACAGGTCATGAGAGCAAGTCTGACTTAAATGAACGCAAGTCTGCCTCAAGTCTGGGTCAAGTTAGGGTCAAGTCTGGGGTGAAAAAATCCCCATCAGGGCAGACAGAACAAGGGTTCAGCGTGCCGCAAGTCGGGGTAACGGAAGACACAGTGATAAAAGGAAAAAAGAAAACGCGCCCCTTGTCTGCGCCCGCCACTCAATCTCAACCGGAGGTCAATCATGGCAAACCGTAAACCGCGCAAAGGAAGTCTCCTGACCGTCGATGACGTCTACCGTCAGCCGGTGGGTCCAGCGCATGACCCAAAAAGCCTGTATGCGCTGCTGCTGCGCTTTGTGGCGTGGCGGCAGGAGCGGAACTGGTCGGAGACGACATTGAAAGTGCAGACCCATCATACTTACCGCTTTATCCTGTGGGCCACCGAACGGGGCCTGTACTCTGCCGCTGATATCACGCGGCCAATACTGGAACGTTACCAGCGCTACCTGTACCAGTACCGCAAGACCAACGGGGAGCCGCTGAGTATCCGCACCCAGCGCACGCAGTTGCAGCCGTTGCAGGTGTGGTTCAAATGGCTGACGAAACAGAACCTGATACTGGCGAACCCGGCAGCGGACATTGAATTGCCGCGGGAAGAAAAACGGCTGCCAAAATATATCCTGAGCATTGATGAAATCGAGCATATCCTGTCGCTGCCTGACCCGCATACGTTGCAGGGCGCACGCGACCGGGCATTGATGGAACTGCTCTGGTCAACGGGGATACGGCGCAGTGAAGCGGCCCGGCTCGATATCTACAGCATTGACGGGGCACGCAAAACGGTGACCATCCGGCAGGGCAAGGGGAATAAAGACCGGGTATTGCCCCTCGGCGAACGGGCCTTAAGCTGGCTCCAGTTCTATCAGCAACAGGTTCGCCCGCAACTGCTGGTCACCCCGGACCTTCAATCGCTGTTCGTGGCGATGGACGGTCTGGACGGGTTGCAGCCGAACGGTATCACGAATGCCGTGAGCGGTTATATCCGGGCCGCCGGCATTGAGAAAAAGGGGAGCTGTCACCTGTTCCGGCACGCGATGGCAACCCAGATGCTGGAGAACGGCGCAGACCTGCGCTGGATACAGGCAATGCTGGGACATGCGAGCGTGGAATCCACCCAGGTGTATACGCAGGTCTCTATCCGGGCCTTGCAGGCGGTACATGCCAGCACCCACCCGGCGGAGCAAATGGCCGACGAAAAAGTCAGCGACGCCGATGAGGTGGGTTTACTGGCCGACCTGTACGCCGAAGCTGACGCCGAAGCTGACACGCCGCCGGACAGCCCGACGCCGACTTGACACCCCGATATCCGCTGACTGTCCGCCCGCCCCCGTTGAGTTGGGCGGGTGCGGAGTGGGGGCAGACCGTGGCCGGACTGCCCGTCAGCCCCGGCGCACGCGGGGGTAAATAGTCGTCAGGCGGCTTAACCGCTGGCGTCCCCGCTGAGGCGATACAGGCCGCCCAACGCCTATTCAACATAATGCAGGGGAATTATACGCACTGCGCCGGTGAGCAAGGGTAACAGCCTGAACATGAATGAGCGGCTTAATGCGTATAATTGGCATTATGTCTGGCGCCCCCGCGGGTTAGCATCGGAGGGTGCGGCGCACAAGGCTGACGCCTTCTGCTGTCAGCGTCTGAGCCGGCCATCGGCAACCCCGAGTTCTTCTTTAGCTGCCGCGTTATCTTCCAGTCACCCCCCCGAAGGCAGGTCGGCCTGGCGGCCTCCGCTAATTTATCGCCCCCCGCCCCAACCCTGCTTCACTGGCTGCGCGCGGCTCACACTGCGCTGCGCTTCGTTGCTCGTACCCGTGCTCGCCATCGCCGCCCCGTGCAGCCCCCCGGGGGGGCTTCCCTGAACAAAACCGCGAGGTCATGCAAGGCCCATGCGCAACCCGAAGCCCCGGTGCCTCAGAGCGTCGCAGGGGCGCCGCTTGCGGGCTCTGTGCCGCCCGCGCCCGCAGAACGTGCGCCCGCCGCCCAAACGAGTTGGGCGACGTTCGCCCGTTGCCGAAAAAGGCGCTCCCCTGACAAGGTCACGGCGGAAAAAACGGGCCTTCGTGGGCGAAAAGCGCGTCAGGGGGTTTTGGGGTCGGCAGTCAACAAGTACTGGGAAAATCTGGTGATAACTGACTGAGTAATTGGGAAAATCGCTGTCTGACTGAGTACATTGGGAGAATCGCTGTTCTCTGGCTCACTTCGCACTGGAATGGGTTGTTGTGGACAATAACCACCTCAGTGTGGAGAAGAATCAATCACGCAGTGAGGAACTGGTCAACTGTCAGGGTGATACCAATTGCCGTTCTGCCGTCAGGGATAAATACCGACAAGAATATGACCAGGTTCAAGAACGGATAACAACGTGTTCAGGCGCTGACCAGTGCGTTGCTGTTGCCAAAGAGCTGCGGGCATTGCAAGGTGATTACAGCACCCGGATGAGTGAAATTCAGGAAAAAGCCAGAATGCAAGGGCTGGATTCCCTCACACCGGCAGAAGTGCGGGAATGGGCTGATTTACGCGGTGCCATGTCGAATATTGACGCATCACGGAATTTAGTGCTCCATCGTGCCCAAATCACCGGAGGTTCAGACGAAACGACCCAAGAAAACGTGAAGATTATGGGGCAGACGGGAATTGCGGCGTCTGCGGGAGTGGCCGGTGGAATTAGTAAGATTGGTGCGAACGGAGTAAAAGGAAAAAGTGGAAATACCGATAAACTTCCTAATGGACAACAAGTCAATCACTTCGAAGAGAGTTTACACAATCTCCCTCCAGGAGAACGTGTAGCTCAAGTCAAGCAAATGGCAGCTCAAGTTATTTCATCAAACGGAATGATTAAAGATAATCGGTTAACTAAACTAAATAATCGGGATGTTTATAAGGGGAAAGATGGTTATCTCTATGCATTAGATACTCAACATGGCCGCTTCGAGCAAGTACATCCCAAGACAGGTAAACATCAAGGTGAAGTTGACATGGGGATGAGGCCCATAGATAACAGTATTGATAAGTCAGGTAGCCATGATTTAAAGGTTAAATAGTAATGAAAAATATAATGAAGTTAATAGATATTCAGGATCATGCTTTAAGACACGGAAACGTTTTTCGCTTACCCGCACAATGGCCTTATGAGGAATTTGTAGATTTTATGGTAGTTGATTTATCAAATACTGAACGCCCTTACGGATTGATTGTCACTTCTGGACATAAGGCTGGGTTGATATTGGTAAAACTACCAGCAGAATGTAGTTTAATTGAAACAAGGGGATTAAGCACTCAATGGATTATAGATAACTGGGCAAAATGGATTTACCCAGAATGTGATGTCAGTGAAGTCTATGTACTCGAACGATATATAGCAACTCCAGTCGCCTGAATATAAGCCTTGGTTTCGTAAACTACATTGTAAATGTTGGACAACCATCTGACCATTTAAGGTGTAGTTGATTACGCCGGAGCAAAATGGCTTATCAGGCTGAAAAGTCGTGTCAGGGCATTGTGGGCCGGGCATCGAATCGCACCGAGGAAAACCGGTTGTAACTAACTGATCGTATTATGAAAATCGGTGTCCGGCGGTCAACTTCGCAATGGAATGGGTTGTTGTGGACAATAATGCCCTTAGCATGGGAAGTTTGTTTGGTCCCGAAGGTGCTAAACATTTTGAAGGTGCGGGTTCGCTGGCTCAAAAAATGGCCCAATCCGGGGCAACACCGGAAGAAATAAACGCAGCCTTAACTCACTATCTAAAAGGACAAGTCCCTGATGGTCAGGACCCGGCAAAAGGCTTGATTATTGCGTGGGGTAACTTCTTTGGCGTTCCGTTGGATGTCGTGTTATCAAATGAGCAGATGACGCCACAGAAAGCGGCGGAAATTGTTGCCGGTGGGATACCAAACAGTGAAGCAAAGCTAATACAGTTTGCAGCAGCAAAGGTGTATCTGTCTTTGAGTAAATATCAGTCGACAGAAGTGGTTAATCGAAACGGAGATTTGCTAGCTGAACATGTCAAAGGGAATGTTATAGCAAGTCAAAAAGCAAACAAGTCTTCTAATTTTGGTAAATTTAGTAAAGCGGAAGGGACAGTTCAGGAATCGCTTGGAATTTGGCCGCCAAATCGAGGAGCTTATGGCCCTGTTGAGAAAGTGACGCTGCCAAACGGGGCAATTATTGATAGGTATGGTTCAACAAAAGGAACATTTACATCTCCAGTGGGGATACCATTTGAGAATAGGGCATTACCATCTTATTCTGCAAATGCACCTTATAATGTGTATAAAGTTCTAAAACCTATAGATGATGTTTCAAAAAGTAAGATATTGCCATGGTTTGGTCAAAAGGGGCAAGGAACTCAATATGAACTACCTAAGCCTGTTCAATGGTATTTAGATAATCATTACTTGGGAGAGAAGAAATGACAAGGCAAGAATTAGTATCCATCCTTGAACATAAAAATGTACCTAACGGTATTTACAGTTTAGATGGGTTGAAAGAAGGAGAGTGCCTATGTATTAACCCTCATGATGGAGTCTGGGATGTTATATACAACAGCAGAGGGAAAATTACATATAAGGAAGTTTTTACCAATGAAGAGTCAGCTTACGATAGATTTTATCAAATAATGAGAGATGACTATGGCTGGTGATTTTTTAGAACTGTTGTGGACAATAATGCCCTAGGTGCAGCAGCTGGTTCAGACCTTGGATTCTGGTTGGCTAAAACACCGGACTGCGACACGACCTGTAAGGCTAATATTGCTAAAGGTATAGCTGATGGCAATCTGATTGTCTCCGCAGGAGGAATCGCGTTAGCCGGTGGCACCCAGATTGTGGCCGCTACGCCTGAAATCGCTGTGATGGCACGAGCAGCTCTGGAAGGGTGTAAAGCCGCACCGACAATCTGTCTGAATAATGCAGGTATTCAGGTCGCTGAAGCATTAACTCCGGGTGGTGTAGGTGCAGCTGGTGTGATTGGTGTGGGTAAAACTGCGGCAGAAGCAGTGGCAGCAAAATCCGAAGCTGTAGCGGCTAATGTGGTGAAGAATGCCTCGAAAAACTTAGAACAAGGAGTATCAAAAACTATAAAATCTTATGGCCCACATGAAATTGGCCCATTAGGAAACCCTAATGATTTGCGTGCTCCTGCTTCAACATTCAGAAGCGGAAGTTATACTGAAAAAGTGGCAGAAACAGATATGTATTTTTTCAGAGATTATGGCGGCTCTGCTAAAGTTGATGGCCGTTTTTGGACTCCACGACCATCAAAAGGACCGCTACAGTCTCAAATGGATAGCGCTGTTTTACCTGAATGGGGTAATACTTTTAAAAACCAAGCCATTATAAAGATCCCCAAAGGTACTAAGTATTATGAAGGACCAGCAGCAGCACAAATTGGAACTAAAGGAACTCAACCAACGTTACATGGTGGTGGTACGCAAATATTTTTACCATCATTAGACAATAACTGGATAATTAAGAAATGAACACAAAAGAAATAGTTGAAAATTGGGTAAAAGAGAAAAAATCACTTTACTTTTTTCTCCCTGATGGTCCTTATGGCAGACCCTTTGATAATCAATATATTATTGAAAAAATTGAGGAAACTAGTGAGGGTTTTAACATAATATTTTCTGATGAAATAGCATTGCGTTTTCTGGGAGAAATTAATATCACAGATGAAGGATATAATTTAACAATAAGCGATTTTACTAAGTGTATATTTGAAATAAGAAGTAGGATTTTTAAAAGTTATACAGAAGGGCAAGTAGTATTAAGTGGCTTTTAAATAACAACCCAGCCTTCACAAAGCTGGGGTTGTCAGCTAAGTCCACTGGGATAATAGTTAATTCAGCTCCGTGTTGGAAGCGGGACTGGCAGGCGGCATTGTCGGTGACTCTACCGGGGCCCAGGCCGGGAAGAATGCGGTGGACAATAATCATTTAAGCGTTGACCAGAATCGTTCAAGGAGTGAGGAACTGGTCAATTGTCAGGGAGATAGCAGTTGTCGTGCGACTGTCAGGGATAAGTATCGCCAAGAATATGATAAGGTTCAGGCACGAATAACAAGCTGTACCGGTGCAGAGCAATGTGTTGCCATTGCCAAAGAGCTGCGGGCATTACAAGGTGATTACAGTGCCCGGATGAGTGAAATTCAGGAAAAAGCCAGAATGCAGGGGCTGGATTCCCTCACACCGGCAGAAGTGCGGGAATGGGCTGATCTACGGGGTGCGATGTCAAATATTGATGCATCCCGCAATTTAGTGCTTCATCGCGCCCAAGTCACTGGAGGCTCAGAAGAGACGACTCAGGAAATCGTGAAGATTATGGGGCAGACGGGGATTGCTGCGTCTGCGGGAGTTGCCGGGGAGATCAGTAAGGCTGGAGCAAAAGGCGGTATAGATGCTGGAAAAGACAAGTAATCGTATCAACCGAATCAGGGGGTTGTTGGGAATATGAAAGAATTTCTTACTCAACCCGGTTTTGGTGCTCAAATAAAAAATAGTACACAAAAAACCAGCCAAATATATCAGGGGCAGAGTGTTTACAAAGCCAATAACAATATTGGACAAGTGATTAAAAAAGGTGATCAGCTATATCTTGATGGTCAACATAAAAACCATCTTGAGGTTTTTGATAACAAAGGGAAATTTAAGGCTGTCTTAAACTTAGATGGTACGGTAAACCAGCCAAAAACTGATGCGGCTAAAGGAAGGAAATTATAAATGTCTACGCGCAGAATAGCGTTGAGCAATAAAAAACTGCGGGGTATACCACGTAGACTACGCTCATTGAAAATATGGTCCGAGTCATATAGAACCTATTTTCCTGTTATCACTGAAAATGATTATTCTTACGGTTACTGGAATGTAAAAATCCCAGTGCACTCAGCATTGGTACAAGGAAAACAGACTAATAAAAATATTCAATCTATCTGTGCACAAGATTTGATAGATGCAGCTTATAACATTTATAAGGCGAAGCCAGACAACGAAAATAATATAAGAATTACTTGTTGCATTGTATTGCCTGATATGTTTTCAAGTGAATTATGTATATTCACATCTGAGGAATATTTCAATGAACATACGCATAATGGATATAGTCGGTTTGGTAAAATAACTTTATTGAGTGAACGAAGTTTATGCAAAGAATGGAACTTACGATTACCTGATGGTTTTTCAGAGCTAGGTGTTCTTAGAATAAGTGAAGATGATGAAGGAAAGCCTTATTATTCTGAATACTGGTATATTGGTGAAGTTGACTAAATCTAAGAATTTATGTTTTAAATATAAATTTTGGCCAACAACGCCGAGATTTTACTTTATATACCAGCTAATTATCCTTCATTAGCCAGCCGGATAATCAACTGTCCGGCTTCCCTGTGGTAAATCCCAGCGTAGCCAGCCAGCGTCCCTTAATAGTGAGCTGCGGGTACTGATTGGGCTTGCCCCGGTTAGGTCGGTAGCCCATGGTGTAATGCCGTGGCTTTACAGCCTGCCCTTTAGTTGTAACTGGCCGACTAAATATACAGAAGTCAAAGGAGATTTTGTTTTTACTCAAGAAGACTTCTTGCTTTGTTTAAAAGTAGGACGATGGGAGTGACTATTGGGGGTATAGAATTTTGGTTTATATACTACCGCCAGTACAACTCACGTAAATGAAATTAATATCCGGCCTTTGGATTACTATTTGGAGAAATTTTATGAAATGTATTCAGTGTGAAAACCCGTCATTACATGAATCAGATTTTTGTGCCACATGTGAAGAGAAAGAGCTGAAAAAGAAAAAACACCTTTACTTTACATTATACTTTTAGTTTTTACTTTGTTATTTGTAATCACTGACTTAATGTTGGGTTATTACATATATGGTATAAATCTGGATTATAATAATCTTTCTCTACTTTTTAGAAATGTGTTTTGTGCATGTATATGGATACCTTACTTTATTGTATCTATTCGGGTTAAAATAATATTTATAAAATAGTTGTTGGGAATAGGTTGTTTTTTAAATAACTTACAACGAATATTTATTAAAAAAAGAAGTTATCTTTGTGGATAATAACGGATTGGCGAATTCAGAGCGAGATCTCATTTTGCGAAAAATGGAATCCTGTCCTGAGTTTTTTACCTGAATAAATCAGCCTCTTATATAAAAGCTTTAATCTCTGTGTATTCACGTTTTTAAATGGTCAGTAAAATAAGTAAAGGAGAGTATTGCCGATAAATGAATTAAACATAGCAGAGAATAGGCCGTTTTTAGCCACTCTGTACCTTTTTTAAATCTGACATTAATGGGGGATATTTTTTTAACCCTTAGCTGACGAATAGCTAAGTTAATCACTGATAAAAAGGCGCTTTCGAACGCTAAAAAAGGGAAATTAAAGTAAAAAGAGAAAGTAAATCATGTTAAAAAGGTGATCGCGAGTAAAACGATTCTCATTTAATAAATGGTTTTCACTGAGAATTTTTTTAAATCTAATGGTTTTTCCCATTTTTTAATCCATAGTTAACTTTACCATTTTAATTAAACTGACACTGAGTTTTTTCGTTTTCCCTTTTTCTGTGCTTAATTTTCTATATTTAAAACCAGAGAAGGTAACAGGTATGCGAATGATATTAAGATTAATACCTGTTTTTTTAATTATTTTTAACGCGACTAAATAAACTTTTTTATTCTCTTTTCGTTGCTAATCTATTTAACCAAAAGGTTTATCGGTTTTCTTTAATGATTGTCTCTGATTTTCCGTAAACTTCTTGTAGTCATACAAAATATTTTATTTGAATAAATTTGTTTAGTACGGTTAATCCTGTTAAATATTTTGATATAACCTCATACCTTATTATTGGATTAATACTGTTGTTCTGTCATTTAAAACCCGTTTTTACTGGTGTTTTCTCTTCCAATGTTAATAATCGCATCGAGTTTTTTACCCGCTTTAAAAGATCCTTAATCACTTATTTTTATCTTTATTGATTAAAGTTTTCACCTGTTTTTTCATGATACGCTTGCCCTTTTTCCCAGATTTTAAAACCATGCGGACAGATAAAAAACGGTTTTTCTTAACGGCTATTTAATCACTTTCAGATAAGGCATATTTAATCTTACGTGAATGAATGAAAGTTTCTATAATCCTTTGTTTTTAAATGGCACGAAAAAGGATAATCCATATGATTTAACCTGAGCGAGTTGAATTCTGTGGAGTCAATAAAAAGCAATAAACCGCAAGGTTAAAGAAAGTTAAAAACAGTGTTAAAATCCATCCGGTAATAATAAAATGCGATGAAAAGGCGTTTAATGCCCATGCAAACTGCCAGTATAAATTTTTTCGTTTTATTATTGATGAAAACCCGGCGCTAAAAACCAGCAATTTAAGGAGCGTTTAAACGCTCCTTAAAGATATGTTGATGTTATTAAACCAGTTTTAAGTTTCCTGTAATCCTAGTTTTTTCTCCAGATAGTGAATATTGGTGCCACCATTCTGGAAGTTTTCATCATTCATAATCGTCTGCTGAAGCTCGATATTCGTCTTGATGCCATCAATGATCAGTTCTGCCAAGGCATTTTTCATGCGGGCAATGGCGTTATCACGATTTTCACCGTAAGTAATCAGCTTACCAATCATGGAATCATAGTAAGGTGGTACGGTATAGCCGGCATAAATATGCGATTCCCAACGTACGCCAAATCCACCCGCTGAGTGGAAACGGGTAATTTTACCTGGGCTTGGCAGGAAAGTGCGTGGATCTTCGGCGTTGATACGACACTCAATGGCGTGACCACGAACAACAACGTCTTTCTGTTTGATTGAAAGTGGCATACCGGCGGCAATCCGCAATTGCTCTTTAATCAGGTCAACACCGGTAATCATTTCTGTCACTGGATGCTCGACCTGAATACGGGTGTTCATCTCAATGAAATAGAATTCGCCGTTTTCATACAGGAATTCGAAAGTACCGGCGCCGCGATAGCCAATTTCAATACATGCGTTGGAGCAGCGTTCACCAATGCTGCGACGCATTTCTGGCGTGATGCCTGGTGCAGGAGCTTCTTCAACCACTTTCTGGTGACGGCGTTGCATAGAGCAATCACGTTCAGCCAAATAAATGGCTTGACCCTGACCATCGGCCAGTACCTGGATTTCAATATGACGCGGGTTTTCAAGGAATTTTTCCATGTAAACCATATCGTTGTTGAAAGCAGCTTTTGCTTCCGCACGGGTCATATTGATTGATTGTTCCAGATCTTTATCACTGCGGACAACGCGCATACCGCGACCGCCACCGCCACCGGATGCTTTAATGATCACTGGATAGCCGATGCGTTTAGCAATGGCTTTGTTTTTATCTGTGTCATCAGATAACGGACCATCAGAGCCAGGTACACAAGGAACGCCGGCTTTTTTCATCGCACTGATAGCGGAAACCTTATCACCCATCAGGCGGATGGTTTCTGCTTTTGGGCCGATAAAAATAAAGCCGGAACGTTCAACTTGTTCAGCAAAATCTGCGTTTTCAGACAGAAAACCGTAACCGGGATGAACGGCTACTGCACCGGTGATTTCTGCCGCAGAAATAATCGCTGGGATATTCAGATAGCTTTTTGCAGAAGCTGCCGGGCCAATACAGATAGTTTCGTCTGCCAACAGCACGTGTTTTAAGTCACGATCCGCAGATGAATGTACCGCAACAGTTTTTATCCCTAGCTCTTTACAAGCTCGCAGGATACGCAGGGCGATTTCACCACGGTTAGCAATTACAATTTTATCAAGCATGGGAACGCCTCGTTATTCGATGACGACCAATGGCTCGTCAAATTCAACGGCTTGACCGTTTTCCATAAGAATTGCTTTAACTACACCCGCTTTGTCAGCTTCAATCTGGTTCATCATTTTCATGGCTTCAACGATGCAGAGGGTATCACCCACATTGACACGGTCGCCGATGTTGATAAATGGTTTCGCATCCGGGCTAGGCGTACGATAGAAGGTACCTACCATTGGGGAACGAACAACGTGACCATCGATTGCAGCCGATCTGTCGCTGATCGTTTCTGGCAGAGAGCGGGAAAGCGCAACAGCGTCGGCTAACGCAGGTTGTTGTGCTTGAACGGGAATATATTGTTGAGCTGCCGGAAAACTCTGGGGGGCTGCGCGGCTGATGCGCACTGACTCTTCCCCTTCAGAAATTTCCAGTTCAGAAATGCCAGATTCTTCAACCAGCTCGATCAGTTTTTTTATCTTACGAATATCCATGAGTGTGATTCCGTACTCTTCTGTTTCATTTAGTTGACTTTTGACAAGCGGTTTACCGCTGCCTGTAATGCAAAGCTATAGCCATCTACCCCTAAACCGCAGATTACACCAACAGCAAGATCTGAAAGATATGAGTGATGACGAAATGGCTCGCGCGCGTGAACATTGGAGAGGTGGATCTCAATAAATGGGATCTTTACCGTCAACAGTGCATCACGCAGTGCCACGCTGGTATGCGTGAATGCAGCAGGGTTAATTAAAATAAAATCAGTATTACCCTGTGCAGAGTGAATTCTATTTATCAGCTCAAACTCTGCGTTGGATTGCAGGTGACTGAATTTAACCCCTGATTGATGGGCTTCTTCAGACAATTTGCTGACGATATCGTCGAGCGTTAAGTTGCCATAGATATCAGGCTCCCTGGTTCCTAACATATTCAGGTTAGGGCCGTTAAGGAGCAAAATGTGAAATTTGTCTGCCATTGTGCTGGTATCTCCGGCAATTTGTCAACAATTGCCCAACATAATCCTATATTAACGATTTGTCATCTTTTTAAAACAGCCACAAGTTCATTTCGGCGATAAAGCCCGACATTATAATGATATCGTAGCATTTAGCAGCTAAATACTGGTCTTATCAGAGAAAATGTCAAGAATAAAGCCACCGTACTTTAGAGGTTAGTCACAATTCTTAACGAACTCTTACCAATGTACGTCCTGTAACCTGGTTAGCTATCAATTTATTTGCGTATTCCACGGCTTGGTCCAGTGTTATCTCAGTCGTTGCCTGTTGATAAAAAGAAGCAGGTAGCAGCTTTTGCAAGCGTTGCCACACATCAGATCGCTTGGTGGATGGAACTGTGACAGATTCTACGCCTTGCAAGCGTATGTTCCGTAAAATAAATGGCATGACTGTTGTTGGCAGATTTGCACTACCGGCGAGCCCACAGGCTGCAACGGTACCGTTATAGTGAGTTTGGGCCAGTATTGTAGCCAGTACATTACCGCCTACAGTATCAATTGCTCCAGCCCAAAGCTGCTTTTCCAATGGGCGGGGCGGTTGGCTAAATTCATTACGTGGCAGAACTTTTTTTGCCCCAAGGGATAACAAATATTCGTGATTTTCCTGTCTGCCGCTAACGGCAACAACAGAATAGCCAAGTTGTGAAAGAAGCGCTATCGCAGTACTTCCTACACCCCCGCTGGCACCGGTTACAATAACATCACCACTTTCTGGCTTAACGCCGCCTTGTTCCAGCGCGATAACACACAGCATCGCGGTAAAGCCGGCAGTACCAAGGATCATTGCCTGCCTGCCATTCAAACCGGTTGGTAAAGGTGTCAGCCATTCTCCTGAAACTCGGGCTTGTTCTGCCAGGCCACCCCAATGATTTTCTCCGACACCCCAGCCGGTTAACAGTACATGCTGACCGATATGAAAACGGGGATCTTCTGTACTGTGTACAATTCCAGAGAAATCAATACCCGGTATCATTGGGAATTGGCGGATAATTTTCCCTTTACCTGTGATGGCTAATGCGTCTTTATAATTTAGGGTTGACCAGTGAATATCGACGGTAACGTCTCCCACGGGAAGGTGAGCAGCATCAACTTCTTCTATGGACGTTGATAGTTGATTCTGTTGTTGCTTAAGTAGCAGAGCTTTCATTAGATGGTTCCGTTCTCTGTAAGTCATTTTGTTATTAAATAAGAATAGATAAAAATTGGCAGTTTACATAAAGAAGATAAGAAAAAATAAAGTGTTGATGGATTATAAAACAAAATCTGTTCGCATTTTTCCTGTGATATCAGTGTTAGGTTTCAGTATATGGCAAGCTATTTTAAAAAGTTCTGTTTTTTTATTATTTTTCAGCAGAATATACTGTATTTTGGTCGCAATTTATTACATCATTAACTTGTTCGCTATACAGACTGATACTTACAGTTAACTATCGGAAATAGTGAGCAGAAGAGTCGATCGTATGTGAACTTACATGGATAGCTACTGGTCAAAATAGAGATAAGTGGATCGGCTGTGACGGTAACGGTGGTGCTATAACGCTGAATTATGCAAAACGGGGTGGTTCCTGCACTTCGTTATGGAGCAATTGGTAAAATTAACCCATTTTTATGCAGTTTTTTTCTGCTCCGTTTGGAAAAAGTAACGTAGAATATTGCGTTGTTGATATGAATAACGTAGCCACTTTTTTATTGAAGCAGGTGCTTATGCGCCTTGTCCCTGCTTCATGTGGTTGGTAGAGTAGACGGGTTTTGTTCCGTCCCCAGCTTGCAGGATTATCCTTTCGCTATGTTTAAAAAATTTCGTGGCATGTTTTCCAACGACTTGTCTATTGACTTGGGTACCGCCAATACCCTTATTTATGTCAAAGGTCAGGGTATTGTATTGAATGAACCTTCTGTAGTCGCAATCCGTCAGGACCGTGCAGGCTCATCGAAAAGTGTTGCTGCCGTTGGGCAGGAAGCAAAGCAAATGCTGGGTCGTACACCGGGTAATATCGCGGCGATTCGTCCGATGAAAGATGGTGTGATTGCCGATTTTTATGTTACAGAGAAAATGCTGCAACACTTTATTAAACAAGTTCATAGCAACAGTTTTATGCGCCCAAGCCCGCGAGTTTTGGTTTGCGTGCCAGTCGGCGCAACTCAGGTTGAACGTCGGGCAATCCGTGAATCCGCGCTCAGTGCCGGAGCCCGCGAAGTGTTTTTGATTGAAGAGCCGATGGCGGCGGCTATCGGTGCTGGTCTGCCTGTTTCTGAAGCAACAGGTTCAATGGTTGTGGATATCGGCGGCGGTACTACAGAAGTCGCGGTTATCTCTCTGAATGGCGTTGTTTATTCATCATCTGTACGCATTGGTGGTGACCGTTTTGATGAGGCTATTATCAACTATGTCCGCCGTAATTATGGTTCGCTAATTGGTGAAGCGACTTCTGAACGAATTAAACATACTATCGGTTCAGCCTATCCTGGCGATGAAATGCTGGAGATTGAAGTTCGTGGTCGTAATTTGGCTGAAGGTGTACCGCGTGGTTTTACCCTTAACTCCAACGAAATTCTTGAAGCTTTGCAAGAGCCGTTAACGGGTATTGTCAGTGCTGTCATGGTCGCTCTTGAGCAGTGCCCGCCAGAATTGGCTTCCGATATTTCAGAACGTGGCATGATCCTGACCGGTGGTGGTGCACTACTGCGTAATCTGGATCGCTTACTGATAGAGGAAACCGGTATTCCGGTCATTGTTGCGGAAGATCCGTTGACATGTGTTGCCCGTGGTGGTGGAAAAGCGCTTGAAATGATCGACATGCATGGTGGTGAGCTCTTCAGCGAGGAGTGAGTATTAACTTGCAAGTGGGGGAGGAATGACGGGTAGATCAGACCTCCTTGCTATTGCTGTCTGGGAATTCCATTGTTTATGAAACAGCACAGTTTGGAATAGCGCAGCTTATGAAGCCAATTTTTAGCAGGGGGCCTTCCCTGCAATTACGACTTTTCTTTGCTGTTATTGTTGCCATTACTCTGGTTGTGGCAGACAGCCGCCTTGATGCTCTCAGTAAAGTCCGTAACTATATGGATACGGTGGTCAGCCCATTTTATTTTCTTGCTAATGGTCCGCGTCAAGTACTTGATGGTGTATCAGAAACGCTCGCCTCCCGTGAACAACTCCAATTGGAAAATCGCGCTTTACGCCAAGAATTATTGATTAAAAACAGTGAGATGTTGTTGTTAGGGCAACTTAAGCAGGAAAATTCCCGCTTGCGTGAACTGTTGGGATCACCTTTGCGTCAGGATGAACACATGATGGTGACACAGGTGATTTCCGGTAAGGCTAATCCTTATAGTGATCAGGTGGTTATTGATAAGGGATCAAGAGAAGGCGTTTATGAAGGGCAACCTGTTATCAGTGATAAAGGTATTGTTGGTCAGGTTGTTGCTGTTAGTCAGTTTACCAGCCGGGTATTACTGATTTGTGATACGACCCATGCTTTGCCAATCCAGGTTTTACGTAATGATATCAGGGCCATTGTTGCGGGTGCAGGCTGTGCTGATGATTTGCAATTTGAGTCATTACCAAGTAATACCGATATTCGGGTTGGGGATGTGCTGGTCACTTCTGGGTTAGGTGGCCGTTTCCCGGAGGGGTATCCGGTAGCTGTGGTATCGTCGGTTAAAGTCGATAATCAGCGGGCCTATACTGTGATTCAGGCTCGGCCAACCGCAGAATTACAGCGTTTGCGTTATTTGCTGTTATTGTGGGGGGCAGATAATAACCCATCCGAACCATTGCCTCCATCAGAAGTTTATCGTGTAGCTAATGAGCGTTTAATGCAGATGATGCCTCAGGTATTGCCACATGCAAATGAAATGGGGCCGCCAGCGCCGTCTTCTGTTTCTGATGAAATAACTCAAACGACAGGAAAAGTGAAAGTTTCTGAACCGGCAGTATCATCTGCTAAATTTATAAATGCGGGAAATCGTTAATGAATCAATACCGGAGTCATGGGCGTTGGATCATTTGGTTATCCTTCTTGATTGCGATGGTGCTGCAAATTATGCCGTGGCCGGAGCAAATTTATATGTACCGGCCTACCTGGTCAGCACTATTACTCATTTACTGGGTGATGGCATTACCTCACAGGGTCAGTGTTGGTACAGGCTTTGTTTTGGGGATGATCATAGACCTGATTCAGGGAGCAACACTGGGTGTTAATGCCTTAGCTTATAGTCTTGTTAGCTATTTGGTGTCATTTAAGTTTCAATTATTCCGTAATATGGCACTTTGGCAGCAGGCTTTGGTCGTCGTTGCTTTATCGGTGCTGATGGATCTCAGTGTTTTTTGGGCAGAGTTTTTGTTATCAAATGTTGCTTTTCATCCAGAAATATTCTGGAACAGTTTGGTCAACGGTATTCTTTGGCCGTGGTTATTCCTGTTAATGCGGAAAATCCGTCGTCAATTTAATGTACATTAGTGGTTGGATCGCGGTTTTTAATGTCCTGTTTATTACAAGAACGGTAAATAAAAAGCCCTAATGAGATAAGTAGTAAGGACAATATCATCATGAAAACCCTCTATCTGGCTTCCGGCTCACCAAGGCGGCGTGAGCTGGTTGAATTATTGGACTTTAAATTTGAAATTCTTTCTCCTCAGGTAAAGGAGCAATGGCAAGAGGGTGAAACTCCGCGTCAGTATGTCAGCCGATTAGCAAAAGATAAATCTCTGGCGGGGGTTGTTATTGCGCCAGAGGATTTTCCCGTGTTGGGAGCGGATACTATTGTTGTATTAAATGATAGGATTTTGGAAAAACCCCGCAGTGAACAACATGCTGTTGAAATGCTCAATGCACTTGCCGGGCAGTGTCATCAGGTACTTACCGCGATTGCTTTATCAGATAGTCAGAGTACTTTAAGTGATATAGTCGTTACAGACGTGACCTTTCGCCAATTATCCACGCAGGAAATTTTGGATTATGTAGCAACCGGTGAGCCAATGGATAAAGCGGGTGCTTATGGTATTCAGGGAAAAGCAGGTTGCTTTGTCAAAACGCTGAATGGGAGTTATCACTCAGTAGTTGGTCTGCCATTAGTGGAAACGTATGAATTAATCACAAAGTTTTTCGCGTTGGTTGATGGAAAGAGGAACACATGACAGCAGAGTTATTAGTCAATATAACACCATCAGAAACGCGCGTTGCCTATATTGATGGTGGGATTTTGCAGGAAATCCATGTCGAAAGGGAAGCCAAAAGGGGCATTGTCGGCAATATTTACAAAGGTCGTGTAAGCCGGGTGTTACCAGGGATGCAGGCGGCCTTTGTTGATATTGGGCTGGAAAAAGCGGCTTTTCTTCACGCCTCAGATATTGTGCCTCACACGGAGTGTATTGCCGGTGAAGAACAAAAGAACTTTCATGTCAGAGATATTGCTGAGTTGGTCCGCCAGGGGCAGGATTTGATGGTTCAGGTAGTGAAAGATCCGCTTGGCACTAAAGGTGCCCGGTTAACTACGGATATTACATTACCTTCCCGCTATCTGGTATTTATGCCCGGTGCTTCTCATGTTGGGGTTTCACAACGTATCGAAAGTGAAGAAGAGCGTAATCGCTTGAAAGATATTGTTGCTGAATATTGTGATGAGCATGGTGGTTTCATTATCAGGACGGCTGCCGAGGGAGTTGGCGACGAAGAGTTAGCTCAGGATGCAGCTTTCTTGAAACGATTGTGGAGTAAGGTGATAGAGCGTAAAAAGCGTAATATCACTAAAAATAAACTTTATGGTGAATTGGCTCTGGCTCATCGTATTTTGCGCGATTTCGCCGGAGCTGCTCTTGATCGTATTCGTGTGGATTCTCGTCTGATGTTTAACCAGTTACAGGAATTTATTAGTGAATATATTCCTAAAATGACAGCCAGATTGGAACTTTATAGTGGCAATCAACCTATTTTCGATCTGTTTGATGTAGAAAATGAGATCCAACGGGCGCTCGATCGTAAAGTCGAATTGAAATCAGGTGGTTATCTGATTATTGACCAAACAGAAGCGATGACCACAATTGATATTAATACTGGCGCATTTGTCGGGCATCGTAATTTGGAAGAGACTATCTTTAATACTAATATCGAAGCGACGCAGGCTATTGCCAGGCAATTAAGGCTGCGTAATTTGGGTGGTATTATCATTATTGATTTTATTGATATGAATAGTGAAGATCACCGCCGACGGGTATTGGCTTCTCTCGAACAGGCCTTGAGTAAAGATCGTGTTAAAACAACGATTAATGGTTTTTCACAACTCGGGCTGGTGGAAATGACGCGTAAGCGGACCCGTGAAAGTATTGAGCATATACTCTGCGACGATTGTCCTACCTGTAATGGAAGGGGAACCGTAAAATCTGTTGAAACGGTCTGTTATGAAATTATGCGTGAAATTGTGCGTGTTCACCGGGCAGTTGATGCAGATCGCTTCCTTATCTATGCCTCACCGGCGGTGGTTGAAGCGCTGAGAGGGGAAGAATCTCATGCGCTGGCAGAAGTGGAAATTTTTGTCGGTAAGCAGGTAAAAGTTCAGACAGAACAGCTCTACAGCCAGGAGCAGTTTGACGTAGTTATGATGTAATTGTCTGGTGTGCTGGTATAACAGCGCTGGCAACCAAGGAGATGCGTGTGAGGCGACTGCCGGGAGTATTATTAGCGACAGCCGCAATAGTCATTATTATTATGGCTTTGCTTGTCAGTGGGTTACGTTTTCTGCTGCCGCATATTAATGGCTATCGCCCGCAATTGCTCGCTACAGTTGAGTCAATTGCCGGTGTACCTGTTGATGTTGGATATATTGCTGGAAAATGGGAATCTTTTGGGCCTGTTCTTGAATTACGTGATATTAATGTGAAAACTGCCAGTGCAGATGTGAAGGCAAAAAAAATCACGGTGGCATTGGATATCTGGTTATCTTTGCTGAGAATGCGCTGGAATTTTCGCGATCTGACTTTTTATCAATTACAGGTGGATTACCATCAACCGTTGTTTGATGATCAACGCGGTAATATGTTTTCCCAATCAGATACGTTTTCTAATCTGTTTCTCGAACAATTTGATCATTTTAATCTACAAGATAGCCGCGTTACTTTTCTTACACCCTCCGGTGAACGGGCTGATCTGTTGTTACCACAATTAACCTGGCTGAATAAAAATAACTATCATCGTGCTCAAGGGGAAGTCAGCCTTTCTTCTATTAATAATCAGCATGGGAATGTACAGGTTAAATTTGATTTGCGTGACACTCATGGTGTATTGGATAACGGCACTATTTATTTGCAGGCAGATAATGTTGATATGCATCCGTGGTTGAGTCATTGGTTGCAGGATAATACTGGGCTGAAAGAGGCTGAATTTAGTTTGTCTAGCTGGATTACGCTCAAAGATGGGCGAATTGATGGTGGTCAACTGCAATTACGTCAGGGAGAAGCTAACTGGAAAGTTGCTGACAAATCCCACCGTCTTTCTGTCAGTGATCTGGTATTACGGATGCGCCGTCAGGATAATGGTTGGTTGTTTGATGCGCCTGAATTGGCAAGCCTGGCCACTGACGGTCAGCAATGGCCGTCAGGAAAGGCGTCTGTGCTCTATCTGCCGGAAGCTAAGAAGTATGATGGTAAAGATCACTGGCGTATCCGGGCGGAGAATATTCAACTTGAACGGTTGAGTAGCATTTTACCCACTTTCTCTTTTTTGACTCCTGATGTTGTCAGAGATTGGGAACGTCGCCAGCCGCAAGGATTAGTAAATCATCTCGCTCTCGATATAACACCAGAAATTGCAGATGATTTCCGAATGAGTATGCAATGGCAGGATGTGAGTTGGCAGCGCTGGCAGGGGTTACCTTCTATTGATAATTTCTCTGGTTCTCTCAACGGTAGCTTGCAGCAAGGCGAACTTAGCTTTGCATTGAAAGATAGCGTAGCTGATTATCGGGATGTGTTCCTGGCACCATTTGAGATATCTCAAAGTCATGGAGAAATATTCTGGCGGCAGGATAAGCGAGGTTTACAACTTTGGAGTCAGGGGTTGGATTTGCAGGCGAAATCATTGTGGGTCAGTGGTGATTTTCGTTATCAACAGCCAAAAGAGCAGCCTCCGGTGCTGAGTGTTCTGGCGGGAGTACGGGTTTATGATGCGGGTGATGCTTGGCGGTATTTTCCTGAGCCTTTGATGGGAACATCTCTGACTGATTATCTGACCGCTTCGATTATTAAAGGGCAAATAGAAAACGCAACTTTTGTTTTTCAAGGCAACCCAAAAGATTTCCCATTTGTAAAGAATGATGGTCAGTTTCAGGTTTTTGCCCCATTACGTCATGCCACTTTCCAGTATCAACCTGATTGGCCGGCGCTGCTGGATCTTAATATTGATCTCAATTTCCATAATAACGGTTTGTGGATGCTGGCTGCGCAAACTGCGCTTGGCAAAGTGAAAGCGAATAAGGTTTCAGCGGTAATTTCTGATTATAGTAGAAAGAAATTGTTAATCGACGCTAATATTCTGGGAGATGGTAAAGATATTCATGAATATTTTACCCGTAGCCCGTTAGCGGATTCTATTGGTGAAACGCTTAATACATTACAGATTGGTGGTCAGGTGGCGGGTAATTTGCATTTGCATATTCCACTCAGTGGCGGCAATGTGGATGCCAGTGGTGAGGTCACTTTAAAAGATAACCATTTGTTGATTAAGCCTCTGGGCAGTGAAATGAAAAATGTCAGTGGCCGGTTCCGCTTTGATAATGGTAATTTACAAAGTGACAAATTATCAGTGCAATGGTTTGGACAGCCTGTTACTGTTGATTTCGCTACCAAGAACTTATCAAAAAACTATCGGGTAGATGTTGGTCTGAATGCTCATTGGGCTGCTGCAAAATTACCTGAACTACCACCAGCAATTGCCAAAGCGCTTTCTGGTTCTGTTGACTGGGAAGGGAAAGTGGGTATTAGTTTACCGTTTCAGGGTAAGGCCCAATATGATGTGAAAATCGACGCTGACTTGTCACAAGTAGATAGCCATTTATCTGTCTTGAGAGCAGATGAACTGCGTAAACTGAAAGCGCTTCATATTCTGGCTGATGGTGATATGGATCAGTTGCGAGTAAAAGGGACGTTAGGTAAGCAGTATGCGTTTAATACTCAATGGCGTTTGGCAGAGAAAAATACTCAACTGTCACGGGGAATTTTACAAAGTAACAGTGATAAAATTCCTGACTTACCTGAAAAATCATTATTGGAATTGAATCTTCCGGCAATTGAGGGTGAAGAGTGGTTAGGGCTAATTGCGCCTCTGACTTCAAGTTCTTCATTTGCAGGAAGCGCAATGCTGTCACAGCATTTGCGTGTGTCACTTCCGTCACTGGATGTGGGGGGACAGCGTTGGAATCAGTTATCGTTAGATATAGAACAACAGCCCTGGGGAACGCAGATTAGTGCTAATAGTCAGGAAATTAACGGTAAGCTTAATATTCGTAATAGTGGTCCGTGGCAGCTGAATTTGAGCTATCTTTACTATAACCCTCTGCAATATAACCCTCAGCAACCTGAGTCAGATTTATCTAAGCAATCTCAAACAGGTACAACTCAGCGTTATTCGCTGAACCAATGGCCTTCATTAGATATTGTCTGTTCTGAGTGCTGGATTATGGGGGTGAAACTTGGGAAAGTGTCTGGTTCCCTGATACCAGAAGGTAATTCGCTGGTATTAAGAGATGGAATGGTGGACAACAGCGTCGGTAAACTCAATTTGGCTGGTCGTTGGCAAGAAAGTGCTGGGGAGAATAATACTCATATTATGGGGCAATTCTCCGGTGAAAAGTTTGATGAGATGGCATCTTACCTTGGTATTGTCGTGCCAATTGTGAAGTCACCGTTTAACTTCCGTTTTGATTTTAACTGGTTGGATACACCGTGGAAACCCGATTTACGGACACTGAATGGCAATTTTAAAAGCGATTTAGGTAGAGGTGCTATCGAGAAACTGGGAGGGGGAAGTGCCGGTCAGTTACTAAAATTGGTCAGTTTTGATGCTTTGTTGCGTAAATTGCAGCTCGATTTCAGTGATACTTTTAGCCAGGATTTTGAATTTGATTCAATCCGTGGTGATGTTTCAATAAAAAATGGGATACTCAAGACTAAAAATTTACGGATCGATGGACTGATTGCTGATGTGATAACGAAAGGAGAGATTGATCTTGTTCGCCAACAGATCAATATAGAAGCTATCGTCACGCCAGAAATTTCTGCTACTGTCGGTGTAGCAACGGCTTTTGTTATCAATCCGGTAGCAGGTGCCGCACTATTCGCGGCAACCAAGGTCTTGGGGCCGTTATGGAATAAAATATCGGTTATTCGTTACCGGATTACCGGTAATCTTGATCAACCAAAAATTGATGAAGTCCTGCGTCAACTTAAGGAGAATAGAGGAACATGAGAAACGTCAATGTTGCACTCTTGCAGTTATGTAGCGGTGAGAATATCAAACATAATTTGGCGCAAATTGAACAACAAATTAAACAGTTGCCGAATACTATCAAGCTTGTGATGACCCCGGAAAATGCCTTGTTGTTTGCTAATGCTGTCAGTTATCGTCATCATGCGGAACCGCAGGGAAAAGGGCCTTTACAGCAAGCCGTCAGTGAGATCGCACGTCGTTATGGTGTCTGGTTATTAATTGGTTCTATGCCGCTTATCAGCCGTGAAAATCCTGAACGGATCACCAGCAGCAGTCTGTTGTTTGATGATCAGGGTGAGATCCGCGCACGTTACGATAAAATCCATATGTTTGACGTCAATATTGATGATGAACATGGATCATATAATGAATCGTCTGTTTTCCAGCGTGGGGAACATATTACTGTCGTGGATACACCTGTTGGTCGTCTTGGTATGACCATATGCTATGATCTGCGTTTCCCTGGGTTGTTTCAGACATTGCGTGAGCAAGGCGCTGAGTTGATATCTGTTCCTGCGGCATTTACCCGTTTAACAGGAAAAGCACATTGGGAGCCATTGTTACGGGCCCGCGCTATTGAAAATCAGTGTATTCTGTTGGCACCCGCTCAGGTTGGTGTACATGGAACCCGTCAAACATGGGGCCACTCAATGGTCGTAGACGGCTGGGGGAAAGTGATTAAGAAAAATCCAGATGCAGTCAGTGCATTACAACTGAATGTCAGGGTGGATAGCCTGAAGATTATGCGTGAGCAGATGAAAGTGGTGAAACATAACCGCTTCCGGCCACAGTTGACTTCCCTGATTGAAAAGAATACAGCAAATTAAAGAGTATCAATTATGAGTTTAACTTCTGTCAGTGAACATTTACTGGCTGCAAATAAATTAAGCCATCAAGATCTGTTTTCAGTACTTGGTCAACTGGCTGAACGTCGGCTGGATTATGCCGATCTCTATTTTCAGTCCAGCTATCATGAATCTTGGGTGCTGGAAGATCGGATTATTAAGGATGGTTCCTATAATATTGATCAGGGCGTTGGTGTTAGGGCTATCAGTGGTGAAAAAACAGGTTTTGCTTATGCAGACCAGATCACATTGAATGCGTTGCAACAAAGCGCACAGGCTGCCCGCAGCATCGTCCATGAAGAAGGAAATGGTAAAATCCATACCTTTGGCGAAGTGGCCTACTCTCAACTTTATGCGGCAATCGATCCGCTGCGCAGTTTCTCCCGTGAAGAGAAGATTGCGTTATTGCATCGAGTGGATCAAGTCGCCCGTGCCGAAGATCCGAGAGTGCAGGAAGTGAATGCCAGTCTGACAGGGGTCTACGAACAGGTATTGGTTGCGGCAACCGATGGGACTTTAGCGGCTGATATTCGTCCCCTGGTTCGCTTATCTGTCACGGTGCTGGTGGAGGATAACGGTAAACGTGAACATGGTACCAGCGGCGGTGGCGGCCGTTATGGTTATGAATATTTTCTGGAAATGGTAAGTGGTCAGATCCGTGCAGAACAATTTGCGCATGAAGCTGTTCGTATGGCACTGGTAAATCTTTCCGCTGTTGCTGCACCGGCGGGTACTATGCCGGTTGTTCTGGGTGCGGGTTGGCCGGGTGTGTTGCTGCATGAAGCTGTTGGTCATGGGTTGGAAGGCGATTTTAACCGCCGTGGTACCTCCGTATTCTCAGGTCAGATTGGTGAGAAAGTCGCTTCGGAGCTTTGTACAGTGGTTGATGATGGCACGATACAAGGCCGTCGAGGATCATTGGCAATTGATGATGAAGGTGTGCCTGGGCAATACAATGTATTGATTGAGAATGGCATTCTCAAAGGTTACATGCAGGACAAAATGAATGCGCGCCTGATGGGGGTTGCGCCGACGGGCAATGGCCGCCGTGAATCGTATGCCCATTTGCCCATGCCTCGTATGACTAACACCTATTTGCTGGCAGGTCATTCCACACCGGAAGAGATCATCGGTAGTGTAGAAAATGGTTTATATGCGCCAAACTTTGGCGGTGGTCAAGTGGATATCACTTCCGGTAAATTCGTGTTCTCGACATCTGAAGCTTATCTGATTGAGAATGGCAAGATTACCAAGCCGGTGAAAGGGGCGACCCTTATCGGTTCTGGTATTGAGGCTATGCAGCAGATCTCTATGGTAGGAAACGATCTTGAACTGGATAACGGTGTTGGGGTTTGTGGCAAAGAGGGCCAGAGCGTACCTGTTGGTGTTGGTCAGCCTACTTTGAAACTGGACAACTTGACCGTTGGAGGAACAGCCTGATTTTTGGCTGGTGAGTCTTCTTGTTTGAAGAAGCGGAAAAGGCGCTGGAAGGGGAACTTGGTTTTAAAATTTTCCCCTAACAGAATTAGCGTCTTGTATGTTTTAGATAGTTAGGTTGATTCGGCCATATCTTTAAGATACTGAAAAATCTGACGATAAGATTTAGGTGGCTTATTAGCCGCCTTTTCTTTTTTCGCATTGCGGATCAGCGTGCGCAATTGCTGGCGATCGGTTTGTGGGAATAATTCCACAACGTTATCAATAACATCATCATTGCCATCAATCAATTTATCACGTAATTCTTCCAACTTATGGAACAAAATGATTTGCTGATTGTGACGATTTTTCAGTTTATCAATTGCTGTGGTAATAGGCTCGACATCCCGGGCACGCAGCATTTTACCAATTAATTGTAATTGGCGACGGCGCCCTTCCCTTTTTATCTTCTGTGCAAGTTCAATGGCTGCCAGCAGATCCTCATCCAACGGAATGCGTTCAAGCGCATTTTTGCTGAGATCAACCAATTCTGCCCCCAGCTTTTTCAATGCCTCGGCATCACGTTTAATTTCGCTTTTACTGACCCAAATTATCTCTTCTTCTTCCTCTTCAGCAGGATAATCATTGAGCCAATCTTCAGACTGCTTTGCCATGGTAGTTTTCCTTTTAAAAAGGCCGGATCTGGCAGGTTGATTTTTGGAGCATGACCTGTAGCCCGGTGGGTGTTAACATCCTAATATTGGGTATTGTAACTGGGAAAAACGCCTGATTACCACTCGGCATTACTTTTGTGGATAAAATGGTTCTATTTTCCTGACAGATTTTCCCTTTATTCATCAAATTACGGGTAATTAATGAAAATCACTGATCAAATTGCGGAACAACGCAAACAACTGGAAAATGCAGTTTCACAGGCATTAGAACTGGCAACCGCGGGTTGTGATGCTGCGGAAGTTGCTGTTAATAAAACAACGGGTATTGGTGTCAGTACCCGCTTTGGTGAAATAGAAAATGTAGAATTTAATAGTGATGGTGCGCTAGGGATCACCGTATACCATCAGCAACGTAAAGGGAGTGCATCATCAACAGATTTAAGTCCGGATGCTATTGCCCGTACTGTCCAGGCTGCTATCGATATTGCCCGTTATACTTCTCAGGATCCCTGTGCTGGTCCGGCGGATAAAGCGTTATTGGCGTTTGATGCGCCGGATCTTGATTTGTTCCACCCAACAGAATTGGATACTGATAAAGTAATTGAACTGGCTGCCCGCGCTGAACAAACGGCATTACAGGCAGATAAACGTATTACCAATACAGAGGGCGGTAGTTTTAACAGCCATTATGGTATCCGGGTGTTTGGCAATAGTCACGGTATGTTGCAAAGCTATTGCTCTAGCCGTCATTTGATGTCGAGCTGTGTGATTGCTGAATTTAATGGCGATATGGAACGGGATTATGCGTATACCATTAGTCGTCGTATTGAAGATTTAAAATCGCCGGAGTGGGTTGGGCATGAGTGTGCTCGCCGTGTGTTATCCCGTTTATCTCCGCGTAAATTACCGACCATGAGGGCGCCTGTGCTGTTTGCTGCGGAAGTTGCAACGGGTCTTTTCGGACATTTGGTGGGTGCTATTAGTGGTAGCAGTATTTACCGTAAATCTTCTTTCCTGCTTGATCATCTGGGTAAACAAATCCTGCCATCATGGCTGACGATTGAAGAGCGTCCACATTTGCTGGCAGGGCTGGCATCTTCTCCATTTGATAGCGAAGGTGTGTGCACCAGTAACAGGGATATCATTAAAGATGGCGTATTACAGACCTGGCTTCTGACAAATTATTCTGCTCGTAAATTGGGAATGGCAAGTACAGGCCATGCTGGTGGGATCCATAACTGGTGCATTGCAGGGCAAGGTGAGGATTTTGCTGGTTTACTACGTCAGATGGGAACAGGATTAGTAGTTACTGAACTGATGGGGCAGGGTGTTAGTGCAATAACCGGTGACTATTCCCGTGGTGCCGCCGGTTTCTGGGTAGAAAATGGTGAGATTCAGTATCCTGTCAGCGAGATTACTATTGCGGGTAATCTGAAAGAGATGTGGGCCAATATGGTCACTATTGGGAATGATATTGAAACTCGCAGTAATATCCAATGTGGTTCGGTATTACTGCCGGAAATGAGTATCGCTGGTCAATAAGGGATACTCAGATTAGGTTACAGTGGCCAGCCCTGTTCAAAGGGGCTGGCTAATTAACGGTGGAGATCACCGGCAGCTTCTGGTTGATAAAGTCATTCTAATCCTGTGAATATTTGCCCGTATTGAGGCACACACCGAAAGCACGGCTAGCGGTGATATTTCCGATCCATTCCGGCCACGCTATGCCGTTGATGTTCAATTGCTAGATAATGATGGTCAGGATGCCGCTGTTCCTGTTTACCACGCTGTCCCGCTGCCTTTACCGATGGCGGGCAGTGAATCCGGTATGTTCCAATATCCGCCAGTCGGTACGGTGGTTGAAATTGCATTTGAGGCAGGCCGGACAAGCCCTTTATCCGGCAGACATTAAGCCAGGGCAATACTTTACCGAATATCAAGCCAGGCGAGCAATTGCAGCAGCAGCGGGCGGAAGTCTTGCAGAGGGTAACTCAGGAAGGGCATTGGATTCGTCAGACTGACCAAACGATTAATGAATCGTCTATGCACCGTGCAGTCAGGGCAGACACGGAAACACGTAACGTAGTCGCACGGGAAACCACTTCAGGCCACGGATAAAACCACGGTTTTGGGCACGTCTACGCTATTGGCGGGTGCTGTTCAGCAAATTGCTGACGGCGATTATTGCATAGCAACGTCATCAAATTTTGTCGCCAGTGTAGGGAAAGAGGCCAATATCGAAATCGGACAAACGCTGATAGAGAAAATCGGCTTGCTTAAGCAGAGTATCGCCGGAGCCAGGCAAGAAATCGTCGCGCCAGTGGTTTGGGTGGGCAGCCAGCAAATCAATATCATGACATTGATGTTAGAAACGCTGGATATGTTAATCAACTGACAGCCGCCATACGCACTACAACACAGGTATGCCGGAGACGCCAGCACGATAAGGAACACGGCCTATAAATCGGATGGGCTGAAACAGAAGTATTCGTCTGCGATTGGTTGACTTTTAGTCTGGCAGTATTGTTTGTTTTATAGTCATGTTATAGGTTGATATTTCCGGTTCTAAGTATTAAAATTCTCACGTTAGTTGAAGTGGATCGCGCTAAGGCCGGGGTTACCAACCTGTTTAAGAGCGCAAACAAAAAAACCAACCTCACCAGTTGGTTTTTTCGTTTTTACCTATTTATTAATCCATTGAATNGTATCCAAATAAACTNNTAATCAACGGCTGTTAGNTGAGGAGCGTTNTGGCNNGTGNATCTCNTACNCNNGTTTTCGTAAGTCCTGGNTGNAGTNCANGTGGATGCTGANAANNNTNNNGGTTAGCCCCGGAAATATCAACCTATAACAAAAAAACCAACCTCACCAGTTGGTTTTTTTGTTTTTACCTATTTATTAATCCAAAGAATCGTATCCAAATAAACTTATAATCAACGGCTGTTAGCTGAGGAGCGTGGCGGCCCGTGACTCTAACGCAAGTTTTCGTAAGTCCTGGCTGAATACAGGTGGTGCTGATTCAGAGCCTCGGCCGGAGCGCGATCCACTTCAACTAACATTGATGAGAATCAGCCAGACAGGCAATGTAAAGGCAACGGCTGGGTAAATCGTGCTCCTCAACTGGAGCAAACGGATGAAAGCATTCAAAGCCTTTATTGATACTGCTATCATCGTTCTCAAAGCGTTAGTCGCGCTTTTAG
Organism: Photorhabdus khanii NC19; assembly: GCF_000517265.1. Taxonomy (GTDB): domain Bacteria; phylum Pseudomonadota; class Gammaproteobacteria; order Enterobacterales; family Enterobacteriaceae; genus Photorhabdus; species Photorhabdus khanii. The sequence goes on from NZ_AYSJ01000002.1 coordinate 33,849, forward strand.
AATTGATCCGTGCATTTCTGAAATAGATAACGGAAACGTAGCTAAGGCCATTGGGGTAACCTCCCGGTGGCCTTTAACATTTACCGCTTTTGATCAAACCACTGTGTTTTATAATCTTTATCCTTCACAAAAATACTGATTTAAAAGCTTAAATTTGGCAATCCCTACTGGATTTGAACCCGTACTCAGGCGATTATTGTTCCGGTAGTATGGGGTAGTCAACAGATTAGTGTAATAAAAAACTGATAATTCAGAGTGTTATATTAGTTTAGTGGTTTAAAAGTTGTCGTTACTTTTTCGGGTATAGAAATAACTGATGTGATATCAGAATTGTTTGGTAAATCATTTCGGACGGTTCGTTTGATAGGCTGCTTATTTTCGTCAAAATACCGACTGGGCCATATTTCAGCAGGGGTTACACCAATTTCCTGAGCAATCAACAATTCTCCTTTAGGTCAGGGCCGCGTTAAAGCATTTGCTAATGTTGAAGAGCTTAAACCGTGCTCTCTGGATAATGATGCCAGCGTTTTTATTCTTCTTACGTATCGCAGCGATAATATCGGCGGTATGCCAATCTTTTTTCATATTCCTGCTTACCATCTTTGATGGTGGCGGTTCAAACAGGGTTCGCAGTACCGGAGAACATCCAATCCGGCGAGGCATAGCCTCCCCTGTCTGAACCGCCATAGAAAGAGCGATAACAGGCACACTGGTAAGAAAATAACCTTACCAGTGGGATGTTCATTCAAGGCTGCGACCCCCTGACCATCGGATTTTGCCGATGGCGACACTGCTTTAACTGATTGTATTATCTGACTCAAGAATCAAATAAATACCTTAGTGACGGTTTGTCTCGCTGCGCTTATGACGAAAACGGCACTACACCGCACCCGCCCGCACGTTTTGGATCAAAAAATTTTTTCAATTTTAAAATACTACGAATCGAACAGCCAAACCGTGCCAGCACTGGCATTGTGAGAGAAGCAGCAAACTGAAATGATTGAAAAGATTTTCAAGGAATTTCAGTTTTCGGATCAAAAGCGGATCACGGGAAAAATATCAAAACAATGATATTAAGGGAAAAATTCTATTTTACGTGGGAGATAGGATCATGACCAGAAGCCGCGCTGATTTTAAGAATTCAAGTAGGACGCGGCCTTACTGAACACATAGAGCTGAAATTAGTTGTTAAGGAATGAAACCTAATACAACTGAGTGAATAGGATAGTTATCTGGACTTGTACCACTTGTAGCAGAAAGTATTATCCAACCTCCTTGAAGATATAAAATTCCTGTCGCCATTTGGCTATCAAAGACAAAAAACCACTTGTGAGATAGTGGTTTTTTGTATTGATTTAATAGGGTTTTATCTGTGATATTCACCGGCAGCTTCTGGTTGATAAAGTAATTCTAATACTTTGACTCGGGTTTCTTCGCCATTTGGCAATTTCCAACTGATTTCGTCGCCGATACGAAGGCCCAATAATGCAGCTCCCAAAGGAGCCATAACAGAAAGCTGGTCTGAACTGTCTTGCAGTGACGCAGGGTAAACCAGAGTGCGCACTCGCTCTTCACTGCTTGTCAGATCAAGAAAACGAACCCGGCTATTCATAGTCACAACATCGGATGGAATTTCTGCTGGAGGTACAATCTCTGCACGATCTAACTCCTCATTCAAAGCGTCAGCGATACTAGTATCTGCAAACGCTGGCTGTTCCAACAGGGAATCTAAACGTTCTGCGTCTAATTCGTTGATGATAATTGCTGGTTTAGTCATACCACACTCCAAATGGAATCCAACACAAAATAACACCCCGCACCGTGAGGAGGGGGTGTTATTTAAAATGATTAACCTGATAGTAGGCTGTTCTTACTGGAAAAGAAAGAGATCATGATCACGAACTGTTTTGTGTTGCTAATGAAAGCAGTTAAGAACATGATAAGCCGGAGGAGTGGGGGGCGTTATTCTTCGTCAAATCCTGAATCAAATAGATTAATGATAGCGGCAAGAGCCTGTTCTTCATCTGGGCCACTGGCTTCAACTTCAATATAGCTGCCTTTTTCTGAATCCAGCATCAGCATGGCAATCACGCTGCTGGCTTCAGCTTCAACATGGCTATCATTGCGCAAGACAACATGAGATTCAAAGAGCTGTACCAGATCATACAGCTTCATTGCTGGCCGGGCGTGCATTCCCAGCCGGTTTTTGATTTCAAGTTTCTGCTTGACAGTCATTATTTCCGCTTTTCGAGAGTACGGTGGCGCGACTGTACGTTTTTGCCGCGGGAGCGGAAATAGTCAGCCAACTGCTCTGCCACATAAACAGAACGGTGTTTACCGCCGGTGCAGCCAATTGCCACGGTCAGATAACTGCGGTTATTGGTTTCAAGCATGGGTAGCCAAAGTTCAAGATAACTGCGGGTCTGATAGATGAAGTTATGCACTTCCGTATGGCGGTCGAGAAAAGCGGCTACGGGACGATCAAGACCTGTCATTGGTCGCAGTTTTGGGTCCCAGTGTGGGTTTGGCAGGAAACGTACGTCAAAAACATAGTCGGCATCAATTGGAATGCCATGTTTGAAGCCGAAAGATTCAAAGACCATTGTCAGCTCGCGTTCCCGTTTGCCCAGCAGACGGGTCCTTAGCATCTCAGCCAGTTCGTGGACTGACATTTCGGAAGTGTCGATAATCAAATCTGCTCTTGAACGAAGTGGCTCCAGCAGATCGCTTTCTTGATCAATCGCGCTTTCCAGAGAAAGGTTTTTGCTTGATAGTGGATGCAGACGGCGGGTATCGCTGTAACGGCGGATTAGCGTATTACGGTCAGCATCAAGAAACAGTAATTGCGGTGAAAAACTGGCTGGTAGTTTAGTCAGGGCTTCTTCGAAAACTTCGGGGGATTCCGGCATGTTTCTTACATCAATACTGACAGCAGCAGAAATATCGCGGTCAGCCAGCGTATTGGCTAATTCCGGCAGCAACACTACCGGCAAGTTGTCTACACAATAAAAACCCATATCTTCCAGTGCGCGCAAGGCAACGGATTTACCCGAACCGGAACGGCCACTGACTATCATCAGCACCATGAGGCGACTCCCCTTAATTTCTCAGTGGTTATTATTATGAGCCACTGTTATCTGTTGCTCTCCATTCATTGCAACAGCTATTCAGTGATAATTGCGTAAAGTTCTTCATCACTTTGTGCCGATCTTAAACGACGACAGAGATTTTTATCTGCAAGGCGTTTGGCAATCAATGACAATGTGTGTAAGTGTGTTTGGCATTGATCGTTTGGAACCAGTAAAGCAAACAGCAAATCGACTGGTTGATTATCAATGGCATCGAAAGCGATGGGTTGTTCCAGATTGAGGAAAACGCCAACAGCTTGATCTGAGCTTTCTTCATCCAGCTTACCGTGAGGGATAGCAATACCACTGCCAATTCCAGTAGTGCCTACTTTTTCTCTGGTCAATATTGCTTCGAATACGATATTCTCGGGTAATTTAAGCCGCTTAGATGCCAGCTCACTGATAATCTCTAAAGCCCGTTTTTTGCTCGAACAATGTACATTGTTGCGCGTACATTCGAGGGAAAGTACAGAGCTTAGTAGTAAATCTGCTTGGTTATTCATTTTTCTATTCGCTTAGGTGCTTAATTGATACCGGATGCCATAGGTTATCTGTGGCATCCGGTATTTGTGCACTGTTTTACAGCAAGACTCCGCTGTTTTTACTACAGCTATTGTTAAATAACTGTTAATGTTGTCTCAGTTTATCTTTATGTTTGGTTAACTGACGAGCCAGTTTATCGACCAGTCCATCAATTGCTGCATACATATCTTCATGTTCTGAGGATGCGTGCAACTCGCCTCCGTTAATATGTATCGTGGCTTCGGCGATTTGTTGTACCTTTTCCACACGGAGGATTACCTGAATCAGGTTGATCCTGTCGAAATATTGATCCAGCTTGCTGCATTTTGCAGTGATAATGTCGCGTAATGCATCAGTAATTTCAATATGGTGACCAGTTATTTTGAGTTGCATATTGTCTTCCTTCTCTGTTCATTTCAAACCAAACGCTTACGTTGGTTTGATGGCGGAATGGATAACGACTCTCGATATTTTGCGACAGTCCGTCGGGCAACCATAATGCCTTGATCGGCTAGCATGCTCGTCAGTTTGCTGTCACTTAATGGTTTGGCGGAGTTCTCCGCTGCTACCAGTTTTTTCACCAAAGCCCGTATTGCAGTTGAAGAGGCTTCGCCTCCACTTTCTGTATTAACATGGCTGGAGAAAAAATACTTCAATTCGAAAATGCCACGTGGGCTGTGCAGGAATTTCTGGGTAGTCACCCTGGAAATGGTAGATTCATGCATATCAACCTGGAAGGCAATATCTGCCAAAACCATGGGCTTCATATGTTCTTCGCCATGTTCAAAAAATTCCTGTTGCTGTTCTACAATGCAGCGCGTCACTTTCAGCAGAGTATCATTTCGGCTTTCCAGGCTTTTGATAAGCCATTTAGCTTCCTGTAGGTTATTGCGGATAAACTGGCTGTCACTTTCATTGTGTGTATGTTGCCCAAGTTCCGCATATTGCTGATTAATGTGTAAACGGGGAATGCTATCTGTATTCAATTCTACTTGCCAGTGTTCACTTTCTTTTCGAACCAGCACATCAGGGATGACATACTCTGATTCACCTGTGTTTACTGCCAAACCAGGCCTTGGCTCAAGTGACTGAATGAAATCAATCACTTCTTTTAGTGTATCTTCTTTCAAGCGACTTAAACGGATTAAATTGCGGAAATCCCGATGACCCAGTAACTCCAGATGCTCGCAGACGATCAATTTCGCTTCTTTCAGATAAGGTGTTTCTGGTGGAAACATGGATAGCTGGATCAGTAGACAATCTTTCAGATCACGGGCAGCGACACCGATAGGATCAAAATGTTGTACCCGTTTGAGCACGGTTTCCACTTCTGCCAGAGTCAGTTGATCGTCGCCAATGCTGGCAAGGATATCCTCCAGTGGTACAGTAAGGTAGCCTGTATCGTCTACGGCATCAATAATTGATGTAGCAATTGCCGCGTCTGTTTCCGTGAAAGGGGTCAGTCCTGCCTGCCACATCAAATAGTCTTGCAGGGTTTGGACTGTTTCACCTTGGTAAAGTGGCAAGTCGTCATCGCTATAGTCATTACGTGTACCGGAAGGCGTCCCCGCGGTGTAAATTTCATCCCAGCTGGCATCCAGTGGCAACTCATCCGGCATATCTTTTTGTTGCAGGGCATCAAGCGTATCCATAACGTCAGTTTCGTTGTCAGGAGATTCCTGATGACTGATTTCTTGATGATCTTCATCCTGCTCAAGCAAAGGGTTCATTTCTAACGCTTGCTGTATTTCCTGTTGAAGTTCAAGCGTAGAAAGTTGCAACAAACGAATGGCTTGTTGGAGCTGTGGTGTCATAGCCAGTTGCTGACTGAGCCTAAGTTGCAAACTTTGCTTCATAGCGTTAAACCAATTCTCTTGGCTGAATTAGAGCCGGAAACCTTCGCCTAAATAGACGCGCTTCACCTGTTCATTATTAAGGATATCATTCGGTGTGCCGTGAGCAATCAGCTGCCCCTGGCTGACAATATAAGCGCGCTCACATACATCTAATGTTTCACGGACGTTATGATCTGTGATCAGGACGCCTAGCCCGTAATCTCTCAAATGCTGAATAATTTTTTTGATATCGATTACTGAGATTGGATCTACGCCGGCGAAAGGTTCATCCAGCAAAATAAATTTAGGGTTGGCGGCCAGTGCGCGGGCAATCTCTACGCGACGACGCTCACCACCGGAAAGTGATTGACCCAGATTGTCCCGTAGGTGGCTGATATGGAACTCCTCCATCAGCTCTTCGGCACGTTCCTTCCGTTGTTCCTGTGTCAGATCCTGACGGATCTCCAATACGGCCATCAGATTGTCGAATACATTCAGACGGCGGAAAATAGAAGCTTCCTGAGGCAAGTAGCCAATACCACGGCGCGCCCGTTCGTGAAGTGGCAGCAGGCTGATATCTTCGCCATCAATGGTAATTGTCCCGGCATCCCGTGCAACAATACCTACGACCATATAAAAAGTCGTGGTTTTCCCTGCGCCGTTAGGGCCAAGCAGGCCAACAATTTCACCGGAGTTCACATTTAAGCTGACATTTTCAACGACCTTACGGCCTTTGTAAGCTTTTGCCAGGTTTTCTGCGTTTAGTATTGCCATATCTCGTTATTTACTCTTGTTGTTAACCGCAGGGCTTTCTTCTTGTAACTGAGAAGGTAACAGAACAGTTGTCACTCGTTTACCTTTCTCACTGAACGCTTCCATTTGCTGGGTTGGGACCAGGTAAGTGATACGGTCGCCTTTTATATTGCTGTCTAACTGTTCCAGATAGGCGTTGCCAGTCAGTGTAACCAGCTCTTTATCCATTTCGTAACGCATTTTGGCACCGTGGCCCTTGATTGGTTTGCCGTTGTCCTGTAGCTGATAGAAAGTTACCGGATTACCAAATGCCTCAATAACCATTTTTTTAGAATCGCCATCCGGGCGGGTCACAACAACTTTGTCAGCGTGGATATCAATAGAGCCCTGTTTAACGATCACGTTTTCTGTAAATGTGGCAGTGTTCCCAGTCATGTCAAGGGATTGCTTAGCAGAATCAATAGAAATTGGTTTCTGGGTGTCATCTTTCAGTGCCAGAGCCGGAAGACTGACTGTAAAAATGGCACTGGCAATAAGAGCATTACGGATTCTGTTGTTCATGTTGGATTTCATAGTAGGTGTTAACCTTTTCAATCAGTTCAGCGGTTTTGTTCCGCAGATTGCCACGCATTTTCATACCGACGGATTTCAATCCTACGCCAATCAGTGTGACCTGATCGTCGGATGAAACATCCTGAGTGACCAGATTGACGATAGCATTCTCTGTGGTAATACGCTGTAATTGTGCCGTATCAGTCAGGCTGTCAACCTGCACATCTCCGTAAAGATAGAGCATTCTGTCGTTGGTCAGTTTGGCTTTGTTCGCACGAACTGTCCATGTAGCAATGGCGTTTGAGTCATATGTCGTTAATACCGGCTTGGTAAACCAGGTAATTTTTGACTCAGCATAATTCTGGACATCATCTGCGACCAGTTTATACGTCAGCTTACCCGTAGGATCATAAACAAAAGTTATGGTTTCCTGACTTTGATATGTTGGCTGATTGTTATCTGTAGCAGAAGATGAGTTAGTCTCGTCTGAATCAGATAAGCTCCAGCCAATTAACGCCAGGGTGATTAACGCCAGTATTATAGCCAGCCAGGATTTGATTTTATCCATTCTCGTTTCGCTTCAACCTACTATATTGATAATCCTTTGGCCTCTTCCAGCTTATTCTGAGCGAAAAGCACCAAATCACAAAGTTCTCTTACCGCGCCGCGTCCCCCTGCAATCTGGGTGACATAATGCGCTTTTGGTAGTAGCAATGGATGTGCATCTGCCACAGCGACAGATAAGCCCACTTGTTCCATGACCGGCCAGTCAATCAGGTCATCACCGATGTAAGCAACCTGTTCTGGTTTTAGCCCCAGTTTATCTAACAGTTCTCTATACGCCAAAACCTTATCACTTTGTCCTTGGTAAAGATGTGTAATGCCCAGGGTGTTTGCTCGATCTTCCAGCAATTTTGCCTTACGGCCGGTAATAATAGCGACTTCGATTCCTGAAGTAATTAGGCAGCGAATTCCGTAACCATCACGAACGTTAAACGTTTTCAATTCTTCACCGTTATTGCCCATATATATCAGGCCATCAGACATCACACCGTCAACATCGCAAATCAGCAGACGGATTCTACCGGCTTTTTCAATAATGTCTTTATTAACTGGACCATAACAGGTATCCAGATAAACTAATTGGCTCATTAAGACGTTCTCTCAGGTTAAACTACGCCAGCTTGTAGCAGGTCATGCATATGTAATACACCAAGTAATTTATTTTCCTCGGTAACCAGTAAGGAAGTGATATGGTGTGACTGCATTAAGTTCAATGCATCAACGGCAAGGGCATTTGGTTTGATACGGATACCGCCAGCTGTCATAACAGCTGAAATTTTGACATTGTACAAATCAAGTCCCATATCAAACACTCGCCGCAAATCACCATCAGTAAAAATACCATCAATATACATATTTTCGTCGCAAATGACGGTCATACCCAATTTTTGGCGGGTGATTTCGACGAGGGCTTCACGTAAAGAGGCATCACGATTCACTCTTGGGATATCATCGCCTGTATTCATTAAATCACTCACCAGCAGCAGAAGTTTGCGTCCAAGTGTGCCGCCTGGATGTGATAGTGCGAAGTCTTCAGCGGTAAAGCCGCGTGCCTGGAGCAATGCAACCGCTAAAGCATCACCCATAACCAATGTTGCAGTGGTGCTGGTTGTTGGCGCTAAACCTAATGGACAGGCTTCCAGCGGGACTTTGATACACAGGTGGATATCTGCGGCTTTTCCCATGTTGCTGTTGTAATTGTTAGTCATGCAAATAAGTGGAATTTTTTGGCGTTTCAATGCGGGGATCAGTGACAGAATTTCATTGGATTCACCCGAGTTTGAGATAGCTAAAACAATATCTTTAGGCGTAATCATACCGAGATCGCCGTGACTGGCTTCTCCCGGATGAACAAAAAAGGATGGCGTGCCGGTACTGGCGAAAGTTGCGGCAATTTTACACCCGATATGGCCGGATTTGCCCATCCCCATGACAATAACTTTACCTTCGCAGTTGAACATCAGTTCACAGGTGCGGGCAAAATCTTCATTGATATAGTGTTCAAGTTCTGCCAACCCATCACGTTCTATCTGTAATACTTTCTTACCCGCTTGCTGAAAATCAATCTTAGGCATTTCTTTTTCCTACTGATTTGTGTTTATTCAATACTGTAATTGAAAATAAACAGCACGATAAAATAAGCGATAAAGCAGCTTAATAACAGGACACCTTTAAATCGGTTTAACCGATGTTTACGACCCAGACAAAATGCAGCAAATATTGTGCTGGCTACCATCATGACCCAAAAATCACGGTGGAAAGATTGAGGTGAAATGGCTGCTGGTGAGAGTAATGCGGGAAGGCCCAAAACAATTGATATATTGAATATATTCGAACCTATAATATTCCCGAATGCAATATCATCTTCTCCTTTGAACGCGGCTGCAATAGCGGTTGCTAATTCTGGCAGGCTGGTACCGACCGCAAGCACAGTCAGTCCGATAACTAATTCACTAATACCATAAATGCGGGCAATAACCGTCGCATTATCAATAACCATGCGGGTTGCCATAGGTAAAATAATCAGCCCTAATAGTATCCAAAGCAGGGCAATGCGTTTATTGCCTTCCAACGGTAATTCAGAAACCTGCTCTTGTGTGTAAATATCAGCTTCGGCACGGCGTGGCAAAGCCGCCATTTTTATCATCAGTAATATATATACAATGGCAGAAACCAGTAATACTAACCCATCCATCCGGCTAAGATAGTTATCACTCATCAAATAACCACAGAAAGCGGTGATCAGCAGCATTAAAGGCAGTTCTTGCCGCAACATATCTGATTTTACTTCCAGAGGGCGAATAAATGCAGCAGCACCGGTGATCAGCAGCAGATTGGTAATGTTGGAACCAATAACATTACCAACAGCCATATCAGGTTGACTATCTAGCATGGTAGTAACTGAAACCATTAATTCGGGCAAAGAAGTTCCGATGCCGACAATGGTAATGCCAATAATAAAGGGAGGCAGCCCCAGAGTACGGGCAAAAATGGCAGCGCCATATACTAATCTATCGGAACCATATACCAGTAAAATCAACCCAGTAATTAAGAGTAAAAAGGTCAGAAGCATGAAGCATCCCTTGTAAGGTATATTCCGAATTTAATATTAACGTTGGTTGATTTCTTAAACAAAAATTGTTTGTTCAGTTAGATGAGGTATATTCTGACGGCGACGGGTGGAAAAGTAAAATTTGTCACAACTTTAGTGGCGAAAACTCGCCAGTTTTTTTGTAGTATATGTGATTAATATGTGAACCAAATATAAAGCCAATTTATAAACCGTTAAGGGTTATCAATAATGAGTCAACAAACAGCAAATCTCATCGAGATCCGTGGTATGTATTTTACCCGTGGTAACCGTCCGATTTTTGCTGATATTAATCTGGCGGTGCCCAAGGGAAAAGTCACGGCAATTATGGGGCCTTCTGGCATAGGGAAAACAACACTATTACGGTTGATTGGCGGTCAATTGCGTCCTGAACGAGGAGAAATCTGGTTTGATGGCGATAATATTCCTGCTTTATCTCGTTCTCGTTTATATGCTGCCCGTAAGAAGATGAGTATGTTGTTTCAGTCCGGGGCATTATTCACTGATCTGAATGTTTTTGAGAACGTCGCTTTTCCGCTGCGTGAACATACCAATCTGCCTGAAGAAATTATACAGACGACGGTCATGATGAAATTGGAGGCTGTTGGGTTACGTGGTGCCGCGAATTTGATGCCTTCTGAACTTTCCGGTGGTATGGCAAGGCGTGCTGCTTTGGCACGCGCCATTGCACTTGATCCTGATCTGATTATGTTTGATGAGCCTTTTGTTGGTCAGGACCCGATTACGATGGGGGTTTTGGTGAAACTCATTGATGAACTGAATAAGGCGCTTGGTGTGACCTGTGTGGTTGTTTCCCACGATGTGCCGGAAGTTCTGAGCATTGCAGATTATGCTTATATTATGGCTGAACAACAGATTATTGCAGCGGGTACCGCTCAACAGTTGCAGTCTAATTCTGATCGGCGGGTACGGCAATTTCTTGATGGTATTGCTGATGGGCCGGTACCTTTCCGTTTCCCGGCCGGGGATTATAAAACTGAGTTATTAGGATAGTGGAATGTTGATGTTAACACAGGCGCTAGCGGCACTTGGCAGGCGGGCTATTGAGGCGTTCGCCTCTTTTGGCCGTGCCGGTTTTATGCTTTTTAGCGCGATAATTGGCAAGCCAGAACCTGCCAGACAATGGCCATTACTCCGACAACAGCTTTACAGCGTGGGTGTTCGGTCATTGTTGATTATCATGGTTTCAGGGTTGTTTATTGGCATGGTGCTCGGTTTACAGGGGTATCTGATACTGACAACATACAGCGCAGAAGCCAGTCTTGGCATGATGGTGGCGCTGTCTCTGTTACGTGAACTGGGGCCGGTTGTCACTGCACTATTGTTTGCCGGCCGTGCAGGATCAGCGCTAACCGCCGAAATAGGTTTGATGAAAGCCACGGAACAAATTTCCAGTCTGGAGATGATGGCGGTAGATCCATTACGGCGTGTGATAGCACCCCGTTTCTGGGCTGGGTTTATCAGTATGCCGTTATTATCCTTGATTTTTGTGGCGGTAGGTATTTGGGGCGGTGCGGTGGTTGGTGTTGATTGGAAAGGGATCGACAGTGGTTTTTTCTGGTCTGCAATGCAGTCTGCTATAGAGTGGCAGAAAGATTTATTTAACTGTTTTATTAAAAGTGTCGTTTTCGCCATTACCGTGACTTGGATTGCTTTATTTAATGGTTATGATGCGATCCCCACCTCAGAAGGGATCAGCCGGGCAACGACCAGAACGGTAGTTCATGCGTCGTTAGCCGTTTTAGGTTTGGATTTTGTGCTGACAGCACTCATGTTTGGGAATTAAGTCAATGCAAAGCAAGAAAATTGAAGTTTGGGTTGGGTTTTTTGTCTTAATTGCACTGGCTGCAATCGTCTTTTTATGCTTGAAAGTGGCAGATATTAAATCGGTCGGTAACCAACCGACTTATCGTTTGTACGCAACTTTTGACAATATCGGCGGTCTTAAAGTGCGTTCACCGGTAAAAATTGGTGGAGTGGTGATTGGTCGTGTTGCAACTATCTCTCTGGATGAAAAAACTTATACACCGCAGGTGGCACTGGATATCGTGAAGCAATATGACCGCATCCCGGATACCAGCTCTCTTTCCATCCGTACTTCTGGTCTATTGGGTGAACAATATATTTCCCTGAATATGGGGTTTGAAGATCCAGATATGGGAACCAATATCCTGAAAGAGGGGGACCGTGTGCAGGATACTAAATCAGCAATGGTACTTGAGGATCTGATTGGTCAATTCTTGTATAAGGGGGGCGATAACTCCCAGAGTAGAGCAGAACATACTCCAGCACCAACCCGCAATTGAATATCATTGAGAGGAATCAATTATGTTGAAGAGATTATTAATGGTGGCGCTGTTGGTGGTTGCGCCATTAGCTAGCGCAGTTGATCAGACGAACCCTTACAAGTTGATGCAGGATGCGGCAGAAAAGACGTTTACCCGCTTGAAGAATAGTCAGTCACAGATTCGACAAAATCCAGATTATTTGCGCCAGGTGGTGAAAGAAGAATTACTGCCTTATGTACATATCAAATATGCTGGGGCATTAGTTTTGGGGAGCTACTATAAAGATTCGACGCCAGCACAACGCGAGGCTTATTTTACCGCATTTGAATCTTACCTTGAGCAGGTTTATGGGCAGGCTCTGGCAATGTATCACGATCAAACTTATCAGATTGATCCTGAAAAACCATTGGGAGACAACAATATCGTTGCGATTCGTGTCACTATCATTGATTCGAATGGTCGCCCGCCAGTTCGCCTTGATTTTCAGTGGCGTAAAAACAGTAAAACTGGCTACTGGCAGGCATACGATATGATTGCTGAAGGCGTCAGTATGATTACAACTAAGCAGAGTGAATGGGCTTCTATCTTACGTCAACAAGGTATTGATGGTTTGACTAAGCAACTTGAAATCAGCGCTCGTCAGCCAATTACGCTGGAAGAGAAAAAGTGAGATGAGTGAGTGTTTGAGTTGGGAAAAAGTAGAGCAAACATTGATCCTCAAAGGTATTTTGGATCGTGACACTTTGCTGTCTCTCTGGCAGCAAAAAGAAAAATTACTGGCCGGTATCAACGGCGTCAATGTGTCACAGCTTGAGCATGTGGATTCTACCGGGTTGGCTCTTTTAGTCCGTTTTAAACATCATATACAAAAGGAAGGGGTTAAATTGCTCTTTTCCGGCGTCAGTGAACGGCTTAGTACCTTGATTACACTTTACGATCTGCAAGAAATTATCATTGATAGCTAGCCGATAATCTTATAATTATCTGTATAATCAGCGCCCTTGTAAGCAGAAATGTTACAAGGGTGTTTTCATAGTTTAAGAATAAGTCGGATTCTATTAGGATGGACGACGGTCTATTATTTCTAACTACAGAATTGAGCAATTATGGATACTAATGAGATTAAACACGTGCTAATGGATAAATTAGCACTGGATGAAGTCATCGTTAACGGAGATGGCAGCCATTTCCAGGTTATTGTGGTTGGTGAAATGTTTGCCGGCATGAGCCGGGTAAAACAGCAGCAAGCCGTTTATGCGCCTTTGATGGAATACATTGCTGACAATCGTATTCATGCTCTGTCAATTAAAGCCTATACACCGGATGATTGGAAACGGGATCGTAAGCTCAACGGTTTTTAATGCTGTTTGCCTCGCCGCGAACAGCAAATTATATTAAGAGAGTCATCACAGATGGATAAATTTCGTGTGAAGGGACCAACTCGTCTGTCGGGTGAGGTTTCTATTTCCGGGGCAAAAAATGCTGCACTGCCAATCCTGTTCGCCGCGTTGTTGGCTGAAGAGCCTGTTGAATTGCAAAATGTTCCAGAACTGAAAGATATTGATACTACTATCAAATTATTGAATTGCCTTGGGACCAAAATTGAACGTAATGGTTCTGTCTTTGTGGATGCCCGCAGTGTGAATCAATATTGCGCGCCTTACGATCTGGTAAAAACGATGCGTGCCTCCATTTGGGCGTTAGGCCCTTTGGTCGCGCGTTTTGGTCAGGGGCAAGTTTCTTTGCCTGGTGGCTGTGCTATCGGCGCACGTCCGGTTGATCTGCATATCAGTGGCCTGGAACAGCTAGGTGCTGAAATTGTTCTGGAAGAGGGCTACGTTAAAGCTTCCGTTAATGGTCGTCTGAAAGGGGCTTGCATTGTGATGGATAAAATCAGTGTCGGGGCGACAGTCACGATTATGACGGCGGCAACATTGGCTGAAGGGACAACGGTTATTGAGAATGCGGCACGCGAACCTGAAATTGAAGATACCGCCAATTTTCTCAATACCTTGGGGGCAAAAATTACAGGGGCAGGTACTGATCATATCATCATTGAAGGCGTAGAACGTCTTGGTGGTGGTGTATACCGGGTATTACCTGATCGTATTGAGACAGGTACATTTCTAATTGCGGCTGCGATATCCGGTGGTAAGGTTGTTTGCCGTCATGTTCAGCCTGATACGTTGGATGCAGTATTGGCTAAATTGCGTGAGGCGGGTGCTGATATTGAAATTGGTAAAGACTGGATAAGCCTTGATATGCACGGTAAACGACCTAAGGCTGTGACATTACGTACTGCTCCACATCCCGGTTTCCCGACAGATATGCAAGCACAGTTCAGCTTGCTGAATTTGGTTGCGGAAGGGGTTGGTATGATCACCGAAACTATTTTCGAAAACCGGTTCATGCATATCCCTGAATTAATTCGTATGGGGGCTCATGCAGAAATTGAAAGCAATACCGTGCTTTGTCATGGTGTCAAAAAGTTGTCTGGTGCTCAGGTAATGGCGACTGATTTACGGGCATCTGCGAGTCTGGTTCTGGCAGGTTGTGTTGCGGAAGGGGTGACTGTTGTTGACCGTATCTATCATATTGACCGTGGTTATGAACATATCGAAGATAAACTGCGCGGGCTTGGTGCGGATATTGAACGAGTGAAATAAGCGGAAAAGTGATTTTGTTTCTTTATTTGGAAACAGGAAGCGGTGTAGCTTAAAAAACCAGGTTGATGATGGGTAGAGAAGTAAAGTGTATCCGTAGGGTGCATGGCTCAAGCCGATAAAAAACATTTATGTGCTATTACGATCTACCCATCATTAACGACCGTGATTGAAAATTTTACTGAGTAATTAATCTCAGCTCTGCTTAAGAACAGAGATTTCAGAAGCACGTAGATTCAGACTCCATCTTATCGCTTGGAATGTAAATGTGCCGCTTCTATGAGTTTCGTGCATTTACTCACGCATTTTTATGCCGATAACGTATCAACAGTAAGTTTGTCGGACATTTGTTCAAGTTCACTTTGGCTCAGCCCGGTAATTTTCATCACTGTTTCACGGTCGATACTCATACTTCGGTGACTGGTCTGACAGTCACCGTAAGATCCTCTCTTAACAGGCATCGTTGAATACGAATTAAGAACTTTCAGCACAAGTTAGTGGCGTATTTGCTCAAGTTCGTTCTCGCTCAGACCGGTGGGTGTCTCACGTTTCCGGTCGATTCCGCTATTTACAATGCATGAGCAATTTTTAAAGTTGCCTCTTGGCGCCCTTCCTGACGTCCCTCCTGACGTCCTTCCTGCACTCCTTCCTGGCCTGCTTTCTGACGTACCTCCTCATACTACTTGGGACTGTTCTGCCTCATACCGGATAAACTGTTCTGGATCGGCGGTATCTCCCGCCTGTGGAAGTAGTTTATCTCCCTTTGGACTGCTCATCCGTATAGTAATCATACGTCAGCAGGGTAACCAATTCTTGCATCCTACCGCCACAACACCACGCCGCAGAAGATGTTGCACCACCATTTCCAGTAGTGCAACCCGTTTGTGCGTCAGGATCTTATCATCCGGGATTACCGTCACATCTACCAGTGGGAATGCGCCGGAATAGATCTCCTTCGCCAGGGCCGGAGCATCGAAGCAGTCGAGCCAATGGGTGCTCCACGGATACGGCTGTATTTTTCCGTGATAGAACAACACCGGAATAACCAGCGGTAATTTTTTATGTCCCTGCTCCAGATGCCGTTGCATTGCTGAAATACTGTAGCGCATTAACCGGAATGCTATCATTTTGTCCGGGGAACTTTGGTGCTCGATCACGCAATACACGTAACCGTCACCCTGCGCCGTTTTCAATGAATACAAAATGTCGGAATAATGCGCCCGCAGATTGTCTTCAATAAACGACCCTGATTCCAGCCGCAATGTATCCAGATCACAAACTGCCCGTAATGTCGCAGGCAAATGAATCTCCAAAAAGTCTCTGGCGGTATCAATATGACTTAAAAACTGTTTAAAAACAGCGTCATGTGGCGTTGGTGTATTTTTTTTCTTCATCGGCGAATAGTAGCATACTTTCTTTTATATTGAAGGAATATTAAGCAAAAAACCAAGCGGACTGAGATGTCTTGGATTTTCTTTGACAAAAACTTTGATCGTATCTCAGATTCTTTAATTTCCTTCTTAAGCGAAGTTCAGGTTAATTAATATTCATCAAATTCTGCAATCGTCACTTGCAGTGACAGCATCTTCCCATTGCGTAATAAAGTTACAGGAACAACGCTGCCTGGGCGTATTTCAGCCACTTGATCCATTGTTTCAACCGCAGAAATAGCAGGTTTGTTATTTACATTGATAATGATATCACCAACCTTAATACCAGCTGTTTGGGCGGGTCCATTTGGGGTAACCTGGAATACCCGTAGCCCCTGAATCTGATTAATATTGCCGTTATAAGAACGAATATGTGGGAGTTCCTGTGACGTTATGCCGATAAAGCCCCGGATAACCCGTCCGTCACGAATCAGTTTCTGCATAATCTTTGTGGCGAGTTCAGTAGGAATAGCAAAACCCAACCCCTCTGGTGTTTCACCGTTTTCACTTTTATCAAATGATAATGTGTTGATACCCACCAGTTCACCAAGGGTATTAATCAACGCACCGCCGGAGTTACCTTGATTAATGGAAGCATCTGTCTGGAGAAAGTTTTGACGTCGGGTAGGGCTTAATCCAACGCGGCCGGTAGCACTAATAATCCCTTGGGTAATAGTTTGACCTAAATTGTAAGGGTTACCAATAGCCAGAACGATATCCCCCACATGGGCCACTCTATCTGGATTGATAGTAATGACAGGCAGATTCTCGGCATCAATTTTCAGGACTGCAAGATCCGTTAAACTGTCAGAACCTATGACCAGGGCTTCATAAAAATGACCATCTTGTAATGCAACAATAATTTGCCCTGCATTATTAATGACGTGTTTATTAGTGAGAATATAACCTTTATCACTCATGATGACGCCGGAACCGAGGGTATGGTTTTCTCTG
Source organism: Photorhabdus khanii NC19 (assembly GCF_000517265.1). Classification (GTDB taxonomy): domain Bacteria; phylum Pseudomonadota; class Gammaproteobacteria; order Enterobacterales; family Enterobacteriaceae; genus Photorhabdus; species Photorhabdus khanii. The sequence goes on from NZ_AYSJ01000002.1 coordinate 51,149, forward strand.
CCTTCATGAGAAAAACTGCCCATATTGCTGCTATAAACATTAACTACTGCGGGTGCTGCCTTGCGGACACCTTGATTAAAGCTGAATGGAACTTCATCATTATGATTGCTGAACATTGCGGATACCAGCCCGGTAGGGCGCAGTGATGGAACGGTAATTAGCAAAATGACAGCGACAAGTAATCCCAAAAAAGCAGAACGCAGTAACTTGGCAAACATGGATATTATTCAGTGTGAGTTAATGAATAACTGTAGGATAACATACGAAATTAACAAACACAGCATTACGCTGTATCTCAGGTTGCTGACTTTTAGCACCCCGACTATCACTGCTGAGTTTTCATTAAGGTAAGATTAGATATGCTTTATCTTAAAGTGATAAAACTAGCAGTTGAGAAAAGCCATTATTTTGTCTGTCAGCTTGGTTTTAAAATCTGAAAAAGATGGTAAGCGTATCATGAAAAAATAGGTAAAAACTTTAATCAATAAAGGTAAAAATAATTGATTAAGGATTTTTTAAAGTGGATACAAAATCCGATGCGATACTGGCATTGGAAGAGAAAACATTAGGGAAAGTGGGTTTTAATTTTATTAATAAGGTGATAAAGTTAAACGAGAATATGAGATTAACTGCACAGGGCGGGATTCTATTCATTTTATTGTTTAAAGCACCGTTTTAAATAAAAATTTTTTAGCAATAGATTTACTGTACACTTGGAGGTTTTTTACCATTTTATGGTTTTTGTCTTGTTTTTAATAAAATGGCTATTTTAGAGTAATAAATGGCATGTGCATTTAGTGAATATCATTTTAAAAAGGTTTTTGTTGTCAAAATAAAATCGTTTATTTATTAAAATAGGATCTTCATATGATTTTCACTTAACGCCATCCTCCTATATCTGTTTAAATCGAACGGTAAATTAATTTAATAACGATTTATTACACTTACAATAGTGAAAATTATCGAGGATTAATCAGTCAGAAAGGTTATAATGATTAAATGGGTATTTAAGCGTTAAATCACATTAACGCCGAAAATAATCTAGTTCGTATTCAGTTAAATCATTTATTTGCGGATTATGTTATTCATGTTTTTCACAAGAGATTATTTATCTGTCTGAATGGATGGTATGAAATGTGATCAACGTCTGGTTGTTTAATCCTGATAATGGGGAATGAGATGTATTAAATGCCAGAAAATAGCGATAAGGTTGGAGGTACTTTCTTATTACATCCAACCCCAATTCTTTTAACTTCCGCGTTTAGGGGGAGAATTCCGCAGTTTCGTTAAATGAATTTTTAATTAAGAAAATAGGAAAGCCTTCGGAATGATAATCGTCTTACAGGCTTATCATATTTTTCACATTGTTCACTTTCATTTTTTTGACGATCGCAAACTCCTTTTGCATAAGACACTGCATTATGCAGTGTCTTATGCTGGAGCTAGATAGCGTTTTTCAACCTAAACGTATTAATTTCTCAGTAACAGATAGATACTCTCGTCACCGCGAAGAATATTCAGCGCTATTACCGGAGGTTTAGAATCAATAACTTTGCGCAGTTCGTTAATGTTCTGTACCCGTTCATTATTGATCCCAACAATCAGGTCACTTTTCTGTAAACCAGACATCGCCGCAGGTGAGTTTTGCATGACACTATCGATTTTCACACCGAGAGTCCCTTTCACTTCGCCATTACTGAGAGTTGCGCCTTGCAGGGCAAGTGTTAGGTTTCCAGCTTTGGTGGTTTGACCTTCACTGTTTTCCAGAATAACGGAAACTTCCATTGGTTTGCCTTTACGCAATAAGCCAATTTTAATTTCTTTACCTGGCACAGTTGTACCAATTTTGGCTTTCAGTTCAGCAAAGCTATTGATCTTCTTACCATCAACAGAAACCAGAATATCGCCGGATTTAATCCCTGCTTTCGCTGCCGCGGATTTTGGTAATACTTCACTGACAAATGCACCGCGCTGGGCATCAATATTGAATGCTTTGGCGATATCGGCGTTCATTTCAGTACCTTTGATACCGAGAATACCGCGTTTGACTTCACCATGAGCAATAAGCTGCTCACTCAGGGTTTTTACCATATTACTTGGGATGGCAAAGCCGATACCGATGTTACCGCCGCCTGGAGCCAGAATTGCGGTGTTGATACCAATCAACTCGCCATTCAAATTAACCAGTGCTCCACCGGAGTTACCACGGTTAATCGAGGCGTCGGTTTGGATAAAGTTTTCCAGCCCTTCGAGATTCAGACCGCTGCGTCCTAACGCCGAGATAATTCCTGAAGTCGCAGTTTGACCAAGACCGAACGGATTACCCACCGCCACAGCAAAATCACCAACCCGGAGCTTATCGGAATCGGCTATTGTGATTGCCGTTAAATTTTTGGCATCTTTCAGTTGCAGCAAGGCGATGTCAGTTTGAGCGTCGCGACCTAACAGTTTAGCTTCATATTCACGCCCATCGTTCAATTGCACACGGATTTTATCCGCATTCTCAATAACGTGATTGTTGGTCAATATATAACCTTTGGCAGCGTCAATGATGACACCTGAGCCAAGCCCCTGAAATGGGCGGGTACTTTCACGGCCCATTGGCAGATTCGGGCCAAAGAAGAACCTGAACTCTTCCGGTATACTCTGCTCCTGTTGTACCTGAGTACCGGAAACATGCACGCTGACAACTGCCGGCAATACTTTCTCAAGCATCGGAGCGAGGCTTGGCAGCTCCTGACCGGCAATAGCAGCAGGTAAAGCAGCGCTACTGATGGCAGGAACGGAAGCTACGGATAACCCGATACTGATTGCTAACGCACTAAGGAATAAGTTTTTTCTTTTCATCTAATTTCGTTCTCTTGTATACCTAAGCCAGAAGGCTAATAAGTTAATTCGGGCAAGTTGCCATGATTACTCTATGACTGTTAATTATTAAGTAAAGTTCATCTGGCAAACAGACTTGGCACGATTTTTTACAAGGATTTACATGATTGAAGAATAAAAAAACAAAACTTTTTGCGGATAGAGAAGAGATCTTGCCTTTGGAATTAATGCTGTGGCACAAAACATGCCACAGCAGAAATAGTTACTGGTTTTTTTCATTAACCGGGCGGAACAGGCCGGAAGCGCCATCAGAGTAATCTCTTGGAGGCATTTTAACCGGAGCCTGATCATTATCTGCTTCTGATTCAGTCAGTCGATAATTGAATGGATTTTCTTGTACTGGCATATTCGGCATCAGCTCGTGAGAGCTTTTGGCCATATGCTGATACAACTGGCGATAATCGCGGGCCATATTGTCGAGTAATTCTGCACTGTGGGCAAAATGGCCGACTAATTCTTTACGGTACACTTCCAGTTCTGATTTATTATTCTCCAGTTCAGTTTGTAAGGCTCCCTGCTGGCGCAGCTTAGTGTTACCAAAGCGCATGACTAGCGCTCCGATAACAAAACCCACCACTAATCCAATCAGTGCATACTCCCAAGTCATAGCTACTCCTTCATCAACATCGTTGTTCAGCAGAATGTTTCACTTAATTATCGTCACTATAACCGTTAATCTAGTTAGAGTGGAATATTGATCATGATTTACATATTGTTTGTAGACCTTATTTTGAACCTTATTGTAGACAATTGATCTGGTGATAAGGTCAATCTGAATCATAAAAACGATAAAAAACGGGCAATTATTTTTTAAGGATTGTTTTGTCATGCCATCATTGATTATCCCTTCATCATTCTATCAAAAAGCCCTTTCTAAGGGGGAATACCAGCCAGATGATGTCCAACGTCGTGTCGTTGCTCAATTGGATGTTATTCACTATGCCCTGATTAATACTTCTTCCGGCCATCCAGCGAAGCGAAAAAGCTTGAAAGGGCGACTGAGTAAATTATTAGGCAAACAGACTTCAACGACCTGTACACCTGTTCAAGGGCTTTATATGTGGGGTGGGGTTGGCAGAGGGAAAACGTGGTTAATGGATATGTTTTACCAGAGTTTGCCAGGTAAAAGAAAACTGCGTTTGCATTTTCATCGCTTTATGCTGCGGGTGCATGAAGAATTAAAGGTGTTGCAAGGGCATGAGGATCCGCTGGATATTGTCGCGGATGGTTTTAAAGCAGAAACCGATGTGCTCTGCTTTGATGAATTCTTCGTTTCTGATATTACTGATGCCATGATCCTTGGCACATTGTTGGAGGCTCTGTTTGTCAGGGGGATCACGTTGATTGCAACGTCTAATATTCTTCCCGATGAACTCTATCGTAATGGTTTACAGCGAGCTCGTTTTTTACCTGCGATTGAGCAGATTAAAAAATATTGTGACGTAATGAATGTGGATTCAGGTATTGATTATCGGCTGCGTACTTTGACACAGGCTCATCTCTATTTCACACCGCTGAATGAAGATAATGAACGGGCTATGGATCGAATATTTATCCGTTTGGCGGGTAAAAGCAGTGAGCAAGCCCCGATATTGGAAATTAATCATCGGCAGATGCCGGCAATTCGTAGTGCCGATGGTGTATTGGCAATTGGATTTAAAGTTTTGTGTGAAGATGCCCGTAGTCAGATGGACTACATTGTTTTATCAAAACTTTATCACACCGTTTTGTTATATCAGGTTCCGGTGATAATGTCTGGTAATGAAAATGCTGCTCGTCGTTTTCTGGCGCTGGTTGATGAATTCTACGAGCGTCGGGTAAAACTGATAATTAATGCCGCGGTACCGATGGAACAGATTTACCAAGGGGTTTTGCTGACTTTCGAATACCAGCGTTGCTTGTCCCGCTTGCAGGAAATGCAAAGCGAAGAATATCTGAAATTACCTCATTTGCCTTAATCTTGTGCTTATCCTGTATATTTCGGACTAAAGTTGATTTTAAATAATTCAAATTGGGGTCGATTTTTATTTGTGACTTCTCTATAATCTTGCGACCCCACGTTACAGCAATGTTTTTTTTCCCAAAAAACTTGCATAGTGCCGGCATAGGCTATTCGAAGGGGTAGGTTTGCTGGACAAGAGTCGTGTGAACCTCAGCAGTTTCTGAACCTTGAGTGTTCACCAACGTGTAACTTATTATTGGGTAAGCTTTAATGAAAACTTTTACAGCTAAACCAGAAACCGTAAAACGCGACTGGTATGTTGTTGACGCAGATGGCAAAACTTTAGGCCGTCTTGCAACTGAAGTGGCTCGTCGTCTACGCGGCAAGCATAAAGCGGAATACACTCCGCACGTTGATACCGGTGATTACATCATCATTGTTAACGCAGAAAAAGTTGCTGTAACCGGTAACAAACGTTCTGATAAAATTTACTATCACCACACTGGTCACATCGGTGGTATCAAGCAAGCGACCTTTGAAGAGATGATTGCCCGCCGTCCTGAGCGTGTAATTGAAATCGCGGTTAAAGGCATGCTGCCAAAAGGGCCACTGGGTCGTGCAATGTACCGTAAACTGAAAGTTTACGCAGGTAGCGAGCACAACCACGCGGCACAGCAACCGCAAGTTCTGGACATTTAATCGGGATTATAGGCAATGGCTGAAAATCAATACTACGGCACTGGTCGCCGCAAAAGCTCTTCCGCACGTGTCTTTATTAAGCCAGGTAGCGGTAACATCGTCATCAATCAACGTAGCCTCGAAGTTTACTTTGGCCGCGAAACAGCACGCATGGTTGTTCGTCAGCCACTCGAGCTGGTTGATATGTTGGGTAAACTGGATCTGTACATCACCGTTAAAGGTGGTGGTATTTCTGGTCAGGCAGGCGCAATCCGTCACGGTATCACCCGTGCACTGATGGCATACGACGAAACTCTGCGTTCTAATCTTCGTAAAGCTGGCTTCGTTACCCGCGATGCTCGTGAAGTTGAACGTAAGAAAGTCGGTCTGCGTAAAGCACGTCGCCGTCCACAGTTCTCCAAACGTTAATTTTTTGTCTTTATGGCAATTACTTAATGTTAAAACCCGTCTTTATGGCGGGTTTTTTACTTAATTATCCATACACTTCCCCCAAAATGTACAAAATCTGGTAAACTAGTGCCAATTTTTGCCTCATCCATTTATCTGCTTACTATCTGAACGATAGCCATTGTGTCGAGTAGCGCATTCCGTATTCACCGTTGCGGCGCAGAAACATAAGGGGTGAGAATGAGTGAGTAGGAATAGTCGTTATAGCGTGGGACTATTCATTCCTTTTTTAGATAAACTTGGAGGTTTTCATGGCTGTCGCTGCCAACAAACGTTCGGTAATGACTCTGTTTTCAGGCCCGGCCGACATTTTTAGCCATCAAGTGCGAATTGTACTGGCGGAAAAAGGTGTCAGTGTTGAAGTTGAACAGGTTGAGGCCGGTAATTTGCCACAGGACCTTATCGATCTGAACCCTTATCAGACAGTTCCGACTTTGGTTGACCGTGAGCTGACGCTGTATGACTCCCGCATCATTATGGAATATCTCGATGAGCGTTTTCCTCATCCGCCATTAATGCCAGTGTATCCGGTTGCCCGTGGTTCCAGCCGTTTGATGATGCACCGCATTGAGAAAGACTGGTATTCCCTGATGCACACTATTGAGAAAGGTAATTCTCAGGAAGCCAATGCTGCCCGTAAACGATTAGCAGAAGAATTGCTGGCAGTAGCGCCAATATTTAAAGAGATGCCATTCTTTATGAGTGAAGAATTCAGTTTGGTTGATTGCTATCTTGCCCCTTTACTATGGCGTTTACCTGAACTGGGTATAGAGTTACCGAGTTCTGGCACCAAAGATTTACAAATTTACATGCAGCGTGTCTTTGAACGTGATGCATTCCTGGCTTCATTAACAGAAGCTGAACGTGAAATGCGCTTGCAATCCAGGAACTGATTTATGGAGTTGTCTCAAATGTCTCCTCGTCGTCCTTATTTGTTGCGTGCTCACTACGAGTGGTTACTGGATAATGATATGACTCCATATCTGGTTGTAGACGTGACTTTACGTGGAGTAAATGTACCAATGGAATATGCCCGTGATGGGCAAATTGTGCTGAATATAGCGCCGAGAGCTGTTGGTAATCTTGAGTTAACCAATGATGAAGTACGCTTCAATGCCCGTTTTGGCGGTATGCCCCGTCAGATTAATGTACCAATGGTGGCGGTTCTCTCTATTTATAGCCGTGAAAATGGGGCAGGAATGATGTTTGAGCCTGAAGCAGCTTATAAAGATGAATATCTTTTTGAGTCCACTTCAGGGAATGATAAAGCTGGCGCTTCTGCGACAGATAACCTGGTATTAGTTACGGATACCCTCCGCGATGCTGAAGATAATAGTGGAACTTCACCCGATGATGAGCCACCAAAACCGACAAGAGGGCGTCCTGCTTTACGGGTAGTAAAATGAGCGCTAACAAGGGGGCAACTTGCCTCCTTATTTTTTCAAATTTATTGATTAAAATTCCACATTGTAGGCTTTCTCTAGCTCCCAGAAACATTCTTCTACTCTGTTTTTAACTTCGTAGTCTGTGATAGACCCTAAGCTCTTTCTGACTTTATTGACAAACTCTATTTTATTCTCTCTGGTCTCAAGTTCTGGCGGAATTGTACAGATATCAGACAATGATATGTTATTTTCTTTATCAGCAGTAGCAAGGACATCAACGGGATTATTAATTAATGCCATAGAGAGTGCGTATTGCATCTCTTTGGAAAAATCCAGATGTATAGTTTGAGTTAATTTAAAAGCCAGTTTTATCCAGTCACGGTCACCAGTAGTAATTTTGTGAGTAATTTCTTGTCTGGCTCCCGTCTCCCCTAATTCTGCAACAACAGAGTTGATACCTCTATTGATAATCTCTTTGTTAATATTATCGGGTGTAACGTTTTGTGACAATGCAAGCGTCGGAAGAGTAGTACCAGTAAGCAACGTTAAAGACAAAAAAATTAGAGCTTTTATTATTTTCATTAACATTTCCAGGATTTATAGTTTAGTAAGCATAGTGTTACCTGAGTCGGATAGCTGGTAAAATCCACTCTGATAAGATGAAATGTACCTAAATGTTAATTATGACAGTAATAAGTACGGAATGTTCAATAAGCACATTCACTCTTTATATAAAAATAGTCCAGCTAATATAAATTATCGAGATGATAATAGGAAGGTTTGGGAGCTGGAAAGCTCCCTTTGTTTATTAGATATTGAGGTAATCGAGGATGCCTTGTGCAGCTTTACGTCCTTCGGCAATTGCGGTTACAACCAGATCTGAACCGCGAACGGCATCTCCGCCAGCAAATATCTGAGGATTGCTAGTCTGGAACGGAATGTCTGAGAACTCTGGTGCAACGATACGTCCCTGTTGATCCAGCGCTATTTTATGATCATTTAACCAGCTCATTGTATGTGGTTTAAAACCAAATGCCATAATCACGGTATCAGCTTCGAGCAGATGTTCGGAACCGGCGATAATTTCAGCCTGGCGGCGTCCATTTTCATCGGGTTTACCTAATTGAGTTCGTACCATTTTTATGCCACAGACTTGACCTGAACTGTTGATTTCAATGCTGAGAGGTTGCAGATTAAACAGAAATTCCACACCTTCTTCCCTGGCATTTTTCACTTCGCGGCGGGAGCCTGGCATATTAACTTCGTCACGGCGATAAGCACAGGTAACTGAAGCCGCTTTTTGGCGAATAGACGTTCTGACGCAATCCATCGCCGTATCGCCACCACCGAGAACCACGACCCGTTTACCTTGCATATCAATGAAAGGCTGTGATTGCAGGGGTGAATACCCCATCAAGTGCCGGGTATTGGCAATCAGAAATGGCAGTGCATCATAAACGCTATCAGCATCTTCATTTGCCAGTCCCCCGCGCATTGACTGATAGGTTCCTACACCAAGAAATACGGCATCAAACTGCTCTGTCAGCTCAGATAGGGCGATATCTTTGCCTATCTCAGTATTGAGCCGGAATTTAATTCCCATCTCAGAGAAAATTTCACGTCGGCGTACCATCACCTCTTTTTCCAGTTTAAACGCAGGTATACCAAAAGTGAGTAATCCGCCTATTTCCGGGTGGCGATCAAAAACGACTGCTTGTACACCATTACGGGCTAATACATCAGCACAGGCCAGCCCTGCGGGGCCTGCGCCAATAATCGCAACTTGTTTGCCTGTTGGCTGAACTTGTGACATATCGGGCTTCCAGCCCATAGCAATCGCTTTATCGTTGATGTAGCGTTCGATATTACCAATAGTGACTGCGCCAAACTCATCATTTAGGGTACAGGCACCTTCACAAAGGCGATCCTGTGGACAAACGCGGCCGCAAACTTCCGGCAGGCTGTTTGTCTGATGGGATAAATCAGCGGCTTCCATGATGCGCCCTTCATTGGCAAGTTTAAGCCAATTGGGAATGTAATTATGGACAGGACATTTCCATTCGCAATACGGATTACCACAGGAAAGGCAGCGATCTGCCTGTGTTTGTGCCTGAATTGCTGAAAATGACTCATAGATTTCCACAAATTCTATTTTGCGGATCTTCAGCGGTTTTTTAGGCGGATCGACGCGTTGTAAGTCGATAAACTGATAGACATTCTGGCTCATCTGGACTCCTTACTGCGCTTGAATTCGCAACTCTGCGGAAGAACGACTGCGATGTCCCAGCAGGGCTTTTACATCACTGGATTTTGCTTTCACAAGTGCAAATTTGCTCAACCACTGTTGCCAGTTAGCAAGAATATCTTCACCGCGCTGGGAACCGGTCAGGAGAACGTGTTCAGTGATAAGTCCTCTCAAATGTTCTTCGTGAATAGCTAAGGTCTCTACTGCCAGAACTTCTACCAGCTCTGGGTTAACCCGTTTGCGGAAATCATCATTTTCATCCAGAACATAGGCAAAACCGCCGGTCATTCCTGCACCAAAGTTTATTCCGGTGCGTCCGAGAATGCAGACGATACCGCCTGTCATATATTCACAGCCATTATCTCCGATACCTTCGACAACGGTAATAGCACCTGAATTGCGAACAGCGAAGCGTTCTCCGGCACGTCCAGCAGCGTATAACTTGCCTCCGGTCGCCCCATACAGACATGTGTTGCCAATGATGGTTGCCTGATGGCTTTTGAAGGCAGAACCGACAGGTGGGTGTATGACGATGCGGCCACCGGCCATACCTTTACCAACATAGTCATTGGCATCACCGATAAGTGTCAGCTCCAGACCGCCGGCATTCCAGACACCAAAACTTTGACCGGCAGTACCATTGAAATGAATTTTTATTGGAGCAGCGGCGACGCCCTGATTACCATAGCGGGCAGCGATAAAGCCAGAAAGAGAAGCCCCGACTGAACGATCGGTATTACGGATATCAAAATAGAAAGTTTTACTTTGTTGGTTCTCAATATAACTGGAGGCTTGAGCTAATAAGTTTTTATTCAATGTGCCATTATCAAATGGCGGGTTATTTTCAGTGCAATATAACGTTTTGCCCTGATGGGGTTCAGCTGTTGCCAAGAGCGGCTCAAGATTTAATTTGCTCTGTTTTGCTGAAATGCCTGCCAATACTTCCAGCAGCTCAGTTCGGCCTATTAAGTCAGTCAGATTTCTGACCCCTAATTCCGCCATGATCTCTCTGGTTTCACGAGCGATAAAATGGAAGTAATTTATTACCCGCTCAGGCAATCCGTGGTAATGGTCGCGGCGTAATTTCTCATCTTGCGTTGCAACACCGGTTGCACAGTTATTCAGGTGGCAGATACGCAGATATTTGCACCCAAGGGCAACCATGGGGCCGGTGCCGAAACCGAAACTTTCAGCACCAAGAATGGCTGCTTTGATAATGTCCACGCCGGTTTTCAACCCGCCATCTACCTGTAAACGGATCTTATGGCGCAATCCGTTGGCAACCAGAGCCTGTTGAGTTTCCACTAATCCCAATTCCCAGGGGCATCCGGCATACTTCACTGATGACAATGGACTGGCGCCAGTACCGCCATCGTAACCTGCGATAGTAATTAAATCGGCATAAGCCTTGGCAACACCCGTTGCAACGGTACCAACGCCTGGCTCTGAAACCAGTTTTACTGAGATCAGCGCATTGGGATTGATCTGCTTTAGATCGAAAATCAACTGAGCCAGATCTTCAATAGAATAAATATCGTGATGCGGTGGTGGAGAAATAAGTGTTACGCCTGGTACGGAATAACGTAGTTTTGCAATATACGGTGTGACCTTATCACCCGGTAATTGCCCGCCTTCTCCAGGTTTAGCACCTTGGGCCACTTTAATCTGAATCACATCAGCGTTGACCAGATAGGCAGGTGTTACACCGAACCGGCCGGAAGCAACTTGCTTGATACGGGAAACTTTTTTTGTACCATAACGTGCGGGATCTTCTCCGCCTTCACCGGAGTTGGAAAAGCCACCCAGCGTATTCATTGCTTCAGCCAGAGCTTCGTGTGCTTCAGGGCTTAATGCCCCAATCGACATTGCGGCGGTATCAAAGCGTTTAAACAGCGCTCCGGCGGGCTCCACTTCTTCAATGGGGATAGGTTCATCTTTTGTTTTTATCGCCAGCAAATCACGGATTGTGGTCACTGGACGCTGATTAACCAAGCGGCTATATTTCAAATAATCGCTGTATTCGCCACTGTGAACCGCAGATTGTAGTGTGCTTATGACATCCGGGTTATAAGCGTGGTATTCGCCGTTATGTACATATTTCAGTAACCCTCCCTGATCAACTGGATGGCGGGGAAGCCATGCACGTTTGGATAAGTTTCTCAGGTCCTGTTCAAAATCGCTGAAGTTAGCACCACCAATCCGGCTGACAACACCATTGAAGCAAAGCTCAGTTAATTCAGAATGTAAGCCGACAGCTTCAAACAGTTTAGAGCAACGATAGGAGGCGATAGTCGAGATGCCCATTTTCGACATGATTTTATATAGCCCTTTATTAATGCCATTGCGGTAGTTGAGCATGACATCAGCATAGGGTTTATTAATCGTGCCATTATCGACCATTTTGGCCAGTGATTCGTAAGCCAGATAGGGATAGATAGCGGTTGCACCAAATCCCAGCAGCACAGTGAAATGATGTGGATCACGGGCACTCGCAGTTTCTACTATCAGGTTGGTATCGCAGCGCAGGTTTTTTTCCACCAAACGGTGCTGAATGGCCCCGACAGCCATAGGAGCCGGTATGGGTAACTTCTCCTGCGTAATATTGCGGTCAGATAATACCAGCAATACTGCACCATCTCTGGCGAGCTGTTCAGCCTGGTCACACAATGCAAACAGCGCATTTTGCAGATGAGTTTCCTGCGGATTGAAAGTTAAGTCTACGTGTTCTGCACGATAGTGCGGACTTTGCTGTGTTGTTAATTGATGAAAATCAGAGTAGAGCAGAATAGGGGATTTAAAACTTAACCGATGCGCCTGTCCCTCAGCTTCACAAAATACGTTCATCTCCCGTCCAATGCAGGTGGTGAGAGACATAACATGCGCTTCGCGTAGTGGATCAATTGGCGGGTTAGTGACTTGAGCGAATTGCTGACGGAAATAGTCATAAATAATCCGTGGACGGCTGGAAAGTACAGCAAACGGCGTATCATCACCCATTGATCCCGTCGCTTCCTGACCATTCTCTCCCAAGACCCGGATAATTTGATCCAGTTCTTCATTACTGTAGGCAAATTGTTTTTGATAAACCGCCAGTGATTGATCGTTCAGATCCCGGTGACCAGCCTGATCTTCCAGTAATTCTTCAAATGGGATCAGGCGCTTGACGTTTTTATCCATCCATTCTTTATAGGGATGGCGGCTTTTCAGGTCATTGTCTGTTTCTTCTGCATGAAGGATACGGCCTTGGCGGGTATCAATTACCATGAGTTCACCGGGGCCGACTCGTCCCTTTTCTACGACTTCGTCAGGCTGATAATCCCAGATGCCGACTTCGGAAGCACAAGTGATCAGCTTATCTTTAGTAATGACATAACGTGCCGGGCGTAAGCCATTACGATCCAGATTACAGGCAGCATAGCGGCCATCTGACATGACGATACCGGCAGGACCATCCCAGGGTTCCATGTGCATAGAGTTGAAATCAAAGAAAGCGCGCAGATCCTCATCCATATCAGGATTGTTCTGCCATGCCGGCGGGACCAGCAACCGCATAGCACGGATTAAATCCATTCCGCCATTGAGAAACAGCTCCAGCATGTTATCCAGCGAGCTGGAGTCTGATCCTGTTTCGTTGACAAAAGGAGCCGCAGATTGCAGATCAGGGATAAGCGGGGTTTTGAATTTATAGGCTCTTGCCCGTGCCCACTGGCGGTTGCCGGTAATGGTATTTATTTCACCATTATGAGCGAGATAGCGGAAAGGCTGTGCCAATGGCCAACGTGGTACGGTATTGGTTGAGAAACGCTGATGGAACAGGCAGATTGCTGATTCTAATCGTAAATCAGCCAGATCAGGATAGAAACGGGGTAAATCTGCCGCCATGCACAGCCCTTTATAGATGGTCACCAGATTGGACAAACTACAAACATAAAAATCACTGTCGCTGATGCGTTTTTCTATCCGGCGGCGGGCAACGAATAAACGGCGTTCTAAATCACGGGCACGCCAGCCAGCAGGAGCATTAACAAAAATCTGTTCGATACGGGGGAGGCTGGAAAGGGCGATTTCTCCCAGAATATCACTGTTGGTCGGTACTTCACGCCAGCCAACGACTGACAGCGTTTCATTTTGCAGCTCCTGTTCGACTATTTCCCGGCAGTTTTGGGCAATCTGAGGATCCTGGCTGAGAAATAGCATACCGACTGCATAATTGCGGGCTAAACGCCATTCGTGCTCTTGTGCGACCATCCGAAAAAAACGGTCGGGTTTTTGCAGCAATAAACCGCAACCATCGCCGGTTTTACCATCTGCCAGAATTGCGCCACGATGTTGCATTCGTGCCAGTGCATGGATAGCGGTACGGACTACTTTGTGGCTTGGCTCCCCTTCAATATGGGCTATCAGTCCAAAGCCACAGTTATCCTTTTCTTGAGATTTGTTATACAGCATAGTGTGAACCTCCCCAGGTTCTGTCCGACTCTCACAGAAACTCACAGAAATTTGTGAGATGAATATTTTTACAGGCGTCTGAATTGCGCCCTCAATCAACTGCCACCTGTCTATTGACTATGAACAGGCGGTACTGAAATGGTATTGTGTCACTGCATAATTATGGTGCAGATGAGGATCTGACGGATGATTTCTAGTGACTTCTCAAGTTAACGAGAAATGCAGATCAGGTCAAATATAGCTGGGATAAGATAAATACAGGCAAAAAATAGAGTTAATTATATGATTTATAAATAAAAAAATTAATATGAAAGTTGTGTGATATAGATCATGTTAGAATTTTAATGTGAGTTATATCACTAATATTAGTGTAATATCTGTTTTGTATATACTGTTAAATGTTTATTTTTTGGATTTAAGTTCCGACAAATATAAACTAAATGGAATTAATATATATTTTTATTTTTTTATAAGAATAAAGTTTTATCTTTTTGTGGTTATTAAAAGAGTGAAAAAGAATTTTATGCTCATTTTGTCAATGAATTTGATTATTTATTCATGCTTAGATTGTGCGAAAAGACCGGCAGGGGTAAAAAGCCAGAATAATGTTTGGGAAGTCCTCATCAAAACTATTAAATAATACTATTGTTTTACTCGATCAACAATTTCTGTATTCCTTCAACGAAGTAGCGGACTTTTTACGGTATGATTCGGATTGGTCATATTTAACGGGAGTCTTTATGAAATGAAGCTGCTTAGGGGCCTGGCCCAATATTATGTTGATTTAATGATGAAATTGGGGCTAGTACGCTTCTCATTACTGCTTGCATCTGCGTTAGTTGTTCTTGCTATGAGTGTGCAGATGGTCGTCACTTTTCTGCTTCAGGGAGGAGTGCAAAGTATTGATTTAGTTCGCTCAATTTTCTTTGGTTTGTTAATTACTCCCTGGGCAGTCTATTTCCTTTCGGTTGTTGTTGAACAGCTTGAAGAATCCCGCCAACGATTATCCAAATTAGTTGAAAAATTAGAAGTGATGCGTCAGCGTGATCGGGAACTTAATCAGCAATTAAAAGACAATATTATTAAGCTGAATCAGGAAATCTCAGAAAGAGAAAAAGCTGAACAGGCGCATCTGATATTGCTGGATAAACTAAAAGAAGAGATGAAGCACCGTGAGCAGACCCAGATTGAATTGGAACAGCAATCTATATTACTGAAGTCTTTTCTCGATGCTTCTCCTGATTTGGTCTATTACCGTAATGAAAATAATGAGTTCTCTGGTTGTAACCGGGCGATGGAATTGCTGACGGGTAAAAGCCAGAAACAACTTGTCGGGCTAACACCAAATGATGTTTATGATAAAGAAGTTGCCCGCAAGGTGATGAAAACGGATGAAAAAGTGTTCCGTCATAATGTTGCCCTAACTTATGAACAATGGCTGGTTTATCCCGATGGACGAAAAGCCTGTTTTGAACTGCGGAAAGTCCCTTTTTATGATCGGGTAGGAAAAAGACACGGGCTTATGGGATTTGGGCGCGATATAACGGAGCGTAAGCGTTATCAGGACGCTTTGGAGAATGCAAGTAGGGATAAGACGACTTTTATCTCAACGATTAGCCATGAGCTTCGTACTCCTTTAAATGGCATTGTTGGTTTGAGCCGTATTCTACTTGATACTGAACTGACCTCTGAACAAAATAAATATCTGAAAACGATACATGTCAGTGCTATCACGCTTGGCAATATTTTCAATGACATTATTGAAATGGACAAAATTGAGCGGCGTAAAGTCCAGCTTGATAATCAGCCAATTGACTTTACCGGTTTTATGTCCGATCTGGAAAACCTCTCCGGGCTGCTGGTACAGCCGAAAGGGATTAAATTTGTGATGGAACCCGAGCTGCCATTACCTGCCAGAATCATGACAGATGGTACTCGCTTGCGCCAAATTCTGTGGAACTTGATTGGCAATGCAGTGAAATTTACTCAAAAAGGCGAGATTAATGTTCGAATCTGGTATGAAAAGGGTGAGCGTTTGTTGTTTGAAGTCACGGATACGGGGATTGGTATCCCACTTGATGAGCAAGAGAAGATCTTTGCGATGTATTATCAGGTGAAAGGCAGTCATGGTGGTTGTCCGGCAACGGGAACAGGTATTGGACTGGCTGTATCCAAACGTTTAGCTCAAAGTATGGGAGGCGATATTTTGGTGGAAAGTGAGCCGGGACAAGGTTCTCGATTTACACTCTCTATTATTGCTCCTGCTATGGAAGAGAGTCTGCCATGCAGAGAAGATACAGAAGATTGCCCACTTCCGGCTTTGCATATTTTGCTGGTAGAAGATATTGAGCTGAATGTGATCGTTGCTCGTTCAGTACTGGAAAAATTGGGTAACAGCGTAGAAGTCGTTATGAATGGTAAGGATGCTCTGGAAGTGTTCAAGCCAGGGGAGTTCGATCTGGTATTACTTGATATTCAGTTGCCTGATATGACCGGATTAGACATCGCCCGGGAATTACGTAAGCGATATGCCAAAAAGGATCTGCCCCCACTTATTGCGCTGACGGCAAATGTCTTAAAGGACAAAAAAGAATATCTGGATGCGGGCATGAATGGCGTGCTGAGTAAACCGCTGTCTGTGAATGCCTTAACGGCCATTATTGAACAATTCTGGGGAGAACAGTCTGTGCATTATATGAAGCCAGAAGAAGAGGAGTCAGGATTGATGAAAGATGAAGATTTACTTGATACAGAAATGCTTAATCAATACATCGAGCTGGTTGGACCTCAATTGATTCGCGATAGCCTGAGTGTATTTGAGAAGATGATGCCGGGGTACCTGTCTGTGCTGGAATCGAATATGACAGCTAAAGACCAGAAAGGCATCACGGAGGAAGCACATAAAATAAAAGGTGCGGCGGGGTCGGTTGGATTACTTCATTTACAACAACTGGCTCAACAGATTCAATCACCTGATTTACCTGCATGGTGGGACAATGTTCAGGAATGGGTTGATGAGTTAAAGCAAGAATGGAGAAACGATACGGAAATTTTAGGGGAATGGTTGGCAGGCGCTGAAAAAAAATAATCCCAACCGAGGTTGGGGTGCGCGAATACTGCGCCAACACCAGGGAAAACTTTTTACCCGCCTATCTGATGCATCTTTGTTGCGGCGAGTAAATGGGGAATTCTCCGTACATCATACAAGTACCAACATAGCAAAGATAAGATTTTTTGTTACAAGATTCATTAAAATCTGTGATGAAGATTGGTGTTTAACCCCCTAAAGGGTTAAGCAATAATCTACTACAAATGGAGTGAGCTATGAAATCAGTTGCGGTTGTCTTAAGTGGATGTGGTGTATTCGATGGTAGTGAAATTCATGAATCAGTATTAACTATGCTTTCTTTAGATCGTTTAGGTGTTAAAACGAGCTTTTTGGCACCTGATGCACCACAACTTCATGTTATTAATCATATTAGCGGTGAAGAAATAGACGGAGAACGTAACGTTCTACAGGAGTCAGCCCGTATTTCAAGGGGAAAAATCAAGTCTTTGTCACAAGCAAATGCAGATGAGTTTGATGCCCTGATCATTCCTGGGGGATTTGGTGTTGCAAAGAATTTATGTGACTTTGCTGCTAAGACAGTTGATTGCGAAATAAATAAATATTTATTAAGTTTAGTGAGGGCTATGCATAAACAACATAAACCTATGGGGTTTATGTGTATTGCACCGGTTATGTTGCCAAAACTACTTAATACACCGGTGAAACTAACGATTGGTAATGATCCTGAAACTGCTGCTCAGGTGGAGGAAATGGGAGGGATCCATATAGTTTGCCAGGTAAATGATGTTGTTGTTGATTTGGAAAACAAAATTGTTACAACTCCAGCCTATATGCTTGCTGAATCTATTTCTCAGGTGGAGGAGGGAATTGATAAACTTGTCAGGAAAGTATTGGAAATGACTGAGTAACTGGATGAGAAATCCTTTGCAATTTTTATGGTGCTGGCTTAAAAAAATCGTAATCTCAGTTATTATCTTATGGATAGTTTCTGTTGTTGCGTTTTCATTTTTGCCAGTGCCATTTTCTATGATTATGGTTGAGCGCCAAATTAACGCTTGGTTATCAGTTAATTTTTCTTACGTATCTCGTTCTGCTTGGGTAGGGTACGAACAAATATCCCCAAATATTGCATTGGCTGTTATTGCTGCTGAAGATCAAAAATTTCCACAGCATTGGGGATTTGACCTTGATGCTATTGAAAATGCCCTTGAGCATAATCAAAATAATGCTGGCAGGTTGAGGGGGGCTTCAACGATTTCTCAGCAAACGGCCAAAAATTTATTTTTGTGGGATGGACGTAGTTGGTTGAGAAAAGGATTGGAAGCTGGAATGACCTTTACCATTGAATTGGCATGGTCAAAAAGCCGAATTCTGACGGTTTATCTTAATATTGTGGAATTTGGTGAGGGTATTTTTGGTGTTGAAGAGGCATCCAGATACTATTTTCATAAATCAGCCAGTCAATTGACTGCATCAGAAGCTGCTTTACTCGCTGCTGTATTGCCTAACCCACACCGCTATAAAGTTAACGCACCTTCGGCTTATGTTTTACAGCGTCAACAATGGATTTTGCGACAAATGCGGTTGTTGGGCGGGGTGAATTACCTTAAGAAAAACGAGTTGTTGAAAAATAATTGAGGGAAGAATGGTAAAAAGGGAAAGCGCCCGCGTCAAAGAATGACGCGGCTTAATATATCCAGGATAGATTTATGGTGCTATCCCCCTCAGTAATATGCTTAATTCAGATAAGTAAACGCAGTTGTTACCCGCTTAACACCATCAGTTTCGCTGGCAATTTTTGCTGCGGCGTTACCTTCTTGTTTAGTTAGAATACCCAGTAAAAAGACCTCACCGTTTTCTGTAACGACTTTTATGTTGGAAGACTTAACAGAATCACTGGCCAGAATTTTTGAGCGTACTTTAGTGGTAATCCAGGTATCTTTAGAAGCCGTACTTAATTCAACAGGTTTCCCCTGACGAATTTCATTGTACACAACATGAGCTCCATCAACACGTGACGCTATTTGTTTTGCACGGTCTGAAAGGCTTGAGTCCGGGCTTTGGCCTGTCAGCAAAACTTTCCCTTGATAGGCGGTGGTAATAACACGGATACGCTCTTTGATCTGCTTATCTTTGTTAAGTGCATTACTGACACGTGCTTCCAGCGTACCATCGTCAACCTGTTGACCAATAGTACGGGGGTCGGTTGCGCTTTTAGTCGCTACAGCGGCAGAACCTACCACGGCTGCACCAATACATCCTTGTAACATGACTGCGGCACAAACCGTAGCTAATAGGGGAAAAAATCGCATTATTGGCTCCTTAGTCATCCTGGTGGGGAAAGAGTGTATTATCGATTAAGTCACATAGGCAGTTAACTGTCAGCATATGAACTTCCTGAATTCGGGTGCTGCGATGAGATGGAATACGAATCTCCACATCTTGTGGCCCTAACAAGCCAGCAAGTTCACCGCCATCATAGCCGGTAAGCGCGACAATCGTCATATCGCGGGTTACAGCCGCTTCAACGGCTTTCACAATATCCCGGCTATTTCCATGAGTGGAAATAGCCAATAACACATCGCCTGGCTGACCTAATGCCCGTACCTGTTTAGCGTAAATTTCATCATGTTGTTTACTACTTGAAATCGCTGTTATCACCACATTGTCTGCGTTAAGTGACAATGCAGGCAGACTCGGGCGTTCAGTTTCAAACCGGTTGATCATATTGGCAGCAAACCGCTGGGCAGTTGCAGCAGAGCCGCCATTACCACAGCAAAGGATTTTGTTACCATTCAGCAATGACTGAACCATCATTATTGCGGCCCGGGAGATAGCATCAGGTAATGCTTCTGCGGCTGCAATCTGAGTTTGAATACTTTCTGTAAAACAGACTTTAATTCTATCCAGCACGTTTATAACCTACCCAGTATCATTTTAGCGAGCGAACTCATCTTGATTGAAAGCATTTGGCAACCACACAAATTGTTGACCAGTAATAGCACAAATATCAAAGCGACAAGAAGTGGTTTCAAAACACTCACCTCGTTGAAACAGCCATACTGCGGCAGCGTGCAATAATTTTCTACGCTTGCTGCGGGTCACGGTCGCCAGTGCATCGCCATATTGCCCTTGTTTGCGAAAACGGACTTCAATAAAAACCCAGGTTTGTTTGTCTTTCATTATCAGGTCAATTTCACCACCATGAACTTTCACATTCGCAGCGATAAAAGTTAGCCCCTGTTTTTGCAAAAACAACTTTGCCTGTGTTTCGTAGTTACGTCCCAGCAAATAACTTGTCGGCTTTTTTATTTTCATCCTGAAAAGCGTTATTTGAATTTAATTGCCGCCTGATAACAAGCGGCAATTAATGCTTAATTAAATATACCCGTTATCTTTCAAGTTGCCTCTTTGTTGGCTGCACTCGCTCACCCCGGCCACATAGTTTGCTATGCTCCCGGGGATTCGCTCCCTTGCCGTCGCGATGCATCTTGAAATCTATAGGGTATAGTAGTGATTTGGCCTTGATGATATTGCATCCATTGGAGCTGCCGGAAAATCGCGCAGTTCTCCTGAACAGACAGCATCCCTGAAGCACCATTGAGATGGAAATCACTTTGAAGCTGCACCTGACTGAACTGATTTGCTAATGACCAGGCATCAATACCCATAGCGTAAAGGCGCATCAAAGAGTAATCATTGGCAAATTTACCGGCGGCTTGTTGCATCAGTGGCAGGTTAGCGCCAGCGATTAATGGAATGTCGCTGAATTGCATTCCTTCCATCTCCAGGCGGAAATCAGGGCCAGCGCCAGCCTGATTACTGCGGGAGCTTGCATAAAGGGCCGGTTTATTGCGGGAACTGATTGCCATATCAATCATCGGCTTGATCAGAGTCAGTTCATCTAAAGTGGAAACAATATAAACTGCGTCCACTGAGCCGCCGGCCGAAGTAGGAACGGCATCTGTATTTATCTGGGGAATGTCCAAATCACCAATAGTGGTTGATACCGGTTGATTGTTTGTTGCACTAATGGCTGTGCCAGTCAGGCGAATACCTGTACCTCTATTAATTAACTGTTTCAGTTCGGCGGAAGAACCAAGGGTTTGTTGCAGAACGGTATGCCCACCTTGTTTTTGCCATTCTTGTGCAAATGCCTTGGCGATCCGGTCACCAAAAGTACCTCGGGGAACGAGTATCAGAGGATTTTGTTTCTGTTGCTGCCAAATATGTTCCGCAGCATTTTTCGCTTCATCTTCTGGTGACAAAGAGAAATAACAGATATTGGGCCGAGGTTGCGCATTATCTAACTCGTTCAGCACCAGCATGTTTAATGGCGTATTCATCTGAACCAGTTTAACCACATCTGGCTTAAGTAACGGCCCGACAATTAAATTCACGCCGTCTTGTTCAGCCTGAATCAATAAATTTTCCAATGATTGGCTTGCTGTGTCATAGATTTTGACCTGTTGTGTGTTAACCGGCACATTGGCTATGACGGGCGTTGACTGAACGGCTGGTGGTGTTGATTCAATGGGAACCGCTGCATTTGGCAGGGCATCGGCAGATACCACTGCATCTGACGTATTATCGTTGGTTGCTGTAGATAAATTTGCCGGGTTTTCTGTTGGCAGTAATGGGGTTGGCAAACCAGCCTGAGCATCAAGAAAACCCTGACGAATTGCTTCACCGAATACTTTTGCCTGACCGCTTAATGGCAAAAACAGTGCAATACGGATATCAGTACCTTGCGATTGGATGGCGGCCGGTTGTAACTGGGTTGGGAGTGACTGCGCGGCTGGGTTTTGTGGATAGCGAATTTTCCAGTCACGGACAGCTGCTTGTAGTTTGTCAGAGTCCTGTTTGTTATCCTGATAGGTACTGAGTAAGTCCAGCCAGCCTTGCAGAATATTTTCATCAGCGTTGATGACCAACCCACTACGATTTTGTGGTGAAAGCCGGGTTAGCATTTGCCAGGTATCATCAATATTTTTTTGATGAGCGGCATTGTCTTTCAGAAGAGGTTCCTGAGCGATATAAGCACGGATGACATCCAGAGAAGGCTCGCCATTAGCGGCATCAATGATGGATTGATAACGGGCGATTTCTGTACTGACTTTGTCCTGAGTTTGCAAAGGTTGTTGTCCCTGTTGGTCAGGCACGCTACACCCTGCGATGATCATAACTGCCAGCATAGCTGAACAGACTAAACCAGTTTTGATACGCACAAAAATTGAGGAAAGCATACTGTATCCAGCGATGTTTTTTTCAAAGATGCTCAATTTTAAATCGGTCATTCGGATGAAACAATGAATCAACCTAATCGAGCAGTGGTTACGACATCCACGCTATATGTTGTGCCAACCCCCATTGGAAACCTGGGTGATATCACTCAGCGTGCGCTTGAAGTTCTTGAGCATGTCGATCTGATTGCGGCCGAAGATACGCGACATACCGGCTTGTTGCTTCAACATTTTGCCATTAATGCGCGCATGTTCGCACTTCATGATCATAATGAACAGCAGAAAGCAGATCAATTAATTACAAAACTTCAGCAGGGGCAGAGTATTGCATTAGTCTCTGACGCGGGAACGCCACTGATTAATGATCCTGGTTATCATGTGGTTCGCCGTTGCCGTGAAGCGGGTATTCGTGTTGTCCCTCTACCGGGGCCTTGTGCGGCGATAACCGCATTATCTGCTGCGGGCTTGCCATCAGATCGTTTCTGTTACGAAGGATTTTTACCGGCTAAGAGTAAAAGCCGGAAAGATACCTTACGGGCTTTGGAGCAGGAGCCGCGGACGTTAATTTTTTATGAATCCACTCATCGTCTAATCGATAGTTTAGAAGATATGGTTGACGTGTGGGGAACTGAACGTTACGTCGTTCTGGCACGGGAATTAACAAAAACCTGGGAATCGATTCAGGGTATGCCGGCAGGTGAGCTTCTAGCATGGGTTAAGGAAGATGAAACCCGTCGCCGTGGTGAAATGGTATTGATCGTTGAAGGCTATAAAAAACTGGATAACGAAGCTTTACCTCCAGAGGCATTAAGAACGTTGGCGCTCCTTCAGCAAGAGCTGCCGTTGAAAAAAGCGGCTGCTCTGGCGGCAGAGATCCATGGTGTGAAGAAAAACGCGCTTTATCGTTATGCTCTGGGACAGCATGAAGAGTAACAACAATTGTTGATAAACGAGGCAGATAATGAGTAAACGCCTATACATCGTTTGTTAAACCTCTTATAATCCGCTGCGGAGTTGACTAGACAGTCGCTGCTTTATCATTGTCCTTTTGGTCGATAGGTAGAGGAGAGGAAAGTCCGGGCTCCACAGGGCAGGGTGCCAGATAACGTCTGGGGGGTGAAAGCCCACGACCAGTGCAACAGAGAGCAAACCGCCGATGGCCTACTTACGTAGGATCAGGTAAGGGTGAAAGGGTGCGGTAAGAGCGCACCGCGCGGCTGGTAACAGTCCGTGGCACGGTAAACTCCACCCGGAGCAAGGCCAAATAGGGGTTCATTAGGTACGGCCCGTATCGAACCCGGGTAGGCTGCTTGAGCCAGTGCGTAAGTGCTGGCCTAGATGAATGATTGTCCACGACAGAACCCGGCTTATCGGTCAACTTCACCAATTTAGCCCCATCAGGTTAACCTTGATGGGGCTTTCGCTTTTTCAGGCGGCCAGATCAATTAACAACCCCTGGAACTCAGTATCTGCTTTTAAAACCAGATAATTTTCTTCATGAATAAAAGCGCCATCTCCACATTTAATCAAAGCGTTATCCTTCGAGTTGCCTTTTATTTTTATATTTCCGTTCAAGGATTGCAGATAAGCATTTTTTCCTTTCAATTGCAGATGATGAGCTTGATTCTTATTAAGAGAAATATGATTTACCCATACTTGCTGACGCAATTGCATACTGCCATCTTCTGCGGTTGGAGAGGCAAGCATAGTTAATGGCTGTTCTGGTAACTCCATCCGTTGCAATGGTAAACTTTCCTGCTGAGGAAAGGCATTTAGCCAAAGCTGCAAGCGGGTCAGTGGTTTATTCGCACTGGTATTATGTTCACTGTAGCTGATGCCTTTACGGGTAGAAAACAGTAAACATTCTCCCTTGCAGGCTCTGACATGATTGCCTTCACTGTCACGATATTCTGCTTCACCTCGCAGAATAATGTTCAGTATATCCACATGTGGATAAGATTTAGGCTGGAAAGCGGCTTTTGGTGCGATAACTTCCTGATTCAGTACACGCAGAGCGCCATAACCTAAAAACTTTGGATCAAAATAGTGACCAAATGAAAATGTATAACGGGCCTGTAGCCAACCATAGTCAGCTTTTCCACATTGCTTTACTGTTCTATTTATAATCATGATGGCGGTTACCTTCAAAAAACACACATTAACAATAGTAATTATCTGGACGGCGAAATGTTAGCCAGTTAATCTGGTCACCATATTCAAATTTCCTGATTGAGAAAAATATGAGCAAAGAACGAGCGCTTACACTGGAATCTCTACGGGTCATGGATGCGATTGACCGGCGGGGAAGTTTTGCTGCGGCAGCTGATGAGCTTGGCCGTGTTCCTTCTGCACTTAGCTATACGATGCAAAAACTGGAAGAGGAGCTGGATGTGGTGCTGTTTGACCGTTCGGGTCACAGAACCAAATTCACCAATGTTGGCCGTATGTTGCTTGAGCGTGGACGTCAATTGCTTGAAGCTGCGGATAAATTAACCGCCGACGCAGAGGCATTAGCGCGTGGCTGGGAAACTCACCTGACAATCGTTTGTGAGGCATTGGTCCCTGCTTCTTCATTGTTCCCATTGGTGGGTAAACTTGTTCAGAAATCGAATACTCAGCTCTCTTTATTGACTGAGGTCTTGGCTGGTGCATGGGAGCGGTTGGAAACTGGACGGGCGGATATTGTTATTGCGCCAGATATGCATTTCCGTGCATCGGCAGAAGTGAATTCACGTCAGCTTTACAGCATTACCAATGTTTATGTCGCCAGCCCTGATCATCCTATTCATCAAGAACCGGAGCCTTTGTCTGATGTTACGAGGGTGAAGTACCGTGGTATTGCTGTGGCGGATACAGCAAGGGAGCGCCCGGTATTGACGGTTCAGTTATTAGATAAGCAACAACGTTTAACGGTGAGTTCGCTAGAAGAGAAACGTCGGGCTCTTTTGGCCGGGTTAGGGGTTGCCACTATGCCTTATCCTATGGTGGAGCAAGATATTACGGCGGGTCGTTTACGGGTGATTAGCTCTGAATACAGCCACGAGACAAATGTCATTATGGCATGGCGACGAGACAGTATGGGGGAAGCTAAATCTTGGTGTTTGCGGGAAATCCCTAAATTATTTGCTAACCGCTAAGATAGATGAAAAAGCCGGAAAAATTCGCCAAGATCTTCCGGCTTTATTATCTACTGTGAGAATATTCTTGTCAGGCCAGAATGACATTATTTTATTATTAGTATGATATGGGGTATTTTAAATATAGTAGTTATAAGAACCTGTTATTCTCGGTGTTGATTTTTTAACTTACGGATAAGTTAATAATGTAGTGCGATTGAATGGTAATTTGGCTGGTTTATTTCCATACTCTACATTTAGGAATCTAAAGTAGATTATCCATGGTTTTATAGGTGATGTGGAATTAAATGTAGTAATGAGATGGTATTTATTAAGACAAGTAGATTAAATAGAGAGTTTGATAATTAAAGGTAAAGAGTGATTATAAGGTTTAATAATGAAAAATTTGTATTATTACGGTTAATGATCATTCCATTTTAATGGGGGGTGTGGTTGTTTTTTAAATTAAATCAATTTGTTGTATTGTGGTAATTCGGTTTTTAAACTGCTTATAGACCGTTAATTATAAGGAAAATAAAGTTTTTATCTGGTTATATTAAAGGGTGGGAAATGTATAAGGTTATTGGTGATGAATTTTTATGAAAATATATTTTCTATTATATGAGTTGATTGCGTTTTTTATTGTTGTCATTAATGCTTTGGGAAATATATAATATTTTATCGAAGCTGGCATGTTTTAATATTTAATAAGAATTGGCTCTATTGATTAAATAAAGCAAACCGAAAAATCTATTAGATTTTCCGGCTAGCTATTTATCTTGAAACTTAATATGAGATCGTTATCTGATAATATAGTTGAGAAAAGTGGGAGTTTGATGGTTTTACTCTTTACCTAAAACTGTTATTTCTTAGATTCAGAATAGCAACAGCAATATATTACCAGTTTTTATTCATCAAGCGGTCAATACTGAATTTACCTGGACCGATGATAGCCAGTAACAGGTAGCCACCGCCGATAGTCAGGTTTTTTAGGAATATAGTCTGGTTCATGCCTTCAGCAAAATTGCTGTGGAAAAGCAAGGCAGTCAGAATACAGAAACCAAAAGTAAATAGTGCTGTTGTACGGGTCAAGAAACCGAACAGAACGGCTAGGCCGCCACCCAGTTCAAGTAAGATAGTCAGCGGTAATAAAAAGCCAGGAACCCTCATCGCTTCCATATATTGTTGAGTGTCAACATAGGCATCGCCTAATTTTCCATAACCTGCAACGATAAACAGGATTGACATTAAAATACGGGCTAATAGCAAGGTTCTATCTTCAAATTTTTTCATTAACAACTCCAGGGATACAGGTAAAGTAGTGATGATTAGTCGGTACTAACTTGAGATAGCACAATTTGCTAATCATTATCGAATGGAATGTATACTAAAGAGAGAAGAGCTTAGTTGTAAGCAAGGATTATTAACAATTTTATACAAATTTTTTGAACATAAATAATATGGTTGATAATCAATGAAATGTATTATTAAGAATTATTACTTCTTCCTTTTCAGTACCTTCAATTTACCAATGACTCGGCGGGTCCAACGATAGAATTTCACTGGGTGACGAAGGCCATATGAAGAAATGGTGCTGGCTCCGAGTAGCAGATAAGGTTTTAGTGAAAAAAGCTTTTGCCAGCCTTTGTCATAAGGCTCGGTGATATTTCGCCAGTGTTGAGTATCATTAGAAAGTATCAGTCGTTGTAACTGGATATTTTTGAGCAACTGCTGTTTTTTCAGTTTTCTTTTTTGGCTCTGTTTACTCATTACTGTGATCCTCCAGCATCTCTCTATCAACCTTTAATTGCTCGCGGGTTGCGTTGAGTAATGTTGAATTACGGGATTTCTTGATGGTCCATATCAGGCCAATGAGCGCCAGGGTCAGTAAAGTACCTGTAGTGATAGCTAATGCAGTAAGACGCCAGGCTGGATCAACAGCCCAAAAAACCAGAACAAGCAAACACATCAGACCAAAAGCGGTAAACAGTAATGTCAGACCGACCATTAATATCAGTTGTATCAGGGTTGCTTTCTCCTTTTCCAGTTCTACAACGATCAGTTGTAAGCGGGTTTCTACCATCCCGATAATGATGGTGGCAATGCGTTGAAGAGAATCAAGGACCCCTTTACCGGGGCCTTGAGATTTGGATGGGTGGTTCATATTAGCGTTTAGCCAATAATACACCTAATACGACAGCTGCTACTGCACCGATGCCGATACTTGTCCACGGTTTGTCGTGAACGTAATCATCAACATGACGAGCCATCTCTTTAGTTTGCATAACGACTTTATCACTGACAGTGCCAAGTTTCATGCGAGTTTCTTCGAGCAGGCTTTCTACTTTGCTGCGGATTTTTTCCAGTTCGGTATCGGATTTATCACCGGAATTTTTGATCACTTCCTCTAGTGTTTTCGAGAGGGATTTTAATTCAATGCGCAAGTCTTCAGCAGTTTTGTTATGTACCATGTAAATACTCCTTATGTAGGTGTGTATATTTGACTTAGTCAGTCGATTTTCCAGAGGCTGGAAAAGACTATCCTTAAATATAGCTTATATTTTAGAAGGTGAATGAAAAACATTAGCGTTATTTCACTGTTCTGCCGCAAACGATACTTTTGTTTGCGGCAGAGGAGGATTTAAGAATTTTTCAGAGTAAACTACTTTTTTTGAGGGGATTGGCAAGTTTTTTTACGTAATACAACTAACAAACTGCCGCTAAAACCAATAATTAGTAAAGCAAGTGGCAGCAATATCAGGAAATTCATTACCAGATCTTCATACTGACGGAAAATGGGGGTTTTACCGAGCGCATAGCCCAGAGAGGTCAGGATAACGACCCACAAGAAGCCACTGAGCCAGTTAAAAAACTGGAAACGACTATTTTGCAGACCCGTCAGGCCTGCAAGTGTTGGCAGCAGGGTTCTTATGAATGCGAGGAAGCGGCCGATAAGTAAAGCGGACAGGCCGTGGCGGTGAAAAAGACTGTAAGCTCTTTGGTGATAATGAGCCGGTAAGTGAGAGAGCCAACCTTGTACTATTCTGGTATTTCCTAACCATTTCCCCTGTAGATAACCGACCCAGCAACCTAAGCTTGCTCCGGTGGTTAATATAACAAGCGTTACAGGGAAACTCATTGCACCTTTGGCAATTAATACTCCAACCAATATAAGCAAACTGTCTCCAGGTAAAAATGCCGCAGGAAGCAGGCCATTTTCAAGGAAGAGGATCAAGAATAGCATGATATAAATGGCCCATAGTAGGGATGGATTGGCCAGAGTTTCATAATCCTGGTGCCAAAGTGCATATATAAGTTCTTTTACTATTTCCATCAGGTGTTCCTAAAATGCCTTTGTTTGTTCATCCTGAAAGCATGGGGCTAAACTGATTAAACTGTATCCTGTTGTAGTTATTTGGCCGGTTATAACGCCTTTTCAATCTGTTGAAAGAGGCAAATGGCATGGCCTGCGACACTGTAACAAAATCAAGAGTGACTAAACAGAAAATTTTGGCGATCAATTGAACATTGATTGAAATAGAATAATAAACTTGTCTGATGAGATTAGTTTATTGGATTTTTAATTTAAATTAGTCGCTATTTTTTCACTGTTTTATTTGCGGTTTATTGGCTACTGCCTATGAGTCAATATTTTTGCCGTGGTAGATTGATTCTTGCGTGAATTTGATTTACTTTTCATCGCAGCAAAGGGGAGTAACTTCCTTGCCGGTTTATCGTCATTACGATGCAATAGCATCCGGTAGCCGGGCAACCTTGAACTGATACCTGGTGGTACATTTTCTGTGTTGTAAGTGAGACCTTGCCAGAAGGCGAGGGTTGCTTGCAATACATCCATCTCCATTACGTGGGGAAGAAATATAGCAACGGCTGGCGTCTTCTGAGACTTCAGCCGTTTTTGTTTATATAGAGAAAGAAAATGAACTCAGTGGGTAGTCCTGTCTTATGGGGAAGTTTCGCCATTTTAATGACGATTATGCTGTTGCTGGATCTATTCTTACAAGGGTGTAAGAAAGAGCAGGTAATGTCATTTCGTCAAGCCGCTGTCTGGAGCGTAATTTGGGTAAGTTTGTCGCTCTTATTTGCTTTAGGATTATGGTGGTATTTCAGAGAAACGGTGGGGGAAGCTGTTGCTAATAGTCAGGCAATGGCTTTTCTTACGGGTTATTTGCTTGAAAAAGCACTTGCTGTTGATAACGTGTTTGTCTGGCTGATGTTGTTCAGTTATTTTGCCATTCCGGCAAATTTGCAACGCCGGGTGCTCATTTACGGTGTCTTCGGCGCAATTGTGCTGCGTACAGTGATGATCTTTGCAGGGAGCTGGCTGGTTTCTCAATTCAGTTGGATACTCTATCTGTTTGGACTCTTTCTGCTGGTTACCGGCGTTAAGATGGCGTTGGCAAAAGAGGATAATGCTCCGGTAGGTGATAAACCTTTTGTTCGTTGGTTAAGATCGCATATTCGTATGACGGATAATCTGCACGGAGAACATTTTTTTATTAAAGAAAAGGGTTTGTTATATGCGACGCCATTGATCCTGGTTTTGATTATGGTTGAAATCAGCGACGTTATTTTTGCTGTAGACAGCATTCCTGCTATTTTTGCAGTAACGACAGATCCTTTTATTGTTCTGACTTCTAACCTTTTCGCGATCTTAGGATTACGTGCAATGTATTTCCTGCTGGCAGGTGTAGCAGAGAAATTCACAATGCTGAAATATGGTTTGTCAGTCATTCTGATATTTATCGGTATTAAGATGCTGTTAATGGATGTTTATCATATTCCTATGGGCGTTTCTCTGGGAACTATTGCAAGTATTTTGACAATAACAATGATTATTAATGTTTGGGTAAATAAGTATAAAGCTAAAGAGATCCAGTAATCAGGTAACTATTTTTTAACAGATAACCCTATTTTCCTGAACAGGAATATAGGGTTTTTTCTGGTCTTAACTTACTGAAAAATGGTTAAACATAAAAACAAATAATTGTGCTTTGTAAATGTGTAAATTGCCATTTTGATCACATAAATGTGAATGTATTGTTAATAAGTGCTGACAAGGTTGTATATTTTAACTGTTTCTGCTTTCCACCATTCTTGGTTTCCCTATACTGAGGCAGCAAACACAGAAAATACAGGTTCAGCAGAATTGTTAATAAAATGGGTCAGTTATGGAAAAACAAAAGCGTGGTTTCGTGCATTACATTGCACAAGGGAGCCTGGTTAAACAGATTTTGGTAGGTTTAATTGCAGGGATACTATTAGCGTGGTTGGCACCTTCGGCTGCTAAGTCAGTCAGCTTGCTTGGGACGTTGTTCGTTGGTGCCTTGAAAGCGATAGCCCCGGTATTGGTATGGGTTCTGGTTATGTCTTCTATTGCTAACCATAAAGAAGGCCAGAAAACCAATATACGTCCAATTCTTGTTCTCTATATTCTGGGTACTTTTTCCGCCGCTTTAGTTGCCGTGGTCGGTAGCTCTATGTTTCCGTCACAACTGGTGCTGGTTGTAAATAATGCTCAGATGTCTCCTCCTGAAAACATTATGGAGGTAATGAAAGGGATATTGATTAATGTTGTCGATAATCCGGTGAATGCGTTACTGAATGGTAATTATGTCGGTATTCTTGCCTGGGCGATTGGTTTGGGTATCGTACTGCGTCACGCGAAAGATTCAACTAAATCTCTGATTCATGATATGTCTGAAGCGGTTACTCAGGTTGTTCGGGTAGTCATCCGTTGTGCACCTGTTGGTATCTTCGGCCTGGTGTCTTCAACTATCGCAGAAACCGGTTTTAATACTTTGCTGGGATATGCCCAACTGCTGGTTGTGTTATTGGGTTGTATGCTGGTTATCGCATTCGTTGTAAACCCGCTGATCGTTTACTGGAAAATTCGTCGTAACCCTTATCCACTGGTATTTGCTTGCTTGCGTGAAAGTGGCGTGACGGCATTTTTCACCCGCAGTTCGGCTGCGAATATTCCGGTGAATATGGCTATGTGCCGCCGTATGAATCTGCATGAAGATACTTATTCGGTTTCCATCCCGTTGGGGGCAACGATCAATATGGAGGGGGCTGCGGTGACTGTCCCGGTATTGACTCTGGCTGCGGTAAATACGCTTGGGATACCTGTTGACCTGCCTACGGCATTATTGTTAAGCGTGGTTTCTGCCATTTGTGCCTGTGGTTCTTCTGGTATCGCGGGCGGTTCCTTACTGTTGATCCCTTTGGCCTGTAGTATGTTCGGTATTTCCAATGAAATTGCTATGCAGGTTGTGGCAGTCGGTTTGGTTATCGGTGTATTGCAGGATTCGGCAGAAACCAGCTTGAATTCTTCTACCGATGTATTGTTCACCGCCGCTGTTTGTCAGGCTGAGGATGACCGTCTGGCATCGGATCAGCTAACTCGGCGTAATTGATTGACTGAAGTTTTACAGTTGAAGTTAAAAAGGTAGTAATAGGTAAGAAGAATAAAACATCCGCGCCAGGAATGGCGCGGTTTAAGTGTTTATGCATCTTTACGGTTTGCTTGTGACTGCCATTATTTATTATCAGATCTTAAGCCCTAACCGGGTGCCTTGATTGATAGCGCGTCTGGCATCCAATTCAGCCGCAATATCGGCTCCACCAATAAGATGTACAGTTTTTCCTGCTTGTTGTAACGGCTGATACAATTCTCTCAGTGGTTCTTGTCCGGCACAAATAACGACGTTATCTACGGCAAGACAGCTCTGTTCTTCATTACAGCTGATATGTAATCCCTGATCATCTATTTTCAGATATTGCATATTGTTAAGCATTTTCACGCCACGCATATGCAGACTGGTTCTGTGTACCCAACCTGTTGTTTTGCCTAATCCTTCACCCACTTTGGTCGGTTTACGTTGTAACAGATAAATTTTTCGGGAGGAGGGTTCCGGTTTTGGGCCTTCCGGAGATAAGCCACCACGATGTATCAGATTCTGGTCAATGCCCCATTCTTCACTGAAAGCGGTACAATCAAGGCTGGTGCTTTTTTCTGGCTGACTCAGATATTCTGCGGCATCGAAGCCAATTCCACCCGCGCCAATGATAGCCACACGTTGACCGACATTCTTCTTATCCCTGAGTACATCTAAGTAGCTCAGTACTTTTTCGTGATGAATACCATCAATAGTGAGTTGGCGGGGCACAATGCCACTGGCGATGATCACTTCATCGAAATCGGAGAGTATTTCTATCGTTGCGGTCTGGTTCAACCGTACATCAACATGATGGATTTCTAACTGGCGCTGAAAATAACGTAATGTCTCATGGAATTCTTCTTTGCCGGGGATCTGTTTGGCAATATTGAATTGTCCACCAATCTGCCCATGACGTTCAAACAGAGTGACGTGATGACCACGGCTGGCGGCAGTCACTGCAAATGACAATCCAGCAGGCCCTGCACCGACAACTGCCAGTTTTTTAGGCAGGGTAATAGGTTCGGCTGCCATTTCTGTTTCGTGACAGGCGCGGGGATTAACCAAGCAGGAGGCTATTTCACCGACAAAAATCTGATCCAGGCATGCCTGATTACAGCCAATACAGGTGTTAATCTCATCAGCCCGTCCTTGTTGGGCTTTTATAACAAATGCCTCGTCCGCCAGAAAAGGCCGCGCCATGGAAACCATATCCGCACAACCTTGTGCCAGCGTTTGCTCTGCAATTTCTGGATCATTAATCCTGTTTGTTGTGATCAATGGGATTGAAACTTTCCCCATCAGCTTTTGCGTTACCCAACTAAATCCGGCGCGGGGAACCATAGTCGCAATAGTTGGAATTCGTGCCTCATGCCAGCCGATACCCGTATTGATAATAGATGCTCCTGCTTGTTCAATGGCGACGGCTAATTGTTCGATTTCCTGCCAATTAGAACCCTCTTCGACTAAATCCAGCATTGAAAGCCGGTAAATCAGAATAAATTCCTGTCCGGTTGCCTGGCGGACCGCTTTGACAATCTCCACGGCAAAGCGAGTTCGATTTTCAAAACTTCCACCCCATTGATCCTGGCGGTGGTTGGTACGGGTAGTCAGAAATTGGTTAATCAGATAACCCTCAGAACCCATGATTTCCACACCGTCATAACCTGCTTGTTGTGCCAGTTGTGCACAGTGAGCGAAGTCAGCAATGGTTTGTTGAATGTCTTCTTCTGTCATTTCACGGGGTACAAATGGGTTAATCGGTGCCTGAATGGCAGTAGGGGCGACAAGATTCGGCTGATAGCTGTAGCGGCCGGTATGCAGGATTTGCATTGCAATTTTTCCACCAGCCTGATGAACCGCAGCTGTAATAACTTTATGATGGATAAGGTCTTTTTCATCTACCAGAAATGCTGTGCCTTTTCCTATAACACCTTGTTTATTTGGGGAAATACCACCTGTGACAATCAATGCTACGCCTCCGGCTGCCCGTTCAGCATAAAAGCGGGCAAGTCTCTGGGCGCGATCGGGATGTTCCTCTAATCCGGTGTGCATTGATCCCATCAGAATGCGGTTTTTCAGTGTGGTGAACCCCAGGTTTAACGGGGTGAATAGGTGAGGATAGTGGCTCATTGCAATCTCCGTCGGGTGTTTGTCAATCATAACCAGATTATTGTTATTGTGTCCGAAACCATGAGGTAAAAACATCAGGTGGTCGGATGAGATGGTGGTTCAAATCTAGACGGAATAAGGTTAATTGGGAAAAAAATGTTAAACGAATGTGATGTGTATCATAAAATCTCTCTCAGTCATAAAGTTGATAAGCAAAGGGGGTGGGAGGATAGGATAGTGTCTTCTATTCTTAACTTATTTATTAACGCCAACGAGTATTATGAAAAAACAGATGACTGAATGGGTAACTCTGGAAGGGAAAGGGGTTATTCTTGAACCTTTGACGCACCAGCGGCATGATGAATTTGTACGGGCAATTGAAGAGGGTGAGCTACATAGATTGTGGTACACCAACATTCCTTCACCGGCTGATCTGAGTAAAGAGATTGATCGCCGTTTATTTTTGTATGAGAGAGGCACCATGCTGCCTTTTGCTGTTGTTGACCACCGGACAGGCAAAGCAGTTGGAATGACTACTTATATGAATATTGATTCTCATGCCCGCCGGATGGAAATCGGTTCTACCTGGTATGCGCGTTATGTCCAGCGGACACATATCAATACAGAAGCGAAGTATCTGCTATTAAAATATGCTTTTGAGGAATTGGGTTGCATCGCCGTAGAATTTCGTACTCATTTTCTTAATCATCAGAGCCGCAAAGCGATAGAACGGCTGGGTGCGAAACTTGATGGAGTTTTGCGGAGTCATACTTTATCTAAAGATGGTAGTGTCAGGGATACTTGTGTTTATAGCATTATCAATTGTGAATGGTCTGCGGTTAAAAGCCATCTTGAATGGCAAATGATTAAACCAAGATAGAAGCCATTTTAAGATCAGGCTATACCACACTGAGTGGTGGCCTGATTCTGAATCCTGATTTAATTTGAAGGCAGAGAATCCCGTATTCCATTATCCAGTTCATCCAGTAATTGATAACGGCGACGATATTCAGCTCGCTTCTTACTGGCGATATCTTCAAGAGATTTTCTTGCAATGGCTAATGGCAGATGGAAATCTTTATTTTTTCCCCTTGCTCCACCTAATGATTCCCAGAAAGAATCGTAATCAGCAACTAATTTGTCTTTCTTTTTATGCCAATAGCGCAGGCTTTTATAGATGTGTGTATCATTGCTGGCAGCCAGAATTTGCTGACAACCAAAATGGGCAGCAAAACGGCAAACAGATTCAAGCAGTAAACGTTTTGGAAATAATCCATAACAATCTTTCGTGGCATTACGGATAATTTCAAGGGTCGTATCTTCTTTAGAACCTTGTAGCCCACCAATAAATAGTGTTTTTTTGCCGGCAATCGTCAGCAGTGTAAAGGCACATCTTGCCAGAGTTTTATTATCTTCTGTCCCAATAAATAAGGTAAGCTCACCCTCTTTGTTAAAACAGTCCATGGAATCTACAAAAATAGTATAAGTTTCACTCTTACCATTGATAACCGCTAATGGATATGCATTGGAACAAAATATTTTATTAATAATAGACTTATTTAGCCCGGTAAATAACAACTGATAATGTTCATTTATTGCGCGCAACGTTTGCCCTTTGTTGAAGTTAATACTCAGATAAGGGCGATGTAGTTTAGAAGGCAAACAAGGTTGTTTCTTCAAGATATCCAGATAAAACGGTGTATTAACTATCTGGTTTAATAGTTTTAGCGTCGATATTGGCATCAGAGCGCTACGCAAAGCAAACTTAGTGCGATTCTGTGCAGAATACCAGTGGGGACTGGGGCTGATTTTTTTTCCGACTAAATCTGTGAACAGTCGAATGCCTGAGCTAGCGGGTTGATACATATATTTCATTTCTTTAATCTAGTTCTAAAAAACACAGGAGGGAAGATGGTTTAAACTCCCTGAGTATACTCCTTTGGTATTAAACGGTACTTCAACAGATGTCTCTTTGTGTTTTTTTAAGATAAAAAAACAATGATTTTTTAATAAATTTTTAGCAATTAATAATATTTTTCTTGTTTGGTATTTGTTTAGTCTTCTGCGACGCTTTTTAGTTGTGAAAGTATGTTAAAGAATATGGAAGGAGTGGTTATGATCTGATACGTGCTCTGTAACAAATTTAGCAGGTTAGTATTGGTTGTAAATAAATCATATTGGATATGTTCGTTTTGGAATTAGTTTAATTATTAGAAAAATTAATGTTAATTATTTGGTGTTTGTTATTAACATCATAATGAGATGGCTGGATGATTTCATGTTTTATTATTTATATCATTTTAATATGAAATTAATTTGACACTTACAGGGTATGTATTTCGATTTTATGATTGATTAATATTTATGTTTTATCTTACTTCACAGAAAGGTCATTAATAATGGATGAGATGCTTATTCTTGTTGATAAATATGACAATTCCATTGGTTCAGCGGGAAAAATGGATGTTCACCAAAAAGGTATGTTACACCGGGCCTTTTCTATATTTATTTTTAATAAAAAAGGAAATGTACTACTGCAAAAGCGGGCAGAAACAAAATATCATTCGTCCGGGCTTTGGACCAATAGCTGTTGTGGCCATCCTCGGGTTGGCGAAGTATTGGATACCGCAGCACATCGGCGTCTTGGTGAGGAGATGGGCTTTGATTGTCCATTGAAAAAAATGTTGTCATTTATTTATCATGCCACACTTCCTAATACTTTAATTGAATACGAATACGATCATGTTTTTATCGGGCAATTTGATAAAGAACCAATAATTAATATTGGCGAGGTATCCGATTACAAATGGGTTAATCCACTGAAATTGAGGAAATTTATTAATAAGGCCCCTGGGGAATATACAGTTTGGTTTAAAGAAATCATTAATAGCCTTTCGAATCAAGATATTAAAGATTGGCAAAGGCAGCTCTGATGGTAATGTAATTTATCGATAATCACAGAATTGAATTATTAGATATGAATGCCTCATTGAAATTTACCAATATGCTGCAAATCCTGAAAAATAAGGTTGCGGCACCTTTTAAAACCATTTAACAAGGAAAACCTCATGAGTAGTTTTAATAGTGTGTTTTACACTGGTGTTGAGTCTGCTCCTCCTTATCACATCATTCGGGGGGAAAATACCAACGACTACGAAAACAAAGTGGTACAGGCTTATTGCGAAGATCCTGAACGCTGGCGTAAAGCGATTGGCGATACGCTGTTATTCCAGTCTGGTATTTATGATGATCCTGCCTCAAAGCCACCCATTTCGTTGGGTGAATCAGGTATTCGTTATTTTGATCGTCAACTGCTGTTGGCTGGTTTGGAGACAAGAATCGAGCGGCCAGCGGTTCGGCGAATACTGGATATCGGTTGTGGCTGGGGCTATATCTTGAAATATCTGGCTGAATATTTTCCTGAGTGCGCGTGCTTGGACGGAGTGAATATCAGCGATCAACAGTTGAGGTATTGTGCCAAGTTTCACGCAGAACATGGGTTGGCCGAGCGTATTAATCTGTACCTGTGTAATGCGCAGGATATTGATCTGTTGCCTGACCCACAGGAACTTTATGACTTGGTGATTATCCGTGGTGTTATTTCACATTTTCCTAACTCATTGTATGAAAAAGCCATGAACGCGCTGTTCAAACGTGTACGGGTTGGTGGCCGGGTGATTATTTCTGACAACCTCTATAATGTGGAACTGGATAGCTATAAATCGGATATTCCCGACATCATCGATCGCCTTGCCTGTAGTAATCGCAAAACACCTGCTTATTTCAGACAAGTGCTGGAGAGAAGTGGTTTCACTATCAAGGATATGAGGGTGTTGCCGTCCAATATTGATACAGTGCATTGGTTTCTGGATATCAAGGCTAATATCGAGCGGAACTTTCCGGAAGGTGTGAGTGGTACTTTGGAGGAGCTGCGTGTGATGGCTGAAAATTTTTCGATCGCGTTGGTGAAAAACTATGTGTCGGTCTATAGCGTTATCGCACAGAAACTTTAACAAGCAGCTTGTTTGCTTTTTGGATTGAATAGTAAATCTGTTAAGAAAATTTCTGCCGCCATTTTGTCGCCACTGACTACTAGAAACAAAAAAGCCACTCGTCATAGATTGGCCTAATGCATTGATTTCACAGCAAAAATCTGGTGGCCCCTACTGGACTTGAACCAGTGACCAAGCGATTATGAGTCATGAAATTGGCATGTTTTGGATTGTTCGGTATTGGCTCTGTTTGTGTTTTTAATTGTCTATAATCAATAAGTTATGATGTTAATTTTGTTTCTGTTTGGTTGCCTGATATCCTCATTGTATCATCCTTACCTGACCCGTTACCTGACCCGAAATAGGCGTCGGGTCAGGTAACGCTCATCCTTATAAAGGTAGATTTATGGCCGCTAATCTTACCGAGACTGCTATACGTGGATTGAAGACAAAAAGCACGGTGTACTACGTGTGGAGCAATAGTGCTCAACGCGGTACCGGCAGGCTTGGCGTTAAGGTTCAGCCTTCAGGCAGCAAGGTTTTTTATTTCCGTTACTACGTTGAGAAAGGAAAGAAAGAGAAATTCATTCAGTTGGGTATCTGGCCTGAGATGAAACTGGTTACGGCCAACGAGCTGGCGAAAAAGTACGGTGCCTGGCTTGTTGAAGGAAAAGATCCTCAGCAAGAGCTTGAGCAGCAGCGCCTGGCTGAGCAGCACATTATGCAGCTCCATCGTTCTCAGGGATCGTTTGAAGAACTGGTGCATGGCTACGTTAACAAAATGAAGCTCGACAACAAGCGGACCTGGGCTGATGTATTGAAGCGCATGGAGAGAGAGTGCTACACCGTTATTCCTCGCGAAACCAAAGCGAAGGATGTGACGCCTCTGCAGATCAAAACCATCCTCTCAGGCATTATCCAGCGTGATGCGGTGGTCCATGCGAATCGGATTCGTTCCTACCTGATGGCGGCATTTAACTACGGTCTGAAAGCCGATAACGATCCGATGAATACCAGCGTGGGTATTACGTTCGGTCTTGAAGTTAACCCGGTATCGGCCATCCCGAAGCAATCAGCGGCGGAAAAAGTCGGCGATACTTGGTTAACACTGGAGGAGCTGCGTTTTGTCATGGAGCATTTCTCTGAGGCAACTGGAGTGGGTCCTTTGATGCAGCACTTAATCCGTTTTTGCACTTACGTTGGTGGACAGCGTCCGTTTGCAATGATCGCCAGCCAGTGGAGTGTGATTGACTGGCAGCAAAAGACGCTGCTGGTCATTGCCGATGTATCGAAAAATAAGCACGAGCATTTGATTCCGCTAACTGAATCGGCATTACGGGAATTAGCCTCAGTGAAAGAGCTGACCAAGGAAAGTGGTAGTTCCTATATCTTCCCACTCTCGACCAACGGCGAGCGACCGGTACGCACCGATAGTCTGGCGCGTTCCATCATGTATTTCCGGGCCTTTAATCCTGAGTTTAAAGTTTTCACGGCACGAGATTTACGTCGCACCTGTAAAACGCTGATGGGGGAGGCAGGGATCAGTAAAGAGATCCGCGACCGTATTCAGAATCACGCTTTGAACGACGTCAGCTCGAAACATTATGATCGTTATGATTACCTGACTGAAAAGCGCAAAGCGCTTGAGGTCTGGGAGGATCGGGTTAATAGCTATCAAAGAGAGCAAGAAAACAACGTAGTGAACTTGTTTGGGCGGAGTAAGTGCTTGTCAAAATATGAGCTTAATTCAGCAGGAGAGCGGTATCAGCCTGTCTCTGGTGACCTAGTTCTTGTCAATAAGCTGGTGAGTATTGACGAGGAGCGAGTAGAAGTAGAGGTCGCTGGAGCCTGGCCTGCTACAGATGCTGTATGCACAGCTATTTAGTGGAGGTTAGTAACCTTAAGAGCAGACTGGGTTTTTTTTCATTCAGTAATCTACGAATGAAAAGGGGCGTATATCCCACCCCTTCGGTTTCGCTGATGTACATAAAATCCACCAGTCTGATTAGGCATCGAAAAGCTAATAATGATGTTATTAATCAACCAGTTAATAATTTCGATCGTACTGTATTTAATACTCACTGTTATGAAGCCATGCGTGTTTTAATGCAGTGCTGAATTCTTTATTGCCAGTAGCTTGAATTTCCGCGTTACGCATTTCACGCCATAGTTCATCCCCAAGATCTTCATAAGACTCGTGAAGTAGCATTACTTCTTCCATAATGCAGTTTAACGCTTTTTTTCTGCTGCCGAGTAGAGAAGGATCTCCGTTGAGGTTAAAGACTCGGATAGTTTCTTGTGCTTTTAATAGTTTTGGTCCGGAGAGCACTTTAGCTGGAACCACCTGTCCAGTTGTCAGGAATAAAAGATAATCGTCAGGATTGTCGTCATCTGGTTTGATGAGGTGATCCGGATTGTAATTCCCTGCACCATTATCTTTAAATATCCCGCAACGCTGCCAGCCCCCTGTTTTTGAACTGTCGCCACAAGATCCAAATAGATTGCCCCATTCAAAGGTTAATGCGGGGAATTTTCCCCTGGGCCTGAAGTGTTCAATGTGCTTCCGATTGAGGCTGCACTCGCAATAGGCACAAAACTCACCTTGCATTTCCAACAGTTGTGGCCAGATATTGTTTTGATCAACAGACATCCACGGGTCGCGTCCTGCCCTGAACTGATGTAAATGTGTCGGGCCTACGCTGCGATTGAGTGACTTCATCCCTAATTATCCTTCTCGCGTTTGGCTTTGCTAATTTTGTTTTTCATGCGGTGAAGGCGTATTAGGCTGTCTGCTTTTTTCAGTTCAGAACTGTGCTGGCCAAAATGTGAAACGATTTTATTGTAAAGGCTGAGTGATTCGGCACTCAGAGCGTCCTTCTCACCAATAAGTGATTTCTCAAAGTTACTGACAAGGTAAGATTCTGCAATATTCGGTGGAGTCGAAAAAACCCCCATAACTTGCTCAAGAATTTCAGAATTTTCACTACCCTTGGTCTGTATTGGAGGGGAGTCCAGAAACAGTTCTCCACTTTCACTGTTTTCCCTAAACTCTCGAATGCAACGGGTCTCAGTAGTTGATAACACTATTGGGCTATGAGTGGTGATGACAAACTGAATATTAGGGAATACGGTGCGCAAAATGGTGATAACTTCTTGCTGCCATTTTGGATGAAGGTGCAGCTCAATCTCATCAATTAGAACGATACCCCTGCCTTCAAGTGGGTTTTTTAACAATGGATTAAGCATAATCATGCGTCGCGCGAGATCCGCTACCAGCGCCAGAAACACTCTCTGTCCATCGGATAGCTGTTCAATGGTGACATCCTGAAGATCGTTGGTAACTTTGATAATATCCGTACCCGATGCGGTCTCAACCCAGATGCGGCTTATACTGGGGACAACCGTGGTAATGGCTCGGGACACAATATCCATTTGGGCCGTCTCAGTCAGCATGTTAACTGATTGGAGGGTTACTTTTCTCATCTGAGCCGTAAGCAGTTTTTTTTGTGTCTCTTCCAGGAGTGGCACCATGGAAGTCAGCCCATTTTCCACTGACTGCTTCAGGTTATTAACTTGCTCTTCAAGCAGTTCGATTGCTGATGTTCCTTGAGCCTCGGTTCTTTTGTGAAGATAGATGAACCATTCAACAAAATGATCGAAGCGTCCAGCGCCGGTCAAGGCGTGATTGTATGCATCGAAACGATCTTCTCGTTTTTCAATACTATCTTTTGCTGGCTTGCTGAAAGGGTGCGATCGTTCAACAGAGTAGAGTGCAAAAATAGGGAGGTTAACCATTCTGCTCTCATTGATAACCCGCCAGATATCAGCAACCTCCTTAGCAGGTTTGATGATGCTCTCTCTACGCTCAGCTGCGCCCAGAGTTGAGCGCGAAAGTCTAATGGAAATGTTCTTAAGCCCTTTTCCAAAAAAGAAATTAGAACTGATATCCGAGAAATTGTTATCTGAATCGTTCCTAATATCCGAGTGCTCGTTAAGCCTTTGCCCGCTGCTGTCTTCTTTGAGGATATTCGCTGTGAACCAGCTTAGCGTCTTGGCAATCGCATAAAGAATACTAGTTTTACCCTGTCCGTTATTGCCGATGATAATGGTCAGGTCTTCTTCAAAGTTGATATCAAGCTGTGGAAACCGGCGGAAATCCGTAAATGACATTGAACGTAGGCAAAACGGATTTTCAGGATGATATATACCGAGACTGTTGTGTGCTGGTTTTTGCAGATAATTCCAGCAAAACTCGAACCATTCTTCGGCTTTATCATTTAGACCATGAGGATCTTCATTTTTCTCTCGCTGATAAAGCTCGAAGGCGGAGAGTAAACTCCCACCTTTGGCTTTACGTTCCAGTTGCTTTGTCACTGTTGTCTCCTTAAACGATCCATCAGTTCGGTCGAGTATTTATTGTTCATTCTGATGATAAACTCAGGCTCAATATGGCTCGCAAAAGCCAGTAGACCAACAAGATAGGCCTTGTCAGATTCATCTATCAACCCGTATCGATACTGGTTAATGAGATGCTTGATGAACCTCTTGCGTTCACGGCCTAAGGAAAGTTTGCCTTCGTTATTCAGAGTGACGCCCGTAACATGGCGGTTATGTGCCATAGAGGAGAAAATGGTTTTTCCACGATTAAGCCTTAACTTTTTCTTGAAAAGCTTATTTAACAACGTTTCGATCATGGAAGGAAGAGAGCCAAGCACATCCCGGACGTTACATGAAAATGTCAGATCATCTGCATAACGTGTGTAGACAATGTCCAAATTCCGGCAGATTTCGTGTATGAGCTGGTCGAATTCATGAAGGCAAAAATTCGAGATAATTGGGGAAGAAGGCGCGCCAACGCTTAGTATCAGCCGTGTACTGCGTTTTGTAGGTTTCCAGAAGAGAATTTGATCCACATAGCGCCTGTCCTCCGGTAGAAACAGTGACACATTAACAGAAGTCTGCTCAACGCATTGCCAGAAGATATCTGGCGTGATTGAATTAAAAAAGTCTTCCAGATCTGTTTTAAGTAGGTAAGGATTGTGTGCATGCATCAACGCGTTGTCACGGATGCTTTTGCCTTTCTGATAGGCCATTGCGCAATCATGAATTGGAAAACGGTAGAGTTGGAGAAAGGCGCGTTGATACTCTTTTAGCATCTTGGCAGGTTGCGCAATGATCCGGAATCCCGTGGTGCGTTTGGGAATCCTGTAGACTTTATACTTACCCGACGCATTTTCCAGATACGCTCTTACTTCCAGTTCGTTCTGGTGTAACGAGGTAGCTAACCTATTGATTACCGACATAATGTTACCTGTAAAAAAGCCCGGTAGAATGTATTCTGCCGGGCTCAACTCTTTACTAGAGGAAGCGAAAGTGTCGCAACCCGAAGGAGGAACGAGTGAGGGTTGCGACACTTTCGCAACCCTAAATACGTTCAATAAGTTAGAGTCTGGCTAATCACCCGACTAGACGTAATACGTCCAACGCTAAAGAGTGGATTAAGCTTATCTCACCCAGCCCCACTTAACAACATTGTTTAAATCAACACATTCAGTAAGTTAGCGAAAGAAAGTCGATAAGTAACACAAGACGTGCGACCGCGACGGCAAAGTCACCCCCATTTTTCTTCCACTACCCACAGCATTGCCTCGACCGCTTCTTTTGGACGGTGTGTGATAGGCGAGCTATGAACGCCTTATGGTGAGTTTGCCGGAAGCGTGGAATAGCTTGGGAATATGTACGATTGGGCAGGGAGGCTGCGTAACGCTAACCTGACAAAGGACGGCTTCCAGTTTGCTGCTGCAGACAGGATTCCACTTCTAATTGATTGTTTCGACAAGCAATTTCTCTCCCGTTCCGGTGGGCTGAAATCCCTGGCTCGTCTGGAGTTGGTTATTTATCTGGCTGAATGCCATGTGGAATTTATTTTGATCCATCCATTCAGATAAGATAACGGGCGTCTGTCGCGGCTATTTTGCGATGTACTGTCGGTTCAGGCGGGAAAGGGCTTACTCGATTACTGCTTATGGGATGAGCACAAAGCGTTTTACTTTAAGGCAATTCAGGCGGGTGTATCGGGGAACTACAGCCCCATGATACAACTGGTGAGTGACATTTTGCCAGATTAACGGGAGAGGCCAACGGCTTTCGCCTGTGTCTGATTTTGTTTGAGTTGCTGCTCAATTTTTTGCACAGAAACACCCGTTTCGATCGCGGTTGAGCTGGCGACGGCACGGTAGATTTGAGTTTTAGTAATCTGACTATATGCTGTTTTTTTTGTCATTTGGAAAGTCTCGTTGTTTCAACCTTGATTCTAGTGCGGATAGGGATGGCTGGCAAGGCTGTTATCTGTTGGTAGTTCACCAAGGGGAACTTGGTTTTCTCAGGGATTAATCAGCTGCACTGCGATTTCCAGCCTTTGCTAAAAGTACTAATGAATTATTACGTTACGTGTAAAATATGCGCACTCACTACTCTATAGATTTAGGGGAAAGATATGGCGCAAGATTTTTACTCTCTGCAGGAAATGGCCCCTCGCTTTGGTGTGGATGCTGATGTGTTCATTAAGGCGTGGCTTGACGAAAAACTGCCCCTTTACATTCACTTCGGTAGTGATAGCCCACCATGTACGATCAGGCGTTGCATCCCGAGGCAACTACATGAATATGCCAGAGATGACATCCTCTACGGTCGTGATCTCTATCAGAGCAAAGATAGCCCAGACCACGATACCTTGATTTTTATCCCGGAACAC
Organism: Photorhabdus khanii NC19; assembly: GCF_000517265.1. GTDB lineage: Bacteria > Pseudomonadota > Gammaproteobacteria > Enterobacterales > Enterobacteriaceae > Photorhabdus > Photorhabdus khanii. The sequence continues at coordinate 95,947 of NZ_AYSJ01000002.1, forward strand.
CCTTTAAGTGCTCATCTGGAAGTTAAGGCTCAATATGAGCTTGAGGAAGGGGCTGGACCGGGGCTGGGAGCGTATTATGAATATAGGTATCGGGGGAGTGCTCGAGGCTATTGGCTTGCTAAGCCAACATCTGTTACCCATTTAAGCCAAGGGAGGTACTTATTGACGGATAAAGATTCTGTTGGTGATGTGACGGTTCATGCTCTTGATATATTTGATTATCTTATTTTTTCTAAGCCTGCTTATATTTTGCAGTTATCATTATTCGCTAGGGTGAATGAAGTAAGAGAACTTTTTCCTGACGTAAGTGATTCAGTTACAGAAGAAAAAATAAATTTAATGGGAAATATTGGTGATACCTCCGCTTTAACTAAAAAACGCCCCGCGAAAATGTTCTTCGCCCTCTATTTAATTATACATGAGTGGTGTGCTAAAAATAAAAAAGGTGAGCCAACTCTTAGTAATGTTGTGGATTATTTGAAAACAGTATGTGATAAATCGCCAGAGCTTGGGACTATTACGCGCTGGGCTGAAAGACCCGAGCTGGAAAGCAACATTGAAAAAAGATGGATGCCGAGACAAGAAATTGCTCTATATTTTCTTCTTCGGGTGTATTGCGAAGAAAAAAAATCAGAAAATCATCATTGGCAATAGCCAAATTACTCAACGAGTTAGCGCTATCAAAGGGATATAGTTCAAAACTTTCATTCAATCAAGATGAGGTTTCTGCATGGCTGAAAAGGCCTCGTTTAAAACAGAAGGTGCCACTAACCTCTTAATAACGGCTTACCGTAACCCAAGTCTCTTTCCTGCTAAAACGCTTTGATACATGATTGTCTCCACCAAAACAACAGGAGGCAATCATGAATACACCTTTTACTCAACCAACAGCTGAACAGCGTCTACAGGCTCTGAAGAACTATGGAGAGACTTCCGATCGCTTGGTACGAGAACAAGAGCGTCAGTATATTACATCCATTGCTCGCTCCACTGCGTGGAAGCTTGAGCGAGCAGGTAAATTTCCTTTGCGTAAAGCTATTGGGGCAAAGTCTTGCGGCTGGCTTCTGAGCGACTTACTTTTTTGGATCACCATTCGATGATGTTATCTGAAACTTTAGTAAGTTACTGGCCTCGCCGTCAATACACAGAGAGCAATATGAATATGGTTGAATAACTTGAGTTGAAGCATTGTTTAATATTACAGAGAGGGCCTTATGTCACAAAAAATCACGTTCTCTACTAACTACGACTCAACCATTGAAGCTTATAAGGAGTATAGTAAAAATGCAGGATGTTCACTCTCCGCGACTATTTCGCAAGTGTTGCACACTGCTGCACCATCGTTTTTGAAAAAACAAATCCCATTAATTTCGGGTGAATCGAAAAAAACAGATGCGGAGTTTCTTCTGGATATTTGAAAGTCTCATATTTTGATGTCAGGAGATATTCTGGATGTGAAAGATATAAAAAACAGTCTGCCAGATCAGAGGATGAGTAATCTTGAAATAGAGGAAATTAAAAAGACGTTAAGAAACTGCATTGAGGAAACTGAGGCGAAAAATGTTATTTATATTTACACGGATCGAAAGGTGAATTATGCAAAACGATTGGCAACTGGCCTTGCTACTATCCAGTTGATCAAAGATACAATGTATGAAGGTAATTTTTTTGATCTTAGCAGAGTTGTATTGCTTCCTGCTATTGAGCTAATTGAGTACGGAATAGATAGTGTTCTCAAAAGGCACTCTATAAATATATCATTCCCACATATTTGTTGGATTCCGATATTTTATATAAACGATAAGGTGGTGATGATTCCAGTGATTCGAGAACGTGACGTTCCATCTTCCGTGAGGTCAGGAAGCAATATTACCATCATTAATCCTTTTGCTAATTAGGCGGTAATTAATTTATGACACCAATAGTAAGCGTGATGACACTATATTCTTTGTTGGCTCTATCTTTGTCTAACTACCCAATTAGTGAATAAATTGATATTTGATTAGACAACAACAAAGCGTTAAATCGAATTGTTACTTGAGTGTTTATAGACATGCTCAGGTAGTAATAATTAATAATTAATACCGGAGTTATGCAGTATGACTTCTTATTTATATTTTTACTGTGCTAATTCGCAAGAAGCTGAGGAACTCCCCCAGCAGTCAGAGTATCGTGACATGCGCAAGGCATTATCAATTAAAGCTCATCACATAATGGTTGAAGTCGCTGATGCTCAACAACCACTATCCGAGAGGCCGTTATTAAAAGATCTAATTAATCGATATATGAATAGAGGAGACACGCTTGTATTGCCAGGGCTTAACAGCTTGGGAAATAGTGCGGAAGATATACAAAAAAACATGCTGAGATGTGCTAGGAAGTCGATCCACATCCACTGTTGTTATCCCCATAAGAAGCTTATATCAACGGCTGATGGGTACATTTTTACTGTAATTTTGACTCAAATACAGCATGAATGCAGGAAGATGAACTTAGCGGCATTGAAGACAAGGAATATCACTAAACCATTAGGGAGAAGAGAGGGAAGCAAGCACTACAATGACATTCAGACAGTTAAGTTTAGAGGATTAACGTAATCACAAGCGGCTAAATATTTGGATATTAGTATATCGACAGTTAAACGTCACTGGAATAAAGGAATTATCGGTTAATTCAGCAAGCTAATTGCAGAGTAACTTTTAAACAGTCATCACAGGCTGGGGCTGACTTTATCTTAAATTTAGATGTTGGAAAGGTATTATAATGGCTATCTATCCTTAGTACTGCCTAATAACCATCTAAGGATAGTATTAGTAATCAAGTGATTATCAGATCACTACGGTATGGGGATACTAAGATCTGATGCCAGTATATATCTTAATCATCGGTAAGGTATAGCCCTGCCTGTGTGGCAATAACCAATACGGTCCTTGATAGACAGTAGGACCAACTACATAGGTATATTGATATGAATTATGTACAGCTTTATCGGATGAAGATTAATGCATTACTTAATGCCCTGACGAATAAATATCCACGAGTTACAGCGGTAAGGGTGGATATCCATTATCCGGGTATCGTCGATAACGGTGATAACATTTGCTGTTTCCCTAATCTGGAGCCAGGAGTGATGTCCCGGATGCGTAGCTCCCTAAAGGCTAAGCTGGAAGCGGAAAAAGTTCGCAAACAGCGAGAAGGAAAACGTATTTATCGCTGTCCTATGTTTATTCTATGGGCTAGGGAGTTTTCGGAATCAGGTAAATGTCATTATCACATCTGCCTGTTATTCAACAAAGACGCCTACTACAACCTCGGTGATTACAAGCGGGAAAATACCCTGAGAGGAATGATTATTGGAGCATGGTACAGCGCCTTGGGGCTGGAACTGGACGATCATCAAGGGCTGGTGCATTTTCCAGATGAGTGCCGTTACGTGCTGGACACTAACAGACCTGATTTCAAAGAACATTACCAAGACCTGCTTGATCGTCTGGATTATTTGAGCAAAGTCGAAACCAAAGTTTTTGGGGAAGGGGATCGTAACTTCGGTTGCAGCCAAATCGATCTGTAACTCGACTGGGGCCTTCTTTGCGTGGGAAGGCCTGAAACCGTACTCCTTTTCTGGTATCTCACAATTGCCTCCTGCTACTGAATATATCCCGTCAGTCGTGGCTGTCCGTAATTTAGTCGAGAAACGTTTAAGGTGCGCTCAAATCATTTACGTCATCTTTTTTGATATGAATCCCAATATCTAGGAAGATGTGATGGACTCGTTCAGCAAAGCAGAGTAAACCCAGCGGTTTCTTTGGGCAGCCATCAATCACTACCCACAACTGGTCGGCTTTCGTGCTACGCTTCCATTCCGCAGGTCACCGGAGCCTGAAGAAACTATTAAACAGTTTCAACGGAGGTTACAGCAAGAAATCGTCCTACCTACTGATAACCGGCAGGCACAGGGCAAGCCTGCACCATCGACTCAGATCAGAATACGGTGGGTTATTGATGGTAATGAGGATGTTGATGTGCTGTTTCTCCTTAACCAGAGCACTTTTTTTGCAGCGGATGTGATCCTTCGCGGGAGCATAGACAAAACGAGATCACCGACCCGATCTGTCAGGCATGGGTTACAGCGATCGAGTCCGGGTTATTACGTAATCTGCACAGTGATGGTTTTTTCGTCACGAGCAGTTTGCTGATACACCGCTTTTGCCGATGTATTTACAGAGCAATTCGATGCGTTACTACAAACAGCAATACTTTCCTCTTTGTCCATCTTGTATGACTTTGCGTAACTGAGCGAATATCGATCCGTATAGCTTCCGCTCAGGTCCCAAGCCATCATTCGCCCAGTAACAGCGCATGGCAACAAATTAGCAAACAGAAGGGCTATCTATCTCTCGCCTGCATGGCGATACTTGTGAATAGGCTCACCTGTTTGGGTGTGCACAGCAAGAACTGGATAGACAAAGGGGCCTTGACCACTGGGATCAGTAGCCTGTGCATATTCATCGTCGGTTTTAGGCAGATTGTTCTCGGGGCACAAATAAAAAATCATCGGTGCGCGAATACTGAACTCACGTGGTTCGAGTATGTAGTCCCGTTTAATCACTTCCTGCTGCGCCTTGCTTAGAGCTGGGTTGACAATAAAACGTACAGGGATCGCGATCTCCCACGCAGTGTCTTCACGCGGTGGGGCTGCCGATGGGACAATCAGTTCCGGTAAGTCCAGAAATCGCGCCAAAACAAAGTCCTTAAACGTCGAGCTGCCCCAGTCATAGGCACGCACATGCTGGCGCCCGTTAACGGTGATAATAACCGTAGGGGTTAGTGTACGGGACGTGCCTTCCGGGTTTTCCATTGACGCATATGTCACTTCCACCTGGCCCTTCTGCTCGATCGCTGACAAAAAAATTGCCAGTGTACGGCTATGCACTGCGCGATGGATGAGCGGAATTTCCTGCGCGTGAGCCGCTTGCGGCGGTTGAAACTCGGCCGTCGCACGCCATACAAGGTCGTTGTCTCCCAGTAAAACAGGCACAAACGTCGCACTGGGGAAATATCCTTTTCGGCCACCTCCCTGCTCGAAAGCATTACCTGGTGCTACCTCCAGGTAGGTTCGTACATCCGTACGAGCTTGCTGCGCCGAGACACCAAACTCTTCAGCAATCATGCGCGAAGTGACTTTTCGCTCCCACAGTAGCTGGCGCTCGATATAGCGCAAGCGCAACCATTGTGCGTGGCTGAGGGATGTTTTGTGTTTCTCAAGAAACGTTGAGTAATACATACCAGTTTTGTTCTGTCTTTGCGGGTTAATTATTTGCGATCCGAGATATGAATTCAGTATAGGAGGTGAACCGCTTCAAAACAAATAATATTGCCATTTGTGAAATTTAAGCAAAGTTTCTTTGCTTAAATTACCTTGCCGTACTATAGTGGCCCTGTTACATGGGGAGAATGTTATGTCGCTAGAGTTTTTGGAGCAGGCTCGTAATGAATCTATGGCACGCCGCGAGCTGACTATTCAGTCCCACGCATTGCTGGTCGTGCGGACGCTGGATTCAATATATAGCGCCCTACAACGCAATCCGTTCAACGGCGTCGAGCTTGATGCGCTGGCGGCTATCATGCATCTCTTTGACGCCATGCTTTATTATGCTGACCGTGAGCGCCAACCCGGTATGACACGTAAAGAAGCGGAGTTATGCCTTGTTGAGCACCTCAATGAAGCATATCCGGGACAAGAAGCCTCAGACTACGCGCAGGTTGCCAGCAAGATTTTTGCAGCGATCAAAGACCCTTTTCGTCTCCGTTATTACGACTTCACGCAACGAACGCATTCCGAAGAACAAATAGTTCGTCTGGTACGCTACGACCAGCTATCCGGCTCAGATGATATTCTCTGGTCGCTGACCGATGAGGGAATGCTGTTTTATACCCTCCGTTTGGATGAAACGCCGATAGAACGCGCGGCTATTCTGGCCTGGCGAACGCTCAAAACCATCCGTCGCGGTGAGATCGACAAGGCAGTACACCAGATCCAGTCAACGCAGCGGCAATTGGAGCAATATCTGATTGGGATGCGTATGAAAGTACGTGCCGCCCAGTCGGGTGATTTGAGTGCATCCTATGCGCAGGATATCCGCCCCGTACTCAATGACTCCTTTGATAAGACTCGGGAAGTGCTGGAGCATATTCGCAACACGATGTCGGCCATTACGGAAATGCTGGTTGATAGACGCTCAGATTTACACCCCGATAAATTAAATAAGCTGCGCAAGGCGCAAGAGATTTTTGCCGAGGTCTGCACCTTTACGCAGCGCTATCAAGACTGCTTACTCGATGTGAACAAAGATTTTGAGCGAGCTCGCCTGAAACTCATTATTCCCAGAGATAACACCCTTTTTCGGGAAACGCTGGAAAAAGGTGCACTCAAACCCTTGCTGTCACATTCCCCCGACATTGTTGAAAAGGAAATAGATGATCTCATCGCACACCTGCTGGCTCCCCGAAGTCAGAATGATGATCGGCACATCTTGTTTGACCTTGATGCGCTGCTGAACCTCTATCTCGATAGATTTGAACAAGCGCTTCCAAATGAAATACAGGACCCCGCCGACCAGCCCGTAGCGATTGAAACCAACCTGCGCGGTATCCCTGAGTCTGTCATTAAGAAATGCAGCGATTGGGTTAGTGACCGGTTGAAGAATCGGGGGCATGTGAGCTTTAGAGATGTTTTCGACGCCTATGAGTGCGACGAATTATCCGAACAAGAACAACAGGTTTGTTTACTTCATATTGGCAGTTTGGCGGCTAACAGCGATCCCACAATAGAAGTGGAGATAGGCGGCGACGCTGTCGAAACAGCGCTCTGGCGGGCTAACAATATAAAACTGTTAACTGCCGCTCCCGTACACCCCTTTGAGGAGTAGTTATGTACGACAACACGCATCAACAAGCGAAACGCTACGCCGAGATTGCCACGCAGGCAATTATGAATTCGCTGGGATATAAAATGGGGGATGAGCCGATTCAACGTGCGCTTGACCTGCAAGGTGATGCCCTGTTCGCTGAGATTATCCGTGGCGTCGCGGCAGGCATGAAATTGCGGTACCTCGGCATCCATGAGACGTACGGGGTATTACTGGCTGCTGATGGCCGAGGTCCGTTTGCCCCGTCTTTGGGCTGGCTGAATAAGCGCTTGTTACCCGAAACAATGGTTGAGCAGTTGGGCAAGGAACGCAAAGAACAGCGTCTGTTTGCAGGCTTAACCTTGATTGCGTTGCTGGCTGACCTATTTCCAACCCCTGACACGGTTCGTGTCGAGTTCGGTCAGAGCCGCGCCATTAATGCTGCCTCAGTGGTGGCCAGGCTCAATGATGTTGCCGACCAGGTGATCGCACAGCGCAAGGCCGAAGGCGACGATACCGTAGACGGTCTACTGATGGCGGCCAGGTTTGTGCAGGAAGAACGCATTCCCCGTATTCACGACGAAAAGGTGGGGCGCGTCTCGAGTATTCGCTCGCAAACAGAAATGGCGACGCGCTGGATACAACTGCTGCAGGAGGAAGGTTTTCTTGCCGAAGACAGCAGTCTGTCGGGTGAGTCCGACTGGTATCCGACCCAAAAACTCAAACATTATCTGCGCCATACCGGCATCGAAGAGACGGTGCGTTTTGTGATGAGCATCAGTCCAGGCACAGAAGATCGGTCGTCCGATTTAGCTGAAATCGATATTGCAGCATTAGCAGGTAACCCGGAGTTCCCTTCGGTCAATGAACGTCCAGTCCCCACTGGAGCCCCAGAAACGCAACGCTTGACGGAGATTTAAGCATGTGGCTGATTAAACGGGTTTATATGGATGGCGCAGGCCATGAAGAAGCCTTCTACAAAGACCTCACATTGGACTATATTGGCCTGTCTCAAGCGGTCGATAGTCCTGCTATTGAAGGGCAGAGCTCGCCCGTCAGGAATGCGAAGGTGGTGACCAGTACCTATCAGCAGCTTGTGAATGGGGGCGGTAAGTCAACCTACATCGCACTGCTGTTATCGATCTTTGAGCCATCCGTTAGTGACTTCACCCAATACCTGGCTAATCGTCGCCAGAGTGAATACCACTACCGCAATTACTTCTATAAAGAACTCTCAGTTATTCTGGTTGAGATGGTCAATGAATCAGGCCAAACGTTATTACTGGGACACGCTCATCAGCGCAATGGGGATGATGTTGACTGCACACTGTTTATTTGTGATGCGCCTGACTCCCTGCTGGGCGCGCCGTTTGACGAGGTGCCCTCCTACTCTCGTGCTGAACGCAATTCCGCGCTACGTTCCTACGCCAATAGCCTGCACAGCTTTGAAAGCTGGCTTAATCTCAAGGCGGGCAGTGAAGGGGGCATGCACTGGCGAAAAACCACCCGGCAGAACGAATGGCGCGCATTTTTGCTGGAACAACAAATCAACGTTGATCTCATCAAAACAATGGTTACCTTCAACTCTGAAGAAGGTGGTCTGACCCGGTTCATCGAATACAAAACCGAGCATGATTTCCTCGGCGCGTTCTTCGCCTGCACCATGTCTAAGGATACTGCGGAGCGGCTGCGTGAACTGGTGGCGCATGAAGTTGAACGTCAGGGGGAGTTAGAGGATATCCGTCGTAACGAGTCCTTCCTGAAGGATGTGCTGGCTAACTGGCAGGCGTTTCTTGAACCCGCTAAACAGCTGGAAAGCACTCAGGCTCAGCAGCAACTGCTGGATGATGGTTTCCGCGAAGCAATGCGCGATCTCACAGCCTTTATCGGGGAAGCACAGATTGAACAGATGCAGCTAGAAGATGACACGGGAAGCTTGCAAAAACACATTGACCAGGCGGTGTCTCTGCGTGAACTGTTGGGCAAGCGCAGAGCGCTACTTGAATATGATCTCGTGCTGCATCAGCTCAACAAACAAAAAGCTATGGTCGACGCGCTTAAGGGCGAAGCCGACGTAAATCAGCGTCAGATTGAAATTACTCGCACCGCTATAGACTACAAATCCTATGCGAAGGCTCTGGATGAGTACCGTCAGGCAGACGAAGATCTGAAGGTATTCCAAAGTGAAACGGAAAAGCCGCTGCAGGTGATTTTCGAGCGTACTGCTGGCGAGGCTCTGGGCGTATTAGAGTGGGCAATCGACAGGCATCGCCAGCAGGAGGCGAAGCTCGAAGAAGAACTGGGACAGATAGGCAAGGATAGTAATGTCCTTAGACAATCATACGACCAAGTACAAAAGACGCTGGGCGGCCTGGAGGCGGATCGTCGCATATATCAAGGAGACAAACGCCAAGGAGAATCGCAACGGGACGAATTATGTGAAGTTGGGTTGATCCAGAAGGGAGAAACGCCTGCAGCCGCCTTATATCGACTGGAATTAACCTTACGCGATGCACAGCAGTCTGAAGAGCAGGCTAATACTGCCCATCACCAGAAAGAGCAGGAGCTGGAAGCGCAGCAGCATGTGGTGCGCGAAATGTCGGTTGAGCAAAGTAAGGCCCATCAGACGCTCATCCTGGCTGAACAAAAGCACCAGGCGGCGGTGGATAGCACGCTGGCCCTAGTAAAAACCTATCGAACACTCCCAGCGTCAACGCAACATGATGTTGACGTTGAGGACACGAATTGGCACAGCGAGCGGTGCGGATTGCAGCTCGACAAGGTATTGCATGCGGACACTCAAACGCTGAATGGAATGAAAGAGCGCTTGCTGCAAGCCAGGCACGAGCTGGACGAGTTAAAACTGACGGGGCATGAACTGGTCACTAAGCAGATCAATCAGGCGCTTGAAGCGTTCTATACGACTGGTATTGCACGGGATAAACTCTGGGCATTTCCACACTATCTGGCCTCTGCTTTCAACGACGATGCCCAGCGTATTGCAGAGGTGATCGATCAAAATCCTGGCCGCTACCTGAGCCTGGTCGCACTTGACAATGCAACGCTTGATCAGGTCCACAAAATCAGTGAGAAACTGGCCTGGAAGAAAGCGCCCATTGCCATTTATTTGTTGGATGAAGCACAGGATCTCCGGGGCGTCACGCCTGAATTGATGCAGGTCGTACTCTCAAATCCCGACAAGTGCGGTTATGGTCAGGCCGCTTACGAAGCCCGGCTGCAAGAGTTGGAGAACACCGTAGCTTTACAGGAAGCCAGTGTGGAGGCTGCGGAAAGCGTCTTTAAGGTACTGCAATCTTTCAGGGGTGACTGGCGTTTGCATTACGATCAATACGGTAAGCATTGGTCGAGCCTGATTGAACACCGGGAGCAGGCCCGCTTAACGCTGGAAAATGCTGATGCAGCACTTAAGCAGGCGGAGCATTATGAACAAACACTGCGCGACGAGAAAACGGATGCTCTGGCGCGGTTAAACAGTGCCCAACAGCAGAAAATTCAGGCAGAAAAAGCACATGATAAACTGAGCCGTTTTGTTGAAATGGAATGGGCGAAACGTGAAACGGCGATAATGAAACTGGTGCAGCTAGCCGAGCAGATTCAGCGAAGCGAGGAGACTCTTGTAAGCCTGAGGGAGGAGCTGGAACGGCAGAGAGAACTCGCGGAGAACAAGCGCGCCGAGCAAACCTATATAAGCATCCAGATTAGCGAATGGAATAACCTATGCAACGAGCCGTTCTATTCAGAGATTACGGCGACCGAAGGTATCGAAGGACGAAGCCCCAAAGATGCCCATGAGAAAGCTGCTCAGTCGCACAAACAATTGCTAGAAGCAACTAAGGGTGATCAGGTAATGGCTCTCAAGCAACAGCGAAAAGATGCTGAGCAGGCACAACGTGACGCCTCTAAGCGTTTAACGGCTCAACCTGCCTACAAGGTGTATCCGGATGCGGTAAAATCGGTGGCCCTCAATGAGCTGGCGTTGATTAATAACCGCATTGCACACCTAAATGAACAGCAGAAGCAATTCACGCAGCGCCTGATTGCGGCGCAGGGAACTATGCAATATATGTCCAAAAAATGCGAGGAGGCTAGCAAAGCACTTGACGAGGACTTTGTGTGGGAAGAGAAGCCCATCGAGATAGAAACGATCCAAACGTCTCTGGCTGAAATCGTCAACAGCCTACATGAAACTGAATACCAGCTCAAACGCCAACTGGAGCAAAAGACGCTGCAGTTGAAAAAGATTGAAAATGTGAAAGAACGGCTACAGAACGCCAAAACAGCTCAGGCGATGATCCAGCCCATCACGGTGACCTCTGCAGCAGGTCTGCCTGTCAGGATCCTGAGCATCACTGAGTATGCTGACGCGCTGGCCACGCAATGCCGAATGTACGCAAGCTTAAAAGAAACGCTGAAACAGCAAAATATATGTGTCGCTACGGTCTGGGGACGCTTTCGCAAACGGATCGAAGAAGAGTCGGCCAGGGATCTAGACGCTCGAGCCAGTCAGGAATACTTACGGCAACTGGACTTAATCACAACTTATCACGAAGTGCTGGGCGATTTGGACAGGGTCGGTACAGGGATCACGCAGGTATTCGAAGCTGTGCAAGATAGCCTGGAACAATTCCAGCGTTCGATTGACCTGGCAGTCAGCCATCTGACTGCTCATCTGGAGGGGGCGATTAAACTCCTCAAGCGTGTTATGTCGGTTAAAATTCCTGAGGATTGCCCCGTACTGCCTGGTCGCCCTATCATCAAAATGACTGACCGGCTTAATGATGTTGCCGCAGATCTCAGGGGTTTTGCCAGTAGCCGCTTACAGCAGTGGATAGCCAGGGGGCAGGTACCCCGCGTGCCCAACCGGGACGCCTTGACAGCAGATTTGGTTCAGTCGGTATTTGGCGAAGGGGAGCTGGAGGTTCGTCTGCTGAAGACGAATGTCAGTCGTCCACAATGGACTCCTGTCACCCGGCTCGAAGGTTCAGGTGGGCAGCGCCTCACATCTGCCTTTTTGCTGTTTGTGACGGTCGGCAAAGTGCGTGAATACGATACGGGTATTTCAAGTGCAGGATTCTTACTGGCCGACAACCCGTTGGGTAAATCGAATGCCGATGATTTGATGCGTATTCAAACCCAAATGGCCAGGGCCTATAAAATCCAGCTCATCTACTTGACTGGCATCTCGGATGAAAACGCCCAATCGATGTTTGATAACCATCTCTTCCTGAACAAAGTTCAGAAACTGAGGCGGCGCGATCTGGTAACCGTTGATAAAGAACGCCACGCCCTGTGGTCGGCCTCCCTGGTTGCTAAGCCAAAGTCCGAGCCAGTCTTTTAAGGTAGGTATGGTATGAGTAGCGTAATGATCTGGCTATCCCGACTGGAGTCGACAGCCAATAAGCATCGTCTTGCCGCCGGTAAGGCTGTCCGAACAGTGAAAGCCAATGCGGTTCTGGATGAGGTGTTAGGCGTACACAGCCAGGAGGCTTTGCGCCAGGATGTTCCAGGTTTGCTGAGTCAGGCCGTTACGCAACTGCTTGAAGGGGACTGGCGGGCTCAGCCTAAGCATAAAGCTAGCTGGTATCGCTACTGGCGGGGTATGAGCCTACCAAATACTTTTGTTTACGAAGGTGCCATCGTCCCTACGAAGACGGCATCAGAAATAGCCTGGCATCCCTGGTTGGCGCATCGTATTACAGGACAACTGACACTTCCAATCAAGGCACGCTTACAGCAGTTGAATACATATCTCTTTCGCCAAACCAAGGGCGACAAGCCACTCTTTCCGGGCTTGCTCGGGCACCGTGAGCGGTCTCTGCTTATATTTGGTGATGAAAAAGCACTGGATTCCATGCCGCCTGACGGCTGGAAGCATGTCACACTGACTTTGGCTGATATGGGCGCGTTTCGACGTGCTCCGCCTTTACCGTATGAGTCATCAGGCTGCCGCGATCTTCCGGCTATCATTGTTGAAAACTCCGATGTGTATTATCGACTATGCCAACTTAATCGAGTTCAGACTCACTGGTCACTGGTTGTTTATGGCGCGGGTAACAAAGTGTCAGGCCAGGCAGAGTGCGTATCACAACTTCTCAAGGTCGAACAGGTAAAACAACTGCTCTATTTTGGCGATTTGGATGTGGCGGGCTTAAAAATCGCCCATCAGCTGCACTGTAAGCTACTTAGCGATTACGATATCAGCCTGCAATTGGATGAGTGGCTCTATGATGAACTGATCTTAAATTGCTGGGTGACGCCTGAAGGAAATGCCAACAGCGAACGGTTTGATTTTGAGTCGCTGTGTGGCTGGATGCCGCGCTTTGTTTTACGAGAAATGAAGATGCTGCTCGCGACCCATCAGCGTCTGCCTCAAGAGGGGGTGGCATCTTTAGGTTTGGTCATATAGCCTGGTGCTTTTTATATGCCCGTCTCATGGGGGGCGCCCACCAAACAGGAAGACCCTCATGCTAATTAAAACTGTATTGTTGCTCCCAAGTTGCAAACCCTCGTATATTCGCTTCACGCGAGCCGCCACGATTTAATCGATGCCTGACCGTTTTTCCAGAAGATACTGGCAACGGATTGATACCACAAAGTGCTGCCAGTGCGGCTTCGCTTTTCAGGCGGACAGGATTATCACCTGCAACTACCAGCAATGTTGCTGCAGTCTGAGGGCCTACGCCAAATTGTCTGCACAGGTTGCTAATGTATTCCTGGGTTAATTAGTCCAAAGATTCGTCCAGCTCAGTCAGTTCTTCAGTGAGTGCTACTTATCGTTTGGCAAGGTTTCGAAGTGAACAGCTCGGGTCAAGGCCTCTATCTCACTAGTGATGGAGCTAAGATTCTATTCGTCAACATCATCGAAAATACTCCGCCCTGATGGCAAATTTGTACTCTGGGCTTCTTCTGTTTCTAATTCGTCGTAATCCACTGCCTCGGATTGCTTCTGCTTCAGCCTATCTTTCTTAGTTTCGATTTCACGAATGAACTGTTCAGATTTTTGCCATTCATCTTCATCATAAAAATCCTCACAGTAAAGTTCATTGTTCTCGTCACGAAATCGCTCCAAAAGGCGTGTGACATCGTAGAATGCTTCGTCTACATCATCGTCTGTACCCCAGGAGTCCTCTATATCTTGGATTATTTCATTCATGTTAGAGTAAAACCCGACTTTTTGGACTGAAAGCCTGGCGGCATTCTCTTCTTGCGAGAGTAAAACTCCGACAAAATCGGCGTCGATGAAACAATCAGAATGGTTTATTGCGGCAAGGAAGCTCAGTCTGTCCAGTACTTTTTTCCTGAGCTCATCACCGAGTAGACCATTTACATTCAGCCTACCCAGTATTGTCAGGCTATTATCGTATCTTCTCGCAGAGTTGATTAAATCAAGCAAATTAGCCTTTGTTTTGTCGTTATTGAAAAAAAGTCCCAAGAATTCAGGTGAACACCTGCTTGCCAAAAATGAGAGTATTGGCCTACTGATGGGGACTCTGTTGCCACTATGATCGATGATGTCCAGAACTCTGTTGAACATACTGCGTGGCACAACCAGTTTTATCCCCTCAATTCCCATATCTCCACAACTGATTTCCTCGATTAATCTTTCCTTTGTGACTCCAGAAAGGTAGATTTCGATGAGTTCTGGATTACCCGAAACATCGGTCGCGAAAGCATCACGAATGGTTGGGTGGCGGAATTTCCAGTAATGTTCGTCTTGTGTTTTGCTAATCCTGATAAGTGAATCATCTAATGCTGACAATGCAGCTTTTACGTCGCCAAAATTTGATTGCATAGACGTGATGATATTGCTTGTCTGAGGGTTATCTAGCTGAAGCGGAATTGGTAGTTCTCCTCCATTTGCAAACACAACGGCTAAGGCAGCTCTTTCGGCTGGTGCGAGTCCACCTATAATGTCTGCCATGATCCCGGTGGGATTGGAGAAAAAATCAACGACCGCTGCTTCGCTAAGCACGGGCTTTTTCGTGAACTGCGGGTTGGCGAATCTCCGGGCAATTTCCGGAAGAAATTTTGGCACTGAAACTACTGTCGGTAGGAAATTTTTTATCGACCTCCGAAATGCCTTAGTCTGTTTACCAAGCTTTAAGTGGTTGTACAGGATCATGGCTTTTTCAGGTTCGGAGAGTTTTTCAACTTCAATTGTGACTCGGCTATCTTTGAATAACTCGAACTTATTTGTATTTAACCGATTCTGGGCGGCACGGAAGATATAGCTGCGCGAAGTGAAAATCACTCTCGCACCCTTATGTATAGCGGCTTTCAACTTAGGGAGTCTTTGATTCCACTCCTGGACTCGGTTAAAGTCGCAATGATTAGATCCAAAAGCATCATCAACCCAAAAGAATTGTCCTGGATCATCTGGATTCCATTGCCTATCCAAATCTTCCGGCGAACTTAAAATCAGCGTTTGTAATCCCCATTCATCAGCCGCCGAGAGCGCCAGCAAATTAGCGATCATAGTTTTACCACTTGCAGGTTCACCTATAAGCATCACGAATCCGTGATCCCTGATAGCGTGTGCACAACGGCGGTATGCATCTGTGGGAACGAAGCATGCAAGATCGGGAGCAATCGAATCGAGCACACTTTTCGCCTGCCGGAATGCCTGATTTGTAATTATTTGGGAAAGATCACCAAGACCATATATTCGGGGCACCATACGCCTAAGACTTGGGTGTAAGGATATGCTGTGGTTTATCCATTCTGCACCGTAAATCTTTGCAAACTTTGCACCAGCCTTCCGCATGTCTTCTTCCATCACGGCGGCAGTTTCGGCGGAAACTGAACAATTAGTGAATAGGAGGTATACATCGGCAAGCCCTTTCCTCACAAGCCGATCAATCTTTGGAAGTTCGTCACTAATAACTCCCTTTGAAAGCTTCATATCTTGTTTACTGGTATGTTTACATTGAGTAGTAAAACTACCGCTTATGTCACCGTCGAAACCAGTTTCCGACAAAGTGCCATAGAAAGCCCCGTCGCGGCCACCATCAACGCCGTCAGAGAATACTTGGAATGTCTGCCCAAGGGTCTCTTTCAAGATACATGAAACTAGATCCTCGAAAGCCTTCCATCCAAGCTTGTGGAGGTCGAACTGGATTGATTGCATTGATTTTCCTAGGATTCATGATTTATAGGGACCTATTTTAAGATGCATGTTGGGGATGTCTAGAGATTGCTTACAAGGAACGAATAAGCTAAGTATTTTCTCTAGCAAGGACTACTATGTCAGTAGCCGATAAAAATTGTCATTTCTGACGTAATCCATCCCCGTTACATTTCTACTGCCGCAGAATAATCATACACATGCTGCTTCCCTCAGCTTTAGACCTTAAAGCGCACATCCTCCGCATATCCGTTCACTACAGCCCACTCAGAAACAACTTCCAGTAACTTTTCCATGTAATGATCGTGATCGATTTCATTCCCAAATGAGCAATGCTCATCAGAGTGCAGAAGGGAATCCATTAGCCTCTGAACCCGTTCCGCTAATCCATCATCCAACTTGATCTGTAGGTAAGCATTTAATGGCTTATCCTTGTATGCTTCCCTGTGACCAAGGAAACGTTCAAAGTCAGGCACACTGACTCGATGGCGGACTGTTAGTCCAGAGTTTCTGGCTTGACACAAGGCTTCATGGATTTTTCGGTTTTCAGTCCACATTCCATTTTTAACGCCATCGGAGCGGTTAGGTGAATCCGAATCATGGACAAGACTGAAGTGGATTTTGAAGTGAGTCAGTACCTTGATTAGCGGGACTAGGATGGCCTTTCCCCTGGCTCGTATGACTGCAATCTGATCCATCAATGCATTATTACGCTCAATGATCGAGGCCATAAATGCAGCATGTTCGGTATCCCCTTCAACGAGAATTGGATGGGAACCGAAGAATACCTCTGAAAAGCTGGGGTCGATGTGTTGCAATGCCTGCAAGCGCTGTTTTTCATCACCCTCAAAAGCTATATGGTCCGAGCGGTAGGTTCTTGGTGTAACTGCTGAATTTTCTTCGGAATTATCGCGTTCGAGCCTCACAATGGTTGTGTGATCTTCAAATGGATTGATAAAACACGGAGAGTGGGTAGTCATAATCACCTGCCAGTCAGGGTTCTTAGCCAACTGATACAGATGTCTCTGTGCTGCACGAGCAGCCATGGGATGAAGGGCATTCTCGGGTTCATCAATTAACAGCAAATACCCAGGAAAGGCTGGATCGTCAGGACTATCAGGGATCGGAGCACCACTATCATGGGCATCCAGTTGGGCTCTAACCTGAGTAAGTTCATCATTAAGGGCATCCAAATCAGCGTTTTTAGGTGGCTTTTTTAGCTTCTTCTCAAGTTCAGTTACTTCTTTCTCAAGCCGCTTGCGGAATTCAGCACGTACTTCTTTGTCGCGATTAAGTTCATTGTGAACTTGCAACATTGACCAGAATAGTGCGCGGCGAGCACCCGTGCCCTGCTGGCTAAGAGAGGTATTGGCCCTCCCGTCAGTGATTTTTAAGCTAGAGCCATTTTTGATGAGATCAGCAACTTTAGGTGCCAGAGGGGCGGCACCGATACTCAGACTCACATCCAGTCCCGGAAAAATACCTTTAAATCCTTCGGAAACTCGACCCGCAATACCATTGAAATGTTCCTGGTGCTGTTCACTAAGCAAGTTGATACTTCCGGAAACACTTTCAATCGCTTTTGCCAGTGGCGATTCGGGATTAAGCCGCGCATTCTCAAGCTCTTTCTGTAAAGGGGCGAGAGCAAAACTCAGAAGCACATCTTCTGTTTTGCCTGCATCATCCAGTGACCCTATACGCAAAGGTCTTGGCAGACGTGAGTTGAAAACTGAATCAGCGCCGCCTGCTTTAGTGTCCTCTGCCCAGTCCCCTTCACCATGTTCCCCCGCGGTAGGATCCCAAGTTGTACGGACTTTCAAAAAATCAGGTGCTTTCCACTGCCAACGGCTTTTAACGACTAGAAAACCATCTCTTTCTTGTTTCCATTTTGCATCTACATTACCAATACCGTCAGGAATGTGAACTTCGAGCAAAATTTCTGAATGTTCATCCTCTGAAGCATGTTGGTGTCGATCACTGCCGGCATCAAATGCCGTCGGCCCTTTAGCTAACTCATATGCTCGTAGGACAGTTGATTTACCAGCGTTGTTTTTACCTACAAGACAAACAATGTTATCGAGTGCTATATCGATGCCTTCATTCCCTATACATCCAATGTTCCGGATGGTCATGCGAAGCAATTTTGAACGATTCTCTGTTGCCATATATCCCTCTTAATTACAAACAGATAGCAGTCTTACTCTACACAAACGAACCATCCCAAAAGGTGATGCCGACTATAAATACGTATTTTTACGAATAACATTGCTGATTTTGCAGGTATCTTTTCCGGCACAATACGGATAGAGGGATGTGATGGATGAGCTTTGTTGCAAAGCTCCTGAGCAGGAGGTAAGCCAACAATGGCTTGTTGGTTAAGATGGGAACAGCCCGTAGAAGATGAAGAGGGTGGCTGCAAAAGCAGCCACAAATCAATCTGTTGTAATAATTACCCGTTTTTTTGTTTAAACAATGGTGCTAGATACTGAACTTCTCGTAAAGCCTCGGCATTCAGTACATCAAAGTATAACCACTTATTATTTTCATCATTGGTCAGGTCAATTTTCCAATTGGTTTTCACATAACAGGCCAGCGCTGCGCGGCAGGTGACGGAATGGACGTTACCATTGATAGAGAACTCGCGCGATATCTCATTAATTGTTTCTTTTGGCAAATTCTTTTTAAATTCAATAATAAAAGTGATTTCTTCATCCCACTCCCTATCCATCTTCTCAGCAAGAGTCGGTGAAATTGATGCTTCCAAATGAGCATCAAAAAGCCTGGATAGTTTGAAGTTCTTAAAGCCACTGCGATGTGGTTCTTCTTCATTTCGGTCATAGGCTCTGAAATACCAGTTCTTGCGGTCAACAAACAATGCTGATGAAAACAGTATCCTTTCCCTATGATCACCACTTTTTGAACCATATGAGCATCTAATGGCGCATTGTCCCTTTATTGCCCTTGTTACCGCAACTACCTGGTCTTCTTTGAGACGTTCCGGCTGATAGAGTGGGTCCACCTCATCAATGGGTAACATAGGCCGCTTTTGCATTAATTCGGAGCGCGTAAACCCATACTGAATAAGGTTAAGGGCGGTGTGAACACCAATCCTGATCAGAGGGGTATAGCTGTCTGCAAGGATAACAGTTCTCTTGGTTGTAGTATCAATGCTGCAGTTATCTGGTTTTAGCTCCCGATAGAGAGCAAGATCCTTAGATGCTGCAGCCTGAGCAACCTTGAACTCAGCCATAATTTCAGCTCTGGAGATGCTGCCAAGGTAGCGAATACAGAGATCTATGTACGCAAGTCGTTCTGCCTGGGGAAGTGAATAGGCGTCGACCAGCAGTTCCAGATGAACATCATGAAACATTGTCATCGATATGCTCCAATTTATGATCTATTAAATATACCGTGTATTATCACATGTTGCACTGCTTTACGCAATGAGATAGGATCACCTCAGTCGGGAAAGTAATCAAATCGACATGATAGTTCAGTAAGGTTCATTCAGATGAAGTTGTTGGTCTGGCTGGATTATTTCTGAGGGGATGGTGAAGAACTGTCTGCAAACAGCCCTTCACCAGAAAAACAAAAACTCTGCGGAGCGTCATTCACCACTGAGTCTTGCTGATCAGAACGTTGAGTATACGTTAATTATAGCGTAGCCGACAAGCCTGCCTCCGGTGAAATGGCACTCCATGAAACATAAGGAGTGGTATATGACCACACCACGAATGGGCTACTGCCCACGCTGTAAACAGGATTGTGAAATCACTTTTGCTACAAAAGCTATTCATGAAAAGACAGGTAAGGTGATTCTGCCGAAAAAGGGCAAAGTCCTGGTTATTCCCCATTGCACGGCTTGCCGCAAGCCGAAGAGCTCTGGAGGGGCAGTGCTTTGAATACTAAAGAACAAACGAGTACTTCTGGTGGACGTTTTAATACAACTGACGAAGTGAAACGTATTGTCTGGGTCAGGACCGCAGGCCATTGTGAACTCTGTGGGGTCGACCTGACTCATGATTACCGAGTTGGTACACCAATGAGGTGGGGAGAAGTTGCCCATATTTTACCGGCAAGTCCTAAAGGGCCCCGAGGAAACGTTGAGCATAGTGATGAGCGAGCTCTGGCACTCACAAACGATTGCGCCAACCTTATGCTTTTGTGCCCTGGTTGCCATGACAGGATTGATCGGGATGAAGACGGCTACCCTGAAAATGATTTAAGCGGGTTGCATCAGGCCTGCCTGGAGCGTATCAGGGTGGCAGCGTCTTCGCCGGGAGAAGGTCGAGCTATTCCTGTTATTGTGCAAAGCCAGCACTTTGCCACTACCAACAACATTCCTGTCAGGGATTTTCTTATGGTGATGTCTTCACAGGGTTTAACCGCTTTTGGGCACCCGATTAACATTATCTTCCCAGCCCCGGGTCCCAGGGCATA
Organism: Photorhabdus khanii NC19; assembly: GCF_000517265.1. Taxonomy (GTDB): domain Bacteria; phylum Pseudomonadota; class Gammaproteobacteria; order Enterobacterales; family Enterobacteriaceae; genus Photorhabdus; species Photorhabdus khanii. The sequence goes on from NZ_AYSJ01000002.1 coordinate 116,440, forward strand.
GGTATCTACACATCGTCAAACTGACCTAACAAACTTGCGGCTAACCGGGTCAGTTCCTCTGCCGAGTATTCCGACAACAACTGTAACGTGTTTAGCAGCAGTGATAAACCCGCCAGAATAGCCGGCGCGCTTTCTCGTCGCCCCCGTTTCTGTTGACGTGCCTAGAAACAACACAATAATCGTCTTGCCCTGATGTTCTCTTCATCATTTCCTCGCTGGAAACGCCACGCCAGTACACAAGCCATACTCCAAATTAAAAGCCGCCGTAACACCGCTCCCGCACTGCGTTGCAACCAGGACTCCACATCATGACCCGCCCCCTTTATCAGCTTAAAAAACGATTCGATGTTACACGGTATTAAATACCATTGCGCCACCTCATTAGGAATCATTTCCTTTCATGCCTTGGTCAGCCGGGTACATTGACCCAGGCGCTGACCTTCCTCAACTATTGCCCGGACAACTATCAGCCTGACCGGGAATGGCGGACCTGACTGTACTATTACCTTTGTTACCGCTTCTGCATTGATACGCTTTTCTCATGGCCGATCGCGTTATCGTTATTCCCGCTTCACTCACCGCCATGGCCGTGTTCCTGCCTGTGTAATCCACAGAGTCCCGATACTTAAAAAGACAGTGTTTTCTGACAGCTGACCGAGTATTTTGTGTTTCACATTGGNNATACAACACGATGGCCCTCTATTACCCAGNTTAACGACCATAAGTNNCTGACGCTGCTGAGCNGACNGCTANTTGACACCGAATCACGGTTNTCCCGATCATCACATGAGGTCACATGTC
>NZ_AYSJ01000002.1:117506-179987 GCF_000517265.1 Photorhabdus khanii NC19
GGCCCCAGGGGCTGGGATTTGTACTATTGGCAGAATGTGAAAGATAACATTCACTATAAACTAGCTGGTGAGTTGGCACGCCGTGGCGGGATGTATGGAGATTTACCGGCATTAGCGGTTATTGGCGTCGCTGATAGTCATGCATTAATGTTACTCGGGCAAGCCATGGCAATCGAACGAAACGTTTTCTTTATCCAAGCAGCCGTTCGCAGGGTCTACGCTGCCCGGATAAATCTGCTGACCCTCCTGATTTCATGTTTTCTTCGGCTCCTGAAGGGAAAGGCCCATTGGCTCTTTTATTTATATTTCTGCCAAGATCCCGCTGAGTGATGTTATGACCGCTTTACCTGATGCCCGCATTGCTGAGTTCACAATCCCTGAACCGGGGTATGCGATAGTCAGCAGTCGTGAGGTGATCCATGCCTTTCGGGATGAGCTACAGAAACGCTTAAGCCAGCTTGAAGCAAGCACTGATGAAGCAATCTATGTTTTTGCAGCTCTTCCAGCAGCTTTAGCCATCGAGTTCGGTGCTTTGTTAACAACACAGCATCAACATTCGTATGTCATATTCGACCGTGAAAACATCAGTCAGAACCAGTTCAGGCCAATGCTGACTATTGGTCATTCTCAGGAGCTATAGTGATGAACAATGAACAAACGAAACGTAGCAGCTGGGAGTATTTTCTCCTTCGCGCAGCAAGAAAAATCTCACTATCAGAACCTCAGTACGAGAAGATCAATGATCGTTATGACCAATTGCAGAGCATCCTTTCTGCATCTGACGATCCTCTTCTTGCTGAAGCGCATATTTTTCCTCAGGGATCTATGCGGCTAAAAACAACCATAAATCCGGTACCCGATGCTCCAGCTGACCTAGGGACTATCGATGCGGATGCTATTGTCTGGTTGCCACATGCAAAAGGCGTGGATGCAGGAAGAGTATTAAACGCGATCGAAAAGCGTTTTAAAGAGGGAAGTCGGGTGCAGGGAGATATCCAACAACTTCGTCGCGGTGTAAGAATCGTTTACGCCGATCAAAACCCCGGTTTTCATATTGATGTCACTCCTGCACGTGCCTGCTTCTGGAATGAACAGGATAATGGGCTTGGCATGCTTGAAGTTCCCGATCGTGAGCTCGGATGGAAGGCAAGTAGCCCCATTCCTTATTCCGGCTGGCTCCATCATGCTTCCAGCCTGGAAGTTATGCTCGAAAGTTATGTTGCTCTTAACAAAAGTTTTGCGACAGCGGATTCTGCCACCCAGGATCCTTTGCCCGAGTATGAAGATTATCAGAAGGAGGATCCGCTGCGTGCCAGTATTAAACTGCTGAAACGCCATCGTGATGAATGGGCTATCCGGACGAAAAATGAAAAGAATCACCCAATATCTGCAGTAATCACAACGCTGGCAACTCACGCCTATCTGGACGTGGTGAAACAATCTCAGCAGCGGCCTTTTACGCCTCTGGGGGCTATCATTGAGATTGTCCGCATAATGCCGACGTTTATTCGATCCAACGGTCACGAATACCTAGTTTGTAATCCGCAAGATAGTGGTGAGAATTTTGCTGAGAAGTGGAATCGTCCGGGGGAGGGCCAATCTTATCGTCGGGCTTTCTATGACTGGCATGAAAACGCCTGTCAAGCCGTGAATCTTGGGCTCCAGAATTATTCTTCCACGGACTCCTTTGCCCTTGCAGTTAAGGAAAGTTTTGGCATCGGGCGTGCATTTGTTGATGAGATTAATTCGCAGGTCCCAGCCAGTTGGACCATGCCGGGTCGAGCTGCGGGGGTAACCCGGAATGCCAATGGCATTCGGTTAAGGAAACAACGATGTGATAAAATAAGATTTAAATGAGCAAGGGGGAATGGATCATGGATTTATATCAACGCCTAAACAAAACCTTTTTTAATTCATGTTCGACGATTGATAAATCGTGGCAAAAAATAAAAAGAACAATAGATACAAAATTGATTGTCTTATTCCTCATGAAAATTATTTCAGGAAAAATAATCATGGATATGCTTATATCATCAATGAAATATGGGATGACTGCGTTCATGAAAATATACCTCTACCTCAGTGCAGTCCTATTTCAGCCTCATCAATGTGCGAAGCCAGAATGAAATTACCTGATGATGCCATCAAAACCATTAATAAAGATATTGTGGTTGTCTGGGAGAAAAACACTCTCCCGACAACATGGAAAGGACACCGAATTTTTGCCATTGATGGATCAAAGCTCAATGTCCCCAGAAAATTTATCAATAATGGCTATCGTGTCACACAACGTACGTCCAGACATTATCCCTATGCCATGATGAGCTGTCTCTATGATGTTATGAATGGTTTGATATATGACATTGATCTTGTTGAACATAATAATGAAAGAGCTTGTGCATTGAAGCATTTTTCAAGATTAAAAAATAATGATGTCATTATTTTTGATAGAGGGTATTTTAGTTATTACATGTTACATCAAATCACAAATAATGACTTAAATGCGGTTTTTAGAATTCAAGAAGGCAATAGAAATAAAATTATCAAAAAATTTTCCGAAAGCGCCGAAAGTGATCTGATATTTGAATATACCCCCTCCGAAGCTGTTAAGTCAGATCTCAGAAAAAGAGGGTTGCTTTCAGATTTTCCATCAATTAAGTTACGTTTAATTAAATTCACCAATAAAAACAAACAAATTATTTTCGCCACGACTCTCCTTGAAGAGGATAATTATGAATCAGAAAGTATTTATGAACTATATCACGAGCGGTGGAGTATCGAAGAGTTATATAAAATTTCAAAATCAATTCTTTGCATTGAAGATTTTCACTCACATAACGAGTATGGTGTCAGGCAAGAAATCCACGCACATGTGTTATTATTGAATCTGGCAAGAATATCAGAAGGCGATCTTGATAAGGATATAACTCTCGCTCAAAACACTAACGGTAAAAAAAAACGTGAAGTATAACTTTAAAAATTGTTTATTTTGGGTTGTAGAAAACCTCACTCTTCTAATCTTTGGGGTAAAGAAAACACATCTAAAATCATACTGTTACTCATTACACATGCGAATTGGCAGAATGACTCAACGGTTAAGACCAGGAAGGCACTATCCAAGAAAATCTATGCAGCCCCGAACTCGCTGGAACTGTTTTGGCGCACAGGCATAGAAGCTTAACCGAATGCCATTGGTGTGCCGAATAGCCAGAAATGAGGCCAGAATTTCTTTTTGTTCCACATCCCATTCGATACGCTCCTCACTGACCACATCAATCATTTTCATGACCAGTTGGTTTTTGCTTTGCGGATTGTAGTGGATAGCGTGGGTTTGTCGGGGGGCGAAGTTTTGCACCATCTCATAAACACCATGACCAATCCCCGTGGTATCAATGCCGATGTGGGTGAATCTGTAGCGCTTGAAGAGATCTTCGATCAGTTTCGCCTGATGTTTCCAGTTCATGCCTTGCCAGTAGAACGTTGCCAATACCCGAAAAACTTCGGGCGCCATCATGGGCGGGGCAACAATGACAAAGGTTGAGGTATCGCCAGAACGGGCCGGGTCGAAGCCGCCCCAGACTTCGCGATCCCCGAAGGGACGTAGTGCGTTGGGATCATGGTCTTCCCAGAGATGGATATTAGCGCCGCATTTTTCCAGTTGGTGATATTTGAAAACAGAGGCGCCACTATCAACAAACACACACATATACAACATGTTAAAGGTGTCTGGGTTATAGCGGTTCCGCAGTTTTTCAATGGATGCCAGGTTGAATCCGCCCTTAATGGCATCTTCCAGCGTGATGACGTAGCGCCATTGACCATCCGGGCAATCACGACCCCCGTCACGCAGTTCATTAAAAGAGGGAAATTCAATGTTCTTACGTTTGGGATCATTGCCGCGCCATTCGTCACCCATCCAAAATGGATAGGCGGGATGGGTTTTGGCGCTGGGGGTTGAAAAATAGGTGGTACGCCATTTGTCATGGGTTGCCATTGCGGAGGCAACTTCATTGAGGCGTTTAAAATCAGGCACCCAAAAATATTCGTCACAATACAAATGACCGGAATAGGATTGTGCCGTGTTTTTATTGGTTGATAAAAAACGCAGTTCGGCGCCGTTGCTAAGTCGAATAGGGTTGCCTGTCAGCGTTACACCGAAGAAGTGTTCAGCGATATTGACGATATACGAGCGAAAAACTTCTGCTTGTGGTTTTGAGGCGGATAAGAATATTTGAGGATCGCCGGTTAACACGGCATTTTCGAATGCTTCAAAGGCGAAATACCAGGTCGCGCCAATTTGCCGACTCTTGAGGATATTTCTAATCTGTTTTGCCAGATTATTGCGCAAATGTTTTTGATAGCCGAAAAGCGTCTCATCGACAAATTTCTGGAAATCTTCTTTAGTCAGTGTCGAAATATCATTTTTACGATAGCGTTTCTTTTTCTTGGGTTCACCATCACTGGATGGGATATAATCACCGCCTGATTTTTCTTGCACCTTAATTTCGGCCAGCTTTTCTTTATGCTTATTTTCCTGTGTCATCAGTTTTATATGATGGGCAATTAATCGGTCGAGTTCGTCTAATTCCAGTGTGGTTTTATTATTGCGTTCACTGAGCACGGCAATCCGGCGGTTAATGGCTTCGATAACACTTTCATAGCTGAGCATATCCGCCCAATGCCATTTTTCCGCCCAATAATAAATGATCCGCCGATTCGGCAGATTTAATTCATGGGCAATTTCTGCCGGAGTATATCGCCGCAGGTATAAAGAACGGGCGACACTTATGAGTTCATCAGAGTATTTAGCCATAGTAATCATATTATGCAGGGCTAAATTTATCCTGACGCTAATTCAATTTCGACCTGAATCGGTTATGGCGTTATATCCGAATTCATCAGAATTAAACTATTCGTAACATTTTATTGAATCCGCAATACTGTATTTGATTCAAATGGAAGGAATTAAATATGTCTCAGTTAATGACTAACTGGATATGTATTGCCATGGAAGGCGATACGGTTGATGGCCGAGTGATGGAACCTCAATGGATTTTAGATGCGGCCGAACTCTATAACCCAGCGTTGTACACCGCTCGCATTTGGCCGGAACATGAACGTGGGTTCGGGGCAATGGGTGAAGTGTTAGCCGTTAAAGCCGGGCGAGATGACGACGGGGTTTTACGCTTATATGCGCAACTGCGACCCAATCATCATTTGTTACAGGCCAATCGAGAGGGACAATTACTGTTTACCTCTGTTGAACTTACACCTGATGGTGATTTTCGCGGAACCGGCAAAACCTATCTGGAAGGACTGGCCGTGACTGACTCACCCGCCAGTGTGGGCACAACGCGTCTGCAATTTAAAAAAAGGAACCAACATCGTCGATTCGGTGCGTATAAGCCACTGGTTATTGATGAGGTTAAACACATTAAGGATAACGACATGGCAAGGTCCAAAAAAGGATGGAAAAGCTTTTTTAACATTGAAGAACCAGAAGAAACTAAGTCAGAACCATCAAGCGATGATGCGTTGCAGGCGTTGGCCCAGGCTGTAGCCGATTTGGAAGCGCGAATTACCGCGCTTGAGGGTAAGCAGGAGTCCACCGAGCAAGCAGTCGCTGACGTTCAGGAAGATGTCGAGACAATGAAAGCGGTTGTCGATACCAAAGAATTTGCGCGTTTACGTGACAGTTTGCCCGATATTCTAAAAAAGTTTAACAAATTGGACGGTATTGCTACCCGCTTACCATCGCGTAACCCAAAAGGCGACAAAAACGAGCCTTTTAAATTTCTGTAATTCCATGATGGAAAAAGGCAAAGGGAAGAGCTATGCAACTGAATCATCGGGCACGGACATTTTTGCAGAAATATACGGCGGGGTTAGCCCAAGCCTATGGGGTTGAAGACACATCACGTTACTTTGCGCTGACTGACCCAAAAGAAACCGTCTTGCGCAGTGCGTTGTTGGAATCCGTGGAATTTCTCAGCATGATCACCTGTGCGGATGTGGATCACCTTTCCGGCCAGGTAGTGTCAGTCGGCAATCCTGGGTTATTCACAGGGCGTAAAAAAGATGGCCGCTTTATGCGTAAAACGGGTGTTGACGGTAATAAATACCACTTGGTTGAAACTGATTCCGGTGCCGCCTTGCCTTGGGATTTGTTATCTGTCTGGGCGAACTCTGGTTCAGAAAGTGAATTTTTCCAACGTATGCAGGAATTCACTCATGAATCCTTTGCACTGGACATGATCCGTATTGGTTTTAACGGCCAGCGAGTGGCGGAGACCACTGACCCGGAAGCCAATCCTAATGGTGAAGATGTGAACATGGGTTGGCATCAAATCGCTAAAGAATGGAATAACGGCAAGCAGGTGATTACGACACCGGTGAAACTGGATGAGCACGGTGATTTTACCTCACTGGATGCGATGGCGTCAGACCTGATTAACGCCTGTATTCTGCAACAATTCAGGCATGATCCGCGCTTGATGGTACTGGTCGGTGCTGACTTAGTGGCAGCGGAACAATATCGACTGTATCAGGCGGCAGATAAACCGACTGAAAAAATCGCGGCGCAAATGTTGGGGAGTTCCATCGCTGGCCGTCCGGCCATGATCCCGCCATTTATGCCGGGTAAACGTATGTCAGTCACCCTACTGTCTAACCTACAAATTCTGACACAGCGCAATACTCGCCAACGTAAGGCGGAATTTGTGGATGACCGTAAACAGTTTGAAAATAAATACCTGCGCAATGAAGGTTATGCGCTTGAAACCCCGGAATTGTATGCCGCCTATGATGAAGGTGCCGTCACTATCGGTACTGTGGCTGAACTTGCTGAAAAACTGGATACAGAATAATGCTGTCGCCTGCTCAACGACACCGGGCTGCGGTTGAACTTCGCCAGAAACTGGCGCGGCAACAAGCGGTTGCCATTGCAGAGGGGGCGAGTATGTACCTGCAAGCCCTCGCCATTGAGCAGGATATTAAGCGGTTACGCCAGCTGGCGTTAACGGAGGAACGGGTGGAGATGAAAAAGCGGGAATTGTTGCCTAATTATCTGCCCACGGCGGAACGCTACTTAGCCGAGGGGGAAATTTACCGTAACCCGATTTTTGCTTACTGCGTGATCTGGTTATTTGATATTGGGGATTTTGCCAAAGGATTGGATTGGGCGGATATCGCTATTGAGCAAGGACAGCTCACCCCCGACAATTTTCGCAGTGGCTTTCCGGCCTTTGTTGCTGACACTGTTTTACTCTGGGCACAGGTGGAAGCCGACTCCGGGAATAGTGTTGAACCCTATTTTTCAAGGACATTTCAGAATGTCACTGGCAAATGGAAAGTACACGAAAAAATTAAGGCCAAATACTACAAATTTGCTGCCTTGAACCTGCTAAAAGGGGATAACGCTGACATTAAGGCGAGTTCGGTTGATAGGTTGGATGTGCTGGAGCAGGCGGATATCTGGTTATCAAAAGCTCATCAGTGTAACCCTAAATCAGGAGTAAAAACCTATCGGCAGCGGATTGCCGCCCGTTTACGGGCATTAACAACCAAATAAAAAAAGACTACCGCAAGCCGGAGCGGGCGCGGTGGAGGTATAGCAGCAATGTTTATGGCCGTGGAAACCGGACTGCCCGCTTTTTTATGGATGAGAGAGGCGAGATGTTTAATGGCAACACCGTAGATTATCGGAATGAGCCGTTGACCAATGACGGATTTTGGCCGGATTTGAACTTACGGGAATTTCAGGTGAACCGCAATATTCCGGCTGACTTAGATAATGACCTGTTAGCCAATGCACTGCTGGCAAGTGCCGCTGAAATCAATCTTGACTTACAGCGTCTGAAAGTCCGATTGCAGACAAAAGGCTATCAGAAAGCCGCAGATGTGCCAGGCATTGCTATCAATGGCGTTAATATGTTAGTTGGTCAGTATAAAAAGGCTGTTTATGCCAGGGCAAAAGCGGATCTGTTGGGGGAATACACTTCTATTGTTAGTCGTGCCCCTAATCCGCCACAGGAAAGTCCTGAACTACGTCCCCGTTTATTAGCGGAAGCGGCTTTTGTTATCCGTAATATGAAGGGATACCGGCGCACAACGGTACGCATGATATGAGCAAATTACATCATTTAACGGCATTTTTGCGGGAAAACCTGCCAGAACGTTTCTGTAAGACGGAATTTACCAGTGAAATAGATGAAATCCGCTTTATTCCTGCGCAACGGGATTTAGGTCTGGGGCAATACCAGATGTTTATCCTGCAGTATGAGGCAGTGATTGCCTGGGGGCGTTTCCCGTACCGAGAGTTTGATCCGCGATATGTCCCATTGTTAATAGAGGTGTGGCTGACTGGGCAGGGCAATGATTTAGGGGATTCCAATCTGGAGCATGAACGGCCAGCGATGACCGTTGACGTGGATGAGGAAACCGCTGTGGTTGTGGTGTCGTTGTCACTGTCAGAGCCTGTTGTCATGCGTGAAGATAAAAACGGCATCGTCCCCTTTGAGGGTAAGCGCTGGAGGCTGGCTGATACTGAAATCTGGTTTGCTGAAAATGGGGTTGTGCATTGTGTGAATGAGTCAGACGCACCCGTTGGACAAATCCAATAATGATGAATGGGCAGTTAAACCGAAATCAGCTTAAGGCACTGCAAAACGCACTGAGTGACCTTGAGCTACCCCCGAAAAAGCGCCAACGTCTGTTATGGCGGATGGCGAAATACGGGGTGATTCAGGCGGCAAGACACCATGTGCGTCATCAGCAATCCCCGGATGGCGGGCGATGGGCTGACAGAAAAAGTCCGTGGCGCAAGAAGATGCTCAGGAATATACCGAAGTTGCTGCATAGATTGAATTTGTGCAATCAACGGTGGAAATCAGTAAGAAGATTAGCGAACTGTCACAAAATGACTTACCGCAGCTGACCCATATCGCCAATATCACCGCCGCCGCCCTGAAATCCAGCGCGGCAGATACTACTAAATATATGGGGCAGATGTTTTCGAATTTTTCCAGCCATGCTAAAGCCGTAGGGAATATTCAGTTTGCTGAGGAACTGGCGGGAAAAGCTATCATCATGTCGAAAACATTTGGCACCAGTATGGAGGAAATTGCGGATTTGATGGAGGGGGTCCGCGCAGCAGGAACGCATTTCGGGGTAGGTATTGATGAACAATTGGCGGTATTGGGGGAATTGCACCGTTCATTGGGTACAGAGTCCAGTAGTGTTTATGAATCGTTTTTGACCGATGCCGCTGAGGGCGCGAAAAAACTTAGCATCAGTTTTGTTAATGCGTCTGGTCATATGCTAACCCTGCCGGAAATGTTGGAAAAGCTACAGGCCAAATATGGCAAAAGTATTGAGGGCAACCTTAAGGCACAATAAGGAAATTGAGGAGGCATTTGGCGATTCTGCCATTGTCGTAAAACAATTGTATGGCAATGTGGATATACTGCGTAAGAATATTTCGGCATTAGGGGCCAATGATGGCCTGAAACGTGCTCGCGAAATGGCCGAGCGGATGGCGAACCCGTGGGAACGGTTACACGCCATTTGGCAGAATATCCGCATCGCCGTAGGTTCAACATTGCTCCCGGTTATCTCTTCACTGGTCAATAGGCTTGCCAATGCCGGTCAATTACTGGTGCGCTGGCTGAAATTGTTTCCGAATATCGCCCGTTGGGTCGGTTATATCACCATCGGTATTCTGAGTTTTGCCGCTGCGGGGGCTGTCGCCAATATCGTCATGGGCGTATCTAAATTTATTTGGATTGGCCTTAAGGGGATTTGGGTAGCCTGTACTTTGAGTCTGAAATTGGGCGCGGCGGCAGTATGGCTCTATAACGCTGCCATTATTGCATGGAGTACTACATTACGTGTGTTACACGGGGTATTGTTGGCTGTCAGGATTGCGGCAATGTCGGCGGGTGTCTCTTTCACCTTTATGAGCTGGCCGATACTGCTGATTATTGCCGTTATCGCTTTGCTCGCTTACGGCATTTATAAGCTGATCCAGCATTGGGACGAAATTAAAGCCACCATGATGAACACCACGGCATTTAAGATGGTGGCGGCTTATGTGAAATGGGTCGGCGGGATATTTAGTGCGGTCTGGGATCGCGGATGGCTGGAATAATCTGTGTAACGGGTTTAGCCGTTTTTCACTGGCGGATACTTTTTCCGGCATTGTGGATAGCATCGGCAATATTTTCGGCGGTTTATGGGATTGGCTGATGAAATCCTTTTCCGACAGCTACCATTGGATTGTCGATAAATTAAATGATATTCCCGGTATTAATATTGAAACCCAGGCCATTGAAAAAACCGTCGCTGAACCAATGGGAAAAGCGACGATTCCCAATATGGGCCTGGGGGAAAATCCCCCCAAATTGATGACCCAATCCAAGGGTATTTTTCAGGGGCAACCTAAAGCCATGATCCAGCCTGTGCAAGCGATTGAACCGCCAGAAAACGAGCGTGTATTAACGGGCGGGAAAAAGCAGGGTATCGGTAAGAATGGCCTGATAAAAGGGATAACAACCCATTCACAGACCATCAATGATAACAGTCGCCGAATTGAAAATGTGACGTTGAATATTTCCAACGGGATGACACCGGAGCAATTAACGGAATGGGAACAAGTGGCACATGGATGAGCCGAAATACATTGATTTATTCATTAGTGAGCGCAATTTCACACTTAATTCAGGGAATGAACCGCATTTCTGTCATAACCGTGTTTCTATCTGTCAGGATTGTGTACACGCTATTATTGAAAGTGGTCTGGCAACTGAACTTATCGCCGAACGCAGCCCAACATTACGGGCAGACATTCACACACAGATAGGAATACTGGTCGAAGACGATGAACGGATTATTCCGGGAACGGTCATCATTAATGAAGAATCACGGATTAAGTTATGGATAACCGCCGAAACTTATGATTTTGGCCGTATTAACGTGAGTGTGAGCAGTGGAAACTAAACCGACGATTGATTACGAAAAGGTGTTACATGATGGTGGGATGCCGACCACCGAGGCCGAAATCAGCGCCGCCTTTGCTAAAGTTGTGGATGAGGCGGGGCTTGTCACCAACACGTCGAAAATGTCTCCGTTTTGGCGGCTGATTAACACCCTAGTGACGCGCCCAGTGTTATGGCTGAAAGCGGCATTAATTAATGTCACCCTGAAAAATATGTATTTGGCGACCGCATCCGGCACATGGCTGGATATGTTTGCGTGGGGCGTCAACCTGAAACGTAAACCCGCATCCGCTGCGCAGGGTGTGCTCCGCTTCTATAAAACCGCAGGGGCATCGATGGTGACCGTGCCCGCCGGAACGGTGATCCAGACTGAACGTATTAATGGCGAAATCTATCGCGTCAGCACCACGGAAAGCGTAGTGATGGCCGACAATGTGTTCAGTGCCTTATTGCCTGTTAGAGCAGAAGCCGCAGGCGGTGCTTTCAACTTTGCCCCCGGTTATTTTCGTATCCTGCCTGTGGCAGTGTCCGGCATTGAGCGAGTACAGAATGAAGAGGGTTGGCTATTGACGCCTGGTTCAGATGCCGAATCAGATGATGATTTGCGCGACCGCTGCCGTAACCAATATAACTGGGTAGGCAACTATCATACTGATGCGGTTTACCGTGGCATGATTGCCGCTGTGGCAGGTTTGAGCATTGACCGCATTTTTTTCCTGCATGATGCGCCTCGTGGCGCCGGAACGGCAAACGCCTATTTGTTGCTGGATTCTGGGGTCATCAGCCAGCCCTTTATTGAGGCGGTGAACGATTACATCACCCATCAGGGGCATCATGGGCATGGGGATGATATGCAGTGTCTGCCGATGCCCGAAACGCATTATGAATTATCTGTCACGCTGTTTGTGGCAAATCTGGCAAACTACAGCCAGGAACAGGTAACAACATTAAAAACGGATGTTGAGAACCTGATCCGCTGCTCTTTTCGGGAAAATAGGGAATATCACGTGAAAAAAACTTGGCCGTACTCTTAATGCCGATCAGTTAAGGATCAGTTGACCGATCCAGTGGTTATGTAAGAATCCGTAACTTATAACGATTACGGATTTTTTTATGCTACTCAGCCAAGCTCTTGAGACTATCCATAACTATACACCGGAAGAATTTTCTGCTCTTTCCGACCTTCTTTCACCTGAGATTATTGACGAATGCCTAGTCGATACTGGCGTTGCAACTGTTCGTAAACGCAGGCTTCCGATGGAAATGATGGTCTGGGCGATTACTGGAATGGCCTTGTTTCGCTCTCTGTCCATGAATCAGATTGTCTCTCATCTGGATATACTTCTTCCCGGCAAGCGTCCTTTTGTTGTTCCCAGTGCCGTGGTTCAGGCTCGTCAGCGGCTCGGCGCTGATGTCATAAAACAAGTTTTTGAAAAAACAAGCCGACTCTGGTTTGAAAAAACACCCCTATCTCACTGGAATGGACTCACATTGATGGCATTGGACGGAACACTTTGGCGTACACCAGATACACCAGAAAATGATGCTGCTTTTGGTCGGACAGCGAATGCACATTCATCTTCTGAATGGCCGCAGCTTCGGATGGTCTGCCAAATGGAGGTGACAAGCCATTTACTGGCTGGTGCTGCCTTCGGCAGTGTATCTGCTATCAGCGAGGTTGACCTTGCAGCTCGTCTGGCCAATCAAACATCTGAGCATACGCTAACTATTATGGATAAAGGATTTTATGCGCTTGGACTTCTGCATCACTGGCAGTCATCGGGTACAGAAAAACACGGGATGTTACCACTGAGAAAAGGCGCGCAATACAAGGTGGTACGTAAACTAGGTAAAAACGATGAACTCGTTGAACTGACATTATCACCTCAAGCGAGAAAAAAATGGGCAAATGCCCCAGCCACGCTGACAGCGAGACTACTGTGTAAGACAATCAAAAATAAAATAGTTTATATACTAACATCAATGACAGATCCGCAGAAATACCCGAAAGCTGACATTGCAGAGCTGTATGGATATCGTTGGGAAATTGAACACGGGTTCAGGGAAATGAAGCAACATAGGCTGAAAAACGAGCTGACTCTGAGAAGTAAAAAACCGGAGCTTATCGAGCAGGAGTTGTGGGGTGTTGTACTGGCGTACAATTTGCTGCGTTTTATGATGACTCAGATGGCGTATAGCCAGAAAGGAACAGAACCTTACCAAATAGGGTTTAAGCAGGCTTGCCTCTATCTTACAGGTCAGTTGAGCCTATTACCCCGAGTCTCTCCTGGAAAAATACCTCAGTTTATGTCTCAGTTGCTTGATATGTCTAAAAGCTTTGTGCTGCCAGTAAGAAGGGAAAGGCATTACCCACGGGCAGTGAAAAAAAGCCGCAACGATATCCGTTACGGCATTCATAATTATCTTAACTGACAAGCATTAGGCCGTACTCTCGATTTTCTTTTTCGAACTTAGGGCGTGAAATTCACCGTGAATTTACCGAAATTGAATCTTTGTCATTTTCATTGGATGACATTCTCAGTGATTTGAGTGTGCCCAGACTGCAATCACTGATAATTGAGGTGAAGCATGTCTGAATTCAGGGAACGACTCAAGCGGCTGGCGCTGCCCTCATGGATGGATAAGGGAGAACCCGCCAAACTGCTTTGGGCCGCGCGTGAGTTCTGGTTAATGATTTACCGCTGGTTGACATGGCCGTTAGCACAATTGGACGCGGAAACTTGTTCGGCGGAATTACTGCCGATGTTGGCCTATCAGCGGGACATCCAGCGTTTTAATGGTGAACCGCTGACATTATTTCGTAAGCGTGTGAAATACGCGTTTATTAACGCCAGAGAGGCGGGCAGTGTCGCGGGATTTATCGCCATCTTTGAACGTTTAGGGGTCGGCCATGTTGAAGTACTGGAACGTCAGCCAGGGATAGATTGGGATGTGATTATTTTGCGGATCAGTGACGGCCAAATAGCCGAGCATCCTGATTTGCTGATGAACATTATTCGTCAGTACGGCCGTACCTGCCGACGCTACCGTTTTGAAGTGATTACAAAAAATCAACTGCTTATGCGTGTGGGCAGTTTGGGCGCGGAATATTGCTGTTATTACGCGGCCATGTCCTCGCAGCCCCTGCTATTAAAAGTGGGTTATATGTCGGGGGAGTCCGTTTTTGATTGCGCCAGTTTAAAGGCGATTACCGCACCGAATATGACCTACGGTGCATCATTATAAGGAAATAATATGGCATCAGTGATTACCGTAGACTTTGAAAAATGGAAAGCGCAGCAGGCTGCGGCGGGAAAGCCCGTGGTTTTGGATGAATTTGTTTTTGCTTATGTGCCGGATTTAGATCCCGCTCTTGCCATTAATCGCGATGAGAAATTACCTGCCGAAAGTCATATTGTGCATCGTCAGGCTGTGAACAAAACAGGGTTAGCGAGCGAAAACGCGGTAGCCTACACCTACAGTGTCACATTGGGAACGGAAGCCGGTCATTTTGATTTTAACTGGATTAGCCTGATAAATAAGGCTTCTGGCATTATTGGCATGATTACCCACGCCTCAACTCAGAAAAAAATTAAGACCGCGAACGGATTACAGGGAAATGTACTCACCCGTTCTTTCTTGCTGGAGTTTGACGGGGCAGCTAAAGAGACCGCTATCACGACCACGGCGGAAACCTGGCAGATTGATTTTACCGCCCGTTTATCTGGCATCGATGAAATGCAGCGCCTGATTAATGCTGACAGTTACGGTGAGGCGGCTTTTTTCGGTGATGGGTTTTCCGTGGTTCGCAGTGGTGATCAATACACGGTAAAAAAAGGGCTGGCTTATGTTGGCGGGTTGCGGGGTGAATTGGTGTTTGACCAAACGCTTAACCACCTGCGTGATACCCGTGTTTATGCGGATTTTAGCTATCAAGGCAATTTGGTCAGCCAGTGGAAAACCGTCGAACGGGCAAGGAATGCTGTACCCAATGACAGGAAAATTAACGGGAAATCGCTATTGTCTGATATCAATTTGATGGCGGGTGATGTTGGAGCCTATCACCAGACTACCTATATGACTGCGCTACCGGACAGGCATTATTCGGGGCCGTTTTCTTGTGGTCGGGAAAATGGATGGGCCAAAGGGGTGAGTATTGGAGTAGGGGGTGACACGGGGCAAATTTGGATTGATGCCGATGCACAGTTGCACACCCGATTTCTCAACGCTAACGGTACCGTAGAGCAAAAGATGACGATGGGTATTCCTATTGGCGCCACTATCGAATGGCATTCGGCTGCGCCGATACCCGCCGGATATGAACCCAATGAGGGACGCTCATTCCGTGCGGCAGATTACCCTGAGCTGGCCAAAATTTTTCCCGATCTGAAATTACCTGATGACAGAGGCTTATTTAAGCGTGGTCTGGATAGAGGACGCGGTTTAGATTCCGGTCGTTCGTTAGGGAGTGTTCAGGGGGACGCGATCAGAAATATCACGGGATCATTAGGTAATCCCACTATTGAGAGCGGGAGCAACGCGTCTGGTGCATTCAGCTACCGGTATAAGGCAGGCGGTCGCGCAGCCGGTGCCGGTGGTGGGGTGATTTCATGGACATTTGACGCGTCGAGAGTGGTCCCGACAGCAAATGAAAACCGACCTGTCAACAAATCAGTGATTTATATTACGAGGGTAAAGTAATGGTTAAATACAGTGCAGATATTCAAATGGCCCGGTTTGATGATGATGGGTTAGCCATTGTTAGCGGATGGGTGGCGGTTTATCGTTGTCATCCTGAAACACGAGAATATATTGGGGCCGATATGGATCTGGTGCCACGAGGTTTTTCTGTTGCCGCTAATGCGTATTTGGATGCGCCCGCATTACCTGACACTCATGATATTGCGATTTGTCGTAGTGTAGATGAAAAATCCTGGCGACATGTGCCTGACTATCGGGGTAAAACGGCGTATGCAACCGATACAGGCCGGCCGATCAATATTACCGCCATCGGCGTGTTGCCAGATAATCTCACCCTGCAATCACCCCAAACTCCCTTTGATAAGTGGGAGAATAAGCAATGGGTAACAGATAAATCAGCCCTAAAAGCTCATCAAATTGAACAGGCTGAGCAGCAAAAAATCTCGCTACAGCAGCAGGCCGATGCGGCAATTAAGCCTTTACAGGATGCCATTGATCTGGATATCGCCACTGATACCGAAAAATCAGTACTCGTAGAATGGAAAAAATATCGTGTGCGGGTGAACCGGGTAGATCTTTCAACTGCCCCCGGTATCAACTGGCCTGAGCAACCCGCGTGATGAACTGGCAACGGAAAATGATGCGCATCTCCCCGAATATGGCGGGGATGCATTGCTCGATGCTATCCGTCCATCCGTTCGTATACGGCATCGGACATAAAACGGACAGCGGTCGCTATCTGAGTCCGGCAAACGCCATCAATTATCTGGCAAATAAAATCAGGGGCGCTGGAAACATAAGCGCCGTTGTACTCATGATCTGCGCGAAAACGCATAATGAATTTATACAACATTTAACCCAATTTTCAGCGGTGTTGCCGTTGCCGGTATTTTCTCAGGTCACCCGTATGGCAAAGACAGCGGAATGTCTGGCGATCACCAAAATGCAATTGCCTGGGAGATCGGGGGGCGGTTTGCCTCTGCCTCAACCGTTTTCAACATCGACCAGCCGCCTGGCCGTGAATGCGCAATTGGTTGAGCAGGCGAAGGCACAGGCCAGTGTGAGCAATAGTATTGCGGGATTGAAATCGCAATTAACACACTTCACCACGGCAAGACAGAACGCCTTACAACAAGTCACTGCCGCCCTGAATGGCGTCAGAGACAAATCGTCGGGTGTCTGGGTATTCTCAGAGAAAGGGAATGGTGCATTTCTGGCCGAAAAATTGCGTCAGGATATCCCTGAACAGGACGCCGTTTACACGCTGTCGACACTATTTACCGGGGACGATATTAGCGCATTAGAAAGGATGCTACACAATGAGCCAAATTATCACACTCGCCCTTGATGGCGAGGCCATACCATTAAAAAGTCTGACCGTAACCCCATCGGTGGTATTTCAGGACACAGACCAAAGCGGCCAGTCATCCAGTACCGCCGTAGCGGAGCAAGGCATTAAGCCCAAGGAGTTACGTGTTACGGGGATCATTCCGTTTACTGAGCAAAAAACGCTGTCACGCCTGTTTGCACTGGCGGAGGCCAAAGATAAGGGAAATCTGAAACGTTATCGTGTCGCTAACCTGACCGCAGGTGCTATCAATTTTCGTATCGGGACATTCACCCATACCCTTGATGCCAGCAAAATCGACGGTAAACAGGCATGGCAGGTCACATTTACTTTGCGTGAACATTTATCTGTTGCCGAGAACCGGGACGCCCGCACTGCTGATAATATTCAGGCCAAAAAGCAAACAGGTCAGGGCGCAGCCGCAGCAAAAGAAGCGCCGGAAAAATTAAGCTGGTTTGAAAGAAAAGTATTGAAACCGATTAATGACAAAATAGGACCCGGCAAATAATGACACCGATTAACCGGCTCTATCTTTCTGGCGATGAAATTCATCTGGTTGACGCTAATATTATGCTGGAACTGTCATCCTGTGGCCGGGGTTTTATCACGGCGGAAACGACAATCGATTACACTGGAAAATTGGTGCGGCTGGATGTGGGTTACACGGATTTGGTGTTGCGCTGGTTCACGGGCTATGTGGAACGCTCACAGCCAGCCCAAAACGGTTACCAGCGTTTGTTCGTGCGAGAGCTGGTCGGCGTGTTTGACCGATTATGGCCGTGTTCATTTCAGCATCCAACCCTGAGCCAGATTGTGGGCTGGTTGCAGGAACACAGCGGACTGACCTTCATATTGCCGGATGCCCCTTATACGGAGACACCCATCCCGCATTTTACCCATTATGGTACCGGCTATCAGTTGCTGGCTAATCTTGGGCAGGTTTTTTCGATTGAGGATTATCTCTGGTATCAATTGCCGGATGGTTCGGTTTATGTCGGCAGTGGGGTGCATTCGATGTTTGCGGGGAAACATGTGGAAATCCCCAATGAGTTTAGCCAGCGCCAGTCCGCAGGCAATGCGATGACTATTCCCATGATCCCATCATTGCGCCCAGGTGTGGTAGTCAATCAGCACCGGCTGAACAAAGTTAATCTGAACAATGAAAACATGGTGATTACATGGGAAGCCATCAACGAATTGATCGGTCAGTCTCAGACCAGAACGCCCATGCAGCGCCAGATTGATGCCGTCTACCCCGAATTGTCGGCAGGGTTGCACTTACCCAAATTTGCCCGCATTGAGGCACACACCGAAAGCACGGTTAGCGGTGATATTTCCGACCCATTCCGGCCACGCTATGCGGTTGATGTTCAATTGCTAGATAATGATGGTCAGGATGCCGCTGTCCCTGTTTACCACGCTGTCCCGCTGCCTTTGCCGATGGCGGGCAGTGAATCCGGTCTGTTTCAATATCCGCCAGTCGGAACGGTGGTTGAAATTGCTTTTGAGGCAGGCAGGCCGGATAAGCCCTTTATCCGGCAGACATTAAGCTAGGGCAATACCTTGCCCGATATCAAGCCAGGCGAGCAATTGCAGCAGCAGCGGGCGGAAGTCTCGCAGAGAGTGACGCAGGAGGGGAGTTGGATTCGTCAGACTGACCAGATCATTAATGAATCGTCCATGCACCGTGAAGTCAGGGCAGACACGGAAACACGTAACGTAGTCGCACCGGAAACCACGATACAGGCTACGGATAAAACCACGGTTTTGGGCACGTCTACGCTATTGGCGGGCGCTGTCCAGCAAATCTCAGACGGTGACTATAGTGTGGCGACATCATCAAATTTCGTTGCCAGTGTGGGGAAAGAGGCCAATGTTGAAGTTGGGCAAAAGCTGATAGAGAAAATTGGCCTGCTTAAGCAGAGCATCGCCGGAGCCAGGCAAGAAATCATCGCGCCCGTGGTTTGGGTGGGCAGCCAGCAAATCAATGTCATGACCTTGATGTTAGAGACGTTGGATGTGGTTAAAGCACTGGCGGAACAGATTGCCGCCCATACTCACCACAACACAGGCACGCCGGAGAACGCCAGCGCGATAAGGAACACGGCTTATAAATCGGATGGGCTGAAACAGAAATATTCGCCTGTGATTGGTTGAATATCATCCCATTTATATGAGCTTTTTTACGCTATGACATAGGTTGATAACACCTTTTTTAAGGTGTAGACTGATTGTGTTAGCAGGAGAATGTCGCGCTAGAACCGAGGCTACCAATCTCGTATAGCACAAAGACAAACCGCCCTATCCAAGGGTAAAATTAAAAAACCAACCTCACCAGTTGGTTTTTTATTTTTATCTACTCATCATTTTAATTGATTGAATCATTTGAAAATAAACCTATAATCAATGGCTGTTAGTTTGGGGTAGCGTTCTGACCTGTGTATCTCTGACGCAAGTTTTCGCAAGTCCTGGCTGAGTACAGGTGGTGCTGATTCAGTGCCTCGGTCAGAGCGCGATATTCTCCTGCTAACACAAGATGAGGGCCAGTCGGACAGGCAGCGTAAAGGCAATGGCTGGTTAAGTCGTGCTCCTAACTGGAGCAAACGGGTGAAAGCATTTATTGACATTGCTATCATCGTTCTCAAAGCGTTAATCGCGCTTTTAGAGCTGATCCGTGCATTTCTGAAATAGGTAACGGAAACGTAGCTAAGGCCATCGGGGTAACCTCCCGGTGGCCTTTAACATTTACCGCTTTTGCTCAAGCAAGCCACTCTTGTTTAAGTGGCCCAATATATTGATCTAACAGCTTAAATTTGGTAGTCCCGACTGGACTTGAACCCGTGTTCAAGCGGTTATTGCTCTGGTAGTATGGGAGGATAGCCAACAGATTAGTGTAGTTTACCGCGAGTCATACACATAATAACATTGGGACGCCTTTTTAAATGCGGTATCAATCAACGCTACGGGTTCGTGTTCTGATGGTCTGAAACACATTATTGATTAATTATCTCGCCCGCAAAATATGCGGGCTGTTTTACATCTTCATAGAGCTATGAATACAATTCTGATATTAAAAGAATGGGCAATAAGTGTAATAAAAAACTGATAATTCAGCGTGTTATATTAGCTTAGTGATTTAAAAGTTGTCGTTACTTTTTCGGATATAGAAATAACTTATGTAATATCAGAATTGTTTGGTAAATCATTTCGGACGGTTTGTTTGATAGGCTGCTTATTTTCGTCAAAATACCGACTGGGCCATATTTCAGCAGGTGTGACACCAATTTCCTGAGCAATTAACAATTCCCCTTTAGGCCAGGGGCGCGTTAAAGCATTTGCTAATGTTGAAGAGCTTAAGCCGTGCTCTCTGGATAATGATGCCAGCGTTTTATTCTTCTTACGTATCGCTGCGATAATATCGGCGGTATGCCAGTCTTTTTTCATATTCCTGCTTACCTCTTTGGTGGTGGCGATTCAAACAGGGTTCGCAGTACCGGAGAACATCCAATCCGGCGAGGCATAGCCTCCCCTGCCTGAACCGCCATAGAAAGAGCGATAACAGGCACACTGGTAAGAAAACAACCTTACCAGTGGGATGTTCGTTCAAGGCTGCGACCCCCTGACCATCGGATTTTGCCGATGGCAGTGCTACTTTAACTGATTGTATTATCTGACTCAAGAATCAAATAAATACCTTAGTGACGGTTTGCCTCGCTGCGCTTATGACGAAATAAATGAACTTATGGCGAAAACGGCACTACACCGCACCCGCCTGCACGTTTTGGATCAAAAGAGGATCACAGAGAAAATCATAACTAATTGATAATAAAGTAAAAATAATATTTTGCGTGAGAAGTAAGATTACGAAGACAGGTTAAGGACAATTTCAGAACACAGAAACGGTGCGGTTTTGTGGTCATTGATAAACTGAAATCGATTGAATCAGTAAACATATATTTCACTGACCGAAAAAACTTTTTCATTTGGTTCGATGGGGGAGGAAAACAATCGATAAAAGAAGTGAGACACGGGATGCTAAAAAATCTCGTGCGACACTTTTGCGACACTTTACTATAGACATAAAAAAACCACTCTTGCTTGAGTGGTCTATCTATCTGATTTCACAGCTAAAATCTGGTGGCCCCTACTGGACTTGAACCAGTGACCAAGCGATTATGAGTCGCCTGCTCTAACCAACTGAGCTAAGGGGCCGTTGGATGGGAAGGATTATACGTACAGTTTTGCTCGCGGTCTAGCTTTGTAAATTCGTATGATCACTTTATATACAGAATTGGGTTTTTATTAAGTAGTGGAAGGGGATAGCGGTATATATTGGTTGTTTTTATGGCTTATTTATCGTTTTTATAAATCATTGAATTAATTTTTAATAAGATCTTTGGCGTTATCGGGTCATATTATTATCCCGATGATCAATATATTTTTATATGTGATTATATTAATCATCTTCCCTTTATAAAAAAACAAAAGCGTCCGCCGAAGCAGACGCTTTTCAGTTAGCATGATTTAAAATCACCGATTATTCATCTAGGAAGCTACGCAGTACCTCAGAACGGCTTGGGTGACGTAGTTTACGCAGTGCTTTCGCTTCGATCTGGCGGATACGTTCACGGGTGACATCGAACTGTTTACCGACTTCTTCCAATGTATGGTCAGTATTCATATCGATACCGAAACGCATGCGCAGCACTTTTGCCTCACGGGCAGTCAGGCCAGCCAGAACATCGTGGGTTGCTGAACGCAGGCTTTCTGAAGTTGCAGAATCCAGCGGCAGCTCCAGCGTTGTATCTTCAATAAAATCACCTAAATGTGAATCTTCATCATCACCAATCGGGGTTTCCATTGAGATAGGTTCTTTGGCGATTTTCAGTACCTTACGGATCTTATCTTCCGGCATTAACATCCGTTCCGCCAGTTCTTCCGGTGTTGGTTCACGTCCCATTTCCTGCAACATCTGGCGGGAAATACGATTGAGTTTGTTGATTGTCTCAATCATATGAACGGGAATACGAATGGTACGAGCCTGGTCGGCGATTGAACGTGTAATTGCCTGACGTATCCACCATGTAGCGTAAGTTGAGAACTTGTAACCACGACGATATTCAAATTTATCAACCGCTTTCATCAGACCGATATTACCTTCTTGGATCAGATCTAAGAATTGCAGACCACGGTTGGTATATTTTTTGGCGATTGAGATAACCAAACGTAAGTTGGCTTCAACCATCTCTTTTTTCGCACGGCGAGCTTTTGCTTCACCGATGGACATCCGACGGTTGATATCTTTCACCTGTTCAATGGTTAAACCGGTTTCTCCTTCAATCTGACGAAGTCTGTTCAGACTACGTTGTACTTCCTCTTCAACTTCAAGTAATTTTTCAGACCACGGTTTGTTCATTGCTTTTGCAGCGGTGAACCAAATGTCACTGGTTTCATTACCGGAGAACAGAGTGATGAAGTTCTTCTTCGGCATTTTGCACTGCTCAACACACATTTTCATGATTTGGCGTTCTTGAAGGCGAACGCGATCCATCATAGAACGCATGTTGTTGACCAGATAATCAAACTGTTTTGGCACCAGACGGAACTGTTTGAAAACTTCTGAGAGCATTAAGATTTCAGCAGCCGTATTTGGATGGTTACGGCCATTTTTCTTAATTTCCTGACGAGTGATCTCATACTGCTCTTGCAGTTCCTGGAATTTCTGGCGAGCTAATTCCGGATCGATGCTGTTGTCATCATCACCATCGCTATCGTCATCACTGCCTTCATCTTCTTCGTCTTCATCATCATCAAGTTCTTCCTGTGGGAGCTCAGAACCAACGTGAGTGGCGGTAGGCGCGAGGTCTTCTTCTGCGTTCGGGTCAACAAAACCGGTAATAAGATCTGACAGGCGGGCTTCACCTGCTTCGACGCGATCATATTGTTCCAGTAAATAGGTGATTGCCTCAGGGTATTCAGCAACAGAGCACTGTACCTGATTGATGCCATCTTCAATGCGTTTAGCAATGTCAATTTCACCTTCCCGGGTCAATAACTCAACGGTACCCATTTCACGCATGTACATGCGTACCGGGTCGGTGGTACGACCGATTTCAGATTCAACGCTAGACAGGACTTGCGCAGCAGCTTCCACAGCGTCTTCATCTGTGTCGTTAGTGGTTTCTGCTAGCATCAGATCATCGGCATCAGGTGCTTCTTCCATTACCTGAATGCCCATGTCATTGATCATCTGGATGATATCTTCGATCTGATCGGAATCGACGATATCTTCCGGCAGATGGTCATTGACCTCAGCATAGGTCAGATAGCCTTGCTCCTTACCACGGGTGACAAGTAGCTTTAGCTGTGACTGCGGGTTTTGCTCCATAAGACGGTATCCACACTTCAGAGTATTTGGGTTGGTGTCGGTCGGCGAAACTAATCTGCCAACAATAACTTTTAGGGGCGTTTTCGTTGTATTGCCACTGCCCACTTATAGCGGCAAAATGTAGGGTTGTTTCCCTACCTAATGCGGCACTTAAGCCGTGAATTCAGTATTTACTTTCTGGCACGGGATTCATTAATTAAGCGAACTTCTTCGCGCTCTTCCGGTGTCAGGCCTTCGGTTCTTGCTCTGGCGATAAGAATATCTAAACGTTCTTCCAACGCTGAATCAACGAGATGATCCAACGCGTCACGAAATGTATTTTCTGCTATTTCTTCTATTTGTATATCGTTCCATGCAGCTAATTTTTCAAGTTGTTTACTAAATTTGTTGTCACGATATTGCTCTAGCAACTGTCCCGTTGTCAGCCCTGGCTGAGTAAGACAAACCTCTACAAGCTCCATAAACAATGGCAAACCTGCAATTTTGGCCTGCATAATTCCCTGTAGCGGGGGAACTAAAGCGGCTAAGTGTGGGTTTTGTATCAACAGTCCTATAAGTATACGCATAGTTGTCGGTTTTAGCTGTGGCATCTGATAATTATTCCCACTTTCCAGACGCTGCGGTAATAAACGTTCCAACTGTACTGCATCGGGAATACCTAACATATTGCCAAGTTCTTGCCTCATATAGAGACGCAGAGTTTCTCCCGGGATCTGGTTAATCAATGGTACAGAAAGTGAACTGAGTTTTGTTTTCCCTTCAGGATTACTCAAGTCAACTTGTGGTAGTAACGATTCGAACAGAAATTCAGACAACGTGTGAGATTGTTCCATTCTTTGTTCAAATGCTTCACGGCCTTCTTTACGAACTAGTGAATCAGGATCTTCGCCGTCAGGCAAAAACATAAAACGTAACTGCCTACCATCATTAAGATAAGGCAGCGCTGTTTCCAAAGCTCGCCATGCTGCGTCACGTCCTGCTCTGTCGCCATCGTAACAACAGATAATGCTGTCAGTAGCGCGGAAAAGTAACTGAATATGCTCCGATGTCGTCGAAGTACCTAACGAGGCAACGGCATAATCAATACCAAACTGCGCCAGAGCCACCACGTCCATATAACCTTCAACCACTAATAACCGTGAACGGTCATTGTGATTTTGTTGCGCTTCATAGAGGCCGTATAGCTGGCGGCCTTTATGGAAAATTTCAGTTTCTGGTGAGTTGAGGTATTTTGGGATCGCATCTCCCAGAACCCGTCCACCAAATGCAATCACGCGCCCCCTGCGGTCACGGATTGGAAACATGACTCGTTCACGGAAACGGTCATAAGTACGGCCATTATCATTTGACACCAGCATACCGGCGTCATTTAACTGTTGACGATCTTCCGTGCTACGGCCAAACCGTTTCAAAGCGTTATCCCAGCCAGCGGGAGCGAAGCCAATCGAGAAACGGTGGATAATCTCTTCACTAAGTCCACGTTGAACCAGGTATTGCCGGGCTTGCTGTGCAGCGGGGCTATTTAGTGAATTCTGATAGAAGCTGTTGAGCTTATCCATCAATTGATAAAGATTTTGTCTTTGGTGGCGTTCTATCTGACTGCTGCCGGAACCTGTTTCATAAGGGACTTCCAGCCCGTGCATAGCAGCCAATTCTTCAATAGATTCGACAAACTCCAGTCTATCGTAATTCATCAGAAAATCGATAGCGTTGCCGTGAGCGCCACAACCAAAGCAATGATAAAATTGCTTATCGCTATTAACAGTAAACGAAGGTGTCTTTTCATTATGAAACGGACAGCACGCGTGGTGATTTTTACCCTGTTTTTTAAGTGGCACACGAACATCGATCAGGTCGATAATATCGGTACGAGCTAATAAATCATTGATAAATGCGCGCGGAATTCGTCCAGCCATAAGCCCTTTTTACGCCTGTTGATGAACGACAATAAGCCGCGCTCCCTTTCGGAAAGCACGGCCCTTATCTGCAACTACTGTTGTCTGCAAATTCAATCACTATGCGGGTCAACCGCAAGGATTAGTACAGACGAGTGCGGCGTGCGTTTTCACGAGCCAGCTTTTTAGCGTGACGTTTTACAGCAGAAGCTTTAGCGCGTTTACGTTCAGTCGTTGGTTTTTCATAGAATTCACGACGGCGAACTTCTGCTAATACACCTGCTTTTTCGCAGGAACGCTTAAAGCGACGCAGTGCTACGTCGAATGGCTCGTTTTCACGTACTTTAATTACCGGCATGTGCCTCTCACCTCAATAGAAATCGGTCTTGCTGGCGTGGGATGCCAGCCATCTTAAAATGGTGCGGAATTTTACTTCAATGAACACGGCTTTGTAAAGCGCCGCAGCAAATTGAAACAACAACATTACCATGGTGACTTACAGCGAAATTTGCCAGTCAGTTCCGTAATATTGAAGATAACCACACAGGGATTTTACGTAGGGCGCTGATTATAGACTAAACAGTAAAAATAGTCAGCATGTAAACCGCGCAAATTATCTTATTAATGATAAACTGGCTCTCTCCTGTGGAATATAGGTAGTGTAATGCGAGTTTTAGGTATAGAAACGTCTTGCGATGAAACCGGAATCGCAATTTATGACGATCAAGCCGGTTTATTAGCAAATCAATTATACAGTCAGATTAAATTGCATGCTGATTACGGCGGTGTTGTGCCTGAACTGGCTTCACGTGACCATATCCGCAAAACCGTTCCCTTGATTCAGGCTGCTTTGAAAGAGGCAGGATTAACTCGTAAAGATATTGATGCAGTGGCTTATACTGCGGGTCCTGGTCTGGTTGGCGCATTGTTGGTAGGGGCGACTATTGGCCGTTCTCTGGCATTTGCCTGGGATGTTCCGGCGATTCCTGTCCATCATATGGAAGGGCATTTACTGGCTCCGATGCTGGAAGATAATAGCCCTGAATTCCCGTTTGTGGCTTTGCTGGTGTCCGGTGGTCATACTCAGCTTATTAGCGTAACCGGTATCGGTGAATATGAGCTGCTTGGTGAATCGATAGATGATGCCGCGGGTGAAGCATTTGATAAAACCGCTAAATTACTGGGTCTGGATTATCCGGGAGGTCCGTTACTCTCCAAGATGGCTCAGAAAGGGGAAGCCGGACGTTTTGTGTTTCCTCGTCCGATGACAGATCGCCCAGGGCTGGATTTCAGTTTTTCAGGACTAAAAACTTTTGCGTCTAATACGATTCGCAGCAACAGTGATGATGAGCAAACCAGAGCGGATATTGCCCGTGCTTTTGAAGATGCGGTTGTTGATACATTAGCGATTAAATGTAAAAGGGCGCTTGAGCAGACCGGGTTCAAGCGGCTGGTAATGGCAGGTGGCGTCAGCGCCAACCTCACGTTGCGTACCAGGATGAAAGAGGTCATGGCAAAATTGGGCGGCGAAGTATTTTATGCGCGTCCTGAATTCTGTACAGATAACGGCGCTATGATTGCGCTTGCCGGTATGATCCGCCTGAAAGGCGGAGTAAGTGACTCTCTTGGCGTGGCAGTTAAAGCCCGCTGGGCACTGTCTGAATTACCTGCATTATAAATCTTTTATATAGTGAAAATAGAAAACCAGTCACTCAATCAGCAGTAGCTGGTTTTTTATTTGGCAACGTTGTTAATCTTCTTTTCCTTGCTCTTTCTCTGCCTGAATTTTTTCTTCCTCAGTCATCTCTTTTTTTCTTTTGAGTTTGTTCCAGATACGACTTTCCTGGCCGCGCCACAGGCGCTGGATATTATCATGGTGACGGAGCAGTACCAGACAGCAGAGCATGGCAACCGGAAAAGTAAATTCAGGTTTAAACCACCAGACATAAAAAGGTGCTATCAAAGCGCTGACAATTGCACCTAGAGAGGAATAACCACTCAGTAGTACCGTCAACAGCCAGGTACCTGTCATCAAACCCATCAGATCCCAGCCAATTGCGGCAATCGCACCAAAAGCCGTTGCTACTCCTTTACCGCCTTTAAAATGGAAAAAGATCGGATAAATATGGCCGAGACAAGCAGCTATTGCCGTAATTCCCAGATAGAAAGGGGGAACATTAAGCTGATAAGCCAGCCAGACTGGGACCATACCTTTCAGAACATCACAAATCAGTACCACTGCCGCAGTACTGCGGCCACCAATCCGTAATACATTTGTCGCTCCTGGGTTACCTGAGCCATGCTGGCGGGGATCCGGCAGCCCAGCCAGCCGACAGATAAGTATTGCGCTGGAGATTGAACCGCAAAGATACGCGAAGATAATCATACCAAGCGCGATAGCACTCATAATGTCTCTCCAATAATAATGGTCGTTTTCTTAGCCTAGTCATGGATAATACGCATATTTAGTCGGAAGTGGTATCCGACAAGTTGAAAAACAGGAAAGCGACGTGATGGATATCGTATTTATTGAGGAATTAACGGTCATTACCACCATTGGTGTTTACGACTGGGAACAGACCATTAAACAGAAGTTAGTGTTCGATATCGAAATGGGATGGGATAATAAACGCGCATCTTCCAGCGATAATGTCGAACATTGCCTGGATTACGCTAAAGTTAGCGAAGCGGTTATCAACCACGTAGAAAGTCAGAGTTTTGCTCTGGTTGAAAGAGTGGCGGAAGAGGTGGCCAATCTGTTATTAAACCGTTTTAATTCGCCGTGGGTACGGATAAAAGTCAGTAAGCCGGGGGCGGTGGCACAGGCTCGTCAGGTCGGTGTTGTTATTGAGAGAAAAAAATAATCCGATCAGCAGTGAATTCAGTTGTCATATTATTGTCATTATTCTTGCATAGGCTGGCATGCGTCATTGCCAGGCGTGATAATTATGTCAATTGATTAATGGCAATGGAAAAATGGTAGCTGGATTCATCTGTGCTACCTGTTTTGGAGATTTGTTTAATGGAGTGCGATCTCGCTATATGACTGACCTTTCTACCTTGTTTCATGCATTTATTCTTGGTGTTGTTGAAGGGCTGACTGAGTTTCTTCCTGTTTCCTCAACGGGTCATATGATCATCGTGGGTCATTTGCTGGGATTTACCGGCGATAAAGCGGAAACATTTGAAGTTATTATCCAGCTTGGATCGATTCTTGCCGTGGTAGTGGTATTTTGGCGTCGTTTGTTTGGGTTAATTGGTATTCACTTTGGTGAAGCTCCTCACGAAGGTAAAACCAACGGCAAGCTGAAACTGAGCCACATTCTTTTGGCGATGTTACCTGCGGTAACGCTTGGATTGCTGTTCCACGATACTATTAAATCGCTGTTTAACCCACAGAGCGTTATGTACGCCTTAATTATTGGCGGTGTGTTACTGATTATCGCAGAAATTCTGAAACCTAAGACACCGAAAGCAGAAGGGCTGGATGATATTACTTATCGCCAGGCTTTTATGATTGGTTGCTTCCAGTGTTTGGCATTGTGGCCGGGATTCTCCCGTTCAGGCGCGACAATTTCGGGTGGAATGCTGATGGGGGTTAACCGTTATACCGCATCAGAGTTCTCGTTTATTCTGGCTGTACCGATGATGATGGGGGCGAGCGGGCTGGATTTATATAAGAGCCTGCATTTTTTGACTGCTTCTGATATCCCAATGTTTGCTGTTGGTTTTATTACTGCATTTATTGTCGCATTGATTGCAATTAAAACCTTCCTGGCATTGATTAAGCGTATGTCTTTCATCCCATTTGCTATCTACCGCTTTATTGTCGCCGCCGCTGTTTACTGGGTATTTATGTAGTGAATGATTCCCCTGATATCGATTTAATTCGGATATCATCCAACGTTTGATATCAGGGGATGCACAGAATATTTGATCTTTCAGACAACAGTATTAATTTTGTTGTTGCTTCCATTCAGCCAATGCTTGCTGACGCTGGCGTCGTAACTCATCACCAATATCCGCACCACGTAAGCCGTTGT
This sequence comes from Photorhabdus khanii NC19, assembly GCF_000517265.1. Classification (GTDB taxonomy): domain Bacteria; phylum Pseudomonadota; class Gammaproteobacteria; order Enterobacterales; family Enterobacteriaceae; genus Photorhabdus; species Photorhabdus khanii. The sequence continues at coordinate 146,876 of NZ_AYSJ01000002.1, forward strand.
CTACAATACTTTTCACCTGGACCTGGCTGGCAACCTTAAATGCCTGTTGCAGATAATGACCTTGTGGATAGGGGGTATTTTCAAAACCGGTACGACCCCGTGCATCTGCTTCGCTGGTGATAATTAACTGATCTATTCGCTGAGGTTTACGCCATGCATCAATGGAATCAAACAATTTAAGCAATGTTTTTGGCCGCAATTGATCGATGGTATGCACTAAGTCATGATATTGAGCGACCAGTTTTGCCAAATCACGGGCGGAATGAGGAACACGCAGACGTTGGCATAATTGATCGACTAATTTAGCGCCTGCGGGGCCATGTCCATAATGATGAGGCCACTGTTCTGGCGGTGTCAGTCCTTTGCCAAGATCATGGCATAAGGCAGCAAAACGGCTATCTATTTCGTCTGTCAGATCAGCGACAACTTTCAGTACCATCAATGTGTGAATACCGGTATCAATCTCAGGATGCCACTTCTCCGGTGCGGGAACGCCAAACAGATTATCAATTTCAGGAAACAATACCGCCAATGCACCACAATCACGCAAAACCTGAAAAAAAACTTGTGGTGAATGGGTGGAAAGGGCTTTTTCTGTCTCTTTCCAGACACGCTCCGGTGTGAGTGCTGATAACTCTCCGTTAGTTGCCATTTTTGACATTAACGTTAATGTTTCTGGTGCGATGGTAAATCCCAAATGGGCGAAACGGGCGGCAAAACGGGCTACCCGTAATACCCTCAGTGGATCTTCAGAGAAAGCATCGGAAACATGGCGCAAGATACGATTATTTAAGTCATCAACCCCACGGCAAGGATCGACAAGTTCGCCTTCGAATGTTTGAGCAATCGCGTTAATGGTCAGATCACGGCGCAGCAAATCATCTTCCAGTGTGACATCCGGCGCGGCGTAGCAGGTAAAACCCGTATATCCTGGGCCGGATTTTCTCTCAGTGCGTGCCAGCGCGTACTCTTCATGGTTTTTGGGATGCAGGAACACCGGGAAATCTCTGCCAACTTGCTGATATCCCTGAGACAATAGCTCTTCCGGTGTCCCGCCAACAACAACCCAATCCCGTTCTTTCACAGGAAAGTTTAGCAGGCGGTCGCGTACTGCACCGCCAACCAGATAGATTTTCACCTGAATATTCCTTATCAACTCATCCAACGGTCATTACGCTTACGACGCGGAACCATATGTGGTAGTAACAGCCCTAAAATTAAACCCGCACCTGCAACACCACCGCCGTACATAAACCATTGCAGAATGATATTGCGTTGTTTGTCATCAAGTTGCAGATTCGCAGCATCAAGTTTTTTCTCTGCCACAATCAGTTTATTTTTCAAATGCTCATTTTCTTTTTTCAGCCCTGCAATAATGTCACTGCTGTTTGAAACGTTTTGTTGCATGTCGGCAGTGCGCTGATTCCAGCTATTGTCTATATTGGCTAGCTTATCTGTCAGTATTTTGATTTCCTGCTCCATCTCTGGGAGGCGTGTGCGCAAGCTCGGTTTATCACTGAGCTGGTTAATGGGTAGCCAGACAATACGGTCTTTATCATCCTTCACCTGAGCGTAATTACTGTCCCGGTTGATGCTTATCAATGTGACTTCATCACCGGCATTCAGTGTGCCGGCGATACGATATTTGTTACCCGGTCCAGCGTGCGTATAGGTAGATAACTCATCAGATACATAGCGCTTTTCTTCCGCGTGGGTAGTAAGCGAAAAGCTTAGGCTCAATAGCGTCGTAAGAAGTAAAGGTAATTTTCGCATTGTGATTTCAACTATTCTTTATCTATGGTGAGTTTAGAATTTGATAGTAAAGAGTTAAGTTTGCTAGAGCAAACAGTAAACCAAAATAGGAACTATCTTAACGGGTCGAATACGGGGCTTACTGGTTGTTTGTTTAACAGCACGTTTTTTGCCAATTACTATCATAACTTTCAGAACAGAGAAAATTTTAATTTTTTCACTTAATCATAGAAAAAAGTAAAAGCGGGGTAAGATAATGACCAAAGATTGCCATCAATGGTGCAAATATGAGTGTAGAAATTGAATTAAAACTTATCGCCAGACCGCAGGCTATTCCTGGAATCTGTCAGCAATTATTGTTATTTCCTCATCACTACTTTGCTCCTCAGAAACTGACCAATATCTATTTTGAAACAGCGGATAACCAACTGCGCGGTCTTGATATGGGGCTGCGTATCCGTGGTTTTGATGATCAATATGAGATGACAATCAAAACAGCGGGGGAAGTGATCGGCGGGTTGCATCAACGGCCGGAATATAATGTGCTATTGTTAAAGCCGGAACTGGCGTTGACGTTGTTTCCACCTCATATCTGGCCTGAAAACTGTGATGTGGAAGCGTTGCAATCCCGTTTAAATGCGTTATTCAGCACTGACTTTATGCGGGAGAAGTGGGTGGTTACTTACGGGCAAAGTGAGATTGAAGTTGTGCTCGATCAGGGAGAAATCATCGCGGCAGGCCGCAAAGAACCCATTTGTGAGTTTGAATTGGAGCTGAAACAAGGAACTGTAGCGGATGTATTAGTGTTGGCCGTTGAGTTGGCAAAATCAGACGGCTTGCGACAGGGAAATAAAAGTAAAGCTGCTCGTGGCTATCAGTTAGCCCAAGGAAAACCAAAAACAGTTTTGCCTCAAGTACCGGTAGAAATTGATATGCAGCAGTCATTACCTTCTGTACTTTCGTCAATATTGGCTCATTGGCAAGAGCAGGAAGAGCGCTGGCTGATTGGCTTGTCAGAAAATCGGGATGGCTTGCAGCAAGTATTGACTTTAGTTCAGCGGGCGCTTGAATATTGCAATGAGCCGGCAAGCAGGCCGGAACAGTTGGATGGTCAATTAGCGGCGATCAACCAGAAATTATCAGCAGCGGAAACAACGGCTGAAACGCTGTGTTACAGCTCAGGCTATTTGCAATGTAAGCTGGCGCTGACTATATGGTTGATCCATCTCTCCGCTTGAATAACAGGAATTCTCTATGTTGCCACTTTCAACCCCGCTTTTGGCTCAGTTACCGAGTGTGACTAAGCATTTTCAGGAGCTGGCTTTGTGTGTTGAAGCTTTTGCTCCTCATGAGCAGGCTGTGTTATCACTGAGTGATTTTGTTGCTGAAAACCTTAAAATTCACCCTGAATGGTTAACTGAAATCCGCCAGAATCCACCGCAAGCGCGGGAGTGGCATCAATACGCTGAATGGTTGCAACAGGTACTTTCATCCGCAGAGGATGAAAATACCCTGATGCGGGTTTTGCGTCAGTTCCGTAACAAAATTCTCGTCAGAATTGCCTGGTCACAGGTGCTGCACACCAGTACGACTCAGGAGACATTGCAACAGCTCAGTATGTTGGCTGAAACGCTGATTATTGCCGCTCGCGACGGGTTGTATCAGCGTTGTTGTCGTGATTGGGGAACCCCTTGCAATGAGCAGGGCGAACCACAACCTCTGTTAATTCTGGGCATGGGGAAACTGGGTGGTGGCGAGCTGAATTTCTCTTCCGATATTGATCTGATTTTTGCCTATCCTGAAAACGGTATTACCCGCGGTGGCCGCCGTGAAATGGACAACGCTCAGTTTTTTACCCGTCTGGGGCAGCGTCTTATCAAAGTCCTCGATCAGCAAACGGTAGATGGTTTTGTTTATCGGGTTGATATGCGTTTGCGTCCATTTGGTGACAGTGGTCCACTGGTATTCAGTTTTGCCGCATTGGAGGATTATTATCAGGAACAGGGGCGTGATTGGGAGCGTTATGCGATGGTTAAAGCGCGAATTATGGGCGCGGGTAGTGAATCGTATTGCGAAGAATTACGCCGGATGTTAAGGCCGTTTACCTTCCGCCGTTATATTGATTTCAGTGTGATTCAGTCCCTGAGAAACATGAAAGGGATGATTGAACGTGAAGTTCGTCGCCGTGGTTTGAAAGACAATATCAAACTGGGTGCGGGTGGTATCCGTGAAATTGAATTTATCACTCAAGTATTCCAGCTTATTCGGGGTGGCCGTGAATGGTGTCTGCAATCTCCGGCTCTGTTACCCACGCTTCAAGTAATAGAAAAACTGGAACTTTTGCCGTCATCACAGGTAGAACAACTCGCTGACAGTTACCTCTTTTTACGGCGGCTGGAAAATCTTTTACAGTCAATTAACGATCAGCAAACTCAGACGTTGCCAGAAGATGAACTGAGCCGTTCACGGTTGACGTGGGGAATGGGATTTGAAAGCTGGGATGAGTTGATGATTGCATTGAACAGCAGGATGGGCGCTGTTCGGATTATTTTCACGCAATTAATTGGTGATGACAGTGATAATAATGAAGAAGAAGCTGGTCATGTGCCATTTAAGAGCTTATGGCTGGAAAATCTCGAAAAAGAAGAGTTAATCATACTGGCTCCGCATCTGGATGAATTGGTTGCACAGCAGATATTACACGTCATTGCTCTATTCCGTCAGGATGTGGGAAAAAGAACCATTGGCCCTCGTGGACGTGATGTACTCGATCATCTGATGCCACGTTTGTTGGTAAAAATCTGTTTGCGACAAGATGCCAATACAGTGTTGGAGCGAGTTATTCCATTGTTGTTGAGTATTGTCAGCCGCACAACTTATCTGGAACTGATGTTGGAATCAGAAGCCGTACTGACACACGTTATCCGACTGTGTGCGGCTTCACCGATGATTGCTACTCAGCTTGCCCGTCACCCCTTGTTGCTGGATGAGCTGCTTGATCCCCAATTTCTGTATAAGCCGCTGCCTCTGAATGCCTATAAAGATGAACTGCGGCAATATTTGTTGCGAATACCGGAAGATGATGAAGAGCAGCAATTAGAGGCTCTTCGCCAGTTTAAACAGGCGCAATTACTGAGAATTGCGGCGGAGGATATCACCGGCGTGTTGCCGGTGATGAAAGTGAGTGATCATCTCACTTATTTGGCAGAGGCAATTATTGAGGCGGTGGTTCAACAGGCGTGGGGACAAATGGCAAAACGTTATGGTGTTCCATCACATCTGGATCAGCGGCAAGGGTTGGGATTTGCTGTGATTGGTTATGGCAAACTAGGGGGATGGGAACTGGGTTACGGTTCTGATCTTGATTTGGTTTTCTTGTTGGATTGCCCAATGGATGTCATGACCGAGGGTGATCGATCGATTGATGCCCGGCAATTTTATTTGCGTCTTGCCCAACGCATTATGCATCTGTTCAGTGCCCGAACTTCCTCTGGTGTGTTGTATGACGTCGATGTCCGCCTGCGACCTTCGGGCGAATCAGGAATGTTAGTCAGTACCATCGGAGCATTTGCTGATTATCAGCAGAATGAAGCGTGGACTTGGGAACATCAGGCATTAGTACGCGCCCGGATGGTATTTGGTGATGAAAATTTGCATCAGGATTTTGAACGGATACGCCATCAGACATTATGCACAGGACGAGAACCGGCTTTATTACGTCAGCAAGTTCGGGAAATGCGGGAGAAGATGCATAAACATTTAGGAAGCTGCCATTCAGATCAATTTGATATTAAAGCTGATCCGGGCGGGATCACGGATATTGAATTTATTGCTCAGTATCTGGTATTGCGTTACGCCCCTGAAAATGAACGCTTGACGCGCTGGTCGGATAATGTGCGGATTTTTGAGTTAATGGCAACTTATGGAATTATGGATAAAGCTGAAGCCGCCACATTAACGCAGGCTTATATTTCCATGCGTGATGAATTGCATCATCTGGTGTTACAGGAGTTTTCCAGCCGGGTATCAGCCAATTGTTTCAGTAAGCAGCAGGAACAGATAGGTCATAGCTGGCAACAATGGTTGGGTGAACAATAACGGGTTATAGCGGTTTGGTGCATGGATTTTACTGGCTTATGGTAATATTTGGCACCTGTTGATATCTGATATTTGGAGCAAAGGATGAAAGTGACACTCCCGGATTTTCACCGTGCAGAAGTTTTAGTTGTCGGAGATGTGATGTTAGACCGCTATTGGTATGGACCAACCAGCCGGATTTCACCGGAAGCCCCGGTACCTGTCGTCAAAGTCAATACCATTGAAGAACGTCCGGGAGGGGCGGCTAACGTTGCTATGAATATTGCTGCCCTTGGGGCGAATTCACATTTGGTTGGTTTGACGGGGATTGATGATGCGGCGCGTGCGTTGGATGAAAAACTGAGTAGTTTTAAAGTGCGCTGTAATTTTGTTGCTGTGCCGACTCATCCGACAATTACCAAACTGCGGATACTTTCCCGTAACCAGCAGTTAATCCGCCTGGATTTTGAAGAAGGTTTCGATAACGTTGATGCGCAACCGATACTTGAGCGCATTGAACAAGCGTTACCTCATATCGGCGCATTGGTTCTGTCTGACTATGCTAAAGGCGCGTTGAGTCAGGTTCAAAAGATGATCAAACTGGCAAATGATGCCAACGTACCGGTGTTAATCGATCCGAAAGGGAGTGATTTTGAACGCTATCGTGGCGCAACTTTGCTAACGCCGAATTTGTCTGAATTTGAAGCGGTGGTAGGCCACTGCAAAGATAACGACGAACTGATTGATAAGGGCACTAAACTGGTTAAGGACTTGGATCTTCAGGCATTACTGATTACCCGTTCTGAACAGGGGATGAGTTTATTGAGTGTTGATCAGCCGCCACTGCATTTGCCAACACTGGCTCAGGAAGTGTTTGATGTGACTGGTGCTGGCGATACGGTGATTGGTGTGCTGGCAACGGCGATGGCGGCTGGAAAGCCACTGAATGAAGCCTGTTTCCTGGCGAATGCTGCCGCGGGTGTTGTGGTTGGCAAATTGGGGACTTCAACGGTTTCGCCGGTTGAACTGGAGAATGCTGTTCGTGGCCGTGCTGAAACCGGTTTTGGTGTTATGAGTGAATTTCAGCTTAAGCAGGCAGTGGCTCATGCTCGCCAGCGTGGCGAAAAGATTGTGATGACTAATGGCTGTTTCGACATTCTACATGCGGGTCATGTCTCTTATTTGGAACATGCTCGTAAACTGGGTGATCGGTTGATTGTCGCCGTTAACAGTGATGCATCAACTAAGCGGCTGAAAGGTGAAACCCGTCCTGTCAATCCACTGGAACAACGAATGATAGTGCTATCGGCGCTGGGGGCTGTGGATTGGGTTGTTCCGTTTGAAGAAGATACGCCACGCCGTTTGATTACGGATGTTCTGCCGGATGTATTGGTGAAAGGTGGAGACTATAAGCTTGAAGAGATTGCTGGCAGTGAAGAAGTTTGGGCTGCGGGTGGTGAAGTCAAAGTGCTGAACTTTGAAAACGGTATTTCAACAACCAATATCATTAACGCGATTAAAAAGCAGTGAATAATGTTTTATAAAACGGAGTTTGCTGGGAAATAAGGTACTGGCAGGAGTATGCCGATTGGAGTGAAGAATTAGCGACACTCCAGCGGCATGGTTTTGTACAGGGCGGGATTTTACTTTGTTTTTTAATTCATTTAGCAGCCATTTTATACTCCACTTATTTTACATTTACCTAATTTGCCATAATCATTTAAAAGCGCGAATATAAAAGCATTAATATCAAAGGCGGATTTAACTCAATGAAACTTTTCAGCAGGAGCGTTAATGGCATTTAATCGAAAATCATTAACCATTAAAAGCGAGTTGAAAAGAAATCCGCATGGAGAAGAATATTACCCGAATAAACGGGGATTAAAACGCTTTCTCGCCGGTTATTTTATGAAGAAAACTGAAAAAATAATGTAATAAAAAAGGGATAAAATGGTTAATCCGGCAGGATTTAAACCCTGAAAATGGGGCGGATTATCCGAGAAAAAGCAAGGGTATTTTTATCTCATCAGGTTATTTACTGGTTGATTTATGGAGAAAAAATAAAAAGGATTAACCGATGAAAACCACTCAGGATTGCCAGTAAATCTTAATCGTAAACGATATGACGGTGATGAAAAAAGGGAAAACACAATATCCGATGATGATTAAACTTCATAAAAATCAGGTATTAAAAGTGGTAAAAACAACGGTGAAAACGTTATGCCGATTAAAACCATAAATTAAAACAATAGCATTTAATAACAGTTTAAACACTGCCTATCATAAAACTCAGGGCAGGATTCCATTTTCCATAATTATTTAAAAGCGCGAATACAAAAGCATTAAGGCTTTAATATTAAAATCGGATTTAACTCAATGAAACTTTTCAGCAGGAGAGTTAATTGAGTTTAATCGAAAATCATTGACCATTAAAAATGAGTTTAAAATAAATCCGCATGGAGAAGAGTATTACCCGAATAAACGGGGATTAAAACGCTTTCTCGCCAGTTATTTTATGAAGAAAACTGCAAAAATAACGTAATAAAAAAGGGATAAAACGGTTAATCTGGCAGGATTTAAGCCCTGAAAATGAGGTGGATTATCCGAGAAAAAACAAGGGATGTTTTTATCTCATCAGGCTATTTACTTATTGATTTATGAAGACAAAATAAAGGGTGGTGACTTATTAAAACAGCGGGTAAAACAGCGTCAGTAAAGATAAAAAGTGGATATGATTAGCATTTGTTAAACGTAAAACACGATCGCTAATGATGATTAAACTTAATAAAAAGCAGGTGTTAAAAGCGGTAAAAACAACGGTGAAAACGTTATACCGATTAAAAACCATAAATTAAAACAATAGCTTTTAATCACAGTTTGAAACCTGCTCTGGTTTTATGGGTATTTCAATTAAGGGCCTTGGAATGTGATATTTATGACCGCACCTTTAATCGGCAGGCACCGGTCGAACAACCACAATTAACCCGGTGTCCCTCCAGTGCAACAGGTATTCCCTGTATATTGAACAAATTGGAGCCTTCCGCAATAGCCCCGGTTTGTTTACAGGCGGGACAAAATACCGGATCGCCTTTACGGGCAACCGCCAGTTGTTGGTTGACTAAGCCGGAACCATTTAAAACATCGCCTCCGGTTGTGGTGGTATCACCTTTAAGGATAATTTTTTTCCTTCTACTATACTTCGCATTATTTACTCCGTTGTATTTTCCGCTTCGCGTATTAAATGCCAAATCGTTGTGCCTGACTCCGCACCCTGAACATCAAAAGTCATCGCGCCCTGAGCAAAGAAATATTGCTTGCCAGGAATGCTGTCGGTTCGCCAGAATCCGCTGACTAGCGCAGGATTGCCGCCTCTCAGTGGGGTCACATGCAAAGGTCCACGGTCATAGCGGGCATACCAGGCCAGTGTGGACGCTGTAGTAAAATGACCGGCACCATAAAAATGCAGAGAATGCCCTTCACGGGGACTCACCCGTATCGGGCGTATCAGCTGGTTAATGGCAAAATAACTCTCCGGGACACTGCCCGGCAGCGGGGTCAGATCCGGATATTTCCCTGCGCGTATCATCAGACCATCGCGGTAAGAGCTAATGACCACATCGGTGTAGCGGGCCAGCATTGCGCGTATCCAATGTTCCCCACCCAATTTCCCTACAAAGCGTTTGGACAGCAGAGTGATCCAATTAATGCCACGGATGGAATGTTCATACTGTAATTTGGCTGTATGCACTGCCGAGTTCACTTGCAGGGAGGGGTAGCGTTGCGCTAACTGGTACTCCAGGGGAAAATAGTCATAGTAATCTTTGGGTAAGATCAAACAGTAACCACAGTCTCCACTGTCGGGTTCGAGCTGTTCACACAGAAAGTCCAGCCATGCCATAAATCGGGTCATGCCCTCTTCCACTTTGGCAATATTTTCCGGTGAATATTTTTTTAACCCTTTCAGCTCATGACGGTGAAAACGCAGGTGAGTACCAAACTCCTCCCGAAAGCGGCGGTAACAGGCCAGAATGCACTGTTTTTTCTCCTGCGTGTAACCCTGTTTAAAAAACAGGGTAATTGAGAGACCCAGGCGGGAAACGGTCAGTCCATCGCCATTGATAAAAAGAAAAGAGGTCAGTTGTGATCTCAACCGGGCAAAGTAATCTACAGTTTTCATCATTTTCTCCGTGAATTATCAGGCGGTAGCCAATTTCACACTCGCCAATATTAATCAACCCGCTCATAATGATTTGATTAAGAAAACGGATGGCACCCTGCTTAGTGATAATCATTGCCGGCAGACGCAGGGCATATTCAGCTTTTTCCGCCAGATAACAGGGGTCTTCATCGGCGGGAAAGATCCCGATTTCCATCGTACAGTTAATTGAGGTGACGGCCGGGCACATCTTGCCGCTGTTGGATATTGCCATACTTATTTCTCCTTAAACTCCATAACACTGAAAGGTTGTTTGGGATAGTGAGCCAATCCGACAGGTAAAGACTGATCCATCCATATTTGAACCCTTGCATAATTCTGAAACGGGGTAATGACGACAGCGGCCATTAAGTGAGTAATCACGTTTTGTTTTTTTAATCGCGCAGCAAAACGCTTCTTCATATTACCGAGCCGGTGTTTCAACCTGATGGCGCTGAATACAAAGACAGTGCCAGCCTGTTCCGTAGTAAAAAATGCAAGCGGAAAACCCAGTCACTTAATACGTGGCATTTGAGAGAACAATAAACAACTTCCCGTTGAGTCGAGAGGAAATGAATAACAGAGCATTTCGCCCTCTGAACTTTATGACCATAAGATCACGATATTTATCATATGATTATGACAAAAATGTGATACATATCACATAAAATAGCCAATTAATCGCTCTCAATGCATGGAATTAATAAAAGTCGCCGTAAATTTTCGCCTAATTCGGGAGAAATCTAAAACCCCAGAAGTGTCAAGACATCAATCAGGTGTATTTTGGCTGACAATATATGCTTTGCGTGTTTCTATTTGAATTTGGTGACCGTTTTAACGATCACCTTTAATTGAATGGCAATGAGATAAAATGGTGTCGAAGTTAATTAGCAATTAACTTGCCCATTACTCTTCTTTTATTGAGTTATTACCATATGGCGTATTCTTATCTTCAAGCTTCGCCTCTAATTCATTTAAACGCTGCTCCATCGCCGTTAATTTTTCACGGGTACGTAGCAGAACCTGAGTTTGAATATCAAATTCTTCGCGGTTAACTAAATCAAGTTTGCCAAGCTGGGATTGCAAAATCATCCGTAATTTCTTCTCTATATCGTCACCAAACTCTTTAACTCCCTTTGGTAAGGAATCCTGGATTTGGCGGGCAATTTGTTCAATTTTTTTGGGATCGAGCATGATGAATCCTTTTTATGACATAAATAATCTCCGATAGTGTAATACCAGATGGTAAAACCACAAACCATTGTGAGCCAGGTTTCACATCTGATTTTGTTGATTGCCCCCGGTAAATATTAGCGTTATAGTTTGCTGGCTTATCTCAGGGCGGGGTGAAAGTCCCCACCGGCGGTAAACATCAGGTCATCTTACGGGTGACTAGGTGAAGCCCGCGAGCGCTCCGTTTGTAGTTATCTTTATGATAAATCGGAGGTCAGCAGATCCAGTGTAATTCTGGAGCCGACGGTTATAGTCCGGATGGGAGAGAATAACGGCATCTGTCGGGCTTTTTGCCCGTCTGTTGTTCCGGCTATGGTATGCGAACATTATATTAATAATATTAATGTTACGATGTGGTGTCATAGTGAGAACTCCTCAAGACTGCCCTGATTCTGGTAATCCATAAATTTTAATGAGGTTTTTTACCATGAATCAGACGCTACTTTCTGAATACGGCACATCATCAGAACGTGTTGAACGCGCTATCGACGCTTTACGGGATGGCGGTGGTGTGATGGTGCTGGATAATGAAGATCGTGAAAATGAAGGTGATATTATCTTTGCGGCTGAAACGATGACCGTAGAGCAAATGGCACTGACTATCCGTCATGGCAGCGGTATTGTCTGCTTGTGCCTGACAGAGAACCGCCGCCAGCAATTGCAATTGCCAATGATGGTGGAAAATAATTCCAGTCCGTTCCAGACTGCTTTTACTGTAACCATTGAGGCTGCTCAGGGTGTGACAACCGGTGTTTCTGCGGCTGACCGTATCACAACCATTCGTGCAGCGATTGCGGATCATGCGAAGCCAAGTGATTTGAACCGTCCGGGCCATGTTTTTCCACTGCGCGCACAGCTTGGTGGTGTCCTGGCCCGTCAGGGACATACTGAAGCGACAATTGATTTGGTCAGTTTGGCAGGTTTCAAGCCAGCAGGTGTGTTGTGTGAATTGACCAATGATGACGGTTCAATGGCGCGTACTCCTGAAGTGGTCCAATTTGCGAAATTGCATAATATGCCGGTGGTAACCATTGAAGATTTGGTGGCTTATCGTCAGGCAGTAGATCAGAAAGCCAGTTGAAACGTAATCATCTGATAATCGGCTGAAATATCGGTTATAACGCACATATATTTACCTAAACCACAGTTCGCACAAGCTGTGGTTTTCAGTTTTTTTGAATAAATCCATCACCATTGGTACACTGTTTTGCCTGTCTGAAAGGCGTAATCTCTCTGCAAGTATTAAAATTATCTATATTTGGTATGGGAGGTCGTATGAATATTTCCAGAATGCCAGCTCTGTTTGTTGGTCATGGCAGCCCAATGAATGTACTGGAAGAAAATCGTTATACCAACGCCTGGCGTGAGCTTGGCGAAAGGTTGCCTGTCCCCAGAGCGATTCTGGTGATTTCTGCTCATTGGTACACTAATGGCACTGTTGTAACTGCCATGACTCAGCCGAAGACTATCCATGATTTTCGTGGCTTTCCACAGGAATTGCATGAAACTCAGTATCCGGCAAAGGGATTACCTGAGCTGGCCGCTTTAGTGCAAGAAATACTGGAACCTGTGGAGGTTTATGCCGATCACCATCAATGGGGATTAGATCACGGGACTTGGGGCATTCTGATTAAGATGTATCCTCAGGCCAATATTCCTGTGGTGCAGTTGAGTATAGATGACGCTAAGCCAGCGACGTATCACTATGAATTAGGGAAAAAGCTGGCTACTTTGCGAGATGAAGGTGTGTTGATCCTGGGAAGTGGTAATGTGGTACACAACCTTCGTGCCATGAAGCGGCAGGAACCTAATGCTGAACCGTACCCTTGGGCAGAAACATTTAACCATTATGTGCGTGATAACCTTGCCAGCAATGAGCAGCCTTATCCTTTGGTTCATGCATTGGACAGAGAAGATGGTCAGTTATCCAATCCCTCTCCTGAACACTTTTTGCCATTGCTGTATGTCATGGGAACGTGGGATAGAAAAGAGGTGGTTTCTATTCCTGTCGATGGCATTGTGTCCGGGTCACTGAGTATGTTGTCTGTACGGGTTGGTTAAATAGTCAATTTTTGTGCTGTATTGATTGAAGTTTTTTACCCTTTTGTTAGGATCCCCGGTGGCGAGATCATCGCCACCTTGTCCGCGGAAAGGGCTGCGCCCATGATCATTGAAACGGTATGCCGTATGGCTTTCCCTTTTCTGTCTGACTGGCAGAACAGCCTCGTACAAATAAGCAATTGTTTCAGCAACCCACTGAGCATAATGAACCTCTGCCGTGGCTGGGCGATATTATGCTTGATGTCATTATTGATAATCTGTGCCTTGCACCAGAACCGGCAATATATTTTGACTCTGCGTCTTCAACATTGATGCTGACGCAGTTTGGCCGGGAATTACTGGCTAATAAGCGGGATTGGATAGAGAGTTTTCCTCTGGATCGCTGGTTGGGAGGTGTGCTTATTATGGGAGGTCAAGCTTGTTGGCGCTGGCATCAACAACGGAGAAACCTGATATTCTCGGATTGATATAAGACTGATATATCAGCCATAAATTAATGGATGTAGGCTTTGTTGAGGTAGATACGTTCCAAATCATCTTGAGCTTTAAGTGTCCAATAAACTTCCATGCTTATCATGTTTTCAGCTTGGATGTGAAATTAATAACATCTGAATGGCTAACAATACGGCCTGTATCGACATCCGTAAGGCCAGACAAAATCATTTGGTGGCGACGTTCACGTTCCTCAATCATTGAGGTAAGAGCCTCTTTAATGATCCACGATTTTGAGCGGTCTAACTCTTTGGCTAAATCGTTTATGGCTGTAGCTAGTTTGATAGGTATCTGCGCGGTAATCGTCTGTTTTGCTGATATGGACATAAGAACTCCCAATAATCGTCATTGACCACTATGGCATCAATAATAGTCAGATTCTTTGTTTTTTAAGGCATGATAGGTGACAGATGAGACAGGGCTTTTCCTGCCCATTGTGTGAAAATGCATTGATGTTTCCACCACTAAAAATTTCATTGGTTCAATTATCTCTATGTTATATAAAGGAATCGGTTTCGTGAGCAGATTAATAGAATGCGCTCGAGAAAAGCTGTAAAGTGGATATATTGATTTTTAGCTTCAAAAAATATGAGCAATTGTAGCTATAATTTTAATATTACTAAACATTATATAGGTGGATCAGCTAATGACTATTAGAAAAGATATAAAAGATGACAAATTAATTTATACGGAGGATTTGGGATGGATAGATCTTGGTCATGCTAGTGGTCATGATTCCAAAATATTATGGGAACAGTTGATTACTGAGAAAAGTAGTTCTCCTTTTATGAAAGGGTACTTTCTGGTTAATTATGCTCAAGGTATGAGTAAATACATTTTTAAATCATCAATTCATGCTCAATGGATGGTAAAAAAAGGGTTGCCTATTGAAGTGAAAAAATCCATTGCATTTTCAATGATGTATTGTGTATCGTTAGAGTTCGAAGAGTTACAGTCAAATTTTGTTTTTTCAAATATTACTGACAGTGGGTTTAGTTGTGAAGATTTAATTTCAAATTTATTGGGTTTTTATAAATCAGTGCAACCAAGGGATTATATGTCTTTAATAAAACCCAAATCTAAAGAGTATGCATATAAAATATGGGATTATTACGGTCCTGTAGGTAAGTATAAGAATAAAGAGTTAAGACCTTGGGTTTTTCCTGATCCGGAGAGGTACCCTAACAATGCTTTTCCGTATAAGAAGAATTTGCCATATTATTTAAATACAATTAAACCTTTTTCTTCTTATGAGAAAAATATTGTTATAAGTCATGTAAAGCCAATAGCTTCTTATGAGGTTAAGTTGTGAGAACATTATTTTTTTTCGTATTTTTTTTCTTCGTTCTTATCTTTTGGGGGTGGTGGTTTTTATCAATGCCTAATGTATTTTATAGTGAGAAAGATTTTTTTAAATATAATTTATTAACTTATAATGAGATAAGGAACTCTCCCCGTGTATCAGAAAATTATGTTTTCGAATACTCGCCGAATGATGAAACATCACCACAAAGAAGCACCATTTATTTCTGTGATTTAAAAGATATAAACTCCAGTTATAATGAACTGGTTCATTATATAAATGAAAATGGTTTTTTTATATCAAGAAATAATTCGTTGTTATATAAAGATAGCTCAAAAGATGATGTATATTTTATCTTGGATAAAGTGATTTTTAATAAAAAGGAATGTTTAGAATTGATCTTTTCAAAAGAGATTAAATAATTTTAATTATTTCTTTTGTTTTATAAGTTATAATTTTAACGAGCGATTTTATTTTATACATGGTGTTTTATGATGCATATAATATAGTGGTTTTATTAAGGTTTTTTATAATTAATTATGGATATAAAATTTTTATGGGTCGAAATTATGAATAAGTTAACAGTGGTAATAACGGTGATAATATTTACTTTTATTAGTGTTTATTTATGGTTATTTATGATGCCTAATGTTATTTATAAAGAAAATGACTTCTTAAAATATCATCTGCTTACGCATAAAAAAATAAAAGAAGTTCCGCGTATTTCTCAAAATTATTTCTTCGAATATTATCCGAATGATGAATTATCACCTATATATAGCTCTGTTTATTTTTGTGATTTGAAACGTATGGCGAATAACTATAATGAAATCGTTAATTATATAAAATCAACTGGTTATACAGTAAATAATGATAACATATGGTATATAAAAGGCGCTGAAACTATATATGACGATGCTTTTATGCTGTCAAAATCGCCTGTAGTTGGAAGTGAAAAGAAAGAGAATTGCTTAGGATTGACCTTTTCTGAAAGTGTTAAATGACTTTAATAAGCACTGGTTATTAACGGATATTATTAAGGAATTAATGTTTTTAATCAAGAATGTTTGGTATTGGCCTTTTCAAAAGAAATAAAATGATTTAAATTATTTGGGGATTACTCCCCAAAATATTAATTTCAACTAACCCTTTCATCCCATATGCTATATCCTGATGTACCTGCGATATGGTGTTTCCAAGTTATATTTCCATAGGCAATGGATATAATTTCATAGGGTTGTGCATCATTATGGGTAAGTGAATTGGGATAATGGGTAGATATATTGGTTATCGATGCATGCATGATTTCAATTGAATAATATTTTTCTTGAGAACCATTATTTGATGTTCTGTAAAAATCTAATCTGCAATTTATTGATTCGTTTTCTGATATTGCTATGCCTAATAGCGGTGAGGATTTGTCTATTGGCTTAGTGATTGAAATAGGTGAGTGATTAACATTTTGTTCCCTGCTGATATCATGATCAAATGAATAAACATAAATTTCATTTTCATGACCAGTTTGATATTTATTGCCGATAGAATCATAGGTAGAACAACCGCTGGATATCAGCCCTTGCTTTTTACCTGTGATGGTTAAATATATTGTGTTCGCCATATTATTTATCCTTTTTTTATAAGCTTGTAAGGGTACAATGTTTTTTCATCGGATTTTCAAGGGAGGAATTTGCGGTATTTTACGATCTTCCTCATTCCTCCCTTGTCTGGATATTAATCCAAAATAATGTGCGGATAGAAGCGGGATAAATCCTGGGTTATGAGTTCACGGTCTTCACGCAAACCAATACCACAAGGTTGATCATTGACCAGCCAGCTACCAATCAGCGTATAACTGTCACCGAATTTTGGCAGTGTATGGAATTGCTGAACGATCATGCCTTCTTTACCGTAAGGACCATCAGCACTGGCAATTTCCTTACCATTCTCAATGATACGGATATTCGCCCCTTCCCGTGAGAACAGCGGCTTAATAACATAGCTGTCCATTGCTGGATGGTTATCATCAGCAAAATAAGCGGGTAACAGGTTTGGATGATTCGGAAACATCTTCCATAACATTGGCAGTAATGCTTTGTTAGAGATAATGCTCTTCCAGGCAGGTTCTAACCAGCGAACGCCGGCATCTTCCAGTTTGGTGGCGAAAATCTCACGAAACATCATCTCCCAAGGATAGAGTTTGAACAGATTGCTGATCACCTGGTCTTGCAGATCAGTAAACTGGCCTTTCTCACCCAGACCGATCTCTTCGATAAACAAGAATTCAGTCGGGATACCGGCTTCCAGCGCGCAATCCTGTAAGTACTGAATGGTACCGCGATCTTCTTGCGTATCTTGACAGCAGGCCATGTGCAGTAAGCCAAAACCATGTTCATCACGCAACTGAGCAAAGCGTTCAATCAACTGCTCTTGCATGCTGTTGAATTGATCGGCATGTGCTGGCAACAAACCGGTATTCATCTGATCTTCCAACCAGATCCATTGGAAAAAAGCAGATTCATACAGTGAAGTTGGCGTATCGGCATTATTTTCCAACAATTTTGCCGGGCTTTTACCATCGTAAGCCAAATCCAACCGGGAATAGAGTGACGGTTGGCTGGTAATCCAGGAACTGCGGACAAAATCCCAGCAATGTTTTGGGATCTGGAATTTAGTCAACAGCTCTTCACTGTCGATGACTTTTTCTACCACTTGCAAACACATCTGATGCAACTCGGCAGTGGTATTCTCGATTTCTTCAATTTGAGCAAGAGAAAACTGGTAATAAGCATCTTCACACCAGTATGGCTCGCCATGCATGGTGTGAAAATTAAAACCATATTCTGTCGCTTTCTCGCGCCAGTCCGGGCGCTCAGTAATAGCAATGCGTTTCATCCGTGATTAGCCCCCCATTGAACGTGAAGTGGAGCCAGAAGAGGAACTGCGTTGCATGGTTGACTGTTTTGCAACAGAGTCACCGAAACCGCCACGGGTGACAGTTGTTGTCGTGGCGGGTTTTGGCGCCATAGCGGTTTTAGGAACCGTCATGGAACGGCCACCAGCAGTAGCAGGGCCATAGCTTTTGCCTGTCGCATCAACAAATTTACCGTTTGCCGGGCTGGTGGCAGATTTGGAGCTAAACAGCGGTTGTGATGGTGCTGCGCCGCCGCCCATCAGACGCCCCATCATAAAACCTGCCATCAGAGGCATCCAGAAGCTGCCACTTTGCTGCGGTTGGGCTTGTGCATTGCTATTCGCAGCTGTGCTGGAGCCATCCGATGCACTGCTGCCAAGGCCCGCCTGTGCCGGAGCCTGAGTACATTGTGCTTCACCAAACTCAGCGATGCAGTCTTCTTTGGTCGCATATTTAGGCGCTGTTTTTTCCGCTTCTTTCAACGCGTTGTTGTAAGTCAGATTACATTGTTCACTTTGTGATGGGTTTGCCTGAGAACAATCATCTGCGTTCATGTAAAGAGAGACGGTTTCATCACTCTGTTCACAGGCAGATAACATGAAAACCGCACTGACAGCGATTGCCACAGGCGCAAGGCGATAACTGCGCCAGGCTTTACGGAATGTGTCGTGATTAATATTTTTGGTCCGCTTTATTGTCATAGTCGTATACCCAGATTTTAAGTGTCTGTGATGCTTTAATGAAATAGCTCTAAGGATAGGGGAAAGATGAGCAAAATTAAAGCATAAACCTTCGAATTGATAGCCTAATTTTTTGTCTGACAAAGCGGTTGCTGGATATTGATTGTCTGGTATTCCGTTAAATCTGGTTTTAATGTGGTGAAATAGATATGTGAATTTTAAAAAACAGTGCTGTAATTGACATTTTGTGGTATTAATCCTGCCCGTATAAGTTCTAGTAAATTAAGGATAATTAAACGGGTAACGTTATGAAGTAAATAAATCTACTAATTATATTATCTGCTGTTATAGCGTCAGCAAATAATCTCGGTAATATAATCTTAAATTAGTCACTAATTGTTATTATATTATTGTTGTTGTATTTTCTATTTTAATTAAGGAGCTTAAGTAGTATGGATAAAAGTCAATATTCAAAAAAATGGCAAGCGCGTTTTACATTCTTTGAACAACATGGTGCTCCTAAGGCATCTGAGTATAGCGCTGCTATAAAAGCGGAATCTTTTGGACGCCGTATCTTGTTGAACATGAATTTTATCGCCTTCTTTTTTGGTTTTATTTACTTCTTTGTTTTAGGTTTATGGCGTAAAAATCTGGCTTTATTCGGTATCGCTGTTGTAGTGGGTATACTATTAGGGATTATTGAAAGTATTCTGAATATTGAGATCTCTCCAGTTGTTAGCATGAGTATTAACTGTGCTTTCGCGGCAATATGGGGAATAACCGCTAACTATGCTTATTATCTAAAAGAAAAGGTGAATAGTCAGAGTTGGAACCCATTTGAAGGATTTTTCTGATTTATATATTTTCTGCACTAAGGTAAATATCAGATTTTCTTACAGAGTAGATTGTTGTTGGCAGGCAATAAAACAGCCCGCTTTATGGCGGGCCGTTAATTAGTGAAGGTGAAGGGCTGAATTAATTACGGCCAGATGTTACTGGTGCGTCTGTTTCCCGAACAATACTGCTGGCTGATGTTGAGATCTGTTTATCCAGCGTATTATTCAGAGCTGCTAAATCGTTCTCATTAAGCGTGCCAAGTGCGTGCTGAATGTTCAGTTGATTAATCAGATAATCATAGCGAGCGTTGGACAGTTTTTGTTTGGCATCGTACAACGTTGTCGTCGCATTTAGCACATCAACAATGGTACGTGTACCGACCTGATAACCGGCTTCCATTGCATCCAGTGAGCTTTGCGCGGAAACAACAACCTGCTTGTAGGCGTTGATACTGCTGATGGAGGCAGATATGTTGTTAAAAGAGGAACGGACAACCTGTACAACATTGCGATAGGTGCTTTCCAACTGTTCGCTGGCGCTGACAAAACCATATTGTGCCTGTTCAACGCGGGAACTGGTTGCCCCGCCGCTGTAAATTGGCATACTGAGTGTCAGACCAACACTGTTTTCGCCATTATAGGCATTGCCGGGTTTTCTGCCTGGCTCATAGCCGGAGCCATGAAACTGACTGTTTGAAACGCCGGTAGAGGCGCTTAGATCAATTTTTGGCATATGGCCGGTTTGTTCTGCTTTGATTTGCTCACGAGCCAGATCCTGACCTAAACGTGCAGATAACAGGCTTAAATTACGTTTCTCCGCCTCTTTCACCAGAATATCCACTGCTTCTGGTTTATGCGTTTTGAAACGGTCAATATTCAGCGAAGATAACTGAGGGTAATAAGTACCGGTTACCTGACGCAGAGCCTCTAATGCATTATCCAGATCATTGCGGCCGACTACTTCCTGAGCGAGCACGCTGTCGTAGTTAGCTCGGGCGTTCTGAACATCGGTAATGGCGACCAGACCGACATTAAAACGCTGAGTGATTTGATCCAACTGGCGGTAAACAGCTGCTTTCTGCGCTTCAATGTAAGAGAGTGAATCAATAGCGCGCAGTACTTTGAAATAAGCCGTTGCACTATCCAAAATCAGTTTTTGTTCACTGCTCTGGTAGGTAACGTCAGCAATACCCGCCGTTTTTTCTTGTAAGTTCAACTGGCGCCATTTAGACATATCAAAAATGGTTTGAGTCAGCTTAAGCGTCGCGCTTAAGGCATTGTTTTCTGTGTCACGTGTATCGCGGTAACCACTGTTGTAGGTATATCCCGTATTTAATCCCAACTGAGGTAATAATGGACTACGGGATTCATTAATTTTTTCAAAAGCCGCATTACGCTTAGCCATTGATTTACGTAGTTCAGGATTACTTTCTTTTGCTTGCTTATAAACCTGCAAAAGATCTTCAGCCTGACTGACAGAGCTAAATCCCGCTAGGCTCATAGCGATAAAAAGGGAGAGCAGTTTCTTCATTTGCATTCCTTGTTGTGCAGCTATTTTGCTTGTTGCCTTGATGAAAAATGAAATATCACTGATTCTAGCAGAGTATGCTATCAGTCGAAGGTAGCCGTTTGTGCCATATTGCCTTAATTTAGCTTAACTTTACACCACCAAAAGGTGAA
Source organism: Photorhabdus khanii NC19 (assembly GCF_000517265.1). Lineage (GTDB taxonomy): Bacteria > Pseudomonadota > Gammaproteobacteria > Enterobacterales > Enterobacteriaceae > Photorhabdus > Photorhabdus khanii. The sequence goes on from NZ_AYSJ01000002.1 coordinate 168,096, forward strand.
TTTTTTAACTCTGCTTGATTAATATCATTTAGTGGCTAGCAAATAAGGAAGTATATCAGGAGAATTTTATGAATAAAAAGCTGTCAATGCCAGTCATGCTGAATAAACAAGATGTGGAAATTATCGCGAAAAAGAGTTTGTACAAAGGATTCTTCAAATTGACAAATTACCACTTCCGTCATCGTCTGTTTGCTGGTGGTTGGAGCGAAGAGGTCAGTCGCGAAGTTTTTGAACGGGGACATGCGGGGGCTCTGTTGCCTTATGATCCACGCCGCGATGAAGTTGTGTTGATCGAACAGATACGAATTCCGGCGATAGAAACTAAAGCAACGCCGTGGTTGCTGGAAATTATTGCCGGTATGATTGAAGAGAGTGAAGATGTAGAGCGTGTGGTGCGCCGTGAAGCGATGGAAGAGGCGGGAATTGAAGTTAAACGTTGTAAACCGGTGTTAAGTTACCTCTCCAGCCCTGGAGGAACAACTGAACGTATTTCTGTGATGGTGGGGGAAGTTGATGCCACTAAAGCTGCCGGTATTCATGGATTGTCGGGTGAACATGAAGATATTCGGGTGCATGTGGTCAGCCGTGAGCAGGCTTATCAATGGATGGAAGAGGGAATTATTGATAATGCCGCTTCAGTGATTGCGATACAATGGTTAGCATTGCACCATGAAAAGTTAAAAAAAGCGTGGAATTCAGATAATTCCTGATTTTTAACCGAGAAAAGGGAAGTGTGTGCCAGTCAGCAGATCTCTTGCGTTAAAACGGGTTATGATGCTCGCCAATGATTTATAGGACAAGGAAACCATTTGGAAAGCCAGTTTAAACTGCCTGTGGTAGAAGGAACCACAGCCAAAATATTGCAAATAACAGATACGCATCTTTTTGCCGGCAAAGAAGAGACTTTGTTGGGTATTAATACTTATCGCAGTTACCACGCGGTGCTGGATGCCATCCTCAAACAAAATGCTGATATTGATTTAATCGTTGCGACAGGTGATTTGGCACAGGATCAGTCGCTGGAAGCCTATCGGCATTTTGCCGATGGTATTGCCCGTTTGTCGGCACCTTGTGTCTGGTTGCCCGGTAATCATGATTACCAGCCTGCTATGGTGGATGCTCTGGCGGCCGCGGGTGTTTCTCCGTCGAAACAGATTTTGGTCGGTGAGCATTGGCAACTCCTGATGCTTGATAGTCAGGTAGCAGGTGTTCCGCACGGAGAGCTGTCGGAATATCAGCTTGAATGGATGAAAAAGTGCCTGGATATATATCCTGAGCGTTACACGGTGATCTTGCTTCATCATCATCCATTACCATCGGGTTGCATCTGGCTGGATCAGCATAGCTTGCGTAATTCACATATCTTGGCTGAGTACCTGCAAGGTTATTTTCGGGTTAAGGCGATGCTTTGCGGGCATATCCATCAGGAGGTGGATATGGACTGGAATGGCATTCGTATGATGGCGACACCATCAACAAGCGTGCAATTCAAGCCACACTGCACTAATTTTACGCTTGATACGGTTGCGCCGGGATGGCGTTATCTCGCATTATCTATTTCTGACCGTGGCGAATTTGGTTTGACAACTCAGGTCCATAGACTGGAGAGCAATGAATTCTGCCCTGATTTAGATTCGGATGGATACTAGGTTGTGTTTGTCTCCTTGTGCCGCTGTGTTACTCTCTGCTTATTGGGCCTGCCAAGCCTCACCATTTGTGGCTTATCGCATAGGAACATAGCGGCCAGTGGTATTTACGCACAATTGAGGGACACAGCCTGATGCCAACATTACTCTATCTGCATGGTTTTAACAGTTCCCCGCAATCTGCAAAAGCGAATGCCCTGAAAAAGTGGCTGCATCAGCATCATCCTGACATTGACATGTTGGTGCCTCAGTTACCGCCGTATCCTGAAGAAGCGGCTGAACTGCTGGAAAATCTGGTGGTGGAACGTGCCGGGGATAATTTGGGGATTGTTGGCTCTTCTCTCGGCGGTTATCTGGCGATATGGCTTTCACAATGTTTCAGTTTACCCGCAGTTGTTGTCAATCCGGCTGTTCGCCCGTTTGAGTTACTGCGGGATTATCTTGGGGAAAATATTAACCCCTATACCAATCAACGGTATACTTTTGAACAGCGCCATATCCATGATCTCAAAATCATGCATATTGAACCGCTAGAGTCACCGGATCTTATCTGGTTATTGCAGCAAACTGGGGACGAGGTGCTGGATTATCGTCAGGCCGTTGCCTATCTTGTATTATGTAAGCAAACTATTGAATCTGGTGGTAGTCACACTTTTATCGGGTTTGAGCACTATTTCCCACAAATCATCAACTTTCTTGGGTTTTCCAGTGATGGCGAGAAAAAACTTGCCAAAAATGTTTGAACGACTGGTATTATCAACAGTATACAAAACTGATTAGCCCTTTAATCAAGAAGCAACCGACAGAATTACAACATGACTCAATCTAGTTACAACGCAGATGCCATTGAAGTTCTCAGTGGTCTGGAGCCGGTTCGCCGTCGTCCGGGAATGTACACTGATACAACTCGTCCGAACCATTTGGCACAAGAAGTGATCGATAACAGCGTGGATGAAGCTTTGGCGGGTCACGCTAAACATATTGAAGTGATCCTTCATAGCGATCAGTCACTGGAGATCATTGATGATGGCCGTGGTATGCCGGTTGATATTCATCAGGAAGAAGGGGTTTCAGCGGTTGAATTGATCCTGAGCCGCTTACATGCCGGTGGTAAATTTTCTAATAAAAACTATCAGTTTTCCGGGGGCCTTCACGGTGTGGGGATCTCGGTGGTTAACGCTTTGTCTAAGCGGATTGAAGTTACCGTCCGCCGTGATAGCCAGGTTTATCAAATCGCTTTTGAGAATGGCGATAAAGTGCAGGAGCTGGTGGTGATCGGCAGTTGTGGTAAACGCAATACCGGTACCAGTGTTCACTTCTGGCCTGATGAAAGTTTCTTTGACAGCCCACGTTTCTCAGTTTCCCGTCTGACGCATTTACTGAAAGCGAAAGCGGTTTTGTGTCCGGGGGTGGAAATTGTTTTTAAAGATAAAATCAACGATACCGAGCAAAAATGGTGTTATGCCGATGGTCTGACCGACTATCTGATGGCGGCGGTTAATGGCTTGATAACATTGCCGCAAGCCGCTTTTGTCGGTACTTTCAGCGGTGAAACCGAAGCGGTTGACTGGGCGCTGCTCTGGTTGCCTGAAGGGGGGGATCTCCTGACTGAGAGTTATGTGAACCTGATCCCGACGATGCAGGGCGGTACCCATGTAAACGGGCTGCGTCAAGGGTTACTGGATGCCATGCGTGAATTTTGTGAATTCCGCAATATCCTGCCACGCGGTGTGAAGCTTTCTGCCGATGATATCTGGGATCGTTGTGCTTACGTTCTGTCTGTAAAAATGCAGGACCCGCAATTTGCCGGTCAGACGAAAGAACGTCTCTCTTCCCGTAAATCCGCTGCCTTTGTTTCTGGTGTCGTCAAAGATGCTTTCAGCTTGTGGTTGAACCAGAATGTTCAGGAAGCAGAGCAATTGGCTGAATTGGCGATCGCCAGCGCACAGCGCAGAATGCGCGCCGCGAAAAAGGTGGTGCGTAAAAAACTGACCAGTGGCCCTGCGTTACCGGGAAAATTAGCTGACTGCACATCACAGGATCTGAATCTCACCGAGTTATTTTTGGTGGAAGGGGATTCTGCGGGCGGTTCGGCGAAACAGGCCCGTGATCGTGAGTATCAGGCGATCATGCCGTTGAAAGGAAAAATTCTGAATACCTGGGAAGTCTCTTCGGATGAAGTGTTAGCGTCACAGGAAGTCCATGATATCTCAGTTGCTATTGGCATCGACCCGGATAGCAACGATCTCAGCCAGTTACGCTATGGTAAAGTCTGTATTCTGGCGGATGCCGACTCAGATGGCTTGCATATTGCGACGCTGTTGTGTGCATTGTTTGTCCGCCACTTCCCAACATTGGTTAAGAATGGCCATGTTTATATGGCAATGCCGCCTTTATATCGTATCGATTTGGGCAAAGAAGTGTATTACGCATTGGATGAAGAGGAAAAGATCGCGGTGCTGGATCGCCTAAGCCGCAAACGGGGTAAGCCTAACGTACAGCGCTTTAAAGGGTTGGGTGAGATGAACCCACTGCAACTGCGTGAAACGACGTTAGACCCGAACACCCGCCGTCTGGTGCAATTGACTATCAATGATGAAAACTACCAGGAAACCTTCTCTGTGATGGATATGCTTCTGGCGAAGAAGCGTTCAGAAGATCGCCGTAACTGGCTGCAAGATAAGGGTGATACTGTGGAAATTGAAGTGTAACGCCCACAGGGATAGTCAAAGAAGATTCTGAGGAAATTAACGAATGAGTGAGATAACTCACGATGGTGTGGAGCGTTTGCCGCTCCACTCGTTTACTGAAAACGCCTATTTGAACTACTCCATGTACGTCATCATGGACAGGGCGCTGCCTTTTATCGGTGATGGTTTGAAACCGGTTCAGCGCCGTATTGTTTATGCCATGTCAGAACTTGGGCTGAACAATACCGCTAAATTTAAGAAATCCGCCCGTACTGTAGGTGATGTATTGGGTAAATACCATCCACATGGTGATGGTGCCTGTTATGAAGCGATGGTGCTGATGGCGCAGCCATTCTCTTACCGTTATCCACTGGTGGATGGACAAGGGAACTGGGGCGCGCCGGATGATCCTAAATCTTTCGCCGCGATGCGTTATACCGAATCCCGTTTGTCCAAATATGCAGAGTTGCTGCTGACGGAATTAGGGCACGGCACTGTTGACTGGGTACCGAACTTTGACGGCACATTGCAGGAACCGAAAATGCTGCCGGCGCGTTTACCCAATATTCTCCTGAATGGTACCACCGGTATTGCGGTAGGGATGGCGACAGATATCCCGCCTCATAACGCGCGTGAAGTGGTTAATGCACTGATAACGCTGCTGGATAAGCCACAAAGCTCCCTTGATGAGCTGATGGTACATGTTAAAGGTCCTGATTATCCGACCGAAGCGGAGATCATCACGTCGCATGAAGATATCCGTAAAATTTATAAAAGTGGCCGCGGTTCGGTACGAATGCGTGCAGTTTGGTCAAAAGAAGATGGCAATGTGGTGATCACTGCGCTGCCACATCAGGTTTCTGGTGCCAAAGTACTGGAACAGATCGCCAACCAGATGCGGGCTAAAAAATTGCCGATGGTTGATGATTTACGTGATGAATCTGATCATGAAAATCCAACCCGTCTGGTGATTGTTCCCCGGACAAACCGGGTGGATGTGGAGCAGGTAATGAACCACCTGTTTGCGACAACCGATCTGGAAAAGAGTTATCGCGTCAACCTGAATATGATCGGATTGGATAACCGCCCGACCGTAAAAGGTTTGGTTGAGATCCTTTCCGAATGGCTGGTATTTCGCCGGGAAACGGTACGTAAGCGTTTGAACCATCGTCTGGAAAAAGTCCTTAAACGCCTGCATGTGCTGGAAGGTCTATTGATCGCGTTTCTCAATATTGATGAGGTCATCCACATTATTCGTAGTGAGGATGAGCCAAAACCGGTGTTAATGGAACGTTTTGGTTTAAGTGAGACTCAGACGGAAGCCATTCTGGAACTGAAATTACGTCACTTAGCTAAATTGGAAGAGGTGAAAATCCGTGGCGAACAGGATGAATTGGCAAAAGAGCGTGATAAGTTACAGGCAATTTTAGGTTCTGAGCGTAAGCTGAACACGTTATTAAAGAAAGAGATTATTGCTGATGCGGCGACTTATGGCGATGAACGTCGTTCTCCAATGAGAGAGCGTGATGAAGCCAAAGCCATGAGCGAGCACGACATCACACCTTGTGAGCCAGTGACCATCGTACTGTCAGAGATGGGTTGGGTGCGCAGTGCGAAAGGTCATGAGATCGATCCGGCCGGGCTGAATTACAAAGCGGGCGACAGTTTCCGTGGCGCGGCTCGTGGTAAGAGCAATCAGCCGGTGGTTTTTATTGATACAACGGGCCGTAGCTACTCGCTTGATCCGCGGGATATGCCTTCTGCCAGAGGTCAAGGGGAGCCACTGACGGGGAAATTGACCCTGCCCGCGGGTGCGACGGTAGAACATGTACTGATGGCACCTGATGAACAGAAATTTTTGATGGCATCTGATGCCGGTTACGGTTTTATCTGTACTTTTAGTGATCTGGTAGCCAAAAACCGGGCGGGTAAGGCACTGATTACATTGCCGGAAAAGGCTGGCGTCATGACGCCGCTGGAAATAAATAACGCGCAGGATGATATGCTGCTGGCAATCACCAGTGCAGGCCGGATGTTAATGTTTCCGGTTGCGGATTTACCTCAGCTTTCCAAAGGGAAAGGAAATAAGATCATCTCTGTTCAGTCAGCGTCAGAAAATGATCTATTGAGTTGGTTATTGATACTACCGCCACAATCGTCAATTACACTTTACTTTGGTAAACGTAAACTGACTCTGCGTCCTGAGGATTTACAGAAATTCCGTGCAGAGCGTGGGCGTAAAGGAACATCTCTACCTCGTGGGTTACAACGTATTGAGCGGGTTCAGGTTGATACACCTCTCTCTGCGATCGGTGTAACTAAATAGTGGAATTAAATGAAACTAACGGGCTTGAGTGAGGCCCGTTAAACAAGAGGCAGCTATGTTAGCTATTATTCGTGGCATTATTGTTATCCTGTTTTCGATTGTGGTGTGTGTACTCGGTGGTATTTACTGTTTATTCAGACCCCGTCATCCGGACCATGTCATGGTATTTGGTAATATGTTTGGTCGGTTGTCGAAAATATTTGGCATTAAAATAATTGAGCGTATTCCTGCTGACGCCAAAAATTATGGTCCGAGTATCTATATAGGCAACCATCAGAACAACTATGACATGATAACCATGTCCAATGCGGTTCAGCCGGGTACGGTGACGGTAGGTAAAAAAAGTCTGGTGCTGATCCCGTTTTTTGGTCAGCTTTATTGGCTGACAGGTAATATTCTGATTGATCGAAATAACCGTGCTAAAGCACACGGCACTATTACCCAGGTTGTCGAGCAGATTCAAGAACGCGATATTTCTGTCTGGATGTTTCCGGAAGGGACGCGCAGCCGTGGCCGTGGCTTGCTGCCGTTTAAAACCGGTGCTTTCCATGCCGCTATCTCTGCGGGAGTGCCGATTGTCCCGGTTTGTGTCTCTTCCATCACGAATGGCAATATTAAGTTGAATCGCTGGGATAATGGCACCGTTATTGTGGAAATGTTGCCGCCCATTGATACTTCCGGATATACCAAAGAGCAGGTGCGTGAATTGGCAGAATATTGTCATCAGATAATGAAAGACAAAATAGACGCGCTGGATGAGGAATTAGCTGCAATGAAGGAGCAGGGTAAGTACTCATAATAGGTTATTTTTGTTTGCCGTCTTTTTTGTAATTAAGGGTGGGCTTGACAAAAGCGAACATACTTTAATCCTCACATATCTGCTGTATGTGAGGATTTTTGCCTGTTGTCCGTGTCCACAATGTATTGATAGAAATGATATGTACTGATCGCTTACAGAGATAGATTCGTGTAATGCATTCAGATAGTTTAATTCTCTGCCTATTCGCGTTATGATGAGCGCTTGATAAATAATATTCTTGTTAAATGCAATCAAAAGGATAATAAACTTTAATAACTTCAATAATGAGTTATTAGCTTCCAGATGAATGATTGCAATATTTCAGGTATTTCTGAGGCACATAATACCCGGAATTTAATTGGGCTTGTTGCGGAGAAAATATGTCATTTAGTCGGCGCCAATTTATTCAGACATCAGGCTTGGCAATGTGTATCGGAGCCGCTCCTTTTGTGGTTGGGGCCAGCAAAAATCAGCAAACTGCCTTGCCGATTCCCCCTTTATTGGAATCTCGTGGTGGGCAGCCACTATTTCTGACTTTACAAAAAGCCCACTGGACGTTTGATGGACAATATAAAACCAGTGTGTGGGGGATTAATGGTCAATATCTTGGTCCGACTGTCCGGGTTCATAAAAACGATGACGTCAAACTGATATACAGTAATCGGTTAGCGGAGCCGGTTTCGATGACCGTCAGCGGATTGCAATTACCGGGAACGCTGACTGGTGGGGTAGCCCGTCAGATTTCTCCGGGGGCTGACTGGTCGCCGGTGTTGCCTATTCGTCAGCAGGCGGCGACTTGCTGGTATCATGCCAATACCCCTAACCGGATGGCACCGCATGTTTATAATGGCTTGGCGGGAATGTGGCTGGTGGAAGATGAAACCAGCCGTCATTTGCCGTTGCCAAAACATTATGGTGTTAATGACCTTCCGGTTATTTTGCAGGATAAACGGCTGGATAATTTTGGTGTTCCTGAGTATCAACCCGTCGCGGGTGGTGGGTTTATCGGTAATACATTGTTGGTTAATGGCGTACAAAATCCTTTTATTGAAGTATCCCGTGGCTGGATCCGTCTGCGTTTACTGAATGCATCCAATGCCCGCCGATATCAGCTACAGATCAGTGATGGCCGTCCTTTCTATATGATAGGCACCGATTTGGGGTTGTTACCTGCGCCGGTAGCGGTTCCGCAACTGTCCCTTGCGCCAGGTGAACGGCGTGAAGTATTGATTGATATGTCTGAAGGGGATGAAGTTTCTGTTACCGCGGGTGAATCAGCCGGCATACTTGACAGGCTGCGTGGGTTGTTTGAACCCTCTACTATGCTGATTTCCAGCACAGTTCTGACCATTAAACCGACAGGTTTGTTATCTTTGGTGACAGATGCCTTGCCATCCCGTCTGGTCGATGATGTTATGCCGGTTTCTAACGTAATCCGTAACCGGGAAATTTATCTTGATGGTAATACGCCGGGAATTAATGGTGTGTTGTGGGATATGAACCGGGTAGATATTACCAGCCAGCAGGGAACATGGGAGCGTTGGATCGTAAATGCAACCTTCCCACAGCCGTTCCATATTGGCGGTGTGCAGTTTAAAGTGATAAATCACAATGGTGAGACACCTCAGCCACAGGATTATGGTTGGAAGGATACCGTCTGGGTTAATGGGCGCGTGGAATTACTGGTTTATATGAACCAGCCATCTTATGAACACTTCCCATTCCTGTATTACAGCCAGATCCTGGAAATGGCCGATCGCGGCTCTGTGGGGCAGTTAGTGACCATACCTGCCAATCAGTAAATCAAAATTTGGTGCGCGGTCTTAATGCCGCGCACGTTTTAATTCTTATGGTCTATTATCGCTATATGGATTTTTTAGTCACCTTTCAGCATTAATCATTGAAATCAATTAATCAAGGAGATGACTGAATTCACTGAAATCAACGAATGTCTCAGGGGTTGGCCCCAGACGTTTGCCGATATCCAGTGTCGTCATCGTGGTCAGATCTTCTTTGTCCAATTTGAAGTCGAACACTTCAAAATTCTCTCTGAGTCTTGATAATGTGGTTGATTTTGGGATCACAATCATACCGTTATCGATGTGCCAGCGGATAACTATCTGAGCTGGTGTCTTGCTGTACTTTTGTGCCAGATGTTGAACCAATTGATTATCAAATACGCCTTCACCACCTTGTGCCAGCGGGCTCCAGGATTCGGTAGCAATATTATGAGTGGCATTCCAGGCATGAAGCTGGCGTTGTTGCAGTAGTGGGTGTAATTCGACCTGATTAATCACGGGATGAACGCCAGTTTCATTGATCAGCCGTTGGAGATGCTCGGTGTGGAAGTTAGAAACCCCGATACTGCGGATAAGCCCCTCTTTCTGTAATTCAATAAATTGCTGCCAGGCTTCTACATATTGATCTTGCGGTGGTGCAGGCCAGTGCATTAGATAAAGATCAATATAATCCAGTTGCAATTTTTCCAGACTTTCTGTCAACGCGGCGCGAACATCACCATGCCGGTCATTCCACAATTTGGTTGTGACAAAGATATCTTCACGGGGGATATCTGTTTCTTGTAGCGCTTTGCCTACTCCTTCCTCATTATTGTAAATAGCGGCGGTGTCAATTGCCCGATAACCGATATCCAGAGCAGCATGGATTGTGGTAATTACCTGTTGATTATCTGCGGCCCATGACCCAAGCCCCAATTGTGGCATATGGTTTCCATCAGCGAGTCTGATGATTGGTTGGTTGTCCATGACTACCTCCTAAAAGATAGATTTAAAATATTAGCTGAAATTAATAATGTAGCCTCATAGCAGGGTGGTTGATATTAAGTTGATGTTAAAGGTAATTGAAGAAAGTAATACGACAGGCGTGATCTAAGCCATGCATTTTGACTAAGATATGGCTCAATACATGAATTGACCGGTTTTATGGAGCGGCGACACCAGGAATATCACCCATTGACTGGGCCGCAGTTCACATAATATTGACGCATTAAGTTAAGAATAAAAATCCTGTTGCGGCTTGTAAACCATAATGACTTTTATTTACGTTTTGCTGCGGTGGTTTTCCTGTGGCACCAGTACATCAGCAGAGAGGCGATTAAACCACTTAACAACAGCACGATGGGTAAAATGATCAAAATGTTTATCACCAGATCCTGGTGGTTTTTAATAAACGGGATCTGATTGAGGAGATAACCAAAACCGACCATGATGACTACCCATAGTAAGCCACTGAGCCAGTTAAAAATTTGAAAACGTTTACTGTTGAGTCCGGATATACCTGCCAGTGTTGGTAACAGAGTACGGACAAAAGCCAGAAAACGGCCAACCAACAAAGCGGCCAGACCATGTTTGAAAAACAGCATATTGGCCCGTTGGCGGTACTGAATAGGAAGTTGCGCCAGCCAACCTTTAACCCGTTTTGTATCACCAAGCCATAGTCCTTGAAGGTAGCCGAGCCAGCAACCGATACTTGCCGCAGCTGTCAGTATGAAAACGGTTGGGATAAAACTCATTACCCCTTTGGCAATCAACGCGCCGGCGAGGATTAATAGCGTATCACCGGGCAGAAAAGCGGCGGGTAATAAACCATTTTCCAGAACCAGTGTTACAAACAGAATGCCATAGATAATCCAGAGAACATCGGGGTTGGCAAGTTTGGAAAAATCATGCTGCCATAATGCTTGCATGATCTCGTTTAGTACTTCCATTGTTTATCCTGTGACTATTATAAGTGAATTTATTGCAATTGCATTATAAAAGTCAGTTTACCGCAAAATTTTGAGCATAGCTTGATTGATCTCTTGCTGGGGAAAACTTATGGTTGGTGTTCATTAATAAATTTAGCAAGACCCGCCGTAAACCCTCGCCTTTTGCGACACCCTCTTTACGGCGGGGAGCAGTCACATAAGTGTGGTGAATCTCGATTCTTTTAAAAGCGAATTCCAGTCATCTGGTGGGCGTCCAGCGTTAAGCATTTCACCAAATACTTTGTAAGCGTCGTGTTGATCACCATACACCCTTTTTGTTCTCTCATCATTTACCCAACCGAAGATAATAATTTTACTTTCGGTGTGAAAACGGAAAAAGAATCGATATTGTTGGAAAAATTTTGCTCTGAACCAGTGTTTTCTTTTGCCACCTAATGTATGGCCCAAACGAAAGGCTATATTAGCTGGGTCACTGGGAATAATTTCAGTAACGAGTTTTATGATTGCAGCCAAGCGTTTTGTATCATTTTTTTTCAGATAGTCATTTGGATATTTCTGTTGAAGTTGTTCGGCTTTATCTATTATTTGTTTCAGTTGTTCTATAAAGCACGGATGGGCAAAAAGAGCCCACCCGTTTATTACACATACTCGATCGTACATAATCCTTTACTCATCGTCAGCAAATAGTGGGTTATTGAGATCTA
>NZ_AYSJ01000002.1:180580-224329 GCF_000517265.1 Photorhabdus khanii NC19
GTTGAGATCTATGTCTATTCCTGCGGTAAGTGATTTTGCCCGGTTGATGAGCTGTTCACTTAATTGTTGTACTTGTTCAGGATGTTCCTTAATGTCTTTTGCCAGAAAGTTCAGAAATGATTCAATTGCAGGATCTTTTTCTTCTTCGTTGTTTTTACGACTAATAAGTACATCACCGGAAGATAAGATCTTATATTCGATACTATCATGGCCCGGTCTTAGTTTGAGAGCTTTACGAACTGGTGTTGGAATGGTTGTTTGGCTGCGACGGGTAAGTTTGGATTCTGCACCAACCTCGAACTCAACACTTGGGAATGCGTGCATATTTTGACCTCATTATGTTGATTTAATCATCTTTCTAACAAAGTGTAATGCAAATGCATTGTAATGACAATGAGTTTATATTGTCTTTAAGTGTTGAGATTTTCAGTTTATTACCTTAGATAACAATAAGATTAATCAGCAAAAATTCGACTAAATCCCTCAGCTAAATCATCAATCAAATCCTGAACATTTTCCAGCCCGACATGCAAGCGGAACAGGGTGCCTGTTCTTTGTGGGGCATCGTATTGGCGTATTGTTTTTATCTCTTCTGGTTGATAACCCAGGATCAGTGATTCGAAACCACCCCATGAAAATGCCATTTTAAAATGGTGAAAATTATCCAGATAATTTGAAAATTGCTGGTGTGTTAATCTTTCTTTCAATTGAAAAGAGAACAGGCCATTACTGCCGCTGAAATCGCGAATGAAATTGTCATGGCCGGGGCAGGAGGGGAAGGCAGGATGATAGACTGCTGCAACTTCGGATCTCTGTTGCAGCCACCGTGCTATCTCGATACTGCTTTTTTCATGTTGTTTCAGGCGAATGGCTAAAGTCCGCAACCCGCGACTTGCCATATACACCGTATCGGCATCCGCCATTTGTCCCATCAAATAGGAGCTTTCCCGCAGTTGCACCCAACAGCGTTCGTTTGCGACGGCAATACCTAACATTGCGTCTGAGTGACCAACAATGTATTTGGTGCCGGATTGAATAGAAATATCGATGCCGAACTCCAGTGCCTTAAACAGCACACCCGCGGCCCAGGTATTATCAATCATGATGACAATATCTGGATTGACTTGCCGTACCGCGCGAACAATCGCCGGAATATCCTGTACTTCCATGGTGATGGAGCCTGGGGATTCAAGAAACACCACTTTGGTATTGGGCTTAATCAGTTCAGCCATCTCCTCGCCAATCATCGGATCAAAATAATCGGTAGTTATATTCATCCGTGACAATATCTTGTCACAAAAGCTTTGTGTCGGGTCGTAAGCTGAACCAGTCAACAGAATATGATCGCCGGCGGCGGCAAAAGAGAGAATGGCATTGCTGATCGCGGCGGCACCAGAAGGATAAAGCGTACAACCTGCGCCTCCTTCCAGTTCAGCCATGGCTTCCTGAAAAGAGAAATGGGTTTGGGTGCCACGCCGGCCATAAAACAGTTCGCCATTGGCGCGGTTGTGTGTTGCCTGCTTTTTGGATGCGACAGAATCGAAAATCACAGATGATGTTCGTTGAATGATTGGATTGACTGCGCCTTGAGTAAATTTACGGTTTCTGCCTGCATTGACCAGTGAAGTTTCCAGTTTTTTTTCTGTCATGATCCATTGCCACCTTAATTTCAAAGTTTGAAATGGTGTAAAAAATAGAGTTAACACGTTAAAAGATTTAGTCCTTTTTGTACAAAAGGATTAGGCCAACTTGACGAAAATTCATCTGATGACTTGTGAGTGAGGTTTCTTTGATTTTATTTTGTGAAGGGGTAACACTTTTTTATTAAACAATAATGATAATTACTATCAAATCACTTAATGTTTGATATCATCAGCCTTCATTTTCATTCAGTCTGGCGAAGATGAATGAAGACTCAGTGTAAATAAGGTTAGTGAGATGACGAAAGGTAATTCACTGCTAAATAACAAGGTTTATAAGAAAGGGAGTAAAGGCCAACTGATGCGTAATTTGACTGCTTCAATTATCTTAGCGTTCGGGCTGACAGGTTCAGCGTTGGCTGATACAACACCAGCATCTGCAACAGACAACAGTACCACGACAAAAACCGCACAGATTGCAACACCTGCTCCGGCGGCGACCTCAACAACTTCGGGTACAACTGCACCGCCGGCAAATCAGGTTGCACCACAAACGGCATCCGCTACAGACTCTACCCAAGTGACTCCGGTGGCCACTGATGTTGTTGCTCCTGATGTTTCAGCCGATGAAACCAGTCTTTCCAGTGGTTTTGCTACCGATTTGTCTATCTGGGGCATGTATAAGAACGCTGACATTGTTGTTAAGACCGTGATGGTTGGCCTGGTGATTGCTTCTGTTATTACTTGGGCGCTGTTCTTCTCAAAAGGAACTGAACTGTTGGCTGCCGGTCGTCGTTTACGTAAAGAGCAATTGGCTCTGGCGGAAGTTAAGAGTCTTGATCAGGCTACGGAAATTGCAGAAGGTTTCAGCAAACTCAGTATTAGCCGCTTACTGCTGAATGAAGCACAGGCAGAACGCCAACTATCTTGTGAAAGTAGTGATCTGAATAGCACAAAAGAGCGTGTCTCTTTCCGTCTGGAACGTTCAGTTGCGGCTATCAGCCGTCATATGGGGCGTGGTAACGGCTATTTGGCGACTATTGGCGCGATTTCTCCTTTCGTGGGTCTGTTTGGTACGGTGTGGGGGATCATGAACAGCTTTATCGGTATCGCTCACTCACAGACAACTAACCTCGCCGTGGTGGCACCGGGTATCGCGGAAGCGTTGTTAGCGACAGCGCTTGGCCTGGTAGCGGCGATTCCGGCCGTTGTGATTTATAATATCTTCGCCCGTATGATTGCGTCTTACCGTGGTCAGGTTGGTGATATGACGGCACAGGCATTATTACTGCTTGGCCGTGATCTGGATTTGGCAAATAGCAAGACAAGGTGATTTATGGCAATGCGTCTTAATGAAGATTTGGACGATAGCGGCGAATTGCACGAAATCAACGTCACACCATTTATTGACGTGATGTTGGTGCTGCTGATTATCTTCATGGTAGCGGCACCACTGGCAACCGTTGATATTAAAGTGGATTTACCCGCATCGTCGGCAAAACCGCAACCCCGTCCTGAAAAACCGGTATTTCTGACGGTTAAGGCTGATCGTCAGCTTTACGTCGGTGATCAACAGGTAGATCATGATACTCTGGCGGCGGTATTGGATCAGACAACCCAATCCAATAAAGAGACAACAATTTTCTTTCAGGCTGATAAAACTGTGGATTATGAAACACTGATGAGTGTGATGGATGCTCTGCGTAAATCGGGCTATCTGAAAGTGGGATTGGTAGGAATGGAAGCGGTTTCATCGGATTAGTTATCAATAATCCTTCTATTAAATAACCGCGCTGGAAAGCGCGGTTGAGATTAACGTGGTAATTGGTTTGTGTAATGAGAGCCTAATTTGGTCAGGGTGGGAATAATCACGCTATCCTGGATCGATATGAGAACATCGAAATGACGTTCACAGAATCTGTCTGATTGTTAAGCTCATAAAGTGAACTATCGTTAGCCAGTTCAAGCAGCATTGGCACTGTAATTTTCAAACGCTTGGCTAGTGCTTCAATATTGATACAAACATCATTAATAAGCACTTTTATTGCTCGATGAAATAATTCAGGTTTCTCATGGGGAATAAGATAATCCTCTTTTTCCTCGATAGCTTCGCCCTTGCGTTTAAGCCCCAAAAAAGCCGTTTTGTATTGAGTATCGGTTAAAAGAGAAAGCTGATGTGCCCGATAAATACAAGCACATTGAGTAATTCTTTTGCAATAATACTTAAACGTTCTTCACTTAACTGTGGATGGAATTCTCAAGGATAGCGGATGTTTGGCATTTACTGTTTTCTCTAAGAGTGCAAAAATTCAAATCTGTCAACCTTGATACTGGTGCAACTTTCTGATTTTGTCAACCCAACATTATTTTAATAGTTTCTTTAATGCATCTCAAATTGGGCTAATTACACGGTTGTTGATTACCACTTATTATATTCACTTTTATTTGATTACTTGTTACCTGCATTCCATTGTGTATAAAGCTATTTCTGAGCGCGGTTATACCAGACGTTTCGCACCAAACAGAACCAAAATAGTTGCTAATAGTGCGCATCCGCCGCCACTGAGAGCGACACCACTCCATGAAAGATGCCAGGCTGCTATCGCTCCCAAAGAGGAACCCGCTGCGCCACCGGAGAAATAGCATGTCATAAAAACAGTATTCAGTCGGCTCCGGGCATCAGGTAGTAAAGTATATGGCAGCTTCATCTATTACACGACAGATAGACAGCCTTGAGCAGATGTTGGAGGTAAAACTTTTCTCGCGTTCTACCCGTGGCTTATCACTGACTGACGCAGGAGAGATTTTGTTTTCAAGAGCGCAAGATATTATCAATAACCTTGTCGATATCCAGGCTGAGTTAGCGGCTTTGCGGTTATTCGGATTGGTGAATTAAAAGATAGTTCGCTTTATTCAAAACGGATCGCCACACAGACTTGGGTTGTTTGCGCCAGTCCAGGTTATATCCAGAAGTACGGGGCTCCGACAACACTTTCTGAGTTATCTAACCATTATTTGCTTGATAAACATCATGATCCTGCTGGCATTTGTTGGTCACACTATCAGGATGATATCAATCTCAGCAATGAGAATAGGATTTTTCGCAGTGACGACTTTGACACATTGAGAATGGCCGCCGTCAATGGATTTGGAGTAGGGCTTTTTCCTAACTGGGTTGTTTCATCGGATATTCGTTCTGGAGAGCTTATTGCATTGTTCAATGATCCTGATGAACGTAAGGATGGTATTTATTTATTACGGGCACTTGCGTACCCGCCAGCAAAATTAACGGTATTTATATCACTATTACAGGAGTGGCTTGCCAAGGCGATTTAGCGTTAATAGAAAAGTGATCAAACTTTCTCAAGGATCATCGCGATTCCTTGTCCAACGCCAATGCACATAGTACATAAGGCCAGTTTTCCTTGTTGGCGGTGTAATTGATAGACGGCATTCGCTAAAATCCGTCCCCCAGATGCACCTAATGGATGTCCCAGAGAGATAGCACCGCCGTTACAGTTGACATGGGATGCATCCCATTGAATATTAAGCTCTTTCATTACAGCCAGAGTCTATGCAGCAAAAGCTTCATTGATTTCGATAACATCCATGTCTTCAATTCTTGTTCCAGATATTGCTAAGGATTTGTTAGATTTTAATGATACCCAAATTAATAAAATGATTGAGCTATCACTATTGGTGGAGGTTAAAGATGACCAGTAAAATGAATGAAATGCTTGATTTCGCTAAGGAAATTGAGGCTGCGGGTTTAACAGATGGTGAGTCAGTTCGCCGTATTGAAGCCAGAATTAAAGACAGAGAGCTAAAAGAAAAATACGGAAATATACTCTCTATGACAGGGGATGATATTAAGCGGATCCGTGCTCAATACAACATTTCCCAATCTTCGCTTGCTTTGATATTAAACATGACAAAAGAAAGCGTATCGAAATGGGAGCGAGGTGAAATAAAACCTAATGGCGCTGCATTGCGTATACTTAATTTAATTGACCAGAAGGCACTGGTTATTTAACTGCACTCTGAACGGCCTTGGTATTCCAAGGCTGTTTGTTTCACGCTCCCTGCCCATATGCACTGATAAAACCTGTTGCACCAGTCAATAAAGCATTTTTCTTGGTCATCACTATTGTTACCTCATTATGTGTGAGTTTTATATTTCATTCTTTTTTTAACTTTGTAAATCTATATTTAACGTATAAGTGCTTTGCATAAAATGCAAGAATATATTTCACATATATTAACTGTTTGGTGTTTTTTATTATTATCTGATAATTTTTCTCTATAGATAATAAAATTAGCAGTGCGATTATTATGAATGTAGTCATTTGTTTTTATTTTTTAATATTGCTTGGTAATGGATAATTTAAAATTGCAAGGAATTTTATTAAATGACTAAAACTTCAAGTATATTTATAGCACGTATTAATGACTTGCAATTATATATTCATTGGTAAAGTTTACTGACTATATGGTTTTACCTTGTGCTATTTTATGATTATTATTATCAATTTCTTACTGGGAGATTTATTTTTGTGATTATTTTAATTCTGATATTATCAAGTAAACTACAGTGTTGTTCTTATTGTTATTGATAATTATATCAATGTAATTAGTTGATTAATAAACCAAATCTAAATTAATAGCTGATAACTTTAATGAGTAGTTAAAAGAGATATTTAACTATTATCTAAGCATTCGCCTCATTTATTATTATTGAGTTATCAGAGAGATGTATTTATTCTCTGATGTTGTTTTTGATTTATAAAGATGTAAGTTATTAATTAATATAGAGACTTATTATGACTAAAATCTTTTCTTTTAATAAAAATCATCGAGATTTATCAGCAGGGCATAACTCACATCTCAAGGAGGTTAATGGTGTGAATGGGATGCCTAAATCGCTAGCACCTGGCTTCCCCGATTTAGATGATCAGTTTAATCAGATGGGAATTACCCATATCCGTCTGCATGATGGTTTTGGTATTGGTGATATGGATAACTATTTCCAGGTGGATAGGAAGAATAATCAAAATCAAATGATTGTCAATGTCCCAGAGGAAAATAAATCTGCGGCAAAAAAACTTGTCGCTGATATTTCAAATGTTAGAAGTATTTTTCCCAATGCGGCTATCGGGATGAGAAATCATGATGTTAATCTTGCATTAAAAGAGGCTAATTATGAAATGACGGATGCTTATTTGCACGATGTTCTGAGTAATCAAGTAGATCTGAATCCAGATAATATTCAGCGCCAAATCATGTTTCGTATCGGGCGTTCTCTTGATGGAGGTTATGAAACACCAGAGGATTTTGATATTTATGCAATATTAGTCAGTACCTTGGTGAGTCGTTACGCTTTAAATTATGCCAGAATTGGTTTGCCAAGGAAAATAAGCTACTGGGAGATCTGGAACGAACCTGATTTACTGTTTTTCTGGAATAGTAATGACCCGAAAAAATATTACGAATTATATAATAAAATAGTAAGGGTAATTAAAACGATTGATCCTGATGCTAAAGTTGGTGGTGCTGGGATTTCATTCAGTAATAATGCAGGCGGTGATTATATTGATGGGTTTTTCCGATATTGTAGGAATAATAATGTACCATTGGATTTCTTTTCCTGGCATGGATATGTTGATACTGGAGACCCGCAAAACATTATTGATATGGGTAATACGATTCAGAAAAGTTTGCATACTTATGATTTTACCGAGACTGAAAGTATTTGCACTGAATGGAATTCCAGTCCTTTTGGATCGAGAAATACATTTACAAAAGTGCAGAGTGCTAAAAATGCAGCATATATAGCTTCATCACTTATTTATATGCAATATGCGAAAGTTGACCTAGCGCATTATTATCGAGGCGATGGCTTATCTTTTGGCTTGTTTAATAATCAACCTAATCCTAAAAACCCATGTGTTAAAAATTTCTGTACGTATTCAGCTCAATCCTTTAGTCTTTTTGCCAGAATGTTCGAAACACCTCATATATTAAGTGGTAATAAGGATTTCTCAACAGGTTTAACCGTTTTGGCAACCGAGAATGAATCAGGTAATAAAATTAATATTCTGGCCGCAAATTACAAAGTTGATAAGAGTTTTTCAGATGGTAATGTCGCTCCCGTTCCTGCGGATTTATATCGACAATACTATCTGGATACTAGCCGAACATTGAAACAATTAACCGATACCTATAGCAAGAATCAATGGTTTGGTGGTATTGATCCGACAACAATTCATCATAATAATGCGGTAGTGCAAAATGATCCGGTACAACAAATTCCGACTGATACGTATTTAAGACCGAAAAGTCGTGATTATATTCATAGTGATCAAGGTGTAACCATAGTGATTGATCATATAGGTTATAAGAAATTTAAAGTTAAAGCGTACCGTATTCAAGAAGGCGGAGGATTGGAACAAATGACACCACCAGAGGTGACTAACCAAATTACCGTATCTATATCTAATAATAAATTAACATTAGTGGATAAAATGGCAAAACCTTCAACGGTGACATTATATTCATTAGAATTAAGCCATCATTAGTTCTTATGAAATTAAAATATTATAGTAAGTTATTTTTCTTTGTTTTATTATTAAGTGGAAAATAAAATAATTATAGTCATGTATAAGAGGTTTATTTTAATCCATTAGGCTCTGAAAGGAGCCTTTTTAATCATGAGGAGTCGGACGAAATGTATTTAATTCAGAGTGTATACAATGATTGTCATTGATAATGTAATTTTTTAATTAACATAGAGGTTTATTATGACTAAAATTTTTTCATTCAATAAAAATCATCGAGATTTATCGGCTGGGCATCACTCATTGCTTAAAGAGGTTAATGGCTTGAATGGTGTACCTAAATCTCTGGCACCTGGCTTCCCCGATTTAGATGATCAATTTAATCAGATGGGCATTACCCATATCCGGCTTCATGATGGTTTTGGTATTGGCGATATGGATAACTATTTCCAGGTGGATAGACTAAGTGATCAGAGTCAAATGATTATTAATGTCCCAGAAGAAAATAAACTCGCGGCTAAAAGACTATTTTCTGATATTTCAAATATCAGAAGCATTTTTCCCTATGCTGCTGCTGGGATGAGAAATCATGATATTAGTCTTGCATTAAAAGAGGCTAATTATAAAATGACTGACGCTTATCTGCGCGATATTATGAATAATAAAGCCGAGTTGAATCCCTGTAATATTCAGCGACAAATCATGTTTCGTATTGGGCGTTCCGGTGAGGGTGGTTATGAAATACCACAAGATTTTGATATTTATGCAATGTTAGTGGGCATCTTAGTGAATCGCTATGCTTTAAACTATGCCAGAATCGGCTTGCCGGGAAAAATAACTTATTGGCAGGTTTGGAATGAACCTGACTTACTTTATTTCTGGAACAGTGATGATCCTAAAAAATATTATGAATTATATGCGAAAATTGCAAGAATAATTAAAGCTGTTGATCCTTCGGTTAAAGTAGGTGGCGCTGGTATTGCGTTTGTTAATAGTAAACTTGAAGATTATGTTGATGGATTCTTACGATATTGTAAAGATAATGATGTACCGTTAGATTTCTTTTCCTGGCATGGATACGTTATAACTGGAGACCCACAAAACATTATTGACGTGGGGAATGCGGTTCAACAAAGTTTGAATACTTATGGTTTTACCGATGCAGAAAGTTTCTGTACTGAGTGGAATTCCAGCGCTATTGGGACGAAAAATACATATACAAAGGTGCAGAGCCCTAAAAATGCGGCATATATTGCTTCCACGTTTATTTATATGCAATATACCAAAGCCGATAGAGCTTATTATTATCGAGGTGATGGCCTATCTTTTGGTCTGTTTAATAATCAATCTAGTCCTAAAAATCCATGCGTTAAAAATTGCTGTACGTATTCAGCTCAGTCCTTTTATCTGTTTTCCAGAATGTTTGAAACACCTTATATCTTAAGTGGTAATAAGGATTTTTCCACAGGCTTAACCGTTTTGGCGGCTGAGAATGCAGAAGGCAATAAAGTTAATATCTTAGCTGCAAATTATAAAGTTGATAAGAGTTTTGCAGATAGTAATTCGGCACCTGATTATCTATATCAACAATATTATTTGGATACTAGCCGATCACTTAATCAATTAACCGATACCTGGAGCAAAAACAAATGGTTTGGTGGTGTTGATCCGACAACAATGAATTCTGATAATATGGTAGTGCAACATGATCCTGTTCAGAAACTTCCGGATGATAATTTGTTGAGAGCTAAAAGTCGTGATTATACGAATAGTGACCAAGGTGTTACTGTGGTGATTAACCATATAGGTTATAAAAAATTTAAAGTTAAAGCATACCGTATTAAAGAAGGCGGGGGATTGGAAAAAATATCACCGCCAGAGGTGACCAACCAAATTAATGTGTCTATATCTAATAATAAATTAACTCTGGTAGATAAAGGAGCAACTCCTTCAACGGTAACATTATATTCATTAGAGTTCAGTCATCATTAGTTTGATATAAAATAGAAATGTTATGGCAAGTTTTTTTCCTGTTTTATTAATAAGTTAAATCAAGGGATAAAATTATTTTAACCTGTCAGGCTCTGAGAAGAGCCTGTTTAATAATAACGAATAGTTTGGAGAGCTAATTTATTGTTGTTTTAAATGCAACCCTTTTTCTGTCAAACGATAACCTTGTAATGGACTACTGGGTTTTTCTGGATGACTCATTTCAATCAATCCGGCTTCTAGTGCAGGTTGCAGATAGCGTAGACGGAATGAGCTGCGATCTTTTAATCCAAGCGCTAATTGAAGTTGCTCACGATTCATTTCTCCTTCCAACGCCATAATTAATTGTCTAACCTGGTGGGTAACCTGATGGCTAGCTTGATGGGTAGCCTGATGGGTAGATTCTAGAATTGCGTCACGTATCATGCTCAACATAAATTCAATAAAGGTTGCACAATCAGCTTGTTGGGTACTGAGATTAATTGCTTGATAGTAATCAGCCTGATGCTTGTAAACCAGACTTTCAACTGGAATGAATTCAAATAATGAGTTCCATTGATTTAAGATTAATGTCTGCCACAATCTGCCCATTCTGCCGTTACCATCGGCAAACGGGTGAATAAATTCAAATTCATAATGGAAGATGCAACTGGCAATAAGTGGATGAATATCCGTAGAGTTCAGCCAGTAAAAAAGATCAGCCATCAGTTTTGGAACCCGGTTTGCCTGCGGAGCCATATGAATGACTTTTTCTCCATTCATGACACCAACGCCACTATTCCGGTAACGACCTGCATTATCTATTAACCCTTTCATCAGAACAGAGTGGGCTTCCAGTAAGTTCTGTTCTGATGTGAAATGCCAATGCTGGAGCTGCTCATAAGCTAAAATAGCGTTACGTGCTTCCTGTATTTCGTTGATTGGTGCGATGACTCGCTTTCCCTCAATAATTGCTGTGATTTGGCTTGTGTCAAGCAAGTTACCTTCAATCGCCAGCGAGCCATGAATTGTTCGTATCCGATTGATACGTCTCAATCGCAGGGCTTTTGCTTGTTCCTGTTCTGTACTTAACCGCCCGATATTCTCACTGATTTCGGCGACTAATTGGATCATTTTAACTGTAATTGAGAAAGGTGGTTGATAACCTTTTTTCGCCGAATTCATTGAATACCTTAATTGGATTTATAGGGTTACGGTAAATAGCTTTAATTCTGTTATTGGGTTTTGAAAAGATCGGTATTATCGCCAGTAAGGTGATATTGAGCAACAGACTGGCGATTGTTACACGGAGTGTCTTATTATTTCCCTGCCAGCACACCATACATTAGCGGCATACGGGGCATTCCTTCCGGTTGTACCATTTTGCCGCCACCGATATGACGCATTCCTTCAAATCCACCCCATCCATTCGAGTAAGGGTATTCATTGAATTGTTCAATGCGTAATCCTGCTTGTATCAGAGCATTGAGTACTTCATTGATCCCCCAGTAAAATTCATAACTACGGTGAGGATTTTGGAAATCTTTAATACCTTCTTCTATCATGCCACTTGGACAGAGGGTTTCGGTGGATTCAGCAGCATAATCGTGAACACCGTTTTCTTCAATTATTGCGCCTTCCCTGAAATAGTCATAATGTGGCTTCCATTGTGCATTAAAATAGAGAGCGAATGGATGAAATTCAATGAGTACAAATTTTCCTTCAGGTGTTAATAATTGTGAAATAAGTCTGGCCCAGTTTTTCAGATCAGAAATCCAAACCAATACACCATAAGAACAGAAAATCCGATCAAATTTTAAATTTTCTGTAATGGCTTGTTCCATCCAATCAAAAATATCAGCGCGATGGAATTGGGCTGGAATGCCACTATCGTAGGATAATTGACGGGCGAAATTAATCGCTTCATCAGAAATATCGACTCCGGTTACCTTGGCGCCATAGTGCGCCAAACTTAAAGTATCCTGACCCGAATTACATTGTAGGTGTAAGATATTTACACCTTTTATATCACCCAATAGTGATAATTCCTCCGGATAGAGAGTGTTGCCGCCTTGCTTGAAAAAAACGGCCTGATCACCTTTATGACTGTTATGAGCAACAGTAGCGGCATTCCACGACAAACGGTTCGCTTCATGAAATTCTTTATTCATCTGTTTTTACCTGTGTCAGAACGAAAATAAATTTATTTATTGCTTATGTTGGTTGGTAAGAAAGATATTACAATAAAAATTAGGATTATTGTATTTATTTTAATAGTAATTAAAACTCTACTTTGGCAAAATTATCAGTAAATATAACCTCAGCTACATGTTATATTTAATAATATTATTTACTATAAGTTTTTATAAGAATAAGAGCTGTTTAAACGGAGAGGTTAGTATTAAGTAATTGTAAAGTTATACAGTGAATAGGATTATTATTCGTTAGTGAATCCAATTACTCATACTTGTAGATATGAGCACTATTATTGACTAGATGGGGTTCTATTTTGTTAGTTGTTGGAACTTATACCAGTCTTGTGTAGTGAGTTTAAATCCCTAAGAATCCTGCCAGATCATATTAATATGGCCGAGGAAATTTTGGATTTCTTTCTCTCCAAATGAAAGTATAAAGTTAAGAAAGGCATAAAAATGCCGCTCTGAAAAATAATCCAAAGCGGCGGATAGCTTAAGGGCTGCTGTTATTTTTCCGCTTCGCCACCCAATGCGTCAATGGTGTTTTTAATCAGTGCACTTAATTCACCAGTCATTAAAATAAAGTCAGCATCAAACCGTTGGGTATAATCTTCCCGGTCGATATCATCATTTTGTTCACGCAGGGTATCACTGAATTTTATGCGTTTGAAAGTACCATCATCTGACAACATAAACTGAATACGCTCTTCCCAGTCGAGAGCCAGCTTGGTAACACATTTTCCGGCTTCAATATGGGTGGCGATTTCATCAGAAACCAGATCCTGTTTTTTACAGCGGATTACCCCACCTTCTTCCAGAATTGCTTTCAGTTCGGCTTCATCCATTAAAGCAAAGCCCGCCGGCAGATCACCGGAACGTACCCATTTTGTCAGGGTTAATTCTATTGGATCTTTAAATGTCAGAGGAACAACAGGTAAAGAGCCGAGGCTTTTTCTCAGTAATGCCAAATTATCTTCGGCCCGTTTAGCGCTGGCGGCGTCAACAATGATGAGATTATTGGCTATATCGATCCAGATATAAGTTTGGCTGAAACGGCTAAATGCCCGTGGCAGCAAGGTGTGCAATATCTCATCTTTCAGAGAGTCTTTCTCTGTTTTTTTAAGTTTGCGATGCTGCTCTCCTTCCAGTTTTTCAATCTTTGCCTGTAGCGCTTGCTTGATAACCGGTGAAGGCAACATCTTCTCTTCTTTACGGGCGCAAATCAGGATTTGATTATTCGCAACATGGGTGAAAGCGTCGCTGTGCGAACCCATTGGCGATACCCAGCCTGTTTTCGCCATATCCTGACTGCCACATGGGGTGAACGCTAACGGACTTAATTGTTTTTCCAGTTCATCCGCAGAAAGTGAAATTTCCCGGTTTAAACGGTAAATCATTAAATTTTTGAACCACAACATTGAAGTTATCCCATATTTTTGCTCATTTAATCGTTGAGCATCTCAAACATAAGTCCGCATGATAACGAATCACAGAGGTAAGCCCTAGTCTCTTGTGTCAATTTATCCTGAATGTGGATCGTCTCTATCAGACGTTGCCGGATTTGCTGAAAAAATGGGTGTTTGGTGGTGAGTGTGTCACTCCGATCAGGAAATAAATTTTTATATCAAAAAATCATTGATGAAATTAAAGTTACACTGTCTGGCTATAATCTGAAAATGTAATTAAGCATTAACTTTTTCTCTGTTTTTAATTAATGCCTTTAGATTGTTTTAATTGTAAACTTATGATTGTTTTTGTCTTAATATCTAAAGTATTTGTAAATAATATTTGAAATTTATAATCCATAGATGGTTTTGTTTTATCCGAAAATATCGTAATAGATATTTTATGATGAAAAACATGAAATCTTTAGCCACTTTGATTAGTTTATTTATCGTTTCAGGAATCAGAGAAAGCTACTCGATTTTCATGGCACTGGAATAACATCGAAATTAGTGTGTGTGCGGGTTACTATCTGCGTGATAGAAATGCAAATACGGTTAACTATAAAAAACAGGCTTACACCGTTGGTTTAGATAAACGTTTTGCAGTTTAATAGCCGGCGTTTGTTCGTTGCAGCGGCATATGATGGTGCACACAGCGACAACCCAGCTTATGAGAATAAAAAACAGACTATTCTGGAAACAGCAGCTCGTCTGTACTTCTAAGTTGAAAGTGATAAGGAGAGCTAAAGTTCTCCTTAACTAGCCTAAAAAGGGGTGTGAAATGGTTAAGTATGTGTTGAAGGTTTCCACATTAGCCTTATTGGTCGCATTTAATGTCAATGCTGCAACGGTTGACTTGCGAGTAATGGAAACATCTGATGTTCACAGTAATCTGATTGACTTTGATTACTTCAAAGATAAATCCACAGAGCAATTTGGTTTGGTACGTACTGCGAATTTAATTAAAGCGGCCAAAGCAGAAGCCTCCAACACGATTCTGGTTGATAACGGTGACTTGATTCAAGGTAGCCCGTTGGCAGATTACATGGCGGCGAAGGGACTGAAAAAAGGGGAATCTCATCCAGCCCATCAATTAATGAACACAATGGGTTATACCGTGGGTAACTTTGGTAACCACGAATTTAACTTTGGTTTGGATTATCTGAAAAAAGTCATTGCGGGTGCGAAATTCCCTTATATCAATGCCAACATAATGGATGCTAAAACCGGTAAAAACTATTTCACGCCTTATATTATCGTTGATACGTCAGTGAAAGATCGGGAGGGTAAAGATCACACCATTAAAATTGGCTATATCGGTTTTGTACCGCCACAGATTGCTATCTGGGATAAGCCCAATCTGGATGGAAAAGTTGTTGTTAACGATATTACTGAAACTGCGAAGAAATTTGTTCCTCAAATGAAAAAACAGGGCGCAGATTTGATTATCGCTATTCCTCACTCTGGTTTTTCCAAAGAGCCTTATAAGGCAATGGCTGAAAACTCGGTTTATTACCTGAGTGAGGTTGAAGGTATTGATGCGATTATGTTTGGTCATGCGCACGGTGTGTTCCCAAGTGAGGAATTTGCAGACATTAAAGGGGTTGATGTTGCCAGAGGTACGGTTAATGGTATTCCGGCTGTCATGCCCGGTCAGTGGGGCGATCATTTGGGCGTTGTTGATATGGTTATCAACAATGATGGCGGGATCTGGAAGGTGGCGGAAGCAAAGGCGGAAGCACGCCCGATTTATGACAAAGTGGGTAAAAAGGCACTGGTCGGGCGCGATAGCGAGTTAGTGAAGATTATCGAGCAAGCCCATCAGGGAACCCGGGGTTTTGTCGGTAAATTGATTGGTAAAGCTTCCGCCAATATGTACAGCTATCTTGCCCTAATCCAAAGTGACCCGACAGTACAGATCGTGAATGATGCACAGGCAGATTACACGCGGCATTTTATTCAGGGTGATCCGGATTTAGCAGATATTCCTGTTTTGGCAGCGGCGGCACCTTTCAAAGTCGGTGGTCGTAAGAATGCCCCCGCAGACTTCGTCGAAGTTGAAAAAGGTGATTTGACGTTCCGTAACGCGGCGGATCTCTATCTATATTCAAACACACTGGCTGTTGTGAAGGTAACCGGTGCTGATGTGATTGAATGGTTGGAGTGTTCTGCCGGCATGTATAACCAGATCGATCCAAATTCAACTCAGCCTCAGTATCTGTTGAACTGGAGCGGTTTCCGTACTTATAACTTCGACACGATTAGTGGCGTGAATTATAAGATTGATCTGACTCAACCCGCTAAATATGACGTTGATTGTCAGGTCATCAATCAAGAGGCGAACCGTATCAAGGAGGTGACTTATCAGGGTAAGCTTATCGATCCTCAAGCTAACTTTCTGATTGCTACCAATAATTATCGTGCATATGGCGGTAAATTTGCCGGTACAGGCGAAGGTCATATTGCATTCGCATCACCGGATGAGAACCGCGCTATCCTGGCTTCTTACATTGTCAAAATGTCTAAAGAGAAAGGTATGGTAGCGACCAAGGCCGATAATAACTGGTCGATTATGCCAATCAAAACCGACAAGAAATTGGATATTCGTTTCGAAACTTCTCCGAGTGAAAAAGCAGCGAAATTTATCAAAGAGTTCTCTCAGTATCCAGTGAAATATCTGGAAAATGATGATGTCGGTTTTGCAGTGTATCAAATTGATCTGACCGGAAAAAAATAATCTTAATAGTCGCCTGCCCTTGTGGGCAGGTTTTTGTTTGCCATTCAATAGGGAAAGAGTTTCCCATAAGGAACGATGATGCGTTTTTCTAACTTATTACCGGCAGTATTTGTTTTATTGGTTGTCGGCTGTGCGAAGCAACCAGAATTAATTGATTCTTTAGAGTCACAACCGGAAGAAGCTATTTCCTGTATATTGCCCGCTAATCCACCGGAAGATTATGACTACGTTGCTAAAAATGACCGTTATGGTCAGAACGCTAAAGCCTCTACAGATTACTTCAAACTGGCGATTAATTATTCTCCGGCATTTTGTAAAAACAAAGAGAATGAAATTAACAAACTGAAAAAGAATAATAAAATTGCCAAAGCACAGAGTGAATATAAAAAATTTGCACTGCAATGTTTCTCAGAAAATAAATTTGGCTGGATAATTCATGGCTTGTGGGCGCAAACCTGTGATGGTAAATCAATGGATCAGTGTCGTGATTGGTCTGATATCCGTAAACATCCACGTTTGTGTAAGGGTGATTTGCCATCACTGGATTATCAGGCAATTAAACCTTATCTGTGTACTTCTCCAGGTGTAGATTTGCTGCAAGCCGAGTGGGAAAAGCATGGCGTCTGTGCGTTTGAAACGCCAGATCAATTTTTCAGTAAACAGCAAGAACTGTTCAGCGGATTGGTATTGCCAAAGGATCGCCTATCTAACGAGCAGTTAATTAAGTTCCTTAAGGAAAATAACCCGTCATTAAAAGGTAAAGCCATTCCGATCAATCATAATGAATTTTACATTTGCTACAGCAAAGATTTCGACGTGATTGACTGTCCGAAACGTGAGTGATGATGACCAAAAGATAACATGATGAATTATAAATATAAGTTGCTTATTGTTGCGGTTGGTAGCGCTCTATTGGCTGGGTGTGCCACTGACCCCGGTTATGATCAAGCCGGTGAGGTTGATGTTCGTGTGCTGGCGATAAATGACTTTAGCGGTCATACACATCAGGCTTATAACTGTGTGATTAATGGTAAGCCGGTCACGTCTGCCCAGGCTAATGGTGCTCTGATAACTAATCTGGATTTGAAGCTGGATAAAATCACCAAAGATGTTGTTGATTTCGAAGCGAAAAATATTTGGGTAGATAACCATAAATATGAAAAGGATGCAGAAATCACCAAGATGTTGGATGCATATGAAAAAATAGCCACGCCATTGGAAAACCGTGTGATTGGTAAGTTGGATCGTAATTTGAGCAGGAGAAGCAACAGTGCGGGTGAGTCTTCTCTGGGTAAAGTGATTGTGGATGCTTATCTGTATACCGCTGCGCCGAAAGAGAGCGGCAGCGCTCAAATTGCGTTTATAAATAGCGGTGGTATCCGTGCTGACTTGGCTGGTGAGCAAATTAAACGCCTGTTGGAACAACAATGGGATCGTTCTGAGCCGCAAATTTTGGCGGTTTCGAATGGCTTCCAATATCAGTGGGATAGTTCTAAACCAAAAGGGGATCGTGTCATTGTCAGTTCCATGAAAATTAACGGCAAGCCTGTGAAATTAAAGGGGAAATGCCGTGTAGTGGCTAATGAATTTTTGGCAACCGGAGGGAGTAGTTTCTCTGTATTTAAAGAGGGTACTGACCCGGTATACGGTGTGCCGGATGTCGATGCGGTGGTGAAATATTTCTCTGAGAAATCACCGATTGCTTATCCTAAACAAGCCCGTATTGTTGATGTGAATAAAAAATAATCAACGACCTATTTCGTTGGGTTATTTTGTTAATAATACTCAACGAGACAGATCCTAAATGAATTACCTTTCTGATTTATTGAGCGGGATGTGGAAACGGGGAGTCAATGTTCTACCGTACCACATCCCGATTCTCCCCGTTTTATCCGCTGCTCCCCAAAATAAAAACGGTAAAGTCACTTAAGCAACGAATTGATAAATAGTTTCAAGATCTGATGTTATAGAATATCATCAAGTTTAGATTTTAAATTGACCAATTTAGCCGTAACTTAACCAATTAAAACGTGGATCTATCATGACAAATAGAAATGTTACATGGTTAGTCAGGCCTGTAGGCTATCAGGCCATTTTGAAACGTTGCCCTGGCTGTGAGGTGAAAAAGGAGTTTTATCCAGCAGGTACATTCAGGGTTAATGCGCAAAAAAAAGTGTTGGATGTGTGGAGTATCTATAAATGCGAAAAGTGTGATTACACTTGGAATATTGATATTTTTTCGAGGGTCAATGTCAATAAATTGGATGGCGACTTGTATGAGCGATTTTTGCACAACGATCAAGATGAAATTCGGCGATATGCCTTTGATTATCGAATATTGGCAAAAAACAGGGCTGAACTCGGTGTCTCTCCTGACTTTATTATAGAAGGTAAAGAACTTCAGGATATGGCTCAAACACCGGCCGTACAGATTACGATTCAGCTTGAATATCCCATTCCTATCAGACTTATCTCAATTCTGACGAAGAAGTTTTCGTTGTCACGTAGTCGAGTGACTAAGCTCGTTGATCAAGGCGCTATTCAGGGGGTAACTACAGTTGAATTAAATAAAAAGCTAAAGCGTGATATCACTCTTAGCATCAATGTTAACGATTTATTGCAAGAGTCTGATAGTCATTTTGTCTGAATTAATCTGGTTTCCCGGAGATGACATAAAAATAAGAATGGATGAGTGAAATGAATATTATAAAGAAATGGTGGGTGCTCTCTACTGTTTCAGCCGCGTTATTGCTGGTTGCTGTTGATATGACAGTGTTGTATACCGCGCTTCCGAGCTTGACTCACAGTTTGGGTGCGAGCACAACGGAAAAGTTATGGATAGTCAATATCTATCCTCTTGTCGTCTCTGGGCTGTTGTTGGGGGCGGGTACTTTGGGAGATCGCGTCGGGCATAGACGGTTGTTGGTTTGTGGTCTCATGATATTTGGTTGCTCATCCCTGATGGCAGCTTACTCTTATTCATCGGAAATGCTGATTGTTTCCCGGGTACTGTTAGGGGTAGGGGCGGCAACGATGATGCCTGCCACACTGTCGATTATCGCCTTAACATTCGATGATGAAGACGAGAAATCATTCGCAATTGGGATTTGGGCAGCCGTTGCCTCTGGGGGAGCGGCAGTAGGGCCACTGATAGGAGGCTTATTGCTTGAATATTTTTGGTGGGGATCGGTGTTCCTCATCAATGTTCCTATTGTGATTTTGACATTAATCTTGTCGTGGTTGTTTGTCCCAGCCTCTAAGACCGATTCGTCTCATCCGTGGGATCTTGTTGGTTCATTGCAGGTCATGGTTATATTGATCAGTTTTGCCTATGCCATCAAGGAGTTTGCCAAGCGAGATCCATCCTATATCGGGATACTGGTGACTTTTACTCTGGTGATCAGTTTTCTGGTGTTATTCATTCGACGCCAAAAACGAAGTGTGTATCCACTGATTGATTTCGACATTTTCAAAAGTCCGGCTTTTTCGTCTGCGGTCATCGCTGGGTTGGTGGCTTCCGCCTGTTTGATGGGGATTAATCTGGTTTTAAGCCAACGTTTGCAGCTTGTATTGTCATTAACACCTTTGCAATCGGGGCTCTATTTTTTGCCATTTTCATTGGGCGCGATTGTGGCAAGTCCTGTGAGTGGTTGGATTCTTCCTCGTTTGGGTAGTGCCCGATTGCTCATTACCTCTTTGTTGATGTATGCCTTTGCCATACTTGCACTCATGGTCAGTTTTTCAGCTCCCCTGCCTTTGCAGGTCATTTGCTTTTTTGTGCTGGGAACATGTCTTGGGGCAACAATGACGGCTGCGTCCAGTACTATCATGCAGGCTACACCACCAAATCGGGCAGGTATGGCCGCGTCCGTTGAAGAGGTTTCCTACGAGTTGGGCGGTGGATTGGGCATTGTGATAATGGGGAGCATCATGTCGGCTGTCTATAGTTATACTCTTAAACTTCCGGCTGATTCTCCAGTGAATGATGCTGCCAGAGATGGTATTGATGGCGCTTTGATCGCTGCGCAAGGAATGGCACCTGATGCTGGTTTGGCTCTTGCAAACCTTGCCAGGTCAGCGTTCGACGATGCAGTTTTTTCTGTGATGGGGGCCTCATCCCTGTTTCTTATGGCGATGGCTGCGTTGGTATGGTTCAATTTTCGCCGTTCTTCCTGAGTGACTCCTCTCATTCTTCGATTCATCATTGCGTAATTGAATCAAAGTAGATGGTATGCAACCTAGTGAAATAGGTGAATAGATTGATTTCGCAGGTGCTTTTTAATAGGAAGCCACATTTTTGTGGCTTCTTCTCTTTTGATTGGTGAGTGCGCTTCGATATATATGGGGTTTCTGATGGGCTGATTGGTTTATCACTCGTTTTTATTAAAAAGAGTACTTATTTAATAGTAATAATATCTTAATTATTCTGGTGTAGTTCAAATATCTGGATTGATTCATGGAGGTTTCTTTTTTTATTGCTACTTTTAAAATTGTCACTATGTTGTTTATGACTGTAGTAAATGGCGCTAATGATCATTCCATACAGGGTAGGTAAGTTATCGCTTCTCGTTTTTTTACTCTGCATGTTCGCTTTCTCTGGTCGTCAAAAGTAAACGCTGTGTTATCCAACTAACTTGTATGCAGGATAGTGTGGAGTCGGCACAACGTTTTAATTTTCGTCTCCGCCCGTAGGGCTTGTAATGGAAAGGTGAAGATTATGCGTGTTCAATTAGGGCAATTATATGATTTGCGATATTCGCTGAGAATTGATCAGTTATGTGTCGGTGAAGTATTAATGCCCTTGGAACGATTGGCGCCTGAACATCTCAGGGTGGCGATTGAATACCTGTTGAATAAGTATTCTGTTCTGAGGGCACGATTTGTCGGTGATGGCATGAATATGGAAATGGACTTGGTGCCTCCCAGCAGTGAATTATTGCGTCAGGTTTTTGAAGTCAGAGAGCTAACCGGTAGTCAAGATGATCGACGGCGCTTAATATCAAATTATATCGCTGAAGTTAGAGCCAATATGAATGTGGCAAATCCTCCACTGTTGCGTTACTGCTTGTTTGATGGCGATGGTGCCCGTGCGCAGAGGCTGGTATTGATATTCAATCATCTGGTATGTGATGGCATTTCCAGTCGGATTTTATGGCGAGATCTCTCAAAGGCGTACAGAATGTCTGTAAATGGTCAGCCTCTTGATTTTGAGCATGCCACTAATTATGAGCAATTTTGCGCTGAGCTGTATGAACGGCATAAGCAAATGGCAAAAGCGGTCATCCCCGATACTGAACAAACGATTGAAAATACCACACTTAATATTCTCGGTGAGCAGCGTGTTGAGTCACTTCCCATTAGTAAATTAGCTGAAGCCGTTACAGAATTCAGGCAGCTTGATGATGAGGCTTTAAAGAGGATACGTCTTTTGGCTCAGCAACGTCGTGTCAGTGTGGCAGATTTGTTGCTTGGTAGTTGGTTAAAGGCCCTGGCGGTTGTCTTCGGGAAAGGCAGCCTGGATATGTTGATGTGGGTCAGCCCTCATTTTGTGGGTTATTGGGAAACTTCGGTTTCTAATCTTGTCGGGTCAGTATCATTTCCGATCACCGTTAAGTTTCATATTGACCCGAATCTATCGCTGAATAGCACCCTTCAGCACATGGCCCAAGAATTGAATGGCGCAATGGAAAAAGCGGCGGATTATGCGGCTACTTACTTTGTGTCTGACTCTTCATTTGGCTGGCCAGAACTTCCTGCGATTTCTTTCAATTTCGTTGGGGATCAACGACGATCGCCTAATGTTATTGGTTATGAACTGGCCCCTGAAAAAATACGTATTGGCAAGCCGGATGAAGATGCGCAAGACGTACCGTTGAGCATGGATATAGAGATATATGCCAGTACTATGGACGTCACCATTTCTTCCAGGCCAGATTGTAATCTTCAGTTTTTACCATCCCGTTTGATGGCTATTTGGTTGGAAACCATCGGCGAGTCTGGAATTGAATTGCCGTTTTACTCTGGTTATCAATAGCATACCCTGCCATTTTTCGTCTTTTATGGTTTCATTAGTAGCACGGCTGTTTTCTGGATCTGATCGTTATTGAGAGGATTTTGATATGGGGGAATATTGATGAGTCAAGAAATTTACGGGCGTGAAGTGTCACCGATCAAACCCGTTGTGCGTGATCCCTTGCTTCGTGATTTGGAAGAGAGTGGCATGCAACTGTTCAATCTGAATTGGGTGAAGTGTCATATAGCCTCTCCTAACGCTCCGTTATTAACTAAATGTACTGTCATTAGCAGAAATACCGATTTTGCCCACAATGTGAAGGGATTGATTGAGGCTAAGGGAATTGATGTTGTCACTCTTGATCTTGATGCAGATCTGGTTTCCCAACTTGACTCGATAGAAGTCACAGGCACATTGCTCTATTTAGCCGGCCACGAGAAGCTTCTGAGCGCTTCAGATATTGTGGCTCATGAGTTACACCAATTCGAAAGTTTACGTCTTATTGCTAACAAAGTTGCTGAATGCCGTCATGAGGAAAAATCGCAACTCTGGGTCGTTACCCAGGGTGTACAGGTGCTTGGCGGGCAATTTGATGCGCTAGGTTTGTCTGGTAGTGGTTTATGGGGATTAAGCCGGGTGATGGCGAAAGAGTACCCCTCTGTTGAAGTTGGACTGATTGATTTACCTCTTGAACAGATTGGGGACGAAGGGATCGTATCGGCTCTTAACATCATGACAAATGCGAGTGAGAAGAGAGAGTTTCTCATTGATGCTCAGGGCATTTGGCAGCGTCAGGTTGGATCTGTCGCCATTAGCCATGAAAAGACCGAAATAAAGCAGGACGCCAACTATCTTATCACCGGAGGGTTTGGCGAGACCGGGCGGATGCTGGCCACGAATCTTTTTGCGTCAGGAGCAAGGCATGTAACGCTGATGGGACATTCTGCTCCGCCGGCTGATTTGATTACCGAATCTGAGCAACTGAAAGCGCAAGGTTTCAGTCTCTATTTGTTCCAGGGTGATGTAGCCGATATTGAGGATGTCAAGGCGGTGCTGCGGCGTATCGATAGAACGGGTTTCCCCTTACGGGGAATCTACCATCTGGCAAGTATTGTTGAAGACGGAATGCTTGCCACGTTAAGTCGCCGTTCGGTTGAAAAAGTTTTCCGTCCGAAAATTGCCGGAATCTGGAACTTACACTTGGCTACCCAAGGGTTAAGCCTGGATTGGTTCATCACATTTTCTTCATTAGCCGGAATTATTGGCATTGCGGGGCAGGGGCCATATGCCGCTGCGGACTCATTCGCGGATTCTTTAATGCGATATCGGTTGGCAACTGGGCTTCCAGGTACGGCTATCGCGTGGCAACCCTGGCGTGGTGGGATGACTGCGCGTCTCAATCCGTTGCACCTTAGCAGACTTGAAGCCATGGGATTGTTGCTCCTTGATATCAAAGATGTCATGGATACCGTTACCAGAAAGAGTATTCATCACGATACAGGGCTGATTGCCGGAAACTTTAGCCGTGTTGCTCTGGAGAGGCTGATTGATTCTCAAGGTCCTGTGAATGATATAGAGACTGCTTTGGCTTCTGCTCGAAGTGATGATGCTATGGTCGCGTCTGGGCAACCTTCGCATGAAGAGCAACGCAATGCGATGACGGAAATAGTGATAGAAGAGTTGAAGAAACTTGTTGCAGGAGGAGAAATCACCGTCGACACGAAGTTGAGTGAAATTGATATGGACTCCATGTCAGCGGTTGCGATTGTTCAGCGATTGCGGGGGATCATTGGAAAACTCGTCCCCATATCAGTCTTTTTTGACGACTGTAGCATTGCTGAGGTTGTTGAAAAATTGAAGCGCTATTTCTGACAAGCTATTGCCTGATGCAGTAACACCAAGCACAAACCTTACCTTTTCCGTGACGAAGTTGGCGTAGCCGGAAGGTGGGGATACTGTTTAGTATTGATGGAGCTTGACACGTTATGTATAAAGATTGTCCACAGACTGGTGATGCAGAGTTGCTGTCCATGCAGCAGAGAGCTTTATGGTTCATTGCCAATTATACCCCTGACGATACCCGATATAATATTGCCCTGGCTTTCCGTATTCACGGATCGTTTCAAATTGATGCTTTTCGCTATGCGGTTAATCGGCTGGTTTCCAAAAATGTCACATTAAGAAGCACGTTCGTGAACATGAACGGCGAACCAAAGCTGGTTATCAACGAACACTTACCGCCGGCGTTGGCGGTTTTCGATGCAACGGAATGGAGTCAGGATGTTCTCGAACAGGCAGTTCAGGACTTTCATTCCATACCTTTTAAGTTAGAAGAAGAGTCATCTCTGCGTTTCGGTATCTATGTGGTCAGTGCCGAAGAGCACGTTTTACTGATGTGTGTTCATCATATTGTGTCGGATTTTACTTCACTTGGTTTTATGTGGGATCAGCTTGAGCACTTTTATCTGGCTGAACTTGGCGAAGATGACGATTCCTGGTTACCGCCAGCCGAAGTTTTCAAGGATTATGTCTCTAGAGAACAGGCGTATTACCAGAGTGAAGCGGCGGCGGAGTCGAAAGCGTATTGGAGTGAATGTTTAAAGAAACAGCCGGCAATGCTGCAATGGAATAGTTTTTGGCGAAAAGGCCATAGTGGTCAGTCGTCCGTGATTTTTAATCTCGGTGAAGAAACTACCAAAAAAATAAAGCAGCTTGCCGGGCAAATAGGCGGATCGGTCTTTACTGTCATGCTAGCGGCATGGGGGGCTTACATAGCCAGGGAGACAAAAACGTCAGATGTTGTGATGGGTGTGCCGGTGTCGATGCGTGACTCAGTTCATCAACATATTATCGGCTGCCTGTTTAATGTATTACCTATACGTTTGTCCGTTGATCAAACATTTCATCACCTGTTATTGGCTGCAAAAGAAAGATCGTTATCGGCTCTTGATAATCGAAATTTTTGTCTCAGTCAAATGCTTGATCACCTTGCTGTGGAGCGGCATGAGGGTCGTAATCCGTTGTTTCAGACCGCAGTGAATATGCTGGGGCACGTAGGGCAGTCGCGTTGGTTGAAATTGGAACTGGCGATGGCTGAGGATGCTGTTCAGGTTTTATGGGCGGGGCGGACGATTTCTCCATTCAGGCTTTGTCAGCAGGAAGGGCAGGTTGATATTGAACTGTTATTTTTGGATGCTGATTCCCAATTAAGATGTGAACTCAAAGGGGACAAACATTTTTTCTCACATTCAGGTCTTCAGATAGTTGCAGAGCGCTTCAAAAAAGTGGTTGAAACGCTGATTGCGGAGCCTGATAGGGAGATTAGCGCTTTGTTGGCACCAAAATCAGAGGATTACAATCTTCCATCCGGTCCGCTTAATACGGACATGCTCCCTGAAATACCGAACCAAACCATAGTTTCGCTTTTTGATCACCGGGTTGTGCAACAAGCGGCGTCCGTAGCGATTCGTTGTGGTGCCGATAGGTTAACTTACCAGAATTTGCAACGTTGGTCGCTGGAGGTTGCTGACCGGCTTATACAAAATGGGGTCGTGTCTGGCGATCGGGTGGGGGTCGCATTGTTGCCTTCACTAGAAGCCGTGGTGACGATGCTTGGGATTATGCGTATTGGCGCAGGGTATGTACCGTTAGATCTCCGGTTGCCCCAGAAACGTCTGGAGAGAATTGTCGAACAATCAGAGATGAAGCTGATTGTTGTTAACGCTGATGTTGACTCAGATGATTCGTTTACGGCCAAGCTGATGATAATGACCGCTATGGAGCCGCAACTTGCTGTGGAGGTGGTTGATTATTGTACACCTTCTTCAATTGCCTATAGTGTTTTCACTTCCGGTTCTACGGGCACCCCCAAAGGCATTGATGTTGAACACAGTAATGTTATTGCCTTTCTCAACGCAATGGACGAATACTTGTCACCCGCGCCTGGAGAGGTGTGGAGCTGGTTCCATGCTGCCAGTTTTGATTTATCTGTGTGGGAGATTTGGGGTTCCCTCTGTTCTGGAGGGACTTTAGTCATTGTACCCGATGAGATACGTAACCAACCTGACAAGCTTCTGGACCTTATAGCCGCGGAGCAGGTCACTATTGTCACACAGACGCCTGCCAGTTTGAAAAACCTGCTATCTGAGTTTCAGAGCCTGCCAAGAACTTATGCGATAAAACATTGGGTCATTTGTGGTGAAGCACTTCTCAGTGCCACTGTTCGGCCTTATCTGAATACCCAATGGACATTATGGAATATGTATGGTCCAGCGGAGGCAACCGTTTACACCACAGTGGAGAAGGTCACTGAAGCACTGACCGACTACCATGTGATCCCGATTGGCAAACCGTTAGGTTTCGCAACGGTCTATCTTCTGAATACCTCAATGCAAACACCTGCGGTGGGTGAGGTCGGTGAAATTTACATTGGCGGTCGTGGTGTCGCCAGGGGGTATGTCGGTCTTGAACAGTTAACGGCTCAATGTTTCATTCCTGATCCCTATATTGATAATGGACGTATTTATAAAACCGGTGATTTAGCGTATTGGGACGGGGAACGAATTCATTTTTGTGGTCGCGTGGATAATCAGGTAAAAGTCGCCGGTTACCGAATTGAAATTGCAGAGATTGAGGATTGTCTCAATCGCTATCATGCTATTGCGGATGCTGCTGTTATCGTTGAATCTCACGAGGGCACAGATCGTTTAGTTGCAATATTGGTCCCTGCGAGTCAGCGCAATCTGCCCGAAGAGTCTGCCATTCGTGAGCATCTCAGAACTTATCTCCCCATCTACATGTTGCCCGGCCGGATTATGCTGGCTGATGAATTGCCATGTAATACCCATAACAAAGTTGATAGAAGAGCGTTAAATGATTTGATTAAAGCGGGGAGGTTGACGGATATCAGCTCGTTGAGACCTGTCCCTGTGTTACCTGTCGACTCGGTTTTTGCAGAGATTTCGAAGATTTGGTGTGAGGTGTTGGGAAGAGCGACAGTCGGACTGGATGACGCGTTTTTTGATATTGGTGGTAATTCACTGGCACTGATGCAGATTCATGCGCATATTGTGCAATTACCGGGATGCAGTACCGTGCTTCCCTCAGATTTGTTCCGCTTTCCGACTATTCGCATGTTGGCTAATTACCTTTTGCGTCCTCTGCAACCGGTGACGCCGACAGAAGTTGCAGATACCCCCTCCCAAACGCGACGTCAGAAAACGCTGAGTTCAAGAAGATCATTCAAGGGGGAACAAGATGTCTGAGAATGCGATCGCAATCATTGGAGTTACTTGTCGGTTACCTCTGGCTAATAGCCTGGATGTGCTATGGGATAATCTTGTTGCGGGCCGAATCTTGGCAAAAAGATATAGCCAGGAAGAACTTGCCCGTTTTGGCGTCGCCCGGCATATCATCACTGCAAAAAATTATGTTCCTGTCGATTCATGTTTGCCGGATATTGATTTGTTCGATCCGGATTTTTTTTCGATAAGCCAGCGAGAGGCTGAATTACTCGATCCTCAACAGCGAATTCTTCTTGAGTGCGCATGGGAGCTGGCGGAAGTGACCGGCTATGGTAATCCTTTCCGACGCCCCCGTATTGGTGTTTTTATCGGAAGTTCGATGAATACCTATTTACCTAATGTCATTGGGTCTGAATGTGATCTGGCTTCGCTAATGGGAACAGAGCTAATGCTGACCAATGATAAGGATTATCTGCCGGCACGCATTTCATACAAACTCGGTTTTGACGGGCCGAGTATAGCTATTCAGACGGGCTGTTCGACATCATTGACGGCGGTTCATACCGCGATACAAAGCCTCTTGCTTGGCGAATGTGAGATTGCTTTCGCCGGTGGGGTTTCTGTGCATGCTTATTCCCGACCGGGCTATTTTTATCAACGCGATATGATCTTCTCGGAGGATGGATATTGTAGACCATTCGATGAGAAGGCATCGGGCACTTTCTTTGGTGATGGGGCTGGACTTGTGGCTCTTCGACCATTAGATGAGGCCATGAGAAATGGGGATACCATTCATGCCGTGATCCTTGGCTCAGCGGCGAATAATGATGGGTCTGCCCGGGCAGGCTTTGCCGCGCCGGGTGTCGATGGGCAACGAAAACTCATTTTGGATGCTCAGGCGATTGCCGGGGTTGAGCCGGATGAATTAGGGATGATCGAGGCACATGGTACCGCGACGCCACTTGGGGATTCGGTCGAATATGCCGCGCTTTGTCAGGCTTTCCGTCAGGGTACGGATCGTGAGGGATTTTGTGCGTTAGGATCGATCAAAGCTAACATTGGTCATTTGGCGGCGGCGGCGGGATTCGCGGGGTTGGCAAAAACGATGATGGCACTGAAAACAGGCACGATTACCCCACATCCGACTTTTAGCAGAGCCAGTTCTGCTATGAACCTTGAGCAAAGTCCTTTCATTATCAACACCACTCCCATCAATTGGCCGGTGAAAGGACTACGACGGGCGGGAGTCAGCTCTTTTGGCGCGGGTGGCAGCAATGTTCATATGATCTTGCAGCAAGCGCCGGTACGAATGTCAGGTAAAAGTAAATCTGGCTGGCGAGCCATTCCGTTGGGGGGACGCAGTGCCGATGCTTTGGACACGTTGAGGACAAGTTTGGCGGAAATGCTGGAGGCTAAACCAGATACTCATATTGATGAAGTGGCTTTTACCTATGCGGAAGGACGCGCAGCGCAGCCATACCGAGCCTGTTTGTATGCTAAAGATGTGAAAATGTTGATCGACAGCATCAGAAACACCGATTTCACCGTCACCGCACAAGTTTCTGAACCACCACGTCTGGTGATTGCGCTTGGGCCGGGTATTCACTCCTCTTTATTCGTGAAGATGCCTTGCTATTGGCAAGAAGTAGATAAGCTACTCGCTGAATTACCGGCGGATTTTGCCTATGACATCAAGAGAATTGACATCATTGACATGACAGAAAGTGATGGAAACAAAGGGAGGATTGCCAATGTCGTGGCTGTGATCGCGGTTATCAATTGTTGGCAGAGAATGATTTCGACGCCGATATTTATCATATCAGATAGCCGCTATGATCTCGCCGTTGCCTGCTCGTTGGGCATACTGACATTGCCTGAAGTCGTTGATAAGTTGTTGGGAAATGCGCTACGGCATTTAACCAGCGGGCGTGTGGCGTTGCCCGGAAGTTTTTGGTCCAGGCATCATGGAGTGGTTGATGGTAATAATGTGAAAGCCATCTTGATTGATGGCACCTTTCCGATCTTACGGCAAGAGAGTGAGGTTATATCAGCAAATGATGTGATATTAGATTTTAGCCATTCGTCTGATCGTTTCTCTGGAATCTCTGAAATAGTTTCAAACGCGGAAAATATTATTCGTTTAGGTGCCTTTCATGAAGAAGATGACAGGGCTTTAGTCGAGCTTGCCGGAAAGTTATGGCAACGTGGTTTAGTTATAGATTGGTCTGTATTGAGAGGCGGGGAAGTTGTTTCGCGTATTC
The DNA here is from genome assembly GCF_000517265.1 of Photorhabdus khanii NC19. Classification (GTDB taxonomy): domain Bacteria; phylum Pseudomonadota; class Gammaproteobacteria; order Enterobacterales; family Enterobacteriaceae; genus Photorhabdus; species Photorhabdus khanii. The sequence goes on from NZ_AYSJ01000002.1 coordinate 210,637, forward strand.
CGCTTCCGGTTCAACCTTTGCAACGTCGGCGGTGCTGGTATACCGGTTCAGCAGGGACGGAGCACCAACAACAACTTTATGCTGATCAGCCTGTGGCAAGCTCTGAAATTGTTGACGGACCAGTCGGTGTTTATGTTGAACGTTGGAAACGAACGCGGCGTTTATCGCCTGTATCATCAGTAGATAAGCGTAACTGGCTGATTTTATACGATAAGAGCTGTAACGAAGTTTGTCCGATCGCTGATGTTCTGCGTGATCTGGGACAGAAAGTGTTTGAGGTGCATGAAAACCGAGCCACGCTTTTCCATGAAACAGAGTTTATAGTCAACTTTGGCGATACCGCAAGTGTGCAGCGTTTGATGCTCACGCTAAAGAAACAGCCGGTGGATACTCCCGATCATATCCTATTCATTTTGGGTGATATCCCACCAGATTGTGACAGGCGGACAGAGGAGGATTGTTTCCCGTTTACGCTATTTAATATGGTAAAAGCGCTTTCCCAAATTGGCAATAAAGCCATTTCGTTGACATTGATAGGACAAGGTTTTATCGATGTTACTGGCGGCGAACCACGGGTTATCGAACGGGCCACTGCGCTGGCATCCATCTCTGCAATCAGTCAGGAATTGCCTGGCATGATAGTGAAAGTGATAGATGTACCTGGTGAAGAAATTTGCCATCTTAATCATGCTCAACATATCGTGGCTGAATTTTTCACTGCCGGCGACCAGCAAGTGATTGGGGTACGTCAAGGCTGGCGGTGGGAGCGCTATTTTGAGGTTGTCAGCCCATCGGTCGGTCGGGAAATTTCATCTGGAATGATCTGTTTGGTGACCGGGGGATTGGGTACGGTTGGTTTTGGTATTGCACAATATCTTGCTACGAAGTTTAACGCGAAACTCATCCTGCTCGTTAAGACACCCATAGATTCTGCCAAGCCTGATACGTTGCAGAGTCAACGATTAGCGGAATTGCGAAATATTGGTGCTAACTTTGAAGTGATTACCGCCGATGTGACAGACAAAACTTGCGTGCTTGCAGAACTTTCCCGGGTGGAATCCCTCTTGGGTGAAGTGAATTGCTTTGTCCATGCTGCCGGGCTTTCTGGTCAGGCAACGATCCAGTGGCTGCAAAATTCGGACCATCATGATTGGCAAAAGCTCATGCATCCAAAACGAAAAGGGGCTGCTGTTTTGCATGAAATATTTGCTGATCGCCCTCTGAAATTCGGTTGTTTTATCTCGTCTCTGTCGGTTTTCGCTGGTGGTTTGGGCCTTGCTCCTTATGCCGCTTCAAACGAAGCCTGCACGGTATTTTCTTCAATGCACAATGTGGATAAACCTTATTTCACAATTGATTGGGATGGATGGGAGGGTTGGGATGAGTCAAATAGCTTCAAATACAGCGTAAATCGTGCTCGTCCGTTATGTCATGCTGATGTCGTCAATGCATTGAATATTATTTTTGCCTCATGCCATATAGAGCCACGTTTTGCTGTTTCCACCATACCTTTAAATGAACGGTTGCACGATCTGGCGAAGGCGCTCCTTCAAAGTGATGCCGAGGAGCCTGTAAAGACGCCTCCCATTACATCAGACGAAGCCATCATCGATGATATGACGGCTATTTGGTGTGATCTACTGCGTTGTCCTGTTGATCATGAATCGAACTTTTTCGATTTAGGGGGCGATTCATTAGTGGGGGCCGAATTGGTGCGACAGGTTAATACTCATTTTAATGTTGTTGTATCTATGGTTGATCTTTTCGAATTCAGCACAGTGGTGACCTTTGCGATGCAGGTAAAGAAAAAGCGAAATGAAGGTGGTGTGCTGTAGCTTGAATTGGCAAGAATAACTTGTTCGGGGAAGGGAATGAAATCAAAAACACAAATGCGCTATTCAACAGATATCGCGATCACCAGTATAGCTGGGCGTTTTCCTAATGCGGATTCGAGTCAGGCGCTTTGGGATGCAATCTTAGCGAAACGGGAACTGATTTCTGGTTATACCAATACAGAGCTTCATGATAGGGGCATTAATGCGGATGCAAAAGGATTGCATTACGTTCCGCGTGGTGCATACCTTCGGGATCCGGAAAAGTTTGATTACGGCTATTTTCAACTCATGCCAAGGGAAGTGTCGAAAATGGATCCCCAACAACGGATTTGCCTGGAGGTTTGCCATGAGGCGCTTGAACTGAGCGGTTATGCAAGCGGTGCGGACGCGGGACTCTGTTCGGTTTTTGTTGGTTCTCGCCAAAGTACCTGGCACGCAAATGTGCCGACGCTGAACAATTCTCCGGCTGACGCGATGCTGCTGTTTGGGGGAAGTTCTATTGATGCCTTGGCAACTCGTGTTGCGTATAAGCTCAATTGCTTAGGACCGGCTGTGAGCGTAGGAACTTTTTGTTCAGGCTCGCTTGTTGCTGTACATATGGCTTGTAACAGTCTGCTGTTAGGTGAAAGTGACATGGCTCTGGCTGGCGGTGTTTGCGTCAGGTATCCCGCTCATGTTGGATATATTTATCATGAAGGCGGCATATTGTCTCCGACGGGACGGGTTTGTGCGTTTGACGAGAGAGCCGACGGTACGATTTTCTCTGATGCGACGGCATTCGTGGTATTGCGCCGTCTGGAAGATGCTCTGCTCAATGGTGAACCTATTCTGGCGGTTATCAAAGGATCGGCAATAAACAACGATGGCGCTAATAAGGCGGGTTATAGCGCACCGGGTGTTTCAGGACAGGAGCAGGTGATCCGTCGTGCACTTGTTGCTGCTGATGTACGGGCCGATCAGATTGGTTTGATCGAAGCGCACGGCACCGGTACGCCAGTTGGTGATGGGATTGAATTACGGGCGTTGGGGCGGGTGTTTGAAGGCGTCTCTGCCAGAGCTTGTGCTTTAGGCTCAATTAAATCCAATCTTGGTCATGCTGATTGTGCATCGGGTATCGCCGGACTGATAAAAGCCATCTACGCTGTTAACTTAGGCATTATTCCCCCTTCAATGAATTGTGAATATCCCTGTGCTGAACTTCGGGCGCCTGAATCCCCGTTTTATGTCCCTGCCGAATCCAGGGCCTGGAATAGCGGTCATTCCTCCAGAATTGCTGGGGTTAGCTCATTTGGAATAGGTGGCACAAATGTGCATGTTGTGGTTGCCGGGCCACCGGCGAGAAAACCGGATATGCCTTCCCAAGAGGCGGCGCATCTGATCCCGCTGAGTGCACGTACTGAGGCGGCGTTAACGCACAAAATCTTGGATCTGGTGAAATATCTTGAGCAGTGCCCGGAGGTGAATATCGCTGATGTTGCATTTACCTTGCAGCGAGGCCGACGACATTTACCAATACGAAAGATGATTGTCGCACGTGATATCCATGAGCTGCTATCAGGCCTGTTAAATAAGGCTATTGTGGTGGTTCCCGAATTGATCGGACTGCAAGACACCTATATTTCGCCTGCTTTTTCTTGGCAGGCTGGGGAAAATATCAATTGGGGTATTTTTTACCAGAACGAACATCGCAAACGGCTTCCGCTTCCGACTTATCCATTTGAAAGAACAGTAATCTGAGTTGTAAACACGGTAGAGATCGTCTTCATTTTAAAGAAGGTGAGGTTGATATGAGTGATATTGAAATTATTCAGAGAGAGATAATAACTATTTTTGCAGAAACATTTGGTTTACCGAGAGAAGAGATAAAACTGGAAATACCGTTGGTTGAATTGGGCGCGGAATCACTCTTATTATTCGAAGTGCTGGATCCCATCCATAAACGATTTGGTATAAAACTTTCGGTACGGCAGTTTTTTGCAGAATTACAAACGGTTCGTCAACTCAGTGAATATGTGTTGATGGCAGATAAAAAAAGTGCCGGGGAAGATAATGATTCGGCAATTCAACCCCAAAAAGTATTGATTGATCAAGAAAGAACTCCTGATCAGGCAGCCGCGATAGATATTCCACATGTTAAGAAAGAACGCTTTTTCCAATGGATGTCGAGAAGTGCGCCATCCATCGAATCTGAGGAGAGAAGAAAATATCTGGCTTCATTCATATCCAGATATAACCAGCGAACGATTCAGTCAAAAACGCATTCGGTAGCGGTACGTGAAAATATTGCAGATAGCCGTTCTGGTATTGGATTTAAACCCTCCATAAAGGAACTGCTTTACCCGATTGTATGCACTAAGTTTGAGGGGGCCGTTGTCCAGGATATTGATGGTAATGATTACATTGATATGACAATGGGATTTGGCGCACACATGTTTGGGCATAGCCCATCCTTCATTATTCAAGCGCTCACTCAGCAAATAAACAACAGTTTTGGTTTGGGAACCCGTCACGCGATAGGTTTGGAAGTGGCTGAACTTATCAAAGAGATTACTGGCATGGATCGTGTGGCTTTTGTGAATAGTGGAACAGAAGCGGTCATGAATGCGGTTCGGGCAGCGCGGGCGCTCACTCGTCGAAATCACATCGTACTTTTTTCCAGCAGTTACCACGGGCATTGGGATGCAGTACTGGCTAAAGCCAGTGAATATGATGATGTCAGTGTTGCAAAACCCGTTTCGGTGGGCATACCTGAGAATATGGTTGCTGATGTTTCGGTGTTTGAATTTGGCTCCAATGACGCTATTGAGTTTCTCAAAGTCAATCGCACTAGAGTTGCGGCTGTGCTCGTAGAACCTGTACCAACGCGTGACCCTAGTCTCAGTAATCCAGATTACTTGAGACGTTTGCGCCAAGTGACCAGAGACTTAGATATTCTGTTGATATTAGATGAAATCGTGACAGGTTTCAGATCTCACCCTGCCGGTATCCAAGGATTATTTGGGATCGAGGCTGATATTGTGACTTATGGCAAAACGATAGGAGGTGGAATGCCGTTGGGCGTGATTACCGGCAGGGGAAATAGGCTTGATTCGATTGACGGTGGAAACTGGAATTTCAACGATGACAGCTTCCCGGCAGCGGAGCCGACATTCTTTGGTGGAACATATTTTCAACATCCACTTTCCATGGCCGCAGCGAAAGCCACTTTGCTGGAGATCAAGAGGCGAGGGGAATCTTTTACTCAGGCACTGACACAGCGTACTGAATCATTTGTTTTACGTTTGAATCGTCTGTTCTTGAATCGCCGGGTTCCCATTGAGGCAAGATCGTTCTCCTCATTTTTTAGATTAATTCATCGTGACAACATGGACTTGCTTTACTACAACTTGCTGATGAGAGGTGTTTATATCTGGGAGTGGCGATGCTGGTTTATCTCTGATGCACACGATGACACTCATCTGGAAAAAGTTTATTTGGCGTTTGTGGATAGCTTAGATGAACTTGAGGAAAACAACCTTCTTCCACGGTATAGCTAGATCAAACGGGATTAACGGAAATTAAGGGGTGTGTTATGCCGTTGGCAAACAAAAGTGTTTTCATTGGTGGGCCTATTCAGTCTGCGATTTATGATGGTGGTTTTCATGAAGAGCTGAGAATGACTATCCAGTTAGCGGTTAAGACAGTAAAGGCATTGAATGGCAATGTATTATCGGCACATTTGACTGAGAGATTTGGCATTGATACACCCAATTATACGCCGGAGATGGTATCAAAACGGGATTTCCAATGGATGCAACAGTGTGATTTTTTCATGCCCATTCTTCCGGTTCATTGTGGTGAAGAATTATTGCGTACTGATGGCACACATATTGAACTTGGTTGGGCCTCGGCCCTGAAACGGCCTGTACTGCTGATCACTCAACTGCCGATTGTGCGCGGTGGTAGTCATTTATTAAAGGGATTGGAACATGTTTGCAATTTATCGAAATTGGATATTCACGATTTTCGTAATAATCCGTGGCAGATTGGTGAGATTTTCAGAAACTTTCAGTTGAGTAGCAGCTATTGAGCACCTTTGGGAGCATTGCCTGTTCTATTGGGGGTTGATTAATAGCGGGTTTGCTTGAATAAGTTAATTCATGGAGTTGAGATGAAAAATCAAGTTGTCGAACAAACCTATGATGTTTTGGGCATGAAGATAAAAAACCCCATAATTGTTGGATCGGGTCTGCTTTCTGATCAGGATAAATATATTCGCCAGTTTATTGTTCACGGCGCAGGGGCGGTTGTGACAAAAACCATTTACCCGAATTCGGAAAAATTACATACAGAAAAGACCTATTCCATCAGTACAGGGATGTTGAACAATACGACTTACTCGAAGAAAACAGTTGAACATTGGTTGACCATTCTCCGTGAATTTAAAAATGAACAGCTTCCGGTGATAGTCTCGATCCATGCAGAATCGCCTGGGGAGCTGGGTTCATTGGCTGCTCGTATCTCAGAGGTAACCGATGCACCCTTGGAATTGGGCATTTCGTGCTTGCATGCAGATGATTTTATGGAAGATACACCGGAACGTGTATTCAACTACGCGAAAGCGGTGAGAGAGCGGGTGGATACCTCTTTTTCTGTCAAACTCGCGCTTGGAGACAATTTGTATGGGCGTGTTCAGGCTGCCATAGAAGGCGGTGCTCATTCGATAACGTTGAGCGACACCATCTCGGGGATCGTATTCGACGGAGTGAGTGGTGAGGCTTTGCTTAATGGGGTTTGCGGATACTCCGGGCCAGGGATAAAACCGTTGGTGCTTGCCGCGATCTATAACCTGCGTAAACGAGGGCTGACAATTCCGATACTTGGATCGGGAGGTGTGCAGGATGGTAATGACGTCCATGAGTACATGCTTGCAGGCGCGAATACTGTGCAAGTTTACACCGCCCTTCACCGGCATATGTACAAAACACTACGGCGTATTGTTCATGAATATGCTCAAGTCACGACATCAAAAAAGTATTAGCAGAAGGGACAATATTATGAGCTACGATCAAGTGAGAGAATTTGCAGAACTGACCAGCGAGCAGGTTTTAACTGCGGTTGAAGGTAAGACTTTGATATGGCCGATTGGCGGTATTGAGCAGCATGGGCCTCATTTGCCGTTGAATGTGGATGCCGTGATCCCTGAAGCATTTGCCCGCGTATTGGCGAATGATATTGGTGGGTTCACATTGCCGGTACAGCCATTATCGGTAAGATCATTGCCACAGAGTGGGGGGGGACTGGAATTTCCCGGCACGATTTACGTCGATGGATCAACATTTACAACTTATATGAGCCGGGCAATTAAGAGTTTGTGCTCATTACCTTTCAAGCAACTTGTGATCATTAATGGTCATTACGAGAATGAAGGTTTTATTTTCGAGGCGGTAGACGAATTACGGACAGCGGGTCACTTTAAAGATCGTTCCGTTATCGTGTTTAGCTGGTGGAGTTTGGTGTCTGATGCCTGGACTCGTGAACATTTGACTGATTTTCCCGGCTGGCACGCTGAGCATGCCGGGTTGACAGAAACGAGTTTGATGCTTCATTTGCGTCCAGATTTGGTTAGAGCTGAGCGGGTTGACCATGAAAAACCCCCGCGTGCAGGGATTTATCAGATACCGATTAAAGAAGAATTTTCAACGAGAGGGGTTCTTTCTAGAACATCCGGTGCGAGTGCAGAGATTGGCTCACTCATTTTCGAACATGTCAGGCAGCAAATATTGGAACTTGTTACTGAGGATTAACCTATAATTCACGCCGATTACGCATAAAATATTAATAAGCTCGTTTTTATACGAGCTTTTATTAAGCCAAAGAGCTGATTAAAAAATAGCGATTTATCAATATCTAAAGACGATAAAACTTTAATGCTATTATTCTTGCGGATTTTCAGGCCAGTTAATATCGGGTGATGATGAAATATCAACCCGACTTAATAATACCAGATACTTTTTCCAACCCAGCAATAACGCTTTTTCAGCTTCCGATGCCATTTCAGTTTCAACCGCATATTGCAGCACAGTCATAACTTCATCGGCTTGTTGGCGAAATATGGCACGTTGTTGTTCTGCCTGTTTAATTTGACTGGCTTTTTGCGCTTCAACATCTGTTACCCATATTTCACCATCCCACTTATCAAACTCGGTAGCCGGTTGTTTGAATGTCAATGTTTCTGGTAATTCACCCACTTCAGTCACTTCTTGTTGTGCACCTGTTTGCGTGTTGTAAGCTATTTTCCCGCGGTGGTCAGGTATAATTTCCCAATAACTTTCGTCCTCACTGCGGCGCACCGCCATATTATCAGTATCGGGAAGGTCTGGCGCGTCAAGATAAGAATGTGCTGACAAACCTACACCTTCTGCAACATATTCGAAATCAGTCCCAGTGAATTCCCTCGAATAAGTATTAGCATGATAAACCTTTATCCAGCCAGCTTGAGTCGCTAATCCGTCTTCACCTAATATGGCGGTTTCTGAATCTAAAATATCTTCTTGTGTCATTATTATTCTGCCTTTACGATGTAGTTAAATGCGATATTGCGAGGTCTTGTTTCATGACTTGTCCGGGCTACCCGTGTTGCGTCAAATATGGTTTTACGACCAATGGCATTATTCTCGGCTCCAAATGTACCAGTTACTACGCCACCATCGACAAAAACGCCTTCAGTGGTTCTTGCTATTTCATTATCGCCCATAAATGAGCCTTTTAGATCTTGTAGTGCATCACTCTGGTTTGTCAGAAGTATTCGACCCTTATCCACTCCTCTACCATCATCCAAAACATCATCACTAAATTGTGTCGCAATAAAATTAGCTACAACAGAGGCTATTGTTGATGATTGGCGTAATACCTTATTTAATACATGGGTGGAGATATCATTTTGTGGAAATCCAGTCTGAATATTTTGACTTTCTTCATATTTTTCTTGACTCACTACATTAGCATTATCACTAATGGAAAAAGCCTTAAAATCATTTTGTTGGTTCATATACTCCTCTTGAATTAAATGATATTTTTATGTAATTAACATGTTAAATTATCATGCGGGTGACTTTTCTCAATTGGTGAAAATTATAGTCTAGTTCAGAAAAATAATAATGGAGTGTTTTTATAACTTACAGGATTAATTATTTTTGTATAAGGGGATTAATGTCTGTGAGCTATTTTTAATATATTTACTCTGGAGGTTTTTTATATTTCATGATGTTGCTGTGACTTAATGAAAAATTCATATGGCAATAAAGTAAAAATCTGAAAATGTTTTGAATAGAATAGAAGAATGATTAGAATAAATGCTTATTAAATTATGTGAAATAATATTTTAATGTTATGTTCTTAATAATTTTATCAATAGTTTGTTCAAGCTCACTAAAGTCCTTCAGCATATTTGGGTTTCGCTCAAAAAGCCTCTAGCCTGAAGCATACAGGCCAGCCAAATTTCCTTCGCCGCTTTTCAAGGTCTGAATATACTCACACACCGGAATCTCGTCCTCTAATACCTCTGTATTCACACTTTTAAATGATTATGGGAAATTAGGTAAATGTAAAATAAGTGGAATATAGAATCGCTGATAAATAAATTAAATATAGCCGGGTAAACAAAGTGGGATCCTATCCAAGGCAAGATCGCGAACGTTTTTTGATCACCACGATTTGGGCGATATTTGAGCATTCGTGCGGTTGCCCTGATTAAATACTCGTTCAAGGTCATATTGTTTACTATTTTGGCTCAGATTGAGAAATGATAGCCAGCTTTCCAAATTGAGATTTCCGGCACCTTTTCCCATCCCTGATAGAGAACTATCAATAAAATTGGCTCCAGCTCTCATAGCTTCAATTTTTTTTATCACCTCTATTACCAGTTATATAAATAATACTACCGACCAAGGAAACAACTGTGATGATAGATGCCACTTTAATAGGTTCATGGTGAGATATATAACCAATAAGCAATGATGCCAGTCCTGCACTACCTAATTGCAATGTTCCCATTACGCCGGAAGCTGTCCCAGCCGCCTGAGAATGAGTGGAAATTGCCGATGCAGTACCAAGTGGCAGCAAAAAACCATTACCGAAAGTCAATACTGATATTGTTAGCACAGAAGTTATCAATGGGTAGGAACTAAAAAACATTTGTATCGTGAAAGCAATACCTCCAACAGCAAAGATGAGATAGCCATGAGAAATCGTCTTTCTCATGCCCTGCTGACGACTTAATTTCTTAGCGGTAAGATTACCCAACACATAACTCAAAGAGAGCATTATATAGGTGTAACCAACATATTTTTCCGGTAATCCCATAGCTGTAAGAATAAATGGAGATTCAATCAAATAAGAAAAATATGCCGTATAAGCGAAGCAAGGTATTGCTGCATAGTAAAGAAACTCTTTATTTATTATCACTTGGTAAGTACTAACCAATACATTTTTAACACTCAATTTTTGGCGTTTTTTCACTGGCAGTGATTCTTTCAGAACTAGCAAGCACAATATAAGCGTAGCTGTTATAAATAAAGTAAGAAATAAAAAACAGGCTTTCCAGCCATAATACTCACTTAACACACCGCCGATCATTGGTGCGACAGCGGGTGACATTCCCACAAAAGGGAAAATAATCAGATACAAATTGGCTGCTTCTTCCTTTCCCATCAAATCATTAATAATGGCACGACTTAATGTAATACCAGCACAAGCGCCTACTCCTTGGAATAAACGCAATAATAGCAACTCATTAATATGCGTACTGTAAAAAATACCGATTGTTGAAATCAACCATATAATCATTCCAGAAATAAGAACCTTTTTTCTTCCTAAACAATCACTTAATGGCCCATAAATAAGTTGAGAAAAGGCTATGCCAAATAGAAATATAGCTATTGCACTTTGTATACTAGATTCGCTAACGTGATAATAGTTTCCCATTTTACTCAAGGCGGGTAGGAATATATCCGATGAAACCAGCCCTCCCATAGAAAGAAAAGCCATTAAAACGATAAATAATAAAGATGAAGATTTATTGTTCATGGACCATTAACCAATCAATATAATAAACATTATCCAAGAATAAATTCCGTATAAAATAAAAAACCACGCACCAGTTCATATTCAACTCAAAGAAAAATACCTGCCTATTTTAGGTAATAAAACTTCAGCTCAGTTTGATAAATAATTAATTGTAGACATGCTTATAAATATACCATACTAAACAATTAATATTTTGCATGTAAAAAATAATAAATTATTTTGCATATCACCTTGTTCTGCAAGAATTAAGAGCTCTTCATAACAACATAAAAATTAAACCCCACTCACTATTTAGATTAATAATTTTTCACTCTATAAACAATTTCTCCAAATAGTGAAATGCTTTTACACAACTTCTTTAATAATTAACCTTTATAAAAATAAACTCACGTAAATATCAACTTAAAGTATAATAACATCAACATCATTTTTTAGTAAATAAAAAAATACAAAATTTAAATTCAAAAACAAATAAAAAAAACACAAAAAACAACATATAATACTAAAAACAAAGTTATTACTATGATAAATATAATAACAAATGTTATTATTTGAACAATGGTATATTTTTTAAAAACTCACAAACTAGGGGCTGTTGACGTTTTATGAGGGGAATTTGAACAGCATGATGATTGGGTATAATTGCTTTCGCCAAAAACCAACCAAAATCCGATACCATTGGCCCCCTGCCGCCCGGTTCTCCGCCTGACGATAGCTCCTTACCCGCTCGCTCCTCCCGAAGAGGGCGTGGCGGGGACCATTCCGCAACCCCTGGCTAAAAACCTGCTGCTTGTCAGTACTTCCCCCTGGTCTATTCTTACCCAGCTATGAAGACTGGGTTATTCTCGGGCAGGAAGTGGCCTGACAGAACAGGGGTTAGATTATATCCGTAACAGTACCCGTGAGCTCCTTGCTCAGTTTGGGGCATGGTTCAATGAAACCGGCCAGTGGGTATGTAACGAGATTATTGACTCGATAACCCATCAGGTCAGCTACGCTTTTTCCTGGGTCAGTGAACAAACAGGGAAAATCGTGACCTGGACGCAAGATGAGATAAAAGCCCGGAGGCAGACCGTGCAACAGGGCTCAGATATCACCCTGGAAGACCTAAAAAACATGAGCTGGATGCAAATATTGAAAAAGGTGGGTGAAGGAATGCTGGAAGTGGTTGTGATTATTGCCGAAGTTGCTGTTGTTATCCTCGTCACCATTGCTGCTGCGCTGATTGAACTGGTGGACATTTTAGCTGCCGTCCTGGCAATATTGGCGAGTGTGACATTCGCCACCGCCTCATAATGAACGGAGAGAATATGGATACTTTTGATTATTTTTTCCAGCTAAAATCACAACTGATTGGTTTTAATTTTTCCTGCGTTTTTATAATGTGCAGGCCTTAAACTGTTATTAAAAGTCATTGTTTTAACTTATGGTTTTAGTCAGTATAAAGTTTTCATAGTTGTTTTACCACTTTTAATGCCTGCTTTTTATTGAGTTTAATCATTATCGGCTATCGTGTTTTACCTTTAACGAAAGTTAATTCATACCCACTTTTTATCTTTACTGACTCTGTTGTTCGATTTTTCCCTTTTTTCATTACCGTTATATCGTTTACGATAAGATTTACTGGTAATCCTGAGCGGTTTTCATTAGTCACCCCTTTTATTTGGTTTTCATAAATCAGTAAATAAATGGCCTGATGAGATAAAAACATCCCTTGCTTTTATTGTGTTATTTTTAGGGTTTTCACCGTAAAATAATCGGCGAGAAAGCGCTTAAATACCCATTTTTTCGAAAATGTTATTTTACGTGCGGATTTTTTTAACTCGTTATTAAAGGTTGATGGTTTTCGATTAAATGAGATTAACTCTCCTTTTGAAAAGTTGCATTTATTGAGTTAAATCCATCCTTGATATAAAAACTTTAATACCGCTGTATTTATGCTTTTAAATGATGATGGCAGGTTAGGTAAATGTAAAATAAACGGAATATAGAATCGCTGATAAATGAATTAAACACGGCAGGAGAAACAAAGGGAAACCACCCGCGCAGTTTAAACTGTTTAAAAGTCATTGTTTTAACTTATGGTTTTAATCGATATAAAGTTTTCATCGTTGTTTTCACTGATATTTTACCGCCTGGTTTTTATTAAGTTTAATCATTATCGGCTATCGCGTTTTACCTTTAATCAACGTTAATCATCCCTCATTTTTCAGGGCTTACATACTGCTAAATTAACCGTTTTATTCCTTTTTTAGGGTTTTCATCGTAAAATAACCGGTGAGAAAGCGTTTAAATACCCATCTGTTCGGATAATATTCTTTTACGTGTGGATTTCTTTTTAACTCGTTATTAAAGGTTGATGGTTTTCGATTAAATGCGATTAACTCTCCTTTTGAAAAGTTGCATTTATTGAGTTAAATCCATCCTTGATATAAAAACTTTAATACCGCTGTATTTATGCTTTTAAATGATGATGGTAGGTTAGGTAAATGTAAAATAAGCGGAGTATAGAATCGCTGATAAATGAATTAAATATAGCAGGATAAACAAAGTGGGATCCTGTCTTGAAAAATACCCCTTGCTTTTTTTCGGATAATCACCTTCTTTTTCAAGGCTTAAATCCTGCCAAATTAATCGTTTTATCCTTTGTTTATTGTGTTACTTTTAGGATTTTATCCGTAAAATAACCGGCGAGAAAGTACTTTAATACCTATCTGTTCGGATAATATTATTTTATGTGTGGATTTCTTTTCAACTTGTTATTAATGGTTGATGGTTTTCGATTAAATGCG
>NZ_AYSJ01000002.1:225310-308777 GCF_000517265.1 Photorhabdus khanii NC19
AAGTTAGGTAAATGTAAAATAAACGGAGTATAGAATCGTTGATAAATGAATTAAATATGGCAGGATAAACAAAGTGGAATCCTGCCATGGCGCTTTCATTTTAGTGATGGTTTTTTATTATTTTCCGCTATTGTTTATCATAACGAAACTCAGGTGAAAGTTTACTTATTCCAAGTCCATTAATTTTTTTAACCTTAATCTGTACTGGGATCCGTTCTTTCATGGCTTCGACGTGGCTTATAACACCAATGGTTTTCCCGGAAGCATTCAGATGGTCCAGAGCATCAAGCGCAATATCGAGGGTTTCTGGATCAAGTGTGCCAAAGCCTTCATCCAGGAACAGTGAATCAATACAGGTTTTATTGCTGACTAAGTCAGACAAAGCTAAAGCCAGAGCGAGGCTGACCAGAAAACTTTCACCACCGGAAAGGGTTTTGGTATCACGAATGGCATCGGCTTGCCAGGTATCAACAACTTGTAGTTCAAGACCGTCACTGTTTTTGCGTTGCAAATAATAGCGTCCGTGAAGTTTTCTCAACCGTTGATTGGCAAGATGAACCAGATGATCCAGTGTTAGCCCTTGGGCAAAACGGCGGAATTTAGCGCCATCTGCTGAACCAATCAGGTTATTAAGGTAACTCCAGTCATCATAATTTTGTTGGCAATGGTTGATCTCTTCCAGCAAGGATTTTTGTTGTTGGCGGCGTACTGCGTCATTACTAAGCAGGTTTCTCAATTCTCCTTGTTGTAAGGTGTTTCTTTTCAGCTCATCAGTGATGTTTTCCAACTGTTCAGTCAATTGTGGTTTTGTATGTTGAGCAAGTAACTCAGGGCGATTTTTCAGATGTTGTTGCAGGGCTTCTGCTGCTTTTTGACACAAGGCTTTGACCTGTATCTGTTGTTGTTCGAGCTGTTCTTTGAGTTGTTGCAACGCTTTACGTTGCTCTGGTGATAATAGGGCGGCTTCAAAGGTACTCTGATCGGCAAATATGCTTTTTGCTAACGCAGAGTTGAAATTCTGTTCTGCCAGCTGTTTTTGTTGTTCAGCTTGTTTGCTGTTTTTTTCTGTCTCATGAATTGCGCCGGTAAGCTGGTTGATACTGGATTGTGCCTGTTGCAGAGATGACAGTATCTGTTTGTACTCTTCTTCCAACTGCTGAGATTGTTGCTGTAATGCCTGAGTAATTTTCGCGACCAACTGTTCACCAAATAGTTTTTGGCGCTGCTGTTGCGTATCTGCGAGTTGCTGTTTCTGTTGTTGTTCTTTTTGATTAAATACGTTTAAACGGGATGCATATTCTTCTTTTTGTTTACTCAGTGATTCAATCTGGTTTTGAACGATGGCTTGTTCTTTTTGAATCTGTTGCCAATTTTCACGGCAGTTTTGATATACCTGCCACTCATTTCTACGTTGTTGCAGCCAGTTTTCAGCATCATTCAGGATCGGCAGTGATAAATCATATTCCTGTAATTCAGAAGTCATTTTTTCGATAATATCAGCCAGCTTACTCTGTTGTTGCTGTATCTCTGGTTGCAGTTCAGACAGGTGTTTTTTCAGGGCATTGTATTGTTGTTTATTTAGTTCAATGCCTTGCTCCATTTTTTTAATCTGTTCTGTATGTATTGTTAGTGTTTTTTCTGTTTTTTGATGTTCTTTTTCTGCCAGTTCAAACTCGGCTAATTGGGCCAGACAAAGCTGATAAGCCGATTGGTTCTGTTGTACAAATGCTTCAAGCGCCGGTTTATCTGAAGGAGAAATTTCAGTTTGTAATGTTTCGCAAGTTTGCTGCCATTGTTGAATTAATGAATTCAATTTTGGTTCAGCGTCAGCAACTTCTTGCAAAATATGGTTGTATTGTTGCTGTTGAAACTCGTTTTTATTAACTAACGATATTTTGGTAGTTTGTAGTTCTTCACATTCCTGACGTAAATCTTTTAGCCGTTGTTCTGATTTTGGCAATTCAATCTTTTGATAAGCTTGAATAGCCGGATGATGTTCAGAACCGCAAAGTGGACAAGGAACGCCTTCTTTGAGTTGTGCCCGTTCTTTTTCCAGGCTGACAATTTTTTGTTCTAACTGAATACGTTGAGAAAGATCTGCTAAATGTTGCTGTTTGTCTGAGAGTTGTTTATCAATAGCTTCAATTTGAACAGGAAGTTCCTTTAATAATCTTTCCGGTTGTTGTAAACGAACATGATTACTGGCAATCATGGCTTGTAATTGCAGGATCTGCGGGGACAGTATTTCCAGTTTATGTTGCAGCGGCAGTTGTGCCTGATGTTCAATTAATTGTTTTTGTAATCTTTCCGGTGAATATTGCTTTTGCAGATGAAAAAATTGCTGTTCTGCTTGTTCAAACGCCAGTTTCAGTGGTTGGTTATTTTCAATCTGTTGTTTTAGGTCTGCTTCTTGTTTATGCAGACTAGTGTTGAGCTGTGTGATTTCGGTGGTGAGCTTGTCAATTTTTTGAGTCTGGTGATCAATCTGTTGCTGCTGCTCTTGCCACCAGGAGAATTGGTGTTGCCAGAAAGCAATTTTTTCACCGAAATATTGATGATAAACCTGCTGTTCGAAATAGTTTTCCAGTTGTTTTCTTTGATTAGTTAATGATAGGGCGTGCTGATTTGCCGCGTTATATTGCTGGTCATTGTTTTCAAATGCTACTTTCTGTTCGCCGATTTGTTGCAGGGTAAGATTAAGATCTTTAGTCTGACCATCAATCTGATGATCCAATGGGATCACCTGTTCTGATATCAGTTTTTCTTGTTGTTGTCGGTGTTGTTGATGTGCTTCTCTGGCAGAATCGGCATCAGTCGCTTTTTGTTGTATCGGCGTGAATGTCTGCTGCTGTTGTTGAAGTTGCTGATGCATATCTTCCAACTGCTTATTGATTCTCTGATGCTCATATTGAGTTCGGTTTTTGTCATCCAATAATGGACGAAGTATTTCTGCTGGTTCACTGTTAGCCAGTTTTTGCAGTTGCGGTTCTGCATGGGTAAGCGCGTTTTCTGCCTGTTGTAAAATAACCTGATTTTCAGTAGCAAATTGTTGAAGTTCTTCCTCACGGATCAACCATTGCTCCGAATGTTGCAGGGTTTTAATTTGTTGATTCAGCTGTGATTCAGAATCAGCGAGTTGTTGCTGTTGCTCGAGATATTGTTGATGCTGTTCTTCCGTTAACAAATCAATGGCAGAGGCTTTGGCTTGCAGAATACTCAGTTCTGATTGGGCTTCTTTATGTTGCTGGTAAATTTGCTGGGATAAAATACCGTAAATTTCAGTACCGGTTAATTCTTCTAATAAATCAGCCCGTTCATTGGGCTGAGCATTGAGGAAAGCAGCGAAGTCGCCTTGGGATAACAGCATGGATTTGGTGAAACGACCGTAATCCAATCCGGTAATTTCGATAATTTTCTCTTTCTTATCCTGGATCTTATCTGCCAGAATTTTGCCGTTGCTGCTGAATGCGAGTTCCACTTTCGGGGCTTGCAGATTGCCGTCCGGCTGGTTGCGCGCTCGCCGTTGGCTCCAGAAAGCGCGGTAAGCGACACCTTTCACTTCAAACTCAACCTCAGCCAGGGATTCTGCTGTGTGGCGGGTCATCAGCTCATTTTGTGATGCCGAAACTGTCAATCGCGGTGTTTCGTGATAAAGCGCAAGGCAGATGGCATCCAGTAAGGTGGTTTTACCCGCACCGGTAGGGCCGGTTATGGCGAACAGACCGCTGCTGGCAAACGGCTCTGTTGTGAAATCAATCTTCCATTCACCTTGTAATGAATTAATGTTTTTCAGCCGCAGACTCAGAATTTTCATGCCTGTTCCTCCTTGTTTTTATCCTGATAGAGATTATTCAGTGTTTGTTCGAAAAGGGTGGTCAGACGTTTTTTGTGTTCTTCATCTTCAAGTTCTGATTGCTCAAGCCGCCGGGTAAAAACCTCGTTAACGCTGAGTTCTGTCAGGGTTTCTCTGTTTTCTTGTGCCAGCATATTGTGCCGTTGTGTTTTACTACGCCGCAGCAGAATGACTTCGACAGGAAGTTTTGTAACCATTGATTGAATTCTTTTTTGGATATCGTGGAGGTAATCTTGTGTGGCAACTTCAATATCCAGCCAGACGGGTCGCTCACCTTTATAGTCATTAAACGTTTGTAATTGTTGTTCAATTTGTTGCAGATCACCCCTGATAAGTTGTATAGGCTGATATTGAGGAATGGGTAAAAGTTTAATGGATTCCAATTTGTCTTGGGTAAATTCCACTAAACAGACACTTTTCTCCTGCCCGACTTCATCAAAACTGAGTGGTATGGGGGAACCGCTGTAGCGAATATGTTCAGATTTGGCGACGAGTTGCGGCCGGTGAATATGCCCAAGTGCAATATAGTCCGCCGGTGGGAAAGCTTGTGCCGGGAAGGCATCAAGTGTACCAATATAAATATCCCGGACTGAATCTGTGGCAGAGGCACCAACGGTGGTGAGATGCCCGGTGGCAATAACAGGTAAGGGTAAATTCAACTCATCACGTAACTTACATGCTTGCTGATAGAGTCGATCATAGTGTTCTGCAATCGCTTCCTGTAATGCCAGTTGTTTTTGTTCTCCTGACTGGCCCGACTGGCTGGTCATAATATCTCTTGGTCGCAGAAAAGGGATTGCACAGAGGATGGCGCCAGCTTGACCTTCCCTAGTGTTAAGTGTTTTTATCTGTTTTTGTGGATCTTCGTCAGCATTTGCAATAACGGTGGTATTCAGGCAGGAAAGCAGCTCTTTTGATTCATTCAACGTTGCCACGGAATCATGATTACCACCCAAGATAATTAACTGACAGCCAGTAGGTTGCAGTTCAACAACAAAGCGATTATATAATTCACGGGCGTAACTGGGTGGTGAGCCGGTATCAAATACATCTCCGGCAACAATTAATGCATCGACCTGGTAATTTTCAACCTGTTTAATCAGCCAACGCAGAAAATGTTGATGTTCAGCAGCCCGGCTTTTTGTAAAAAAATATTGACCAAGATGCCAGTCCGAAGTGTGAATAATACGCATAGTGCCACCGCAATGGGTTAAAGTGAATGATGATTATAATGGCTATATTCTAAATGTCGCCGTTAAATCTGGCTTCGTGAATATATCTCCGAGCCGCCTCGCATTCATGATGAAATATGACAGTTGTTTAAATTAATTATTGCGAAACAGATTGCAGGTGAAGGATAACCGAGGCAGGATTTCATAAATCTGTCATAAATCTGACGCATAATGCCTTTTAAAACTCAGTCGCGTTTATCTCAATATTTAACAGGATTAACCATGATAAGACGTATTCTGGTCGTTGAAGATGAAGCTCCGATTCGTGAGATGGTCTGTTTTGTGCTGGAAAAAAATGGCTATCAGCCGGTAGAGGCGGAAGATTATGATTCTGCGCTGGCATGTTTGTCTGAACCCTATCCTGATTTGGTGTTATTGGATTGGATGATCCCCGGGGGTTCTGGTTTGCAGATAATCAAGCAAATGAAACGGGATAATAATGTCCGTGATATTCCGGTGATGATGCTGACAGCACGTGGTGAAGAGGAAGATCGGGTTCGCGGCCTCGAAGTTGGGGCCGATGACTATATAACCAAGCCTTTCTCTCCTAAAGAGCTGGTTGCCAGAGTCAAAGCGGTATTGCGGCGTATTTCACCTATGGTGATGGAAGATATCATTGAAATGGATGGCTTGGTTTTGGATGCCACTTCCCATCGTGTAACCAGCCAGGATCTGGCTCTGGATATGGGGCCGACCGAATTTAAATTGCTTCATTTCTTTATGACTCATCCTGAGCGGGTCTACAGCCGTGAACAGTTGCTCAATTATGTTTGGGGAGCAAATGTTTATGTTGAAGACAGAACTGTCGATGTCCATATTCGACGTTTACGTAAAGTCTTAGAGATTGGAGGTCATGATAAAATGGTGCAGACCGTTCGTGGGACTGGTTATCGTTTTTCTACCCGTTACTGAGTTTGCGCACCGGAGAACCTGATGTGTTAGAACGTTTATCCTGGAAAAAACTGGTTTCAGAACTGTTTCTTTTTTGTTTGCCTGCATTAATTTTGTCGATATTTATTGGTCATTTATCCTGGTGTTTGTTTGCTTCGGTATTTTTGGCGCTGATATGGCATGGCTATAATTTGCTGAAACTTTCGGATTGGTTATGGTTAGATCGCAGGATGTTGCCGCCGTCGGGAAGAGGGGGATGGGAGCCGATTTTTTACGGTATTCACCAAATGCAGCAACGGAACCGGAAACGGCGCCGTGAACTGGCGTTATTGATCAAACGGTTTCGTAGTGGCGCTGAGTTATTGCCGGATGCCATTGTTATGATGACAACCGAAGGTAATATTTTCTGGTGTAACCGTTTGGCCCAGCATTTACTGGGTTTCCGTTGGCCTGAGGACCATGGGCAGCCTATTTTTAATTTACTTCGCTATCCTGATTTTAATCGGTATATGCTTTCCAGGGATTTTACGCGTCCGTTATCAATAGAGTTAAATAACGGCTTCACTGTTGAGTTTAGGGTTATGCCTTACTCTGAAGAGCAACTATTAATGGTTGCCAGGGATGTGACGCAGAAACGGGCCCTGGAAAATGCCCGCCGTGACTTTTTTGCAAATGTCAGCCATGAAATGCGTACGCCTTTAACCGTATTACAGGGTTATCTGGAAGTCATGCAAGATCAGGAAGTGTCTGGTTCGCTGAATAATAAAGCGCTGAATACGATGCAGGAGCAAGCCCGGAGGATGGATAGTTTGGTGAAGCAATTATTGCAGCTTTCTAAAATTGAAGCCGCTCCTCAGATTGATATGAATGAAGTGGTTGATGTGCCTCTGATACTTAAGGTATTGCGTCAGGAAGCCGCTGCGCTTGGTAATGAATGCTATAAAATTAATTTTGATATTGGTGAAAAACTAAAAGTTTTCGGCAATGAAGAGCAGCTTCGCAGTGCAATGTCGAATCTGGTTTATAACGCAGTTAACCATACCCCGAAAGGCACTCAGATTGATGTCAGTTGGAAAAAGAACTCCCACGGTGCTGAGTTTACTGTGAAAGATAATGGACCAGGTATCAATGCAGAACATTTACCCCGTTTGACCGAACGTTTTTATCGGGTAGATAAAGCCCGTTCCAGACAAACAGGGGGAAGTGGCCTCGGTCTTGCTATTGTTAAGCATGCTTTACATCATCACCATTCCCACCTTGAAATCTCCAGTGAAATAGGACAAGGAGCAACCTTCAGTTTTACTTTACTGTCAGGATTGATTGTACCGGATAGAATAACCAGTAAAAGAGATAAGGATAGTTTGATTAAAAGTAATAATTAATCTTCGCAATTAATCATTAGCTTTACAGGTTAAAAAAAACGCAAATCATATAGTGTGTATTCAATGATAGCTAACAGCAATCACTGGTTTTGAAAAAGAGTGCGGCATATAGTTCTGCATTATGGTTTATCTATTGCCTTCTAGCGCTATAAAAGTTTTACTTGTGGGCAGTTGCTGGCGATTCTATCTATAATAACCACTATAGTTTTGTATTCAACAGATACTGGTGAATATTATTTTGATAATAAATCGTTAAATTAGGGTTCAATATTGCCAATGTAGGCTTAACTATTGGCGGTATTTATATTATTCAAGCCATTAAAATGGTAACAAAAAATTAACAATTATTATGACAAATCGTTTATCATCTAAGGATATTTGGGCGTTAGGGTTTATGACCTTTGCCCTGTTTGTAGGGGCGGGAAATATTATTTTTCCTCCTATGGTGGGATTACAATCGGGTGAATATGTTTGGGTAGCTGCATTAGGCTTTCTAGTCACTGCGGTTGGTTTACCGGTCATTACAATCATTGCGTTGGCAAAAGTAGGCGGTGGTATTGAAGAGCTGAGTTCACCCATTGGTAAGGTTGCGGGGTTGCTGCTGGCGACGGTTTGTTATCTGGCTGTTGGCCCTTTATTCGCAATTCCACGTACTGCAACGGTTTCTTTTGAAGTGGGTATTGCTCCCCTTGCCGGTTCGGGTGAATTACCGCTCTTTATTTACAGTCTGATTTATTTTGCCCTGGTAATTGCTGTCTCGCTTTATCCTGGTCGTTTACTTGATACTGTCGGGCATGTGCTAGCGCCCATTAAAATGCTGGCGTTAGGTATACTGGGTGTTGCTGCTCTACTTTGGCCTGCGGGGGCCTCAATTCCTGCAATTGATGCTTATCAGCAAATCCCATTCTCCAGTGGTTTCGTTAATGGTTATCTGACGATGGATACCTTGGGCGCGATGGTATTTGGTATTGTTATCGTTAATGCGGCGCGTTCAAGAGGTGTTGCTTCATCGTCATTGTTGACCCGTTATGCGACGTGGGCAGGGGTGATTGCCGGGTTCGGTCTGGTGCTGGTTTATCTGTCTCTGTTCAAACTGGGTTCTGGCAGTGGATCATTGATTCCTCATGCGGAAAATGGCGCTGTAATTTTGCATGCCTATGTTCAGCATACTTTTGGTGGTGTTGGCGCTCTTTTCCTCGCCGTGTTGATTTTTGTCGCCTGTATGGTGACTGCGGTTGGATTGACTTGTGCGTGTGCTGAGTTTTTCAGCCGTTATCTGCCTCTGTCTTACCGCTCATTGGTTTTGATCCTGGGTTTATTCTCCATGCTGACTTCTAACCTTGGTTTGAGTCATTTGATCAATATTTCTATTCCGGTACTGACTGCGATTTATCCACCTTGTATCGTTTTGATTGTTCTGAGTTTTACTCTGCGCTGGTGGAATAATTTCAGCCGTATTTTGGCTTCGGTTATGTTAATCAGTCTGCTGTTTGGCATTTTAGATGCTATCAAGTCATCAGAAACCTTGGTGTATTTATTTCCAAACTGGGCAACTCGTTTACCATTGGCTGATCAAGGGTTAGCTTGGTTAGCTCCCTCCCTGTTGGTTCTGGTTGTGTTTGGTGCTTATGACCGTATTTGGGGGCGTTCTGGTTCACAAGAAAGTCAAAGTCATCAGTGACAATGGTCCGTTTATTTGACCGTTCGTCATCGTCAGATCGTTAGAGAAAGTGCGGGATGGCGTGCCTGAGAAAGGTATTCCATCCCGCTGTTACATAGTTTGCTGGTTTCTTTAACTATCTGTCATCAGTAACCAATAGCAGCACCAGCCGGGCGTCGAACATCATTGGCACCATAGAAATAGTTTTCACGAACTTGACCAGATACGGCGGAATCATTACCCGAAGAACCGGTATTTGAAGCGTCGGCAGCTTTTGGTAAACCAACCATAATCAACTCAGCTGCGCCCCACGGTGTTTGTTCCACCATCTTATATCCCATTTTTTCCAGCAAATTCAGCGAGTCTTTAGAAACACCACGTTGTTCATAATAAACTTCATCTGGTAACCATTGGT
The DNA here is from genome assembly GCF_000517265.1 of Photorhabdus khanii NC19. GTDB lineage: Bacteria > Pseudomonadota > Gammaproteobacteria > Enterobacterales > Enterobacteriaceae > Photorhabdus > Photorhabdus khanii. The sequence goes on from NZ_AYSJ01000002.1 coordinate 234,744, forward strand.
GATGAATACGGGGGCTATTGACCGCTTCTTGAGGAGGCATACCGTGATCAATGATGTTTAAGGCAGTTTGTAAAGTGATAGAGATAATACGAGAGCCTCCGGGTGAGCCCAGAACAAGGAATATATTATTGTCTTTAGTGACGAGTGTCGGGCTCATTGATGATAGTGGGCGCTTACCGGGGGCGATAGAGTTAGTCGCACCCTGAACGAGCCCATACAGGTTCTTCTCACCAATTTTTGTCGTGAAATCATCCATTTCATCATTGAGGAAGAAACCGGTTCCAGGTGCGATAACGACAGCACCGAAAAGCCCATTGATTGTATAAGTGGTTGAAACCGCATTACCTTCTTTGTCTACAATAGAGTAGTGTGTGGTTTCTGGTTTCTCATGTGGTTCAATACCCGGCTGAACATTTTCTGATGATGTTGCTTCCCCTGGTTTTATTTTTTTACGCAGAGATTCGGCATAGCTCTTACTTAGTAAGCGATCAATTGGGTTTTTGACAAATTCTGGATCGCCAAGGTGAGTATTTCTGTCCATATAGGCATGACGCATCGCTTCCGTCAGTGTGTGAATATAGTCAGCAGAGTTGAATCCCATTTCTTTGAGGTTGTAACCTTCCAGAATATTCAGGGTTTCACACATTGTTACCCCTCCTGAACTGGGTGGCGGTGAAGAGATAAATTTATAACCGCGATAGCTACAGGTGATGGGGGTTGTTTCTGAGATCTTATAATTGGCGAAATCGGCTTCGGTAATAATGCCGCCTGATTTTTTAGCTGCTTCTGCAACCCGTTTAGGAATATCTCCATGATAGAACGCTTCTTGCCCTTTGTTGGCAATTAATTCCAGTGTATTTGCCAGATCGGTTTGTATCAATCTGTCGCCCGGTTGATAAGGGGAGCCATCTTTGCGCAGGAAGATGCGGGCTGCTTCTGGATCTTTGCGGAAACGTTTGATTGAAGTGTCCAGAATGTCTGTGTCTGCACGGGTCAATATATAACCTTCGCGTGCCAGTTTAATTGCAGGCGCCATGACCTGTTCACGACTGAGTTTGCCATATTTTTTTAGGGTACTGTCCAGCCCCATCACAGTTCCGGGCACTCCAGCGGCCAGGTAGCCATATAAACTGGCTCCTTTAACAACGTTGCCTTCTTTGTCCAGATACATGTTGGCACTTGCCGCATTTGGTGCGGTTTCGCGGAAGTTAATAAAAGTATTTGTGCCATCGGCCAGATGAATTGTCATAAAACCACCGCCGCCGATATTGCCGCAGCATGGGTTTACAACGGCTTGGGCATAGCCAACAGCAACAGCTGCATCAATAGCATTTCCACCTATCTTGAGGATATCCACACCAACTTGTGAAGCAAGGTGTTGGGCTGAGACAACCATGCCATTCTTAGCTTCAACGGCGGGTTCTGAAGCGGCATAAAGATGGGAAGAGATGAGTAAGGATATTATTACCAGTGGTGTTTTCCATGTTTTCAACATGTTGTGAACTCCTGTCGTTTTGCGGGATGATTTGTATAAAGTGGAAGTGCTTGTTTTATTTACATGAATTTTAATGTTAACTAATTGTAAATTTAATTATAAGAGGTGATAGTTATTAGAAAGGTTTATTTTTTGTGCGCAAGGCTGCAAAACGAAGAATTTCAGCGATAAAGAAACCAGTTGGCAGAAGCCAACTGGTCTGAATTATGGGTAACGTTTGAGATTACAGTTTAGATGCGTTCTGAGACAGGTATTTAGCTACGCCGTCTGGAGATGCGCCCATACCTTCTTTACCTTTTTCCCACTGTGCAGGGCATACATCGCCGTGCTCTTCGTGGAATTGTAGTGCGTCAACCATACGCAGCATTTCGTCAATGTTACGACCCAGTGGCAGATCGTTAACAACCTGGTGACGGACAACGCCATTTTTGTCGATCAGGAAAGAGCCACGCAGAGCTACGCCAGCGTCTGGGTGCTCAATACCGTATGATTTTTGAATTTCACGTTTAGTATCAGCAACCATTGCATATTTAACTTCGCCGATACCACCGTTATCGATAGGAGTTTTACGCCATGCGTTGTGGACGAATTCAGAGTCGAAAGAAACACCAACAACTTCAACACCGCGTTTTTTGAACTCTTCGTAGCGGTGGTCGAATGCGATCAGTTCGGAAGGACATACGAAAGTGAAGTCCATTGGCCAGAAGAAGATAACGGCAGGTTTACCGTTCAGGTGTTTTTTCAGGTTGAAATTCCCAACTATTTCGCCGTTGCCAAGGACAGCTGCTGCTGTAAAGTCAGGGGCTTGACGAGTTACCAGAACCATGAGTTACTCCTGTAGTTTTAACCGGGGTTTATGTGAAAATTGGATGTAGAATAAGGAATTAGCGTACATCAATAAAGGGTAAAATACTAATTTTTGCAATAGATTTTACCTATCAATACTTTATTTTTATTTTCTTTACTATAACGCTTTACCCGTGTTGTTAATTGGGTGAGGTTTCCAGTTTCATTTGGGGGAGATTGTAAAAATCTTTATTTTGTGCTTTTTCCATCATAGAGGGATAAAATTGCCAGAATAATGCTTCAAGGTCAGAGTAATGTTGTTCTATATCCTGAAATGATCCCGATAAAGCAGATAATCTGGGATGTCTTCGGGCCATGCCATTTAGTACATTTGCGATAAATGTAAGATCTGCATAGCGGATCAACCAGTTTTGTGACCATAAAAACTCATTCATTTCCTGAAATTTTTCGGGAGTTTTATAAAGATGAGGTTCTATCTGACTGTGGACACGGTGAATAAATGCCGGTAATGAGTCATCGGGAACCAGTTTATCCCAATATCGGGAAAGGAAGTGATCCCAAATAATATCCAATGTAATCGGTGCAACCCGCCGATATTGGCTACTGAACAGGTAACGGGCTTGAATAACCAACGGGTGGGTATCTGTTAATACATCAACCCGTCGATGCATGCGAATGCCTGCAACCACGTCAGCGCTGTATTGTCCCTCTGGATTACCGCGAACAAAATCCGCCATCAGGTTCCCTAACAGGGAGCTTTCAGCCAGAGTAGCTAAATGAAGGTGAGCGAGAAAATTCATCCGGTGATTATAATATAAATCAGCGAAGTTATGTGCTTATTTGTTGCACCCTCAGAGCTGCGGCACTAGACTAGTCCGCTTGTTTTTCTGAATGATTAAATACAATGCGAGTCTCCGATTTTACTTTTGAACTTCCTGACGAAATGATTGCTCATTACCCTCAACCACAACGCAGTGGCTGCCGTCTGCTCTCTCTTGATGGTGAAACAGGGGGGTTAACGCATGGTGTTTTTACGGATGTTCTTGATAAGCTGAATGCCGGGGATTTACTGGTTTTCAATAATACTCGGGTTATACCCGCGCGTATTTTTGGCCGGAAGGCCACCGGCGGTAAACTGGAAGTTCTGGTTGAACGGGTGCTGGATGATAAGCGGGTACTTGCACATGTGCGCGCTTCCAAAGCGCCAAAAGAGGGGGCAGAGCTGTTGCTGGGGGACAGTGAGAACGTTAAAGCGACGATGCTGGCCCGCCATGACACGCTGTTCGAAATACGTTTTGATGATCCGCGTGATGTGCTGTCCATTCTGGATGATGTCGGCCATATGCCTTTGCCGCCTTATATTGATCGCCCTGATGAAGAAGCGGATCGCGAGCTGTATCAAACGGTATACAGTGAACGCCCAGGCGCAGTAGCCGCGCCAACGGCGGGTCTCCATTTTGATGAGCCATTATTGGAAGCCCTGCGTGAAAAAGGGGTGGCAATGGTTTTTGTTACCTTGCATGTAGGGGCCGGTACTTTCCAGCCAGTGCGTGTGGAAACCATTGAAGACCATATTATGCATGCTGAATATGCTGAAGTGCCGCAGGATGTGGTTGATGCTGTCCTGGCATGTAAGGCCCGGGGTAATAAGGTTGTCGCTGTCGGAACAACGTCAGTCCGCTCGTTGGAAAGCGCAGCAAGAGCTTGCCAGGATGGGTTAATTGCGCCATTTTTTAATGATACGCAGATTTTTATCTATCCGGGTTTTGAATATCAGGTTGTTGATGCGCTGATTACCAATTTCCATTTGCCGGAATCGACACTTATTATGCTGGTTTCTGCATTTGCTGGTTATAAAAATACTATGAGCGCTTATAAAGAGGCGGTGGCAGAAAAATACCGTTTCTTTAGTTACGGTGATGCCATGTTTATTCGCCGTAATCCTTTGGCTTGCAAGGAAAAAGTTTCTTAATTTATTGTAATTAATGTATGAAATCAGCATCAGACTGTTTATCTGGTGCCTGGAGGTTAAGTGAAATTTGAATTACAAACTACTGATGGTAAAGCTCGGCGCGGTCGTCTGGTTTTTGAACGTGGCGTTGTGGAAACGCCGGCATTTATGCCTGTGGGGACTTACGGCACAGTAAAAGGCATGACACCGGAAGAAGTGAAAGAAACCGGGGCGCAAATTCTGCTTGGTAATACTTTCCACTTGTGGCTGCGTCCAGGGCAGGAAATCATGAAACTTCATGGTGACTTGCATGGATTTATGCAATGGCATGGCCCGATTTTAACGGATTCAGGCGGTTTTCAGGTATTCAGCCTCGGCGCGATGCGTAAAATCAAAGAGGAAGGTGTACATTTCCGTAATCCAATTAATGGTACGCCTGTTTTCCTTAGCCCGGAAAAATCAATGGAAATCCAGTATGACTTGGGTTCTGATATTGTGATGATTTTTGATGAATGTACGCCATATCCTGCTGATTGGGATTATGCGAAACGTTCGATGGAGATGTCCTTGCGCTGGGCAGCTCGCAGTCGTCAGCGTTTTGATGAATTACAGAATAAAAATGCTTTGTTTGGTATTATTCAAGGGAGCATTTACGAAGATTTACGTGATATCTCAGTAAAAGGTCTGGTAGAGATTGGTTTTGATGGGTACGCTGTAGGCGGTCTGGCGGTTGGGGAGCCTAAAGAAGATATGCACCGTGTTCTTGAACATGTCTGCCCGCAAATCCCGCAGGACAAACCGCGTTATCTGATGGGGGTGGGAAAGCCAGAAGATTTGGTGGAGGGGGTTCGCCGTGGCATTGATATGTTCGATTGTGTAATGCCAACCCGTAATGCCCGTAATGGTCATCTTTTTGTCACCGAGGGTGTCATTAAGATCCGTAATGCCAAACATAAAGAAGATATTTCACCGTTGGATGAGCAATGTGACTGCTATACTTGCCAAAATTATAGCCGTGCGTATTTGCATCATCTTGATCGTTGTAACGAAATTCTCGGTGCAAGGCTGAATACTATCCATAATTTGCGGTATTATCAGCGTCTAATGGCTGGGATCCGTAAAGCCATCGAAGAAGGTAATCTTGAACAGTTTGTTGAAGATTTTTATCAGCGGATTGGTAAACCGGTTCCGCTATTAAATGTTTGACTTAAGTGGTTATTGACTGACCTCAGTGTGTATAGCATATTGCGGTTGGTTTTTTGATTACTATCAATTTTGATAACAATGAGGGAAAAGTTTAATGAGTATTATTTCTGAAGCAACGGCATCTGCTGGTGCACCGGCGGCTCAGGGAAGTCCATATTCTCTGATCATCATGTTGGTTGTTTTCGGTCTGATCTTCTACTTCATGATCCTGCGTCCACAACAGAAACGTACGAAAGACCATAAAAAACTGATGGATTCTATTTCCAAAGGTGATGAGGTTCTGACCAATGGTGGTTTGATTGGTCGTGTAACTAAAGTTGCTGATACGGGTTATGTCGTTTTAGCACTGAATGACACCACTGAAGTGACTATTAAACGTGATTTCGTCGCTGCCGTTTTACCGAAAGGTACAATGAAGGCTCTGTAATTTCTGATTTTCCCGAAGGGAACTGCCGTGCTAAACCGTTATCCTTTGTGGAAGTATCTGATGCTGATCGCTGCGATCCTCATCGGTTTGCTTTATGCACTTCCCAACCTTTATGGTGAGGATCCGGCTGTACAAATCACTGGCGCGCGAGGCATTGCCGCCAGTGAGCAAACGCTGGACCAAGTCCGTAATGTTTTAGAGAAAGATCAAATCACGAGTAAATCTATTGCGCTGGAAAATGGTGCGATTCTTGCTCGTTTCAATAATTCTGATATTCAGCTTCGTGCCCGTGAAGCTCTGATGTCCGCGTTGGGCGATCAGTATGTGGTGGCATTGAATCTGGCACCAGCAACACCAACCTGGTTGGGTAAGATTGGCGCAGAGCCAATGAAACTGGGCCTTGATCTGCGTGGTGGTGTGCACTTCCTGATGGAAGTGGATATGGAAACCGCATTAGGCAAACTGCAAGAGCAGAATATTGATGGCCTGCGTACTGATTTACGTGAAAAAGGTATTCCTTATTCTACTGTCCGTAAAATTGATAATTACGGCGTAGAGATCCGCTTCCGTGATGAAAAAGCCCGTTCTGATGCGGAGAGCTATCTTACCAATCGCCATCGTGATGTAGTTTTCAGTGTTGGAGCCAATAATACCCTGAAAGCGGTGATGAGTGATGAGCGTCAGCGTGAAGCCCGTGCTTATGCGGTACAGCAAAACATTACCATTTTGCGTAACCGCGTTAACCAGCTGGGTGTGGCCGAACCGTTAGTTCAGCGTCAGGGAGCTGACCGTATCGTGGTTGAATTACCGGGTATTCAGGATACTGCCCGTGCTAAAGAAATTCTTGGTGCGACAGCAACCCTGGAGTTCCGTTTAGTTAATACTAGTATTGACTCTACTGCGGCTATATCAGGTCGTGTACCGGGTGATTCTGAGGTGAAAAATACCCGCGATGGTAGCCCGGTTGTATTATATAAGCGAGTTATTCTGACCGGGGATCATATTACAGATTCAACCTCTGGTACGGATGAATATGGTAGTCCGGAAGTGAATATTTCACTGGACAGTGCTGGTGGCACCGCAATGTCTAATTTCACAAAAGACAATGTTGGTAAGCCAATGGCAACGTTGTTTGTGGAATATAAAGACAGCGGTAAGAAAGATGCTAATGGCCGTGCTGTGTTAGTCAAAAATGAAGAAGTGATTAACATCGCCAATATTCAGGTTCGTCTGGGGAGTAATTTCCGTATCACCGGTATTTCTAATGCAACTGAAGCCCGTCAGTTATCCTTGCTGCTGCGTGCCGGCGCTCTGATTGCACCGATTCAGATTGTGGAAGAACGTACCATTGGGCCAACTCTTGGCCTGCAAAATATTGAGCAAGGGTTGGAAGCCTGTTTGTGGGGCCTGGTCGCATCAATCCTGTTTATGGTGATTTACTACCGTAAATTCGGTTTGATTGCGAGTAGCGCGCTGTTGGCTAACCTGGTGCTGATTGTTGGTGTTATGTCTCTGTTACCGGGGGCTACGCTAACCATGCCGGGGATTGCTGGTATTGTTCTGACGCTGGCAGTGGCAGTCGATGCTAACGTGTTGATAAACGAACGTATCAAAGAAGAGCTGCGTAATGGCCGTACCATACAGCAAGCGATACATGAAGGCTATAAAGGTGCTTTCTCCAGTATTATCGACGCCAACCTGACTACGCTGATTACTGCGATCATTCTTTACGCTGTTGGTACAGGGTCAATTAAAGGCTTTGCAATAACAACGTCAATTGGTGTCGCTACTTCTATGTTCACTGCTATTGTAGGTACTCGGGCTATCGTGAATCTGCTATACGGCGGTAAGCGTATTAAGAAGCTGTCAATTTAAGGAGCACGTTGTGGCACAGGATTATACTGTTGAACAATTGAACTACGGTCGCAAAGTCCATGACTTTATGCGCTGGGACAACGTTGCTTTCGGAATTTCGTTGCTACTGTTGGTGGCTTCTGTTTTTGTGATGGCAACCCGCGGGTTTAACTGGGGATTGGATTTTACCGGTGGTACGGTAATTGAAATCAAACTCAGTCAACCTGCTGATTTGGATAAGATGCGTGATAGCCTGGCGAAAGCAGGTTTTGAAGATCCTCTGTTGCAAAACTTCGGTAGCAGCCGTGATGTGATGGTGCGTATGCCACCGCTGATGGGTGCGGCGAATGAGGAACTGAGCAAAAAGGTTATTAAGGTCATCAATGACTCCGTTGATAAAGACGCGAGTGTGAATCGTGTTGAAATTGTTGGGCCAAATGTCGGTGCTGAACTTGCCCAAAATGGTGCGATGGCGTTACTGGCGGCGCTTATCTGTATCTTGATTTATGTTGGGTTCCGTTTTGAATGGCGTTTGGCGTTGGGGGCGGTTCTCGCGCTTGCGCATGATGTCATCATCACGCTCGGGGTTCTGTCGTTGTTTCACATCGAGATTGACCTGACAATTGTGGCGTCGCTGATGTCCGTTATCGGTTATTCATTGAATGACAGTATCGTGGTTTCTGACCGTATCCGTGAAAACTTTCGTAAGATCCGCCGGGGTACGTCGTATGAAATTATGAACGTCTCTTTGACTCAAACATTGAGCCGTACCATCATGACTTCTGCGACTACCTTACTGGTGGTGCTGATGTTGTATATTTTCGGTGGTGCAATGCTGAAAGGTTTCTCACTGGCGATGTTAATCGGTGTTTCTATCGGTACGATATCTTCTATCTATGTTGCTTCCGCATTGGCGTTGAAACTGGGTATGAAGCGTGAACACATGATCCAGCAAAAGGTTGAGAAAGAAGGGGCTGATCAGCCATCTTTATTGCCTTAATTATTCTGCCTTGATGCTGTTCAAACACCCTGTGAGTATTCGGCTGGCAGGGTGTTTTTTGTTTAGATTAAGGTAAACTGTAAACTGAGTTCGGACTAACCATCAGGAAGTGATATGCATTGCCCATTTTGTGCCGCTGTTGATACCAAAGTGATTGACTCCCGTTTGGTGGGGGATGGCTCTCAGGTGCGCCGGCGTCGCCAGTGTCTTGAGTGTCATGAACGATTTACCACTTTTGAAATGGCTGAGTTAGTTATGCCGAGAGTGATAAAAAGTGATGATATCCGGGAGCCATTCGATGAAGAAAAACTGCGCCGAGGTATGCAAAAAGCATTGGAGAAACGTCCGGTCAGTTCTGATGATGTAGAAGTGGCGATTAGCTATATTAAATCTCAGTTACGTGCTACCGGTGAACGGGAAATTCCATCTAAAATGATTGGTAATGTGGTGATGGATGAATTGAAGAAATTGGATAAAGTCGCCTATATCCGTTTTGCTTCCGTCTACCGCAGCTTTGAAGATATTCGTGAATTTGGCGAAGAGATTGCTAAATTACAGGATTAATAAGTAGTGAATAACGATGAAAAATATATGACGCGTGCTTTCGAATTGGCGCGTCAGGGATGTTTTACCACATCACCTAATCCTAATGTCGGTTGTGTGATTGTGCGTGATGGGCAGATTGTTGGGGAAGGTTTTCATTTACGTTCTGGTGAGCCACATGCTGAAGTCCATGCTTTGCGCATGGCCGGAGATAAAGCCAAAGGGGCAACGGCTTATGTCACTCTTGAGCCATGCAGCCATCACGGTAAAACACCGCCTTGTGCCGATGTCTTGATTGCTGCCGGCGTTAGCCGTGTGATTACCGCTATGCAGGATCCTAACCCGCAGGTCGCGGGAAGAGGGTTTTATAAGCTACAACAGGCGGGTATTGAAGTCGAACATGGGCTGATGATGGAGGCGGCGGAATCCCTCAACAAAGGGTTTTTGAAGCGGATGCGTACAGGCTTCCCGTATATTCAGTTGAAGATGGCGGCTTCTCTTGACGGACGAACTGCGTTGGCTTCTGGAGAAAGCAAATGGATTACCTCATCCCAGGCTCGTTATGATGTGCAAAAATTCCGTGCTCAGTGCAGTGCGATTCTGAGTTCCAGCAGTACTGTTCTGGCTGATGATCCTAGCCTGACTGTTCGCTGGAATGAACTGGATGCAGAAACTCAGGCGATTTATCCTGAAGAAACTCTTCGTCAACCAGTGCGTGTTATTGTTGATAGTCAGAACCGTGTTACCTCGCAGCATCAGGTCATACAACAACCCGGCCATTGTTGGCTTGCTCGTACTAAAACGGATGAACATAACTGGCCTGAAAATGTAGAGCAGATACTGTTGCCTGCTCATGGTGCTGGTGTAGATTTAGTGTTATTGATGATGCAATTGGGTAAACGTCAGATTAATACTGTCTGGGCCGAATGCGGCCCGCTGTTGGCGGGTGCATTACTGACTTTGGGGCTGGTAGATGAATTGATATTTTATGTTGCGCCAAAAGTGCTGGGTGATGCCGCCTGTGGTTTGTTTACCATTCCTGAACTTAAAAATCTGGCGGATGCGCCGGAATTTAACATTTTTGATGTACAGCAAGTCGGGCCTGATCTTCGTCTGCGTTTGCGGCCTGTATACTGATTGAATATGTGAGTGCGGGTTAACCCGCCTGTTTTTATGCTCTGTTGCTAAATCGGCAGGCGCGGCTAACGAAAGAATATGATAGAATCCGCCCCCCCGCGGATATGAACAGATATAAGGAAGGCTATGAACGTCATCAAAGGTATTGTTGCGGCTCCACAAGCTCGTGTGGCGATTGCCATTGCACGTTTTAACAACTTCATTAATGATAATCTGTTAGAAGGCGCGATAGATGCGCTTGAGCGTATCGGCCAGGTGACCTCAGAGAATATCACTGTTGTCTGGGTTCCTGGTGCATATGAATTACCATTGACGGTAAAAACATTGGTCGAAACCCAAAAATATGACGCAGTTGTCGCGCTGGGTACCGTTATCCGTGGTGGTACCGCTCACTTTGAATACGTTGCTGGTGAATGCAGTTCCGGTCTGTCTAATGTAGCAATGACCAGTAAAATCCCAGTAGCATTTGGTGTTCTGACTACAGAAAGCATTGAACAGGCGATTGAACGCGCGGGAACCAAGGCGGGCAATAAAGGCGCAGAAGCTGCATTAACCGCACTGGAAATGGTCAATGTAATTAATGCCATTAAAGGCTGATTTTAGTTTTAATTAAGGGGAATCTTGTGAAACCTGCTGCTCGTCGTCGTGCTCGTGAGTGCGCTGTTCAGGCTATATACTCATGGCAATTATCTGGCAATGACATTGCTGACGTTGAATTACAGTTTCTGTCGGAGCAGGACGTCACTGGTGTTGACGTAACCTATTTTCGTGAATTGCTGTCAGGGGTCGCTGTGAACGCAGTTAAGCTGGATGCTTTGATGGCTCCTTATCTTTCCCGTCAGCTTGAAGAGTTAGGTCAGGTAGAAAAAGCCATTTTGCGTATTGCTATGTTTGAACTAAGTTATCGTGATGATGTCCCTTATAAAGTGGCTATTAACGAAGCTATCGAATTGGCCAAAGTCTTCGGTGCTGAAGATAGTCACAAATTCGTGAACGGGGTACTGGATAAATCTGGCCCAGCAGCACGCAAGAAAAGATAATTCTCACTGCTTGCCGGGTTTTTCCCACCGTAGACGATGATTTATAAGGCCGGGATACCGGCCTTATGTACGTAATCATCTGTAACTTTTTGGGATTCTATTATGGCATGTGGCGAATTTGACCTCATTGCGCGTTATTTTGATCGCCAGGTAACTAACCGGCGTGACGTAAATCTGGGTATTGGTGATGACTGTGCACTGATGACGCTGGCCGATAAACAGCAATTAGCTGTCAGCACGGATACCTTGGTTTCAGGCGTTCATTTCTTACCTGATATTTCTCCTGAAGATTTGGCTTATAAATCTCTGGCGGTGAATTTAAGTGATCTGGCCGCTGTCGGTGCTGATCCAGCCTGGCTTTCACTTGCGTTGACATTACCGGAAATAGATGAGTGTTGGCTAAGTGGTTTCAGTGACAGCCTCTTTGAACAATTGCGTTATTACGGTATGCAGCTTATCGGTGGTGACACCACCCGTGGTCCAATGAGTCTGACATTAACGATTCATGGTCTGGTTCCCGCAGGCAGAGCATTGCGGCGTGCCGGCGCAAAAAATGGCGATTGGATTTATGTGAGTGGCTCGTTGGGTGACAGTGCGGCAGGTTTGGCTCTGTTGCAAAACCATTTGCAAATTTCTGATCCAGAGTCCCGTGATTGGCTAATTCAACGTCATCTCCGGCCACAACCCCGTATTTTGTTAGGGCAGGCATTGCGTAACCTGGCAACGTCAGCAATTGATTTGTCTGATGGCTTGATTTCCGATCTGGGCCACATATTGAAAGCCAGCCGATGTGGAGCCAGAATAAATCTGGATGCGATCCCTTACTCTGGTGCAATGAAACAATACGTTGAACCGCAACAGGCACTTATGTGGGCTTTGAGTGGCGGGGAGGATTATGAATTATGTTTTACTGTCCCGGAAAGGAATCGCGGCGCGCTGGAAATCGCTTTGGCTCATACTGGCGCTGGTTTTAGCTGTGTCGGGCAGATTATGCCGGAATCAGAAGAGATTCGTTATTACAGCAATAATAAAGAGATTAAATTGGATCTAAAAGGGTTCGATCACTTTATTACCGAGGAAGCACATGGATGAGGCAAAACGCCGTTTACGGATGAGTAATCCCTGGCATTTATTAGCGACGGGTTTTGGTAGTGGGCTATCGCCGGTAATGCCAGGAACAATGGGATCTGCTGCTGCTATTCCATTCTGGTTATTACTGATGCAGTTTCCAGAATGGGTTTGCTGGTTGGTGATTATTGCCGGAATGTTGTTCGGGATAATGATTTGCCAGCGTACTTCTGATGATATGAAAGTTCATGACCACGGCAGTATTGTCTGGGATGAATTTATCGGTATGTGGATCACATTAATGGCGATTCCTGTGGTTAACTGGCAGTGGGTTTTAACGGGTTTTATTGTGTTCCGTATTTTGGATATGTGGAAACCATGGCCTATTCGCTGGTTTGATCGTTATGTTCATGGCGGATTAGGTATCATGTTAGATGATATTATCGCAGCTGTATTTTCTTTCGCCATTGTTTGGTTACTGGCGTTTTATCAGATTTTGACTTTCTGATGTGCAGTGCATTTGATTATTAAGTCTATTTACGGTTTTTATAAATCGACTGGGTATAATATTTGGGTGCATATCGAGCAAAAGAGGGATAGGATCTGCCTCTCCACCAAATTGTTCCATTGGGCTCTCCCATTTTTCAGCGGGATTTATGACGAAGGCTTTCTAGCCCTTCTAACATGTCATGGGTGAAGCCTGTTCTTCAATACTTCGTCACTAATACCAAGTGATATTTCATCTTGTAGACACCGTGATAATGTGATTTCATTAGTAATGTGATGATTTTATTGTTTTTTTACGAGAATAACTAGTTTGCCGGGCAGCTGGAAGCATCGCGCCTTGCAGCCCTCGCGGCGTTCTTGATTGGACTCGGTTGGGGAATGTTCTATATCAGTGGGCCCATGGCATTGTCGGAGCGTGTTACCGATGTTGACAGGGATCACTAGTTTACCCGCTTTAGTGCGTTTCAAATGGCTGGGATTTGCGGCGGTCCTATCCTTCTCACCGCAGCGGTTGAACAGGCAGGAGTGCCCGTCCAAACAACGTTTCTCCTTGTTGGCATCGTTGGTACCTTCGCCTCACTGCTTCTGGCGATTTTTGGGATCAGGGAGCCGCGTGGTCAACGGGAGTTATCACTGAGACCTTGGGTGAAAAAAATAACGAAGATCGCCGCAAGTAGTGCGATCCGTCCCATTGTGATGGTAGGTCTGGGAGGCTGCGTATTCTCCGGCATGATGTCGTTCCAGAGTTCACTTGTCGAAGGAACTCGTGCAAATGCAAGTACATTCTTCGCTGTACATGCAGCGACCGTGGTTGTGTCGCGGCTTTTGTTGGCCCGAGGTTTATCGACAATGCCCCGTATCCCGTTAGTCACTACGCTGATGTTATTCTTAATCATGGGCATTTTGGCTCTGCTGGGTATACCGGTTCACCCCGTGTTCCAGATTGTGGCGGCCATGTTAACGGGGATAGGGTATGGATTGGTGTATCCTGTCATTCAAACATGGGCAGTAAACGACTCTGCTATTGAGAATCGTCATGCGGCTCTCACCTGGTTTGTTGCCGCCTATTTTGTAGGTATATTTGGATTTCCGGTGATAGGTGGATGGATATTAGTTAGCGGGGGCAAGGCTTTGTTTATCCCCGTCCTGGCCGCAATAGCTTCTCTTGAACTTGTGATGGCGTTATTGGGTGGGCGGTGGTTTTGCCGCATTAAGGACAAGCATGCGGCTTTATCAAAAGTATAAAGCGGCGAAACCGACTTTTTGTTTTTTGCCCCATACCGCTGAGATTTATTCACTATTAATGCGTCCGTAAAGTTGGCTTGCTTAGTCCTACCGCCGCATTTAATCGGCTTTGCATTGATGTAGTCGTCCAATGCACACCAGAACGCATAGCCATCTTCGAAGACAACATTGGGTTCTTCAATAAGGCTATGCAACACATCTACCAGCGGCTCTTTAGAATGTCCTATTATCCCTATATACTCAGAAAAATAGCCTTTTATTGATACTATTTTGAATGCCTGCGGCATCAAGCCCTAAATCAGCTCTGATTTCTTCCTGGCTGCCTTGTGGCACAAATTGGTCAGGCAGGCCAATGTTCAGAATTTGCACAAGACGGCCTTCTTGCATCAACAGTTCATTAACACCACTGCCGGCACCACCCATAACCGCGTTTTCTTCCAAAGTGACCAGTAAATCATGGCTGCCAGCCATTTGCAGAACCAGCTCTTTATCCAGTGGCTTAACGAAACGCATATCAACGACAGTCGCGTCCAGTGATTTTGCTGCTGTTAGTGCATCGGGTAACAGAGTGCCAAAGTTCAGAATTGCTACTTTCTTACCCTGACGGTGAATAACACCTTTACCAATGGGCAACTGCTCGAATGGTTGACGTTCTGCGCCAGTTCCTGCTCCTCGCGGATAGCGTACTGCTACCGGACCTTGCTGGTAATGATAACCGGTATGCAGCATTTGGCGGCATTCGTTCTCATCACTTGGTGCCATGATCACCATGTTGGGAATGCAACGAAGGAATGAGAGATCAAACGCTCCTTGATGTGTCTGACCATCAGCGCCAACGATGCCACCGCGATCTATTGCAAACAGTACAGGCAGATTCTGGATTGCGACATCATGAATAAGCTGATCATAAGCACGTTGCAAGAATGTTGAGTAGATAGCGACAATCGGCTTGTAACCACCAATTGCCAGACCAGCGGCAAAAGTCACGGCATGTTGTTCTGCGATAGCGACATCAAAGTATTGATCCGGATATTCGCGGGAGAATCGCACCAGACCGGAGCCTTCACGCATAGCCGGAGTGATCGCCATCAGTTTCTTATCGTTAGCGGCTTCTTCACATAGCCAGTCTCCAAATATTTTGGAGAACGTCGGGCGGTTGTCTGAACTCTTGGGTAATGTACCGCTAGCCGGATCAAATTTAGGCACCGCATGCCAACTGATAGGATCTTTTTCGGCTGGCGCATAGCCACGGCCTTTTTTGGTCATGATATGTAGGAGTTGTGGCCCTTTCAGCTCGCGCATATTTTTCAGTGTCTGAGTTAATGTCAGTACATCATGTCCGTCAATCGGTCCTATGTAGTTAAAGCCCAGTTCTTCAAACATTGTGCCGGGAATGACCATCCCTTTGATATGTTCTTCGGTTTTTTTCAGTAATTCTTTAATGGGGGGCAGGTTAGAAAAGACTTTTTTTCCACCTTCCCGTAGTGTGGTATAGAGTTTCCCGGAAAGAAGCTGAGCCAGATGGTTATTTAACGCACCGACGTTCTCTGAGATAGACATTTCGTTGTCATTAAGAATGACCAGCATATCGGGATCGATATCCCCCGCGTGGTTCATCGCTTCAAAGGCCATACCCGCCGTTATCGCGCCGTCACCAATAACACAGACTGTGCGGCGGTCTTTGCCTTCACGCTGAGCGGCAATTGCCATACCTAATCCAGCGCTGATGGAGGTAGATGAGTGCCCGACGCACAAGGTGTCGTATTCACTTTCATCCCGCCAGGGGAAGGGATGAAGTCCATTTTTCTGACGAATAGTATCAATACGATCCCGGCGTCCTGTCAGGATCTTGTGCGGATAAGCCTGATGACCAACATCCCATACTAGTTTATCGAAAGGCGTTTTATAGACATAATGCAATGCCACAGTCAGTTCAACGGTACCAAGACCGGAGGCAAAATGACCACTGGAGCGACTGACACTGTTTAGCAAGAATTGCCGAAGTTCATCACATAGCTTCGGCAGGCTCTCTTTTGGCAACATACGAAGTTCTTCAGGATTTTCCGCTAATGCCAATGTTGGGTATTTGGCTATATCAATGCTCATTTGATGCTCGTTAAGAAGTGTTTATTAATAGAGCTGCTGGAGGCCAAATTTACCAACAGACCTTATAACTCATCCCATTAGGTTATTTTATGTAATGATAACGCTTATTGGGATAGGTAATTAATTGTTACGTTCAATGATAAAGCTGGCAAGTGCGCGCAGCATTGTTGTGTTATAGGATTTTTCTTCCAGTTTATTCAATGCTTCTAGCGCTTCTTGATACAGCTGGTGCGTTTTTTTCTGTGCTTGTTCTAACCCCAGCAATGCCGGGTAGGTACTTTTTCTTAATTGCTGGTCACTGCCTTGACGTTTTCCGATCATTTCGGTATCGCCAATGACATCGAGAATATCGTCATGAACCTGGAAAGCGAGGCCAATAGCCTGGGCATACTGATCCAATTCAGGTAAGGCATTATGTCCACTCTGGCCTGCGCCATAGGCTCCCATTCTGACAGCGCAACGGATAAGAGCACCCGTTTTGTGGCGATGAATTTGTTCTAGCGCATGAAGATCAATCTGTTTGCCTTCAGCTTCTAAGTCTAGGGCTTGACCGCCACACATACCGGCGATACCACTGGCGGTTGCCAACTCAGAAAGCATTTCAAGGCGATCCGCCGTTGTCACATCCGGCATTTCTCTTTTAGATAAGATTTCAAATGCCAGAGACTGTAAAGCATCTCCCGCCAAAATAGCGTGGGCCTCACCAAATTTGATGTGGCAAGTTGGTTGCCCACGGCGTAAATCATCGTTATCCATTGCGGGTAAGTCGTCATGAATTAATGAAAAAGCATGAATACATTCAACCGCTGCGGCGGGTGCATCCAGATTATTGGCAGATAATCCGAACATGTCACCTGTGGCATAAACTAAAAATGGACGCAGACGTTTGCCACCAAGTAAAGCGCCATGTTGCATTGCCTGAACCAGTGGTCTATCTGAAAATGCCAATGAAGATAATGTGCTTGTCAGAACGTTATTGATACGTTGTTGACAGGTCTTAAGCTGTTCTTTGAATTGAATCGGGTTTTGTTCAGGCATAGGCTCACTCAGTATCCGGGGAGAAGTTATTTAGCGGAGATTGGGCGTCATCGTTAAGAAGAATTTGTACCCGCTGTTCTGCTTGTTGCAAAGTCCGTTGCCCTTGACGGGCTAACTGAATACCACGCTCAAACTCGTTCAAGGCTTCTTCCAGTGCCAATTCACCGGATTCTAGACGGACGACAATGTGCTCTAACTCTTTTAATGAGCTTTCAAATGTCATTGCTGGTGTGGTTTCTGGTGTACTGCCTGGGCTTTCTGATGTTGCGTTTTTCTTTGGCATAATCTTTTTACTATTTAGAGTTCGCCTGAGGGTTGCAGGCTATCCTATTATGCTGGTGCAAACAAATCCTTAACTGGTTTTGTATTTTTTGCGCGCTATGTCGTGAGATAGTGCTATACTCCGCAGCCTGATTTGACTACCAGAACATGATGTCAGTTTCATTTATCAAAACTCCTAACGACTACTATAACTCACTATGAAGTTTATTATTAAATTATTCCCAGAAATCACGATCAAGAGCCAAACTGTCCGTTTGCGCTTTATTAAAATTCTTGCCAGTAATATTCGCAATGTGCTCAAAGCCTTGGGAGATAATATTGCAGTAGTTCACCATTGGGATAATATCGAAGTTCGTACTAAAGATGAAAACCTTGGCTCTCAAATTTGTGATGCGCTGACACGTATCCCCGGTATCCACCATATTCTGCAAGTAGAAGAACGTGAATTTCGTGATATGCATCATATCTTTGAACAAGCTTATGAGGCTTATGGCGAATTGCTCCATAACAAAACATTTTGTGTACGGGTTAAACGCCGTGGTAAACATGCGTTTACTTCTAATGAAGTAGAACGCTATGTCGGTGGTGGTTTAAACCAGCACATTGAATCTGCGAAAGTAAAACTGACTCATCCTGATGTTACCGTTAATCTGGAAATTGAGCAGGATACACTGATTCTGGTGAAAGCCCGTTATGAAGGCATTGGCGGTTTTCCTATCGGAACGCAGGAAGATGTGCTGTCTCTGATTTCCGGTGGTTTTGATTCTGGTGTTTCCAGCTATATGTTGATGCGCCGTGGCTGCCGTGTTCATTATTGTTTCTTCAATCTTGGTGGTTCTGCTCATGAAATTGGTGTGAAGCAGGTCGCTCATTATCTTTGGAACCGCTTTGGCAGTTCCCATAAAGTCCGTTTTGTTGCCGTGGATTTTGAACCTGTCGTTGCTGAAATTCTGGAAAAAGTTGATGACGGGCAAATGGGTGTGGTGCTTAAACGGATGATGGTAAGAGCAGCATCTAAAGTTGCAGAACGTTATGGTGTGCAGGCTATTGTTACCGGTGAGGCGTTGGGGCAGGTTTCCAGCCAGACGCTGACCAATCTGCGTTTGATTGATAATGCATCGGATACTTTGATTCTGCGGCCGCTGATTTCTCATGATAAGGAGCACATTATCAGACTGGCACGCGAAATTGGCACTGAGGATTTTGCCCGTACGATACCTGAGTTTTGTGGCGTTATTTCAAAAAGTCCAACTGTAAAAGCGGTTAAAGCCAAAATTGAAGCGGAAGAGGATAATTTCGATTTTGATATTCTGGAAAAAGTTATTAGTGAGGCTCAGAATATTGATATACGTCAGATCGCAGAACAAAGCAGTGAGCAAGTCGTTGAAGTTGAAACGGTCACTGAATTTGCTCCAACTGATGTATTACTGGATATTCGTTCTCCTGATGAACAAGATGATCGGCCATTGCAGATGAATGGCGTAGAAATCAAATCACTGCCGTTCTATAAATTAAGTAGCCAGTTTGGTGACTTACCCAGAGAGAAAATCTATCTGCTCTATTGTGAGCGCGGAGTGATGAGCCGCTTGCAGGCGCTTTATCTGTGTGAACAGGGGTTTGATAATGTGAAAGTTTATCGGCCTTAATGACGATATTTAGAGGCTTCCCATCAGGGAAGCCTCAATGATGAGTTTGAAGCAGGGCGCTTTTGTTTACTTTTTCACTACCATGAACCAGGCAGATGAGTGCTGAATGGTTCATAATCACTTTCCTTACATTTTATCAGGTTATATATACGGGTATTCTCAGGAGCAGGCAGGCCATGAGCACGGGCCCGGCGCAATAAATATCCAGTGATATAGTCAATTTCAGTGTGACGTTTTGCGCGGATATCTTGCAACATTGAAGAGTAGTTTTTTGCTGTGCGCTCAATAACATCGTAGATATAGGCAGTTAGGTTACTGATGGAAGTATGTATGTTTTCTCGCTCCATAACCTGAATGATTTCTTCACACAAAACATTTAATTGTTCCGGGTAGCAAAGCAAATCTCCATTCCTGCATTCATAAATCGCAGTAAGTGGGTTTATGACACAGTTAGCCGCGAGTTTTAGCCAACTAATAGCGAAAATTTCATTATGCCACGCAACGTCCGGCAAAGCCTGATGCAGAATATCGGCCAGAGAGCTGAATACAGTTGCATTTGATGTTGCAGAGCCAATATGTGTTAGTCCAGAAGCCGTATGATAAACCTGTTGGTTATTCTGATATGCGCCGTGAGTCGTGATGCCAAGGAGTATTGGATTAGGTGCAGATAGCAATTCTTCCTGGGAACCCATGCCATTGTGTAGTAATAAGATTGGGCAATCAGATGAAAGTTTGGGGAGTAGATTATTAACCGCATCAGATACTTGCCAGGCCTTCAGGCAGACAATCAGTAATTCGCTGTTGGCAAGATGGTCATTGTCATTAGTTGGGATAGGCTGGTCAAATGCTTCTCCATTAATTTCGTCAATATGAACAGGTAAATCAGGCTGGGGGATCCTTAGCCAACCTTGTACCTGGTGTTTTCGTTGTGATAATGCTGCCAGCCACAGTTTTCCTATAGCGCCACAGCCAAGAACGGTTATCTTCATAATATACCCTCGTTGCAAGACGCTGTAATATTGAATGGAAATAGCAAGATCCCGCTAATCTGAGTATAGAGCTTTTGCTGACAATGGAAAGCGGTTATCATGCCAACTTATTGATTATCAGGAGGTCACGGATAATGCCATCTTTCGATATTGTCTCAGAAATTGATATACATGAAGTTCGCAATGCGGTAGAAAACGCGCAGCGTGAGCTTGCTACACGCTGGGATTTCCGTAATGTCAGCGCCAATTTTGAATTAAATGAAAAAAGTGAATCTATCAAGATTGCCAGTGAGTCAGATTTTCAGGTAAATCAGTTGGTTGATATTATACGTGAAAAACTGGCTAAACGTGGTATTGATGGAGCTGCACTAAATATCCCTGATGATATGTTGCACAGTGGTAAAACTTATAGCGTTGAAGCGACTCTGAAACAAGGGATTGATACCCCTACAGCGAAAAAGATCGTGAAGCTGATTAAGGATAGTAAATTGAAAGTGCAGGCTCAGATTCAGGGTGAGCAGGTGCGGGTAACCGGTAAAGCGCGTGATGATTTGCAGAGTGTTATGGCATTGGTTCGTGGAGCAGAATTAGGACAGCCATTCCAGTTTACTAATTTCCGGGATTGATTTTTCTCGTATTGGCTAACTGGCTTCGCTTAATGTATTAACATATCTGGCTTAATGTGGGGTGGGATATTCCTGAGCGGGAATTCCATCCCCAATTTCCCTTCAATATCTAACTGGAGAATGAGGGGGTTTTGTTAGCGAAAGCCGCTGTAAGTTATGCTATCAATTGCTCAAGTTGTGCTCTGCTCGTCTGCTTAATATCTACTTTTATGTAAGCGCTATACTCTTCCGGCACAATAACAACTTCGCGAACACCGGGTTGAACAAGAATTTTTTGTTCCAGCAATGTCTTATTGACTATATTTTCTGGCAGCGAAATTCTGATACTGCTGACATAAGGGGGTTGTTTCATTGTCGTGCTGATAATAAACCAAATAATTGTCAGAGCGATACCTGCCATAAATACCAGCGATGCTCCCTTTAATTCATATAACCAGCCACCAAGGCTACCCCCCAAAGCTACACCTAAAAACTGGCTGGTGGAGTAAATTCCCATTGCTGTACCTTTATAACCCGCCGGCGCTTCTTTGCTGATAAGTGATGGCAGAATAGCTTCCATTATATTGAAAGCAATAAAGAAAATTTGTATGCCAACAAAGATTGTCCACAAATGGTTCCCCGCTGACCACAATACAATTTCGGCGATAAATAGCAGTGTGATACACAATAGAAACACTTGTTTTATGCGGCGCTTTTTTTCTGCGTAGATAATGAAAGGCAAAACAGATAAGAATGAAATCAGCATGGTGATCAGATAAACCTTCCAATGCTGTTGGGCTGGGAATCCAGCTTGTTGCATAACCAGAGGCAGAGCGACAAAGCTTGCCATTAGCAAAGCGTGCAAACTTAGAATGCCAAAGTTCAGTTTTAGCAGTTGGCTATCAGCTAAAACTTTATGGAAACTGTGACGAACAACGTCTGATTCACGGTTAAGAACGTGTTTATCTGTGGAAGGAACAGCAAATAATGTTATCAGAATGCCACAACCGGCTAGAACGGTAATGCCCCAAAACAGGCCATTTAAGCCAATGGTGTGAGTAAGAATTGGGCCAAGTACAATTGCTATGGCGAAAGTGACGCCAAAGCTAATACCAATAAATGCCATTGCTTTAGTTCGGTTTTGTTCGCGGGTCAAATCAGAAAGCAGAGCCATAATTACGGAGGATATAGCCCCGGAGCCTTGAAGCGCCCGCCCAACGATTATGCCCCAGATAGAATCACTGAGAGCAGCCGTGATACTGCCAAGAACGAAGAGTAGTAGTCCACCAACAATTAAGGGTTTACGGCCAATTTTGTCAGAAAGCAGGCCAAAAGGGATCTGGAAAATTGCCTGAGTTAAACCATAAATACCAATAGCGATACCAATAAGTGCTTCGGTAGAACCTTTTAGATCAAGACCATAGGTTGTTAAGACAGGAAGGACCATGAACATGCCCAGCATACGTAAAGAAAAAACTGAACCTAAGCCCCATGTCGCCCGAAGCTCAAGTGGCGTCATTTTATTATCGTTCATGGTTACCTCGAAATATTTAGATGTGCCATTGTAGATAGGTTTTTGATAAGCGGTAAATAGTTAATTGAATTAATAATATTGAAGTATAAGGGGGAGGATATGAAAAGGAAACTGATGGCAAAGGCGTATGCCATTGCCATCAGGGAGAATTACCGGATGTAAGTTAGAAGGGTTTCTGAGGACACATTTGGGTCAACAGACATCATGACGCTCAGGGAAGTGATTGCCACAATGGAAAATACAAATAACTTACGGGCCCAAACGCGGTCATTAGCCGTTTTATAACCGGATAATGCCATTCCCAACCACCAGATGCTGACTGCCGCTGCAACAATCAGATATTTGTAACCAGCGTAACCGCTGATTGCCAGCATGAGAGTTGCAATCATAAATGCCAGGATATAAAGGATAATATGGTTTTTCGCCACAGATATGCCTTTAATCACGGGTAGTACAGGGATGTTCGCTGCCTGATAATCCTTGAAACGGAAGATAGCAATGGCATAGGAGTGCGGCATTTGCCACAAACTGAAAATCAGTAACAGGATCAACGCACCCGTGTCAAACTGACCAGTTACTGCACAATAACCGATAACCGGAGGCGCAGCGCCGGACAAACTGCCGATCAACGTGCCATAGACAGATTTCCTTTTCATGTAGAGGCTGTAAACCCCTACATATACGACAAAACCGATAATCGCTAATTGCATTGCTAAGGCATTGGCTGCTACATAGAGCAGCACCATGCCAGCAATACCCAGTATTGATGCATAAATCAGGCTGATTTTCGGATCAATAAGCCCTTTTACAAGGACGCGGTTTTTTGTTCTTTCCATGATCCGATCGATGTCACGGTCAATGTAGTTGTTAAATACACAACCAGAAGCCACGACTAATGAGACGCCGAGCAGAGTCGAGATGAACAAAGGGTAATCAATCACCCCTTTCGAGGCGAGTAGAAAACCACCGATGACAGAAATTAAATTGCCGAAAATAATTCCTGGTTTAGTTACTTGCAGGTATTGCTTAATCATAATATGCAGCTCTTTAATCAACCATCATATTAATGTTGAGGTTGTACATGATCCATAACGAGCCAACAACAACAATACCGATAATCAAAATAGTGAACAGCAATGCTACTAAGTTCCAGCGCTCTTCTGACGAAGTGTTCATGTGCAGGAAGTAGATAAAATGAACAAGAATCTGCACAACAGCCAGACCGACTACCGTTGTCAGGATAGTGGCATGGGAGGCGGAACCATCCATTACCATCCAGAATGGAATCACTGTCAGGATGACTGAAAGAACAAAGCCGATAATATAAGACTTCAGGCTACCGTGGCTAGCTCCAGTATGAGCTGTATTTGAATGACTCATTACATAGCTCCTAACAGATAAACAACGGTAAACACACAGATCCACACCACATCAAGGAAGTGCCAGAACAAGCTCAGGCAGTTTAGACGGGTTTTATTAACATCAGTTAAGCCGCGGCGTGTTACCTGAATCATCATGATGATAATCCAGACCAGACCACAGGTCACGTGGATACCGTGAGTGGCGACCAGTGCGAAGAATCCGGACAGGAACGCACTGCGGTCAGGGCCGTAGCCTTCTGCAATCAGATGATGGAATTCATACAGTTCCATTGC
Source organism: Photorhabdus khanii NC19 (assembly GCF_000517265.1). Taxonomy (GTDB): domain Bacteria; phylum Pseudomonadota; class Gammaproteobacteria; order Enterobacterales; family Enterobacteriaceae; genus Photorhabdus; species Photorhabdus khanii. The sequence continues at coordinate 258,879 of NZ_AYSJ01000002.1, forward strand.
TACGAAGCCAAGGCCGAACAGGAAAGTCATACCGAGCCAGGCGTTAACCTGGCCGATTTTGCCTTTGTTCATGCCCAGCATAGCAAAGCCATAGGTGATACTACTGAATAGCAGCAGGAAAGTTTCAACCAGTACAAAAGAGAGGCCGAAAATTTCTTTACCAGATGGGCCGCCTGCGGTTCCGTTAACCAGCACTGCATAAGTCGCAAACAGGCATGCGAACAAAATACAGTCACTCATCAAGTAGATCCAGAAACCGAATACCTTAGTGGCTCCCGCATCGTGGTGCCCATGATCCTCATGGGCATGATTATGGTTAGTCATAGTTTCAGTTGACATGATTCAGACCTGCCTTGCTAATTTGTTCATGGTGTTGATTCTCAATTTGCTCAACTTCAGCAACGGGTACGTAGTAATCAACATCGTTATCAAAGCTTTTCGCGATCCAAGTGATAATCATGCCAGCGAAGCCTGCGATAGCCAGCCACCAGATATGCCAAATCATAGCGAAACCAAAAAGCAAGCTGAAGCCAGCAATAACCACACCTGCACCGGCATTTTTAGGCATATGAATTTCTTCATATTTAGCAGGACGTTTATAAGCTGTGCCTTTTTCTTTCATATCCCACCATGCATCACGGGTTTGAACATGTGGAACTTCAGCAAAGTTATAAAATGGTGGTGGAGAAGATGTTGCCCACTCCAGAGTACGTCCGCCCCAAGGATCGCCGGTCAGGTCACGGTTTTGGTCACGGTCACGGATACTGACGTAGAATTGAATGACCTGGCACAGGATACCAACGGCAATCAGTGCAACACCGATTGCGGAGACAACCAGCAGAGTATGGAATTCAGGGTTGATATCTTGGCTGATACGACGGGTCATTCCCATAAAGCCGAGTGCATAAACTGGCATAAAGGCGATAAAGAAGCCAATGAGCCAAAACCAGAATGCGCGGACACCCCATTTTTCATTTAGTGTGAAACCAAATGCTTTCGGGAACCAGTAAGCAGTACCAGCGAAACAACCGAAGACAACACCACCGATGATAACGTTATGGAAGTGTGCGATCAGGAACAAGCTGTTATGCAGAACGAAGTTTGCACCCGGAACTGCCAGTAGAACCCCAGTCATACCACCGATCGAGAAGGTGACGATGAAGCCGACAGTCCACAACATCGGTGTTTTATACTCAATGCGGCCCTGATACATCGTGAACAGCCAGTTGAAGATCTTAACCCCTGTCGGAATCGAGATAATCATGGTGGCGATACCGAAGAAGGCGTTAACGTTCGCGCCGGAACCCATTGTAAAGAAGTGGTGCAGCCATACGATGAACGACAACACGGTAATGGCAATGGTTGCCCATACCAGAGAAGTATAGCCGAACAGCCGTTTTTTCGAGAACGTCGCAGTAACTTCAGAGAAGACACCAAAGACCGGCAGTACCAGAATATAAACCTCAGGATGACCCCAGGCCCATATCAGGTTGATGTACATCATCATGTTGCCACCCATATCATTGGTAAAGAAATGGGTGCCCATATAGCGGTCGAAAGTCAGCAGGGCAATGGTCACAGTCAGAATTGGGAATGCTGCGATGATCAGTACGTTAGTACACAGTGCTGCCCAAGAGAATACAGGCATTTTCATCATAGACATGCCAGGGGCACGCATACGCAGGATCGTGGCAAAGAAGTTAACGCCTGTCAGTAACGTACCGATACCGGATATCTGGAGACTCCATATCCAGTAATCGACCCCAACGCCAGGGTTATACTCTATACCTGACAGTGGAGGGTAGGCTAACCAGCCAGTCTGAGCGAACTCACCCACACCCAGTGAGATGTTAATCAGAGCGACACCAACGACGAAGAACCAGAAACTCAGTGAGTTCAGGAATGGAAACGCAACGTCACGGGCACCGATCTGGAGTGGAACCACGATGTTCATCAAGCCGACAACGAAAGGTGTTGCCATGAAGAAAATCATGATGACGCCGTGAGCGGTAAAGATCTGGTCATAGTGATGCGGCGGCAGGAATCCTGCTTCGCCAGCAGAGGCGACAGCCTGCTGACCACGCATCATAATGGCATCGGCAAAGCCACGAAGCATCATGACCAGTGCCACGACGATATACATAATACCGATTTTTTTGTGGTCAACGCTGGTTAACCACTCGCTCCACAGCCATTTCCATTTACGGAAATAGGTCAGGGCTCCGACAACTGCGAGCCCTCCGAAGAGAATCCCGGCAAGAGTGACCATGATAATGGGCTCATGTAATGGGATTGCATCAAGTGTTAATTTTCCCAACATTACTTTATTCCTCAACTCCGGCATGAGCAATTTCGCTCATATTCATGTTATGACCTGTCGTTGCACTGTGGCCGCCATGCATATTCATGTCGCCCATAAATTTGGCAATAATGTCTTGATACAGGTTAGGCTTAACGCTTGAGAAGTATTCAACCGGATGGTTCTGGCTTTGTTTGGCTAACTCATCAAATGCTTGCATGGTATCCAGGGTTTTGGGAGAGGCTTTCACTTTTTGAACCCATTGTTCAAAACCTTCACGATCTGCGGTAGCTGTGGCAGTAAATTTCATGCCAGAGAAGCCATGCCCACTGTAACTGCTGGACAAACCTTTATAAGTGCCAGGTTCATTGGCAATTAAGTGAAGTTTAGTCTGCATACCCGCCATTGCGTAGATTTGACCACCTAACTGTGGAATGAAGAATGAGTTCATCACAGAATCAGAGGTGATTTTGAAGTTAACAGGAACACCAGTAGGGAAAGCAATTTCGTTAACGGTAGCGATACCTTGCTCAGGATAGACGAACAGCCATTTCCAATCGAGAGAGATTACTTCAATAGTCACTGGTTTTTCGTCGCTGACCAGTGGTTTATAGGGATCAAGCTCGTGGGTTGTTTTCCAGGTAATAGTCGCCAAAATGATAATGATAATGATAGGAACCGTCCACACTACCAGCTCAATTTTATTTGAGTGTGCCCAGTTAGGGCGATAGGTAGCGTTTTTGTTGGCTTCGCGGTAACGCACGGCAAAGGTAAATGCCATGATGATTACCGGAATAACAATGATAAGCATCAGGCCAATAGCCGTGAGTATTAGCGTTTTTTGTTCAGCGCCGATAGCGCCTTTAGGATTCATCAATACCATATCACAACCATTCAACATAAGAGTGGCTGCCAGTAATGACAATATCCCAATACTTTTATTGTATTTCATAAGTCTAACGACTCCAAATAACAAAAGCTCTATTGTCGTTTCATCAGTGTGGGCATTCTACGGTAAGGCCACAGGAGTGTAAACATTTGTAATAGTTAGTTGATAGGTTGTTGACCCTTTATGTTAGTGGGATCACATGTAAATGGAAGATGCAGCAAGAGCTAGCTTGAAAAGGTTATTTAAGCTTAACGAGGTGTGACTGAAATGTGATGGAAATATTAATTTATATTAAAATATTCTTATATTTTTCAGCGGAAGGAAAAATATAAAAGTTTACTTTAAAGATTTCTATAACGGCAATTTTATTTAAAAATTAAACTAACTGTAAGCTACTCCAGAAGTAGCTCACAGTTAACATCAATAATTAGAAATTATATTTGATGGTGTAGACAATCCCATCCTGCCAGAACCCTTCACCTAATTTATGATCGGCATATCGATATTGAACGCCGGTTGTGAAAGATGGGTGAGGTGTCCACCACAATGCTACTGCGCCGTTAACACCGTCCCGCCCGCCATTGCCATAGCGTTCATTCCGGTTAAGTTCTATTTCATTCCAGTTAGTTATACTGAATTTTTCCTGCCAGAGCTGAAAATCATAACCTGCCACCCAGCCGACAACATAGCCGTTATTACCCGAGTAGAAAGTTTGATCAACATAATGTAGTGCAACGAATGGTTTGAACCAGACACCGGCGATGTCAGTGTTGTAGCCAATACCATACAGGGTATTTACCTCATGGAAATTCCCACCATGTGCTTTTCCTGGGAGGGAATAGGTACCGTAAACATGGCCGTAGAGATTGAAACCAGTATCAGCCAGATAGAAGCGCCCGGTTGTTTTGAAGGTGTATCTTTGGTTATCCCCTGGTTGAGCATGCTTACTGTTGAAAGCATTTTCCAGATCAAAGAACCCGTATAATTCACCCCAGTCAAACCCGGTTCCGCCTTCCAGTTCCACATAGGCAAAGTCGTCTTTATGAGAGGTTTGCCCTGATTTATGTGTGGTGTGGCTGGTCCAGTCAAGATAGTTCATGCTGATATTGGCAAAGCCCCATTGATATTCAGCATAAGCTGGAACTGAGACAGTAGTAAATAAGGCAGTAGCCAGAAGGGTTTTTCTCATAAATTTCTCTAACGCATCCATGAAAAGAGGTTTTTAGTTTTAAAGCTATGTGGTAAGCCTTAAAAATGGTAGCCTGATTTTACGCGGATATGAATATTGAACAATCCAATAATTACTCAAAAATAGCACTTTTAGATAAATGACTATCTGAAATGTGATCGTTATCACTTAGTTTTTAGCTGGGTATAAAAAGGCTGACCGTAGTCAACCTTTAATAAGTTAATTTAATATCTTTACTTTCTTAAGCTAATTTGTTCCTTCTTAATGCAAGATAATCCAGAACGCTACCTAAAATGATGCCGGCGATACTGAACTGTGCTCCTAACAATAGTAATTGTTCGGCCAGATTAGGTGCATTAGTCCAGTTGAGAGCATTGGTGATTATGATAAATAACCAAAATGTAAGAAGGATACTTGCTAATGATAGTAAGCCAAGAGCCAGACGATAGAAATTTCCGAACTCAGTACGCGGCATAAAATCATTGGTTTGTTGGGTGTAAGCCAGAGTTTGGCGGCAGATAAATAGCAGTAATAAACCTGGAACAGAGGCTGCTATGGAAAACAGATAGAAGTTTGGCCAGCCATGTAATTCAACGAACCAACCCGCAATTGGGCCGACGTATACTCGTCCAACAGCCGATAAGGCAGATAATAAAGCAAACTGTGTTGCGGAGAATGATTTGTGACATAAAGCCATAAGCAAGGCAACAAATGCAGCGGTTCCCATTCCACCACAGATATTTTCCAAAAAAATGGCACTGCCCATAGTGTAGATATTTTTGTGAGTGATGGATAACAGCCAGTATCCAGTATTAGAGATAGCTTGAAGAATGCCAAATATCATTAGTGAGCGAAATAAACTCCATCGTTGCATCAAATAACCACCATATAATGCACCGACGATAGTTGCGGCTAATCCCAGTGTTTTGTTGATCATACCGACTTCACCAGCATCAAAGCCAATACCACGGATAAGAAATGGGATGCTGAGACTGGCAGCAAAGGCATCGCCTATTTTATACATGACAATTAATAGCAGTATCAGCCACGCATTATTACGACTGAAAAAATCAGCCAATGGTTCTATTGCAGCCTGATGAAGTGTTTTGGGTGGGGGGACCTCAACTTTAGGTTCTTTGGCCCTTAACGTTGCATAGACGCCGATCAGCATCAATCCAGCCATCAACCAGTATGTGTGTTGCCAGCCTATATAGCGATCTGCAATCCATAATGCTAACCCGCCTGAAACTAACATTGCTAATCGATAACCAAGTACCGAAACAGCAGCACCTGCACCCCGTTCTTCGCTACTGAGTAAATCTGTTTTATAAGCATCAAAGACGATATCCTGTGACGCAGAACAGAAAGCGACGGCGACGGCCAGTGCGGCCAGCCACCATAAATGTTGAGATGGTTGGAGAAAACCCATTGCAGCAATACTGGCTATCAGTAATAACTGTGTAATAAGTAGCCATCCACGGCGGCGTCCAAGGAAAGAAGGGGCAAAACGGTCCATAAAAGGGGACCAAAGAAATTTGAAAACATATGCCTGGCCAGCAAGGGAAAAGAAGCCAATGGTTTTAAGATCGACATCTTCAACGGTCATCCACGCTTGTAGGGTGCCGGCAGTCAATGCGAGAGGTAAACCAGAAGCAAAGCCAAGTAAAAGCAGGATACGTGAGTTATGTTGAGTAAAAACAGTGAGATAACGATAATACATGAGCCTCCCAAAACTCTGTCCTTGGCGGACAGAGTAAGTCATTAATCCTTAATTAGCGGGCATTTTGTTTGATGAAATTACTGACGGAAGGATCCTGAGCCATATCTGCGATGACTTCAGATAGTACAGTATTTACCGCATCAGCAATTTTCTCATTGGTTGCTCCGAGAGGACCTTGTACATTGTAGCTAGTGCGATAGTTTTTAACTTGTTTACTTCCGTTTTGCGCTGCACTGATAATGGAAATATCGGCTTTTGTTGAAATATTATGGCGTAAGCTGCCTTCTTTAACATCTGCATACAGGTTGTTCACAATAATTTGCAGATTAGCATTGGCTGGAGAGCCAATCATATAACCACGGGCAGCCATCTGTTTTTCCAAGATTTCCTGGAGCAGAAAACGCAGATCACGGGACGGTTTTAGTATTTCCAGCTTTGCATTACGGTTAACTTGAGCGAGTGTCTGAGATTGGCGATTGTCGGCACCACTGATGCTGATGGTAATAGCACCCATAGTTGGATCTGCTGTTGGCAGCGTAATTTTAGGTTCGATGGTCAGGGTATTGCTGGGAGCAGTACAACCGGCAAGAAGAAAAAGGGCTATAAGCGGAAATAATATTCTTTTCAACATGTTGATTTTCTCATCAGTGATAAGGATGTCCAGTAATATTTATCAATAAGCATAAACTACGCCAATAATAGCACTGCCTTTGATCATGGCATATCTCTGATGAGGTAAACATTATAAAAACCTTAGCGATGTGGGATTCGATTAAAGATATTTTAATGTTCTGACGCTATAACTTATGAAGAATAGACTAAAATCATTAATATGGTTGGCAGTTACGATTGCTGTGTAGTTAAGGAGAATGATTATGGTGTATCAGGATATAGAAGAGAAATTACAGGCTGCATTTAACCCCTCATATCTTGAGGTTACTGATGAAAGTTATCGTCACAATGTCCCCGTAGGTTCTGAAAGCCATTTTAAGGTAGTGATCATCAGTAATAAGTTTGTTGGTGAACGCATGCTGAACCGCCATCGTTCCGTTTATGGCACATTATCGGCAGAACTGGCCGCAGGTGTTCATGCTTTGGCGTTACATACCTATACCGAAAAGGAGTGGAATGAATTGCAGGATACTGTTTTAGCTTCACCGGCTTGTCGGGGTGGTAATGTGGCCTGAGTACTGAATTGGGGCATTCTTCTGAAATTGCGATATCAAAATAGCATGTACTCGATTAACGGCCTTTGGGCCGTTTTTGCGTTTTATATGTGACACATTTTGAACGCAATTCTGATAGCAAAGAAATCGTTGTTGCATGAAATGGATGAATACCTCGGGCTTTTGTTAGCAATTCTCGACTCACACCGTCTGCATCGCTATAATGCTGCGTCTAATTTTTAGAATGGTTTCGGGATGCTTCTGACATCAGGGATTCTCGGTTTTTAAATGCGACCGCCCCGGTTCTTAGAGAGTGTTGCGATTGGCACATAGAACATCTGCCGGTTGTATGGTCTCTGGAGTTGACCGAGCACTATGATTTTTTTGAGGTAAAAAGATGCAAGTTTCTGTTGAAACCACTCAAGGCCTTGGGCGTCGTGTGACAATCACCGTTCCTGTTGCCGATGTTGAAAAGGCAGTTAGCAGTGAGTTGGTCAATGTAGCAAAAAAAGTTCGTATCGATGGTTTCCGTAAAGGCAAAGTGCCTATGAACATCGTTAAACAACGTTATGGTGCTTCTGTTATTCAAGATGTTCTGGGTGATCTGATGCAACGTAACTTTATTAATGCAATCATCGAACAAAAAATCAATCCAGCGGGTGCGCCAAGTTATGCGCCAGAGCAGTTCAAAGACGGCGAAGATTTCACTTATTCTGTAGAGTTTGAGGTGTATCCGGAAGTTGAGCTGAAAGACCTGGAAGCCATTGAAGTTGAAAAACCTGTTGTTGAAGTAAAAGACGAAGATGTTGATACAATGTTGGAAACATTGCGTAAGCAGCAGGCTGACTGGAAAGAAACCGAAGAAGCTGTTAGTGCAGAAGATCGTGTTACTGTTGACTTCAATGGTTCTGTTGATGGTGAAGAGTTTGAAGGCGGCAAAGCTTCTGACTTTGTTCTGGCTATGGGCCAGGGTCGTATGATCCCAGGTTTCGAAGAGGGCATTGTTGGTCATAAAACTGGTGAAGAGTTCACTATTGATGTGAACTTCCCAGAAGATTATCACGCTGAAAATCTGAAAGGTAAAGCAGCTAAGTTTGCGATCACTTTGAAAAAAGTGGAACAGCGTGAATTGCCGGAGTTGACTGAAGAATTCATCAAACGTTTCGGTATTGCTGATGGCACTGTTGACGGTTTGCGTGCAGAAGTACGTAAAAATATGGAACGTGAACTGAAAAATGCAGTTCGTAACCGTATTAAATCTCAGGTTATCGATGGCTTAGTTAAAGCTAACGAAATCGAAGTTCCGGCCGCTGTTGTTGATGGCGAAATTGATGTTCTGCGTCGTCAATCTGCCCAGCGTTTTGGTGGCAATGAAAAACAAGCGTTGGAATTGCCTCGTGAACTGTTTGAAGAACAAGCTAAACGTCGCGTTGTTGTTGGCCTGTTATTAGGTGAAGTTATCAGTAGCAATGAACTGAAAGCTGACGAAGAGCGTGTTAAAGGATTGATTGAGGAAATGGCTTCTGCCTATGAAGATCCTCAGGAAGTGATCGAATTCTATGGTAAGAACCAGGAATTGATGAGTAATGTGCGTAATATTGCTCTGGAAGAACAAGCTGTTGAAGTTCTTCTGGGTAAAGCAAAAGTTTCTGAAAAAGAAACAACTTTCAATGAGTTAATGAATCAGAATCAAATGGCATAAGCGTTGGCTTTGCTTGAGATAACGAGTTTATCATCTCTGTGAAATTGAACCCGCAGATAAATCTGCGGGTTTTTTTATGAATAAAAGGCAAAATTTTTCTTGAAAAAAGTGGGTTTAACCCCAGATCCTTTTCTACATTATGTATATGATTGCAAGATTTTTCAGGGGTAATCCTCCTTTGATTGATTAACTTTTGAATCATGGTCATCATCGCTTATCTCAAGTAGAATCGGTTATGAATGGCACCAACATGAATTCTATTAGGAGACGGAAATGTCATATAGCGACAAGCGGGATCAATATGTGCCTCATATGGCTTTGGTGCCGATGGTAATTGAACAGACTGCACGTGGAGAACGTTCGTTCGATATCTATTCACGCCTGTTAAAAGAACGTATTATTTTTCTGACTGGCCAGGTCGAAGATCATATGGCAAACCTGATTGTGGCCCAAATGTTGTTCCTTGAGGCAGAGAATCCGGAAAAAGATATTTTCTTATACATTAACTCCCCAGGTGGTGTGATTACTGCGGGCATGTCCATTTATGACACTATGCAGTTCATTAAACCGGATGTTAGTACCATTTGTATGGGGCAGGCATGTTCGATGGGGGCATTCTTGCTGACCGCCGGCGCAGAAGGAAAACGCATCTGTTTGCCAAATTCCCGGGTCATGATCCATCAACCATTAGGTGGTTTCCAAGGGCAGGCTACAGATATTGAGATCCATGCCCAGGAAATACTTAAAGTTAAATCGCGTATGAATGATTTGATGGCAAAACATACGGGAAAAACCCTTGAAGAAATTGAGAAAGATACAGAGCGTGATCGCTTCTTGTCAGCAAGTGAAGCCGTAGATTATGGGTTGGTTGATAAGATTTTCACCCATCGCGATTAATTTATTATTCCCGGAAGCTATAATATAAATATTCGCCTTACTATTTGGTAAGGCTATGTCATTCGGGGTAATAGCAGAGTTTCCTGCTTTGCCAGATGAATCTGGGGTAGCAGTTGATTAAAGTGAGGTTGTGACTGATGACAGATAAGCGCAAAGACGGTTCAGGAAAGCTGCTGTATTGCTCTTTCTGCGGGAAAAGCCAACATGAAGTGCGGAAATTGATTGCTGGCCCGTCAGTGTATATCTGCGATGAATGTGTGGATTTATGTAACGACATCATTCGCGAAGAAATTAAAGAGCTTGTACCACATCGTGAGCGTAGTGCATTACCAACTCCTCATGAAATTCGTCAGCATCTGGATGATTATGTTATCGGCCAGGAAACGGCGAAAAAAGTGTTAGCAGTTGCTGTTTATAATCACTACAAGCGGTTACGTAATGGTGATACCAGTAACGGTGTTGAATTAGGTAAAAGTAATATTCTGCTTATTGGGCCAACAGGGAGTGGTAAGACACTGCTGGCTGAAACACTGGCCCGTTATCTTGATGTTCCCTTTACTATGGCAGATGCGACTACGCTGACCGAAGCGGGATATGTGGGCGAAGATGTAGAAAACATTATTCAGAAGTTACTGCAAAAATGTGACTACGATGTGCAGAAAGCTCAACGCGGTATTGTTTACATTGACGAAATTGACAAAATTTCACGTAAATCTGATAACCCGTCAATTACCCGGGATGTTTCAGGGGAAGGTGTACAGCAAGCGCTGCTGAAACTGATTGAAGGTACAATTGCGGCGGTTCCTCCTCAAGGGGGGCGTAAGCATCCACAGCAAGAGTTTTTACAGGTAGATACCTCTAAGATCTTATTTATTTGTGGTGGTGCGTTTGCTGGATTGGATAAAGTGATTAGTCAGCGTTTAAATACCAGCACCGGTATTGGCTTTGGTGCGAAAGTCAAAGGTGAGTCAGAAAAAGCGACTGAAGGCGAATTATTTGCACAGGCTGAACCAGAAGATCTGATTAAATTTGGTCTTATCCCTGAGTTTATTGGGCGGTTACCTGTTGTTGCCACGCTTAATGAACTGAGTGAAGATGCGTTGATTCAGATTCTAAAAGAGCCTAAAAATGCGCTGACTAAGCAGTATCAGGCACTATTTAACCTTGAAGGCGTCGATTTGGAGTTCAGAAGTGAAGCTCTGATTGCTATCGCTAAGAAAGCGGTGCTTCGTAAGACAGGGGCCCGTGGCCTGCGATCTATTGTTGAAGGTGCATTGCTGAATACGATGTACGATCTGCCATCAATGGAAAATGTTGGGAAAGTTGTTGTAGATGAATCTGTTATTAATGGTCAATCTGCACCATTACTGATTTACAGCAAGCCGGATGCTCAGGTTTCTGGTGAATAATTGAGGCCAAGACAGGGAATTCACTAAACGAGATATTATTGAATAAAATGAGGGGGTTGCCCTCATTTTGTTTTTAATTAAAGTATCATACCATTGAATGTTAAATTCCTGTCCCCATATATTTTATATTCTATGAAGTGAAACTCGTGAGAACCGTATTTCACGAGATTCCTTAAAAACTGGCGAAAGCTAAACGAAGAGAGAGCTCTATGAATCCTGAGCGTTCCGAACGCATAGAAACTCCTGTATTGCCTTTGCGCGATGTAGTGGTTTACCCGCATATGGTGATCCCTCTGTTTGTAGGGCGTGAAAAGTCTATTCACTGCCTGGAAGCAGCAATGGATCATGACAAACAGATCATGTTGGTTGCGCAAAAAGAAGCTTCAACTGATGAGCCAGGGGTTAATGACCTTTTCTCCGTTGGTACAGTAGCTTCTATTTTACAGATGTTAAAACTGCCAGATGGCACCGTAAAAGTACTTGTCGAAGGGTTGAAACGTGCCCGTATTACGACTCTGACTGACAATGGCGAACATTTTTCTGCTCAGGCTGAGTATCTTGATTCACCAATTGTTGATGAGCGTGAGCAGGAAGTTCTGATCAGAACGGCTATTAATCAGTTTGAAGGTTACATTAAGCTCAATAAAAAAATTCCGCCGGAGGTTTTGACCTCACTGCACAATATTGAAGATGTCGCTAAATTAGCTGATACAATCGCTGCTCATATGCCATTGAAACTCAGTGACAAACAGACTGTTCTGGAAATGTCTGATATTGTTGAGCGCCTTGAATATCTAATGGCAATGATGGAATCGGAAATTGATCTGTTACAGGTAGAAAAACGTATCCGTAATCGCGTGAAGAAACAAATGGAAAAGAGCCAGCGCGAGTACTACCTGAATGAACAGATGAAAGCGATTCAGAAAGAGTTGGGTGAAATGGATGATGCGCCTGATGAGTATGAGACTCTCAAGCGCAAAATTGAAGCGGCAAAAATGCCAAAGGAAGCCCATGAAAAAGCGGAGGCTGAATTACAAAAGCTGAAAATGATGTCTCCTATGTCGGCGGAAGCGACGGTTGTCCGTAGCTACATTGATTGGATGGTACAGGTTCCGTGGGTTGTCCGTAGTAAAGTTAAAAAAGATTTGGTTAAAGCCCAGGAAACTTTAGATACTGACCATTATGGTTTGGAGCGCGTGAAAGAACGTATCCTTGAGTATCTGGCAGTACAAAGCCGAATCAGTAAAATTAAAGGGCCGATTTTATGTCTGGTTGGGCCTCCAGGTGTGGGTAAAACTTCTTTAGGACAATCTATCGCACGGGCAACCGGACGGAAATATGTGCGTATGGCACTGGGCGGAGTTCGTGATGAAGCGGAAATCCGTGGTCATCGCCGTACCTATATTGGCTCTATGCCGGGTAAATTGATTCAGAAAATGTCCAAAGTTGGGGTGAAAAATCCATTGTTCCTGTTGGATGAAATCGACAAGATGTCATCTGATATGCGTGGTGATCCAGCTTCTGCCTTATTGGAAGTTTTAGACCCGGAACAGAACGTGGCATTTAACGACCATTATCTGGAAGTCGATTATGATTTGTCAGATGTTATGTTTGTTGCAACATCCAATTCTATGAATATTCCAGCACCATTACTGGATCGTATGGAAATTATTCGTCTTTCCGGTTACACCGAAGATGAAAAACTAAATATTGCCAAACGTCATTTGCTGCCCAAGCAGATTGAGCGTAATGCCCTGAAAAAAGATGAATTAACTATTGATGACAGTGCCATTATTGGCATTATCCGTTATTACACCCGTGAAGCCGGAGTGCGTAGTTTAGAACGAGAAATTTCTAAACTGTGCCGTAAGACGGTGAAAACATTGCTTATGGATAAGAGCTTAAAACACATTGAGATCAATGCAGATAATCTGAAGGATTATCTGGGTGTTCAACGTGTGGATTATGGTCGTGCAGATACAGAAAACCGTATTGGTCAAGTCACAGGACTTGCATGGACTGAGGTTGGTGGTGATTTATTGACCATTGAAACCGCATGTGTTCCAGGGAAAGGTAAGCTAACCTATACCGGTTCATTAGGTGAGGTTATGCAGGAATCCATTCAGGCTGCATTGACTGTTGTTCGTGCCCGGGCTGATAAACTGGGTATCAATTCTGATTTCTATGAAAAGCGGGATATTCATGTCCACGTTCCTGAGGGTGCAACACCAAAAGATGGCCCAAGTGCAGGTATCGCTATGTGCACAGCATTGGTTTCCTGTCTAACAGGTAATCCAGTTCGGGCTGATGTTGCTATGACGGGTGAAATTACTCTGCGTGGTTTGGTTTTGCCAATCGGTGGTTTGAAAGAGAAACTATTGGCTGCGCATCGAGGTGGCATTAAAACAGTCTTGATTCCGGAAGAGAATAAACGTGATCTGGAAGAAATTCCTCAAAACATTATTGCGGATCTACAGATCCATCCGGTTAAGCGTATTGAAGATGTTTTAGCTATTACATTGCAGGATCCTGCGTTTGGCGCGGAATTAGTGTCAGTTAAATAGTATAAAAATAATGAACGATCTCAAGAGCTATGGATGAAATATAGGCTGGTAAGTGAATTCAGGCTTACCAGCTTTTTTTGTATTGTTAACTTGGATGAATTGTCTAATAAATATTTTGCTGTTTTATGATTTCTTGCCAATACCGGAAAGGATTGATATAACGGCACTGCTATCGGGTTATCCGTTAGGATTCTGATGCGATAGTAAAATACTATATGGGGATGATAAGAGTGAATAAATCACAACTGATCGACAAAATTGCTGCTGGCTCTAATATTTCTAAAGCCGCTGCCGGGCGTGTAGTAGATGCATTCATTTCTTCTGTAACTGGTGCATTGAAAGATGGCGATGATGTTGCTCTGGTGGGATTCGGTACTTTTGCTGTTCGTGAACGTTCTGCACGTACTGGTCGTAACCCTCAAACAGGGAAAGAGCTCAAAATTGCTGCGGCTAAAGTACCTGCTTTCCGTCCAGGTAAGGGTTTGAAAGACGCGGTTAACGAGTAACACAAACCAAATATTCTTTGTCAACGTCTGTTATATTGGTAAACATAGACTGACGAGACAGATTTGGTAAGCTAAAATAGAAGCGCATCAATTGATTGGTGCGCTTTTTTTCTCTTAACGCTTGAATTAGCGTAATATGGCGTTTTCTATTTCACCAAAGCGGAGTTTTGCCTCTTTATGATGGACAACCTACGCACGGCGGCAAACAGTCCTGTGCTTAAAATCGTGCTGGCTCTCATTATCCTGTCTTTTGTACTGACGGGGGTTGGGGGCTACTTGACAAGTGGAACTGATAGTTATGCTGCCGAAGTGAATGGTCAGACTATTAGTCGTACTCAATTGGAGCAGGCGTTTCAGCAAGAGAGAAACACGTTGCAAGAACAACTGGGAGATAAATTCTCTGTGTTGGCAAGTGACGAACAAAGTATGAAGCAGATTCGTAGCCAGGCTTTGGAACGCCTGATTAATAACGTGTTGATTGAGCAATATTCCCGTGAATTGGGTTTATCTGCCAGTGATGAGCAAGTTAAGGATTCTATCCGAAATACCCCTTATTTTCAGACAAACGGTAAATTTGATAACAACAAATATCTGGAACTGCTCAACCGTTTCAATTTTAGTCCGGATATTTTTGCTGAACAAACACGCCAGAATTTAATTAATCAGCAATTACTTATGGTTTTTTCTGGTAGTGAAATAGCATTGTCTGGTGAAGCAAAACTCAATGCTGAATTGCTTTTGCAAAAGAGAACAGTCCGTCTGGCTACACTGGAGCTGAAGAAAATTCAGGCGCAGCAAGAAGTGACAGATAAAGATTTACAGGATTATTATGTTCGAAATAAGAACAGCTTTATTGCTCCTGAAGAAGTGAAAGTCAGCTATATAAAAATGGATGCTGTAAATGAAATGGATAAAGTTTCAGCCACATCCGCTGATATTGATACTTACTATGAGCACAACTTGAAGCGCTATACTCAATCAGAGCAGAAAAAGTACAGTCTGATTCAGCTTGCAACTGAAACAGAAGCCAAAGTAGTGCTTGATGAGCTGAATAAAGGTGCTGATTTTGGTAAATTGGCGACTAAAAAATCCACAGATAAGTTTTCAGCGAAAAATAATGGTAATATTGGCTGGATGGAAGCGGATTCTCTTCCTGAAGAGATGAAAAAAGCTAACTTGAAAGAGAAAGGCCAAACTTCTTCTGTGATTAAAGTTCCTAATGGTTTCGCTATTTTCCATTTAGATGATGTTAAGCCTCAAATAACTAAGCCTTTGTCTGAAATTCGCCCTGAAATTGAGAAAATAGTTAAGCAGGAAAAGGCGGTAGATGCTTTCTATGCTCTGCAACAGAAGGTCAGTGATGTGGCTACCAGCGATAATGAATCTTTAGCTGCTGCTGAGGAAGTTTCAGGTATTAAAGTTGTGACGACTAATTGGTTTGATCGCAATAATGTGCCGGCAGAGATTAACTTTAATTCTGTTATTCATGCAATTTTTGAAGGTAATCTTGTTGATGGGCAAGGGCCAACAGGCACTAACTCTGATGTGATCTCAGTTGACGGTGATCGTGCGTTTGTTCTGCGTGTAGATAATTACAAACCAGAAACAGTACAGCCATTTGAGAAAGTTAAAGAACAGGTTGTCGAACTAGTTAAGCGTCAGAAAGCTGAAAAACAGCTTCAAATTGAAAGTGAGAGATTACTTGCTGCCTTAAAAGAAGGTAAAGGTGAACAAGCTATGAAGGATGCAGACATCCATTTTGGTGAATCTCAGGTTATTCAGCGTATGCCTCAAAATAATGTATTGGTTGATGCGGTATTTGCTTTACCACAGCCAAAAAAAGATAAGGCAGAGTATGGTTTAGCGAAAAATAATTTGGATGATGTTGTTTTGATTCAATTGGATAAAGTGACTCCAGGGGTTATATCTGGGGAGCAAATTAAAAGCATGACTGATGGTTACCAGAGTGAAATGGGTAACGCGATGTTGGAGTCTTTACTGATTAGCTTACGTGAAAAAGCCAAAATTAAGTTCGGTCATATCGAATAAAAATTTGCGGCGAATATCGCAAATATCTTTGTAATTATCTTGCTAACAAAGGCCGCTTTCGCGGCCTTTCGCATATCTGATACTCGTCTATTGTGCTCAAATTTATCTGTGGCAATCTTTTTTGCACTGATAAAACACGGAGGAATGAGTATGAAAAAATCGGGAATTTTATCTGTTTTGCTTGCTGGCTTGCTTTATACGTGTGGAGGGCAATTTGCAATTGCTGCTGAACACGTAAAAGACAAAGTAGCTAAAACAGCCAGTACTACAAGTAATTCTTCATCAGAAAAGCAGTTACAGCCGCAAGATGCTTTGAAAGTAGAAGAAAAGGGAAAGGTGAATATCAATACTGCAAGTGCAGAAGAATTAGCAAAAGCACTGAATGGTATTGGGGTGAAAAAAGCACAGGGAATTGTTGAGTATCGTGAAAAACACGGCTCATTTACTGCTGTGGAACAGTTACAGGAGGTTCAGGGAATAGGGCCAGTTTTTATTGAACGAAACAGAAGTAAGTTGAGCTATTAGTAGCCATCCAGCATCCTCATTCATGATTTATTTTGTGAGTGGGGATGTTGTGATCGGGGTTGCAAATAAATCACTTTAATTCGTGTAAATTTTTTGTTTTGCTATTGTTAACCAAGCCTGGTCAGATGAGTGATGTTAACGTTAGGAAATATTATGAGTTCAATTATAAAAGTTCATGGTTATCATATCGATTTATTTCAACATGTAAACAATGCCCGCTATTTGGAGTTTATGGAAAGTGCTCGATGGGAATGGCTATATAAGCACTCTGTAGTGGAATGGATACAGAAAAATAATGTTGGGTTTGCGGTGGTTAACATGAATATTAATTATCGTAGTTCAGCCGTTCTTGGTGATGAATTGGAAGTGGATTGCCGATTGACAGAGTTGAGAAACAGAAGTGGTGTATTTTCGCAGGAAATAATACGCAAGAGGGATAATCAACTCATTACAGATGCTAAAACCACGTTTGTGTGGATTGATAGGAAAACGCAAAAAGCATTGTCTATTGAAGGTGAATTACGTGAAATAATGGGAGCTTTGATGAAAACGGGACAATGAGAGGAGAATGTTCTCATTGTCCTTTGGATTAAGATAAATGTGTTTTTGCTTTCATTTCAGTCATTATTTTCTCAGGCGCATTCAGATATTGTTCCAGTCCGCTAGCTCTGAGATGACAAGCTGCACATGTACCACAGCCATTACCTTGAATGCCGTTATAACAAGTCAGTGTCTGGCTACGGATGAAATCTAAATGCTGATAGTAGTCGGACAATGCCCAAGTTTCAGCTTTATTGAGCCACATCAATGGAGTTTCAAAGCGGATATCACGGGCAATGCCAAGGCTTACCGCTTTATTCAGTGCCTTGACAAATTCATCACGGCAATCAGGGTAGCCGGAGAAGTCAGTCTCGCATACGCCAGTGATAACGGTTTCAGCTTCAACTTGGTAAGCATATATAGCAGCTAAGGTCAGGAACAAAATATTGCGGCCAGGGACAAATGTGCTGGGTAGAGTACTTTTTTTACTTTCACTATAGTTAGGAACAGGGATGTTATCACGCGTCAGACTGCTGAGGGCTAGTTCGTTAAGTAATGTGACATCAATTACCTTATGTGCAACAGCACCAAGAGAATGGCTAATATTACGTGCAACATCAATTTCGGCACGATGGCGTTGGCCATAATCAAAAGTGACACAATGTACTTCGTCATATTGATTAATTGCTTGAATCAGACATGTAGTGGAATCTTGCCCACCACTGAATACAACAACAGTTCGTCTCATTGTAACATCCTCATTGGAATAAAACGGCTATGTTACTTATAACCCTGGAGATTGGGTAGCTGCTTTAGGTAAGGTGAGATATCGCCGATATTATTTTTTACCCAATCCGGGTTGTAATAAGTGTCGAGATAACGTTCACCGCTGTCACACAGTAAGGTGACTATTGCTCCTTGTTCTCCACGTTCATGCATTTGATGGGCAAGCAGGAGTGCACCCCAAACGTTGGCCCCCGTAGATGCTCCAACTTTTCTGCCCAGTAATTTTTCCAGCCAATAAATCGTTGCAATGCTGGCACAATCCGGTATTTGTATCATGTCATCGATAACGGTAGGAATAAAAGAAGGCTCTGCCCGGGGACGGCCAATACCCTCAATTTTGCTGCTGTAATTGCCACGTATATCACAACAATTTTGACGGTAGCAGTCATAAAATACAGAGTTTTCTGGATCAACAACAATCAGTTTGGTGTTGTACCCCTGGTAACGGATATAGCGTCCTAATGTTGCGGAAGTCCCGCCAGTGCCAGCGCTCATAACGATATAATCTGGTTCAGGAAAGGGTTCCATTTGCATCTGGCGGAAAATACTTTCAGCAATATTATTATTACCCCGCCAGTCTGTTGCACGTTCAGCATAAGTGAATTGATCCATATAATGACCATTTAATTCTTTCGCTAGTTGTTCTGATTCGTCATAAATTTGCGCTGGATGATTAACAAAATGGCATTTACCGCCGTAGAATTCAATTTCTTGAATTTTACGTTTTGCGGTGTATGAGGGCATAACCGCAATAAAAGGTAATCCAAGTAGACGGGCAAAATAGGCTTCGGATACAGCAGTACTACCAGATGAGGATTCAATAATTGGAGTACCTTCCTTAATCCAGCCATTGATAAGTGCGTAAAGGAATAAAGAACGGGCAAGTCTGTGTTTTAGACTGCCGGTCGGGTGGGTACTTTCATCTTTCAGATATAAATGGATACTTGGAAAAGCCGGTAAATTAAGGCGGATGAGATGAGTATCAGAACTGCGTTGGTAATCTGCCTGAATCTCTTTGATTGCCTTGGTTGTCCAGCTGTGCGACATAAATTGTTCACTCTTAATTAGAATATGATTGATGATGAGTAGATTAACTTTATACTGGGAGAAATGGGTTGTTATTTTTTTCAATATGTGGTTTCTTTATGGAAAAATTTTCTATAAGAGGTGGCTATGTTAGATAAAATAGACCGCAAGTTGCTTAAGTTACTACAGAAAGATTGTAGCCTGTCTCTGAATGCGTTGGCGGAAGCTGTTAATCTTACCTCTACCCCTTGCTGGAAACGTTTAAAACGGCTTGAAGACGAAGGCTATATCGTTGGCAAAGTTGCTCTGCTTGATAGTGAAAAATTAGGACTAGGGTTGACAGTGATTGTCATGATCAGAACTCAGCAGCATAACAGTAGTTGGTATGAGGAATTTGTTGCATTTATAAAGCAAATGCCAGAAGTTCTGGCTTTTTACCGTATGGCCGGTGAATGTGATTATCTGATGCATGTAGAAGTTGTGGATATGAAAAGCTATGATCTCTTCTACAAGCGCATGGTTAATGGTGTTTCGGGATTGATTGATGTTACATCCAGCTTTGCAATGGAAAAAATCAAGTACACTACAGCATTACCGATACCAGATTAACTAATTATTATTCAATGAGTTAACTTCATTATTCTGAATGTTGTTCAACATTTATACTATCTATTTCTATTTCAGGATATACGCGTGTGAGATTATTTTCTCAATTAAGCTGGTACTTCCGCAGCGAGTGGCGTCGCTATCTTGGCGCAGTGACTCTGCTTATTATCATCTCTATTCTGCTACTGGTTCCTCCATATCTGGTGGGCGTAATTGTTGACGGCATCCGTGCTGGTTCTATGCCATCTCACCAACTGATGGTGTGGATTGGTGTTATGCTGGTCATTGCATTGATTGTTTATATTCTGCGTTATATATGGCGCTTATGGTTGTTTGGGGCGTCATATCGATTAGCGGTTAAATTACGGAATAATTTTTACCGGCAGCTTAGCCGACAAACCCCTGAGTTTTATCTGCGTCACCGTACGGGTGATTTGATGGCCCGTGCTACTAATGATGTGGACCGTGTGGTATTTGCTGCGGGTGAAGGGGTGCTCACTTTAGTTGACTCGTTGGTTATGGGTTGCGCAGTGCTGATTATGATGAGTGTACAAATTAGTTGGCAGTTAACTTTATTATCTTTGTTACCTATGCCAATTATGGCAATCATCATTAAACGATATGGTGATCAACTTCATCATCGTTTCAAATCTGCACAAGGTGCCTTTTCTGCTCTGAATAACCAGGCTCAGGAAAGTCTGACCAGCATTCGCATGATCAAGGCGTTTGGTCTTGAAGATCTGCAATCAAATCAGTTTGAACAGGTTGCTGTGGAAGCTGGTCGTAAGAATATGTATGTTGCCAGGGTGGATGCCCGATTTGATCCGACGATTTTTATTGCTATCGGTATGTCAAACTTTCTGGCTATCGGTGGTGGTAGCTGGATGGTGCTGAATGGCATTTTGACTCTTGGGGAGCTTACTAGCTTTGTGATGTACCTTGGCCTGATGATTTGGCCAATGTTAGCGCTGGCATGGATGTTTAATATCGTTGAACGGGGAAGTGCTGCATACAGCCGTATCCGTAGCTTGTTGCAGGAGCCTCCGGTTATTGCGGATGGTAACCGTCATTTATCTCCTGAGCGTAGTGTTCTGAATGTGAATATCAAAGCGTTTCATTATCCGCAAAGTAACAAAACTATTTTAAGTCAAATTAACTTCCGGTTATCACCCGGACAGTTACTGGGGATATGTGGCCCAACCGGTTCCGGTAAGAGCACACTACTTGCGTTGATACAGAGACAGTTTGATGTGACTGATGGGGAAATTCTTTTCCAGTCGATTAAAATTGCAGATATCCGGTTAGATGAATGGCGAGCACGGTTTGCCGTTGTCAATCAAACTCCTTTTCTATTTTCAGATACAGTTGCCGGGAATATTGCTTTGGGACGTCCTGAGGCAACACAGGAACAGATCGAAGAAGTTGCCCGTCTTGCCAATGTTCATGAAGATATTCTTCGTTTACCTGAAGGGTACCAGACGGAAGTGGGCGAGCGTGGAGTGATGCTTTCTGGTGGGCAGAAGCAGCGCATCTCTATTGCAAGAGCATTGCTTTTAGATGCAGAGATTTTGATTCTGGATGACGCTTTATCTGCGGTTGATGGGCAAACTGAACACAATATCTTACAAAACCTCAACCAGTGGAGACAACAACGCACGGTTATTATCAGTGCCCATCGCCTGTCTGCATTAACTGATGCTAATAATATTCTGGTAATTCAGCAAGGTTCTGTTATACATCAAGGGAGGCATCAGCAACTGGCGGATCAGCCAGGATGGTATCGTGATATGTATCATTATCAGCAGCTTGAAGCAGCATTGGATGACGAGGAAACCACAGAGGGAGATAAAGATGACTAAGGTTCGCCGATTGTGGCCGTCTCTGAAACGTTTGCTGGTTTATGGAAAAAATTATCGTAAGCCGTTGGGGCTGGCGGTACTAATGCTGTGGGGGGCTGCAATTGCGGAAGTAAGTGGTCCGATTTTGGTTAGTTACTTTATCGATAATATGGTTGCAACGGGTAATATGCCAGCAGGAGTGATTATTGGGCTGTCTGTAACCTTTATTTCTCTGCAACTGATTACGGCCGCATTACACTATTTCCAGACTTTATTGTTCAATCAAGTGTCAGTTGATGTGGTTCAGCAACTTCGTACTGATGTGATGAATGCAGCATTGCGCCAGCCTTTGAGTGCTTTTGATAATCAACCGGTAGGGCAATTGATTTCCCGTGTAACGAATGATACTGAGGTCATTAAAGATCTTTATGTCAATGTGGTTCCTACGGTATTCCGTAGTATAGCGTTGATTGGTACGATGATGATTGCCATGTTTGTGCTGGAATGGCGTATGGCATTGATTGCAATTCTTATTTTTCCTGCCGTGTTGATTGTCATGGCGATATACCAGCATCTAAGTACGCCAATTGTCCGACGGGTACGCAGTTATTTAGCTGATATTAATGATAACTTTAATGAGATCATCAATGGCATGAGTGTTATTCAGCAGTTCCGGCAGCAGGCTCGTTTTGGTGAACGTATGTTGTCAACAAATCGTGCTCATTATAAAGCGAGAATGCAGGCATTGCGATTAGATGGGATTTTGTTACGCCCATTACTAAGTTTATTGTCTACTATGGTGTTGTGCGGTCTTATTGTTTTGTTTGGGTTCAGTGGGGCAGGAGTGATTGGTGTCGGGGTATTGTATGCTTTTATCAATTATCTTGGGCGGTTGAATGAACCACTAATCGAACTGACTTCTCAACAATCAATCCTGCAACAGGCTGTAGTTTCTGGTGAGAGGATATTTGAATTAATGGATAGCCCTCAACAAGGTTATGGCATGGATAGTCAACCATTATCCAATGGTCGAATTGATATAGAAAATGTCAGTTTTTCCTACCAGGGTGACAAAATAGTTTTACAAGATATTAATTTACAGGTTCCGGCTTATGGTTTTATTGCTTTGGTTGGTCATACCGGTAGTGGAAAAAGTACGCTGGCAAATTTACTGATGGGATATTACCCGTGGCAGAAAGGGGAGATTTACCTTGATAGCCGGCCTGTATCGTCTCTGTCTCATTCGGTATTACGCAATGGTGTGGCAATGGTTCAGCAGGATCCAGTTGTTCTTGCTGACTCTTTCTTTAACAATGTTACGCTTGGTCGAAATATTTCAGAAGAGAAAGTTTGGCAGGTACTGGAAACTGTGCAATTAGCTGAGTTAGTGCGTACGCTTCCTGATGGCCTTCATACTATCTTGGGAGAACAGGGCAATACGTTGTCAGCTGGCCAAAAACAATTGCTTGCTATGGCGAGAGTGTTAGTGCAAGCACCGCAAATTTTGATCCTTGATGAAGCGACAGCAAATATTGATTCTGGTACGGAACAGGCGGTACAACAGGCTTTAAGATTGATTCGTCAGCAAACAACGTTGATCGTGATTGCTCATCGTCTGTCTACCATTGTGGAGGCTGACAATATTTTGGTGCTGCATCGTGGTGCAGTTGTTGAACAAGGACGCCATCAACAATTATTGATAAGACGTGGGCGTTATTATCAGATGTATCAGTTACAACAAGTAAGCAATACATTAAATGAATGTAGCATAATCTCTGAGGAAGAGATGTTGGTTTAATCAGATTTGCACTGATTTGGTGCTCTAACTGGAGAGTACATTCGTTGCTCTCCTCTCTTCTTCTCCCCTTACTCTATTATTACTTGATTTTTATATATTTCTAATTTCTGGCACACCATTTGCTATTCCTTTATTGCAAACACAATCGCCGGATGGCAGGGGGATATATGAAGCTCATTACGACAATTATAAAACCATTCAAATTGGAGGATATTAGGGAGGTTCTCTCTGGTCTTGGTGTTCAAGGATTGACTATAACAGAGGTAAAAGGATTTGGTCGTCAAAAAGGGCATGCGGAGCTTTATCGTGGAGCTGAATATAGCGTCAATTTTTTACCTAAGGTGAAGGTAGATATTGCTGTAGCAGATGAGTTAGTTGAGGAGGTAATTCATGCAATTCAGCAATCGGCTTTCACTGGAAAAGTTGGCGACGGTAAAATTTTTGTCGTCGAATTACAACAGGCTATCCGTGTCAGAACTGGTGAGATTAATGATGCGGCACTGTAAGTCACTGATAGAGACGATATATATGAAAAGACAATTCTCTGTGGCTACCGGTGTTGTGGCCAGTTTTTTACCATCATTATCTCAGGCAGCGGAAGGTGTTGCTGATAAAGCCGATAATGCTTTTATGATGGTTTGTACAGTACTTGTTCTGTTTATGACAATTCCGGGAATTGCTCTATTTTATGGTGGATTGTTACGGAGTAAAAACGTTTTATCACTGATGGTTCAGGTTATGGTGAGCTTTGCTCTGGTATGTGTATTGTGGGTGATTTACGGTTATAGTCTGGCTTTTGAGCCAGGGAATGGTTTTTTTGGTAGTTTTAGTCAAATGATGCTAAAGAATTTGGCACTCACCAACTTAAGTGGCAATTTTTATCAGTTAATTCATGTGGCATTTCAGGGCTCTTTCGCTTGTATCACAGTTGCTTTGATTATTGGTGCGCTAGGGGAGCGTATTTATTTTCCGGCTTTGTTAATTTTCAGTGTGCTGTGGTTGACGTTTTCTTACTTGCCTATGGCACATATGGTTTGGGGTGGTGGTATTCTTTCACAGGATGGTGCGCTGGATTTTGCTGGTGGTACAGTTGTACATATTAATGCTGCTGTAGCTGGATTGGTTGGTGCTTACTTATTGGGAAAACGTACTGGTTTTGGGAAAGAAGCATTTAAACCGCATAACTTGCCGATGGTCTTCATCGGTACTGCTGTGCTCTATATCGGTTGGTTTGGTTTTAATGCGGGTTCTGCTGGGGCTGCTAATGAAATCGCTGCTCTGGCATTTTTGAATACAATTGTGGCGACTGCCGCCGCTATTCTGTCATGGGTTTTTGCAGAATGGCTTTTCCGTAATAAACCTTCTCTTTTAGGGGCATGCTCAGGCTGTATAGCCGGATTGGTTGGTATTACACCTGCTGCGGGAATGGTTGGTGTTGGTGGTGCACTAATTATTGGCTTAATCGCGGGTTTTGCCGGGCTTTGGGGAGTGGTGGCCTTAAAACGGTGGTTACGCGTTGATGATGTGTGTGATGTATTTGGTATACATGGCGTATGTGGGATCGTGGGTTGCCTCCTGACTGGAGTTTTTTCGGCGAAATTATTGGGCGGAACCGGTTATGCAGAGGGTATAACTATGTTGGAACAAGTGAGTATTCAGGCTTTTAGTATATTGATTTGTGTGGTTTGGTCAGTAATTGTTTCTTTTATTGCTTTTAAAATAGCAGATCTGCTGGTAGGGCTGCGGGTTTCTGTTGAAATTGAAAGAGAAGGTCTGGATATTAATTCCCATGGAGAGAGCGCTTATAATTAATCTGTGATATAAACAGGCAGCAATAAGATCGTAAGTGTGATGCTAATTTCTTATTTGCTGCCCTTATTATTTTTATCTGTGCCGTTTCCTGATTAGCCCTTCTTGCACAGTGGAAGCAACAAGTACACCTTCATGATTATAAATTTGTCCACGAACAAAACCACGGGCCCCAGAAGCTGATGGACTATCTATAGCATAGAGTAACCAGTCGTCTAGTTTAAACGGACGATGGAACCACATAGAGTGGTCAATAGTTGCTATCTTAATATCTTTCTCAAGGAATCCAACACCGTGTGGCTGTAATGCTGTTGGTAGGAAATTAAAATCAGAGGCATATCCGAGCAGATATTGATGCATAAAAGGATCAGCTGGCATATCGCCATTACTACGGAACCAAACATAGCGTACAGGTTCTTCTGGTAGGTAATTGAATGGGCTGTAATATTTTACTGGTCTCATTTCTAACGGGCAGGGGCGGAGAAAAATATTCTGCATCTTCTGTGGCAGTAGATGCGACATTTTTTTTGCAATTTCGTCCTGAGGGATAAGTTCTTCTGGATAGGGGACATCTGGCATCATATTTTGGTGTTCAAAACTTTCTTCATGACTTTGGAATGAGGCGGTCATATAAAAGATAGGCTTACCATTTTGAATCGCACTGACTCGCCGGGCACTGAAACTTCCTCCGTCGCGCAGGATCTCGACATCATAGACGATGGGTTTGCTACTGTCACCGGGGCGTAAGAAATAGCTATGGAAAGAGTTGCTCATCCGGTCATCAACAACGGTTTGTTTGGCAGCATAAAGTGCCTGACCAATCACTTGTCCCCCGAAAACCTGAGGAAAGCCCAAATCTTTACTTTGCCCCCGGTAAATGCCTTCCTCAATTTTTTCTAAGTTCATCAAATTTATCAGATTCTTTAATGACTTGCTCATAATATACCTTTGTTTTCTATTTGGTTATCAGAGAGTACAAGAGATGATTATTGTCCCATTAATAGATGATAAATAAATAACTAAATTGTAAATGTTTTAAGTCCTGATAGTAGTGCAATAAAGAATATGAGATTAATTGGAGTTTTATATTCAAGTTTTTAATCTATAATCCAGGCGGTTTAGATTTAACGGCTTGATATTTCAATTTATTTTATTATTTACATAGATTAGTTAATAGTGGAGGAATGTGTATGAAATTATGGCAGCTCCCTGCGAGCGTATTACTGGCGGTTGCTTTGGTTGGATGTAATGGTAAAGGTCCTGAGATAGTAGATACTCAGGTGGAAGAGATTGAAAATCCAGTAAAACTCTCTTTTGTTGAAGGCAATATTAATATATTGCAGCGTATAGCGTTGCCAGCGGATGCGGTTCTGACAGTGACTTTATCTGATATATCTTTGGCTGATGCACCTTCAGTTACTCTGTCTAAAAAGATAGAACGTTTAGGTAGGAAACAATCACCTTTCCATTTTGTTCTGCCTTACCGGCCAAGCGAAATTAAGCCACATGCACGTATTGTTGTCAGCGCTTCTGTTTCGCTGCATAATCGTTTGATGTTTGTTACAGATACTGCATATGAAGTGATTAATAACGGACAGACTAAAGATATCGAAATTACGTTGAAAGCTGTCAGATAATACATTTTCTTATGTATTTACCTCACAATGTGCAATAAAGCATCATTCGGGTCTGCTTATCTTGCTATTTAGATAGGTATGAATGATAATGGCACCGCTTTGAAGTTAAAGCAACACGTCAATGGGGGCTCTGTTGGTTCTCCCGCAACGCTAACTTGTTAACTTGGTCAGGTCCGGAAGGAAGCAGCCATAGCAGGGGATGTGTGTGCCGGGATGTCGCTGGCAGAGCCCTCACCAATTTTATTGGTAATCCAATTAAGCCGATAGAACTTTACCGGCCCGGATCACTTTCTACCTGATGAAAACTATTTTAGCGAACGTATTTCCACACTGAAGGTGGAATTCTATCGTATAGTTTATTCATGGTCAGCTCAGCTAGTCGGTGATCCGCAGCAGAGTAGAATAGTTCAAGTTCATCTCCTGAAAGTTCATATTTATTCTTTTCAATCACACGTTCCAGTGTATCAATCGTGGTGCATTTTCTTAAACGCATCAGATAATCAGTTTTAGTCATAGTCGCCTTTCTTATTTAATATATATAAAAAATTATTTAGTGAAATATTCAATCAAATTTTGCTCAGGGAGCAATTTAAATCGTGTAACAGGATACTGGTTAAATATTCATTAGTTTTTACCATTCCGTAAGTTCAGAAAAGCTAATCTTAATTCGCTTCCAAACAAAGTATAAGTATATGTATTATCAAAAAATTTATCAATTCAAGTGAGAAGGCTGAAATCATCAGAATATTTTATTTTAAAGTGCCAAACTAAAATTGATATGTACTCAATCAATTCATTTAGCTTTAAATTATTCTGAGACGTAAGAACTATTTACACAACCAGTCTCAATGTACTCTGTCACTAGAGGTGCCTCTTGCCTTAGATTCTCACATCAGTATTTTAATTCAGCAATGTCACGTTATCCTAGTGAATATTCATCCATGCTATGTATCTCCCCGTATATGTATGGCATTACTTAATTTGAGTCAAACACTAAACATATGCACGTATTATAGAAAATTTCTTTCGAGAGATTATTATTATGTGTCTATAATCGTTCTTTGGGATTATTTATCTTTTTTACAGGCAACTCCAATTTGCTTTTAGTAAATCAGAATCTCCTCTTAAACAAAAACTCATGCCTTAACGTAATAAACTATAAATATCGGCTAGTATATGAGAGTTAATATGTCGGCTTATATAAAACAGTATTATCCTCAGATACCCGTAACAGCAGATTATAGCCTGATGGCTACAATAATCAATGAATATAACATCATTATTACATAAGTCACTATGCGCTGGTATTGTTTTTTGTCATTTAGTGTAAAAAAAGATAAAGCAAATTTTGTCCAACAATTTTATCGTTAATTTTATTAAAGTTAGTAATGCTTGGATTTTTAAAGGTATTTTCTACTCATAAGTGGTAATTTTAATTAAATTTTAACGAATTTATGCGCGAGTTAAGCGAGCAGATTAGTGTTCAGAATCCTGCCTGATGCGGGCAACTATTATATTTAAGAAGGCCGTTTTAACGGCCTTCTGATTATTGTTTAGTTGCATTAGTGAGATTCTGACGCGGGTTCAATCTCCTCCGCTTTCTTACTAAAACGTCGTTTGATAACTACAAAGAACACCGGTACGAAAAAGATAGCTAGCGAGGTTGCAGCAATCATTCCGCCCAATACTCCGGTACCCACTGCGTTTTGAGAGCCGGAGCCTGCACCATTACTCAGTACTAGAGGGATAACACCCAGCATAAATGCCAGTGATGTCATTAGGATTGGACGAAGACGCATTCTTACGGCATCTAGTGTAGCTTCTATCAACCCTTTTCCTTCTTTTTCCATCAGGTCCTTAGCGAACTCAACGATTAGGATTGCGTTCTTTGCCGATAAGCCGATGGTAGTCAACAAGCCGACTTTAAAGTAAACATCGTTATCCAAGCCTCGGAATGTTGTTGCTAACAAGGCTCCAACGATACCCAGTGGTACTACCAGCATAACTGAGAATGGAATTGACCAGCTTTCATACAGTGCAGCCAGACAGAGGAATACCACTATCAATGACAGTGCATAAAGTGCAGGTGCCTGATTACCTGACAGGCGTTCCTGATAAGACATGCCTGTCCAGTCGAAACCGATTCCATTTGGTAACTGGGATGCTAATTTTTCCATCAGAGCCATTGCATCACCGGTACTTTTACCTGGAGCTGCTTCACCCAGAATTTCCATTGATGGCAAACCATTATAACGTTCCAAACGTGGCGAGCCATAGGTCCATGGTTCTTTAGACATATCTGCAAAAGCAGATAATGGAACCATTTCACCCTGTTTGTTACGGACATACAGTTTGTAGATATCACCTGGCAGCATACGATAAGGTGCTTCTGATTGAACATAAACTTTTTTGACACGACTACGGTCGATAAAGTCGTTCACATAGTTGCCACCAAACATCGTGCTTAGTGTCGAGTTGATATCAGAGATGGAAACACCTAAAGCTTCTGCCTTTTCCTGATCAATTCTAACCCGATACTGAGGGGTATCTTCCTGACCATTAGGGCGAACACCCACTAACATATCTGGATGTTGTTGTATCATGCCAAGCAATTGGTTACGTGCTTCGGTCAGTTTATTATGTCCAAGGTTTGCTTTGTCAATTAATTCGAAATCAAAGCCGGTTGCTGAACCTAACTCTACAATTGCCGGGATGTTAAACGCAAAAACCATACCTTCTTTGATTTTCTGGAAGTGAGCACTTGCCCTGGCAACAATAGCAGGTACTTTTCTTTCAGCATCAGAACGCTCACTCCAGTCTTTCAGGCTTATAAATGCTAGACCAGTGTTTTGCCCCTGACCACTGAAACCAAAGCCACTTACTGTAAATACAGAAACCACAAGATCTTTTTCTTCTGTATTGAAGTAGTCACTTATTTTATCCAGAACTTTCTGTGTCTGTTCCTGTGTTGCACCTGAAGGTAATTGAACCATTGTCAGCAATACCCCTTGATCTTCTTCAGGAAGGAAGGAGGATGGCAGACGAGTGAACATGACAGCCATACCAGCAACCAGCAATACATAAATCACCAGATAGCGGCCTGTATTGCGCAGAATACGGCCGATACTGTCAGTATAGTGGTGGGTACTTTTATCAAATATACGGTTGAACCAGCCAAAGATCCCAGTCTGTTTACCGTGGCTGCCTTTAGCAATGGGTTTCAACATGGTGGCGCACAGAGCAGGTGTTAGGATTAATGCTACCAGTACAGACAGTACCATTGCAGATACAATAGTGATCGAGAATTGACGATAAATCGCACCGGTTGAACCGCCGAAGAAGGCCATTGGGACAAATACAGCAGACAGCACCATGGCAATACCAACCAAGGCGCTTTGGATTTGCCCCATTGATTTCCTGGTTGCTTCTTTCGGCGACAGGCCCTCTTCCTGCATAACACGTTCAACGTTTTCCACCACAACAATGGCATCATCTACCAGTAAGCCAATCGCGAGAACCATGGCAAACATAGTTAATGTATTTATTGAATAACCAAATGTGGCGAGTATTGCAAATGTTCCGAGTAGTACGACTGGAACCGCAATGGTTGGAATAAGTGTTGCTCGGAAGTTTTGTAGGAATAGGTACATAACCACGAACACTAGCATAATTGCTTCAACCAGTGTTTTCACTACTTCGTTAATAGAGATTTTAACGAATGGAGTGGTGTCATATGGATAGACGATTTTCAGCCCATGAGGGAAGAAAGGCTCCATATTTTTTAGCGCTTCTTTTACCGCTTTTGACGTATCCAGAGCGTTAGCACCTGTTGCTAGTTTGATACCGACGCCAGCAGCCGGTTTACCGTTAAAACGGGCAATGATATTGTAACTTTCTGCCCCTAACTCCACTTTTGCCACATCTTTCAGACGGATCTGAGAACCATCAGTATTAACGCGCAGAAGAATATTGCTGAACTCTTCCGGTGAGGTCAGACGTGTTTGGGCAATAATCGAAGCATTCAGCCGTTGACCTGGAACTGGAGGGGTTCCCCCTAACTGACCGGCGGCTATTTGGTTATTTTGTGCTTTGATTGCATTGATTACATCCAGAGTCGTCATTTTGTAGTCAACGAGCTTGTCAGGATTCAACCAAATGCGCATTGCATATTGGTTACCAAACAGCATTGTATCACCCACACCAGTTACACGGCTCAACGGATCTTTGACATTTGCACCAACATAGTCAGCGATATCCTCCTGTGACATGGATCCATCTTCAGAGATGAACCCTGCAACCATCAGGAACGAATTGGTGGACTTATCCACATGAATCCCTTGCTGCTGTACTTCTTGTGGTAACAGAGGCATAGCTAGTTGCAGCTTGTTCTGTACCTGTACCTGTGCGATGTCAGGATTAGTACCCGCTTCAAAGGTGAGCGTGATATTCATGTTGCCAGCAGAGTCACTGTTAGAAGACATATAAACCAGATTATCGATACCATTCATATTCTGTTCGATAACCTGAGTAACTGTGTTTTGCACAGTAGTGGCATCTGCGCCGGGATAAGTTGCGGAGATAGAAATCGCCGGTGGTGCAATAGTTGGGTACTGCGCCACGGGTAATTTCATAATTGCCAGCAGCCCAGCCAGCATGGTAATAATTGCGATTACCCATGCAAAGATTGGCCGATCTATAAAAAACTTAGGCATGAATCACCGACTCCTTAATTAAGACTTTTTTGCAGGTTCAGCTTGGTTCGTAGCAGGTTTTGCATTTAAATCCACTTCTTCTGCTTTAACTGGTATGCCAGGTTGAATTTTTTGCAAACCAGTAACGATAACCCGATCACCTGTTTTCAGACCGGAAGTTACCAGCCATTTGTCACCAATAGCCTGGCTTGCCGTGATAACGCGTGGTTCGACTTTTTCGTCTTTACCGACCACCATGACAGTAGCTTCGCCACGAGGTGTGCGGGTAATTCCTTGCTGGGGAACCAGTATTGAATCCCGACGAATACCTTCTTCCAGTTTTGCGCGAACAAACATACCTGGCAGCAATTTTTCATTTGGGTTAGGGAATATCGCACGGATAGTGATAGAACCCGTTGTTTCATTTACAGTGATATCGGAGAATTCCAGATAGCCTGTTTCACTGTAATTTTTACCATCTTCCATAACCAGGTGAACTTTAGCTTTACTCCCCTCTTTCTGCACAATACCTTTGGTGATTTCATTTTTAAGGCGCAGATAATCATCACTTGACTGGGTGACATCCACATAAATTGGATCCAACTGTTGAACGGTTGTCAGTGCTGTTGGTTGACCAACAGAAACCAGAGCACCTTCAGTTATAGTCGATTTGCCGGAACGACCGCTAATCGGTGCTGTAACTTTGGTGTATGCCAAATTAATACGGGCAGTCTCTACAGCCGCTTTTGCTGCTTGTACCGTAGCATTCGCTTGTGCGGAGTCAGCGCTGGCCTTATCAAACTCCTGCTGACTAACATAGTTTGTACCTAACAGTGGCTTATAGCGGTTCACTGTCAGGCGTGCTATCTCTGCATTGGCCTGAGCTTTAGCTAAATCAGCTTTAGCACTGTCATAGGCAGCCTGGTAAGTTGCTGGATCTATCTGGTATAAAGAAGTCCCCTCTTTTACATCACTTCCTTCTTTATAGTTTCGTTTCAGAATTATGCCACTTACTTGTGGACGAACTTCCGCAATACGGAAGGCTGATGTTCGGCCTGGCAGTTCAGTTGTGACCATCAGAGGTTCAGTTTTCAGCGTCACGATACCGACTTCAGGGGCCTGTTGATTTTCAGCAACTTGCTGAGAGTCTTTGTCGTTACATCCTGAAAGAGCTAAGCTGCCTGAGAGTACCAGTACTGTAGCCAGAGGCAAAACTCCCCTGTTTATTCGCATAAGTAAACCTCAATATTTTTAGATGTTGACCTTTCAATACGTAAAACCACTACTCCATTAATAGCAGCATGCTATAATACAAACATACATGAATGTATGTAAATCAGCTTCAGGTTAAAAACAGAGTATATGGCACGAAAAACTAAACAACAGGCTGAGGAGACCCGGCAACAGATTATAGACGCAGCTATAAAAGAGTTTTCTGAGCGCGGTGTCTCTGCTACTTCACTGACAGATATTGCCACAACGGCTGGAGTAACCCGAGGTGCAATCTACTGGCACTTTAAAAATAAAGTAGACCTGTTTTCCGAAGCTTGTAGAATAACAGATTCTAAGATTGACGAATTAGAAAAAGAGTATCAAGGAAAATATCCTAATAATCCACTCCTGATTTTAAGAACTTTAATAATTCATATCCTGATGTCGGTCGTTGACGATCCGAAAAACCGGCTATTGATGGAGATTTTTTTCCACAAATGTGAGTTTGTTGGTGAAATGTCTGCTTTGGTGGCAGTTCGTCAGGAACTGTGTGTTGCAGACTATGTTCGTATTGAAGAGTCGCTTTCCGACTGTATTGCACCAGGTCAGCTTCCTTATAATCTTAATCTGCGGCGAGCCGCTATCATGCTGAGAGGGTTGATAACGGGTTTGCTGGAGAATTGGTTATTTGCACCAGACAGTTTTGATATTCAGAAAGAAGCTGAACCGTTAGTGGATAGTTTTATCGATATGCTTAAATATAGTGAGCATATGAAAGTCACAGAAAAATGAAAAACCAGAATAATAGAGGTAAATTCTATTTTGGTAATTGCTAACAATGCGGCTAATGGTCAAAAGTCATTATCTTATGCTCTTTGTTTATCTACTGCTATATACAAGGAATAAAACTTAGGAACTGAGCCGAAATTATTTCTAATATCGGATATTGCTGCTGCTGGCCTTGTAGGATAGTGACCAAAGAAAAACTATAACTTAAAACAAATGCCGAAGATTCTGTCTGAGAAAAATGTATTATTTAAATTCAGTGAAAATTGATTAAATTATTTTATATCAATAAGTTATATTTATTTTGTGGTGTTGGGGTCATTACGTTGGTTGAATTTTCCCTATGGATTTTGCAGTCAGATAGAGTGCTAAGTTGGTGCCGTGTTATGTAGCTAGTCACAATTGTTGAGGGATAACCATCTATGCTGGAAATACGAAATGTAACACATGATTACGGAGAGCGTGTGGTATTGAAAGACTTAAATTTGCAGTTGAACGAAAAGCGAATTGCCGTCATAGGTAGCAACGGTTGCGGCAAGAGTACATTTGCGCGTCTTCTTAATGGATTACTGGTACCGAAATGTGGTGATGTTTTGGTGGATGGCCTGAATACCAGAACGGAGGGTAAAGCGATCCGGCGCAAGGTTGGTTTTGTATTCCAGAATCCTGATAATCAGATTGTCTTTCCAGTTGTGGAAGAGGATTTGGCTTTTGGAATGAAAAATCTCGGTTTTACCAAGGAGACAATTCAGCAAAGAACGCAGGAGGTACTTTCACGATATGGATTACTTCAGTTTAGGGAGTATCCAGCCCATCTTTTGAGTGGCGGTCAGAAACAACTCCTGGCAATTTCTGGTGTTCTCGTGATGGAACCTGCTTACATCATTTTCGATGAGCCTACGACTTTACTGGATTTACGCAACAAGCGTCGTGTTGCTGAAGCAATCGATAACTTATCTCAAACTGTGATCATAGTTTCTCATGATCTTGAGTTTTTGGCGGGGTTTGACCGCGTGCTCGTTTTTGATGATGGTCGTGTGGTTGTTGATGACATTCCCTCTGTTGCTATTCCTGAATATGTAAGGATGATGTCATGAGCCTGTCTGGATATGATCCTGGTTCATCACTTGTGCATCGAGTTAGCCCTGGGTTCAAAATTATTTCTTTGCTCATTCTGGGGACATTACTCTTTATCGTTCCGCGTATCGATCTTTCTATGGCAGCGTTGGCAGGTATCGTACTTTTATACTTGTTAGCCAGAATCTCATTAAGAACTGCTTGGGCGCAACTACGACCTGCTATGTGGATCTTCGCGCTTATTTTTATAGTCCAAGTGTTTCTACATCATTGGACTGCCGGTGTACTTGTAGTCGTTCGTCTTGCCTCACTTTTGCTGTTGGCCTCGCTTGTCACCCTTACTACTCGTTCCTCAGACATGATCGACGCATTGGAAAAGGGTCTTTGGTGGTTGTATTATTTTAGAATCAATCCAGGAAAAGTGAGCCTGGCTCTATCTCTTGCCTTGCGGTTTATTCCTGTTCTCGCGTCAATTACAGAAGAAGTACGGGAGGCGCAGAAAGCAAGAGGTCTCGATAAGAGTGTCATAGCAATTGCCGTACCCGTTATCGTGCGAACTCTCAAAATGGCAGATGATATTTCTGCTGCTATTGAAGCTCGGTCTTACGATCCAGGGTTTGAGAGAAAGAAATTGAGCAGCAAATAAAACCTAGTTTGTGGCTTTATTGAAAAAGGGGGGATTAAATGTCCACGAAAGATATTGTTTATATAGCACTATTTGCCGCGCTAACCGCAACACTGGGTTTATTCCCACCATTGGCTCTTCCTGTTATAGGCGTTCCGATAACAGCCCAATCAATGGGAGCGATGTTTGCTGGCGCTATTGCTGGTGCGAAACGAGGGGGGTTAGCATTATTGCTCTTTTGTGTTCTTGTTGCAGTTGGATTACCGGTAATGGCGGGAGGTATGGGAGGATTGGGGGTATTTTTCAGTCCAAGCGGCGGTTTTGTTTTGGCGTGGCCGATTGCCGCTTTTGTTATCGGTTACTTGTATGAGTGGAATCTTGCAAAACTAAATACCTTTAAAGAAGCTGTATTTCTTGTCTTTGGTGGAATTGTGATTGTCTACGTGATAGGTATTCCATGGGTTGCGGCATTTGCCAATATCAGCTTCTGGCAAGCAGCCATAGGTTCGATTGGATTTATTCCAGGAGATATTATTAAAATCGTACTGGTTATCTTAATTGCGAAAACCGTTCGCCGGGCCTACCCGACTCTTGAATCACGTTCTTAAGTATCGGTCTTTACTGCGGGCTGATATTTGGTTGTGATTACCCAATAATTGCCGCTAAGCGTCATTATTGTGCCGATTATGGCCCAAACGGTTGGGCGATAGCCCTCTGTGACGCTGGAGATCGCTAAGGCTACAAGCGGAACGAGAAGCATAGTATAGGCCCCTCGTCCCGCACCTAAACGACCGACGACGGCGAAATACGTTGTGTACCCAATCACTGAAGGAAACAGGATCAAATAGAATAGAGATGTTACGTAGATTGGTGATGGATCAAAGTTAAACGTTTGTTTAGTTAAAAGGGCATAGCCGAGCAAGAATATGGCACTATATCCCATAGAAATGCCTGTCATTGGGAGAACAGTGGCCCCCTTTCTCTGTAACTGAACTGCGCAAATGTTGGCGAATGAGAACGCGAGGGTTGCTGTGATAGCGTAACCGAATCCCGCCCAATTCCATTCATTATTTAAAAATTCTGGGCTGAAGACCAAAATTATCCCAGTCAGACCGACCATAGCACCGACCAGAACTGTCCATGAAATTGATTGCCGTAGGAAGAGAATTGCATTCACAGAATTGAATAATATGACCGAAGAGTAGGTAAGGGCGATTAAACCGGTGGTGATTAAGGCCGCAGCCTTGTAAATCAGTAAGAATGCGACAGCGAACCCGAATGCTCCAAGTGCAGCGAAAGAGAGGTGTTCGCGCCAGGTATATGTGAGTCTTTCCCGAGAAATTGCAGTAATCAGAAGCAGCAATACCGACGCACATCCAAAACGGTAAATCAGGGATATTACAGGTGAAACATCAGTTAATTGCAATTTTGCCGCATACCACGATGTTCCCCCCGTAATGATCGTCACGACATATAGAACAACGGTAGAGTAAGAAAAGGCGGTCTTCATGCTCAGATTCCAAACATCTTATTGAAATGGATTACGACCATAAGATCAGATTTTTTTCATTTAACAGACCGATGAAGGAGCCTGTTGCAATCCGATTGCCGTTCGCTGGCAGGACGATATGAGGATTACTGGTGTTAAAAATGACGACAGAACCAACTTGAGACCGGAAAGTGAAAGATTCACAATCAGTTAATAGAGAACTATCATATGGCTTATATGTTTTATCAACAACAGTACTCTTGAATGGCTGATTATAGATTACTGTTTCCCCTCCTTGTGAAGGAGACGAAACATAGAGGTTCCAGGCGAGCTGAGTTGATATATCTCCGATAGATAAATTGCCTTTCGCAAAAGTAGGGGCGTAGTCCACATGTAGATCTGAACCACCGGAGATGATACGGACGATACCGGCAAAGTAGGGACCAAACCCCGGTTCTTCCGCGATCGAAATGCTGAAATCTGTATCGTGATTGATGTGTCGCATGAACCGAACAATTGGATCAAAAGCTTGATTGATCACTTGAGTACGCTCTTGTTCAGCGGCGCTAACTTGAGAAAAATACTCTTCTTTTGGGCGATCACGGTAATGAGAGAGTGGATTTCCCAGGTAAAATCCTGGCCTGCCGAATTCATATTGCTTTGCCTTCATGCTCAGTATTGCTGTAGAAAGCTGTACTGATTCCTCTGTAGTTGCAAAATCATCTATCATTACCGCCGGAATCTTGTTATCTATGATTGCTTGCAAGCTTTCTGATGATAATTTGATAAGCTCTTTGGATGCCCACCTTGACGACATGATTGCCGATTCCTAGTTTATTTTCTTTTCATTAGAAAAATTGATCTATTGAAGGTCAGTGTCAATCATATAACATTGTTTGTATAATAATGCAACACTTGGCTGTACTCCACACTCAGGAACGCAACAATGACAATATCTCTGAGAGGTCATCACCTCCTGTGTATTCTTACCTACGCGGGCAACGGATATTCCCCTAGTTTTATTGAAAACTACAATAAGATTATTCCCCGAATTCAGAACGAAGATATCCTGATTGTGGAAGGGCCAGATGATATTTGTGCTCCTTTGCTTGGAGAAGATGATCCTCATTGTTTGGGCAAGAGTGTCATCGTCCGGGATAGTCATGCTTTGGAGGCTATTGGTGCTCTTATGGGCCAACCAGTTGAGGTGGGTCATATACTGAGGCTCGACGAAACCTATTTAAAACAGGCTCGATGGGCTTTTAACCGTAGGATCGTAAGATCTGCCTGTGTAGGCTGTGAATGGGAGCAGCTTTGCACTCGAATTGCTGCGGACGATTATGCCTCAACGTTTCTTAAATTCAGCAATGGAAGGAATAAATGACAACATCAAGCCATTTTGCAACGGTTGATCGAATGCGTGAGAGCAAACTTTAAGACTAACTAATGTAGATCTTTTATGGTATCGACGGAGTCTCTACGAGATGTTTGCAATAAACCGCTCAATATTCCTTCGCAGATTGTGCCTGCTTCGCTAATTTTGCTTGATAATCGTGTTTGACTATTTCCAGTGCAGCGAGTGCAATTTCAGGTGCGATTTCATTGCATTCCAATAGATAGATCAGATCAACAGCAAGCTGAACTTCAGGTGGTGCGTGTTCGACTGACATAAAACTTCCTCATCTGAGTCGTTAATCCATGTTCTCTTTATATTCGATTGATTTTTCAATTCGCGTCAGAGATTGGCGGCAACGCGCTAGTCTTCCGGCTAATGCTGCGATCTCTTTCTGTATTTTTTGCTGATTACTCAGTGTAGTTTGTTGATTCAATCTTAGCTCTCGATCATTGATCATTGCGAGCAGACGGCGTTCATAATCTTGATGTTCAGCCAGCTTGTGATACAGGTCAGTAGCTTGTTGTTTATGTTCGAACCTGTGCTCTTTTTTTCTCAGTGATTGAGTAGACAATTCACGCTTTAATGCTTCCATTTGAGCAACTAAACGCTCGGTCAGAAATGCGACTTGTTCCGTTCGGTTATCCTGAACACACTCTCTGAGTTGTTCCATGTTATGCCTGACTTCTTGCAGGTAACCCCGGAGTTTATCGCTGCGTCGGTTGAACAAGGTTTGATCAAATCGGGCAGTGGAAAATGGGATATCTGCCAGAGGTGTGAGCTCTTCTGCCAGTATATTGACCTGTTTTTCGAGTAAATTTAATAACGGTTGTGTACTCATTTATACCCTGCGATGATTATGTTTTGCGAAGCAGAATTAACTTGGAACGACAAAAAATAGGCTGATGCATGTTCATCAGTTGCTTTTTTTTATCAGTTTGCATAGATTTTAGCACTCTCGTTGTTCTACTCACTGGCACTGATTATGACCGCAAACGCGCAGCAACTGCAATTTATTAAAGACAGTATTGAAACTGTTCCTGATTATCCTAAACCTGGGGTCCTTTTTCGTGATATCACGACCTTATTGGATAACCCTCTTGCCTACCAGGCAACAATTAATCTTCTGGTAGAACGATATCAGGACAAAGGAATCACAAAAATTGTGGGTACTGAGGCGCGCGGTTTTCTATTTGGAGCTCCAGTTGCGTTGCGTCTCGGTGTTGGTTTTATCCCTGTCCGTAAAGCAGGTAAATTACCTCGTGAAACATTGAGTGAAACTTACGATTTAGAGTATGGCACCGATACACTGGAAATACATAAGGACAGCATCAAAGAAGGTGATAAGGTGTTAGTTGTTGATGACTTGCTGGCAACGGGTGGTACTATTGAGGCAACTGTTCGCTTAATCCGTCATTTAGATGGTGAAGTTTCTGAAGCTGCCTTTGTTATTGGCCTACCTGATTTGGGAGGGAGTGAGCGTCTGCAAAAACAAGGCGTGAACAGCTTCACTCTATTGGAATTCCCAGGCCATTAATCTGCTTATTTTCGTATTACTGACATATCGGCCTCGCTGTCTATAGTGGGGCTGTGTTAGCATGGTACCCAATTATATTCAATTTTCCCGGTATCAATGAGCTATCAGGTACTTGCCCGTAAGTGGCGCCCACAAATATTTTCTGATGTGATTGGTCAGGAACATGTCTTGACTGCGCTGGCTAATGGTCTTTCCCATAGCCGGCTCCATCATGCCTACCTGTTTTCCGGTACCAGAGGTGTCGGGAAAACGACAATCGCCCGTTTGTTTGCCAAAGGGCTAAATTGTGAAACAGGTATTACTGATAAGCCTTGTGGTAAATGTGCTAATTGCCTTGAAATTGAGCAAGGGCGATTTGTCGATCTCATTGAGATTGATGCTGCTTCCCGTACTAAAGTTGAAGATACGCGTGAATTGCTGGATAACGTGCAATATGCTCCAGCACGTGGGCGTTTCAAAGTCTACCTGATTGATGAAGTGCATATGCTT
Source organism: Photorhabdus khanii NC19 (assembly GCF_000517265.1). Taxonomy (GTDB): domain Bacteria; phylum Pseudomonadota; class Gammaproteobacteria; order Enterobacterales; family Enterobacteriaceae; genus Photorhabdus; species Photorhabdus khanii. Next base: position 299,133 of record NZ_AYSJ01000002.1, read on the forward strand.
TCCCGCCACAGCTTCAATGCATTATTGAAAACGCTGGAAGAGCCACCTGAGCATGTGAAATTTTTACTGGCAACCACTGATCCGCAAAAATTGCCGGTAACTATCCTTTCCCGTTGTTTGCAGTTTCACCTCAAAGTGCTGAATGTTGATCAGATAAGCGATCAGCTCGAACATATTCTTAAAGCTGAACATCTGGAGAGTGACAGCCGTGCCCGTCAGCTTCTGGCCCGTGCTGCTGATGGCAGTATGCGTGATGCTTTGAGTCTGACAGATCAGGCTATCGCGATGGGGCAAGGCGAGGTAACAACTGAAATAGTCAGCCTGATGTTAGGAACGTTGGATGATGAACAGCCGTTATCAATTATAGAATCATTGATTCGGGCTGACGGTCAGCAGGTTATGGCATTGGTGGAACAAGCCGCTTCACGGGGGGTTGATTGGGAGAATTTGCTGGTAGAGATTCTTTCATTACTGCATCGTATTGCAATGATCCAGTTATTACCTTCTCAACCAGAAATCGCTTCTTCTTCCATTGAAGGCCGTTTGCGGATATTGGCAAAAGCAATTTCACCGGAAGATTTGCAACTTTATTATCAAACTCTACTGATTGGTCGTAGAGATCTGCCGTATGCACCGGAACGCAGGATGGGTGTTGAAATGACGCTGCTCAGAACTTTGGCATTTCATCCAAAAGCAGTCATTGAAGAGGTTACTGCACCGGTTGTGCATGAACATCCTGCGGCTATCCCATCAATTGCAGCACAGTCGCAACATAATCATCAGGGCAATACGCCATCCGCTTACCCTATTGATGAGCAAGTATCAGTGGGCAGCGTTTCTCAGCCGGAACCTCAGATACCTCAGGCACTTGCATCAAGTCCAACAGCGCAGTTGCTGAAAGCAAGGAGTGTGTTGTCCCGGCAACAAGAGCAAACGCCACCAAAAAAGCCTAAACCGGCTACGCCTGTTCAGGCGAGGCCGGCAACCTCGGCACTGGAGCGGATTGCCGTAGTGTCAGGGCAGCGACCTCAGTCATCAATAGCTAAAATGCAGGAAGAAAAACCTGAGAAAAAAGAGGCCTACCGTTGGCGAGCCAAGAATATTGAAGAAAAACTAGAAACCCATGTTGCTACGCCAAAGGCGTTAAGAACGGCTCTGGAGCATGAGAAAACGCCGGAGTTGGCAGAAAAATTAGCTGAAGAATCCAAACAAAGAGATGCATGGGCAGCGGAAGTTGATAAACTTAAAATTCCTAAACTGGTGCAACAATTAGCATTAAATGCGTTTAAAGAGCAGATTAGTGTTAATAATATCTGTCTACACTTGCGTTCAAGTCAGCGTCATCTTAATTCCGTTTTTGCACAAAAATCATTAGCGGAGGCTTTAAGCGAGTTGTACGGTGTAACGATTGAATTCAGCATTATTGAAGATGATAATCCGGAGGAGAAAACTCCACTGGAGTGGCGACAAGCCATTTATGAAGAAAAATTGGCACAAGCTCGCCAATCAATTATTGCGGATAAAACTATTCAGACATTGCGGCAGGTATTTGATGCTGAACTGGATGAAGAGAGTATCCGGCCGGTCTAACCGCGCTGCAATCTGTACCTGTTGTACGATGTAGCCATAGCGAAGAGAGAAAACTATGTTTGGTAAAGGTGGTTTGGGCAATTTGATGAAACAAGCCCAACAAATGCAGGACAAGATGCAGAAAATGCAGGAAGAGATCGCCAATCTGGAAGTGACGGGTGAATCTGGTGCAGGTCTGGTTAAAGTGGCTATCAATGGTGCTCATAATTGCCGTCGTGTTGAGATTGATCCAAGCCTGATGGAAGATGACAAAGAGATGCTGGAAGACCTGATTGCGGCTGCATTCAATGACGCAGCCCGCCGCATTGAAGAAACTCAGAAAGAGAAAATGGCAAGCGTTTCCAGCGGAATGCAACTGCCGCCGGGCTTTAAGATGCCATTCTGATGCAAACCAGTCCTCTCCTTGAATCCTTGATGGAAGCATTGCGCTGCTTGCCAGGAGTTGGTCCTAAATCTGCGCAGCGGATGGCTTTTCATCTGTTACAGCGTGATCGTAGTGGTGGAATGCGTTTGGCTCAGGCATTGACAAAGGCGATGTCGGAAATTGGACACTGTAAATATTGTCGGACTTTTACCGAGCAGGAACAGTGCACGATCTGCGCTAATCCACGTCGTCAGCAAAATGGTCAAATTTGTGTGGTTGAAAGCCCTGCGGACATTCATGCTATTGAACAAACTGGGCAGTTTGCTGGGCGCTACTTTGTGTTGATGGGGCATTTATCTCCATTGGATGGTATTGGTCCGATGGATATTGGTTTGGATTGTCTTGAAGAACGCCTCTCCACTGAAGAGATTTTAGAGGTGATTCTGGCGACTAATCCGACAGTGGAGGGAGAGGCAACGGCCAATTATATCGCAGAAATATGCATTCAGTATGGTGTAACAGCAAGCCGCATTGCTCATGGTGTACCGGTTGGTGGTGAGCTTGAAATGGTAGATGGTACAACTTTGTCGCATTCACTTGCTGGGCGGCAGAAGATTACTTATTGATTTTCTGTCAATGTCTTGCCGTTTTATCTGGCTGGAAAAGAATACGGTTGTATACCCTGTATAGATCAAATCGTAAAGATGTTGAGGCGCTGCATTTATGTGGCGCTCGCCTCTCAATCCATTCCGCTATGGTTATAACCTATTTAAATATCTAACTTATTCGCGTTATTTGATACTCTTTTGAATAATCAAACTTGAAACTCGGCTTATTTATCCCCATCTGCATACTATCGTCTGATTTTATCTGTCTGAACTGGATTTAGATTGAGGTAACAAATGAGTATGAAAGGTCAGGAAACCCGTGGATTTCAGTCTGAAGTAAAACAACTTCTGCAATTAATGATCCATTCACTTTATTCCAATAAAGAGATTTTCCTTCGTGAGTTAATCTCAAATGCTTCTGATGCGGCTGACAAATTACGTTTCCGTGCATTATCTGCTCCAGAACTTTATGAAGGTGATGGTGAACTGCGCGTTCGCCTCTCTTTTGATAAAGAAAAAAGAGCTATCACGATCAGTGATAATGGCATTGGTATGACCCGTGATGAAGTCATTGATAATCTTGGCACTATCGCTAAATCAGGAACAAAAGCTTTTCTGGAATCTATTGGTTCAGATCAGGCTAAAGACAGCCAGTTAATTGGTCAATTTGGTGTTGGTTTTTACTCTGCCTTTATTGTGTCTGATAAAGTCACGGTACGTACCCGTGCTGCCGGTGCTTCAATTGATCAGGGCGTATTCTGGGAATCCGCTGGTGAAGGCGATTATACTGTCGCTGATATTGAAAAAGAAACTCGTGGTACAGAGATCACCCTCCATTTACGTGAAGGGGAAGATGACTTTCTGAATGACTGGCGTTTGCGTTCTGTTATCAGTAAATACTCTGACCATATTGCTCTGCCAGTTGAAATTGAAACTAAAAATAAGAGCGAAGAAGAGGGTGAAGAAGATACAGTAACTTGGGAAAAGATTAATAAAGCTCAGGCTTTGTGGACTCGTGGTAAATCTGAAATTACAGATGAAGAATATAAAGAGTTCTACAAACATATTTCTCATGATTTTACTGATCCGTTGATCTGGAGCCATAACCGCGTAGAAGGTAAACAGGAATATACCAGTATGCTCTATATTCCCTCTCAGGCTCCGTGGGATATGTGGAACCGTGAGCATAAGCATGGGCTGAAATTGTATGTTCAGCGCGTGTTTATCATGGATGATGCAGAACAGTTTATGCCAAACTATTTGCGCTTTGTTCGTGGCCTGATTGATTCCAATGACTTGCCACTGAACGTTTCCCGTGAAATTCTGCAAGATAATTCTATTACCCGTAATTTACGTAATGCGTTGACCAAACGTGCATTGCAGATGCTGGATAAGCTGGCGAAAGATGACGCAGAAAAATATCAGCAATTCTGGCAGCAGTTTGGTCTGGTGATGAAAGAAGGTCCGGCAGAGGATAATACGAATAAAGAAGCTATCGCTAAATTGTTGCGTTTTGCTTCTACTCATAATGACAGTTCTGCACAGACAGTTTCTTTGGAAGAGTATGTCAGTAGGATGACCGAAGGTCAGGATAAAATCTACTATATCACTTCAGACAGTTATGCTGCGGCGAAAAATAGCCCTCATCTGGAGCTGTTCCGTAAGAAAGGTATTGAAGTTCTGCTGCTGTCAGAGCGCATTGATGAATGGATGATGGGATACCTTACTGATTTTGATGGTAAGAAATTCCAATCAGTCAGTAAAGCTGATGAATCTTTGGATAAACTGGCAGATGAAGACAAAGCTGAACAGGAAGAAATTGAAAAACAACTTGAGCCGTTTGTTGAGCGTGTGAAAACATTACTTGGCGATCGGGTAAAAGAGGTTAAATTGACTCACCGTCTGACGGACACTCCGGCAATTGTGACAACAAATGCGGATGAAATGAGCACTCAGATGGCGAAATTGTTTGCTGCGGCGGGTCAACAAGTGCCGGATGTTAAATACAATTTTGAACTGAATCCTGATCATCAATTAGTAAAACTGGCTTCTGATGTCAGTGATGAAGCTCAATTCGCGGATTGGGTTGAACTGTTGCTCGATCAGGCATTATTTGCTGAACGTGGCACATTGGAAGATCCGAACCAGTTTATTCGCCGTATGAATCAGCTATTACTGTCTGAAAAAGCTTGATTTAATTATTTCTTGGTAACGATTGTAAACCACGCCTCCGATAGTGAAATGAGGCGTGGTTTATTTTTTGCAAAAAAATATCACGAAATCGTTTCCCTGTTTTCTTGAGCGAACCCCGTCCCAAATGGTATGGTGACTCGTTTTCTTACAAATATAAAAACTAACTAGCAAGGGGACTTACGCAATGCGTATTATTCTGCTGGGCGCTCCGGGCGCCGGTAAAGGGACTCAGGCGCAATTTATCATGGAGAAATATGGGATCCCTCAAATTTCTACCGGCGATATGTTGCGTACTGCAGTTAAGGCTGGCACAGAATTGGGCTTAAAAGCAAAAGGATTGATGGACAATGGCAAGCTGGTTACTGATGAACTGGTTATTGCTTTGGTAAAAGAGCGCATCCAACAAGATGACTGCCGCAATGGTTTCTTGTTGGATGGGTTCCCTCGTACCATTCCTCAGGCTGATGCAATGAAAGAAGCCGGTATTAATGTTGATTATGTCTTGGAATTTGATGTTCCTGATGAACTGATTGTTGAACGTATCATTGGACGCCGTGTACATGCGCCATCTGGCCGTGTTTATCACATCAAATTTAATCCACCGGCAGTGGAAAATAAGGATGATGTTACCGGTGAAGAATTGACTATTCGTAAAGACGATCATGAAGATATCGTGCGTAAACGTTTAGTTGAATATCATCAACAGACTGCTCCTTTGGTATCTTATTACCAAAAAGAAGCTGAAACAGGTAATACCCAGTATTTCAGAATTGATGGCACTCGCAAGGTATCTGAAGTTAGCGAAGAATTAGCCAACATTCTGGGTTAATCAATTGCATTGATATTTAAAAGGCGGCTTATAAGCTGCCTTATATTATCTTTTTTCCTTACTTTTTCAGGTAAATCAGTCGGTTTTTATTTATTGTTTTGATAGATAAACATGATTTCCATCTGTATTTTATTATGTTAGGGTTTTCACCAGAGAAGGCAATAGGGAATCGGCATGATGAGTAGTGGTAAGTATGGCGTTTTATTAGTTAATCTTGGTACTCCTGATGGACCGACAACTGCGGCTATAAAACGTTACTTAGCTGAGTTTCTGAGTGATAAAAGAGTTGTCGATTTTTCCAGGTTTATCTGGATTCCAATACTATATGGCGTTATTTTGCCTTTTCGCTCTTCACGTGTGGCAAAGTTGTACCAGAAAATTTGGACTGATGAAGGCTCTCCCTTGTTAGTATATAGCCGTCGTCAGCAGAAATTGCTGGCAGAAAAACTGGCAGATATTCCTGTTGAATTGGGAATGAGTTATGGTTCTCCATCGCTTGAGCAGGCAGTTGATAATCTGCTCAAACAGGATGTTGAAGAGTTGATTATCTTGCCACTTTATCCCCAGTATTCCTGTTCTACCTCTGCGGCTGTGTTTGATGGTGTCAGTAAAATATTGCAGAAATATCGCACTATCCCTGGAATTCACTTTATCCGTAGCTATGCTGACCATCCGGCCTATATTTCTGCATTGAAAGAGACTATTGAGCAGAGTTTCCGTGAGCATGGCAAGCCGGACAGATTACTATTTTCTTACCATAGCATTCCACGGCGTTTTGTTGATACAGGTGATATCTATTCTGAACAGTGTGAACTAACAACTCAGTTGCTAAAGCAAACAATTAACTATCCAGCAGAGCAGGTAATGATGACTTATCAGTCGCGATTTGGTCGTGAACCTTGGTTGATGCCATTCACTAATCAAACTATGAAATCATTGCCTGATCAGGGAATAGAGCATATTCAGGTACTTTGTCCTGGTTTTTCGTCCGATTGTTTGGAAACGCTGGAAGAGATAAAACAGCAAAATAAAGAGATATTTCTGAATGCTGGTGGGAAGAAATGTGAATATATTCCTGCGCTTAACGACAATAGTAATCATCTTTTTCTGCTGGAAGCGTTGGTGAGCAGGTTTGTCAGAAGCAAAACGAATAGTATATAGAATTAATCTATCATTAGGATTAAATGACTCTTTAATGATATATTCTCACGCGGGAGTCTATCTATCCGAGCTGTTTCCGCCCAGTTTTTCAGGATATAAACTAAGGGCTCAGTGGGATGATGTTTTGTAGAATAGTTAGCAACAGTCATATTTGAATTTGGACATAAATAATGAGTATTAAACCGATTAAAAGCACTAACTCCAGTGAAGAATATTTTAATTATTATAATTCAAAACAAGACGATGAAATTGATTTGTTTGAGTTATTCTCTGTTTTAGTTCAATCGAAGTTATTGATTATCGCTGTTACTATCATTTTTGCTGTTATTGGTTTTACAGCAGCATCTTTTATGCCACAAAAATGGACCAGTTCAGCTTCAGTTATTCAACCTCAACTTGAAGAAATACAGCCACTTAAAAATATCCTGACTAAGTTAGAGGTTTTAAGCTTACAATCATCGGTAACTTCATCATCACTGTATGATAATTTTGTAAATAATTTTAATTCACGTGTTTTACGAGAAGAATATCTGGTTAATACAGAATATTTTAAAAATCTGATAGCTGAATCAGATGATCACTCACCACTTGCAAAAAGAAAACTGATTGAAAAGATTGTGAATAATAATATTTCATCTTCTTCAAAAGTGGAAAAAGAGGGTGAGAGTGGTGAAACTAAACTGGCTTTCAGTGCCGGAACTGCTGAGGATGCATATAACCTGCTAAATGGCTATATCAGCTATGTGTCGTCTGTTGTTCATGATCAGTTGGAAAGTGAATTGAGTGATATGGTGAAACAGAAGCTTGCCTACTCTGAAGGTTTGTATGCAATTGATTTGAACCGTGTTCATAATATACAGAGAGCTAATATTGAACGATTGAAATATTCATTATCTATCGCCAATTCAGCGGGAATTAAAAAGCCTATTTCCAGCGAAGGAGCAATGATCAAAGATGATCCAGATTATTCCATTGCTTTGGGTGCTGATGCATTACAACGCAAGCTGCAAATTACCGAAGAGATCAAAGATCCATCTTTGATTGATGGTGATTTACGTAACCGCATGTTCTATATAAATGAACTTAAATCACTTAAAATAGATAAAGTTAACTTCCAGCCATTCAAATATATGCAGGCTCCTTATGAACCAACGGCGAAAGATTCGCCTAAACGTCTGCTTATTCTGGTAGGCAGTGTCTTTATCGGTTTGATCTTGGCGGTAATGTTTGTTCTGATTCGTCACGTGGCGCGCAGTCGTCAGAAAGTAGCTTAATCTCTCTCTGGCAGCCGGTGTCGTAATGACACTTGCTGCCTGTCAGTTTTTATTGTGCTAACATGCTGCATCTTTTCGCGTTGTAGCATCAATCAAATATGAAATTCCCTGGTAAACGTAAATCAAAACACTATTTTCCCGTCAGTCTGCGTGATCCTTTACTCCAGCCAATTAAAGAAATGATGGATGGTGAGAGTAACCGAGCTTATATTGTTGGTATCGATCAGATATTAGTGGATATTGAAGCGAAAGTAGACGAAGATTTTATCCGGCGTTATCACCTCAGCCAGGGACACTCATTAGTTATTGAAGATGATGTAGCTGAAATCTTGTATAGGGAACTGACGGATAACAATCTTATCAGCCACGAATTTGCCGGTGGCACTATCGGAAATACTTTACATAATTATTCAGTTTTGGCTGATGATCGTTCCGTCTTACTGGGCACAATGTGTAATAACATTCAGATTGGCAGCTATGCTTACCGCTACTTATGTAATACTTCCAGCAGAACTGATCTAAATTATTTACAAGGTGTGGATGGCGCAATTGGCCGCTGTTTTACGCTGGTAACAGAAAATGGTGAACGGACTTTTGCCATTAGTCCTGGACAAATGAATCAATTAAAACCGGAGAATATTCCTGAGCAGATTATCGCTGAAGCTTCGGCCTTGGTATTGACCGCTTATTTGGTTCGTTGCAAGCCAGGGGAACCGATGCCAAAAGCAACAATGAAGGCCATCGAATATGCGAAAAAACACAATGTACCTGTCGTTCTGACTTTGGGGACAAAATATGTTATTGCTGATGATCCACAATGGTGGCGTGATTTCCTGGTTGAGAATATTTCTGTTCTGGCAATGAATGAAGATGAAGCTTATGAGCTTACTGGTTTCAGTGATCCGTTATTGGCTTCAGATATGGCTCTGGATTGGGTTGATTTAGTTTTGTGTACCGCTGGTCCTGCGGGATTATATATGGCGGGGTATACGGAAGAAGATTATAAGCGTCAGACAACTCACCCACTGCTACCAGGTGCTATTGCTGAATTTAACCGTTATGAATTCAGCCGCGCTATGCGAAAATCTGATTGCCAAATCCCAATGAAAGTTTACTCCCATATTGAACCTTATATGGGCGGGCCAGAAAAAATTATGAATACTAATGGTGCAGGCGATGGTGCTTTATCTGCTTTATTGCATGATATAACCGCTAACAACCATCACAGAATGAATGTGCCTAATTCCAGTAAGCATATTCGTACTTACCTAACATATTCATCACTTGCTCAGGTTTGTAAATATGCAAACAGAGTTAGTTATCAGGTATTGAGTCAGCATTCGCCACGATTAAGCCGTGGTTTACCAGAAAAAGAAGATAGTTTGGAAGAGTCTTACTGGGAACGGTAATGATTAAATAATATCAACTTATTATATTCATCATTGCGTAATTTAATACGGCTGTAGTTTACAGTCGTATTTCTTTCTAAACGGAATAGATTACATTGATCACTAACATACGTAATGGAATGACAGGAAAAGACTGACTTCTTTAGGAGCGGGTAATGCTAGAAAATATTTCTCAGATAGAATATTCAAGACATCGCGGCCGTATCTACTGACTCCC
>NZ_AYSJ01000002.1:309641-679162 GCF_000517265.1 Photorhabdus khanii NC19
AAAGGGATAAAACAGTTAGCTTGGCAGGATTTAATCCCTGAAAAATGAGGGATGATTAACGTTGATTAAAGGTAAAACGCGATATCCGATGATGATTAAACTTAATAAAAATCAGGCGGTAAAATCAATGAAAACAACGATGAAATTTTATACCGATTAAAACCATAAGTTAAGACAGTGAATTTTAATAACAGTTTAAAATGCCAAGGTAGAATCCCACTTTGTTTACCCTGCTATATTTAATTCATTTATCGGCGACTTTATACTCCGCTTATTTTACGTTTACCTAAATTGCCATCATCATTTAAAAGCGTAAATACAGCAGCATTAAAACTCTTATATCAAGGAGGGACTAACTCACAGAATGAACTTTTAAAAAAGAGAGTTAATGACCTTTAATAGAAAAACATAACCAAAAATAACAATTAAAAAACACAATAAAATAATATTATCCGAACATTAACAACGAAACAATGAAAAACGGATCCAAATACGATTAAGGTTAAAAAAATTAATTGGACTTGGAANAATAAACTNNCACCTGAGTTTCGTTATGATAAACAATAGCGGAAAATAATAAAAAACCATCACTAAAATGAAAGGGNAATGAAGGATACAACTTCGTTATCTGCCATCTATTGATGAAATAAGCGAAAGTGAAAACGAATTAGAATCGGCATTTAAGAGTTTTTCTTCAATATTAAGCGGAGATATTCGCCGTGAATTGGTAAAATTTGTTGAAGCGCCAATTGACTCGGAAGATGATCTTCCTGTTACAGAATATATTCAACTTCGCCATGTAGAAGTACCGGCAGAAAATTATAAACAATACCGTCAATGGCGTGAAGAGACAATCTTTAATGTAGTGCGGGAAAATAAAGAAAAAATTACCAGTTTTGAAGCCTACCTCTCTCTGATTAGTGGTCAACCTGGTGTTATGTTTATTTCGGCATTTAATGTAGATAAAGAAAGCTATTTAGAAGTGTTTACCAATGAACGTTATCTGAACATTATCCAGCAAGCTGGGGATAACTACATTACAGGTGGAAATGGTGGTCTTTATACACGTATTTATCGTTCTATTTCTTGATGTTTTAAAATCTGGTAGCGAAAATGAAAAATACAGCAGAGTGTAAAAAAATAGTCGTTGTAGGGGACAAATTTAATGCATTTGCCAATGGTAAAGATGTCGTTACCATTAGCCAATTGGATCTTATTACACAAATCCCTGCTCATATTATTGATATAAATAAGCAGTTTATTGTTGGTCAGGGAATAAGATATGATTTTGCAGAAAAAATATGAGATAATCAGAAGAGAAACCAGTGCCATAATAACGAAATAGACCTAACTACTTTGCAACAGTTAACCGTTTCGAGGAAAAATGAATACTCCCATAAAAAAATAACACATAATACGGTGATAGGTGTTGCAGAGAAAGTGAATAAAAATTTATTTTCTTTACCACTATTAATTGATGAACGTTGTGAGTTAATGGCTGACCACCAAACTGGACAACATATTCAAGGGATGATTTTAATTGAGGCTTGCCGTCAGACTTTTATAGCTGTGACAGAAGAATTTTATATGTCAGATAAAGTAGGACAGTCTTATTATGTCATCATGGCTAACGAAATCACTAAGGCTATTTTGCAGACTCAATACATAAGCACACAAGCTGTTGAGGAAAATGTGTATGCCTGAAAAATACGGCCAAACTGAGATCGGAAGTGGCAGAAGTCATAGGTTGTTTAACCAAAGATTGATATCGACGGTTGAGCTGGGCGTTGAGCCCGGCGATGGAAAAGTTGAATGCATACTGAATATCAGTACCATTTTTGGCGAAATTTGTGTAGATACCTATGCTTTAGGAAAGGGAGGATATCAAGCAAGGCTAGAATCTCAGGGATAGTTTTTATTGATTCAACTAAATCTCGGTTTGGCATAACTTGAGTATTCTCTGTCATTGTCAGGTAATCAGGGAGATAACGATTCATCAAACCGTGTTTGAAAAGCAACGGTAACTAATTAAATTTCAGCGAATTACCATTTTAATTACAGCAGTTACCCATCAGGTTTTGAGAAAACGGGGGGCAGTATATCTCCATTTTCCCAAGCCCCCTAGAAAACAAACAACTAATTATTGTAGATTATTATTTTGCCGGCAATCCTTTAGATATAAACCACGAAGTAACCACCCCCTGTCCTAAAAGCTCCCCTGCAATGGTGATAATTATTCCAATAACTTGCGCTAAACTTGGAATATCCCCCATCGTTACTTGTATACCAAGAGCAAAAATTGGAACGAAATTGGAAAATATCGCTGTTTTTCCTGGTCCTCTAGTAGCAATACCTATATTCCAAAAAAGATAGGCAAAAACGGAACCGGCGATCCCCATGTAGACACTCGCCAGATGACTCTCAAGTTTTCCTGAGAATAATGAAGGAACCGGTGATTCCACAAAAATGGCAATAATAACCAATATCATTGTCTGACTTATCTAACTTGCGATAGCACAGGCCTTTGCGCATTGATACACACATTGACTGTGGCATCAGTGCCATTCCTTTCCCTCTGGCTATATTAGCCAACATGATCAATGAGTCATCAGGTTTTGGTATTCGCTTCAAGGGAAATGGTAACTTTTGAAAATAGGCTTCGCATTTACCGTAGAAGCCAGGATTCGCTTTACGTGAAAACCAATATAAAGGTAAATCAGCTACATCCTTTAGTGAGACTCTATCGTTAAGGCTTGCAGGATGGAAGGAGGGAAGAGCTAGCATTAACGGTTCACGATAAAGCCAGTAAAAACTAAATTCTTGTAAATGGCTAAGAGGTTTTTCACCTACTAAGGCAATATCCAGCTTCCCACTTCCTAGCATTTGCAGTAATTGTTTTGAGATCAATTGATGAGAGGATATTACATTTGTATCGTCTAGTAATTTAAAGGCAGGATAAATGGAAGGAATGAGGCTGGAATCTAGCGTACGTGTGATTCCAATTTTTACTGTACAACTTTCTCTATTTATTTCTCTGACCAAATGACCCAATTGGTTTATAAGTTCTCTAGCTTGTTTTTCAAATTGAACGCCCACCTCAGTCAAATAAACTTGATGAGTATTTCGGGTAAATAAAGAACAATCGAGCATTTCTTCTAAGCACTGGATTTGCCGAGTCAATGGGGGTTGAGTCATGAGCATCCGTTCAGCAGCCCGACGAAAGTTTAATTCATGAGCAACAGCGAGGAAGCATTGTAATTGTTTAATTGTAGGAAGTTTTCTATTTAAATAATTCATTTTTATATTTCAGCACCGTTTCCAAGATATAATAAGATCGAAGCGATTATAGTGATTGGTATCAGCTTAATCTTATCTATGTATTATATTAAGAGAAGTAATTACTCTTTGTTATTAATTGGAATTAATTAACTATTAAATTAATTCAATGGGCGAATTTACTTAACATGGCAGTAGTAGTGGAACAATTAAGTTTAGTCACTTAAAGACGCTGTAACATTGTCGCTATGATGGGATATATTGATATTAATCTTTTTATCTAATAATTTTGTATAATTAAATTTTTTATGCTGCATTTTTACATTTAATTTTTTATTTGGAATTTTTCATCATTAAAGCGATATGACTATCATCTTTCATAAAAAAGTGATTTTGGTGATGACTATTTTTAACTATATCAGTAAAATACCTAATATTAGTTATATGTGGATTGAAGGTAAGATGTTTCTGCAATATTCCATCATTCGATTCGCCATTTCATATTTTGTGCATAGTATCAATACATAGATTAGAGTTTTTCTACTCTAGTTTCGATGGTACAGCTTTAGATATGGTTAATAATTTATAAAGATTATTCAGGGAGATATTGCTTTTCTGCCGTAATTTTTTGACTTTTATATTAATGTTGATACAAGATTTTTTCAGTCTTGTTTGTTATTGGATTGAAACCATTGGGATGTATCTGAATATACATTGAGATTATTAGCATTTGAACAAAGGATGAAGTTAATAGCTGCCAAGGTAAAATAAAGCACCTAATGACTATATTTTTATATGGCTAATTTTATAAAAAAGAATTATATGGTATAACTCTTACTAAGGTGTTTATATATAATTTGAATTGTGTGTTATTGTCTAATGATATTATTAGGCGTTTTTGTGATTATATAATAACTGACCTTGTGGCGATTATGGGATTGGTTGTTTCAGGGTTGAGAAATATCTTTTTGGTATTAATTAATAGCTGGAAAGAGAAAGTAATAGCATTTAATGACCATGATTTTATATTGTTAATTTGAAAAAAAAGAAGTATATAATAGAACTTATACCAAGGATTTCCTATATACACTTTAAATGATAAATTATTATCTAAGGATACTATGAGTAGTTATTATGATTATGTGAAAATTGCCGGCATGTTGACTATGGTCTTAATGATGCCTGGACCGACAAATACCCTTTTAGTATTATCTGGATATTCACATGGTTTTATTAGCACTCTCAGGCTGGTATTGGCTGAGATGTTGGGTTATCTAATAGCAATTAGTTTATGGGGATTATTGTTATCCATAATTCCTCAGACTTTCATATGGTTGATATTAGTTTTAAAGCTTTGTGCTTCAACATACATTGCTTATCTGGCTTTTAAAGTTTGGCATTTTTCATTAAGCAAAAATGGGGTGAAAGTCTGTTTCAACGTTGTGTTATTTACCACTTTACTTAATCCCAAAGCTTTTGTATTTGCTACATATGTATTACCTTTTACTGCGTTCACTCAGTGGGTAGATTATATCTTTTCCATGACGACTTTTGTTTGTGCGTTGTTACCCGTTTCCCTGATTTGGACGGGGGTGGGAAAAATACTATATCGGGAAGGACAGGAAGCGGGTCGTTTAAAACCTAATCTGTTTTATCGTTTTGCTTCTTTAGTACTATCCGTTTTCTCATTCTCCATGTTTTATTCCTCAATCAAGGGTATTTTATATCTCTGATATAATATTGAGATTTGATATTGTTTTCCTATTTTTTTTAAAAAAAAGAAGAGTTATCCAAAAAGATACTGGAGACTGTCGAATTCGTGTTTGATTTTCTCTGTTCTAAAATTGAGTAAAATGGGTCATGGGATATCTCATATGATAAAAGTCATGACCCAGCTCGGTTATGGATAGGAAATTATTCCATTATCAGCGGCATTTCCTCAAAGCGATGGCGAAGAGGGCGATACAGAGGGAGGTTCAACTGGATAACCTTGTTCACCATTTACCAGCACATTTGCCATTGTTTTGGCAATTTCGTGTTCGCCAATAATGACATGGCTAGCTCCACGCTCCGTAATATAGGTAACTTCGTCATCATAGTCAGCACGGACAATAATATTAATATCCGGGCGGATTTCTCTTGCGCTGGCGACAATCTCACCTGCTTCATAACCATTAGGGATTGTTAGTAATAGGGAACAAGCACAGTCCAGGCGTGCCAGCGACATTATATCTTTGCTGGCGGCGTTACCCATGACTGCACTGATACCTTGTTCTCCCAGTTCCTCAAATTTGGCTCTGGTATTTTCAATCACAACCAGAGGGAACCCGTTTTCCTGCAAGCGTTGGCATAGTAAGCTACCCGTGCGTCCGTAGCCGACAACAATAGTGTGATCACAGATATTGACAGGAATTTGCGTCTCTTCTTCCAGAGTTTCTTCCAGTAGTTGTTCTTCAATTGTTTCTGTTTTTTCCAGATAACGATCCAGCAGGCTAAACAGAACTGGGTTTAGCATGATAGAAACAATCGCACCAGCCAGAACAAGGTTACGGGCATTTCCGTCAAGCAAGCCAAGTGCAACGCCAAGACCCGCCAGAATAAAGGCAAATTCACCGATTTGTGCCAGACTGACCGAAATCGTCAGCGCAGTACGGCGTGAATGACCGAACATCTTTACCAGCAACATTGCAGCGGCAGATTTACCGATAATAATAATTGCCAGCGTTGCCAGTATCTCGAGAGGTTGCTGAATCAGTACCATCGGATCAAACAGCATACCAACGGATACGAAGAACAGAACAGCGAAAGCATCTCGGAGTGGCAATGTATCTTGAGCAGCCCGGTGGCTGAGTTCTGATTCGTTCAGTACCATACCGGCGAAGAATGCACCTAGAGCGAATGAGGCATCAAATAGCGTAACGGCACCGTAAGCGATACCCAGCGCGATAACCAGTACGGCAAGGGTAAATAGTTCTCTGGAGCCGGTACTGGCGGTTTTTGCCAGTACCCACGGAATTAGACGGCGGCCAACAACAATCATCAGCAGAATAAACGCGATAACTTTTCCGACGGTAATGGCGAGTTCCATAAATAACTGCCCAGCATTGGCTTCGTGATTACCCAGAATACCGGCAGCCGCAGGCAGTAATACCAGTGTCAGGACCATCGCCAGATCTTCAACAATCAGCCAGCCGATAGCTATTTGACCTCGTTGGCTATCGATCAGTTGACGCTCTTCCAGCGCTCGTAACAGAACGACAGTACTGGCAGTTGACAGGCAGAGACCAAAGACGATACCGCTAAATAATTCCCAACCCAGTATTGCTGATAGCCCTACACCAAGTAGTGTTGCTACCAATATTTGCGCAATAGCACCGGGGATAGCGATGGATTTTACTGCCAGCAGATCTTTGAGTGAAAAATGCAGCCCGACACCAAACATTAATAAGATAACACCAATTTCTGCCAGTTCCGGTGCCAGTGATGCGTCAGCGACAAAACCGGGGGTGAAAGGACCAGCGAGTACACCGGCGGTAAGATAACCAACCAGTGGTGAGATTTTCAGACGTTGTGCCAGCATACCAAGCAGATAAGCGAGGACGAACCCGCCAACGAGAGTGGTGATAAGTGGTGTCGAATGCTCCATTAAGACTCCTTCTTGCTGAGGCTATTAAATAGAATAGTGAAGAGGTAGGTGTAACCGTATCTTATAGGTAATTCGAGGTAAATTCGCTAAAAAAATGAATAAAACATCAAAAAATATGGATTGAAAGGATTAAACTACCCGTAACATCGATTTGTATTGATCTGTTTGAACATTTATGAGGTATATAAAGGTTACTCCCACATAAAAAATAACTTTTATGTGGGGCTGTTTGGCGATTTTTTTAGTTCTTATCTTCTATATTAGGTAATAGTGCGGTAAATATTCCAAGTAACGGCAGAAAAGCACAAATCTGATAAACTAGTTCAATACTTGTTCTGTCCGCAATGTAACCTAGTACCGCGGCGCCGATACCTCCCATACCAAAAGCTAGTCCGAAAAACAGGCTGGATACCATCCCGGTTTTACCCGGAATAAGCTCCTGAGCATATACCAGGATTGCAGAAAACGCAGATGCCAGAATCACACCAATAATCACTGACAGTATGCTTGTCCAGTACAGAGAAGCATAAGGCAGAATCAATGTAAAAGGTGCAACGCCAAGGATTGATATCCAGATAACGTACTTTCTGCCAATTTTATCACCAATAGGTCCGCCAATGATGGTCCCTGCCGCGACTGCGAATAAAAAGATGAACAGATGAAGCTGGGCATTTTGTACAGAAATGCTAAATTTGTGCATTAAGTAAAAAGTGTAATAGCTGCTGATACTGGTGAGATAAAAATATTTGGAAAATACTAAGATCAACAGAATAGACAGAGAACTGATCACTGTTTTTCTTGATAAAACTTTAACAACAGGGGCAGTTTTGGCTTGATTTTTTTTGGTATGATTTTGGGTCTTATACCATTTACTGACCTGCAACAGCACGACAATTCCCAGTAATGCAGCCAGAGAGAACCAGCCGACATTGCCTTTACCATAAGGCGCGATAAACGCAGCCGCTAGCAAAGGCCCGAGGGAAGTGCCAAAATTACCGCCGACTTGAAAAAGAGATTGAGCCAGCCCGTGGCGCCCACCGGATGCCATGCGTGCTACGCGTGACGATTCAGGGTGAAATACCGAAGAGCCGGTGCCAACTAATGCAGACGCTAATAAGATTATCGGGAAACTTTCAGCATAGGCCAGCAGTAACAGACCTGATAAGGTAAAGCTCATCCCAATGGGCAGTGAATAGGGTTGTGGATGTTTATCGGTATAAAGACCTATCAGTGGTTGTAATAAAGATGCAGTAATCTGGTAGGTTAGTGTGATCATACCAATTTGCACAAAACTCAGGTTGAATTCTGATTGCAGTAAAGGATAAATCGCCAGAATCAACGATTGGATCATATCGTTCAACAAGTGTGAAATACTGATCGCACCAAGAATAGTAAAAACGGTATTCCTGGTTTTTCTTGCATGAGGTGGAACTATGGTGGTGTTGCTCTGTTCGCTCATATTAACTGCCAACCTATCTTATTTGGAAGTGAGTTCATTGGTTATTTGTTGCACTTAAATATATATTAGGCTGATAGTTGATTTTTTACTATCTCAGAGAATAGTTTGATAAGATGTTCGAAAAGATGAAACTAAGCATGTTCTAATAGTCGCATAAGTGACCTATCCCATAGAATTATCAATAAATCCCGCCTTGTTAGCTTCTTAAGCTGTTTTTGCATGGCAATTCACTAAAAAAACATGGAGATATACCATGAGATTTTCGTTTAAGACCTCAGCTTGCGCTTTGGTTGTTTCTATGACACTACTTCCAGCAATCGCAAATGCATGGGAAAAAGACAAAACCTATGACATTACTATCTTGCACACGAATGACCATCATGGTCATTTTTGGCATAACGACTACGGCGAATATGGTTTAGCCGCTCAGAAAACGGTCGTTGATGAAATCCGTCAGGAAATCGCCAAAAAAGGCGGTAGTGTGTTACTGCTCTCCGGCGGAGATATTAATACCGGTGTACCAGAGTCCGATTTGCAAGATGCAGAGCCTGATTTTAAAGGTATGAACCTGGTGGGCTATGATGCGATGGCATTGGGCAACCATGAGTTTGATAATCCTTTGCAAGTGTTGCTTCAACAGGAAAAATGGGCAAATTTTCCCTTCCTTGCGGCTAATATTTACAAGACAAGCACTGGTAAGCGTTTGTTCAAGCCTTATACCATTTTTGATAAGCAGGGTGTAAAGATTGCGGTTATCGGACTGACCACCGATGATACGGCTAAAATCGGCAACCCTACTAATTTCCCAGATGTTGAATTTCGTGTTCCCGCGACAGAAGCCAAAATAGTGGTTGAGGAACTGAAGAAAAATGAAAAACCAGATGTCATTATTGCGGCAACGCATATGGGACACTATGACAATGGTAATTATGGCTCCAATGCACCGGGTGATGTTGAAATGGCGCGTAGTTTGCCTGCCGGTTATCTGGATATGATTGTCGGTGGTCACTCACAAGATCCGGTCTGTATGTCTGCGGAAAATAAAAACTACAAACAGATCGATTATGTACCAGGAACGCCATGTTCGCCTGATCGTCAGAATGGTACTTGGATTGTTCAGGCGCACGAATGGGGCAAATATGTTGGTCGTGCTGACTTCCAGTTCCGTAATGGTGAATTAAAGCTGACTCACTATCAGTTAATCCCCATTAATCTCAAGAAGAAAGTAAAAAAGGAAGATGGTTCTTCTGAACGTGTTTATTACACTCATGAAATTGCGCAAAACCCGGAAATGATGAAGTTGTTGATGCCTTACCAGGATAAAGGTGATAAACAACTTGGCTTAAAAGTGGGTTCTGTTGAGGGTAAATTAGAAGGTGATCGCAGCAAAGTTCGTTTTGTTCAGACTAATATGGCCCATGTCGTACTTTCTGCTATGATGGAACGCGCTGATGCTGATTTTGCGATTATGAGTGGTGGTGGTATTCGTGATTCAATTGAATCAGGCGACATCACTTATAAAGATGTGTTGAAAGTGCATCCATTTGCTAACACATTGGTTTACGTTGAGATGAAAGGCAGCGAAGTTGAACAGTATCTGGCGACGATTGCGAATATGAAAGTTGATTCTGGCGCTTATGCTCAGTTCGTGAATGTCAGTCTGGTTGCTGATGGTAAACATGTTAAAGAGGTAATAATTGGTGGTAAGCCATTGGAGCCAAATAAAATTTACCGCATAGCAATGCTTGATTTTAACGCTATCGGTGGTGATGGTTACCCACGTATTGATAATTACCCAACTTATGTCAACACCGGTTTTGTTGATGCAGAAGTTCTGAAAGGCTATATCGAAAAGCACTCACCACTGAACGCGGCTGATTATGAGCCAAAAGGTGAAATTGTTTATCAATAATCCCTGACAAGGTGATGAATTGAAAGGGCTGCCAATCTGGCAGCCCTTTTTTGCAGAGATTAACCTTTTGCTATATCGGCAAAAGTACCATTCAGCAAACGACACAGATCAGCAGGTGCCAGCTCAATATCTAATCCTCGTTTACCGCCAGTGATAAACATAGCCGAGAACTGTTGCGCCTGGTTATCAATAACCGTTGGCAAGTGTTTTTTCTGTCCTAACGGGCTGATCCCACCGAGCAGATAACCCGTGATTTTTTGAGCTATGTATGGATCAGCCATATCTGCCTTTTTGGCTTTAAAGACTTTGGCGACCTTCTTTAAATCCAGTTGACCTGAAACGGGGGTGACGGCGACGACCAAATTTTTAGCATCACCATTAAGTGCGACCAGCAACGTTTTAAACACTTGTCTGGCATTCAATCCTAACTTCTTAGCTGCTTCATCACCAAAGTTATGCTCATTGGTATCATGTTCATAGGGATGAAGAGTAAAGTTAACTTTTTGTTTTTCTAATAAAATGATCGCTGGTGTCATAATTTCATTACAGAAGATAATTTTGTAATCTAGGGTAACGGATGAAATAGAATTGTGAAATTGATATTCTGACTTTCGGCTCTGTTGCCTGTATACAAATGGGTAATACTCCGAATAATAAGAATAATGAAAATAACAGGTTATTCCTCTTTTGACTGGCCAATAGAAATATTGGCCTTTTTTTAGCTCTGTCCTTCCATTAACATCTGAGGCAAATTACCCTCACCATATAAGTGCAAAGCTCCGACAGCGATCAAATACCGTCCGGCAGGTAATTCCCGTAAGCGCTGATTCCATTGCTTATTACGTTCAGTCATCAGCAGTTGATATATTTCTTCACTGAAAGTTGTTGGTAAAGCATGTTTTTGTTGCTCAGGCGGATAATCCATCCACCAACTTATCATCGTTTGTAAAGCGCAGGCATTGGTGTACCAATGGGCTAATGTATCTTCCAATAGTGGCAGGCCGTTATTCGGTATTTGATTGAGCAAACTAATCTGTGAATCAGCACCTTCCAGTTCAATAATGGCTTTCCCTTGTGCTTTAGCTGCATTCAGCAACTGATAATCGATACCATAGTGAGGGGATAATCCAAGATTTTGCGCTTGTTCAGCCTGTAAAATTAAAGCAATTTGCCATGAGGGTAATAAATTAAGCCATTCTTCCTGTTGCCGGATTTCATGGCAGCAGCGCTGAAAATCTTGATACATTTCAGAAGATAGACGTTGTTCAATACGGGAATACGATTGAAACTCGTCATCATGAAATGGGAAACTTGCCTGAGTAATATCTGCTTCTACAATTAATGTATCGGATTGATTAAGCCGCTCCATTAATATTTCTGGAAGCGGAAACATATTTTCCGTGCCCATATGAATACTGCCTACCAGATGCAGATATCGGCCTCCAGTCAGTGTAATATCACAAGCTGGATAAGGATAACGGCGTGATGAGTTCAGCCCCAGCATATTGGTAAGGTATTTAATCAGTCGTCCCATTTGAACTCCAGTTCAGCATTTATTTTTTAGGCTAACTCTATTTCAGGCTAATACTATAGCTGTACTTCTGCTGTATCTTCATTGAATATTCCTTTACTGTTATCAACATACAAGGAAATTTTCTCTCCCTCCTTCATTTACCTTGCCAGCCGCAGGGGCTGAGCACGAAGACCCTGTTATTGGGGCATTCCTTGACTAACATCATCAAAGCAGACTCATTTCTCTGGTGATTCAGAATTTAGGCTTAAACCTCAGTAATCGGTTAGCGTTACTTACCACCGTAATTGAAGAAAGCGCCATCGCTGCACCTGCTACCACCGGATCTAACAATGTTCCGGTAAAGGGATAGAGCACACCGGCGGCAATTGGAATCCCTAATGTGTTGTAAATAAATGCGCCCAACAGGTTCTGTTTCATATTACGCAGCGTTCCTTTAGACAGTTCAACCGCATCAGCCACACCATGCAGACTGTGACGCATCAGTGTTATTGCTGCGGTTTCAATAGCGATATCACTACCACCGCCCATCGCTATCCCAACATCAGCTTGTGCCAGTGCGGGCGCATCGTTAATACCATCTCCCACCATAGCAACCTTGTGGCCTGCCGCCTGAAGCTTCTGAATAGCTTCGGCCTTGCCATCTGGTAGTACACCTGCGATCACCTGATCAATACCCGCTTCTTTGGCAATTGCATTGGCAGTAACTGGGTTATCTCCGGTCAGCATCACTAAACGGTAGCCTTGATGATGTAATCGTTTCAGTGCGCTAAAGGTGTCTTCACGCAATGGATCACGAAT
The DNA here is from genome assembly GCF_000517265.1 of Photorhabdus khanii NC19. Taxonomy (GTDB): domain Bacteria; phylum Pseudomonadota; class Gammaproteobacteria; order Enterobacterales; family Enterobacteriaceae; genus Photorhabdus; species Photorhabdus khanii. The sequence continues at coordinate 322,267 of NZ_AYSJ01000002.1, forward strand.
TGATAGCACTGCCGCCGCTTTGCCTCCTGCCGCCAGAATAACCGGCGTGATACCTTTCTCAGCCTGTTGAGCAATCAGCGGTTTTAATTCCTGTGTATCAATCTGATTTTGTTCCAGCAATGCCTGATTACCCAGCAACAGTGCTGTATCATTCACTTCACCACTGACACCCAATCCCGCCAGAGTACGGAATTGTTCAACTTGTGGTAATTCCAGTCCTTCGGCTTTGGCAAGAATGGCTTTGGCTAATGGATGGTTAGAACCACTTTCCAGTGCGCCTGCCCAAATTAATACATTTTGTTCACTGTATCCGTTAAAAGTATGGATATCAATAATTTGTGGCACACCTTCAGTCAATGTACCGGTCTTATCGAAAACAAGGGTGTCCAGTGTGCTGGCTTGTTGCAGGGCATCAGCATCCCGTACCAGAACACCAAATTCCGCTGCCCGGCCAACTCCGGAGATAATTGACATCGGTGTAGCCAGCCCAAGAGCACAGGGACAGGCAATGATCAGCACCGTGGTAATAATGACCAATGAATACATAATTTGTGGTGCCGGACCAACAAAATACCAAATGGCACCTGCCATCACGGCAATTGCCACGACAACGGGAACAAATACTGAGGAAATTTTATCTGCTAACTGACCCATCTCGGGTTTACTGCTTTGTGCCTGACGTACCAATTTGATAATCCGCGCTAATGTCGTCTGGCTGCCGACAGCGGCGGCAGTAAACAGTACAGAGCCATCCTGCACAGTTGTACCTGCGTGAACGTTATCGCTTTTAGATTTTTGCTGTGGGATTGACTCACCGGTCAGCATTGCCTCATTTATCCAGACTTCACCTTGAATGATTTCACCATCAACCGGAACACGATCACCCGTCGTCAAACGCAATGTCATTCCCAGTTTAACATCAGCCAAAGGTATCTCTTTTTCACCATTTTCTGTCACCACACGGGCGGTGGGTGGTGTCAGATCCAGCAGGCGTTCCAGTGCTTTTGAGGAGCGCTGGCGGGCACGCTGTTCCAGAGCATGTCCCAGGTTTATCAAACCGATAATCATGGCACTGGCTTCGTAATAAAGGTGACGGGCTTGTGGGGGAAAAACATCCGGCCATAGATTGACACTGATAGAGTAAAACCAAGCGGCACCTGTTCCTAATGCCACTAGGGTGTCCATTGTGGCACTACCGTTTTTCAGGCTTTGCCACGCGTTGCGATAGAAATGACCACCAGCAAAAATCATTACGGCAAGCGTGATAATCCCGATAGTTAGCCAGATGTTATGGTTTGCCGGGGTGAGCATCATATTGTCGCCCATCATGCCCCATACCATGGCTGGAATACCGACAACCAAGGCTAATGCCGATTGCCAGCGGAAACGGCGCATATTGGCTTCAGAAGCTTGTTGCTGGCGCTCACGACGTTCAGTTTCGTCCTGGATCAGCTCTGCACCATATCCGGCTTTTTCCACGGCTTGAATCAGTGTGTCGGGTAATGCGCTGCCAGTAATCAAAGCACTGCGTTCAGCAAGGTTCACTCTGGCATTTTCCACGCCATCGACACTTTGCAATGCTTTTTGAACTTTGTTCACACAGCTGGCACAGGTCATACCATCCAGCAGTAACTGGATACTGTCATCTCTGTCACTGACCAGAAATACATCAGTTTTTTCGACCGGAATAGAAGAGGTTGCCGCTGCCAAAGGTTCCGGTCTGTTTGAAGCAGGTATTGTCAGCGGCTTAGATTTTGGGAGGTTTTGACCGGCAGCCAGTTTTGCGTGATAACCCGCCTGCTCAATGGCGGCAATCAACGTATCGGTATCGGTTTTACCATAAACTTTAGCGGTTTCAGTATTCACATTTGCGGCGATAACGCCATCTACGGCTTCCAGTGCTTTACGTGCAGTACCTGCACAATGCATACAACTCAGGCCAGAAAGTTCCAGTTCGACATCAGGCTGGCTGGCAATGGCGGCTTGGTAACCCGCTTCTTTAATCGTTTCTATTAAAGATTCAGGAGAGGTTTCGCCGGTTACTTTGGCATAATCAATAGTAATATCGGCTTGCTCTACATCGGCACGATTTTCCAGTGCTTTTTTCACACGGTTAACACAGTGCATACAGGAGAGTCCCTGTAATGTTAAAATAGTGGTATGTGACATAAAAAAATCTCCTAACACATAGTGATATAATTATTCTTCACATCGGTATGATAATTGATGATGATATCTACACAGTTCAAGTGAATTTCTGACTTGTTGCGAAGGTTAAACCTTCCCTCAAGGGTAAGGTCAAGGGGAAAAAATGAACATCAGTGAAATTGCCCAAAGAACCGGCCTGACCAGTAAAGCTATTCGGTTTTATGAAGAAAAGGATCTGATCACACCGCCGGAAAGAGGTGATAATGGCTACCGTTATTATCAGCAGAAACATATTGATGAGTTAACGCTGTTGCGTCAGGCGAAGCAGGTCGGTTTTACGCTTGAGGAGTGTCGTGAGTTTTTAGTGTTATTTCGAAATCCCAACCGTCACAGTGCCGATGTAAAAGCGGCAACGTTGCATAAAGTGGCTCAGATAGAAAAGACGATTAAAGAGTTACAGGAAATCAGAAGTAAGTTGTTAGCTTTGGCGGAAGAGTGCCCAGGAGATGATGGGGCGGCGTGCCCCATCATAGATCATTTGTCTGGTTGCTGTTCTCATTGAGAATCGACGGGTTTTACTTTCAGTGTAATGCCATCAACAGCGATGACTTCTACTTCGGTATTGGCGGGTAGTTCACTGTTACAATGAACTCGCCAGCTTCCATCAGCAAGCCTGATCCGGCTGTAACCATTTTCGGTATTCGCAATCAGTTTAGCCCGGGTACCGATGAGCTGGTGGTCTTTCTGGTTCAGCGTATCGCTGCCTTTTGACGGGCGGCTACGTAACCAGTAGCGCCATAGCACCGCAGAGAGCAGCGTCAGAGTTGCAAACAGAATACCTTGTAATTCCCAGTCTATTCCAGGTAGTAACCAGGTGATAAACGCAACAACGATAGCGGCTATACCGGTCCATAACAGATAGCCGCCGGTTCCCAGAAGCTCTGCGATTAACAGTAAACCGCCGAAAGAGAACCAAAGCCAGGTTGTTTGAGCCGCAATCTGTGCAATCATGGTTATTTACCTTTTTTGCTCTCGCCAATCAGTTCAGCAATACCACCAATAGCCCCCATAAGATTGCTGGCTTCCAGCGGCATCATAATCACCTTGCTGTTACCGGAGGCGCCAATACTGGTCAGTGCATCGGTATATTTCTGGGCAACAAAGTAGTTAATGGCTTGCATATTACCGTCAGAGATCGCGTCAGAAACCATTTTGGTTGCGCGAGCTTCTGCTTCAGCGGCACGCTCACGCGCTTCTGCCTGAAGGAACGCGGACTGACGTTCCCCTTCGGCTTTCAGAATCTGAGACTGTTTTTCACCTTCGGCTTTCAAAATCGCCGCCTGACGGATACCTTCCGCTTCCAGAATATCAGCACGTTTGGTACGTTCTGCTTTCATCTGGGCGTTCATAGCGGAAATTAATTCCTTCGGTGGGCGCACATCACGGATTTCAATACGGGTAATTTTCACGCCCCACGGGTTAGTGGCTTCATCAACAATATGCAATAGACGGCTGTTGATGGAATCACGCTGCGACAGCATTTCGTCCAGTTCCATTGAACCCAAAACGGTACGGAAGTTCGTCATAGTCAGGTTAATGATGGAGAGCTCAAGATTGCTGACTTCATAGGCGGCCCGAACAGGATCGACAACTTGAATAAAGCAGACTGCATCAATAGTCACATTGGCGTTATCGCGGGAAATAACTTCCTGTGAAGGAATATCCAGCACTTGTTCCATCATGTTAATCTTACGGCCAATGCGATCGATAAAAGGGATAATAATATGCAGGCCCGGTAATAAAGTCCGGGTATAACGGCCGAAGCGTTCTACCGTCCATTGATAACCCTGTGGCACTGTTTTTACGCAAGTAAATACAACCACCACTGCAATGAATATCAGAATAGGGACGGCACCAAAAGCAAATAAGTCCATAGCAATTCCTTAATCAAATAAATTAGTAAAGCAGCGAATAAACTTGGCGACGGTATTTCGACGCCAGAGCGTTACCGGTTCCCATTGCAGACATAATATCCATCATTGTTTTCCGTACTGCACCATTAGCGGCAGAAAGATCCTTTTTCAGGAAGCCCAATAATAGTTCCAGAGCTTCTTCATTACGGCTTACTTCATGCAATTTCAGAGCCAGCTTAACAGCCAGATCTGCATTTTCCGGTTGAGTGGAGAATTCCTGTTGCAATTGCTGGATCTCTGGTGTATCTGCTGCTTGCTTTTGTAACTCAATTTGAGCCAGTAAACTATGATAATGCGTGTCTTGATCCTGTAATGGGATAAGATTCAGAATTTCCTGAGCTTCTTCTATATTATTGAGCATAATTTGCACTTTGGTCAACATTAATGCGATTTCACTGTTTTTAGGGGCTAATTGCCAGGCTTCTTTTAACAGTGGCAGTGCTTCTTGGAGTTTTTCTTCTGCGATAAGTTCTTCGGCTTGGGCGGCTTTCAACTCTTCCGGCTTGGGCAATACGCGGGAAAGCATCTCTCTGATCGCATTTTCAGGTTGTGGCCCCTGAAAACCATCTACTGGTCGGCCTTGTTGCAGCATATAGACAGTAGGAATGGCCCGTAAGCCAAACTGTGAAGCGACCATTTGTTCTTTATCGCAATCTACTTTTGCCAATATAAATTGATCTGCATATTCTGCTGCCAGTTTATCCAGAATTACGCCCAATTCTTGACAGTGGGGGCTATGTTCAGACCAAAAATAAAATAAAACAGGTACAGTCATAGACTGTTCAACAGTTTGTTGCAGATTACTTTCGTTAACGTTAATTCCAGTTGTGGTTGATAGCATATAATTAGTCTCTTAAATTCGGTTGTCGTAGGGTCTTATTAAACAGATGAGGTTATTTTCCTGACTTTCAAGTTGTACCACTCTGTTTACTCAGTATTTTATCCATTAATCTTCCCGGCAAAATTCGGCGCATAATGGTTACAGCATGGGTTATCCAAGTAACCGGATAACGTAATCTAGGATTCGGACTTTCTAAAGCATGAATCAGTTTGCGCACAACGGCTTCGGGAGTCAGGGTGAAATGGCGGGCAATTCTAGAATTTACCACGGGTTTATCGCGTTGAGTCTGATTCACATTTTCTGCAAAACGTGTTTTTATCGGGCCAGGTACAATCAAGCAGGATTTAATTCCTGTTCCCGCCAATTCCATTCTTAATGCGTCTGACCATGCTTCTAAAGCATATTTACTGGCAGAATAAGCACCGCGGCCTGGGGTTGAAATCAGCCCCATGACTGAACTGGTTTGGATAATACGGCCTTCACCATGCAGTTGCATTGCTGGAAGTAATAAACAGGTAAGTTGATGTGTACCAAACAAATTGGTAGAGAATTGGCGTTCCAGTTGTTCACGGCTGATAGTATTTAGCGGACCATAAATACCAAAGCCGCCATTATTAAACAGTCCGTAAAGGCGACCATTGGTTAATCGGATCACTTCGGCAGCGGCACGTTCGACACTGATTTTATCATCAAGATCCAATGCGATAGGTTCCAGCCCTAATTCGCGCATATGTTGTAAATCCTCGGGTTTCCGGCAGGCGGCTAATACTCGATAGCCCCGTTGATGGAGTGTCTTGGCCGCCTCCAGACCAATTCCACTGGAACAGCCGGTGATAAGAACTGACTTTTGCATAACTTTACCTGCTTATATACATCAATTTGTAAAAACTGATGGTTTACTACTTAAGAATGATTAAGGTGTACTAATAATATGTCAGATATCCAGTCGGCGATAAACGGTTGAGCAGCCAGATTGGGATGTAATCCATCCTGTTGTACCCATTCTGGTTTAATAGCGACTTGTTCCATGTAAAACGGGAGCAGGGGAATTTGATTGTGTTCTGCCAGTTTGGGGTAAATCCCGGCAAAAGATTCGGTATAACGTCGCCCATAGTTTGGTGGCAGACGGATCTGCATCAATAAAGGCTGAATATTGGCTTGTTTCACTAAGGTGATGATTTGTTGCAGATCCTGTTCTGTTTGTTGTGGAGGAAAACCGCGTAATCCATCATTGGCGCCAAGTTCTATCAGGACCCAACGGGGTTTATGCTGTTTAAGTAATTCGGGCAGCCTTTCAAGGCCCTGAGCCGCGGTATTACCGCTGATGCTGCCGTTGATAACAGTGATTTTATTGCCGGATTTTTGCCACTTTTTGTCCATCAAAACAGGCCATGACTGTTCAACTGGCAGATGGTAACCGGCGCTAAGGCTATCACCTAGAATCAAAAGAGTATCAGCGGCAGTCGCTCTGGCGCTGAATAGCACCACCAGTAAAAGGAAGAGTAAATGGTAACGGGGAATATTCTTGAAGTTCAGCATCTCAGTAAGCACGTTGGTCAGGGGGAACATAGGATCACTATATTGCAGGGAGTCGGGTTGGTTGTCGAGCCTGCACAGACGATTGCTCTGGTGGGCGAATCGGGTTCCGGTAAATCCACGTTGCTTGGCATTATTGCCGGGTTGGATGATGGTAGTGACGGAGAGGTTCGGCTGCTGGGGCATAATTTAAGCCGGATGAATGAAGAACAAAGGGCACAACTGCGGGCTGAAAATGTCGGTTTTGTTTTTCAGTCATTTATGTTAATTCCGACGTTAAACGCATTGGAGAATGCCCAGCTTCCGGCTCTATTACGTGGCGAGTCTGAAAATAACAGCAAGAAACGGGCGGTTGAATTACTAGAGCAACTCGGATTGGGGAAGCGCTTAAAACATATGCCGGCACAACTTTCTGGTGGTGAACAACAGCGGGTGGCGTTGGCACGGGCATTCAGTAGCCAACCTAAGATTTTGTTTGCTGACGAACCAACAGGGAATCTGGATCGGCAAACGGGAGATCGTATTGCTGATTTACTGTTTTCTCTCAATCGTGATTACGCCACAACATTAATTCTGGTCACTCATGATAGCCAGCTTGCGGCACGTTGCCAGCGTTGTTTGCGGTTGGTTGATGGCAAATTGAGGGAAGAAAAATGATTTGGCGCTGGTTTTGGCGTGAGTGGCGCACGCCTTCTTTATTGATTGTCTGGTTATCTCTGACGCTGGCAGTGGCTTGTGTGCTGGCATTGGGAAGGATCAGTGATCGCATTGATCAAAGTGTTCATTACCAGAGCCGGGATTTTCTGGCGGGTGATTTAGTTCTGCGTGCCTCTTATCCAGTAGATGAAGGGTGGTTACAGCAGGCGAAAAACCTTGGGCTAAAGTTGAGCCGCCAGCTCTCTTTCTCCACAATGACTTATGCTGGGGACATTCCTCAACTTGCCAGTGTCAAAGCCGCGGACAGTCGTTATCCGTTATATGGTGAGCTGGTAACCCATCCTCCGGGTTTGAAAGCAGAAAAAGGCACGGTGCTGGTAGCACCTCGTTTGCTTGAACTATTGAAAATTAAAGTTGGCGATAATCTGGATGTGGGGGATACCACGCTCAGGGTGAGTGGAGAATTAATTCAGGAGCCAGACAGTGGTTTTAATCCATTCCAGATTGCGCCACGGATTTTGATCAATCTTGATGATGCGCAATCTACCGGCGCTATTCAGCCTGGCAGCCGTCTGACTTACCGTTATATGTTTTCTGGTGATAAAGAAGCGGTTTATCAATATCAACAGCTAATTGATCCCCAACTTAAGGCTGATCAGCGCTGGAATACCTTGAAGCAGGATAGTGGCGCGCTGGCAAAATCTATTGATAGGGCGCAGCAATTCTTGTTGTTATCGGCTTTGCTCACATTATTACTTGCTGTCGCGGCGGTAGCCGTATCAATGACTCACTATTGCCGTAGCCGCTATGACTTGATTGCGGTGCTTAAAACACTGGGTGCGGGACGTTGGGCGTTACGTAAATGGGTGATTGGTCAATGGCTGGTGATATTGAGTGCGGCAGCACTGGTGGGGGCGCTTCTTGGATTGATGTTTGAATATCTGCTGGTGCAGATTCTGGCGGCTATGCTACCGAAGACGTTACCACAAGCGGGATTCTGGCCGTGGATATGGGCATTAGGGGCATTATCGGTTATCGCTTTGCTGGTGGGGATACGTCCGTACAAACAGTTAATGGCAACCCAACCATCAAGGGTACTGCGTGATGATATTATCGCGCCCATCTGGCCGTTGCGCTATTACCTACCGTTGGTGGCGCTGGTGGTGATTAGCGGGCTGAGTCTGCTGGCTGAAACTAAGCCTATGTTATGGGCGTTACTTGCCGGCATGATGATTGTTGCGGTATCACTGGCCGTGCTCGGTTGGGGGGGATTGTGGCTATTACGTCATCTGAAATTCCGCCAGCTCAGTTTTCGTCTGGCGGTTAACCGATTACTGCGGCAGCCATTGCAGACGGTAACGCAATTGGCGGCTTTCTCTTTATCATTTATGTTATTTGCTTTGTTGTTGGTAGTTAGGGGAGATTTGCTTGATCGCTGGCAACAACAACTGCCAGCGGACAGTCCAAACTATTTTCTGATTAATATGACTGGACAGCAAATTCCACAAGTGGAAAATTTGCTGGCTCAGTATCAGGTTAAACCGGCGGAATTCTATCCGGTGGTATTGGCCCGTTTGACGGAGATTAATGGTCAGTCAGCAATAACGTGGGCAGATGCCAGAGAACCGGACAGCAACACTGTACGACGGGAATTGAACCTGACATGGAAAGAGGAATTGCCACCATTTAATGCTCTGGTAGAGGGCAATTGGCCACCCAAAGAGGATGAAGTTTCTATTGAGAAGGGGGTTGCTGAACGTTTGGCAATCAAAATCGGCGATAAACTGACATTCAGTGGCGATACGCAGCAATTTAGCGCCACAGTAAGCAGCATCCGGCAGGTGGACTGGGAAAGTTTTCGGCCAAATTTCTTCTTTATTTTCCCAAAACGGGCATTGGAAAATCAGCAACAAACCTGGTTGACCAGTTTCCATTATCAAGGGGATGGCCGATTGCTAACCAGTCTTAATCGCCAGTTTCCAACGTTGAGCTTGCTTGATACCGGTGCGATGATTAAGCAAATTCAGGGTATTTTGCAGCAGGTAGGCAGGGCGTTGGAGGTCATGGTTGGGCTGGTTATGGTATGTGGCGCATTACTCCTGTTGGCTCAGGTTCAGGTAGGGATGCATCAACGACAACTTGAGTTGGTGGTTTACCGTACCTTGGGTACCAGTAAGCCATTACTGCGCCGTACTCTCTGGAGTGAATTCGCTTTGCTTGGGCTAATGGCGGGTTTTACCGCGGCATTAGGTGCTGAAGTGGCGCTTTGGTTGTTGCAAACAAAAGTGTTTGATTTTCCATGGCAACCAGAGTGGCAAATGTGGCTCTTACTGCCAATCAGCGGCAGCCTGTTACTTTCGTCGTGTGGTAGTTGGCTGGGGATAAGATTGTTACGGGGAACGGGATTACACCGGCGGGTTCAGGGGTAAAAAGGCGATATTTGTAACATCCGGGGAATGGGTAAGATCGCCGATACGGGTGAACCCATTCCCAGGGAGATACGCCATATTATTTGCTGATCTGTTTATCGTTGTTTAAGCAAATTCGGCTCTAAGTTGTGGCAGGATTTTTGCGCCGAAAGTCGTGAGACCTTCGACATAATCAGGGAAGATTAACATAACGCCATCCAGCTCGCATTCACGCAGTAAATCTGACAATTGTCTGCGACAAGTTTCCGGGTTGCCGATAGCCGTGTGGGTCATAAAGGCATTTTGGGATCGTTCAACCATAGCATTGCTTTTTTCACCAACATCGACGCCGAAAATATGCATCATGTTCTTAACTGCGCCGATATCCAGGCCATCTCGATAGAACTGAGCCAGAGTTTCAGCTTCTTCATCTGTTTCGGCGCAGATAATCGTACACATACAAAAGGTCTTGGTGGTTGTACCGTATTCTGCCGCAATACGTTTGGCCATTAGGCTTATTTGCTGTGTCTCTTCTTCATCCTTACCGCCAATGAAACACACATCAGTATTACGTACACTAAAGCGCAGCCCACATTCTGATTGACCGGCACAGACCAAATAAGGACGTGGAACGGAAACAGGTTTAGGTTCAGAAACACAATTCTTCAAATTAAAGAACTCTCCTTGGTGATTAACCTGCTTCTCGCACCAAAGCCGTTTGATCAATTGGGTCCATTCTTCAGTCATTGCATAACGCTGATCGTGATCTAAATCACTATCCCATTCTCCCATTTGTTCAAATTCATCTTTGAATGAACCGGAGACAATATTCAACCCGGCGCGTCCATGACTAATCTGATCCAATGTGGCGATCATCTTAGCTGCCACGGCAGGATTATGCAGCCCAGCATGCATGGTCGCGATAAGTTTGGCATGATGAGTCACTTCAGCGATACCAGCCATCATCGTGACGGATTCCAGCGAACAACCCCAATGTTCCGTTTCACCGCTGAAGCCACGCCATTTGCTCATGGACATAATGAAGTCCAGGCCAATTTGATCAGCCAGAATAGCGGCTTCACGGTTTTGCTGATAAGAAGCATCTAGTGGTGGTGTATTTTTAGAAATAATCCACCCACCTTTAGCTATGGGCAGAAATACACCGAATTCTTTTTTTGCCATTATTAATTCCTTGTTTTTATGTTGTAAGGAATACCTTTTCAGGTCCATTTTATTTTTAAATTCAGTTAAGCAAGGTACTGTTATCAGAGTGTTTTTTCACTATTTGTGAAGGTGGTTGCATCGTGAATGTGATAATCAGAATGGTAAGCACGGGTATGGCAATAATGAAGAATGCGGGTGTAAAACTACCTGAATAATCTTTAATCGCTCCTACTAAGAAAGGGGCGAAACACGCGATAGTGGAGATCAGGTTCACCACCGAGAACAATTCTAGGTAAGGCTTACGCCCAAAGTAATTGAACAGTAATAGGCTGGATGCCAGAAAGGTCATGCCATAACCGATGCCAATACATAAAGTAAACAGGATTAAAAATGTCCATGAAGAGGCAGCACTTAGTGCGATAAGACCACAGATAATTATTGACAGACTGCCGATAAGAAGCTTTTTGGGATCGAGCCATTCACCAACAGCTCCTCCGGCAAATCTTGAAAACGCATTGATAAAAGCCAAAATACTGAGCGAGGAAGCGGCAACAGACTCACTGAATCCATTTTCGGTGATGTGGGCTACAGCAAAACTGTTAACGGTTATTCCGCACAGTAAGAAAGAGGTATAAGCTGCCGCAATGGCATAGAATTGCCACGTTTGCAGTGCTTGCCGGGCATTCCAGATTTCCTTGGTGCGATAGATGCTGGAAGGGGTTTGATCTTGTTGATTTTTACTGACTTGTTCCGCATGGGCATTTTCTTTTTTGCCTTCGCGCATCACTAAAATAGTCAACAGGCTGAACAGGGTCAGTAATACCCCGGAGATTGCCCAGTGCATGCGCCAGCTTCCCCAGAATACTGTTGCCAGGAAATAGATCCATGGGCCAAGCACACCACCTAATCCACCAATGGTGAAATAGATACCAAAGGCCAGAGACTGTTTTTCAAAAAGCCGGCTAATGACATAAGTTCCGGGAACGGTAGCCATAAGGCTAAAACCGATCCCCAGCAGCGTTGTGCCGGTGAAATAGGCGGTGATACTGTGGGTGTTGTAGAGAATGTAAAAACCGGTGATGAAAATTAGCGTACCGATCAGCAAAGTGGCCCGGACACTCGTATGGCGAATAAGCATCGCCGGAAGGTAACTGGACAGCCCACATGACAGGCCAAGTAAAGTGAATCCCAAACCTGCGTCAGTCCAACTCCAGTGTAATTCCTTGATCATGCTGGGTAACACAACGCCCAATGAGGTAAATGTCGTTGCGGTGACCAAAAAATAAACCAGACCCAAAAGTATCAGCAGGAGCCACTGATAAGTACGTCCGAACCTGTCATGTTGAATGGGCATCTTGACTCCATAATGGATAAAGGTCATCAAAAATTTCTGATATTTTATTTCGGTATCAGAAAAAACTATATCGAATAAAGATCCCGTAGCTAAATTGATCCGTTCGATAATAAGGGGTATCTTTTATTTTGTATTTATTTTTTATTGGATTCAGGACGATGCCAGTCCATAAGTGGCCTGGTTGATTGCCTAGGAATTTTCCTAAATCATAGTGCAACTCGGGTTTGAAATCGATAGTTTTGGGTTGTCCATGTAAGCCTAATGTATAATCGAAAGTCCCGACAACCCGAAAATCACCTAAACGATTATTGAAGGGAATTCCATAATCAATATGAATTCGCTGATCGTTCCAGTTCCCTTTGGCGTTATTCTCAAAATAAAAAATTGTACGTAACCAGCTAATCCAGTCTGCTTGCCAGTCAATGCTGATACCTGGGAAGTAGTCGTAATCTATACCTTTGGTTTTAGCAACCCATTGAGCGAACAGAATATCTTTTAACGGCCCAAAAGAAATGTCATTACCAGTCACTTTACTAAAGCTCACTCTTGGTACAAGTTTATAATAGTAGGTGCTTTTATCACCGGTATAATCGCTTTGCAGTGAATTTTGCCAAATACTATAGACGTACATATCTCCGACACTGTAGTCACCGAAAGCCTCTAAAATGGGTGAGATCGTTTTTCTGGGATCGACCCGGTTTTCAAATTGCATATAAAGGCTGGTATCAACAGATTGAAAATTAACAAAATCACTTGCCTGAGCTTGATTGATTACCGGTAGCAGTAACAATATTGCAGATAATTCTCTCTGTTTTAATCTGGTGCTGATCCAATACCAAGCCATTGCCAGATAAGAAGCGGCACAAGAAAATGGAGAAGAGAGCCCTAAAGTGAAAAAAAACTGTGGGCAGCTTTTAGGATCGTGGGCTTTCCCGGCAAATAACACGAGGGTTCCCCTTTTTATACGTTATCGGACTAATAATGGCGATAGCATTGATCTAATGAGACGGTTTTGTCAAAGGGAGATTTGATTTTAAGTGTAGAAAGATAAGATTATTCTAACTTTAGTTATTTTTTAGTATCGCTAATATATTGATTATTTAATTAGCGATGGTTTTTTTATTTAACTTTTTGTTCCAGAACGGAAAGAATATTGTTAATTTATTGTTGTATGAAAATATTTATGCAATTGTGACTTAGATCACTGAATTTTATGATTTTATTTATAATGAGAAATAGTTATAGAAATGACAACAATGAATTATTATTTTCTCTATCATAGTGGAATTAAGGTTAATAGTGAATTACAATTTAAATATTGTAAATTGCTATGTAAAATATTTTATAAGATATGATCTTTTATTATTTGTAAAGTATATAAATATAGTTTTTTGAATTATCATTTTTATTGATTTTAATTATAAATCTTATTTGATATTTAATTGTTTATTTGACAGTAAAATCTCATAAATTTAACACAATAATTTGATAAAATAAGTCGTAAAAATACCATTAATAACTCTTTACCAGGAATATATTTCAAGATAATATAAAAGTTATTGTTTAATGTTTTTTTACTTAATATAATGGGGTAATTATGTATACTGGAATTGTACAAGGAAAAGAGACAGTATTATCTCTTGATAAGAGAAATGGATTTAGCACATTGACTATAAGTAATATTAACCATTTCTTTGATGATGTTGCTGTGGGGGCGAGTGTTGCTATTAATGGCACATGCTTGACTGTGACACAATTTAAAAATGATATTGTTTCTTTTGATATTTCTGATTTTACTGCTGACGTGACCACATTAAAATTTTTAGATGTGGGAGATAAAGTTAATATTGAAAGATCACATCAAATGCATAAAGAAAATGGTGGGCATAGTCTATATGGACATATTGAGGGCGTAGCAAAAGTCGTTGATTTTATCGAAACTGGAGAAACCTATCGATTAATTATTAGTATTCCTGAAGATAATATCAAATATTTTTTCCATAAAGGTTTTATTGGTCTTCATGGTTGTAGTTTAACAATAAATGGCATAAATGAAGAAAATAAAACTATAGAATTGAATTTAATTCCGGAAACATTAAGAGCCACTAATCTTAGTGATATTAAAATTGGCGATTTACTGAATTATGAAATAGATCAAACAACGAGAACTATTGTAGATACTGTATCCAGGGCTATTAATGCTAATAAATTAACATAATAATTAAAGGAATATAAAATAATTATAAAAAAGTGGAAGTGTGGAGCGGTAAATTATTTTACTTCCGCTTCCACATTTAACTCCGGGCTATTAGCTGATAAACAGCTAATTTAATTTTTCCTGCACCCATTCCAGACCACTCTGATATTCAGGTGGCAGCATTGGGATTAGTTTTTGCAACGTATTTTTTAATTTGTTTTTATCTGAATGAGAAAGATTAAGGTGACCGACCTTACGTGCCGGACGAACTTCTTTCTCATACCAATGCAAGTGTACTAATGGCAAACTGAGCCATTGATTATTTACCTCTGTGCCAATCAAATTGACCATGACTGATGGCGCAGTAACTTCTGGTTGAGGCATGGGTAAATCCAGAATAGCGCGGAGATGTAATTCGAACTGGCTGATGGAAGCACCGTTCTGAGTCCAGTGACCACTATTGTGAACCCGTGGCGCCAGTTCATTAATCAGTAAATGATCATCGACGATAAAACACTCCATTGCCATTACGCCGACATATTTCAGCTCATGCATAATGGCTGACAACATGTTCTGGGCCTGCTGTTGTAAATGGCAGTTTTCCTGAGGAAAGGCAATACTGGCCCGCAGAATGCCATCTTGATGCAGATTGTGAGTCAATGGATAGAACACACAATCACCACTTTCATTGCGTGCACCTACCAATGACACTTCACCAGAGAAAGGAATCGCTTGTTCGGCAATACATTCACCATAAATATCGGTCGGTAACGCTGTTTCATCTCCGGGGTGGATGCGCCATTGTCCACGGCCATCGTAACCGCCGATACGGCGTTTAACGATGACGAAATGGCCGAGTTCTGCAAATAGTTGTGGCCATTGGCGGATATCAGACAGTAAGTGCCACGGAGCAGTTGCAAGCCCAAGGCTATCTATTAATTGCTTTTGTGGCAGACGATCTGCCAGGCGGGGGAAAATATCCCGATTAGCAAAAGCCTTATGGCGGGCGAGTTCTTGGGTGAGGGCGGTTTCCGGCCAGCGCTCAATTTCGGCGGTGATAACACTATTTTGGTAAGGAACAGCTTCGGGTTCTGCATCCAAGCCAACCGGATAAACCGTGATACCTAAAGGCTCACCCGCCTGACGTAACATCCGGCCGAGCTGACCGTTACCTAATACACAAACTGGCTTCATGCTTCCTCCCGTGGATCGGGATTATCGAGTACATCCTGAGTTTGTGTTTCACGCCAATAGGTAAGACGCTTCAGCAAATCTTTATCATGACGAGCCAGAATCTGCGTTGCTAGCAAGGCTGCGTTTGCTGCACCTGCTTTCCCAATCGCCAGAGTGCCGACGGGAATACCTTTTGGCATCTGTACGATTGAATAAAGGCTGTCTACACCATTAAGTGCCGCACTTTGTACGGGTACGCCCAGAACCGGTACCAGCGTTTTAGCTGCCAGCATTCCGGGTAAATGGGCAGCACCACCTGCGCCAGCGATAATGACATCAAAACCATTTTGTTCAGCTTGTTCGGCAAACCTGAATAGTTTATCTGGTGTACGGTGGGCAGAAACAATTTCAACATGAAAGGGGATATCAAGGGCAGTGAGAATATCCGCCGCGTGCTGCATAGTCGCCCAGTCGCTTTTGGACCCCATGACGATGGCAATTTTGGCGTTGTGTTGAGTTGTTCCTGCTGAATCAGGCCGGGCAATCATAAATCAAATGCTCCTGTGTTTTAACGTCCACCAGAACGAAAATAGCGCTTTAAGGCCGCGGATCATATCATGGTCGCAAGCTAAGGAAAACGATTGCGTTGCTTTATACTTTGATTGTATTACCTGGATGTGAGTGCTCCCCCATCAATCAGAATGGGAAAAAGATAAGATCGATTGATTTGTCTGTGACTTTGAACATTGAGCCTTGATGGTGCCATGCACCAAGCACACCACGGTAGATGATTTTGTTATGCAGAAGAGTTTTATGTACAGCAGGGCGGTGAGTATGTCCATGAATCACCCAGTCAGCTTGATATTGCTCAAAAACATCAATAACGGCTTGTTGGTTGACATCCATAATTGCTGCGGATTTTCTGCTGTTGACAGATTGGCTGTTTGCCCGCATTTTTTTGGCGATTTTTTGACGGATAAACAGAGGTAATAATAAAAATAGGCGCTGGATCCACGGGGTATGAACCCGTTTACGATATTGTTGATAACCTTCGTCATCAGTACACAAAGTATCTCCGTGCAGGATAAGCACTCGCTTACCATACAATTCCACAATTTTTTCCTGTGGTAACAGTATCATTCCGCTTTCTTCAGCAAAGCGGGAACCGATCAGAAAATCACGGTTACCATGAATAAAATAACAGGTAACACCTTGTTTTTTAAGTATTTTTAATGCAGCAGCAATTTCATGGTGGAGAGGGTTGTGATCATCATCGCCAATCCAGTAATCGAACAGATCACCGAGAATATAGAGACTATCCGCCTGAATAGCATCCTCATGCAGAAAGCGCAGAAAACCGGCAGTGATTGCCGGTTCGTGTTCGCTGAGATGTAAATCTGCGATAAAAAGTGTGCACATACTTAGTGAATTACTCGCTGACAGTCACTTTTTCGATGATAACGTCTTCGCGTGGTACGTCTTGGTGCATACCGCTGCGGCCGGTAGATACGCCTTTGATTTTATCAACAACATCCATACCTTCGACCACTTCTGCAAATACGCAGTAACCCCAGCCATCAGGACGCTCAGAACGGAAGTTCAGGAAATCATTATCAACAACATTGACGAAGAACTGTGCAGTCGCGGAGTGTGGATCATTGGTACGTGCCATAGCCAGAGTGCCACGATTGTTTTTCAGACCATTATTGGCTTCGTTTTTGATAGCCGCGTCAGTCGATTTTTGTTTCATACCAGGTTCAAACCCACCACCTTGAATCATGAAACCGTTAATAACACGGTGGAAGATAGTGTTATCGTAGAAGTTATTGCGGCAGTAGTTCAAGAAATTTTCAACAGTTACAGGAGCTTTGTCAGCGAAAGTATTAATTACGATATCGCCAAAATTGGTATGGAAAGTCACCATAATTGAAATCCTAATAATAGTTTTGATTAACCCGGTTTAGGGCATTTGGACCAGGCGGCTTTTATATCACATCTACCATAATGAGTCAGTACCTATTAATTTCAGTAAGCTATCTTGCTCGTCAACCTTGCAAAGCGCTTAATATCAGGTTTCAATATCTTATTGGACTATGCCATATCGAGAACTTATTTATGAGATAAGGACATAAATCCAGAATTATCAATTCGTTATTTTTAATCACGCGTACAGTGAATTTACGGAAAATCCCGATGCTAAAAATTTTCAATACCCTCAGTCGCCAGAAAGAAGAATTTAAGCCAATCCATCCAGGAAAAGTAGGGATGTACGTGTGTGGTATCACGATTTATGACCTGTGCCATATTGGCCACGGTAGAACATTTGTTTCCTTTGATGTGGTTGCCCGTTACCTGCGCTATCTGGGATACGATTTGACCTATGTGCGCAACGTGACCGATGTTGATGATAAAATCATCAAGCGTGCGGCGGAAAACTGTGAAAGTTGCGATGATCTGACCAGCCGTATGCTGGCAGAAATGCATAAAGATTTTGATGTGCTGAATATTTTACGTCCTGACTTGGAGCCACGTGCGACCTGTCATATTCCAGAGATTATTGAACTGACAGAATCGTTGATAAAACGTGATCATGCTTATGTGGCGGATAATGGTGATGTCATGTTTTCCGTCGAGAGTGATCCGGATTACGGATCACTTTCCCGTCAGGATCTCAGCCAGTTACAGGCAGGTGCACGAGTAGAAGTAGCTGATGTCAAGCGTAACCCAATGGATTTCGTATTGTGGAAAATGTCTAAGCCGGGTGAACCAAGCTGGGAATCGCCGTGGGGAGCTGGTCGTCCTGGTTGGCATATTGAATGTTCTGCCATGAACAACAAACAGTTAGGCAACCATTTTGATATTCATGGTGGCGGTGCTGATCTCATGTTTCCGCATCATGAAAATGAAATTGCTCAGTCTACCTGTGCCCATGATGGCCCGTATGTGAATTATTGGATGCATTCTGGCATGGTGATGGTGGATAAAGAGAAGATGTCCAAATCGCTGAACAACTTCTTTACTATCCGTGACATACTGGAATATTACGATGCGGAGACGGTACGTTACTTCCTGCTGTCAGGCCATTATCGTAGTCAGCTTAACTACACTGAAGAAAACCTGAAACAGGCGCGTACTGCGCTTGAGCGTCTATATACTTCTTTGCGTGGCACGGATGCTTCTGTACAACCGGCAGGGGGTGAAGTGTTTGAGGCGCGTTTCAAGGAAGCGATGGATGATGATTTCAATACGCCAGAGGCTTATTCAGTACTGTTTGATATAGCACGTGAAATCAACCGGTTGAAATCAGAAAATATGGTTGCGGCGAATGGCCTGGCGGCTGAGTTACGTAAACTGGCAGGCATTTTAGGCTTGTTGGAACAAGAGCCGGAACAATTTCTGCATAGTGGCGTTCAGGCTGATGATGAAGAAATTACCAAAATTGAAGCTCTGATTAAGCAGCGTAATGATGCCCGTCAAAACAAAGATTGGGCGCTGGCAGATTCTGCCCGTAATCAGTTGAATGAAATGGGAATTGAGCTGGAAGACGGCCCACAGGGAACGAGTTGGCGTCGTAAGTAAGTTAAATATATTTTGAGTCACTGAACTGACTTTCATGATTAAGGCTCCCTTTTTGGGAGCCTATTTTAGTTATTCTTTGATGCAAACAGAGTCACCGTTGAAGGTAACAACCTGCCCAGCAATAATTTTGCAGCGTTTGCGCGTTTCTGTTTGACCATTAACTTCAATCAGACCTTCAGCAATAACTGCTTTGGCGGTAGCACCGCTTTCACTCCATCCTTGAAACTTCAGCAGAGCACATAGCTCCACATGAGGATGGCCTTCTAAATGAAAAATTTCCATTAACAA
This sequence comes from Photorhabdus khanii NC19, assembly GCF_000517265.1. Taxonomy (GTDB): domain Bacteria; phylum Pseudomonadota; class Gammaproteobacteria; order Enterobacterales; family Enterobacteriaceae; genus Photorhabdus; species Photorhabdus khanii. The sequence continues at coordinate 341,585 of NZ_AYSJ01000002.1, forward strand.
CCTTCAGTTTTTTCCACGTTGTGGTATTCCTCGCAGGCTTGCAAGGTATTCTGGATAAGCGTGGCTACTGTCATTGGACCAACACCCCCTGGAACAGGCGAAATCCAGCTTGCCCGCTCTGATGCAGTTTCAAAATCAACATCTCCAATGACCTTTCCGTCTTCCAGACGGTTAATACCTACATCAATAACGATAGCACCTGGTTTAATCCATTCGCCGGGGATAAAGTTCGGTTTACCGACAGCCACAATGAGCAGATCCGCATGTTCCACATGGTGACGTAAATCTTTGGTAAAGCGGTGAGTAACTGTGGTGGTACAGCCAGCCAGTAGCAGTTCCAGACTCATTGGACGACCAACAATATTTGAAGCACTGATAATGACGGCATTCAGACCATAAGTATTGATTTCGCAGCGTTCAAGCAACGTTGCGATCCCGCGAGGAGTACAGGGGCGCAGCTTGGGAGCACGTTGACACAGACGACCAATATTATAGGGGTGGAAGCCATCAACATCCTTATCGGGTTGGATATGCTCCAGAACTTTGACGTTATCGATACCGGCAGGTAAAGGGAGCTGCACCAGAATTCCATCAATTTCTGAATCGTTATTAAGCTGATCGATAAGGTTCAGTAACTCTGCTTCACTGGTAGTATCTGGCAGATCATAAGAACGGGAGATAAACCCGACTTCTTCACAGGCACGGCGTTTGCTTGCGACATAAATCTGAGAAGCGGGGTTTTCCCCTACTAAAACAACGGCAAGACCGGGAGCACGTTTTCCCGCTGCGACACGTTGTTGAACACGTTCTGCGACTTCTCTTCTGATTGTCTGCGCAATCGTTTTCCCGTCAATAATTTTTGCTGGCATGTACTAATAAATCCATAAATCAAACATTGGGATACGCCTATTTTGTCAGAACATGAGCGTGCTGTCAGTTTTATTGATAATCAGAAAATAGCCAGATGGAGATTTATAAGCAGAAAAGCCATTGACTCAAGGGCTTGTCCCCGTATAATCTCACCCCGCATCAGAGCATTACTGATGCAGCTCATCTCCCAAGATGCGCCCTTAGCTCAGCTGGATAGAGCAACGGCCTTCTAAGCCGTAGGTCACAGGTTCGAATCCTGTAGGGCGTACCAGAAAAATCAAAGAGTTACGTTGATAAAAACAAACCCCGTAAACAGCAGCGGGTCAAGTTAGTTATTCTGTGTTTTATCTTTTCTAACCCACTCCTCATGCACTGTTTCCGTCCATCCTAAGAAAATTCCGCTTGGAATTCTTTCTGGTTTAGGAAATTCATTCCGCTTTGCATACATCTGTCAGAGTGTAGGTTTGCTTTTTTTCAGTTCCGCATAACCGATATTACCTTGTTGCCATTCATTTACCCCTTTTGCATCCAATAATTAGTGCAGATTTATTCATATCCGTCAGAGAGTGGTCATTGTTATTAACACTCGATTTCATGGTTTATTCTCCTTCCGTTGGTGGTGGTACTTCCATCCAGTGGGTTACATTAGTGCAGTTTTATTCGAAATCCTAAACCAGTCACAGGTAATAAATCCCTGAGCATCAGTTATTAGGAGGATATTGCTCCCAATCCTTTCACTTGGTCGTTCATCCTCAACCGATATCCACTCTGGGGTAACTCTATCACCCACTGAAATAATTACCGGCCTGCTGCCGAGAATATTGGTATTGAAGGAAACGGTTGGTTCTTTACTATACTATCCGCATACTTAACAACAAATGTCATTTTTCCCACTTGTGAACACCTTCTATTTTTTCCTTTGGCGGGAAAGATGTTTGCTATAGCAACTGACCACCTTCTGAAAAATTGCACTCTATTAGTCGAATATGCCAGTTTTATTATTTAAGCTAAATGAGTTAGCGTGTATTGGGTTAACAACATTACCATCCTGAAGGTAAGTGTGGTCAGCGGTGTAGTAAGGTCTAGTAGATCAAGAAAACCAGTCAGTATGTTGTTAATATGACCAATCATCCTCTATTTTTCTGCATTGGAACGGACATGACTTTGAGATCGTGTGCGACGCTGAATTCTGCTTCGGTTTTTTCCTGTAGAGTTTCTAGTGTGATACCTGGTGTATGTTCTTTCAGGATTAACTGCCCTTGTTCAAAGTAGAAGACGGCCAGTTCAGTGACGATCATCTTGACTTTGTTGACGGCGGTTAGCGGTAGGGTACATTGCTTGAGGATCTTTGCGGATCCGTCTTTGGTACAGTGTTCCATTGCAATAATTACTTTGCGGGCACCTGTGACGAGATCCATAGCGCCCCCCATACCGAGCACCATTTTTCCCGGTATCATCCAACTGGCTAAGTTGGCATGTTGGTCAACTTGCAGAGCACCTAGCACACAAGCATCTATGTGACCACCACGTATTAAGGCAAAAGAGAATGCACTGTCAAACATGGCGGCACCGGGCAGGATGCCACAGGGTTTTCCACCGGCATTGACCAGATTCGGATGGGGTTCTGTAACGGGGCCAAGACCCAGAAAGCCATTTTCTGACTGGAGGGTAATATGAATGTTATCGGGCAGATAGTTCGCGACTAGCGTGGGAATACCGATGCCGAGGTTAACAACATCGCCGTCTTGTAGCTCAAGTGCAATACGGTGGGCAATAAGTTGTTTGGCGTTCATTATGAATTTCCTCTCGGATAAACGATATAGTCGATCAGTGCGCCAGGTGTCATAACGCAGTCCGGTGCAATCTCACCCACTTCAACCAATGCATCCGGCTCGGCAATCGTGATATCCGCAGCCAGAGCGATCACTGGGTTAAAATTACGCGCGCTTAACTGATAAGTCAGGTTGCCCTGATGGTCGGAAAGATGAGCCTGAATCAACGCTAGATCAGCACGCAGTGGGAGTTCCAGCAGGTAGTCTGTTTCGTTGAGGGTTATTTTTTGTTTTCCAGCCTCTACAAAAGTACCTACACCGATAGGAGTCAGGAATCCGCCCAAACCGGCTCCGCCGCAACGGATGCGTTCAATCAACGTGCCTAGAGGAACCAGTTCCACCTCTATTTCTCCTGCAATCATTTGACGTCCAGTTTCTGGATTAGTACCAATATGTGAGGTGATAACTTTTTTCACTCTATGATTAACAATAAGAGGGCCGATACCGAAGTCGACACGGCTAGTATCGTTAGCAATCAGAGTCAGATCTTTTACACCGGAATTTAGTAATGCGGTGATTAAACCAGGAGGCGTACCTACGCCCATAAAACCGCCTACCATGATGGTCATTCCATCATAAAAATGTGTAGCGGTTTGCTGTATGCCAATGAGCTTATTTTTCATTAGCCAGCCTCCAGGAAATCCTGTTTTTCAGGGAAGGGAGGTGGCGATTCTCCAGCTAAAACAATTAATTTTTTCATTTTTATATTTTCCTATTAGGGTATCCCTTTCTTCGATCTTCATCAAATAGGCAATGATAAGTATAGCTAAAGAGATCATCAGTACAGCTGGCATGATCATCTTTATGTACAGAGTATGTGGTGAGAGCTTGTTAATGTATTGTGCAAAATCGGTGAAGACTGAGGGCATAGAAACCAGAATATTCGGGATATAACAGGTACTATGTAACAGAAATACCGTTATTCGGAGTATAAATTGTTGCAGAGTTGGGGCAAAGGGTAAAATGGCTTAATGTGAAGAATTTCTAATGATTTTGGTTCGCTTTAGTCTTATGGGTGTATGGAGCAGGACTGATTTATTAATGCCGAGAGGTACGGCATCGTATTTAACGTCGTACCTTATAATCTATTTACTAAGATAATTGCAGATTAAGATTCCTGAGAGAGATAGTTATATACCCGTGATCATTGAAGATGCTTGATTTTATACGAAATGGAGATCATTATTCTCGCCATGAAAATATTTATCACATCAGAACAAAAAATCAAACTTGAACGTCTTCACGACACAACTCGTGATGGCCAAGTACGTGATAGAATAAAAGCCATCCTTCTTGCTTCTGAAGGGTGGCGTTCTGTGATGATAGCCCAGGCATTGCGACTCCATCAGACCACCGTTGATCGCCATATCAGTGATTACCTTAATCAAGGTAAACTTAAATCTGATAATGGGGGATCTGATAGTTTACTTTCTCGACAGCAAACTGATTTTTTAATCAACCACTTATCTCAACATCTTTTCCATCACACACATGAAATAGTGGCCTATGTTGCTCAGCTCTGGAATATTACTTTTAGCATTCCAGGCATGAATAAATGGCTACGCCGTCAGGGGTTTTCTTATAAAAAACCGTGTGGTGTCCCTCATAAATTCGATGCAGAAAAACAGATACAATTTATTGAATATTATGAAAATCTTAAAGTCACAGCAAAAGACGAACCCATCCTTTTTCTTGACGCGGTTCACCCGACTCAAGGCACTAAACTCGGTTATGGTTGGATACAAAAAGGCGAGAAAAAACAGTCAAAACAACCGGAAGCCGAACTCGCCTGAATATATTGGGTGCACTCAACCTGAATGCCATTGGTCGTACGGTGTTCCAGGAATATCAAACCATCAATGATCACAACATTTGCCGTTTTTTCAATGAAATAAGAAAGTCTTATCCTAACTATCATCAAAAAATTCATCTTATTGTGGATGGGGCGGGTTACAACAAAACTCATCTTGTGAAGGATTGGGCTTATGTTAGCAATATTGAGTGACATTACCTTCCGCCATACAGCCCAAATTTAAACCCGATAGAGCGATTATGGAAGGTCATGAATGAACCTGTTCGAAATAACCGTTATTTCGCTAATAAACATGAATTTCGAGACAAAGTATTCAAATTTTTCACCACAACGCTACCTGATATAGCGGACTCGCTGATATCTAGAATTAACGACCATTTTCAGGTGCTAAAAGCTGCATCTTGAAGTTTCTTGGGTATATATCGTTATATCGTTCAGGCGGGTATTGTCTGGCGTAGAGCGGCACCCACAGTGAAACAACTTGATCCTGAATATAGTGAGAAAATGGCAAAAATCACGGAAGCCAAAGCGAATATTTCAGAAAAACATCCCGTCTTTTATGAAGATGAGGCCGACATTGATTTAAACCCGAAAATCGGCGCAGATTGGTGTTTCAAAGGCCAGCAAAAACGGGTAATCACACCGGGAAAAAATGAAAAGCATGACCTTACAGGTTGCCTCAATGCGCAAACAAAAGAGGTCACTTATGTTAAAGGAGAAAAAAAGAATTCTGATTTGTTTATCAGGCTGTTAGAAAGACTGAAATACACTTATCGTCAAGCGAAAAAACTGACGTTAATCTTGGATAATTATGTGATCCACAAAAGTTGTAAAGTGCAAAATTGGTTGAAAAAGAACCCTAAATTTCATCTTCTGTTTTTACCTGTCTATTCACCCTGGCTTAATAAAATAGAACGACTTTGGCAGTCTTTACACGAGACTGTCACACGAAATCATACTTGCCAATATATGTGGCAATTACTGGGAAAAGTAAATCGATTTATGGCCGCCGCTTCACCCTTTCCGGGCAGTCGAGCAGGAACAGTAAAAGTGTAGCGGTATTATGGAAAGTTATCTAGTGGTTATATTAGGCTGTTGAATTTAAAAATAAATTTCATTCGAAATATTATCACGATTTTTATTTAAATTATTAATAATATAGGTGAATAAAATGTTAGAGAGAATTATTGATACATTTGAGATTACATTTATTAAAATGGTTAAGAATAATTTATTAAATGATTTAAGCGTAAGTGTTGGAAACATACCTCAACTACCAGAAATTGTACCAGAGAATTCTGCACGGGCTACAGGTACACTAATTCGGCTGGCAGGTCCTGGTACGGATCCTAAAAATATACTTAAATTTGTCATTGTGACAGATCTCCCAAAGAATAATCAGAAGATTTGGGTGTTTCAAGATTCAAGAAGTTTTCTAAACGTCATTAAGTAGTATAATTGGTCATAACTTTGATTACTACGCAGCAAAAACTTTGAGTAATGGTGGAGGAGCGAAGCATTTTATGTTTAGTCTTGTAAACGATGAAAGTTTTATTATTCTGCGAATGTACTAACATAGGACAGACCAATTTTTAAATTGGACTTTTTACAAATTAATTATGTTCTTAGAGTAGTGGAATCTGATCGTAAATTCAGATAATTTGCTACGAAATCATAAGCAAAGCAACATGTGATTGCTTGGCTGGTTCGACAGTTTTTAATTCTTGGCTCAAGGCTACACTTTGATGTGGCCTTTTTCGTATCTCAATACCATAGCTAAGTTTTTACGGGATTTGCAAGATAAAGCCATGTTTCTGCGGATATTCAATTGAATTTCTGAGGTGAGTCCTGATGCAAAATAGTAGAATACATTGGCATTATAGTGAATTCAGTCAATGTTATTGAGCGTAATGGGTGCGTTAATGCTGCTATATGGTGTTAGATGGTTGTAAAAGCATGTGGGCAGTGTGTGTTTTAATTTCAGTAACTTGTGAAGTAGGTCACCCAATCTCAGGCATTCCAAATATGGTTTTAGATAAGAAATTTTTATAAATTAGTCAGTTATCGTGTTGGTGGTGCTATCAGTACGCATAAATCAGCAATTTGGGAAAAGGGAAACATCAAAAAAATAAATGAAATTAAAATTTGCTAAATTTCAGTATATGTGATTTAATAGCCTCAATGGTTTGGAAGTACAGACCTACTTTATGAAAAGCAAGTTAAAGCAGTTCACCATTTAGCGCTATCCACGATACCACTTCATTGCGAATTCCTTCTAATTAGTACCCATAAGTAAAACTGAAAAACAGACCTAATATGCCTTATGGCGACTTAAATAAAATTAAAGGAAAATTCTATGTCTAATGCAATGACTGGTTCAGTAAAATGGTTTAATAACGATAAAGGTTTTGGCTTTATTTCTCCGAAAGATGGCAGCAAAGACGTTTTTGTTCATTATTCTGCAATTCAGAGCAATAATTTCAAAACGCTGGAAGAAGGACAAGAAGTTTCATTCTCTATTGAGAATGGTGCTAAAGGTCCATCAGCGGTAAATGTTATCGTATTATCTTGATTTGACTTAACTGCTTAAATCCATTAGCGGCTTTACGATAGCGATGAAGGTGAGAACCTGAGCAGTTAAAGTTGTTAATAGTAAAAACCCGCTTAATTGCGGGTTTTTCGCATGTGTACCCGCCAAAATGTTACATGCTATTCCCAGACTATTATAGAAAAAATCCGGCACAAGAAATGTATACCGGATTATCCTATGGGCATAGGATCGTTCAATATCTCTCTCAAACGATCAGTACGACTTTTTTGGGCACCAAATCTTGAGGCCTCCATTGAGCTTATAGCTCGATAGTCGTCCCTTTTCAGACCCGCATCAGGGAAGGAGGGGGCAGATCTTTCGGCTGGTGGGTGTCAGGTGTAAGGCGTTGTTCAATGTCGTCAATGAAACGCTCTAACCAAGCCTGTAGTTCAACCATATCCACCTCGGGCAAAGGGCGTTGTGACCACAGGATTGCTTGTCCATCCAGATCACCCTGGACATGGGCAGGCCAATGTTGTCCAAAAAGGTTGTTAGAGCGGCTAACTTCGGAGCCTAGTTCGCAGAACAACTGTAGCCAGTCATCGTGATAAAGGCCTATCAGTACCTGAAAACGTCCGTTGACCTCCAAAGTGTAGATGTCATCGTCGGTAGGGGACGCTGGGAGGCCAAGTTTGGAGAACAGGGTTTCTATTAGTTGGTGGTAGTCATGTGTCATTGTGTTTTAGGCTCGTAGTTAAGAACTTGGAAATGTTGTCCCAGACCGATTTCCTTGTTATACATGGACTTGGACCAGAAATCCTGAGTAAACCAGTTGGAGAATGAGGTTTTATCAGGGAAGTTGAACTCGCCGAAGTTAGGATCGAAGAAGGTGATCCCTTTTTGGTCATCTACATAGGCTGCTACTGTGTGTCCAGCCATCTTTCCGTCAAAACTGATCTTCTTATAGCCCGATCCTTTGTCACCTGTATCCAGGATGGCGTTTAGTAGATCTTTTGTGCCTTTGTTGCCAGTTTCGCCGCTTACTTCAAGTGGACTTCGTGGTTGGATGCCATTCTCACTGAGCCAGGATTCGGTTATTTTGGCTTGATCGGCATACGGATCTAGGCCATCCATCTGCAATTGTTTGATGGAAACCAGAGAATCGATATGGAACTGACCTTTCTGACCTCCAGCATAGAGTTGATCAAAGACGCTCTCACCTTTGGCATGGGCGCTTATCCAGTGGGCGGATATGGATTCACAGACGCCGCCGGCGGTGTCTTTGTGTTTCATGATTTGGTCCAGAAAGGCACCTTTGGTCTGGGCAAATTTGAAGGTGACTTCGCCGCCATGCTTACCCGCAGAATCCCGGACGCTCCCCAGCTTAGTGCTGACTGCAAAGTGAATGATTCTGTCCATTATCATGCTGAAGGTGAAGCGGCTCTCCTGGTTTTTCTTGCCATCAGTCGTTAGTTGGCGATCGAGCATGGAGTGGCCTGGCAGATTGCGTTGAATCGTAGCTGAGAGGCGTTCCAGCAATCCAGGTCTGGGGGAAGAGACTTTCAGGGATCGACCAGAGAGTTCGCCCTGTGGCTGATTAACGGCTGTGGTGTTGAGTTGTTGGGTAGGAAATATTCTTTGGTGATTAATAACTGAGATGGGAGACAATGGCCACTCCTTGAATAGTTTTTTGCAGGATTATTCCAGGGAATATGAACCTGGATATCAGATAGAGTGAATCATAATGTTTTGTCGAAATAGAGAATATTAATAACGGCAGAAGAAATTTTCACTTTCCGTCGAAAACCAGTTGTATATCTGGAATGTTGTAAGACTCTCATTCCAGAAAGGTTCCAACTCTCTTTTTTATGGATGTTGCAGAAATAAAGAATTCCTTGGTTATTACGCCAAGAATGTCTGTTTTTTATCCAGTTGGGTGGCGAAATAGTCAACTTTGCCATTGATTATTAATAGCGGACATGAGTGCGTCGAGTTGGCTATCTAAGCTGGCATCAATGATCCCGACTTCTGTTTCCAGAATGCAGCCGCCCTGATCGAGGCGATCATCCGCCGTAACTTCTAAGTAGCCGATCTCAGGAAAGTCTTTATGTACCCGGGATATCTGTTCGCGTACTGTTGCGGCCTGTTCAGGATTAACCCGCAGGATGACCTGTTTTTGGTTGCTGACTAATGAAAGGGCCTCACGAACCACCTGTAAGGTAAGGGAAACCTGGTCATAATTCTTCAGGATTTTACGAACAGCTTGCAATACCACATTGCTCATTTGTTGCTCGACTTGTCGGTAATATTGTTGACATTGGAGCTGGGTTTGGTGAATCAAGTTGGCTTGTTCTGCGCGGGCGGCATCAATACCGGCCTGCCAGCCTAACTCTTTTTGTTGCTCATAAACAGTTTGGGCTTCACGTTCAATTTCCTGAGCCTGGATCTGGGCGGCATCAAGCAGAGATTGAGCATTGAGGCAGGTTTGATAGTCTGCTTTACGCAATATCAGAAGTTCAGGAGAAAATTGAAGATGTTCTTTTGTTATTTTAATAAAAGGTAACATTCTGTATTCACTTGTTTAGCCAATTTGAGACACAATGCCTGTGCCAGTGGTCGTTCTGCCTGGCTGACAGGCCAGGCAGGGAGATTGTTATGAGGGGGAAGCCGCAAGCTCAGGCGTTTGGCGAAATCGGCGGGAAAGGGCTCCATAGCCATTAGCCAGAACTGTAAGGCACTGGTACGAAAATAATTCTCATTGATTGTGGTTGGCAATGAACGTTGCCAACCCGCCGGCCAGTTGCCAATGATGATGTCGAGATACTTTAAGCAGAAATGATGCCCCTCTTTCCCAAGTGAATCATGTAAATGGCGAAGTTCTGCCGCCAACAGGCAATGGCGAATAGCTTGCCCGTGAAGTAAGGCTCCCAGCCAGGTAAGAAGTTGTTCTAAGTATGATTGCTCCAGCAAGGCAATATTTCCCAATCCGGCTGGTAACTCATAATCCACATTCAGGTCAAATTGAGTCAACAATAGGCCATTGATTCTGGGGGAGCTACGCCACTCAGGCAGGGAAGATAAGACTGTAAGCCAATCTGGTGCTAGATGGTTTGCATGAATATAACTGGCAGGGCAAAACCGAAATTGGTAGGGCGTTAATGCTGTTGCCATTATTGCATCCTGCTTCGGTGCCACAGGAACTGAGCTAGATTGCTGATGAATAACAAGGCTAACAATAAAACCAGAATTCCGATCAGGCGGCCTTGTGATTCTTCAGTAACCTGGATAGAGAATAACGTGGAATAGCGTGGTGCTAATGGTACCTGACGTACGCCTGCCGCCGGGACTAATACGACGCTGATGCGGTCATAACTCAGTCCTTCGATGCTGTTATTGACCAGTTGCTTTATCTGGGGAATATAAGTATCGAGTTGAACGTCAGCCGCGTGTTTGATAAACACAGAAGAAGAGGCCGGCGATAACTTTTTACCCAGTCTGTCTTGTTCCTCCGGCAAGACCACATGTACCCGTGCTACGAGTACGCCATCGATCTCAGAAAGTGTTCGGGCAATCTCCTGCGCTTTGGCGAAGTTGAGCCGCGCTCGCTCTTCCACCGGTGAGGAGATAAGGCCGTCTTTAGGGAAGACATCCTGTAAAGAGGAGAAGTTCTCCCGTGGATACCCTTTGCGTTTTAGCACCTCAACAGCTTGTGCGACATCGGATTCTTCGACTAATAGTTTGATATTGTCATCTTTGTCTGGTTGTTTATCCGAGGAAATTCCTGCTTCCCTGAGCAAGGCCAGCATTTCGTTGCCTTCTTTTTGGCTAACTCCAGTATAGAGTTCGATTTTACATCCTGTCAGCATGAAGACGGCTAACAGGATGCAGATTATAGGGTGTTTCTTCACGGCTCCTCACTGGGCTTTCATTAGGGTTTCAACGTTTTGATTCAATCGTCCTACTGTTTTGGCAATCAGCTCTTCTTGCAGGGTGATCCGCATTAGAGACCACTGCATTTGCATCAGGCTATTGGGGTCACTGCCGGGGACGGCCAGCTGTGCTTCCAGCTCTTGTTTAGCCTGAGTAAATTGTTGTCTTAGTTGGCCCAATTCGCTGATCAGGTTGTTTCCAAGTCCCTGATCTTGATTGGACATAGCCAGTTCAAAATGTGCAACATTTTCGGCACTGGCCTGAGGTGTGTTGAGTTCATCCAGGTTGGTTATCAGTGTCTCGCTTAGTTGTGGCAGGTCCATTATTCCTCCAAATCGAGTTTGTGTGAGTTTCGTATCAGGTTATCCACCATCCCGTTACGGGGGATAAGTGTCTGCAACTCACGTCGGATTAGGTCACTCAGGTACTCATTACCGTCTAGAGATTTAATCTCGCCGAGTACCTTGAGAAGGACAGTTTCTTGTTGTCGACCTGTGGGCGCGAATTCACGAACAATCGTTCTGAGTTCTGGCAAATCCAGTTGTGGCTTAACGGGCAGGGTCAGGCCACCAAACTGCGACCACAGATGTTCCTGTATTGGGGCAATAAGCTTGCCCTCTAGCTGAGCGCGTTGGGAGGACTGGTTATCAGATGGTAAGGTCTGATGCCATTGCCAGACGATTTTTCGTCGTGTCGCCAGATTGAAGTCACTTAAGACTTCTTCCAGAGACGCTCCTTGCATCCAGCGTTGTTGCCGCTCTTTCAGCGTTTGCTGATCAGGCATGAGTTCCAGTGCCTGATCAAAGTCCTGCTTGTGCTTGGCAGTGACCGAAGGCTGTGCTGTTGGTTGTGACAGCACGTTATAGGATGGTCTTTCGATCCTATCCATGAGCCAGTTGTTCCCTCATGCCGTCAACAAAGGAGAGCAATTGTGGATTGTCACCATCAGCCATTCGCGTCAGTCTTTGCTCTAGGGCTGATGCCAGCCCCAGACGCCATTCACACAAAGCCAGCCAGGGTTCCAGACTGGGCCAGGGAAGATCCCGACCAAAATCAAGAGCTTGTTGATATTTTCCTTGGTTCGTCAGAGAAGAAAGCCGAATCAGATTTGCGGCTTCTTGCCCTTCTTCGTTTAACATTAGCCAGTCGGCAATAGCATTGGCTTCGTCATGGCAGTGGTGGCCGCTCCCAACCAGAGCAATATCTGCCAGTAGCCCTTTGAGTGAACGTGTCATGATTAGATCTTCTGTAATATGCCCTGCATCAGGTCCTTCATGGACCGAGTGACAGTAGAGTTAATGTTGTAGATTACCGACCACTTGTTGATTTTGTGTTGTAAATCAGCTAGCAAAGCGGGGTTATCAGGGCCTTTGCTGAGTTCGGTAATGGCTGCACTGACATCTTCATTTGCCTTATTGGCTTGCACCTTTAGCTGATCAGAAACCTTATCAAGTGTATTGACTGTCTTTGCAGAACTAAAAATCTGAGCCATGATGGCCTCCTTCTGTTGTGTTAAGTATTGTGATTGCAGCTTGGATGGCGTTAGCCTCCTGCTGCCATTGTTGGTATTCTTGTACCGAACCTCCACGTCTCAGGCGTTGTTTGATATCGTTCAGCGCCTGAGAGAGGCGGTGTTGAATTTCGTTGACATAAGCGGGATCAGCACCGAACAGTCGTGCTTCCAGGGATGTCATCATAAAGCTGGGCTCCTGTTAAGTTTGACGATAAATTGCTGCTCACCTTTGATAATCACAATGGCATCTCGACGGATAGCTTCGATCCTCAAACCATTTTCTGTTGTTGCTCCGACGGGATAACGCAGGTTATTTTTTAGTACCACGTAAGGTACACGTCCTAGAGAAACCGCCCGGACGTCGAAATTGAGTTCATCATTGCGGGAGAGCCGGTTGTTATTCAGCAATATCAGGGTTGGCCGGTTGCCGAATTCTTGCTTAAATACCTGCTGTAAGCGGTAGAAATTATGAGTCTGGAGTTCATCCAATTGACCTGTGAACTCGATACGATCGTTTTTATCCTGATAGGTCAGCGTGTTGGGTAAATCATGTTTAGCCAATAGCATATCCAGTCGTTTGAGATGGCCGCCAGTTAGTCGTGTCTGGTTTTCTATACCAAGTAAGCCCGGAACATCACGTTTGAGCAGTGACTCAATGTCATTCCATTGCTGATCAGGATCAGTTAATTCTCCCGTGAGGCGGATCCAGCCGGGTTGTTTGCCATTGCTGCTCTGGATCTGGATATAACCTAATTTTTGTAAAATGAAATCCACTCCCTGACGTAATTCTTCCATGGTCCGTAACTCCAGGTGGTAACTTACAGGATGAGTATCAAGATACTGTTGCAGTGTCAGCCGTTGGTGGTTGAGGTCCACATAACCCTTGAGCAGCAATGGCTCATTATTGGGCATCATTTGTACACTAACCTGACGGTAGGCTGAATCGTCATTAAGGAAACGGCGTAGTTCCTGTTCGGCCATACCATGGGATGGGTTGTGCCTTTGCCACCCTTCATGTCCAAGCAGAGCCAGAAAGCCGAGTGCCAGTACCAGACAGAGTATCAGCATCCCGCCGGCAGCCCGGTTGCGATTTTGCCGGGCAGGGCGCTGATGTGGTGTTACCGCCGGTTCAGCGAGTTGGCTTGGGAATATCTGTTGTTGGTCACAGAAAGCCCACAATAATGGCCCCGCCTCTTGGCGAGACAGCGCTTGCAGTGAAGCTCCCGGTGACAGGGGTTCGCCATTCTGACTGGGTGCTGTTTCACTGGCCCATTCCAACAGGCGGACTGAGTCTGCTTCTACTTCTAAGATGAGGTGCACAGGGGCAACATCTTCATCCACCAGAACGATATCTGCTTGTAAGGGGTCCGAGCCGATAGCTAAACGTCCTTCAGCTAAATTGACCTCAATACTTTTATTCAGTCCGCGGTAGAAGCGAATTTTCCAACTCATCTGCTCGCCTTATTTTGCGCACGAACACACCAAGTTTCCTTAAGTGAACATTGTTGTTCAATGACTCGCCATCCATAAGTCTTGCCCATTCGGCATGAGGCCAAAAATGAGCTTTTACCTGCTTGCCGTAGCGTTTCTTGTGCTTGGCGGGCCGGGGATAAAGGTTGGCATTGTGCACCGCTCAGTACCTTACTCAGAGAAACGCTCTGATTAGAGATATCTTGTGTTGCCAGTAACCGATGGCGCAGATCTTGCCCGTTACCCAGAGCCAGATGATGAGCTATCCCACTATCAATGATCCGTGGTTCAATAATGAACAACCGTACTGAACGCCGAACCTGCTCAGTGGTGCTACGAAATAAGACACCCAGGTAGGGGATATCGCCTAAAAATGGTACTTTACGTAGGTTTTCATACATTTCGTCGCGGTAAATGCCGCCGATCAGCAGGCTTTGCCCATGCCCAACTCTGGCAACGGTATCGACAATGGTTCGGCTGATGGTAGGAATGTCATCTGGGTTTGTACTATTGGGTTTCTGGTTACCATCTTCAATATGCAGACTTAAACTGATTTCAGGAGAATCCCCGATTTGGATGACTCTGGGCGTCATGCGTAGCATGGTGCCATAAGTGAGGCTTTTAAGTTCGGCGACCCGCTCACCATTAATTTTTACGTAATAGGTTTCATTATGGTCAATAACCGCTTGGGTATTTTCCTGAGTCAGAAGCGTTGGACGGGAAACCACCTGAGCGCTGCCTTTGCTCTCTAATAGGGTTATTTTGGCTAGTAGATAATCCAGGCCTCGGCGATCAACTAAGCTACCCAATGCCGCTGAACCGATGCTCTCCCCTTTTTCCTTTTTCTCCTTGGTAGTGGTGATATCGATAAGATGGCGAGGTCCGGTATTGATGCCTACCTGCCAGTCGACACCCAGTTCAGAAAGGTTGTCGGCGTTGATGTCGACGATGGAAAGTGCGACTTCAATACGGGCCGAGGGTTTGTCCAGTGCATTGATCAAATGTGCGTACATGGACATCCTTTCCGGGGTGTCCCGTACAATGATTGCGTTTAGGGAAGGTTCCGCCTGTACAACAGCCCGGCTTGAATGGCTTCCTCCCATAGGTGATGACGTTTCACCAGTAACAGCCGTCACATTGGCATCACTAAGCAAACGGGAGAGAATAGTGGCAATGCCCGGTGCCTCAATATTACTATCACGATACTGGATCTGACGGTCTGTGACGGAGGCGTATTTAAGAGGGAAAATTTCCACTGTTAACGCCCCAGTTTTTTCGCTACGCAGTAGTGATTGCTGTTCCAGTGCGGACGCAGTCTGATCGACCAGTTCAAGATAACGGGGAGGGCCTGATACATAAACCAGTTGGTTACCTGGATCAGGACGCCAGCCAAAACGGGGTTCCCAAATACCGGAACGTTTCAGGGTTTGCTGTAGCTCTGTTGCGTTGGTTTGTTCAAGTTTAAGGAGACGCGATTGTATTTCGCTGTTTTTGAATACATAAAGCACACTCCCATCGTAATACCAGACCAGGTTATAGAGAGAGGATAAATGTTGCAGGAATTCCTGAGGGCCATCCTGTTCAAAATGACCGTTAACCTGATCGGTCACCTTATCGCTGACAACCACTGATGCGTCATAGTTAGCACCGAAATTAACCAGCACATCCCGCAAGCTTTCTCCTTTTGCCAGATAGTCATAAGGTATGGGCAGCCAATCTAGATCCTGGCTAAAAGCCGAGGGGAGCATCACACCGCTGATACTCAACGCCAACAGTAAGGAACGGCACAGCCGTTGGAACTGTTTCATGGCTGCCATATTACTTGTTTCCATTGAGGGGAAGATTGCGTTTCCGATAATAAGTCCATAATTTGTTCCAGTAAATCGACATGCATAGTTAGCATCTGTTCCAGGATTTGAACATCCAGGCTGTCAGGATCAAGGCGAGCTTCCAGAATAAGATTCTCTGATTCATCCAAGGTCAGTGCGTGGGGCGCATGGCGCCCCCAGCGAGTGACCTGTTGCAGCAGTGTCTTCAGTTGTTCAGTGCCTGATGGATCTTTTGGGTTATGGCGCCAGTTTAGAGGGCTGGATAATACAAGTTCAGTTCCTTGTTGGCGAAGAAACAGGTTGTAGTTATCAATGTGCAAATGGTAATGCCCTCGTCTGTCGGAAACAAAAGGTTTCTGGCCCAGGCGACAGGCCAAATGATTGAGTAGAGTTTGCATATTTCCTCTAATGATTAGGTCGTCGTCGATTGCCAATAAAAACTGTCCTGTGGCAGGCACAGAACTTGAGTGCAGAGCCATTGTTGCAAGTGGATAGCCGACGCACTGTCATACTCTAAGGTAGTCAACCATGACCAGCAGGGGGACAGTGCTTCAGGAACCGGTGTGAAAGCGGTCAGATCACCGCTGGTCTGGAGTGCATCCAGCCCGGTAAACCAGTTGGGCCATGCTTCGTGGGCCCGGGTTTCCGCTGTCAACAGCCATTTTTCTAATAGTTGCTTGCGTTGGTTGAGCACTGTTTGCAAGGATATAACCTCTTGATGGTGTTGTTCCCGGCATTGATATGATACGTTTTCAGCCTGTTGCCAAAAATGGGCTTTAGCGAGCAGTTGCCGCTCTTGGATCTGCAATTGATCAAGTTCAGTGAACCAGAATTCTATCTCTGGTTCTAATAGGCGGAGCCACCAGTCAAATAGTGGCTGTAGTACCCAATATTGTAAAAGATGCTTGTCGGCCAGGTTAATGTGGTCACCCAGTACCGTGTCCCAGTTACATTCTGATTTTGCCGCCGCTCTGATTAGCTGTTGCAGGTCACTACGTTTTAAAGTTTGCCCACAATTCAGCCGTCTGCGAAACCAAACAGATTTCATTAAGCTTTCCAGGAGATGTCTGGGCAAAAGGCGTTGTAACAGAACAAACTGTTGGTTATTGATAATGTCTCTATTCTGGTACTGAATAGCCGGTGATTTTCCGAGTAACTGCTCTCGGCACGGAATCCCAGACTGCATGACAGAGATCTTGCGGCCGAGAAACATGCTGGTTCGAGTCTGATTGTGGTCTTGCTGGCTCATGCTATGCTCATCTTGCTGCTAGTCACTCTTGTCGATTAGATTAGGAATGGCCTTATTTTATCTGTCAGGCCAATGGTTAACTTGTAAAAAACGTCAGATTATTTTAGCCAATCGTTACTCTTTGCCATACCTGGCCCGACTGGGTGTGCAATCAAAGCGTCTTCGATAGCTTTGAGTAAAGTAGGATTGGCTGGAGAATCCGGCTTCCATTGAGATATCAACAATACTCATCTCGCTATTGAGTAGTAGCTGATGTGCATAAAGAATACGGCGCTCACTGATCCAGGCTCGTGGTGATATGCCGTATACGGAGCGGAATAGCTCCTTGAAAGTGGTTAATCCCATGCCGAATTCTTTAGCGAATTCGCTGAGTTTCCATTCTTTGAGGTAGTGATTTTCCATAAAGCTTTGTAAACGTTCTACCTGGCGATTGCTCAGCTGTCGTAATACTGACATGAGCAAAATCCCTTGCTCCCCAAAAGACAGCAACAATAGCAACTCTTCTGTTCTTAATTGACCCAAGGCTGCGGGGTAATCATGAGCCAATAGATCGACCAGCCCGCTAACACTTTGGGATAGTAGCGGAGATGAGGTAAATGCAATCAACTCAGGTGTTGGCACATTATGTCGCTCGACTTCACTGAGCAGAGTACCAAAACGTTGTAGAAAACCATGCAGAAAAGTTGTACTCAAGGGTAACCAGAGTAGCTTGCAGGTATCACTACGAGTTTTTGCTGCGTAACTGCCACGACGAACAAAAAGTAGTTCATTATGAGAGAGATCATAGGTATTGGTACTGTCCTGCCATGTCATCTCACCTTCGAGCAGGATATATATCCCTTCCTGATGATGTTCTATAACGTTGAAGGCAGGCATGCTACGCTGGAATAGAGTGATATCTATTCCCTTCCCTGATGTTGTGATGCCGTTCATTTTATTGTCCTGGATCTATTGGTGTTGTCTTAAAAAAAATATAAATCACGTTATTCTTATTGATATTAAATATATGTTTTCTTTGGTTTTACTACCTGCAATAGACAGGAAGAATAGTTTTGTATGTTTAACTGTATAGTGAGTTGTAAGGTCTTTTAATTAAAACGGTTTTTCTTCTGGTGGCATATTAATGTTCTCGATCTGAATAATAGTATTATTCTCACATTTTATAAACGACAGATGAAAAGCGATCAGTTTTTTTCACATAGTAAAGATTGCCTGTAGATTCCTCATTCTGAATCATAAATTGGGCTTTTTATCTTGTTTCAATTATTAATTTTCTCCTTTTTATTCAGGTAATGTATAGATGATTCAAAATACGTCAATTATTGTCATGGTTAGCTGAGTATTCATTGATTAAAAGGCGCAGAAGTCAGTGTGCAGCAAGATCTAATAGCTCAAATAACCCTTGCATAATAGTAGATCACTTGATAAGAAATTCAAATCTGGTTTGAACGATTTTATCAATTGATAAAAATAAAGAATCAACCTAACCGAATTGGATTGTTTATTATAATATCGTTTAAGGGACACTTAGCTATCAGTAGCCATCTTTATTTATCTTAAATTTGTTGCAATTATGTGGTTTGATCGCAATGAATTAAGAAAAGAACTTGAGTCGAGTTTTTATCAAGTTGCTTCGTAAAGGTGGTTTAATACGCTATAAACTGAATAAATCTTAAATACTGAGCCGCCGGGAATGATCGAAATATAGCGAACATTGACTTATAGCGCGGTCAGCATAGCGCATCTTACACCTCAAGTAACGCTATTTGACGGCAGGTTACGGCTCAGGAGAGCGATCTTGCCACTGTTCTAACCAGCGTAAAACTTCTGCGGTGGCTTGGATCAGATCAGCGGGAATATAGTGGTCGATGAGGCCATCCTGATAAAGTGCTCGAGCGAGAGGAATTCGCTGTAACACCGGAATACCTTCCTCTTCGGCAATACGCCGGACTTGCAGGGCCTGCGCATCAGTGAACTTGAGCGTAATAAGAGGTAAAGGTGTCTCTCCTTTCTTATAGCGGATACCGACGGCAATATGAGTTGGGTTGGCAACGATCACCGATGAATTTTTGACGCTAGCGCGCATATTGCTTGATTGTAATTCCTGGTGAAATTGGCGTCGCTTGCTTTTGATCTCCGGGCTGCCTTCACTCTCTTTATATTCACGTTTGATCTCATCTTTGCTCATTCTGAGCTGCTTGATATGTTGGTAGTGTTCGAAGGCATAATCGGCAATAGAAATCACGATAAACCCGATACCACATATGGTCATTAGCTGGGTTAACATCATACCGAGTACAGGGATAATACATCTTGTCCCACACTCCGGCAGGTACAGCAGCGCCTGTAGATTACCTTCCAGGGTAATCCAGACTAGGATACAGAGCAGCGTCACTTTGAGTATTGATTTGACGAATTCCATCAGGCTCTTGATAGAGAAGATTCTTTTGGCCCCTTCAACAGGATTGATTTTTTTGATGTCAGGCTTGATGGAATGCCCACTCAACAGGAAGCCGTATTGGGCAAGGTGTGATGCTAACGATAGCAAAGCGGAAACGCTCAGAATTGGCAGGCAGAGATAGACCAACTCCTGCATTAGGTTTTCAACGACATGATTTAAGGCTTGGGGAAAGGGTTTCTCCAGCAAACTAGACGGGATTAGCATCAGTTTACTCAGATGTTCCAAATAGTATTCGGACATGACCATTATCATGCCGATCAGCCCCAAGATTAAGGAGGTTGATACCACTTCGTTGCTTTTGGTTACTTGGCCCTTCTTGCGGGCATCTCTGAGTTTCTTGGGCGTAGGCTGTTCCGTTTTTTCTCCGCTCATTGTGCCTCCAGGACAGGTATTAACATGCGCACAGGAGAAAGCGTTAACAACACTTTGTCATAAGCATGATGCATCAGTAATTGGATATAGATAACCAGTAACAGGCTGGCAATTGCGCTCTTGATAGGCATCGCCAATACGAAAACATTGAGAGATGGAGCGAAACGGCTAATTAGTGCCAGCCCGAACTCTGCAAGAAACATGGCAATTAATAAAGGGGCAGCCATCAGGGCGCAAAGTTGTAACAGATAGCTGAATTGGCCGTAGAAAAAACTGATCCATTGGCTGGTAATGTGGGGGAAAAACTGAGCCACTGGCCAACTGTTGTAACTTTGAAATAAGGCACCAAGTAGACTAAGAAAAGCGCCGCCGGAGAAAAAAAGTGTGATCAGAGTTTGAGTCAATAGCAAACCAGTGGGTGAAGTTTGGCTTCCCAGAGATGGGTTAAGTACCGAAGCCATTGTTGCTCCCCGTTGGTTATCTATAATAAAGCCGGTAGCTTCCATGGCCCAAAATGGGATAGAAGCGATAAAGCCGATTAGCAGACCAAGCAAAACTTCCTTACCGAGTAACAGCGTCAACTCCAGGCTACCAAATGCTGGCAGGGGGGTACCTGCTACTGTTGGGTAAGCATAGAGGGCCAGTGAACAAGCCACACTGTTACGAATCAGTCCACCGCCCAGCATCTGTTTGCTGAGTACAGGAAATATCACAAAACAGCTCATGATGCGGGGCAACAGCAGGGTATAAGAAAGGATTTGTTGCTGGAGCTCTTGTATCATTTGATAAATGGTACCTTGAGAAAGGCCATGTTGGCGAAGCTGTAGAGCTCGTTACCAAGCCAGGTCGCTGTGGCGAACAGGGTAATAATAACCGCAATTAATTTGATGACAAAACCCAGCGTTTGTTCTTGTATTTGGGTGAGTGCTTGGATCAATGAGACTAATGTTCCCACCGCGGCAGCCATCAGTACCGGTGGCAGGGAAAGAATTAACACCAGCCAGAGTGATTGGCTGGTGAAATGCAGAATATCGGCATTACTCATATTCAGGCTCCATAACTGATGACAAGGCCGTGTGTCAGGCGTGTCCAGCCATCAAGCAGGACAAATAGTAGTAACTTGAAAGGAAGAGAGATGGTCATGGGAGAAACCATCATCATTCCCATCGCGAGCAGAATATTAGAAATAATGAGATCGATTGCAATGAACGGTAGATAAAGAAGAAATCCAATTTCAAATGCGCGGGTTAATTCACTGACTGTAAAGGCTGGCAGCAGGATCAGTAGGCTATCTGATTCCAACCGGTCAGCATACTGGCTTGGCCAAATCTGTCGGGTGCTATCAATAAAGAAAGTGCGCTCACTGGGCTTAATATGTTGTTTGAGAAAGTTCCGGTAAGGGGCTATTCCTTCTTCCATAAATTTTTCTACCGATTCAGCATTGCTGAATGAAACTTCATTCTGGCGCAGATAATCTTGAGTCGCGAAACCCACTGGGGCCATGACATAGATGGTGAGGATAATTGCCAATCCATACATAGCCATGTTGGGTGGGATTTGTTGTACTCCCAGGGCGTTACGCAGCAAAGAAAATACCACTGCCAGTTTGAGAAAAGAGGTGGCCATGACTGCAATAAAGGGGAGCAGAGCCAATAAGGCCAGCCCGATGATAAGATCCAACTCGTTTGGTAGTTGGATCATGATTGTTTCTCCGTAAAGAGATGTTCAACCCTTACACCCAAACGTCCCTGAATGTCCACTAACCGCCCTGAACCGAGGCATTTCTGATTGACGAGGATACGTACCTCACCGTCTGGCGGAACACCAAGATCGAGTAATGAACCGGGTTGCAGACTGGTAAGCGTATGTAAATCCAAGGTCTGACGACCAACTTCGAAACTGACATGAACCTCCAGGCTGTTTAAGTCCGTTACCGGCAGAGTACTGTCAGGAGAGAGAGAGTGCATAGTGATTAACTCCAGTTTATGTTCATGGTATTTAAAGTAGGCCCAAGGTTGCCCTGCCAGATGTGCTAACAGAGGGGCATCTGGTTGTTGCTGTGGGGGCAGTAGCAGCACATCCCCTGGTTCTAGGGTATGAAACTCGTCTAAAGTCAGGCTTATTGCCCCCCATTGCAGAGAAAGTTGTAATGGAATGGGCAGGTACTCGCCAGGTTGACGTTTTGGCAATATGGCAAGAAAGGGAAATGATTCTGGTAACCAGAGTGGCAATGTGGCACCTGGCCGCTCAAGGCGTAGTAATAAGCAGGCTGATAAAGAGAATTCTGATGTGGTTCGTAGCGCGGACCATGATAGATCTGGTAGTGCTTTGCTTTGGTATTCTATCAGTGCCAGCAGTAGATCCTGAGGGAGTGAGGTCAGATCCGCTTGTTGTAAATCGGGGGCGAGCCACAGAGTCAGTTCGGCTGAATGGCAGAAAAAAGAGAAAGTATGCCCCTTCCAGTGGGCGATTAGCACTTTATCCAGTGTTTGGGGAGGAGAAACAACATCCAGAGTGAGATGACCATTAGCCCAGTTAAATTGTTGCTGATGACGACTCAGGGTCTGACGCAGAGTCAATTCTTCCAATGAGACTCTGGGTAGGGTCAGGCTATTCATGCATTGTTTTTCCATTCTTCATATATGCTGCGACTCTGGCGTGATCCGTGCTCGCTATCCGTTTGAGACGGGAGGGAGAGTTCGACCGTTTGTGTTGGATAAAGGAGCTGTAGACGTTCAAGTAGCTCAAAGCGTGCCTGCTTCAGCTGTTGTTGGGCTGCCGGGCTTGCCAAAATCGCTATTTGAAGTTTGCCATTCTCATTGGTTAGTTGAATCTCAAGAGCACCCAGGTTAGGGAGTGTCAGATGTAATGTTGGCGGACGTTGCTGCCGTGTTAGTTCGATACTGATCTCCACACCCAATTTATCGATCAGCGCCTCCAAAAGTGGGGAAATAGTTGAGGTTGCTTGCATTGTAGCGAGTATGCGTTCACCTGGGAGGAGCTGTGTTTGTGGAAAGAAGGGCGTTTTCCCGTCTGATTCACCAGGATAGGAGGGCTGAATGTCAGACTCTTTTGGCTTTGATGCCAATAAATGGTATGTCTCGATTTCAGTAAGAATCTTTTTTTCCGTGATGCTGATTTCATTAGCATGGGGAACAGGAAAAGCCAGACCTGCCTGTTGGCGGGGAAGTATGTCTTGCTCTTGGGTATCTTGCTCAGATCTGGATATGCCGGGCGTTGTTTGCGCCACTGCATAATATACCAGTTCATCGTTTGCATCTTTCTGTGCAGGAATAGCTGTTGTGTCAGGGTAGGCTGCAACAGAGGACATAATATCAACCGGCTTTAGGTCAGCAGATAGCGTGTTCAGAGCGGGTTGGCTCGTCAGGATACCGGGTGTTGACAGAGACTCTTTTATCTCGATAGCGATCTCATTGAGACGATCAACAGAGGCCAATAAGCTTTTCTTCTGATTTTGCGGTTGTGCGGGTACATATTGGCCTGGTAATGGATGAGGAATGACCTGTTGTGTGTCTGTTTGGTGTACTGGGAGGTCAGATATCGCCAGAGAGTTTGCCCTTATATCAGGTACCTGGGACTCTTTTATCTCAGTGGTGGTCTCAATAGGGTTGTGGGCAAATTCTGCTAAGGCTTCTTTTTGCTCTAGGTTAGCTTGGTTCTCTTCTCTTTTATGTGAAAAGGAAGAGGTGCTACGGTATGGCAGTGGTAAGGTGTGTTTGTGCGGGTCATCAGTTGCCTGGTGCGTGGAGGCGAATGGAGGAAGCTCCTCATTTGCGTCATGCGTGAAATGTAGATCCGCTGTTTTGCTGTTTGTGGCCGAGTCGGTTAATGGTTGTTCCACCCGCCGTGCTGTTGACTGACGCGTATTGGTGGCGTGAGAGGCGATAGCCAGTTCGAAACGGCGCTGCAAATCTGTGTCCGCTGTTGTGGGGGACGTTGGGAGTGCGGGGACACCTTTGCCGATAGCTGTCAGTGGGTTCATGCTCTTCTGTTTTACACTCTTTCTTGGCGATGGAACTCTTCTTGTTCCAGCTCTTCTTGGTATTCACCTTGGGCACGGATCGCCTCTTGTTCCTGGCGACCCAATTCGTTAAATTTTTCCTGCTGCTGGCGTGCGTGGTGCAATACACGTTGACACTCTTGTAATTGACGGAGTTCCCGTTCCACTTTTTCGGCCATTTCAGCGGCTTCCTTTTCCAACTGCGCTTCATGTTCACGCAACAGGGCAATTTGTTGTTGCCAGCGCTCAAGGCCTTTGCGGTCAATAGGTTGGCCCTGACACTGTTCAAAAAGGCGTTGCTCTTCTGCTATTCGCCATTGACAGTAATCTTGCAAGGTTTGCAAGGCCTGTTGATGGTGTTGATGAGCCGTTTGAAGTTTCATTTGTTGCAGGGACAAATGTTGTTCAGCGCGCTCGACACGTAATGCTTTTATGCGTTGTAAACGGCCAATCATTGTTTCGTTATCTGCTGTAAGAGCGCTAAAGTTTGTGGTAAATCACTGGGCTCGTGAGTACCTTGGCGCAACCAGCTACGTATTGCTTCAATGCGTGCAATGGCATTATCGGCAACAGGATCTTGCCCCTTTTTGTATTCTCCAATCTGTAACAACAGCTCAACTTCCTCATACTTAGCCAGCCAATGACGCAACAGGCCAGCTTGAGCCTGGTGTTCCGCAGTGATAATTTGGTTCATCACCCTGCTGGCGGAACGTAACACATCAATGGCGGGATAGTGGTTAGCCGCAGCCAGCTTGCGTGACAAAATAATGTGACCATCAAGGATAGAACGGGTTTCATCTGCCACAGGTTCTGTCATATCATCCCCTTCCACCAATACAGTGTAGAGGGCGGTAATTGAACCCTTGTCAGATTGACCAGCACGTTCCATTAACCGTGGTAAAGCCGCGAAGACTGACGGCGGGTAACCGCGTCGTGTTGGCGGCTCGCCGGCAGCCAGACCTATTTCTCGTTGCGCACGGGCGAAACGGGTCACGGAATCCATCAGCAAGAGTACACGTTTACCTTGATCACGGAAGTATTCAGCGATTGAGGTCGCCACAAACCCTGCTTTAGCCCTCTCCATTGCTGGACGATCTGAGGTAGCGACTACCAACACTGAACGTTTAAGGCCTTCTTCACCCAGATCCGATTCAATAAATTCCCGCACTTCGCGACCACGTTCACCGATGAGTGCCAGCACGGTAACATCAACTTCGGCGCTACGAATCAACGTAGATAACAGCGTACTCTTGCCGCCGCCCGCAGCGGCAAAAATACCCATACGCTGGCCTTCACCACAGGTCAGCAAGCCGTCAATAGCCCGAACGCCGAGTGAGAGCGGGTGTTCAATCCGTTTGCGACTCATGGGTGCCGGAGCATCCCGATAAACCGGATACAAAGCTTGTGGTTCCGGCAACTGTCCGCCGGAAAATGGATTACCCAGTCCGTCAAGGACTTGCCCTAACAGATAATCACCCACACCAACCTGATGCATGGCTCCGGTTGGACTCACCTCAGTATTTGAAGAGATGCCAAACATCTCGCCAAGTGGTGTTAACAGGGCTTGATGTTGTTGGAACCCAATCACCTCTGCCAGGAGGGACAGTGTATTGTCAGGATTGCGTAAATGACAAAGTTCACCTATCCGCACACCGGGAATGACAGCCTTAAGTAATGTACCCGTGACTTGAGTAACCCTGCCGCGAATCTGAATTAGTCGACATTCATTAATAGCATGGCGCATTTGGCCGGGAATATGGTCAAGGGAAAGCTTCATGATCGTTTATATAACCTCTGCTGCGAGTACTATAAAGAAGGGAGAGGGGAAGGGATTGCAACCTGAGTCGGGAGTTTTTAGAAAATGGTTGGAGTTTGCGTAGCTGTTCCCAGCTTTGATCAGTGAAGCTTCCTGATTCACGGGTTGCTGCTTATGCTTGATGCGTCTTACATCAGCTTCAATGGTCAGATAACGATGAATCCTGTCTTTGGCGATAGTTTACGGCGGATTTTGCTAAAAATTCACGGCTGATTTTGGCATAGGCGTCGGGACGGTATCTTTATAATTTGTCCATTATTAACTCTGATATGACAGGACTAGGCTATGGATATTATCCAGAATCATCTTCATTCGATGACTTTGTCAGAACCTGATGCCGGGATTACAGCACAGCAGGAGCAGGCCAGGGTCGGTCAGTTTCAGGGAGAGAAAGTAGTACTGGTTACTGCATCCCAGTCTTTTGCTGACGCGGCCGAAGAGCTGACTTTTGCATTTTCGGAACGCAAGGATATGCCGCTCTCCAGACGTAAAGTTAGCGATGGACATGCCAGAGTGCGGGAAATTGAGGCGTTGGTGGGTGAATACTTACAGAAAGTGCCGGATCTGGAGCGCCAACAAAAGGTTAAGGCGTTGATCTCTCATTTAAATAGTAGCCAGCTGACTAATATCGCTCAGTTACAGGCTTATCTGGAAAGTTTTTCTGGAGAGGTGAGTGAACAATTCTATGCGCTGAGTCAGGCCCGTGATGCGTTGGCAGGCAGGCCAGAGGCACGTGCCATATTGACATTGGTTGAACAAGAGTTGTCACGTTTAGCGCAAGAGCAAGGTATCGCTATCGAGTTAGGAGCCCGCATTACGCCTGATGCCACGGTAGCCGCCAGAGATGGGGTTGGTAATTTGCAAGCATTGCGTAACATCTATCGTGACGCTGTTATGGATTATCAAGGGCTGTCAGCGGCCTGGCGAGATATCCAAGCCAACTTCAAGAGCAGTTCTCTGATGGAAGTGACAGGATTCATCATGAAAGCCCTGAGCGCTGATCTGGACAGCCAACCGCGCCAACTCGACCCTATTAAGCTGGAACGTGTGATGAGTGACATGCATAAGCTCCGTCTGCTTAACAGTTTGTCGGTTCAGGTTGAGCAGTTATGGAAAAGCGTGGTAAAGGGGGAAAATCATGGCATACGGGCCTTCTGATCTTATGGGTGATGTCGTTTCTTTGATTGAGAAACGTTGGGCCAATGTGCGGGATGTTGAAATGCTCGGTCATGCTTTGAGCTTGCAGAATAGTCAAACTCAAATTCATTTCTACCGGGAGTTGAAGCGATTGATTCGATTGATTCCGGTGGAAGTGTTCAGTGATGAAGAACAGCGCCAAAACCTACTTAACTCTTGTCAACTGGCGCTTGATACAGCAATTGAGAGAGAAGAAGACGAATTGTGGTCAGGAGAGGGAGCATCATGAACTGGATAGAGCCACAATTGCTCCAGTTTTGTCAGGATTTGGGTATGGAGATGTCTGATGCTTCCAGTCCCTTAATCCAAATTGATTTTGAGTATTCTGGTACATTACAGATTGAGCGCTATGGTGGCTCATTAACGCTTTGGCTGGCCCGTGAAATTCCCTGGCATCAGGGGAGAGACGCGATGGTTAAGGCGATGTTACTTACTTTCAGCGGTCAGGGGCCTGAACTGCCCTTGCGTTGTGGCTGGTTGGGGGAAGATCGCCTATTATTGTTTGTGACATTAGATGAACGGCATATAACACTGCCTTTGCTGCATCAGGCATTTCGCTCTTTGCTAAGAGTACAGCGTGAGGCGCTCGCTTCGTGAGCAAAATCGCCTCCGCCCATATAGGAATTGAGCAACTAACGGCGATCAGCCGGGAAGAGATCGGGGTTGGCTTGCCTGATCGCTATGCGTTATTGCCCGATGGTCAATCCGTTGAGACTCACTCTGCACGTCTTTATCCAGCCAACAAGGCTGATCAGGCTTTGTTGGCTTTTGCCTGCCCACAAGATGGGTTTCACTCTCTGTTACGTCCCCATGACTTCCGTCAGGCTGTCAGTAGCTTGCGTGCAACTTTGCAACAAAGTGATGACATCAGGGTACAGCATGCTGTCTCCCTGCTGGAAAAGATGAATCAAGATGAACAGTTGTTGCAGATGGCCCTGCACTTGTTGCACAAGGTATAACCATGACTCTTAGTTATAAACAGCAAAGCGCTTTGCTGCTGCTCGGCTGGCTTCAACTCCAGTATGGTCATCCTGACCGAGCCCGTATTTTATTGGATGCATTACTGGTTTTGCATCCTGAACATCAGGAAGGACGCCGTGCTTTGGTGGTTTCATTACTTAAATTGCAAGAGGGGAGTGTAGCGAAAGAACATTGTGCTCTCTTACAGGATCAGGGAGAACAAAGTGAGGCTCTTTGGCTTTGTGTCAGTCGCGCCTGCCAACAGGAAGGGAACCTGGAAGAAGCACGCAGTGCTTATCAGCGTTATCTTTCTCAAGGGACCGTACTATGAATCGCGGGCTTGAGTTATTAAGTCGGATCGGCGAGCGCAAAGATATTATGCTGGCAATACTATTGCTGGCGGTTGTCTTCATGATGATTCTGCCACTTCCTCCTTTCCTGCTGGACATTCTGATCGCTATTAACATAACCATCTCTGTCGTACTAATGATGATGGCGGTTTATATAAACTCCCCCTTGCAGTTTTCCGCTTTCCCTGCGGTATTACTGGTAACGACTCTGTTTCGTCTGGCACTTTCAATCAGTACCACCCGGATGATCCTCTTGCAGGCTGACGCCGGGAAGATTGTTTATACCTTTGGTAATTTCGTGGTTGGTGGAAACCTGATCGTGGGGATAGTGATCTTTTTGATCATTACCATCGTACAATTTATCGTCATCACCAAAGGTTCAGAGCGTGTGGCTGAGGTTAGTGCGCGTTTTTCCCTTGATGCCATGCCTGGTAAGCAGATGAGTATTGATGGAGATATGCGTGCTGGCGTTATCGACGTCAATGAAGCGAGGGAGAGACGCAGCACTATCGAGAAAGAGAGCCAGATGTTTGGTTCGATGGATGGTGCGATGAAATTTGTTAAGGGTGATGCTATTGCCAGTCTCCTTATCATCTTTGTCAACATTCTGGGTGGAATAACCATAGGTGTCACTCAGAAGGGGATGTCTGCTTCTGATGCATTGCAGCTCTACGCCATTTTGACCGTGGGTGATGGCATGGTTTCTCAGGTTCCGGCTCTGCTGATTGCCATCACCGCCGGTATCATTGTTACCCGGGTTTCGTCGGAAGACTCTTCAGATCTGGGCAATGAGATTGGTGAACAGGTCATCGCTCAACCAAAGGCACTGTTGATTGGTGGTGTTTTATTGGTGTTATTTGGTCTGATTCCCGGATTTCCGACATTAATCTTTTTTATGCTTGCGCTGGTGGTGACTGGAGGGGGTTATTTTCTGTTCCAGCGTCAGCGGCAAGACAATGTTAGTCAGCAAGCGGATCTTCCCAGCTTGTTAGCCCAAGGGGCAGGTGCCCCGGCGGCCAAACCGAAGGCCAAGATCGGCAGTAAGGCTAAGGGCGGGAAACTTAGCGAAAAAGAAGAATTCGCTATGACGGTTCCTTTACTTATTGATGTAGACGCCGGGTTACAGGCTGAATTGGAAGCCATTTCGCTTAATGATGAATTAATTCGGGTACGACGTGCACTCTATTTAGACTTAGGCGTACCCTTTCCAGGTATCCACTTACGCTTTAATGAGGGTATGAAGGCGGGAGAGTACCTGATCCAGCTACAAGAAGTGCCCGTTGCCCGTGGTCGTCTACGTTCAGCGCATTTGCTGGTACAGGAGCCGGTCAGTCAATTAGAACTGTTGGCTATCCCTTATGAAGAAGGAGAGCCATTATTACCTAATCAACCCACTTTGTGGGTAGCCGAAACTCATCAGGAACGTTTGGCTAAGTCGGGGATGGCGGTTTTATCCATGTCTCAGGTGATCACCTGGCATTTGTCACATGTGTTGCGGGAGTATGCTGAAGATTTTATTGGTGTGCAGGAGACCCGCTATCTTTTGGAGCAGATGGAGGGCAGCTACGGCGAGTTGGTCAAGGAGGCTATGCGCATAATCCCATTGCAACGGATGACGGAGATACTACAACGGCTGGTAGGAGAAGATATCTCGATCCGTAATACACGTGCGATTCTTGAAGCTATGGTGGTATGGGGGCAAAAGGAGAAAGACGTAGTGCAGTTGACGGAATATATTCGCAGTAGCCTCAAGCGCTATATTTGTTACAAGTATGCTAACGGCAATAACATCCTGCCCGCTTATCTTTTGGATCAGCAAGTCGAGGAGCAGATCCGGGGAGGTATTCGTCAGACGAGCGCGGGTAGTTATCTGGCGCTAGACCCGGCGGTGACGCAAAGTTTCCTTGAACAGATGAAAAAAACGGTGGGTGATTTAACACAGATGCAGAATAAGCCGGTGTTGATCGTATCAATGGATATTCGCCGTTATGTACGTAAGTTAATTGAAGGTGATCACCACGGCTTGCCAGTGCTCTCGTATCAAGAGTTGACTCAACAGATCAATATCCAACCGCTTGGTAGGGTGTGTCTATGAACCGTGATCCGCTTATCTCTTGGTTTGAGGATCAAGGTTATTCGGTACAGCCTCACTGTATGGGGAGTAGCCCAATTCCTCTTGGCTGGCGTGTATGGTGTGAAGGCTGCGAAATTGCCTGGCGCTATGATGCACCGCGAGTTTGGATCGTGATGTTACGCCGTACCTGGCAGCGCCGAGGGCTTGCTAATCCATTTGCGCCTCTTTATCTGTTGGCAACAGCAACGATGGCTGTGCTTGGGCCGGGTAGCCGACTTTATGGTCAAGTTAATACTTTGGTTGACTCTCCCCTTAATGATGAACGTTTAGCTCGGTTCTATCACCGCTGGACAGGCGCGAGTGAGGTCGCGCCTGGCTGGTTCGAGTTAGAAGTCAGTCGCGTTATCTCGTTACATCAGATGAGAAAACAACAAAAAAAAGTCCAACTCTGACAGGAAGAATCAATATCTCTCTTTATTATAGGAGTCACTGATGCAAGAGGAACCCAATGCCAAAGTATTGCAAGCAGCTGAGGAAGCCATTAAGGACAGTGATCACAGACTGCAATTGTTACAGGAGATGTGGCAGTCTCTGGGCATCAACCCAAATGTGGGGGCAGAACTGTTTGGTCATACTGACGTTACTTTGGTTCAGAGTGCTGAGCAAGAGTTGCTGACAGAAGTTAATCGCTTACGAAGCAACCATCCTCACTCTTTAGAAGAGGGAAAGCGTTTCCGTCGCCCACCTCGTATGCGTGGCATTATTGTATAAGGATTTGAAGGTGGAAATTAAACCATATCAAAATGACCCACAGCTTTTCTGGAGCAGTCTGAAAGATGTTTCTCTGGATCAACTACGGGGTTCTAAATCTTCGAAGCTTGATGAACTGGTTAATCTTATTATTGATAAGGGAATCAAGATTGAATCTGGTTCTGATGTTATCACTAACGATAAAGAACTTCTGAAAAAGCTGATTGCCTATTTTCTGCCAGCGGATGCTATTGTCAAAGATGGTCATTTAGATAGCCAAATAAAGAATGGAATCAAGGATCTTAAATCCTTCTTGGATAGCACGACATTAAAAACTTGGACATTAAGAGATTTTCTGGCTGCTGTTCATTTTAATTTAACGCCGGATCGTCTTGATGATGATGTAATCGATATATTTGTTTCTGTTATGTCAGGCCATGATAAAAAACGACTTGAGTTACGTGATGAACTGGCGGCATTGACCGCAGAACTAAAGATTTACAGTGTTATTCAGTCGGAGATTAACAAGAAATTAGCGGCTGATAAGAATCAAGAGCTTTTTATTAATGATGAAAAATCCTTCAACCTGCTGGACCATGAGAAATACGGTTTTAGTGATAAGGCTACTTTTGAGAATAGTGCTGAATGTAAGTTGTTGAGTAAGATGTTCCCTAAATCAAAAGAAATTTCTATTAGGGATTTCTTAGAAAGCCCTAATAAGCAAAGTGGAGCTATGACAGGTCTGGAGACATCATATAAATATGATAAGGATAATAACAAACTGGCTAACTTTTCTACTTCGGTCAACGATCGCGTAAATCCACTAAACAATACTGTCCAGGAAAAAACCACGCGTTTAAATGACGTGAGTTCTCGCTACAACGCTGCTATTGAAGCGTTAAACCGTTTTATCCAGAAATACGACAGCATTATGCGTAATATTCTCGGCGCAATTTAAGGAATAATTATGGAGCACCAAGAAACACCTACCACTTCTGACCAGTACGCACAAGAATTGGAGTCCTTTCTTCACGACGGCGGTACCCTTGCCATGTTGAAGGATGTCTCCAGTGATACGCTGGAACAGCTTTATTCATTAGCGTTCAATCAGTACCTGTCAGGTAAATGGCAGGATGCGCATAAGATATTCCAGGCCTTATGCATGTTGGATCATTATGACTCCCGGTTTTTTCTTGGGCTGGGGGCATGCCGTCAGGCAATGGGACAATTGGAGCAGGCGATTCAAAGTTATAGCTACGGAGCGATGCTTGATATTAATGAGCCTCGCTTTCCATTTCATGCTGCTGAATGTCTCCTGCAATTAGGAGAGCTTGATGGGGCCGAGAGTGGCTTCTACTCGGCTCAACAGCTTGCGGCAGCTTTGCCGGAACAGGCTGCTTTGGCTGCCAGTTCTAGCGCAATGTTAGAAGCCATCACAATAAAAAGGACTCAGGAAGATGACTCTGATAGCAAATGAACACCAAGTTCCTCTATTGCGAGGCGGTTTTCAGGTTGATGATATCCCTGTGGCTACACCTCCTAAAGAGGATTATCGCGTTACGCCTAGCCAGGCAGGTAACGTATCGTCTGATGTAGCTAAGTTACGAGGGGTATCATTGCCGGAACCATTAGCAGTGAGTAATACTCGTCTTGATGTTCAGCAACAAGGGAAAATAGCTAGTCTGGTCGCATCGGTTACGCAAGGAGCTTTGTTGGCAACAGGACTGACAACAAAGCTGACAGCAGAGTTGAAAGAAACTTCGCGGTTGGCCTCTTTGGTGATGTCCTCACTTGCGGAATTAGAAATTGAACTGGGCAAACTGACCAGTGAGATCGAGCGTACTCAAACGAAGCTCAATATCCAGAATATCCAGCGGGCGCGTCAGGAAAGCTTGCAGAAAATGGATGAGAACCAGCAGAAGATCAAAGAAGCAGAAAATTCTGCTAAAGAGGCGCAAAAATCTGGGTTGTTTTCCAAAATCTTCGGTTGGATCAGTGCGATTGTCTCAATTGTGGTCGGGGCGATCATGGTTGCTACTGGGGTTGGTGCGGTAGCAGGCGCTATGCTGATTGCCGGAGGGGTAATGGGTGTGGTGTCTCAGGGGCTACAACAAGCGGCTCAGGACGGTTTAATCAGCAAGGAAACCATGAAGTGGCTGGGGCCAGTAATAACTGCGATTGAGGTTACGATGGCGGTGGCAGCAGCGGTAGTCAGTTTCGGTGGTTCAGCCGCTGGCTTGATAGCCAAAATGGGCGCTAAGATGGGCGTTAAAGTGGCTGAGGTGACGGCTAAGATGGCAGTAAAGGCTGCAGAGCTTTCGGCAAAAGTCGCCGGTACAGCGGCTAATGCAGCTAATACTTTGTCTCGTAGTGTGAAAGTAGGTATTCAGGTGAGTGACGTGGTTGTTGATTTAGCTAATGGTGGTGCTCAAGCTGCCAATTTTGCGTTCCAGAGTAAAGCGGCTAATCGACAAGCAGATGTACAACTTTCACGTAGCGAATTGACGGCATTCCAGGCTGTTATGGATAAGCTTAAAGAGGAACTGTCCCAGATGGTGGAATCTTTCCAACATGTAATGGAGATGGTTTTTCAGATGCTCAATGCTAGGGGTGACATGATGAACAATCTTGCCAGCCGACCTCATGGAATTTAGGGAATAAAAAGATGAATACTATTGATAGCTTTAACGGTTCTCAGGCGATCACTTTCAGCAACACAACTGATGTTGTGGTTGATAAAAATTCTGTCGCAACAACACATGAAGCCGCGATCCAGCAGTCGGAAAAAACCGGGCGTATGGATAAGGTTGATTTGATTGCACCACGACAGGGCCTTGATCTCAGTCGGTTAGGTAATGTTAAGCAAGAATTGACTAGCACATTGGATATGATGTCGTTGCTTTTTGAGATCGCTAGGAAGATGCGTGAATTGGGTATCTTGCAGCGTGATACCGAAAACAAGGCAACTATTGATGCTCAGAAGTCACAAGTAGATGAGATGCGTCATAGTGCCAAGTTGACGATTGCTATGGCTGTTGTTTCAGGTGTAATGGCGTTTGGTTCAGCGTTGGTGGGTGGTTTCTCTGCTTTTAAAAATGGTCAGTCGATTAAGCAGCAGAAGACGCTGGACAATAATATTGCTGGTCGTAAAGAATTAATCGACATCAAGATGCAACAGTTGGGTAAGAGTAGCGATGCGGATCGGGTAGCGATTGGTAAAGTATGGGATACAGCGCAAGATGCTGACAAGAATGCTCTGAAATCTCTTACACTGGTTTTTGATAATCGTAACAGCAAGCAGCAGATCTCCAGTTCGGTGATGAACGGTTTAAGAGATATGTCTAATAATGCAGTGCAGGTAGAACAAGGACTTTCTCAGGCCAAAGCCAAGGAACATGAAGTCGATGCGTCTGTTGCCCAGCATGAAAAACAAAAGAGTGAAGAGCAGATATCATTGAAT
Source organism: Photorhabdus khanii NC19 (assembly GCF_000517265.1). Taxonomy (GTDB): domain Bacteria; phylum Pseudomonadota; class Gammaproteobacteria; order Enterobacterales; family Enterobacteriaceae; genus Photorhabdus; species Photorhabdus khanii. Next base: position 376,082 of record NZ_AYSJ01000002.1, read on the forward strand.
AACAACTTTATGAAAGATGTCTTGCAGTTGTTGCAACAACTCTCTCAGAGCCATAATCAGGCATGGCGTGCGGCGGCTGGTGTGGTGTAATCTTGGTAGCCGATAAACGTTGATATTGTAAGTATGAGCGTCCAGAAAAGGGCGCTCAATTTGTTAATAACGCTTTGGTTTCTTTATCAGAACTTTGGTTTACCAAGGTTAGTATAAAACTAAGCTGACTAAGAGAACCTATCTCACGACAGTATTCACTTGAAATAGTCATCTTCGCAGGACATTTTATAGAGCAGAATGCGTTATAGAAAAAGCACTTCACCTATGATTTTGTACTCAGTTTACAATCACCAGAGTGACTTTTTTATTAAAAGAACTGTCTTTGAGTGACAGAGGCATAAAAGATGATGGTAGTAAACTAACTCCCTTTTCTGCGGGAGTAACCCGTTTGCTTAACCGCGCGGTAACTTCAAGTTTACCTGATTTCCTTCTCTGCGGGAGTAATCCATGGATGTGATAGTTATCATCAACCAAGTTTTGGCTGAATTTGCTGCCAAATTTGGTTTGCCACACCTAGCTTTAAATCATGAAGGTGTGGCTGCTCTCTGTTTTGATGAGCATCTTAACCTCTCTTTGATCTTAATTCCTGAACGTGACCAACTCGTTTTACAGGTAGATGTTGCTGATATCACTGCTGTCGGGGAAGGAATTTTCCGTCAGTTAGCCAGTTTTAATCGTCATTGGTATCAGTTTGATCTTCACTTTGGTTTTGATGAATCAACTCAGATGGTACAGCTTTATCGGCAAATGTCAGCTAGTCGGCTGAGTCTAGCTGCTTTTGAGGAGAGCCTTTCGAGTATGTTGGATCATGTCGAGTTTTGGCAGGAGTTATTGCAGGCTCAACTTCCGACCGACTCTGAACTGAGTAAATCTCTGGGAATGAGAGTATGAAAATTGATAATTCATTACCTATTCATTTAACAAACGTATCTCATGAGAATGACAATCTTTGTTGTGGTCGCCGGGTTATACCTGGGCATGTACCGCAAAATGTTCATGAGCCGCTTTCTGTGGTATTGAGTAGAGGTCTTGTAATAGAGCTTGAACATGAGATGGCATTACAGCGCTTGTTGGATGGGCAGCATACCCCGTTATCACAACGTAGAATCAGCTTGTTATGATCAAAATAGGGCTATTGCTGTGTTTGCTGATTACCGGATGTGTCAGTGAGGTAATCAAGAATGACGCATCACCGTTGATTGAGGGGGATGTAACCATGCCAGTTTCTCTGCCCAGAACAGCAAATATTGAGCTGTCATTGTTTACTGTTGTTGAAGGAAAAGTATTGATAGTGGGTGAGATGAATTATCGCCTGGATATGTTACCTCTCATTTTTTCTATGCGTTTAAATCCACAGTTTTCCCATGATGAGTTGTTTTTAAGAACCCGCCTGCGCTGGGATGGGAAACGAGCGGTACAAGCAAAGAGTCAACAACGAATCGTGACAGGAAAAAGAATTGTAGTGCAATTGTCTCTTTTTCCTTGTTATCCAGAGTGTCTATGAGCCTGAGTAGTCAATATCTTGGGCTGTTTAATTTACATTATCTTATATTGAATGATTTCATGGGATATTTTCTTGTTTATATTATCTAATATATAATTTAATTAATTTTCAGTATTAAATATCTATGCAGTAATACGCTGTGTGAATTGCTATCTTTATATTTTTACATTTCATGTTCAAGATTGAATAGTCTCGCTGATAATATGTTATTAAATCCATTTAGTCATGTATGGGATAAGAATAATATATAACATAAGCCATTTTAAATATCCTTGTTTGAAGTTAATATCAATCTTAATTATTTAAAATTCAATAAACTAATATTTTTATCAAAATATCGATAAATAAAAAATCTACCAAAATTGGTATTGCGATATCTGGAATGTTGATTAATAAATGGTATTATTTGTTAGGTGCTCTTTACAAATTAATACAATGACTTTCTTTATATTCTTATCCTAATATTTATATTACAAACGAAAGGCGTGATTGTTTTTACTTCTTTTATATCAGAGTATTTATTCATATTAAGGCGATTTTTGAAAATAAGGTATTCTTACCCAAAATTGACATGCTAAAATACCAGGATAATGACATTAATAGTGGGTAGAGAGGTGGATCATAAAATTTATCTGATAAAGATATGACTGTTTAATCATTGCAACTTTATTCTGTCTTATTTACTAGTTTATTTATATTGGTTCAATAAAATTGAGTTGTTATGGCTATCGTTACATGAAGCAGTAACATGTAAATTTTCTATTTTTTTATTTTCATACTTCACTATTAACTATTTTAGTGAAATTTTTTAATTTGATCTACAAATCGCTCTTAAAATATTGTATGGTTTATGAATAGCAACGAGCAAAAGGCACATTTTTATCATGAAAATAATGTTTTTATTAAAAACGATTAATACATTAGAGGGATTATAGATGTTTCAGTTTGATATTACTATTATTATACCTGTTTTTAATGATGAAGATAATATAGTCTATTTGCTAGATGCAATATCTTCGCAAGAAAATATTAATTTTGAGGTCATTATTATTAATGATGGATCAACTGATAATAGCTTAGCGGTAATCAAGGAATATGAAAAAAGAGATAATAGAATACGAATCTTCAATCAAGAAAATAGTGGTGTCTCAATAGCTAGAAATTGTGGCATAAAATATTCTAGAGGTGAGTGGATCTTATTTGTTGATAGTGATGATTGGTTAAAACCACAAATATTAAGGAAATGGCTTGATCAAGCCCTTGAACAAAGATTAGATGTGTTAATTGGTAATGGCGTGAGTTTTACAGAAGATCCATTCTCACAAGAGAATAAAAGAATAACACGTAGACAGCCTTATGGTAGTGTGTTAACGGGTGAAGAATGGATAGAGTATTGTGTTAAATGTAGAGAATGGCCACATTTTGTTTGGTTACAACTGGTTAAAAAAGAATTGATTATAAATAACCAATTGAATTTTATAGAAAATACCCTCCATGAGGATATTTTATGGACAATTAATTTGTCACTTATAGCGAATCGAATCGGCTTCTGTGAGGAGCTATTGTATTGTTATCGACATAATCCAAAATCAATAACTCGATCAAAAGAAATTAAAAAATTATATCATCGAGCTGACAGTTATATTACTGTAGTTGATTCAATTATTAAAATATCAAAAGGAATTAAATGTAAAAATTCGTTAAAAAGATCACTTAATCGTCATGCAATAAGGGAGGTAGGAAGTTTTTTTATTTTGTATAGAAAAAAGATACAAGATCCTGCTTTAAAAAAATTGTTAGCGAAACGTTTTGTTCGCCAAATTGCTTTGAGCGATTTATTATTTGGTGCGCATAATTACCATGAAGTATGGTTTGTTATACGTTGTAATTTAATCTTATTATTAAATAAATTCATTAATTGGTGACTACGATGTTCTGAATGTAAATTTCTCTGATGTAATTACTTGGTTGCTTCATAATTTATTGGAATAGATAACTCAACGTTTAACGCTGACGGTGAAGATTGTAAGATTAATGGGTTAACTGATTACTGGTGTAGCATTGTTCATTTTTTGTTACCATGTGATGTGTAAATTGCGTACGATACTGAAAAAGAAACCCAGCGTAGTATTTATAATCTCTTTACTAAGGATAGGATTATGAGTCAATTTCACTGCAATAATATAACAATAGATTACAATGACAATGGAGTCGGTCCAATAACATTGCTACTGCTTCCTGGATGGTGTGAGCCTAAAACGGTTTTTATTCCATTTGAAGCGTTGGCTGAGGAAACTTTCAGAGTGATTAGTTTGGATTGGCGTAATCATGGGTTATCCTCCCAATCTGCATTGCCATTAACGCCAGAGATGTTGTTAAATGATGTTGTTTCTTTCATTAATTCATTAGATATAGAACAGCTTATACTGGTCTCAGTTGCTCATGCCAGTTGGATTGCTGCCGATATAGCAGAGATAATGCCAGAGAGAGTATCTACACTCGTATTTCTTGATTGGATTATGACTAACCCTGATCCTGCATTTTTTCAGTCAATTAGCGATATACAAGATCCTGAAGATTGGATTTCAGCAAGAGATTCTTTATTTAATTTCTGGCTGGGGGGAGGAAATAATAAAATTGTTATGGATCATTTAGTTAAAGAAATGTCACAAATAGATTTCCCTGTGTGGGAGGCGGCCGGAAAGGCGATAGTTGGAGCATATAGTAGATACGGCTCTCCCTTAGGACGATTGAAAATTTTTTCCGGAGGGCATCAATGTATTCATATTTATTCTTTGGACAGAAGTGATAATTATTTACTTGAGCAGCAAAAATTTTCCTTCGAGCACTCATTCTTCCAGGTTAAGCGATTGGAAAATGCCAAGACCCATTTAGGGATACTTGAACAACCTGAAGCGGTTTATCGTGTATTAAAAGACTTTATATTAAAGGCACAGTAATAAGCCTTGCCTTTTAATTTAAGGATACGATGTCGGAAAATTAAAAAATAAATTTTAAATTTTGTTTTTATAAAAAATCAATAATGGTTATCAGGGGGGATATTATCTTGTTGGAATGGTTAATACGCTAATAAGTTATATATCTGTTAATTTTTATCACTTCCTGACACATAATGATACACATCCGGTGTTTGTTGATGAGCACGGAATTATACTAAATGTAAGTAATCACATTACAAAATTTAAGGCTGCGCTATGTGTGGCCTTTTCTTATTCTACTGATTTCGCAGTATTCCTATTAACTCAAATTTAAGGCTACACGGCAGCCTGTGGATTCCCATTATATCAATGGGAGGAAAGGATGAAATACATGGATAAACAGCCTGACATTTGGATGCAGCTATGGTTATGGCTGCTGTCAGTCAAAGAGCAAGGTATAGGTGCGGCACTGGCTGCTGCAATGGCTTATCTCAGGGGTAGATATAACGGAGGTAAGTTCTGGACGACAATTATGGATGCCATCATGTGCGCCATGATTGCTTGGTTTATTCGTGATGTGCTGGATTTCTTTGGTATGAGTACGGATTTGGCTTACATCGGCAGTGTCATTATTGGTTATCTGGGAACTGACTATTTCGGTCAGATCTTAAGAAAAGTGGTTAATAACAAAACAGGCAATAAGTAAAAGGAGTAAATGATGAGCAGAGGCATTCGAAATAATAACCCCGGCAATATCCGTTGGAGTGATGATTGGCAAGGTTTGGTTCCTGAATCACAGCGTACCGATAACGCTTTTTGTCAGTTTGTCGGTCCTGAATATGGTATTCGGGCAATGATTAAAATTTTACATAATTACAATAGAAAATATGGTCTCAAAACAGTGAAGGGGATCATTTCACGCTGGGCGCCCCCCAATGAGAATAATACCGAGGGTTATGTTAATCGTGTGTGTAAAGACACCGATGTTACCTGCGACCAAGTTGTTGATGTGTTTAATCAGGTATTTATGACCAAACTCATTAAGGCCATTATTACCGTAGAGAATGGTAGTCAGCCCTATAACAACGCGGTCATTGATAAAGCCTTTTCACTTTTATAGGGCGATATGATGAAGTTTAACTCACACGGTTACACCTTCGTTGCACTGGTTCTTGTCTCGTTGGTGGCGCATCACTATTACGGTAAGTACACCCAACAGCTTGATACGACAGTCCAGCTACAGAGCGAGTTGCTGGAGCAACAGAATGAAATCGCCAGTCAGCAGGAGAGGATAAAACTCCTGTCTGAACTGGATAATCAATATACAAAGGAACTTGCTAATGCCAAATCTGAAATTGATGCTCTTCGTGGTGATGTTGCCGCTGGCCGCCTCCGGTTGCGTATCGCGGCAACCTGTAATCAAAGCGAAGCCGGTTCCTCCGGCAGCATGGGCGATGCAGGAGCCCCACGATTTAACCCGGCAGCTGAACAAGATTATTTCGATCTCCGAAGAATGATTGTTGAGAACGAAAAGCAAACTAAATATTTGCAGGAGTATATCAAAACTCAGTGTCAATAGCTGAGTTTTGATCATGTTATTTCACAATGTCAAACAAGGTAGGTGTGGGTTGGTTATCAGGCAAGTATGCTTAAAGTTAAACAGGGGATACTGTGTTTTGTAACACAACCCGATAACCATCAATATCTTCAAATGTTTTACCATTAACATCCCAGTATGGATTGTAAGAAGGAACAGTGATAAAACCAGCGGTTTCTATTAACGATATTTGATGTGACCACTCTGAATGGTCTGATATATAGAAGGCCAGTAAATTATCTTGTGTGGGTGCTTTGCCTGCTGTTGTACCATGATGATGTGTAAATTCGAGATGCCAGGGATGATCTGGATGTCCTAATATGATGCCATCAAAGTTTTCATGATTTTCGAATTGACCTAAAATAATAAACCCTAAACCTTGGCAGTACATGTCGGCAACCTGATTTAAGTTATCGGTTGGTCTGGCTATTCTTAGGATGGCTGATTTGTGCATGATAGTCCCAGTTGATAAAATTTTTATGGAATATATTCAACCTTCAGGTTTTCTGTCTCTAATATAAAACAATCAATAATAGTAGTGGATAATCGTGAAAAGTACAGGCTCAAATCACAAATCCGCTTATGTGAACACTCGCTTGATGCAAGTTAGTGTGTATTTTTTCCGCCAATGTAATCTCAATCATGTATTCAATTTCGATAAATTCTGATGAATGTTCTTGTCATCTTGCATCAGAGGGATGTGGTTCTTACTTTCTGTTTGCAATAATACCTTATAAAATACATTCCATAATTAAATAGTTAATTAATATATTATTTGTTTGATTTATATTTATTTAATAGTTTGAATTCCTCAAAAGTGTTAAGTTGATTTCTATTGTTTTTACAAAGTGATATGACCAGCAACATAGAGGCTTGTGATACTTAAGCAAAATTTTTATATTATATTATATTTTATTATATTATAATCTGGTTTTCTTAGGGAGATTATAATTAATACTAATTGATGTATTTTTTTGTTTATTATTTTTTAAGGATAAATTTCTGATGAATATTAAGGAATTAATTATAGTTCTGGCATCATTCTGTTCTATGTTATTAGGTGGTTGTACGGTTGCTCCTGGGAGTAGTCTTCCTGTTTATAATAAAGAAATAATCAATGGTAATGATAGTAACTATGATATTAATAATTTGGTAAATGTTTATCCGGTAACACCACAGTTAATTGAAAATTTACGAGTAAACTCTGCTATTGCACGTCCTAATCCTGAGTTAGATAAAGAATTACAGCAATATGAATACCGTATTGGTGTGGGTGATGTCATTATGGTTACTGTCTGGGATCATCCTGAATTGACAATACCAGCAGGGCAATATCGTAGTGCCAGTGATACGGGTAACTGGGTTCATTCTGACGGAACGATTTTTTATCCATATATTGGCAAACTTCATGTGAAAGGGAAAACGGTCACTCAAGTGCGTACTCTGATTACAGAGAAGTTATCAAAATATATCGAATCTCCTCAGATTGATGTAAATATTGCTGCGTTTCGTTCACAAAAAGCCTATATAACAGGCGAAGTTGCCAAGTCTGATCAACAACCTATCACCAATGTTCCTTTAACTATTATTGATGCGATTAACCATGCCGGTGGTTTGACCGAAAATGCTGACTGGAAAAGGGTCATTTTGACTCATAAGGGAAAGGAGACAATTATTTCTCTGCAAGATTTAATGCAAAATGGTGATCTGAAGCAAAATCGTCTGCTCTATTCCGGCGATATCTTATATATTCCTCGTAATGATGATTTGAAAGTATTTGTTATGGGAGAAGTCAGAAAACAGAGCACTTTGCGTATGGATCGTAGTGGTATGACCTTGACAGAAGCATTGGGTAACGCTGAAGGTATGGATCAATTATCAAGCGATGCGAGTGGAATTTTTGTTATCCGTTCATTGCGCAATATGCCTGATAATAATGGAAAAATAGCTAATATCTATCAGCTCAATGCTAAGGATGCAACAGCATTAATCTTGGGAACTGAGTTTAATTTACAACCTTATGATATTGTTTATGTTACCAGTGCGCCAATTGTTCGTTGGAATCGGGTTATCAGTCAGTTGGTGCCAACGATATCAAGTATTAACAACCTGACTGAAACAACCCGATGGATTCGTACGTGGCCTAATTAATGTTTAATTCTATTCTGATTGTATGTGTGGGTAATCTTTGTCGATCTCCAACAGGGGAGCGTTTATTGCGGCAGCTATTTCCTCAGAAAGAGATTTATTCTGCGGGAATATCGGCTTTGACAGGAAAACCTGCACATGAGCTCTCAAGTAAGGTTGCGTCCAGACATGGATTGTCTTTGGAAGGGCATACCGCACGCCAGCTAACCAGTGAATTATGCCAGCAGTCAAGCCTGATTCTGGTTATGGAAAGAAAACATATTGAGGCTGTAAACCGGATAAACCTAGGGGCAAGAGGGAAAACAATGCTTTTTGGTCATTGGTTAAGTGAAATGGAGATTCCTGATCCTTATAAATCCGATATTGAGGTTTATGAATATGTATATCAATTGTTATTTAAGAGTGCTAATGGTTGGTTAGGTAAATTATAACTTATAAGTATTTTTTGATTCTGGGTTTTTTATTTTTCATTACTTCTTAATAAAGTAATTATAGGCTTTTTATGACTACATCAGATAAATCAAGTCACACACATACGGATAGTGATGAAATTGATTTAGGCCGTCTTCTTAGTGCCTTATTCGACTATCGCTGGGCTATTGGCGGAATCACTCTCTTATTCATGGTTATTGGTCTTGGTTATTCCTTGATTGCGACACCTGTATACAAAGCGAATGCTTTATTGCAGGTTGAAAAGAAAAGCAGCGCACTATCTTTAGTCGGGGACATGACGGATATGCTGTCTGGAAGACAGTCAGATACATCAGCAGAACTGGAACTATTAGTTTCACGAATGATAATAGGCAAGACGGTAAAGGACTTGAATTTGGATATTCAGGTTACAGCCGACTATTTTCCTGTGATAGGCAAGGGAATTGCCCGTCTTCGAGGTATGCCTAAGCCTGACATTGTTATTAAAAATTTTACGGTATCATCAGAGCGTATTGGTAAAGTTATAAAAATATATGTTGATGATTCAGAAAATTATCAGTTGGAGTTTGACGATCAGGTTTTTCACGGGCAAGTGAACAAGGTACTTGATGCTGATGGCATAAATTTGCTTATCTCAAATATCTTAGCCCCTCCAGGGCAAAGTCTTACATTGGTTAAACGGCCCCGGTTGGATGCCATTCGTTCGCTGCAACAAGCTTTACGGGTAACGGAGAAAGGAAATAATACCGGCATTATCTCGCTTGAAATAGAAGGTGATGACCGTAAAAGAATAAAATCGATACTTGATAGTGTCAGTAAAAATTATTTGCAACAGAATGTGACAAGAAAAACTGAAGAGGCTGAGAGTAGTCTTAGTTTTTTAAAGAATCATTTGCCTAAAGTTAAAATGGCGCTCAATAATTCTGAAGAGCTGCTTAATCAGTATCGTCAGGCTAATGAATCTGTCGATTTATCACTTGAAGCAAAATCAGCTCTGGAGACATTGGTCCAGATTGAGAAACAGCTTAATGAGTTGACTTTCAAAGAAGCTGAGTTACAGCAATTGTATACTAAACAACACCCTGCTTATGTTGCTTTGCTTGATAAACGGAAGACGTTGGCTGAGACTAAAAAGGAGCTGAATCAGTCAATCAAACGGTTACCGAAAACACAGCAGGAAATTTTACGTTTAACCCGGGATGTTCAGGTTGGGCAAGAAATTTATGTGCAGTTACTCAATAAACAGCAGGAACTAAACATTTTGAAAGCTGGGACGGTTGGTAATGTTCGTATTATTGATGAAGCTGTTGTAGAAAGTTCAGCGGTAAAACCGAAAAAGCCACTGATCATTGCCGCTATGACGATGTTAGGGCTTATATTGTCAATCGGAGTCGTTTTATTAAGAGTAATGTTCCGTAAAGGAATTGAAAGCCCTGAGCAATTGGAAGAAATTGGGGTTTCCGTTTATGCAACTATCCCACTATCTGAGACTCAGGCTAAACTTGAACAGCAACAGAAAAAGAGAACTCATCGTCAGAAATTGCGGTTATTAGCTATTCATGATCCTACTGATTTGGCTATTGAAGCATTGAGGAGTCTTAGAACAACCCTGCATTTTTCAATGATGGAATCCGCGAACAAAGTTATTCTTCTTTCTGGTTCAGCGCCTGAATTGGGGAAATCTTTTATTTCGGTGAACCTTGCGGCGGTATTGGCATTAGGTAATAAACGCGTTCTTTTAATAGATGCAGATATGAGAAGAGGCCATTTGCATAAGGTGTTGGAAAGTTCTCAATCTCTGGGGCTTTCTGAATACTTGGCTGGTCAGAATCAGTTAAAAGAGGTTATTACCAGAACCTACCTTACTGAGCTTGATTTTGTCAGTCGAGGCAATATTCCGCCTAATCCGTCAGAGCTGCTTATGCATAATAGATTCAAGGAATTATTATCCTGGGCAGAAGAGCATTATGATTATGTCTTGGTAGATACTCCACCTATTTTAGCCGTAACCGATGCTGCGATTATTGGGAGATATGCAGGAACTTCATTGTTAATTGCCCGTTATTATAAAACGAGAGTTAAAGAAGTTGATGTCGCTATTCGCCGATTTGAGCAAAATGGCACTCATATTAAAGGTGTGTTGCTAAATGCGGTAGAGAAAAACTCCAGTCTCTATTATGGTGGACATTATCAATACAGTTATAAGGATTGACCTTTTTCTCCGGCTTTAGGCCGGAGAAATTTTATCAATCAAATCTTACTATATTCTGGTTTTTCTTATTCAAAATTAACCGCAGGCTTGCATGATTTCGTTATATTGTTGCTGGTCATGGTACATTTGCAGATAGACTTGATATTTAGCCTGATGGAATAAAAATGTCTCTTTTTCCGGTTTGATAATATTGCCGTCACGTACCATCGATTTTGCTGCCTGAGTGAAGTCTGCAAAAAAACCGCAGGCAACAGCGCCAAGCAAAGCAGAACCAAGATTGACTGCGTCCTCTTCCTGAGGCAGATGAATTTCACGTCCGGTGACGTTGGCGTATTCACGTAGCCATAATGGGTTTTTAGTTGCGCCACCACATATAGCTAATCTGTTTATCTGGTGTCCGGCTTCTACTAATGCATCAATAATGTGACGAGTGCCATAAGCGATAGATTGCAGGGTTGCCAGGTAATAGCGGGCCAGAGCATCACGACCATTTTCCAGCGTGAGCCCACTTACCATTCCCTTGGCGTTAGGATTTGCTCTTGGTGAACGGTTGCCGTGATGGTCAGCTAAAATATGTAAATGAACAGTTGGGTATTTTTCTTGTTTTTCTAACCGCGCAATGGCTTCATTCAGTAACTGGTAGTATTGATGACCCGATGCCTTAGCTTCTGTTTCCAACTCCTGCCAGCTGTTATGCTGACGAATTGACCACTCAACTAATGCACCAGCGGCGCTTTGCCCACCTTCGTTGAGCCAGTAACCGGGTAGCATGGCACCGAAATAAGGACCCCAGACACCCGGAACCATGACAGGATAAGAGCTGACAATCATGTGACAGTTTGAGGTACCGCCGATAATGACCAGGCAGCCTTCTGGATATGCGCCGGCTAGGGCCAAACCACCCGCATGTGCATCAATAATACCACCGGCGACAACAACCCCTGTGTGTAGTCCAAAATCTTTAGCTACTTCAGCGGTCAGGTAACCGGCTTTCTCGCCAAGCTCAAGAATGGTAGATGGAACCTTATCGGTTAAATCATCTAAACCCATCTCATGAAGTAGTTTTTCGCTGAACTGTTTTTGATGAGCCAGATAGTTCCATTTGCAGGTAAGAGTACAGGTACTGACCACATCAGCGGCAGTGGCTTTCCACACTAAAAAATCGGCTAAATCAAAGAAACGCCATACATCCTGATAACGCTGAGGGAAATGGTTCTTTAGCCACAATATTTTCGGTAGCTCCATTTCAGGGCTGACTTCACCACCCGCATAGCATAGTGCTGGATCATTGGTCTGATTTATCGTGATGGTTTCTTTGATGGCACGATGATCCATCCACATGATGATATCGTGTTCAGGATTGCCATTTTCAGCTACAGAGAGTGGTCGCCCTTTAGCCGCTACAGCGACGAGTGAGCAGGTAGCATCGAAGCCGATTGATTTGACCTCAATGGGATTAATATTCGCTAATGTGACAACTTCTTTTACTGTTGCACATACTTGTGCCCAGATATTCGTGGAAGATTGTTCAACAAAATCAACTTTTGGATGAAATTGCTGAATAGGGCGAACAGAGAATGCATGTCGTTTGCCGTGTTGATCAAAAACTGCAGCACGGACACTGGCTGAACCAGCATCAACACCAATGAAATATTGTTGTTCCATCATGCGATCTCCTCTATTTGTTAACTTAAGTCGACAAAATGAGTTGAACAGAGCAATAACACAATGAGGTTATTCAATTATTGTGAAGCGACTCGATAAAGATTCGCTAGTTTTATGATGATAAAAAAATATTACACATATTTTTCTATTGCTTTTCTGATAGGTGTAATAGATCTATTTCAAGTAATCTCTTATTTAAGAGAGAAAACACAGTAGGTAGAGAAAGCGGTTTTTCAGAAAAATCATTGATAATTTCTACTGAACTGTTATTTATTTGACTTATTTCTTTTAAAAAAAACTAATAAACTCATTAATTAACATAAAAAATGAAGTATAAAATTAATATTTATTTCAATTGGTTAAAAGAGTTAAATCAAGTAGTAAGTGATTCGAATTCAAGAGAGATTAGTTCAGACGTAAGAATTTCGTGATGGATTTGGTATAACAAATTTTGGGCGTTTTATCTTAAAATTCTATCAAGTGATATCACTCACAAGTATTAGATCTTTTTCCCTTTTTACGAAATTTTTTCTCGCATATTTTCTGTAAATATTCTTTATTTAATTGATGCTCACATGTTGTTATTTTGTTATGAAATATCAGAGGGAATCTATGGAATTAATCACAGAATGGTTAAGTGCTATTAACGGGGTCGTGTTGGGAATACCGATGATGGTCGGTCTTTTGGGGGTTGGGATCTTCATGCAGATCCGTCTCTCTTTCCTGCCTATACGTAAACTGGGAACGGGTTTCAAATTACTGTTTGAGCGTAATCATCAGCGGGGAGAAGGGCAGATATCGCCGTTTAACGCACTGATGACTGCACTTTCCGCCACCATTGGTACAGGTAATATTGCCGGTGTGGCTACTGCGGTTGTATTGGGTGGACCGGGTGCCCTGTTTTGGATGTGGATAACCGCATTAGTCGGTATGGCGACCAAATATTCAGAGGCTGTACTGGCGGTCCGTTTCCGTGAGGTTGATAAAAATGGTCACTATGTTGGTGGCCCTATGTATTACATAAAGAATGGTCTGGGTAAAAAGTGGGCCTGGTTGGGAACGCTGTTCGCGGTATTTGGCAGTATTGCTTGTTTTGGGATCGGTAATACCGTACAAGCGAATTCTGTTGCTGATGTAATGCAAAGTAACTTCGGTGTTTCTACCATGGTTACCGCCATAGTACTGGCGATTTTGGTTGGTGCAGTACTTATCGGTGGTATTAAACGTATTGCTGATGTGGCAGGTAAATTAGTGCCATTTATGACGGTTGCCTACTTAGCTGCCGGGATCATTGTTCTGGGCGTGAATTTCAGTGAAATTCCTGCTGCGTTTGTTCTGATTGTTAAATCTGCATTTACACCTGTTGCAGCGCAAGGTGGCTTTGCGGGTGCGGCCGTATGGGCGGCAATTCGTTTTGGTGTGGCCCGGGGGATTTTCTCTAACGAAGCGGGGCTGGGAAGTGCGCCGATTGCTCATGCAACAGCAAAAACCCAAAACCCGGTTCGTCAGGGGTTGATTGCTATGCTCGGGACTTTCATTGACACCATTATTGTTTGTTCTATCACTGGCTTTACTATCGTCATTACGGGTGGCTGGTTAACCGGTCAGACTGGTGCGACACTGACAGCGGCCTCGTTCTCTGCGGCGGTTCCTGGCGGAAATTATATTGTCGCAGGCGCTTTGATAATCTTTGCCTTTACTACGATTCTTGGCTGGAGTTTTTACGGTGAAAAATGTATTCAGTATCTATTTGGGCAAAAAGCCATTACACCTTTCCGTGTGGTATGGATTATTGCTTTAATGGTCGGTGCGACTCAATCGTTGGATTTCGTTTGGTTACTGGCCGATACATTAAATGCAATGATGGCAATCCCGAACCTGATTGCAATAGCACTGTTAAGCCCGGTTGTTTACCGGCTGACAAAAGAACATATTAAAGATGTGAATGCAGATAGCGTTGATATTAAAGTAAAACTTTGAATAAAAGCCTTCCAGATTGGAAGACTCAGATGACTGACAAAGTGCTGGTTTTTTATCCGGCATTTTGTTTCAATTAAGCTCCGTTCACTAAACGGATCTGGCCGCGTCATGTTAAGAACGCCCCTCAGACCTTTCCGCCTGAAATCTGCAATCCCTTAAAAGGGTAAAGGGATTGCGGCATACTAATTATTGTCTTGCTAGTCGGAAATGGGAGGGTTTAAAAGGTGTATTGCTACGCCAAGGATTAATATCCAGGCCTCCTCTGCGAGTGTAACGAGCATAAACCGCAAGATATTCTGGTTTACAGAAATAGTTCAGATCATTAAAAACACGTTCCACACATTGCTCATGGAACTCATTGTGCTGTCTGAATGATACTAAATATCTAAGAAGTGCTTCCCTATTGATACGACGTCCCTGATAGTGAATCTGAACCGATCCCCAATCAGGTTGATTTGTGATGAGGCAGTTCGATTTTAGCAAATGGCTGACAAGCGTTTCTTCTGTATACTCATTATCTACTGCATTGTTTAGGTAAGCATTACTGAATTTAAAATCAGCGATATTTATATCCTGTTCATCAATGCATACCCCTTCAAAGTTTCCAGCCTGTTGAACACTGATGTCAGTGACAGGATAGAGTTCTAGTGTTACGCTTCCAGAAGCGCAATTTTCGAGATCGTTAACTATGGTATTATGCACATCGTCCCAGCTTTCAAAATTTGTCTGATTCAGGCTGTTCAAATAGAGCTTGAAGCTTTTTGATTCTATCAGATTTTTACTCAGGTGCATCCTTAATTGATAAGGATGATCTCCCGAGAGATCTGGGGACACCATGAAGTAAGTCTGGTGAGTACTTTTCTGGATAAGTTGTATCTTTACCAAGTGATAATTCTGAAATAGTGAAATGGGAATTGCTCATTTTAGCTCCTTTTATTTCTGGTAAATAAATTTGTTAAATAGATATCTGAATATGTATATAGGTACGATGCCAATAATTGCATAAATGAGTTTAATAAGAAGCTGACCTCCAATCATACTCCATATCATATGCTGCTCCAGGTGGTGGAAGGCCAAGTTTATAAATATAAAACTATCAACAAAGGATGATATGATCGTGCTGGTTATTACCCTGAATGGGAGGAATCTTGCCTTTGTCAATAATTTTAGCCGGTAAAGAAGATAAGCATTTGTGTGTTCAGAAACTATGTATGATACAGATGAGGCAAACAAAACACCGATCATATCGAACACAATACTGTTAAAACTGGAAGAAAATTCCCAATTATCCAGTGCCGGTATTTTCGTACTTAGGTAAAGCAGAAAACAAAATGTAAGGTTATTCAGAAAAGCAGAATTAATAGCTTTTCTTGCAAAACGTAATCCATAAAATTCGTTAAGTATATCTGAAATTATATATGTTAATGGATAAATGAATATGGCGGCAGGAACTGTTAATCCAAATACATGGGCTGGTTTTATACCAATAATATTAGATGATAGATATAACACCGATAAAAAGATGCAAAGGTAAATATATGAAAACCAGTTCCTTTCGTTTCTCTCCTCAAATTCATAATATGATTTTGTTGTTCCGCTCGAGTATAGCTTTCTGTATATCTCCTTATTTTCCCTGTGAGAAAGATTTTCAATTATGTCGCTTTCTACAATTTTATCCAAGGGAGACGTGAATGTTTTCCCTGTTGTAGTAACTAATATTATTGCCTTTATACACTTTCCCCGTTTAAATCCCATTAACTTAAATTTTCTCATCAGTCCTTTCCTCAATAATATAACCAATCAACAAGTCTTCAGGGATTATTTCACCTTTAATCTCAATATTTTTATCCCTAATTGTTACGAGCAATTCATCATCACTACCCTTAAAAAAACGGCGAATAAATAACATCTCGCCACTAAGATAATAGGGTTTTTTATCTGATTCTAGCTTGATGCAAATGATGTTCCTTTCATGTGTGTAACAGTATGTATTATCGCACTCAACGATTAATTGGCTAATTTTTCTTGAAAACTTTTTATAAAGTTGGCTTTCTTTTATGATGGGTACGCTTATAGGGTTGATGTTTCCGTCAGGATTATTTTCTGATTCTTCGATGGAAGCAATGTCGTATTCTTCCAATAGTTTTACAGAAACGCCAAAGAAATTAGCAACTTTTTCTACAGTGCCTTTCTGTATGTTTTTTATCTTGCCATCAAGAATCTTATACACAGTGGATCTTGTTACACCTGACTTTTCTGAGAAAGATAATTTGGACTCTTCTCTGCTTTTTATTAAGTAGTTAATATTTTTGACTATATTATCTTTTGTTTTTTTTACAGGTAAGGACATTTTTCATTCTCTAATGAGTTTTGGCAATCCGGCAATTCTATTCTATTAAGAAATTATTTTAAAATCAAAAGAATTCATTAAAAAGGACAGTTTGTGTGTTTTTTTGTGTCTTAATCTGGTACGATTTTCATCGATAATTATTTTTCTTTATTTCAATTTTTCAATGTAACGTCAGACAACTCCCGACTGGTACGAGTTGGGCGGAGGAGTTGCCTGGTCTACAAGTTAAATCTGGGTAACTATATGAAATCGTGGTATATTCTCTATCATCATGAACGCCGTTCCCCTTCAATAATGAATACGCTCTCTCGAGAGGGAGTGGAATGTTATATGCCCGTCAGAGAATGCTTTGTTCCTCGCCCAGATCGCAAGTCATTGCGTAGGGCAAAACCCAAAGCTTTGTTCCCTTGCTATATGTTTGTTTTTTTTAATCCTGAAGATATCCATACAACAAAGATATCGGCGATTGATGGTGCCATTGGCTTTGTCCGATTCGGGAGTTATCCTTGTAAAGTACCTGAAAGCATTATTGCTGAACTTAAACTTTGCCGCCCAGAGATGTTAAGCGCAAATAATAAATGCCTCGAGTTCAGGAATCCTCCCGATATTTTGTCAGAGAACATCCACCTTCTTAGTTCGGTTCTAGCAGGAAAATTAAAAAGGGAAATCAGAAAGGTAATAGAAATACCTGATGGACATCTACGCTTAATGGCTCTGTTTGATCTTATTGGTATTAGTGAACAACACACTAGGCTTTATGACCTGAGACTTATGTAAGGAGATGCTTATGCGTGATATGTCAAAAATAGCAAGAAATAGACTAGTCAGTTTAGTTTATCTTCCACCGAAGATAAGGGAACAACTTGAAATGATCGTTATGTTCCTGAAAGGTTTGTTACTATTGGTAGTAGGGATTATAAATTTATCACTAACATAACTGTACAATAGGATTTTTTTATGAAAGATATTAATCAGGTAACTATTTCATCGCAAATAGTCAATACCATGGGAATAAATAATGATCCATGGGGAGTCAAAGACAAAAATTCATGTTTCATTTATGGTAACTTAGTATTAAAATCTCTCAAGAATTTCTCAGACTCATTTGATTTTGAGGGGCTTTATGATGATGAACTCCCCTCATCCATTTTATTCCAACCACCGATAGGTATTTTTACTGAACGTGAGTGGGATATTATTTTCCTTTTTTTACAGAAATATAAAAGAAAGCAGATCGGAATAATACTGTCGAGTCAATAATTTTAATTGCTATATACCCGAAAAATTTTTATTATCCTATCACTCTGTATTCTTTAGCTACTCTGTTTATCGTATTAACATGTAGTAATTTTATTTTGGATGCCTAATTGACCGATGTAGAAGGAATATAACTCGTAATCTTCATCGATTATGTGTGTTTTGGCCTTCTATAATACCGTATTTTCCGTTATTTGTTATTTATGAGAAGTTGGGAGCACTATTACCTGCAAGGATATTCACTTATATATTAAATAATTTAGTGAAAAATAATGTCTTAAGGATTGCCTATAATATGAATCAATCGAGATGCAAAAATTTACCTTTAATTACGCATCAGCTAACAAATATGTGGGATAGAAGCTCTGAACTGTGGTTTGTAAAAGATAGAGAATTCCGTTTTATTTATGCAAATAGGGTATTTATTAAAGCTAATCAACTCCCTAAAGATTTTGATGTTATTGGGTATTCTGAAAAAGAATTACTCACACCATTTCATGATCTTGCCCATTTGTTTGAAGAGCACGACAGTAAGGTCTTAAAGCATATGCAGCGAATATCAGCAATAGGGATTTATCCAGTAGGGAAAGGTAAACGATTTAGATCTTATTTTTATAACAAATCCCCATTAATGGATGAAAACAATCAATGTATTGGTGTGGTTTCCCATGCCAGAGAAATAGAGTATTTTGCAATGGCTCATTATATTAAACATCATATGTTTACCCCTGTTAAATTTAAGCCGCCGAACGATATATTAAAAGAGAAAGAGTGGGTGGTTATTTTCCTGTTTTGCCGTGGTCTCAGTAATAAAGATATTGCGGTCAAAATGGGTATTTCATGCCGTACTGTGGAAAAATATTTCGAAGATATCTATGAGAAACTTTCTGTTGGATCAGTTATGGAGTTAAGATTATTTTGTAAAGAAAATGGCTATGATCTTTATGTTCCACCAAGATATTATAAACCTATGGGATATTTTTTATTAAATTAACATTACGGTCTGCTAAATTTTTGGGATTACAAATAAAAATCTTGACTTGTCTATTGGTATTGTAGTTACTAATTATCTAATGATTTCTGTGATCATTAGATAATATACCGCCACTAGCCGCGAGGGATACCGGTATTATCAGGCTGCGGAGAATCTCTGCCAGTGTTGCTCAAAACGCTCTTTTTGTACGCAGGTCAAAATGATGCTTGGGTGGGCGATCAAACCGGTTTAATAGGGAAAAAATAGACACAGCATTTTTCATAATGAAAAAAACCAACCTCATTATTTTGAGTGAGGTTGGCCTGCAATCTAAGCCTTCCAGATTGGAAGGCTTCTTTAACTCATTAATTACTGATTGATATTATTCTTCACTGGTTTTGATATAGATGTTCTTAACCTGAGTATAAGAATCCAGCATCATTTTGTGTGTTTCTCTGCCAAGGCCCGATTTTTTATAGCCGCCAAATGGTGCGTGAGCGGGTAGTTCATGGTAAGTGTTAACCCACATACGGCCCGTTTTGACAGCTTTGGAGACACGTAATGCGCGGTTGATATCTTGTGTCCAGACAGCACCACCAAGACCATAATCAGAATCATTTGCCATTCTGATCACATCTTCTTCCGTACTGAATGGAATGACTGTCAATACAGGACCAAAGATTTCTTCGCGTGCTACCTGCATTTCATTAGTGGCATTGATAATGATGGTTGGTTGAATAAAGAAGCCATCATCATAACCTTCGCCAGTAATCCGTTTGCCGCCAGTCAGAATAGTTGCGCCCTCTTTTTTCGCAATATCGACATAGCTGAGAATTTTTTCCATCTGTTCCTGGCTGATCTGGCTTCCCATTTGGGTTTCTTTTTCCAACGGATCACCAACCCGGACAGATTCAAATTCTGTTTTCAGCGACTTAAGAAATTCATCATGAATATCTTTATGCAGGAATAACCGAGAACCTGATTCACACGCTTGCCCTTGATTCAGCAAAATAGCTTTGGCCGCATATGTTACGGCTTTTTTCATATTGGCATCAGGGAAGATAATATTGGCTGATTTACCGCCAAGTTCCAGTGTGGCAGGGATAAGCTTTTTGGCTGCGGCTTCGGCTACGGTATAACCTACTCTGGTGGAACCTGTGAATGCCACTTTTTCGACATCTTCATGGTCCAGAATAGCTTGACCGACGACTGATCCCCGACCTGTAACAATATTAACCACCCCAGCCGGCAGGACTTTATTCAGTATCCGGCCCAGTTCAAGCAGTGTGATGGGGGTCATTGTTGCTGGATTAATCACAATGGTGTTACCCGCCGCAAGAGCCGGAGCCAGTTTCCAAGCCGCCATCAATAACGGGAAATTCCAGGGAATAACCTGTCCGACAACACCAATGGGTTCACGGATCACCAGGCTGAGTGTATTACTATCGAGAACTGAAGCTTCATCAGTATGGGCACGGATCACGCCGGCAAAATAGCGGAAATGGTCAATGGAGGCGGGTAGATCCATATTCCGGGATTCATTTAATGGCTTACCTGAATCCAGTGATTCAAGAATGGCAAAACGTTCTTGTTCTGTTTCCAATAAGTCAGCAATTTTCAGTAAAACAGCTTGTCTTTCGATTGGGGAGGTTTGACTCCATGTAGCGAAAGCTTTTTTCGCGGCACTGACAGCAAGATCAACATCTTCGGCATTACCGGATGCATATTCAGCCAGTAATTCACCTGTCGCCGGGTTATAACTTTTCGTTGTTCCTTTAGATACACTATCTACCCATTGCCCACCGATAAGCATTTTATAGGATTCAACAGGCAACATTTCTTTCTCAATATCATGTAATCGTTTCATTAACATACTCCGGTTACTTTGGTTTAAGAATAGTGACAATTAGAATCTATTTCATTAGGTTATTTTATTACCGTGATTATTAATAACATTATTGAAATAGCCTCTTAATATAGTTTCATTATGTGAATGTATTTGCACTTTAAATTTATTACCTAATAAAATTTTTTTGTTATGTTTTATATTTTCTAGTGCCTGTATAGTAGAGTGAAAAATAATAGATGTCTATTAGCATGTTATATAAAATATCATGCATATTAACGAGCGGAAATTATAAATAAATAGTGAAATTAAATATCCGTTGGAATATTCCAACGGATTGAAATGAAATGTTATTTTGCTGTTACCCAGAATACTCCGTTACCATCAAGGGCGGTAAAGGTTTTATGCAGATATAGGTTATCAGCTTGTGGATCGATATCTTCGAACAAATCCGGGTGCAGGAATTTTGCTATAACTTCAACGGCAATAATGTTAAACGGCGTATCGTAATATTGGTGATACAGTGCGATTACCCGCTTTTCGCGGAATGCTCTTAATACGTTCAGTTTTGGTCGTGTCAGTAGTTTTTCCAGCCGTTCCTGTGACTGTTTTAGATTGCCGGTATAACCCAATGGCACTGAAAGGCTTTTTGGGCGAACTTTGTCCCAATCTGCGGCGGTCATCAGATAAAATTCAGGATTGCTGACGATTAATTGTTCTTCGTTTACCTCTCCACCTATACCAGGGAACCAGCGAGCACCGAGATTATCACCCCCTGCGGCAGTAACAAATTCACCAAAATTGCCATTACCGAAAGTTTTACAGCAATGCTCCGCGCCAAGCATTCCTGCATGGCGTTCGATAAATACAGGAGGCCGCTGTTCTTTGCCTAGTGTACCAATTCGTTCATTAATTGTTTTCATCCTCTCCTGATAGAACGTAATAAATTTTTGTGCATTTTCTTCCTCGCCGAATACTTTCCCAAGTAACGTCATACTGGGAATAGTATTTGTCAGTGGATATTGCCGGAAATCGATAAAGATAACGGGAATACCGGCTTTCTCAAGTAAAGTAATGGTTCTGCTATCATTGAGTTTGGCTTGGAGGCCAATGTCAAAAATAACCAGGTCGGGTTTATAAGTCAGTGCTTTTTCAACGCTGAAATCGCTTTGATAAGGGTTAGGAAATACGGGAATATTTCGTAACTGTGGGAAGTCTTTCTCATAAGCGGTTGCCAGGTCTGGCGATTTGATTTCCAGTGCATTATCCCAGGCAACAATCCCTTTAAGCGGATTATCAGGATGAAGAATATTCAGAGCAATCAATACCCGGCTGTCAGCCAGCATAACCCGACTGACCGGTGCATTGACGTTAACCTCTCGGCCAGCGACATCCTTGACGATAATTTCTTTTGCCTGAGTAAAGACAGGCAATAGTATCAATATGGCAGTCAGAAAATATTTTGCAGTACGGTGGATGACTGACATTATTTCTCCTTTGTTTTGAGTTTTATCTGCTGGTTTTCAAAATGAGACTCTGTATCAGAAACTCATTGTTGTTTGAATAAAGAACGTTCTTGGTTGGCCTGTGTATTTGAAAATTGTGATTGGCCGTGAAGTGCAATGGAAAGTCGTAATACGCTATCTATTAGAGTAGTTAAGTAAGGCGATAAATGCAGGTACGATTTCATCTGATTGGGGCCACATCTGTTCATGCTAAACTCGGAATAATAATGATAATGATTTATATTAATCAAATGATTTTAGTGTCTCTGGTGAATAATATTTTTATTTTTTTATTATTTACTAATAATAACAATGAATTAAGTTATAGTTGCTATCCGGTTAATTGATGTTCCCGTCTTAAAATACTTCTGCATTTCGAAGTTGCGTTAGATCAAACAAACAATTCGAACTCCTACGGGTAATGGCTGTGCTTACGCGCAAGGGGGGTGTGGTAAGCTGCTGATTTGCAGGATTTACTGGTTGCTATTTTGCAAGGGCTTTCTGCTTACCTGAAAGGAAGGGGCTTCCCGCGAAAAGCATGGTGAAAAATATTTATACCGGACCAACAGCACCTGCATTCCTGACCGATAATTTACTGGCAATATTTAATGAAAGATTTGGTATGCGTCCAATCACCACTGTTGAATAGGACTTACAGGATATTCTGACAGCTTGATAAATCGTTATCAGGGAGTCTTGGTAAGGAGAAATCGCGCTGGAATAGAAAAGTTAAAAATTTCATTTTATTCCTATTCTTTGTCAATTTGGTTAATTATAGACAGTTTATTGTTTCTGCTTCTGTTATTATTCCCTTGTTTGATATTCTGCGGGGGTGAATATGAAAAAATTGTTAGCAATTTGTTTATTAGGATTTGTATTAGCTGGCTGTGATAATCAACTTAAAATTGATGCATCTAATGAAATCGCGTTGAAAACATCCATTGAGAAGGTAAGAGATGCGCTGCCAGGTGATAAAAAAGCTAAGTTTGATGAATCAATTCAGGCAGCTATGTTTAATAGCATCGATTTTAATGATTTGGCGAAGTCAGGGGCTAATGGCGACATAAAAGAATTAAAACGAAAATTTTATAAATCCCTGGATGGTAAAACGGCTGACCAACTCATTACTGAAGCTGAAGGAATTGAAGCTAAGAAATCAGCAAATAAGTAATTCCCCTGTGGGATTATTTGTATTAAACGGCAAAAGGTGAAAATCTATGCCGTTTTTTGTTCTCGCCAGTGACTTAAATGAAACCTAAACAAGCTGACTATCAATCTTGAATTATTTTGATTTTTGTTTATAATTCTCGCCGCATTCTAAGTGCAGTATCTCGTTAGGCGAGGCTCCTATACAAACACAGGTTGCTGATCTGACGACGTCGAGAGACGCCCAAGATTAGGACAGGATATATCGAACCAAGGTATATCCCCATGTAACTTCCTGGTAATTCAGGATACGTTGTATAGTGCTAAAACTGAGACGTGGAGATAGCTGTTGCATTCTCTCATCTGGTTTCGCCCCTATGTGAGTGCTGTTTGAAGTTCACAACAGTAATAGGGACCAACATCATGAAAGTCACATCCCATGAAAAAGTGGATGTATTAGCTGTGGCTAATCGTTCCATTAATGAAAAAAACGCTGATCAGCAGCAGAAACATCAATTGAAAAATGAAGATGCAACTGTCAGTGCATATATGAGCCAATGTTTTATTTCTGTATCTGTTGCTGACTCTGTTTTATCGGTAAAAAGCAATCTGATTGATCAGCTTGAAGGAGAACAGATCCCAACCTATTTATATGTCGTTGATGATGAAGGCTATCTGAATGGCATATTACCCGTGAAGGTGTTATTGACGGTAGCCGATGATTTATTTGTATCAGATATTATGAGGCAGAGTTATTTTTCCGTATCACCGGAACAGTCGCGTCATGATATTTATAGTCTGATAAATCACAGTGGCATGGATAGTGTACCGGTTATTCATTTTGGCAAATTAGTGGGAGTGCTGCGACCACAGGATATTGCTGAATTGATTGAAGATGAAAATACATTAGATGCTCATTTGCAAGGGGCAACCTTGCCTTTGAATGAGCCTTATCTCAGCACTAGCCCGATAACATTATGGCGCAAGCGGGTTGGTTGGTTATTGTTGTTATTTGTTGCAGAAGCCTATACCAGCGCGGTACTTAAAGCTTTTGAAGATCAACTGGAAGCGGCAATTTCTCTGGCGTTTTTTATCCCGTTATTAATTGGAACGGGGGGCAACAGTGGTACACAGATTACCTCAACGTTAGTCAGAGCAATGGCATTGGGGGAAGTGAGTTTGCGTAATCTGTGGGCTGTGTTACGCAAAGAGGTTTCTACTTCATTTTTAGTTTCTGTAACAATTAGTTTTGCTGCGCTTATCCGTGCCTGGATATTAGGTGTAGGCATTGAGGTGACAATTGTTGTCAGTTTGACCATCATTGCTATCACCGTTTGGAGTGCTATTGTTTCTTCCATTATTCCGATGGTATTGAAAAGGTTCTCTATTGATCCGGCTGTTGTATCTGCGCCTTTTATTGCCACATTTATTGATGGAACTGGCCTGATTATTTATTTCGAAATAGCTAAGTTAGTGATGACAGAACTGGCTTAATATTATCAATAAGATGCCCATAATAATTGGGCATCTTATTGGTTGGATGGGCATCTCAACCACAACCAGAAAAAAAGGGGATGCTGGTCACGGATGAAACCAACAGACAGGCAGTTCCGCGCCGGGTGAAACTGAAAAATCTGAATGAATGAGTTTTAGCCTTCTGGGAATCGCTGAAAACAGCGTCATTTTTGGGGGATTTATTTCCCCTTTATTAATTCAAAATATTCTCATCCTGTCGAAGACAGAGCACTAATAAGTGTCACTGTTCTTGCATTCAAGTATCCCTTTCAAGAGTAATTTTTTTCATTTCTATTCTATTTCTCTTCTTAAATTAATGACGGATATCTTTAAAGGATATCATCATCATATTTTCATTAATCCACCTAATATTAAATATTTTAAATGATATTTTTTACTTGATTATTAATTTACAAAATGTGCTAACCCAACACAGTCTGAAAGCATTTTTCTGATGTGGAGGCGTTATAAATTATCAGTTTTTTAGCAGTAAAATGATATTCTTTTTCAATAAATATACTGAAAATGATTGATTATAGCTGATCTGTAAAAACTTTATGGTCACCTTTTAACACATTTGTTTTCTATTTAACTTTTAAATTAAGTTTTAACATTGTTTTTACCTTGAGTATTGTTTTATACCTTTTTTAATTGTATTTTTAAATGTTTATGTTTTTAATGATTTATTGGCTTTTTTAAATGAATCAGGAAGTTTTTTTAATCTTAACTCCGGTTTTTTAAACTGATATTAATGTTGCTAACAATATCAGTAAATATTCTTACACATTTATCATGATCAGTTTTCCTCGATCCCTACTGCGTTATCTGTATATTAGATTAAAAATAATATTAAATTCATAAAAGAGTTTGTTTTTGAAAGCGGAATAAGTATTCAAAATACGTTATTATGGTTAATCTAGATTATTTTACATTGTTTGGTTTTATCTATATATGTTTTTATAATTAATTGTTTTAGATGATAATTTTTCTATAATATCAACCGATTATCCTTAAGCGTTAATATTTTTTTTCGGTTAATGCGGTTAATAATGATCACTTGGGTAGTAAAATAGTTGAATCACATTTTTTTATTATAAATTAGGATCGAAAGAAACTGTTGATTTAGCAATAAGTTTTTCTCCACATTTCTTACAGATATAATGACTCTCTTCTCGTAATATTTTATTATGACGCCGCAGAGTTAACTCATGTTGTTGGCAGTTACAGTAATAAGTAAAAGTTTTACTGCGTACTGAATCGACTTCAAATTTATGTGTCCGACGAGCAGAAGAGCCTAAGACTTCTTCCATCATCCAACGCCATTGTTTCCCGTGTGGAGATACTTTGCCAAAACAGCGGTAAACCAATAGGTGAGCCAGCTCGTGAGGGACAACTTCATCAATAAAAGCCTGTTGGTTTTCAATCAATAGCACTGGATTAAGGCGGATTTGCCAATCTTTTATATATGCACTGCCTGCGGAGGTACCACGCTGGCGGTAATTTATCGTAGGTTCTGGAAAATCACGATTGAGATATAAGTTTGCCTGTTGCAGCTTTTGCCGCAAAGTACGCATAACCGCTTGTTGTAAGGCAACGGGAATTCTGGCTGATTGCATGTGTTGAAAATAATGTTAAGAAAAGCCTGGTTCAGTTATCCAAACCAGGCTTTTTGCTTTTACATATTGATCGCTGATTGCTTCAGGCCCGCAGCGTCACGTAGGATTTCTGCTTTATCTGTTGCTTCCCACGGGAATTGTGGGCGACCAAAATGGCCGTAGGCAGCAGTATCACGATAGATTGGATGTAACAGATCCAGCATCTGAATCAAGCCATGAGGGCGCAGATCGAAGAATTCACGCACCAGCAGAGTCAGAGTTGCTGTTGAAACTTTTTCCGTACCAAACGTTTCCACCATAATGGAAGTTGGCTCTGCAACGCCGATAGCGTAAGAAACTTGAATTTCACAGCGATCAGCCAGGCCTGCGGCAACAATATTTTTTGCGACATAACGTGCAGCATAAGCCGCTGAACGGTCAACTTTGGATGGATCTTTACCGGAGAATGCACCGCCGCCGTGACGAGCCATGCCACCGTAAGTATCTACGATAATTTTACGGCCAGTCAGGCCACAATCACCCATTGGGCCACCAATGACGAAACGGCCGGTTGGGTTGATGAAATATTTGGTTGTTGGCGTTAACCATTCAGCAGGCAGAACCGGCTTGATGATCTCTTCCATGACGGCTTCTTGCAGATCTTTCTGATTAATCGTTTCAGAGTGCTGTGTTGAAAGTACAACTGCGTCAACACCGACAATTTTGTTGTTATTGTATTGGAAAGTTACCTGGCTTTTAGCATCGGGACGCAGCCACGGCAGTACTCCATTTTTCCGAACTTCAGCCTGACGCTCAACCAGACGGTGTGCATAGGTGATAGGCGCAGGCATCAGTACATCAGTTTCGTTGGTTGCATAACCGAACATGAGTCCTTGGTCACCAGCACCTTGTTGTAGTGGATCTTCACGATCAACACCTTGATTAATATCCGGTGACTGTTTACCAATCGCACTTAATACTGCGCATGAGTTTGCATCAAAACCCATCTCAGAATTAACATAACCAATCTCTCGAACTGTTTGCCGCGTAATTTCTTCAATATCAACCCAAGCGCTGGTAGTAATTTCACCACCAACCATAACCATGCCGGTTTTAACATAGGTTTCGCATGCAACGCGGGCTTTTGGATCTTGTTCCAAAATAGCGTCAAGAACAGCATCAGAAATTTGGTCTGCGATTTTATCAGGATGCCCTTCGGAAACAGATTCAGAAGTGAAAAGGTATGTGGTCATTATATAACGTTACCTTAAAAATATAATTTCAGTTTGGAAACGGATGGATTAACATCTAGACGGCTATTCTAGGGTAATTCTTATCCGTGTTCCAGATTTTTTTGGTTCAAATGGTAATTTTCATCTGCTGACAAATAATTTCTTTATTTATATGTGAGTTTTGTTCAATTTCATTTTGCAATTTTGTGTAATTGCGAGTATAAACAGCGGCCGTAGTTGGATTCTTTGTGCTACAGATTCGCAGAGAGCTATACGCATAGCTTCTGTTTCTCAATTGAGAAAATGGCTCCTTGGTATGAGTCATGTGTGGGGGTGAATGGGGTAATGAACCATTATCTGCTGATTGCTAATGGCCAACAGCCACACTTGTCGTCGGATATATCCGCGTCTTTTTCCTTTCTTTTCAATATGTCTTTAATTCGATGTTATCTGTTGCCAATAAATAGGCCGGATATGTCGCACAGGCGTATTGTCACTCGGTAATTTTGTCATTGTTTAGTAGTAACTAAACGCTTTTTACAACCTTAAGAGCATGCTGTTCCCTGATATTTCTCAACACGCGAAATGATGGTGTTTTGAGTTATTTATTAATTACAGGCGAAGGCGAAACTCTAACTCCATTAAGGAGACTGCCATGAATGATAATATCGCTCGTAAAATGCAACAGACTTACAATATTGCATATTGGGGAGGGAGTTACTACTACGTCAATGATCTCGGCAATATCAGTGTTTGTCCAAACCCTGATTTGCCAGGGGCAAGAATTGATCTTGCGGGATTGGTGAAAAGAGTTCAGGAGGAACAGGAACATTTACGCTTGCCAGCGCTATTTTGTTTTCCTCAAATCCTGCAACATCGTTTGCGTTCAATTAACGCGGCATTTAAACGTGCCAGAGAGTCATATGGTTATAAAGGCGACTACTTTTTAGTTTATCCCATTAAAGTTAACCAACAACGCCGTGTCATTGAATCACTGGCCAGTTCCGGTGAGCCTTTAGGGCTTGAAGCAGGTTCCAAAGCGGAGCTCATGGCGGTGTTAGCGCATGCGGGTATGACTCGTACCGTAATCGTATGTAATGGATATAAAGATCGTGAATATATTCGTCTGGCGCTGATAGGTGAAAAGCTCGGTCACAAGGTTTATCTGGTGATCGAGAAAATGTCTGAAATTACTCAGGTACTGGAAGAGGCTGAACGGCTGAATGTGATCCCTCGTCTGGGCGTTCGTGCACGTTTGGCATCTCAAGGCTCAGGTAAATGGCAAGCCAGTGGCGGTGAAAAATCGAAGTTTGGGCTGGCTGCAACTCAGGTACTACAATTAGTTGAGATCCTGCGTGAAGTAGGTCGGCTTGATAGCTTGCAATTACTGCATTTTCATCTTGGCTCACAATTGGCGAATATTCGTGATATCGCAACAGGTGTTCGTGAATCAGCCCGTTTTTATGTCGAGTTACATAAACTCGGCGTCAATATAGAGTGCTTTGACGTGGGTGGTGGATTGGGTGTCGATTATGAAGGGACCCGTTCTCAATCTGATTGTTCTGTGAACTATGGGTTGAATGAATACGCCAACAATGTCATTTGGGGTATTGGTGATGCCTGTGATGAGCATGGTTTACCACACCCGACCGTTATTACAGAATCTGGTCGCGCCCTGACGGCTCACCATACTGTGTTGGTATCCAATGTTATCGGGGTTGAACGTAATGAATTTACCCAGACAACGCCACCGGCAGAGGATGCTTCCCGCCCGATCGCTAGCCTGTGGGAAACCTGGCAGGAGATGCATTCTGAAGGGAATAGACGTTCTTTACGTGAATCGTTGCATGACAGCCAGCTTGATCTGCATGATGTTCATACACAATATGCGCATGGCATGCTGGATCTGACTGAGCGGGCTTGGGCGGAAGAGCTGTATCTGAATATTTGTCGTCGTATTCAGCAGGATCTTGATCCAAGCAACCGTGCTCACCGGCCAATTATTGATGAGCTGCAAGAGCGTATGGCAGACAAATTCTATGTGAATTTCTCTCTGTTCCAGTCTATGCCTGATGCATGGGGTATCGACCAGTTGTTCCCGGTTTTACCGATTGAGGGGCTGGATAAGTCGTTGGAACGCCGTGCTGTGTTGTTAGATATCACCTGTGACTCCGATGGCATCATTGATCATTATGTGGATGGTGATGGTGTAGCAACGACCATGCCTATGCCCGATTATGATCCTGATTATCCGCCAATGATTGGTTTCTTTATGGTGGGAGCGTATCAGGAAATTCTTGGCAATATGCATAATCTATTTGGAGATACCGCGGCTATTGATGTTTATGTCTTTGATAATGGCGAAGTGACTTATAACCAAAGTGAAGAAGGGGATTCAGTTGCTGATATGCTGCAATATGTAAAACTGGACCCTAACGTACTGATGGCTCGTTTCCGTGACCAGGTAAAAGGCGCTGATCTGGATGCCGGCTTGCAAGAGCAATTTTTACTAGAATTTGAAAGTGGTCTTTATGGCTACACATATCTGGAAGATGAATAATCTTCCGGCGTTAATTAAGCCTCTTATATACAGATAAGGTTATTGATATCAGTTAAATATCAAGGATACATGAATATGGGGTTCTTTTAGAGATACCCCATCTCATCATGGCCTTGAGTATTTATTCTGGAGTGAAATAGCCTTGTTCTGTCGGGAGACTGTTGAGGATATATCATGACAATAAATACCTTGGGCAACCAACAAGATAATTCTTTGGTTTCTAATGCCTTCGGTTTCCTGCGCTTTCCGCTGAACTTCCAGCCATATTCCAGCGATGCAGAGTGGGTGATTACCGGGGTGCCATTTGATATGGCAACATCAGGCCGTTCAGGCAGTCGCCACGGGCCTGCGGCTATTCGTCAGGTTTCTACTAACCTGGCGTGGGAAAGCAGCCGTTGGCCGTGGGATTTTAAATTACGCAATCATCTGAATGTTGTGGATTGTGGTGATTTGGTCTTCGACTTTGGTGATGCTCAGAATATGAGTGATAAGTTACAGGCTCATGCTGAAAAACTGTTGGCTTCGGGTAAGCGTATGCTCTCTTTTGGCGGTGATCACTTCATTACTTTGCCTTTATTGCGCGCTCATGCCAAACATTTCGGCAAAATGGCTCTGATTCATTTTGACGCTCATTCTGATACTTATCCAAACGGCAGCAAATTTGATCATGGCACCATGTTCTATCATGCGCCAAACGAAGGGTTGATCGACCCACATCATTCAGTACAGATTGGTATCCGTACCGAACATGGTCAGGATGATGGTTTCACGGTGCTGGATGCCGCTCAGGTTAATGACCGTGATGTGAATGATTTGGTTGCTCAGATAAAAGAGACGGTTGGCGATATGCCGGTTTATCTGACTTTTGATATCGATTGTCTTGATCCTGCTTTTGCACCCGGTACCGGTACACCGGTAATTGGTGGTTTGACAACCGATCGTGCATTGAAATTACTGCGTGGTTTGCAGCCGCTGAATATTGTGGGTATGGATGTGGTGGAAGTTGCGCCAGCTTATGACCAGTCCGAGATTACCGCTCTGGCAGGGGCGACTATCGCGCTGGAGATGCTTTATTTACAGGCGGCTAAGAAGACGGTCTAAAATTCTTCTACTCTGATAATAGCTTTAGGGGATAGTCAATAAATTTATTCCCTAAAGCTCAGGTATCAAACCTAGGCTAAATTAGCTAATTATAGCAAACAGATCGCCGATTATTTCGGCGATCTGTTTGCTAGGTAGAAAATGATATTTTTAGTGCTATGGCAAAGCCATGGTTAATTTTTTTTCTTCTTTTTTTTCCCACGCATCAGATTCAGCGTTTCTACTGCCATTGAGAAGAACATCGCAAAATAGATGTAACCTTTAGGTATGTGCACCTGTACGCCTTCCAGAATAAGGGCAAAACCCACAAGGATCAGGAATGACAGTGCTAGCATTTTTACTGAGGGGTGACGGTCAACGAATTCACCGATAGGACGAGCTGCCAACATCATGACAGCGACTGCTATGATAACCGCCGCCATCATAATAAACAGATGATCGGAGAGACCAACGGCGGTGATGACAGAATCCAGGCTGAAAATAATGTCCAGCAGCATGATCTGGATAATTGCTCCGAAGAACGAGTGAACCGGGCGTTTTAAGCCTTCTTCATTGCCCCCTTCAATAGCTTCGTGAATCTCTTTACTGGCTTTCCATATCAGGAACAGGCCGCCAAAGAATAAGATTAGGTCTCGGGCAGAAACATCATGTTCAAAAACCGTTAATATCGGGTAGGTTAGCTGGATAACCCAGGCAATGGATGCCAGCAGCCCCAGGCGCATTAGCATTGCGCCCATCAGCCCGATTTTGCGTGCTTTATTTTGTTGATGGGCAGGGAGTTTTGCCACAACAAGTGACAAAAAGATAATGTTATCAATCCCTAAAACGATTTCCAGAATTGTCAGGGTGGCAAGTGCCATCCAAGCATGAGGATCAACAATCCATTCTAACATTGCTTATTAAAACCTTAAGGTAAAGATTTAATTATACGCGTGATTGCATGCAAGGTAAGCATATCAATGAAAAAACCAGTCGGAGATCAACATTAAATCAGGAAATGGCGGGCCAGTAGCGGGGCGGTAAAATTTTTCCTCAGATAGAACCCCCGGGGCAGAGTCATAATAGGCTGGCCGTGTGCTCCGATTGCCTCGGTTAATGCTTTGCTGTTGGCTGCCTTAGGGCGTAACTGTAATACTTCACCATGACGGGCCGTAACGCTCTCTACTTTGCCAAGTACGATAAGATCCATCAATTCCTCCCAGTCATGGCGCAGTAACTCTTCTTCTTCTTTATTGGGACTCCATAACAAGGGGGAACCCACCCGGCGTTTAGCTAAAGGAATTTCCCGTTCACCTTCAACGGGTATCCATAGCACCCGCGATAATTTGCGTCTGACGTGACAGCTTTCCCAAGTAATGCCACTGTTTCCTGTCAATGGTGCAACGCAGACGAATGTTGTTTCCAATGGATAGCCCCTTCTGTCTACAGGGATAGTTTTAAGTTCAACACCGATATGTTCGAAATCCTGCTCTGGTTTACTGCCGGCACTGGCACCGAGATAATATTCTAACAACATGCCTACCCAGCCTTTATCCCGTTTCAGATTAGGAGGGATGGGTAAATCTGCTTTTTCCGCCAATTCTCCCATTGATAAACCAGACAGAAGTTGGGCGCATTCAAACAACTGCTGTTCGTTATCCGGTGGAAGAGGAGGGGAAAAAAGTGTGTTCATTTGGGATATCCATTTTTTAGGTTAAAAAATAGCCTTGGTCTCTGTGAGTAATAAATCTGGGTCTTACGTAATAACTAAAAAAGTGATAATAGCATGATATACAAACATTTTTTATTACTGTTTCAAATATTGTAAGATTGAATGACTCTGTTGTTCACCTATTGCTGGTAATAATGAACAGGATCTTACACCATGTTATCCACAGTTTTATGGGATAAGTAGACAAAAATGAGATCACTGGTTTGATTTACAGGTTTGACTAACAAGTTTTTCTACAAAAAACCCTGTTTTTTGCTTAACTAAAAAGCATAACCTGTGCATAACATTGTTATTGGTTGTTTTTTGTTCTCATCAACTGACGTTATCCATTATGCTTGTGATGAGTGTTTGAAATAGCGGGATAAATGGCTGCTATTTCAATGAAAAATAAATACTATTTCATTTTTTGTCTATAGATTGATAATTCATAACATAAAGCTATACCTGAATTACCCCTGCCTTTTTCACATAGATATCCACAGAAAAAGTGAATAAAAGCGGGTTTGTGCACCTGTGTATGTTCATAACTCTGGCTTTTTCTGTGAATTACCCTTCATCAGTTAGCTTTTGGAAAACTTCGTCCTTCTGGGCATAGAGAGGAAAGGAGGACGTTTTTCTGTTGACAGATAACAGACAAACCATGAACTCCAGAGAGAAGCCCTGGCTTGCGTTCAGGTACTTCTCTGTGAAGTAAGGATCCTCTTCCTTTAGGAAGAGGAACAGTCAAATGGGTTAAACCAGGCAGATTTGAAATCAAACCAGCCAAAGGTGTTCATTTTGACGCCTCGCATACTTCGCTGTCCTTGTAATTCAAGCCAGTGATGGAACAGCGGATACAGCCAATGTTCATCAACTATTTTTTCGCACCATTCTTCAAGCGACAATTCTTGTCGTCGCCATTGTGATACTTCTTTATTCAAGTTATCACCAAGACATTTTTTCAATAATGGTATCTCATACAGTGTAGCGAACAGCGAAAATTCCAGAGGATTGTAAAAATTGGCGGTAGAAAGCCAGAGGTCACTTTCGGCGTCGCCGTTGAACCATGTGTCATAATCCACAATATTGATTTTCAATTCGACACCACATTTGGTCAATATGGTCTGAAGGATCTGACTGATTGTGTGGTATTCGTGATGTTGATGATAAAGCGTGACGGTCAGATGGGTAATGTCCTCTGGTTTGCTTAACTCTGGTATAAGCTTACTGTGATGCCAGCGCAGTAACAGACCATATGCGGGTGACCAGTGGCGTTGATAAAAAGGGTCACAATGCGCTAACAGATTTATTGGCGTTAACAGGCTGCATAACCATTGGCGAACATCTTCTCGCCTGCATTGAGCTGAACGGTGGTCATGCAGCAGGAAATAACAGCCTTCTTCCATCCTGCTTTCTAACGAGTTATTACCTGCGCTGTCACTTTCCAGATGCAGGGTTGTGCAAACCAGTTTCTCGGCTAATTCTGGCACAATCCATATATTTACCTCATCAATCAGTGCCCGAAAGCCAAAGTAATTATCAAAGGCTCGAATTTGTAGTTTCTGAGAGCTATTTTTTATTACCTGGTAAGGGCCGGTTCCTATAGGTGTACGAGAGAAGTTCGGTAGTTGCTGCCACTCTTGAGGCAAAATCATGGCGTGTGGGCTGCCAATTAATAAAGGGAGCCAGTGATCGGGTTCTGAAAGAAAAATATCAATCACGTGTGGTGTGGGGGTGGTGACTTTATCAATATGAGAGAAAAGAGGCAGATGGCGTAACCTTTGTATCGAAGAAATGACATCCTCCATCTGTAATTCTCTGCCGTGGTGAAAATGGATGGCCGGTCGCAGATAAAAGCGCCAATGATTTGACGATAGCTGTTGCCAATGATGCGCTAAATCAGCTTCTGGTTCCCCATTTTCCTCATTTATACGTGTTAGGCTATTAAATATCTGCCTGACCAGATGAATTTCAGAACGGCGTAAGGGTGAGCCAGGTAACAGGTTAGGGAAAGGGCGGTAGTAGAGTATCCGCAGTAAGTTTTTTCCTTGGCGGAAACGGCGTTCAATCTGGGATAGCACCATCTGACGGACGGCATTTTTATCACCAACCAGTTGAACCAGTTTCTCAATGTTCTGTTGTTCAAACAGCTCTTCAGCCCGTTGTTGCTGGAGTTCCCTCCCATCTTGCAGGAAATTCAGTTGGGAACGTTTTCCCCGTCCGGACTCTGCCTGCCACTGTAACCAGCCAGCTTTCTGCATATTGTTGAGCAGTGAACGGATATGGCGCTTTGAGCAGTGCAAGACATTTGCCAGCTCTTGTAACGTTGTTTCAGCCTCTTTTCCTTGGTGGTGTTGCCATAATCGGATGAATTGTTGTTGTAAACGTGAGCTGGGCATAAAAGAGGAACTCCGCAGTATTATTCATCAATTTTTATTTCCTTATGTTTAGTCAATAATTATCCATATTGAAAGTAGCTCAATAGGCCAGAACGAAATCTGGCTTCTCCCCCAATTTTCTTGAGTAATGGTGATTTGCCAGCCAGTAAGAAAGCTTACTGGCTTTTTTTCTTATTGTGCATTGTGTGCATTTTCCTTCTGCCTTGTCTCTGTTTTACGTATCAGTTCAAAATGAGTCATAATCTGGTATTGATAGAGATTTGTCCAGAGACTGTTGTGGTTTCTGCCTAGTAATTTCTTTAATATGCTAGGTTAACCTCTATTTCTGGGCGGCAAAGGTTCAGGGACTGACCTTCGGATCAACTGAAAAAGATGGGTCTGAGTTCGTGTTGGGTAGGGTTACTTTTATCTTCTACTTTAATAATAAAAAAATCTACAGGGTACAGACTTGTCACGGGTAAGCCGACAAAGCAAAAAACTAATAGGACAGTAGGTCCGATCCCCAGAAGACCTATTCATTACTGGAGATTGGGCAGGGTCTTTTAAATTCATGATTTATCAGGATATCGGATACTCTTTTTTAGCGGGAACCTGTTCGGTGGCGTTTCCGGAATCCTGACGCTTTTTCAAGACATCATTTTTAACGGATTCTGCAACTCGGTTCTGAAAAGCCATAAGTGCTTCTCTGCGGGCCAAAGCCGCCGCTGACAACTGTGGCCGATTATAAGATTTCAATGACATATAAGGATTCCTCATCAGCCAGATCTTTTCGGTAGATATATTTTACGCCATCTGAGTATTTTTTCAACAAACGCTCATAATATTGAGTCAATGTTGGTTTCATTGGGAAGTAAATAATAACTTTAACTTTGTTTTTATGTGAAGCATTTAATTTCATCTAACGCGCCTTAAATTATTAAATTTTATGTTGCAGATATTATTTATTAGAACACACGGGAACTTGGTAATAAACAGATTATTTCAAATAAAATCAATGGTCGCTTGCGCGGCATCATGGCGGTTGGGGTGCTATTCACAGCCCTTTTGTCAGGGATATTTCATGTTGCACTTTGCTTATTTTTCACACGTTAGGCCGAAGAAAAAACTTATCCACATATCCAGAGGTCAGATCTAATAAAGTCCCGCAGTACAAAACTACGGGATGAATAAATAAAGGCAAGGTTAACGCAGGAAAGCCGGTTGTTCCTGTTCGTAGGCGATTATGGCGTCCAGGTGCTGTAATGTCAGGCCGATGCTGTCCAGACCATTTATCATACAGTGACGTCGGAAGCTGTCGATTGCAAAATCGTAGCTTTTATCGCCGGCGTGTACTTTCTGTTGTTCCAGATCGACGGTAAAATGCCAAATTGTGTTTTGCTGAACCAACTCAAATAGTTCATCGACATCTTTATCATCTAATTTCACTGGCAGTAACTGGTTGTTGAAGGCGTTACCATAAAAAATATCCGCAAAACTGGGCGCGATAACAACTTTAAAACCATAATCCGTCAAGGCCCACGGGGCGTGTTCACGGGAGGAACCACAACCAAAGTTTTCACGAGCTAGAAGGATACTGGCACCTTGATAACTGGGCTGGTTTAATACGAATTCAGGATTAGGTTTCTGTCCTGCATCATCAAGGAAACGCCAGTCATGAAACAGGTGCTGACCAAATCCGGTACGGGTCACTTTCTGCAAAAATTGTTTTGGAATAATGGCATCGGTATCAACGTTTGCAGCATCTAAAGGAGCGACCAACCCGGTATGTTGAATAAACTTTTCCATAATTCCTCCTTTATGACTTTTGTGCCGGATGACGTATGTCGATAAAATGACCACTAATCGCTGCCGCCGCTGCCATCGCCGGGCTGACCAAATGCGTGCGTCCACCACGCCCTTGGCGTCCTTCGAAGTTGCGATTACTGGTAGAAGCGCAACGTTCACCTGGTTGCAGACGGTCATTATTCATTGCCAGACACATTGAACATCCCGGTAAGCGCCATTCAAAACCGGCATTTATGAAAACCTTATCTAAACCTTCTGCTTCTGCTTGTGCCTGAACGGGGCCCGATCCTGGAACGACGATCGCCTGAACGCCTGGTGCAACTTTATGGCCTTGTGCGATGGCTGCGGCAGCCCGTAAATCTTCAATGCGGGAGTTGGTACAGGAGCCGATGAAGACTTTATCGATCTTCACATCTGTCAACTTAATACCCGGTTTCAAATCCATATAAGCCAGTGCTTTCTCAGCAGATGCACGTTCAACAGGATCACTGAAAGATTCTGGTGCGGGAATGGTTTGATCAATAGCAATGACTTGCCCTGGGTTTGTTCCCCATGTGACCTGCGGCGAGATCTCTTCCGCGTTAATAGTAACAACCGTGTCATATTGTGCAGCAGGATCGGATTTCAGTGTCTTCCAGTAAGCAACCGCTTGTTCCCACAATTCTCCTTTGGGTGAGAACTGACGGCCTTTTATATAAGTAAATGTGGTTCCATCTGGTGCGACTAAACCCGCTTTAGCGCCCATTTCAATTGCCATATTACATAAGGTCATACGGCCTTCCATACTCAGCGCTTCAATCGCCTTACCACAGAATTCAACCACATAACCTGTACCCCCCGCGCTGCCTGTTTTGCCAATGATTGCCAGAACGATATCTTTGGCAGTAATCGCATCACCGACATCACCAACTACTTCGATTTTCATCGTCTTAGCACGGGCTTGTTTCAGGGTTTGGGTTGCCAGTACGTGTTCAACTTCAGAAGTACCAATACCGAAAGCCAGTGAGCCGAATGCGCCATGGGTTGCGGTATGGGAATCACCACAAACGATCGTCATTCCCGGCAGGGTCATGCCTTGTTCCGGTCCGATCACATGAACAATTCCCTGATAGGGATGGTTAAGGTCATATAATGTGATACCGAATTCGGCACAGTTTTTCATCAGCTCCTGCATTTGAATACGTGCCATGTCACCACAGGCATTAATATCTTTTGTCTGCGTGGATACGTTATGATCCATTGTTGCGAACGTTTTACCTGGTTGGTGCACCGGTCGGCTTTTCGTGCGCAAGCCATCAAACGCCTGCGGGGAGGTCACTTCATGAACCAAATGGCGATCAATATAGAGTAACGGGGTTTCGTCCGGGACTTCCCGGACAATATGAGCGTCATATAATTTCTGATATAAAGTCTTAGCCATGTTAAATACCCTCGGCTACATAACGGGCGATAACGCTGCCCATTTCATCAGTGCTGATTGCTTTGCCATTTCCGGCTAAATCTGTTGTGCGATAGCCCTGTTCCAGCACATGGTTAACTGCCTGTTCAATCGCATTTGCAGCATCATGATGACTTAAGCTGTAACGCAACAGTAAAGCGGCAGATAGGATCTGGGCTATCGGGTTAGCAATGCCTTTTCCGGCAATATCCGGTGCAGAGCCACCAGCCGGTTCATATAAGCCAAAACTTTTCTCGTTCAGGCTGGCGGAAGGGAGCATTCCCATGGAACCGGTAATCATGGCGCATTCATCGGATAAAATATCACCGAAAATATTGGAGCACAGCAACACATCAAACTGAGACGGATCTTTAATCAACTGCATGGTGGCATTATCAATATACATGTGGTTGATTTCTACATCTGAATACTCTTTTGCAATCTCACTAACCACTTGCCGCCACAACACGGAACTCTGCAACACGTTTGCTTTATCAACAGACGTCACTTTATTACGGCGTTTGCGGGCTGATTCAAAGGCGATACGGGCAATGCGCTCAATTTCAAAGCGGTGATAAATTTCAGTATCAAATGCGCGTTCATATTTACCCTGGCCTTCACGTCCTTTGGGTTGACCAAAATAGATACCGCCTGTTAATTCACGGACACATAAAATATCAAAGCCTTTGGCTGCAATATCACTGCGTAAAGGACAAAATATTTCTAATCCGGCATATAAGCGGGCAGGGCGCAAATTGCTGAACAGCTTGAAATGCTTGCGTAATGGCAACAGCGCACCGCGCTCAGGTTGTTCTGCTGGCGATAAATGTTCCCATTTAGGTCCTCCCACGGAGCCGAACAATATGGCATCAGCCTGTTCACAACCGGCTATGGTTTTTGCCGGCAGTGGACAGCCGTGACGATCGATAGCAATCCCACCTACATCATATTCGCTGGTGGTGATACGGATATTGAAACGCTTACGGATTGCGTCCAGTATCTTATGAGCCTGCGCCATAACTTCAGGACCAATACCATCACCGGGTAAAATTGCAATATGATAACTGTTCGACATGGTTACACCATTTCCTTTGTATTTCGCTGTATGCGTTGTTTCTCTTTCTTAACTTGTTCTGCGCGCCAGATACAATTCAGCGCATGAATCATTGCCTTGGCTGAGGATTCAACGATATCTGTTTCGAGCCCCATGCCGTGGAAGCGACGTCCAAAGCATTCGACAACGATATTGACTTGACCCAGCGCATTGTTCCCTTGCCCTTTACCTGATAACTGATAAGAAACCAGCTCAATTGGGTATTCCGTCATTCGGCTGATCGCTTGATAAATAGCATCTACCGGACCGTTACCGGTGGCTGCTTCTGATTTTATCTCTTTACCACACGCTAAACGTACCGCTGCTGTTGCTATCACGTTGGAGCCAGATTGGACATTAAAGTTATCCAGACGGAAAAATTCTGGCTCTTGATGTTGTAGATTGATGAAAGCTAACGCTTCCAAATCATAGTCAAATACCTGGCCTTTCTTATCTGCCAGACGCAAAAAGGCTTGGTATAAGCTATCCAGATCGTAATCTTTATCCTGATACCCCATCTCTTCCATACGGTGTTTCACGGCTGCACGACCGGAACGGGAAGTCAGATTCAATTGAATTTCTTTTAGGCCGATGGATTCCGGCGTCATAATTTCGTAAGTTTCACGATTTTTCAGTATACCATCCTGATGAATACCGGATGAGTGGGAAAATGCATTGCTACCAACAATCGCTTTATTCGCCGGGATCGGCATATTACATAACTGGCTGACTAACTGACTGGTACGGTAAATTTCTTGATGATTGATATTAGTATAAACGCCTAACATTTGCTGGCGGACTTTTATTGTCATGATCACTTCTTCCAGCGAGCAGTTGCCGGCACGTTCACCCAGACCATTCATCGTTCCTTCTATCTGACGGGCGCCAGATTGTACCGCGCTGATAGAGTTGGCGACAGACATCCCCAAATCATCGTGGCAATGTACGGATAATATCGCCTTGTCAATATTAGGAACACGTTCGATCAAGTTAGTGATGATTCCGCCAAATTGATAGGGTGTGGTGTAACCGACAGTATCTGGAATGTTAATCGTCGTTGCACCTGCTTTGATGGCGTTTTCAACAATCCGGCACAGATTATCAATCGGTGTGCGGCCGGCATCTTCACAGGAGAATTCAACATCATCAGTGTAACGACGTGCCCGTTTGATTGATTGAGCGGCCATCTCCATAACATTTTCGAATGTTTTTTTCAGTTTGGATTCGATATGTAAGTTGGAGGTAGCCAGGAAAACGTGGATTCGAAAAGCCTCTGCAACTTTTAATGCTTCAGCGGCAACATCAATGTCTTTTTCTACACAACGGGCTAAGGCGCAAACACGGCTGGTTTTTATCTGCCTGGCGATCATCTGTACAGATTCAAAGTCACCAGGAGAGGAAACCGGAAAACCAACTTCCATGATATCAACACCCATTCTCTCCAAAGCCAATGCAATCTGGAGCTTTTCTTTCACACTTAAACTGGCTTGTAATGCCTGTTCTCCATCACGTAATGTGGTATCGAAGATAATAACTTGCTGGCTCATATCATGCTCCTCTCGTGGTTATTTTTGGCGCCCAGCAGGTAAAAAAAACCCGCGCATGGCGCGGGTTCTTGTTTATGTCTGGTTTGAATCAACTCTGTTTTCTGTCCACCAGCATACCGCGCATATCAGATA
Organism: Photorhabdus khanii NC19; assembly: GCF_000517265.1. GTDB lineage: Bacteria > Pseudomonadota > Gammaproteobacteria > Enterobacterales > Enterobacteriaceae > Photorhabdus > Photorhabdus khanii. The sequence continues at coordinate 417,774 of NZ_AYSJ01000002.1, forward strand.
CGATTAGTAGTAGGCTTAGTAGACAAATTGAGTGAATCATATTGATCCAACCTTTCAATAGTATTAAGTATTAATGAGTGTTTGGGACTCGGATGCTTTTATTGATACGTTATCTTAAAAGTGATGTCAAGAATTCATTTAGGCATATGATTCTTGGTTTTGCTTTTGCTATGACTGCAAATTGAAGTGTTGATCTGTTTATATTTAAAAAGATTTTATTTTGTCCTTTTATGTTTGGGTTAGACTTGAGTGATAAACTCAGATTTATATAAAAAATAGCGCATTATACTGATTAATTAAAATTAAGTATTTTCGTGCCGGGAGCTGGAAGTGGATTTGTATTTTTCTGAAAAACATCGTTTGTCATTGACAAATAGGTATAAATAGGAAGTTATGTTATATATCGTTGAAAAAATAATTTCATAATATAATGACTCTGATAAAATTGTTTAATAATAATAATTCAGTAATTTTATTATGAATTGGGTCATTCTTTGATTTATCATCACATACGGAATGCTAGGGTGAATAAATTGTTAACACAATTGTACTTTTTTGTAAATAAATAATGAGCATCTACATTTTCTACTAACTGAGATTATATATTTTTAACATTAATAAGGGGATGCGCTGGTTAGCTATGCGTATTCAGATTTGTACAAGGACGAGTCTTAATTATTTATCATCAAAATGATTAAGATAATTGATCTCGTTAATAGTAAAAGTCATCGTAATATCTGAGCAATGAATGAAGGTATTTCCGATGTTTTGTTATTAGCCGGGGTCATCTGAATGAGTTTAGTGGAGTTAAACAATGGCTGAATACACCTCAGTAACTGCAACCAAAAAAGATCCAAGTGAAATTCATTTACGCAATGTGGATCTAAATCTGCTGACTGTTTTTGATGCAGTGATGCAAATGCAGAATGTAACACGTGCGGCACAGATATTGGGAATGTCACAACCTGCTGTTAGTAATGCGATTTCTCGCTTGAAGTTAATGTTCAATGACGAATTATTTGTACGTTATGGGCGTGGAATACAACCGACGGCAAGAGCTCATCAATTATTTGGTCCTGTCCGTCAGGCATTACAGCTGGTATATAATGAGTTACCTGGGGTTGGTTTTGAGCCTGATAATAGCGACAGGGTTTTTAATCTTTCAATTTGCAGCCCTTTAGATATTAGACTGGCAGCAAAAATAGTTGAACAGGTAAAACAAAATACACCAAATCTGGGTGTTACGATTCGATCATCTCTGCATGATAATATTGAGCATCAGCTCAGGTATCAGGAAACTGAGTTTGTCATTAGCTATACACAGCTGGAACGTATGGATTTTCATCATTACCCGTTATTCAATGATGAGTTGGTCCTGGCCGTTTCCAATAATCATGCCAGAATTGAAAACAGTATTAGTGAACAGCAGTTGTATGAAGAACATCATGCAGTTGTATCATTGGATAATGCCGGTTCGTTCAGTGCTCCCTACTATGATTGTAGCGAACGTCTGCATTCTGTGGTTTATCAGGGAACTGATTTGAATAGCGTGCTGCATATTGTATCTCAAACTTATTTGGTTGCGGTTACTCCAAGATGGTTGGTTGAACACTACAGCGAACAATTAGCAATAAGAGCTGTTTCATTACCATGGGATAAGGTAAGCCGTCCGTGCTATTTGATTTGGCACGAATCTACAACAAAAGATAAAGGGCATCAGTGGATGAAATCGCTGTTGAGCCAACTTAGCGGTAGTTAATTAACTTGAAACTCACTATTGGATAAACAGGTAGTGAGTTTTTCATTTTATCACAAATTTATCAACTTTTGATAAATATTCTTTTCCTGTTGTGCAGGAATAGGTAGACTGCAAGGAAAATAGCTAACACCTGTAAGCTGAAAAGCGAATTAGTGATGCAAAAAGGCATTATTAGAGAATAAAGCCACTATTTTTCTCTAATGAGAAGAAAATTTTTCTAACAGGAAAAGAATTGTGATAACTGAAAATTTACATCCTTATCACTTGATAAACCGGTTGCAGCAACAAATTAAACAAAACCCAGAGAGAATTGCTTTTCGCCAATGGTCTTCAGATGAACAACTCGAATTAAGCTGGAATAATATTGACAAAAAGACAAAAGCCATTAGCCGTGCATTGCTGGAAATTGGGGTTGATGTACAGGAAAAAATTGGCCTTTTTGCACATAACAGCATGGCGTGGTCACTGACAGATATCGCGGTATTACAACTCAGGGCAGTGACTGTTCCTTTGTATGCAACCAGTAGTCGGGAACAGGCTGGTTTCATTCTTAATGATGCCGGTGTGCGTATTCTGTTTGTTGGTGGGCAGGTGCAGTATGATGTCGCTGTCACTTTGCCAGAACGATGTCCCCAGCTAAGTCACATTATAGTATTAGATGAATCAGTCGATTTGCGCGATTGTTCATTAGCACAGCATTTATCTGACTTTATGACTGATAATAAATTACAACATCAGTCTGAGTTGGAAACCCGTATTGCTAACCATAATCTGGACGATCTTTTTACGGTTATATATACATCCGGTACAACCGGTGAGCCTAAAGGTGTCATGCTTGATTACCGTAATTTAGCTTATCAGCTGTATTCACATGATCATCGTCTGACATTAACTGATCAGGATGTTTCTTTGAGTTTCCTGCCGCTATCCCATGTTTTCGAACGCGCATGGAGCTTTTATGTGATGCATACAGGCGCACAAAATGTTTATCTGACTGATACTAATTTTGTTCGTCAGGCTATGGCGGATATTCGCCCGACAGTGATGTGTGCAGTGCCGAGATTTTACGAAAAAATTTACAGTGTGATTTTTGAAAAGGTTTCTCAGGCACCTTGGCATCGGAGAAAATTATTTAACTGGGCGATTAAATGTGGTGAGCGTCAGTTTTTACGTAAGTTGCAAGGTAAAAAAAGCTGTCCCTGGTCAACGGCAATGCATCGGCTGGCCGATAAATTGGTATTGAGCAAACTGCGTAATATCTTGGGTGGCCGAGCTCGTTTTTTACCTGCGGCCGGTGCACGTCTGGATGAAACGATTATCCTGTTTTTCCTTGCTGTTGGCGTAAATATCAAATATGGCTATGGTATGACAGAGACCTGTGCCACGGTTTCCTGTTGGCAAGAACAAGGTTATGTGCTTGGTTCTATTGGTACACCATTGCCTGGGATTGACGTCCGTATCGGTGAAGAAGATGAGATACAGGTGCGTGGCCCAATTGTGATGAAAGGCTATTTCAATAATCAGGAAGAAACTGACAGAGCATTCGCTCAAGACGGTTGGTTGCGTACAGGTGATGCCGGTAAGTTAGATGAAAATGGTAATTTGTTTATTACTGAGCGCCTGAAAGATTTGATGAAAACATCAAACGGTAAATATATTGCCCCACAAATGATTGAAGGTACTTTGGGGCAAGATCGTTTTATTGAGCATGTTGCTGTTATTGCTGATGCACGTAAATTTGTATCCGCCCTTATCGTGCCTAGTTATGATGCATTGGAAGAATACGCAAGATCAATCAATCTCAAATATCATGATCGGATTGAATTACTGTGTAATAGCCACATTATGGCTATGTTTGAACAACGTCTGAAAGAGATTCAGAAAAACCTTGCTCACTTCGATCAGGTAAAGCGCTTTATATTACTGCCACAGCCATTTTCAATGGAAACGGGTGAGTTAACGCCAACGCTGAAATTGCGGAGGAAAGTTATTATGCAGCGTTACTATAAAGAAATAGAATCCATGTATCAGAACTGATCTTCAGGGTCTATATAAAGTCATCGCTATTCGCGTAAGCTGATTATTAGGGGAAATTCGGGGTGGTATTAGATCATTCCACCTCGGATTCATCCCAGGAATACCCGGCTTTTAAAGGTTTCAATATCGGACGAATAAACGGTATTCGAGCTTTGAAAATTTCAGATAAATTACACTCCTTGATATCCACTGTAATTATCAGATATCACAGATTTAACTCTTGTTATTTAAAGAATTATCAGATGATTTCTATAATGAAAAATTTTATATTAATTTCAAAGAATACCGCTGTTTTTTCTGCTAATTATAGAGTGCTTCTTTGTTGGTAACATATGCTATTCCTGTAGATAGAACATCTTATTTCCAAGAGATTAGGGAGCTATGTAATTGTATTAATTCTGAAAAAGTATATGAAAAATATAGTTATAAACTTAATTTATAGCATTTTATGCTTGTTTGCATCATAAATAAAACACATTTTGAATAATTGGGTGAATTGATAAAATGAATTTTGATAATGTAGTGATTGTTCATGGTTTTTTAGCTGCTCCTAATCGTCACTGGTTTCCCTGGCTTAAAGGCCAGTATGAAAGGTTAAATACCTCTGTTATTGTGCCGGAAATGCCTGAATCTCATGCCCCTTCACCTCATTTATGGCAAGAAAGATTGCAACAGAGCATACTTAATCCGAATGAAAGGACGCTTTTTATCGGTCATAGTCTAGGTTGTATTGCTACACTTCGTTATATCGCCTCTTTGCCTGATGATGTCACTATCGGTGGTGTCGTATTAATTTCAGGGTTCTCTGAAAAATTACCGACTTTACCTGAATTAAGTGCGTTTACTGATGTGAGCCTGGATTTTCGTCTGCTCATACAAAAAATAGAGCGGCGAGTGGCGATATTGTCGCTTAATGATGAGACTGTACCTCCACAGTTTACATTAGATTTGAGTCAACAGCTCTGTGCTGAATTGCACGGTTTCCCTGATGGAGGACACTTTCTGGATGATGATGGTTTCACGACTTTTTCTAATCTGGAGAAGGTATTAAAAGATAATTCAATGTTGTGAATAAGAATGCCTTTATGTATATAAATGCGTCAGGTCTTTCCATGTTTATGACGCAGTTATGTCAGTGAATCATTTGAATCAATATGGCTTACGACGTGATAAAAAAATGAATTCATGATAGGACACATTGTTTTTTGCTCCGTATTGTCGTGTTTGTAGGTGGAATAGGATGATATGGATTGCAATAGAAATAGCCGAAAGAAAATAGGGGATGGCGATATGCCGGTCATTTTTAAAATTTGACTGGCAATTGCTAACACGCGTTTCTGGGGTTATGTTAATTAACTCAGCAACAATGACAGCTGAGAGGCTATCCATATTATTAAATAAAAATGGAAATAATTTCCGATTATTAACTTGCAAACAGAGCCTGGAGGAAAACCTATGGAGATGTTATCAGGAGCTGAAATAGTCGTCCGATCGTTAATTGATCAGGGCGTTGAACATGTATTCGGTTATCCGGGCGGCGCAGTACTGGATATTTACGATGCCTTGCATACGGTTGGGGGAATTGAACATATCCTGGTACGCCATGAGCAGGGTGCGGTTCATATGGCTGATGGCTATGCCCGTTCTACAGGGAAAGTTGGTGTGGTATTGGTCACTTCCGGGCCAGGTGCGACCAATGCCATCACGGGCATTGCGACAGCTTATATGGATTCAATTCCAATGGTTGTATTGTCCGGTCAGGTAGCCAGTTCCTTGATTGGTAATGATGCATTCCAGGAATGTGACATGGTGGGGATCTCCCGACCGATCGTGAAACACAGCTTTTTAGTGAAAAAAGCGGAAGATATTCCGAAGGTACTGAAAAAAGCCTTCTATTTGGCCGCCAGTGGTCGTCCGGGGCCGGTAGTCATTGATTTACCAAAAGACACGGTAAATCCGGCAGTAAAACTCCCCTATATTTATCCTGAGCAGATAAGCATGCGCTCTTATAATCCGACGGTGCAAGGGCATAAAGGGCAGATTAAACGGGCACTAAGAAAACTGTTGAATGCGAAGAAACCCATCATATATGTGGGTGGTGGGGCAATTAATGCAGATTGTTCAGCAGAATTGCTGGTATTGGCAGAAAAATTCAATATTCCTGTTGTAAGCTCCCTGATGGGGTTAGGCAGTTTTCCGGCAACTCACCAGCAAAGCTTGGGAATGCTCGGTATGCACGGTACATTTGAAGCTAACAAAGCAATGCATAATTCCGATGTGATTTTTGCTGTTGGTGTACGTTTTGATGATCGCACAACCAATAATTTGGCAAAATATTGCCCGGAAGCAACTGTTTTGCATATTGATATCGATCCAACATCAATTTCGAAAACTGTTGCCGCAGATATACCTATTGTTGGTGATGCTAAACCGGTGCTGCGGCAAATGTTGGAACTGTTGGAGACAGAGGAAGACACACAGGACCCGGATGCGCTGAAAGATTGGTGGTTATCTATTCAGCAATGGCGTAGCCGTAAATGCCTCAATTTTGATCGCAGTGGTGAAAAGATTAAACCGCAAGCGGCTATCGAGGTTCTCTATCGTTTGACGAAAGGTGAAGCTTATGTCACTTCGGATGTTGGACAGCATCAGATGTTTGTTGCATTGCATTATCCATTTAACAAGCCAAGACGTTGGATCAGTTCCGGTGGTTTAGGGACGATGGGATTTGGCTTACCGGCTGCGTTGGGGGTCAAACTGGTGAAACCGGAAGCAACAGTAGTCTGTGTGACGGGGGATGGCAGTATTCAGATGAATATTCAGGAATTATCCACGGCGTTGCAATATGGGCTGCCGGTACTGGTTTTGAACTTGAATAACCGTTTCCTGGGAATGATAAAACAATGGCAAGACATGATTTATGCAGGCCGTCACTCTCAGTCCTACATGGAATCTTTGCCTGATTTTGTCAAACTGGCTGAGGCTTATGGTCATGTTGGCATTTCTATCCAGAGTTATGACGAGCTGGAAGGTAAATTGGCAGAAGCCTTGAGAGAGGTGACTGAAAATCAGCGGCTGGTATTTGTTGATGTCACAGTGGATGAAACTGAACACGTATATCCTATGCAGATCCGTGGAGGAGCAATGGATGAGATGTGGTTAAGCAAAACGGAGAGAACCTGATTATGCGCCGGATTTTATCTGTATTACTTGAAAACGAATCGGGGGCTTTGTCCCGTGTTGTTGGTCTGTTTTCTCAGCGTGGCTACAACATTGAAAGTTTAACTGTGGCGCCAACTGACGATCCAACATTATCGCGAATGACAATTCAGACTAAGGGCGATGCCAGGGTACTTGAACAGATTGAAAAACAATTGCACAAGCTGGTGGATGTGTTACGAGTCAGCGAGTTGGCAGCGGGTTCTCATGTAGAACGTGAGATTATGTTGGTGAAATTGCAGGCCAGTGGATATGGACGTGAAGAGATTAAGCGCAGCACCGATATCTTCCGTGGGCAGATCATTGATGTGACTTCTACCTTGTATACCGTACAACTGGTAGGAACCAGCGATAAACTGGATGCATTTCTAGATGCCGTTCGTGATGTTGCTGAAATTGTTGAAGTTGCTCGTTCCGGTATTGTTGGTGTATCTCGTGGGGATAAAATTATGCGATGAAAAATCGCAAACTGCGGGGCAATATACATACATTTATGAGGCTCTGCGATAAAGTAGGGCTTTTTTTGGTGTCTATGAAGGAGTTAATGTGAAACTGGATGAAATCGCCCGCCTTGCAGGTGTTTCACGCACAACGGCCAGTTATGTGATTAATGGTAAAGCCAAACAATACCGTGTCAGTGATAAAACGGTAGAAAAAGTGATGGCAGTGGTCAAAGAGCATAATTACCATCCTAATGCTGTGGCAGCCGGTCTCCGTGCAGGACGCACTCGCTCTATTGGTCTGGTTATTCCAGATTTAGAAAATACCAGCTATACCCGCATTGCGAATTATCTCGAGCGCCAGGCTCGTCAGCGTGGTTATCAATTATTGATAGCCTGTTCTGAAGATCAGCCTGATAATGAAATGCGCTGCGTTGAGCACTTGTTACAACGGCAGGTGGACGCAATGATTGTTTCTACTGCATTACCGCCGGAGCATCCTTTTTATCAGCGCTGGGCAAACCGCTCTTTACCTATTGTTGCGCTCGATCGTGCATTAGAAAATGAACATTTTATCAGCGTAGTGGGCGATGATTTTGAAGATGCAAAGATGTTGGCACAAGAGTTTCGTCAATTCCCTGCTGAATCTGTGCTGTATCTCGGCGCATTGCCTGAACTGTCAGTCAGTTTTCTGCGTGAACAGGGATTTCGTGAAGCATGGAAAGATGACCTTCGTCAGGTTATGTACCTTTACTCAAACAGCTATGAGCGTGATGCTGCGGCTGAAGTGTTCGCCAAGTGGTTGGAAACTCACCCAATGCCACAGGCGTTGTTCACTACCTCTTTTGCTCTGTTGCAGGGAGTCATGGATGTTACGCTTAAACACAGTGGCCGGTTACCCAATCAATTGGTAATTGCGACTTTTGGTGATCATGAATTATTGGATTTCCTCGAATGTCCGGTGCTTTCTGTCGCGCAGCGTCATCGTGAAGTGGCGGAACGGGTATTGGAACTGGTATTGGCGAGTCTGGATGAAAAGCAAAAACCAGGACCAGGTATCACACGGATACACCGTGACTTATGCCGGCGAGGAAGCTTGAGTCGGAAATGATGATAAAAGCTCCTCATTAATTCTTTGATGGGGCGCTTTTGCTACCAGAGTTGTAAAAAAATATGCAAGGGCAACTTGTAAGGCCATTTTTATCTGAGTGTTTTAGCGCGCTCAAATACAATTTCGTTCATACATAAATTATTTAGTAGAAGAAAGGGCCGGTAACAACGTCTTTTTAGATTAGTGTTTGTCTATTTTCTGCTTTATTTTTACTGCTATTTATACATTAATTTGATTTTAATAGTATTTATTGTGTGGTATTTTTTATTACCAATTGGTTTTAACGTTGAATGTATCAAATGAAATGATAAATATTTCTGTACAGTTGTCGAATAGTAATGAAATGTAAATTATGTAAATAAATTAATAACACAATTATTTTTTCATTATTTTGTCGTAAACGTTTATTCTCCTTTGCTTGTAAAATTATTCAAAATTATCATAGCCTTAATTATTATTGATATTGCTAAATTTAATAATTATCCCCCTTAACGGCCAAAATTCTTCTACCAAATATAGCTAAAGCGCATCGGCTCTGGCTTGACAAGGTTTTCGTCCCATCCGTAAACTCCTTATTGTGGGGATTAGTGGGATAAAGTGGTAATTTTTGATCGCCTAAGGCAACCTGAAGATGTTTCGTGGAGCAACGCTGGTTAATCTCGATAGCAAGGGGCGGCTCGCCGTACCTACCCGATACCGGGTTATGCTAAACGAGGAATCACAAGGGCAAATGGTGTGTACCATTGACCTCCGTCAGCCCTGCCTGTTGCTTTATACACTACCTGAATGGGAAATTATTGAAGAAAAGCTCTCCCGCTTATCCAGCATGAATCCGGCGGAGCGCCGGGTACAACGTTTGCTCTTAGGTCATGCCAGTGAATGCCAAATGGATAGTGCAGGACGTCTTTTGTTAGCTAATACACTGCGCCAGCACGCAGGGCTAGCCAAAGAGGTCATGCTGGTTGGTCAGTTCAACAAATTTGAATTGTGGAATGAGCAGACTTGGTATCAACAGGTTAAGGATGACATTGCGGCTGAGCGATCTACTCAGGAACCTTTATCAGTACGGCTACAGGACTTATCACTATAAACATGGCAAACAGTCATTTTAAACATACCAGTGTATTGCTGGATGAAGCAGTCAATGGACTGAATATTCGTGAAGATGGAATCTATATTGATGGCACATTTGGCCGTGGTGGGCATTCGCGTCTGATTTTGTCGCAACTGGGGACAACAGGTCGTTTAATTGCCATTGATCGTGATCCGCAGGCAATTGAAGCAGCAAAAGCGATCACAGATCCGCGTTTTTCAATAATACATGGCCCATTTTCTGCATTGGCTCACCATGTAGAAGAAGTTGGGCTGACTGGCAAAATTGATGGTGTATTACTGGATTTAGGTGTTTCCTCACCGCAACTGGATGACCCGGAACGTGGTTTTTCTTTTATGCGTGATGGGCCACTGGATATGCGGATGGATCCGACTCGTGGGCAGTCAGCGGCAGAATGGCTAATGAAAGCAGACGCGGATGATATTGCATGGGTGTTGAAAACGTTTGGTGAAGAACGTTTCGCTAAACGTATTGCTAGAGCAATTGTCACACGTAATCAGGAAGAACCCATTACCCGGACAAAAGCGCTGGCCGATTTGATTGCACAGGCCAGTCCGGTGAAAGAGAAGCATAAACATCCAGCGACAAGGAGCTTCCAGGCTATCAGGATTTATATCAACAGTGAGCTGGAAGAGATTGAGCAGGCGCTGGATGGTGCATTACAGGCGCTTGCACCAAAAGGGCGGCTTTCAGTTATCAGTTTTCATTCACTGGAAGATCGCATTGTTAAGCGTTTTATTCGTCATAACAGTCGTGGGCCACAGGTGCCGGCAGGATTGCCACTGACAGAAGAGCAACTGAAAGCGCAAGGTGGGCGTAGCCTGAAATCTGTTGGCAAGATGAAACCGTCTGAGGAAGAAGTGGCTGATAACCCGCGGGCTCGTAGCTCTGTTCTGCGTTTTGCTGAAAAAGTTAGCGAATAATGGCAGGTGAACGTCACGGGTTAACCGGTATTATCGGCAGCGATTTGTTTAGGAATGCCAAGATACCGTTAATTCTTCTAATAGCTGTCATGATTTCAGCCATAGGTGTTGTAACCACGGCACATGAAACCCGTTTGTTGACGGCTGAAAGAGAACATTTGGTATTGGAACGTGATGCGTTAGATATTGAGTGGCGTAATCTGATCCTTGAAGAAAACGCCCTTGGTGATCACAGCCGGGTTGAACGGATAGCCGTTGAAAAAATGCATATGCAGCATGTTAATCCTGCACAGGAAAACATTGTTGTTTCACAGTGAGTCAATTTGATGATGATAAGGTAAGCGATGAAAGCAGCACGCTGCGCGAAGTTAAAACGGCAAGAAGATAAAGCCAGTTTTGTTAGCTGGCGTTTTGCCTTGCTGTGTGGAGGTATTGCCCTTGCTTTAGTTTGCTTGTTGCTGAGAGTGGCTTACTTGCAAGTCATCAATCCGGAGCAATTGGTTAAAGAAGGGGATTTGCGTTCCCTGCGCGTGCAGTCAATTCCGACTGCACGCGGCATGATCAGCGATCGTATGGGGCGACCCCTGGCTGTCAGCGTTCCGGTAAATGCTGTCTGGGCAGATCCGAAAGAGGTATTTGAAAAAGGGGGAATTACTGATGATACCCGATGGAAAGCCTTGTCGGATGCGATTAATCTGCCAGTTGAACAACTTACCAGCAAAATTAGTGCTAGTCCTAAAGGTCGCTTTGTTTATCTGGCGCGTCAGGTTAACCCATCGGTTGGTGATTATATTCATAAACTGAAATTGCCGGGAATTTATTTGCGTCAGGAATCCCGGCGTTATTATCCGTCAGGTCAGGTAACTGCCCATATTATTGGTGTGACTAACGTTGATGGTCAGGGTATTGAAGGCGTCGAAAAAAGTTTTGATCGCTGGCTGACGGGTCAGCCAGGTGAGCGGACGGTACGCAAAGACCGTTTCGGCCGTGTCATCGAAGATATTTCCTCTGTTGATAGTCTGGCGGCACACAATCTGGTATTGAGCATTGATGAACGTTTGCAGGCACTGGTTTACCGCGAATTGACCAATGCGGTTGCCTTTAATAAAGCAGAGTCCGGGACAGCGGTATTGGTGGATGTTAATACAGGTGAAGTGCTGGCAATGGCAAACAGCCCATCTTATAACCCAAATAATCGCATCAATACGTCAAAAGAAGCGATGCGTAACCGTGCTATCACCGATATTTTCGAACCGGGTTCCACTGTTAAACCTATGGTGGTCATGGCCGCGCTAAATGATGGTATTGTCAAAGAAAATACTGTTATTAACACAATACCTTATAGAATCAGCGGTAAGGAAATTAGGGATGTGGGCCGTTACTCAGAATTATCCATCACGGGTATTTTGCAGAAATCGAGTAACGTTGGTGTTTCCAGGCTGGCGTTAGCGATGCCTGCTAAAGAGTTAGTGGATGTTTATTCACGCTTTGGGTTGGGAAAAGCGACCAATTTGGGATTGGTTGGAGAAAGCAGTGGCTTATATCCAATAAATAAACAACGGTGGTCAGATCTTGACAGAGCCACTTTTTCTTATGGCTACGGGCTGATGGTAACACCGTTACAGTTAGCTAGGGTCTATGCAACGATTGGCAGCATGGGGATTTATCGTCCCCTGTCGATTACCAAAGTTGATCCACCCGTGCCAGGCACAAGAGTATTTCCTGAACCAATTATGCGCACGGTCGTTCATATGATGGAAAGTGTCGCTTTACCCGGTGGTGGTGGAACAACGGCCGCGATAAAAGGATATCGGATCGCAATCAAAACCGGTACTGTGAGGAAAATCGGACCGGATGGAAAATACATTAATCGATATATCTCTTACGCCGCAGGTGTTGCTCCTGCAAGTAATCCAAGATTTGCACTGGTTGTGATCATTAATGATCCACAAGCAGGTAAGTATTACGGCGGTGCGGTTTCTGCGCCGGTATTTGGTGCCATTATGGGCGGTGTTCTGCGCATCATGAATGTGGAGCCGGATGCTTTGGCGGCAGGTGATAAAAATGAATTTGTGATTAATAAGAAAGAGGATACAGGTGGCAGATCGTAATCTACGCGATTTACTCGCGCCATTGGGTATTGATGCCCCAGAGTGCGCGTTACGCGAAATGACATTGGACAGCCGTAAATCGGCTGCCGGAGATCTGTTTGTTGCCATTAAAGGGCATCAGGCAGATGGTCGACTCTACATTCCTCAGGCCATCGCACAAGGTGTTGCGGCGGTTATTGCAGAAGCTCAGAGCGGCGCTGATAACGGGACTGTGCAGGTTATGCACGGTGTTCCGGTTGTTTATGTGAGCGATTTGAATAATAAGTTATCACAATTAGCCGGTGAGTTTTATCGCCATCCTGGTAATAAATTGCGTCTGATTGGTGTCACTGGAACCAATGGAAAAACAACCACTACTCAATTGCTTACTCAGTGGAATCATGGATTGGGTGAAATCAGTGCAGTGATGGGAACTGTTGGTAATGGTTTACTGGGGCGTGTGGCGCCAAGTGAAAATACCACCGGTTCAGCCGTTGATATTCAACTGGATCTGCAACAACTTGTTCGGCAAGGTGCGACCTTTGCGGCAATGGAAGTCTCTTCTCACGGGTTGATTCAGGGGCGGGTGGCAGCGTTGCCATTTGAGGCGGCGGTATTTACCAATTTGAGCCGTGATCACCTTGATTACCACGGTGATATGGAACACTACGAAGCAGCTAAGTGGTTGTTATTCTCTACTCATAATGTGAAACAGCAAATCATTAATGTTGATGATGATATTGGCCTGAAATGGTTATCCCGTTTACCACAAGCGGTTGCTATGACGATGGAAAACCGTTTGCCGGAAAACTGGCAGGGGCGTTGGTTGGCGGCTCGTGAAATAAAATATTACGATAAAGGTGTCTCTATTACTTTCGAGTCTAGTTGGGGTGGCGGTACAATTGATAGCTCTCTGATGGGAGCATTTAACGTCAGCAACTTGTTGTTGGCACTTTCTACTTTATTAGCATTGGATTATCCACTAGAAAAACTACTTGAAACAGCTTCCTGCTTAGAACCTGTCTGCGGGAGAATGGAAGTATTCACTGCACCGAGTAAACCAACTGTTGTTGTCGATTATGCTCATACGCCTGATGCATTGGAAAAGGCGTTGGTAGCTGCTCGTTTGCATTGTAAAGGTAAGCTTTGGTGCGTTTTTGGTTGTGGTGGTGATCGTGATAAAGGCAAACGCCCTTTGATGGGAGGCGTAGCAGAGCAGTGGGCTGATTATGTGATTGTGACTGATGATAACCCGCGCAGTGAAGAACCACAGGCAATCGTTGCTGACATTCTGACGGGTTTTCTTGACCCGGGGCGAGCAATAGCGATTCATGGCCGTGTTGAAGCGGTAACCAGTGCCATCATGCGGGCAAGAGCAGATGATGTTGTATTGATCGCGGGTAAAGGTCATGAAGATTATCAATTGGTAGGTCATCGTCGCTTGGATTACTCAGATCGATTGACTGTTGCCCGGTTGCTGGGGGTGATCGCATGATTTCCCTTACACTGCAACAACTGGCGCAAGTTACTGATGGCGTACTGAAACAGGTTACTGAACAGCAGGCCGCAGATATCTATATCAGTGATGTTACTACTGACAGCCGCAAAGTTGGAAATGACAGTCTGTTTATTGCATTGAAAGGTGAGCGTTTTGATGCCCATGATTTTTCTGTTGATGCAGTAAATGCGGGGGCCAGTGCTTTGTTGGTCAGCCGTGTACTGGATGTTCATTGTCCGCAAGTCGTGGTCAAAGATACTCGTCTGGCTATGGGTAAATTGGCTGGCTGGGTTCGTCAACAGAGTCACGCTCGTGTCGTTGCGCTGACAGGGTCATCCGGTAAAACATCGGTGAAAGAGATGACCGCTGCGATTCTGCGTCAGTGCGGTAATACGCTCTATACTGTGGGTAATCTGAATAATGATATCGGTGTGCCGCTGACATTGTTCAGACTGACAGAACAACATGAGTTTGCCGTGATTGAATTAGGTGCAAGCCATATTGGTGAGATTGCCTATACCACGGAAATGACCCGACCAGAAACGGCACTGGTAAATAATCTGTCTACTGCACACTTGGAAGATTTTGGTTCTCTGGCGGGTATTGCAAAAGCGAAAGGGGAAATTTTTGTCGGTCTTCCAGAAAATGGTACTGCCATTATCAATATGGAAAGCAATGATTGGACGCACTGGCAACAAGTTATCGGTGACAAAAAAGTACAGCGTTTTTCCATACAACAAGCATCAGATACTGATTTTTACGCTACAGATATTCAGGTCAAACAGTTGACTACGGACTTTTGTCTGCATACTCCCGCTGGCAGCACAGAAATCACTTTGCCATTACCGGGAAAACACAATGTTGCCAATGCGTTAGCTGCCAGTGCGTTGGCAATTTCTGTTGGCGCAACGTTAAAAGATGTCCGTCTTGGCTTATCCGGGCTGAAACCTGTATCAGGTCGGTTGTTTCCAATCAATCTGGCAGAAGGAAAATTGCTGCTTGATGACACTTATAACGCCAATGTCGGTTCGATGACCGTTGCGGCTCAAGTGTTATCACAAATGCCGGGTTACCGGGTAATGGTTGTTGGTGATATGGGTGCGTTGGGTGAACAATCAGAAGACTACCATCGTCAGGTTGGTGAAGCTGCGGCTTTGGGGGGTATCGATAAGGTATTCAGTGTGGGCGCGTTAAGTGTTCACATTAGTGAAGCGAGTGGATGTGGACAGCATTTTGCGGATAAAGCCGCGTTGGTTGCAGCGTTGGTTCCACTATTACAACAACACACAGTGATTTCCGTTTTAGTTAAAGGTTCGCGCAGCACTGCGATGGAAGATGTCGTCAGCGCATTACAGGAGAGCTTCACATGTTAGTTTGGCTGGCCGAATATCTGGTCAAGTATCACACCGGCTTTAATGTCTTTTCTTATCTGACGTTTAGAGCCATCGTCAGCCTGCTGACTGCACTGGCTATCGCATTATGGATGGGGCCGCGTTTAATCGCTTTCCTGCAAAAATTACAAATTGGGCAGGTTGTTCGCAATGATGGGCCGGAATCTCACTTTAGCAAGCGTGGTACACCGACGATGGGGGGATTGTTGATCCTGTTTTCAATCACGATTTCTGTACTGTTGTGGGCTCGTTTGAATAACCCCTATGTCTGGTGTGTACTGACTGTTCTGATTGGCTACGGCATTGTTGGTTTCGTGGATGATTATCGCAAAGTTGTGCGCAAAGATACTAAGGGGTTGATTGCCCGTTGGAAGTATTTCTGGCAGTCCGCTCTGGCATTGGGTGTGGCATTTGCGATGTACAGTGTTGGGAAAGATACCCCAGCAACACAATTAGTCGTGCCATTCTTTAAAGATGTGATGCCGCAACTGGGTGTGCTTTACATTCTGTTGACCTACTTCGTGATTGTCGGAACCAGCAATGCGGTGAATCTGACTGACGGGTTGGATGGTTTGGCAATTATGCCAACCGTTTTTGTTGCGGCGGGTTTTGCCCTTGTGGCATGGGCAACAGGTAATGTCAATTTTGCCAATTATCTGCATATTCCTTACCTGAACTATGCGGGTGAGCTGGTTATCGTCTGTACTGCGATTGTTGGCGCTGGATTAGGTTTCCTGTGGTTCAACACTTATCCGGCTCAGGTTTTCATGGGTGATGTGGGCTCTTTGGCATTAGGTGGTGCACTTGGAACCATTGCTGTGTTGCTGCGCCAGGAATTTTTGCTGGTAATTATGGGTGGTGTATTTGTGGTGGAAACCCTGTCAGTCATCTTGCAGGTGGGTTCTTTTAAACTGCGTGGACAGCGTATTTTCCGTATGGCGCCTATTCACCATCATTATGAATTGAAAGGCTGGCCGGAACCGCGCGTTATCGTGCGTTTTTGGATTATTTCACTGATGTTAGTACTGATTGGCTTGGCAACATTGAAGGTACGTTAATCATGGCAGATTATTTGGGTAAAAAAGTCGTCATTATTGGGTTGGGGCTGACGGGTCTCTCCTGTGTTGACTTTTTTATGGCGCGAGGTGTGATCCCCCTTGTGATGGATACCCGTGCAACACCGCCTGGCAGAGATAACTTACCTGATGATGTTGAGTGTCATAGTGGAAGCCTGAATGCTGGCTGGTTGATGGATGCTGACTTGATTGTTGTAAGCCCAGGGATTGCTCTGACAACAGTCGAATTGCAGGCTGCGGCTAATGCAGGCATTGAAATTGTTGGCGATATCGAGTTGTTTTGTCGTGAAGCAACAGCACCGATAGTCGCAATTACAGGTTCTAATGGCAAAAGTACTGTCACCAGCCTGGTTGGTGAAATGGCGAAAGTGGCTAATTGGCAGGTGGGGGTGGGCGGTAATATTGGCCTTCCTGCATTAGAATTATTGAAGACATCCTGTCAGCTTTATGTTTTAGAACTTTCTAGCTTCCAGTTGGAAACCACATATAGCCTGAAAGCAGCGGCAGCTGCTGTGCTTAATGTGACTGAAGACCATATGGACCGTTATCCGCAGGGCTTATCTCAGTACCGGGCAGCTAAATTGAGAATTTATCATCAGGCGAAGAGATGCGTTGTGAATGCTCAGGATGCTCTGACATTACCTGAAACGGGTATGGACAGCCGTTGTATCAGCTTTGGTGTCGATTGTGGTGACTACCAGTTTGATAGTGAAAGTGTACTTTTGAAAATCCACAACCAATTACTGCTGGCGACAGATGAAATTAAACTGACAGGGCGGCATAACTACGTCAATGGATTGGCTGCACTGGCGTTAGCCGATGCGGTTGGGATTCCCCGTAAAGCTAGTTTGGCGGCATTGAAAGTTTATCCGGGGCTTAACCATCGTTTCCAACTTGTCCATTTGAAGAATGGGGTGCGCTGGATTAACGATTCTAAGGCGACGAATGTTGGCAGTACGGAAGCGGCGCTTAATGGTCTGAAGGTGGATGGCACTCTTTATTTGTTGTTGGGGGGGGAGGGTAAGTCAGCAGACTTTTCACCGCTCAAGCCTTTTCTTAGTGGAAATAAAGTTCGGCTTTACTGCTTTGGCCTTGATGGGAAACGACTGACACAACTCCGTCCAGAAATGGCGACATTGACTGAAACGATGGAACAGGCGATACGCGATATTGCACCGCGATTGGTTGCCGGCGACATGGTGCTGTTATCTCCTGCTTGTGCAAGCCTTGATCAGTTCCGTAATTTTGAACAGCGCGGTCATGAGTTTGCCCGTTTGGCAGAGGAGTTGGGCTGATGTCTATTCCGGGGTTCAGTAGATTAAAAGACTGGGTTATTGGTGGTCGTGAAACTGATGTCACCAATATGGTGTTGTACGATCGCACACTGGTTTGGCTGACACTCGGATTGGGGATTATCGGTTTTGTCATGGTGACTTCGGCATCAATGCCGGTTGGGCAGCGTCTTGCAGAAGATCCTTTTCTGTTTGCCAAACGTGATGCGATTTACCTATTGCTGGCTTTCGGGTTGTCATTAATCACACTACGTATTCCGATGAATTTCTGGCAGCGCTATAGCAACCTGATGCTGCTTATTTCCGTTATTCTGCTGCTGGTTGTGCTGGTGGTAGGAAGCTCAGTAAACGGTGCATCGCGTTGGATTGCTCTTGGGCCTTTGAGAATTCAGCCTGCTGAATTATCGAAACTTTCTTTGTTTTGCTATCTCGCCAGTTATTTGGTGCGCAAAGTAGAAGAAGTACGGAATAACTTCTGGGGATTCTGTAAGCCAATGGGCGTGATGGTCGTGTTGGCCGTATTACTTTTGGCTCAGCCTGACCTGGGAACGGTGGTAGTGCTATTTGTAACAACATTAGCCATGTTATTTCTGGCGGGAGCAAAACTATGGCAGTTTCTGGCGATTATTGGTTCAGGGGTATTCGCGGTAGTTTTGTTAATTATTGCTGAACCTTACCGTATACGCCGTGTAACTTCCTTTCTGGATCCCTGGGAAGATCCGTATGGCAAAGGTTATCAGTTAACGCAATCTTTGATGGCTTTTGGTCGTGGGGAGTTTTTAGGGCAGGGGTTAGGAAATTCAGTACAGAAGCTGGCATACCTGCCGGAAGCACATACTGACTTTATTTTCTCTGTTTTGGCAGAAGAATTAGGTTACGTAGGTGTGGTTTTGGTGTTGTTAATGATATTCTTCGTCGCTTTTCGCGCGATGACTATAGGTCGTCGCGCATTGCAGATGGATCAGCGTTTTTCCGGTTTTCTGGCTTGTTCGATTGGTATCTGGTTCAGCTTTCAGGCTCTGGTTAATGTTGGGGCAGCTGCGGGTATGCTGCCGACTAAAGGGCTGACTTTACCTCTGATTAGTTACGGTGGTTCAAGTTTGCTGATTATGTCGACAGCTATCGTATTGCTATTAAGAATTGATTTTGAAACACGCTTGGCAAAAGCACAGGCGTTTGTAAGGAGTCCACGATGAGTGGCAAAACCCGACGTTTGATGGTGATGGCAGGTGGAACCGGAGGGCATGTCTTTCCGGGTCTGGCTGTGGCTCATCATTTAAAAGACCAAGGCTGGGAAGTTCGCTGGTTGGGAACAGCCGATCGCATGGAAGCTGATTTAGTGCCAAAACATGGCATTGAGATTGAATTTATTCAGATTTCTGGCCTGCGTGGTAAAGGGATCAAAGCACTGTTAGTCGCGCCGGCACGAATTTTCAAAGCAATTCGTCAGGCAAAGGCGATTATACGTCGTTATCAGCCAGATGTTGTGCTCGGAATGGGGGGATATGTTTCTGGTCCGGGTGGCATTGCTGCGTGGATGAGTGGCGTTCCGGTTGTCCTGCATGAACAGAATGGTATTGCCGGGCTGACAAATCGGTGGTTGGCGAAAATCGCGACAACTGTTTTACAGGCATTTCCCGGCGCATTTCCCAAAGCGCCTGTTGTTGGGAACCCGGTTCGCGAAGATGTGCTGGCATTACCCACACCTGAGCAACGTTTGGCAGGGCGTGAAGGCCCCATTCGGGTTCTGGTTGTTGGTGGCAGCCAGGGAGCGAGAATTCTGAACCAGACAATGCCTGAAATTGCTGCCCGTATGGGTGATAAAATTACTGTTTGGCATCAGACAGGTAAAGGGGCTAAAGAAAGTGTCCGGAATGCCTATAACAATTCAGTTAAATGCGAACATAAGATTACTGAATTTATTGATGATATGGCGCAAGCTTATGCTTGGGCTGATCTGGTGATTTGCCGTTCTGGCGCGTTGACGGTTAGTGAAATAGCAGCGGCTGGATTACCTGGGATTTTTGTCCCATTTCAGCATAAAGATCGCCAGCAGTACTGGAATGCGTTACCACTGGAAAGGGCTGGCGCGGCAAAAATACTGGAACAACCACAATTTACGGTTGATGCAGTCATCGAATTATTAATTCAGTGGCAACGTCCACAATTGTTGAAAATGGCAGAGAAAGCCCGTTCAGCAGCAATTATTGATGCAACTGAGCGAGTATCGGCGGTATTAATCAATGCCGCGAAAAAATGATTCAGATCGTCTTAAACAGGACGGTGAAGTAAACCCATATAGTGAAGAAAAAACGTGAATACACAACAATTGGCGAAATTAAGAGCTTTCGTGCCTGAGATGAGAAAAGTCAGGCATATCCACTTTGTCGGCATTGGTGGTGCTGGCATGGGGGGGATCGCCGAAGTGTTGGCTAATGAAGGTTATCAGATTAGTGGATCTGATTTGGCGCCAAATCCAGTCACTCGACAACTCACTAAACTGGGTGCTCAGATTTATTTTAACCATCGTCCTGAAAATGTACTGGATGCCAGTGTTGTTGTGGCTTCAACCGCAATACAGGCGGATAACCCAGAAATTATCGCTGCGCGTGAAGCTCGAATTCCGGTCATTCGCAGAGCAGAGATGCTGGCAGAACTGATGCGCTACCGTCATGGTATTGCTATTGCCGGTACTCACGGCAAAACAACAACAACAGCGATGGTTTCCAGCATCTATGCACAGGCTGGCTTAGATCCCACTTTTGTTAATGGGGGTTTAGTTAAAGCCGCAGGAACACATGCCCGTCTTGGCAGCAGCCGCTATTTAATTGCAGAAGCTGATGAAAGTGACGCTTCTTTTCTGCATTTACAGCCGATGGTGGCGGTAATTACCAATATCGAAGCGGACCATATGGATACCTATCATGGTGACTTTGAAAACCTGAAACAGACATTTATCAACTTCCTGCACAACTTACCTTTTTACGGGCGTGCGGTGATGTGTATTGATGATCCGGTTGTCAAAGAGTTAATCCCCCGTGTGGGACGCTATATCACGACTTATGGCTTTAGTGAGGAAGCAGACGTACGTATCACTCATTATGAGCAAAAAGGGGCTCAGGGATATTTTACTGTCAGTCGTCAAGATATGGCTGATCTAAAGGTCGTATTGAATGCACCGGGTCGCCATAATGCGCTGAATGCAGCAGCAGCAGTTGCTGTTGCGACTGAGGAAGGCATTTCTGGCAACCATATTCTGGCTGCGTTGGCAGGTTTTCAGGGTACCGGGCGTCGTTTTGATTTTCTGGGGAGTTTTTCTCTGAAACATGTTAACGGCAAAGAGGGCAGTGCAATGCTGGTTGATGATTATGGTCATCATCCAACGGAAGTGGATGCAACTGTTAAAGCAGCCCGTGCTGGTTGGCCGGATAAACGTATCGTGATGGTATTTCAGCCTCATCGTTATACCCGGACCCGTGATCTTTACGATGACTTTGCCAATGTATTGAATCAGGTCGATGTATTACTGATGCTGGATGTTTACTCTGCTGGCGAAGCCGTTATTTCAGGGGCGGATAGCCGTTCGTTGTGCCGTACAATCCGTAGCCGCGGTAAGTTGGATCCCATTCTGGTATCTGATCCGGAAAAAGTAGCTGCTGTGTTGGCACAGGTATTGGACGGTAATGATTTAATTCTGGTTCAAGGTGCCGGGAATATCGGCAAAATAGCGCGTAATCTGGCTGAAACAAAATTACAGCCATCTTTGAATGAGGAAAAACACAATGGCTGAGAAAGTCGCGGTACTGTTGGGAGGAACTTCCGCTGAACGTGAAGTTTCACTGTTATCGGGACAAGCCGTGCTGGCTGGATTGAAAGAAGCAGGTATTAATGCATATCCGGTTGATACAAAAGATTTTCCTGTAACTCAGCTGAAAGAGGCGGGGTTTGAGAAAGTCTTTATCGCGCTTCATGGGCGTGGTGGGGAAGACGGTACTTTGCAAGGTGTCTTAGAATTTTTGCAGTTGCCTTATACCGGTAGTGGCGTGATGGCTTCTGCATTATCGATGGATAAATTGCGGACAAAACAGTTATGGCAGGGGATCGGGCTAACTGTTTCACCTTATGTTCCAATTAATTCTAAGCAATTTGAACAATTTACTGATTTGCAACTCAAAGAGTATATAGCCGATTTAGGTTTGCCATTAATTATTAAGCCAAGCCTGGAGGGTTCCAGTGTTGGAATGACTAAGGTGAACGAGATTTCAGAGTTGCGTGGTGCGCTGGAAACGGCATTTCGTTACGACACTGACTTGCTGGTAGAAAAATGGCTGTACGGCCCGGAATACACGGTAGCTATCCTCGGTGATACAGCTTTACCTTCTATTCGTATTCAACCCGCTGCTGTTTTTTATGACTATGATGCAAAATATCTGTCTGAGGAAACAAAGTATTTTTGTCCAAGTGGCTTAAGTGATGAAAAAGAGCAACAACTGACAGAACTGGCACTTAAAGCTTATAAGTCAGTTGGATGCAGCGGCTGGGGCCGGGTGGATATCATGATGGATACTGATGGTGGTTTCTATCTGCTGGAAGTGAATACTTCCCCAGGGATGACCAGTCATAGTCTGGTGCCGATGGCGGCACGTCAGGCCGGGTTAAGTTTTTCACAGTTGGTGGCAAAGATTCTGGAGTTGGCTGATTGATATGTCTCAAGCGGCCCTGAAAGTAAGGGAACGGGATAACGAAAATAACAGTTCCCGCCCCAGTAATGGCTCTTATTTGGCAGGGCTTATTTTCTTCCTGATGGTTCTTGGGACCATTGTTTGGGGGGGCTGGGCAGTCCTGAACTGGATGAAAGATGCTAATAGATTGCCTATTTCAAAACTAGTGGTAACGGGTGAGCGTCACTACACTACCAATGATGCTATCCGGCAGGCAATTTTGTCATTAGGGCAACCGGGAACTTTCATGACGCAGGATGTGAATATTATTCAGCAACATATTGAACGGATGCCGTGGATCAGACAAGTCACTGTTCGTAAACAGTGGCCTGATGAACTGAGAATTCATCTGGTAGAATATGTTCCTTATGCGCGTTGGAATGACTCACAGATGCTGGATGCAGAAGGGCTGGTATTCAGTATACCGGCTGAATGGGAAGCTAAAAGTAGTTTTCCGATGCTTTATGGTCCACAAGGCAGCGAGAAAGAGGTACTGGATGGCTATCGGGCTATGGCTAAACTTCTTGCTGCCAATAAATTGAAACTGAAAGTGGCGGCAATGACTGCACGTCGCTCTTGGCAACTGACACTGGATAATGATATCCGGCTGAAGTTGGGAAGAATGGATACAACAGGCCGTATTAAACGTTTTATCGAGCTTTATCCGCTGCTACAGCAGAACACAGAGAAAAGAGTAGATTATGTGGATTTGCGTTATGACAGTGGTGCGGCGGTAGGTTGGGCACCTTTACTAATTGATGCTCCTAATGCCCGGGTCAATGGGCAATAAACAGTTACTGGCAATAATATAGAGGCAGGCAGAACAACAATGATCAAATCGACGGACAGAAAATTAGTAGTTGGCCTTGAGATTGGCACAGCAAAGGTATCTGCCCTTGTTGGTGAAATTCTGCCCGATGGTATGGTTAATATTATCGGGGTGGGAAGCTGTCCATCCCGCGGTATGGATAAAGGCGGTGTAAACGACCTGGAATCGGTTGTTAAATGTGTACAGCGGGCTATCGATCAGGCTGAATTAATGGCGGATTGCCAAATTTCTTCTGTTTATCTGGCGTTATCTGGAAAACATATCAGTTGTCAGAATGAAATCGGGATGGTTCCTATTTCTGAAGAGGAAGTCACCCAGGAAGATGTAGACAATGTTGTTCACACTGCCAAATCCGTTCGTGTACGTGATGAATACCGGATTCTGCATGTTATTCCTCAAGAATATGCGATCGATTATCAGGAAGGCATTAAAAATCCGGTGGGACTTTCCGGCGTGCGTATGCAGGCGAAAGTTCACTTGATTACCTGCCATAATGATATGGCGAAAAATATTGCAAAAGCCGTTGAACGCTGTGGTTTAAAAGTCGACCAGCTTATTTTTTCCGGGCTGGCTGCCAGCTATGCTGTGTTGACTGAAGACGAGCGTGAACTGGGTGTTTGTGTGGTAGATATTGGCGGCGGGACGATGGATATTGCAGTGTATACCGGCGGAGCACTGCGTCATACCAAAGTCATCCCTTATGCAGGTAACGTCGTCACCAGCGATATTGCTTATGCCTTTGGTACTCCACCAAGTGATGCAGAAACGATAAAAGTACGCCACGGTTGTGCGCTAGGTTCGTTGGTTAGCAAAGATGAAAGTGTGGAGGTACCAAGTGTTGGTGGGCGCCCACCACGTAGCTTACAGCGCCAGACACTGGCTGAGGTCATTGAGCCGCGTTACATCGAATTACTGAATTTAGTGAATGATGAAATCCTGCGATTGCAGGAACAGTTACGCCAGCAGGGTGTTAAACACCATCTGGCGGCGGGTATTGTCCTGACCGGTGGTGGTGCTCAGATTGATGGTTTGGCTGAATGTGCCCAGCGTGTATTCCACGCTCAGGTGCGTATTGGTCAACCTCTTAATATTACTGGTCTGACGGACTATGCGCAGGAACCCTATTATTCAACAGCGGTGGGGTTGCTGCATTACGGAAAAGCCTCTCACCTTAATGGTGATGCGGATATTGAAAAACATGCTTCAGTGAGTCGCTGGTTTAAAAAAGTCAGTAGCTGGCTGAAAAAAGAGTTTTAATTTTATACAGAGACTGCATCTGTTTTTTTGGTCTCGATATAAAGGCATAAAGCGGAGAGAAACTATGTTTGAACCAATAGAATTAACCAATGATGCGGTGATTAAGGTCATCGGTGTCGGCGGTGGCGGCGGTAACGCTGTTGAGCACATGGTGCGTGAGCGCATCGAAGGTGTTGAATTCTTTGCAGTAAATACGGATGCTCAGGCATTGCGTAAAACTGCTGTCGGCCAGACTATCCAGATTGGTAATGGTATTACTAAAGGTCTGGGGGCTGGTGCAAACCCGGAAGTTGGTCGTACTGCTGCGCAAGAGGATCGTGATGCATTGCGCACTGCTCTTGATGGTGCGGATATGGTATTTATCGCTGCGGGTATGGGCGGTGGCACTGGCACTGGTGCAGCACCTGTGGTAGCTGAAATCGCAAAAGAGCTTGGGATTTTGACGGTTGCCGTCGTTACCAAACCTTTCAATTTTGAAGGTAAGAAACGTATGGCATTTGCTGAGCAAGGGATCACTGAACTATCCAAACATGTGGATTCATTGATTACCATTCCTAATGACAAACTGCTGAAAGTTCTTGGCCGCGGTATTTCACTACTGGATGCTTTCGGGGCAGCGAATGACGTCTTGAAAGGAGCGGTTCAGGGTATTGCTGAACTGATCACACGTCCAGGTCTGATGAACGTTGACTTTGCTGACGTGCGTACCGTGATGTCTGAAATGGGCTACGCGATGATGGGGTCGGGTATTGCGCAGGGTGAAGACCGTGCGGAAGAAGCTGCTGAAATGGCGATTTCCAGCCCACTGCTGGAAGATATCGACTTGTCAGGTGCTCGTGGTGTTCTGGTTAACATTACGGCTGGCTTTGATCTGCGTTTGGATGAGTTCGAAACTGTGGGTAACACTATTCGGGCATTTGCATCGGATAATGCAACCGTCGTTATCGGTACCTCTCTGGATCCAGACATGAATGATGAATTGCGTGTGACTGTGGTTGCTACGGGTATTGGTATGGATAAGCGCCCTGAAATTACGCTGGTTACCAATAAAGCATCTCAGTCAAGCGTAATGGAACACCGTCATCAGCAAATATCTGGCGGTATGTCTTCGCTGTCAGAAGAAAATAAACCCGCTGCAAAAGTGGTGAATGACCAAAGCGCACAAACTAGCAAGGAACCCGATTATTTGGATATTCCTGCATTTTTGCGTAAACAGGCCGATTAATAGCTAAAAAATTGGATTCTCCGCTTTTTGTGCTAAACTCCCCCGCCAGCCATAGTGTATAGTGGTTGGCAGGATGGATAACATTGCGAGATAAAATGATGATCAAACAAAGGACACTTAAACGTATTGTTCAGGCGACTGGCGTCGGTTTGCACACCGGTAAGAAAGTCACGCTGACAATGCGCCCAGCACCGGCTAACACCGGGGTCATCTATCGCCGCACTGACTTGAATCCACCGGTTGATTTTCCGGCAGATGCAAAATCCGTGCGTGATACTATGCTCTGTACTTGTCTGGTAAATGAGTATGACGTGCGAATCTCAACGGTCGAGCACCTGAATGCAGCGCTTGCAGGGCTGGGTATTGATAATATTATTATCGAAGTTGACGCGCCAGAAATTCCTATTATGGATGGCAGTGCCAGCCCGTTTGTTTTCCTGCTGTTGGATGCGGGTATTGAAGAGCTGAATACATCTAAAAAATTCCTGCGCATTAAAGAAGCTGTGCGTGTGCAAGAGGGCGATAAGTGGGCAGAGATGACACCTTATAATGGTTTCAGTCTGGATTTCACTATTGACTTTAATCACCCTGCGATTGATTCAAGTTCTCAGCGTTACTGTCTGGATTTTTCAGCGGAAGCGTTTGTTCGCAAAATCAGTCGTGCGCGTACTTTCGGCTTTATGCGTGATATTGAGTACTTACAATCTAAAGGCTTATGTTTAGGTGGCAGCTTTGATTGTGCGATTGTTGTTGATGACTACCGCGTACTTAATGAAGATGGCTTGCGTTTTGAAGACGAATTTGTCCGCCATAAAATGCTGGATGCAATTGGTGATCTGTTTATGTGTGGCTATAACATCATTGGCGCATTTACTGCGTTCAAATCTGGTCACGCGCTGAACAATAAACTGCTCCAGGCAGTTTTGGCGCAAGAAAGTGCATGGGAACTGATCACTTTTGAAGATGAAGCTGAAATGCCGCTGGCTTTTCGTGCTCCATCAACTGTAATGGCATAACGCTTAGTGTGCCAGAGGATAACTCAATGATGCATCTCAGTGGGTTATGCTATCAGTGATTTGGTTCTCGCTGATGTTCTTTACTCAGCGTTAGTATTTCTTCTTAGCTGTGCTGGCACTCTCTCCGGCCAGTGCAGCTAATCGCTCTAATCTTTCCTTCAGCTTCTTAGGACTACGATTCGCTAATATAATGAGTTCCTTAGCGCTTTCCTGACTTAACTGACGTATCGGTAAGGTTTTGTGATTGTCACTCGTTGTTTTTGCGAAGCTCTGCGCACTATTGTTATGCTTAATCATTAGTGATGGATTAATCCTAATGTCGATGGAAGACAATGATGGTAGAATTTCGCTTCTTAACGCAGAGAGTAACGTTGGCAGCTCGTAACGTAGTCTGGTCATCCAACTGGCGTTTCCTGCTTCCAGTACCAGAATTTGTTTGCGATAATTGGCGACCCGGCACCACTGATGTAATTGTGCGGGAAGTAGGCTGGTAACGGCTCGGTTAAGTTTTAACAACGCGATAGCACGTTGCTGGATAACATGTAGCGGGTTTTTCTCAACGGCAGCGGCGTCTTCAAAAAGAACATCTAATGATTGTGGGCGGCTATCGCGCATAATAAAAATAGCTCCGATATGATGAAGGATTAATGGGTATTCTAAATCTTTGGCGACAATTTGGCAGAGGTTATTTCTGGTCACATCTGTTATTAGGGGTGGTTGCGGCAAGTATTGGCGTTCCTTCCATGTTCTCGGGTGTTACGGATAATATTCCGCAAACTAATACGTCACCCAGCCAGAGTTGGCAAAATCAGGCTCTATCGGCTTTTGATAACCTGTTCTCATTGCAAAATGTTCAACGTCAGCCTGCCAATGGTGTTAATTACTGGCAACAACATGCTGTACGCAATGTTATCCGGCAGCTTTCTTTTGCTTTTTCTGTTTCCCAGCCTATGAGCAATGAAACAGCAAAACAAAGTACCCGGTTAAGCTCTTCCTGTATTCAGCAGCTTGTGCTGGAAACGCTGAATGCATTGTTAATTAGGGAACCTGAGCCACCTGAGCCGGTTTCAGATATACAGTTTCTGACTGTTACACCACAATCTTCTCATACCCTGGTGTTTTGGATTGCCAAAGCTCAAGGTATTCGTGCAGGCCCTGCTGCTTACCTCTGAATCTTCGTTTTTTTATAAATTTCGAAATAAATAACTATTTGCTGGCTGCGAGATAGCAGCCTTATCTGAGATGTAACTAACTATGCTGATTAAATTATTAACTAAGGTTTTTGGTAGTCGTAATGATCGTACACTGCGTCGCATGCGTAAAGTTGTTGATGTCATCAACCGCATGGAACCCGAATTTGAAAAATTGTCTGATGAAGAGTTGAAGGGTAAAACAGTCGAATTCCGTACTCGTTTGGAAAAAGGTGAATTGCTGGAGAATTTGTTACCTGAAGCATTTGCAACAGTACGCGAAGCGAGTAAACGTGTATTTGCTATGCGTCATTTTGACGTTCAATTACTGGGTGGTATGGTTCTGAATGAGCGTTGTATTGCTGAGATGCGTACTGGTGAAGGTAAAACACTCACAGCGACTTTGCCTGCTTATTTGAATGCACTAACTGGACGTGGTGTTCACGTAGTCACCGTGAATGATTATCTGGCACAGCGTGACGCTGAAAATAACCGTCCATTGTTTGAATTTCTGGGGTTGAGTGTGGGCATCAACCTGCCAGGTATGCCTGCACCCGCTAAACGCGAAGCATATGCGGCGGATATTACCTACGGCACTAACAATGAATATGGCTTTGACTATCTTCGTGACAACATGGCATTTAGCCCGGAAGAGCGTGTTCAGCGTAAACTGCATTATGCGCTGGTGGATGAGGTTGACTCCATTCTGATTGACGAAGCGCGTACCCCATTGATTATTTCTGGCCCGGCTGAAGACAGCTCTGAACTTTATATCAAGGTCAATAAGCTGATCCCCAAACTGATTCGTCAGGAAAAAGAAGATTCAGAGACTTTCCAAGGAGAAGGCCACTTTTCTGTTGATGAGAAGTCCCGTCAGGTTAACTTGACAGAACGCGGTCTGGTTTTGGTTGAGCAATTGTTGGTGGAAGCGAAATTGATGGAAGAAGGTGAATCTCTGTATTCACCCACTAACATCATGTTGATGCACCATGTTACTGCTGCCCTGCGCGCCCATGCTCTGTTTACCCGTGATGTTGACTACATTGTGAAAGAGGGTGAAGTCATTATTGTCGATGAACATACTGGCCGTACTATGCAGGGGCGTCGCTGGTCTGATGGGTTGCATCAGGCTGTCGAAGCTAAAGAAGGTGTAGAAATTCAGAATGAAAACCAAACTCTGGCTTCGATTACTTTCCAAAACTACTTCCGTCTGTATGAAAAACTGGCCGGTATGACCGGTACGGCTGATACAGAAGCATTTGAGTTCAGCTCCATTTATAAGCTCGATACCATTGTGGTGCCGACAAACCGCCCAATGATCCGCAGTGATTTGCCGGATCTGGTTTATATGACCGAAGCTGAAAAAATTGAAGCTATCATTGAAGATATCCGCGAACGTACCAGTAAGGGGCAGCCAGTATTGGTGGGAACGATTTCTATTGAAAAATCTGAACTGGTTGCCCGTGAGCTGACGAAAGCCGGTATTGAGCACAACGTACTTAACGCTAAATTCCACGCAATGGAAGCGGATATTATTGCTCAGGCGGGTCAGGCGAGTGCGGTAACTATTGCGACTAACATGGCTGGTCGTGGTACAGATATTGTGCTGGGTGGTAGCTGGCAGGCTGAAATTGCTAAATTGCCGGAACCAACAGACGCTCAGATTGAAGAGATTAAAACTGCATGGCAGGAGCGCCATGATATCGTTCTGGCTGCGGGTGGTTTGCACATCATTGGTACCGAGCGTCATGAGTCCCGTCGTATCGATAATCAGTTACGTGGGCGTTCTGGTCGTCAGGGAGATGCCGGCTCATCTCGTTTCTATTTGTCAATGGAAGATTCACTGATGCGTATTTTTGCATCTGATCGTGTCACTGGCATGATGCGTAAACTGGGTATGAAACCCGGTGAGGCGATTGAGCATCCGTGGGTAACCAAAGCTATCGCCAATGCTCAACGTAAAGTAGAAAGCCGTAACTTCGATATACGCAAACAATTGCTGGAATACGATGATGTTGCTAACGATCAGCGTCGTGCTATTTATGCTCAACGTAACGATTTGCTGGATGTCAGTGATGTTAGTGAAACTATTAGCAGTATTCGTGAAGATGTATTTAAAGCAACTATTGATGCTTATATTCCGCCTCAATCTTTGGAAGAGATGTGGGATGTAGAAGGCTTGCAGCAGCGTTTAATGGCTGATTTTGATTTGGAGCTACCGATCAAAGAGTGGTTGGATAAAGAGCCTGATCTACACGAAGAAACTTTACGTGAGCGTATCCTTGAACAGGCTGTTGAAATCTATAAACGTAAAGAAGAGATTGTCAGTACTGAAATGATGCGTAACTTCGAGAAAGGTATCATGTTGCAGACGCTGGATATGTTGTGGAAAGAGCATCTGGCAGCAATGGATTACCTGCGTCAAGGTATCCATCTGCGTGGCTATGCTCAGAAAGATCCAAAACAAGAATATAAGCGTGAATCTTTCGCTATGTTTGCAAACATGCTGGAGTCGCTGAAATATGAAGTGATTAGCACATTGAGTAAAGTTCAGGTGAGATTGCCGGAAGAGGTAGAGGCTCTGGAGCAACAACGTCGTGCGGAAGCTGAACGTTTGGCAGGACAACAGCAATTAAGCCACGAAGTTGAAAAAGGTGCATTAATGTCTAAAACAGAAGCTCAGATTGCCAGTGGTGCTCGTAAAGTGGGTCGTAATGATCCTTGTCCTTGTGAGTCGGGTAAAAAGTATAAACATTGCCACGGGCGCTTGCAGTAATGATGAAAAGGCGGGAAACCGCCTTTTTACTGTTAGCTTTAAGTGGGTAACTTTGGATGTGAACCTTGATTGTGGGTTGCTTAGTAACTGAAACGAAGAAATGAAGATGATAGTGATATGGAAAAGAAACACCTGTATATAGCCGCTGGGATAATTAGAAACTCACGACATGAAATTTTTATTACTCAGCGTCATGCTGATACTCATATGGGCGGTTTTTGGGAATTTCCTGGCGGGAAAGTCGAAAAAAAGGAAACATCTGAACAGGCTTTAGTGCGTGAGTTACAGGAAGAGGTTGGTATTACTGCTACTCATTATGAATTGGTAAAAACGGTTGAACATGATTTTCCTGACAGGCTGATTACCCTGTATTTCTTCTTGGTGGATGGATGGGAGAATGAACCTTTCGGCAAAGAAGGGCAACTTTCCCGGTGGGTATTACAGAAAGATTTAATTGCTGACGAATTCCCACCCGCTAATCGCAGCATTGTTGCATTACTGACTGCTTGAATTGCAAATAGCCGCATTATGATTAACGCGGCTATTTATTATTGTTCCGGTTGTTCACTCCAATCGTCACTATCGGAGTCTTCACTTTGGCTTGGTATCCGTTTCTCTTCATTTGCCCACTCGCCTAAATCAATTAACTGGCAGCGTTTACTACAAAATGGGCGGTATGGACTTACTTCTCCCCAAACTACATTTTTACCGCATATTGGGCACTCAATCATCAATAATTCAGACATAATCACTCTCCTGATAACTCGCTTGTCATGTTAGCAGCATGCTAGTTCAAATGGTAAATGAATGGGCACGGATCCTTGTTCACTATTCAATGGTAAAAAGCGGATAGCAAAGCGGGTTTTGTGACCGGAAATTTGAGGAAATAGTAAAGGTTTTAATGGTAAACGTAATCTCAGTAAATCTGCACCTTCTGCCGTATCCTGATGAAAACCGTTTTTACTGATCTCAGAACGGAAAATAGCAGATTGGCGAATGAGTTCTAAAATACTTTCTAGCGCTTGTTGGAGTGGTAGCAAGCTATCAATCCAGAAGGAAACCATTTTATCTCTTTCTGACTGTGGTAAGTGAAGCCATAAATGCAAGGTGGGTAGATCAAAACCACAACAGCCACTTGGAATACTGAGGCGCTGGCGCACCATACTGATAATTTTATCTTCTTTAAGGGATTGCCCGAGCCGTGGTGCTTTGCTTAATGCAGCAGCCCGATCTTTCAATTTTAATCTGAAACTATTGACGATATTAACATCAACATCAGGTATTTCAGCCCATTGTTTTAATTTTGCCTGTTGGCGTTCTAACTCTTTTAGCAATTCTGACCGTACTTCCCCCCGTTCCAGAACTTCAAGTAGTTCAGCAACCGTGCGGAAGAAGGCGAGGCTGCTTGCCAGTGAGTCTAAGTGGCGTTGGCTGGTGAGTTGGTGTAAGGAGGATTCAATTCGCAACCATGATCGCATTTTTTCGTTTAGTGGGTGTTCAAAAATGATTGTAGAAGTTGTGTCACTCATCATGATTATCCTGTCTGGCTGATTCAGCTAATCTTAAATATTGTTGATGTAGTTCGGCGACACGAGGAGCAATTGCCTGTACGTTATCATGATTTGAGATAACGTCATCGGCATAAGCCAGTCTTTCACTACGGGATGCTTGTGCGGCCAAAATATTTTCGACTTGTTGGTAGCTAATACCATCACGGGTAGCTACCCGGCTGATTTGTACTTCAGGTGAAACGTCAACGACAAGGATCCGATTTGCCAGATGCCCTGCATTATTTTCGACTAATAATGGAATAACCCAAATAACATAAGGTGCAATTATCTGTTCTAATTGCCGTCTGGTTTCTTGACGTATCAGAGGATGAAGGAGTTGATTAACCCACTGTTTTTCTTGTTTATTTGTGAAAATTTTCTGGCGCAACAGTGTCCGGTTAAGACTGCCGTCTGGCATCAATATGTCATGACCAAAGTGTTCTGTAATGGCTTGTAAAGCAGGTGTTCCAGGAGCAACGACTTCTCTGGCAATAATATCTGCATCAACAAGAGGAACACCGAGAGCGGCAAAAGCGTTGGCGATAGTGGTCTTACCGCTGCCAATCCCACCTGTGAGTGCAATAATATAAGTCATCCTATCCCTTCATATTACTTGATAGTATTTCGGGATTGTAACCGAAAAGGGGGCAGATGACCTAGAGGCAAAACTATAGAATCGCTTTTACTTCAAGTGAGTACCGTACCTAGCTGAAAAATAGGTAAATACATTGCGAGCAATAGTATACCGACAATAGCGGCTATTATGACTATAAGTATTGGTTCTAGTAACTGAGTCATATTATCAGAAATTTCCAATGCTTGTTGTTGGTACCAGTTGGCGAGATTTCCCAATAACAGTTCCAGATTACCAGATTCTTCTCCAACACTGACAAACTGTTGACACAGTGCAGGAAAACAAGATTGTTGCTTCAGTGTTTCACTCATTGGTATCCCTTGATTAATTTGGACTCGTAAGAATTTGGTCGCTTTTAAAAAGACTGGGTGATTTATTGATGCAATAGCACTGTCTAACCCTGCGGTGAGTGTCAGGCCGGCTTTTTGTGTCATAAACAAAATATGAAAAAGTTGCCCTAGTTGCTGACAACTAATTAAGTTCGCAATAACGGGTAAACGTAATATCAGATTTTTCTCACGGATAATCCATATCGTATGGCGTTGGCGTAATTGCAGGTAAAATAGGAATAGTGTTATTAACCCAATAGCGCTATAGACACCATATTGAATCAGCCAATTGGAAACCATTAGTAAAGTGCGGGTCAGCAGAGGAAGTTGTGCGTCAAATGAATGATAAATATGTTCAAATTCAGGTAAGACAAAAATCAGCATCAATAAAATAATGATGCTGGCAACAACAGTAATAATCAGAGGATAGCGTAGTGCTTTTGTTATTTTTTTCTGCAATGTGTCTTGTTGTTCCTGTTGTTTAACCAATAATTGGCAGCAGATTTCTAATTGCCCGGTTAGTTCTCCAACAGCAATGAGTTGGCAAAATAAAGGTGGAAAGAGAAATGGATAATTCTTTAATGAGGTGGAGAGTGATTCTCCGCGAGTAATTTTCTTACTAATATCTGACAATACACAATGCCATAATGGATTGTCACATTCACGAATAAGAATATTCAGGCAATTCAGTAATGGCATTCCTGATGATAATAGTGTTGACAATTGACGAATAAAATTCAGGCGGTAGGCAATCTGTTGTTGGTGGTAAAATATCCATTTATCACATTTTATATTATAAGGTTGCAATCCAGCATGGATAAGTTGCTGATATAAAGCTTTCCGGTTATCACATAGTGATTTACCTTTTGATATTTCGCCTTTATTGTTAACTGCTTGCCAATTATAAAGATAATGAATTTTCATTACGCTTCCTGCCCTATGACCTGGTAAATTTCTTCCAGTGTAGTAATCCCTTGTTCTACTAATAAAATACCGGATGAAAGTAAGGTGTCTTTTCTTTGCTCCATAATAATCTTTTGTACATTTTTTGGGTTATTTTCTGATAATACTTGTTGAATTTCATGTGTTATTTCCAAAAATTCATAAATAGCCGTTCGGCCATAGTAGCCAGAAAAACAATGTTCGCAACCGACGGCTAGCCATTGCCTGATAAATAAAGAATTATTTCCAATATTAATAATCGTTTCTTCTGTTTGTTGATTGCGGCAATGAAGACATAATTTTCTGACAAGCCGTTGGGCGATAATTAATTTGATACAAGACGCTGCCATATAACCTGAAATACCCAGATTCTGTAGGCGGGATAATGTATCTACAGTAGAATTAGTATGTAATGTAGAAAGCACTAAATGGCCTGTTTGTGCTGCTTTTACTGAGATTTCGGCTGTTTCGCTGTCACGAATTTCTCCTACCATGATAATATCTGGATCCTGTCGTAATAATGCCCGTAATACTTTGGCAAAATTGAGTTCAATTTTACTGTTCGTTTGTGTCTGATTAATGCCGTTAAGTGGGATTTCAACGGGATCCTCTACACTGCAAATGTTCTTTTTATTTTTATTTAGATATTGTAAGCAGCTATATAAGGTTACTGTTTTTCCACTGCCCGTTGGGCCGGTAACTAAAATCATTCCTTGTGGTAATGCTAGTTTTTGTCGGAGCTGATTTAATAATTGATCAGGAATACCTAATTGATCCAGAGACAGTTGCCGCATGGTATTTAATATCCTGAGCACAACTTTTTCTCCATGTATTGTTGGCAGGGTGGCCATACGGATAGCGTAGTTGTGCCGAGCGTCATACCAATCAAATTGTCCATCCTGAGGTAGTCGTTTTTCAGCAATATTCAATTTCGCCATTATTTTAAGACGTGCGGCAATACTTGCATTCATTTGAGGAGATGGAGGGGACAAGGGATGTAATGCGCCATCAACCCGGATACGAATCCGATAACCTTGCTGGAATGGTTCAAAATGAATATCAGATGCACGCCGTTGAATTGCAGTTAATAAAATTTGATTAATAAGTTGAATGATTGGTGCGTCATTATCATCTGCATTGATATCAGTTGTGGTGGGTAATAAAGATGCCTCCTCCTCGGGTAAATGGCTGAGTGAAACATTTTGGTGTAATATTGATTCAATTTTCGCTAGCGGCCAAATCTCTATATTAACGATACACCCGGAAATAAAGCGTAATGCTGCCAGTAAATCATCATTGGGTAATTCGCTGCTGGCAATTGTTATTGTATTATCATCTTTTTTTATAACAACAGATTGATGGCGCTGACAAATGTCATGAATTTCTCTTTCCATTAATATGGTTTCTGCTGCCGAAAGTGAGTTCATTGTTACTTCCTGTGTAAATAGATATTTATAAGGGTGATGAATTAGAATTTGAATACTTCCTGACAACGGTTCTTTAATGAACTATTTGGCGCTTCACATTTATTAATCCATCTGGTCGTACTTGTTTGTGTATTTTGTGTCGGATTCAAAATAACCCTGAGGTCTTTCAGGCTTTGCTGACCATTAATGGTGATTTCTCCATCTTTAACTGAAATGCTTCCGATATATCGGCTATTATGGTGACTGGGAATTGATACTGATCCTGAGTTGCAGCCTTTAAAATCTTCAGTTTCAAAACTGCAAAGTTCTATACCTGATTTATAAGGTACAATAGCTTGTAACATATCTGTTAAGGCTGCTTTCTGAATATATCCCTGATAACTGGGAATACCAATAGCACTTAAGATGGAAATTATGGCAATAGCAACCATAATTTCCATTAGAGTAAATCCTTGTTGTTGGTTCATCTTTTTCTCCGTGTTGTTGTATTGCGACATAAATAATGAAGGAAAGAGAAAAAAATAAAACAGGATATATAGAGGTTATGGAGTTAGCTCGAAAAAAGATTTTTGGATTGCAATATTTTCAGAAATATTTACGGTGGTGTTCGCAACTCTGTGAGTTATGGATTGCTGATTTACACCACCATCAATATTATTGTTGATGTTTACTGAAAGCGCATGGATAGATCTAACGCTTTGATATGCTTGGTTAATGCTCCAACAGAAATGAAGTTAATGCCTGTTTCAGCATAGCTGCGCAGGGTGTCTAGGGTTATATTACCTGATATTTCTAAAGCGACTTTACCTGATGTGATGGCGACAGCTTCTTTCATCATTGGAATAGTAAAATTATCTAACATAATAATATCGACATTGGCTTTCAGTGCGAGAATCAGCTCATCTAGGGTTTCGACTTCGACTTCAATAGGGACATCTGGGTGAGAATCACGGGCTTTATCTACAGCCTGTTTAATAGAACCATTGGCAATAATATGGTTCTCTTTAATAAGGAAAGCATCAAATAACCCAAGGCGGTGATTACTGCCCCCTCCGCAAAGTACCGCATACTTTAGGGCTGTGCGTAATCCTGGGAGTGTCTTGCGGGTATCGAGTAACTGGGTTTTTAAACCGGCAAGAAGGCGGACATAATGACTGACTTCTGTTGCAACACCAGAAAGAGTCTGAATAAAGTTAAGGGCGGTGCGTTCACCGGTCAGCAATACGGGTGCGGGGCCTCGTAATACACAGAGTTTTTGGTTGGCTGTAATTGAATCACTGTCTTTTACCAACCATTCAATGGAGGCTTGGTCACCTAACTGAGTGAAAACTTCATTCAGCCATTGTTGCCCACAGAAAATACCCTCTTCCCGGGTAATAATTATTGCTGTGGCTTGTTTATCTGCCGGAATTAACTGGCCGGTAATATCAGAAGTGAAATCTGTATTGCCGCCCAGATCTTCTTTTAGTGCGAGGGTTACACTGGCAGGAATGTCGTTCTGTAAGCGTTCCATCAGAACAGCACGGCGCTGATCTGCACTGTAATTTTGTTTTGTCATTAAAAAGCTCCAGAAGTGGTAACAATATTGATGGTCTTAACATGCTACCCTGTTGTGTAGCGAACAACTACTATCTTGGTTTTGTCATCAGATTGAATGAGTAAAAAATGCGGTTGCATGAGGGGCGAAGTTTGGTGGCCTTTATCTTGAGCAATTCTTCACTGGGACATTGAATACAGCAGGTGATTTAGGCGGGAATATCTGGATATAAAAGAGCATATCACTGGTCATAATGATATTGTTGCGGGAAGAAAAACAGATCTTTGGACCTTATTTCGATTGGACACATTATCAGCAATTGTTGCAGGAGTAGTAAAGAATGACCCTCTTTATACTGTTGTTAGTGTTGGCGTGGGAACGAGTGTTTAAAATGGGTGAACATTGGCAATTGGATCATCGCCTTGAGCCATTTTTTATCAATATGAAGTCTTTTTCACTACGCAAAAGCTTATTAATGACGTTAATAGTCATGTTACTTACATGGCTACTGGTTGAAATGCTTGATGATTTTATATTTGGCATCTTTGAACTGATTTTATGGGTGTTGATTTGTTTGCTATGCATAGGTGCGGGGCGCTTACGGCATGATTATCGTGAATATTTTCGTATTGTTCATCAGGGTGACAGGGAGCTGTTAAGAGAACATCTCGCTCGTCTCACCATCATTCATGGCTTACCCTCTGATGCCAGTAAAGAAAATGAGTTACGGGAGATGCAAAATGCGCTTCTATGGATAAATTTTCGTTATTATCTGGCACCGATTTTTTGGTTGATTGTGGCAGGTCAATTAGGGCCGGTTGCTTTGATGGGATATTGTTTCTTAAGAGCTTATCAGGGGTGGTTGGCACAATATGGTACGCCACTTCAGCGCGCGCAATCTGGTGTTGATAGTCTGTTGAACTGGCTGGACTGGATCCCTGCTCGTCTGGCTGGAATTGCTTATGCCTTATTAGGGCATGGTGAGCGGGCTTTACCGGCGTGGGTTGCCTCTCTTAGCGATTTGAGAACTTCACAATATAAAGTGGTATGCCAGCTTGCTCAGTTTTCATTAAGCCGCGAACCCCATCTTGACGCAATTCTAACGCCTGTTGCAGCGGTGACATTGGCGAAAAAGGTGACTTTTTCTATCATTGTCGTGGTTGCCTTTCTGACAATTTATGGCGCATTGGTTTGATTTGTTTGTAGTCTCAATAGCTTAATTATCTATAAAGGGAGCTGTGTAAATGGTTCCTTTTTTCTTTTCTATCAATAAATTAATTATATCTTTCAACTATAATCACGATGATTTATACATCATTCTGGGTAATGTTCTGTTTATTTCATGATAAAAACTTATTGTAATACGATAACTTTTAAAGTACTTTAGCGAGAGTTTAGTTGAACATGTATATGGAATGACACAATGTGTGGTAAACAGGAGTTTGTAACGAATCCCAGAATCAAGCTACTCAGCTTTCTGGCTATTATTATTGCTGCTGTTATGGCAATTGGTGATATGGGGTTCCATATTGCGTCTTGGTCGTTATGGCATGATACCACTCGTCAAGCTGTTCTTCAGGCATATAGCGATCTGATGCCTGCATTAATTGCAAAAGGATTTAAGCAATCTTTATTAAGTGAGGTGCTTTATATCTCGCTGGATACAATACCTCTAATCATATCAACTGTTTCTTATGTATTAATCGGAATTTTATTTTTCCGGCTTGCTAAAGGTGAAATATGGAGTAACCGTAATATTTCCGCTTCATGTATTATTGGTTTCCTGATGATTCTGGAGCAACTACTTTACCCTGTGATTAATACATTACAAGGAATGGCGTTATCTGTGGATTTAGTAAAAGGACAGCGGGTATTTAGTTTCTCGTTTGGCGTTAATTCAGAGTCTCTATTTATTATTATGTTTGGTGTATTCCTTCTAATATTTAGCCTAATTATGCACGAATCAAAGAAAATAAGCGATGAACAACGTTATTTTATCTGAGAATCATCATGAGTATTATAATAAGATTGGATGTGATCTTAGCGAAAAGGAAAGTAAAGTCTAAAGAATTGGCTGCAATTATCGGTATTACTGAGCAAAATTTATCATTGTTGAAAAATGGTAAGATAAAAGGTATCCGTATTGATACGCTGGAAAAAATTTGTAAATATTTACAATGCCAGCCTGGGGATATATTGGAGTATGTAGAAGATGAAGAGGATAACAGCTAATTAAGTCACTGTGGGTCTTTTTGTATCTTGTAAGATGGAACTTAACATTAATTAGTTTTAAATGCATGAAAATATCACTTATTTCATGCTTTTTATCTAGCTTATTATTCCTAAGTGTTCACGGAGCACCAATAAAGACAATTTTTTCCAGTAATGAAGGGATATTTTACTCTATAGGGAAATATTGTTCTGATATCCCATGGAATGCCAGAAAGATAAAATGCATATGTAGATATTACTTACTCGATCGTAAGAAGTAATCTCTCTTTTTATATGGTTTTTTATTTAAGTTAAATTTTTATAATATATACGGAAAATTAAGGATGTTAAGAATGAATAAATTTCTCATTGCTTTATTATCAATATTTGTGATTACGGGATGTTCCACGCCACAGTTAAGTGATGCTTATATTTCAACCTGTGGTTATCTTGAATGTAATGTTAAAGATATAATTTCGGGTGAAGAAGTCAAAGTCAATACCCCGCATCCTGTGCCTGATTTTGATAAAAACACATCAATCCAAGACAGACAAATTATACAATCTGGTGGAAGGCCATCTTTTGAAAAAGAGAGTTACCGTATTAGGGGAACTTTTAAATTCTAATTTAGTTTCCCTGATTATTTTCTTTAGTTTTATTTGAGGCATTTTTTATGAATTCCATAAAAAAAATCACCATTATTTCTTTAATTATATTATTTACTTTATTAACTGGTTGTACATCGTGGGAAAAACCAGGAGCAACTCAGTTTGAGAGAGACAGGGACTACGCTGAATGTAGAGAAATAGGTTATTCTCGTTTTTCACCAGACTGGACCAGCGAAGTTGTTCATTCTTTCGAGAAGCAACATCTCCCTTGTGTAAATAAGGACGAGAAGGAAGACAAATCTTGTGGGAATTACATTATTGTGCCAAAAGCTGAAGTTAATCGTTGGGATAAAAATGAATCTGCAAGGCGTTGGGTCATTTCCTCCTGTATGCATAAAAAAGGGTGGCATGAAGAAACCCGCTATTGGTTTTAATATAGTACGTTTTTCCATCAGCAAGAGTTATGTAGGACTTTTGCTGGTGGTTCCTCACATATTTTGCAAATATTCCTTTCTGATCACAGGTTTTAGCCATTCCGTTTTGCTGATTTGAGCTACATTTATAATCTAATGGAATCGTCGTTGTGTTTAAAGTCAATAAGTGATGATTTGGTATCTATACTTTTTAAATAAATACTCAACTATTTCTTTGCTGTAACGATTCATTATATCTATTTATACGTTTCAAAAGGTTAGGTTCAAAGATTATTGTAGAGGATTTATTTGCCTATTAGTTATCAATTTTTGCTAATTTTTAAAAAAAATTGTTAAAATTTGCAGGTTTTTATGATTTAGCTCAAGGTCTTTATGGACAGCTGGTGAATACTTTGTTACTTTTATGGCCCTGTAGTTTAAATTGGTATTACCAATTGACTCCGGTAGGGACCGAAGCAATGTTTATCCATTAACTGGCTTACAGTAAATATGGCTTATAGCAAAATCCGCCAACCAAAATTATCAGATGTTATTGAGCAGCGTCTCGAGCATCTCATCCTTGAAGGATCTTTACGTCCAGGGGAGAAATTGCCACCTGAACGTGAGTTGGCGAAACAGTTTGATGTGTCACGCCCTTCACTGCGCGAAGCTATTCAACGGTTAGAATCCAAAGGTTTTCTCTTGCGCCGTCAGGGTGGGGGAACATTTGTTCAGAGTAACTTATGGCAAAGTTTCAGTGATCCATTGGCACAACTGCTGGCTGGTCATCCAGAATCTCAGTTTGATCTCCTTGAAACCCGCCACGCTTTGGAAGGTATCGCAGCCTATTACGCGGCATTGCGTGGGACTGACGAAAATTTTGAACGCATTCGGGAACATCACCTGATTATTCAACAAGCACAGCAAAGTGGCGATGTTAATGCTGAGTCCGATGCTGTTCTGCAATATCAGCTCGTTGTTACCGAAGCGGCGCATAATGTGGTTCTCCTTCATTTATTGCGTTGTATGGCTCCTATGCTGGAACAAAATATCCGGCAGAATTTTGAGTTTCTGTATACCCGTCGGGAAATGCTGACTGCGGTCAGCGATCATCGAACGAAAATTTTTGAAGCTATTATGGCGAGGCAACCAGAGAAAGCCCGTGAGGCTTCCCACCGCCATTTAGCCTTTATTGAAGATGTTTTATTGGATCTCAGCCGTGAGCATACCCGCCGAGAGCGATCACTACGACGTCTTCAACAGCATCAGGAATAGAATTAGCTGTGTAGATCTTGAGTTTGCTGCGTCTGTACAGCTAAGTTGAGTCCCTTTACTGAGGGCGCTAGCGGCAACAACAGTGAGGGCCTATCTTCCAGTCATGACCGGCTGAACGTCAAAGGGTATGACGGGAAGATAGGCTCCAAAACAATCATTAGAAACAGATAACAGATAAGGAATACACCATGTCAGACATTTTGAAAAATGACGTGGATCCGATCGAAACTCGCGACTGGTTACAGGCGATCGAATCGGTCATCCGTGAAGAGGGTGTTGAGCGTGCCCAGTTCCTGATTGATCAGGTATTAAACGAAGCACGTAAAGGTGGCGTGAATGTTGCGGCAGGTGCTGCTAACCGCGATTATATCAACACCATTGCTGTTGAGGATGAGCCTGCTTACCCTGGCAACCTGGAGCTGGAGCGCCGTATTCGCTCTGCTATTCGCTGGAATGCTGTGATGGCTGTTTTGCGGGCATCCAAAAAAGATCTGGAATTAGGTGGTCATATGGCTTCATTCCAGTCTTCAGCAACTATGTATGAAGTTTGTTTCAACCACTTCTTCCGTGCCCGTAATGAAAATGACGGCGGTGATTTGGTTTATTTCCAAGGTCACATCTCTCCGGGCGTCTACGCGCGTGCTTTCCTTGAGGGCCGCCTGACTGAAGAGCAGATGAATAATTTCCGTCAGGAAATTCATGGTAACGGTCTGTCTTCTTATCCGCATCCAAAATTGATGCCTGAATTCTGGCAATTCCCGACGGTTTCAATGGGATTGGGGCCAATTGGTGCTATCTACCAGGCTAAGTTCCTGAAATATCTGGAACACCGTGGTTTGAAAGACACCTCCAAGCAAACCGTTTACGCATTCCTGGGTGACGGTGAAATGGATGAGCCGGAATCCAAAGGTGCGATTACTATCGCAACCCGTGAGAAGCTGGATAATCTGGTATTTGTTATCAACTGTAACCTGCAACGCCTGGATGGTCCGGTTACGGGTAATGGCAAAATCGTTAACGAGCTGGAAGGTATCTTCAACGGTGCGGGCTGGCAGGTTCTTAAAGTTCTTTGGGGTGAGCGTTGGGATGAGTTGCTGCGTAAAGATACCAGCGGTAAATTGATCCAACTGATGAACGAAACTCTGGACGGCGATTACCAGACGTTCAAATCCAAAAATGGTGCTTATGTCCGTGAGCATTTCTTCGGCCGTTACCCAGAAACGACAGAATTAGTCAAAGATATGACTGATGATCAGATTTGGGCGCTGAACCGTGGTGGTCACGATCCTAAGAAAGTATTTGCTGCCTTGAAAAAAGCGCAGGAAACCACCGGAAAACCAACTGTTATCCTGTCTCAGACCATCAAAGGTTACGGTATGGGTGATACGGCTGAAGGCAAAAACATTGCTCATCAGGTTAAGAAGATGAATATGGAAGGCGTTCGCCATTTCCGTGATCGTTTCAATGTCCCTGTTGCTGATGAGCAAATCGAAAACTTGCCATATGTGACTTTCGATAAAGACTCTGAAGAGTATAAATACCTGCATGAACGTCGTGCAGCGCTTGGTGGTTATTTGCCAAGCCGTCGTACTCATTTTGAAGAGAAGCTGGAACTACCAACGCTGGAAGATTTTGGTGCATTGCTGGAAGAACAAAACAAAGAGATTTCTACCACTATCGCTTTTGTTCGTGCACTGAATGTGATGTTAAAGAACAAGTCAATCAAAGATCGTCTGGTTCCAATCATTGCCGACGAAGCGCGTACCTTCGGTATGGAAGGTCTGTTCCGTCAGATTGGTATCTACAGCGCTAATGGTCAGCAGTATACTCCGCAGGACCGTGAGCAGGTGGCTTACTATAAAGAAGACGCGAAAGGCCAGATCCTGCAAGAAGGTATTAATGAACTGGGTGCAGGTTCATCATGGCTGGCAGCGGCGACTTCTTACAGCACCAACAACCTGCCAATGATTCCGTTCTACATCTACTACTCTATGTTCGGGTTCCAGCGTATTGGCGACCTGTGCTGGGCAGCCGGTGACCAACAGGCTCGTGGCTTCCTGATCGGCGGTACTTCAGGTCGTACAACCCTGAATGGTGAAGGTCTGCAACACGAAGATGGTCATAGTCACATTCAATCTCTGACTATTCCTAACTGCATCTCTTACGATCCGGCGTTTGCTTATGAAGTGGCTGTGATTATGCATGACGGTTTGGAGCGTATGTATGGTGAGAAACAAGAGAACATTTACTACTACATCACCACGCTGAACGAAAATTACCACATGCCGGCGATGCCACAAGGTGCAGAAGAAGGTATCCGTAAAGGTATCTACAAACTGGAAAGCCTGGAAGGTAGCAAAGGTAAAGTTCAGTTGTTAGGTTCTGGTTCTATCCTGCGTCATGTTCGTGAAGCCGCGCAGATTCTGGCTAACGATTATGGTGTGGGTTCTGACGTGTACAGCGTCACTTCATTCACTGAACTGGCGCGTGATGGTCAGGATTGTGAACGTTGGAATATGTTGCACCCAACAGAAACGCCACGCGTACCTTATGTTGCTCAGATCATGAATGAAGCACCGGCAGTGGCTTCTACTGACTACATGAAACTGTTCGCAGAACAAATTCGTAACTTCATCCCTGCAAGCGAATTCCGCGTATTGGGTACTGATGGTTTCGGTCGTTCTGACAGCCGTGAAAACCTGCGTCATCATTTTGAAGTTGATGCTTCCTACGTAG
Source organism: Photorhabdus khanii NC19 (assembly GCF_000517265.1). Lineage (GTDB taxonomy): Bacteria > Pseudomonadota > Gammaproteobacteria > Enterobacterales > Enterobacteriaceae > Photorhabdus > Photorhabdus khanii. The sequence goes on from NZ_AYSJ01000002.1 coordinate 462,400, forward strand.
TAATTGCTGCTCTGGGTGAGCTGGCTAAACGTGGTGAAATTGATGTGAATGTTGTGGAAGAAGCAATCAAGAAATACAACATTAATCCAGAAAAAGTTAACCCGCGTTTGGCATAAGAGGTAAAGATCAATGACTATCAAAATCAACGTACCGGATATCGGTGCAGATGAAGTTGAAGTCACCGAAATCATGGTGAAAGTTGGCGATACAGTGGAAGCTGAACAATCGCTGATCACGGTAGAAGGTGATAAGGCTTCGATGGAAGTTCCATCCCCTCAGGCGGGTGTTGTTAAAGAAATCATCGTTGCGGTTGGCGATAAAGTTGAAACCGGCAAGCTGATTATGATTTTTGCTTCCGCAGAGGGCGCTGTAGACGCTGCACCTGCTGAGGAATCAGCGGCGATGCCATTATCCTCTCGTATGGCAGAACCAGAACCTGTGGTTTCTGCGGCCAGAGATGTTCATGTACCCGATATCGGCGGTGATGAAGTTGAAGTGACCGAAGTGATGGTCAAAGAAGGCGATACGGTTACAGCAGAACAGTCACTGATCACCGTAGAAGGCGATAAAGCCTCTATGGAAGTACCGGCACCGTTCGCCGGTACGGTTAAAGAGATTAAAATCAAGGCCGGTGATAAAGTGAAAACCGGTTCTATGATCATGGTATTCGAAGTGGTGGGTGCAGCACCTGCACCTGTGGCTTCTGCTCCGGCTCCAGTGGCTGAACCTGAGAAAGCTATTCCTGTTCTGGAGAGCAGAAGCAGCTTTGCAGAAGAAGATAAAAACGATTTCATTGAAAATAGTGCTTATGTTCACGCAACGCCGGTGATCCGTCGTCTGGCGCGTGAATTCGGCGTTAACTTGGCTAAAGTGAAAGGTTCAGGTCGTAAAAACCGTATTCTGCGTGAAGACGTTCAGTCTTACGTGAAAGACGCGATTAAACGTGCTGAATCTGCGCCTGCATCAGCCGGTGGCGGTCTGCCGGGTATGTTGCCTTGGCCGAAAGTTGATTTCAGCAAATTTGGTGAAATTGAAGAAGTTGAACTGGGTCGTATCCAGAAAATTTCGGGTGCTAACCTGAGCCGTAACTGGATGATGATCCCACATGTTACACAGTTCGACGAAACAGACATCACTGAGGTTGAAAACTTCCGTAAACAGCAGAATCAGGAAGCTGAGAAGAAACAGCTTGGCGTGAAGATTACCCCATTGGTGTTCATCATGAAAGCGGTAGCAAAAGCATTGGAAGAGATGCCGCGTTTTAACAGCTCTATCTCGGCAGATGGTCAGAAACTGACGCTGAAAAAATACATCAACATTGGTGTGGCAGTTGACACACCTAATGGTTTGGTGGTTCCGGTGTTCCGTGACGTCAATAAGAAAGGCATCATTGACTTATCCCGCGAGCTGACAGAGATGTCTAAGAAAGCCCGCGCAGGTAAACTGACTGCATCTGATATGCAGGGTGGATGCTTTACTATTTCAAGCCTGGGCGGTATCGGTGGCACAGCATTTACGCCAATCGTTAACGCACCGGAAGTGGCTATCCTTGGCGTATCCCGTTCATCCATGAAGCCGGTCTGGAATGGTAAAGAGTTTGTACCACGCCTGATGTTGCCTATGTCACTCTCCTTCGATCACCGAGTGATCGATGGTGCTGATGGTGCACGTTTCATTACATTTATTAATCATGCAATGAGCGATATCCGTCGTCTGGTGATGTAATCTCAAAGGCCGGCCATGTGCCGGCCTGATTGTTATTGTTGTGGCAGGGAAACCGCTTGCATCTGGTTGGTTTGTTGCGAGTTCTGTCACGTTAACGCGCTTTTCAGGTTATTAACAATTCTGTAAACTGCTCGCGGTGTGTAGGTCCCGGTGGAATATATCGTTTTTTGGCGTCTGACCCGCCGGACAAACAATTAAGAGGTCATGATGAGTACTGAAATTAAAACCCAGGTTGTGGTGCTTGGGGCAGGTCCAGCAGGGTATTCTGCTGCTTTTCGTTGCGCGGATTTAGGTTTGGAAACCGTCCTGGTGGAACGTTACTCTACCTTAGGTGGTGTTTGTCTTAACGTGGGTTGTATCCCTTCTAAGGCATTGCTTCATGTAGCAAAAGTTATTGAAGAAGCTAAAGCTCTGGCAAATCACGGTATCGTTTTTGGTGAGCCAAAAACCGATATCGAAAAAGTCCGTGTCTGGAAAGAAAAAGTTATCAATCAGCTGACCGGTGGTCTGGCTGGTATGGCTAAAGGCCGCAAAGTTAAAGTTGTTAATGGTGTTGGTAAATTTACCGGTGCTAACACGCTGGTTGTTGAAGGTGAAGGTGGCGCAACAACGATTAATTTTGATAATGCCATTATTGCCGCAGGTTCCCGTCCTATCCAATTACCATTCATCCCTCATGATGACCCTCGCGTATGGGATTCTACTGATGCACTGGCGCTGACAACGGTTCCTGGGCGTCTGTTGGTGATGGGCGGCGGTATCATCGGTCTGGAAATGGGAACTGTTTACCACGCTCTGGGTTCTCAGATTGATGTCGTTGAAATGTTGGATCAGGTTATTCCTGCGGCTGACAAAGATGTGGTGAAAGTATTCACCAAGCGTATCAGCAAACAATTCAACCTGATGCTGGAAACGAAAGTGACTGTAGTAGAAGCCAAAGAAGAGGGTATCTACGTCACGATGGAAGGTAAAAACGCACCGGCAGAACCACAGCGTTATGACGCGGTTCTGGTTGCTATCGGTCGTGTACCTAACGGTAAGATGATGGATGCGGGTAAAGCGGGTGTTGAAGTTGATGACCGTGGCTTTATCCAGGTTGATAAGCAAATGCGTACCAATGTACCGCACATTTTTGCTATCGGTGACATCGTTGGTCAGCCAATGCTGGCGCATAAAGGTGTTCACGAAGGCCACGTTGCGGCTGAAGTTATTTCTGGTAAGAAACACTACTTCGATCCAAAAGTTATCCCATCCATTGCTTACACTGAACCAGAAGTTGCATGGGTTGGCCTGACTGAAAAAGAAGCGAAAGAGCAAGGTATCAGCTATGAAACAGCGACCTTCCCATGGGCTGCTTCTGGCCGTGCGATCGCTTCTGATTGTGCTGACGGTATGACCAAACTGATTTTCGATAAAGAAAGTAACCGTATTATCGGTGGTGCCATTGTAGGTACTAACGGTGGTGAACTGCTGGGTGAAATCGGTCTGGCAATTGAAATGGGTTGTGATGCAGAAGATATCGCGTTGACTATCCATGCTCACCCAACGTTGCATGAATCTGTCGGTCTGGCGGCTGAAATCTTTGAAGGCAGTATTACTGACTTGCCAAATGCTAAGGCAAAGAAAAAGAAATAATTTCTTAAATTGCCTGATGTAATCAACTAAGCGGCTTTCATTTATGGAAGCCGTTTTTTTATTCCTGGTATGACCTGTTCAAAAAAATAGGGCATAAAAAGTGTGGTTTTTGTGGGTGCTACTGGCAAAAATTAGCGGAATAATCTGCTTTAATAGCGTTATCTACTGCTAATTCAGAATATTACTATCAGTTAATGTTACTTTTATGTGAACGAATTAACATCGTATTCAAATTTTGGTATGCTGGGTGCCCGAAGCTCGGCATAACTTGAACTGATTAGGTTATGCCGGCAATCCTCTGACCTGGCACCCGGAACCATAACTAACAGCCTGTCCCAGTGGGCGTTGCGTTATTGTTGCGAAAACACAATAGCCTGATGATACAGGTTCTAAGGCGGGTGCAGACAGCCGGGTAGATAAATGACAATGAGAGCGAGGAGAAAGTCGTGCTAGAAGAATACCGCAAGCACGTAGCCGAGCGTGCAGCCCAAGGTGTCGTCCCTAAGCCATTGGACGCGACGCAAGCGGCGGCGCTGGTTGAGTTACTGAAGAGCCCACCAAAAGGTGAAGAAGATTTCCTGTTAGATCTACTGATTAACCGTGTTCCCCCTGGTGTTGATGAAGCGGCATATGTAAAAGCCGGTTTTCTTGCCGCCATTGTAAAAGGTGAAACCACTTCACCGCTCATCACGCCAGAAAAAGCGGTTGAACTGCTTGGAACTATGCAGGGTGGTTATAACATTCATCCCCTGATTGATGCTCTGGATAATGAAAAACTGGCTCCCATTGCAGCTAAAGCGCTCTCTCATACTTTGTTGATGTTTGACAACTTCTATGATGTAGAAGAAAAAGCGAAAGCCGGTAATCCACAAGCCAAACAAATTATGCACTCTTGGGCGGATGCGCAGTGGTATCTGGGACGTCCTGAACTGGCAGAAAAAATCACAGTAACTGTATTTAAAGTGACTGGTGAAACAAATACGGATGACTTATCTCCTGCGCAGGATGCATGGTCACGTCCTGATATTCCATTGCATGCTCTGGCTATGCTGAAAAATGCCCGTGAAGGTATAGAACCTGATCAAGCTGGCATCGTTGGCCCAATCAAACAGATTGAAGAACTGAATAAGAAAGGCCACCCGTTGGCTTATGTAGGCGATGTGGTTGGTACCGGTTCTTCCCGTAAGTCAGCCACTAACTCAGTGCTGTGGTTTATGGGCGAAGATATCCCATTTGTGCCAAACAAGCGCGGTGGTGGCGTTGTTTTGGGCGGTAAAATTGCGCCAATCTTCTTCAATACCATGGAAGATGCTGGTGCATTGCCCATTGAAATAGATGTTAATAAGCTGAATATGGGTGATGTGATTGATATCTATCCCTATAAAGGCGAAGTACGCAATCACCAAACCAATGAATTATTGGCTGAATTTGAACTGAAAACCGATGTGTTGCTGGATGAAGTTCGCGCGGGTGGTCGTATTCCACTGATTATTGGTCGTGGTTTAACCAGTAAGGCTCGTGAGTCACTTGGTTTACCGCAAAGTGATGTATTCCGTCAGGCGAAAGCGGTTGAGAAAAGTAACCGTGGTTTCTCCTTAGCTCAGAAAATGGTTGGCCGGGCATGTGGCACTGTGGGTATTCGTCCGAGTGAATATTGTGAACCTAAAATGACCTCCGTTGGTTCTCAGGATACTACCGGTCCAATGACCCGTGATGAGCTGAAAGACCTGGCATGCTTGGGCTTCTCTGCGGATTTGGTGATGCAGTCATTCTGCCATACGGCTGCTTATCCTAAGCCGGTTGACGTCACTACTCACCATACTTTGCCGGATTTCATCATGAACCGTGGTGGTGTTTCCCTGCGTCCGGGTGACGGCATCATTCACTCATGGCTAAACCGTATGTTGTTGCCTGATACCGTAGGTACGGGTGGTGATTCTCATACCCGTTTCCCGATAGGTATTTCCTTCCCGGCAGGTTCTGGTTTGGTGGCGTTTGCGGCTGCGACGGGTGTAATGCCTTTGGACATGCCTGAATCTGTGCTGGTTCGTTTTAAAGGACAAATGCAGCCCGGTATCACTTTACGTGATTTGGTACATGCAATTCCTTACTATGCGATTCAGCAAGGTCTTCTGACCGTTGAGAAGAAAGGTAAGAAAAACATCTTCTCTGGCCGTATTCTTGAAATCGAAGGTTTGCCAGATTTGAAAGTTGAGCAGGCATTTGAGCTTGCGGATGCTTCGGCAGAACGCTCTGCGGCAGGTTGTACGATTAAACTGGATAAAGCGCCGATTATCGAATATCTGCAATCTAATATTGTATTGCTGAAATGGATGATTGCTGAAGGTTATGGTGACCGCCGTACACTGGAACGTCGTGTAACGGGCATGGAAAGCTGGCTGAAAGATCCTCAATTGCTGGAAGCCGATGCTGATGCGGAATACGCCGCAGTTATAGAAATTGATTTGGCTGAAATCAAAGAGCCAATTCTGTGTGCACCGAATGATCCGGATGATGCGCGTTTGCTGTCTGATGTGGCTAACAGCAAAATTGATGAAGTCTTTATCGGTTCTTGCATGACTAACATTGGTCACTTCCGTGCTGCTGGTAAATTATTGGATCAGCATAAAGGCCAATTGCCAACTCGCTTGTGGGTTGCTCCACCAACCAAGATGGATGCGGCTCAACTCACTGAAGAGGGTTATTACAGCATCTTTGGTAAGAGTGGGGCACGGATTGAAATACCGGGTTGTTCCTTGTGTATGGGTAATCAGGCACGTGTTGCTGACGGTGTAACGGTGGTTTCTACTTCAACCCGTAACTTCCCGAACCGTTTAGGAACGGGAGCGAACGTCTATCTGGCATCGGCTGAACTGGCTGCGGTGGCTTCTCTGTTGGGACGTCTGCCTACGCCAGAAGAATATCAGCAATTTATGGATAAAGTTGATGAGACAGCAGAAGATACCTACCGTTATCTCAACTTTGACCAATTGAATCAATACACTGAAAAAGCGGATGATGTGATATTCCAAACTGCGGTGTAATTCTGGTATATTGCAATTACTCGTAAAACATGGGAGGTAAAAACCTCCCATTTCAAAGACAGTTGTTAAAAAAAGCCGTTTTTTATCTGTCAGCATGGTTTTAAAATCTGGAAAAAATGGTAAGCGTATCATGAAAAAACAGGTAAAAACTTTAATCATTAAAGGTAAAAATAAGTGATTAAGGGTTTTTTAAAGCAGGTAAAAAATTCGATGTTATACCGATATTGGAAGAGAAAACGTTAGGAAAAACGAACTTTAAGTCGATTAACAATTTGATAAAATGACAGGATTAATCCAATAACAAAAACATGAGATTATATTAAAACATTTAACAGGGTTAATCGCATTAAGCAATATTTGTTACGTCGATCACTGATTAGTAAATCGTTATTTTCTGGCGATGTAAATACTTTCCTTAAGATTATCTAGGCTACTTCATAATCAAAGACTACGATATCCTCGATAGAATCCATAATGAGCTCTTTTAGTTTGTCATGCGCTGGATGAGACAGATAGTTTGAAAGAGTTTTATGATCATAAAATGTCATTGTGACCGCGTGTGTAAAACCTTTGTTCTTGTTTTCACTACTGATATTATTTCCCCACTCAACAGAAAAAATACCTTTGATTTGATGCTGTATGGAAATAAAGGCCTCTTTTATCGCCGCTAATTGTTGTTCTTTTATATCGGATGTGAATTTTAACAAAAGGATATGCCGTATCATACATGGTTCCTGAAAGTGTTTTTTTCTCCAGACAAGATAGAAAATAAATAGCTGTATTGCAATATTCTTGAATGTATCTCATCAATCAGAGGCAAAACGTTCGATTTTGCTGTTTTTGTTTCCCTGAGATATTATTAATGAAGAGAACGCACCGGAGGTAATGATGGACTACGAATTTTTGCTGGGTGTCACTGGGCAGGTGACTAGCCGATTCTCAATGGATCACGAAGCTATTGGTCAGTGGCTGAATGAAGAGGTTAAAGGTGACTTGACTGTGCTGGATAAGATCACCACAGCGCTGGCTGAAATCAAGGGCAGTGAACGCCAATGGCAACTTGTGGGTCATGAATATACGCTGCTAATGGATGACGAAGAAGTTATGGTTCGTGCTAATCAGCTTGAGTTTGAAACTGATGAGATGGAAGAGGGCATGAGTTATTACGATAATGAAAGTCTGGCTTTTTGTGGTACCAAGGATTTTATTGATATGTTGTCCGATTATCGGGATTTTATTTTGCGAAAAAACGACTGGTAATCATTTGTATATAAACCAGAATAATTTTCTGGCGCGATAGGTTTTTTTCTTGCTATCGATACCTGCTATGAAGAATAGCAATTAGGTAATTTTGTTAATTATAGTTGAATAGCTAAATAATCAAGGTGGTTTTAATGGAAGATATCAGTCTGTCTGGTGGTATTAATGAGGCTACAAGCTGGTTTATTAATCATCAGGACTTAATCATTCAGTATCTGGTCAATATGGTTGCTGCTGTTCTGATCCTTGTATTGGGATTGATGGCGGCAAAATTAATCAGCAAAGGTGTGAAAAGAGTTATGTCGTTGCGTGGCATTGATATAACTGTGTCAGATTTTCTGGCTGCGATTGTCCGTTATTCGGTAATGGCGTTCACGGTTATTGCTGTTTTGGGCAAATTAGGGGTTCAGACAGCTTCGGTGATTGCGGTTATCGGTGCTGCGGGTTTAGCCGTTGGTTTGGCTTTACAGGGTTCTTTATCCAACTTTGCCGCAGGCGTGTTATTGGTGGCGTTCCGGCCAATCCGTGCCGGTGAATATGTTATTTTGGGCGCAGTTGAAGGTACTGTGGTTCAGGTGCAGATTTTCTCTACAACATTGCGTACAGCCGATGACAAAATTATTGTTATCCCGAATGGGAAAATTATTGCAGATAATGTGATTAATACCAGTCGTGAACCGAATCGTCGGACGCAAATAATGGTCGGTGTTGCCTATAATGCGGATATTGATGAAGTCAAAAAAGTGTTGGGTGATGTTATTGCGGCAGACAGTCGTATTCAGCATGATAGCGGCGTGACAATCCGTTTGCATGAAATGGCACCTTCTTCGTTGAATTTTGTTGTGCGTGTATGGACGACCAATGGTGATGCTTGGGACGTTTATTGGGATTTGATGGAAAACTTTAAACGTACATTGGATAAACACAATATCGGTATTCCTTACCCGCAAATGGATGTTTATTTACATCAAAATCAGGTTGTGGCTCAAAATAAAATGAGCGGTTAGTCAAATGATAGATTTGGTGATAATCACCCAGGTTATAAGCTTTTGCCTATAAATTCGTGCCGCGCCGTGAATGGCGCGGGCGATCCAAGCCTATTCCGCCAGGTTTATTTTATTGACATAAGGTATCAAAATTGTTTTTAACAAAATCATCGTTGATATCTTTTGTCAGCGCTATTTTTTTGCTGTCGGGCAAGCAAAGTACAGCAGTTAAAACACTTGAATCGTATAAATTAATATCGGCAGCGACGGTCCCGTTACCTTTTTCACCTTGTACTTTAAGGATAAAGCGTTCACAGCCTTTTTTACATAAGAAAGGTTGATAATTACTGAGTTCTACATCGGTAATATTTGCTGTACCAATATAGTATTCAATTATTTCAGATTGGTTTAATGTTTCTTCAACATCATTCCGAAGTAAATAGTAGCTTCTGATAGTGAGTGCAGTAATAATAATGATCGCGAACAACATGAAACCCGTAATTTTTTTCAAAATAACCTCTTCCTCTTCCTCTTCCTCTTCCTCTTCCTCTTCCTCTTATAGAATTAATCGATTAATTAATGTCTTAAGTGTGTATTTGCCTAATTTTCTTTGAATTAACTAAAAGTTTTTCCTGTAACAGCCGGTTTTTTAGCTGATTATTAAAATTTCTTATGATCGATTAGCAGCATTTATTTCCTCTAATGAGCTATTCTTTTTAATATTCTGAACATTGGAAGAGCAAAGTGAATAATTATTGAGGAGTTTTTTTATGTTATCGACATTTTTGCAGGGTTTTTTTCTCAGTGCTGCAATGATTTTGCCTCTTGGTCCACAAAATGCCTTTGTTATGCAGCAAGGGAGCCGAAGACAATTCCATATGATGAGTGCCACTTTGTGTGCTATCAGCGATGGTTTTCTGATTGGTGCCGGCGTATTTGGAGGGAGTGCATTGCTTGGTCAGTCAACTTTACTACTGCAATTTGTCACTTGGGGAGGGGTTGCTTTTTTATTGTGGTATGGTTGGAGAGCTTTTCGTGTGGCTCTGCTTGCGAATGCAGAACTCACACAGACTGGTAATATGGTGAGCAGTCGCTGGAGAGTAATTGCGATTATCTTTGCTGTCACTTGGTTAAATCCACATGTCTATCTGGATACTCTGGTTATACTGGGAAGTATTGGTAGTCAATTATCTTCAGAACTCAGGCCTTGGTTTACTTTTGGTGCTGCAAGCGCTTCCATTAGCTGGTTTTTTGCTCTGGCATTCCTCGCTGCTTGGTTTTCCCCGGTACTGAGTAAGCCACGTTCTCAACGAATTATTAATGGATTTATCTGTATTGTCATGTGGTATATAGCTTGGCAACTTGCTAAACAGGGATTGATAATTTCTGGTTAACCTGGACACTTTTTTTGCATACAGTGTGTGTGTTAGTGTTTTATTTATCCCATGCATGTTTCGGTTTTTCCGGGGATAAACTCTTTTTTTGACAGATTTTCTACGGAGGTTGTGGTGAAATTAAAATCATTAGGGTTGGCTGCAATGTTAAGTGCAGGAGGCGTACCTCTCTCTGCGCAGGCAGCTGATTTACCCGTGGTCCCTCATATTGTGACTTCTGGTAATGCGGTAATTAAAGCAGAACCGGATATGGCAACATTGATGATTAACGTCGATATTTCTGCCAAAGATGCTTCTGGTGCTAAAAAACAGGTTGATGAGCTTGTTGCTAAGTATTTTGATTTTCTAAAAGAGAATGGTATTGAAAAGAAAGATATTAATGCGGCGAATCTGCGTACTCAACCTGACTATGAGTATGACAGAGAATCCGATAAGTCTGTGCTAAAAGGTTATCGTGCAATCCGTTCGGTGGAAGTGAAGGTTCGTAAGTTGGATCATCTTAATATTTTGCTTGATGGCGCATTAAAAGCGGGTTTGAATGAGATCTCATCCGTTCAGTTTGGTGTGGACGATCCACAAAAATATCGTGATGAAGCCCGACAGAAAGCTATTCAGAATGCGATTGAGCAGGCTGATGTGTTAGCGAAAGGCTTTAACAGTAAACTTGGCCCGATATACAGCATCAATTATCGAGCGCCAGATATTTCCTATATGAAATACCGCAATAATGATGTTGTGCTGGCAGGAAGTGCGGCTGCTGGCGTGGGAGAAACTTACCAACAGGACACCATCAGCTTTAGCGATCAGGTTGATGTTGTGTTTGAGTTAAAACCTTAATCCGTGTCATCCTGTCTTAACATCTGACGCCCAATTTTCAACAGGGCGTCAGTCACTTTTTTCATGGTTCTGCTTTCCGGTGCGAAACGATGCCAATAGAGCATCCGGCGCTGACATAAACCCGGTGTCAGGTCGAGCAGTTTGCCCTTTTTCAGTTCCTGATCAATTTGTAAATGAGGGATCATACAACAGGTAGAACCCTGTTTTGCCAGTTGCACAAAAGCTTCAGATGAGTTGACGATATGGCATGGAACACTGCCCGGCGATAAATCGAAGTTCTGTTGTAAAAATGCCTGATGCATATCATCCAGGTGATCGAATGCTACTGCAGGTGCCTTCAGTAGTGCTGAACGGGTAACCCCATTTGGAAAATATCGGGTAGCAAATTCTGGTGACGCAACAAACAGGTAATCCAATGCCCCTAGTTTATCGACCAGACAACCAGGTAATGGTTGTGGTTGAATACTGACTGCACCAACGACTTCACCTCTTCTTAATTGTTCTTGAGTACGGGTTTCATCTTCAACCTGAATATTCAGCCGAATCGGTAAATCACCGAGCACTGGGTGTAATGCCGGTAACAGCCAGGTAGCCAGGCTATCGGCGTTAACTGCCAGTGAAAGCAGCAGTGGAGTATCTGTACCCGATTCATCGCCTAACCATTGTTCTTCCAGTAATTCTACTTGATGCAGTAGCGCCAGCAGCTTTTGCCCTTGTTCGGTGGGGCGTGGAGGAACGGTGCGCACTAACAGAGGCTGACCGAACAGATTTTCCAACTGCTTGATACGTTGGGAAACTGCGGATTGAGTGATACAGAGTTTCTGGGCTGCGCGTTCGAAACCACGCTCACGGATCACAGCATCCAAGGCTTGCAGTGTTCGGTAATCAGGGCGTTTCATTACAGAAAGATTCTCCATTGATTGTTCTGCATAGCACTATGCCATATTTTTCCGGTGGATGAGGCAAATTATCTGGTGTGCCATAAATCCTGTCTTATCAATGATAGCCGATACTGGTACTGGGCTCATCTCCAGCTTGAATAGATGTTGTTGATTAGTGGCCTTATTAACTGGGAATATTATATTACAGAAGTGAGCAATCGTGATAACTGCTTCAGCTTGTGTATAAAGTTTGTCACATCAAGGGAACCTCTCCAAGTTGAGTTTGTTCCAGCTGGAGCCGCTTTATCTACATACGATCTGAACGATAAGAGCTTTAACATTTATGTGCTAGAAAACTTTGTTAAGGATACTGAAAATCACCCATTGAGAAGAAAAATGCTTTTGTATACTCTGTATACGACATTGATTTTCATGAATATGGTTGATGGTGAAATTGTAAGGATCCATGAACCAGTTGAGGATAAAATAGCTTACTATTGTTCGTTTGGTTTTGAGCTGGAGCGTTGTGGATATGTGATGTCATGTGACATCAAAACGTTAATCGAAAAGGTGAAGAGCAGGTCCGAGAGTTTAGCTCTTTGATAGTTAGTATCTGGATGCGTACTATAATGTTCAGGCAGAGCAACTGTTTTTTCATATTTGTCCTGCATGATGAATCAATTTAGTCATAAAGTTGCCTTAGCGGTGTTGCTATGAAAGCACAAAAAGAACCGATGTTCGATACTGTTCAAACCTACAAAAAGGCTGGAGAATCCTTAGATTTCCTAATGAAAGTAGGTCCAGCTTTGGAAGAGAAAGCGCAGGCACCGAGCCAGGAGAAGCAAGGTCGTCATCGCAGCAAAGCGGCTGCATAAATATCAGTCTTTTTGTAGCCCGCCTTATGGCGGGTTCTTTAATCACTCAATATTAATTCTCATGATTTACCACATGCCGTTTAATTGCAGTTTCTTTGTTGTTGTCAATGTTTATACTAGCTGACAGGCTTTCCTTGTAACTGATATAGGTTGTGAATTGATATGACTCAGGACGAACTGAAAAAAGCAGTAGGTTGGGCAGCGCTCGAATTTGTCACTCCCGGAACGATTGTCGGTGTGGGGACGGGTTCAACGGCTTCGCATTTTATTGATGCTCTTGGCTCGATTAAAGACCAGATTGAAGGGGCTGTATCCAGCTCTGAGGCTTCTACCGAAAAACTAAAAAGCCTGGGAATTCCTGTATTCGACTGTAATGAAGTGGATTCCCTTGATCTTTATGTTGATGGCGCCGATGAAATCAATGGCAATATGCAGATGATTAAAGGCGGTGGTGCCGCATTGACTCGCGAAAAAATTATTTCTGCAATAGCGAAGAAATTCATTTGTATTGTTGATTCTTCTAAGAACGTTGATGTATTGGGTAAATTCCCTTTACCGGTTGAAGTGATCCCAATGGCTCGTTCATATGTTGCCCGTGAATTGATTAAATTGGGCGGTTTACCAGAATATCGCCAGAATGTTGTGACTGATAACGGTAATGTGATCCTGGATGTGCATAATTTAGCAATTCTCGATCCTGTTGAGTTAGAGAATAAAATTAATCGTATTGCCGGTGTCGTCACTGTCGGTCTGTTTGCTAACCGTGGTGCGGATGTTGTATTGATGGGAACATTAGATGGTGTGAAAACCATCACTAAATAATATTGCTCACAGAGGGCGGAACCTTTCGCCCTTAAAAATTTTTTACTTTTAATAATAAGTGAAAATTTAGTGATATATCTCACTTATCTGATTATTAGATAATCTAAATTCTGACTTTATTCTTCTTCATATCATTTTATTCCGCACAATAATTATTTTATTAAGACTTATTTGGTAGGAATAGCAATCGTTTGTATTGCTGTGTCTGTTTTTTTTGTTATGTTGAGAGAATGAATCTTAAATGTAATGAAAATTGACGTAACAATAGGCAGGGTAAATGGTTAAGGTATCTCTGGAAAAAGACAAGATTAAATTTTTGCTATTAGAAGGTGTACATCAGAGCACGGTGGAAAACCTGCGGGGAGCAGGCTATAGCAATATTGAATATCATAAAGGGGCGTTAGATTCTCAGGCGTTAAAAGAGGCAATTCGTGATGCCCATTTTGTTGGCATCCGTTCTCACACACAATTGACAGAAGATATTTTCCAGGCAGCAGAAAAATTGGTTGCTGTGGGGTGTTTCTGTATCGGTACCAATCAGGTTGATCTGAAAGCCGCTGCCAAACGGGGTATCCCCGTCTTTAATGCGCCATTTTCTAATACTCGCTCTGTTGCAGAGATGGTACTTGGTGAGTTGTTGTTACTACTGCGCCGTATTCCTTTAGCGAATGCTAAAGCGCATCGTGGCGTATGGGATAAACAGGCTAAGGGCTGTTATGAAGTGCGCGGTAAAAAACTGGGTATTATCGGTTATGGTCATATTGGTACTCAGCTGGGTATTTTGGCTGAAAATATTGGTATGGATGTTTACTTCTACGATATTGAGAACAAACTGCCATTAGGTAACGCTCATCAGATTCGTCATTTATCAGAATTACTGAATATGAGTGATGTGGTCAGTTTACACGTACCAGAAACGCCATCAACGAAGAATATGATGGGGACGCAGGAACTGGCATTGATGAAACCGGGTTCTATCCTAATTAATGCTTCACGCGGAACGGTGGTGGATATTCCGGCATTGTGTGAAGCACTGGAAAGTGAACACTTGTCCGGTGCGGCTGTGGATGTATTCCCGGTTGAACCCGCGACCAATAATGATCCGTTTGAGTCGCCTTTGCTTAAATTTGATAACGTATTGCTGACTCCGCATATCGGTGGTTCTACACAGGAAGCGCAGGAAAACATTGGTTATGAAGTGGCAGGAAAGTTAGCGAAGTATTCTGATAATGGTTCTACCTTATCAGCAGTCAACTTCCCGGAAGTTTCTCTTCCTGCTCATGCTGATGATACCAATCGGTTTTTACATATTCACGAAAATCGTCCAGGTATATTGAATAGTATTAACCAAGTGTTTGCTGCACAGGATATTAATATCGCTGCTCAGTACCTGCGTACCAGCGGGGATATGGGATATGTGGTGATTGATATTGTGACTGAGAACCCAGCTCAGGCTGAAATGGTATTTCAGGAACTGAAAGCTTTGCCGGGTACTATCCGTTCTCGCCTGCTGTACTGATTATTTTGCTACGCCGTAAATGGGCGCATTATGTAAGGTGCCCATTTTTTACTGCCATTGCCAGATTTTTTCGGGAGTGATGATTTCTGGTAATGGGATATCCCACTCGGCTGAAGGTAATGTATCGACTAATTGGCAGTTATGAGCCAGGCCAATCGGATAGAAATTTTTTTGTTGCCATTGGCTCAATGTACGATCGTAAAAGCCACCTCCCATTCCAAGTCGCTGTCCTGTGCGGTCGAAAGCAACCAGCGGGATCATCATGATATCCAGCTCAGATAAGGGTAAGAGCTGCTGAACATCCAGTGGTGGCTCTTCTATATTGAAACGATTTCTAACAAGCAACGTATTTGGTTGATAGTTTAAAAACAGCAGATGGTGGCGACTGAAAGGGTGCAATACAGGTAAATAGATCTGTTTGTTTTGTTGCCAGAGTTGGTTGATTAGTGGTCGGGTATCAAGTTCACCATCAAATGAAAGAAATAGTGCAATTTTATTGGCTTGGTGAATTCTGGGGTGGTTGACAACTTTTTCTGCGGCTTGGTTTGCAAAAAGGGCTTGTTGCTCAGGGGTTAGCTCACGGCGTTGCTGGCGTATTTTCTTTCTGATGTTTTGCCTGAGTGATAACAGGGGAGCTGATGGCATGGAACCTGACCTGTTAATGCGAGCAATGATTAAAATTGAGGGTTCTCCAAGATGCCGTTACAGGTAGTAACCCTTGAACCCTAGGTTCAAGGTGAACGCAGCGTCGCATCCTTAAGGCTTCTCGGACGGACCGAGCATGCACACCGGCTGCGGAGCACTACATTCTATCATGTATGAAATATCGGCTCAGGGGACTTTCCCCGTTCACGAACATCTCAGAGAAATTTATTCAGTGCTTACGCTTACTAAGCAACTTTATGTAACCTATTGTATAAAACTAAACACAGAAAGCAACTAATTATCGAATGATTCACTCACTAATGCATGATTTATCAATAGAATTCATTCATTTGATGCAATAGTACGCTCAGTGATGCGACCTTGCTCCACTAATGCTTGTTCTATAGTCTGTTGAAGCATCTTTATTTTTTGTTCCATATTGTAAGCATAGTCACGGGTTTTCACTTTTTCTTGTGCCAGCTCATGACAGACATTCAGTGCCACAATAAAAACCAGTTGTTCAGTATTGGTTACTCTGGTGCGTTCTTTTAAATCTTCTAAACGTTGTTCAAGTTCCACCGCGGCAGCCAGCAATGCTTCTTTTTGCTCTGATGGACAATTGACACGTAATGACCGCCCAAAAATCTGGATATCTACTGGTTGTGCAGACATGACCCCTTCCTGACTTATTACTGCGTCCTGGCTCTCATTCCTGATAGGATAAAGCAAGACGCCAATCATTACAGTGCGATACCGACAGACAACTCACGATTAGCTATGGCTGTTGTCTGGTATAGCGACTCCCCTTGGTGGTAGCATAGCATGAACTTACACCGTCAACGATGACCAATACACATGTCTATACAGAATTCATTACCAGATTATCAATCTTTTGACAAAATATTGCATCAGCAGTCAGTGGCGCTGACAGCGGCTGAGATGCATGGGTTGATTAGTGGCTTACTGTGCGGTGGTAACCGTGATAGTAGTTGGCAAGCTTTAGTTCATGATTTAGCCAATGATGGACTGGCTTTTTCCCATCCATTAGCTCAACAATTGCGTGAATTACGTGAAATTACATTTGAATCATTGGATGACAGTCATTTTGCATTCCATTTATTGTTGCCCGATGAGGAAGATAATGTGTTTGAACGGGCAGATGCCCTGGCTGGATGGGTAAACCATTTCTTATTGGGATTGGGTGTCGCGCAACCAAAGTTCACAGATAAAAAAGAGGTCAGTGAGATTGTGGGTGATTTGCGTAATATCGGTCTGCTTGGCTATGAAGAAGGCGATGATCAAGAAGAGCTGGCTCAGGCATTGGAAGAAGTTCTTGAGTATGTGCGGGTTGCTGCGCAGCTTTGCTATATCGCTTTTACTCAGCCTAAAGCGGTTTCAATTGCAAAAAATGATAAGCCAACATTGCATTAATTGCTGTTTATTGAACTCAAAATAATTAACTAAGTCGCAGGAGAGGGTATGATCAAACAAGAATATTTATCCCGCCGTCAGGCTTTACTGGCAAAAATGGCACCGGCTAGCGCAGCGATTATTTTTTCTGCCCCGCCTGCACCACGAAATTCGGATAATGAATATCCCTATCGCCAGTACAGCGATTTCCTTTATTTGACTGGATTCAATGAACCGGAAGCTGTGCTGATATTAATCAAAAGTGATGATACGCATAATCATAGTATTCTTTTTAATCGAACACGTGACTTAACGGCGGAAATTTGGTTTGGCCGCCGTCTTGGACAAGAAGCGGCACCAGAGAAACTGGGCATTGACCGGGCTTTGCCTTTTGATGATATCCAGGAAGAGCTTTATCAGCTGTTAAATGGTTTGGATGTGGTTTATCACGCACAGGGTGAATTTGCCTATGCGGATGAAATAGTCTTCCAGGCGCTGGATACACTGAGAAAAGGCGGTCGCCGTAATCTTTCAGCCCCTTTAACGATAACTGACTGGCGTCCTTGGGTACACGAAATGCGGTTGTTCAAATCCAAGGCAGAAATTGAAATGATGCGCCGGGCAGGTGAAATCAGCGCACAGGCACATACGCGTGCGATGAAGGCTTGTCGCCCCGGCATGTTTGAATATCAACTGGAAGCTGAAATTCATCACGAATTTACGCATCAGGGTGCACGTTATCCTTCTTACAATACGATTGTAGGGAGTGGTGAAAATGGCTGTATTCTGCACTACACCGAGAATGAAAGCCGGAT
Source organism: Photorhabdus khanii NC19 (assembly GCF_000517265.1). Taxonomy (GTDB): domain Bacteria; phylum Pseudomonadota; class Gammaproteobacteria; order Enterobacterales; family Enterobacteriaceae; genus Photorhabdus; species Photorhabdus khanii. Next base: position 480,248 of record NZ_AYSJ01000002.1, read on the forward strand.
GAAAGAGGGTGATCTGGTGCTGATTGATGCAGGTTGTGAATATCTGGGTTATGCCGGAGATATCACCCGTACTTTCCCGGTGAATGGCAAGTTCAGCCGTGCCCAGCGTGAAATCTACGATATCGTACTGAAAACACTGAAGGTTTCATTGGAATTGTATAAACCGGGCACCAGCATCAACAAAGTAACAGAACATGTTGTGCGGATTATGGTGGAAGAGCTGGTGAAACTGGGCATTATGCACGGTGAGGTTGAACATTTAATCGAAACCAAAGCCTATCGCCAGTTCTTTATGCATGGCCTCAGTCATTGGTTGGGGCTGGATGTGCATGATGTTGGGCACTATGGCGTAGAGCGTGATCGCATTCTGGAACCGGGAATGGTATTAACGGTTGAACCCGGGTTGTATATTGCACCGGATGCTGATGTGGCGCTGGAATATCGTGGTATCGGTATCCGTATTGAAGATGACATTTTGATCACTGAAACCGGTAACGAAAACCTGACAGCCAGTGTGATTAAAGAAGCTGATGAGATTGAAGCTCTGATGGCGAAAGCAAAACAGGGTTAAGTTAAGGTATGAACGTGATTATCGTTGGAGGGGGCATGACCGGCGCGACACTTGCGCTGGCGATATCTTCCCTGAGCAAGGGGCGGATTCATGTTTCCCTGATTGAAGCAGCAGAGCCGGAGCAGAAGCACCCCGGCTTTGATGCCAGAGCGATAGCGCTGGCTTACGGTACGTGTCAGCGTTTACAACAGATAGGGGTTTGGTCTGCTCTGGAAGATTATGTGATACCAATAACTCACGTTCATGTTAGTGACCGTGGTCATGCAGGGTTTGTGAACCTTTATGCAAAAGAATATCACATTCCGGCTTTAGGCAATGTTGTCGAACTGTATGATGCAGGTAAATGCTTGTTCGGCTTACTGAAAAATGCTCCCGGTGTGACACTGTATTGTCCATCCAAGGTTCTGACCGTTGAAAGAACGATGTCATCAGTGACTGTTACCCTGGACAGTGGCGATCAACTGCAAGGTGAATTGCTGGTCGCCGCAGATGGCAGTCATTCCGCGATTGGTCAAGCCTGCAATATTCAGTGGCAACAGCACCCTTATGAACAGATTGCCGTGATTACTAATGTGCTGACGTCAGAGCATCCACAGGGCAGGGCATTTGAACGTTTCACAGAATATGGCCCACTGGCTCTGCTACCAATGTCTGGGGGGCGGAGTTCACTGGTATGGTGCCATCATTTGGATCGGCGAAAGGAAATAGCTGGCTGGAATAATGAGCAGTTTCTGAGGCAGTTACAGCGGGCATTTGGCTGGCGATTGGGCAAAATGTTGGAAACCGGCTGGCGCCACAGTTATCCACTCACACTATCCACTGCAAATCAACAAGTCAGCCACCGATTGGCGCTGGTGGGTAATGCTGCACAAACATTACATCCGATTGCCGGTCAGGGTTTTAATCTTGGTATGCGCGATGTGATGACACTAGCTCAGATTGTTTCTGAGGCTTTTGCGGCTGGTCAGGATATTGGTGCTTACCCGGTTTTGGCTAATTATCAGCAGCAACGGATTTTAGATCGGGAAAATACCATTGGTATTACTGATGGATTGATACGGATATTTGCCAATCGTTATTTTCCATTAAGAGTTGGGCGCAATCTTGGCTTGATGGCGATGGAAAAATTCTCTCCTGTGCGGGATATACTGGCCCGCAGACTCTGGGCTGGGTCGCCCAAAGATAACCGCAGATAAAGCAGACAAAATAAGAGGACGTTATATTATGCAATCATTTGATGTGGTTATCGCTGGTGGCGGTATGGTAGGTTTGGCGCTTGCCTGTGGCTTACAGGGCAGTGGTTTGCGGGTGGCTGTGGTAGAAAGCTATCCGCCTGCTCAATCGGTTTCTGCCGGAGAAGAGTATGCTTTGCGGGTTTCTGCAATTAATGCTGCCAGTGAGCGCCTGTTACAGCATCTTGGCGTGTGGCAACAGATTTTGGATATGCGTGCCAGCCCTTATCAGGGAATAGAAGTCTGGGACCGGGATAGCTTTGGTCGCATTCGGTTCAGTGCGGCTGAATATGGCCTGGAATATCTTGGTCATATCATTGAAAACCGGGTTATTCGTGAGATGTTATGGAAAAAAGCAGAAAGCCTGTCGGATGTGACCATGTTGACGCCAGCGGCTTTGCAACAGATTGCCTGGGGAGAAAATGAAGCTTTCATGACATTATCCGATGGTCGCATGTTAACAGCCCGTTTAGTGGTTGGTGCTGATGGCGCTCATTCATGGTTGCGTCAACATGCTGATATCCCCTTGACATTCTGGGATTATGAACATCATGCGTTGGTGGCGACGATTCGGACCGAAGAGCCTCATGGCAGTGTTGCCCGTCAGGTCTTTTATGGTGATGGCATTCTGGCGTTTCTGCCTCTTGCTGATCCACATTTATGTTCTATCGTCTGGTCACTGCCGGGTGACGCTGCAGATCAGTACAAACAGCTTGATAACACGCTGTTCGACCAGCAACTGGCGGTGGATTTTGATATGCGTCTTGGTCAGTGTGAGCTGATCAGTGAACGCCAGACAATTCCACTGACTGGTCGTTATGCCCGTAACTTTGCCGCTCATCGTCTGGCCTTAGTGGGAGACGCTGCTCATACCATTCATCCATTGGCAGGGCAGGGCGTGAATCTGGGCTTTATGGATGTGGCTGAACTTATAGGTGAATTGCGTCGTCTGCATTGTCAGGGGAAAGATATTGGTCAACACTTTTATTTACGTCGTTATGAACGCCGTCGTAAACATAGTGCCGCTGTCATGCTGGCTGGAATGCAAGGGTTTCGTCAGTTGTTCGACGGCAATAATCCAGTGAAAAAATTTTTGCGGGATGTTGGGTTATCGCTGGCAGACAATTTACCCGGAATTAAACCGCCATTGCTTCGTCAGGCAATGGGGTTGAATGACTTACCGGGCTGGCTCTCTTCTCCGCCCTCTTCAGCTGAAAAAATCTAATTTAGCTTCTTCTTATCAATTATTTTTTCTCATGTATTGCTGAAATATGGATAGGTGATTTTATTCATATTTCAGTGAGCTCTTAATGGAAAATGTGTGTTTTCTAAAGTTAATTGTTCATTTTGAGTATTATGGCTCATTTTAATAGTTAAAAATTCTGCATACTCATAGCATGTTTTTTTGTTGTTACTGAATTGGACCCTATTTTTACTTATGGTTCATTTTTGTTTTCAGTGATAACTTTTATGTTAAGACATCGTTTGCGTCGCGTTTTTTAGCCGCTTTTTGTTCATGATTCACAGTAGCTGTCGGTTAATACGCGGTATGTTTTCATGTAGGAAATGAAAAGAGGGAAATAATGGCAAAACACACTCCATTGTATGACCAGCATCTGGCCTGCGGTGCGCGCATGGTAGATTTTCATGGCTGGATGATGCCTTTGCATTACGGTTCACAAATGGATGAGCATCACACTGTCCGCACTGATGCTGGCATGTTTGATGTTTCCCACATGACGATTGTGGATCTGCATGGTACTGGCTGCCGTGATTTCCTGCGTTATTTGCTGGCAAATGACATTGCTAAACTGACAGAAAAAGGCAAAGCCTTATACACTGGGATGCTTAATGCTTCTGGTGGTGTCATTGATGACCTGATTGTTTACTACTTTAGCAATGATTTTTATCGGATGGTGGTCAATTCTGCGACCCGAGAGAAAGATCTGGCCTGGATCAATGAACATGCTGCCAATTACCCGGTTGATATTCAGGTACGTGATGATCTGGCGTTGATTGCTGTTCAGGGGCCTGAAGCTCAGGCAAAAGTACAGTCTCTGCTGAATGATCAACAAAAACAGGCTATTGCCGGAATGAAACCATTCTTTGGTGTTCAGGCTGGTGATCTGTTTATCGCAACAACGGGTTATACCGGCGAAGCGGGCTATGAAGTGGCGATGCCAAAAGAGCAGTCAGCCGATTTCTGGCAAAAACTGCTTAGTGTCGGCGTTAAGCCCGCAGGGTTAGGTGCCCGTGATACTTTGCGACTTGAAGCGGGTATGAACCTCTATGGACAGGAAATGGATGAAACCCTTTCTCCACTGGCAGCCAATATGGGCTGGACAATCGCCTGGAAACCAGAAGATCGCCAGTTTATAGGCCGTGAAGCGCTGGAAAAACAGCGTGAAGATGGCACTGAACAGTTGGTTGGCTTGGTGATGAGAGAAAAAGGTGTATTACGTGGTGGTTTGACGGTCAGTTTTACCGATGAAGCGGGCACCTTACACACTGGTGTTATTACCAGCGGTACATTCTCCCCAACATTAGGATTCAGTATTGCCCTTGCCCGTGTACCACAAGGGATTGGTGAACAGGCAATTGTACAAATCCGCAATCGTGAGATGCCGGTTCAGGTAGTCAAACCCAATTTTGTACGGGCGGGTAAACCTCTCGTATAGTCTAATAACTTAATGAATAAATAGTACCCTATCTCAGTAATCGTAATTGGGCAGGAAAACAAAATAGCCTAATGAGATAAGTTCTAAGATTGAAGGAGACAATAGTGATGAGTAATGTACCCACAGAGTTAAAATATGCTGAATCACATGAGTGGGTTCGTGCAGAAGGCAATGGTGAATACACTGTAGGTATTACCGAGCATGCGCAGGAGCTATTAGGTGATATGGTTTTTGTTGATTTGCCAGAAGTCGGTGATGAAATCAATTTTGGTGATGAATGTGCCGTTGTTGAATCGGTAAAAGCCGCTTCTGATATTTACGCGCCATTGAGTGGTGAAGTGATTGCTGTTAATGAAGCCTTGAATGATGCTCCTGAATTGGTTAACAGCGAGCCTTATAACGAAGGTTGGCTGTTCCGCATTAAAGCCTCTGATGAGAGTGAATTGGCGAATTTGCTGGATGCCGCAGGATATCAGGCACTTCTGGACGAAGAAGAATAATAAGCCCACTGTCGCCCTGTTTCACATCATGAGCAGGGCGTTTTTATTTGTATGCCATTTCTGGCCAGCTTCAGGAATCAGTAACAAATGACCCAAACATTAAGTCAACTCGAGAACCAGGGCGAGTTTATCCGCCGTCATATAGGCTCTTCCACCGAACAGCAGAAAGAGATGCTGGCGACAGTCGGGGCAAGTTCCCTCAATGAGTTAACACAGAAAATTGTTCCCCGCGATATCGCGTTACCAGCGCCACCCGATGTGGGCGGTGGTGCAACTGAACAGCAAGCACTGGCTGAACTGAAAGCCATTGCCAGCCAGAATAAGCGTTACCAATCCTATATTGGTATGGGTTATGTACCTTCTGTCCTGCCACCGGTTATTTTGCGCAACTTATTGGAAAACCCTGGCTGGTACACCGCTTATACTCCTTATCAACCGGAAGTTTCTCAAGGGCGTCTTGAATCACTGCTGAATTTCCAGCAAGTGACGATCGACCTGACAGGTTTGGATCTTGCCTCTGCATCTTTGTTGGATGAAGCCACTGCGGCGGCGGAAGCCATGGCAATGGCAAAACGTGCCAGCAAACTGAAAAACGCTGATCGTTTCTTTGTTGCTGATGATATACACCCTCAAACATTGGATGTTGTCCGTACCCGCGCTGAAACCTTTGGTTTTGATGTGATTGTAGATAAAGCAGAAAAAGCCCTGGAACTGGAAGGTGTATTTGGTGTGTTGTTGCAACAGGTGGGGACAAAAGGTGAAATTCATGATTACACCGACCTGATCGCACAACTGAAACAACGCAAAATCATTATCTGCGTTGCCGCTGACTTGATGGCGCTGGTGTTGCTGACTGCACCGGGCAAACAAGGGGCGGATGTGGTGTTTGGTTCTGCTCAACGCTTTGGTGTACCGATGGGTTATGGCGGCCCTCATGCCGCATTTTTTGCTTGCCGTGATGAATTCAAACGTTCTATGCCGGGACGTATTATCGGCGTTTCCCGTGATGCGGCGGGTAATACCGCACTGCGCATGGCAATGCAGACCCGTGAGCAGCATATCCGCCGTGAGAAAGCCAACTCCAACATCTGTACCTCGCAGGTCTTGTTGGCAAACATCGCGGGGATGTATGCGGTATATCACGGTTCGAAAGGACTGAAACGCATTGCCGGCCGCATTCATCGTCTGACTGACATTCTGGCTGCTGGGTTACAGCAAGCCGGATTTACTCTGCGCTACAAAACTTGGTTTGACACCTTGACCGTTGAAGTTGCCGATAAAGCTGCGGTACTGGCACGGGCAGACAAAGCGGAAATCAACTTGCGTAGCGATATTCACGGCGCAGTGGGTATCACATTGAGTGAAACCACCAGCCGAGATGATTTGGTCAAATTGTTCTCTGTACTGACAGGTACAGATAGCAAGCTGGATGTTGAGGCACTGGATGAGAATGTGATAGCGGAAAGCCAATCCATTCCTGCATCAATGTTGCGCAATGATGACATCCTCCAGCATCCGAATTTCAACCGCTATCACAGCGAAACAGATATGATGCGTTATATGCATCGCCTTGAACGCAAAGATCTGGCACTGAATCAGGCTATGATCCCGCTGGGTTCTTGCACCATGAAACTCAATGCTGCGGCAGAAATGTTACCGATCTCCTGGCCTGAATTTAATCAGCTGCATCCATTCTGTCCGCCAGAGCAGGCGCAGGGTTATCAGCAGATGATAAGCCAGTTATCTCACTGGCTGGTTCAATTAACAGGTTATGATGCCGTTTGTATGCAGCCAAACTCTGGTGCGCAGGGCGAATATGCAGGTCTGCTTGCTATTCGTCGTTACCACGAAAGCCGTGGAGAAGAGGATCGTCATATCTGCTTGATCCCCAGTTCTGCTCATGGCACCAACCCGGCTTCGGCGCATATGGCGGGTATGACTGTGGTGGTGGTGAGTTGTGATAAAGAGGGCAACATCGATCTGGCGGACCTGCGCGAAAAAGCGGAAAAATCCGGTAATGAGCTTTCCTGCATCATGGTGACCTACCCATCAACACATGGCGTATATGAAGAAACTATCCGTCAGGTGTGCGAAATCATTCATCAGTATGGTGGTCAGGTTTACCTTGATGGTGCGAATATGAACGCACAGGTTGGAATCACTGCGCCCGGTTTTATCGGCGCTGATGTTTCGCACCTCAACCTGCACAAAACATTTTGCATCCCACATGGCGGTGGCGGTCCAGGTATGGGGCCGATTGGCGTAAAAGCGCATTTAGCGCCGTTCTTGCCGGGGCACTCAGTGGTTCAAATGGATGGTCTTACTGAACAGAGAGCGGTCTCTGCTGCGCCGTTTGGCAGCGCCTCCATTCTGCCTATTAGCTGGATGTATATCCGAATGATGGGTTCGCAAGGGCTGAAACAGGCAAGTCAGGTGGCGATCTTGAATGCCAACTATATCGCTGCTCGCCTGAAAAATGATTATGACGTGCTGTATACCGGCCATAACGGCTATGTAGCGCATGAATGTATTCTGGATATTCGGCCACTGAAAGAAGCGTTTGGTATCAGTGAAATGGATATTGCCAAGCGTTTGGTTGACTATGGTTTCCATGCGCCCACGATGTCATTCCCGGTTGCCGGCACACTGATGGTGGAACCAACAGAATCAGAAAGCAAAGTGGAAATTGATCGCTTTGTCGATGCCATGCTGTCAATCCGTGCTGAAATTAACAAAGTTGCGCAAGGTGAATGGTCATTGGAAGATAACCCATTGGTCAATGCGCCTCACGTACAAACTGAACTGGCTTCTGACTGGAACCATAATTACAGCCGTGAAATTGCCGTTTTTCCAACCGCAGAAACCAAAGCCAATAAATATTGGCCTGCCGTTAAACGCCTTGATGATGTTTACGGTGATCGTAATCTGCATTGTTCCTGCGTACCTGTCAGTGATTATCAATAATCACTAAATAATGTGGCAACACCGGTATAATTACTGGTGTTGCTATTATCTCTATTGATTGCAATTTTCCTGATACAGGCTTCAACACCGGGTGTGAACTAACTCCGATGTACTCCTTTATCCACAATTCCGTCGTGAGTTCAACAATAGGCCCTGCCATTAATGGCGGCAGTTTTACGGATAATCTGCAAACCGCGTTATTAAACAATATAGGTAGCCAGATTTAATCTATTTATCAGGGATTCCACACTCCACTTATTCTACATTTACCTAACCTGCCATAACCATTTAAAAGCACGAAAATAGAGATATTAAAGCTTTTATATATAACTATAAGTACAGATTTTTTAAAATACGTTAATTAACCTGAACTTTGCTTAAGAAGGAAATTAAAGTATCTGAGATACGATCAACGTTTTTGTCAAAGAAAATTCAAGACATCTCAGTCCGCTTGGTTTTTTGCTTAATATTTCTTCAATATAAAAGAAAGTATGCTACCATTCACCGATGAAGAGAAAAAATACACCAACGCCACATGACGCTGTTTTTAAACAGTTTTTAGGTCATATTGATACTGCCAGAGACTTTTTGGAGATACATTTGCCTGCGACATTACGGGCAGTTTGTGATCTGGATACACTGCGGTTGGAATCAGGGTCGTTTATTGAGGATAATCTGCGCGCGCATTATTCTGATATCCTGTATTCGCTAAAAACAGCGCAGGGTGACGGATACGTATATTGCGTGATCGAACACCAAAGTTCCCCGGACAAGATGATGGCATTCCGGCTGATGCGATACGGTATTTCCGCAATGCAACGGCATCTGGAGCAGGGACATGAAAAATTGCCGCTGGTCATTCCGGTGTTGTTCTATCACGGGAAAATACAGCCGTATCCCTGGAGTACCAGTTGGCTCGATTGCTTTGATGCTCCGACCATGGCGAAGGAAATCTATTCCGGTGCATTCCCGCTGGTAGATGTGACGGTAATCCCGGATGATAAAATTCTGACGCATAAACGGGTTGCGCTACTGGAAATGGTGCAAAAGCATATCCGGCAGCGTGATATGGCGGAGCTGCTGCAAGAGTTAGTCATACTGCTGACGTATGATTACTATACAGATGAACAGCTAAAAAGCGTGCTAAACTACTTATTACAGGTGGGAGATACCGCCGATCCAGAGGGTTTTATCCGGCGACTGGCAGAACAGTCCCCGAAGTATGAGGAGGTACTGATGACAATAGCACAGAAACTGGAGCAGAAAGGGCGTCAGGAAGGATTGCAGGAAGGCGAAAAACGGGGGATTCTGAAAGTCGCGTGGGCGATGATCGACATGGGTATCGACCGTGAAACGATAATGAAAACTACCGGGTTGACTCAGAACGAACTTGAGCAAATACGCCACTAACTCGTATTGAGAGTTCTTAATCAGTATTCAACGATTTATGTTAAAAGAGGATCTTACGGTGACTGTCAGAACAGTCACCGAAGTATGAGTACCGACCGTGAAACGGTGATGAAAATTATCGGACTGGGCTTGAATAAATGTCCGACAAACTTACTGTTGATACGTTATCGGCATAAAAATGCGTGAGTCAATGCACGAAACGCATAGAAGCGGCACATTTACATTCCAAGCGATAAGACCGAGTCTGAATCTACGTGCTTCTGAAATCTCTGTTCTTAAGCAGAGCTGAGGTTAATTAAATTTACTCGAAATCTATTAACCATTAACAGAAAACTTAAAATAAATCAGAGAGAAAAAGAATATTATCCGAAAAAACATAAAGTGGTATCTTTATACCACCAAGCTATTTACGGGTTGATTTATGAAGATAAAATACAGTAGGGTAACTTATAAAAACTGCTCAGGATTACCAGTAAAACAGTGTCAGTAAAGATAAAGCAAGTATGATTAACGTTGATTAAATGTAAAACACAATATACCATAATGATTAAAATTAATAAAAATCAAGTGTTAAAAGCAGTAAAAACAACGGCTAAAACCTTATTATACCGATTAAAACCAGAGGTTAAAAAATGGCTTTTAATAACAGTTTAAAACCAGCCTATCATAAATCTATCAGTGAAAAATAAGAAAAATAATTGGCTTTATTAATATATATTCCCGTAAAAAAGGATAAATAAAAATATATAATAGATTAATCAGACAGTATATTTAAAAAAAGAATCCGGCTTTAATGACGCTTTTAATCGGAGGAGTGAATTTTTTCATCAACCAGTTAAATAATCATTAATGAACAATGGAAATAATGCAATCCGTAAAAAAATCATTTAACTGAACATGAACTGGATAACTTACAGGGCCATTAAATACATCCGTTTAAACTTGGTTTTACACTATCTTATCCCGTTTAATAGCATTGCTTTTCTACCGTTTTATTTAAGCCATGCCTCTTTTTATATCTTAAATGTGTTTTAACGCTAAAATAAATTCATATCGTTATTTTTTCAAGCTATTTTCGTTATTTATTAACGCTTAAATACCTGTTTAATCATGGCTAATTAATTCGCCAGACTTTTCACTATTGTTGATATAATAAGGCGTTATTAAATTAGTTTACCGATTTATTTAAACATCATTTAAATGGATGTCGATCGGCAAGTTAGCTACGGGTAAAGAACAGACGTCTATTAATGCCAGATTTTGAAAAGGTACAGAGTAGCCCAAAAGGGCTTATTCCCTATCATATTTAATGTATTTATCAGCGATGTTATCCTCTGCTTATTTTACATTTACCTAACCTGCCATAACCATTAAAATAAAGTTAAAAATAAATCAACGAAAAAAAGAATATTGTCCGAAAAAACATAAAAGGGTATTTTATACCATCAAGTGAAAACTACTCAGGATTGTTGGTAAAACAGCGTCAATAAAGATAAAAAGTGAGTATGATTAGCGTTGATTAAACTTAACAAAAAACAGACATTAAATGTGGTAAAAACAATGGTTAAAACTTCATACCAGTTAAAACCAGAGGTTAAAAAATGGTTTTTAATAACAGTTTAAAACCTGCCCATCATAAATCCATAAGTGAAAATGAAAAAAATAATCTGCTTTATTAATGTTTATATGCCCCGTAAAAAAAGATAAATAAAAATGTTAATCGGTTAATCATACAATCTATTTTTAAAAAGGAACCAACGTTAATAACGTTTTCAATCGGGGAGTGAATTTTTTATCAGACAGTTAAATAATCATTCATAAAAAACAGGAATAACAATATCCGTAAATAAATGATTTAATTGAATACGAACTTATTTACTCGTAGAGTAATTATGTTGCACTTATTATGCTAAATCGCCAAGTAATATCTATTAATTTTTCTCTACTGAAACCATAATGGTACGTTCTGTGTCATTTTGTTTTATCTTTATCAAAATATTACCCTTATGCCAATCATTATCCTCTTTTCTTAGAAAACCTGTATTTTCAATGTAATTTATTATTTCTATTTTACGATTTGGATTGACATTAAAAAATACAACCTCGTTAATCATTGGTTTTGTTCCATCTGGTGAATCGTAATAAATAACATAATCACTTGAAATAAGTGGCATCACTTTAATTTCATCAAAAGTAAACATGTTATATTTAATGAAATCATTTTTCGTATATGAAAAATTAACATTCACAAATAAAATAGGGATAATTGAAATTACTCCCAAACAAACCAATATAATAAATGTTCTCTTTATAAAATTATTCAATTTCAATGCCAACATTTCTTTCTACACCTATGTTATATCTAGTCATATCTTTAATATGTATTAATATTTGACTTTTGTCTATATCAGTTATGGGGGATATAGTGTTCAGAAATTCTGGTAAAGACGAATAATAAGGCCTGGCGTTATTAGGGTATTTTTCAGGATCGGGGAATAACAAAGGCTTGAACATTTTATTTTTATATTTACCTATAGGACCATAGTAATCCCACCGTTTTAATGCGTCACTTTTACTGACAGGGTTAAGCCGAGGTAAATAGTCTATTTGATTTATAGCCTGATAAAAACCAAGTAAGTTAGAAACCAAATCTTCACCACTATATCCACTATCCGTGTACCAGTTAAAAGGAAAGGAGTCCTGATGAGCTTCAAATAAATGGCTTGTATACATCATAATAGTCAGTGCAACTCTCTGCTTATCATGTAAAGACAACCCTTTCCTCACTCTCCATTTTGTCATTTTAGACGTTCCGTATTTCAACCCTAACCCCATATATTGTGTGTATCTAATAGTAAAATAAGACTCCTTAGTGTCATCCCCTGAATTTATAGCAGCCATGAGCTTTCTGGCATCATCTCCTTTAGCATGACCGGCATCTACCCATCCCGACTTTTCGGTATAAACCAACCTCCCTCTTTCTATATCACTTCTCTTGCTCATGAGTACTCCTGTGATTTAGTTGGCGGTTATCGAAGCTATTCGGTCACTGCTCCTGCCACTAGGTGTAACGATTTGCGTTTAAAATCGGATCGACCTGCATTTATCCCCAAATTAACTGCAACTGACGGCGCAGCAAACCCAAGTTAATTGTCAATGAAAATCGCTCCGCCAATAGTACAAAAAACATCCGTTGTTGAGACTAGAGAACGATATCTTCAATGTGGAAAAATAAAAGAGAAACGAGTCACAGGATAATCTGAAAAATTAGCGATTATCTCAACTATCCGGTCACTCCCCATAATAGTCAATTTCGGTATAATAACATTTGTCTCTATCTTATATATTTTGGTGAAAATGATGTAAAATATAAATTTAAAAAAACACCTTTCTTGAGAATTTTTGTTTTTTTTATTGAAGAATAAAAGGTATTTAGAATATTGTTCCCCGTAACAATGCGAATATGAATTGTTTTTATTTTATACTGAAAACATTTATATGATTTTTTTATTTATAATATAAGACTAAATTTATTTGACAGTTTTGTATTTGGTGACTATTGTTCTCTCCTGATTAGCAAATGTTATTGCCAATCTAATAATATCATTTGTTATTATTTCTTTTAAATAGAAATAGTATACTTAAGAAATAATTTAATTTATTGTTTTTATTTGATTTTTTTAAATTGTAACTTTTGTTAAATTAATTTTTATGGGTGATTATATTTTTCTGATAATGAATTGAAACTGTTTCTAATGTGATAATTTATTATCGCATGTTTGTTTTTAAATTTAGCATCAATATGAGTGTGATTCGTCATTTTAATTACTGATGAATATAGGGTTATTTTTTTACCATGGATGTAAAGCAGTAAAAATATCCTCACTGTAAGAGGGTAATAATTATTTATCCGTCATTGTTGACAAAATATTTAAAATAAATTGGCCATAGGCCATACAGGAGTAAATAAATGAAATACGACTTTATTGTCGTTGGTTCAGGCGCAATTGCTGGTTCAATTGCTTATGAATTAGCAAGCAGAAATCTTTCGGTTTGTAGGGTTGGAAGTACTGATCGAACCAATGCCGCTTCTAAAGCAGCAGGTGCGATGAATGGTTGTTTTGGCGAAATTACCAGTGGCTTATTAGCGAGTGAACACGGTAAGCTGAAATTGAATATGGATTGTATTTCCAAAGAGCTTTGGCCTGCCTGGGCGCAACGGTTAGCTGACTCTTCTGGTGATAGGCGATCGCTGTTCACCGCTCAAGGGACTCATGTGATACTGAATACTGCCGGGATGGAAGAGATTGATAGTGTTAATTATGACGCTATTGAACAAACCCTGAACGAATATGCAGCCCCTTATGAAACCGTTGATCCGCGTGAAATTGAATGGTTAAAGCCTAACGATCTGGTGCGTCCGCTTCGTGCTTTATATATTCCTGATGAACATGCTCTGGATTCGCATTTATTGCTGGAAAAGCTGGATGCGGCATTGGTTGCTGAAGGTGGCGTTCTCAAAGATGAGAATGTTAAGAGTGTACTGATTGAAGACGGTTTAGCCATTGGCGTCGAATTGCTCAGTGGTGAGCGTTTAATGGCGGATAAGGTGGTGGTTGCTGCCGGTGTGCACTCGTTGGATCTGTTATCTAATGTCCCTTCTGTTGTTCGGCAGATCCCGCCGATATTTGCCGGCTATGGGGTATCTATTTTGGTCAAGATGCCAAAAGGCAGAGAATTGCCGACGTCGGTGATTCGAACTCCTAACCGGGCATTTGCTTGTGGGCTGCATTGTGTACCCCGTGGTGATGGTGTTCTGTATCTGGGTGCGACAAATATTCTGTCTGAAAAACCACGCAGTCAGGCGCTGATTTCTGATGTGCAGTTCCTGCTGGATTGTGCGTTAGATCAGTTGGATATTAACTTACATGATGCTGAGATCCTTTCAATCCAGGTCGGTAACCGGCCAATCCCTGCTGATGGGTTCCCGTTAATTGGTGAATGTGGCGTGAATGGCCTTTGGCTGGCTACCGGGACTTACCGTGATGGCTTACATCAGTCACCGTTACTGGCAGATTATGTTGCTAATGCGTTGACTGGAATAGAAAATACGCAAATTAACCTGGATTCCTTCAACCCGGTTCGTCCTCCGTTAGTGGGTTTCTCTCGTGAAGTGATGGCTAAAGAAACCGTCCAGCAAATGCTTGCCACAGGTTACGAATATCGCTGGGATATCAAACCTTATTGGTTGCCATTGCTGAATGAAGGCATGACACGTAATTATCAGGATTTGATTGAGTCTCTTCACCCTCAGTTTACACCACCGCCAGAACTGGTTGCTTTCTCTTATATTTATGAATCCATGCGTGAACGGTTACGTAGTTACTATGAGGCATGGTCATGAATTCTTCGCTAAAAGATCAGGCTGCTATTGATAAGGCCAGGGAATTACTGTCAGGAGCGGGTGTTTGGGATGTGGAAACCGATCTTGATTGCCTGATTGACCGTTATCTGGAAAGGCGCTGTCAGGATCGCGCCCGTGATGAATTTATGCTTGCGGTTCATGAGCGCTGTAACCGGATCCCTCTTGGGCATATTGTCGGCATTGCGGATTTTGATGAACTGCCTTTGGTGGTCGGTACGGGGGTATTTATTCCGCGTCCTCATAGCCAGATTATCCATAAATGGCTGGAGAATGAACATGAAGTACCTCAGGGATCAGGGGTTCTGGATTTATGTTCGGGGAGTGGTGCTATTGGTTTAGCCATCGCTAAACGTCGCCCGGATTTAAAGGTCACTTGTGTTGAATATGACGACATCGCTTTTCAATACCTGACACGCAATATCAACCGGTTAGCGAGCTGGGAGATTAAAGTCGATGCATTAAAAGCCGATTTACGGGATTGGCAGGCATTTTCGCAATTTAACGGGTCGGTGGCGTTAATTGTCGCTAATCCACCTTACGTTCCAGAGCAGCAGACAATATTACCAGAGTGGGAGGAGCATCATCCTTATGTGTCGGTGTATTCCGGGGATGATGGGCTAGATTTAACGCGGTTGATTATCAAACAAGCCAAACAGTTACTGCAATCAAATGGCTGGTTGGTCATCGAACATGGTGAAAGTCAGGAGGGGAGCGTCAGAACATTATTTTCAGACGCCGGTTTTTCCTTGATACGAACAATTATTGATGAAGAGATTTCTGACACAACAGGCAGTTCGGTAATCACTGTAGGTTGTCAGCTCATTTGAATTCAGACAGTTGGAGTCTAGATAATGGATGTAAAACAGAAGCAGGATTGGATGACGATTCGTAAGTCACGGACCACCGGCGCCTTAGCGCAAGCTATTGATGAAGGTTTGACCAGTTTCACGGTGGTAGAACGTCAAGGTAAGCAAATTACGACAGAAGAAGGCAAAGTTTTTACGGAATTTGTTTCCTGCTCTTATTTGGGATTAGAACATCATCCTGCGTTAATTGAGGCAGCAAATCAGGCAATGGCCCGGACAGGGATTCATTTGTCATCGTCCCGTGGTGCGATGCGCCCGCAATATTTGAGGCAACTAGAGGAACTGCTGGAAGAAATTTATCAAGGTGGCTCTGTTGCTGTTTTCACTTCCACCAGTAACGTTCACCTGGGTGTATTGCCGTTATTGGGCAGTGGTTCTTTACCTAACTATCCACTTACCCGGCCAGTACATTGGTTGATGGATAAAACGGCTCATGCGTCTATGCAGGTATTACGCGGTATTCTCGAACAGTTCGGGCCAGTATCGCGGGTCGATAGTGCGGATGAACAGTCGGTACAGCAAGCTTTGCAAAACTGCGGAGAGGATCAGCGTACCCCTGTCCTGCTGATTGATGGTATTGGCTCAATGAATGGCTTGATTCCGGTGGCAGAATTAACCCGAAAATTGGCTGCTGCCGGAGGTTATGTCTATGTCGATGATGCTCATGGTATTTCCATTGTAGGGCGTCATGGTGCAGGTTACGCCTTTGCTGCACTTGACCATATTTTGCCATCTAACCTCATATTGGCAGGTTCGTTATCCAAAGCATTTGGTGGTGCGGGCGGTTTTGTGGTTGTTGCGGGTGCCGATGATATTGAAGTGATTAGTACCCTGGCTAATCCTCTGGTTTTTGGTCATTCGATTATGGTGCCGATGTTGGCCGCTAACGTTGCCGCAGCAAAACTTCATCTTAGCCTTGAAATAGAAATCCGCCAGGAACAGCTATGGAAGAACGTTAATTTGTTTGATTCCCTGACGGGTAACAGCCTGATGAATGCCGGTGTGCAATCTCCTGTTCGTGGTGCTTTATTCGAAAATGAAGCTGAAGGTCTTGAAGCTGCACGTCTGCTGCGCGACAACGGCATCTTATTGTTCCCGGTATTTTATCCACTCGTCCAGGATGGCAATGCCATGTTGCGTTTTGCCTTCTCCAGTGAGCATAAGGAGAGTGAAATCAGTCATTTAGTAAATACCTTATTCAAAATACGGGAAAAAGGGCTGAATTGGTCTGAGCCACAAGCCATAGCTCCACAGGTATAAGTGACATAGATTTATTGATGAAAATGATTGAAATAAACCAGTAATGAAGACCAAATATATGACTCAATCAATAATAGATAAGCAGGACATATTGCAACCTCATAGGGAATCTCTGGATGTGATTAATATGCAGATATTGGCGCTTCTTTCTGAACGTATGCAGATCTGTATGAAAATCGCTGAGATAAAAGCGGAACAGGATATTCCGATGATGCAGCCACAACGTATTACCTCGTTATTGGCTATATTGAGGGATAAGTCAACGGATTTTGGGTTACGGCCTGAATACACTGAATCAATATTTCAACGGGTTATTGAAGAAACCTGCCATCGAGAAGAAGAGCTGATTGATCAGTTGCTACACGAGAAAGCAAAGAATAATGAAAATACTGCTCATTGATAATTATGATTCTTTTACGCAAAACATTGCTCAATATCTGTATGAAGTTACCGGGAGTGTGCCATCTGTCGTCACCAATTCTCTGACTTATGAAGCGCTGGCGATAGACAATTATGATGCTGTCGTGCTTTCTCCAGGGCCAGGGCATCCGGCTGAAAACAGCGATTTTGGTGTCTGTGCTGAGGTCATTGCCCGCGCCGAAATCCCATTATTGGGTATTTGCCTCGGCCATCAGGGAATTAGCCTGGCATTTGGTGGTTTTGTCGAACATGCACCTAATCCGGTGCATGGTTATCGCAGTCGCATCAGGAATACCGGGGAAGGGTTATTCCTCGGTTTGCCTGAGCAATTTGAAGTGGTCAGGTACCACTCGCTGGTCTGTACCCGGCTGCCGGACAATCTTAAATGTACTGCCTGGACTGATGATGGCTTAATTATGGCAATTGAACACACCCAAAGACCGATTTGGGGTGTTCAGTTTCATCCTGAGTCGATTGATTCTGAATATGGGCGTGAATTACTGAGTAATTTTGTTCGTATAGCAAAGACGTATAAAGAAAATAACGGGCAGGATATTACCGCTCAGAATCAGTGTATTTCTGCCAATGAAGCTTATCTGGCGGTGGGCGGAAAGCCGCATCTCAACCTGAATTACCGTGAATGTCAGAGCATCATCGATCCTGAATCTCTGTTCATTCAACATTATGGCAATGATACTCACTCTTTCTGGCTGGACAGTGAAAAGTCGGATAGGCCCAATGCCCGCTTTTCAATCATGGGAAGTGGCAACAAACAGGGTGCTGTCAGGCTTGAATATTGTGTACAGACGGAGAGTTTGCGTTTGACCGGTCCTGATGGTGAAAGGATTGTCCAGGGTGATTTTTTCTCATTGATGTCTGAACTGCTTGAACTGGTGAAGATTTCCACACCAAAGCGGATGCCATTTGCCTTCAAAGGTGGCTTTGTTGGTTATTTGGGATATGAATTAAAGGCGTTGACCATTGGCAGCAGCAAATATCATTCAGAACATCCTGATGCCAGTTTAATCTTTACTCCGCATTTTTTTGTCTTCGATCACCAGCAGAATAAGCTTTATGAGTGTCTGATCACACCGGTAGGCCAGCCACAAAATTGGCCGCCGGCACCTTTAGTGACCATTGCAAAAAATACCGGTGGGGTGATACCTGATTTTATTCCTGGCGCTGTCGATCAGAACAAAATTCGTCTGGAATATGGAGCTCAGAAGTATCTGGATGGGATCCATAAATCGCTTCAATACATCACCGATGGCGAGTCTTATGAAATCTGTCTGACGAATAGAGCAAAGATGGCTTATGCAGGGCTGCCATTGGATGCTTATCGACGAATGCGTCATGCCAGCCCTGTGCCTTATGGCGCCTATCTGGCATGTGGGGATTTTTCGGTACTCAGTGCATCGCCGGAGACGTTTTTACGCATTGATGAGGCCAGAGGTATTGAATCCAGACCGATTAAGGGAACCCGGCCACGAGGAAGAACGGCAGCGGATGATCAGCATTTTCAGGTGGAATTGAGTCAGTCAGCTAAAGATAGAGCTGAAAACCTGATGATAGTGGATTTAGTGCGCCACGATCTTAATCAGGTGTGTCGTCCTGGCAGTGTTCATGTGCCTGAATTGTTTAAAGTTGAGAGCTTCTCTTCTGTGCATCAATTGGTTTCGACAATACGCGGTGAATTACGTGAAGGCACTTCATCGATGGAAGCCATCCGGGCATGTTTCCCGGGAGGATCAATGACCGGCGCGCCGAAGAAACGCACAATGGAGATCATTGACTCTTTGGAGTCATCGGCACGCGGTGTTTACTCTGGTGCGCTTGGATGGTTATCTTTCAGTGGTGAAGCAGAGTTGAGCATTGTTATCCGAACGGCGGTGTTACATCAAGAATGTGCCGAGTTCGGCATTGGCGGTGCCATTGTCGCTCACTCCGATCCTTATGGTGAATTTGAAGAAACATTGGTGAAGGCCAGTGTGCCCTATTTCAGTTTTAGTCATATCGCGGAGGAAGTGTGAGTAACCATAAAGTTGTCATTCTTGGTGGGCAAGGTGCGATTGGCTCTTTATTGGGGCGCCTGTTTACTCAAAGTGGTTGCATTGTATACCGTGTTGACCAACGAACGCAGGGAGAGCGTTCTCTTTGCTGCCAGCTTGATATCTTAAATCCCGCAGCGGGTTCTGAGGCGATTTTTACTGAGGCAAAGGCGGTCGTCTTCGCCTTACCGGAAGCGGTTGCAATACAGGCTCTGCCTTGGGTGCTATCGGCGGTTGGTGATGATGTACAGATAGTGTCAACCTGTTCGGTTCAGGCACCTTTCCATTCCGCTTTAAGCGCTGCCGCCCCTGGGCAGCCTTTCATCGGTGTTAACCCGATGTTCTCGCCATCTTTGTCGGAGCAAAAAAGGCCTGTTGCAGTCACTCTTGATAACTGTCATGTTAACGAGCATTGGATTGAGCGGGTATTGACGCAGGCGGGTATGCGCATCAGTAGAATGACGCCGGAGGAACATGATCGGGTAATGGCGTTTTGTCAGGCTTTACCCCATGCCGCGATATTGATTTTTGGCCTGGTTCTGGCGAAAAGCCCGTTGGATATTGGTACTCTGGCGACTGTTGCACCGCCGCCAATGCGTACCATGTTGGCGTTATTATCAAGGGTTTTACTCAATCCAATGGAAGTGTACTGGGACGTTCAATATGAAAACCCTATGGCTGCCGAACCGCGGCGGGAGTTGTTGCATGCCATACAACAGTTAGATTCAATAGTGCAGGCTGGCGATCAAACTGAATTTGGCAATAACCTCAGACACATTGCACAACAACTGGGGGAACAGCTCAATATTAGTGCTGCTGATTGCCAGCATATTTTTTCAACGCTTGAATGATAATAGGAAAGGAGTTGGGGGGATGTCATTAAATAGAGTTGCTGAGGCTAACGGGCGGGCAGGACTCAGAAATTGGCTGGGATTGCTGATATTGATGTTGCCGGTATTGTTGGTGACGGTGGACAATACGATCTTAAGCTTTGCTTTACCGAAAATTGCTGAAGCTCTGGGGCCCAGCGCAAGTCAGCAATTATGGGTGATTGATGCTTATTCACTGGTGTTGGCGGGTTTGCTGGTATCCATGGGGAGTATTGGCGATCGTGTCGGCCATCGTTCATTGCTGTTATTTGGATCTTTGGGATTCACCGTTATTTCGGTATTAACAGCGCTGTCAACTTCACCCGAACAATTAATTGGAGGGCGAGCCGTACTTGGGTTTTTTGGTGCGATGTTGATGCCTTCAACTTTGGCTTTAATCAGCACTCTTTTTGAGGATCGTGAACAGCGTCGGTTAGCTGTTGCTATCTGGGCGACAACATTAACTGTCGGTTCGGCGTTGGGGCCTGTCATTGGTGGAGTTCTGTTGCAATTCTTTGACTGGAATTCCATTTTTCTATTGGCAGTACCGGTATTAGTGCCATTGTTGATCTTCGGACCGATGTTATTACCGGAGTCCGAGAAAAAACAGACTGGTATTATTGATGGATATAGCGTTGTATTATCGATCATCGCCATGGTTGGTATTGTTTACGCGATTAAACATCTTGCCAGTGACGGGTTTGAAATAAGTGTGATACTGGAATTGTCTGTTGGCTTGGTTGCTGGCGTGTTATTTGTTCGCCGGCAGCGGCGTCTGCCCGTACCGTTAATGGATCTCTCACTGTTCCGTAATGGTATGTTCACCGGCTCGATTATGGTCAACTTATTGAGTCTGGCCTTGCTGGTTGGCTTTGTCTTTTTTGCCACTCAGGTCTTGCAAATTGTATTGGGTATGAAGCCGATTTCGGCCAGTTTAGCGCTGGTTCCCGGACAAATAATGGCGATTATTATTGGCATGGCGATAGTGCCTGTTGCTCAACGGATGCCGGCTTATTACCTTGTGCCAATGCTGCTTGCTTTTGCGGGTATTGCATTTCTTCTGGTAGCCAGTTTCGGCAGCGATTTGACCACGCTGGTGGTTGCATTTGCATTATTAAATGTGGGTGTAGGTGCAATTGCGTCGGTGTCTAACGATCTGGTGCTTTCGTCAGTGCCGTCCTCTAAAGCCGGGGCGGCATCGGCAATAAGCGAAACAGCTTATGAAGTGGGTGTGGTACTTGGCACGACAATTATCGGTGGATTGGTGACCGCTTTCTATCGTGTCACTCTGCAATTGCCGGATGGGATCTCTCATGAACAGACGGGGTTGGCATTAGAAACTCTGGCTGGCGCTTACGTTGTAGCGAACTCATTAGCTGAGGCGGAAGGGCAACAACTGATGACTGCGGCAGCGGAATCCTTCACCAGCGCTATTCATATGATGAGCTGGATGACAGCGGTATTGACCAGCGTCGTGGTATTGATCGCCTGGCGTTTACTAAAAGCGCCACAGAAACAACAAGTGCTTGAGTATTGATAATCTTATGTGCAGCCGTTGGTAATGGCTGCACCGCGTTTCTTGGCGTGACTGTCTGGGATTATTAAATATAAAGTATTCTGAAAATAACCTCTCACCTTTTACTATTTTTAATAATTATAAAGTGATAATAATCTTAAATTTATAAAATTTATTTAAATGTTTTGCGGTTGATTTTATTAAAAGCAAAGATTGATTTATTCTATTATGTTTTTGTCTGGTTTCAATTTAATTGGAAATAATAACTCTGCATAATTGATTTATTCACATTAAAAAAATAGTGACACACCATAAAAATTTCATTTTTCTGATGGAAAAAACAGAAAGGCATGTTAATACTTTTAGTTGTGAAAAATAAAATTCATATTAAATCACTTCATATATATTGAGTGAATTTTTAATTAATTGACCTCAGCTTTGCTTAAGGATAGCGATTTCAGAATCACGTAAATTTAAGCTCGGTTTTTTCGGTTGGAATGGATATGCAATTAAGCCCGATACGACCTCCAACAAAAAGCCGACTATACTCCGATGTCGTGAATGTTCTATCTGAGAAATATTTTTCAATGGGTCATTCACGGTCTCTATCAAAAAACGCTTTCTTAACATAATCTTATCCCAAAGCGATAAAAACTTGGCTTTCCTATTGCGACGAACACGTGTGATAAGTGTTATCCCTTCTGCCTCCAGTTCATCACTTAAAGCTTGTGATAAATACCCTTTGTCGCCATACAGATGTCCTGTTAATCCTTTTACCCATTCCTTAACCGGATGGCGAGCATCTGTATTTCCCGGCGTTAATTTGACAGACAAACGCTCCCCACAATCATTAATGACCAAATGAAGTTTAAAACCATAAAACCATCCCATACTGGTTTTCCCCCGTTGTGCTACCCCCTCAAAAACCTTATTTCGGGGAATACGAAGATTATGGCAAACGGCGATTTTGGTGGGGTTGATAAAAGCCATGCCTTGTGATTTTTCTTTGCGTGAAGAAAGAAAAGCGCACAACGGGATAATCGCGCTTTTCTTCAAGGTTATTATTCGGTTGTCACTGACCAGATGGGGGAAATCAGCCTTAAGATACTGTTGCACATGCTCAATATAAAACGCTTTGAAATGACGATAGTGGCTCATGTGAAATAAAATGAGGAGCGTCATGATTTCACTCAGTGACAGGGAAGCGGCGCGATGGCGTTTAAGCCGGTTATTCTCGATGAGCTGTTGTTCCCAAAGCGGAATAAATTGTTGGCAAAAATCATCGACGCCGCAGTAAAGTTCTTCTAAAGTCATCATAGCCTGAGGATCTCCACGATTTTGTTTTCTATACAAAAACTTTGATCGTGCCTCAGGCTCTTAGTTCCTTTTTTCTTTCCTTTCTAAGCAGAGTTCAGGTTAGTTAACCAAAATCGATATGAGCAGCCCAACTAAACATCAAGCCCGGTAATAGAGAAATTAGGTGCATAACCACTACCAACACCTGCTGTCTGATGGTTATCTCCCAATCCGCAATAACATAGCGCCAGTGTTACCAACTGAGCTAAAAGTCATTATCTAACCTAATCAGAAAAGATAACATCTCATCACCAATTTACGATAAACATCACTTTGCCAGTGATTTCATCCTGAAATGAAACATCATAAATGTGATATATGTCACATAATTGACACAAAAAATGAAATTGATTTGAAATTATTAGAATTGGTTATTAAATGATTAATATTAATCTGTTTTTTATACAGTATTGTCACAAAACAATCACATTGGCCTGTTTTTTGCGTTGCAATATAACTCTTTGTTTTTGCTGCTATCCTAACCAATCCCCTATTTTAGATGCCCAGTTGTTCATAAATCCTAAATATTGATCGCTAAGCTAAATTCATGGTTAATACCGCTTCGACATTGTGGAATAGAAAGTCAATGAAAAGCAGTATTTTAGTGTTTGCGGTTTTTTATAGCGTGATTTCAGGCAGTCAAGCCGCAGACCTCTCAGAACAACAACTCATTCATCAACAGGTACGCCAGCAAGCCCTGGAAGCCCAGTTAACGCCACCCCCTGCGGAGGTTCACCTGTCTGTCCCCGAACAGGCGGTGTCATCCGCATTTCCGGTGGAAACGCCCTGTTTTCCGATCACCCGCGTCGTGTTGGCAGGCACTGAAAATTTCCCGCACTGGTTGCCGTTCAGACGTGTCGCTCAACAGGGCGAAAACCATTGCCTCGGTGCTCAGGGCATTAACCGGCTGATGACCCAATTGCAAGATCAGCTGATTAATCACGGCTATGTCACCAGCCGGGTTCTGGTTCCTCGCCAGGATTTGCATACTAAAACGCTAAAACTGGTGATGATCCCAGGCAACATCCGACATATCCGCTATACCCCGGACAGCGGCCATTACATTCAACGCATCACGCCCTTTCCCGCGCGTGAAGGAAAATTACTGGATTTACGGGATATTGAGCAGGGATTGGAAAACTTGCAACGTTTCCCGACCGTTCAGGCGGATATGAATATTGTCCCGGCAGCGCAACCGGGGGAGAGTGATATTGTGCTGGACTGGCGTCAGTCCCGGCACTGGCGAGTCGCCACGTATCTGGATGATACCGGCTCCAAAAGCACCGGGCGTTATCAGGGCGGATTAACCTTTTTTCTGGATAACCCCCTGGCGTTAAGCGACCTGTTCTATCTCTCCGGTGGGCGCGATATTCATTCATCTGCCGGGAAAGGCAGCCAAAATGACACGCTCTATTACTCCCTGCCCTTCGGCTACTGGATGGCAAGCGTGACGGCCAGTCATTACGATTAT
Organism: Photorhabdus khanii NC19; assembly: GCF_000517265.1. Classification (GTDB taxonomy): domain Bacteria; phylum Pseudomonadota; class Gammaproteobacteria; order Enterobacterales; family Enterobacteriaceae; genus Photorhabdus; species Photorhabdus khanii. The sequence goes on from NZ_AYSJ01000002.1 coordinate 504,834, forward strand.
ACCCAGACGATAGCCGGGCTGAATCAGGCGATTCAATACCGGGGCAAAAGCCAAAACCTGGCGGTCCAGCTTAGTCGGGTGCTACATCGTAACGCTGACCAGAAAACCTTGCTTAACGGTGAAATTTATCGTCGGACTTCGCGCAATTTTATTGATAAGACCGAAGTTGATGTTCAGCGCCGGGAAACCGCGGGCTGGAAGCTGGGGTTGTCCCATCATCACACTATCGGCAACGCCACTCTCGATACCAAAGTCACTTACCAACAGGGCATGCGCTGGTTTGGCGCGCAACCGGCGCCGGAAGAGTACCGCAATGAGGGGACTGCTTTACCCAAAATCACCCAATTCTCGGCGACGCTGGCCGGGCCGTTAACGCTGTTTGCTCAGCCCTTCTCTTATCAAACCCAGTATCTGCGGCAGATAAGCGCCAGCCCATTGACGCCCCAGGATCGATTCTCGATTGGCGGCCGCTGGACGGTACGCGGCTTTGATGGCGAATTGACCTTATCCGCTGACCGGGGTTGGTACAGCCGGAACGAACTGGACTGGCAAACCCCGCTGAAAGGGCAGTCGCTGTATCTGGGGATGGATTACGGAGAAGTGGGCGGTCCGGGTAGCGACGCGCTGCTCGGAAAACACCTGGCGGGGAGTGCCCTGGGCTGGCGAGGTAGCCTGAAAGGGGTGAGCTACGACTTGTTTGTCGGTGTTCCGCTATCCAAACCCGCCGGTTTCCAAACTTCCCCTGTCACGGCCGGATTCAACCTGTATTGGCAGTATTAATTCAAATAGCAAAACTGCCAGTGGGTAGTGTTGTGTGGAGCAAAAATCATGAACAAGCAGTTATATCGTATTATCTTTAATCAGGCCCGTCAGATGTGGATGGTGGTGGCCGAGATAGCGCGGGCCGGACAGGGACGAACCGGACGTCGTACTCGTCGCCCATCTTCACCGCAACGTCGTTGTCGGCTTACTGCGCTACGGTTTGGGGTGTTATTCGCCCTTGGCGGGATTTCACTCACGGCACAGGCAGCGATTGTGGCTGATGAACAGGCGCCGGGACGTCAGCAGCCGACCATCATTCGCAGCGCCAATGGTACGCCGCAGGTCAATATCCAGACCCCCGGTGCTGACGGCGTTTCCCACAATACCTACCGCCAGTTTGACGTGGATAAACAGGGAGTTATTCTCAATAACAGTCATCAGTCTACGCAGACGCAACTGGGGGGGATGGTAGCGGGCAATCCGTGGTTAGCCAAAGGGGATGCCAGCGTTATCCTCAATGAAGTCAACAGCCATGACCGCAGCCGCCTCAACGGCTGGATTGAAGTGGCCGGGCATAAAGCCGAGGTGATTATTGCCAACCCGGCCGGTATCACCTGTAACGGTTGCGGTTTTATTAACGCGCATCGCACCACGCTCACCACCGGACAAGCCCTGATGGAACGGGGCCGGTTGAAAGGGTTTGATGTCAATCAGGGGGAAGTGCGGATTGACGGGCACGGCATGGACAGCACCCGGCAAAGTTACACCGATATTATCGCCCGTTCGGTGGCGATTAACGCCAAATTACACGCCCAGACGCTCAAAGTGACCACCGGACGCAATCGGGTGGATGCGGCACACCAGAAGATTGAGAAAAAATCCGCTGATGCGACTGACCAGCCGGTGTTTATGCTGGATGTGGCCGCCCTGGGCGGCATGTACGCCCATAAAATCATGCTGGAAGGTACCGAAGCCGGGGTGGGCGTCCATAATGCCGGTAATATCGGCGCGGCCGCCGGGGAAGTGCATATCACCGCCGATGGCTGGATAGAAAACCGCGGCACCATCAGTAGCCGTGACGCGCTGCAATTAACGTCGTCTGCCGATGTGACTAACGCGGGCAAATTGCTGTCACAATCAACGGTGAATTTACAAGCCAAAGGGGTGTTAAAGAATCAGGGCCGGGTGGAAGCCCGCGGCGATACCACCGTCACCGCAGATACGATATACAGCAGCCATGACAGCGTCTGGGCCGCCGGACTGGACGATAAAGGCAACACCACCCGCCCCGGCTCATTGGCCCTGACGGCGCAACACGTTCAGGCCAGGGGGAAAAATCTGGCGACCGACACGCTGGCTATCCACAGTCAACACATTGACCTGAGTGGCAGCCAGAGCGCCGCCAGTCAGATTCAACTGACTGCTGGTCAATCGGGGATAAGTACCGCTCGCGCCACCGTCAACGCCGACCGTTTTAGCGCGCAAACCCCCGGCCAGTTTAACAACGACAGCGGCCAGTTAGTGGCGCGGGAAATTCACCTTACGACGCCGGATATTTCCAACCAGCAGGGGAAAATTAACCAGACCGGTACCGGTGAATGGCGGTTGAATACTCACACGCTGAATAACGGTGGCGGTACCTTGTTCAGCCAGGGCAACCAGCTCACAATTACCACGGACACACTTAACAACCATCAGGGCAACATTGCTAGTCAGGGCGAGGACCTGCATCTCACCGCGCATCAAGTGAATAATACTCAGGGCACGGTGCAACTGGCGGGCAACGGCAAACTATCACTCAACAGCCAACGCTGGCTGGGTGATAAGGGCAAACTGCTCACCAATGGCGCCTTGACGATAAAGGCCGATGAACTGCAACTGAACCACGCCGAGACTCAGGCCGGGCAGATTACCGTCAACGCGGACACCCTGAGTCATCAAGGGGGTGTGATGCAACAACAGGGTAAAGATACCCTGTCCCTCACCACCCGGATGCTGGATAACCAGCACGGCACCATTGCCGGTAACGGTAACCTGAACATTAAGGCGACGACCGTCAATAATGGTCACGGCAATATCATTGCGGCCGAAAATGGCGCATTGACGTTGACAACCCAAGAGACCTTAAATAACCGGGCGGGCAATTTAGTCGGCAACGGGGGGCTGGACATTCACAGCCGACAACTCAATAACCGCAATGGCACCTTACAATCCGCCAATACCCTCCGTATCGACACCCGTGGGCAGTTACTGGATAACCAAAACGGCGTAATCATTGGTGAGGGTGAAACCACCGTGACCAGCGGCCGGTTGGATAACTGTCAGGGGCATCTGCAAGGCGGACAACTGGTTATCGACACCCGGCAGGCACAGACCGATAACCGGGACGGCAAATTGTTATCCACGAACACGTTAACCCTGAACACTCACCAACTCGACAATCGTCGCGGACAGGTACAGGCCGTGGGCGACACCGTGTTGAATGTGAAGACCCAAACCGATAACACCGGCGGCCTTATCCGTGGTGGTCAGCAATTGACTTTGAACACCGCTCACCTGATTAACCGCGACACGGCGCAGGCGGATAACGGGGTGGAAGCGCAAAACCTGACGGTGAACGCCCAACAGGTGGACAACCGCCAGGGTGCTTTACGGGCGGCTAACCACCTGCAAGCGAACATTAGCCAGAGCTTGGATAATACCCGGGGGTTGGTCTCTGCGGGCAAACAGCTCACGGTCAAAAGCGAGGCTCAGCAACCGCATCTGAGGATTAACAACCAACAGGGCACCTTAATTGCCGGGAAGCAGGTGGATATTAACGCCGAGGCCCTCAGCGGTGACGGCCAACTGTTATCGCAGGGCGATATGGCGGTTACCTTAACCGAGGATTTTCACCATACCGGCAACACCGCGGCTAATGGCAATCTGACCCTGAAAACCACCGGCAATCTCCTCAATGACCGCCAGATAAAAGCCGGTCAGGCGCTGCATCTTGACGCGCAAAATCTTACCAACAGCGCCGCCGGTGAAATCAGCGCCGGGCAAACGCAAATCCAGGTCCACGATACGCTGAACAATACCGGATTGATTGACGGCGGCCTGACCCATCTCACGGCTAACACCCTGAACAATATCGGCACCGGGCGCATTTACGGCGACCAACTCGCCCTCCAGACGGGCACGCTGAATAACACCGCACAGGACGGCAAAGCCGCCGTGATTGCCGCCCGTGACCGGCTGGATATCGGCGCCGGGATACTCAACAACCAGCATCATGCCCAGATTTACAGCGTGGGCGATATGCACATCGGCGGCCGGTTGGACAACAGCCTGACGGCGACGGGTCAGGCCCGTGAGCTCAATAACCACGCGGCAACGATTGAGGCCGGGAACAACCTGAAAATTCAGGCCGACCAGATTAATAACACCAACGCCGGTCTGGTGACGCAGGTCGTCGAGACGGAAAAATCTCAGCATCATGACGCGGTACTGAGCGGCCGGACCACCCGCTATGACTGGTCGCAGGTGGACACTTCCCACCACAACAAATACGGCGTGCACGATGCCATCATGCCGGATGGCAGCCGCAGTAATGACTTTTACGAATATCAGTACACCCGCACCGTGAATGAAACGCAGGTCAAACAGAATGACCCCGGTAAAATTCTGGCGGGCGGCAATATCACGCTCAACAGTGTGCAGGTCACCAATCACGACAGCCAGATTGTCGCCGGCGGCGCGTTAGGCGGGGAAATCGGCGAGCTGCATAATATCGCCACTCAGGGCGAACGTATCACCACCGATAAAGGTCGCCAGACCCACTGGTATGCTAAAAAGACCAAACGCTGGCACCGGTTCGGCACTAAAACCTCGCAGGGGAAAAGCCGCAGTAGTTATAACCTCGCTCCGGTGACAGAAACCATTGACCTGAAAACGCTGGCCTGGCAGGACCATACCCGTCCACAGGGCACCGATATCACACTTACAGACCGACAGACCGGTCAGATACACGCGGTCCCCACGGTGGTCAAACCGGTGACCGGGATAGACGACCAGCCTCTGGCGGAAACGGTTAAAGGGCAGACTATCGATCCGGTGATACGCGTGGTCACCCCGGATACCCGCTTGCCGGATAACAGCCTGTATACTGTGCAACCGGGCAGTGACAGCCACTATCTGGTGGAGACCGACCCGAAATTTACCCAATACAAACAGTGGCTGGGTTCGGACTACATGCGGCAACAGTTAACGCATGACCCGGCGTTGGTCCACAAACGGTTAGGAGATGGGTTTTACGAACAGCGGCTGGTGCGCGACCAAATCACTCAACTGACCGGCCAGCGTTATCTGCCCGGTTACCATAACGATGAAGCACAGTTTAAGGCGTTGATGGATGCCGGTATCGCCTTTGGTCAGCAGCAACAGTTAACGCCGGGGGTAGCCCTCAGCCCGGCGCAGATGGCGCTGCTGACCTCGGACATTATCTGGCTCACCAACCAAACCGTGACCCTGCCGGATGGCACCACCGAGGTGGTTACCGTGCCGCAGGTTTATGCGCGTGTCCGTCAGGGCGACCTGAGCAGTGATGGCGCCCTGCTGGCCGGCAATACCGTGGCGCTTAACAGTCAGGGCGATATCACCAACAGCGGCATGATTAGCGGGCGGGATGTGACCCAACTGACCGCCAACAATCTCACCAACAGCGGCTTTATTCGTGGCGGCAAAGTGGATTTGACGGCCCAACAGACGCTCACCAACCGGGGCGGGCAGATTCAGGGTGATGACCGGGTGGCCCTGCAAGGCCGGGATATCACCAGTGCCTCGACGGGGCGCGGGGATGAGGAAAACCGCTGGTTAGACCGTCCAGCGGGCATCTATGTGCAGAACGATAAGGGCACCCTGTCGCTTAACGCGATAAACAACGTCCAGCTCACGGCCAGTGAAGTGAAGAACGCCGGAAAAGCGAGTCACACCGAGATAACCGCCGGCCATGACCTGATGCTGGATACCTTGCAAACTCGTCACACAGAAAGCGGCGACTGGGGCAACGGCAACACCCGTCATCTGACCCAACAACGGGATATCGGCAGTCAGATAACCGGCGCGGGTGATGTGACCCTGCAAGCCGGGCATGACCTCAAGGCCACCGCCGCGCAGGTCAATGCCGGTCAACACCTGACGGCGCAGGCCGGGCATAACCTGACTCTGGACACCGGCACGGCGTCATCCGACCTGGTGGAGCACAGCAAACAAACCAGTAAAGGCTGGCTGTCGAAGTCGTCAGTGGAAACTCACGATGAAGTGCATGACCGGCAGGCGCTCAGTACCACATTCAGTGGCGATAAAGTGAATCTACAGGCCGGCAAAGACCTGCATATCAGCGGCAGCAATGTGGCGGGCACGCAGGAGGTCAGCCTGAACGCGGGTCATCAGCTCACCGTTACCACCGCCGCAGAGGCGCACAATGAAACCCATTTGCGGCAGGAGAAAAAATCGGGCCTGATGGGTACGGGCGGGATTGGCTTCACATTAGGCAAGGCCAGCCAGAAAGCCACCACGGACAGTGACAGCCAGCTTAACAAAGGCAGCACGGTTGGCAGCAGCCAGGGCAATGTGACCCTCAACGCGGGTGAACAGCTCCGGATTCACGGCAGTGAGGTGATTGCCGGTAAAGACATGACGCTCACCGGTCAACAGGTCACGGTCACCAGTGCAGAAAACCACCACACCACACTGACAAAAACCGAGCAGAAACAAAGCGGGTTGACGGTAGCGCTGAGTGGCGCCGCCGGAGGTGCCCTCAACACCGCCGTGCAAACGGCCCATGAAGCGCAACAGACCGCAGACCCGCGCCTTAAAGCGTTACAGAATACTAAAGCCGCTCTGAGCGGGGTACAGGCGACTCAGGCGGCCCGACTGGCGGCGGCTCAGGGCAGTGACAACAGCAGCAATAACAATCTGGCCGGGGTTAGCCTGTCCTACGGTCACCAGTCTTCCCGTTCAGAACAACAGCATCAGCAGACCACCCAACAGGGCAGCCATCTCACCGCGGGGGATAACCTCACCATAACGGCTAACGGTAACGGCAGCCACAACTCTGACCGAAACGGCGATATCCGTATTCAGGGCAGCCAGTTACAGGCGGGTAAAGACCTGCAACTCAATGCCAGTCGGGATATTCAGCTCGCATCCAGTCAGAATACTGAACAGACTACCGGCAAAAACAGCAGCCACGGCAGCTCGCTGGGCGTGGGCCTGACGGCGGGACCGGGGGGCACCGGCCTGAATGTCTCGGCCAGCATTAATCAAGGCAAAGGTCGTGAAAGTGGCAACAGTGTCAGTCACAATAACACCACGTTACAGGCGGGACAGACCGTCGGGCTGAACAGTGGCCGGGATACCACCCTGAAAGGGGCACAGGTGAAGGGTGAGCAAATTACCGCCGAGGTAAACCGCCATCTGTCATTGAGCAGTGAACAAGACAGCCAGCGCTATGACAGCCAGCAACACAACACCGGTGCGGGCGTCAATACCACCGTGGGCCCCCTCACCAACGGCACCCTGAATCTCAATGCCAGCCGCAATAAACTGCACAGCAACTATGATTCGGTGCAGGAGCAGACCGGGCTGTTTGCCGGTCAAGGCGGTTATCAGGTTAATGTGGGTGACCACACGCAACTGGACGGTGCGGTGATAGCCAGCACCGCGGCTAAAGAGAAAAACACCCTGAACACTGGGACGCTCGGCTTTAAGGACATTAAAAATAAAGCGGATTTTACTGTCGAGCAACAAAGTGCGGGCGTGAGTCTCGGCCAACCGGCAGCCGGTCAGGTCCTGAATAATCTGGCGGTTAATGCGCTGACGGGCACCCATAATCAGGGCCATGATAGCAGTACCACGCACGCCGCCGTCAGTGACGGCACCCTGATTATTCGGGATAAGGCGCACCAGACGCAGGATACCGCGAACTTAAGCCGCGATACCGATAATGCCGCCAATGTTCTGAGTCCGATATTTGATAAGGAGAAGGAACAGCAACGCCTGAAACAGGCGCAACTGATGGGCGAACTCAGCGCCCAGATGGCCGAGATAGCCGGGACGGAAGGGAAAATTATCGCCACGAAAGCGGCGAAAGCGAAACTGGACCGTATCAGTGAACAGGACAAAATCGCGGCCAGAGAAAAACTGGTCAACAGGGGCAATCAACACCCGACCCCGGCGGATATCAACCAACAAATTTATGACACGGCTTACACGCAGGCGCTGAATGAATCGGGCTTGGGTACCGGCGGCAAATATCAGAAAGCCTTACAGGCGGCCACGGCAGCGATTCAGGGCTTGGCGGGGAACCATCTCGGTCAGGCGCTGGCAGGCGGCGCGTCACCGTATCTGGCCGGGGTGATAAAAGAACTGACCACCGACCCGCAAACCCATCAAGTGGATATTGCGACTAATACGCTGGCCCACGCGATTTTGGGCGCCGTGGCAGCGGAAGTGAGTGGTAATAATGCCCTGTCAGGAGCAGCCGGTGCCGCGTCGGGTGAACTGGCGGCTCAGGTACTGATTAAGCAGCTTTATGGCGATGGGGCTAAAATCAGTGAGTTAAGTGAAGAGCAGAAACAGACCATCAGCACTCTCTCTACCCTGGCGGCCGGGCTGGCCGGTGGGATTGCGGGAGACTCCACGGCGGGTGCCCTTACTGGTGCGCAGGCTGGGAAGAATGCGACTGACAATAATGCTCTAGCTGTACCCATGCCACCGCCACCGATAGCGGGTTCAAACACGGGTGAGGCCGTGAACGAAGCAAATCAGACGATAGCTTCAGCTTTGGACAAGAAGCTCAAGGAGATAGGAGAAACACTAGATAAAGCTACAGAGTGTTCATTTGGACGGGTATGTTCTTCTAGCTCCACAGATGATGAAAGTAATCCGAATATTGGTAAAAGTCTAACGAATGAAGAGAAGAGGGAATATGGTGGTACAGGTACAGGGAATCAGCAGCCACCTGAAGATAATCAGAATAAGAATGAGCAGAGTGAAAATAAGCCATCAAATATCAAAATGGCTGATGACAAGTATTTAAAAAATAATGGAATTGATGCTCATGAGCTTAAATCTGATGTTGTTGGTAAGAAAAATATATCGAAATATGATATTTATGTGAATAAAGAAACTGGTGAACTATGGGTCTTCAGAAAAGGGGGTACTGGAGAAGGTATCCCAACAGGTGAATTTATTAAATAAGGTTATAAAAGATGACTAAATCAACTGTGTGCGTGTATTTTTTGATCTCTGGAGATAGATTAAATCCTGAGGATGTAACTGAAAAATTAGCTATTCAACCAACAAAATATTGGGTGAAAGGTGATCCTATACCAGAAAAAAAACGCTTTAGAATAGATAGTTGCTGGCTTTTGAGTACGGGTGATGAAGAGTTTCTTGATGTTGGTGAACAGTTAGGAAAAATACTCACATTACTACAAGGCAAAAAAAAGGTTTTAGTAAAGTTGGCTGATGAGTATGAGCTTGATTATCAATTTAATATAGTAATTAAAATAGAAGAAGGAGTTAAGCCAGCAATAAATTTAGATAAAACGATGATTAAAGAGCTTGATGAATTAAAGGCTGGATTAGATATTGATTTATATATATATAGCTAGAATTAAATAAGTTGTTGTTGACAATAATGCACTAGCTGTACCCATGCCACCGCCACCGATAGCGGGTTCAAACACAGATGAAGCCGTGAACGAAGCCAATCAGACGATAGCTTCAGCTTTGGACAAGAAGCTGAAAGAGATGGGAAAGGCTGTAGATAAGGCGACTCAATGTTCCTTTGGCCGGGTATGTTCGTCAGATTATGTAGATGGTGAAAATCAACCTAATATATCAAAGGATCTGACAGATTCAGAGAAAGCCGAACTTGGTGGTTCAGGAGCAGGGACACCGGGAGGACATGAGCCAGAAGATGAGCAGAATGCCCGAAATAACAATCATATTGGCAAATGGTCAATTGATGAATTGTCAAATGGAGCGAAATATACAGATCCTGCTTCAAAAAAAGGCGATTTGACACTTGCTGGTCGCGCTCTACAAAAACATGGCAGTCGGCTAGGTAGTGCTTTTCCAGAGGCTAGAGGAAATCCATCTGCAATAAATGAGCAAGGCCAAAAAATTGTAGATAGTATATTGAATGACCCGAACAAAAAGGTGATTCAAAGCAATACAGGACGATACGGTCAAGTTACTGATGTTATATCTTCTAATGGGCGTGGATTACGTTATGATGCTCAAGGTAGGCTGATAGGGTTTTTGGAACCACCGAAATGACAAATAAATTAACAGCACAAATAGCAAGTTTGCCAGATCGAGAAAATGTTGTTTACGAGATCTTTTGGGGTACAGATCAAGTAGCAGAGATCTCAAACGAACCTGAGCATGGTATGAGAATAGAGATCTTTTCTTGTCCGAATGGAGGAATATGGAACTTCGATTTTAGAGAATTTCGTACTCTTGTAGAGCAAGTAGAAAAAAATCTCATCTAAATATTTATCCATCCCGATTTGTAAAAATCGGGACTGTTTTTTAGCCTACTCTGTCAATATCACAATGGCGGCAATAAAGTTAAACGAACATTTATTGGACATACTCTGCTTTTTAACCGTATCTGGGTAAAGTGAACTGTTGGTCCAAAAAGTCGCGTCGGGGCGTTGTTACGGACAATAATGCACTGAGTTTACCAAAAGGGATGGCCGATTACGGTCGATCAGCATCAAGTCTGGCTACCGTTATGTCAAATAAAGGTCAATCCTCTCAAGAGATTTCGGCAGCATTGTCAAAACATGCCAAAGGCGATCACCCGGAAGGGCAAGACCCGGTAAGAGGATTGTTAGTTGCTTGGGGTGCAGGTGCTTCTGCTGTGGGAGGTACTATAGTTGCGCCTGTTGCTGGGACCGCAGCCGTAGTGGGTGGAGCTTTACTGGGTGCAATATCTGACACCGGAAAACAGCTTATCACTATGAAACCAAACGAGAGTTACAGCTATACTGACACGCTTATAGCTGCCGGGGTGGGAGCATTAACCCAAGGTAAAGGTTTGATATATACAGAAGGGGTAAATATTGGTGGAGTTTGGCTAGGTAGCAAGCTTAAAGGTGAAGATGCAACTGGAGCTGTTATAGGTGCGGCTGTTGGTACTGTAGCGGGTACTAAAGGTGGAAAAATAATTACAGATAAACTGGCTCCTGTCGTTATCAGTCCTGTAGCGTCAGAAATAGGTGGGGCTATCGGAGGTACTGTTGTAGGTACAGTAATAGGCACTGGTATTGAAAACCAGATAAAAGAAAATGGAGCTAAAAATGGAAAATAAACGAATAGGATTAAAAGCTTTTATCCTACTTACAGTTTACTGGACATCGTTTATTTTTCTTTTGGCCTTTATTGCAGGGTTAGCTGTACCTGCACTTTATTATTTTGAAAATGGTTATTTTAATTATCATTGGAATGATTTTATTTACACTGCGAGAGTAGGAGTTGGTGCAGGATTGCCTGTTGGAATTGGGATTTGGGTATTGGCGAAGATAGAAGAAATTCGCAAAAGAAAATCCTCTTCAGATCCTTAGCTACTTAATTACAGCCAGTATGATCGCGAGTTTGGATATTACTTGTTGTGGACAATAACCATTTAAGCGTTGAACAGAATCACTCAAGGAGTGAGGAACTGGTCAATTGCCAGGGAGATAGCAGTTGTCGTGTGACTGTCAGAGATAAATATCGGCAGGAATATGACCAGGTTTAGGAGTGGATAGCAACTTGTTCAGGGGCTGACCAGTGTGTTGCGGTTGCTAAAGAGCTGCGGGCATTACAGGGTGATTACAGTGCCCGGATGAACGAAATTCAGGAAAAAGCCAGAATGCAGGGGCTGGATTCCCTCACACCGGCAGAAGTGCGGGAATGGGCAGATTTACGGGGTGCCCTGTCGAATATTGACTTATCCCGCAATTTAGTGCTTCATCGTGCCCAAATCACCGGAGGCTCAGAAGAAACCACCCAAGAAATTGTGAAGATTATGGGGCAAACGGGGATTGCTGCATCTGCCGGAGGGATCAGTAAGGCTGGAGCAAAAGGCGGCGGGAATGTTGGAAAAGGTAAACAACCGTATCAACCGAATCAGGGGGCTGTAGGAAATATGAATGAATTTCTTACTCAACCCGGTTTTGGTGCTCAAATAAAAAACAGCACACAAAAAACCAGCCAAATATATCAGGGGCAGAGTGTTTATAAAGCTAATAACAATATTGGAAAAGTGATTAAAAAAGGTGATCAGCTATATCTTGATAGTCAACATAAGAACCATCTTGAGATTTTTGATAACAAAGGGAAATTTAAGGTTATCTTAAACTTAGATGGTACGGTAAACCAGGCCAAAACTGATGCTGCTAAATTTAAACCCGATAGTGCGATTATGGAAGGTCATGAATGAACATGTTCGAAATAACCGTTATTTCGCGGATAAACATGAATTTCGAGACAAAGTCTTCAAATTTTTCACCACAACGCTACCTGATATAGCGGACTCGCTGACGTCTAGAATTAACGACCATTTTCAGGTGCTAAAAACTGCATCTTGAAGTTTCTTGGGTATATATTGTCGCTAAGATAATATTTCATTTCACAGTATTAATAGTATTTTTAAAACATTTGGAAAATATTGTAAATAGAGTGGTTTATAATTGGTAATAAAATTAGATTCTGATATGTTGTTTAAGCATTTATTTATGAGATTAATTTGTTTAAAGGTTGTTTTTTATTATTGAAGATAGGTTTTATAATTACAAGTAATTATTTTTTATTTTAATTTAACTCATGTTAATGATTTAATTATGCGTATGTTTTTATCTTGTTAACTTATTGAAAAATATCGCCTTGTCTTATTGTTGATCTTTTGTTTTTCTTTGCTAATAATATCGGATAATAAAAATTTAAAATTTAAATTCTTAATTGGCTAACATTAAAAAATAGCTATGCGTCACATAAATATCCTCTTTAATTAATGGAAAAAATTGAAAATCACATTAATATTGTTAATTGTGGAGTTTAAATGTCATATGCAATTGCTTTCTGTAAAGTAGATGAATATTTTTCTACTTAATTTCAGGTGTTTCTCATTTGAAAAATAAGTTTTTAGGGGGATGTGTTCATTCTCATGATAATTATTTTTTCAGAGTTTTCCGCCGAATTATTTATACGGTTGTTGAGTATTTATTGTGATAACAAAAATAATCATTAACAGAGATAAAATCTAAATGAAAACGCAAATTCTACATTTTGACCTAGCTCAAGGCCATTTACGTACCCAATCCAGTCAATTAAGTCTTTGGGTTGGTGAACATAATGTACCGTTGCAAGAACATGATGAGTCAAGTTTAGCCAGAGCGGCGGCTGATAACCCTGCGATAGATATGGTTCTACGCTATGGCTCGCACGGTATTAGCCATTTCGCAGAAATACCTGAACACTATTTTTTACCTCATCACGTTACTCTAATTAAAGTGGTTGGTGATAAATCCGGGCCTTACCGTTCTTCGTTACCGGTTCTTTACCATCTTTCTTACCATATCCCTAACGCTCATTTACGTCGTTATGCCAAACGTAACATAGAAAAACTGGCTGTAAATAATATGGGTGTGGCTTTGCCAGGTAAACTGAGTGCTCTTGGTGTTAATAGCCAACATTTAGCGCGAAACCCTATTCATTGTGGCGATTTATTGGTTGCGACTAATGAAATGAAAACACCTTGGGATGTTGCCTGCTCTATTGTGTTTTCTCATCCGGAATTGTCCAACAGTCAGGCTTATGCAGCATCAATTGTGATGAATGCACATATTGCCCCACCACAGGAAATAGACCCACAGCAATATAACCGGGTTTATGAACTGGCCATATCAATATCGAGTCAGGGACCTGCGACAGAGACAGGCGGTTTTGCCACTTATGGCCAATTGGTTGACCCTGATGGCAACGAGATGTTTTATGAATTTGACTGGGTCGGTAAAGATGGGCAGGTGATTTTCGCCGAAGGTGATCCGGTGATGCAATATAATCTATCGGATGAAACAGAGAATTATTCAGGATCGCCGGCCTCTAATGCGTTGAGAACCTCGCATAATGACACCCGTTTGCAAAATCATAACTGGAGTGTCAGCCAAAGTGCGTCTCTCGACGTTACCGAGTTCAAAGATCAAACTTCAGCATTGAATGTTCCGCGAGATACCAGCCAAATTTGGACTGCCACTAACCGCACACCTAATCACGGTATGGATGTGTATGCTGACAGCATTCGTTATGATCCCGGTCAAAGCCATTTTTCCATTGATTTTAAGAATAAATATTTACGTCAGTTAGGTGTCTATATTCAGTTCTTTAAAGACACTAAAATGGAACAGCCGATCGATAATCCAACGGTTGACGGTAATTGGCCGTTTTATTTTCCTAAAGAGTTAGCGGCATTATTCGAAACGCCATCACAAAAAGCCCTTGGGGTATTGGCTAATGTCAATACGATCATGGGAATTCCGATGCCCACTGATCCGACTAATTTTGGCTTGCCTTGGCCGGATGAAGCCCAGGCGGCTAAGTTCCTGTTTGGAGGCTTGGGAACTTCCCGTTGGGAAAACCCGATTGTTTGGCCGGGTGTGATTTTAACCGGGATGTTCCAGTACGGTATTCCATCCCTGATGATGTTGGCTGGAGCCGCAGTGACCAACAGCCAGTGGTATAAAGATTTTATTTCTAATAAGGATAACGTTGCCATATTAGCAGGTATTGCTTTCCCATTGATTGGTGGTGGCGCCGCTGTCGGTTCAGCGTTATTCAATACTAAAAAAGTGCTCACCAGTTTAGCCAGTATTGCCATCGGTATTTTGGCTAAAAAAGGACTGGAAGCGCTAGCCACTTATGTTACAGCCCAAGTTGCAGCCAGTGCAGCCGCTCAGGCGGTTCCTGTCGTGGGTTGGGCGTTCCGGCTTGCTTCAATTGCGCTGGATTTGGCTCAGATTGCAGTGACTACAGGGGAATTGCTCTCCACGCCAGCGACATTAGAAGTGGATATCAAGCGCCAGATGACCCTGGCTTTTACCCTGCATCCCGATCCTGCTCATGGTGAAACAGGTCGCCCGGAAACCGCAATTTGGCCGCCGGTGGGCGTTCAGTGCCAGGTGACGGTCGAATATACCAACGGCACCTATTACACCCAGACTATTCCATTACCTACAACCGGTTCCAATACGCCGCTATCTTTTAATTTCAATTCGGTTGGTTGGGGTGGCACCCTCAAAATCAAGGCTAATGTTTATTCTGCTACTGGCTGGTTAGCGGGGAGCTACACCAGTGAGCTGCTGAATGCGCAGCCAGACAACCCCAATGAGGGCATCATGCGCGTCAGTGGCAATATAAAAGAGATGTTGGTGCCTCTGACTCAGGTCACTCAATACGAATATTGGGAACAGTTGTCTTACGATAGCGATAAGAAGGAATATCAGTGGATTGAAGGCAGCGTGCCGTTGGAAACCCAGTCTTCAACCAATTGTAGCAATGTAGGCAATAACATCTGCAAACTGGTCAATATGACAATCCTGAATTCAGATTATCAGGTTGGTTATTGTTACCAGGCTTCTGGTCAGAATATTCCATTGGAAGATCCATCCAGTCCACCCAATAGCGGTCAGATGTATGTGTTGCAAAACATTTCCACGTTGAGCAACGACACGCTGAATCAGCGTCTGAAATTATCTAAGGTGGGTTTCAAAGTACAACCCCTGATCAGTTATAACAGTTTTGGCGAGGGACCGGACGACAAAACCATCACACCTTATAACTTTATTATTGATTCACGATTCGGTGAATATCATTTGCGTCGGGTGGACTTGCGTGATGGTAAACATGATTTTGGTTTGACGGATAATCCGCTGTCTTGGGGGACGTTCACTATTCCTCATCTGGATGCGATGGTGGTTCATCCGAGCGGCTATGTCATTGCTGTCAGTTGGCAATATAGCAAGATGCAGATCCTGGCCTTGGGTGATCAGGGCTATCCGGATGATCAGGCTCCGGCTGCACAGATTGTTTCTGGAGAAGGGGTTCGACAAGGGCTAACTCATGGGCCAATTGCCCTGACTATCACGCCAGATGGTCGCATCTTATTACTGGAAACAATCAATACCCGTATTCAGGCGTTCGATACTAAAGGGAACCCATTTCCAAGTTTTCCAGGGGCAACACTGTTTAAACTGGCTACTGCTGAGTATCAGGCAACACTGGATGCTCAGGTGTTCTCCTCGGCATTACAACAAGCGTTTCGTGAACAAGGGCTGACATTCCTGTTTAGTAACAGTGATCCGAGCTTTATGCGTTCGCTGAATACTGGAGTTCTGGATGAGCAAATTATTGCCGCTTTTGCTGAGGACGGGATCTATCTGAGTTATAACCAGACCGCAGACGGTAATATTGACCCAGTTGGCAGCACAACGGTTGACGTGATACAGCAAGGGCAGAGCTGGTCGGTATATGACCCGCAGAAACCCGCGACTTACACGCTGACCGCTCAGGGACAAATAGTATCTGTATATAACGATTTAAGTAATGTACGGGTCATCGCTATCGGTCAAGGTGTCAAATGGCAAATTGATGATCTTGCTGGCGCCCGCTCTTGGCTGTTAACCCTTGATGCAACGAATCCGGCTGAAATTGTCGTGGCTGATTATCTGTCCTATATGCCATTGAATAAGCCAGACGGCATAACTTATCTGGATGTGGCGGTCGAGTCTAAGGGATATATTTATATTCTGTCATACCGTAATGAAGGACGTGATCCAACGGATTATCTCCTTGATATCTATGAGCCTGACGGTAAGTTCCTGGTCACTGTCCCTGATTCGACACTGGTCCCTGATCCGGCTAAACGCCAGCATATTGTGGCGGCACATCTGGCGATAGATCCATTCCGTACCCTGGTGGCAATGAATTACGGCAAGTTCCTGGGTGAAAATCAACGTACCCAACCCCAGATCAGCCAGTGGACGCCAACCACGCCGATATTCGATCTGGGTATCGATCAATTACCGATATTCCAGCAACACGATATGGACAAAATCCATGTGGTTTTTGCTGATAACAAACATCCTCTTAGCAACAAGGCAACTATCGAAACAGTCAATGAAAATGGTTATTTCATCATTACAGATGTTAATACCCGTTACCCGGTCATTTGCACAGTAGATAGCGATAATTTGCAGATTATTTCTGTCTACAGTTTCTCGGAGAAAAATATGTTATTAAAAAATTATAGTTCAGGATTTAAAGCGGTTTTGCAGTTATTAGGTCTCTCGGAGAGCGATGTAACAGAGAAAGTCGTTATTTCATCTTCGTCGCAAGGCGCTTTACGGCCTAACGATCCACAGTCACTGGCTCCTGCTTATCCGGCAGAAGTACCGTCAGCAGCGGAGCTGTTGATCCTTTCTGGCATCCCCCCGGTTGATGCACCGATATCCTTGCCGGCAACAGTTGATGTTTTTGCGATTGCTGAACTGGAGATTGCTGATGACGCGGTTCTGAATATTAGTAATCCGACTTCACGACCGATCGTGGTAGTTGTCGACACCCTGACTGTTAAGCAAGTTGGACAACTGATATGTGACGCCTCTGTGATTCTAAACGTACAAACTTATACCCAAACTCAGGAGAATACCCATGAATAAAATGAAATCTGTTAACGAAACTTTGGCTGAATTGCGTGAGCATTATCATTTGACTGGTACAGAACAGCAGCTAAAACAATTAAAAACGTCGGACTTCGACGGGCCAATAATATTTTCTCACGATCCGAAAATAGCCACAGTGCCACCCGCGTTTTTTACCGTACAGACTATACAGGAGTTGAAGGAACTTGGCGGGGTGCCTGACAGTGAGTATGGCCCGGGCGGAATGGAACCCCATCATCCGTTGCCTGAACCCTATTCTGCTGAACGATTGGCGAATGTCACCGGTAATCATGCTGATATATGTAAAGCTTTCCGTGCTTATATCTATGGTTATTCTCCTTTAGTCAAGGATTATGAAGATATTCTGAATGCTAAACGTTTTCCGATGAAAGTCGCGTTATACAGTGGTGAAGATATCGTTGTCACTGCAAGTAATCCATTGATTGTCGGGAATAAAGATAGTCACGGTGAACCTGTTAACTTGGTGTTTAATAAGATAACGATTGAACCTGGCGGTAAGATTATTTATTTGACCAATGGCACGGTTGAGGCGAACGAAGTCGTCGTCGTTAATTCCCCAAACCCCTATCCAACCCCGGGTGATAATGATGGCCCGAACATTGAAAATATTGGCAGTAACGGAGGCAATGGTGGGAGCGGAAACAATGGTTCCGCTGGAAGAGACGGCAGTAATGGCAATGCTGGTAAAGATAATAAAAACTCTTGCGCAACGTCGGCTACGAACGGTACCGCTGGTGGCGGTGGTACTGATGGTGCCAGAGGAAGTGATGGTGAGAACGGTGGGCATGCGAGTGATGTTAATTTTAAAACAGGTACCCTTAACGGTTTTGTGAATATGCTGACACAAGGCGGTAATGGTGGCGATGGTGGTAACGGTGGTAATGGTGGTAATGGTGGAAAAGGAGGGAATGGCGGCGGTTCTACCAGCGAGTGTAGGGCTGGCAATGGTGGCAATGGTGGTAACGGCGGTAATGGTGGTAGCAGTGGTAACGGAGGTAATGCGGGTGACGGAGGTAACATTTATTTCACTTATGATGAAGGAGGAAGCGCGACGTTCCAGGCAAGGGCGATTGGTGGTAACGGTGGTAAAGGTGGCAACGGTGGTTCTGGTGGTGCCGGTGGTGGTGGTGGTACGGGTTATACCAGTGGCAACCCAGGCAAAGGTGGCTCATCGGGGAACACAGGAACTGCCGGAAAAGCAGGTGCCATAGGTTCAATTTATATCAACGGCAAAAAACAATAACCGCAAGGAGGAGTTATGGTCGTAAATATTCTAATTGTGGGTACTAGCGGTGTGAATGGTGCCGATGGTGTCAATGGCGCTGATGGCCAACGGGGTGCTGATGGTCAGAATGCTTCTCGCCGTAAGCCACCCACTGCCGGTAGTCCTGGTGGTGATGGTCAATCAGGTCAGAATGGTCAGGATGGTCAATCAGGTTCTGGCTGGTGGTTTGCCCTACGTTGTAATCGTTTTGACGTACAGAGTGTGGTGCGTATTAGTAATAATGGCGGTAATGGTGGTGATGGCGGCATAGCGGGTTACGGCGGCAATGGGGGTGATGGCGGCAATGGGGGGCGTGGTAATTCATCATCGTCAGGAAAGCCGGGTGGTATTGGCGGTAACGGTGGCAATGGGGGTAATGGCGGCAATGGCGGTGATGGTGGCGATGGCGGTAATGTTTGGATCAGATATGTCCAGACTAGCTTAGCGAAACCGGTATCTGCCTCCTCTAATGGCGGGAATGGCGGACTCGGGCAGGCGGGTGGTGCTGGAGGGATAGCCGGGCGTGGTGGTGTAAATGGTGACGGTTCACATGCACTTGATGGAGAATATGGCGTTGGAGGTATTAGCGCCAGCGGTGGTCAGGCTGGGAGAGGTGGAAAAGTTTCTGTAAATCAATTGCCGCGAGGATAATGACATGAGTGAATCCAGATCTTTTGCTGGCAAATGGCAATTTGCAGCGACTTCAGGCCAACTGATTACTGTTCAGGCGGATGGTACGCTCAGCTTGTCCGACAGGCAATCAGGGGCGATGAATCAAATGATTAATGCTTATGGCATGACTCGCTTTTGGTTACAGGCAGGCAATGGTCAATACTTGGCCGCAAGCGGTAATACTCCTCAGGCTAATCAACCGCGCGATGGCACGGTTGCCGAGATCCGGTTGGAAGAGGTGGGAGGATCTGGATTTCGTCTTCGTCGTATCAGTAGTAGTGGTGATAGCTATTTGGTGGCGCAGCAATCTGGGTTGATCTGGCAGGCGGTCAGTAGCAATCCGCCCCTATCAGCCCAATTTACCCGTACCATAGTGACAAAAAGCCTGGAATTTCTCAAAGAATGGGGGGCGATGGGAGCAGATTTGCGTTTTGCCTATCTCGCCGAAGAAAATTTGAATGATATGGTGATGATGGCCGTCGATTTGTCCAATGCCGATCTGCATGGCTCGACATTGCTTGGCGCTGATTTAACTAATGTCAAAGTTGATGATTGCAATTTTAGTGGTTGTGATTTAAGTAAAACTGATTTAACGCATGTTCATGGCGAAAATGCGCTTTTTGAAAAGTGTGTTGTGGGTAGTGACACCAATATGCCTGACGCTGAGCTACCGAATGCCATTTTTCGTGGCTGTAAGAGCAGTGGTGGTCAGCCTATATTGAATCGTCTACAAGCGCCTGGGGCGGATTTCTCTGGTGCAGTGTTACCTTCAGTGATAATGGAGAATGCCGATTTATCTCAGGCAAATCTGGTTAATGTTGATCTAAGCGGCTCTAGTCTGGCTTCCTGCAATTTTACTAAGGCAATCATGACGTTGGTGAATTTGCAAAATACCACCTTGCAGGCTTCGGATTTTAATCAAGCCACGTTAGTGGGGACTGATTTTACCGGGGCGAATATCAATAATGTTAATTTTAGTAGCGCTAATCTGACCAATGCCCGTCTATCGTTAACCACCGGTTATAGCCAACTAAACCTCAGCGACAGCACTTTATTGGCTACGGTACTGACAGGGATGGATCTGGTTGATGCCACGATTACCGCTAAAACCGATTTTACTCAAGCACAGATGGATGGGGTCAATCTGAGTAAGCAGAGGTTGGATCAAGTCATATTCCTGATGGCATCGATGAAGAAGGCGAATCTGGATAATACATCACTCAATGGCGCCGTTTTGGTCGGCGCTAATCTAGCCGGTGCTACTGTCTTGGGTAATGTCTCTTTAGTTGGGGCGAATTTGTCCAATGCGAGTTTGCAGAGTGTTAATCTGACTGGCGCTCAATTTGGTGCTTTATCCACAGTGGCATATCTGGATGAAGCCGAGGTTCAGTCGCTGGATAACCAGCAACTGCCCGAACAATTACGTCGTCTGTTGTATCAGGGTAAAGTGCTGATTAACGGTCAGGCGGAGGTGTTGGTTCGTCAACCCGGTCAAAACTGGTTGGTCGAACATGAGGGTAAACCGCTATTTATCCACCGTCAGAATGGGCAATTAGATGTTGCTCAAGACAATGGCGGCAATGCAGCGATTCTTGCTAACACGTTTATGCCTAATGCTATTCTGACTGGCGCTAATCTTTACGCGGTTGATATGTCTGGCGCTCATTGGTACGGCAGCGACGCCAGAGCCGACAACGCTAATCTGGAACAAGTCAACTTGTCGAATGCCAACTTAGCGACCATGAATTTCACTCAGGCGCGGTTATATGGGGCGAATTTATCCTATGCCAATCTGGTCGGTACTGACTTCAGCAAGGCGATGTTGGAACCCACCCAAGGTCTTAAACCGGCATCTCTGGCTTTTGCTTCAATTCAAGGCACTATCTTTACGGAAGCCAAATTAACCGGTGCTAATTTGACGAATGGCGCGGTGGCTTTGCCGTTTGAAGAAGCGGGTAATAAGTTGGCAGGTGTTCCTTTATTCAGCGCGGCGCTTGAGCTGATGAGTTCATTAGATAGTGGCGTGATATCAAAGGAATTGCGTCAGGTATTTACCGATAACGGCTATAGCCTGTTGTCTAATGCTAAAATCATCGAAAAACAAAATGATCAATATTGGATTATCGCCAACCAGCCGCCGGATACTGATCTGAGTTACCGAGGATATTGTAACTTTATTGTGATTCGGGTAAGTGAGGTCGGCAATAACCACTTGCAAGTTTGTGGTGGATCGCCATTACGTATCATCCGCACTGCGGCTGACAATACATTACAGCCGGTTAATATCGCTTTTGGGGTAACGATTGATATCACTCAGGCGATGAATGATGCTACCACCTGTCCAAGTGGTTTGCGTTATCAGTTACTGAATAGTGGTATCAGTTATCAATCATTGATGACACCGGGATTACCTCCGCATCCGCCGAAATGTATTCCCAGCCCGACCGAATGGTGTTAATGAGTAAGCGCGATAATATGGTAATCGACTGATCGGAGTAAAGAATATCACTATGGATATCAATATGATGAAAAGCGACAATATGTCGATTGCCATTATCGGTATGAGGTGCCGTTTTCCGGGGGCGTGCGGGTCAGAAAACGTAAAAACCATTCATTAGATAAATTTTTAGCGGCGGATTCACATAATGAATGTCCCTTTTTAATAGGGCAGTTAATGACATTTAGCTGGAATTCGTTAACTATTAACCGAGAGTTGAAAAGAAATCAGCACGTAAAATAATATTATCTGAAAAAACATCAATGGGTGTCTTTAAAATATCATCAGGCCATTTACTGCTGATTTATAAAAAACGCGCAGGATTGCCAGTAAAACAGAATCAGTAAAGATAAAATCCGGGTATGGTTAACTTTCGTCAAACGTAAAATACGATATTCCATGATGATTAAACTTAATAAAAAGCAGGAATCAAAAAAGGGGAAAAGTAACTTTTAAAACCTTATACTGATTAAAATCGGAGGTTAAAATAAAAACTTATAATAACAGTTTAAAACCTGCCCATCATAAAGTTTCAGTGAAAAACGAGAAACAAAAATTGGTTTTGTTAATGCTCATATCCCGGAAACTGCTTTAATCAGTCTTGTTCGTAAAAAAACCTTTTTCTTGTAAAAAATAATTATTTCTATCCTTAATTTAAATCCTATTCATAATTTCATTATTCAATAATACCTGATGAGATAAATATAAAATCAAAAGTTTTAATTAGCACACATTAAAAATGAGTGATGTATTACAGAAATATTCTCTTTAATTAATGAAAAAAGTTGAAAGTTACATTAATATTTTAAATTGTGTAATTTAAATGTTGTATTCAATCGCTTTCTGGAAAGTGAATAAATAATTATCTAATTAATTCTCATAGGAATTATTTTTCTGGCATTACCCGATATTGAAAACATTCTGGCTATTAGCAATTTGGTGTCACAACTGGCAGCGATATCAGTAGATATTTTTTAATTTAGGAAAATCTGTCAACTAATATGTAAATTTATCATAAATGTACAAACTTAAACTCTAAGGGGTGTCTATGGATAAAATAAGAACTGTTGCTGAAACTTTGGCAATATTACATCAGCATCATCATCCGTTTGGTCTGGAACGACAGCCAAAGCAACTTAAGACCTCGGATTTTGACGGGCCGGTAATATTTTCTAACGATTTGGAAACGGCTACTGTGCCCCCTGCATTTTTTACGGTACAAACGATACAAGAGCTGAAGGAACTCGGAGGTATACCTGATAGTGAGTATGGTCCTGGCAAAATGGAACCCCACCATCCGTTACCTGAATCGTTTTCTGCTGAACGACTGGAAAATGCCACGGGTAATCATATTGATTTGTGCAAAGCTTTTAGGGCTTATATCTATAGTGATTCTGCTTTGGTCAAAGATTATGAAGAAATTCTTAATGCTAAACGTTTCCCGATGAAGGTTGCGCTATACAGTGGCGAAAATATTACTATCACCTCCGATAATCCATTGATTGTTGAAAATAAAGATGACTATGGCGAACCGGTTGTCTTGGTGTATGACCAGATAATCATTGAACCGGGAGGTCGAATTATTTACCGCACTAATGGTCGTATCGAAGCTAATACTATTGTAGGGAATGGAAGCACTAAAGATGAGGGCATTGTTAATAAAGGCAGTCATGGCGCCAATGGTTTTGATGGTGCGCCAGGAAATAGTGGTGCTAATGGCAGCGATGGTCATGTTGGTACAGATAGTAAAAACGGTTGCTTATTTAACTCCACACCAGGTACCGATGGAGCCAGCGGTTCTGTCGGGGCAATAGGGGGAGATGGTGCAGCGGCTGGAAATGCAACTGATCTGACTGTTAATGTTCAACATGTTACTGGGGAAATAGGGGCGGCGACGTTAGGGGGGAATGGGGGTAACGGTGGACGTGGCGGTATGGGGGGCTGGGGGGGTAAAGGGGGTGATGGGGGGGTGGAACCGCGAAGTGTTCTCCTGAGGCGGCGGGAAATGGGGGTAATGGAGGGAATGGAGGGAATGGCGGTAATGGGGGACGAGGTGGGGACAGTGGTAACATATATATTAATTTCTCTGACGGTGAGCCAGTACTTCAGGTTGTGTCACTTAATGGTCTTGGCGGGGAAGGCGGTAAAGGCGGGTGGGGTGGAGTAGGCGGGCAACCTGGAAAGAGTAGTAAATTCGGCGGTATAAATCGTTTTCAAGGAGACTATGGTAGAGATGGTCTTAAAGGAGAATTTGGCGATGACGGTATCACTGGCAAGATATATATCAACGGTCATGAACGGAAACCTGATCGCTAGTGGTGCAGAAATTATTTAAATATTGCATCCAATTTCTTTCTGCAAAATGGATAAATATTTACCTAATTAATTCTGGGTATTTCTGGTTGAAAAAAACTTAATGAGGATATGTTAATTATCATGGAAATTATTCTTCTGATATATCCGCTGGTGAAATATCTATACCCTATAGATTTCAAGATGCATCGCGACGGCAAGGGAGCGAATTCCCGGGCGCATAGCTAACTCTGTGACCGGGTTGAGCGAGTGCAGCCAACAAAGAGGCAACTTGAAAGATAACGGGTATATATTTTTTCCGGAGAAAGTCGATCTTTACCTATTGTTGAACGGATGTTTGTCCTGATGGACAATTGACATATGAAGCTATCGTTATTTTAAATGTACAAACTTATATTCAAACTTAGGAGAATTCCCATGAATAAAATGAGAACTTTTACTGAAACTTTAGCAATATTACATAAATATCATCATCTGGTCGGGGTAGAACAACAGCCAAAGCAACTTAAGACCTCGGATTTTGACGGGCCGGTACTATTTTCTAACGATCTGAAAACGGCTACTGTGCCCCCTGCATTTTTTACAGTGCAAACTGTACAAGAGCTGAAAAAACTGGGAGGTGTTTCTGATAGTGAGTATGGCCCTGGCAGAATGGAACCCCATCATCCGTTACCTGAACCGTTTTCTGCTGAACGACTAGCAAACGTTAAGGGTAATCATATTGATTTGTGCAAAGCTTTTCGTGCCTATATTTATGGTGATTCTGCTTTAGTCAAAGATTATGAAGAAATTCTTAATGCTAAGCGTTTCCCGATGAAGATTGCGTTATACAGTGGCGAAAGAATCACTGTTACCGCAGATGTTCCATTGATTGTTGAAGATAAAGATGACTATGGCGAACCGGTTGTCTTGGTATATGACCAAGTAATCATAGAACCGGGAGGTCAAATTATTTACCGCACTAACGGTAAGATCGAAGCTAACACTGTTGTAGGCAATGGAAGTGATAAAAAGCAGAGCATTGTCAGTAGAGGCGTTGATGGAGTTGATGGTTTTGGTGGTGCACCGGGAAGTAATGGGGTTAATGGCAGTAATGGTAATGCTGGCACAGATGGTAAAAGCAGCTGCTCTACTAAAGCCACAGCAGGTACTGATGCAACTAGCGGTTCTTCAGGAGCACAAGGGACGGATGGCAAGGGGGCTGGAGGTGCAAATGACGTAACTATTCATGCTCAACTTCTTACAGGAGTCGTAAATGCGGTATCGATAGGTGGTAAAGGGGGTAATGGCGGTAGTGGGGGTAATGGCGGGAATGGAGGAAATGGCGGGAATGGGGGAGGTGCAACAAACAAGTGTAGTGCTGGGTATGGAGGAAATGGGGGTAATGGAGGAGATGGAGGAGCTGGGGGTAATGGGGGTCATGGGGGAGATGGGGGTAACATATACGTTAATTTCACTGAGGGTCAGCCAGTAATTAATGCTCTGTCATATAGAGGTAATGGGGGTAATGGAGGAACAGGCGGTAGGAGAGGGATAAACGGAATAGGTGGTGTAGGTCACGTTAATAATAGAGGATTCGGTAATCAGGGCAACCCAGGAGTACCTGGTGAAAATGGTGTTGATGGATCATTCGGAAATGCAGGTACATCTGGCAAGATATTTGTTAACAGTGTTGTACAGGAATCCAGTGATTAATGAAGCTGGTCTGAACGACTATTAAATAAAGGGAAGATGGGTTCAGGCCTTCGTCTTGCTTATTTTGCCAAAGAAAACTTGGATGATATGTCAATAATGGCCGCCAATTTGTCCAATGTTGATCTATATGGTGTGACACTGTTCAACGCTGGTTTGACTAATATCAGCGTTAATGATTGCAAATTAATAACTGAATACGGGGATCAACAATTAATTATTGGTGACACCTGGCTTATTGCTTCGTCCACCGAAATATATTCCCAACACGACGACTTGGCATCAATGAATAAGCACAATAATTTTGTAAATAACTAATCGGAGTAAGAAATATCACTATGGATATCGATATGATGAAAAATAATAATAATATGCCGATTGCCATTATCGGTATGGGTTGCCGTTTTCCGGGGGGCGTTAGCTCCCCAGAGGAATTTTGGCATCTGTTGTGCGGCTCAGATGACGCGATTACCCCAGTACCCCCCGAACGTTGGTCAAATCAGGCTTATTATTCTCGGGATCGCAATCTACCAGGACGAATGGTGGTGAGAGAAGGGGGATTTATCGCTGATGTGGTTGGCTTTGATGCGGCGGTATTTGATATTAGTAGTACAGAAGCGCCTTTTATCGATCCGCAGCATCGCTTGATGTTACAGGTGACATGGGAAGCGCTGGAACGAGCAAGAATTCCACCAAAATCGTTGGCAGGTCAGGCGGTTGGTGTCTATATCGGTGCTTTCACTCATGATTATATGCACTTGCAATTCACCGATTTGCGTCAGGCAACGGGTTATACTTCAACTGGCTCGATGGGAACTATGCTGTCAAACCGTATTTCCCA
This sequence comes from Photorhabdus khanii NC19, assembly GCF_000517265.1. Classification (GTDB taxonomy): domain Bacteria; phylum Pseudomonadota; class Gammaproteobacteria; order Enterobacterales; family Enterobacteriaceae; genus Photorhabdus; species Photorhabdus khanii. The sequence continues at coordinate 531,653 of NZ_AYSJ01000002.1, forward strand.
TGTGTTCGATTTTCAAGGGCCATCCCTGACTGTTGACAGCGCTTGTTCATCTTCTCTGCTGGCAGTACATCTGGCCTGTGACAGTCTGCGTCGAGGGGAATCGAAACTGGCGTTGGTGGGGGGAAGTCAGTTGATGTTGATGCCCGATTTCTCGGTGATGGAAAGTCGCACCGGATTTTTATCGCTCTCTAATCGCTGTCACAGTTTTTCAGCTAACGCAGATGGCTATGTGCGTAGTGAAGGGGTGGGCGTGGTTTTGCTGAAACCTCTAAGTGCGGCTTTGCAGGATGGCGATCCCGTATTAGCAGTGATCCACGGTTCAGCGGCAAATCAGGATGGCCGTACTTCTACCATTACTCAGCCGAGCAGTGCCGCACAGCAACAGGTGATCCGTGCAGCTTGTATTCAGGCGGGGATTGCTCCTGAAGAGATTGATTATATTGAGGCTCATGGTACTGGAACGGCGGTAGGTGATCCGATAGAAGCAAAAGCACTGGGGCGGGTATGCCGTCCAGAACCGACAGATCGCCCATTGCTGATCGGCGCGTGTAAATCCGTGATTGGTCATACAGAAGCGGCGGCAGGTATTGCCGGATTAATTAAAGCGGTATTGTGTTTACAACGAGGGAAAGTGCCGGGCAATTTACATGCAGATCCGCCTAATCCCCATATCCCTTTTGCGGAATTAGGCTTGCAAGTCCCCCGGCAGTTAGCGCCGTTGCCTGCAGGCAGAGTCATTGCTGGAGTGAATTCTTTTGGTTTTGGTGGGACGAATGTCCATGTGGTATTGAGCAATTATGTGGCTCCTCCCGTAAAACTTCGGGAAACGGAAGGGCTGGCTTTCATGTTGCCACTGTCTGCACAGTCTGAGTTTTCCCTGAAACAGCAGGCACAGCAGATTGCCGATTTGCTACAACAAAAGCCAGATATTGCCCTTGATGATCTGTGCTATAGCTTGGCGACTACTCGTCACGGCTTTCCGTTGCGTAAAGGAATCGCCTTTAGTAATCGAAAACAATTGCAACAACAGTTAACTAATCTGAATGTACCGCCGCAGTCCAACAGTAAAAAAGTGGATCGCTTAGCTTGGATATTTGCAGGCATTGGCAGTCAAGTTTGGAAAGATTCTGTAGCTTGGTTTCAGCAATTTTCCGAGTTTACTGAGCAATTTAACCGTTGCGAAGCCATTTGGACTGGGTTTTCTGCACCTTCCTTATATGCGGCATTGATCTCTGCCGATGAATTGATAGAGCCGCCGATGCAGTTTGCTGTTCAGGTATCAATGGCTGTGCAGTTGCAGAAATGGGGGTTTAGACCGGCGGCGTTACTTGGTCATAGTTCCGGTGAAATGGCGGCGTGTTATCTGGCGGGCATTTATGATCTAACGCAAGCGCTGACACTTTTACACCAGCGTTATCATTATCTGCAACGTGTGCTGAATAAAGGCGGCGGATTATTGATCGTGGCCGCGACGGTGGAGCAGATATTGCCTCATTTGTCTGCCCCGGGAGCCGAACCTGCTGTGGTGATAGCTGGACGTAATAGTATCGATCGTTGCTTGTTGTCTGGGCCTGTAAGCGAATTAGCTGCTGTTTCTGATCGCTTAAAGCATCAGCGTATCGCCAGTAGTCGGCTCAATTATAGAATTGCTTCTCATTCTTACTACTTGGAGTCAATCAGGGCTGGGTTGACTGCGGATGCGGCAACCGTTCCTGCGGCAGAACCCTTGTTGCCGGTGTTTTCATCAGTCACAGGGGAATTGATTAAGGGTAAGTTGCGTCCTGAGCATTGGGCTGACAATGTGGTCACGCCATTCCGCTTTGACGATGCGGTAGAAAATATGCTCAAAGCGGGTTTCTATCATTTTCTTGAAATTTCTCCTCAATCCTTGCTTAGTAGTGGATTGCAAAATTGGAGTAAACCCTATCGTGGGCAAGTGTTTGCCTGTCGTTCGGGGCAGAATTGGCCACAATTATTAGGGCAACTGTTTGAAGCCGGCATTGAACCTGACTGGCGAGCTCTGATGCCGACAGCGCGCCCAATCGATCTACCAACCTACCCTTGGCATCAGCAATCTTATTGGCATGAGCCAGAGATTAGCCGTCGTCGTCGGTTGCGTACATTGAGCGGTGTATTATTGGGCGAAGCCCAGCCAGGCAGCGAGAGTTGGCAAGCTGAATTGATCGTGGAACAAGTACCTTGGTTACTCGATCATGTGGTCATGGCGAATGCCATGTTCCCGGCTGCGGGTTATATCGAAGTCATGCTGGCGGCGGCTAGGATTTGTTTTCCAGGTGTCGGATTGGCTCTTGACAATATTGTATTGCAATCCGCTTTATTGCTGGAATCAGGCATGGAGTTCAGGTTAAAGACACAGTTAGATCGCCAGCGCATGGAAATACAGGTGCATATTGCTCGGAATCTAGAGGAGCATGTGCATTATCAACTGGCAGCGAGTGCGCAGGTGAGCATAGTCGTACCGGGCGCTACGGCGGGTACTCTTCCGCCGCTAGCTGTCAATGATCGCTATCCTTGTAGGTGGAACCAAGAGATGTTGTATCAGGCATTCCAACATCTGCATTTCAGCTATAGTGGTGTTTTTCGTACTCTGCGCCATGCGTTTGTCGGTGAAGAAGAAACAATCTGTGAAATTGAATTGCCGCCTGCACCAGAGGGAATGGGTTTTCACCCTGCGGCCTTGGATGGCATCTTCCAATCATTGCTAGCGATTCAGTCTGTTGATATTCACGCGCCAATTCCTGCCGGCGATTTCCGTATCCCGGTAAGTATTCAGCATTTGCGTATCAATGGTAGATTGTCAGGTCGGGTTCATGCCCATGCTCGAAACACTAAGCAGACGCAACAACAGTGGTTTGGTGATATCGATGTTTATACTGACAGCGGTATATTGCTTTGTCAGATCAGCGGGTTTTGCGTTCAGCTTGTCAGTAATAGAAAAAACAGTTTGTCCTCCAGACTTCACAATCTGGTCGTCGGCCAACCCCAGTGGCGTAAACTCCCTTCTCAGTTATCAACAGAGTCTGTAACGCAATGGGCTATCTTGGGTGGTGAACATGTTCTGGTAGAAGAATTGGCTGATGAGTTGCAACGCCGTGGTGGGGATGCTTCGTTACATTCTGGTTTGCCTGATAGTTATCAGAAAGTTCAGGAGTTAGTTGATGCGCTTCCCACTGAGACTGAAAGAATATTGATCCTTTGGCCATTACAGGCTCCGCAGATGGCTTATCATGCTTTAATTCATTTGTGTACAGCACTAGCTGAGCGCTCGGTGAAACCGCGTTTATGGGTAGCGACGCAATCTGCTCATCAAGTCACTGAGCAGGATCTACCTGATCCGTTTGCGGCGGCATTATGGGGAATGATGCGAGTTATTGGTCAACAGGAAGCAACCGCATTGTGGGGTGGATTATTAGATATTGACAGTACCACTGCTCCAGCCAAATGGTGGGATGCGCTATTGACCGATGATGGAGAGGATCAATTGGCTCTGCGCCATGATCAACGTTATGTGCTGCGCCTTGTGCCATTGCCAGAAATACCTGCATTGCCGCCAGTGCGTTTTCGGCCAGATGGCTGCTATTTACTGACGGGTGCCTTTGGTGATATGGGGCGTCAATTGATTCCCTGGATGGTACAGCATGGTGCTCGTTATCTGCTATTGGTTGGGCGTCGTCATACTCTTAATACAGAGGATCAGAAGTTACTGGAAATGCTGCACCAGCAGGGGATTGAAGCTAATTATTTGTCGATTGATCTCGGTGATGTGGAGATGACCAACATTTGTTTGGCTCAGTATCGACAACAGGCCAGCCAACCGCTGCGTGGGGTGATTCATTGTGCTGCGTATGTTGAAGATCAGGGGTATCGTGAACTGAGTCCCCAGGCGTTTGATAGCGTGTTTGCCGCTAAAGCATTAGCCGCCTGGACATTGCATCAAGCGTTGGCTGATGCACCTTTAGAGCATTTTGTTATGTTTTCTTCGTTGGGTGCATTATTGGCTTTGCCTGGCATGGCATCTTATGCAGCAGCGAATGCCATGTTGGATAGTCTGGCCTGCTTACGGCGTCAGCAAGGTTTACCTGCGTTAAGTCTTAACTGGGGACCGTGGGCAGCGGGGATCGCTTTGCGGGATAGTCGTACTCTCACCGTATTGGAAAACAGTGGCTTACAGCCATTCGGTTCAGAGGAAGGATTAGCTATTTTAGATCGCTTGTTTGCTCGGATTGAGCCGCAACTGGTGCCGTTCTTGGCTGATTGGTCAAATTTACTCTCCGGGCCGATGCGTCATCTGGCACTATTGCGTGATATTCAGCAGGAAAGTTTGATGCAGGCTTTGCCCGCAGACACCCTGTTTGAGGTAAATAATCTGGATGATATTGTCAGTCTGCTACAGGCTTTCTGTAGCGAGATTGTTGGTACGCCAGCTGAGGTCTTTCAGCCTGATCAACTACTGACCGACAACGGTATTGATTCATTGAATGGTTTGATGTTGGTCCAAAAAATTAATAAACAACTACGTCTGGATATCCCTTTGGAGTTGTTGTTAAGTGATAAACCGTTGTCGGAACTTGCATCATTGATTTCGTATCGACTGCAAGTTAAGTCAATGGCGGGTTGAGAATATATTTGACCTGAGCTTGGTTTAATAAGACGTCCATCGATTTGTCCAATGTTGCTGATAAAATAACTGAAACTAATTTTGTGCGCCATATTCTTTATATGGCGCCCTGAATTTGTAGTATGAAATTGTTGGGAAAAAGTTACTTCAACCAGCCTTTCTTTTGAGCAGATTCTAATTGTGGCAGCAGATATTGCCACAATTCAGGATAGACATCGGCAATAAATTGATTGCGGTTAATCACTTGCTCAAGACGAATACCATTTTCCACCCAGCTCTGGCCTTTATTATGCAGATTCATCAGAACTGGCATTAGTCTGTCTAGCATTTTAGCAAAACGGGCATCTTGACTTTCCCCTGCTTCGTATTCCTGCCAAAGTGACAGAAAGTGATTTTTTTGAGTTTCAGGTAGTAAGCCAAAAAGACGGTTAGCGGCTTTAACTTCCTGATCATGAATGGCTTCACGGGCAGCTAAATCATAAACCATCACATCACCGGCATCGATTTCAACGATATCGTGAATCAATGCCATCTGAATAACCCGCTGAATATCGACTTCTTTCACATACGGCGCAAAACTCATCGCAGCGATAGCAAAATGCCAGCTATGCTCTGCTGAATTTTCCTGCCGGTGGTTATCCAATAATTTAGTGTGCCGCTGAATTTTTTTCAGTTTATCCAGTTCCATCAAAAAACCAATTACATCCGTAAAAGGGCCAAAATCAACGGCAGCTACTGCTAACGACATACAAACCTCATAAATTATTTTTCTTCAACAAGGGAATAAGGCAGAGGCTGAATGGTCAGTGAATGTTCTTCATCGTCACGGACCCGGAACACGCTATTACTTTCCATATCATTATTCATGACGACCTGTACCCAAATACTATTGTCATTCAATTTAACAGCAGCTAAAACGGTACCGGTTCTCCGCCATTTATCTCCCAATTGCCATTCCAGATCATCACCGGCAGCAGGCATTTTGGCAGCACTACCGGCCAGCCAGTACATTGCGCGTTTATTTGCGCCGCGATATTTAGCACGGGCCACCATTTCCTGACCGGTATAACACCCTTTTTTAAAACAGATACCCCCCGCGAGTGCCTGGAGGTTAGTTGCCTGTGGAATAAACTGCGCGCTGTTGGCGGCATCAATGACCGGGAAACCTGCTTCAATATCCAGTGCCAGCCATTGTTCGCTGTTATTAAACTGGGCCGGAAGTTTTTCTGTTAACAGTTCAGCGGTTGCCGGGTTTGTAACCAACAGGAAACGTTCAGACGGTAGGGCAAAATGGAGCAAAGTAGTGGTGTCATGTTCAACCACAGCATTATCCGCATCCGGCAACGTTGGGAAGATATTGCTTAGTGCTTCACGGCAGCCTTTACCTGCAACACCCAGCAATACCGCATTTTCATCCTGAAGAAAGGTGATTTTGGAAAATACCGCATATTTTTTCAGCTCTGTAAGCTGGTTTTCCAGCACACTGCGGCGTTCAATATAAGCAAGGCCTGCACCACGATGAAAGAGACGCAGATTGCTCCACATTTTGCCTTTTGAGTCACAATGTGCACTGAGCACATGTTGATTCGCGGCAAGAGCAGAAATATCTGCTGTTACCTGACCTTGCAGATATTTTTCTGCATCCGGTCCGGTTGCTGTTACCAGGCCCCAGTCATTCAGAGAGATTAAAGTCAGGGGAAGAGTTGATGAAGACAATGGAGATTGTGAAGAAAACGGAGTTTTATAAGTCATGACACATCCTGCCAGTCAGATATTTAAGCCAATGATGCATAATGGTAAAAGAGCTAAAGCACAATGCAAGTAGTTATTATTGCTATTAGCTGGCATGATGCATGAGTTTGCCGGGCGATTTAATGGCTAATGATTTTAAGATAAACAATAAGAATTAAAAAGGGGATTTTTTGAACATGGATATTGATAATAAAGCACGTATACATTGGGCATGTCGGCGTGGAATGCGTGAGTTGGATATTTCAATTATGCCGTTTTTTAAGCATGAATATGACTCACTGAGTATTGATGATAAACAACTTTTTATTCGCTTACTTGAATGTGCTGATCCTGATCTGTTCAACTGGTTGATGAATCATGGACGTCCGGAAGATGAAGCGCTATTCCGCATGATTAAACTTATTCAGAATAGAAATAAAGCTCGTGGTCCTGTGGAAATGTGATCTCAGGGTATCCTGGAATACCCAGCTTATCTCCACCTGCGTCCATGGTGTGATCGCGCTCATCGTATTGTTGGCTCCGTGGCCGGCGGATGACTCTATTTTCTGGCTTCCTCTGGTACTGTTGGTTATTGCCAGTTGGGGGCGTAGCCAGAAAAATATCCGTAAATTACAAGGGCCTTTGGTTCTGCTCAATAATAATAAGTTGCAATGGAAAAAACATGAGTGGCAAATTATCCGGCAGCCGTGGATATGCCGCTATGGTGTGCTGATCACAGCGCAATCTTTTTATAACCGGAAAAAAATCCGTTTATGGATAGCGTCCGATGGCGTGCCACAGGATGAGTGGAGGAATATCAACCAATTATTATTGCAATATCCTGATATCTGATTGAGCTGAAATTACCCTGATTAAAGTAAGGGTTCCATTTCTTGCAGGATTTGCATACACCATTGCGATAAACGATCATCAGTTTGCTCAAATTGATTGACGTCATCCAGAGCCAGCCCGACAAACTGTGAGTTATTATCAGTTAATGGCTTCGGGCTGGTAAACTCATAACCTTCTGTCGGCCAGAAACCAATGAAATGTACACCTGAAGGGAGTAAATGGTGATATAGCATACCGAGAGCATCAAGGAACCATTCGCCGTAATCAATTTGATCACCCATACCATACATGGCAACAATTTTTCCCTGTAAATTAAGGGCAGGAAGTTGATCCCAAATAGCCAGCCAATCTTCCTGCAATTCACCAAAATCCCATGTTGGGATGCCAAGAATCAGTACCGAATACGCTTCCATTAATTCAGGTGTTGTCTCTTTGATGTCGTGGAGATCAACCAAATCTTCGCCGAGGATATCGCGGATTTTCTCTGCTACCATTTCGGTGTAGCAGGTGCTGGAGCCGTAAAAAAGACCAATTTTCATTATTAATCATTATGGTTTTTGAATATCTGGGTGGCATTGTAACAGAATAATTGCTTTTTCAGGCATAATAGCCGGCAGAAGATGTGCAGATTTAAGGAAAGCGTTTCGTGTCAAAACAACAAACTCAGTTGACAAATCCACTGATAGAACAGTTTCTTGATGCTATTTGGCTGGAACATGATCTTGCCGAAAATACCCTTGTTTCTTACCGGTTGGATTTACAGGCGCTGGATAATTGGTTGATACATTATGGTCATGATTTATTATCTGTCCAGGCGATTGATTTGCAGTCTTTTCTGGCAGAACGGGTGGATGGAGGGTATAAAGCCAGTAGCTCGGCACGTTTATTGAGCGCCATGCGTCAGTTGTTTCTCTATTTTTATCGGGAAAAAATGCGCGAAGATGATCCGACAGCACTTTTATCTGCACCGAAATTACCGAAGCGGTTGCCGAAAGATTTAAGTGAAAAGCAAGTAGAAGATTTGCTTAATGCACCTTGCACAGATCAGCCTGTGGAGCTAAGGGATAAGGCGATGCTTGAAGTGCTTTATGCCTGTGGTTTGCGGGTATCTGAGTTGGTGGGGTTGACACTGTCTGATATCAGTTTGCGTCAAGGCGTGGTGAGAGTCATTGGTAAAGGAAATAAAGAACGACTGGTACCTTTAGGAGAAGAGGCCGTTTACTGGCTGGAGAATTATCTGGAGTATGGGAGAGCCGGGTTGCTCAATGGTGCAACGCTGGATGTGCTTTTTCCCAGCAACCGGGGGCGGCAAATGACCCGACAGACTTTCTGGCATCGCATTAAACATTATGCCGTACTGGCTGGGATTGATACTGCACGGTTATCACCTCATGTTTTGCGCCATGCATTTGCAACGCATTTGCTTAATCATGGTGCTGATTTACGGGTTGTGCAGATGTTGCTGGGGCATAGCGATTTATCCACAACACAAATATATACTCATGTCGCAACCGAGCGGCTTAGATTGTTACATCAACAACATCATCCGCGTGGGTGAGCATGGATTTAAAGGAACTGAAAATGAAAAAAAGCGTGTTATGTTTCCCTCTTTTGCTGGCCTTATTTAGCGGAAATGCGCTTGCTGATGATGGTGAGGTTCATGGAGCGATGCAAAAGCTGGGGATCAAGGCAGAAAATATCCAGCCATCACCGATTGTTGGCTTGAATACGGTAGTGACCGAACAAGGTATCATTTATCTGTCTGATGACGGCAAGTATTTATTGCAAGGGCCAATTTACGATGTCAGTGGCAGCACGCCGGTGAATGTCAGTAATCAATTGTTGATGAAAAAGCTGGAGGCGATGAAAGACCAAATGATTGTTTACAAAGCGCCAAAAGAGAAGCATGCTGTTACTGTTTTCACTGATATTACCTGTGGTTACTGCCATAAATTGCATGAAGAGATGAAAGAGTACAATAAACTTGGCATTACTATTCGCTATCTGGCATTCCCGCGTCAGGGTATGCAGCATCAGTCCGCTAAAGATATGCAATCTATCTGGTGCAGTGCAACACCACAAAAATCACTGGATGCAGCGTTCAAAAATGAGGGCGTTTCGCCAATCAAGGATTGTAAGGTGGATATCGCTAACCATTACAAATTGGGAGTCCAGTTTGGTGTACAGGGAACGCCGGCAATTATCCTTAAAGATGGCAGCCTGTTAGGTGGATATATGCCGCCGGAAGCGCTGGCAAAAGCATTAGATCAGCGTGGTAAATAAGTTTAGTGAATATTGAAACACAACTCCGCCGCCGCCCGGCGGTGGATGATAGTCATCTTCCACAACAGATTCATCCATTATTGCGCCGTTTATATGCCATTCGTGGCATCCAGCAAGCTAATGAATTGGAACGCAGTGTCCAGGGATTACTGAATTACCAGCATTTGAGTGGTGTGGAACAGGCGGTAACGCTATTGCTGACCGCACTTCATGAACACTGGCGTATTGTTATTGTCGGTGACTTTGACGCTGACGGTGCAACCAGTACTGCACTGGCGATCCGCTCGCTACGGGCGATGGGCTACCGTAATCTTGATTATCTGGTGCCAAATCGTTTTGAAGATGGTTACGGTTTAAGTCCACAGGTGGTAGAAGAGGTTGTCAAAAAAGGCGCTGACCTGATTATTACTGTGGATAACGGTATTTCTTCCCATGACGGCGTTGTGGCTGCACATCAGCACCATATGAAAGTGATTGTGACTGACCATCACTTGCCGGGAGAAATTCTGCCCGCTGCTGATGCCATTATTAACCCCAATTTGTCCGATTGTTTATTCCCGTCTAAATCATTGGCAGGGGTTGGCGTCACATTTTATCTGATGTCTGCTCTAAGGGCTGCGCTGAGGAAAGAACAATGGTTTGAAAAACAGGGAATTGCGCTGCCAAATCTGGCAGAAATGCTGGATCTGGTTGCGTTGGGCACTGTTGCTGATGTTGTCCCTTTGGATACCAATAATCGGATTCTGGTTTATCAGGGATTAAACCGCATTCGCGCAGGGCGCTGCTGTGCGGGGATCCGCGCATTACTGGAAGTTTCCAAACGTGATGCTTATAAGCTGGCCGCCAGCGATTTGGGCTTCTTTCTCGGGCCAAGGTTGAATGCCGCCGGTCGTTTGGATGACATGTCCATTGGCGTCGCTTTATTGCTCACTGACGATATGGCAAAGGCTCGTCAGATAGCTTGCGAACTGGACAGCCTTAACCATACCCGTCGTGAAATAGAGCAGGGAATGCAGCAGGAAGCACTGCAAATCTGCGACAAATTTGAACGTACCCGCACTGAATTGCCTTATGGTCTGGCGCTCTATCATCCTGAATGGCATCAAGGGGTGGTGGGAATTTTGGCTTCCCGAATTAAAGAGCGTTTTCACCGGCCTGTTATTGCCTTTGCACCGGCAGGTGATGGTATTTTGAAAGGTTCTGGCCGTTCAGTTCAGGGGCTGCATATGCGTGATGCCCTTGAACGACTTGATACTTTAAATCCGGGGCTGATACTGAAATTTGGTGGTCATGCAATGGCTGCCGGCCTGTCACTTGAACAGGATAAATTTGAACAATTCCAGCATCATTTTTCCACGCTGATGTCGGACTGGCTGGATATTTCGCAACTTGAAGGTGTTATCTGGAGTGATGGCGAGTTGACCATTAATGAACTGTCATTGGACGTTGCTGAAATGCTGCGTGATGGCGGCCCTTGGGGGCAATCTTTCCCGGAGCCTGTTTTTGACGGTAAATTCAGGTTGCTACAACAACGCATTGTGGGAGAACGTCATTTAAAAGTGATGGTAGAACCATTAAATGGCGGGCCGATGCTGGATGGTATCGCATTCAATATCGATCCTGCCCGTTGGCCGGATAACAGCGTCCGTGAAGTGGAACTTGCCTATAAACTGGACGTTAATGAATTCCGGGGCAACCGTAATGTGCAGCTTTTGATCCAGCATCTTTGGCCTTATTAAAAAATAGTCACGTATTCTCATTTGAATACGTGACAAATCTATTGAAATGCTATAAACCCTTTGCCAAATCCGTTACAATGCGCGGTTCGAAAAATATCCCATTTATCTACGACTACACAACGTAAGACACTAAAATATGTTTGAAATTAATCCGGTAAAAAACCACATTCAGGACCTGTCTGAACGGACAATGGTTCTGAGGGGGTATCTTTGACTACGATGCCAAGAAAGAACGCTTAGAAGAAGTTAACGCCGAACTGGAACAGCCTGATGTTTGGAATGAGCCGGAGCGAGCACAGTCTTTGGGTAAGGAACGCTCCTCACTGGAAGAGATTGTCAAAACTATTGATCAGCTTGAACAAGGTTTGGAAGATGTACAGGGCTTGTTGGAACTGGCAGTAGAAGCTGACGATGAAGAGACGTTTAATGAAGCTGTAGCAGAATTGGAACAGCTTGAAGGCAAACTGGGTCAGTTAGAATTCCGCCGTATGTTCTCTGGTGAGTATGACAGTGCTAACTGCTACCTTGATTTGCAGGCAGGCTCTGGCGGTACCGAAGCGCAGGATTGGGCAAGTATGCTAATGCGTATGTACCTGCGCTGGGCTGAATCCAAAGGTTTTAAAACTGAAATCATCGAAGAATCCGATGGTGAAGTTGCCGGCTTGAAATCAGCGACCATCAAGATCATGGGCGATTATGCTTATGGTTGGTTGCGTACTGAAACCGGTGTTCATCGTTTGGTACGTAAAAGCCCATTTGATTCCGGTGGTCGTCGTCACACTTCATTCAGTTCTGCATTTATCTATCCCGAAGTGGATGATGATATTGATATTGAAATCAACCCGGCAGATTTACGTATCGACGTGTATCGCGCATCAGGCGCGGGTGGTCAGCACGTTAACAAAACCGAATCTGCGGTACGTATTACCCATATACCAACCAACATTGTGACTCAGTGTCAGAATGATCGTTCTCAGCATAAAAACAAAGACCAGGCCATGAAACAGTTGAAAGCGAAACTGTATGAGCTGGAAATGCAGAAGAAAAATGCTGATAAACAGGTTATGGAAGAGAATAAATCAGATATCGGCTGGGGCAGCCAAATCCGTTCTTATGTTCTGGATGACTCACGGATCAAAGACTTGCGCACAGGCGTTGAAACCCGCAATACACAATCTGTGCTGGATGGTGATCTGGACAAATTCATTGAAGCAAGCCTTAAAGCTGGCTTATGAGGAACTAATATGTCACAACAACAACAGGGCGCAGAACAGGCCCCCGATTTAAATAATGAACTGCAAACCCGCCGTGAAAAACTGGCGGCTTTACGGGAGAAAGGTATTGCTTTCCCGAATGATTTCCGTCGTGAAAACATGTCAGAAGAGTTGCATGCGCAATACGACGACAAAACTCAGGAAGAGCTGGAAGCACTGAATATCGACGTGACGGTTGGTGGTCGTATGATGACCCGTCGCATTATGGGGAAAGCTTCTTTCGTAACGCTGCAAGATATGGGTGGTCGTATTCAGTTATACGTTGCCCGTGACGATCTGCCGGAAGGTATTTATAACGAACAGTTTAAAAAATGGGATCTGGGAGACATTCTGGGCGCTCGTGGCAAACTGTTTAAAACCAAAACCGGTGAACTTTCCATTCACTGTACTGAACTGCGTTTGCTGACGAAAGCGCTGCGTCCATTGCCGGATAAATTCCACGGGCTGGCTGATCAAGAAACCCGTTACCGCCAGCGCTATCTGGATCTGATCGCTAACGAAGAATCACGCAAAACCTTCCAGATTCGTTCTCAGGTTTTGTCTGAATTGCGTAATTTCATGGTCAGTAAAAGCTTTATGGAAGTGGAAACACCGATGATGCAGGTGATCCCGGGTGGTGCGTCGGCCCGTCCATTTATCACTCATCACAATGCGCTGGATATTGACATGTATCTGCGTATTGCGCCGGAACTTTACCTGAAACGTCTGGTTGTGGGTGGTTTTGAACGTGTGTTTGAAATTAACCGTAACTTCCGTAACGAAGGCGTTTCTCCGCGTCATAATCCTGAGTTCACCATGATGGAACTCTATATGGCTTACGCGGATTACCAAGATCTGATCGTGTTGATCGAAGAGCTGTTCCGTACTTTGGCGCAAAATATTTTGGGCAGTACGTTGGTTAAATATGGTGAGCAGGAATTTGATTTCGGTAAACCCTTTGCCAAAATGAGTATGAAAGAAGCTATTTGCCAATATCGTCCTGAAACCAACATGGCTGATTTGGATGATATGGATAAAGCGGTGGCTATCGCTGAATCACTGGGTATTGCAGTGGAAAAAGGTTGGGGCCTTGGTCGCGTTCAGTGTGAAATCTTCGAAGAAACCGCTGAAAGCCACCTGATTCAACCGACATTTATCACTGAATACCCGGCAGAAGTTTCTCCGCTGGCTCGTCGTAATGATGAAAACCCGTTTATCACTGACCGTTTTGAATTCTTTATTGGCGGACGTGAAATTGGTAACGGCTTCTCAGAATTGAATGACGCTGAAGATCAGGCAGAACGTTTTGCTGAACAGGTTCGTCAGAAAGACGAAGGTGATGATGAAGCCATGTTTTATGACGAAGATTATGTCACTGCTCTGGAGCACGGCATGCCACCGACCGCAGGTTTGGGTATTGGTATTGACCGCATGGTAATGTTGTTTACTGACAGCCATACCATCCGTGATGTTATTTTGTTCCCGGCAATGCGCCCACAGAAATAATAGCCAGAATTCAGCTTCACATCGCAACTCCCTATGGCATAGCTGCCAAGGGAGTTTTTATTTTCAACTGCCTGAAATATAGACAACTTAAACAGATAATTACTTGCTGGTGCCTATGGAGTCGCTATAATAAAACGTATTACATCCAAAATGCGGGCGTAGTTCAATGGCAGAACGAGAGCTTCCCAAGCTCTATACGAGGGTTCGATTCCCTTCGCCCGCTCCATCCTAAAAATTCACACAAATAGTTCGCATTAAAAATATATCTATTGATATGATGTCAGTGAGATTAAAAGAATTTACGAATCATAATCGCTCTAAATTAATTATCAGTATTGTCTAATATGAAAAGAATTCCATTGTTAAATCAGCCTCGAGTCAGCTGGAAGTGATGTATTTTTTGGATGCGGATATATCACCATAGAGAGCATTCTATGGTAAATAAATAATTAATAGAGACTGTTTACCATGAAAGAAAAACATTGGTCAAAAACTCAACTTTTACATGAAGTTGTAACCAATCAAAATATTATCATCAAAGGAACCCATAGCTACTATAGTGATTGCTGGAGTGGTGGTTTTGAAGAATCTGTTGTTCGCTATTTGTATGGCGATAAGGTCAGCCTTCAATGGGAGTCTAAGTGGCCAATTGATAAATTGTATATTGGCGATTATGTTTGCATAGCCGCTGAAACTATCATTCTTATGGGTGGAAACAATACACACAGAGCAGATTGGTTCTGTTTGTATCCATTTATGGAATATATCGAAGAGGCCTATGTAGGCAAAGGCGACACGCATATTCATGATGGTGTGTGGCTTGGTATGCGTTCAATGATTATTCCAGGTGTTACCATTGGTGAAGGCGCTATAATCGCTGCTAATAGCGTCGTCACTAAAGATGTTGCGCCATACAGTATTGTGGCTGGAACGCCTGCGAAATTCGTTAAATACCGATTTGAACCGCATGTTATAAATGAGCTGCTTGGATTAAAAATATATGATTGGTCAGAAGAGAAATTTAATGTGTTAAAACCCTATCTCTGTTCTTCAGATATTAAGGCGTTGAAATCTGCTGTAAAATCATATTCAGAAAAATAGTTAATATGTGTTATTAGTGTATCGGCTATCTATCTGTTAGTAAAATCTGCCGTAAACTTTCGCTTAGCTCAGTCTCTTAGTCAGTTCTCCTGATTAAGAGACTGGATAAGGCGATAGTCTTCAACCATGTCCTATCACTTAAACCAACTTGTCTTTTTAATCGGTTAGATTAAACAGTAAGATGATATTTATTTACAGAGAAAGCTTAATACAGTTACGGGCAGGAAAAGATAAAATTATTATATCGTTACAGGATTATGTTACACAAACTATTATTTGTGGCATGGTGAGTGGGACCATTATTCAGTATTAAAACCGGTTGCTATTGAAATTTTAGTTGAAGTTATATTATTGAAATGCTCCGACAAGAACGTTTATTCAAAAAATCGAACTTAATATATCAGGAAATACTCGACATTATACAATATAGCTGTCAATATTTACCGACCTATAAGTGATGGCAATGGGGTGAAAAGCTTTATACCCGTTATCTTTCAAGTTGCCTCTTTGTTGGCTGCGCTCGCTCACCCCGGTCACATAGTTTGCTATGCTCCCGGGGATTCGCTCCCTTGCCGTCGCGATGCATCTTGAAATCTATAAGGTATATCATGTGACTTTCAATTTGTTGATCTGAGAGGATGTATCACTTTATGGCAAAGTAATGGTTGTTAAGGGTTAATGATAACAAAATATTATTTAAGGGTTAATGTTGATGATTTCTGATTTAGTTAAATCCAATCGGTTAAAAATTATTTTCAATAGTATTATTGGTGCTTTTAGTGCTTTCTTTAGTATTTGGTTAATCTCCTTGATTACCGATGATGCATTGGGGCAGATTAATACTGACTTGGTATTATGGGCAGTCAAGTTTTTATCTGGATTAGTTTGTTTATTCATTGTAAGTTCTTTTGCCAACTACCTAATGACAAAATTAAGCGTCAAAATTATTTTTGAAGTTCGCAACACCTTGGTGAGGCGTATTTTGAATACGCCATATGCCATTTTGGATAGAATTGGAGGGCATAGAGTTCAGGCCAGTTTAACATCTGATGTTAATGATATTTCCTGGGCTATTTCTATCATGCCGCAGTTTATTTATCATGTAATTACAGTGGTTGCATGCTTAGGCTTTCTGGCATTTAGATCGATTGAACTATTTATGGTAATTCTGGTAATTTTTCCATTTGGGATTTTGGTTTCGCGTTACTTCATTAATAAAGCTGAAGCTTATGAGAAGATATATCGTGATGATTATGATGATCTTCATAAACAATTCAAAAGTTTGGTGGATGGAGTTAAAGAGCTTAATAACAATAGCAAGCGTAAGAGTTCGTTTTTTAATCGCGGCGTTCTGCCAGCATTAAGAAAGATTAATGAATCTGATCTTAAATCAGAAATTTTTTGGAGGCTGAGTGAAAACTGGGGGCAAATATTATTATTTCTGGTACTTGGTTCTATTTTATTTTCTCATGCTATGTGGGGAATAGGGGAAAGTCACGATATTCTTACCTTTATATTTATTATGACTTTTTTACTGGGGCCTGTTGATTTCATTTTGTCCTCACAGGAGATCATAGTAAAAGCTTTCATCTCTCTGCGTAAGATTGATAGTTTGCAGTTTTCCGAAAATTTATCAATGGAGCCAACTTTAACAAACACAGAAAAACAAGAGGAATGGTCTCAACTTTCACTGAATTCTATAAGTTTTAAATATGTTGATGAAGAGAGTTGTTTTACTGTTGGGCCGATTAATCTGGCTATTCAGCGTGGTGAAATTATCATTATTAAAGGTGGTAATGGCAGTGGTAAATCAACTTTTGCCAAGTTATTGATTGGCTTGTTGAATAAAACTGAAGGTGATATTTTAATAGATGGTAAAGAGATTAATAAAGATAATCTAGAGAATTATCTGAATATGTACAGTGTTATTCACTCGGATTTTTATCTGTTTGATACTGTGATTAATCGCAAAGGTGAACCGGCAGATGATGAGCTGACTCGTCAATATCTGGAAAAATTGAATCTGGCAGAAAAAGTAACGGTTAAAGATGGCAAGTTGTCGACCACTAAGCTTTCTCATGGCCAACGTAAACGCCTGGCTCTTGTGATCTCTTATATGGAAGATGCTCCTATTTGTTTGTTTGATGAGTGGGCGGCGGATCAAGATCCTCATTATAGAAACTTTTTCTATCGTGAATTACTGCCTGAGATGAAGCGCAATGGAAAAACGATCATAGTTATTAGTCATGACGATAAATATTTTGATGCTGCGGACAGAATTATCACTATGGATAATGGTTTGGTAGATAATATTGAAGTCAACACATACCCCAATAAAGTAGAAAATGCTGTTTTAAATTCAGTACATTATACTATTGAATCATAATAGAAGATATATTAGAAGGTTATGATGTTTTAAATTTTTTAAAATCAACTAGATAAGATTCGGGAAAAGTATGGTGGTGATTTTTTACAGGGTCTTGTCTTGGGGACGATATAAATTACGGCTTGATTTTTTTAATTTTGTTTATTAGAAATGTCATGCCGAAATATAAAATCATTTCTTATTCCTTTACCAATTGTTAGTTAAAAGACACAATGTAGTTCGTTGTTTTTCCCAATATTGCGTCAATAACTATATTTGGCATTATTTTCAACGTATGAAGCTCTGTTATTGGCATCCAAATTAACTTTCTTCTTATTCCATTCTCTAAATAAAATGGAATGTCTTTTTCAATATTAGCTTTAAACATGAAGTTTATTTCATGAATAGGGACACCGTTATTTTCATAAAAATTTTCTATTACTTGATGAAATTCAAGCTGTTCTGCTTTCATATAAAGTCCAAGCTCTTCTTTTAACTCCCTGGATGCAGCTTCAATACGCGCTGGTTGATGGAATGCTGTCAGGCGCATCCATTACTGGCTGGATTGCGGCGTATTATGCTGGTGACGTCCACCGCGCCTTGGTTGTCTTTTTGTATATACAAAGTATAATTTTAATGTTGGCGTAACTCCCTAAAATTATACTATGTATAACCAGATTACATAGGAGAACTTATGAGCATAGCAATCAAACGGTGGGGCAATAGCAACGGGGTAATCATACCTGCCCACCTACTAAAACAAATTGGAGCCACTGTTGGTCAAGAACTAGATGTTAAAGTTAAAGATGGAACACTAGTTTTAATACCAAAGACACGTGCCAAACGCTATACATTAGACGAACTGTTACAACAGTGTGATCCGAATGCACCTCTAGAAACCGAAGAAAGTGTATGGGGTAGTAACCAAACGCCAGTTGGGAGAGAAGTATGGTAAGACGCAAAAAAGGATTTGGGCAAGGGGATATAGTCAAGCTATGCCTTAATCCTACCTCTGGACGAGAAATACAAGGAGAAGAAAGACCAGCGTTGATTCTATCACAACATGGATTTAACAATCTTGGTATGGTTCTAGTTGCCCCGATAACACAGGGTGGAAACTACTCTCGATATAACGGTTTTACTGTAACTCTATCGGGAACTGGTTCAAAAACTCAAGGAGTAATCTTAATGAATCAAGTCAAAATGGTTGATCTTGAAAGTCGTAATGGCAAATTTATAGAATCTGCAAATCCTATTGTTGTTGAAGATGCACTAGCTAAACTAATGGCTATTATTGAGTAAAAAAGACCATTCTTTGTTAGCTCCGTAATTAGCAAAAGCCGCCGTAAACCCTCGCCAAATGCGAGGGTGGGGAGCAGTCATATGAATTGACTATTTCAACTGTAATAATGATAGGTGTTTCGTTACCTTGAGATGAGTAACGCTTCTTAAGCAACTAAGTTCCCTGATGTTATTCAAACCATGAGATTTTCTTTGATCTGCCGACTCAATAAAAAACAGCCAGGGATAGCAGAATCATATGATAAATAGCGTTTTGATAAAAACGTTGAACTCTCGTTTTACATCACCATTAATTCCCGGCCATTTCCTGTTTCAATCGTCGCCACAACGTAGTACGGCTGATCCCCAGATGTTCCGCAGCCGCATGGCGATTGCCGGAAAATCGTTGCAGGGTTTTATGAGCTGAAGGTGGGGTAATAGGTGAAGGTGGCATCGCCAGAGGGGGCTTCATATTTTTTTCTATCAGCTTGAGTGCAGGTTGGCGCTCCGGTGAAAGAGCCAATATTAATTCAGGTGTCAATGTATGCTCAGTATGGGCGCTGAGGTATAACGCGATTCGCTCCATGAGATTACGCAGTTCCCGGACATTACCGGGCCAATGATAGGATTGCAATGCCTCCTGACAGGCAGAAAGCTCTTGTACTCTTGACTGCGATACCGGCAAATTCAATGCGGCAAACGCCCGTCGCAGATATTCCAGCGCCAATGTACCAATATCGTTGCCCCTTTCTCGGAGAGCGGGAATATTGATCCGCAATACACTCAGGCGATAGAACAGATCTGTCCGAAAACGTCTTTCTTGAACCCAGGTATCCAAATCGCAATGTGTGGCGCAAATGATCCGAACATCAACGGCAATGGGGCGGTGTCCTCCCACTCTGACGACAGATTTTTCTTCCAGCACTCTCAATAACCGTGTTTGAAGAGGCAGTGGCATTTCACCAATTTCATCCAGAAATAGTGTGCCCCGATGGGCAACTTCAAAAAGACCTGCTCGCCCTCCACGCTGTGAGCCGGTGAAAGCCCCTTCCTCATAACCAAATAATTCAGCTTCCAGCAGGGATTCAGCAATGGCACCACAGTTAACGGCAACAAACGGGCGCTGATGTTTGCCTGCAACCTGACCATACCGGAGGGCATATTCATGGTGAATGGCTTGTGCCACCAGTTCCTTCCCTGTACCGCTTTCCCCTTGTATCAGAACCGTGGCAGGCGAGCGGGCATATAACATGATGGTGTTGCGCACATGCTCAATCACGGCTGAACTTCCCCGGATATCATTGAGGGTGTGGCGGGTGCGCAAGGTCTCCTGTATTGGATAGGCAGAAATTGAAGCCTGGCTAAACTTGGTCATTCTGGCGATATCCAATGCATCATGGAATGCCCGACGAATAGAATCCGCAGAATAGACAAAAACACCGACAAGTTCAGCTTCATAGGCAAGATCGGTAATCAGCCCGGCACCGACAATGACTTTAATGCCGATGGCTTTTAATGCATTAATCTGAGCCCGCGCATCTTCTTCCGTGATATAGCTACGTTGCTCAATACGTAAGTTGAACCGTTGCTGAAATTCTTCCAGCGCAGGCAATGTATTCTGATAGGCGATAACGCCAATGCGGGAGCTGATTTGCCGTGCACGGGCCAGTGCCTGCATAAAATCAAATCCGCTGGCCTCTGCAATGATAACAGGCACTGACAAACGGCTTTTCAGATAGGCGCCATTAGAGCCGGCACAGATCACTGCATCACAATGTTCGATTGTCAGCCGTTTACGAATATGCTGAACCGCATTTTCAAAACCAAGTTGGATGGGAGTGATATTCGCCTGATGATCGAACTCCGGCGTGATGTCACGGAATAGATCAAAAAGGCGGGAAATGGATACCGTCCAAATGATCGGTTTGTCGCTGTTATCACGCCCTGTTGATGGTACTTCTGCCATTCCGTTCTCCTAATATTGTGTGCTGTTTTGTTTTTCCCACCAGAACAATTCTATGTTTCAAAAGTGTTTCAATTATGTTTTTTGAAACGAAATTAATCCATTATGAAACAAGGACGCTTTTGTATCAATGATGCTTTCCTACAAGATTAGTCAATGCGTTAGATATTTTTTTATTTTAAAAACAACATATTAATTTCCATTCCATCTTTATTTTTAAGTTTATTAGCCATTGTTTACTTTGTTGGCACACACATTGCTTTATAACAAATATATTTCATTCTAATAACAAGGAGGTTATGTATGCCGCTTTCCTCTGCTGGTTTGGCGTTTCGTCAGGCTATAGAAGTTGAATCTCCATTACAGATAGTTGGCACCATCAATGCCAACCATGCATTGCTGGCGAAACGGGCGGGCTATAAAGCTATTTATCTTTCTGGTGGCGGTGTATCGGCGGGTTCATTAGGTATGCCTGATCTGGGAATTTCAACGCTGGACGATGTGCTGACAGATATCCGCCGTATCACGGACGTCTGTGATTTGCCATTGCTCGTGGATGCTGATATTGGTTTTGGTTCTTCTGCCTTTAATGTGGCTCGCACCGTGCGCTCAATGATTAAAGCTGGCGCTGCGGGGTTGCATATTGAGGATCAGGTCGGTGCGAAGCGTTGCGGTCATCGCCCGAATAAAGAGATTGTGTCCAAAGAGGAAATGGTTGATCGCATTAAGGCTGCAGTCGATGCCCGTATTGATAAGCATTTCGTCATTATGGCCCGTACTGATGCCTTGGCTGTTGAAGGTTTGGCAGCGGCCCTTGACAGGGCTAAAGCCTATATCGAAGCCGGGGCAGACATGCTGTTTCCTGAAGCGATCACTGAATTGCACATGTATAAAACATTTGCGTCAACAACTGGGGTTCCAATACTCGCCAACATCACTGAATTTGGTGCGACGCCACTGTTCACTACCGAAGAGTTAAAAAATGTGGATGTATCCATTGCGCTTTACCCGCTTTCTGCTTTCCGGGCAATGAATAAGGCCGCCGAGCAGGTTTACACCACACTCCGCCGCGAAGGGACACAGAAGAATGTGATCAGCATGATGCAGACTCGCAACGAGTTATACGAAAGCATCAACTACTACGATTTTGAACAAAAACTGGATGCGCTTTTCTCCCAGAAAAAATCTCAATGACGGACAGCTTCATCACTTTATGTGGCATAAAAAACAGTCGAGGTGAGACCAATGAGCGAACAGAACACAATTACTGAGTCAACTACTTTCAAGCCTAAAAAATCTGTTGCCCTTTCGGGGGTCAGTGCGGGTAACACAGCACTCTGTACAGTTGGGAAAACCGGCAACGATCTGCATTACCGTGGCTACGATATTCTTGATCTTGCAACCCAGTGTGAATTTGAAGAAGTTGCGCACCTGTTGATCCACGAAAAATTGCCTTCCCGCGCTGAACTGGCCGCCTATAAAACGAAACTAAAAGCACTGCGAGGTTTGCCGGGTAGCGTCAAGGCAGCATTGGAAACATTACCTGCTGCCGCTCATCCCATGGATGTCATGCGTACAGGTGTCTCCGTTCTTGGCTGCACATTGCCTGAAAAAGACGATCACAATCTTGCAGGTGCGCGTGATATTGCTGACAAATTACTGGCCTCTCTTAGCTCCATGTTGCTCTACTGGTATCACTATAGTCACAACGGACGCCGTATTGAGGTAGAAACCGATGATGAGTCGATAGGCGGGCATTTTCTTCACCTCCTGCATGGTAAAAAACCCAGTGAATCATGGGAAGAAACTATGCATATATCCCTGATCCTTTATGCCGAACATGAGTTTAACGCCTCGACATTTACCAGCCGGGTTATCGCAGGAACCGGCACGGATATCTATTCCGCCATCATCGGGGCGATTGGTGCACTGAGAGGGCCAAAACACGGTGGAGCAAACGAAGTCTCTTTTGAAATTCAACAGCGCTATGAAAATCCTGACGAAGCAGAGGCAGATATCCTGGCGCGTCTGGCAAGAAAAGAGGTCATTATCGGCTTTGGTCATCCGGTTTACACCATTTCAGATCCCCGTCACAAAGTGATTAAAAATGTGGCTCTGCAACTTTCCAAAGAGGCAGGAACGACCAAAATGTTTGATATTGCGGATCGGCTGGAATCTGTGATGTGGGCTAACAAAAAAATGTTCCCGAACCTTGATTGGTTCTCTGCGGTTTCCTATCACATGATGGGCGTACCGACGGCGATGTTTACACCGTTGTTTGTGATTGCCCGCACATCGGGATGGGCTGCTCACATCATTGAACAACGTATTGATAACAAAATTATCCGCCCTTCGGCCAATTATACCGGGCCGGAAAATCGGGTATTTACGCCAATTGGTGAGCGTGGATAACGTTATTTTTGGTGTGGTGTTTCCTGTATTCATGTTTTTTTAACAAGGAATTATTATGTCTACCTCTGTTGTAAACAACCGTCCTGAATATGATCAGGTGATTGTGGATATCGTGGATTATGTTATGGAATACCCGATCACATCATCCATTGCCCATGAAACGGCCTATTACTGTTTTCTGGATACGCTGGGCTGTGGGCTGGAGGCGTTGGAATACCCGGCCTGCAAGAAACTGTTGGGGCCTATTGTGCCGGGTACGGTTGTGCCTAATGGGGTGCGTGTACCGGGAACACAATTCCAGCTTGATCCCGTACAGGCGGCGTTTAACATTGGTACGATGATCCGGTGGCTGGATTTTAATGACACATGGCTGGCGGCTGAATGGGGACATCCGTCCGATAACCTTGGTGGCATACTGGCGGTGGCTGACTGGCTATCAAGAAATGCCGTTGCTTGTGGCAAAAAGCCGCTCACCATCAAAGCCGTTTTGATGGGCATGATCAAAGCACATGAAATTCAGGGATGTCTTGCACTGGAGAATGCGTTCAATAAAGTCGGGTTGGATCACGTCGTTCTGGTAAAAGTGGCTTCGACCGCCGTTGTTGCTGAAATGTTGGGGCTGAACCGGGAAGAGATCCTGAGTGCGGTATCGCTCGCCTGGGTTGATGGGCAGTCGCTGAGAACTTACCGTCATGCTCCTAATACCGGTTCACGTAAATCCTGGGCGGCGGGTGATGCGACATCCCGTGCTGTTCGTCTGGCTTTCATGGCACAAAAGGGTGAGATGGGGTATCCCTCGGTATTAACTGCAAAAACCTGGGGATTTTATGATGTCTTGTTCAATGGGCAGCCTTTCAAATTCCAGCGTGCCTATGGTGCTTATGTGATGGAAAACGTGTTGTTTAAGATTGCTTTCCCGGCAGAATTTCATGCACAAACTGCGGTGGAAGCGGCAATGAGTCTGCATCAGCAACTGAAAGACACCGGCAAGACTATCAATGACATCACAAAAATCACTATTCGTACCCATGAGGCCTGTATTCGGATTATCGATAAGCAAGGTCCGTTAAACAACCCGGCGGACAGAGATCATTGTATTCAGTATATGGTTGCGGTTCCTTTGATCTTTGGCCGTCTCACCGCTGCGGATTATGAAGATAGTGTTGCGGCAGATCCCCGTATTGATGCACTGCGGGAAAAAATGGTGTGTGTTGAAGATGTTGATTTTACCTGTGATTACCACGATCCGGGAAAACGCTCTATTGCTAACGCATTAACCGTTACATTTGCAGATGGCAGCCAGCTTGATGAAGTTAAAGTCGAGTTCCCTATCGGCCATGCTCATCGTCGCCGAGAAGGCATTCCATTATTGCTGAAAAAATTCAGAACCAATCTGGCACGTCAGTTTCCTGAAACACAACAGAGGAAAATTCTGTCTGTTTCCCTTGACCGTCAGTTACTGGAAAACATGCCGGTAAACGAATATCTTGATTTGTACGTTATCTAATCTGAAATGCCGTCGGCGGTTGCTCTCCTTGAGTACTGCTCTATCATTTTACGCAGTACCAGGAGAGATTATGTTATTCAAAACTTTTTACCAGCAATCCATTGATGATCCCCACTCTTTCTGGGCTGATCAGGCTAAACGCATTTTCTGGCAACAACCTTTTGAACAGGTTCTGGATCACAACAATCCTCCCTTTGCCCGCTGGTTTTGCGGGGGAAAAACCAACCTATGTTACAACGCACTGGATCGCTGGCTGAAAAGCCAGCCTGACGCCAAAGCGCTCATCATGATTTCAACAGAAACGAATAGTGAAAAAGTATTCACTTTCAGGGAATTACATCGGGAAGTGAACAGAACGGCGGCTATGATGCTTTCTCTGGGCGTTAAAAAAGGCGACAGGGTTTTGGTTTATATGCCGATGATTGCTGAAGCGCTGTTTGTTTTGCTCGCTTGTGCCCGTATTGGTGCAGTTCACTCGGTTGTTTTTGGGGGTTTTGCTGCCCAGAGCCTTGCTACACGGTTGGATAATGCAGAGCCTGTGCTGGTGGTGTCTGCGGATGCGGGATCTCGTGGTGGAAAAGTCATCCCTTACAAACCGTTGCTGGATGAAGCTATCGAACTGGCGAACCACAAACCCCACCATGTACTGATGGTTAACCGCGGGATGGCTGACATGGTTTGGCTACCGGAAAGAGATGTTGATTTCGCAACATTGCGGCAAGAGTGTCTTGATGCTGACGTTCCTGTGACCTGGCTTGAATCAAATGAAACCTCCTGCGTGCTCTATACCTCCGGCACGACGGGCACCCCAAAAGGCGTTCAGCGTGATGTTGGGGGGTATGCTGTTGCATTGGCAACATCCATGGATATCATTTTTGGCGGTAAAGCGGGTGAAGTGTTTTTTTGTACGTCAGATATTGGTTGGGTTTTGGGGCATTCTTATATTGCTTATGCCCCTTTGATCGCAGGAATGGCGACAATTATGTATGAAGGGCTGCCGATACAGCCGGATGCTGGCATTTGGTGGCAGATAGTGGAAAAATATCAGGTAACACGCATGTTTTCAGCGCCTACAGCGATTCGTGTACTGAAAAAATACCCGGTTGAATCTATTGCACAATACGATATTTCATCACTGAAATCGTTGTATTTGGCGGGAGAACCGCTTGATGAACATACTGCCCGCTGGATTGCAGAGGCGATCAACACCCCTGTTATTGATAACTACTGGCAGACTGAGACAGGCTGGCCGATTATGGCTATCGCCCGCGCTCTGGATGACAGGCCGAATCGGTTTGGTAGCACTGGCTTCCCGATGTATGGCTTTCATGTCAAGCTGATTAATGAACTGACCGGTGAGGAGTGCGGCGATAACGAAAAAGGCCTGCTCGTTATTGAAGGGCCTTTGCCTCCAGGTTGCATTCAAACTATCTATGGTGACGATACACGTTTCATCAATACCTATTGGTGTCATTTTGACCAGCCTGTTTATTCCACATTCGATTGGGGGATCCGTGACAGTGATGGCTATTATTTTATTTTGGGACGTTCGGATGATGTGATTAATGTTGCGGGACACCGATTGGGAACGCGGGAGATAGAAGAGTGTATTGCAGGCCATGAAGACGTTGCTGAAGTGGCTGTTATTGGTATCAAGGATGCCATCAAGGGGCAAGCCGCAGTTGCCTTTGCCGTTCTCAAGGATGGAAGGGAAATCCAGAATGCTGAACATTTTTCCTCTCTGGAAAAGGCCCTGATGGGCTTGGTGAACAAACAAATTGGCAGCGTGGGCCGCCCAGCACGGGTGTATTTCGTCTCCCAGCTTCCCAAGACGCGTTCAGGAAAAATGTTGCGCCGAACTATGCAGGCAATATGTGAAGGGCGTGAGCCGGGTGATATTTCTCTGATTGAAAACCCTGCTTCACTGGAGGTTATTCGAGAAGCTGTTTTCCGGTGAATAGTTTTCCATGATATTGGGACGCTTTTATTTTTTCCTTGTTGATTTCTTGGAATAAAGAAATTGTTGTGGTCCACTCTATTTTCCGATTAATGAGTGAAATATTTGCATTTGATAATATAAATGGGTTGAAATATCTAGATTGTGAAGTTTATCCGGATGTGATAATAATGATTTTATATGTTAGATAATTAAGGACTAAAATGTTACCTGATGTAATTGTTACTGTGCTGGTTTTATTTGTTTGTGTGTTTTTAATTAGTAAATTAAGTAAGATGAGGCAGCGTAATAAATCAATTATAATTGCTAGTATAATAATCTTCACAGGAAGTACGAGTGAGATCGTTTATAATATTAGGTCTCGTTGTTCTATTGGGTTAGATTGTAACTGGCTTGATTTTGTTGTTTTTGGCTCAATAATGTTAACAGCGGTAGCAGCTTTATTTATATCATTTTCAGGCAGAGTAATTAACACGTCAAAGATAGGTTTTTGCACCCTAAAAGGTTGTAAAAGTACGTTAACCATTTGTGTGCCTGTCCCATAGCAATTGGCTGGTAGAGCATACTTATACTCTTTATAGAAAGTTGTTGACATCAATGAAAATTATGAGATTGCTTCGCACATTTGAATGGCGTGTTCTTCCCATTCTGGCGAAGGGCTTGATCGGAAGTGGTTTTCTCGCTTTGTTGTGTAGACAACGGGAAGATCGTTGGCTGGAGCGATGGCTTCCACTTATTCAAGCCCGAGCCATGGGTTTAGCAGTGCTGGAAATTGGTTGTGGAGATGGGCGCGACACTGCCATTATTCATCGTGCTGGGTTAAAAGTGAAGGCGATCGATATATCTTCTGCAATGGTTAAGCGGGCGAGTGTTCGTGTGCCTTCGGCTGTTTTTTTTGTTCAAGATTTACGAGCTCCTTTTCCAATAGATAGGACCGGCGTGGTGATTTCCAGTTTGTCACTGCATTACTTTTCTTGGGACGAGAC
This sequence comes from Photorhabdus khanii NC19, assembly GCF_000517265.1. Taxonomy (GTDB): domain Bacteria; phylum Pseudomonadota; class Gammaproteobacteria; order Enterobacterales; family Enterobacteriaceae; genus Photorhabdus; species Photorhabdus khanii. The sequence continues at coordinate 559,228 of NZ_AYSJ01000002.1, forward strand.
TCTGGATATTATTCGGCGAATCAGAGCAGTTTTGTGGCCTGGGGGCATATTATTATGTCGACTGAATTCTACAAAAGACGTCAACTTCGGTGCGAAAGGACACGCTAAAATTGATAATGATTTCTACTTGGTCCATGGAACACCAAAACACTTCTTTGATCGTTCCTTAATATTTAAAGTTTTCTCTGGATGGAAAGTGTTGCATATAGAAGAAAAGGAGACACATCGTTTTATTCTACCAAAAACTATCTGGGAGGTGATTTTGGAAGTGGAGACAAAGTAAAGGGATTCCACTGCCATCTTTGATGTTTTTATGGCAGGAGAAGACATTATCTCTGCCTCGTCAGTGGGTAGATGGCTAGCATCAAAACTAAGCATATCAATTCCTTGATATGCTTAACTCGGTTAGTGAAATGGTTATTGCACCAGGTAAAGTGAATGTTTTGTTGGATAGGAATCGTATTCAGCTAACGGTACCATCTTAATGGATGATTTATTATCTCTGATTATTTTTGGTCCACTTACTGGCCATTTAGCAGACTCAAGAAGAAACGCTGCTGGTTGTCCAGTGGTGCCAATAACAGGAGCACCGACTTTTAATGAAGCTCCATATGGAATGGCGTGGAAAATCTCAGGTGTGACTTCAATGAAGTTCTTAGTTAAGAACTTCATTGGCCGAATTGAATCAACTTGAAAACGTGTTCCAGATACAACAAATGTTAACGGTAAACCAGCTGCTTTAATTCCATAACCTTCGTAGATGTTTGCAATCTGACTGGGGAGCATACTTTCACAGTTCATTCCAGCACTGACATCAATACCAATATGTGCCAAGTTTGTAGGCGACATGCGAGGGAAATTACGCGCAGTCGCATTGATAACATCGATTGGTAGTGTACTGCACTGCCCAGTACTTGAGGCAACTGAGTGCTTATCAGGTCTTGATACAATACCGGGGCCTTCTACAGTAGAGGTACTTAATTGGACATCGTTGTAGATTTTCGTAGAGAAGTCTGGAGGATAAAAGCTTAAAGATAGCCTGGAACCATCATTGTGAGCCACGATCCATGCATTGAGTGCATCTGAGAACTGCATATCGACGCTTACCCAGTAGTTTTGACGGTATTCGGTGTGATTCTCTTCCGTTTTTGTGACGAATCCATTGGGGGCAAGTTCTTCAACTTCACTTTGAAAGGTTGGATCGGGAGATCTTAAGACATATTGTCCACCGCCGCCGTAAATTTTATCTAGGGAATTTGCTCCAGTCGTATCGGTATTGTTGGAAATATGAGCATTATGACAGGCTGAAATTTTAGTCGAATTAATGAAAGCAATTGCGCTGGCTTTAGAAAAACATCAAATTTTGTCGTCAAAGCGACATTCCTGCATAAAGTGTTTTAACATTTGACTGTTAAATACGTACAATCCCCTCCCTGAATGTGTTCTCTACAGAATAGGCTTGGTTTGTCACTGATCCAGATTTACACATCGCGGAGCCGCTTGTCAGCCTGGCTTGGTATATTAGCGATATTGATGTTGTTCATTGCACCCGTGATCTCCCGGTCACTGGAACATGCGCGCATTGGTGAGTCTCATTCTGACATTGCTTCTGCATCACAGGGCACTAACCATCATGATGGTATGCAGATGGGTATGCATGCGGGTGGTGGCATGTCGATGCTGGATGATATTGCCTGTGGATACTGCGTCTTTCTTATCCATGTACCGATGCTAGATTTGGCGAATACACCGTTATTCTGGTCAACTTCGCTGACTTCACGGCCACCACCGGTTCAACCTGTAACTCTCTTCCTTGCGCATTTCATCTTTTCGGATTCGCTGCCTCGCGCTCCGCCTGAACAGATCTAATCTCATCGGTTTAAACATAATAAAACGCTTTGTCCTGCTAACTTTTTAGCCAGGAAAAGTTTGCTTATACCAAAAACTGTTTGGTTGGATTCTATAACGTATTCCGCTTTTGATAGCAATATCGCTTCGGAGCGCGGATGCACATTAAGGAAAGATGATGTTTGAAAAAAATGCTTCTTATAAAAAAAATACGCTAGCCCGTTGTATTAGCTCGGCAATGCCGATTTTTCTGCTGGCAGCTTTTAATGGATATGCGGTTGAAATCTCGCCAGATTCACACGATCATGCGAATGTCCTAAAAACCAATGACGGCGATGTGATTACCGTCACTGCGCCTTTGTATTCGCCTTTATCAATTGTCACGTCACCAAAAACGCCTCGTCAGCCAGTTCCGGCAAGTGATGGTTCTGACTATTTGAAAACCATACCCGGTTTTTCACAAATCCGTAATGGGGGTACCAATGGTGATCCAGTATTTAGGGGAATGTTTGGTTCAAGGCTTAAGATCCTGACTGATGGCGCAGAAATGCAAGGGGCCTGTCCTGGCAGGATGGATGCGCCTTCATCTTATATTTCACCGGAAAGTTATGATTTGCTGACACTGATTAAAGGGCCTCAAACCGTATTGTGGGGCCCAGGTGCTTCCGCTGGGACCATTAGGTTTGAGCGTGAACACCCTAAATTTAATGAGCCGGGGGTGAAGGTCAATGCCAGTGGGTTGACCGGTTCAAATGGTCGTTGGGATGGCAATGTTGATGCCAGTGTCGGCAATGAATTGGGATATTTACGTTTAATGGGGAATACCTCCCGTTCACATGATTATAAAGATGGTAGTGGGTATCGTGTCCCTTCACGCTGGGATAAGTGGAATAGCGATCTGGCGCTGGGGTGGACGCCGGATAAAGATACACTGCTCGAATTGACCGCCGGGAAAGGTGATGGAGAGGCCCGCTATGCGGGGCGTAATATGGATGGTTCACAATTTAAACGTGAAAGCCTCGGCGTGCGTTTTGAGAAATCTAACATCAGTGAGGTTCTTGATAAGGTTGAAGCCCAAGTTTATTACAACTATACCAACCATATCATGGACAATATAACCTTGCGTTCTCCGAACAGCCCTATGTCTATGGGATCGATGGGGAAGATGGGTATGCCTTCCGCGACCTGCAAGCATATGTGTGGTATGCATATGAATATGAACAGTGGTATGTCCATGCAACTGGATCGTCGGATTGTGGGAGGACGGGCGATGGGCACCTGGCTATGGCAAGATTTCAAGCTGGAAAGTGGTGCGGATACTCAAACTAATACCCATCGTAATAAATCAGGCAGCGTGTGGCAAAAGGATGCCCAATTCCGTAATTATGGCTTGTTTGGTGAGTTGACCTGGTATGCCACAGAGCAGAGCGAGTTGATAACCGGTGCCCGTCTTGATCGCAGTCTGGTGAAAAAATTTGCCGGCAATAGCGAGAAAGAACGAAATGATACTTTGCCAAGTGGTTTTATGCGTTTAGAGCATACTCTCACTGATGTTCCGCTGATGTTTTATGCCGGTATTGGTTATACCGAGCGCTTCCCGGACTACTGGGAGCTATTCTCGCCTAAACTCGGTCCGGCAGGCAGTGCCAGCGCTTTTGATGGCGTGAAAAGTGAAAAAACTACCCAGCTTGATATTGGGGCGCAATATACGGGAGAACGCTTTAATAGCTGGGTGTCAGCCTATGTAGGGCGGGTGAATGATTTTATTTTGTTTAGATATAGCCCAACCAATGCTCGCCTCAGCCAGGCTGATAATGTTAATGCCAATGTTATGGGCGGAGAGATGGGCTTTGGCTATCAACTGACAGATCATTGGAAAACGGATGCCAGCCTGGCTTATTCATGGGGTGAAAATACCACAGATAACAAGCCACTGCCTCAGATCCCACCTCTGGAAGCCCGTTTCGGATTGACTTATGAACGTGGTGACTGGAGCAGTACCGGTTTGTGGCGATTGGTTAGCAGCCAGCATCGGATTGCTATCGATCAGGGAAATGTTGTCGGCAAAGATTTTAAAGACAGCCCGGGTTTCGGCGTGCTTTCTGCAAACGTCGCCTATAAGATCAACAAAAATGTCAAAGTTAGCACAGGTATCGACAACATTCTGAATAAAGAATACAGCGAACACCTCAACCTTGCAGGTAATAGTACCTTTGGTTATTCAGCAAACACCTCAGTAAATGAACCCGGCCGAACAATATGGGCTAAAGTTAATGTAACATTCTAATGATAAAATGGCGTCCAGTGATTGGACGCCAATATTTTTCTTACTTGTTTAATATTCAAGGAGAATGATTATCACTGGCTAACCGTATTTATTTTTCCTACGGTCCTAATTTATTGCAGCGAATAATACAGTGTGGATTATTATTTCTGATTACCGACATACGGATAAACTTTCACATAATCAACGTCGAATGTGGCGGTTGTTTTATTTATCGGGCCGTAACCCTGAGCTGGATAACTGCGCGGTACTTCAGAGCTTAAAATAATGTATTGGTTTGCGATTGAAATAGGGACTTGTTCCAGACCAGACAAATATTGAGGAACATCATCAACATAAAATGTGTAGCCATTTGGTGTCCATGCCACCGCAAATTTATGGAATTTACCATCAGCAAGTTTACTCATAGACAATTTCTTTGACCATTGTTTATGAGCGTTGCCATAACCATTCCAGTGAATCGCATGATCATATTGATCTTGTTTAGCCTCAGCTAAGTGTTCAAATACATCAATTTCGACGCCTGATTTTTCTGGATTGGTTAGATCCTTACCCATGGTTGGTGACTGTACCCAGAATGCGACCTGATTACCTTCGGCGCGATTAAATCTGACAGCAGCTTCCCAATAGCCATATGTCTGTAGGAAACTTTTTTGTGTTGAAATCATGCCGCAATAATTTTGTAGCTTGCCGGAAGAACTATCAGAATAGGTTTTTATGGTTAAATATCCATTCCGTACAATAACGGCTGATTGAGTATTAATACAATTATTTCTGACACCTAAACCACGGTAATCCCATTTTTGGCTATTGAGTGTTGTGCCATTAAAATTATCCTCAAATGATGGCGTGGAGCTGAATTCACTTGGGATTTTTGCCGAAGCATACCCACAGAACAATGAGCTTAATAACAACGTATAGGCTAGCTGAACTTTCATCTGTTTTCCTTGTATTTTTTGACGTGAATAGTCGCCATTTGGACGTTATTACACGTTTTCGTAGGGATAGGGGGAGGCCACTTTATCGAATATTAGCGACAGGGTGACCGATTTAATTTGTTATCCCCTGCTTGTTGTTTTAGTAGGTAAAAATAAGGAAATAAAAGTCAGCGACGTTGATTAAGGGAAAATAATTAAAATAGAGACAGTAAAAGAAGCGGTTATAGCAGATAAATAGAACCCCGTTCACCAGAACGGGGTGTATGGCAGTTCTAAATTATTTCGATGCATCCAGAGCTTGGGCAAGATCGGTAATAATATCATCAATATGTTCAATGCCGATTGACAGGCGGATCATATCGTGTGGTACACCTGCTTTAATTAACTCCTCGTCATTTAATTGGCTATGAGTGGTTGAAGCTGGATGGCAGGCGAGTGATTTTGCATCACCAATATTAACCAGGCGCACAATCAGTTTTAACGCGTCAATAAAGCGGGCACCGGATTCCTGCCCGCCTTTAATACCAAAGGAGAGAAGGGCTGATGGTTTCCCATTCATATACTGCTGTGCCAGTTCATGTTCCGGGTGGTCTGGCAATCCTGCATATTTCACCCAACTAACTTGAGGATGATTTTGCAGGTAATGGGCCACTTTCAGGGCATTTTCAGTGTGACGCTCCATTCTTAATGCCAGCGTTTCCAACCCTTGCAAAATAAGGAAAGCATTAAAAGGCGATAGCGCGGCACCCATGTTACGTAACGGTACGACACGGCAATGCCCGATAAACGCGGCTTTACCGAACTGTTCGGTATAGATGACGTTGTGATAAGAGGGATCCGGGTTATTCAGAATGGCGAATCTTTGCTTATGTTTTTCCCAAGGGAAGTTGCCGGAATCAACAATGATGCCGCCAATAGTAGAACCGTGTCCTCCCATGTATTTGGTCAGAGAGTGAATAATAATATCGGCGCCGTGCTCAAAGGGCCGGCAAAGCGCAGGCGTGGCGACGGTATTGTCAACGATTAAAGGAACGCCATGACGGTGAGCCACTTCTGCGAACTTTTTCAGATCAACAACATTACCTGCCGGGTTACCAATGGATTCACAGAATACCGCTTTGGTCCGGTCATCAATCAGTGATTCCAATGCTGCAATATCATCATGGTCAGCAAAGCGTGTTTCAATACCGAACCGGGGCAATGTGTGAGTCAGCAGGTTATGGGTGCCGCCATATAACTTGGCAACAGATATAATGTTATCCCCGGCTCCGGCAATGGATTGAATAGCGCAGGTGATAGCAGCCATACCGGATGCGACCGACAATGCGGCTATCCCACCTTCAAGTAAAGCAACCCGCTTTTCCAGTACATCATTAGTCGGGTTCATAATGCGGGAATAGATATTTCCCTCGACCTTTAAATTAAACAGATCGGCACCGTGTTGGGTACTATCAAATGCATAGGATGTTGTTTGATAAATAGGGACAGCAACGGCTTTGGTGGTTGGATCGGGAGAATATCCGCCGTGGATCGCAAGAGTTTCTGGTTTCATTTTCGGTCTCTTCTCTATATCGGTAAGATTACATGTATCTTTGATGAATAGATGTAAGCGGCTTTTATCAAAACTACAGCGCCACTTACTGCCGTTCACAAGGAATTTAACGTGTACATTTGTTTGATTGATGAACCGTCGGAGTAGGTATCTATCAGCTTAAGGGAATTTCCGGTGATAGAAAATGTGATTTTTTCGTCATTTTCATCAATTCTCCAACGACCAATGTTATCGACGTTATTGGAAGCCCATTCGACACGATCGCCCTTTAAACGACATTTAATTTTCCATAGGGAATTATCACTGGGTCGAATGTAGTGCATATACGTCACATCATCGTTATTTTGACAAAATAGGATAGATGCGGTTGCCTGACAAATTTGACTAAGATGAGGATGAATTTGTACAGTCGTTTTGACAGGTTGAGAAGTCGTTTTATCGGTTGAAATTGTGTAAAGCCCCGTCGCCAGTATCGCTAAAACAATAAAGATTTTATTATTAGACATTATATTTCCGCTAATTCTTTATTAATCAAATAAATAATTTAAAAATGTTACTAATTCAGTGATATATCGGGTGTCGCTATTTTTTAATTATGTGGACATTATCACAAAAAGCAGAAGCTACTTAAGTCGAGTAACATTAACTATTAAAATGGAAAATGAGAACAAAAGACTTAAATAAATATCTAATCTTCTAGAAAGATCACAGAATTTCTTGTGAAGTAGTTCGTTTTCGTTAGGTTGCCTGATTTATTTCTTTCTATTTCCTGAACAAAAATAGAGGATATGCCCATAATTTTAAATTTTTAAAAATTTTTCCGCATGATTTTAGTGATAATTTATTGTTAGTATGATCAACATTGGAGCTAATCAATAAATTAACGGTATTTTTATGGCTAAATTTTCAAACTGGCAGGAATTAAGACAACTGTTCTTACTTTCTTTTCCCATCATTATTGCGCAGATAGCACGTACCGCAATGGGGGTTGTTGATATAGTGATGTCTGGTCACTATGCTACTGCTGATTTAGCGGCAGTAACGTTAGGAAGTAGTATTTGGTTCCCTATATTTGTGTTGGGATACGGGACTATTATCATGCTTGCGGCAGATGTCGCAAAGCACAAAGCGCAAGGTAATGAAGAAGGGGTCAAAGAGAGCCTTAGGAATTATTTGTTTCTATCGATGATACTTTCGATACCAATAATTTTATTGTTAATGTTAATTAGCAAACTTTTTTCATTTATAGGCTTAGATGATAATATCTTAGATATTACACGGGGCTATGTTATTGCTATGGCATTTAGTGTTCCCGGGGTGATGATATTTAATGTTTTTCGTTCATTTCTGCAAGGCTTAGAAGACACGAAAGTTGCTATGTACCTATCTTCTGGTGCCTTATTACTGAATATACCGTTAAATTACATGCTTATTTACGGGAAATTTGGTTTACCGGAAATGGGCGGCGTTGGTGCGGGTATTACAACGGCAATTATTAATAATCTCAGTGCTGTATGTTTAGTTGTTTATTTTTTGTTGAAAAATGAGTATCGGCGATATCGATTTCGTTTAAAATTCCCAAAATATCAAGATTTACTGAGGACTTTTTATATTAGCATTCCTAGTGGATTGGCTTTTTTTGTTGAAATGGTTTTTCTCGATGTGGTTGCTGTATCCGTTGCGCCTTTAGGCACTCAGACTGTTGCCGCACATAATATTATGCTTAATATCGTCACTATCATTTATACCGTCATTACAGGATTTGCGACTGCGACGACGGTAAGAGTGGGCTCCTATATTGGGCAGAGAGATAGAACATCATTAATGGGTGTTATAAGAGTTTCGATTTCTTTGGTATTATCTATCTCCGTAATTTTGGGTTTTCTAATATATTTCTTCGCGGCGCCATTGATTTCACTCTATACTAACGATGACTCAGTGATAATAATCGCACTTAGCCTGGCTTTTTTATTCTGTTTCTTCCAGTTCTTCGACTCTTTTCAGGGAACTTTAGCGGGTATTTTGCGTGGTTTTCATGATACCCGATCGGTATTTTACGCGCCTTTATTTGGTTATTGGTTAGTTGGTTTACCACTAGGGTTTATTTTGGCTTTGACAGACTGGGTAACCGATAGCATGGGAATTGTAGGGTTTTGGTATGGTTTGGTTTTAGGTCTTTTTGTGAACTCTGTTTTATTGTCTATCATATTGAAGATTAGGGCGAGAATGGTCGTTTCTCAATTAACTTCTTAATTTAGTGACAAAGTATCACATCCACATCAATTCCCTGCCAAAAGGTAGGGAATTGATGAACTTATGTAAATAACTTATTCAATTCTTTCATATAAGATAAAAGTAGTATCAATATTTTTATTTGAAAATTTACTTCATAAAAAATTTTCATTGTGAATGAAAGTTTACTTTTTAAATGTGTGGTTATTAAATCCATTTAAGAGGGAGATAATGTTGTAATTGTATTTTAATTCGTTTTGGTAATATGTCTATTTTAGTGTTTTTAGTAAATAATATATTAGTGAAAGTTTTCTGAATAATTATATATAAATTCTTTATAATAATTTATCCCTGCTTAAATAAGATAAATTATAGGCTCATCTTTATTGATTTTAGTTTTAAATTGTCAAATATTTTTTGATTAATTTAGAATCAATAATTATCATCTTATTAGTTACCATTAAAATAGTAACATATAAATTAATTACATTATTAAATAATAACTTGGAAATATATTCATGTGTATTGATTTTTTTACACTTATTGTTAGCTTTATCCACCCAAGATTATTTCCATAATTTTACTATGGTTATGGTAAATATTGATTTAATAATTAAATAGTTAGGTGTATTTATTGTCATTTTATACAAGTTCACATAATCATTTCATGATAATGATTATCATTTCATTTTTTATTAAAAGTACGTTAATATGCGCGTCAGTCTTCGGACAGTACTAAAACTATGTAATAAGCAATCTCTAACATTTAATTAGTTAACATAAGGAATATGCTATGAACAAAGTTAAAGTGTTAATTGCAGTATTAGGTACATGTGGATTAGTAACACAAGCAATAGCTACCCCTGGTTTTGGGCAAACTCAAAATTTTGATCAGAATAAACCCAGCATTAGGGTAAATGTGACTGAAAAGGGGGGGACTGGTCATGCAAGCTCTGGGGGAGAACCGGGGATTGGGGTGCAGTCTATAGCCGGAGGTAAAATTGTCAGCTTCTCGGGCCTTACCCGTTATGCCGCAGCGGATGCCAATGGTATTCATAAAATTTCTATGCCTGGATCAGGTAGCCATGGTGGTATGGGGGTCTTTAACTTTAGTAAAGTCGCTAATGCTGATGTCTACTTTGGTGAATGGTCACAAACCGGTCAGATAAACGATAAGACTCATACTGCCTATTATTCCGGTAAAGACATAACGACTAATTTACCTACTGGTGGCATAGCAACCTATACGGTTAAAGGAATTAACCAATATAGTGGCAGCAATGCTCTGCAAGGGACATTCACTGCTGATTTCGGCCAGAAAAGGCTTTCTGGTTCAATAGCAAATAGTGCATTGACTGTTGGTATTGATTCTAGAATTAGAGCAGATGGCTCGTTTGTTGGGACGGCGACAGCAGGAAATGTTGTCGGTACAAACAACGGCCACTTCTTTGGTGATAATGCGTCGAGTTTAGCTGGTGTGGCTAAATTTAATTCGGATCACAGTAAAGATACCGCCTTTGGTGGGACTAAAAATCCATAATATGAATTTGTGTTAACTGAATAAGGCAAAGTTCATATGGGCTTTGTCTTATTTTGTTTATTTATTGGTCCGACTATTAAGCAGTGATATTCCGATGTTAAATGCCCCCATTATCCGTTTTACCATACTGCTCAACTGTTTGTTTTTTTACCCTTCTTTGGCTCTGGCAGATGAAGATACCGGCAGAAGATTGTGGAATAACGTACAGCGAAATTTGCAGGAACAAGAAAAAGAGATCATCACTGATGAAACTGTGAATGAGAATACTGATCATTTATCGATAGTCCTTAATGGTCAGACTTTCAGTGTTGAGAATAATGTGAATGAGGTTGGTCAGGCGCTGTATTTATCTATTAATCATCAACAAGTTAAGGACGTAGAGCGCTTTTTATTGATGTATCAGAAGTTACCTGGGCATGATATGCAATTGGTACATTTTGCTCAGGCGAATCTTGCACGTTCGCAGGGTAATTTAGTGGCGGCAGAACAGCATTATCAGGCTATTTTGCACCAGCAACCTGATTTTACCCGGGCTAAATTGGAGTTAGCCAGGGTCTATTATGAGAACCAGAAAAATAAAGAGGCAGGTTTACTGTTTAATGAGATTTCTGCGGCGAATCACGATAACGAAAATAAATTACCACCAGCAGTCATTAAGAATATAACCAGCTATCAGGATGCGATTGAATTGCGTAATGCCTGGCGTGGGTCTTTTGCCGTAGGATATATTTTTAACGACAATACTAATATGTCACCAAATAAGCCTCCTGTTTGCCAGAAATATGCTGAAAATGGCAGTTGTATAGCTGAACGTGAGTTGCCTTTGGCAAAGAAGGCAAATGGTATCAGTTATGATGCTACGTTACGTAAGATATACCAGCTAAGTGGTCACCACGGTATATCCTTGCGTTCAATGACTTATGGTGAAAGTTATCGTCATCATAGTGAGGAAAATGAAAATACCACTTCCGCTTATTTGGGATATAATTATAAGGCACAGAAAAATGATTTTCTGATAGGTCCAATTATTGAGTTTAATCATGTTGGTAACCATTCCCGTTATCGCACCACAGGAGTGAAAACTGAATGGATGAATATTCTATCAAAAAATCTGGCATTGAATCTTGAAGGTGAATATAAACAGTTTCGTTATCATAAACTTTATAATCATAATGACGGTAATATGACTTCTGTTTATGCCACCTTATCTTATTATTTAACTGATCAGACAATTACCTTTACTGGTGGTGATTGGGTTAATAAAACCAGTGTTGAGAAAGCGGATGATTATCAACAGAAAGGCATACGAGCGGGTATTTCTACCCAGTTGTATCCGGGAATTAATGCGGTGGTATTTACCGCATTACGACAGAGGCAGTTTGGAGATTACAGTATGCCATTAAGTGCACGCCGTAAAGACAATGAACAACTCTATTCGGCAATTCTCAGTATGCCTAAATTTGATGTTTTTGGCTTAACGCCGGTCATCACTTATCGGTATAGAAAAAACAATAGTAATGTCGATTGGCTATACTCATATAGCAAAAACGAAGTGTTAATTAAGTTTGAAAAATATTTTTGATATTGATTGAAGTAATAGGTTATTTAAATCCGTACTATGGCAGATAATCACTATGCATAAATTAAATAATAAATACAGTAAAATAACATTGGTGGTGGTATTAACTTACAACCTGATACCTTACCGTGTTGATGCAGATACACCAATACCCCCTGTTCAATCAGTGAAACAGCCTGCTGGAGATAAGGCCGACTTAGGCAAAATTAACGTTTCAGCAACCAGTGAAAAAGATCAGGCAGGCTATGACGCGGTGTATGATAAAGATATTACCAATATTTACCTGGGTAAGGATTTGGTAGAACGCTATAAGGGTGCTTCACCTGCGGATGTTTTAAAAAGTGCAGTTGGCGTATTCAGTGGTGATTCCAGAAATAGTGGCGCATTAGATCCTAATATCCGCGGCATTCAGGGACAGGGGCGGGTTCCTGTTACCATTGATGGTACTGAACAGGCCATTACGACCTGGCGTGGTTATAACGGTGCTAATAACCGTAATTATATTGATCCTAATCTGATCAGCAGCATTGAAATAGAAAAAGGTCCGTCACTAACTCGGGGGGTAAAAGGTTCCATCGGTGGGGCCGTAATGATTAAAACCTTGGGCATAGATGATGTGGTACCGGCAGATGAGAGTTTCGGAATTAATCTGAAATTGGAGACCAGCAGCAATGCGGTGAAGGAACGTGTACCGAGTCTGCAATGGGGGCAAGATTATCGTGATATTCCTGGTTTTACTAAGGGATTTAACTATGTTGATCCTGCGTTAGAAATTACACCAAAAAATTCAAAAGATAATAAATTATTTGGTCTGAAAGATAATGCAATACGTCTGGCGATAGGTACTCGGCAGGAATACTTTGATCTCATGGCAGCCTATAGCTATCGTAGTAAGGGAAATTATTTTGCTGGTAAGGGGGGAGCCCATCGCTATGACGCTCCGATCAGTGATAAGGATAAAGTTATACTTGATGGTGGTACCCGGCCGTATGATCCTTATTTACCTTTCGCGGCACGTATATATCGCCCCGGCAATGAAGTGCCGAATACTTCCAGTGAAATGGAATCTTGGTTACTTAAAAATACTTGGCATCTGGCTAATCAACAGACTATCGAGTTTGGTATCCGCGATACCAAGACGACTTACGGTGAAATTATGCCTTCGCGCATTAGTTGGGTTCGAGCTGAGGAGAATATTGTATCGCAATGGCCTTTGGCTAATGTACATCAGCAGGCATTTAATGTGGACTATAAATGGAAGCCTGATGGGAACAAGTGGGTTGATTTTGATATGAAGTTCTGGGTTACCCGTACTATTAGTAATACTAATACAGCTGGGGGGTATCCTCGTGAGCCGCGGGAAAGGGATGAGGTCTGGGATGTGAATGGTAAGGAAAGAGATCCGAATAAAGATGGTAGCTTGGTAGAGACTGCTTCCACTAATGCGCATAATAACCGCTGGGGTGTTGATCTTTCTAATGCTTTCGCGCTGACTGCGGATTTGGATTTAACATTGTCGGCTAATCTGCAACGGGAACGTTTGGGCTCGCATGATGATTATGAAGCAAAGAGTTTCTCCAATTTTCGTGCATTACCAAGAAAAGGGCGTCGTCAGGAAAATAATATTGCCTTTAATTTCGACTGGCGCCCTACTTCATGGCTGGCATTAAGCGCTGGGGCTAAACGGGTGAGCTATTGGTCTAAGGATGATTTTTTAAATGAGCGTTTAGCGGCGCGTGATCATCGTTATAGTAAGGACAAAAAACTGGTTGGTCGGGGGCTGCAATATAAGAGAACACTTACTGAACGTGAAGCTGAATTATTTAAAAAATTTAATGATTGCTCATGGTGTTTGACTGATGATGAATTTGATAAATATTTTGAAAAGAATTTCTCGGAATCAGAAGAGCGAGATTCAATTCTTCGCCCTATGGTACCGGTAGATGTGCTTTGGCAATATCGTGACGATGGTAAGTTATATAAACAAGATAACCCCTATTTCAATGGCGAGCTTGATATGAATGAGCGTGTTATTGATCCTGTCACTAACAAAGAAGTATATAAATATGAATACAGTGATACCCAAGATAATAGCCGTTATAGTGATAGTTCAGGAGAAATATTGAGTAATAGTGATGGAGGTTTAGTTTATAAAGAAAAAAGTGAACAGGAGCGTTGGGCTAAACAACCTAAACGTAAAGATTATGCTTGGGCACCGGTATTTTCCGCAACAGCTTATGTGAGTGATAATGCACGTATCTATGCACGTTATGCCGAAGCGGTACGTATGCCGAGTATTTTTGAAGATACCGTCGGCTTTTCCTCTGGTTTGACTGATAAACCGGCCCGCTCTTTTAAACCTGAACGTAGCAAAACAGTTGAAGTGGGTTATGTTCATGATTTAAGTCAGTTGTTGGGGGCGGAGCATAATGCGGATATTAAATTCGCTTATTACAATACGGTCATAGAGAATGTTTTTGACCGTGATAGTAACTTTAAATTTACTCAATTAGATAAACAGAAATTATCGGGTTTAGAAGTACAAGGGCGTTATGACAACGGGGGATTCTTTACCCAGTTTGGCTTGTCTTACAATCTTAAAAATAAAGTTTGTGATAAAACCTCCGCAGGTATACTAGATCCGACTAATCGATTTGGTGTTCCAGAATGTATTGATGGCGGTTTTCCCGGTGGTTTTTTAAGAACGACTATTCCTCCCCGTTATTCTCTTAATCTGAATATTGGTGGCCGGTTATTAGATGAAGATTTAGAAATAGGGAGCCGGGTGTTGTATCACAGCAGTGTGGAGAATAAGGATGAAAAATGGTTGATGAAAAAAATGCCGGGCACTTATAAAGGGATAAATAATAACCCGATGCGCTGGAATCCGGTAATGACCGTAGATGCTTATATTAATTATAAGGTTACGCCAAATGTTGTTGTTGAATTATCCGGCACTAACTTAACCGATCGCTATTATCTGGACCCGTTAACCCGCTCCATGATGCCGGCGCCCGGACGGACGTTTAAGCTTAGTGTCACCAGTCAGTTCTGACTCTTGACGGGAGATTAACCTGCCTGTAAGAAGGTTAATCTCCGCAGATAACGAGCGGAAAGGTGGCTTGAATTATGATGAAAAATCGTCTTTATATTGGCTTGTTTGCTTCTTTGCTGCTACATGCAAGTGTCATTGTGATTATGGCATCTCATTTATTACGTGATGACAGCGCAAATAATCAATCAGTGAATTCGCCAATAATCAGTATCTCAATAGAAATGGTTGCTTCAGCGGCACCTGCTGGGCAGGAGCAGCCTACGAAGCAGGAACCTCTCCCGCCTCCGTTACCCCCCGAAGTGGTGGTAGCGGAATCACCGCTTGAGGCGAAAATAGCGCTCAATAAGCCAGCGGACAGGCCACGGAAACGAGAGCCGCGGAAACCGCCGGAAGAACATGCCGATGCCAAACCGAGGAACAAACCACAGAAAGAGCCAGTAGAAGATCCCCGGCCAAAACTGGCAGAGCGTGGGCGTAAACCGGAAACGGAGCAAGCAGCGGACAGTTCCCAGGTGGCAGGGAGAGATGTTGTGGATTCACAGGCCGGCGCACGTCAGGCGATGACCAGTCAACCGATGACGGGTTTGGGTTCCGATGATTTACAAGGTTATCAGTCTGCTTTACGTCGTGAAATTGAAAAACACAAACGCTATCCACGTCGGGCGAAAAAGATGAAACAACAGGGTATTGTACAGGTAAGCTTTAGTTTACTGGACAGTGGTGAGCTGACAAATCCTCAATTAGTACGGAGTTCTGGCGCTGATGAATTGGATCGGGCTGCACTTGCGGCTATCCAACAAGCCCGGTCCGTGGGGGTAAAACCGGCTGGTTTGCCGAGGGATCATACCTTAGCGATAGAGTTTAATTTGCATTGAGGAGGTGACTCCTCATGCTTGTTTTCTCATGTGTAATAACGGAAAAGGATTACCCTGGCCGTCAACTTCTGAACGGTTGAAAACGTTAAATCCCTGATGCAGATAGAAATCAACTGCTTGAATATTTTGTTCATTCACATCCAGTTCATTAATACCTAATTCGGTAATACCAAAATTCAGGAGTGTTTTGCCGATACCTTTACCACGGGAATCAGGGGAGATAAACAGCATCTCAATCCGATGCTGAGCAACACCCATAAAACCCTCAATTTCGTTTTTGTCATCTGTTGCTTTATAAACAGTAAGCATTGGCAGATAGGTATGCAGAATCAGTGGGCGCAATTCATTAATATTTTCGTCAGATAAAAAATCATGGGTTGCCCGTATAGAGGCTTCCCAAATTTCGATCAGATTATTGAAATCTGCTTTTATTGCTCGTTGGATTCTCATATTTATTCTGTTTAATTTCTTATTTTAACCAGTCTCTTAAATTGATGATGAATTGACTCTATCACATTTTTTGTGATGGATCGCTTCAGATGCTCATCAAACTCAGTCGTTATCCTAACCAGAATCTTTGATTGTTAAAATTGTTGCTATTTTGTGATCTATTTCATGAGTCGGAGGAGAGAGTTGAGTCTATTTGGTCTAATATTATTTTTTATAGTTAATTGAATTTTAAACGAATTGGTTAGTTGAACTGCCTGGCGACACTAAATTAAAAATGTAAAAAACAATGCAGTATATCTTCGCTTACTAACTATAATGAGGTATTGGTTAATCAGGGCAAGAATAGCGTCATATTTCATCAACGCAGGTTCTGTTTGGATTGATCATTTCAATTGAACGGATAGTTCAATGATAAATATAAAATTATTTTTTGAGGACAATGTTAATGAAACGGTCATTTATATTTGCACCAGGTATATTAGCACTTGCGATAAGTGCAATTTCGAACGCACACGCTTATGACAACCTATATGTTTTTGGCGATAGCTTAAGCGATGGCGGAAATAATGGTCGATTCACGACGGACGGTGAGACAAGTAAATTGTATAACGATTTTATCGCTAAACAATTAGGGATTGAGCTGACCAACTCTAAGAACGGAGGCAACAATTACGCTGCCGGTGGCGCGACTGCTGTTGCCAGTTTAAATAATAAAGACAACACACAGGATCAGGTAACTGGTTATCTGGCAAGTCACGGTGGACATGCTGACCCTAATGGTATGTATGTTCATTGGATTGGTGGCAATGATGTTGACGCTGCATTACGAAATCCAGCTAAAGCGGAAGAAATTATTACTAAGAGTGCGGTGGCGGCTTCATCACAGGTACATGCTCTTCTCAATGCAGGAGCTGGGTTGGTGATAGTGCCTACGGTTCCTGATGTGGGTACGACTCCGAAGATTATGGAGTTTGTTCTCTCTAAGGTGGGAGCTACTCCTGAATATCTGGCTAAAATTCATGTAGCAGTCAACGGGTATCCCACAATTGATAAAGACACCCGTCTTCAAGTTATCCATGGTGTTTTCAAACAGATTGGAGCCAATGTTTCAGGAGGTGACGCCCAAAAAGCTGAGGAGACCACTAAGCAATTGATTGATGGTTATAAAGAATTAAGTAGTAACGCTTCAAAATTGGTTGATAACTATAATCAATTAGAAGATATGGCTCTTAGCCAAGAAAATGGCAATATTGTTCGCGTTGATGTTAATGCCCTCTTGCATGAAGTTATCGCTAATCCTCTACGCTATGGTTTTCTCAACACCATCGGTTACGCTTGCGCCCAGGGTGTTAAGGCGGATTCCTGTAGTTCTAAAGATGTCGGTTTTGATGCCAGCAAGCCCTTTTTATTCGCTGATGATTTCCATCCAACGCCAGCCGCACAGCATATGGTTGGTGAATACACTGTTTCAGTCCTCAATGCTCCGTATCGGGTTATGCTACTGACGAACGCTAACAATGTGCCTGTGAAAGGGGCACTTGCTTCCCTCGACGGCCGTTTACAGCAATTGCGTAATGTGGGTAACGAGCAGGGTAAACTAGGTGTATTCGGTGGTTATAGTGGTAATCACAACCACACGCTGACATTGGGTAGCGACTATCAGATTACGGATAATATTCTGTTGGGTGGCATGATCTCGCGTTATCAGGATAATTCTTCTCCAGCCGATAATTTCCGTTATGATGGCCGCGGCAATGTGCTCACCGCTTACGGCTTGTGGCGTTACTACGATAAAGGTTGGATTAGCGGCGATCTCCACTATTTGGATATGAAATATGAGGACATTACTCGAGGTATCGTGCTCAATGAGTGGTTACGCAATGAAAACGCCTCGACTTCCGGCCATCAATGGGGCGGACGTATTACCGCTGGTTGGGATATTTCGCTGGCATCTGCCGTCACGACCAGCCCAGTCATTCAGTACGCTTGGGATAAGAGTTATGTTAAAGGTTATCGTGAATCGGGTAATAACAGCACTGCCATGCATTTTGGTGATCAGCGCTACGACTCTCAGGTTGGTACGTTAGGCTGGCGTCTTGACACGAATTTTGGTTATTTTAACCCCTATGCTGAAGTTCGGTTCAACCACCAGTTTGGTGATAAACGTTATCAGATTCGCAGTGCTATCAACTCAACCCAAACCTCTTTCGTTAGAGAAAGCCAAAAACAGGATACCCATTGGCGTGAATACACGATTGGTATGAATGCTGTTATTGCAAAGGATTGGGGTGCTTTTGCGTCAGTATCACGCAATGATGGTGATGTTCAGAATCATACCTATGCTTTCAGTTTGGGTGTCAGCGCCAGCTTCTAATCGTGCGTTGGTTAAAAAATTAAGTGATAATGCCCGATTAAATGATCGGGCATTTCCTGGCCACTCGTCATTATCTTTTTGAGCGTTTATAAATATCTGGTCGCGAAAGTTGCCAGAGAAAGTTTTCTTTATTCACTGGGGAATAGCCCAATTTTTCATATAACCAAGGTGCCATAGAAGTGACCAACATAATATCACGAAGTTGTGCTATTTGAGGATGTTCCAGACAACACTCCATTAGCCAGCGCCCTAATCCTAATCCCCGATAGTCCTCTAAAATAAAAACATCAATGAGATAGCCAAAAGTGATGAAATCAGTTATGACGCGTGCAAAGCCTATCTGCTGAGTATTTTTATATAAACCGAAGTTCAGGCTATTTTCTATCGACAGCCTGATTGTCTCTTTATCAATTCCCTCCGCCCAAATGGATTTTGTTAGAAACTGCTGTATGGTTGTAATATTTAGCCTTTTTTTATCTGTACTAATGATATATTCATCTTTTTCCCAACAATGCAATTTTTCCATCTTAGCTTCCTCTTGGGTTAAATAATATTAATTAGTTATTACTTCTCTGTGCTTAAATTATTTATTGAAACTCTTGTAATGAGAAAATAAAAAGTTGATGAATGTAATTATAGCAAAAATAATTGGGAAGATTATCCAGATAAAAATATATTCACCATCGTTAGTGTCAGAGTGAGTTGTAACGTAGTGTATACAAAGTTTCTATTTTAACGAAACATATAGAGTTGTATGTTGTTTTTGTAAATTTAGACTAATGATAGTTCCTGCTGTGCAGAGCAGGAACTTATTTTTTCAGATTTGTTTGAAAGATAAGTCGTTAGATAGGTTTAATTTTATCTTCTGATATATACCATCGAAGAGAATTTTTAATGGGAGACGGAGTTACCATAACTAATCCTTTGTCAGCCAGTTTCAATAGCAGATAACGAGCCTTGTAGATAGTGAAATTGCATTGCTCTGCGACATCACGTGTGCTGGGCCATGATTCTGGTGGTGGCGCCACTTGCATTTCCCGAACGGTGCATAATTTGGATATGACATTAAGTACTTGATCCGTCTGGGAAGGTTGAGTCGAATCTTTCCGGTTTTCCATATTAACTCCAGGCTTTATTGAATCCAGTTGAATACCTTGAGTTACTTGGGGCAATCCAACGGTTAATTTCAACATATGCGAATAATCTAAATGTCCGTTCATAAAGAATTGCTGGGCATTCCTGTTTTCCAAGGTTGGTTTTTGTACTAAGTAGATTGATTATATCGAAAAATTAAAATTTTAGATCTTTTAATTTGATAAATAAATACAATAAAGAATTTTATTCTTATGTAGATGTAATTTGCGACACTATAGATCGCAAATTATAGTATTGAAATGTTATCTAAGTATTTTGTTGTGAAGTTATTTGAATTTGTATTTTTTGTTTTTATTCGTTGAATTATTCTGTAATACTTTGGGCGTCAATAAGGATATTGCTTACGTATAAATGTTTATGGATGAACCGTGTTTTCATTAACTTATTTCTAATTATGATAAATCCAGTGGAGAGCTATCAATGACGTCATTTTTATTTCTCTGCGCTCAATGGATTTTTTATATGTCGTGAATTGTCTGTGGTTTTTTTAACAGCCATATCTATGTCAATGTATTTTGGCATCTCAACTATTTTAGTTAATGGATTCCATTCATAAAAAGCAAAAGATACTAATAATCACAATATCATTCATTTGGGAATTTAATCTGAAATTAAGATTGATTTTTATTATGTGATTTTATTAAGTGTTATAGAGTCTTTTGTGTTTTATTTTTGTCAAAATATTAAGGATTAGAGATGAAACTAAATAAAATTATGATGGTAACCATATTAATATTTCTCATTACCATTGTCAGCGGCTCTATGATTGATGTACCGTATTTCATCAATTCGAACACGTTCGATCAAACTGTGAATCTAGGGACGAATTCCAACTTATCGTTGAAAGGTGAAGGTAGCCAACTCCCTAAAAATACCAAAATTCGTTTGGAAAATTGCAGTTTGGAACCGGTGGTTCAGCGGTTATTGTCTCGGGTAACTTTAAAAGTGTTGCTGGCTCTACCCCGGATCATCAATAGGCCAGATAAACCGCCAAAGCCATGTCGGCGGGAGAAACTTCGTATGTTCAGATTAATGGTAAGTTTTATTCTTGAGTCGTTATCTTTTGATCAGGGACTCTGATTATAAGATAGAGAAAATCGGTCATTTTTAAGAGTAGCCTGGCGTTTAAATTATCCTTCCTATAGATATTCCATATTCCATTTTTAGTGATTGTCATATCAGTCTTATAACATGTACAGATTAATGTAAAGCCAATAGAAATATTATATTTCCTTTTTAAAATAGATTGTTAGTTTTTCATGAAATAATTTATTATTGAATGAATAATAAATTAAGGATGATGCGTGCAATGTATAAATAGCTTTATGAGTCTATTATATTAGGCAGAAAAACATTAGTGGATATTAATTGAGAAGGATTTTCATTGTTAGATTATTTGTAAATAAAATTAAACATTAATAACGTGACTTTATTGTTGAATAATGTTATTAAATACGAAGTTAAAATTTATATTTTAATATTAATTTTTTCTTACTGATTGTTATCTAGGGTCCTGATGGGATAGGCAGCAAGAAGGAATAATGGCGTTAACCGTTTAATAGCGTTACAAATATCGGCTTACCTTTAGCATTGATTGCTATTCGTTCTGTTAGAATAGTGATTTGGTTTGTATTTTCTAACGAAAAAAGTATGAAAAACAATAAGAACGTGAAAGAACATGGCAAAACATCGTTTTTCGGACAATATTTTTCTAAGCTGTATATGGGTCATGTGGAGCATTGCTCTGGGGTTCTATCTGGCGGGTAATCTGTTTAGCTGTACAGTGACAGCGATTCTATCTTTTCTGGCTTTAATATTTTGCTTTATTAACATGAGATCGAGATCAAAAACTATGTTTGGAAAAAAAACAGAAACAGTGGTTGTAGAACCAGTGTCTCAGGCTGGTGATGATAAAAAGAATGCCGGCGCAGAGGCCCGCCGTTGCACTATTGTTGCTAAAAGCTCAGTCTTTAAGGGCGATATTGATGTAGAAGGTGATATACAGATCTGGGGTAAAGTGATTGGGAATATCCGGGTGAAAGAGGGAGCAATCCGCATTATGCATGCCGGGCGGGTTGAAGGTGAGCTTAATGCTCCAGAAATCATAATTGACGGTAATGTTGAAGGGACTTGTTGTGCAGCAACATTGGATATTCTTGAACATGGTGAACTGCGTGGTATCAGTCGCTGTGGCAGTATGTCTATCAAGCGTGGTGGTTTATTCTTTGGGCAATCAGAACAGATTGAAAATAATGTAAAATTAACATCTGAACGTGTTGTACCAATAAAAGATACCAATAATGATAAATCTAAAGATAAGGCTACGGTAAAAACAAGTGCCTGATAAACCAGGCCCGTGTGATGTGTGATTCCGATGATTTCCGGCACGGGCCACTTCCCTGTTGATTTTTAAATTACGTTGTTTTATTCCTCTTTAGCTTTATTCACTATAGCAATTTATCTGTTTAATTGTTTTAATTCTCCTGATTGAAGTATGTGTTTTTCGCACATATAGGCATTTTTTTTAGCTATTGATATAGCTGATATTAAGGAGAATATGATGGTAACACTGGAAACAGAGAGACTAATAATGCGCGCCTGGAAAGAGGAAGATAGGGCACCGTTTTTTCATTTGAATAGTAACGCAGAAGTTATGGAATACTTTCCTGCCACGTTGACGGTTGAACAAAGTAATACAATGGTGGATAGAATTATCCAGAGATTTGAACAGCAGAATGGTTGGGGATTATGGGCCGTAGAGCTGAAAGAGACGGGGGATTTTATTGGTTTTGTCGGTTTGAATATCCCTGTAGCAGAATTGCCATTTTCACCTTGTACTGAAATTGGATGGCGTCTTGATAAGCCATTTTGGGGTAAAGGTTATGCCAGTGAAGCGGCATGTAAGGCACTGGATTTTGCTTTCACTGAATTAAAACTTGAGGAGGTAGTTGCATTTACGACAGTTTCCAATTTCCGATCTCAAAAAGTTATGGAGAGGCTTGGAATGGTGAAAGATGAGAATACTTTCTTGCACCCTTTATTACCGGATGGGCACCCGCTTCATGAGCATGTGCTTTACAGAATTCGCCAGTAATAACTCTATATTCTCTTTTCTGGTTTTAGCGACCTTGGTGTTTTATACTACTGTTGCATATATAAGTATTTTGGGAATTCAAATGAAATATGAATTAGCTGTTATGGCGGCTCTGACTAAATTAGAACATCCCAACACGCGTTCGATTGTGGAAGCGACTGGGATATCTGAGCGTAAAGTGCAACAGGTTTTGCAAATACTGCAACAAGACTTAGAGGTAAAAATTAATTGTATAAGAAACGGCAAAGCCAGCTATTTCGAAGTTATTTCTTGGGGAATATTTGAAAGTGGTCAGGCGATTAACTGTAAACTGACCGATTTAGATCTGGTTAAGTTTAAATATTCCCGTCAGCAAGAGAAAGATATCAGAAACCAAAAAAATAAAAAAACAATAATGACAACTTATAATGAAAAGAAACATTATTTTGACCGTGTAAAACTAAAGAACTATAGAGACAGTATGCGCCTTGAAGGAATAACTGTTGTTATGAACAGCTTGCCTGAAACCCAAAAAGGGCAAGAAAATCTGAGAGATCAATTAATCAGAAAATATAGTGTATAGTGGGGGGGATTATGGTGGATAAATATGGAGCGGGGCAAGATCCTTACACATATCCAGATACAGACACTCTTATTAACAAACTGGGTATTCGTGATTCAGTTGTTCTTGAACAGGCAGAAAGAGAACTTACTGAGCTTGCTATATTGAATATTTCATTCCAGGAACCACCTTACGATTTAGCCTTTTGGTGCTACCTCCATAAACAGATATTTTCTGATTTGTATGATTGGTCTGGTCAGTTGAGAACAATTGATATATCAAAAGGTAATACTCGCTTCTGTCATGCTAAACGTATTGAAACAGAAGGCAGTAAGATATTTAATATGTTAGACTGTGAAAATTTTCTCATAGGATTAAATCATCATAAACTCATTAAAAAGCTTGCTGAGTATTATGCGGAATTAAATGCGATTCATCCTTTCAGAGAGGGTAATGGAAGAACACAGCGCTTGTTATTTGAATATATTGTTATAAACTGTGGATATAATATCTCCTTTGCGTCTGTGGATGCTAAACAATGGATTGAGGCGAATATTTCTGCCTATCAATGTAATTATCAGCCATTAATGAAAATTTTCGGAAATTGTGTTTCTTAAATTATATAGGATGGAGATGATATAATGGTTAATAATTCTCCGGCATTCTGTCATTTAAGATTTTTAGCTACTTCAACTATTATTTATAGGCAGGAAAGTAGTTTTAATTGTGAACTTATTATTAAACATCATATAATAGATATTGTAAATGGATTTTTTCATCTGAGATAACTCGTTGTGGGTTATTTATTTTTTCTGTTATTAATATAATTTAGCCCGACAAGTTTGGCGATTAATTTTCTCACTTAAGTTGAATTAATTTTATTTAGAGTGAGAGGCTAATTAAACTAACTAAATCCATCTGTATTTTCTCTGGCATTTTTTGATAATATTTTCTGTTATTTCTGGTCAGATTGACATATATTTTTCTGTGTTACAGTAAAGTGACAAGAAAAAAATTATCCTTATCACTTTGTTTATTAAATATCTTATTGTTAACTGAATTAAAGACAAATTGTTGCTAGAAAAGGACTAAGGAGAATTACCGGTGCACATATTTTAGCACATTTACCTAGAGAATGTTCGGTTTGAAAACATATATTTGCAGACGCAAAGTTAGGTGTAAAAGAAGTAATACTCAATACTAAAAGACAGGCTGATAACTTTTTCATGGTTTGTACCTTATCAGGTGTTGATTGGAGCTATATAGTTTATCTGAGTTACTAATTATCGTTCAATAATTAACATTGAGTTAATTTTACGCTATTATTTTTGCTGTCTTGTTGAAAATCTGTTGAAGTTATCAAGCTTTCAATTTATTTTTTAATTAAATAAAATATATATTGTTTAGCCAGAGATATCTCTATTAACTCAAATTATTGGTCTATACAATCTACAGATCCAAATTATTTGAGTGAGTAAAAGGATAATTCACATTAAGAAATCAATCTGACATCTTTATTCATTTATAGGTATGGTTGTTAAGAATTAAGAATTAAGAATTAAGAATTAAGAATAAGTACAGATTGGCTACTATAACATTGTATTTAATAACATCATGTTTTATATGGTTTTGATTGTATAATGATATATTGATCTTCACTTATAACCACTAAAATAATAATAAAAATTTGTCATTTACATCATTACATTCATAAAAAAGATATTACTCTAATGAACTCAAGATAGGAGATAAAAATGAAAAAAAGCTTACCCTATATTGCCTTAATGGCTGGATTGATCGCCACGTCAGTTATAGCAGAGAAACTTCCTGAGAAAGGTGGGGTTGCTGCATTACAGTCTAACTCATGTGCGCAAGGTTACATTGCCCAAATCTATGTAACAGGTGCAACAGGAAGTTGGGGTATTCAAGTGACTCCAGAAACTTATCCAAGTAAGACGACACATTTTGTATCTGATGATTTAGTCACTGTAGATAAAGACGCAAGAAAAGCTTTGTTTTCTCTTGCATTAACTGCATTTGAAACACAAAAACGGATTAATATTATTAACCTCAATGATGTAATTAAAGACTGCACTCTACCGAATTCAGAATTCAATCATATTGTTGTATTTAGGTAAAATCGAATGATTCTTTTAAGGTGATTGGTTACTAAAAACAATCGAATAAGTCGTGAATAAGCCGGAATCAATTCCGGCTTAATTTTGACAGTTAGATATTAAAATTTATCAGTGATGTAAAAAGAATAAGATAAACGTAAAGAAAATAAATAGAACCTTTATTCAACAAAAGTCTTCGGTATTTTTTAGGTGATTTTTCATGTGTGGAATTGTTTGTATATGAAAACATTACTGATTGGAATTACCGAGAAAATGAATGTAATCGTTTTATTAAGATGAAAAGTGCGATTGTCATCAAAGTTGGCTAATAATATAAGTGTTATTGATCATTCTCCAATCAATTAAGGAGAATATCTATGTGTAATTGCTCTGGGTGTGATGAACCTCTGGGAAGAGCTAGGTGGAGAGATGGCCGTAAATCATGTCCTAGTTGTTCATTAAGTAGAGGATATCATGTTTTTTATGAGGATGATGCTTTCGGGATGAGAAATATGGGGGATGGTCGGAGGATACTCCAATCATATTGTCATTATTGTCGAGGAAGAGGACGTATTTATCATCCTGCATTTACCTGTAACGCTGATACCGATACTGACTAGTGTATCCTATAATTAGGCTATACAAAAAACGGTGTAGCTTTTTTACGCTGCTGGGTTAGTCTGGCCGGTATCCCATTTGTGGAAGATTGGCACCTGTAGGTTTAACGGTGACTGTCGGAGATTACAAATGCGTTTAGATAGACATAAAAAAAGCTTTCAGCATTGATTCTGAAAGCTTCTTCTATATCGCGTTCCGGTCGAGGTTACCAACCCGATTAATAGCACAAAGACGGATTGCTCTGCTTTTTTGTTTTTAGCCATCTATGATTTTAATCCATTTAATCATCTCAAAATAAACTTATAATCAACAGCTGTTAGTTTGGGATAGCATTCTGGCCTGTGTATCTCTTACGTAAGTTTTCTTAAGTTCTGATAGAGGGGGAAGCAAAGCGAGTTCAGGTAATAGCTTTAATTCTTCAGGCTTAAAGTAGTATAAATTATTTAAAAATGAGATACAAAGGAAAACGAAGCTTGGACGTTATGTCAAAATGGCGGAAGATTTAGCGTGGAATATCATACAGAGGAAATAGCAGGAGATGGAGAGGTAGTTCTCCGATATTATATATAAATAGCTGTGTATGTTTTTGGTATTCAGCATTATTTATTATAACTAATAATTTAATAATAGTTAATCACTATTGTTTATAAAAATAATTCATTGTGTTTTGTTTGAGAACGACTATAGATAAAGTGAATTATAAATACATACTTAAATTTATTGTATTAAATAATTTATTCGGCAGGTCCCTTTTGGAAATAATATTAATCATTAACTTTGAGGAGAACTCATGATTAATATCACTCAAAATACCGCATTAAAATCTGTAAACGGTTGGTGGAAATGTGGTGATACCGAAATAATTTATCAATGGGGATATAATCCGAAAGGAGGCCTTGGACAAATACAATAACATATCCGATCCCGTTTCCTACCGCATTCTTATCTATGTAAGTTAGTGTCTATACCAATGGTACTTCTGCGGATAACTATTCAACAGTTTATGAATTTAATTCTACCAGTGCTGTAATTGGGCGTGACGTTTTAGGTTCATATTGGTTTGCAATAGGATATTAGTTAATATATTTTTACAGTAAAAAATTAATACATTCTACCTTTAGATCTGAAATGAAATTATATTGAAAGCTAGTTAGTGAACTGCTCCCCAAATATTGGGCACTAACCCAAACATAGGGAGCAGTTTTTATGGGATATTCGTTAGAACCTAAATGAGCTACTGTCCGTTATTATCGGGTTAGGTATGAAGAAGAAGAGACTACAGCTAGAAAGTTTGGTGTGGAAAGAACCAACATTCGCCATTGGGTAGCGGCATATGAACATCATAGATTGGATTGATTGATCTCTAACTCTAATTTCTATAAAGAAAAGTGGTTGTGGGTATTAATGTGTTCTAGGTGGATGTGAAGTGGGCATTACCAAAGAAAAAGAGGCTACGTTTTCACGTGCGGCTGGGATTCTGAATTGGTTATGTAATTCATTGAATTTACTTTGGTAACTACTAGTTCAACTTTTCGCTGGTGCCTATTTAACCTGAGGTTTGCTTAAGAAGGGAACTAAGTGCCTGAGGCACGATCAAAGTTTTTGTCAAAGAAAACAAAATCGTGGAGATCCTCAGGCAGGTTTAATTTAGAAGAACTTTACTGCTGCGTCGATGACTTTTGCCAAAAATTTATTCCTCTCTGGTATCAACAGTTAATTGAAAATGGTTTGCTCAAACGTCGCCGCGAAGCTTCCCTTTCTCTCAGTGAAGTCATGACGATACTCATTTTATTCCACATGAGCCATTATCGTGATTTTAAAACGTTTTATATTCAGCATGTTAAACACTATCTTCAGGCCGATTTTCCCCAGTTGGTCAGCTACACCCGGATGTTAACCTTGAAGCAAAGGGCGCTCATTCCTCTCTGTGCTTTTCTTTCGTCACGCAAGGCCCAAACCCAGGGGATCGCTTTTATTGATTCAACCAAAATTGCCGTTTGCCACAATCTCCGTATTCCCCGTCATCGCGTATTTCAGGGCGTCGCACAGCGAGGGAAAACCAGTACCGGCTGGTTTTATGGCTTTAAACTTCATCTGGTTATCAATGATTGTGGTGAACTTCTGGCAGTGAAGTTGACCTCAGGAAATAAGGATGATCGCCATCCCGTCAAAGCGCTGGTACAAGGGTTAACCGGATGTTTATATGGCGATAAAGGGTATTTGTCGCAGGCTTTGTGCGATGAACTGGAAGCAGAAGGAATAACGTTAATCACTCATGTCCGTCATAACATGAAGGCAAAAGAATTATCTCTCTGGGATAAGCTGATGTTAAGAAGGCGATTTTTGATAGAAACGGTCATGGATCAGCTTAAAAATATTTCTCAGATAGCGCATTCAAGACACCGCAGTCAGCTCGGTTTTTTATTGGAAATCGTCGCTGGCCTAATTGCTTATACATTCCAACCTAAAAAACCGAGCTTGAATTTACGGGATTGTGATATCGCTATTTTTAAACGAAGCTGAGGTTATTTAGGTGCCTAAAAATTTTTTCACCCCTTTTTGAGGAGAAATAGAAGAGAGGTAGGGAAGAGGGCTAACATGATTTAAGTGCTCATCAGCCCGGTAGCTCGTCTGGCTCTGAGAATATCGGTCGCGGTCAGAAATGGTGTCTGCTCCTGCCATGTAAACCCTTTGCGGTCAGTGCGCACCAGTTCATAGCGTTCCACCAGGAAATTCACCGCATCAGCAAGTGTTATTCCCGCTTCAATATGTTCCTGAATGGCCGCGTCGTTAAGCGTCAGGCCGTAATGGTGATCCAGCAGATACGTTAAAAGTTGCTGCCAGACCTGTACGGGTGACAAGCGTGACGCAACCGGCACCGTGGCCGGTACAGATGAAATGTGCATGAGTTGAGTCCTAATAAAAGAAGAAGTGAGAAGGTGTCACTGGGTTGGATAAATAGAAATGTAAACGTAGCCGCAGCTACCACGGGTATCAGCTATGCAGGTTAAACTCGCAAGCTGAATGGTCACCTGATGTTGCTGACGTGGATTTAGCTCGTCAGAGCGCAGCAAATTTTCCAGTTGTTCTATAAACAGCGGGAAAGCCCGTTCCAGTTTCTGTAATTGTTCCGAGCTAAAGCTCCCCGTCAACCCGGCCCTGTCAGCCAGGTAATGCAGCCGGTTGCCTTCCTGAACCAATCTTGCGCCAAATCGTGGGGTGATATCGCTTTGTAAACCCCATTCATGAGGTGGTGTTAATGGCATGAAAACCTCCGTTTAAAGCAAACCCTGCTCAGCAAAAGAAACCACTTCATTCCCAACCACAAGATGATCCAGCACTCGCACTTCGACCAGTGCCAATGCTTTTACGATCCGCTGAGTAATATGTTTGTCCTGCTGGCTGATTTCTGTCGTACCTGACGGATGGTTGTGCGCCAGAATTACTGCAGCGGCGTTGTGGCGCAGAGCGGCTTTCACCAGCTCACGGGGATGTACTTCTGTATGGCTGATGGAGCCCGTAAACAACGCTTCGTGCTCAAGTAGGCAATGCTGGTTATCAAGATACATTACGAGAAATACCTCCCGCTCCTCGCGAGCCAGTTGTAGCTGCACCCAGCTTTTAGCAAAACTGGTGGCGGTAAACTGTTTACCCGGCTGGCGCTGATATTTCTCCAGCAAGCGAAGGGTTCGCCGGATAACACGCTGCTCATTTGCAGGAAATGCAGTGGATAAATGAAGTGTAGACATATCAGTTCCTTAAAACACAAAGCCCCGCCGGTTTATCGACAGAGCTTGAAGGGAGTGAGGGTAAAAAGATTCATGAAGCAAGCTGCAGCATATTCTCGGCCATAACCCAAAGGGCGCGGTTAAGCTTCACATCACCTTCGATACCTTTTACAGCACGGGTGTGGGCACGTTTGCCTTTGGTCGTTCTCCCCGACAGCCCGCCTTTAATCAGGTTTTCCTGAATACGCTGGTAAGTGGTCCACAGGTCATTGTTTTCGTCCTGCCAGCGGCGCGGGGAAAGGATCTGTGATTCCGTCACCGGCTGATGCTCTTCACCAAAGCGATAGGTTAATGCCGCTTTTGCCATTGCCAGTTGGGTCGGTGGCGGTAACAGCAGCGACTGCATGGCATCGCGTTTCTCTTCCACTCGGTCAAATATCCCCAGTACTTCGTAAGCCCCTTCAATGACTTTCTCCACCTCGTTACCCTTATGGGGAACACGCACCTCACCAAAACTCTCACCGCAAATCAGACCATTTTGGCAAACCGATCTAAATAGCCCCGGCAGCATCTGGTATGAGCTGGAGCCATCATGGCTGTTAAGCAGAATAATTTCTGGCACTTGCTTGCCTGTGATTTGTCCTTCGCGGCGCAGCCGCAGCATGTGCTTGGTGTGCTCACGCTTGCTTTGGTCCCGCACACGTGTCTGACAGGCAAAGAACGGCTGGAAGCCTTCACGTTGCAGATTATCGAGCAGGGTAATGGTCGGGATGTAGGTGTATCGGTCGCTGCGAGATTCATGCTTTTCTTCACTAAAGACACTCGGTACGTAATGCGCCAGTTCATCACGGGTTAGTGGGCGGTCGCGGCGTACAAGATTGACCGCACCAAAGCGGCTGGCTAATCGGGTCATGGTTAGTTCCTTATTCAGAGATTAAAAACGAAAAGGCCATGCTTCCCGAAGGAGGCATGGCCTGATTTTTAGCGAGGGGATTGTGTTAAGTTAAGGTTTGGTAGATGCAAAGCTAAGCCAGTTATGATGCCTTATTCCCAGCAACCGATACCGGCAGTGGCTGGTAATATTGTGGATCGAATATAGACAGCGGCAGGTCAACCTGATAGCCATTATGCTCTTCTGTTGCCTTCATTATTTCGACTGAACTGACGTTTTCCACGCATTCGTTTTCCAGTGATGCTTCCTGATCGCGCGTGGCATCGCTGTCACCAAACGCGGCTACCTCCATATTCCCCATCGCCAGTGTGTTGCCACTTTTGTCTTTCAGACGCAGGGAAAGGGTCAGCGGGCCGAAGCCCTCGCCGCTGCCGCCGTTATCCAGACGGAACTGGTAGACGCAAACATTGCCTGGCACCCAGACCGTATCCGTGTTGCGGATACTGATATAGCGTTGTTCATTGGCCTGCGCCTGTGCCAGCAAACTCAGAGTCAGGACTGCAACTGAGGTCATGCCTTTCAGCTTCTTATTCATGGATTTTTCTCCTGGTTCTCCGGCAGATAGAGTTTTCCCATTTCCTTGCCATCATGCGAATACACCACCGATTTTTCGCCAGTGTAGCTGTCGGTCTCAATCCGGAAACTCAGGGTGATGTTATCTGCCAGGCACAGGGCAGCCATCAGCGGCTGCACCGTTTTCTGCTGCATATCAGCAATGTAGTAATAATTACCTGACTTACAGTCCTCCGGTGACTGACGGGTTTTCAACACTGTGTATTGCGGTGTGCCAAAGGCATCCTTTTTCACCCACTCCTGAGCAATATCGGATTGATGCGATACAACCTTGCTGAATGGTGGTGGGGTGAGATCATTAAATTTGGCTATCGCTTTCACGCCAGCATCTTCTTTACTGTCGCAGCCAGAGACACTCATGGCACCGATAACTGCCAGAATGGCAAGCATATGCGGGTACAATTTCTTCATAGCGCTTATTCTCTGTTTTTAGTTTTGCTTCCATTGCGTCAGCAATTGCCGGTGCGGCGACATAGTTCAGCCAGACTCTGTTGGGCTACCCATTGCTGCAGTTTTTGATCTGATGCAGAACGCTTCGCAGCCAAAGCAGCCTGCTGCTTTTTGTTGACGCAGTTTTCTGGAATTGCGGCAAGCACCTGGGTGTTGTGCGGTTCATTCGCCAGTTCCAGCTGATACTGAGTGTCGATGATGGTGAAATAACACCCTTTCCCCTGATCCTCGCCCTGATAGACGGAGGTCAGATCCGAGTAGTAGCCGCTGGCAGGTTTTACATTCAGCTTGCGAACAGTATGCGTTTTCTTGTCGGCGAGAAAATAGGCTCCGCCGCCACGGACACGTAGCAGAAACTGCTTTGTCCACGGGTAGTTATCAATCACGCTGGCCTGATAGAGCATGTTGTGCAGCTTATTGTCATCCATGCCATCGGCAGATTTCCAACCGTCAGCCTGCATGTATTGCCAGGCTTTGACTGTGCCGACAGTGTTTCCAGCGCCAGCTGGAAAAACAGCACCAAGGCAAAAACTAGCGGCCAGCACTGTAGTGGTAAGCAATTTCATCGTGATTATTCCTTCTGAGGTATAAGTCCGCCGTCAGTTGCGACAAGCAATGAATGGAAAAAGCGAAAGTGGGGTAAAGCCTGAAGAAAATCCGGGTGAGAGAGGATGTCGCGCATCGCTATATCTGGAGCGAAGCTGCCGTTGTGGAGCGTGACCGCCCGAATATCGGTCAGGGGAAAAACGGCAATCCGGGCCTGATGCTCACCCGTCAGATACCATTCTCCCTCACGCACAACAAGCGATAGGGAGCAGGTCTGTGCAGCGACAACCGCTTCCCAGTAGCGTCACCTTCCGGTGTTCCGATACCGCGCTCACCAGTCGTGTGAACACGCCCAAGTCTGGGGATGACACTTGGGCCACTCCCTGCCAGATAAGCATAGGTATCTACACATCGTCGAACTGGCCCAACACACTTGCGGCTAACCGGGTCAGTTCCTCTGCCGAGTATTCCGACAACAACTGTAACGTGTTTAGCAGCAGTGATAAACCCGCCAGAATAGCCGGCGCGCTTTTGTCGCCCCCGTTTCTGTTGACGTGAAAAGACAAATAATCGCCTTGNCCGAGTTTTTATATTTCNCNCTGTANNCNNCACGATNNCNNNCNNTNCNCNNNATTAACCNCCGAAANCCNNNCGCACTGNGNTGANNCAGGNCCCACNNNATNACCNNCCCNNTNNATCANNTNAANNAANGNTTCNNNGTTCCANNGCCATCTGGTTNATACCATNGCTGNCANCNCATCNNGANNCNTTTCCTGGGGAAGCCGGTTCTCATCCAGCGTCGAGTGACATCCGGTATTGTCCGTCAGTGACTGTGCCACCGGGGCGATTGGCAGACCGGAAGCGGCATCAACCAGCAGGCTGGTTTGCAGCTCATAACCGATATCCCGGGCATGGGTCATCTGAAGACGCTGGGCTTTATGCGGATGTGAGGCAAAATGTAAGCGAGACCAGTCATGAACCACCAACGCATAAGCATGGGAACTCTGAGCGATGCCCTGTCGGGCCAGTTCAATCATCGGCTGATTAAGCTGGCTAAATGAAATACGGTCATTGTTGAGAAAACGCCAGACGGCCTGAGTGGTGGCAAAGGTCGTCTTCTGGGCACTGGCGATATCTTTAATCGCCGGCGCAAGGGAAGTGGCAGGGGTCATATGTTGTTTAACCAAAGATTGATATCGACGGTTGAGCCGGGCATCGAGCCCGGCGATAGAAAAGTTGAAAGCATACTGAATATTAATACCATTTCTGACGAGAATTGTGTAGATACCTATGCAGATAAGGCAGGGAGACTCACCAGGACCGCTCAACAGTGAAGCGACCAGATGGTTATCCATACCAGGAAACAGTGCTTCAACGCCCGACTGGCGAGCAAATGTCATCACAGCCAGCTCTCTCTGGCGGCCACCGGACAGCAAGCGACACTGACCCTTGCGATACTCTAGATCCAGATACATCAGCCGTTCCCGAAAGTCCCGGCGCAGGGTACGAACCGACACGCCAAATTCAGTTGCCAACGTTTCACCCGCCACCAGACGGCTGATAATTAACGACAGCCTGACGGCAAGCCGGTCATGACGGCGTTCAGCCTGAGTCATGAGACAGGTTCTCCAGTGAGATAATCAGCTGAAAATAAAACAGTTATTTTAACGAGGGGGTAGGACAGGGAATGGACACAAGAAGACGTATTTTTTATTGTTGCCGAAATCAACCGTGGCGGGGCGTAAAGAGAAAGTGGACCAAATCCGGCAGTTTATAAAACGTCAGAACGGACAGGGTATGTCCCTGTGATAACCGCAGGTAAGCCAGGTCAGAAGAAAATCCAGTCCCAAACGGCACGGGCAACGGATACTACGGCATCGCGGACTGTACGAATGACCGCTTTTAGTGGCGTGGGAATAAATGATGCCGCTTCCGCAGAATCAAACACCTCTCCCACCGCATCGCCAAACCCCTCACGTGCCTGCTTTTTTACCGATTCACTGCATAACCTCTCGTGCAGTTGCGTCGCCAATGGGCTGGTGGCACGGTCAGGCAGGCTGTACATCATAGTCTCTACCATCTCTTCAATCCTCCATCCGGTTCGGGCCGACACCATGCATACAGGATGGTGTGGCAAAAACAACTGCTGGACTGCGCTCCGCTTAGCTTCAATCGTTAACTGCTGTTCCGGGGAAGGTATGCTGTCGATGATGTTCCATTCGTGGCAGGGTTCAGCCTTGTCGGCCTGATTCACCACAAACACCACTCTGTGCTGATATGCCAGCATTACCTTTCGATAAAAGTGTTCATCCACCGATAGCGCGCGATCGTCAGCTTTGATGACCCACAATACCAAATCCAGTTCGGGTAAGATCCGGCGGTACAGTGCTGTGTACTCATCATCGCGTTGCTCGCTCTCACCGACACCAGGTAAATCGACAATCATCAGACTGTGAGTGCCACTTTTAAGCCGGAAACGCAGCACGTCACGGGTGCAGGGCTCAACATTACTGACTGGTGTTACCTCTCCCTGAAACAGGGCGTTGCAGAGCGACGACTTACCAGCACCGGTTTTCCCCATAATGCCGATCACCGGCTCGTACTGCGTAACTTTTTGAAGATGTTCAAGAATGTGATTGCGAAGGGTATGGGGAAGTGAAACCAGTGGTTTCTCAATGGCCTGAAGGCCGCCAAATTCTTGCATATGGAGTTCTCAGAGTGAAAAACAAAAAAATCCGCAATCCGGTTAGGGATGCGGAAGGTTCACTAAGATAATATCTATCTGAAATTATTTTGATCGACATGGTTATTTCGTGTAATACGAGCTTACGCTATCTGCCAGAAGCACATGTTGAAGCATGATGCTATGTTAATTTACGGTTAAGCGGTCACCTTTCATCATCCTTAACTTAAATGTTAGATTCGCAATATCGAACAAAATACATACATTTTGTGCAATAAATAATTCATAAAATAGTGTACTATGTATTTACCTTTAATATCGAAGTTTGCCATTAAGTATGTATGCATAGTTAAGGAGTCACTTTGTTTATGGTAAAAGATGAACTTGAAGAGTTCAGTAAACTTGCGGATCAATACATCATTACAGGTGATCACGCTTCTTTAGCTGCGTTAGTCGAGAGTTTTACAGAGCGGGAGTTTACTTTTACTCACCCCTTATACGAGGCTCATTATCTTTACTGTTTAGGAAATTGCTATTCAGAGCTTTATGAAAATCGCAAAACAGAGTGGTATTCAGACGATTTGATGAAGTCTGTCGTCTTTTTTAGAAAAGCTTTACATACGCTTTCAAAGATAGATTGGAGAGAAAACGAAAATAGCATACATGCGCATAATAATCTTAGGTCTATGATTGAGACAAATTTAGCTAATCGCCTTTCATCACAAGGTAGAGTACTGTGTTGCATTCCGCACTATGATAAAGCTATTTCTATAGATAATAATGCCGTAGCCATTATATCTAAAGCTAATAATGAACTATTCTTTGGTCATTCACTTTATGATAACGGGCATTCAGAATATCATTACTTTGTTGCTTATGAACTTGTAAGAAAAGGAATTGATAATATCAAGAAACTATATCCTGAACAAAGAATAACACTTGAGGAAGGAGGCCGACTATTTGACTTTAAAAAATGGTTCGAGGAGAATTTTGACACATCGGATTTCGATTATTTCAAAGAGTATACTGAAAGAATTACATCAAAAAAACAGAAAAAGTATTTAGAGTGGTGTGCTAAAAACAGATTATTTCTAAATGACTTGAATGATGCTTGTGAGTACGAGATTACTTATCAGGATGTTTTTGCTTTACCATCATTTATCCAATCACTTAATAGTTCTCTTACCATGCCTGAAGAACTATCCTATCATGGTAATTATGATGAATTAAAAAATGATTACTGCTATGCTCGGTATTTGATTTTTTCTTCAAAAGATATACCAGAAGATGCACCTCATATTTTTAACTCAACATACCAACATGTTGAAGATATGACTTACTCAATTAATAATTTGAAAGTTGCCCAGTATAAGTCAGCATTCAGAATAGTATATTCAATTTTTGACAAAATAGCATATTTAATTAGTCGTTTTTTTGATTTGAATGATATAAAGCATGACAAAAAAATCAGTATAGACAATTTATTTCGTGATTTCACCAGTAAGAATAATGAATGGAAACCCCATAAAAA
This sequence comes from Photorhabdus khanii NC19, assembly GCF_000517265.1. Classification (GTDB taxonomy): domain Bacteria; phylum Pseudomonadota; class Gammaproteobacteria; order Enterobacterales; family Enterobacteriaceae; genus Photorhabdus; species Photorhabdus khanii. The sequence goes on from NZ_AYSJ01000002.1 coordinate 595,943, forward strand.
ACTGAAGGATAGCGATAATCATTTTATCCACGCATTATTCTATATATTAAGAGACATTCGAAAAGTAGGCAACTCCGATTTAGTAACTAAATGGTTAGACCCAAATGCGGTGGCATTTGCAGAAATTAGAAATGCGATGGAGCACCGTTCATTAAAGATAGTAGATGATTTTGGCTATGAGCTTGCAACATCACATAATACTTACAATGATGAAGAGTTTAGAAAGTTGAAAGAAGTAGTGAATACGATACCTGATGAAATTAGAGAGATTGAATTAAAGCTTAAACAAGCCCAAGAAAATAATGATTCACATCTATCCAGGCAGCTTAAAGAACAAATTAGTAAGTTGAGCTCAAGACTCATAAACCTAAAAGCAAAAATCTATGAAAAGGAAAAACTATCCTCTCACTCTCTGTTAATACCAATAAGCCAATTTGAATCAAGGCTTATGCAACTTATTGGATTAGCTCGAAACTCAATAATTTATTTATCGTTAGCTATCTATTTTGAAGAGCGCAGGCGTCCAAGTGATGGTATTTACATGCCAAGAGAAGTACCACTAAAGCAAAGTTTGTGATGGCTCCAAAAGCATTTACAATGCCAAGGTTAAACAAAATATTACAGTGGGGAATTAATGCCCCTGACCTTTTTGCTTTAAATTAACATACAACAAAGTTATGTTCGATCTTCGCTCATAGCTGCCGCTTGAGTCCTTCTTGCTGGCAGCTTAGTGCCATAAGTGGACGTACATCTGTTGAGGTTTCATGTTTTAAGGAATATGTCGAAGATGTTCGTCAGGTCCTTAAGCAAAACTAAGGGTGGGAACGTTACGATTTAAACCCCTCACATTTGCTGAGTTATAGCCATCTTCTGCTGGTGTTATTTGATTGCCACTGGTTTGTTAGACCTGTACGTGCTTTAGCTACTTTCTTTTTATATTTTTCAGCAATTTAATCGAACGGCCATCCATTAACTCATCAACTATTCTGGCTAAAGATAAGCCCTTTCTCTTAGGTTTGACAAAATAATCATCCGAGTATTCATTCTCTGTTATCTCAGAGATTAAATAATTATCTTTTAATGCATCAGGTGAGATTATTACACCACCATTATTTTCTGCATTACATGGAGAAGGCATTAAATAAAACTTCCAATCTTTAATCCTCCCAAACCCAATTAGAACCTCAAGATTTCGTTGGGTCAAACCTCTAATCGCGAACTTTCTTTGTAATTTCTTATTATTTAAAAAATAAATGGCGTCTCGCTTAGACAGGAAAAGCGGCATCGTACATTTTCCATCTAAATCATCATCTACCCCATAATATATTGCATCAACATTATCCAGATATTTCTCCATTAATATCCAAAAGGGCTGTCCTATATTATTTTTAGAAGGTAATCCTCCTGCTTTAGCTTGTTCAGCCGTAAGAATATTAAGAGAAGGGATGTCGTCGATGGTTTTCAACTCTATATCATAATGTTTAGCATATTCACATGCACCTTTCTGATATCCCAACTTGCTAACCATTATCCCTTGAATATTCCCTATATCTTCTAACCTACCCCGAAAAATCATTACATCTTTCTTTTCGACTGGCCTACTTAAATACTTGCATTCAATTGCTACCTTATGGATAACTCCGGCTCTTTCGAATTGGTAGAAAACATCAATTTCATGGTTTGTACTTTTCCCTTTCAATACTGCCCTTCGGCTAACAACAACACCCTCATTTTGAAGATTAAGTAAGCATGAGTAAACATATTGCATATAGCTTTCAAGGTCTGTCGGTGTTTCTATCATGATTGAAAGTTCTTACCCGTAAAAAGAATTTAAGATTGCATATCTAAAATAATCTTATTCACCCAAAAGATTATCACCTAATGCATGAGCCATTTCTTAGTAAATTTCATAATTTTGTCTCACGCTTTTATTGCCACCATTATCGCCTCCATCCAGTTGCAGAGGCAATAGTGAAATCAATAAAATAGTTTCAACACGGACAAAAGTGTAAGTATTCCGGCAAAAAACCATTAACTTTTAGATATCTTCCAGCCTCCTCCTGGAGGCAAATGTCAGCTCCTCGCTCAAAGTTGACGTCTTACCCCTCAGCCTGTCCCCTTTGCACCTAGAGCGATGTTACAAATGTCCGAGAGTCCTCCAATTGTGCCATTGAGCTGCTCCTAGGGTTTCGGCTCAGGGTCAGCAGAGAAGAAGTTCAAGGTCAATGGGATGGAAATGCCCTAGTGCAGGGCACCCCATCAACTTACTTGAACGATAACAACACGTGCTAATCACAGTTCGCAGCTTTTGATACTTGACTGATTGTTGCCTGCTTTCCTCCAAAGGAGTGCATATCAGATCATATTGATATGTGAAATACATTCTTACTACGAAGCTCCAATAGGAGGATCAAAAGGCGCGGTCACCAGGGCGTCTGACCGCGTAGCATCTATATCAAAAATTTAGAAGATCGTTTGGGCGACCAACATTGGTACCTGCCAGCGCCTCAATTTTGGATTGGGCATAAGCGATGGGAGAGGCACCACTGAAGACAAGCCATGACACAATCTCAGGATTCTCTACGGAAGTGAACTGGGCAAAATTAGCAATGTTTTCTTTGGCTAGTGATACGCGTTTCAGATGTTTTTTGAGTTTGTCCGGTTTGCCCTTTATATCATCGCCTTGATATTCAGATAGCTGCGAGGCAACTTCTGAGTAATTCCGAGCAAGTGAGAGATCCTTGCACTCGATGATGAGTATCTGATTTCGGTCTGAGCGCCAAGCAAGAAGATCAATGTCGCCCGGATCACCAGGTAGATTTCTGCGAAGAATTTCAGGAAAACCGATTCCGCGCCGAACTGTCCAACCTACTTCACGAAGTTCTGCCTCCAAGGTTTTCTCGAATGTGTGTCCTTCCCGTGCCCCACCTAGCCAAGTGTCTCTCATGCCTTCTGTGAGAAAGAAATCGCGCTTTAATTGCCCAGAATATGCCCCATCGAAGACGTATTTAAGGGACAATTTCAATAGTCCAGGTGCGATGACAATTAATGGATCGTGGCTCTCTTCAATCTGTAACAAGGGACGAACAGCAACTGAAAGACGTCGGCCAAACCTCCAGGGATAGATATCAGAAAGGTCAAATCCATCGGGCACCACATCCCATTTCGGACGCGCGCTGAGGATAAACTGGTTGAGGAACGCATCAATAATTTCATCTGCAAGCCCGGCCGATTTAGCAGCATTCTCTAGTTGGCTTCTTCTCATCTCGAAGATCGCTGATTTTTGCTCTATTCCGATGGACTCAAGGAACTGGATAAATCGCATTCCATCCTCGAGAGTGAAGCTCATCTCAGCCCTCCAGAATGCAAGGAAAATCTCGGTTTCGTTATCGATCGTTGCAACAGCAGAACTATCTTTTTTGTCTCCCCCGCCGGCAGTTATCACATAGTTCTGCTCGAATTGTGCCGCTTGTTCCTCAAATCGTTCGTTGGTAACTTTTGAAAGCATCGGTTCAAGCACCATTTCGCCGAGCTCATCGCGAAAGAGGAGATCTCCCAAGGGGGAGATGCGGATATCAGCTGGCAAAGCTCCGAAGCGCACGGCATCTGACATACCACCTATGCGAAAAAGCAGTGATGCACGCGCAAGAAGCTTACCGAGTGCCATGTCTGAAGGCTCAATTCCGCCGCTTGTCGGGCATGCGCAAACAGCCAGTTCAATGATTAGCCGGGAAGTCAACGCTGCACCCGCGTAGAGAGCCATTTGTCTAGCAATCGTCTCTTCGACAGCGCACTCTCCTGCATGTAAGCCGAGGACAGCTGCTGCCGTACTGCGCCAGTGCACCTCATCGCTACGTGCCTTTATAACGTTTTCAAGTAGACGCAGTACTGTCTGCTTACGGTCAAATCTTGAAAGTTCGTTCTGTATGTCTTGGAGGAGCACGTCAACAACATCATTAAGGAGCTTTCCTACCGCTTTTTTGCCCTGATATCGTGATGGCGCATCTGCCGAAACGGCCCGCCACCCGAGCTCAATCCGAGCTGCGGCTGAGTCAATATCTTCAATAGTTAAAAGGCGATGAGTCAGTGAGCTACGTAAATACTGGTTAAAGTCAAATGTCTGCATTATGTGGAAGCTGCGAGCTTTGTCATTGGGCACCGCCATCTGCTCAACTTTGCCCCCTTTGTTGACCGGCTCTTCCATCCGAATAAGCATGGCAAACGCCGTACCGAGTGCGCGTACAAGGGCTCGTTCTGCACGGTTGTCCGATGCACGAAAACCTGCAAGATACCCATCTTGAAGAACCACGCGAATCGCCCCATGCTCATGGATTCGTTCAAGTCGCCAAAATGTATTCAGATCATCAGGAAGTTTCTCACCATCGAATCGGTCGATATTGTCATTACCTTCAAAATGCAGATACACCTTTAATGATTTTTTTATTGGTTGCTTACTCAAGACCTCCAGTGCCTCGCCAATCCGCCCAATCCATGTTTGAACCATTTTGGCAAGTTCAACGAGGAGCATCCAATCTTCCATTTCTGGGGCTTCGAGCGTTACCCAAAGATTACCTTGCCCCTCATATACACAGGTCAGCCGTTGCGCTTCAAGATCATCAATTGATGCGTAGCACTTGCTCTCACGTTCGGTTGGAAAGAAATCTTCTGCCGAAGGCCTCATAACTCGATGCCATTTGCCATTGTTGTCACTAATGCGGTGTCGGTCATGCCCTGTGTCTGCCGCTATTCGTATATCACGGAGTAAATTCGTGGGAATCATTAGCATTAGCGGGTGTTCCGGCGTGATACGGTCATCTGGCAACTGGTCATGAGGAACCATATGGCCGTCATTGGCACGTATCCATCCAAAAAGGTTTAGGGTTCCGTTCATATTGAATAACCGAACACCAGCTTGCTCGATTGTTTCAGTCGCATCTTGCACACGCCAGAAGGCAATCGGTGACATACCGGATAATGACCCTAGCCGGACAAAGTCCGCACCAGACATCCATTCAAATTTCCAACCACTAGGTAGTTGGGGGGGCATACCTACAAAGCCTGCCCCCCACCCGCAACCAACACGCACGACCATACCGCGTTGGAAGCCGGGTTGTTTGGCGAGCTCAACTGTGGATTTTTCAACAGAGGCATCTAGAAATTGCGCGGTCTCATCATCAAGCTGAAGCATGTTGTTGAAACCTGTGTCGGTATGTTGCTGTATGGAAGGCAAGACGAACTGGAATACCATCAAATGGCCTGCATCTACTAAGGAGGTCATCATCACCGTTCGGGTCATCTTGTACTTCTGCCAAGTCAGTCTTAGCCTCCCGCCATTGCCGAAGACCGGCATCTCGGAGAAGGTACGTTTATAGGCGTTGGCTAACGCTTGGTCTAGAGCGCCCAATTCTTCTGTGCGCTTTGCAAATGTTATCACTGCCTGGCGAAGTGCTATGGTCATGGCAGTGGGAAGCACAACCACAAGACCACCGGGCGTGCGGAGCAGCGGCCGTTGTTCAAGTATTCCTTCCCCTGGGGCTTGATTGCCAAGTGTACTTATCTGAGATGAATCGAGAATGAAAGGTGCCAAGTCAGCGACTGCGACCCCCTCTGCCCGGAGCAAACGATCGGACAACATTACACGTGAACAGAGCGCTTTCGCATCAAGACCACCAGTGTCAAGAGAGCTAGGAAAATCGTCTGCTCCCCCCTGAAAACGGTGTAAGCCAGAGCGGGCACAAACGACATCTGAGAGGCGGAGGAATGCCTGTATCGCACGTTTAAGCGAGCGATAGCGGTGCGTATCCGGCATGGCGGAGACAATATCGACCATCAACTGCGTATAAAAACCTGCGGCCTCCCAAATCCCTTCCAGCACGCGGTAATCGCCCCTCTCGTTTCCAACAAGGGATACGAATACATCTTCTGCTGGATCCTCTCCAATGACACTGCTCGACGCCCCTATAGCAGCATGCCAGCGTCTCGCGTCATCGACCGAGGCTACCTGTTGGCCTTGGCAGTGAATTAGAGCAAGGGTTGTCAGGAGTTCGAAGCGCAAACACTGAGATTGGTGTGCGGGAAGAGTGAGAAGGCTAGCGAGTAAAGCTACCGTGCTGTCTCGCTCAAAACTGACAAGCTCAGCGACAACCAAGACGTTGTTCTTGGCTATATCGTCAAACGAGCGTTCAAACTTTACCCCATTAGTCTGCTCGCCCATTTCTTCAAATAAGGCATGCAAATCTAGGAGAGGGAAATCTTCATTCATGGGAACTCCTAACGAAACGGTTTTTCAAATAGGATTTGAAGACTAATAGCGAGAATGTGCACTTTAAGTCAATGTAAAACCGTTTTTTTACTAATTTCAGCCTCTTTTTCAGTACCTGTGAAAGACTCCTCTTAGCCTGAAGTAGCCTTTTGAAATCTTTTTTCAAATGGTTGGCATTGCTTTGTCAACTCATATCGGCTGGAGACAGTCAGCACGTGTCAGTGTTGGTCAAGGCCACGTGGATATGAGCGAACAACTCAGTTGCGTTTCAGAACTACCCTTGCAACAAAATATTCAAAGGCGACAGTAATAGCTTTGCTTCAGCTATTCATAACAGCTACGGACAACTACTTTGGCATGATTTAAATTTTGTGCCTGATGCTGAGAGAATACCTAACCGCAATATCAAAGAGCTCGGATACCGTAAGGCGATAACTGACCTGCTCGCCGTTGATTAAAATACGGCAATGTTAGTATGCCTATCTTGTACGAGAACAATTGAGAACTTCCGAACCTCGCTCAAAGCAGACCTGAAGCCACAGGCATGAGGTGTACTGAGCAGGCAATAAAATTTCACTGTCAGTGAAATTTTATTGCCTAAACTTGAAGTATATGGTTTACTCATCACAGGTCAGGCGTACCGCCTGAGCCGTGTTCTTTAAAATGATTGTTCTCATCGTAACAGCGAAGGTCTAGCGTAATTGCCTGCTTATCAGGCCGCTCCTTCATCCGGTGTTGGAGATTTTGACGGGCAGACCAGCGTAATCGGTCAGTCTGAAGCACGTTCGTCATGATGGTGATATGTAGCCAGTCGCGATATGCGGCTACTGGGCAACTGCACTATCGGAATAAACGGGGCTTCATCGTCGCGAAGACTGGTGTTGGGCTTGCGCATCGGGTTGGCTCCTTTCGGCCATCGCCTTGTTACGGGGCTTCGGCGTTTTGCCGATTCAAAGGAGAGCAATATGAAACACGATACTTTAAAGAACACCATCGCAACGCTTGAAAAGCTGCGCGATGCTCACTGCAGCCAACTCGATGCTGGCGCTCTGGCAGAGCTGGAAGATGTATTGCGTCAGTTACGCATTCATCGTGACAGCCCGGTAAAAAGCGGGTTCCGGTTTGACGATATTGTCTTCCGGGCACTACGTATTATTGACGTTGTGCTTCGTCTGATCACAAACATTGATGATTGGATGAAATAATGCAACAGAGCCAAGACGCAGCAGGCCCAATATTTATTTGCGGGGTTAATTATGAATATCGGAAAGGCCATCAAGTTATGTCGAACCAGAAGGGGAATATCACAGACGGATTTGGCGCAGAAGGCAGAATGCTCAGTTTCCTATCTTTCCATGCTTGAAAACAATAAGCGTGATCCAACGCTTTCAACTCTTAACAGCATTGCTACTGCTCTCAACATTCCTGTCAGCATTATATTCTTTATTGCTGCCGAGGCCGGTGATCTTAACGGTATTGATAAAGGACTCCAGGGGGAACTTGCACGTACCGCATTGGAGCTGCTTAATGATTCACACTCCGCTTGACTCACCCTTCTACAGTAGACGACGCATCAGCAGTATGACAGCGCTATCAAAAGCGCTGAACATATCTCTTATCGAACTCCTCAGCCTAGCCAGTCGGGCAGATAAGATGTACCGGCTCGCCAGCACAATAACTAAGCCTGACGGAAGTGCGCGCCAGACTTGGGATGCATATGAACCCCTTAAAAACATACAACGCAATATTAGGCGCAACATTCTGGATTATGTTGTATACCCGGCATATCTGACAGGTAGCCTGAAAGGCTGTGACTATAAAATTAACGCATCTTTGCACGCTGGCGCGACAAATTGTTATTAACGAAGATATCACGCGTTTTTTCCCGTCAACTTCAGCCGTAATAGTGCAAAGCATATGGCGGCATTTTTTTGGTTTCGATAAGGAAGTAGCTGAGTGTTTGGCCAAACTGACGACCCGGCAGGGGGAGCTACCTCAGGGTGCAATCACTAGTTCATTTCTGGCTAACCTGGCGTTTTGGAAAGATGAACCGGCACTGCAAGCCAGTCTTCGGGCTCGAGGACTAATTTACTCCCGCTACGTTGATGATATTGCCGTTTCTTCAGTAAACTTTCTTGATAATCCGACTAAAACGGATGTGATAGCCTGTGTTTATGGCATGCTTTTCAGACACGGTTACCAGCCAAAACGAACCAAACACGAAATCAAAACGTCCGGAAAACGGATGGAAGTTACTCGGCTGTCGGTGAACTCAAAGCCCGGTCTCTCTGCTGCCAGACAAAGCCAGATACGCTCGGCGGTGCATCATTTAGAGCTGGCTTTCCTGAGGGGCGAGATAATCGAGTTCGATAAAGGCCCTTATGCACAAACATTGGGCTTGGTACATCTATTCGCCCGGTTCCATCCCGGCAAAGCGAAAAAACTTAAACAGCGCTTACTTGCTCTTAAGAGCGAGGAACGGATGAATGAGTGTCCCTAGTATAAGAACCATGAAAGAAATTTTTACTAAGGTGAAGGCGTGGCAATCTTTGACATTGAAAAAGACGAATTACTTCGGCTCTCCGATACTCAGCTAGAAGAGTTGATTGCTCGGCTTGCGGAAGCTGAAGTGGCAATGCATGGTCATAGCCCAGCGTGTGTAAATTGGTCTGGTTCAATCACAGCCCCTGACGGAGGCGTTGATATCCAAGTTCAGGTTCCAGTTGACCAACTGAAAGTTGGCTTTCTTGTAAGGCCTGATACCGTGTTTCAGGCAAAGAAACATAAGATGCCAAAGGTTGCAATCAAGAAGGAAATGGGCACTGGCAAAGCGCTTTCATCGCTCATTTCTGAACAAGCCCAAAAGCAAGGCAGTTACATCATTGTCAGTTTGGGCGATGATTGCTCACCGTCAGGTAAGGCGGGCCGTCTCAAAGCAATGTGGGATGCAGTAGAAGATGATCCTAACAAAAGCAATCTTCATCTTGATTTCTACGACCGTTCCAAACTCATTCAATGGTTGCGCCAACACCCATCAGTCATGCTGTGGGTAAAAGGGAAGCTTGGACAAGGTGGCAACCGTACGGTGCGTGGAGCAATCCACCACAAGGTGTTACGGACACTTTAATCTCAGCCCCTGGTGTAAGCATTACTTTGCCATCGGGAAAGGGGCAAAAACTCAAAATTGATGAAGCAATTAGTCCAATGCGAGCCCTTATTCGGTCGACGAATAAGGAGGTTCGTATTACAGGATTGTCTGGTGTTGGGAAGACCCGGATCGTTCAGGCACTCTTCGATGAAACAGTTGGAACAGATGCGCTTGACCGGACAGTAGCTATTTATGTTGATACTGGATCTGAGCCAGTACCTTCTGCTACGGCGATGCTTGATAAACTGATCGCTGAGGGCCGACGAGCCATCATGATCCTTGATAATTGCCCATCAGAACTACACGCTTCACTTGCCAGCAAAGTATCAGCCGCTGGAAGAGAAGTAAGTCTCATCACGATCGAGTACGACATTAGGGATGACAAACCACAGACAACTGAGGTCATCCACATAGAGACAGATAGTCCGGAGGTGGCAGAGCAACTTCTTCTCCGTCGCTTTCCTGCTATTGGTCAGAATAATGCCCGTCGGATTGCTGAGTTTGCAGATGGGAATGCAAGAGTTGCTTTGGCTATAGCGGAGAGAGGCGAGGAAGGTGAGAGTTTGGCTCTGCTTTCTGATGCGCAGTTGTTTAATCGCTTGTTTGAACAACGTAATCAACCCGACGGGGATTTACGGGAGCAAGCTGAAATATTGTCTCTGGTATATTCGTTCTCGGTCTCTAGTCCAGATGCTGTTACCGACGAACTAGAAATATTGGGTGTGCTCTTAGGGTATTCCAAAATCCAGTTATTCAAAGCCGTTACGAAGCTGATGGAACGTCACGTTGTCCAGAAAAGAGCTCACTGGAGAGCTATCTTACCTCATGCCATTGCGAATAGATTGGCAGCATCCGCACTTAACAGTATTCCCGTTGCTCAACTTAGGGCGACTTTTGAAGCTCCGGATTGTGAGCGTTTATTAATGTCTTTTTCCCACCGCCTGGGGTTGTTGCACGACCATCCTGTTGCGAAAGAGGTTGTTGAGGCTTGGCTTCAGCCTGAAGGTATGCTGGGGGAATAATCGAATTAAATGATGTTTCGGCACGAATACTTGAGTATATCGGGCCGGTTGCACCTGAAGCATTACTCAACCGAATTGAGGCCGTACTCTCCTCATCTGATTTTAAAGGTATGGAACCGGGCCACAACCCGCAGCGGCGAAGCGTTCTCCGTCTTTTACAAGTATTGGCATACGAACCGAACGCCTTTGAGCGATGCGCTAGGCTCCTTATTCGAATGGCAGACGATGAAGCCGATAATAATGACCAGGATTCTGCTCGAAACATGGTCCCAAGGTTTTTCCAGGCGTACCTGTCTGGTACTCACGCATCCCTGAGTCAGCGTATTGCTTTAATGAACGAATGCCTTGCATCAAGCATGGTTACGCGTAGATCTCTGGGCTTCAAAATGCTGTCAACTGCCTTGGATGGCCCGCCGTGGTCAGGATTTGGGGTAACTGAGTTTGGAGCCCGACCCAGAGACTATGGATACGAACCCAACTATGATGAACTTATAGAGTGGCGCAGCGCCTTCATTGACATTGTGGTCCATTTAGGGACTTCCGGAAATCCTGAGCTTGAAGGGCCCGCACGATCAATCCTCGCTAACGAATTTAGGGGAATTTGGTTTCAAGAAGCGATGCGAGACAAACTCGTCGATGCTGCCCGTACATTAAATGCTTTTAGTCCTTGGGGGGAAGGTTGGAAAGCCGTTCGTTCAACGGTCTATTTTGACTATACCAAGCGTAGCGATGGAGATGATGTTGAGCAATTGCCGGACAATCTTGCTGCCTTAGAGAAGGAATTGGAGCCCACTGAGTTAATTCCAACAATAAAGACATATGTGTTGAGTACAAATCATGATTATTGGGCACTGGATGCGGATTTTGACCATGAGGACTCCAATAAATATGCAGCAGCCGGAAAACGAATGGAAGCCAAAGCACTTCAATTGGGACAGGACTTTGCCTTATCAAATCATGTGCTCGAGGAGTTAGGAGCAGAGCTGTTCTCCATCGGTGGAATGCCCTATCGTGCCGTCTTTGGTCGAGGACTTGCTCGAGGGGCACATGATCTACGTGTTTGTTGGCAGCGACTTGTTGAACAAATAGAAAAGCAGCCAGATGTTAATAAAGACTTTGGAGTCATAGGTGGCTTCATTGAAGAAGTTGACTCTGTCGATCCAGCATTAGCACAGGAGTTTCTCGACCAATGTGTGCAGCATCCTGAACTTAGACAGGTATTGGTTGGCTTGCATCCTTGGGGGAAATTTACGGTAAATGATTTGGATCGCTGCATGAAGCATTTGGATGATCCAGACATTCGCCCTTTCATGTATGAGCCGATTCTATGGCGAGAACAATACGCCAATTTGCCGAGAGTTCGTGTCCTCGATCTTGCTGAGCGGCTCCTAAGTAAAGTAAGCGGAGATAATGTCATTTTGCATGCGCTCTCCATGATACTGCATGGTAAAGATAAATCTGCAGATACACTTGGTGCAGACTTTCGATTGATCGGTCTTGCTGCAGCAATCCGGAGGATTAAAAACAGCGACAGAGGCCAAAGAGGGACAATTGATTATTACATGGAACGAGTTATCGATGCCGCGTTGCGTTTCGATGGTAATGAGGCAAAAAAAATTGAGTGGTTGGACACAATCTTCGGTGTCGTTGATGACTTCTATGGATATATGTTTGATTTTGATAAAACCATTGAAACGACAGTTTCGTTGATGCCAGAAGCATTTCTCAATCGCATTTTTGAAGGTACTGAGGAACAGCAGCGAAGAAGACAGTCTCATCGTCGTGCTGGCTTCGCACTTATCCCCTTGCAAAGATAAATAACCTCAGCTTCGTTTAAAAATAGCGATATCACAATCCCGTAAATTCAAGCTCGGTTTTTTAGGTTGGAATGTATAAGCAATTAGGCCAGCGACGATTTCCAATAAAAAACCGAGCTGACTGCGGTGTCTTGAATGCGCTATCTGAGAAATATTTTTAAGCTGATCCATGACCGTTTCTATCAAAAATCGCCTTCTTAACATCAGCTTATCCCAGAGAGATAATTCTTTTGCCTTCATGTTATGACGGACATGAGTGATTAACGTTATTCCTTCTGCTTCCAGTTCATCGCACAAAGCCTGCGACAAATACCCTTTATCGCCATATAAACATCCGGTTAACCCTTGTACCAGCGCTTTGACGGGATGGCGATCATCCTTATTTCCTGAGGTCAACTTCACTGCCAGAAGTTCACCACAATCATTGATAACCAGATGAAGTTTAAAGCCATAAAACCAGCCGGTACTGGTTTTCCCTCGCTGTGCGACGCCCTGAAATACGCGATGACGGGGAATACGGAGATTGTGGCAAACGGCAATTTTGGTTGAATCAATAAAAGCGATCCCCTGGGTTTGGGCCTTGCGTGACGAAAGAAAAGCACAGAGAGGAATGAGCGCCCTTTGCTTCAAGGTTAACATCCGGGTGTAGCTGACCAACTGGGGAAAATCGGCCTGAAGATAGTGTTTAACATGCTGAATATAAAACGTTTTAAAATCACGATAATGGCTCATGTGGAATAAAATGAGTATCGTCATGACTTCACTGAGAGAAAGGGAAGCTTCGCGGCGACGTTTGAGCAAACCATTTTCAATTAACTGTTGATACCAGAGAGGAATAAATTTTTGGCAAAAGTCATCGACGCAGCAGTAAAGTTCTTCTAAATTAAACCTGCCTGAGGATCTCCACGATTTTGTTTTCTTTGACAAAAACTTTGATCGTGCCTCAGGCACTTAGTTCCCTTCTTAAGCAAACCTCAGGTTAAATACGAACGTTTTAATTGCATGGTGCCACGCCAGAAATGTCCCAGTGCTGGGCCTGCTATAGCTGGTGGCGTAACTCTTTGGTCAAAGAATGGTGAACAGAGTGTACTGACCCTACACGAAGCTGCTATAGAACTGTTAGAGGCCTCACCTGAGCCACTAGCTGTACTGGAGTCTTTTGCTGAGCGCATTACTCCATCTTCCTGGACTGGTAGCCTGGCGAACATAATGCAAGCTAGATCTAGGGCCATCAGTACGTTGAGCAAACACGCGCGTCCAGATATCGCCGAGGCTGCCAAAGTTGTTTGTGAAAAAATGATTCAGTGGGTGGAACGCCAAAAAGAACGCGAACAACGGGAAGATAGGGAAAGGGAACAGCGGTTTGAATGAAGGCTACGAGCCTATACAAACGTTCTGCGATAAGGAGAAAGTGATGGAATCTGCTCGTGATAAACGCACCCGTGAGATCGTCGAGGCTGAGGATCTCTGGCTGCTGGATAGCGTTGATACTGAAGGCTACGTGTGCTGGGGATGTGGTATAACCATGCATCCTGCTGCATGGGAAAAAGATAAAAAAGTCAGAGCCTATTTTAAAAAGAAACGCCATATTCAACATCATCATGAATGTGATGCTGATGCTGAAAGCACAGTAATTCGCCAGGGCCAGAAGGAGAGTGTCCGCAACATACTGGACAGTGCTCCAGGTTTAATGCCCTCGGGATTAAAGTTGATTGAACAACGCCCGGTTGTTGAACCAAGTATCGCAGGTGATGAAAGCAAGTCCAGTTCGACGCGTTCAGCATCCTCAGCATCTGGTGAAGGTAATTCACCCGAACGACAATCCCGGCGTCAAGTGAATGCTATCCGCAATATTTGCCGTGCCTTCATCCGCTTCCCATATGATCGAGGAATATCGCTAAACGTTCCTGGTATCAAGGGGCAAACTTACTCAGAGGTGTTTAAAAAGCTCCAAAGTAAAATTCAGCCCTACCCGGAGCCAAAGATCTTTTATGCTGAACTACTCTGGAACAAATTTGTTGAAGATGATGAAAAACTCATCATCCCGTTGTCTGGCGAGTGGGCGGAAGACGAATCCGGAAAGCGTAAACCTTCCCGAAGTTACCAGATCCATATAAACTGGGCTGGGTGGTCAAAAGCCAAGCGGACTGTGGTACGCAAAGAGTTGGAAGCTGCTCTTGTAAATAGACCCGTTTTAGTTCCATACACTTTTTGAGATCCCGGCCTTGTTATGTTGCAGGCGGTATTCCTCCGGTGTCATGTTATTCAGCGATTCGTGCGGGCGTTCATTGTTGTATTCTGATAGCCATCTTTCCGTCATTTCCCGCACTTCATTCAGGGTTCTGAACAGATAAAAATCGAGTATTTCTGCGCGATACGTTCGGTTAAAACGTTCTATAAAAGCATTCTGAGTTGGTTTCCCCGGCTTGATAAATTCCAGCTTTACCGCATGCATCTCTGCCCATTCAGCCAGCGTCAGAGAGATAAACTCCGGGCCATTATCCATGCGTAGCATTATCGGATAGCCACGGTTTGCCGCTATCCGATCGAGTACACGGACCACTCGTTGGGCTGGTAGATTCAGGTCTATCTCGATCGACAATGCCTCTCGATTAAAGTCATCGACGACATTGAACGTGCGAAAACGACGACCGCAAATCAGAGCGTCATGCATGAAATCAACAGACCAACTCTGGTTTAACGCTTCAGGTGTAGCCAGCGGTGATGGATTACGCACAGGCAGACGCTGTTTACCTTTGCGGCGAAAATTCAGCTTAAGCAGACAGTAAATACGGTGGATCCTTTTATGATTCCACTGGTATCCCTGTCGCCGCAGAATCTGAAATAACTTTGGAAAACCATATCGTGGATACCGTTCGGCGGCAGCCTGTAATGCGAAAATGACAGGTTCATCACGAGTAGTATCCGGGCGGTAATGATAAACAGTTCTGCTCAGATTCAGACTCCGGCAGGCCTGACGAATACTGAGTCCGAATGTCGTTATCAGATGCGTTGCCAGCTCACGCTTAAAGGCTGGTTTCAAAGCTTTTTTTCGATAACATCTTTCAGTGCCCGGTTCTCAAGACTGAGATCGGCAAACATCTGTTTAAGGCGTCGGTTCTCGTCCTCGAGCTCCTTTATCTTTTTAATATCAGAAGCTTCCATGCCTCCGTATTTAGACTTCCAGTTGTAGTAAGTGGCTTCAGAGATACCGGCCTCCCGACAGACATCCTTAACTGTTCGTCCGGCTTCAACCGACTTAATCACGGCAATGATCTGATGCTCAGTAAAACGGGCTTTACGCATAGCGATCTCCTTCGTTGGCAGAGTGAGTATGCCGAAAGATCTCTAAATGTGAATGGCACGATTATGCGGGATACTTACACTCGGACAGAGGCACAGGAAGCTAAAGCAAAAAGATTAAAAGATAAGGCTTGGGTCTTCTTTATCTGTGAGCAAAGCGCTGATAGCCCGGAGATCTTCTACGTCACTGATTACCGGTTAATTTGTGCGATCGTGGGGCATATTACGTAACTCTGACGTAAAAAAAGGCCTTCCCACACAGAGAAGGCCTATTCAGATTGCTATTTCCGGCTACAACCGAAGTTCCTTTCACCCTTCTCGTAAATTTTACTTTCAAGTTTGGTCAGGTAATCCAGGCGCACAAACAGCATGCCATAGTTATAGAGATAATCAGGTGAATATTTGTCCAAAACATATTTGCAGTTCTCAGGAAAATGAACCAGCGCTGGGCAGTCATCCAGTTTCAGATTAAGCGCGCTGTACCAGGCTTTGGTGATCATCCCTTTCAACGAGTCTTCGCTTTTGCCGTCCCCTAAGTAGTAATAAGCCTGCTTGTTGAATACCAGACAGATATGAAAATGGCATTTCCCAGACTCACTGAATTCTTTGGCCCACATACTACGTAAGGTGTTGGGATGAACCCTAACTCCGTTGCGCTCCCTGCGCCACTCGTTGGCTTCCAGTATCTCATGCAATGAGTTAATGAACCGGGATATTGCTCCTGGTTCAAGATTGGGGAAACAAGACGGGGTATCACCTCGATCCCATATTTTTGGATAATGAAGATCAACACGCAAAGCCATGATGCTACTAAATTCGTTATTCGCGTTGTCAATTACCCCAATCATTTGATCAAGATTATCTTCGTTGTGTAATCCGTGTGTTCCTCTGTACGTTTTCATAGTATATACCTGTGTAGTGATCCTACGGTTTTCAGCAGACCGTATTTGTTATTGCCACACAGGCAGGGCTATACTTGCTCAAGATTAGAGGTATATACTGACATCAGATCTTAGTACTGGAATACTGTTATGATCTGACTGGTAATATATCTCTTAGCTAACTATTAACAGGTAGTAAGAGGATATAGCCATTATATTATAATACCTTTTCCTACATCTAAATTTAAGATGAAGTTAGCCCCAGCCTGTGATGACTGTTTAAAACTTACTCTGCAATTAGCTTGCTGAATTAACCGATAATTCCATTTTTCCAGTGACGTTTAACTGTTGAAATACTGATTCCTAATATTTTAGCTGTTTGTAATTGTGTGTGTCCTTTTAGCTTAAGTTTATAGACGCTCATCTCATATTTACTGCCTTTTTTTCTCCCTAGTGGTTTTTTCATTTTTCTGTATCTGCTCCTGGTTGATTTCAGATTGTGAATATCTACTTTTTTTTGAACGGTTATCAAAAATGACATACAGCATCCTTCTGTTGGTTCTATCCTCGTATTAGGGTGATAGCAGTAGATATTTATCTCTTTACGAAAACAAAAAAATAATGCTTCCTCAATGTCTGTGACATTTCTGCCGAGACAGCTTAAGTCCGTAATTATAATTGTGTCGCCACGGTTCATTTTTTCCCTGATTAGTTCCTTCAGTAGGCGTTGGTCTGCAAACGGTTGTTGAATATCAACAATCTCAATAACTACATTTTCTGATGGAACAGTAAAAAATTCGCAGATTTCCTGAAAGGTAAAGTGCTGTCTGACTTCTCTAGCACCATCCGTGTTCGCACAAGCGAAGTAAGCAAAAAAACGCATAGGCAAGATACCGGTATCATTAATTATTTTTTGACACACCAGACTTTTCTAACTTCGAAGGAATGCGCAAAAAAATGATGAAACGGTGATTGGCATACTCGCAAAGTGGTCTGTCTGATAACTAAAAAATTATTTGTCCTGAATATTTTTTGCTTAAGATCTCCTCTCCTCTCTTTACTCCTTAGTAGTGTCATTAATTGATTCTTGAGCTTGCTGAGTAATAGGTTTACTGATTTATTGCTGCTTGATAATTATTTTTCATTAACAGATGAAAGCATCACACCTACAGAGTTTGGTGATAATATCCTGTTTTGAAATGTATAAGTCCTAGACTATTATTGCCTATAAATCAGTTTGTTAAATTGATATGGCGATTAAAAAGACTCACGAATCTACTGGATTGCGAAGTAAAAGCCACTCGTCTAACTCTGCCTCCAGCCAGCCAATAGATTGTTTACCTAGGCGACGTCGTTTTGGAAAAGTTGCATCGTAGCGTGGAGATTTTGGATTTAGCCAATCATAGATGGTTGAACGGGCTATGCCAGTTTTGTTCACGACGTCGGACAAACGAAGGATTCTGACGTTAGATGTGTTCATGTTAAGTTACCTTTCATTAGTTCAGTTTGGTTACGGAAGAGTAATGGTAAATCTTTATACAAAAAATCCGGGTACCAAAAAAACATTTTTTACGAGGGTAACAAATTGATATATAACAATTTTATTTTTTCTTCTGCTGGGTTTTGTGAAGAAATTAGCCGAAAAAGCAAGGAACTCTCTGAAGAGATGTCACACTGTGAGTGGAAGGAATATGCTGAAGTGCTGGATGTTCGCTACCCAGTGATGCAAAAAGAGCTAGCCAGAATGAGGAAGCAATACTGGATTCTAAGAAAGTGGGGATGCGTGTAAAACTGTACTCAGATCCTCACCTCCAGGAATATAAAAATCATATAGTCAATGGTTCATTACAGACAAAAGATGAATACACTGAATTATACGACCCTATACAGGAATGCTGGCGAGACTTGAAAAATCGTATTTATCGAGAGACTTTCTTTCCTTTAATTCGTGAGCCTGTACGTATTGATGACGTCTTTGTCGCACATCTGATTTATGCCTCAATGGCGTATCAATGGGGACAGTCGGTAATGTCGGATAATGAACGCATTGCGTTTGAGGCATTAAATATCTCGTTTGGTTTATTTTTCCATATGAAAGGTTAAAACCACCGACTTTAGTCGGTCAGTTTTAGCTGCGATACTCTATTGCACGAGAGGTGCAATATGGATTACAGATATGGCAGCCACACGGTATTTCAGATTGAGTATCATTTCGTGTGGGTAACGAAATACAGATACAAAGTTCTGATAGGTGAAGTTGGCCTACGGGTACGAGAGTGAGTTCGTCAGACATGTGAAGCGTTTGAAATCAGGATAATAGAAGGAGTCGTGAGCAAAGACCATGTACACATACTGGTGAGTTGTCCTCCGACCTTAGCGCCCTCAGAAATCATGAGGCGAATAAAGGGAAGGACAGCGAACAAGTTGTTTGAAGAGTTTGCTCACCTGAAAAATCGTTACTGGGGTCAGCATTTTTGGGGCAGAGGCTATTTTTGTGCGACGGTAGGTCAATTAACGGAAGAGATGATAAAGGCCTATCTGGAGCATCATTTTGAACCAAACCCGAATGATAACTTCAGGCTGGATAATTGACGCATCGTTCAGTCGATGCGTATCCGGACTTTCAGTCCGTTAATCACTAACCCACCGACTTTAGTCGGTGGTTGTTGAGTTAATAAATGTATCGGAATGGTCTGGTTCAAGGTTTATGCTGATAAACAAAAAGAACTATCACGCACTAGAGTTAAAGTTGGAAAGAAGGGCGGAGAAAGCAAAGCTGAAGTCTACATCATCATTCAGAACAAACTAGTAGATCTTATTAATACGTTTGCCCCAACAGGTGGTTGGAAAAGTAAAGCTGCGGCAGTTAATGCCCTCATTGACCCTTTATGGGAATTCGTTGAAGAGTCGAATTTTGTAATTAATAACCAAAGTAAAAAATACCGATTATCAACTACTAGTCAGGATGCCTTAGCTGATACTATCTTAAAATCTTGGTCAAGAGATGTTGAGAGTGTCAGACAAGCTTTTGATAATAATGTAAGCAGAAAAAAAAGAGTCAGCGAGTAGTAGTAATATTAAATTTGAACTAAAAATACAAGCGCCCATATTAGGCGCCTGTATCTATGTCATCCAACAAGTCTTATTCCCCTAACCCCGTCTTGAATAATGCTCCCACGGTCCGCTGCCATAACAAAATCACCCCACCACTGCATCATCGGACGACGCTGTTCGAGGTAATCGCTACGATTATAAGCACGACGAACCTCATTCTTATCCACATGTGCCAGTGCTGCTTCAATGACATCAGGCGGAAAGCCTTGTTCATTAAGGGCCGTACTGGCAATAGATCGCAGACCATGTGAAACAAGGACGCCACCAAAACCTGCGCGTTTTAGTGATGCATTAACGGTTTGACTGTTCATTGATTGAGTCGGTTTGATACGACTGGGAAAGACAAACTCTCGATTTACGCTTAGCGGTTTCATCGTTTCTAAAACGGCCATTGCTTGATCTGACAATGGAACAGTATGGTCACGGTTCATTTTCATCCGTGATGCGGGGATTTTCCATTCTCGCGCTTCCAGATCCACTTCATCCCAGCGAGCCTCAGCCGCTTCGGCAGGGCGGGTAATAGTAAGAAGTTGCCACATGAACAGGCACCGTGTTGACTGGCTGATGCTGGCTGTCCGCATCGTTTGCATCAACTGAGGCAATTGATCCGGACGAATGCTGGGCATGTTCTTCTTCTGCGGTTTTTCGAAGGCTTTGCCAATATTAACACTTGGAACAGCATCGATCAGACCCGTGTTCTGGGCATATATCATGACTTCATTGATACGTTGGCAAAGTCGACGGACGGTTTCAAGAGCTCCTCTGGCCTGGACAGGTTGAACGGCCTGAACCAGTGTATGAGCTTTAATATCTGTAACGCTGACGTCGCCAATCGCAGGAAAGACATCTCTCTCTAGAGAGCGCCAGATATCATCTGCGTAGCCTTCTGTCACACTGGCTTTCTTCACATTCCACCAACGTTCAGCGACGAGTTGGAAAGTATTGGTTTTGGCTTCAAGCGAACTGCGCAGTTGTTCTTGCTGATGCTCCTGAGGATCGATTTGTTTCGCCAGGAGAGAGCGAGACTCTGCCCGGTGGTTTCTGGCATCGGCAAGGGTAATTGACGGGTAGGGGCCAATACTCTTCTTCGCACGCTTTTTGGTAACAGGGCGAATGTAGCGAAACTGCCAGATTTTGCTGCCGCTGGATTTGATGAGTAACTCAAGGCCATCACCATCATAGAGAACGTAGTCCGTTTCCTTAGACTTGGCGGATTCGATTTCTTTAACGGATAGAGGTTTGGTTTGTCTTGCCATTGCCGGGTTTCCATAGTTTTAGGCACTTCAAAAACAATAATGCTTTATGAGGTGCCTAAAAGGTTCGGATTTAATTAGTGGGTTTCGGACTTCACGGGACAAACTGGAGGCATAAAAAAGCCCGCAGGGCTTGTGCTGTGCGGGCTTTCAGGACTTCATCGGATGACTCTGGTAATCACCGATGGAGAATTTTGGTGGAGCTGGCGGGAGTTGAACCCGCGTCCGAAATTCCTACATCCTCGGTACTACATGCTTAGTCTAATCTTTACATTCGCTTGCCAGCTGCGGACAGACACGCCACTAACAAACTAGCCTGATTAGATTTAACGCTTCAACCCCAGGCAAGGCATCCACGCGATCTCTTTTGGGTTTGACCTCTCTTGATCCCCGTCCTAAGAGCGGAGGCTAGGGAGAGAGGGCTATATGCAGGTTATTAAGCTGCTATTGCGTATTGTTCGTCGTTTGCGACTATTTTTTTGCGGCTTTTTACGAGGCCAACCGCCCCTCGGCATGCACCTTGGGTTTCGCGAATCCCGTCGAATCCAGAATCAGCCCCAAGTATGTTAAAAACAAGTATATCAGAATATTAAACTATAATGCCAGAGATTATCGTCCGGCATTCTTCATAATACGTGCTTTGTCTAATTTCCATTCACGTTCTTTGATATCTGAACGTTTATCGTGCGCCTTCTTGCCTTTTGCTACGCCAATTTTGACTTTGCACCAGGCGTTTTTCCAATAGAGAGATAAGGCAACAACGGTATAACCTTCACGATTGACTCGACCATATAATGAGTCAAGTTCGCGCTGATTAAGTAAGAGTTTGCGTGAACGCATAGGATCACAGACGACATGGGAAGAAGCTACATTTAACGGAGTGATGGTGGCACCAAAAAGATAAGCGTCGCCATCTTTGAGTAAAACGTAACTGTCGCTGATATTTGCTTTACCAGCGCGCAGTGATTTGACTTCCCATCCTTGTAACGAGAGGCCAGCCTCAAATTCTTCTTCAATGAAGTATTCGTGACGGGCTCGTCTATTCATGGCAATGGTTGCCGAACCGGGTTTGTGTGCTTTTTTCTTTGTCATAGTGTATGCATTATACTGAATGCTTTGATGAAAGAAATCTTTTCCCGCAGCATATTTGCTGATTAATGAGTATTTATTGCATTATACGCTGACAGGTTTTTCTTTAATCACGTATAGGTGATATTATTTGCCACAATTGAGCCTTACAGGAAATGATATGCCACAGATTAGTCGCTCTGCGTTAGTACCGTACAGCGTGGAACAAATGTACAAATTGGTCAATGATGTGAGTTCTTATCCGGATTTTCTTCCGGGGTGTGTCGGCAGCCGTGTGTTGAGTATCAGCCGTCATGAGATGACTGCTTCAGTCGATGTTTCCAAAGCGGGTATAAGTAAGACTTTTGTTACCCGGAATATCCTGGCTGATAACCAAAGCATTAATATGCAACTGGTGGATGGGCCTTTTCGTAAGTTGATGGGAGGTTGGCAGTTCATACCTCTGAGTGAAGATGCCTGTAAAGTTGAGCTTCACCTTGATTTTGAATTCACTAATAAGCTGATTGAATTAGCTTTCGGCAAGATTTTTAAGGAGTTGGCCGGAAGTATGATACAGGCTTTTACTCTACGTGCACGCGAGGTTTATAGTGCCTGATATCAATATCGAAGTTGTTTATGCATTGCCTGACCGCCAATATCTGCGTACTGTGAAATTGTCCCAAGGTGCGAATGTTGAGCAGGCGATAGTTGCGTCAGGTTTGCTGACTTTGCGTAATGATATTGATCTGCAAAAAAACAAAGTTGGAATTTATAGCCGTCCCGCCAAGCTGACGGATATTTTGGAAGAGGGTGATAGGGTGGAAATTTATCGTCCATTGTTAGCCGATCCAAAAGAAATGCGTCGTAAGCGTGCTGAACGGGCTAAAAACAATGCTCAATAATTTGTCAATAGACAGCCAGTCATCTGCTTTTATGACTCGCTGTCTATATCTCTTTGATTATTGAAGATTCTCAGTAAATGAGTTTTCGTTTTTAATGTCAGTCAGTACACCTTTACTGTCAAACGTCAGTGTTAGGGTTTGCTGAGTCACTTTTTCATGCCCAGGTTGCTGACGAAACACATAAAACCATGTTTGAGTACTAAACGGGTCCTGTAACATGGGTGTTCCTAATGTATAGGCTACCTGTTGCTGGGTCATCCCCTTGTGGATTTTTGATACATTAGCAGGTGTCAGATAGTTCCCCTGATTAATGTCAGGGCGATAAACAACCCGTTCCAACGTAGAGCAACCCGCAATCAGCATAACGAATGATACAGCAGCGGCAGTCAACATTTTACAGCGCATGGTAATTACATTCCTTTAGGAGTCAGGGTGTTGATAATAATAGACCTTGACGAGATTGAAAACCTCTACAAGTTTTAGCTATGACCCTAAATATCCGTAAAAGTTGTGTCATATTATGCTGCCAGCAGCTCTTTTGCGTTCGCCAGGGTATTTTTTGTGACTTCATTGCCTGCAAGAAGCCGCGCCAGCTCTTGTAATCTGGCTTTTTTGTCCAGTAATTGCATTTGAGTTTCAGTTTCTTCACCATCGGTCTGTTTACTGACATAAAAATGCTGGTGACCGCAACCGGCTACCTGGGGCAGGTGAGTGACGCACATGACCTGTGTGGATTCGCCTAATTCACGTAACAGACGACCGACAATTGCGGCTGTTGGGCCACTGATACCCACGTCCACTTCGTCGAATATCAGGGCTGAGGTTTCCATTTTCTTAGCCGTTATAACCTGAATTGCCAGTGCAATACGGGAAAGCTCACCACCTGAGGCGACTTTTGCCAGTGATTGGTGTGGCTGACCAGGGTTAGTGGTGACATTAAATTCAACTTTATCTGCGCCATCAGCATTTAAGTGTTCAGGCGCAAAAGAGACATCAACGGTCAAGCGACCATGAGGCATGGAAAGCTGATGCATACTGTTAGTAATTAGCTCACTTAACTCTTTAGCGTATTGCTGGCGAACCAGATGTAGCCTTTCTGCTACTCTTAATGCTTGTTTATGGTGTCTGTTAACCTGCTCGCAGAGATGAGCACAATCATCTTCTTGTTGTGCCAGCAGTTGCTGTTCTTCCTGTAATTGTTGATGTAGTGAGGGAAGCTCTTCCGGTACAACATGGTGTTTACGGGCTACTCTGATTTGCTGCGAAATTTTCTGCTCCAGTTCAAACAGGCGATTTGGATCCATATCCAGTTGATCACCATAGTGGCGGAGTTCGTCGCTGACTTCATTAATTTGGATGGATGCTTCTTCCAGCATAGTCAGCAGGTTACCGAATTTATCATCCATTGTGATGAGTTCTGCCAGTTCGTGTTTAGCGTAATTCAACAGACTGATAATATTTTGCTCATCATTATCACTCAGTAGCTGGAGGGCATTCTGACTAACCGATAGGAGCTGACCACGGTTTGCCAGCCGTTTGTATTCATTATCTTGCTCTTGATATTCACCTGGCTGTGGGGCTAATTCATTTAGCTCTTTCAGGTGATATTCCAGTAATTGTTGACGAGATTGGCGCTCAAGAGCCTGTTGCTGGAATTGTGCCAGATCCTGACAGCTTTGGTGCCATTTCTGATAGGCCTGTTTCATCTCATTTTGCAGATTGAACTGATTAGCGTAAGTATCGAGCAGGCGTTTTTGGTGACCACTCTCCAAGAGTAATTGGTGGGCGTGCTGGCCGTGAATCTGAATAAGGTGAGCACCCAGTTCACGTAATTGCGAAAGTGGTACAGCTGTACCATTGATAAAGCCTCTTGAGCGGCCATCTAAAGTTATGGTACGGCGCAATAAGCATTCATTACTGTCATCAAGTTGATGTTCTTCCAGCCATTGACGGGCAGAAGGTGCATCAGAAAGAGAAAAATGGGCGCAAATATCAGCACGGGAAGCGCCGTTACGTACCATGTTGGTCTCACCGCGATTGCCCAGACATAAGCCTAATGCATCAATTGCGATGGATTTACCGGCGCCGGTTTCACCCGTGATGGCTGTCATACCTGACCGGAAATCAATTTCAAGCTCACGAACAATGGCAAAGTTGCTAATAGTTAACTGGGTGAGCATCATGTCTCTCCTGTGTATAAAAACACCCCTGTATTTTCATACAGTATAAACTGGTTTTTTATACAGTAAAGTAGTGAAGCCTGTTTTTTTAGAACATTTTTTTAGACCAGCTTAGTTTTGTGCTTAATGTATTGAAGTAATTATAATCTTTAGGGTGAATGAGATTGAGCTTCTGTTTGCTGCGGCTAATAATAACATCCTCGCCATCCTGTATAGGCAGAACTATTTGGCTATCGCAACTGACTTCATAATCGTTGCTGTTTTGGGAAAATTTCAGTCTGATACTGCTTTCGCTACTGATAACCAATGGGCGGGCAGATAATGTATGCGGGAACATCGGCACCAGAACGATAGCATCCAGGTTAGGTGTTAGAATCGGCCCCCCGGCGGAAAGTGAGTAAGCAGTTGAACCCGTTGGTGTTGCGATAATCAATCCGTCAGAGCGTTGGGAAAAAGCAAAACGTTCATCAATATAAACTTCGAATTCAATCATGTGAGCCACTTTCCCAGGATGGAGAACGACTTCGTTGATTGCGGTACTGATACGGGGTTTCTGGCCGTTTCTTCTGACCTGTGCTTCCAGCAAGAAACGTTGTTCATTCCGGTATTCGCCATCCAGTACTTCAGAAAGTTGTTGCAGAGCATTATCAGGATCTAAATCCGTCAGAAAACCCAGATTACCTCTGTTAATCCCAATGACTTTAATGTCATAACGGGAAAGAACCCGGGCAGCCCCCAGCATATTGCCGTCGCCACCAACAACGACGGCTAAATCAGCTTGTTTACCAATTTCAGTCAGGCCGCCGGTCTGTGCATCTTTTAAACCAATATCTTTGGCTACCTGGCGATCAACAATGACGCAGTAACCTTTGGATTTTAACCAATGATAAAGCATCTCATGAGTGGCGAGTGCTTCTGGGTGACGAGGATGACCAACAATACCAATGCATTTGAATTTTTTATTCATCGTTGTAATTTCCTTCAGCAAGAGGTTTTGTCCTCACAATATGACGGGTTCCCTTGAATCCCCAGTTTAGATCCCCATAATAAGCTAAGTAGCGAGATTAATGCCAAATACGCGGAGATATTCATGAGTAGTAAAGAACAAAAAATGCCTGACGAGCAAGTCTCGGAAGATATGGAAGTTGTATCTGAACAGCAAAGCAGTGCGGATAAAGCAGAAGCATCAGAGACTGAAAGTGTTGTTGAGCCACGAGTCGCAGAGCTGGAAGAACAGCTCAGACAGGCACAACAGCGTGAACGTGACGCCATTTTGCGTGCTAAAGCTGAAGTTGAAAATATCCGTCGTCGTACTGAGCAAGATATAGAAAAAGCCCATAAATTCGCGCTGGAAAGATTTGCTAATGAACTGTTGCCGGTGATTGACAATCTTGAGCGTGCTCTGGAGGCAGCAGATCGCACCAATACCGAAATAGCGCCAATGATTGAAGGTATTGAACTGACGTTGAAATCCTTCCTGGGGGCTGTTGGTAAATTTGGTATTGAAGTTGTCGGCGACACTGATATTCCTTTTAATCCTGAAGTTCATCAGGCTATGACCATGATGGAATCCGATCAGCATGAGCCGAATCATGTCATGATGGTCATGCAGAAAGGGTATACCTTAAATAGCCGTTTATTGCGTCCGGCAATGGTAGCCGTATCAAAGTAATTTTAGCTCAGTGTAGATAATTAATGCCGCTCCAACCGGGGCGGCATTTTTTTACTGTGGCAACTCAGGTGTCCAGTTAATTGGCACCATTCCTTGTTTTTCCAGCAATTCATTGGCTTTTGAAAAGTGTTTACAGCCAAAGAATCCTCTGTGGGCAGACAGCGGAGATGGATGAGGTGCTTTGAGAACATGGTGTTTATTGGTATCAATAAAGTTGCCTTTTTTCTGGGCGTGAGATCCCCAAAGAAGAAAAACTACGCCTGAGCGGTGCTCGTTAATCGCGGCAATGACTTTATCAGTGAAAGTTTCCCAGCCCAGATTTGCGTGAGAGTGAGCGTTACCACGTTCTACGGTTAATACGGTATTGAGCAGGAGCACCCCTTGTTTGGCCCAACTGATGAGGCAGCCGTGATTTGGGTTTTGGAAACCGGGTATATCGGATACCAGCTCTTTGTACATATTGACCAGTGAAGGTGGCGCAGGAATACCAGGTTGAACTGAGAAAGAGAGGCCATGTGCCTGATTAGGGCCGTGGTAAGGGTCTTGCCCAAGTATCACAACCTTAATGTCAGCCAATTCGGTGTAGCGGAATGCATTAAATACATCCTGTTGCGGCGGATAAATGGTTTTACCTGCCTGACGTTCTTTTGCGACATAAGCCAGTGTGTCGAGAAAGTAAGGTTGTTTTTTCTCGTTACCGATCACGTCGTGCCATGTGAGAGATGCGGACATAGCAAATCCTTTTTATATAATTACCAGATGGACGTTAGCTTACCGATTCCAAAATCAGAGGGAAACCTTTAATGAACACTAAAACGAAATTTTTGATAAATATTTCAATATCGTAACGTGTTTTTGAAAATTTATTAAAATAATTTCTCTGTAATTGGGTATAAATATTTATTTAAACCATAAGGTTACAATATATTTATAGTAACTATATGAAATTAACTGAGCTGAATCAATAGGTATCCTCATTCGTGTTGGTATACAAGCATCAGAGATATTGGTTTGACCAAATAACCAGGATGATGTTCTTGATGATTTGGTTTGTTGCATGAATGTGGAGATAGAAATGATGACTGGTATCCAAGTTGCTGATAAATACTAGGTAGAAATTGCGCTAATATCAGAGATGGAAATCACAATTCATTATTTTTATTAACAAAATTTAAACATTTATTCAACCTTATGTTGTTTCCTGCCGATAGATTAATTGCACCAATTAAATAGCTAATTATTTTCAACTATCGTTAGGGAATTTTATGAGTTTATCAATTGGTATCAATCTATCAATAGGTTCAGATTTTCCTGTTTTAAATAATCTTCAGCTTGTTACATCACCTTCTGTTCCAACCGAGAATATTAAGAAAGCGGCCACTGAAGTCTCTTCTCTCTCAGAAACGACTAAAAATAACAATAGAATTTATCAATCGTTAGTTAATGAACAGAGTATTAACATCAATTTAAAATCAATGACAGGAATTAAAGCGGAACAGATTAATGGTAAACAATCTCATGAAATTGATTATATGTTGGCTTTGATTTCTGATGATGTCTATATAAGAACCACTATGGGAATTGGTGATTATGTCCGTCTTTCTGATAGCGAGTTATTAAATGCAGGGATAGAACCTGCAAATTTGAGAAATGAAACAACGGGTTTTCAGGCAGGTATTTATCGTAATGGTGATCTCCATATCGTTGCTTTTGCGGGTACTAACGATTTGAAAGATATATTGACTAACTTACGGCAAGGTTTTGGGTTTGATGAAGCGCAATACCATCAGGCTGTTGATTTAGCCCGTACTGCCAGAATGACGTTTGGGGAAAATATGTTATTTACTGGGCATTCTTTGGGGGGAGGATTAGCGGCAACAGCGGCATTATCAGTTGGAAAGCCTGCGGTGATATTTAATTCAGCTGGTGTTTCCGACAGTATGATGAAAAATCTGGGGCTTTCACCACAAGAGGGCAGAAATAGAGCTGAGAATGGATTGATACGGCATTATGTTGTGGAATATGACGTGCTTGATTCATTACAACAGAAACTGCCAGTGTCTCAGCCGATAGGACATAAAATTTTACTGAAATATAATGGTGATTGGGGCGAATCGAACAAATGGTTTCCTTCTCTGATGCGTGGATTCAATGCACATTCTCTTAAGAAGGTGTTGGAATTATTAACGATATATAAACCTTGGATATCTTTAAATAATGAACAACAAGAGGAGTCTTTGGTGATACTTAACGAACCAAATATAATCGTTTCTGCATAATTGCAAAGGGATATTATGAAAATCTGTGAAGTCGTTGAGTTTGAATCTGAACTGAATTTTCAGCAGGATGTAGAAAATATAAATCCGTTGCAATGGGCGATATTCAATCAGCGAATGAATGATATTAATACTTTGCTGAAAGAGGGAGCTGATCCTGCTCAACCGGGTTTACAACAAGAAAGTGCTTTACATACGGCTGCAAAAATCAGCAATCCTGATTATCTCAAATCTTTATTATCATTCTCGCCTGATGTGAATATTATTCATCCTGTCACTTTAGCAACACCTTTACATGCTGCGGTTCAGGTAGGGAGAAAGATTCAGGTTAAATTACTGCTGATAGCAGGAGCTAACCCCAACTTGGCTAATCGGGTTGGGGATACTCCGTTACATATTGCAGCTAAAATTAATTCACCGGAACTGGCGTTGATATTGTTGAAGTCAGGCGCTGATCCCACATTACAGAATAAGCAGCAGTCAACGTTCCAGATCTATTTCAATCTCACACCACTGAAAATACGTAGCCGTGAGATGCAGGCTGAATATGATAAAGTCAATCATTGGCTGAAAGCGCAGCAAGTCAGCCGATATTATTTAAAGTAAGATAAAAACGGGCTATTTGTCCTAATGCCAGTCAGTTAAGCTGACTGGCCTCTCTTTTTACCGGGTATTTTTGCGGTTTACGCCTCATTACTCTCGGATATTTTCTGTCAGGAAGCTTCGCTGGTAATTCAAACATGCTTAATGTTTCCAATAAGTAAGCATAGCGCTTAGGTAAATTACCTGCACTAGGATATTTTTGCTGAGAAGAGCGAATCATCATGATGAGGTTACCTTGTCAGGAACGACATTGTTTGTATTTTACTCAATTTCGCGATTAAGGGAAGTATTTAGAGGTTCTCGTAAGTTGTTTGGCGTAGAATGTTAAATTATTTATTTTTTCGAGAAAATGTTTCTTTATTTATGACTAATAGGGAAAATATCAAATTAATTTACTGATGTAGCATGTTTTTGTGAAAAATAAATAATAGAACTCGTAATTAACATTAAATAATATTCACTTATTTAAATTATCTTTGATCTTTATCTCAAAAAAACAGTTCATATTTATTTGAGTTTGACTTTGATTTAAATTAAAGGTAAAAAAATAAACTTGTGATAAGTGTTATATTTATATTGCATTCACGCATATAAATTGGCGGTAGCGTGGTTGTTTTGAAAGTAATTTTTCTCTAAATAACTGTTAGCTGTGAAGCGGAGTTTATGGTCTCTTTAAGATTGCTCATTTATTACAGATGATCAAAAATTGGCGTGATTGCCAAAATAAACTTACTAAAATTTAAGGAATTCATTATGGACAAATTTGATCTGAAATTTAACAATAATCTGAAAGAAATTCTAAAACTGGAAAGAGGCATGAGTGAACCTGGTGACATAAATAGCTTTCCATAATACCGATACACCTATGCCTTTTGTTTTATTTTTAAGCAATGTTGGTTCTGTAGCCTATCTCACTGATTCTACGGACTGCTTGGATGAAAAGACTGCATGTCTTAGTACACAAGGGCTGGTTGGAGATGGAGCATAATTATGAAAACTTATTTATTCCTTTGAGGTTATTATATTAATACTTGCTGTTTTTTAAAGAAACCATGTTCATCCATAAGTGAATAGAAATTGGAGCTAAAGTAGTGAACCAAGTAGTAAATTAGAATTATTAAATAGCATACTGAAATAGTAGCTAATTAATTTACTTCCATTAGCGTTGGAAAGAAGAGCTTCATAATTATGAAGCCTTATTTAATTACATGAGATCTCTATTTTGAATAGTTTATTCAGGAGTATTTATGAGGAATTATGATGACAAGAATTAACGAAACACGTGTAGGTAACGTATTGGCTGGTTGGAACCATTTGTCTGTTATCGGACCAATACAAATTCGCAATGCTTCTGGTCCTAGGATACAGCTATTATCGGGTGAATGGTGCGATGATTATATCATGGGATGGGGTTCATGTTTTCTTGGTCATGATAGCTCTGTTATACGAAAGGCTATTACTCATGCACTATCACGTGGTTTTCTTCAACAATATGAAACTGAAAAACATCAATTGTTGAGTGAACGCTTCTGCGCTGTGGTACCGTGCGCAGAAAAATTACGTCTTGTAAATTCAGGGCTAGAAGCCACTATGTATGCAACTCGAATAGCTCGAGCCGCAACAGGTAAACGCATTATTTTTAAATTTGAAGGCCACTTTCATGGCTTAAATGACACTCTTACATGGAATATAGATTCCTCTCCACGAAGTGGCGTTGTTTTTGCAAATGGTGAGCTAGAACGTCTTGAAGGTACTACCGGTATTCCTGCCGAATTAGGTCAATTAACTGTGCCATTGCCATGGAATGACCTAAATGCAGTGCAGAAAGCATTTGAAACATATTCTGGTGATGTGGCTGGCATCATTCTGGAACCGGTGGCTCTGAATATCGGTTGTATCAAACCAGATGAGGGATTTCTGCAAAACCTGCGTGCACTTGCGACAAAACATAAAGCGTTACTTATATTTGACGAGGTGTTAACAGGATTTAGGGCAAATATTGGTGGTGCTCAAAAAGACTATGGTGTCATTCCGGATATAGCGACTTATGGTAAGGCATTTGGTGCTGGAATGTCGATAGCTGGAATTGCTGGTAAAGCTGAATATATGGACATGATCGCTCCGCGTGGGCCTGTACAGATAAGTGGCACAAATACGGGAAGATATCTGTCGGTTTCTGCTGCTTTGGCAGTTCTCGAGCACTTAGAAGATGGCATCCTCTATCAACATGTTGCAAATTTAGAAAGCCAACTCATAAAAAATATGAGAGAAATTTTTAAGCAACACAATATTCCTTGTCATATTGATGGTTATGGCGGAAGAGTTGGGGTTCATATTGGGTCTTCAGTGCGCCCAAAAACAATGAAAGATATAGAAAATACCTACCCTGTGAAATTCGCACATAAATTATTCCGCTTGTTGTCAACAGAATATAAGTTATACGGATTTCTATTACCTCTAACATATTGCCCAGAGCCCGTGACGTTATCTGCTTTGCATACTACCGAAATGATCGATAGCGCATGTGATCGGTTGGATTCTGCTCTGATTAGGCTGGAATACCATGACAATTAAAAGCGCGCGCGCAATTCTTATTCGACGTTTTAATATCTCTGATATGGAAGCGGTTCTTAAACTCATAGCACAAATTGGTTCAGAGGATGATCTAACCCAATCTGCGAGTATTCAATTCATACGTGAATTGGAAAACCCGCATCAAGAGGAGATTCGGTTTGTTGCAACTGAGGGTGAGGAGGTTATCGGGACAATGGGGTGTAGTTTGGGAGCAATACCATCAAAGTATGTTCTTTGGGCTGACTGGTTGGTTGTTGATCAAAGTTATCGTCGATACGGTGTTGCTTCGTTGCTCTATAGCGAAATTGAGGCATTTGCATTAAGTCTCAGGAAAAAATACCTGTGTCTAGATATTGGTAACATTGACAAAGAGCGTGCTGCATATCTCTTTCATCTTCGTAATGGATTCCAAATAGTCGGGCAAGTACCAGATTATTGGGGGAAATCTGAACACCTAAACATAATGGCAAAATATCTTATTTCATAGGAGGCATTGACATGACCGTTTTGAACAGCGTCACCGAGTTAAAAGCTCTTGCTGAGAGCTATCGAAAAGATGGCCTGACAATTGGATTGTGTCACGGATGTTTTGATATCGTCCATATTGGTCACATACACCATTTACGACAAGCCAATTTACTGATTGATCGTCTTTTTGTGTCAATTACCGCTGATAAGTATGTCAACAAAGGTTCTGAGCGTCCCATTTTTTCCGATTATCATCGTGCCAAATTTATGGCATCGATTCGCTACTGCCATCATGTAATAGTGAGCGATTCACCTACTGCCGAACATATCCTCTCCGCTCTTCGTCCTCATGTGTTTTTTAAAGGTGCGGATTACGGTACTAGTACAGATTTAAGACTGAATGCAGAACGAATATTTGTTGAAAGCCATGGAGGACGCATGGCTTTCACTGATGGAAAGGTAATGGATTCAACTTCTCGGATCGCAAACATAATTATGAGCAAGAGTATGTAAAACTCTTAAAAATAGTGGAGCAAAAATGCAAACACTTCTATTGATTGATCTCGACGGGACACTCATTGATACTCCGCACTACGAAGCTTGGTGTAACGCTGCTCATCAGTTCGGGCTAACGGAGCTTACTCATGAAGAATATCTTGCCAATATCGCAGGACGACCTCGATTAGAAGGTGCTTCCAGCCTTTTGGATTTAAAAAAGGCTGGATTGCTTTCGGGTCTGGATAGATTAAACAATGGCAACATAAGTATGCTTGCGGAAATCAAACAGGCTGAATTTCTTAGGCTTTCTGTATACACCCGACTTTTCGATGACGCAGTACGACTTTTAAAGCGAGTAGAATCGTCGTCTCAGGAGGTTAAATTTTATACGGCCTCACAAAATGCATCTTCCCTATTCGACGATATGCTACGTAAGGAAAGCATAACACTCAATCAACAAAGCATAGTAAGGCAAAAACAAGATCAGACTCGAGAGGAGCTGTTTTTGTCTCTCATTGAAGAACGTATCCCAAAAGAGATCACGCTGATTGATGATTCTCCACATTCTATTGACGTAGCCTGTAATCTTGGAATCCGAGCTTATCAGATACATCGCAATGAACTCCTGCCCATGGCTACCGACCAACGCGCTTTTATTATTCCATCCCTCAATGACATCGCTATTCCGATTATCGAAACAATATAAGGAAATGATATGCAAACTAAATATGAAACAATTCTTGTAACTGGTGGAGCAGGATATATAGGTTCGCGACTGGTGCCTAAATTATTGGCTGCAGGCTATAAAGTTAGAATATTGGATGCCCAATTCTTTCCTAACGGACTTAATTTATTTCTTGAACATCCCCATCTGGAATTCGTTAAGGGGGATATTCGTGATAAAACTATTGTTGAAGATTCATTACGGGGAGTAACAACAGTAGTACACCTTGCTGCAGTAGCAAATGACCCTAGTTTTAACTCAGATCCGGAAGTCAGTCGATCTATAAATATTGCTTGTCTTCCTCATCTCATGACAAGTGCCAAGAATCTGGGGTGTCGGCGTTTTATCTACGCATCATCAGCGAGTGTTTATGGTATAAATGATCAACCTATCGTCGACGAAAGTCAGCCTTGTGTTCCTATCACGGACTATAACCGATATAAATCAGCAGGCGAGGAGGTTCTTTTCGGTCTAACGAGCCCAAATTTTGAAACCATTGCAGTGAGGGCAGCAACAGTTTGCGGTTGGTCTCCCAGACAACGTTTAGATTTGACCGTAAATATTCTGACTGCTAGTGCACTTTCACAAGGAAAAATTACCGTTTTGGGCGGGAATCAATACCGGCCTAATGTCCATATTTGCGATTTAACTCGCCTGTATGCAACACTTGTTCAACGTAATTCTCTTGGTTCAGTCAGCGGGCGTGCCATTAACGTCGGTTATGAAAACCATACTGTGAGCGATATAGCATTGCAGGTTAAAGATGTTGTTGATCGTTATTTCAATACCAATGTACCTATTGCTACAACAGCTTCTAATGACACAAGATCTTACCGATTAGATTCTCGTTTAGTACAAAATGAACTGGGTTTTCAATTTGTTTATACAATTCGGGATGCTGTTTTGGAAATATGTGAGAAATGGCAATCGGGTTGGTTTATTAACAGCACAAATGTTCTTATAGATCCTTGCTACCATAATGTGCTGAATATGAAATACACAGATTGGTCTTTCAATGTATTAAGGAGTCTTTGATGCTGACCATCACTTATGGAAGAAAAGAAGAAAATATATCTGAAGTCGGCCCTGATTCGTCAGCATTTATTTCATGTGTGACAACATTAGCTAATAGTTTTATGGGACTGCGACCACACGTACCAAAAGCATCTGAACGAGCTCAGCGGGTTCAGTTACTTATGGACAGGGTATATACATCAGGTGTTGGGGTTTTACGTGAAATAGTATCATTGCCAGCACCAAAAATTCTCCGGCTTTATGATGTCGAAACTGGTGAACCAGCAATTCACAAAAATGGCCGAGCCGCGAAAATTATTTTATCTCTCGATACAGCATTTGTGACCAGCACTGAATATTTGTGCGTAAGAGGAGGAGAATTCGAGTTAATCATAAGGCAGTTTATTGATGTTCCCAATAAGCTTGAAGTCTCAACTGTTATTGAATTACGTCAATTAAATACTGAAATTGGTCCACGGAAATTACGGTTGGATTACGGGCTTGATATTTCTGCAGGTAATGAATACCTCGGTACGGCTCCTTGGCTAGTCGCTCGTCATTATGATATTACTCAATGTTATTCCAATAAAAATGGTTTTAGCGCTATAGTCACAACCACAGAACAAAAATTGCACTATGATGTTCAATTATTTTCTGCCAGATACGCAAGCACATGGTCATGTCTGGGACAGAGTTGTGCAACATCCGTAACCTTCGATTTTTCCCAGAATGAACATCACCCTTTATTTATACATTGGAAGGTACGTTCAGAGGATTGCAGTGTGGGACTTGAGATATCCCCGGAGCCATTTAACTTCATCTCCTCCCAGAATGAGCATCAAGCAAGGTGGGACAAATTATGGGAAGAGCATGATGTGACAATCAATGCGTCCTATAAACCCATTGAACTCGGTATTAAATATGCACTTTTCCAACTTTTACAGCATGGTATTGGTGCATATAACCATGAGTTAGGTTTTATTTCACCAGCTCGGGGGTTGACCAGCCCTTATCATTCAGGAGCGACTTTTTTTGATACTGAACTTCATAAATGTATATTTTGGGCTTGGAATGACCCACGTGTAGCAAAAGCATTCATTGACTACCGATACCATAGTATGGAAAAAGCGATTGAATTTGCAAAATCCACAGGATTTTTTGGGGCGCGTTTTCCAGAGGCTTCTAATGATCATGGTGCTGAAAACGGACCTCACTATGTCCTTTCCTATCCTGATGCTGATATCGTGCGTGAGTGGAGTGTCGATGAAGTATTACACATTTCTGCAGATGTCTGTTACTCCCTATACAGATACTGGTCTGTAACCTACGATGATGCTTATATGAACGCTCGTGGTTATAAAATAGTTGCAGAATGTGCAAGATTTGCTGCATCTGTATTTAAGTGGTCCGATAAAAAACAGGCATATGTCATTAACTCTGTAATGGGACCTGATGAATATCATTATCATGTCGACAATAGTTTTTTTACAAACTATCTTCTCAGATGGTGCATGAAATTTGCACTATCGCTAATTAGCTACAAATGCTTCCCCGAGATTTCTGCAAACGAGATCAAGAATTGGAAAACAATTAGTGAAAATGTCTATCTTCCTTGGATGGTTATTGATGGCGTTTCCATTCCGGAGGAATTCGATGGGTATGCAATTCTTCAAGATACTGAGTTAAGAAACGAAAAAAAACATGGGCCACAGTTCATAGATGAACATGAACGGTATTCTGCCGAAAAACTGCAAAATTTCACATCCAAAATCATAAAACAGGCTGATGTTGTTCTGCTTATGTCTTTATTCCCTGACGATTTCTCTGATGAAGTCAAGCGAGTAGCATTCAACTTCTATGAGCCCCGTACTGTTCATGAATCATCACTCAGTTATGGCCCTCATGCCGTGCTTGCTGCAGATATAGGTAAGATAGATGTCTGTGCCGATTTTATATCACGTGCAAGTCGATATAATCTGGATTTCACTCCTATATTAAATTACAGCAATGGATTACATCTTTCAGCTTACGCGGGTGCATGGCAAGGGCTTGTTGAAGGTTTAGCCGGGCTACGTGTCGCAGAGAAAAGACTCTATTTTCGCCCTCGGTTACCATCCGACTGGGATTCCTATCGGTTCATGCTTTATTTTTGTGGGCAACGACTTATGGTCAGTGTACTTGCAGACGGTATCATTGACATCTACTGTGGAGGGAAGAAGCTCACTACCGAATGTTGTCCAGATGGACGTATCTATATTTGCGGAGAAACAAATGACTTCATTCGCTGAACGAGCATCGTCTTATTCCGAGGCATTACGCTCCTCATCATTCCGGAAATTGCTTATTGGTCAAGGCTTGTCAATGATTGGTGATGCAGTCTGTTTAGCTGCCCTTCCTGTTGCGTTGATTCATGCCAAACTTAGTGGGGAGGTTTTTGGTGTCGTTATGGCTGCGGTAGGATTAGGGACGGTCATTGGGGCTGTCGCTGGAGGTCTGCTAGCAGACAGAAAGTCACCAAAACACATTCTCATTGCGACAGATACTGCCAGAGGGTTGGCGCAAGTTGCTGCAACTATGTTACTTGTGTTAAACGCTCCGTGGTGGGGATTAGTACTTGCCTATTTAATATTTGGTATTGGCATTGGCGTCTCTCGCCCATGCGCTCAAGTTCTGCTTGTAAACTTGCTACCTAAGCAAGCCTTAGTGGCAGGAAATGGAGCTATGAAT
Source organism: Photorhabdus khanii NC19 (assembly GCF_000517265.1). Lineage (GTDB taxonomy): Bacteria > Pseudomonadota > Gammaproteobacteria > Enterobacterales > Enterobacteriaceae > Photorhabdus > Photorhabdus khanii. Next base: position 633,449 of record NZ_AYSJ01000002.1, read on the forward strand.
TTTATAGATAACTTTGTGGCAGTAGTCTTTCCTGCCACAGTAGGAGTTATGATCATATTGTGGGAACCAGCATGGGGAATACTGGTTGATGGTATTACGTTTTTCGCAGCAGCTCTTTTTACTGCCCTGATACCCGATATAGGGATTCGTGGTTCCGATGATAAATTCTCTATACGTGAGGTATTCAACGGTATCACAGTCATTACTGATAACTCTGTATTGTTACTCGGATTTATCGCGACATTGATCCTGAATGTGTTGTGTTTCCCTATTTTCCTAGTCATCGCTCCATACGCAATCAGTGATCGATTCAGCGATACGATGTGGGGGTTTTGTCTGGCAGCTTCGGGAGCTGGTGCATGTATTGGATCTGTTATCACAGTACTTACTGCTGGTCACCAACGTCTAATACGACTTGCTGTGATCTGTGGTTTATTTCTCTGTAGTGCAATGCTTTTATTGGGTATGGGGGGCTTTGCTTGGATGGTCATTCTGGGGGCAATGTTTGTTGGGATTGTTGAAGCATCCTGGCTTACTGGTTGGGCTACTGCTATGCAAACCCTCTCTCCGGAAAAAGACCTTGGAAAAGTTGTAGCGGTAGATACTTTTGTTACCAGTGGTGCTCACCCATTCATTTATCTTGGAGCAGGAATCATCGGTGCAATGGTGGGATATTCTGAAACACTAACATTGACTGCAATTGTCAGTGCTATTGGAATCACAGTCATCACACTTGCTGCTGTCACTCGAAAAATTTAAAAGGCAATAACATGATTAAATGTAATAATATTCAAGAGCAGGCTATCGATTTGTCCGAACTAATTTTCAAACAATGGCAAAATGTTTTGACAACTGGTGATTTTGTGCTTGGTGGAGAGGTTTCAAGATTAGAAAAATGGATGTCACAATGTTGTGGAGGAGCACATGCCATCGCACTCAATTCTGGTACAGACGCTTTGCTACTTGCATTGCAAGCTTTAGGTATAGGTTCGGGTGATGAAGTTATTACTTGCGCTAATACGTTTATAGCAACAGTTGGGGCAATAGTTGCTGTTGGCGCTAAACCAATCCTGGCTGATATTGGAGAAGATGAGCTCATTAATGTTGACACCATTGCCCCTCTGATTACTGAACGAACAAAGGCTGTTATACCCGTTTATTTGCGCGGACGCCCCGTAGATATTGCTCCGATTGTCACGCTGTGCCACATGAGGGGAGTATATGTTATCGAAGATTGTGCTCAAGCTATTGGAACTACTATCAATGACCAGCAAGTCGGTACATTAGGTGATGCTGCGGCTTTTTCGCTACATCCACTGAAAACGCTCGGAGGTTTTGGTGATGGTGGGATTCTCATCACTACTAACTCGAAAATAGCTGAGTATGCAAAATTTGCTCGCAATCATGGATTGCAGACACGTAATGAATCTATTTTATTTGGTATAAATTCACGCCTTGATACTTTACAAGCAGCTGCATTAAATATCAAAACTCAGTATCTAAACCAGTGGTTACAACGTCGCAAGGAAATTTCAGCTTTTTATGACAAAGAATTGTTCAATACAAAAACTGGAACAGATTTAGGAGCAGGAAAACCAGGAAATGCTTATTATCATTATGTGGTAAAATCAAAAAACCGAGACAAATTGCAGCAGCATCTAGCTAAACATGGTATTGAAGCTGCTATCCATTATCCAATACCGATTCATCGACAACAAGCATGGCTGCGTAGCCAGCCTCAAATAGCTCTTCCCACTACTGAACGTTTAGCGCAAGAAATTCTCACTATTCCCTGTCATCACCATCTTTCTGACAGCGATATTGAGAAGATAGTAATGTTGATAAAGCAATTCGATTTAATTAAGGTTTAATAGAGTTGTACGGACTTACATAAAATTATAATAAACAGAAAACTCCATGAGGTGTGTGTTTTTCATTCGATTATTATTGCCATATATCTTTTTCGTGTATTTAAATAGTGTTTGATGGAGTTTAATATCTTTAAAAAATGAAAGTTTATGTATACTTAAATATTTGTTTAATCTTGACATGAATCGTTTTAAATAACATATATGGACACCAACTTTAATTTTTGTCGGCGTCCATATATTATTTAGGTATAAATAAGGAAAAACTAAAAATGTACGACGTTATCATTATTGGAGCGGGATTGGTTGGTCTTGGTGTTGCAAATGCTTTGCAAGAACATAATCCACAATTACATTTATTAATATTAGATAAAGAAAATAGAGTAGCTGCCCATCAAAGTGGACATAATAGCAATGTTGTCCACTCCGGTATTTATTATTCTCCCGGAAGTTTAAAAGCACGTTTAGCAAAACAAGGAAACCAAACTATATATCACTTTTGTCAGGAACACGGATTATATTATGACCGCTGCGGTAAAGTAATAGTGGCAACAAATCAAAAAGAGCTTCCTTTGCTCGAGAATATCTATCAGAGGGGCTTACAAAACGGGATTGAAATTAATCGATTATCACGATCTGATTTAAAAAAGCGCGAGCCTTATGTCAATGGGTTGGAAGCTATTCTGGTTCCGGATGCAGGAATTGTGAATTACCCAGAAATTGCGGAAAAACTAGCTGAGATTATTCAAAACAGAGGTGGGAATATTTATTATCAACAGCAGGTGTGTTCAATTCATGAATATACCGACTACGTTGAAATACAAACCTTACATGCGAGTTATAAGGCCAAACAGATTGTGAATTGTGCTGGATTGCATAGTGATAGAATTGCTAGGTTAGCGGGGTATGAAACAAGAATGAAAATTGTACCATTCCGTGGTGAGTATTACGTTCTGGATAGTAGTAAAAATTATTTGGTCAATCATCTGATATATCCTGTTCCTAATCCTGATTTTCCATTCCTTGGTGTGCATTTCACACGAATGTTCAATGGCAAACGGGATGTTGGTCCAAACGCGGTATTAGCTTTTAAACGAGAGGGATATTGCAAAACTGATTTTTGTCTGCAAGATATGATGGAGATACTCACTTATAAAGGTTTTTGGAAGATTGCTACACGTTATTTCAGTGAAGGTATAGCAGAAATTCGACGTTCGTTTTCGCTCCAACTTTTTACCGAAAATGCTCGTCAGCTTATTCCTGATTTGCAATCAGAGGACATCTCTTTGGGGGCAGTTGGAGTTCGTGCCCAAGCATTGACAATTGATGGAAAATTGGTAGATGATTTTCATTTTGTAGTTGGTCATCGTTCATTACATGTTTGCAATGCACCTTCACCAGCTGCAACGGCATCAATAGAAATTGGACGAGAGATTGTAAGAAGATATTTTCCAATTTTTTGAATATAGTAGAACGGTAAAAGTAATCATCAATCATCCCCCAGACGTCTGCTTTTTAACCTTATACTTTGATTATCACTTTAACAGGGCGATAATCAAAACAGAAAGTTGGTAGATTTTGAAAAATATCACCGGACATTCCTGAATTGGGTGAGGAATGTCGAATTTAAAAAAACATTTGTTCGGAGCCTATTTACTCACAGAATAATCTGACTATGAGAAACTGCATATTATAATTAACGGGCCAACCGGCCCGTTTAAAGATTTACTTATCGCTGCTGGTTGGGGCTTCAGGTTTTTGGTTACCAGAAGGTTTACGGCGCTTACCGATATTTTTGCTATCCCGATGGCGTATTTTGACTTTTTGCTTCGATTCTTCCGCTTTCTTTTTCTCTTTGCGTTTAGCCAATACTTTCTTCGATGGCTTATTACTGGTTTTCTCACTTGGTGCTTTGGTTGTTGGGCGAAGTTCATCAACAATCCGTGATTTCAGTGGTTCGTTCAGATAGCGGCTTATTTTACCCAATAAAGCATTATCATGTGCTTCTACTAAGGTAATTGCGGTACCTTTGCGACCAGCGCGAGCCGTCCGGCCGATACGATGCAGGTAAACATCGGCGGTACGTGGTAAATCGAAGTTGAAAACATGACTGATGTCATCAATATCTAATCCGCGGGAAGCAACATCAGTGGCAACCAGAACATTGACACTGCCATCATTCAAACGCTTAACAGCTTCTGTTCTTTTAGCCTGTACCATTTCCCCTTCGAGGAGCCAGGCTTTGATACCGGCTTGACGCAGTCCGTCTACAAGCTCATGTACACGTTCACGTTTGCGAACAAAAATAATGGATTTAGTGACATCCGATTGTTTCAGTAAATGGCAAAGCAGGGCTGTTTTGTGTTCCAGATTGTCTGCACGGTAGTAGAATTGCTGAATTTTTTTGCGTTCACGACGTGACGGCTCTGCATCAATTTCAACCGGATCTTCCAGCAAGCGCTCTGCAAAATCACGGATGGCTTCCCCTTCCAGCGTCGCAGAGAACAGCATGGTCTGTTTACGCCAACGGGTTTCACCCGCGATGGTTTCAATATCATTGGCAAAACCCATATCCAGCATACGATCAGCTTCATCAAGGATGAGTGTTTCAATTGCCCGGCAATCAAAGTTTTCTTCTTTGATATATTGCAGCAGACGGCCAGTGGTGGCGACGACAATATCCTGATTCTCGCTGAAAACTTCTGCGTGGTTCATATAGGCCACACCGCCGGTAATCGTAGCAACATCCAGATTGGTATGTGCAGCCAGTTCTTTTGCCTGGTCTGCCACTTGCATTGCCAGTTCCCGGGTTGGTGTCAGGATCAAAATGCGTGGCGGGCCAGATTTTTTGCGTGGAAAATCGAGTAAGTGTTGCAGAATTGGCAGCAGGTAAGCTGCGGTTTTACCTGTTCCAGTTGGCGCGGAACCCAGAACATCACGTCCATCCATTGCTGCCGGAATAGCAGCAGCCTGAATCGCTGTTGGGCGGGAGTAACCTTTATCATTTAGAGCATCAAGCAGGCGTTCATCAAGATCGAGCTCAGAAAAGTTTGTTGCAGTCATATATACCTCTGTTTAGGCCGCCGATTATAAACAGGTTGGACGTATTGTTCATCTATTTAAGCTGTCAGTGAGGCAGATAGCTTTTATCGAAACGTAATAACCTTTATCCTATGGCGAAATTTTTTTGTGCTGACAGATGCAGGTTATTAATTTGAAACAGAAACAATCTCTGCGCCGGGGAGGATTCACTTTTAAGCAATTTTTTGTCGGCCATGACCGATGTGCGATGAAAGTAGGAACCGATGGTGTTTTATTGGGCGCGTGGACTTCGGTTAGTGGCAAAAAAGCAATTTTGGATATCGGTTGCGGCAGCGGGTTAATTGCTTTGATGTTGGCACAGCGTACAGATGAAAATACCAAAATTGATGCAGTGGAACTGGATACTGATGCTGCATTACAGGCTCAAGAGAATATAGAGCAATCTCCGTGGCAGAGAAAAATAAATGTTTATCAGCAGGATATCGGTGATTTTGCTGATCGGTATTCACAATGTTATGACTTGATTGTCAGTAATCCACCCTATTTTGAACCGGCTGTTGCCTGTCGAAATGAGGCAAGGGAACAAGCTCGTTATACCGGTTCTCTAACTCATCAGCGGTTATTGCAATATGTCGGGAAGTTGATGACATCTGATGGTCTGTTTTGTGTGGTATTGCCGTATGTTATTGGTGAAGTATTTGAAACAATGGCATGCCAGATGGGTTGGTTTTCTCATCATCGAATCAATATCCGCGACAGGCAAGGTAAGCCATTACACCGGGTGTTATTGGCATTTTCCCGTAAGGAAGAAACAAGCTTAATCAGTGAATTGGTCATTCGTCAGCCAGATGGTGTCTATACGCGGGAATTTCAGCAACTCGTCACGGATTTCTATCTCTATTATTGAAATAACCACGCTGGAGCGTGGTTATACCGGTAAAAATCAGGGGGTTAAAATTGTTGGTTTCGATTCTGACAGTAAATCGGGATAATCCAGCGTGAAATGCAAGCCCCGGCTCTCTTTCCTTTCCAGCGCACAACGTACGATTAATTCAGAGACTTGCACCAGATTTCGTAATTCCAGCAAATTGTTAGAGATTCTGAAATTGGAATAATAATCATGAATCTCCTGTTGCAGCATGTTAATACGACGCAATGCGCGTTCCAGGCGTTTGGTTGTACGCACAATACCAACGTAATCCCACATAAATAGACGTAATTCGTGCCAGTTGTGTTGAATGACGACTTGTTCATCTGAATTGTCAACGCGGCTCTCATCCCAGAAAGGGAGTTCTGGCACTTCTTCGATTTTTTCAATTTGTTGTTGGATATCTTCCGCCGCAGACCAGCCATAAACCAGACACTCCAACAGGGAATTGGATGCCATACGGTTTGCACCGTGCAGGCCAGTATAGCTGACTTCACCGATAGCATATAAGTTGTTGAGGTCAGTACGGCCCCGATGATCGACGACTATGCCACCACAGGTGTAATGCGCGGCAGGAACGATGGGAATCGGTTCTTTTGTCAGATCAAATCCCAGCGTCAGCAGTTTTTCATAGATCATCGGAAAATGCTGGATAATGAAATCAGTTGGCTTATGGCTGATATCCAGAAACATGCAGTCAGCACCAAGGCGTTTCATTTCATGGTCAATAGCCCGTGCGACGATATCGCGGGGTGCCAGTTCAGCGCGCTCATCAAAATCAGGCATAAAGCGGCTGCCATCGGGTCGTTTCAGATAAGCACCTTCGCCTCGCAGGGCTTCTGTCAGCAGGAAATTACGCGCCTGTGGGTGAAAAAGACAGGTCGGGTGAAACTGATTAAATTCCAGATTGGCGATCCGGCAGCCCGCGCGCCATGCCATTGCTATGCCATCACCGGATGAGATATCGGGATTTGTCGTGTATTGATAGACCTTAGCTGCACCACCGGTTGCCAGTACAACAACCTTAGCGCGATAAGTATCTACCTGTTCCTGCTGGCGGTTCCAGATATAAGCGCCAACGACCCGGTTATTACCATCGAATTGGGCTTTATTTGAAGTAATTAAATCAACGGCATTGCAACGCTCTCTCACTGTGATGTTCGGATGAGACATAGCTTTTTCAACCAGTGTGGTTTCGACTTCTTTGCCGGTTGCATCAGCGTGATGCAAAATACGTCGATGACTGTGCCCACCTTCACGAGTCAGATGATATTGTGTTTCGCCATCTTCGCGGGTTTCTGTATCAAATAAAACACCCTGATCAATCAGCCATTGCACACAATGACGAGCGTTGCTGGTGATAAACTCAACGGCGCTTCTATCGCAAAGCCCTGCTCCGGCGATAAGGGTATCTTCAACATGAGATGCGATACTGTCTGTTTTATCGAATACCGCAGCGATGCCCCCCTGTGCATAATAGGATGCGCCTTCGCTCAGAATACTCTTACTTAATATAGTGACTTTATATTGTGGGGCCAGCCGTAAAGCCAGAGACAGGCCGGCTACACCGCTGCCTATGATAAGTACATCGCTGTAATGTTGCGGGAATAATGATTGCATAATTGATGATGTATGAAGAAGATGAGTAAAATCATGTTAGCCTATCAGATAGGATAAAGGCTATGATTGCAACAAAATGATGGCAGAAATTGAACTTCGCAGAATTTTATTACTCAAAGCCATGCTTGCTTAGAAAAATGGGACATCATGGTTGGTTCAATAAATATAAATGTGGAGCTTTGCTTCAGGAGATTTAACCTCGGATGAGCGAGCAGTTAACGGATCAAATGCTGGTTGAGCGAGTGCAGAAAGGTGATCAAAAGGCGTTTAACCTACTGGTAATCAGATATCAGCATAAAGTGGCGAGTCTTGTGTCCCGCTATATTCCGCAGGGTGATGTTCCTGACGTTACGCAGGAGGCATTTATTAAAGCATATCGAGCATTGGCATCATTTCGTGGTGAGAGTGCTTTTTACACTTGGTTGTATCGAATAGCAGTTAACACTGCTAAGAACTATTTGATTTCTCAAGGGCGGCGTCCGCCATCCAGTGATTTGGATGTCAATGACGTAGAAAATTATGAAGCTTCAAATGCACTAAAAGAAATTTCGAACCCTGAGAATTTAATGTTGTCAGAAGAATTAAGGCAGGTGGTTTTCCGAACCATTGAGTCTCTTCCCGAAGATTTGCGAATGGCAATAACGCTAAGGGAATTAGATGGGTTAAGCTATGAGGAAATAGCTGCTGTTATGGATTGCCCGGTAGGTACTGTTCGTTCCCGTATCTTTCGTGCAAGGGAAGCTATTGATGATAAAATTCAACCACTGATTTAAAATTAAAATATAGTGGAACAATACTGAAGGGTACTTTGGCATGCAAAGAGAAAAACTTTCCGCACTGATGGATGGCGAAACTCTTGATAGTGAAGTCGTTAGTATTTTATCTAAAGATTCTGCCATGCAGAAACACTGGGAAAATTACCACTTGATACGTGACGCATTGCGTGGTGATGTGACCGAAGTATTGCATATGGATATTGCGAGCCGGGTCGCATTAGTGCTTGAAAAAGAGCCTGTGCATTTTAACCTTGGGGCTGTTCTTGAATCTCAGCCTCAGCCTGAAAGCTGGCAGAAAATGCCGTTCTGGCAAAAACTTCGCCCTTGGGCGAGTCAAATTACTCAAGTGAGTGTTGCAGCCTGTGTTTCGCTGGCAGTATTGATAGGTGTGCAACAGTACAATAGTCATAATGTTGTCGATCTTGAATATCAATCTGATACGCCGGCATTTAACACATTGCCAATGATGGGATCTGCTTCTCCGGTGAGTTTGGGAGTACCTTCCGGTGATGATATGTTTGGCGATGATCAGCGTATTCAGGTGCAGGAGCGTAATAAACGCATTAATATTATGTTGCAACAATATGAGTTCGACCGCCGTGTGCATTTTGAACAAAATGATAGACGGAGAATTCCATTACCGGTTGCTATTCCGGTTCCCGGAACGCAATCTTTAGGAACGCAACAGCAGTAATGAAGCATATCTGGTTCTCCGTTTCTTTGCTGGCGGGCAGCCTGTTTACTCCTTTACAAGTCTCGGCGCAGTTCAGCAGCGCTGAGGCTTTGTTGCAGGAGATGGGTAATGCCACTCAGTCCCTGACTTACGAGCTTGCTTTTATTAATCTCAGTCAGCAGGCTATTGTCTCAGTTCGTTATCGTCACGCCATTATCAATGGTATTCCAATTGCTCAAATCATGCAGATGGATGGCTCCCGCAGGGAGATTGTCCAGCGTGGTAATGAGATCAGTTATTTTGAACCTGGATTGGATGCTTTCAGTCTTAATGGCGATCATATTATTGATTATTTGCCTGCCGTTATTTTTGCTGACTTCACTCAGTTGAAAAAATACTACAATTTCATCGACGTTGGCCGTACTCATATAGGCGACAGACCTTGTCGGGTTGTACGCATCACTTCCAAAGATGAAGTGCGTTATAATTATATTTTACTGATCGATGAAAAAACGCATTTGCCATTACGTATCGATTTACTTGATCGTGATAGTGAAACACTTGAGCAATTTCGGGTTGTTTCCTCCATAATAGGTGGCGATATCGATAATGCAATGCGTGTTATTACCCGCCTGAATATGCCACCAATGCTGGTAATTCCATCGTTAGAGAAGGTGGTATTCAACTGGAAAGTAGGGAAATTGCCGGATGGTTTCACCGAGGTTTCACGTAACCGGCGTAAACTCTCAAATGCTGACTCGCTTGAGTCCATCATGTTCAGCGATGGTCTATTCAGTTTTTCAGTGAATGTGACTAACGCTGATAAAACCGGTAAGTTGGAACATCCTCTCCGTCGCGGTCATCGAACAATCTATAGTGTAATACGTGGAGCGAATGAGGTGACAATTATTGGTGAATTACCACTGGCAACTGCCAAGCGTGTCGCTGCGGGTGTCGCGTTTATAGGAGCTAACTGATGGTTAAAGAATGGGCGACAGTAATCCGCTGGCAACAGGGGAGGGCATTATTACGTTATGGTTCCTCTTCTGGTTGTGGCAGTTGTCAGGCACGCGTGACGTGTGGTTCTTATTTACTGAATAAATTGGGGTCTGATGGTATACATCAGCTCGAACTTGAGATTTTACAGCCGTTGCAGCCAGGGCAGAAAGTGGAAGTCGGGATCCCAGAAGGGAGCTTATTGCGTTCGGCGTTGCTGGTTTATTTGACACCACTTATCGGGTTATTCCTGGGGGGCGTACTTTTTCAGTTATGGGTAACCAATCAATTATGGGTGTTTTGTGGTGGTGTTTTGGGAGGTGCGTTAGGGTTCTTCCTTGCCCGCAAAATTGCTACTTATTGGGATAATCAGCAGGAATATCAACCTGTCGTTTTACAAATAGGCTTGCCTCCTGATGCAATTCATATTCAGCATCAGGAATAAATCTGTTTTAATCATCCAGAACTTTTAATGCCTCATATTTAAAGCCACAGGCATGACTAGGTTTTCGTAGATTTGGCATGTAGAATACAGCCTTTCCGGCCGGTGGCCGGCCTATAAACCGTCGCTTTATGTCCCTCTGTGTGTCCATTAGGCGAATGATTCAGAAATATCAAGGCAGAAAAATATTTATAATGAAGCAAATACGAAATTTCTCCATTATTGCTCACATTGACCACGGTAAGTCGACGTTATCTGACCGTATTATTCAAATTTGTGGTGGTTTAACAGATCGTGAGATGGCAGAGCAAGTGCTGGATTCTATGGATCTTGAGCGTGAGCGTGGTATCACCATTAAAGCACAAAGTGTCACTCTGGATTACAAGGCGAATGATGGTCAACTCTATCAATTGAACTTTATCGACACTCCGGGGCACGTAGACTTCTCTTATGAAGTTTCTCGCTCGTTGGCTGCTTGTGAAGGGGCGTTGCTGGTGGTTGATGCTGGACAGGGCGTGGAAGCCCAAACACTGGCTAACTGTTATACCGCGCTGGATATGGATCTGGAGGTTGTTCCTGTTCTAAACAAAATCGATTTACCGGCGGCTGAACCTGAGCGTGTGGCGGAAGAAATCGAAGATATCGTCGGTATTGATGCTACTGATGCCGTGCGTTGTTCAGCCAAAACGGGTGTAGGCGTACAAGACGTCATTGAGCGTTTAGTTAAAGAGATTCCGGCACCGGAAGGTGATTCTGACGCGCCATTACAGGCACTTATTATCGACTCATGGTTTGATAACTACCTTGGTGTTGTCTCTCTGGTTCGGATTAAAAACGGTACCCTGCGTAAGGGTGACAAAATCAAGGTGATGAGTACCGGTCAGGTGTATAACGCTGATCGTCTTGGAATTTTCACACCTAAGCGTGTTGACCGCGATGTACTGGGTTGTGGTGAAGTGGGCTGGCTGGTGTGTGCGATTAAAGACATTCTTGGTGCGCCCGTGGGGGATACATTGACGCTGGCCCGGCAGTCAGCGGAAAAACCACTCCCAGGCTTTAAGAAAGTCAAGCCACAGGTTTATGCCGGGTTGTTTCCTATCAGCTCTGATGATTATGAGGGATTCCGTGATGCATTGGGTAAGTTGAGTCTGAATGACGCATCCTTGTTCTATGAACCGGAAAGCTCGACTGCACTCGGTTTTGGTTTCCGTTGTGGTTTCCTTGGTCTGCTACATATGGAGATCATTCAGGAACGTCTGGAACGTGAATATGATCTTGACCTCATTACCACTGCGCCAACGGTTGTGTATGAAGTGGAAACGACCAGCCACGATATTCTCTATGTGGACAGCCCATCTAAGCTGCCACCGCTGAATAATATTGAAGAGTTACGTGAGCCGATTGCCGAGTGTCATATGTTGTTGCCCCAGGAATATTTGGGGAATGTCATTACGTTGTGTATTGAGAAACGTGGGATGCAAACTAACATGGTTTACCACGGTAAACAGGTTGCACTGACTTACGAAATACCAATGGCTGAGGTGGTTTTGGATTTCTTCGACCGATTGAAATCTACATCCCGCGGTTATGCTTCACTGGATTATAATTTCACTCGCTTCCAGGCATCTGATATGGTTCGTGTAGATGTGTTGATTAACGGTGAGCGGGTTGATGCATTAGCGTTGATTACTCACCGTGACAATGCACAGTACCGTGGCCGGGAACTGGTGGAGAAGATGAAGGAACTCATTCCTCGTCAGCAGTTTGATATCGCCATTCAGGCTGCGATTGGTAATCACATTATTGCTCGCTCAACAGTGAAGCAATTGCGTAAAAACGTCTTAGCGAAGTGTTATGGTGGTGACGTCAGCCGTAAGAAAAAGCTATTGCAGAAACAGAAAGAAGGTAAGAAACGCATGAAACAAGTGGGTAACGTTGAGTTACCACAAGAAGCTTTCTTAGCCATTCTTCATGTTGGTAAAGACCATTAATAAGCTTGTAAGGAGTCTAAATGGCTAACACTTTTGCCCTGATCCTAACGCTGGCAACGTTAGTCACCGGCATTATTTGGTGTATTGATCGTTTCAAATGGGCCCCAGCGCGTAAGAAAAAACTTATCAGATTGCAGGAGCTGACTGAAGGTACAATGGATCAGGAGCATCTGGCTGAGACTATTAACAAACCAACATGGGTGGATACTTGTTCATCTATTTTCCCTGTGTTAGCCGTGGTTCTGCTCCTGCGCTCTTTTGTTTATGAGCCATTTCAGATCCCATCGGGTTCCATGATGCCAACTTTATTGATTGGTGATTTTATTCTGGTCGAGAAGTATGCATACGGATTGAAAGATCCCATTACGCAAACAACATTGATTAAGACCGGTGAACCAAAACGTGGTGATATCGCGGTATTTAAATATCCGCTGGATCCAAGTTTTGACTATATCAAACGGGTAATTGGCTTACCGGGCGATAAAATTGTTTATGATCCGGTAAAGAAAGAGCTGCGTGTTTTCTCTGGTTGTGGCAAAACAGAGAGTTGTCAGGAAGAATTACCGGTTTCTTACGGTTCACTGTTCCCAAGTGAGTGGACAATGCAGCAGTATGGCGTTAATTCCAAGGGTGAAGGCCTGAAAAAGATAGGTGTTTTCCAAATACCGGTTGAAGAAACGTTACCACCTTACAGTCGGCGACAAGGTGAGCGGATTGAGAATTTGGGAACGGCGACACACCATATTCTGGAGATCCCGGGTTTATTGCCGATGCCTAATTTCCGCCAGCCTGGTTTGCCAGAGGGAATGTGGATTGTACCCGAGGGCCACTATTTTATGATGGGTGACAACCGTGATAATAGCGCGGATAGCCGTGAGTGGGGCTTTGTTCCTGAGAAAAATCTGGTTGGCCGCGCTTCAGCGATTTGGATGAGTTTTGAGAAACAGGAAGGGGAATGGCCTACCGGAGTTCGCTTTAGCCGTATTGGTGGAATTAATTAATATTTCTATATTAGCGAAGCATTAATTTTACTCACAGTGTAGAATATCCTTTCAAACTTAATAACTGGCTCCTTTAAGGAGCCAGTGCAAACGCAACAGTTTTGTCAGAATTTCCTGTAACAGGTCTGTTGCGTGTGCGTTTTTATTTGACGAATTCTGACCTATATTGGTAGCACATGAATCCCATCGTAATTAACAGATTGCAGCGTAAGCTGGGGTACACTTTTGATCAGCATGATCTGCTGGTACAAGCGTTAACTCATCGTAGTGCCAGCAGTAAACATAACGAGCGGCTGGAATTTCTTGGTGACTCAATTCTGAGCTTTGTCATTGCCAATGCACTGTATCATCGCTTTCCTCATGTAGATGAGGGGGATATGAGCCGGATGCGCGCCACATTGGTGCGTGGTAATACTTTGGCTGAATTGGCAAGGGAGTTTGAATTAGGTGAATGTCTGCGTTTAGGGCCGGGTGAATTGAAAAGCGGCGGTTTCCGTCGTGAATCTATACTGGCTGATACGGTTGAAGCGCTGATTGGTGCTATTTTCCTTGATAGCGATATTCAGGCCATTGAAAGAATTATTCTCAGTTGGTATGAAACCCGCTTGAATGAAATCAGCCCTGGCGACAAACAGAAAGACCCGAAAACCCGTTTACAGGAATATCTGCAAGGGCATCATCTGCCCCTGCCATCATATCTGGTTGTTATGGTTCGTGGTGAAGCCCATGACCAGGAATTTACTATTCACTGCCAAGTGAGTGGTATCGAACAGCCGGTTAAAGGAACAGGCTCCAGCCGCCGCAAAGCGGAGCAGGCTGCGGCCGAGCAAGCATTAAAACAATTGGAGCTTGAATGAGCGAACAAGAAACCTATTGCGGATTTGTTGCAATAGTTGGACGGCCTAATGTGGGCAAATCCACATTGCTGAATCAGCTTTTAGGTCAGAAAATATCTATCACTTCCCGCAAACCACAGACTACCCGTCACCGTATTATGGGTATTCACACTGAAGGTGCTTATCAAACCATTTATGTAGATACCCCTGGATTACATATTGAAGAGAAACGGGCGATTAACCGGTTGATGAACCGTGCGGCCAGTAGTTCTATCGGTGATGTGGAGCTGGTCATTTTTGTTGTTGAAGGGACTCACTGGACCGCCGATGACGAAATGGTTGTGAATAAACTGCGTAGCTTGCATTGCCCGGTTTTACTGGCTATCAATAAAGTAGATAACGTGACGGATAAAGCCACCTTGTTGCCACATATTGGTTTCCTTAGCAAACAGATGAACTTCCTTGATGTTGTACCGATGAGCGCTGAAAAAGGTATGAACGTAGATACGATCGCAAAAATTGTGCGTGGACATATACCGAAAGCAACTCATCATTTCCCGGAAGATTATGTTACTGATCGCTCCCAGCGTTTTATGGCGTCTGAAATTATCCGTGAAAAGCTTATGCGTTTTCTTGGTGATGAATTGCCCTATTCTGTCACTGTTGAAATTGAGCAGTTCGTAGTGAATGAACGGGGTGATTACAAGATCCACGGTTTAATTCTGGTTGAGCGTGAAAGCCAGAAGAAAATGGTTATCGGTAATAAAGGCAGTAAAATTAAAACGATTGGTATTGAAGCCCGTCAGGACATGGAAAGATTGTTTGATGTTAAAGTCCATTTGGAACTGTGGGTTAAAGTTAAAGCGGGTTGGGCTGATGACGAGCGGGCACTGCGTAGCCTGGGTTACGTTGATGATTTGAAATAAGGTCTCACCTGTGGACGGTTGGCAGCGTGTTTTTGTTCTTCATGGGCGTCCTTACAGTGAGACCAGCCTGTTGCTGGATCTGTTTACTGAAAATGAAGGGCGGATCAGCGTGTTGGCAAAAGGTGCGCGCAGCCGTCGTTCCAATCTTAAAGGCTGCTTGCAGCCATTTACCCCGTTACTGGTTCGTTGGAGTGGGCGGGGGGCAATTAAGACGCTGCGTGATGCCGATCCTATCTCTCTAGCCCTTCCTCTTACCGGCAGCGTGTTGTACAGCGGTTTATATATCAATGAATTGCTGTCAAGAGTGCTTGAACCGGGGACGGCTTATCCTGCTTTATTCTTTGATTATCTCCAATGTTTGCAGATTCTTGCTGCCAGTGAATATACACCGGAACATGCATTACGCCGGTTTGAGCTGGCGCTGCTGGCAAATCTTGGTTACGGCGTTGATTATCTTCATTGTGTAGGAAGTGGCGAACCTGTGGACGATACGATGACTTACCGTTATAGAGAAGAAAAAGGATTTATCGCCAGTCTGGTTGTTGATCATTACAGTTTTACTGGGCGTGAATTAAAATCATTGGCAGCCCGTGAATTCCCTGATTTGGTAACATTAAAAGCAGCAAAGCGTTTCACCCGTATTGCTCTAAAACCTTATCTTGGTGGCAAGCCTCTGAAAAGTCGTGAGTTATTTCGGCAGTTTGTATGTAAAAAGCCTGAAGAGAAAGAAAACTAATGAATTTGTTTCTCTTCATAATGGAAAGTGTAAACTTGTTACCATTCTATATAACTACAGGAGATAAATATGGCTGAGGTATTGTTAGGTATTAACATCGATCACATTGCGACAGTGCGTAATGCTCGTGGCACAGTTTATCCGGACCCTATTCAGGCTGCTTTTATTGCAGAGCAGGCGGGTGCGGATGGGATTACTATTCATTTGCGTGAAGATCGCCGTCATATTACTGATCGGGATGTTGAACTGCTGAATGAAACTATCCAGACCCGGATGAATCTTGAAATGGCCGTGACAGATGAAATGTTGGATATTGCCTGTCACTTTAAACCTAAATTTTGCTGTCTGGTGCCTGAAAAACGTCGGGAAATAACAACAGAAGGGGGTTTAGATGTTATTGGTCAAAAAGATAAAGTGGTTGAGGCGATTAAGCGTTTATCTGACGCGGGTATTCTTGTTTCGTTATTTATCGATGCGGATCACCAGCAGATTGATGCTGCTAGTGAGGTTGGTGCACCGTTTATTGAGATTCACACAGGTGCTTATGCTGATGCAGAAGGTGAAATAGAACAGGAAAAAGAGTTCCAGCGTATTAAAGAAGCTGCTACTTATGCTGCTGGCAAGGGACTGAAAGTTAATGCGGGTCATGGACTAACGTATCATAACGTACAACGTATTGCGGCTCTGCCGGAAATTTATGAACTGAATATTGGTCATGCAATAATCGGGCGTGCGGTATTCAGCGGCTTGGCTGCTGCTGTGGCAGATATGAAAACTGAGATACGGAAAGCTCGCCGTTAATGGCTATTATTGGGTTAGGTACAGATATTGTTGAAATCGCCCGTATTGAGGGTGTTGTCGGACGCTCAGGTGAGCGTCTGGCAAAACGCATTCTCAGTGAATCAGAATGGCAGAAATATCAGCAACATGAAAAGCCGGTTCGTTTTCTGGCTAAACGTTTTGCGGTAAAAGAAGCGGCAGCAAAAGCGCTGGGAACCGGTATCCGTAATGGGCTGGCATTTAACCAGTTTGAAGTGCTTAACGATGATTTGGGAAAACCCATTTTGCGGCTCTATGGTGCAGCCGCAGAATTAGCACAGAAACTGGGAGTAACCTCTTTGCATGTCACATTGGCTGATGAGCGTCGTTACGCCTGCGCGACAGTTATTCTGGAAAGTTAATTTCAGATTTTATCGGCATGATGTAATAGCACAAATTTATCCCACAGTTGTTCTTCTGTTTCCTGGTGGTCTGGATCGGTAATAATGGTATTGTTTATCGGACAGACTGACTGGCAAGTTGGAGCATCATAATGACCGATGCATTCAGTGCAACGATCAGCATCGATTTCATAAATTTTATCTCCCATTGATATAGCCTGATTGGGACATTCGGGTTCACACATATCACAATTGATACAGCTTTTTTTGATTAATAACGACATTTTAATAACTTAGTTTATTTTTCATTTTATACCAGTGTGTTATCGTCAGTTTTAATTTCTTACTATTACACACTTATTGTATTTTTATACGGTATAAATTACATTGAAAAACCAAATCTGGCAACCCAAAACCATAACACATGAGATTTTTTCTACCTTAGAAAACCTTTATGTATGAGCTTTATTATCTGGTTAGCTATATAAGGAATTTCAATAACGTGCAAGGTCACCAATATCTCATGGGTTAACAAGTCGTGGGGGAGAATAGTTCTAATTATAACAAAATATTTACTGATGTAGTATTAGCAATAATAAAATAATTAAGACCGGGCGCTATCCTAATCCCGGCCTTTTTGTTAATTACGATAATGGCAGAATTGACCAATCAAATGCCGATGCTTTATCGAGATAATTCTAAAATCTGGGATAGATAACAACTATGAATGTTGAAAGTTAATTATCTGATATCCCTACTACAAATATGCGTACAGGCGGAAAGGTTGTATTGCGATACTGCCAATGTGATATTATTACTAGATTTTCTTTATTGATTTTTAATATATCAGCTCCTTCACCATAGTTGCCGCCACTGATATATCCACCCATACTTGAAAGTATAGCATGAGGTTCATAAGAGTATGCAATTGGGTATGTGATAGTGAATTGCCCCTCGTTAGCTAAATGTGGAGCCTTTACATATACAGACTGGAATAAGAGATATTTTCTCTTTAATCCATTCAAAAATGGAATTTTAAAAGTCATGAAATTATCCCCTTGTGTAAACAGAGGAGTACCTGCGAATAATAATTCCAATAAACCGAGATTTTTCACAAACTCATTTTTATTGGGAATATCTGCACCATTTTGGTTTTTGGCCAATCTGCCGTTAGCATTATCATTTACATCGGAAACAAGCTTCTGAGTTGCTGTGAGTGTATTGCTATTGCCAATGATATCTGTGAATTGAACAATACCTTTTTGTGTTAATGAGGCATCAGGAATTTTTGTTGTGATTTTTTGTTCTAATGCTTTATTTAATTGTGCCGTGAGTTTGGTGATATTACCATCATCCAAAACATCACTGCCAGATTCTGTCGCAATAAAATCAGCTACAACAGATGATATTGTTGATGACTGACGTAATGCCTTATTTAATATATGGGTGATAAAACCGTCTGGTGAAAACCCAGTCTGCAACTCTGGACTATTTTCATATAAATTTTGATCCACCACATTAGCACCATCTTTAATAGAAAATGCTTTAAAATCATTCTTGTGACTCATATCAATTTTCCTAATATTTAATAGTTGGTTTATAGTAATATCTTAAATTATTGTAAGGATAATTTACTGATTCTTATAGTTTAAGGATAAAAAATAATAATTAAATGTTTTTATAAATTATGGTGTTAATGATTTTTGTATGTTTTTAGTAGTAAATAATTCGATACTATATAAGTAATTAATGCTTATTTTATAGAAGCTGCCTTAAATAATTTTTCTATTGAAAGATTTATTATGGCAAGTAGATTTCAATAATGTTCGTGGTCACTAATATCGTATGGAGAATAGTTCGGATGATAACAGAATATTTGCTGCTATAGTGCTGGCAATAATACAATAACAAAATGATAAAGACCGGGTTCTACTTGAATCCCGGTCTTTTTATTAATTACGATAGTGGCGTAATTGGCCAGTCAACTTCTGGTGTTTTTGAAGTATCAACCCGGTTGAGCATCACACGATATTTTTTCCATTCTTTAAGTGATAGAATTTCTTCATCTGTTGCTATATCAAGTTCTACCGCATCGGCAAGCGGCGTTATTTTTTTATTTGCGAGAGATATAAATTGCTTTCTTTGGATTTCCGCAATAGATATCAATTCCTCTTTCGTTGGTGATGGAATATCTTCCCAACAAGGAAGGCCATCTTCGCCAGAGGAAAGTATTTTCCCAGTGGGAGGTATTCCCGAGAACTTATTGAATATGTCATCAGTTACAGATATGGGGTCGTTAGGCCATGAACCTGCTTCAATATAATCCTGCTGTAATGATAGCGAATAAAATGCTTTATTTAATGCGCTAAATACATAGTTTTTGTTATTCATAATTCTTTTCCAATTTTCATTAAATAATCATAATAATTTTTTAATTAATGTCCTATTGCCATAAAAAATGTGAAAGTAGTGAGTTTATGGTAATTAAGATTTTTATAACACCGAAATTGATGCTGATTTTCTATCGTTGCTGAGAATATACCTGCTGCTTGAGGGTCATTACCACGGTGAGTTAACGTGATACTAAAACATGCGTTTGGGAATGGTATTGGAAATTTATTTAAATACCCAGATTGAGGATCGCTATGGTTATACACTTGTGCTAATCCCCACATTAAAATTAAACCCGAAGGCAATTTTTGCCAGCCATTCTTAACCAAGTTTGCGGTGAAAAATGACATATCTGGAACTTGATTAGTTCCATTTCCCACTTTCAGGTTTGCAGCTTTATCTAAACCTAAATTTTTCACAAACTCATTTTTATTAGGAATATCTGCGCCGTTTTGCGTTTTTTCTAGTCTGTTATTGGCATTATTGTTTATATCGGAGACAAGCTTCTGTGTTGCAGCCAGTGTATTACTATTGCCAATGACATCTGTGAGTTGAACAACACCTTTTTGTGTTAATAAGGCATCGGGAACTTTTTTTGTAATTTTTTGTTCTAGCGCTTTATTTAATTGTGCAGTGAGTTTGACTATATTGCCATCATCCAAAACATCACTGCCAGATTCTGTCGCAATAAAATCAGCTACAACAGATGATATTGTTGATGATTGACGTAATGCCTTATTTAATACATGCGTGGTAAGACCTATTGGAGGAAATCCAGTCTGCAATTCTTGAGTGCCTTCATATAAATTTTGAGCCACCACATTAGCACCATCTCTAATAGAAAACGCTTTAAAATCATTTTTGGGACTCATATATATTCTCCTAAAATTCAATAGTGGGTTCTATAGGTGATTTTTTGATTTATTGTAAGGATAATTTTCCATCTCTCATAGTTTAGAGATGAAAAATAATAATTAAACATTTTTATAGGTTATGGGGTTAATTATTTTCGTATATTTTGAGTAATAAACAATCCGATATGTTTAAATTGAAAGAACATCTGAGTAATTAATGCTTTTTTATAGAGGGTATATTAAATAATTTTCATGTTGAAAGATTTATTCTGGAAAATAAATTTCGATGACGTACAAGATCACTAATATCGTATGAACTAAAAAATCTTGGTGGAGAATAGTTTTTATGATGACGGAATATTAACCATTGTAATATTAGTAATAATAAAATAATTAAGGCCGAGATTCTACCTGAATCCCGGCATTTTTATTAATTACAATAATGGCACAATTGGCCAGTCAATTTCTGGGGCTTTTGACGTATCAACCCGGTTAAGCATGACTCGGTATTTTTTCCATTCTTTGAGTAATAGTATTTCTTCGTCTGTTGCTATATCAAGTTCCATAGCATCGGAAAGTGGGATTATTTTTTCATTTGCAATAGATATAAATTGCGTTCTTTGGCTTTCCGCTATGGATATTAATTCCTCTTTTGTTGGTGGTGGAGTGTCTTCCCAACAAGGAAGACTATCTTCGCCACAGGAAAGTATTTTTCCGGTGGGAGGTATTCCCGAGAACTTATTGAATGTGCCATCAGTTACAGATATGGGATCGTTTGGCCATGAGCCTGCTTCAATATAATCCTGCTGTAATGATAATGGATAAAATGCTTTATTTGATGCGCTAAATACATAGTTTTTATCGTTCATATTAATACCCTATTGCTCTATAAAATGCTGCTACAGGAATTTGTAAATTTGGAATACTGCTAAAACATTGGAATTGGGCATTATTGACCATCATTATTGAAAATGTGCCAGCATGTTGAGGGGCGTTACCAACGTGAGTTAACGTGATGTTGAGACATTTATTCGGGAATGGGATTGGTAAATTATTTAAAGCACCAGGTTCGGCGTAAGCATTGCCTTTAACTGATGCTATTCCCCACATTTCAATTAAGCCCGAAGGTAATTTTTGCCATCCAACCTGATTCAGGTTAGCGGTGAAAAATGACATATCAGGTACCTGATTTTCACCATTCCCTATTGTTATATTTGTTGAATCTGATAAACCAAGGTTCTTTATAAACTCAGCTTTATCAGGAATGTCTGCGCCGTTTTGGTCTTTTGCCAGTCGATTATTAGCATTATCATTTACATCAGAAACAAGCTTCTGAGTTGAAGCGAGTGTATTACTGGTGCCTATTTGGTCTGTGAGCTGAATAATTCCTTTTTCTGTTAATGAGGCATCGCGAATTTCTGTTGTGTTTTTTTGCTCTAAGGCTTTCTTGAATTGGGCAGTGAGTTTGTCTATATCCCCATTATCCAGAACATCATCGCCAGATTGTGTTGCGATAAAATTAGCGACGACAGTGGATATGGTTGACGATTGACGTAATGCCTTATTTAATAGTTCAGCGGTAATATTTCCTGTTGGAAACCCAGTTTGCAAATTTTGCTCTTTTTCATATATTTCTTGCTTCACTATATTTGCATTTTCACTAATAGAAAAAGCCTTAAAATCATTCTTTTGACTCATATATTTTTCTCCAATTAAGTACTGCACTTTACAAGCAATATAGTGAATTTTTATAAAAATAATTTCTCCCTATTCACGCCAGCTATAGTTTAGTTAGAAAAAAGAATAATGGAATATTCTTATAACTTATAGGGTTAACTATTTTTATATAATTGGCAGTAATAAGTATTTTAATATTTTGTAATCTGAAAATACATCTAAACTATTTGCATTTATTATTCGAATCTGCCTCTTGTAATTGGAAATATACTCAAGTCATTAATGTTTTCCTTTTGTAAATTATCTTCAATAGTTTCCATGCTAAAAAATCCATCCTGAAGACTGATTTTATACTCGAAATTATATTGTTGTTAATGTGGATGACTATTGCCTTAAATTATTTTATTGGGTTGAATATGTTCACTATATGAAGGTGAGTAATATTTTATTATTTCTGATGTGGGGTCGATTTATTTTATATATGACTGATTGTGTTATCATTAATAAAACCAAAATCAATGAAATGATCTGAGTATTTCCCTAAATAAAGTCATTTGTATTTATAGGTGGCAATTGATTGCATTAAACTATAATAATATTCTATTGTATTCTCTTTAATGACATCATTATTAAAATCAGTTTATTGATTGTTTATATGCTTATGTTAGCTTTGTATTTGGAAATTTTCATGTGAATAGACTTTTCGTAAATAATATCCGTTATTTTTCTGTGGGGATGATAAATGAGTAATAAGAATGATTTTAAAGCTTTTTCTACCAGTAATAATGCTAATGTCGTGAGTCAAGAAAGATATGAAGAATATCCTAATTTGCAAACTGGATTTCCACCAGGGGAGATGACCACTCATGTATTAAATAAGGCATTACGTCAGTCGTCCACAATAGCATCTGTTGTGGCTAATTTTATGTCCACACAATGTGGGAAAGATGTTCTGGATAATGGCGATCTAGAAACGCTTAATAAGACGTTTACTGATTCGTTGCAGTGTTACATGAAAGAACAATCTCCTGGTCAGCTATCACATAACGGTTATCAACAATTACCTGGGGGATTAATATTTCAATGGGGAAGACATAATTTTACTCCATTAACTATGAACAAGGTAATTTTACCAGTACCTTTTAAACGTGGTTGTCTGAAAGTTTTTATAACACCGGTTGGTGATTGGGTATTTCCGATGTCGGCAGCACCTAACGGAACATTGAATAGTTTTGTTGCTTGGGTTGCTGCGCGAACTATTAATGCTTATGGAACTGAAATCAAGTTGTCTGCTAGTGATACTTATGTATATGGAGACTATTTTGCAATCGGTTATTAATTAATATATGGAGATAAATAATAAGCCGGATTTATTCCGGCTTTGTTTTTTTATTCTTAAATATATTAATGTGAATTAAATGCTGTTTAGAAATAATATAAAATATAGCTATGGGGAATATATCAAATAGTCTCGAATATATGTTACCCGTGTAATGATAAGTAAATATATCTGGAAAATAGGTAAAATAAATCGTTATAATTGCCTCTGATATAATGAAATGAGATACCGCAGTGATTGAAATATATAGTGATGAATATTGGATGCGGAAGGCAATGGAACAGGCAATGAAAGCGTGGGAGCAGGGGGAAATACCTGTCGGTGCTGTATTGGTCACTGATAATAAAATCGTTGCTGAAGGCTGGAATCAGTCCATTATTAAGCATGATCCCACTGCTCATGCTGAAATTATTGCGTTACGAAAAGGGGGAGAGCAGTTACAAAATTATCGTCTGTTGAATACCACGTTATATGTCACTCTTGAACCTTGCACTATGTGTGCCGGCTCTATGGTGCATAGCCGGATACAGCGACTGGTTTATGGTGCCAATGATATGAAAACAGGTGCAGTCGGTTCTTTGATTGATATATTGCGCCATCCCGGTATGAATCATCAGATTGAAATTACAGGCGGCGTACTTGCTGAAGAGTGTTCCACGATGTTGAGTACTTTTTTTAAACAACGTCGGGAGCAACATAAGGCATTAAAAGCCGCCAGAAAACAGCCGGAAGAAAGCTAATACGCCGTTTCTGCTTACTGAGGCTTGAGTCAGATTTAAGCCTCGTCCAGTCAGGATGGGGTGTTATTACAGCCAGCCAATTGCTTACTCTGTTTTCGATTTTTCTGTTTGGGAAATTAATTTCTTCCGGTTTTCTTTGGCCTGTAAATAGCCAACTAAACTAAGCTGATAGCGGCGGATATTTTCGACATAGCGATAAGCCTCGTGCCCACGGGCATAACCATAGGTGGTATTGGTGTAGTACTTTTTCTGGCTTAATAGGGGGATTCGGGCTTTTACATCAAGCCAGCTATCGGGATTTCCTTTCTGTGATGCCGTTAGTTTACGGGCATCCAGCATATGACCATAGCCCATATTGTAAGCAGCCAGCGCAAACCAAATTCGCTCATCTTTAGGGATGTTTTCAGGTAGTCGTTCCATCAGATTTTGCAAATAGATTGCGCCTCCCTTAATACTTTCTTCTGGATCAAGACGGTCAACAACACCTAATCCTTTAGCCGTCGGGCTGGTTAACATCATCAGGCCACGCACACCCGTGGGAGAGGTTGCCAGCGGGTCCCAGTGAGACTCTTGCCAGGCAATTGCAGCCAGTAGTTGCCAGCTGATTTCACCGGAGTATTTCTCAAACAGAGGCTGATAAGTAGGCAGAATATGATCAATCGCACTGAGAAAAGAGAGGGTATCGAAATAATCAAATGAGCCGACATGACCAAAGTATTTCTCTTCCAGCCGTGGCATCACATCTTCTTCCGTCATCTGGCTGAAAAAATCCAGCATGGCAGCATAAAGGCTGTAATCATCAATACGTTTTAAATACCACGTCAGGGGATTATCTTCACTGATATCAAAAGCGACGGCTAGATTAGGGTGAGTACGCTGTTGCAACGCGACATTGATAGAGTCGCCCAAGGTGTAATCCAGTTTGCCCTCTGATACCAGCTCCAGTAATTCCCGGGTGTTGTATTGCTGTGTCTCATCCCATCCAAGTTCCGGGTAAGGCTCTTCTTTCATCTTTTTCAGCGTACTGACATGAGCTGAACCGGAAGTGACCAGCAATTTGCCTTTCAAATCCTTAAAAGAGCGGGGACGTGGAGTCCCTTTGCGGTAAATCAGTTGTTGAGAAACAGAATAGTAAGCTGGACCAGTACGGGCTTGCTCCAGTCTCTCTTCATTATAGGTAAGACCGGCAGCCAAAAAATCAGCGTCACCCTTTTCCAGATCGTCAAATAACTGGTTGAGATTTGTTCTGAATTTGATTTCCAATTTAACGCCAAGATAATCTGCAAAGCGTTTCGCCAGCTCGTAATCAAAACCATTTGGTTCTTTTTTACTTGTAAGATGAATCAGAGGTGAGCTGATTGTGCTAATCCGTAGCTCTCCCCTGGTCATGATCCTGTTAATCTGCTCCTGCTGTTTATTCGGCCAACTGATGTTCAGACTGATAATGGCGGCAGAAAAAAGAGCGATAACAATGATAACGAAATAATTTATTTTTATATTATTCAAACGGTTATCTCTGTATAACGCGGTGTGGTGCGATGTAAAAACGCGTTATATTATCATGGCTAAATTTCCAGTGATTGAGCATTTTGCGGAACAAAAACTTGCGGCGCAACTTAATTGATACCATTTGCATAACCTGACGATAAGATAATTAGCATTCATAATCGTCACGCAAACGGTTTCGTCACTGACCGCAATCCTCTATAATGTGCCCGTTTCCCCCTGAGGCATCAGTCAGGCTTTGCTTCTAAGATGAGAGAATGTATTACTATGGAAATTCTGCGTGGCTCACCTGCTTTATCGGCATTTCGTATCACCAAGCTCCTTTCTGTGTGTCAGGAACAGCAACTTCCGGTCAATGATATTTATGCGGAATATGTTCATTTCGCAGAAATTAATGCCCCTTTGAGTGATGCTGATTCAGCAAAATTACAACGATTATTAAAATATGGACCTTCTCTGGCTGAACATGAACCACAAGGTACATTGCTGTTAGTGGCTCCCTGTCCGGGAACCCTTTCTCCGTGGTCTTCGAAAGCAACTGATATTGCTCACAACTGTGGTCTGTCTCAGGTTGTGCGTTTGGAGCGTGGTCTGGCTTACTACGTTCAGTGTGATGAAATGAGTGATGCACAATGGCAAACGCTGTCGGCGTTGTTGCATGACCGGATGATGGAAACGGTTTTTACTCAACTGGAACAGGCGGAGAAATTATTTTCTCATCAGCAACCCGTTCCGTTAAAACGCATTGATATTCTGCAAGCAGGGCGTAGTGCGTTAGAGAAAGCCAATATTGAACTTGGATTGGCGTTGGCCCCGGATGAGATTGATTATCTGATGGAAGCTTTCCAGAAACTGGAGCGTAATCCAACCGATATTGAGCTTTATATGTTTGCTCAGGCTAATTCAGAGCATTGTCGCCATAAAATATTTAATGCCGACTGGATTATTGATGGTCAGGAACAGCCAAAATCACTGTTCAAAATGATTAAAAATACCTATGAGCAGACACCTGATTATGTCCTGTCAGCTTATAAAGATAACGCCGCTGTGATGGAAGGGTCTGCTGTTGGCCGTTTCTTTGCCGGTGCGGAAGATGGTTCATATGATTATCATCAGGAGCAGGCCCATATCCTGATGAAAGTTGAAACGCATAATCACCCAACCGCAATTTCCCCGTGGCCGGGGGCATCGACAGGTTCTGGTGGCGAAATTCGCGATGAAGGCGCGACGGGTCGGGGTGCTAAGCCAAAAGCTGGATTGGTGGGATTTTCGGTATCCAATCTGCGGATACCGGGTTTTGAACAGCCGTGGGAAGAGGATTTCGGTAAACCGGATCGGATCGTCAGCGCCCTGGATATCATGACTGAAGGTCCTCTGGGCGGCGCGGCATTTAATAACGAATTTGGCCGCCCGGCGTTGCTGGGTTATTTTCGTACCTATGAAGAAAAAGTAAACAGCCATAACGGCAGTGAATTACGGGGCTACCACAAACCCATCATGCTGGCGGGTGGGATGGGTAATATCCGTGATGAGCATGTCAAAAAGGGTGAAATTTCTGTTGGCGCCAAATTAATTGTGCTTGGCGGTCCGTCTATGAACATTGGTTTGGGTGGTGGTGCGGCATCTTCTATGGCATCCGGTCAGTCTGATGCTGATCTGGATTTTGCTTCTGTTCAACGCGATAACCCGGAAATGGAACGTCGTTGTCAGGAGGTGATTGATCGCTGTTGGCAATTGGGTGAAAACAACCCGATTCTGTTCATTCATGATGTCGGTGCCGGTGGGCTTTCTAATGCGATGCCTGAGCTGGTGAGTGATGGTGGTCGTGGAGGACGGTTTGAAT
The DNA here is from genome assembly GCF_000517265.1 of Photorhabdus khanii NC19. GTDB lineage: Bacteria > Pseudomonadota > Gammaproteobacteria > Enterobacterales > Enterobacteriaceae > Photorhabdus > Photorhabdus khanii. Next base: position 660,794 of record NZ_AYSJ01000002.1, read on the forward strand.
TACGTAAAATTCTTAATGATGAACCGGGAATGAGTCCACTGGAAGTTTGGTGTAATGAATCTCAGGAGCGTTATGTACTGGCTGTTGCGCCAGAACAGCTTCCTCTGTTTGAAGAGATTTGCCGGCGTGAGCGCGCGCCTTATGCCGTTATCGGCGAGGCGACAGAAGAGCGTCATTTGCTGCTTAATGATGAACACTTTGATAACCAGCCAATTGATATGCCGCTGGATGTACTGCTGGGTAAAACGCCGAAAATGTTGCGTAATGTCAGTACATTAAAAGCCAGTGGTGAAAGTTTTGAGCGCCGGGATATCAATCTGGCAGAAGCCGTTAAGCGCATTATGCACTTGCCGGCTGTGGCGGAAAAAACATTCCTGATAACGATAGGTGATCGCACTGTGACTGGCATGGTTTCCCGTGATCAGATGGTTGGCCCGTGGCAGATCCCGGTGGCAGATTGCGCTGTGACGACCGCCAGCCTTGATAGCTACTATGGTGAAGCGATGTCTATGGGTGAACGAGCGCCAGTCGCTCTGCTGGATTTTGCCGCCTCTGCCCGTATGGCTGTTGGTGAAGCGCTAACTAATATCGCTTCCGCTTATATCCAGGATTTGAAACGTATTAAGCTTTCGGCTAACTGGATGTCTGCCGCGGGTCACCCTGGCGAGGATGCCGGTTTGTATGCGGCGGTTAAAGCCGTGGGTGAGGAGTTGTGTCCTGCACTGGGGCTGACTATTCCCGTGGGTAAAGATTCCATGTCGATGAAAACCCGCTGGAATGACAAAGGTGAAGAGCGTGAAATGACGTCACCTTTATCGCTGGTGATTACAGCCTTTGCCAGAGTGGAAGATGTGCGTCGTACAGTAACGCCTGAGCTTTCCACTGATAACGATAATGCATTGTTGTTAATCGATTTGGGGCAAGGGAAAAACACATTGGGCGGCACTGCGTTGGCACAGGTTTACCGCCAGCTTGGCAACAAAACTGCTGATGTACGTAGCGCTGAACAATTGGCTGGGTTTTTCAATGCGATTCAGCAACTGATTGCAGAACAGAAATTGCTGGCCTATCACGACCGTTCTGATGGTGGTTTACTGGTGACGTTGGCTGAAATGGCTTTTGCCGGTCATTGTGGCATTGAAGCTGATATCAGTGTGTTTGATGAAGATATTCTGGCTGCGCTGTTTACGGAAGAGTTGGGTGCTGTGGTGCAGATCCGTGCATCTGATAAAGCGTTTGTTGAAAACCTGCTGGCAGAACATGGATTGGCTGATTGCGCTCATTATTTGGGTAAGGCTAAAGTAGGTGGTGATTTTGTCATCTTTAGTGGCAATACCGAAGTATATCGTCAGAATCGCAGTACTCTGCGCCTATGGTGGGCCGAAACCACATGGCAAATGCAGCGTTTGCGTGATAACCCGGAGTGTGCAGATCAGGAGCATCAGGCCAAACGGGATAATCAAGATCCTGGACTGAATGTAAAACTGACTTTTGACATTTCAGAAGATATTGCAGCGCCTTACATTTTGCAGCAGGTAAGACCGAAAGTGGCTGTCCTGCGTGAGCAGGGTGTTAACTCTCATGTTGAAATGGCCGCCGCATTCCACCGGGCAGGTTTTGAAGCTATTGATGTGCACATGAGTGATTTGTTGTCTGGACGTACTGGATTAGATCAGTTCCAGACATTGGTTGCTTGTGGCGGCTTCTCTTACGGTGACGTGCTGGGTGCCGGTGAAGGTTGGGCGAAATCAATTCTGTTCAATGAACGTGTTCGTGATGAATTTGCGGCTTTCTTTACACGGCCTGATACTCTGGCGCTTGGTGTTTGTAATGGTTGCCAGATGATGTCTAACCTGCGGGAGTTGATCCCAGGTGCGGAACATTGGCCGCGTTTTGTTCGTAACCGCTCGGAACGTTTTGAGGCTCGTTTCAGTTTGGTGGAAATTACGGACAGTCCGTCACTCTTCCTGAAAGATATGATGGGTTCACGTATGCCGATTGCTGTTTCTCATGGTGAAGGGCAAGTAGAATTCCGCGATAGCCAGCATCTTAATATGCTTGAAAGCAACCAGTTAGTGGCTCTGCGCTACGTGAACAACTATGGTCAGGTTACGGAAAACTACCCGGCTAACCCCAATGGTTCAGTGAATGGTATTACTGCAGTCACCAGCCTTGATGGGCGGGCAACCGTGATGATGCCACATCCTGAAAGGGTATCCCGTACTGTGAATAACTCTTGGCATCCAGAGGCGTGGAACGAAGATGGTCCGTGGATGCGAATTTTCCGTAATGCCCGTAAGCAGTTAGGGTAGTACTACAGTGTAAGTAAATTAGTATCAGGCGGTTTTTAGCAAAAACCGCCGTAAACCTTAGCTTTTTGTCAAGCTTCGCAGACTATCTCGCAGTTTATTAGATGACACGATCTATCTGAATGATACTAATGTTATTGATTCAGATGTGAAAGTCTTATACCGGTAAATTCTTATAAGCTCAGGTGTTTGTTTCTCCATTGTCTCAATTACCCGACAAACGCCATTATGGGTGTCTCAAAAAGGAGACATTTAATTATTTGATTTATATCTATTTTTATTTTTATGATTTCAGGTGTCTGTAATTGGCGACAGAAGACAAATTTTATTTATGCCAAAAACAGGGTATTTGGTAGCTGAAACGTTAAGTTTTTTATTTTTTATAATAAAAACAATTTATTATGATTTTAATTTTAACATTGGCACGGAACCTGCATTAAGTTAGCACAGTTGCTCATTCAACTTCTTATGTCGGTCCACAGTAGGGTGGAGATATACCACATAAACTATCGAATGATGCCAGAGTAAGGTGCCTACCGTCCAACTTAGTGATATCGCTTTCAGGCCTTATCAAACATCGGGCGACACGTGGAGTGAGGCACCAACCTATGTTTGACTGTAGATAAAAACAGCAGGCATGCGTTATCCTCACTGGCGGGGTAGTAGCAAAAACTATTATCCCGCCATCATAATTCCAGGTTTCTGCCTGCGCCATTGTTGATTGTTCGCGTCCTGACTATATTTTTCAGTAACAGGTAAAATTTATCAGCCGACAGGTTTTTCTATCTGCCCTTTTGTCGGTTAGCATTAGTGTACTGACAGGCTACGAGATGATTTCCTTGAAAAAATGGCGTTTGTTTCCGCGCTCATTGCGCCAATTAGTTGTCATGGCTTTCTGGCTGGTGTTATTGCCGTTATTGGTTTTGGCTTATCAAGCTTATCAAAGTCTTGATCAGCTCAGTGGGAAAGCGGCTGATATAAACCGTACCACATTGGCTGATGCCCGCCGCAGTGAGGCGATGACGGGTATTGCGCTGGAGATGGAACGCAGTTACCGCCAATATTGTGTGTTGGGGGATAAAACGCTGGAAAACCTCTACCAAAAGCAATATCGGCAATACGCTAAAATGCTGAAAGATCAGATGGCGATACTTGATGATCAGCAGTACATCAAGACGCTTGACAACTTACTGTTGCAGCTAACCAAAATCACTTGTTTCAATAGTGAACCCACCGAGCCCGCCGCTCAATTACTTGAGCAATTCTCTGATGCCAATAGTCAGATGGTACAGGCCACCCGTGATGTTATTTTCAGCCGGGGAGAACAGCTACAGAAAGATATTGCTGATAAAGGTCAATTTTTTGGCTGGCAGAGTCTTATTTTGTTTCTACTTAGCGCATTACTGGTCGCGTTATTTACCCGTATGATTATCGGGCCGGTCAAAGGTATTGAACGAATGATTAACCGATTGGGAGAAGGGCGATCATTGGGGGTTCGTATAGATTCTTTTCCGGGGCCAAGAGAACTTCGTTCCCTGGCTCAGCGGATTGTCTGGCTCAGTGAACGGTTGGCCTGGCTGGAATCACAGCGCCATGAGTTTTTGCGTCATATCTCTCATGAACTGAAAACACCGCTGGCAAGTATGCGGGAAGGGACAGAATTATTGGCTGATGAAGTCGCAGGTCCATTAACGGCTGATCAGCAAGAAGTGGTTGCGATTCTTGATAATAGTAGTAAACATTTACAGCAATTGATCGAGCAATTACTGGATTATAACCGTAAACTGGCAGATAGCCCGACGGAACAACAGCAGGTTTCTTTACGGGAAATTGTTGATGAAGTGGCTTTATCACATAGTTTACCGGCGAGATCAAAGAATATTCAGACAGAAATTCAGCTTATTATTGATATTTGTTGGGCAGAGCCGACACTATTAATGCGGGTTATTGATAATCTCTACTCCAATGCGGTGCACTATGGCGCTGAATCCGGTAACATTTGGGTTTCAAGTCGTCAGATCGGCAAATGTGTTCAAATTGATGTTGCCAATACAGGTACACCAATTCCTGAATCAGAACGTAGCATGATTTTTGAACCGTTCTACCAGGGAACGCTCCAGCGTAAAGGCGCAGTGAAAGGCAGCGGTCTTGGGCTGAGTATCGCGCAGGATTGTATTAAGCGTATGGGGGGCGAACTGTTATTAATTCAGAGCGAATTTGCTGACGTCTGTTTTCGTATTGAATTGCCATTAACTGCTGAGAATGAATAAATAATGCATAACAGGTCTATTTACCGTTTTGTACAAAAGACGGATCGGCAGAATATTGCAGTGCAGCCTGGGAAAAACGCTTTTGTCGCCAGATTCTTGTTACAGCGAGTTTCAGTCTGGGGTTTCAGAATGATTCCGCTGATCTTTGCCCCTTTTTTATTGACGGGTTGCATCAAGGCCCCGGTTAATCATGATTTAACTACAGTTGCCCAGATGGTAATCCCAGAACAGCGGGTGACAGATTATCGTGTCGCAGATTGTGATTTAATGTGGGATATAGAGACGCCACAGTCGGTTGAGAATGCGCTTTACTGGCTGCGACTGATAGACTGTTCAGATCTCCTGACGTCAGCCAGAGCCCGTAATATAGCGAAATACATCGTTCCGGCTACTTGGGATCGGGCTTTCAGGCAAAGTATTTTGCTTAACAGTGCTGGGCCAACGTTGGCTGAACGTCGAAAAATGGTTGAAAATCTTAATAAATACCGGCTGAAATTCCCAGAACCTTTGCGACCATTATTAAAATTGTGGCGCGAACAGCAGATTCAGCAAATTGCAGTTGCGGAGGAGCGGGCAAAATTCCAAAAATTACAGGCGGATACGGATAATAAAATTGATCGTCTGCGCGAAAGCCGTGCACAGATGGAATTTGAACGACAGGAAATGTCCCGTAAACTGGAAAACCTGACAGATATTGAGCGTCAGCTCTCTTCCCGTAAGCAAAATCAGAGTAGTTCTGGCTCAGGCAGCTCAAATGAACATACTGAGACGCCGGCAACGATATCACCCAGTGAAAACAGCAAGCCAGGTAGCCCATCTGAATCAGATAAAGGAGCAGCACAATGACAGCGCGTAAGCCAGCCCATCTTCTTCTGGTTGATGACGATCCAGGTTTGTTGAAATTACTGGGAATGCGTCTTACCAGCGAAGGTTTTCGTGTCACAACCGCAGAAAGTGGCTGTGACGCACTGAAACTGTTAGCGAAAGAAAAGATCGATTTGGTGATCAGCGATTTGCGTATGGATGAAATGGATGGGATGGCGTTGTTTGCTGAAATCCAGAAGCAGCAACCCGGTATGCCGGTCATTATTCTGACTGCTCATGGCTCCATTCCGGACGCAGTAGCGGCAACTCAGCAAGGCGTCTTTAGTTTTCTGACTAAACCTGTTGACCGGGATGCGCTTTATAAAGCGATTGATGGCGCATTGGCGTTATCCACTCCCGCTGGTGATGAACAATGGCGGGAGCAGATAGTCACCCGCAGTCCCGTTATGTTGCGCTTGTTGGAACAAGCACGAATGGTCGCTCAATCCGATGTGAGTGTGCTGATAAACGGCCAGAGTGGTACCGGGAAGGAAGTGTTAGCCCAGGCAATTCACCGCGCCAGTCCACGGGCGAAAAAACCATTTATTGCGATTAACTGTGGCGCTTTGCCGGAACAACTGCTTGAGTCAGAACTGTTTGGGCATGCCAAAGGGGCATTTACCGGTGCGGTTAGCAGTCGTGAAGGGTTGTTTCTTGCTGCACAGGGGGGGACGCTGTTTCTTGATGAAATTGGTGATATGCCGCTGGCTTTGCAGGTTAAATTATTGCGGGTATTGCAGGAGCGTAAAATACGCCCGTTAGGAAATAACCGTGATCTGGATATTGATGTACGGATTATCTCAGCGACTCACCGTGATTTACCGAAAGCAATGGCAAAAAATGAATTCCGTGAAGATCTCTATTACCGCCTGAATGTTGTTAACTTGAAAATTCCTGCTTTGAATGGCAGGGTTGAAGATATTCCTTTATTGGCGAACCATCTGTTGCGTGAATCAGCGAAGCGCCATAAACCTTTTGTCCGTAGTTTCTCTGCCGATGCAATGAAATGTTTGATGGCGGCAAGTTGGCCGGGAAATGTGCGCCAGCTTGTGAACGTAATCGAACAATGCGTCGCGTTGACTACCGCACCGGTTATTAGTGAAGCGCTGGTTACACAGGCGCTGGAAGGGGAAAACACGGCGTTACCTACTTTTGCCGAAGCCAGAAATCAGTTTGAGCTGAATTACCTGCGTAAGTTACTGCAAATGACCAAAGGTAATGTGACTCATGCTGCGCGTATGGCGGGGCGTAACCGGACTGAATTCTACAAATTACTGGCGCGTCATGAATTAGATGCGAATGATTTTAAAGAATAACTTTTCTGCTACTCAGGAAGTTTTTACACTGAAAACTGATATATAGATAGATTGATGGCCCGGGAGAGCCAAATTGTATGAGCCGTACTCTTAATATTACCCTCGCACAGCTTAATTGGGTGATTGGTGACATTGAAGGCAACTGCGAACGTATGTTGCAAACAGTGCAGGAACAGCAGCAACAAGACGCTGATTTGGTGATGTTTTCTGAACTGGCGCTATCCGGTTATTCTCCAGAAGATCTATTATTCCGCGCTGATTTTCATCAGCGTTGCTGCGAGCAGCTGACACGTTTACAGGCTGCCAGTTGCCAAACCGCTATTCTGGTTGGTCATCCCTGGGAGCAGGATGGGGAAATTTACAATGCACTGTCCTTATTCTGGCAAGGGGAAATCCTGGCCCGTTATTTTAAACAGCGGTTGCCGAATTATGGTGTTTTTGATGAAAAACGCTATTTCAAAGCGGGCGATCAAAGCTGCGTTGTGCCATTCAAGGGATATCACCTTGGGCTGCTAATTTGTGAAGATTTATGGTTTAACGAACCGGTTGATACTTTGAAACAGGCCGGTGCGGATTTAATTCTTTCTATCAATGCTTCTCCATATAATCGTGAAAAGCCTTATATCCGTTATGAATTAATTAAAGAACATTGCCAGCGTACAGATTTACCGATGATTTACCTTAATCAGATTGGTGGTCAGGATGAACTGATTTTCGATGGCTGTTCTAAAGTCTTTAATGCCAGTGGTGAAATAACTCACCGGTTGGCCGCATTTAATGAACAAATCCAGCAGTGCCGTTTTAATGAATTAAATATCGAACCTATGGTTAATCCGGCACCTCAATTACCGCCATTGCAGCAGATATATCAGGCGTTAGTGCTTTCAGTGCATGATTATGTACGTAAGAATGGTTTTAAAGGTGTTCTGTTAGGTTTATCTGGTGGTATTGATTCTGGCCTGACGCTGGCAATTGCTGTTGATGCCTTGGGTAAAGAGCATGTTCAGGCGGTGATGATGCCGTTCCGCTATACATCTGAAATGAGTATAGAAGATGCTAAAGAGCAGGCCGATATGCTGGGTGTCGAGTTTAATGTGGTATCGATCGAACCGGTGTTTGATGCGTTTATGACGCAATTTGAACCTCTGTTTGCCGGTACTGCCAAAGATACCACAGAAGAGAACTTACAGGCGCGTTGCCGTGCCGTTATTCTGATGGCGATGTCCAATAAACGCCATCGTCTGGTGCTGACGACCAGTAATAAGAGTGAATCGGCTGTGGGATATTCCACATTATACGGTGATATGGCGGGTGGTTTTAATGCATTGAAAGATGTACCGAAAACATTGGTATTTGAATTGGCAAAATACCGTAATACCGTTTCTCCGGCGATACCTCAAAGAGTGATTGATCGTCCGCCATCGGCAGAATTGGCACCGGGGCAGCTTGATCAGGACAGTTTACCGCCATATGACATTCTGGATGATATTCTGGAGGGTTATGTGGAACAGGATAAATCAGTTGAGGAACTGGTGGCAGCGGGTTTTGATGAACAAGTTGTACGTAAAGTGATTCGTCTGGTTGATATCAACGAATATAAACGTCGGCAGGCTCCAGTTGGTCCGCGTATTACCCCACGCAATTTTGGTAAAGACAGACGCTACCCGATCACCTCTGGTTTCGGCCGTAAAAACTGGTAACAACAGGAAAACTTCATGAAAAAGATTGATGCGATTATCAAACCCTTCAAGCTGGATGATGTCCGTGAAGCGCTGGCTGAAGTGGGTATCACCGGTATGACAGTGACAGAAGTGAAAGGTTTTGGACGTCAGAAAGGGCATACAGAACTGTATCGTGGTGCAGAGTATATGGTGGATTTTCTGCCAAAAGTAAAAATCGAAATTATTGTGGCTGATGATATTGTTGATACCTGTGTTGAAACCATTATGCAGACCGCGCAAACCGGAAAAATCGGTGATGGTAAAATCTTTGTATTCGATGTTGCCCGTGTTGTGCGTATTCGTACCGGTGAACAGGACGAAGAGGCGATTTAGCTAATTTAACTCTGGGGGTGGTAACAGGCAAATTAAAGGCCACCCTCTATAAAATCAAAGTATTGGCTGATATAAAGGATATTTAAAATAGAGTAAAAAGTCTGATGATATAATATAAAAATTAAATAAATATATTAATCAGCGATAATGAGTGATATGAATAATTAAATGATTATTTAGAAATACAATCATATAAATCAATTGCTTTCAGGTTGGCTATATACAGTTTCGATAAAGAAATCTATCTTTTAAAAGTTAAGTATCACGATTAATACGAGTGATAATGTTTTTCCAACGGCTGAATGTGTTTTAAAATCAGTTAGCAATCTTTGACTTTACTATTTTCAATCTATATTTATTGTAAGAATTTGAGGTTATCTTTAAAAAACCGATTAAAATTGTAGGTTGTATAGTTTCTTTTTCCCAGATATAGAAAGAGAATCAAGCATTTTGCCAATTATTTAAATTGATTATCTTTTTTAGGCTGAGCAGTAGTATCTGTAAATTTCGCTTAATAATGTGGAGATATATATGATCGATTTTCATAGCTTTAACATTCACTTATCTCAAATTATGAATTGGCATTTCTCACCTGAAACGGGATCGCCATTTTGGCTCGAAAAACATAAAACATTAGATTTTGATCCATTGAAAGATGTACGTACTTTCTCTGATTTAATGCTATTTCCTGATATTGCTGATGAACTTCGGGATATTCCTGTTGAAAGTTTAGTGCCACGCGGTTTGAAAGATGCTGTGATTGCCGGCGTATTTGAAAGCGGCGGAACGACAGGACGCCCTAAGCGAGTGGTTGTATTTGAAGAATGGTTAGAGCAGCTTGTCGCTTGGCGCGTGGGTAATATCGTTAATAAAGATGCAATAAAGAATACGCTCGCGCTGATCCCTTCTGGGCCTCATGTTATTGGGGTGATAAGCCGCCTTCGCGCTCGCGCTAATGGCGGACATTTCTTCACTGTAGATTTAGATCCACGTTGGGTTAAAAAGATGATCCAACAGGGTGATCTTGCCGGGATGGAGTCCTATTGCGAGCATATTATTGATCAGGCTGAAAATATTATTAATACACAAAATATTAGTTACTTAATTGTCACGCCGCCACTTTTAGAGTGAATGGTTAGGAGAGCGGAGTTGGTCAGTCATTTGAATAAGACTTTGGACCTTATTGCCTGGGGTGGAACTCATATGGACCCGGATACCTTGGCATTTTTGCAATCCTCAGTTTTTCCTGATGTCACAATAACAGCCAGTTATGGCAGTACAATGATATTGGGCGAATCTAAGTCAAGAAATAATCAGGATTTTGAAGGGTCACCTATCTTTGACAGCTTTGCCCCTAACGTCCTTTTTGACGTTATCGATCCACTGACGCAAAAACCGGTTCCTTTTGGAGAGCGTGGTCGGGTTGTCATGAATTACATCAACAAGTTTGCTTTATTCCCAAATATTCTGGAGCGTGATACGGCTATGCGAATTCCAAGGATAGATAATTACCCAGGGGCTTCAGTTGCATTGGTACGTCCTGTTGAGGAGATTTCTGGTCAGACAGTGGTGGAAGGGGTTTATTAATGCTAACGGATAGTGTAAAGCCTGACGAAAAAGCAGCAACGGTGAGCAAGTTACAACAGGTGGAGGCTTTCGCTTTGGGCCATTCCTATGCGACACGCCGGCGTGCGGTTATTACTGATATTTTAAATGAAGTTGTTGGAGAAACTGCGGTAGTGCCTCCTGTTTATATCTGTGACGTTGTGCGGAAAATGAGAATGGCACCACGGTTGAGGTTAGATGAAATTCACGCAGCGATAAATGAAGCCGCAAAAATTTATTTCAGTGAGAATGTCGCTGGTCTTTCTCCGGCAGAGTATATACAACTGACGCACCGTGTCACTGGATTGCCAGCGGGTATTATCGAAAATTCACTGTCTGAAACGGCGCAGGTTCTGATGATGATGCCTGAGATAATCAAAGCCTCCATGCCACATGGTGCTGTTTGGGATGTGGATGATAACCGGGTTGCCGAGGGATGTGCTTTATTCAGCCGGCGAGCAGATGTACTGGCTGTTCTTACGGGTGGCAATGGGCCTGGAGCACATGCTTTATGGCCACAAGCCCTCGCTTTTGGTTATCGAATCTTAATTAAGCCTTCTGTTCGCGAACCATTCACAGCTCAACGATTAGTTTCTTCACTGATGCAGGCTGGACTCGGAAACTACGTTGCGCTTATACCGACAGATCATCAAGGTGCTGACGAAATAGTTTCTGTGGCAGATCTGTCTATTATTTATGGCGGACAAGATATCGTTGATAAATATCATTTGAATCCTAGAGTGTTAATACAAGGACCGGGACGTTCGAAGATTGTGGTTGGTTCAGATGTCAATATTGATGAAGCGGTTTCACTCGTTGCACGATCGGTCACTTCTCTTGGTGGTGCAGCATGTGTTTCTGCCAGCGCGGTATTAGTAGAAGGGGATCCGGCTGATTTTGGTAAGCGTTTATCTGAAGCATTTAATCAGATGGATGCCGAAGTAGTATTTCCGTTATGCTCTCCTTATATCACGACTTTATTACAGACGTCGCTTTATCCTGAAAAGAGAGATCATGAAGACTCTCGGCTGTTTGGTGATCAACCCTCATCGGGATATGCTCTTAGACCTTTTGTTACTATTGTCGATCATCCAACAAACCCGCTGATTCAACGTGAACTTCCGTTTCCATGCGTTACCGTCGCCCCTTATGTGAATCCAGATAGTTTACAAATGCTATCAGATTCGCTGGTTGTTACTGTATTTTCGAGAAAACGTGAAATTCTGGACGCTATTCTTAGTGATACAACCATCAGCAATGTCTATGCAGGAAATATTTCGACAACCTGGATGGCACCATTTGTACCGCATGATGGATATTTGTCAGAATTTTTGATGCATAGCCGAGGGGTTCGTATTCAGAAGAATTGGCTTACTTGAAATGATAAAGGAAAATATGACGATATAAATCTATGCCAAAGACCAGTGACTGAATTGATCCAAACTGAAAGATAATATATACAAACACCGCGCCATGAATGACTTATAGTGCGGTGCTTTATTAAATAGTAATGAGTAACCCAATGTCTTGAAATTAAAAACATGTCAAAATAAAATATATCTATTATCTTAAAATTAAACTTCTAGACGATATTCATCATTATTTTATTTCCCAAAGTATACCAATGTATAGCTCATAATTAACCTGACTAATTTTAATGATGAGATTTAATGTATTCCAGGGAATATTCTACCTACTAATCATTTAATACTGATATGACCATGAGGTTATCTTATTATTTTTACATCACTGATAAAGTTCAATATTTAACTGTTCGGAGTAAATGCTAATTTAAATTTTACCGATAAAGTCATCTGCTATATAGACAGTCAAATAACCGTAATAATAAGGAAACAATAAAATGGCACGAGTATATATAAACCCTAATCAGACTCTTGATATTTATAAGAATGGCAGTATATTAGTTCCTGCTCATCAATCTCATATAACTATAAAAAACGTTAGCTTAGCGTTAGTTAAAGTGAGTGGCTACTGGGCATCCTTAGTTGGAGATTATACTCTGTATAATTCTATAGAGATCTACCCCGGAAGAAGTGGAATACTTGTACCGCCTCCTAACCTTATTTACTACTATAAAGTTACAGCCACCAATCTCGCCAGTTATTTAAACGCAGAAATTGAAGTGGAGGTTGGGTCGAATAATAATCCTCTCTTTTAACCTGAGCCCACCCTGGAAAAATGTCCAAGGCTGGTCAATATCAGTGATGCACCTCTGATCAGCACTGATTGATTGCGTAATCGGTGGATTACAAACACGCTATGCCTGTTTCACGTTCTGGTGATTCCTCAGCGTTTTGGTGGGTTTTTTATGGTAGAGAATTCAGTTAAGCCCCTATACGGGGCTTGTTGAAGATATTAGATATGTTTTGCCGGTTTTATAAGGATCTCAGCCGGAATACCAAACATACTGTTCAACTTTCGTATCATCGGCAATGTTAGCGCTTTCCGTTAAGAATTTCGTAAACCCGATTTGTTTTGCCAATTGCAGGTTCTAAATCTTTGACCGTCAATCCAGATTGTTCCATTCTGAATTTGATAGCTTCAATTGGATCTGGCGGGTCGATAGGGTAGCGTTCTGCTTCATAGGCTTCAATCAGCAGAACCATAACTTCCATATGATCAAATTCAGGTGTGCCGATTTCAGGTTGATTATCAAACAGTGAGGCAATAGCTTTTAATGCTTCTTGATAGTCTTGTTTTGTTCTAATGACATCCTCCCTCACCTTCGCACTTCGTGACTCAGGATCTGCATCTGGATGTTTTTCCCAGAATGTTTTCAATGATGCAACGGATATTATTTTCATGGCAGTCATATTATTTCCGCAATGGGACTGTGGCAAGTATTATATCGCTTAACTGCGGTTGTTTTATGGGTGAAATATGTCAACTGTAACATCGCCAGCACTCTCATTTACCGGTACGTTTTTAGAACTAGCAACTTTAAGTGTATCGATAATAACGATGAGCGTGTCTTCTACAAAGATGGGGAATTCTGTGATATTCCTGAACATTGCCGCTTAGATATTCTTGTCCAAATGCCAGAATATTCAGTTTGGGATTTAAAACAGAAAAGTTACAGGATGAAATAGAAATAATAGGAGAAAAATAATTTCCGTATGTTAAATATAAATTGTAGATATATTTTAGACGCCAAAATGTTGATCTACTTATTTCTGCTAATGATACAAAAACGGTTAACCTTATAATTAATAAGAACACAGTATTATTTTTTCCCTGGACTAGACTTTGATTGGCATGAATTGCAGGAGACTATTTCTACAATAATTCAATATGTTGATTATAAAATAACATTATTTAATTTAAGGAAAGTATATGAGTCACAATAATGATTTTAAGGCTTTTTCTATTAGTAATAATGCAAATGTCATTAGCCAAGAAAAATATGAACAAAACCAGGGTTTGCAGACAGGATTCTCTCCGGAGAATGTTCCCACACACTTATTAAATAAGGTGTTACGTCAATCGTCAACCATATCATCTGTCGTCGCTGATTTTATTGCGACAGGATCTGGCAATGATGTTCTGGATGATGGAAATGTAGCCAAACTTACCGATCAATTAAATAAAGCGATAAAACAAAAAATTACAGCAGATATTCCCAGTGCTTCATTAACACAAAAGGGGGTTGTTCAGCTTACAAATGTGATTGGCAATAGCGACACATTGGCGGCTACACAAAAGCTTGTTCAGGAGGTAATAAATTCATTACGTGAAGAGATTAATGTACCTGTGGGTTCTCCTATTCCCTGGCCGTTACCTCATCCACCTTTCGGTTATTTCATTTGTAATGGCTCACCTTTTAATAAATTACAGTATCCGAAGTTGGCGGAAGCTTATCCTGGCGGTAGATTACCTGATTTAAGAGGAGAATTTATCCGCGGATGGGATGATGGTCGTGGAGCTGACCAAGGGAGAGCACTATTAACTTGGCAAGAAAGCACTTTATTGGCGCAATTCATTGGCAATTGGGCATCAGAAGGAGGATCACAAGAGATATTAAATAACGACGGCATTTCAACTAGTAAAGCAGGATACTTAAGGCACAACGTATCATCACCATCAAAATCTGGGGTTAATTATTTACGATTTCGGCCCCGCAACGTAGCATTTAACTACATCGTAAGGGCAGCATAATTCTAGTGGCTGTAGCCGTTTGCAGTAAGAATAAAGCCGGTTAGTCCGGCTTTATTGAGGCTGACGGAAAACCGGGACAAAACCTCCCTAGCGCACAGCACCATAGGTATCGTAAATAAATTGATTTTTTAATTCACCCAAACTGTATTGTTTCTTCTATTCGATATCCGATTGTTTATATTGAGTTCTTTGATTGAAAAATAGCATTATTGCTTCTTTTGTAATCATTTCGTCTGGGGTATATTGCGGGTTGACAATTCAATTATAGGTAATAATTGCTTATGGCTAATGATTTTGATGTGGAACGAACCGGACTGGTTTTTACTCTCGCAGCCGGTAATCTTCCTATGAAAACTTTTGCTGTGGTCGGATTTACACTGAATGAAGCCCTGTCAACGCTATTCAGTTTGCAAGCCACACTAACCTGCGCCAATCCAGACATTGATTTCGCGGATGTTCTGGATAAATACGCGACATTGACCGTAGTGCTGACATGTCAGCTGCCGTTGCTAAAGAACCACTCAAAGAAATTTGTCTCAGTTGCTTGACGAAAGCTGAGCTTGAAGAAGTAATAACCGTTATCTGGGGGCAGTCATGACACCTGAATTAAGCGAAAAACTGGCTAATTATCAGAAAGAACATCCCGGCATTCGGCTTTATGCGCTGGTGAATGGCTTGCAATATGAGCGCTGTTTTGGTGAGGAAATTAACTATATCGCGGGTGTCAACAACCCACTGTTCCGGCACTATCCAGATTCAAAAATTGCGTTTGCAGGCCCGTGGTTGTTTGATATGGAATACGCTCATCAGTGGCAGGATAAATTGTCAACACTTGAAGAAACGTATCCGGCAGTATCTTGGCTGCTAACCTCTCTGTCATTAGATAAGCTGACCTGTCATCTTGTGCCATATTTGAATATTTCATTGCCGGCAAAACAGACGGCGCTTCTGCGTTTTTATGACCCGCGTATTTTACATCGCATCCGTGACATTTTTAGCCATGAGCAGCTGTCTGCATTTATGTGTTGTGTTGATAAATGGGTTTATCAACACCATGCCACTTATTATTCAGTGTCAGGAACCCCATTATGATTAAATTGACTCAGGAGCAGCTTGATATTATCGCCAAACTGGAAAAGCAGACAGTTATTGATCGTATACAGGCCGAACTTCTAACCAGACACGCGGATTTAATTCCTTCCCTGTCTTCTCTGAACGAACGGCTAAAGGCGGCTTATGACTATTTGCTGATATTAAACTTTCAGGATAAATACTTAATTCAATCCTATTTATCTCTGGTTGCGTTTAATCCTGATTTTCAGCATGCCTCACCAATTAAGTCTGCCTTGGAATCCCCTGATCAGAAACCCGAACAGCAGTTTCAAGACATTCTTTGTATTGCAAAAAATAAGATAAACAGGAGACGTTAATATGCCCATACCCTTATTGGCCCCTGTCGCAGTGGGTGCGGCTGAATATGTTGCAAGCGCCTGTGCCGGGGTATTCATTGCTGTCGGCATCATGGAAGCCGGTAAGGATAAACCGGTTGAAGACGATGAACACATTCACCGTAAGAAAATGGATTTTGTAATAAGCCCTGAAATCACGGATGCAGACAGAAATATCGTCTGGAGTGCCGAAGCCCATGCGGATTTTTGGGAGGATGATGATTTAGGGGAAGGATCTGTTGATACCAGTGCGGTTCAGGTTAAGGCCCAGTCTAAGGCGGAAGAGTGTGAAGAANCGGGGACTAAAAAAGAGTGCAANGCTCTNTGGGGCAAAATTAATTGCCAGTCAGCATAAGTTTACTCTTGCCTGTTAATGTGAATTTAATTCGGGGTATTTGAATTCCCGGTCAGGAGCTGGAACAGCAGTTCANGNCATTCTTTGTATTGCAAAATAAGATAAACAGGAGACGTTAATATGCCCATACCCTTATTGGCCCCTGTCGCAGTGGGTGCGGCTGAATATGTTGCAAGCGCCTGTGCCGGGGTATTCATTGCTGTCGGCATCATGGAAGCCGGTAAGGATAAACCGGTTGAAGACGATGAACACATTCACCGTAAGAAAATGGATTTTGTAATAAGCCCTGAAATCACGGATGCAGACAGAAATATCGTCTGGAGTGCCGAAGCCCATGCGGATTTTTGGGAGGATGATGATTTAGGGGAAGGATCTGTTGATACCAGTGCGGTTCAGGTTAAGGCCCAGTCNAAGGCGGAAGAATGTGAAAAAACGGGGACTAAAAAAGAGTGCAAGGCTTGTCTGGCTATTCCGGTGACAAATGAAAAGTATCGTAAGGTTAGCCGCTGGAGCGCCATCACGATTAACTATCAGCGATTTATTGCTAAAACTAAATATGACCCGGCCACACAAATGATCCAGGAATTTCAGTGCCTGAAAGTGACCTTTGATGGCTGGCGACCAGCGTATTGCCTGTTTCTGGAAGCCAAGGCGCGGTATGACCAGTTTTTTAAGGATAATAAACCTAAAAGATGGTGGACAGGCCGTTATTCAGCTAGATATCAAGCAGAAAGGCATCAAACGGTTTGTGATGCACTAGAAGGGACACCTCACGTAGAATGGCACTTTTTACAGCCCATCAGCTATGGATATTTTAAGGTGCTGTTTAGTAAATATAAAAATATCAGTGTCCACTATACCCCCTGTGACAGTTTAGTTTAATCAGAGGTCAACATGGCGATAATCCGTTTAGAAATCAATGTATATTATCAACAGCAGGAAACCATTACCGCTAATACGGCGTTAATGGACTTGTTTAATATCACACGGCAAATTGATATCTTTTTTGGGCAGAAAAAAAACTGGTATTTAACTGGTTACTCCCGAAAGCAGGCTCTGCAACATGTCGCGTTTGATGAGCAAGGGCCAACTGAAGCTGCTATAAAAAGTTTCGAAAAGGATTACAAGAAAAACTTTCCGGCGCTTATTACTGGGATATGGGATGGTGAAAAGGATGAATTATCTAGCGGCATAGATTATAGCAAAATGCCAAGTGTTCGTCCTAATTGGGTTTGGCTGCAATTGAATCTAGATATTGACAGTCATCAGCTTGATGTATTGCGGTTAATTAATTTGGTTAGCTATTTGGCCTTGAGCCGTAATTCACCCAATATTCAGGTAGAGTCGAATGAATATACCGTAAAAGGCAGGCAGGTTTTCCCTGATCGTCTCAGTGTTGGCTGGATGCTTTACCAGCCCCGTATTATTGATAAATCCTATCTGCCTATGGCGGAAGGTGTGCTTCCTGTGTATCAAAATAATGAACAAACCGGCACCTTGATTATTACCAAAAAAGGTATTTTTGATGGAAGAAATCAGGACGATATTGATAAATCCAATGATGTTGAAATTCAGTTGGTGAACCTGGGATTATTGCCATTAATTACCGAAGTTTAATGGGGAATGATGTTATTTACCAATCGAAAAACGATGGAGAACGTTAATGTCAAAAGCGGTTATTCTGCTGGGTGATACGACAGATCATGGCGGTAAGGTGATTACCGCTATTGATCAATATACTCACAATGGTATTCCTATAGCGGGTAAAGACGATTGGGTAGAGTGCCCCCAATGTAAAGGTGTTTTTCCTATTGTTCAGGGTGCTGATTCTTTAAAATATAAAGGAAAACCTATTGCGCTTGAAGGCATGCAAACAGCCTGTGGGGCAAAATTAATTGCCAGTCAGCATAAGTTTACTCTTGCCTGTTAATGTGAATTTAATTCGGGGTATTTGAATTCCCGGTCAGGAGCT
>NZ_AYSJ01000002.1:679496-919134 GCF_000517265.1 Photorhabdus khanii NC19
AGTGTGAAGAAACGGGGACTAAAAAAGAGTGCAAGGCTTGTCTGGCTATTCCGGTGACAAATGAAAAGTATCGTAAGGTTAGCCGCTGGAGCGCCATCACGATTAACTATCAGCGATTTATTGCTAAAACTAAATATGACCCGGCCACACAAATGATCCAGGAATTTCAGTGCCTGAAAGTGACCTTTGATGGCTGGCGACCAGCGTATTGCCTGTTTCTGGAAGCCAAGGCGCGGTATGACCAGTTTTTTGATAGTGAGGGTAAACCTAAAAGTTGGTGGAAAGGGATGAAAGCAGGAAGAAAACAAGGCGCTCGACAACAAGCTGTATGTGACGTATTAGATAATACGCCCCATGTGGAATGGCATTTTTTACAGCCGATAAGTTGTGCTTATTTTAAGACACTATTTATTGAACATAAAAACATCAGTGTTCACTATACCCACTGCTCCGATTTGATGGCAACAGTTTAGTCCGAGGTAAATATGGCGATAATTCGTATAGAAATCAATGTACGTTATGAACAACAGGAAACCATTACCGTAAATACAGCGTTAATGGATTTATTTCGTATCACACGACAAGCTGATATTTTTTTCGGGCGAAAAAAAACGTGGTATTTAACTGGCTACTCACGAAAAGAAGCACTAAAACACATTGTATTTGATGAACAAGGGCCAACAGAAAAGATGGTGAGTTATTTTGAAAAATCTTATAAAAAAGATTTTCCATTGCTTATTGAAGATATGTGGGATGGCGAAGAAGATAACCTATCTAGTGGTATTAGCTATAGTAAACAGTCAATAAAACGCCCTAATTGGGTTAGGTTAGAACTAAACTTAAAAATTGACAGCAGTCAGCTTGATGTTTCCCAGTTAATTGAACTTGTCAAATATTTGGTGACCAGCCGTGATCTTCCTTATATTCAGGTCGAAACCAACGAATATACATTACGGAATAAACAGGTTTTCCCTGATCGTCTCAGTGTTGGCTGGATGCTTTACCAGCCCCGTATTATTGATAAATCCTATCTGCCTATGGCGGAAGGTGTGCTTCCTGTGTATCAAAATAATGAACAAACCGGCACCTTGATTATCACCAAAAAAGGCATTTTTGATGGAAGAAATCAGGACGATATTGATAAATCCAATGATGTCGAAATACAGTTGGTTAACCTAGGATTATTGCCGTTAATTACCGAAGTTTAATGGGGAATGATGTTATTTACCAATCGAAAAACGATGGAGAACGTTAATGTCAAAAGCGGTTATTCTGCTGGGTGATACGACAGATCATGGCGGTAAGATGGTTACTGCCATAGTCCAATATCTTTATCAGGGTATTCCTGCCGCGGGAAAAGGTGACTTAGCGAAAATGGCTTGCTTCGTAAAATGACAGTGAGAAAGCATTTGAATATCAGTCGGTTTGGATAATATTCTTTTGTGTGCTGATTTGTTTTCAATTTCCTGCTAATGTTTAATGGACTTCGATTAAACGCGATTCATTTTCCTTCTGAAAAGCACGTTTATTGAGTTAAATCTGCCTTTTATATAAAAGGTTTAATCTTTCTATTCGCGTTTTTAAATGGTTATGGCAGGTGAGATAAATTTAAAATCAGCGTAGGATAGTATTGCCGATAAACGAATTAAATATGGTTGTGAATAGGCTGTTTTTAGTCACTCTGTATCTTTTCAAATTTCGGGTATTAATGCCTGTTTTTTTTAACCTTTAATTGATGGATAGCTGAGTTAATCTGTAGTGGTCAATGGTATTAAAATCAAAGCCTATTTTTTTAATGGTTTTTAACCCTGTTAAATGCGTTGGTTCTTTTTTCGTTATACGGTTAACCTTGTCACTTTGTTAATCAATTTAAAACCCGTTTTCCCTGATGTTTTCTCTTCTAATATCAGTATAACATTGAATCTTTTGCCCGCTTTAAAAAATCCTTAATCACGATTTTTTTGCCTTTGATGGTAGATTCACATAATAAGTGCAACATCGTTAATCTGGATAAGGCATTTCAGCACTTTTTTAATCCGATTTACCCATGATTTTTGAAATCAATGGAGCTGACGTCCAATGGGACGGGCTCCATGATAAACAAACACCGTTAAACTGAAAATTTAAATCACTTTATGCGGACCGAAGCATTCATAGTGAATATATTGCTTATTAATTGCCATATTTAATAGTTGTTTTGCTACATATTGCATAAAGGGCACCGGGCCGCAGAAATAGTAATGCATTCCTTCTGTTTTCAGTGCGTTATTCAGTACCGCCAGATCCATAAAACCTTTATGTTGATAATGAATGCCTTGCTGATCTTCATCTCTTGGTTCGCGGTACCAGATTGTGCTGCTAAGATTCGGCATTGCCTGAGCAATAGCGGTCACTTCATTGGTAAACGCATGATGGCCACCGTGTTCTGCCGCATGTAACCAATTAATCTGGCTGTTGTGATGTTGCTGGTGGAGTTGATGCAGCATACTCATCATAGGTGTCAAGCCGACACCGGCAGAAATCAGAGTAACTGGCGTTTCTGGCTGAATATCAAGGAAGAAATCCCCGCGTGGAGCGGCCAGCCAGACGGTATCGCCTTCTTGCATCTTATCATGCATATGGTTGGAAACCGTTCCTTGTGGCTCACGTTTGATAGCAATCCGGTAGCTGGAACCGTTTGGGGCCGCTGTCAGTGAATACTGGCGAATTTCTCGGTTATCAAAGCTGTCATCTTCCAGATAAATGCTTAGATACTGGCCGGGTTTGTAATCCATCACCTTCCCGCCATCTTGTGGCACAAATTCAAAGCTACAAATCACATCACTTTTTATCTGTTTCCGGTTGATACGGAATGGGCGTAAACCACGCCAACCGCCATCGACTGATTCGTCATGATGATAAATCTGCTCTTCACGGTTGATAAAAACATCAGCCAGAACACCATACGCTTTTCCCCAGGCGTCCAGCACTTCATTTCCCGGCTGGAACATTTCATTTAACGTTGCCAGCAAGTGAGTTCCGACAATTTGATAATGCTTTGGTTGAATGTTCAGACTGGCGTGTTTATGCGCGATTTTTTCAACTGCCGGCAACAATACTGTCAAATTATCAATATTGGCCGCATAGGCGCAGATAGCATTGAACAGGGCTTCACGCTGATCGCCATTGAGTTGATTACTCATATTAAAAATATCTTTCAGCTCAGGATTATGTTTGAACATCCGCTCGTAGAAATGGGCGGTTAGTTTTGGGCCAGTGGCAGAAAGCAGTGGAATAGTTGATTTGACAGTTGCAATGATTTGACTATCCAGCATGGTGAAGCTCCTGAATTTCTTTCAAGTGATTATGAAAGTTATAACATGTAATTTAAATACAACTTATAATTTTTTGAGGATCTTGTAAATATAAAATGTGGTCTTTATGGTGAAAAAATATTCTTGATAGATATTTACACTAAGGCAGGAGCCGACTGAGGTTACAAATTCTGACAATGAGGTAAAATACAGGAAGTTTTCGTTATGCCTGTAAAGAACCCGTGCCTTGCTTTAATTGGTGTGCAATCGTTTGCGTAAAATATTTTGTCAAGACTATCTCAATCCGTGAAAAGGGTTTACACTGTGTGCCATTCTGCCCTTTGGGGTGTTGTTTGAAGAGAAGTTAGCTGAGTCTGGAGAACCCAATGTTAAAGCGTGAAATGAATATTGCTAATTATGATCCCGAACTATGGCAGGCGATGGAGCAAGAAGTTGTTCGTCAGGAAGAACACATCGAGTTAATTGCCTCTGAAAACTATACCAGCCCAAGAGTTATGCAGGCACAAGGCTCTCAACTCACTAACAAATATGCCGAAGGTTATCCGGGTAAACGCTACTACGGCGGTTGTGAATATGTCGATGTTGTTGAGCAGCTGGCGATTGATCGTGCTAAAGCGTTATTCGGTGCTGATTATGCCAACGTTCAGCCACACTCGGGTTCTCAGGCGAATGCGGCGGTTTATATGGCTTTGCTGCAACCGGGTGATACCGTGCTGGGGATGAATCTGGCACATGGCGGTCATTTGACTCATGGCTCTCCGGTAAACTTCTCTGGTAAGTTATATAACATCGTACCTTACGGTATTGATGAAAGCGGTAAAATTGATTACGACGATATCGCGGCACAAGCTCAAAAACACCAGCCAAAAATGATTATTGGCGGTTTTTCAGCTTACTCCGGCGTTGTTGATTGGGCAAAAATGCGTGAAATTGCAGACAGCATTGGTGCTTATTTGTTCGTTGATATGGCACACGTTGCTGGCCTGATTGCTGCAGGCGTTTATCCTAACCCAGTGCCTCATGCTCACATCGTGACGACTACCACGCATAAAACACTGGCGGGCCCACGTGGTGGTTTGATCTTGGCGAAAGGTGGTGACGAGGAGCTGTATAAAAAACTGAACTCTTCCGTATTCCCTGGTTGCCAGGGTGGACCTCTGATGCATGTTATTGCCGGTAAAGCGGTTGCGCTGAAAGAAGCAATGGAACCGGAATTCAAAGCATATCAACATCAGGTTGCTGATAATGCTAAAGCCATGGTTGAAGTCTTCCTGAAACGTGGCTACAAAGTGGTTTCTGGTGGCACTGAGAACCACTTGTTCCTGCTGGATCTGGTTGATAAAAACATCACTGGTAAAGAGGCTGATGCTGCGCTGGGCCGTGCCAACATCACGGTAAATAAAAACAGCGTGCCAAATGATCCGAAGAGCCCATTTGTGACTTCCGGTGTGCGTGTTGGTACACCGGCGATTACCCGCCGTGGTTTCAAACAAGCTGAAGCTTGTGAATTGGCTGGCTGGATGTGCGATGTATTAGACAACATCAATGATGAAGCGATCATTGAAGCGATTAAACAAAAAGTTCTGGCTATTTGCGCAAAATATCCGGTTTACGCATAAATTATAATTTTAATAAGTCATTACAAAAACCTGCTCCGGCTGACATTGTTTGCTTAAGCGAGATATTAAAGGAATGACGGATGGATTTTCCGCAGGAATGTCCATCTCAGAATAGTCCTTGATATCTTAATTTCTTAAGCTAATCAGGTTAGTTTTGAGCGGGTTTTTTGCACTTTTAACCAGGGAGGATTAATGGTTATTCAGTCGACACGTTGGCTGGCGTTAGATTATTTCACGTATTTCTTTTCTTACGGGATATTTTTGCCTTTCTGGGCAGTCTGGCTCCAGGGTGAGGGAATAAAACCCGATATGATGGGGATTTTATTGGGTGCGGGCTTGGTTTCCCGTTTCCTGGGGAGTTTATTAATCACGCCTACCGTTAAAAATCCCGCAAAACTTATTTTCGCGCTGCGTGTATTAGCATTGCTGACCTTGATTTCTGTTATCGGGTTTACATTGGGAAATCATTGGGCATGGCTGCTATTCATTATGATTGGTTTCAACCTGTTTTTTTCGCCGATGATGCCATTAAGTGATGCATTGGCGGGAACATGGCAGAAACAATTTCCCTTTGATTACGGCAAAATACGCGTCTGGGGTTCAATTGCCTTTATTATCAGCTCGGCGCTGACCGGGGAATTGATCTCTGTCTGGGGACATCAGGTCATTCTAGTCACTATACTGTTCAGTGTTTTGTCAACGCTGTTGGCGACATTGCTTAAACCCGCCATCATGCCTGTTGGTGAAGTCAAGTCAGCTAAAGTTGATGTTGTGTCATTTAAACAGTTATTGTCTGAAAAATCGGTATGCCGGTTCCTGCTATGCGTGGCTTTATTGCAGGGTGCTCACGCGGGATATTACAGCTTCAGTGCGATTTACTGGGAAAAGGCAGGCTATTCTGCTGCGGTAGTCGGTTATCTCTGGTCGTTGGGAGTGGTGGCTGAGGTTATTATTTTTACGCTGAGCAATAAATTATTCCGGCGCTGGAATGCCCGTAATCTTCTGTTGCTTTCCGCTATATGTGGGGTTGTCCGTTGGGGATTAATGGGCTCATTCACGACATTACCGGTGTTGATTATCATTCAAATCTTGCATTGTGGGACGTTCACTGTCTGCCATTTGGCAGCAATGCGTTTTATCAGCGCGAGAAAGGAAGGGGAAATTGTTCGTTTGCAGGCGGCTTATTCTGCATTGGCGATGGGGGGCGGTATCGCTGTTATGACGGTAGTTGCAGGATTTATGTATGATTATCTGCACAGCGGCATTTTCTGGATAATGGTCTTAGTTGCTTTTCCTGCTATTTTCCTGCGACCACAGGTTAAAGCTCATCATTATTAACAATATGAATTCAGTTTCTTATGATATTTTTGTAAGAAACTGGATGCTTCTAATAATAATATTTTCATGAGATATCATGTCGAATAAATTAACAATAAAAGATATTGCACGTCTGGCTAATGTCAGTAAATCAACCGTCTCGCGGGTATTAAATAACGAAAATAGCGTCAGTCCACAAGTACGTGAAAGAGTTGAAGCGATTATTGATCAAAATAACTTTATTCCCTCTAAATCAGCGAGAGCGATGCGAGTGAAAAGTGACAAAATTATTGCTTTAATTGTGTCACGGTTGGGATCTTTTTCGGAAAATTTATCAATAAGTACGATGTTGCCGCTGTTTTATCAGCATGGTTATGACCCCATTATCATGGAAAGTGATTTTGATCCCCAGCTTTTACAGGAACATCTGCGTCAGTTGGCATTACGTCATGCAGATGGTGTTATTTTGTTTGGTTTCACCGGATTGCCAGAAGAATCCCTTTTGCCCTGGCGTGACAAAATAGTGGTATTTGCGCGCGAATATACTGATTTTGCTTCTGTATGCTATGACGATGTTGGTGCTGTTCGTCTATTGATGAATGAACTCTATCAGCGAGGTCACAGAGAGATCAGTTTTCTTGGTGTACGCGATTGTGATACCACGACAGGTTTTCGTCGCCATCAATCCTATCTGAGTTGTTGTGAACAGAAGGCGTTACACCCGCTTTCCGTTCAATGTGATTTAAACTATCAGAGTGGGTTTCAGCATGTCGACAAGGTATTAAGAAAGGAGACGACGGCCTTAATCTGTGCAACTGATAGCCTGGCATTAGGTGCATATAAGTATTTACAACAAAATAATCGGGAAGATATACAAATAGGCAGTATTGGTAATACGCCTTTGCTGAACTTTTTGTACCCTGACACGCTTTCTGTGGATTTAGGTTATGGTGAAGCGGGTAAATATGCAGCTGGTCAATTAATAGCTCAAATAAATCAGCGATACCCCAAACAGCAAGTAATCATTTCGAGTAAGTTGGCTTAAAAATAAGAATATTGTTGTTTCAATGTGATCGTTAACGCATTTTTGGGAACGTTCCCATGACAAGCATAACTAAATGATATTAGGATGAAATTATCTTACTAAGCATGGCATAGTAACTGATACTAACTTATGATGACTGGCTATTATGAAAAATAAAATAAATTATAAAGACATAGAAAAACTAATTACATTAATCGGTGGTTGTAAAAATATAGCCAGTGTAACGCATTGTATTACCCGGTTGAGATTTTCTTTGGTTGAACCGACGGAAGCCCGGCCGGATGAAATAAAAAATCTGCCGATGGTTAAAGGCTGTTTTACCAATGCAGGGCAGTTCCAGGTAGTGATAGGCACGAATGTGGGTGATTATTATCAGGTTTTAAATAGCTATCTTGATAAAACTGAATTAAATAAAGAAGATATAAAACAGGCTGAGAAAAAAAATATGAAATGGCAAGAGCGTGTCATTTCTCAATTTGCAGAAATCTTTTTTCCTCTCCTGCCGGCATTAATTAGTGGCGGTCTTATTCTGGGCTTCCGTAATATTATTGGTGATATTCCTTTTAGTGACGGTAAAACTTTAGCTCAAATATATCCTGTCTGGAAAACAATATATGATTTTTTATGGCTGTTAGGAGAGGCAATATTCTTCTATCTGCCGGTGGGTATTTGCTGGTCTGCGGTCAGAACAATGGGTGGAACCCCGATATTAGGTATTATATTGGGAATAACCTTGGTATCTCCGCAACTTATGAATGCTTATCAATTAGGGCAACAGATCCCTGATATATGGAATTTTGGCCTGTTCACGATTGGAAAAGTGGGTTATCAGGCGCAGGTTATTCCGTCACTTTTGGCGGGTATTACGTTGGGGTGGATTGAAATTCAATTAAAGAAGGTGGTTCCTAGTTATCTTTATTTGGTGGTTGTTCCGGTAGTTTCGTTAATATTGGCAACCTTTTTAGCACATAGTCTTATTGGGCCGTTTGGCCGGTTAATTGGAGATGGAGTCGCCTGGGTTGTTAAGGCGTTGATGACGGGAAGTTTTGCGCCTGTCGGTGCGGCTTTATTTGGATTCTTTTATGCGCCTTTGGTTATCACGGGTATACATCAAACTACATTAGCTATCGATATGCAGATGGTTCAAAGTATCGGTGGGACACCGATATGGCCGATTATTGCTCTATCCAATATTGCTCAGGGGTCAGCGGTTGTGGGCATTATTTTGGTCAGCAAAAAGCATAATGAGCGTGAGTTATCTGTACCCGCCGCCATCTCCGCCTATTTAGGCGTCACTGAACCGGCAATGTATGGGATTAACATCAAATATCGATTCCCTATGCTCTGTGCCATGATTGGTTCAGGTTTGGCCGGGTTGATTTGTGGGTTAAGTGGTGTGTTGGCAAACGGTATTGGTGTTGGTGGCTTACCCGGTATCCTTTCGATCAAACCGCAATTTTGGGCAATCTACGTATTAGCCATGCTCGTAGCTGTCATTGTTCCGTTGATACTGACTACGGTTGTTTATCGAAAGAAGAGTATGAGCGGTATGTTAGCTGTTGAATAATTCTGTTAAATCTTCATCTGAGTAACAGATATAAAAGTAACCATTTGGTTATTCAATTCAGAAATATATTGATAAGGCGTTTTCGATGGACAAAATCATTCCGTGGTGGTTACAAGGTGTTATCTATCAGATATATCCTAAGAGTTTCCAGGATACTACCGGTAGCGGAACAGGTGATCTCAACGGTATTACTTACCGGCTTGATTATCTGAAAAAACTGGGTGTGGACGCTATCTGGGTGACGCCTTTTTACTGCTCACCGCAGGTAGATAACGGTTATGATGTTGCTGATTATTGTGCGATTGATCCGGCTTACGGCTCAATGGATGATTTTAAGCGTTTGGTTGATGAAGCACATCAACGTGATATCCGTGTGATTGTGGATATCGTTTT
This sequence comes from Photorhabdus khanii NC19, assembly GCF_000517265.1. Lineage (GTDB taxonomy): Bacteria > Pseudomonadota > Gammaproteobacteria > Enterobacterales > Enterobacteriaceae > Photorhabdus > Photorhabdus khanii. The sequence goes on from NZ_AYSJ01000002.1 coordinate 688,752, forward strand.
CAACCACACCTCTACTCAACACTCATGGTTCAGGCAGGCACAGGATATTAATAGCCCTTACCGGCAATATTACATCTGGCGGGATGGAGTGCCTGGAACACCCCCTAATAATTGGTTGTCAAAATTTGGTGGGGGTGCCTGGGAGTGGCATGAAGCGAGTCAACAATATTATTTACATTTGTTTGCTGTTGAGCAGGCAGATCTCAACTGGGAGCATGAACCCGTACGGGCCGAGCTGAAAAAGATTTGTGAATTCTGGGCTGATCTTGGTGTTGATGGTTTCCGTTTGGATGTTATCAATCTGGTTTCTAAGCAGCAGGATTTTCCAGAAGCAACGCAGGGTGATGGGCGTCAATTCTATACCGATGGTCCCCGTATTCATGAATTTCTGCAAGAAATAAACAGAGAAGTCTTCCAGCCGGCGGGAGTGATGACGGTAGGGGAAATGTCTTCTACTTCACTGGAAAATTGTCAGCGCTATTCTTCATTAGAGGGTGAAGAGCTGTCGATGGTTTTTGCTTTTCACCACTTGAAAGTCGATTACCCCAATGGCGAAAAATGGGTTACAGCACCGCCTGATTTTATTGAATTGAAAAAAATCTTTGCTAAGTGGCAACAAGGCATGCATCAACGGGCGTGGAATGCGCTGTTCTGGTGTAATCACGATCAACCGCGTATTGTTTCACGTTTTGGTGGTGAAGGTGTCTGGCGGGTTCCATCCGCTAAAATGCTGGCAATGGTGCTGCACGGTATGCAGGGAACCCCTTATATCTATCAAGGGGAAGAATTGGGGATGACTAACCCTGATTTTTCCCAAATTGAAGATTACCGGGACATAGAAAGTTTAAATATTTACCGGGAGAAGATTGAGCAAGGCAATGATAAGGAAAAAATCTTATCGGTTTTAGCGAAAAAATCCCGCGACAATGGGAGAACGCCGATGCAATGGGATACGACTTCCAATGCCGGATTTACTCAGGGAGAACCTTGGATAGCACTGAATAGTGATTATCAGGAAGTGAACGCGCAAAATGCTATCAAGGATGAGGATTCCGTTTTCCATTGTTATGCGCGCTTAATAAAACTGCGTAAGGAATATCCGGTATTGACCTATGGCAGCTATGAAGATTTGTTGCCATCTCACTCTTCGCTTTGGTGTTATGTGCGCCGTTGGGAAAACCAAACGTTGCTGGTTATCGCCAATCTCAGTGCGGAAGTGCAGGAATGGTCGCTGGACGCTTCTTTATCCGATTGTTCATGGGTTAAGTTAATGGGGAACTATCCTGAACATCAATCGCCTGCAAAAAATAGACAATTACAACCTTATGAAGCCGTTTATTGGTTAGCAAAATAATTCAGGTCTAAAATGGCAACAAAAAAGTTCATCAGTGACTTTTTTGTTGCCAGGTAGAATTGCCGGGCGGAGGATATATTGCATTATTACGGTTTGCCTATTATCACCCAGTAATTCCAGTTTAAGGGTTAATTTGAGTTAACGCTTCAATGACTCTGATAATTCATCACGCATTTCGGCCAGAATATCTTTAACAACGCGTGGGTTACCCGCAACAAGATTACCGGAATGAATGTAATTATGACCGCCAATGAAATCAGTGATGATACCGCCAGATTCACGGACTAACAGTTCTCCACCCATGAAATCCCATGGCTTCAGGCCAATTTCAAAATAACCATCAACACGGCCAGCTGCAACATAAGCCAGATCCAGCGCGGCTGAACCTGTACGACGGAAATCAGCGCAACGAACAAATAATTTGCCTAATGTGTTGATAAAAACAGTGGAATGCTGTTTTGCTTTGAATGGGAAACCTGTCGCCAGAACAGTGCCATCCAGATCGCGGGCATTGGTGCCACGCAGACGGTAGCCATTCAACTGAGCACCCTGACCACGGGCTGTGGAGAAAAGTTCGTTACGCATTGGATCATAAACAACAGCAACTTCAGTACGGCCTTTGATGCGTACTGCAATAGAAACGGCGAAGTGGGGGAGGCGTTTGATAAAGTTAGTGGTGCCATCCAGTGGATCGATTACCCATTGAATATCATCATCTTCACCTGGCAATTCGCCACTCTCTTCAGTAATGATTGAGTGTTTAGGATAAGATTTGCGGATAACGTCGATAATGAGCGCTTCTGCGGCTTTGTCAACGTTGGTAACAAAGTCGTTACTGCCTTTTTGGCTAGCTTCAACCGCATCGGGAGTTTCATAATTTTTGGCAATCAGGTTGCCGGCTTTACGCGCCGCACGTATGGCGATGGTCAGCATCGGATGCATGGGATATCTTCCACCAGGATGTTAAAGAACGGATAATTAATCGGCGCGCAGTATAGCAGTAGTTCGGAAAAATGACTAACGCTGTGTTAAGATATTTGGCTCTTATAACTAATCCAGAAGTTATCATGTTAGAAAATATCCGCATTATCCTGGTTGAAACTTCCCATACCGGGAATATGGGGTCAACCGCCCGGGCAATGAAAACCATGGGATTAACAAACCTTTATCTGGTTAATCCACTGGTTCAGCCAGATTCCCATGCGATTGCGCTTTCTGCTGGTGCCAGCGATGTTATTGGTAATGCGACTATTGTTGATAGTTTGGATAAAGCTCTGGCTGGCTGTGAACTGGTGATTGGCACCAGCGCCCGTTCAAGAACCCTCTCATGGCCGATGGTCGAACCCCGTGAATGTGGCGAGCGCAGTGTTCAGGAAGCTCAACATGCGCCGGTGGCAATTATTTTCGGGCGTGAGCGTGTAGGGCTGACGAATGAAGAATTGCAGAAGTGTCATTATCATCTGAATATCCCGACTAACCCAGAATATAGTTCGTTAAATCTGGCTATGGCTGTCCAGCTTGTCAGTTATGAAATTCGTATGGCATATCTGGCATGTCAGGATAAACCTGAGCAGAAAACAGATGAGACTGAATATCCATTAGTTGATGATATGGAACGTTTTTATCATCATCTTGAACGTGTATTATATGATTCTGGTTTCATCAGGAAAGCCCACCCTGGTCAAATAATGAATAAGTTAAGACGGCTTTTCACCCGTGCCCGACCTGAAACGCAGGAGCTGAATATTCTGCGTGGTATCCTGACCTCCATTGAGAAATGGGCGAAAAAATAGTTGAGTAAATTACTTGGTTAAATAGTTGACTAAAATACTCAGGAATGACACAATTTCGTCATATTTCACCACGGGGTAATCATTTATGAGATTGACATCTAAAGGGCGTTATGCAGTAACTGCCATGCTTGATGTGGCGTTACACTCACAAGAAGGTCCGGTACCACTGGCCGACATTTCTGAACGTCAGGGTATTTCCCTCTCTTATCTTGAGCAGTTATTCTCTCGCTTGCGCAAAAATGGTCTGGTTTCAAGTGTCCGTGGTCCGGGTGGCGGTTATTTACTGGGCAGAGATGCCGGGGAAATTGTTGTCTCCGAAGTTATTTTCGCTGTTGATGAATCGGTAGACGCGACGCGTTGCCAGGGCAGAGAAGGGTGTCAGGGCGGTGATCGCTGTCTGACTCATACTTTATGGCGCGATTTAAGTGATCGTATTACCGGTTTCCTGAGTAGCATCAGTTTAGAAGAATTAGTTAATAACCAGGAAGTATTAGACGTTGCTGACCGCCAGGATAACGATAAGCGCCGCGCACCTCACGGCAGAGCACAAGAAACAATTAATGTTAATCTGCGCGCATAAGCAGAACTTGTGATGAATTGAAGTATTAGAAGGGAGCATGTGAGCAATGAAATTACCAATTTATTTAGACTACTCAGCAACAACACCGGTTGATCCGCGTGTTGCTGAAAAGATGATGCATTATCTGACCATGGACGGGGTATTTGGTAACCCAGCGTCCCGTTCTCACCGTTTTGGCTGGCAGGCTGAAGAAGCGGTTGATATTGCCCGTAATCAGATTGCTGATTTAGTGGGTGCCGATCCACGTGAGATTGTTTTCACTTCCGGCGCAACGGAATCTGACAATCTTGCTATTAAAGGTGCTGCTAATTTTTATCAGAAAAAGGGCAAGCATATCATCACCAGCAAAACCGAACATAAAGCGGTTCTGGATACTTGCCGTCAGTTAGAGCGTGAAGGGTTTGAAGTCACTTATCTGGCACCTCAGAGCAATGGACTGATTGATTTAAACGATCTGGAAGCCGCAGTGCGTGATGACACTATGCTGATTTCTATCATGCATGTTAACAATGAAATTGGTGTGGTGCAGGATATCGCTGCAATCGGTGAAATGTGTCGTAGCCGCGGTATCATTTTCCATGTTGATGCGACTCAGAGCGTAGGTAAATTACCTATCGACCTAGCCAAACTGAAAGTCGATCTGATGTCTTTCTCTGCGCATAAAATTTATGGGCCGATGGGGATTGGCGCGTTGTATGTTCGCCGCAAACCACGCATTCGTATTGAAGCTCAACAGCATGGTGGCGGTCATGAACGTGGTATGCGTTCCGGTACTTTGCCGGTTCACCAGATTGTCGGTATGGGTGAAGCTTACCGCATTGCCAAACAGGAAATGGACAATGAATCTCAGCGTCTGCGTGGCCTGCGTTTACGCCTGTGGCAGGGTATCAAAGATATCGAAGAAGTCTTCCTTAATGGCGACTTGGAACATGGCGCACCACACATTCTGAATGTCAGCTTCAATTATGTTGAAGGCGAATCACTGATAATGTCATTAAAAGATCTGGCGGTTTCCTCTGGTTCTGCCTGTACTTCTGCCAGCCTGGAACCCTCCTACGTATTGCGTGCGCTAGGTATGAATGACGAACTGGCTCACAGTTCTATCCGTTTCTCTTTAGGGCGCTTTACCACGGAAGAAGAGATCGACTACGCCATTGAACTGATTCACAAATCTATTGGCCGCCTGCGTGAACTCTCTCCACTGTGGGAAATGTTCAAACAAGGTGTGGATCTCAACAGTATCGAATGGTCTCATCACTAATCAGACGGTTTCAGGAGTAATAACATCATGGCTTACAGCGAAAAAGTAATTGATCACTATGAAAATCCACGTAACGTCGGTTCTTTCGATAATGAAGATCCAACAGTTGGCAGCGGCATGGTCGGTGCCCCTGCCTGTGGTGACGTCATGAAACTGCAAATCAAAGTCAATAATGAAGGCATTATTGAAGATGCGCGTTTCAAAACTTACGGTTGTGGTTCTGCAATCGCGTCCAGCTCTTTAGTCACTGAGTGGATGAAAGGCAAATCTTTGGAGCAGGCAGAATCGATTAAAAATACTGAAATTGCAGATGAGTTAGAACTGCCACCGGTGAAGATTCACTGTTCTATTCTGGCAGAAGATGCCATTAAAGCGGCCATTGCGGATTACAAAAGTAAGCGCCAGGGCAAGTAATTGCCCTTGATAATAAGAAAATAGAAAATAAATTTGGTGGATGCTGGCTGTTATATACCAACCAGTATCCGCCTTTGCTGGTTTTAAAAAGTGAGGTTGTTGTATGTCAATTTCCCTTACAGAAAGTGCTGCACAACGCGTTTCGTCATTCCTGGGCCACCGTGGAAAAGGCGTTGGCTTACGTCTTGGTGTCAGAACATCAGGCTGCTCAGGTATGGCATATTTGCTTGAATTTGCCGATGTGATTAACGAAGACGATACCGTGTTTGAAGAGAAGGGCGTCAAAGTTATTATAGACGGCAAGAGCATGGTCTATCTCGACGGTACAGAACTGGATTTTGTTAAAGAGGGCCTTAACGAAGGCTTTAAATTCAACAACCCGAATGTTTCCAGCGAATGTGGTTGTGGAGAAAGTTTTAACGTTTAATTCCGTTTTTCGGCCAAATCCAGAGTAAATTTAGATTATGGACTATTTCACTTTATTCGGGCTGCCGGCTCGTTATGTTATTGACCGTGAACAGCTGACACACTGCTATCAGGAATTGCAGCGTCAGTTTCACCCTGATCGCTTTGCTAATCAGCCAGAGCGTGAAAAAACGCTGGCATTGCAGCAGGCAGCGACTATCAATGACGGCTATCAGATGCTCAAACATCCACTGAAACGCGCTGAATATATGCTTTCTCTGCATGGTTTTGATTTAGCCAATGAGCAGCACACCATGAATGACCACACTTTCCTGATGGAACAGCTCATGTTGCGGGAAGAGTTGGAATTTATTGAAAGTAAAGCGAATGCAGAAGCGGCACTGGCTGATTTCGCTGAACGTCTGAACGGGATGATTAAAACCCGCAGTCAGCAAATGGAACAACAATTGAATGACCAGCAGTGGGAGCAGGCAGCCGATACCGTTCGTAAATTGCGTTTTCTGGATAAATTGCAGCAGCAGGTTGAACAACTGGAAGAACGTTTACTGGACGACTTTTAAGGAAAGCGTATATGGCTTTATTACAAATCAGCGAGCCGGGTTTATCCGCTGTACCACATCAACGTCGTTTAGCGGCCGGCATTGATTTAGGCACGACGCATTCATTAGTTGCCACTGTTCGCAGTGGGCAAGCGGAAACACTGATGGATAGCGAAAACCGTTACCTGCTTCCTTCCGTTGTCCACTACCATGAAAATGGTATTGAAATTGGCTGGCTAGCCCGTCAACAGGCGGCGCATGATCCGGCTAATACCATCAGTTCTGTGAAGCGCATGATGGGGCGTTCTCTGGCGGATATTCAGCAACGTTACCCAAATCTGCCTTATCAATTTCAGGCGAGTGAAAACGGTTTGCCGTTAATCAATACGGCGACGGGGTTGGTCGATCCTATTCAGGTTTCTTCTGAAATTCTTAAATTGCTGGCACAGCGTGCAGAAGAAACACTGGATGGTAAGCTTGATGGGGTTGTGATCACCGTTCCAGCCTACTTTGATGATGCCCAGCGTCAGGGAACCAAAGACGCGGCGCGTTTAGCCGGATTACATGTTCTGCGCCTGCTTAATGAACCCACTGCCGCTGCGATTGCCTACGGGTTGGATTCTGGTCAGGAAGGGGTTATCGCGGTTTATGATTTAGGGGGCGGTACCTTTGACGTTTCCATTCTCCGGTTAAGCCGAGGTGTCTTTGAAGTACTGGCAACCGGCGGTGACACCGCGCTTGGTGGGGATGATTTCGATGCGATACTGGCTGACTGGATCCGTGAACAGGCGGGTATTGGCAATCGTGATAACCATAGTCTGCAACGCCAGCTATTGGACGTGTCCGCCGAGGTGAAAATCACCTTGAGTGATGTTGATGTTGCAGAGATAAACATAGCCGGCTGGCAGGGAAAAATCACCCGTTCCGAATTTGAAGCATTGATTACCCCGTTGGTAAAACGGACTTTGCTGGCAAGCCGTCGGGCGTTGAAAGATGCCGAAGTCTCTGCGGACGAGGTTTTACAGGTGGTTATGGTGGGTGGCTCAACCCGTGTACCGTTGGTTCGTCACATGGTTGGCGAATTTTTCGCCCGTAAGCCACTGACATCCATTGATCCTGATAAAGTTGTTGCTGTCGGTGCATCAATTCAGGCAGATATTTTGGTGGGTAACAAACCAGATAGCGACATGCTGCTGTTGGATGTTATTCCGCTGTCACTTGGGCTGGAAACGATGGGGGGACTGGTTGAAAAAGTCATCCCACGCAATACAACCATTCCGGCTGCGAGAGCGCAGGAGTTCACGACCTTCAAAGACGGCCAGAGTGCGATGAGTATGCATGTGGTACAAGGGGAAAGGGAATTGGTGAGTGATTGCCGTTCACTGGCCCGTTTTACCCTGCGTGGCATTCCTCCGTTACCGGCAGGTGGCGCTCATATCCGGGTCACATTCCAAGTGGATGCTGATGGCTTGTTGAGCGTGAGCGCGTTGGAAAAATCCACTGGTGTAGAAGCGTCTATTCAGGTGAAACCGTCCTATGGTTTGTCTGATGAAGAAATCGCCCGCATGATAAAAGATTCTATGGCGAATGCTCAGGAAGATATCACTGTGCGCAAACTGGCAGAACAAAAAGTAGAAGCGGCGCGGGTACTGGAAAGTGTCACCAGTGCGTTAGAAAAAGATGCCGATCTGCTGAATGAACAAGAACACGCGGCGATTGATACTGCCGTAGAAACACTGATAAAAAGCGTTCAGGGGAGTGATCCTGAAGTGATTGAGAACGCAATTAAACAACTGGATAAGCAAACGCAGGAATTCGCTGCACGCCGGATGGATTCATCTGTTCGTCGGGCGTTGGCGGGCCATTCTGTGGACGAGATTTAATTATGCCGAAAATTATATTTTTACCTCATAACGATCTTTGCCCTGATGGTGCAGTTCTGGAAGCCAAAGAAGGGGAATCCATTCTGAACGTTGCATTGCGCAATGGGATTGAGATTGAGCATGCCTGTGAAAAATCCTGTGCTTGCACCACTTGCCACTGTATCGTTCGTGAAGGTTTCGATTCACTGGAAGAGAGCTCAGAACTGGAAGACGACATGCTGGATAAAGCCTGGGGACTTGAACCGGAAAGTCGTCTGAGTTGTCAGGCCAGAGTCTCGGACGAAGACTTGGTCATCGAAATTCCAAAATACACCATTAACCATGCCCGTGAGCACTGATTGGCAGGAGAAATATCAATGAGCCTGAAATGGTCTGATAGCCGTGAAATCGGTGAAGCGCTGTTTGACAAATTTCCTGATTTGGATCCAAAAACAGTTCGCTTTACTGATATGCATCAATGGATTTGTGACCTGGATGATTTTGAGGATGCGCCTGAAAAATCCAATGAAAAAGTTCTGGAAGCGATTCTTTTGGTCTGGCTGGATGAGTTTGAGTAACAAATAGCATTAATTTGTTATTTATCTGTCACAGTTTTAAGGTAGTCTGAGCGTTAATGAAAAACTGGCTTTAGCCAGTTTTTTTATAGGTTTGATATCTGGCAGACGAATAATTATATGGGTGGAAGTCTGAATAAAATCCTGGCTGCCATCAAGCGGTGAATAATAAGAGGTGAGAAAAGAATGACTAAACAAATCATGCCAATAACACTGTCTTATGAGCCAGCAGCAGCTTGCTGGGGTGAAAAAGCGCTGATTAGTTCGAGTGAGCAAGGGATGACGATTCATCTGACGGGTAAAGGCAAATTGGGTGCGGTTCAACGAGCCGGACGTAAAATTGATGGTCAGGGAATTCGTCATGTAGCTCTGGTTGGTGAAGGCTGGGATTTAGAAAAAAGTTGGGCATTTTGGCAAGGTTTCCGTGCACCAAAAGGCAGCCGTTCTATTGAATGGCCTCAATTGCCTGCGGCTGAAAAACAAGAACTGGAAAGCAGAATTAAAATTATTGATTGGGTGCGTGACACCATCAATATGTCAGCGGAAGAGCTTGGGCCGGAACAATTGGCAAAGCGTGCTATTGACTTGATGTGTGGTGTTGCTGGTGAAGCGGTAAATTATCGCATTACTAAAGGAGAAGATTTACGTGAACAGGGTTATGCGGGTATTCATACTGTTGGTCGCGGTTCTTCCCGTGATCCGATATTGTTGGCGCTGGATTACAACCCGACTGACAACCCACACGCGCCGATATTCGCCTGTTTGGTGGGTAAAGGCATCACATTTGACACCGGCGGCTACAGCCTGAAACAATCTTCTTTTATGGACTCCATGAAATCAGATATGGGTGGAGCGGCAACGCTGGCGGGTGCGCTGGCGTTGGCCATCAGCCGAGGCCTGAAACAGCGCGTTAAACTGTTCCTCTGCATTGCGGATAACATGGTCAGTGGTAACGCTTTTAAACTGGGTGATATTATCCGTTACCGTAATGGTAAATCTGTTGAAGTTATGAACACCGATGCGGAAGGTCGTTTAGTGCTGGCTGATGGTTTAATTGATGCCAGCAGAGAGAAGGCGAAGTTAATCATTGATGCAGCGACCCTGACAGGCGCAGCGAAAACGGCTGTGGGTAATGATTATCACTGTGTATTCAGCTTTGATGATAAATTGGCGGCGGATCTGTTGGCCGCATCAGAATCTGAAAATGAATTGTTCTGGCGTCTGCCATTGGCTGAATTTCATCGTAGCCAACTGCCATCGAATTTTGCTGAGTTGAACAATGTCGCGGCACCATCACATACTGCCGGTGCCAGTACTGCGGCGGCTTTCCTGTCTCACTTTGTGGAAGAATACCAAAAGGGCTGGGTTCATATTGACTGCTCTGCGACTTACCGTAAATCTGCGGTAGAACATTGGTCGGCTGGCGCAACGGGTTATGGCGTTCGTTCGATTGCTAATTTATTGTTGGCAAAAACGAAATAAATCCATTTTATATAAAAAAACTGATTGGAGATTTTTATGAGTTCATTAAGTGAGTTAGTTTCGGTTGAAGTTGATGTGCCAAGTGGCAGTGCGATAACACTCAGCCAGCCGGAAGAATATCCTTCGCAGCTCATTGAAGCTCTGGTTAGTTTATTCAGTCAGCGTAAACCTGTTCGCCGTGCTTTTATCATTCAAGCTCATGATAAAAATGTGGATGAGAAGCCCAATTTATTAATTGGGCTGGAAATGAATGGCACGGAGAATGAGATTGAACAGCTAATTCAAGAAGCTGGCGGCATTGCCTGCGAATACACATCTGAAGAAGAACCTATTGACTTCTGCCTGGTTGATGAAAAGGAGCGTGGGATCAGCCATTATTTGATTCAGCATACGCAACCATTTTATCAGCGTAAATTAGGCAGTTGGTTACGGGGGAATATTCCGGTAATGAATAAGTGATTGTTTTAATAATGGTGCAGTTTTTTATATATTGAATTAAGAGATAGATTATTACTTTAATGTGAATCTACCAGCCAGAAATAATAACTAACCCTGCTGGGCAGGGTTGGTTAAATCAAAAGATTGTCTGAGCTGGTTTTTCATTGATTCATGATATCGTTTTCAAATTTGTTACAGGGGGTAAATAGAATTTTCCATCTATAATGTAGTGCCGATATATATCTACTATATTTATATGATTTTCTCCATAAATCCACTGAAAATGTAGAACCCAATCAGAAGTCTTATAGTTAGAAGGCGTATTTATGTATTCTGGTATACCAATATGGTAGTGCCACAAGTTGTTTTCGTAAGCATATCTAGAGTTCTTATCTGTTTTTTCTAACCCACTCCATGAATGGCTGATTTTACCTTCATATTTATTGAAAGTATCCGGTGTAACTAATCCATTTTCTTCATAACGATCAATAAAATCCAAAATTTTATCTTGTTGGTCTTTTGGAAACTGTTTAAATTCTTTTGCAAATACAATAGAAAAAGACCATGTATATATACAATCCATTTCGACAAACCTTTCCAATTGTCTATCCTATTAGGGCTATTTTATTTGCCGTTCTTTGTAGTAAAGAGCGAACATTAGGCAGTATTCTGACAAAAGCGATAACTTTTGAACGCATTTTAGTGCGGCCTGAAAGGCGAGCGAAGCGAATCTACTCCTCACGTACTGTGTGTACGTTCCAGGTTCTGTGTACTATCTGTGTTCACTATTCATTCGCAAGAACGGTCTACAATAATTACGACTACTGGGATAGGCATCTAAGATGCATGTTGCAAAATAAATTTACGTTTTTCTTCGCGGGACATACTTCTTGGAGCTTGTATTCGTTCTGAAGCTAAAACCATTTCAACACGATTTTTGTCGATGACAACGATTGCCATCATTTCACGATCTTTAATTTTTTCTTGGATATGCACTATATTACTCATAGTCTTAATAACCTCCTGCAAACCTGAGATAGTGTCATGTTTAAGCCTTTTGATCGTTGCCTGAGAACGTGATGGGATGTTACATAAAATATCCTCGAACAGCTCATCGGCAAATTGAATGCTTTCTTTAATTGTAGATATCGTAGAGTTCGAGTTTGAAATAAGCGAATGAGAAAGAACAACATCTTCACCACAGTTAATCTTGTTAAGAGTTTCAGCTATGGCTTTGTCAAGTTCTTCGCACTGGTGAGTTAAGGCATAAAGATGCTCACGAATGCTGGCATCCAGCGCTGCCACGGATTTTTTGGGAAACGTCCGTGCGCCACCTGTTGAACCCCATTCCTCTATCATTCGAGCTAATGGCGCTGATGTTTGAAATGCCTGAGCTTGCGTTGATATAAGCATTGGAACTAATGCAAGCCCAACTACTGTTGTGGTTGTATTTTTCATGCATCTTCTCCACGGTCATGTGTAGCCTAAAAATACTATCAGTAAAAGGTTCACTATGTACGTATTTCTTATCACAAATCTTGCTTCAAATATAATGATATTTAAATGTAACTATTTATAAGTGTTAGTCATATTTATATAGCCAGTTGAGGGAGCTTTTAGCTCTTATGTATGATATTACTTTCTTGATTGAAGTTTATCTACAAGATAGATATAAATATTTTCATAATTTACCTTTGGTTTAAATAGAATCTCTTACTTGTCCGCAGAAAGATAATGTATTGTTATTGTAACAAATATATTAATATTAATTCAATAATGGATGAATGGAAATTGGCGTGTTTAATTAATGGTTTCGTGTAACGATAATCAATATAATTATATTTTAAAATTATTTTTAATAATAATTCTCAATGTTATATCTGATAAATGCCTTATATTTTTACTCTATAGTACAGATAAGAATGAGTTGTTCAATTGGTGATCGAATTTAAAACGATATTTAAATCTAATGAGTTTATAGAAGGTTTAGATATTGTATTTTTATATTCTTAATTAATGTGGGAAGGTTTGTTTCCATTGATGAATAGTAGATTTATTTCTTTCACTAAAATATATTGAATAATTTTCTGCTGGATTTTATTTGCTAAATAGTATACTTGTTTTTTATCTGTAACTATATGTTGTACAGCAAGATATAATAATTGTATGTTAATATTGCAAGACAATAAATATGAAGGGGAGATAATCATTTCATGTTGAAAAATTAACTTGTGGCGGAGCGGAGATAATTTGTGATCTGCTTATAAGAATGTGACGATATAATGGCTTTTCATTATTTTATTGATGTGCATCAATGCTATTGTTACCCGTATCGTTTAATAGATACATTACTTCAACAAAACTAATGGATATGCCATGTCATTAAAAATAACTGTGCTCCTTGAAAATAAAACATCTGACTCATATTTGATAGCTAAACCTGGTTTGAGTCTTTTACTTGAGGATGGTGAAGAGAAGATAATTTTTGATACTGGTCCAGATGGCAGCTATCTTGAGAATGCGAACAGGATGGGAATATCTGTTGATGATATATCCAGGATTGTTATCTCTCATGGCCATTCAGACCATATAGGTGGTGTTAATTATTTCCCCCATAACGCTAAATTAATATGTCACCCCGATGCATTAAATGAGAAGTATTATGGTGTTATGTTTAAAAATATTGCCTTAAAATTTAAAAAAACATCGGGTAAAATTAATAAAAGAATTAAAAAGAAAGTCTTTTTTCGTTTAACAAAATCGCATATGAAAATAAGTGAACGATTTGTTTTTTCAGGTGAAATAGCAAGTGAACATCGGAAATCCTGTGGCTTAGTCAGAAGAAGTTCCTGGGCTAATGATTATATACTTGATGACAGTGCACTAATTTGGAAGAGTGATAATGGGCTTGTAATTATCATTGGCTGTGGTCATTCGGGTATTTGTGAAATAATTAATCACGCTAAAATGATTACAGGCGTGGATAAAGTATGCGCAGTAATAGGTGGGTTGCATTTGAAGAGAGCATTACCGACAGAGTTATTGAAGATAAGAGAATTTTTTTTAAAAGAAAATATAAAAGAAGTCTATGGATGTCATTGTACTGGTAGCTGGGGAAGGCTTTGGTTGCCAAATGTTAAGCAACTGAAAACAGGACAGGTGTTATTAGTAGAGTAATGTGGTGAAAGGTATGCAGAAAATGGATTTTCATTAGGTTTATAGTAACGATTGGTTAATATTTTTATTACAGAGTTTATTTGTATTTTCTATTGCATTTTTTTATTATAGAGGATCTTATTTATATTTTATAAAAATAATTTAAATAATGGGAGTTTAACGTGAGTAATTATTGCCACTTTTAGTAAGAAAGTGGCATCATATGTCAATGTATTTTACGTTTTATGTTGTAAACGTATTTTTATATATTTTATGTTGTCTGGAGTTATGTTTGGATTATTTTCTGATGATTTTTCTAAATGTTTTTATATTGTTGCTAGCAATGGCGCTTGCATTTAATTTCTTATTTTTTATTTAATGTTATGAATAACTTATTGATTGGAATGAGTTATTTCTTGGTATTATTGTGAATGTAATGATTAATATGGAAAAATAGTTTGTTATATGTTGGGTGAAATTGTATTATCATAATGATTTTAATGTTTCTTGCTGTTTTAATTCTTGAGGTTATTAATCCGTAAATTATATAAATAATAGTAATGGATTATGAGTAAGTTATCGATATTATTTTGTTTAAATTTCCATTTGTGTACTTTGTTAGAAAACTAATATAATATTTAAGCTGGATGTGTTTAATCTAATAATGATATTTATATCCGGTACGATAACTCCCATTTTTTCTTTATTCAACTTATCTTAATCGTCTGTTTTAGGTTGTTATATTTTTCGTAAATTATCGGAGAGGATAATTTAATAATGGATTATATCTAATAACTTGGCAAAACAGTATGCAAGTTTTAATAAGATATATAGAGTTCTTAATCAGAGATTGAATCAATGAATTTAGATTTATTTATCATTTTTATGATATTTAATTCGTCAAAATAAGGCGTTATTATATAAACTTAATGTCTGTACGTTGTCTTACTAGTATTAGAGTAGAGGTGGTACTCAGTTGCTCATATTTTCTTGATTTAAATTTAATATATTGATTTATAAAACTATTTATTAAATCCTATCACCGATTGGTTGGGATAAGGCAGGGGTTATAGTCATGGATCAAAGTCAATTCTGGCGGTGGCCGGAAAGAAAAAAGCGTTATTTTGCAGTGATGTTAGCGTTTTTGCTGATGCTTGCTGGTTGTGACCAGTCTGACAGCACTGATAATAATAAAGCAGCTCAATCGCAGTCCACAGAAATTCAAAGCGAAAAAGCACCTCAACAGTCAAATATTCCAACAAAATCAGTAAAACAGAAAGATGCGGCATCACTGGCCGAACTGGCAAAACGTTATGCCGGTAAAGAGGTGACAATTTTGGATGCCTCGGAAGTGCAGCTTGATGGTGCCAGCGCGATGGTGGTGACATTTTCTGTTCCCTTAGATCCGAATCAGAATTTTGCTCAAAATGTCCGTTTGGTGGATGTAAAACAGGGCAAGCTTGATGGTGCGTGGGAACTGTCAGATAACATGATGGCGCTTCGCCTGCGCCATCTGCCGCCATCCCGTAAACTGCAACTGACCGTAGATAAAGGCGTTAAAGGCATCAATGAGCGTCAGCTTGAAACGGCGTATGAGAAAACCCTGACAACCGAGACGATTTCTCCGTCTGTTGGTTTTGCCAGCAAGGGCTCTTTGTTGCCAAGTAAAGTAGCTGAAGGTTTGCCAGTGTTAGCACTTAATGTGAATAGTATTGATGTTAACTTTTTCCGGATAAAAGAGACGGCATTACCCTCTTTTATCGCACAGTGGCAATATCGCAATAATCTGAACTCCTGGGAGTCTGAAGATATTCTTAAAGATGCGGAATTGGTTTATACCGGTCGTTTTGATCTTAATCCAACGTTAAATACTCGCGAAAAATTATTGTTGCCATTAAATAACATTAAAGTATTGCAGCAAGACGGTGTTTATATGGCGGTGATGCAACAGGCGGGTAAATACGTCTCTACTAATCCGGCGACAATGTTCACGTTAAGCGACATTGGGGTTTCTATGCACAGCTATTTGGATAAAATGGATGTGTTTACCCAATCGCTGGAACAAGGCAACAGCCTGAAAGGGGTGGAAGTTCGTCTGTTGGATGAGAAGGGGCAGTTATTGTCAAAAACAACGACAGACGCTGATGGACACGCGAGCCTGGAGAAAAATGCGAAAGCTAAATTATTGCTCGCTACCCGTCATAACCAAACCAGTATGATTGATTTGGTATCACCGGCGCTGGATCTGTCTGAGTTTGATATCGCGGGTCCACAAGGATACAGCAAACTGTTTTTTGTTTTCGGGCCTCGTGATCTCTATCGCCCCGGTGAGACGCTGATTGTGAATGGGCTATTGCGTGATGGTGACGGTCGGGCAATTAAAAGCCAGCCGGTTAAAGTTGATGTATTAAAAACAGATGGTCAGGTTGTCCGTAGTTTTGTCTGGCAACCTGAAAATGGGTTGTATCAGTATCGCTACACTATTCCTCAGTCAGCGGCTACCGGACTCTGGTCGCTACGTTTTGATCTGGGCGATAACAAACCCCGTTATTACAAGTTCAATGTAGAAGATTTTATGCCGGAGCGGATGGCGCTGGAAATTAGCAGTGAAACGCAACCGGTGATGAAAAACCACAGTGTCGATTTCGACATCAAAGGCCGTTACCTGTATGGTGCTCCCGCTGCGGATAATCGTCTGCAGGGGCAGTTATTCCTGCGTCCAAACCGTGATGCGGTAGCAAAATTGCCGGGTTATGAGTTTGGTGCTGCCACTGAAGAAAATCTCAGTCGTACATTGGACGAATTTGATTTGACTTTGAACAGTAGCGGTGAAGCCGCATTGAATGTCAGCGCAGACAACTGGAATTCAGTTTCTTCGCCGGTAAAAGTGATTGTTCAGGCCAGTCTGCTTGAATCTGGCGGCCGCCCGGTGACACGTCGGGTTGAACAGGCGGTTTGGCCGGCAGAAAAACTGGTTGGTATTCGTCCGCTGTTTAATCAGAAAACGGTTTATGACTATCGTACTGGTCGTGACCAAAGCCGCTACAATGTGGATGAAAATTCATTGGCTGAATTTGAGCTGGTTTATGCAGATGCCAATGGCAAAAAATATGCCGCTAAAGATCTAACCGTCCGTTTGGTTTATGAACGCCATGATTACTATTGGCGTTGGTCGGATGGTGAAGGCTGGCAGTCAGGCTATGACCAGAAAGATTTGGTGATGGCGGATGAACATATCCAGATTGCGCAGGATGGTACCGCAAAAGTCAGTTTCCCGGTTGATTGGGGATCGTATCGTATTGAGGTTATCAATCCAGAGAATCAATTGGTTAGCAGTGTTAATTTCTGGGCAGGTTATTCATGGCAGGATAATACCGGTGGTACCGGTGCCGTTCGTCCTGATCAGGTAAAATTGTCTCTGGATAAACCGGCTTATCGGGTGGGTGAGAAAGTAAAACTGCATATGGCCGCACCACAGGCAGGTAAGGGTTATCTGTTGGTGGAGTCCAGTGAAGGGCCGCTTTGGTGGCAGGAGATTGATGTACCAGAACAAGGTCTGGATGTGGAGGTTCCGGTTAATAAAGAGTGGTGCCGTCATGACCTTTATCTGACGGCGGTGGTTATTCGTCCCGGTGATAAATCCCGCCAGGCAACACCCAAACGTGCAATTGGTGTGTTACATCTGCCGTTGGCGGATGAAAACCGTAAACTGGATCTGACGTTATCCGCGCCGGAAAAAATGCGTCCGAATCAAAACCTGACAGTTAACGTCAAGGTTACACCACAGCAAGGGCAGAAATTGCCTAGACAGGTTAATGTGCTGCTTTCTGCGGTAGATACTGGAGTACTCAATGTCACTAACTTCAAAACCCCGGATCCCTATGAGGCTTTCTTTGGCCGTAAACGCTATAGCGTCGATCAATATGATGTGTATGGTCAGTTGATTGAAGGTGAAGGTCGTCTGGCAAATCTGCGTTTTGGTGGTTCTGGTGATGAAGATGCCCCTGCCCGTGGTGGTAGAAAACCATTAACTGAAGTGCAGATTATTGCTGAACAGGCACAGCCGGTGACATTAAATGAAAATGGGGAAGGGGAGATTGTTCTGCCGATTCCTGATTTCAATGGTGAACTGAGGCTGATGGCTCAGGCGTGGAGTGAAGATGAGTTTGGTCATGGTGAAAGTAAAATTGTCATTGCCGCACCGGTGATTACACAGATGGCGTTACCTCGCTTTATGGCGGGGGGTGATCATTCATTGTTATCGTTGGATCTGACCAATTTAACCGAACAGACGCAAAACTTGACCTTAAACTTTACGGCTAATGGGCTAATTAAATTAGAGGATGCGGCCAGCAAGGCAATAACCTTGGAAAAAGGTAAACGTACAACAGTGGAAATTCCTGTCATGGCTGACCATGGCTTTGGTCAGGGAGAAGTTTCCCTGACGATTAATGGCCTGAATTTGCCGGGTGAAGTTCTGAAACAGTATCAAAATAGCTGGAAGATTGGTGTGCGTCCGGCACAGCCAGCGGAAACCAGGCTGTTTGCTGAGGTTATCCGTCAAGGAGAAAATTGGCAGTTGCCGTTAGATGCCATATCGGGTTTAGCGCCAGCAACGCTCGAAGGCCAGTTGTTACTGACCAGTCGTCCGCCGTTACAGATTTCACGCTATATCCGTGAACTGTACGCCTATCCGTATGGCTGCCTTGAGCAGACTATCAGCGGACTTTATCCGTCGCTTTATTCAAATGAAGCGGAGCTGAAAAAACTGGGTATCAAAACCGACAGTGATAGCAAACGCCGGGCCAGTATTGATGAGGGTATTATTCACTTGCTCAGTATGCAGCGTCATGACGGGAGTTTTGCCTTGTGGGACCGAACCGGTGATGAAGAATATTGGCTGACGGCTTATGCTACAGATTTTTTGTTCCGTGCGAGCCAGCGAGGTTATAGCGTACCCAAGGAAGTGCTGAATTCTGCCAATACCCGTTTGCTGCGTTATTTACAGGATAAGAATGTTATTAACTATCGCTACAGCCAGAATCAGGAAGCCATGCGGTTCTCGACTCAGGCTTATGCCGGTCTGGTGCTTGCCATCCAGCAGAAAGCGTCGTTGGGGGCTTTAAGACAAATTTATGAGCGTCGTACTCAGGCTGGAAATGGTTTGTCGCTGGTACAACTAGGGGTTGCACTGAAGCTGATGGGTGATAACACCAGAGCGGATGAAGCTGTCCGCTTGGGGATCAATAAAAACCGTAATAATGATGTCGGATTGGGGGATTATGGCAGTTCCATTCGAGACAATGCATTGATTGTCGCGCTATTGACTGAAAACAATATGTTGCCAAAAGATCGTGATGAGAAATTACTGGCTTTGTCTGATGAGTTGACATCCCGTAACTATTTCTCAACTCAGGAGAGTAATTCACTCTATTTGGCCGGGCGTTTCTTTATAGATACCTCAGAACAGCCGTGGGAAGCGGGGGTTAATCAGCAGGTTCCACCGTTGAGTCGTGACAAGTCATTGAATCAATTGATGAATGCGGAACAGATTCTGCAAGGTGTTGATATCAGCAACCGTGGCGATAGCACTCTCTATTCTCGCCTGAATGTGGTGGGTTACCCGCTGCATTCACCAAAATCCTACTCAAATGTGCTGAACATTCAGCGTAGCTATCTGGATATGCAGGGTCATCCCGTTTCTATTGACCGTCTAAAAAGTGGCGAAATGGTGGTCGTGAAGCTGGTGGTCAGCTCAGATAAATCAGTACCGGATGCGCTGATTGTTGATTTACTGCCTGCCGGTCTGGAAGTGGAAAATCAGAATCTGGCTAACAGCAGTGCCAGTTTGAGTGACAGTGCCGCGAATCTCCAAGAGCTGATTGGTGATATGCAACAGGCGACTATTCGTCATACTGAATATCGTGATGACCGGTATGTGGCCGCAGTCGCGGTTGATTCCAATCAGCCAGTGACATTGCTCTATCTGGCCCGTGCAGTGACGCCGGGTGTCTACGCTATTCCCGCACCTCAGGTTGAATCTATGTATGTGCCTTACTGGCGTGCGGTAGGCTCTGCACCTGAAAAACTGGAAGTTGTCCGCTAAACCTAGTCAGCCCTTATGCTCAGGCGTAAGGGATGATTGCTCGTCAGGTATTCTTGCATGAAAAAAACGCATCACCTTATTTGGCTGATTGTGCTGTTTCTGATCCCGGCTGGTTTATGGCTGGCAGATAAAATTTGGCCTCTGCCACTGCGTGAAGTCAAAATGGCGCGTATTGTCGTAGGTGAAGATGGGACTCCGCTTTGGCGTTTTGCCGATGATGAGGGAATTTGGCGCTACCCGGTGAGGTTGGATCAAGTGTCACCGGAATATATTCAGGCATTGCTGACGTATGAAGATCGCTGGTTCTATAAGCATCCGGGGGTTAACCCGCTTTCTCTTGTCAGGGCTGCATGGCAGGACATTCGGGCCGGTAAAATTTTATCTGGTGGCAGTACGCTTTCAATGCAGGTGGCCCGGTTGATTGATCCGCATTCACGTACTTTGGGCGGTAAGTTGAAACAGATTTGGCGCACTTTACAGCTTGAATGGCACTATTCCAAAGATGAAATTCTCGAAATGTATCTCAACCGTGCACCGTTTGGTGGCACATTACAAGGCGTCGGAGCGGCGAGTTGGGCTTATCTGGGCAAACCGCCATCAGAACTCTCTGCGGGCGAAGCGGCTTTGCTGGCTATTTTGCCACAGGCCCCTAGCCGTTTAAGGCCGGACCGTTACCCTGAACGGGCACAAGCTGCCCGTGACAAGGTTATGCAACGGTTGGCGAAGTATAAAATCTGGCCGGAAGACAAAGTGGCTGATATTCGGCAAGAGATGTTATGGCTGGCTCCCCGGCAAGTGCCACAACTTGCCCCGCTTCTTGCCAGACGAATGGCTAAAGGTCACCGTCAGGAAATCATCAAAACAACCATTGATGCAGGATTACAGCGCCAGCTTGAGGATATGGCGGTGAATTGGAAGTATCAGTTACCGGAAAAAACCTCTGTTGGGGTGTTGGTGGTTGATCATACTGATATGGCGGTGAAAGCCTATATCGGCTCGCTGGATTTTCGGGATGACAGCCGTTTTGGTCATGTGGACATGATAAATTCGTGGCGTTCGCCAGGATCAACGTTGAAGCCTTTTTTGTACGCAATGGCATTAGATGATGGGTTGATTCATGGGGAATCACTGTTACAGGATGTGCCTCGCCGTTTTGATTATTACCGTCCGGGAAATTTTGACAGTGGCTTTAATGGGCCGGTCAGTGTCAGTGAAGCATTGGTTCGTTCCTTGAATTTACCTGCGGTGCAACTACTCGAAGTCTATGGTGCCAAGCGGTTTACCGCCAATCTGCGTAATGTGGGAACAGTATTGCGTTTTCCTCCCGGCAGTGAGCCTAATTTATCATTGATTCTTGGTGGAACGGCAACCCGGATGGATCAGTTGGTGGCGGCTTACTCCGCGTTTGCCCGTCAGGGGAAGGTTTCCCCCCTGAGATTTACACCGCAGCAGAAATTGCGTGACAGGCAACTGTTTTCCCCGGGCGCTGCGTGGATAGTCAGACGGATTATGGCTGGAGAAGGTCTCCCGCAACCTGATGATATATTGCCGGCACAAGTACCACTGGCCTGGAAAACGGGTACCAGCTATGGCTACCGCGATGCCTGGGCTATTGGCTTAAATGCCCGCTATACCATCGGTGTCTGGGTTGGCAGGCCGGACGGAACGCCGGTTACCGGGCAGTTCGGTTATGCCACGGCGGTTCCGATAATGAATCAGGTTAATAACCTGTTGCTGGCAAATATGCGAAATGGCGCTCAACGGATCCCCTCTGATCCACGTCCGGCAAATGTGAGTCAGGCAATCATTTGTTGGCCGGGAGGTCAGAGTCTGCCAAAGGGAGACAGTAATTGTCGCCAGCGTCGTCTGAGTTGGATTCTGGATAACACCATTCCGCCTACGTTGCCTTCTGTGGGGCAAGAAGGTATTTCTGGCATCAATGAACAGGTATGGCTGGATAAACAGGGTTTGCGTGTTGCGCCTGATTGCCCTGATGCTCAACCAAAAAATATCGCTTTATGGCCGATTAGCCTGGAATCATGGTTACCGGCGGAAGAACGGCGGGTGCAGCGTTTGCCATCGGTTAACCCTCAGTGTCCACCGCTGAAATCAGATGAAGCTCCGCTGTTGATCGTCGGCATTCATAACGGAGATGTATTGAAACGGCTTCCCGGTCTTGGCAGCCTTGATTTGCGTATTACAACGCAAGGCGGTAGTGGTGGGCAACAATGGTGGTTTCTCAATGGAGAACAGATGATGACCACAGAAAATAATCAAGGGCTTGTACAGACATTGACTCAACCGGGGAAATATCAGCTTAGTGTTTTGGATTTGGGGGGACAGGTTGATTCTGTTAATTTTACCTTGAAGTAAACGATTCAGGTAAAAGTGTGATTTGTACGAAAAAATGGTGATTTTCGCTAAGAAAAATTTAATAGAATGTTATTTTTTCTGTAGGCAACTGCCATTCGGGTCCCTATAATCAACGCCTCTTTTATCCCCGCTAGGGTTGCGGGATAAGTATTAGCCGGTTAACTTATCGGGATAAAAAATTAAAATTATCAGTTGCTTAAAAAAGAACCAAGAGGTTATCCATGACGGTTGAACGTACTTTTTCGATTATTAAACCTAATGCAGTGAAGAAGAATGCTATCGGGTCTATTTATGCCCGTTTTGAAAGCGCTGGGTTTAACATTATTGCCGCCAAAATGCTTCACCTGACCCGTGAACAGGCTGAAGGTTTCTATGCAGAGCACAAAGGCCGTCCTTTCTTTGATGGTCTGGTGGAATTTATGACTTCTGGTCCAATCGTAGTTCAGGTATTGGAAGGCGAGAATGCAGTACAACGTCACCGAGACTTGATGGGTGCAACCAATCCTGATAACGCATTAGCAGGTACTCTGCGTGCTGATTACGCAGACAGTTTTACTGAAAACGCGGTTCACGGTTCTGATGCTGTTGAATCTGCAAACCGTGAAATTGCGTATTTCTTCACAGAAGATGAAATTTGCCCACGTAATTGATTTGTCGTTACCCGTAGCATCATTGCATTAAAGTTTGTACAATGCCGCGCCCCGTTGTTAACTCAGCGGGGCGCTTATTATTTGTCACTAGGCTAAACTGATAGTGATACCCGAATTGAAACTTCGTGCGTTGAATTCATCAACGCAGAGCCGAAAGTGTAACAACGAGGCGATATAAAAAAATGTCCCAATCAAATACTGCGGCACAATTTGCTGCTTCTGTCGTGTCTGAAACTCCAGAAAAAAAAGGCGGGAAAATTAACCTGCTTGATCTGAATCGCAAACAAATGCGCCAGTTCTTCACCGATATGGGGGAAAAACCCTTCCGTGCCGATCAGGTGATGAAATGGATGTATCATTACTGCTATGACAATTTTGAGCAGATGACGGATATTAACAAAACCCTGCGGGCGAAATTGCAGCAAGTTGCTGAGATCTGTGCGCCCGAGGTAGCAGAGGAACAACGTTCAGCCGATGGCACGATTAAATGGGCTATCACTGTTGGCGATCAGCAAGTTGAAACGGTTTATATTCCGGAAGATGATCGGGCTACGTTGTGTGTCTCTTCTCAGGTAGGTTGTGCACTGGAATGTAAATTCTGTTCTACCGCTCAACAAGGGTTTAATCGTAATTTGCGGGTTTCTGAAATTATTGGTCAGGTTTGGCGTGCGGCGAAAATAATTGGCTCACTGAAATCCAGTGGTCGCCGCCCGATTACCAACGTGGTTATGATGGGAATGGGTGAACCTCTGCTCAACCTGAATAACGTGGTTCCTGCGATGGAAATCATGATGGATGATTTTGGTTTCGGCTTGTCTAAGCGCCGTGTGACGCTATCCACATCCGGTGTGGTGCCTGCGCTGGATAAACTTGGCGATATGATTGATGTCGCTTTGGCTATTTCCCTGCATGCACCGACAGATGATGTGCGTGATGATATCGTTCCTATCAACCGCAAATATAATATTGAGCAGTTTCTTGCGGGAGTGCGCCGTTATTTGACGAAATCGAATGCGAACCAGGGGCGTGTGACAGTGGAATATGTCATGCTTGATCATATTAACGATAGTGTAGAACAGGCGCATCAATTGGCTGAATGTCTGAAAGACACACCCAGTAAGATTAATCTGATCCCGTGGAATCCGTTTCCGGGCGCGCCATATGGCCGCAGTTCCAACAGCCGGATCGACCGTTTTTCTAAGGTGCTGATGGGATATGGTTTCACAACTATTGTCCGCAAGACTCGTGGTGATGATATTGATGCCGCATGTGGTCAGCTTGCGGGCGATGTGATTGATCGTACAAAACGGACACTGAAAAAACGTCAGGCAGGTGAACCTATCCAGGTAAGAACAGTCTGAATGTTGCTATGTTTTGTCATGCAGTAACTGAAATTATTGCGACAATTGCGTATCCTTAATTAAGTGGGGATGGAATGATAAGGAAATCGTTATCGGGAATGATTGTTGCTGCCGTATTATTGGCAGGATGTTCCAATCAACCGGCAAACGGAAATAAACAGCGAACAGTTGCGGCAGAAACCCGGATTCAACTGGGAATGGCCTATCTGGCTGAAGGTCATTTACCTGCCGCCAGATACCACTTTGATAAGGTATTATTGGCACAGCCAAACCATTATCAGGCTCAATTAGGTATGGCGTTGTATGAGCAATATTCCGGCCAGCCGGAAGCTGCCCGTCAGCGTTACAAAATGGCGATGCAGTATGCGCCAGGAAATGATACGGTATTGTATTATTACAGCGTTTTTCTCTGTGAGCAGGGGCAGTATGAAGAAGCCAAAATTCTGTTAACCGGGAATAATGCTGACAGGCGTATTTGTTATCAGTGATTTGCCGCTAGTAAAATAGCAAATCTATTTCGCCGCGCAGGCCATTGTATAATGTAAGGATTATCGCAAGGAGCCAGCGCGAAGTTTTTCACAACTTGGACAGTACCGCGTCTTCTTGCTAATGAATACTGAAACGACTCCAGAACAAGCTCATTTGACAGCAGGTCAGCTCCTGCGTCAGGCTCGTGAACAGCACGGGCTAACTCAACAGACGGTGGCTGATCGTCTGTGTCTGAAACTTTCCACTATCCGTGATATTGAAGAGGACAATATACCGGCCAATATGGTACCCACTTTCCTGCGTGGTTATGTTCGTTCTTATGCTAAATTGGTACAAATTCCAGAGGCGGAAATTCTGACGATTCTGGATAAGCATACCCCGGCAAAAACCGCGAAGGTTTCACCAATGCAGAGTTTTTCATTGGGTAAGAAACGTAAAAAACGTGAAAGTTGGTTGATGTGGATTACGTGGCTAATTATTCTGGTAGTGATTAGTCTGACGGGAGCATGGTGGTGGCAAAATCACATAGCTCAACAGAAAGAATTGATTTCGATGGCTGATCAGTCTGCGGTACAGATTGCCCAGAAGAAAGCCAAGGCAGCGGGTTTATCCACGGAAAGTAACGATCAGGCGACACAGTTGCAGGCTAGTGAGCAGCCATTATCTGCCGCTTCAACCGAAAATTCGGTGAAAGCGAATAATGCTGATAACAATCGCGGGGAAACGTCTCCGCCTGTAGCATCAGCTCAACATCAGGCGGTGGAACCACCTGAAACTCAGCCACAAACTGTTCCATTACCCGTTAACCGGGGTACAGCTCAAACACCGAATGTGTCTGAAAATAGTTCAACGGCAGTGGCTGACAGTAATAAACTGGTGATGAATTTCAAAGCATCTTGTTGGTTACAGGTTGCTGATGCGAATGGAAAGATGCTGTTTAGCGGAACTAAAAAGAAAGGTGACAGTCTGAGTCTCTCCGGTTCATTACCTTATAAATTAACTATCGGTGCCCCTGCTGTAGTGGATGTACAGTTCCGGGGGCAAGTTGTCGATTTAAGCCGCTTTATTAAAGAGCATCGTATTGCGCGTCTTAAAGTACCGGGAACACAATAAATGCCTTTGGCAGTTACGGCATCGTTGTCATGTTATAAGTAAGCACATGGAAGTATGGGAGAAACACCAGTATGCATAATGAATCGCCGATAAAAAGACGCAAATCTACGCGTATTTATGTAGGGAATGTGCCAGTCGGGGATGGCGCGCCCATTGCGGTGCAGTCAATGACAAACACACGCACTACAGATGTGGAAGCTACTGTTCAACAGATTAAATCGCTTGAGCGTGTTGGGGTTGATATTGTCCGTGTATCAATACCAACGATGGACGCGGCAGAAGCGTTTAAATTGATTAAGCAGCAGGCTAATGTTCCTTTGGTTGCCGATATCCATTTTGATTACCGTATCGCGCTTAAAGTTGCAGAGTATGGGGTCGATTGTCTGCGCATTAACCCTGGTAATATCGGTAATGAAGCGCGTATCCGTGAGGTTGTGGCGGCTGCCCGCGACAAAAATATTCCAATCCGTATTGGTGTGAATGGCGGATCACTGGAAAAGGACATTCAGGAAAAATATGGCGAGCCAACCCCGGAAGCACTGTTGGAATCTGCTATGCGCCATGTGAATATTCTTGAAAGACTTAATTTCGACCAGTTTAAAATCAGCGTAAAAGCGTCAGATGTATTTCTGGCGGTTGGCGCTTACCGTTTATTGGCCCGGGAGATTGATCAGCCATTACATCTTGGTATCACAGAAGCCGGTGGCGCTCGTGCCGGTTCTGTAAAATCAGCGATTGGCTTGGGTATTCTTCTGTCAGAAGGTATTGGTGATACCCTGCGTATTTCTTTGGCTGCCGATCCTGTCGAAGAAGTTAAAGTGGGTTTTGATATTCTGAAATCACTGCGTATTCGTTCCCGTGGTATTAACTTTATCGCCTGTCCAACCTGTTCTCGTCAGGAATTTGATGTTATTGGCACCGTTAATGCTTTGGAACAACGCCTGGAAGATTTACTCACCCCGATGGATATTTCAATCATTGGTTGTGTGGTTAACGGGCCGGGTGAGGCGGAGGTTTCTACTCTGGGTGTTACTGGTGCCAGAACAAAAAGTGGTTTTTATGAAGACGGAGTGCGGCAGAAAGAGCGCCTCGACAATACTGATATGATCGATCAACTTGAGGCTAAGATCCGCGCTAAGGCATCAATGCTGGATGAAAATAAGCGTATCGACATAAGTCAACTGGATAAATAATATACCTGACACTGGTTCATCGTTGTGATGAGCCAGTGTTGTTTTAGTTTGCTAATTGAAGCTCGTCCGTATTCGCTTCTATAATCAACATCATTTTTGAATTATTAACAGAGATAAGACGTGGCAAAAAATATCCAAGCTATTCGTGGCATGAACGACTACTTGCCCGCAGACACTGCCATTTGGCAGCGTATTGAAAGCACTTTGAAACGCGTGTTGGCGGGTTATGGTTATAGCGAGATCCGCACACCGATTGTAGAGCAGACCCCGTTATTCAAACGGGCTATCGGGGAAGTGACTGATGTGGTCGAAAAGGAAATGTACACCTTTGATGATCGCAATGGTGAAAGTTTGACCCTGCGTCCTGAAAATACCGCAGGTTGTGTGCGTGCAGGTATTGAACATGGTCTGCTGTACAATCAGGAACAGCGCGTATGGTATTTCGGGCCCATGTTCCGTTATGAGCGTCCACAAAAAGGCCGTTACCGCCAATTCTACCAGTTAGGGGCTGAAGTCTTTGGTCTTCAGGGGCCTGATATTGATGCTGAACTTATTTTATTGACTGCCCGCTGGTGGCGTGAGCTTGGTATTTCTGAACATGTGACGCTTGAACTGAACTCGATTGGTTCATTGGCCGCGCGGGCCAGTTACCGCGAAGCGCTGGTTGCTTTCCTTGAGCAGCATAAAGATAAGCTGGACGAAGATTGCAAACGTCGTATGTACAGCAATCCATTGCGTGTTTTGGATTCAAAAAATCCTGAGGTTCAGCAACTTCTTAATGATGCGCCGGAACTGTTTGATTATCTTGATGCCGAATCAAAGGAACATTTTGACGGCCTGCGTGCGCTTCTTGATGCGGCTGGTATCAAATACCGGATTAACCAGCGTCTGGTTCGTGGTCTGGATTACTATAACCGCACGGTATTTGAATGGGTGACAACGGCTCTGGGGGCTCAGGGGACTGTCTGTGCCGGTGGCCGGTACGATGGACTGGTTGAGCAACTGGGGGGGCGTTCTACTCCTGCTGTGGGTTTTGCTATGGGAGTGGAACGTCTGGTTCTGTTGGTGCAGGAAATGAACCCGGCATTTGTGGCGGAGCTATCAGTGGCGGAGGTTTATCTTGCTTCCTTCGGTGAAGGCAGTCAGCAGGCAGCGTTGATTCTGGCCGAACAGATACGTGACGTTTTGCCACAATTGCGCTTGGTGACTAACCACGGGGGAGGGAACTTTAAGAAGCAATTGGGGCGTGCAGATAAACAAGGCGCTAAAATTGCGCTGATCTTGGGTGAAGATGAAGTCCGTTCTGGTCAGGCTGCGATTAAAGATTTACGTACAGGCGAACAACAAACGTTGCCGCAAAGCGAAATTGCAGCTCGTTTGGCTGAATTGTTAGGTTAAGGAGAGACTCCGTGGAAGTCTATACCAATGAAAACGAACAAGTTGACGCGATCCGACGCTTTTTTGTCGATAATGGCAAAGCGTTGGTTTTCGGGCTGGTACTGGGTGCTGGCGCGCTGATTGGCTGGCGTTATTGGCAATCTCATCAGACAAATCAATTGCAGGGCAGTGCGGAAGCTTTTGAACAGGTAAATCATGGATTAATTTCCGGTGCAAAAGAGAATCATGCCGCCGCTGAGAAGTTTGCTGCTGAAACTAACAATAGTTATGGCGTGATGGCTCATATGCATTTGGCTCAACTGGCTGTTGAAAAGAATGAGCTAGCCAGAGCGGATCAATTTTTATCTGCGGCTGTTAGTCAGACAAAAAATGAAGATTTGCAGGCTCTGGCTAATATTCGTTTAGCCAGGGTTCAATTGGCGGAAGATAAGGCGGATGCTGCATTGAAAACACTGGAACAGGTGAAAGGTTCCGGTTGGGTTGCTGTGGCAGAGGATATCCGCGGCGATGCGCTGTTGAAAAAAGGTGATATTGCGGGTGCCCGTGCAGCTTATACCAAAGGTCTGGGATCAGATTCACCGCAGGCGATCAAATCGATGTTAAATCTTAAATTGAATAATTTATCCAGCTAAGGGGATCCTTTCAATGCAGTTGCGTAAAACACTCTTGGTTGGTCTGGTGGCTTCTGTTCTGTTAGCGGGTTGTTCAAGTGAGCAGGACACAGTAACGATGTCACCGTTGCCACAGGTTGAGAATCAATTTAGCCCAAGTGTTATCTGGGATAAATCTGTAGGTGATGGTGTTGGTCATTATTACTCTCACTTGACACCAACCTGGCAGGGTTCTGTCGTCTATGTCGCTGATCGTCATGGCATCGTTAAGGCGCTGGACATTGATAGCGGCAAAGAGATATGGTCGGTAAATCTAGCTGAAAAAGCCGGTCTTCTCTCTTCCCGTATCCCTGCGTTGCTTTCTGGCGGCCTGACCGTTGCTGGGAATCATTTATATGTTGGCACTGAACGTGCCAAAGTCATCGCGCTAAATACCGAAGACGGCCAGATTACCTGGGAATCTGAAGTTGCTGGAGAAGCGTTGTCGCGTCCGGTAGTGAGTGATGGCCTGGTATTGATTCATACCAGCAACGGCATGTTGCAGGCATTGAATGAGTCAGATGGAAAAGCACAGTGGTCCGTTAATATGGATACCCCATCATTATCGTTGCGTGGTGAATCAGCTCCGGCTGTGGCTTACGGTGCCGCGATCGTGGGGGGCGATAATGGTCGTGTCAACGCAGTGCTGATTTCTCAGGGGCAACTGATTTGGCAGCAACGTATTTCTCAGGTAACCAGTTCGACAGAAATCGGTCGTCTTAATGATGTTGATACAACACCGGTTATTTCTGAAGGCGTAATCTATGCGATAGCCTATAACGGTAATCTGGTGGCGCTTGACATGCGTTCAGGCCAGATCCTCTGGAAACGCGATTTGGGTTCAGTGAACGAGATGGTTGTTTCCGGTGATCGTATTTACATTGTTGATCAAAACGATCGAGTTATGAGTCTGCGTCAAAGTGATGGTGTAACGCTGTGGACTCAGACAAAATTACAACACCGCAATTTGACGGCACCTGAAATGTATAATGGCTATCTGGTTGTTGGTGATAGTGAAGGCTATTTGCATTGGCTGAATATGGATGATGGTAAGTTTGTTGCTCAACATAAAGTTGATAGCTCCGGCTTAATGAGCCGTCCGGTTGTTGCCGGTGATAAGCTGATGGTACAGGCGAAAGACGGTACAGTTTACCTGTTTACCCGTTGAGTATTTCTTACTGTCTGTTTACCGGAAATAGAGAGTAAAGAGTTGTTATAATCCTACGGCTCCTGAAAAGAACAGGGGCCGTTTCGTCTTTTTAGTGTTTTGTTGCAGCTAACGATGAGTAGCAAAATACTGATTTCAAATTTAGTCATGAGGCATTAACAAATGACACCTGTCGTCGCTCTGGTAGGGCGCCCAAATGTGGGTAAGTCCACGTTATTTAACCGTTTAACCCGTACAAGAGATGCGCTGGTAGCGGATTTTCCAGGTCTGACCCGCGATCGCAAATATGGTCGGGCCGAAGTCGAAGGACAGGAATTTATCATCATTGATACCGGTGGTATTGATGGTACAGAAGATGGTGTTGAAACTCATATGGCGGCACAATCTTTGATGGCAATTGAAGAAGCCGATATTGTTCTGTTTATGGTAGATGCCCGTGCCGGGCTGATGCCGGCAGACCACGCTATAGCAAAACACCTGCGCAGTCGCGAAAAAGCCACTTTTTTGGTGGCGAATAAAATCGATGGTATTGATATTGATACATCCGTAGCTGAATTTTATTCGCTCGGATTGGGTGATATATATTCCATCGCTGCTTCTCATGGTCGTGGTGTCACCCAACTTATTGAACGGGCATTGCTGCCTTTCTCCGGTAAAGGCGAAGAAGAAGAGGTTGAGCTGACTGAGGAAGAAGCCAACGCAGCTTATTGGGCTGCGCAGGAACAGAATGAAGTTGAAATGGCGGAAGAAGAGGAAGATGATTTTGATCCACTAACTCTGCCATTAAAATTAGCCATTGTCGGCAGGCCGAACGTCGGTAAATCTACCTTGACGAACCGTATCTTAGGTGAAAAAAGAGTTGTGGTTTATGACATGCCGGGTACTACCCGTGACAGTATTTATATTCCTATGGAGCGTGATGGCCGCGAATATATCCTGATTGATACTGCGGGTGTGCGTAAGCGGGGTAAGGTTACTGAGACGGTTGAAAAATTCTCAGTCATCAAAACCCTTCAGGCAATTGAAGATGCTAACGTTGTATTACTGGTGATCGATGCTCGTGAAGGCATTTCCGATCAGGATTTGTCGCTATTGGGCTTTATTCTTAATAGTGGGCGCTCATTGGTTATTGCGGTCAATAAATGGGATGGCATGTCACAGGAAGATAAAGAGCAAGTGAAAGAAATGCTTGATTATCGTCTTGGTTTTGTTGACTTTGCCAGAGTGCATTTTATCTCTGCTTTACATGGCAGTGGCGTGGGTAACCTGTTTGACTCGATTCTTGAGGCTTATGACTGCGCGACTCGTCGGGTAAATACTGCACTGTTAACTCGTATCATGCGTATGGCTGAAGAAGATCATCAACCGCCGATGATCCGCGGGCGCAGGGTAAAAATGAAATATGCACATGCTGGTGGCTATAACCCACCTATTGTTGTGATCCACGGTAATCAGGTCGCTGATTTGCCTGATGCTTATAAGCGTTATCTGATGAACTATTTCCGTCGGTCCTTGAAAGTGATGGGGACACCCATCCGGATTCAGTTTAAAGAAGGGACCAACCCCTTTGCTGATAAACGTAATACTTTGACGCCAAATCAGATGCGTAAACGTAAGCGTCTGATGTCTCATTTGAAAAAGCGTTAATTCTAATAAAGAAAGGGGGTGGTGATTAACCACCCTTTTTGCTGGCATCCCATATTTGAGTAATTATTTCTGGCGCGTCTAATTCTGGAAATGTGAAGTGATATTCTTCATTTCCCGTGATGATGCAGAGCAGATAATAATGTTGGTCAGGGTATGGTGATGGTGACATAGAATCAGAAAAATTCCGCTCTATAGCCTGAACAAATAGTTGTTTCTGGTGGGAAGACAGTGATTTTAAATTCACTGTTTTATCTTGGCTAAGACCAGGTGTAGCAGCAAATCCTCCTTGCAGGGAAATTGTGATCTTACTATCAGTTATGGATTCGGTGATTTTATTGTTCATGATATACCAGGTTTACACGGTTATTTTTCAGGTTTCTACAGTATAGCGTGAAATTCGGCGTTAACAATTTCAGCATCTTTCATTAGCTATCTTTTTTTATTAATAGGGGTTGCCAGGTTAAGTATTACAAATAATAGAATATCGCTGGTATTAAACCAGCGATATGTTTATAGATTACACTTTAGTTTCTTCCTTATCTTTTCCTTCATCTTTTCCCTTGTCTTTTCCTTTATCTTCGTCCTTCACTTCCACTTTAATGCCCACTTCTTGCCAACTGTCTATAGTGGCTTTTTCAACATCCTCATCAAATAAATCACGAGCATGTTTAACTGTTAACTTGGCGAAGGATAAGAAGGTAGTATCGCGTGCAAGATCTTTATCCAGCAATGTGTTGTACCATATCTTTCCTGCTTTTTCCCAGGCATATCCGCCTAATTTTATCGCGAGATTATAAAACGCTTTATTAGGAATACCTGAGTTAACATGAACACCACCATTATCTCTATAAATCGGATAGTCTTTAAAATCATCCATATGACCAGGTTGAGGATCTTTACCAAGAAGAGGATCATCATATGCCTTTCCGGGTTCTTTCATTGAACGAATCCCTACACCTTTAATACCTTTAGCCAGTAATTCTTCCCCTACAACCCAGCTTGCTTCATCAGCTTTCTGTTTTAGATAATGTTGCCTTACCAGCGAGCCAAAGACATCGGCAATTGATTCATTCAATGCGCCGGACTGGAAGAAATAGATCAAATCTGCTGTTTTTTCGATAACACCATGAGATAATTCATGGCCAATTACATCGATAGATGTGGTGAAATTATTGAAAACCTTACCGTCACCATCACCAAACACCATTTGTCCTCTACCCCAATACGCATTCATGTATTCTTTGCCGTAATGCACGGTGGCAATCAATTTCATTCCTTTATCATCTAATGAATTGCGATTAAAAACTTCTTTGTAGAAATTGTAAGTTGCTTCCAGATATTTATATGCGTTATCAACGGCTACGTCGCCATTATCTGGGTCACCTTCATCTCGTACTAAAGTTCCAGGTAATTTGGTTCCATTTTTTGCATCGTAAATACTACGATGTAGAGTATCGCTAACAACTTTATCATCAGTATTATCAATAGAGTCTGATGTTTTAATAACACTATCCAACATTAAACTCTGGGTATGATTTAATGTCATTAATACGTTATCTCTTTCACTTTCACTGTTATTCTTATAAATATTTTGAAGAATGTACGGTGGTATTAAACCTTTGTAGTTATTGTTTTGTATTTGCATAAAATATCTCCTGGAATAAATTATTAGTTATTAATTAGATGTACTCTTTAGGTACATTTTCATATTAAACACGTTTCCATCGGATAGTCATCAGGGCCAACATGCTTCTTTTATGTTAAAGGATTGTTAATAAATTGTTGTGTCATTTGTGCGAGGGATTTCTGTATTGGTCGTATTAAAAATATAAATAGTTAGGAATAATTGTTTATAATATTCCTAACATGATAAAAAATCATATCCAATTTTTTACTGGCAAAAAGTCAGTATATAAAGCAGCTTCCGCAGATCCTGGTTCAGGGTGATAGTCATATTCCCAGCGTGCTAATGGTGGCATGGACATTAAGATAGACTCTGTTCGCCCGCCACTTTGTAATCCAAATAGGGTTCCCCTGTCCCAAACCAGGTTAAATTCAACATAACGACCACGGCGATATAATTGAAATTGCCGTTCACGTTCACTCCATAATATGTTTTTCCTTTTTTCAACAATAGGCAGATAAGCAGAAATAAAACCTTTACCTATATCCTGAGTAAAGTGAAAACAATGTTCAAAATCAGGAGTATTTAAATCATCATAAAATAAGCCGCCAATTCCACGAGCTTCATTACGATGTTTAATATAGAAATACTCATCACACCATTTTTTATATTTTTGGTAGAGATTTTCTCCATATGGTTGACATATATTTTTGGCGGTAGTGTGCCAGTGAATAGCGTCTTCCTCAAAACCATAATAAGGTGTTAAATCAAAACCTCCACCGAACCACCATACTGGCGCTTCACCTTCTTTTTCCGCAATAAAAAACCGGACATTAGCATGGCTGGTTGGGATATAGGGATTTAAAGGATGAATAACCAGAGAGACCCCCATGGCTTGATAATTACGGCCGGCCAATTCAGGGCGATGGGCTGTTGCTGATGAGGGAAGCATGGTGCCTGATACATGGGAAAAATTAGCGCCGGCTTGTTCGAATATCGCACCTTCTTTCATAATTCGGCTGCGGCCACCACCGCCATCTTTCCGTTGCCAGCATTGTTCAATAAATTTCCCTTTGCCATCTGTCTGTTCCAGTTGTTGGCAAATTTCATTCTGTAATGAAAGGAAAAAAGATTTAATTTTATTGATGTTTGGTGTATTCATGATTCTTTTCTCAATAATGCAGTGATTGCTATATTATACCTATTGGTGATAGAGAACACATTTTCGTATTGATTCCGCTGCTAAAGCGAAGATAATGTGAAATGGTTATTTCAATAAAAACAGGTTGGTTAGGAATGGAAATTCGGGTATTTCGACAAGATGATTTTGAAGCAGTGATCACCTTATGGGAGCGCTGCGATTTACTTAATCCTGGTGTTGATCCTGAAATGGATATTGAGCGTAAGCTGACCCATGATCCTGACCTGTTTTTAGTCGCGGAAGTGGCGGGTGAAGTGGTTGGGACTGTTATGGGTGGTTATGATGGTCACCGTGGTTCGGCTTATTATTTGGGGGTTCATCCTGAATTCCGGGGACGGGGAATTGCGAATGCATTAATTTCACGGTTGGAAAAGAAGCTGATTGCCCGTGGTTGTCCGAAAATAATTTTTATTGTGCCTGAGGATAATGATGCCACTCTTTATATGTGCGAAAAGTTGGAATACGAAGATTGCCATCAGGAGAGTGTTATTTTCAGCAAGCGTCTGATTATTGATCAGGAATATTAAGTAGAAATGTGGCTGAATGAATCTCATTCAGCCAAAAATCATTAATTCAATTTAGTTACTTTTTTCACATCAACTGTCACGGAACTCCACTCTTTATCGACTTCACCTTCAAGGCGGACTTTATCCTGAGGTGTTATTGTTTGGCCATTCCAGTATTTATGATCAATTTCGACTTCAATAACGCCTGTGTTATCACGGAGTATGAAGTGATCACCACGAATACGGGATTCGATATTTCCCTCTAGCACGACCCAACTGTCATCCCACATATTTTTAACTTGTTCAGTGGTCGAAATTCTTACATTGTTATCGATAAAACCACCTTGTGGTGCTGTCTGGGTTTGGTGCTGGGTAGCATTTGGACCAGAAAAACCGCCAGATTGCATATGTGTGGTTTGAGCTGTTAATGGTGCACTGAATAAAGTAATCAGGGCAACGGTTGCAAGTGTTTTTTTCATCATATTGATCTCATTATGGTGACTTATTTTTAGAAAAACAGTATACAGCCAAGGGATATTTAATCAATGTGATATTCACTCATGGTTAATAATTTAAACTGTTCTCTGAAACTAACAATCGTGGTGTGATGTCTCAGTAGCCATCTCTGTATTTAATCAAAAGGAGCCAGTTATGCAGGAGTTTTCTTTAGCTAACATTTTGTCAGGATTACGTTTTGCCACAATAGGTTGTTCATTGTTACTGACCGGTTGTGCGGGCTCATCGGGTTTTTCATGGTCGAGTTTGTCGCCTTTTAGCTGGTTTGGTAGTTCGTTAAAAATCTCAGCTCAAGGGGTTGGGGAAATAAATAGTCTGACAGCAATGAATAAGGACGCGATAGATAAAGGGTTAGATGGGAAGTACCACTTACGCAGCGGTATGGAAACGAAAAATGGTCAGTTAATGACGGTATTTCAAGCGATGGAGGGTGATCAACTGAAAATAGAACTTTTTGGTCAGGCAGATGGAAAAGTCAGCCGTATCGATGTGTTGGATAAAGATATTGAAACCGTCTGGGGGACAAAGATTGGTACACCATTCTCGGCGCTGTATAACCGGGCATTTGATGCTTGCCGAAATGCGGTAAGTGAAACAGAGAAGAGGGCAGTTATCTGCGTATCTCCGCAGAGCAAGAATGTCAGTTATCTGTTTACAGGCAACTGGAATGGCCCGGAAGGTTTGATTCCTTCTGATGATGCTTTGAAAAACTGGAAAGTGGAACGTATCGTTTGGAAACGGTGAAAAGCCGTTTCTGAGTGAAAGCACAAACTGAGTCAGTTTGGTGAATTTGATGTGTTTATTGCGGAGCCATAGCCGGTCCGCATTTTTCAATTAAAAATCTTATTACTCCTGCCAGCTTATTGCGTTTCATACTTTCTAATTGCAATTCGGTATATTAAACAGCGATAGTTATCTACCCTGTTATAAATAAACTGGATACATTAGTCACCGGAGCGTTATTTGATGAAATAACGGATAAGGTGAGAAATGAAAAAGTATTCAGTAAACAATAAAATACTAAACGGACTGGTAGCAGTAACTTTATTGGGCAGCAGTAATGCCTTTGCTGTAGAGTTGTTAAACAGCTCTTATGACGTTGCGCGTGAGCTATTTTCTGCCCTTAATCCTGAATTTGAAAAACAGTGGAATGAGCAGCATCCACAGGACAAATTGATAATCAAACAATCTCATTCAGGCTCCTCCAAACAAGCGCTGGCAATTCTTCAGGGATTGCGGGCTGATGTGGTGACTTACAATCAGGTGACGGATGTGCAAATTTTGCATGATCGTGGCGATCTGATACCTGCTGATTGGCAGAGTCGTCTGCCAAATAGCAGCTCACCTTACTATTCCACCATGGCATTTCTGGTGCGTAAAGGTAATCCCAAAAATATTCGTAACTGGCATGACTTAGTACGTAAAGATGTCAAATTAGTCTTCCCAAACCCTAAAACTTCCGGTAATGGCCGTTACACCTATCTGGCTGCCTGGGGAGCGATTCAACAGGAAAATGACGGGGATCAGGGTAAAACCCGTGAATGGATGAAACGTTTCCTGAAAAATGTCACCGTGTTTGATACCGGAGGTCGCGGTGCAACGACTTCATTTATTGAACGTGGTTTGGGTGATGTGCTAATAAGTTTTGAATCTGAAGTAAGCAACATCCGTAAACAATATGGTGACGACAAATATGAAGTGATTGTCCCGTCAATAGGTATTCTGGCGGAATTCCCTGTTGCCTGGGTTGATAAGAATATTGTGAGAAACGGCACTGAGGAAGCGGCGAAAGCTTATCTGAATTATCTCTATAGTCCACAGGCACAGCAGATCATCACTGGCTTTAATTATCGTGTCAGCGATAAAAAAGTGATGGATCAGCAAAAAGCGCGTTTTCCAGAAACGAAATTATTCCGGCTGGAAGATCAGTTTGGTGGTTGGCCACAAGTGATGAAAACTCACTTCAATACTGGCGGCACACTGGATCAATTGCTGGCGGAAGGGCATAAGTAATGTTTGCGGTATCCAGTAAGCGAGTCTTGCCTGGCTTTGGGCTGAGTTTAGGTAGCAGTTTGTTCTATACCTGCTTGATTTTATTATTGCCCCTGAGTGCATTGGTTGTGCAGCTTTCCAGTATGACCTGGGAACAGTATTGGCAGGTTATTGCTAATCCCCAGGTCGTGGCGGCTTACAAAGTGACATTGCTGGCGGCAGCGGTTGCCAGTTTGTTCAATGCGGTGTTTGGTATGCTGATGGCATGGGTCTTAACCCGTTATCGTTTCCCAGGCCGTAGCTTACTGGATGGCTTGATGGATCTCCCTTTTGCGTTGCCTACTGCGGTAGCTGGGTTGACACTAGCAACGCTGTTCTCTGCTACAGGTTGGTATGGTTCGCTTCTTGGGTACTTTGATGTGAAAGTGGTGAATACCTGGCTCGGTATTGCGGTGGCGATGGCGTTTACCAGTCTGCCATTTGTGGTGCGAACTATTCAGCCGGTACTTGAAGAGTTGGGGCCGGAGTATGAGGAAGCGGCTCAGACATTAGGTGCCAGCCGCTGGCAAACTTTCTGGCGTGTAATCATGCCGGAATTATCTCCGGCTTTAATTGCCGGCGCCGCACTCTCTTTTACCCGCAGCCTAGGGGAGTTTGGTGCAGTGATCTTTATTGCAGGTAACATCGCATGGCAGACAGAAGTGGTATCGCTGATGATTTTCATCCGCTTGCAGGAGTTTGATTATCCGGCTGCCAGTGCCATTGCATCGGTTATATTGGCGGTATCCCTGATATTACTGTTTAGCATTAATACTCTGCAAAGCCGTTTTGGTAAGCGGATTGGAGGGCATTAATGGCTGAACTGTCTCAATTTTCTATTGCACAACGACCGCCTGTAAATTGGGGAAAATGGGGGCTTATCACGATAGGAGTCCTGTTTTCAGTCTTGCTGTTAGTGATCCCCATTGTGTGGATATTTATGACCGCCTTTTCTAAAGGGGTTGGGGTAGTCACGCAGAATCTGTTAGATCCTGACATGCTGCATGCTATTTGGTTAACGCTACTGATTGCATTGATCACCGTTCCGGTAAACCTGATCTTTGGCGTGATGATTGCCTGGTTGGTGACGCGTTTTCAGTTTCCTGGACGGCAATGTTTGCTGACGTTGATCGATATCCCGTTTGCTGTGTCGCCGGTCGTGGCGGGTTTGCTCTATCTGCTGTTTTATGGTTCGAATGGTTGGGCAGGAAGTTTGCTGGAACCCTATGATATTCAACTGATGTTTTCCTGGCCGGGCATGGTATTGGTCACAGTGTTTGTGACTTGCCCGTTTGTTGTTCGGGAACTGGTGCCGATGATGCTTAGTCAGGGAAGCCAGGAAGATGAAGCGGCAATATTGTTGGGGGCATCTGGTTGGAAAATGTTTTGGCGGGTGACATTACCCAATATCCGCTGGGCGTTATTATATGGTGTGGTTTTGACCAATGCCCGGGCAATTGGTGAATTTGGTGCTGTGTCAGTGGTATCCGGTGCGATTCGTGGTGAAACTTATACATTGCCGTTGCAGGTTGAATTATTGCATCAAGATTACAACACCGTAGGGGCATTTACTGCGGCGGCATTGCTGGCATTGATGGCAATTATCACATTGGTTGTTAAAAGTGCTTTGCAGTGGCGGTTAAGTCGCCAGCATAGTTAAGGTGGGAGCACAATATGAGTATTGAAATTAACAATATCAGTAAATATTTTGGTCGGACTCAGGTTCTGAGCGATATCACTCTGAATATTTTTTCCGGAGAAATGGTCGCTTTGCTTGGCCCGTCAGGCTCCGGTAAAACAACCTTGTTAAGGATTATTGCTGGTCTGGAACAACAGACTGCGGGGAAGCTGAGTTTCCACGGGCAGGATGTGAGTCGTATGCATGCTAAAGATCGTCAGGTTGGATTTGTCTTTCAGCATTATGCGTTATTCCGGCATATGACCGTATTCGATAACGTTGCTTTCGGATTGACCGTGTTGCCACGGCGTAGGCGTCCTGATACAGCGGCTATTCGCCGTAAAGTTATGGAATTGTTGGAAATGGTGCAATTGACACATCTTGCTGAACGCTATCCATCACAGCTTTCGGGTGGACAAAAACAGCGGGTAGCGCTGGCGAGGGCGTTGGCTGTTGAACCACAAATTCTGTTACTGGATGAGCCATTTGGTGCACTGGATGCTCAGGTAAGGATGGAACTACGCCGCTGGTTACGCAGGCTGCATGAAGAACTGAAATTTACCAGTGTCTTTGTGACTCATGATCAGGAAGAAGCTATGGAAGTGGCTGATCGGGTTGTTGTTATGAGCCAGGGGAATATTGAACAGGTAGGTACGCCACAAGAGGTATGGCGTTATCCGGCCAGCCGTTTTGTGATGGAATTTCTTGGTGAGGTTAACCATCTTCGTGGTGAGATTAAGGGATCCCAGCTTTTGATTGGCGGGCAGCATCTGCCTCTTAAGGTGACACCAATTCATCAGGGGAAGGTTGATGTATTCCTGCGCCCATGGGAAGTCATGATAAATTCGCAACCTACACCATCTAGTCCACTGCCTGTACAGGTGACTGAGGTCAGTCCTCGCGGGCATTTCTGGCAGCTTTCCGTCCAGCCTCTGGGCTGGCATCAGGAGCCGGTTGCTATTGTTTGGTTCGATGAAACGTCAGTACCGATAAGAGGCAGCCGTTATTTTATTGGTGGTACTGAAGCCCGTT
Source organism: Photorhabdus khanii NC19 (assembly GCF_000517265.1). GTDB lineage: Bacteria > Pseudomonadota > Gammaproteobacteria > Enterobacterales > Enterobacteriaceae > Photorhabdus > Photorhabdus khanii. Next base: position 729,368 of record NZ_AYSJ01000002.1, read on the forward strand.
TATATGCGGGTGATAAGCAATTGCAAACCCTTAGTTTAGCCCAGACAGCCTGACAATGATTTAAATTTTGGTTGGTACCAATTTGCTCATCTCCTTACCGTCTGGAGATGGGCATTTTTTATTTAAAGTCTTGCGATATATTTCTGAATATGGTTATTTCGCTGTTCTATTAAATAAAAATAGGTAATAGCTGTGACAAGCTTGGAACATTTTATAGGCAACACTCCGCTGGTAAAACTACAACGAATGACCGATAAGCTGGGTGTGGAAATATGGGTAAAACTTGAAGGTAATAATCCGGCAGGCTCAATAAAAGACAGGACAGCGCTGTCAATGATTCAGCAGTCTGAATTGCGGGGTGAAATTTTTCCAGGTGACGTATTGATTGAAGCCACCAGCGGAAATACAGGTATTGCGTTGGCAATGATTGCGGCAGTAAAAGGTTATCACCTTAAATTACTGATGCCTGATAATATGAGCCTTGAACGTCAGGCTTCTATGCGCGCTTATGGTGCGGAGCTTATTTTGGTGAGTAAAAACGTGGGCATGGAAGGCGCACGTGATTTAGCTCAACAAATGGAGCGTAATGGTGAAGGTAAAGTTCTTGATCAATTCAATAACCCAGATAACCCCTTAGCTCACTTTACTACTACAGGGCCGGAAATTTGGCAGCAAACACAAGGACGTATTACGCATTTCGTTTCCAGTATGGGAACCACGGGGACAATTACGGGTGTCAGCCGCTATTTAAAAAGCCAGGATAACCGTGTTCAGGTGATTGGTTTACAACCAGCAGAGAACAGCCATATTCCCGGTATTCGCCGTTGGTCGCCGGCTTATTTGCCCGGCATTTTTCGACAAGAGCTGGTGGATCAAGTGTTGGATATAACGCAGGAAGAAGCTGAAGAGACTATGCGTTTGTTAGCTCACAAAGAAGGAATTTTTTGTGGAGTCAGTTCTGGCGGCGCTGTTGCCGGTGCATTAAAGGTTGCGGCACAGAGTCCGGGTTCTGTCATTGTTGCGATTATTTGTGACCGGGGTGACAGATATCTTTCTACTGGCGTATTTAACAAAACTGCGGAATTCTCCTACCTAAATTCTCATTGAGAGTGAAGCGAATTTTTAGGATTAGGGGAGATGGATAGCTAACAGCCCATAGGGCTGTTAGCGGTCTGTAATAAAGGGGGATTTGGCTTGTAGACACCATGAAAATTATGGCTACTTTTTAATACGCATAATGGGTGTTTCACCAACAGTGACAGAACCACTCAGTTTGGACAATTCTTTAATTTCATCCATGTTGGAAATAACAACAGGTGTCAGGGTTGATTTCGCTCTTTCTTCAAGGAGTTTAAGATCAAACTCCAAAACTAAATCACCTTTCTGTACACGCTGACCTTCTTCAGCGATGCGCTTAAAACCTTCTCCTTTAAGCTCAACCGTATCAATACCAAAGTGGACAAATAGCTCAATGCCGTTGTCCGATTCGATAGAAAACGCATGGTTGGTTTCAAATATTTTACCGATCGTCCCATCAACTGGTGCAACTATCTTACTGCCGGCAGGTTTTATAGCGATACCATCGCCGACAATTTTCTCGGCGAAAACAACATCTGGAACATCTTCAATATTGACAATCTCACCAGATAACGGTGCGACTATTTCAATAGTGCCGCTGTTTTTTTTATCATCTGAAACTAGAGATTTCAGTTTATCAAACAGACCCATGAATCTTCTCCTAATTGTTTATACTGGACCGCGTTTTAACCGATATTGTTAGCAAAGTGTTTTTTCTTTGATAAATGTATCAACCAATTCTATCAACCCCTGAGCGGTAGACTGAGTAAGGGCTTGCTCAGCCAGCGCTTTTGCATCTTCGTAACGCGTATTACGAATGATTTTCTTGATGCGGGGAATAGAAATCGCACTCATACTAAACTCATCCAGCCCCATACCTAATAACAACAGTGTAGCACGTTCATCACCTGCAAGCTCGCCACACATCCCCGTCCATTTACCTTCAGCGTGTGAAGCGTCAATGGTTTGCTTAATCAGGCTCAATACTGCTGGTAGCATCGGGTTATAAAGATGAGAAATCAATTCGTTACCGCGGTCTACAGCAAGAGTATACTGAGTTAGATCGTTTGTCCCAATACTGAAAAAATCAACTTCTTTTGCCAGGTGACGGGCAATGACTGCTGAAGCGGGTGTTTCCACCATCACACCCACTTCAATTGCTTCATCGAATTTTTTACTTTCTTCACGAAGTTGACCTTTCAGCAATTCAAGTTCTGCTTTCAGCTGTAGTACTTCTTCTACAGAAATAATCATTGGAAACATAATACGTAATTTACCGAAAGCAGACGCACGTAAAATAGCACGTAACTGAGAATGTAAGATCTCTTTTCGATCAAGGCAAATACGAATTGCACGCCAACCAAGGAATGGATTCTCTTCTTTCGGTAGATTCATATAGGGCAGATTTTTATCACCGCCGATATCCATCGTACGTATAATAACCGCTTGGCTGCCCATTGCTTCGGCAACGGCTTTATAAGCTTGGAATTGTTCTTCCTCTGTTGGCAGCGCGTCACGATCCATAAATAGAAATTCTGTACGGTATAAACCGACACCTTCGGCACCATTGCGCTCAGCACCAGTAACATCACGGACGGTACCGATATTGGCACAGACTTCAACCTGATGACCATCAAGAGTTATTGCAGGCAGATCTTTCAGTTTCGCAAGTTCAGCTTTTTCTGCCAGATATTCGTTTTTGGCTTTTTTTAGCTGTTCAATTTTTGTATCAGATGGATTGATATAAATATGGTTATTTACCGCGTCCAGGATCAGGTAATCACCATTTTGGATTGCTGCTGTCGAATTGATGGTACCGACGATCGCTGGAAGTTCAAGAGAACGGGCCATGATTGAGGTATGGGAGGTACGGCCACCTAAATCAGTAATGAAACCAAGAACTTTTTCCAGATTGAGTTGCGCAGTTTCAGATGGGGTTAAATCATTGGCGACCAAAATAACTTCTTCTGAAATCGAGCCAAGATCGACAATCGGCATACCCAGAATGTTTTTCAACAAGCGTTTACCGATATCACGTACGTCTGTGGCACGTTCTTTCAGGTATTCGTCATCCAGCTCTTCAAGGGCTTGGGCCTGAGTTTCAATCACGGAATAAACCGCAGCATCTGCGGCTTTGAAATCGTTTTTGATTAACGAAATAATTTCTTGCTCAAGTTCTTCATCTTCCAACAGCATGATATGCCCTTCGAAGATTTCCGCTTTTTCTTCGCCGAGGTTTTTTGCCGCTATATTTTTGATGATTTCTAACTGAGATGAGGCTTTTTCACGACCTTGTTTGAAATGGGAAATTTCCTGTTCGACTTGTTCTTGACTGATTTTTTTCTGATTGATAATAATTGGGTCTTCTTTCAGTAATAATGCTTTACCGAAAGCGATGCCTGGTGATACTAATATGCCTGAAATCATGATGTTACCTAACTACTAATAATTATTCTTTAAAGAGCCAGCCCGCAGATGGTTTGCTGTTTTAGGAAATGCATTTAAACTGACATCCCCGGATAAAACTTTATCCGGGGATGAGGAACGGCTAAGTGAATATCAGTTTATTCACAATCTCTGAATCTTGACTGGCGTTGTGGTCAATGGAAGATTATTCCAGTTCTGCCATCAATTTAACCAGATGTTCAATCGCTTTTTGCTCATCTTCGCCTTCAGCAGAGATGGTCACAACAGTGCCTTGAGTGAGTCCTAACGTTTGTAGCTTAAACAAGCTTTTCGCACTGGCCGTTTTGCCACCGGAAGTCAGTGTAATGTCGGAGGAGAAACTTTTTGCTTCTTTAACAAACTGTGCAGCGGGACGGGTGTGTAGGCCATTTGGCGCAGTAATAGTGACTTCTTGCTGGAACATGACGTTTCCTCAATAACTTAGATTTTTGCTATGTAAGTTAAAAAATTGTAGTAAACAAATCTTAACTTGAGTATTCATTAACTGCCTATCCCAATAGGGCGATTTTATTTGCCTAAAGTGCGAGCCCGGCAATGTTTTGACAAAAGCGATAAATAGCTTTTGAACGCCCTTTAGTTTTGTCCGAAGGAGGAGAGAAACGAATCACTCCTTACGTACTATACGTTACTATGCGTACGCTCCGGACTATGCGCGCTGTTCGTGTTCACTATTCTTTCACAAGAACGGCCTGCATCAATTGCGTCTACTGGGATAGACTATAAGATTGATAATGTAATAAAAGATTTTATCGATTATCAAAAAAATTATTCTTTTCGATGCTTCTGATTGATAGTTTGAAGTAAAGATAGATCACAGGACTACTTAACTGAAACTACTACTTCTGTTAATTAATTTCGAGCATCGAAATAATTATTATTGGTTAAATACTAAACCCATTGTAAGAAATCATCTAGTAAAGTGTAAAAGTTTGATCTACTACACAGAAAAAGCACCATTTAGGTGCTTTTTTATCAATAAAACTAAGTAAGTTACTTAAATACTTTTATTCATCAGATAAGTCAGTAAACAATGCGCTGCTCAGATAGCGTTCACCTGATGAAGCCAGAATGACGACGATATTTTTATCTTTATACTCCGGTTCCTGAGAGAGTTTTACTGCGGCTGCAACGGTAGCACCGGAGGAGATACCCGCCAGAATGCCTTCTTTTATCATGATTTCACGAGCGGTTCTAATTGCCTCGTCATTACTGATTTTGAATACGCGATCAACCAGTTTCAGATCAAGGTTATCTGGAATAAAACCGGCACCAATGCCTTGAATCTTATGTGGGCCGGGCTTCACTTCTTCACCGGCCAGAGTCTGGCTGATTACCGGCGAGTCTTCGGGTTCTACTGCAACCGCAGTGATGTTTTTACCTTTGGTGTTTTTCAGGTAGCGGGTAACGCCTGTTAGTGTGCCGCCAGTACCTACGCCGGTAACAAATGCGTCTACTTCACCATCGGTATCTTCCCAGATTTCCGGACCAGTGGTTTTTTCGTGGATTTCCGGGTTTGCCGGATTGCTGAACTGTTGCAGGATAATATAGCGATCGGGGTCACTGGCCTGAATCTCATTGGCTTTCTCAATGGCTCCTTTCATCCCTTTAGCGCCTTCAGTTAGCACTAGATTTGCTCCCAGTACCTTCAGCAGCTTGCGACGCTCAATACTCATCGTTTCTGGCATAGTCAGCGTTAATTTATAGCCACGGGATGCTGCAACGTAAGCAAGCGCAATCCCGGTATTACCACTGGTTGGTTCTACCAACTCTTTTCCTGGCTGTAGGATACCGCGTTTTTCAGCATCCCAAATCATGTTAGAACCAATACGGCATTTTACACTAAAGCTTGGGTTACGGGACTCTACTTTCGCCAGAATACGTCCATTGCCAAAGTGTTTTAAGCGAATTAACGGGGTACGACCAATCGTTAAAGAATTGTCTTCATAAATTTTACTCATACTCGTCTTTCAACTCCCTTTAGTGATATCTGGTCAACGATACGCCAACAATCAGGTTATGGAAATATAGTTTGAATATATTCTTATCGTCTTAAAGAATAACATTTGACTGCATTTATTTTATAATACGCAACCCGTGTTGATCCCGATAGCGATCTACCCACATTGCAGTAGCCGCGCATACTGCGATAGGCATAATCACCAAATTGACAATAGGTATCATTGTCAAAATACTCACTAATGCACCAAATTGCAGATTATTCATTTTGTTTTGACGAAGGGCACTACGCATTGTTGGAAAACTGACTTTATGGTTATCAAATGGATAATCACAGTATTGAATCGACAGCATCCAGGCACTGAAAATAAACCAGAGCACAGGTGCGACAGTTTGCCCGATAACAGGAATAAAATAGAGAAGCAGTAAAACCAGGGCGCGTGGAATATAGTAGAGCAGTTTTACCAATTCTCGTTTCAGAATGCGTGGAACATCTTTTACCAGTTCCATAACTCCGGTATCCGGCGCAGAGGTTCCCGTTAAATCAGCTTCCAGTTTTTCCGCCAGTAATCCATTGAACGGAGCTGCTATGAAGTTCGCTATCGTGCTGAATAAATAAGTAAAAATCAGCAAAACAGACATCACTGCCAGTGGCCATAGAATGTAACTGAGCCATTGCATCCAATCCGGTACTTTGTTCAGTATCGAGGGGATCCAGTTTTCCAGTTGTTGGTAGAGCCACCAAAATGAACCACCAAGTAACAAAATATTTGCCAATAAAGGCAATAGAACAAATCTTTTAATACCTGGTCGAGTAATTAATCTGCAACCTTGCACCAAATACTGAAAGCCGCTCAAATTTTTTGGTGATTTTGTCAAATTAAGCATACTTCCTATTCTCTCCTGTATGATTGAAACGCTATCATATAGGTAGGATTTTCGACTGACTAGTCTTGTTCTGTATAAAAAAAAAGCAAAAAATGCTTATCAGGCATATTTATGATAAGAAAAGTGTGTATAAGCTTGCACTTGTGTTATTTGACAAATACAGTTAATACAGAAAATGTTCCGCCGTGGTGGCATATTAATTAAACAACAGAGATAGCAATGATGCAGGATTTGCGTCTGATATTAATCATTGTTGGTGCGATAGCAATAATAGCTTTGCTGTTACATGGGTTGTGGACCAGCCGTAAAGAGCGTTCTTCGCTTTTTCGTGATCGCCCAGTTAAACGTCATAAACATGATCGTCAAGAGAGTTTCGTCGATGACAGTGATGATGAAGCGTTTGACAATCAACAAAAGCCTTACACCCATGAGCAGGTAAAACCTCATCAGGAATATAAAGCTGAGCCGGTTATTGAGCGCCGTCAGCCAAAGTTGACTGAAATGGATGTTGCTACGTCTGAAGAAAGCAATGATCCGTTGCTGACTGGGCATCAGCCTGAGACTACAACCCGAAAAGCAGTAACAGAAATAGAAGAGCAGGAGCCTCAGCTTGGCCTGTTTGAATCTGAAGGACGGGATGAGCCTGAGAAAAATAGACCTCAGACGGAAGAAAAGTCTCAGGATATGGCAAAAGAGGGGGATGGTGAGCAGGAAGTGCAGGCCAAAGCAGCAAAAGAAATCGTTTTGGTTCTTCATGTGGCAGCACATCACGGTCAGGCATTGAATGGTGAGCTCTTGCTGCAAAGTATCCTGCAATCTGGCTTCCAATTTGGAGAAATGCAGATTTTCCACCGTCATCTGAATCCATCAGGCAGCGGTCCGGTGTTATTCAGCCTTGCCAATATGGTGAAACCGGGTTCATTTAACCCTGAAACAATGGCTGATTTTACCACTCCAGGGGTTTCCATGTTTATGATGGTACCTTCTTACGGAGAAGCTAATCAGAATTTTAAGCTGATGTTGCAGGCGGCTCAGCGCATTGCTTCTGATGTTGGGGGAGTGGTGCTTGATGATGAGCGTAAGATGCTGACACCGCAAAAAATCGAATTGTATAAAGCACGCATTCGCAGCACACTTGATGTTCAGGTATAATCAACTTATCGAATGTTCAAGCCTCCGCCAGCCGGGGGCTTTTTATCGCTGGTTATAAGTCATGAAATCAACTGCTCAACAAATAGAAAATCTCAGAATAACACTGCGTCATCATGAATATCTGTATCACGTCATGGATGCACCAGAGATCTCTGATGCAGAATATGATCGGTTAATGCAGGAATTAAAGGCTCTTGAGGAACAATACCCGGAGCTGATTACATCTGATTCACCGACACAGCGGGTTGGCGCTGCTCCTCTGGCTGCTTTTGAACAAGTCCGCCATGAAATTCCAATGCTATCACTGGATAACGTATTTGATGAAGAGAGTTATTTGGCGTTTGATAAGCGAGTGCGTGACCGCCTGAAAGATAATCAGGATTTAGTGGTGTGTTGTGAGCTGAAACTGGATGGTCTGGCTGTTAGTCTGTTGTATGAAAATGGTGAACTGGTACAGGCGGCGACCCGTGGTGATGGTACAACAGGGGAAAACATTACATCAAATGTACGGACTATCTACGCAATTCCACTGCGCCTGACCGGAGATAATATTCCAACCCGTGTTGAAATTCGTGGTGAAGTTTTTATACCCCAAAAAGGATTTGAGAAGCTGAATGAGGAAGCACGCCGCACCGGCGCAAAAGTATTTGCTAATCCTCGTAATGCAGCGGCTGGCTCTCTGCGTCAGCTCGATCCTCGTATTACGGCTAAACGGCCATTGGCGTTCTTCTGTTATGGTGTTGGTGTATTGGAAGGAGGGGAATTACCGATCAGTCACTACGAGCGATTGATACAGTTTAAGCAATGGGGATTGCCGGTCAGCGATAAAATTAAAGTTTGTACTGATAGTCAACAGGTTATTGATTTTTACCACGATATTGAAAACCAGCGTTCAATATTGGGGTTTGATATTGATGGTGTTGTTATCAAAGTGAATTCGCTGGAATTACAGAAAACGTTAGGTTTTGTCGCCCGTGCGCCACGCTGGGCAACAGCATTCAAATTTCCTGCTCAGGAGCAAATGACGATTGTCCGTGATGTCGAATTTCAGGTCGGCCGTACTGGTGCTATCACACCGGTAGCACGTTTGGAGCCGGTGCAGGTCTCGGGTGTGACTGTGAGTAATGCGACATTGCACAATGCGGATGAGATTGAACGTTTAGGTTTGCGTATTGGCGATACTGTTATTATCCGCCGTGCTGGTGATGTTATTCCAAAGGTCGTGGGTGTTGTGGAGGACAGAAGGCCACAGGACAGTGATGAAGTTGTTTTTCCTGAACATTGTCCGGTATGTGGGGCGGATGTCGAGCGGATTGAAGGGGAGGCTGTAGCCCGTTGTACTGGTGGTTTGGTCTGTGGCGCTCAACGTAAAGAAGCACTGAGACACTTTGTTTCCCGGCGGGCGATGGATGTTGACGGTATGGGAGAAAAGATTATCGATCAACTGGTGGATAAAGAGTATGTCGAAACCCCGGCGGATCTTTTCAGGCTTACTGCGGGTAAATTGACCGGGCTTGATCGTATGGGGCCGAAATCTGCGCAAAATGTGGTAGATGCGTTGGAAAAAGCGAAAAAAACCACATTTGCTCGTTTCCTCTATGCGTTGGGTATCCGTGAAGTTGGGGAAGCGACCGCCGCTAATTTGGCCGCTCACTTTGGCTGCCTGGATAAATTACGTGCCGCTGATGAAGAAGCTCTGAAAGAGGTCCAGGATGTTGGTGAAGTAGTGGCAAAACACGTGGTTAACTTCTTCAATGAACCTCATAATCAAAAAGTTATCGATGACCTGATTGATAATACCGGTATCAACTGGGAACTAATTGTCGTAACAAAGGCTGAGAAGGTTGACAGCCCATTCGCAGGTAAAACAATTGTGCTTACTGGCTCATTGCATCAGTTATCCCGAGATGAAGCCAAAGATAAACTTGTTGCACTTGGGGCAAAAGTGACTGGCAGCGTTTCTAAGAAAACAGATTTGGTGATTGCTGGTGAAGCAGCCGGTTCGAAATTGGCTAAAGCTAATGAGTTAAATATTCCAGTGATTGATGAAGAAGAAATGATCCGTTTATTGGGTGAATAACTTTTTGTTTGTATTCTGTCTACTGATTATTGAGAGGTTTTCTCAATAATCGGTGATATTTGATAATGTATTTTCGCATCTGACATTATACGATTCAGCTGAAAATGTGATTAATCTCACTAAATAAAAATTTAGAGTAAGAATTATTTCAATCTAATGTAATATCTATCCTATTAATCGCCTTTTATTACATAGAATGCATTTTATAAACTAGCTTTCTGTTGTGTTTGGAGTGTGATATGTCTCAAATCCTGCATTTCCTTTTAGCTCTGATTGTTATTGGCGGCCTTGCTATTTTGGCGAGCAGTAACCGTAAAGGTATTCGTCCTCGTTATATTATTCAGTTGCTTGTTATTGAACTTGTCCTTGCGTGGTTTTTCTTGAATTCAGGTATTGGTCAGGAATTTGTCATGGGATTTGCGGGTTTGTTTGAGCATTTACTGAAATTTGCGGGTGAAGGGACGGAATTCATTTTTGGCGGCATGATGGGTGCAAAACTGGCATTCTTCTTTCTGAATGTATTGTGTCCGATTATCTTTATTTCCGCACTGATTGGTATTTTGCAGCATATCAAAGTATTGCCAATCGTCATCCGTGTGATTGGTACTCTGTTGTCTAAGGTCAACGGCATGGGGAAATTGGAATCATTCAATGCAGTAAGTTCTCTGATACTGGGTCAGTCTGAAAACTTTATCGCTTATAAAGATGTGCTGGGAAAAATGTCTGAGCGTCGAATGTACACGATGGCTGCAACTGCAATGTCAACGGTTTCCATGTCAATCGTTGGTGCTTACATGACCATTTTGGTGCCTAAATATGTTGTGGCGGCATTGGTGCTCAATATGTTCAGTACCTTTATCATCCTGTCATTGATTAATCCGTATTCTGTTGACAGCGAAGAAGATATTCAGATGAGCAATCTTCACGAAGGTCAAAGTTTCTTCGAAATGTTGGGTGAATATATTCTGGCTGGTTTTAAAGTCGCACTGATTGTTGCCGCCATGTTGATTGGTTTCATTGCCCTGATTGCCGCTATTAACGCGCTGTTTAGCATGATTTTTGATATGAGCTTCCAAGAGATGCTAGGGTATGTGTTCTATCCATTTGCTTGGATAATTGGAATTCCTGCTGATGAAGCGTTGCGGGTTGGTAGCATCATGGCAACCAAATTGGTTTCTAACGAATTTGTTGCGATGCATAGCTTGCAATCAATTGCGACAGAATTTTCTCCGCGTTCACAGGGTATTTTGTCGGTATTCCTGGTTTCTTTTGCTAATTTCTCTTCAATTGGAATTGTTGCCGGAGCAATTAAGGGCTTGAATGAAAACCAGGGTAACGTCGTTTCCCGCTTTGGCTTGAAGCTACTGTTTGGTTCAACCCTTGTCAGCTTCTTGTCTGCGGCTATTGCAGGTTTGGTGCTGTAAAAAGATAAAGTGTTATAGTGGAATATTGCATCATGGATGATGCAGATTTCTTCTTTCCTTTCGCATATATTTCCCTTACCCCGTAAACTGGAGTTATCTTTTTTAATCAATGTAAATTATGGAAAAAGAAAATCTGATAGAAATTGCTAATACTGTTATGCCATTCGGTAAATACAAGGGGCGTATGCTGATTGACTTACCAGAAGAGTATTTATTGTGGTTCGCTCGTAAAGGCGAATTTCCACAAGGTAAATTAGGCGTCCTGATGGAGATGACTTTAGCAATAAAAATAGAAGGATTGGATTCATTGGTAAAACCATTGAAGAAGAATTAGCAAGGATAGTTTTTTTATGCAAAAAGGTGGTTATTAAGATGGATAAATAAAAGGGCCTGAAAGCGTGGCTTTCAGGCCCTGATAATTTTGGTGGAGCTAAGCGGGATCGAACCGCTGACCTCTTGCATGCCATGCAAGCGCTCTCCCAGCTGAGCTATAGCCCCACGAGTGTGGTCTTTCTAATTTTAGTGCCAAATACTTTATTCTGGTAATAAGTATTTGGTGGAGCTAAGCGGGATCGAACCGCTGACCTCTTGCATGCCATGCAAGCGCTCTCCCAGCTGAGCTATAGCCCCAATCAAAATTAATGGAACGGGGCGCATAATATGAAACCCTGCAAATACTGTCAACGGCTAACTTATCATTCTCAGAGCAAGCGTTGAAAAAGTCATCACTTTTGTGGTGGGACGACAAAATAAAGGCTGAACAACGGGTTGAAATGAGATAGAACGCGTTTAAGGAAGTGACAAGGTTGTATTAATTAAATGAGATTTTTTTGAAAATAGAAGGCACCACACTGAATCGGTGATGCCTTTGTTGCATTAATTACTGCTGAGTTTCACGTTGAACAATAAATTCCAGAGCCTGATTAATACGGGCCAGAGTACGGGTTTGCCCGATAGCATGAATAGTCACATCCACACCTGGAGATTGGCCTGCTCCAGTAGCAGCCACACGCAGTGGCATACCGACTTTACCCATACCAACTTCCAGCTCATCAGCTGTAGATTGAATAGCATGATGAACATTTTCAGGTGTCCAGTCAGTAACTGCCGCCAGTTTTGTACCAACAACTTCAAGAGGTTGACGGGCAACTGGACGCAAATGTTTCTTCGCCGCATCTGCATCAAACTCAGCAAAATCTTCATAGAAGTAGCGGCAGGACTCGGCCATTTCTTTCAGGGTCTTGCAGCGTTCACCCAGCAATTTAATCAGATCAACTAATTGTGGCCCATTACGGGTATCAATGCCTTGCTGCTCAATGTGCCATGCCAAATGAACGGCAACTTTCTCTGGGGGCAGGGTATTAATATAGTGATGGTTCAGCCATTGTAGTTTTTCCGTATTGAATGCACTGGCAGATTTATTGATAGCATCCAGGCTGAAGAATTCAGTCATCTCTTCAATACTGAAAATTTCCTGATCACCGTGTGACCAACCCAGACGAACCAGATAATTCAGCAAAGCTTCCGGCAGATAGCCATCATCGCGGTATTGCATAACACTCACTGCCCCGTGACGTTTAGACAGTTTTTTACCATCATCACCCAGGATCATCGAAACGTGTGCATATTCTGGAACTGGAGCACCCAGTGCTTTCAGAATATTAATTTGACGTGGTGTATTATTGATATGGTCTTCACCGCGAATGACATGGGTGATTTCCATATCCCAGTCATCAATGACAACACAGAAGTTATAGGTTGGAGAACCATCGGTACGGCGGATAATCAGATCATCAAGTTCCTGATTACTGAATTCAATTGGGCCACGGATACTATCATTAAAAATAACAGAACCTTCTTGTGGATTGCGGAAACGGACGACATGGGGTTGATCTGGATTATGCTGACATTGATTATCACGGCAATGGCCGTTATAACGAGGCTTCTCGCCATTCGCCATCTGAGTTTCACGCAATTCTTCCAGACGTGCTTTAGAACAATAGCAATGATAAGCAGTCCCTTGTTCCAGCATTTGATCAATAGCCTGGTTATAGCGATCAAAACGTTTAGTCTGATAATAAGGACCTTCATCCCAATTCAGATTTAACCAGTTCATACCGTCCATAATGGCATCAATGGCTTCCTGAGTTGAGCGTTCAAGGTCAGTATCTTCGATACGCAATACAAATTCGCCTTTGTTATGGCGGCTATATAACCAGGAATAAAGTGCGGTACGTGCACCGCCAACATGGAGATAGCCAGTTGGACTTGGTGCAAAACGGGTTTTAATTTTACTCATTGGGGATTGCCTTAATTACGTTTCACTTTTCAATGAACGTTATTGGTGATTTAAAGTAATAAAAGTGGGGGTTATTTTATCACTGGACTTTAATTCCTCAATGCTGTTAGCGGGATGTTGTTGAGAAAAGTCAGCCTATCTGCTTAAACTGAACCCTGAGTGATGATAATTATCTCACCTTTGTTTAATTTTGAGACGAACGATATTTTTCCCTAGAAAAAGCGTTGACTCATCCTGAACTATCCCTATAATGCGACTCCATCACGACGGGGCGATTAGCTCAGTTGGTAGAGCATCTCCCTTACAAGGAGGGGGTCATCAGTTCGAATCTGGTATCGCCCACCACTCGTTGTGATAAAAATGAATTTATGATTGGGCGATTAGCTCAGTTGGTAGAGCATCTCCCTTACAAGGAGGGGGTCATCAGTTCGAATCTGGTATCGCCCACCAATCATAAATTCAGTGGTTTAAGGCAGTAATAGTCATTATGAAGTGGGCGATTAGCTCAGTTGGTAGAGCATCTCCCTTACAAGGAGGGGGTCATCAGTTCGAATCTGGTATCGCCCACCACTTCATTAGATTGTTTCAGCAGTATCACACCTTTTTGGTATGGGTCGTTAGCTCAGTCGGTAGAGCAGTTGACTTTTAATCAATTGGTCGCAGGTTCGAATCCTGCACGACCCACCATTCCAAAAGACGTAGTTAGAGTAGTTCTCCTATAGATGGGTCGTTAGCTCAGTCGGTAGAGCAGTTGACTTTTAATCAATTGGTCGCAGGTTCGAATCCTGCACGACCCACCATCTTGAAAGACATAATTCGTATAATTCCCCATAGAGAGATCATCATTAGATCAGTCGGTAGAGCAGTTAGCTTTTAATTCATTAGTTGCAGGTTCTGGCCTGGCAAATCATCTTGAATATGTGATATCCCGGTTGTGCAAGTCATATTCGTGTCCAAACTACCTATACCAATAATGTCAGATGGGATAAGCTTTACGTAATTGTTGTATTAGCTAATTATTAGGATATAAAAATGAATCTCTACGGACTCGTGGCTGATATTGGTGGTACGAATGCCAGATTAGCACTTTGTAATTTGAAAGATGGGGCTATTGACCAGATTAAAACATATAGTGCAAAACAATACGCTGGGTTGGAGTCTATTATCAGCCACTATTTGGCGGAGCAAAAAGTAATAATAACTTATGCTTGTATCGCTATTGCCTGTCCGATAAATGGTGATTGGGTGGAAATGACCAACCACCAATGGGCATTTTCTATTAGTGAGCTGAAACAGGCGCTTGGGCTAGAAAAGTTAGATGTTATTAATGACTTCACTGCCGTATCTATGGCTATCCCTATGCTGACAGAGGAACATAAAGTTCAATTGGGAGGGGGAGCAGCGGTTGAAGATAAACCCATTGTTGTTTATGGGGCTGGAACCGGCCTTGGTGTGGCTCATTTGATAAAAGCAGGCAAGCAATGGATAAGTTTACCTGGTGAAGGAGGTCATGTAGATTTTGCGGCAAATAGTGAAGAACAAGATGCAATATTAGCTGTTTTACGTCGTAAACTGGGGCATGTTTCGGTAGAAAGAATCTTGTCCGGTAGTGGATTAGTGAATCTCTATCAAGCCATTGCAATTTTGGATCATAGCCAGCCGGAAGAGTTAGAACCCGAAATAGTGACACAACGAGCATTGGATGAAAGTTGTCAATATTGCCATCGTGCCCTGATACTATTTTGTGAAATTATGGGGCGATTTGGCGGGAATTTAGCTTTAAATATGGGAGCTTTTGGTGGTGTGTATATCGCTGGTGGTATAGTGCCGCGGTTTTTTGATTTCTTTAAGCAATCGAATTTCATTTATGGATTTGAGGATAAAGGGCGTTTTAAAACATTAGTACAACAGATTCCTGTTTATTTGATTACTCATCCGCAACCTGGATTATTAGGTTCAGGGACATATTTACGGCAACAACTCTCATTGATTGATTAAGCTATAAAGACAGATATATACATATTGAAACTAGTGATTGTATATATCTGACTAAAATCTCTGAAAATATAAATATATTTGAATTACATATGCGAAGTTATATTTAAGATATTGTTTTTATTAATATTTTTTCATAAGTATTGTTTGGTGGTGGTAAATGTATTGATTTATTGCAATGCTATTAGGAATCTGGAGATGTATTTAAAATGAATAATTGTATGTGACCAACTGGAAACAATATTTCATATTGAAAAATATATTAAATTAAATTTTTGTTTATGGATGTAATATTTTTTTAATAATTAGATTTTCAATGAAGAGATATTTTTATAATAAATTAATAAAGTTTTTTATTTGTTTATTTATTGGGTTTTGTTTTGTAAATTAATAAATTATAATCATTGATTGTATGGTTTATTTTAAGCTATTAATTATAAAAATATGTTAATAACCTGAATATTAAATTGTATTTTATTTATTATAAATAGAATTTCATAATACCGATACAGTTGGTCTATTCGATTGATATCTGAAAAGGGCCACTCTGACGTCTGATGAACTGCTTTGTACTATGCATACCACAACCCTTGTTGTGTAAGGCGTTGGCAAGGTGTATCACTATTTTGAAAAGTTATTTATAAAAATATTAATTCATATATGAAAAAATTACTGATTTATTTATATACCACTGTAACATCGACTTGTACTTTAGGGATAATTAGAAATTGCATATGATTATAGATTCTGCAAATAGAGCTTCTATTAACATGAGTTGGTTACATTTTATACGAGTGTTGTTATACTGTTTTCATGGAATATTGTGTTTGGAATGTATACCAAGAACATAAGGCTGTTAGCCTATCTTATTATTTATAAAGGAAAAGTCAGGCTGTATGAAAGTTGGTGAGGTGTTGTTCTGGCGTCCCCTGCAGGGATCGAACCTGCAATTAGCCCTTAGGAGGGGCTTGTTATATCCATTTAACTAAGGGGACAATATCCGCATTATAACTGTTTTTCTTTCCTAAGATAAGGCGTTATGAACTGTTTGCCTATTTAGCAACCACTCAATTTGAGTACCATTCAAGTTGAATTGTCAGTAATATTTATTTATTGATGATCATCGGTGGGTAATACATAAATTGATTTGCCGGATCTAAGAAGTTATTACTTGGAGAAATGTATGACGTATCGTTTGGGCGGAATCGCTCTTACAGCCGCATTACTGGTGGGATGTGCCAGTTCATCTAATACTGTTGAGCAGGGGCGTTCAGATCCTCTGGAAGGTTTTAACCGTACAATGTTCAGTTTTAATTATGATGTTCTTGATCCTTATATTCTACGTCCGGTTGCGGTAGTGTGGCACGATTATGTACCCATGCCTGCTCGAAATGGTTTGGGTAATTTTCTAAGTAATCTCGAAGAGCCGGCTAGCATGGTAAACAGTTTCTTACGTGGTAACCCATATCAGGGAATGAAACATTTTAATCGTTTTTTCCTGAATACCATTTTTGGGATGGGCGGGTTGATTGATGTCGCAACTATGGCAAACCCTAAACTGGCAAAAGAAGAGTCAAAACGCTTTGGTAGTACTCTGGGCTATTATGATGTGGGGTATGGTCCTTATGCCGTATTGCCGGGCTATGGCAGTTTCACTCTACGTGATGAAGGGGGAAATTGGGCTGATGTGACTTACCCAATGCTAAGTTATCTGAATATCTGGATGTCAGCCGGTAAATGGGTATTTGAAGGTATTGAAACGCGTGCTCGTTTACTGGATTCTGATGGTTTGTTGAAGAATTCATCAGATCCATACCTGATGATGCGCGAGGCTTATTTCCAGAGCCATGATTTTATGGCAAGTGACGGTAAACTGGAAGCCACGAAAAATCCAAATGCTGAAGCATTACAGGATGAGTTGGACAGTATTGATTGATAGTTACTTCTGGTTTAGCTCTATGAATGAAAAAGGATAGCAGCGAGGCTATCCTTTTTTAGGCACTACATATTATCAGAATGCGTAGTTGAAGTTCACACCATATAACCAGGCAGAACCTTTCGCATCAAATTCATACGGCTTATTGGTGTCAGATGATGTTTCAGACAACTTCTCTTTAACAGTGACTTTCTGACCATGCATATAAGAAACGCCTACGTCAACAGACATGTCTTTGTTAAATGCGTAAGTTGCGCCAGCACTCAACCAGAAACGGTCCTGATCAGGAATAGAGATAGAACGGTTTTCAGCAGGAATCGGGCTGTCATCAAAGGCGATGCCAGTACGGAATGTCCAATTGTCATCGTGATAATAAGTTGTTCCTAAAGCAATCCGGTAGGCATCTTTAAAACCTTCATGTTTACTGAACAGGACTGAACCGTCTTTATTTCTGGTGCCTTTTAGCTCACTAAACTCACTCCAGCCTGTATATGCCAGGCTATAGTGGATAGCCCATTTAGGTGCTACGCGGTTGTAACCGGAAATCTCCCAGATATCTGGCAAATTGAGATCCAATCTACCACTAATAGTTTTACCACCGGTGGCAGGTAATTGCGCAATTTTTCCTATCCTAGGAGGTATATCGTTTTTATAGTCACCGTCTTTAAATTTGACTTTAACTTTAGAGCGGTAAGTCAGGCTGTAGCGGTTATTTTCATCCACTTCGTACATGATGCCTGCGTTCCAACCATAGCCCCAATCTTTGCCTGACAGATTAGCAACTTCATCAGTTGGTTTTATTAGGCCGTTCAGTTTATTTGACAGAATACCCGCATGGCGGACGATTTTGGCATCAGCATAAACGGCGTTCAGTCCTAAACCAAAGCTGAAGTTATCGTTCAGTCGATAAGCACCGCTCAGGTTGAAGTTCAATGTTGTCAGATCAGTTTTACCGCCGATAGGGCCTGCTGCATAGTTGTTACTAAAATCAGTAGCCAGACCAAAGTTAGTGGTGACAGAAGTACCAACAAACCATTGATCATCAATTGGCATAATAAAATGCAGATTAGGTATCCACGCGGTAGGCGCAATGTTTTTAGCGTTGGTACTTTTACCTATCATTGGCGATTTACCGGTAATATCAACATCTGGGTTGATATAGACTGCACCAATAGAAAACGATGGGCGATCAAACAGAGTCATTGCTGCTGGGTTACGGCTGCCTACAGTTGCGTTATCTGCAACAACGCCTTCCCCGGAAAAGGCCCGGCCCAAAGCCGAAGTAGAAAATTCGTTTAACTGGAAACCAGCAGCGCCAGCGTTGGATGAAATTATAGCCACTGCAACCGCTAATGCTGAACGGGTGAACAGGTTTTTCTGGTTCATGACCAAAACCCTCTTGTTTATTATTTAACTATGCCACTTATCTTAGCAAGGAGCGCAGGATTGTAGAGTCGGTTTGTCTTGATGACAAATCAGACCAATCGTGAAGTATAGGTCTGATAACAGTTGGTGTTGCAAGAATGTTTTTAAAATATGATCAAATTGATATCAAAAACGCGACTCAGTTAACAAAAAAATGATTTTTGATGTTAATAAAAACGTTTAACAATGAAATTCTGAGATCAAATTTCAGCAGGATAAGTTACTTATAAAGAGTAAGTTCTGGTTTTCCGCTATTTTGATAAATAGCGGGGTATTTTGTTGAATTCCTCCTTATTGTTATTTCTTTTTTACCGCTTGCGAACATGCTCTAAGAAGCATTGAAATTATTTAGCTATTAAATAAATTAAAGTTGCGCTTCCTCTCATTTTTAGTTTATTCAGGTTTGCTATTTATAAACATTACGCTAACAATGATCTATCAGGTCAGACCTGTCCAGGTCGGTTAAAAATTTTTTTCAGTAATTTGATTGAGTTAACGATAATCTTTCAGGAGCCCCGTTATGAGTCGTCCTTTAACAAAAGTGACACAGCAAGGTGATCGTATCGCTATTGTCAGCGGGCTACGTATCCCATTTGCTAAACAGGCAACATCGTATCACGGCATACCGGCTGTGGATTTGGGTAAATCAGTCGTCAGCGAATTGGTGGCCAGGAGTGGTTTACCCCCTGAAAAGATTGATCAACTGGTGTTTGGACAAGTGGTGCAAATGCCTGAAGCGCCGAATATTGCCCGTGAAATCGTTCTTGGTGCTGGATTGAGTGTGAATACTGATGCTTACAGTGTATCCCGTGCATGTGCGACTAGCTTTCAGGCGATTGCCAATGTGGCTGAAAGCATTATGGCCGGTACGGTGAATATCGGAATTGCGGGTGGAGCGGACTCCTCTTCTGTTTTGCCCATTGGGGTGACTAAATCCTTGGCCCGTACTCTTGTGGATATGAATAAAGCGAAAGCTTTATCACAGCGTCTTAAGTTATTTAGCCGCCTTAAATTTCGTGATTTATTGCCTGTATCTCCGGCGGTAGCGGAATATTCCACAGGTCTGCGTATGGGAGATACCGCAGAACAAATGGCGAAGACTTACCGTATCAGCCGGGAAGATCAGGATGCATTGGCACATCGATCCCATATTCTGGCAGCAAAAGCCTGGGAACAGGGATTGTTGGTTGATGAAGTCATGACGGCTCATTTCCCGCCATACCGTGAAGCATTGCTTGAAGATAATAATATTCGTACAAATTCTGTATTAACTTCCTATGCGAAGCTGCGTCCGGCATTTGACCGCAAGTACGGCACTGTCACTGCCGCAAACAGTACACCGCTGACAGATGGCGCAGCGGCAGTCATATTGATGCGTGAATTTGTGGCAAAAGAGTTGGGAATGAAACCGCTTGGTTATCTGCGTAGCTATGCATTCTCAGCAATTGATGTTTGGCAGGATATGTTACTGGGGCCGTCATACGCGACGCCAATAGCGCTCGATCGTGCAGGTATTACGCTGAAAGATCTGACTTTAATTGATATGCATGAAGCCTTTGCTGCTCAGACACTGGCAAACCTGAAAATGTTTGCCAGTGATGAATTTGCCCGTAATAAATTAGGGCGTGCTCAAGCAATTGGTGAAGTCGACATGGATAAATTTAATGTCTTGGGTGGTTCAATTGCTTATGGGCACCCATTTGCAGCAACAGGGGCTCGTATGGTGACGCAGGTATTGAATGAGTTGCGTCGTCGTGGCGGCGGATTGGGGTTAACGACTGCTTGTGCTGCTGGCGGGTTGGGCACAGCTATGGTATTGGAGGTGGAATAATGACTCAGTCTCAGCATGACGCTGCAACCATCACTGCGGATGCAAAACAGACAGCTTCTGTTTTCAGTTTTGATATAAGGCCGGACAAGATCGGTGTTATTACTATTGATGTTCCGGGAGAAAAGGTAAATACGCTGAAAGCAGAATTTGTTGATCAATTTCTGCATGTTTTCAAACAAGCTCAGCAATCTTCCGGTCTTAAAGGGTTAATTTTGATTTCCGGTAAGCCGGATACTTTTATTGCCGGTGCTGATATCTCCATGATTGCCGGGTGTAAAACCAAAGAAGAGGCACAAGATCTGGCTGAAAAGGGTCAGAAATTGTTTTCTCAAATAGCCAATTATCCTTTGCCTGTTGTAGCGGCGATTCATGGCGCTTGTTTAGGGGGCGGTCTGGAACTGGCGCTTGCATGTCATTGGCGTATTTGTTCACTGGATGATAAAACCCGTCTTGGATTACCTGAAGTTCAACTTGGGTTATTACCGGGTTCAGGTGGTACTCAGCGGTTGCCAAGATTAATTGGTGTCAGTTCAGCTCTGGATATCATTCTGACAGGCAAGCAATTACGGTCGAAACAGGCATTGCGGCTCGGTGTGGTGGATGACGCGGTGCCGTTGGATATTTTGCTGGAAGTCGCTGTTGAAAAAGTTAAAAAAGGCATTCCGGTGCGTAAATCTTTGCCATGGCAACAGCGATTGTTAGTTGGGCCGGTGGGAAGATATTTTTTGTTTAATATCGTTCGTAAAAAGACGTTGGCGAAAACGCGTGGGCACTATCCGGCTCCTGAGCGAATTATTGCTGTTGTCAAAGAAGGTCTTGAGAAAGGTATGACCCAAGGTTTACGGGCCGAGGCAACGGCATTCGGTGAATTAGCAATGACACGGGAATCTGCCGCTTTACGTAATCTGTTTTTTGCTGCAACTTCCCTGAAAAATGAAACCGGTTCATCAGAGAAACCAGCGAGAATCGAACGGGTTGGTATATTAGGTGGTGGTTTGATGGGCGGGGGAATTGCAAATGTAACAACCATCCGTGGCAAACTACCGGTGCGTATCAAAGATATTAATGAAAAGGGCATTAGTCAGGTACTAAAGTACACGTGGGATTTATTGTCTAAACGGGTGAAGCAAAAACGATTACGCCCGGCAGAGCGTGCTCAACAAATGATGCTGATTTCAGGAACGACGGATTATCGCGGTTTCGAACAGACAGATATTGTTGTTGAGGCGGTATTTGAGGATTTGTCACTGAAACAGCAAATGGTGGCGGAAATTGAAGCGAATACTAAACCAGAAACCGTATTTGCATCCAATACTTCTTCACTGCCTATCCATCAGATTGCAGAAAAAGCTCAACGACCAGAGCAGGTTATTGGTCTGCATTATTTTAGCCCAGTGGATAAAATGCCTTTGGTGGAAGTTATTCCACACAAAGGAACCAGTGAAAAAACGATTGCTACTGCGGTTGCTCTGGCAAAGAAACAGGGTAAAACCGCTATCGTGGTCGGTGATAAAGCAGGGTTTTATGTGAACCGGATCCTTGTTCCTTATATCAGTGAAGCCGCGAATTGCCTGGTAGAAGGAGAACCGATTGATCACATAGATAAGGCATTGGTTAATTTTGGTTTTCCGGTCGGGCCGATCAATTTATTAGATGAAGTTGGCATTGATGTTGGCACCAAAATTATGCCGATTCTGGTAGAGCAGCTAGGGCCGCGTTTTGCTGCACCTGAATCTCTTGATGCGGTACTGAAAGATGGCCGTAAGGGCAGGAAAAATGGCCGTGGCTTCTATTTGTATACATCAGAGGTCAGAAAATTCTGGCAGTTTGGTAAGCGAAGCAAAAAGGTTGATAGCTCAGTTTATACTTTGCTGAATATTACACCTGAGTCGCGTATGATCTCCTCAGAAATTGCTCAGCGTTGTGTGATGTTGATGCTTAATGAAGCCGTTCGTTGCCTGGATGAAGGGATTATCAGAAGCCCGCGTGATGGTGATATTGGTGCGGTATTTGGCATTGGTTTTCCACCATTTTTTGGTGGCCCATTCCGCTATATCGATAGTCTGGGTTGTGCCAGAGTGGTGGAGATTTTACGCAGGCTGGAAAGTCAGCATGGAGATAGATTTGTCCCTTGTGATCACTTAGTAAAAATGGCTGAACAGAATAAAAATTTCTATCCGTAGTAACCTATTATTATATTTATGAAAAAATTGATTCCGGTGTTTCTGAGGTGCCGGAATCATCTTTAGTCTTTTTGAAGAAAAAAGATCTCTTTTAATTTCAAGCAATACCCATTGGGCTGTTGTTCAATCATTTTATTTGTTTTTGTTTTGAGTAGAATGCCTGCTGCCATACCTGAAATGTCTTTGTGATAATAATTTTTATTGTATAACTCAGGTTAGATTACTGATATTTATTATCAGCAAGATAACTGCGCTAACTCATTCATACGGTGGATTATGCAAGTTTTTATTATGCGTCATGGCGACGCAGCTTTGGATGCAATCAGCGACGCAGCCCGGCAACTCACTCCTCGTGGTTGTAATGAATCACAAGAAATGGCTCGTTGGTTGGCACAACAGGAGCCTCAGATTGGTCTTGTATTGGTGAGTCCTTATATTCGCGCTGAGCAGACGTTACAGATTGTTCGCAAATCCTTATCATTACCGGATGGTGAAGACGTATTGCCAGGATTAACGCCATCAGGTGATGCGGCTACGGTTAGCAGTTATCTACAGGTTCTTGCTGAACAAGGATATAACGCTGTTTTGGTTGTCTCCCACTTACCGTTAGTCGGCTATTTGGTTGCTGAATTATGTCCGGCAGAAACACCACCGATGTTTGCAACGTCTGCAATCACATGTGTGGATTTAGACAACCAAACTGGCAAAGGAACTCTTATCTGGCAGGTCAGTCCGTCACAATTGGCAGCAAAGGCCTGATAATTCAGCGATATATGAGATCATCAAGTTCGACAAGTATCAATAATGAGGCGTTGCCACCCCATTCTTTCGGTGCTTGATGGAAGGCGATGATATCTGGGTGCTGGGCCAGCCATAGCGGGGTTTGCTGTTTGAGAATGTGTTTCCCGTGGCCGTGCATGACGCAGGCACAATAGACATGTTCCCGGCGGCAAGCCGCGATCAATGCTCCAATTTCCTGCTTGGCTTGCATTTGAGTGAGTCCGTGTAAATCAAGAAACAGTTCTGGTGAATAGTCACCTCGGCGTAGTTTTTTCAGTTCATAATGGCTTGCACCTTCCCTTACGTAACGGGTAGGGCCTTCTGTATCAAGGTTGGGCTGAAATTCATCAGAAAAATAGTAGCTTGCATCAATTTGCTCTTGCTGTATTCGCTCAGGGGCAATATGGCTGGTCTTTTTTCTTTCGGGAGGATGTAAGACGGTATCCTGATTCATGCGTTTGGTGCCTGCTACCGATTCTTTAAACAAGCTAATCTCTTCCTCGTTCAGGGAATATTTATTCTTCATCATTGCTCAGTTAATCAAACTATTTTGTGACAAGTGTACTGCATCTTTTTAACGATTGAACCTGATTATATTAAATGAAACCTGATTTTACTTGGTTTGTGGCCTAAAAATGCTGATAAGAAAGTGTATCCGGGTAGTCAGCAAAATAATTTGACAATTATTGTTGGTTGGAAAATAAATGTATATACAACTAATAGCCTGACTGATCAGGTACTGATGAATACAGGATGCTAATCATGGCAATAGAACTGCGTGATACTGATGTCATCTGGCGTAATGCAAGATTGGCAACAATGGACCCTTCTATCAATGCAGCTTACGGATTATTAAAAGAACATGATCTTCTGGTGCGTAATGACAAGATTTTAGCGATTTTGCCCACAGCAACATTACAGACAAGCCGCTGTCAGGTAATTGATGCCCAACAACGTCTGATTACCCCAGGTTTAATCGATTGCCACACCCACTTGGTTTTTGGTGGTAACCGGGCTTATGAATGGGAACAGCGTTTAAACGGTATGTCTTATGCTGAACTCAGTGCTCAGGGTGGGGGGATCAATGCGACAGTTTCTGCGACTCGAACCAGCTCTCTTGAGCAACTTGAACACCCTGCACAGCAGCGTCTTGCTGCATTTATGGCCGAAGGCGTAACGACTATTGAGATTAAATCGGGTTATGGATTAAATCTGGAAAACGAAGAAAAGCTGTTGCAGGTCGCACAAAACCTGGCGCAGCATAATCCGATAGAAATTAGCCCGACATTGCTTGCCGCTCATACTTGCCCGCCTGAATATAAGCATAATCCTGATGCCTATATAAATCTGATTTGTGAAGTCATCCTGCCGCAGCTTTGGAAGAAAAAGCTGTTCGAAGCCGTAGATGTTTTTTGTGAAAGCGTGGGGTTTAATCTGGCACAAACCGAACGGCTCTTTCAGGAGGCTGAACGCTGGAATATTCCAGTAAAAGGACATGTGGAACAACTGTCCAATTTAGGCGGGAGTGAACTAGTCGCCCGTTATCATGGCCTTTCCGTTGATCACATTGAATATCTGGATCAGGCGGGAGTAGAGGCTCTCAGCCGTAGTGGTACGGTAGCTGTTCTGCTCCCTGGTGCTTTCTACTTTTTGCAGGAAACACAACGTCCACCTATCGATTTATTACGGCAATTTAATGTACCGATAGCAATATCTACGGATTTTAATCCTGGAACCAGCCCGTTTGCTTCCCTGCGTATGGCGATGAATATGGCATGTGTCCAATTTGGATTAACTCCGGAAGAGGCGTGGTTAGGTGTAACCCGACATGCAGCTCGTGCATTAGGCCGGGAAAAGCATCACGGACAGTTGCGCGCAGGTGCTTACGCCGATTTTATTGTCTGGGATGCAGAAAATCTCGTTGATATTTTCTATGAATTTGGCTGTAACCCATTGAATATTCGGGTATTTCGTGGAGCTATTACACATTCCAGCATACAGCAGATAAGGAACAGCAAATGAATTTATGGCACGCGACTTCACCGACTATTTGGCAAGGACGAAATGATTTGTCAGAAGCGGATAATGCACTACGGCTTTTTCAAACAGTTAAATTGTCCCCGTATTTTACGCCGGAAGAATTTCCTCACGCTATTGCGCTGTTAGGGTTTGAATGTGATGAAGGGGTAAAACTCAATCAGGGTAGGCCAGGTGCCAATCAAGGTCCTGATTATTTGCGTAAAGCATTGGCCAATATGGCCAGCCATAAAGGGCATGACAGATTGGTGGACTTGGGAAGTATTCGCGCTAATCCCAATCAATTGAGTGAGGCTCAACAAGCCCTGGCTGATGCAATTACCCAATGCCAGCATCAGAATGTGCGTACCCTAGTGTTGGGTGGTGGGCATGAAACCGCTTTTGCCCATGGTGTTGGAATTTATGATGCTTTCCCACATCAACGCATAGGTATTATTAACTTCGATGCTCATCTCGACTTACGGCGATCGCCGCAGCCGACTTCCGGCACACCCTTTCGTCAGCTTGCTGAATATTGTCAACAACACCAACGCCAGTTTCACTACACTTGTGTTGGCGCAAGTTTGGCGTCTAATACCCAGGCATTGGTAGATGAAGCCAACCGCTTAAACGTTACGATTATCTGGGATAATCAATGTAACGAAACCATGCTAGACAAAGTGCAGCGGCAGATACAAGATACACTCCAACAAGTTGATTTGATTTATATGACAATCGATCTCGATGTATTGCCTGCTTATCAGATGCCGGCAGTCTCTGCGCCGGCGGCACTGGGGCTACCATTGGAGTGTCTTTTGCAATTGATTCAACCAATCTGCCAGAGTGGTAAATTACAGGCGGCTGATTTGGTTGAACTCAATCCAACATTTGATATTCAAGGAATCGGAGGAAAGGCAGCAGCACGCCTTGCTTGGCAATTAGCACATTGGTGGTATTGATTATCTAAAATAACAATATTATTGTGCGGTTTTATTTGGCAAAAATAGCCTGATAAAGTGAATATAATTAATCGCTTAGCATTTTTATAGCAGCAAGGAATTTATTGTGACGACACACTTATCAGGACCATTTGCCAAACCTGTCCCTCTGTATGCCAAAGTGAAACAGTCCATCATCGAAAAAATCTATACCGGTGAATGGAAATCAAATGATCGTGTTCCATCAGAAGCTGAGTTAGTTAAACAGTTTAACTGTAGCCGTATGACTGCCAACCGTGCGTTACGTGAGTTGACCGCTGAAGGGTTATTAGTGCGGCTACAAGGGGTGGGATCGTTTGTCGCTGAACCGAAAGGACAATCCGCACTGTTCGAAATTCACAGCATTGCTGATGAGATCTCAGCCCGTTCTCATCAGCATCGTTGTAAAATAATCAAGTTATCAGAGCTGAATGCTGACGTAAAACAGGCTGTTGAATTGGATATTATCGCGGGTACGCCGATTTACCAGTCGATTATTATCCATTATGAAAACGATATCCCTGTTCAGATAGAAGATCGTTACGTCAATGCTCAAGCGGTTCCCGATTATTTGCAACAAGACTTCACAAAACTTACGCCACACGATTATTTGTCAATCATTGCACCGTTAACGGAAGGTGAACACATCGTGGAAGCCATTGCCGGCGATCCCCGATCCTGCAAGTTACTGCAAATTGAATCGGGTACCCCTTGTTTATTAATCAGCCGCCGAACCTGGTCGACTCATTACACCGTTTCCAGTGCTAGGCTGTTATTTCCCGGAAATCGGTATAAATTGAAAGGGCGTTTCAGCTCATAGTCACTGTTTTTAAAAGAAAACTATTGTATCAATTTATCCTTGATAGAGAGTTAAACCTATCGACGTATTTGTATCGCGGTTTCGGGTGATTTCCTTACTGACAACGGATTGTTTTTTGGAAGCTCTGTCAGATAATGCACAGTATGGGCAATTTCCAAATTTGCTGTGACGCCTCTCAGAAGAGCACCATTCATATCAAAAACATGTCATATTTTCATATATATGCACATTTCCTGATAATACATTTTGTACTTTGATTCTAAACTGGGTCGCACTTAGACAAGATCTTTCCCTACGTAAACTATATTTTTGTAAAATTAATGTAAATAATTTGTGATTATAAACACAAAAATAACAAAAACATTACTCCTTGATAATCAGAAAGAAATAATGTTAACAAATTGATTTATAAGAAAATAAAGATAATAAGTTCATAAATATATTATTTTGGCTAACGATTTGGTCTATTGAATAGACATGTATATACAACTATACATTTAACAAATATCCAAAGAGCAAAAGGAGTCAGACCGTGACCGCCCAGAATAATAAATTTCGTAATGTCGATATCCGGGCACCCAGAGGGACGCAACTTACAGCCAAAAGCTGGTTAACCGAAGCGCCTCTGCGCATGTTAATGAATAATCTTGATCCAGAAGTTGCTGAAAACTCGCATGAACTGGTGGTATATGGGGGCATTGGTCGGGCTGCCCGAAACTGGGAATGTTATGACAAGATTGTTGAAACACTGAAAAAACTGGAAGACGACGAAACGTTGTTAATCCAATCGGGTAAACCGGTTGGGGTGTTTAAAACGCATAAAAATTCACCACGGGTACTGATTGCGAATTCGAATCTGATACCGCATTGGGCCACCTGGGAACATTTTAACGAGTTGGATGCGAAAGGATTGGCTATGTACGGTCAGATGACTGCCGGTAGCTGGATCTACATTGGTAGCCAGGGGATTGTTCAAGGCACCTATGAAACGTTCGTGGAAGCTGGTCGTCAGCATTACAACGATAATTTACAGGGGCGTTGGGTGTTAACCGCCGGTTTAGGTGGTATGGGGGGAGCGCAACCGCTGGCTGCAACATTGGCCGGAGCATGTTCTCTGAATATTGAATGTCAGCAAAGCAGGATCGATTTCCGCCTGCGTACTCGTTATATCGATGAACAAGCTAAGGATCTGGACGACGCACTGGCCCGGATCGAAAAATACACTCAGGAAGGTAAAGCCATCTCTATCGCACTGTGCGGTAACGCTGCTGAAATTTTGCCGGAATTAGTTCGTCGTGGTGTGCGCCCGGATTTTGTCACTGATCAGACAAGCGCACATGATCCTCTCAACGGTTATCTGCCGAAAAACTGGAGCTGGGAAGAATATCGCCAGCGGGTGATTTCAGAACCGGCGGATGTTATCCAGGCAGCGAAATCTTCAATGGCGGAGCATGTCAAGGCGATGTTGTCTTTTCAGAAACAGGGAATTCCTGTTTTTGATTACGGCAACAATATTCGCCAAATGGCGTATGAAGTTGGTGTAGAAAATGCCTTTGATTTCCCTGGTTTTGTTCCTGCCTATATTCGTCCGTTATTTTGCCGTGGTATCGGGCCTTTCCGTTGGGTAGCACTTTCTGGCGATCCACAGGATATCTACAAAACTGACGCCAAAGTTAAAGAATTGCTCCCTGATGATACACATTTACATCGCTGGTTGGATATGGCCAGAGAACGCATCAGTTTTCAGGGATTACCTGCCCGTATCTGCTGGGTTGGTTTAGGCGAACGCGCCAAACTGGGGTTAGCTTTTAACGAAATGGTACGCAGCGGTGAGCTTTCTGCGCCGATTGTTATTGGGCGTGATCATCTGGATTCCGGTTCTGTCGCCAGCCCGAACCGGGAAACAGAATCCATGTGTGATGGTTCTGACGCCGTTTCGGACTGGCCGTTGTTGAATGCCTTACTTAACACCGCCAGCGGCGCGACCTGGGTTTCTCTGCATCATGGCGGCGGCGTCGGAATGGGCTTCTCACAACATGCAGGTATGGTGATCGTTTGTGATGGAACTGATGAAGCCGCAGAACGTATAGCCAGGGTGCTGCATAACGATCCGGCTACCGGAGTTATGCGTCATGCCGATGCCGGTTATGAAATTGCTATTCATTGTGCTAAAGAGCACGGATTAGATTTGCCTATGATCAATACAAAATAAGGAACATTATGAAACAGTTAACTCTCTACCCAGGCAAATTGACCCTTGATGAACTGCGTCAGGTTTATCTGCAACCCATAAAAATAACGCTGGATAGCCAGATTTTTCCGGCTATTGAACACAGCGTGGCATGTGTTAATGCTATTCTTGCTGAAAAACGCATCGCGTATGGAATTAATACCGGATTCGGACTATTAGCCAGTACCCGGATTGAGGAAAATAATTTAGAAAAACTGCAACATTCGCTTGTCGTGTCTCATGCCGCCGGAATAGGTGAAGCGCTGGACGATAACATGACCCGGTTGATCATGGTATTGAAAATCAACAGCCTCTCCCGTGGTTACTCAGGCATTCGTCTGGAAGTCATTCAGGCGTTGGTCGCTTTAGTTAATGCGGAAGTTTATCCCTGTATTCCTTGTAAAGGATCTGTCGGCGCATCAGGTGATTTAGCACCGTTGGCACATATGAGTCTGTTATTACTTGGGGAAGGGCAGGCGCGTTATCAGGGTGAATGGTTGTCAGCCAAAGACGCTCTGGCAAAAGCCAATTTACAACCTATCACATTGGCGGCCAAAGAGGGTTTAGCGTTGCTTAATGGAACTCAAGTCTCCACCGCTTTTGCGTTGCGTGGATTATTTGAGGCAGAAGATTTGTTGGCGGCAGCTATAGTTTGCGGCTCTTTGTCCGTAGAAGCGGCGTTGGGTTCTCGCAAACCATTTGATGCCCGCGTGCATGAGGTTCGTGGGCAACAGGGGCAGATTGACGTAGCTGCATTGTATCGTCATGTATTGGAAGAGAGCAGTGAACTATCAGATTCCCATATGGATTGTCCAAAGGTACAAGATCCTTACTCATTACGTTGTCAGCCACAAGTCATGGGAGCTTGCCTGACTCAGCTCCGTCATGCTGCCGATGTTATTCTGACGGAAGCTAATGCTGTATCTGATAATCCATTGGTATTTGCTGAACAGGGTGAGGTGATTTCAGGTGGTAATTTCCATGCTGAACCCGTTGCAATGGCGTCTGACAACCTGGCTCTGGCATTAGCGGAAATCGGTGCATTGTCAGAACGACGTATTGCGTTGTTGATGGATTCACATATGTCACAGCTTCCGCCTTTCCTGGTTGAGAACGGTGGTGTGAATTCCGGTTTTATGATTGCACAAGTAACGGCAGCGGCTCTTGCCAGTGAAAATAAAGCGTTAGCCCATCCCGCGAGTGTTGACAGTTTACCGACTTCGGCCAATCAGGAAGATCACGTATCAATGGCTCCGGCTGCCGGGCGTCGTTTGTGGGAGATGGCAGAAAATACCCGGGGTATTCTGGCAATTGAATGGTTATCCGCCTGTCAGGGAATAGACTTCCGAAATGGCCTGAAAAGCAGTCCGATTTTGGAAAAAGCGCGTCATATTTTGCGGGAAAAGGTAGATTATTACGATCAGGATCGTTTTTTTGCGCCAGATATTGCTGCTGCGGTACAACTATTGGTTGAGCAACACCTTTCCTCACTACTTCCTGCTGGACAGATATTACAGACTAAAAATAACCGTTAAATAAACCGAGGGCCGGCTTCTGTCCGGCCTGATCGTTGCAGTTATCTTTCATAAAACCCGATAATAAAAGATAAGAGGGTAAATCATGCAAGCCACATTACACCTAGAACGAGGACTCAACGCTCGCCATATTCGGTTTATGGCGTTGGGTTCTGCGATTGGCACCGGTCTTTTTTATGGTTCTGCTGAAGCAATAAAAATGGCAGGTCCGGCGGTATTATTAGCTTATTTAGTGGGCGGTGCCGCTGTCTTTATGGTTATGCGCGCTCTGGGAGAAATGGCGGTCCACGAACCGGACGCCGGTTCTTTTGCCAGTTACGCCCATCAATATTTAGGCCCGTTACCGGGGTTTATTACGGGTTGGACTTACACTTTCGAAATGATAATAGTCTGTCTGGCTGATGTAACGGCTTTCGGTATTTATATGGGGCTATGGTATCCGGAAGTGCCGCGTTGGATATGGGTACTCAGTATTATTTTCATTATTGGCGCGCTGAATCTTTGTAAAGTCAAAGTATTTGGCGAAATGGAGTTCTGGCTGTCAATTCTGAAAGTTGCGGCGATCAGTGCCATGATTATTGCTGGGGCTGGCATTATTCTGTTTGGTTTCAGCGGCCATTTTCAGGCGACAGGCGTTCAAAATCTGTGGCAACACGGCGGATTTATGCCTAATGGATTTGGCGGCATCATTGAGTCTCTGGCAGTCGTTATGTTTGCTTTCGGTGGTATTGAAATCATTGGTATAACATCCAGTGAAGCTAAAAATCCGGCGAAAATGATCCCGCAAGCAATCAACTCTATCCCGGTCCGTATCCTGCTATTTTATGTACTGACTATTTTTGTATTAATGGCAATTTACCCCTGGAGCAGCATCGGTCAGGAGGGCAGTCCATTTGTCGCTATATTTCAGGGATTGGGAATTAATTCGGCGGCGAATATACTGAATATTATCGTGATCACGGCGGCAATTTCGGCTATTAACAGCGATATTTTTGGTGCGGGTCGGATGATGTATGGTATGGCGGAGAAAGGACTAGCGCATAAAAAATTTATGAAACTAAGCCGCAACGGCGTGCCTTGGGTGACCATCATGGTGATGACATTGGCATTGCTGTGTGCTGTTGTCCTTAATTACTTACTCCCTAAACAGGTGTTTGTCATCATTGCTTCGATTGCCACTTTTGCCACGGTATGGGTCTGGTTAATGATTTTGCTTTCTCAGTTTGCTATGCGCAGAAAGATCTCACCGGAAGAAGCACAAAAATTAAAATTTCCAGTACCGATGTGGCCTGTTGCACCGATTCTGACTATCGTGTTTATGATATTTATTATTGCTGTTCTGAGTTACTTCCCAGCGACACGAATTGCGTTTTATGTAGGAGGCGTATGGATCCTGCTGTTAACTGCGGCCTATTATTTATGGATACGGAACAACATAACCTCCGTTAGCCCCGATCTGCCAATAGAACGTCATATTAAATAATATAGAGAAACCGTTTTGTCAGCCGGTTGAATAAGACGGTTTCCGCAGAAAATTGGTCAAAAATCTGCAATAAAACATCAGCGCCATCCTTTTATTGTAATTAGCCTGACATGAAAGCTGATTTGTCTCAGTGATCGTGGCAAACTAACAGGTCAATGAATTTACGGGGTTGGAGGGGCTTTTGGACAAGGTTTTTATCGATGAGGCAGTGGCTGAATTATATACCATTCAGGATATGTTGCGCTGGTCTGTCAGCCGGTTTAATGCGGCGAATATTTATTACGGACACGGTACAGATAATCCTTGGGATGAAGCTCTGCAGCTGGTTCTTCCATCGCTGTTTCTGCCACTGGATATTCCACAGGAAATGATGACGGCACGGCTGACATCAACTGAACGTCATCGTATTGTCGAACGGGTTCTTCGCCGTATTAATGATCGTATTCCTGTTGCTTATTTGACTAACAGAGCGTGGTTCTGTGGTCATGAATTTTATGTTGATGAACGGGTTCTGGTTCCACGCTCACCGATTGGTGAACTGATTAATAATGAATTTTCAGGACTGATCTCTGATGAACCAGCCAATATCCTTGATCTCTGTACAGGTAGCGGTTGTATTGCCATCGCCTGTGCATATGCTTTCCCGGAAGCGGAGATAGATGCGGTGGATATTTCCGCTGATGTATTGGCAGTGACTGAACAAAATATTCAGAATCACAACCTTGAGCATCGGGTAATTCCTATTCGTTCCGATCTGTTCCGCGATATGCCACCTGTTAAGTACGATCTTATCGTCACTAATCCGCCTTATGTCGATGCTGAGGACATGAGTGACTTGCCAGAAGAGTTCCGCCGTGAGCCTGAGTTGGGGCTGGCTGCGGGTTCCGATGGTTTAAAACTGGCACGCCGCATTCTTGCAACCGCTCCCGATTTTCTGACAGAACAGGGTGTGTTGATTTGTGAAGTTGGCAACAGCATGGTGCATTTGATTGAACAATATCCTGATGTGCCATTTACCTGGCTGGAATTTGAATATGGCGGAGACGGTGTATTTATGATGACACGTCAACAGCTTATCGAACATCACGAGCATTTTCGTTTATTTAAAGACTGATAGTGGGGTGGGTTGTCGCTGCGGTCATTAATACAGAACTTGCAGAGTTAAATATAGAGCTAAATAAAAGAACAATTAACAGGAAGGAACTGGGATGGCTGGAAATAGTATCGGGCAGTTTTTCCGGGTCACCACCTTTGGTGAATCTCACGGTTTGGCGTTGGGATGCATCGTCGATGGTGTGCCGCCGGGTATCACAATCACAGAAGCGGATTTGCAAATTGATTTAGACAGGCGCCGTCCGGGAACGTCCCGTTATACAACGCAGCGCCGTGAGCCGGATCAGGTTCGCATTCTTTCCGGTGTATTTGAAGGGGTAACGACCGGTACCAGTATCGGTTTACTGATTGAAAATACTGATCAACGTTCTCAAGATTACAGTGTGATCAAAGACGTGTTCCGTCCAGGACATGCTGATTACACTTATGAACAGAAATATGGTATCCGCGACTATCGTGGTGGTGGCCGTTCTTCTGCCCGTGAAACGGCAATGCGCGTTGCGGCAGGTGCGATAGCGAAAAAGTATTTGCTGGATAAGTATGGTATTCGTGTCCGTGCCTGTTTGAGTCAGATGGGTAATATCCATTGCGAATTAAAAGATTGGGAACAGGTGGAACAAAACCCATTTTTCAGCCCTGATGAAACCAAACTTGAACAACTTGATGCCCTGATGCGTGAGCTGAAAAAAGCGGGTGATTCTATTGGCGCGAAAGTGACGGTTGTGGCAGAAAATGTGCCAGCCGGATTGGGAGAACCCGTTTTCGACCGCCTTGATGCTGATATCGCTCATGCGCTGATGAGTATTAACGCAGTAAAAGGAGTTGAAATTGGTGAAGGTTTTGGCGTTATTAATCTGCGTGGCAGCGAAAACCGGGATGAAATTACGGCTCAGGGTTTCACCAGTAATCATGCGGGGGGAATTCTGGGGGGGATCAGCAGCAGCCAGCCAATTGTTGCTCATATTGCGTTGAAACCCACTTCCAGCATCATGGTGCCGGGTAAAACGATTAACCGTCAGGGTGAAGAGGTTGAAATGGTAACCCGTGGTCGCCATGATCCTTGTGTTGGTATCCGGGCGGTACCGATTGCAGAAGCCATGATGGCTATTGTTCTGATGGATCACCTGTTACGCCAGAGAGCACAGTGCGCGGA
Organism: Photorhabdus khanii NC19; assembly: GCF_000517265.1. Lineage (GTDB taxonomy): Bacteria > Pseudomonadota > Gammaproteobacteria > Enterobacterales > Enterobacteriaceae > Photorhabdus > Photorhabdus khanii. The sequence goes on from NZ_AYSJ01000002.1 coordinate 764,187, forward strand.
TGTTGAATCCAGTCTTCCGCGTTGGTGATTAGGCTGATGAAGCTAGCCTTGAAATCCCGGATATTGAAATGGGTAGCTGGATACGGATAAGCGGTTTCTTTTGATGGGATAAAATATGGATTGGTTATTATCAGGGGCGGAAATTTATGGTCTGCTCTTTCTGGTTGCGATAATCGCTGGATTTATCGACTCGATTTCTGGCGGTGGCGGTTTACTGACCATCCCTGCGTTACTGTCAGTCGGCGTCTCGCCTGTGCAGGCGCTGGCGACAAACAAATTGCAGGCAGTGGGGGGGTCTTTCTCTGCCAGCCTCTATTTTGTCCGTTATGGTGCGGTTGATCTCAAGTCTCAGCGCTTTGCCATACTGATGACATTGCTTGGTTCAATGGCGGGAGCGATGATTGTCCAGTTTATCAAACCCGATTTTCTCCGCCAGCTATTACCGGTTCTGGTTATCGTTATTGGCCTTTACTTCTTGTTGACTCCAACGATAGGCAAGGAAGATTGCCATCGTCGTCTGGCTCCAGTGGCATTCGCCTGTCTTATCGGGGGTGGATTGGGTTTATACGATGGCGTATTTGGTCCCGGTGTTGGCTCATTTTATGCGTTAGCTTATGTTACCCTGTGCGGCTATAACCTGGCGAAATCCACCGCTCATGCGAAAGTACTGAACTTTGCTTCTAACATGGGGTCACTGGTGCTGTTTATCCTTGGTGGTCAGGTTTTGTGGATATTGGGTCTTGTTATGCTGGCAGGGCAGGTAATCGGTGCACGGCTGGGCGCACGTTTGGTTTTAACACATGGTCAAAAACTTATTCGCCCTATGATCGTGACTATCTCTTTTTTGATGAGTATTAAATTATTGAATGATAATCACGGAGATACGATCCGTACCTGGCTGGCGTTTTATTTCTGATTCAGGATTTTGTTTTTAATTCATGACAATGCATAACTATCAACAACTTATAGATATTTTTAATCGCTGTTTTGGTGATGAATACAATACACGTCTGGTAAAAGGTGATAACGAACCTATTTACTTGCCGGCAGATGAAGACATTCCTTATAACCAGATTGTATTTGCTCATGGCTTCTATGCCAGTGCGTTACATGAGATTGCCCATTGGTGCATTGCGGGTAAAGAGCGTCGGAAACGGGTGGATTTTGGCTATTGGTATTGCCCTGATGGGCGTGATGCACAGACGCAAAGTGAATTTGAGAAAGTAGAAATTAAGCCTCAGGCGCTTGATTGGATATTTTGTACCGCTGCGGGTTTTCCGTTCAATATCAGTTGTGACAACCTTGAAGGGGATTTTGAACCTGATAGGCTGGCTTTTCAGCGTAAAGTTCATGCTCAAATCATGAACTATTTAGCGCAGGGAATACCGGTAAGAGCGGAGTGCTTTATTCAGGGACTACAATCGTTCTACAATACGCCCCCATTGAAAGCGGAACATTTTCCTTACCCGGAAGATATATTCGCAGATTGAAATTGAATTTAAGGAAAGATGATGCTCGCTGAATTTGAAACGCGTATTCTGGCGCAAATTGATGATATGGTAGATCATGCCAGTGATGATGAATTATTTGCTGGTGGCTATCTCCGCGGGCATCTCACTTTGGCGGTGGCAGAATTGGAACAGGAAGGTGCTCATACCGCTGAACAGCTTCATGATCGTGTTGAAGAAAGTATCCAAAATGCGATTAAAGCAGGAGAATTGGCACCACCGGATCAGATTCTGGTTCTCCATACCTGGCAGCGCCTGCTGGATAATGCTAAAACTCAATGAATTGATTAAAGCAATAGGAAAAACGAACAGTTGTTGGGCTGGTAGGAATTGTCATCGGATATGTAATCAATAATCGCCAACAAATCAGCCCTGGCTGTTTCCTTCCATTCAAGAACGAGCACGAAGTTTCCTGTTAATCAATTCCTGAGCGGTACAATTCCTTATGGTTTTTCGGTTTTAACTTCGCGGCCTTTCAGTAGCTTTCTGATCCAAAAACGGTTTGGATGAAGGGCTGCCAGTGTTTCATTATCCAGTGGCAATGGTTCATCAAAGATTTGCCCTGCAAGGATTTCTGCACTGAGTGGGGCAGAGCATAACCCACGGGAACCTAATGCTCCAATAACAAACAGATTGGAATAACAGGAGGCATCTGCGACAGGGTTCCCTGTGCGGATTTTTTCTGATAGATCCTGATAATTTGCCATTATTTCATTGAGATTCGGCACATTTCCCACCATTGGCATATGGTCGCGAATAACACAGCGAATACCTTGGCGAGATTTTCCGGCAGAAATATCAACCTGATTTACCCATCCGGCATCAGGTAAACATTTTAGTAATCGATCACGATTCTCTTGTTGCTCTGTTTCAGAATATTCGTTATCAAGCCGATGGCGCTGATAACTGGCCCCGATACAGTGGTACTGATTGGTTGGATTAGCAGGTGTCAAATAGCCATCATAGCAAAGCACATTGTTCAATTTACTTAGCTCTGTTGTGGTTGGAATATGACTGACTTGACCACGAACGGCAGTAACCGGCAATTTTTCGGTTTGTTTAAACTGGGGCAGATGATGACCGTTGGCAATCACGACCGTTTTATGATGCGTGTTTAATCGTTGCCCTTGATGCATCAAATGCAGTTGCCAACCATTTTCGCTATGGTCAAGAGTGGTAATTTCATGATTGAAGAAACAGAGCATCCCTTGCTGTTGTGCTAATTCTGTTGCCGCTCTGGTCAATTCGGCCGGGCATAGCCACCCGCCTTGTGGATAGTGAATACCGTGGTGATTAATATCCAGTCCACATTCTTCACTCAATTGGTGGCGGTTCATACCAATAGCGATTTCATCCGGCCATTCTGTTGCCAGAATTTTTTCAATTTTCCTACGGCTTTTTTCATCATAAGCAAGTTGACTGACACCACACCATTGATGGTCAAAATGAATTCCCTGAGCTGATAGCTGATCATACTGACGGCGGGCAAAAGTAAATGCAGATGTAAAGAATTTTTCGAGCCCATTACTATTACCGTTAAGTAGCGGGTAGAGCGCTCCCTGACGATTACCGGATGCACCTTGTGCCGGAAATTCATCCTGACAATAAAGCGTAACTTGCGCGCCACGACTCAGTAGTGCAAGAGCGGTGAGAATACCGGCAATACCACCGCCGATAATCGCGATATCATTTGTGTGGCTTGCCGCTGGACGGGCAAACCACGGTGTGGGCAACGATTGAGATTTCTGTGTTGCCAGAACCCCGGTCAGCATTTCTCTTTTGCGACCAAATCCTTTTACTTTACTGACAGTAAAACCCGCTTGTTGTAAACCACGACGGACGATACCGGCAGAAGTGAAGGTGGCAAAAGTTCCTTCTGGGCGGGCAAATTGCGCCATTGCGGCAAACAGTTGTTCACTCCACATTTGTGGGTTTTTTGCAGGCGCGAAGCCATCTAAAAACCAGGCATCTATTTTACCGTAAAGGCTGGAATCCATTGTTGGCAACAGATCATTGACGTCACCAAACCATAAATCCAGTGTGACCGTTCCATTTGCCATAATTAGTCGGTGGCAGCCTGCCAACGGTTGAGGCCATTGCTGGCAGAGCTGTTGCGAAAAAATGCCAAGCTCAGGCCAGCGTTGATGGGCTGCCCGTAAGTCACAGGTTTTCAGTGGGTATTTCTCGAAACTAATGAAATGCAGACGTTTCAACGGGGCATCAGGATTTTGTTGCCGAAATGCATCAAATGATTGCCATAGTGTCAAAAAATTTAAGCCTGTTCCGAAGCCAGTTTCTGCTATGACACAGTTGGTACGGGAATGAGTGCGGAATCGTTGGGGAAAGTGGTTACCGTTAAGGAACACATAACGGGTTTCTTCCAGCCCATCCTGATTTGAAAAATAAACGTCGTCGAATTGAGCTGAAACCGGAGTACCCTGATCATTCCAACTCAGGGTTGCGGTACAGATGGCAGAGTTTTTCACGGTAATGCCTGCAATGTTACTGATAATCACGTGATTTTAGCGATGTTAAGCTTGATGTGCCACCTGACAGGAGAAGAATTGCCAGTAAAACAGTATCAGTAAAGATAAAAAGCGAATATGATTAATGTTGAAATGTAAAACACAATATACCATGATGATTAAACTTAATAAAACCAGGTGTTAAAAGTAGTGAAAATAACGGTTAAAACCTTATTATATTGATTGAAACCAGAGGTTAAAAAATGGCTTTTAATAATAGTTTAAAACCTGCCCATCATAAAATTCGGGATGGGATCCCACTTTGTGTTTACTCAACTATATTTAATTTATTTATCAGCGATTCTACACTCTGTTTATTTTACATTTAATTATCCTTCCATGACTATTTAAAATAACGAAAACAGAGATATTAAAGCTTTTATATAAAAAACGGAGGCGGATTTAACTATGAGTGCAGCTTTTTAAAATGACATTAATCAAAGTTCATTAACTACCAACATGAAATTGAAAACAAATCAATGAGAAAAAGAATATTGTCTGAAAAATTGCACCTTAATCAGTTAGTATCCAACTTTTGGGGTGCAGTTCAACAACGCGGGCTTTAAGTTTATAAGGGAATATAAAATTCACACAGCTTTTTAAATTCCTTTGATTGTGTTTCCTTTAAGTGTGAGGAAATCATATCAATCATTGATATTACTTTTCGCTTGGCGGCTGCTTTATCACCGTTTTTGCGATTGACTTCTTCAATATAAGATGAGCATAACTTACAAAATTCAGCTACTCTTTTTTTACGGATATTTGAATCCTTATCGATAAAATCGTAATGGTGGTGATTATTAGCCTGCTTTAGGTAATCTGAATTTGGTATAGGTACTCGTATGAATGTTTTTTCTGAATTTAATCCAGAAATATCCTTATTGTGTCTCTTGTATATAGACTCCAATAACCGCTGATTTTTGCTGGATATAATCATAATTAGCCCATAAAGTGTGATGAATGCTCCAATTAGGATATGGTTCTGTTGTGACAAAACCAGTCTAATATTGTTAATTTTGTTGCCGTATTGTGATGAAATATTTATATCCATATTAAAAGCCACTAATATCCATACAATACCAATGCTTAATAGAAGATAACCCAGTCCTCTCATTATTAACCCCCATAAAGTTAGTGGGTAGAAGTGCTCTAACTCACTTAGGTCTTACAATGAATCGACCATTTTTGTATGATATAATTACAATCATTTTATGTGTGAATAATGACTTTATTACTAATAAAGTCAGAAAATTTTCTATTTTAAAACGTTTGTTACTGTAAGTTTGGAGAATTTAAGTAATTCTCTTAGTAAGATAACATAAGGTTCGTATCTTTTCATAAAAATTCTATTCATGGTTATAGCGGCTATTATTAAACTCGTTTCTAATTATAAGAAAACGTAATAAAAATAATAGACATAGTTGTCTCTATATAAATTAAACTTTTAATCATTGATTTAGATACTTGATAAATTCAGGTGTTTTGCGTTGAGAGTCTGAAATTTATTGTCATCCATTGCTATCTGAATAGTTTCTGCCACGTTCTATGTAGGTTAGTTGTTGTTTTGACCAGAAAATATATTGGGATCTTTCGATGGATGAATTTTTCTTCGTAATTTTATCCTGATCGGACTTGTTCGGCGTACAAGTGTACGCTAAAGTGCTGTTAGATTGATAGAGATCCGGCAGAATAAACATATTTAATGAGGTATTTAATGAAGCGTGCAGTGATCACTGGATTGGGTATTGTCTCCAGCATTGGTAATAACCAGAAAGAAGTACAGGCATCTCTGAAAGAAGGCCGCTCCGGGATAACTTTTTCCGAAGAATTCAAAGAGATGAAAATGAGAAGTCACGTCTGGGGTAATGTAAAACTGGATACTACAGGGTTAATAGACCGAAAAATTCAGCGTTTCATGAGTGATGCTTCTGTTTATGCTTATCTGGCGATGGATGAAGCAATTAAAGATTCTGGCCTGACTGATGATCAGGTTTCTAATATTCGTAGTGGATTAGTTGTGGGTTCCGGTGGCGGTTCTCCACATAGCCAGGTGGCTGCCGCTGATGGTATGCGTTCTCGTGGTTTGCGTGGTGTGGGGCCTTATATGGTGACCCGTGCAATGGCTTCCGGTGTGTCAGCTTGCCTTGCAACCCCTTTTAAAATCAAAGGGGTAAACTACTCTATCAGTTCTGCTTGTTCTACCTCGGCTCATTGTATTGGTCATGCGGCTGAACTTATTCAGTTGGGAAAACAGGATGTTGTTTTTGCCGGCGGTGGTGAAGAGCTATGCTGGGAAATGAGTTGTGAATTTGATGCAATGGGTGCACTTTCAACGAAATATAACGAAACGCCTGAACAAGCTTCCCGTACTTATGATAAAAACCGTGATGGTTTTGTTATTGCCGGCGGTGGCGGTATCGTTGTTGTTGAAGAATTGGAGCATGCATTAGCACGCGGCGCACACATATACGCTGAAATTGTTGGGTATGGTGCAACATCTGATGGTGCAGATATGGTGGTTCCATCCGGTGAAGGGGCAGTTCGTTGCATGCATATGGCGTTGCAAGGTGTGAAAGGTTCTATTGACTATGTGAATACGCATGGTACTTCCACTCCGGCGGGGGATTTGAAAGAGTTAGAGGCTATCAGGGAAGTATTTGGTGATACAACACCTGCAATTTCTGCAACAAAAGCGATGACAGGCCATTCACTGGGTGCAGCCGGTGTACATGAAGCGATTTATAGCCTGCTGATGTTAGAACATAGTTTTATTGCACCGAGTATTAATATTGAAGATCTTGATGATAAAGCGGCGGGCATGAATATCATTACGAAACCTACCGAACAAAAGTTGAATACAGTAATGTCCAACAGCTTTGGTTTTGGTGGTACGAATGCTTCCTTGGTAATGAGCAAGTATTTGGGGTAATTCTCCTTATCAGGTTTGGACGGTGCTCAGACAAAAGCAATAACTTTTGGCGCATCTTAGGCGACCAGGGTGAGCGAAACGAGTCAACCTCGTGTACCAACAAGTACACTCCTGTTTCTGTGCACTGTCCGTATCGCCATTATTCTATTTCTTGAGCCTACTAATCACATACTCGGAAGAGAGTCCTTCAGAATATATGGGGTTGGAAAAGATTTAATTTTAAAATTTACCTACTTAAATAAGCAAGACAATAGAAATATTTTTATTGTATCGGCAATTGTTAATGATATTAATGCTCGGTATCATTTAGTGATTATTTAACGGTGAATCGAGAGTTTTAAATTATGGATTCGGTGAAAATTAAAGGCTCACAAAAGTTAATGTAATTTGAAGTGTGGTTTTATCTTTTCAGTAACAAAAACCCATAATTTTTCGATGATAATTATGGGCTTTTGTTTATTAGGCTTTAGTTTCAGTAACCATTTGCTGAATACGACGTTTACGGATGATGCGTAATAGTGGAGGAATAATCAGAACCAATACAGCCAATATCAATAAACTCTGAGCAATCGTGCTGTTCCACAGAATACCAAATTCTCCATTACTAATGGAAAGTGCGCGACGTAAGTTTTGTTCCAACATCTCTCCTAATACGAAACCGAGAATTAATGGCGACATGGGGAAATTCATTTTCCTTAGAATATAACCAAAAACGCCTAGACCTATCATCAACAGAAGATCGAATGTAGTACTGTGTACAGCATATACACCAACGGCCGAAACGGTAGCAATGGCAGGGACAAGGAACCATAACGGAATAGTTAACATTCGGGTGAACAGACCTATCATTGGGATATTCATGATGAGCAGGATAACGTTGGCAATCAGCAATGCTGCAATTAGTCCCCAAACAATATCCGGTTGCTCAGTAAACATTCCCGGACCCGGCGTAATGTTATAGAGCGTTAATGCACCCATCATAACGGCAGTAGTGCCTGAACCTGGAACTCCCAATGTTAGCATTGGAATAAAGGAGCCACAGGCCGAAGCGTTGTTAGCCGCTTCCGGTGCCGCAACGCCACGAATATCACCTTTACCAAATGAATCGCTATTTCCACTGATCTTTTTCTCGGTCATATAGGTAATTGCGCTGGCAATTGTTGCCCCTGCACCTGGCAAAATACCGACAAAGAAACCGATAAAAGATGACCTGATCGTTGGCATGGCGCATTCAGCCGCTTCCTTGCGGTTAAACAACAAACGGCCTGTTTTGCGGATAATAGTTTGGCCGGTTGATGTATTCTCTAGCATCAGCAGAATTTCGCTGACAGAGAACAGTCCTATTACTACAACGATAAACTGAATACCATCTGACAGATGAACGTTGTCGAAAGTAAAACGGTAAACCCCGGTGTTGGCGTCTACTCCGACAGTTGCCAGACCCAATCCTATCAGTGCCGCTAATAGTGATTTCAGCGGATTCTGACTCATCATGCTACCCAGACAGGCAATAGCAAAAACCATTAGTGCAAAATATTCAGCAGGGCCGAAAGCCAATGACCACTGCGCCAGTAATGGAGCAAACAAAATAATGCCGAAAATTGACAGCAAAGAACCACAGAAAGAACTGACCGCGGAAATAGATAACGCCACACCCGCCCGCCCTTGTTTAGCCATCGGATAACCATCCAATGCGGTCATAATGGCGGCGGCATCGCCGGGAACATTCAGCAGAATCGACGATATACGCCCACCATATTCACAGCCGATATAAACAGTTGCTAATAAGATCAGAGCCGATTCAGCAGGCAGTTTTAACGCGAAAGCCAGTGGCAGCAGAATAGCGACACCATTAATTGGCCCAAGCCCCGGTAACAGGCCAACAATCGTACCGACAAAACAGCCAATTAAAGCAATAATCAGATTTTGCGGCACCATTGCAACTTCAAAACCCTGACTGAGATACATCCAGGTTTCCATAAGATTCTCCGTCAGTTGAGCCAGTTGCCGAGAGGCAGGGTTACATCGAGTAAGCGGTCAAAGGCGAAGTAGAGCGTGACGCCAAGGAACACCCCGGAAATGATTGCGGCAGGCAGTGTCGCGTTAAATAACAGAGCGACACCGAATGTCAGCAGAGCGGTAGCCAGAGGAAAACCCAGCCATTCAAATGCCCAGCCATAAATAACCAAAGAGACAATCAGTATCATCAGGCGACGAATAACCGATGCGTCAGGCCAGTTGTTCTGTTCTGGTTTTTTGAAGAGCAGCAATAAAGCACAGAGAGCCATCAAAGACAGAATAATCATCGGAAAAGGTCTGGGCCCCAGGGGTTCATAAGTGTATTCACTTTGGATCCCCCAACCAATAACCATACCGATGGTACAGAGTACTAACCAGACAGCCGCGAAGATACGATCGCTCATGATAATTGCCCTGTTATTTGGCTAAGCCGAAAGCTTTGGCTTGTTCACGATACTGTTCAACCTGTTTTTTCACATAGCTGTCCAGTTCCTTGCCGGTCATATTGAATTCGAACAATCCACGGATATCACGCTGCTTTTTAAAAGCATCTGTTTGTTGTAATTTATTAAAAGTATCAACCCACCACTGATACGCTTCATCGGAGACTTTTGGTCCCATGTAAAATCCGCGGATAATCGGCCATACCAGGTCATAGCCTTGCTCTTTGGCGGTAGGGATATTGGCTAAATCACCTTCCAGCCGTTTATCGGCATAAACAGCCAAAACACGGATTTTGTCTCCATTCAGGTAAGGCACCATCTCGCTCAGATCGCCGGAGACAGCCTGAATATGATTACCCAGCAGAGCAGTGACCGGTTCACCACCTCCCTCAAAAGCGACGTAACGCATTTTGTGAGGATCAATACCAACCTCTTTTGCCAGCAGTGCTGTTTTCATCCAGTCTTGACTGCCGATAGAAGCGCCGGCACCAAACACAATGCTGGTGGGGTTATCTTTGAAAGCATTCATCAAATCATTCAAGGTTTTATAAGGAGAATCAGCACGGACAGCAATCATGCCAAAATCAGTGCCAACACTTGCCAGCCAGCGAACATCATTAACGTTGTAGCGGCCAAATTTTCCTTGAGACAAATTGAGCAAAGAGCCACCGGAAAAGGCAACGATAGTTCCCGCTTCAGCAGGCCGCTGTGCCACGATAGCGTTGTAAGCGACAGCACCAACACCGCCGGGCATAAAGGTGACACGTATAGGTTTACTGATCTCTTTCGTATCCAGTAACGAAACCTGTACCAGCTTGCAAGTCAGATCAAACCCGCCACCCGGTTTTGCCGGGGCAATACATTCAGTTCTGCTAGGGGCATCGGCAGCAAAAACACTGCTTGCGCTAAATAGTAAAACGGTTGCTGCTAATGTTTTGATTATTATAGTTTTCATTTAGTTGTTCCATTGATACCCGTGTAAGATATAGCCACCATAAAACAGGTCTGGTTGACTTAATTGATAATAACAAAACCTTTCATTTACCTTTCATTAACAAGAAAAGTTGTTGATATGTGATTTCAATCGCTTAATTTGCGTAGCGTTTCGCATTAATGAGTTAATAAATGGCGACAGACTTTCTTTTTTGTTTTGGTTTGTTGTAAGTTTCTCGTGGTGCTGATGTTGCTTTGTTTGGTGTTAGGCTGCTCAAAGAGAAATTGTTCGAAGGTGGTGTGGTTTTTGGTAAAAATAGCCGTAACTTGCGCCTAATGTGGATGAAGATATAAAGCAAAAATCCTAATCGAAACAGCCGCATTATAGGCGGCTGTTTAATGGCTTTACATCTTCATACTTAATTTAATTGATTGCTAGGAGCGCATAATTTCATCGATGTTAAGTGGTGCTGGATTTTGTCGGCAGCAAGGGCATGTCACGTAAGCTATTCCAGGGACACTATTTGAGTCAACTTGAGATTGGAAGAATTGCTTTAAACATTCCGTGTGCATTGGATGGCTTTCGGGGCTGCCGTGATTACAACTGAGTTGGTAAAAGGGCTTGTCGTTATTTTCTAAACAAATGGTACATTCTTGTGTTTCATCTGGCTCAATGTGTGGCATGTGACTTCTCCTATATGAGGGATTATTTCGCTTTTCTGGCTTAAATAGCGTTTCAAAACAGTAGATCACTCGAAAGGAACTTAATCTGGTTTTTGCGATCTGAATAATCGCAAAAAATCACAAATCACTCGTTGGACTGAGTTATGTTAATTATAGCACCTATATTCTGGAATGAATGGCGCTGAACGGTAAATAAAATGGGTTAAGTAAGATAGATTCTAAATGTCCGACTATTTTTCAGAATATTACAAGCAGTAATATAAATTGGGAAAATAGTTATGTTTGGTAGATTCACATAATAAGTGCAACATCGTTAATCTGGAAGTAAACATGTTCGTATTCCCTTAAATAATTCATTCGGTGTTTTCCCACCCCGTGTTTTCCGGGGGCGATTATTTAATCGGTTTACCACAAAATTTATTTCCTGATCAGAGATTTCATTAAAATCGGTTCCCTTTGGAAAGTATTGTCTGATTAACCCATTGATATTCTCATTGATCCCTCTTTCCCAAGGCGAATAAGGGTGAGCAAAGTAAATTTGGGTTTCTAATTTTTCACTGATGATTTCATGATCTGCGAACTCCAGACCGTTATCGAACGTGATGGTCTTAACCTTTTGTTTTAACGGAAATAATACTTTCACTGCCGCTTTCGCGACTTCTGAAGCTCGCTTGCTATCAAGTTTAACGATAATTGTATACAGCGTCTTGCGGTCAACCAATGTTAATAAGACACTTTTTTTTCCTTTCCCTATTATCGTATCTCCTTCCCAGTCGCCAATACGTTCTTTTTTATCAACAATTTCCGGGCGTTCATCAATACTGACCCGATTTTTAATTTTGCCTCTTCTTTCATAGCTACCATAACGNTTACGATAGGGTTTTCTGGCNATTCGCAGATGTTGCCATAAATCACCCCCCTCTATTTTATCTTTATAAATCAGTCTATAAATTGTCTCATGATGCAAAGATATCCCTTTATGTTGCTTTAAATAATCAGCCACCTGTTCAGGACTTAAGTCTTTCCAAATTAACCGTTTTATCCATTTTTTTACTTCCGGCGTTATTTTCACGGCTTTCTTAGCAAAATGACGACGAGCCAATACCTTCAAATGAGCCTGTTCAGGGCAGTATGTCTGGACTTCTTGATTTCTCTTCAATTCTCTGCTGATGGTCGACGGGCTTCGCTTAAGTGACTCAGCAATGAAACGCTGTGAAAAACCCGCTTTTTTTAAACTGGAAATCTGATATCTTTCTGTCTCGGTCAGTTGTGTATAGGCCATAGTGCATTTTCCTGTGGCGGGAAAGGTGCCTACTATAGCAACTGACCGCCTTTCTGAAAAATTGCACTTATTAGTCGAATCCGCCTTTGTAATTATATTAATCGATTAGATATTTAAAATATGCGCTTATTATTAGTGGAAGACCACCCTGAATTATTGCATTGGCTGCAAAAAGCACTGAGTAGTGCAGGGTTTGCTGTAGATGTTGCCAGTGATGGCATCGTTGCCGATCAATTATTGCAGACAGAAAATTATGCATTGTTGATTCTGGATGTTTCTTTGCCAAGGTTGGATGGCCTTTCTCTGTTAGTTCGTTTGCGTAAGCGGGGACAAAATCTGCCGGTATTATTATTGACGGCTAAGGCTGATGTTTCTGATCGGGTCAAAGGGCTTAATTCTGGCGCTGATGATTATTTGACTAAACCTTTTGATTTACAGGAATTAGAAGCGCGTATCCGGGCATTACTTCGGCGTAGTGCAAATATTTCTCAGGAGACTCCGACATTTGGCTCCCTGGTTTATCAGGATGAAGGTTATTTTATTTTGGGCGATGAGCCACTGGCTTTGACACCGCGGGAACTCTCTGTTTTGACAACACTGTTCCATCGTCGGGGAAGGCCGGTTTCTAAACAACAGCTCTTTGAACAAGTATTTGCACTGTCAGATGAGGCGAATCCACAAAGTATTGAACTTTATGTACATCGGGTTCGGAAAAAACTATCAGGTAGCAGTGTAGGGATCAGTACATTACGGGGATTAGGTTATCGTCTGGAGTGCCAGAACGGATGAAATTATTCAAAGTGCCGAAGTCACTGTTTCATCAGTTACTCTTGTTTTTTGGCGTTCCGCTGTTTTTGTTAGGCGGTCTATCTGTTTATACCCATTATTTCAGTGCAAAAAATGCGGCTACATTGGCTTATGATCGTACTTTACTGGCATCAGCCCGAACCGTGGCAGAACGGTTGACAGTTAAGAATAAGCAGTTAATTGTTGATGTGCCTTATGTGGTTCTGGATAGTTTTGAGCGAAATATGAATGATCGGCTGTTCTATCAGGTGTTATCTCCTGAAGGGAAAACAATTTCTGGTTATGACGATTTGCCATTGATACCTGAATATACACCGCGTTCCAATTTATACACTGCGTTGGTCTATTTTTATGATGCGGAATATCATGGGCAGCCTATTCGGGTTGCTGCATTTTATCAGCCGATCAATGAAGGTGGAATGATGGGAATGGCGTTAATACTGGTTGCTGAAACAGTGGCTTCCCGTCATTACCTTGCGCAACAATTATTAATATCTTCTTTGCTGAGTCAGGGAGCCGTTGTCGGGCTGACGCTGATTCTGGCTTATTTTCTGTTGAAACAATTACTCAAACCACTACATAAACTTTCTGGTGTCATGGTTCGTCGCCCCGCTAATGATCTGACTCCGTTACCGGATATGTTGCCGTGGTCAGAACTTTCTCCGTTATTACATGCACTTAACCGCTATATAGAGCGGCTGAAACTGATGGTTAGCCGACAGAAAAGATTCAGTGCGGATGCTTCTCATCAACTCAGAACACCATTAACGGTATTGAAAACCCAGGTGGCGGTCGCACTTGCCAGCCAAGCTCCCGAACAATGGAAAGAGAGCTTGCGGGCTATTGATAGTACGTTGGAAAATACGATTTCTCTGACAGACCGTTTATTACAACTCTCTCGTTTAAAAGCGCATGAAAAGGAAGCGGTTCAAGATTATAAGCCGGTCAATTTAGTCGAATTGTTGCAACAGGCATGTTTTTCTCGTTTGCAACAGGCTGAAAGTAAATATATTGATTTGGGTTATGAAGGAGAAAATACTCAGTGGATAAAAGGCGAACCTGTATTACTGACAGAAATGTGCGCCAACTTATTAGACAATGCAATTAAATATACGCCGGAGGGCGGAATGGTGACTTCCAGAATTATTCTCAGCCCTTGTAAGACATATTGTTATTTGGAAGTGGATGACAGTGGGCCGGGGATTGCTGAAGAAGAAGTCAATTTGTCACTGATGGCTTTTAATCGTCTTGATAATGCTGCGGGGCATGAAGGGGCAGGGCTGGGATTAGCTCTGGTAAAAGACATTAGTCTTTATCATGGTACTCATCCACAATTACTGCCCAGTGAAACACTGGGCGGCTTATTAGTAAGAATTCCTTTCAGGCTTTCTGATGATTAGTTTTCTGCGGTTTTTCTGTTTTACGGCCAAAAAGAGGAGCACGTAATTGTTGTGCCAGTACGACACCTAATAGTGTTATGCCGCCACCGATCAGATGGTAACTGTGAATTTTTTCGTGCAGAACCAGAATAGCGATAATCGTTGTAAATATTGGCGTCAAATTCATAAATATGGCAGTAGTATTAGCACCAAGTTTTATGACACCTTGTATCCATAAATAAGGGGCAAGGATAGAGGCGGGAATACCGGCGAATAAGACTAACGAGATATTGTTGGCATTCAATTGAACATCGTCGGTCAACAAGAAATTTGGCAGTAATAACAGGACACCAAAAGTAATCTGCACATACAGGGATTGCCAGTTTGGCAATGGAATAGACCAGTGTTTGGTTAATACGCCATAGAGTGCGTAGGAGGTGGAAGCAATCAACATCATTAATTCACCGCGGCCTAAACCGTGTTGCAACAATGACATGGGATCACCGGTACTGACTAACCAGACTAAACCAAACAGCGATAGCACAGTACCAAGAGCAATACCAACAGTGGGGACAACACGTAAAACAAATATACTGATGACAACAGTCAAAAGAGGAATCAATGAGCTAAAAATTCCCATAAATGTTGCACTGATACTGTGTGCAGCGTAATAGGCCAGGCTTTGGTAAAGTACCATACCAAGTGCACCAAGAATTAATAACTTCCACCAATATTGACAGATTGTTTTCCATTGGCGAATAACAGGCAGCACAACAAAGGGAGTTAATGCGAGAAAGGCCAGGAACCAGCGATAAAAAGAGATTGCAGCTGGATCAATTGCTGTAGCGGAGGCTTTACTCACCACGGCATTAATTGACCAAATCAGGACTGCCAGAAGCGGGAAAATCATATTCATATAGATGAGTCGCATTGAGATAAAAATGAGTGTTTAGTCTAATGGTGTCTGATTTATTATATATAACGATAATCAGACAATGGATAAGGCAATTGAGACAATATGGCAGAAAAACTTCATATCCCTGTAAAGTATATGGATATTCCGGCGAGTATTTCTTTTCGTAGCGAATTATTCAGTGCGGACACCGAGTGTTTACGTCATACCCATCCATTCGGGCAACTTATTTATGTCGTCTGTGGTGTAATGGCAATGAATGCTGGGGGACAACATTTCTTAGCGCCGACGCAATTCTGTGTCTGGATACCGGAAGGAATAGAGCATTCGGGATATAGTAGAAAATCCATGAGATTCAGGGCAATAGATATCTCTCCTGAGTGGGGGAAATTATTGCCGGATGCTCCTTGTATTATTCGTCTTAGCTCAATATTCAATACGATTATGGCTGATTGTTTTGAACGTAAATTAAAAATACCGGAAACAGAACAGGATTTACGGCTGGCTCAAGTGCTGATTGATCAACTCATTCAGTCTCCTGTTCAGCATACCTATCTGCCTTTATCTAAAGATAAACTTTTAGCACCGATATTACAGGAACTTGAACGCAATCCGGCTGATAATACGTCATTGGCACAATGGGCAAAACAGCGTTATACCTCAGAACGTACTTTGTCACGGCGTTGCCGGCAAGAATTAGGCATATCATTTAGTGAGTGGCGGCAACGGCTGCGGTTTATCCATGCTATTTCTTTGCTGGAACAAGGGAAAACCGTTAATGAAGTCGCGTTTGATGTAGGTTACAGCTCATCTTCTGCTTTTATTGCGATGTTTCAGCAACTGGCGGGTACGACACCGGAGCGTTTCAGAAAAGGCTAACAATAAAAGAAACCGTCGTGATGGGTTTTATTACGATTAAATGGCAAAATAGCCGGCTACGTCCGTTTTATGCCACAGGATGGAATGAAGTGAAGATTCTGGTTGATGAAAATATGCCTTATGCTGAACAACTGTTTCAGCAATTAGGGGATGTACACGCTATTTCTGGGCGCCCGGTGCCGGAAGGAGCACTGGATGACGCGGATGCGTTTATGGTTCGCTCGGTGACTCAAGTTAATGAAGAATTGCTGAAAGGCAGCACGGTAAAATTTATCGGTACGGCAACCGCGGGTACGGACCATGTGGATCAACAGTGGTTATCTCAGGCGGGAATCGGGTTTTCTGCTGCGCCGGGATGCAATGCCATTGCTGTGGTTGAATATGTTTTCTCCGCATTAATGTTACTGGCTGAACGTGACAATTTTGAACTCAAAGATAAAGTTGTGGGGATCATTGGTGTCGGTAATGTCGGTGGCCGGCTGGCAGAGCGGTTATCTACCCTTGGTATACGGACACTCTTATGTGATCCGCCAAGAGCTGAAAGAGGTGATGCCGGTGAATTTTGGCCATTGGAGAAACTGGTCAAAGAGGCGGATATTCTGACATTCCATACGCCACTGAGTAAATCAGGCCCATATAAAACACTTCATCTGGCGGGTACTGAATTATTGTCGGCTTTGCCGGATAACCGCATATTGATTAACGCCAGCCGGGGTGAAGTTGTTGATAATCAGGCCCTGCTTGCCGAGTTGACGCGTGGTAAAAAACTCAGTGTTGTGCTGGATGTTTGGGAACCAGAACCTGATTTATCCCTGCCATTGCTGGAATTAGTCGATATAGGTACTCCGCATATCGCGGGTTATACCCTCGAAGGTAAGGCACGCGGCACTACACAGGTATTTGAGGCTTATTGTGGATTCCTTGATCAACCCCGTAAAGTTGCCTTATCTGAGCTGTTGCCTGAGCCTGATTTCAGCCGGGTCACTCTGCATGGAAATGTGACTCAAAGCACATTAAAGCGATTGATACATTTAGTGTATGATGTGCGCCGCGATGATACCCCGTTACGGCAGGTTGCCGGTCAGAAAGGGCAATTCGATCTTCTGCGCAAAAACTATCTGGAACGTCGGGAATGGTCATCCCTAACTGTATGTTGTGATAACAGAGAGAGTGCTGAGTTGTTAGCCGCTCTTGGTTTCAGTACAGAACTGATTTAATTCGTGCAGAAATATGCCTGCATATCAGAAAGATAAGGTGGAGAAAACCAACATGTCGGAAGGATGGAATATTGCCCTGTTGGGTGCGACAGGCGCGGTAGGTGAAGCGATACTGGCGTTATTACAGGAGCGTCAGTTTCCCGTTGGTGAACTGTATCCTCTTGCCAGTGAACATAGTGCCGGTGAAAACCTGCGTTTTAATGGTAAAAGTTTAATTGTCCGTGATGTTGCTGATTTTGACTGGTCACAGGTGCAACTCGCTTTTTTTGTGGCCGGAACAGAAGCTACGGCACAGTATGCTGAACAAGCGGCAGAAGCAGGTTGTCTGGTGCTCGATAGCAGCGGATTATTTGCTATGGAGCCGGATGTTCCCCTGGTTGTCCCGGGTGTGAATCCTCATGCGTTGGCGGATTATCGTAACCGTAATATTGTCGCCTTGGCAGATTGCATGACCAGTCAGGTGCTGACAGCAATTAAACCGTTGGTTGACGCCGCAGGAATTGCACGCTTACATTTGACTAATTTGCTCTCTGCCTCCATTCACGGCAAAGCGGCGGTTGATGAATTAGCCGGTCAGAGCGCTCGTTTACTTAACGGTATCCCACCCGAGCCAGGTCGTTTTAGCAAGCAATTGGCATTTAATCTTTTACCGTTGCTGGCAGATGCCGAAGGCTCGGTGCGTGAAGAGCGCTGTCTTGTGGATCAGATACGCAAAATTTTACAGGATGAGGGGCTGCCGATTTCAGTCAGTTGCGTTCAGTCTTCGGTTTTTTATGGTAATGCTCAGGTAGTCCATTTGGAAACATTGCGCCCGGTTGGTGTGGAAGAAGCCCGTGAAGAGTTAGAGCGGATGGTTGATATTCATGTTTCTGATGAAGGCGATTATCCGACTCCGGTGACAGACGCATCTGGTAATGATTTGTTGAGTATTGGCTGTCTGCGTAATGATTATGGTATGCCGGAAGTATTACAATTCTGGTCTGTAGCCGACAATATTCGGTTTGGTGGTGCGCTGATGGCGGTTGAGACTGCGGAAAAACTGATTCAGGAGCAATTTTACTGATGTTTGGTACAGAACAAACAGCATCTGTGCCAGGTTCAAAAATGAAAATTGCATTGGGCATTGAGTACGATGGCAGCCGGTATTATGGTTGGCAGCGCCAGCAGGAAGTGAAAAGTGTTCAGGGGTGTCTTGAGGAAGCGTTATCAAAAGTCGCTAATGAACCCATATCGGTATTTTGTGCCGGCCGGACCGATGCTGGAGTACATGCAACAGGGCAAGTCGTTCATTTTGAAACGTCTGTGCAGCGCAAGGATGCGGCGTGGACAATGGGAGTGAACGCACATTTACCACCGGATATTGCTGTTCGTTGGGTAAAAACCGTGAATGAGGATTTCCATGCCCGTTTCAGCGCGACTGCCCGGCGGTATCGTTATATTATTTTTAATCATCGTTATCGTCCGGCAGTACTGGCCTGTGGCGTGACACATTTTCATTATCCATTGGATGAAAAGCGGATGCATCAGGCCGCGCAGTGTTTGTTGGGGGAAAATGATTTTACCTCTTTCCGTGCGGTTCAATGCCAATCCAAAACACCCTGGCGTAATGTGATGCATATTAATGTCAACCGTTACGGGTATTACGTCGTAATAGATATTAAAGCCAACGCTTTTGTGCATCATATGGTGCGTAATATTGTCGGTAGCCTGATGGAAATTGGTTGTGGGAATCAGGATATTAACTGGATGGCTCAATTGCTTGCGGTAAAAGACCGGACAAAAGCCGCTGCGACGGCCAAAGCGGCAGGATTATATCTGGTTGCCGTTGATTATCCAGCGCAGTTTGGTTTGCCGGGATCGGTTATGGGGCCTCTGTTTCTGGCAGATGATCTGATTTAACATTTTGGTTGCCGACAAGGATGTTTTGGTATAACGGGGAATATTATGGAATTTCTGACTCATTTCGTTGATTTTACTAAATTTATTATTGATTTTATTCTCCATATTGACATGCACTTAGCGGAACTTGTCGCACAATATGGTCATTGGATATATGGCATTCTGTTCCTGATTCTGTTTTGTGAAACAGGGTTGGTGGTGACTCCATTTCTGCCGGGAGATTCGCTTTTATTTGTTGCGGGTGCTTTAGCGGCGTTGGATTCCAATGATCTGAATGTGCATATCATGGTGATATTGATGATTATTGCGGCTATTATTGGCGATGCGGTGAACTATGCTATTGGCCGTGTCTTTGGCGAAAGATTATTTACCAATCCGGATTCGAAAATTTTCCGCCGGAGTTATCTGGATAAAACACATGAGTTTTATGAAAAACATGGTGGGAAAGCCATTATTTTAGCGCGATTTGTACCCATTATCAGAACATTTGCACCATTCGTTGCAGGCATGGGGAAAATGTCTTATCGTCATTTTGCTGCTTATAACGTGATTGGCGCACTGGTTTGGGTACTGTTATTCACCTATGCTGGTTATATATTCGGTGATATGTCAATGGTACAACAGAATTTGAAACTGTTGATTGTTGCTATCATCTTTATCTCAATCCTGCCTGGAGTGATTGAAATCTGGCGTCACCGCCGTGCGGCGATGAAACAGAAAACCAATAACCCGTAACAGGTTTGAGCAGTTTTTTATCCACACTGTAATAGCATTGTGGTTTAATGGCACACATAACAAAACTGGCATAAGCCAGATTCAGACGGAAAGATCATTCAATGAGCTGGATTGAAAAAATTCTTAATAAAAGCAACATTACCCAAACTCGTAAGGCGAATATCCCTGAAGGGGTTTGGACTAAATGTGATAGTTGCAGTCAGGTGCTCTACCGTGCTGAGTTAGAGCGCAATCTTGAGGTTTGCCCTAAATGTGATCATCACATGCGTATTTCAGCGCGTACCCGGTTGGAGACTCTTCTTGATGAAGGGACAAAAACTGAATTAGGGGCGGAATTAGAGCCAAAAGATATTCTGAAATTCCGCGATTCTAAAAAGTATAAAGACCGTATATCGGCAGCACAAAAGCAAACTGAAGAGAAAGACGCACTGATCGTGATGAAAGGCACGTTGAGTGGTATGCCGGTTGTTGTTGCTGCTTTTGAATTTGCGTTTATGGGTGGTTCAATGGCTTCTGTTGTTGGTGCCCGTTTTGTTCGTGCGGTGGAACAGGCACTGGAAGACAATTGCCCTCTGATCTGTTTTTCTTCCAGTGGTGGTGCCCGTATGCAAGAAGCGCTGATGTCACTGATGCAGATGGCGAAAACCAGTGCTGCTTTGGCAAAAATGCAGGAGCGTGGTTTGCCTTACATCTCTGTGATGACTGATCCGACAATGGGCGGTGTTTCAGCGAGTCTGGCAATGTTGGGTGATATCAATATTGCTGAACCGAAGGCATTGATTGGCTTTGCCGGGCCACGTGTTATTGAGCAGACAGTACGTGAGAAATTGCCGCCAGGTTTCCAGCGCAGTGAGTTTTTGTTGGAAAAGGGGGCGATTGACATGATTGTTCGTCGTCCTGAAATACGAGACACACTTGCCAGTTTGCTTGCTAAACTGACTCATCAGCCGCAACCCGGTACTAAACCCATTGTTGCTGAATTTGTGGCAGAACCCGCTGATGTTGATGCGAATATTCAAATAAGTACTAATAAAGAAGATGTCTGACACTTTGCAAATTCCTCAAGCCACGTCGTCACTGACGACGTGGCTTTCCTATCTTGAAAAACTGCATACTAAAGCCATTGATATGGGGCTTGAACGTGTGGGTAAACTTGCCCGAACCTTGGAATTGGTTAATCCCGCGCCTAAGGTGATAACCGTATCCGGTACTAATGGTAAAGGTACCACTTGTTGCACTATCGAAGCTGTTCTGTTGGCGGCTGGGTTGAGAGTGGGCGTTTACAGCTCACCGCATCTTGTACGTTATACCGAAAGAGTCCGTATTCAGGGTAAAGAGTTACCTGAACAGGCGTTCTGTCGTGTATTTGCGGATATTGAATCCCGTCGTGGTGATATTTCACTGACTCATTTTGAATATGGCACATTAGCGGCTCTGCAACTGTTTAAAGAAGCTTGTCTGGATGTCGTCATCTTAGAAGTCGGCTTAGGTGGACGGCTGGATGCGACTAATATTGTGGATGCCGATATTGCAGCCGTTACCAGTATTGCACTCGATCATATTGATTGGTTGGGGGCTGATCGCGAACATATTGGTCGTGAGAAAGCGGGTATTTTCCGCAAAGATCGTTTTGCCGTAGTTGGTGAGCCGGATATGCCATCTTCTATTGCAGAAGTCGCCGATGAATTGGGGGCCAAGTTGTTCCGCTGTGGTATTGACTGGCGATTTTCTCAACAGGAGAAAGATTGGCACTGGCAATCTGATGATAGGCTATTTAGTAATCTGCCTTTGCCAAATGTTCCTTTGATGAATGCTGCAACCGCAATGGGTGTTATTTGTTGCCTGTTACGACAAGGGGATAAAGTCAGTCAGGCTATTAATGAAAATGCCATCCATCAGGGGTTGCAAAATGCGCAGTTGCCTGGGCGTTTCCAAATAGTTCATGAAAAGCCGTTGTTAATTCTGGATGTGGCGCATAACCCACACGCAGCCGCTTATCTGGTGCAGAAATTAGCCCTGTTGCCCCGTCAACCGGGCAGCAAAATTCTGGGTGTAGTGGGTATGCTTGGTGATAAAGATATTGCCGGCACACTGGCTTGCCTGTCACAGCAAATTAATGAGTGGTATTGTGCTCCGTTGACTGAACCGCGTGGCGCAGATGCACAGGCACTGGCTCAACATCTTGAACAACCACGGGTATTTACTGATGTGGAAAATGCCTGGTATCAGGCAATGGCAGACGCTGATGAACAGGATATTGTTGTCGTTTGTGGTTCATTCCACACAGTAGCGTATGTCATGGAGGCTCTGGACAGGGAGAAGCGAAGTGGCAAGTAAATTTCAAAATCGTTTGGTCGGTACAATTGTATTGGTAGCACTGGGTGTTATTGTGTTGCCTGCATTGTTGGACGGCAACAAGAAATATAACGAAGATAAGTTTGCATCAATTCCCTTGGTTCCTAAGCCTGGGGATGAGCAAGAAATTGAATCTATTCCTCCCCTTAATTCGCCAATATTATCCATGCCTCTGGAAGATGAGACAGAGGCATTGCTGCCGGAAACTCTGGAGCAGCCGGAAATACCATTGGTGACAATTCCACCGTCGCCTGCACCGATAGCGCCTCCTGCTGTTCAGCCAGAAGTTAAGCCTCAACCACAGATTAAACCTGAACAAAAACCGGACGTTAAGCAGCCGGTCCCGGCTAAACCAGAGATTAAACCAGAACCGAAACATGAAGTTAAACCGGTTGAAAAAGCACCGCAAGGGCAAGCTTATATCGTACAACTGGGTGCTTTGAAAAATGCAGGAAAGGTGGATGAAATTGTTGCCAGGCTGCGTTTGTCGGGTTATCAGGTCTATACAGTACCTTCATCTCCGGTGCACGGGCAGTTAACCAGAATATATGTCGGCCCGAATGCGTCTAAACAGCAACTCGATTCGGCGTTATCAGAACTGAAAAATCTGACAGGATTACAAGGTCAGGTAAGAAGTTATAGACCGTAATAAAGCTGACGGTGCCTATGTGACGAATAGGATAATTGTGATGAAATTAAGTAATAAATATTAAGTGACCGCGGCGATAATGAGTTTCCTATATCGCCGCTAATTATTTTCAGTGGAATAGGAAATCTGCTACGCAAACGTTTTCGTTTTCTGTTAAAATGCGCCTGAAACGGATGCCGGGGCGTCTATTTTGGAATTAAAATATGGTTTGGATTGATTACGTTATTATTGCCATTATTGGTTTCTCGGCATTAGTTAGCCTGATTCGTGGGTTTATTCGTGAGGCGTTGTCACTGGTCACCTGGGGATGTGCTTTCTTTGTGGCAAGCCACTTCTACTCTTACTTAGCGGTCTATTTTACCCGTTTTGAAGATGAACTGGTGCGTAACGGAATCGCTATTGCGCTTCTGTTTATTGCGACGTTGATTGTCGGTTCTGTGGTGAACTATGTGATAGGTTCTCTTGTGCAACGGACTGGATTGTCGGGTACTGATCGGGTACTGGGAGTCTGCTTTGGGGCATTGCGTGGTGTGCTGATTGTCGCTGCTATTCTGTTTTTTCTGGATACATTCACACCATTGTCTCAAAGTGATGACTGGAAGCAGTCACAATTGATCCCACAGTTCAGTCATATCATCAGGTGGTTCTTTGACTACCTGCAAAATGCGTCAAGTTTCCTGCCGGAGAAATATACCTCTCCGCTTGGCTGATGAGGAAAAACTACATGTGCGGTATTGTTGGTATCGTCGGTTTTACACCGGTTAACCAGTCGATTTATGATGCGTTGACGGTGCTTCAGCACCGTGGGCAAGATGCTGCTGGCATTGCTACTATTGATGGTAACAATGGGTTTCGTTTACGCAAAGCCAATGGTTTAGTGAGAGATGTGTTTGAAACCCGGCATATGCTGCGTTTACAGGGAACGATTGGGATTGGTCATGTTCGCTATCCGACTGCGGGCAGCTCCAGTGCATCGGAAGCCCAGCCGTTTTATGTGAACTCTCCATTTGGTATTACATTGACACACAATGGTAATTTGACGAATGCGCATGAATTAAAAAGAATGTTGTTTGAAAATGCCCGTCGCCATGTGAATACCACGTCAGATTCCGAGATTTTGCTCAATATTTTTGCTAATGAATTGGATCGTTTCCAGTATTATCCGTTGGAGCCTGACAATATTTTTGCCGCGGTAGCGGCAATGCATAAACAGGTTCGTGGTGCTTATGCCTGTATTGCGATGATTATCGGTCATGGGTTAGTTGCTTTCCGTGATCCACATGGTATACGTCCGTTGGTGTTAGGCAAGCGTACTTTGAATGATGGCAGTAATGAATATATGGTCGCTTCTGAAAGTGTTGCATTGGATACCCTGGGTTTTGAATTCCTGCGGGATGTTGCATCGGGTGAAGCGGTTTATATCACTGAGAAAGGCCAGTTATTTACCTGCCAGTGCGCTGAAAATCCTTCTCTGACCCCCTGTTTGTTTGAATTTGTCTATTTTGCCCGTCCAGACTCTTTTATTGATAAGATTTCGGTTTATAACGCCCGTGTGCGGATGGGGCATAAGCTGGGGACGAAAATTGCCCGTGAATGGGAAGACCTGCATATTGATGTGGTTATTCCTATTCCTGAAACTTCCTGCGATATTGCGCTGGAAATTGCCCGTATACTGGGTAAACCCTACCGTCAGGGGTTTGTGAAAAACCGTTATGTTGGTCGGACATTTATTATGCCGGGTCAACAGGAGCGCCGGAAATCAGTCCGCCGTAAACTGAATGCTAATCGTGCGGAATTCCGCGATAAAAATGTGCTGCTGGTGGATGATTCTATTGTTCGTGGTACAACATCAGAACAAATTGTTGAAATGGCCCGTGAAGCGGGAGCGAAGAGGGTTTATTTTGCTTCTGCGGCCCCGGAAGTGCGTTTCCCGAATGTTTATGGCATTGATATGCCAAATGCAAATGAATTGATCGCTCATGGACGTGAAGTTGATGAAATTCGCCAGCTCATTGGTGCAGATGCGTTGATATTCCAGGATTTAACGGATCTGATTGATGCCGTTCGTGAAGAAAACCCGGATATTGAAGAGTTTGAATGTTCAGTATTCAATGGCATTTATGTTACCAAAGACATTGACCAGACTTATCTCTATTATCTGGAAAATTTACGTAAAGACGATGAAATGACATTGAATAATCAGAACGAAATTGAAAATCTGGATATCTATAATGAAGGTTGATGCCCTTCGGATTTAAATTGCTGTCCAGTGTCAGCACGAGGAAAAAATGAAAAGATTGATCGTGGGGCTTACGGGAGCAAGCGGGGCTATTTATGGCGTCAGGCTGCTGCAAGTTTTACAGCCAGTTGAGGGCGTAGAAACACATCTGGTCATCAGTCAGTCCGCTCGCCAGACACTGGCGCTTGAAACAGATTATAGTTTACGGGATGTGCAGGCGCTGTCTGATGTCGTGTATGACAACAGAGATATAGCCGCTGCTATCTCTTCCGGTTCGTTCAAAACTTCGGGTATGGTCGTTTTGCCATGTTCAATGAAAACCCTTTCAGGTATTGTTCACAGCTATACCGATGGATTAGTGACCAGAGCGGCCGATGTTGTATTGAAAGAAGGCCGTAAGTTGGTGCTTGGTGTGAGAGAAACGCCATTACATTTGGGGCATCTCAGGTTGATGACTCAGGCGGCAGAAATAGGGGCGGTGATTATGCCGCCAGTGCCTGCATTTTATCATCGGCCTGAACAGATTCAGGATATTATTGACCAGACGGTTAATCGGGTGCTCGATCAGTTTGATATCGAGCTACCTCATGATCTGTTTACCCGTTGGCAAGGCGCTAAAGGTGTTGAGATTTAGTGTGTAGCAGGTCTTCAAAAGCTTCCTTTAGCTGAAAATAGCGGAAGCCAAAACCAGCTTGTTCCAGTTTATGCGGTATTGCCTGCTGTCCTCCCAGGACCAATGCCGCAGCTTCTCCCATGAGTAATTTCAGCACAAAAGCAGGTATGCGGATAATTGCAGGGCGGTTCAATACTTCTCCGAGTGTTGCGGCAAACTGATCATTATGCACCGGATAAGGGGCGGTGATATTAAAAGGACCACTCAAACCGGGCGTCCTCAACAGGTAATAGATACCATTTACCATATCATCAATATGGATCCAGGGCAGATACTGCTTTCCGCTACCCATAGGGCCACCAAGCCCAAGACGGAAAAGCGGTAACATTTTTTTCAGTGCTCCACCGTTTTTTGCCAATACAACGCCGGTACGCAAAAGACAAACACGGGTTTTATCACTGGCAGCTTGTAATGCAAGTTGTTCCCATCGTTTGCAGAGTTGATGAGTAAATTCATCATTGGGTGGCTCATGTTCTGTCACAACTGCTTGATTCTGATCGCCGTAATAGCCCACCGCAGAGCCGGAAATAAAGACTTCTGGTGGTGTCTGACTGGCATTAATTAACTTGCTGAGTTGTTCTGTCAATGTCCAGCGGCTCTGGCACAGCTTTTCTTTTTGCGCGGAAGTCCAAGGTTTATTTGCTATGGGTTCGCCAGCAAGATTAATAACGGCATCAAAATCATTGAGGTCCGTTTTATCTTTCAGAGTGGTCCAGCATTCAGCTTGTTTACTGAACAGAGAATACACTTTTTGTGGTGAGCGGCTCAGAATGGTGATGGAATGGGATAGGGAAAGAAGCTGGAAAACCAGACGGCTACCAATCAAGCCTGTTCCTCCGGTGATTAAAATACGCATATGCCACTCCTATAACTTAAGTTTATATAGAAACTATAGCAGGGATATCAAAGCTGATGATTTAAAATACAGTCATCTGTTAGCCGGATTAAGTTTTGCGGGGAAATAGTTACCCCGCAGACAGGTATCAAGCTTTACTGTAGGCTATTTGGGTAGCGTAGCGTTGGCTAATCGTATCAAACCATTTTTGCACTGCTGGATAATCGCTCAGATCAATGTTTTGACGCTCATAGGCACGAACCCACGGATAAGTTGAGATATCAGCGATACTGTATTCCTGACCACCCAGATAGGATGTTTTTTCCAATTGAGTATTCAGAACTTTATATAAGCGTTGTGTTTCTTCTTGATAACGATTAATCGCGTAAGGGACTTTCTCAGGCGCAAAGTGACTAAAATGGTGATTTTGTCCCAGCATTGGGCCAAAGCCGCCAATTTGCCAAAACAGCCATTGCAGGCTTTGAATACGTTCACGCATATCTTTGCTGAGTAACTTACCCGTTTTCTCTGCCAGATAAGTCAAAATGGCGCCAGATTCAAAAATGGCAACAGGTTTGCCACCATCGGTGGGTTGTTGATCAACAATAGCTGGAATTTTATTGTTAGGAGAAATTGCAAGAAATTCAGGTTTAAATTGATCTCCAGCACCAATATCAATTCGGTAAATGTTGTAAGGAAGGCCAGTCTCTTCAAGAAAGAGCGTGATTTTGTGACCATTTGGCGTTGGGGCATAATACAGGTCGATCATAGAACCTCCAGTGGAACATAAAATTGCATTACATATTATATTACCTTAGATCTATTTAAGAACATCTAATTCAGACTCTTGATAATTCCCGCACTGGCTGACGATCATCTGTATTTCCGGGGGTGAGTTTAACCGATAACAACTCCCCCGGTCATGAATCATCAGATGAAGTGGCAAAAAAGAATGGTTATCTGGAATTCGTTCTTATACTGCCATTTGCGTTAACAACTGCCCGACTTCCACCGTACAGATCTTTCTTGAAAGTAGAGTAATCTGTGCGGACATCCTCACGATTTTCTAATTCTGCCAATATTTCCTGGCTGGATATGCTAAATCCCTTGGCATGTATAGGAGAAGAGAAAGGTTCGGTATAGAGATTCAATCCCCATTGAGACTCTAAACCGTGGTTAGCCGCCCCTAAATTAACTTCGATCATAGAATGGTGATTATCATCAACCAGATAACCTGTTGCCAGCCATCGGGTTAGCTCTTTCATTTCCCGCTCCCCTCGCTGAATTGACTGCTCCGGTGATTCCCCGTTAGCAGGAGTACCTAAAGAAAGATCATTTTTCAGTCCCGTGCCCAATAACCTGGCCGCAGTAATAAAACGATCCGTGGTGCCTGAAGGTGCAGCGACAGTTGGCAAATTGTGTAAGGCTGTATCCTTAGAAAATCCTGTATTTTCTTTCACATTCCAGACAGCAAAACCATTACCACGTTGTACTATAATGTTTTCCTTCGCTAATTCTTGATGTGCTTTGATGGGGCCTGATTGACCAAACTGATAGTCAGTTCTGTCCAGTCGGTTGCGGGGGTTTAAACGAGCAAATTCCAACTCCCGATTGGTCAGACGATTATCGGCTTCAAGTGAAGCGGCAGATGACCAGACACTATCCTTATCAGGAGCGGGTGTTCTGAAATCATTCTGGACTTTTGTCAGGCTATTGCCAGCCAGAGCAGGATTACTTGTAACTTCTTTGCCTTTTTCCTGTTTTGTCACCTGATATAATTCGGGGTTTTCAGAGGCATTAAATTTATTTTCATTTTTAAAAGTGTAGAGAGCCAACTGATCAGGTAAGGGATTTTCTTTAGTGGAACCTCGGGCAGGTGCAAAGTTTTTACTTTCCAGGTAGCCAATATCAATTATATCCTTGAGTTCTGATTTCAATTCAGGTGATGAATAGATTTTCTCCAGAGTATCCCGGAAATAAGCTGAGTTAGTCAGATCATAGTAAGCAGTGGCTTTCTCCCTCAATGTCAGAGGTTCTGTATTTGCCCTATCAGACCTCACACCGCTTTGTTGTGCTTCGCTCATGATTCGGGTAAATCCACCCGCACCAAGCTGACCTAAGATACTGAATCCGGGTTTATCTCCGGTATAGGCATTAAGCATTTTAGTGATTGCGGTTAATTCATTACCCTCCACCCGAACGAAAAGTTTTACCAAGTTAGATAAGAGAGAATCAACCGTTTTATGGGCGGCAG
Organism: Photorhabdus khanii NC19; assembly: GCF_000517265.1. Classification (GTDB taxonomy): domain Bacteria; phylum Pseudomonadota; class Gammaproteobacteria; order Enterobacterales; family Enterobacteriaceae; genus Photorhabdus; species Photorhabdus khanii. The sequence continues at coordinate 793,344 of NZ_AYSJ01000002.1, forward strand.
TACTTTCGCTGGCTAAACGGGAAATGTTAGCTTCAATTTGTTTGTTGGTTACGACGGATTTTTCATTCCATTGTGTGATAACAGAGGTTGGTGCGGTAAGTGGATTATCAATGGTATTATTTAGCAACGGTTCACAACAGTGACAAGTTTTATCTGTTGAAGCCGCTTGAGACAACTCATTATGATTAATATCAATCCTGGTGTTAGCGCTCTGTATTGAAAGATTCGACATACTTTCTCTCCATTATTTTATTTTTTTCTTCTGTGAGTTTTTTGAATTTATTCTCTAAAAAAACATATCAAACTAAAATATCGTGGGTTGATGCTGAAGTGGTGTGTTTAATTTCGGGAAGAGGCAGTTCAGCTCTTATTTTTTGCAGATTTCCCAAAATATTGACCAAATCAATAGAATCGATTCGTGTTATATCCTGAAGTAAGCAGAGACGAATAGTTCGCGTTGGCTGATGTAATGCGAGCCATGCTCCTCCAAGTATATTGATATTACTGTTTAATGAGAGCCAAAATTCCGCATCATTCTCAACAAATGAAGTGACTGTATGATGGAAAGTAAGCATAGATCCCGTTGAGTCTACCTCTATCCACCAGGGGCCATAATCACCAATATTCAATTGCGCTGCGCCGGTAGAAAGATTCAACATAATGTTAGTCTGAGCGGCAAAATCTGCACATAATTTCTCTAATTTGGACATCAACAAATCTCATAAAAATAATTGAGTACGACTAAAATATTGTCCAAATTATGTGGTCGAAGCACAGGATCGTCTATCAAAAACAGACGATAATATTGTAAAAATTAATCAGAAAAATTGGTTCTGCTGCGTTAATGAAATAATACCGTCGTTTATGAAGAATCGGAGCGGGATAAGGTGGCGTGGTCAACCTTATCACCGCGTTAGGCTATGCTTGCCCCAAATCCTCGTAGATTGAGTGAATAGGCCTGGTATTGAGAGAACCAATAAACTGCATGTTTTTTTATTCTTTTGAATAATGTTTAAATGAGAATATATTCTAAATAATTGATATGATATTTATATCAATAATAAGTTTATAGTATATTACCATTAAGTTTTTATTTTTATTTTAAGTGAATGGAATGTTTTTATTATTTGGTTCATTTAAATAAAATTTAACGATTCATCATGACAGTTAGAGTGATAAATGTTTTTACATGTTATTCAATGTGTTATTTTTTTCTTATTATGGAAATAAATTTTTGTTAAGTAAATTAATGCTTGGATTTTTATTTTTTAGGCTTAATGCTTATTAAGTAAAGTAATTAAATAAATTAGATTTTTCCTGTTTTCTTATTTTTTGCCCTGTGGTTTTTCATAATTATATTCATTTGGCATTTATTGAATTTTATTATGATATTACGCTTGAGAGAATGAATTTTCTCTCCCACTATTATTAATGTATCGAACTGATAATAAGCGTTGTATTACTTTCTCAGCATAAAAAAGGAAAATAATAATTATGAGCGAATTATGCCCACGAGACTCTATTGATGGTCAAAAAATTATGGAACATTGGGTGGAGTTCCAACTTGTTGATGAACAAGGTAATCCATTAGTTAATATGCCTTATCGCCTGATAAGCCAGGGGGAGCCGCGAGATGAACGTAAAGGAGTAACTAATGATCAAGGATTGCTTAGGGAAGAAAGTTTGTCGCCGGATCCAGTAACGTTGTATATCAGCGCTCAACCATTAGCCGATGAAATGGAACAGCGCCCATTACGGGAAAAACGCGATGTCAATACATCGGTAGTTAAATCGAAAACCAAAGCAGAAGGTCATCAATATCGTTATGTGACCATCGGTCAGATAAGTGATGGCTTACCTGTGATTGATAAATGGAAAGAGGATAAACCGCCACACTATCATTTCCCAGACCCGGTACCGAAAGGTTTTGGCATTCCCTCAATAAACTGCCGGTATGTTCTGGAAGTGTGTCCGTTCAGAGCCTGGGTATTATTGTTACATCATCAGCTTGATTACTCCTTGGTGAATGCGTATAACCTGGCGTTAATGGGAGTGCTGTCATATTCTAATAATAATGTTGATGTAGCCGGTTCTATCACCCATTTTTTTAACCAGCAGATGCTGGATATATCCCAATTACCCAATAAAATAGAAAAAATAGCGCGTTCTCCGATTGTATATGATGTGCCATTTCGTGAACGTTATACTGATGTTGTATTTATTGATTCAAAAGCGAGTGAAAACCCATTAGGAGACACTGAGCTATTTTATGCATCTAATCAACAAGACATTATTGTCAGTTGGCGGGGAACGGCCAGTATAGATAATGCCATCACTGATATTATGTACCAGCCATTGAAACTGGGCTGTGGTCAAGGCGGCGTATGTAGTGGTTTTGTCGAGAATGGTAAAGTCCATAAGGGGTTTTGGGAAGCATTTAATCTTATTGGCAAATTAAAAGTTCCCGGTTCTGATAAAAGTATGTCTGATAAAATTATTGATTTGGCTAAAAACCGAAACTTATTTGTTTGTGGGCATAGTTTAGGTGGTGCTCTGGGGTTGTTACACAGCGCGCAACTGAAAAAATATCATCCTTGTTTGTACAGTTATGGGATGCCGCGGACATTAACCCGCAGTGCGGTACAAGAACTGGAAGATATTACGCATTACCGCCATCTGAATGAAAACGATTTGGTTCCCTCTGCGCCCCCGGAAAAAGACCTGGATAACTGGCTTTATGATTATTGGGGGCCTCTGGGCTATTTATTCAGCACTATTGAATTGTTAGGTTTGACAAAAGGTGATGAAGTTTTCTTGCATCATGGAAAAATAGTTCACTTTTATAAAGCTAATCTGATTATTGAAGCTTTAAAAAAGAGTGATTCAAATAACTTTATACAGCTTAGTGATATATTACCTGTCGACGTAAAATTATATTTAATCCCATCACTGAATCATGAAACGGAAGATAAGATGAAGGAGATATTAGAGGTTCAGAAAGAATTTTTTAAACGTATAAGCGAAGCAGATAGGGCTAAATGGTTTCCACGTAATGACAACCCGAAGTTAAAAGATGCCTTGAGTCTGCCTGATCACCGTATGTTTAAATATATTCATTACATTGGTGATCGAATTGCAGAGTTAGTTGAACCGAGGAAATATCATTTTTATCGGGATAAGGAACGATTCTTTGAAAGAACAATGGCGGAAAGATCTGATGTTGTTCCTGATATTCGGCAACGTAATACCCTGTTTTTACATATGGACGACCAGTTAACACAAGCGCTTATTTATACTAAACAAAATAAATGGGGTAATTTGGCTTTAAAACGCTATACGGATAATTTTGTACTGATTGGAGAGGATTGGATGTGATAAATATGAGAAAATGCTTGTTAGTAACATTAGTATCTGGTTTACGTAAGTATTAAGCCATATAAGGTACTGAGATTAAACGGATCCATATGAATATACCGAAGGTGACTATAATTAACGGAAAAGGTGAATGGGTTGAGTACCCCGATGGGTGAATTGATATTAATAGCCAAATGATAGATCACTGTAAAATAATGCTGGCATAATGAGGGGCATAAATGAATTAGCCCCTCTTTTCTGGTTTTTGAAGTTGATAAGGTGCAGGTAATCAACCCCGTTATCACTGCTGGTAAGAATTTGATCGCATTACGGTTTATCAGGTGCCCTATTTTGGGTTCAGTCAAAGGGTTGCATGAAGCGTCCGAAACGAATAACTTCGTAGAGCCGCTATCAATTTGGTGATTTTGAATAGGTTAACCATTCTATAGACTTGCAATTTCTTGCTAATAAAAAAGGTTTTTTAAAGATGGAACAAGAGAATACAGAGGGTGTTGAGTGGATCGATATTGTCAATGAAGACAATGAAGTCATTGCTCAGGCTACACGTCAGCAGATGCGCGCCCAGTGTTTACGGCACCGTGCCACTTATATCGTAGTTCATAATGGTATGGGAAAAATTCTGGTTCAGCATCGTACAGAAACTAAAGATTTTTATCCGGGAAAATTGGATGCGACCGCAGGAGGCGTTGCGCTGGCGGGTGAAAATATGTTGGATGCAGCCCGGCGCGAAGCAGAAGAAGAATTGGGTATCGCAGGCGTTCCTTTTGCCGAGCACGGTAGTTTTTATTATGAGGAACAGAATTGCCGTATCTATGGCGCATTATTCAGTTGCATCAGTCATGGCCCATTTGCTTTACAGGAAGCGGAAATTGATGATGTATGCTGGCTGACACCGGCAGAAATCACCGCGCGTTGCGACGAATTCACCCCCGATTCGTTGAAAGCACTTTCTCTGTGGTTGACGCGTAATAATGATTTCGATGCTGTTATTCTTAGCAATAAATTGATTGATTGAGTTATTACCACCAATAATGGTTCTATTTATAATATGAACTATTTGGTCATGCTTGCAGTGTTAGTGATATTCGGCCGTGCCCCTTAATAATATTGCCAATTATTGTTGAGGGACACGACCTGGTCAGAGGTTAGCCCCAGTTCCATATCTGCGATGTAACTTCGATTTCTGCGGTTATACTATCGCTGAGATTGATGATTACAATTCTATAGAAATAAATAGCATTAATCGGTGCTGTGAGTGTTTTAGTTTCTCCGGGGTAGACTTCAATATAGGTATATTGATTATAATCTCCGATTGGAGCAGCCCAGTAATTTACAGCTCTAATGGGTGCCAGGCTGTTGTTTTTATACTTATATGATAGGTGGTTTTATTTGCGAAATTTAACTTAACACTTTCTTTGGGTAGTTAAATATTGAAATTTATCAGTGATATAAAAGGAATGCGGTAAACGAATTTATCGTATTTTAATCTTCGTTCAGTGGTGATATTGGCAGGACTTCAATCTTGTCTTAATATAGTCAGGTATTACAGGATTAGTGAAATATTTTGGATGAGTGATTATTGAATTGCATTAATAGCATGTTTTAGTAAGTCGTTTTACAGGCAGTAGGAATTGACGATGTGTTCTGGCTGACACTGGAGGAAATTACTGTTCGTTTTGACGAATTTACACTTGATGTTCTAAAAGCACTTTTTCTGTGGCTGACGCGTAATGATGATTTCGATGAAGTCATTTTTAATCAAAAAATAGATTAATTTCGCTCTCTGTTTGAGTTGAATCGCTAAACTCCGAAAAGGTGGATCTCATTGTTTTTATTCTTAAATTCCTTTCTTATAACAGCAATGAATATTCCTCCTTTGAGTAAAAATTTTGTTTATACATAAGGGTTACAATGTAACAACAATATTTATTATTGGCGCTATGGTGACTAGTCACAATATATCCTATATATTGAATATATCCATATTGCTGTTATGAGAAGGTACACCATGACAACCAGAATGTATTCGTCCGCTAAGGTGAAGAAATCAATGGAAGTAGAAACATTGAGTGGATCTGAACTCATCGATCGTAAGATTGATAAAGATGCTGAATATTTAGTTATCAAACTGGATCGTAACATAGCTAGTACTTCTGAATACAGTAAAGCCTTATATGTTGCAGTAAACGCCGCAGTTGCGACGGTGAATTCTATTGCTATTTGTGACGATAAGGCAGATAACTCTGTCAGGAAACTATCATCTGAACATAAGCAGGATCGTGACACTCGTTTTTCAGCACGCCGAAAGGCTTTAAAGGAATCAATTCTATCAGATTCAATCTGGTTAACCTCAGTGGCTATTTCAGATGGGTATGGGTTTAAATCCAGCAATAAGAGTGCAGGGCCGAACAGATGGAAAAACAGTAATAAGATTTTTGCGATTACGATTGATGGTAAAGATTATTTTCCTCAATATGCCTTGAATGAAGATTTTAAGCCTCTTGATATTGTTAAGAAAATAATCACGTTATTTGGTGATAAAAAGACTTCTTGGGGATTAGCTGTTTGGTTTGGTTCAAATAATAGTTGGTTAGGTAATAAAAAACCCAAGGAAGTCCTGAGAACAATGCCAGAGCAAGTCCTTATTGCTGCTAGGGGAGAACTGGAAAGAGGTGTTCATGGTTAAGAAAAAAGATCATGAATTACAAGGAACTCTAGAATTTCCAGAAAGATTGAGTATAAGTAATTATTGTATCTGGAAAGCAGGAAAGCCTATTTATCGTCTTCACCATGAGGCACTTTCTGCTGTTCAGTTTAATCCTGGTTATGGCTCAGGGCGGTTTAATCCGATAAAAGCAACGGGGACATTGTATGGTGCTGGGGATTTTGGTACAGCTGCGATGGAAACACTTTTTCACGATGTTGGATCGCCTTCAGAGGGGCTGCCATTTGATTATGAGGGCCTTAACCAAAAAGTATACTCAGTTATTGAACCAGTCACAGATTTAGTTTTAGTTGAATTAAGTGCCAGAACATTAAGACGATGGGGGTTTACCAAATCACAGGTAATTGATTCTACAGCAGATAAATACCCTTTTACGCAACGGTTAGCTGCTAAAATCCATAACCAACACTTTGAAGCTCAGGGTTTACAGTGGTCTTCTAAGCAGGACGATGGAATAGCCGTCATGTTGTTCGAGGATCGTGTAAATAAAAATAGTTTATCCGTTATTATCGAGTCAAAATCTGTTTCTGAATCAGAAAGCGCTATGGAAGACATTGAAACTATTATTGATGATCTTGCTATGGTGCCAATAAATATAGGTGGTGGTGATCCTGATGATTAGTCAATTCGTTATATCAGTGTTAAATTATCGGGCTTTTAGATTGTTGACCATGACACTGACAGCTAATTTCGGTGGATAGGTTACCAGCAGGTGCACATGATCAGCTTCTTTTCTGGCACTGCCTTGAATGCGGTATTGAACATGATAGAGACATCAATGCCGCATTAAATATCAAACAGCAGGGCATAAACGCATTAAAAGCGGCGGGACTCGTCGTTTCTGCCCACTGAGGTTTGTGTCAGACTCGTCAAGAACGTGACAGGGTGGATGCGGTTATGTCCATTTCAACGCGGCATCATCGATAGGCTGTCCCAAAACTTGTTGATCTTTTTTGTAATCATGTGGAACCTGCCAGGTTGAGCTGCGTCCCTGACGAGGAAGAGAATCCCCTGCACGTTTTATATAACCGGATTTTAAAGCACCAAAAATATTTTCGTCTTCCAGCATTTCACCCGGTTGAGCATATGGTGTCACAACCGTCGCACCGCGACGCTCCATCTCGTTCAACAAACGGCAGATGTATTCCGCCGATAGATCAACTTTCAACGTCCAAGCGTTATTGATATAACCAAACAGACAGGCAAAATTGGGGATATTTTGTATCAACGTTCCCTTATAGAGCATTCGATCATGACTTTGTTGTTTTTGCCCATCAATAGAGAGTTCAATTCCACCAATAAAATGTAATTTCAGCCCGGTCGCTGTAACAATAATATCCGTAGGTAATTCTTTGCCGGATTGTAATAAGATACCGTTTTCAGTTATGCGTTCAATATGGTCAGTAACGATAGATGCTTTACCTTCTTTTAATACCTTAAATAGGTTACTACTGGGAATAAAACACAGACGTTCATCCCATGGCATATACTTTGGAGTAAAGTGCTTCATGTCAAAGTCTGGGCCGACACGTTTGCGAGCTGACGCCAGCAAAAACGATTTCAATAAGTTAGGTAAATGTCGACTCGTTTTATAAAGTAAACGGTACAGAAAGAGATTGCGATTTCTACTCAATGTGTAAATCCAGCGCTGGGGAATAATGCCTTTGCAGTATTCTGCTATCTTATCTCTTCCTGGTATTGAAAGAACATAACTCGGGGAGCGCTGTAACATCGTGATATGTTCAGTATCATTTGCCATAGCAGGAAGTAAAGTGACTGCTGTTGCGCCGCTACCAATGACAACAACCCGCTTGCCTTTATAATTCAATCCTTCAGGCCAGTGTTGAGGGTGAATTACCGGGCCTTTGAAATCGTCAATGCCGGGGAATTCAGGTAAATAAGGTTCATCATAGTTGTAATAACCTGTTGCAGCGACGAGAAAATCACAGGTGAATTGCCGGGTTTCACCACTGATTTCGTCAATCGCGGTAACGGTCCACTGGCGAGTCGCATTTGACCAGTCAGTCTGCGTGATTTTTATCCCAAACTGTATTTTCTTATCAATTTCATACTCTTTTGCTGTTGCATGGATATAACTTTTAATTGAAGGCCCATCTGCAAAAATACTGGTGTCTGTCCAAGGACGGAATTTATAGCCATAGCTCATCATATCTGAATCTGAGCGAATGCCCGGATAGCGAAATAAATCCCAGGTACCGCCTATTGTATGGCGACGATCTAAGATAATAAATTTCTTATCAGGACATTTCTTTGTTAAATGACATGCTACACCAATGCCAGCAATACCCGCGCCAATAATCAAAACATCATAATGGTTATTCATTGTTATCTCTCCCACAAGGTCATCTTTTGATGAGATCAATATCCCGCAGTCAAGTTATGTTATTTTTTATTCAGTGGGATTTCCACTGTTAGAAACAGTGATTATTTTGGTTGAAATAATCTAGGTTCATTTTACAATATCTTTCTGATGTTAGAAGCGTAAGTGATTTTCTTTTCGAAACGAATGAATTAATAAGAAGCGTTAATTAAGAGGTAGGAATAAATTGCTTGCCTGTTGATGGTGGGGCTCAAATTTTTGCCGGTATTGGGGTGTGCGTGGCTTCTCTTGGTTACGATTATAGTTCAATTAGTTATGGTGTTATGTTTTTTTAAATATAATTCCAGCCCTCCATTTGAACTTATCCGATAAAGATCAATAAAACAATCCAATAATTCATTATTAGCAATTGCAACACCGAATAAAGGCGTTGATGTATTAACAGGTTTGTTAATTTGGGTGCTAGAAGCCTTATCCGACAACGATAACCACCGAAAGGGCAGGGAGAACCCTGCCCCACGGTTAGCTTCTAACTTCGTAGTTCAGAAACGCCGCGAACTCCATGTTTGCTTGTTGAATGCGGATCTCACACAGTGAGTCGCGTACAAGCCAAGTAAACGCTAACAGTGTCAAACAGACCACTACCAGGCCATACAGCAACAGTTTTCGTGACATTTTCTTGCCCTTACGAAGTTAAGAGGCTAAGATTATGTTGTTCGGACATAACATTAAGCCTCAAATTGATTGAAAGATCATTTGGGGCTTTTTGCTGTCTGCAACTTACCGAGGCTTGAAGCAGACGGCTTCAAGCACCCGACCTAATTCTAACAGAAGAGCCGGATTTTTCGGCTTTTTTCTTTAATTCTGTGAGCGGGCTCATTGGAAGCGAAGTTATAATTCAACGATGTTGCACTTATTATGTGAATCTACCATTTCACTTCTGGCACCACACCAATAAAAGAGGTTTTCTTCCTTGGTTTGGGTATCAGGGGTTCAAACTCTTCAACACATTTCAGATAATGGAGTGTTTTTTTATGTGCATTGGCAGCTTTCTCATCGATATATGCTTCATAAATATAGAAGCGGGTAGGAATATTTTCATCCCGTAATACATCAAAACGTAAATTACCTTCTTCCTGGATTGAGCCAAGACGATTTAATAGAAGAACTCAATAAATATTAGAGAGAATTCTATTGAATTTATCCTGCTTATTTTTTTCACCCAAAAACAACTCATAGGCTTTGCTGGTATTTTCATTCTAGTGTATTTTGTCAGCAGGAAAACCTATTGATTGTTTATTTATTGTGGTTTAATAATGTTGGTTATCCACTGGAATCTATAATCAGCACCCACGGATTCAGGGTTTACAGTGATTTTTTAAACAAGATGGTGGAACGATGCACGTGTTGTTTGAGGATCGTATAAGTTAGAATTAACGAGTTTAGAGGTTAAAATGGTATTTTCATCAAAGCATCATAGTTGTTTAGAGGCAAAAATTAGAGAGTTAAATGAAATATCATCCAGGCTCAATTTACGATATCTTTCTGATGTTAGAAGCAAAAACGTTTTTTTTTCGGAATGAACTAATAAGAAAGGTTAATCACGAGGTAGGCTCAAATTGCTTGTCTGTTGATGGGGGTATTGAAATCATTCAAAGTGAAATAGATAATCTGAAGAAACAGGAATTTGACCTGCGAATAAACGATAGCCAGCAATATCTGATTGTTCAAAAAGAAAAAAATGGTGAAAGAATCAATTTATTTTTGAAACAAGTTGGTTTTGTTAGTGGTGGTTCTCAAATTTTTGCCGGTATTGGGGTGTGCGTGGCCTCCCTCGGTGCAGCTTGTGCGGGTTTTGGTGTTCCATTATTAGTGCAAGGAGGAAATAATGTTTATGAGAATGGGTATTACCTGTTATTAAGAAAAGAGGTTTCAGGTCCGGCAAGAGGTGTTTATTGTGATGTGGCTAAAACACTTGGTTATAGTGAAGCTGATGGTGATATGGTTTATGGCTATGTAGATCTGGGGTTGTCTGGGTACGGAATGGTAAGATCTATTGTGAGGCCTGGGACTTTTCGTCTATTTAGATATATTAAATCTGATTATATCAGAGGGTGGCAAGAGATGGGGAAAGTACCTTTGATTGCTGAAATTATCGGTGATGCTGTGACTGGTTTCAGTATTTATTCGATTTCTAATGGTGAAAAAAATGAATGATAATGTGACATTATCATATTATAATTTCTTTTTTGTTATTATTTATTACATAATGTCTATTTTCGTATTTATTATGCTTTTTAAGCTAAGAGGGTACGTAAGGGTCCATACTCAAGCAGTGCTTTTTACTATTTTCCTTATAGCTGTTGATACTGTTCAATATAATATTGCAGTAAATGGTGGGGTGCTGATGTATATATTTCCACATTATTTTAGTATTTACGATTACGATTCAATTTTTTATGGGGCTTTGTTTTTTTTAGTTATATATTCTTGTCTTTTACCTGTGAGTAAATCTTATTGTGATACATCTGATGCAGAGGAAGAAGAAAGTAAGAGTAATGGTGAAAAAAATGAATAATGATGTGACATTGTCATATTACAATATCTTTTTTGTTATTGTTTATTACACAATATCTTTTTTAGTATTTATTATACTTTTTAAGCTGAGAGGATACGTAAAGATTTATATTCAAGCAGTGTTTTTTTCTATTATTCTTTCAGTTTTTACTTTTATTCAATATACTATTTTAGTAAATGGTGGAGTGCTGATATATATATTTCCACGTTATTTTAGTATCTATAATTATGATTCAATTACTTATGGTGCTTTGTTCTTTTTTATTTCGTATTCCTGTCTGATGCCCGTGAGTAAGTTTTATCGTGAAGAAAAGGAAGAACAAAAAGAAGGTAAAAAGGATTGAGATTTACTTAGTGGTTTACAAAGTGCAGCCTATTTTCAAGTTGTAAAACCCCACCTCCTAAATAAGTGGGGATTTTATTAGGTATTAATATACCGTATCTTCCCATATACTATAACCACTCGTCCCTGCGATAACATGGCTCCATGTTATGCTTTTATATATTAATGATAATGTTTCTTGAGGTTGCTGATCATTATGTTCTAAAGAGTTAGGATGGAGGACACTGTATTCCAATATTTTAGCCCCGATGAGCTTTAATTTAAAATATAATTCCAGTCCTCCAATTGAACTTATCCGATAAAGATCAATAAAGCAATCCAATAATTCATTATTGGAAATTGCAACACCTAATAAAGGCGTTGATTTATCGACAGGCTTTTTAATTATCACCGGTTGATGATTGACATTTTTCTTACGCAACATTGAGTGGCTTAAACTGTAAACCAAAATTTCATCCTGATGATTCGCCTGGTATTTATTACCAATTGAGTCAAGTGACGAGCAACCAGCGGAAATTAATCCCTGATCCTTCCCTTTTATTGTTAAATAAATTAAGTCAGCCACAATATGTTTACTCCTGTGTCATTTGTATGAATGGTATATGTAAGAAAGTAGTTTGATTTTTAGCTTCATCTCTTTTTCTAACTTCCATCATGCTATCAAAAGGTCAAACGTAGGTATGTCTGCCTGTTTGGAAAGCACTTTGAAGTATTCTGATTTAGTATCTTCTAATGAGGAGAATGTTGATCAAGACTCTTTCCATTCCTCAAAAATAGCGTAATCTGAGTAAAAGTCAACCATTTGAATTAATTTATAGGCAATGATTCATTAGCGATATCGGTATTGCTAATATGATATTCAGTAATGTTGGCTTTGGTACTTGGATATTCTGTTAGGCGTTATTGCTCATTGATTTTACTGATCGGCAAGAAAAACGCAGGAATAGAATCCCCGGGTGGGATATCCCCTCCCGGGTTTTTCAGCAAATTATAAACAGCATTATCTTTTATCGTTATATTGATGTTATTTATTTTATTTCTGGCATCACACCAATAAAAGAGGTTTTCTTCCTTGGCTCAGATATCAGGGATGCAAGCTCTTCAACACATTTTAGATAATGAGGTGTTTTTTTATGTGCATTGGCAGCCTCTTCATCGACATACGCTTCATAAATATAAAAACGGGTAGGAATATTTTCATCCCGTAATACATCAAAGCGCAAATTACCTTCTTCCTGAATTGAACCCAGATGATTGAAGCGGAAAACTTCAAGAAACTTATCTAATTTGTCCTGTTTAACATTAATTTCAACCATAGTTACGTGCATCTCAATTCTCCTTACCCTTTTTCACTTAAAAACAGCTCATAAGCTTTACTGGCATTTTCATTCTGGTGTACGACCGCGTGAACGGCTTTCAACATAGCAACCGGTGCTTCGGATTGGAAAATATTGCGTCCCATATCGACACCCGCGGCGCCTTGATCAATTGCCTGATAACACATCTCCAGCGCCTCTTTTTCTGGCAGCTTTTTACCACCAGCGATCACAATAGGTACCGGGCATCCGCTGGCAATACGTTCAAAGCCAGTATCGACATAGTAAGTTTTGATAATTTGCGCGCCCATTTCGGCAGCAATGCGGGTCGCCAGAGAAAAATAACGTTGATCCCGAACCATATCCTTGCCAACGCCGGTGACTGCCATAGTTGGCATCCCGTTACGCATTCCCTGATCGACTAACTTGATAATATTTTTGATCGACTGATGCTCATGTTCAGAGCCGATATACACCTGAGCGGCTACCGCACAGACATTCAGGCGTAAAGCGTCTTCCATAGCGACAGCGACTGCTTCATTGGATAATTCCGTCAGAATCGAGTTGGCACCGGAAGCACGTAAAACCACCGGTTTATTGGTTGCGGGCGGAACCTGACTGCGAAGAATACCGCGGGTACACATCAATACATCAGTATGCGGAAACAACGGCGCAATATTGATATCAATGCGCTCAAGGCCAGTTGTTGGCCCCTGAAAGTAACCGTGGTCGAAAGCCAGCATAACCGTTCGATTGGTTTTGGGATTGAAAATACGTGATAGCCGTGATTGCATTCCCCAATCAAGTGCGCCGCAACCTTTCAGTTCAAATAAACTGTTCTTTTGCGGGACATCAAGACCAAAATCTTTACCATCTTTAATATCGTCTAAATCTGCCATTTTTCCTCTCCTAACTAGCTTACACTGGGCCAGCAACCCTTAATGGCGGAGATTGCCGGGCAGTAGAATTAGAAATCGTACTGATTGATATTGTCTTTGGTGAAAATCACCCGTTCAGGTAAAACAACAATACCGTTTCCTTTGGCTTCATAGCTGTAGCCTTGAATGCTGTTTGGTGCAACTGCGACGGTGCCAATATCAGGAATATCGAGTTTATCGCCGACATTTAAATCACCTTTCCTGAGTAATTCGTTGGCGACATGGATTGAAATCTTGCCTTGACTCACAACATCCCATAGCCCAAATTGTTTCACGGTGCCGCGTTCAAGATAGGGGCGCATGACATTGGGGGTACTGAAACCCACTATCGCAACATCTTGTCGTTTCAGATTTTCCGCAGCCTGTGCAGCCGCAGGTAGGGCGTTGGCATCCGGAGCAATAATTGCATCCAGATCACTCCAGGCGTTTAAAATCCCTTCTGCAGTTTGTAAGGATTTCGTGGCATCGTTATAACCAAACTGAGTGGTAACAATTTCCCAACCTGGGTGCTCTGCGGCAATTTTATCTTTGGCTTGTTTTACCCATTGGTTTTGGTCGGTGACTGTTGGGCTGGAGTAAAAAAACGCAACTTTGGCCTGCTCTTTTTTCACCTGATTAGCGGTCATATCAACCAGCATTCCGCCTAATTGATTTGGTGTTCCCTGATTGATATAGATAGAACGGCATTCCGGTGAAGTGTCTGAATCCCAGGTCAGGATTTTCACTCCCCGTTTCATTGCCCGTTTTAGTGCAGGGCACAAGCCTTCCGGTGAAACTGCAGACACCACAATAGCGTCATAGCCTTGGTTGACGAAATTATTGATAAGCTGGACCTGTCCGGCAACACTGGGCTCTGTTGGTCCATCATAGGTCACACTGACACCTAGTGTTTTTCCGGCGGCTACGGCTCCCTGACCTCCACTGGTAAAAAAGCCGACACCGACCAGTTTAGGGATAAAAGCGATTCTTTCAGCTGCATGTACCCAAGAGGTGCAAGCCAGACTTAATACACTGATCAGCGCCAGTTTTTTCAGGATTGGTGCTTTCATTACTTTCTCCTATTGTTGGGTTTCCGCATGACGTTACCTCTGTAGAGATCAGGAAGGTAATTTCTGATTTCGTCGGCGTTGCATCCAGCCACGGATTTGGTGACGATGTAAACTGATTGAACGGCCTACTACCGCAATAATCAGCAGTGCGCCGGAAAGGGCGCTGGATATCTGGTTCGGTATACCGATCATCTGTAACCCCTGTTGCAAATAACCGATTAACAGCATAGCCAGTGCTGTACCGATAATTGAGCCCGAACCGCCGTAAATATTGGCCCCACCTAATACGACGGCGGTGATTGCCGGCATCAGAAATGACGAACCAAGATCAGAACGCGCCGATCCAAAATAGGAAACCAGCACAATAGCGGCGATAGCGGCGGCGATACCAGTCAGGGAATAGATAAAATACAGGGTTCGGGCAACCGGAATGGCGGTATAGTAGGCAGCTTTGTTGTTTTGACCAATCAGAAAAATGTTGCGTCCACTGTGAGTACGATGCATGAAAAGCCAGAAAACCAGTACACAGATG
This sequence comes from Photorhabdus khanii NC19, assembly GCF_000517265.1. Lineage (GTDB taxonomy): Bacteria > Pseudomonadota > Gammaproteobacteria > Enterobacterales > Enterobacteriaceae > Photorhabdus > Photorhabdus khanii. Next base: position 808,540 of record NZ_AYSJ01000002.1, read on the forward strand.
ATAAACATAGCTAATGGTACAGGCAGGCCTAATAAAGTCAGATTGGCGAAGTCAGTGAATGCCTGTGGAAAGCCGCCAATCCCTTCATAACCTGTAGCGCCGAAAATACCGGAAAGCAGAAGCGCACTGCCACCAAACAGGTACAGAGTACCGAGCGTAATAACCAGGGGGTTAACGCCGGTATATAAAATCAGCGCTGCATTGATTATGCCACACATTGCACCGACCATCAGCGTCAGGGGAATGGCTGCGGCCATCGGGATATCCGCCTGATTCATCACACCCAGCGATATTGCACACAGGCCAATTGTCGAACCGAATGAGATATCAATACCACCACTGACGATAACCATAGTCAGTGGCAGGGCAACAATGCCGATACAGATAAAATCACTGGTACTGAATAACAGTATATTGATATCCAACATGCGTGGGTTTGCTATACCAAATAACAAAATTTCCATAACCAGTAATACGGCTAAGGCGAATTCCCAGCCATAACGCTGACCGATATTCATTATGTCACCTGATTATTTTTGTCATTTTTGAGGAAACGGGCATATTTCTGCTGGCGGATATTCTTCTCAATCGCACAACGCAGGCGTCCGTCAAAAACCAGCACGGCCAGCAGAACAAATCCGGCAATAAAATCGTTCCACCAGGCAGGAAGTTTTAGCAGCACTAATCCGCTGTTTATCTGGGTCAGGAAAAATGCACCTAAAATAGCGCCAATCACCGAACCTGTCCCGCCGAGCAAACTAATACCGCCCAGCACACAAGCCGCGATAGCTTTCATTTCCAGCCCATTACCGGTTTGATTGGGGATAAAACCAATCTGGGAAGCAAAAACAATCCCGGCCAGAGCCGCCATAACACCGTTAACTGAAAAAGCGATAATCCGGATGCTGTTTGTACGGACACCAAGCTGGCGTGCGCCTTGCAGGTTGTCACCTGTTGCGTAAAAGCCACGGCCGAAAGCGGTTTTTGCCAGGATCCAGGCCATTGCCAGTACCAAAATCATTAACAACCAGCCGATGGGCGAGATATTCAGCCATAGCGGTGCGGAAAGACTTTTCAGTTCATCAGGCAGACCTTCAATCCATTTACCATCGGTGAGTAATAGCATGAATCCACGGTAAAGCCCCAGCGTGCCAAGGGTGGCAACAATGGCGGGAATTTTTAGCCAGGTGACCAACACGCCGTTAAACAACCCGGCACACATACCGAGCAGAAGAGTGAACAAACAGGAAACGGGCAAACTGAATCCCGCATTCAGTGACATCCCCATGATAACCGCGCATAAGCCGGTAATGGAGCCGACAGAAACATCAATATTGCGGGTCAGCATGACCAATGTTGCACCCATTGCAAGCAGGATAAGGATCTGCGCACTGCTGAAAATCAGGGTGACGGTTTGCAAACTAAAGTATTGCCGGTCGATAACGCCCAGTAAGCCAAACAGGGCAAGAATGGCGATTAATGCGGTTATTTCGCGGTTGTTCTGGATAAATTTCAACATGATGCCGCCTTATCTGTTTTTATGGTGGAGACAGCCTGCTGTGATTTATGTTCACCAAAGGCGATATGCATAATGGTATCGACATCTATTTGTTGTTTAGTCAACTCGCCATTGATTTCTCCCTGATGCATCACTAATACCCGATCTGCCATCTGAACCACCTCATCCAGATCGGATGAAATGAAAATAATCGCCACCTGTTGCTGGGCGATATTATGAATCAGTTGGTAAATATCGTTGCGTGCCGCGATATCCACGCCACGTGTGGGTTCATCAATAATAAGTACTGCGGGGTGAGCTTCGAGGCATTTAGCAATCAGAATCTTCTGCTGATTACCTCCGGACAGGGTTTTGACTGGCTGATTGATATGGCTAAATTTGATATTCAAAGCTTGACGATAGCGTTCAACGACGGTGGCGTCATAAGTAGGGTGTACCCAAAATGTACGGTTGTTATGGGTTAACGAGCAGATATTCCAGCTTAGGGATGAATCCGGAAATAACCCTGATGATTGTCGATCCTCTGGCAAATAGACTAACCCCTGTTTCAGACGCTGAACAGTTTTTAGCCTGGTAATTGGACACTGTTTTAATTTGATTTCGCCAGATAGCACAGGACGCAGGCCATAAAGTGTTTCGGCTAATTCTGTACGACCCGCACCGACAACACCGGCCAAACCCAAAATTTCGCCGGGTTTCACTGATAACGTGATATTGCGGAAACCTTCGCCATTCAGGTCAGTCACTGTCAATACAGGTAAATCAGATGAGGTCTTTTGCGGGTTATCGTTCAGCTCTGACCACCGCTTTTCTGTGTCGGTTAAGGGTTTATTTTTCGCTGCGGGTGTAATAGCCCGAATGATGTCATCCGTGGTGTAATCACAGGTTTTACCACTCAGCGCAATGCCACCGTCACGCATGACACTCACCTGATCCGCCAACTGGTGAATTTCAGGGATTTTGTGAGAAATAAAAATAATGCCGACGCTTTGCTGCTGTAGTTCACGGAGCTGGGTAAATAAGCGTTCGGTTTCCGCCGGTGTCAGGGAGGCAGTAGGTTCATCGAGAATTAAAACGTTTGAATTACGTATCAGGCCACGCATAACTTCTACCAGTTGCTGATCGGCAACATTGAGGCTGCCTGCATTGGCATTGAGATCTAATTGACAGCCAAGTAATTCCAGCAAATGTTTCATTCTGGCTTTATCTGCCTGATGCTTGGGCAAACGAAACAGGATATTTTCCTGTACAGACAAATTAGGAAACAGCAATGGTTCCTGTGGTATCAGATAAATACCAAGTTGATGTGCTTTGGTGGGATTGAGATGGCTAACATTATTGCCGTCAATCTTGATAGATCCTTTATCCGGTTGTTCTATACCGGCAATGATCTTCATCAGTGTTGATTTGCCTGCACCATTACCCCCTAACAGAGCATGTATCTGCCCTGGAAGCAGAGTAAAATCAATATGTTTTAGTACCATTACGCCGGAAAACTGCTTACTGATGCCACTGACTTCTAATAGCGGTGGTACTGCGGTGTTGTTATGTAACATCGCGGCATCCTCTTAATGCAGGTGCTGAGGCAAAAAAATGAACATTTATGTAAATAAAAAACAATTGTTCAACATGGTAGCTGTTAAATTATGATATTGGCACTATTTAGATCACATTTTGTGAAAAAATTAGATCTGCGCAATATTATGTTCAAATTTTTACGGTAAGACTCTGGCGTGTTATACGTTTTAATGGTTATCTGTTGAGTGCGGATAAAAGAAAGTGGTTATGTCGATAAAATCAGCGAAAGAAAAATCAGTTAAAGAGAAAAATGTGTCGTCCGAAGACACCTATCCGGGTAATAGCATGAGTGAAGAAGAGCTGCTTGCGCGTATTGCATGGTTTTACTATCACGATGGCCTGACACAGGGGGACATCGGCGATCTGTTGGGTTTGAGCCGGTTAAAAGTTTCCAGATTACTGGAAAAAGGGCGGCAGTCAGGTGTGATTCGGGTACAAATTAACTCCCGTTATGAGGGGTGTCTGGAACTGGAAGATACCCTGCAAAAACATTTCTCTTTGAAACAGGTGCGCGTTTTACCTGCACTGGCTGATATGAATCTTAATGCCAGATTGGGGGTTGGGGCGGCCCATTTGCTGATGGTGTTGATTGAACCACAGCAATTACTGGCAGTCGGGTTTGGTGAAACCACCATGTGCACATTGCAGCATTTAAGTGGTTTTATCTCATCACAACAAATCAGGCTAGTCACATTGTCCGGTGGGGTCGGTCCTTATATGACTGGCATCGGCCAGCTGGATGCCGCCTGTCCAATCAGTATTATCCCCACACCACTGCGTGCTTCGACTGCGCAGGTAGCCGAAACATTCCGTCAGGAGAGCAGCGTCCGTGATGTGCTGTTGGCAGCTTGCGCGGCTGATGTGGCTATCGTTGGTATCGGCGCAGTTAATCAGAAACAGCAGGCGACAATTATGCGTTCTGGCTATATCAGCGGTGGTGAACAACTGATGTTTGGCCGGAAAGGTGCGGTGGGCGATATCCTTGGTTATTTTATGCAAGCAGATGGTCAATTGGTGGAAAATATGCAGATTCATCAAGAGCTTATTGGTATCTCTATGCCGGAACTGAAAACGATTCCGACGGTTATCGGTGTTGCGGGAGGAGAGGACAAAGCGGAAGCCATTGTTGCTGCACTTAATGGTCAATATATCAATGCGCTGGTGACGGAAGAACAGACCGCCAGAGCGATGCTGAATTTGCTGCGCTGAATCCACATTCAATCTATCCGTGAATAAACAGAAAAAATTTGAGGTAAGGCTATAAGTTCAAAAAGTCATTAAATTGAGGATAGCATCATGAATCAACGCCGTAGTGTTAATCCATCGGGAAAATATCTGATGGCGCTTGATGCAGGAACAGGGAGCGTTCGTGCAGTAATATTTGATCTTGAAGGGAATCAGATAGCCGCAGGGCAGGCTGAATGGATACATCAGCCTGTACCTGATGTACCGGGTTCAATGGAGTTTGATTTAGTGAAGAACTGGCAACTGGCTTGCCAGTGTATCCGCCAGGCACTGAAAACGGCGGAATTGCCCGCCAGTGCTATCCAGGGGGTGGCGTCCTGCTCTATGCGGGAAGGGATTGTGCTTTATGACAGCAACGGTGAGCCGATCTGGGCCTGTGCTAATGTAGATGCGCGTTCCAGTCGTGAAGTGAGCGAGTTGAAAGCGCTGTATAACAATACTTTTGAATATGATGTTTATCAGTGTTCAGGGCAAACGTTAGCGCTGGGGGCGATGCCTCGTCTGTTATGGCTTGCGCATCACCGCCCGGATATTTACCGTCAGGCAGCCGCTTTAACGATGATCAGTGATTGGCTGGCAAATATGCTCAGTGGTGAATTGGCAGTCGATCCCTCTAATGCCGGTACCACAGGAATGCTGGATTTGGTGAGCCGTGACTGGCGTCCCAACCTGCTTGAGATGGCCGGTTTGCGTTCTGATATTCTTTCTCCGGTAAAAGAGACAGGCACCCTGTTAGGTTACATCACTGAAAAAGCTGCTTCTCAATGCGGGCTTAATATTGGAACACCGGTCATTATGGGTGGAGGTGATGTACAGCTCGGTTGTCTTGGCTTAGGGGTTGTCAAGCCTGCCCAAACCGCGGTTCTTGGTGGTACGTTTTGGCAGCAGGTTGTCAATTTACCAGAGCCGGTCACTGACCCGAATATGAATACCCGGATAAACCCGCATGTTATTCCCGGTATGGTTCAGGCGGAATCCATCAGTTTCTTTACCGGTTTGACAATGCGTTGGTTTAGGGATGCATTTTGCGCGGAAGAGAAATTATTGGCGGAGCGTCTTGGCGTTGATACATATAACTTACTGGAAGATATGGCCGCCAGAGTACCCGCCGGCGCTTATGGCGTCATGCCGATTTTTTCTGACGTGATGCGGTTTAAAGCCTGGTATCACGCGGCACCTTCTTTTATTAACCTTTCTATAGATCCTGAGAAATGCAATAAAGCGACATTATTCCGTGCATTGGAAGAAAATGCGGCGATTGTCTCGGCCTGTAATCTGGATCTGATTTCTGCATTTTCGGCTGTTAAACCGGATTCACTGGTATTTGCTGGCGGTGGTTCGAAAGGAAAATTGTGGAGCCAGATTTTATCTGATGTGACAGGGCTGCCGGTTCGGGTGCCGATGGTCAAAGAGTCTACCGCTTTGGGATGTGCTATTGCTGCTGGCGTGGGGGTTGGGCTTTATGATGCCATGAGCGCGACAGGGGAAAAACTGGTGCGTTGGCAACATGAATATCAGCCAAATCCTGAACATTATGAAGTGTATCAAAAGGCTAAAGAGAACTGGCAGGCGATATATGCCGATCAGTTAACTTTGGTCGATCATGGTTTGACAACTTCATTATGGAAGGCGCCGGGATTATAACTTGCAATGAGTTGATCTACCGTATTGCTGGGTGTGCTTGCGTCGATATGCGCTTTGTGCACCAAGTATTCTCTGATACCTGAAAATGTGTGATGTTGTGGTAATGGTTTGAGATAACGGTGAATTTTGTGTTCTTTGGGCACCCTCCAGATAGCTGGAAAAGTGTCGGCTATTCTTAAATTTTCTCCCATTGCTTAGAACAATTATCAGGGTTGAGGGGCCACGGGTCTATGCCCGGCGACTGTTGCTGACGAAATATATCTCCATCCCGGTCAATCAGCACATTGTTTTTCATCGGTCATCAAGGCTTACACAGTGAAGAACCGGTAAAAGGTATGACGGAGCTAGGACCGGTTCAATTTCATCTATTGGCGAATGCTAACGGTATGAAATCTGCTTTTCTCAAGAATCCAGAAGAACTTCCGAAAGTTTTGGAACAAGCATATCTTCTTAATGAACCATTTTTAATTGAGATCTCTGTTGTTTATGACTATAACCTATTAAAACATGTAGCTTGATTCGATTCATGATTTATAGACTTGATATTCTTATAGGGTAAATTTATATGAACGCAAGAACTGACTATTTTATTCAGTCCGCATTAGAGGTTTTTGCAGAGAATCTCCTCGGTATTGTGGAAACTGATTCATATCTCCGCCAACCTGATTATTCTTCTCGGTGTGTGAGGCATTTCTACGTGATTGTACCTGATAATTTCGTCACAGGTTGCATTGCATCACTAAGATACCTTCAGGCGGAGTTTTTTGAGTTTACCTTAAATTATCTTACTATTAGTGAGTTATCATATTATCCGCCTCATTGTATGTGGCAATTTACTAAAAATTCTTGGCTCTTACGGTCGGAAAAAATCAATGATGTGATATTCCCTAATATCAAAGGGAATCTTGATATATATAGACAAGCAGTCTTTAGTGTTGCTCATATTGCGCGTCTTTATTACCTCAGAAACTTGACGCCAAAGACTCACGTTTGGGGAGTACGCCAGCTTGGGTGGGCAATGCGTTACGCTGAATTGGGGCTATATCGTTTGCTCGAATCGACGGAACTATCCTGTATTCACAAAAATAGTGCGTATGCTTTGAAAGCACCAACAGAAGACCTTAATTGGTTGATCACTTGCAATACATCCTGGCAAAAGTTCGAAGAAGAACTTTTGTCCAATATTAATGTTTTTCGTGATTCAGCGGCACGGTTAAGTGGAATCGCGGAGTACTATTCGACATTATTGCAGCACTTGTACCCGGAGACACGTATTGTTCCAGCACATGGTAAAGTAGACGATCTTCTTTCATTACAACCCCTCATTGATCAAGTGATTATTCTCTTAAGGCAGTTTATTGGAGATAGATTATTAGCCTTTTATCTCCATGGTAGTGCTGCCCGAGGTGATATGCGAAGTGGTTCAGATATAGACTCTATTGCTATCGTGGATGAAGTTGATACGGTTGTTCTTGAAGCAATCCGCTCAACTCAATCTAGGTTTAAGGATTTATCCATCTCCGTATATAGCGCATCGAATGTTCACCAATATCCTAGTTTCAGAGCATATGCGCTCATTAATGGAACTAAGCGTGTTTATGGCAATCTCGCTTTAGAAATGAAACCATCATTGAAAAGCGATATATATGGTATTATTAACAACCTATTTACTATAAGGCAAATAGCTCGTGCTTATCTGGTTTCTGGTACATATGGACATCGGGCACATTATATGCTTGGACTGATGATGAAACTCACTGATCATGGTTGTTTGCGCCCTTTACAAACCCTAAAAAGTGGTTTCTATCCAACTAAAAAAACTCAGGTTTTGGAATACTACAGAGACAACGAAATTCTCACCGACATTATTAAATATACCCAAAACCTAAAAGAAGATGAGAACACGCTAAAGCAAAAATTGCTTATTGGAAGTCGAACTGAATTAGAAAGCTTATTTTATTCATTACTTGACGCATGTGAAATAGTGGCAGAGAAACTAAACATGGTACAAGTCGAGAAGTCAATTTGATAGACGGCATGACCCTAGTTCTCTCAGCTATAAATATTACGATGAGTAAGACATTAATTCGTATCTAAACATAGTCATTAGCTAGTGCAATAATTTAATTATTGTAATCCTATTTATACCAATGTGTCAGTTTAATGCACATATTTTATTAAGAGGAATGAAGCATGACGTCTAAAATATTGGAAAGATCAATTAACGAATTTTTTGAAGTACAACAATTATCAGACCAAACTATTCTCAAGCCAAATCGAAAAGTAAAGATGAAGATCCTAGATGAAGGTTTAATGCAAACAGCCATATGTAGAAGTAATGTAGGCCGAATCGATGAAAAAGAGTTGAAGCTTGAGTACCGAGGACATAATGTCCGAGATTTAGCAAATAACTATCCTTTTAGTGATGTTGTTTATCTTCTGATTACTTATTGTCTATTCTCACCGTGGCGTGTTTCTAAATGCCATTTCTAATGTTTTAGATTGGGATATACCAAAGCAACCGACGTTCTTATGGACATTACCAATGTTTCATTGTAATGGGTGGTGTTTTCCGTGGGCTATCACTGCTCGGGGAGGTACACACATTTGTATGCGCAAGAAGCGGTATGGTTCAGGCGGAATCCATCAGTTTCTTTCAATTCTTATCTTTCTGTTCGAGATATATCCGATAATCTTGTGGTAACATTTATCCTGAAAGACTTCTATTGATTGATGTTAATGTCTTTAATGTCAGATTTCTGGTTAGTTGATACAGTAATAAATTGAAAATAATAACGTCAATTATATTTTTCATAGTAATAATATGAGCATAAATAAAATTAACACAGAAAACATTAAAACAGTTTTCTTTACGATTGGTGATTCAAGATGAATAGCACTAAAACAATCAATATCCAAGATGTTATTAATAATCAAAAACTTTCGAAAGTGCAATGGCAAGTATTAATTCTCTGTTTCTTAGTTGTTGTTATTGATGGTTTTGACACTGTATTAATGGGATATATTGCACCGGCAGTGATAAATGATTTTAAAGTAGAAGGTGCTATTCTTGGTCCGACTATGAGCGCTGCCCTTTTTGGATTATCGTTGGGTTCGATTTTTTCTGGCCCACTTGCCGATCGGTTTGGTCGAAAGTCAGTGCTGACAACGTCAGTCACTGTTTTTGGCCTATTTAGTCTTGCCACAGCTTTAGCAGGTTCAATACAGACATTAACTATTTTGCGTTTTTTGACTGGGTTAGGTCTTGGTGCAGCAATGTCAAATGCAGTAACTCTAATGTCTGAATATGCACCAGAGCATCGGAGATCGTTGTTAATAAATATCGTTTTTTGTGGTTTTCCTCTTGGCGCAGCAGTAGGGGGGATAGTGTCTGCATGGATTATTCCACATTTTGGTTGGCAGGGAGTTCTAATTTTAGGGGGGATTTTGCCATTACTTCTATCTTTATTTCTCTTTTCTTTATTACCTGAGTCACTTAGGTATTTGGCTTTTAAAAGGGGGGCGGAAGGTAATATAAGGCGGATTTTGTCTAAAATGACCAACAATCCTTTAAATGATATAAACAAGTTTGCTTTTGATGAAGAAGAAATTATACATAAGTCGTCAGTCAAAGCGGTTTTATCCAATCGATTCTTACTTGGGACTAGCATGTTATGGACAACCTATTTCATGGGAGCATTGGTTTTTTATGTTCTGACAAGTTGGCTGCCGTTTTTAATGAACGATGTTGGTTTCAGTATTAGCATGGCGGCAACACTGACAGCGTTATTTCCTTTGGGGGGCGTAATAAGCGCTGTTTTTTCCGGTTGGTTAATGGATCGAATTAATCCTCATAAGGTAGTAGCAACTCATTATATATTAACGGGTATTTTGGTTTTCTTTATTGGTCAGGGAGAAAATATATTATTACTGAGTATTTTTATATTTCTTGCAGGGATAGCAATGAATGGTGCTCAGGCATCAATGGGGGCCATCTCCGCACAATTTTATCCGACTCATTGTCGGGCAACGGGTGTTGCCTGGATGTTAGGATTTGGAAGGTTCGGCGGGATTTGCGGTGCTTTATTTGGAGCAGAATTGATTAAGCTTGAATTAAATCATAGCAGTATTTTTGCAATTTTATCCATTCCCGCTATTTTAGCTGCTTTAGCATTGACATTTAAAGATGTGAGTTATAGAAGGCGTAAATAGATAACTTTATAAAGGGGTTATAAATATAACGGGTGGTTAATATATCCAGAAAAGCTAATGTTGATCAATTAAAATCTGACAACTTGAGGGAGGTGTTTGAATAAATAATCATCTATTTCTTGGTGATAATCGTGGGAGGATGGTAATGATATTTTTCTGTGGAGTCTGGATTGATATTAATGGTGTTTTTTTCTATTTAAAATAATGTGTTATGAATTGTTTTAACCTGATTTTGTATTGTTTTATAACTGATAATTTATGGATATTTATTTTTTAATAGGTTGAATTTATGGTTGAGATATTTTTTCATTATTGTAGTGGACAGGTTATGTCATAATGGATTATCAAAATAATTTTTTATAATTTATTTATCTTTTTTAAATTCTTAATTTGTTTTTAATAATTTCAATTAGAGACTAATAGACAGTGTATAAAATACAGTGTTGATTTGGCATTGATATATAATTAATCCAGTCAACTGTTCCATTTTTCATTATGTAATTCAGCATCAGCCAATAAAAATTGTAGCAAATTCGTAGAGCGTATCTAAAAAATAGGAATGAAAAAGGAATATCTTACTTTGGAGCATAAGATAGGCTATCTATTCCCTTGTCGGGAAAAATAGCGTCGAAAAATTATTAATTGGTAATTATTAACTGGGTTTTTGTATCCAGGATCTGAATATTTTTAATTGATTTCATACGTATCCGTTTTTATTTCGTGGGGAAAGAAATAAAAATAAAAAATAAATGGTAACTGTTGGAGATGACAGTTTTAAAATTTCTAATAGATTCATTGGGGTAATAGATGAAAGATAACATTGCTAACGTGGGAAATGTTCTTAGAACTGAACTTGTTTCTCAGACGTCAAAAAATATAACTAATGTAAGTGATAATTCACAACAGGCTCAGAATGTAAAGAATATCCTCCAGGTACTCACACCCAGTGAATTATTCTGGTATGAACGTCTTACTTCTTTGCAACCATTCCAGTTACCTTTCGAAACCGCCGGGGAGCAAGTGGAACCCAAGTGGGCAATAAGCGTTTGGTGCTCCCCGCTACCAGGAAATGGTGAAGAGGATCCATTACGGCTACTGTTGCAGGCATTTGCTATCTATCTTGCGCGTTTGACTCATCAAACCGAATTCCAAATTGGCTGGTGCGTAGATGAGGTCAAAGAGACTCCAAATATGTTGGCTGGTTTGGTGCCGGTGGTGCCTATGACCCTTGAAGTGGCGTTTGATAAGCCGTGGGGGGTAGTAGCTGACTGGATTGATGATGAACTGGCCCGTCTGGTGCAGCACCGTACGTTCAGTCGTGATCTACTCTCCTATTTTCCTGACTTGCAGGTTACTTCGGCGTTAACAACAAACCCGTTATGGCGGATAGCGGTCTCAGTGATAAAAAATAGCAAGTCGGGAGAGCAGGATGCATTGGGAGAATTACTGACCCTCCAGATCGATACACAGGGAGGTTTTCGCTGGATCTACGATGAAAATCGCCTGAGCACGGAAAATATTCAGCAGATGAGTGAACATTTACAGGTGCTGGCTTTGTCGAAAAAGATGGATGATGAAATTCCCGTCAGGCAACTGAATTTGTTGCCTGAGGCTGAACGTACCCTGTTACTGGAAACTTGGAACGCCACGAAAGCAACCTATCCCGACCAGTTGTGTATTCATCAGTTGATTGAACAACAGGTGGAGAAAGCTCCGGAGTCACCTGCACTGGTGTATGAAAATCAGACACTCAGCTATGGGGAATTGAATGCTTGTGCCAACCGGCTGGCGCATCAACTGATCGCGTTGGGTGTTAAACCGGATCAGCGGGTGGCGATTTGCATGGCAAGCTCACCGGCGCGGGTGGTGGGGTTGCTGGCGGTATTGAAAGCGGGGGGCGCTTATGTGCCGCTGGATCCTGCCTATTCGGGTGAACGTTTGTCTTATCTCCTGACCGATGCCGCGCCAGCTGTTGTGCTGGCCGATAGTACTGGGCGGGGAGCATTGGGTGGGGAGGCGCTTTCGGGGCTGACGGTATTGGACCCGAATACCTTGCCAGATCTGCCGGACAGTAACCCGCAGGTACCGGGATTAACGGCCCGGCATTTGGCGTATGTGATTTACACCTCTGGCTCGACTGGTATGCCAAAAGGGGTGATGGTGGAACATCGTGGTGTGATTAATCTGGCGTTAGCACAAATTACCCGGCTTGATATTCGTGTAACCAGCCGGATGTTGCAGTTTGCTTCCTTCAGCTTTGATGCCAGTGTTTGGGAAATCATGATAGCGCTGGGTGGGGGGGCAAGCTTAGTTATCCCGACCGACGCGGTTCGTCAGGATCTACGCCGTCTCTGGCATTATCTGGAAGAGCAGGCGGTGACGCACGCCTGTTTGACGCCTGCGTTGCTCCGGGAAGGGGCTGATTTGCCGGCGATAACGATAAAACCCACGTTGGTACTGGCGGGGGAAGCCGCCAGTACCACGTTGATTCAAGCACTGAGGGAGAAAGTGACGCTGTTCAATGCTTATGGCCCGACGGAAATCACTGTGTGTGCCACAACCTGGCGTTGCCCGTCAGACTATACGGATACCTTAGTTCCTATTGGCCGTCCGATGACCAACACGCGCATTTATCTACTGGACGTTTATGGTCAGCCTGTACCACTAGGTGTGATCGGTGAGCTTTATGTGGGGGGAGATGGGGTTGCCCGTGGTTATTTCAACCGCCCTGAGTTGACCGCTGAACGTTTCTTGGCTGATCCATTCAGCAATGAACCTGGAGCGCGCATGTATCGCACCGGGGATTTAGCCCGTTACCGACCAGACGGCAATTTGGAATTCTTGGGGCGTAACGACCAGCAGGTTAAAATCCGTGGTTTCCGGATTGAACCGGGGGAAATTGAGGCCCGGCTGGTGGAATACCCGGCGGTGCGTGAAGCGGTGGTGCTGGCGTTAGGGGAGGGACAGGACAAACAGCTGGTTGCCTATGTGCTGACCCATGAGAATGACGGATTGGCAGTCCGCCTGCGTGAACACCTGAGGGCGCGGTTGCCGGATTATATGGTGCCGGTGGCGTTTGTGAGTCTGGAGAAATTCCCTTTGACGCTGAATGGCAAACTGGATCGCCGGGCGTTGCCTGCGCCAGGGGTGGAAGCTTTCGCTCGTCAGGTTTATGTCGCGCCGCAAGGGGAGATGGAGATTGCTCTGGCGACCCTTTGGCGTGAGTTACTGGGTATTGAGCCCATTAGCCGACACGACAGCTTCTTTGCGCTGGGAGGCCATTCCCTGCTTGGCGTGCGGATGATTGAACGTCTGCATAGCCTGGGATTAACGCTGACTGCCCGTGACCTGTTCCAGTGCCCGATACTGTCAGAACTGGCGCAAATATTGCGGCCGCATCAGGTTGTGGGGGCGCTGCCGAATGTCATTACCTTAGCGACTACCGCATTGACGCCGGTGATGCTGCCGTTGATCGATCTGACTCAGTCTGAAATTGATCACATTATCGAACAAGTACCGGGTGGGATTGCGACTATTCAGGATATCTACGCGTTGTCGCCGCTACAGGACGGTATCCTGTTTCATCACCTGTTGGCTAGAGAGGGTGACCCCTATCTACTAACCTGTCGGATGGTTTTTGCTGATCGCGAGCTGTTGGACCGTTATCTGGCGGCGATGCAATACGTGGTTGATCGCCATGATATCTTACGGACTGCGTTTATCTGGCAAGGATTATCTGCACCGGCGCAGGTGGTGTGGCGTCAGGCGCTTTTATCGGTGACTGAATTGACACTTGATTTGGCGGATGGGCCGGTCGGTGAGCAGTTGGCTCACCGTTTTGATCCGCGTCAGTATCGCTTTGATCTGAACCAAGCGCCGTTGTTGCGTTTTGTGATCGCACCGGAAACGGATGGTCGCTGGCAGGTGCTGCAATTACTGCATCACCTAATTGGCGATCGTACCACGATGGAAGTGATGCACCGTGAAGTTTGGGCCTATCTTGCCGGACAGAGTGACAACTTACCGGTTCCGACGCCTTTCCGCAATCTGGTGGCTGAGGCCCGGTTGGGGGTGAGTCAGGCAGAGCATACCCGCTTCTTTACCGACATGCTGGCTGATGTGGATGAGCCAACGTTGCCGTTTGGGCTGATTGGGGTGCATTGTGATGGTTCGCAGATAACACAATCGTACCGGATGTTATCGCCGGTGTTAAACGACCGCCTTCGTCAGCAGGCAAAATGCTTGGGTGTTAGCTTGGCAACGCTGTGCCATTTGGCTTGGGCGCAGGTGCTGTCACGGACCAGCGGGCAGGAGAAAGTGGTGTTTGGTACCGTGCTGTTTGGACGGATGCAGGTCGGCGAGGGTGCAGACAGTGGCATGGGGTTATTTATTAATACCTTGCCGCTGCGGTTGGATATCGACGATACCCCGGTATGTGACAGTGTGCTGGCGGTGCAGAGTCGACTGGCCTGGCTGTTAGGGCATGAGCATGCTTCACTGGCGCAAGCCCAGAGGTGCAGTGGTGTACAGGGAGAGAGCCCACTCTTTAGTGCACTGTTGAACTACCGGCATAATGAGCAAGTGCTGGCTCCGGATAAGGTTATACAGGGGATTGAATTCCTGGACGAACAGGAACGCACTAACTATCCCTTTGTGCTATCGGTGGAGGACGGTGGCTCCACGTTGGGGCTGACTGCTCAGGCGGTGCAGCCGCTGGAACCGGAACGGGTATGCAGTTATATGCAGCAGGCGCTGGAGAGTCTGGTCGAAGCGCTGGAGCAGGCCCCGGGGACACCGGTACGAGCACTGAACATCCTGCCTGAAACGGAACGCACGCTGTTGCTGGAAACCTGGAACGCCACGGAAACCGCGTATCCTGAGCAGTTACGCATTCATCAGTTGTTTGAACAGCAGGTGGAGAAAACCCCGGAGACCGTCGCACTGATAGAAGGAGATCAAACGCTGAGTTATGCAGAGTTGAACACCTGCGCTAATCGGTTAGCCCGTCAACTGATCGAACAAGGTGTTTGCCCGAATGAGCATGTTGCGATGCTGTTAGCACGATCGACTGAACTGGTGGTAGCCCAGTTGGCTATCCTAAAGATGGGTGCTGTTTACGTCCCTGTCGATCTTAATATGCCGGACGAGCGGAAAAACTGGCTGATAAGCGATTGTTCAGCCAAATTGCTGCTCACTAATACGCGGGCTGATATCCCGGCTGACGTGATTGTTCCAGTGCTCTGCCTCTCTGATGAGACAGATAGGAGCAGAGAAGAAGATCGTTTCAATCTCAATTTACCTTGCCTCAGCTCCGGTGCGGCGTATGTCATGTATACCTCCGGTTCGACCGGTACACCCAAAGGGGTGGTTGTGCCTCACCGTGCTGTGGTCCGGTTAGTGATTAATAACGGTTATGCTGAAATCGAACGGGATGAGCGAGTTGCTTTTACGGCTAATCCAGCGTTTGATGCCAGCACGTTTGAAGTCTGGGCACCGTTGCTCAATGGCGGTACATTGGTGGTTATCGACCATGCCACGTTGTTGACACCACACGAGTTAGTGCGAGCTCTAAAAATGCATCACGTCACGGTTCTATGGCTGACTATCGGGCTGTTTAACCGGCTGGCGGCAGCATTGTCCCCGGTTCTTTCGCAGATTAAGGTGCTAATTTTCGGGGGAGATATCCCTGATCTGCATGTGATTGCCCAGGTGTTGGATCATCATCCGCCACAACAATTACTACAGGCTTACGGTCCGAGCGAGGGAACCACCTTTACTACGATGTATCCTATTGAAGTGCTACCGCAGGATGTGACCCGGATCCCGATTGGTCAGCCGATAGCGAATACCCGTGTTTATCTGCTGGATGCTGATGGTCAGCTGGTGCCGCTAGGCGTGATCGGTGAGATTTATGTGGGTGGAGATGGGGTTGCCGATGGTTATCTTAATCGTCCTGAGTTGACGGCTGAACGTTTCCTGGTGGATCCATTTAGTGATAAACCGGGTGCACGTATGTACCGGACTGGGGATTTAGCCCGCTATCTGTCGGACGGTAATCTGGAATTCCTTGGCCGTAACGACCAACAGGTAAAAATTCGCGGTTTCCGTATTGAACCGGGTGAAATTGAAGCCCGGTTGACCGCTTACCCTGAGGTGCGTGAAGCGGCTGTTCTGGCGTTGGGCGAAGGACAGGATAAACGTCTGGTCGCCTATGTAGTAGCGCCGGAGAATGATGGGTTGGCGGTTGGCCTGCGTACTTATCTGAGTGTCATTTTACCGGATTATATGGTGCCGGCGGCTTTTGTGCGCTTGGATGCCTTCCCGTTGACCTCTAACGGTAAGCTGGATCGTCGGGCGTTGCCGGCACCGGGGGAAGAAGCCTTTGCCCGTCAGGTTTATGAAGCACCGCAAGGGGAGATGGAAACGGTGCTGGCGGCGATTTGGCGTGAATTGCTGGGGGTTGAACAGATTAGCCGGCATGACAATTTCTTTGCGCTCGGTGGTCATTCGCTGTTGGGTATACGGTTGATGAACCGGATAGCGGCTTTTGGCATCGAGCTGCCATTGAGCACGTTGTTTGAAGCACCTGCTTTAACGGCCTTTGCTGAGGCAATGGGTGCCCGGTTTGATAAACAGAGCAGGCTATTGCCCGCTATTCTGCCGATATCCCGTGAGGGGAAATTGCCGCTGTCATTCTCTCAACAGCGTTTGTGGTTCCTGGCGCAGCTTGATGGCGTCAGTGATACCTATCATATTCCTGTGACCATACGCTTGCGTGGTCAAGTTGATATCGCTGCTTGGCAGCAGGCGCTGAATGCCTTGTTTGCCCGCCATGAAGCGTTACGTTCCGTATTTATGGTTGTCGACGGTCAGCCTCAGGTACGGCTATTGGCACCGGACAATGGATTACCTTTGTCACAACACGATCTGCGCGGGATCCCTGAGGCCGAAACGGTACTTGAACGCCTGAGTACAGAGGAAGTTTATACGCCGTTTGATCTCATGAGTGGCCCGTTGATCCGTGCTTTTCTTATCCGGCTCAGGGATGACGAATATCAGTTTTTGCTTACCCAGCATCACATTATTTCCGATGGCTGGTCGATCAATGTGCTGATCCGTGAATTCAGTACCCTCTATACAGCTTTCCTGGCAAAACAACCTGATCCATTGCCACCGCTGACGATTCAATATCCTGATTATGCCGCCTGGCAGCGCCAATGGCTGTCCGCCGAACATACCCAAATTCAATCCGACTATTGGCGCATGATGCTGGCTGATGCGCCGGTTCTGCTGGATTTACCCACTGACCGGCCACGACCGCCTGAGCAATCGTTTGTGGGGAATACCTTGGCGGTCAATTTGGATGCTGAGTTAACGAAAGCCCTTAAGCGCCTGAGTGAACAGCAGGGTGTCACATTATTCATGACGATTTTGTCAGCCTGGGCGGCGGTGTTGTCTCGTTTGTCCGGTCAGGATGATGTGGTTATTGGTACTCCGAGTGCAGGCCGCAGTTGTCGGGAAGTAGAGCCGCTTATCGGCTTTTTTGTTAATACGCTGGCGTTGCGCATTGACTTATCGGGCGAGCCGAATGTGGCTGAGTTGCTGATACGGGCGCGACAAGTCGCACTGATGGCACAGGAGCACCAGGATTTACCGTTTGAACAGGTGGTGGAAATCGTACAACCGCCGCGCCGACTGGCGCATACGCCGTTGTTCCAGGTGATGTTTGCCTGGCAGAACAATGAAAGATCTGAGTGGGAATTGCCGGGGGTGGCTGTGTCACCGGTCGATCAAACCTTTAATGTCATTAAGTTTGATCTGGAACTGAACTTGTCTGAAGAAGAGGGCAGGATTGTCGGTTATCTCGATTATTCAACTGCCCTGTTTGATCAATCGACAATCGAACGACACGCAGGATATCTGCACACGGTACTGCAAGCAATGGTCGCTAATGTTCAGCAGCGGATCGGGGAAATCGATATCCTGGCACCGGCAGAGCGTAGATTGTTGCTGGAAATCGGGAACGCGACAGAAACTGTGTTCCCTGACCCGTTGTGTATTCATCAGTTATTTGAGCAACAGGTGGAGATAACGCCGGATATGGTGGCGCTGATATATCAAGAGCAAACTTTCAGTTATGCCGAACTGAATGCCCGAACTAACCGGCTGGCGCATCAACTGATTGGGCTGGGGGTAGCACCGGACCAGCGGGTGGCGATTTGCGTGTCACGTTCCCCGGCAATGGTCGTCGGGATGTTGGCGGTGTTGAAAGCGAGTGGTGCCTATGTCCCGTTGGATACGGCTTATCCGGTTGAACGTCTCGCACATATCCTGAATGATGCTAAACCCGCGATGGTGTTGGTTGATGAAGCCGGACGGCGGGCGCTGGGTGAAGACCTGCTGGCCGGGTTGCTTGTCCTTGACCTGAATACCCGGTTTGACCAACCGGACAGCAACCCACAGGTACTTGGGTTGACGCCACAGCATCTGGCGTATGTGATTTACACCTCCGGTTCAACCGGGCAACCAAAAGGGGTGATGATAGAACATCAGGCGATTTATCAGCGCAGTTTAGGTTTTAATGAAACCTATGCAGTGACGGCGCAAGACCGGGTGCTGCAATTTTCCTCTTTTGCTTTCGATGCATCGGTCGAGGAATTTTTTTCGTCATTATCTCATGGCGCGACGTTGGTGATGCGCGATGATAGCTGGTTGGCTTCGGTACAAGAATTCATAGCCTTAATTCGGCAACATCGTATTACGGTGATGTCTCTGCCGACGCTGTTTTGGTCTGAATTGGCGGCATTACCGCTACCGGAGTGTCTCAGGTTAATCATTATGGGTGGCGAGGCGGTCAAAAAGAGCGCCATTCAGGCGTGGTTTGCCCAGAAAACCTATCGTCCCCGGTTGTTAAATACCTATGGCCCGACGGAAAATACCGTGATTGCCACCTGCAAGGCGCTATTATCGCCGGAGGACGCTGGTTCTATCGGTCGACCGGTGAAAAATACTTGCATTTACCTGCTGGACAGCGACGGCCAACCGGTGCCATTAGGCAGTATTGGCGAAATCTATATTGGCGGTG
The DNA here is from genome assembly GCF_000517265.1 of Photorhabdus khanii NC19. Lineage (GTDB taxonomy): Bacteria > Pseudomonadota > Gammaproteobacteria > Enterobacterales > Enterobacteriaceae > Photorhabdus > Photorhabdus khanii. The sequence goes on from NZ_AYSJ01000002.1 coordinate 827,823, forward strand.
TGGGTGTTGCCCGGGGTTATCTTAACCGGCCAGAATTAACTGCGGAGCATTTCCTGGTCGATCCGTTCAGTAGCAACCCAGATGCGCGCATGTACCGAAGCGGGGATTTGGCCCGTTATCTGCCGGATGGCAATCTGGAATTTCTGGGCCGTAATGACCATCAGGTGAAAATCCGCGGTTTCCGCATTGAACCGGGGGAAATTGAGATCCGGCTGATGGAATATCCGACGGTGCAAGAGGCGGTGGTGCTGGCGTTAGGTGAGGGACAGGACAAACGACTGGTGGCTTATGTGGTGGCGGAAACAGATGACGAGCTGGTTAATGGCCTGCGTCGCCATCTAAGCGCTACGTTGCCTGACTACATGATACCGTCGGCCTTTGTGCGTTTGGATGCCTTGCCATCGACGCCGAATGGCAAATTGGATCGCCGGGCGCTGCCGGCACCGGGAGAGGAGGCTTTTGCTCGCCAGGTTTACGAAGCGCCGCAAGGGGAGATAGAAACGGCACTGGCGGCGATTTGGCGTGAATTGCTGGGGGTTGAGCAAATTAGCCGGCATGACAATTTCTTTGCCCTGGGCGGCCATTCGTTACTGGTGGTCCGGATGATTGAATCCCTGCGGCGTATTGGTTTGGGCGTCTCGGTACAAACACTATTCCAGCATCAGACCCTCCGTGTTTTGGCTCAGTCTCTGGATCAGCATCGTGAAATTCAGGTGCCTGAAAACCGTATTACACCGGACATGACGGTGTTGACGCCGGATTTACTGCCGCTGATTAACCTGACTCAATCTGACATTGATCTTATCGCTGGGCAAGTACCGGGTGGGATAGCCAATATTCAAGATATCTATGCGTTGTCGCCGTTACAGGAGGGGATTTTGTTCCATCACCTGCTGGCAAATGAAGGTGATCCGTATCTGTTAACCAGTCAAATGGCTTTTGCTGACCGGTCTCTGCTGGATCGTTATCTGGCAGCGGTTCAACAAGTTATTGATCGGCATGATATCTTGCGTACCGCGTTTATCTGGCGAGGATTATCCGTGCCGGCGCAGGTGGTTTGGCGTCACGCGACTTTGTCGGTGACTGAACTGATATTAGACCCGGTTGACGAACCGATCAGTGACCAACTAATCCGGCGTTTTGATCCGCGTCAGCATCGTATCGATCTGGGGCAGGCACCGTTGCTGCGTTTTGTAATTGCACAGGAGGGGGGCCGCTGGATCCTGCTGGAGCAACAACATCACCTGATAGGTGACCACACGACGCTGGAAGTGATGAACAGTGAAGTGCAGGCACATCTTACAGATCAGAAGGATAGTCTGCCTGCGCCGGTTCCTTTTCGCAATTTGGTGGCGCTGGCCCGGCTCGGTGTCAGTCAGGAAGAACACACCCGTTTCTTTACCAATATGTTAGCTGAGGTCGATGAACCGACACTGCCGTTCGGGTTGACAGAGGTACATCGTGATGATTTACAGATGGTGGAATTTCACCGGATGCTAACAACCGGGCTGAATGACCGTTTGCGTGGTCAGGCCCGGTGTTTGGGCGTGAGTCTGGCCGCCTTGTGTCATCTGGCTTGGGCGCAGGTACTGTCGCGTACCAGTGGTCAGGAGAAAGTGGTGTTTGGCACTGTGCTGTTTGGGCGTATGCAGGCGGGGGAGGGTGTTGACAGAGGCATGGGATTGTTTATCAATACGTTGCCGCTGCGGCTGGATATGGATGATACGCCGGTATGGGATAGTGTACAGGCCTCCCATACCCGGTTGGCGGGATTGCTGGCCCATGAACATGCTTCACTGGCGCTGGCTCAACGTTGCAGTGGGGTCGCCAGTGGGACACCGCTGTTCAATGCGCTGTTGAACTATCGGCATAATACGCTGCCGGTTACCTCGGATGAAATCATCAGCGGTATTGAATTTCTGGGCGGACAAGAGCGGACCAACTATCCGTTTTCTCTGTCAGTGGAAGATTTTGGTGACGCACTGGGGTTGACGGCTCAGGTGGTGCAGCCGCTTGATCCGGAACGGATATGTGGTTATATGCAGCGGACACTGGAGAGTTTAGTCGAGGCATTGGAACAGTCCCCGGAAACGCCGGTACGGCAGTTGGAAATTCTGCCAGAAACTGAACGCACATTGTTGCTGAAAACCTGGAATACCACTGAAATAGCGTATTCTGACGCGTTGTGTCTCAATCAGCTGTTTGAACAACAGGTGGAGAAAACGCCGGATGCCACGGCGTTAGAATATCAAGAACACCTTCTCAGTTATGCTGAATTGAATGCCCGTGCCAACCGGCTGGCCCATCAACTGATTACGCTGGGTGTCGCGCCGGATCAGCAGGTGGCGATTTGCGTGGCGCGTTCCCCGGCAATGGTCGTCGGGATGTTGGCGGTGCTGAAAGCAGGTGGAGCCTATATCCCGTTAGATACGGCCTATCCGGTTGAGCGTCTGGCGTATATTCTGAATGATGCTAAACCTGCGGTGGTGTTGGCGGATGAAGCCGGACGGGTGATGTTGGGTGAAGACGTGTTGGCGGGATTGCTTGTCCTTGACCCGAATACTCAGCCTGCCCAGCCGGACAACAACCCACAGAGACTTGGGTTGACGCCACAGCATCTGGCCTATGTCATCTATACCTCCGGCTCAACCGGGCAGCCGAAAGGGGTGATGGTGGAACATCAGGCGGTGTATCAGCGTTATCTTGGCTTTAATGAGGCTTATGTTGTTACGGCGCAAGACCGGGTGTTGCAATTCTCCTCTTTTGCTTTTGATGCATCGGTCGAAGAATGCTTCTCGTCATTATGTAATGGTGCCACGATGGTAATGCGGGATGATAGCTGGTTGGTTTCGATACAGGAATTTATTGCCTTAATCCGACAAAGCGGTATCACGATGATGTCTCTGCCGACCTTATTCTGGTCTGAACTGGCGGGCAGAGATCATGGATTAGCGTTGCCGAATTGTCTTCGACTGATCATCATTGGGGGGGAGACGGTTAAAAAGAACGCCGTTCAGGACTGGTTTACCCATGAAACCCACCTCCCTCGCCTGTTGAATAGTTATGGCCCGACTGAAACCACCGTGATGGTGACCTATAAGGATGTATTATCGCCGGAAGATAACCGCTCTATTGGCCGGCCGGCTAAAAATTCCTGCGTTTACCTGCTGGACTTATATGGTCAACCGGTGCCATTAGGTTGCATTGGCGAAATGTATATTGGTGGCGTTGGGGTGGCGCGCGGTTATCTTAACCGGCCTGAATTAAGCGCAGAACGTTTTGTGCCGGATCCCTTTAGCCCGATATCCGGGGCGAGGATGTATCGTTCCGGGGATTTGGCCCGTTACCTGCCGGATGGTGACCTGGAATTCCTGGGTCGTAATGACCATCAGGTAAAAATCCGCGGCTTCCGGATTGAACCGGGAGAAATTGAGACCCGGCTGATGGAATATCCGGCGGTGCAAGAGGCGGTGGTGCTGGCGTTGGGGGAGGGACAGGATAAACGCCTGGTGGCTTATGTGATGGCGGAAACGGATGATGAGTTGGTTAATAACCTGCGTCGCCACCTGAGCGCCATTTTGCCTGACTACATGGTACCGGCGGCCTTTGTACGTTTGGATGCCTTTCCATCAACGCCGAATGGCAAACTGGATCGCCGAGCGCTGCCGGCACCAGGGGAGGACGCTTTTGCCCGTCAGGTCTATGAAGTGCCGCAAGGCGAGATGGAAAGTGCGCTGGCAGCGGTTTGGCGGGAGTTGCTGGGGGTTGAACAAATTAGCCGGCATGATAATTTCTTTGCCCTTGGCGGCCATTCGTTGCTGATTGTCCGAATGATTGAATCCCTGCGGCGTATTGGCCTGGGCGTCTCGGTGCAAATGCTATTTCGACATCAGACACTCCGTGTTTTGGCTCAGTCTCTAACTCAACATCGTGAAATCCAGGTACCAAAAAACCGTATTACACCGGATATGACGGTGCTGACACCCGATCTGCTGCCGCTGATTAACCTGACCCAGACTGAGATTGATCTTATCGTCGGGCAAGTACCCGGCGGGATGACCAATATTCAAGATATCTATGCGTTGTCGCCGTTACAGGAGGGGATTTTGTTCCACCATCTGTTGACAAACAGAGGTGATCCGTATTTGTTGACTGGTCAAATGTCCTTTGCTGATCGGTCTCTGCTAGATCGTTATCTGGTGGCGGTTCAACAGGTGGTTGATCGCCATGACATCCTGCGTACCGCTTTTATCTGGCAAGGATTATCTGTGCCGACGCAAGTAGTCTGGCGTCAGGCAACTTTGTCGGTGACTGAATTGACATTAGACCCGGTTGACGGGCCGATCAGTAACCAACTAACCCAGCGTTTTGATCCGAGTCAGTGTCGTATGGATCTGGGGCAGGCACCGCTGCTGCGATTTATGATTGCACAGGAAGAAGGAGGACGTTGGATATTGCTGGAACAGCAGCATCACCTGATAGGTGACCACTCGACGATGGAAGTGATGGATCGTGAAGTTCAGGCGTATCTTGTTGGTCAGGAGGCAAATTTGCCTGCTCCGGCCCCTTTTCGCAATCTGGTGGCGCAGGCCCGGTTGGGGATGAGTCAGGCAGAGCATACTCGCTTCTTTACTGACATGTTAGCAGGGGTGGATGAACCGACACTATCATTCGGGTTGACGGAGGTGCACCAAGATGGCTCACAGGTGACGGAATCATATCGGATGTTGACATCTGAGCTGAATGACCGTTTACGTAATCAGGCCCGATGTTTAGGTGTCAGTTTAGCGTCGTTGTGTCATCTGGCTTGGGCACAGGTGTTATCGCGTACCAGTGGTCAGGAGAAAGTGGTGTTCGGCACTGTGCTGTTTGGGCGGATGCAGGCAGGCGAAGGGGCTGACAGTGGCATGGGGCTGTTTATTAATACCTTACCATTACGGTTGGATATGGATGAAACCCCGGTACGGGACAGCGTACAGGCCGCTCATACCCGGTTGGCGGGATTGTTGGTGCATGAACATGCCTCACTGGTGTTGGCTCAACGTTGCAGCGGAGTAGCCAGTGGGACGCCTCTGTTCAATGCGTTGTTGAATTACCGGCATAATACGCAGGTGGTCATCTCGGATGAACTCATCAGCGGTATTGAATTCCTCGATGCGCAGGAGCGGACCAACTATCCATTTGCCCTATCAGTGGAAGATTATGGTCACGCACTGGGGCTGACGGCTCAGGTGGTACAACCGTTTGAGCCAGGAATGATATGTGGGTACATGCAGCAGGCGCTGGAGAGTTTGGTAGAGGCATTGGAGCAGGCCCCGGAAACACCGGTACGGCAGTTGGAAATTCTGCCGGAAATGGAGCGTACATTGTTGCTGAAAACCTGGAATGCGACTGAAACCGCGTATCCTGATGCGTTGTGCATCCATCAGTTGTTTGAACAACAGGCAGAGAAAACCCCGGATGCGATGGCTTTGAGGTATAAAGAGCGAACGCTCAGTTATGCAGAACTGAATGCCCGTGCTAACCGGCTGGCACATCAACTGATTGCGTTGGGTGTGGTACGGGATCAACGGGTGGCGATTTGCGTGTCACGTTCACCGGCAATGGTGGTGGGTTTGTTGGCGGTATTGAAAGCGGGTGGGGCTTATGTGCCTCTGGATCCGGTTTATCCCGGTGAGCGTCTGGCGCATATTTTGATTGACGCTGCGCCGGCTATATTGTTGGCGGATGATATTGGGCGTACTGCGTTGGGGGGCGAGGGGCTGGCTACACTGACCGTGCTCGACCCGAATATACTGCCTGACCAGCCGGATAGTAACCCGCAGGTACCGACATTGACTTCACGGCATTTGGCGTATGTGATTTACACCTCCGGCTCCACCGGCATACCGAAAGGGGTGATGGTTGAACATCGTGGGTTGGTCAATCTGATTCTGGATAAAATTGCCCAATTTGGCATTGGTACTGATAGCCGGATATTGCAGTTTATCTCATTGGGATTTGATGCCAGCGTCCTGGAAATCATGATGGCCTTGACAGGTGGGGCGACTCTGGAAATCCCTGTAGATACTATCCGTCAGGATCCAAGCCGCCTCTGGCATTATCTGGAGGAACAGGCAATAACGCACGCCTGTTTGACACCTGCTTTACTCCGGGATGGTGCGGATTTGCCGGTGATGACGATAAGACCGACGTTGATATTGGGTGGTGAGGCCCCCAGTACCGCGTTGCTTCAGGCTTTGTGTGGTCGGGTAAATCTGTTCAATGATTATGGCCCGACGGAAATCACCATATGTGCGACTAGTTGGCGTTGCCCGTCAGATTATACGGGTGAGCTGAGCTCTATCGGCCGGCCGACGGCCAACACACGGCTTTATTTGTTGGATAAATATGGTCAGCCGGTGCCGTTAGGGGCGGTGGGGGAGTTGTATATTGGAGGGGCTGGGGTGGCGCGGGGTTATCTCAATCGCCCTGAATTAACCGCTGAACGTTTCCTGGTCGATCCATTCAGTGACAACCCTGATACCCGCATGTACCGAACCGGGGATTTGGCCCGTTACCGACCAGACGGTAATGTGGAATTCCTGGGCCGTAACGACCAACAGGTGAAAATTCGTGGTTTCCGGATTGAACCGGGAGAAATTGAGACCCGGCTGATGGAATACCCGGCAGTGCGTGAAGCCGTGGTGCTGGTGCAGAGTGAGGAGCAGGATAAACGCCTGGTGGCTTATGTGGTGGCCGATGTGGATGACAAGTTAATTCACTGTCTGCGCACTCATCTGAGTGCCATTTTACCGGATTACATGGTGCCGTCGGCCTTTGTGCGTCTGGATGCCTTCCCGTTAACGCCTAACGGCAAGCTGGATAGCCGGGCGCTGCCAGTGCCGGATGAGGCGTCTTTTGCCCGTCAGGTCTATGAAGCGCCGCAAGGGGAAAATGAGATTGCCCTTGCCGCCATCTGGCGTGAATTACTGGGGATTGAGCAGATAAGCCGGTATGACAATTTCTTTGCGCTGGGCGGTCATTCACTGCTGGCTGTTCGGATGATGAACCGTGTTGCGGCTTTCGGTGTTGAATTGTCGTTGAGCACGTTGTTTGCATTCCCCTCTTTGGCTGCCTTTGCTGACGTGATGAGTGAGCGGTTTGATGAACAGAGCAGGTTATTGCCCGCCATTATGCCGATATCCCGTGAAGGCAAATTGCCGTTGTCATTTGCGCAACAGCGTCTGTGGCTCCTAGCCCAGTTTGAGGGAGTTAGTGAGACTTATCATATCCCGATGGCATTCCGTTTACGTGGTCAGCTTAATGTAAGTGCCTGGCAGCAGGCGCTTGATGCTTTGTTTGCCCGTCATGAAGCGTTGCGCTCTGTTTTTGTTTCTGTTGACGGTCAGCCGCAGGTGGAATTATTACCGGTGGAATTGGGCTTACCGATGAAAAAATACGATCTGCGTGAAATACTCGACATGGATGAACAGCTTAAGCGTTTATGTGCGCAGGAAGCTGAGATGTCATTTGATCTTGCCCGCGGTCCCTTAATCCGTTCAGGTTTGGTACAACTGGCTAACGATGATTACGTTTTCTTGCTGACCCAGCATCACATTGTGTCAGACGGCTGGTCTACAGGCGTGTTGATAGGTGAGTTGAACGCGCTCTATACGGCTTTTCAGGCCGGGCAACCGGATCCATTGCCACCACTGGCGATTCAGTACCCTGATTACGCCGCTTGGCAACGTCAGTGGCTGTCGGCTGGACGTACTCAAATTCAATCCGACTATTGGCGTACCATGCTGGCTGATGTGCCGGTATTACTGGATTTGCCGACTGACCGACCTCGTCCGCCTAAGCAGATGTTTGTGGGTAATACCTTGTCGGTCAATCTGGATGCGGAGTTAACCCAAGCCCTTAAACACCTGAGTGAACAGCAGGGTGTCACGTTATTTATGACACTGTTGTCAGCTTGGGCGGTGGTCCTGTCGCGCCTGTCAGGTCAAAACGATGTGGTTATTGGTACACCAAGTGCCGGCCGCAATCGCCAGGAAGTGGAGCCACTGCTTGGCTTCTTTGTGAATACGCTGGTGTTGCGTATTGACTTATCGGGGACACCGAATGTGGCTGAGTTGCTGGCACGAGTGCGACATGCTGCGCTGATGGCACAGGAGCACCAGGATTTACCGTTTGAACAGATAGTAGAAATCGTGCAACCGCCACGCAGATTGGCGCATACTCCGCTGTTCCAGGTGATGTTTGCCTTGCAGAACAATGAACGTATTGAATGGAGATTGCCGGGGCTGGCAGTGTCACCGGTCGATCAAGATTTTGATGTCGTTAAGTTTGATCTGGAATGGAGCTGTCAGAGGAGGATGCAGGATTGTGGGTCATTGAGTTATGCTGCGGCCCTGTTTGACCAACAGACGATTGAGCGCTACGTGGGGTATCTGCACACGGTACTGCAAGCGATGGTGGCTCATCCTCAACAGTCAATTGGGGAAATCGATATTTTGGCCCCGGCAGAGCGCAGGCTATTGCTGGCAACCTGGAACGCCACGGAAACCCCCTATCCTGACCCGCTGTGTATTCATCAGTTATTTGAACAACAGGCCGAGAAAACACCGGATGCGACGGCACTGGTGTATGAAGACCAGACTTTCAGCTATGCCGAGCTGAATGCCCGTGCTAACCGGCTGGCGCATCAACTGATTGCGCTGGGCGTGGAGCCGGACCAGCGGGTGGCGATTTGCGTGGCGCGTTCACCGGCAATGGTGGTGGGATTGCTGGCGGTGCTGAAAGCGGGTGGGGCTTATGTGCCGCTGGATCCTGCCTATCCGGGTGAGCGTTTGNCCCATATCCTAAATGATGCGGCACCGGCGATAGTACTAGCGGATGAAACTGGGCGGACAGCATTAGGCGAGCTGGCACTGGCCGGGTTGACGGTACTTGACCCGAATGTTCAGCTTGATCAACCGGACAGCAACCTGCTGGCACTTGGGTTGACGCCACAGCATCTGGCCTATGTGATGTACACCTCCGGTTCAACCGGTCGACCGAAAGGGGTAATGGTGGAACATCAGGCGGTGTATCAGCGTTACCTCGGTTTTAATGATACTTACGCTGTTACGGAGCAAGACCGGGTGTTGCAATTTGCCTCTTTTGCTTTTGATGCGTCGGTTGAGGAATTTTTCTCGTCATTATCTAATGGCGCGACGTTGGTGATGCGCGATGATAGCTGGCTGGCTTCAGTACAAACATTTATTGCCTTAATCCGACAACATCGTATTACAGTGATGTCTCTGCCGACGCTATTTTGGTCTGAACTGGCAGCGTTACCGCTACCGGAGTGTCTCAGGTTAATCATTATGGGGGGTGAGGCAGTCAAAAAGAGCGCCATTCAGGCGTGGTTTACGCAGAAAGCCTATCGTCCACGGCTGTTAAATACCTATGGCCCAACGGAAAATACCGTGATTGCCACCTGTAAGGCGGTATTGTCGCCGGAAGATGACCGTTCTATCGGCCAGCCGGTTAAAAATGTTTGTATCTACCTGCTGGACCCCTATGGTCAACGGGTACCGTTAGGTTGCACTGGCGAGATGTATATTGGCGGCATCGGGGTAGCGCGCGGTTATCTTAACCGGCCGGAACTGAGCGCGGAGCGTTTTATGCCGGATCCCTTTAGTCCGGTATCTGGTGCTCGGATGTATCGTTCCGGTGACTTGGCTCGTTATCTGCCGGATGGCAATCTGGAATTCCTGGGCCGTAATGACCATCAGATTAAAATCCGCGGTTTCCGGATTGAACCGGGAGAAATTGAGACCCGGCTGATGGAATATCCGACGGTGCAAGAGGCGGTGGTGCTAGCGTTGGGCGAGGGACAGGATAAACGTTTGGTGGCTTATGTGGTGGCGGAAGTAGATGACGGGTTGGTTAATCGCCTGCGTAGCCACCTGAGTGCCATATTGCCTGACTATATGGTGCCGGCGGCGTTTGTGCGTTTGGATGCCTTTCCATCGACGCCCAATGGCAAACTGGATCGTGGGGCGCTACCAGCTCCGGGGGAGGAGGCTTTTGCCCGCCTGGTTTACGAAGCGCCACAAGGCGAGATGGAAACGGTGCTGGCAGCGATTTGGCGCGAGTTGCTAGGGGTTGAACAAATTAGCCGACATGACAATTTCTTTGCCTTGGGTGGTCACTCACTGCTCGCCATACGGATGATAAATCTTGCCACAGGTCGAGGCTTGATTTGCACATTGAGTACCTTGTTCCAATTCCCGGTGTTGGCTGAATTGTCAGCAAAAATCACCTTAGATTTGCTATCTCAGCCGAAAAGCAGCGCCATATCGGTGCGACTTGACGGAACAGGGTTGCCGTTGTTCTTTGTGCCCAGTGGGATGGGTGACTATTCCTATGTTTTTGGATTGGCCCGCCAAATTCAGTCAGGTTACCCGATTTATGCACTGCCTTGGTCATCCACCAATGAGTCGCCGATGTCGACGATGGAAGAGCAGGCAGCAAGAATGATCGGCTTGATGAAAGCGGTTCAACCGAAAGGCCCTTACCGGGTAGGGGGCTACTCTTCCGGAGGTATATTGGCTTATGCTATTGCTGAGAGGCTGTTACATACTGGTGAAAGGGTTAACTTCTTGGGGCTGATTGATACGCCGGCTCCTCACTATTTTGGGCAGCAGAAAGTACAACCTGGATACCAATTCTTTGCCGAATTAGCAAGACAGTTAGGGGAAGAATACACTGAGGAAATGGCATCGTTGTACCGGCGAATTGATGAGTTGAATTTGGTGCAATTGATTGAAGCGGCCCAAAAATTGGCATTATACCCGGCAAATTTGCGCGCTGATTTAATCGCAAAACGTTGGGAGCAGATAGCAAATTATGCGCAAATAGTCAGAGAATATAAGCCGCAAATATTAGCGATAACGTTACATCAGTTTTATGCAATGGAACCTTCCCCCGCTATTTCTTTTATGACGGATGAAGAGCCGGAATTGTTAAATATAGAACCATCGCTGGGTTGGGAGCAGATAATACCTGATGCTTTGCTTCAACTGATTGGGATACCGGGTAACCATTTTAGTGTATTAGAGGATAATGAACATAAAACGGCTTTAGCTCAGGCTCTGAATAGGGCGCTGGCAATCAGTTGTAATGGGGAGGCGCTATAATACTGATATATTAAGGAATATTGGATAATTTAACGTTGGTGTGATAATCCGGTATATCTTGTTTATACCGGATTTTTCATGAAAAATTATTTAACTGGTTTATGAGAAAGTTTATTCCCCCGGTTGAAAACGTTATTAAAGTTAGTTGTTTTTTTAAATATATTATCTGATTAACCTGAACTTTGCTTAAGAAGGAAATTAAAGTATCTGAGATACGAGCAACGTTTTTGTCAAAGAAAATTCAAGACATTTCAGTCCACTCGGTTTCTTGCTTAATATTCCTTCAATATAAAAGAAAGTATGCTACCATTCACCGATGAAGAGAAAAAAAACACCAACGCCACATGACGCTGTTTTTAAACAGTTTTTAAGTCATATTGATACCGCCAGAGACTTTTTGGAGATTCATTTGCCTGCGACATTACGGGCAGTTTGTGATCTGGATACACTGCGGTTGGAATCAGGGTCGTTTATTGAAGACAATCTGCGTGCGCATTATTCCGACATTTTGTATTCATTGAAAACGGCGCAGGGTGACGGTTACGTGTATTGCGTGATCGAACACCAGAGTTCCCCGGATAAGATGATGGCATTCCGGCTGATGCGATACAGTATTTCCGCAATGCAACGGCATCTGGAGCAGGGACATGAAAAATTGCCGCTGGTCATTCCGGTGTTGTTCTATCACGGGAAAATACAGCCGTATCCGTGGAGTACCCATTGGCTTGACTGCTTCGATGATCCGGCCCTGGCGAAGGAAATCTATTCCGGTGCATTCCCGCTGGTAGATGTGACGGTAATCCCGGATGATAGGATCCTGACGCATAAACGGGTTGCGTTACTGGAAATAGTGCAAAAGCATATCCGGCAGCGAGATATGGCGGAGTTACTGAAAGAACTGGTCATGCTGCTGACGTATGATTACTATACGGATGAACAGCTAAAAAGCATGTTAAACTACTTATTACAGGTGGGAGATACCGCCGATCCAGAGGGTTTTATCCGGCGACTGGCAGAACAGTCCCCGAGGTATGAGGAGGTACTGATGACAATAGCGCAGAAACTGGAGCAGAAAGCACGCAAGGAAGGACTCCAAGAAGGACTCCAAGAAGGATTGCATAAAGGCGAAAAACAAGGGGTCCTGAAAGTCGCGAGTGCGATGATGGATATTGGCATCGACCGTGAAACGATAATGAAAACCACCGGTCTGAGCCAGAACGAGCTTGAGCAAATACGTCACTAACTCGTGCTGAGAGCTCTTAATCAGCATTCAACGATTCGTGTTAAAAGAGGATCTTACGGGGACTGGCAGAACAGTCCCCGAAGTATGAGTATCGACCGTGAAACGGTGATGAAAATTATCGGACTGGGCTTGAATAAATGTCCGACAAACTTTTACGGGATATATAAGCATTAATAAATCCAATTATTTTTCTCATTTTTCACTGATAGCTTTATGATGGGCAGGTTTTAAACTGTTATTAAAAGTTATTTTTTACTTATGCTTTTAATCGGTATAAAGTTTTAGCTGTTGTTTTTACCGCTTTTAACGTCTGCTTTTTATTAAATTTAATCATCATGGTAGATTGTATTTTACGTTTAACTAACATTGATTATACTCACTTTTATCTTTATTGATGTTGTTTTACTGGTAATTCTGAGTGGTTTTTATAAATCTTTTATCTTCATAAATCAACCCGTAAATAGTCTGATGGTATAAAGATACCTTTTTATGTTTTTTCGTGTAACATCGTAAATAGTCGGATAATATTCTTTTTTTCGCTGATTTTTTAACTCTCTTTTAATGGCTAATGGACTTCGATTAAATATAATCAATATCCTTTTAAAAAATTTAACTTATGGTTAAATGCATTTTTTATATAAATATTTAATACCTCTGTTTTCGTGTTTTTAAATGGTCATGGCAGGCTAGGTAAATATAAAATAAGCGGAGGAGAGCATTTTTGGTAAATATATTAAACATAACAGGGAATAAGTTGTTTTTAGTCACTCAATACCTTTTAAAAATCTGGCATTAATGGGTACCTGTTTTTTTACCCTTAGTTAACTCATCACCGAAAAAGCAGCTTCCTGATCGCTAAAAAAGGGAAAACAAGTAAAAAGAGAGAGTGCACTATGTTTAAAAGATGACAAATTTATAAAAAGATTCTTATTCCGAGGGTTGTAGTTTTCAACTGGAGAGTGATATTGCTTAATCTCGTTTTTTATCGATTCCATTTCGCAATGGATTCCAAATAGGATACAGCCGGTTAATCAGTTATAACGACACTTATTCTATTATTGAGTGGTTTTACTGCCTGAATTTTTATCTGGTCGTTGAATGTTTTATCCAGCATTATTGCAGCTAATACAGCGGCCAAAGCACCCAAGGTTAAATGGCCTGAGTCCAGTGGGCTCTGGACTCAGGCATCATTAGCTGCTTAGTGTAGAGTTAGTTCAGGATCCGTTTTAACGTAACCAGAATGGCGGATCGTGTGGGCCTAAAGCATCGTATTGCTCAAGAGGGCGATTAATCTCATCAATGTAATATGGTGTATCAGTAAAACCAATTCTTACAGGGATATATTCATTAAGCTCTTGATAATAAATTTCAGTGCATTCTAATGCTTCAGAAAATGCACTAAAAAACCTTTTAAAAACAACTGATAGCGACTCTCCATTCAGATTTAATTTCGTATTATTTACATTCACTCCTAACGACATCCAATCAATATCTTTAGCTGATATCTGTGAAAATGACCTTTCTATGCTATCAAGATCTTTTTTGACATTTGATAGTTCCCCATATTTCAAAGAACGCCGATAGAGATTTTCTGTAACCCAAGGATATTTACTCCCTTTATTACGATGTTCCAATAACGTTACCACTAAATTGAAAAATCCATTTATATCAGATGCAGGGCCTATTTCAGCTAATGTCATAGCAGCATGTATACCAACATTTTTCATTCTGTTTTAAACCTAATGGATGATGAGCTTATAGCGCTATTTGATTTCTGCACTATACCTTGAACTATTTGCATTTTTTGCTTGGCAGTTATTGCTTGTCCCCTAACATCAATAACAACCTGTTGTTCCATTCCTGCGGGAAGGTTTTTCTGCCGCTCAATTACCTGTTTGGCAACATTATTAATCAGGCCATTTTTATTCGTTGCAATGTTATAGTTTTTCACTTCAACACTGCAAACATTGCCCTGACACCAGTCTGGGCGAACACTGCCTTTAGTGCCATAGGGGACTTCTTTACCCTCTTTAAAAGTCACTTGACCACTCCAGCCATCCCCTAAATCTTTCCCGACATCAATTTCTGATTTTCTGTGACCGGGGCGTGAGATTGATGTAATTTCATCACTGGCCTTATTGATAAGTGTAGAAGCTTCCCCAACGTTGCCTTTTTGTAAGGCTTTCTCTACCGCCTTGATAGTTTTCCCGGCGGCATCACCTGCACCGGGAATAATGGCCATCGCGGCGACCAGATAATCTAATGCGCTTTCAGCCTCGACAAAACCTTTAATATCCCCAATAACGGGCACGAAGTCAGTACCAACGCTGATAATTTCCCCGGCTTGTTTACACGCCTCCGGTGACTGCTGACAAAATGCTCTCTTTTTCTCCTCGTAAGCTTTGATTGTACCCCGTCTTTCTTTCTCTGCTGCGGACAGAAGGTGTGCCAGTGAATTATAGACAATAACGATTTCCCCAGCATGAGCACCACTGTTAGCGCCTTCTGCGCTATTGGTTGCGATTGCCCCGGCAACACCGCCGATAATTTTGCCACCCGCCTGAATGTTCATCGGGTCGCTGAAGGTTTTATCCAGCGTGATTGCTGCCAGTTCCGCTGCTAATTTTGACTATCAGATAATCTTTGTAAATATTCAATGCAGGACACATCAACATCCTTACCATAATTCACAGCTAAGTCGTTTAAATCTACTTTAGCATTATATTGTTCAGACAATATCTTCAAATAATAATTCTTTAACTCTTCAAAAAGGGATTTATTTTTCATTTAGGCAATCTCCTGCCTTCCGCTTTTGCACTTTTTGTCTTATCTTTGGGGCATCGAATTGGCAAATACAACCATATATAAGCATATGGTTATATTTAGATTATTTATTGTGTGTTTTCTACTGTAGTTTAATAAAACTGTTTGTTATTAAAATAGGCTCATCATATGATTCTAAGTCTTCACTTAACCACATTTCCCCATTCCTATCTAGATGAAATTTAATTAAAGCTCCAAATTCATCTAATGAAATAATAACATTAAGTTTATCATTAGGATTTAAATATTCCCATGAAATAAGTAAAGAATTGCAAAATAATATTGAATACTCTAAATGATTTTTATCCACATAGTCATCAATATGAAGTGAATTTACAAAACATTCAAACCCAACACAATCCTGAAAATGTTTTTTTGATGCAGAAGAGCTATAATTCATAAGTTTTTTAGAGAAAAAGCAATGTTCTTTTTCAATAAATCCACTGGAAATGATTGATTGTAATTCATCTGTAAGAACCAGATGATTCCCTTTTAACTCTTTCATTTTCTGTTTCATTTTTAAGTTAATTTTTAGCATCATTTTTCCCCTAAATATTGTTTCATACCTTTATCAATCGCATTTTTAAAGTTACTATCCTTTAATAACTCATTGACTTTTTTAGGCGCATCAGGAAATGTATTTGAAATAGAATCATAATAATATTTATTTCCTTGATTGTCCTGATAGTGTAATTGCCCTGCTCGTTGACCAGGATTTGGGTTTTCCACATCAATACGTTCTTTACCTACTCCTTTCCAAATTGTTTTACTTGGTACTTGAACTCCGTTTGCACCTATCATTTGACCATTTTTGTTTAACGTATAGTTATGTGAAGATTGTTGGCCTTTATTCTTCCCAACAATCGAAGCAACCGAAACCTTACTGCCAATAGCACCACCAATACCGGCAGATTCTACCGCTTCTTTGGCTATCAGTGCACCTTTTTCCCAGGCGGGTTAGCAAGTTATATGATTGTTTTAAACGTTAAGCAAATATCCCAGCTTTTGGTGAACTGCACCTTAAATCAGTTAGTGCCTAACCTTTGGGGGCAGTTCAGATGATCTAGGGGGAACTAAAACCAAAATTTAAAATATACAAGTTTTATGAATCAATAAGATCCTTTTTAGTTTCAATCAGAAGTTCAATAAATTCATCTAATGGAAACTTCAATTCAACTTGTTCAGATAATATTCTTAAATCGGGAAAAAACTCTACTTCAATATGTTCAATCCCCTTATCCTTATTAATTTGGCAAAGCATTTGATTTTTATATGATATCTCAACTGTTAATTCTTCATATTTATTATCACTGAAAAAATCAACATTAAAATCTGTATGCATAATTATTTATTCCTTTTCGGATCTAGAACACCTGAGAAAGATCCATCTGCATTGTAGCGAACACCTCTTCCATCAGGTAGTCGATATTCAACACCACCACGGGATAACTCTGTTTTGACAGTATCTGGATTTAGTAATACTTCATTAACAAATTTATTTGCTGTCGCATTTTTTTTGGCCACATTTCCTTTTAGTGGTTCAAATGTTCCACCTTGTCGACCTGCGTGCTTTTCCCATGCCCTAGCAGCCTCAGATAGACCTTGTGGATTCATTGGTTTGTTGGCAGAACTTACTAAGTCCTTAATAGTAAATTTATTTCCTTGATTTACTACACTCGTCCCCTTTCCGGTTCTAGGTTTCCCCTCTGTACCCTCATTCGGCTGATAAGGTTGTTTATTCTTCCCAACAATCGAAGCAACCGAAGCTTTACCAACTGCACCACCAATACCGGCAGATTCTACCGCCTCTTTGACTATTAATGCACCTTTTTCCCAGGCGGGCAGCGAGTTATACAACAGCCCTAAATCGTTCTGGTTTTCTGTGGTCACAAACTGGCTGAGACGATGGGCATCTTCCTCTGATAAGCCAAACATCCATCTCAGGCCACTAACGGCATCGGCTGTTTTTATTCCACTTTCCATTTCAGCCTGATAGGTCAGTGTGCATAATCCGCCGTTTCCTGCACAGTCAGACAACATTTCTGCCCGTTGCGCAGCGCTCAGTATTCCGTATATGTTCCAGATGGCTTCGGTAGAGGCTCCTTGCTTATTTGCCTCTTGAAGTTCTCTGGTCAGATTGTAAACACTCATGGAATGCAGGTGATTGAAGAGGATCACGATTTCACCGGGATTAGCACCACTGTNAGCGCCTTCTGCGCTATTAGTCGCAATCGCGCCTGCAACACCACCGATAATCTTGCCACCGGTTNGAANGTGCATCGGNTCCCTGAAGGNTTTATCCAGCGTGATNGCTGCCNGTTCCGCTGCTAATGCACCTGCCGCGGCCCCTTTTGCATTACCGCCACCCTTCTCTGCCGCCAGAGTGGAGACAGCANCGTGGGTAATCCCTTTACCCGGCACACCGAGAACCTGGCCGNTATTGCCAATCNGATTGGCCCCTTCCGCATTAATCTGGCTGCCAATATTAGACAGCAGGGGCTGTGGTGAAATTGTNTTTAAAGCTGCCNCNATTAATCGNTGNCCCCAGACTGGNNCCNATAATGGACTGGACCGCNACCCGCTGAGCCACTTTGCTCCAGTCNCCGTTGCTCAAGNAANGTAATTTTGCCNTTAACAGATNCAGATTTGGGCCATTCGCCNCANTATCCCCTCCCATCNCGTNATCCAAACCCGTCAGTGNACGACCCATTGCCATGGACNNGAAAATTTNATTTAACGGTATCNCTGCTTCCCATCGCTNTTAAGGTTTTGGACAAGACACCCTGATTATCCACCAANAGNGACTGCCGCCTGAGAGGCCAGAGCCGCCATGCCGGAAGCTGTCGCACCGTAAGCCATGGAGCCCACGGTAGCGGCAGTACTGGCGGTAGCCCCCGCTGCCGTCGCCGCTGAACCTGCCGTGCCTGCGGCTGATCCGGCCACCGAAGCCGTTATGCCTGCGCCTGCCGTCACGGTGGCGACAGCAATCGCGATAACCGCCGAAACCACCGGGTTCAGGTGCTGGCTTTTATAATCCCAGCTGTCATACGCATCTTTAACTAAGTTCCATTGCACATCCTGACGTTCATTGAGTCCTTTCAGCCAGGCGGTTTCCGGGGTATTACCGAAGACGGAGACGGCATTTTGTAATGACTGACCATTTTTAGCTTTAATGTCCGCGCTGACACCGTTGGCGGTCTCTACAGTGAGTTTTCCACCGAGATGAATAGCCGGAAGCACCCAGGNATTTTCGGTGTAACCTTTATCTGTCTGCTTGATGTAGAACCCTTTGGAATGGGTAATCGTTTGCGCAAAGGTGCTGTTGTTTACCGCCTTAAAATTAACCTGACCGTGCGTACTGGTCAGTTTGGCATGTTGATGGGTGGCGATTTTGCTGGCTTCATAGGTGCTGTCATCCCGGCTTAACAGGTTAATATCGCCGCCGGCGGTAAATTCAGTGACTTTGTTGGTGACGTCATGACGAGTGCGGGTGGTGGTTTTCTTCTTGCCATACCACCGGCGTTTGTCTCGGTTTTCTCATAGTGACTGGATTCTTCCATCGCCTGAGCGTACAGATAGCCGCCTTGTGCCGCGATATCCATGGCTCCTTTGGCCGCCAGTTGAGTGGCCTGGAAAAGAATGTTGCCGTTTGAGATAACGGTCAGCACACCGCCGCTGGTCAGTTCAGTGCCTTGTTGAGTCACTGATCCGGTGAATTCCCTGCCACTTTCCCGGGAGGTGTGATTTTGCACCGATTCAAAACGCATATTGCCGCCGGAGGAAAGCGTGACATCACCCCCGGAAGTCAATTTGGCACCGGCGGTGGTGAGGGTGCCATTTGCTGCTATCGTCAGTTTTTTATCACCCCGGATTTGGGCAATAATATGCCGGTCATCTTTGTTGTTATCATTTACCTGATTAATGGCAGAATAAGCCAGGGAAGGGAATGTGATATTTCTTCCTGCGGATAATAATGTATTACCGTTTGCCTGTATCTGAACGGCTTTCCCATTAATATCACCACCACTGATCAGGCTGATATTATTCTTTGCTGTGATCCGGCTGCCTGATTCTAATGAACGTGAAGGCGGAATATAATTACCCGATAAAAAAATGCCTTCCAGTTTACGAAAAACTAAGGCTCGGGAACCGAGTTCAATATGCTTTGCCGCACTTAAATAAACATCTTTTCCGGCTGAGATGAAAGCCCCCTGAGCAACGAAATCACCTCCCGCATGAATCATCAATGACGTTGAGGCATGTAAAACGCCGGTCATTGGCAACAGGAAATGAATATTTCCCTTTTCCTGTTCAGGCAGAATAGCATTCAGCAGATCCGTATCCCATTTGTCCGGAGGCATAGGACCCGTTTGTCGAGGGGAGAGCTGTACCGTGTTTTCTATCCCAATATCATGATTAGCTGTCAGAGAAATATCCGTACTCGGGGTTAAACAGGTATTTTGTAAAAGGAGATTTTTACCTGCCTGGATTGTTAAACTGCCATTAGCACTTAATGTACTTATTCTACGGGTATTATCGGCATTAAAATAACCGGGTTTGTCACTGCTCTGAAACCGAATATCGCCATGACGGCTAATAAGGGTAATATCTTTCCCTTTTACTTCACTTTGCAACGCATTAATATGGTTGATGGCTGTCATCGATAAATTATTTGATGACAGCAGTGCGGCATCATGAAGATTAATCTCTTTTTCAGCGATAATGTTTAATTCATTAATTGCCTTTATTTTATCAGTGATATTGATTTGCCCGGCATGGAGAATAATCTTCTCAGCGGATACTGTTTCCGGTCGTTCTTTGACATTAACTTCTGAGACAGTTTTAATATCATAAGGAAGAGCGGTATTAATGTTGATACTGTCTTTGAAATCAGCAACCAGGCTCCCTTTCGCGATGATGCTTGCGGGTTCAATGACATCGTCTTCGTCATTCCAGGTCTGAGTTTCGCCTGATTTTTTGTAAGGATAGACCGTCGGGACGGGTTCAAGTTTAAGATCATAAATAATAAAATGATTGAGTGAGCTTTTTCTTTGGCTTTCATTAATAAACTTATTTCCAGCGAGAAAAATATCTTTTCCAGCTTCAATTTTACTTATCTGATTGGATAAATTATCACTGTTAATGTAAGTATTTCCTCCTGAGAGGATAAGACCGGGCAGAGAATTTTCTAATACCCAACTTTTCATTCGGGTATTATTTAAATACGCTTTTTCTGTTCCGTTATCCTCAAAACCAAGACGACTAAAATAAACAGGTCCAAACCATTTATCAGGAAGGGGTGTCAACTCTGCGGTGATCGTATAGGGATTGCCAAAGATACTGACATCACTGAGAACGGTCATATCTCTGTCTGTAAAATCGGGGGTTATCTGTTTATTGTTAATAACAAAGATGTTACGGGTATTATTCAGCTCTTTTGTCCTGACAACCAAATCCCCTTTTACGGTTTTTATCGTTGCCGATCTGTTTTCGACTAACTGACCTTTATTCCCCTGCGCATCTTTCTGTATCCACAGATTATCGTTGGCTTGCAGTAAGGCTTTATCACCGGTATTACGCACGGTGTCACCGAATACCCGCATATCCCGACCGGCGGTCACACTACCTTTATTCTCCAATGTGGTGTTTGCCAGGGTCATATCCCGGCCTGCTTGCACGTTAATATTCGGCGCAATATAAGTTTCTTTGCTAATAATATTTAAGTCGGTTTTAGCCTTGGTATTTCCTAATTCAATTTTGCCATTAACGTTTAAAGTAATATCACGCTGGTCGCTAACCACATCTTTCAGATTAACCCCAACGCCATCTTCAGTGGCGACCAGCCGGATTTTATTGGCATACATACCGCCCAACGCTTTGGTATCAATGGCTAATTGCGGTTTAGCACCTTCTCCGGCAATGGATTTAATTGTGTCGTCTTTTAAACTGATGCGGTTGGTGCCCTGCGTCAGAGAGAGATTATTGGCCTGAATTTTCCCGTTCAACTCCGTGGCCCGGCTGATGATATCGACATAATCTGTCGCCTTGCCATCCAGCCCTTTGCCACCAAGGGTGATCTGGCCTTGTTTAACTTCCAATGCTTCCAGCGCACCCTGTTTGTCAAACTGGGGTTTCCCGGTGGTCAGGGTTGCGCTGGAAGTATTGATAAAACCACAGCCATCACAGGTAATGCCGTTGGGGTTGGCAATCATCACATTGGCTTTATTGCCGACAATTTCCAACTGGCCTTGCAGCTCAGAGCGCCCGTTACCGGTGACTTCATTAATAATCAGTTCCGCCGCGTTGCCTTGCAGGTTAGGGTTGGCGTTCAGTTGCCCGACCAGCTGTGATTGCGCCGTTTGAGTGGCGTTATTGAGTACGGCGCCCTGAGTGGCAACGTTAAACTCTTGATAGGTGTTATGGGATATTCCCGCGCCATTCGGAGTCGCAATATTGACCACCGGCACATTACCCTGATGTTGTACCTGTGTGCGGTCATTATCCGGCGTTATCCCGGCGGCGATAGCCGGATGCAGCGGCTGGATTGCGGTCAGGTAAATTAAAAGATAACTCGTGGCCCTGACCAACGGGTTGCTGCGCTTATCCATCGTACTCTCTCTTTTCTTAAGTTAATTGGGCTTCGTTGATAAAACGGTAATCTTTCCATAGGAAATATTGATAATTTAATAGTGTCATAATTGAACTATTCTAATGCGTGATTAATTATCTGTCTGAATTGATGGTGTGAAATGTGATCAATGTTGGGTTATTTAATCCTGACAATGGGGAATGAGATATATTAAATGCTAGAAAGTGGTGATAAAGCTGGAGATGTTAAATGGGGGACGGAACGATGGCGTTGGCAATGAATTGTGAAGCGAAGGCGGTGTGATATCAGTGATATTGCAGGAATAGCAAGCGATTATCGACGGCGATTGGCGGCTATTATTATTAAATTAAATGTATTAATAATGGCCGGATATTTCTTCCCAAGTAAAATGAAGGTAAAGAACCTGCCAATTTGCGTTAATTGTTAAACCGATAACAAGCGTGGCGGGTGTTGCTCTCTTTATTGAAAAGCAAGTTATCTCTATTTTATAGAATTCTTATATTTTTATAATTATTATCACCATTTAGGGGGCTGTAAAGATAAATATATCTTTTTATCTGAGCCTCAACATGGTCAATATTCTGTAAAATATCACGAATAATATCCTTATTAATCCATTGCTTCTGACTATTTCTATCACGTCTTATCCTGCATTACAGAATTTATTCTCATTCGCATTAAACGCATTTCTTTTTTTCTACTTCTTCTACTAAGTACTTAACCTATTATGCTGTGAATATAAAAATGACTTTAACGGTATGAAATATTCATAACTAATTGAAAAATAATAAAATAGATAAATCTCTATCACTTTATAAAAATAAAAGCAATATTTTCTTGAAAAAAATGACATATCGTTTGGTTTATGTTTATATATTGTGTGTTTTTTATATGATACGTTGGTTTTTATGACTGATTATCTTTGTGCAAAAAGTGCTATAGGATAAAAAATGTCTTGATTTTATATAAAACTGTTTAGAAAATCACCATTTCCCAGGAAATGGCCTGCTCTGGTAAATTCATTTATTTATTGGCACGGGCATTGTCGGTTTTCTCTTATTTGCTGCCCGGTTAACTGCCTGCTCTGAAATATCTGAATCCGGTTTTTTGTTTCTGAATTGCGTTATGGCATAACCATCATGCCATTCATTCTATCTGTATTGTTTAAGGAGTTGCTTGTGGCACAGAGTTTTCAAAACGAAATTCCCAAAGCGCGCATTAATATCGGTAAAAAAACCATGGAAGAAGTGGCTGCGATTAAAAACATCGGTACCTACTTTGATCGCGCTGAATACACCGAGTGACAAGCGTTCCGCGACAGCGATGATGCCGGCTATATCTATATCCAGGTTTCTCAGATGCTGAAAGCCAAGGGGTAACAACGTGAAAATTGATCGTCCGTTATGGGTGACATGGACCATAGCGAAACAGACCACCCGTTTTCAGTGTGGGGTTGGGCTGACTGGATGAGAGCGGCAAAGTGCAAGCGATAAACTGGACAACGTGAAGGTGGTAAAAGTGGCACCGCTGATGCATGACATCAAAGCCCTTGCTAAAAAGAAACACAACCATCTGAAACGCGTTGAGTTCCGCTATGAAAATCATAAAAACATTATATATCATTACCTTATGGGCCTCGGTACACGGTTATGGGCGGTAGCGTACCTCTAAATTTTATTAATTCAATCTTAACCAAAAAGGAAAATAAAATGAAATCTGAAATATTAGCAAATATGCAGACCCGTTGCGTTGGGCGTTATCTGATTGATATTCCCTTATCATTTGAAAACATCATCAATACTGGGATATTTATTGGTGATGTAAGAATAGAAACCAAGCGTTTGCATTTATCCACATTTGAACAGTGGATACAAATAAGGGAGCAGAAATTAAGGGTGACCAGAACTGCCGATCCGAAAGATCTGCCCTTTTTAAAAAAGGTTCATCATCTCCAGGGGAGCTTATACGGTGTTATTTTTGACAGAAATAACAATGTCAGTGAACCTGGCTTCACCCGAGTATTAGAAGCCCATTTATATGATAATGGTGTGGCTTTTGTTATAAAGATGAAATTTACAGAAATTTCAGATGACAAATACAGTTATTCAAGAAATATTTATATAAAATCTGGAATGGACGAAAGCCAATATAAAATGCTTTCTCAAACCTTGGACAAAATGCAAAGGCTTCTTTCCAGAATCAGTGGCAGAAAGGATAGAGAAATTCCGACAATGGCAGGGATCTGTATCCCTGATGGTTTTATTGCCAGTCATGATAATGATGATGAGAAAGTGAATATGACTTTTGCCTATCAGGGAGATGAGAATGATCATTTCACATTCGGTATTGAAATAATTAATGACCTTAAAGAAGATACTCTGCTTGAACGTATTGGTGAAGTTGAAAGGGATTGGTTCATTAATTGTGGCAGGGTAATAAGAAACGGGGAAAGAGAAATAAACGGCATTCATGGGGAAGAGTTATTAGCCTTAGGTCTGCAACCTTTTGATAGTAATCCTCGGTATCGATTTGATTTTATTATAAATGATATGGTGGTGGATGAAGAAAAAGTTTGTGTTGGTATTATGTTAATGAATTACCAGTTACCTTCGCCGCCATATACCGAAGATGAACTGATCACGTTTTGGGATGCAATAACGAAAACCTTTCGTAAAAGACCGGGTGCTTGCGGATAGCGATAAATGTAATTAAATACAGAATATCATTATATCTATCATTATTTTTAAGATGGTGGAGCTAATTAGTGCGAAAAAGTATTTTCGTTAATTCAATGAGCTATAAGGAATTTATTTTTATTATGAACAATATTGTGACTAACGCTTTGCAGTTGCCTGCCTGGTATCCGCAAGCTTTCTCTCATTTGGGGGCAGAGGAGTATGCCATTGTATGCCAAATCTGGCAGCGTGAACCTGTGCTGCGTGAACTGGCGGCTGAACTTGATAAATATCATCCACCGAAGGAAATGCGTTGCACTCCCAGTGGAAATCATGAAGTCAGGTTCATGAGACTGATGGAGTCTACACATCCGGATCACTATTGTCGTTTCTGTCAGTCTCACCACTCTTACTATTCCGGCACACCATTTCATCAACTTGATCATAGTCAGCATGCCCGTTTATACGCGGTTTTGGTAACGCTCTGGGGCTGTTGGCATATTGAAGAGGCGATTTGGATAAGTGGTTGTTATTATAGGAAATCCTGGAGGGGCTACTGCCAGCGGTTGAAGTCGGTTCTGATGCTGATTGGTAAACGTCCGGTGACACTGTATCCCCGTTATTTGCTGGGTTTCATGCCGGGCCAGCAAGGAGTAGATTGCCCGGCATGCCGGTCATCACGATTAAGCTACGCTGAGGAGATGCCTGCGGGCAACCCAATGATTCACTGTGAAGCGTGCCAGCATCAATTTGTGCTCTATCCGGAAATTCCCAAGGGTATTGATCCATTTGCAGAGAAAAGGCCGGATGATAGGGTACCGGTGCCGGATTGGTTCCAGCGGTTATTTGCGCATACCACGCAAGCGCAATACCAGCATTTAAGGTCTGTCTGGCAAAGAGAGCCGGTACTGCGGGTGCTGGCTGATCGTCTGGATGAACAGAATCCGCTCTTGGGCGGGGTATATGAGTGTCCCTGGTGTGGGAATCGGCGTTTGACAACCTACGTTAGGGAGCATCACCATGATGAATATTATTGCCGGGCCTGTGATAAGACGTTTTCTGCCAGTGCTGGCTCGATATTTTATCGGTTGCAGGAGAAATATTACTATCGCCTGTATTCCGTGTTGGTCATGTTGTGGACACAGTGGCGACCTACGAAAGCTTTGGCAATAGGTAAACTGCGAAAATTGGAGGTATTTAACTACTATCGTAAACGGCTACAGCCGCTGTTTGATGAGCTGGGCGATCAGCTTATTACACCGTATCCCCGGTATATGTTAGGATTTAAGCCTGGAAAGCAGGGGGTTTGCTGCATTCATTGCCAGTCTTTAAATTTGGATATCGTGGGAGTAGTCACCACCCCGAATAATCCCAAGATTAGTTGTCTGGATTGTGGCAGTAAGTTTAGGTTGCATGTTTGGCGCTGGCAGTTTTTACCCGATACACCCTAATATGCCATTTGATCCCTTTTACCAAAATGGAGTCGATATATTGTTTCAGCGGTAGCCTTATTAATCAATCAAGGCTGCCGCAGTTATTATCGGTAATTGAAAATTATGTTAATAGTTTGATAATCCGATTTTTAAGTTAATAAAAATTTTTCTGGTACATAATGATGAAAGTTATTAGCCAGACAGTATTCTTCTAATTGTTTGCTGGAATTAATACCTATCTTGCTATATATCCGGGATATATATGTTTTAACAGTATGATGAGCAATATTCAATCTTTGTCCAATCTGTTTTCTGGTGTATTTTTGTAAAAAGAAGAAAATAATATCCCACTCGCTTTGAGTAAAAAGATCTGTTGGTGGTTGGAGTATAATGGATGAGGGTAGTTTTTTATGATATTGATGTAATTGGGTTAATGAATACTCTTTGGCTTCCCATGCATGGAAAAGGATCCCGATACTTTCGTTTTCATCACTATATAGTGGATATTTTTCGCAAAAATAAGACGACAGAAATGTATCTTTTCTATACTGGTGTGTTTCAAGTGAACATACTCTTTGTCCTCTTGTTATTACATTTTTATCATGATCCATGAATTCCTTGGCAAACTCAGCGCCATTCCAGGGGATTTCAGCGTCAAAACATCCTTCGTAATCAAATGAGTCTGGAAGATTTTGAATATGTTTAAATGCCAGGTTGCCATAAGTCCAGCATGAATTCTGATCTTTTATTCCCCAAGGCTCATTACTTTGCTGTGTTGTGTTAATGATTTGAGGTGAGACAATTAGCTTATTGGTTTTGCTCATGATTAAGTCCTATAATATCATATCGAAATCTTCAGGAAGGTTGAATAGTTGATAAAAAGCAGGATTGGCATAAATAAATCTTGATTGCAGATCTTTGGCTCCCCAAGGTTTATCATTTCTCTCCCACTTTTGAGTTAATTGTGGTGTGATATTGCTGGGATTTTTTCTTATATTTGACATAGTTACTCATAAATCTTTATTTAAATTATTATCTAAAATTTTTGTTTGTCGATTACGCTTCAAGTGAACCTATCTATAATAGAAGAAAATAACTTTCTCGTCAAAAAACGTATGTTTATTAATTGATTTTTTACTATTTAATAATGTAATTTTAAATTTAAATGAATATAACTATAAATATTATTTATACGGAAATTGTTTTGAGTTTTTATTGAGTAAATAGCCCGAGGCTGTTGCTGTGCTCTCTTCTACACCTGATATTGGACATATTTTAGTGAGAAAGTATATGTTATCAACGATAAATAAGTGTAGATTATACCTAGAATTATCAGCATCCTCGTTATTGTCAATTGATGAATAATTATTTTCCCTAATGCTTAATAGCTGTTTTGCTAAACTATTTTATTTACTCTTATCTGTAATAAAGAGCAAATCTGGGCAGTGTTTTGAGAAAAGTGGTAATTTTTAAATACATTTTTAATGTGGATAGAAGGGTGAGTGAAGCGAATCACCCCTCATATGCTACATGTATGTTCCTGTGTGCTGCCCGTGTTTACTCTTCATTATAAGAACGGCCTGCAACAATGACGTCTATTAGGATAGACTCTAAGTTTCATTGTCAAGAGTCATTTGATAATACGATTTCTAAGACAATAAAAATCTCTCTGGTACATAATGATGAAAATTATTCGCCAGACAGTATTCTTCTAATTGTTGACTGGAATTAATACCTATCTTGCTATATATCCGGGATATATATGTTTTAACAGTATGATGAGCAATATTCAATCTCTGTCCAATCTGTTTTCTGGTGTATTTTTGTAAAAAGAAAAAAATGATATCCCATTCACGTTGAGTAAAAAGATCCGTTGGTGGTTGGAGTATAATGGATGAGGGTAAATTTTTATGATATTGATGTAACTGGGTCAATGAATACTCTTTAGCTTTCCATCCATGGAAAAGGATCCCGACACATTCTCTTTCATCATTATATAATGGGAGTTTTTCTTGAAAATAGGATGATAGAATTTTATTTTTCCCATATATATGTGTTTCAATGGAACATATTCTTTCTTCTTTTGCCATTACAGTTTTATCATGATTTATGAATTCTTTTGAAAATTCAGCTCCATTCCAAGGGATTTCATTGTCATAAAGCCCTTCATAATCAAATGAATCTGAAAGGTTTTGTAGGCGTTTAAATGCCGTATTACCATGAATAAAGCATGAAGAACTATCTTTTATTCCCCATGGTTCATTGCTTAATTCCATTGTGTTGATGATTTGAGGTGATATCGCATAGTTCTTCTTCATAAAAACTCCTTTATAATTTTGGACTTAAAGAAACATGCTGCTTTCTGGGTGCACAAATCTTTCTGGCACATAGAGATCATAATCATTGAGGCGACAATATTCCTCCAATTGATAACAGGAATTAACGCCAATCTTTTTATATATCCGAGCCATATGGGTTTCAACTGTGCGATAGGAGATATCTAGCATCTTGCCCATTTGTTTACTGGTATATTTGTGCAAGGAGAGGAAGATAATATCCCATTCCCGTTGAGTAAAAAGATTCGTTGGTGGTTGGAACAGAATAGAAGCTGGGAGTTTACCATGGTATAAACGGGTTAATGAGAAATCTTGGGCTTTCCATAAGTGATATATAATCCCCATACAATCACCATTTTCATGGTAAAGGGGGGATTTTTCACAGAAATAAGACGAAAATGATTTTATTTCACCCCAAATATGTGTTTCGAGAGAAACATATGATTTTTCTTCTTGCATTACCTTTTGATCATGATGAATATATTCCTTTGCAAATTCAGCGCCATTCCAAGGAAGCTCATCATCATAAAGACCTTCAAAATCAAATGATTTTTGGAAATTTTTGAGAGACTTTAATGCTTGATTGCCATAAATAAAGCATGAGTTTTGATCTTTGATTCCCCAAGGATCATTACTTTGTTGTATTGTATTAATGATTTGAGATGAAATAATTAGATTGTTGGTCTTGCTCATAATTAACTCCTATTGTACAGTTAATGATTAATGGTTTAAATTTATAATTCCCTATTGGCAATATCTTATGAATGAATTTTTTTCGCAGAATTACCATAAATAAAGCATGAAGAACTATCTTTCACTTCCCTCGGTTCATTGCTTAATTCCATTGTATTGATAATCTGAGTTGATATTTCATAGCTCTTCATAAAAACTCCGTGATAGTTTGAAATTTAAAGAAACATGCTACTTTCTGGGTGCACAAATCTTTCTGGCACATAGAGATCATAATCATTGAGGCGACAATATTCCTCCAATTGATAACAGGAATTAACGCCAATTTTTCTGTATATCCGAGCTATATGGGTTTCAACTGTGCGATAGGAGATATCTAACATCTTGCCCATTTGTTTACTGGTATACTTTTGCAAGGAGAGGAAAATAATATCCCATTCCCGTTGAGTAAATAAGTCAGTTGGTGGTTGGAACAGAATAGATGCTGGGAGTTTACCGTGATATAAACGGGTTAATGAGAAATCTTGGGCTTCCCACCCACGAAAAAGAATTCCTATGCATTCTTTTTCATCATTATATAGTGGATATTTTTCGCAAAAATAAGATGACAAAAATTTATTTTTTCCATACCTATGTGTTTCAAGTGAACATACCCTTTGTCCTTTTGTCATTACGCTTTTATCATGATTTACGTGTTCTTTTGCAAACTCTGCTCCAGCCCAAGGGAGCTCGTCGTCAAAACACCCTTCATAATTAAATGAATTTGGAAGATTTTGAAGATACTTAACTGACTGGTTACCATAAATCCAGCATGAGTTCTGATCTTTGATCCCCCAGGGCTCATTACTTTGCTGCATTGTATTAATGACTTGAGGTGAAATAATTAGCTTATTAGTTTTACTCATAATTAAATCCTATTGTATAGTTAATGGGCAATCGTTTAAATTTATAATTCCCTATTGGTAATACATTATGAATGAATTTTTTTCGCAGAATTGCCGTAAATAAAGAATGAAGAACTATCTTTCACTCCCCTCGGTTCATTGCTTATTTCCGTTGTGTTGATAATTTGAGGTGATATTGTATAGTTCTTCTTCATAAAAACTCCTTTATAATTTAGGATTTAAACAAACATTCTGCTTTCTGGATGCACAAATCTTTCTGGTACATAGATATCATAATCATTGAGGCGGCAATAATCCTCCAATTGATAACAGGAATTAACGCCAATCTTTTTGTATATCCGAGCCATATGGGTTTCAACTGTGCGATAGGAGATATCTAGCATCTTGCCCATTTGTTTACTGGTATACTTTTGCAAGGAGAGGAAAATAATATCCCATTCCCGTTGAGTAAACAAATCAGTCGGTGGTTGGAATAGAATAGTTGCTGGGAGTTTACCATGATAGAAACGGGTTAATGAGAAATCCTGGGCTTTCCATGTATGGAAAAGGACTCCGACACATTCGTTTTCATCATTATATAATGGAAATTTTTCTTGAAAATAAGATGATAGAATTTTTTCTTTCCCGAAGACATGTGTTTCAAGTGAACATATCCTTGCTTCTTTTGTTATTACGGTTTTATCATGGATAATGAATTCTTTTGCAAATCCAGCTCCGTCCCAAGGAATTTCATCGTCAAAAAGCCCCTCGTAATCAAATGAATCTGAAAGATTTTGAAGATGTCTAAATGCCATATTGCCATAAATAAAGCATGAATTTTTATCTTTTATCCCCCAAGGTTCATTACTTTGCTGCATTGTATTAATAACTTGAGGTGAAATAATTAGCTTATCAGTTTTGCTCATAATTAAGTCCTATTGCACAGTTAATGGCTAGTGGTTTAAATTTATAACTCCCTGCTACCAATAGTGAAAAATCTTTCAGGAACATAAAGGTGATAGTTATTTTTCTTGCAGAAATCTTCTAATTCCATATGGAGTGGTAAATTGAATTTCTGATAAATCGACTGAATATGATTAATAACATCTTCTGTACTGATCATTAATTCTTTACTGATGCTTTCTTCATCTTGTGAACGCAGAGTCAGAAAAATAATCTCCCACTCAGTCTGCGTCAGTATGTTATTAGGTGGTATAAATTGCAGGGTTGACGGCGATGTTTTTTCATAATAGGAAGAAACAGAAAAATCTTGGGTTTTGTACATATGTAAAATAATCCCCATGCAATCACCCTTTTCATCACAAAGGGGATATTTGTCACAAAGATAGGTTTGTTTAACTTTATGTTCTCCAAGCAGATGGGTTTCCAGTGAAGTGACCCGTTGCATAGTTTGAATCGCTTTTTGATCCTGACGGTAGAATTCTTCTGCACATTCGGCGATAGGTAAGGGTAATTCACCGGCAGAAAGCCCTATAATATCGAAATCTTCAGGAAGGTTAAGTAGTTGATAGAAAGCAGAATTAGCATAAATAAATCTTGATTGCAGATCTTTAGCTGCCCAAGGCTCATTACTTCTGTCCCACATTTGAGTTAATTGTGGTGTGATATTACTGGGGTTTTTTCTGATGTTTGACATAACAGCTCCTAAATCTTTATTTAAGTTATTATTTGAAACTTTTGTTTGCCGATTACGCTTCAAGTGGGCCGTTATATAATAGAAGATAATAACTTTCTCGTCAAAAATCGTATATTTATTAATTGATTTTTTACTATTTAACAATGTGATTTTAAATCAATAAAAATATAACTATATTTATTATTTTATACGAAAATTGTTTTATGGCTTGTTGAAGAAATAGCACGAGGCTGTGGTTGTACTCGCTGTTGCGCCTGATATCTGGCGTCTTTTAGCGATAAAGCGTGTGTTATCAAAGGTAGATATAAGTGCAGATTGTGTCCGAAGTCATTCGTAGCCTCTTCAGTTGTTAATGGATAAATAATTATTTGTCCTAATGCTTGATAGCTATTTTACTAAGCTGTTTCATTTACTCTTATTTGTAATAAAGAGCAATTATTAACCGTGTTCTGAGGAAGACGATAGTTTTTGAACACATTTCTAGTGTAACCCGAAGAGCAGGATAAGCAAATTACGCCTCTTGTATTAAGTGTATATTTAGGGTTTTAAACACTATCTGTTTTTACTGTTTATTTAAAAGCATGTTTTGCAGCAATTATTTTTATTGAAATAAGTAGTAAATACTTAATGGTGAGGCTAATATAAGAATTGCAATATGTACACCAATTGGTTGTGATAACTCAGTATGCGTCATGTTATGCAATTAAATGATCACTTTAAGCGGTTCATTGAAGTATTTATTACGATACCAATTCGTGTAAGAATAATTAAACTTCTGTACCTGGATGTAATATTTCAAACAACAATCATCTCTCTTTCTATATCGGAGAATTTGCTGTGCTTTGCGGGGTTTGATGTCTTAGCACAGCTATTTTTTTAGTATTCCGCACCAGTGCGGGCCCAGGGGAAAAGCTGTAACAACATAAAAACATTGGTCTGATAAATAGGAAGCGGATATGAGCATAGTACCTTGCATAACCAAACTGAGGAAGGAAGCAGGAATGATCGAAAGACACGATTGGCATAAAGCAGATATTATTGCGGCGCTGAAAAAACGAGGAACATCGTTGGCGGCAGTTTCGAGAGAAGCAGGGCTTGCGTCATCTACTTTATCAAATGTTTTACACCGTCCATGGCCCAAGGGAGAGCGGATTATTGCGACCATTTTAAATTGTGAGCCATCTGAAATATGGCCAAGTAGATATTTTAAGTAAATTATTATTCGTAAAAATTTACTTGAACTTTTCATAACAGAGTTAATGAGAAGGGAATTCAATGTCTGAGGTACGAGCAGAATTTTTAACAAATGACAGTTCTCTTTGTACATCAGGCATGATTTTGATAAACAGGTGTTTCTACATATTGAATAAAGTTCGGTGGTATTTTGCAAAGATGAAAATTTATTTCTCTTTAAACAAAGAATACAGTCGAATTAAGTGCGGTCGGGTAACATGCTGCACTTATCCGACTCTTCGCCATTATTGGGTACTGATATAATATTGTATTTTTATTTTACGGTGTTAACTGAGTTAAACCGGCGATCGCCTTTTCAAGATACTGACGATGGCAACCTAAAATCATTAAACATAAACACGATACAAAAAATTTCGTGATATATGTCACGTTTTTAAGATTGATCGGATATTAATCAATCGAACAAACAAGACACAGTCAATTTTTTGTTATATTTTACCGATGAGATATTAAACAGATAAAACTACGCATTATTTGTCGTGACTCTCTCTTTGGTAACCGATGGCATAGCAGCCCAGGTTACCTGTTCAATGCAGGTTATCAACAAGACTATCAGCAACAGACTGCTAGCAGCCTCATTGGCTTAATGTTTTTCCCCAAGGGGGTCTCTTTAACCCCTTGATGATTATGACTACACGCAAAAAACCGCCGGACCGAGGGTCTGTGCGTTGAATATCCTCATGAAAAATAAGGGGGCGTGATGTCATTGCAGAAAAATCAACCCAGGCCATCTGGTGCCAAACACCTTGCCGACCGGCTAAAAACGCAAAGTGCCAGCGGCTTACAATTTACCCTCACTGCCGGTGGATTACCGCCTGAAACCTTTGTCGTCGCCGGCTTTTCACTGAATGAAGCTTTCTCCACCCCCTTTAAGCTGGCGGTCAGTTTAGCCAGTGCCGACCCGGCCATTGATTTCGCCGCGGTCCTCGATAGCAGCGCTACCTTGTCCATCCTGCGTGCAGGCAAAATCGAGCGTACCGTCACCGGCATGGTCGCCAGCTTTGTTCAGGGCAATACCGGGAAACATCAAACCCGCTACGAGATGACTCTCTATCCCGATATGTGGCGCACCACCCTGCGCCAGAATTCACGGATTTTTCAGCGGCAGGATATCAAAACCATTCTCACCACCCTGCTCAAAGAGAGCGGCGTCCGGGATGTGATATTCCGCCTGCGTTACTCACACCCGGAACGGGAATTCTGCGTTCAGTACCGGGAAACCGATTTTGATTTTCTGCAACGGCTGACCGCCGAAGAGGGCATTTTTTACTTCTTTGAGTTCAACGAGAATAAAAACACCCTGGTGTTTGCCGACGTTGCGGGTGCCCTCGGCGAAGGCCCGCTATTGCCTTACCACCCCGATGAGGCAACTCAGGCCCAGCAATTATGCGTCACCACCCTGACCCGGCAGGCTCAGGTGCGCCCGGCCACCGTGGAGTTGAAAGATTACACCTTCAAAAATCCGGTCTGGGCTGCTGAGTTTCGGCATCATATGCGGGAAAAAAACCTCCAGCACACCGGCTATGAACACTTTGACTTCCCCGGTCGCTTTAAAGACGAACAGCACGGTGCCGATTTTACCCGCTATCGGCTGGAAGCCCTGCGCAATAATGCCCTGACCGGCTATGGTGAAAGTAACGACGCCGCTATGCAGCCGGGCGTGCTGTTCACCCTGGTCAACCATCCCCGTGATGACCTCAACCAACTCTGGCAGTTGATCCGTGTCTCTCATACCGGCCACCAGCCACAAGCGCTGGATCAGGCCACCGGGGATACCGGCACCATCATGAGCAACCAGTTCACTTTTATCCCATATCACCAAAACTGGCGTCCAATGCCACAATCCAAACCGGTTATAGATGGCCCACAGATAGCCAAAGTGGTTGGCCCGGCCGGGGAAGAGATCTTCTGTGATAAATACGGTCGTATCCGGCTGCAATTTCTGTGGGACCGTTACGGTCAGAGTGATGACAACAGCTCGTGCTGGATACGGGTAACACAACCGTGGGCCGGTCAGGGCTGGGGCATGCTGGCGATCCCGCGTGTCGGTCAGGAGGTGGTGGTGGACTTTCTCAACGGCGACCCGGACCAGCCGATTGTCACCGGGCGCACCTATCATGCCAATAACATCCCGCCGGGAACCTTACCGGGCAGCAAAACCCAGATGGCCCTGCGCTCAAAAACGCACAAGGGCGAAGGTTACAACGAACTGCGCTTTGAGGATGCCAAAGGCAGCGAAGCCCTGTCGCTGCACGCTCAACGGGATATGCATACCCGGGTGAAACATCGCCAGACACTCACCGTGGAAGCCGCCGACCGTGAGATTACCGTGACGGCCGGTGATGAAAACACCGTCATTAAACAAGGTAACCTCAAGGAAACCATCTGCCAGCTGCGCAGCACCGAAGCCAATCAGGTCCAGGTCAGGGCCAAAGCCGGTAAAGCCGGCGACGGCACTCAACTCTATGAAGCCGGTGACAATATCACGCTGACGGTCGGCGCGGGAAAAATCGTGATGACCCAGGAGAGCATCAAACTCTTCTTCGGCGGCGAGGCCAACAGTATTGAAATCAATGCCAGCGGCGTCATTGTGCTGGGCAGCAACATCAATATGAACAAGTAACCCGGCCCCTCAACACCTTAAGATGATCAGGACCCCACCATGACCCAGGAAACCCGCTTCATCCCGTTTCACTTCAATGCCGGCACAGTGAAGGTGCCCCACGACTGGCAGGATGTCAGCCTGTTAGTCCTCAGCAGCGACGGGGATCACCACGGCAGCAGCTTCACCCTGTCCCGCGATACCCTGCCCTGGGGACTCGATTTTACCCAGTTTGCTGAACGGGAAATCCACTCACTCGGCCAGACACTGAAAAACTATCAGGCCATCGCTCAGGAAACCGGCGAGCTGAACGGCATCACCACCGTCACCTCAGAGTTCACCTGGACTTCGCCCCAGGGCCCGCTGCATCAACTGATGCTGCTGCTGCATCAGCCGGAACAGAAATTAATCCTGACCACCAAATGGCCGGGACCAAAACGCCGGCCCAGCGTGAACAGATGAAGGCCATGATGACCTCATTTCAACCTCGTCCCCACGACAGTGAATAACAGCCGGGAGTGAGTCACCATGAGTTTATTGATGATGGCCTGGCTGGGGGCCGGGGCCGCGCAACGCGCCCACCCCACCGGTGCCGACAGGCAGGGCAACACCCCGCCACAAACCGAAAGCACGTCGTCTGCCGATACCGTGCTCAACTATCTGGAAGGTGAGGATTTTCAATACCATTCGCTGGCGGTGGCGGGCATCTACACCGTCTCTATCGGGGGGGCGCCCGCGTTACTCCCGCTGACCGCCGGGGTGGCGGCCGGAAAACTGGGCGCTCACATTGGCAATGAAGTCGGCACGACGGTGACCCACGGGATTATGTCCTTACTCGGCCAGCATACCATTGCCACCGAAGGCCATGCACCCGCCCGGAAAGGGGATGTAATCGCCCATCAGAACAAAAGCGCCGCATTGTGGGGCGCGCTGGGCGGGGTTTTGCTGGGGGCACTGGCCGCCGTCGCCATCGGGGCGTTAACGGTGGCGACCGGGGGGCTGGCGTTAGCAGTAGCCGCCGGTGCCGCCGCGGGACTCGTCGGGGGCTATGTTGGCGGGCTGATGAGCGGCGTGGGGGCGGCACTCGGGCAGTACGGCGCCAATAAGGGCACGATTACCGGGGGCTCACCGAATGTCTTCTTTGCCGGCCAGCCGGTGGCCCGTCAGGGGGATGAAATTGTGTGCAGCGACCACCCCGGCCCGCTGGTGATTGCTGAAGGGGCGAAAACCGTGTTTGCCAACGGCAAACCGATTGCCCGCTTAGGCCACCGCACCACCTGTGACGCCAATATCAACAGTGGCGCCGCCTCCATTGCCGTGACCCCCGAAACCGGTAATGCCCTGATTATCCTGACAGAAAGCAACAAAGACCTGCGCTGGCTGGTTGCCATTGCCGGCGCGCTCCCGCTCCCGCTGGGCAGAAAAGGCCACGCCGGGAAAGTGAAATCGGGGGCAGAGCCCACCCCCTCGGTGAAAAAAACCGGCAAGGCCACCGAGACGACGCCCAGCGCCAGTGACCCGGTGGATGTGGCGACCGGCGACTTCTTACAAATCTGGCCGGTGCTCGCCCTGCCGGGGCTGTTGCCGCTGGCACTGAACCGGGTGTATCGCTCGACCGCGCACTTTTCCGGTCTGTTCGGCCCCAAATGGGCGGACGACTGGTCACAACACCTGAGACGGGACGGTGAAGAAACCCATTTCACCGACGCGGAAGGCGTGATTTACACCTTCCACACCCCGGATGAAAACGTTTTCTCGGTCAACCTGTATGCCGGTCATTATCTGCTGTACGGGCAACTGAGCGGGGAACTGCACCTGTTTAACCGCCGCACGCAGCACATCCTGAGTTTTGCTCAGAGACAGGGTGATAAACGCTGCCTGTCCACCATAGCAGACCGCAACGGCAACCGGACCGTGTTTCGTTACGATGAGACCGGGCGTCTGGCGGATATCGTCCATGCCGACAGCGCTGAACTGGTGCTGCACTATGAACATCAGCAACTGACCGCCATTGACTGGCGGCATCAGGGGCAGTGCCAGCGGCTGGTGACGTGTCGCTACGATAGTCAGGGTTACCTGGCGGAATGTGAGTCGTTTCAGTTTAACCACCTGTGGCATGAATACAGCCCGCCGGGCTACATGACCCGCTGGCATGACACCGATAAAACCGATGTGGCCCTGCATTATGACCATCGGGGCCGGATAACGGCGCTCACCACCCCGCAAGGCTACTGGCAGGACCGTTTTGACTATGATGATGCCCACCGGGCGACCACCTATTTTGATGCCGAAGGCGGGTGTACCCGCTACGAATATAACGCTGACGGGCTGGTGACCCGGGAAGTTAACCCGCTCGGCCATGAAACCCTGACCCAATGGGACTTTGGCCACAAAATAGCGGAAACCGACCCGCTGGGCCGGACCACCACCTGTGAATACAGCCCGTACGGGGAACTGATGCTGTTCACGGCCCCGACGGGAGACAGCACCGTTTACCACTACGATGAATACGGTCAGCTAACCCGGCTCACACAACCGGATGGAAAACGCTGGCGATTTCACTATAACGACCGGGGTAATCTGGATGCGGTCACTGACCCGCAGGGCCGGCTGGAAGAGTCCCGGTACGGGGAGCACGGTGAAATCCTGCGCCATGTCCTGCCGGATGGCCGCCGCTGGCATTACCACTATGAACAGCAGCAATTAAGTGAAGTGATTGCCCCGAACGGTGACGCCACCCAACTGGCTGCCGACGGACTGGGCCGCCTCCTGAGCGTCACCGATGCCCTGAATCAGCAGACCCGCTATCACCACAGTGCCTTTCATGCCAGCCCGATGGGCAGTGTCAGTGAAATTCACTTACCCGACGGGGTTCGCCAGACGATTGATTATGACCGTGAACGGCGCGTGTCAGCGGTGACCGATGGTGCCGGGCGCACCACCCGGTATACCTATGATGCCTTTGACCTGTTGAGCGGCGTCACCCGCCCGGATGGCACCACACTCACCTTTGCCTACGACAAACTGACCCGCCTGACCGCGGTGACTAACGCCACCGGCGAGACTTACCGTTACACCCGTGACCTGGCCGGGCGGATTATCAGCGAAACCGATTTTACCGGGCGCACGATTCAGTATCAGTACGATAACGCCGGACGCCGCATTACTGCCCGTTACCCGAACAGGCAATTATTACGCTGGTGTTACACCCCGGAAAACCGCCTCACCCGGCAGGAAGTCTGGCAGGAAGACGATGCACAGTGTCAACGGGTCTCGGTCACGGAATATGACTATAACGCCACCGGCCAGCTTATCCGCGCCACCAACCCGGATGCGGTGGTGGCATTTGAATACGATGGATCTGGCAACCTGACAGCCGAGACGATTAACGGCCGGACCGTGCGCCACCAGTGGGATACCCTGAGTGGCTTACCTGTTTGCCGTCAGGCGGACACCCTGCCGGACCTGCACTGGGACTATGGGCCACTCGGTCAGGTCACCCGTTTTGGGTTGGCTGGTCACGCACCGCTGCATATTCACTATGACGGCCTGGGACAGGAAACCGTGCGCAGCAGTGACGCCGGTTTTATTCAGGCGCAATATCACACCCCAACCGGGCTGCTGGCCCATCAGGCCGCCGGGCGCAGCTCTGCGCTGTTCAGACAGGTGTTGCAGGAAGCCGACCCGCAGCATCCGCCGTTCGGCAGTGAAGTAAACCGTCACTGGTACTACACACAGGCGCACACTGTTGAGTGTATAAAAGACAGCCGCTGGGAGGAAACCCGTTACGGGTATAACGCCAACGACCAGGTGGTGGCGGCCATCTTTAGCGGCACTTACCGGGCACGGGAAGAGCAGTTCATTTATGACGCTAACCAGAATATCGGTCACTACCAGCGGATACCGGAAGAGCTGGGGGAGCCGGTCCGTCAGGAATACCAGGAATATCAGGCCGGGCAGATGGCCCGTCGGGGAGATAATGCGTTCAGTTATGATGAAAATGGCCGGCGGGTGGAAAAAACCGTGCATAAATACGGTTACCGGTCAAGGACGTTCTGTTACCACTGGGATGCGCATAACCAGCTGACGGAATTTATCACCCCGGAAGGGACCCGCTGGCGTTATCGCTATGATGCCTTTGGCCGGCGTATCAGTAAACGCAAGGAAGTGGACAGCACGCTGGAAGCCACTAACCTGAAACGGTGGCTTGACGGGCTGCCGGACCTGGAACCGAAACCGACAGCGATTATCGGTTACGATTACCTGTGGAGTGGTGACCAGCTGATAGAAGAGACGCCGGTGTATGCCGACGGCACGGTGGGATATGAGCAGAGTATTCACTGGCTGTATGAGCCGGGAAAACTGACTCCCTCGGCGCGTTATGAACAGGGGCAGCTGCATTATGTGGTCAGTGACCATCAGGGAACGGTGCGGGAAATATGCACAGAAGAAGGAAAAGTGGCGTGGGCGGGCAGGCTGTTCACCTGGGGTGAACCGGAGTTCTGGACCGTCTCAGCCCGGAAAGAGGAAACCGTCAGCTGCAATCTTCGGTTTTGTGGGCAATATGAAGATGAAGAAAGTGGTTTATTTTATAATCGGTTCCGGTATTATTCGCCGGAGACTGGGCAGTATCTCTCGCCTGACCCTTTGGGGTTAGCGGGAGGTGTTAATCCTTACGGTTATGTGTCTAATCCGGTGAGTTTTGTTGATCCGTTTGGGTTATCTAAGTGTCCTTCTATAGTTGAAAGTGCTAGAGCACGTCAGGCACGAATGTTAGAAGATGATGTTGGATATAACATAAGCCCTAAAAGTTGGGATCAATATCCTTCAATAGGAAGAGATGGTACTTTTATCACTGATAAAAAAGGTGCTCTTAAATATTTTGAAAGAGTACAAAGCGGGGAAACGACTATTTCTAAGTCTACTGTTGCAAGAATAGAACGAGATATGGGGTTAAATCTG
This sequence comes from Photorhabdus khanii NC19, assembly GCF_000517265.1. Lineage (GTDB taxonomy): Bacteria > Pseudomonadota > Gammaproteobacteria > Enterobacterales > Enterobacteriaceae > Photorhabdus > Photorhabdus khanii. The sequence goes on from NZ_AYSJ01000002.1 coordinate 868,163, forward strand.
GGATCCCTAAAAGATGGATTTAATATTCGGAAAATTGAAGGTATAACTAATATGCAACCCCGTAGTCCTCTGAGTGGTAATGATTATTTTCTTGGGCCTGGTCAGCATTTGCCGGGAGGAGCACCTGAAATGGTCATAAACTCAGTACCTACTTCAACTCCAGTCATGTTGAGAGTAAATGTGTTATGAATAAAATGCCAGATAACTCCATTATTGTTGTAGATATGGCAGGAAATACCTTGAGACTCAGAGTTTCTGGGGATAAATTAGTTAATAAAATGAAGTTATTATGCTTTTCTTTGTCAGATGAGTTTATGGAGTTATCCATAGATAATGAAGATGATAAGCTAAAAATAATCAAAACGTTAATTAATGAAGATGCTCTCTTTCTATACGGGAATGGTTGGTATCCATCAGAAGTAATGGAATATTATAAAGAGAAAGGAATTAAACTAGAAAAATATAAAATCATATATTGGACTGATCAGAAAAATTATTATATAGAAGAGAGATAATTAATATTTATGATAAATGAATTGACAGCCGGAAAGATACCTGTAATCTTCCGGCCTGTTTAATAAAAGTGAGTTATACCATAACCGTTTTCGGTATTATGGGCTGAAAACTGAGCAGTACTTGACTCCCGATCCTATTGGGCTGGAAGGGGGTCTGAACCTGTATGCTTACGTTCATAATCCGGTGTCGTGGATTGACCCGCTGGGGTTGGTGGGGTGTCCGGGGGCTAAACCAAACTATCAGGGAGTCAGTCGAAAAGATGCTCTCAGGGCAGCTAAAAGAGATGCTGAGATACCGATGAATCAGCATCCAGATAAAATTAGCCATGTAAAAATGACAGATATGAATGGACGAAATATCTTGGATTCTAATCATAAACCAATTGAAACTCGGGAATATCATTTCACTAAGCCTGATAATTATAAAATTGTAATACAGGAGCATTCAGCCGGACATATATATGGTCCTCCAGGAATACCTGGAAATCAGGGAGCTCACTTTAATGTAAGATCATTTGATCCAAAAGATGGTAATGCTGCAAGAAATGGTAAAGTTCCAGGTACATCTGAACATTATGAATTTCCAAGGAGGCTATAATTATGTGGTTCGATAATGCTATACATAAAGAGAAGATTAAGTTCATGTTTAATAATGAATTTTCCCTTGATTGCGTTGAGCTGGAAAATTTTCTTTTTTATACATATTCTTCATTAAGAGTTGTTTTTCATAATAAAAACATACCAAAAATTTTTCCTAATAAATGGATTAATAACGAATTTAATTCATTAACTCTAGTATTAGATTTCGGTAATATTATTCATTTTGAATGTAAAGGGAATAATCTTGGTTTTGAATGCTCACCAATTATTGAGTCTATAGAAGGCAAAACTTCTTTAATTATAATAAATAATGATTTTTATCTTCATTGTATCTCTGAGTTTTTGACAATTGATGATATCACTCCTTATTTAGATCAACGTTGGATTAAATAATAAATAAAGCCGGAAAGATCCCCGAAATTTTCCGGCTCTGTTCTGCTTGACTCTCAATGAAGGGCAGAATCTGGCCTGCAATCATCGGTTCTGCGGGCAATATGAAGGTGAAGAAAGTGGTTTATTTTATAATCGGTTTAGGTATTATTCGCCGGAGACCGGGCAGTACCTGTTGCCTGATCCTTTGGGGTTAGCGGGAGGCGTTAATCCTTATGGTTATGTGTCTAATCCGGTGAGTTTTGTTGATCCGTTCGGGTTGGTGGGTTGTTCGGGGGCTAAACCGAATCCACAATCTAAACCTGATTTTTATGTTGGGCCTGCGGGACCAAGTGTAACGATGCCTTCTACAGCGTACCGATATATGAATAGTGAAAGTCCATATGCTGCTCAAACGATAGCAAGTAAATCTGCACCGTTAAGTTATTTCGGCTATACGAAATATAAAACCGGTCATGAAGCCAGAGATGCTTATCAAATATTTTATGAAAAAGGTAATCCAGACTCTTGGAGTAACGCGAGATTGCGCGGTGAATTTGATACGCTGCAACTTTATAAAAACGGTGTTCCCCAGGTGAAAGTTCCTCTTGCTAGTGGAGGCAAAGGACCTAGCTACGAGTTATTTACCAGTGCATATCCACAATATGGTAAAGGAGGGGCATTACAATTATTACCTGTTGAAAAAGGGTATTCTGTTAGCTTTGATAAAATAAGAATTATTCCGGAGTAATTTTATGACAAATGATGAATTAAGAAAGAACCTTAAGTATCTTATCGACAAGTATATTCTTAGTGATGAGGACAAAAAAGAGTTGTATGTTTACCTTTCAAGAGAAGATATTCCAGTTAAAGGTATACTTGCAGATTTTAATAAATATAAGATAAGAACAGTTGATCAAGCTGATGGAGATCTGATCAAAGATATTTATTTCCATTATTGTTAACTAAAATAAGCCAGAAGATTTTTCGTGATCTTCCGGCTCTTTTACACTTTATTGTGGTGTATATCTGCAATTGACTAAGAAGCATAGGAATGTAAGCATCCGGTAATTAACGCTTGCATCTACTTTCGATTCTGTGGGCAGTATAAAGATGAAGAAAGTGGTTTATTTTATAATCGGTTTAGGTATTATTCGCCGGAGACTGGGCAGTACCTGTCGCCTGATCCTTTGGGGTTAGCGGGAGGCGTTAATCCTTATGGTTATGTGCCTAATCCGGTGAGTTTTGTTGATCCGTTGGGGTTGGCGGCAAGTCCGGGGGCTGCACCTAAATATGAATATGATATGGTAAACAATCCAGGGCCATTAGCTCAGACGCTCAATCCTCGTCACGCACCTGCTGCTAACTTTGCCGGAGGTAAATACAATTCCAAAATATTAAACGAAGATCTTATCCTATATCGAGGGGGAAATGGAGGAGGCAAACGTAATGCTCTAGGTCAATGGTTTACTGAATCACCACCGATATCTGTTGCTCATGTAAGGATAGATGCGGCAGTGAAACCGCAATGGTTTAATGAGGTTGGTGTGTTAACAGGAAAATCTCCTATAAACGCCGTGTATAAAGTAAAAATACCTAAAGGAACCACTATTTTTGAAGGACCAGTAGGCTACCAAGGAGGTGTGTATTTAGGGGGACAGGGTAAACTGCAAATATTTGTTAAAGAACCTTGGAATATAAAAGGAATTTCAGTATTAGAAGATTGGCCACTGAGGTGATGTATGAACTTTATTGAGAAAGCTGAAAAATTACTAATTCTTTTCACTTCATTACGGAAAATCATGTACAACGATGGTGAAAAAAATTGGATAAGAGGAATAGAAAACATTATCGCTTTATTAACACCTCCAGATTATGGCGGAATAGAAAATGCAGAAATTGCTATTAAAGAAGTTGACTATACATATAGCTCTATGTTGAGGGGTAACGGTAGCTTCTCTGACTATTTTATTTGGCGAGATGATTTTGATGAACGAGTTAAAGCTAATGAGGAATTTGATAGAATCAAAAATGAAATCGGGGATATGTTGTATTAATTAAAATATTTTGGCCCGCATTAAGCCGGAAAGCTCCCCATGATCTTCCTGCTTTTTTACACTTTATCGTGGTGTATCGCAGTTGACCAAGGTGTGCTGGAACATAAGCACCGGTAATTAACTCTTGCTTCTACTATTCGATTTCCCTTTTGCGGGCAGTATGAAGATGAAGAAAGTGGTTTATTTTATAATCGGTTCCGGTATTATTCGCCGGAGACCGGGCAGTACCTGTCGCCTGATCCTTTGGGGTTAGCGGGAGGCGTTAATCCTTACGGTTACGTGCCTAATCCGGTGAGTTTTGTTGATCCATTGGGGTTAGTAGCTTGTCCGGTAATAAAACAGCGTGTTCTGGATAATATTGCAGCGAGTAAAGCAGCCAGAGAATCATCAAGTTTTGGTAAAAATATAGTTCAAACTCCATATGGCCCAGCTATTCAATCTAATGCTGCAACTGCGTTAGCGGCAAGAGGTAAAGTTGAGAATGGAGCTACGCTTTATCGCATAGGAGCAACGGGTAGAAGTGAGGCTGTTGGAGCACAATTTTGGGCACTGGAACATCCATATAATCCAGGTTATGCAAATAAATATGGAATACCTCAAGAAAACATTACTAGGAGCAACTTTATTATGACAGGAGAATTAAAACCCGGAGCTAATTTTATTACTCGTTCTGCTCCTAGTATTGGGAAGAATTTAGGGGGAGGTATTGAAGTTGTAGTACCGCCAAATGCTGTTAATATAAAAACATTTAGTATATTTTAAATATGAAATATGATATTTACGCACAATCAAAAATATTAGCTATCTTGATGAAAGATAACGGAATGTTGAATATATCTCAAGACATTACCAGTTCTATTGAATATAGTTCAACCGCTACCGAAATCTTAATGAAAATTAGATTTATTTTGAAAAAAATAGATATGAATGACAAAAGATTTAGTGTTGATGAAATTAATTTAATTAAAGAAATTTTAAATGAGATAAATAAGAACTTGAAGTAATTTGTCTATTAAATAAGGTCGGAAAATCCAAAAGATCTTTCGGCCTTCTGTGGGCAGTATGAAGATGAAGAAAGTGGTTTATTTTATAAAAATGATAGTTAATTGTATTTAATCTAAAATCATTAATCGCAAATTGAAAAGAAATCACATGTAAAAGAATATTATCCGAATAGATAGGTATTAAAGAGTTTTCTCACCGGTTATTTAACAGAATCAATAAAGATAAAATGAATATGATCGGCGTTCATTAAACGTAATCCAATGATGATTAAACTTAACAAAAAATCAGAGGTAAAAAGGGTAAAAAACAGTTAAAAATTTATACCGATTAAAACCATCAGTTAAAAAATAACTTTTAATAATCATTTAAATCCTGTCCATCATAAAACACAAGGCGTGATTGACTTTGTTTACCTTGTTATGTTTAATTTATTTATCCGAAACTCTATATTCTATTTGTTTTACATTTACCTAATCTACCATAATCATTTAAAATCCAGAATGTTGGCGTATTAAAGCTTTTATATCAAGGACAGATTTAATTCAATAAAGGCCACTTTTTAGAAGGAACAGTTAATTACATTTAATCGAAAATCATTAACCTTCTAATCGCAAGTTGAAAAGAATCCACACGTAAAAGAATACTCTCCGAATAAATGGGTATTAAAGCGCTTTCTCACCAATTATTTAACAGCATCAGTAAAGATAAAGTGAATATAATCCGCGTTCATTAAACGCAATCCAATGATGATTAAACTTAATAAAAATCCGATATTAAAAATGGTTAAACCTTTATACCGATTAAAACCATCAGTTAAAAAAATGACTTTTAATAACCATTTAAATCCTACCCATAATAAAACACAAGGCATGATTGACTTTGTTTACCCTGTTCTATTTGATTTATTTATCCGCGATTTTATACTCTATTTATTTTACATTTACCTTATCTGCCTAATCATTTAAAAGGCGCGAATGCCGAAAATATTAAATTTTTTATATCAAAGTAGATTTAACCCAATAAATGCAACTTTTCAGAGTACAGTTGATGGTATTTAATCGAAAATTATTAATCATTACGAGCGCATTCGCGGCTGATATTGATCTGGGCACAAAAGAATACAGCCGGATAAGCGCGGTTTGGTGATATATTGCGCTACTTATCCGGCTTTTTGCCATTATCTCGCCATTATCGGATGCCGATATAATATTGTATTTTTATTTTACGGTGTTAATTGAATTAAACCGGTGATCACCTTTTCAAGATACTGACGAGGGCAACCTAAATTTATCCGGATAAACCCTTTTCCCCTATCACCAAAATTCCGTCCCATTGAAACGGCTATTTTCGCTTTCTGTAACAATGCCGACTGGAGAGCATCGTCATCCAGACCTAAAGCGCGACAATCTAACCAAGCCAGGTATGTGCCTTCGGCTTTGGTCATTCGGCACCAAGGGACAGTATGCGCGATTGCTTGCTCCAACCAGCGGCGGTTCTCTGCCAGGTGATGTTGTAGCTCGTCAAACCATAGACTTCCATGTTGATATGCTGCTGTGGCCGCAGTCATCGATAGTGAGTTAAATACATCTAATCCGTGGGCGTTTAATCGATCATTAAAGGCACGCCGAAGGTCGGGATCTGGAATGAGAAAGTTCGATATGCGAAGTGATGAGAGTCCAAATGTTTTACTTGCTGAGGTGGCGGCAATGATGTTGCTATGCCATTCGTTCCCCAGATGCAGTACCGAGGTGAATGTTTTCCCAGGTAAAATCAAATCAGCCCAAATTTCATCAGAAATTACCGTGACACCGTACTTTTTACAGAGCGTCAATAGCCGGGCCAACTCGTCGCGATCCCAGCATCGGCCAGTAGGATTGTGTGGGTTACATAACAGGAGCAAAGGCGGTCTGTGTTGCTCCAACATCTGCTCTAAATGATCATAGTCAATTTGATAACCGTCCGGATTTTCAAGGAGGGGATTTTCAACCACCACCCTGTCGTTCATGGTGATGATTTTGGCGAATGAGCCATAGTAGGGTCCTTGTATCACGACGCCTTCACCCGGTTTACTCAGCATCTGGATCAGTAAAGCCAGCCCAGGTATGACACCTTCTATTGACGTGAACCAATCCCGGCATAAGGTCAACTGATGACGTTTTGAAAACCAGTCTATTGCTGCCTGGTAATAGTTATCGTCGCGTTCGCTATAACCGAAAATGCCGTGGTTGACTCGAGTGTGTAGCGCTTGCTGGATTTTTTCCGAACATTGGAAATCGAAATCAGAAATCCACATTGGCAGAAGATCAGTTTGGTTCAATTGCAGGTAACGATCTAAAAAGTCCCATTTAACAGAGCCCGTATTGTGGCGATCGATGATTTGATTGAAATCATGCGGTTTCATGTTGGCTTTCCTTATTCTTCAGGGAATGTTCCGGTGCGACTCTTGCAATACCGAAACCAGTAAAGCCATAAATGAGTGCAAAAAAGACGGCGGCGTAGCACTGGATAGCCCAGGGCAGCAGCTCAAGCGTACTGACACCCAGAGTCGTCGCCATGTAAATGCCTGCGGCAGTCCATGGGATGAGTGGCTCAATGACGGTACAGGCATCTTCTATTGTCCGTGACAGATTTTTATTATCCAGGCCCATGCGGCGATAGGCACCTTTAAAGAGTTCTGCCGGGATGAGGAGAGCCAGTTTTCCGTCACAGGTGGCACCGGTCACAAGGATGGTTGTGGCTACGGTTGCCGCTATAAGTTGCCCGGTTGTGTGAACAGCTTGCAGAAGCCGGTTAATGATGAGGGTCAGGGCACCTGTGAGCGCCAAAGTACCGGCAAACGAGAAGGCACAAAATACCAGCAGGATGGTGCTCATCATTGAGAACATGCCACCGCGATTGAGCAGACGTGGGACGTCGCTAACGACTCCAGTGATGTTGTGCCCCTGCTCAGAGAACATTGAGAGATTGAAGCCATCTATCAACGCATTAAGGCCTTGTTTAAGTGTAAATCCCTGAAGACCTATGCCGATCGCAATAGCCAATGCACATGCGGCCAACATAACGGGTATCACCGGACGTTTTGTTATTGCACCCCACAAAACCAGTATCGGTGGCAAAATCAGTAATAAATTGAAGTGATACAGGCTTTCAAGAGATTGAATGATGTCTGTGACTTTTTCAGGTGTTGCTACGCTACCTACCGAGCCTGTGTGACCAGCGATAAGATAGACAATCGCCGCTAAAATAAAGCTTGGGATAGTGGTATACATCAGGTGTTGAATATGGCTGTAGAGATCGGTGTCGGTGACGATGGCAGCGAAGTTAGTTGAGTCAGATAGCGGTGAAATTTTATCGCCGAAATATGCACCTGAAACAACCGCACCTGCGGCGGCAGCCAAAGGCACATCAAGACCTGTCGCTACCCCCATCAGGGCAACACCAACCGTTCCGGTTGCCCCCCACGATGTGCCGGTGCAGATTGAGATAACGCTCGTGATAAAGAAGGCGGTAATGAGTATATATTGCGGGTTAATCAGTTTTAACCCCCAGTAAACCATGTAAGGTATGGTTCCGCTGATCATCCAGGTTCCGATAAGTCCCCCGACGCAAATCAGTATTATGATCACCGGCATTGCTTTGGTTAGCTTTGCCACAATGGAATCAATAATGTCATTCCAGCGATAGCCTTGCCAATACGCTAAGGCCGCCGCTATTCCTGCTGATATGAGTAATAAGGATTCAATGCGCAGTCCCAGTTGACCATAGCCAATAATCAGAAGTAAGAGCATTGCTATGATCGGCAATATAGCGAGTCCCAGATTAAGCTTCTTTTTGTCGTCCATTTAAAATCCCTGCTCCGGATATGTTATTGAGACAGAATAATAAAGTTGTTTCGAATGGAATGTGAGAGATGTGACTTGTCCATGTAATCGGTTTCATGAGGTGTGAAAATGCGATCTGTGTATCGTTTTTTACGCTTGTTTTGTCTGTGATGCTTTTCTTTATCCTATGGAAAAAACGGAATCTCTGATCACGAGTTCGGCTGAGAACATATTCATTTGTGGGGCGGGTTCTTCCTGGGCATTGAGTTGTAACGCCAGATTCGCCGCCCGTCGTGCCATCCTCTCTATTGGGTAGTGTACAGTCGTTAAAGAGGGGTAGAGATATCGTGCCGGAACAATATCATCAAACCCAATAATCGACAGTTGTTCCGGTAAGTTGATTTTCCGTTGATGCAGGGCTCGCATTATGCCGGCAGCCATAACATCGTTGAATGTCACTGCGGCAGTAAAGTTGATGCCGCTGTTCAAGAGCTTTTCTGCTGCCAGTTCTCCGCCTTTTTCGTCAAATGGAGCGCTGATAACCCAATTGCCAGGTACGGTGATACCCGCATGAGTCATTGCAGAATAATATCCCTCCAGGCGGAGTTTTCTATCATCAATAGGCAGGTCTGTCGTTACATAGGCGATTTTTCGATGACCATTTTGGATAAGGTAGTGAGTAGCAGCCTGCGAAGCGCTAACATTATCTAACCAGATGCATCGGTTGGCGATTGCAGGGAAATATCGATTAATCATGACTAAGGCTGGCGTATGCGCTGCATAACGCAATATGTCTGTATCACTCATTCGAGTGGTATGTGCCACTATCGCTTCGCACCCTTGATTGATTAAAAAATCTAAGGCGGATTTCTCGAGTTCAGCCTGATGCCCACCACTGCAAACCATCAGTTTTACCCCTTTCTTGCGGGCAATTTCTTCAACTCCACGTGCTAAACGGGAAAAAAAAGGATCAGCCAGGTTACCGGTGAGTAAGCCCAACATATCCCCGCATCTTTTTGCCAGGGCAAGCGCAGCAGGATTTCGGTGGTAGTTGAATTCCCGCATGGCTTTTTCGACACGTTCACGAGTACCCGGTTCGACGTAAGCTGTGTTATTGATGACTCGGCTTACGGTGGCCACGGATACTCCAGCTTGATGTGCTACGTCTTTCATTGTAGCCATATTCCTTTCCTCAGTAGTTTATGTGATCAATGACAAATGTGACGTGGAGGGATCATAGCCTAATTTATTCAGATTATCATGAAAGGATTGATATACGTCATTGCAAGCAAGTAACATGAATCGGACTTATTTGAATAATCTTTGATGAATGGTTTAGTCATAATTGGCATGTATTGAACACGACCCGTTCTCCCTGTCACTTAATCAGGGAAAGCTGATTAAATGGCAGGGTGTGTAGGGGGGCAGGCATTATCTTTTATAGCAAAAAATGGCCTGTAGCTTGAAAGTATTTGGGGGGAACATAGAGATCATAATTATTTTCTTTGCAAAATAACCTCAATTCAGTCATTGATCCAATGGATAATTTATCATAGATGATTTTAAAATATTTTTCTAAGCTACGGCATGAAACCTTGATTTCATTGGCGATAAATTTATTGCTGACGCCACGGCAGAATAGAAAAATGATTATCCACTCTTTCGCCGTCAAGATATTATTAGGCAGCTTAGGTCTAACAGAGGCAGATGAGTCATTTTTAATGTAATTGTATAGCGAAAAATGATTTATGTCTTTCATATGACCAATTATCCCCATGCATTGATTATTTTCATCCATTAATGGGTATTTGTCACAAAAATAGTATTTAAGTTTTGGACCATTATCGGGCAGATAAATCCCAATAGATGATACTTTTTGCATAGACTGTAAAACCTTACGGTCATGTTCTTCAAAAAGGTGAGCAAAATTACTAAACGGTGTAGATAATTCTTTATTATTATATCCTATAACATTAAAATTTTCAGGTAATTTGTTTACTTTAATAAACACTGGATTTGCATATATGAAACGGAATTCTTTATCTTTTACAAACCATGATTCATGACTTTTATCCCACATATTTGTTAACTGAGGGGTAATTTGACTCATATGTGACCTTAAAAAATTTGAATATAAATAAAAAAACATTCCAGTAATGAACAAAGACAGTAATTCGTTCTAGAGTGAGCTATCCCATAATCAGAAGTCATCGCATTGCTATGATTGTCAGTATGTCTGGTGCCAGATTAGTCATCCATTTTATTTAACATCCAGTTTCACATGGGTTATTGCAATAAGATAATGAATTTGTTTCGAATGGAATGTGATGAGTGTTACTTATTCATGTAATCGGTTTCATGAGGTATAAAAATGTGACTTATGCATCAATTTTTTATCTTGTTTTATGTATGAAGTTCTTTTCTGTTCTATCATTTTTCTCTCTTTCCAAGACAGAGTTCGGATCAGGCTTGAAGCAACAACTGACGACTTCGTTAAGCCTATGAAAATATCTAATTATTCAATGAACAAGCCCCAGTCACATAGTTATCTATGCTCCTGGGGATGCGTTCACTTGCCGCCGCGCTGCAACTTGAAATCTATTGGGTGTATAACAATGTAAATAGTTTGTCCTTATTAATTTGATTTATGAAAAATTATTTAATAATTTAAATAAAAACAATAAATTATGTGTTCTTTGCGTTATGGTTTAATGTTGTTTTTATTGTCTTATTTGCGTTCTTAGCATCAATGTGGGGATATGGGGCAATATATGGGGGGTAAATAGACTTTCTTGTGTGTAAATATTGATTTTGAGTTTTTGCTCTATATTATTTTATTCTGCTTATTCATTTGATCGTATTTATAGATATATAAGCTCATTATGTCTTTGAGCTTAATGTTTTTTTATATAATGTATGGTCTTTGTGAATAAATTTCTTCTTGGGAGAGAATTATGTTTAAAAAATTCGAATAAATCATCGATGATGTCAGTTATAACAACAGCGTCTTTTCTCTTTATTCCATTGATTAAAAAAGAATAGTTTGAGAAATGGAGTAATAGCTGAAAACAGCAATCAATCTCAAGTAGAACAAATTATATTAAAAAAGATCTGATTGATTGTTGTCATTGTTTTTTGCCGTGGAAAGGTCAAAGGGTTTGTATCGTCCACGGGAAATTAGCTTCTCAAAACAACTGTTATCTCTGCCAGATGCAGTGGTTTTTTTATTTAACCTCAACTAAATTAAAGGATTGTTTATGGGGAAATCATCAAATCGCAGTACAGAATATTTCTTTACTGGGAAATATTACGATGATGATGATAGTAATAATATTGTTGCTATTGGAGTGGCGGGAACTGTTTATGCTAAAGGAGGAGATGATCATATTACCCTAGGCTCACTTGGGGCAACAATCTATGCCGATTCTGGCAACAAGATAGTCGATGGTGGCACCGGATATTTAAAAATCGTGGATATTGAAGGTAATCTGGCGGTACAGGGTGCCGCAGGTTACGCAGGTATTGATAAAAGTGGTGATGGTAGTATTTCATTTACGGGTGCGGCAGGTGGCGTTTTTATGGATCACCGGGGTGGTCACGGTGACCTGAATTTCTCCGGTGTTGCGGCTTATAACGGCCTGACCCGTAAAGGGCAATCCGGTAATGTGATTTTTAACGGTGTCGGCGGTTATAACGAATTATGGCACGAAACTAACCAGGGTAATTTAAGCTTTGCCGGAGCCGGTGCCGGCAATAAAATTGACCGCACCTGGTATGATCACTATGAGAAAAGTCACGGTGATGTGGAGTTTGATGGTGGAGGGGCGGCAAATAGCATCAGTTCGCGGGTTGAAAGCGGTGATATTAATTTCAGTGGTGCAGGTGCTGATAACCACATTATACGTAAAGGTCGGGAGGGCAATATTATCTTGCATGGTGCAGGGGCATCAAACCGCATTGAACGCCTGCGCCAAAATAGAGATAAATATGAACAGACCCACGGTAATATCGAATTTGCCGGTGTGGGTGGTTATAACCAAATTTATTCTGATATCGCCCATGGTAATATCAATTTCACCGGTGCCGGTGCTTACAATGAAATATCGAGAATAGGCGAATATAACGGTTCCCGTGATGATGCTCTGGAATATGCTAAAGCCGAAGAGATCGTATTAACTTCGGCGATAATGGGAGGAAGTCAGATTCAGCAATCCCAGTCAGTCATCGGTATTAAATCAACGACTGAATCTGATACTTATCTCTTTGCGTTTGCCGACGAAATATCCACTAAGGTTAGCAAAGTTCAGCTCCGAAACGATCCTGAAACGGGTAAACTCAGTTATTACGTGACCTCCTGGTATAAACAGGGCAATCACCTTGAAAATCTTGCTGTGGAAGATATTTCTTCAAGTAATGGATTTATCGATATAGGCACCAATGATGGCTACCGCCTCTTCAATTTAATCTTTGAACATCATCAACCCGTTATTATTCGGCATACCGTTGAGGAAGATTTGCAGGAAAATTATTGGGTAACTTATGCGGGTGGAACTACCGCCAAAGCAGAAGATGTCACACTGATTGATGCCAAAATGCATGGGCGGGCAATCCATTCTGATGGTTCGATATTGGATGTTTCAGCGGTGAAATCGAACTGTCAACCGAACACTTATGTTTATGCCAAATATGTTGAGTCATACACCAAAGTGGTGAAGGTTGAGTTGAAAAATGATCCTCACACCGGTGCACTGCAATATTTTGCCAGTGCGTGGTACAAAACCGGCGATCATACCGATGATCTGGCTAATGAAGATTTTTCACTCTCAAGCGGTTATAGCCCGATGGAGCCTGGGGGATATTCACTCACTAAGTTGCAATATAAAGTTAATGCGGTGCGCCGTGTCTCTGAGCATTTAGAACATACAGAAGAATATCGTCACCAGGAATTGGTGAAATCACCCACAGACATCGGTGACAGCACCGGTGACATTAATTTCAGCGGTGTGGGTGGCGGGAACGTTATTAAATCCAGTGTGATACATGGCAATGTTTATTTTGCGGGCGAGGGTGGCGCTAACGTCATTGTGAAAAGTGGTGAAGAGGGCAATCTGACATTTCGGGGCGCGGGCTTGGCAAACGTCCTTGTTCATCAAAGCCGGCATGGAGAAATGGACGTTGATGCCGGTGGTGCAGCAAATGTGCTGGTTCGGATCGGTGACGGGCGGTATCTGGCTCATCTTCTGGCGATTGGCAATATCTCGATCCATCAAGGTAATGGTGACAGCCGGGTTATTATGCTGGGAGGTTACAACACCCATACCCAAATAGGTGATGGAAGCGCGAATTGGTTAGGGGCCGGCGGTTTTAACGTCATGACCCAGAAAGGTAAAGGGAAAGTCTCCTCGGTATTGGTGGGGGGCGCCAATGTATTGACCAAGCTCGCGGCGGGTTATCTGGTTTCCGGTATGCTCGGCGGTGCCAACATTATCACCCATATCTCTGGTGATAATGAAATATCAGATACCACAGCCATTGCGTTGGGCGGCACCAATATTCTGGCCAAAAAAGGCAGAGGTGATGCTGTTGCGGTGATGGGCGGTGGTGCGAACGTTCTTACCCACATTGGTAACGGTAGTACGACGGGTGTGATGTTGGGTGGTGCCAATATTCTGACCAAGGTAGGAGATGGTGATACTACCGGCATTATGTTCGGTATTGGTAATGTGTTTACCCATATTGGTGACTATCAGACACTGGGTGTGATGGGGGCTGCGGGCAATATCTTCACTAAAATTGGGGGAGGAACCGCGATTGCAGCCATGATGGGTGCAGGCAATATTTTTACTCATGTTGGCAAAGGTGATGCTTGGGCGCTGATGGGTGGGTTGGGTAATGTCTTTACCAAAGTGGGGGATGGCAATGCGCTGGCATTGATGATAGCCGCTGGTAATGTGTTTACCCATATTGGTGATGGAATGAGCGTTGCCCTGATGTTGGCAAGAGCTAATATCGCAACCAAAGTGGGTAATGGCACGACTCTGGCAGCGATGATTGGTGATGTCAATGTTATGACGCATATAGGTGATGGCTCAACCTTTGCGGCGCTGATCGGGCAAGGCAACATCCTGACGAAAGTTGGTCATGGGCTGACCATCGGCTTGATGGTTGGTGAAGCGAATATCTACACACATGATGGGGAAGGAGCAAGTATTGGTTTGTTTGCTGGTGAGTTGAATGTGATGACCAGGGTGGGTGATGGCACAACATTGGCCGCAATGTTTGGTAAAGCGAACATTATGACCCATTACGGTGATGGTTTAACCGGCGTGCTGGCATTGGGTGAGGCCAATATTGTTACCAAAGTGGGTGATGATTTTATGGGGGTTGTGGCCGCGGCTAAGGCTAATGTTGTCACTCACGAGGGCGACTCGACAACGGCTGGCATACTGCTTGGCAAGGGCAATATTCTGACGAAAGTGGGTGATGGCACGACGGTTGGTTTATTGATCTCCGATGTGGGGAATATCATGACCCATGTAGGTAATGGCAAAACGGTTGGTTTCGCCAAAGGCAACGCGAATATTATCACTAAAATGGGTAGGGGGACGGGGGTTAACGCTGTTTGGGGTGAAGCCAATATCCTGACTCAAGTAGGAGATGGCGAGCGTTACAACTTTGCTAAAGGTAAAGTGAATATCATTACTAAAATCGGTGATAAACGGGAAGTCACGGTGGTTCAGGGGAATAGTCATATTATCACCCATGTTGGTAACGGTGATGATTACACGGGAGCCTGGGGCAACGCGAATGTCATTACCAAGGTCGGCAATGGGTGTAATGTGGTGCTTGCCAAAGGTGATGGCACCGTGGTGACCCAGGTGGGTGAGGGTGATAGCTTTAATGCTTTATGGAGTAAAGGCAATATCGTCACCAAAGTGGGTGATGGCATGCAGGTGACGGCGGCAAAAGGCAAAGCCAATATTACAACCATCGTAGGTAATGGTTTAAGTGTGACGGTGACGCATGGCGATCTTAACGTGAATACCAAAGTCGGTGAGGGGGTTTCGGTTAACGCAGTGTGGGGCGAATATAACGTTAATACCAAAGTTGGCAATGGTCTTAATGCTGCGGTCATGAAAGGTAAAGGCAATGCCAATATCCATATTGGTGATGGTCTGGGTATCAATGCCTCTTATGCCCGCAATAACGTGGCGATTAAGGTGGGTAATGGCGATTTCTACAGCTTTGCTGTCGCGGAAAGCAATACGTCAAGCCACAATCTCTCTTTGCTGTTTAAAAGTATTAAACAGACCGTGTTAAATGTAGAGGCAAGTCATGCGATCAACTATCTGGTCCACGGTAATGAGGCCAGCACGTCTGGGACGAATAAAGGCAGGGGCGCGATTAACTTAGTGGAAGTTTCTGCCATTGATGGCTTCCAGATGGATGAAATTGATGAAGTTCGTTCAGATCTGAGCAGAGAATTGAGAGGCACGATAACTCAGGTTGAGACGCCTGATACCGAGGTTATCCAGAATGCCTTGCATGTCGGAGATCATGTCGATTTAGCTCAGAATGGAGTATCACCCCAAGTTGATGCGGTTACCCACCATGCGAAACAAGATAAAGCTGCGCAAAATGCGTTAAGCGATAAAGAAAAAGTTGAAGTTGATCGTCAGAGACTTGAACAAGAAAGAGACAAGCAGCATAAAGCGATTTTGGAATCGCAGTCCCAACTGGAATCAATCGATCAAAACGCGCTGAATACTAATGGGCAAGTACAACGTGACGCAGTCAATGAAGAGTCACGGGCTGTCACAAAGGAACTGTTTGCCGTGACTCAAGGCCTGAACTTGCTTAATGGCTATGCGGATTATGACGGCAAATCAGGTGATGAGTGGCGTAATCGGTTTGCTGTTGGCTATTTGAACAGTACTCAGAGTAAATTAAATGAAGCCAGGTTCATTGCCCAGAAAAAATTAGGTGATGCACAGCGGCATTTGACTGATAACCGACAAGAAGTCAAAAAAGCCATCGGGCAATCAAAGGCTGGTTTGGTAAAAAGCCACCAGAATATTGAGAACGCAGATGACAATATTGTCAAAGCGCGGGTAAACGCGAAATTCAGACAGAAAGAAGCAGGGTTACAGCTTCAGCGGGCAAAAGCAGCCGAGGGTGACGCCTATGCCGCGTATGAAAAAGCCAAAAAACGGGGTGAAAGTGATAGTACAGCGGCAGTAGATAAGGCTATTCAGGCGCGGGTTGATGCGAAAGGCGTAAAGCAGGCTGATAACGCCAAACCAGAGCGTATCGGGGCGACGGGCAGTGGCTTATCTGGGGAAGCTTATAGATTAACCGGTATGGTAGAGCCGAAGCGCCGTATCAATCCGGCGTTAAACACGGAAGCCGGTGGTAGGATCAACGAAGGACTGACAGAAGAGGATCTGGCCGCATTGAATAATGCACAACAAGCGATCAATCGGCTACAAATCAACACGGGTAAACGCTCAACAAATACCGGTGCTTCGATCATTTCAATGTTTACTGAAACATCATCCGATAGCATTGTGGCACCAACCTCAAATGGGTCAAGGGAACTCATCAGAAAAGCACCGGTGATTGCGGGAATCAATCTGCAAGGGTTGGGGCAAACTTCTGTGGAAGCTAAGAGTCAATCCCGGTCTTATGTGCTGAAAGTGTTTGAGCCTTTCTTATTGAGTGAGGGAAACAAAGGGTTTATTGATTCTACCAAGAGAAATTTTGGTCAAATACGTGTCGATAATCCGAGTAAGGCGCTGGTGGCAGTGCGTGAGGCTTTCAATAAAACGGCTGAACAGCTTGATGAACCACATGTGTTGCAGCTGGAAGCTGCTCTGGCTCACTGGCAACAGCATGATCCCAAAGAATTCACCCAACGCAGTCAGCTGGTGAAAAGCCTGCGTTTTGAGATGGGGGAGCTGGTTGCTCATCTTCAGGCCAAGAGAGCCGAATCCGCGGGGATCCTTGGGATGACTCTGGCACCTGAGCAGGTTGCACAGTTTGAACAGCAAGTCTCATTTGATGGGATCGGGCGCGTGGTGGGTTTGAAAGGGAATATCGCGCAAAGCGAAATTGACCGTCTCACTGATTTGCAAATCAAGCCATTGACTCAGATTAACTCTGTTGCAGCGCGGGAAGCGCCAAAGACTGAAGGTGAAAGTATCATTATTTTCGTCAGCCGATTGGAACAGGCGGCTATCCCAGAAGGCATGCCTCTGGTTGAACGAGCCAGAAATCTTTGGCTTACCGGACAAGTGACACAACAGGAAGCCATCAAATTCTTTGAGGATGCGGCCACCCAGTTGCAGGCACATCCCGAATTGCACTCTCTGGCTCAACAGTTATTGGCCGATGCTCACAAGGAAAAGGCGACCGGACAATATATTGACAACCTGTTTGGTCGCCATTTTGATTCTGAACTGGCTTATGAATGGGTGAAAACGGCACCGTTGGAGGCCAGAGACACGGCTGAACAGACAGGCCAGTTTTTGGTGCAGGAGTTTGAACAGTGGATAAGTGGCTATTATCCGGATGAGGTTGTGCGTGACCAGCACATTGCAGCTAAAATGCGACTTTTTGCCAGGGCTATCAATCAGGATTTCCGCCCCTGGTTTAGCCGGGTACCTGAATTAACCACATTTCTGGACGAGCCGACTTTTATCAACTTCAAGACGATGATGACGAAGGTCGATGACGGTTATGCTGTGATTAAAGTGCCGTTTCTGGCGGTAAAAATGGCTATCACCCCCGGAATGGGGATGGATCGTGCGGTCTGGAAGATTGAAGGGGATCGTTTCTATGAGGATGTTATCACCAAAGCTCGTTCGACCCGTTCCCAACTGACTACCGGGGCTGATGTCACGTACAAAGTTGAAATAACGGAAAAACAGACCAACGATTATGGTACGGCGCTGCCCTACCAGCCTGCGAATGACAAGCATGATGATTTCCTGTACGGCAGAAAGGTCGCAGCCGGGCGTATTCTGGTCCCCGGAGGGGAAACTGAGTTTGAGCGTAATGCGTTAGCCCAAGGGCACTCTGTCGTGACCGGTGCGTCTGGTTCGACCAATATCATGGTTCACCTCAATAATTATATTGCCAGTAAGCAGCCTGACTTCCCGACAGGGCAGAGTTATCTCAATACCCTGGCATTTCTGGTATTTGATGGTGGTCATTCCATCAACGAAAGTCTGGCTGTTTACAAGGCGTTACAGGCAACAGGTGATGAACGTGAGCGGGTATTGAACCGCTACACTGCCAATTATCGGGATCTGTTCGATATTGCCGGAGAGGAAGGTAAGGCATGGGTAAGTCCGGCATTGGATAACGCTTTTAAAGAAACTCAGGAATTTTATGAAAAGCATGTTCTGGCGAAACCGCAAAACCATCCTGCGGCGACAGAGTTAGATCCGCTATCCGGCAACAATAAGGGGTCAGAGCCTGCGATTACCGACGATACCCGTTATCAGGATAAACCCCTTGATACCTGGCAAACGGAGAAGGTGACGCGACAAACTGATGGCCGTGAAACTCGCTTTGATGGTCAGATTATTATTCAGATGGAGGATGATCCGGTAGCCGCTAAAGCCGCGGCTAATCTGGCCGGTAAACACCCGGATTCCAGCGTGGTGGTTCAACTTGATTCCACTGGCAAATATCGTGTTGTTTATGGTGACCTGTCTAAATTATCTGAAAAATTACAATTACGCTGGCAGATTGTCGGTCATGGACGTGATACCTCGGATAAAAATAACATTCATCTGAGTGGCTACAGTGCCGATGAACTGGCGACGAAACTGAATCAGTTTCATCAAAACGCTAAACTGGGCGAAAAAGTAATCAGAAAGCCTGAGCATATCAGCATTGTGGCTTGTTCTTTGATCAGTGATGACAAGCAGGATGGTTTTGCCCGTCGCTTTATTACAGCGTTGGACAAGCAAGGTATTCACAGTGATGTTTCAGCTCGCCGTAGCGAAGTGGCGGTTGATGCAACGGGCCGTAAATTCACCCGTGACCAAAATAACCAATGGGTTAACAACCTGCCTGATAACAAAATCGTATTCAGATGGAATGAACAAGGTGAACTGGTGACCAGCACGGAAAGGGTGATTCGAGGGGTTGCCGAAAGTGATATCAACCTCTCCAGGGTCGGTCATACCGGGGCTGACACGGTGACTAAAGGGGCGATTGCGGATAATTCTGATATTTTCGTTAAGCCAGAGAAGCGTAAAAATATTAACACAAACGATCAATCGAATAATCAGCTCAGTTACTCCGGCAACATTCAGGTGAATGTCGGTGAGGGAGAATTTACCGCGCTCAACTGGGGGACGTCGAATGTGGGCATCAAAGTGGGGACCGGTGGCTTTAAGTCGCTGGCTTTCGGTGACAATAATGTGATGGTTCACGTTGGTGATGGTGACAGCAAACAGAGTTTTGATATCGGCGGTTACCAAGCGCTTGAAGGGGCGCAGATGTTTATCGGTAATCGTAATGTGAGCTTCAACCAAGGCCGCAGTAATGACCTGATTGTGATGGTGGATAAATCGATTCCGACGCCACCACTGGTTAACCCGTTTGATGGTCCTGCGCGCATTGCTGGTGTACTGCAAGGTATTACCCGCTCCGGTGAAGAGCAGGATTGGTTAGCGGCGCAAGATCAGCAGTGGACAATCGCCGGTGCGAGGAAATATGTTCAGGATATGTCTGGTTTAGACCAAACCAGCAGCGTGGAATACAACACGCTGGTTGAGCTGGATTCGCAACATGAGCGTAGCAGCCGGGGCTTGCAGTATGATGCCGAATTAACACTGAACAAGACGTTTAATCAGTGGCTAGGTGAAAATAGCAATAGCTCTGATATGGGCAAAATGAGCCGTGTGGATAAATTCCGTCAGGCCAATCAGAAGCTGGCTTTTAACTTTGCCGTAGGTGGTCAGGGGGCGGATATCCAGGTGACAACCGGTAACTGGAACTTTATGTTCGGTGACCATATTCAGTCGATTCTGGATACTAACCTGGGTTCGTTGTTTGGCCTGATGACCCAGCAATACTCGGCAACCGGTATGGCGAAAACCACCTTTACTTATAATCCACAGGATTTGCCGCGTCAGCTTAAGAATAAGCTGGTTGGCCGGTTGGCGAGTATCAGAGCAGAGACCACCTTAGGGGATATCTTTGGGGTGAATTACACCGCGAAGGGTCAAGTTGTTTCCCGCACCGGCGAGCCTGTTGATGGTGAGTCTATTTTGCAAGAGATGCTGGAGGTGATTGGGGAATTTAGCGGTGATCAACTGCAAACTTTCACTCATCCAGAGAGGTTGCTTGATAGTTTGGAAGCGGGCATCGATATGGGAGAAGAGGGCGTCAGGTCATTTGCGGAAAGTCATGGTCTGAAAGAAAAAGCGCCTGATGAAAATCAGGAACAAGGATCTTCGGTGAGCATCAACGGAGCGAATGTTCAGAACAATGACAAACCAGAACGGGCATTTGGCTTTAATTCGCTGAATTTACCTAATTTGTTTGCAACGATGTTCAGCGAAGATAAGCAAACAGAAATGAAATTATTAATCACTGATTTGAAAAAAAATCTGACGACTGATTTGCTTAATATGGAGCAGAAAACGTTTGATTTCTTGCGTAACGGCGGTCATCTGCAAGGTGATGGCGATATTCATGTATCGTTGGGGAATTATAATTTTAACTGGGGTGGTGACGGTAAAGATCTCGGTGCTTATCTGGGCGATAACAACAATTTCTGGGGAGGACGTGGTGATGATGTTTATTACTCGCAGGGAACTTCCAATATCTTTGCTGGTGGTGAAGGCGATGATCTGGGCGTCCTGATGGGGCGTGAAAACTGGATGTTTGGCGGTAATGGTGATGATACCGCAGTGGTGGCCGGACGTATTAACCATGTTTTTATGGGGGAAGGGAATGACCAGACGTTTGTCTTTGGTGAGGGCGGCTTTATTGATGCCGGCAACGGACAGGATTACGTTGTTACCTCCGGCAATTATAACCGGGTGGATGCCGGGGAAGGGCAGGATTACGTGGTGACCATCGGCAATAACAACCGGGTTGACCTGGGTGAAGGCAATGACTTTGCCAGGGTGTTTGGTAATGACAACCGGGTCGACGGTTATTTCGGCAATGATACGGTTAAACTGATGGGTTACCATGCGGTAATCAACGGTGGAGAAGGTGATGATCACCTGATAGCGGCGGCTATTTCGAAGTTCAGTCAGTTTGATGGCGGTGAAGGTCAGGATCTGCTGGTATTAGGCGGTTATCAGAACAGCTTCCAGGGTGGCACGGGTGCAGACAGCTTTGTGGTTAGCACAGCGGTGATTGATAACCGGGTTAGCGATATTAGCGCAGAAGATATGATCCTGTTTAACGGTGTTGATTGGCAAAACCTGTGGTTCCAGCGCAGCGGATACGATTTGGTGTTGTCGGTAAATCGTCCTGCTCAGGATAAAACCGCGCAGGGTATATTTGAATCGGTGGGGTCAGTCACTTTTCATGATTACTTTAATGGTCATCGCGCCAAATTAGTGGCTCAAATGGGTAATAAAGATGCATCAGGAGAGCGTGAATTTACGGCATTATCAGATAATGCGGTTGATTCCTTGATCCAGGCTATGAGCAGTTTTTCCCCGACAGCGGGGGATAATGGTTTCATTGAGAATCTGGATAGTAAGGCGAAGATCGCTATTGCAATGGCGTGGACAGATACCACCATCGGCAAGGGGAAGTTTGCCTGATTAACGCTTTATAATAAAAGTAAAAGATAAGAAAAAAGTTGTAATAAGAATAAAAGTGGCTCACAGAATAGGTGGGCCATTGTTTGAAGTGGCAGTTGTTATTTCTGCTGCTCAATCCGCTTGGTTTCTTGCTTAATATTCCTTCAATATAAAAGAAAGTATGCTACCATTCACCGATGAAGAGAAAAAATACACCAACGCCACATGACGCTGTTTTTAAACAGTTTTTAGGTCATATTGATACTGCCAGGGACTTTTTGGAGATCCATTTGCCTGCAACATTACGGGCAGTTTGTGATCTGGATACACTGCGGTTGGAATCAGGGTCGTTTATTGAAGATAATCTGCGTGCGCATTATTCTGATATCCTGTATTCGTTAAAAACAGCGCAGGGTGACGGATACGTATATTGCGTGATTGAGCATCAGAGTTCCCCGGACAAGATGATGGCATTCCGGCTGATGCGATACGGTATTTCCGCAATGCAACGGCATCTGGAGCAGGGACATGAAAAATTGCCGCTAGTTATTCCGGTGTTGTTCTATCACGGGAAAATAAAGCCGTATCCGTGGAGTACCAATTGGCTCGATTGCTTTGATGATCCGGCCCTGGCGAAGGAAATCTATTCCGGCGCATTCCCGCTGGTAGATGTGACGGTAATTTCGGATGATGAAATCCTGACGCACAAACGGGTTGCGCTACTGGAAATGGTGCAAAAGCATATCCGGCAGCGTGATATGGCGGAGTTACTGCAAGAGCTGGTTATGCTGCTGACGTATGATTACTATACGGATGAACAGCTAAAAAGCATGTTAAACTACTTATTACAGGCGGGAGATACCGCCGATCCAGAGGGTTTTATCCGGCGACTGGCAGAACAGTCCCCGAGGTATGAGGAGGTACTGATGACAATAGCGCAGAAACTGGAGCAGAAAGGGCGTCAGGAAGGGCGTCAGGAAGGGCGTCAGGAAGGGCGTCAGGAAGGGCGTCAGGAAGGACGTCAGGAAGGGTGCCAAGAGGCAACTCTAAAAATCGCGCATGCATTGCTGAACAGCGGAATCGATCGTGAAACGATAATGAAAACCACCGGGTTGAGCCAGAACGAACTTGAGCAAATGCGTCACTAACTTGTGCTGAGAGCTCTTAATCAGCATTCAATTATTAGTGTTAAAAGAGGATCTTACGGGGACTGTCAAAACAGTCCCCCGAAGTATGAGGAGGTACTGATGACAATAGCGCAGAAACTGGAGCAAAAAGGGTATCAGAAAGGGTTTCTTGAAGGGTACCAGAAAGGATTTATTGAAGGATGGCAGAAAGGATTCCAAGAAGGATTGCAGAAAGCCGAAGAACGAAGGGTACTGAAAATCGCGAGTGCGATGATAGATATTGGCATCGACCGTGAAACGATAATGAAAGCCACCGGATTGAACCAGAGTGAGCTTGAACAAATGTCCCATTAATGCTGATACCTTATCGGCGTATAAGAAAACTGGCTCACAGAATGTGGGCTATTTTATTTGAAAATAACATTGTTATTATCAAGTGTGGTTAATTTCAATAGTTTATTATTTTATTATTTTATTATTTTATTATTTTATTATTTTATCTCTTTATTTTAAAGGGATAAGTTAAGTCTTTATATATTTTCACATTGATAATATTAATGACTTAACTAATTAATTTTTTATTTAAATAAGTTTTGAATAAAAAACAAGCTGCAATTGATTTAATTTACGCTTTATTAACTTATTCCCATTAATGATGATAATGTTGGGTATTAGGCAATGTGTAGGGGGATAAGAAGACTTTTTTTATGTGAATATTGCTTTTAAATTTATGCTCTATATTATTTCGCTCGATTTATTCACCTAATTAATCAAAGAATGACTTAAAAGAACTTATAGACACATAAACTCAGAATTCC
Organism: Photorhabdus khanii NC19; assembly: GCF_000517265.1. Lineage (GTDB taxonomy): Bacteria > Pseudomonadota > Gammaproteobacteria > Enterobacterales > Enterobacteriaceae > Photorhabdus > Photorhabdus khanii. The sequence continues at coordinate 892,259 of NZ_AYSJ01000002.1, forward strand.
GCTGAGTTTGATTTTTTGTTTATTGTATTTTGCTTTCATTAATAAACTTCTATTAGGTAAGAGCATGCCTGAAATATTTATATAAATTATCTTAGATATCAATAACAACCAAGATGTTTTCTCTTTATGTATTTTGCTGATCTGAAAAAGAAATAAGCTAAAGGATTGCCTATGGGTAAATCATTAAATAGTAGTACACAGTATTTTTTCACCGGAAACTATTCCGCTGATGATAATAATAATGATATTAATGCTATTGGATTTGGTGGTTATATTTATGCTCGTGGTGGGAATGATCATATTACTCTCGGTTCGATTGCGGCGAAGGTATATACCGGTACCGGACATGACACCGTGGTTGGTGGGGCTGCATATTTAGAAATAGAAGATTCCAATGGCGATCTGTCAGTAACCGGTGGCGCGGGTTACGCAAATATTGATAAGAGTGGGGATGGTGATATTGCATTTTCGGGTGCTGCCGGAGCTGTTTCCATGGAACATTCAGGTGACCATGGTAATCTGGATTTTGCAGGTATTGCTGCTTATAACAGTTTGGAGCGTAAAGGTTTAACCGGTGATATAGACTTTAATGGTGCAGGTGGTTACAACAAATTATGGCACGAAACAGACAGAGGTAATTTGGATTTTGCCGGAGCGGGTGCGGGTAATAACATCGACCGTACTTGGTTTAAATCCTATCAAGGGTCTCAAGGTGATGTGATATTTCATGGTGCAGGCGCAGCAAATCGCATCAGCTCGCGGATAGAACGTGGTGATATCATTTTTAATGGTGCCGGTGTTGATAATCACATTGTACGTAAGGGTAAAGAGGGAAATATTATTTTACGTGGCGCAGGCGCATCAAACCGAATTGAACGTCTGTATCAAAGTGAAGACAAATACCAGCAAACTCATGGTGATATTACTTTTGAAGGGATTGGTGGTGACAATAAAATCTATTCTAATGTTGCTCATGGCAATATCAATTTTTCCGGTACCGGTGCTTATAATGAAATCACCAGATCAGATATAACCGCAAATAGAATTTATCATAATGAGGGAATCGGTGGGGCATTAGAATATGCCTTGGCTGAGGAGATCGTATTGACAACGGCGATGATGGGCGGTGATTTTCTCCGGGAGCTTCAGCCAGTGACGGGGGTTAAATCAACCACAGAGCCAAATACTTATCTGTTTGCATTTACCGATAATCGGTACACGCATGTCAGCAAAATTCAACTGCAAAATGATCCTGTCACCGGTAAGCTCAATTATTACGCCAGTTCCTGGTATAAAATAGGTAATCATCTTGAAAATCTCGCATCGCAAAATATTTATTCACTCAATGGATTTGTCGATATTAATGTTAACGGTGCTTACCGTCTTTTCAATTTAACGGTTGAACATCAGAAGCCAATGACTGTTCAGGGCGTCGAAGAAAATGTACTGGAAAATGAGTGGGTAACTTATATTGTCGGCACATCGGTCAATGTGGAGGATATCACGCTCTCTGATGCCAAAATGGGTGGACACGCCATCTTTTCCGACAGCCAGAAAGTGGATGTTTCCGCGGTTAAATGGAACCGTCAACCTAATACTTATGTGTATGCCACATATATAGAATCATACACCAAAGTCGTGCTGGTTGAATTAGCGGATGATCCTGAAACAGGTTCACTGCAATATCTTGCCAAAGCGTGGTACAAAGCGGGTGATCATACCGGTGATTTGGCTAATGAAGATTTTTCTCCTGCAAATGGATACAGCCCTATAAAAGCAGGTGGGTGTACCTTAAGCGAGCTGCAATATCAGTTTGATACGGTATACCGCATTTCTGAGCAATTAGAACGTACTGAAGAATTTGAACAACCGGATATCAATGAGAGTTCGGGCGACATTAATTTCATCGGTGTCGGGGGTGGAAACATGATTGAATCCAGTGTCACTCGCGGCAATGTTAATTTTGAGGGCGGAGGTGCGGCTAACGTCATTATAAAAAGTGGCGAACAGGGCGATTTGACGTTTTATGGTGCGGGTTTAGCCAACGTTATTGTTCACCAAAGCCAGAGTGGCACAATGGATGTTAACGTAGGAGGCGCTGCTAACGTACTGGTGCGGATCGGTGATGGCCTGTACCTGGCGCATCTTTTGGCGGTTGGCAATATTTCGATCCACAAAGGCAATGGCGACAGCCAGGTGGTGATGCAAGGTGGTTACAATACGCACACGCAAATAGGTCATGGTCACGCTAACTGGTTAGCGACGGGGGGTTTTAACGTCATGACTCAAAAAGGCATCGGGAATATCTCTTCGGTGCTGTCAGGAGGGGCCAATGTGCTGACCAGATTGGGTGCCGGTGATCTGGTTTCGGGTATGTTCGGTGGCGCTAACATTATCACGCATATCAGTGATGATGGTGATAGGTCAGACACCACAGCGATTGCACTGGGTGGCGCGAATGTGCTTACTAAGAAAGGTCAGGGTAATGTATTGGCGCTGATGGGCGGTGGCGCAAACGTATTGACTCATATTGGTGACGGTAACACGACGGGCGTCATGCTGGGAGGCGCCAATATTCTGACGAAAGTCGGCAACGGTGATGTGCTTGGCATCATGTTTGGTTTAAGCAACGTGCTTACCCAAGTTGGTGACGGTCAGATACTGGGCGTAATGGCAGCGGCCGGCAATATTTTTACTAAAGTCGGCAATGGAACGGCGATTGCGGCCATGATTGGAGCAGGCAATCTCTTCACCCATGTTGGCAACGGTGACGCCTGGGCGTTGATGGGCGGTTTGGGTAATATTTTCACCAAAGTGGGGGATGGCAATGCGCTGGCGCTGATGGCAGCGGTCGGCAATGTGTTTACCCATATTGGCGACGGTGCCAGCGTTGCCCTGATGCTGGCAAAAGGCAATATTGCCACCAAAGTGGGTAACGGCATGGTTTTGTCAGCGATGATGGGTAAAGCTAATATCTTTACCCATGTGGGGGATGGCGATACTTTTGCTGTCATAATCGGCGGTGCCAATGTGCTGACAAAAGTCGGTGATGATCTGACAACCACTGTGATGTTGGGTAAGGCCAATATCTATTCGCATGTGGGTAAAGGCACCAGTATTGGCTTGTTTGCCGGTGAACTGAATGTCATGACCAAAGTTGGCGATGGTGCAACGCTGGCGGCAATGTTTGGTCAAGCCAATATCATGACTCATGCAGGTAAAGGTTTAACCGGTGTTTTGGCCCAAGGTGAAGCGAATATCGTGACCAAAGTGGGTGATGATTTTATGGGCGTAGTGGCGGCTGGCAAAGCTAACGTGATGACTCATGTAGGTAATTCGGCAACTGCGGCTGTACTTTGTGGCCGGGGCAATATTCTGACCAAAGTAGGTGAAGGGACAATGGTCGGCTTGCTCAGTTCCGATGCAGGTAATGTGATGACCCATATTGGTAATGGAACTACCGTCGGTTTTGCCAAAGGCAAGGCCAATTTCATCACCAAAATAGGTGATGGAACCAGTGTTAACGCTGCTTGGGGTGAAGCCAATATCCTGACTCATGTCGGTGATGGCGACCGTGACAACTTCGCTAAAGGTCAAGAAAATATCATTACTAAAGTTGGTAATGGGCAAGAAGTCACTGTGGTTCAGGGCGATGCCAATGTTATCACCCATGTCGGTGATGGAGATGACTATACCGGAGCCTGGGGCGAAGCGAATGTTATCACTAAGGTCGGCGCTGGACGTAATGTAGTGCTTGCCAAAGGTGATGTTAATATTGCGACCCACATTGGTCAGGGTGACAGTTTTAACGTTTTGTGGAGTGATAAAAATATCGTCACCAAAGTGGGTGATGGCCGGCAGGTGATAGTGGCTAAAGGCCGAACTAACATTACGACCACTGTCGGGAATGGTTTAAATGTCGCGGTAACGCAGGGTGACCTTAACGTCAATACCAGAGTTGGAGATGGTGTTTCGGTTAACATGGCGTGGGGTAACCACAATATCAATACCAAAGTTGGCAATGGTCTCAATGTCGCGGTCATGAAAGGAGAAAACAACGCCAATATTCAGATCGGTGATGGTTTGGCGTTCCATGCCGCTTATGCACGTAATAATGTGGCGATTAAAATTGGTAATGGTGATTTCTACAGCCTTTCCGTAAACAACCTTGCAGACAACAAATTCTCTCTCCTGTTTGGCAATATCAAACAGACTGCCTTAGGTGTGGGTGGCAGTCAGGCGATTAACTATTTGGTTCACGGTAGTGAATCAAACACATCCGGCACTCGTAGAGGCCGGGGGGCGATTAATTTAGCGGAAGTTTCTGCCATTAATGGCTTCAAAATGGAGCAAGTTGAGCCGATAAGTTCGGACTTAAACCATCATCTTAGTGCTTCAGTGACAGATATCGACACGCCAGACACTGACCAGATTGAAAGCATTTTGAATCGAAAAATCAAATCCATATCGAACAAAAATAAAAATCTGATTATCAACGGTGATTTTGAACAAGAGCACTTAGGATGGCAGTCAACCAATGGTATTGAAGCCTATAACCCCGCGGGCAATTATGGTCTTGATAATGACTGGCATGGTGAGCGAGTCAGTGAACTTGATGTTGTAGGTAACACGACCCTCTATCAAGATCTGCAAGACTTGTACCAGGGCGAAATTATTATCTTGAGTTTCGACTTTGCAGGACGTTTGGACATGTCTGCTGGTGATGGCATGGAGGTCTTCTGGAACGGTGAACGTGTATTTTCGACGTTGGGTGATCAAACAGAATGGCAAACCCAGACGCTGAGATTAATGGCAAAAGAGGGCGATAACCGGGTTGAATTTAAAGGGACAGGCGATGATGACGGGCTGGGCTACGTTCTGGATAACGTGGTTGCAGAAGCTGAGATGTCATTGATTGTCAACGGTGACTTTGAGCAGGGGGATTATGGCTGGCAGTCAACTCATGGTATTGAGGCATATAGCCCCGCAAGTGCTTATGGTCTTGATAATTCAGATCATGGGGAACGGGTCAGCGAACTTGATACTCATGCCAACACCACGATTTATCAGGATCTGCAAAATTTGTATGAAGGGGAGGTTATTTCCCTGAGTTTTGATTTTGCCAATCGTCCCAATGCTTATCTCACGAACAATGGCATGAAGGTTTTTTGGAATAATGAAGAGGTATTCTCAACGGCTGGAGATATCACTAAATGGCAACATGAAGCGCTGGAATTGATCGCCCAAAAAGGCAGAAACCGCATTGAGTTTAGAGGTACCGGCTTAAATGATGGGGTGGGTTATGTTTTGGATAATATTGTTGCTAAATCTGAAAGTTCACTACAAGCCAATGCCATTACCGAATATGTGAAACAGGATAAAGCGGCGCAAAATGCATTAAATGATAAAGAGAAAGCGGAAAGTGCTCGTCAACTGTTGGAACAAGAAAAAGATAAACAGCGGGCAGTAACGGCAAAATTACAATCCCAACTGGCGCTAACCGATCAAAACGCGCTGGGGGCGAATGGTCAGGCACCGCGTGACGCAGTGAAAGAAGAAGCTCAAGCGGTGACGGATGAGCTGATTTCCATGGTTGACGGTTTGGATGCGCTTGATAGTTACGCCAACTACGATGGTACATCAGGTGACATGTGGCGCAATCGTTTCGCTGGTGGTTTGTTAAACAGCGTTAAAAATAAATTAAATCAAGCAAGTTCTGTTTCTCAACAACAATTAGATAATACACAGCAAGTTATTATCACTAACCAACACGAAGTCAAAAAAGCGGTTGCAATATCAGAAGCTGGCGCAGTGAAAAGTGAACAGCATTGTGTCGGCTCAATGCAAGATACCGTAAATGCACAAATAAAAGCGGAATGGAAAAAGGCAGAGGCGCTTTCACAACAATGGCAGGCCGGAAAAGCGAAAGATGACGCTAATACCACCTATCAGAGTGCTGAACGTCGTGGCAAGCGTGACATTACAGCAGCGGAAAATAAAGCGTCTCAGGCAAAAGAGGATGCGAAAGGAGCGCAGCAGAGTGGTCATGCTAAACCCGAACGTGTGGGAGCATATGGCAGTGGTTTGTCTGGAGAGGGGTATAAGCTAAAGGATAATGTAGAAATCGGCAGCCGGATCAACCCTGAAACTGTTGTATCCGCAGATGGACGGTTTAGTCAGGGATTGGGCAAAGAAAATCTGCAAGCGCTGGGTAATACTGAACACGTGGGTAACCGTCTACAGTTCAATAACGGGATTCAATATTTGGTGAATACGCCAGATACCGTGTTGACGGATCATTCTGCTGCTCAACATTATAATGCTGCCAAAGGGGACATACTGCAAAAAATTGATAACAAAATCTTTGATGTCAGAGCACGTGGAAAAGAGCTGAGGGATCATTCATTTTATTTTAGCCAGAGTAGCAACTTGCTGGAAAAACTCGGGAAAATCATTCCCGAAATTGGCAGTGTACGCCTGACCAAGGGAGACACGGCTGAGTCTAAAAAACTCATGCAAGGATTATGTTTTGCCCTGTCTGCCCGTTACTTGATTGAAGAGCGGGTACATGGTTTAGGGGGTGGCAAAGCTTATATGATGTGGCTGAAAGATGCCATTAAAGCGTACAACGATACATCAATTAATAAGAGAACAGATATTGGCTCCATTGAATCCGCTTTGTTGAACCAATATCGTCGCCAAAATATTGGCCCGGCGATTGAAGATATATTATCAATACAGCACAGCCAGTCGATGGATAGCTCCACGGTTGCTGCACATAGAGCAGCCAATGCCGCGTATGGTGGCAAGTTAAAAGCCAATGGGCTGACCGGGCCGAACATCAATAATGCGTTGAATTATGAGGCTGAAGGTTATGAATTTGTCATGGATAAACTGCGTAATGTGAGTAAATCGACTTACATGACATTTATGTCTGAAGATCACGCAATGTCAGTGGTGGTACACAAAAACGGAGTTCAAACAGTTTGGTCATTCTATGATCCTAACTATGGGGCAAAATCGTTTGCCAACTTTGATGACTTCCGCCGTTTTATGGATTCTTTCCATAAAGGATACCTCACGAAATATAAATTTCAGGCGAGTGAACAGAAGGATCAAAGTTTCTATGTTCAATTCAATAAATTTGAAGAAAGCCGCATTGCGAAATACGACGGTTTCTGGAAAAGGGCGCGTGATGGTGAACAGGATTACGTACTGCGCGCATTAAAAGAGCAAGGCCGGAATTTTACCCTGGGTTCAGGTGCGACCGGGCGAGTGGTTGATTACGGTGAAGATCATATAACGTTAGAAGTGACGACTAAACAGGGTCGGAAAGTCTTGGTTGAAGTTGAAGGCAACAACATTAAGCAAGCTGTCAACTTTGTGCAGTTGAATGTCGGTAAAGTCTTTACTTATCCGACGGTAAATAGACTGACACTTAAAACGCCGATCCCTGCGCTGGAAAGCTTGTCATCAAATGATGTTATCGAAAATAAAAATGTTGAGTCTTGGGAACGCATCACGGTTACACCTCAAACCGATGGTCGTGAAACGCGTTTTGATGGTCAGATTATTATTCAGACAGAAAATGATCCGGTCGTTGCTAAAGCTGCGGCCAATCTGGCAGGTAAGCATCCGGATTCCAGCGTTGTTGTTCAGCTTGATTCTGACGGTCAGTACCGGGTTGTCTATGGTGATCCGGCTAAATTATCGGGCAAATTACGCTGGCAGATTGCCGGTCATGGTCGTGATGAATCAGAACAGAATAACAGTCGTTTGAGTGGTTACAGTGCCGATGAGCTGGCGGTAAAACTCAAACAGTTCAGTCAATATTTTGGTCAGATGGATAAACCCAGCCACATCAGTATCGTAGGTTGTTCGTTGATAAGTGATGACAAGCGGGACGGTTTTACCCGCCGTTTTATTAACGCGTTGGACAAGCAAGGGATTCGCAGTGATGTCTCGGCTCGCCGTAGCGAAGTCGCGGTTGATGCAACAGGCCGTAAATTTACCCGTGACGAAAATAACCAATGGGTTAACAACCTGTCTGATAACAAAATCATATTCCGGTGGGGTGATCAGGGTGAACTGACGACCAGTACAGAGCGGGTCGTGCGTGGTATTGAGGAGAGTGACATCAACCTCTCCCTTGTGGGGATAGCCAACGCAGATGAGTCAGCCAAAGGGACGATTGCAAAGAATGCGAATATTTTCACCGCGCCGGAGAAGCGCAGGATCAGGATGAATAGTCATTCCGGTGATAAATCAAACCGCCATCAATGGCGTTATTCCGGCAATATTCAGATCAATGTGGGAGAGGGGGAATTTACCGCGATTAATTGGGGAACATCGAACGTTGGCATCAAAGTGGGTGCCGGTGGCGTTAAATCACTGACTTTTGGTGACAACAACCTGATAGTTCATATCGGTAATGGTGAGAGTAAACACAGCTTTAATATTGACGGCTATCAGGCGCTTGAAGGGGCGCAGATATTTATCGGTAATCATAACGTGAGCTTCAACATGGGCCGCAGTAACGACCTGATTGTGATGATGGATAAATCCATTCCAACGCCGCCACTGATCAATCCGTTTGATGGCGCTGCGCATATTGCGGACGTACTGCAAGGCATTGCCCGTTCTGATGAAGGGCAGATGTGGTTAGTTGCGCAAAATGAACAATGGACATTGGCTGGTGCGAAAAAGTTTATTCAGGATATGTCCGGTTTGGATCAAACCAGCAGCGTGGATTATCACACCCTGATTGGTCTGGATTCCCAAAATGAACGTAGCAGCCGTGCGCTGAAAAACGATATCGAATTAACACTGAATAAAAAATACAACGCGTGGTTGAGCAACAATGGGAATCGTGCTGACACCAGTAACATGAGTCGTGCGGATCAATTCCGTCAGGCTAATGAAACGCTGGCATTCAACTTTGCGGTTGGTGGTCAGGGCGCGGATATTCAGGTGACAATGGGTAACTGGAACGTGATATTTGGCGACAACATCCAATCGATTTTGGATACCAACCTGGGATCGCTGTTTGGTCTGATGACCCAGGAGATTACGGCAACCGGTCTAGTAAAGACGACCTTCACCTATAATCCGCACGACTTGCCGCGTCAGCTTAAGAACAGAGTGCTTGGTCGATTGTCGGGGGTTGGGGCAGACACCACCTTTGCAGATATCTTTGGCGTCGATTACACCGCAGAGGGGCGTATAGTCTCCCGCACAGGCGAACCGGTTGATGGTGTCGCTATTTTGCAAGAGATGATTGAAATCATTGGAGAATTCAGTGGTGAACCACTGAAAGTTTTTGCTGATCCTGATAAATGGTTTGCAGATTTGCAATCTGGCATTGATATGGGGGCGGATGGGGTGAAGTCATTTGCGGAGAGTCATGGCTTAAAACAGCAAGAAATTAAGGAAGAAAGTCCGGTACTGCCAGATAATATTGAAAAAGTGCAAATCAACCGGCCAACGACTGACACTAGCAACCCGGAGCGGACATTGGGTTTTAACGCGTTGAACCTGCCTAACCTGTTTGCGACGATATTCAGTCAAGATAAACAAACAGAAATGAAATCGTTAGTCACCAATCTGAAAGAGAACCTGACGGCAGACTTGCTTAATATGGAAGAGAAAACGTTCGATTTTCTGCGTAACAGCGGCCATTTGCAAGGAGACGGTGATATTCATATGTCGCTGGGCAACAGCAACTTCAACTGGGGTGGTGATGGTAAAGATCTGGGTGCTTATCTGGGCGATAACAACAACTTTTGGGGTGGCCGCGGTGATGACGTGTTCTATTCTATGGGGATATCCAACATCTATGCCGGGGGAGAAGGTAACGATCTGGGCATCCTGATGGGACGTGAAAACATGATGTTTGGTGGTGCGGGTGATGATACCGCGGTGATGGCCGGACGTATTAACCATGTGTTCATGGGGGAAGGTAATGATCAGGCATTTATCTTTGGTGAAGAAGGTTTTATTGATGCCGGTAGCGGGCAGGATTACGTCATCACTTCCGGTAACGACAATCGGGTGGATACCGGGGAAGATCGGGATTATGCGGTGACCATCGGTAATAACAATCAAGTTGACCTGAATGAAGGTGATGATTTTGCCAGAGTGTTTGGTAATGACAACCGAATTGATGGCGGCATCGGTAACGATGTCATTAAGCTGATGGGCTACCATGCGGTGATCGATGGAGGAGAAGGTGATGATCACCTGATAGCGGCGGCAATATCGAAGTTCAGTCAGTTTGACGGTGGTGAGGGGCAGGATCTACTGGTGCTGGGTGGTTATCAGAACAGCTTCCAGGGTGGAGCAGATGTAGACAGCTTTGTGGTCAGCACAGAGGTGATTGATAATCACGTTAGCGATATCAACGCTGAAGATATGATTGTCTTGAACGGCATTAACTGGCAAAACCTGTGGTTCCAGCGCAGCGGATATGATCTGGTGTTATCAGTGAACCGTCATACTCAGGACAACAGTGCTCAGGGCATATTTGAATCAGTAGGTTCAGTCACCTTTAACGATTACTTTAATGGTCATCGTGCCAAACTGGTGACGCAGATGGGTAATAAGGATCTGTCGGGAGAGCGTGAATTTCTCACACTTTCAAACAATGCGGTTGATTCTTTGATCCAAGCCATGAGCGGTTTTGCCCCGACAGCGGGGGATAATGGTTTTATTGAGAATCTGGATAGTAAGGCGAAAGTCGCTATTACGACGGCGTGGGCAGATACCATGATTGGCAGGAAGAGATTTGCCTGATTAATTCTTTATAAGCTGATTAACCTGAGGTTTGCTTAAGAAGGGAACTCAGTGCCTGAGGCACGATCAAAGTTTTTGTCAAAGAAAACAAAATCGTGGAGATCCTCAGGCATGTCTAATTTAGAAGAACTTTACTGCGGCGTCGATGACTTTTGCCAACAATTTATTCCTTTATGTGCTTCTGGGGTTATCAATGATTGCGGTGAACTTTTGGCGGTTAAGTTGACCTCAGAAAATAAGGATGATCGTCATCCCGTCAAAGCGCGGGTTAACAGGATGTATGGATGGCGATAAAGGGTATTTGTCACAGGCCTTGTGCGATGAGCTGAAAGCAGAAGAAATAACATTAATCACCTATTTAAAACAAAGTACCAGATAAAAAAACAGCACTTTGTCAATAATCTGAAGAAAGCCCGCTTTGCGGACTTTCTTCCTTAAAGGTGGAAAGCTATGCGCTTACCTGTTGGAAGAGTCACATCAAGGCTTAATTCACCGCCCAATGCTTTCACATAGCGCTTAAGTGTTGATAGCCTTGGATCATTGTCAGCTTGTTCCATACGAGCAACGGAAGGCTGTTTGACCCCCATAACAGCGGCCAATTCTGTTTGTGAAATTTTTAGCTCATCGCGCAGTTGGCTAAGAGCGATCTGGATACTGGCTTCTTCAACCCGTTCCGCGATTCTTGCCTGCATTTCAGGACTTTCTTTAGCCAATAGTTCTCTGTAAGTAGCCATGATTATTTCTCCAGTTTTGCAAGATGTTTACGGTACTCGGAATCAGCCAGCCGAATCATATCCTTATAGAAGCGTTTCTCATTTAATCCCGTTTTATCGCCAGCACACAAAATAATTGCGCGGCGAGTAGGATCAAATGCAAAAAACGCTCTGATAGGATTACCAGCATGTTGTACACGCAGTTCCTTCATGTTAGAGAAATCAGAACCACTCAATGTATCAACATATGATCTGCCAAGATTTGGGCCGAACTTTTCCAATACACCCATAGCTTCATAGACTGACTCCCTTAGAGCATCTTCCTGAGCCAGGAATCACTCATCAAAGCACTCTGTCGTTATGACTTCCCACATATCGATTCCATAGCCTATTTGTTATAATCAAAAATATAACGTATTCACTATAATTTCAACCGTGGCTGCACGATTTTATATGAATGAGAACATAAAAAACTGTGGGGCACTTATGTTGCAATAGCTTCTGTAAAATAGTTATCTGTTTCTTCACTTAATTTTATCCCGGATACCAATGCAAATCTCCACCAGTCCTTTGTTCTTAATCATAGTTGTAATCTTTTCATCTGAAAGGTCAGCGTAATGTTTTGCCAGCTCCCTGAATCCAGCCAGTTCGCGATCATCAATGTTCGCCATATTCCTACCAGAAACATAAACAAATAATTGGCGAATTATTGCTTCTCTTGAAGGCTGACATTGTTTTTACAATAGTAAGCAGGCTCAATTGAATCAAAAAGACATTTTTATTCCTAACGGGAAACCCGTCAACAGCGAAGTACAATCGATTGGGAAAAATAGTAATACCATTATTCCCGATATTTAATGAAGGGTTAGCTGTTAATGAAACATCTAAACAGATGATGTAATTAGTTATCATGATAGATTGTGATAAGTATATTTTTTAATTAAAAATTAATGTGTTATATGCTTTTCATGATGGTTGATGGGGATATAAATGAATTTGAGACTGTTTTATATATCGTGGATTATTTTTCTGAGAAAATGGACTATTGCCATCCATTTTATACTTTATTAGATTGGAGATAATTGAATCTGCACTCAGTTTGTAATGCTTTATTACAGTTTTTAACACTTTATTACAAATTTATTTTTTTAAAATGAAAATTTTTCTTGCCATTTTGTGATTGTTTAATGATTATTAAATAGGCTACATTATAGGGTCTGTCTGAAAGAAATTTCATATCCTGTTCCCCTTATTCACGGGGATTAATTGATTGGGATTCATATCTGTATTCCTGTCGTTCAACTCACTATTACTCACTGCATAAGCTGCGATGTTTGTCTGTGATAGTAGGATTTTTACGGGTTTATTTCTTGGGTAAAGAAATAAATTATTTTAATTCCTAAGCATGGGCGCTTTTCTGGTGATGAAGGTTATTTATCACTGGCCGGAACAAACCTTGTGGGATTTTCAGCACAGGAAGTTTGGGTCGAGTGCTTATATGTAAGGTTAAAAGAAAGAAGCCAAACCAATGGGTATATCAGATCCGCTTCTAGGTTTAGATTGTAAGAAGTATTTGAGACACTGGGTGGAATTTCAGTTGGTGGATGAACAGGGAAAGCCGCTGGTCAACCAGCCTTATCGCCTGATCAGTCGCGGAACCCCGGGTTATGTGCGTCAGGGGGCAACCGATGGTTTCGGGGTACTCAGGGAAGAAGACCTGACAGCTTTTCCGGTGACCTTGTATATCCACGCTCAATCGTTAGCGGATGAAATGGAACAGCGCCCGTTGCGGGAAATACGCGGTGAAGCGGCGTCGGTGGTGAAGCTAAAAGCGGAAGGCTATCAATATCGCTATGTGACTATCGGGCAGATCAGTGATGGTTTGCCGGAGATTGCGGGGTGGGATCCCGAAGATATTCCACCTCCCCACCATTTCCCGAACCCGGAGCCAAAAGGCTATGAAGTTCATCCGTTAAATCGACGATATGTACTGGAAGTATGTCCGTTTCGGGCCTGGGTTTTGCAGTTACATCATCAAAAAGAGTATTCCATCGTTAATGCGTATAACCAATGTTTGATGAGTGTGCTGGCTTATGCCGATGGTGATATCAATGAGGAAGGTTCTGTTAAACATTTTTTTAACCGGCAAATGGTGGATGTCTCAACGTTGCCCTATAAAGTGGAAGAGTTGTCGGCAACGCCTGTGGTCTACGATGTGCCGTTCAGTGAACGTTATACCCAGGTGGAGTTTGTTGACTCATCAAATATTGATGGGGTACGAGGTGATACCCAACTGTTTTATGTGGCCAGTCAAAATGATGTGATTGTCAGTTGGCGAGGTACAGCCAGTAAGGAGGATATCCTGACGGATGCTACGTACCAGCCTTTGGGGTTAGGTTGCGATGAAAAAGCGTTGTGCAGCGGGTTTATTCACAGTGGCAAAGTGCATGCAGGATTCTGGGAGGCTTTTAGTTTGGTTGGTAAGTTAAGAGTTCCCAGTGATACAACTCAAGAAGTATTTCCCGATATTATCAGGCTGGTTAAAAATAAACGGTTATTTGTCTGTGGTCACAGTTTGGGTGGTGCACTGGCATTACTGCATTGCGCGCAACTGAAAGAATATGATCCGTGTTTTTATAGCTACGGAATGCCGCGAGTGTTAACAGTTAGTGCGGTACGGGAACTGGCAGATATCACCCATTACCGCCATGTGAATGAAGATGATCCTATCCCCTCTTTACCGCCGGAAAAAAATCTGGATAACTGGCTGTATGATTGCTGGGGACCACTAGGCTATTTGTTTAGCCCTGTTGAATTGCTGGATTTTACCAGCAGTGGTGAAATTTTCTTGCATCACGGAAAAATAGTACACTTTTGTAAAATTAATCTGGTCATTGAATGGTTGGAAGAACGTAACCCCAGTAATCATGTTCGGCTGAGGACCACCTTACCCACCAAAACAAAACTGTATTTAATTCCGTCATTAAACCGTGAAACGGAAAATAATCTGAAGGATGCCGGGGAGATTCAGAAGGGATTTTTTAAACAGATAAGCGATACGGATAAGGCTAAATGGTTTCCGTCGAATGAGAACCCGACCGTAAAGGATGCTCTGGGTTTTCCTGATCATAGTTCTCTGAAATATGCCCATTATATTGGTGCACGACTTGCAGAACTGGTTGCACCGGATAAATACCATTTTTTCCGGGATCAGGAACAATTATTTGAAAAAACGTTGGATGAACGGACTGATATTGTTGCAGGTATTCGGCAACGCGATGCATTATTTTTACAGATGGATCATCAGTTGATACAAGCACTGATCTGCACTCAACAAGATAAACAAGGGGCGTTAGCCTTAACACGCTATACGGATAACGCTGTAGGAATTGAGGAAGATTTATCATGATAAATATCAGGCAATACTTATCGCTCTTGTCGGTTATTTTAATATCTGGTTGTGCAGACCCGGATGCACCACTTTCTCCCCCCAAAGATAATCTGTGGATCACAGTTGAAGGGGTAGCACCGAAATATACACAACCGTATGTATCCGCTGTGTATATCTCAAAAGATTGTCTTAAATATCGGCTACATGCTGACATGTCGCCTTTTAAGGTACCAACCTATAACGGGCTTCGTTTGAAGGTCAAAGCCAATCCGCAAACAGGTTACTTTCAAGCCAAATTACCTTTTAATGGTGGGGGACGATGCAAATGGAAAATTGACCGAGCCTTTGTGTCGGTCAGTTATACCGATGTCCGTCATCTAGTAAAAGATGCTATCCCGTATTCAGGAACAGGTTTAACTGCCTTTATCAACGACGCAGTTCAGACGAATATTAGTGAAATCGCTGCCTTAAATACCATTGATTTCAGCCCGGTTATTTATCCTGTTTTGGACTTAGTAGAGGGATTCCCGAAACGTATATTTTTACAAGGTGAAGTATCAAAAATGCGCTCCTTTCGACTGACATTAACTCCAGGAGCGGAATGGAAAATTACCTTTAAGCCTAAGCTGGATGAAACCAAAATGGCGAAGGTTACTGTGACTAACGGGGAAGGTGAGTGGGTTGAATATCCTGGAGGTAAGATTGATAACGGTACTCAAGAAGTCGATTTTCGGTACATGTATAAGAACATGAAGTAACGCTATCCGGATAGTGCGATAGGAATTGAGGAAGATTTATCATGATAAATATCAAGCAATACTTATCGTTCTTGTCAGTTATTTTAATAATATCAGGTTGTGCTGACACAAATCCGTATATATCGACCTGCATTAAGTTACATTCCCTTGATTGGAAATAATGAGCACCCGGTGGTTAGAGACAATAAACCTCCTCCACCAGATAAACGTGACTTAGATTTAAGCTAATGATTATAGGGTTGGTTTGAGATGATAAAGTTTTGCAATATTATTATAGCGATTATTGTATTTTCCTCTCTTTTTACTGCCATGATGCAAGTATTGACGCTTAATGATTATATTTTTAGTGTTTATTTGGCGTGGTGGACTATTCCAGCAAAAGTGGCTACTGTTATTGTATCTATTTACGTCTTTGCTCTAATTTTTAAGTTTTTACCATTTATTCTTGTTATTTTTACATTCAGTCTGATTCTGGCTGTAGATGTATGGGATTGGTCATTATGGATTTCGATTCTTGTATTTATTTGGCCCGTTATTGTTTTCTTTTTTTATTGTGCAATTAATAAAAGCCTAAAATATAATACAAGTGATCTATTCGGGGGTATTAATGATGATGGAAAAAATTAAATACGGAGCATTTCTCTTTTTTTCAGTGATTAATCAGTTGAGGGTAAAAAAACAGATATCCCATTAATGCCGGATTTTTAAAAGGTACAGCATGACTAAAAACGACCTATTCACTGTCATGTTTAATGCATTTATCGGTGATTCTATCCCTAGGTTATGGGACCTTTACCTAGCCTGCCATGACCATTTAAAAACACAAAAACAGAGATATTAAATATACCTAGCCGGACATAACCATGTAAAAACACGAAAAAGGACATTAAAGCATTTAATAAAATCCATTAACCATTAAAAAATAAAAATAATACAAGAAAAAGATAGAGAAAACAAAAAGTCTGACAGGATTTAAATCCTGAAAAAATGATTGATTATCCGAAAGACATAAAGGGGTATCTTTAAATCATCAGGTTATTTACTGGCTGATTTATGAGGATAAAATAAATTGTGGTGACTTATGAAAACCTTTTAAAACTGTCAGTAAACCTTATCATAAACGATATGATTATGTAGAAAAAGAGGAAAAATTAAAAACAGCGTCAGTAAAGATGAAAAGCGGGTGTGATTAACATTCGTTAAACGTAAAACACGATGTGCCATGATGATTAAACTTAATGAAAAGCAGGCGTTAAAAGGGGTAAAGCAATCGTTAAAACTTTAGGCTTATCTGGCATTTACTACGAACATTTTAATGATTAACTATTTGTATATCAGGGAAAATATAGTTGGTAAGGATACATACATTATTGACTGGATATATTCTGGGTTTTTCGAAAGATATTTTGTAAATATAGGATATTATGATCAGGGTATTAAATATTAAATTTTTATTCCTGTTTTATATATATATTGATTTTTGACTTTAATCATATTTTTAATATGAAATTTAAAGTATGATAAGACTTTTTAGGGTAATTATTGTATTAAGATGGGTTTTTAGTATCTTTTGATTGATTTCATTGTGTTTGTTAATTAATTGCTTAAGCTGTTTATTATTTACCTATTGAATATATTAATAATCTATATGATGATTTTAGGCTGTTTTAAATTTTCCAGAGATATATCTGATGGGTATATAACATCTTCATTTAATCTAAGTGAGATCCTTAACTGTGAAAGGCTTGTGCTCAAGCTATAATGGGTTTTAGCCGAGGAGATGACCCCTTCTTTTAGCAATGATTGTGATGGAAGGTCAAGGCGTCTTAATGTAGATGTTCACTGATATTTACAAGCTAAACGGTATAGGACTTTAATTTCGCTTGCATCATGCGATGATAAATATCGTTTAATATCCGATAATTCATATCAAAGAAGGGCTCTCTTTTAATATGTTGCTTAATGATTAATACTCTATTGCATAAATTCTGATCTTAGCTATATTATAATAAAATAATATATGGTTAGATTGATTTTAATTTAAAATTGTTTCTTTATGGAGTTAAAGATAATTAACTTTAACATTAATTATAGTAATTTATTTTTATAAAACAACATGTTGTTAAATTGATTTTAGCTTGAACTTATATTTTAAAGTAATTAAATATACAGGATATCTTTTCAAATGTTTAAAAGTTGGATTTGGTGTGGTGATTTATTTGCTATTTGTTTGAAGAGGAAGTCTTATTTTGTAATAAGTTACCGAAGTAAGTTCATGTTAATAGAATAGTCGTTGATGATTCTCGTTTAAGTCATGGATTTAAGTGTTAATTAAAGGTGTTTATCTGAAAAATAGCGATGAAATAGAACGTATATTTATAGAATCACAAATGAACCATTTATCCCATTATTAGGAAAGTTATCGTTACAGAATCACTAATAAAGCGGTTGTTTATACCCAGCTCCAGAGAGAAAACGTTGCCTGAATATTTTAATTGATGCTTAACGTGCCCATTTTTATTCCGTCCAGGATTAAGTGGGACAAAAGTAAAAGAAAAAACACTTGTGATAATTGTCGAGAATGACAGTTGCTAAATATCTAACAGATTCATTGAGGTAGTAGATGAAAGATAACATTGCTAAAGCGGAAAGTGTCCTGAAAACCGAACTTCTCTCTCAGACGTCAGAAAATATAACTAATAACGTAAAAAATATACCTGTTCTGTCACGTCGCTGCGTCGTGATCGGGGGAACAACCCTTGCTGTGTTCTGTGCCGAACAAATTCAGGCAGCCGGGCATACGATACAAGCAATGTTGACTACCGATACTGTTTTGCAAACATGGGCTGCCCGGCAAGGGATTGTTTGTGTGAACTCGGTTGAGGCATTACACACGCAAATTGCGCAACACCCTGTGGACTGGCTTTTCTCCATCGTTAACCCGATTATCCTGCCCGCGGCGCTGATTGAGCAGATTCGTGGTGGTGCTTTTAATTATCACAATAGCCCCTTGCCACGTTATGCGGGCAGTCATGCCACTTCCTGGGCGCTGTTAGCGAGGGAGACACATTACGCCATTTCGTGGCATTGCATTGAGGTGGGGGTGGACACCGGCGATATTGCTGTGCAATGGCCGGTAGCTATTGAAGAGCACGATAATGCGTTTTCATTGAACCTGAAATGTTATCAGGCGGCTCAGGAAGGATTTATTAAACTGCTTAGGGATCTTGAGCAGGGCAAGTTGGTGACTTATCCGCAAGATCTGACACAACGGAGCTTTTATCGTCAGTCACGTCGCCCCGATGGCGGGGGGTATCTGTGCTGGCAGCAGCCGGGTGAGGCACTGTCAGCTTTGGTTCGGGCGTTAGATTTTGGCGAAAATTACTTAAATCCACTGGGTTGCCCGAAACTGTTACTGAAGCAGGGGCCGGTGCGGATTTCCTGGCTGCAACGGCTGAACCACCGTTCTGAGGAGGCACCCGGTACGTTGATTGCGCTAGAGGAGGAGGCCTGGCAGGTAACAACTGGCAGTGAGGATGTTCGGATCGGGGGTTTCGCCACACTTGAGGGCAAATTACTGTCCGCCGGGGAGCTTGCCGATATATCAGAACTCAGGCCCGGCCAGCAGTTGCCTCTGCTCTCCCTACAACAGGCGCAGAATGTAAAAGATACGCTCCAGGCACTCGCGTCCGGTGAATCATTTTGGCGTGAGCGTCTTGCCTCTTTGCTGCCCCTGCAATTACCGTTCGAAACTACCGGGAAATCAGCAGAACCTAAATGGGCATTAAGTGCCTGGCAATCCCCACTATTAAAGAATGGTGAAAAAGCCCCATTACAGACATTCGCTATTTATCTTGCGCGTTTGACTCATCAGACTGAATTCCAAATCGGCTGGTGTGTGGATAGGGTAAAAAATGAACCGAATGGGTTGTCTGGTTTGGCACCGGTGGTGCCAATGACGATTAAGGTGGAGTTTGATCAGCCGTGGTGTACGGTAGCGAACTGGATAAATGATGAGCTTGCACAACTGGCGCAGCATCGTACATTTTGCCGTGATCTCCTTTCTCGTTCTCCTTCACTGTGTGCTATCCCGGCATTAACAACAAGCCGCCCGTGGCGGGTTGCCGTCTCTTTCATACCGGATGACAAACCGTGGGAGCAGAATGCGTTAGGTGAATTACTGACACTCCAGATGAATAATCAGGGGGGCTTTCGCTGGATCTACGATGCAAATCGTCTGAACGCAGAAGCGGTTCAGCGGATGAGTGAACATTTACAGGTGTTGGCATCATCGGCAGGGGAGGGGGATGACATTCCTGTCTGGCAGTTCAATTTGTTGCCTGAAGCTGAACGCACACTGCTACTGGAAACCTGGAATGCAACCCAAACGCGATACCCTGACCAAACATGCATTCACTGGTTGTTTGAACAACAGGCAGAGAAAACCCCGGAAGCGATAGCGCTGGTGTATGAAGAACACATTCTTAGTTATGCCGAATTAAATGCCCGTGCTAATCGGCTGGCGCATCAACTGATAGCGTTAGGCGTCGTACCGGATCAGCGGGTGGCAATTTGCGTCGCGAGTTCGCCGGCGCAGATAGTGGGATTACTGGCCGTACTGAAAGCCGGAGGTGCCTATGTACCGCTAGACCCGGCTTATCCGGGGGAACGTCTGGTTCATATTTTAACCGATGCTGCACCGGCGATTGTACTGGCAGATAATACGGGACGTACCGCGCTAGGCGAAAAAGTACTGGCTGCTTTTACCGTGCTGGAGCCAAATTCATTGCCCGACCAGCCCGGATAGCAACCTGCAAATACCAGCATTAACCCCACGCCACCTGGCGTATGTAATTTATACTTCCGGTTCGACCGGCATACCAAAGGGGGTGATGGTCGAACATCGTGGGCTGGTTAACCTGATCCAAGAAAAAATCGTTCAGTTTGATATTCATTCGGGTAGCCGGATGTTGCAGTTTGCCTCGTTTGGTTTTGATGCCAGCGTCTGGGAAACCATGATGGCGTTATGCAGTGGGGCTACTTTGGCGATCCCGGCCGATACGGTTCGTCAGGAGCCCCGCTATCTCTGGCATTATCTGGAAGAGCAGGCGATAACCCATGCCTGCCTGACCCCGGCCCTGCTCCGGGAGGGGACCGATTTACCGGAAATAGCGATAAGACCAACGTTGATACTCGGTGGTGAAGCCCCTAGTGCAACATTGCTTCAAGCCCTGTGTCGTCGGGCAACGGTGTTTAATGCTTATGGCCCGACAGAAATCACGGTGTGTGCGGCCACCTGGCGTTGTCCATCAGACTACACTGAGGGAGTCATTGCGATTGGGCGTCCGACAGCGAACACCCAGGTTTATTTATTGAATACTGACGGCCAGCCGGTGCCGTTAGGCGCAGTCGGTGAGCTGTATATTGGCGGCGTGGGAGTGGCGCGAGGCTATCTCAACCGACCTGATTTGACGGAGGAACGTTTTCTGGCAAATCCGTTTAGTCGTGAACCGGATGCTCGCCTGTACCGCACCGGGGATTTGGCCCGCTACCTGCCAGACGGCAACCTGGCGTTCCTGGGCCGTAATGACCAGCAGGTGAAAATCCGTGGTTTCCGCATTGAGCTGGGAGAAATCGAAGCCCGATTGTTGGAACATCCGGCGGTGAGCGAAGCGCTGGTGCGGGCTCTGGGCGACGATCAGGATAAACGGTTGGTAGCTTATGTGGTGGCAGAAGCGGATGACCGGCTGGTTAACAGCTTGCGTACCTATCTGAGTGCCATTTTACCGGATTATATGGTGCCAGCGGCCTTTGTACGTCTGGAGACCTTCCCGTTGACGCCAAACGGCAAATTGGATCGTCGAGCACTGCCAGCACCGGGGGAAGAAGCTTTTGCCCGGCAGATTTATGCCGCGCCGCAAGGGGAGATAGAAACTCTGCTGGCTGTTGTCTGGGGTGAGTTGTTGGGCATTGAACAGGTGAGTCGGCATGACAGCTTCTTTGCCTTGGGCGGTCATTCGTTGCTAGCGGTACGGATGGTTGAACGTCTGCGTAGCGCGGGGTTAACACTGGCGGTGCGTGATTTATTCCAATCCCCAGTGTTATCTGAATTTGCCCAAACAGTTGGGCAGTCACCGACAGTGATGGTGCCGGCGAATGTCATGACTCCGACGACCACGGCACTCACACCTGAAATGTTGCCGTTGATTGATCTCACTCAGTCTGAAATTGACCATATTGTGGCGCAGGTACCGGGTGGGGTTGCCAATATTCAGGATATTTATGGCTTGTCACCGTTGCAGGATGGCATTTTGTTCCACCATCTGCTGGCGAATAAAGGTGACCCGTATCTATTTGTTAGCCAGATAACCTTTGTTGACCGCGCTCTGTTGGACAGCTATTTAGTGGCTGTCCAACAGGTGGTTAATCGTCACGATATTCTGCGTACCGCCTTTGTTTGGCAAGGATTATCAGCGTCGGTACAAGTGGTTTGGCGTCAAGCGCAATTATCGGTCACTGAACTGACACTAGACCCGATTGATGGGCCGGTCCGTGACCAGTTAGCTCAACATTTTGCCCCACATCACTATCGCCTAGACTTGAACCAAGCCCCCTTATTGCACTTTGCGGTAGCGCAGGAGGAGGATGGTCGTTGGGTTGTATTGCAATTGCTGCATCATCTGATTGGCGACCATACGACGCTGGAAGTGATGAACGGTGAAATTCAGGCTTATCTTGCCGGACAGGAAGAGAACTTGCCTGTGCCGATCCCTTTCCGCAATCTGGTGGCGCAGGCCCGGTTGGGGGTGAATCAGGCCGAGCATACCTGCTTCTTTACTAATATGTTGGCTGAAGTGGATCAACCGACGCTGCCATTCGGGTTGACGGAGGTCCATCAGGATGGTTCACAGGTGACGGAGTCGTACCGGATGTTACCCGCGAGGTTAAATGACCGCCTGCGCAGTCAGGCTCGGTGTCTGGGCGTCAGTTTGGCGACTTTGTGCCATTTGGCCTGGGCACAGGTGTTGTCACGTACCAGCGGACAGGTGAAAGTGGTGTTCGGCACCGTCTTGTTTGGGCGAATGCAGGCCGGAGAAGGGGCTGACAGCGGTATGGGGCTGTTTATCAATACCTTGCCGTTACGACTGGATATGGATGATACCTCGGTGCAGGACAGTGTACGGTTAGCCCATACCCGGTTAGCCGAATTGCTGGAGCATGAACATGCATCACTGGCATTGGCTCAGCGTTGCAGTGGGGTGCCAGGGGAAATTCCGCTCTTCAGTGCTTTGCTGAACTATCGACATAATGATCAACCGACGATCCCAAATAAAGTGATGCCGGGTATTGAATTCCTTGGTGCACAGGAACGAACTAACTATCCGTTTGTGCTGTCAGTGGAGGACGGTGGCTCTAGTTTAGGATTAACTGCTCAGGTGGTACAGCCGTTTGATTCGGAACGGGTATGTGGTTATATGCAACAGGCGCTAGAAAGTCTGGCAGCGGCGCTTGAACAGCGGCCAGAGACACCGGTACAAGCATTGAATATCTTGCCGGCAGCGGAGAAAAAGTTGTTGCTGGCAACCTGGAATGTAACCGAAACGTCGTATCCCGATCACGGTTGTATTCACCGACTGTTTGAGCAATGGGCAGAGAAAAGTCCAGATGCCACCGCACTGGTGTATGAAGAACAGCTCCTCAGTTATGCCGAGCTCAATGTCCGTGCTAACCGGCTGGCGCATCAACTGATAGCGTTGGGCGTCACCCCGGACCAACGGGTGGCGGTTTGCGTGTCACGTTCACCGGCAATGGTGGTGGGGGTATTAGCGGTGCTGAAAGCCGGGGGGGTCTACGTGCCGCTGGATCCGGTCTACACCGGTGAGCGTCTGGCACATATCCTGACCGATGCGGCCTCCGTTATTTTGCTGGCAGATAATGTCGGGCGTGATGCGTTGGGAGAAGACGCGCTGGCAGGGCTGACGATATTTGACCCGAATAGCCTGCCTGATCAGCCGGACAGTAACCCACAAGTGCCGACATTGACGGCACAACATCTGGCGTATGTGATTTACACCTCGGGCTCGACCGGCACGCCGAAAGGGGTGATGGTGGAACATCGTCATATCCTGCGTTTGTTTGACGCCACTGAATCTTGGTATCACTTTAACCGGCAAGATATTTGGTGCCTGTTTCATTCCATTGCGTTTGACTTCTCGGTGTGGGAATTATGGGGAGCCTTACGCTACGGCGCTAAACTGGTACTGGTTCCGCACGCGATTGCCCGTTCACCCCAGGAGCTGCATCAATTCGTGTGTCAGCACGGTATTACCGTATTGAATCAGACCCCCAGTGCCTTCAAAGCCTTTATTACCAGTTATGTCGCCAACCCATTGCCGGATAAGTTGCGCTATATCATCTTTGGTGGGGAAGCACTCGATCCGGGTATTTTGAAGCCGTGGTATGCCCTGCGTGAAGAGACATTGCCTCAATTGGTGAATATGTACGGCATCACCGAGACCACAGTTCACGTCACTTACCGGGCACTGACTCGCCATGATGTAGAACAGACAATGAGCCCTATTGGCACGCGGCTCCCGGACTTAACCCTCTATCTGCTGGATAAGTATGGTCAGCCAGTCCCGTTAGGCGCGGTGGGTGAGTTATATATTGGCGGGGCCGGTGTGGCACGGGGTTATCTCAATCGTCCTGAACTGACGGCAGAACGTTTCTTAGCAGATCCGTTTAGTCATCTTCCCGATGCCCGGATGTACCGGACTGGGGATTTGGCCCGCTACCTGCCGGACGGTAATCTGGAATTCATAGGCCGTAATGACCAGCAGGTGAAAATCCGCGGTTTCCGTATTGAGCTGGGGGAAATCGAAGCCCGATTGCTGGAACACCCAGCAGTGCATGAAGTGGTTGTGCAGGTGATGGGCGGCGGTCAGGAAAAACGGTTGGTGGCTTATGTGGTGGCAGACGTGGATGAGGCGTTGGTTAACCATCTGCATACTCACTTAAGTACGGTTTTACCGGATTACATGGTGCCGGCCGCTTTCGTGCGTCTGGAGACCTTTCCGTTGACGCCAAACGGCAAATTGGATCGTCGGGCATTACCGATACCGGGGAAAGAAGATTTTGCCCGGCAGATTTACGCCGCACCATTAGGAGAGATGGAAACCACATTAGCCGCTATCTGGTGTGAATTACTGGGTGTTGAACGGATTAGTCGGTATGACAACTTTTTCACACTAGGTGGGCATTCGCTGTTAGCCGTGCGAATGATGAACCGAATAGCGGCGTTGGGGATTGAATTACCGCTGTCCACGCTGTTTACATTCCCGTCTTTGATGGCTTTTGCTGAAGTGATGCGTGCCCGGATTGATGAGTCTGGCGAGGTATTGCCCGCTATCGTTCCGCTATCCCATGAGGACCCATTGCCGTTATCATTTGCGCAACAACGCCTGTGGTTCCTGACCCAGCTTGACGGGGTGAGTGAGACTTATCATATTCCGCTGGCCCTGCGTCTACAGGGGTATCTGGATATTGTTGCCTGGCAACAGGCGCTTGGTACGCTATTTGCCCGCCACGAAGCGTTGCGCTCTGTCTTCGTTGCCGTTGACGGTCAACCGCAAGTAGAGTTGTTGCCGGCGGCATCAGGCTTGCCGATGAAAAAATACGATCTGCGTGACACGCCTGATGGAGATGCGCAGCTTGTGTTTCTCTCTACTCAGGAAGCCAATGCGCCGTTTGATCTTGCCGGTGGCCCATTAATTCGTTCCGCTCTGGTACAACTGGCTGACGATGATCACGTTTTCTTGCTGACCCTGCATCATATTGTTTTTGATGGCTGGTCTGTCAGCGTGTTGATGCGTGAATTGAGCACCCTGTACACCGCTTTTCTGGCGGGGCAGCCGGATCCGTTGCTACCATTGACGATTCAATATCCTGATTACGCCGCCTGGCAGCGTCAATGGCTGTCGGCTGAACGTATACAGTCCCAATCTGACTATTGGCGTGAGAGGCTGGTTGATGCGCCGGTTCTGCTGGATTTGCCGACTGACCGGCCACGTCCGCCTCAGCAGTCGTTTGCCGGGGCCTTATTGCCGGTCAGTCTGGATGCGGAGTTAACTCAATCCCTTAAACGCCTGAGTGAGCAGCAAGGGGTCACGTTATTTATGACCCTGTTAGCGGCGTGGGCGACAGTCCTGTCGCGCCTGTCGGGTCAGGAAGATCTGGTGATCGGTACGCCAAGTGCGGGCCGAAGTCGGCAGGAAGTGGAATCCCTGATTGGCTTCTTTGTGAATACGCTGGCGTTGCGTATGGATTTATCCGGTGCACCCAATGTAACGGAATTACTAGCGCAGGTGCGGCAAACTGCTTTGGCGGCACAGGAGCATCAGGATCTGCCGTTTGAACAGGTGGTGGAAATCGTGCAACCGCCGCGCCAACTGACGCATACCCCGCTGTTCCAGGTGATGTTTGCCTGGCAGAACAATGAAAGCACGGAATGGAAACTACCGGGATTGGTGGTTTCACCTGCCGATCAACGCATTGATATCGCTAAGTTTGATCTTGAACTGACCCTGTCTGAGGTGGACGGTCAGATTGCGGGTTATCTGAGTTATGCCACCGCCCTGTTTGATCAAGCGACCATTGAGCGGCAGGTGGGCTATCTCCATACCGTACTGCGCGAGATGGCGGCTAACCCGCAACAGCCGGTTGGGAAAATCGATATCTTGAGCGTGGCGGAGCGTCAGCTGTTATTGGCAACCTGGAATGCGACCGAAGCGTCGTATCCCGATCATGGTTGTATTCACCGGCTATTTGAGCAACAGGCAGAGAAAAGCCCGGATGCCCCGGCGCTGGTGTCTGCAGGGCAACTCCTCAGTTATGCCGAATTAAATACCCGGGCTAATCGGCTGGCGTATCAACTGATAGCGTTAGGCGTCGCACCGGATCAGCGGGTAGCCATTTGCGTCGCAAGTTCGCCGGCGCGGATAGTGGGATTGCTGGCGGTATTGAAAGCGGGTGGCGCCTATGTGCCGTTAGACCCGGCTTATCCGGGGGAACGTCTGGCCCATATTTTAACCGATGCTGCGCCGGCGATTGTACTGGCAGATAATACGGGACGTACCGCGCTAGGCGAAAAAGTACTGGCTGCACTGACCGTGCTGGAGCCAAATTCATTGCCCGACCAGCCGGATAGCAACCCGCAAGTCCCGG
>NZ_AYSJ01000002.1:919458-967504 GCF_000517265.1 Photorhabdus khanii NC19
AAGGGACCGATTTACCGGAAATAGCGATAAGACCGACGTTGATACTTGGTGGTGAAGCCCCCAGTGCAACATTGCTTCAAGCCCTGTGTCGTCGGACAACGGTATTTAATGCCTATGGCCCGACGGAAATCACGGTGTGTGCGGCCACCTGGCGTTGTCCATCAGACTACACTGAGGGCATCATTGCGATTGGGCGTCCGACAGCGAATACCCAGGTTTATTTATTGAATACTGACGGCCAGCCGGTGCCGTTAGGCGCAGCCGGTGAGCTGTATATTGGCGGTATGGGGGTGGCGCGAGGCTATCTCAACCGCTCTGATTTGACGGCGGAACGTTTTCTGGCCGATCCATTTAGTGATAAGCCAGATGCTCGGATGTATCGCACCGGGGATTTAGTCCGCTACCTGCCGGATGGCAATCTGGCGTTCCTGGGCCGTAATGACCAGCAGGTGAAAATCAGGGGTTTCCGCATTGAACCGGGGGAAATCAAAGCCCAATTGCTGGAACACCCGGCGGTGAGTGAAGCGCTGGTGCTGGCTTTGGGCGATGGTCAGGATAAACGGTTAGTGGCTTATGTGGTGGCAAAGGCGGATGACCGGTTGGTTAACAGCCTGCGTAGCCACCTGAGCGCCATTTTGCCGGATTATATGGTACCGGCGGCCTTTGTACGTCTGGAGACCTTCCCGTTGACGCCAAACGGTAAACTGGATCGCCGGGCGCTGCCCGCGCCGGGGGCGGAGGACTTTGCCCGGCAGGTTTATGCCGCGCCGCAAGGGGAGATAGAAACCCTGCTGGCCGCTGTCTGGGGTGAGTTGTTGGGTATTGAGCAAGTGAGTCGGCACGACAGCTTTTTTGCCTTGGGAGGACATTCGTTACTGGCGGTACGCATGATTGAACGTCTGCGTCATGCGGGGTTAACTCTGGCGGTGCGTGATTTATTCCAATCCCCGGTGTTGTCCGCATTAGCCCAAACAGTAGGGCAGTCACAAGCGGTGGTGGTGCCGGAGAATGTCATTTCCCCGGCAACCACGGCACTCACACCTGAGATGTTGCCGTTGATTGATCTGTCCCAGTCTGAGATTGACCGTATCATTGAACAAGTACCGGGTGGGATTACCAATATTCAGGATATTTATGGTTTGTCACCGTTGCAGGATGGCATCCTGTTCCACCATTTGCTGGCGAATAAAGGTGACCCGTATCTCTTGGTTAGCCAGATGGCTTTTGCTGATCGTGCTCTGTTGGATAGTTATCTGGCGGCGGTGCAACAGGTAGTTAATCGCCACGATATTCTGCGTACCGCCTTTGTTTGGCAAGGATTATCAGCACCGGTACAAGTGGTTTGGCGTCAGGCGCAATTATCAATCACAGAACTGACATTAGATCCGGTTGATGGGCCGGTCCGTGACCAGTTAGCTCAACATTTTGCCCCACATCACTATCGCCTCGACTTGAACCAAGCCCCCTTATTGCACTTTGCGGTAGCGCAGGAGGAGGATGGCCGTTGGGTTGTATTGCAATTGCTGCATCATCTGATTGGCGACCATACGACGCTGGAAGTGATGAACCGTGAAGTTCAGGCTTATCTTGCCGGACAGGAAGAGAACTTGCCTGTGCCGGTCCCTTTCCGCAATCTGGTGGCGCAGGCCCGGTTGGGGGTGAATCAGGCCGAGCATACCCGCTTTTTTACCGACATGTTGGCGGAAGTGGATGAACCGACACTGCCATTCGGGTTGACAGAGGTCCATCGGGATGGTTCGCAGGTGACGGAATCGTACAGGATGTTACCTGCTACGCTGAATGATCGTCTGCGCAGTCAGGCCCGGCGTTTGGGTGTCAGTTTGGCTGCGTTATGCCATTTGGCCTGGGCACAGGTGTTGTCACGTACCAATGGGCGGGCAAAAGTAGTGTTCGGCACCGTCTTGTTTGGGCGGATGCAGGCCGGGCAAGGCGCTGACAGCGGTATGGGGCTGTTTATCAATACCTTACCGTTACGGCTGGATATGGATGAGACCCCGGTGCAGGATAGTGTGAGGTTAGCCCATACCCGGTTAGCCGAATTGCTGGCCCATGAACATGCGTCACTGGCATTGGCCCAGCGTTGCAGTGGGGTGCCGGGGGAAACGCCGCTCTTCAGTGCTTTGATGAATTATCGACATAATGAGCAACCGACGATCTCAAATCAGATGGTGCCGGGTATTGAATTCCTTGGTGCACAGGAGCGAACTAACTATCCGTTTGTTTTGTCGGTAGAGGATTTTGGTCACGCTTTGGGATTGACGGCGCAAATTGTGCAACCGATTGATCCGGTGCGGATATGTGATTATCTGCAACAGGCGCTGGAAAGCCTGACAGAAGCGCTTGAACAGCGGCCAGAGACACCGGTACGGTTGTTGAATATTTTGCCGGCAGCGGAGAAGAGGCTGTTGCTGGAGACCTGGAACGCGACCCGGGCACCGTATCCCGACCAATATTGTATTCACCGGCTGTTTGAACAACAGGCTGAAAAAAAACCTGACGCGACAGCGCTGATATATGGAGAACATATTCTCAGCTATGCGGAATTAAATGCCCGTGCCAATCGACTGGCTCACCGGTTAATTGGGCAGGGGATTCAGCCGGACGATCGGATTGCGGTTTTATTAGAACGTTCTGTTGAGCTGGTAGTAGCTCAGTTGGCTATCCTCAAGGCCGGGGCGGTTTATGTGCCGATCGATCCCCGAGTGCCGGATGAGCGGAAACACTGGTTGATAAACGACTGTTCAGCCAAATTATTGCTTACTGATATCGATATCCCGGTTGACCTAGTGATCCCTCTGTTATGCCTTGCTAATGAGATGGACGCTATCAGGCAGGAAGATTACCGCAATCCTGACTTACCTCGCGCCAGTCCTGAACTGGCCTATATCATGTATACCTCCGGTTCGACTGGCACACCCAAAGGGGTGATGGTGCCACATCGTGCGGTGGTTCGGTTGGTCATCAATAATGGGTATGCCGAAATCGGGCCAGATGATCGGGTGGCGTTTGAGGCTAACCCGGCTTTTGATGCCAGTACCTTTGAAGTCTGGGCACCGTTGCTTAATGGTGGCACGTTGGTAGTGATTGATCACGCCACGTTGCTGACACCTAAAGAATTTGTTCAGGCGTTACAGATTTATCGCATTACCGTGCTGTGGCTCAGTGTCGGGCTATTTAACCGGTTAGCGACAGAGTTGTCTCCGGTGCTGCCACAAATCAAGATCTTGATTGTCGGCGGCGATGTGCTGGATCCGCATGTGATTAGGCAAGTTTTGCGTGATAACCCGCCGCAACAGTTATTAAATGCCTATGGGCCGAGTGAGAGCACCACCTTTACTACCACCTACCCTATCACGGCGTTACCATCGGGAGTGGCGAGGATCCCCATTGGTCGACCGATAGCCAATACGCGGGTTTATCTGTTGGATGCCAATGGTCAACCGGTGCCGTTGGGTGCAGAAGGCGAGATTTATATTGGCGGAGATGGCGTTGCCTGTGGTTATCTTAGTCGTCCTGAACTGACCGCGGAACGTTTTCTGCTGGATCCGTTTAGTGATACACCGGATGCTCGGATGTATCGAACAGGAGACTTCGGCCGCTACCTGCCGGACGGTAATCTGGAATTCCTGGGTCGCAATGACCAGCAGGTGAAAATCCGTGGTTTCCGGATTGAACCGGGGGAAATTGAGGCTCGATTGATGGAACACCCGGCAGTGCATGAAGCGGTGGTGTTGGCGCTGGACGACGGGCAGAACAAACGGTTGGTGGCTTATGTGGTGGCAGAAGCGAATGAGGCGTTGGTTAACCGTCTGCGTACTCACTTGAGTTCGGTTTTACCGGATTATATGGTGCCGGCGGCTTTTGTGCGTCTGGATGTCTTCCCGCTGACCCCGAACGGCAAACTGGATCGGCGGGCATTACCGGTACCGGGGGAAGAAGACTTTGCCCGGCAAATTTACGCTGCACCGTCAGGGGAGATGGAAACCACATTGGCGGCTATCTGGCGTGAATTACTCGGTGTTGACTGGATTAGTCGGTACGACAACTTTTTCGCTTTGGGCGGCCATTCGCTGTTGGCTGTGCGGATGATGAACCGAATAGCGGCGTTGGGGATTGAATTACCGCTGTCCACGCTGTTTACATTCCCGTCTTTGATGGCCTTTGCTGAAGCGATGTGTGCCCGGTCTGATGGGGCGGGTGAGGTATTGCCTGCTATCGTTCCGCTATCCCGTGAGGGCCAATTGCCGTTGTCATTTGCGCAACAACGCCTGTGGTTCCTGGCTCAGTTTGACGGGGTGAGTGAGACCTATCATATTCCGCTGGCTCTGCGTTTACAGGGTCAGCTGGATATCGCTGCCTGGCAGCAGGCGCTGGATACGCTGTTTGCTCGCCATGAAGCATTGCGCTCTGTTTTTGTCGCTGTTGACGGTCAGCCGCAGGTGGAGTTATTGCCGGCGGCATCAGGCTTGTTGATGAAAAAAGATGATCTGCGTAACACACCTGATGTGGAGGCGCAGCTTGCCTCTCTTTCTATTCAGGAAGCCGATACGCCGTTTGATCTTGCCCGTGGTCCATTAATTCGTTCCACTTTGGTACAACTGGCTAATGATGAACACGTTTTCCTGCTGACCCTGCATCATATTATTTTCGATGGCTGGTCTGTCAGCCTGTTGATGCGTGAATTGAACACCCTTTACACCGCGTTTCTGGCGGGGCAACCGGATCCGTTGTCTCCATTGACGATTCAGTATCCTGATTACGCCGCCTGGCAGCGTCAATGGCTGTCGGCTGAACGCATACAGTCCCAATCTGATTATTGGTGCGCGAGACTGGCTGACGCGCCAGTTCTACTGGATTTGCCGACTGACCGGCCACGTCCGCCTCAGCAGTCGTTTGCCGGGGCCCTATTGCCCGTCAGTCTGGATGCGGAGTTAACCCAATCCCTTAAACGTCTGAGTGAACAGCAAGGCGTCACGTTATTTATGACCCTGTTGGCGGCTTGGACGATGGTTCTGTCGCGTCTATCAAGTCAGGAAGATCTGGTTATCGGTACACCGAGTGCCGGCCGCAGTCGGCAGGAGGTGGAATCCCTGATGGGTTTCTTTGTTAATACGCTGGCGTTGCGGATGGACTTATCCGATGCGCCGAATGTGGCGGAGTTGCTAGCGCGTGTGCGACAAACTGCGCTGGCGGCGCAGGAACATCAGGACCTACCCTTTGAACAGGTGGTAGAAATCGTGCAACCGCTACGCCGATTGGATCATACTCCGTTGTTCCAGGTGATGTTTGCCTGGCAGAACAATGAGAATACGGAATGGCGGTTGCCGGGACTGACGGTTTCACCTGCCGATCAACTCATCGATATCGCTAAATTTGATCTTGAATTGAGCTTGTCTGAGGTGGACGGACGAATTGTTGGTTATCTGAATTATGCCACTGCGCTATTTGATCAAGCGACCATTGAGCGGCAGGTGGGTTATCTCCATACCGTACTGCGGGCGATGGCGGCTAACCCGCAACAGTCGATCGGGAAAATCGATATCCTGACTGTAGCTGAACGCAAGCTGTTATTGGAAACCTGGAACACGACCGAAACGTCGTATCCCGATCACGGTTGTATTCACCAACTGTTTGAGCAATGGGCAGAGAAAAACCCGGATGCCACGGCGCTGGTGTATGAAGAACACATTTTCAGCTATGCCGAACTCAATGCCCGTGCTAACCGTCTGGCGCATCAACTGATAGCATTGGGCGTTGCACCGGACCAACGAGTGGCGATTTGTGTGGCACGTTCACCCGCAATGATCGTCGGGTTGTTAGCGGTGCTGAAAGCCGGTGGCGCCTATGTGCCATTGGATCCGACTTATTCCGGCGAGCGTCTGGGGCATATTCTGGCTGATGCCGGGCCGGCTATTTTGTTGGCGGATAATACCGGGCGAGCTGCGTTGGGTGAGAAGGCACTTGTAGACTTGATTATGCTCGATCCGAATAGCCTGTTTGACCAGGCGGACAGTAACCCGCAGATACCTGCATTGATGGAACGACATTTGGCCTATGTGGTTTATACCTCTGGTTCGACTGGCACGCCGAAAGGGGTGATGGTTGAACATCGTGGGGTAGTTAACTTGGCTCTGGCTCAAATTACCCGGTTTAGCGTTGATGAAACCAGTCGGATATTGCAATTTGCCTCATCGGGTTTTGATGCCAGTGTCTCGGAAATCATGACCGCGTTAAGTGGCGGGGCCTGTTTGGTTATTCCTACCGATATCATCCGTCAGGACCCTCGTCGTCTTTGGTCTTATCTGGAAAAACAAGCAGTGACGCACGCTTTCCTGCCACCAGCTCTGTTCCGGGAAGAGAGCGATTTACCGGCAATAACGATAAAGCCTACATTAATATTTGCAGGAGAAGCGCCGGGTTCAACCCTGTTCCAGGCGTTGTGTGATCGGGTAAATCTGTTCAATGATTATGGCCCGACAGAAATCACGGTTTGCGCCACCTCTTGGTCTTGTCCCTCAGACTATACGGATGCATGGGTTCCCATTGGACGCCCAACGACCAACACACGGGTTTATCTGCTGGATGTTTATGGTCAGCCGGTACCATTGGGGACGGTGGGGGAATTGTATATCGGTGGCGTGGGTGTCGCGCGTGGTTATCTCAATCGTCCTGAGTTGACTGCTGAACGTTTCCTAACTGATCCGTTTAATAATGAACCTGATGCTCGCATGTATCGCACCGGGGATTTGGTCCGTTACCTGCCGGACGGCAATCTGGTATTCGTTGGCCGTAACGATCAGCAGGTTAAAATCAGGGGGTTCCGTATTGAGCCGGAAGAAATTGAAGCGCGGCTGACGGAACATCCTGCGGTAAATGGAGCATTGGTACTGGCGTTAAGTGGCGGGCAGGATAAACGGCTGGTGGCTTATGTGGTGGCAGAGCCAGATGACGGATTGACGGTGAGCTTGCGTGAATATCTGAGTGCCATTTTGCCTGATTATATGGTGCCGGCGGCTTTTGTACGTCTGGATACCTTCCCGTTGACCCCAAACGGCAAGCTGGATCGCCGAGCGCTGCCAGCACCGGGGACGGAAGCCTTTGCTCGTCAGGTTTATGCAGCGCCGCAGGGGGAAACAGAAATCCTATTGGCCGCTGTCTGGAGCGAGTTGTTGGGTATTGAACAGATCAGTCGGCACGACAGTTTCTTTGCCCTGGGCGGCCATTCTCTGCTGGCGGTGCGGATGATTGAACGTTTGCGTAACGTGGGATTAACGCTGGCAGTGCATGATCTATTCCAATCCCCGGTGTTGTCCGCATTAGCCCAAACAGTCGGGCAGTCACAAGCGGTGGTGGTGCCGGAGAACGTCATTTCCCCGGCAACCACGGCACTCACACCTGAGATGCTGCCGTTGATTGATCTCACTCAAGCTGAGATTGACCATATCATTGCACAAGTACCGGGTGGGGTGACTAATATTCAGGATATCTATGCCTTGTCACCGTTGCAGGATGGGATCCTGTTCCACCACTTATTAACCAATGAAGGCGACCCATATCTATTGGTTAGCCAGATGGCATTTGCTGATCGTTCGTTGCTGGATAGTTATCTGGCGGCGGTGCAACAGGTGGTTAATCGCCACGATACTCTGCGTACTGCTTTTATCTGGCAAGGATTATCCGCGTCGGTCCAGGTAGTCTGGCGTCAGGCACCGTTATCCGTTGTGGAACTGATGTTAGATCCTGCTGACGGGCCGGTTTATGAACAATTGGCTCAACGTTTTGATCCGCGTCAGCATCGTCTCGATCTGGGCCTGGCACCACTGTTGCGTTTTGTTATTGCACAGGAAACGGATAGTCGCTGGATTGCGCTGCAATTGCAGCATCATTTGATTGGTGACCATACGACGCTGGAAGTGATGAACCGTGAAGTTCAGGCGTACCTTGCCGGGCTGGGGGACAGTTTGCCTGTGCCGGTCCCTTTCCGCAATCTGGTGGCTCAGGTTCGTCTGGGGGAGAATCAGGCCGAGCATACCTGTTTCTTTACTGACATGTTGGCTGAGGTGGATCAACCGACGTTGCCGTTTGGATTGACGGAAGTCCATCGGGATGGTTCTCAGATGGCCCAATCATACCGAATATTGCCCGCTATATTGAACAACCGCTTGCGTAGTCAGGCTCGACGTCTGGGTGTCAGTCTGGCGGCGCTGTGCCATCTGGCTTGGGCACAGGTATTGTCGCGTACCAGCGGACAGGCGAAAGTGGTGTTTGGCACCGTCTTGTTTGGGCGGATGCAGACAGGGCAAGGGGCTGACAGCGGTATGGGGCTGTTTATCAATACCTTGCCGTTACGGCTGGATATGGATGATACCTCAGTACGGGAGAGTGTACAGGCAGCACATGCCCGGCTAGCCGAATTACTGAGGCATGAACACGCGTCACTGGCACTGGCTCAACGTTACAGTGGAGTGCAAGGTGAAGTTCCACTTTTTAGTGCTTTGTTGAACTATCGGCACAGTACGTTATCCGCGACTTCGAATGAAATCATGGATGGTGTTGAGTTTCTTGGCGCGCAGGAACGTACCAACTATCCGTTTACTCTATCGGTGGAGGATTTTGGTAGTGCGCTGGGGCTAACAGCGCAAATCGTCCAGCCATTTGATCCGGAACGGGTGTGCGGTTATATGCAGCAAGCGCTGGAAAGTCTGGCAGAAACACTCGAGCTGGCCCCGGAAACGTCAGTACGGACGTTAGAAATTTTGCCCGAGACTGAGCGCACATTGTTATTAAAAACCTGGAATGCGACGGAAACTGCCTACTCTGACCCGTTGTGTATCCATCAATTATTTGAACAACAAGTGGAGAAAAACCCGGATGCCACGGCACTGGTGTATCAAGGACAGACGTTCAGCTATGCGGAACTGAATACCCGTGCTAACCGATTGGCCCATCAATTGATTGCGCTGGGTGTTGTGCCAGACCAGCGAGTAGCGATTTGTGTTACACGTTCACCGACGATGATAGTGAGCTTGCTGGCCGCTCTGAAAGCGGGTGGAGCTTATGTTCCATTGGACCCGGCTTATCCGGGTGAACGTTTGGTACATATTTTGACCGATGCAGCTCCGGCTATTTTGCTGGCGGATAATGCCGTATGTATCGCATTGGGCGAAGAAGCCATTGCNGAAGACTCACTGTACTGGACCGAATACGCTGCTCGATAAGCCGGACAGTAATCCGCAAGTGCCTGCACTGACTGCCCAGCATCTGGCGTATGTGATTTACACCTCCGGTTCAACCGGCACACCAAAAGGCGTGATGGTTGAGCATTGTGGGCTAATCAATCTTATCCGGGATAAAATCGCCCAGTTTGACATTCACTCGGGTAGCCGGATGTTGCAGTTTGCCTCATTGAGTTTTGATGCCAGTGTTTGGGAAATCATGATGGCGTTGGGGAGTGGGGCCAGTCTGGTTATCGCTGTTGATATCGTCCGTCAGGACCCGCTTCGTCTCTGGCATTATCTGGAGCAGCAGGCAGTGACCCATGCCTGTCTGACCCCGGCTTTGCTTCGGGATGCGGGCGATTTACCGGCGCTAACGATAACACCGACAGTGATATTCGGTGGTGAAGCACCCCAGTGCCGCGCTATTTCAGGTACTTTGTCGTCNTGCGAAGCTGTTTAATGCCTATGGCCCGACAGAAATCACGGTGTGTGCGACCACCTGGCGTTGTCCGCCAGACTATACAGATACGTTAGTGCCTATCGGCCATCCGACAGCGAACACCCAGATTTATTTGTTGGATAGCGACGGCCAGCCAGTGCCGTTGGGAGCAATCGGTGAGTTGTATGTTGGCGGTATGGGGGTGGCGCGTGGCTACCTTAATCGTCCTGAACTGACGGCTGAACGCTTCTTAGCTGACCCGTTTAGTGAGATGCCGGATGCACGGATGTATCGGACCGGGGATTTGGTCCGTTATCTGCCCGATGGCAATTTAGTCTTTGTTGGCCGTAATGACCAGCAGATTAAAATTCGGGGTTTCCGGGTTGAACCGGGGGAAATTGAGACCCGGCTGATAGAGTACCCGGCGGTACGTGAAGCGGTGGTGTTAGCGCTGGGTGAAGAGCATGATAAGCGTCTGGTGGCCTGGGTGGTGGCGGAAGAAAACGATGAGTTGGTGAATAGCCTGCGTACTCATCTGAGCACAATTTTGCCAGATTATATGGTCCCGGCGGCTTTTGTCCGTTTGGATACCCTGCCGTTGACGCCGAATGGAAAACTGGACCGTCGAGCGTTGCCGGAACCGGACGAAGAAGCATTTTCCCGCCAGGTTTATGCAGCGCCACAAGGCGAAACAGAGATAGTGCTGGCGGCTATCTGGCGTGAGTTACTGGGGATTGAGCAGGTGGGGCGGTATGACAGTTTCTTTGCCCTGGGCGGCCATTCGTTATTGGCGGTGCGGATGATGAACCGAATAGCGTCGTTGGGGATTGAATTGCCGCTGTCCACGTTGTTTACATTCCCTGCTTTGGCCGATTTTGCGGAAGTGATGCATGCCCGGCTTGATGAGTCGGGTGAGGTATTGCCCGCTATCGTTCCGCTATCCCGTGAGGACCCATTGCCGTTATCATTTGCGCAACAGCGTCTGTGGTTCCTGACGCAGTTTGACGGGGTGAGTGAGATCTATCATATTCCGCTGGCTCTGCGTTTACGTGGTCAGCTGGATATCGCTGCCTGGCAGCAGGCGCTGGATACGCTGTTTGCCCGCCATGAAGCGTTGCGCTCTGTTTTTGTGGCTGTTGACGGCCAGCCGCAGATGGAGTTGTTGCCGGCGGCATTAGGCTTGCCGATAAAAAAATATGATCTGCGTGAAGTGCCTGATATAGATGACCAGCTTGAGTTTCTCTCTGCTCAGGAAGCCAGTGCGCCGTTTGATCTTGCCCGTGGCCCATTGATTCGTTCCAGTCTGGTGCAACTGGCTGACGATGAGCATGTTTTCTTGCTGACCCAGCATCATATTGTTTTCGATGGTTGGTCTGTCAGCATATTGATGCGTGAATTGAACACCCTTTACACCGCTTTTCTGACCGGGCAGTCAGATCCGTTACTACCGTTGACAATTCAGTACCCTGACTACGCTGCCTGGCAGCGTCAGTGGCTGTCGGCTGAACGCATACAGTCTCAATCTGACTATTGGCACACAAGGCTGGCTGACGCGCCAGTTCTATTGGATTTGCCCACTGACCGACCTCGTCCGCTTGAGCAGTCATTTGCCGGGGCCTTATTGCCTGTCAATCTGGATGCGGAGTTAACCCAATCTCTTAAACGTTTGAGTGAGCAACAGGGCGTCACGTTATTTATGACGTTGCTGGCGGCCTGGGCGACGGTTTTATCGCGCCTGTCAGGTCAGGAAGATCTGGTTATCGGTACGCCAAGTGCCGGCCGTAGTCGGCAGGAAGTGGAATCCCTGATCGGCTTTTTTGTCAATACGCTGGCGTTACGCATGGACTTATCCGGTGCCCCCAATGTGGCGGAATGGCTGGCGCGTGTGCGTCAAACTGCGCTGGTGGCACAGGAGCATCAGGATCTGCCGTTTGAACAGGTGGTGGAAATCGTGCAACCACCACGCCGGCTAGCATATACCCCATTGTTCCAGGTGATGTTTGCCTGGCAGAGCAATGAGAATATGGAATGGCGGTTACCGGGACTGACCATTTCACCTACCGATCAATCTATTGATATCGCTAAGTTTGATCTTGAATTGAGCCTGTCTGAGGTGGACGGCAGGATTGTCGGTTATCTGAATTATGCCACTGCCTTGTTTGATCAATCGACCATCAAGCGTTATGTAGAGTATCTCCATACCGTATTGCGGGCGATGGCGGCTAACCCGCAACAGCTGGTCGGGAAAATCGATATCCTGACGGTAGCTGAACGTAAGCTGTTACTGGAAATTTGGAATGCAACCCAGACGCCGTATCCTGACCAGACATGCATTCACTGGCTGTTTGAACAGCAGGTGGAGAAAACCCCTGACGCAGTAGCGCTGGTGTATGAAGAACACATTCTCAGCTATACCGAATTAAATGCTCGCGCCAACCGACTGGCCCGCCAGTTAATTAAGCGGGGGATACAGTCGGATGAGCGTATTGCGGTGCTGTTAGAACGATCTATTGAGTTGGTAGTGGCTGAATTGGCAATTCTCAAAGCTGGGGCCGTTTATGTACCAATCGATCCCCGTGTCCCGGACGAGCGGAAAAACTGGCTGATAAACGACTGTTCAGCCAAATTATTGCTTAGCGATGTCCCGGTTGATCTGGCGATCCGCCAGTTCTGCTTTGCTAATGAAATGGGCACTATCGGGGAAGAAGATCACCACAATCCTGACTTACCCCGCGCCAGTACCGAATTAGCCTATATTATGTATACCTCCGGCTCGACCGGCACACCCAAAGGGGTAATGGTGCCGCATCGTGCGGTGGTTCGGCTGGTCATTAATAACGGCTACGCTGAAATTGGGCCGGATGATCGGGTGGCGTTTGAGGCCAACCCGGCTTTCGATGCCAGTACCTTCGAAGTTTGGGCACCGTTGCTTAATGGCGGTACGCTGGTGGTGATCGATCATGCCACATTGCTGACGCCTAAAGAATTTGTTCAGGCATTACAGACTTATCGCATTACGGTGCTGTGGCTCAGTGTCGGGCTGTTTAATCGGCTGGCGGCAGCGTTATCCCCGGTGCTGCCACAAATCAAAATTTTGATTGTTGGTGGCGATATTCTTGATCCACATGTTATTGCTCAGGTTCTGCGTGATAGCCCTCCTCAACAGTTATTGAATGGTTATGGACCCAGTGAAGGGACAACCTTTACCGCTACCTACCGTATAGCAGAATTATCGCCGGAAGTGACCCGGATCCCGATTGGTCGGCCAATAGCCAATACGCGGGTTTATCTGTTGGATACCTATGGTCAGCCAGTGCCGCAAGG
Source organism: Photorhabdus khanii NC19 (assembly GCF_000517265.1). GTDB lineage: Bacteria > Pseudomonadota > Gammaproteobacteria > Enterobacterales > Enterobacteriaceae > Photorhabdus > Photorhabdus khanii. Next base: position 932,461 of record NZ_AYSJ01000002.1, read on the forward strand.
GGTAATCGGTGAGATTTATATTGGCGGGGATGGGGTGGCCTGTGGCTATCTCAATCGCCCCGAACTGACCGCAGAACGTTTTCTGTCGGATCCGTTTAGTGATAAGCCGGATGCCCGCCTGTACCGCACCGGCGATTTAGCCCGTTACCTGCCAGACGGCAATCTGGCGTTCCTGGGCCGTAATGACCAACAGGTGAAAATCCGTGGTTTCCGTATTGAGCCGGGGGAAATTGAAGCCCGATTGCTGGAACACCCGGCAGTGCATGAAGTGGTCGTGTTAGCGTTGGATGAGGGTCAGGACAAACGGTTGGTGGCTTATGTGGTGGCAGACGCGGATGATGAGTTAATTAACCATCTGCGTACTCACCTGAGTGCCATTTTGCCGGATTATATGGTGCCGGCGGCCTTTGTTCGTCTGGATACCTTCCCGTTGACGCCGAACGGCAAATTGGATCGTCGGGCATTACCGGCACCGGGGGAGGAAGCTTTTGCCCGTCAGGTTTATGAAGCGCCACAGGGGGAGATAGAAACCACACTGGCCGCTATTTGGAGCGAATTGTTGGGCGTTGAGCGGATTAGTCGGCACGACAGTTTCTTTGCCCTGGGCGGTCATTCGTTGCTGGCGGTGCGAATGATTGACCGTCTGCGCCGTGCTGGACTGACGTTGGCGGTACGTGACCTGTTCCACGCTCCGGTGTTATCGGCATTTGCCCAAACAGTCGGGCAATCACAAGCGGTGGTGGTGCCGACAAATGTCATTACCCCAGCGACTACGGTACTGACACCTGACATGTTGCCGTTGATTGATCTCACTCAAACTGAGATTGACCATATCATTGCACAAGTACCGGGTGGGGTGACTAATATTCAGGATATCTATGCCTTGTCGCCGTTGCAAGATGGCATTCTGTTCCACCATTTGCTGGCGAATAAAGGTGACCCGTATCTCTTGGTTAGCCAAATGGCTTTTGCTGACCGCGCCCTGTTGGATAGTTATCTGGCGGCGGTGCAACAGGTGGTTAATCGCCACGATATTCTGCGTACCGCCTTTGTTTGGCAAGGATTATCCGCGCCGGTACAAGTGGTTTGGCGTCAGGCGCAATTATCAGTCACTGAACTGACACTGGACCCGGTTGATGGGCCAATCCGTGACCAGTTAGCTCAACATTTTGATCCACGTCGCTATCGTATTGATCTGCAACTAGCCCCTTTGTTGCACTTTGTGGTAGCGCAGGAGGACGATGGCCGCTGGAGCGTTCTGCAATTGCTGCATCATCTGATTGGCGACCATACAACGATGGAAGTGATGAACGGTGAAGTTCAGGCTTATCTTGCCGGACAGGAAGAGAACTTGCCTGTGCCGGTCCCTTTCCGCAATCTGGTGGCTCAGGCTCGGTTGGGGGTGAGTCAGGCCGAACATACCCGCTTCTTTACTGATATGTTGGCGGAAGTGGATGAACCCACATTGCCGTTTGGGTTGATGGAGGTCCATCAGGATGGTTCACAGGTAACGGAATCGCACCGGATGTTACCCGTTACGTTAAATGATCGTCTGCGCAGTCAGGCCCGGCGTCTGGGTGTCAGTTTGGCTGCGTTATGCCATCTGGCCTGGGCACAGGTGTTGTCACGTATCAGTGGACAGCCGAAAGTGGTGTTCGGCACCGTGTTGTTTGGGCGAATGCAGGCAGGGCAAGGCGCTGACAGCGGTATGGGTCTGTTTATCAATACTTTGCCGTTGCGACTGGATATGGATGATACCCCGGTACAGGATAGTGTACGGGCAGCGCATAGCCGATTGGCTGGATTGCTGGAGCATGAGCACGCCTCACTGGCGCTGGCTCAACGTTGTAGTGGAGTGCCGGGAGAGGCTCCCCTGTTTAGTGCTTTGCTGAACTATCGGCATAGTGCACAGTGGGTTACCACGGATGCCATCATCAGCGGTATTGAATTTCTGGGCGGACAAGAACGCACTAACTATCCATTTGTGCTGTCGGTGGAGGATTTTGGTCACGCACTGGGGCTGACGGCGCAAATCGCTCAACCGATTGATCCGGAGCGGATATGCGGTTATATGCAACAGGCGCTGGAAAGCCTGGCAGAGGCGCTTGAACAGCGGCCAGAGACACCGGTACAAACATTGAATATCTTGCCGGCAGCGGAGAAAAAGCTGTTGCTGACAACCTGGAATGCAACCGAAACGTCGTATCCCGATCACGGTTGTATTCACCGACTGTTTGAGCAATGGGCAGAGAAAAGTCCAGATGCCACCGCACTGGTGTATGAAGAACAGACACTCAGCTATGCCGAGCTCAATGCCCGTGCTAACCGGCTGGCGCATCAACTGATAGCGTTGGGTGTCACCCCGGACCAACAGGTGGCAGTTTGCGTGTCACGCTCACCGGCAATGGTGGTGGGGGTATTAGCGGTGCTGAAAGCCGGGGGTGCCTACGTGCCGCTGGATCCGGTCTACACCGGTGAGCGTTTGGCACATATCCTGACCGATGCTGCTCCCACTATTTTGCTGGCGGATAATGTCGGGCGTGATGCGTTGGGAGAGGACGCGCTGGCTGGGCTGACGGTACTTGACCCGAATAGTCTGCCTGATCAGCCGAACAGTAACCCGCAGGTGCTAACATTGACGGCACAGCATCTGGCCTATGTGATTTACACTTCGGGTTCGACCGGCACGCCGAAAGGGGTGATGGTGGAACATCGTCATATCCTGCGTTTGTTTGACGCCACTGAATCCTGGTATCACTTTAACCGGCAAGATATTTGGTGCCTGTTTCATTCCATTGCGTTTGACTTCTCGGTGTGGGAATTATGGGGGGCGTTACGTTACGGCGCTAAACTGGTGTTGGTCCCGCACGCGATTGCCCGTTCACCTCAAGAGCTGCATCAATTCGTGTGTCAGCACGGTATCACGGTGTTGAATCAGACTCCCAGTGCCTTCAAAGCCTTTATTGCCAGTTATATCACCAATCCGTTACCGGACTGCTTGCGTTATATCATCTTTGGCGGGGAAGCACTCGATCCCGGTATTCTGAAACCGTGGTATGCCCTGCGTGAGGGGATGTTGCCTCAGTTGGTGAATATGTACGGTATCACCGAGACCACAGTTCACGTCACTTATCGGGCACTGGCTTGCCATGATGTAGAACAGACAACGAGCCCTATTGGCACGCGGCTTCCGGACTTAACCCTCTATCTGCTGGATAAGTATGGTCAGCCAGTCCCGTTGGGCGCGGTGGGTGAGCTGTATATTGGTGGGGCCGGTGTGGCACGGGGTTATCTCAATCGTCCTGAGCTGACGGCGGAACGTTTCCTGGCAGACCCGTTTAGTCATCTTCCCGATGCCCGGATGTACCGGACTGGGGATTTGGCCTGTTATCTGCCAGACGGCAATCTGGCGTTTCTGGGCCGTAATGACCAGCAGGTGAAAATCCGCGGTTTCCGTATTGAGCCGGGGGAAATCGAAGCTCGATTGCTGGAACACCCAGCAGTGCATGAAGCGGTTGTGCAGGTGATGGGCGGCGGTCAGGAAAAACGGTTGGTGGCTTATGTGGTGGCAGACGTGGATGAGGCGTTGATTAACCATCTGCATACTCACTTAAGTTCGGTTTTACCGGATTATATGGTGCCGGCGGCGTTTGTGTGTATGGATGCCTTCCCGTTGACCCCGAACGGCAAACTGGATCGCCGGGCGCTACCGGCACCGGGGGAAGATGCCTTTGCCCGGCAGGTTTATGCAGCACCACAGGGAGAAGCTGAAACCCTATTGGCCGCTATCTGGTGTGAATTACTCGGTATTGAGCGAATTAGCCGGTATGACAACTTTTTTGCCCTAGGTGGCCATTCGCTGCTGGCAGTGCGGATGATTGAACGCCTGCGTAACGCGGGATTAACGCTAACGGTGCGTGATTTATTCCAATCCCCGGTGTTGTCCACATTTGCCCAAACAGCAGGGCAGTTACAAGCGGTGGTGGTGCCGGAGAATGTCATTACCCCGGCGACCACGGCACTCACACCCGAGATGTTGCCGTTGACTGATCTGACTCAATCTGAGATTGACCATATCATTGCACAACTACCGGGTGGGGTTGCCAATATTCAGGATATCTATGCCCTGTCGCCGTTGCAGGATGGCATTCTGTTCCACCATTTGCTAGCGAATGAAGGAGACCCGTATCTGTTGGCCGGTCAGATGGTCTTTGCTGACCGCGCCCTGTTGGACAGCTATTTAGTCGCAGTGCAACAAGTGATTAATCGCCACGATATTCTGCGTACCGCCTTTATTTGGAGAGGATTGTCAGCGCCGGTTCAGGTGGTTTCGCGTCAGGTACAATTGTCAGTCACTGAACTGACACTGGACCCGGTTGATGGACCGGTCCGTGACCAGTTAGCTCAACATTTTGACCCACGTCGCTATCGTATTGATCTGCAACGAGCACCACTGTTGCACTTTGCGGTAGCGCAGGAAGACGATGGCGGTTGGAGCGTACTGCAATTGCAGCATCATCTGATGGGTGACCATACCACAATGGAAGTGATGAATGGTGAGATTCAGGCCTATCTTGCCGGACAGGAAGAGAGCTTGCCTGCGCCGGTCCCTTTCCGCAATCTGGTGGCGCAGGCTCGGTTGGGGGTGAGTCAGGCCGAACATACCCGTTTCTTTACTGATATGTTGGCGGAAGTGGATGAACCGACGCTGCCGTTCGGATTGACGGAGATCCATCGAGATGGTTCACAGGTGACGGAATCGCACCAGATGTTAACGCCTGAACTGAATGATCGTTTGCGCAGTCAGGCCCGGCGTCTGGGTGTCAGTTTAGCAACTTTATGCCATCTGGCTTGGGCACAGGTATTGTCACGTATCAGCGGACAGACGAAAGTGGTCTTCGGCACCGTGCTGTTTGGACGGATGCAAGCCGGAGAAGGGGCTGACAGAGGTATAGGGCTGTTTATTAATACCTTGCCGTTACGACTGGATATGGATGATACCCCGGTGCAAGACAGTGTACGATTAACCCATACCCGGTTAGCCGAATTGCTGGCGCATGAACATGCGTCATTGGCGCTGGCCCAACGTTGCAGTGAGGTGCCGGGGGAAACACCCCTCTTTAGTGCTTTGCTGAACTACCGGCATAGCGCGCAGCCGGCCACTACGGATGCAGCCATCAGCGGTATTGAATTCCTTAGCGGACAAGAACGCACTAATTATCCGTTTGTCTTGTCGGTGGAGGATCTTGGTCACGCACTGGGGCTGACAGCGCAAATTATTCAACCGATTGATCCGAAACGCGTGTGCGGTTATATGCAGCAGGCGCTGGAAAGTCTGGCAGAAGCGCTTGAGCAACGGCCAGAGACACCGGTACGGGTATTGAATATCTTGCCGGTAGCGGAAAAAAGGCTGTTGCTGGAAACCTGGAACGCGACTCAGGTGCCGTATCCTGACCAATATTGTATTCACCGGCTGTTTGAACAACAGGCAGAAAACACCCCTGATGCGATAGCGCTAGTGTATGGAGAGCACATTCTCAACTATGCCGAATTAAATGCTCGCGCCAATCGACTGGCCTGCCGGTTAATTGGGCAAGGGATCCAGCCGGATAACCGGGTCGCGGTGTTGTTAGAGCGTTCTATTGAGCTAGTGGTGGCTCAATTGGCTATCCTCAAGGCCGGGGCCGTTTATGTGCCGATTGATCCCCGGGTGCCGGACGAGCGGAAGCATTGGCTGATAAACGACTGTTCAGCCAAGTTATTACTTACCGATATCCCGATTGACCTAGCGATCCCCCGGTTTTGCCTGTCCGATGAGATGGGCGCTATCAGTGAAGAAGATAACCACAATCCTGACTTACCCCGCGCCAGTACTGAACTGGCCTATATCATGTATACCTCTGGCTCAACTGGCACGCCCAAAGGGGTGATGGTGCCACATCGTGCGGTGGTTCGGTTGGTCATCAATAACGGGTACGCCGAAATCGGGCCGGATGATCGGGTGGCGTTTGGGGCTAACCCGGCTTTCGATGCCAGCACCTTTGAAGTCTGGGCACCGTTGCTCAATGGCAGCACGCTGGTGGTGATTGATCATGCCACGTTGCTGACGCCTAAAGAATTTGCTCAGGCATTACAGGCTTATCGCATTACCGTGCTGTGGCTCAGTGTCGGGCTATTTAACCGGTTAGCAACAGAGTTGTCTCCGGTGCTGCCACAAATCAAGATCTTGATTGTCGGCGGCGATGTGCTGGATCCGCACGTGATTAGGCAAGTTTTGCGTGATAACCCGCCGCAACAGTTATTGAATGGCTATGGACCGAGTGAAGGAATCACCTTTACCACCATCTACCGTATCACGGCGTTATCGTCAGGCGTGGCGAGGATCCCGATTGGTCGACCGATAGCCAATACGCGGGTTTATCTGTTGGATGCTTATGGTCAGCCGGTGCCGCAGGGGGCAACCGGTGAGATTTATATCGGTGGAGATGGCGTTGCTTGTGGCTATCTTAATCGTTCTGAACTGACGACTGAACGTTTCCTGCCGGATCTGTTTAGTGATGAACCCGATGCCCGCCTATACCGCACCGGGGATTTAGCCCGCTACCTGCCGGATGGCAATCTGGAATTCCTGGGCCGTAATGACCAGCAGGTGAAAATCCGCGGTTTCCGCATTGAACCGGGGGAAATCGAAGCCCGATTGCTGGAACACCCGGCAGTGCAGGAAGCGGTGGTGCTGGCGCAGGATGAGGGGCAGGGTAAACGGTTGGTGGCTTATGTGGCAGCAGAAGCGGATGAGGGATTGGTCAATCGTCTGCGTACTTACTTAAGTGCGATTTTACCGGATTATATGGTGCCAGCCGCTTTTGTGCGTCTGGATACCTTTCCGTTGACGCCAAACGGCAAATTGGACCGTCGGGCATTACCGGTACCGGGGGAAGAAGATTTTGCCCGGCAGATTTACGCCGCGCCGTCAGGGGAGATGGAAACCACATTGGCCGCTATCTGGCGTGAATTACTCGGTATTGAGCGGATTAGCCGGTATGACAACTTTTTCGCTTTAGGCGGCCATTCATTGTTAGCAGTGCGAATGATGAACCGGATAGCCACGTTGGGGATTGAATTACCGCTGTCCACGCTGTTTACATTCCCTGCTTTGGCCGATTTTGCAGAAGCGATAAGCGCCCAGTTTGATGAATCGGACAGGATATTACCCGCTATCGTTCCGCTATCCCGTGAAGGCCAATTACCGTTGTCATTTGCGCAACAGCGTCTGTGGTTCCTGGCCCAGTTTGAGGGGGTGAGTGCGACCTATCATATTCCGCTGGCCCTGCGTTTACGTGGTCAGCTGGATATCGCCGCCTGGCAACAGACGCTTGATACTCTATTTGCCCGCCATGAAGCGTTGCGCTCTGTCTTCGTTGCTGTCGATGGTCAACCGCAGGTGGAGTTGTTACCGGCGGCATCAGGCTTGCCGATAAAAAAATATGATCTGCGTGACATGCTTGATGTGGATGCGCAACTTGCGTCTCTCTCTGCTCAGGAAGCTGGTGCGCCGTTTGATCTTGCCGGTGGCCCATTAATTCGTTCTGCTCTGGTACAACTGGATAATGATGAACACGTTTTCTTGCTGACCCTGCATCATATTGTTTTCGATGGCTGGTCTGTCAGCGTGTTGATGCGTGAATTGAGTGCCCTTTATACCGCTTTTCTGACCGGGCAGTCAGATCCGTTGCCACCGTTGACGATTCAATATCCTGATTACGCCGCCTGGCAGCGTCAATGGTTGTCGGCTGAACGCATACAGTCCCAATCTGATTATTGGCGCACGAGACTGACTGACGCGCCAGTGTTGTTGGATTTACCTACTGACCGGCTACGTCCGCCTCAGCAGTCATTTGCCGGGAATATCTTACCCGTCAGTCTGGATGCAGAGTTAACCCAATCCCTTAAACACCTGAGTGAGCAACAGGGCGTCACGTTATTTATGACGTTGCTGGCAGCTTGGGCGACAGTCCTGTCGCGCCTGTCAGGTCAGGAAGATCTGGTTATCGGCACACCGAGTGCCGGTCGCGGGCGTCAGGAAGTGGAATCTTTAATCGGCTTCTTTGTGAATACACTGGCATTGCGTATGGATTTATCCGGTACGCCGAATGTGGCGGAATTGCTGGCGCGTGTACGGCAAACCGCGCTGATGGCACAGGAGCATCAGGACCTGCCACTTGAGCAGGTGGTGGAAATCGTACAACCGCCGCGCCGACTGGCGCATACCCCGCTGTTTCAGGTGATGTTTGCCTGGCAGAACAATGAGAACACGGAATGGAGGCTGCCGGGACTGGCAGTTTCACCGGTCGAGCGCGCTTTGGAGGTGGTTAAGTTCGATCTTGAGCTGAATTTGTTTGAGGTAGAAGGCCGGATTGCCGGTTATCTGAATTATGCCACCGCCCTGTTTGATCAAGCGACCATTGAGCGGCAGGTGGGCTATCTCCATACCGTACTGCGCGAGATGGCGGCGAATTCTCAACAGACAGTCGGGAAAATCGATATCTTGAGCGTAGTGGAGCGCAGGCTGTTATTGGAAACCTGGAATGCGACCGAAATGTCGTATCCCGATCACGGTTGTATTCACCGGTTGTTTGAACAACAGGCAGAGAAAAGCCCGGATGCCCCGGCGCTGGTGTATGAAGAGCAAGTCCTCAGTTATGCCGAATTGAATGCCCGTGCTAATCGGCTGGCGCATCAACTGATAGCGTTAGGCGTCGCACCGGATCAGCGGGTAGCCATTTGCGTCGCAAGTTCGCCGGCGCGGATAGTGGGGCTGCTGGCGGTATTGAAAGCGGGTGGCGCTTATGTACCGTTAGATCCGGCTTATCCGGGGGAACGTCTGGCCCATATTTTAATCGATGCTGCGCCGGCGATTGTACTGGCAGATAATCCGGGACGTACCGCGTTAGGCGAAGAAGTGCTGGCCGGGTTGACTGTACTGGATCCGAATGCATTGCCCAACCAACCCGATAGCAACCCGCAAGTTCCGGCATTAACCCCACGCCATCTGGCGTATGTGATTTACACCTCCGGTTCGACCGGCATACCAAAAGGCGTGATGGTCGAACATCGTGGGCTGGTTAACCTGATCCAGGAAAAAATCGTTCAGTTTGATATTCATTCGGGTAGCCGGATGTTGCAGTTTGCTTCATTTGGCTTTGATGCGGGCGTCTGGGAAACCATGATGGCATTGTGCAGTGGGGCCACGTTGGCGATCCCGGCCGATACGGTTCGTCAGGACTCGCGTCATCTCTGGTGTTATCTGGAAGAGCAGGCGATAACCCATGCCTGCCTGACCCCGGCCCTGCTCCGGGAGGGAACCGATTTACCGGAAATAGCGATAAGACCGACGTTGATACTCGGTGGGGAGGCCCCCAGTGCAACATTGCTTCAAGCCCTGTGTCGTCAGGCAACGGTATTAAATGCCTATGGCCCGACGGAAATCACAGTGTGTGCGGCCACCTGGCGTTGTCCGTCAGACTACACTGAGGGCATCATTGCGATTGGGCGTCCGACAGCGAACACCCAGGTTTATTTATTGAATACTGACGGCCAGCCGGTGCCGTTAGGCGCAACCGGTGAGTTGTATATTGGCGGTGTGGGGGTGGCGCGAGGCTATCTCAATCGCCCTGATTTGACGGCGGAACGTTTTCTGGCCGATCCATTTAGTGATAAGCCAGATGCTCGGATGTACCGGACTGGGGATTTAGTCCGCTACCTGCCGGACGGCAATCTGGAATTCCTGGGCCGCAATGACCAGCAAGTTAAAATCCGCGGTTTCCGTATCGAACCGGGAGAAATCGAAGCCCGATTGCTGGAACACCCGGCGGTGAGCGAAGCGCTGGTGCGGGCCCTGGGCGACGGTCAGGATAAACAGCTGGTGGCTTATGTAGTCGCACCAGCGGGTGACGGATTGGTTAACAGCCTGCGTAGCCACCTGAGCGCTATTTTGCCGGATTATATGGTACCGGCGGCCTTTGTACGTCTGGAGACCTTCCCGTTGACGCCAAACGGTAAACTGGATCGCCGGGCGCTGCCCGCGCCGGGGGCGGAGGCCTTTGCCCGGCAGGTTTATGCCGCGCCGCAAGGGGAGACAGAAACCCTGCTGGCCGCTGTCTGGGGTGAGTTGTTGGGCATTGAACAGGTCAGCCGGCACGACAGTTTCTTTGCCCTAGGGGGGCATTCGTTACTGGCGGTACGCATGATTGAACGTCTGCGTCATGCGGGGTTAACACTGGCGGTGCGTGATTTATTCCAATCCCCAGTATTATCTGAATTTGCCCAAACAGTAGGGCAGTCACCGGCACTGATGGTGCCGGCGAATGTCATCACCCCGGCGACCACAGCACTCACACCTGAGATGTTGCCGTTGATTGATCTGTCCCAGTCTGAGATTGACCGTATCATTGAACAAGTACCGGGTGGGATTACCAATATTCAGGATATTTATGGTTTGTCACCGTTGCAGGATGGCATCCTGTTCCACCATTTGTTGGCGAATAAAGGTGATCCGTATCTCTTGGTTAGCATGATGGCCTTTGCTGACCGCGTTCTGTTGGACAGCTATTTAGTGGCAGTGCAACAGGTGATTAACCGTCACGATATTCTGCGTACCGCCTTTGCTTGGCAAGGATTATCAGTACCGGTACAAGTGGTTTGGCGTCAGGCGCAATTATCAATCACAGAACTGACACTAGACCCGGTTGATGGACTGGTCCGTGACCAGTTAGCTCAACATTTTGATCCACGTCATCATCGCCTCGACTTGAATCAAGCCCCCTTATTGCATTTTGCGGTAGCGCAGGAGGAGGATGGCCGCTGGGTTGTATTGCAGTTGCTGCATCATCTGATTGGCGACCATACGACGTTGGAAGTGATGAATACCGAGGTTCAAGCTTATCTTGTCGGACAGGAAGAGAACTTGCCTGTGCCGATCCCTTTCCGCAATTTGGTGGCACAGGCCCGGTTGGGGGTGAGTCAGGCCGAGCACACCCGCTTCTTTACTGACATGCTGGCTGAAGTGGATGAGCCGACACTGCCGTTCGGGTTGACGGAGGTCCATCGGGATGGTTCACAGGTGACGGAATCGCACCAAATGTTACCCGTTACGTTAAATGATCGTCTGCGCCGTCAGGCCCGGCGTCTGGGCGTCAGTTTGGCTGCGTTATGCCATCTGGCTTGGGCACAGGTGTTGTCGCGTATCAGCGGACAGACGAAAGTGGTGTTCGGCACCGTGCTGTTTGGACGGATGCAGGCCGGGCAGGGGGGGGATAGTGGCATGGGGCTGTTTATCAATACCTTGCCATTGCGGCTGGATATGGATGAGGCCCCGGTGCAGGACAGTGTACGGGCAACACATGCTCGGTTAGCCGAATTGCTGGCCCATGAACATGCGTCACTGGCATTGGCCCAGCGTTGCAGTGGGGTGCCGGGGGAAACGCCGCTCTTCAGTGCCTTGCTGAACTACCGGCATAGTGCGCAGCTGGTCACCGAGGATGAGAGCATCCGTGGTATTGAATTCCTTAGCGGGCAAGAGCGCACGAACTATCCGTTTGTCTTGTCGGTGGAGGATTTTGGTCACGCATTGGGGCTGACGGCGCAAATCGTGCAACCGATTGATCCGGCGCGGATATGTGGTTACCTGCAACAGGCGCTGGAAAGCCTGGCAGAAGCGCTTGAACAGCGGCCGGAGACACCGGTACGGTTGTTGAATATTTTGCCGGCAGCGGAAAAAAGGCTGTTGCTGGAGACTTGGAACGCGACCCAGGCGCCGTATCCCGACCAGGATTGTATTCACCAGCTATTTGAACAACAGGCAGAAAAGACGCCTGATGCGATAGCGCTGGTGTATGGAGAACACATTCTCAGCTATGCGGAATTAAATACCCGCGCCAATCGACTGGCTCACCGGTTAATTGAGCAGGGGATCCAGCCAGATAACCGGGTCGCTGTGCGGTTAGAGCGTTCTGTTGAACTGGTGGTGGCTCAGTTGGCTATCCTCAAGGCCGGGGCGGTTTATGTGCCGATTGATCCCCGAGTGCCAGATGAGCGGCAGCATTGGTTGATAAACGACTGTTCAGCCAAGTTATTGCTTACTGATATCCCGGTTGACTTGGCCGATGAGATGGGTGCTATCAGGCAGGAAGATTACCGCAATCCTGACTTACCCCGTGCCAGTCCTGAACTGGCCTATATCATGTATACCTCCGGCTCAACTGGCATGCCCAAAGGGGTAATGGTGCCGCATCGTGCGGTGGTTCGGCTGGTCATTAATAACGGGTACGCTGAAATTGGGCCAGATGATCGGGTGGCGTTTGAGGCTAACCCGGCTTTCGATGCCAGCACCTTTGAAGTCTGGGCACCGTTGCTCAATGGCGGTACGCTGGTGGTGATTGATCACGTCACATTGCTGACACCTAAAGAATTTGTTCAGGCGTTACAGACTTATCGCATTACCGTGCTGTGGCTCAGTGTCGGGCTGTTTAATCGGCTGGCGGCAGCGTTATCCCCGGTTCTCCCGCAGCTCAAAATCCTGATTGTCGGCGGCGATGTGTTGGATCCGCATGTGATTAGGCAAGTTCTGCGTGATAACCCGCCGCAGCAGTTATTGAATGGCTATGGACCGAGTGAGGGCACCACCTTTACCACCACCTACCGTATCACGGCGTTATCGCCAGGAGTGGCGAGGATCCCCATTGGTCGACCGATAGCCAATACGCGGGTTTATCTGTTGGATGCCAATGGTCAGTCGGTGCCGTTGGGTGCGGAAGGAGAAATCTATATCGGCGGAGATGGCGTTGCCTGTGGCTATCTCAATCGCCCTGAGCTGACTGCGGAACGTTTTCTGCCGGATCCGTTTAGTGATACACCGGATGCTCGGATGTATCGAACAGGAGACTTCGGCCGTTACCTGCCAGATGGCAATCTGGAATTCCTGGGTCGCAATGACCAGCAGGTCAAAATCCGCGGTTTCCGCATTGAGCCGGGGGAAATCGAAGCCCGATTGCTGGAACACCCGGCGGTGCATGAAGCGGTGGTGCTGGTGCTGGGTGACGGTCAAGATAAACGACTGGTGGCTTATGTGGTGGCAGACGCGGATGAGGAATTGGTCAATCGACTGCGCGTTCACTTAAGTGCGATTTTACCGGATTATATGGTGCCAGCGGCTTTTGTGCGTCTGGATACCTTTCCGCTGACCCCGAACGGTAAACTGGATCGCCGGGCGTTGCCGGCACCGGGGGAAGAGGCTGTTGCCCGGCAGATTTACGCCGCACCATCAGGGGAGATGGAAACCACATTAGCGACTATCTGGCGTGAATTACTGGGTGTTGAGCGGATTAGCCGGTATGACAACTTTTTCGCTTTGGGCGGCCATTCGCTGTTGGCGGTGCGGATGATGAACCGAATAGCGGCGTTGGGGATTGAATTACCGCTGTCCACGCTGTTTACATTCCCGTCTTTGATGGCCTTTGCTGAAGCGATGTGTGCCCGGTCTGATGGGGCGGGCGGGGCATTGCCTGCTATCGTTCCGCTATCCCGTGAGGGCCAATTGCCGTTGTCATTTGCGCAACAACGCCTGTGGTTCCTGGCCCAGTTTGACGGGGTGAGTGAGACCTATCATATTCCGCTGGCCCTGCGTTTACGTGGTCGGCTGGATATCGCTGCTTGGCAGCAGGCGCTGGATACGCTGTTTGCCCGCCATGAAGCGTTGCGCTCTGTTTTTGTCGCTGTTGACGGCCAGCCGCAGGTGGAGTTGTTGCCGGCGGAATCGGGCCTGCCAATAAGAAAATATGATTTACATGATACACCTGACGTGGAGGCGCAGCTTGCGTCTCTCTCTGCTCAGGAAATTGAGACATCGTTTGATCTTGCTCGTGGCCCATTAATTCGTTCCGCTCTGGTACAACTGGCTGACGATGAGCATGTTTTCTTGCTGACCCAGCATCATATTGTTTCCGATGGTTGGTCTTTAGGGATACTAAAATCAGAGCTGGAAGTGCTTTATTCGGCTTACTTGAACCAACAGCCGGATCCGTTGCCACCGTTGACGATTCAGTATCCTGATTACGCCGCCTGGCAGTGTCAATGGCTGTCGGCAGAACAGATACAGTCTCAATCTGACTACTGGCGAACCAAGCTGGCTGATGCACCGGTTCTCTTGGATTTGCCTATTGATCGGCCACGTCCGCCTCAGCAGTCATTTGTCGGGGCCCTGTTGCCCGTCAGTCTGGATGCGGAGTTAACCCAATCCCTTAAACGTCTGAGTGAACAGCAAGGCGTCACGTTATTTATGACCCTGTTGGCGGCTTGGGCGACGGTTTTATCGCGCCTGTCAGGTCAGGAAGATCTGGTTATCGGTACACCGAGTGCGGGCCGCGGTCGGCAGGAAGTGGAATCCCTGATTGGCTTCTTTGTGAATACGCTGGCCTTACGTATTGATTTGTCAGATGCGCCGAATGTGATGGAGTTGCTAGCGCATGTGCGGCAAACCGCGCTGGCGGCACAGGAACATCAGGATTTGCCGTTTGAGCAGGTAGTGGAAATCGTGCAACCGCCACGCCGATTGGATCATACTCCGTTGTTCCAGGTGATGTTTGCCTGGCAGAACAATGAGAATACGGAATGGCGGTTACCGGGACTGGCGGTTTCACCGGTCGAGCAAGCTTTTGATGTAGTTAAGTTTGATCTTGAGCTGAATTTGTTTGAAGTGGAGGGGCGGATTGTCGGTTATCTGAATTATGCCACCGCCCTGTTTGATCAAGCGACCATTGAACGGCAAGTGGGCTATCTCCATACCGTACTGCGGGCGATGGCGGCTAACCCGCAACAGTCAGTCGGGAAAATCGATACCCTGACTGTAGCCGAACGCAAGCTGTTATTGGAAACCTGGAACACGACCGAAGCGTCGTATCCCGATCACGGTTGTATTCACCAACTGTTTGAGCAATGGGCAGAGAAAAGTCCAGATGCTATCGCACTGGTGTATGAAGAACAGGCCCTCAGCTATGCCGAGCTCAATGCTCGTGCCAACCGGCTGGCGCATCAACTGATAGCGTTGGGCGTCACCCCAGACCAACGGGTGGCGGTTTGCGTGTCACGTTCACTGGCAATGGTGGTGGGAGTATTAGCCGTGCTGAAAGCCGGGGGAGCCTATGTGCCGCTGGATCCGGTCTACACCGGTGAGCGTTTGGCACATATCCTGACCGATGCTGCTCCCACTATTTTGTTGGTGGATAACATCGGGCGTGATGGACTGGGAGAGGACGCGCTGGCCGGGCTGACGGTACTTGACCCGAATAGCCTACCTGATCAGCCGGACAGTAACCCACAGGTGCCGACATTGACGGCACAGCATCTGGCCTATGTGATTTACACCTCGGGCTCGACCGGCACGCCGAAAGGGGTGATGGTGGAACATCGTCATATCCTGCGTTTATTTGATGCGACCGAATCCTGGTATCACTTTAACCGGCAAGATATTTGGTGCCTGTTTCATTCCATTGCGTTTGACTTCTCGGTATGGGAATTATGGGGAGCCTTACGCTACGGCGCTAAACTGGTACTGGTTCCGCACGCGATTGCCCGTTCACCTCAAGAACTGCATCAATTCGTGTGTCAGCACGGCATCACGGTGTTGAATCAGACCCCCAGTGCCTTCAAAGCCTTTATTGCCAGTTATATTGCCAATCCATTACCGGACTGCTTGCGCTATATCATCTTTGGCGGGGAAGCACTCGATCCGGGTATTTTGAAGCCGTGGTATGCCCTGCGTGAAGAGACATTGCCTCAATTGGTGAATATGTACGGCATCACCGAGACCACAGTTCACGTCACTTACCGGGCACTGACTCGCCATGATGCAGAACAGACAACGAGCCCTATTGGCACGCGGCTCCCGGACTTAACCCTCTATCTGCTGGATAAGTATGGTCAGCCAGTCCCGTTAGGCGCGGTGGGTGAGTTACATATTGGTGGGGCCGGTGTGGCACGGGGTTATCTTAATCGTCCTGAACTGACGGCGGAACGTTTCCTGGCAAACCCGTTTAGTCATCTTCCCGATGCCCGGATGTACCGGACCGGAGATTTGGCCCGCTACCTGCCGGATGGTAATCTGGCGTTCCTGGGCCGTAATGACCAGCAGGTGAAAATCCGCGGTTTCCGCATTGAACCGGGGGAAATCGAAGCCCGATTGCTGGAACACCCAGCAGTGCATGAAGCGGTTGTGTTGGCGCTGGATGAGGGTCAGGGTAAACGGTTGGTGGCTTATGTGGTGGCGGAAGCGGATGAGGCGTTGGCTAACCCTCTGCGTACTCATCTGAGTGAGATTTTACCGGATTATATGGTGCCGGCGGCTTTTGTGCGTCTGGATACCTTCCCGTTGACTCCGAACGGCAAGCTGGACCGCCGGGCGTTACCGGTTCCGGGTGAGGAAGCATTTGCCCGTCAGGTTTATGCAGCACCGCAAGGGGAGACAGAAACCCTATTGGCCGCTATCTGGGGCGAGTTGTTAGGCATTGAACAGATCAGTCGCCACGACAGTTTCTTTGCCCTGGGCGGCCATTCTCTGCTGGCGGTGCGGATGATTGAACGTCTGCGTAATGTGGGGTTAACACTGGCGGTGCGTGACCTGTTCCAATCCCCGGTGTTGTCCGCATTTGCCGAAACAGCAGGGCAGTCACAAGCGGTGGTGGTGCCGGCGAATGTCATCACCCCGGTGACCACGGCGATCACACCTGAGATGTTGTCGTTGATTGATCTCACTCAGTCTGAGATTGATCATATCGTTGCACAAGTGCCGGGTGGAATAGCTAATATTCAGGATATTTATGCCCTGTCGCCATTACAGGACGGTATTCTGTTCCATCATCTGCTGGCGAATAAAGGTGATCCGTATCTATTGGTCAGTCAAATGGCCTTCTCTGACCGATCTCTGTTGCACAGTTATTTGACGGCAGTGCAACAGGTAATTAACCGTCATGACATTTTACGTACTGCTTTTATCTGGCAAGGATTATCAACATCAGTTCAGGTGGTCTGGCGTCAGGCACCGTTATCAGTGACTGAATTGACGTTGGATCCTGTTGATGGACCGGTTTATGAACAACTAATTCAACGCTTTGACCCGCGTCATTATCGCCTCGACTTGAGTCAAGCCCCCTTGCTGCGCTTTATGGTGGCGCAAGAAACGAATGGTCGCTGGATTGTACTGCAATTGCAGCATCATCTGATTGGCGATCATACGACACTGGACGTGATGAATCGCGAAGTTCATGCGTATCTTACCGAGCGGGAAGAGAACTTGCCTGCACCGGTCCCTTTCCGCAATCTGGTGGCGCAGGTTCGGTTGGGGGGGAGCCAGGCCGAACATATCCGCTTCTTTACTGACATGTTGGCGGAAGTGGATGAGCCGACGCTGCCATTCGGGTTGAAGGAGGTCCATCGGGATGGTTCGCAGGTGACAGAGTTGCACCGGATGTTGCCCACCATATTGAATAACCGTTTGCGTAGTCAAGCCCGGCGTTTGGGCGTCAGTTTGGCTGCGTTGTGTCATCTGGCCTGGGCACAGGTATTGTCGCGTATCAGCGGACAGGCGAAAGTGGTCTTCGGCACCGTGCTGTTTGGGCGGATGCAGGCCGGGGAAGGGGCGGACAGTGGCATGGGGTTGTTTGTCAACACCTTGCCGTTACGGCTGGATATGGATGATACCCCGGTACGGGGGAGTATACAGGCAGCACATGCCCGGCTAGCCGAATTACTGGCGCATGAACACGCTTCACTGGTACTGGCTCAACGTTGCAGTGGAGTGCCGGGGGAAACGCCGCTCTTTAGTGCTTTGCTGAACTACCGGCATAGTGCGCAGCCGGTCACTGTAGATGAAACCATCAGCGGTATAGAATCCTTTAGCGGGCAGGAGCGTACTAACTATCCGTTTGTGCTGTCGGTAGAGGATTTTGGTCACGCTTTGGGATTGACCGCCCAGGTGGTGCAGCCGTTTGATCCGGCACGGATATGTGGCTATATGCAACAGGCGCTGGAGAGTTTGATGGAGGCACTTGAACAGTCGCCGGAAACACCAGTACGGACATTGAATATTCTGCCAGAAGCAGAACGCAGGCTGTTACTGAAAACCTGGAATGCGACGGAAACTGTCTATCCTGAGCCGTTATGCATCCATCAATTATTTGAACAACAAGTGGAGAAAAACCCGGATGCCACGGCACTGGTGTATCAAGGACAGACATTCAGTTATACGGAACTGAATACCCGTGCTAACCGACTGGCCCATCAACTGATTGCGCGGGGTGTTGTGCCAGACCAGCGAGTAGCGATTTGTGTTACACGTTCACCGACGATGATAGTGAGCTTGCTGGCGGTATTGAAAGCGGGTGGTGCCTATGTTCCATTGGACCCGGCTTATCCGGGTGAACGTTTGGTACATATTTTGACCGATGCAGCTCCGGTTATTTTGCTGGCGGATAATGCCGGATGTATCGCACTGGGTGAGGAAGCATTGGCCGGACTCACTGTACTGGATCCGAATACGCTGCCTGATAATGATAAGCCGCGCNGGAGCACTGCAGTACCAGCATTAACCCCACGCCACCTGGCGTATGTAATTTATACTTCCGGTTCGACCGGCATACCAAAGGGGGTGATGGTCGAACATCGTGGGCTGGTTAACCTGATCCAAGAAAAAATCGTTCAGTTTGATATTCATTCGGGTAGCCGGATGTTGCAGTTTGCCTCGTTTGGTTTTGATGCCAGCGTCTGGGAAACCATGATGGCGTTATGCAGTGGGGCTACTTTGGCGATCCCGGCCGATACGGTTCGTCAGGAGCCCCGCTATCTCTGGCATTATCTGGAAGAGCAGGCGATAACCCATGCCTGCCTGACCCCGGCCCTGCTCCGGGAAGGGACCGATTTACCGGAAATAGCGATAAGACCGACGTTGATACTCGGTGGTGAAGCCCCCAGTGCAACATTGCTTCAAGCCCTGTGTCGTCGGGCAACGGTGTTTAATGCTTATGGCCCGACAGAAATCACGGTGTGTGCGACCACCTGGCGTTGTCCACCAGACTACACAGAGACATTAGTGCAAATCGGCCATCCGACAGCGAACACCCAGATTTATTTGTTGGATAGCGACGGCCAGCCAGTGCCGTTGGGGGCAATCGGTGAGTTGTATGTTGGTGGTGCGGGGGTAGCGCGTGGCTACCTTAATCGTCCTGAACTGACGGCTGAACGCTTCTTAGCTGACCCGTTTAGTGAGATGCCGGATGCGCGGATGTATCGGACCGGGGATTTGGTCCGTTATCTGTCCGATGGCAATTTAGTCTTTGTTGGCCGTAATGACCAGCAGGTTAAGATCCGAGGTTTCCGCATTGAACCGGGGGAAATCGAAGCCCGACTGATGGAACATCCAACTGTGCAAGAGGCTGTTGTGTTGGTGCTGGGTGATGAGCAGGACAAACGGTTGGTGGCTTATGTGGTGGCAGAAGAAGATGAAGAGTTGGTTAATTGTCTGCGTATTCACCTGAGCACCATTTTACCGGACTATATGGTACCGGCGGCGTTTGTTTGTATGGGATCATTCCCGCTGACCCCGAATGGTAAATTAGACCGTCGGGCGCTGCCGGCACCGGGGGAAGAGGCTTTTGCCCGGCAGATTTACGCCGCGCCGTCAGGAGAGATGGAAACCACATTAGCCGCTATCTGGCGAGAATTACTCGGTGTTGAGCGGATTAGCCGGTATGACAACTTTTTCGCTTTGGGGGGGCATTCGTTACTGGCGGTGCGGATGATGAACCGGATAGCCACGTTAGGGATTGAATTACCGCTGTCCACGCTGTTTACATTCCCTGCTTTGGCCGATTTTGCGGAAGTGATGAGTACGCGATTTGATGAGCAGAGTAGCAGATTACCGGTCATTATACCGCTATCCCGTGAGGATAAATTGCCGTTGTCATTCGCTCAACAGCGTCTGTGGTTCCTGGCGCAGTTTGACGGGGTAAGTGAGACCTATCATATTCCAGTAGCCCTGCGTTTGCGTGGTCGGCTGGATATTGCTGCCTGGCAGCAGGCGCTGGATACGCTGTTTGCCCGCCATGAAGCGTTGCGTTCGGTCTTTGTGGCTGTTGACGGCCAGCCGCAGGTGGAATTGTTATCGGCGGAATGGGGCCTGCCGATGAAAAAATATGATCTGCGTGAAGTGTCTGATGTGGATGCCCAGCTTGAGTCTTTGACTGTTCAGGAAGCTGAGACACCGTTTGATCTTGCCCGTGGCCCATTAATTCGTTCTAGTCTGGTACAGTTGGCTGACGATGAGCACGTTTTCTTGCTGACCCAGCATCATATTGTTTTCGATGGTTGGTCTGTCAGCATATTGATGCATGAATTGAGCACTCTTTACACCGCTTTTCTGACCGGGCAGCCGGATCCGTTGTCACCGTTGACGATTCAATATCCTGATTATGCCGCCTGGCAGCGTCAGTGGTTGTCGGCTGAACGCATACAGTCTCAATCTGATTATTGGCGTACGAGGCTGGCTGACGCGCCAGTACTGTTGGATTTGCCTACTGATCGGCCACGTCCGCTTGAGCAGTCGTTTGCCGGGGCCTTATTGCTTGTCAATCTGGATGCGGAGTTAACCCAATCCCTTAAACGTCTGAGTGAGCAGCAGGGAGTCACGTTATTTATGACGCTGTTGGCGGCTTGGGCGACGGTTTTATCGCGTCTGTCAGGTCAGGAAGATCTAATTATTGGTACACCGAGTGCGGGGCGTGGACGGCAGGAAGTGGAATCTCTGATCGGTTTCTTTGTCAATACATTAGCTTTGCGGATGGATTTATCCGGTGCCCCCAACGTGACGGAATGGCTTGCGCGTATACGGCAAACCGCGCTGGCAGCACAGGAACATCAGGACCTACCCTTTGAACAGGTAGTAGAAATCGTGCAACCGCTGCGTCGACTGGGACATACCCCGCTGTTTCAGGTGATGTTTGCCTGGCAGAGCAATGAAAATAAAGATTGGACATTACCGGGACTCGCTGTTTCACCTGTTGAGCAAGCGTTTGATGCGGTTAAGTTTGATCTTGAGCTGAATTTGTCTGAGGTGGATGGCCGAATTGTCGGTTATCTGAATTATGCCACCGCTCTGTTTGATCAAGCGACCATCGAGCGGCAGGTGGGCTATCTCCATACCGTATTGCGGGAAATGGCGGCTAACCCGCTACAGTCGGTCGGGAAAATTAATATCCTGACATTGGCGGAACGTCAGCTGTTGCTGGAAACCTGGAATGCAACCCAGACGCCGTATCCTGACCAGTCATGCATTCACCGGCTGTTTGAACAACAGGCAGAGAAAACCCCTGACGCAGTAGCGTTGGTGTATGAAGAATGCATTCTTAGCTATGCCGAATTAAATGGCCGTGCTAACCAGCTGGCTCGCCGGTTAATCGAACAGGGGATCCGGTCGGATGATCGGGTGGCGGTGCTGTTAGAACGATCTATTGAGTTGGTCGTGGCTCAGTTGGCTATCCTCAAGGCCGGGGCCGTTTATGTGCCGATTGATCCCCGCGTGCCGGATGAGCGGAAACATTGGCTGATCAACGATTGTTCAGCCAAATTGTTACTGACGGATATCCCGGTTGATCTGGTGATCCCCCAGTTTTACCTGACCAATGAGATGGGCACTCTCAGGGAGGAAGATCACTACAATCCTGACTTACCCCAGTCCAGTACCGCGCTGGCTTATATCATGTACACCTCCGGCTCGACCGGCATGCCAAAAGGGGTCATGGTGCCGCATCGTGCTGTGGTTCGGCTGGTGATGAATAATGGGTACACAGACATTGGGCCGGATGATCGGGTGGCGTTTGAAGCTAACCCGGCTTTCGATGCCAGTACCTTTGAAGTCTGGGCGCCGTTGCTCAATGGGGGCGCGCTGGTGGTGATTGATCATGCCACGTTGCTGACGCCTAAAGAATTTGCTCAGGCATTACAGGCTCATCGCATTACGGTGCTGTGGCTCAGTGTCGGGTTATTTAACCGGTTGGCGGCAGAATTAGCTCCGGCTCTCCCGCAGCTAAAAATTCTGATTGTCGGCGGCGATGTGCTGGATCCGCATGTTATTGCGCAGGTTCTGCGTGATAGCCCGCCGCAACAATTATTGAATGGTTATGGACCGAGCGAAGGTACCACCTTTACCACCACCTACCGTATCACGGAATTATCACCGGAAGTGAGCCGGATCCCCATTGGCCGGCCGATAGCCAATACGCAGGTTTATCTGCTGGATGTTTATGGTCAGCCGGTGCCTCTGGGGGTGACCGGTGAGATTTATATCGCTGGAGCTGGGGTTGCCTGTGGTTACCTTAATCGTCCTGAATTGACCGCTGAACGTTTTCTGGCTGACCCGTTTAGCGGTGAACCCGATGCCCGTATGTATCGAACCGGCGATTTGGCCCGCTACCTGCCGGACGGCAATCTGGAATTCCTGGGCCGTAATGACCAACAGGTTAAAATCCGCGGTTTCCGTATTGAGCCGGGGGAAATCGAAGCCCGGCTGATGGAACACTCTGAGGTGAGTGAAGCCGTTGTGCTGGTGCTGGGTGAGGGTCAGGACAAACGGTTGGTGGCTTATGTGGTAGCAGAAGCGGATGAAGCGTTGGTTAACCACCTGCGTACTCACCTGAGTGCCATTTTGCCGGATTATATGGTACCGGCGGCCTTTGTGCGTCTGGATACCTTCCCGTTGACGCCAAACGGTAAATTGGACCGTCTGGCGTTACCGGCACCGGGGGAGACGGCCTTTGACAAGCAGGTTTATGAAGCGCCGCAGGGGGAGACAGAAACTCTGCTGGCTGCTATCTGGGGCGAGTTGTTGGGGATTGAACAAGTCAGCCGGCACGATAGCTTCTTTGCCTTGGGTGGTCATTCATTGCTGGCGGTGCGGATGATTGACCGCCTGCGTAACGCGGGGTTAACACTGGCGGTACGTGACCTGTTCCAATCCCCAGTGTTGTCTGCATTTGCTCAAACAGTAGGGCAGTCACCGGCACTGGTGGTGCCGGCGAATGTCATCACCCCGGCGACCACGGCACTGACACCTGAGATGTTGCCGTTGATTGATCTGACTCAGACTGAGATTGACCATATTGTGGAGCACGTGCCGGGTGGGGTTGCCAATATTCAGGATATCTATGCTTTATCACCGTTGCAGGACGGCATCTTGTTCCACCATTTATTGGCGAACAAGGGCGATCCGTATCTGTTGGCTTATCCTATGGTCTTTGCTGATCGATCGTTGCTGGATTGTTATCTGGCAGCGGTGCAACAGGTAGTTGATCGCCACGATATTCTGCGGACCGCTTTTATCTGGCAAGGATTATCCGCGCCGGCCCAGGTAGTTTGGCGTCAGGCGCCGTTATCAGTGACTGAGCGGGTATTAGCTCCCGCTGACGGGCCGGTTTATGAGCAATTGGCTCAACGTTTTGATCCACGTCAGCATCGTCTCGATCTGGGTCAGGCTCCCCTGTTACGTTTTGTTATTGCACAGGAAACGGAGGGTCGCTGGATCGTACTGCAATTGCAGCACCATTTGATTGGCGACCATACTGCAATGGAGGTGATGAATCGCGAAGTTCAGGCATACTTTGCCGGGCTGGGGGCCAGTCTGCCCGCGCCGGTGCCTTTCCGTAATCTGGTGGCGCAGGCTCGGCTGGGAATAGGTCAGGCAGAGCATACTCGCTTCTTTACCGAGATGTTGTCTGAGCTGGATGAACCGACGCTGCCGTTCGGATTGACGGAGGTCCATCGAGATGGCTCGCAGGTGATCCAATCGCACCGGATGTTGCCCGCCAGGCTGAATGACCGTCTGCGTAGTCAGGCCCGGCGTCTGGGTGTCAGTCTGGCCGCGTTGTGCCATCTGGCCTGGGCACAGGTTTTGTCGCGTACCAGTGGACAGGAGAAAGTGGTCTTCGGTACCGTCTTGTTTGGGCGTATGCAGGCCGGGCAAGGCGCTGACAGTGGCATGGGGCTGTTTATCAATACCTTGCCGTTGCGGCTGGATATGGATGATACCCCAGTGCAGGACAGTGTACGGTTAGCCCATACCCGGTTAGCCGGGTTGTTGGATCATGAACACGCCTCATTAGCGCTGGCTCAACGTTGTAGTGGGGTGCAAAATGAAATTCCACTCTTTAGTGCCTTGTTGAATTACCGGCATAATGCGCCGGCGGTAATTTCGGATAGTGTCATCGGCGGCATTGAATTTCTGGGCGGGCAAGAGCGCACCAACTATCCGTTTGTCTTGTCGGTGGAGGATTTTGGTGAGGCGTTAGGGCTGACCGCTCAAATCGTTCAACCGATTGATCCGGAGCGGATATGTGGTTATATGCAACAGACCTTAGAAAGTCTGGTGGACGCACTTGAGCAGACTCCGGCAAAACCAGTCCGGGCGCTGGAAATCCTGCCTGAAACGGAACGCGCGCTGCTACTGACAACCTGGAACGCCACTGAAACAGTCTATCCTGATCTGCATTGTATCCATCAGTTGTTTGAACAACAGGTGAAGAAAGCTCCAGAGTCTACAGCGGTGATACAGGGTGATCAGATCCTTAGTTATGCGGAGCTGAATGCCTGCGCTAACCGGCTGGCTTATCAACTGATTGAACGAGGGATTAGCCCGAATGACCACGTGGCTACCTTGTTAGAACGGTCCATTGAGTTGGTGGTGGCTCAGTTGGCTATCCTTAAAGCGGGTGCGGTTTATGTGCCGATAGATCCGAATATGCCGGATGAGCGGAAAAACTGGCTGATAGACGATTGTTCAGCCAAATTGCTGCTCATCAATGTGCAGACTGCTATCCCAGTTGGTCTGACTGCACCGTTATTCCATCTTGCCGCTGAAACAGACACGAGCAGGGAAGAAAAGAGCATTAATCCTGACTTAACCCGTTCCAGTACTGAATCGGCGTATATCATGTATACCTCCGGCTCGACCGGCGTACCAAAAGGGGTGATGGTGCCGCATCGGGCTGTGGTTCGGTTGGTGATTAATAATGGGTACGCTGAAATCGGGCCGGATGATCGGGTGGCTTTTGAGGCTAACCCGGCGTTTGATGCCGGTACCTTTGAAGTTTGGGCACCGTTGCTGAATGGCGGTACGCTGGTGGTGATTGATCACGCGACTGTGTTGACACCGAAGGCGTTTGTGCAAGCATTACAGGCTTATCGAATCACGGTTATGTGGTTGAGTGTCGGGTTGTTTAACCGGCTGGTGGCAGAGTTATCCCCGGCGCTTTCACAGCTCAAAATCCTGATTGTTGGTGGCGATGTGCTGGATCCGCATGTTATTGAGCAGGTTCTGCGTGATAGCCCGCCTCAACAGTTCTTGAATGGCTATGGTCCGAGCGAAGGTACCACCTTTACCACCACCTACCGTATCACGTCATTATCACCGGAGATGAACCAGATCCCCATTGGTCGACCGATAGCTAACACGCGGGTTTATCTGCTGGATGTCTATGGTCAGCCGGTACCTCTGGGGGTGGTCGGGGAGTTGTATATTGGAGGGGCGGGTGTCGCGTGTGGTTATCTCAATCGTCCTGAGCTGACGGCTGAACGCTTCCTCGTTGATCCGTTTAGTGATTCACCTGATGCCCGCCTGTATCGAACCGGGGATTTGGCCCGTTACCTGCCGGACGGTAATTTGGAATTTATTGGCCGTAACGATCAGCAAGTTAAAATCCGTGGTTTCCGGATTGAGCCGGGTGAAATTGAGGCCCGGTTGGTGGAATACCCAACGGTGCAAGAGGCGGTTGTGTTGGTGTTGGGTGACGGTCAGGATAAACGCTTGGTCGCTTATGTCCTGGCACCAGAGGATGAGAGACTGGCTAATAGCTTGCGTGCTCATCTGAGTGCCATTTTACCGGATTATATGGTGCCGGCGGCGTTTGTGCGTCTGGATGTCTTCCCGCTGACCCCGAACGGTAAGTTGGATCGTCGTGCGCTACCGGCCCCGGATAATGAAGCTTTTGCCCGGCAGGTTTACGAAGCGCCGCGAGGGGAAACGGAAATTGCACTGGCGGCTATTTGGCGCAAATTGCTGGGGATTGAGCAGGTCAGTCGGTATGATAATTTCTTCGCCTTGGGGGGTCACTCACTGTTGGCTATGCGGATGATAAATCTTGCAGCTAATTATGGTCTTGTTTGCACATTGAATGATCTGTTTCAATTCCCGGTGCTGGCTGAACTGGCAGCGAAAATAACATCAGATAGGCTGTCTCAACCGCGAAACAGCGCAATATTGGTGCGATCTGGCGGAACAGGTCTGCCGTTATTCTTTGTGCCCAGTGGGCTGGGTGATTATTCCTATGTTTTCGGGTTGTCTCAACAGATTCAGCCAGGCTACCCGATTTATGCATTGTCTTGGCCATCCATCAGTGAAGAGCCGATGTTGACGATG
Organism: Photorhabdus khanii NC19; assembly: GCF_000517265.1. GTDB lineage: Bacteria > Pseudomonadota > Gammaproteobacteria > Enterobacterales > Enterobacteriaceae > Photorhabdus > Photorhabdus khanii. The sequence continues at coordinate 958,970 of NZ_AYSJ01000002.1, forward strand.
GAAGAACAGGCGGCAAGAATGATCCGCTTTATGAAAGCGGTGCAACCGGAAGGCCCATATCGGATATGCGGTTACTCTTCGGGTGGCATATTGGCTTATGCCATTGCCCAGCAACTGTTGGATTCCGGTGAGATGGTCAGCTTCCTCGGTCTGATAGACACGCCTGTTCCTCATTATTACAGGCAGCAGATAACGCCACCGAAACTGCAATTCTTTATTGAGTTGGCGAGGCAAACAGAGGACGGACATATTGAAGAAATTACGGCACTGTACCGGCGAATTGATGCGTTGAATCTGGTGCAGTTTATCGAAGCGGCGCAGAAATTGGCGTTATATCCGGCAAATCTGCGTGCTGATTTAATCGCAAAACGTTGGGAGCAGATAGCAAATTATGCGCAAATAGTCAGAGATTATGAGCCGCAAATATTGGCGATAACGCTGCATCAGTTCTATGCAACGCAACCTTCTCCACCTGTTCCCGTTGTTATGAATACTGGGGTTATGGATGCCGAAGTTGTGAATGTCGAACCACAGCCTTTAAATAGGGATCCGTCGTTAGGTTGGTCGCAGGTATTGCCTGATTCTTCGCTGCAGTTAATTCCAATTTCGGGTAACCATTTTAGTCTGTTAGAGAATAATGCGGATAAAGTCGTTTTAGGTCGGGTTTTAAATATGGCGTTGGCAGAGGGGGGTGACGAGGAAGTTCAGTAATGGTTTAAAAGAGCTTAAACATCCTGAATGGCTGTGATCTCTCACAGCCATTAGCTGTTGGCCGCTAAGCGGTCAGTTTGCCGCGCTGCCTGCAAGTTTCTTTAGCTCTGCAAGGATCGCGTTATACAACTGCTCGACGGTAACAATATTAATCAGTGCAGCGTCGACAGGGGAAGCGATCTCCCTGTCTTCCGGCTCACCTTTTCTCTGTCCATAAGAGATTGTCGCCACAGTTGTACTGTCCGGTGCAAGGCGGTTGCATTTGCGAAACGTATATTTATCACCTCGTGCAGCCTCATTATTGAACAGGTACCGTTCAGCGGTGGGTGGCGCTTTCGTCACGAGGAGCACTGTACCCGAGGCGCTCAATCCGACGATCACTCCACATGAGTTCCACAGTCGGTTGTGCCAACGGGGCTCAAAAGCGGGCTGGTCAGGATTTCTGAGCCACTCAAAGAGTGTCTGTGTTGACGGGATCAGCGCACCTCCATTTTGGCCTTCCCCTTGAATGTCCATGAAGGCGTAGGCAGCTCCCCCAGTTGTAGTACCGTAGCGGCACCCGAGATTATTATTAGATATGTATTGAGCTTCTGCGCGTGTTAGTGACATAACTGTTTCCTGATTGTGTCTGTTTTGCCCATAAAATGGACCTCTGCTGTGTTAGTGGTTTGAATATTAATTATTATTAATGCTGTGTGTCGTCGACATCTCTTTTTCGGCTTGTTCCCCTCCCCGTTTGCTGTTGGTGTTAGGCTGATGAATGCCCATAAAGAAAGGTTTGGTCACTCAGAAAGGGAATGGCAGCGCCCTATTTCAGGTCTCGTATAACATTACAAAAGGTATAGGCTTAAAGATAAAATACGTCAATATTTATAATGTATTTATTTGACGAAAGCATACCGGCCGCGCCGTATTGGTGATGATTAAGCGGTGAGAGCCATGTCCTGTGGCAGACGTTATGGCCGGGTGACCAGAGCCTGTAGAATGTTGACAGCAGAACTGGCACTGGGAGCTTCACCCTGATCAGCGCTGAATCAGGCACTTAGTTCCTTTCTTAAGTAAATCTCAGGTTAAAAATATGAAATCTTGCCCTGATTCATTAGATGCGTTTTTAATTAAAAAATAAGAAAAACCTTTGGAACTAAAATCGCTTTTCAGGCTTATCATCTTTTTAACATGATTCACTTTTTACTTGTTTTCTCTTTTTTTAGCGATCGCAAGCTGATTTTTTTCAGTGATTAATCAGCTGAGGGTAAAAAAACAGGTACTCCGTTAATACCTAAGTGCTTTCTCACCTTGATTTTACGAAGTAAGCGATAAAACTAATACCATAAAAAATGGTTAATTTGGCAGGATTTAAGCCCTGAAAAAAGGGTTTTATCGAGAGTTTTGGCAGTAAGGCGAAAATCGCTATTACGGCGGAGTGGCATATTTTGCAAATACTTCTTGGTTTTATTTATTAATATCAACTGTGCCTTCAGTGTGGGGGTCTAGGAAGTCTGTGGGGGAGTAAACAGACTTTTTTGTATGAATATTGCTTTTGAATTTTTGCAATATATGATTCGACGCTATTATCCAAATTATTCATTAAAAAATATTATAATTAAATTCAGTGTTTCTCTGAGTTTAATTTTTTTACTGTTGTGTTTTTATTATTAATAAATTTTTTTTTAGGTAAAAACATGTTTGGAAAATCTGAACAAGCTATCTCTAATATCAATTAAAACTAAAGAATTTTCTCTTTTTATTTCATTTGACTGGGAAAAATTAATCTAAAGGATTTCTTATGGGTAAATCATCAAGCCGTAGTGCGCAATACTTTTTTACCGGGAATTATATTGCTGATAACGATAATAATAATATCGACGCGATTGGGATTGGGGGTCGCATTTATGCCCGTGGCGGGGATGATCACATCACCCTTGGTTCGATTGCAGCGAAAGTCTATACCGGTGAAGGGGATGATACGGTGGTCGGTGGGGCTGCATATTTAGAGATAGAAGATACTCTTGGCGATCTGTCGATAAAAGGCGGTGCGGGTTACGCAGAGATTAATAAAAGTGAGAGTGGTCATGTTTCATTTTCTGGTGCTGCGGGAGGGATTTCCGTGGCGCATTCGGGTGACCGTGGTAACCTTGGTTTTACTGGAGTTGCGGCTTATAACAGTTGAATTCAAAGGTAAAATATGTGACATCAAGATACTCTTGGCGATCTGTCGATAAAAGGCGGTGCGGGTTACGCAGAGATTAATAAAAGTGAGAGTGGTCATGTTTCATTTTCTGGTGCTGCGGGAGGGATTTCCGTGGCGCATTCGGGTGACCGTGGTAACCTTGGTTTTACTGGAGTTGCGGCTTATAACAGTTTGAATTTCAAAGGTTTAAAAGGTGACATCAATTTCAAAGGCGCGGGTGGCTACAACAAATTATGGCATGAAACGGATCGGGGTAATTTGTATTTTACTGGGGCAGGTGCGAGTAACAAAATCGACCGCACCTGGTTAACGATATCAGTGCAGAAGATATGATCCTCTTTAACGGCATTGACTGGCAAAACTTATGGTTTCAGCGTAGCGGATATGATTTAGTGCTGTCGGTGAATCGCTCTATTCAGGACGACACCGCTCAGAGCATATTTGAATCGGTAGGCTCAGTCACCTTTAATGATTACTTTGATGGCAATCGTGCCAAATTGGTGACACAAATGGATAATAATAATGAATCAGGGGAGCGTGGATTGACTGCACTGTCAGACAATGTGGTTGATTTATTGATTCAGACAATGAGCAGTTTTGCTCCCAGCGCAGGCGATAATGGTTTTATCGAAAGTCTGGACAGTAAGGCAAAAATGGCTATTACAACGGCGTGGACAGATACAATGATTGGAAAAGGAAAATTTGCTTAATTAACGCTTTATAATAAAATTATAAAATAATATGGGCTCACAGAAAGGTGAGCCCATATTTATCGCGAGTTAACTGCCTGCATTATTCCGCATCAATATTGAGAAAACGATGAATTGCCCTTAAAACGGCATCTGGTTTTTCTGCGTGAACCCAGTGACCGCAATCGGCGACAACCCAGGCTTTAGCTTGTGGAAATTGTCTGGCGATATCATTTCGATACTCTTCCTGAATATAAGAAGAAAGACCGCCGCGAATAAACAGAGCGGGATGAGGCCATGCAGGTATTTCCTCCCAGCCGATAATCTTTTCATATTGATTGATTAACACCGGCAAATTGAATTTCCATTCGCTCTGACGGAATGATTTTAATAAAAATTGAATAACACCCTCTTCCTGAATATCTTCCCGCATAATTTCGGTGGCTTCCTGACGGGTATTAACGCCGGCTTTCGTCACTTTATTCAATGCGGTAAAAATCTGGTCATGACGGCGAACCTGATAGGCGATTGGCGCTACATCAATAAGAACAATTTTTTCTATCCGCTCTGGTGTCAGGGCGGTCATTGTCATCGCGATCTTGCCGCCCATTGAATGACCAATAATAATAGCGGACTGAATTTGCAGATGATCCAGCAGAGAAATAACATCCTGTGCCATATCGTGGTAATCCATGTTATCTGCCCGTGGAGATAAACCATGATTACGTACATCAACCTGAATAACGGGATAATATTGCTGTAAATCACGGGCCAAGACCCCAAGATTATTCAGATCACCAAATAACCCGTGGATCAATACTACTGGAGTGGAAGCGATAGGATTTTCTGGTGTCTGTATATGATGATTTAACTGGCTGTTTAATTTCATGATGATAATAGTTTTCCTTCGGGTATTGAGATCATGCCGTGTATGTTGTGGGATATTGTTGATTAAATTGTAACAAAGCAACCGGGCTATGCAATTATAGTTAATAATTTCTTGTGGTTTAATCGTTCTTAAAACGTTCGGTGTGTCAAAAACCTGTTAATTTTCATATTAATACTTAATGGGTTGAAAAATAGAGACGCTTAAAATTACGGGTATTTTTAAATAGGAGGTTTTAAATAACTTGTGAGATAATCATTGGTTCAGCCATCTTAAAGTGGTTATTTATTGTATGTTTATGTGATCTATATCTTAAAAAATTGTGTGTTAACTTTAAAATTTTGTGAAAAAATAATGAAAATTTACTTTATATTTTATGTAAATAAAGATATAGGGAAAATTTAACAACAATCACACCGTTCTAATAAGAATAAATAGAATTTGATTTTATACTATGGATTAGGGAATTAAGAAGTGAAAAAAAATTTACTAAAAAGTCTTTATTTTCAAGTTTTACTTGCAATAACTATCGGCATACTGCTGGGGCATTTCTACCCTCAACTTGGCGCAGAAATGAAACCATTGGGTGATGGATTTGTAAAATTAATCAAGATGGTTATTGCGCCAGTTATTTTCTGTACGGTTGTGACCGGTATCGCCGGTATGGAAAGTATGAAAGCTGTGGGTAAAACAGGCGCTATTGCTCTGGTCTATTTTGAAATAGTCAGCACAATTGCTTTAATTATTGGGTTAATAGTTGTCAATGTTGTCCAGCCTGGTGCAGGAATGAATATTGATCCCACTACGTTAGATGTTAAAGCTGTCTCTATATATGCGGAGAAAGCGGCTGAACAGGGAATAATCGCATTTTTACTTGACGTTATTCCAGGCAGTGTCATCGGCGCATTCGCCAGTGGTAATATTTTGCAGGTTTTATTATTTGCGGTGTTATTTGGCTTTGCACTTCATCATTTGGGAGAAAAAGGGAAACCAATCTTTAATATTATTGATGGTTTCTCCCAGGTGATTTTCGGTATTATCAATATGATAATGCGATTAGCACCTTTGGGGGCTTTTGGTGCAATGGCATTTACCATCGGTAAATATGGTATTGGTTCATTGATACAATTAGGACAGTTAATAGTTTGCTTTTATATCACTTGTATTCTTTTTGTCATATTTGTTTTAGGAACAATAGCGAAAGTGACTGGATTTAGTATATTCCGGTTTATCAATTACATTAAAGAAGAATTATTAATCGTATTGGGAACATCCTCTTCTGAATCTGCATTACCGCGTATGTTAGACAAAATGGAGAAGGTGGGATGTCAGAAATCGATTGTTGGTTTGGTGATACCAACCGGATATTCATTTAATCTCGATGGTACTTCTATTTATCTAACAATGGCTGCGGTATTTATTGCGCAGGCAACCAATACACATATGGATATTGTGCATCAAATAACGCTATTAGTGGTGTTGCTTTTATCTTCTAAAGGAGCTGCTGGCGTGACAGGCAGCGGGTTTATTGTATTAGCGGCAACAATTTCTGCTGTTGGGCATTTACCCCTGGCGGGCTTGGCATTAATCCTGGGAATAGATCGTTTCATGTCAGAAGCCAGAGCGTTAACCAACCTGATTGGCAATGGGGTTGCAACGATTGTAGTAGCAAAACGTTGTCGTCAGCTTGATGAAGCTAAATTAAACGAAGTGTTAAATGCTAAATAAGCAAATCTTTAGATTTTTGCCTGCTCAAATGATCAATCAATAAGATGACTCCGGCCATTGGGCCGGAATATTGATATATGATCAAAATAGTAAAGAAATAAATTTATTCCTCCTACCTTGCAAGACAATTAATCTATATTGCTCGGATCGGCGCGCAACACACTTAAACATGCCAGCTTCCTCGGTACACTGATAAGTGCTGCGGTAAAATGCAAAGTTAAATTTCTCTGGTGATTAATGCAAGATCTATAAACCGGGCAAGGTAAATTGATTGAATAAAATTGTAGTGATTTAGTTCATTAAGACGGATTTTCAGCGCGATTATCGGTATTGTTTTGTGACTTAAATCACATTTTATTAAATTCACTGAGTATTAATTCACCTAATAATCAAGACATAGCTGATTTTTTGTTATATCTTTTTGTCTGAATATTAAACGGACAGCATTATTGATTGTATAAGTTTATTGATGACTGAGAAGGGGGTACCCCCTGAATCTGTTTAATCAGGATTATCAATGTTGTTGCTATGTTTGGCATTCCTATATTAAGACAAAAGAAAGATGGACAATCAAGCACGTTGTCAGTTCACTGAAGGCAGCATTCTGTTACCGGCAGGCTATCAGGAACAGACGGTAAACATCCTCATCGCGCCCGATGCCCCGGCGCTGAATATCGCGCGTGATCAGTTAATCGAAGGCGAAGATCTTCCCGGTTACCTCACCCGCCAAAAAGATCTGCTGAAAAACGGTCTGCGCGACTGGCAATTATTGGCAGAACAGCCCATAACGCTGGGCGATAGCCTGCGGCAAGGCACCGCGCTGCTTTCCCGTTATCGGCCCAAAAAGGGGCAGCAGGTCTATCAATATCAGGCGGTATTTCTGCTGGATGAGAAAAAAGCGCTGATTTTCACCCTGTCATCCCAGCAGGCGTTCACCGAGGCGCAACGGCAGTGGTTGGATGACTGCCTGAAAAGTTTCCAGTTCTAGGGAGGGGACGCTATGCCAGAAGCTGCACGGCTCGGAGACACGATAGGCCATTCCAGTGCTATGGCGGGATTGATTGCGGGCACCGTCATCGGTTCATTAATTTCAGCTGCCGGGGGCCCTCTTTGTCGCCGGATTAGCTACATCCTGTCTCGGGATGGGCGTTTTGCTGATGGGTGCCGCCGTTGCGGTGAGCATGGCGGCGGGATATTTAGGCGACATGGCGCGTGACGCCTGCGTCTCTAAGGGGGCCTCGTCGCGCAGTCCCTGCGGGGAAATCAAGAGTGGTTCCCCCAATGTTTTTATCAACAACCAACCTGCCGCCATCGCGACACGCAGTCAAGTGGCGTGCAGTAAAGAAAATGGCCTGCGCCAGAATCCTGTGGGATGAATTTGGCCTGCCGAACGGCTACAAAGATGCGGACGGCCACACCCGTCTGAGTGAATGGGACCAGCATGGCCGCCAACTGAGTTTCACCGATGCCAACGGCAACCAGATCGGCTGGCAGTACAGATGATACTGACCGGCTCATGTTATNTTCTGGNCGGNTGGGNACCNANNCGGCNNTGGNTTACGATNNATTTGGGNGGNTGATCAGTGAAACCTCGCCACTGAAGCAGACTACCCGTTATCACTACGGCTTTGATAATNCGGTGCGTCCCGACAAAGTGACTGATGCCAAAGGCGGGGAAAGNCATTTTACGTGGAATGGTCAGGGGCAGTTGATGCGCCACACCGACTGTTCCGGGCAAAGCAGCACCTGGCGCTACGACGATGAGAACCGACTGAGCCGCTTTACCAACGCGCTGATGGAAACGACCCGTTATGACTATAACGATAGCGGCCAGTTAATCCTCATCACCTATCCTGACGATTCCACAGAACACCTGGCATGGGACAGCGCGGGTCAACTGACCCATCACCAGCGCAATGAGAATGCGTCCCGCGCCTGGGAATACAATGCATCAGGTCAGGTGGTCTGTGCGACGGACCGTTTACAACGTCAAATTCGCTATCAGTACAGTCCCGAAGGGCATCTGATACAGCTCGACAACGCCAACGATGACCGTTACCGGCTGAACCGTGATGCCGAAGGGCGTTTAATCGAAGAAATCCGTCCTGACGACACCTTAATCCGGTACGAATACAACGCGGCGGGCTTATTAAGCACTGAACGGCGCATGGGTGACCGCGTGTTCCAGTACCCGGAACGGCAGGTACACCAGCATTATGATGCGGCCGGTCAGCTGATCCAGCGGGAAAACCCACACGGACACTTACCAGTACCGGTGGGACAACATGGGCAGGTTGCTGGAGGCTAGTCGTGAACCGAACGACAACGGT
>NZ_AYSJ01000002.1:967666-981114 GCF_000517265.1 Photorhabdus khanii NC19
TTATGCGGGCCAATATTTTGACAACGAGACCGGGCTGCATTTTAATACGTTCAGGTATTATGCCCCGGAAATTGGCCGGTTTATCACGCCTGAATTGATGAGCTGAATTTGGTGCAGTTTATTGAAGCGGCACAGGAATTGGCGTTATATCCCGCCAATCTGCGCGCTGATTTGATCGCAAGACGTTGGGGGCAGATAGAAAATTATGCGCAAATAGTCAGAGATTATAAGCCGCAAATATTAGCGATAACGCTGCATCAGTTTTATGCAATGGAGTCCTCTCCCTCTATTTCTTTTATGACGGATGAAGAGCCAGAGTTTGTCAGTATAGAACCGTCGCTGGGCTGTAAGGCTCCGGTGAACTCACCTTGCGTTGTCAGATAACAATAAAATGGGATGTTAACTGAAGGTATTATCCGGCCAGGGGAGCAGCTCATTCAACCGATTGTTACATCTTGAAAGCAACGGTGTTGGTCGCTGGTGAATACAACTCCCTGTTGTTTCAGCCAGACCAAATCCCACATGTCACGATGACGAATATGCTTGGTTGTCGCAGGGAATGAAACCAGTTTATCCGCCATGATTTCTGTTAACTCTTCTACCAACACGATAGTTTCAGAGTAGCCATCAGGCAACACAGGGTAGTTGCGCGTTAATGGACGAGGATTCTTTGTATAGGCCGGGATGTTAGCGATCTCAATTTTGATGCGCTGCTTTGGCAAGTCCTTACGCTCTGGGGCTGTTGTGACAGAAATTTGCCATTTATCGATTTTCACATCGGCATATTCTGGCTCTTTTCTAAGTTCATTAGGTTCCTTTACGGTAACCTCAAAACCGTAACGTGCGCCCAGATAGTTTTCGACGCTCTCTTTAATCATACTCGCTTTTTATCTTTTTTGATGCTGTTTTACTGGCAATTTTGAACAATTCTTATAAGTCTCCCTCCTTTCTTTTATCTTCATAAATCAACCCGTAAATCGCCTGATGGTATAAAAATACCCTTTTATGTTTTTCGGATAATATTCTTTTTCTCGCTGATTTTTTAACTCTCTTTTAATGGTTAATAGATTTCGATTAAATATAATTAATATCCTTTTGAAAAATTTTACTTATGGTTAAATGCATTTTTTATATAAAATATTTAACACCTCTGTTTTCGTGTTTTTAAATGGTCATGGCATGACAGGTAAATATAAAATAAGCGGAGGAGAGCATTTTCGGTAAATGTATTAAACATGACAGGAAATAAGCCGTTTTTAGTGATTCTGTACCTTTTCAAAATCCGGCATTAATGGACGCCTGTTTTTTTATCCTTAGTTAATTAATCACCGAAAAAGCAGCTTTCTGATCGCCAAAAAAGGGAAAACAAGTAAAAAAAGAAAATGCACTACGTTTAAAAGATGACAAATTTTTTTTATCTTTAGTTACTGACAATAATTCTATGGCTCCATAGAAAACATTCGCTATTTCCTTTAAGACTTTTTTATAATCATCTGGAAAAGTGAAACTAATAATCACGTTCATATTGCTCTGGTAACTTATCGTCTGGCAGATCTATATTGTTTTTTTCTCCACCAGATAGAAGTTTTATCTGATCAATAATTTTATCTAAATCATTATTCATTTTTTCATCTATTTATAGCGTTTGGCTCTGTCTTTTCAATAGTTAAATAAATTTTCATAATTATGTTCCACTTCTAACCAGCCAGGACATACAGCTTTTTTATCCAAGCGGCCCGTGGAAACCGTAAGATAGGCTATAGAATTAATATTTAATGTGCCCACGGTAATCTTTCCATGGAAAATATTGATAATTTGATAGCGACATAATAAAACTATTCTAATGTGCGATTATTTATCTGTTTGAATGGGTAGTATAAAATGCGATATATTAAATCCCAAAAGGTGGTGATAAGAATAGGAATATTCTTTCCTTACTCCAATGCTAGTTCTTTCAGTTTTCGCGTAATGGTACTACGTCCCTAATCCAGCGGGCGTGCGGCATCCATGCTGACTAAAATTCTGCAAAATTTTACGGACTTTTAATTGTTCAAGGTACAGATTTAAATAAAAAGTTTTTAAATTTTTAAAAAGAGATTTACTTTACATTTAGGATATATTTTTTTACGCTTTTTGTCTTGGTTTCATTAAAATGGCTATTTTAGCGTAATAAATGGCATATGAATTTAGTTAATATTATTTTAATCTGATGTCATGTTATTGCATAATTGAGCTTGCAGGATTGTATTGTCAATATTGAATAATTTTAGTTGGATATTAATGGAGGACGGGTAAAATATAACATTGATTTAGTGTTTTTATATAATAAATGCAGTTGACGATTCCATTTTTAATTATGGGATTCAGTGTCAGATAATAAAAATGGCAGAAAGCCAAAGGTGCTTACCTAAAAATAGGAATGAAAAATAATATCTTATTCCGACGCGTAAGATGAATTGTTTATTCTATTATCAAGGGAATTAGCGCCGAAGAATTGTTGATTATATGGCTATTAATCGGGCTATGGCATCCCGCATCTGAGTATCTTGAATTAATGTCAGACGTGTCCGTTTTTATTTCTTGGAGGCAAGAAGTAAGAGAACAACATTGATGGTAACTGTCGGCAATGACGGTTTTCAAATTTCTAATAGGTTCGTTGAGGTAAGTAGATGAAAGATAACATTACTAAAATGGGAAGTGTTTGTAAAACTGGACACCTCCTTCAGAGGTCAGAAAACATAACCGCCGCAAACGACGCTTCACAACCGACTCAAAATACAAAGAATCTCTCCCAGGCGCTTACACCCAGTGAATCATTCTGGTATGAGCGCCTTGCCGCTTTGCAGCCATTCCAGTTACCTTTCGAAACTGCCGGGGATCAGGCAGAACCCAGATGGATAATGAGTGCCTGGCAGTCTCCGTTGCCAAAAAAAGGTGAAGAGGACCCATTACAGGTACTATTGCAGGCATTCGTTATCTATCTTGCGCGTTTGACTCAGCAGACCGAATTCCAAATCGGTTGGGGCGTGAATGAGTTAAATGAGACACCGGCAGATCTGGCGCCTGTGGTGCCTATGGCTGTTGCGGTGGCGTTTGATAAGCCGTGGGGAGCGGTAGCTGACTGGGTTGATGATGAGCTTGCCCGGTTGGCGCAGCACCGGACATTTAGTCATGATCTCCTTATCCGCTTGCCTTCATTGCGGGCTATCCCGGCGCTGACAACCCACCGGCCGTGGCAGATCGCCGTCTCGGTGATACAGGATGATCAGGCGGCGCTTGGTGAATTGCTGACGCTCCAGGTGAATGCACAGGGCGGTTTTCGCTGGATATACGATGAAAACCGTTTGAGCGAGGAAGTGGTTCTGCGGATGAGCGAACATTTGCAGGTGCTGGCTTCGTCAAAAAGGCAGGGTGAGGAAATCCCCGTCGGACAGCTTAATGTGTTGCCTGAGGCAGAACGCAGGTTGTTGCTGGAAACCTGGAACGCCACGGAAAACCCTTATCCTGATCCGCTATGTATCCATCAACGGTTTGAGCAACAGGTAGAGCAGGCTCCAGAGACCCCGGCGTTGCAGTATCAAGAGCAGACCCTCAGTTACGCGGAATTGAATAGCCGGGCCAACCGTCTGGCCCATCAACTGATGGCGCAGGGTGTCATACCGGACCAGCGGGTGGCGATTTGCGTGGAACGCTCTCCGGCGATGGTGGTGGCTTTGCTGGCAGTACTGAAAGCCGGTGGGGCCTATGTGCCACTGGATTCAACCTATCCGGGGGAACGTCTGGCGTATATCCTGAATGATACCGCGCCGACAGTGGTATTGGCTGATGTGACCGGGAGGGTGGCGCTGGGTGAAGCCGCGCTGGCGGGGCTGACGGTACTGGACCCAAATATCCAGCCAGACCAGCCGGACAGCAATCCGCGGGTTCCGGCGTTGACGCCACAACATCTGGCATATGTGATTTACACTTCCGGTTCAACCGGGCAGCCGAAAGGGGTGATGGTAGAACATCAGGCTATTTATCACCGGCTTCTGGGCTTTAATGAGACCTATGCCGTCACCGCACAAGACCGGGTGTTGCAATTTGCCGCGTTTGCCTTTGATGTTTCAGTGGAAGATTTTTTCTCGTCATTATGCAACGGGGCCACGCTGGTTCTTCGGGATGATAGCTGGCTGGCGTCGGTACGGGAATTTATTGCCTTAACCCGGCAATATCATATTACGGTGACTTCTTTGCCAACCTTATTTTGGTCGGAACTGGCGGCCAGAGAGACAAGGTTACCGCTGCCGGATTGCCTCCGGCTCATTATCATTGGCGGTGAGGCGGTCAAAAAGAAAGCCGTTCAGGACTGGTTTACTCATGAAACCCACCGGCCCCGGTTATTGAACGGTTATGGTCCGACGGAAAATACCGTGACGGTGACCTATAAGGACGTGTTATCTCCGGTAGATGCGCGTTCTATCGGCAGGCCGGCTAAAAATGCCCGCATCTACCTGTTGGACAGAAATGGGCAACCGGTTCCAATCGGCTGTGTTGGCGAAATGTATATTGGCGGCGTCGGGGTGGCCCGGGGTTATCTTAACCAGCAGGAATTGAGCGCAGAGCGTTTTATACCGGATCCTTTTAGCCCAGTAGCGGGTGCGCGGATGTATCGCTCCGGGGATTTGGCCCGTTATCTGCCTGATGGTGATCTGGAATTCTTGGGCCGTAACGACCAGCAGGTGAAGATCCGCGGCTTCCGGGTTGAGCTGGGGGAAATTGAAACCCGGCTATTGGAATACCCGGCGGTGCAAGAGGCGGCGGTACTGGCGCTGGATGGCAGGCAAGGCAAACGTTTGGTTGCCTATGTGGCGGCGCAAGTGCATGAGGGATTGGCTGCTCATTTGCGTGCACACTTGAGTACCATTTTGCCTGACTATATGATCCCGGCGGCTTTTGTGCGTCTGGATACCTTTTCGCAGACCCCGAATGGCAAGTTGGATCGCCGGGCATTACCGGCACCGGGGGAGGAAGATTTTGCCCGGCAGATGTACGAAGCCCCACAAGGGGAGGCAGAGATCGCCATTGCTGTTCTTTGGCGTGAGTTACTGGGTATTGAGCAGATCAGTCGGCATGATAGCTTCTTTGCGCTAGGCGGGCATTCATTGCTTGGCGTGCAAATGATTGAGCGATTGCGTCACCGGGGGTTGACACTGGCGGCGCGTGATCTGTTCCAGTCGCCGGTGCTGTCAGATCTGGCCCAAATGTTGGGGCGACATCAGGCCGTGATAGTGCCGCCTAACGTGATTACACCGGCAACCACGGTGCTGACGCCTGAGATGTTGCCGTTGATTGATCTGACTCAGCTTGACATTGACCACATCGTCGGACTGGTGCCGGGCGGGATGGCGAATATTCAGGATATCTATGCGCTGTCGTCGTTGCAGGACGGTATCCTGTTTCACCACGTGTTGGAAAAGGAAGCCGACCCGTATCTGGTGCTCTATCCGGTGGCCTTTGCTAATCGCGCTCTGCTGGACCGTTATCTGGCGGCGGTGCAACAAGCGGTTGATCGCCATGATATTCTGCGTACCGCCTTTATCTGGCAAGGATTATCTGTGCCGGCTCAGGTGGTTTGGCGTCAGGCGACTTTGCCAGTAACTGAACTGACGCTGGACCCGGCTGACGGCTCCGTCATTGACCAGTTAATCCGGCGTTTTGACCCGGATCACTATCGTCTTAACTTGAATCAGGCCCCGTTATTGCATTTTGTCATCGCCCAGGAAACCGATGGCCGTTGGTTTTTACTGGAATTACAGCATCACCTAATCGGTGATCATGAAACGATGGAAGTGATGCACCGTGAAGTGCAGGCTTGTTTTACCGGGCAGGAGGACCGTCTGCCGGCTCCGGTACCGTTCCGTAATTTGGTGGCGGAGGTTCGGTTGGGGGTGAGTCAGGCCGCCCATACCCGTTTCTTTACCGACATGTTGGTTGAAGTGGATGAGCCGACGCTACCGTTCGGGTTGACGGAGGTGCACCGTGATGGCTCACAGGTAACGGAATCCTACCGGATGCTGACGAGCGTGTTGAATGACCGTTTGCGTAGTCAGGCGCGGCGTTTGGGTGTCAGTCTGGCGGCATTGTGTCATCTGGCTTGGGCACAGGTGTTATCGTGTACCAGCGGACAGGAGAAAGTGGTGTTTGGCACCGTGTTGTTTGGGCGCATGGCGGCGGGAGAAGGGGCTGACAATGGCATGGGGCTGTTTATTAATACGTTGCCGTTGCGGTTGGATATCGATGAGACCCCGGTACGGGACAGTGTGCAGGAGGTACATCTGCGGTTGGCCGGCCTGCTGGCGCATGAGCATGCGTCACTGGCGCTAGCCCAGCGGTGCAGTGGCGTTGCCAGTGGTACGCCCCTCTTTAGCGCCTTGTTGAACTACCGGCATAATGAGCAGCCGGATCCGCTGGATGAAACGATGGTTGGGATTGAATTCCTGGGCGAACAGGAACGTACTAACTATCCGTTTGGGCTGTCGGTGGAGGATGGCGGCTGTTCTTTGGGGTTGACTGCTTATGTAGTGCAGCCGTTTGATCCGGACAGGATATGCGGTTATATGCAACAGGCGTTGGAGAGTCTGGCGGAGGCCCTTGAGCAGACACCGGAGACACCGGTACGGGCACTGAACATCCTGCCGGAGACAGAACGCACGTTATTGTTGAAAACCTGGAACGCGACGGAAACCCCCTATCCTGATCCATTATGTCTCCATCAATTGTTTGAACAACAGGTGGAGATAACCCCGAATGCCACAGCGCTGATGTATCAACAGCAAACCCTCAGTTATGCGGAATTGAATGCCTGTGCCAACCGGTTAGCCCATCAACTGATGGCGCTGGGCGTGACACCGGGCCAGCGGGTGGTGATTGGCGTGGCCCGTTCCCCGGCGATGGTGGTGGCGCTGCTGGCGGTGCTGAAAGCGGGTGGGGCTTATGTGCCGTTGGATCCGGCTTATCCCAGCGAACGGCTGGTGTATATTCTGAATGATACGGCCCCGTCTGTGGTTCTGGTTGACGCGGCTGGCCGGGCGGCGCTGGGGGAAGAGGCGCTGGGCGGGCTGACGGTATTTGACCCGAATACTTTGCCGGACCAGCCGGACAGCAACCCACGGTTACCTGAGTTGACGCCCCAGCATCTGGCGTATGTCATCTATACCTCCGGTTCAACCGGGCAGCCGAAAGGGGTGATGGTAGAGCATCAGGCGGTGTATCAACGTCATTTGGGGCTAAATGAGACCTATGCCATTACGGCGCAAGATCGGGTGTTGCAATTTGCCTCTTTTGCCTTTGATGTTTTAGTGGAAGAGTGTTTCTCGTCATTATGTCGNGGTGCTACGCTGGTCATGCGGGATGATAGCTGGCTGGCGTCTATGCGGGAATTTATTGATTTATCCCGGCAGTACCGTATCACGGTGATGTTTCTGCCGGCGTCGTTTTGGTCCGAACTGATGACCGGAGATAATGGGTTGTCGCTACCAAATACGCTCCGATTAATGGTTTTTGGTGGTCAGTCGGTCAAAAAGAATGCCATTCAGGCATGGTTTACCCAGCAAACCCACCGGCCTCGGCTATTGAACGCGTATGGCCCGACAGAAAATACAGTGACGGCGACCTGTAAGGAGATATTGTCTGCGGAGGATGTTCGTTCCATCGGCCGGCCGCTTAAGAATACTTGTGTCTACCTGCTGGACGGAGAGGGTCAACCGGTACCATTAGGTGGCATTGGCGAAATGTATATTGGCGGCGTCGGGGTGGCGCGGGGTTATCTTAACCGGCCGGAACTGAGCGCAGAACGCTTTATGCCGGATCCCTTTAGCCCGGTATCTGGGGCGCGCATGTATCGCACCGGGGATTTAGCCCGTTACCTGCCGGATGGTGACCTGGAATTTCTGGGCCGTAACGACCATCAGGTAAATACNTGCGGCCGCCGGGTTGAGCTGGAGGAAATTGAAACCCGGTTGATGGAACACCCGGCGGTGCAGGAAGCGGTGGTGCTGGCGCTGGATGATGGACGAGACAGACGGTTGGTCGCCTATGTAGCGGCGGAAGCGCATGACGGGTTAGTTTCCCGTTTGCGTGAACATCTGAGTGTCTTGTTGCCTGATTATATGGTCCCGGCGGCTTTTGTACGTCTGGATGCCCTCCCGTTGATGCCGAACGGTAAGCTGGATCACCGGGCGTTACCGGTGCCGGGGGAGGAGGATGTTGCTCGTCAGGTCTATGAAGCCCCGCAAGGGGAGGTTGAGATTGCTCTGGCCGCTATCTGGCGTGAGTTACTGGGCATTGAGCAAGTCAGCCGGCATGATAATTTCTTTGCGCTGGGCGGCCATTCGTTGTTGGCGGTGCGGATGATGAACCGGATAGCGGCGTTAGGTATCGAACTGCCCTTGAGCACGTTGTTTGAAACGCCAACTTTAATGGCCTTTGCTGAGGCAATACATGCCCAGTTTGATGAGCAGCGCAGGCTATTGCCCGTCATCATGCCAATATCCCGTGAGGGGGTGTTGCCGCTGTCATTCGCACAGCAGCGTCTGTGGTTCCTGGCCCAGTTTGAGGGGGTCAGTGATACCTATCATATCCCGATGGCCTTGCGCTTGTGTGGTCAACTGAATATCGCTGCCTGGCAGCAGGCGCTTGACACGTTGTTTGCCCGTCATGAAGCATTACGTTCTGTCTTCGTCTCCGTTGACGGTCAGCTACAAGTGCAACTGTTGAGTGCGGACAACGGCTTGCCTTTATCTCAGCATGACCTGCGTGGGATACCGGATGCCGAAACTATACTTGAACACCTGAGCATCGGGGAAGCCCGCACGTCATTTGATCTCAGTCATGGCCCACTTATCCGTGCTTCGCTTATTCGGCTCACCGATGATAAATACCAGTTTTTGCTTACCCAGCATCACATTGTGTCGGACGGCTGGTCTGTAGGTGTGCTGATACGTGAACTGAGCATGCTCTATACGGCTTTTCTGGCGGGGCAATGTGATCCTTTGCCACCGTTGATAATCCAATATCCTGATTACGCCGCCTGGCAACGCCAGTGGCTGTCGGCTGAACGGATCCAGTCTCAATCGGACTATTGGCGTACCCTGCTGGCTGATGCGCCGGTACTGCTGGATTTGCCAACCGATCGACCACGCCCTCTTCAGCAGTCGTTTGCCGGGGATGTGATGCTCATCGATCTGGATGCGGAATTGACGCAATCCCTTAAGCACCTGAGCGAACAGCAAGGCGTCACGTTATTCATGACCCTGTTGTCCGCCTGGGCCACGGTCTTGTCGCGTCTGTCAGGTCAGGAGGATGTGGTTATCGGCACACCGAGCGCAGGCCGCAGCCACCAGGAAATAGAATCCTTGATCGGTTTCTTTGTCAATACGCTGGCCTTACGTATCGATTTATCGGGTGCGCCGAGTGTGATTGAGTTGCTGGCTCGTGTGCGGCAAACCGCACTGGCGGCACAGACGTATCAGGATCTGCCGTTTGAACAGGTGGTGGAAATTGTGCAGCCACCGCGCAGACTGGCGCATACCCCGCTGTTCCAGGTGATGTTTACCTGGCAGAACAATGAGAGCCTGGAATGGGGACTGCCCGAATTGGCCGTCTCACCTGTTGATCTTGTTCTGGACACCGTCAAGTTTGATCTGGAACTGGCACTGTCTGAGGAGAATGGCAGGATTGTGGGGGCTTTGAGTTATGCCACGGCCCTGTTTGATCAACAAACGATCGAACGCTATGTAGGGTATCTGCACACGGTACTGCAAGCGATGGTGGCTCATCCTCAACAGCCCGTTGGGGAAATTGATATTTTGGCGCCGGCAGAGCGCAGGCTATTGCTGGCAACCTGGAACGCCACGGAAATCCCCTATCCTGACCCGTTGTGCATTCATCAGTTATTTGAACAACAGGCCGGGAAAACGCCGGATGCGACGGCACTGGTATATGAAGACCAGACGTTCAGCTATGCCCAATTGAATGCCCGTGCCAACCGGCTGGCGCATCAACTGATTGCGTTGGGCGTAGAACCGGATCAGCGGGTGGCGATTTGCGTGGCGCGTTCACCGGCAATGGTGGTGGGATTGCTGGCGGTGCTGAAAGCGGGCGGGGCTTATGTGCCGCTGGACCCGGATTACCCTGGGGAACGCTTGGGGCATATTTTGTCTGATGCTTCACCGGCTATTTTACTGGCCGATGTAGCCGGGCATGCAGCGCTGGGCGAAAACGTGTTTACCGGGTTGACGGTGCTTGATCCGAATGAATTGCCTGACCAGCCGGATAGCAATCCGCAGATAGCTGAATTGACCTCACGGCATCTGGCGTATGTGATTTACACCTCTGGCTCGACCGGCACACCGAAGGGGGTGATGGTTGAACATAGACAGCTGGTTAATCAAATTACTGCGTTGAATACCAAGTGGTTGTTTAACGCATCTGACCGTCTATTGCAGTTTTGCAACCCTGCTTTTGACGTTTGTGCCTCTGAAATATTTTGCGCGATAACGCAGGGTTCAGCCGTCGTCTTGAGGACAAACCAGTGGACGTTCAGTGCGCAGGAATTCTGGCGTTTATGTGAGTCTTACAAAATTACGTACATTGCGATACCTGCCCAATTTTGGCGAATAATCTCTGAAGTGAATGAAGGCGATATCTATCAGGGCCTAAGAATAATTTGTATTGGTGGGGAAGCGATATCTGATCATGAGTTAGAACGCTGGTTATCGGTTCACCGTGAATATCCTGTTCTGGCGAATTGCTATGGTCCTACCGAAGCCACGATTACCACAACGATATCCTGTCTGAATGAAATGGCAGGACAAGCCAATATCATTGGCCGGCCACTGCCAAATACGCGAGTTTACTTGCTGGATGTTTACCGCCAGCCGGTGCCGCTGGGGGTGACAGGCGAAATCTATATTGGCGGGGCGAGCATTGCCCGCGGTTATCTCAATCGGCCTGATCTGACTGCCGAAGGTTTCGTCACTGATCCCTTTAGTGATGAGCCTGATGCCCGTATGTACAAAACGGGAGATTTAGGTTGCTATCTACCGGATGGCAATTTAGCATTCCTTGGCCGTAATGATCAGCAGGTTAAAATCCGGGGCTTTCGTATTGAACCGGGTGAAATTGAAGTTCGTTTGACAGAACACCCAGCAGTACGTGAGGCTGTTGTGTTGGTACAGGGTGATGGGGAAGATAAACGCCTGGTTGCCTATGTGGTGGCTCAGGCGAAGGATAGGCAGGTTAACAGCTTGCGTACCCATCTGAGTGCCATTTTGCCTGATTACATGGTGCCAGCGGCCTTTGTGTATCTGGATGCCTTTCCGCTAACGCCTAACGGTAAGTTGGACCGTCAGGCATTACCGGCACCGGGCGAGGACGCTTTTGCCCGTCAGCGTTATGAAGCGCCGCAAGGGGAGATGGAAACGATGTTGGCGGCGGTCTGGTGTGAGCTGCTGGGGATTGAGTGGATTAGCCGGCATGACAATTTCTTTGCGCTTGGCGGTCATTCGCTGCTCGTTGTACGAATGATTGAACAATTGCGGCGTATCGGTCTGGGGATATCGGTGCAAACGCTATTCCAGCATCCAACACTCCGGGTTTTAGCTCAATCGCTGGCTCAACATCGTGAAATCTCGGTGCCTGACAACCGCATTACACCGGACATTGTGGCGTTGACGCCAGACCTGCTGCCGTTGATTGACCTGACTCAGGCTGAGATTGACCGTATCGTCGGTCAGGTTCCGGGCGGGATTGCCAATATTCAGGATATCTATGCCCTGTCGCCGTTGCAGGATGGCATTCTATTTCACCATCTGCTAGCGAACGAAGGTGATCCCTATCTGTTAACCAGTCAGATGGCCTTTGCTGACCGTTCTCTGCTGGATTGTTATCTGGATGCGGTGCAACAGGTGGTTGATCGCCATGATATTCTGCGTACCGCTTTTGTCTGGCAAGGATTATCCGTGCCGGCTCAGGTCGTTTGGCGTCAAGCTCCTTTATTAGTGACTGAATTGACGCTGGATCCGGTTGATGGACCGGTTAGTGATCAACTGGCTCAACGTTTTAATCCCCGTCATTATCATCTCGATTTGGGCCAGGCGCCTCTGCTGCGTTTTGTGGTGGCGCAGGAGACTGATGGCCGCTGGATGGTACTGCAATTGCTGCATCACCTGATTGGTGACCATGAAACGATGGAAGTGATGCACCGTGAAGTGCAGGCCTATTTTTCCGGACAAGGGGACAGCCTGCCTGCGCCTGTGCCATTCCGTAATCTGGTGGCTCAGGCCCGGTTGGGCACCAGTCAGAAAGTGCATACCCGTTTCTTTACCGATATGTTGGCGGAGGTCGATGAACCGACACTGCCGTTCGGGCTGGCGGAGGTGCACCGTGATGGCTCACAGGTAACGGAATCGTACTGGATGCTGACGGCCGGGTTGAATGATCGTTTGCGTAGTCAGGCCCGGCGTTTGGGTGTCAGTCTGGCGGCGCTGTGTCATCTGGCCTGGGCACAGGTGTTGTCACGTACCAGTGGGCAGGAGAAAGTGGTGTTTGGCACCGTCTTATTTGGGCGCATGGCGGCGGGAGAAGGCGCTGATAGTGGCATGGGGCTGTTTATTAATACGTTGCCGTTGCGGTTGGATATTGATGAGACCCCGGTACGGGACAGCGTGCGGATAGCACATTTACGGTTGGCCGGCTTGCTGACGCATGAGCATGCGTCACTGGCGCTGGCCCAGCGGTGCAGTGGGGTTGCCAGCGGTACGCCTCTCTTTAGCGCCTTGTTGAACTACCGGCATAATGAGCAGCCGGATCTGCTGGATGAAACGATGGCTGGGATTGAATTCCTGGGCGGACAGGAGCGTACTAACTATCCATTTGGGTTGTCGGTGGAGGATGACGGCGCTTCTTTAGGGCTGACCGCTTATGTAGTGCAGCCGTTTGATCCGGACAGGATATGCGGTTATATGCAGCAGGCGCTGGAGAGTCTGGCAGTGGCGCTTGAGCAAGCCCCGGAGACGCCGGTGCGGGTGCTGAACATCCTGCCTGCGACGGAACGCACATTGTTGCTGGAGACCTGGAACGCGACGGAAACCCCTTATCCTGATCCATTATGTCTCCATCAATTGTTTGAACAACAGGTGGAGATAACCCCGAATGCCACAGCGCTGATGTATCAA
Organism: Photorhabdus khanii NC19; assembly: GCF_000517265.1. Taxonomy (GTDB): domain Bacteria; phylum Pseudomonadota; class Gammaproteobacteria; order Enterobacterales; family Enterobacteriaceae; genus Photorhabdus; species Photorhabdus khanii. The sequence goes on from NZ_AYSJ01000002.1 coordinate 980,884, forward strand.
CAGCAAACCCTCAGTTATGCGGAATTGAATGCCTGTGCCAACCGGTTAGCCCATCAACTGATGGCGCTGGGCGTGACACCGGACCAGCGGGTGGTGATTGGCGTGGCCCGTTCCCCGGCGATGGTGGTGGCGCTGCTGGCGGTGCTGAAAGCGGGTGGGGCTTATGTGCCGTTGGATCCGGCTTATCCCAGAGAGCGGTTGGTGTATATCCTGAATGATACGGCCCCGTCC
>NZ_AYSJ01000002.1:981985-987115 GCF_000517265.1 Photorhabdus khanii NC19
CGGCTTCCGGGTTGAGCTGGAGGAAATTGAAACCCGGTTGATGGAACACCCGGCGGTGCAGGAAGCGGTGGTGCTGGCGCTGGATGATGGACGAGACAGACGGTTGGTCGCCTATGTGGCGGCGGAAGCGCATGACGGGTTAGTTTCCCGTTTGCGTGAACATCTGAGTGTCTTGTTGCCTGATTATATGGTCCCGGCGGCTTTTGTACGTTTGGATGCCCTCCCGTTGATGCCGAACGGTAAGCTGGATCACCGGGCGTTACCGGTGCCGGGGGAGGAGGATGTTGCTCGTCAGGTCTATGAAGCCCCGCAAGGGGAGGTTGAGATTGCTCTGGCCGCTATCTGGCGTGAGTTACTGGGCATTGATCAAGTCAGCCGGCATGATAATTTCTTTGCGCTGGGCGGCCATTCGTTGTTGGCGGTGCGGATGATGAACCGGATAGCGGCGTTAGGTATCGAACTGCCCTTGAGCACGTTGTTTGAAACGCCAGCTTTAATGGCCTTTGCTGAGGCAATAATGCGTGCTCAGTCTGATAAACCGCGCAGGACATTGCCCGCCATCACGCCAATATCCCGTGAGGGGGTGTTGCCGCTGTCATTCGCACAGCAGCGTCTGTGGTTCCTGGCCCAGTTTGAGGGAGTGAGTGATACCTATCATATCCCGATGGTACTGCGCTTGTGTGGTCGGCTGGATATCGTCGCCTGGCAGCAGGCGCTCGACAGGTTGTTTGCCCGTCATGAAGCGTTACGTTCTGTCTTCGTCTCTGTTGACGGTCAGCCACAGGTGCAATTGTTGAGTGCAGACAACGGTTTGCCTTTATCTCAACATGACCTGCGTGGGATACCGGATGCTGAAACTGTACTTGAACGCTTGAGCACCGAGGAAGCTTACACGCCATTTGATCTCGGTCATGGCCCGCTTATCCGCGCTTCTCTCATTCGGCTCACGGATGATAAATACCAGTTTTTGCTTACCCAGCATCACATTGTGTCGGACGGCTGGTCTGTAGGCGTGTTGATGTCTGAGTTAAGTGCCCTCTATACGGCTTTTCTGGCCGGACAACCTGACCTGCTACCGCCGCTGGTGATCCAATACCCTGATTACGCCGCCTGGCAGCGTCAGTGGCTGTCGGCTGAACGGGTTCAGGCTCAATCCAACTATTGGCGTACCCTGCTGGCTGACGCGCCGGTGTTACTGGATTTGCCAACCGATCGACCACGTCCTCCTCAGCAGTCGTTTGTGGGGAATAGGGTGCCTATTGACCTGGATGCGGAATTGACACAATCCCTTAAGCATTTGAGTGAACAGCAAGGCGTCACGTTATTCATGACCCTGTTGTCCGCCTGGGCGACGGTCCTGTCGCGCCTGTCAGATCAGGAGGATGTGGTTATCGGCACACCGAGCGCAGGCCGCAGTCGTCAGGAAGTGGAATCCCTGATCGGTTTTTTTATCAATACGCTGGCGTTACGCATTAATTTATCGGGTGCACCGAGTGTGATTGAGTTGCTGGCGTATGTGCGGCAAACCGCATTGGCGGCACAGGCACATCAGGACCTGTCGTTTGAACAGGTGGTGGAAATAGTGCAGCCACCGCGCAGACTGGCGCATACCCCGCTGTTCCAGGTGATGTTTGCCTGGCAGAACAATGAGATCCCGGAATGGAAACTACCCGGGTTGGCTGTCTCATCTGTTGATCCCGCTCTTGGCACAGTCAAGCCAGATCTGGAACTGGCACTGTTTGAGGAGAATGGCAGGATTTTGGGTACGTTGAGTTATGCTNCGTACTGCAAGCGATGGTGGCTCATCCTCAACAGTCAATTGGGGAAATCGATATTTTGGCCCCGGCAGAGCGCAGGCTATTGCTGGCAACCTGGAACGCCACGGAAACCCCCTATCCTGACCNTNTTAGTTTNATTTNGGAACTGGCACTGTTTGAGGAGAATGGCAGGATTGTGGGGNCGTTGAGTTATGCTGCGGCCCTGTTTGACCAACAGACGATTGAGCGCTACGTGGGGTATCTGCACACGGTACTGCAAGCGATGGTGGCTCATCCTCAACAGTCAATTGGGGAAATCGATATTTTGGCCCCGGCAGAGCGCAGGCTATTGCTGGCAACCTGGAACGCCACGGAAACCCCCTATCCTGACCCGCTGTGTATTCATCAGTTATTTGAACAACAGGCCGAGAAAACACCGGATGCGACGGCACTGGTGTATGAAGACCAGACTTTCAGCTATGCCGAGCTGAATGCCCGTGCTAACCGGCTGGCGCATCAACTGATTGCGCTGGGCGTGGAGCCGGACCAGCGGGTGGCGATTTGCGTGGCGCGTTCACCGGCGATGGTGGTGGGATTGCTGGCGGTGCTGAAAGCGGGTGGGGCTTATGTGCCGCTGGATCCTGCCTATCCGGGTGAGCGTTTGGGGCATATTTTGATTGATGCGGCACCGGCTATTTAACTGGCGGATAACGCCGGACGTACAGCGTTGGGTGAGAACGTCCTTGTGAGCCTGACGGTGCTTGACCCGAATGAATTGCCTGACCAGCCGGACAGTCACCCGCAGGTTCCTGCTTTGACTTCACGGCATCTGGCGTATGTGATTTATACCTCCGGCTCAACCGGCACGCCGAAAGGGGTGATGGTTGAACATCATAGTGTGGTTAATCTGGCTCTGGCGCAAATTACCCGGCTTGACGTGAAGGTGACCAGTCGGATATTGCAGTTTATTTCCTTTGGTTTCGATGCCAGTGTCGCGGAAATGATGACTGCATTGGGTGGTGGGGCCAGTCTGGTTATTCCTGCCGACACGGTTCGTCAGGATCCATTACGCCTTTGGCATTATCTGGAAGAACAGAGAGTGACGCACGCTTTCCTGACACCGGCTTTTCTCCAGGAAGGGGGCGATTTACCGGCGCTAACGATAAAGCCAACCTTGATACTGGGTGGTGAAGCACCCAGTACGGCGCTGCTTCAGGCATTGCGGAGTCGGGTAAATCTGTTCAATGATTATGGTCCGACAGAAACCACGGTGTGTGCCACCACCTGGCATTGTCCGTCAGACTATACGGATACATGGATCCCTATCGGGCGTCCGACGGCCAACATGCGGGTTTATCTGTTAGATGCCTACGGTCAGCCAGTACCACTGGGGACAGTAGGGGAATTGTATATTGGGGGTACCGGTGTGACGCGGGGTTATCTCAATCGCCCTGAGCTGACGGCTGAACGTTTCCTTACAGATCCGTTTAGCGATAAACCGGGTGCACGTATGTACCGTACCGGGGACTTGGTCCGTTACCTGCCGGACGGCAACCTGATATTTGTTGGTCGTAATGACCAGCAGGTTAAAATCCGGGGCTTTCGTATTGAACCGGGAGAAATCGAAGCACGGCTAACAGAGCATCCTGCAGTACGTGAAGCGCAGGTATTGGTGTTGGGTGACGGGCAGGACAAACGGCTGGTCGCCTATGTGGTGGCGCCAGAGGATGACGGTCTGATTAACAGCCTTCGTGCTCACCTGAGTGCAGTTTTGCCTGACTATATGGTGCCGACGGCCGTTGTCCGTTTGGATGCTTTCCCGTTAACCCCTAACGGCAAGCTGGATCGCCGGGTATTACCGGTGCCAGGTGAGGAAGCCTTTGCCCGTCAGCGCTATGAAGCTCCGCAAGGGGAAGCCGAAATTGTGCTGGCGGCTATCTGGTGTGAGTTGCTGGGGATTGAACAGATTAGCCGGTATGACAATTTCTTTGCGCTGGGCGGTCATTCGTTGTTGGCGGTGCGGATGATGAACCGGATAGCGGCGTTAGGTATCGAACTAGCATTGAGCACGTTGTTTGAAGCCCCCACTTTGATTGCCTTTGCTGAGGCAATGCATGCCCAGTTTGATGAGCAGCGCAGGCTATTGCCCGTCATCACGCCGATATCCCGTGAGGGGGTGTTGCCGCTGTCATTCGCACAGCAGCGTCTGTGGTTCCTGGCCCAGTTTGAGGGCGTGAGTGATACCTATCATATCCCGATGGTACTGCGCTTGTGTGGTCGGCTGGATATCGCTGCCTGGCAGCAGGCGCTCGACAGGTTGTTTGCCCGTCATGAAGCGTTACGTTCTGTCTTCGTCTCTGTTGACGGTCAGCCACAGGTGCAATTGTTGAGTGCAGACAACGGTTTGCCTTTATCTCAACATGACCTGCGTGGGATACCGGATGCTGAAACCGTACTTGAACGCCTGAGCACCGAGGAAGCTTACACGCCATTTGATCTCGGTCATGGCCCGCTTATCCGCGCTTCTCTCATTCGGCTCACGGATGATAAATACCAGTTTTTGCTCACCCAGCATCACATTGTGTCGGACGGCTGGTCTGTAGGCGTGTTGATGTCTGAATTAAGTGCCCTCTATACGGCTTTTCTGGCCGGACAACCTGACCCGCTACCGCCGCTGGTGATCCAATACCCTGATTACGCCGCCTGGCAGCGTCAGTGGCTGTCGGCTGAACGGGTTCAGGCTCAATCCGACTATTGGCGTACCCTGCTGGCTGACGCGCCGGTGTTACTGGATTTGCCAACCGATCGACCACGTCCTCCTCAGCAGTCGTTTGTGGGGAATAGGGTGCCTATTGACCTGGATGCGGAATTGACACAATCCCTTAAGCATTTGAGTGAACAGCAAGGCGTCACGTTATTCATGACCCTGTTGTCGGCCTGGGCGACGGTCTTGTCGCGTCTGTCGGATCAGGAGGATGTAGTTATCGGCACACCGAGCGCAGGCCGCAGCCACCAGGAAATAGAATCCTTGATCGGTTTCTTTGTCAATACGCTGGCCTTACGTATCGATTTATCGGGTGCACCAAGTGTGATTGAGTTGCTGGCGTATGTGCGGCAAACCGCATTGGCAGCACAGGCACATCAGGACCTGTCGTTTGAACAGGTGGTGGAAATAGTGCAGCCACCGCGTAGATTAGCGCATACCCCGCTGTTCCAGGTGATGTTTGCCTGGCAGAACAATGAGATCCCGGAATGGAAACTACCCGGGTTGGCTGTCTCATCTGTTGATCCCGCTCTTGGAATAGTCAAGTTTGATCTGGAGCTGGAGCTGTTTGAGGAGAATGGCAGGATTGTGGGGGAATTGAGTTATGCC
>NZ_AYSJ01000002.1:987402-990907 GCF_000517265.1 Photorhabdus khanii NC19
TCGGCTGGCGCATCAACTGATTGCGCTGGGCGTGGAGCCGGACCAGCGGGTGGCGATTTGCGTGGCGCGTTCACCGGCAATGGTGGTGGGATTGCTGGCGGTGCTGAAAGCGGGTGGGGCTTATGTGCCGCTGGATCCTGCCTATCCGGGTGAGCGTTTGGGGCATATTTTGATTGATGCGGCACCGGCTATTTTGCTGGCGGATAACGTCGGACGTACAGCGTTGGGTGAGAACGTCCTTGTGAGCCTGACGGTGCTTGACCCGAATGGATTGCCTGACCAGCCGGACAGTCACCCGCAGGTTCCTGCCTTGACTTCACGGCATCTGGCGTATGTGATTTATACCTCCGGCTCAACCGGCACGCCGAAAGGGGTGATGGTTGAGCATCATAGTGTGGTTAATCTGGCTCTGGCACAAATTACCCGGCTTGACGTGAAGGTAACCAGTCGGATATTGCAGTTTATTTCCTTTGGTTTCGATGCCAGTGTCGCGGAAATGATGACTGCATTGGGTGGTGGGGCCAGTTTGGTTATTCCTGCCGACACGGTTCGTCAGGATCCATTACGCCTTTGGCATTATCTGGAAGAACAGAAAGTGACGCACGCTTTCCTGACACCGGCTTTTCTCCAGGAAGGGGGGGATTTACCGGCGCTAACGATAAAGCCAACCTTGATACTGGGTGGTGAAGCACCCAGTACGGCGCTGCTTCAGGCATTGCGGAGTCGGGTAAATCTGTTCAATGATTATGGTCCGACAGAAACCACGGTGTGTGCCACCACTTGGCATTGTCCGTCAGATTATACGGATGGGGTGATCCCGATTGGCCGTCCGACGGCCAACATGCGGGTGTATCTGCTGGATGCTCAGGGCCAGCCAGTGCCTTTTGGGGTCGTTGGTGAGCTGCATATTGGTGGCGCAGGTGTGACGCGGGGTTATCTGAACCGCCCTGAGCTGACGGCTGAACGTTTTCTGACAGATCCGTTTAGTGAGGCTCCGGGGGCGAGAATGTATCGTACCGGCGATCTGGCCCGTTATCTGCCGGATGGCAATCTGGTGTTCATTGGTCGTAATGACCAGCAGGTTAAAATCCGCGGTTTCCGCATTGAGCTGGGGGAAATCGAGGCGCGTTTGGCTGAACACCCGGCGGTGAGTGAAGTGCGGGTACTGGCGTTGGGTGATGGGCTGGACAAGTATCTGGTGGCTTATGTGGTGGCGCAGGCAAATGATGGGCTGGTTAACAGTTTACGTGAACATCTGAGTGCTTTGTTGCCTGATTATATGGTGCCGGGTGCCTTTGTGCGTCTGGATGCTTTCCCGCTGACGCCTAACAGCAAGCTGGATCGTCAGGCATTACCCGCACCGGACGAAAAAGCGGTTGCCCGTCAGGTTTACGCCCCACCGTATGGGGAAACAGAAATGGCATTGGCGGCGATTTGGTGTGAATTGCTGGGGGTTGAGCGGGTCAGCCGGCATGACAACTTCTTCGCGCTGGGCGGTCATTCACTGCTTGCCATACGCATGATAAACCTTGCCGCCGGTCAGGGGTTGATTTGTACATTGAATGCTTTGTTCCAATGTCCTGTGTTGTCCGCATTGGCAGCGAAAATCACCTCAGATTTGCAGTCTCAGTCGCAAAGCAGTGCCATACCGGTGCGACCGGGTGGAGCAGAACTGCCGTTGTTCTTTGTGCCCAGTGGAATGGAAGACTATTCCTATGTCTTCGGGCTGGCTCAACATATCCGGTCAGGCTATCCGATTTATACGGTATCTTGGTCGTCCATCAATGAAGAAGCGGTACCGACGATGGAAGAGCAGGCTGCCAGCATGATCAGCTTGATGAAAGCGGTTCAACCGGCAGGCCCGTATCGGATATGGGGTTACTCTTCCGGCGGCGTATTAGCTTATGCTATTGCCCAGGGGCTTTTGCATGCCGGTGAGACGGTGAACTTCCTGGGATTGATTGATACGCCGGCTCCTCATTATATCAGGGAGCAGCCTATGCAACTCAAACATCAGTTCTTTGACGAGTTAGTCAGGCAGTTTGGGGAAGAACACACTCAGGAGATGGCGGCGTTGTACCGGCGAATTGATGATCTGAATTTGGTGCAATTTATTGAAGCGGCACAGGAATTGGCGTTATACCCCGCCAATCTGTGCCCTGAATTAGTCGCAAAAAGTTGGGAGCGGATAGAGCGTTATGGGCAAATAGTTGGAGATTATGAACCACGGGTATTAACGGTAACGCTGCATCAGTTTTATGCGATGGAACGTCCCCCTGCTAGTTCTTTTGTTACGGATGAAAAACCGAAGACTTTAACTATAGACCCATCGTTAGGTTGGGCACAGATAATACCTGACTCTTTACTTCGGTTGATTGCTGTTCCGGGTAATCATTTTAGTTTATTGGAGAATAATGAGCATAGAATCGCTTTAGCTCAGGCCATAAACAGGGCGTTGGCAATCAGTTGTGGCGGGGAGGTGTTATAATACAGATATATTAATCAATATTGAATAATTTAATATTAGTGTGATGATCCGGTATATATTGTTTATGCCGGATTATTTCTATGCTAAAACAGAATAAGGAAAAGGGTGGTTTTTATAATAAATTATTTGATTATATTTCTTCGTTATTGTTGTTATTTTCTATTATGTGATCTAAATCTAATTTTATTGTTAATTTTATTTTATTTTTTTGATTAAACGGGTATCTCGAATATGTATTTAGTTGTAGAGTCATTGTTGAAAATATTTATTCTGATAAAAATAATCGAAAATTTGATAATGATAATGTGTTTCCTGGGGGGCATGTAGGCTGATTTAATCAGCTTTAATTTCATGATCTCCCCTTGATATATATTTTTTATTTTAAATAACTTGGGATAATAAGATTGAAAAAACGGTGGCGGATAGTCTCAATGTCTATGTTAGTCGGTGTTTTTGAACTGAATAACATTAAATTTTTTTCCTGCTTATACCTCGTATTGGTCAATATCGCCGGATGTCCGAAAAATCGCATCAAAGAGCGATCTCCCGGTTTTTTTTGTATTTTAAATCAATATCATACATGGTTGATAATTATTCCTGTTACATTGTTTTATTATTGTTGAATAATATGTTTTGGAGTTAATTATAAATTATAATTGTTTCTGGGTGGTATTGGATTAAATAACATTTCTATTTGTAATGGAATTTAATCGTTATAAAGCAATGTGCTTAAGTTGGTGTGGGTTTGCTTATGGCATCTACACTAGGGGTACTCTTTTGTTGTTATAAAATAATATCGTATGTGATTGTTTTTAACCTGAGGTTATATTTTTGTTAAATATGCATCATGAATGCAGGGAATTGTCTTGTCTTTAATTGTGTAATTTATCATCAGCCAATGGGAGTTATAGAGAATTAATCTAATTTATCTAAAAAACAGGAGCAAAAATGGAATGTTTTATTCCAAATCATACATTGAATTATTTATTTCGCTGTCAGGGGAATTAGCATCGTAGC
>NZ_AYSJ01000002.1:991115-1005411 GCF_000517265.1 Photorhabdus khanii NC19
CTTCTCTCAAACATCAGAAAACATAATCAGTGCAAATGACGCTTCATCACAGACCAAAAATACACAGAATATTCTCAAGGCACTCACACCCGGTGAATTATTCTGGTATGAGCGCTTTGCCGCTTTGCAACCGCTCCAGTTACCTTTCGAGACGGTTGGGGAGCAAGCGAAGCCCAGATGGACAATGAGTCTTTGGCACTCCCCGTTGCCAGGAAACGGAGAAGAAGACCCATTACGGACACTGTTGCAGACATTTGTGATCTATCTTGCGCGCCTGACTCAGCAGACCGAATTCCAAATCGGCTGGTGCGTGGATAAAGTAAATGGTAAATCAGCAGATCTGGTGCCTATGGTCGTTGAGGTGGAGTTTGATAAGCTGTGGAGGTCGGTAGCTGACTGGATTGATAACGAGCTTGTCCAGTTGATGCGGCACCAGACATTGAGTCATGATCGCCTTATTCGCTTTCCTTCATTGCAGGCTATCCCGGCGCTGACAACCCGCTGGCCGTGGCAGATCGCCGTCTCGGTGATACAGGATGATAAACCGTGTGATCAGAAGATATCCGGTGAATTGCTGACGCTCCAGGTGAATGCACAGGGCAGTTTTCGCTGGATATATGATGCAAACCGTCTGAGCGAGGAAGTGGTTCAGCGGATGGGTGAACACTTACAGGTGCTGGCATTGTCAAAAAAGAGGGGAGATGAAATTCCCGTCGGGCAGCTTAATGTGTTACCGGAGGCTGAACGTACGTTACTGCTGGAGACCTGGAATGCCACGGAAGCCCCTTATCCTGACCCGTTATGTATCCATCAGCTGTTTGAGCAACAGGTAGCACAAGCCCCGCACGCCACAGCGTTGGAATATCAAGAACAGACCCTCAGTTATGCGGAATTGAATACCCGTGCTAACCGGCTGGCTCATCAACTGATGGCGCTGGGCGTGGAGCCTGACCAGCGGGTGGCGATTTGCGTGGCACGCTCACCGGCAATGGTGGTGGCTTTGCTGGGGGTACTGAAAGCCGGCGGGGCTTATGTGCCGCTGGATTCAACTTATCCGCGGGAACGTCTGGCGTATATTCTGAGTGATAGTGCCCCGTCAGTGGTACTGGTTGATGAAGCTGGCCGGGCGGCGCTGGGCGAACAGGCGCTGGTAGGCGTGACGGTACTTGATCCGAATATCCAACTTGACCAGCCCAGCAGCAATCCGCAGATCCCGGCGTTAACGCCACAGCATCTGGCGTATGTGATTTACACCTCCGGCTCCACCGGACAGCCGAAAGGGGTGATGGTGGAACATCAGGCGATTTATCAACGTTATCTGGGTTTTAATGACACCTACGCCGTCACCGCACAAGACCGGGTATTGCAATTTGCCGCGTTTGCGTTTGATGTTTCAGTGGAAGATTTCTTCTCATCATTATGCAACGGTGCCACACTGGTTATCCGGGATGATAGCTGGCTGGCGTCGATACCAGAATTTGTTGCCTTAACTCGACAATATCGTATTACGGTGGTGTCGTTGCCGACTCTGTTCTGGTCTGAACTGGCGGCCAGAAATACGGGGTTACCGCTGCCGGATTGCCTCCGGCTCATTATTACTGGCGGTGAGGCTATCAAAAAGAGCGCCGTTCAGGACTGGTTCAGGCAGGAAGGCCATCGGCCCCGGCTGTTGAACGGTTATGGTCCGACGGAAAATGTCGTGACGGTGACTTATAAGGACGTGTTATCCCCGGAAGATGCCCATTCTATTGGCCGGCCGGCTAAAAATGCCCGCATCTACTTGTTGGACCAATATGGTCAACCGGTACCCTTAGGCTGTGTGGGTGAAATGTACATTGGCGGCGTTGGGGTGGCGCGCGGTTATCTTAACCGGCCAGAACTGAGCGCAGAGCGTTTTATACCGGATCCTTTTAGTCCGGTAGCCGGTGCGCGGATGTATCGCTCCGGGGATTTGGCCCGCTACCTGCCGGATGGTGACCTGGAATTTCTGGGCCGTAATGACGAGCAGGTGAAAATCCGCGGCTTCCGTATTGAGCTGGGGGAAATTGAAACCCGGTTGCTGGAACACCCGGCAGTGCAAGAAGCGGTGGTGCTGTCGCTGGATGGTGGGCAGGGCAAACGTTTGGTTGCCTATGTGGTGGCGGCAGTGAATGAGGGATTGGCGTCTGATTTGCGTGCACACCTGAGTGCTATTTTGCCTGATTATATGGTACCGGCAGCCTTTGTGCGCCTGGAGACCTTCCCGCAGACCCCGAATGGCAAGCTGGATCGCCGGGCGTTGCCTGAGCCGAGGGAAGACGATTTTGCCCGGCAGATTTATGAAGCCCCAGAAGGGGAGGCAGAGATCGCCATTGCGGCTCTCTGGCGTGAGTTACTGGGCATTGAGCAGATCAGCCGACATGACAGCTTCTTTGCGTTGGGCGGTCATTCACTGCTCGGCGTGCAGATGATTGAACGCTTGCGTAGCCTGGGATTGACACTGGCGGCGCGTGATCTGTTCCAGTCGCCGGTGCTGTCAGACCTGGCCCAAACGTTGGGACGGCATCAGGCCGTGATAGTACCACCGAATATCATTACACCGGCCACCACGGCGTTGACACCGGCAATGTTACCGCTGATTGATTTGACTCAGCCTGACATTGACCACATCGTCGGCCAGGTGCCGGGTGGGATAGCCAATATTCAGGATATCTATGCGTTGTCGCCGTTGCAGGACGGTATTTTGTTTCATCATTTGCTGGAGAACGAAGGCGACCCGTATCTGGTGCTCTATCCGGTGGCTTTTGCTAACCGCACTCTGCTGGACCGCTATCTGGCGGCAATGCAACAGGTGGTTGATCGCCATGACATCCTGCGCACTGCTTTTCTTTGGCAAGGATTGTCAGGGCCGGCGCAGGTGGTCTGGCGTCAGGCGACCTTGCCGGTGACGGAACTGACGCTGGACCCGGCTGATGGCCCAGTTATTGACCAGTTAACCCGGCGTTTTGATCCGGGCCGGTATCGTCTTGATTTGAGTCAGGCCCCGCTACTGCATTTTATTATCGCGCAGGAAACCGATGGCCGCTGGTTTTTACTGGAATTGCAGCATCACTTGATCGGCGACCATGAAACGATGGAAGTGATGAAACACGAAGTTCAGGCCTATTTTGCCGGGCAGGAGGACAGCCTGCCTGAGCCAGTGCCGTTCCGCAATCTGGTGGCGGAGGCCCGGTTGGGGGTAAGTCAGGCTTCGCATACCCGCTTCTTTACTGACATGCTGGCGGAAGTGGATGAGCCCACATTACCGTTTGGGCTGGCGGAGGTGCATCGAGATGGATCTCAGGAGGTGGAATTCTACCGGATGTTGCCCAGCGGATTGAATGACCGTCTGCGCCATCAGGCCCGGCGTTTGGGTGTCAGTTTGGCGGCGTTGTGTCATCTGGCCTGGGCGCAAGTAGTTTCGCGTACCAGCGGGCAGGAGAAAGTCGTGTTCGGCACGGTACTGTTTGGGCGTATGGGGGCAGGTGAAGGTGCTGGTAATGGCATGGGGTTGTTTATCAATACCCTGCCGTTACGGCTGGATATTGATGAGTCCCCGGTACGGGACAGCGTGCAGGCGGTGCATCTGCGACTGGCCGGATTATTGGCCCATGAACATGCCTCACTGGCGTTGGCCCAGCGGTGCAGCGGGGTTGCCAGTGGTACGCCTCTCTTTAGCGCCCTGTTGAACTACCGGCATAATGAGCAGCTGGATCCGCTGGATGAAACGATGGCCGGGATTGAATTCCTGGGTGAACAGGAGCGCACTAACTACCCCTTTGGGCTGTCGGTGGAGGATGGGGGCACCACGTTGGGGCTGACCGCTAATGTGGTACAACCATTTGATCCGGAAAGACTATGCGATTATATGCAGCAAGCGCTGGAAAGTCTGGTGGAGGCCCTTGAGCAGGCTCCGGAGACCCCGGTACGGGCCTTGAACATGTTGCCGGAAGCAGAGCGCACACTGTTGATGGAAACCTGGAATGCCACGGAAACTTCCTATCCTGAGGCATTATGTATTCATCAGTTGTTTGAACAGCAGGCAGAGCAAATCCCGCAGGCGACGGCACTGGTGTATCAAGAGCAGGCGCTCAGTTATGCGGAATTAAATGCCCGCGCCAACCGCCTGGCCCACCAATTGATGGCGCTGGGTGTGGTACCCGACCAGCCGGTGGCGATTTGCGTGACGCGGTCCCCGGCGATGGTGGTGGCATTGTTAGCCGTGCTGAAAGCTGGCGGTGCTTATGTGCCGTTAGATTCAACCTATCCGGGTGAGCGTCTGGCGTATATCCTGAATGATACGGCACCGTCGGTGGTCTTGGCTGATACGACCGGCTGGTCAGTGTTGGGTAAAGAGGCGTTGGCCGGGCTGACGGTGCTGGATCCGAATATTTTGCCAGACCAGCCGGACAGTAACCCGCAAGTCCCGGCATTGACGCCTGAGCATCTGGCGTATGTGATTTACACCTCCGGTTCAACCGGGCAGCCGAAAGGGGTGATGGTAGAACATCAGGCGATTTATCAACGTTATCTGGGCTTTAATGACACCTATGCTGTCACCGCACAAGACCGGGTGTTGCAATTTGCCGCGTTTGCCTTTGATGTTTCAGTGGAAGATTTTTTCTCGTCATTATGCAATGGGGCCACATTGGTGATGCGGGATGACAGTTGGCTGGCGTCGGTGCCGGAATTTATTGCCTTAACCCGGCAACATGGTATTACGGTGATGTCACTGCCGACCCTGTTCTGGTCTGAACTGGCGGCCAGAGATAGCGGGTTACCGCTGCCGGATTGCCTCCGGCTCATCATTATTGGCGGTGAAGCAGTCAAAAAGAATGCCATTCAGGACTGGTTCAGGCTGGAAGGCCACCGGCCCCGGCTATTGAACGGTTATGGCCCGACTGAAAATGTCGTGACGGTGACTTATAAGGACGTTCTATCCCTGGAAGATGCCCGTTCTATCGGCCGTCCGGCTAAAAATGCCCGTATCTACCTGTTGGATAAATATGGTCAACCGGTACCCGCAGGCTGTGTTGGCGAAATGTATATTGGCGGCGTCGGGGTAGCGCGCGGTTATCTTAACCAGCCGGAACTGAGCAGAGAACGTTTTATGCCGGATCCTTTTAGTCCGGTATCCGGTGCCCGGATGTATCGTACCGGGGATTTGGCCCGCTATCTGCCGGATGGCGATCTGGAATTCCTGGGCCGTAACGACCAACAAGTGAAAATCCGTGGTTTCCGGGTTGAACTGGGGGAAATTGAAACCCGACTGGTGGAACACCCGGCGGTGCAAGAGGCGGCGGTACTGGCACTGGATGATGGGCAGGGTAAACGATTGGTCGCCTATGTGGCCGCAGAGGAGCAAACGGGATTGACGACCCTTTTGCGCGAACACCTGAGCGCCGTTTTACCCGACTATATGGTCCCGGCGGCTTTTGTGCGTCTGGAGTCCTTCCCACAGACCCCGAATGGCAAGCTGGATCGCCGGGCATTACCGGCACCGGGGGAGGCGGCATTTGCCCGGCAGGTCTATGAAGCCCCGCAAGGGGAGGCTGAGATCGCTCTGGCGGCCATTTGGCGTGAATTACTGGGCATTGAGCAGGTCAGCCGACATGACAGCTTCTTTGCCCTGGGCGGCCATTCATTGCTTGCGGTGCGGATGATTGAACGCCTGCGTCATTTGGGATTGACACTGGCAGCGCGTGATTTGTTCCAGTCGCCGGTGCTGTCGGCACTGGCGCAAACATTGGGACGACACCGGGTGGTGAAGGTGCCGGCTAATGTGATTACGCCGGCCACCACGGCGTTAACACCGGCAATGTTGCCGCTGATTGATCTGACTCAGGCTGAGATTGATCACATTGTCGGGCAGGTGCCGGGTGGAGTGGCGAATATTCAGGATATCTATGCCCTGTCGCCGTTACAGGACGGTATTCTGTTCCATTACTTGCTAGAGCAGGAAGGTGACCCGTATCTGTTGCTCTATCCAGTGGTCTTCGCTAACCGTGCTCTGCTGGACCATTATCTGGCGGCGGTGCAACAGGTGGTTGATCGCCATGACATCTTGCGTACTTCTTTTATTTGGCAAGGATTGTCAGTCCCGGCACAGGTAGTTTGGCGTCAGGCGCAATTGCCAGTGACTGAACTGACGCTGGATCCGGCTGATGGTCCGGTCATTGACCAGTTAACCCGGCGTTTTGATCCGGGCCATCATCGTCTCGACCTGAGTCAGGCCCCACTAATGCATTTTGTCATCGCTCAGGAAACTGACGGTCGCTGGTTCTTATTGGAATTGCAGCATCACTTGATTGGTGACCATGAAACGATGGAAGTGATGAACCGCGAAGTACAGGCGTATCTTACCGGTCAGGAGGAGAGACTACCGGTGCCGGCACCGTTCCGTAATTTGGTGGCTCAGGCCCGGTTGGGCGTCAGTCAGGAGGAACATACCTGCTTCTTTACCGAGATGCTGGCGGCGGTGGATGAACCTACGCTGCCGTTCGGGCTGACAGAGGTGCACTACGATGGCTCACAGGTGATGGAATCTCATCGGATGCTGACCGGCACACTGAATGACCGTTTGCGTCGTCAGGCTCGGTATTTAGGGGTCAGTCTGGCGTCGTTGTGCCATCTGGCCTGGGCGCAGGTTTTGTCATGTACCAGCGGGCAGGAGAACGTGGTGTTCGGCACCGTGCTGTTTGGACGGATGCAGGTGGGGGATGGCGCTGACAGTGGCATGGGGTTGTTTATTAATACCCTGCCGTTACGGCTGGATATGGATGAGTCCCCGGTACAGGACAGCGTGCATGCTGCTCATGCCCGACTCGCCGGATTGCTGTCGCATGAACATGCTTCATTGGCGCTGGCCCAGCGGTGCAGTGGTGTGCAGGGTGACATTCCACTCTTTAGTGCCCTGTTGAACTATCGGCATAACACCTTGCCGGCAACATCGAATGAACTCATCAGCGGTATTGAATTTATTGACGGACAGGAGCGGACCAACTACCCGTTTGTGCTGTCGGTGGAGGATTTTGGTGAATCCCTGGGGCTGACTGCTCAGGTAGTACAGCCGTTTGCTCCGGAAAAGATATGCGGTTATATGCAACAGGCGCTGGAGAGTCTGGTGGAAGCCTTGGAGCAAGCACCGGAAATGCCCGTTCGGGCATTGGAAATCCTGCCGGAAGCGGAGCGTACTTTGCTGTTAAAAACGTGGAACGAGACGGAAACCACGTATCCTGGGGAGTTATGTATCCATCAATTGTTTGAACAACAGGTGGAGAAAACCCCGGAGGCCATCGCGCTGGTAGTGGGAGATCAAACGCTGAGTTACGCTGAATTAAATGCCCGCGCTAACCGGTTAGCTCGTCAACTGATCGAACAAGGCGTTTGCCCAAATGAACATGTGGCGACTTTGTTAGCACGATCGAGGGAATTGGTGGTGGCCCAATTAGCTATCCTTAAGGTCGGTGCTGTTTACGTTCCGATAGATCCCAGCGTGCCGGACGAACGGAGAAATTGGCTGATTAATGATTGTTCAGCTAAGTTGCTGATTATTGATGCGCAATCTGATACGCCGGTCGGCCTCTCGGTTCCGCTGTTTTGTCTCTCTGATGAAAATAATACGAGCAGAGAGGAAGATCGTATCAATCCTGACTTACCGCGTTCCAGCACCGGGTCAGCGTATATCATGTATACCTCCGGTTCAACGGGCATGCCCAAAGGGGTGGTAGTGCCTCACCGTGCGGTGGTCCGGCTGGTCATCAATAATGGCTATGCTGAAATCGGACCGGATGACCGGGTGGCCTTTACGGCGAATCCGGCTTTTGATGCCAGCACATTTGAAGTTTGGGCACCGTTGCTCAACGGTGGCGCGCTGGTGGTTATCGACCATGCCACGTTATTGACACCACAGGAGCTTGTACTGGCTTTACAAGCTCACCACATCACGGTGCTGTGGCTGACCATCGGGTTGTTTAACCGGCTGGCGGCAGAGTTATCCCCGGTTTTTCCGCAGATTAAAATCCTGATTTTCGGTGGAGATATCCCTGATTTACAGGTGATTGCCCAAGTTCTGGATAATCGTCCGCCACAACAATTATTGCAGGCCTATGGTCCAAGTGAGGGAACCACCTTTGCCACGATATACCCTATTACGGCGATACCGCAGGGTGTGAGCCGGATCCCCATTGGCCGGCCGATAGCGAATACCCGGGTTTATCTGCTGGATGCTTATGAGCAGCCGGTACCGTTAGGTGTAATCGGTGAGATTTATGTGGGCGGAGATGGGGTTGCTCAGGGTTATTTCAATCGTCCTGAATTGACCGCCGAACGTTTCCTGATCGATCCCTTTAGTGACAATCCGGATGCACGCATGTACCGGACCGGGGATTTGGCCCGTTACCTGCCGGACGGCAATCTGGAATTCCTGGGCCGCAACGATCAGCAGGTCAAAATTCGCGGTTTCCGCATTGAACTGGGTGAAATTGAGGCCCGGTTGGCAGAACACCCGGCAGTGCGTGAGGTTGCGGTGTTGGCATTGGGTGATGGGCAGGATAAGCGGCTGGTTGCCTATGTGGTGGCACCTGCGGATGAGGGACTGGCGGTGAGCTTGCGTGCTCACCTGAGTCCCATTTTACCTGACTACATGGTGCCGTCAGCCTTTGTGCGTCTGGAGGCGTTGCCATTGACCCCGAACGGTAAACTGGATCGTCGTGCGCTACCGGTGCCGGATGGTGAAGCCGTTGCCCGTCAGGTTTATGAGGCCCCGCAAGGCGAAACGGAAATCGCTCTGGCAGCTGTTTGGCGTGAATTACTGGGGATTGAACAGATCAGCCGGCATGACAGCTTTTTTGCCTTGGGAGGGCACTCGCTGCTGGCTGTGCGGATGATTGAACGCCTGCGTCACCAGGAGCTGACACTGACGGCGCGTGATTTGTTCCAGTCGCCGGTATTGTCGGCACTGGCGCAAACGTTGGGACGGCATCACGCGGTAAGGGTACCGGCTAATGTGATTACACCCGCGACGACGACGCTGATACCGGCGATGTTGCCGCTAATTGATCTGACTCAGTCAGATATTGACCGTATTGTTGAGCAGGTGCCGGGCAGGATGACCAATATTCAGGATATCTATGCCCTGTCACCGTTGCAGGACGGTATTTTGTTTCACCACTTACTGGCAAACGAAGGTGATCCCTATTTGTTAGTTGACCTGATGGCCTTTGCTAACCGGCCTCTGCTGGACCGTTATTTGGGCGCGGTACAACAGATGGTTGATCGGCACGATATTCTGCGTACCGCCTTTATCTGGAAAGGGTTGTCAGTACCGGCTCAGGTGGTTTGGCGTCAGGCACCGTTGTCGGTCATTGAATTGACGCTGGACCCGGCTGATGGGCCGGTGGGTGATCAACTGGTACAACGTTTTGATCCCCGTCATTATCGTATTGATTTGGGCCAGGCGCCGTTGCTGCGTTTTGTGGTGGCACAGGAGAACGATGGCCGCTGGTTTTTACTGGAATTGCAGCATCACCTGATTGGCGACCATACCACGCTGGATGTGATGAATCGCGAAGTACAGGCGTATCTTACGGCTCAGGAGGATAGTCTGCCTGCGCCGGTGCCGTTCCGCAATCTGGTGGCGCAGGCCCGGTTGGGTATCAGTCAGGAGGAACATACCCGCTTCTTTACCGACATGCTTGCGGAGGTAGATGAACCCACGCTGCCGTTTGGGCTGGCGGACGTGCACCATGATGGATCTCAGGAGACGGTATCCCACCGGATGCTGACGACCCGGTTAAATAACCGTCTTCGCTATCAGGCCCGGCATTTGGGTGTCAGTCTGGCGGCGTTGTGTCATCTGGCCTGGGCACAGGTGTTATCGCGTACCAGCGGGCAGGAGAAAGTGGTATTCGGTACCGTGCTGTTTGGGCGCATGACGGCGGGAGAAGGGGCTGACAATGGGATGGGGCTGTTTATTAACACTCTGCCGTTACGCCTGGATATCGATGAGACCCCGGTACAGGACAGCGTGCGGGCGGCCCATTTACGGCTGGCCGGGTTGCTGGCGCATGAGCATGCCTCACTGGTGCTGGCCCAGCAGTGCAGTGGAGTTGCCAACGGTACGCCTCTCTTTAGTGCCCTGTTGAACTACCGGCATAATGATCAGTTGGATCCGCTGAATGAAACGATGGACGGGATTGAATTCCTGGGTGGACAGGAGAGCACTAACTATCCTTTTGTGCTGTCGGTGGAAGACGGGGGCACCACTTTGGGTCTGACGGCTCAGGTAGTACAACCGTTTGAGCCGGACAGGATATGCGGTTATATGCAGCAGGCGCTGGAGAGTTTGGTGGAGGCGCTTGAGCAGGCACCGGAGACACCGGTACGGGCGCTGAACATCTTGCCGGAAACGGAACGCACGTTGTTGCTGAAAACCTGGAACGCGACGCAATCCCCCTATCCTGACGCGTTATGTATTCATCAGTTGTTTGAGCAACAGGCAGAGCGAACTCCGCAGGCTACGGCGCTGGTGTATCAGGAGCAGACGCTCAGTTATGCCGAATTAAATGCCCGTGCCAACCGGCTGGCCCATCAGCTGATTGCGCTAGGCGTAGTACCCGACCAATGGGTGGCGATTTGTGTGGCCCGCTCTCCGGCAATGGTGGTGGGATTGTTGGCGGTGTTGAAAGCCGGAGGCGCTTATGTGCCGCTGGATCCAACCTATCCGGGGGAGCGTCTGGCGTATATTCTGACGGATGCCGCGCCAGCTATTTTACTGGCGGATAAGGCCGGACGTGCGGCGTTAGGTGAGAAGGCACTGGCAGAATTGACCGTACTCGACCCGAATGCATTGCTTCACCCGCAGGACGACAACCCACAAATACCCGCATTAACTTCACGACATCTGGCGTATGTGATTTACACCTCCGGCTCAACCGGTACACCGAAAGGGGCGATACTGGAACATTGTGGTGTCTGCAACTATCTGCTATGGGCGCGGAGTGATTACCTGGCTGAAAGGCCATTCGATAGTATCATTTCGTCACCGTTAGCCTTTGATGCCACGGTCACCAGTCTTTACCTGCCTTTACTGTGTGGTGGTAAAATCCGCTTGCTCCGTGATGGGCAGGAGCTGATTGAGCTGCTCCCCACACTGTTGTCAATGGAATCGGGTGCTCTGGTTAAAATTACCCCCAGCCATCTTTCAGCAATGGGCCAGGAATTGAAAACTGCGGGTCGAACATGCCCTGCGCATTGCTTTGTTGTGGGCGGAGAGACGTTGCCCAGTTCCACGGTCGCACTCTGGCGAACACTATCGCCTGGATCACGCATCATCAACGAGTATGGCCCAACCGAAACCGTCGTGGGTTGTACCGTGTTTGATACCCATCACCCGAGCCGTTTTGTTGATAACGTACCGATTGGTCGCCCAATTTCCAATACCCAACTCTATATTCTCGATCCCCACGAGGAACCTGTCCCAATGGGTGTCGCTGGTGAGCTTTACATTGGGGGAGTCGCTGTCGCCCGTGGCTACCTGAACCGGCCAGAATTGACGGCTGAACGTTTCTTGTCTGACCCATTTAGTGATAGACCCGATGCCCGGATGTACCGAACCGGGGATTTAGTCCGTTACTTGCCAGACGGCAACTTGGTATTTATTGGCCGTAATGACCAGCAGGTCAAAATCCGCGGTTTCCGGATTGAACCGGGTGAAATTGAAGCTCGGCTGACCGAATACCCTTCGGTCCGGGAGTCATTGGTGGTCACTTATGGCAAAGGAGAGGATAAACACTTGGTGGCCTATGTCGTAGCGGATGCTGAGGAAAAGCTTGCTCAACATTTGCGTTCGTATCTGTCGGCCCTGTTACCCGAGTATATGATACCGTCAGCGTTTGTCAGGCTGGATGTGTTGCCATTGACTCCGAACGGTAAGCTGGATCGTCGAGCGTTGCCGGTACCGGACAATGAAGCCTTTGCTCGTCAGGTCTATGAAGCGCCGCAAGGGGAAGCTGAAATTGCGCTGGCGGCTATCTGGTGTGAAGTTTTGGGGATTGAGCAGATCAGCCGGCATGACAGTTTCTTTGCGTTGGGCGGTCATTCGCTGTTGGCGGTACGGATGATGAACCGGATAGCCGTGCTGGGTATCGAACTACCACTGAGCACATTGTTTGAAGCACCCACTTTAATGGCCTTTGCTGAGATCATGCGTGCCCGGTTTGATGCACAGCGCAGGATATTACCCGCCATTATGCCGATATCCCGCGAGGGGGCGTTGCCGTTATCATTCGCTCAACAGCGTTTGTGGCTCCTTGCCCAGTTTGAGGGGGTTAGTGATATTTATCATATCCCGATGGCACTGCGCTTGTGTGGTCAGTTGGATATCGTTGCCTGGCAGCAGGCGCTTGATACCTTGTTTGCTCGTCATGAAGCGTTACGTTCCGTCTTCGTTTCTGTCTCCGTTGATAGTCAGCCACAAGTGCAACTGTTGTCTGCGGACAGTGGGCTGCCGTTGTCTCAGTATGACCTGCGTGGGATACCGGATGCCGAAATCAGGCTTGAACATCTGAGCATTGGGGAAGCCAGTACGTCATTTGATCTCAGTCATGGCCCGCTTATCCGTGCCAGCCTTATCCGGCTCACGGATGATGAATACCGGTTCCTACTCACCCAGCATCACATTGTGTCAGACGGCTGGTCTGTAGGCGTGTTGATAAGTGAACTGAACACGCTCTATACGGCCTTTCTGACCGGGCAACCGGATCCTTTACCCCCGCTGGCGATTCAATATCCTGATTACGCCGCCTGGCAGCGTCAGTGGTTGTCGGCTGAACAGGTCCAGACGCAATCGGACTATTGGCGTACCCTGCTGGCTGACGCGCCGGTGTTACTGGATTTGCCAACCGATCGGCCACGTCCTCTTGAGCAGTCGTTTGCCGGGGATGTGATGCTCATCGATCTGGATGCGGAATTAACGACTTCTCTTAAGCAACTGAGCGAACAGCAAGGCGTCACGTTATTTATGACCCTGTTGTCCGCCTGGGCGACGGTCCTGTCGCGTCTGTCAGGTCAGGAGGATCTGGTTATTGGCACCCCGAGTGCAGGCCGCAGTCACCAGGAAGTAGAACCGCTGATTGGTTTCTTTGTGAATACGCTGGCTTTACGTATTGATTTATCGGGTGCGCCGAATGTCATTGAATTGCTGGCGCGTGTGCGGCAAACCGCTTTGGCGGCGCAGGCGCATCAGGACTTGCCGTTTGAACAGGTGGTGGAAATTGTGCAGCCGCCGCGCAGACTGGCGCATACCCCGTTGTTCCAGGTGATATTTGCCTGGCATAACAATGAGGATCCGGAATGGGAACTGCCCGGGTTGGCTGTCTCGCTTGTTGATCCTGTTTTTGACGCAGTCAAGTTTGATCTGGAATTAGAACTGACGGAGGAGAATGGCAGGATTGTGGGCGCATTGAGTTATGCCACGGCGCTGTTTGATCAACCAACAATCGAACGCTATGTGGGGTATTTGCACACGGTACTGCAAACGATGGTGGCCCATCCTCAACAGCCTGTTGGGGAAATCGATATTTTGGCACCGGCAGAGCGCAGACTATTGCTGGAAAACTGGAATGCCACTGAAACAGCTTATCCTGACTCGTTGTGCATTCATCAGTTATTTGAACAGCAGGTGCAAAGGACACCGAATGCGACAGCACTTGTGTGTGGGGCTGAGACACTGAGCTATGCTGAACTGAACCGACGGGCAAACCGGTTGGCCCATGAGCTTATTGCACAGGGGGTGATACCGGAGCAACGTGTTGCGCTGTGTGTCTCCCGTTCTGCATCAATGATGATAGGGTTGCTGGCTATATTGAAGGCCGGAGGTGCTTATATTCCACTGGATCCTGCGTATTCGGGTGACCGTTTGAGGGGTATTTTAAGTGATGCGACTCCTGTCATGGTGGTGGCGGATGCGATGGGGCGTACGGCTTTGGGTCAGGATGCACTGAAAGGGTTGACGGTATTAGAACCGGATACTGATTGGGGACAACCGGACAGCAACCCTCAAGTGTTATCACTGCATTCAAGACAACTGGCTTATGTGATTTATACCTCGGGTACCACCGGTGTGCCCAAAGGGGTGATGGTGGAACATCGTGGCGTAATAAATTTGGCAATCGACCATATTGAACGCTTAGGTGTTAAACCGGATAGCCGGGTTTTGCAATTTGCTTCCATGAGTTTTGACGCCAGCGTTGCGGATATTGTGATGGCCTATGGTGGA
>NZ_AYSJ01000002.1:1005416-1070150 GCF_000517265.1 Photorhabdus khanii NC19
GCCNCNTCATATTCTGTCAGACGATGTCCGCTATGATAGGCAGGCATTGTGGCATTATCTGGATGAACAACGTATTACTCATCTGACTTTGCCGCCTGCCGTCCTTCAGAATGCCCACGAACTCCCGCCGTTACAAACGCATTTAACCTTGATACTGGCAGGGGAGGCGCTGGGTTCTGCGTTATTACAATCATTAGCGGGCAGGTATAACACCTTTAATATTTATGGCCCAACCGAAGCCACCGTTGCGGTCATGGCCTGGCATTGTCCNGCCGATTATCACNGGGAGGAGATCCCTATCGGCCGTCCCATAAACAATACCCGTATCTACTTGCTTGATGCGCGGGGTCAGCCGGTACCGCGGGGTGCGGTAGGTGAACTCTATCTCGGTGGTGTGGGTGTCGCCCGGGGTTATCTGAACCGGCCGGATCTGACCGCAGAGCGTTTTCTGGATGACCCATTTTCAACTATTCCGGGTGCCCGCATGTATCGGACCGGTGACCTTGCCCGTTATTTGTCGGATGGTAACCTGATTTATGTGGGACGCAATGATCAGCAGGTAAAAATCCGGGGATTCCGTATAGAACCCGGCGAGATAGAGGCGCGTCTGATGGAATACCCTTCAGTTCAGGAGTCTCTGGTGGTCACTTATAGCAAAGGGGAGGATAAGCGTCTGGTCGCTTATGTGGTCGCGGATGATGAGGAAGAACTGGCTCAACATTTGCGTTCGCATCTGTCAGCCCGATTACCTGAATATATGATACCGTCAGCGTTTGTCAGGCTGGATGCTTTCC
The DNA here is from genome assembly GCF_000517265.1 of Photorhabdus khanii NC19. GTDB lineage: Bacteria > Pseudomonadota > Gammaproteobacteria > Enterobacterales > Enterobacteriaceae > Photorhabdus > Photorhabdus khanii. Next base: position 1,006,211 of record NZ_AYSJ01000002.1, read on the forward strand.
CACTGACCCGAAACGGCAAGCTGGATCGCCGGGCATTACCCGCACCGGACGAAAAAGCGGTTGCCCGTCAGGTTACGCCGCACCGCGAGGAGAACAGAAATAGCATTGGCGGACATTTGGCGTGAATTACTGGGGATTGAACAGATCAGCCGGCATGACAACTTCTTCGCCTTGGGCGGTCATTCTCTGCTTGCCATGCGAATGGTCAATCTTGTCGCTGGTCAGGGTTTGATTTGTACCTTGAATGCCTTGTTCCAATTCCCTGTGTTGTCCGAATTGGCGGCAAAAATCACCTCAGATTTGCTGTCTCAGCCGCAGACCAGTGCCATACCGGTGCGACCGGGTGGAACGGAGCTGCCACTGTTCTTTGTACCCAGTGGAATGGAAGATTATTCCTATGTTTACGGGCTGGCTCAACATATCCGGTCAGACTATCCGGTTTATACGTTGCCCTGGCCGTCCATCAGTGAAGAACCGATGTCAACGATGGAAGAACAGGCGGTCAGAATGATCAACTTGATGAAAGCGGTTCAACCGACAGGTCCGTACCGGATAGCGGGTTACTCTTCCGGCGGCATATTGGCTTATGCCGTTGCCCAGTGGCTTTTACATGCTGGGGAAATGGTTAACTTCCTGGGATTGATTGATACGCCGGCTCCTCATGATGTCAGCGAGGAGCCTGTGCAACTTAACCATCTGTTCCTTGATGCGTTAGCAAAGCAGCTTGAGGAGGAACATACAGAAGAGGTTGCGGCATTGTACCGGCGAATTGATGAACTGAATTTGGTGCAATTTATTGAAGCGGCACAGGAACTGGCGTTATACCCCGCCAGTTTGCGCCCTGATTTAGTCGCAAAACGTTGGGAGCAGGGAGAGCATTATATACAAATAGTCAAAGAGTATGAGCCGCAGGCATTAGCGGTAACGCTGCATCAGTTTTATGCGATGGAGCCTTCCCCTCCTAATCCTTTTGTTGTGAATGAAGAACCGAAGCCTTTAACTATGGACCCATCGTTAGGTTGGGGGCGGGTAATGCCTGATTCTTTACTTCAATTGATTGCTGTTCCGGGTAACCATGCGAGTTTGATGGAGAATAAGGAACATAGAATCGCTTTAGCTCAGGCTCTGAATAGGGCGTTGGCAATGTATTGTGATGAGGAGGCGCTGCAATACTGATAAATTAATCAATATTGAATAATTTAATGTTGGTGTGATAATCCGGTATATATTGTTTATACCGGATTATTTTTGTAGTAAAACAAAATAATGACAGGGATAATTTTCATAACAAGCTGTTTGATTATATTTGTTCGTTATTATTATTGTTGTTATTCTCTATTATGTGATCTAAATCGGGTTTTATTATTAATTTTATTATGTTTTTTTGATTAAACGGGTATCTCGAATATATATTTAGTTGTAGAGTAATTGTTGAGAATATTTATTCTGATAAAAATAATCGAAAATTTGATAATGGCAATGTGTTTTCTGGTGGTCATGTAGGCTGATTTAATCAGCTTTAATTTCATGATCTCCCCTTGATATATATTTTTTTATTTTAAATAACTTGGGATAATAAGAGTGAAAAAACGGTGGCGGATAGTCTCAGTGTCTATGTTAGTCGGTGTTTTTGAACTGAATAACATTAAATTTTTTTCCTGCTTATACCTCGTAATGGTCAATATCGCCGGATGTCCGAAAAATCGCATCAAAGAGCGATCTCCCAGGTTTTTTTGTATTTTAAATCAATATTATACATGGTTGATAATTATTCCTGTTACATTATTTTATTATTATTGAATAATATGTTGTGGAGTTAATTATAAATTATAATTGTTTCTGGGTGGTACTGGGTTAAATAACATTTCTATTTGTAATGGAATTTAATGGTTATAAAGCAATGTGCTTAAGTTGGTGTGGGTTTGCTTATGGCATCTACACTAGGGGTACTCTTTTGTTGTTATAAAATAATATCGTATGTGATTGTTTTGAACCTGAGGTTATATTTTTGTTAAATATGCATCATGAATGCAGGGAATTGTCTTGTCTTTAATTGTGTAATTTATCATCAGCCAATGGGAGTTATAGAGAATTAATCTAATTTATCTAAAAAACAGGAGCAAAAATGGAATATTTTATTCCAGATCATACATTGAATTATTTATTTTGCTGTCAGGGGAATTAGCATCGTAGTGTTGTGAATGATATGGCTATTAACCGGGCTATGGCATCCAATATTTGCGTATTTTGAAGAGATATCGGTTATTTCTTGGGGGTAAGAAGTAAGAAAAATACGGGTGATGGCTGTCAGGAATGACAGTTTTCAAATTTCTAACAGATTCGTTGAGGTCGTAAATGAAAGATAGCATTGCTCAAGCAGGAAGTGCTCTTAACGCTGAACTCCTCTCTCAAACATCAGAAAACATAATCAGTGCAAATGACACTTTACCACCGACTCAGAATGTAAAGAATATTCCCCAGACGTTTACTTCCAATGAATCATTCTGGTATGAACGCCTTGCTGCTTTGAACCCCTTCAATTACCTTTCGAAACCGCCGGAGAGCAAGCGGAACCCTGCTGGGTAATCAGTGACTGGCACTCCCCATTGCCAAAAAATGGTGAAGAAGAGCCACTGCGAACGTTGTTACAGGCATTCGTTATCTATCTTGCGCGTTTGACTCAGCAGGCTACATTCCAAATTGGCTGGTGTGTGGATGGCGTAAGCGATACGTCGGCAGATCTGGCATCGGTGGTGCCAATGGTCGTTGAGGTGGCGTTTGATAAACCGTGGCATATGGTAGCTAACTGGCTGGATGGCGAGCTGGCCCGGTTGGCCCGGCACCACACATTTAGTCGAGATTTCCTCTCGCGTTCTCCTTCATTGTGGGCTATTCCGGCGTTGACAACCCACCGGCCATGGCGGATCGCCGTTGCTGCCATCGCGGAGGATAGGCCGTGTGATCAGCCGGTGCCCGGCGAATTGCTGACCCTCCAAATCAATGCGCAGGGTGGTTTTCGTTGGATCTACGATGAAAATCGCCTGAGCACAGAAGTGGTTATGCGCATGGGTGAACATTTACAGATGCTGGCAGCGTCAAAAAGGCAGGGAGAGGAAGTTCCTATCTGGCAGCTTAATTTGTTATCTGAGGCTGAACGTACCCTGTTACTGGAAACCTGGAATGCCACTGATACCCCTTATCCTGACCCATTATGTATTCATCAATTGTTTGAACAACAGGCAGAGCAAGCCCCGCACGCCACGGCATTAGAATATCAAGAACAGACCCTCAGTTATGCGGAATTGAATATCCGTGCTAACCGGCTGGCTCATCAACTGATGGCGCTAGGTGTCACACCGGATAGGCGGGTGGCGATTTGCGTGGCACGCTCACCGGCAATGGTGGTGGCTTTGCTGGCGGTACTGAAAGCCGGCGGGGCTTATGTGCCGCTGGATTCAACTTATCCGCGGGAACGTCTGGCGTATATTCTGAGTGATAGTGCCCCGTCAGTGGTACTGGTTGATGAAGCTGGCCGGGCGGCGCTGGGCGAACAGGCGCTGGTAGGCATGACGGTACTTGATCCGAATATCCAACTTGACCAGCCCGACAGCAATCCGCAGATCCCGGCGTTAACGCCACAGCATCTGGCCTATGTGATTTACACCTCCGGCTCAACCGGACAGCCGAAAGGGGTGATGGTGGAACATCAGGCGATTTATCAACGTTATCTGGGTTTTAATGACACCTATGCCGTCACTGCACAAGATCGGCTATTGCAATTTGCCGCGTTTGCGTTTGATGTTTCAATGGAAGATTTCTTCTCGTCATTATGCAACGGGGCCACACTGGTTATCCGGGATGATAGCTGGCTGGCGTCGATACCAGAATTTGTTGCTTTAACCCGACAATATCGTATTACGGTGATGTCACTGCCGACTTTATTCTGGTCTGAACTGGCGGCCAGAGATTCAGGATTACCGCTGCCGGATTGTCTCCGGCTCATCATCATTGGGGGTGAGGCGGTCAAAAAGAGTGCCATTCAGGACTGGTTTAGACAAGCCGGCCACCGGCCTCGGTTGTTGAATGGTTATGGCCCGACGGAAAACACCGTGACGGTGACCTATAAAGACGTGTTATCGCCGGAGGATGCCCATTCTATCGGCAGACCGGCTAAAAATGCCCGTATCTACCTGCTGGACAAATATGGCGAACTGGTACCGGTAGGTGGCGTGGGCGAGATGTATATTGGTGGCGTGGGTGTGGCACGAGGTTATCTGAACCGGCCGGCGTTGAGTGTGGAACGTTTTATGTTGGATACTTTTAGTCCGCTATCTGGTGAACGGATGTATCGCTCTGGGGATTTAGCCCGCTACCTGCCGGACGGTGACCTGGAATTTCTGGGCCGTAACGATGAGCAGGTTAAAATTCGCGGTTTTCGGATTGAACTGGGGGAAATTGAAACCCGACTGACGGAACACCCGGCGGTACGAGAGGCGGCGGTGTTGGCACTGGATGGCGATCAGGGCAAACGGCTGGTGGCTTATGTGGAGGCGGAAGCGAATGAGCGATTGGTGGCTGATTTGCGTGAATACCTGAGTGCCATTTTGCCTGACTATATGGTGCCGGCGGCCTTTGTGCGGCTGGATACCTTCCCGCAGACCCCGAGCGGCAAGCTGGATCGTCGGGCGTTGCCTGCGCCCGGGGAAAACGATTTTGCCCGTCAGGTTTATGAAGCGCCACAAGGGAAGGCTGAGATCACTCTGGCGGACATCTGGCGTGAACTATTGGGCATTGAATACATCAGCCGGCATGACAGTTTCTTTGCGTTGGGCGGTCATTCCCTACTCGGCGTACAGATGATTGAGCGCTTGCGCCACCTGGGTTTGACACTGACGGCACGTGATCTGTTCCAGTCGCCGGTGCTGTCAGCATTGGCTCAAACGTTGGGACAGCATCAGGCTGTGATAGTCCCGCTTAACGTCATCACTCCAGCCACCACGGCGCTGACGCCGGCGATGTTGCCGCTGATTGATTTGGTTCAGACTGACATTGACCGCATCGTTGAGCAGGTTCCGGGTGGGATAACGAATATTCAGGATATCTATGCGTTGTCGCCGTTACAGGACGGTATCCTGTTCCACCACCTGTTGGAACAGGAAGGTGACCCCTATCTGGTGCTCTATCCGGTGGCTTTTGCTAATCGGTCTTTGCTGGACCGTTATCTGGCGGCGGTGCAACAGGTGGTTGATCGCCATGACATCCTGCGGACGGCGTTTATCTGGCAAGGATTATCCGTGCCGGCGCAGGTGGTCTGGTGTCGGGCACGGTTGCCCGTGACGGAACTGACGCTGGATCCAGCTGACGGTCCAGTGATTGACCAGTTAACCCGGCGTTTTGATCCTGCTTGGTATCGTCTTGACTTGAGTCAGGCGCCGCTACTGCATTTTGTTATCGCTCAGGAAACCGATGGCCGCTGGTTTTTACTGGAATTACAGCATCACTTGATCGGTGACCATGAAACGATGGAAGTGATGCACCATGAAGTGCAGGCTTATTTTGCCGGACAGGAGGAGTGCCTACCTGCTCCGGTGCCGTTCCGTAATCTGGTGGCTGAGGCCCGGTTGGGGGTAAGTCAGGCAGCGCATACCCGCTTCTTCACTGATATGTTGGCGGCAGTGGATGAACCAACGTTGCCGTTTGGGCTGACGGGCGTGCATCGTGATGGATCTCAGAAGACCGAATCTCATCGGATGTTGGTTCCTGAGCTAAATGACCGTCTGCGCAGTCAAGCTCGGCGTTTGGGCGTCAGTCTGGCGGCGTTGTGTCATCTGGCCTGGGCGCAGGTGTTATCGCGTACCAGCGGACAAGAGAAAGTGGTGTTTGGTACCGTCCTGTTTGGGCGCATGGCCGTGGGGGAAGGAATGGGGTTGTTTATCAATACCCTGCCGCTGCGGCTGGATATGGATGAGACCCCGGTACGAGATAGTGTGCGGGAGGCACATCTGCGACTGGCTGAATTGTTGGAGCATGAGCATGCTCCGTTGGCGTTGGCTCAACGATGCAGTGGGGTTGACAGCGGTGTGCCACTCTTTAGTGCCCTGTTGAACTATCGCCATAATGAGCAACCAGATCCTTTGGATGAAACAATGGCCGGGATTGAATTCTTGGGCGAACAGGAGCGAACTAACTATCCGTTTGTGCTGTCGGTAGAGGATGGGGGTTCTACTCTGGGGCTGACGGCTCAGGTAGTGCAACCGTTTGATCCGGAAAGCCTATGCGGTTATATGCAACAGGCACTGGGGAGTCTGGTGGAAGCGCTGGAGCAAGCTCCAGAAATGCCCGTTCGGGGATTGGACATCCTGCCGGAAGCGGAGCGTACCTTGTTGCTGGAAACCTGGAACGCCACGGAAACCGTCTATCCTGATCAGCTATGTGTCCATCAGTTGTTTGAACAACAGGTGGAGAAGACCCCAGCGGCGACGGCGCTGATAGCCGGAGATAAAACGCTAAGCTATACGGAGCTGAATACGCGAGCTAACCGGCTGGCTTATCAGTTAATCGAACAAGGGGTTTATCCCGGTGATCATATTGCGCTCCTGTTAGAGCGATCGATAGAACTGGTGGTGGCTCAGTTGGCGATTCTTAAAGCTGGCGCCGTTTACGTGCCGGTTGATCCCAGTGTGCCGGATGAGCGGAAAAACGGGTTGATAAATGATTGTTCCGCTCGGTTGTTGCTCACCGATATACAGGCGGATATTCCGGCTAACTTGGCTGTTCCGCTGCTTCGTTTCTCGGATGAGACAGACACAAGCAAAGAGGAAGATTGCCTTAACCCCGATTTACCGCATTCCAGCGCCGATTTAGCGTATATCATGTACACCTCCGGTTCGACCGGTACACCCAAAGGGGTGCTGGTACCGCATCGTGCTGTGGTTCGGCTGGTCATCAATAACGGCTATGCTGAAATCGACCAAGATGACCGAGTTGCTTTTACGGCTAATCCGGCTTTCGATGCCAGTACATTTGAAGTCTGGGCACCGTTGCTCAATGGCGGGGCATTAGTGGTTATTGACCGCGCCACGTTATTAACGCCGCCGGAGTTAGTCCGGGTTTTACAGGCTCATCACATCACAGTGCTGTGGCTGACGATTGGGTTATTTAACCGGCTGGCGGCAGAGTTATCCTCGGTTCTTCCGCAGATTAAGATCCTGATTTTCGGGGGAGATATCCCCGATTTACAGGTGATTGCTCAGGTCCTGAATAATCGCCCGCCACAACAATTATTACAAGCTTATGGTCCGAGTGAGGGAACCACTTTTACCACTATGTATCCTATCGTGGCATTAGCGCAGGGAGTGACCCGGATCCCCATTGGCCGACCGATAGCCAATACACGTATTTATCTGCTGGATGCTTACGGTCTGCCGGTACCGTCAGGTGCGGTTGGTGAGATTTATGTGGGGGGAGATGGGGTTGCTTGTGGCTATCTTAATCGCCCTGACCAGACGGCTGAACGTTTCCTGACAGATCCATTTAGTGATCAACCGGATGCGCGCATGTACCGGACCGGGGATTTGGCCCGTTATCTGCCGGATGGCAATCTGGAATTTCTGGGCCGTAATGACCAGCAGGTTAAAATCCGTGGCTTCCGCATTGAACCGGGGGAAATTGAGACGCGTCTGGTGGAGCATTCGGCGGTGCGTGAGGCGGCGGTGTTGGCGCTGGGTGATGGGCCGGATAAACGGCTGGTGGCCTATGTGGTGGCGGAAGCCCATGAGGGGCTGGCGATTAGCCTGCGTGATCACCTGAGTGCTATTTTACCGGATTACATGGTACCGACAGCCTTTGTGCGTCTGGATATATTTCCGTTGACCCCGAACGGTAAGTTGGATCGCCGGGCATTGCCGGCACCGGACAATGAGGCTTTGGCTCGTCAGGTTTATGCTGCGCCGCAAGGCGAAACCGAAATGGCATTGGCGGCGATTTGGCGTGAATTACTGGGGATCGAACAAGTTAGCCGGTATGACAGCTTTTTTGCTTTGGGCGGCCACTCGCTGCTCGCTGTACGGATGGTTGAACACCTGCGTCACTTGGGGTTGACGCTGGCGGTGCGTGACCTGTTCCAGTCGCCAGTGTTGTTTGAATTGGCGCAAACCCTGGGGCAGCACCCGGTTATGGTGGTGCCACCGAATGTGATTACGTCAGCGACGACGAAAATCACTCCAGAGATGTTGCCGCTGATTGATCTGATTCAGGCTGAGATTGACCGTATCGTCGGGCAGGTACCGGGTGGAATAGCCAATATTCAGGATATCTATGCCCTGTCGCCGTTGCAGGACGGCATTTTGTTCCACCACTTACTGGCAAACGAAGGGGATCCCTATCTGGTGGTCAGTCAGATGGCTTTTGCTGACCGGTCTTTGCTAGATCGTTATTTAGCGGCGGTGCAACAGGTGATTGATCGCCACGATATTCTGCGCACCGCCTTTATCTGGCAAGGATTGTCAATGCCGGCACAGGTAGTCTGGCGTCAAGCATCCTTATTAGTGACTGAATTGACGCTGGACCCGGTTGATGGGCCGGTTAGCGATCAACTGGCTCGACGTTTTGATCCCCGTCATTATCGTCTCGATTTGGCTCAGGCACCGCTGTTACGTTTTGTGGTGGTGCAGGAGACCAATGGCCGCTGGTTGTTACTGGAATTGCAACATCACTTGATTGGTGACCATACCACCATGAAAGTGATGAATCGTGAAGTGCAGGCGTACCTTGCCGGGCAAGGGAATAGCCTGCCTGACCCGGTTCCTTTCCGCAATTTGGTGGCTCAAGCCCGGCTAGGGGTGAGTCAGGATGCGCATATCCGTTTCTTTACTGACATGTTGGCGGAGGTGGATGAGCCCACGCTGCCGTTCGGGCTGGCGGATGTGCATCGTGATGGATCTCAGGAGATAGCATCCCACCGGATGCTGACAACCAACTTGAATGACCGTCTGCGTAGCCAAGCCCGGCGTTTGGGTGTCAGTTTGGCGGCGTTGTGCCATCTGGCCTGGGCACAGGTACTGTCGTGTACCAGTGGACAGGAGAAAGTGGTATTCGGCACCGTGTTGTTTGGGCGTATGGCGGCGGGGGAAGGGGCTGACAATGGTATGGGGCTGTTTATCAATACCCTGCCGTTACGGCTGGATATCGATGATACGCCAGTGCGTGATAGTGTACAGGCCGTACATACCCGGCTGGCGGGGTTGTTGGAACATGAGCATGCTTCACTGGCGTTGGCTCAGAGATGCAGTGGGGTTGCCAGCGGCACGCCACTTTTTAGTGCCCTAATGAACTATCGACATAATGATCAGTTTGATCCTTTGGATGAAACGATAGACGGGATTGAATTTCTGGGCGAACAGGAGAGCACTAACTATCCTTTTGGAATGTCGGTGGAGGACGATGGCACCACATTAGGGCTGATCGCTCATGTGGTGCAACCGTTTGATCCGGAAAGCTGGTGCAGTTATATGCAGCAGGCGCTGGAGAGTTTGGTCGAGGCTCTTGAGCAGGCCCCAGAGACACCGGTACGAGCACTGAATATCTTGCCTGAAACCGAACGCACGTTGTTACTGGAAACCTGGAACGCCACGGAGAGCCCGTATCCTGACGCGTTATGCATTCATCAGTTGTTTGAGCAGCAGGTGGAGAAAACCCCGCAGGCCACGGCGCTGGTGTATCAAGAGCAGACGTTTAGTTATGCCGAGTTAAATGCCTGTGCCAACCGCCTTGCCCATCAACTGATTGCGTTTGGCGTAACCCCGGAGCAACGGGTGGCGATTTGCGTGGCACGCTCACCAGCGATGGTGGTGGCGTTGCTGGCGGTGTTGAAAGCCGGAGGAGCTTATGTGCCGCTGGACTCAACTTACCCGGCGGAGCGTCTGACGTATATCCTGAATGACACTGCCCCATCAGTGGTATTAGCTGATGCGACTGGACAGGCTGCATTGGGTGAGGAGGCGCTGGCCGGGCTGACGGTACTTGACCCGAATAGCCAACCTGACCAACCGGACAGCAACCCGCAGGTTTTGGCGTTGATGCCACAGCATCTGGCCTATGTGATTTACACCTCTGGTTCAACCGGGCAGCCGAAAGGGGTGATGGTAGAACATCAGGCGGTCTATCAGCGTCATCTAGGGGTGAATGAACACTATGCCGTTACGGCACAAGACCGGGTATTGCAATTTGCTGCTTTTGCGTTTGATGTTTCAGTAGAAGAGTGTTTCTCGACGTTATGCAACGGTGCCGCACTGGTTATTCGCGATGATAGCTGGCTGGCTTCAATGCCGGAATTTATTGCCTTAGCCCGGCAAAACCGTATCACGGTGATGTTTCTGCCGACCTTATTCTGGTCTGAACTGGCGGCCAGAGACAATGGATTACCGCTGCCGGAGTGTCTCAGACTTATCATCATTGGCAGTGAGGCGGTCAAAAAGAACGCCATTCAGAACTGGTTTAGACAGGAAGGCCACCGACCTCAGCTATTGAACGCTTATGGTCCGACGGAAAATACCGTGACGGCGACCTGTAAAGAAATATTATCGCCAAAAGATGATAGTTCTATCGGTCGGCCGATTAGGAATACTCGCATCTACTTACTGGACAGACACGGCCAACCTGTGCCATTGGGCTGCGTAGGCGAAATGTATATTGGTGGCGTGGGGGTGGCACGGGGTTATCTGAACCGGCTGACATTGAGCGAGGAACGTTTTATACCCGATCCCTTTAATCCGGTGTCTGATGCACGGATGTATCGTACCGGGGATTTGGCTCGTTATCTGCCGGACGGTGAACTGGAATTCCTGGGGCGTAACGACCAACAGGTTAAAATTCGCGGCTTCCGGGTTGAGCTAGGGGAAATTGAAACCCGGCTGGTGGAACACCCGGCGGTGCAAGAGGCGGCGGTGTTGGCGCTGGATGATGAACTGGGCAAACGGCTGGTTGCCTATGTGGCGGCACAAGCGCATGAGGGATTGACTGCCGGTTTACGTGAACACCTGTGTGCCGTTTTACCTGACTATATGATACCGGCGGCCTTTGTGCGGCTGGATAGCTTCCCGCAGACGCCGAATGGCAAGCTGGATCGCCGGGCGTTGCCAGCGCCGGGGGAAGCGGCGTTTGCCCGTCAGGTCTATGAAGCCCCACAAGGGAAGAGAGAAACGATGCTGGCGGCTGTCTGGTGTGAATTACTGGACGTTGAGCAGATTAGTCGACATGACAGCTTCTTTGCGTTGGGCGGCCATTCACTGCTCGCCGTGCGCATGATTGAACGATTGCGGCGTGTCGGTCTTGGCGTATCGGTACAAACGCTATTTCAACATCCAACACTCTGTGTTTTGGCACAATCTCTGGTTCAGCATGATGAAATCCAGGTGCCCGACAACCGTATTATACCGGATACGACGGTACTGACACCGGAGATGTTGCCGCTGATTGATTTGACTCAGCCTGACATTGACTACATCGTCGGACAGGTACCGGGCGGGATGGCGAATATTCAGGATATCTATGCGCTGTCACCGTTGCAGGATGGCATTTTGTTCCACCATCTGCTGGAGAATGAAGGTGATCCGTATCTGTTAATCAGCCAGATGGTTTTTGCTGACCGGGCGCTGTTGGATCGTTATTTGGTGGCGATTCAACGGACCATTGATCGGCACGATATCTTACGTACTGCCTTTATCTGGCAAGGATTGTCAGTGCCGGCACAGGTGGTTTGGCGTCAGGCCCCATTGTCAGTGACGGAATTGACGCTAAACCCGGCTGACGGTTCGGTTAGTGACCAGTTAACTCGGCGTTTTGATCCCGCTCAGTATCGTCTCGACCTGAGTCAGGCGCCGCTATTGCGTTTTGTTATCGCGCAGGAAACTGATGGTCGCTGGTTGTTACTGGAATTGCATCATCACTTGATCGGTGACCATGAAACGATGGAAGTGATGCATCGCGAAGTGCAAGCGTATCTAACGGGTCAGGAGGAGAGCTTGCCTGCGCCGGCTCCTTTCCGCAATTTGGTGGCGCAGGCCCGGTTGGGTGTCAGTCAGGAAGAACATACCCGCTTCTTTACCGAGATGCTGGCGGAGGTGGGTGAACCGACGCTGCCGTTCGGATTGACGGAGGTGCATCGTGATGGTTCGCAGGTGACGGAATCCCATCGGATGCTGACAAGTACACTGAATGACCGTTTGCGTAATCGGGCCCGGCATCTGGGTGTCAGTCTGGCGGCGCTGTGTCATCTGGCTTGGGCACAGGTATTATCCTGTACCAGTGGTCAGGAGAAAGTGGTGTTTGGTACGGTGCTGTTTGGGCGTATGCAGGCGGGAAATGGTGCTGACAATGGTATGGGGTTGTTTATCAATACCTTGCCGTTGCGGCTGGATATCGATGAGACCCCAGTACGGGACAGTGTGCAAGCTGCCCATACCCGACTCGCCGGATTATTAGCACATGAGCATGCTTCACTAGTACTGGCTCAGCAGTGCAGTGGGATTGCCAGCGGTACGCCACTCTTTAGTGCGCTGTTGAACTATCGGCATAATGCTTTGTCGGCAACGTCAGATGAACTGATCAACGGTATTGAATTTCTTGGCGGACAGGAGCGAACCAACTACCCATTTGTGCTGTCGGTGGAGGATTTTGGTGAATCTCTGGGGCTGACGGCTCAGGTCGTGCAACCGTTTGATCCGGAAAGCTTGTGCGATTATATGCAACAGGCGCTGGAGAGTTTGGTAGAAGCGTTGGAGCAAACCCCGGAGACACCGATACGGGCCTTGAACATCCTGCCTGAAACGGAACGCACGTTGTTGCTGGAGACCTGGAATGCCACGGAAACCGCCTATCCTGATGCGTTATGTATTCATCAATTGTTTGAGCAGCAGGTGGAGAAAACTCCAGCGGCTATGGCGCTGATAGCGGGAGATAAAACCCTAAGTTATACGGAACTGAATACGTGTGCTAACCGATTGGCTCATCAGCTAATCGAACAGGGGATTCGTCCGGATGACCATGTTGCGATCCTGTTAGAACGATCGATGGAACTGGTGGTGGCCCAATTGGCTATCCTCAAAGCTGGCGCTGTTTACGTGCCAGTTGATCCCAGTATGCCGGATGAACGGAAACATTGGCTAATAAGTGATTGTTCCGCCCGGTTGCTGCTTACCGATGCACGGACTGATATTCCAGCTAACTTGACTATTCCGCTGTTGCGTCTCTCGGATGAGAAAAATGCGAACAGAGAGCAAGATCGTATCAACCCTGATTTGCCGCGTTCCAGTACAGAATTGGCGTATATCATGTATACCTCCGGTTCTACCGGCACACCCAAAGGGGTTTTGGTGCCGCATCGTGCTATGGTCCGGCTGGTCATCAATAATGGTTATGCCAACATCGGACCGGAGGATCGGGTTGCCTTTACAGCTAATCCCGCTTTCGATGCCAGCACGTTTGAAGTCTGGGCACCGTTGCTTAACGGTGGTGCTTTAGTAGTTATTGACCACGCCACGTTGTTGACACCACCGGAGTTAGCTCTGGCTTTACAGGCTCACCGCATCACGGTTCTGTGGTTGACTATCGGGTTGTTTAACCGACTGGCGGCAGAGTTATCTCCCATTCTCCCGCAAATTAAAATCCTGATTTTCGGGGGAGACATCCCCGATTTACAGGTGATTGCTCAGGTTTTGGATAATCGTCCGCCACAACAATTATTGCAGGCTTATGGCCCGAGTGAGGGAACCACCTTTACCACTATGTATCCTATCGAGGCGTTACCACAGGGAGCAACCCGAATCCCTATTGGTCGGCCGATAGCCAACACGCGAGTTTATTTGTTGGATGCGTATGGTCAGCCGGTACCGTCAGGTGTGATCGGTGAGATTTATGTCGGTGGCGATGGGGTAGCCCAAGGTTATTTCAATCGCCCTGAGTTAACCGCCGAACGTTTCCTTGTCGATCCGTTCAGTGATGACCCGGAGGCACGTATGTACCGCTCTGGGGATTTGGCTCGTTATCTGCCGGACGGTAATCTGGAATTCCTGGGCCGTAATGACCAGCAGGTTAAAATCCGGGGCTTCCGAATTGAACCGGGAGAAATCGAGGCGCGTCTGGTAGAGCATCCGGCGGTGCGTGAGGCGGCTGTGCTGGCGTTAGGGGATGGGCTGGACAAACGGCTGGTGGCCTATGTGGTGGCACCTGTGGATGATGGGTTGGTGAATAGTTTGCGTGATCACCTGAGTAAAATTTTGCCTGACTATATGGTGCCGTCAGCCTTTGTGCGTCTGGAGGCGTTTCCGTTGACATCGAACGGTAAGCTGGATCGTCGGGCGTTACCCGCACCGGATAGTGAAGCTGTTGCCCGTCAGGTTTACTCAGCGCCACAAGGCGAAACGGAAATGGCGCTAGCGGCGATTTGGCGTGAATTACTGGGAATGGAACAGGTCAGCCGGTATGACAGTTTTTTTGCACTGGGTGGCCATTCATTGCTCGCTGTACGCATGATTGAACGCCTGCGTCACTGGGGGTTGACACTGGCGGCGCGTGATCTGTTCCAGTCTCCGGTACTGTCAGATCTGGCCCAAACGTTGGGACAGCATCAGGCTGTAATCGTACCGTCTAACGTCATCACCCCGGAAACTACGGCGTTGACACCGGAGATGTTACCGCTGATTGATGTGATTCAGACTGACATTGATCGCATCGTCGGGCAAGTGCCGGGCGGGGTTGCCAATATTCAGGATATCTATGCCTTGTCGCCGTTGCAGGACGGTATTTTGTTCCACCATTTACTGGCAAACGCAGGGGACCCGTATCTATTAACCGGCCAGATGGTCTTTACTGAGCGAACTCTGCTGGACCGTTATCTGGCGGCGGTGCAACAGGTGATTAATAGACACGATATCCTGCGTACCGCCTTTATCTGGCAAGGGCTTTCAGTGCCCGCCCAAGTGGTTTGGCGTCAGGCATCCTTATCGGTGACTGAACTGACACTGGATTTGGCTGATGGGCCGGTTAGCGGGCAATTGACTGAGCGTTTTGATCCCCGTCACCATCGTCTCGACCTGAGCGAAGCACCGTTATTGCGGTTTGTGGTGGCACAGGAAAGGGATGGCCGTTGGATTGTTCTGCAATTGCTGCATCATCTGATTGGCGACCATACCACGCTGGACGTGATGAACCGTGAAGTACAAGCTTATCTGGACGGACAGCAGGAGAGTCTACCTGCTCCAGTATCGTTCCGTAATCTGGTGGCTGAGGCCCGGCTGGGGGTGAATCAGGAAGCGCATATCCGTTTCTTTACCGAAATGCTGGCGGAGGTGGATGAACCCACATTACCGTTCGGATTGACGGAGGTGCATCGTGATGGCTCCCAAGTGACGGAATCGCAGCGGATGTTGGCACCTGAGCTGAATGATCGTCTACGCAGTCAAGCTCGGCGTTTGGGGGTGAGTCTGGCGGCTTTATGTCATCTGGCTTGGGCGCAGGTGTTGTCGCGTACCAGCGGACAGGAACAGGTGGTGTTTGGTACCGTAATATTTGGACGCATGGCGGTAGGGAAAGGGGTTGACAGTGGTATGGGGTTGTTTATCAATACTTTGCCGTTGCGGCTGGATATCGATGATACCCCGGTGCGTGATAGTGTACAGGCGGCGCATAATCGGTTGGCCGGATTGTTGGAACATGAGCATGCCTCACTGGCGCTGGCCCAGCGTTGCAGTGGTGTGCAGGATGGTGTTCCACTGTTTAGCGCCCTGTTGAACTACCGGCATAATGAGCAACCAGATCCTTTGGATGAAACGATGGACGGGATTGAATTCCTTGGGGCACAGGAATTTACCAACTATCCGTTTGCCTTGTCGGTGGAAGATTTTGGTGATGCTCTAGGGCTGACGGCTCAAGTGATCCAGCCGTTTGAGCCTGAACGGGTATGCGGCTATATGCAACAGGCATTGGAGAGCTTGGTGGAGGCATTGGAACAGACCCCGGAAACGCCGGTACGGACATTGAACATCCTACCTGAAATTGAAAGTACGTTGATGCTGAAAACTTGGAACGCCACGGAAACAGCAGCATATCTTGACCCGTGGTGTATACATCAATTATTTGAACAACAGGTGGAGAAAACCCCTGACGCGACCGCGTTAGTGTATGAAACGCAAACCTTCAGTTATGCTGAATTAAATGCCCGCGCTAATCGGTTAGCCCATCAGCTAATTGCGCTAGGTGTAAAACCGGACCAGCGGGTGGCGATTTGCGTGGCACGTTCACCGGCAATGGTAGTGGGACTATTGGCGGTGCTGAAAGCGGGCGCGGCTTATGTGCCACTTGATCCGGATTATCCGGGCGAACGACTGACGCATATTTTGGTCGATGTTTCACCGGTTATTTTACTGGCTGATACTGTTGGGCGTACTGCTTTGGGCGAGAATGTGCTTACCGGGCTGGCAGTGCTTGATCCGAATACCTTGCTTGATCAGCCAGACAGCAATCCACAGATACCTGAATTGACTTCACGACATCTGGCGTATGTGATTTACACCTCCGGTTCGACCGGCACACCAAAGGGCGTTATGGTTGAACATAGGCAACTGGTCAGTCAAATTACTTCGCTGAACATGAAGTGGTCGCTTAGTGCCTCTGACCGTATATTACAATTTTGCAACCCTTCTTTTGACGTTTGCGCATCAGAAATATTTTGCGCAATAACACTGGGGGCACAATTAGTTCTGAGAACAAATCAGTGGCTCCTGAGTGCGCAGGAGTTCTGGCGTCTGTGTGAGTCTTATCAAATTACTTACATTGCAATACCTGCCCAATTCTGGCGGATAATATCGAATGTTAATGAAGGCGATATCTATCAGGGCTTAAGGATTATTTGCATTGGTGGGGAAGCGATACTTGATCATGAGTTACAACGTTGGCTATCGGCTCACGGTGAATACCCGGTTCTTGTTAATTGCTACGGTCCTACAGAAGCCACGATTACCACGACGACATCCTGCCTAAACAAGGAGATGGGGCAGGCTAATATTATTGGTCGTCCTCTGCCGAATACGCGTGTTTATCTGCTGGATGCTCAAGGTCAACCAATACCGCTAGGAGCAGTAGGGGAATTGTATGTTGGCGGGGCCGGTGTAGCACGGGGCTATCTCAATCGTCCTGAGCTGACCGCTGAATGCTTCCTTACTGATCCGTTTAATGATAACCCAGAGGCCCGGATGTACCGTACTGGGGATTTGGTTCGCTACTTGCCGGATGGCAACCTGGAATTCCTGGGTCGCAACGACCAGCAGGTGAAAATTCGTGGCTTCCGGGTTGAACCGGGTGAAATTGAGGCCCGGTTGGTGGAGCATCCTGCGGTCAGTAAATCTGTAGTACTGGCGCAGGGTGAGGGGCAGGACAAACGGCTGGTTGCTTATGTGGTGGCGGAAGCGGATGAGGGGCTGGCGAATAGCCTGCGTACCCACCTGAGTGCCATTTTACCGGACTATATGCTGCCGTCAGCCTTTGTGCGTCTGGAGGCGTTTCCATTGACGCCAAACGGTAAGTTGGATCGTCGTGCGTTACCGGAGCCGGACAATGAAGCGTTTGCTCATCAGGCTTATGAAGCGCCACAAGGCGAAACGGAAACCGTATTAGCCGCGATTTGGAGTGAATTGCTGGGGATTGAGCAGGTTAGCCGGTATGACAATTTCTTCGCGTTGGGCGGCCACTCATTGCTTGCTATGCGAATGATGAATCTTGCCGCCGGTCGGGGTTTGATTTTTACATTGAATGCTTTGTTCCAATTCCCGGTGTTATCTGAATTGGCATCGAAAATCACCTCGGATTTACTGTCTCTGCTACAAAGCGAGGCTATATCGGTGCGACCTGACGGAATAGGGCTGCCATTGTTCTTTGTTCCCAGTGGTATGGGTGACTATTCCTATGTTTTCGGACTGGCTCAACATATCCCGTCGGGCTACCCGATTTATGCGCTGCCCTGGCCGTCTATTCATGAAGAACCGATGTCAACGATGGAAGAGCAGGCTGCCAGAATGATCACCTTGATGAAAGCGGTACAACCCGTAGGCCCGTATCGGATAAGTGGCTACTCTTCCGGTGGGATATTGGCTTATGCCATTGTCCAGCGGCTTTTGAGTGCTGGCGAGCGGATTAATTTCCTGGGGTTAATCGATACGCCGGCACCGCATTATTTTGGCAAAGAGGTTATGCAGCCCAAATACCATTTCTTTATTGAGCTGGCCCGGCAATTAGGGGAGGAATACAAAGAAGAGATTGCGGCGTTGTACCGGCAAATTGATGAGTTGAATTTGGTGCAGGTTATTGAAGCGGCACAAGCATTGGCGTTATATCCGGCAAGTCCGCGTGCTGATGTGATCGCAAAACGTTGGGAACAAATCGCGGGTTATGGACAAATCGTTGCGGATTATAAGCCGTCAGCATTAGCAATAACGCTGCATCAGTTCTATGCGGTAGAACCTTCTCCTGCTGTTTCTTTTGCGGCGGATGAAAAGCCAGAGTCCGTGAACATAGAACCGTCGTTAGGTTGGGAGCGAGTAATGCCTGATACTTCACTTCAGTTGATTGCTACTCCGGGTAACCATTTTAGTTTATTGGAAGATAATGAAAATAAAGCCGCTTTAGCTCAGGCTTTGAATGTGGCGCTGGCAATCAGTAGTGATGGGGAGGCGCTATAATACTAATATATTAAGAAATATTTAATAATTTAACGTTGGTGTGATAATCCGGTATACATTGTTTATACCGGATTGTTTCTCTGTTAAACAGAATAAGGAAAGAAATTACTCCCATAAATAATTCTCTTCGGGTAGCCTCTTATCTGTTTCTCTACCCAAGTAAATCATTAGGATAAGGTTGGACGTGATCAATTTTTTACAAATAATCTGATCAGGTAGTGATGTTGTTATTGCTTGAAATCTAACAAAGTTCAGACATCGCTAATCTTCTTGTCAAGATAGTTAATTTTGTATTAAGTTATAGTCAGATTGTTCACTTATTTTGTTATTTTGACGATAGATTTACCCCGGTTTTTGCAAATTAAATTCCGTCAAATTTTATTTGACATTTAAATAGATAAGTTTCTGGCGTTATTAATGAATAATTATTTATTTATTTTTCTCATCTATAGGTAGCAGGTTTAATTTATTCATCATTTATTCTTTGTTTATTCATAATTAGTGCATAAGTCGTGCATAAAAATACTTCTTGGAATTTTGAACGAGATCAAAAAGTATTTTTTTTGTTTATGACTTGTGTTGACTTTGTTAAGCATGAGCAACAGTATCTGTCCAATGGCTGAGCAACTATTTTTCGAAAATAGTGATGAGGATTAATAAGCATAATATTAACGAAATCCTGTAATTTTATTATTTTTAAGGCTTTTTAGGTTTCAACTTAGTCAACCTTATTACCTCAGCATTCATTAATAATTTGTGTAAGTATGAGATGAAAAATGATGCGGAGCATATTGTTTTATCTCGTCCGAATACTCTCTATTTTAAGGGGAAATGATCTATGTTAGAAAATATTCAGAGAAGTTGGTTTGATCACTATATGGTACCTTGTTTTTCTCCGGCTAAGTTCATACCTGTTCGGGCTAAAGGTTCGAGAGTATGGGATCAGGATGGCAAGGAATATATTGATCTTGCTGGTGGAATTGCGGTGAATTCATTAGGGCACGCCCATCCGGAATTAAAAGATGAGTTAATTTCTCAGATTGAGAAAATATGGCATATAGGAAATGGTTACACCAATGAGCCCGTGCTGAAATTAGCAAAGAAACTCGTGGAAAATACTTTTGCTGATAAAGTGTTTTTCTGTAATTCAGGGGCAGAAGCTAACGAGGCGGCATTAAAATTAGCCAGAAAATATGCTGCTGATAAATATGGAAAAAATAAAAACGAGATTATCTCATTTAACGATTCTTTTCATGGCAGGACATTATTTACTGTTACGGTAGGAGGGCAACCAAAATATTCACAAGATTATGCTCCTCTGCCTCAAGAAATTACTCATCTTCCTTATAACGATTTGTCTGCGATCAGAGAACGCATTTCTGAGCATACCTGTGCGGTTATTGTTGAGCCGATTATCGGTGAAGGTGGCGTTATTCCTGCTGATCCTGCATTTTTGAAGGGATTGCGTACGTTATGTGATCGTTTTCAAGCGCTGCTCATTTTTGATGAAATTCAGACTGGAGTGGGCCGTACCGGATATCTTTATGCTTATCAGGAATATGGTGTCGAGCCTGATATTCTTACCAGTGCTAAAGGTCTCGGAGGGGGCTTCCCTATCGGTGCCATGTTGACAAAACAACCTATTGCAGAGGTTTTTCAACCGGGAACACACGGCACGACGTTTGGTGGTAATCCGCTGGCAGCAGCCGTTGCCAATAAGGTGCTTTCAATTGTTAATCAGACAGAGCTTCTCACCGGAGTTCAGCAGCGCCATGAATATTTCATGGATAAGTTATCGGAACTGAATCAGCGTTATCAATTATTTAGCTGTTTGCGGGGCAAAGGGCTACTTTTGGGCGCTGAATTGAATCAAGCCTGGCAGGGTAAGGCGAAGCAGTTAACCAATATAGCCGCAGAGGAAGGATTAATTGCCTTGATTGCCGGCCCGGATGTATTGCGCTTTGCGCCGGCATTAAACATCGAATTTGCTGATATTGATGAAGGTTTGGTTCGTCTTGAAAGCGCCATCATGCGGTTCATAGGTTAATAGTAGGTTGAAGGTGACGTTATGATGCTTTTCCGAACTGTCCGGCATAGTGACTTAAATGGTATTCAGTCCTTATCTGAACGCGCTGGTATAGGTCTGACATCTTTGCCAAATAACCTGGAGCAATTACGTGCACGTATTTCACGTAGCGTAGATACTTTCGATGGAAAACTGACCAGGGCCCAGCAGGGATTCCTTTTTGTGCTGGAAGATACCAGCGAGAATCGTGTCGTGGGAGTCAGCGCCATAGAAGCGGCAGTAGGACTGGAGGAGCCGTTTTATAATTTTCGTGTACAAAGAACCATTCGTTCGTCACGTGAGTTGGGAATTTATAAGGTTATTGAAGCCTTATCTCTGGAACAAGATCAGACCGGTAACACCGAGTTATGTACCTTGTTCCTGGATCCGGAATATCAGAAAGGGAAAAACGGCACGTTTCTTTCTAAAGCCCGTTTTCTTTTTATTGCCGCATTCAGGGATCTTTTTTCGAAAATATTATTCGCTGAAATGCGCGGTGTGGCAGATGAGAAAGGCAATTCACCTTTTTGGAATGCACTGGGACAGCACTTTTTTGGTATTCCTTTCTCCCAGGCAGACTACTTAACCGGTATTGGATCGAAAACCTTTATTGCCGAATTGATGCCCCTTCACCCTGTTTATATCTCCTTATTACCCTCGGAGGCACAGAGGGTGATAGGGCAGGTTCATGAGAAAACGGTCCCGGCCCGCGCAATCCTCGAAAAAGAAGGTCTGGCCTATGAAGGCCATATCGATATTTTTGATGCAGGCGCTTTACTACAGGCCGAGATCGACCGGATACGCGCAGTAAAAGAGAGCCGGCTTGTTCCTGTCAGCCGGGTTAAGTCAGTTGCCAGAAACGATGGGGTACCCTGCATCATTGCTAATCAGCGCTTTAGTGACTTTCGTGCGCTGTTACTGAATGTTGCGTATGGCAGTGATGAGATTCTTTTAACATCAGCGGAAATGGACGCACTCCAAATCAATGACGGAAATCAGGTACGACTCGTCACTCTTTTTCCAAGGGAACACTAAGATATGAATCATAAAGTACATTACATTGGGGGCAAGTGGGTTGAGGGGCAGGGTGAGTTGATGACTAAATTTGCCCCAATAGATCAGAAAATGCTGTGGCAAGCTAACAGTGCTGATTCTTCTCAAGTGAAAGAAGCTTGTCAGTTTGCCCGTGAGGCGTTTTATTCGTGGTCACATCTGCCGGTTAGCGAGCGAATTAAGATTGTCCAGAAGTTTGCCGCTTTGCTAAATGACGAGAAAGAGCCTTTGGCGCATGTTATCAGTCAGGAAACCAGCAAGCCATTATGGGAAGCTCGTACTGAAATACAATCCATGATAGGTAAGGCGGCGATTTCTATCGAAGCATGGGAACAGCGCACCGGAGAGTCGGAAATCATTATGCCGGACGGCCGGGCCTTACTGCGCCACCGTCCTCATGGTGTGATGGCGGTTTTTGGTCCGTATAATTTTCCTGGTCACTTACCGAATGGTCATATTATCCCTGCGCTTATTGCCGGTAATACGCTGGTGTTTAAACCGAGTGAACTGACACCGATGACCGCAGAAGAAACCATAAGACTATGGGAAAAAGCCGGTTTGCCCGCCGGTGTGCTTAATCTGGTTCAAGGGGCGCGCAATACCGGCACGGCGCTGCTAGAGGACAAGCAGATTGATGGTGTGCTGTTTACCGGGAGCGCCAATACTGGCTTTCACTTTCACCGCCTGTTTGGCGGTCAGCCAGAGAAAATGCTCGCCCTTGAAATGGGAGGGAACAACGCACTGATCGTAGATACTTGCGATGATATTGATGCAGCCGTTTACACTATTGTGCAGTCAGCATTTATCTCAGCCGGTCAGCGTTGCACTTGTGCCCGCAGATTACTGGTAAAAAATGGCGCGCACGGGGATGCGGTGATTAAGCGTCTGGTGGAGGTGACTGAACAGATTGTTCCAGCGCATTGGGATGCACAACCCCAACCTTTTATGGGGGGCGTCATTTCTCTACAGGCGGTTCAGAATCTGTTGGAAGCGCAAGATCGGTTGCAAAAACTCGGTGGGATTTCGCTGGTTTTGTTGGAACAACGCGATCCTCAATCAACGTTGCTGACACCTGGGATTATTGATGTTAGCCAGGTGGCTGATGTGCCTGATGAAGAGTATTTTGGCCCGCTACTCACGCTTATGCGTTATGACACGTTTGATGAAGCGCTGGCAGTAGCGAATAACACCCGGTTCGGATTGGCTACGGGTTTGATTTCGCCGGATGCTTCGTTGTTCCAACGCTTGTCGGAAGATGCGAGAGCCGGAATTGTGAACTGGAATAAGCCATTGACAGGGGCTTCCAGTAAAGCGCCTTTTGGTGGCATTGGCGCTTCGGGAAACTTCCGCCCCAGCGCTTATTATGCTGCTGATTACTGCGCCTGGCCTATGGCATCTTTGGTGACTGACAAACTCGCTTTACCTGAAACGCTCGCGCCGGGGATCCATTTTCCTGATTAACTTATACAATCTTTCCAGAGGTATTTATGTCCGGTTTTGAAGCAAATTTTGATGGTTTGGTTGGCCTGACTCATCATTACGCAGGGCTTTCAGTCGGCAATAAAGCGTCTATACATAACCGGGACCGGGTGTCTAACCCACGTAAAGCTGCGCTGCAAGGGCTGATGAAAATGAAAGCGCTGGCTGATGCGGGGTTTGTTCAGGGGGTACTGCCACCACAACAACGTCCCAATATTCCAGCCTTACGTAATTTAGGTTTTACGGGCAGTGATGAGCAAATACTTGATAAAGCAGCTAAATATTCTCCAGTGTTATTATCAAAACTGAGTTCTGCTTCATCAATGTGGACAGCAAACGCGGCAACAGTGTCACCTTCGGCGGATAGTGCTGACCAACGGGTACACTTCACCGTAGCAAATTTAAATAACAAACTGCACCGTTTGCTGGAAGTCGAAACGACGGCAGCCGCGTTAAAAGCCACTTTTGCTAATCAAAACCATTTTGTCCATCATCAGGCGCTTGTGCAGCATGAAAATTTCGGTGATGAAGGAGCGGCAAACCATAATCGCCTCGGTGGTGAATATGATAGGCCCGGCGTACAGGTGTTTGTCTATGGCCGTAGCGCGTTTCGTGGCAGTCCGGTGCCCCAGCGCTATCCCGCACGACAAACACTGGAAGCAAGTGAAGCCATTGCACGGTTGCATCAGCTTAATCCGGCACAAACCGTTTTTGTGCAGCAAAACCCGGTCGCCATTGACAGCGGTGTTTTCCATAATGATGTGATTGCGGTGAGCAACCGAAATGTTCTTTTTCATCATCAGCATGCTTATCTGGATCAGGATCAGGCTTTGACTGAAATTAAGCAGAAAATGGCGGTGTTGGGACATGATTTTATCTCAATTGAAGTCTCTTCCGAGCAGGTCAGTATCAAAGATGCGGTCGCTTCTTATCTCTTTAATAGTCAATTACTGAGTAAAGCTGATGGAAAAATGGTGATTGTTGTGCCGGAAGAGTGCCGCCAGAGTGCGATTGTCTGGGCCTATTTACAGTCACTGACTGCGCAAACGTCATCACCCATTAATGAAGTATGCGTTTTTGATCTGCGGGAAAGTATGCGTAATGGCGGCGGCCCGGCGTGTTTACGTCTGAGGGTTGTGCTGAATGACGCTGAATTTAGCGCGGTTAATCCTGCGACAATAATGAATACCCGGCTTTATGATCGCCTGACTCAATGGATAGAACAGCACTATCGTGATGAGTTATGTGCTGGCGAACTGGTTGATCCCCAATTACTTCGTGAAGTTTATACCGCTCTGGATGAGCTTACGCAGATCCTGAATTTAGGGTCGATCTATGAATTTCAACGCTAAATTGGAGCAGATATGGATCTGTTAACTTTATTGCTTGAAAAGAAACTTGCCAGCCACCTGACGTTTCCAGAAACAATTAATGCGAGTTGGCTGGCAGAAGGAGTATTGCAACTTATTCCCCATGTTCCCCATGAAGGAAAAAACCGGTCACTGGTGATTTCTGCCGGTATTCACGGTAATGAAACCGCGCCCATTGAAATACTGATTCAGTTACTGGCACAGTTGGCAGATGGCACGTTACCGTTAAAAAATAACCTGTTGATTATCTTTGGTAACTTGCCGGCTATGCGGGAGAATCGACGTTATCTGCATAACGATTTGAATCGCATGTTTGGTGGCCGTTATCTGGATTTTCCTCTGGGAAATGAGCGATCACGCGCGGCTGAACTTGAAAATATTGTCAGTTGCTTTTTTGCTGAACCTTCAGTGTCCTCTGCAAATATGCGCTGGCATATTGATCTGCATACCGCTATACGTGCTTCTCATCATGAACAATTTGCATTGTTACCTGCTCAAAGCCGTCCATTTTCTGCTGAATTTATGCAATGGTTGAATGACAGCGATATTGATGCGCTTGTTTATCATCGTTCAAAAGCAGGGACTTTCAGCCATTTTCTGCATGAAAAGTTTGGGGCGGATAGCTGTACGATGGAAATGGGTAAGGCGATGCCTTTTGGTAGAAATGATTTAACAAGGTTCCAAAAAATTACGGATTCTCTTTATGGTTTAATCTCTTTATCACAAATAGCCGCACGAGTTAAACCTGAGCTGAAACATTACCAGGTAATGGATGCCATTATTAAGAGCGATGAAAGTTTCCAGCTTCATATTCCCGCAGATACCATGAACTTCACTGAATTGCCGGAGGGATTTGAAATCGCCAGCCAGCATGATCACCATTGGAAAATTAAATTCCCGGCAAAATTTATTTTATTTCCTAATGCTGAGGTTGCTAATGGATTACGAGCGGGATTGTTACTTGCCTTAAATGAAAAAAATAATTAAATAAAATAAACTCCATTTTCTTCCTGAAGCAGTGACAACTTCTTCTTCAGAAAGATTCAGCGGTCTGTTTCTTCGCTTTAATGACGGACGGGTATTATCATGATACAAAATAATAAAAATCAACAAAACATTTCGGCAGAAAAATGCTCTGGTTCGCAAGAGCTTCATCGGGGATTGAGTGCACGCCATATTCAGTTAATTTCCATTGGCGGTGCTATTGGTACAGGCTTATTTATGGGGTCAGGAAAGACCATTGCCATATCCGGTACATCGATCATTATTACCTATGCCATTGTGGGTTTTTTTGTCTATATGGTGATGCGGGCGATGGGGGAATTACTTCTCACTAAACTGAATTATCGCTCTTTTGCTGATTTCGTATCTGATTATTTAGGGACGAAAGCGAGTTTTTTTCTCGGCTGGACTTACTGGATGAGTTGGATTGTATCCTGTATTGCTGATGTTGTGGTTTGTGGCGGATATATTCAATATTGGTTCCCTGGCGTCTCTCTTTGGGTACCTGCGTTTTTGACGCTGGGTTTACTTTGTACTTGCAATCTTCTTTCTGTGCGATTATTTGGCGAAGCTGAATTTTGGTTCGCCATTATTAAGGTGATTGCTATTTTAGCGTTGATTATGGTGGGTATCGGTATGGTGATGATAGGTTGGCAATCACCGGATGGTATGACCGCATCTATTAATAATTTGACTGATCCATCAGTATTTCTGCCGAATGGTATTTTTGGTTTTTTTGCCGGTTTCCAGATAGCGATTTTTTCTTTCACGGGTGTTGAACTGGTGGGGACCATGACAGCGGAAACAAAAGATCCGGAAAAGATATTGCCGAAAGCGATCAAGAATATTCCGATAAGAATCATTATTTTCTATATTTTCTCCATGCTAAGCATCATTGCGGTGACTTCCTGGGGAAGGATTTCATCTGAAACCAGTCCTTTTGTGACCTTATTTGCTCTGGCTGGTTTGCCTGCCGCCGCCGCTATTGTTAACTTTGTTGCATTAACGTCGGCAATGTCCTCTGCTAACAGTGGGTTATACGCCTGTACGCGCATGCTTTATGGCTTATCAACGGAAAGAAATGCGCACCGGAAATTTAAAATTCTTTCCCGTAATACAGCGATTCCTGTACATAGCCTGATATTTTCCTGCTTCTGCATGATCATTGGCACATCACTTTTATTTATCATGCCGGATGTCATGAGATTATTTATTATTGTATCAACCGTTGCCTCTATTATGGTTATTTATAGCTGGTGTATGATATTGATTGCTTATTTAGCTTATCGTAAACATCATCCTGATTTGCATAAGTGTTCAATATTTAAGATGCCTCTGGGGGTGCCAATGACCTGGATAACGCTGGTTTTTTTCGCTCTGACTGTCGTCGTTATGGTTTTTGATCCGGATACATTGGTTGCGCTCTGTGGCACCCCTTTATGGTTTATTGCGTTAAGTATTTTGTGGCGCATGAAGAAGAAAAATGAGGCGCAGGAAGAACAATGTTCGAGGAGTCACCAGTTATTTTAAAGTAAGATTGCATTTTCTATTGAAAGCTATTTTACAAAAGATATAAATAGTTATTGGACTTTATTATCAAAATGGTTTTTTTATAAAAATAACTGTAGATCGAGTATTTAGATTATTATGGAATAAAAAAATAATGATTATTCTATTGTGTGTATAATATTATGATAATTTGCGATGGTTGGTTTTGCATATTATTGAAATTATTCTTTTTTTATCTTATTGTTATCTTGTTTTTTAATATTTCAATAAGTTTTTTTTAACTTGGTCATTCTTGAATTTGTTTTTTCTGATTGTGTCATCTATCTTTATTTAAAGGTGGGTGATAATGAGAGAGGCTAACGAAATAATCTTATATTAATGGCATAATAAGTTTTATAGTGGAATAGTGTTTTAAATTATTATGTGCTATTTAGCGCCATAGTATATTCTAACATTAATTTATTAATGATGACAATGAAGTTTATCTTTTATTGGGTGTAAAAACTATTAATAACACAAGGATAACAATATGAGTTTTAATAAAAAAGTTTTTCTTATTTCCCCTTTTTTACTCATTATGAGTAGTTTTAGTATGGCATGTAAAACAGATCCGGAAGTAGAAAAAGTCATAATCAAAAATAATCTGCAAGATACCAAAGTTATGTCTATGTATAAAAGTTGCACGCTTACAGTCGATGTAAACACGCCGAATAAAATTACGCTAATAAATAAAAAAGCTTTAAATCTTGATAGTAATTCAGAAAAAGCAATGTATTGGTATAGAGGGATGGGTATAAATGAATATAAAGTATTTGATCATAATAAATATACAAAAGTTCCTTGCGTCACAGAAGAAAGTTTCTGTGGAATAGCCCCCGAATATACCTATGCGAAAAGTTATCTGACAAATAAAAACCCAGGAGTTGTTATTGAGTTCAGTACGATAGAACCGGGGTGGTTATATAATGATTTTACAGTTAAAAATAAGTGTCAAATTAAAGCTGAAGGTGGAGGAACATACGGGCTTGGTAAAACAGGAACATCGGCAAGTTGTGATGTGGAATATAAGAAACTTGGAATAGGAAATGTATTTAATAAGTGGTTGGAAAAACCAACAAAAATAGACGTTATAATTTCTTATGTGGTATTAGCAAAATAGGTTTTAAACGATATTCTCTAAATATATAGCACCGAATGTTGATAACTTCGGTGCTATGCCTGTGCAGCAGGTGATGTACAGTTACACAGAATTCTTGGTCGCCATTGACAGCTCAATCTTTCGCTAATGCAGAGATATTCAGTTTTTATCGTACTGGATGCTCTCTTTATTCCATTTCATGAATAAGTTCCTATATGTGTCAGTAAATTTTAATTAATTATTGTGATTGTTCTATTTTGTTAATGTTAACTCTATAATTTATTTCTGGTCGATAACTGATGATTTACGATGGTGAATTACAAGTTAATTATAAATAACATTTTGTTTAATCTATATATTCAATATATAAATATATATATGCATTATTAATATTTTATTAAATTATTAATTAATTGCTAACTAAATATATTGAAATATATAATTAATTACCCACAGAATAACTATTCTGAGGGAGGTGCTCATAGTGAGTGAAATTCAGAGATCCACCGGGGACGTTCGAGGGGTCATACTGTTTTCAACGCTATGGCACGGACTTTCGATTAACAATAACAACAATAGCGAGAGCATATGCAACAAATCAGCATCTCACACAGCCACCGTCTGGTTCAATCCGAGGCAGAGTTATTCGATCTTATTCTCACCGAAGTGACTAACACGCCGCATTCGGATCTCGTCATTATGGCAGGGCATTTCATGCTCTTCCTTGATGAAGCCCAAGGATGCCTCGTACCGGGGGTCATTGAAGAAAATACTTCGCCCATGCGAGAAAAAATTGAACGGCGCGTAGGAATCTTTCCTGGATACACCTGGGAACTTGGTGTTCGAATCGCAGAGCAGCTTAATAACCAATTCAAAGCGATTAAATTTCTGCTGCTCATTAACGATTGGCAATATGTTTCACTCTCCAGTGGACCTGCATCCGAACTAAGAAGTGTTTATTATGAGAAATTCTCCGCGCTGCCGGATTCGTATAGCTCCGTTTTGAAACGTAGCGGGCAATTCTCTGAGCAAAACATGCTCGCCAGCCGAAAGCATCCTCTTGTCTATCCGGAAACCTGGCTGAAATACCGGTTCCAGAAAAGCGCCGATAAGTTAGTAAAAGCGGGGCTGTTAAATCGTCGCGTTCTCGATAATGGCCCTGATGCCGGAACCGAAATTTCCCTTGTGGACGAAAATGGTAACTATAAGCCTCTTATTACTTGCGGTGTTACCGGATGTGCGGGAGAGATCACTGAGATGATCTCTGAGGTCTACAAGGCGCAACATCGTCTTCTGGTGATCTTTGCTCCCGGCGAATGCTTTCAACCTGTCAAAACAGGGGTAAGCACTGCGCTCTCCCTGTATGGGCTTTCGGGTATGAAGGTGATCGTTGCGGATCCCGGTGGAAGCGGAGAAATGCAGACACAGGAGATCTATTCGAAGCTTGTTAACGTTGCCGTCTTCACTTCCTGATGGGGAGTTATTATGAATGTTAATGAAAACCCGAATGGCATCATCTATCTGGATCATTGTGCCACGACACCATGTTTTCCTGAGGTTGCCGACATCATGCGGTTCTACATGGAGCATGAATTTGGTAATTCTTCTTCTGCTCATGTGATGGGGCGTCGTGCCCGGCATGCGATTGAGAACGCAGCCCAACAAGTTGCGTCTCTCATCGGTGCCCGTCCAGAGGAGATTGTTTTTACATCAGGCGCTACAGAAGCCAATAACATGGCTTTTTTCTCGAGTTTTGCTCACAACGAATGCGCTCCTGCGGGGGCGCTACTTTGTCCCATCGACCATAAATCTGTGTTACTTGTGGGTAAAGAGTTGGCTCGCCGGGGGCTTGCCGTTGAGTACCTGCCGGTTGCCGCTAATGGTCGGGTACAAGTGGAAGATGTCATGACCAAACTGACTGCCGACACCCGTATTGTCAGCATTGCTCATGTGAATTCTGAGCTAGGCACCGTTCAGCTGGTGGATGAGATCGCCGCGACCACGCGTCGGTCAGGCGCTTGGCTACATGTGGATGCCGTCCAGTCTGTCGGCAAAATTCCCGTGAACGTCAAGGAAACTGGCATTGATATGCTTTCATTTTCCGCTCACAAACTACGGGGGCCGAAAGGAATTGGGGCACTTTTCGTTGATAGAAGTATCGCGGCGCATTTGCGGCCCTTCATCTATGGTGGTGGTCAGAATCATTTGCGCAGCGGCACCTTGCCAACGCCGTTAATTGTAGGGTTTGGCCTTGCGTGCCAGAGGGTTCAGTCAACCCTCATGCAACGTCAAGCAAAAGTCAATGCATTGAGAGACTATTTCATTACTCGTCTTCATCAAAGAGTGCCGGATGCAGTATTGAATACCGATATCTCTTGCAGTTCCCCATACATCGTGAATGTTCAGTTCGAAGGTATCGCTTCGGAGGCGCTAATCTCTGGGTTGCATCAGGTGGCTATATCGTCAGGTTCAGCCTGTAACTCCGCGGAACTACAGCCTTCGCACGTGCTCACAGGCATTGGCTTGAGCTCGGCTCAGGCCAATGCGTCGGTTCGGTTCTGTTTTGATCCGGATCTCGACAATGCGGTGCTGGATACTGCAATCGAACATCTTGTCTTCCGACTCAATTCTATTCGTTAGGAGTACTACCTATGACTATGCAAACTTCCCTTTCAAGTACTGGCAGTGGCTTTTACGAACGGGCTTTCGGTAGTTTCTCTGCCGAAGCGGTATCCGAGGTACGCAAAGAGACCTATGGCGAAGACTTGGGACAGAACAACTGGTCCCCTGTTGACGAGTTTAGACAGTTCTCGCAATGGCTTCAATTATCCGACCGCTCGCATGTGCTGGATGTATGCAGTGGATCTGGGGGGCCGGCCCTGTTCCTGGCGAGGAACAACGGTTGTAGGGTGACGGGTGTTGATATTCATCCTGACGGCCTTCTTACTGCCAGGCAACTTGCGGCGGATTTCGGGCTGAAAGACCAAAGCAACTTCGTTGACAGTGATGTGCGTCAGCCTCTGCCATTTCCTGACGGCACTTTTGACGCGTTATGGTGCATCGATTCTGTCATTCATATTCCGGATCGATTGGCCCTGTTGCGCGAATGGTGCCGGCTACTGAAACCGGGCGGGCGGTTCTTGTATACCGATCCTACTCTGGTAACAGGGATGCTCAGTAAAGACGAAATAGTGTTACGTGGTATGCCGGGTTATTTCCTTTACACCCCGATTGGATTGAACGAGAGTTTAATCAGCGAGGCGGGGCTTTGCCTCGAAAGGCAGGTGGATCTCACTCAAAGCGTTGTTGAGCTTAGTGAGCGTTGGCGTGCCGGGCGCGAGAAGCGCAGGGAGCAATTCACCGCAATGGAGGGTGAAGAAGCGTTCGAGCGTATGCAAAACTTCTTGTCTACCACGCGGTTAATCTCAATCGAACGAAGGATGTCGCGCGTGGCCTTTATCGGTTATCGTCCGTGATATCTTTTACCTCTTTGCCCTATTGGGCAAAGAGGTATTTTACATATTTTATGTGAATAAATACGAACCTGTTTACTCGTAGAGTCATTATGTTGTACTTATTATGTGAAGCCGGGTTTAATTTAAAGTAAATGTAGAGATTGTTCCAAAATATATTTTTAATGTTATCGGGATATGTCTGTATTTTCTTTAATTATATTTGGGATTTTCAGAGTTTATCTAAATGATTATTCGATTTTATTATCATTGCAATATGTTTTTAGACCATTGCAGAATAAAAAATTAGATAATTATTCCATTCTGTCTATTTGTGAAATTATTTTGAATTTATGTTGTTAATATATTATTTTTATGTTGTCTTGATATATAAATGAAATATTTTTTATTTTAATCATATTGGAATTTGTTTTTGTTTTTTATGATTTAATAACATATCTTTATTTAAGTCAGGTCATAGCAAGAGAGAATGATGTAATTGGTTAATTTATTATATGTCATCTGTAATGATATGTTTTAAAATAAGTATATTAACAACAATGAAATTTATTTTTATTCCATTGAACGTTAAACTTCTTAATTAAATAACGCAAGGAGATAAGTATGATTTTGAATAAAAAAGTTTTCCTGATTTCCCCTTTTTTACTTGCTATAAGTAGTTTTAGTATGGCGGCATGTAAAACAGATCCGCAGATAGAGAAAATAATCACTAAAAATGGACTGGAAAATACCAAAGTGATGTCTATGTATAAAAATTGCACACTTTCAGTCTTGGCAAATACACCCAATAAAGTGACATTAGTCAATAAGAAAGCGGCAAAACGTGATGATGAAGCAAAAAATGCGATGTACTGGTATAGAGGAATGGAAATAAAAGAATATAAAGCATTTCACCAGAATAAGTATAAAAGCCTTCCTTGTGTTAAAGGAGAAAGTTTTTGTGGAATTGCTCCCCAATATACCTATTCGCAAGGTTATCTGACAAATAAAAAACCTGGAGTTGTTATTGAGTTTAGTACAATAGAACCGAAATGGTTATATAATGAATTTACAACTAAACATAAGTGTCAAGTTAAAGCTGAGGGAGGAGGCACATACGGGCTTGGTGTGACAGGAACATCAGCGAGTTGTGATGACCAATACAAGAAACTTGGAATAGGGAATGTATTTAATAAGTGGTTGGGAAAACCAGCAAAAATAGATGTTATAATTTCTTATGTGTTATTGGCAAAATAATATTTAATATCTTTTTTAGTTGTATGATTGTCAGTTTTAAATGATTTTTCTAAATACAGCACCGAATATTCATGATTTCGGTGCTTTTTTATTGGTGATGGATTTATATATGTTTGGTTTTCTCTTAAATAACATTTTATTTACTTATTAGAAGAAATGGCTTTGTTTGTAATAGGCGTTTTGGAAAATGGCATTTAAAATATTTCTGATCGTTTTATATTTATCATTCCTGTACTTAAGTATCCATTCCCGTCTCGTCAGGTTAAATAAGATTTGACTATCGGGATTTTGTCTTGTCCCTTGTTCAACACTTTGCTATTGTATAATTGATGTGGCTATTTTTTATGCGGCTGAGTTATGTTTTAATTTTTAATGAGTTTAGCTGTATGGGTGATAGAGAATAGTTACTACAACAACTCGGTGATGCGTTAGTGAATTATTGAAGGAGGTTTCACCATGACATATAAAAAATACTGCCCCTCTTGGGAAGGTTATATGGGAGATTTCCTAAGAGGTCATGTTGGGGATAATCAATTAAAACCCCAGCATGAGTTCTTTGATGCTATTGGTCTTGAAAAGCAGTTAAGAGAGAATACAATGTATATTGCATTGCTATCATTGGAAGAGGCAAAAAGTGTTTTGGAAGATATTGATTCTCCAAAACCAAAAAGTCCGTTTATGAAGCGTGTGTTCTCGGTTGCGGATCCAATATCACCCTATGCAGGTAACATACGTGATGCTTTTGATTTTACAAATGTAGTGAGAGAATTTAAGAGATTAGGGATTAAAGCGACAGAGTATGTTGGTAAAAATGGGGAGAAATATATTAAAATATCAGGTTATGCCGGATTCAGGAAAATTATTACTGCTTCACGATACGGCGCTTCTAACATGAAGATGATATCTATGGGGATTGGGCAGCAGGGAATAAATAGTGGCATAGTTAAAGGATTAAAATTCGGTATATTATTTTCCGCAGCTTATAGAACTGTTGAACTTATATTTAAGGATGAATACACACTGGCTGATTTTTTAGGTAATATTGCTGTAGATCTGGCTAAGGCAGCAGTAGCAGCCTTTGTTTCTTGGGCTACGGGGGTTTTTCTTTCAGCTTTGTTTGTGACAGGTGCTAGCGTAATTGTTGTGGCTGGTGCTATGCTTCTTGTGGGAGTTTTAACGGTATATACACTTGATATTATAGATAAGAAATTTAAAGTTAGTGAAACTGTAATTAATTTACTCAAAAAAGAAATGGAGAGAAAACTAAAAGCACCAGAAGCTAATTTCAATCAATTTCTTTATAACTGGGGGCGCTATGGGAAATAGAAAAAAAGTTATACATATCATCGGCGCTTTTGCTATTTTTCTTTTAACGTTATCAGGTTTCTTTTTGACCGGAGAAAATTTAATTTCTTTAGTTAAAATGGATGAGAAAATAACATTTTCAAGTAGTGTTTTTATGATATTTTTTTCTTTTCCTTTGCTTTCATACCTTATGATTTTTGTTATTTTTTTTAATATAACGAACCGTTGCCCAAAACATCATGATAGTTTTATTAATTATTTTGGGTTTATTGCTATTGCTTCAATTTTTCTAAGTTTCCCAACATCTTTATACGTGAATTATAAATTAAGAAGTGATAATTATTTGGTATGTGAAAGAATATCCTGGATGTCCCCTAATACTTATGTAAAAGATATTAAGCTATGTGATTAATATTATTGAACTTACTATGTGAAACCGGCAAGTTTACGGTCAGCTATAATCGTAATCTTATGAGGTCTTTTATATTATTATGATATAAAAAAACAGTAGCTATTACTTTATTATAGATAACATGTAAATATTGATAAATAATTTATTTTATATGTTATTGAAATTGTGTTGTTTTTAAATTTTCTCTGTCTTGTCTCTCATATATTTAAATGGATTTTTTTAATTTAAATATTCTACAATTTGTGTTTTTTGATTTAATAATCTATCTTTATTTTATAACAATGTTATGTATTAGGTAATTATATTCTTATGAAGTTTATATTTATATGTGTTTTATAAAGATGAAGTCTATATTATTCCATTTTGGATTAAATAAATAAATAAATTAAATCAAGCAAGGAGATAAATATGCATTTGAATAAAAAAATCTTCCTAATTTCCCCTTTTTTACTCGCTATGAGTAGTTTTAGTATGGCATGTATAAAAGATCCGGAGGTAATTAGGAATCAGGTAAAAGACGCAATAATTAAAAATGGATTGGAAAAGACCAAAGTGATGTCTATGTATGAGAATTGCAAACTTAGAGCGAATGTAAAAGATTTTGAAAAGAGAAGGGATATTGAGTTAAATAATACTTCTACTTATAATCAAGACAATGATGCAGTAAACGCGAAGTATTGGTATAGAGGGATGAGTAGAGATGAATATATATTATTGGATCGCAATGGATATAATAAAATCCCTTGTGTTGAAGAAGAAAGCTATTGCGGAATTGCACCTCAATATACTTATGCAAAAACGTATCCGAAAAGTGTAAAACCAAAGATTACTATAGAATTCAGCACAGAAGGACTTGGTTGGTTATATAATGAATTCACAACTAAAAATAAATGTCAAACTAAAGCAGAAGGTGGAGGGACATATGGGCTTGGCAGAACGGGAACATCGGGTGATAAAGTAAGTAGTTGTGTTGCTGGATATAAGGTAGGGGTTGAATTTAACAACTGGTTATCAGGACATAAAATACAATCTCAAGTTTCTTATGTATTATTACCCAAAAATCCGTAAAAATAGCTGTAATATTTGTTCTGCAACTCATGTTGTTATTAACCTTAAATGTGCGCAGATAAATATAAACGCGAAGTGCCGCAGATATGCGGCACAATTAAATTGTTTTTTGTAGTTCATTACGCGCAGCCTGAGCCAGAAAACCGCTTCTGCTGCTATATTCAGGATGGTCATGTACAATGGTATCAATACGATGTAATAAACGATGTGGCAAGGTAATGTTGATCCGTTCGGCTCTGCCATCGAATTTATCCATATTGACATCAATTAAGAACCATTGACCACCAACATATTCACAAATATTTTCAGCGAGATGTTCTTGCATTGTTCTTGCCTTGGGGAGTTCTGATTCATTTTGCGCTAATAATTCAAAATGTGTCTCAATAGCACTTTTTGCATCTTGCCAGGTTTCTTCAAGTGTATCGCCAGCAAAATAACAGCCGGATACATCAGGAAACCAGCCGCTTGCGCTGCCATCTGTATCAACTTCAATAAAAGCGGGATATAACATATTTTTTCTCCTGATTTGAGTATTTTTGGTTTACTTCATTGAAGATCCGCATCTTTCATAATCTGGCGCAATCTTTCAATTTTATCTCTTTCCGGGGATAAAAATGAAAATAAAAAGGCCGAACCCAGTGAAACACAGGATTCAGCCTTTATCAGCCATTAATCTGCTATGGATAAGAAACGGTTACGCTTCTCCCTGTGCTGATTGAATCGCAGTCAGTGCAACGGTGTAAACAATATCGTCTACTAAAGCGCCACGGGACAAATCGTTAACCGGTTTACGCATACCTTGCAGCATTGGCCCGATAGAAACCAGATCCGCAGAACGTTGTACTGCTTTATAAGTGGTGTTACCGGTGTTCAGATCAGGGAAGATGAACACGGTGGCTTGACCGGCAACCGGTGAGTTTGGCGCTTTGGATTTCGCCACATCTGCCATGATAGCGGCGTCATATTGCAATGGACCATCAATGATCAGGTCTGGACGTTTTGCTTGCGCCAGACGGGTTGCTTCACGTACTTTTTCAACATCACTGCCCGCACCGGAGTTACCGGTAGAGTAGGAGATCATAGCAACACGAGGCTCGATACCAAATGCTTTAGCAGAATCCGCCGATTGAATGGCGATTTCAGACAGTTGTTCAGCCGTCGGATCTGGGTTGATTGCACAGTCGCCGTAAACCAGAACTTGTTCTGGTAGCAGCATAAAGAATACGGAGGATACCAGCGAGCTACCCGGTGCAGTTTTGATTAACTGCAATGGTGGACGGATCGTGTTGGCTGTGGTGTGTACCGCACCGGAAACCAAGCCGTCAACTTCGCCCTGTTCCAGCATCAAGGTACCCAGAACAACGTTGTCTTCCAGTTGTTCGCGTGCGACGACTTCGGTCATGCCTTTGTTTTTACGCAGTTCAACTAGACGTGGGACATAGCGCTCACGTACAGCAACCGGATCAACAATTTCAATACCGGTACCCAGTTCTATTCCCTGAGCCGCCGCAACACGACGGATCTCTTCTGGATCGCCCAGCAGCACACAGCGCGCAATACCCCGGTCAGCACAGATAGACGCCGCTTTCACGGTACGAGGCTCATCACCTTCAGGCAGAACAATCCGCTTACCTGCTTTGCGTGCCAGCTCAGTGAGTTGATAACGGAATGCCGGTGGCGACAGGCGGTGTGGGCGTTCAGAGTTCGCTGTCAGCGAGTCGATCCACTCTTTGTTGATGTGTTGTGCGACGTAGTTTTGCAGTTTTTCGATACGTTCATGGTCATCTGCCGGTACTTCCAGGCTGAAACTTTGCAGGCTCAGGGAAGTCTGCCAGGTGTTGGTATCAACCATAAAGACGGGCAGGCCAGTGCCGAAAGCACGTTCACACAGTTGCTTAATAGGTTCATCAATGGCATAGCCGCCGGTTAGCAGAATTGCACCGATTTCAACGCCATTCATAGCCGCCAGACAAGCTGAAACCAGAACATCTGGACGATCAGCAGAAGTCACCAGCAGGGATCCCGGACGGAAGTGCTCCAGCATATGTGGAATGCTGCGTGCACAGAAGGTCACGGATTTCACCCGGCGGGTTTTAATTGCGCCTTCGTTGATAATGCGGGCGTTCAGGTGTTTTGCCATATCGATTGCACGCGTCGCAATCAGATCAAAATTCCACGGAATGCAGCCAAGGATTGGCAATGGGCTATTTTTAGCCAGCTTGTTTGGATCGATGTTAGCGACGATGGCTTTTGAGGATTCGTCAAAGATCTCTGACAGATCAGGACGGGTACGGCCTTGATCATCAACCGGCGCATTCAGTTTGTTAATAATAACACCGGTAATATTCTGGTTTTTGCTGCCGCCAAATTCAGCACGAGCCAGTTCAACGCGTTCTTTCAATTGCTCCTGGGAATCGTTACCCAACGCCAGTACGAACACAATTTCAGCGTTCAGTGTCTTGGCGATGTCATAGTTCAGCGATTGGGAGAACGGATGTTTACGGGTTGGAACCAAACCTTCAATCAGGATAACTTCTGCGTCTTTGGTGTTTTCGTGGTAAAGGGCCACGATCTTTTCCATCAGGACATCTTTCTGATTCGTGGTCAGTAAAGATTCCACATAGGCCATATCCAGTGGTTCAGCGGTTTTAATGCTGGAATGAGAACGGATGATTGCCGTGGTTTGATCTTGTGCGCCACAGCAACGGGATTGGGCGATGGGTTTGAAAACACTCAGGCTGACGCCTTTCTGCTCCATTGAGCGGATAACACCCAAACTCACACTGGTCAGGCCGACGCTGGTGCTGGTAGGGATCAACATAATTGTGCGGGACACGGAAACCTCTTTACGGTTGCTCGTTGGTCAAAATAGTACCGCCAGCAGTGGCTGGCGGTGTGCAAAGTATTACGCGGTCAGGCGTGCAGCGTCTTGAGCGATGACTAATTCTTCATTCGTCGGGATCACCAGAGCAGGACGGCTGTTGTCAGTAGTGATAGTACCGGATTTACCGAAACGGGCAGCCAGGTTGCGTTCGTGATCATATTCAAAACCTAACAGAGCCAGTTTTTTCAGCACCAGTTTACGCACCAGTGAGGAGTTTTCACCGATACCACCGGTAAAGATAATGGCATCCAGACGGCCTTCCATCAGTGCAGTGTACGAGCCAATGTATTTAGCCAGACGGTGGCAGTAGACATCCATAGCACGTTTAGCATCGGCTTTGGTTTCGTAGTTATCTTCGATATAACGGCAATCGCTGGTGACTTCTGTCAGACCCAGCAGGCCAGATTCTTTGGTCAGCAGTTTGTTGATTTGTTCAACGCTCATGCCCAAAGCGTCATGCAGGTGGAAAATGATAGCAGGATCGATATCACCGCTGCGGGTACCCATGACCAGACCTTCCAATGGCGTTAATCCCATAGACGTGTCGACACATTGACCATTAACGATAGCGGAGATAGAACCGCCATTACCCAGATGGCAGACGATAACATTCAGCTCTTCAACCGGTTTGTTGAGCGTTTTTGCCGTTTCACGGGAAACGAAGAAGTGGCTGGTTCCGTGTGCGCCATAGCGACGGATACCATGCTCTTTATACAGATTGTATGGCAGGGCATACAGGTAAGCTTCTTCCGGCATGGTTTGATGGAAAGCGGTGTCGAAAACAGCAACGTTTTTGTCCGCCAGATGTGGGAAGCCTTTTTTCGCTTCTTCAATACCAATCAGGTGAGCAGGGTTGTGCAGTGGTGCGAATGGAACTGCATCTTTAATGCCCTGAATAACGTCATCATTGATGGTGACAGAAGCGGTGAATTTTTCACCGCCGTGAACAATACGGTGACCGATGGCGGCGATTTGAGCAGAAAGTTCTGGTTTTTCCGCCAGAATAGTATTAACAATAAAGTTCAATGCTTCACTGTGGGCTGCACCAGCACCTAAAGCGGCTTCATGTTTTGCGCCATCCATTTTCCACTTAATACGGGCTTCAGGCAGGTTAAAACACTCAGCTAGACCAGAAAGATATTCTTCACCGTTAGTAGGATCGATGATAGCAAATTTCAGAGAAGAGCTACCGCAATTGAGAACCAGTACCAGCTTACTTGACATGGAAATACCTATATCTTGTTTGTCATTGTGTCTTACAGATAAGACATGTGATTAATAAAACGTCAATTACTCATCAGCATAGCGCATAGCAGTGATGACGTTAAATGATTAACATCATGCCAGGTGTAAAGAGCATGATGATAAGGTTTACATTTTTTTAAGAACCTTTTTTACCCGCCTGGTGTTAAATCATAGGGTGATTTATTAACAAAATGAGCCTAAATGCAGTAAAAAAGGTAAAATATGCTGCTTTACTGCTATGGACAGTATAAACGTGGGTGTAGGATACCGATAGCCAGCAGTAAAGACAAAATATACTTAATCCTACAAAAAATATTTTATCTTTTACATTCTTTTTTTAAAAATTATGTTTTTAATTGATCGAGGTCATGATGAGCACAATGCCTCCTGCCAGTAGCGGATGGATAAGAAAGATGCGATTGGGACAGCAATATATGAAGACTTGGCCGATTGAGAAACAACTTGCGCCAATGTTTCCTGAAAACCGGATTATTAAAGCAACTCGTTTTGGTATCCGGTTGATGCCACCGTTGGCTATTTTTACGCTGACGTGGCAAATCGCACTGGGTGGTCAACTGGGCCCGGCTGTTGCGACTGCGCTGTTTGCGTGTAGTTTACCTATGCAAGGATTATGGTGGTTGGGGAAACGGGCATCAACACCCTTGCCTGCGACGTTGCTGAAATGGTTTCATGAGATCCGTGCTAAATTTGTCGAAGCCGGTATCGCAATGGCACCGGTGCAACAAACGCCGACTTATCAATCTCTCGCAGAGCTGCTGAAACGGGCGTTTAAACAACTCGATCGGTCGTTTCTTGATGATATTTAGCCGGAAGAAATTGAAAAAACAGACATATTGTTGATCGCAACTGGAGATTTTCCCTCAATAAAATGGTCTACTAATCACGTTTTCGACACCATATCTTCTTTAATTTTTTGATAGAGGCCATTTTGAGTAGCGAACTCTTGTGGGTGCTGACCCTGCTATTGATAGCTATCGTTCTGTTTACCACCAATAAACTTCGTATGGATATTGTCGCGTTATTGGTGATTATCGCGTTTGTCATGAGTGGAACCTTGACGCTGAGTGAAGCGACCAGTGGTTTCAGCGATCCCAACGTTTTGCTGATAGCAGCCTTGTTTGTTATCGGTGAAGGGCTGGTGAGAACCGGTGTCGCTTATCAAATGGGGGATTGGCTGGTAAGAGTCGCCGGAAACAGTGAAACCAAGATGTTGGCGTTACTGATGATGACAGTTGCCGGTCTTGGTGCTTTTATGAGTTCTACGGGGGTGGTGGCGATTTTCATTCCGGTGGTACTGAGTGTTGCGGCCAGAATGAAAATTTCGCCGGGGCGGTTGATGATGCCACTGAGTTTTGCCGGGCTTATCAGTGGCATGATGACGTTGGTCGCGACGCCACCCAATATGGTCGTTAACAGTGAATTGATTCGGGAAGGGTTGCCCGGTTTCAAATTTTTCTCCATTACCCCCATTGGTGTTTTGATTCTGTTTGCTGGCATTGGCTATATGCTGATCGCGCGTCATTGGCTGGCAAAAAACCAGTCTGATAACGGTAATGATAAATGGAACCGCCGCACTTTCCGTGACCTTATCCGCGACTATAAATTATCAGGTCGTGCCCGTCGCCTGGCAATCCGGCCAGGTTCCCCGCTGATTGGCTTCTCTCTTGATGAATCGAATTTGCGTGCCCGCTATGGGGCTAATGTCGTTGGTATTGAGCGCTGGCGGCGTTTCCGGCGTGTTATGGTCAGCGCGGTCGGCAATACAGAATTGAGAGAACGGGATGTCTTGCTGATTGATATGTCAGACAGTGAGGTGGATCTGCGGCAATTTTGCAGTGAACAATGGTTGGAGCCGATGGTACTGCGCGGGGAATATTTCTCTGAACAATCCCGTAATGTGGGTATGGCGGAAGTCTCTCTGATCCCAGAATCAGACTTATTGGGTAAGTCCCTGCGGGAAATGCATTTTCGTACCTGCTATGGTTTAAATGTTGTCGGCATTCGGCGTGATGGTGAACCGTTGTTGGGTAAACTGGTGGATGAACCACTGCAACTTGGGGATATTTTACTGGTTATTGGTGACTGGAAACTGATCCGCGTTCTGCAAACTAAAATGCGCGATTTTATTGTTCTCAATTTGCCCATTGAGATTGAGGAAGTGGCCCCGGCAACATCTCAGGCTCCACATGCACTTTTTAGTCTGGCGCTGATGGTTGCTATGATGCTTACCGATGAAGTCCCCAATGTGATTGCCGCGTTGATAGCTTGCCTGTTGATGGGGAAATTCCGTTGTATCGATATGGAAAGTGCTTACCGTTCTGTTCACTGGCCCAGTATTATCCTGATTGTCGGGATGATGCCGTTTGCACTGGCATTACAGAAAACCGGCGGGATTGATCTGATTGTCTGCGGCCTGATGGATATTGCGGGTGATATGGGGCCGAGGGTAATGCTGTTATGTCTGTTTGTACTTTGTGCGGTAATTGGTTTGTTTATTTCCAACACGGCAACGGCGGTATTAATGGCGCCGATAGCCATTGCTGCGGCGCGTGAAATGGCCGTATCGCCTATGCCATTCGCCATGATTATTGGTGTGGCCGCTTCTGCTGCATTTATGACCCCGGTTTCATCACCGGTGAATACGTTGGTTCTTGGTCCGGGTGGTTATAAGTTTTCTGATTTTGTCCGTTTGGGTGTGCCGTTTACCGTTTTGGTGATGGTGATCAGTGTGCTGGTTATCCCTTGGTTGTTCCCATTTTAATCTGGGATATCGAGGCTAATCTCATCCAGTGACAGGCTGAACCCAGGTACAAAAACTGCCATAAAGTAATCCATCTCTTGGCTGTGGCGAGCAGCCAGGGTTTTTTCAAGCCGGGCTTTCGCCAGATTGAATTCACTGTTACCTGCTGATAGCTCTTCCAGACATTTGAGATAAGCGCACAGGGCGTCGGCCTGTTTAACTATAAAAATTTCTTCTTCTGTATGCTGGCTGTCATCCAATATCGGACGAAAATCTTCTTGCAACTCCGCTGGTAGCATTTCCAGTAATTTTTTCTGCGCGATTTTCTCTATTTTTTTATATTCCCGTGCAATATGCGGGTTGTGATATTTGATAGGGGTGGGTAAATCCCCGGTGATAACTTCGCTGGCATCGTGATACATCGCCAGCAACGCAATGTGTTCAGCATTCACATTGCCACTGAATTTGCGGTTTTTAATAATCGCTAAAGCGTGTGCGACAAAGGCCACTTGCAGGCTGTGTTCAGAAACATTTTCTGTGCGTACATTGCGCATAAGAGGCCAACGATTAATCAGTTTCAGACGGGAAAGGTGGGCAAAAAAGTGGCTCATATTCATTCTCTTAATTTACATTTACTATTAACTGGCAGTGTTATAATCATAATGGGTTTCTTTTTTTTAAAGAAATTTATTTTTCCACTCCATTTTATATACAAAACGTATACAAAAATTTCATATAATTTACAATAGTTCATTATTCCTTCAAGCGATCTCCTTTATCAAGTTTAATAAATGCGATGTTTAATTCTTTTATATCCTGTCAATGCCTTATATAATCGCCATAAAATTCCCGGTGAAAATAAAAAAAACGAGTCTGTGTTACCGGTAAAAAATGAAAATTGACTGACCTTAATTTTGTAAAATGTCGTCATTTGATATCAATAAAGAAAGTAATAGAAATGGTTACCAGAGATTTCTGGCTGACAGGTGACGTGTTCACCAGTGAAGACAAATCGGTCAGGTTAATTTATCGGTGTAATCGGTGCAGAAGAAAGTCGGTTTTCTTCTACACCGAGAGAACTCATGGTATGAATAATGTCTGTTATCAGTAATATCCGCTTATCGAATGGTTCTTATTTTTACTGATGATATTTGCCAATAAATCGGGCGAATTTCTGAATGGCCATCTCCAGTTCATCAAGCCTTGGCAGTGTTACGATGCGGAAATGATCGGGTTGCGGCCAGTTAAATGCCGTTCCCTGCACGAGCAGGACCTTCTCTTGTAATAAGAGGTCAAGTACCATCTTCTGGTCATCATGAACGTTAAAACGCTTCGCATCAATTTTCGGGAACATATATAAAGCTCCCTTAGGTTTCACGCAGGAAACGCCGGGGATTTGATTAATTAATTCCCATGCTTGGTTGCGTTGTTCATACAAACGACCACCCGGTAAAATGAATTCACTGATACTCTGGTAACCGCCTAATGCGGTTTGAATAGCGTGTTGCATTGGCACATTTGCACATAAACGCATTGATGCCAGCATCTCTAAACCTTCAATATAGCTCTTGGCGTGCTTTTTCGGACCGTTTAATACCATCCAGCCCTGACGAAAACCAGCTACCCGATATGTTTTAGATAATCCGTTAAATGTTACCGTTAACAAGTCAGGGGCAAGTGCGGCAATTGAATGATGCTCGGCATCGTCATATAAGATTTTGTCGTAAATCTCATCAGCAAAAATAATCAAATTATGCTGACGGGCTATTTCAACAATTTCCAGTAACAGCGCCTTACTATATACAGCACCCGTTGGATTATTGGGGTTAATAATCACAATCCCGCGCGTGCGAGGGGTAATTTTGTTACGGATATCATCTAAGTCAGGAAACCAATCTGCCCCTTCGTCACACATATAATGTACGGCTTTTCCGCTGGAAAGTGAAACCGCCGCAGTCCAGAGAGGATAATCGGGGGCAGGAACCAGCATTTCATCACCGGTATTCAGTAATGCCTGCATTGCCTGAACGATTAATTCAGAAACACCATTGCCGATA
Source organism: Photorhabdus khanii NC19 (assembly GCF_000517265.1). GTDB lineage: Bacteria > Pseudomonadota > Gammaproteobacteria > Enterobacterales > Enterobacteriaceae > Photorhabdus > Photorhabdus khanii. The sequence continues at coordinate 1,050,996 of NZ_AYSJ01000002.1, forward strand.
TAAATATCTTCAACACTCACATCCAGCATATTCCGGGCTTGATAATGTTGCATGATCGCTTTACGTGCAGAATATAGACCTTTTGAATCGGAATAACCCTGTGCTGTTGGTAAGTTGCGGATAACATCAACCAGGATTTCATCGGGTGCTTCAAAACCAAAAGGGGCTGGATTACCGATATTTAATTTGAGGACTTTGTTACCTTCTTCTTCAAGGCGTTTAGCTTCCTTGAGTACGGGTCCGCGGATGTCGTAACAAACATTATCCAATTTGCTGGATTTTTTAACTGCTAGCATAGAGTCTTACCTTAATCTTGGTAAAAAGGGGTACCTGGCATATAGCGTCTGACATTTAATGTACTCTTCCCTCCAGGTGTTTTGAAGATGCATTGATATATTTGGTTAAAATGGTTGTTTTAGTAGGGGTGTTGTTATTTTAGTATCTTTTTATGCAAATTATGTCAGTGTTAAATTCTTAAATTTATTGTAATGTTGAATTTATAATCTGAATTGTTCTTGTTTTTTAGTGTGGATATGAAGCATTTTTAACGTCACAGCGGCGTGGTTACGTGGTTATGGGGGGGAAATGAGCACGGCTCAATTTGCCAATAAAAATGATTGTGTTTGTATAATTTATTCTTATGTATAAGATTTGTCTTGAATTGGCAATTTAGAACTATATATTTTAGAAAGATCGAACAATATTTTGATCATTTCTGGAAACTAGTTGTAAATTTATCTGAATAGGATTATCAAACATTAGTAATATTGTAGATTTTTACTTTATATTTAGTTTTTCTGATATAACTTATGTTATTCTTTGACGTGAGTCAGAAAACAAAATAACCAAACTAGAAATCACATATAGGGTGTTGTAAATAGGGATTGTCCTTAGTTTATTTAGGAATCCGAGTAACTTTTGCTAAGACAGAGAGGAGAAAATAAAACCCACTATGGGTTCAATAGGTAAAAAAACAGCAGTAAATCTTTGCCCTATTTAATAGAGTAGAGTACTGTCTAACCGATGTTATTTAATTTGATAGTGCTTACGTAAAAACACCAGGCTAGTAGTAATTAAAATCAAAAAAAAGTGATGAATAAACAATGATAAATGCAAATCGTCCGATAATGAATCTCGATCTCGATCTGCTAAGAACTTTTGTTGCTGTTGCTGATTTAAATACGTTCGCAGCAGCAGCAGCAGCAGTCTGCAGAACGCAATCGGCTGTAAGTCAGCAAATGCAACGTTTGGAGCAGTTGGTGGGCAGAGAGTTGTTTGCCCGCCACGGCCGTAATAAGCTTCTTACAGAGCATGGTCTTCAACTTCTTGGCTATGCAAGACAGATCCTGCGCGCTAATGATGATGCCAGTGCATCATTAACCTATAGCGATGCAGAAGGTGAGTTAAGAATCGGTGCATCCGATGATACTGTGGATACACTGCTCCCTTTTTTGTTAAATCGCATCGCTTCGGTTTATCCGCGGATGGCAATAGATGTTCGTATAAAGCGAACCCAATTTATTGAAAGTATGCTGGATAGCCATGAGATCGATTTAGCGCTAACAACGGCAAAGATCAGTCATCATCCAAGGACTGTTCTGCGTTCGACACCGGTATTATGGCATTGCGCCCCTGATTTTCAGCTACAGACGAACGAGCCTGTGCCGCTGGTTGTGATGGATGAAACGAATCCATTCCGCCAATTGGCGCTGGATACGCTGGATGAGGTCGGGATATCGTGGCGTATTGCTTATGAGGCTGCTTCTCTGTCGGCTGTTCGCACGGCAGTGAATGCCGAAGTCGGTATTACTGCCCGTCCTTTGGAAATGCAAAATGCTGATCTGCGTATTTTAGGCGAGAGTGAAGGGCTTCCTCGTTTGCCTGAAACTCAGTTTTCTCTATATAGACATAGTAATGAACAGAATGAATCTGTTCTGACTGTTTTTAGTGCGATAGAGAATAAGAAAACCCTATACACTATATCGGGTGTTTCTGAAGAACCGCTTTCTGATGATGGCGACATTATTAAAGAGTAATATCTAAAGCACTTAATCTTTTGCTAATACCTCCATTATGGATGAAAGGAGGTATTAGCTTTCCAGATATATTTATAAGTAATCATCAACTAAACTCACCTTATTTTGCCGTTATCATGATCATTGAATATACGGTGGCTTTTTTCCTAACCCCTTCCTGATTTGGTTAACAAATTGTTATATTGTTAACAAAGTAATAATTTGCAGAATTGATAAAATAAGCGTTTCTGTAGTTAACCGTGGTTTTTTTCTTATCTCACGGATGAAAAATATAATTTCCTCAGATTTGAATGAATTATCATCAGCGTTAACATTTTTTTCTGCCAAACTGTGTACTTGATCAAAGAAATACCCCCTATGAAACAGTGGAAAGGCCGGTTTTTCCTGAGATAATGATGTAGTAAAAGCGAGTTATCGGTTAAACTAGATTCCGACGCTGTTTGCCTGTCAAGTGACTGACACGTTTTAGCCGTGCGGTAGCACGATCTGTTAAGATTAAGTTTGTTGTTTGTAAATAAATGTTAGATTAATTTTGTCATAACAGACAAAATATTGTTGAGAGGAGTAAAAACCAAGAAGATTCACTCCATCAATCATTGATTAGCAGTGTTTCAGATTTGGTTGTTACCCCTTCCCTTGAATCGATGTGGTGCAACACTGCCAGACAAAAGAGCAGACATTTTTGACACCACTTTTGATGAGTAAGCAATGAGTATGTCAACATCCACTGAACTCTTTGCCCATCACTGGGCATTCGCGGTATTTCTTTTAGGTGCTTTCGGTCTGTGTGCTTTGATGCTGTTAGGGGCGTTTTTTCTGGGCGGGAGAGCTAAAGCCCGGGCAAAACATATCCCTTATGAATCAGGTATTGATTCTGTCGGCAGTGCTCGTCTCCGTATGTCGGCCAAGTTCTATCTGGTTGCCATGTTCTTTGTCATCTTCGATGTCGAAGCCCTGTTTCTATATGCATGGTCAGTTTCTATCAAAGAGAGTGGCTGGTTAGGCTTTATCGAAGCAAGTATTTTCATTTTGGTGTTATTGGCAGGCTTGTTTTACCTGGTGCGTATTGGTGCGCTGAATTGGACGCCATCCCGATCAAGTCGCCAGGTGAGTAAACCAAGCGTTGTGATTAACATTAACAATAGTCATCCGCAGTAATAGCGAGGCATAAAGATGGATTATACGCTCACCCGCATAGATCCGAACGGTGAGAATGACCGTTATCCCCTGCAAAAACAGGAAATTGTCGTTGACCCACTGGAGCAACACGTCCACCGTAGTGTTTATATGGGCAAACTGGAACACGCTCTGCATGATTTGGTGAACTGGGGACGTAAAAACTCCCTGTGGCCTTATAACTTCGGTCTTTCCTGCTGTTATGTGGAAATGGCGACATCATTTACTGCCGTTCATGACGTCGCCCGTTTTGGTGCTGAAGTTTTGCGTGCGTCACCCCGTCAGGCGGATTTTATGGTGGTCGCTGGAACCTGTTTTACCAAAATGGCTCCGGTTATTCAGCGCCTTTATGACCAGATGCTTGAGCCGAAATGGGTTATCTCAATGGGAGCCTGCGCCAACTCTGGTGGTATGTACGATATCTACTCTGTGGTTCAGGGGGTTGATAAGTTTATCCCCGTTGATATTTATATCCCTGGTTGTCCTCCCCGCCCTGAAGCCTATATGCAGGCTCTGATGTTGTTGCAGGAGTCGATCGGCAAAGAGCGTCGTCCGTTGTCTTGGGTCGTGGGCGATCAAGGGGTTTACCGTGCCAATATGCAGTCAGAAAGAGAACGTAAGCACGGGGAACGTATCGCAGTGAAAAATCTGCGTACACCAGACGAAGTTTAGGGCTTTTAGCCGTACAGCGTAACCAGAGCAATGTGTTGCGATAACAATACCTGATCAAAACAAACACTGATCAAAGCGTTGTGGTGAAGAATGATGATAGATCAGATAGCGCAAGAAAGCGCCCGGCCTGCGTGGCAAACTCATGACCATCTTGATGATCCGGTTGTGAGTGAGCTGCGTAACCATTTTGGCCCGGATGCCTTTACTGTTCAGCCAACCCGCACCGGTATACCGGTGGTCTGGGTGAAGCGTGAACAATTACTGGAAGTAATCACTTTTCTGAAAAAACTGCCTAAGCCTTATGTCATGCTATTTGATTTGCATGGCATGGATGAACGCCAGCGTACTCACCGCCAGGGGCTGCCTGACGCGGATTTTTCTGTGTTTTATCATTTACTTTCTATTGAGCGTAACCGCGACATTATGTTGAAGGTTGCGCTTAGTGAGAAAGATTTGCATCTCCCGACGGCAACTCCTCTGTTCCCAAATGCCAACTGGTATGAGCGCGAAACATGGGAGATGTTCGGGATTGTCTTTAACGGCCATCCGAACCTGCGCCGCATTATGTTGCCGCCGACTTGGGAAGGGCATCCGCTGCGTAAGGACTATCCGGCCCGTGCGACAGAATTCGATCCTTTCGAGCTAACCCGGCAGAAAGAAGATCTGGAAATGGAAGCGTTGACTTTCAAGCCGGAAGAGTGGGGAATGAAACGGGGTACCGATAACGAGGACTTCATGTTCCTTAACCTTGGTCCTAACCATCCTTCTTCTCATGGTGCATTCCGTATCATTCTTCAACTGGATGGCGAAGAGATTGTCGATTGTGTACCGGATGTTGGCTATCACCATCGCGGTGCGGAAAAAATGGGTGAGCGCCAGTCCTGGCACAGCTATATTCCCTATACAGACCGTATTGAGTACCTCGGTGGTTGCGTCAACGAAATGCCTTATGTGCTGGCGGTGGAAAAGCTGGCGGGTATTGAGGTGCCTGATCGGGTGAAAACCATTCGTGTCATGTTGTCGGAATTGTTCCGGATTAATAGCCACCTGTTGTATATCTCGACCTTTATTCAGGACGTCGGTGGGATGACACCGGTGTTCTTCGCCTTTACCGACCGCCAGAAAATTTATGATCTGGTGGAAGCGATTACCGGTTTCCGTATGCACCCGGCATGGTTCCGTATTGGCGGTGTGGCGCATGATCTGCCGCGTGGTTGGGATAAATTGCTGAATGATTTCCTGAACTGGATGCCGAAACGCCTTGATTCCTATGTGAAAGCGGCGCTGAAAAACAGCATCTTGAAAGGCCGTTCTATTGGCGTTGCTGCCTATAATTCTAAACAAGCTCTTGACTGGGGCACGACCGGGGCCGGTTTGCGGGCAACGGGTATTGCATTTGATGTACGTAAATGGCGCCCATACTCTGGTTATGAAAATTTTGAATTCGACGTGCCGATTGGTAATAACGGCGACTGTTATGACCGTGTGATGCTGAAAGTGGAAGAAGTCCGTCAAAGTATGCGGATCCTGAAACAGTGTCTGAAAAATATGCCGGAAGGCCCATTCAAGGCCGATCACCCATTGACGACTCCACCGCCGAAAGAACGCACTTTGCAGCATATTGAAACCATGATTAACCACTTTCTGCAAGTGTCATGGGGGCCGGTAATGCCAGCAAATGAGTCTTTCCAGATGATTGAAGCAACCAAGGGTATCAACAGTTACTATCTGACCAGTGACGGCAGTACCATGAGTTATCGTACCCGTGTCCGTACACCGAGTTTTCCTCATTTGCAGCAAATTCCTTCGGTGATCCGCGGTAGCTTGGTTTCTGACCTGATCGTGTATCTGGGCAGTATTGATTTTGTTATGTCTGATGTGGATCGCTAACTATGCAAAGTGAAATTAACGCGAATGCTCAACAGGCGCGCCTTGATGTGGTTAACGTGACAGAGCCTCAGGCAAAAGCAGGTTTTGTACTGAGTACCGAAGAGCACGATGCGATTGAGCATGAAAAACACCATTACGAAGATCCGCGCGCCGCTTCTATCGAAGCATTGAAAATTGTGCAGAAGCATCGTGGTTGGGTGCCGGATGGCGCCATTTACGCGATTGCTGATGTGCTTGGTATTCCCGCCAGTGATGTGGAAGGTGTGGCAACATTCTACAGCCAGATTTATCGCCAGCCAGTGGGCCGCCATATTATCCGTTACTGTGACAGCGTGGTTTGTCACATTACCGGTTATCAGGATGTCCAGGCCGCTATTGAAAGGCATTTGAAGATCTGTCCGGGCCAGACGACGCAAGACGGGCGTTTTACGCTGCTGCCAACCTGTTGTCTGGGTAACTGTGATAAAGGTCCGACCATGATGATCGATGACGATACTCACAGTTCTGTCAAACCTGAAGAGATTGAGAAGTTACTGGAGCAGTATCCATGACAGCACATTCAGGAATAAAAGAAATTATCCGTACTGAGGAAACCCATCCTCTTACCTGGCGCTTGCGTGATGACAAACAGCCGGTATGGCTGGATGAGTACCGCAGCAAAAGTGGTTATCGCGGTGCTGAAAAAGCACTGAAAGGCATGGCTCCGGCAGAAGTGGTTTCTTTGGTAAAAGACGCCGGGCTGAAAGGTCGTGGAGGTGCCGGTTTCTCCACCGGTCTGAAATGGAGTCTGATGCCGAAAGACGAAAGCATGAATATTCGTTATCTGCTGTGTAACGCAGATGAAATGGAGCCGGGTACTTACAAAGACCGTTTGCTGATGGAGCAGCTTCCTCATCTGCTGGTGGAAGGGATGCTGATCAGTGCGTTTGCCCTGAAAGCTTATCGTGGCTATATCTTCTTGCGTGGTGAATATGTGGAAGCGGCGGTGCATCTGCGTAAAGCCATTGAAGAAGCTAAGGTGGCAGGTTTGTTGGGTAAAAATATTATGGGCAGCGGCTTTGATTTTGAGCTGTTTGTTCATACTGGCGCAGGGCGTTATATCTGTGGTGAAGAGACCGCGCTGATTAATTCCCTGGAAGGCCGTCGGGCTAACCCTCGCTCAAAACCGCCATTTCCAGCCACTTCCGGCGCATGGGGCAAGCCGACTTGTGTCAATAATGTTGAAACCTTATGCAACGTTCCCTCAATTCTTGAATTCGGTAAAGAGTGGTATATCGGCCTGAGTGCGGGCAAGAGTAAAGATGCCGGTACTAAATTGATGGGATTCTCCGGTCGGGTGAAAAATCCGGGGTTGTGGGAATTGCCATTCGGGGTGACTGCCCGTGAAATTCTTGAAGATTATGCTGGTGGCATGCGTGACGGCCTGAAATTCAAAGCGTGGCAACCGGGTGGCGCAGGAACAGACTTCCTGACCGCTGAACATCTGGATCTGCCAATGGATTTTGAAAATATCGCTAAAGCGGGCAGCCGTTTGGGTACTGCGTTGGCAATGGCTGTTGACCACGAAATCAACATGGTTTCTCTGACCCGTAATCTTGAAGAATTCTTTTCCCGTGAATCCTGCGGCTGGTGTACCCCATGTCGTGACGGACTGCCGTGGAGCGTGAAAATTCTGCGTGCAATAGAACGTGGAGAAGGGCAGCCAGGGGATATCGAAACGTTGGAACAGCTCTGTCGCTTCCTTGGGCCGGGTAATACATTTTGTGCTCATGCACCCGGGGCTGTGGAACCCTTACAGAGTGCCATCAAATATTTCCGTGATGAATTCGAAGCTGGAATTGTGACCCAAGACTATGGGAACACTCACCTGATTGCGGGTATCCAACCAAACCTGCTAAAGCAGCGTTGGTAATGGGTTCTTCACGAAATTAGCAGAATTTTTGATTAACACTTGCTGAAAAGCAGGTCACTTGGAAGCATGCTGACTATGGCTACGATACATGTAGACGGCAAAAAATATGATGTAGACGGGGCTGATAACCTGTTACAAGCTTGCCTCTCTTTAGGGCTAGATATTCCTTATTTTTGCTGGCATCCAGCGCTGGGAAGCGTTGGCGCTTGCCGCCAATGTGCGGTAAAGCAATACCAAAACGCGGATGATACGCGCGGTCGTCTGATTATGTCCTGTATGACTCCGGCAACGGATGGCACTTTCATCGCTATTGATGATGAAGAGGCCAAACAATTTCGTGCGAGTGTGGTTGAGTGGCTGATGGCCAACCACCCGCATGATTGTCCCGTGTGTGAAGAAGGGGGCAACTGCCACTTGCAGGATATGACCGTGATGACCGGCCATACATTCCGTAAATACCGTTTCACTAAGCGTACACATATTAACCAGGAATTGGGGCCGTTTATTTCTCATGAAATGAACCGCTGTATTGCCTGTTATCGCTGTGTGCGCTACTACAAAGATTACGCTGACGGCTCTGATTTTGGTGTCTATGGCGCTAACGATAACATCTATTTCGGTCGCCCTGAAAGCGGCACGCTGGAAAGTGAATTCTCCGGTAATCTGGTAGAAATCTGCCCGACTGGGGTATTCACTGACAAAACCCATTCCGAACGTTATAACCGTAAATGGGATATGCAGTTTGCGCCAAGCATCTGCCAGCAGTGCAGTATTGGCTGTAACACCAGTCCTGGGGAACGTTATGGTGAATTACGCCGTATTGAGAACCGTTATAACGGTACGGTAAACCACTACTTTATGTGTGACCGCGGTCGCTTTGGCTACGGTTATGTCAACCGTAAAGACCGGCCTCGTCAGCCACAACAATTGCGTGGTGATCATTGGATCTCGCTTAACGCTGAACAAGCTATGCAGGGTGGGGCGGATATTTTACGTCAGGCCAAAAATGCCATTGGTATCGGTTCACCACGGGCCAGCCTGGAAAGCAATTTTGCCCTGCGTGAACTGGTGGGCGCGGAAAACTTCTATAGCGGGATTGCTGCTGCTGAACAGCAACGCCTGGATATGATGTTGGAAATTCTCCAGCAGGGTGGCGTTTATACGCCGTCGCTGCGTGAAATTGAAAGCTACGATGCGGTGCTGATTTTAGGTGAAGACCTGACTCAGACCGGTGCCCGTATGGCACTGTCCGTTCGTCAGGCGGTGAAAGGCAAAGCCCGCGAAATGGCAGCAGCTCAGAAAGTCGCTGACTGGCAGATTGCCGCGGTGATGAATATCGGCCAGCGTGCTAAATATCCCCTGTTTGTGACTAACGTGGATGATACCCGTCTGGATGATATCGCGGCGTGGAATTACCGTGCGCCGGTTGATGATCAGGCCCGTTTTGGTTTTGCCGTCGCTCATGCATTGGATAACACGGCACCGGCAGTCGAAAATTTACCTGATGAACTGAAAGCGAAAGTGGAAATGGTTGCGCAGGCACTGATTGGCGCGAAGAAACCATTGATTATCAGCGGCAGTAACGTGGGTAGTGATGCGATCATTCAGGCGGCAGCCAATGTTGCCTGGGCGCTGAAGGATAAAGGCTCAGATGTCGGTCTGTCGTTTGTCGCGATCTATGCGAACAGCATTGGATTAGGAATGATGGAGGCCCAGCCACTGGATGTTGCTTTGCAACGTATTAGCAGTGGTCAATCTGATACGGCTATCGTGATGGAAAATGATCTCTATCGACATGCGGCAGCCGATAAGGTCGATGATGCACTGAACACGCTGAAAAACCTGATTGTGGTTGACCATCAGCGCACGGCTATCATGGATAAAGCCCATCTGATCCTTCCGGCTGCCAGCTTTGCAGAAAGCGACGGCACGCTAGTGAATCAGGAAGGCCGGGCACAGCGTTACTTCCAGGTTTTCCAGCCTTCTTTCTATGACAAATCCGTGGTGATGCTGGAGAGCTGGCGTTGGCTGCACTCTCTGCACGCGACTTATACCGAATGTCATTTGGATTGGACTCAGCTTGACCATGTTATTGATGCTTGTGTTGGCGTGATGCCACAGCTTAAGGGCATTGTTGATGCTGCGCCTGATTCCACATTCCGCATCCGTGGTCAGAAACTGGCGCGTTCACCGCACCGTTACAGTGGCCGTACTGCGATGCTGGCGAATCTCAGTGTCCATGAGCAGCGTCAGCCACAGGATATTGATTCAGCGTTTGCTTTCTCAATGGAAGGCAACAATAGCCCTGATGCAAATCGTCAGCAGGTTCCGTTTGCCTGGGCGCCGGGCTGGAACTCACCGCAGGCGTGGAATAAATTCCAGGCGGAAGTCGGTGGTCATCTGCGCTTTGGTGATCCGGGTGTACGTCTGATTGAAACGACTGACGGTGGTCTGAACTACTTTGATCAGATTCCGGCTGAATTTTCTGTACGGGATAACCAATGGGTCGTCGCGCCTTACCACCACCTGTTTGGCAGTGAAGAATTAACCCAACGTTCCGATGTGATTCAGGAACGTATGCCGGAGCCTTATGTGATGCTCAATAACAAAGATGCGGATCAACTGGGAGTGAAAACAGGTTCTATTCTGGAGTTTGATTGTTTTGGTCAGCAACTGCGTTTGGCAGTTCGTTTGAGTGAAAAGCTCGCTCAAGGTCAGATTGGCTTGCCAATGGGAATGCCGGGTATTCCTCCGGTACTGGCGGGTGTTTCAGTGAATAATCTGCGGGAGGCGGCACAATGAGTTGGTTAACCCCCGACGTTATTGATGTACTGATCGCTATTCTGAAATCGGTGGTGATCTTGGTGGTGGTGGTTGCCTGTGGGGCATTAATGAGCTTTGGTGAACGACGTTTGCTGGCGTTGTTTCAGAACCGTTATGGGCCAAACCGTGTCGGTTGGGGCGGATCATTACAGATCGTGGCCGACATGATCAAAATGTTCTTCAAGGAGGACTGGGTACCTCGTTTTGCTGACCGGTTGATCTTTACCTTAGCGCCTGTTATTGGTTTCTGCTCTCTGTTGCTTGCCTTTGCCATTGTGCCTATCACTCCGAACTGGATGGCTGCGGACCTCAACATCGGCATTTTATTCTTCATGATGATGGCGGGTCTGGCTGTCTACGCGGTTTTGTTTGCCGGATGGGCAAGTAACAACAAATACTCCCTGCTGGGGGCGATGCGTGCTTCTGCACAGACACTGAGTTATGAGGTGTTTCTCGGCCTCTCTTTTATGGGCGTTGTTGCACAGGCTGATTCCTTCAATATGGTGGATATCGTCAACGCACAGGAACACATGTGGAATATCATTCCTCAATTCTTTGGCTTCCTGACTTTTGCTATCGCGGGTGTGGCCGTGTGTCACCGTCACCCATTTGACCAGCCGGAAGCAGAACAGGAACTGGCTGATGGCTACCACATTGAATACTCCGGTATGAAATTTGGTCTGTTCTTCGTGGGTGAATATATCGGTATTGTCACGGTTTCTGCCTTGATTGTGACAATGTTCTTTGGTGGTTGGCACGGTCCATTCCTGCCGCCGTTTGTCTGGTTTGCGCTGAAAACTGCGTTTTTCATGGTGATGTTCATCCTGATACGTGCCTCTTTACCGCGCCCGCGTTATGACCAGGTAATGGCATTTGGCTGGAAAATTTGTTTGCCGCTGACCTTACTAAACCTGCTGGCGACTGCGGCAGTGATTTTGTACAACGCTCAATAAGGGGGGAATGAACCATGACATTAAAAGAGTTAGCGGTTGGTTTCGCCACCCAGGTACGCAGTATTTGGATGATTGGCCTGCATGCTTTTCATAAGCGCGAAACCCAAATGTATCCTGAAGAACCGGTTTATCTGCCACCCCGTTACCGTGGCCGTATTGTGTTGACACGTGATCCGGACGGCGAAGAGCGTTGTGTTGCCTGTAACCTGTGTGCGGCAGTTTGCCCGGTTGGCTGTATTTCATTGCAAAAGGCCGAGCATAAAGATGGTCGCTGGTATCCGGAGTTTTTCCGCATTAACTTCTCACGTTGCATTTTCTGTGGTCTGTGTGAAGAGGCTTGCCCGACTACCGCAATCCAGTTAACACCGGATTTCGAAATGGGGGAGTTTAAGCGCCAGGATCTGGTGTATGAAAAAGATGACCTGACGATTTCAGGGCCAGGTAAATATCCTGATTATAACTTTTACCGTAAGACAGGTATGGCGATTGACGGCAAATCAAAAGGTGAAGCCGACGACGAAGCAAAACCTATCGACGTTAAAAGCCTGTTGCCGTAAGGAGCGATATTCATGGAATTTACGTTTTATACCGCCGGGCTGGTTGCGATATTGGCAACCATCAGGGTGATTACACACACCAATCCAATACACGCGCTTTTGTATTTGATTGTTTCTCTGCTGGCGCTTTCAGCGGTGTTTTTTTCGCTGGGTGCTTATTTTGCCGCAGCGCTGGAGATCATCGTTTACGCCGGGGCCATTATGGTGCTGTTCGTTTTCGTGGTGATGATGCTTAACCTTGGCAGATCTGTTGTTGAACAGGAGCGTATTTGGCTGAAACCGCGGACCTGGGTTGGTCCGGGTCTGCTGTCAGCCGTGTTGCTTATCGTGCTGGTGTATACCATTGTCAACGTTTCTCATGGTGATATTGCCGACAATATCACGGGGGAAGTTGTCAGCGCCAAAGAAGTGGGTATCAGCCTGTTTGGCCCCTATGTGCTGGCTGTTGAACTGGCTTCTCTGCTGTTACTGGCCGGTATGGTGGTGGCTTATCACATAGGCCGTGAACACAAACAGGGTGAAGTGCTCAGTAACCGAAATGCGGAGGAACAACCATGATACCTCTTCAACATGGACTGATTTTGGCGGCAATCCTATTTGTTCTGGGCCTGACCGGGCTCATCATCCGTCGTAATCTGTTGTTTATGTTAATTGGCCTTGAAGTGATGATTAATGCTGCGGCTCTGGCTTTTGTGGTGGTAGGCAGCTATTGGGGGCAGCCGGATGGTCAGGTGATGTTCATTCTGGCGATTAGTTTGGCTGCGGCAGAGGCGAGTATTGGCCTGGCGTTGTTATTGCAGCTTTATCGTCGTCGCCAGAGTCTGAATATTGATACAGTCAGTGAGATGCGCGGATGAACTTACTCTATTTAACAATTCTGCTGCCACTGCTGGGATTTTTGCTGTTGGCATTTTCCCGTGGCCGCTGGTCTGAAAACACATCAGCCACCATCGGGATTGGTTCTGTTGGTCTGGCTGCGCTGGTGACTTTGTGGGTTGCTATTGATTTCAACAGCCAGAATGTGGCGGGTGATCTGGTTTACAGCCAAAACCTGTGGAACTGGATGGAGGTTGGGGATTTCAGTATTCCTTTCACGCTGGTTCTTGATGGTTTGTCTCTGACCATGCTGAGTGTGGTCACCGGTGTTGGTTTCCTGATCCATATGTATGCCTCATGGTATATGCGTGGTGAAGAGGGTTATTCCCGTTTCTTCGCTTATACCAACCTGTTTATCGCCAGCATGGTGATACTGGTTCTGGCAGATAACATGATGCTGATGTATCTCGGCTGGGAAGGGGTGGGGCTGTGCAGTTATTTGCTGATTGGCTTCTACTATACCAACCCGGCAAATGGTGCCGCGGCAATGAAAGCCTTTGTCGTTACCCGTGTGGGTGACGTCTTCCTGGCTATCGGCATGTTTATTCTGTATGACAATTTGGGAACCCTGAACTTCCGCGAATTGGCGGTTTTGGCACCGCAACATCTGGAAGCCGGTTCTTCGGTGATTACCTGGGCGACCCTGATGATATTAGGGGGAGCAGTCGGTAAATCAGCTCAATTGCCGTTACAAACCTGGTTGGCTGATGCGATGGCCGGCCCGACGCCGGTTTCTGCGCTTATTCACGCCGCAACGATGGTGACCGCCGGGGTTTATCTGGTTGCCCGAAGTCACGGTCTGTTCTTGATGGCCCCGGAAATCCTGCAATTGGTTGGGACTATTGGCGCTGTTACTCTGGTGTTGGCAGGTTTTGCTGCGTTGGTGCAAACCGATATTAAACGTGTACTGGCTTACTCAACGATGAGTCAGATTGGCTACATGTTCCTGGCGTTGGGGGTTCAGGCGTGGGATGCGGCAATCTTCCACCTGATGACGCACGCATTCTTTAAGGCGCTGTTGTTCCTGGCCTCGGGTTCCGTCATCCTGGCTTGTCATCACGAGCAGAATATTTTCAAAATGGGTGGATTGCGTAAATCCATTCCGTTGGTTTATATCTGCTTCCTGGTCGGTGGCGCGGCGCTATCGGCGTTGCCAATCGTCACTGCCGGTTTCTACAGTAAAGATGAAATTCTGTGGGGGGCAATGTCACATGGTCATATCAACCTCATGTTAGCGGGTCTGGCCGGTGCGTTTATGACGTCTCTGTATACCTTCCGTATGATTTTTATCGTGTTCCACGGTGAGGCAAAAACCAAAGCGCACCCGGTTAAAGGGATTACCCATCACCTGCCATTACTGGTATTGCTGGTGCTTTCCACCTTTGTGGGCGCATTGATTGCGCCACCACTGGCGGGTGTGTTGCCGCAAGACCATGCAACGGGCGATACAGGTAAAATGATGCTGGAAGTGGTTTCTGGTGTGGTGGCGGTTGCGGGTATTTTGCTGGCGATGGCACTGTATTTAGGTAAACGTCAGTTGGTGAATAGCGTGGCGCAAAGTGCTCCGGGACGCTTCTTTTCCGTATGGTGGTTTAATGCCTGGGGCTTTGATGTTCTGTATGACTGGGTATTTGTTAAGCCATTCAAGAGCATTACCCATTTATTACGGAGCGATCCGCTAAATTCACTGATGAATATTCCGGCGGTGTTATCACGCTGGAGTAACAAAGGTCTTAGCCTGAGTGAAAATGGGCAAGTCCGTTGGTACGTTGCCTCTATGGGGTTGGGTGCAGTGCTGGTTTTAGCTCTGCTGCTACTGGTTTAATTTAAGGGACACATTGCGCCATGCTATTACCTTGGCTAATTCTTTTGCCCTTCATCGGAGGTTTGCTGAGCTGGCAGACTGAACGCTTTGGTACCCGTGTACCACGTTGGATCGCGTTAATTTCGATGGGGTTGACTCTGGTGCTCTCACTGCAATTGTGGTTGCAGGGGGGCTATACCCTGGCTAATCCGCAGGGGATCCCTCAATGGCAATCAGAATTTTTTATGCCGTGGATCCCACGTTTTGGTATCAGCATTCACCTTGCACTGGATGGTTTATCCCTGCTGATGGTCGTGTTGACTGCGCTGCTGGGGCTGATGGCTATTCTCTGTTCATGGACGGAAAATCAACCATATCAGGGCTTCTTCCACTTGAACCTGCTGTGGATCCTGGGTGGTGTGATGGGGGTGTTCCTCGCTATCGACATGTTCCTGTTCTTCTTCTTCTGGGAAATGATGTTGGTACCGATGTACTTCCTGATTGCATTGTGGGGACACAGAGGATCAGGCGGTAAGACCCGTATCACCGCGGCGACCAAATTCTTCATTTATACCCAGGCGAGCGGTCTGGTGATGCTGATTGCGATTATGGCGCTGGTATTGGTGCACTACAACGGGACAGGCGAATGGACATTCAGTTATGAGAAATTACTGAATACGCCAATGTCACATACCGTTCAATACCTGCTGATGTTGGGTTTCTTTATCGCCTTTGCGGTAAAAATGCCGGTTGTGCCTTTGCATGGGTGGTTACCGGATGCTCACAGTCAGGCACCAACTGCGGGTTCTGTTGACTTGGCGGGGATCTTGTTGAAAACGGCGGGTTATGGTCTGTTGCGTTTTGGCTTGCCACTGTTCCCGGAGGCTTCTCACGAGTTCACCCCAATCGCCATGTGGTTGGGTGTGCTTGGGATCTTCTATGGCGCATGGATGGCATTCAGCCAGACAGATATCAAACGCCTGATTGCTTATACCAGTATCTCGCATATGGGATTTGTGTTGATAGCGATTTACTCTGGCAGCCAGCTTGCTTACCAGGGGGCGATTATTCAGATGATTGCTCATGGTTTATCAGCCGCGGGCCTGTTTATTCTTTGTGGTCAGCTTTATGAGCGCTTGCATACCCGTGATATGAATCTAATGGGGGGGTTGTGGCGACGTGTGCAGTTTTTGCCTGCGTTGTCGCTGTGCTTTGCTGTTGCGACCCTGGGGATGCCGGGAACCGGTAACTTTGTCGGTGAGTTTATGATTCTGTTTGGCAGTTTTAGTGAATACACGTTAATTATAACGATCTCTGTGTTCGGACTGGTTTTCGCTTCTGTATATGCCCTGTATATGATGCAGCGGGCTTATTACGGCGCGCCAAAATCAGATGAGCCACTAAGACGGATGGATATGCGGGAAATATCTATTGTCATGTTGCTGTTGATATTACTGGTGGTGATGGGCTTCTACCCACAACCTATCCTTGATACTTCAGCGGCAGCGATGGATAACATCCAGACCTGGTATTCAGCTTCAATTTCAACTACAAGGCCGTAATTCGCCATGACAATAACTCCTCAACAACTGATCGCGCTGTTACCGCTGTTGATCGTCGGATTGACGGTAGTGGTTGTGATGCTGTCCATTGCGTGGCGACGCGATCACTTTATCAATACCACGCTGACCGTAGTAGGTTTGAATCTGGCTCTGCTGTCCCTCTACTTTGTTGGGCAGCAGGAAGCGATGGATGTCACCCCACTGGTTCATGTGGACGGCTACGCTATGCTCTATATCGGTCTGGTACTGGTTGCGAGCCTGGCAACGTCTACTTTTGCCTATTCCTGGCTGGAAAACTATCCGGATAACAAAGAAGAGTTCTACCTGCTGGTGCTGATTGCGACCGTGGGCGGTATTCTCCTGGCTTGTGCAAACCATCTGGCATCATTGTTTATCGGTATTGAACTGCTTACTTTGCCGCTATTTGGTTTGATTGGTTATGCCTATCGTCAGAAACGCTCTCTGGAAGCGGCGATTAAGTACATGCTGTTGTCTGCGGCAGCATCTTCTTTCCTGCTGTTTGGTATCGCGTTGCTGTATGCGGAATCCGGCGATCTCTCTTTTGCTGCCTTGGGTCATCGTTTGTCTGACAGCTATATCTACCAACCTTTGATACTGGCAGGTCTGGGTATGATGGTTGTTGGCATTGGCTTCAAACTATCACTGGTTCCCTTCCATCTTTGGACACCGGATGTTTATCAGGGGGCGCCTGCACCTGTTTCTACCTTTCTGGCAACAGCCAGTAAGATAGCGATTTTCGCAGTAGTGATGCGCCTGTTCGTTGAAGCACCGATGGCGGACAGTGAAGCGTTGCGCACGGTATTAACCGTCATTGCGATTGCCTCTATGTTGTTCGGTAACTTGATGGCGCTGACTCAGACGAATATCAAACGCCTGCTTGGTTACTCTTCTATTGCCCACTTAGGTTATCTGTTAGTGGCGCTGGTAGCGGTACAAAACAACCAGCTTGCAGAAGAAACCGTGGGTATCTATCTGGCGGGTTATCTGTTTAGCAGCATCGGTGCGTTTGGTGTCGTTAGCCTGATGTCCAGCCCATATAAAGGACCGGATGCGGATTCCCTCTACTCATACCGTGGCCTGTTTTGGCATAAGCCGATTTTGTCTGCGGTAATGACAGTGATGATGTTGTCACTGGCGGGTATCCCAATGACATTGGGCTTTATTGGTAAGTTCTATGTGATTGTCGTGGGTGTACAGGCTGAACGGTGGTGGCTGACTGCGGCGGTGGTTCTTGGCAGTGCTATCGGCCTTTATTACTATCTCAGAGTGATGGTGAGTCTGTACTTGCATGCGCCAAAAACCCTTAACCGTGATACACCGAGGAATTGGGCCTTAACTGCCGGTGGGATGGTCGTGCTGATTTCTGCATTATTGGTACTGGCGCTGGGTATCTGGCCTCAGCCACTGATTGATGTGGTACAACAAGCGAAAATCATACTCTAAATAGTCAGTCGGTTGTGATGAATTATTTGGAATAATCGAAACCCGGTAAGGTTGTCCTTACCGGGTCAGTTTTGAAAAGACTTGGGTTATAAAAATAAAATTTTTTATTTATTAAAATAGTCTCGTCATATGATTTTAGGTTTTCTCTTAAAACCATGTCTATTTAAATGATGTTTAAATAAATCAGTAAATTCATTTAATAATATTTTATTACAGGAAAATTAATTAGCCAGAAAGGTTATAATGATTAAAGGGATATTTAAGTGTTAAAAGAGCACGAAAATATCTTTTAAAAATAACGATATGAATTTATTATAGCGTTAAATTACATTAAAGGTATGAAATATAGGTATAATTTAAATAAAATCGTAGAAAAGCAATGTTATTGGCTAGTATAAAATAAGTTTAAAAGGGCATATTTAACGTGTCGCGGTGTTGCATAATAAATGCAACATAATAACGATAAAAGTAATCCAGCTCGATTTGATTAAATCATTTATTTGCGAATTTTGTCATTGGGATTATTTATAAACGATTATTTAACTGGCTGATAAAAAGTTTAATCCCCAGTTGAAAACATTATTAAAATCGGTTTGTTTTTTTAATATATTGTCTTTTTAATCTATTTTATATTCTTATTTTCCTTTTTTACAGGGTGTATAATCATTAATAAAGCCAATTCTTTTTCTCATTTTTCACTGATGGTTTTATGGTGATCGGGTTTTAATCGGTTATTAAAAGCCATTTTTTTGACCTCTGGTTTTACTCATTGTTTTTATTACTCTTAATACCTGATTTCTATTAAGTTTAATCATCATGGTATATTGTGTTTTACGTTTAATCAACGTTAATCATACTTGATTTTTATCTTTGTTGATGCTGTTTTAATGGCAATTTTGAACAGTTTTCATAAGTTACCTTCTTATCTTTTATCTTTATAAATCAACCAGTAAATAGCTTGGTGGTATAAAGATGCCCATTTATGTTTTTTCGGATAATATTCTTTTTTCGCTGATTTCTTTTCAATTTTCTGTTAATGGTTAATAGGATTCGATTAAATTTGATTAACATCTTTTTAAAAATCTGTACTTATAGTTAAATCCGTCTTTTAAGGGAAATGTAGGTAAAAAGATAAAATGAATATGGTTAAAAAGGTGATGTCGAGTAAAGCGATTCTCATTCCGAGAGTTTTCTTATTTTTTAATTAAAAATTCATTTAATGAAGGGTTTTTATTGAGCTATTTTGAGCCTGTAATTTAAATTTACCCATTTTCATTAAATCGATATTCTGATTTTCTCGTTTCTCGTTTCTCGTTTCTCGTTTCTCGTTTCTCGTTTTTCTTTTTTCTTGTATTTGATTTTTAGGCTTAAAACCAAAGGGGGTAATAGATATATTTTAGCAAGACCCGCCGTAAACCCTCGCCCAGTGC
>NZ_AYSJ01000003.1 GCF_000517265.1 Photorhabdus khanii NC19
GATGCCGCGCGCGATAAATTTCCCTCATTCGCGCAATAAATGAAGCGGTAATTGCGTTTCATCTATTGAAAAGTTTTTACATAACTAATCGTTATAGATATGACTGTAGTTTATCCAATTTACCCATTTTTCCTCTGAATCTGTAGTACGAACCGTTGGGCAACTTGATATCGAGACGCGACTTGCTACCAGTCATCTCAATGTAATGTTTGAAATAGCCAAGTTTGTCAGCGGCCTGAACATACCTATCGTACATTTTCTCCTCGTCAGGCTTCAAACTCCTTCAATTCTGCATTTGCAATTTTTTACGGAATGGTATAAAATTTTATACATCCAAATAAGGAAGGAAACTATGATAAAAATCAGGAGCGGTACTAGAGAAAGAAATTGTCTGTATTGGCCCTTCTTGTGAAGATTTGTTAGCCTTTCCTTACAGATCGCACGTAAAGACGCAGGCTATCAGTTTCATAGAATACAGCATGGAATAGATCCTGAAGACTGGAAACCCTTTTTTGGCATCGGTTCTGGTGTAAAAGAAATGCGGCTAAGAGACAGTACAGGTATTTATCGTATTATGTATATTGTTAAATTTGATGAAGCTATTTTACATATTACATAGTTTTTAGAAGAAAACTTAACAAACGAATAAACAGGACAAGGATATCGCTAAAGTGCGATACAACGTAGTTATCCAGCATCGGGGAAATATCAAATGACCACTAAAATTGACACTGAAATTCGTAGGGTAACTCCAGCCGGACGTAATATATTTTCTGAATTAGGTTTTACTGAGCAAGAGGCTCAACAACTTCATACAACTTCTTTACAAGAAATAGAAAACACACTGCAAATTAAAGAACGGTTAATGGAAGAAATTACTTTATGGATTGTGGATGAAAAAATGAAACAAGCTGAAGTAGCAGAGATGTTACACATTTCTCGTCCAAGAGTGTCTGACGTTGTGAATAAAAAAGTAAATAAATTCACCATTGACGCATTGGTTAATATGTTAATCCGTATAGGGAAACCTGTTCAGATTACGGTGGGTTAAAGCACATATATTAACAATTCAAAATAGGAGGCACTTAGAATAGGTGCCTCTTGGTATTTCAAAATGATTCAACCTTTCGGTTCAATACCACGTGCCAGCAGCTCTTTGCGCAAAATTCGTTTTATCCATGTTGCTAAAGATGTATCACCATCTTTCTTCATTTCTGCTTCAAGCTGGAGACGAAATTCCTCTGTTAACCTCATAGGAAATTGAGGAGATCTTTTATTTTGTATTGACAAGGTATATACCCTATGATTTAATGCTACTGTATATACCAGTGTATATTCAAAGAGTTTCAAAAACAACGGAGCTTGGTAGTGTCTCACCACTAATCGGGTTTCTAACCACAACATTATTGGAGCTAATGCTATGGCTAACGCTAATAGTAACATACGCACGCATTCAAAACGCTATACATTTATAACGTACCTTTCTTATCGATTGATAATCGAACTTCGCCCATTACACATGATTTCAGCATTGCATACAATTAAATAAGGAAGGAAAACTATGACGAAAATCAGGAGCGGTACAGAGAAAGAAATTGCCTGGATTGGTTCTTCTTATGAAGACTTGTTAGCCTTTCCTATAGACACACGTAAAGACGCAGGCTATCAGCTTCACAGAATACAGCGTGGAATAGATCCTGAAGACTGGAAACCCTTTTCTGACATCGGTTTTGGCGTAAAAGAAATACGGCTAAGAGACAGTACAGGTATTTATCGCATTATGTATGTTGCTAAATTTGATGAAGCTATTTACGTATTACATAGTTTTCAGAAGAAAACTCAACAAACGAATAAACAGGACAAGGATATCGCTAAAGTGCGATACAACGCAGTTATCCAGCAACGGAGAAATATCAAATGACCACTAAAATTGACACTGAAATTCGTAGGGCAACTCCAGCCGGACATAATATATTTTCTGAATTAGGTTTTACTGAGCAAGAAGCTCAGCAACTTCATACAACTTCTTTACGAGAAATAGAAAACACACTGCAAATCAAAGAACGGTTAATAGGAGAAATTACCCTATGGATTGTAGATAAAAAAATAAAAAAAACTGATGTAGCAACAGTATTGCACATTTCTCGTCCAAGAGTATCTGATGTTGTGAATAAAAAAGTAAATAAATTCACCATTGACGCATTGGTTAATATGTTAACCCGTATAGGGAAACCTGTTCAGATTACGGTAGGTTAAGACGCGCATATTAAAGTTATTAGGATAATTTAAAATAAGAGGCACTTAGAATGGGTGCCTCTTGGTATTTCAAAATGATTCAACCTTTCGGTTCAATACCACGTGCCAGCAGCTCTTTACGCAAAATTCGTTTTATCCATGTTGCCAAAGACGTATCACCATCTTTCTTCATTTCCGCTTCAAGCTGGAGACGAAATTCCTCTGTTAATCTCATCGGAAATTGAGGAGATCTTTTATTTGGCATTGACAAGGTATATACCCCATGATTTAATGTATATTGTATACACCAGTGTATATTCAAAGGGTTTCAAAAACAACGGAGCCCGGTAGTGTCTCACCACTAACCGGGCTTCTGACCACAACATTATTGGAGCTAATGCTATGGCTAACGCTAATAGTAACATACGCGCACATTCAAAGCCCTATATATTTATTAACGCCCGTTCTAACCGACTGATAATCAAACTTCCCCCATTACGCATGATTTCAATATTAGCTACCACGGAAATAGAAGTTTGTACTCTGCTAGCAGGCTTTCCTTTGGTATTTGCCTCATGCAAACCACTAGGGGAACTGAACCATGCTTAATACTAAGAATATTAAGAATACTTCGGACATTGAGAACTACTGCGATATCTTCTATTCCGACATGGCGAATGTTGTGTCAGTACTGGATACGGCGGATATGAGTGAGCAAGATATTGAACTACTGGAAGAAGCCTGCGAAGCTAACAGTGCTGGGCTCTGTCATGGGTTACATTTTCTGGGAGATACTCTTATTACTTTTGCCGCTAATGACGTGGTAGAATTCACCCCAGAAAGTCTTTGTCAGTTAGGCCATTGTCTGGTTGCTATCAGCTCACTATTGCCGATGTTATTTACTCTGTATCAGAAAACCAATAAAGAAACTCAGCTACGCAGCCTTTAACTCTGAAATAGCCTAAGCGCTCATTATGCTAATCGCTTCCACTTGTAATCCCATGATCTACAAGTGGATGCCATCCACGTACATCTTATACTGCTTTGGAATCATCCCCGATATAGTCCGTAACTGCACGGAATTGGTTACCGTATCAGAAATAAGAATAGGGCCATTAATCCCTTATTCCGTAATTCTGGGTTTTTCAGGCCAATAAATATCTGGCGCTAAGCTAGCATCAACACGGTTTAGCAATACCCTATATTTTTTCAAAGCGGTCAACCGAGAGTTTTCCTCATCACTCGCCATCCCCAAATCTACCGCATCTTGTAACGGAGCTATCTGTTTACTTACAGTGAA
The DNA here is from genome assembly GCF_000517265.1 of Photorhabdus khanii NC19. GTDB lineage: Bacteria > Pseudomonadota > Gammaproteobacteria > Enterobacterales > Enterobacteriaceae > Photorhabdus > Photorhabdus khanii. The sequence goes on from NZ_AYSJ01000003.1 coordinate 3,536, forward strand.
CATAAGTTGCTGTTTCTTATGTTCTGCTTGTTGCTGTTGTTCCTGCCTGAGTTTTATCACACTGCTTTCTGATATTATCCACTTTTCACCATCGTATTTATGATAAACGGACGGAGCGCGTTCAGTAAGCACTGGATAACCCTCTTTATTACTAACAATTGACAAACCGTGTGACTGCCCTGTAAGTAATTCATTGTGTTTCTCTGCTGTTATTTCAATGCATTCTTCATGAGCTTCACTATAAAAAGCGCCTTCTTTTCTGGAGAAATAAACCATTTATACCCCCCAAAATAATATATGAACAACTTTGCTTGGATTCTCATTGTTGTTGGGAGTGCCCGCTTGATATTCAAACGTCGATAATGTTGCATTACGTACTAATGTGTGACCTGTTGATGTATTTATACTCGACATGCTTGCGACATAGCCAATAAACTGATTTTTAAAAGAAATTGGATAATTGATTTTTACCCATGACTGTTGGTTTGATGCAACTTTAACCCATTGAATAATTATTCCTGTATCCCCACATTGCCACCAGCCATTTTCAGATTTTATAGCTGCGTTTTGCAATGCGAGTGTACCGCTTCGCTCAGGTATTAATATATTATAACGTCGCTGATTGCTCGGATCGTTAGAATAAATATGTAACAATTTTCCTTCCGAACCATTAATTCCTACCATATACCCATCTTTCGATTTGAAACGTAGCTCAGGAAAAGAAGTTTTACTATCAATTAATAAACTACCAACTGTTGCGGTTTTATCGCTAGAAATACGCAAGAAAGTATTATCGCTCTCAGATTTAGCATAACTTCCCACATCTCCGGCATTCAATGAAATATCAGATGACAACGCTTTTCCATTCACTTTACGAATGGATGGTACTCGGCTATTAGCGTTGTTATTTGCAGCTACAGCACTTTGATTCGCCGTATTCGTCAGTGATTGCACAAATGCTGTTGTTGCAATCTGAGTATTATTAGCGTTTTTAGCAGGTGTGGGGGCAATTGGCGTTCCTGTGAAAATGGGACTGGCTTTCGGTGCATATTGAGTATGTGGGTCTTGTACCTCAGAATGTTCCCTCAACTCATTCCCATTTTGTTCTAGCTTCTGTTTAAGATAGCTTGTGCGATTGGTCAACTGTTTAGCCTGCCGATTGGAAATACCATCAGGCCCGCCTAACACGGGGTCTGAGGTTTCTATCTGATACACTCCCTCTGACCACTGTGGGGTTTCCGGTAAATTAGCCATTTTAACTGCTCCCATAATTGTAACTACCGTCATAATTGACAGTATTGTTGTAACGAATTGATACAGACTGATATTCCAAGCTGGCAAGGTGGCAGCGTGCAGGCGCAAACGCGGCCAGTGTGGTACGCAGTAGCGAGGCTTGATCATTGGTAATAGGTTGTTGAAGTATGACGCGATAATCTGCCCAGGATGTTGAATCTCCATGAACATAATTATCGTTATGGCTGGCATGACCGTCATAATTAATTTGACCAGTGCCTTCAATTAAATCAATTTCACCAAACCCAAAACGACGGATAATTTCACGAATTGACCACGGTGTGCCTTTATACCGATGCAATTCTATAGCTGATTTGATTAACGTGCGGCGAGCCTTGTCTGATTCGACAAGCTCCCAGCCATCGCCAAATAGGGAGAATTGATTTGCAAGCCAATGCAACGCGCTGCTATCGACAGTATCAATGAGATAAACCATTAATTGGGTTAAATCGATATCATCAAAACGGGAGGCCAACTGACCTAATGCACGCATACTGATATCAGCTTCCAGTGGAGGTGGTAGATGTAACTTAACCATCAGCGACTCCAGTGACCACAACAGTGATACCGATACAGTTCGCCCATTCATTTTTACCTACAATCTGAAACGTAGGAGACTCCAGTACGACTTGATAGACGCCAGAAACAGACAATGTTGAGATGATTTGGCTGGGAACAATATCTTTCCCTAACGTTGTTGCTCGTTCAGCTACCCATGTTTGTATGGCCTGTTCTGCTGCTGATTGAATACCGGGTGCATTAACGCCACTGTACAAGGTCAGTTTAGCCTTGATGGTATAATCAACCTTCACGGGAGGTTTTGCATGTACAGTGTCAGTCAACGGGCGGATTTTTTCGTCAGAACAAAAACTTTTCACCAGCGTTAAAATGCTTTCATCTGGCAACCCCGTCGCCAATAGTGGAAACAGTTCAACAACACCCGGAATGGGAGACCTGACTGCGACATCAACAATATTAGGGTGAGCACGCATGGCATGAAAGCGATAAGCCTGACGACTGCCCGCATTAGTAAACGATTCAGGGGCCATCTTGATTCGTACACGTAGCCTCTCGTCACTTTCCTCTGCCGAACCACCACTACTCACTATTGTGTTGGTCACTTGCAGGTCAATGTCGTCGATTTCATCCAACAATGTACTGACTTGTGCTGGTTGCCAGCTATTCCCTGATAATCCAGCATCTGTACAAGTAGCTGTGACATTAACGAAACGTGTACCTGCATTCAGAACAGCATCTGTATTAGTAGCAAAAGTAATACTGTCCGATGCATTAACACGCGTCCCCACAGGAATGAGCACATCTCGCTCTAACGCATCATCAACACTAAATTGCAGTGTTGTATGCGCCGGTTGGGCGGGTAGCCGATATACTCCGACCAACTCCCCTAAGTAGTCCAAAATGGGCGCATGGGCAAACTCGACCAGATTCTGCTTGGCGGCTTCCTGAACTTGCATTCTGGTTAGTGCTTCACGATATGCAAATAAATTGATCAGCAGGCGCTCTGCCTGTGCTGGGTACAAAGTCTTACCTACATCAGCCTCATACTTTGCAATCATTTCGGTTGTGATTTTCTCTACATCACGCTCGATAAAATCAGGTTCTGTCAGCGCCATAGCAACTCCGTAGATTGTGTAATGCCATCAACTGCTGTCCAATTCACACGCAGAGTTAGGTGTTCTCCATTGACAGTTGGTTTCACGGAGAGCAACTGGCAACGAGGTTCCCAACGTGTAATAGCATTAACAGATTCCCTGACAACGTGGGGAATCGCGCGGTCTATTGGGTAATCAATATAAAGGTGCAAGTGACTGCCGAATTCTGGTCGATGTGGATCACTACCACGTGGTGTACGTAGAATAATGAGTATTGCTTGGGCGATGTCATCCAGCCCACAGGCAATTTTGCCTGAGCTCTGGAGAGCGGGTTGCCAAAAAACAGAGTGTGAGTTCGTATTCATGGGGAACAGTATCATCCCCTGTAGGCATATCTGATATTAAAGTTGTTTAAAGAAACTAATGAGGATGATGATTTGAGTTACCACCTTCATCCATGATGCTGCCCGTTGCATGGATGTTGCCATTAACGCTGACATTGCCCTGAATGGTCGCAGCAGCTCCATTACCACCAGAGCCCGACAGTCCATTTTGGTAAGTTAATTGGCCTTTCACTAACATATTTCCGGTTACGATTGTTTCCGGCGCATCAATAGTTGCCTGATGTGTCTGAATAACAACATTGACTCCCACCGCGATCTTAATGTGCTGAATGCCGCCATTAATAGTCAGGGTGTGTGAGGTACGATCATAGTAAAAAGCTGCATCATCTGCATAAGTCATACCACGGACGTCTTTATTGTTAGCTGACGGTTTATCAACACTGGAATAGACAGCACCTAAAATAACACCATCTTCACCATTGGCATCCAATAGCACTTCAACCTGTTCCCCAACATCGGGCAACCAATAGTCTTTGTTATTCTGGGTATTGCGCTGCAACACATTCAGCCAGTTAGTACGCATATTATCGCATTCAGGCAATCGCACGCGGGCACGAACAGTAGCAGGATCTACGGCGCTAATCGTACCAACTTGACGAGTTACACTGCTCATTTGGATTCCTCCTTGATGATTGTGTCGGAAGAACCATCAGGCTTATATACAACCAATTTCCGAGTCTTACCTTTTTTATCTTTCTTGGATTTGCTTGATGTAACAGGGCCACGAGCAACTTCAAGTTCGGTTATATATCCGCTGTCGCGATCAAAAGAGTGGTGAGCTGAAGTAATTAACCATTGTCCAGATAACTTGCCAAATTCAATCAACTCAATTTTATTTCCGGCGGTTAACTGAGGGGCTCCCATCAATGAAAGTGAGCCGTTCTGCTGGTACTCATTATATGAATCCAGTGCTGACGTGGCCTTTACTTCAGCGCTATTCTTGTTAGCAGCCCGGCTGTTTACTTTTAAGGTATCTGCGCTGGTTTCTTTACCACTATTCTTGTCTTTTGGATTGGACTGATTACTTACACTGGTCGTGCCATCAGCTTCATAGACAATCAGCTTTTTATCATCAGCCTTTTGGTACTTCACTTTGGCTTTTTTATAGACTTTACTAATCGTGTCCCGCAGTGAAAATTGGGCAACATCACGAGGGTATAATTTTTTTATGGGTTCTTGGCAGCGCAAACTGGCTAAGTGGGAGAAAATTAGCTGTTCACTGACAACCTTAACGGCATAACCATATTCACCGGCCAGCCGTTTCAAGAACGCCACATCGGTTTCAGAATATTGCGTCACCCTGTCAATCTTGATGATTTCGATACTGCCGATCAGCTTTAACTGATGTTTCTTGGCGATGCGATTAGCAATAGCTGCCAGAGTTGTATTCTCAAATCCGCGGTTAGATTTGGTACGCAATGCCGTATTGATAGACGTTGCTACACCTCGAACAGATACAATAGAAGGAGGGATGCTGACTTCAATTTCATCAATATAGAATGAGCCACAATTCAGTAGCCGTTCGCCGAAATAGCCCAACTTCAATGTCAACGTATCACCTTTGCCCGGATACCATTTATCTAGCCAGCGACCATCAGTATCATCCAACTCTACCTCTATTTCATCGGATTCGCTTTTGATGTTGTCGGTATAGCTGACACGAGTGACATAAGGAGTGATGTCATTTGTGATATCTTTTTGCAAATATCGTAACGTGAATGTCGGACTTAAAACCTCTGAGACACCCGTTATAGATGGTGTTTGCTTGGTATCAATTATCTTAGCCACGGTGGTGTATCCTCTGCAATTACTACATTGTCAGCGTCAATGATGGGGATCAACAATACGATCCCAGATGGCAATACAGGTGTAACTGCAACGTGCGGATTAGCAGCAATTATGCGAGCGTAACCTAAAGGGTCACCATAATAATGGTGAGCCAATAAATCCCACCTATCGCCATCTTTTGTAATGTATTCAAGAAACATGATCAAAGCGCCCTTGTGGTAATTTGCGCTGCCATCTTACTGAGCGCGGGTGATATTGATGTAAATGTTGAACTTGCCGATTCAAGTTGAGCTGATACAGAATCCAATACAGCCGCGATATTACGGCTATCAGCACGGCTTAATGACGATTGGGCATTGTTAACAAATGTTGCTGCTTGCCCCGTTGCTCTGGTCAATTGAATCGCATCTGGCAATGAGTTACCGAGTGATTGAAAAGCCGGATAGCTTTTCCCTAATGGCCCAACAATATTGTTAAGTCCGGTAAGAAGACCTGGTACACGGGTTAACGCTATGGTCGGGTTGTCTTTCATCTTCTGTGCAGTACGTACCGCGCTGATGGTTGTTTGCAGTGCTAATTGTGCTTGTTTGGCATAATTCACACCATCCCTGACTTTTTTAGCCATACCTGATGGTTTCAATATTGCATTAGACAACGCCTTTGTATTCGGGACATGGGATTTAATGGCAGGCAGTTTCAGCGGTTTTTTAGGATCACCGATATATTCACGTAATGTCACCGAGGCATTGAGGGCAAATATATTACCTACTGAATCCGTTTGTTCACTGGTGGCTGTCACATCGGTAATAACAAACCAGCCACGGTAATCACCATTTCCGAATATTAGCGCAAGTGCCTGATGCTTTCGCATTGCTTCACACAGCCGATTCAATTCAACATCCGGCACACAATAATGTTGATGAAAGACCAAGCTAATTTGAATTTCATCCAGTTTCTCACCCACGAACTGCAAGCTGGGCTTACCTTGAATTCGGGCATGTTCGGCATAATCAACACCAAACGTTACATCGAAACCATCCCAATAAGTGATCAGCTCAAATTCGATATCACCTAATACCGCAAACATTATCCGTACCTCCGGCGTTCTCTCTGAATAATAATATGCTCCAGCAGTTTCTCTAATTCACGCACACTCAGGTTTAAGGCTTTACTAATATCGGGCATAGCCGCTTGTTGTTTATCACTAATGTATATTTGCGGGGAGAAAGAGATAGAAAAACCATTATTGTTGTTGCTGGTATCTTTATAACCTGTTCGTCTAACTGGATTGCTCGACATCATCTCAGGAGGTGAAATTTGTGGGACATCAGAGGTCATTCCCTTAGCCAGACGTTGAGTAGCACGAACAGCCAATGGCGTAGTACGATCAATACCAACAACCGCACCTTGCACAATATTATCGCCAAATCCCATAAATACCCGACTGGGGGATTGAATACCCAACGCTTCTTTAAACCAGCTAGAAACTTTGCCACCGAAGTTTTTAATGGTGTCCTTAGCCGTGGTCAGCATATTAGAAATACCATTAACCAACCCATTAACGATATTTTTACCAAAGTCAGTAAAATTATTGGGCAGATCAATGCCAAACCATTTCATAACGTCAGCAAATGTTTTATAGAACAACCCCAATGGCGACCAATTTAAAATTAATTTACTGACCTCAAATATTCCTCCATCAAACGCATTAGTAATGTCATTCCATCGAGCTGTAAACCAATCTTTGACGTTAGACCAAATATTTTTGATTCCCTGCCATCCCATCTGGAAAGCAAATTTTACTAAGACCCAAAGCCGTTTAAAGAAATTACTGATGGGCTTCCAATAGCGATAGATAAGATAAGCGGCCACTGCAATACCGGCGATGATCAATCCGATAGGATTCATTAATAGTGCGCGTCCAATCCACAAAATAGCTCTGCCAGCTAACATCAAGCCCTTATAGAGAGCACTACCGAGGATTCTGCCCAACCAGAGAGCTGATCCGGCTATTTTTCCCAAGATATTTGCAACGACACCGAATCTACCACCACTACCGATAGCCATTCGAAACAATAACCACCGTGTGCGCATTAACATTGCGCCTTTCCAGATATCAGTTATAGGGGAAAGTAAAAGATTAAGACCTAATCTTACACCGATTGAAGCGGCTTTGAGTGCTAGGAACCCACCAACCAGCATGACAACATTACTGATGAGTTCAGGATTAGCGGCCAGCCATTTTCCGGTCTTGTCCATCAATGGAATAAAGGTTTCGGCTAACTGTATTAATGCTGGACGCAGCGACTGACCAATGCTAATAGCCGAATCATTAAACCCAATTTGAGTACGCCGCCATTGCGCTTCTAAGGTATCGTTCTGCTTATCAAAGTCGGTATCAACAGATTTTTGTGCCGAATCAGTCCCCATACCTGTTTTGATACGCTGATAATCGCTCCAACGTTGCCGCATGGCCAAGAGATGGTTGACTGTCTGTACGTCGGTAAAAATAGAGGATAGCCCGAAAGATTCCATGAGCATACGTTGTGCATCTTCATCACCTCTGGCTCCCGCTTTTTTCCACTCTTTCATTAGATCAGCACCTTTACTCTTGATAAAACGGTCTGCGATCATGATTGAAGCTTCATATTGCGAGTATCCCGAAGAAACATATCTGCTCATTGAGGTTTGATAATCGACGTCAGCTTCAGCGTATCTTTTGGCAATATCACCACGTCCCATTGAAGCTAGCCAGTTCCTCATATTGGTAGCAGCTTCACCTTCCATTCCTGCACCTTCACGACCAACTTCCAAGCTGGCAATAATCTGTGAAACTGCCTCCTGACCGTATATTCCCTTACCAGCAAATTGTTGCGCCATTTCTGGGAAGTATTGGGCGAGATCTTTTAATTCAAAACGGCCCGATTTAGCACCGAAAACGACTCGGTTAAAGGCTTCTTTTAGCGCTTGATCACCTTCAATTTTCAGGGATTCAAAGGATAGAACCATTTTGGCTAAGTCATTAATATTAGCTTTAGATGCCGTGGCGACGCGGCCCAATAATCCACTCATATCGGTCGATTTCACGGGAGATTTTCCGGCGGCAACTAATGTACCAACACCTTCCAGCAGGGTTTCTTGTAATTGGTTTGTTTGCTTGGCGTTCTGGCGCAAGATGATTCCGATTTTTTGTTCTTCTTTCGGAGACAGATCACCAGTGACAGCAATATCTCGCAATCCTGATTCAAAAGAGGCGTATTTTGTTACCGATTTCATAACAGGAGAAGATATCGTGCGAGTTAATGCATAGGTTTCGGCTCCCTGTGCATATAGTGCCATACGATTCGCTTTGGCTGCATCACTCATGATAGCAGCAGACGGTAAGCGCTGTTGCTGACGGTTCAACTGCTCCAGCGTTCGGCTAACACGTTGTAGATCTCTATTCAAACTCTGAGCACTGCGGGAACCGAGCTGACCGTAACGTTCAATAGCACGGTTCAGTGCTTGTTGTCTGTTCTCAAGTCGCCGTGTCGTTTCTCCCAGTGCTCCCAGTGTACGACGTGTGCCGGACATGGCAGAACTGAACGCACCACTAATGGCCCCACCAATAATGACACCAATGGAAAATTTTGCTGACACGAATTAAGCTCTCATTAAATGGGAAATAAAATGGAAAATTCACTTCCAGTATTCCAGACACTATTATTGACAATATTTGTCTGCATCAATTAACCGTCTCCATTCTCGCGTTTGATTTGGGTGTTGGCCTCATCCAGCCAACATTCAAATTCATCCAGTGCCAGATTATCAATCTCGCTCGGCTGGAACCGGAACCATCGTGCTAACATCGCTGATGCTTGCCACACTGTTTTTATTTCCCTGATCCAATCCGATGACTTGCTGAAATCGTTGCTGCAATGCCAGATAATCAGCGACATCCATCTGTTCGATATCTTCCGGTAACAACCCTGTAGAACGCGCTAACAAAATATCATCCCAGTCAGCAGGGTTTTCGCTGGCTCGCCGGACAGCTTTGATATCTTTAACTCTCAAACGTGATAGCTGGAGCTCTTCAATGCGAACGCCAGCAGCCGTGGTATAGGGAAATTGAAGATGGTAAGTCGTAGTTGACATGATGATACTCCTCTGTAAGTTTCATTCAGTCTCATTCATGTATGGAAACGGAGATATTAAAGGGGATTAAAGAAGAAAGGGGCTGATGCCCCTGTCATTAGTGAGTGCGAAAGCCTTTACAGTTACAGAAAAAATCTATCAGATATTCTTTCCCTTTCTCTGCACCGATATCGGAAAACCAACCTTCCGGTGGAATCCACCTATCAATCAAGTCGGCGAGCTTTCTGGCTTTGGAACGAGAGCAGTCAATAGGATCATTGGTTTTCTGAGTAGAAAACAAAGTCTCCACACCTGGAATGTTTAAGACAGCAAACCATGTACCATTAGGTAATCCAAGACTGGGAATATTCTGGTCTTTATCCACTAATTCTACCGTCATTATTTAGTTTAACCTCCGATATTGATGCGATAATCGGTCAATTGATCAACGCCGCCAACACGGAAGATATTGGCCAGATAATCCAATTCTAACAGCTCCTCCCCATCCAGTACCTGCTTAATATAGGTACTGGTAAAGCTACTGGAAAAATCAGCATTTTCATGTTGTTTAAATGTGCCCAGCGGATTTTTCTTAAATAAGATGGTCAGATACGTCACCAATGGCACTTCATCAATGCGCCCCTGTGAACTGAATTTCTGGACGTTGGAACGGCACTGTAATGCCAGAGACTTATAGGGATTGGCAGCGGATAACATAGCGTCACGGTAGAAACTGTTCCATTTGATCTCGCCTTCCAGCTTATCGAAGCCTGCCGGTAATTCCACCTTACCGACCATCCCCAGCGCCTTATGCTCCTGCATAGTCATGGAAACGTCTGGCAGTTTCACTTCCTCCGCCCGTCCCAACAGGTTATTGCCGTCAATATAAATATTGGCATTGGTGATGCGGTTAATTTCTATTTTTCCAGCCATTAATTATTCCCCTTTAAATTCAGCAAATATTCAGAGGTAATTTCGGTCTCAAATGTCAGCCGTTCCAGTGGTGGCGGCGGTGTGTACTTATAACTGAGTAACAGATGACCTGATGCCAGCTCTGTTTCTTCGTTATGGGTCGGCTCAAACCAGCATTTGAATCCTAACAAAGCACCATCAGCAATCAATTTACGACCATAGGCATTCACAGATTCTGTCAGGGCATCTACCAGAGCCGGCGTGATCGGCATATCAATATATTGCTGACTGAAGTAACGCAGGGATTCATTAATCACGTCTCCTGTTCTGCGCACGTTCTCGAAGTTACGCATGTGTGTCACAGTTGGCCACGCGGCGGTACGGTTGCCCCATAAGCGCAAACCAGAGCCATAATTATTGAACACTGTAGTAATCCCTTGTTCATTGAGCTGGTTCACTTCACTTTGTGGATCGTCAATCATGGCGGATAGCTGACGCTCAATCCCGGTGATCCCCCTAATTTCTTGATTGGAGGATGACCACCAAAAACCTTTGTCTGCATCAATCTTGGCACGCAGCCCTGCTGCACGAGATGACAATGGTTCCAAGCGCTCGCTATTGCTTTCTGAATCATAGACTTTGACGTGTGGGTAACACAGTCGGACACGATCAGAACTGGTATTAAAATTGATTGTGCCAGACGGGCCTCGGCCACTGATAGCCTGAGCAAAAGTGGTACCTATCGGGGCATCAATATAAGTCATGGCACCCAATTTAGTTGCAAGGGCAATCAGTTCTGTCGCCACACTTAGCTGGGTACAGTAAACAGGAGCCAGCAAGATCTTGGCAAAGAATCCATACAGGTTATAAGTATCATTCAGCAACTTCATACCTGTACGGTTACCCGCTGCACTGATGCTGCCAATAATGTCAGCGGGTGTTACCAACGTGGGATCGGTAAAGTCATAACTGGCCATTACGGTTGTACCAGCAATGATGTTTTTACCGATGTTCTTGAGCCTACCTGTTTGAACATCCAGAGAATAATCTTGTCCTTCTATATAAGGCGCACTATCAGAGTTGGCTTTTAGCAAGACATTACTGACCACGGGGTTAGCCAGTTTTGCTGTTCCTGTGGTTTTATCAAAGATAATACTTTCATTGGCAACATTGGCTTTATGCACTTCAGGATCAAGAACGTTAATGATCAGCACAGTTCCCGCACCATGATCATAAATAGCATCCAGTGCTTGTGGGATGGTAAAACCATTCATTTGAGCACCAAATTGAGCTGTATCTTTTTCTGACAGACAAAGTGTCACTGCGTTTACTGGCCCTATCGGTGCAGTACCAATTAAGCCGATCACGGCGGATTTCACTGTCTTGACCGGACGGGAGCCTTGTTCGACTTCGATAGTTTCGACGCCATGTAAATAATTAGTGGCCATCAGTGGCCCCCTCAGACTTTTCTTTTTTCTTCAGGATACTTTTTTGCTGTTCTGACAGTGGATGAAGATATTGCAGCGCGATCAATGTCTTCACATAATCATGCTGTTCCGGTAAATCAACAGTTTTTTCTGACCAGAGCAAGACTTCTGTGCCATCAGCTAAAGTGACGCCGCTTGCTGGGCCTGTATAGAGGTATTTCATTGTTTAGTTTCCTCATAATTGATTTGGGCTAACGGCGGGCCATCCGGTGACTCACTATCTTCGATAAATACACTTTCAGTCGCAAAATCCAGCGTGTATTGCCACAAGCCAGCTATCTCACCGAGAAATGTATCCCGTACCAGCCAACATTTACGTTGGCAGTTCGGTGGTTGGAATCCACCGAGAACCCGGCGTACATCATCCAGTGTGGCAACGGCTCCGTGACGTCCATTAAGTTGACGAAAAACGATAGTGGCATTGAGCATGACAGTTTGTGTCTGCAATACTGCCCCAACATCTTCAGGCTTATCAAAGCGAGAGCCGGGATAGCTGATTAAAATGGCTCCCACGGGATGGTTCAGCCTGAATTCAGTCGGCCTTTCAGGGAAATACTCCACCTGTAAGCTAGGTAGCTTTTCTTTTAACCTCATGACGATGGCATCAATGATCGGCGAAACATCCATTAGTATTTCTCCAACATCCCTTGACTTCCCCCAAAGGTGGGATGACGCGCTCGAACACGAAACTCTCCCGGCTCAGGAGCATCTTTTCCTGTGGAAAGCAGGCCCAGTGTCAGTTTGGCATCACGAATGTCAGCCAGTTGGCGCAAAACAATTTTGTAATCATCTATCACGGCTTCAGGAACAGAGCCTTCTGGACGGCGGGCATACAACCGATAGCGTGTTAACGTAATAGCAGCATCGCGTAATACCGTGGGAACCTCCGCCAGAGGCAGGATGTAACGCCCGCGTAAATGGGCATCAATAAGTTCATCGGCATAGCGAATGACACTGTTAACCACAGTTTCATTGATCGTCTGGGCATTAGGCTCTTCGTTAGACAGCCATATCAATGATTGCGTTGGTATCTGTCCTTGCAGATCTGCCAATGAGCAATACATGTCATACACCACGTAAGATGCGAATAACATTGCCAGCAGCCGTGGCCTCATCCAGCGCAAATCCGATAGATGTTCCGGCAGCATTCTCCGCAGAACTTAGTGGTACTGCGCAAGCATTCTTATCCGACTGTACGACTTGCCCACGAGCTATTGGCCCACCTGCTTCAACAGCAATAATACCCAAGACATTGACTGGAATAGCATCACCTGCTTTCGCATCCATTTCCGCTATACCAAGTGCAACGGCTCCAGCCTGACAAGGGGCATTATCGGCACCCACCAAACGATGCTGTACGATATTAGCCGTGGCGATGATGGTCGTGGTCAATACGGGTTGTTGTGTTACTGCCATGATTGTTCCTCTTACTTCACAATATTGGTAATCAGATAGCCAGCATCACCTCCAACAACCGCAACTTTATAAATATCGGTATAACGGCAGTAATTCACCTTGCCGCCAACACCCGGATATTTATCCGCTACAGGCATTCCTTTGCGGCGAAACATATAACCAAATGAAGGCTCATACTCATCGGCGCTTTCTGCTCCTGCCTGCGGAAGTGATACGTAATGCAACATCAAATTATCAGCCCAGATATCAACGGGATTTTCTTTAATGCTTGGGGTAGAAACTGGTTCACCAACGACAACGTTCTGGATTTGGAAAAGATCTTTGAGTATTTCTATTGTGATACGTTTACGTTCGTTGGCTCCAATAGCTGCCTGAATTTCAGGATGAAACTTCAACAGTGACATCACGCTAGCCCCCATAGTCATGAGGTTTGGACGTACACCAATGGCAGTACGAACAACATCAATTCCAGCTTCAATGACTTTGATTGGACTACCTTTGCCGCCAACCCAACGTTCATTAACTGTCAGACTCTTCACTGAGTCACTGAGGTAAACCGCAGGGTCTTGTGCCAATCGAGCTGCATACAGTTCGCGTTTGAGATTCACGCCATTGGTGGAACGACGGATTGCCTTTGCTTCTTCATTAAATAAAGATTCTGATTTCTCGCGATAATCAACAGGTGTAGCTAGATCATGCTCGTTGAGCACGATATCTAACGAAGAACCTTTCTCACGGATCAAAACGTTACTGTTGGCACCAACAGCACGCTTGGTGTCATATTCCACAAAAGCACTTTTACCAAATGTCGGCACACTAGCACCTTCTTTTTCCATTTCGACGACAGGGAAAAGATGTTCGCCAATGAATGCCGCATTTTTATAACCACGTGCAACACTGGTTAGCACAGGGTCAACAATACGTTTGCCTTTCAAATAATCAGACATTTATCTCTCCTTAATAGTTCCGGTCGCAGTGTTACAGACAGCGGGCAACGGCTACGTCGTAACTGATACCTTCTTTCTTCGCCAGAGCGACGGCTTTTTGATGCAGCGCCAGACGCTCAGGATCTGCATCAGAAAACTCAGCAATATCTGATGACGAGTTTTGGTCAACCCGGTCTTTTGTTGCATGTTCGCCAAAATCAATAACAGGCTGGGCAGAACTCAGCAGATCTTTAAACGCGGTAGCCAATGGTTTTTTCACATCACTTTCAGCAAACTCGACAAGGGAATCTCCTTGAGTTACAGCGTCCAGCAAGGCGACCACGACAGATTGGGCAGCAGGCGCCAATTTGCCGTCTGCGACCAGCTTTTCGGCAAATGCCACGTTTCCGGCATGTTGCTCAGTTTGTTTGCGCTTTGCGTCGGCAGCATCACGGGCAACAAGCTGTTCTTTCAGGCGGGTGTTTTCATCTTTGAGCGCCTTTTTTTCTTCATTTGTCACGATGTTTTCCTCACGTTGATGTGTGTTATTGGGTTCATGAAAGGCAAGAGCAGACTGAGTCGTGCTATAAGCTTCTTCACGTAATGAATCCACCTGCCAAGAAGGAAGCGCTTTGTCTGCTTCGTCCATACCGAATTTACTGATCAAAAATTCTCGCAAACGCCCCCAAAGTGAAGCGTTGGTGATGTCACTCCAATCAGAGAACTCCACGACACCATGTTCTTGCTCGCTGAATTCAGCCTGCTTCAGTCCTTTAATTGCGGGTGGCTGCGCGCCCAAAAAGCCGACATGACGCAAATAGAGCACGCCGGGTTTAGGGTTGTTTGGGGAATCTGGTAAATAGAAAGAAGCAGAGATTTTTTTATAGCGGCCTGCATCGACCAGTTCAGCGAACTGAACATCAACCTGTTGAGGCTCTGCAATCAAATCATCACCGGAAGACGTCAGCGATTTAACCCAACCATAGGCGGGTAAATTGTCTTTGGGATGCCCAATCACAATTGGTGCTTCATGCAACGATGAATCATAAGCCTTTGCACAAGCTTGCAAATCTGCGGGGCTGAACGGCAATTGTTTGCCATGCATATCGGTATGTGTACCGGATTTGAAAATGTGAAGTGACTTCATTTCACTGCCTCTATTACGTTGATAGAGGCAGTTTCTCCACAATTAGAAAAAACCACTTTTAATCTGCTTTAGAAAAGACTTGGGAAGGAAATAAGAAGATGGAACTGCGTGCAATTAGATATCGAAAATTTGAGTCTGTAAACGCTTTATAAAGTCTTTTACGAATGACAATGATAAATCACCCGCATAGGGAGGAAAAGTTTAACGATGCGCCGCTGATTCAAGATGTCGTTGAATGGTGCTTAATACAGCTCTTGCTGCATCTGGTGATAATTCGCCTTGTTCTGTTACGGGCAGATAAGGCCGGGCTGGTAGCAATAAAGATTGATTGCGGCCAGTTTTACCTCCCAATTGATGAATACGCCCGTAGACTAAGTTTGTACCGACAACTGCCGTATGGGAATCATAGCGGGTACTGACTGAACTCATCAAACGAGCAGTTTTTTGCAGCGTTTGACCACCACGTTCCTTTGCAGCTACAGAGGGTATCCATGCCGGACGCCCTTCAGATTCAAAGTTAAAGGCGGTTTCTGCTGACAATGTCGCAGCAATTTTACGCATGGCAGGTGTCAGATCATTAGCAGCCAATTCTAATGCACGTAATCCACGTCTTAGGTCTTCATCATTAATGGTGATAGTAAGATTATTCATTCTGTCCTCTTAGTTCGCGGTGGGCCAGTCCAGATAGCTTTCCCTGATATCTGGTCAAATCGGGACGATATGCTGCCCCCGGCGAATATGACCAACCTACATCAGTCGCCACTTTTGTTATACCTGTGTTGAATGTAGCAACGGGCTGCATCTCACCTGTTTTTTGTGAAACCAATTTCAACTCCCAGCCCATTGCTTTACCTGAATTCATAACTTTCATCCCTCTGGCACGAACGTCATCATGACTGAGAGCAATCACACTGCAACGGCAACGCCAACCATTAGGAGGATAGAAAGCTTGCCAAAATGGGTCGTCAGAGCGAAATACCAAACCATGCAATGCGAGATGGCCCTTGCGTGTATGGTTATCACTGATCCCTGTATACATCCAGTACGGTCGGTCATCAACATTTTCCATTTGTTCGGCCCAACGGCCTGCACTGTACAACACTGACATGTTGGTACGAAAGATAGTATCAAGGCGCCACGGGCTACCTTGTTGAACAGTGACACGTTCCCCTGTAACGAGGTCATCGGTTTCTTTCGTTCCCCACCATCCCTTACGTCTTAATGTTGGCTCCAGCTCCTGACGAAACCAACGATCAGTCTTGCCTTCATCCAGTGCCTGCTGTAGCGCCTGGCGCATATCTTCCAGAATATCCAGACGCGTGACTTTCGCCACCGTGAATGCACGGGAATGAGTCTCTTGCCAAAGTTCTTCCCAATCCCACGTTATCTTGTAGCCCTTAGATTGCAGATAACCAATGGCTCTCTTGGGAGGTAATGTCATGCAATACGCCAGTTCAGGCGTGGTTATGCTCATGCAAGCGCCCCCAAATGTTAGACACAAACAAAACCCGCGCTAGCCGCTCTTGCAAGCCATCTGCGTCCATTTGTGGATAAAGCTCGGCTAACTCTCCTATAAGATCGCTGGGATTAGCACCGTTTTGAACACGATGGAATAAAGGAGCCAGTAGAGATTTCAACGATTCATTCAATGATCCTTCATTCATCAAAATATCCAGCGCTTCATCTAAGGTGTCCTGTGCTGCTAAATCTGCGTTCACAGCTTCAGAAAACGCCAGTGGGAGTGGTGGAATAGGCGTGGTTGACAGGGTTGTTTCATCAATATCCCCATCCTGAAATTGATATTCGCGTTTCCAGTATTGCGGAGTAAATCTGACACCAGCCTGACTCAACTTAACGTCACGATTAGCCTGTGTTTCATCAACCGACCGCTGTTCCCAAAGACGATAGACCGGACATTCAACGTTACCGAAGTTCAATTCTACGACCCAGCGTATAGCCTGATTAATGGCGCTGGTGATAACGTCAACATCAGCATCACGAATATCATCCGTTACCTCCAATCCTGCTTGTGCAGAGGCTTTATTGCTGTTTGCTTCGGTCGTTTGGTTTTGTCCCAGTAACGCAATGGAGATCTCACTGCGAGCAACGGTAATTAAGTTCTGATAAATATCACTGCTGTCTGATTTACCTGCTGCCTCTTTAATCTCAACAGAGGAATCATCAGGAATGGCGGCAACTGCATCATCAATCATCGCTTCCATCGAATCCAATAACAGATCAATTTCACTTTGTGGCGTACCTCGTGGATGCTTTCCAATTACCCACGGTGAACCATACTTCTCGGCAAAGCGTACCCAAAACTTCATGCCGCCTTTCTTAAAGGTGACGGGCCAGAAGCACATTGATAAGTCTGGAAATCCGTAAGGGTTGTCATAAGTGGCGTCTTGACGTGGCGTTACAAATTTATAGAGAGGAACCAGTTCTCCCTCAACGCCTGCATCACGAGCACGAAAACGCAGTTGGTTATCACGGTCATAGTGGAACCAGTCAGGTGGCTTGCTAACGATATCCGTCACTGACCATGATTGATGCTGACTCCACATCAATTCACAAGGCTGATAACCGTACAGAACCGCTTCATGCATTTCGCCAATGATGCGTGACATATCCAAATCTGCAAGCATGTCACGAATAAAGTTAAAGACTCGTACAGGGGCATTACTACGTTCTACACCACGTTCTAGTGCTTTCACTCCGGCCTTGCGGCGGCGAATACATCCACCAACCAAAGGATCAGTACGTAATTCACGATAGATACGAATATCCCGCCCTTGAGCTTTGAGAATAGGATCAGGGTTAGGTAGATATGTCCCCAGACTGTAGAAGTCAATGGAACGGCTACGCGATGCAATTTGTTCAGTGAACGACTGCTTTGATTCGGAAAAGTTAATAAATTCTGTTGGTGAAACCCAGATACCACGAGACATTAGTATCCCTCCAGCATACGTGCAGACTGACGGCGTCGGCGGGAACTTGCCTTCACCGGACCTTTGTTAATTTCACGGCTAGCGAAGTACGCCAGAGCAAGGGCTATCGCTGCATCACCGTGGCGCTTGCCGCCGTCCGCTTTTGCTTTTGAGCGCTGATCAGGTACACGGGGAACACCGTTAATGACCTGTATTGCCCTCAGGTCATCCAAAGTGTCTTCGTCCTTTGGCAGCGCCTCCAGATTGCCGTCTTCCAGCGCAGCCTTCACCGGGGGCATATTGTCACGGTACCAACCTTCGGTGGGCATGACTTGCTGCACACGGCTGGCGCCATATTTTTGCATGGCATATTCGGCCAGATAAGCACCGTTACCACGGGCATCAAAGGCTGCACCCAGCAAATTAGGAAGTCCATCCATTAAATACCAAGTGATTTGCTCCTGTTGTTTGAATGGCACGTTGCGCAGTTCCAGCACGAACGGCACTTTGCGTACCAGATTTTTTTGTTGCAGCAATGGATAA
The DNA here is from genome assembly GCF_000517265.1 of Photorhabdus khanii NC19. Lineage (GTDB taxonomy): Bacteria > Pseudomonadota > Gammaproteobacteria > Enterobacterales > Enterobacteriaceae > Photorhabdus > Photorhabdus khanii. The sequence goes on from NZ_AYSJ01000003.1 coordinate 22,105, forward strand.
TCTACGGACAAATCGCTACTGCGGCCAAAATCGCGTCCCAGAAACGAACGAGCATCAGAAGGCAATGCATCTAGCAACGGCTTCAGGTTGGCTTTTAGCCACTCTTCAGTATCTGTGCGGCGTATTTCATCGGATTTAAGCTCATATCCTTTCGGGCAAGTCAGTCGCAGCACTGGCGTATCGGGAGACATCCGAGATTCAATCAAAGCACGGGACAACCAGGCTCCTCCACCATTAGCAGGAATACAGTCCAATTCTTCTGATGCCCCGGCTCCGTAAAACTTGTACACCGACATCATCCACTGTTGTTCAGCCTCTTGTGACCATTCACGTCCGGTACGTAAGCAGACGCGGTGGAATAGTCCTTCAGTCACAGCCTTCTTAAAGGTAATACGGTGGATAACACCGTCCCTGCGTCCTGCCCGGATATCGTTCAGCAACTCATTAAACAAGTTGCTATCCCCGTCATGGGTGGAGATCACTCGCACTTTACCGCCCCAGATAAGCATGGCTAGTGCCGCTTTCAGTAATTCATCGAGCTGTTCGTGGAAAGCAGCCTCATCAATGACAATGATCCCCTGACGGCCACGCAAGTTAGACGGACGGCTAGAAAGCGCCACTACACGGAATCCAGAGCCTGGGAATTTGATAGTGAAGGTTTTGATGTGCTTATCATCTTCGTCTTCTTCCCAGAACCCTTCCTCAATTTCACTGGCCGCATAGTTGAAGGCACGAGCCCACATTGCACAGGCTTGAATATATTCAATGGTCATATCTTGGTTATAGGCGATGTAATACACATTCATGCCACCAGCAGCGGTAGAAGATGCAGCGATGAGTACATTATCTGACGCTTCAGCCCAAGTAATTCCCGTTCGACGACTCTTCTCATTGACTTTAAGAGGAGACGAATCGGCCACCCATCGTTGCTGGTATGGCAATAAGACGACAGGTGCTGCTATTGAGGAAGTATCTGGTAGGACAGGTGCAAGCAGATTCATGTAGCAATTCCCAATATTTCCCGACGTAATGCAGCAACTGCTTCGGCAGATAATCCACCTTTGCGTGCAATTTTCTCTGCATTACTTGCAGCAGCTTCAGCCCGTGCCCGGACTTCAGATTGGAATTTTTTCAGATTCACGCTAGCACGAGAAAGTGTAGCTACGTTTTTCGCAACCTTTGAGAGCAATGTGACGCGTTCTTTCGGATTAATTTCTCCTTCTTCAGCCTCCTGGAGTTGAATAATACTTTCAAAAAGTTCAGTCTGAATTAAAGCAATCACAGCCTCAGAACGTGCATCTTGATCATCCACTGCACCTTCTGTAAGCATCCTTGCTGCTTCTGTTGCCGCCCGTATTGCACCGTATCGCTTTTCTATTTTTTGTCCATAACGGTGAATAGCAGACTTACTGATTACATAACCTTGATCACGCAGTAAGGTTTCGAGTTCTTGGTATCTACTAAACCCTGATTCAGTCAACGTCCTCTCCAACCAGCGCCGAATGTCTTCAGGGAGTTTATTGATTGTGCTTCGACGCGCCATTATTCACTCCAGTATTTTTCAGGACGAGCAATACCAAGACAGCATTCGACCGTATATTCAACAACATCAACACCAATACGAGTTAAGTCAGCAAACCAACTACCCGATGGCTGTTTATTGAGGTCAATTAATTTACTGCCTGCCAGATAATCCAATTCTTTCCGTAATTCCAATGCAGTGACGTCAGGATAAATCGCGCGAGATATATCCAATAACAGCGTTTCACTGGCGGTATATGGGCGAGTTTTATTCAGTGCGACCAACAGACTCCAACGCAATGATTCACGACGAACACGGGCAACATCAATCATTTTGACCTCCGGCAATTCGGTGCTGCTGCACCACCTCTAATTTGCTATAAAGTGCATCCAGTTTTGCTTCAATTACTGTCTGACCACGAATGTAATCTTCACGGCGTACATAGTTCAGAGGGAGCTCAGCTTTGAATTGCATGAACTCGCGTTCGAGCTGAGACCAATTGTCTACGGAATTTTTAAGTGCCAGTTCTAACGATGCATGTCGTTCATCCTGCCGTTCTTCTGCTTTAGTAAATAACCACTTTGCGATACCAAACACGAAACCGAGAAAAGAGAGCAAAAAACCTACGGCAGCCCAAAATTCAATTTGTAGTGTCATTGTTGTAATCCTTTGATGTAATCCAACAGGCCATTAACCTGCGCTTTCAATGCAAGACACTGTTCTCCGTTGTCGATGATATTGGAGAGGATATCTCGTTGTGTGATATCGAATGGCCGTAGCTGGGCATCAGAGCTTTCATTTCCACAGGACGTTTCATCAGCGCCGGAGGTAACGGAGGCAGAGCAAGTTTGTTCACTGGACAGGCCGAAGGCGGCGTTGTATTGCTGCATGAAGCCACGAGTAAACACGCAATTAACGGGATGAAATTGTTGTTTTTCATCCATCCAACGTTGAGTAACATGGTCAATCTTCCTCTTGAGTTGCTGGTTTTGAGTGCGGAGTCGTTCAATATCATTGAGATAATTAGCTTCTGCCTGATGCGCCGTATTGACCTGCATTTGGTAACGTTTCTGCAAAGCATTAAGAGCTGCCAGTTCCCGTTCTACCCGTTGTTTTTCCAATAGGAGAAATGCGGCTTTCTGCTGTGCCAATGCGGCATTCCCGATCTCCATTGCTTTCTGAAAGCCTGTGGCATGGCCTCGCCAATGAGCCAAAGCGAACATGCCAATTAGCACCAAAATCAATACAATAGGTTTAGCCCACAATTTAATTGGCACAGCTAGCACCTCCCCAAGCCAAATAGCGCGGTGCGAGTGCTAGTAATATGCGTCGGGGGTAATAGCGATTCTCTTTCCATGCTGAGGTACGGCGCCCTGCGTTCTGAAATTCAACGTGACCAAACCAGATCCACGGATTGAGACCAACTGCCTCGGTTTTCTTCTTATCCCGTAGTAACCAGCCTAAGCCTCCGTTATAGGCAGACAGCACCATCGCCATTCTTTGGCACTTATCGGCAGCTTTAATGCGTTGCCATAGCCAATGGTCATAGTGAACCATTGCCCGTATAGACCAGACTGGATTGAAGGGATCTTTATTGGATAATTCAGGAATGCGTTGGCTAATCCAATCCGCTGTTGTAGGCATAAACTGGGCCATACCTTGAGCACCAACAGGCGAAATAGCTCGTGATTTCCAGTCACTCTCCTGATGCAACTGCGCGGCAAAATCAGCTACAGGTGCATTCAATCCCCAGATCACACGAGAAGCACGTATCAAGTCATTGCGGTATTGCTGCGAACGGTGTGGTGGTTCGTTAGCCAATGCTGGGCTGACCATACCGCCACACCACAACAGTACAATTCTGATAATCTGCCGCCAATTCATAATCATAACCCTGTAGCTACGCTCAGACAGGTGGCGGCAACAATCAGTGCACGGCGTATCAGAACAGCCGCAAACACCAGATGGTAGCCAGTCTGAACGGGATATTTTCCTTCTTTCATGAGTATCTCATCATGTTTCAGATACTGACCGGGCCTTGCTTTCGGGAATAAACTGCGGTCTAGCCAGTACCCCAAGACAACAGCCAGAGCAATAAGCGATAATTTGTAGATAACGACGGGGACTTGTTGAGGGGAAACTAAACCGATAGTAAGCAGCAATAGAACAGCTGTTAACAACCAGCCACCGAGGCGTAATTTTTTGATAAGTGATACAAACGATTTGAAAGTTCTCATTGAACTGTCTCCGTAGTCGTTGATGGAAACAGTTTTGTCAATTTATCGGGAAAAGGATTTTAAAGGGCGTTAAGAGCGCATCAGAAAAGTAAAAGACAGGATAAGAGCGACCTGCCTAACGCTCGAACACTGGGTAGGCTATCAACTCACAGGTATGTACTGTGAGTCAATCTAGGCTCTTTCCGTTATTGATTATTGATGACCGGAAAAGCCTGGCTCATTTTCAGCTAATGGAAAAGGCTTACTGATAATGAAAGAACAAGCTTTACCCATCGTTCCGTGGATTGGTGGTAAACGCCGATTAGCAAAACATATTTTACCGTTATTTCCTGAGCATACCTGTTATGTCGAACCGTTCTGTGGTGCTGCTGCACTGTATTTCCTAAAAGTACCGAGCAAATGTGAAGTGATTAATGATATTAATGGTGAGTTGGTGAATCTTTATCGCGTGATAAAACATCACTTGGAAGAGTTTGTCCGGCAATTTAAATGGGCATTGGTCAGCCGCCAAATTTATAAATGGTTACAGATTACCCCCGAAGAAACGCTAACCGATATTCAGAGAGCAGCGCGTTTCTACTATCTCCAAAAGCAGGCATTTGGCGGTAAGGTTGCTGAACATACTTTTGGAACTTCCACCACCAGCCCACCGCGATTTAATTTACTCAGAATAGAAGAAGAGCTATCAATGGCTCATCTGCGACTGGCAAGAACGATCATTGAAAATATGGATTGGGCGCAATGCATCCAGCGGTACGACAGGCCGCATACACTGTTTTATTGTGATCCTCCATATTGGGGTACAGAGGGATATGGCATAGAGTTCGGACTTGAGAACTATGATCTATTAGCAGAATTAGCACATACCATCCGAGGGAAAATGGTGATTTCGGTGAACAATATTCCAGAAATGCGCAAGGCGTTCAAAGGGTTGACAATGCAAGCAGTTAATATCGGTTACAACTTGAAAGTTACGGGGAAAGCTAAACAGAGTAAAGAGCTAATCATTTGTAATTTCTAATAACCGAGAATGGCAAGGCAATATATTTGCTTTGCCATTTTTTACCTTTAACTCAAGCCAATAGAACGGGACACAAACTGTAAACCTATTCCAAGAGTTTGGCTAACTAAAGACCTTAATGCTTCTTTACTTTCAGTCTTCAATGTTTCCTTAATACGATCACCTAATGGAGTTTCTAAGCTATCAGGGATTACTTTGAGAACTTCTAAACCCTCAGCGGTTAATACGGCTCTATGACAACCTTCAGAGCTCATAGTCCCTGCCAAATAACCATTCGTCATGAGCCAATCCACGGTATCCAGAAAAAATCTATGATCTTCTACTGTAGTACAAAGTTCATCAGAGGATGTTCCATCAGAATATTGAAGGGGTTCACCGATTATCTCTGTGGATAAAAGATCTATTTTTAAAGGAAATGACTCATATAATTTCCCAAATATAATACCTACAATTTCATTAAATTTTTCTATGTTTGTAGTAGACATAAATATCCTATTTGTTTCTAAAGTTTCAATTTCAACGTTCCACCAGGTACATTCTGTTGATCTAAACAAACAGATTGGCAAGCTGATTTAGATATAGATAAAACTGTTTCGTTATCTTCTATATCAAGAAAACAATTATTCCCATTAGCTATATAATCATTGGGCAGTTTGGCATTTTCATCAATATGAAATTTGATAGTTGTGCGTGAAGGATAACTGTTTTCGTAAACTGTGATGTCAGTAAATTGATCAGAGTATTTATCCAATCCTGGGCACATTTTTCTAATAGTTGGCAATAATCGATTGATAGTGGGATCATCTGTTGCTATTGAGAACACAGGGGCTGGAGCTTTTTCAGACTCAATCTGAACGCTATTTTCTGTTCCATCACCACACCCCGCCAAAATAAATATTGCGGGAATTAATAACTTACGCACAGCTCATACCCTTATATAAAATAAAAAATAACTATATTTTTAAGAATTTCTACGTCGCAAGATTACGTCTATGGTATCAATAACATTCTGATTTTCACCTATTATCCTATTTTCTATCTTCCTGTTCTTGTCCATTTTTTTTCCACAAATCATCATCAGTACGGTCCAAGAGATAAAGATTATTAATGTCTTATCATTAACTGCCAATACATTAGTAGATCCTCCACCAAAAAACATCATATAAGCGTTCCATAGGGGAAACGTAAATGCTATAAGCACGAGGCTAAGTAATAGCAAGCAAGGTGTATTGATGTAATAACGCCATTTAGCATCTTTATTTTTTATAAGTAATTCTCGTTTTATAGCAAGTAACTCCCGACTATCCCTTTCATGAAGCTCACGTGACCGAGATGGCGTGGGGTTAATATTGACGACTGAACCTACATGAATAGAGCCATGATTATTGCCACCAACGCTGATGGTTATCTGTCGTTCCTGCCCATCTTGGGGAAGTTGTTTAAGGCTATCAAAAACTTGTCCTGCTAATGTTTGTAATTCTTCATCTCTTCTGTTCATGCAAATCCTTTATTTTTTTAATGATTAACAACCAGTTTTAATACTCTATCAATTCTACTGTCATCGACAGCCGACTCTTTGATTAAAAAGTTATATATTTTTGATGATTGCAGGACGAGTTCATCGGGTGTCCAGCGGCGATTAGCCTGTTGTGCCATCGAATCTAGTTTATGAACAATTTTTCCCAGTAATTCTTCATCTATCTCACTGTTTTTGTAAGCGGTAGAGGCTGACTTTTCAACTTGTCCTGTGATCAGGTACAACACATCAAGACCAGCTTTTGCCCAAAGGCTTATAGCGTCAGCCCCTGGTGCAGATTCATCTTTTTCCCACCTTATCTGTGATTTTCTTGATGCGCCAACCATCTCCGCGAAATCAGACTGACTAAACCCCAATCGCTCACGCTCTTTTTTTAATCTCTCACCAAGAGACATTTTTGTCACCAAAACCCTTTACAAGTCCCATTAATGGGACAATAATGTCACATATCGTACAAACATCATTGCATTACCGGAGGCCATTGCATGACACCCGATAAAATTAAAAGCCGCTTTCAACAACACGGCATCACTATTACCCAATGGGCACAGGATAACGGGTATTCCCGTGAAGCTGTATACCGAGTTCTTAATGGACAATCCAAAGCTAATTACGGAAAGGCCCATGAAATAGCTGTAAAGCTAGGTCTGAAAACGCCTAGTTTAGGCATTTAAATTTAGCCTAACTATTTTATCACTCTATGTAACAGATTATCACATATTGAAAAGGGAGAATGTGACATGCGCAAAATTAACGTTTCCAGTTCTGGTACGCGCATATTACGAGTTCTTAAGGCTCTACGTGGTCATTCCTTGTCTGGGATGAGTAATGGTGAATTAGCGGAATTACTGGGGGAATCTCCTGCAAATATTAATCGTGCACTAAATACATTAATAGAAGAAGGGCTGGCGCAAAAACTGGGTAGCGGCAGATATGCACCCGGTATGCAATTACTGCAAATAGCACAATCGTTCTCAAATGAAATGGCTAACACCCAAGCCAAAATTACAGAAATGAATCAGCGCGTTTTAGCTGGTAGCAGAAATTAATTAACAAGAGATTCATACAATGGCACGCTCAAAAAATACAACATCAGTAAAACTAGCCGAAGATGTTCAACTTGCTGACGATCTGCAGGTCAATCTCAACGCTATGACAACACACCGCCTGCAAATCATGGAACAGTTTGGGGATGGTCTGCCATATGAACGTGAACGTATCGTTCACGAAACCCGTTTCTATATGGCTCAGAGTGCTGAAGCGATGTTGGAAGCTGGGAAGCGCCTCATTATTCTTAAAGAGAATGAACCTCATGGTGAATTTGTTGACATCGTTAAGGATCAACTCGGTCTGGAACCTCGCATTGCTCAAAAAATGGCACAAGCTGCACTCAAATTTCTTTCACCTGGATTAGAGACAAAAGCGAAAACGTTTTCGCTTTTGGGACGTTCCAAACTGTATGAATTGATGCTTGAAGACGATGATGAACTGTCAGAATTGGCTGAAGGTGGCACTGTAGCAGGTTTGACATTAGATGATATTGATCGCATGTCTGTCCGCGAACTACGTAAGACCCTACGTGATACACGCGCTGATCTGGAAATTTCCCGCCAGACGGTGCAGGAAAAAAAGGAACTTGTTAGTAATTTGATTGAGGAGAAATCTGCAATCCAGCACAAACTTCAGCGCCGAATTAATCATGAAAAACCTGAAGAGGAAGGTGCTGCTTTGACACAAGAGGTTAATTCATTGTCTTTTTCTGTTGATGCCGCTATCACCAATCTTTTCAATGGATTTGAAACGCTTAATGGCCATACCACACGTACTGACATTAGCCATGTTGGGTTTATGGCAGGCGTACTCGATGACCTTGAAGTCAAAATTCGTAACCTGCGTAATCACTTTAATCTACCTGAGTACAGAGAACACAGCATTGTTCCTGATTGGGCTAAAGAAGGTGTGGAGGCAGAAGAGGAAGGATTTAAACGACCAGAATGGATGGATAAGGAAGAGGCACATGAATAAATCTGAATTGAAAAAATGCTTGAAAAGAAACTGACGGAATAAGGGTAATAACATGAATACCACAATAACCGAACGATTAGTTTCTATTGCACAGGCAGCACATAAAGCCGGACATGGCGGTAAAGAGGCAATATATCGGGCGGCTTGTGAAGAGCTGTGTATGTCACGTTCAACGTTGATTAAAAAACTCGGTGAAGTTTTTGGCAAAAAACCACGTAAGAAACGTTCTGATGCAGGCAATAGTGCACTGACACGTGAAGAAGCAACTTTGATTTCAGGGATATTGATGGAGGCCACTCGTAATACAGGGAAACGGTTATATAGCCTCGAACAAGCCGTTAATGATCTGCGTTCAAACGGCCTGATTCATGCAGGCCATATTGATACCGAAACGGGCGAATTTTCTCCGTTATCTATTGACGCTATTAGTCGTGCATTGCGCCAGTACAAACTTCATCCTGAACAGTTGAAAGTGTCTGCACCCAGCCTACAATTAGCTAGCTTGCATCCTAATCATGTATGGGAATTAGACGCCTCAATTTGCGTACTGTATTACCTAAAAAATCCTAATAAAAATAATGGAGTTGACAGTGGATTACGCATGATGCCTGTGGCTGAATTTAATAAAAATAAGCCGAAAAATCTGGCTCGTATTATTAATGATCGTGTCTGGTCGTTTGAATTAACAGATCATACAAGTGGCTGGATATATGTTGAATACTTATTTGGCGGTGAAACCAGTCAGAATTTTACTTCTGTATTAATTAACGCAATGCAAGATCGCGGTGACGCAGATGTATTACACGGTGTACCCCAAATTTTATTTACTGACCCCGGTTCAGCTTTGACAGCACCTACACTACGTAACTTGTGCAAAGCTCTAGGCATTCAAATGATACAACACAAGGCCCGTAACGCCCGTGCTACAGGCTCTGTTGAAAAAGCGCGTGACATCATTGAACGCAATTTCGAGTCCGGTTTACGTTTTCGACAGGTTGATGATATTGATGAGCTTAACCGTCTGGCACGGCTATGGCGTATGAAATTTAACCGTAGTGCAATACATAGTCGACATGGACAAACCCGTACAGATTGCTGGTTAAAAATCACAGCAGAACAGTTAGTAAAAGCACCTGCCATTAACGTTTGTCGTGAACTGGCAATTGGCGCACCAGAAAGCCGTAAAGTACAGGCAACCTTGCGAGTATCTTTCAGGGGACGTGAGTATGACGTCAGTACCGTTCCTAGCGTGAGTGTTGGTGATTCAATCATGATCACCCGCAATCCTTGGCGTGACGAAGAGGCACAGGTAGTCATTACTGGTGAAGATGGCTTTGATGTTTTCCATCTTGTTAATGAAGTCACTAAAGATGAGTACGGTTTTGCCATCGGCGCACCTGTAATTGGTCGTGAATTCCAGGCCATTCCTCAAACAATTGCACAACGTAATTTAGCCGAAATTGAACAGAAAATCATGGGGACAAACAGCACGGCTGAAACTGAAATAGCGCGTAAATTGAAAACACTCCCCCTCAATGGTCGGTTTGATCCATATTTGGATATTGAACATAATGATGCACCAACGTATATGCCAAAACGTGGACAAGCTTCTACAGTACATAGTCCACGTATTGAACAGCTTATGAACCCCGTTGATGTTGTCAAAATTTTACGTGAACGGTTCCAATCACATGGCAAAACATGGTGTGGTGAGTTTTATCAGCAAATAGTTAAACGCTTTCCTAATGGTGTTCCAACAGATCAAATTGATGAGTTGGTTGATGAATTCATGGGGCAATCAGCAATTGTTGCACGCAGTATTATCAACGGTAATTAGTTTTTCATTGTGTATATTTAAGGAAAAGAAAATGGCGATTAAAGTTCATAATCCACTACCTTCATTGGAAACTCAAATTACAACTAAGGTTTATTTATAAAAGTGATACAATTTTTTTCGTGAAATTCATTATAACGTAAGAAATATACAGGATATTTGGCCAGGGAATGATGTTGCTATCTCTTATTATCAATGGCATATGCAAAAATAAAGGTAGCCGCTTAACGGGGGGATTATTATGCTGGTGTTTAAACAGCAGTTACAGACACATCAGTTAACGCAAAGTGCAGCAGCAAGTGCTGCGGGAATTTCAGCGGCGGCGTTGGCTCAAATTGTTAATCACAATATATGGCCAAGGCAGAACATGGATGCAATTCGTCAACGTATTACTGATTTCTTGGCAAGAAAAGGTATCGATACCGCAAAAAGTTTTGAGGTGGTACAAGCAACCGATAAATTAGATACCTATGCCGATAATAAAAATACAACCTTCATTTCCAAGGATGAAAACATGTTACTAAAAAAACAAGTATTATTTCCAGCTACGAAAAAGCACTTTGGTTTATTTCGTGATCCATTTGAAGATAGTGCAATTCAAAGTGCTGAAGATGTTTTTGTGACTCCAGATAGCCGTTATGTGCGGGAAGCAATGTATCAAACAGCCCGCTATGGTGGTTTTCTGGCAGTATCAGGGGAATCGGGTTCAGGTAAAACGACACTGCGTCGTGATCTTATTGACCGTATTAACAGGGAAAATACCCCCGTTATTGTTATTGAACCCTATGTATTAGCAATGGAAGACAATGATGTAAAAGGTAAGACCTTGAAAGCATCAAACATTGCTGAAGCTATTGTGAATACCTTAGCGCCATTGGAAAACTTGAAACGATCGCCTGAAGCACGCTTCCGCCAGTTGCACAAGATATTGAAAGACAGTTCACGGGCTGGCTATCAGCATGTGTTAATAATAGAAGAAGCACACTCGTTGCCTTTACCAACATTAAAACACCTTAAACGATTCTTTGAACTGGAAGATGGATTTAAAAAACTGTTATCGATCATTTTGATTGGTCAGTCTGAGCTGGAATTAAAGCTATCGGAACGTAATCAAGAGGTTCGTGAAGTAGTACAACGTTGTGAGGTTGTTAATTTGTTTCCTCTTAATGATTATCTAGAAACATTTCTGGATTTTAAATTTGGTCGTGTAGGTATGAATACTAACAAGATCTTAGATAATAGCGCTATTGGTGCTATCCGTGACCGTTTATGTCTTAGTCGGCATAGCGGTAAAGAGACCGTTAGTTTATTATATCCATTAGCTATTGGAAACCTGATTATTGCAGCGATGAATATGGCTGCAATTAATGAGATATCTATGGTTGATGCCAATATTATTCGCAGTGTTAGCTAAAGATATCATTATGAGAAAAAGTTCTACTTAACAATTAATATTGGTAATATTCATATTAAAACTGCCTTATCACAAGTTAAATATGCAAGGCGTATTCGACTAATTTTTGGTTTTATTAATTTCAAGTTGGTTACAACAAGGATGTAACATACCATAACCAGAGAAATAGAAGTCTTGGAAATATTAATACCGACATTTCATTATCGATCTATTTGAAAAAAATTTTCTTTGTTGAGGAAAAGAAGTGGATATATTGGTATTAATAAATACATTCATTAAGTAACAGGTAATTAAATATGGTAAAAATAAAAATTCTGTTTAAAGCTAAATCCGCTTTCTACACCCCGCAATTATGTAAATAAAGCTATTGTAAAAGATATTAATGGAATATCAATTAATTCAGGAAAAGAAAATTTTTCAATTATCCTATTTGGACAGAAAATTAAGTAAGGAACATACTTATGAAAATAACATGTAATCACTGCAAACAACCTGTTGAAAAAATGAATCTAAAACAAGCCAAGGTTATCCAGACTCCTGAGTTTGGTGAGTGGGTTGTTGATTTAATCTTGGTTTGTCCACATTGTAGTCAGCAATACGGTGTATCTGTGGCAACATGGGATTTACAACCACTAGAGACCACTCATGGATAAAACGGTCTTATACCGAAAAGCCAGGTTCAGTAATATCAAGTTAATGCTGACTATTTTGGTTTACTCAATTAGAGAGTACATAGCAGAGGATGAATAAGATGGCAAAACAGAAACTTATTCAGCTTATTCATATTGCACATAGTAATCTAAAACTAGATGAAGATACGTATCGCCAGATGCTACTTTCAGAGACCGGAAAAGCCTCTACGCGGGAAATGGATATCCCGCAGTTAACTCGCGTTTTGGATGCGATGAAAAAGCGCGGTTTTAAGATTAAATCCCCTAAGAAATCCAAAACATCGCGTTCATTAGATTGCCACCCCCACTCAAAGAAGATACGTGCATTGTGGTTGGAAATGGCATCTATAGGTATTGTTCATAATAGTTCTGAACAAGCCTTAGCTCACTGGGTTAAGCGTGAAACAGATATTGATGATTTACAGTGGTTGGATTCAGGCCAAGCCAGCAGCATTATTGAAAAACTGAAGAAGTGGCGGAACCGCGTCACGAGGAAAAAGTATGAATGATGTGAATAACTTTCGTAGCAAAGGTCCTGAACTGCTGGTAGAACTGGCACAGCACACAGCCTGTACGGTCAGTGAAATAATCCATGTTGAGCCTGCGTTAGCTGAACAAATTGGCGAAGCTGTTGCGAACCATATGATGCAGGTTTGGGGCGGTCAAAATGTCTATTTTCCTATGGGCATGGTTTGGAAAGTCAGCCTCCGTGATCGTGAGATTTTCAACGAGTTTAACGGTAAAAATCATCATGATCTGGCTCGCAAGTTTGGTGTTTCTATTCAATGGATTTACAGCGTAGTGAAGCGTATTCGAAAGGAGGAACTAGATCGCCTACAAGGTAAGTTATTCGATAACGAATCTGAATAGGCAGGTCAAACTGATTGAGCTTAGTAAAATTAGATGGCAGACTAAGCATGATTCTCGTTCGGTCTGCCTTTCAAATACTGAAAAGGATTTACAATTGAATCTCCATAACTTCCCACTTAGTCCAGTTTTTTCCCATAATTATCTTTCAGTTCCCTGTCAAATATCTTACTTATGATCA
>NZ_AYSJ01000004.1:0-168995 GCF_000517265.1 Photorhabdus khanii NC19
CTTTTATTCGCACACTTTTTCAACAAGGTGATGATATAAAGAACAAAAAAGCCTACTTCCTGATGCTTTTAATCGCTTTAGGCAAGTCTGCAAGGCTATTTATTATCAAATCAGCCGCTTGTTCTGCTTCACTTGTAATTGGTTTACCTGTACGAACTAATACCTTAGTACCCACTTTCGCCATCACCGCCGCTTGCATATCTTCCAATTTGTCACCGACCATATAAGAAGCTGCCATATCAATGCCAAGCTCCTTCTGTGCATCCAGCAGCATACCTGGTTGTGGTTTACGGCAATCACAACTCTTCTTATATTGTTCTTTAGTCGCATCTGGATGATGGGGACAATAATAAATGCCATCCAAATCTACACCGCGATCTGCCAGTGACCAATCCATCCATTCTGTCAGTTGCAAGAATTGTTCTTCATTGAAAATGCCACGGGCAATACCTGACTGGTTTGTGACTAATACCAGTGCATACCCCATTTTTTTCAATTCAATCATGGTTTCAATGGCACCATCGATAAATTGAAAATCATCTACTTCGTGTACATAACCATGATCGATATTTATTGTTCCGTCACGATCTAAAAATACGGCAGGAATACCTTGTGTCACCCGATTGCTCCAAGCAATGTAAGAAGTTCTCAGTATCGCATGATTTAGCCATGAATGAGAATGCAGCAATTAATTTATTCCCAGTTGACTTAGACGTCTAGACACCTTAACATCCGATTTAACTAGTGGTTTGTTTTCTCAAAAATGTTCAAACTATTAATTTTCGAATTTTTATAAGAATAAATAAGAATAAAAATGATAAAACTGTCTCATATCAATAAAATATTCCAGCAGGGTGTCCGTTCTATCAACGCACTTTCAGATATCAGTCTGCATGTTCCGCAAGGGCAAATTTACGGTGTCATCGGCTCATCCGGTGCAGGCAAAAGTACGTTAATTCGCTGTGTGAATATGCTTGAGCGTCCAACTTCTGGGCAAATACTGGTTGATGGTCAGGATCTGACTATCCTATCTGATAGTGATTTGACCCATGCACGTCGTCGTATTGGCATGATTTTCCAACACTTTAATTTGCTGTCTTCGAGAACAGTTTTTGGCAACATAGCCTTACCTTTAGAATTAGATAATGTTCCAAAAGCGGAAATAAAAAAACGGGTAGACGAGTTATTAGAACTTGTTGGTCTTGCAGATAAACACGATGCTTATCCAGCAAATCTCTCTGGTGGACAGAAACAACGTGTTGCTATTGCCCGTGCTTTAGCTAATTCACCTAAAGTACTTTTATGTGATGAAGCAACCAGTGCGCTGGATCCAGCAACAACCCGGTCTATTCTGGAATTATTGAAAGATATTAATCGCCGTCTGGGTCTGACTATTCTGTTAATTACACATGAAATGGATGTCGTCAAACGTATATGTGACCAGGTTGCAGTTATCAGCGGTGGGCAACTGGTTGAACAGGATATTGTCAGTGAAGTGTTTTCTCATCCCAAAACACCTATCGCTCAGGCATTCATCCAGTCAACTTTGCATTTGGATATCCCTGAAGATTATGTGCAAAAAATGCAAAGCACCCCAGCCCCAGATCTTAGCCCATTATTGAAACTGGAGTTCACCGGTCAGTCTGTAGACGCACCTCTGATTTCAATGGCAGTACGTCGTTTTAATATTGATATGAATATATTAAGTTCCCAAATTGACTATGCCGGTGGAGTAAAATTTGGTGTGATGTTAGCGGAATTACACGGTGAAAATGGCGGCGTTGAATCAACAATTAAATTTTTACAAGACCATCATGTGAAAGTAGAGGTTCTCGGTTATGTCTGAAGGAATGATCTTATTGCTGGCTAAAGGCGTCTGGGAAACTCTGGTAATGACTTTTGTTTCTGGTTTCTTTGGCTTTATTATTGGGCTGCCGATAGGTGTCTTGTTATATGTCACCCGCCCTGGTCAGATTATGGAAAACAGTAAACTCTATCGTTTTCTTTCAGCGATAGTGAATGTTTTCCGTTCTATCCCATTTATTATTTTACTGGTATGGATGATTCCTTTTACCAGATTAATTGTTGGAACATCTATCGGTTTACAAGCCGCCATTGTTCCATTAACCATAGGTGCTGCACCATTTATTGCCCGTATGGTGGAAAATGCTTTACTGGAAATTCCATCAGGATTAATTGAAGCAGCTCGCGCAATGGGAGCGACTCCGTTCCAGATTGTGAAGAAAATTCTATTACCTGAAGCGTTACCAAGTTTGCTCAATGCAGCCACAATTACCCTGATTACGTTAGTAGGTTATTCCGCAATGGGCGGTGCTGTAGGTGCAGGCGGATTAGGACAGATTGGCTACCAATATGGTTATATCGGCTATAATGCAACAGTAATGAACACCGTATTAGTATTACTGGTTATTTTAGTTTACTTAATTCAATTAAGTGGTGACCGGTTAGTTAAAACCACAACACGCAAATAATAAAATTATTTTAATAGCAGCGCCGGTATCGGTGCTAATAAATCAGTATTCAATAGGGGTGAAAATATGTCTGTTAAATTAAGAACCATCGCAACTATCAGCGCTCTTTTAGGTTCATTAATTCTGGTTGGTTGCGGGCAGGAAAAACAAGATCCAAACCATATTAAAGTAGGTGTTATTGTTGGTGCAGAACAGGAAGTTGCTGAAATTGCAAAAAAAGTAGCTAAAGACAAATATGGTCTTGATGTAGAACTGGTCACTTTTAATGATTTTGTATTACCAAACGAGGCTCTGAGTAAAGGTGATATTGATCTGAATGCATACCAGCACAAACCTTACATGGATCAACAAATCAAAGATCGTGGTTACAAACTGGTCACTGTTGGCAACTCTTTTATTTATCCAATTGCTGGTTATTCCAAGAAAATTAAATCCCTGGATGAATTACAGGATGGTTCTCAAATTGCTCTACCAAATGATCCAACGAACTTAGGCCGTTCTTTATTACTGTTACAGAAACAAAACTTAATCAAACTGAAAGATAACATAGGATTATTACCAACAACTCTGGACATTGCTGAGAATCCTAAAAATCTAAAATTGGTTGAGCTAGAAGCACCACAATTACCACGTTCATTGGACGATCAAAAAATTGCTCTGGCAATCATTAATACGACATATGCCAGCCAAATCGGCCTGACTCCGGCAAAAGACGGTTTATTTGTCGAAAATAAAGATTCTCCCTATGTAAACCTGCTGGTTAGCCGTGAAGATAATAAGGACGCTGAAAACGTTAAGAAATTCGTTAAAGCATATCAATCCGATGAAGTTGATGAAGCTGCCAATAAAATTTTTAACGGTGGTGCGGTGAAAGGCTGGTAATCTTTCATATTACACTCATCGATATTAGAATAATCAGGCGGATAGATTGTCCGCCTGATTTGTTATGGCATCATGTTTTCGATATTTTTTTGTTAACCTGATTCTATTCTCTTAACTCTGACAGTAAAAATTCGAGGATCTATTAATGCGTAAGCTGTTTATCTCTTTGCTAACTCTATTCATAACAGGATGTTCAATGCAACAGACAGCATTTACTGACTCTTCTCAGTTATCGGATATGAGGCACAAACAAACATTAACCGAAGAAAAAAAGAATCTTTCCTCATCCGTAAAGTTGTATACCAAGAGTGAAGAGTTAATAAATACCGCATTTAAAGATTTAGGAATTGTTTCTGGTCAATCATGCCGTGGTTCTTTACAGGATCCACCAGCTAATATCGCCGTAGCACGTAACCAGATGATAACGAAGGCCGCTCATTTGAATGCTAACGCAGTTTTATTACATCAGTGCGAGATGTTATCAGGTCAAGGATGCTATCAGATAGCAATATGTGAAGGTTCAGCTCTGCTTATTACTCAATGACCGATTTTCATTTCACACAAATAGGGGTTATCCACTCCCCTTATAAAGAAAAATTTGCCGTTCCACGCCAACCAGGTCTTATTAAAGATGGAGGAGGGCAATTGGTACTTCTTCCACCCTATAATCAACCAGATGCAGTTCGTGGTTTGGAACAATTTAGTCATCTATGGGTTATTTTTATTTTCCACCAAACAATGGATGGCGGCTGGAAGCCAATGGTACGCCCTCCCCGTTTAGGCGGCAATGCAAAAATGGGCGTATTCGCAACCCGTTCAACTTTCAGACCGAACCCAATTGGTATGTCTCTGATTGAACTTAAAGGTATTAAATACAGAAAAGGCAGTGTTACTCTGGAATTGGGCAGCCTGGATTTAGTTGATGGCACACCGGTTATTGATATCAAGCCTTATCTGCCTTTCGCTGAATGTCAGCCGCACGCTGTGGCATGTTTTGCTCAAGAAGCACCTTCTGCCGGTATGAAAGTGATATTTTTACCTGCTGCCGAACAACAGCTCATCTCAGTTCAAAACACTTACCCAGATTTACGCCGTTTTATCAGTCAAGTCTTGGCCCAAGACCCTCGTCCTGCTTACCGGAGAGGAGAACAGGAAAATCGAGAATATGCCGTTCATTTACTGAATTTTAATGTACGCTGGAGAATCTATGGCACACTGACTGAAGTGTTTTCCATTGAATCCCTTTAAAAATCAGTATATGCCCTTTTGACATCTTAAACTCGCTGGTAGACTAAAGGCTTATTTTCGTTTTTTTATTAGCTGGCAAATTACTGCCAGTCAGAAGCAATTTGCTGCTCTAATGGAACCCTAACAATGCGCACTAGCCAATATCTGCTCTCTACATTAAAAGAGACTCCTGCCGATGCAGAGGTTGTCAGTCATAAACTGATGCTTCGTGCGGGCATGATCCGTAAGCTCGCTTCAGGTCTGTATAATTGGATGCCTACAGGTGTCCGCGTACTAAACAAAGTTGAGAAAATTGTTCGTGAAGAGATGAACAATGCCGGAGCAATTGAAATATCTATGCCCGTCGTACAGCCGGCAAATTTATGGCAGGAAAGTGGTCGCTGGGAACAATACGGCCCAGAGTTACTGCGTCTTGCTGACCGAGGTGATCGCCCTTTTGTGCTGGGTCCAACTCATGAGGAAGTCGTTACTGATCTGATCCGCAATGAAGTCAACTCATACAAACAGTTACCACTGACTTTATTCCAGATCCAGACTAAATTCCGGGACGAAGTTCGCCCTCGCTTTGGTGTAATGCGCTCCCGGGAATTTTTAATGAAAGATGCTTACTCTTTCCATGCTACCCAAGAGTCACTGCAAGAAACTTACGACAACATGTACAAAGCCTACAGCAAAATCTTTACCCGTATTGGTTTGGATTTCCGCGCTGTTCTGGCAGACACCGGTTCTATCGGCGGTAGTGCTTCCCATGAATTTCAGGTTCTGGCTGCCAGTGGAGAAGATGATATCGTTTTCTCCACTGAATCTAATTACGCAGCTAATATTGAATTGGCCGAAGCCGTCGCTCCTGCTTATGATCGTGCAACACCAACAGAAGAGATGCATCTGGTAGACACCCCAAATGCAAAAACAATCGCTGAACTAGTTGAACAATTCAATCTGCCAGTTGAAAAAACGGTTAAGACTCTGATGGTTCATGCAGCAGAAGATACAGGCCATAAATTGATCGCCTTACTGGTCCGCGGCGACCATGAACTTAATAAAATCAAAGCAGAGAAATTACCTTTGGTTGCCAACCCTCTGACTTTTGCTACCGAAGAAGAGATTCGTACAATTGTAGGTGCTGGTCCAGGCTCACTGGGACCTGTCAATCTGACAATACCTGTTATTATTGACCGCAGTGTGGCGGTGATGAATGACTTTGGCGCAGGTGCCAATATTGATGACAAACACTATTTCGGTATCAATTGGGGACGTGATTTACCAATACCAACAGTCGCTGATATCCGTAATGTTGTTGAAGGTGATACCAGCCCGGATGGTAAAGGAACATTGCTCATCAAACGCGGCATTGAAGTTGGTCATATTTTCCAGCTTGGCACCAAATATTCTGATGCAATGAAAGCAACCGTTCAAGGCGAAGACGGCCACAATCAGACCATCACTATGGGTTGTTATGGTATTGGCGTTACCCGTATTGTCGCCGCAGCGATTGAACAAAATCACGATGACCGCGGTATCATCTGGCCTGATGCAATTGCACCATTCCAAGTCGCTATTCTGCCAATGAATATGCATAAGTCATATCGTGTTAAGGAAGTTGCAGAGAAACTGTATGCTGATCTGCGCGCCAACGGCATTGATGTTATTTTCGATGATCGTAAAGAACGCCCAGGCATGATGTTTGCTGATATGGAGCTTATTGGCGTACCACACACTATCGTTATCGGTGACCGTAATCTTGATAATGGCGAAGTAGAATATAAATATCGTCGCAGTGATGAAAAACAGATACTGAAGCTAAACGATGTTGCTGATTATCTGAAGCAACAGCTTGGTTGTTAATTAGGGTTATTACAATAACTCATTGAGCAGTATGGTGATAATGGTCAGATCATAAAGACGCAGTAAGTGAACTCGTTTTACTCTTCTGGCTCATTATCACCATTCATATTGAAGCTAGAATTATTTCTTCATACAAGATTTCGATTTATCGAAATGAATTTTACCTGTCTGAACCAAGGCAGAATTAAATAGCCCATCCTCCATTGAAGGACTCACGCTATAATAGCCTTCAACTTCAACATAAACTGGTGTTCCACCTTCTACGCCAACTTGATGATAGCCTTGCTCCAAATCCAAACTTTCCGGCACGTCATAACGCTTACCTGTACTACAATCAGTAAATGAAGCAGCATCAGCCATGTAACTGTATTCACCCATCAATTTTTTCGGTTTTACCCGTTTCAGCTCATAGTTGAATGACGATTCAATTGTGTTGCCTTCCATATCCAGCATTACCAGATTTCCATCCTTCGGCAGATAGTAATATTTCTGGTCATCTGATTTTGCCAGACGGATTTTTTCTCCATCTTTCGCCCATTGCCCAAATTCAAAGAATGACTGATCACCATCACGAGAACCAAGATAAGTTTGTTCCAGAATATAAGTACCATCATCATCCAATAACAGTGTGGTATCAATACCAGAGCAATCAGCACAAGGAAGAACACCATGAAAAGTCTGATCCACTGGCTGTGAACTTGTTTGCTGTGCCAAGTTACCTTTACATCCCACCAGAGCAGATACGCCCACAGCAACTAACGCTGTTAAAAGTTTTTTATTCACATTTATCTCCAAACAGTATAATGAGCTCTGTGACTCATCTTAATTAGTAACACAATAGAACATAAGATTCTTGCAGCTTAATAACTCAAATACCGTCCTTTTTAAGGATGTTACCCAATAGTAGCGAAATACTATGAGCTGATTTTAATACTTTTGTCAGGAACTTGCTGTGAAATAAGACTTTTATTTATTTACCGTTCAAAGGAAACAACCAAAGTTATTCATTAATCACGATTGATTTCCTGTGCTATAGTCATTAATAGTGCTTTTGAGTTACAATTTTTAACAACCACAGGCGGCAATAACCGCCACTAACCATAGTGGTGAGCAAATATGTCTATAAATACTGAATATCAACCAATTAACTGTGACGACTATGACAACCTTGAGTTGGCTTGCCAACATCAGCTCCATCTACACATAAAATTACGAGGTGGTGAAGTTATTGAAGGGAAAGCCTGTGATTTGATTTTGAGAAAGAAAGTTGAATACCTGATAATCGAAGCAGCAGATAATCCCCGAGAATTGCGGTTGGATCATATCGCCAGTTTCAGTCACCCTGAAATCGGTACTGTTATTGTTGAACATTCCGAATCCTGAGAAGAAACAGCCGCCTCTGGCGGCTTATAACACTTTATTTTAACAACGTTTTATTCCAATTAATTGTCAATATTTTCTGCCCTTCTGCCGCTTTGCCTTCTTTGGTGATAAAAATACCTAATGCAGCTATCAGTAGTTCGTTGTAATAAAGCAATGGAATTCTCTCTCTAAGCCATGGAGCAACCCCAAACTCCTGCCACAATTTTTTACTGTGCCGGGAATGTTGACGACCCACAATACTCATCATTCCCTGAACACCAAAGCGGATAGTCACCCGCTCATTATTAGCTGGAGCCCTTACTTGAATACCACGATCAGAAATATTCAATTCTCCCAAACGATCCGGTAATACCAACGTATTGCAAATATCCCACTCAAGAATAGTGTCTCTCAAAGATTGTAATTGAGGAACCAACCAAAGTTTTTGCTTATAACGACGTACATTATATTGACCAAATTGTAGCTGGGGCTCAGCATCAGTGCGAGCAAGAGCCACCTCATACCAAAGCCTGTGAAGCTGCTCCCGTGAGGGCATTTTCATGTCATGGTAACCAAACCAACGGCGTAACAAAGCATTTCGTTTAGCTTCTGAGCACGTTGCCAAAGGCGAAATACCTAAAGCGCCATCCCGAGTTATCAGCGCTTTCAGAAACTCATTCAACAACTCATCCAGAAGCTGCTCCTGCTCACCACATAAACTAGCACTGCGAGCAACAGATTGTCGAAAATGCGGCCAGCGTTGATTCAGTAACGGCATAACATGTAAGCGCAGAAAATTCCTGTCATAACGATCATCCTGATTACTGTCGTCTTCAATCCAACTCAGACGATGTTCACTAGCATATATTTCCAACTCATTCCGACTATAACCAAGCAGTGGGCGAAATAATAAGGTATCAGCAAATATTGCGACTGGAGGCATAGAAGCAAGGCCAGCCGGGCCACTGCCACGCTTTAGTGCCAATAAAAAAGTTTCCGCCTGATCATCAAGATGCTGAGCAGTTACCAGAATTTCGTCTTTTTGTAATTCACGCCTGAACATCTGATATCTGGCATCACGAGCAGCAGCTTCAATGCCCTTTTCACGGGCATCTATCGTTACTCTTTCAAAACAAAATTCCACTTGCCAGTCATCACAAATCTGTTGGCAATGTTTAACCCATTGATCTGCTTTCGGATTTAAACCATGGTGAATATGCATTGCTCTCAGTTGAACTTCCTGATTGTGCTGACTACGCCAATTGACCAACAAATGCAGCAAAACTGAAGAATCCAGCCCACCACTGAATCCAACCAGGATTTTCTTATGTTCACCAAGCTGTTTAGCTAAAGTGAAGAATAATCGCTCATCAATTTTTGTCATTACAGACTCAAGAGTTCCTTAATTTGCAACAATCATGAATTCATTATCATCTGTGTTATTAATCAAAGAACCACTGCCTCTCAGATAATATTTTCCAACAATATGAAATAGCAAAAAAAGTTAGAAACAGTAAGGGATGGGAGTCGCTGAAATTTATCAATTCCAGTGACTCCCATCCCTTATGCAATCAGTTAGTTCAGATCTCAACAATAACCATATTGCATCAGGCGCTGATAACGACGGTTCACCAATTCTTCAGGTGCTAAATGATCAAGAGCTGCCAGATCAGCCAATAACTGAGCTTTTAGTGATGCTGATATTGCTTCGTAATTACGATGCGCACCACCTAATGGCTCTGGGATCACGGTATCGATTAATTCCAGCTCTTTCAAGCGAGGAGCAGTGATCCCCATTGCTTCTGCCGCCAGAGGCGCTTTTTCCGCACTTTTCCACAGAATAGAGGCACAGCCTTCCGGGGAGATAACAGAATAAGTACTGTATTGCAGCATATTCACTTTATCACCGACACCAATTGCTAACGCACCACCGGAACCACCTTCACCAATCACAGTACAAATAACAGGCACAGACAAACGGGACATTTCACGCAAATTGCGGGCAATAGCCTCAGACTGACCACGTTCTTCTGCACCAACGCCAGGATATGCGCCAGGAGTATCAATGAAAGTGATAATTGGCAGTTTAAAACGTTCCGCCATTTCCATCAGACGCAGAGCCTTACGATAGCCTTCCGGCGCCGGCATACCGAAATTACGGCGGATTTTTTCTTTCGTTTCACGGCCTTTTTGATGACCAATAATCATCACTGGACGCCCATCAATACGAGCCAAACCACCAACAATTGCTTTGTCATCAGCGTAAGCGCGATCACCCGCCAGCTCTTCAAAATCAGTAAAAATATGCTGAATATAGTCCAATGTATAAGGACGACGTGGATGACGGGCAAGTTGAGCAATTTGCCAAGCACCTAAATCTGAAAAGATTTTGCGAGTCAATTCCAGACTTTTTTCCCGCAAACGTTGTACTTCTTCATCCAGATTTATATCTAATTTTTCATCTTGACGGCTAACTGCGGTTAGCGAATCAATTTTCGCTTCCAGCTCGGCAATCGGCTGTTCAAATTCAAGAAAATTCAGACTCATAACATTCCTATTTTAGTCAAATTCTAATTCTACCTGCTCATTACCCAGCAGAGTTCGCAAATCTGTCAGAAGGTTATCCGTTGGCGTTACCCTCCACGTCGCGCCAAATCTTAAACGGGCGCGGGCGTCTTCCCTCTGGTAATAAAGATGAACCGGTATCGTTCCAGAACGATGTGGTTCCAAGGCACCACGAAGACGGTTCAACAATTGATCATCAATTTGCCTGTCTAACAGCGAGATAGCAAGCCCACGCGCATATTTTTCACGCGCTTCACTAATATCCATTAATTCACGGACTGTCATTTTAAGACCACCGTTGAAGTCATCAAAGCTGACCTGCCCCGTAGCTATCAATATCCGGTCCTGTTCCAACAAATGCCGGTATTTCTCCAAGGCATCGGAAAATAACATGACTTCCAGACGTCCTGAACGGTCGTCCAATGTACAAATACCAATCCGGTTACCCCGTTTGGTTATAATCACTTTGGACGCCAGCACTAAGCCTATCACCGTCGTTACTTGACCACGCGGTGTCGGATTCACATCTTTTAACCGTAATCCATTAGTATAGCGCTCAATTTCTTTTAAATAACGTGTGATCGGGTGCCCAGTTAAATAGAGTCCCAGCGTTTCCCGTTCACCATCAAGAACAACCTGTTCTGGCCATTGAGAAATATTGGCATAAGAACGCTCAACTTCTTCCGGCGCTTCAGCTAATACACCAAACATATCAGTCTGACCAATGGCTTCTGCCTTAGCATGCTGATCCGCTGCTTTCAGGGCATCTTCCAGAGAGGACATCAGTGCCGCACGGTGCGGCCCCAGACGGTCAAACGCCCCTGACATAATCAGCTTTTCCATCACCCGACGATTTAATTTCTTGGTGTCAACGCGGGCACATAAATCAAATAGCTCTCTAAAATAACCACCTTTCTGACGAGCCTCAATGATCGCTTCAATCGGCCCCTCACCAACCCCTTTAATGGCACCAATCCCATATACGATCTCCCCGTCATCATTAACGTGGAAATGATACAGGCCGCTATTAATATCAGGTGGTAATATTTTCAGCCCCATACGCCAACATTCATCAATCAGCCCAACGACTTTTTCTGTATTATCCATATCAGCCGTCATTACCGCAGCCATGAACTCAGCTGGATAATGTGCTTTCAGCCATAAAGTCTGATAAGAAACCAATGCATACGCAGCAGAGTGAGATTTGTTAAACCCATAACCAGCAAATTTCTCTACCAAGTCAAAGATTTTTATTGATAGTTCGCCATCAATGCCGAGTTTTTTGGCTCCATCCTCAAATACGGAACGCTGCTTCGCCATCTCCTCCGGCTTTTTCTTGCCCATTGCCCGTCGGAGCATATCTGCACCACCGAGAGTATATCCCGCCAGCACCTGAGCAATCTGCATCACTTGTTCCTGATAAAGGATAATGCCGTAGGTTGGCTCCAAAACAGGTTGTAAAGATTCGTGCTGCCATTGTGCATCTGGGTATGAGATCTCTTCCCGACCATGTTTGCGGTCAATGAAGTTGTCCACCATACCTGATTGTAAAGGACCCGGCCGAAACAGTGCCACAAGCGCAATCATGTCTTCGAAGCAGTCAGGACGCAGGCGCTTGATAAGATCCTTCATACCACGGGATTCGAGCTGGAATACCGCTGTTGTTTCAGCGCGTTGCAGCATATCGAAGCTGTTGACGTCGTTCAGCGGAATCGCTGCGATATCAATTGGGTCCAGATCTTTCTTTGCCCTGCGTGCGTTGATCATTTCCAACGCCCAATTGATGATAGTCAACGTCCTCAGTCCGAGGAAGTCGAATTTCACCAACCCAGCATATTCCACATCGTTTTTATCAAACTGAGTAACCGGGTTCAAACCTTCCGGGTCACAGTAGAGAGGCGCGAAATCCGTGATCTTAGTTGGGGCGATAACAACCCCACCCGCGTGTTTCCCCGCGTTACGAGTAACCCCTTCCAATTTACGCGCCATATCTATCAGCGCTTTAACTTCCTCATCCGCTTCATAAATTTCAGGAAGTTGTGGCTCTGCGATAAATGCCTTTTCCAATGTCATACCTGGATCAAGCGGTATCAATTTGGAAATTCTGTCAACAAACCCGTATGGATGCCCCAGCACACGGCCAACATCCCGAATGACGGCTTTCGCTGCCATAGTACCGAATGTGATGATCTGAGATACGGCATCACGACCATATATATCAGCCACATGATCAATCACCAGATCACGTTTTTCCATACAGAAATCAACGTCAAAATCGGGCATGGAAACACGTTCAGGATTAAGGAACCGTTCAAACAGCAGGTCGAACGCCAAAGGATCGAGATCAGTTATTTTCAGAGCATAAGCCACCAAAGAACCGGCACCAGAACCACGTCCTGGGCCGACAGGAACACTATTATCTTTCGACCACTGAATAAATTCCATCACGATCAGGAAGTAGCCAGGGAATCCCATCTGATTGATAACCCGAAGTTCAACATCAAGCCGCTCATCATATTCAGGACGCTTTTCTGCCCGTACTTTAGGATCCGGGTAGAGAAATGCCAAACGCTCTTCTAACCCTTGTTTAGATTTATCGACCAGATAATCTTCAGTGCTCATTTCTCCCGTCGGGAATTGCGGCAAGAAATACTCACCAAGGCGGATAGTGACATTACAACGCTTAGCAATTTCTACACTGTTTTCCAGTGCTTCGGGAATATCAGCAAATAGTTCACACATCTCCTGTTCACTACGCAGATATTGCTGAGGACTGTAATTTTTCGGGCGTTTTGGATCAACTAATGTATAGCCATCATGAATCGCCACGCGGATCTCATGAGCATCAAAATCTTCACTGTCGATGAAACACACATCATTAGTCGCAACAACAGGCAAGTTCTTTTCTGTCGCCAGTGCAACCGCTGCATGAAGATAACTTTCTTCATCTGCACGGCCAGTACGGATTAGCTCCAGATAATAACAGTCGGGGAAATGCTCCTGATAAAACTCAAGGCATTGGTCCACCATAACCTGATTACCACGTAACAGGAATTTGCCAACGTCTCCCATACGGCCACCAGAGAGCAGGATCAACCCTTCCTTATGGTTTATCAGCCATTCCTGTTTAATTGTCGGACCAACAGCACCATACCCCTTCTGATAAGCCTCTGATATCAGTAACGTCAGGTTATGATAGCCAGTATTATTGCGCGCAAGAATGGTCAGGTTAGCGTACTCATCACCGAGCAACTCGCTTTCCATATAGAAATCAGCACCAATAATCGGTTTTATTCCCGCCCCATGAGCACTGCCGTAAAATCTTACCAACCCACACAGGTTAGTAAAATCAGTGATCGCAAAAGCTGGCATACCTAATTGAGCAACCTTTTTCACTAAAGGGCTGGTTTTGGCTAAGCCATCAATCATTGAATAGTCGCTGTGGACACGTAAGTGTACAAAACGGGGTTCGGCCATGTGTTTGTCCAGATGATATTGATTTGAAGAATAGCTGTATTCAGTCAACAAGTTAACTTAAAGGCCAATTGCTCTTTTAACCGGCGCAAAACTTTTACGGTGATGTTTTGTCGCTCCCAACAGAGCCAGCTTTTCTAAATGAAATGCCGTTGGGTAGCCTTTATGTTTAGCAAATCCATATTCAGGAAATAATTGGTCAAGTTCAGCCATTTCCCGATCTCTAGTCACTTTCGCCACAATAGAAGCCGCACTGATTTCAGCAACCAGCCCATCACCTTTTATCACCGCTTGTGCAGGCATTGACAATTTAGGGCAACGATTGCCATCAATCAGCACATATTCAGGCGAAATAGACAAGCCAGCCACAGCCCTTTGCATCGCAAGCATAGTTGCGTGCAAAATATTCAGTTGATCAATTTCTTCTGGCTCTGCGCGCCCCAGGCTCCAACACAACGCTTTTTCTGTAATCTCCAGATACAATGCTTCACGGCGTTTCTCACTGAGTTTTTTAGAATCAGCCAGCCCGGCGATCGGCCTGGATGGATCTAAAATAACAGCCGCGGTCACAACTGCACCTACTAATGGGCCTCGGCCAACTTCGTCAACTCCGGCAATCAGATTTGCCTGAGGATATTTAAATTCCATCATTTTCCTGCTAATTCCAGTACAGCTTGTGCAGCTTGTTCATCAGCATTACAGCGGATGCTTTCGTGCAGATGTAAAAATGTCTGTTTCAATGCTTCAACTTTTTCACTACCTTGCAGTAATGACAACAATTCATCTGCAAGTTTCTGCGGCTGACACTTTTCCTGCAATAATTCTTTAACCAGCTCTTTACCGGATAGCAAGTTCGGCAATGAAACATAAGGTGTTTTTACAAGACGTTTTGCCAGCCAGAAAGTAAAGGGTTTCATCCGGTAACCCACGACCATCGGGCATTTTGCCAGCATACACTCCAGAGCAGCCGTGCCAGATGCCAAAAGTGCAGCATCACTTGCGATCATAATTTCACGCGCTTTACCATCCACAAGGTGGACATTCAGATCTGGCGTAGTTTCCTGTTTGATTCGCTCGAATTGTTCACGCCGTTTAGCATTCACTAACGGCACAACCACATGCAAATTTAGAATCTTTTGCCGCAATAACTGAGCTGTTTTAAGAAAATCAGCACCCAGCATCTCAACTTCAGAATGGCGGCTCCCTGGCAACAAAGCCAGGCAAACGGACTCTTGCGGGATACCTAATAGCTCACGTGCTGCCGCTTTATCCGGCTGTAACGGCATAGCATCCGCCATTGTATGCCCAATAAACCGGCAAGGGACATTAAACTTATCGTAAAACGCTTTTTCAAAAGGCAAGAAGGCCAGAACCATATCTGTGGCTTTACCAATTTTGAAAACACGTTTTTGACGCCAGGCCCATACCGACGGACTGACATAATGAAGAGTACGGATGCCCTGCTGTTTTAACCGGCCTTCCAATGTAATATTGAAATCCGGCGCATCAATGCCCACAAATACATCAGGTTTCAGTTCTGTGAAACGGGTTGTCAAATCCTTACGGATTTTCAGCAAACGAGGAAGACGTTCAAGAACTTCGACAATCCCCATTACAGCCAGCTCTTCCATCTCATACCAGGCTTTACAACCTTCAGCCTGCATAAGAGGGCCTGCAACACCAACAAAACGGGCATTGGGTATTTTGGCTTTTAATGCACGAATCAAACCTGCCCCAAGGATATCACCGGAGGTTTCTCCGGCGACTAATCCAATCGTCAGCGGGTGCAGACTATCAATAGAAGAAATGGTAGCCAAAGGAGTATCCTTCATCTACTTAACGGATAATGCCACGAGTAGAATTTGCCAGAAAATCGCTGAAGATTTTGACATGCTGATTATCTTCAGCCAACTTAGCAATTTCCTGCTGTGCTTCTTCTAAAGTTTTTCCATTACGATACAATAGCTTGTATGCACTTCTGATTAAATGTAATGAATCTTTATCAAAGCCACGGCGTTTCAAGCCTTCAATATTAATGCCAAAAGGTGTTGCATGATTACCCTGAGCAATAACATATGGAGGAATATCCTGTACCACACCAGAACAACCACCCACCATAGCATGAGAGCCAATCTGACAAAACTGATGAATCGCGCTCATACCACCGATGATGACATAATCCCCCAGAATAACATGCCCCCCCAAAGTACCATTATTAGCAATGACACAACGATCACCGATAATACAGTCATGAGCGATATGAGCATTAATCATCAACAAATTATCATTGCCGACTTTCGTTAAACCACCACCTTGCTCAGTTCCACGATGAATGGTCACACTTTCGCGGATACGGTTACGATCACCAATTTCAACTCTGGTTGGTTCACCGTGATATTTCAGGTCCTGATTCATTTCCCCAACAGAGGCAAACTGAAAAATCTGATTATCACGGCCGATTTTAGTTATTCCATTGACAACAACATGAGATTTCAGCTCTGTACCTTCGCCAATTTCAACCTGAGAACCAATGCAACAAAATGGGCCAATACGAACATTGGCACCAATAACCGCGCCATCTTCTATAATAGCGCTAGGATGTATATAAGCGGTTTCATCAATCATAGACTAGACCTCACGACGGCGAGCGCACATCATTTCTGCTTCGCAAACTACTTCTCCATCGACTTTTGCTACGCCTCTGCAACGAGCAACCCCTCGACGCTCTTTTATAAATTCAACTTCTAAAATCATTTGGTCCCCAGGCACTACCGGGCGTTTAAAACGGGCACCATCGATAGCGGCAAAATAATAGAGTTCATTTGGCTCCAGTTTACCCACACTCTTAAATGCCAGAATTCCAGTGGCCTGTGCCATAGCTTCAAGGATCAAAACACCAGGGAAGATAGGTTTGCCTGGAAAATGCCCCTGAAAGAAGGGTTCGTTAAAAGATACATTTTTAACTGCACGTAGGAATTTACCTTCTTCAAAATCAAGAACGCGATCCACCAATAAAAACGGATAACGATGCGGAAGCAGATCTAAAATTTCTTCAATGTGCAGAGTATGATTATCACTCATCTAAATACTCTTCCTGTCTAAAAAGGACTAATTATATTAACGACACGGCCCGCTTAAACCCCAAATCCAGAGTTCCCAGGCAGGCCGCAAAAATAAAACACAACCAAAAATATAGTGCAATTACTCGTTTTTGCCTTCCAGCTTACTCTCCAGTGACTTAAGACGTTTATTCATTTCATTGATATTCATGACTAAAGCTGCTGTCTTACGCCAAACTTTATTTGGTTGTAACGGAATGCCAGAGGAGTATACACCAGGTTCGGTGATTGGGCGCATCACCATACTCATCCCCGTGACGGTTACCTTATCACAGATTTCCATATGTCCATTAATGACACTGGCACCACCAATCATACAATAACGACCAATTTTCAGACTACCGGCCATGATCACACCGCCAGCAACTGCGGTGTGATCACCAATGATAACATTATGGGCAATCTGACACTGGTTATCGATAATGACGCCATTACCGATAATGGTATTATCCAGAGCTCCCCGATCGATAGTTGTGCAGGCACCAATCTCAACCCGGTCACCAATAATGACTGAACCTAATTGAGGGATTTTAACCCAATTACCGCGATCATTCGCATAGCCAAAGCCATCAGATCCGATAACAGCCCCTGACTGAATCAAACACTGCTCACCAATTTCAACATTATGGTAAACAGAGACATTCGCCCAAAAGCGACTTCCCGCACCAATATGTGTATTTTTGCCAATAAAGCAACCCGCACCGATAACAACGTTGTCGCCAAGAACAACGCCGGATTCGACAACAGCATTAGCGCCAACAGCAACATTTTCACCCAGTGTTGCCTGAGGTGAAATCACTGCGGAAGGGTGAATATCCTGTGCGGGAACCGGTGTTGTATCCATAATCTGAGCCATATAGGCATAGGCCAGATAAGGATTGGCAACAACCAATGCCGGAACATTACAATAAGGAAGATCTGACTCGCGGAGAACGACAGCGGCAGCCTGACATTCCCCTAAACGTTCACGGTAACGGCTGTCAGACAAAAAAGTGATCTGTTGGTTATTGGCCGAATGCATTGGGGCAATACTGGTGATGACCACATCGCCATCACCATGTAATTGTGCATTCAACTGCTGAGCTAAATCAGCCAATCGAATTGAAGACATCTATTATTTAACCTGTTTCAATACACTTGCCGTAATGTCTTTGCCAGATACTGAATAAGCAACAGCATTCGCATCAACCACAACGTCATAGCCTTCTTTACCTGCAACTACTTTGATTGCGTCCTGAATACGGCTCAGAATTTTGTTGCGCTCTTCCATTTGGCGACGACGATTATCTTGCTCAAAAGCCTGGGCTTTTTTGCCGAATTCTTCACGTTTAGCCATAACATCTTTTTCCAGATTAGCGCGCTCGCTGGATTTCATGGTAGAACCATCGCGCTGTAATTTCTGAATTTTGGTCTGCAAATCAGCTTCCATTCTTTGCAGTTCAGATGCGCGGCTTTTGAACTCATTCTCCAACTGTTTCGCAACAGCTTCACGGGCAGGCAACTGCTGGAAAATCTCACCGACATTTACAACAGCAATTTTGTCTGCTGCCTGAGCACCAGCAGAGAAAGCTAATGCAATACCGAGGCTTGCTGCACACAACAATTTCTTCACTATAAACTCCTTAAACCACGCTATCTGTAACATGTTGGAAAACTTCGTTAATACCCTGAAACCAATGATTTCAAAGCTTGCTTTATCAATAACCTGTTTTATCAATAATAAGATAAAAACGCATTATCACCAGGTTTTGCCAATATTAAATTGGAATTGTTCTGATCTATCACCTTCGTAGTCTTTGATCGGCTTAGCATAAGAGAACACCAGCGGCCCCAAAGGAGATATCCATTGCAATGCAATACCCGCCGAAACACGGATATTACCTGGTTTACTGTAATCAGGTATACCTTTGGCTTTCATTACCGCAGAATCACTCCAGTCAGTATCCCAAACCGTACCTGAATCAATAAAGAATGAAGTTCGGACAGAATTCGAGTATTTACCATCAAGGAATGGCGTTGGCGTGATTAACTCAAGGCTGGCGACTGCCATTGCGTTACCACCCACAGCATCACGGGATGGGCTATTTTCCTTAGGACTCCCGTCCTTATTCAGGTAAATAGCTTTAGGACCGATATTGTTGGAACGGAAACCACGGACAGTACTGGCACCACCTGCATAGAAGTTTTCATAGAATGGTAACTCTTTACCACCTACCCCATCACCATAGCCTAAACGGCCGCGGCCCAAAATCACCCAAGTACGCGCATCATTAATTGGATAGTACGCAGACGTATCAAAAGTCACTTTATAGAATTCGTTATCCGAACCAGGGATGGTCACTTTACCGTTCAGAGTCGATTTCACACCCGATGTTGGGAAAAAACCACGGTCAAGGTTGTTGTATGTCCAACCTACATTCAGAGAGAAATCATCTGCTTTAAAGTCAGCTTTACTTTCAAGACTTGGATTCTCACCCATAGACTTCAGATAGCGCCACATTGCTGCCTGAGGGAGCATTTCGGACAGAGAGTTATGAATATAACCCAACCCAAAACGCAGGGAGTTATTTTCATTAATCGGAAAGCCAAGGAAACCATCTAAGCCATAGCTTTGGTTGGTATAACCGGACAAATCAGCATCATCAGCTCTGAAATCGTTGTAGAATACCCGACCTCCGAGACTCACCCCATTAACCGTAAAATAAGGATCGGTGAAAGAGATTTCTGCATAGGTTGAGTAATCATTCTTACTGGCATTAACCCCAACAGAGTTACCTGTTCCCAACCAGTTATCCTGCTGAGCGCCAATCTGGAAACTGACGCCACTTTCAGTACCGAAACCAACCCCAAAGTTCAGAGAGCCGGTATTACGCTCTTTAACTTTATAAACGATATCTACCTGATCAGGGCTACCGGGTATACGCTGAGTTTCAACATCTACAGTTTCAAAATAACCCAAGCGGTTAAGGCGTTCTTTACCCAATTCAACCAAATCACTCCCCAACCATGCTCCTTCCATCTGGCGCATTTCACGACGCAAAACGGAGTCTTTACTAGTATCATTACCAGAGAAACGGATTTTACGAACATAGAAACGGTTACCTGCATCAATGTTGACATGCAGTTTTACTGTTTTGTCCTGATCATTGATTTCAGGTTGAGTCATCACCCGTGGATAAGCATAACCATAACGGCCAAGCAAGTTTTTGATTTCACTTTCCATTTTAGTCACCTGAGTCCCGTTATACAGAGAACCAGGCTTAATATTAGCCAGTTTAGTGATTTCTGACTGATAGCCCGCCATATTACCGTTCAGGTCAATACCAGATATTTTGTATTGATCCCCCTCAGTAATATTCAACGTGACATAAATACCTTTTTTATCTGGCGTCAAACTGACCTGAGTCGAATCAATGTTAAAACGGGCATAACCGCGATCAAGGTAAAAACTGCGCAGCGCTTCAAGGTCACCCGCCAGTTTTTGTTTCTGATATTTCTGATCAGCAGTCAGATTCCACCACGGCACATCATCTCTGAGTTGGAAACGATTCAATAACTCATCAGAAGAAAATGATTTGTTACCTACGATGTTAATCTGCTGAATTTTTGCCGAAACACCTTCAGCGAAAACCAGTTTTAAATCAACACGATTACGTGGAAGTGGCGTAACAACCGCTTTTACACTGGCGTTGTATTTACCGACACTGTAATAGAAATCCTCCAGCCCTTTTTCGATATTGGACAACATAGTACGGTCAAGAGCTTCACCGACCCGAACATGAGATGCCTCAAGGTTCTGTTTCAGCATGTCATCTTTCACCGATTTATTTCCAGAGAAAGTAATACTGGCAATAGTCGGCCGTTCTTTTACCTGAACAATAAGTGTATTGCCATCACGCAGGACACGAACGTCTTCAAAGTTACCAGTAGCAAATAGTGCATGAATGGTACGACCGATATCTTCATCGCTGACCGTATCACCTACGCGAACTGGCATGTTCAGTAATGCTGCACCTACGGCAACGCGTTGAAGACCTTCAAAGTGAATGTCCCGAACTACGAACCCGTCTGCACCGTACGCAGTGGCGCTGCCAAACAGCAGCGACGCTATGAGTAACTTTTTCATCGCCATCGTTGTAATGCGTCTTCCTAACCAGTCTTCCGCTTTAGAAGCGGGAGAAATCATTGAAAAGTGCAAGCCCCATCAATAACACCAGTACTATGGCACCGATGCGATAGCTGAAGTCTTGTACACGCTCGGAAACTGGCCCACCTTTTATCTTTTCGATAATCAAGAAGAGCAAGTGTCCACCATCTAACACAGGTAATGGAACCAGGTTAATGATCCCAAGATTGACACTTATTAGCGCCAAAAACATCAAATAATACACCAAGCCTGAATCAGCCGACACCCCTGCCCCTTTGGCGATAGAGATTGGTCCACTCAAGTTGTTAACTTTCACATCACCAACGATCAACTTACCCATCATATTGACAGTCAACCGCATCAACTGCCAAGTCTTGTCTCCTGCCTGATAAATGGCAGAGAAAGGCCCGTATTGCTGAACCATTTTATATTCGTCTGCTAATGGTATAACCCGCAGTTCCACACCGGCAAAGCCAACTTCCTTACCCCTGGCTTGCTGTCTGACTTCCGGCGTCATAGAAAGAGAAATAATATGACCAGCCCTATCCACTGAAAGTTCCAACGGAACATTCGGATTATTGCTGACAAAGGATGTAAAGGTATGCCAGGCATCTATTTCCTGACCATTGACTTTAACTATCCTATCTCCCTTTTGTAAACCAGCCTTCTCTGCTGCGGTACCGGGAGTCACATTCTCCAGCAAAGAATCCAAACGAGGACTGACAGGCATAATCCCTAATGACAACACGGGATCCTGTTTATCGGGGTTAAAGCGCCATTGCCGCAAATCCAGAATTTTCTCTACCGGATGCGATGAACCTGGAGGTATGACCTGAACAGTCAGGTTCTCATCACCTATCTTACCTATCAGAGCAAAACGAACTGAATTCCAGTCAGGCGTTTCGATACCATCTACGGATTTTAGTTCCATTCCTGATGAAATATTTGCTTGTGCCGCAATAGAATCGGGTTTGATATCTGCAACGACAGGACGTATTGCCGGCACACCAATAATAAACACCAACCAATAAACCACAACCGCCAGTAAAAAGTTAGCAATTGGCCCTGCACTGACAACCGCAGCACGCTGACCAATAGTTTTATTATTGAATGCCATATGACGGTGTTCAGGAGAAACAGGTGAAACACGCTCATCAAGCATTTTCACATATCCCCCTAGTGGGATAAGGGCTATGACATATTCAGTTCCCTGACGATCCGTACGCCGCCATAGCGCTTTACCAAAACCAATGGAGAAACGTTCAACATGAATACCACACTTTCTGGCCACCCAAAAATGACCGAACTCATGCACAGTGATCAATATACCTAGCGCAATAATAAAAGCCGCCAGATTCCAGAGAATTCCCATCATATTCCTTTAAACGCCGTCAAACAGAGAAATCAAAATACCAGCAATATCAGGCCGGCAAAGACAGGGATCGCCGCAGTCAGGCTATCAATACGATCCATAACACCGCCATGTCCCGGAATTAGCTGACTGCTGTCTTTAATACCAGATTCACGTTTGAACATACTCTCAGTCAAATCACCAAATACAGAAGCGATAACAACAATAGCAGAACACAACATGAGTTTTTCAGGCATTACTGGTACTGGCGCATATTTACCAAATAACCATGAAATAATAGCCGCAGTTATTAAACCACCAACTAATCCTTCCAACGTTTTTCCTGGCGAAACTTTTGGTGCCATTTTGTGTTTACCTAAAGTCCGTCCGAATAGATAAGCACCAGAGTCAGCTCCCCATACCAGCAACATGACATACAGCAACCACCATGCACCATGATATGCATTATCATCATATCCCTGAGTCCGCAAGACCATCATTCCACAGTAAAACGGCACTAATGTCAGGGCTCCAAACAAAAGGCGCAATAACATGGATTTCTTCCAGATTAAAGCGGAAGAAGGATAGGTAATAACCAGAAGAGTCGCAACGATCCACCAAATCATCCCCATCCATAAGATAAAGATGATTTGCTGTTGTTCAATCAAATCAGTGAAATCTGGCAAAGTATATTGTAAGGCCAATAAACCGATAGCAAATAGAACAGCCAGAATAACCCGTTTCTTTTGGCTAAATAAGCTGGCGAATTGCCCCCACTCCC
This sequence comes from Photorhabdus khanii NC19, assembly GCF_000517265.1. Lineage (GTDB taxonomy): Bacteria > Pseudomonadota > Gammaproteobacteria > Enterobacterales > Enterobacteriaceae > Photorhabdus > Photorhabdus khanii. The sequence continues at coordinate 23,267 of NZ_AYSJ01000004.1, forward strand.
ATGCAGCAAGGACTGAGACAGCTATAATAACCAGCCCGAAAGCGGCTGGTGGCAGCAAGAACAGAGCGGCAATCACAAGAGGGATTAATATCACAGCCGTTATAAGGCGGTACTTCAGCAAGAGTTCCTCCTATGATCCCACATCGGCATCGTCTGGTATTGTTCCGCCAAACCGGCGTTCTCTTTTGGCAAAGGCATTAATTGCACCTTCAAAAACGGTTTCATTAAAATCAGGCCAGAGTATATCGGTAAAATAGAATTCTGCATAAGCTATCTGCCATAACAGAAAATTACTTATACGATGTTCACCGCCGGTTCTGATGACCAAATCAACCTGAGGCTGCTGGCTCAGATTAATGTAATTATTGACTAATTCCTCAGTAATATCCTGTGGTTCAAGGGAATTATCCTTAATCTGCCGGGCAATTTTCTGAACACTTTGAACTATATCCCAACGACCACCATAATTTGCAGCAATATTGAGTTGCAGACCAGTATTATTAGCAGTCAACTTAACCGAGCGACAGATACGCTCCTGTAAACGCTCACTGAACCGGCTGATATCACCAATAACAGATAATCTAATATTATGTTTATGTAAGCTTTTGATTTCGCTATCTAGTGCAAAAATAAACAACTCCATTAAAGAGCTGACTTCCTGCTCCGGCCGATTCCAGTTTTCACTGCTGAAAGCGTACAGAGTCAACGACTCAATTTTGTGTTTAGCAGAGAAACTCACCGCACTCCGTACCGCCTTAATCCCTGCACGATGACCAAAGACTCTTAATTTCCCACGTTTCTTTGCCCAACGGCCGTTACCATCCATAATAATGGCAACGTGTTTAGGTAATAATGACGACAAATCGTTCTGATGATGATCACTGGATAATATCACTCAATTAATCCTTTACTGGTTAGGGTAATTCTCTTACAAATTCAGGCAGCCAAACATAAAAAAGCCGTGTCTTGTATCACGACTTGGGTAAAGACCTAATTATCTGAAAGAAAACCCTCCAAAATCTGAACTGTTAATTATACCAACCAACAGTTATACGAAAACTATACCATCAGGTAAAAATGCGAACAAATACCCATTTGCCAAAGCAATACTATCTAATAAATGAACTGATAGTGTTTATAGCTAAATCTCTTGCGAGCTTATCAATCTGTAAGACTTCTTCAATGCTCTGAGGTTCCGGTAAATTTAATTTTTCTACAACCTGCCGGTTTATAATAGCAATATCTGTGAAAGAGATTCCATTTTGTAAAAAAACTTTAACGATTTCTTCATTCGCTGCATTCAGCGCTGTAGTTGCAGCCTGGCCTTCGTGGCAAGCTTCAATAGCCAGCTTCAAACAGGGGTACCGTTCATAATCTGGTTTCGAAAAAGTCAACGTGCCTAAAGAACAAAAATCAAGAGGTTCAACACCAGAAGCAATACGATTTGGGTATGCCATTGCATAAGCAATCGGCGTACACATATCCGGTGTTCCTAGTTGAGCGATAACGCTACCATCCTGATAGCGGACCATCGAGTGAATGACAGACTGAGGATGAATCACCACTTCCATTTCCGCAGCAGATGCATTGAACAAACAACACGCCTCAATGTATTCCAGACCTTTATTCATCATTGTCGCAGAATCTACAGAAATCTTGCGCCCCATCGACCAATTCGGGTGAGCACAAGCCTGGTCCGGTGTCATAAAAGCCAACTGTTCCAACGGGGTATGACGAAAAGGCCCACCCGATCCCGTCAAAATAATATTAGCAACCCCGTGTTGTTTCAGATCCCCGCACCCAAGATTCTGTTGTATTGCCTCAGGTAAACTCTGGAAAATAGCGTTATGCTCACTGTCAATGGGTAACAATTGAGCATTATGTTTTACCACGGCATCCATAAAAAACCGGCCGCTGGTGATCAGCGATTCTTTATTCGCAAGTAAAATCTGCTTACCCGCCCGGATAGCGGCCAGTGTTGGCAATAAACCCGCAACACCGACAATCGCAGACATTACCTGATCAACATCATTCAAAGCAGCCAGATCACATGCAACCTGTTCGCCGAAAAGTACTTCGGTCTTACAACCTTGTTCAATAAGCAACTGTCTAAGCTCTTTTGCGGAAACTTCATCCGCCATCGCAGCATATTGAGGCTGAAATTCCAGACATTGTTCAGCCATAACCTGAATATTCTTCCCAGCGACAAGCGCCGTTATTTCAAATTTATCAGGATGATTGCGAACTACAGTAAGTGTACTTTTGCCTATGGAACCTGTGGAACCAAGGATGGTCAACCTTTTCATACTGATGCTCTGAATTGCTCTGTTTGATGTGTATTAATACTTGTCTGATTTGCCTGGCTATGAATGCCTATGGCCTCAGAGAAATGCCGGATAAAAAATAGCGCCGCACGATAGCGACGCTTGATATATCTCACGAAAGAGATTAGAACTCCATCAGTTCTTCTTCTTTCTTAGCTAAAGCTTCATCAACTTTTTTGATGAAATTATCGGTCAACTTCTGAATATCATCCTGTGCACGACGCTCATCATCTTCACTGATCTCTTTATCTTTCAGTAAGGCTTTGATTTTATCGTTAGCATCACGACGAATATTACGCACAGAAACACGTCCTTGTTCAGCTTCGCTACGAACCACTTTAATCAGATCTTTACGACGTTCTTCTGTCAATGGGGGCAAAGGAACACGGATTGTTGTACCCGCAGAGGAGGGGTTCAGACCTAAATCAGAAGCCATGATTGCCTTTTCAATCGCCGGAGTCATAGTACGATCAAATACCGTGATAGCCAGAGTACGTGCATCCTCAGCGATGACGTTAGCAATCTGACGCAGAGGTGTAGGCGCACCATAATACTCAACAGTGATACCGTCCAACAGACTTGGAGAAGCACGGCCAGTGCGAACCTTACTGATTTGGTTTTTAAGTGCTTCGACGCTTTTTTCCATACGGTCTTGTGCGTCTTTTTTAATTTCATTAATCACGTTACAAACCCTTGGGAACTGGTTGTTTTTCAAGTCATAAGTCATTATGACCATGTTTGTTAAATTTGACGTATCAGGCGACTAATCATACCGCCAAACATCTCTGGTGTCTCTGAACATTATTCGTGGGAAATCAGGGTACCTTCATTTTCACCCATCACCACACGACGCAACGCACCCGGTTTATTCATATTGAATACACGAATGGGTAAGCTATGATCACGAGCCAGAGTGAATGCCGCCAAATCCATGACTTTTAATTCACGCTCTAATACCTGCTGATAAGACAGCTTATCAAACAATACCGCTTCTGCATCTTTAGCCGGATCAGCAGAGTAAACACCATCTACTTTAGTTGCTTTTAGCACAACATCTGCTTCAATCTCAATACCACGCAAACATGCTGCCGAATCTGTCGTAAAGAACGGATTGCCAGTACCCGCAGAGAAAATAACAACCCGACCATGACGTAACAAACTAATCGCTTCTGCCCAACTATAGTTATCGCAAACGCCATTTAAAGGAATGGCAGACATTAGACGGGCGTTCACATAGGCGCGGTGTAATGCATCCCGCATTGCCAAACCATTCATCACTGTTGCCAACATGCCCATGTGGTCGCCTACTACACGGTTCATTCCTGCTTCAGCCAAACCCGCGCCACGAAACAGGTTACCCCCGCCAATGACGACACCGACCTGTATGCCTAACTCAACCAGTTCTTTGATCTCTTGAGCCATGCGGTCTAAGACGCTGGCATCTATACCAAAACCTTCTGCACCTTGCAGGGCTTCGCCACTGAGCTTAAGCAGGATACGCTGATATACGGGTTTTGCATTGGTTGCCATGATGTTCTGTCCTAAAGCAGAAAAGTATATTGGGGATTTACATACATCCAAGCCACTCTGACCAGATGCAAAAACTCAACGCCTACTGGAATAGACGGTTTAGATTAGATAAAACAGAACCGCCATTTGGCGGCTCTGTTTATAGAAATTAAGACTGTTTACTCATTGCAGCAACTTCTGCTGCGAAGTCAGCCTCAACTTTCTCAATACCTTCACCAACTTCATAACGGATGAAGTCAGTCACTTTAGCATTGTTCTCTTTCAGCAGATCGCCAACCGTTTTGCTTGGGTCCATCACGAAATGCTGACCAGTCAGAGAGATCTCGCCGGTGAATTTGTTCATACGGCCAGAAACCATTTTCTCTGCGATTTCGCGTGGTTTACCAGACTGCATTGCGATATCCAGCTGGATTTGGTGCTCACGCTCAACAACGTCAGCAGGGACATCACTTGGGTTAACATATTCTGGCTTGCTGGCGGCAATGTGCATAGCCACATGCTTAATCAGCTCTTCATTAGCGCCTTCAGCCGCAACCAGAACACCGATACGCGCGCCATGCAGGTAAGTCCCCAGTTGTTCACTTTCTAATACAGAAACGCGACGAATGTTGATGTTTTCACCGATTTTAGCAACCAGTGTAGTACGTTGTTCTTCGAACTTCGCTTTCAGAATTTCAATGTCAGAGACTTTATCAGCCAATACTGCTGCCATAACTTCTTTACCAAAAGCGATGAAGCCTGCATCTTTAGCAACGAAGTCAGTTTCACAGTTCAACTCAACCAAAGCACCGAATTTGCCATCAGCAGCCACTTCCGCCAGGATGATACCTTCAGCTGCAACACGGCCAGCTTTCTTAGCCGCTTTCGCCTGACCTGATTTGCGCATATTGTCAATGGCTAACTCGATGTCGCCATTAGCTTCAACCAGCGCTTTTTTACATTCCATCATACCTGCGCCAGTACGCTCACGCAGTTCTTTTACCAAAGCAGCGGTAATTCCAGACATTTGTTTTATTCCTCGATGTATCCCGCAGGAAGATAATATCCCACATGGATAGTTCTTATATCAGATACGTAAAAGGGGGGCCATAACAGGCCCCCCTAACCAATATATTTCAATACCTGGTTAATAAGGGCTCAACAATGAGCTTGCCTTATTATTCAGCTTCTACAAAGCTTTCTTCTGCCTGAACAGCCAGATCTTGAGAACGACCTTCACGAACAGCGGTAGCAACAGCACCCAAATACAGTTTTACTGCACGGATTGCGTCATCGTTACCAGGGATGATGAAATCAACACCATCTGGATCAGAGTTAGTATCAACAACAGCGAATACTGGGATACCCAGATTGTTCGCTTCTTTGATAGCAATGTGTTCATGTTCAGCATCGATAACAAACAGAGCGTCAGGTAAGCCGCCCATATCTTTGATACCACCCAGGCTGTTTTCTAACTTACCCAATTCACGAGAACGAATTAACGCTTCTTTCTTGGTCAGTTTGTCAAAAGTACCGTCCTGAGACTGTGCTTCTAAATCTTTCAAACGCTTGATGGACTGGCGAACGGTTTTCCAGTTAGTCAGCATACCGCCTAACCAACGGTGATTAACAAAGAATTGATCACAGCTCAGAGCTGATTCTTTAACCGCTTCGCTTGCAGCACGCTTAGTACCAACGAGCAGGATTTTACCTTTGCGTGAAGCAATTTTGTTCAGTTCAGCTAACGCGTCGTTGAACATTGGAACAGTTTTTTCCAGGTTGATGATATGCACTTTGTTACGAGCACCAAAGATGAATGGTTTCATTTTTGGGTTCCAGTAACGAGTCTGGTGACCGAAGTGAACGCCCGCTTGCAGCATATCGCGCATGGAAACAGTTGCCATTGTAAACCTCTGTAAAATATTAAGTTGGGGTTATGCCTCCACGAGCCCCATAACACCGACTCTTTAGCTGCATGTTCTGCATGAGAGCACCCCGGTGTATGTGCCGACCCGTGTGTGTTATTTACACAGTGAGTATATTTAACGCCTCTGGTGTTTTGCCTTAGAAACAAATACACAGAACGCCGGCGCGCTTTATATCATAAACCGGCTTAAGACACCAACTTTTGTTGTCATTTTCTGATAGCACAATTATGGAAAGAAAAACGCAGTTATGTTGACATCCTCCCCCACTTTCGCACTTCGTGACTCAAGAGGGGGATCCCCGTTAGTGGGCGACGGCTGATCGCTCTGCGTCTGGTTCCTGCTTCGACGGGCGGCCTGACTGCACCATCCCTCCACAGGCAAGCACGGCATGTCCTGCCGCTAAAATGTTACGAGCGCCGTTTACATCTGCGTTCGCGGTATATCCACACACCTGGCACACGAATTTACTCTGCGACAAGCGGTTCTCTTTTGCTGTATGACCGCAACATGCGCACCGCTGGCTGGTGTATGCCGGAGGGACTGCCAGTACCTGACCGCCGCGCCAGCGCTGCTTATATTCTAGCTGACGGCACATTTCATACCAGCCCTGATCCAATATCGCGCGATTTAAGCCTGATTTAGCCCGAACGTTCCTTCCGGGCTGTTCTGCCGTGCCTTTCGCTGACTTCGACATGTTACTGACCTTCAAATCTTCAATCACGATCATCGCGTGGTTTTTGCTTATTTTCGTGGTGGTCTTATGAAGGTAGTCGCGGCGAATATTAGCAATATGCGCGTGCAGACGCTGAATTTTTCGCTTCTGTTTCTGCCAGTTGGCGCTGAACTTAACTTTGCGGCTTAACTGATGCTGAAGCCTCGCCAGCTTGCGCTGATTGCGCTTAAAACTGTTTACAGGTTCGTATATTGTGCCATCCGAGAGCGTGGCCAGTTTTGTTATCCCCACATCCAACCCAATCATTGAGGAGGATTCATGCTGGGGGTCAGGCGTCTCAATTTCGACCTGAAATGAGATGGACCATTTACCCGCTGACTGGTTGATGGCGGCATTTTTAATTTTTCCGTTCACCTCCTGCGATTGCCGGAATTTAACCCAACCGAGACCCGAAGGCAGTTTTACCCGACGATGTTTAAGTAGACAATATTTCTCAAAATTAACGAAGCGGATCGAATCGCGTCCGTCATTTTTTCTTTTAAATACAGGCGCTTTTGCCGACAATTTTTTATCAAAACAACGTTTCCACGCTCCGTGTAAATCTTTGAGTTTTTGCTGAAGGTTATCCGTGTAGGCTTCCTGCAAAAAGGCGTGTTCCGGCATGTTTTTCCACACCGTGAGCATCCTATTCAGCTCAAAAGCGGAGGGAAGTTTGCCGCCTGACTCAAGAATGCGCTTCGTTTCGTCAAGCCCGTAATTCCAGACGAAACGAGCACAGCCGCATAACTGCCGCAGACGCTGCGACTGTTCTTCGGTTGGCTCTAGTCTGAACTTGTAGGCTTTCAGTATCAGCATTATCATTCAGTGTGTAGTCAGTTTGTTCTCTATCTTACTGTGCCTTCGGCTAACTTCAATGCAAAAATACAAAATGAATCGTTCACGACATGCCGCCTTTCTTTTGCATGTACATCTTGTGTTTGTGACCAAATACCGTAGAAAGATTCTTGGCGAGCGACACTATGCAGGTGAAATCTGCTGTGACTTCGACGCAGAACTTAAAGAGAGTCACGGCGATTTAGATCATGTTCATATGCTGATTGAGTATCCCCCGACCGTTCAGCTATCGGTATTGGTTAACTCGCTGAAAGCGGTAACCTCCCGTCGCTTACGTAATGAGTTTCTGGACTTACGCGGAGCATACGGAAAGGCCGTTCTCTGGTCTCGCTCCTACTTTGCGGGTTCATGCGGTGGAGCACCGCTGGAAGTGGTGAAACAATACATTCAACATCAGCGTGGCTGATGATTCTACGGGCTTTTCAAGCCCGTCCAAATTCCCCTCCCACCTGATGTCGGCGGGAGTACCCTTTGGAGATAAAGATGGATATTCCTAATAAATACAAATAACGGGGGAAATATGGCTACCAACGGTTATTGGCAGATATTCTGTAGGCTGATACCATTGGTTCAATAATTTTTTCCCTATTGATAATCATACAACCAGCAGATTTGCTGGCTTTGAATGGACAAGTTTCATGGCAATCTCAATTAAAACCTCTGAAGATATTGAAAAAATGCGCGTCGCCGGCCGCCTGGCGGCGGAAGTACTGGAAATGATTGAACCTTACGTCAAACCCGGTGTGACAACAGGTGAATTGGATCGCATCTGTCACGATCACATCACCAATAAACAACAGGCTGTTTCAGCTTGTCTTGGTTATCACGGTTTCCCAAAATCTGTTTGTATTTCTGTTAATGACGTCGTTTGTCACGGTATCCCAAGTGATGATAAGGCTCTAAAAAATGGCGATATCGTTAATATTGATGTGACTGTCATAAAAGAGGGCTTTCACGGCGATACGTCAAAAATGTTTATTGTTGGTAAGCCAACCATTCAGGGTGAGCGTCTATGCCGCATCACTCAAGAAAGCCTCTATCTGGCACTGAAAATGGTAAAACCAGGTATTCGCCTGCGCACTCTTGGTAAAGCCATTCAACAATTTGTTGAAGCCAAGAATTTCTCTGTGGTTCGTGAATATTGTGGTCACGGCATCGGCGCAGTCTTCCATGAGGAACCTCAAGTACTGCACTATGATGCAGATGATGGCGGTGTTGTACTGCAAAAAGGGATGGCTTTCACTATTGAACCTATGGTTAACACTGGCGATTACCGCATCCGTACCATGAAAGATGGCTGGACAGTCAAAACCAAAGACCGCAGTTTGTCTGCTCAGTATGAACACACAATTGTTGTAACTGATAACGGCTGTGAAATCATGACCTTGCGAAAAGAAGAGGAACCCGTTCTTTCCGCCGTCCTGGTCAATGAATAAGTTAGACGCTAAATTGTGAAGCCTTAGTGAAACCATACAGGGCTTCCAATCTCTTTCTCTAGCAATATCTCCTGTTCAACACGATATTTTCTCAGTAATCTGGCCGTTATGATTCGCCTTTCTCACGGGTTCATACTTATGCCAGCAGATATCGCCACCATTAAGGCTCCTGTCCCGCCACTTTCTCCAACTGATTTTTCCTGTGATGATCTTCACTACCCGGTGCTGAAACGACACCTCGAAGAATTTCAACTTTGGCTAGAACATGCATTTAAAGCAGGAATTTCCGCAGAAGCCTTGATTTCAGCCCGCAGTGATTACATAGATCAGTTGCTGAAACAGTTATGGAATGTTTATGGGTTTGACAAAATTTCATCACTTTCATTGATTGCGGTCGGCGGATACGGCCGACGGGAGCTGCACCCGCTATCTGATATTGACGTGCTGATACTCAGTGAGCAACCTCTCACACAACATCAAGCTCAGAATATCGGACAATTTATCACCTTATTGTGGGATATCCGGCTGGAAGTAGGCCATAGTGTTCGTACATTCGAAGAATGTTTGCTGGAAGGGCTGTCAGACCTGACTGTTGCGACAAATTTAATCGAATCACGGTTAATCTGCGGCGATCTGTCACTTTTTCTTCGATTACAGCGACATACCTGCAATGATGGTTTCTGGCCTTCCACTGAATTCTTTGATGCCAAAATTGTCGAACAACATGAACGCCACCAGCGCTATCACAGCACCAGTTACAATCTGGAACCGGATATCAAAAGCAGTCCCGGAGGGTTACGGGATATCCATACCTTACTGTGGGTTGCCCGCCGCCATTTTGGAGCAACCTCAATAGATGAAATGGTCGATTTCGGCTTCCTGACAGCGGAAGAACGTAATGAATTGAATGAGTGCCAAAGTTTCCTTTGGCGTATCCGCTTTGCCCTTCATCTGGTCGTTAATCGTTATGATAATCGCCTGTTGTTTGATCGCCAATTCAGCATTGCTCAATTACTGGGCTATCAAGGAGAACGTAATCAGCCGATAGAGCGGATGATGAAAGATTTCTACCGAATGACACGCCGCGTCAGCGAACTCAACAATATGCTGCTGCAACTGTTTGATGAAGCTATTCTGGCACTGGAAACCAGTGAAAAATCCCGCCCACTGGATAGTGAATTCCAGCTACGTGGACAATTAATTGATCTGGTCGATGAGACGCTGTTTATCAAAGATCCCACAGCAATTATGCGGATGTTTTATCGCATGGCGGAACATGCCGAAGTTCAGGGCATCTATTCTACTACGTTACGCCAGCTCCGTTATGCCCGCCGCAATTTGAATCAGCCATTGTGTGAATTACCCGAAGCCCGCCAAATCTTTATGGATATCCTGCGTCACCCAAGGGCGATTGAAAGCGCATTTGTCCCCATGCACCGTCACAGTGTTCTTGGCGCCTATACACCGCTTTGGGGCAACATTGTCGGCCAGATGCAATTTGATCTGTTTCACGCATACACCGTCGATGAGCATACAATCCGTGTGCTGAGAAAATTGGAAAGTTTTGCTGATGAGAACAACCGTGCAGCCCATCCGCTCTGCGTTGAACTATACCCGCGTTTACCTCAGCTTGAGATCCTGCGCCTTGCTGCGTTGTTTCACGATATCGCCAAAGGGCGTAATGGTGACCATTCTGAACTTGGCGCTGAAGATACGCTGGCGTTTTCACTGCAACATGGGCTTAACTCACGAGAAGCTGACTTGGTGACTTGGCTGGTGCGTCATCATCTATTAATGTCAGTCACGGCTCAACGGCGAGATATCCAGGATCCAGAAGTCATTAAACAATTTGCCCATGAAATACTCAATGAAACCCGGTTACATTATCTCATTTGCCTGACAGTCGCTGATATCTGCGCAACCAACGTCAACCTATGGAATAGTTGGAAGCAGAGCTTATTACGGGAACTCTATTTCTCTACAGAGAACCAATTGCGCCAGGGAAATACACCGGATTTGCGGGAACGCATCCGTCATAACCGTTTTCAGGCTCTTGCGCTTCTGCGCCAGGACAATATTAACGAGCAGAAACTGCATCAGCTTTGGAGCCGTTGCCATGCAGATTATTTCCTTCGCCATACACCAAGGCAACTGGCATGGCACGCCCGCCATCTGGTGGCACATGATTCTCAAGAGCCGCTGATACTGATCAGTACTAAGCCAACTCGCGGCGGTACCGAGATTTTTATCTGGAGTCCGGACCGCCCTTCCCTATTTGCAGCGGTTGTCGGCGAACTGGACAGACGCAATCTCAGCGTTCATAACGCTCAGATATTTACCAACCGTGATGATATGACGATGGACACTTTTGTGGTACTGGAGCCCAATGGTCACCCTTTAGCACCAGATCGTCATGAAATAATACATAACGCACTTTTGCGGGTCGTTCTGGATCCTTATACCAAAACACCCAAAGCACGAAGATTACCAACCAAACTACGTCACTTTAATGTACCCACAAAAGTGAGCTTCCTGCCTACCCACAATGAACGGCGAACCTATATGGAACTATTCGCACTGGATCAACCAGGATTACTGGCCAGAGTCGGCAATATTTTTACCGAAATGGAAGTTTCACTGCATGGTGCACACATCACTACGATCGGCGAACGTGTCGAAGACTTTTTTGTTCTAGCGGATAAGGACCACAAAGCATTAAATAAAAAAATCAGAGAAGAATTGTCAGAAAGGTTGACAGAAACCCTAAATCCAAAGGATAAAATGTAACTGAATACAAGCCCCCATGATTCGGCTGATAACCAAGGAAACAGATGTAATGCAGCAATTAAAATCCATTATCGAAAGTGCTTTTGAAAATCGCGCAACTATTACTCCAGCGACAGTCAACCGTGAAACACGTGATGCCGTTACTCAGGTCATCAATCTGCTGGATAGTGGAAAACTGCGTGTTGCAGAGAAAATTGACGGTCAGTGGGTCACTCATCAATGGCTGAAAATGGCGGTACTGCTCTCTTTCCGTATCAATGAAAATCAGGTCATGGATGGTACCGAAAGCCGTTATTTCGATAAAGTCCCGATGAAATTCGCTGATTACGATCAAGCGAGATTTGAAAAAGAGGGTTTTCGCGTGGTGCCTCCTGCGGCAGCGCGGCAGGGAGCCTTTATCGCCCGCAACTGTGTGCTGATGCCTTCGTATGTCAACATCGGCGCCTATGTCGATGAAGGAACAATGGTAGATACCTGGGCAACTGTTGGCTCCTGTGCCCAAATTGGTAAAAACGTCCATTTATCCGGGGGTGTCGGTATCGGGGGCGTGCTGGAACCATTGCAAGCCAACCCGACCATTATTGAAGATAACTGCTTTATCGGCGCCCGTTCTGAAATTGTAGAAGGTGTCATTGTCGAAGAAGGTTCTGTGATTTCAATGGGCGTCTACATCGGTCAAAGCACCAAAATCTATGATCGTGAAACAGGCGAAATCCATTATGGCCGAGTCCCTGCCGGCTCTGTTGTTGTCTCTGGCAACCTCCCATCGAAAGATGGCAGTTACAGCCTATATTGCGCTGTCATTGTAAAAAAAGTGGATGCTAAAACACGGGCAAAAGTGAGCATTAATGAACTCTTAAGAGCGATAGATTAAACTTCAAAATAGCGGATAATAAGTCCGCTATTTTTTTGCTTTTTATCATCATTACCGACCTCAGTCAGTGTTATTAATATAGGTAGTTTGAACGTGGGCACTGTGCATAATCCCGAACGTACACCGAGTACATAAGGAGTTTAAGCACGATCCAAATTCAAAATAACGCATTAATAACCTACTGGGAAAAATACCCTTAAGGTGGTGCCATGTACGATAACTTAAAGAGTCTGGGGATCACATATCCCGAAGAGATTGACCGCTACAGTCTGCGTCAGGAAGCTAACAATGACATCCTGAAAATCTATTTTCGCAAAGATAAAGGAGAATTCTTTGCCAAAAGCGTGAAATTCAAATATCCACGTCAACGCAAAACGGTTGCTTCAGACAATGCAGAGCAAGGATACAAAGAGATCAACGAAATCAATACTAACCTGCGTTATGTGATTGAAGAGTTGGATCAAATTTGCAAACGTGATCAGGCAGACGTCGATTTGAAACATAAAATCCTTGATGACCTGCGCCATCTTGAACACGTTGTTGCCAATAAAATTGCCGAAATTGAAGCCGACCTGGAAAAATTAACCCGTAAATAAAGCGGTTCATATATCACTACACCGCTTATATCCTATCCGGTATAAACGGTGTATTAAGATTATTCAACTAATTCGCCCCACTGTTTGATCCAGGACTGAGCAAAAACTTCCGGTTCAGCTTCTTCTATTGCATCCACCAGAAGAACCTCACCGATTCTTATTGCTCCCTGCTCGTGTAACAGCTCATCAAAAGTACGACCACCACCACAAAAATTCTCGTAACTGCCATCACCCAAAGCAATAACGCCATAGCGTAATTCCGGCTGATAACCTAATTCATCCCGCAAAGCACAATAAAGCGGCTGAATATTATCAGGCAAATCCCCTTGTCCAGTCGTTGAAGTGATAACTAAAATTACCTGATTCAGATAGGATTGCCACTGTTCCAACTCCCCCTCTTCAAATACTTCTATCTCATGGCCTTGTTGTTCAAGGATTAGCTGTGCTTCTTCTGCAACTGCCAGGGCATTACCGTAAACAGTACCAACAAAAATACCAATCTTCGCCATCGCCTATTATCTCTTTTTAAAGGAATTATTAATTATCCTCGCTGGCAACCACAGAAAATTCAACCCTTTCCAAATCAGGGATAATTACTTTGCCAGCTAAGTCGTCGCACCAATCAAATGTTGCCACTGTTGGGCTGCCTCTGTCATGTAAACAATATCTCATCAGCACTAATAACTAATGATATATCTGTCAGGCTAATTACGGACAGATGCACTGATCAATGACTGTAGCTATTCTACATAAAACGGTAACAAGTAATCACCAACATTGCATCTTTAACAATTCCTGCAAAATTAAATATAATTCAAATAGATAACTTAAATTTCCTCTAAAAACCGCCATGAAGCAGCAAAATAAAGTGGTATTAAACTAAGTTATTCAGCCAATAATAATTTAATATTAACGTTACTTTTTGGAAAAATTTTAGCTGATAATATTTTCATTGGTATTAAAAATTACTTATACTCTATTTCAATGAAAATAATAGTAGAATGAAATTACTAGAATGGCAGAAGTAAATATGCATAAGGAGGACGATCACCATGTTTAATAATAGGGCTGTCGTGCTTAGTGTGTTATTAAGTGCTGCAAACATCACCGGCTCATCGGGTCTAATGATCTGGGTAGATACCGTACTTAAAGATGGAAGCATAGTTTTAAATGCTTATATTCCTGTTTTTTCCTATTTATTAGGGCTCTCTCTGGGATGTATAACAATATCCTTTGTCATCCGAAAAGCGAATACTATTTTTTTCAGAAAGAATCTCTTTGGATTACTCTTATTATTAGCAACTATCAATTGCATTCTCTTTTCAGAAGGGGAAACATTTATTCCCGTTTGGTTGGATGCTCTCCATAGAATATTATGGGGAGTAATCAGTGGATTTATTGTCATAACTTGTTGATTATATGGTTCCCTTGTGCAATTGCGATCATTAAAGTGATGAAACCCGTACCTTTCAGAAAAAAAATTATAGTAGGTAATATCATTCAATTATTTTCTCTTGGATTCTGTTTACTTGGCATTATTATGGGCTCGGGTATATTCTACTTGTTATTTACGAACCTGGTATTTTTAGCTAATACACTGATGCAACCCGTTTTTTTCTCTTACCTGGGTTTATATTCTAAAGATTCTCTTTATACCTTGGGTATGCAATCAGGCGTTTATGTATTTATTACTATGATTATTCTTTTTTATACTATTTATTTAGGTGCTGAAATTGAAGAAATAGTTACTGGATTCACAATATTATTAATTTCCTCAGTAGGAACATCAACTGTTTTTCATTCAATAATTAACTCTAAAAAATAATGACATTAACCAGAGCAAACCAATAATATCATATATTAAAAATTTCCATTTATAATATTTTATTTATTCTTGCCTTTGTCTCTTAATTACCTCAATCAAGAGACAAGGCAAACAGGTATTCTTTCTTCGTCCTAATGACTTTCATATTCCAAATCGGGAACAATGCCTTGCCAGCCAAATTGTTGCATCAAATGTTGCCATGACGCATCCCATTTTGCCGTAAGAGATAGCTTCTCACCGGTCACAGGGTGATCCAATTCAAGCAAACTGGCATGCAGCATCAACCGGCTGGTTTGATAATGAACGGCAATCCCTCTGTTCTGCCGTAAATCACCATGTGTCGTATCACCAATAATTGGATGACGAATATGTGCCATATGCCGTCTTAATTGATGTTTTCGGCCTGTTTTCGGTGTCAATTCCAGCAGACTAAAGCGTGATGTAGGATAACGTCCAATCTCTACCGGACATTCTACTTTCGCCAATGGTCGGTAATAAGTCACACTGGGTTGCGCCTCTTTATCACTGTCTGCAAATTTATCGGCAATTTTATCCAACTCTTCAACCAGAGCATAATCGATAATATCGGGTTCCAGCACATAGCCACGCACGACAGCATGATAAGTTTTTTGCAACTGATGATATTCAAACTGTTGGGAAAGCTGACGAGCAACATCACTGGAAAGCGCCATTAACAATACGCCTGATGTCGGCCTGTCCAGACGGTGTACAGGGAAAACATGCTGACCAATCTGATCACGCAATGTCTGCATAACAAAGCGTGTTTCGTGGCGCGCCAACCAGCTACGATGAACTAACCAACCAGCCGGTTTATTAACCGCCACAATATACTCATCTTGATATAACACTTCCAACATATCAGGAATCACCCTGAATAAATAAGCGATCCAATGCACGAAGATGTTCAAGCAGTTGCTGATAACGCCCGGTAGCCTCTTCTTTATAAGACTCTTCAAAATAAGGAGCGATAGAGAATGCCGTGGGTAATTCTGTGCCCTGTTCCAGCAACGCATACATTTGCGGAATTAATACCCACTGCAACCACTCTTCGGCCAGCATCGTATCAATTGAAAATGGTTCAACACTTTCGAAAGCTTCTGGTTTAGGCGGGTGATTCTGCCATAGGTCAATTTCCCTCATGGCGTGTTCAATTAGTTGTAATTTATGCAGAATTTGTTTTTCAATACTCATGTTTTCAGCCTGATAAATATTTATTCAAAGCTACCAAGTTCATAAGAATATCATTGATAACCCTTAAGCTGAAAATTTGCTTATTCCATCAATCAAATAAAGAGAAGGGAGCGAACCAGCGCTCCCTTTAAATTGTGCTGTTATAGCAGTCCGGCTAATAGTTTGCTCCCTGCTCATTCCCTGACAGATTATCCTTAATTGGTTATCCCTTACCCATCATTTTTATTTATATTGCATACAATCCTGTTATGCATTGCATCAGTCATCCTGACCATCATCACCCTATTTGTCCTTGAGAAGTTATGCGCAATGATTCCTTTCCTGCGAGGGACAGAATGAATTAATTCGCTGTATGAAACAAGCCATACAAATGGAACCGATAAGTCAGTAAAGCAAATGAAATCTGTAATTATTTATAGGCTATTGAAATAACATAAAAATAATAAACCGATGTGAAGCTCACCAAAGTAAACAATGACATCTCTTACATAAAGTGTAAGAGATGTCTCACAAATTCAGAGTTAAAAATCCGGGCCTAAAGAGTGAAGACGGGCTCAATTGCGCCAAGAAACTCAATTAAGTCAGTAGATAGGCGAGTTCGTTTGTTACTGCCAAACTGTTCCAGAATCACTTCACCGGTCAAATTACATAGAGAAATGATACTCATATCCGAATCCATAGTAGCGATAAATGCCGTTGGCGATAGTTTCAGCCGCTTTTGCGTCACCAGATGCCCTATCAGGTTCTCCTGTAAACGGATAAAATCATCCTCACTCCAGACCTGAATCAAACTAACCTGCTGACTTTCAAACATTACCGTCATATCACCGGCTAATTGCGATGTATAGAAATCATGAATTGCTGGCTGTAATTGGATATCCAGTGCAACTTCAACTCTATTCAGCTTATCTTCTGAAAGAAAAGGCTGAGGAAGCCAGTAAACCATGTCATTACCAGTACGGGTAATACAAGGTGATGGCACACCATAAAGTTCTCTGCTGGCAGGTGAGGCTCCGGTTTCCTTTTGCCACAAATCCACATAACGACGGGTAAAATCAGCCAACGCCTCTGTAACATTAGAAATCATATTATTTTCAACCAGTCACTGTTAGGGTGTACTTAATGTTATTGTAAACCAAATATTCTGACTGCTTCCCTGCCTAAAGGCTATAGTATTCTCCACCAAACTAGTTACGGCATGGGTATCATGCTGCACTATAAGCGCCTTCTGGGGTATGGCTAATCAGGACACCTGACAACGCCCCGATAAATTTGGCTGTCTGGGTTTTGGCTTCATTACCCGTCAGCGCTTCCTGAAGTTTATTAAAAGGATGGAAATACTCTTTTTTAAAACAATAAAAATTCTTTTGATTTTTTAATGGTATGACATCCCCAATCCAGCAGATGTGTGGCATTCTGCTTATGTATTTGGGGATGTTTTTAAATGGGTTGGTCAGTATTCTGAAAGCCCTATCGGGCTTTTCACCTAAAAACAGAGGTTCCCCAAGGCTGATTAATAAAACAGGCCAACAAATAAAATTCTGACAAACACCATAACTTGCTACACTTGAACGATGACTACTATTACTACGATCAAATTTTAAGGAATAACATGTCGTTATATCAGGATCACCAAGCTCTTGAGCAACTTACATTGGGTAAAACCACTTTCTATCGTGACCAATATGATGCCAGCTTATTGCAAGCAGTACCCCGCAGTATGAACCGTGAGCCGCTGAAAATTTTCTCTGATAATTTACCGTTTCACGGTGCTGATATCTGGACATTATATGAACTGTCATGGCTGAATAGCCGTGGCCTGCCGCAAGTTGCGGTCGGGCATGTCAGCTTAAATGCAACGAGTAAAAACCTGATTGAATCTAAAAGTTTTAAACTCTATCTGAATAGCTTTAACCAGACCCGCTTTGAAAACTGGCAAATTGTCGAAGAAACACTACAGCGCGATCTGGCCGCTTGTGCTGAAGGTCATGTGGAAGTAATACTTCATCATTTGGATCATTTCAGTAACCAACCCATCTCCGCTTTTACCGGTGAATGTATTGACGATCAGGAGATTGAAGTGACTGAATATAATTTCAATCGTGATTATCTGCAAGGTGCAGCACAAGGCCCACTGGTGGAAGAAGTTTTGGTTAGCCATCTGCTGAAATCCAACTGTCTGATTACCCATCAACCTGATTGGGGGTCTATCCAAATTCGCTACAAAGGACCCAAAATCAATCGGGAAGCATTGTTACGTTACCTAATATCATTCCGGCATCATAATGAATTTCACGAGCAATGTGTTGAACGAGTTTTCAATGATTTACAACAGTTATGTGTTCCAGAAAAGCTCTCAGTCTATGCGCGTTATACCCGACGCGGAGGATTAGATATCAATCCGTGGCGCACAAATAATGAAGACTTTGTTCCAACAACAGGCAGACTGGCACGTCAATAAATCACTTTTCTGAGTGCCGTTTGTACAAAATAAGCTGAAATAGGCAATGTAATAGATTCAGTTTAGTGATATTGATGTGTAACCCATACACGGTATAAAGGAGTCATTCTTGATTACACATATCAACCCACTCGGCTCAATGGATTTATTATCCCAACTTGAAGTAGATATGCTAAAGAGTACCGCAAAAAGTGATCTGTATCGCCTGTTCCGTAACTGCTCACTGGCTGTACTCAATTCAGGTAGCCAAACCGATAATAGTAAAGAGCTGCTCTCTAAATACACAGATTTTGAAATTAACGTATTGCGCCGTGAGCGCGGGGTAAAACTGGAACTGGTGAACCCACCAGAAGATGCATTTGTTGATGGGAAAATTATCCATTCACTACAAGCTAATTTATTCGCAGTACTTCGAGATATCCTGTTTGTTCATACTCAGATTACCGATTCAGAACAACAGCATTATCTCGATCTGGAAAATAGTGCACATATCACCAATAGAGTATTCTCTATTCTGCGTAACGCCAGAGCACTACATACCGACGAAGATCCCAATATGATCGTCTGTTGGGGCGGCCATTCAATTAGTAAGCTAGAGTATCAATATGGCCGTAAAGTCGGTAATCAGCTTGGGTTACGTGGGCTCAATATCTGTACCGGCTGCGGCCCTGGCGCAATGGAAGCACCGATGAAAGGCGCGGCGGTAGGACATGCCCAACAGAATTACAAAAATAGCCGTTTTATCGGTATCACTGAACCCTCCATCATTGCAGCCGAACCCCCTAACCCACTCGTGAACGAACTGGTTATCATGCCAGACATAGAAAAACGTCTGGAAGCTTTCGTTCGCATTGCTCACGGCATCATTATTTTCCCAGGCGGTGTCGGCACAGCAGAAGAATTACTCTATCTGCTCGGCATTCTGATGAACCCGGAAAACCAGGGGCAAGTGCTGCCATTGATTCTTACCGGCCCGAAGGAGAGTGCAGACTATTTCCAGGTCATGGATGAATTTATTATTCACACATTAGGAAAAGAGGCACGACGCTACTATCACATTATTATTGATAATGCGCCGGAAGTTGCCCAAGTAATGAAAAAAGCGATGCCATTAGTGAGAGATAACCGACACAGTACCGGTGATGCATACAGCTTTAATTGGTCAATGAAGATCAACCATGATCTTCAACAACCATTCGAGCCAGCGCATGAAAACATGGTTAATCTCAATCTCTATCCCGATCAGTCGCCGGAAAAACTGGCGGCATCGCTACGCCGTGCTTTCTCTGGGATTGTTGCAGGTAACGTGAAAGAGATTGGTATTCAAACGATTGAAAAACATGGCCCATTCAAAATCCACGGTGATACTGAAATAATGCGCCATATGGATAATCTGTTGAAAAACTTTGTAGGGCAACACCGAATGAAACTACCGGGTGGCACAGCCTACGAGCCATGCTACGAAATTATCAGTTAAAATGACCCAAGAAAAAGACGTCTGCTCCACGGATGGAGCATAACTCGGCTAAATAGTGACCCATATGATACACCTTCTGATTGTTGACGCTCTTAACCTTATCCGCCGTATTCACGCTGTGCAGGGTAGCCCATGCATTCCCGCTTGTGAACATGCGTTAAGGCAGTTGATCCAACATACCCATCCCACACATGCGGTTGCCGTATTCGATGAAGAAGATCGTAGTAATAGCTGGCGCCACCAAATATTGCCTGACTACAAAGCTGGCCGTTCACCAATGCCTGATGATTTGAAACAAGAAATGCCACAGATCAGAGCGTCATTTGAGCAACAAGGGGTTGCCTGCTGGCATGCCCAAGGGCATGAAGCCGATGATCTGGCAGCAACGCTGTCAGTAAAAATCGCTTCCTCTGGTCACAATGTGACAATTGTTTCTACCGATAAAGGTTATTGCCAGTTACTTTCACCGAATATCCGTATCCGGGACTACTTCCAGAAACGCTGGCTGGATATGCCATTTGTTCAACGAGAATTTGGCGTTTTACCGGAGCAATTGCCTGATTACTGGGGCCTGGCGGGTATCAGCAGCAGTAAGATCCCCGGGATCCAGGGAATTGGCCCTAAAACCGCAGCCACTTTATTGCAACAGGCCGGTACATTGGATAACCTTTTCCAGAATCTCGATCAACAGCCCGATAAATGGCGCAACAAACTGGAATCAAATAAAGCAATCGCGTTTATCAGCCGGGAAGTTGCGTCATTACGTACCGATCTGGCTTTAACCGGCAATCTGCAACAACTCCGGCTGACAACTGCAAACTAGCGAAAATAACCCGCTATCTTATCCAGATGTTCGCCTTTTAATTCTCCGGCCTCGTTAAGCAGGCCGATCCAGGCTTTAATATAGTTATATTTTGCCTGAGAAAGATCACGCCGGGCAGTATATAACTGTTGCTCTGCATTCAGGACATCCACATTAACCCGCTGTCCGAGAGCAACACTTTTACTGGTCGCATCTACCTGCAAGCTGGCTGATTCAACGGCTATTTCATAAGCATTAATCCGTTTTTCGCTATTCAGGTACTGATTATAGTTGCGTCGTAATGCATTAAGGATTTCCCCCGCCTGAGCATCAAGATCATATTTAGTTCTGCCATATTGTGCCGCTGCCTGACGCACAGCGGCAGACGTCCCGCCACCATTATAGATATTCATACTCATCCGCACGCCAATAGTATCGGTTCGATATTTTTGATCTACCGTATTATCGCTGCTGGATTCGTTTTCAGAATGGGAGGCATAGAGTTCCAGCTTGGGTAAATAACCTGCCCGGTTACGTTGCACCTCATGATACGCGGCTTTCACTTCCTGACGGGAAGCGGCCAGAGCCGGATTGTTAGCTAAGGCCAATTTTTCCCATTCTTCATAACGGCCAGGCGACAACTTCGATATCTGAAATTGTTTTTTATCCAATAATCGTTGTACCGGTAAATCAACAGGCAGAGGAACACCGACAATCAGTTGCAAACTTCGGATTGCCGCATCCAAATCGTCGTTGGCCGCTATCTCATCGGCAACAGCCTGACTGTAACGGGATTGTGTTTCCACTACATCAGTACGAATCCCTTCACCAGAAGTAAACAATTTCTTATTCAGTTCCAGTTGTTTTTCATAAGCCATTTTTTGCCGCACGACTAAATCAATCTGATCCTGCGCATAAGCCACATCCACGTAAGCATTCACTACCCGGACAACCAGTTGCTGAAAATCTGCCCGAAAACGTTCATTACTCATCAAGGTGTGAGCCTGACTGGCTTTATAACGCGCCAATATTTCAAAATCCATCAATGGCTGAGTTATCACAATCGCTGCGTTATAACTGCGATATTGGCGATCCCGGGTTTCAGTGACCCTATTTCCCCGGCGATCATAGCCAGCAGGATATTCCGTATGTTGCCAGTTCCTCGGTGAATTCTGATAAGACATCATCACCTTAGGTAACAATTCTGCTCTGCCAATTTTTTCGTACTCCGCCCCCCCTTCCTTCTCTTTTATTGCAGCAAGAAAAGTAGGATCATTTTCTAATGCCAGCGCATAAGCCTCTGTCAAACTTAGCGACCATGCAGGAAAAGAGAATAAACTGACGCTGAAAAGAATAAGCAAACTCACAGATAAAGAAGCATGATTCAATTTCATAATTACTCCTCTATCAACGATGTTGAAGCCCGATCCACCAATGGCTTAAACAGATAACTAAACAAGGAGCGGGAACCCGTTTTAACAAAGACCTCAACCGGCATCCCTGGCCTGAGATCCAACCCTTTCAGTTTTTCCATCCCTCCAGGAGAAACCACGGCTCTCATCTGATAATAAGGCTGGCTGGTTGCTGGATCCACCAACCTGTCTGCGGAAACCATGACCACTTTTCCTTCAATTTTTGGCGTCCGGTTCTGATTAAAAGCAGTGAACATCAGATCCACATCCATCCCTTTGCTAATCTTATCTGCCAAATTAACCGCAACACGGGTTTCTACCTCAAGCGCCATCTGGTCCGGCAGGATTTCCATCAGTTTTTCGCCGGGAGCAACAACACCACCTTGCGTAAAAATATTTAATCCGACAACCGTGCCATCAACTGGCGCGACAATTGAAGTATGGGTAAGTTCGAATTGTGCTGTATCCAGCTTATTTCTGTATTCGCTGGCAGCAACCTGCACATCCGCCAATTGAGTACGAACTTCCCGCTGATAGTCTGCTCTGCGCTGAATAATACGCTGCTGCGTTTCCTGTAACTGTTTTTCAAGCTGACCAGCACGCCCTACCATTTCCGCTATGCCGCTGTTGAGTTCAGCCTGCTCACGCAACAGCTCCAGATAACGGTTACGCGGGAAATAGCCCTCATCCGCTAAAGATTTAAGATTAGTTATCTGTTCCTTAAGCGCCACCTGCTGCACACGCTTGCTGACAAGAGAAGATTTCAACCCTTTAATCTGAAAATTTGTGCCTTCAACAGACTGTTCAAGCCCTTCCAAGTCGCTTTGCAACATTTCACGACGTGATGCAAACAGTTGTTTTTGCAGTACGATAATCTCTTTCACCCGGGGTTCAGATTGTAATTGCTGTAATATTTCAGGGAAAATCAGAGTTTCATCACCATGCTGTTCCGCTAATAAACGCGCTTCCGTTGCCAGTGTGGTATGCAGTTGATCCTGAAGCGCATCGACTTGGGCTTTTGCCTGCACCTGACTGAGCTGAACCAGTGTCTGACCCGCTTTGATTGTTTCGCCTTCAACAACCTTAATCTGGCTGATAATACCGCTTGCCGGGGCCTGAACTGTTTTACGGTTGCCATCCACCACCACCACGCCTGAAGAGGCAACCCCTTTATCCAACGGCGCTAATGCCGCCCAAATAAGAAACCCCAGGATCCCCACCCCAATCACTAACCATCCTAGTCGTAAAAAATGCCTTTCTTCCAGAGGCAGCAATCCTTTTCCATCTCTTACCGGCGTAATCTGATCAGACATATCCACTCCCGGACAGAAATCTCCGTCTCAGCTATTTAATATTATTATGATTGAATGCCTATTTACTTATGATGCCTGTGCTACTGCCTTGGCCGCAGAATGTTCCTGATTTTGTTGCGATAAAGCCGCTATTACCTGCTGAGATGAGCCAAACATCTTCATTTTTCCCTGAACCAGCAACAATATTTTATTTGTCTGTGACAACAATGACATGCGATGAGTAATCACAATCACTGTTTTTCCTTGCGTTTTCAGTTGGGCAATAGCCTCATTCAGTGCTCTTTCCCCTGCTTCATCCAGGCTGGAATTAGGTTCATCCAAGACCACTAATGACGGCTCATCATATAACGCACGGGCAAGACCAATTCTCTGCTTCTGCCCACCCGATAACCCAACCCCTCCAGCACCAATAACCGTGTCATAACCCTTATCAAGAGCCAATACCAGCTCATGAACACCCGCTTTCTGTGCCGCCTTAACAACCTTTTCCGGCTCCACTTCATTAAAACGGGCAATGTTCTCAGCAATAGTGCCGCCAAACAGCTCAATATCTTGCGGCAAATAGCCTATTGAGGAACCCAGTTCATCTTTATTCCATTGATAAATATCGGCATTATCCAAGCGTACAACACCTTCCTGTGCAGGCCATATGCCGACAAGTAACCTGGCAAGGGTCGATTTCCCGGAAGCACTGGGGCCAATTAATCCCAGCACATCTCCCGCATCCAGCGTAAAGCTGACATCCTGTAAAACAACCTTGCTGTTTCTTCCCGGAGGCGCGGCGGAAACTTTATCCACAGCTAAATTGCCTTTTGGTGCGGGTAATGACATTCCCAGTTTCCGTTCCGGTTGTTGTTCTAACAGGTTTGTTAACCGTTGCCATGATAGACGGGCACCACTCCAGCCTTTCCAGGCTTGAATAAGCTGTTCAATCGGTGAAAGCGCACGCCCCATCAGAATTGAAGCCGCAATCATCATTCCCGGTGTAATATGCCCACCAATCGCCAACCAGCCCCCCAACCCGAGGATCAGCGACTGTAATGCCATACGCACGGTTTTAGTGACTGAATTAATCACTGAAGCCCGTTCACTGGCAATGCGCTGGAAATTCAGAAAACGTTCATGCAACCCAAACCATCTCCGACGAAGCACCGGCAACATGCCTAACGCTTCTATCACTTCTGCGTTACGTAAATTAGTGCTGGCAAGGCTGGCTGAATGCAGAGAGAGTTGACTTGCTTCGGATAAAGGCTGACTTGATAACCATTGATTCAGCGCAGCAAGGGCAATTAATACCAGAGCACCTACCAATGCCAACAAACCAAGCCAAGGGTTAAAAAGAAAAATAACCAACAGATAGATTGGAAACCAGGGAGCATCAAAGAAGGCAAACAGGGCATTGCCGGTCAAAAACTGACGGATATTTGCCAAATCATTGAGCATTTGACCCGCATCTGTTGTGCCATTTTTCAGATTTGATTCATAAGATGCGGTATAAACACGATTATTCAACTTCATATCAAGCTGGCTACCGATACGAATGACAATCATGCTGCGGATATATTCCAGCATACCCATCATGGTAAACATGCCAAGAGTAATCAGAGTCAACATCAGCAAAGTGATTTCATTGCCCGATGGCAACACTCTGTCATAAACCTGCAACATATAAACAGATGGAACCAACATCAGCAGGTTAATAAAGGCAGTGAACAACCCGATAGTCCAGAACACCCGGCTACGGGCACGAATGACATCAGTAATTTCATCCTTCGGGAGATGTAATTTCACAGTATTTCCTTAATAACTGTTTGATATATTTTTTATCTTTCTAAAAAAATCGCCATCTGACGTTAACGTTTCCCGCCCTATCCACTTTTCTTATTGGGCTTCATCATCAATTCCCGGCCACCAGCAAAGCGGGCAAACCAGCCATCTGACTCCTGAGCGAAGAAAGCCAAACCACTGCCCTGCTCATCGGTAATCGTGATGCCATCAGGAGTAGGCCGCCACCCGGCAGGTACTTCGCCAAACATATCGGTCAAGCAGGCGTTATCACCGTTAAGTGACCAAATTGAACCCTCAGGTAATGGTTGGTCAGTCAATGAGACATCACATTGCTGATGTTCATCCGACAGTTGCCACACGCCTTTTAATTCACTGGCGTATGGGAGATGAAGACTACTTGCCATACTTCCTCCGATAACACTGAATACAAGAGAAACAAAGAGCACAAATTTCAGATACCAGGCTGAACAAGTCATTCCGCCTCCAAACTAATAACCGCATCCAGTCAGATGCGGTTGTGTTGTTATGCTATTGCTACGCAAGGATAAAATCAGACTCCAATATCGGCTCTCCGACAATCTTCACCCAAAAATCATCGTAGGAGAATTTATCGCCCAGATTAATAGCGAAATCATTCACCTTATTAACCGTATCATAGCGAAGCACTGCTTCTCCGACTTCGCCAGTAAATTCCCTGACAAACTTAACGCCACCTTTCCCTGCTTCACCCAGATCGAACAACGACACATCAATCTTGTCCTCACCGGAAACGAAGTCATGGATCCAATCACGCTCAAGAGGTGGTGATTCTTTAGCGCTCAGGTAGACAAATGTATCTTTGCCTTCCCCGCCCCAAAGCTGATCTGCGCCCAGGCCACCGTAGATAATGTCATCACCGGCACCCCCCTTCAGAATATTCTCTGCGTCATTCCCGATCAGAATGTCATTACCACTGCCACCAATCGCATTTTCAATCGTTACGCCACGGGCAATAGAGACGTTTCCTTTCAGGCCACCGACATCTGAGAAGGAAGCTTCATTCAGATTGATGCGCTGATCCTGAGTAAAACCAGAGAAATCAAATGTGTCATTACCACCGGCATCCCAAGCGGTGAACAACAATTTGCTGTTCTCATCTTTTGCTGTAAAGAAGTCACGATCAGTGTTGGAATTAAAACCATATACAGTGTCATCTGTACGGGTCGTATTATTAGCACCATACACTTCCTGAATGGCGGAAATATCGTTAAGTAATGGTGCGGAAGAATAAATACCTTTAAAGTCCTGCCCGGTATTTTTTTCACCGAAATAACTCATGACAGTATAAGCGCGGCTATCTTCAAAATAGGTGGCGCTCTTCTTATAAGTCGGTCTTTCCTTATCAGACGCATTATAGTCAGCGGGATGCTCTAACCCCAGTGTATGGCCGATTTCATGAGTAAAAGTCTGACGGCCATACCCGTTCACACCAATATCATTTTCTGAGAAAGTGTGGCTTTTCAGGTTATACCAGGTTCCTGATTGTTTCGACTCAGGGCTAGGAAGATAAGCAAACGCGTAGCTCCCTCTCAAACTAACGTCAAAGAAACCAAAGGTAATGTGAGCCTTATCCGAATCAGTTGTTTCAGTGAAATTAATATTAGCGACATCAGTCCAAGATTGTATTGACAGTTTCGCAGCAGCTTTTTGTTCTTCATTAAATGCTGAAAACCCAGCAATATGCCAAGGCATATTATCCGGTTCACTCTCCAGGAAACTATAAGTTAATTGGAAAGTTTCAGACTTATCGTCGCCCTGATGCCCCCAGCGATAATCACCTCGAATTAATTCTTTTGCAGCATTTTTACTTGGCTCATGCTCAACAACAATATTAGGATCCTTGCCTGGTACATAAGCCTGTAACTGTGTCTGAAGCTCATTTGCCTTTGCAGAGCCGATAAGTTCCGAGTATGAAATTTTCTTCTTTAAAGACATATATCTCTCCATAAATGCAGGACTTAGAATTTTTATTTAATTAAATACAAGTCAATAAAACCTGAGAACAATAGGCCCTCCTGGCCATACAAATAACAATGAAAATCCCTTTCACAACAACGTAACACTAAAGTTAATTATGTAAAAAGCAATTAACATATTTTTTTAATATAAACGTGATAAAAATAACATAAAACAAATAAGCGATTGTTTTATATCACATAACTATTTAAGGCAAAAAAAACACCGCTAATTTCTTATTGATATTTTATTATAACTAAATTATCTATTATTTAACTATCCATAAAGTAAAATTTAAAAATTTTATAGAATTCTTATGGATAATTATAATTAGCAATTATCACCGTTAACTAAATAAACAGACCAAATACGAAGTAATAAACTCCCTCTGCTTACAATGTTAGGCGTTCTGGGGCACCTGAAAGTAAATTGAGTTAGGGAATATCCATACAAAACCAATATGTTATTATTAATAAAAGTAATAACAACTTCAAGAAATCAATAAATAAAATATATATAATAGGACAATTAATAATTCATTTATTCTTAAGAGTTTCACAAAAATACAATCAAACTATATTTATGATTTTCAAATAACAGATGGAGGCATCAACATAGTTGATTGAATAAAATTAAAAATAGAATATAGAAACCAATAATTAATACTTTGCAATATGCATTGAAAGAATATTATATTTATCTGAATACCTATCGCAACGACCATTTAACAGAAAGAAAATATCTCAATAAAATAGCCTAATTAACCAATATAAAATAGACATCCAATTAATATATATTCATAAAACAAACCAAAATTACAACCAAATAAAAAACAAGAAAACATAAGTTATAATTTACAGTCTTAATGCATTTAATTATTTCATATTAAACCAATATATCATTAAATAATCATGATAATATATTGAATTTATTATTTACCTTAAGTCAAGTAAAAAAACAACATTTACCAGACAAAAATCATACAATATTAATTATTACATTAAATCATGATGACCTCACCATAGAATATGGTGTAATAATTTCTTTGTTGAATAAATGGGATAAATCATTTTATTGCACTACTTTTATTCCGCATAAAAATGAGAAATAAAATACAATAATGTCAACTAATACTGAAAAATGAAATCGCCTCAGAATATCTGAGGCGATTTGGGAAGCTTTATTTTCGGCATTTATTCCGGGATATGGATGAACATAAGTTAATCAATAATCATCCCGGTTGGCTGCATAAGCAGACCAAATACGGCGGACATGAACAGTTATTTCTTCCCTGTCATGATAAAGATGCTTTGCTTGAATTTGCGCATTGATACCATTTTCCTTTAATTGCAGATGCATTTTCTGCAAATTATGCGCCACTTCTTCATAACGCTTTTTCATGGGTAATTTAAGATTAAAAATAGCTTCCCGGCACCAGCCATTAACCAGCCAATCTGCCATCAGCTGAGTGACTTTCGCTGGTTTTTCCACCATATCACACACCAACCAGTAAATATTTTTTGTCGAAGGTACAAATTTAAAACCATCAATTTTGTGATGTTTAACCTGCCCCGTATCCATCAAACTTTCCGCCATCGGGCCATTATCTACAGCATGAACCATCATACTGCGTTTCACCAGTTGATAAGTCCAGCCCCCAGGACACGCGCCTAAATCAACAGCATACAAACCACTCGCCAGACGCTCTTCCCATTCGTCATAAGGAATGAAAACATGAAAAGCTTCTTCCAATTTCAATGTTGAGCGACTTGGTGCATCTGAAGGAAATTTCAGCCGGGGAATGCCCATATAAAATGGCGAGTTATTATTACTGTAAGAATAACCAACATAACAACAGCCCGGAGCAATAAAGAAAACGTGTATGACCGGACGGTTAGCGTTTTCTCTAATCAGCAAGATCTTTTCCTGACGCATCGCATTACGCAGCGGAACAGTGAATTTCCGGCAAAATTTCAGTAACTCTTTGCTTTCGTTGGTATCAGGCACTTCAACCCGCAACTCACCTGCACGTTCCATAACGCCCTGTAACATCCCAATAATCGGGCTTATCCGATCTTCAGGAGATAAATCCCGCAATAATTCACCCACGACCAACATTTGACGGACAAAAATCAGCTCCCGGAATGGTATCTCGCGAATAAGCCGATCCGCGTCTTCATGTTGATAACACTCAAACAGGACATAGCCACTGTTATCTTTTACCCGGGCGAAACCGTAAATCTCTTTTTGACCCGCTTTATCGGTGATTTCTGCTGCGCACTCTTTTTCAAAACCAGGGCGGCAATATAAAGCAATTTTATTCATGGCGAAGCGCCGATTTCCTTAGACGCAAAGCGCCAATTAACACTAAGAGCCAGCCGATAAGAAAGCTGAACCCTCCAACTGGGGTAATATAAGTAAAAAATTTAGCTTGCAATAAAGCCATACAATAGAGACTGCCACTAAACAACAAAATGCCTACCGCGAAAAAGACCCCACTCCAGTAAAACCAGAGAATAACTCTACGCATCAGCATGGCAGACATCGCCATCATTGCCAAAGTGTGGATACCTTGATATTGCAGACCGAGATCAATCCAACTTATCTGATATTTTGCCATCATCGGGGATAAGAAATGCGACCCGACAGCACCAAATGCCACATAGAAAAAACCACTTAAGCCAGCAAAGATAAGCATTAAACGACTATTCACTGTTATCTTCCTTTTTCACATTATATCTGAGAGTTCTTACAGCCCGAATACCTTATTCTTTTCTTATTCATTGGTAATAAAGCCCAGTTTCTCTTGCTCACTGGCTGCCTGTGCCAGCACCCATTGCCGGAATGCTGCGATTTTCCCCAACTCAGCCTGATTGTCATGACAGACAAGGTAAAATGCATTCTTACTCACTAATACATCATTAAATGGACACACTAAACGCCCGGCATCAATTTCAGTCCGAGCCATAACATTATTTGCCAGTGCAATCCCCTGACCATGCACCGCAGCCTGGATCACCATTGCACTATGGCTGAATATCGGCCCTTGCTGAACATTTATCTGCTGCTGCATATCAAGCTGGCGTATATAAGCCTGCCAGTCACGGCGGGAAGAATCGTGTAACAACATATGGCGTGCCAAATCTGCGGGAGTTTTCAGCGGGTTTTCCCCGGTCAGTAACGAAGGTGCACAAACGGGGAGCAAATATTCCGCATAAAGACGATCCGTTCGCAACCCCGGCCAGTTTCCACGGCCATAAAATATAGCCACATCAACATCATCAGCGAGTTTATCTTCTTCTCTGTTTACTGCCTGTATCCTGACATCAATTCCCGGATAAGCTAAATTAAAGCTAGATAACCGTGGAACCAGCCACTGGATAGCAAAACTGGGTGAAAGACTGACAGTCAAAGCACCTTTAGCACTTCGTGCCTGAAGTTTACGCGTTGCTTCATTTATTGATGTGAATATTTCTTTAATATCCAGATAGTAACTTTGTCCCTCTTCAGTCAACAATAACGATCGGTTGCGACGACGAAACAACTTCAACCCAAGGAAATCCTCCAGACTTTTCATCTGGTGGCTAACTGCGGCCTGCGTCACAAATAACTCTTCAGCCGCCTTAGTAAAACTCAAATGGCGCGCCGCAGCATCAAAAACCCGCAACGCATTCAATGGTGGTAAACGTTTGGACATGTGAGCCCTTATGCAATGTTGGTGATACCGGTAACTCTTTATATTTAGTTATTAGTTTTTGTAATCCGAACCATTATAAATTGTCCATTGAGGATACACCAGTAAATCCCTATAGTGGCGCCACTTCCTAAGCCGGAACGAAAAGTGAATTAGTTGTAACGCTATGAAACTTTTGGCTTTGTGGTTGTGATGTTGTGTTTGCAAGTTGTCTGGGAAACCAGACTATGTAGCTTAAGCTACTGTTTTTTTCACTTCCTGTACATTTAACCCTGTCTGTCCATAGTGATTTTTAATGCACCGCGCGATTGCGGTGCTTTTTTTTGTCATAATAGCCGGAACATGGCAATATTATTCGATGTAACAACCTATCCATTTTCAGCCACAAGCAAGCGGATCATCATCACCAACAGAATAATCTGATCAATAACCACGAAACCTAATTAAAACACTATGAAAAAGTTCGAACCAGAACAGTTCCGCCGGCAATTCCCAGCCCTGCAACAACAAACTGTATTCCTGGATAGTGCAGCAACTGCCCTGAAACCACAAGCCATGATAAAGGTAACTCAGGATTATTATCAATACAGTAGTACTACTGTACATCGCAGCCAACATCACACAGCGCTGGAAATCACCTCTCGCTATGAAAATGCCCGGCAACGGGTTGCTGAACTCATCAACGCCCCAAAAGCCGAAAATATTATCTGGACAAAAGGCACAACAGAATCTATCAATCTGGTTGCCCAAAATTATTTCCGTCCCCATCTCCAGCCCGGTGATGAAATTATCGTTAGTGAACAGGAGCACCATTCCAACCTGATCCCCTGGTTAATGCTGGCGGAACAAATCGGTGCCAGGGTGATTAAATGGCCTTTAGGCAACGGCAAATTGCCGGATATCAACACGCTGCCTGCACTTCTGAACCAACACAGCCGATTGATAGCGATCAGCCAAATGTCCAATGTGACCGGTGGAGCTGTCGATCTGACTGCAATAACACAAATAGCGCACCAACATGGTTGTCTGGTCGTTGTTGATGGTGCTCAGGGAGTTGTTCACAATCCCGTTGATGTTCAGCTATCAGACATCGATTTCTACGCGTTTTCCGCTCATAAGCTCTATAGTTCAAATGGTGTTGGTGTACTCTACGGCAAAAGTGAGTTACTTGATGCGATGTCTCCCTGGCAAGGCGGAGGAAAAATGCTTACCCACGCCTCATTCAGCGGTTTCACACCGGAAGCTGTACCCTTCAGGTTTGAAGCAGGGACACCGAATATTGCCGGTGTTATTGGTTTTTCTGCCACGCTGGAATGGCTAAAAGATATTGATATCGTCAAAGCGGAAGCCCATGCCGTCACACTCGCTGACTACACCGAACAACAACTTTCCGCTTTACCCGGATTTATCAGTTATCGCATTGCCGGTTCCAGCCTGTTGGCTTTTAATTTTGCCGATATTCATCACAGTGATCTGGCGGCTATTTTAGCAGAACAAAATATTGCCTTACGCTCCGGTCAGCATTGCGCTCAACCACTGATCGAAGCTTTAGGTATCAACGGCTGTTTGCGAGCTTCTTTTATGCCTTATAATAATCAGCAGGATGCCGATTCTTTAGTTCAGGCTGTGAAATTTGGCCTTTCTCTATTACAGGATGAATAAAATATGGCTCAAGCAGCAGAAAACCTGACCGCACCACATCCATTTGGCAAGGAAATTAGCCAGCAACAGTTAGTTGAAATCTTTAACCAATGTCGCCAATGGGAAGATCGCTATCGCCAGTTAATCCTGCTGTCCAAGAAATTGCCTGCACTACCTGACAACTTGAAACAACAGGATATCGAAATGTCTGGCTGTGAAAACCGGGTTTGGTTAGGACATCAATTACTATCAGATGGTTATCTGCATTTTTATGGCGATAGTGAAGGCCGCATTGTCAAAGGCTTGCTGGCGGTGATATTGACCGCGGTGGAAGGAAAAACACCGCAACAAGTTTTGGAAACTAACCTGTTGACGCTGCTCCACCAACTTGGGCTGGAGCAACAGTTAAGCGGCTCACGGTTGAACGGCGTGAAATCGCTGATCCATACAGTGCAAAGCGCCGCAAAAAATTATATTAAAACGAGCCCTGACGTTGCGCTTTAGCAACCATCTTTTTCAGTGCATGGGAAACCGCAACAAATCCGAATGTCGCCGTGACCATTGTTGCGGCACCAAAACCCGATGCGCAATCCATACGTTTCGTCCCCTCCGCGGTGCTTTTAGCGGCACAAACAGAGCCATCACTCTGTGGATAAACTAGCTGCTCAGTTGAAAACACACAATCAATTCCCAACTTGCCTTTACCATTCTTCACAACGTGATAATCAGATTTCAACCTTTCCCGCAACTTAGCCGCTAAAGGGTCCTGAATCGTTTTCGCCAAATCAACAACCTGAATTTGCATAGGATCAAGTTGCCCACCCGCCCCACCGGTTGTGACCAACGGAATTTTATAACGACGACAATAAGCCAACAGCGCCGCTTTTGGCCTGACACTATCGATAGCATCAATGACATAACTGAATCCAACCGCCATCATCTCTGCAACATTATCCGGCGTGAGAAAATCATCAATACACGTTACTTTACACTCAGGATTAATCGCCAGAATACGTTCAGCGATCACTTCCGTTTTTGGTTGCCCAATATGCTGTTTTAAAGCATGTAACTGGCGGTTGGTATTGGTGATACAAACATCATCCATATCAATCAGGGTAATCGCGCCTATTCCTGTACGCGCCAACGCCTCAGCGGCCCAAGAACCTACCCCACCGATACCCACGACACAAACATGGGAATGAGAAAACAAAGAAAGCGCTTTTTGACCATATAAACGGGCTGTACCCGCAAAGCGCTGCATATATGCATCAGAAAGAGAAGTTTGCATCACTGAATATCAATCCTGAAAACCTGTTATAAAATTTGTGGAAAGGAATTACTGATTTACCGTTAGCATAACAGGCTGCTCTTCTTTCAGCACCCAAACCCGGCCGTAGTGATTATAGAAACCCGCTGCGATACCAGCCTCATCACCAATACCATGATAGATATCGAAATGATGTCCCTTTATTGCGCCGCCGACATCCAGTGCAATCATCAGGCGCATCTGGTACTGACCGGTAAATTTACCCTGGTTATCCAGCAAAGGTATCTCCGCCAACAATGTTGTTCCTGGTGGAACAAGCATTTTATCAGCGGCCACAGCGGCTTTTGCAATCAGAGGAACGCTACTCGCGCCCCGCACCGAGGCATACACTTCGGGTTTAAAAAAGACAAATGATGGATTCTGTTCTAGCAGCTTACGAACCTCTGCCTCACTGTGCGATTCAGCCCATTTGCGAATCGCCAGCATAGAGATATCTTTCTGCGCGATTTCTCCGCGTTCAACCAGCAGCCTGCCAATACTCCGATAAGCCTGTCCATTCTTACCTGAATAACCCAAAAAGGTCAGCGGCTCGCCGTCACCAAAATCGACATAACCACTGCCCTGCACTTCCATAATAAAGTTATCAATCAGAGAATTACTATAGCCAATGATCAGGCTGGAGCTGAGGGCACCATTGTATATCGCAGCCCGGCTTGGTAAATGATATCTGCTTTTAGACGGCATACGGTACAAGGGATATCTAAACTCCCCCTGTTTAACGCGGCGGGCCTGTAACACCGGCGTATAATAACCCGTGAATTGGACATTACCGTAATTATCCACACCTTCCATCTGGTAAGCGCGTAAATTAAATAAATTTAATTTACTGGTTGCACCGCCAGCCAGCACCCAGTTCTGAACTGCGTCAAAAGTCGAGCTATTACGATTATACAAGCGGGGAGCAGACTGACTGATAAGCATAACCTGCTCTGAAAAATCTTTAGCATTAACCGGCCTGCCCTGAGCATTGGGCTGATTAACCAGCAATAAATCCTGAGTGATATGACCATCTTTATATTGTTGGCCCTGGGCTGTTGGACGGGAATGACATCCAACTAACAGTGAAATCACGATCCCACACAGAAAATACTTACTCCAGAATGTCATTGCTGCCTTCTCTCTTACCGACATTGCCTAACGGCAAACAATACCAAACCAACAAAAATAATGAAACTTACCACAAAAAAAATAACTTAACGAAACAGCGACAAAAACGAATACAAAAACACCAACATGCAGAGTAACCAATCAAAAAAGTAACAAAACAAACAATTTTTAATAAAAAAACTTGCAACAGATCTGATCCTGAGTATAGTGCCCGCATCGGACGCGGGGTGGAGCAGCTTGGTAGCTCGTCGGGCTCATAACCCGAAGGTCGTCGGTTCAAATCCGGCCCCCGCAACCAACATAATGAGATAGTTCGATATTTGCGAATGAGGAACCTATTCCGGCAGGCATTAATGATGCAGGAAAACATAAATTAGGTTCTTAACGGACGCGGGATGGAGCAGCATGGTAGCTCGTCGGGCTCATAACCCGAAGGTCGTCGGTTCGAATCCGGCTCCCGCAACCAATTTTCGCAATTCAGGGTATTAAAACAGTATCAAAACGGACGCGGGGTGGAGCAGCTTGGTAGCTCGTCGGGCTCATAACCCGAAGGTCGTCGGTTCAAATCCGGCCCCCGCAACCAATTCTTAATGCGTTTCAGCATATAAATTCCCAAAACAACCTCTGGATTATTTTATCTCCACCACATTTGCATATCTGCGCGGTTTAATTGCGAATATTCACCTATAGTCATTTCTGGCTTGACAGATTATCGTTTATAAACAACGACAAAAGCTATGGTACGTGACACCAAGGCTCAAATTGCCATTGACCGACGCATCATACACATGGAACTAGGCAACTTTAGCGACCATAAACCCCTATCCGAAGGTGTCAGGGAACTGCGTATCGACGTAGGGCCAGGATATCGGGTCTATTACGCCAAGTCTGGCTTAACTATCGTTCTGCTGCTTTGTGGCGGTGATAAACGCAAGCAAGACGCGGACATAGCCCGAGCATGTGAATACTGGCGCGAATGGAAAAGCAGAAACAAATAGGAGAACGAGTTATGAAAGACAGATCACACGACGACGCAATGGCCGAAGTGTTCCGCAAAGATCCAGCTTATGCAATCGAACTGCTAAACAGCATCCTTGAGGATGGAGAACAAGCCGAACTACTGATTGCCCTTCGCCAAATGACCAAAGCCTTCGGTGGCATTCGTAACGTGGCTAAGGAAGCCGAGTTGAATCAGAACCAGCTCTATCGCACCTTGTCAGCCGAAGGCAACCCAGAGGTCAGAAATCTAAGCGCAATCCTGCGTGTCATGGGCTTACGCCTAGCAGTTCAACCCATCACTACCCACTAGCAGGGCTACAATAAATTTAAATCACCACCATTATTAAAATACGCTTTGATACCCGCGAAAATGGACTCCGCTACCTGTTGCTGGAAACGCGCTGTTTTCAGCTTTCGCTCCTCTTCCAGATTACTGATAAACGCAGTTTCTACCAGAATAGAGGGGATATCCGGTGCTTTCAGTACCGCAAACCCAGCCTGATCCACCCGGTTCTTATGCAGTTTATTCACCTTACCCATGCGCTTGAGCACTTCACTGCCAAATTTAAGGCTGTCATTGATTGTCGCCGTCTGTAGCAAATCAAACATGGTATGATCCAGATACTTATCACCGCTTTTACTTACGCCACCAATCTGGTCGGCTTCATTTTGCGTTTGGGCCAGAAAACGTGCGGTATTACTGGTTGCGCCTTTAGTAGAAAGTGCAAAAACCGAAGAACCACGCGCAGCCCGGTTAGTAAAGGCATCAGCATGAATAGAAACGAATAGATCAGCCCGCATCTTACGTGCTTTTGCCACCCGGACTTTTAGCGGGATAAACACATCTTCATTACGAGTCATATACACTTTCATGCCCGGTTCACGCTGAATAATAGTTCGCAATCGACGGGAGATTTGCAGAACAACATCTTTCTCACGGGTTTTATATTTACCGATAGCGCCAGGATCTTCCCCGCCATGTCCAGGATCGAGCATGATAACAATCGGCCTGTCTTTACCTGCTTTACCTGACTTCGGTATTTCCGCTGGTAAATCCTCGGCCAAATTACCTTTATTGTACTCTTCAAGCAGAGCAAGTAATGGATCATCATCCTTATTTGCTCCCGCTGCGGGATAAATATCCAAAACCAAACGATGCTTGAATTCCGCCACGGGTTTCAAAGTAAACATATGCGGGCTGACCGATTGTTTAACTTCAAACACCAGACGGACCGTTTTAGGATCAAACTGCCCCGCCCTGACCAGTTTAAGATAAGGATCGCGGGATTGAATCTGCTCCCCCATCCCTTTGAGGGTATGATTTAATTGCACACCTTCCAGATCAACCACAATTCTGTTTGGATTTGTCAGCGTGAACTGACGATATTTGAGTGGAATATTGGACTCAAGAGTCACACGGGTATAACTGGATGCAGGCCAAATACGAACCGCAATAATTTTTGATGACGCTGCATAACCCACTTGGCTGACACTAAGCAACCACATTGCTGCGGCTCCCTGCAACAAGCGACGTCGTGACAGATTAAGATCTGAATGACTCATCTACTATTTATTCCATTCATAAAATACAAATATTCAGGGTGACTTTCACCTAGAAACAGCCAAGTGGAAAACACTAACCAACCAACATTATACTGTCATCAGTAATAAGCATTTTATATTTGGCAAATTATTCACGTCCACATATATATCGCAATGTTTTTGTTTTAATTGCCTCTTGCCATTTTCTTTCAAAAGGAATAAAAATACATAAATTACGAATAAAAATTCAATCGAGGGTCTGTTATGAAAGAACGCAGCACCGAATTAGTTGAGGGATTTCGCCACTCGGTTCCATACATCAATGCACACCGTGGCAAAACTTTTGTTATCATGCTTGGCGGAGAGGCTATTGCTCACGAGAACTTCCCGAACATCATCAACGACATCGGATTACTGCATAGTTTAGGCATCCGGCTGATAGTCGTTTATGGTGCCAGACCTCAAATTGAACAAAACCTTGCAACCCATCATTATGAACCGATTTACCACAAACACACCCGCGTTACCGATAATAAGACATTAGAATTCGTCAAACAATCTGCTGGCTTACTACAACTGGATATCACTGCACGTCTTTCTATGAATCTGAATAATACCCCGTTACAGGGAGCAAATATTAATGTTGTCAGCGGTAACTTTATTATTGCTCAACCCCTTGGTGTTGATGATGGTGTGGATTATTGCCACAGTGGAAAAATTCGCCGTATTGATGAGGCAGCTATAAATCGTCAGTTAGACAATGGTGCAATAGTGCTCATTGGTCCGGTTGCAGTTTCCGTTACCGGCGAGAGTTTTAATCTGTCATTTGAAGAAGTTGCTACTCAATTGGCTATCAAGCTACAAGCTGAAAAACTAATTGGTTTCTGCTCTACTCAAGGCGTACAAGGCAAAGACGGAAAAATTCTATCTGAAATTTTTCTTAATCAGGCGCCAGATCTCATTAAAGAGCTGGAAGCTGAAGGTGACTATTATTCAGGTACAGCCTGTTTTTTACGGAGTGCCATAAAAGCTTGCCGTCGTGGCGTTCACCGCAGCCACTTATTGAGTTATCAGGCAGATGGTTCTCTGGTTCAAGAATTATTCTCCCGTGATGGTATTGGTACTCAAATAGTCATGGAGAGCGCGGAACAAATACGCAGAGCGAATATTAATGACATCGGCGGTATTCTCGAACTTATTCGTCCGTTGGAACAGCAAGGCATTTTGGTTCGCCGTTCAAGAGAACAACTTGAGAGAGAAATAGATCAATTCATCATTATTGAACGCGACAACCTGACTATCGCCTGTGCTGCCCTTTACCCCTATCCTGGTGAGAAAATTGGGGAGATGGCTTGTTTAGCGGTTCATCCTAAATACCGGAGTTCTTTAAGAGGTGAAGAACTTATGAACCGCATTACAGATC
This sequence comes from Photorhabdus khanii NC19, assembly GCF_000517265.1. Taxonomy (GTDB): domain Bacteria; phylum Pseudomonadota; class Gammaproteobacteria; order Enterobacterales; family Enterobacteriaceae; genus Photorhabdus; species Photorhabdus khanii. Next base: position 62,306 of record NZ_AYSJ01000004.1, read on the forward strand.
ACGCGAAACAGCTCGGACTGGAAAAACTTTTCGTCCTGACTACCCGCAGCATTCACTGGTTCCAGGAACGGGGTTTTGAACCGGCGGAAATCTCAATGCTGCCAATTCAGAAACAAGTGCTATACAACTACCAACGCCGCTCTAAGATTCTTATGTTGAATTTGGAACCTCAGTAATGAGCTGATTAATGTTGAAAAATAACTCATTACCATTGGGAAAACGTCCTGTCTGGCGATCGATCAGATCGCCTAAACCGGGCTCGATTTTATCTGATTAAAATATAGATCCCAGGGAACACCGATAATGCCCTCAGCGATACCCTGAGCCAGCATTTCCATCAGCTTGGCAAATCGGAAAAAAACCGCGTACTGCTGGCAGATGTAATTCATTTGGACAAGTGATAAAAAAGGCTTCGCCATCAACGGTGTTACCTACTCACCCTAGACCCCTATTACAGATGTTTATGTGGATCTTGCGCCTGATGCAACACCCCCAACACTTCGATACCAGTCGGAACTTCCCGATAGTAAATAATGTGGCTCTCAACGGGAAAACTCAGCACACCATAGTGAAGATCTTCACTACGATCACGACCGGGGGATGGGTGACGATCAAGAATTTACGTCATAGTCACACGCAATGAAGTTGCATAAGCCTCCGCGATATTCGCCCCCCACCGGCGCATGGAATAGAGTTTCATTGCACGAATATGCTCTCTGGCCTTCTTAGTAAACCGAACACTCATCCTTAAGCCTTACCCTCAAGCTCATCAGCCGTCAACGGTGCAAACACATCATCAATACTATGCAATTCGCCACAGTCAGCTTGTGCAATAGATTCAGCCAGAACGGCTTTTAAACTCTGTAGCTTGAGCTGCACGAACTGGTCATACTCTTCAGGAGAAATGACCACGGCCACACGCTTACCATGCTTACTAATTTCCACAGGCTCACGCTGCACCTTCATAAGCAGATCACCAAATTGGTTCTTAGCTAATTGTGCGGGAATAACTTCCATACATCACCTACCGTCTAAAATGGCTTGAATAGCTATTATAGCTAAACGTGCAAAAAATCACCAGCAATCAAAAACAGCCAAGCTAACAGATCCTCAACGAAATAGATGTGGGGACACGGATCTGTCGGGAGCCAGATGCGGTAATTCTGCAAGTCCGGTTCTGAGGAGGGGCCTACCTGGGTGACCGGGTAGGTCTACTCATCCCAGGACCCCTAAGACATTCCTGCAAAAGTTAAAATAACACTTTTCCTTATTTTATTTTCAGCCTTAAGTTAAAATAACGCGCAGTCTTATTTTAACTTTAAGCTATGTAAATAAGGAGTAAAAAACCTTGCAACGCGGATCTACAGGTCACTATGTCCCAAGTATTGCTGGCGGTGTCGCCTGCCAGGCTTTTGTGCCTCATCCCCTACCACCGATACCGCCACTTGATATTAATAGCAAATTGCAACGACGGATCAATGAGGCCATGTTAGCACTGGGTCGATTAGATGCGATCAGTACGTTTTTACCAGACGAGCATCTGTTTCTTTACAGTTACGTCCGTAAAGAAGCCGTTATGTCCTCTCAAATTGAAGGTACTCAATCGTCCCTCAGCGATATAATGTTGTTTGAAATGGAAGGGATGCCTGGTGTGCCAATGGATGATGTACAAGAGGTATCTTGTTACGTTAATGCTTTATCATTAGGTGTACAACGTATTCAAGAGTCCTATCCCATCACTTTTCGTTTAATCAAAGAACTACATACCGCTTTGATGACATCAAGGAGAGGTATAAGCCGTGGACCTGGAGAGTTCCGTCAAAACCAAGTGTGGATCGGTGGTCATCGTGCTGATGAAGCTACTTTTATCCCGCCTCCGGCTAATGAATTGGCTGATTGTTGGGCCGCATTGGAGAAGTTTATTAACGATGTTCCTGAGCCGACAGATCCATTGATAAAAGCAGCTTTAGCTCATGTTCAGTTTGAAACTATCCATCCATTTATGGATGGTAATGGTCGGTTAGGACGCTTATTAATTCCCTTAATTTTAGTGGAAGCAAAGGTTCTGAGTCAGCCTCTTCTGTATCTATCCGTCTTTTTTAAAAAACATAGACAAACCTACTATGAACGTCTGCAACAAGTCCGCATAACTGGTGATTGGGAAGCGTGGTTACTATTTTTTGTTGATGCGGTTACGGCTACAGCGACACAAGCAGTCAATATCGCCCAACAACTTTATCAGTTACACCGTGAGCACAAAAAACTGTTGCAGCCATTAGGGCGTATAGAGAACTCAGCGAGCCAGATATTGGATGCGTTATTTGAGCATCCTATCGTCAACATTAATAAATTGGTGCAACTTACAGGGCTGACACCGGCAACAATTGGCAAGGTGATGGAACGCTTATCTCAGGCTGATCTCGTATTGGTCTCTGAACTTACCGGCCAAAAACGCAATCGCGTGTATGCTTATAACCGCTATATAGAAATTTTAAACCAAGATTTCTAACAAAACCATATTAATATCACATGGCAGGATTCCACTTTGTTTATCCTGCCATGTTTAATTCATTTATCAGCGATTCTATACTGCGCTTATTTTACATTTACCTAACTTGCCATAATCATTTAAAATCACGAATACAGAGGTATTAAATCTTTTATATCAAATTTATCTTGATAAATCAGTCTATAAATCGTCTCATGATGCAAAGATATCCCTTTATGTTGCTTCAAATAATCAGCCACTTGTTCAGGACTTAAGTCTTTCCAAATTAACCGTTTTATCCATCTTTTGACTTCCGGCGTTATTTTCACCGCTTTCTTAGCAAAATGACGACGAGCCAGTCCCTTCAAAATGAGCCTGTTCAGGGCAGTATGTCTGGACTTCTTGGTTTCTCTTCAATTCTCTGCTGATAGTCGACGGGCTTCGCTTAAGTAACTGAGCAATGAAACACTGTGAAAAACCCGCTTCTTTTAAACTGGAAATCGGGTATCTTTCTGTTTCGGTTAGTTGTGTACAGGTCATAGTGCGTTTTCATGTGGTGGGAAAGATACCTACTCTAGCAACTGGCCCCTTTCTGAAAAATTGCACTTATTAGTCTAATCAGAAAAATATATCGTTGATTTCACTTTCACTATTATTTTACGCCAATTAATCGCGAATTCAAGTCAGTGATTCTGTTTAATCACATTGAGGCAGTTAATTCTAACCCATTAAATTTCTCATCGTTATTTATTATATCCCGCAAAAAATCTTCAATTTGACCAAAATAAAATTTCGTTATTAAAAGAAAATAAGTGCATTCTTCCTTCCCTTTTCCATTCTCCCATTCGTATGGTAATTAACCAAATTGTTGCACATTGCCCAAAGGAGGATAACGACTGATGGCCGCTGAAAAACACTATGCCGTCATTGACGGTGCCAGCGAACCCCGATTGTTCTTTGTTCTGGAACATTTTAATCCCCCGGTGACCTGTCTTTATAATGAGTCTTTACAACCTGAACTGCTTAAAGTCGCGCCTTATTTAGTGGAAGTCACAGAAAAAGTCGGACTTTATTTGGCGGAATGGCAAACCCCCTGGGGAATTTGTCTTCATTCACAGGCGGACATGCGAACATTGCGTCAACATCTGCGTAAATCTCTTCAGGTATTATTACCGGATCAAGATAAACCGGTCTTTTTCCGGTTTTATGATCCGCGCAATATCTGGGAATTTCTCAGTGTTCTGAGTGACTGGGAAATTCACTGCTTTCTGGGGCCGATAAATAAAATTACCACCTCCCTGATGGGGATTAAACAGGAAGATAATTTTCACGCTGTCAGAAAACAATTTCCTGCAGAAGCGCGCTCCAGGCAAAAGATGTTGCAAATTGCCCCCGAGCAATATGCTCAGTTAAATAACCTGTTCGAGCAAAGATTTATTAATAAACTGACGCGACTCATTAATGAAATCAATTACCATAATGGAGCCGGCACCATAGCGCTGCCACATTCAACCCTGTCGGCAATTGCAGATAAAATATTGCAAGATCCCCTCCCGAATCCGCATTATTTCCCCACTTATCTGGATGAAGAGACCTTTATTCAGCATAAAAACCTGGCGGAGGATTGTTTTTATTTTTGTCAGGAGAACGAAATCACCGATGAGCGTTCCATCGGGGGATTCCTCTACCTGCTGCTGGAGAGAAATATGGGTCAGTTTCAGCAAATTCCACCGACCTGGTTAACCGGACTCCGGGACACTCAATGGCCGGGCTATTATCGGATGGAAACATTATTAAAAAGCGAATTAGGTTTTATCCCCAACTAAACGGCCAATAAGATAATTAATATGACTGAACACACTATTTCACCCCGTGCCGGCGTTGCCTGCATGACCTGTAACAACCCGGATCCCTGCATCTACAAAATAAGCGTCACTTTTGGTCAACATACTCAAGTCTGGCCTGAAAAGCCGGCAATTAAAATGGACCTGATTGATCATGGGAAAGGACAAAAAGGCACAATACACATTGAAGATAAATGTCATAACGCCCCTAAACATCATGCTGTGCTGACCGGGGGACAAAAAGAGGCAACCATAGCGTTTAATACGCCTCAAGCGGTCACGTTATTCTATAAAGATAAGTCAGAAGACACGGAGATTGAAAATGGTTTGCAAAGTGTCTGGTCGTATCTGTCTAATCTTGCCAACCCGACGGATATGTACAGCGATCCCCGTTATTATCAGTTAATAGCGCAAGGATGTATCAGTGCTCAAAAATACGCGACGATGGCAGTTTACCCCTCAGTCAGTTTTATGGTTTCTGTCGGATTCAGCTTTGATTTTTCTCATGGTCAACGGTCAATGAAGGAACGGCGTGATGAACAGGCAAAAGCGCGTAATACCATGGAAAATGTTAAACCTAAAAACGGCAATAAGCTGCGTGCAGGGTGGACAGTTAATACGGATGAATTTTATATTTCCAGAGAGACGGCACTTCATGTTGAGTATGCGTTAACGGTTCAGGATATAGATTATTCAGCCAAATTTGCCGAGGTTAACAAGGTCAGGAAAACCCGGCAGAGTTTAGACGCCATCAAGCGGGTGGAAAAACTGTTAGGTTATACCCAAAAATACCTGGTGCCTGCTCCTGACTCAAACGGTAAAGGGACCCGTAATTACCTGCTGTTTGACCTGAATATAACCCCCATCAATATTGGTCTGGCTTATGCTTATGACCGCACCACCTCAGTCGATGACAGTAGCCATTTTTTGGGTTTCAGTGCCGCCCCTTTTATGGGCATGAGCGCAAAACTGGATCTCATTCAACTGGGTGCGGCGTATTGCAAGATAGAGAGTATTGCTGCCAAATTCAGGAAAGCCCTGGCGCGCAGAAATGCGAAGGATGAAAACTATTTAGAGCTTGAATGTTGCATTATTTTAACCTGTAACCTGTCCTTTCAGCTCGGGGCGGCCTATAAACAAAAACAATGGACGTTCGATGTCGGTGATAAGAATGATCTGAAATTGGGTCTGGCAGGGAAAATAAACGCGGCCTTTAAAACCCATATTATGATCATGGAAATTGCGATGAGTGCTGGCGGGGTTATAAAAACGGCGGCGGGTTTTAAACTCGATCAACATGATGGGGGGATTGATCTCGCCGGGTATCATGATGGGATTGTTGCTGAGATTGAGGTAGCTGCGGATATGAAGGCAGATAGACAGAAAAAATCCATGGTTAAAATCAAAAAGAAGTGGAAATGGATTATTGCCGATCCGTTAAAAGTCAGTGAATCCCCATTAAGAATTAATTTGATAGGAGAAAAACGGCCTGTTGTTCAGCCGGAAATAGTCCCGGGTGCTGAAACTGCATCGTGGGAAATGAATTATGACCCTAACTCTAAACCTAAGCTGGATAAAATCCCATTTATCAATGCGGGATTCCCAAGAATGTAAGCAAGAGTAAAAGGATAAAAAATGAAATTAAAACTGTTATTACTGTTATCAGGAGTGATTTTTATGTTAAGTGCTCAAGCAAATGAACCGAGGCTATACATTCGCAGTTTATTCGATATTCAGTATGCCTTTTGTGCCATTAAAACTAATGATGTACTGGGAATGGATAATCGAGATTCGGCCCGGGAAGGTCGGGGATTTGGTAGCGCCAGCACAGCTTCCATGTTGTTAATGGCTAATGGCGAAAACGAAATCAGTTTGGAATTCGGGGCATTGGACTGGTTTGCATCAGATGAAGTGTCAGATAAAGCCCGCGCTCACTTTAATCCTGAAGCGAAATGCAAGCTGGAACTGACCGCTATGCGAGGTAAAAAGAGTGAAGTGCTGACGGCAATTGAAGTGGCAATGGATAAAAACGGCCAACCGGTGGCAACCACACCAATGAATGAAACTAAATATGCCGCTATCAGCACGCCGGTTGTGCGCCATGTGATACAGGCAGACAATGTAGAAGCTGGGCATATAGAGAAAAAATACTTTGATCCCAAAGAATTTCCACCCAATATGACTTTATACCGGTTTAGCCGTAGCGTAAAAATCAGCGGCTTGCCTGATTGGGAATGGGTGAAGGCAACGCCCTACACGGATACGTCTGAACAACGTCAGCAACTGCAACGGGCTTATATGGCGGTCTGGAAAACCTATAATACCAAAGATATAAATACCATCCGGGAACAACAAAAAACGGCGCTCAAAGCCTGGGCTTGGGCCACTGGTGAAAGTGAAGAGAGTATTTTCACTAGTAAACCAATTTACAGTAATATCAAAGCAAAAAACTTCAAAATGATACCGATTAATTGGGATGACTACCGAGTTAAAATAATGAATCAGGGCAGGATGGTTAAATTGGTGAATAAATCAGATCCTGAGAGTTCCCCACTATCTTATTATTACATTGATGATGAAGATGGGGAAACAGTTCTGGCTACTACCACACCAATCTTCTCATTAATTAACGGTCGTTTTGTCCAGGTGATTTAATGGATGTAATATCGGGTTATTTAGCCCGATATTCTTTCTTAATGGATAATGCAGTAAAAATTGGTAACATCGGCACAGCGTATATAGCGAAAGTGAGGCGACACCGATGATTGTGGATTTTTACAGTATTAAAGTTGGATAATATCCCATTTATCACCCTCCCCCAGGAATGTAAGAATAAAAAATGCGATTAAAATTGTTATTACTATTATTAGGATTAATTATTATGTCCGGCGATAACTCACATGAACCAACTATTAGTAATAGGTGAATTCACATAATAAATGCAACATCGTTAATCTGGAAATAAACATGTTCGTATTCCTTTAAATAATTCATTCGGTGTTTTCCCTCCCCGTGTTTTTCAGGGGGTTATTAAATGAGTTTACTGATTTATTTAAACACCATTTGAATAGATGTCGATCGGTAAACTGTTTTTTTCGGTGATTCGTTAACAACTGAGGATAAAAAACAGATATCCATTAATGCCAGATTTTGAAAAGGTACAGAGTAACTAAAAACGGCTGATTCCCTATCATGTTTAATGTATTTATAAACGACGTTATCCTTCGCTTATTTTACATTTACCTGTCCTGCCATAACCATTTAAAAGTATGAAAACAGATGTATTAAAGCTTTTATATAAAAGACGGATTTAACTATAAGTGCAGTTTTTTAAATGACATTAACCATGAACAGAAAACTTAAAATAAATCAGCGAGAAAAAGAATATTATCCGAAAAAATATAACGGGGTATCTTTATACCACCAAGCTATTTACGGATTGATTTATGAAGATAAAAGACTTATAAAAACTGTTCATAATTGCCAGTAAAACAACGCCAGTAAAGATAAAATCGAATATGATTAACATTGATTAAATATCAGCATTTATATACCGATATAATCTTTGATTATCTGATTCGAGCTTATAGTGAAATAATTAAGAATGTTGCGCTTGTATCATAGTAATTATGGTGGTTAGCTACCATCATATGAGATTTTCACAGATATGAAAGGTATGTATTTATTTGTAATTTTTATTCCGTGGAATTACTGATTTATCTCTCGAAAATAACAGTACACCGACAAGAACAATATTCTGTGGGCCATTTATTATCAGCCCACAGGAAATATTAACTATTCACTATTTCAAGCTAACCGCCAGTTTTGCGCAGATTGCTGTAATGTCCAAAGATCGTGGTAAATCCCTCGATTTGCCAATAATTGCTGGTGCTGTCCTTGCTCTGCAATTTCACCATTATTCATCACCACAATTTTGTCTGCATATTCAATGGATGACAATTTATGTGCAATAACCAACACGGTTTTATTGGCTATCAATGACTGCATCGCTAATTGGATGTCTCTTTCATTTTCCGGATCAAGCGAAGCCGTTGCTTCATCCAAAATAATCAGAGGCGCATTTTTGAGTAATGCCCTTGCGATAGAAAGCCGTTGCAATTCTCCGCCAGAAAGGTGTATCCCATCGGCACCGATTTTCGTATTCAACCCATCAGGCAATTTATTCAGTAAACTATCCAATCTTGCCAAACAACAGACTCGCAATAATTCTTCATCACTGGCATCAGGACAGGCAATTCGCAGGTTATTACCAATCGTATCATTTAGCATGTAATGACTCTGGAATACCACACTGATATATTGCTGCCAATATTCCACCTCCATCGAAGCAATATCGACTTTCTGGTTGTAGCCGCCTACCCAAATACGTCCTTCAGAAAGTTGCCAAAAACGGGCTATTAGTGCAGCCAGCGTTGATTTTCCTGAGCCAGATGCCCCAACCAAAGCGGTCACTTTATTCGCTTCAATAGTTAGATTTATTCCTCGAAAAATTTCTGGTTTATCGGGATAAGCAAAATACACATTATCTAATTCAAGCGTCATATTATTGAGCTGCGGCCGGGTATTTCCCTGCGATAATTCAGGCAATTCAAATACTTTTTTAACCCGTTCTGTTGCCAGACTAAAATAATTCAACTCAGCCAGAAACATTGACATATTCAATAATGGCCGGAAAAAACGTACCGCCGCAATAAGAAATACCAGTACCTCCGCTAATGACAAGGTGTGCCCCAACCACCCCCAAGTCAGTGCGATCAATAATACGATAAATCCGCATTCCACCAACAAATTAAAACTGTATATCGGCCAGACGCCCGCTTTTTCAGCCGTTAGCGATTGCTGATAAGTCGTCGTAAGTACATTATTCAAACGGCCAAAAGCCTGACCAAGCATCCGATAAGATTTCAACACTTTCAGGCCATCAATATACTCCATCAAAGCATCATTAAGTTTGAATAGTAATTGCTGCATCCGACTTTGCCAGCGGCGCGCATATTGTCGCATCAGTAAATAAGCACACACCGCCAAAGGTAAAGTTGAAAGCATAGCCAGTGCCATACGCCAATCTTTTAATAATAATCCGATAGAAAAAAAACAGAGTACGGAAGCCGTTGCAATTATTGGTGCATACAAGTGCGTGAAGATATGTTCGATCATATCGATATCTTTCAGCAATGTATTATTAACGCCACTCATATCCGTCCGCTGAAAAAACCCCATCGGCATACGGCGTAAATGTTCTCCCAGATTTTTACGTAATGTACGCCCGGCATCGAAACCAATCTGTGCAATATTGAAATAAAGTGTACGAGCCAGTAATACCCGAACCAACATCAGAGCCGCACAACCGCCTACCAGTTTAAACTGATACATCATATCGGGCATATCAGAGAGCATGTCGAGAATGATGTAGTAAAGAAATGCGTAAGGCGCTGATGCCAGAAAAGCATCCAATATGGAGAGGGCCACCATACCTGAAAGCCCTTTCAGTGGTTTTCCAACCAGACGGGAAAGATTAAACGCCTTAAACATGTGAAACCTCCTGGTTACGCATAGCCACATGCCAGCTTTTTGCCGCCTGATGAGCATCCCACATATTTTGATAAAGTCGGCACTCCTGCAAAAGTTGCTGATGCGTTCCTTCCGCCACTTTACCTCCATTATCCATCACAATGATTTTATTAACATTGACCAAAGTATTCAGCCGATGAGCAATCACCAGCACCGTGCGCCCTTTCATCAAATGGGACAGTGCCTGCTGGATTTTCACTTCATTTTTCGCATCCGCATAAGCGGTGGCTTCATCCAAAATTAAAACCGGAGAATCTTTTGCTATCGCTCTGGCAATAGAGATCCGTTGAGCCTGCCCGCCACTGAGCGAGCCTTGCTGAACCACGGTTTGATATCCTTGCGGTAATTCACGAACAAATTCATCAACGCAAGCCGCTTTAGCCGCAGCAATAATCTGCGATTCCGTAATATCCTGATTCCCCATCCTGATGTTATTCATAATGGTGTCTTCAAAGATAAATACATCCTGAAAGACAAAACTAACCAGCGACATTAATTGATCCAAAGGCATCGCGGTAATATCGCTTCCCCCAATCAAAATACAGCCTTGCTGATACTCATATAACCGGGGAATAAGTTGAGCCGCGGTTGTTTTCCCGGCCCCAGAAGGGCCGACAAACGCGGTAATTTCCCCTTGCCGCGCGGTGAAAGAGAGAGCATCTACCGTAGGAATAACCGCATTATTATGGCTGAATGTGACATGTTCAAAACAGATGTCACTACCATCAATTGGCTGTGGAGCACCGCCCTCCCGTTGCCGGGGCTGCTCAGAAAAATCACGGATATTTTCCACACCTTTTAGCATTTGGCTGAACATACCCGCAAATTGCAGCAGGTTGTAGAGTGGCTCCATCAAGCCAATTCCCAACAGCATGAAGATAAATAATGTCGCCAGCGCCACATCCCCTTGGGCATACAGCCAGATACCAACGGGCATAATACATAACAATCCCAAATCCAACGCCAGCTTAAACAATGCCGCAGGCGTTCGGGTATCGACAAGCCATCCTGTGACTAATCGATGATGTTGTTCCACGGCATTGGCATACCGCTGATGGGAGTCGACTGTCATATTGAAAGCTTTGACCAGTGGCATACTTTTCACAAAATCCACCACGCTGGTATGCAAATCTGCTACAACCTGATGATAAGCTCTGATACGCGAATCAAACCCCTTGAAAATCCAGCACTGCATGGCAATGGCTACCGGCAAAGGGATCAACGCCAATAACGCCAACCTCCAGTCAAAGAAAAACAGCAATGTGGCCGCTGCCAGCGGTGAGACAATAGCAGCAGCAATATCCGGTAAGTGGTGAGCAATGAATGTTTCGATTCTACCAATATCGTCTGAGATGATTTTCTTCATTGTTGCAGAGGTATGACGATTAGATGTCCCCAACGGTAAATCACCCACTCGTGCAATCACTTTACGGCGTAATTCAAACAGAAGCTGGAAAGCCGCTTTATGCGATAACAAACCGGAAAATAGTTGCAATATGATCTTACCCGCCAACGCCATGACTGCCAGACCGACCAACCACCATACCTGTGATGCAGCCGCATCCGGCTGATGCAGAAAAGTATCTATCAGGCGATAGATCAACACATAAGGCACCAACGCCAACAAAGAGTAGATAACGGCTAAGGTCATGGAAGCGATCACGCTTTTCTTTTGAGTCCCGATCAGTTTCATCAACCAAGAAAAAGCGCTGTCATCTGATTTCATTGTGGTACCTCAACTCGCTGAGGTTGAACCGACGGGCGGTTAATGATCGACGAAACCAGACGGAAACAAACTGCCACAATAACAATTGTGGTCACACTTCCTACCACCGCCGCATAGAAAGCATGGGTGAATCCCCAATAGTGTGCCAACGTTCCGGCAATGACCATTGCCGCACTACTACCAAGCACTTCACAACATTGCAGCAAGGTAAAATTGGTTCCTGGCTGAATAACATCCTGTTTGCTATCACCTTCACTCCAGCACATGAAACAAGAGAAGAAAGAGACGCAGCTCAGATTGAAAAAGAAACCTTCCAACATAAAGAAGATAAAGACCATAGTGGGATCTGTTGATGAGACAGTGAGTGAAATCGCCAGCCCTAACCAACATAACGCACTGGCAATCAGCCCACTTAATGCCAAAGTCGGGCTGGAAAACCAGCGATGAAGAAAACCCGCCGCCAACGCGCCAGTGATATAACTGATAATTAACACACTGCCGGAAATCAGAGCAATAAATTCCAGATTAACGCCCATATCTACGAGCAGAGGTGATATCAACCCAGCACCAAGTGTGCTAGCGAACTTAAACAACAATGCCATCAAAATAACCGGCAAACTTCCCTGACGGCGGAATATTTTCCAGACGGAAGCACTACCCGGTTTAACAGGAAGCTGCTGATCGATATTGAATTTGTCCTTATTAAGCATAAATGGAATATGGCAAACAATCTGAACCAGTAAAAAGAACAGCACCATGTTGTGCCAACCCACAGAGCTGAAAACATAAAGGCTGAGAATACCACCAACCAGCATTCCCAAACTAAACCCGGCAACCTGACCGACATTCACTTTGACATGACGACTGCCGGCAAAAGTGCGCACTGCCAGAGCATCAACCGCCACATCCTGGCTGGCATAAAGAAGATTAATGAATGTGAGTATGATCAGCAAACCGATGACATCAGTTTGTGGGCTGAAAAACCACAGAGAAGCGACAGCAAGCAATGAAAGTATTTTAAATAGTTGAATCCAGGCTAATCCGGCAGAAAGTTTGCCAAATCCCCACGGTTTATGGTTTTCAATGAAAGAAGCCCAGATAAATTTGAATGCCCAAGGTAACATGCATAAACCAATAAGACCGATAAACTGCATATCAGCCCCTTGCTGCCGTAAAATCCCCGGCAAAGCAAAAATTGCCAACCCCAGAGGAGCACCTTGCGCGCAATAAAGGCCAAATAAACCAACAAGGTTATAATTATATTTCATGATATTTCCTAAATTTATTGATTGCGCAATGATACTATGAAGCAGCAATATTACTATTGATATAGTCAAATAAAACTGAAGATTGATCATTGAGGTAAAAATGCCCGCCATCAAATACTTTCAGTTCAAATTTATCGTTAGTTATCCACTGCCACTGCGCCATCTCTTCCGGAGAAACTTCCGTATCGCGTTCCCCAGCGCAAGCAAATACCGGGCAATCAAGTTGTTGTTGGCAACGGCGTTGATATGTTTCAATAGCCTGAAAATCCGCACGGAAAATGGGCATTAACAATGCCTTTAATTCAGGCATGGTCTGATAATCAATCGCAGAACCACCCAGAGAAGTAATTTTGTTCAGCAGTTGCTGCTCATCCCGACGGTGATAATCATTACCACTATTTTTGTGTGGCGGCAGACGGGCAGAAACAAATAATGCGCGAATTTTTCTACCCTGCTGTTGCATACGCAATGCCACCTCAAACGCCAGCGCAGCGCCCATGCTGTGCCCGAAAAAATAAGTCGGACGTAAAGGCAAAATATTCAAGACCTCAACCAAGCTGTCTGCTAACTGATGAATACAGGTTTGCAACGGCTCGCTAATCCGCGAGCCATGTCCAGGTAATTGAACGGCATAAACCGCAGTATCTTTTGAAATTCCGTCACGCCAGGGGATAAAGTATTCTGCTCTGCCCCCGGCATAATGAAAACAGATCAGTTGGCTACCGGTTCCCGGTTTTATCAGTCGCACTGCTCTATCAAGCGATACGTTATCAAACATAGTGAACATCCCCCTGTTGTTGCAGAAATTCGCTGATCTCCGGTTGAGGTGGAACAGGATCAGGCACATGCAAACTTTCTGGGTTACCAACCTTACTCATTAAGGTTTTCCAAACAGAGGCCATTGTCAGTAAATATTGCGCCATGCGGGGATCAGGCCGTTCAATCTGTATGGCAAATTGCCGCAAAGCATGACGAATAGCCTCGGGCCAGTGCTGATTCGTGATCTGTTCCAGACTTGGACAACAGTCATACAACGAAACAGAAGTTGGCGGTTTAAAGTAATGGGCAGCCTGTTGTGGTAATAGAGGCTCCCTTACCCCACTGGTTGTACGCTGACGTGGTATATGGAAGCGTGAATTCCACAACACCGGACCATGTGTATTCACCAACAGCAAATTACCACTGGGCAGACCGACGCAAATACGTTGCATAATGTGGAAATGGTTATCAGGATCGCCGGGATCAAGCTGATTCTGCAAATTCAGGATTAATGGGATCCCCATAATAACCCCTTGAATAGTGGTATAAGGCGGATAACTGGTGGCCTGAGTCAGCAATTGTTTATCCCAGTGATGTGCGTCGCCAAAAGCAAAAGGGGTGAATTTTCCTAATGCACGTCCCAGAATATCCAGTAAACCGCAAATCACTTGAACGCCACAGGTAGCTTCAATAAATAAAGGTTGCTGATGCTGCATAGCCTGTTGCAAATAATCAGTAAATTGCCGTACTGCCGGAACATTCGGATAGTGCGTATTGACGGAGTAACAGCAATTATTCTGGCGAGCCAGTTTCAAACATTCCGCCACATCACGCTGATAAACCGGATGTTCCTGTAAAACATGAATTCCTCTGCTCAACAATTGTTTTGTCAGTTCACTGCCCGCGCCACCGACAATGGCAGAACGTACCACGACACAGGCAATATCAATATCATCCGGCAACTGGGAAACGTGTTCATACAAAGGTACCTGATATTCAGCCGCCAGCCGCTGCGAGCGCTCACTGCCACGGGCAATAATGCCCGCCAATTCAAAACCAGGAAAATGGGTTTTAAACGCTGACAAATAAACCTGACCGAACAACGTACCACAGACGACGACACGTAATGGACGACTCATAGTTCCCCCTCAACATAATCTGCACTTTGACGCGGTTTTATTTCTATCTGCCAGTATTCAAAGGCCCCCATGTGCTCAAGCCCTGACAATAACTGCTCTGCATCAGCTAAATCAGACAGCCATTTCAACCCTGATTGTGGTGTTTTGAGCATCATATCCGCCGCCAATGCAGCAACGATCCCGGTAAAACGGTAACTATCAGTAAAACGCCCTCTGGCAATGAGAGTCACGGGTTGCCCCACCAATACACCTTCTGCTTCCAGCAAAATATGTTGCTGTTGACCATAATGATGCGTTAGTTCTTCACTCTGGCTGATCAGCTGTTTAATTCCCTGCTCACCATTAAATTGATCCGTCAGCAATAGCTGACGATCTGCAAGTAAATTAAATGCAGCGAAATCAACCAGATTGAGTTGCCGGGCAACTCTTTCCAACTCAAAACTGAGATATGGCAGGGCATCAAATGCCCTGTTAGCAGTTTCAGGCTGAACATTTTTTTCTATGGCTGCCCGTTGTAACGCTCCTCCAGATAAGATATGACCTGCTTTACCATTCTGCTCATTCAAGCTATCAATAAAGTCAATGGCGGAAGTCACCGTAAAAGGTTCTATTCCGCCAAGATATGACCGCACTTTACCCATTGTTTTCAGCCGGTTCGCGGCTAAAAAAGGTAAGATCGAGGCAAATCCCGGCACATATCCCGCGCCCAAGACACAAGCGGATTTCTGTAATAAAGGGGCTAATTTTTCATCTGCGGCTAATTGCTGCCAGACAACAGGCTCTCCTGCAACATCCAAATAGTGCGTTGCCGAAGCCAATGCTGCTCTGGCAATTCTGTCCTGAATTTGCGAAGCAGGGCCTGCGGCATTAATGATCAAAGAAAACGGCTGACAAAGTTCAGCCAGTGCTTTTTCATCAAATAAATCTATCTGATGATAATCAGCTAATTCAGCACAGGGGCGACGCCCTGCACCTGACACCTGATAACCCAATTGATTCAATGCAGCAACAACAGAGCTTCCAACTGCTCCCGTAGCGCCTATTACCAGAATTTTCCTATCCCGATTCATTTAGTTCACCTGTGCTTTGCACTGTTCAAGATGGTTTACCAGTGGCATCACATTATCTGATTTAATACAGTC
The DNA here is from genome assembly GCF_000517265.1 of Photorhabdus khanii NC19. Classification (GTDB taxonomy): domain Bacteria; phylum Pseudomonadota; class Gammaproteobacteria; order Enterobacterales; family Enterobacteriaceae; genus Photorhabdus; species Photorhabdus khanii. The sequence continues at coordinate 78,264 of NZ_AYSJ01000004.1, forward strand.
AAAATGGTCGCCATTCAGTGAAAGATAATTTACGTTTCCAAGACAATATTGCTGCCAAAATTCTTTCATGTCCTGCTGGAGCGCAGGCAGCAAATAAGTATCACTATTTTGGCAGGCAAACGTCAGATCACCGGCAAAATAATCTGGCTGATAACGGCAAACACCCCGAATGCTGTGACGGAAAACAGAACACATCCGGATCCACTCTTTCTCAGCAATCTCATTTTTACGGATAGCGCTAACCAATTGCTGTAAACGCTGATCTTCCGGGATATCCACCACCGCCATATAAGCATCGGCAAAGGCATCCATTCCGCGGGCACGGGCATATTCAGCGACGGAATGACGATCAATGACCTCTGGCTTTTCCGCCAGCAAAGCTTCATAAACGGTTTCCAGTTGTTCCTGAGGCAACGTCCATGGACATTCCACTGACAATCCCCAGATAATCGCCATATCTATCATCAACGGATCATCAATCAGGTAAGGGATCTGATAACTGCTGGCAATCGTTACTGAAGCAACAGGTGTCTGATTTTCCATCGCCTGACGCGCCATTTCAAAGGCCAATAACCCACCCATGCAGTAACCAAATAAATGGCAATGACCAGGCAAAGATTGAATATCACGCAGATAATGTCGTGCCAATTGAGAGATTAATTGCTCAGACGGAATTTGCAGGAAAGCGTCTGTATCGACCACACTCAGCGCATAAACCGGGCCAGAAAGTTTTTCAGTCAAAGGCAGGCAAGGCAATACCGTACCACTGCCTTCATGCAGAATAACGACCGGATCACCATGACCTTCCTTCAATAACGTCAAACAAGAATGGTTATCTGATGATCTCTTACCCTGCTCTGACTGCGTACGCAAAAATGCCGCCAGTGCACGAACGGTTGGCTGCTGTAGCACCTGACGCAAGCTGCCTTCCCACGGAACGTTACCTTCCCCAAGCTCCTGACGAATCCGGCTTACCCACTGCGTTATTAATAATGAGTCACCACCGCTGGCGAAAAAATCATCATCAAGACCAATATTATTATGCCCAAGCAGTTCCCGGCACAGCGTCAGTAAGGTCTGTTCCAGTTCGTCACTGCTGTTGCTTTCTGCTACTGGCTCATTCCCGCTATGCTCCGGTAAATCCGGCATACCTTTACGATCAACTTTGCCATTAGCTGTCACAGGCAAACGATCAAGTACGGTAAGGCGAGCAGGCACCATATAAGCAGGCAGTTGTTGTTTTAATGACGCCAACAATTCTGTGCTGTTGCATGGTCTACGGTTGAGATTAAATTGCGCCAAAATAAAACTCTGCCCCAGTTGATAAAGCGCATCTTCTGCTGGCGGATAAGCCCATAACGTCTCCGCACCCACATCGTTCATGGCATTAAGCCAGTTTTTCTGCGGCATAAACGGCGAATCCAGTTCCAGCCGTTCATCGGCAAAATCACTCAGGCCATGCTTAAATTCCATCGAAGTCATCAACTGGTAATTATCCCGTGTTGCTTCAATCACCAGCAGCCATCCATCCGGTGCCAGTAACTGGCGCAGATGTTCTAATCCCTGACGGGCAATAACCGCATTGTGCAGAACATTAGAAGAGACAATCATGTCAAACTGCCCACAATCCAACCCTTGTTCTACCGGTGTACGATTGAAATCAAACAACCGGTAACGAACAAAATCAAACTGCTGATAACGTAATCTGGCCTCATTCAGGAAGAAGGGTGAAATATCGGTAAAGGTATATTCGACGTTCCAGTCTGCCAGTTTCGGGATCAACACGTTACTGGTGCCGCCCACACCAGCCCCAATTTCCAATACCCGCAGGCAACGCCCTTCTTCATGGTTAATCTGAGCCGCTTTTTGTTCAGCCGCAGCCAGCAACAAGCGATTCATCATTTTACTGATCAGATTGTTTTGGTAAGTTTTGATCGCCACATCCAGCTTGCCATCAGGGAACAGCAAATTTAGCGGATCTTCTTTGCCCTGCAACAATTCCGGCAGACACTGGCTACTGCGTTCCAGATAGGTAAGCAAGCCTTGGTCATCATCCAATGCTGACATCAAGTCATAACATTGTTGCCAACACTGCTTGATTTCATACTCTGAAACATCAGCATTGAGCTGGTAATACTCTCCTTGTTGCTGAATTAACTGATGCTGAACCAACGCTCTCAACCACCGGCGTGTTAATTGCCGGTTTTCTGCCGCAATACTGCCGTTTTCCATCACAGAAGCGAGGGTAGCGGGCTTTCCTGCCTGTAAAGCGCCGACATCCACCAACGCACCAACCATATGCAACAGGGCCACACGATCAAGGAACCAAACCAGCTTTTCTACCTTTTGCTTATCTATCGTTGCTTCAATATCGCTGGCAACTGAGCGTACTTTTTGTAATGCCATCTCATAGCGCTGATACAGCTTTTCTGCCCGTTCCAAAGAATTTTCTGTCGCCGCTTCAACAAAAGCGTGTAATCCTTGATTATGCTTATCCCCTTTTACGACAACCGCAGCCTGAGCCACACTATTATGTCGCTCCAACACGGCTTCTATCTCACCTGTTTCCACCCGATAACCACGAATTTTTACCTGATTATCACAGCGCCCAAGAAACTCAATCACGCCATTGACGGTATAACGCCCCCGGTCTCCCGTGCGATACCAGCGTTGTCCCTGGCTGTCAGTGATAAAGTGATGGCGAGTTTTTTCTTCATCCTGCCAATAGCCCTGAGCAACACCACGGCCGCCAATCCAAAGTTCTCCCGCAACCCAATCAGGGCAAGGTTCTCCACGGAGATCCAAAATACGGAACTGCTGATTAGCCAATGGCGTGCCATAAGGAATGCTGTTGTGATAGGTTTTTGCCGGTTCTATCGGCCAGATATTTGACCAAATAGCAGCTTCCGTCGCCCCACCCAGGCTGAATTGATAAGCATTTGGCGCATGTTGATAAATAGCGGTTGGCAAATTAAGCGGGATCCAGTCACCAGACATCATCACACAGCGCAAGCGACCAATGGATTCCTTCCCTCCTTCAGACAGGTAACGGGTCAGCATCGTCATTTGCGCCGGGACAGAGTTCCACAACGTAACCTGATGTTTATCAATTAGCCGCGCCCATTGTGCAGGGTTTTGTAAATCCTGTTCCTGCGGCAATATCAACGCGCCACCTGCGCTAAGTACACCAAAAATATCATAGACAGAAAGGTCAAAACTCAGCCTCGCCAGTGCCAGCATGCGATCAGTCGATGTGACATTCATACGGCGATTGATATCGCTGATGGTATTCAGCGCCGCATCATGGCTTATCATCACGCCTTTCGGTTGCCCGGTACTGCCGGAGGTATAGATAATATAAGCCAGATTATGCGGGTCATTTTGCTTCACTGACACAGCGGAAGTAATTGCCAGTTCTGACACATTCTCGGTGCTGGCAGCATTAAACCCCTGTTCCCGTAACTGTTGAGCCAAAACCTCATTATCTGTCAATACTGCACTAACCTGTGCATCAGTAAGAATTTGCAATATCCGTGGCAACGGCTGTGAAATATCAAGTGGCAGATAAGCACCACCAGCGATTAAAATCGCCAGGGTTGTAATAACCTGCTCCGCACTTTTTTCCATCAATATCGCGCTATGTCCACCTTGGGGTAAAAACGCGGCCAGTTTTGTTGCACGTGTTACCATTTGTTGATAGGTCATCGGCCCACATGCATCAATCAGCGCCAATGCATCAGGCGTTTTACCGGCCTGTTCCAAAACACCCTGATGTAATAGCGCCGATTTAATCATTTCCTCAGTCGCATTAACCTGTTGCCGTGTTTTTTGCTGGTATTCCGGCAGATTAATGACGAGTACCTGATCCCACACATCAACCTGTTCCAATACCTGATATATCGCGCCAGTAAAGCAACTGAACATATCGCGGATCAAATCCACCGGGAATACACCCTCCATGATATCCCAGTTGATCAATAACCCTCCATTACGGGCCATCACCTGGCAATCAATCCATACCTGTGGGGTCTGGCTGATACCATAGCCAATCTCAATATCCATCGGTAATTGGCTGATAATATCCTGCGCCTGCTCTTTACCCTCGCCAACTAATGCACTGGTAAATACTATCGGCATTCTCGCAGCTTCTGCTCCCCTCTGTCGTGCCAGCTCACGCATCACCTCAATACCACTGAATGCGTTATGCTCCAAATCCTGCCACAGTTGCGCCTGTAGATTTTTCACCCGCTCCAGCAATGAGAGGGGCTGACTGATATCCGCCTGCAATAGGCTAACGCTGGTAAAATCCCCAACCATCCGGTGAATATCTTCATGAAGATCACGGCGGTTCATTACTGTCAGATTGAGACAAAAAGATTTCGTTTCTGACCAGCGGACCAGTGTTTCACTAAAGAGCGCCAAAAGCAGTGCAGAAGGAGAGACGCCTTGTAAACGACAATGTTGCTGCAATTGCTCCCACTGTTTAGCAGTGAGTTGCAAATCGTAACGGCTGAAACGGGGAACAACGCCACTTTGTACCGGAAGGTGAGGTAATTGTGGGCTTGCAGGCAACTCAGGCAGACGTTGCAACCAATATTCACGCGCGCCGGCATAGCTGCGCTGACGGTGGCGGTGTTGCTCAAACTCCATCACATCACGGAAACTGGCCTGTAATGGCGCAAATTCTGTCTGCGGCTGTTGATAACCTTTTAATAGTTCTGCCAGCAAAATTTGTACACTGAGAAAATCCGCAATCAGCAAATCAATACTGAAATGAAGGCAAGATTTCCCTGCTGCCTGGCTGACTTTCAGATCAAACAGCGGCCAACAATCTGTCTGATAAACCCGGTGAGACAGGGTTTGCCGAAGTTCTTCCGGCGAAGAAGAGTGGCAATCAATGGTGAAATGATGCACTTCCGGCAAAATCTGTTGCTGCCCCTGAACAGTAAATACCGCCCGCAACATATCATGGCGTTGGATCAGTTGATTCCATACCTGCTCAAGACGTTTAACATCCCAATGTTCAGTCAGAATTTCAAAATAACCATGACAACCCACACCACCATAATCGAACATTGAATGACGCCCGACAAAATAAGCTGACTGCACATCACTTAGAGCGAAAGGCAAATGCTTCTGTGCCGGGTTTACCACAAAATTCTGTGGTTCCTGCCACTCCTGTATTAACGCAACAATTTGTGGTTTCAAATTCTTCAACTGAGCAATAACGTGATGACTCATCACTCCCTCAGGCGCACGAAACTTCAACGCCTCACCTTCCAGCCAGAATTTAGCCTGTTGTTGTTCAAGTTGCAGTAAAAGCTGAACCGCTTGTTGTGAAGCTGATAGCTGTACTGTTTTTTTCTGTATAGTTTCCTGGCTATTCATAGAGAACCTTCCTCAAAAATCATTTCCGCTTCCTCTGCGGGGGCGGATTGTAGTTGTTGCGCCATACGTGCAATGGTTTGCAGGTTGAAAACCTGCCAGAGTGGCAAATCAATGTTATGACACCGCCTCAGTTCAGAAGTGAAACGGGTTGCAATAAAGGAGTCGCCGCCGAGGGCAAAGAAATTGTCATGAACGCTGAGTTGCGTCAGATTAAGCAATGGCAACAGCACATCTGCCAGTTGTTTTTCCAATGGGCTTTCCGGCAACGTGTCCATAGCCTGACTGACAACATTCCGTGGTTGTTGCTCAATTATTTTGCGATCCAGCTTGCCGTTGTCTGTCAACGGCCAGCAAGATAGCCAACCAAACTCAACCGGAACCGTATATTCTGGTAATTGTGCTGACAGTTGTTGCCGCAACAGCGACCAATCCGGCTCTTGCGATGCCAAGACGCAAGCTGAGAGGGATGGACGCTTGCCACGTTGATTAACAAATACCAACGCGTCTTCAATACCGTCACAACCTTTCAAAGCCTGTACGATCTCACCCAGCTCAATACGGTAGCCGGAAATTTTAACCTGCTGATCACGCCGTCCCAGGAATTCCAGTACGCCTGTTGGGTGATAACGCCCCATATCGCCAGTGCGATACCAACGCTCCCCTTGCCAGGAAATAAACTGATTGGCAGTACGCTCATCATCACCGAAGTAACCCAGCGCCACACCATGACCACCAATCCACAGCTCACCGGCAACCCAATCAGGGCAATCCTCTTTTAGTTCACTGACTACACGGAACTGCTGGTTCGGCAACGGTAATCCATAAGGAATAGATTTCCATTCAGGATCAAGCTCGTCCACTAACCAGTAATTCGACCAAATGGCCGCTTCGGTCGCGCCCCCCATAGAAACCAGTTGTACCTGTGGTATCCAGCGCTTCAAACGCTCAGGCAATGCAAGGTTAATCCAGTCACCGGAGAGCATGACCAGACGCAAACTGGTAAGCGCATCGGTCTGTTCATCGTTTTCACACAGTAACAGGGCCATTTCCAGTAGGGCTGGTACGCTGTTCCATAACGTTATCTGGTGCTGTTTTATCAGAGTCAACCAATGTGTAGCATCCTTAGAATAGGTTTCAGGTACCGTGACCAAAGTCCCGCCCGCTGACAGCACACCAAAAATATCCCACACAGAAAGGTCGAAATGCAGCGCAGACAGCGCCAGAACTTTGTCCTGTTTATCAACACAATGCTGCCGATTGATCGCTTCAATAGTATTAACCGCAGCACCGTGACTTATCGCTACGCCTTTAGGTACGCCTGTGCTACCAGAAGTGAAAATAATGTAAGCCAGATCCTGAGCTTGTGAATGCCAGGGTTGAATCGCCGTTGTTGTCAGCGGTGACTGGTTAATATCAACAATTGCGACCGATCCCGTCCATTGCAAGTGGCTATCTGCCACAACACGAATCAACCCCGCCTGCTGGGCAACCTGTTCCCGGCGCAGCACAGGCCATTCGACAGAGATGGGAACATAAGCCGCTCCCAACCACTGAACAGCCAGTACCGCGACGATTTGTTGATAACCCCTTGGTAACGCAACACCAACACAATCACCTGCACAAACGCCTTGTTCAACCAAAACCTGAGCCAATCGTTGCACATGTTGTTCTAACTGTTGATAACTGACCTGCTGCCCACCATCAATAATCGCTGTTCGATCCGCAAACTGTGTCATCGCTTGCCCAACACGTTGATGCATTGGTGTAAAACGCAGTTCCTGATGCGTATCATTAACCCGTTGACGACACTGCTGCTGTTGTATCGGCAGTGCTACATTCACCTGGGTATGCCAGTCCGGAATCACACTTAACTGTGTCAGCAAATCACAATATGCACTGAACATCGCATCGATCATGCCTTGTGGGAACAGACCATCAACCACATCCCAGTTGAAATGTAATTCTCCATCCTGCTCATAGACTTGATGATCGATCCAAACCTGAGGAGTCTGAGAAATTCCCCAGATAGCCGGCGGGAACGGTTGTGCACTCTCTTGATAAGGCATGACTTCTGCCCCTAACGCACTGGTAAACACGACGGGCATAGCCAAATCGGTAACTTGCCGTTGTTTATTCAATTCACGGATAACCCATACCGCCGAAACATCAGTATGAGCCAGATCTTGCCAAAGCTGTTGCTGTAATCGCTGTGCTCTATTGAGCCAGTTTTCATCGGCTAAATGGTGACATTCCAGTAACAGAAGCGAAGTGAAATCCCCCAGAATATGGTTGATATCAGGATGTAATGGCTGACGATCAAACAACGTCACATTGATACTCAATGAAGCCGATTCTGACCATTTCGCCAGCACCTGTGCATAACAAGTCAGCAACAAACAAGAAGGCGTCACTTGATAATGCCGGGCTTTTTCTGTCAAAGTTTGCCACTGCTGCCGTGGCAAAACAGATTGCCAACGTTTAAACCGGGGAGTCCCCAATGACTGCGGATCACAAATCAGTGGCAGCTTTGGCGCTTCAGGTAATTCTGCCAGCCGCTCCTGCCAGTAATTTGCCGATTTACGGCTCTTCTCTTCATCAGAAATCACCGTGGTGAGATAATCTCGGAAACCAATCCCAACGGATGGCAATCCCCCTTCCGGTTGCTGATAAAGCTGCTCAAGTTCGGTGAAGAAAATGCGCATACTCAAGCCGTCAAGGATCAAATTATCCAACCCGATATACAGGCGATTGCGCCCATTATCTGACTGAATCAGCGTCACATGGAACAACGGCCATTGTGTCGGATCAAGTACCCGGTGGGATAAGCTTTCCCGCAATTTACTGGTTTCTTCTGACCATTGCTGCTCAGAACAGTGGATCACGTCTAGCGCAGGTTTTGGCTGCTGTGGCAACACCCGTTGCATTCCTTGCTCATCGAATACAATTCTCAATGCATCATGACGGGCAATCAATGCGGATAAAGCCTGTTCTAACCGCGTTGCATCAAAAGGCTGGCCTTCGTATTCGTTATAATAATGAGTGGCAACCCCACCGAGACGGAAACCAGCCTGACGCCCCATCAGATAGGCGCGTTGTACATCTGTAGGCGGGAATGGCTGATAACGTTCACTTTCCTGATGTTGCAGTTGCATCACTTTTGTTGTTGGCAGTTCAGCAAAAGTCATCAATCGAGCAAAGTCACGCAATACCGGGGAGGAGAACACCTGAGCCAGTGAGACATCTACAGCCCCTTCTGATTCCAACGCCACAACAATCCGGGTGGCATGTAAACTATCACCACCAAGCAGGAAGAAATTGCTGTCAGCCATTGGCTCTGTACCCAATACCTGTTGCCAGACTTTAGCCACCAGATATTCGGCTTTTCCTGACAATTCGACGCCCTGTGCAGATTGCAGAATTTCCTGCTCTGCCCCGTCTACAGCTAATTGTTCAAGTGCTTTGCGATCTATTTTTCCATTAGCACTCAATGGGAGTTTATCTAAAACATGCAAATACTGCGGCAACATATAAGCTGGAAGATAATTTGTCAGATGCTGCGTCAATTCGTGGCGATTAACCATAACGTTGCTACTACGGTTTTTGCACATCAACAGTACGGAGTTTTCCCCCATTACAGTGACAGACTGCACGGGTAAATCACTTTGCAACAACTGCTGTTGCCAACGTTTCTTATCCAGTAACGGATCTCGCTGGCCTTGTCGCAGATCAGTAAAACCATTTTCATCTTGCAGCAGTAACACCGTTAATTGTGCCAGCGGGCTGAGATATTGGCTTTCAAACACCAATACGCCACTGCCGGAAGATGCCAATACTTGCAGATCAGAGATTCCCCGACGGATATCGGCATAACGATGCAGTGCATTATTACTGATGACCAGATCGGCACTATAATCTACCGCTTCCTGCACTGTGCAAACCTGGCTCTGATGCGGATAACCTGACAGACGATATTTCGCCAATTCACGCAATGAACCGGCCTGCTCAACTAAGCAATATTCAATCTCCAAATCAGATAATAGACCGAGTAACTTGCCTGCAAACAGACCACTGCGGCCATTCAGCTCTGCAACTCTGACAGGCCGCTGCAATATCGTGGATAACCGGCGGATTTGATCCGCAATAAGGGTAATGAACACTTCAGTTTCCGGTGAACCAACAACCAGAACTTCCGGTGACAATACAGGATCGTCGATAAGCATTAGTGGGTTCTGTTTCCCCTGAATCACCTGAGCAATCCAGTCACAACACCCATCAAGCGCCCGATAAATTCCGCCCATTCGTGATGCCAGAACCGGCTTGTTATCTGGTTGCCACCCTTGATTCAATTGCCAGCCTTTTTCACTTTCAGATAACCATCCCTGATGAGTCAACCACTCCAACCACTGAATAAACAGTGGTTGATAACGGGGTATCACCCCTGCCTGTTGATAAAGTATTTCTGCACTCTGTGGCTGAGTAAGTGTCAGTTGCAAAGAATCAATCAATATCTTTTGCAACAGCGATAACGCGATACGCTGTTCATCATCCTGACTGCTTTCCGCCTGAATAAATGATGGCATTTCAGGTAATACATTATCGGCTAATGTTGAAGAATCACCCGCTGTCACCTGACCTTCAACAAACAATCTCAGATGTTTCTGTGGTTCAGATAAACACAATGCAACGGCTTTGCTGATTGCAGGGTGACGTAAAACCACCGTTTCAATTTCACCCAGTTCAATCCTGTAACCATTCAGTTTAATCTGGCTATCTTTGCGGCCAAGAAACTCAAGGCATCCCCCCTGCCAAAAGCGCCCATAATCTCCCGTCCGGTAATAACGCTGCCCTTGATACAGAACAAACTGAGTGTCTGTTTTTTCCCGGTCGCCGTAATAGCCCAGCGCTACGCCTTTCCCGCCAATCCACAACTCTCCGGCGACCCAATCAGGGCAATCCCGTTGTTGTGAATCCATGACTCGGTAATGCTGATTAGAGAGCGGATAACCGTAAGGAATTGAGCGCCATTCTGACGGGATAACATCGATATCAATCGCGTTAGACCAAATTGCTGCTTCCGTTGCTCCCCCCATTGCCGTTAATTGAGCCTGACTTCCAACTTCACGCAAACGGGGAAGCAGATCCAAGCCAACCCAGTCACCGGATAACAATACCTGTTGCAATGAATCAGGCAAACCACGGGGATCACTTTCAGCCGCCACCAGCAACATATCAAACAGCGCCGGGACACTGTTCCAGACTGTCACCTGTTCCTGATGCAGCTGTTCCAGCCATTGCTTTGCTTCCCGCTCATGGCCCACCTCAGGCATAACCAAGGAACCCCCTGACGCAAGAGGGCCAAAAATGTCATACACCGACAAATCAAAATTCAGTGCCGACAGGGCATATACCCGTGTTTTTTCCCGCTGACCATAACGGCGATTAATATCATCAATTGTATTAGCGGCGGCCTGATGAGATACCACAACACCTTTAGGTGTACCGGTAGAGCCAGAAGTGAAGATGATATAAGCAGAAAGTTCCGGTTCCCCATAAACCACCTGCGATAATGGCAGTTGTGAGTCACCGGTCTGCTCAATATTCAGAACCGCATCAAACCAACGACTAACCGGCTCCTGATATTCATTGTTTGTAATAATCAACGAAATATCCGCCTGACTGATGATGGTCTGTAAACGGGCTGATTGCTGCGCGACATCCAACGGAACATATACAGCACCAACACTCAAGCAAGCCAAAACAGCAACAACTTGCTCTGTACCTTTTGGCAACAATAATGCCAGGTTATCTCCAGCTTTTACTTTTTGCTCTTTCAACCTGTAAGCCAGCTCCAGTACATCCTGCTCAAGTTCACCATAACTGAGTCGTTGATGAGGCGTGATAACTGCGGGTGAATTTGCCCACAATGCCGCAATCTCATAAAAACGACGATGCAGTAAACGTGGCGTAAAAAGCATACCATCACGATCTTTAGGCTCTGTGCGCTGTTCAATAATTTCCGGCGTGACATAATGCGAAACCGGCTTTAAGAGGCGTTGAGGGTCATCTGTAATTGCGCTGATCAGATGCGTCATAAAACTAAACATTTGATCAAGCATGCCTTGAGGGAATAACCCATCTACGCAATCCCAGCTGACTAATAATTCCCCTTGATGTTCCATCACCTGGCAGTCAATCCAGACTTGTGGCGTCTGGGATACCAGATAATTCAGCTCTCCCAGTTCATTACCACTAAGCAGATCACGGCCAAGATTACTGGTGAATACCACCGGCATGAGAACTTGATGCCCGCATATCTGCGACCAGTCCCGCATAACCTGTATTGCGCTGTAATCCACATGATCCAGATCTGACATAAACTGGCGATTGAGAGCCCGGCAGTTTTCTAAAATGCTGTTCCCTGCCTGCGAATGACAAGCCAGTAACAGTAATGTTGTGAAATCCGCGACTAAATCAGGCAGTTGAGGATGTTCTCCGCGGCGGTTGAAAATCGTCAGATTCAACGTGAAATCCGGCGATTCAGTCCAGCCACGCAATGTTTCAGCAAAGCAATTCGCCAGCAACATGGAAGGGGTTATACCATTGCTGCGGGCAATTTCCTTCAATGATAACCAACGCTGTTGCTCCAGACTCCACTGACGATGATGGAAATCAGGCTTATCAATATGTTCCGGTTTAACTGCCAGTGGTAACTGAGGCGCAAAAGGCAATTGCTCAGCCAATCTTTTTTGCCAGTATTGACGACTGTCGATTAGCTGACTATCAGCGGCCTGTTCACACAAATATTGCGGGAAGCTGTAATTTAATTGAGGAAGAAGCGCACCCGGCATCAAAATAAACTGGCTTAGCTCTTTCAACAAAATCTGAAGGCTCATCGCATCCGCCATCACCATATCGATATTAATATGTAAGCGACTGCTATTGACGGTATGGCTTACCACCACGCCAAATCCGCTTTCAATTGTCAGATCTGCAACTTTAGTTTCCAGATGTTTCCTGAGAGCGAATCGCTTCTCTTCCAATAAATTCAGTGAAAGTTGTTGCCAGTCATAAGATTCAATGGATACCGGCTGGTAAGCGGTAATTTCCCCTTTACCATCACCGGTAATACGCATCCGCAACATATCATGGCGTTGATGTAATTGATTAACTGCCCATTCAATATCACGGTTCTTCAATAGCGGACAATCCAGTTCCAGATAGACCTGACAAGCGATTCCGCCCAGCGTCTGCTCTTTTTGCCGCCCCGTCCAGTAGGCTTGCTGAACTGAAGTGAGTTCAAAAGGTTCGCCATCCCATTTTATAACCGGCTGTGCTGACGCTTTTGAGACATTTTCAGGTTGAGCAGCAGAAAACCAACACTGTTGCCATGCGGCTAATGTTGGCTGTTCGAATAAAGAAGATAATGACAGCATGACATGCTGTTTTTTGCACTCATCCACCAGATCCAACATCTGCAATGAATCAATGCCCAAATTGAGCAAATTATCATCCATTGCTAATGCCTTAGACTCAGTTCCCAGCACGTCTGCTACCCAATTGATAACGAAATCAAAGCCAGTATGACCTGAGAAAGTCTCGGATTGATCCTGTGTTCCCTGTTCAACTAAGCGAAGTTCTTCTGGCCAGTAACTCTGACGATTAAATGGATAGAGAGGAAGTTGTGCTAGTGCAAATCGGCTAACTGGCATGTTCCCAGCATATTTAACCCAGTTATAGGATTGCCCTTGTAGCCAATCGTAAGGATCACTGCCCTTTTCTAGCATTTTTATACGATCAACTTGAATTGGCTCAACATGGCGTAAATACGCAATCAAAGTGGCTAAATTCTGATAGCTGATTAGCACCCGCCAACCAAAATGATGATGACGTTTCTTCAACCAACCATTGAGCAGTTCACCAGCTTGTTGCTGATGATTTTCCAGCAAATCCGCCAGTTGATTAGCCATCTGTTGCAATGCTGATGCACTACAGGCTGAAAGCGGTAATAAACCATTTTCAACACATGGCGCAGGAATAGTGGGGTCAGATAAGTTTGCTTTACTCAGCACTAAACCCGCCATCGTGCCGGTAAAACTGAATGAACTGATTGCAACTCGTTCTATTCGGTGAGATTCAGTCTGTTTACTGTAACGATAACGTGGCATTAACGCTGACAATTTAGTGCTGAACGAGGCCAGAGTTGGATGACCAAACCGTTGTTGTTGTTGTATCTGTGCCACAGCCCGAACCACAGAGGCCACACCCGCAGCGGCTTCCAAATGACCAATCTGTGCTTTACAGGCGGCTAACGGCAATGGTTGGTGTCGTTTACCATAAACACGGTCAATAGCTTGTAACTCAATCGGATCACCTAAAGCTGTACCTGTGCCATGCATCTCCAGCAAATCAATATCATCAGGCGCAATATCAGCCTGTTCCAACAATCGCTTAAGCATGGCTGACTGGGCTTGTGGATTCGGAGCCGTCAAGCTGCTACTTTCACCATCCTGAGCGACACAACTGGATTCAATCACGGCCAACACCGGATCACCATCATCCAAAGCCTGTTGGTAAGGTTTTAGTAATAGTAATGCCGCACCTTCACCTCTGACATAGCCATCCGCATCTTCACTCAGTGTAGCGCACCGACCCTTAGGCGATAACATGCCCGCGTTTATCAATGTCTGTTCAATCTGCGGTGACAGTAAAATATTCACTCCACCCACAACAGCCGCATGGCATTGCCCTTGCTGTAAACTGTGTATCGCCGTATCCAATGCCACCAGAGAAGAAGAGCAAGCCGTATCAATAGTGAGTGCCGGGCCTGTTGTTCCATAGAACTTCGCTAATCGGCCAGAACTTGCACTCGTATTAATCCCAGTAGCCAAATAACTTTTGGCATATTCAGGATTATTCAGTTTCAATAATTGCTGACCAAACTCACTACCGCTCTGACCGATAAAGAAACCCGTATCTGATTGTTTCAGTTGCTCCGGCAACCATCCTGCCTGTTCGAACAGATGCCAGCTTAATTCAAGCAATAACCTCTGCTGAGGATCAAGTAATACGGCTTCCCGGCCTGAAATGTTGAAGAAACGGGCATCAAATTGATCAATATCTTCCAGAGCGCCAATAGGAAGCGCAAACTGGCGAAGTTCCGAATTGCTGGGCCTGACAGCTAGTGATCCTTTTGCCAACCATTGCCCATATTGTTGCCATGTGTTACTTGTTTGCCCCGGCAAGCGACAACTTATCGCAATAATTGCAATCTGTTCATTTTTGGTTGATTCAGATTTTGTAGCAGATACCGTGATTTTTTCATCTGATAATTTATCAATATATTTAGCCAACTGAGTAATAGTTGGGTAAGCAAATAAATCAGCAGGGGTTAGATTACAACGCCAGATTTTATTTATTTGCTGGCAATAGCGGACAGCTAACAGACTGGTTAACCCCAATTCAGCAAAACCACAGGCAGGATCTGGATTATCTACATGAAGCAAACCGCAAAGAAGCTGATAAAGCCAACCGGGCAGGGAAGAAGATTCTTTTTTGTCAATATCACACGGCAAAGCAAAGAGCACTTTGAGTTGGTTATTCTCAAAATCAGCCAACATTTGTTTGCGCCGGATTTTTCCACTGGAAGTTTTCTTCAATGTTCCATGGGGCAATAACACCACATTCGCCAGCGAAAGCTGAAAATCCGATGCGACTCTGGCAGCAATCTGCCGGGCAATGGCCTGTAATTTAGTCCCTTCAAGGTGGCGATAAACTTCGGCAAAGACAAACAACTCACCGCTTTCTACCTGCTGGCAAGCACAAGCTCCACCGATTTTTACGTCTTCACATCCCATTTCAATACTGGCTTCAATATCATTTGGCATGTAATTTTCGCCGGCGACAATAATAAGATCTTTATGTCGCCCACAGATATAAAGTTCTCCCTGCCAGATAAAGGCTAAATCACCCGTCCGCAAATAATAGCTTTTATCTATAGACTGATTAAGGCAAGCCATAAAAGTCTGTCGGCTAAGTTCGGGGTCCTGCCAATAACCAGGCGCTTTGGAATCGCCATCAACCCAAATTTCACCAACCCGCCCTTCCGGTAATATTTCACCGGTTTCAGGATCAACAATCCGCAGTTTCCATCCACTGACAACCTGCCCTGAACTCACCAGCTCACGACCATTTTCCGCAGGAACAGCGTAACCAGCAACAAGTCTATCTGCATCAAAACGCTGGCTAATGAATGGCATCCCGGCGGGTTTGCGGCTGATGACGAGTGTTGCTTCCGCCATACCATAGGCGGGCACAAAGCTCAAAGGGGTAAAACCTGAGACAGAAAAGTGGCGGGCAAACCGCGGCATAGTTTCAGCCCGGATAGGTTCTGCGGCATTCAGTACCATTTTAAGCGAAGAGAGATCAAATTCTGCTGCCTGCTCTTGAGTGATACTATCAACGCACAGTTGCCAAGCGAAATCTGGTGCGGCTGTGGAATTTGCAGAATAATCAGTAATCAGCTTTAACCAACGGGCAGGATCAGCCGCGAAATGGCTGGGAGAAATAAAGTTGCAACAACCGCCAGATAATAGTGGCGTCAATAATCCGCAAAACATGCCCATATCATGATAAAACGGTATCCAATTGGCGGTAATAATACGTGGCTGGCAATCGCGATGTAATTCAAGCAATATCTCATGTTGGGCCTGCATATTTGCATCAAAATTGCAGACAGCTTTCGGCTTACCGGTAGAACCAGAAGAATATTGAAGAAATACTGGGCCATCATTCGGACACATTAGCTCTTTATATTCATTAGCTGATGGTATTTCTGATATATCATTCTCCGTAAGAATATCATCTAGCACAATAACCTGACGACCTACATGCCATTGCCGTTTCTCAATTTCATCAACCGAGCTTTTTAAAGTAATAATATATTCTGGCTGACAATCTTCAAAGATATGATTAACTATATCCGCTACTCGTCCAAGACGATGGCTAGCAGGTAAGTTAACCGGAACAGCCGTAACACCACGGATGATACAAGCTAAAAATCCCAAAATAAACTGAGTATTACCCGGTATCAGAATAATCGCTTTAGCATTTTCGCGGTAACTTATATGGCGTGCAATATAGCTACTGAGACAGATAATATCTTTATAGTTAAATTCTTGTGTATTATCCTTAAGGCAATATCTTAAAACCGTTTCGTCAGGTTGTTTATTTGCATATAAATAAAGAGTATCTCTTACCCACCCTGATAAATTATTTTTATCATTCATACCTTAATTCCTTACAATTATTACTATCATTTAAAATGGTCGTAATAGCAGGCAGTGAAAAATTTATAAATAATGCATAGCATATAAGAGCAGTTAATAAATTTAACTACTCTTATACACCACCACAACAGGGATTGTTGTGGTGGTTTGTGTAATCATTCAGTTTACTATTTATCAGAACTTAATATTGACTGTCGCACCATAAGTTAGAGGTTCTCCTGCACGACCATACCAACCGTTCTCTCCAGTCATTGGGTCACCCATTGGGAATGCACGAGTAACATAAGTCTTATTTAACAAATTCTTCGCCCAGAATGTAATATCGTAATCTGGTGTTTCATATCCAGCCCGAAGATTCAACAAGCCATAATTAGACTGCTTCTGAGAATTAGCATTATCAAAATAAACTTTACCAGCAACATTATAATCCGCACGGATAAAGTATCCGTTCAAGAAACTATAATCGACACCGACACCATAGGTGTAGTTTGGTGTATTTGCCGGGCGTTTATCTTTATAATCAGTAACACCTACAATTTTTCCACTTTTGTCATAAATATTGTCTTTAAACTCAGTAAAGTGAGCATCATTGAAACCTGCATTAGCAGATAATGTCAGCCCCTTAATCACTCTCCAGGAAATTTCCGATTCAAGCCCTCTACTGATTGATTTCCCTGCATTCTGGGTAACGGATTCTGGATAAAACTGCTTTTCAACCTGCTGATCGGTAAAGTCAATCCAAAATAATGCGGTATTCCAGCGCACTGTCTTATCCAACCATTCTGATTTCAGACCAATTTCATAGTTGGTTGTGTATTCAGCATCAAAACGGCGCTGATCCTTAGGTGCCAAACTGTTAAACCCTCCACTTTTATAACCACGGGCAATACTGGCATATAACATAGCGTTATCCGTAGCATAATAATTGACCCCAGCTTTCGGTAACCAGGCATCAAAAGAGAGTTTATCCGTCAAATTTTCTCTGGTTATTCCTGAGAAATTTTCTGTCTTGCCGAATTTCAGATTCTTTTTCTCATAGTCATAACGCAGCCCAGCAACCAGCTCTACATTATCCATAAGATAATAACTGGTATTACCAAACAGAGCATAATTATTGGTCTTAACGTTGGTATTCTTAACCTGATATCCGAACTGTAACATCCTGTAATCAATATCTAATTTATCATCCTGATTGAAATAATACATACCAATCAACCAGTTAAATGGCCCGGTATTTTTAGAATTAAGACGTAATTCCTGAGAGAAGTAATCTTGTTTACGGTCAATTAGCAATTTTGAATGTGATTTACGGGTAAAATCGAGATCCTGGTAATCTTTTTTATCTTCTGAAGTATATGCACTAATTGAAGTCAGATCCATGCGATCCCATTGATAAACCGCTTTAATAGATCCTTTATAAATATTAGCATCTGATTTACCTGCATAATCAGAATCTATCGATTTTGTCCCTCTCTTTATTTTATCGAGCGGTGAAAATGAAGCGTTTCCATTTCTGCGGTTTTGTGCATCAAACGTAGTAATAATATCCCACGGCCCATCTGATGGCTGCCAGCGCAGCTTAAATCTGCCGTTAAAATCATTAATATCATTTATATTCTTTTTATTATCATAATCCCGTTTAAAATAACCGTCGCTATTCAAATAACGTAATGCTGTACGGTAAGACCAATCGCCATATTCATCAATGCCACCACCTAAAATAGCTGTAGTCTGCAAACGATTATAATTACCATATGAAAAGCCAAGTTTCCGTTCGGTTACCGGATCGGGATCTTTGGTAATGATATTAATGACCCCCGCTTCAGTATTGCGGCCATATAATGTTGCCTGTGGGCCACGTAATACTTCAATACGTTCAATATCCAGTAATTCGGTATCAAATGAATGGCTATATACACCATCGGTAAAGAAACCGACCGCTTGTTCCCCTTCCATTCCGGGCGTCACACCACGTAATGAAATAAACCCAGCATCAGATGGGTTACCTGCTTTTATCATATATAAATTGGGAACTTCTGAAACGACTTCGTAAAAGTTTTCAATCCCTTTCCGTTCAATATCAAAATCAGATAATGCCGTCATACTTATTGCTGTTTTTTGCTGATCCGCAGAAACTTTCTCCGCAGTTACAACAATGGTATCCAACGAATCTGTTTTGCTATTTTTATTTGCCAAACTCTGATGAGAATAAAAAACAGATAACACAGCAATAGTGGTTACGCTATGCTTTAACATAGATAGCTAATCTCCAAGAAGAAGCGGGTATAGGCATTCAATAATACCGGCAAAAACGCTTTTACCATCCATTAGTAAAAAACTTGAGGAATTATATAAACAACTAAAAAAAAATGCAAATGCAAATGATAACCACTTGCATTATTATCATTGTGAAGAAAATAACACACCTCAATTTTCAATTCAACTTATTGTTTTAATTAAGATTAATTATTATCCAAATTTGTTAAGGCGGTTAAATTATTCAGATCTGAGACACAAACTGAGTCCTTGCCAAAACACAGAACATAGCTCAAATACTTAAGTCCCTATTTCATTAGGCTATTTTATTTACTGTTTTTATAGTAAAGAGTAAGCCCAAGCAATACAAAATAATTATTTATCCACTCAATGCATTTTAAATATTTCATTATTATCTAATATAAATATGCCGAAATGATGAAAAAATTTAAATATATAGATACAGTGTATTATTAATATCATCAGCCTGACGCTATTATATCCAATAAACCAAACTCAAATTTACTGATAATAAATTTACCGCTATCACCTCGACTCATTTTTTCTAACAATAGGAAACATTGACTGCCCTCCCTCTGATCCGAGGCTGTCAACAAAGACCGGCGTTTCTTACTAATCCACCTACTGACTCAGCCGTTCAGCCAGCCCGCTTCGCCTTTGTGTCGGCGTCTGAATAGCCTGACGCAATACCGCCTCATGTGCATAAAGAGTCAACTTTTCTCTGGCACGGGTCATCGCTGTATAGACCAGTTCGCGGCTGACAACCGGTACAAACTGTGTTGGCAATACCAGAGCCGTATGCTCAAATTCTGAACCCTGGGATTTATGTACTGTCATCACATACGCGGTTTCATGCTGTGGCAAACGACTCGGCTGAATCCCTTTAATCTGTCCATCGGACAGTTGAAAATACGCACGCAGCTCATTATTTTCGTCCCTGAGCATAATACCGATATCGCCATTAAACAGGCCGAGTGTACTGTCATTACGGGCAATCATGACTGGCCGGCCAGCATAACCACGGCTGAAAATCCCAGCGGGGCGACGGATCAGCCCCTGAAGATGCAATAGCTGTTCTATTCGCTCGTTAAGCCCACTAACACCAAATGGCCCCTCTCTGAGTGCACACAACAAGCGATAGCGGTTAAATTCAGCCAGAATTTCTTTTGCAGGCGCCTGCTTTGCCACCAGTTGCAAATAAGAGTGATAACCCGATACCGTTTCTGTCAGCAACCGCTGATAATCTTCGTCCCCAAACAACGGGTAGAAACAGATATCATTCAATGGCTGTTGCAGAATAGCCAGAGCTTCCCGGCTCTTTCCCTGATTAACTGCCGCAGCAAGTTGCCCAATTCCTGAATTTGCATCAAAGCGGTAGCTTTTGCGCAACAGACACAGACGATCACGAACCTCTGGAGCGTTTTCCTGATCGCCTGCAACCAAATGGCATCCCGTCAACCAACTTAGTTGTTCCGCTCTTACAGCGCTGTATCCCAACTCAGCAAAACGGCAAATATCCCCCAACACTGCTCCAGCTTCCACTGACGCCAATTGATCACGGTCACCGAGCAGAACGATTTTCGCCTTGGGTGGCAATGCATCAATCAACCTGGCTATCATGGGTAAATCCACCATTGAAGCTTCATCCACCACCAGCACATCCAGATTCAGTGGGTTATCCCGGTCATAACGCAACCGCTGGCTATCAGGTTGAGCGCCCAACAATCGATGAATCGTCTGTGCCTGATCTGGCATAGATTCAAACTGTTTCTCTGTCAGAGGCAATTTTCTAACTACGCTGTTAAGAGATTCGGTCAATCTGGCGGCCGCTTTTCCTGTCGGAGCCGCCAGTTGGATAACCTGCTTTTTATCCGGACTAAGTTTGATTAAGGCAGCCAACAACTTAGCAACCGTTGTCGTTTTACCGGTTCCCGGCCCGCCAGAGATAACCGAAACTCTGCTAGTCACTGCTACAGCGGCAGCCACCCTTTGCCAGTCCGCGGTTTCATCAGACAGAATGAATAATTCATCCAGAATAGTTCTCAGCTGCTCTTCCTGAATACTATCGGCTGATTGATTAGCAGAGAAAAAAGCAGCCACCTGGCATTCACTTTGCCACATCCTCTGTAAATAAAGTCGGCCATACGAGAGCACAACAGGCGTTGGTTGAAAACCATCACTGACGGCGGCACAGTTTTCCAGTGCCGCCAGTAAACTCTGCTCATCAGGTTTTCCCGCAATTTGCCATAGTTGCTCCGCAAATTCACGATGTCGCCCATCAAAAAAATGTTCAGGTGTTATCCGGTTAACCGGCAGGCAAACGTGGCCGGTACCGGTTTCAGCACTCAACAACGCCATTACCAGCAACAGAACAGGATCTTCATCCTCAATCAACGTATGAGCAAACTGTAAATCCAATGAACGCAGGAGCCTGAGGTCTACGGCCTGTCGTAATAACGAAATCATCAATTTTTCTCTTTATCAGGCTGTTCATTACCACGGAAAAGCAGATCCAAAGCATCGACAAATTCAGCCGCAGCGCGACAACTGAAAATACCATTTCCCGGCTGTTGTTTATCGATTCCCCTCAGGAACAGATAAATCACACCGCCAAAATGTTGTTGGTAATCATAATTAACCAGTCTGTGACGCAAGTAACGATGCAATGCCAGTGTATAAAGCTGGTATTGCAGATCATAACGATGCTCAATCATGGCTGTTTCCATCGCTTCTCGGGTATAAGCCTGACTCCCCTCGCCCAACCAGTTTGATTTGTAATCCAATACATAAAACCGGCCTTGCCAACAGAAGACCAAATCAATAAACCCTTTCAGCATCCCTTTCACCTGCTGAAACTCCAGTTGAGGGCAGCGGGCAGAAACAGGGTCGTAACGACGCATCACCGCATCCAGCTCCTGAGATAGCAAAAGTTGTTCGACCGGCAGATAAAACTGCATTTCATCCTGTTGGTGATGAAGCGGAATTTCTGCAAGCTGTATACCGTCATCACTCAATGGAGTCGTAAAAATATCTGCCATCCACTGTTGTAATACCCCACTCCAGTGTTCATCAAACCCGGCCGATTTCAGTTGTTCTGCCAACCATTTCTCATCAGGCAATTGGCTGAAATCAAGCTCTTCCAGAATAGAGTGCAAAAAAGTCCCCGCAGAGGCTCCCCGTGGAAACGTATGTGGTGTCATTTCAGGTTGTTCTGCTATTTGTTTTTCACCACTGGCATCAACATCCAACTTTGGCGCGATAGACTGAACAATAACCTCAATAGACTCTTCTCCAACAATACGGGGGGAAGTATTACCATAATGAACAGCAGAGTTTTGTAAACCAGAATAACTGGTGATCCGCCAATCATCCTGAATCCTGCGATTAAACTGCCTTGCCGACAGCAATAAATCATTTTGGCTTTGTGATTGCCATGGACGATCATCAGTATCACCGATTGAGGAGACAACAATTCCATCCCCACTTAATTCTTTAAGACATTTCGCCAGAAAATCAGCATCACCTTTAACTCCTTTTTGGAGCAGGTAACCCAGAGCACACTGATGCAGATCGGTATCTCCGGCCTTTTTCTTATTACCTTTTATCAGCGGAGCCACACCGACACTGCAATGGTAAACAGAGCGCGTCAATGCGACATAAAGCAAACGCAAATCTTCTGCCAGCCGCTCTTGTTCCGCCAGTTTGATCGTTTCCTCATCAGGAAAAATATCAAGGCAAGTAGCAAAACTTGTACGATCATGATATATCGCCCGTTTCTGCGCCCTGAAATTACAAACAAATGGCAACCATACCAGCGGATATTCCAATCCTTTAGATTTATGGATAGTACATATTTGTACCAAATGGCGATCACTTTCCAGCCGCATTTGCTGGCTTTCCGACTGCGGATCAGGATGAGATATTTGTTGAGCCAGCCAACGAATAACCGCATGTTCACTGTCGAGTTGTAAAGATATCTCCTGCAACAACTCACCAATATGCATCACATCCATCAAACGCCGTTCACCCTCATAACTCACCAGCAAATTTTCGGCAATATGATGGTTTGTTATTACTGCCCGTAACATCGGTAATACACCACGGCGTTGCCACAGGCGGAAATAACCATCAAACTCATCAACTAACTGATCCCACGCCTTTTCATCATGATTCAGCTTGTCTATCTGACGAGCAGTCAAACCAAACAAACCACTGGCAAGTGCACTTCTCAGAACACGTTCCTTCTCTGGCGACAATACCGCTTGCAGTAACCAAAGAACATCCTTTGCTTCCGCGGTCTCAAATACGCTTTCCCGGTTAGAAAGAAATACGGAAGGAATAGATAACAAGTTAAGTGCATTACGGATCAGTATGGCTTCCTTTCTGCTACGCACCAAAACAGTCATGTCGGCAGCCGTCACAGGCCGGGGATCATCTCCTTTATGTAACAGCGCACGTCCTTCACTGCCAGCCTGCAACCAATCACGAATTTGCGCGGCACAAAGCCGTGACATTGTTTGTTCATAATCTCCGGTAGAAATCCCTTCTCCTGGCTGTAACCAGAAATTCAACGCTGCCTGCTCTTGACCATCATAGCTAAAAGAGAGTCCCCGGTTTTTCTCTGCCGCAGAAACTTCAATAAAGGGGATCTGTTCAAACAAAAATGGATTTTCTGAACGCATAAACAACTTGTTTATTGCCTGTACCATTGAGCAGGCAGAACGCCA
This sequence comes from Photorhabdus khanii NC19, assembly GCF_000517265.1. GTDB lineage: Bacteria > Pseudomonadota > Gammaproteobacteria > Enterobacterales > Enterobacteriaceae > Photorhabdus > Photorhabdus khanii. Next base: position 101,941 of record NZ_AYSJ01000004.1, read on the forward strand.
GTTTGTCTCCAGAGTATAGTGAGCACTTACCTGAGAGCGGGCACGAATATAAGTGAAAATATCTGCACCACGAAATGCATAAATAGCCTGCTTAGGGTCGCCGATAAATAGCAACCCATTTTCAGGCTGATCGCCATAGATGGTATGGAAAATTCGGTATTGCTGTGGATCGGTATCCTGAAACTCATCAATCAACGCAACCGGATAGCGCTGACGGATAGTTTGAGCAAGCAAATCACTGCCCGGGCCTTTCAAAGCATCATCAAGACGGGTTAATAAATCATCAAACCCCATCTGGCCACGTATCAATTTTTCCCGGCGGATTGATTGGCGAATTTCAACAATCGCTCTGGAGATAATCAAATCACGTAAGGTCAGTGGTTGCTGATATAAATCATCGATAGCAACAAAAAGTGAATGCTTAGGTACATCACCTTTCTTTGTCTTTTCTGCTAATACCGACTGCCGGAATTTCTCCAGCTCTTTTGGCAACTGATAATCCTCTGTAGGTTCCTGAACCCAATCAGTGACTCTGTTCAGCCAATTTGGTAAGTGCTTACTACTATAACTTCTCTTGTCTACACCGGAACCCGCAATTAAATCATGCAATTTTCCAGCCACTTCATTCCATTGGCATTTAACACCGCTGATCAACTGGATAATTTTCTCATGACGGCTTAACAGCGTTTCATCACTGTCTGGCGCATCAACAATATGTGGCATATCCCCTTGTAAATAAGGGTGTAATTCAGCTAACAGTGCTTCCGGCCCACTCCATTCCTGACTGATGACCATTGCCATTGACAACGGCAATGGATAGCAGTAACGGCGCCAGAAATCAGCACACCCTTGTTTTTCCAATGGATGTTGATCCTGAATTAATGTCTGTTCAAACAAAATCCCAGATTCAAAAGCATTATGCGCCAACATTCTCTGACAAAAACCATGAATGGTATAAATCGCGGCTTCATCCATCTGCCGCTCGGCTGCCAGCAACCAGATAGCCGCTTGTTCTTTATCCGGGATTTCATCCAATAGCTGTTGATAGTCGGATCCTGCACTTTCTACTTCGCTTCGAATACAAGCCAGGCGAAGTTTATGAATATTTTCACGGATTCGGCCACGCAGCTCATCTGTTGCGGCTTCAGTAAACGTCACCACCAGAATTTCTTCCACGCTTAAAGGCCGTGGAAAAGCGGCATCTTTCCCCAATCCAAGTAGCAAACGGAGATATAAAATGCCAATGGTGTAGGTTTTACCCGTCCCAGCAGAAGCTTCGATCAGCCGCTGACCATTCAGCGGCAGAGTTAATGCATTAAGCCTATGGACAGATATCTCTGTACTCACTGAGTTCTTACCTCAACAGGTAACTGTTTCTGAAGTTCAGTGACATTATGATAAGTTTTCCAACCTTTCAATTTCGCATATCCATCCGGGTTTGCTGATTTGCCAATCACTTGGGAAATAAATGACAGTCCGCGATGTTTGACTACCGCATCCTGATAGAAATGAATCAGTTGCTTCTGTGTGGTTTTCTTTAGTGCCTCCAGCATCTTATCTCGGCTATCAAAACTAAAGTTATTGCGACTAAAATCACCGGAGAAACGGGCAACTTCGGAATAGAAAGTTTGTGGCGGCTGCTGCCTTTCATTAATCAGCGCATTTTTGTACTGCTCAAAATCAGTTTGAGACATCGCTTCCAGTTTACCCGCGGCTTTCTGATAGAAATCCAGATAACGCTGATTCAAGTATTTTGGTTGTTTACTGTTACTTTGCAGCAGGAAACCCAACCCCCACTGTTCCCCGACACTGGTATTGAAAGCAAACACCGCATACCCCAATTGTTCCGTCGTTCTTAGCTGCTCATAGAACCAAGGCTGAAGCATATTGCTCAACAAACTGGAATAAACATAACCTTCTATGCGGTCATACCCCGTCGGGATATAAACTTCAGCTAAAGCACCGTCGGTACTGCTGCCAGCACGCTGGAAATTAACCGGGTAATTTTTATCAATCACCACCTTGTTCCCACTCCACCAGTGACTTCCTTGATTCGCCAGTTGATGATGGGCAGATTCAGCAATAACTTTGCTCTGCTGTTCGGTCAGGTTTCCCATGATCATCATCTGCAAAGCAGCGTTTTTAATCATCTCATGACGATACTCAACAATATCCTGAACGGTGATGGTTTCCAGCTCTTTCAATCGAACAGATTGTTCAGTGTAAGGCACCCCAGAAAGGCGCTTCAATGGCTGCATAGCCATTTCATAAGCTTTACCGTTATGAGAAACCTCGATCTGTTCACGATACCAGGATTTAGCTTGTTCCAGTTGACTCTCAGTTGGTGTAAACGCCATATAATTACTGATTAAAGAGGTTAAGAGTTGCGGCAAATTCTGAGTGTAGCCACTGACGCCTAATTGCAGTCCCTGCGATGCGCCACTGGAGATATTCATTCCTGCAACGGAAGCCTGATAACCCAACTGGTCAAGGGAAAGCCCTGCCAAATAATCAAGCAAAGAGGAAGTTACCTGCTTACGGGCACTATTCAGACTTTCCGCATGGCGCAAATCAAGAACGATGCTGGCTTTAGGCTCATTAGCAAAATATTGGCTCGGCATATAGAACAAACGGAGATTCTGCTGTTCAAGAATCATCTCAGGATGCTTCTGACTTTTACCTGCTTTTATCAGTTTCAAGTCGTCAGGAATATAAGGATTTGGCACCGGCAGAGAAAAGTTCATTTGTTCCTCTAACTGCTGCCATTTTGTCCGCTGCTGCGATGTGATTCGATCAACCTGATAAGGCGCCTGGACAAAATAAGCCTGTTTATTGTGCGGCTCTTTTGGGCTGATATACCAGATACGCGCATTTTCAGGCGTTAATTCAGCAAGCCGACTGGCAATTGCTTTCGGATTATAATCATCAGCCACATAGCCGGAATTCAATACATTAGAAACAGGAACTCGCAGCATTGCATCCGATAACCATTCGATATAATGCATATCACGAACGATAGAAGCATATTGGAAAGAGAGCTTCAAAACCTTAGCGATCTCATCAAAATAGCTTTTCTGAATGCCTTTTTGTTTTAACAAATTAATATAGGCAAAAATAGCCGCAACAACCTGATCCCGCTGTTCAAGCCCTTTGTCTGTCAACGTCACATAGATAAAAAAGATGCCTTTATTGCGGTCAATCATCGGTGCCGCACCTGCGTTGATACTTTCAGCCAACCCTTGAGATTGCAGCCAGTCTGATAACGTATTCAAACTGCGGTTACCTATCATATAACCGAGATATTCATCCGTTTTACTGCGAAAATCAGCACTGTTATTGTCAATACTGAACTCCAGTTGCAACGCTTTTTGCGGTTGAGCAGGAACATAATGGATAATAATTCCTTTCTCTTTTTCCGTTACTGCCGGGACGGTAATCGCCGGCACGCTCGCTTTTCTGTCCGGTATCCGGCCAAAAGTATCAACAGCAATTTGAGCCAGTTTATCAATAGGCTGATTACCGTAAATGACACCTTTCATCAGATTGGCTGAATAATAGTGCTGATAGAAATCCACCAGTTCTGTTTGTAATTGACTCCCCGGTTTATCTTTCAGCGTTTCCAGATTACCACCAGAAAAACGGGCATTGGGATGCTTAGGGTTCAGGGTTTCTGATCGTATTTGGGCAACCCGCATCCCATCGCGAGAACGCGCCATTGTCAGTTCCGCATTGACTGCGTTTCGCTCCCGATCTGCGTTTACCGGGTCAAGCAGAGGTTCAGCCAGTGCATCAGCCAGACGATCTGTGGCATCAGCTAACGCTTCATTTTCTACTTCAAGGTAGAAAGCCGTACGGTAAGAGGCGGTGCTGGCATTATAACTACCGCCGTGTTTTTGCAAAAACTCAGATAAACTACCCGACTGTGGGTAGCGCGCAGATCCCATCAGAACCATATGTTCCAGATAATGTGCAAGCCCAAGCTGGCTGTCAGGGTTTTCCATACTCCCAACCGGAATCGATACCGCTGCCAGTGATTTTGTCGCCTTCTCATCAGACACCAGCAAAACCGTCATATTGTTTGCCAATTTGATTCCCTGATACTGACGGTGATCATTTTCGCTTTTATAAATTGTCTCTTGCAGTGGCTGCCACTGTTGTGTTTGCGCATAACCTGCCGTTTCCCAGAAAAGCAGGAACATCACAGCAATCATGCGGACAAGATGTTTATGCATTATCGGATATTCTCCCTATGTATTCTGATATCGCGCTATCGGTAACAAATAACTGAGCGCTTCTTGTTTAAGTTTTGCTAAAAATAATTTATCAGCTTGCCTGAAAGCCCGCTGAACATAAGGATCATCACCTTCCCCTCTGCGCCCTTGCTCCCCAAGCCAGGCTTTCAGTAGCTGGCTTTCAGCTTTTGATTGGATTTCATCACTGCTGTCAATCTCACCCGTTTCTTTATTCATGCATGTTGAAAGCCACACCCAACCACTTTTACAAAATAAGGGCAAAGGAATTGTTCTTCCGCGTTGATAACCTTCAACCAATTGATTCAAATAATCTTTCGCTTGTTCTGACGGCACAGGGGCAAAGCGCCATTCACTGTTATCTCGCCCATAACTGCGGCTTTCCCCCTGACCACCAGCAAGACAGTAAGCCAGATGTTCAATCCACAGCTGCATACCATCATTTGCTGTCAGACTAGCCGGCCGCCAACGTAGTAAACCATCCGGCTGTACCTTATTAATTCGTCCTGTCAGAATGACTTGCCCTAAATCATGATGTAAATCGACAGAGAAAGTCTCTATTCGTTGTTCACGAATTTTATCCGCCAGCGGTTGCATCTCTTTTTGCTGCTTCAACCAATAAACTTCACCAAAAGCACCAAAAGGCAGCCCTCCAGCCGCACGAAGTCGGTTGAAGAGCGGCTCAGGCGATTGTTGTTCAATGAGTGTATTCAACAATAGCTGATTAAATTGATAACGTTGAAGATTATCCAAAACAAAAGGTTCTTCCTCAGGTAACTCCGTTTCTTCAATGACAAAGTTTATTTTCAGACAACGCTGGAAAAAAAACCGAACGGGATGACGGTAAAAGCGGATTAAATCATCAAGTGTAATTTCCCGAATGTGTTCCGTTTCGACAGGCTGACAAAATTCAGAATATGCAGCACCTTGCTCAGTCGCTGCCGGTAGCCACTCTCCGGCATAACTTTGCTGATAACTGCCCGGTATAAAGTTTGCCGGCGCAAATGGAACCCGGGTATGAAGAGACAACAGATGTTTTCTGATATTAGCGGCGCTTTCATCAACGTTCAGTTTTTCATTGCCTGGCAAGCAGAAACTCTGGCAAACATAATCCAGCAATTCATTAACCAGCACTGAAGGGTTGCATTCCGTATCATCACGAATGGATTTACCGATGTAACTAATATAAAGAAACTGTTCAGCGGATATCAGCGCTTCAAGGAATAAATAACGATCATCATCCCGCCGTTTTCTGTCTCCCCTTTGACTTTTTTCTGCCATCAGGTCAAACCCAAGCGGTGGAATTGAACGGGGATAAATACCGTCATTCATTCCCAATAAACAGACAACCTTAAAGGGGATAGAACGCATTGGCATTAGGGTGCAAAAGTTGACAGACCCTGCGAGAAAACGCTGACTTATTTTTTCATCATCAAACCGGAGAGCCAATTCATCCCGCAACAGAACCAGTGGCACGATTTCCTGATAGCGGGCATTCAAGCCATTACCTATCACTTTCTGCCACTGCTGCTCTATCATTGCCAGTACTAATTCAGTTTCACTGTCTGCGACGAAAAATGCTTCCAGCAATTGCTGACAGACAGGTAACCAACCCATTAGCGTCTGATTCTCACCCAAAATTTTGCGCCAGTAGCTCAATTGCATTAAAAACTCAGCTAATTGCCCGGCAAGCTCCGCCGCTAAACCGCTGGATTCATCATAAGGCAATACCTCTTTCCAAGGGCCTGACCGGCTATCCATGGCATAACCCAACAACATTCTGGTCAGCCCAAAACGCCATGTATGCTGGCCTGTCACCGGCAAGGACAGCTCTTCCACATTGTCGTCATCCAGCCCCCAGCGAACACCAGATTCTTCAACCCAACGCCTTAATAAACGTAAACCCTCTTCATGAATTTCAAATTTATTCGCCAACGCCGGAACTTCCAGCAATGCTAAAACCTGCTCAGTGGTAAAACGGCTTTGAGGTAAATCAAGCAGTGTAATAAATACCTGTAAAATTGAATGCGCTTGACGGGCTTTGCGATCAGAAATTGCGAATGGAATATAACGTTCAGCAGAGACATTACCAAATACCGCCTGAACATAGGGCGTATAATTGTCGATATCCGCGACCATCACAATAATATCCCTTGGCGTCAGTGATGGATTATCTTCCAGTAACCTTAAAAGCTGATCCTGTAAAATTTCCACTTCCCGTTGAGGGCTATGGCAAACATGGAAAGACAAAGAACGATCCGAAGGAGCAAGCAGCCGTTTTTGCAGGCTATTTTCAAATGTTTCTTTTGTTGAACCAATCTGGGCATGATCCTCCAGATAGAGAATATCCCTTTGGAGCTGATGTAACACGTTATCTTGTTCTAATTCGACAAAAGCGTGAACATCCGAACTTTGCTCAAGCTGCGACAGTAAATAAAGATTATCACGCCCTAATCGCCCCCATGACGCCAACAAGGGGTTACTGATATCCTGTTCACCTTCATCGTTAAACAGTGATTGAGCATTGCTAGGATCTTTAAAATATTCCAATTCCTGCTTATTTTTATAGTGACGCGGTTTACGGCTGCTCAGTTTTGCCAGAAAAGCATAATTCTGAATATCTCCCCAATAGTATTTACATGGGTTGGTAAACATCAGGTGAATATCAATATGCTGTCCCAATGCCTGTAAGGCTTGTAAATACACAGGCGGCAAAGCCGAAATACCACAGATAAATACCCGTTTCGGTAAGCAAGCTGAAAGTTCAGCACTGTTTTCCAATATCGAAATAAAACGGCGATACAAGTTAGCACGATGCCATTGAGGTTGTTGTAGCTGGTGGGTATATTCCGTTAATTCTAGCCACAATCTTTTCTGCCATAACTGATTATCACTCAAACCATCAATAAGCTGCCCTTGCTGCCAGCTTTCCAGCCATTGCGGGCGATAAACAAGATATTGGTCAAACAGGTCAGCAACCCGCCCGGCCAATTGATGAATTTTCCGTTTATCAAAATCCTGATCAAGATAGTGCCTAAGTGGGACAAATTCTGCTTCTGGCAATAATTGAGGCAATAACGCCATCAGTTTCCATGTCATGGCATCTTTACTAAAAGCGCTTTCTTTCGGGATATCAGGCAATACTTTGGTAAACATATCCCAGATAAAAGTAGCCGGAAGTGGAAACGAAATATTGGCTGATATCCCTATTCTTTCAGCCAGTTGGATTTGCAGCCACTGTGACATTCCTGGGCTTTGTACCAGAATGACTTCCTGCTCAAACGGATCAGTCAGTGGGTTATCTCCGATAAGTATGGTTATCAGCTCTTTAAGAAGATCCAACTGATTAGAATGATAAACCTTGAACATCAGGACTCCCGTTTGAACAAATCCACCGGCTTGCTTTACTTTGCTGATTATAAGACGTTGTTACTATAACTGTAAGCTGATAGCAATCAGATAACTGATATGTCGTCTGAAATTCAGCATGCCATCCCGGTGGCGGTGTTAATTCTGATAAAGCACTTTGACCTGCAATTAATTCATATTGTTCCAGGTATCCATAAGATAATTTATCCGCCTTTGATTGTTGCCAATGTTGCTGAAATCCAAATAATAGTGCCTGATGATAACGCATTAATCCCAGTAAAGAGACAGAAAAGACCATAACGGCAACCATAACTTCGGGCAAACTCATCCCTAATTGATGAGCATGAAAAAGATTTGGTTTCATAAACAAAACCCCGTATCTGCCTCGGGACAGAAATCCAGCCAACCGCTTTCTACCGGAATAAGAGAATCACTTCCACCAGAAGAGATTAATTTCATCCATTGATACAATCCGACAGATTGCCCGGATGCCACTTCTGCCACACCTTTCAGCAGAAAAAAATTACTTGAGTACCTTTTTAAACAGCTTGTTAAATGGAACTCCTGCTGTTGCAGGCAATACCACTCTTCTGTTTTATCACGATAAAGTAGCCATGACTGAGCCATTCCCCATGACAATGCAGATTCTGCTTGCTGAAAAGCTTTTAAATATCTGCGTTCATCAACCATCATGATTAATGCGTTATCCAGATGATGATGTAAAGCTTTCAGCATCATAAGGCTCACAGCCAGCAACATCAGCACTGAAATTAACAATACATTTCCTTGCTGAAATTGCAGGCAAACATTTGGAGAATGCTCAGTCACGGTACTTATCCCCTGATATTGCGCAAACGTATTACTGCCTGATATTGGTAGTTTATTGATGGATGTTTAAACCAATGTGCAATAAGCGTCAATTTGATAAAAACTAAACCATCTTTTGTTGGTAATTTTTCTGCTTTAAATGAATCTACCACTATCTCATTTGGGTCAAATAGCCTTTCCCAGCCATTTTCCTGACAGTTACCCGCACCTCTTTTCCATTCCACTGATTTATTACTAAGACGATAGCCAAAGAATTCTGATTCACTGTGTTCTGGTGGCTCCCATTGGTTATTTATATTAAGATCGTATGCAATAATCAGGCATGAACCCTCACTTTCATCATTTCTATTATTGATTAATATTGGCTTTCCATCGCAATAATGCTGGCAATATCCTGCACGACGAATGTCTTTTTCTATAATATACAATGTTTGTTTAACAAAATATCCTAAACGATATCGCTGATATAACTCCATTACTTGTCTGGTTAAAACCGGGTAACTTTTGGCAATCGCCAGTAAAATAATAGTACCAATAGCCATTGCTACAATCACTTCTAACAATGTCATTCCAGATTGGTTTTTATGTTTTATCATTACAATAGAGTATCACTTATTTTATAAGAAAAAGCATAATTAACCACAAGCCGGAATACTATTAAACTTATTATTACTACATGATCTTACTCTTCCTCGTGAAGAAAAAATAACTGATATTTCACCTGCGGAATTAGCCAAGATAAAACTCGCGGGCATCATCGTATTTCTTATTCCATGAAACTCTATCTGCTCCTTAGTTGCTGAGCTTATAACAACATCCTGATAGGATGATTTTATACCCTCAACATTCTCTAAATCACAATCAGCAAGTGCAGATCTAGAAAGCGCTATACACCACTCTTTTCCCGTTTTCAGCCACAATATCACCTCTTTATTCAGATAATTCGCCATAGATTGCTGCCTGGCGATAAATGTCAATACTTTCTGTACTGATTCCTGTAACCTGACTCTTTCCTGATGATCACCCCATTCTTGTATCCCCCATAAAGAAAATATTGAAACCAGAACAATAACAATCATCAATTCCAATAAGGAAAAACCTAATTGATTATCAATATTATCACTACCAATTATATTAATGTTATCTTCCATTAACAATTCCTTACATCCTTTCGCAAAACATTCTATTTGTTTTAAAAACAGAATAAACACATAATTGAATTTTATGCGAGAGTGCATCAATAAAAAAATAACAACATATTATTGTTACATTTAAATTGCGTAGAGCCTCGCAAAAATCAATAAGGATAGACGTTTTTGTTTCTTATTATTATCATGCATTGTAAGCTTATATGGCTATAAGGAAGAAGTTTCATAAATATAATCAAAAAAAACTCTTCATATATCGTATCCCACGCAGAATACGACAGACTAACCGACGACTTACTGGAGAAACAAAGCATGATCAATCTTGCAGTCGTTCAGGAACGGGCTAACGCTCTGTTTTCAGAGATCCCTTGGCTGACCTACATCGGCTTTGTGTCGGATTCCCGCTAATTCCTGCAATGATACTTGTCCTTTCAACAAAATCTTTTCGTTATCAGTGTATGATCAGTAGTTGATACAAGAGGGTAATTAAATCTTGGTTTGTGCTTGCGTATGCCAATATCTGAATTTCACCCCCGACTACATCATAAATGGCACGGAATTGCCGATCTTTGGAAAACCACTGGTGAAATTGAATTCCTTTATCCAGTAACATTGAGGAATAGCCGTATGCTAACGGGTTTTCCCCAATCAATCTCGATGATTCAATCAGTAAATCATCTACCAAATTTTGAGCCGCTTCCAACCCCATTGTGTAAACCTTGTAGTCTTCAATAATAGAAAGTGTCTGGTAGGCTGTTTCAGCAACTTGAACTTTATATATCACGTCCGACATTCCCTGCGTCTACGAAGTGCTTCTTCAGGGGTCATTTTTCTACCATCCATGATATCTTTCTTAGACAGCATAGCGATTTTAAGCAACGCCATCGCCTGTCTTTCTGCGTTTCTATCGGCTTGCTCCCTCTCACGTTCTGCTACCGGTTGAATAAACAATTCAGATATTCCGTTTTTGGTAATAAACAAGCCGCCCTCGAAATTCTCTGGGTTACTGAGTAGATCCCTAGCTTTTTTTTGAGAAATGGTATTCATGGTCTTTTTCCTCCTACTTCTGTGTATCTGTATATTATACCACCAAAATGAAAAGGGGAACAATTTATAATAAATTGTTCCCCCAGATTATTGACAAACACAGAAGAACTGTTTCAGCCATAACCTCTAAATAGCAACCGGTGCCTTTATTCCTGGATACGGGTCATAATCGACAATTTCAAAATCATCAAATTTATAATCAAAAAGTGATTCTGGTTTACGCTTTATAACCAGTTTTGGCAGTGAACGCGGCTCACGACTGAGCTGTAATTGTGTCTGTTCCATATGGTTGTTATAAAGATGCGTGTCACCACCCGTCCAGACAAAATCGCCCACTGCCAGATCACACTGCTGTGCCATCATATGAACCAACAATGCATAGCTAGCAATATTGAACGGCAAGCCAAGGAATACATCACAGGAACGCTGGTAAAGCTGGCAGGAAAGTTTGCCATCCGCAACATAAAACTGGAAGAAAGCATGGCATGGCGCTAATGCCATTTTATCCAGTTCACCGACGTTCCAGGCCGATACAATGATCCGGCGTGAATCCGGATCGCTTTTAAGCTGTTCCAACACCGTTTTCAGCTGGTCAATCTGGCGGCCATCTGCCGCTCCCCATGCGCGCCATTGTTTACCATACACAGGCCCCAAATCGCCGTTTTCATCCGCCCATTCATCCCAAATAGTGACACTATTTTCATGCAGGTATTTGATATTCGTATCACCATTCAGAAACCAGAGAAGCTCATGAATAATTGAGCGGATATGGCAACGTTTAGTTGTCACCAATGGGAAACCATCCTGCAAATTGAAACGCATCTGATGCCCGAAAATGGAGACCGTCCCCGTCCCGGTGCGGTCTGCTTTTGGAGTACCTTCTTCTAGCACTCTTTTCATTAAGTCCAGATACTGTTTCATTTTACCTCTTGTACCTTATTACCTTGGTGTTTGTATGCCCATATCATCATTAAAACTCCCGCCAGGATCATTGGAACAGAAAGAATCTGTCCCATGCTGATTCCATCGAATAAACCCAGTTGTGCATCTGGTTGACGGAAGAATTCCACTATTATCCTGAAAACACCGTAGCCAATTAAGAACAGGCCGGAAACACTGCCCATTGGACGAGGTTTACGGATATATAAATTTAAAATAATAAACAGGACGATCCCCTCTAACGCCATTTCGTAGAGTTGTGAAGGGTGACGGGGAAGAACACCATATTGTTCAAGTATTGATAACAGTGAAGGGTCAGTTGCTGCCAGTGCAATATCCTCACTACGGGAGCTTGGAAACAGCATAGCCCACGGTGTATCCAATGTGACACGCCCCCACAATTCACCGTTAATAAAGTTACCAATTCTCCCCATTCCTAAGCCAAAAGGGACTAACGGTGCAATGAAATCAGCAACTTGTAAGAAATGACGTTTAGTTCTGCGACCAAATAACCACATTGCGCAGATAACACCCACCAAGCCACCGTGGAAAGACATTCCTCCATCCCAAACTTTAAACAAATAAAGCGGATTATCGAGAAAGGCGGGAAGATTATAAAACAGTACGTAGCCAAGACGGCCACCAACAAAGACGCCAACAAAACCTGCATAGAGCAAGTTCTCTACTTCGTTTTTTGCCCAACCACTATTAGGTTTCGCGGCTCTGCGTGTCGCCAGCCACATGGCGAATACAAACCCCACCAGGTACATAAAACCATACCAATGAAGGGATATGGGGCCTATTGAAAAAATAACCGGGTCAATATTAGGAAATGCCAGGTAGCTGTTACTCATCGTTCCCCACTTAATATTTAAAATGAATCCTAAGGCAAATGATTGCGGATCATAGCACAGGCCGTTAAACGGATTAAATTCCGCCTCTGACCAAACCGCCAATCCCATGCCGCTCCATAAACGTTGCTGACAGCTCCTTTACTCTTACGCTGGTTTCAGCCTGTAGTACTTCAGTCATCAACTGCTCAACCTGAACCCTCTCCAAATGACGTAATAAATATTTAATCCTTGGCACACTACAACCACTCATACTCAGGCTGCGATAGCCAAGACCAATCAATAACAGAGCACCCATCGGAGAACCCGCCATTTCACCACAAATACTGATAGCAAGACCCGCTTGCCGGCTATTTTCAAATACCAGTTTTAATGCCCGAATCACAGCCGGATGTAGACAATCATAAAGGGAAGCGACCTGGGTGTTGTTTCTATCCACTGCCAACAGATACTGTGTCAAATCATTGGTGCCAATAGAAACAAAATCGACTCTGCACTTGAGTTGTGGCAAGAGAAAAATGGTCGAAGGAACTTCAATCATCACGCCGAGCTGCGGCATAGGTATCTGATGCGCCAGAATTTGCTCAACTTCCTCTTTCGCTCTGTCTATCAATCTCTTAGCTTCATCAATCTCTTCCACGCTAGTAACCATTGGCAGAAGGATTTTCAAATTACCGCTATTAACATTCGCTCTGAGCATAGCCCTAAGCTGAATAAGAAAAATTTCCGGTTGGTCCAATGTCACCCGTATACCACGCCACCCCAAACAAGGATTTTCTTCGCTGATAGGCATGTAAGGCAGTTGTTTATCCGCACCGATATCAAGTGTACGCAATACCACCGGTTTATCAGGAAATAATTGCAGCATCTCCTGATAACGGGCTTTTTGTTCATCTTCTGAAGGGAAACCACAGTGCAACATAAAGGGTATTTCAGTTCGATAGAGACCAACACCATCAATATTATTGCCTATATGTAACTCATATTTCAGACTCAAACCCGCATTAAGTTGAACAAGAACACGCTCACCACTTTTGAGCCGCGCTTCCTGATCAACATCCCCTTCAGCCAGTTTACTCAGCGCTTTTTCTTCTTCGATGATCTGTTTATATTCCTGAGAAATCAGCGGCTCAGGTTCAATAAAAACTTCTCCGCGGAAACCATCAAGAATCAGCATACGATTGTGCAGGAGTTCCGGCAGGATATCAGCTCCCATAATAGCCGGGATGCCCATCGCCCGAACCAATATGGCAGAGTGTGAATGCGTCGCGCCATCACGAACAATAACCCCTGCTAATCTTTCCTGCGGCATTTCTGCCAATAGGTTAGCACTCAGTTCATCAGCAACCAGAATAAACCATTCAGGCCACAGATGACTGACAGTCGGTGAATCATCCAGATGAAACAGTAATCGTTGCCCAAGTGCCCGCAAATCCGATGCCCTTTCCCGCATATAGGCATCCTGTAAGCTGGCGAATTGCTCTGCGTATTTCTCAATAACTTGTTTAACCGCCCATTGCGCAACAGATCCCTGCTCAATACAAGAAAACAGATCTTGTTTCAGTTGAGGATCATTCAAAAGGTAGGAATAGAGATCAAAAATCGCGGCACTCTCTTTTTGAGAGCCGGTAGTAAAACGCTTACTGAGCCGCCGGCATTCCGCCGTCGCATCTTCAAGTGCCTGAATCAAACGAGAACGTTCTGCTGCATGATCAAGGGTTGATGCTTCAAAAATTTGTTCAAATGAGGGCTGGGAACAATCCTGCCACCCCTGGGCCATGACGATGCCATTGGAAATTGCCAACGCTTTAATTCGGGTCTGCCGGTAGTGCCCAAACAAGCCCTTGGTCTGAGCCTGAGCAAGAATCACAGCCAACTGTGTCGCCAGCGTCACCATAAAGGATTCTTCGGTTTCATTAAACAAGCGTTGTTCCTGCTGCTGAACAACCAGAACGCCTTGCAACTGACGGCGATAAATAACCGGAACCCCTAAAAAAGCGCGGAAGTTATCTTCCTTAACCTGAGGCAGATATTTAAAACTTGGATGACTGCGTACATCCGCTAAATTAATCAGTTCAGATAATTGACCAACTTGTCCAACCACCCCCTCACCAAATGCCAGGCTGATAATTCTTCCACGGGGTTTCCTCAATCCTCGGGTTGCCATCAGGTAATAACACTGCCGTTGATGATCAGCAAGATAGATAGAACACACATCTGTGCTCATCGCCAGGCAGGTCTCATTCACCAATAGCTCAAGCGCCTCGGCCAAATTGGTTGCCATCGCAACTTTTTCAACAATTTCCCGTAAGCGCATAAGCATGGAGCTAACCTAACTTCTTTTGCGACGATAAGAATATGAAGAACGTAATAATGATACGTTTTCCTGCATTGGCATCACAACCGAAGCAAATTCTTTCATCACGCGCCGGTAAACATCACGTTTAAAAGAGACAACCTGCCGGACAGGATACCAATAGCTGACCCAGCGCCAACCGTCAAACTCTGGGGTATTACTGTGCTGCACATTAATATCTTCTTCATTACAAAGCAGTTGTAATAAAAACCAACGCTGTTTTTGGCCAATACAGACAGGTCTTGTATCCCAACGCACCAAACGCTTAGGTAATTTGTAACGTAACCAATTACGGGTAGAGGCCAAAACGCGTACATCTTTCCGGCCTAAACCCACTTCTTCATACAGTTCCCGGTACATTGCCTGCTCTGGTGATTCCCCCGGATTAATCCCCCCCTGAGGGAATTGCCAGGAATGTTGCCCATAACGCCGGGCCCACAAAACCTGGCCTTGTCGATTACAAATTACAATTCCTACATTCGGGCGGTAGCCATCATCATCGATCACCAGACTACCTCAATAAACTAAATTTGAAAGATGACTAATTGTTTCACACTACCCTCAAGTGGTAAACCTCTATCATTGGACTTTGCAGTCGCTAGCTAAATCTCTACAATAGCACCATCTCAACGGGGTGCTGGCTGTTTAAAACGGTCTTGCTGAGAGTAAACCCGCCGAACCTGATCCGGCTAATACCGGCGTAGGGATTTGAGCTGCTAATTGTTTCACAGAAATTATCTTTCCGTTTAGCGCGCCCTCAGATCCTTTGCCAATCCTCTTAATTAAGGAGAGCAAAGTGTTTAAGACGTTATTTTCCAAATTAACCGTACTGACGGTACTGTCAGCCGCTGCTTTGTTATTGAGTCAGGTTGTACAGGCAAAGCCGGTATTAACCGTCTACACCTATGATTCTTTTGCCACCGAATGGGGACCAGGGCCCGCGATTAAAAAAGCGTTTGAAGCTGAATGTGACTGTGAGCTGAAATTTGTTGCACTGGAAGATGGTGTGTCCCTGCTCAACCGCCTCAGAATGGAAGGAAAGCGCACGGCTGCCGATATTATCCTTGGTCTGGATAACAACTTGATTCAAGCGGCCCAACAGACAGGTCTGTTCACTGAAAGCCAAGTGGATACCCGTAAGCTGAAGCTGCCGATACAATGGAATAACACCGTATTTATTCCTTATGACTATGGTTACTTTGCCTTCATTTACAACAAAAATACGTTGCCAAATCCACCAAAGAGCATGGATGAACTGATCAACAGTCACAATAACTGGAAAGTGATCTATCAAGATCCCCGCACCAGCACACCTGGGCAAGGTTTGCTGTTGTGGATGCAGAAAATTTATGGTGATGATGCCCCACAAGCCTGGCAAAAACTGGCAAAGAAAACACTCACGGTCACCAAAGGCTGGAGTGAAGCTTATGGTCTGTTCCTGAAAGGCGAAGGCGATTTAGTCCTGAGCTATACCTCTTCACCGGGCTATCACATTTTGTCTGAGAAGAAAGACTATTATGCTGCGGCAACGTTTAGTGAAGGTCATTACCTGCAAATCGAAGTTGCCGCCCAACTGGCCTCCAGCAAGCAACCGGAACTTGCCCAGAAATTTATGCGCTTTATGCTGACTCCGGCTTTCCAACAGGAAATTCCAACCACTAACTGGATGTATCCGGTTATTGATATCCAACTACCAGAAGTTTATTCACAGCTTTCAATACCAGAGAAATCATTACAGTACAACGCAGAAGAAGTCGCAAAACACCGTAACCAATGGATTCGCACATGGCAAAACGCTGTCAGCCGCTAATAGCCGGATGGCTGCTGCCGGGGGCGATTGCCGCCGGTCTTTTGCTATTGGTCGCTTTACTGGCATTCGGTACACTTTGGTTTAACGCGCCTGAAGACGACTGGTACTTACTGACAGAAGATCGCTATTTGTGGCATGTGGTGCGTTTTACATTCTGGCAAGCTTTTTTATCGGCTCTGTTTTCTGTTATGCCCGCTATTTTTCTTTCCCGGGCACTCTACCGCCGCCATTTTCCCGGCCGAACCTTGTTTCTGCGCCTGTGTGCTATGACGCTGGTTTTGCCGGTACTGGTCGCTCTGTTCGGCATTCTAACTGTCTATGGCAGAGTCGGCTGGCTGGCACAGTTCTGTGAATGGGCCGGTATCAATTACCCTTTCACCCCTTATGGTTTACAGGGCATTTTGCTGGCGCATATCTTCTTTAATATGCCACTGGCAACACGGCTGTTACTGCAATCACTGGAAAACATTGCGGTGGAACAACGGCAATTAGCCTCACAGTTGGGTATGAATGAATGGCAACATTTTCGTTTCGTTGAATGGCCTTACCTGCGCCGCCAAATCCTGCCAACCGGCGCGCTGATTTTTATGCTCTGTTTTGCCAGTTTTGCCACCGTGCTGGCTTTAGGTGGCGGGCCTGCGGCAACGACTGTCGAGCTGGCAATCTATCAGGCGTTAAGCTATGACTACGATCTCGGCCGTGCCGCGTTACTGGCTTTGATTCAGCTGACTTGCTGTCTTGGCCTGGTTCTTCTTAGTCAGAAACTTAACAGTGCTCTATCCATCGGCTATAGCAATCAACAGCAGTGGCGTAATCCACAGGATACTTTACTGAGAAAAATCTGTGACAGCGTGTTAATTACCGCAGCACTGTTACTGCTGGTGCCTCCATTGTTAGCTGTTGTGGTGGATGGTCTGAACAGCGGGTTATTCAACGTATTACGCCAACCTGCATTGTGGCAGGCATTTATCACATCCGTTGTGATTGCTTTAGGTGCCGGATTACTGTGTGTTTTATTCACAATGATGCTGCTGTGGAGCAGCCGCGAGTTGTACCTGCGTTATTCACCCCGCTGGGGACAAGCGATGGAAATAAGCGGTTTGTTGATCCTGGCGATGCCCGGCATCGTGCTGGCAACCGGTTTTTTTCTCCTCCTTAACGACACCATCGGCCTGCCCCGCTCACCCTATGGTCTGGTGATTTTAACCAACGCACTGATGGCAATTCCTTATGCATTGAAAGTTCTGGATAATCCGATGAAAGATCTGGCAGCCCGCTATAATCCGTTGTGCCGATCCCTGAATATTCAAGGTATTAACCGACTGTGTTGGATTGAGCTAAAAGCACTGAAAATCCCGCTGGCGCAAGCTTTGGCTTTTGCTTGTGTCCTTTCGATTGGGGATTTTGGTGTGGTCGCGCTGTTTGGTAATGAAGATTTCCGTACACTTCCTTTCTATCTGTACCAGCAAATAGGGGCTTACCGTAGTCAAGATGGCGCAGTCACCGCCTTATTGCTGTTATTATTATGTTTTATGCTGTTTAGTTTACTTGAACGCTTACCGGGGCGACATAATGCTTAAACTTGAGAATCTGACTTACACCTATGAACATCTGGTGATGTTCTTTGACTTGCAGATTCAGGCTGGGGAGCGTATCGCTATTCTTGGCCCTAGTGGAGCAGGTAAAAGTACATTACTGAACCTGATCGCCGGTTTTCAAACAGCAGAAAAAGGTTCCGTATGGCTGAATGGAAAAAATCACACCAATACGCCACCTTCTCAGCGCCCCGTATCCATGTTATTTCAAGAAAATAACCTCTTCTCTCATCTGACGATTGAACAGAATATTGGGTTGGGATTACATCCCGGATTACGCCTTAATAGCAAACAGCAACAGACATTACAGCAAATAGTCTCCCAAGTTTCGTTGGAAGATTGCCTTACCCGCCTGCCTGCTCAACTTTCTGGTGGACAACGACAACGAGCAGCATTAGCGCGTTGTTTAGTGCGCCAGCAGCCAATTCTGTTACTTGATGAGCCCTTTTCTGCTCTTGATCCAGCACTGCGTAATGAAATGTTGATATTACTGGAGCAAGTTTGCAATGAACGCCAGCTTACTTTGCTGATGGTTTCGCATAATCTGGATGATGCCGCCCGTATAGCTGACCGCGCTTTATTAGTTGTTGATGGCAATATTCATTATGACGGTTCAACAAATGCACTGGTTGCCGGTATTGTTCCTGAAGCGGCTATTTTGGGAAGGAAGGTAGACTCTAATTAGGCGTTATTAATTCCATCGCTATCAGAATAAATGGGAATAGGATATGGCTTGGTATTTCGATTATTTTCTTCTGTGACTAAGGTCTATATTTTAAAAATAAAATTGGATGGTGTAAATCTTTTTTGTTATAAGTATTTTTTATGTATTAATTTTTCATAAAGGATTTAATAATGTCTAATTTGATTTATGCGACCATAAAAGGAAAGAACCAAGGGTTAATCTCAGCAGGCTGTTCTACTTTTGATTCTATTGGTAATAAATATCAAGAGAACCACAGGGATCAAATATTAGTTTACTCCGCTACACATTCTTTAACTCGCGTACAACATGTAAGCCATCATCCTTTTAATATCATAAAACCCATCGATAAATCCTCTCCTTTACTTGGACTAGCAATTTCAAACAACGAAGAACTTCATCAGAAGGTGCTCAAGAAAAGTTTTATTCAATAGAATTAACAAAAGCAAAAATAAATGCTTTTAATATTAATTACCCTCACTCTTTAACTCATGCAGAGAATCAACCAGAAGAGAGTATCTCTGTCATTTATCAAAATATAATTTGGAGTCACCACATTGCGGGTACTTCTGCTTATAGTACCAGAGATGATGAGGTTTATTAAAAATGAATAAATTACGTGACAGGGCATTAAGTAATAATTTCTGTACATATGACCCAAGTTCCAGGCCATCTTTTAGGCGATGAGATGAAATAGATGCTTCGATTTATTTTCTTAATCGATTTATTCCAGGCTCAGTGAATTATCTGGATGGTTATAAAGATGCATATGTAAAATATAACAGGAACCTAATTTTAAAATATGCCCATATAGAACAAATCCCGCCAAATCTTTTGGCAGGTGTTGCCAGAATAGAAGCGGACGGTAAACCAGATATGTGGAAGTTAAACACTATTGCAATGAGACAATGGCGTGAACAGGCTTTTAACCTTGATAAAACTCGCTCAAAAGGCTCAAATGAAACTTCTACGGGTATAGTTGCAATACAGATAAGACATGTAGCAGATATGATGGGTTTCGACTCAAATACATTAACAACAACAGACCAGTTAGAAATTGCAACTTGCCTTCAAATTGATGAATTTAATATTAAAATGGTTGCTCGTTATTTAAGAGATTTAATTCTCTATGATTATCCTACTGCAGATACCAAGAAATTAACAAAAGAACAATATATCATGGCTGGTTCTAGATATAATCGTGGTATAACAAGAGAAAAGGGAGATTTTTCATAAGAATAATGAATACTCCGCCTGAATTAAGCACTACTGATGAAAAAAAATGGATTTCTTACGGAGTAAGTATATATAAACGGCTGGATTATTTAGATAATTTACTTAAAGGATAAAAAATGAAAATATCAGATATATTTACATTTTTTATGTTAAGTTTTTTATCCTTTGGATTAATTAACTCATTCGCTTTTCCCAGGGTTACAGACCTTTTTGACTTCAACTCAGTTGACTGTGATATATGGCAATATGAAGATGGAGGTATTGATATAATCACTTCCATATTTATCTTAATCCCACTTAGTCCTTTTTATATAGCCTGTTTTTACAAGTCATATGTTTTATTTAAAAACAATAAAATTAGATCAATAAGCTATTTTGTTTTTACCTCCGTTTTTATTCTTTATTGGTTCTATACTTACTACGCTAGATTTATGCTTTATTGCTAGACGGGATAAGCGTAATATTGTTCTAATATTTTCCATATAGTTAATTCGCCGCGTGCTTTATAAGGCAACGAAAATTTGGCGATTTGATACGAAATCATAATGGTATTTTTATAAAAGAAATCCAGGAATTCGATTTAACAAAATCGTTAACATGTAATCATAACTCCGACACGCCTGCCTGCCAGACATCACTCTATTTAAATTAACTTTTAGACGTTCAAGTTACCTAAATCACTCTCGATTATAAATATGATTTTCCATCACATCCTAATAGTTCAAAAAAACAATCAAATACAATCAGTTATTTAAGGTGATTAACATCACACTATTTGTTAATTTTAGTTTTAAAACCGAATAATAAATGTAACATATTCTTGTTTTTGCGGTTATTAACATTATTATTTTTCAAAGAGAATGATAAATGGATTATCAGAACTTATTTCAATTAACCAAGCAAGAAAAACATGACCTATTTTTAGCATTAAATAAAATTAATTACGATCCTACGGGGAGTGATTTATATATTCACGCAGTAAGATCTGCAATGATGTCTTTTTTACCTGTAAGGATAATATCAGCCCTGAATAAACAGCGGGCATCTATAGATCCCAGGCCATACATAATTCTAAAGAATACGCCAATAGACTGTGAAATATTCTTCTCTCCATCACCAAACCAATATACTCCCTCAGCAAAATCAGGAAATATTAGTGAAAACCTTTTAACAGGTATAGCTTCACTCATCGGTGAACCCTATTCGATGTTTTTTGAAGGTAAAGAGTTAATTAATAACCTGATTCCAACTCATGAATCGAAAAATGAATATACAGGTTTAGGATTTGATGTTGAACTTGATTTTCATATTGAAAATGCAGCGTTAAAACATTTAGAACAATATAATGTTTCACCACTAGGCTTATTACTTACAGGAGTCAGGAATGATCCCGGTGGTCCTCTGACACATATATCAGACTCACGTATATCCATTGCTCAATTAGAGAAAGAAGATATAGAGATATTAGCAGCACCATTGTACAGTATTAAATTACCTTACCGCTGGAGACAATCCACAGTGATTGGGAAAGAAGAGACCCATCTTGTCCCACTTATATCAGAAAATCATATATTACCCGACATCAGCGCTGTATTTTATCCCGGTATGATAACAGCAAGTACAACTAAAGCTGAAATTGCTTTGGAAAAATTCTACTGTTTGATTAAAGAAAATTCGGTAGGAATACATATTGAACCAGGAGATTTAGTATATATAGATAACAGATTCACTTTGCATTCAAGAGATAAATTCACACCAACATTCGATAATAGAGGAACTCCATTACGTTGGTTGCAACGTGTATTTATCTCACCAAATCTTTGGAATCATAGATATTTAAACCAAATCGAAAATAGAATTTTCTCTATTTAGAAGGATCTTCAGATGCTAAATGTTTTCTTTTCAATTCTGCCTATATTTCTACTAATTATTCTTGGTTTCTTATCTAAAAAATATATAAAAGATGTTTCTAATTTCTGGAACTTTTCAGATAAATTTGTTTACTATCTATTTTTTCCTGCTTTATTAATTTTAGATATTAGCGAAGCTAATTTTTCTGGCGCTGACAATTTCTACCCAATAGTATCAACAATAAGTTCCACAATAATAGTCGCTATTATTATTTTCTTTGGTAGATTTTTATTTAATACTACACCCGCTCTATTTACCTCTATTTTTCAAGGTGGAGTTAGATATAATTCATATGTTTTTATAGCCCTTTCACAATCACTATTTGGCAGTGAAGGTGTTGCATTATCCGGATTTTTTGTCGCCTATATGATAATTATCACCAATATTATGAGTGTACTGGTCATGAATCATTATGGTAGTGGAAGTAAAAAAAGCCTCAGTAGTGCTATCCTTGCTTTAGCTAAAAACCCACTCATCATTGGCGCAATCATTGGTGTGTTACTAAACTTCTTTAACATTCATATTACTGGTTCAATTAAGCAACTTTTTATCTATCTATCTAATGCAGCCACACCATTAAGCTTAATGTCTGTAGGCGCTGGATTGATCATCAGCATGCATATAAGAAAGCTACTTTCGATCTCCTATGCAACTATACTCAAGCTGGTTGTCATGCCACTTATCACCATCTTGATAATTAAATATTTAGGTGCATCAGGCGTGCCTGCGAATATTGCTATTCTATATTCCGCCGTGCCTTGTGCCGGTAATGCTTATATATTAGCCAGACAAATGGGAGGTGACCATGAGGCAATGGCATCTATTATCACATGGACTACGTTATTATCCATCATTACTGTAACTTTAATTCTTGGTAGTATGAAATTATAGAAATATATATAAGAATAAAGCCAAATAATATTAAAAACGTATTACTTATAACAAACGTAATACGTTTTCTCTTACTATACTCTCATAGATATATTCAATAATCCCTGCCTATCCCATTAGGGCTATTTTACTTTCCGTTCTTTGTAATAAAGCAGTGCTTCGATGATCAGTTATACATCACATCACGATATAGCGAGTTCAAACAACTGTACAAATAACCATTGCCCAATGCTATAATTGTGGTTATTTTCAACAAATATAAGCGCCAACCTCTATGATGCAACAGAATCATGCTGAACAAGGTTTTATACTGACACGCCACTGGCGAGATACTCCCTCGGGTATTGAAGTGGAATACTGGCTGGTGACAGATCAGGGGCCACGTCATATAAAAATTCTTCACCAACAAGCTGTTGCTTTTATCCCGCAAGCCAATATGCCGCAAGCGGAAAAAATTCTGGCACAAGAGCGCAACTACCATCTTCGCCCACTTTCATTAAAAGATTTCAATCGCCAACCTGTTGCCGCACTTTATTGCCAGCAATATCGGCAGTTACAACGGATTGAGAAAGTGCTACAGCAACAGGAAATTCAGGTTTATGAAGCAGATATCCGTCCACCAGACAGATTTATGATGGAACGTTTTATCACTGCTCCCATCTGGTTCAGTCAGGCACCTAATGGCAGCTATCAAATGAAACCCAACCCGGCTTATCGCCCAACATTGAAATGGGTATCCCTGGATATTGAAACCAGTCAACATGGAGAACTTTATTCCATCGGATTAGCAGGATGTGATCAGCAAAAAGTATTTATGCTTGGCCCTGCTAACGGTAATGAACACCCGGTAAATTTCGATTTGGAATATGTAGCAAGTCGTCCACAAATGCTGGAAAGACTTAACGAGTGGCTGGAAAAATATGACCCTGACGCCATTATTGGCTGGAACCTGATTCAGTTCGATCTACGCATTTTACAAAAACATGCTGAACGCTACGGTGTCCCGCTGAAATTTGGACGGGCCGGAGGGTTACTGGAATGGCGGGAGCACGGCTTTAAATCGGGGCACTTTTTCGCTTCCACCGCCGGCCGGTTGATTATTGATGGTATTGAAGCACTGAAAACCGCTACCTGGAATTTTCCTTCTTTTAGTCTGGAATATGTAGCACAGGAACTATTAGGTGAAGGTAAAGCCATTAATACGCCCTATCAGCGTATGGATGAGATTGACCGCCGTTTCCAGCAAGATAAGCCCGCACTGGCGCAATATAATCTGCAAGACTGTATTCTGGTAAACCGGATTTTCGATAAAACCCACTTAATGGAATTCTTACTGGACAGAGCAACAGTTACCGGTCTCGCCGTAGATCGCAGTGGTGGCTCAGTCACGGCTTTCACTCATCTTTACATGCCAAGAATGCACCGTATCGGTTATGTGGCCCCTAATCCAGGTGGGAGACCCGAAGATAACAGCCCAGGCGGTTTCGTGATGGATTCTCGGCCCGGTTTGTATGATTCAGTGCTGGTACTGGATTATAAAAGTCTGTACCCCTCGATTATCCGCACTTTTCTTATCGATCCTGTCGGTATGGTGGAAGGTCTGGCACAGTCGGACAGCGAGCATGCAGTTCCCGGTTTTCGCAACGCCTTCTTTTCCCGTACCCAGCACTGTCTGCCTGATATCGTGACGCAAATCTGGCATGAACGTGACGCAGCAAAAAAACAGCATAACGCCCCATTGTCACAAGCATTGAAGATCATCATGAACGCTTTCTACGGTGTTCTTGGGGCAGAGGGCTGTCGTTTCTTCGACCCGCGTCTGACGTCTTCTATCACTATGCGCGGCCACGAAATTATGCTCCAGACCAGAAAGCTGATTGAATCTCAAGACTATCAAGTTATCTACGGTGATACAGATTCTATCTTTATATGGCTGAAACAGGCACATGAGGAAGAACAGGCTATCAGTACCGGCAAAGAACTTGCGCAGTTCGTTAACCAATGGTGGCAAAAGTACCTGCAAGAACATTTTGGGCTTAAAAGTACCCTTGAGCTGGAATTTGAAACTCACTATCGCCGCTTCCTAATGCCAACCATCCGTGGTGCTGAACAAGGCAGTAAAAAACGTTATGCCGGTCTGAGTGGTGACCGCATAGTCTATAAAGGTCTGGAAACGGTACGCACTGACTGGACACCTCTGGCGCAAGATTTCCAGAAGCAATTGTATTCACTGATTTTTCATGAGCAGCCTTATCAGGAGTTTATCCGTGGTTATGTTACCAGTACCCAAAAAGGAAAATTTGATGATAAACTAACCTACCGTAAAAGGTTGGGCCGTAAGCTGTCTGACTATCAGCGCAATGTACCACCCCATGTGAGAGCAGCAAGGCTGGCAGATGAATACAATCTGCAACACAACCGGCCCTTGCAGTACCAAAATGGGGGGTGGATAAGCTATGTCATGACACTATCCGGGCCGGAACCACTGGAAAATCTGCATTCATCACCGGACTATGATCACTATATCAATAAACAGCTTCAACCTATCGCTGATGCTATCCTGCCATTTTTACAGGATGATTTTATAACTTTACTCACCGGACAGATGGTAATGCCTTTTGGCTGATTACTATTTTTTGCAGGTGACGACCGGCTTTGCTTCCATTAACATATCGCCCCTTTAACGAGTGATAAGGCGATTTGTGGGCATCTTGCTATCTGCCCGTTATCTTCGTTAAATCAAATAAAAGCTGTCGTCCTTCACCTATAAATAACATTTATCTAACAGAAACTGAGTCAAAATTTATGCCATTTACCCTCGGTCAACGCTGGATCAGCGATACAGAAAGCGAACTTGGATTAGGAACCGTTGTTGCATTGGACGCACGAATGGTCACTTTGCTTTTTCCTGCCAGCGGTGAAAACCGCCTTTACGCACGCAATGATTCTCCTATTACCCGCGTTATGTTTAACTCGGGGGATGTTGTCACCAGCCATGAAGGCTGGCAACTCAAAGTGGATGAAGTCCAGCAAGAGAATGGCCTGATTATTTATACAGGTACACGTCTTGATACTCTGGAAGAGAATGTCAGTCTGCGCGAAGTGTTCCTCGACAGCAAACTCACCTTCAACAAGCCACAGGATCGCTTGTTTGCCGGTCAGATTGACCGCATGGATCGCTTTGCCTTGCGCTTTCGCGCCCGTAAATATCAAAGCGAACAATTTAAACTGGCTGAAAGTGGTCTGCGAGGTATCCGCGCAAGCTTGATCCCCCATCAGCTTCATATCGCTAATGAAGTAGGCAAACGCCACGCGCCAAGGGTATTGTTGGCTGATGAAGTCGGCTTGGGTAAAACCATTGAAGCCGGGATGATCATCCACCAGCAACTGCTGGCAGGTCGCGCTGAACGTGTTCTGGTTATTGTGCCAGACAGTCTTCAGCACCAATGGCTGGTAGAGATGCTGCGCCGTTTCAATCTCCGTTTTGCCCTGTTTGATGACAGCCGCTATACCGAAGCCCGACATGACAGCGATAATCCATTTGAAACAGAACAACTGATACTTTGCTCGCTGGATTTTGTCCGCCGTAATAAACAACGTTTTGAGCATATGCTTGAAGCCAATTGGGATCTGATGGTGGTGGATGAAGCTCACCACCTGGCCTGGAGTGAAGATGCACCAAGTCGAGAATACCAGGTTATTGAAGAATTGGCTGAACAGATCCCTGGTGTACTGCTGCTGACCGCAACACCAGAGCAGTTAGGACAGGAAAGCCATTTTGCCCGCCTGCGCCTGCTTGATCCAAGCCGTTTTCATGATTATCAGGCTTTTATTGACGAACAACAAAACTACCGCCCGGTTGCCGATGCCGTAACTCTGCTGTTATCTGGTGAACAACTTAACAACAATCAATTAAATCTGATGGGTGAGCTGATTAGTGAGCAGGATATTGAGCCTCTACTAAAAGCAGCCAACAGTCATAGTGCTGAAAGTGAAACCGCACGCCGTGAACTGATTTCCATGCTGATGGATCGCCACGGTACCAGTCGTATTCTGTTCCGTAATACCCGTAATGGTGTGAAAGGCTTTCCTCATCGGGAACTGCACCAGATTAAGTTACCTCTGCCAGCCCAATATCAAACAGCCATTAAAGTCTCCGATATTATGGGCGCTAAAAAATCGCTGGAATCACGCGCAAGGGATATGCTTTACCCAGAGCAGATTTATCAGGAGTTTGAAGGCGAAAACGCCACCTGGTGGAATTTTGATCCCCGCGTAGAATGGTTACTGGGTTTCCTGACCGCAAACCGCGATGAAAAAGTGCTGGTCATTTGTGCTAAAGCAACCACAGCTCTACACCTGGAGCAGATACTGCGTGAACGCGAAGGCATTCGCGGTGCTGTTTTCCATGAAGGATTATCACTGGTTGAACGTGACCGCGCCGCTGCCTACTTTGCTTCTGAAGAAGAGGGGGCACAGGTGTTACTGTGCTCCGAAATTGGCTCAGAAGGCCGTAACTTCCAGTTCGCCAACCAGTTAGTCATGTTCGATTTGCCATTCAACCCGGATTTACTGGAACAACGTATCGGACGTCTGGATCGTATCGGCCAAAGCCGTGATATCCAAATCAGTGTGCCCTATCTGGAAAATACCGCACAGGCCGTTCTGATCCGGTGGTATCATGAAGGTCTGGATGCATTCGAACACACCTGCCCAACAGGCCGTACTATCTACGATAACTATTATGAAACTCTGCTGAGCTATCTTGCCAAACCAAATGAACAGGAAAAATTTGGTGAGTTTATTGAGCAATGCCGCCAACAACATGAGCAGCTCAAATTACAACTGGAGCAAGGCCGCGACCGGCTGCTGGAAATGAACTCCAATGGCGGAGAACATGGCTTACAGTTAGCAGAAAAAATTGCAAAGTATGATGGTGATACTGAACTGGTGAATTTCTCTCTCAACTTGTTTGATATCGTTGGTATCAATCAGGAAGATCGCAGCGACAACATGATTGTGCTGACACCATCCGATCATATGCTGGTTCCGGATTTCCCAGGGCTGCCACAAGATGGCTGTACTATCACATTCGATCGTGAACAAGCGCTGTCCCGTGAAGATGCCCAGTTTATCAGTTGGGAACACCCGATTATCCGTAATGGGTTGGACCTGATCCTTTCCGGTGATACCGGCAGCTGTGCTGTCTCTCTTTTGAAAAATAAAGCATTACCCGTTGGAACCCTGCTGGTAGAGCTGATTTATGTGGTTGAAGCACAAGCGCCAAAACATCTGCAATTGACCCGTTTCCTGCCACCAACACCATTGCGGATACTGATGGACTTGAAAGGCAACAATCTGGCTGGTCAGGTGGAATTTGAAAGCTTTAACCGCCAACTTAACGCCGTCAATCGTCATACTGCGAGTAAGCTGGTTAATGCGGTACAAAAAGAAGTTCACGCTATTCTACAGCAAGCAGAAGGTTTGATAGAAACACAGGCTCAATCATTGATTGAACAAGCGAAACAGGAAGCTGATGAAAAACTCACGGCTGAACTTTGCCGCTTGGAAGCACTCAAAGCCGTCAATCCGAATATTCGTGATGATGAGTTGGAAGCGATTGAATCCAATCGCCAACAGTTATTGCTTAACCTGAATCAGGCAAGCTGGCGTCTGGATGCTATTCGCCTTGTTGTTGTTACGCATCAGTAAGTATTAGAAATACCCGGAGGCGGGACCGGGATGGGGTGTCTCTCACCAAGACCCCTATTCCCACGCCTCCTTATGATATTCTGCTACCGGAGCCTCAATGGAAGCTTATAACCCTCCCACCGATCCCTGGCTACATGTGCTCTATCAGGATCAACACATCATTGTGGTCAACAAACCCAGTGGGCTACTCTCTGTTCCTGGCCGGGCAGAAGAACATAAAGACAGCATTATGACGCGGATACAACAGCAGTTTTCGACAGCAGAATCTGTTCACCGGCTGGATATGGCAACCAGCGGCGTAATGGTGGTTGCATTGACTAAAGATGCAGAGCGTGAATTGAAACGCCAGTTCCGTGAACGGGAACCGAAAAAAACCTATATTGCACGGATTTGGGGACGTCTGGAACCAGAAACCGGCATGGTCGATCTACCGCTGATTTGTGACTGGCCGAACCGACCAAAGCAGAAAGTTTGTTTTGAAACCGGAAAATCAGCTCAAACTGAATACGAAGTACTCGCTTACGAAGATGAAGCGACCCGGGTAAAACTCTCACCAATAACAGGTCGTTCACATCAGCTCAGGGTACACATGCTGGCACTTGAGCACCCTATTCTGGGAGATCGGTTTTACGCTCATCAGCAGGCAAGAGCAATGGCGCCTCGCCTGCAATTACATGCACAGGAACTACATATCGCTCATCCGGCCTATGGAACCCCAATGCATTTTCAGTGTAAAGCCGATTTTTGATTAATAGACAAATACGGTAACCGAATCCAATGAAGCCAATATCAGGCACAAGGCCAAGCCAAAATAACCCGAAAGAATACGGATACTTGCCATTTTCTCATTCCTCAATTTATTTAAAGTCAAAAATATATAAAATACTCTAATATTTTAAAGGAATAAAAAATAAACTCAATAACAGTAGGGGATTTTATTCCTCTATATGTTTAATAGCATGTTTTAAAAAAGAAAAAATAGCTTACTTAAAACCTTTCTCTTTTTTAATCAGATCATAAGCAGCTTGAATTGACTGGGCTTTTTGTTTAGCAATCTCCATCATTTCCGGTGGTAAACCTTTTGCCACCAGCTTATCAGGATGATGTTCACTCATCAGTTTACGATAGGCACGTTTAATTGTTGTCACGTCATCACTTTCACGCACACCTAGCACCTTACAGGCGTCCGCCAGGGTTGGCCCCTGAACAGTGCTCTGGTAGCTACCATACTGATGCTGCCGCCACTCTCCACCACCACTGAAATGACGGCCACCTTCCATCATGGCAAGGAATTGTTCAAACTGGTTACGGGAGATCCCAAGTTCATCAGCAATGATAAACAACACTTTCCTTTCATTCGGATGCAACTGACCATCAGAAAATGCAGCCTGCAACTGAATCTCCAAAAACATCCGAATTAAGTCAGACCGACCGAAACAGGCACGACGTAATTGTCTCAATGTCTCACGCAAAGGAAAATTCAGCTCTTTACCCTCACGAAAAGCGTGCTGGGCCGCAGTCCTAGCTTGCCCATGAAGTTGCATCCGGTCCATTAACTGGCTGGCAAGCTGGATATCTGTTTCAGTCACCCGTCCTTTTGATTTAGTAATATGCCCCATCACCTGAAAGGTACTACTGAAAAACAGCATCTGGCGGGACTGATTATTTGCAAAAAAACCCTGGCTTCTCCGTACACTGGCCCTATCAAACAGATGACCAACAAACAGGCCAATGACAATACCCCAGAAGCCTGCTCCAGACATGACACCAAAGATCAGACCAAGCAATTTTCCCCAATAATGCATATACTCCTCAATTCATCAATGCTCTGAGTGTAGTTTTGCATTATCATACTATTCATTCAGCCCCGTGCCTAACGGCAAGATAAGTAAAGGTATGACTTTACACTGGCGCATACTCATTGAGTGCGCTAGTCTCTTGAGGTTTGCCGGCATAACGCCACTGATGACGGAACCGCATAAATATCTATGAAGAAATGTTATCCAACTTTGCTGGCCACAATGGTATGGGCCGCACTTTATAGTCAGCATGCACATGCTGATCTCGCAGCACAATGCATGCTGGGTATACCTGTTTACGACCAGCCAATAATTAATGGCGATCTAAATCAACTTCCTATCAATATCCTGGCAGATGACTCACACGCAGATTATCCACGTTCTGCTAAGTTCAGCGGTAATGTCAATATTACACAGGGTAATAAAACGCTGACCGCCGATAAGGTACAACTTGATCAAACAGAGGATGAAGTTCCATTAAGGACTGCTACTGCTACGGGCAATGTTCATTATGACGACCCCCAAATTATTCTGAAAGGTCCACGCGCTTGGTCTAATTTAAATAATAAAGACACAGATATGGATCAAGCCGATTATCAGATGGTCGGGCGTCAGGGACGCGGCATCGCAGATAAAATGAAACTGCGTGGTGAAAACCGTTATGCCATTCTGGATAATGGTTCTTTTACTTCCTGCCTGCCTGGTAATGATAGCTGGAGCGTTGTTGGCTCCGAAGTCATTCTCGACCGAGAAGAAGAAGTCGCTGAAATATGGAATGCCCGTTTCAGAGTGGCGAATGTTCCGGTATTTTATAGTCCCTATCTTCAATTACCGATCGGCACTAAACGCCGCTCTGGTTTCCTTATTCCTAACGCCAGCTATTCCAAAAATAACGGTGTTGAATTTATTCTGCCCTATTACTGGAATATCGCACCGAATTATGATGCCACGATTACGCCGCATTATATCAGTAGACGTGGTTTAAAACTGGATAATGAATTCCGTTATTTAACCAAAGCAGGTGCAGGTACACTTGCGTTCGACTGGCTGAATAATGACGATCTGTATGTTAAAGATAAAAATGCAAGAACACGTACCGCCAGAGAGAGTGATAATCGCTGGTTATTTTACTGGGGACACAGTGGTGTGATGGATCAGGTATGGCGCTTTAATATCGACTATACCAAAGTCAGTGATCCTGAATATTTTTCTGACTTTAGTTCTCAATATGGTTCCACCACCGACGGCTATGCTACACAGAAACTTAGCCTGGGATATGCTCAACAAAACTGGAATGCCACCTTATCCACTAAACAATTCCAGATTTTTTCTAAAGATACCAATAGAAAAGCCTACAGAGCTGAACCACAGTTAGATCTGAACTATTACAAAAACGATCTGGGGCCATTTGATCTTAAGGTCTATGGTCAGGCGGTAAAATTTACCAGTGTAGGTAAAGATAATCCGGAAGCAACCCGCTGGCATTTGGAACCCTCCATTAACCTGCCACTTTCCAATGGCTGGGCCAGTATGAATAATGAAGTTAAGCTGATGTCGACTCACTATCAGCAGGATATTCCCAAATCTCTTGAAAATACTGAATATAAAGAATCGGTTAACCGGGTTCTGCCGCAGTTCAAAAGTGAAGCCAAAATGGTGTTTGAACGTTCAACATACCTGAACAGCGATTACACCCAAACGCTGGAACCACAGGTTCAGTATCTGTATGTGCCATACAAAAACCAGGATAATATCAATAACTTCGATTCATCTTTACTGCAAACTGACTATACCGGCCTGTTCCGTGAGCGCTTTTATGGTGGCCTGGACCGCATTTCATCCGCTAATCAAGTCACTACCGGCCTCACTACCCGCATTTATGATGAGAGTTTAGTTGAACGTTTTAACCTGTCGTTAGGTCAAATCTATTACTTTGAACGTCCACGTACCGGTGAGGAAAATATCATTAACAGTAAAGACAGAACAGGTATGATGACCTGGGCTGGTGATACTTACTGGAAAATTAATGATTCCTGGGGTTTAAAAGGCGGTGTGCAGTACGATACCCGTCTGGGCAGCGTAACGATGGGGAATACCGTACTGGAATATCGCCGTGATGCAGACCGGCTTATCCAGTTGAACTATCGTTTTGTTGACAGAGATTATATCCAGGCCACAGCTAAAAATGCCCCAGCCTTCCAGCAAGGGATTTCTCAACTTGGTCTGGTTGCAAGCTGGCCGTTAAGTGATCGCTGGGCTTTGGTTGGCGCTTACTACTATGATACCAAAGAGCAGCAACCTGCAAGTCAGTTAGTGGGCTTACAATACAACACTTGCTGCTGGGCGGTTAACGTCGGTTATGAGCGTAAAATCGTTGGTTGGAAAGACAACAATAGTGAATATGACAACAAATGGTCATTTAATTTTGAACTCCGAGGCTTAAGTAACAATCATAGTCTGGGTAGCCAGAAAATGTTGCAGTCTGGCATCATGCCATACCAGCGTGCATTCTGATGCTAATAACGCTTTGATATTAAACAATATAAGTCCGCTATCGCGGAACCTACATATGATGGGAAAAGTATGAAGAACTGGAGAACGCTCATTCTCGGATTGATGTTTTCAGTGAGTACCGCCTTCGCTGCACCTCAGCAAATGGATAAAATCGCTGCGGTTGTCAATAATGGGGTAGTACTGGAAAGCGACATCAGCAGCCTCTTACAGTCCGTTAAACTGGATGCGCAACGTGCAGGCCAGCAGATACCGGACGAGAAAATGCTACATAATCAGATCCTTGAGCGTCTGATTATGGATAATATCCTGCTACAAATGGCAAAACAGATGGGGATCGCCATTCCTGATCAGGCTCTGGATTCCACCATTGCAAATATTGCAGCCCAGAACCATATAACTGTGGATCAGATGAAACTCCGTATCGCTGCTGACGGGATGAATTTCGATACTTATCGTAATCAGATCCGTAAGGAGATGATCATTGCAGAAGTGCGCAACAATGAAGTTCGCCGTCGTGTCACCATTCTGCCTCAGGAAATTGACGCCTTAGCGAAACAAATTGGCAACCAGAATGCTTATGATACTGAACTGAATATCAGCCACATTCTGATCCCACTACCAGAAAACCCTGACCAGGCACAAATGGAAAAAGCCACGGCTGTAGTACAGAAAATTATGTCTGAACTTAAGCATGGCGTTGACTTCGGTAAACTGGCTATCGCCTATTCCGCTGATCCACAAGCCCTGAAAGGCGGTAATATGGGTTGGAGTAAGCTTCAAGAATTGCCAACCCTGTTTGCCGAGCAACTGCAATCAGCCCCGAAAGGCGCGGTCGTTGGCCCAATCCGTTCTGGTGTTGGTTTCCATATTCTCAAAGTCAATGATATCCGTGGCGGTAATGCGACAATCGCAGTCACTGAAGTTCATGCCCGTCATATTCTACTGAAAATTTCACCCGTCATGACCGATGATCAAGCGCGTACTCAGTTGCAGCAAATCGCCGGTAATATTCGCAGCGGAAAAACGGATTTCGCTGATGCCGCAAAAGCGTTTTCAGAAGATCCCGGTTCAGCCCTGCGTGGTGGCGATCTCGGCTGGACCACACCAGATATCTATGATCCCGCCTTCCGTGACGCGTTAATGCGACTGAATAAAGGTGAAATCAGCCAACCGGTTCATTCCTCTTTTGGCTGGCATCTGATTCAATTGCTGGATACCCGTAAAGTCGATAGAACAGATGTCGCTCAGAAAGATCGTGCTTATCGTATGTTATTCAACCGTAAATTCACCGAAGAAGCACAAAGCTGGATGCAGGAACAACGCGCCTCAGCTTATGTGAAAATTTTAGATGGCAGCGATGCACAACAATAAACCTATTGTGATTACCCCCGGCGAACCGGCCGGGATTGGGCCCGATTTGACTGTCGCTCTTGCTCAACAAAGCTGGCCCATACAATTGGTCGCCTGCGCAGACCCCAGTTTACTTCTGGACAGGGCCAGACAACTCAATTTGCCTTTACAATTATTAGAATATTCGCCTGATAAAATACCCGAACCCCAGGCTGCCGGAACGTTGACTATATTGCCAGTTCCTCTGCATGTACCGGCAATCGCCGGCGAGCTGAAGCAGGAAAACGGCAGATATGTGACTGAAACTCTGGCAAGAGCCTGCGACGGTTGCCTGAATGGCGAGTTTTCAGCGTTAGTCACAGGACCGGTTCATAAAGGGAATATCAATGATGCCGGCGTGCCTTTTATCGGCCATACCGAATTCTTTGCTGATCGCAGTGGATGTCAGCGGGTTGTCATGATGCTTGCGACAGAGGAACTTCGGGTTGCTCTGGCAACAACGCATCTGCCCATTGTTGATGTACCAAAATCCATCACTGCCGATAGTCTGCGGGAAGTTATCACGATCCTTAACCATGACTTAAAAACAAAGTTTGGCCTGGCAAAACCCTGTATTTATGTTTGTGGTCTGAATCCCCATGCAGGAGAAGGTGGTCATATGGGGCGGGAAGAGATTGATGTCATTATTCCCGTGTTAGAAAATCTGAGAGCAGAAGGTCTTATATTAGAAGGACCTTTGCCGGCAGATACCCTGTTCCAGCCTAAATATCTTCAACATGCAGACGCCGTTCTCTCGATGTATCACGATCAGGGATTACCCGTGTTAAAATATCAAGGTTTTGGCAGAGCTGTGAATATTACCTTGGGCCTGCCGTTTATCCGTACTTCTGTCGATCATGGCACAGCATTGGAACTGGCTGGTACAGGTCAAGCTGATGTGGGAAGCTTTATCACCGCATTGAATTTAGCAATTAAAATGATACAAAACAGTAATGAATAATAGAGTCCACCAAGGGCACTTCGCCCGTAAACGCTTCGGGCAAAACTTTTTAACCGATCAGTTTGTCATTGATAGTATTGTTACCGCTATCAATCCACAACCAGGCCAGGCAGTGCTGGAAATCGGCCCCGGTCTTGGCGCATTGACAGAACCGGTTGGTGAGCGCATGGATAAAATGACTGTGGTTGAACTCGACCGCGATTTAGCTGCACGTCTGCAAGTTCATCCGCAATTAAAAGATAAGCTGACCATTATCCAGCAAGATGCAATGACCGTTAATTTTAGCGAATTGTCTCAACAAAGAGAGTTGCCGCTGCGGGTCTTTGGTAATTTACCTTACAATATTTCCACGCCGTTGATGTTTCACCTTTTCAGCTATACTAATGCTATTGCTGATATGCATTTTATGTTGCAAAAAGAGGTAGTAAACCGACTGGTAGCAGGCCCCGGCAGCAAAGCTTTCGGGCGGTTAAGTGTCATGGCCCAATATTATTGTCAGGTTATCCCAGTGCTGGAAGTACCGCCAACCGCGTTTACTCCCGCACCTAAAGTCGATTCAGCAGTTGTACGTCTGATACCGCACAAAAGCATACCTCACCCGGTCAAAAATATTCGTATGCTAAGCCGGATCACTACTCAGGCTTTCAACCAACGGCGTAAAACTATCCGTAACAGCCTCGGTGATCTTTTCACTGTAGAACAGCTCACAGAACTGGGTATCAATCCAGGTACACGCGCAGAGAATATTTCTGTTGAGCAATACTGCAAAATGGCAAACTGGTTATCGGAACAACCTGAAATGCAGTCATAACAGGAGTCAACCATGATTAATGCGCCCAGAGTTTCTATTCAGGTACAAAGTGTTTATGTCGAGAGCCAATCGTATCCCGAGCAACAGCGTTTCGTTTTTGCCTATACAATCACTATCCGTAATCTTGGGCGCGAACCGGTTCAGTTAATCAACCGTTATTGGCTAATTACCAATAGTGACGGTCACCAGACTGAAGTTCAGGGGGAAGGTGTTGTTGGTGAACAACCCATAATCCTGCCTGGTACAGAATACCGTTACACCAGTGGCGCTATATTAGAAACGCCTTTAGGCACGATGCAAGGCCATTATGAAATGGTCGATCACAATGGTGATCCATTCCGCGTTGCCATTCCGGTTTTCCGTTTGGCTATCCCAACTCTGATTAATTAATTATGTCTACCTATCTGATCGGTGATATTCATGGCTGCTATCATGAATTACGAGTTTTATTAACTAAAGCCAATTTTGATCCCAAAAAGGATACATTATGGCTGACAGGAGACTTAGTTGCCCGTGGCCCAGATTCTCTTGAAGTTCTGCGGTATGTTAAACAGTTAGGTTCAGCCGCAAAAATAGTATTAGGCAATCATGATCTTCATTTATTAGGCGTTTATGCCGGGATCAGCCGTAATAAACCTAAAGACAAAATTAATGAATTACTGTCCGCTCCAGATGCAGACGAATTAATTAATTGGCTACGCAAACAACCGCTATTACAGTGCGACGATGATCTGAAACTGGTCATGACACATGCGGGTATTACGCCCCAATGGGATCTGGAAACAGCTAAAATATGCGCTGGCGAAGTTGAAGTCATGCTCAATAGTAGCAGCTATCCTCTGTTTCTCAATTCAATGTATGGGGATATGCCGAATAACTGGTCACCGGAACTTTCTGGACTGGGGCGCTTACGTTTCAGTACCAATGCATTAACACGTATGCGTTACTGTTTTCCAAATGGTCAGCTAGATATGCTTTGCAAAGATAAACCCGAAAGTGCTCCCGCACCGCTGAAACCTTGGTTTGAACTGCCATTGCCAATCCCTGAAGAGTATTCCATCGTTTTCGGCCACTGGGCCTCACTGGAAGGTCAGGGAGTACCAGAAAGATTTTATGCATTGGATACAGGTTGCTGCTGGGGAGGCGAGCTAACCATACTGCGTTGGGAAGATAAACAATATTTTACGCAACCATCGCTGTCAGCCGTAAAACAGCACTAAAACCAGACACGCCGTGAAGAAAGTTCATCGGCGTGTTTTATCAATTAGATACGGCGTTGTAAAATCTCAAAACAGTAGCTGTGAGAATTTAATCCATCTGCATCATGGTATTCAGTAAATTCAGAATCCCACTCATCTGGCTCATAATCAGGAAAATGAGTATCACCTATCACTTCTGCATCAATATGAGTCAGATACATACGGCTAGCCAGCGAGATGAACTGGTCATAAATTTTACCGCCCCCCATCACCATAATCTCTTCTGCATCACCGGCTACTGCCAGTGCTTCATCAACTGAACTTACCCAGGTTACACGTTCATCGTTACCCGGTTGACTACTCAATACAATATTGAGCCGCCCTGGCAATGGGCGACCTATGGATTCATAAGTTACTCGTCCCATAATGACTGGTTTATTCAATGTATTACGTTTAAACCAAGCCAGATCCCCCGGCAGATGCCACGGCATTGTATTCTCCATGCCGATAATCCGATCCATAGCTAAAGCAGCGATCAAGCTGATATTCATTGAGTCACCTTATAGGCAAATAGTATAAAAATTGGTGACACTATACGGAAAGGGATGTACCCAGTCGATAGGATCAACACTTTCTTAAGTACAAAAAATTCATTTATACTTGATTTGTCGATTAAGATATTTATTGATCAAAATAATAACAAATCTAATATTAACTATAGGGTACATTATGCTGGAAACATCACTGTTCGTCATCACCATATCAACTTTGGGCATGCTCTCTCCCGGTCCCGATTTCTTTCTGGTAGTCAAAAATGCCATACGTTATCAACGTCCTGCCGCAATGATGACAGTGATGGGATTAATTGCCGCTATCGCCTGCCATATGGTTTACTGTGTCGCTGGACTGGCTATTCTTATTACCACTACTCCGTGGTTGTTTAATCTGATGAAATATGCCGGAGCGGCTTATCTTATTTGGATCGGGATCAATAGCCTGCTTTCCCGCGGAGGAAATACCGTCACTCTTGATGACCAGACACGACAAATTGTCACTTTTAAAAAAGCGTTTATGCAGGGATTTCTATGTAATCTGCTGAATCCAAAAGCAACCTTATTCTTCCTGGCAATATTTACTCAGATACTAAACGTCAATTCGGGTGTTGATGAAAAATTATGGTATGCCTTTATTATCTGGAGCCTGGCGGCCATCTATTGGCCATTATTGGTAATATTGATCCAGAGTGCGCCAGTACGCCGTGGATTAGTTAAAGCTCAAAAGATTATTGATAAACTGCTTGGCGTTGTTTTGATTGGCTTAGGTGTCAAAGTGGCACTGGGATAACAGGAGTTCATTCCCTCCCTTTAAGTTTTCAATGAATATAAAAAAAGTGCGCTTAAATTAGAGCGCACCTTTTTATTACTTCAATTAATCAGAATACAGACTAGCTATTAATCTCCGCATGCATTTCCTGTACAGAGATCACCTGCTCGGTTGGATCTGCGCTCAGTGCCATTGTTGTAGCAAAACCGCCATTCAATGTAGTGTCATAATGCACTTTATATTGCAGTGCACTACGGCGAATAAGCTTGGAATCCTCAATCGCCTGACGACCAGCGGTGGTGTTCACTATATAGCTATACTCACCATTTTTGATTCTATCCTGAATATGCGGACGCCCTTCGTGAACTTTGTTCACCAAGCGAGGATTGATTCCCGCTTCACCCAGCACAACTGCCGTACCGTGAGTCGCATCCAATTCAAAGCCCTGCTTCAACAACTTCGCCGCTAAATCTACGACTCGGCCTTTATCACCATCACGCACCGACAAAAGGGCTCTGCCACTCTGTTTCATTCTGGAGTCACATCCCAACAGGGCTTTTGAGAAAGCTTCTGCAAAAGTACGGCCAACACCCATCACTTCCCCGGTTGAGCGCATTTCAGGCCCAAGAATCGGATCCACACCAGGGAATTTGTTGAAAGGCAGTACAACCTCTTTCACCGAGTAGTATGGCGGGATGATCTCCTGAGTTGCGCCCTGTTCAGCCAGAGACTGGCCCACCATCACACGAGCGGCAACTTTCGCCAATGGCAAACCGGTAGCTTTAGAAACAAATGGCACAGTACGAGCCGCGCGAGGGTTGACTTCAATCAGGTAAACCTCGTCATTCTTGACTGCAAACTGGACATTCATCAAACCACGGACACACAACTCAAACGCCAGTTTTTCTACCTGCTGACGCATGACATCCTGAATTTCCTGACTCAATGTGTAAGCCGGCAGTGAACAAGCGGAATCACCGGAGTGAACACCTGCCTGCTCAATGTGTTCCATAATGCCACCAATCAGCACACGTTCACCGTCACAGATAGCATCAACATCCACTTCTATTGCATCATCAAGGAAACGATCAAGCAGTACCGGGGCATCATTAGATACACTGACCGCCGTCTGGAAGTAACGACGCAGGTCAGCTTCGTCATATACGATTTCCATCGCACGGCCACCCAGAACATAAGATGGGCGAACCACCAGCGGATAACCCAGCGCATTCCCTTTCTCAACCGCTCGTTCAATCGTCGCCACAGTGGCATTTTCTGGTTGTTTCAGACCGAGACGATTGACCGCCTGTTTGAAACGCTCACGATCTTCAGCACGATCAATCGCATCCGGGCTGGTACCAATAATTGGCACACCTGCGGTTTCCAACTCACGAGCCAATTTCAACGGAGTCTGCCCACCATACTGAACAATCACCCCTTTTGGCTGCTCAACACGCACAATTTCAAGCACATCTTCCAAAGTAACCGGTTCGAAATAGAGGCGATCCGAAGTGTCGTAATCCGTTGAAACTGTTTCTGGGTTACAGTTCACCATAATGGTTTCATAACCATCTTCACGCAGTGCCAGTGATGCATGAACACAGCAGTAGTCAAACTCGATCCCTTGTCCAATACGATTAGGACCACCGCCCAACACCATGATTTTCGGCTTGTCACTATTCGGATTGGCTTCACACTCATCTTCATAAGTGGAATACATGTACGCGGTATCAGTCGCAAATTCTGCCGCACAGGTATCAACCCGTTTGTAAACCGGATACAGATTATATTTGTGACGCAGTTTGCGGATCTCTTTTTCCGCCACACCGACCAGTTGCGCCAGACGTGCGTCAGCAAAACCTTTGCGTTTCAAATGACGCAGGAAATCGACAGTCAGGCTGTTAATTCCCTGTTCAGCTACTTGCTCTTCCAGTCGCACCAATTCTTCAATTTGCACTAAGAACCAGCGGTCAATATCAGTCAGATTGAAAACACCATCAACCGACATACCGGCACGGAAAGCATCGGCGATATACCAAATACGCTCCGCACCAGCATCTTTCAATTCACGGCGTATTTTGGTCAATGCTTGTGGATCATCCAGACTAACTTTCGGATCAAAGCCGGTTGCGCCCACTTCCAAACCACGCAACGCTTTTTGCATGGATTCTTGCTGAGTACGGCCAATCGCCATCACCTCACCAACAGATTTCATCTGAGTCGTCAGGCGATCATTGGCGCCGGCAAATTTCTCGAAATTGAAACGAGGAATTTTAGTCACTACGTAATCAATAGAAGGTTCAAAGGAAGCTGGCGTGCGACCACCAGTGATATCATTCATCAGTTCATCAAGGGTATAACCTACCGCCAGCTTGGCGGCAATTTTAGCAATCGGGAAACCTGTCGCTTTCGAAGCCAATGCAGAAGAGCGGGAAACCCGCGGGTTCATTTCGATGATAACTAAACGGCCATTTTTCGGGTTCACCGCAAACTGAACGTTAGAGCCTCCGGTTTCCACACCGATTTCACGCAGTACCGCCATCGAAGCGTTACGCATGATTTGGTATTCTTTATCTGTCAGGGTTTGGGCCGGTGCAACAGTGATGGAATCGCCAGTGTGAATCCCCATGGCATCGAAGTTTTCAATCGAACAGACGATGATGCAGTTATCATTTTTATCACGCACCACCTCCATTTCATACTCTTTCCAACCAATCAGCGATTCATCAATCAATAGCTCATTGGTCGGCGAAAGATCCAAACCACGCTCACAAATTTCTTCAAATTCTTCGCGGTTATAGGCAATCCCCCCCCCACTTCCTCCCATAGTAAAGGAAGGACGGATAATACAAGGAAAACCAACTTTATCTGCAACGGCCAGCGCTTCTTCCATTGAATGGGCGATACCAGAACGCGGAGTTTCCAAGCCTATCTTTTTCATTGCCATATCGAAACGGCGACGATCTTCCGCTTTATCAATCGCATCTGCGGTAGCGCCAATCATAGTCACGCCAAATTCTTTCAAAACCCCCTGGCGTTCCAGTTCCAACGCACAGTTCAGCGCAGTTTGTCCACCCATGGTTGGCAAAACTGCATCAGGACGCTCTTTTTCAATGATTTTACGTACCACTTCCCAGTGGATCGGCTCAATATAAGTGGCATCCGCCATTTCTGGATCAGTCATGATGGTGGCAGGGTTTGAGTTCACCAACACAACACGATAACCTTCTTCCCGTAACGCTTTGCAAGCCTGTGCACCTGAATAATCGAATTCACACGCCTGGCCGATAACAATTGGACCAGCACCCAAGATCAGGATACTTTTAATATCAGTACGTTTTGCCATTTTATTCTCTCCTGATTACTTGGTGTTATGACGATTATTTTGCTGACAGTGCTGTTTAATCAGCTCGATAAAGTGATCGAACAATGACGACGTTTCATGTGGGCCAGGGCTAGCTTCCGGATGCCCCTGAAAGCTGAATGCCGATTTATCTGTGCGATGAATTCCTTGCAACGTACCATCAAACAGGGATTTATGGGTCACACGCAGATTGGCCGGCAATGACTTTTCATCTACAGCAAAACCGTGGTTCTGTGCGGTAATCATCACAATATTACGATCAAGATCTTTTACCGGATGGTTAGCTCCGTGATGGCCAAATTTCATTTTCATTGTTTCGGCACCACTCGCCAATGCCAGCAATTGGTGCCCAAGGCAAATACCAAAGATTGGAATATTTGTCTCAAGGAGAGTTTTAATTGTTTCAATCGCATAGCCACAAGGTGCCGGATCGCCCGGGCCATTGGACAAGAAAATACCATCTGGATTCAGCTTCAATACATCCTCAGCCGGTGTCTGAGCGGGAACCACTGTCAGGCGACAGCCACGATCTACCAGCATCCGCAAAATATTGCGTTTTGCACCAAAATCGTAAGCAACAACATGATAAGGCAGCTCTTGCTTCTCTTCCGGTAATCCATCTGCCAGAGTCCAACTTCCCTGTAACCACGGATAAACCTGCTCCGTTGTCACCTCTTTTGCTAAATCCATCCCTTCCAGCCCTGGGAACGCTTGTGCTTTTTCTAGTGCAACCTGAGCGTTAATCTGCTTACCTGCTATAATACAACCATTCTGTGAACCTTTTTCCCTTAACAAGCGGGTCAGTTTACGGGTATCGATATCCGCTATCGCAACAATATTATGGCGTTTAAGGTAATCAGAAAGCGTTTCTTCGCTACGGAAGTTACTGGTCAATAACGGCAGATCACGAATTACCAGCCCCTGGGCCTGAACTTTTAGTGATTCTTTATCGGCTGAGTTAACACCGACATTACCAATATGGGGATAAGTAAGAGTGACAATTTGGCGGGAATAGGAAGGGTCTGTGAGAATTTCTTGATATCCGGTCATTGAGGTATTGAAAACCACTTCCCCAACTGCCGCCCCTTCAGCACCTATGGCGCGACCGTGGAATTGGGTTCCGTCTTCCAGAACCAATATAGCTGACTTAATCAAAACACCCTCCAGAGAATAATAAATCACAATTAGTGCATATTAATTCAGATTTGTTCGTCAAAATCAATGCCAAAGCTGCTTTTTAGGCAAAATTTCGGCAAATTGCGCGCATTCTAATGATGAGAGGGATAGTTGTCTATAAAAAATGTTACTTTTATTATTTTTTTGCACACTTCACCGAAAAAACCAACAAAAGAAGACCAAAAACAGAAATAAAGTTAACTTAGAAAACGGTTGCCAGCATAGAAGATTTAATTTTTAGGCGAAAAACTGAAAAGAATCATAAAAAGGAGAAAAAATAAGACAATAAC
This sequence comes from Photorhabdus khanii NC19, assembly GCF_000517265.1. GTDB lineage: Bacteria > Pseudomonadota > Gammaproteobacteria > Enterobacterales > Enterobacteriaceae > Photorhabdus > Photorhabdus khanii. The sequence goes on from NZ_AYSJ01000004.1 coordinate 145,413, forward strand.
GGTAAAAAATAAGACAAAAATAAGAAAAATCAATGACAATAAAATATAATAAAACAAAACAACCAAAAATCGCACAATATATAAATTAATCATGCGATATCAGGTGGTTATAAAAATATTTTTTAAATTAAATCGAGCTTTAATACATCTTTCATATCAAAAAGACCATTTTTTTTACCACTTAACCATAATGCTGCCTTCACTGCCCCATTTGCAAACGTCATCCGGCTGGAAGCCTTATGAGTTATCTCAACTCTCTCGCCAATATCTGCAAACATAGCGGTATGTTCACCTACGATATCCCCGGCACGGATAGTAGCAAAACCAATACTTTTCGGATCACGTTCACCGGTATAACCTTCACGGGCATAGACAGCACACTCTTTAAGATCCCGCCCTAAAGCATGGGCAATAGATTCTCCCATCGCTAACGCCGTTCCTGATGGCGCATCCACTTTATGGCGGTGATGTGCTTCGATAATCTCGATATCAGTATATTCACCCATCACTTTCGCCGCTTTTTCCAGTAATTTAAGCACCAGATTCACACCAACACTGAAATTTGCAGCAAATACTATCGGGATCTCCACAGAAGCATCTTTAATCGCCTGCTTATCTTCATCATCAAAGCCTGTGGTACCGATAACCATCGCTTTACCGTTCTGACGACAGATTTCAAGATGGGCAAGCGTGCCTTCCGGGCGGGTAAAATCGATAATGACATCAAAATTATCAACAACATTTTTCAGGTCATCACAAACAGTAACGCCTGTATTACCGATACCCGCCAATTCTCCGGCATCCACGCCAATCAGAGAAGAGCCTGAGCGTTCTAAAGCTGCACCAAGAGCGACGCCACTCAATTGATGGATAGCCTGTATTAACTGACGCCCCATACGCCCACCAGCACCAACAATCGCAACACGAATTTCTGTATCAGCCATAAACCCTCACTGTGAATTAATCCCTTTCCTGATTTAACACAGGCGATCAGTCAGATAAATATCTTAAATCAATAGATTACGAGCAACCTCACTCATAATCCGGCGCAGTACTTTAAATTACTTAACTAATCTGTTTAACTTCAACACGTAACTCTTTCGGCACTTCGAAAACAATATTTTCTTCCCTGCCATGTAATTCCTCGACAGAATCAGCACCAAGATTTTTCAGCCGCTCAATGACTTGCTGAACTAAGATATCCGGTGCCGAAGCTCCCGCAGTCACGCCAATCAGAGAAACACCTGTTATCCATTCTTTTTTAATATCATCAGCAGAATCTATCAGGTAAGCAGGTTTACCAACACGTTGAGCTAACTCTGCAAGGCGGTTAGAGTTAGATGAATTCTTCGAACCCACAACCAATACAACATCAGCATCAGATGCCAGATCCCGTACCGCTTCCTGGCGGTTAGTCGTCGCATAGCAGATATCATCTTTACGCGGGCCGACAATGTTGGGAAATCGCTCATTAAGCGCATCAATCACTTCTGAAGTATCATCAACAGATAACGTTGTTTGAGTCATAAAACACAAGTTATCTTCATCTTTGACGTTCAGATTCCACACATCTTCGGGAGATTCAACCAGATACATTCCACCATCAGCATTATTGTACTGACCCATTGTCCCTTCAACTTCCGGATGCCCAGCGTGACCAATAAGAATAGCTTCTTTGCCTTTGCGACTAGCTCTGGCTACTTCCATATGGACTTTAGTTACCAAAGGACAAGTCGCATCGAACAGCATCGTCAGATTGCGGGAACGGGCTTCTGCGCGGATCGCCTGTGAAACGCCGTGGGCAGAAAAAATCAGAATCGCATCATCGGGTACTTCTGCGATGTCTTCAATAAAGATAGCACCCCGCTTGCGCAGGTTATCCACAACATAGCGGTTATGTACAACCTCATGGCGAACATAGATCGGTGCACCATATAATTCCAGAGCACGTTCTACAATACTGATGGCTCGGTCAACGCCGGCACAAAAACCACGCGGGTTAGCCAACAATATCTGCATGGTTTTCCTCCAACTGTGGATCAATTTCCAACACTTCAATCTCAAATGTGATGTTCTGATCGGCTAACGGGTGATTGAAATCAACAGTGACGGACTCCTCTGCCACTTCTTTTACAATGCCTGGCATTTCACTGCCATTCATTGCCATAAATAACATTATAGTTCCAATTTCAGGAATCCCCGTTTCGGCAAAATCACGCGGAGTAAAATATTGAATCAGATCAGGATTCGGTTTACCAAATACAGCCTCACCAGCCAGAGTAAATGTGTGTTTATCTCCCTCTTTCAGACCAGTAAGCTGCTGTTCCAAAGGAGCAGAAAGGGTTCCATCACCTAAACGGAATAATGCAGGTTTACCCTGATGGTGGGAGGAATCGGCAGTAGAACCATCTTGCAGTTTTAATGTGAAATGCAGTAAAACCGCACTATCTGCATGCACCTGCTTTGACATATTGCTTAGAACCTATTTTATTTGCCTATTTTATTTGCCGTTTTTTGTCGTAAAAAGTGAACCTGAGCACTGCCAAGTTCACTATTCATTCACAAGAACGACTTGGACAATAACGCCTAGTAAAATAGGCTTTTATCCCGCTTTAATTGTCTTTTCATCCGGGCTTAAAAAGCTATCAATGATAACCAATGCGGCCCCGATGCATATCGCCATATCGGCGATATTAAAGGTTGGAAAGTGCCAGTCACCGACATAAAAATCAATAAAATCGATGACAAAACCATGGACCAACCGGTCAAATAGATTACCCAATGCTCCACCAATAATCAGGGCATAAGCGATATTACTCAGTTTCTTCTTTGCACTGGAACGATACATCATCACCATCAATACGACTGAAATAGCAACGGCAATTAATGCAAACAACCAACGCTGCCAGCCGTCTTTATCCGCAAGGAAACTGAAAGCCGCCCCCAGATTCTGGGCATAAGTCAGGTTGAAATAAGGTATTAATGGAACGGATTCATACAGATAAAAGTGCTTCAGCACTAACTGTTTACTACCCAGATCCAGAATCAATACCACGACAACTAACCAAAGCCAGCGAAGGCCAGTGGAACAAATGGGTCTATTCATCAGGCAAATTTACGCTCTTCACCGTTACCGGCAACATTAGTTACACAGCGGCCACAAAGTTCTGCGTGCTCCGCCACCAATCCCACATCTTTAGCGTAATGCCAGCAACGAGGACATTTTTCACCATCCGCTTTACGGAAAGCAACTTTCAGGCTGTCGATTTCGCTTTGCTGCGCATCGTCACCCGCCTGTTCATAAGCCGCAACAGAAACCTGAGATGTCAGCAGAACAAAACGCAATTCATCTCCCAGGTTGTTCAATTTATCAGCCAGTTCATTATTTGCATACAGAGTGACGGCGGCTTCCAAAGAGCTGCGGATGTGTTTATCAGCACGTGCCTGCTCCAGCACTTTATTGACTTCACCACGAACAGCCAGTAAATCAGCCCAGAAAGCATCATTCATTTGTTCGCCGGCGGCCAGACCAAACAAGCTGTCATACCACTCTTCGGTAAAGACATACTGAGCGCGTTTACCAGGCAATTCATTCCAGACTTCATCTGCGGTGAAGGAGAGAATAGGCGCCATCCAGCGAACCAGTGCTTCTGCAATATGATACAGCGCAGTCTGGCAACTGCGGCGAGCCAGACTATCGCCCTTCGCGGTATACTGACGGTCTTTAATAATATCGAGATAGAACGACCCCATTTCCACAGAACAGAACTGCATTAAACGCTGAACAACAGAGTGGAAATCATACTGATCGTAACATTTTATAATGTCTGCCTGAGCAGCCTGAGCACGGCCTACAGCCCAGCGATCCAACACAGCCATCTCTTCCGGTTTAACCCTATGTTGTTCAGGATCAAAACCATTCAGGTTTGCCAGCAGGAAACGCGCTGTGTTACGGATACGACGATATGCATCAGCAGAACGTTTCAAGATCTCATCCGATACCGCAATTTCACCGGTGTAATCAGTAGAGGCAACCCACAGACGCAAAATATCCGCCCCTAATTTATTCATCACATCCTGTGGACTGATAGTGTTGCCGATAGACTTGGACATCTTACGGCCCTGACCATCCACCGTGAAACCGTGTGTCAGTACCTGACGGTAAGGCGCTTTGCCTTTCATTGCGGTGGAGATCATCAGGGAAGACATAAACCAGCCACGATGCTGATCTGAACCTTCCAGATAGATATCCGCAGAATTACCCTGAAATTCAGAACGAGCATCAACAACCGATGAATGGGTTGATCCAGAATCGAACCATACATCCAGAGTATCAAAGATTTTGACATAGTTAGCCGCATCATCACCCAGCAGTTCGGCTGGATCCAGATCCCACCACGCCTGAATACCATCCACTTCAACACGTTTGGCAACTTCTTCCATCAGTTCGACAGTGCGTGGATGAAGTTCTTCCGTCTCTTTATGGACAAACAGGGACATAGGGGTGCCCCAGGTACGTTGACGTGAAATACACCAGTCAGGGCGGTTCTCGACCATTGCCTCAATACGGGCCTGCCCCCAGCCTGGGATCCACTGAACACCTTTGATCTCTTTCAGAGATTGTTTGCGCAGACCATTTTGATCCATGCTGACAAACCACTGCGGCGTAGCACGGAAAATGATGGGTGCCTTGTGACGCCAGCAGCAAGGGTAGCTGTGCTGTAATTTTTCCAGATGTAACAACGCATGGTTTTCACGCAGGATATCCGTAATGATGTCGTTCGCCTTAAAGACAAACATGCCATCCAGAGAAGGATGAGTCCCCGGCAGATAGCAGCCATTCGGGCCAACCGGGTTTGCGACTTCTAAATCATATTTCTGACCAATGACAAAATCGTCCGGGCCATGACCTGGCGCGGTATGAACAGCACCAGTACCTGCATCCAGAGTCACGTGATCACCGAGCACAACCGGTGAATCAAAGCCCATAAATGGATGTTTGAAGCATAACCGTTCCAGTGCAGCACCCGCACAATTCCCCAGCACTGTCCACGCAGTCACACCCGCACGCTTCATCACACTTTCAACCAAATCAGCAGCCAGGATCAGACATTCACCCTCAATCTGTACTAATTGATAGTCAAATTCAGCATGCAAAGCGATCGCCCGGTTAGCCGGTAACGTCCACGGCGTGGTTGTCCAGATCACCAAAGAAACGGGTTGATCTGATGCCTGCACGCCAAATTTCTCGTAAACAGCTACCGTATCAACAGCACCAAAACGCACGTCAATCGATGGCGAAGTTTTGTCATAATACTCAACTTCCGCCTCAGCCAATGATGAACCACAATCCGTACACCAGTGAACAGGTTTTGCCCCTTTCAACAAATGTCCATTGGCAACAATACGGCTTAATGCACGAATAACATTGGCTTCAGTCTTAAAGTCCATCGTTAGGTATGGACGTTCCCAATCACCTAATACGCCCAGACGGATAAAGTCTTCCTTCTGACCTTCTATCTGCTCTTTGGCATATTTGCGGCATTCGGCACGGAATTCAGCAGCGGAAAACTTTTCTCCCGGTTTACCAATAATCTGCTCAACCTTGAGCTCAATGGGTAAACCGTGACAATCCCAACCGGGTACATATGGCGAATCATATCCCGCCATCCCTTTGGATTTAATAATAATATCTTTGAGAATCTTATTAACTGAGTGACCAATATGAATGCTGCCGTTCGCATAAGGAGGGCCGTCATGCAGAATAAATGTTTTTTTACCGGCTTTTGCTTTACGAATTACCTGATACAACTCATCTTTGTACCAACGTTTTAGCATGTCTGGTTCGCGCTTTGCTAAGTCTCCGCGCATTGGAAACCCTGTTTCTGGTAAGTTCAGGGTATTTTTATAGTCACTCATTCGATTCTCAATTCCAATTTTCCGCTAGATACATGACACTGGCTGCTGTTTAAAGAATTCCTTCGCAGCGACCAAATCATTAGCAATTTGCTGCTTGAGTGCATCAAGGGAAGCAAACCGCTGCTCATTACGCAGTTTTTTGCGTAACACCACATCAATATGACGCCCATACAGATCCATTTGGGTATCAATCAGATGAACTTCAAGTTGTTGGCCCTGACCAGAGACGGTTGGACGTGTACCAATATTGGCAACCCCCGGTAAAGGCTTATCTCCCAAGCCATAGACTTCAACGACATAAACGCCTTGTACAGGAGCCACTAAACGTTTTAATGGTAAATTAGCTGTTGGAAAGCCAATAGTACTCCCCAGCCGTCTACCATGAACAACCCGGCCACAAATACTATATGGATGTCCCAATAATGTTTCAGCTAATACCAAATCATCATCTTGCAGTGCCTGACGGATAGCGGTGCTGCTGATCCGTAAGCCACTGTCACAAAAACTTTCGCTATTGGTCACGTCAAAACCGTATGTTTCACCGGCTTGCTGTAGAAAGGCAAAATCACCACTGCGGGATTTACCAAAACGAAAATCATCTCCTACCGCCAGAAACTTAACACCCAATTTTTCCACGAGCAACCGCGAAACAAAGGCTTCTGCCGTATTTGCCGCAAAATTCCTGTCAAATTTCACACATAATAAATAATCCACTCCATACCGGGCGAGATATTTAGCTTTATCCCTCAATCTCGTCAAACGGGCTGGAGCATCATCCCTGGCGAAAACTTCCAAGGGTTGTGGTTCAAAAATCATAACCGTTACCGGTAAACCCAGACGCTGCCCTTCGCGTTTTAAGTGCTTCAGTAGTGCCTGATGGCCTCTGTGGACGCCATCAAAATTACCAATCGTCAGCACGCAACCATGGTGACGCGCCCGAATATTACGTATACCGCGAATTAGCTCCATAGCTGGCTCAATACCCTGGAAATTGCCAAATTATACCTTGTACAAAGCACAAGGTTAACCCACCATCATAAGATGGCTTAAATTAATAACCCTGATTCATACAACAAAAACGAACAGGAATCCCGAAAAATATTCATTTTATTTCTCATCTGGACTATTCAATGAGATTTTTATTGTGAAAGACTGTATTCCAGCTAAGTAAGCTGATAAAATCCTGCGCCATCACAACGTAACAAGTGCCGCGGTACAACGGCGCTTATTTGCACAAATCCATTGACAAAAGAAGGCTGAACAGGCATATTCCTCGGCCTTTGAATTGTCCTCGATAGAATATATTTGGGAGTTGGACCTTGGCTAATATCAAATCAGCTAAGAAACGCGCCATTCAGTCTGAAAAACGTCGTCAGCACAACGCTAGCCGTCGTTCTATGGTGCGTACCTTCATTAAGAAGGTCTATGCTGCTATCGCCACTGGCGATAAAGAAGCTGCACAGAAAGCATTTAATGACATGCAACCTATTGTCGATCGTCACGCCTGTAAAGGTCTGATCCACAAGAATAAAGCAGCACGTCATAAATCTAATCTGGCAGCTCAAATCAACGCAATGTAATAATTTGCGTTTAGATTACTGAAAAACCGGCTTTCGCCGGTTTTTTTGTGTTTGCAATTATTATCAATTATTTTTTAAGTCCGCTTCTTCGATGGCACATTAAACAACGCGGAAAAATCTTTATTACACACTCGCTGAACAGCCGGATGTTGAATCATTCGTTCAGCAAAAATCACATAATACTCTTCCTGCACTGCATCCAGCCGGCCAATTTCAGCAATATCATTGTCAGCAAAAATATCATTGGTATACAAAGACGGCGCAACGAAAATCGCATTGTGATACATACCAAACGCTTTCATTAATGCGGCATCATCAAATTCACCCAGAACTTCAACCTGAAGGTTTTTATTACGGATCCAGGTCAACAGCTTACGCCCTAACATAGAGCGACGTCCTGGAACCAACAGGCGACGTTCCTCTAAACATTCTGGGAAAGGCTTTTCCGGAATAGGTTGCCGGCAAAAGAAACTGACATTGCACTCACCCAGTTTTACCGAGAACAACCCTTCCTGCTGGGAAGAATCCACTGGGCAATCAGACAGTATCATATCGAGTTTGTGCTGACTCAGTTGCTCAAGCAGCAATTCATGGGTTGATTCAAAACAGCGCAGATGGATCTGCTCATGTTCCACCACCGCCGTTTCCAATACCTGGCTAACCAGACGTTTAGATAATGCATCAGCAACACCAACATCAAACAACAGGTTGGATTCACGGCTGTAGTTAACAATATCCAGCATCTCCTGACTCAGCATAAACATCTTATCCGCATAGCGGAAGATAAGCTGTCCCAGTTCTGATGGCACCAGACCCCGGCCTTGGCGTTTGAACAACTTTCCGCCTAAACGCTCCTCCAGTGCTTTTATTTGCCCTGTAATCGTCTGCGGCGTCAGGTAAAGCGCTTCTGCCGCCCCAACCACAGACCCTTCCTTACAAACATGCCAGAAATAATAGAGATGATTAAAATTCAGATGTGACACCCGCATATATTTTTCCTTGTGTATCGCTTTCGTCTGATAATCAACGCCAGCCATACATTCCTAATTTTTACCGTTTTACGGCGATTTCCTGTTTTTTCGCTACATAAAATATCCGCGATACAATTTTATTGTTGTACCGCGAGTACAAAAATGAGAGTCAGTTCGGAAATTCTTTCTGAAACTATCAGGCTAAGTTAATTAATTTATCACGGCTCTGCCATCACTTTTTCTTTGGTAAGACCATTCGTAACAAACCATAGCCCATTAGCGCGGCAGTTGTTGAGCCAATCAGAATTCCCAGACGGGAATAGGTACTGAAAGATTCACCTGCTCCCTCAAAAGCCAACCCTGAAATAAAGATGGACATGGTAAAGCCAATCCCACAAAGAACCGAAACAGCAAATATCTGTTTAAGACTAATCCGTTGTGGCAATTTAGCCAATCCCATCTTGATGGAAATATAGCTGAACAGGAAAATTCCCAGTGGCTTACCAAGAAACAGAGCCGCCGCAATACCCAACGGTAACATATCAGTCAAACCATTCAACGTAACGCCACTCAGGATCACACCTGCATTGGCAAATGCAAATAACGGCAAAATAAGATACGCCACCCAAGGATGTAATCCATGTTCAAGTGATTCAGAGGGTGAATGACCATTCCGGCAACGCAGAGGAATAAGAAAACCAACGATGACGCCGGCCAGCGTTGCATGAACACCCGATTTCAAGATGCAAACCCAAAGAATTGTGCCAATAACCAGATAAGCCGATGTTTTTTCGACACCACGCCAATTCATCCAAATCAGCAAAGCAATCATTGCTGCCGATAATCCAAGCGCAACAAGGGAAACTGTTTTGGTATAAAACAGAGCAATGATCACAATAACGCCCAGATCATCAATAATCGCTAATGCCAGTAGAAAAACCTTGAGTTCTGTTGGTACCCGTTTAGCCAATAGCGCCATCACACCCAGGGCAAATGCGATATCTGTTGCCGCAGGAATAGCCCATCCCTGACGGGTAAACTCATCACTGCCATTAAATAGCAGATAGATCAATGCCGGTGCGACCATACCACCCATAGCCGCTATCACTGGAAATACCGCTTTATCACGCCCCACCAAAGAACCTTCCAGCAGCTCACGCTTAACTTCTAAACCAACAATCAAAAAGAAGACAGCCATCAAGCCGTCATTTATCCACAACAATAAAGGTTTATTTATCTCCAGTGCAGAAAATTGTACTGCTACCGGAATGTTAAGAAATTGCTGATAAACACCCTGTAATGGCGAATTCGCCATTATCAGCGCAATAATGGCTGCAATGATAAGAAGAAGCCCTCCAGCCGCTTCTAATTTCAGGAATTGACGAATAATTGCTGTCACGATGATTAACCTCTGAAATTGATCGGGTCATAAATAGTACTCCAACTATAATTTCGAAAAAAATCGATTTTATAGCCAGAATAATTCGCTATAACCGATCTATTGATGATCTACATCTCAATAAAAGTAGATTATCAACCAGAGGGAGCCATTAAATGAATTTGAGCAACAGAGTTGTAATGGTAGCTACCACACCAATAAGGCAGGAAGCGACGACAATCAGATACCACATGGCCTCACGGTTTATCTTTGTTGTTTTTGCCATTAATTTTACTATTTCAGCATGGATTTTTTCGAGTTCAGCAGTAGTCATTTCATAGTGCTCATCGCAAAATATTCGTATTCAACATGAATGCATATTATGTGAAATATATTAAGAAAATCATTAACACATATAAATAACTTAAAAAATTAACACTTATTAATAATTAGCAAAGAATCCTTAACCGCCATAACCGATTTTTTCTCAGCAGGAATTATTTCACAATATTCTTCGCTATTAGTGATAATAATCGGTGATATCAGTTGAATCTGATTCTCTTGAAGAAAAGAAATATCGAAATTAACTAATATGTCACCGGCAACCACAATCTGACCTTCCATAACCTGCAAATTAAACCCCTTTCCTTGTAAATCTACAGTTTCAATACCAATATGAATCAATAATTCAATTCCTTGATCGGAAATTAAACCAATAGCATGTCCAGTTGGAGTAATCATTGAAACCTTACCATTAAAAGGCGCTTTCACTATACCTTCGGTAGGAATAATAGCAATGCCATCGCCAATGATTTTTTCAGAAAAAGTGTCGTCAGGTACGCTTGAGAGAGGTTTAATTTCACCCGTCATAGGAGAAAGTAATGTAAATTTTTTAGTTTTCGAAGAGTGTGGATTTGTTAATACCATAGACTCACTATTAGGTTCTAATTTCATTAATAACGTGAGTATAAACGCAACTAAGAAACTACAACAAATCCCAAACAAAATAGAAAGAAAATTATTGCTATCTTTTTGCATATAAAAAGGGAGTGATACCAATCCTGGAATACTAAAAGCAAATATTTTTATAGAAAAAATACCCACAATAGCCCCACCAACTGCCCCTCCAATTAATGCTGCATAAAAAGGCTTTTTTAATTTAAGAGTAACACCATACATTGCGGGTTCAGTTACCCCTAAAAAAGCAGAAAATGAGGCTGAATATGCTAATGATTTCATCTGTCTATCTTTAATTTTAATTGCAACTGCCAATGTAGCGCCAGCTTGTGCGATATTACTGGCAAAACTGATTGGTAATAGCATAAAATCATATCCGAGAGATTTAAAATTAGCAAAAACACTCGGTAAAAAAGCATAATGCATCCCAGTAATCACCAAAATAGGTATCAGTCCTCCCAGTAATAATCCCGCAAATGGTCCAACCACAGAAAATAATTCTAAAATCATCTTCTCAAGATACAAGCCAATTGCATTTCCTAACGGCGCAGCAATAATTAATAAAATTGGCACGGAAATCAATAAGACTAACAATGGCGTAAATATTATTTTTAATACCATTGGAATAAATCTGTCTACCCATCTATGGATATAACTAAGTAACCAAACACCTAAGATAATTGGAATGGCAGTGTAGCTATAATGAATAGCGGGAACAGAGACACCAAACACATCGAAATATCCACCACCAGAGGCGCTTATAAGATCAGATAATGTTGGATAAATTAAAACACATGCTAACGTTGCCGCAATAAATTCGTTAGTTTTAAATTTTCTTGCCGCCGAAAAGGCAAGAAGAACAGGCAAAAAATACAGAGGCGCATCAGAAATAATATATAATAATTTATACTCATTACTCTCCGCTGAAATCCAGTTCATCGTATAGAAAAAAATCAACCCGCCTTTCAGTAACCCAGCGCCAACTATCGCTGGCAATATGGGAACAAATATACCTGAGATTATATCAAAAATATGACTTACCCGGCTTTTATTTTGGTCATAACAACCACTTTCACTCTCTTTCAATTGCTTAATTATTTCACTAAATATTTCAATAACTCTATTACCAATAATTATTTGCAACTGTCCACTATGGAAACGCGCCCCCATAACCCCCTGAATTTTCTTTATCCCGGCAATATCTACTTTACTATCATCTATAACATTAAAACGTAATCTGGTAACACAATGCCAACTTTTATTTATATTCCCCCCTCCCCCAAGAAAAATAATAATATCTTTCGCTAAGTCTTCATAATTCATTTTTACCACCCACATCTAATCTATTGTCAAAAATAACCAAACCACATAAATCTATTTATCTCATATTGTTTAAATTAATACCTGTCTACAAACCTATTTGACGACTCATTTGCTATTACTATTAATTTCTGGCCTTATAACTATCATTGACCACCCGTTCTATATGAATCACCAAATAAATCAGTTCATCATCGGGAACTTTCCACTGATATTTTTCTCGCAGATATTTTATTAATTTCACTGCACAGTTGTAACTTTTGAAATATTTTTCCTCTATCAATTCTTGCAATGAGAAATCCATTTCAATAGCAGACGAGTGCTGATTTTTATTTTGTCTGATTAAGAAATAGCGCAGATGAGTAATAAAACGAGAATAATTTACTGACGTTGAATCAAGGTTAACATGAAAATAGTAGTGAATGAGTTTAACAGTTTTATTAATTAAATTCGTTAATTTTAATGTATCTCCCATCGTTTGCCCTTCATATTGAGCATTAACAAAATGCAAGGCAATCAATGAGGCTTCTATCGGTGGTAATGGCGTTTCAATCTGGTTATTAATATGAATAAGCGCCTGTTTACCAATTTCATATTCTAACGGATAAAGATGGGGAATCTCCCACTGCAAGACATTACCAATCTGATACCCTTTGCGCACACGCTCAAATGCAAAGTTTAAATGTTCTGACAAAGTAATGAGTAATGAATCGTTAAGAGGCTTGGCAAGAAAATCTTTACCCAATGTGATAATTTTCTCAGTTAACTCTATAACTGAAACAGGGATAGTAGAAAGGATCTGATTTATTTTACAGTGTTTTTCGACAGTAAAAATTTTTGCAACATCTTGAATATGTAGCCTGTCCCCTTTTTTCCGATTAAATCCTATGCCCTTATCCATAAGAATCATTTCATTATTATTCTCATCAATAGCAAGAACGACATTATTATTTATGAGTTTTATTATCGTTAACAAAAGGTATACCTTAAGGATAAACTATTATCAGCCCTAACCTATAGAATAGGTAAGATATATCCGTGACCTAGTTGTGCCTGATCTAGTCAGTCCTAGTCATTGACACTCCTATACACTAATTCATATAGATATTCCATCTTTCAGGCTAAGGTATAATTTTTATAAAGTCAATGATACAACAACAGGCGCAGTTTACCTGGGGCATTTATGATAAGTATCACATTTTTGCCAAAATTATTCTTAATGACTTGCAAGTATCATAAGGAATAACTAATTTATAAATATTGATCTAGGCTTGTTACCGACTTAGTTGCGACTGATGTCGGGCAAAACCTAATCCATTATCTACTATGCCCCTATTCCAGGGCTATTAGATGGTGGGTTAGGTTTTTTTTTGACTTAAATTCGGCCTTTCGCTGTTTTCAACTTAATTCAAAGAAGGGGAAGTCTAATGAGGTACGAAAGTCTGGCTGATAAGATAGTCAGCACAATAGGCGGGAAAGAAAACATATCCAGCCTTGTCCATTGTGCCACACGTTTACGATTTAAACTTAAAGATAGGAGTTTAGCTAACAGCGAATTACTTAAACAGACAACAGGAATTATCACCGTAGTAGAGAGTGGTGGGCAATATCAGGTGGTTATTGGTAGCCATGTAGGTGATGTCTACGATGATATCAATAATAAATATTTACAGGATAATACGAAGAAAACCGAGAATAAACAAGGTGTAACCTCACAACAAGAGATAAAAAAAGAGAATACAAAAGGTTTAAAACGTATTTTTGATGGCGCAATTGATATTATTTCCAGTATTTTTACACCACTATTAGGTGTGCTGGTTGCTGCCGGATTAATTAAAGGAATAATCGCTTTATCCAATGTATTTAATTGGATGAATATAGACAGTGGCACCTATAAAATTTTATTCGCTACCGGCGATGCAATGCTTTATTTCATGCCTATTTTATTAGGGTATACCGCCGGTAAGCGATTCGGTGGAAACCCTTTTATTACTATGGTTATTGGGGCGGTATTAACTTATCCAACCATGACCGAAGCATTTAAACTTTCTCAAACGACGCCAGACATTCACTTAGATTTCCTGGGTATTCCCATCACTTTCATTAATTACAGCTCGACAGTGGTTCCTATTATTTTATCCGCATGGTTTAGCTGCTTTTTGGAAAAGAAGCTCAATAGTTGGTTTCATTCCTCCTTCAAAATATTTATTACGCCTTTCCTGTGCCTGTTGATTACCATTCCTCTGACTTTTCTGGTCATTGGCCCTGTGGCAACGGAACTCAGTAATGGTCTGGCGGCAGGATATCTCTTTTTCTATCAACTGAACCCGGTCATTGCTGGGATTATAATGGGAGCAATATGGCAAGTTTGTGTCATTTTCGGTCTGCATTGGGGACTCATCCCAATAATAATCAATAATATGATGACACAAGGAAAAGATATGCTCTCCCCACTGCTCCAGCCAGCAATATTTGGTCAGGCAGGTGCAACATTAGGTGTATTTCTACGTACACGCGATAAGAATATGAAAACGTTATCAGGAACTGCATTCATATCAAGTCTCTTTGGCATTACTGAGCCGTCTATTTATGGTGTGACACTACCACTGAAACGTCCATTTATTATCGGTTGTATTGGCGGTGCACTTGGTGGTGCTGTTGTCGGCTTCTATTCTGGGACAGCACATAACTTCGGCGGTATGGGTGTCTTTGCGTTTACCTCATTTATTTCCCCGGCTGGAATAGACAACGCTTTCTGGAGTGTAATTTTAGGTTCACTGGGTTCATTCATGTTTTCCTGTATTACAACCTATTTATTCGGTGTACCGTCAGAGGCTAAAGCTTCACAAAGCATATCCCGCACAACAAATTAATTTAAACGCTGATAAAACGTGTCGTATTAAGACGATATCTTCTAAGTTTAACGAGTAATAAAAAAGAGGAAAACCATGAAAAAACAATTTCCAGCAGACTTCCTTTGGGGAGGCGCATTAGCTGCAAATCAGGCCGAAGGCGCTTATCAAACAGGTGGAAAAGGGTTATCAACCTCAGATATGCAACCTCACGGCGTTATTGACCACAGTATAGAACGCAATTTGGGTGATTTCCATATCAAGGATATTGGTATTGATTTTTACCATCGTTATCCTGACGATATTGCGCTGTTTGCTGAAATGGGATTTAAATGTCTGAGAACCTCTATCGCCTGGACACGGATATTTCCCGAAGGTGATGAAGAAACTCCGAACGAAAATGGTCTAGCTTTTTATGATCGCCTTTTTGACGAAATGAGAAAATATCATATTCAACCATTAATTACGCTGTCTCATTTTGAAATGCCTTATGGTTTAGTAAAAAAATATGGCGGCTGGGGAAATCGTAAAACAATTGAGTTTTTTGACCGTTACGCCAGAACGGTCTTTGAACGTTACAAACATAAAGTAAAATACTGGCTGACATTCAATGAAATTAACATGTCTTTATTTTCTTGCTTTACCGGTGCAGGATTACCGGAAAACAGTAAAATTCAGGATATTTATCAGGCTCTACACTATCAGCTAGTTGCCAGTGCCAAAGCGGTTAAAGCCTGCCATGAAATCATTCCTGATGCAAAAATCGGTAATATGGTAGCGGCAGCATCTTACTACCCATTAACTTGTCATCCTGATGATGCACTAGAATCATTGAAAAAGAATAGAGAATCGCTGTTCTTTTTTGATGTACAGGCACGTGGGTATTATCCATCCTATATGACACGCCTGTTTAAAGAGCAGAATATTACGCTCGATATAACAGATGAAGATATACAAGCACTAAAAGAAACCGTAGATTTCCTTTCTTTCAGTTACTACATGAGCTGTTGTGCAACGACAGACCCAGAAATTAATAAGACCGCTGGGAATCTGATTAATCCGGTGAAAAACCCTTATTTGTCCAGCTCAGAATGGGGATGGCAAATAGATCCTAAGGGCATTCGTTATCTGCTCAATATGCTGTATGACCGTTACCAGAAGCCACTGTTTATTGTAGAAAACGGTTTGGGCGCCAGAGATGTTATTCAAGACGATGGCACTATTATTGATGATTATCGTATTCAATATCTCAACGATCATTTATTCCAGGTACGGGAAGCCATTGAAGATGGTGTTCAGTTATTAGGATATACCTCATGGGGGCCAATAGATTTGGTCAGCGCTTCTACCGCGGAAATGTCAAAACGATACGGGTTTATTTATGTCGATCGTGATGACCAGGGCAATGGCACACTGGAACGGCGGCGTAAGAAAAGTTTTAGCTGGTATAAAGATGTTATAAGCAGTCACGGAAATATTCTTAAAGCCCCGGAGGTAAAAAATGAAAATAGCCAATAAATTTCTTTTATTAACGCTGTCGCTTATTCTGCTTCATAGCAATACAGTTGCAGCGACAAAAAGTGACTGTAGTTCATATGATGCCCTTTTACCAAGAGGTCCGGAAACACCTTCGGTTTCATCCGCCTGCGATACCGTATTTCCTGAATGGGGCGGTCTCAGAAAAGAGATGGCAGATCATGGTTTTTATGCAAATATCCAAATGTTAACAAATCTAACCTATGATGTTTCAAGAAACTGGAAAAATACCTCTAATCCTAACTATGTAGGCCAACGCTTAACCACCGGTAATATGTTTATTACAGAACTGACCTATGATTTATCGCGGATTGGTTTCACTGATAAGGCACAATTACGTGTAGGTCTAAACTATGCTTACAATAACTTTAAAAATAATGGTCAAGATGGGCATCCTTTTATTTCCGCTTTTTCTATTAACCAACCTTTATTTAATGATCGGGTGATATTGAATTACGGCTACACAACACTGCTCTCTCATTTCTATGGGCTGTTTTTCGGTAGCAGTACAGCGTCATCTGCCCTGGGGCCAACCAGCGTGATGTTGTCCCAGGCCGGTCTGCCCAGTACAAAACCGAGTCCATCGATAGATATTCGGTTTTTATCGGAAAATAAACGTTGGTATGACCATATTGGCGTTGCCAGAAGTCAAAGCTCGGAAGGTTTAAGAGCGGACTCAAAATACAATACTTATGGCCTGCGCTGGAAACTTCCCAGTGCGGGTACGTTAGTCATCAATGAATTAGGTTATCGTGTTAATGCCAATGAAACGGAAAACATGATCTGGATTCGAGGCGGCTCGGTGTTTAATAAAACACCTTATTTTAACTATAACAACTCAGAATATGAAGATCATACCTACTCTCATTATATCGCGGTTACCCGCCAGATAACCAAACCGGATGCGTCAATGCCTTTCCGCGGCTGGTATATTGATGGTAAAGCCAACTATGCACCAAAGGATCGTAACCTGTTTAATACCGATGTTTCGTTATCGTTGTTCAGCATTGGTCCATTCGATTCACGTCCGACCGATATGCTTACTTTTGGTTTGTCATATAATAAGTTCAGTGATGACGCAAAAGATTACTTCGCCCGTAACGGTCAATCTGCTGAAAGTTATAGTGCAACCGCTTCCGCGTCATATTCGTATCGTGTTTACAACGGGATCTATTGGACCAACAGCTTATCCTATACTCATCACCCCTCAGTAACACCAAAAGAGGACGATGCTTATAATTTACTCACACAAATTACCTTTAGTTTATAATTTTCAGCCAGAACAAAAAGTCCTCGCGTGAAAACGAGGACTTTATCAATAATCTGAGCTGTATTTATAAACACAGCGCTATTATGAAAATATGCACGGCTATTTGGTCAAATCATCAAAAAATTTCTTTACGCCATCAAAGAAACTTTTAGAACGTGGGCTGTTGGTTTCGCCACCAGTACCACCTAAAGATTCTCCCAATTCACGCAGTAATTCTTTCTGTCTTTCGTTCAATTTAACCGGAGTTTCTACTACCACCCGGCACAGTAAATCACCCTGAACGCCGCCACGGACAGATTTAACACCTTTACCTTTCATGCGGAACATCTTACCTGTCTGGGTTTCAGCAGGTATTTTCAGTTTCACACGGCCATCAAGGGTTGGGACTTCGATTTCCCCACCCAGTGCCGCCATGGCAAAGTTAACTGGCACTTCACAATAGAGATTATTTTCTTCACGCTCGAAAATATGGTGCTTTTTCACCTGTACCTGAACATACAAATCACCTGCCGGTGCGCCCTTACCACCCGCTTCACCCTCACCACTCAGGCGAATGCGATCACCGGTGTCTACACCAGCCGGGATCTTAACAGACAGCGTTTTATATTTTTCGACACGACCATGACCATGACACTTGTTACAAGAATCTTTAATGATCTGACCACGCCCATGACAATGTGGGCAAGGTTGCTGAACGGTGAAGAAACCCTGACGCATATGAACCTGACCAGAACCCTGACAGGTTGAACAGGTGACAGGGCTGGTACCGGCTTTAGCACCACTGCCATGACAGGCATCACAGGTTTCCAATGTCGGGATACGGATCTCTTTGGTCACACCACGAACCGCTTCTTCCAGTGTCAGTTCCATGCTGTAACGCAAATCAGCACCGCGGCTTGGACGCTGCTGACGACGACCACCACCGAAGATATCACCGAAAACGTCACCAAAGATATCACTGAAATCAGCACCGCCACCACCGCCGCCCATGCCACCTTGCTCAAAAGCAGCATGACCATATTGGTCATAAGCAGCCCGTTTCTGATCGTCAGTCAGAATTTCATAGGCTTCTTTAACTTCTTTGAATTTGCCTTCCGCATCTTTATCGCCCTGATTACGATCAGGATGATATTTCATTGCCAGCCGTTTATAGGCTTTTTTAATCTCTTTTTCGTCGGCTGTTTTGGAGACCCCCAAAACTTCGTAACAATCTCTTTTTGCCATCTCTTATTTTACCCTTAACATGCGCGCACGGGCGCAGAGTTCCCTCAACGCCCGTGCCGGTTAATCAGCAACAGTTGTTATCCACTGTCACTGCGCCCGCTAAGGGCTAATCATTTTTTGTCTTTAACTTCTTCGAATTCAGCGTCTACAACGTTGTCATCTTTTTTCGCGCTGTCACCCGCGTCTGCTGCACCAGCCTGAGCCTGCTGCTGAGCAATTTCCAATAGTTTAGCGGAAGCCTGAACCAGAGCCTGAATTTTCGCTTCGATATCCGCTTTATCTTCGCCTTTAGCGGCAGTTTCCAATGCAGTTACCGCGCTTTCAATAGCTGTTTTATCTTCTGCTGGCAGTTTGTCACCCGCTTCTTCTACTTGTTTACGAGTACCGTGAACAAGTTGATCTGCCTGGTTACGCGTCTGTACCAACTCTTCAAACTTACGATCAGATTCAGCGTTAGCTTCTGCATCACGAACCATCTGTTGGATCTCTTCCTCATTCAGACCAGAAGAAGCCTTAATGGTGATCTGCTGTTCGCGGCCACTGTTTTTATCTTTAGCAGATACGTGCAGAATGCCGTCGGCATCGATGTCAAAAGTGACTTCGATCTGAGGCATACCACGAGGTGCCGGCTGAATACCATCCAGATTGAACTGACCCAGAGATTTGTTATCGCCGGAACGTTTACGCTCACCCTGCAATACATGGATAGTTACCGCAGATTGGTTATCTTCTGCCGTAGAGAACACCTGGCTGTGTTTAGTTGGGATAGTGGTGTTTTTCGTAATGAGGGAAGTCATCACGCCGCCCATCGTTTCGATACCCAGAGACAGAGGCGTTACGTCCAGAAGCAATACGTCTTTCACATCACCAGCCAGAACACCGCCCTGTACCGCAGCACCCATCGCTACCGCTTCGTCAGGGTTCACGTCTTTACGTGGTTCTTTACCGAAGAAGTCAGCAACCACTTTCTGCACCATTGGCATACGGGTCTGACCGCCCACCAGAATCACATCTTGCACATCAGAAACTGACAGTCCAGCATCTTGCAATGCAACCCGTACCGGCTCCATACAACGTTTAACCAGGTCTTCTACTAGTGATTCCAGTTTCGCACGGGTCACTTTGATGTTCATGTGCTTAGGACCCGTTGCATCCGCAGTGATGTACGGCAGGTTAACATCGGTCTGCTGTGCAGAAGAAAGCTCAATTTTTGCTTTTTCCGCCGCTTCTTTCAGACGTTGCATTGCCAGTGGATCATTACGCAAATCAATGCCCTGATCTTTCTTAAATTCGTCAACCAGATAGTTGATCATACGGCTGTCGAAATCTTCACCACCCAAGTGAGTATCACCGTTGGTTGCAAGAACTTCATAGGTTTTTTCGCCGTCAACTTCATCAATTTCGATAATAGAGATATCGAAAGTACCGCCACCCAGGTCATAAACCGCGATAGTACGGTTACCCACTTCTCTGTCCAGGCCGTAAGCCAGTGCAGCTGCGGTTGGTTCGTTGATAATACGTTTTACTTCCAGACCTGCGATACGACCTGCGTCTTTTGTTGCCTGACGCTGAGCATCGTTGAAATAGGCAGGTACAGTGATAACTGCTTCAGTTACCGGCTCACCCAAGTAGTCTTCAGCTGTTTTCTTCATTTTCTTCAGAACTTCAGCAGAAACCTGAGGAGGAGCCATTTTCTGGTCTTTCACTTCCAGCCATGCGTCACCGTTATCTGCCGCAATGATTTTGTATGGCATGATAGCTACGTCACGTTGTGCTTCTTCGTCCTGGAAACGACGACCAATCAGACGCTTAATAGCAAACAGCGTATTTTGCGGGTTAGTAACAGCCTGACGTTTAGCCGGTTGACCAACCAGAGTTTCACCATCCTGGGTATATGCAATAATGGAAGGAGTTGTACGATCACCTTCGCTGTTTTCCAGTACACGAGCTGTCGTGCCATCCATAATAGCTACACAAGAGTTGGTAGTTCCCAAGTCGATACCAATAATTTTACCCATCTAAACGCCTCCACAAGAAATTCGTAATCAGTCAAGTTGCTAATCAATATGAGGATGGTTATCTGCTTTTCAACGGCACCTATTTTTATTGCCTCTATGCGATTCCTCACCTTTGCTTATATACATCAGCTGTATAGGACAGCGATTAGCAACCGCGGTTGATTATAAGATGGGGCCGTTAAAACCATCATCAAGGGGGGCGTGAAAAAAAAACCTTTTTATTATTTCACAGGTCATTGTTTCCTTGCTGACAGATCATTATGATTCGCCACCTTTGCTATTTATTACTTTTACGATTTTCTTTCAGAGGACTTATGAGCACTAATCAGTTGGCAAATCCCGGCCCTTTAGGTTTGATGGGTTTCGGCATGACAACCATTCTGCTTAATCTGCACAACGCAGGTTTCTTTCCACTGGCATCAGTTGTCCTGAGCATGGGCATTTTTTATGGCGGTCTGGCCCAAATACTGGCGGGACTTTTTGAATATAAGAAAGGCAATACTTTTGCCGCAACGGCTTTCACCTCTTATGGGCTGTTTTGGCTCAGTCTAGTCGGGTTACTGTTTCTGCCAAAAATGGGACTGGCAGAAGCCACCAGCAGTCAGTATTTGGCGGTATATCTTGGTTTGTGGGGTGTTTTTACTCTGTTTATGTTCTTTGGCACCTTCAAGACTAACCGCGTACTCCAGTTTATCTTTGGTGGCCTGACACTGTTATTCGCTTTGTTAGCCATTGGCAACTTTACTGGAAATACCGCGCTTCTGACGATTGCCGGTTATGAAGGGATCATTTGTGGCGTCAGTGCGTTTTATCTGGCCATGGCGGAAGTACTGAATGAACAGTATGGCCGCACTATCCTGCCTATTGGCGAGATAAAATAGTCATAAACCGCGGGTTGGAAGAGGGAAAGTTTTCTCACTCCCTCTTTCAACTAAGCTTGCACCATCCATAGCCTGACACACATAAAGGGTCTCTTTCAGACCTGTCGATGCAAAATAGTGTTGTTCTACCGCGGCCTTAACAGCATCAACCTGTACTTGTGGCACTAACGCAACCACACAACCGCCAAATCCCCCTCCAGTCATTCTTACCCCACCCTGTTTACCGATAACTTGCTTCACAATATCAACCAAGATATCAATTTCAGGTACGGTAATTTCAAAGTCATCACGCATTGACTGATGTGATTGTGCCATGAGTTCCGCGATTAACGATATATCACCACCGGCCATTAATGCTTTTGCTGCCAAAAGCGTACGCTCATTTTCTGTGATCACATGGCGTGCACGTTTAGCGACTACCCCATCAAGCTCAAAGATACGCTTTTCAAACTCATCTATTGTCACATCCCGTAAAGCTTTAACACCAAATAATGCCGCCGCTTGCTCACATTGAGTCCGGCGAATATTATATTCACTGCCAACCAATTCTCGTTTCTTATTTGAATTAATAATAATAACCGCTATATCTTTAGGCATAGACACAGCCTGAATGGTTAAATTCCGACAATCAATTAATAACGCATAATTATTTTTCCCTTCTGCTGAAATTAATTGATCCATAATGCCGCAATGACATCCCACAAATTCATTTTCCGCCTGCTGTCCATTTAGCGCAATTTCTGTTTGACTAATCGTTAAGTGGTAAAGGGTTTTAAATGTTTGACCAATAGCCGTTTCCAATGCAGCCGATGAGCTTAATCCAGCGCCCTGCGGCACATTACCCGTCACGACAATATCTGCCCCTTTAAATACATATCCACGATGGAGCAAATACTTCACAACCCCTCGAATATAATTAGCCCACATTTTACTTTCGTGAAATATAATAGGCTGACTGATATCAAACTCATCTAATTGATTACCATAATCAACTGAAACAACACGAATAATATTGTCCTGTCGCTTCGCCGCAGCAACCACAACTTGGTAATTAATGGCACATGGCAATACAAAGCCGTCATTATAATCAGTATGCTCTCCAATCAAATTAACCCGACCTGGCGCTTGAATAATATGTGTCGGTGTATAATGGAATACTGAATTAAAAATATCTTTAGCACAATTAATTAAAGTTTTCATCACTTTATTCTCAAATATAGCGTTAACCGCACGATACTTTCAATGAAATATCGCCACCGGGCATAATCACTTTTGCTCTTTATAATGTACATCACTCAAAGCACGCAAAATTTGAGCTGCTTGCTCTGCCGTTAAATCACGTTGCGTTTCAGCAAACATTTCATAGCCCACCATGAATTTTCGCACGGTAGCAGACCGCAATAACGGCGGATAGAAAAGTGCGTGTAATTGCCAATGCTCAATATCTGTATCTTGTTCAAAAAACGGGGCAAAATGCCAGCCCATCGAATAAGGAAAAGAACTTTGAAATAAATTATCATAACGGCTAGTGAGTTTTTTAAGTGCGACCGCTAAATCATCACGTTGTTCATCTGTTAATTCACTCATACGACGGACATGAACTTTAGGTAACAACATTGTTTCATAGGGCCATGCTGCCCAATAAGGCACAACCGCCAGCCAATGCAGGGTATTAAC
>NZ_AYSJ01000004.1:169742-260088 GCF_000517265.1 Photorhabdus khanii NC19
GGGGTATTAACCACGACTCGCTCACCATCAGCTAATTCAGCCTGAACATAATCCACCAGTAAGTTAGAATTATGTTCCTGGTAATAGGCTCGCAACTGTTTATCTTTACGCTCAATTTCATTTGGCAAAAAACTATTTGCCCAGATTTGCCCATGCGGGTGAGGCTGAGAACACCCCATTGTTTCTCCTTTATTCTCAAATAATTGCACCCAGAGATACTCTTTACCCAGCATTTCAATTTGTTCATGCCAGGTATCAATTAATTGACGAATTTGTTCAACAGACAATTCAGGCAAGGTTTTACTGTGATCAGGAGAAAAACAGATCACGCGGCTTAGTCCCCGTACCCCTTGTGTTTTAAATAACAGGTGATGCGATTGTGGAATATCAGGCGAATCTGGCATTAAAGCCGAAAAATCATTATTGAAAACAAATGTTGCTTGATAAGCAGGATTTTGCTCACCAGAAATACGCACGTTTGATGGACAAAGGAAACATTGCTTATCATAGTTTGGGATATCGTCTATTAATGACTGCTCATCTTGCCCACTCCACGGCCGCTTCACCCGATGGGGAGAAACCAAAACCCATTGCCCGGTTAGAGGATTATAACGACGATGGGGATGTTCAATAGGGTTAAATTCAATCTTAGACATAACAGTCTCTACTTTTTTATATTTTTCAACATCATTTGTGAAAATATTTGTTAATACTTGGACTGACCGCAGTGTAACAATGGGCCTCAACACCAATCTGAGATATCAATCACGCAAATGTAAACGATTTCACCCAAAATACGAAAATGAATCAAATAGATCCCAAAGGAATTACATTAGTTTCATCCATGCTCGTTACTGACCACAGTTTTAACATAGCTGCTTATGCCATCATGATTATTCTCGCTGTGTTGTATGTTGCTTTCTGGTAATGAAATTGTCTCATGCAGAGTTGAGGTGATTTAACTGTATATCCTTAAGTTGGAATCGCCTCATCATCTTGGCTGATGTTGAATTTGTTAATTTTTTCGTTTAAATATCGATTAATTAATGCATTGAAATCCACTCAAATATTCAAATACTTTCCTACTGAAAATATTATCTAAGATTAAATATCCCTTTACATAGTTGATTAAATAGTTTAATTAATATAATGCTTTGACAAAGAGGGTTGTCCTTAGGTAAGGCAACCAATAATACAAGGAAGCAAAACATTTCACATTAAATGCTGTACTCTGGCATAAATATGATTTGTCATGAAATCGGTCACAAGCAATGACATAAACAGAAATCTTTAAATAACATATAATTGAGATTTAGATGGAATTGCATAATAAAGATAATACGATCTCGTCCGAGATAATAATCGCACAGAAGCTATTGAAAAATAGTAATGATTTATTTCCATTGACAAGTTTGCTTCTCCACACTATTGATATCCATTACATAATAATTACTGCCCGTTATTTACCTTGCAGAGAAGATGATATCAATGATGGCAACCTACAATACCTACTGAGCCCAATCTGTATCTTACAGACCAAATCATATCAAAACTTCATATGTTGGACTCATGGTTATGGATAGCTCAATTTCCTAAAGTCATTAACCAATAAGAGTAGAACAACTATAGACTTAGAGAGGTTTTATCTAATTATGAAATGGTTTTTAAAAGAAGCGCTTTATATTCACAATACTAAAGCAAATGACGAAGTCATAAATATCGGTGCAGGATTTGGTCCCACAGGCCTTCCTCATATAGGAACCCTATGTGAAATTATTCGGATCAATTTCGTTAAAACGGAATTAGAAAAACTTGGCCGCAAAGTCAATTTTTTCCTGGTATCAGACGATCTCGATCCTTTCAGGAAAGTACCAGCAAACGTTCCGTTACAAGAAGAATTAAAACTCTATCTTGGTAAACCTATTAACCAAGTACCTGATCCTTATGGTGAGTTCAATTCTTTTTCTGCGATGGCTGAAAATAAATTGATACAACTGGCTGAAAGATACAATATTAATTGTACTTTGATCAGCAATTCATTAGCTTATTCCAAAGGAGACTATAATAAACAACTTACTGAATTAATTAAAAACTACGATAAAATCAACACTATTTGTATGAATTCAACTGGGCCTTTAAGACAAAGGACATATAGCATTGTTATGCCTATATCTCCCATCACTGGAAATGTTATTGAACATATAAAGGTGACAAACGTTGATTGGAATAAGGGAGAAATGACTTATTTCATTCCTAGCAGCGAAGTGATAAATAAGCCTGGTTATGAATATGCCGTTGAGCTAAGTGAATTATACAAGTCTGAAGTTTTGGATGAAGAGCAAACAATTTCTGTCCTCAATGGTAACTGTAAACTCCAATGGAAAGCTGACTGGGCAATGCGATTGCTTTCCAGATCGATTGATTTTGAAATGCATGGTGAAGATCTAAGTGATTCAGCCAAAGTGGCCAAAGAAATCGCAGAAGCATTAAACGCCCCTATACCCAGATTATATAGATACGGGCTTTTTCTGGATGCAAATGGTAAAAAAATTTCTAAATCTAAAGGCAACGGATTTTCCTTATCTGATGCCGAGAATTTATTAAAAAAAAGAGCGATAGAGTGGTATCTGTCTAAAAAACCTCAACGGACATTAAAATTTCATATCGCACTTGCACCAAAACTCAATGACAGCACAGATGAGAAACAATCTGCATGCAATATAGGTTTCGCAAAGGCTGTTCGCATGTTATTTGCCTCTAAGCCTATTGATAAACTTTCAGCCAGAAAATTCTTACTTCTATATGCGAGAAAATCTCAATCTGAAATCACTGATGACGTTATTAATTACAGTTACAATTATCATAAAAAGACATTTAACTACGGATCTAATGGACTAAGTACCGAACATGAAAAACAATATATCTCCACGATAGCGGATAATTTGACGACTGGCTTTGCATGCAATGCCAGTGAACTACATAAATTTGCCATCGATATATTCATCAAATTATTCCCAGAAAGACAACCAAGTGAAGCATGGAATCTACTTAATCGAGCTTTGTTTGGAACTATTCACGGGCCCAAACTTAAAACCTGGTTTGATATTGTCGGGATCGAAGTTGCAACAAAACGTTTGCAAAATCCAATCCTTTCAATGGACACCCTACTTTCCGCAAAAAACCCGGCTATTGAACAACAAGAATTATTAACAAGAAATAATAAAGAGGATGATCAAATGGGCTCTTCTCTACTCTATGAAGATATCGATTTCGAAAGTGTGAAAAAAACCTGCCAATTATTCGCATATGCTTTAGTCGAAAAGAAAGATCATATTATTGAGGCATTATCTTCCTATCAATGTAAAAATGTTACAGAAGATGAAATTAAAAGATCGACAGATTTGCTTTTGAATATTGAGATGAACCAAAACTATTTTAAAAAGAAAATTTACGGAGTGACCTCATTTCTTCCGTTAAATCAGCCTATTTATGCATCTGTATGTTTTGGATTTATTCCCTCTATCATGTCAAAAGATGTTTGTATTCGACCACCGACAACCATGACCCCACATTACAAACGTTTCCTTAATGCAATAGATATCACACAATACTCACCTTCTTTATCGGTATCCTTTGCCGAGAAAGAAAATTTTCTTAGTGACCGGGTAAAAATTACAGATGCAGTGATTTTTACAGGAACACCCGAAAATGCACTAAAAGTTAGAAAACATTTTAAGAAAAAAACACTATTTATCCTCAATGGTGCTGGTCACAATCCTTTAATTGTTTCAGATGATGCAAATATAGAGAAGGCTGTCGAAAGTGCTAAAAGTATCGTTCTTTACAATCAAGGCCAAGATTGCGCTGGCCCTAACACCATATTAGTACATAGTAAAATATATAAGAATTTCAAAGAGCGGCTGTTGTCAGACCTGATCTTGCTTGAAAATAAAGTTGGCCCCTATAGTGTGAGAGAAAATATTGTCGGTCCCAACAGTGATATTGATCACACTATAAAAATTGCCAGTGTATTCAAGCAATATCGTCAGTTCTGTACATATGGCGGTGAAATCAACCCCATTAACGGTATGATTAAACCTACAGTATTTGAGAAGCCTATTTATCTTGGGGGGAATTATAAGGAATTTTTCGCGCCTGTATTTTTTCTTCAAGAATATAATACTGACTCCGACCTTCATCTTTACTTCTCAGACCCACAATACCCGAACAACGCTATGTACATCTCCTTATTTGGAACCAGTGATTATATTTCTCATCAACTGGATGAGAAATTACACCACAAAGAAAGCATCCTCCATAATACGGATCTCCATAGAGAAGAACGTGGTTTTCTTCCCTATGGTGGACAAGGCCCTGCGGCTTCATGTATTTTTTATGACGGTGAACGTTTTAATGGAAGCACTCTGCCACAAAGAGATATATACACTTACCTGGTAAACTCCATTTAAGAAAAATATATAATACATGTTAGATTCAGTGCGCAAATTCTGGCTATCCACTCAGTTATCGCCAGTATCACTAGACTAATCGGTCTGGCGTTCGGGTATTCCATCCTTGTTGTGGCACTGAAACTAACTGACTTTGAAGAGTAAAACGCAACTATTATTTCAATTTCACTTTTTCAAGCGCAGCAAAAATTTGCTGTTTATCCGAATCCTTTAAGTTATGTTGTTGAATATTTGCCATAAACATTTCCTTGTCAGAAACGTTTATCTTTTCTCCGTCTTTTAGCAGAACCGCAATTTGTTGGAGAATTTCAGTACTTAACCCACTAATTTTAATACGAACATCATCCAGCGGTTTTGGTTGCCAGCCATTTTCAGGAACTGACAACCAATCGGCCCGATAACGATATTGAATCGCCTTCGCAGCATCCATCTGGATTACAATAAATGGCCTGACTGACTCCCCGCTTAATCCAAAAGACTCGGCTTCACTTATTGATTTGGCAAGCACCTTATCTTCCTGAGCCATAACCTCAACAGGTAAATGGTTTTCGGCCTTGTATCCTGCCACATCTTTCATGTAAGAAAGACGCTGATTAATTAACTGGGCTACCGTCGTCTTTGTTTCCGTTGCTTGCACCGCCATTGAGGCCATTATGCTCACAATCAATGCTAAACCAGAAATCAAGCCAATTACCTTTGCTTTTTTTGACCGTTTCATTTTTTCACCTCGGAATTTATTCCAAACAACTAATCAACATGCTAAATGAATTATAGACTTATAATGTTGAAGTTGCTTTCGATAAGTATCAGATAAAAGCTCGATTTTTTTGATTCCTTCCACAGTGAGTTCATTGTTCAGCGACGAGCACTTTTCGGTCTAAAAGCAGCAACTACCTTATCATCGGTTTCGATATATGGGCCATCCAGCAATTGGATACAATACGGCACGCTGGCAAAAATGCCGGATACCAGAACATTGCTATTTTCGTCTTTCAAACCTTCCAACGTTTCTGCTATTGCTTTTGGTTGTCCTGGTAAGTTCAAAATAAGCGCCTGTTTGCGAATAACGCCAACTTGGCGGGATAGGATTGCGGTTGGAACAAATTTCAGGCTGATCTGGCGCATCTGTTCGCCATAGCCTGGCATTTCACGATCTGCAACCGCTAATGTTGCATCAGGAGTCACATCACGGCGTGCAGGGCCAGTTCCACCGGTAGTCAAAACCAGATGACAGCCGATTTCATCCACCAGCTCGCACAGGGTTTGTTCAATGATAATCTGCTCATCAGGGATCAGACGCGTTTCTATATTGAAAGGTGTTGTAATAGCACTTTTCAACCACTTTTCCAGTGCCGGAATCCCTTTGTCCTGATAAACACCGCTTGATGCACGATCAGAGACGGATACCAGGCCAATGCGCAATTCATTCATACAAACCTCAATAATACATAATTAACTAACAGCAAAAAGGCGGCTAATTATGCCGCCTTTAAAGCAAAAAGAATAGTTTATAACCTGTAATTACAGCAGCTCAGCGATCATCTTCTCAAGTTTTCCCTGATCTACAGCAAATTTACGGATGCCATCCGCCAGTTTTTCTGTAGCCATTGCATCCTGATGATGTTCCCAATAGAACTGAGCTTCATTCAGTGGCGCCGGGCGCGCTTTAATTTCACCGCTATAACCCAGCTTATATTCAACCTCACCCTGAGTTTCAGACAGCTCTTTCAGCAGCGCAGGTGCAATAGTTAAACGGTCACAACCCGCTAATTCCAAGATCTCACCGGAGTTACGGAAACTTGCGCCCATCACAACAGTGTCATAGCCATGTTCTTTATAATATTGATAGATTTCCGTCACAGAAACTACGCCCGGATCTTCGTGTGGAGCGTACTCTTTCTGATCGCTGTTCGCTTTATACCAATCGAGGATACGACCAACGAATGGAGAAATCAGGTAAACACCCGCTTCTGCACAAGCGCGGGCCTGAGCGAAAGAGAACAGCAGAGTCAGGTTACAGTTAATACCTTGTTTTTCTAACTGTTCAGCCGCACGGATACCTTGCCAGGTTGAAGCGAGTTTGATCAAAATACGATCATTGCTGATACCCGCCTCGTTATACAGCTTAATCAGGCGCTTAGCTTTAGCTACGCTACCTTCGGTGTCATAAGACAGACGGGCATCAACTTCTGTAGAGATACGGCCAGGGATCAGTTTCAGAATTTCCAGACCAATATTCACAGCCAGTTTATCGCTGGCATCCACAATCTGCTGCTCACGGGAATCACTTTGTTCACGCGCCCACGCAATGGCTTCATCAATGAGTTTGCGGTATTCAGGGATCTGTGCAGCGTTAAGGATCAGAGATGGGTTAGTTGTAGCATCTTGTGGCTGATAAAGTTTCATCGCCGCAATATCCCCGGTATCTGCTACTACTGTTGTCAGTTTACGCAGGGAAGTTAGTTTATCGGTCATTTTGTCATATCTCATCGTTATGCGTGAAATTAAGGCATTGTTACTGAGCCATCCATTGATGATAACACGGCAAGGCCTTGCTGCAAGGCGGTAAAAACGATCACTGACAGTTAGTTGGTTCGCAAATGTTTTCAAACAGTGTAAATAAAATGCCTCACAGTTTCCGTTATCGTTGTTATTATTCTTTTCACCTGAGTTTTTATTAAAGTAGCTCAATCTGAACAACCGGGACGATATTATGCTTATTACTATTTCACCAGCAAAAACCCTTGATTATGAAAGTCCGCTTGCCACGGAAAAATACAGTCAGCCAGAATTACTCGACCAATCAAAGCAGTTAATCAGTATCTGTCGAGAACTGACGCCTGCTCAAATTGCCAGCCTGATGGGTATCAGCGATAAACTTGCTGGTCTGAATGCAGCCCGTTTTGGTGAATGGCATGCTGATTTCACACCAGAAAATGCACGTCAGGCTATTCTGGCATTTAAAGGTGATGTTTATACCGGTATGCAAGCTGAAGTTTTTTCCGATAGGGATTTTGATTTTGCTCAGGATCATCTGCGGATCTTGTCCGGCCTTTACGGCGTGCTTCGTCCTTTGGATCTGATGCAACCTTACCGACTGGAAATGGGGATCAAACTGGAAAATAAACGCGGTAGAGATCTCTACTCTTTCTGGGGAGATCTGATCACGGAAAAGCTTAATGAAGCCCTGGCGCAGCAAGGCGATAATATATTGGTTAATCTGGCTTCCGATGAATACTTCAAATCCGTTAATACGAAAAAGTTAGCCGGTAAAATTATCAAACCCGTATTCCTTGATGAGAAAAACGGTAAATATAAAATCATCAGTTTTTATGCGAAAAAAGCCCGTGGACTGATGAGCCGGTTTATTATTCAAAATCAGCTAACCCAAACTGACCGTCTGGTGGAGTTTAATCTGGATGGCTATACCTTTGATGAGTCGTTATCCAAAGGGAACGAGCTGGTATTCAAACGCCCGGAACAACACTAAAACTTTTATCATTGATAAGAAAATAAACGCCGCATGATCTGTGCGGCGCTTATTTTCTTAATTACTCAGGTGCTCTTTCCAGCAGGAAAGCCCGCAATTCAGCAAAATTTGCGGGTAAGCAATGGGACAATAACGCTAAATCAGCCCGTTCTGCCAAAGCTTCAGGCAAGGGTAATTCCTCTCCCAAAATTTGCTCCACACTCTCTTTAAATTTCGCCGGATGAGCCGTACCGAGAAACAGCCCATACTCACCTTCCTGTAACTGATCACGCAGAACACGGTAAGCAATAGCAGCATGAGGCTCAGAGATATAACCCAGTTTAGCCAGCGCCTTAATCGTCTCTTTAGTCACTTCATCACTGACTACACCATGTCTCAATTCACTTAGCGGCCAGGATTTACGATAAAACAATTCTTCAATACGCGGCCAGTTGTTTGGCTGACTAACATCCATTGCATTGGAAAGCGTGGCAACTGTCTGATGAGGCACCCATTTTCCATCGGTCAGGTAACGTGGAACGGTATCGTTAACATTAGTCGCCGCAATAAAGCGTTTTACCGGCAACCCCATTGATTTCGCCAATAAACCCGCGGTCAAATCACCAAAATTCCCACTGGGTACAGAGATAACCAGTTGTCCACGTTTATCTTCTGGTAATTGAGCAACCGCCTCAAAGTAATAGCAAATTTGCGCCAACAAGCGGCTGATGTTAATTGAGTTAGCTGAATTGAGATACAGAGCCTGTTTTAATTCATTATCATCAAACGCCTGCTTAACCAGTGCCTGGCAATCATCAAAATCACCATCAATCGCTACCGTATGAATATTACCGCCCAATGTACAGAACAGTTTTTCTTGTAACGGGCTGATTTTTCCCTGCGGATAAAGGATAACCACCTGTACATTGTCCAACCCATAAAAAGCGTGTGCTACCGCTGCACCGGTATCGCCGGAAGTCGCTGTCAGGATAGTCACAGGCTGCTCACCAGCAACCTGTGCCAGCATTTGCGCCATAAAACGACCACCAAAATCTTTAAATGCCAGAGTCGGGCCGTGGAACAATTCCAGTGTTGCAACATCCTCTTCCACTTTTGCCACCGGTGCCGGGAAAGTAAAAGCGCTCTTAATCCGGACGGCTACGTGCTCTAGCGGAATCTCATCACCAATAAACGCCGAAAGAATATGGCTACTACGGGTAACAAAATCCAGTTTCAGTAGTTGATCAATTTCTTCACGGTTAAATTCAGGTAAATCTTGCGGGAAAAAAAGCCCTTGCTGTTTGCCTAATCCTTGCTTTATCGCCTGCGCAAAACTCACCTGCTCGCTATTGTCTTTTAAGTTATACAGTTTCATCTGTTCCGTTACCCTATCTGTCGTGCGCCTGCAAGATCCAGACGGCAAATGTGTACAAAACCTTCATCATTCTGAACATAATGCTGTTGCAGCCACTGCGCCATTTTCTCCGCGGTAGTCATATCATTACAAATGGAAAACAACGTCGGGCCGGAACCAGAAATACCACAGGTCAACGCACCTATCGCTTTTGCTGCCTCACGGGCCTCGGTAAAACCCGGGAGCAGTTGCGTCCGATACGGTTCAGCAACCACATCTTTCATCAATCTGGCTGCCAATTCTGGCTGCCGTGTATGGCAAGCATGAATAAAACCAGCCAGAAAACGTCCGTGGTCGATAACATCCTGTTTCGAATATTTTGCCGGTAAAATGGCTCTGGCTTCCGCAGTGGAAACGTTGATTCCCGGATAGACCATCACCCATAGCCACTCATCAAATGACGGTACCGGCTGACAGATAATGTCCTCCTGTTCCATAATCAATTGCAAACCACCAAGGTAGCATGGAGCGACATTATCATAGTGAATGCTGCCGGAAATACGCCCTTCCAGTTGCCCCATCATTTCCAGTAATTGGTGTTCACTGAATGGGTGCCCCGTAAATTCGTTCAGCGCCATCAAGCCCGCCACAACCGAACACGCGCTGGAGCCAAGACCAGAACCAATTGGCATATTCTTTTCCAGCGTCATTTCCACGGGTAATTGTTTACCTAAATGCTGGCAAAACAGCTGCCAGCACTGATACACAATATTGTACTCCGGCTCCGCAGGTAACTTTCCGACAAACCGTCCTTCATTACGCAAGCTAAAACTCTCCGCAACCCGGACAGTAACACAGTCACCTAATAAAGTACCATCAACAGGAGAGACCGCTGCTCCCAGCACATCAAACCCAACACTGACATTCCCGATAGATGCGGGCGCATAGACTTTAACCACAATTAAACTCCCTGTTTCCAAGATAAAGTACGCAACATATCTGCGAAAACACCTGCGGCAGTGACATCATTACCTGCCCCGTAACCCCGCAGTACCAACGGTATTGGTTGGTAGTAACGCGTATAGAATGCCAGCGCATTTTCGCCATTTTTAACTTTATAAAGCGGATCATTACCATCCACCGCGGAGATTTTCACTCTGCACCGGCCATTTTCAATCATACCAACATAGCGCAACACTTTTCCTTGTTCCTTCGCTTCTGCCACACGCTGGCTGAAAACTTGATCAAGAAAGGGCAAATGTTCAAGGAAAGTATCCACACTACCGCTACTATCAAAAGAGGCTGGCAGCACAGGCTCCACATCAATATCCCCCAGTTCAAGTTCATAACCTGATTCACGAGCAAGGATCAATAGCTTACGGGCAACATCCATACCGGAGAGATCATCACGAGGATCCGGTTCGGTATAGCCTTTCTCTTTCGCCAGTAAAGTCGCCTGAGATAATGACATCCCTTCATCCAACATACCAAAAATGAAAGAGAGAGAACCGGAAAGAATACCATTGAACTGCACCAGTTCATCACCCGCGTTAAGCAGGTTT
This sequence comes from Photorhabdus khanii NC19, assembly GCF_000517265.1. Classification (GTDB taxonomy): domain Bacteria; phylum Pseudomonadota; class Gammaproteobacteria; order Enterobacterales; family Enterobacteriaceae; genus Photorhabdus; species Photorhabdus khanii. The sequence continues at coordinate 180,597 of NZ_AYSJ01000004.1, forward strand.
TGTAAGTTCTCAATAACCGGCAAACCCGCACCCACATTGGTGTCATACAAAAATTTACGTTTAGATTTCTCTGCTGCCTTACGGATCTGACGATAATAAGCCATTGACGAAGTATTGGCTTTTTTATTCGGCGTTACCACGTTGAAACCATCACTCAGGAAACTGGCATATTGGTCAGCAATTTGCTGACTGGAGGTACAATCGACTATCACCGGATTAAGCAAATGATACTCTTTCTCCAGGCGAATTAGACGGCTTAGGCTAAATGGCTCTTTGGCCTCAGATAAACATTGCTGCCAGTTATCAAGACAAATACCTCTCATATCCGTCAGCATAGCTCGTGAATTGGCGATACCACATACCCGTAAATCAATGTGCTTTTGTTTCAGCCAGGTTTGCTGACGACGGATCTGCTCAAGTAAAACACTGCCAACACCACCAACACCAACAACAAAGAGCTCGATCACCTGATCGGTATTAAATAACATCTGATGACACAGACGAACCGCTGTCGTTGCCATTTCATTGTCGATAACCGCAGAGATAGAACGTTCAGACGATCCCTGTGCGATGGCGACGATATTGATATTACCGCGAGCCAGTGCGGAGAAGAAACGGGCAGAGATGCCACGTAAGGTACGCATACCATCACCCACAACAGAGATAATGGAAAGATTTTCCATCACATCCAGAGGATCAAGAACACCCTCTTTCAGCTCGAGATAGAATTCCTCACTCAACGCCTGACGAGCACGTTCCAATTCACGTTGAGGGACACAGAAGCTGATGCTGTATTCTGAAGATGACTGAGTAATCAGCACGACAGAAATCCCTTTACGGGACATAACAGCAAATACCCTTGCGGCCATACCAACCATCCCTTTCATACCGGGGCCTGATACGTTGATCATTGCCATATTGCTCAGGTTGGTAATCCCTTTCACCGGCGTACTTTCATCTTTCTGTCCGTCACCAATAAGTGTTCCCGGTGCCTCTGGATTGGCTGTATTTTTAATCAAACAAGGGATCTGGAATTGGGCAATCGGGGCAATAGTCCGTGGATGAAGCACTTTAGCACCGAAATAAGAGAGTTCCATCGCTTCCTGATAGGACATGCCTTTTAATAGCCGAGCATCCGGTACAACTCTGGGATCACAGGTATAAACGCCATCCACATCCGTCCAGATTTCGCAGCATTCAGCCCGCAAACAAGCAGCCAAAACAGCAGCAGAATAGTCAGAACCATTCCGACCCAGAACAACCAACTCCCCTTTATCATTGCCGGCAGTAAATCCAGCCATCAGGACAATATGGTCATCAGGAATATTCAGAGAAGAAATACGCTTGGTAGACTCATTAATATCTACTGTAGATTCAAGGTAATGACCTTGTGCCAATAGATTTTTTACCGGATCAATCACCGTGACTTTGTGACCACGTGCCTGCAATACAGACGCCATGATTGCGATAGAGAGTTTTTCACCACGACAAATCAGTGAAGCGTTAATACTGTCCGGGCATTGACCCAATAATGAAATACCATGCAGAACCTGTTTCAATTGAGCAAATTCTTGCTCCACCACCATTTTTAACCGCTCATAATCAAAACCAGGTTGTGCTTGCACTAACCCCTGCAATAAATCAGCAAAGATCCGCTCTGCATCGTGCATATGGGTAATAACATCTTGCCCAACCACCGTTTTTTCGATCATCGCCACTAAATGGTTGGTAATTTTTGCCGGGGCAGAAAGCACTAACGCAACCCCTCCCTGAGAAAGTTTTTTCTCTGCAATATCGGCGACGCTCTGCACACGCTGGCAATTAGCGACCGAAGTTCCTCCAAATTTAAGCACTCGCATTAACATTTTTCTCCTGATTTCACGCCAAAAAAAAGCCCGCATCTGATTTGGATGCGGGCTTTTCTCTCTATCTTAATATATGCGTCAGCCCGCCCCGCAACCTGTGGTTCCGGTGGTGATAATAATTGTCGTTTTCAGGCTGATAGTTTGCATAGGTTCCTGTCTGTCATTTAATTAGTTCGACCCTATACTGGTTAAATGAATTCTTTCACAAAGTCAAACATTTTATCTAAATAATCTTATTTTTTTGATATTTTTCCCATTGGAATAATTCATTTCATAGTCATCAATACCAACAAATATATCTTACTGAACGTAATATTTTAGTTGTTAAATCTACTTTTAACAAAATTAACAATATGTTTTATCTTTTAGTAAAAATCAGTTATTTTTGTTCGCCGACAAACTTATTGTGGATTATTTTTCGCACAATAACGATCGTCACATTAACAGGAATTTGTCATTTGCCTGACATAGTACAAGGTATAAAATAACAAATATAAATAATATTAACGTGCTACAATCAATTTTGATGTACGTCAATAAAAGGTAGTTTTTTTAGATGGTAAATGCATTGCAAGCTGTTATATTGCTGTTAATAGACTAACATAACACTGTTTAGCTAGTTTTTTCGGGTATATGCCCACAAAGGAAAAACAACTTTTACTTTCAGTGTAAAACATATCAATAAATGTTATTACTGACTTAAGCTATAATTTCAGTGATGACAAACAATAACCAGTAAATATCCTGAGATAAGAGTAGTTTGAGTCATTCTGATTTTATTTTAAGCGATTCTAGGTAGCAACCATGCAAACCCCGCACATTTTGATTGTTGAAGACGAAATTGTCACTCGCAATACCCTAAAAAGCATTTTCGAAGCTGAAGGGTATATCGTTTATGAAGCCACTGATGGTTCAGAAATGCACCATATTCTGTCAGACAATGACATTAACCTGGTGATTATGGATATTAATCTTCCAGGCAAAAATGGCTTGTTACTTGCCCGCGAGTTGCGTGAGCAAGCGAATGTTGCTTTGATGTTCCTGACCGGCCGTGATAATGAGGTAGACAAGATCCTTGGGTTGGAAATTGGTGCAGATGATTACATCACCAAACCCTTTAACCCACGTGAATTAACTATTCGGGCCCGCAACCTGCTTTCCCGTACCATGAATCTGAGTAATCTCAGCGAGGAACGCCGCCTGGTTGAGAGCTACAAATTCAATGGCTGGGAATTGGATATCAATAGCCGTTCTCTGATCAGTCCTGCTGGTGAGCAATACAAATTGCCACGCAGTGAGTTCCGCGCCATGCTTCATTTCTGTGAAAATCCGGGTAAGATCCAGACTCGCGCAGAATTACTGAAAAAGATGACAGGCCGCGAGCTGAAACCTCATGACCGTACTGTTGATGTGACTATCCGGCGTATCCGTAAACATTTCGAATCTAACCCAGATACGATGGAAATTATTGCCACCATTCATGGTGAAGGTTATCGTTTCTGCGGTGATTTAGAAGCGTAACGTGAATCATCGATACATCTAAATAAATGAAGGATGGGATATCCATATGGGACCCCATCCTGCCTCTCAGTTTTCCACAACTTTCCACGGCATAATGGGTACAGCACTGATCGCATTCTTCGGTGAACCATCAATCATTTTGTCAGAATAAGTCAGATAGACTAATGCATTACGGTTTACATCGTAGAAACGAACAACCTGAAGTTTTTTAAACACCAGTGAAGTGCGTTTCTGGAAAACAATCTGACCTTTCTTATCGCCCTTTTTAATCTTATCTGTCAGTTCAATAGATCCAACCTGCTGGCAGGAAATAGCCGCATCAGCGGTATCTTCCGCAAGCCCCAATCCCCCTTTTATTCCGCCTGTTTTTGCTCTGCTCAGGTAGCAAGTCACATTTTTAACATCTGGATCATCAAACGCTTCCACCACAATTTTGTGATCTGGCCCGATAAATTTAAAAACGGTGTCTACCGAGCCAATTTCTTCAGCCTGAGTAGCCAAAGGTACGAACAACAATGTAGTTGCTACTAATATCTTTATGATTTTTAACATATATAATCTCATACCTTAATTAATTAAGCCTAAAATTTCACCACAGTAATACCAAACAATATGGTAATACCAACAACAATAATAGTTACTCATTAATATAATTTCATAAAGTAATGAGTGAAATAATAATACGAACAAGTATCCTATTGTAAATAGAAGACTTGTCTTACACTTAGTGTTTATATCCAGTAGAGTTATTGTTGAATGCTACTCTTGTCAATAAATTATGAACACGAGCAGCACGCAGAGACCAAAACGTACACAATATATGTGAATGATTCGTTTCACTTAGCCTGCGAGACTGTTCAAATAGCAAACAAAATAGCCTAATGGTATAGGCTCTTATATTATTCTTTCTGGTCTTAATGACTAAGGAGATGTATGGATCAAACCAGCATCATTCGTGATTTATTACGTTGGCTAGATAGTCATCTGGATCAACCGTTATCACTCAACAATGTTGCAGCCAAAGCAGGTTATTCTAAATGGCACCTGCAACGTATGTTTAAAGATGTTACCGGCCAGGCTATTGGCTCCTATATCCGTGCCAGAAGGTTATCGCGGGCAGCCGTTGCTTTGCGTTTAACCAGCCGTCCTATTCTGGATATTGCTTTACAATACCGATTTGACTCCCAACAAACTTTCACTCGTGCATTTAAAAAACAATTCAATAAAACTCCGGCACTTTACCGGCTCAGTGAGGAATGGTGTGCAGCCGGTATTTGCCCCCCCATATTGCTGGATAAGAGGCATATTCCCGAAGCAACATATATCACGCTGGAGGAACAACCTCTGGTTGGTATAGAACAGACCTGTTCCTATACGCTGGAACAGTGGTCCAGTTCTTGTACTGAAATGCGCCATAATTTCTGGACCTACTATCTGCAAAATGCAGAAGTGTTACCGCCGGTGCTTTATGGCCTTCACCACGCTATTCTCAACCCAGACAAAGAAGATGAGCAGACGGTATTCTACACGACAGCAGTAGAACCCAAATATGCACAGTTTGATGTGGCAGGTAGTCAACCTGTTACATTGCCAGCTGGAGAATATGTCTCATTCAGTTACTATGGCACCAAAGATGGCTTACAGGATTTCCTGTTCACCGTCTATGGTATTTGCTTGCCAATGTTAAATCTGACACGCCGAAAAGGATACGATATCGAACGCTATTATCTCACCAATACCAATGACCGGGAAAAGGAAGCAGCGAATCATATCATCGAATTTCAGTATCTCATTCCTATCCAGCACTAACGCTGTAATTCATCCAGTGCGGGCATATCAAGATGTGTGATATCGCCTGCCGTTTCCACAATCCAGCCTGATGCTAGCCACGGGCTGTGCTGATAATCCACTCTAGACAGAGAGCAATTACGCAAACGAAGACGACGTTCAGCATGTGCGGGTAATCCCAATATCGTGCTAACTAAACATCCCAAAGCGATTCCATGACTGACCAGTAACGGCCGGCTACCACTAGGCAAATGACGGCAAGTCTCCAGCGCGGCCCTCATTCGCACGGAGAGTTCCTCCATAGATTCACCTTCAGGGATGCGCCCGCCCGGTGTACCATCAAGGACTTTCTTACGCCACCTTTCTTCTTCTGAAGTCAGTGAGTCAATATTTCTGCGCTCAAGCACTCCCATGTGCAATTCACGCAAACGTGGCTCCAAAACGACTTCACAACCGCAAACTTCAGCAATGATTTCCGCGGTACGGCGTGTACGCCCGAGGTCACTAGTAATAATATGGGTAATATTTTCAGACTTTACTCTTTGCGCCACTAATCTGGCCTGATATTTGCCTGTTTCGGTTAAAGGGCTGTCAGATTGTCCCTGGATACGACGTGCCGCATTCCATTCAGACTCCCCATGACGAACAAGATATACCTGTAACATTTTCATTTTCCGTTATACTGCGTAAATATTAGTTCAAAGGATAACTTATCTATTATGTATCACGTTATTGCTGCAACCACCAACCCCGCCAAAATTAAAGCCATCAGTCTCGCATTTGATGACGTTTTTGGACCAGGTGCTTACCGGATCGAAGATATCAATGTAGACAGCAGTGTCCCACAACAACCCATAGGTAACACAGAAACCCGTACCGGCGCCCGCCAGCGTGTGATGGCAGCCAGGCAGGTCCGCCCCGAAGCAGATTTTTGGGTAGGTGTGGAAGCAGGTATTGAAGATGATATGACATTTGCCTGGATGGTAATAGAATATCAGCAAATTCGCGGAGAATCCCGCTCTGCCAGCCTGATGCTGCCAGAGAAAATTCTTGATGGTATCCGCGAAGGTCGTGAATTAGGCCACGAAATGGCTTACCTCACAGGTGTTGATAACATCAAACAGAAAGGCGGTGCTATTGGCTTTTTCACTGATGGCATCCTGACTCGTACCAGTGTGTACCATCAAGCCCTGATACTCGCTTTAGTGCCTGTCCATCATGAAATTTATAAAGAACTGAATACTCGTTAAAACAGGCATTCACCTAGGCCGCAGTCGGCGGCCTGTCATTTCAGCAATTGTTCTTCTAACCACGCTTTCACATCGTTTGAAGCAAACTTCAAGCTATTAGAACCACGAGTGATAGTCGCAATTCCAACCCCAAGTTCATTTTTCAGCTCACGTTGGCTCATTTGCCCACTCATCAATTCTTTGATAATCCGTACTCTTGTAGCCAGAGCTGTCCGCTCATCAGGCGTCAATAATAACTGCAAAACCGGATGTTGCAGATCTTGCGCAAAAGCCTGTTGGAGTAACGTCACGAAGCGTTGCCAATCTTCATTATCTTGGGGCGAAAGCGCCGGGTCTGTCAGATGATTTGGAGTCATAATTAATCAGTTGTCATACTATTTAACTAGTACAGCAGCATAGCATAGTTTGCCATAAATCAGTATCGCCTTTGCCATTCTGCGTTAGCCAACACATTTGATGACTTACCCATAAAGTTACTGTAGAAAACATCATAAGCCAAAACATTTTTGACATAACTGCGCGTTTCGGAAAACGGAATGCTTTCAATAAAAGCTATCGCATCCAACCGCCCACCACTGTCAGATAACCAACGATCCACACGGGCCGGACCCGCATTATAAGCAGCACTGGCGAGTATTCGGTTATGACCAAAACGCTGATAGACCGATTCGAGATAAGCCGTACCAATTTCGATATTCGTCAGCGGGTTCATCAACTGGCTACTGTTTACATATCCCTGAATACCATTTTGCTTAACCGTATCCGCCGCCGTTCCCGGCATCACCTGCATCAAACCCATTGCACCGACTGGAGAACTGGCTTGAGGATTCCAGGCGCTTTCCTGACGGGCTATCGCCATTGCATAACTTTGAGAAATCCCCTTATCTGACGTGAAACGACTGAAATCTTGCTGCCATGCCAACGGAAAACGCTCTTCAAGATGGTCCCACATTTTCCCGGTTATTGTCGCCTGTACACTAAGAGCCGCCCATTTTTGGTTAAAAGCATAACGTGCCAACTGCTGCTGCTGTGATTTATTCTGGCTGGCAACCAAATAACTCCACTCTATGCGGGCAAGATTATCCATCTGCCAATATATCAGTTCCCTTACTCTTCGCACTTCGGGCATCGAAGCCATCGTCGCATCTGGCTTTTCTGCGGTATTAATCGTCAGTGGATAACGGATATTCAGTCTTTGCGCAGCAACCATTGGGTAAAAACCGCGACCTTCTGTCAACTTACGCAGTATCGCCTCACCTTCGCTTTTATTACCCTGCGTCAATAAAATATTAGCCCACCAATAACGCCATTCCTCTTTGTTCTGGTTCGCTGACGGTAGCAATTTGATCCACTGAGCCAGACCCGGCTCATCTGCATGACCCAACGCCAGACGAACACGACGCTCAAGCAGTGAAACAGATTGGCTATCGCGGATCACATCATCGCGCCACTTCTCCTGCTCATCGTTTACATCCCCCATTAACTGCCAGGCAACAATATCTTTTAACCGCTGACGCTCGCCGTCATTCATCTTTTGCGCTCTGGCAATTGATGGAATAATTGCTCTTGCCTGATCCGGATCTTGACGGGCAAGGAGTGAGAAAGCCGTTAAAGTAGCGACACGGGTAAAATCAGTCGGCCCGGTATTATCAGCAAAAACAGAGACAGTCGCAGGATCATCCTGCAACTTAATCAAGCCATCACCGATACTTTTGTATCCCAGCGGCAATCGCTTAGCGAGGTAACTGACCAGCGAAGTGTTCCCTGCTTTCAATGCGAGGCTAATACGCTGTAATATCAGTTCCGCCGATAAGTAGCCCGCTCGCTGCCAGACATCAAATAATTTATCGCAACTGGCAGGTAAAGAGCGACCATTCAACCAAATGTCTTTCGCTCCCTGCCAGGCAACCGGCTCTTCACCAGTCGCCCATTTGGCAAAATAGTAATTACAACGGCTTGTAATCGATTTCGGTGCTGTAGGGCTAAATGCCAGCAACCCACGCCAATCTTCACGATGTGCAAGTTCATTGATAAAACGGGATGGTAAAGAGCGTGCTGGTGGCAGATTAGGGTAACTATCAATAAAGCTACGGATCTGTTCTGGTGTCACCAGCGCCAAATCCTGAGTCAGTTCCCGGTATTTAAGATAAGGATAAAGCGGGTAGTCTTTCAATGTTGGCATCAATCTCGCCACCTCAGCCATATCACTGGCATCCCACGCTTGCTTAATTTGCTGATATCGCTGCCGCTGATCGTCCAGAGAATCAGCGTTTGCTGCGACAGACACAAAAACCAACCCTATAGCCACCGCAAAGTGTTGCCATTTAGCCATTACCACACGCTCCTCCCGGAGATCAAATTGAATAGGTTAATATTACAAATGTATACACATCATAATAATATAATCACCGCCACTTACCACATTAATTCACTCCATGATGAAATATTTAACCATATATACTAAACAGGTAAGTTTTTTATCCAATAAATTGATCCATCCTAACAAACTCTCCCCAGAGTCATCCTATTCCGGCAATTGGGTTATAGAGTTTATTAACTTAAATCGGGTAAACTGTGATAAATCGTGTTCAGATGAACATAAATAACCTAACTGGATATAATCAGATACCAACACGCCCTGTTCATGCGATTGACTTCGCAAAACAGGCATTATCATCACAACAATCAGAGATAGCGAGGCTTATAGCAACGTGGCTCAATATGTTTACAGCATGCATCGGGTCGGCAAAATTGTCCCCCCGAAGCGTCATATTCTAAAAAATATCTCCCTGAGTTTCTTTCCGGGAGCCAAAATTGGTGTTCTTGGCCTTAACGGCGCGGGCAAATCAACCTTACTGCGGATTATGGCCGGTATTGATAAAGATATTGAAGGCGAAGCCCGCCCACAGCCGGGAATTAAAATTGGCTATCTACCACAGGAGCCAAAATTAAACCTTGAGCACACTGTCCGCGAAGCAGTAGAGGAAGCAGTTAGCGAAGTGAAACACGCGCTGACCCGTCTGGATGAAGTCTACGCAGCCTATGCTGATCCTGATGCTGATTTTGACAAACTGGCGAAAGAGCAAGGTGAGCTGGAAGCAATTATTCAGTCCCACGATGGTCATAATCTAGATAACCAGCTTGAGCGTGCAGCTGACGCGCTGCGTCTGCCGCCGTGGGATGCAAAAATTGAGCATTTATCCGGGGGTGAACGCCGCCGTGTAGCACTCTGCCGTTTACTGCTGGAAAAACCAGATATGCTGCTGCTGGATGAACCGACGAACCACCTTGACGCCGAATCCGTCGCCTGGCTGGAGCGCTTCCTGCACGATTACGAAGGTACTGTTGTTGCAATTACGCACGACCGTTACTTCCTTGATAACGTTGCCGGCTGGATCTTGGAACTTGACCGTGGTGAAGGTATTCCATGGGAAGGTAACTACTCTTCATGGCTGGAGCAGAAAGACGCTCGCCTGGCTCAGGAAGCATCAACAGAAGCTGCCCGCCGTAAGTCTATTGAAAAAGAGCTGGAATGGGTTCGTCAAAATCCAAAAGGCCGTCAGGCAAAAGGTAAAGCACGCCTGGCCCGATTTGAAGAATTAAACAACGTTGAATACCAGAAACGCAACGAAACCAGCGAACTATTTATCCCACCTGGGCCACGCCTGGGCGACAAAGTTCTGGAAGTGGAAAATCTGACCAAATCCTATGGCGACCGGGTGCTTATCGACAATCTGAACTTCTCTCTGCCAAAAGGGGCCATTGTCGGGATTATCGGGCCTAACGGTGCAGGTAAATCCACCCTGTTCCGTATGCTTTCCAACCAAGAACAACCCGATTCTGGTACTATCACATTAGGTGAGACTGTCAAACTGGCCTCTGTAGATCAGTTCCGTGACAATATGGATGATAAGAAAACCGTCTGGGAAGAGATTTCCGGCGGTCAGGATATCATGCGTATCGGCAACTTCGAGCTGCCAAGCCGGGCTTATGTTGGTCGTTTCAACTTCAAAGGTGTTGATCAGGGTAAACGTGTCGGTGAACTGTCTGGTGGTGAAAGAGGCCGGCTACATTTGGCTAAACTGCTGCAAGTTGGCGGTAACATGCTGCTACTCGACGAACCAACCAACGACCTGGACATTGAAACCCTGCGTGCACTGGAAAACGCCCTATTGGAGTTCCCAGGTTGTGCAATGGTTATTTCCCATGATCGTTGGTTCCTTGACCGTATCGCAACCCACATCATTGATTATCAGGATGAGGGTAAAGTGACTTTCTTTGAAGGTAACTTTAGTGAATACGAAGACTATAAAAAGCGGACTCTTGGTGCCGAAGCGCTAGAACCGCATCGCATTAAATATAAGAGAATCAGCAAATAATCATATTGAAAATGGCCTGATAACAGGCCATTTTTCTCTCAATTATTTGCATATAAGCTCGTAGTTTTATTCATTATGCTATGTGTTAGATAAGTATCATGAATAATTTTTCCTTCTTTCAACGTAATAATACGATCTGCATGCCTAATAAGCCTATTATCCTGTGAAGCCACAATAACCGTTCCTCTTTGGTTATGAGCAATAAAACTTAAGATATCAATAGCTACCTGACAGTCATAATTATCAAGATAACTGGTTGGCTCGTCAGCAAACAAATACAAGGGGCTTTTCACAATAGCTCTGGCTATTGCTACCCGTTGTTTTTCATTATCATGTAATTCATTGGGATATATATCTTTCTTGTGTTTCAGACCAACAATATTGAGTGCCTTAGTTGCCCTGATCATGGCTTCCCGATGAGAAGCTGTGATTCCACAGGACAGAGATAATAGCAAATTATCCAGGACCGTAAGTTCATTAGATAAATTAATTCTTTGAAAGATAAAACCACAATTCATCAAATGAAATCTATCTAATTCGCTGTTATTCAGTTTACCCAATTCTTTGTTAGCAATTAATATTTTTCCTCTATCAAGACGCAATAACCCAGAAATCGTTGCCAGGAAAGTACTTTTTCCCGAACGGAGATCCCCAGTAACTAAAGTAAATTCACCTGGAAAAATAGAAAGAGTGATGTCTGAAATCATTTTCTGGTTAACTTTACTGTTAGAAAAACCACATGAAATATCAATGGCTTCAATCGTAGCAATTTGATTCAAATTCATTATCTCAGCATAATAGTGTAAGAAATCTGGCATTATCAGTAACACTTGCAGCCAGAGCAATCCGTAAAAATACAGATATTCATCATTATAAGATTACACAAACGAGGGGAAATCATATAAGAAATATTTCAACTAAAAGTATATCAATATTTCTACCAGTGACTATTTCAAATGGCTATCTGTATGCTAAAATTAAAATTTTACTAAACAAGATCAACCCATTCCTATCAACCACTCATTAACAATAGGCCATTATCTTGTTAGTTCAAATACAAAAATAACATCAGAAAAATAATTTTTTATATATAAAAACACCTTAATATCATAACAACAAGTTAAAATTAATATTTAATTCCCATATAACAACGATATATAGAAAATCTAAATTTTTAATAAAAAAACCAACCTTATCTTATTCGAAAATAAATCACAAACATAAAAATTTTTATTTATAAATCAACATGGAAGTATTTAATTATTAATTTTGTTTTTATTCAAGAAATAAATAATCAATAGAAGTATCAAAAATGTTAATAGCCATTATATATTTTATTACTTATAAGTAATAAAAACATCCAACCACAATTCATATTGTGGTTAGATATACATCGAATATATTTATTAATTTATCATATAAAATATTATATATGAATCTAATTATAAATGATTCAACTAACGTGTTGCTTAGGATTCACAGCTAAAAGTTGCTGAATTAGCTCTATACAATGCAGAAAACGCTGATCATAATCTGGTGAATTCACATTTATATATTCAATATTGTTATCTTTCAGCATATTTTCCAACAATTGCTGGAACGCTTTACGATCCTGCTCGCTGCCAAGGCTACGCAAACCATCAGAAACCCAAGGTGTGTTGTTTTCCAATAAAATAACCAAATCAAATCGGTATTCATCAATTAATGCCTGAACAAATGGGTGCTCACGTCCTTCATACCGCTTACAGAATGCCTGAGTAGTCACGAAATCAGTATCGACAAATGCGACTTTATTCGCATATTTTACTGCGAAATCAATATATTGAGCCTGCCCCAACGCAATTTTGTCATAGTCCGAATATTGCAGCGCCATCTCATCGCCTCCCAAATGAGAAAAAACATAATCACGACCATATTCCCAGGCACTGGTAGTATTAAAAATATTTGCCAATTTATTAACCAATGTGGATTTACCACTGGATTCCCCACCGAGAATCGCTACAGTACGCACAAAGAAAGGCTTTACTTCCGTAGGGATATATTCCCAATGACGGAATGGATCCTGACGAATATGCCGACCACTGATCTTCATAAACGAGCGCTGTGGATCGATAAGAATAGTCTCAATTCCCAATTGCTCTTTATAACGAGGAGCATCCTGAGCTTCACTGGAATAAATATAACTTGGATTAATCCCTTTTTTTGACATAAAGGCTTTCATGCCTTTACTCCACACATCCCAACCATGTGGATATGGCTCAATGCCCTGTTCATCAAAAGAGTGAATATGAATGTTTTTCTGATACTTAAACGTCTGAAGTAACCAGCGCAGACGATCACTGACCGTCGGTTGCTGCGACATGGAGCTGCTCATAAACAACGCCTTATCTCTGGGCTCATCATGGCAAAGGATGATATGTAACTCATCCACCTGACTACAAGCCCGTTGAATCAGATAGATATGCCCGGTATGCAATGGATAGAACTTACCGAATATCACCCCAACCGTTTTATTCTGCACAGGATATTGCACCCCCAAATAGTTATGAAGAGATGCCAGTTTTTGAGCGCTGGGACTTTTAATTTTGTCATTAATTAACTGGCTGAGATAACCTTTGGTCATACCGCTTGCATCAGCAACTTGTTGCAACGTACAACCCGTTTGTTTAATCGCTTCTTTAAGGTAGTCAAATTGACCCATATCTCCTCCCGTTTAATCAAGATCTTCCATAACAGATAACGCATCTGACAACTTTTTCACACCAAAAACTTTCATCCCTGGCAGCTCTTTTTTCGGCATATTGGCATAAGGCACTATCGCCCGTTTGAAACCATGTTTAGCCGCTTCTGATATCCTTTCCTGCCCGCTGGGTACAGGACGAATTTCACCGGCCAGCCCCACCTCACCAAAGACAACCAAATCACGCGGCAGGGGCCGGTCGCGAAAACTGGAGACTAAAGAGAGAAGTAAAGCGAGATCCGCGCTGGTTTCCGCGACCTTAACCCCACCAACCACATTGACAAATACATCCTGATCGGACATTTGCAAGCCACCGTGACGATGAAGAACCGCCAACAAAATAGCCAACCGGTTTTGCTCCAAACCCACAGCCACCCGCCGTGGATTAGTCATCATCGAATGATCCACCAGCGCTTGAATCTCCACCAGCAGAGGACGAGTTCCCTCCCACACTACCATGACGGAACTACCCGCCGTAATTTCATCGCCACGGCTAAGGAAAATCGCTGATGGGTTACTGACTTCGCGCAATCCCTGCTCTGTCATGGCAAACACCCCAAGCTCATTGACAGCACCAAAACGGTTTTTATGACTGCGTAAAGTACGAAAGCGGGAATCCGCTTCACCATCAAGCATTACTGAACAGTCAATACAGTGTTCCAACACTTTCGGGCCTGCCAGCGAGCCATCCTTGGTGACATGACCTACCATAACAATGGCAACACCGCGGGTTTTGGCAAACCGGGTAAGATAAGCAGCGGTTTCCCTGACCTGAGCGACACTCCCCGGAGAAGATTGAATATCCGCCATATGCATCACCTGGATGGAGTCAATCACCATCAGTTTTGGCTGCTCCTGCTCCGCAATCAGACAAATCTGCTCAATACTTGTTTCTGACAGCATATTCAGATTATCAACCGGCAACCCCAACCGGTGCGCACGCATCGCAACCTGCTGTAATGACTCCTCTCCGGTGACGTATAAGGTTTTCATCTGTGCGGACAACTGACACATCGTCTGCAACAATAAGGTACTTTTCCCTGCGCCGGGGTTCCCGCCAATCAGAATCGCGCTACCGGGTACAACACCACCACCAAGAACCCGATCGAACTCTTTAAATCCAGTGGAAAAACGGGGAAGCTCTTCCAGACTAATCTCTGATAATTTCTGAACCCTGCTGACACCAGCATCTCCCGCATAACCACTGAATCTGTCATTACGAGAGGAAGATACTGCGGCTAAACGCACCTCAGTAATGGTATTCCAGGCATGACATGCACTGCATTGCCCCTGCCAGCGCGGATAATCCGCCCCACACTCATTACAGACAAATGCCCGTTTTGCTGCTTTCGCCACTCTGTACTCCCTAAAACGACTTTATTAACGTTCTTCGTGTTTAAGACCGCCACTTAACACACACAGTACTCCCATTAGATCAGCATGACGAATTGTCACTTTCGACTGTGCATAAACTTTCGGTTTAGCATGATAAGCAACACCCAGCCCCGCTTTGCGAATCATTTTCAGATCATTGGCACCATCCCCAATAGCGATTGTTTGTTCCAACGGGATATCCCATTTTTTCGCCAGCTTCATCAATGTGGCAGCCTTATATTTAGCATCAACAATTGGCCCGATAACCTTACCTGTTAACTTGCTGTTTTTGACTTCTAACTGGTTTGCTACCGCAGCAACTAAACGTAAATTCTGGCGCAAATGGTCGGCAAAATAGGTAAACCCCCCCGATGCGATTGCCACATGCCAATCAAAAGATTGTAACTTACGTACCAAACTGGTCAGCCCCGGCATAAGCGGCAAATCTTGAACAACCTGCCGCAAAATATCAGCATCAGCCCCTGCAAGTTGAGCAACCCGCTCCCGCAGGCTATCAGAAAAATCCAGTTCTCCTTGCATTGCCCGCTCGGTAATTTCGGCTACTTGGTCACCTACGCCGGCCAAACGGGCAATTTCATCAATACATTCAATTTGAATTGCCGTTGAATCCATATCCATCACCAGCAAACCGGGTGAGCGCAACCGAGGGATCTGCCCCAAAGGAACCACATCCAACCGGCACTCATCAGCCAGCCTCTTAATACGCGAAGTCAAACTTCCGGCAATACGTACCACCTGATAATCATCAATACGCCATGAAGAGACGATGACAATAGCAGCACCAAGCCGGTGCTGAAAATTACTGATGCGTTGTTTATCCAGGCCACGGCCGTATATCAACCAGCCACTGTCACCCGCCCGGTAATCCAATGGCATCACTTCCTCCCCACTTAACGAAAGTGGTAATCCCGGCCACTTATGGACCTCTTCCGGCAAATAGCGATAAGCCAGGTTATTAGACATTAATCCCTACTCCTGTAATCCCACATGACTCTGGCAGCAAAAAATTGCATTTCAAACTATCCTCCCTATATTGCATCTGGCAACATTGAGTTGACCAACGCCTGGAAGAAATAACCATGACCAAAGCTAAATTAAAATTTCGACTGCATAAAACAGCTATTATATTGATTTGTATTACTTTATTAGTATTTCTAATGCAGGGCGTTTCTTATTTTAGCCGTTCTCACCAACAAGCCCAGATGGATCAATTTGAGGAATTGGCGAAAACCCTGGCAAAACAAGTCGCATTCAGCTTATCCGATTATATGGAGAGTGGCAGCAAAGATCTTAATAATGAACAGATACTGGCTAATTTGCACTACCTGACCAAAAACAGCCGCATACTTGACGCCAGTGTCTATCTTAACAATGGGACACAAGTTGCCCATAGCGGAGAAAATGTATCGGTACGGGATCGCTTATCTTTGGATGGTAAAAAAGCGGGCAGCTATTTTAACCACCAAATAGTCGTTCCCATTCCAGGAAAAGAAGAACCAAAAGGTTTTCTGCGCCTGACGCTGGACACACACAAACTGGCAACGGAATCCAAACAGGTGGATAACACCACCAACCTGCTCAGGATCATGATCTTACTGGCTCTAGCAATTGGTTTTATTCTGGCGCATAACCTGTTGCAATTAACACCCAGCCGCTGGCAACAGTCGCCTTATTTGTTGACTGCCAACAGCAAATCAAACGAGAAAAACCAGCAAGAAGAAGAATAAGTTAAAATATCTGACTGCCATCTCTCAACCCGTAAGAGCTTATTTTTTGGTAAATATGCCAAAAAATAAGCATCCTATATTATGATAAGAAAAATAAACCCCCTCACTATCTAATACCAAAAGCAATAATTCCCAAAATTACATAATAATATTCCCAGTGACACATATCACATACTTACCAATAAATAACATCAGGTCACAAATATCTATATTATTCACATAATTCATTGATTGATATCATATTTCACATTACCCTCTTATTTTTCAATGAAATATAACATATTGTTTTTAATAAAAATTTAAATAAACCCATACATCTATTCCATATCAATTAAGTAATTCTCACATATTGATTGTTAATTTAAATTAATGATTAATAGCACCCCAAAAATCACATGACGTGTGCGGGATGCTGAAGAATAATGCAAAAAAAGGTTATTGTTTTCACTAGCTTTCTTATTGTGACTACCAGTGCTAAAGCTACCGAAATATCAGATCAACAACTTATTCATCAACAGGAACGTCAGAAAGCCCTGGAGGCCCAATTAGCACCGCCACCAGCGGATATTCATCTGTCTATACCTGAAAAAACTGTACCTTCTGAATTTCCGGTCGATACGCCCTGTTTTCCGATTACGCGTGTCGTGCTGGCAGGAACAGAAAACTTCCCGCACTGGTTACCCCTTATGCGCCTAGCCCAACAAGGCGAAAATCAATGCCTGGGCACTCAGGGGATTAATGTGTTGATGACCCGGATACAAAACCGGCTAATCAATCATGGCTATGTCACCAGTAGGGTCTTGGCTCCCAATCAGAATCTTAATTCCAAAACATTAAAATTGGTGATAATACCGGGCAAAATCCGTCACATCCGCTATACCGCTGAAAGCGGAAGTTATATCCAACGGGTAACCACCTTTCCCCCCCGAGAAGGAAAGCTGCTTGATTTACGAGATATCGAGCAGGGATTAGAAAATTTACAGCGTTTTTCTACCGTTCAAGCCAATATGGAAATCGTGCCGGGTGAACAACCAGGGGAAAGCGATATTGTACTAGACTGGCGCCAGTCACGGCATTGGCAGTTAGCCACTTATATGGATGATTCAGGTTCTGAAAGCACTGGGCGCTACCAAGGCGGATTAACTTTATATCTGCACAACCCACTGGCATTGAGTGACCTATTTTATCTCTCCGGTGGGCGCGATATTCACTCCCCCTCCGGTCGCGGCAACAAAAACTACACCATCCACTACTCACTGCCTGTGGGGTATTGGATGGTGGGCATTACTGCCAGTAATTATGATTATAACCAAACGGTAGCCGGGCTACATAAAGATGATAAATACAGTGGTGAAAGCAAAAACCTAAACTTCCAGTTAAGTCGGGTCTTGCATCGTAACGCCAGCCAGAAAACCTCCCTTAACGGAGAAATTTATCGTCGCACATCCAAAAATTTCTTTAATAACATTGAAGTAGACATACAGCGACGGGAAACCGCCGGTTGGAAACTAGGGCTATCTCATCGTCACTACATCGGCAGTGCAACACTGGATGCCGGAGTGACTTACCTGCGGGGAACGCGCTGGTTTGGTGCTCAACCAGCCCCAGAAGAAGCCCGGGATGAGGCAACCGCTCTACCTAAAACAACGCAATTTACGGCCGCGCTTTCCGCGCCATTTACCTTATTTTCTCAGTCATTTTCCTACAAAACCCAATACATGCATCAAATAAGCAACAGACCATTGACACCACAAGATCAATTTTCAATTGGCAATCGCTGGACCGTACGCGGATTTGACGGGGAACGCACGCTAAACGGGGATCGTGGCTGGTACAGCCGTAACGAACTGGAATGGCAAACACCACTGAATGGTCAATCCCTATATATGGGAATGGACTATGGCGAAATTGGCGGACCTGGAAAAGAACGACAGTTGGGAAAACACCTGGCTGGTAGCGTCCTGGGCTGGAGAGGCAGCCTGAAAGGCGTGAGCTATGACCTGTTTGCCGGTATCCCTCTATCCAAACCGGATGGCTTTAAAACCTCACCCGTCACAACCGGATTCAGTTTGTACTGGCAGTACTAATTCAAAATAACAATGCTGCCAGAGCGTAGCAGATATAAAGCGTGTTAGCGGAGAAAAACAATGAACAAGCACCTGTATCGCATTATCTTTAATAAAGCCCGAAACATGTTGATGGTCGTAGCTGATATTGCTACCGCCGGGCAAGGTAGTACGGTACGCCGCCGCAGCCGTCGGCAATCATCACAATGTCTTTGTCGGCTAACCGCGTTAAGGCTAAGTTTGTTGTTGGCAACCGGCTGTATTTCTCTAACCGCACAAGCAGACATTGTAGCCGACCGACACGCGCCAGGTCATCAGCAACCCGCTATCCTTAGCAGCGCAAACGGCACGCCACAAATCAATATTCAGACCCCCAATGCGGCTGGTGTTTCACACAATACCTACAGCAAATTTGATATTGATAAACAAGGAGCGATCTTAAATAACAGTCATACTGCTACCCAAACTCAACTAGGCGGTATGGTGGCCGGCAATCCGTGGCTCGCCAAAGCAGAAGCTAAAATCATTATAAATGAAATCAACAGCCTAGATAAAAGTCGACTTAATGGCTGGATTGAGGTTGCTGGACAAAAAGCACAAGTTATTATTGCCAACCCGGCAGGTATCACTTGCGACGGCTGCGGATTTATCAACGCTCATCGCACAACACTCACCACTGGACAAGTCATGATGGAACAAGGCCGACTAAAAGGCTTTGATATCAGCCAAGGAGAGGTGAGCATTGAAGGGCTGGGTATGGATAGCTCACAACAAAATTACACAGAAATTATTGCCCGTTCGGTAGCAATCAACGGCAAGCTCCATGCGCAGGATCTGAAAGTCACCACCGGGCGTAATATCGTTGATGCCGCTCACAAGAACATTGAGAAAAAATCTACTGACGACAGTAAGCTCCCGAAATTTACGCTGGATGTAGCCGCACTCGGAGGCATGTATGCCAATAAAATCACGCTGATAGGAACAGAGTCTGGCGTGGGGGTACATAACGCTGGTCACATTGGGGCATCAGCCGGCGAAGTACACCTCACAATTAATGGACAAATTGAGAACAGAGGCACAATCGCGGCGCGGGGCAATACCACAATAACCGCGAGTAAAATACAAAGTAACAATGGCAGTATTCTGGCTGCCGGTATTGATGATAAAGGGAAAGCCACGCTGCCCGGTTCACTGACACTGACAGCTAAACAGCAAATTCAAGCCAATGGACAAAATCTGGCAACCAATACCCTGGAAGTACAGAGTAAAAAGATTGATCTCAGCGGCAGCCAAACCTCTGCCAACAACATTCAACTCACTGCCAGTCAAAAAGAGATTAGCACCGCCAACGCTACCATTACAGCTGACCGTTTTACCGCTAAAACACCAGACCAATTTAACAATAATGGCGGTAAACTGGTGGCCCGGGAAATCAACTTAACTACACCAGATTTATCTAACAATCAGGGGGAAATTAACCAGACCGGCAAAGGCGACCTGGTACTCAACACCCAAAAATTAAGCAACCGCGGCGGCACCCTTTTCAATGAAGGGAAACAACTGACGATCACAACAACAGAGCTGGACAACCAACGGGGAAAAATCGCCAATAATGGTCATAACCTGAATCTGACCATACATGAAGCGAACAACACCCTGGGAACAATTCAACTGTCTGGTGAAGGTAAACTATCACTCAACACACAACAGTGGATAGGCGATGGTGGCAAACTCCTCTCCAACGGCGAACTGGATATACAAGCCCACAACCTGCAACTGAACGAAAAAGCCGTCACTACCGCCAACAAAATTACCATAAAAGCAGACACATTGAGCCATCAGAGTGGATTAATGCAACAGAAGGGCAAAGACAAAATGTTCCTCACTGCCAACACGCTGAATAACCACAATGGTGAGATTGAAGGTAATGGCAACCTGACAATTAACGCCACTACAGTGGATAACCGCAAAGGCAAAATAGCGGCTGCCGAAAAAGGCTCTTTGAAGCTGACTGTCAATGACGCTCTGAATAACCAGAATGGCAGCCTGGAGGCAGGTCAAGATATCCAGCTAACATCAAGGCAGCTTGATAACAGCCAGGGTAAAATCGCGGCAACCGGTGGCAATGCAGAACTGATCACCGAGAAAAACATTAAGAACGCCGATGGCCGAATCGAAGCCAAAACAGAGCTCACCACAAAAAGTCAGGCGTTGAATAACCATCAAGGACAATTACTCGCCCAGCAGATAGATATCCAGACCAAAGGACATAAATTCATCAACACCGCAGGGCAAGTTATTGCCCGAGAAAAACTAACCCTAAACAGCGGTGAACTGGATAACACATTTGGTCTGTTACAATCCGGCAATGACATGATAGTCAATACCCACGGACAAAAACTGACTAACGCCAACAGTGACAAAGAAAAAGGCATATTAAGCCAAGGCAATCTGGAACTCAGTACAGGTGATATCAACAACACCGCTGGCATCATTTCCGCTAAAGGAAAAACCACTCTTAACGCCGGTAATGTTAACAATACTGATGGACAATTCTTATCACAACAGATGGCAGAACTGACCACACAGGCATTAGATAATACTCGAGGACAGATCCAATCAGAATCAAGTCTGTTGTTGGATACCCAAAACCAAGTCCTGATTAATATCAACAGCGGTAAAACTGGCGGCATCATTGCCAAAGATTCATTACAGATTTCCAGCGGTAAACTGAATAACGATGCTGGCTTTATTCGTGGTCATGGCATCAACATTGACACCCATCAGCAAGTACTGAGCAACCAAAGCGGCACCATAGCGAGTAAGAAAAACCTGCAACTTGATAGTGGAGAACTTAACAGTACCGGAGGGAAGATAAAATCTGATGGTGATATGACACTGGACACCCACGGGAAAAAGCTGACCACAGCCAAAAATAGCGACACCGGTGGCGTAGCCAGTGAAGGAACGCTGACCTTAACCACAGGTGAAATCGACAACCATGATGGCTCGATCATTGGTACAAGAACGACCACCATCACCGGAGGTGAACTGCACAACCAGCGCGGAAAACTCGCCAGCAAAACCGGCTCCCTGACCTTAACCGTCAACAAAACCGACAACAGCGGCGGATTAATGCAATCCGCTGGCGATCTGACATTGGATACACAAGGTGGACTGCTGACCAACACCAACAGCGGTAAAAACCGGGGCATAACCAGCACAGGCAACATGAAGCTGATCACCCAAGGCGTCAACAATGATGCGGGCCTGATCCATGCGGGTAAAAACCTGATCCTTGATGGGCAGCAAGGAACCATAACCAACCATAACAGCCAGCCTGATCAAGGCATACTAAGTTCAGAGGACTTAACTCTGACCGCAGATGCCATTGATAATCATCAAGGAACCGTGGCAGCCAATCAGCAACTCAAAGTGACATCTGGAACGGTTGATAACACTGGTGGCCTACTAAAATCCGGCTCCACCCTTTCACTCAACACCCAAGGCAAGAGGCTGATTAACACCCAGAGCGGAGATAAACAAGGTATTCGCAGCGGCCATGACCTGACCCTGGAAGCCGGTGAAATTGATAACACAGCTGGTATGATCGAGTCACAAGGTGAAACCACGCTGACCAGCCAAAACCTCAACAATACCGACGGTAACATTCTCTCACAGAAAAAGGCAGGCCTGACAACACAAGCGATCAACAACCAACGTGGACTGATACAATCCGCCGCCAGCCTGGATCTGGATACCCAACAGCACGAACTGGTTAACACTGACAGCGGTGAAAACGGCGGGATAATAGCGCAAGATGCCTTGGAACTGACCACCGGTAAACTTATCAATGACCGCGGTTCTATCCGTGGCGACCAAACCCACATTAACACCCATCTGCAAGCGCTAAACAACTTAGCCGGCACCATAGCCAGCAATAAAAATCTGCAACTCGATAGCGGGGAGTTAGACAGTACCGGGGGCAGGATAGAATCTGCCGGTGATATGACGCTAGACACGCACGGAGCAAAACTGACCAATGCACAAAGCGGGAAAAATGGTGGCGTTATCAGTAAAAGCACACTCACCCTGACTACCGGCGAAATCGACAACCATGATGGCGTCATCATTGGTAAAGGAACAACAACGGTCACCGGTGGTGAACTGAACAACCGGGGCGGGACACTTGCCAGCGAAACGGGTGCGCTGACATTAACAGTAGGCAAAACTGACAACAGTGGCGGCTTACTGCAATCAGCTGACGACCTGACACTGAATACACAGGGCGGACTGCTGACGAATATCAACAGTGGTAAAAGCGGTGGCATAATCAGTACAGGCAATATGAATCTGACCGCTCAAGGCATCAATAATAAAGCAGGTTTTATCCATGCAGGTAAAAATCTGAGCCTGAATGAACAAAAGGGAACCATAACCAACAGCAACAGCCAGCCTGGACAGGGGATCTCAAGCCTGGGAACGCTGACGATGACCGCAGGCACCATCGATAATCAACAGGGAAGAATCATCGCCGATAAGCAGCTCACAGTGACATCAACCGGAACCGTTGATAATACAAGCGGTAAAATGGTCAGCCAGCATCAACAACTGACAATGAATACCGGCGAACTGAATAACACCGGTGGTCTGCTGCGATCCAAAACAACTCTTTCACTCAATACCCACGGTCAGAAACTGATTAACACTCAAAGCGGAGATAAACACGGCATACTCAGCGGCGGTGACCTGACCCTGGAAGCCGGTGAAATCGATAACACGGCTGGCGCGATAAATTCACAAGGCGAAACCACACTGACCAGCCAGAACCTCAACAACACCGACGGAAAAATCCTCTCACAGGGCAAGGCGGATCTAACAACACAAGCAGTCAACAACCAACGTGGACTGATCCAGTCCGCCGCCAGCCTGGATCTGGATACCCAACAGCACGAACTGGTCAACACTGACAGCGGTGAAAACGGCGGGATCGTAGCGCAAAATGCCTTGGAGCTGACGACCGGTAAACTGCTCAATGACCGCGGCTCTATCCGTGGCGATCAAACCCACATTAACACCCATCAGCAAGCGCTAAACAACTTGTCCGGCACCATAGCCAGCAAGAAAAACCTGCAACTCGACAGCGGGGAGTTAGACAATACCGGGGGCAGGATAGAATCTGCCGGTGATATGACGCTGGACACGCATGGAGAAAAACTGACCACGGCAAAAAGCGGCGATACGGGTGGTGTTATCAGTAAAGGCACACTCACCCTAACCACCGGTGAAATCGACAACCATGATGGCGTAATTATTGGCACAGGAAAGACAACCATCACCGGTGGTGAACTAAAAAACCAACGCGGAACCCTAGCCAGCAAAACCGATGCACTGGAATTATCGGTGAACGAAACTGACAACAGCGGCGGCCTGTTACATTCCGCAGGTAAACTGACACTCAATACGAATGGTCACACCCTGACTAACAAGAACAGTCGTGATCAGGGCGGCATTCGCAGCCAGGATGACATGTTAATTACCAGCGGTGATTTACATAATCAGGCCGGTATTATTACCAGCCATAAGATCGCCACCCTGAACACAGCAGCGGTAAATAACACCCAAGGTACCCTAACCGGCACCCAACAAATTGAACTGACTACCCAAGCATTCAATAACTTAAAAGGAACCGTCCGGACTGATGGCAAACTAAGCCTAAACACCCAAGGTCAACGTCTGGATAACAACGGCGACAAAGATAAATCAGGCAAATTCTCTGCCCAGGGAGATTTGAAACTGGATATCGGAGAATTAAATAACAACACCGGTTTTATTGCCGCTGACGGCAAAACCGACATCACCGGCACAACATTGACCAATGACAAGGGCCGTATTGCCGGCAACGGTGGACTGGCGATTCACAGCCAAACACTCACCAACCGCGGTGGCACATTACAATCGGCGAAAACTATCAATATTGATACGAACAAGCAATTACTGGACAACCAGCACGGTCGTATTATTGGTGATGGCAACACCACAGTGACCAGCGGCAAGCTGGATAACCAACATGGACACATTCAGGGTGAGAAACTGGTCATCGACACAGGACGGGCTGATACCGATAATCAGGACGGTAAACTGTTGTCAACAGACACCATGGACTTGAATACCCTGTTGCTCGACAACCGCCACGGACAAGTACAAGCCGTGGGTGACGCGACGATTAACGCGCAGCAACAAACGAACAACACCGGCGGTTTTATCCACGGCAGCCAACAACTGGCATTAAACACGGCAAAACTCATTAACCGGGAAACTAATCGCTCTAACCAAGGTACCGAAGCCCAAAACCTAATAATTGAAGCTCAACAGGTGGATAACACCCAAGGCGCATTACGGGGAGCCGACAGCCTGCAAGCCATCGTCAGCCAGACACTGGATAACACACAAGGAATGATTTCTGGTGGAAAACGGCTCACCATTGAAGACGAAGATCAGGAACTGACGATTAACAACCAAAAAGGCACCCTAATTGCGAGTGAAAAAACCAGCATCAAAGTTGATACCCTAAGCGGTGACGGTCAGGTACTATCGCAGGGCGACATGGAGATAAAGTTAAAACAGGACTTCCACAATACCGGCAACACTGCCGCTAACGGCAATCTGTCTCTGGAAACCGCAGGCAACATTATCAACGACAGCACAATTAAAGCCGGGCAGGCGTACCTGGTAGCAAAAAACCTCACCAACACCCAAGCTGCGGAAATCAGTGCCGGGAAAACCCGCATCCACATCCGCGACACACTGACTAACACGGGACTCATTGACGGCGAACTCACTCACCTGACGACCAAAATACTGGACAACATGGGCACCGGACGTATTTACGGTGACCGGATAGCCCTCCAGACAGGCACGCTCAATAACACCGCTCAGGGAGACAAAGCCGCAGTCATTGCTGCCCGAGACCGAATGGATATCGCCACCGGGACCCTCAACAACCTTAACCATGCCCAGATTTACAGTGTGAGAGACATGCTCATTGGTGGGCAACTGGATGAGAACCTGACGGCTACCAGTCAAGCTGGCCGGCTTATCAACCACGCGGCAACCATTGAGGCTGGAGGCAACTTGGGAATTGATGCTGCTCTTATCCGCAATACCAACAATCAGTAACACACGTTGTAGAAACGGAAAAATCCCAGCGTCATGAAGCCGTGTTGAGCGGCCACACCACCCGCTATGACTGGTCACAGGTGGATACCTCCTACCGAAACAAATATGGTATACGCGATGCCATTATGCCGGACGGTAGCAGAGATAATAAATTTTACGAATACCAATATACCCATACCGTCACAGAAACCCAGATAAAAGAGAGCGACCCCGGTAAAATTCTAGCCGGGGGCAACATCACCCTAAATAGTACAATGCTAACCAACAACGACAGTCAAATCGTAGCTGGCGCAATATTGGGGGGTAATATTGACGAACTACACAATAACTCAACCAAAGGCGAACGTATCACCGCAGATGAAGGCAACCAAATCCGCTGGTACCCCAAAAAGAAAAAACGTCAACTGAGAAGGAGCAAAAGATCCCAGGGAAAAAGCTGGAGCGATTATCGCCCGACACCGATAAAAGAAACCATTGACCTGAAAGCACTGGCCTGGCAGGCCAATACCCGCCCGGATACAGCCGGCATAACGATCAGTGACAGGCAAACGGGCAGTGTTCAGAATTCACCTGCCGGGATTAATCCGGCATCAAGGATGGCAGGCGCGGGTGATGTCTCGCTCACAAATGCGACTATCAATGCCATCACACTCAGCATCCCGACACAGACTAACGACCGGTCGTTGCAGGCTAACGATCGAGGAACTACCGTGGCTATCCCGACTGAGGCAATTAAATTACCGAACAGGGACATACCGGTTGACCGCCCGTTAGTTTCTCCTACAGGCCAACACACTGAGCAGGCATTGTCATCCGGCACATTGACATTGCCGAGCAGAGACGCGCTGACTGAACACCCGATGCTTTCACCGACCAGTCAACAGACTGAGCAGGTATTACCATCCGGCACAGTGGTACTGCCGAACAGAGACGCACTGGCTGAACACCCAACACTGTCACCTACCGGTCAAACTGAGCGGGTGCTGCCACCAAACACCATCACATTGCCGGATAGCGATCCGCTGGATGAACGCCCACTGATGTTACCAACCGGTCAACAATTTGAACTTGCACTTCCACCCACTACCGTCAAAGGGCAAACAGCCGAACCGCTTATCCGCATAATCGCCCCGGAGACCCGCCTACCGGATAACAGCCTGTATATCGTGCAACCGGGTAGTGACAGCCACTATCTGGTAGAGACCGACCCCAAATTCACCCAGTATAAAAAATGGCTGGGCACGGATTATATGCAACAACAGCTCACCAACGACCCGGCACTGACCCACAAACGCCTGGGAGACGGGTTCTACGAACAACGTCTGGTG
This sequence comes from Photorhabdus khanii NC19, assembly GCF_000517265.1. Lineage (GTDB taxonomy): Bacteria > Pseudomonadota > Gammaproteobacteria > Enterobacterales > Enterobacteriaceae > Photorhabdus > Photorhabdus khanii. The sequence continues at coordinate 207,835 of NZ_AYSJ01000004.1, forward strand.
CGTGATCAGATCACCCAGCTGACCGGACACCGTTATCTGGCCGGTCACAACAACGATGAAGCCCAGTTCAAAGCGTTAATGGAAGCCGGAGTTGCCTTCGGCAAACAGCAACAACTCACCCCTGGCATTGCCTTGAGCCCATCGCAGATGGCGCTGCTCACCTCGGACATTATCTGGCTAACCAACCGCACGGTGACCCTGCCGGACGGCACAACACAGACCGTGACCGTACCGCAGGTCTACGCCCGGGTGAATAAAGGCGATCTGACCGGTGACGGCGCCCTGCTCTCCGGTCACAACGTCACACTGAATAGCCGGGGTGATATCACCAACAGTGGCACCATCACTGGACGTGAAGTGACCCAACTGACGGCTAAGAACCTGACCAACAGCGGCTTTATTCAAGGCGGTAAGGTCAACTTAACCACCCAGCAGGACATCACCAACCTGGGTGGCAGCATTCAGGGACAAGATAGAGTTTCCGTGCTGGCAGGCCGGGATATCACCAGTGCCTCTGCCCTGCGCAGAGAGGGAGTTGATCGCTGGCTGGACCGCCCTGCGGGGATTTATGTCCAGAATGACCAAGGTACCTTATCACTGAAAGCCATCAACAACGTCCGTCTCACCGCCAGTGAAGTAAATAACGCCGGCAAAGACAGTCAGACAGAGATAACAGCAGGCCTTGACCTGACACTGGACACCCTGCGCACCCGCCGCACAGAAAACGGTGACTGGGGGAATGACAATTACCGTCATCTGACACAGGAGCGCGACACCGGCAGCCAAATAAATACAGCGGGCAACCTGGCACTGCGGGCCGGCAATAACCTGAAAGCTACCGCCGCCAACGTCAATGCCGGTCAACAACTGACAGCACAAGCTGGGAATAATCTGACTCTGGATGCTGGTACTGCTTCATCCGATTTGGTCGAGCATAGTAAACAGACCAGCAAAGGTTTACTCTCCAAATCCTCAGTCGAAACCCACGACGAAGTCCATGAGCGCCGGGCAGTGAGTACCACCCTCAGCGGAGACAGCGTCACCGTACAGGCTGGCAATGACCTGAACATCATCGGCAGTAACGTGGCTGGCACCCAAGATGTCAATCTGGCCGCCGGCAATCAGCTTACCGTCACCACTGCGGATGAAGCCCGTCACGAAACTCACCTGCGGAAGGAGAAAAAATCCGGCCTGATGGGCACCGGCGGCATCGGCTTCACCGTCGGCAAAGCCAGCCAAAAATCCACCACCAACATCGACAGCAACCTTAGCAAAGGCAGCACCGTCGGCAGCAGTCAGGGCAGCGTGACATTCAACGCCGGAGAACAACTCAACATTCACGGCAGTGATGTGGTGGCGGGCCGCGATATGCAACTTGCCGGTCAGAACGTCACTATCACCAGTGCCGAAAACAGCCACACCGCTATCTCCAAAACCGAGCAGAAACAAAGCGGCCTGACCGTGGCCCTGTCCGGGACAGCCGGCAGTGCGGTGAATACCGCCGTGCAGACCGTCAAGGCGGCCAGCAATGAAAGTGACAGCCGCCTCAAAGCCTTACAGTGGAGAATAACTATCTTTATGAGGACGAAAGCCGCCGTTTTGATAAAGAGTTGGCCGAATGTAAGGCCAAAGGAGGGGACTGCGGTGCGGTCATTCAGAAGTATTTGGACATCAGCAATAAGAATAGCACCGAATTAGAGGAAAAATGCAAAGGAGGGGGCATTACCTGCGTGACTTATGAAGATCTTATTCAAGCAAATACGAATGTTGCGCTTGATGAGGGATCGTTACAAATTCGGTCGTCAGAGAAATTAAAAGATCCCGACGCCATCAAGATAGTGCAGTATTTGAATGGTAAGGATTTGCAGTTTTTGAAGGATAATATTACCACTTCTAACAGAGTTGCCGCTGTCGCCTTAGATCCAACTTCATGGCCTGTAATGGTTTTTGGTGCAAAGGCGATGATTCAGGGGGCGAAAGGAAAGGAACAGTTACTTGCAGCAGGCGTCACCAGTGGTGTAAATGCAGCTATTCAATATGGTACGACAAAGGAAGTAAAACTTTCTGATTTGATTGGTGCAGGTATCGTAGGAGCTATCACAGCCGGGAAAGGTTACAACCCCACTGTCATGTGGAATGCGGCAGGTGGTTACTACACGGCCGAAATTAAAGGTGATGATCCTTTCTTGAATGCAATAATAAGTAAAGGCGGAGCCAGTGTAGGATATGCAATCGGTAATACTATCAAGGTTCCATTCAATAAAATTTTTAACCCTGTGTCAAAAGAATATGAATGGCAACCTATAGGTATTTGGACAATTACAAGGCCTGCATCAAAAAGTTCCATTCCTTCTACCATGGGTAATTTAGGAGATTCAGCTGCATCAGGTTTATTTAATAGTGGTGTCGGAAGCGCTATAGAAAATAAGGAGAAACAAGGTGAAAAGAAATAAAGCTAAATCGATCATGGTCATGTTGTATTTATCTTGTTCTTTTTTTCTAGCAGTGTTTCTAATGTGTATAATGTTTCACGTACTTGGTTATTGGGTTGGTGGTGGAAAAGAAATTTTTCATTTCATTAGCGATAATATTGGAATGTATCTAAAAATCAGTACGTCAGGATTTCTGGCAGGTTTTGTGTTTTGGTTATTTGGTATTCGTTAGTTACCCGATAAGAACGATCCCAGCAGTTGAGCTGGGATTTTTTTGTTGTGGAGAATAACTATCTGAGTGTGAATGAGCTGGACAATTTTGCGCACAAGGCCCGAACCAGTGAAGGAGAAAGCTGTAAGCAGGTGATCAAGGAGATGGTTGATACCAATATCCGTAATCAGCAGGAAATGATGGACTCCTGTAACAGCAACCCGAACCAGTGTGCGCAGAAGTATGGTTATCTGGTTGATCAGTGGCCTGTGTTTGAGAGTACCCTCAAAAATATGGACAGGGATGGCACATTGCCGGTTGAGTTCAGAAATTACCTGTCTGCGGTGAATACGCTGGGCCAGGCGGCCACAGGCAAAGTAGGCGAACTCGGCTGGACAAAACGCTTTGAAGCGATGGGCATGAGTAAGGAGACTGCCGCTGCGATGGCAATGACGCTACCTATCATTGTTGAAGGCAGCAAAGGGCCGAAATCATCGCCAACAACAAAAGGGACCACAGGTGCGGTTGTTAATACAGAGAAAGCGGCGCTGGAAAAGATTGGGCAAAACAGTCAAGGCACAACGAATCTGGGTGATAAATCGGCTAATACTGTTTACCATCAGCAGCTTATTAAAAATGCTGAGAAAATATCAACGGCAAAACCAGGACAACAAGTTGCCGCGCCAAGGGATCTGAATGAACAAACTTTCTGGAAACAGGTTGAATCAAATCCGTTACAAGGAAGTAAATTGTTAGGCATGAATAAAGATCCCCGTTTTCCTACAGCAGCTGGTTTTCAGAAAATGGAGGCGAAACATAGGCTCCCTAGTGGACAAACGATAACTATACATTATCAATACAACTCAAATACTGGTAAAACCTATGACATGAAGATTACTACCCCTCAGAGAATCCAACAGGATCCTAAAAAGGTAATAGATTCAATAAAGGATAATGTTAAATGAAAATAAAAGAATCAGATGGCTCTATTGTTGATGTTTTTGCCATATATTGGTTTGGTGATGAAACATATTTTTATGGGTTACCACCAAATTATGGAGGTTTACAGGCATATAAATCTAATGAAGTCTCAGTTATTGATACAACGATAGATTTTAGAACTGTTTTTTTCTCGAATGATGATGCTAAGAGTGTTCATCATTGGGCATTAATAGAAGAACAATTATTGGATGATTTACTTGAGTTAGATGAAACTGCTTATCAACGCTTTTTGGAAATCCTAAAGGCGGAAGATAATATAGAACAGGATTTTTGTTAATTAGACGCCCCGGTCAGTTGAAGTGGCCGGGATCTTCCTTCTTTTAGCCGTCAGCTGTTCTCAACAAGCCAGATAACCAACAGCCCGTGCTCAACGCAGACCCGTACCGGCTGTCCGGTCGCAAACCCGGCCTCTTCCAGCCAGTTGCCTTTAAGGTGCAGGCTGGGATGCTGGCTGTAATAACGGGTCATCCCTGTGCTGCGGTCTTCGTGGCGGGTGCTAAGAAGGCCATGCCCAAAGCACCACTCATGCGGCAGTCAGTGATGGCACGATTCCTATCCGCCATGAGCGTGAACCGACATGCCGGCAATGCGTTAAGCCCTATCTTTGATAAAGAGAAAGAACAGAAACGACTGAGACAGGCACAACTCATTCGGGAAATCAGCGCACAGGTGATTGATATTGCCGGTACTGAAGGGTCTATTATCGCCACCAAAGCTGCTAACGCGAAAATGGCGAATATCAGTGAGCAGGACAAAGCGGACGCCAGAGCGAAACTGGCGAAAACCAGCACTNTCCCCCCAACTGAGGATGACATTAAAAACCAAATTTACAACACGGCTTACAATCAGGCATTGAATGATTCGGGCTTNGGNACCGGNGGNAAATACCAGACCGCNTTACAGGCCGCNACGGCAGCCATTCAGGGACTGGCAGGGGGTAATATTGGTCAGGCACTGGCGGGCGGGGCTTCACCGTATCTGGCCGGGGTGATTAAAGACTTGACCACCGACCCACAAACCGGAAGAGTGGATATTGCCACCAATACGCTAGCCCATGCGATTCTGGGAGCCGTAGTTGCGGAAGCCAGTGGCAACAATGCACTGGCCGGGGCAGCAGGTGCCGCTTCCGGTGAACTGGCGGCTCAGGCACTGGTTAAGCACTTTCATGGAGAAAATGTTAAAGTCAGTGAATTAAGTGAAGAGGAGAAGCAGACTATCAGCACCCTCTCCACTCTGGCTGCCGGGCTGGCAGGCGGGATTGCGGGTGACTCCACCGGCAGTGCCGTTACTGGTGCCCAAGCTGGAAGAATGCGGTAGAAAATAACTCGCTGGTGGGAGATAAAGCCAGAGAGTCGGTGAAAGAAAGTACGGAATACTGGAAGTCGCAAGTCAGGGACAAAATGGGGGAAAACCTTGCATCTCAGCTCACCAACGGCGTCTTAAACGCAGTCAGTGAAGCGGGTGATTTTGTTATGGCCGGAGGGGATACGGTACTTGATGCAGCCATGGCCTTAACGAGCTGCGCAACAGGAGACAGCTACTGTAATCAGGCTATAAGTGATCTAAACAAGAAAGATCAGGCGGCAGGAAAAGCTCTGAGCTCACTGGTAAATGGTGAAACATGGAACGCTATCAAGGATACGGCCACTAAAGCTTCGCAGGGGGATCAGGTAGCGCTGGAGAATCTGGCAGGGGTGCTAACGAGTGTGGTTGTCCCTGCAAAAGGCTTGCCTACCGGAGGGAAAACAGGGGCAATATTTGAACAGAATATAGCAAAAGGAACAACAGGCCAGGCAGAGAAATCACCTGCTGTTAACAAAGGTGACAACTGGAGTGCAGGCGAAGGACAATATAGTCCGAAAAATCAGGGAACGGTCACAGATGTTAAACATCTAAGTAGTAAATTTGATGGGAATTCGTTGCCTTATGCTGAGAAAGAACTAAAAACTTCATCATCAAATGCAACTAGTGCATTAGCAACTAAAGCGCAGCAAGATTTAATAAATGAAATTCACAATTTTCCTTCTAAAACTAAAGCAACAGACATCTCTACAATGATTGGAGCTTATGACCCATTAACAGGAAAAACAGCAGTAGGCTCAAGCAATAAAAAGATAACCAGAGATACTTTACATCCGACGACAGTAGAATATGTAGAGAAGCAGTTAGGGGTAAAAATAGGTGAATTTACTAATTTCTGTAAAAATAAAGCCGGAGCTTGTGCTGAGGTTTCAGCAGCTGATCAGTTAGTGCGGCAAGGAGTAGAACCATCAAGAATTAAGTTTACTCAGGCTCTTAGACCTAGAGATGTATGGCGAAAAAAAGATATACCATCTAAGGCAAAAGTTCCTACTTGTGAAAATTGTGGAGTAGTTTGGAAAGACGGGGTAATTGACAAATGAATACATTAAATACTGATTGGGAACCTGGGTTTGGTTCTGTTTTTACATGGTTTGCTATGGATAAGAAAGGTAAGATAGCGGTAATGATAAACAATGGGTTTGGTGATTTACCTAAGGTATTATTATCTATACATGATGCAGACGAGTTATTAGAGCACCTTAATGAGTATATGTGGGAAGAATCTAGTGTGTTCGTAAATTACCCTGTAGATAAACAAGGTAATACTATTTTAGATATGTATTCTGCATATCAATACAACTGTTTTTCTTCCAGAAATGAAGTAGAAAAATATATACAAGACGATTTCATTGAGTCAGGTAATTATAGTGATACTAATTTATCTATCAATAAAGGATTTCATATATACCAAGCTATAGAAGGTAGTAATCCAGGCCAAGATTATCCTGTAGGTTATGATGGAGAAACCAAAATGGGGGACTATTTTAGGTATCTGATGCCAACAGTTTACGCTTCAATAGACGACTTCCCTAGTGAGCTACGAAGAGGGATTGCTGTATCTGATACTATCGATTTTACGGTTGATCGTGTATTAGATAATGATCTTATCAACATCTATTTCCCGAAAATGTACTCAGAATAAATAATGACTCAGGCTTTGGTACCGGCGGTAAATACCAGACTGCCTTACAGGCCGCGACGGCAGCCATTCAGGGACTGGCAGGGGGTAATATTGGTCAGGCACTGGCGGGCGGGGCTTCACCGTATCTGGCCGGGGTGATTAAAGACTTGACCACCGACCCACAAACCGGAAGAGTGGATGTTGCTACCAATACGCTAGCCCATGCAATTCTGGGAGCCGTAGTTGCGGAAGCCAGTGGCAACAATGCACTGGCCGGGGCAGCAGGTGCGGCTTCCGGTGAACTGGCGGCTCAGGCACTGGTTAAGCACTTTCATGGAGAAAATGTTAAAGTCAGTGAATTAAGTGAAGAGGAGAAGCAGACTATCAGCACCCTCTCCACTCTGGCTGCCGGGCTGGCAGGCGGGATTGCGGGTGACTCCACCGGCAGTGCCGTTACTGGTGCCCAAGCTGGGAAGAATGCGATTGAGAATAACTTTTTGAGCGCTGACCAAATCGATGATTTTGCGGCCAGAGCCAAAGGGTGCGAGGCGCGTGGCGACTGCAATCAGATCGTGAAAGAAATGGAAGATTTGAGTCTGACGCAACGCAATGAGTTGATTGTGACCTGTGCTTCCGATCCTGCGGCTTGTAAAGAAAAATACGGTGAACTCCCCGCCAACAGTATGTTAGTACGTCAGGCGATTGATAAGGCACTGGGTGAAGATATTCCATGGAGCATGAAGAATGATCTGTCTGTTTTGCTGATGCAGCAAATGGATGAATTAGGGATTGTGACCAGTACGGAGTTTGCGCAGAAACTTGAAAAGCAGTACAGTCTGGATAAGCAGCGTGCGGAAATTTTGGCGGGTGCCGCATTAGGGGCTGTAACCGGTGGAATGAGCAACAGAGGGGGTAAGTCTGGTGCCGTCACCGAAGGAAAGAATGTTGTTATCGTAGACTCAGGTAAGAAGAGGGCTTGGAATAAGACGCTGAATAAACCTGAGCCGAATACGGTCTATCATGTTGATGGAAATAAAACATTCCAGACCGATTCACTTGGTCGCACTAGCCTTGCTGAAGGATCTCTGTCTTTGTCCAAGAATGATCGTAATACTTATCAACAGTGTAAAGCCGGTAAATGTGGTAATCCAGGAGATGAAGGTGGTCACTTAATCGCCAGTGTATTTAATGGGCCTGGTGAAAAATTAAACCTTGTGCCAATGGATGGAAACCTGAATAAAGGTGCTTGGAAACAAATGGAAAATACTTGGGCTAGTGCTTTGAAGGAAGGTAAGCAAGTTAATGTTAAAGTTGAACCTGTTTATAAAGGTAATAACGTACGTCCCGAAAGTTTTAGCGTAACGTATTCCATTGATGGAGGTAGGCCAATAGTGAAAGATATTAGCAATATACCTGGAGGCGGGAAGAAATGAAGGAATTAGATACTCTTCATAATAAAATTGGTCAATTGCTTGTTGATGCTGGCCCAGAGGATGCACGGGAAATAATTGTGTGTGCTAGGTTATCTCCAGAAGGTGATACTTGCGAATATGAATATGATTATACAGATAACAAAGGGCATCAAGACTGGTTTGTCCCTGATAAAAACGCTAGCTATGATCTTAGATTATTATTAGTAGAATTGAGGAAATACTACATAGAAAACCATCTCACTAATGGGCTTCCGGCATGGAATGGTTGTTTAGTTAAAGTGGATCTTGAAAAGATGAAGATCAATATAGAATTTAAATACGAAGACTAACCAGAAAGAGATCCCAGCCGAGGTGCTGGGATTTTTCCTTTAGTCGTCAACTGTTCTCAACAAGCCGGATAATCAACAGCCCGTGCTCAATGCTGACCTGCACCGGCTGCCCGGTCATAAAGCCCGCCTCTTCCAGCCAGTTGCCCTTAAGATGCAAACTGGGGTGCTGGCTGTAATAGCGGGTCATGCCAGTGTGGCGGTTGGTGTGACATCGGCTGATATAGCCGATTTTATGTAATATTCCGGTCATCTCACCTTGTCCTTCCCCTCCGATCCATGCACGCTACCGTTTCCTTTCTTTATTTGGAGACTGACACCATGAGCCGTAGCCGATATACCCCGGAGCAAAAACAACACCATGTGACCCAATGGCGGCACAGTGGCCTGACCCGAAAACAGTATTGTGAACAGCATCAGCTGAGTTTTTCCTCTTTCCGCGACTGGATTGCCGACAGTCACAAAATGCGCCAACCTCTCAGCCAGACACGGCCCGCCATCTTGCCGGTTTTACTCCAGCCTGACGACACGCACACCGTCACCCTGCCTACCCCAGACGGTTATGCCGTCGCCTGTCCATTGACGCTGTTGCCTGACGTGATGCGGGTACTGGCCCGATGCTGAAACCGCAACAGCTCTTTCTGGTGCGAGAGCCCGTCGACATGCGCCGGGGCATTGATGCCTTGACCCAACACCTTGAGGGACTGAATTTGCGCTGGCAGGAAGAAGCCGCTTTTGTTTTCTGCAACAAGGCCCGCTCCCGTCTCAAGGTTTTACCCGGCGGGATATTCGGACCGCTCTGCACTGGGGCGATACGCAACTGAAAGTGCATCTGAGAAGGCCATGCCCAAAGCACCACTCATGCGGCAGTCAGTGATGGCACGATTGCTATCCGAAATAAGCACAAACAACAGTGATATTGCCGGTACTGAAGGGTCTATTATCGCCACCAAAGCTGCTAACGCGAAAATGGCGAATATCAGTGAGCAGGACAAAGCGGACGCCAGAGCGAAACTGGCGAAAACCAGCACTTTCCCCCCAACTGAGGATGACATTAAAAACCAAATTTACAACACGGCTTACAATCAGGCATTGAATGATTCGGGCTTCGGCACCGGGGGTAAATACCAGACCGCTTTACAGGCCGCAACGGCAGCCATTCAGGGACTGGCAGGGGGTAATATTGGTCAGGCACTGGCGGGCGGGGCTTCACCGTATCTGGCCGGGGTGATTAAAGACTTGACCACCGACCCACAAACCGGAAGAGTGGATGTTGCCACCAATACGCTAGCCCATGCGATTCTGGGAGCCGTAGTTGCGGAAGCCAGTGGCAACAATGCACTGGCCGGGGCAGCAGGTGCCGCTTCCGGTGAACTGGCGGCTCAGGCACTGGTTAAGCACTTTCATGGAGAAAATGTTAAAGTCAGTGAATTAAGTGAAGAGGAGAAGCAGACTATCAGCACCCTCTCCACTCTGGCTGCCAGGCTAGCCGGTCACCGGAAAAGGGACAACAGGTTCAACAATACTGAATGCTAGTGAAGTTCGTTTATCCCAGAACAGTGTTTCATATAATAAAGTTGATCGTACAACAGGTGAAAAATATACCTACGATGATAGTAAACAGTATGAAAACGAATGGTTGGAAAGGAGAGCCTATTGATGTTGTTAAAATGCCTGATGGAAAAATAACAAGCATGGACAATACTCGTATTAGTGCGGCCAGAGAGGCTGGTATTGAGGTAAAAGCTACAGTACGTAGTTTTGATGAACCTCTAACTCCAGAAATGCAAAAGGCTAGAAATTGGGAACAATATCAAACATGGGGAGAAGCTATCCAAGGTAGGATTAATAATCAGTCTGGTAAATTTAGCGAATTAAATCCTTATGGCGCTGAACAATCACCTAAAATTAGAGGTAAGAAATAATGCCTGAGATATATTTATATGATAGTCCAATATTACCTGTGGGGTTTAAGTTTCCAAAGAAATACATTCTATTGGCAACACAAAACTCCATCATTAATATAGAACCGTGGACTTTCCTTTATGGTGATATGGCTACATCCTTAAGCTATTATGGAGCCATGCTGAACAAATATAAAGATAAGACATTAATCCCATTTGCAATAGCCAGTGATCCGTCAGGGTTATATAACGATGGATATGTAGTTTTAGCCTGCTTTGATGGTGATGATATTAGTGGGGATCCTAAAGTTTATTTTCATGATTACGGTTGTAGATCTCAGGATATAAACTGGGATCAACGGTATAACTTAGAAAATTTTTCTGCATGGTTTAACTTAGCAGAAGAAGAATCAGCCCGTTACAAAGCAGAACAAGCTGATGAATAGTAGTGTTTAATCACAAATAAACTGAAAAGGTACTGTTTTAGCTAGCCAAACTCCATTATCAGCCTGATAAAATTTAAAGCCCTGCTCGTACATCGACAGGGCTTTAATCTTTAATACTATTGGATTACCGTGGCGTTGCCCAACAGCTACGGCTGTAGCCTCATTGCTTGATAAATGTACATATTGGCGTGAGCCGGCCATTAATCCCTGCTCACGAATAGAATCAATAAAACGAGTTGCTGTCCCATGGTATAAAAGCTCAGGAGGGATCTGTTGCTTATAGTTAATATCAACCTGCTGTAATGAATGCCCTTGAACAGCTCGAATGCGTAAACCATCTTCAGAAATCGCAAATCGCTTTTTATCACTTCTTTCAACAACAGATTTTATAAGTGACAGACCTAGTTGTTTTCCTTCTTTCTCTGCACAAACAATCAAAGTGTTAATATCTGCCCATCCTTCATTATCCAGAGTCAGACCAATAACTTCAGGTTGGTGGCGTAAAACATAGCTTAGAAATTTACTGACTTCTACGTATTGTTTACTCATATTAGTCTCAAAAAGACCCCGTCTTATATACCGAGGCGATTATTTTACATTGCTATCTTACTGATAATCAACCAGCCTTTTTCCGTAGTAATGATGACGGATTGCCCGGCCCGGTGATGAATCCTAATTCTTCCAACCAGCGCCCCTTAACGGTGATCTTCGGGTACAAGTTGGGCCTGTCCCGGTTAAGGACTGCGGTAGGAATAGCCGTTACCGGCTACCTGTTTATTCCTTTTAGCGCCTGCCTTTTATTAAGTTTAATCATCATCGGATATCGTTTTTTACGTTTAACTAACGTTAATCATACCCACTTTTTATCTTTACTGATGTTGTTTTTTCGGATAATTAGCCGCTTTTTCAGGGCTTAAATCCTGCCAGATTAACCGTTTTATCCCTTTTTTATTGCGTTATTTTATGGTTTTCTTCGTAAAATAACCGGCGAGAAAGCACTTTAATACTCATCTATTCAGGTAATATTCTTTTACATGCGGATTTCTTTTCAACTCGCTATTAATGGTTTATGATCTTCGATTAAATAAAATTAATTCTCCTTTTGAAAAATTGTATTTATCTGATGGGCAGGCTTTAAGCTATTATTAAAAGTCATTTTTTAACTTATGGTTTTAATCGGTATAAAGCTTTAACCGTTGCTTTTACCCCTTTTAGCGCCTGCTTTTTGTTAAGTTTAACCATCATCGGATATCGTGTTTTACATTTAACGAACGCTAATTATACCTGTTTTTATCTTTACTGACTCTGTTTTTCGATTTTTCTATCTTTTCGGATAATCACCCCCTTTTTCAAAGCTTAAACCCTACCAGATTAACCGTTTTATCCCTTTTTATTGCATTATTTTTATGATTTTCTTCGTAAAATAACTGGCGATAAAACGCTTAAACACCCATCTGTTAGGATAATATTTTTTTACGTGTGGATTTTATTCAACTCTCTATTAATGGTTAATGATTTCCAATTAAATACAATTAACTCTCATTATGAAAAGTTGCATTTATTGAGTTAAATCCGTCCTTAATATAAAAGCTTTAATACCTCTGTATTCGTGCTTTTAAATGATTATGTCAGGTTAGGTAAATATTAAATAACAAAGTTAAGATAAATATTTATAAAGCCACCTCATTTAACAAACTAATAAACATACACTTCTAAACGTCCACACATCTCGACATCCAAAATAAAATTAATATATGCCATTTGGCTATATATGGTTGCTATTCATTCTTTCAGAGAAACATATCTACAGAGTTATCCTTTATAACTATCTGAATATAACGGATTATCTGGAGATGATATGACCACGTCACGCTCTGTTCTCGATATGATTGGCAATACCCCATTGCTGGAGTTAACGCATCTGAATACTGGTCAGTGTCAATTATTTATTAAGTTGGAGAATCAAAACCCCGGTGGCTCTATTAAAGATCGCGTCGCTCTTTCAATGATCGAGCAGGCAGAAAAACAGGGGCTGCTTCAACCCGGAGGGACGATTATCGAAGCCACTGCCGGCAATACCGGTATCGGGTTAGCCCTGGTCGCCTCCCTGAAAGGTTATAAGCTGATTCTGGTCGTTCCAGATAAGATGAGCCGGGAGAAGGTGTTTCACCTGCGTGCACTAGGTACCGATGTGCGTCTGACCCGTTCCGATGTCAGCAAAGGCCATCCAGAATATTATCAGGATTATGCCCTGCGTCTGGCTCAAGAAATTCCCGGCGCTTATTATATCGATCAGTTCAATAATCCGGCTAACTCAGCAGCTCACACCGCCACTACCGGCCCGGAGATCTGGCAGCAAATGGATCACAACGTTGATGCCGTGGTGATCGGTGTCGGTTCCGGCGGTACGCTGGGCGGTCTGAGCAATTATTTTGCTCAAGTCTCACCAGAAACCGAGTTTGTACTGGCCGATCCAAACGGTTCTATCCTAGTGGACTATATCGAACACGGTAAATATGGCGAAGCCGGGAGCTGGCAAGTGGAAGGTATCGGCGAAGATTTTGTTCCTCCTCTGGGCGATTTTAGCCGGGTGCACCACGCATATCGCGTCAATGATGCAGAAGCGTTCTCCAGTGCACGTGATCTGCTGTTAAAGGAAGGTGTACTGGCCGGTTCTTCTAGTGGCACTCTATTAGCCGCCGCACTGCGCTATTGCCGTTCGCAAACCACACCGAAACGCGTGGTTACACTAGCCTGTGATAGCGGGAACAAGTACCTGTCAAAGATGTTTAACGATTACTGGATGCTGGAACAAGGGTTCCAGTCACGTGTGCTACAGCACGATCTGAGCGACTATATCACCTACCGCTATCAGGATGGCGCTACGGTTTTTGTGTCGCCGGAAGATACATTGAAAACCGCTCATACCCGAATGCGCCTGTATGAGATTTCTCAGTTGCCAGTGCTGAAAGATGAACAGGTGGCAGGCATTATTGATGAGTGGGATTTGATGCACACAGTACAGGCTAATCCACACAATTTTACTCTCCCCGTTAGCCACGCGATGACTCATCAAGTGAAGACGCTGGATAAAAACGCTTCTTTGCAACAATTGATGGCAACTTTCGATGCCGGACATGTCGCGCTGATCGTCGATAATGGCTGTTTCCTCGGGCTGGTGACTCGTACAGATGTGCTGAACGCATGGCGTCAGCAACTTAATTGATCTTTTTGCAGGAATAATTCTATGACCAAGTTTGATACCAAAACTGTTCACGCCGGCTATACACCTGATCACACCGGCGCAGTAATGCCGGCGATTTATGCAACTTCAACTTATGCCCAGTCAGCTCCCGGCCAGCACACTGGTTATGAATATTCCCGCAGTGGCAACCCGACGCGTGATGCGCTGGAAAGCGCGATAGCCGAACTGGAAAACGGCAGCCGGGGATATGCGTTCAGTTCAGGTCTGGCTGCCAGTTCTACGGTGCTGGAGCTGCTGGATAAAGACAGCCATTTGGTAGCAGTAGATGATCTGTACGGTGGTACCTATCGGCTGCTAGAAAAAGTACGCAGCCGTAGCGCCGGTTTGCGTGTCACTTATGTTGAAGCGCATGATATTGCCGGTCTCGAAGCCGCAATTCGTCCCGATACAAAAATGATCTGGGTGGAAACACCCACTAATCCACTGCTAAAACTGGCCGATCTGGCTGCTATCGCGCAAATAGCACAACGACACGGTATCATCAGCGTGGCAGATAATACTTTCGCCTCCCCGTATATTCAGCGCCCGCTTGATCTGGGATTTGATATCGTGGTGCACTCAGCGACTAAGTATCTTAATGGTCATTCCGATGTCATCGCCGGGCTGGCCGTCGTCGGCAAGGATGCAGACCTGGCAGAAAAACTCAGTTTTCTGCAAAACTCGGTGGGTGGCGTGCTCGATCCATTTAGCAGTTTCCTGGTACTACGTGGAATGCGTACGCTTGCTCTGCGAATGCAGCGTCACATCGACAGTGCGGAAAAGATCGCACACTGGTTGACGCAACAACCACAGATCGAAACTGTTTTTTATCCCGGTCTCCCTTCTCATCCGCAGCATGAGCTGGCTAAGCGCCAGATGAAGGGCTTTGGCGGTATGATTTCTGTTCATTTAAAAGGTGATGACGATTATGCCCGTCGGCTGATTCAAGAGTTGAAATTATTTACACTGGCGGAAAGTCTGGGCGGAGTGGAAAGCTTGATAGGCCAGCCATTTAGTATGACTCACGCTTCTATTCCGTTAGAGAAGCGTCTGGCTTCCGGGATTACTCCACAGTTAGTGAGGATTTCAGTGGGTATAGAAGATGCGGAGGATCTCATCGCAGATTTGGCTCAGGCGTTAGAAAAAGCAGCGCAATAAAAGAGAGAAACGCCAGTCAGCCGCTTAACTGACTGGCATTAGCTAAAAACCGTTCTTTATTATGCAACTGAAAATAAAGAGCAGAGGGTTATTTATCACCCAACAGCACAGATTCCAGCGCGATTTCAATCATTTCGTTAAATGTCGTCTGACGCTCTTCTGCAATAACATGTTCACCTGTACGAATATGATCAGAAACGGTACAGATAGTCAGTGCTTTTGCGCCATATTCAGCTGCAACACTGTAGATACCTGCCGCTTCCATTTCTACACCCAAAATACCGTACTTTTCCATTACATCGTACATTTGTGTATCGGGTGTATAGAACAGTTCAATGGAGAAAATGTTGCCTACATGCGCTTTAATGTTTTTTGCTTTAGCGGCATCAACCGCATTACGGACCAGATCGAAATCAGCAATCGCGGCAAAGTCATGATCTTTAAAACGTATGCGGTTAACTTTGGAGTCAGTACATGCACCCATGCCAATCACCACATCACGCAATTTAATGTCGTGACGTACCGAACCACAGGAACCCACACGGATAAGGACTTTAACGCCAAAATCGGCGATCAATTCTTTCGCATAGATAGAGCAGGATGGGATACCCATACCGTGTCCCATCACGGAAATCGGACGGCCTTTATAAGTCCCGGTGAAACCCAGCATACCGCGAACATTATTTACCTGCCGAACATCTTGCAGAAAAGTTTCAGCAATGTATTTTGCACGTAATGGATCGCCAGGCATCAGAACAACATCTGCAAAATCGCCCATCTCGGCATTAATATGGGGAGTGGCCATAATTAAATTCCTTGTTTCTTATTTACTGGTTATTTTGGTGGTATTTGGCTGCCCGCAAGCAGCCAGTAATCGGGATTAGAACATGGGTTTGCCGTATTCCATTGGCGACAGATCAAAATATTTAGCCACTGTCTGTCCAATATCAGCAAAAGTTTCGCGGTGCCCCAGTGAACCGGGTTTCACTTTTGGTCCATAAATCAGAACCGGAATATGCTCACGAGTATGGTCAGTACCAGGCCATGTTGGGTCACAACCGTGGTCTGCGGTCAGGATCAGAATGTCATCCTCTTTCACCCGTTTCAACATTTCAGGCAAACGTCGGTCAAACAGCTCCAATGCAGCAGCATAACCCGGAACGTCACGGCGATGACCGTAAGCAGAGTCGAAATCGACAAAGTTAGTGAAGACGATGGTGTTGTCACCCGCTTTTTCCATCTCAACCAGAGTTGCGTCAAACAGTGCATCAATACCGGTCGCTTTCACTTTTTGCGTGATACCGACGTTTGCGTAAATATCTGCGATCTTGCCGATAGAAACGACTTCGCCGTTTTTCTCATCAACCAATTTTTTCAGTATCGTTGGAGCCGGTGGCTCTACAGCCAAATCATGACGATTACCGGTACGCTGGAAATGACCTGCTTTTTCACCAACAAATGGGCGGGCAATAACGCGACCGATATTATAATCACCGTCAGTCAGCTCTTCACGGGCGATTTCGCACAGTTCGTACAGGCGATCCAAACCGAAAGTCTCTTCGTGGCAAGCAATCTGGAATACCGAGTCAGCAGAGGTATAGAAAATCGGTTTACCGGTTTTCATATGCTCTTCACCCAGTTTATCCAGAATGACCGTACCGGAAGAGTGGCAGTTACCCAGATAACCCGGCAGGTTTGCGCGCGCTACCAGTTTATCCAACAATTCCTGTGGGAAGCTGTTTTCTTCATCTTTGAAGTAACCCCAGTCAAACAGAACCGGTACACCGGCAATTTCCCAGTGACCTGATGGTGTGTCTTTACCGGAAGAGAGTTCGCTGGCATAAGCGTAAGCTCCGATGATGTCTGCATTTTTATCCAGACCTACAGGGAAAGTTCCACAAGATTCCTCCGCCGCTTTACCCAAACCTAAACGGCTTAAATTCGGCAAGTTCAGAGGCCCTTTACGGCCAACATCAGCATCACCACGGGTGCAGACTTCTGCAATGTGTCCCAAAGTGTTAGATCCTTTATCACCAAATTTTTCGGCATCTTCACTGGCACCAATGCCAAAAGAATCCAATACCATGATGAATGTACGTTTCATAATTTTCTCCTGCGTCAAGTCACGCTAACAATGCGGAAATGCCACCGTTATCTAATAATAAGTATGGTTATTACTCGCTGATTTGGCGATAAACCATTGGTGTGGCTGGTTTGGCTTCTATGCCCAAAATGATAGCTTTACGTACTGCCTCCGCCGCTTCCTGCCATTCGTTTTCATTGTTGGCATGAATAATAGCTAAGGGAGTATCTGCATTCACTTCTGAACCCAGAGCAACGATATTACTCAGCCCCACACTGTAATCTATAAGATCTGCTGCCTTACGGCGCCCCCCACCAAGGGAAACCACAGACATGCCCAAAGCGCGGGTGTCCATGTCTGTGATAAATCCATGCTGTTCAGCCAATACAGGTTGGCTGAAAACAGCGGTTGGCAAATAACGGTCATAACGCTCAACAAAATCAACCGGGCCTTTTTGTGCAGCGACCATGCGACCAAAGATTTCTGCTGCTTTGCCGTTATCTAATACAGACTGGAGTTTATTGCGGGCGTCTTCACGGTTTGTTGCCAGATTACCGGATACCAGCATTTCAACACCCAGTGCCATTGTAACTTCGAGTAAACGTGGATTACGATATTCACCCGTTAAAAAACGAACGGCCTCACGAACTTCAAGTGCGTTACCCGCACTGGACGCCAGAACTTGATTCATATCCGTCAACAGCGCAGTCGTTTTACAACCCGCGCCGTTAGCTACGCTAACAATAGATTCCGCCAGTTGTTCCGATTCTTTATAAGTTGGCATAAATGCACCAGAGCCAACTTTGACATCCATCACCAATGCATCCAAACCTTCAGCCAGTTTTTTGCCGAGGATAGACGCGGTGATCAAGGGGATAGAATCCACCGTCGCGGTAATATCCCGAGTTGCATAGAAGCGTTTGTCTGCCGGTGCCAGCAAATTGGTCTGGCCGATAATCGCTACGCCAACGTCCTGAATAATGTCACGCAAGCGCCTGTCATCAGGAAAAATATCAAATCCTGGGATCGCTTCCAGTTTGTCCAGCGTACCACCAGTATGACCCAGACCACGGCCAGAGATCATCGGAACATAACCACCACAAGCCGCCACCATTGGGCCAAGCATCAAGGATGTGACATCACCGACACCGCCGGTTGAATGTTTATCCACCATCGGGCCATTCAGATTCAGGCTTTGCCAGTTCAACACCGTACCGGAATCACGCATAGCCAGAGTCAGAGCCACCCGCTCTCCCATCATCATATCGTGGAAGTAAATGGTCATCGCCAGCGCAGCAATCTGCCCTTCAGAAACGGTATTGTCACGCACGCCATTGATGAAGAAGCGGATCTCTTCTTCACTCAGTGGATGCCCATCACGCTTTTTACGGATAATTTCCTGTGCCAGAAACAAAGCATTCTCCTCATCATGATTAAAATCGGGAAAGATTCAGCCATTACGCACTCACTGGTAGGTGCATGATTATCAGTAATTGCTGCTTTGTTTTTGCCCCTGATGGCCCAAAGTGTTCAGCAAACTTCCCAACAAACTGGAAGCACCAAAACGGAAATGACGGGCATCAGCCCATTTATCACCCATAATGCGATCAGCTAATGCCAGATATTGTGCTGCTTCTTCAGCGGTACGCACGCCACCCGCCGGTTTGAAGCCAACGGTTTCACCCACCCCCATCTCATGAATAACCTTAATCATGATTTCAGCACTTGCCAGTGTGGCGTTAACGGGTACTTTGCCGGTGGAAGTTTTGATAAAATCGGTGCCTGCTTTAATTGAAATTTCAGCCGCCTTCCGGATCAGAGATTCTTCTTTCAGTTCACCTGTTTCGATAATGACTTTTAGCAAAACACCCGCTTGCGCGCAGGCTTCTTTACATGCTTTCACCATATCAAAACCAATTTGTTCATTACCGGCCATCAATGCGCGGTATGGGAAAACCACGTCAACATCATCAGCACCATAAGCAATCGCCGCGCGGGTTTCAGCTACAGCGATCTCAATATCGTCATTACCGTGTGGGAAGTTTGTCACTGTTGCAATACGGATTTCAGGGGTGCCCTGTTCACACAAGACTTTACGTGCCAGAGGAATAAAACGCGGGTAGATACAGATAGCCGCCGTGTTACCCGCCGGGCTTTTCGCCTGATGACAAAGTGCCGTCACTTTTTCATCTGTATCATCATCATTCAGTGTCGTTAAATCCATCAAACTCAGCGCACGCTGCGCTGCTGCGGTTAAATCGGTCATAAAACTCTCCAACGTTATTATCGCGGCCGGCTTTACGCCTAAACCACACATTTTTTAAGCGATTGTTTGTTGGCGAGCGGACTTGGTTCCTTGAAGATGTAACCATGGTATACCCACAGCGACAGTTGAACTCCTTTTCACCACACTATGCTCTCTTCAGTTTATGGTCCTTAATGCGAGCTTCGCCTTTATTCATACAATATTGGCATACTATTATTTGAACATTTAAACGTTCAAATAATCGAGCTAAACATCACACTAATACAATGTAATTTGCAAGATAATAATTTCATATGTGACACGAATCACATTAAAACAGATTTGCCCTCTGATTTATCTGCAAATTGAACCTTCTTACCAACAGATGATACACGATAAAAAATATAACTCACTCCCAGACAAAAATTTTGGATATGGAAACATGTTTTTTCATTATTAATTCAGCCGAACTGTACTTTCTTCATTCTATATCCAGATTTTTTATTGAGTTTTTTGATTAAAAAATAACACAATTGATCCTTTTTCAATCATTTCATTTGGGTTATATTGCAGTCTGATCACTCAATATAGGTAATAATTGCTTATGGTTAATGATTTTGATTCAGAACGAAGCGGACTGCTCTTTACGTTCACTGCGGGCGATCTCCCAGAAAAAACGTTTGCTGTAGCTGAGTTCTCTTTGCAGGAAGAGTTGTCCGAACTGTTTACCCTATCCTTAACTCTGGTCAGTAAACGGGCCGATATTGATTTGGGATCACTGTTATTACAGTCGGTAAAGTTCCGGGTGGTTTTCAACGATGTTGAACAACGTCAGGTCAGCGGCATTATCGCCCAGGCTGTACGGGGTGATTCTCATACTCACCGCACGATTTATTACCTCACTGTCCGGCCCACTCTTTGGCGAATGAACCTGAATCAGGACAGCCGAATTTACCACCGGCAAAGCGTCCCGGAAATTCTTAAAAGCTTGTTGAAAAAACACTATATTCTGGCCGATTCCCAACTGAATGAGTTTCATTACACGCGCGAATATGTGACGCAAAAACGCGAGTCCGATTATGACTTTTTTGCCCGGTTAGTCGCCGAAGAAGGGCTGAATTTCTGGTTTGAAGACGACAAACTGTTTTTCAGTGACTGCCATTTAGGCATGACGGCCAATTTACCCTTGGTCTACAACCCTGAGATAGCCCAAGCCACCGAAATGAATGTGGTTAATCAAGTGCGTCTGGGGGTCTCCATGACCCCGCAACGGGTGATCTATAAGGACCGAAATCCGCAAAATCCCGCTTACCGCCTGACACACCGGGCCAATGTCGATCCGCGTGTTGTGGGGGAAGAAACCCTGTTTTCGATCTTTGAAAGCTATGGCCGTTTTCAGAAAGATGCTGAGGCGAAACCGTTTGTTCAGCGCCGTCAGCAGGCAGTCCAGAATCAACAACAGGCGGGCAGCGGGCAAAGCAACTGTTTTAAACTGATGCCCGGTAAAATCTTTGACCTCAGCGAACATCCGGTTGATGAAATGAACACCCGCTGGCAAATCGTGACCATTCATCATTACGGCAAGTGTCCGCAGGCACTGCAAGAAACCTGCGGCGGCTCAGGAAGTTATCTGCATAACGAATTCAGTTTTATTTCCGGTTATAAGGACTGGCGAGCGCTCTATCGTTACAAACCGCTGGCGGATGGTGATGAAGTGGCGACCGTGGTTGGCCCGGCAGGGGAAGAGATTTATGTCAACAAAGAGGGTTGCATTCGCGTCCATTTTCACTGGGATCGTTATGATAAAGCCGATGAAAACGCGTCTTGCTGGATACGGTTCGCACAGGGCTGGAATGGCAGCGGTTACGGTTTTATGGCGGTTCCCCGTATCGGCCAGGAAGTGATCGTCTCCTATCTGAACGGCGATATTGATCGTCCGATTGTCACCGGCTGCACCTACAATGGTTTAAATCGGCCACCGCTGGATTTACCTGCCGAAAAAACCCGAACTACCTTTAAAACCCAGACTCACAAAGGGGAAGGTTTTAATGAATTGCGCTTTGAGGATGCAAAAGACCAGGAAGAGGTATTTATCCATGCACAAAGAGATATGAAAACTCAAATTTTAAATGATGAAACGGTCGATATTGCAAATAATCGTCTTCATCATGTGAAACACGATGCCCATTTACGTGTTGATAATGAATATCGTGTTTTGGCTAATAATGATATCTCCGTTTCGACCGGGAAAAAATTGCATGTCAAAGCCGACGATGCGTTATTGATGCAGGGAGGAAATGAAATTCATCTGCGTTCAGGAACCACCTTGATCATTGATGCAGGCGGTGAATTAACTCTCCAGGCGGCAGGGCATTTTCTCAAAATCGATGCGGGCGGTATCACCAGTAGTGCAGGAATTAATTTCGGTAGTGGAGTGCCGGGTATAGGTTCTGGTTGGGGAGGGAAATTGCCTGATATGTTACAAAAAGAGATGAAACAGGTGAGTGTCGATATTCCTACACAAATACCAAAAATACCGGGCAAGGGGCTGTGCATCAGTTGTTTATTGAAAGCAGAACTGGAAGGGGCAACAACGATTATCAGGAAGCAATCATAATGTTGGAATTAAATGAAAAGCTAATGAGCTATCAAGAAGAACACCCTGAAACCCGGCTTTATGCGCTGGTAAATGGCCTGCAATATGAACGCTATTTTCAGGCGAAAATTAAATATATTGCCGGGGTAAATAATCCGTTATTCCGGCACTACCCTGATTCAAAAATTGCGTTTGCGGGTCCCTGGTTATTTGATATGGAATACGGACATCATTGGCGTGATAAATTATCCATGCTAGAAGATACCTTTCCTTCTGTATCATGGATATCGACACCTTTATCATTAGATCAGTTGACCCGGCATCTGGTGCCTTATTTAAATATTCAGTTGCCGACAAAACAGACCGCGCTTTTCCGTTTTTATGATCCTCGTGTTTTACATCGAATTCGTGACACGTTCGATGATGAACAACTGGCGGCGTTTACTCATGGAATTAATAAATGGATTTATCAATATGATACCGCTTATTATTCAGTAACAGGAGTAATGTTATGATTGAATTTACTCAGGTTCAAATCGATAAATTCAATAAATTAGAAAAAGATGAATTTATTGAAAAAATGAAAAATCAAATTTTATCTGAACATGCAGATTTGGTTCCCGAACATGAGTCTCTCAGTCACCGGCTGAAAGCGGCTTATGATTATTTATTGGAATTAAACTTTCAGGAGCAAAATATGCTCCAGTCTTATTTATATCTGGTAGCTTTTAATCCCAACTTTCAGTATGCCTCATCAATTAAATCTGCACTCGAATCCCCCGGTCAAAAGCCAGAGCAGCAATTTAAGGATTGTCTTAGTATTGCAAAAAATAAGATGAATAGGAGACGTTAATATGCCAATACCATTACTAGCCCCTGTCGCAGTGGGTGCTGCTGAATACGTCGCAAGCGCCTGCGCCGGGGTATTAATTGCCGTTGGGGTGATGGAAGCAGGTAAAAAGAGTTCAGTGGAAGAGGATGATAGCATTATTCGGCATAAGAAAACGGATTTTGTGATAAGCCCTGAAATCACCGATGAAGATCGAAATATCGTCTGGAGCGAAGAAGCCCATGCAAACTTTTGGGAAGATGATGACCTGGATGAGGGTCCGGTTGATACCTCTGCGGTTCAAGCCAAAACTGCCGCCAAAACAGAAGCCTGTGAAAGCACAGAAAAGCAGAAAGCGTGTGAAGAATGTCTGGCTATTCCGGTGACAAGTGAAAAGTATCGTAAGGTCAGTCGTTGGAGCGCCATCACGATTAACTATCAGCGATTTATTGCCAAAACCCGCTATGACCCTGCGGCGCAGATGATTCAGGAGTTTCAATGCCTGAAAGTAACGTTTGATGGCTGGCAACTCACACGTTGTTTGTTTCTGGAGGCTAAGGCGCGGTATGACCAGTTTTTTGATATTGGCGGGAATAGAAAAAAATGGTGGAAAGGGTATCGTTCTGCAATTAAACAAGCAGGTAGGCAGCAAGGGATATGTGATCTGTTAGATAGTACGCCCTATGTGGAATGGCATTTTTTGCAGCCGATTAGCTATAGCTATTTTAAGCCGTTACTTGAAACGATGGATAATATTAGTGTTTTCTATACTCCATGTTCTGAGTTGAGCAGCGTTATTTAAAGAGAGATACAACAATGACAGTAATTAATATAGATATTAATGTACGTTATGAACAATGGGAAACCGTCACCACCAAGACAGCGTTAATAGATTTATTCCATATCACTCAACGGCTCAATGTTTTTTTTGATCAAAAGAAAACGTGGTTTTTAACAGGATATTCTAGAAAAGATGCTTTAAAATCAAAAATATTTGATGAACAGGGACCAACAGAAACAGCAAGTACTCATTTTGAAAAATCCTATAAAAAAGATTTTCCCCTTCTTGTAGAAAGCATATGGGACGGTGAAAAGGATGATATAGCTAGTGGAATAGGCTATTACAAAATGAAAATGGCTCGACCTAACTGGGTTTGGTTAGCTCTTGAACTAACAATTGACATCAGTCAGTTTCATCTTTTCCGATTAATTGACTTGATCAAATATTTGGCTACTACCCGTGATTCTCCTTCTATTCAGGTGGAAACCAACGGCTATACCCGGCGAGAAAATAAAGTCTTCCCTGATCGTTTAAGTGTCGGCTGGATGCTTTACCAGCCCAGAGTGATTGATAAATCCTCTCTTCCTATGGCAGAAGAAGTCCTTCCCGTTTATCAAAATGACGAGCAAATCGGCACATTGATTATCACCAAAAAAGGAATTTTCGATGGCCGAAATCAGGACGATATTGATAAATCCAATGACATTGAAATTCAGTTAGTGGATCTGGGATTACTGCCATTAATAACTGAGATTTAATGGCAACGATATTATTTGCCAATGGTAAAACGATGGAGGAAATTGATGTTAAAAGCCGTTATCTTGCTGGGTGATATGACTGATCATGGCGGTAAAGTGATTACCGCCATTGAACAATAGACTTACAACGGTATTTCTATTGCAGGTAAAGAAGATTGGGTTGAATGCCCCCAATGTAAAGGGGTTTTTCCTATCATAGAGGGAAGCAAGGCTGTCGCAAAAGGACGAAGTTTCCCAAAGGAGATCGGATGAAGATAAAACTGGAAGGAAAATGGATTGCAGGCGGGATTATCCCACCTGCATATTGCAACAAAGTTACAGTGCCAGGAAGAAACCGGCAATAGTTGCACTCATCAGGTTGGATAATGTACCTGCTATTACTGCTTTAATCCCCAAGCGAGCGACATCCCCACGACGACTTGGTGCCATACCGCCCAAACCACCCAGCAGGATAGCGACAGAAGAAAGGTTAGCAAAGCCACACAGTGCAAAGGAGATGATTGCTTTGGTGTGACCTGACAGAACCTGTAAACCCGCAGCCGCAACCACATCATCCGATTGCAAATATGGGCCGAAGTTCATAAAGGCAACGAATTCGTTCACAACCAGTTTTTGGCCGATAAAGGAACCGGCAACTGTTGCTTCATGCCATGGAACACCAATCAGGTAAGCAATAGGCGCACAAACCCAGCCCAGCACCAATTCAAGAGAAAGTTGCGGGTAATGAAACCAGCCACCGATACCACCAAGAATACCGTTCACTAACGCAATCAAGGCAACAAACGCCAGTAACATTGCACCGACGTTCAGCGCTAATTGCATACCAGAAGCCGCACCAGAAGCGGCTGCATCAATGATGTTAGCAGGGCGATCTTCTTCCGCAACGAGTGACATCGCATCAACAGTGTCTTGCGACTTTTCAGTTTCAGGTACTATCAGTTTAGCGAATAACAGACCACCTGGAGCTGCCATAAAGGAAGCCGCAATCAGATATTCCAACGGTACGCCCATTGATGCATAACCGGCCAGTACAGAACCGGCGACAGATGCCAGACCACCACACATAACCGCAAACAGTTCAGACTGGGTCATAGTGGCAATATAAGGGCGAACAACCAATGGTGCCTCAGTTTGACCCACGAAAATATTCGCTGTTGCGGACAAAGATTCGGTACGTGAAGTTCCGAGAACTTTTTGCAGGCCACCACCCAATATTTTGATAACGAGCTGCATAACACCGATGTAGTACAAAACAGCTATCAGTGAAGAGAAGAAAACGATAATAGGCAATACACGCAAGGCGAAAACAAAACCACCACCACCAAACAGTTCATACATTTTGGGGGAAACTAATCCACCAAAAATAAAATCCATTCCTTGCTGACCATACTGGATAACACTGGAAACTCCCTCAGACATACCCATTAATATTATCTTGCCTGCGGGAACATAAAGTACAAAAGCGCCGATAGCGACCTGAATCAAAAAAGCACCAAGGACAGTACGAAGTTTAATAGCGCGATAGTTACTGGAGAAAAGTACTGCGATCAAGATCAGCACTACCATCCCGACCAGGCTCATAAAGAGTTGCA
This sequence comes from Photorhabdus khanii NC19, assembly GCF_000517265.1. Taxonomy (GTDB): domain Bacteria; phylum Pseudomonadota; class Gammaproteobacteria; order Enterobacterales; family Enterobacteriaceae; genus Photorhabdus; species Photorhabdus khanii. Next base: position 233,858 of record NZ_AYSJ01000004.1, read on the forward strand.
TTGGAAGAATCCCTGTTCACTTAATAATAAATTAAATATGTCAGTAAGAATGTAAATGTTCACTGACACTGTTTCGGCGCTGATTATACTCAGTCATCGGAATGAACAAGCTATCTACATCACAAATACCCACCGAAAAAAGCAATAGAAAAACGATAAATGTGATACATATCACATAAAATAGCAGAAATAATCTACAATAAGATAATCTAACCATCGGGATGGCAAAATAACAAACAATTAAGAGATGATTATCAGGTAAGCGCAGTTAAAGTTTTATGATATTCCACTTAACTATTCAACCCAAATAACTCAACACCGTTACTATAAAGCTGAACAGCGATTTCATCAGGAGATTCACGGCGAAGCTCACATAACGAAGCAAAAACCCCGGCAATTCTTTCCGGTCGGTTAGGCTCTCCCTGAAACCCGAAAAGTGGCATATCTGGTGCGTCTGTTTCCAGCACAAGAGAAGTTAAAGGAAGTTCAGCAACTGCGCGACGGGTTTTCTGTGCTCTTTCATAAGTAATGGTTCCCCCTACCCCAATGTAGTATCCCAAACGGATAAAAGCCTCTGCCTGAGATAAACTCCCGGCGAATCCATGTACCACGCCGGTACGGGGAAGGTCGATTCTTCTCAGGATCGCGGCCAGTTGATCATGGCTTTTTCTGGAATGAAGTATGACAGGTAATTCACACTGTTTTGCCAGCCGCAATTGAGCGCACAGTAATTCTTTCTGTTTTTCAAACTGAGGCTCAGCCATATAAAGATCAAGGCCAATCTCTCCGACAGCCACCCGCTTTTCATTTTTCTGTTTCAGTGATCGCGCCAGATCAGCAAGATGCGATTCCTGATGTTCATTGATATAAAGAGGATGCAAGCCCAACGCCGCATAAATCTCCGGATAAACGCGAGCCAGTTCAGATACCCGTTGCAAATTTTTCCCACTCACAGCGGGAACAATAATTTTATCCACACCATCCTGTGCCGCCCGTTGCAGGCTCCGCCGTTCGTCACCACGAAACGGGGGAAAATCAAAATGGCAGTGGGTATCAATAAACATGGAACTATCCGTTATTCATCTGTTCTGGCGATTCTGCCAATGTAGTTGATGGTTTAACCAAAACGCTATTTTCTTCACTCCGGCGCGAGACATTACGGCTCAAACGATAATTTTTACGCTCCGCCATACCAAACTTATCACCAACAAATGCATGACCAACCGTCGCCAGGAAATAGCGACCGCAACGACGCCCAAGATGATAATCCTTATTCAGGGCCGGCAAACGACTGCCTAATGCACTGGCAGTTAATGGCGCAGGCGGATAGATTTCAAAAATCTGTACATCATCAGGTGGATTTTCAATAAATTTCTGTGTGCAGTAATAACTTTTCGCATGTTGCTGTAACATCCGTACCATCTTTTGCAGGCTGCTATCCCCCAACCAACGTTCCATCCGTTTCATCCAATCAGGCGTGTAATAGAGCTGCGAAGGAACAGTGCGGATCACCACTATCGTATCAGCACCACGGCGATACGCCTCTTCCACGGGAATGGCGTCACTGATACCACCATCATAATAAACAACATCATCAATCGTCACACCATTGCGATAAAGCCCAGGAATAGCACTCGATGCCTTAATCACTTCCAGCCAATTCTTTCCATCAGGATGAAAATAGGTTGGTTCAAAATTATCTGAACGACACGCACACATATAAAATTCACATCCAGCCTCAAATTTGCGTAAAGCGGCGGGGATGTCCAATGGAAGTTCCTGAGAAACGGTCTGCAAAAACCAGTCTAAATCAACTAAATGACCACCACGAACAAAACGCAGAGGGTTAAAGAAATCAGGTCTGGTTGTATAACGGGTGATAGCCCGCCGGGCATATCCACGCTGCCCACAAATATAGGCCGAAAGGTTCTGAGCACCCGCCGAAGTACCAAGCAATAGATCAAACGGGTTAAATTCAACGCGCATAAATTCATCCAGCACACCCGCAGTAAAAATACCGCGCTGCCCCCCACCCTCACAAACAAGTGCAACCTTTCCAGATTTAATATGCGATTTATATTTATGGGATAATAGATCAATATTTCCCAAAGTTATCGGTATACGTTTCCCCACACAGTCCCCCAAAAAAATAAATGACGGATAGAGAGCATAACTTGGGAAGTTATTATCCGTCATTATATTATGGTGCTACGTAGTCAATATTTTGATAAAAACCCCTGGTGAGGGCGCATATCCGATTAGTACAAAACAAAATTATTTGAATAGAAAACAACCATTCAATTAGAAAAACATATTATTTTTTTATGGTCAGACCGTTTTGAATAGATTTGACCCCTTTCACTTGAGAGATAACATCCAGCACTTTTCTGGATTGCTGCTCACTTTTCACAAAACCAGAAATATAAACAACTCCTTTTTCTGTTTTTACAGCAATGCCGGTACTGTTGATACCTTTTTCCGCCAACAACTCACTTTTAATCTTCGCGGTGATAGCACTATCATCCATGTAACCATCGACACTTTTCATGGAGTCATCAATTTTCTGACCAGCACTGTCAAGTGCTTGTGTCGCTTTATTTTTAAAAGACTCTTCCGCCAACACACTACCGCTGACCAGGGCTGTACCTAAGACAACAGCCATCAATGAGTGAGTCAATTTAACATTCTTCATCTTATACCTTCCTTTTGTCGGTTAGATTTCTGAATCTATAAAGCCATGCAAACTGTTTTTGTATAAAGTAATCTCAACAGAATCACAATCCGCATTAGAATTAAAAATAGGTTATTACCTCCAATAGCTAAGTTAAATTGGAAAATAAAAACATCAATACGGCGAGAGACAAAGAAATAATAACAGGAAAATTAAGCAAAGAGCTATAAAATAAGACGAATCTTACCGACTAAAATTATAAATTACTCTTGTGTTACATATATTTTTGTAAAGAAAAAGGCTAACCCATTGTTAGCCTTATAAAATATTAATGTTCCCGTGTCTTACGGAAATTGACGTCAGGATAACGTTCACGGGTAAGATTCAGGTTAACCATCGTGGGTGCAATATAAGTCAGATTATCACCCCCATCGAGCGCCAGGTTTTGCTCATTCTTACGCTTAAACTCTTCCAGTTTTTTCGCGTCATGACATTCAACCCAGCGAGCCGTTGAAACGTTTACCGGTTCATATAAGGCTTCAACGTTGTATTCACTTTTCAAACGGGCAACAACGACATCAAACTGTAGAATACCTACCGCTCCCACAATCAAATCGTTATTTGCCAGTGGACGAAATACCTGTACCGCGCCTTCCTCAGAGAGTTGAACCAATCCTTTCAGTAGCTGTTTCTGTTTCAGAGGATCGCGCAAACGGATACGACGGAATAATTCCGGAGCAAAGTTAGGAATACCGGTAAATTTCAGATCTTCCCCTTGAGTAAAGGTATCACCAATCTGGATTGTGCCGTGGTTATGCAGACCGATAATATCTCCCGGGTAGGCATGATCTACGTGAGAACGATCACCCGCCATAAATGTCAGCGCATCAGAAATCACTACATCTTTCTTCGTTCTTACCTGACGCAGCTTCATGCCTTTTTCATATTGACCTGACACCACACGCATGAAAGCTACGCGGTCACGGTGTTTAGGGTCCATATTGGCCTGGATCTTAAAGATAAATCCGGTGAATTTATCTTCCTGAGCGGAGACTTCACGCGCATCGGTCTGACGAGGCATCGGCGCGGGAGCCCATTTAACCAAACCATCCAGCATATGGTTAACACCGAAGTTACCCAACGCAGTACCGAAAAATACCGGTGTCAGTTCACCTTGCAAAAATGCCTGATGATCAAATTCATGGGAAGCCCCCTGAACCAGTTCCAGTTCCTGACGCAATTGTTCAGCCAGATCTTCACCAATCGCCGCATCCAGCTCAGGGTTATTCAGCCCCTTGATAGCGCGAACTTCCTGAATAGTATGACCCTTTCCGGTCTGATACAGATAAGTTTCATCAAGATAGAGGTGGTAAACCCCTTTGAAATATTTACCACAGCCAATCGGCCAGGTGATTGGGGAACAAGCGATATTCAACTCATTTTCCACTTCATCCATCAGTTCCATTGGATCACGGATATCGCGATCAAGCTTGTTCATGAACGTCAGAATTGGAGTATCGCGCAGACGGGTCACTTCCATCAGTTTACGTGTACGATCTTCAACCCCTTTAGCGGCATCAATGACCATCAAACAACAGTCAACAGCCGTCAATGTACGGTAAGTATCTTCAGAGAAGTCTTCATGCCCCGGCGTATCAAGCAGGTTAACCAGGCAATCGCTGTAAGGAAACTGCATCACAGACGTGGTAATGGAGATACCACGTTGCTTTTCCATTTCCATCCAGTCAGATTTGGCGTGCTGATTTGAACCACGGCCTTTTACCGTACCGGCTTTCTGAATCGCCTGTCCGAACAGCAACACTTTTTCAGTAATAGTCGTTTTCCCTGCGTCAGGGTGAGAAATGATAGCAAAAGTTCGCCGTTTAGCGACTTCATGCTGAAAAGGGGAATTTGACATCAATAACAATCTTCTGCTTTGTAAACGGGCTTGTACTCAACATTAGACGCTTCCCCGCAAGGAAAACAGCTGCCAAACCCGTGGGTGAATGAAAAATTGGCGCTCATTTTCGCTGAAATTGGTGCTATAAACAATCAATCAATTTTATCGCACTTATTACGCAAATAACGGCAACGCCATGATGATGGCATCTTCTTTACCTGTCGCAGCAGGATAGTAATGCTTACGGACAGTCACTTGATTAAATCCTGACTGTTCATACAACCTAATAGCAGAGCAATTCGATTGTCTTACTTCAAGCCATAAAGTATTAATCCCCTTCCCAGGCAAAATTGCTATTAAATACTCCAGTAGCGCTTTACCGTAGCCTTGACCTTGATAGTCGGGATGAATGGCAATATTAAACAGGGTTGCTTCATCTAATATCAATTGGGTTACAGCAAAACCAATAAGCTGTTCATTAATCACTATTTTATAATTCAGATACCGCTCACCCTGATTACTGAAAAATGTTTTCTCACTCCACGGAAACGCATGACTGGCTTTCTCAACCAGAAAAGCGGACGGGAGATCAGCGGGAGTTAATAGAGAAATGTTGTTCATGTTGTGAAATCTGCTGCCAAAGGGAACGTTTTGCCTTCCCGTCACAATATAAATCATTTAATGCAGGGCTTCTCAAAGAAATTCCCTGCCATGATAGTGTAATATCCACCCCCAACAGCCAACATGGACACTTGACCTGTTCCGGTAACATCGCAACATTATCCGATGTAATGCAGTAAACAGAGGATTTATCCAGCCCCATAGCTGTGAAAATATCTATTAATAATGAATTAGTTAAATCAATTTGGTCATTAGTAATAATCAGCAGACGGGTGGTATCGGGTAAGTGAACAGCTAACTCACCTTGCAAAACCGCCGGGTTACGCAAGCCCCATTGGGTAATCCCCAATAGAGCTAATAACCTGTCGCGCCGGGTTACCATATTTATTCACCTGCTGTAAAAAATAATCAGTAACATGTTATCAGAGGCCACTATCCGCGCCAATATTGGGCTTTAGATTTACCCGTCCCTGATACTTGGCACAGAACATGAAGAACATAAAGGAGCTATAGACAAATGTCTGCGTTAACCCCCGCCAGTGAAGTTATTTTGCGTCACCGTGAGCAATTTAGCTCTCATCACCTGCTCTTCGCCGGTGATATCCAGGACACACTGGCAACCCAAATTGATGCTGCCAGTGTGCAAGTACATACTAGCCAGTATCATCACTGGCAATCACTGATCCGCACCCTGGGCGATAATGCCTTATTCGGCCTGGCAGCAGAAAAAGGATTTACCCAGAGTTGTGACACTCTAATCTACTATTGGCCTAAAAGTAAGCAGGAAGCTCGCTTTCAGTTACGCAGCCTGTTTTCTGTTCTGCCAAAAGGTATTGATATTTTCGTTGTCGGCGAAAACCGTAGTGGAGTACGCAGTGTAGACAAACTGATGGAAAGCATGGCTACTTTCCATAAAATCGACAGTGCCCGCCGTTGCAGCCTGTTCTACGGCCAGCTGGAACATGAAGTGCTGTTTGATCAGGAAAACTGGTGGAACAGTTATCAGGTAGAAAACGTGACCGTGAATACTTTACCGGGTGTATTCAGCCAGGATGAATTGGATGTTGGTAGCCGGTTACTCCTTTCCACTTTTGACAAACCTCTCTCCGGCAGCTTACTGGATATCGCATGTGGTGCTGGTGTTCTGGCCGCCGTGCTGGGTAAGAAAAACCCTGAGTTAGCGCTTACTCTCAGTGATGTCAATGCAGCGGCTATCGCTTCCAGTAAAGCGACGTTAAAAGCTAATAAACTGGAAGGTCATGTTGTCGTCAGTAACGTCTATTCCAACATTGAAGATAAATTCAACTGGATTATCTCTAATCCCCCCTTCCATGACGGGCTAAAAACCAATTTACAAGCAGCGGATGACCTGATCCGCCAAGCGCCTAACTACCTTAAACCCGGCGGCAAACTGCGGATTGTTGCCAACGCTTTCCTGCCTTATCCCGATTTACTGGATAAAACTTTTGGCAATCATGAAGTTATTGCTCAAACGGGTAAATTTAAAGTTTATCAGGCAACGAAAAGGTTCTGATTTATTCAGCCTGTCCCTAGCCCACGGACAGGCTGTTTTAACAAAATCGTAAAAAATGATGATTTTTACGGCAATCATACAACGCCGTAATAAATAATGATTGACGCAGGCTGCAAAACCTCTAGAATTCGCCCCCATGCTATCAAGCTGACTCGCTGATAGTGTCTGAATTTGCGAGGGTGGCGGAATTGGTAGACGCGCTAGCTTCAGGTGTTAGTGTCCTTTCGGACGTGGGGGTTCAAGTCCCCCCCTTCGCACCAAATCAGACAATCGCTGATTAAATTCGGCAACAAAAAATGGCAGTACTTGCGAGGGTGGCGGAATTGGTAGACGCGCTAGCTTCAGGTGTTAGTGTCCTTACGGACGTGAGGGTTCAAGTCCCTCCTTTCGCACCAATCTGTTCATTTTCCGCATCAATCTTCCTTCGCACCTGTTTTTTCTTCAACAAAACATCAAAAACAGCTAAACCGGTGTGCTCCCGCTAATAAGACACACAACACAGCAAACCCCGATGGTATTAGCAGAAAATGGCGTGACTTCTGGTTCAGCAACATGAATAAAGTCAACAGCATCGCAACGACAACCCCAATTTTAAGCTGCTCAGCCCCAGGATTGACGATGACGAATAGCATTCCGGCCAAACTGGATAACCCCATTCCCCACAAACTGGTGATACCCTGCCAGAAAAACGATCTTTCTCTATCTTTAACCCTGATCATAACTTGCACCAACTTAAATGATAATGATTACCAATATCATATACGAAAAAGTGTGAAGTACAAGCCAGTTGCAATAATCGGATTTAGCCGTTAATTTCAGCCAGTCTAATAGTCTTTTCACTTTGGGATGAGCTTGGATTTTATTATTATCTTGGTATTTTTTATTGATATATTCTTCTACCGGATTTTCTTTTGGAGATCTCAATTAAATAATCAAAGGAATCTCCAGCACAATAGGCTGAGAAGGAGTCTATTCTCCTTTATCCAAACCAGTATTATCCTGATTGTTTTATATCGTATTTTTTAATTATTTGGATGAATGATAAACCCCAGGGTGAGAGCGCAAGTGTTCATTTTTTACCCAGCTAACTTAATCCTGCTATTAACACCTTGTCCATATAAGCACTACTCATACTGGTCATCTTCCGTTTGCGCCGAATACTAAATTCTATTTAGCGAATGCTTCAAAACAATTCACGGCTTTTTGCATAGCCTTGCTGGAGAAAGAAGGAAAGCTCAACGTCAAGGATAAAGTCAGACAATATTTGGATTATTTACCCGCGCATTTCTCTGATATTACCATTGAGCATCTTATTCATCATACCAGCGGGTTACGGGATATATTTTTACTTTATAGTCTGGCAGGTAAAAACTCAAGTTTTGACCACTGCAATGCTGATTGAGTGAGAAAATTGATCCAACGACAACAGACATTTAACTCCCCCACTGGGGAATATTATATTTATAGCAACACGGGCTATTATTTGCTGGGGGAAATCGTCAGCGTAGTTTCAGGTAAGTCGTTGAAGAAATATGCAGAAGAAAATGTTTTCGCTTCATTAGAGATGAAAGATACCATTATCTGTGATGATATAACCGAGATTATCTCTAATCGGACGATGGGTTACACTTATAACGAGAAACCGCACCGGTGGGCAAGGTATGATCTCAATGGTTCCGTGGTAGGTAGCACAAGGGTTTATTCTACGGTGAATAATTTGCGTCGCTGGATCAGAACATTTTATTCGCCATCCATTGTTCAGGAGCTGTTGCCTCAATTAGCTAGTACACCAGATTTAACCAATGGCAATCGGAATAACTATGCTTACGGTTTGATTGTCAGCCAACGAGAAGGGCAAAGAATAATACAACATGATGGTTGCTATGCTGGTTTCAAATCTGAAGTTTGTATTTTGCCTGATGCTAAATTAGGTATCGCTATTACCTCTGCAACAAATATTAATGTCATTCAATGGATTGAACAGTGTCTTGATATGTTGTTTAACACGAATATAATTGAACCGGAAAAACCACATTGTCTAACCTGTGATATCGATATCACAGGTATTTTCAGAGGGGCAGAGCCTTATCCTTATATTATTACTAAGGAAGATGTTTATTTGTTAGGTAATTTATTCGGAAAAGGCAACCCGATTACTTTTAACTCTGACTGTTCATTCCAACAGCAAGGAAGTAAGACCCTATTCAGACCTATCATTGAAAATGACAGTGTTATTGCATTAGAACAGATTGATGAAAATGGCAATGTTTTTCATTTTAAAAAGATGACTGATGATGGTGGTATCGATATGAAGCTATTGTCAGGGAATTATTATAGTCATGAAATAGAAGCAACAATTACTATTTTTACTTCTGGAGATGGAATTTATATTGATGGGATTACTTACTCTGGGAATAAAGAAGCCTTGTGGCGGGTTTATAGGAATAGCTATTTCTCTCCGAGCACTGAATTTGTTATCGATTTTGAATTGGACTTTGATACGAATAAACCTCATCTCTATATCAATGATTGGGGTTGCTGGAGGGCAGAATTTGTCGCAGTTTAATTTATAAAGTGATAAATCAGAATGAAGAACGGCATTGTTATAGTAGAATGGAATTAATGCTATTGAGGGCCTAAAGACATTCCCTATTAGATGCACTTTTTCCAGGCAGAACTATTCTATTTATGTTCTGTCTTTTTTTTGTAAACATCAGCTCCCGTAGTTACTTTATATTGCCCTTTATATATTAAATGATAACCATTATCACTTGGATGTTTCCTGTTTACGTCTTACAGTACTGCCCATATATATATGTTCTGTTTTATAACCTTAAAATAAGGAAATTAATGATGAAATCAAAGATATCTACTGATAAAATTGAATTATTTCTCAAGAAAATAGACGAACTGGTTAATATTGAAAATAAAAAAAAGGGTGGCGGATTCGCTGTTGCTGTGACCCACGGTAATAAAACGATTTATCAGCGCCATATCGGAAAGGCTAATATTGAACATACTGTTGCTGTAAAACCTAATACTAAATTCTATTTGGCGAGTGTTTCAAAACAATTCACTGCTTTTTGCATTGCCTTATTGGAAAAAGAAGGAAAGCTCAGCGTCAAGGATAAAGTTGGGCAATATTTGGATTATTTTCCCGCAGAATTCTCTGATATTACGATTGAGCATCTTATTCACCATACCAGTGGATTACGTGATCAATTTTTACTTTATAGCCTGGCAGGTAAAAATTCAGCCTTTGACCACCGTCATATTGATTTGGTGAGAAAACTGACGCAACGGCAACAAGCGCTTAACTTTACGCCGGGGGAATATTACCTCTATAGCAACACGGGTTATAATTTAATGGCGGAAATAGTCAGCGTGGTTTCAGGTCAGTCGCTGAGAGAATATGCAGAAGAAAATGTTTTCGCCCCATTAAAGATGAAAGATACCTTTTTCTATGATGATGTTACCGAGATTATTTTTGACCGGGCAGTGGGGTACTCCTATAACGAGGACTCGAACCGATGGATAAGAGAAGATCTCAACGATGCGGCGGTAGGATGTTCGGGGCTGTATTCTACAGTGAATGATTTGTGTCGCTGGATGAAAGCGTTTTATTCGCCATCTATTGTTCAGGATCTATTGCCTCAATTATCTCGTACACCAGATTTAACTAATGGCAATCGTAATGATTATGCTTACGGTTTTGCGATCAGCCAACGTGCAGGGCAAAAGATAATACGACATGATGGTGGTTATGGTGGCTTCAGATCAGAAGTTTGTATTTTGCCTGATGTTGAATTAGGTATTACCGTTACTTCTGCAATGAATACTAATGTCTCTAAGTTTGTTCGACAGTGTTTTGATGTATTGTTTAATCCCAATGGTACTAAACTAGAAAAACAGCCTTGTCGGACTAATGATATCGATATTACGGGTATTTTCAAAGGAATACAACCTTATCCTTATATTATTACCAAAGAAGATTGCTATTTATTAGGTAATTTATTCGAGAAAGGTAACCCGATTATCTTTAACTCTGATGGAACATTCCAAGAGGAGGATGGGAAAATTCGGTTCAGACCTGTTATTGAAAATGATAGTGTTATTGCATTGGAGCAGATTAATGAAAATGGCAATGTTTTTTATTTAGATAAGATGATTGATGATGGTGGTACCGATATTCAGCTACTGTTAGGATATTATTATAACCACGAAACAGAAGCTGTGCTCACTGTTGCAGCCTCTGGTGATGAACTTTATATCGATGCAATTATTTCTCCTGAAAGAAAAGAAGTCTTACATCGGGTTTATGGGAATAGTTATTTTTCTCCTAGCACAGAGCTTATTATTGATTTTGAATTGGACCCTGACACGAATGAACCTTACCTTTATCTCAGTAATGGTCGTTGCTGGAATGTAGAATTTGTCGCATTTTGATTGAGATGACAGTAAACACACATTGATAACAGTGTTGTTCTGGCAGGATGGTGAATTCTATTGAGATCCTCAAGATATTTTCTACCAGACGGACTTTTTCTTAGGCAGAACTTCCATATTCATGTTCTGCCTTATTACATCGTATTATCAGATTGTATATATGTGCTTTGTTTGTATAACCTTAAATAAGGAAAATAATAATGGAATCTACTATATTTATAAATAAAATGAAGTTGCTTCTCAAGAAAATAGATGAATTGGTTGATATTGAAAAGAAGAAAAAGGGTGGAGCTCTCGCGATTGCTGTTACCCACGGAAATGAAACCATTTATAAGCGCTATATCGGGCAAGCCAGCATTGAACATTCTGCTGCTGTAACCCCAAATACGAAATTCTATATGGCGAGTGTCTCAAAACAGTTCACCGCTTTTTGTATTGCTTTACTGGAAAAAGAAGGAAAGCTCAATGTCAAGGATAAAGTTGGGAAGTATGTGGATTATTTCCCGGCACATTTCTCTGATATTACCATCGAGCATCTTATTCATCATACCAGTGGGTTACGGGATAAATATGTTCCTTATGGCTTGGCAGGTAAAAACTCAGATTTTGACCACCGCAGTATGGGTTTATTGAGAAAACTGATTCAACGGCAACAAAAGCTTAATTTTACTCCTGGGGAATATTTTCGCTATAGCAATACGGGCTATAATTTGTTGGCGGAAATTATCAAAGTTGTTTCAGGTAAATCATTAAGAGAATATGCGAAAGAAAATATTTTTATTCCATTAAAGATGAATAATACCTCTTTCTATGATGATGTGACTGAGGTTATTTCTGACCGGGCGATAGGTTATGTCTATAACGAAGATGTAAATCAATGGATAAGATCGGATCACAACGATTCAACTATAGGGAGTGCGGGGCTACGTTCTACAGTGAGTGATTTATGTCGCTGGATAAAAGCGTTTTATTCACCATCGATTGTTCGGGATATGTTGCCTCAATTATCTCGTACACCAAATTTAACCAATGGCAATCGTAACAATTATGCTTACGGTTTGATGATCAGCCAACGTGAAGGGCAAAAAATAATACGGCACGATGGTTCCTATGGTGGTTTTAAAGCTGATGTTTGTGTTTTACCTGATGTTAAATTAGGTATCGTGATTACTGCTGCAACAGGTATTAATACCGTTGAATTTACTAATCAATGTCTTAATGTATTATTTAACACTGATATGACTGAGCCAGAGCATTGCCGAACCAGTAATATTGATATCACCGGTATGTTCAAAGGGGCAGATCCCTATCCTTATATTATTACCAAGGAAGATTGCTATTTATTAGGTAATTTATTCGAGAAAGGTAATCCGATTATCTTTAACGCTGATGGAACATTCCAAGAGAAGGGGGGAGAAATTCGATTCAGACCTGTCATTGAAGATAATAGTGTTATCGCACTGGAACAGATTGATGAAAATGGTAATATTTTTTATTTGAGAAAAATGACTGATAAAGGCGATATTGATATTCAACGATTATCAGGTCGCTATTATAATCACGAAACGGAATCAATGACAAATATTGAAGTATCTAGTGATGATCTTTATATTGATGCGGTTATCTTTCCTGGGAAAAAAGAGGTCTTACGGTGGGTTTACGAGAATAGTTATTTCCATCCCAGTACTCAACTTATTGTTGATTTCGAATGGGATTCTGATACGGATAAACCTCGCCTCTATCTCAATGATTCACGTTGTTGGAAGATAGAATTTATTCCGGTTTAATTGATAGGGTTGTAAATATGAATTAAGAACCGTGTTTTTCTGGTAGGATGAAGAGATTCGATTGAGATCATAAGGATATTTTCTATCTAATCTATTTATTTTCAGGCAGAACTATTATGACTATGTTCTGTCTGTCCGACATGATTGTGATATTTTAATTGCTTCATGGATTGTTTTTGGTTTATATTCTCATCGTTCTTAAATCATTAAGAACATATTTTTCCTATAATTAGAGATGCAATTTAATATTTATTGTAGTAGAAGGGAGATAAATTTACGATAAAGGGTAATTTATGTGATATTGGCTCATATTTTCTAATCTGGTGTTAGGAAAATAGCTTAAATCATAATATACAGGGTCAAGTAAATAAAACATTTATATTCATCGACGAAATTATATTATTCTGAATGTGATATTGCATTTTTTATAGATGTAATACGTATTTTTAACAACAACGTTGTTAAAAGTGACAGTACGTAAATTAAGACCTTGAACACCCAAATTATTCTGTTCATCACCAACATCCATACCGGAGGCAGATGCAGGAATGACAAAACAGCTAATTCCTGATTGATCATCAGATTGATGTTTTGCAAATACAATAAACACACCAGCAATAGAGGCCCCACCTAACCAACATTTACTACCATTGAGTATCCATGAATCATTATCACGCTTTGTCAGAGTTGATTCCATCCCTCTCGGATTCGAACCCGCAGCAGGTTCACTCAATGCAAAACAGCCAATCATCTCACCAGTCGACATTTTCGGCAGATATTCCTGCTTTATCTCTGAGCTGGCATGTTTGAATATTGAGTGGCTACATGAGTACTGGAGTATAGTGAAAGAGTCAAGGGTAATATCTATAGCCGCTAGCTGCTCAATGATTTGGGCAGTCTCTGAAACAGAAATATCGATACCGTTAAACTCTCTAGGGATTTGCATCCCGAAAAGTCCAAGTTTTCCTGACTGATAAATAAACTGTTTCGATATTTCTTTATTTTTAATTAACTCATAATCTGATTTAGCCGTTAATTTTAGCCAGTCTAATAATGTTTTCACTTTAGGATTAATTTGGATTTCATTATTAACTTGGTATTTTTTATTGATATATTCTTCTACCGGATTTTCTTTTGGAGATCTCAATTAAATAATCAAAGGAATCTCCAGCACAATAGGCTGGGAAGGAGTATATTCTCCTTTATCCAGACCAGTATTATCCTGATTGTTTTATACCCGTTATCTTTCAAGTTGCCTCTTTGTTGGCTGCACTCGCTCACCCCGGTCACATAGTTCGCTATGCTCTCGGGGATTCGCTCCCTTGCCGTCTCTATGCATCTTGAAATCTATAGGGTATATATCGTATTTTTTAATTATTTGGATGAATGATAAACCCCATCTCTTCCATCAAAGAAATCATTTGCCATTCAAATATTTCTACTCCAGAGAAATCTAATGCTCTCACATCTATATTTGCAATCTCCGCATTTCGCAGATCAGCTTTAAATATTGATAGCCCATCATACTGTGAAGGAGAAAAAATAGTATTGGTTAAGTTCGCGCCTTCAAGATTTGCTCTTGTCAATACGACTGAAACTAACTTGCTTTCTGACAAATCGCATTTTTCAAGATAGACTCCCTCAAAGTCTGAATACTGAAAATTTGATTTTATTAATGTTGCTGCACTAAATATCACTTTTCGACTGACTGCTTTCGTAAAGTCAGCCAGTTCGAAATGACATCCTTGTGCTTGACACCTATCAATTGTTATATCGAATAACTCGGCGCGATAAAAGTTACTTGTTGAAATATCACAGAAAATAAATGTTGAACCACGTAAGTCTGCACTATGGAAATTACAACCTTGTTGGTTCTCTTTATTATAAAATAATGTATTTTCAAACTTACCATTTGAAATATTTGCTTCACTAAAGTCACAGTTAAACACTTGACAGTTTTTCAAACGCAAGCCATTTAAATTTGCACCTAAGAATTTCGAATCAATGATAACACAATCTTTAAATACCAGATCTGGTTGATCCTCATGACTCCAATCCAAATTATTAAATTTTCTACCTTCAATAACACAGATTTCTTCTGAAATATCCAACTTATATTCGAACATATTAAAATTTCTCAAACTCTATAAGGATAAATAATACAACTATTTTAATTTATTTACATGATTGATTTAACAATAGAAATAACTGATGATTTTATATAATATTTTTTTGACACTTATTATCTGGACATTATAATTCATTTTTATTGAACAATATCAGCCTTATGCCAAAAATGTAAACCTTGTTGGGCTAATTTTGTGATCGTTATTGGAACAAAATATTATAAATCATCATCACTTATCTCTTCACTTTACATTAAAATCAAAAATTATCCTCTTCAAAAAATTAATAATTACACAAAGAATTAGTTAAATGAATTAAGTAAATTGCTGCGAGGAATAGGACTCAGACCAATATTAAGTGGACATTTAAGCCATCTAATTACCGAGTGAGTCACTGCCGAATGCACACAGTGAGCCCGCTTTCAAGCGGGCTGTATCGGGTTAATCGTAATACTCCGGTGCTTTACGAAATGTTGGCCAGGCATCCGGATCATGTCCCGTTACCACAATCGCATTCGTACGTTCAGATAAATACCGTAGCTTTTGCACCGAACGTACGGTTTCAATAGTAGAGGTGAGGAACCCAGGCAATGCACGTTCTTCCCAATGATCGAGAGTATAAGCAGCATCAACCGTTAACAACAGGCTGCCACTGTTCGACAGAGTGACCAGCAGTGATTGGTGCCCCGGCGAATGCCCCGGAGTAAATACCGTTTTTAAAATACCGTCTCCGTAGATATCAAACAAATCATTGCGTTCCCCATCCAGAAATTCCCACTTCAATCCCGGACGATCAAAATCCTTACGAATGTAGCCACCAACAGCAAACCAGTCCGGCGTGTAGGCGTATTCATATTCAAGTCGTTGTACGATGTGCGTCGCATTAGGGAAACGTCCTATTGCACCAGTGTGATCAAGATGAAGATGGGATTGCACCACATAGCGGATATCTGCGGGATCGATACCCAACTTTTTCACTTGCGCTACACAGCCTTCATCTTCACGCATTACCGGCCGGTAGACTTTTGTGATAGCCCCCCAATAGCCTTCAGGGTCAGTTGCAATTTCAACCGCATTACCGCCGTCAATCAGCGTATGACCTTTAGGATGAATGAGCAAAAAAAACGGAACCGGAATTTCATAATCGGCACCATTCCCCTGATTCATCTTAATATTGTGAACCTTACATTTGATGGATCCGGTTTGCAGCATATACAGGCGAATGTCTGACATAATGATGTTAACCTTTTTATCGGATTTGTAGGGTATTTGGGGTTATGAGACTTGTACACAGATCTGCCCGCTAATCAGAAAATCTGACTAACGGGCGGGATTTTAAAAAAACCTTACTTTCAACTTTTACCACTCAACACATCATTTGGCAAAAATTACTTCAACTCCATTGCATCACGTATGGTGAAATGCAGGTCTGTCTGGTCAGTCAAACCAACAACATTGGCTGCTTGAGGTCCATAAGCAGCAACACGAAGCTGAGTCCCCGTATGTTCCTGATCTTTACCCTCAGAGTTACTGTAGCTAACCGCCATTATTGAACCATCTTTGGTAATTAATGCCTGAGTTAATCCCGGAGATTTCACATCAGCTTCTATAATTTGGCTAGAGTGGGCATGATCGGCTGTAACAATAACCAATGTATCACCATGTTCACGGGCATATTTCAGACCAACTTGAACCGCTTGATCCAATACGACGGTTTCACCAATCTGCCCACAAGGGTTAGCTTTGTGATCCTGCTTATCGATAGAAGCGCTCTCCACTTGCAGGAAGAAACCATTCTCATTTTCTTGCAATAGATCGATGGCTTTCTCCGTCATCTGTGCCAACGTTGGCGCATCAGGATTCCGTTTGGAGTTAACTTTACAACTCACTGGCGGGTTATCAATATTACCGTGATAAACCGCCTTAGGCCCTTCCCAGGCAATATCCATATTTTTTTCATGGAACAGGCCCAACAGCGGTTTTTTCTGGTTTGCTTCAGTAATTGAATTCAAGGACTTAACATCTCTTACCAACTGATAGCCCTGTTCTTGCGCCTGCTCTTCCAGCGTTTTACCCTTTCCAGCGCCGGCAACCGATTTCTGGACGAAAATCCTGGCACCGCCACCCAATGTTACATCAGCACGAGCCATTAATAATTGCTCTGTGATCGAACCACGCCCGCCATTTTCCAGTGCATTAGTCGGACATTTTTCTGTCGTCTCTTTTGGACCATAACACTTACGACCGGTCACATGTGCATAAAGTGCCGCTGGCGTCGCATCCTGAATTGCCGCCGTTGTTACATTACCTGTCGCTTTACCATTCATTTTTGCCAGCTCAAGCAAAGTTTGATGATCTTTACCAAATACATCAACACCCAGCGCGCCATTATAGGTTTTTATACCGGAAGCCCAAGCGGTGGCAGAAGCGGCTGAGTCAGTCACATAGTTGGGTTTCCGGGTCTTTTTATCAAGAGAATAGTGAGTATATTGACCGGTGAATGGCAAGGCATCAATTCCTTTGAAAAATCCACCGGCACCTTCCGCATAGTTACGGGCGAGAGTAATTTCAGAATCTCCCATACCATCACCAATAAACAAAATAACATTCTTGGCTTTATTGTTATTAATTGCTGCTTTTAATGCCTCAGTTTGATTGTGACTCATACGGCGAGCACCACCAAATTCCATAATATTACCTTTTACTGCCCGACCTTCCGCCATAATTTGATTCGCCCCCTGCTCACCCTCCGCCAACACGGGCAAACTGACACCTGAAATTAAGGCTGATATCATCGCTGCAACCAAACTTTTCGTATACTTTTGAGACATAAGATTTCCTTATTAGAAAGCAATCGAAGTAAAAATCATCTTTATCTGATAAAGGGATACTAAATAAACTATGTGACAATTATGTGAAGAAAATAGATCCAATTTACCATTTTGTTACCAACGACTGTGTTCCGTGATAAAGCGTCTCACACCATGAGACATAATTGTGACCACTGGAGACTTCACTGGATTCAACCGGATAACCCTTCTGCAATAACGTTTTTTTCATGCGACGGTTATTATGCAGAATACCTTCCAATTCACCCCGGTTGACTTCAAACAAGCCCGCCTGTAAATAGAAACGAAGCGGTTTTTTCTCTGCTTTGGCAAACTCACGGATCAGCCATTCAGGCTCTTCTCCCTGAGGTGCCCACCAATATGAACCCGACATACTAAGGACATTACCGAACAACTCAGGGTGGTTAAATGCAACCCATGAAGATGCCAGTCCGCCATAGCTGGAGCCTGAAATAATGGTACGTTCCGCCGGAGCTTCAATCCCCTGAGCAGCCAACCACGGCATCAGCTCGCTAGCCATAAATTCAGCAAAATCAGGGTTGGGTGGCAACTCCTGACCCCGGCGTGCGTTATCCAGGCTATCGATAAACACCACATACATTGGTGGAATTTTTCCTTCTTCAATCAGGGAATCAAAAAATCTATCAATATGATACTGCTTACGGTAAATCTTCCCGTCAAACAGCACCAACATGGCAGGCTGTTTCATCGGGATAACCGGTTGATATATCGCAATTTCCCGACTATTGCCCAGAATTCTACTTTGAAGCAGATGAACCTTAACATCACCATGAAAAGGTAATTGCTTGAATTGCTCTACATCACACAGCGTTGGCCTTAGTGCCAGCAATGAATCATGATTGAACGCATCTTCTGACACCGCCGGCACCACATTTCTATTCAACGGATCAGCCTGAGCAGTCACCAGAATCGCGCTACGTTGCTCGTCAGCAGTGCCTTCCAGCTGCGGCAAATCCGGTGCCAATTTATATTGCATCAAGGTATCTGACGGAACGATATAGCTGCGAAACCAGACATCACTTCCTGCCAGATGTGACATAGGATCATGATCGTTACTTGGTGCGCCAAGAATAAAAACATTCGCTTTTGCCCCACGCCACAAGAAAGTTACCCGTTTGTCTTTACCATCATAATCTTCAATCAGTGGTGTACCATGACGGGCCATTTCTCGCCAGAAAGCATGGGTTCCTTTCCCTTTTACTATTTCAGCCTGGAGTTGTTTCAGGCGCGGGCTTTCTGGTTGCTGTCCGTAATCATTATCCCAGGGAATATAATGTGGAAATGACAATGTGAGTTGCCACGGGGCACCAGCCTTCCCCCTGGCTGCCAACCGGTATTTTCCTGCCTGAGGAACGGTAAATCCAATTGACTGCCGGGCATCCGCCGGATTATCGGAAAAAAGCGTACGAATATGTTGTTGATTCCCCTTCTGAACCACCAATTTCTCTATACCCAGTCCCGATCCGCGCACATAATGTTCAGCCTGAATTTTAAATTCAATACAAGCCATTCCCTGAGAATCGAAACTCCCTGTTATTTCTTGTTGATCTTGCTGGAATTTTATTTGGTGACACGGAGATGCAAATACATTGAAAGAAGCCATAAGAGCACATATCATTATCTTTATTTTCATTCTTTTCTCTTTTATTGATTTTCAGTTAAAAATATTCAACCATTTTTCCGCGACAAATCATGCATCAAATTGTTATTTAACAATAATAACAATTACTATTATCAATAGAATAAATTGTGTGCTAATTTTTCCATACAGAGATAAATGTGCAAAAACATTCCAGAGAAATCATTCCCTAACAGGATAAAATAATTTATGGTCGAAAATAGAAATGACTCAATGCGTTGATATAATCTTGCGGATCCCTGTACATTAAAATATTAAGTGATTCATTTACGAAAAAGAGACGGAATATACTCTATTCCGCCTCTGAAAATGTCACAAAGATAAAGTTGTTTAACTACTCACTAAATTAAACTTAATCAAACAGTATGATTATCAACTGCAAAATTTAATTAACCGAAATGGAATCCAAAATCTCTTTGCTCATACTCTTCGCTAAATTCCAGTCATATCGTCCATAAAGACGAGACAGAGCAACAAAATGGGCTCCCGAATAGAACATTTCGTATTGAATATGACGTGAGGCAAATTCAGAACCAACAGCATCCCAGACTAATTTCAGCAATTTTACTCGTTCAATGGGTTCCAGTAAGGTTGAATATTGTGTTTTTTCTATTAAACAACGGATCTCTGGGTTTGCGAAGTCAACA
The DNA here is from genome assembly GCF_000517265.1 of Photorhabdus khanii NC19. Classification (GTDB taxonomy): domain Bacteria; phylum Pseudomonadota; class Gammaproteobacteria; order Enterobacterales; family Enterobacteriaceae; genus Photorhabdus; species Photorhabdus khanii. Next base: position 254,099 of record NZ_AYSJ01000004.1, read on the forward strand.
TAACTTGACGGTAACATAATCACGCCACCTCCCGAGAGTTTTCTGATGATTTCTATCACCTTGGGATAAATTGACTGAGCAACGACCTGACAAGCATATAATTGTAATTGATTGGGAATATAGTACCCATTATGTCGGTCTGGGTTGTGAAACAAACCACGGAAAAGCCCTTCAATGTTAGTAGCGTAGCAAGCAAGCTCTGCTAACGACTCGCGAACGGCAGGAACCTCATTAACTCCTGTGGCTTCAGTCAGCGCATGAGCTAAACCAGCCAAAAAATGCAACTTAACAGCGTATCGAGCCAGACTTTGACCATCCCCTAAAACTTCGGCGGCAGTTGATTCGAATTGACGACGACACATATCAATATTTTTATAAACAAAAACTCTTTCCCACGGAACGAGAACATCGTCGAAATAAATAACTGCATCGTTTTCATCAAATTGATGCGCTAAAGGGGAATCAAATTTATTGCTCCCTATTTCATAGGATTTTCTGGAAAGAATTTTTATTCCTTTCGTATTCAAAGGCAATGCAAAAGACAAAGCATATTTATCATCAGCTGATTCTTTGAGTGGATTGAACACACTAACAAAAACTTCTTCTGCAAGCACCGCAGCTGTCCCTAACATCTTCGTCCCCCGAACAATGATTCCCTGGGGTTTTTCTTCCAGCACACCGAGAGAGTGAAATAAATTTTTTGTATGCTCACTGGGTGTTTTGGATCGATCACCTTGAGGATTAACTAATGTGAAAGCCAAATAAAGATCTTTGTCACGGGCATATAAGTAGTAGTTTTTTAACGCCTCTGCCCTGTCTCTGGAATATTCCTCAAATACTTCCAGGTGAGTTATCATTCCGGTAATAACAGAAGCGACATGATCCGGGCTCCTGCCTAACCAGCCACCACTCCGGGTTGCCAAGGCATACGCAGCATTGCCTCTGGCAATCAATTTCTCCCGGGTATCCGGAAGTTCCCAATATAAACCCACATTCTTACCGCCAGGTGTTTCGAATCTCATCTGATCGGCATGTTCTGCCTGGTAATCATAAAGTGAAGCTGCGGTCCTGATTACATTCCGAAAAGCAGGATGATCGACATGATTAGTCACTTTTTCTCCATTAAGAAAAACAGTTCTTCCATCACGCAGACTTTCAATATATTGCTCACCTGTTCTGGACATTCTTATTTCCTCCGAAACTTGATCAACTTTAAATAAATCAGTGGCCAATTACTTTCTGGGTATTTCTTTGAATCGGGCAGTGAAATGTCTGAGGATTTTTGGCTCATATTTAAAATCAATAGGTTCAATAACTTTTATACGATAAGGCTCCGGAATTATCACTGCCATTTAAATTTTCCTATTTGTATTATTTTTTGTTTTTTACTTGATATATAAGTTTAGATGGAATCACAGTGATTCGATAAAAGATTTCAATAAATTTTCTAGGGTATTTGTGATATCTATCTTAGTTTATAAATAAGAATACGATTTATTGTGAATATACCTTTTTCGCCATGAGGATTAATATAAACTCACTGGATTATTCATATACCCGTATGGGTTAAATCCTAATTCGTGGTTTAAAATAAAACTCAAGTCGATGTTTTTCCTAATCTTCACAACGCAGAAAAATTGCCTAAATTAAAGCTTTCCCATTAGCTGACTAAACATCAGCAATGTACTGAGCAACAGATGACGTTGTTCCGTCGTCAGGCGTAAATAACGGCGACTGGCTGGCAATCGGCTGACAATCTCAGAAGCAGCAAAATGCTCCACCTCAAACTGCCATTGCCCCTGATGAATATTCAATGTGAGATGCCGAAAATCCAATTCCGCCAACGTTTCACCAATTAACGGATACTGATTAAATAAATCAATAACCTGCTGTCCAGATTCTGCCCCCTGACAACAATAATAAGTCACCAACTTCCGCCGAAATATCCCTTTAACGTTGGCTTTAATAACTATTTTTTCCTTAAGTGAAGTTATTCCGTGCAAACGAAAACAACAACTTACAATGTAGGCCAGAAACAACGCCTTCGGCTTTTCATAAACTTCAACCGGCAATCCATCAGGCAAAATGATTTGCATACTTTTTGCTGATAAACGCTCACAACAATAAGGTGACAGGTTCTGTTTCAGCCGGCTCAGGGTCACACCGGCCTGATAGCCGGCAGGATAGCGGGGCTTATTCAGCCGCCGCCACACACGATCAAACAAGGGAACGAAGCGGTTCAAGTTTCACCCCCGGCAATTCACCTTTAGCAAAAGTATGCGAAAGCACCTGCTCAACGGGTACAGGTTTAAACGGATTCACCCGTTGTACACATAACGTCCAGAACAGAGCATAGCTGGCCGTCAGACCCAATATGATGGCGAATGGAATATATACTTCACTTGGATTCATTCCCGACGGAGTGATATGAATAATCGCCAGGATAATCCCCACACTGGAGATAATCTGAGGTAACGGGAAAAACGGTGATTTATAGGCACGATGCAAATCAGGCCTGCGGATACGCAATAATATCACCGAACATGTCACCAGCAGATAAGCCACACACCAAGCACATACAGCAGCCAGTACCAACGGCATAATCCGGTTCAAATCACCCTGAATAATAAAGGCATGTAAGCAAGGGATCATCACTGCAACCAGAATCCCAAATATTGGCGTCTTAAAACGTGGATGCAGGTAAGCGAAAATACGCGGCAATGCGCCATCCAATGCCATACCGTAGAGAATACGAGGTACCGCCGCCATCAGGGTATTAATCGTTGCCGCTCCCGCCAGTAATAATCCGATACCAATCCAATACTTACCAAAATCACCCATCACCTGACCGGCAAAAGCAGGGATCGCCATTGGCGTTTCAAGTAAACGAACATTATTTTCTGCATCCACCAGCACATTTTCCACCTGATGACTGATTGACACCCCATATATACACATACAAAAAGCCACGCCACACAAGCCAGTCATCATTGCCCGCGGAATCACTCTTGCAGAGTTTTTAATTTCAGGCGCCATCGGCGTCACCAGCTCACAGCCGACAAACATAAACATCGCCATACCCACCAGACTCAGTACCGCCAATGGATCGCCCAGATTCAGCCCTTCACCAAACCAACTCTCCAGCGGCACAGCAAACGGTATCAATAACCCACAAATACTGAAAATAACCAACGTGCTCCACATGCAGAATGTCAGCACAATTTCGACTTTACTGAACGCTTCAATACCCAGCGCATTCAGTAATCCAAATGTAATAACCAGCCCAACACCCACCATCCACGAAGCGTTATGGCTTTCTATCACCGTATTCAGGTTCTCAAAATTAACTAACGCCATAACGCCGGACAGAATCGTTTCTGCCGTACCCGCAAAAATATGGACAATTAAGTAAGCTGAAAGCGCGCCGGTAATCGCCCAGAACCGTCCCATCCCACAAGAGATATAATCATAGACAGAGCCGGATGTAGGCAAAATAGCTGCCGCCTCAGCAAACGTCGTCACCTGAGCCTGCATCATGATAAAACTGATCAACATTGCCAAGGCGAAAGTATCACCACCAATGCCAAAACCACTTGTCACGGTCAGAATAACTGGGCTTGCCATGATAACGCCGACAGAACTTGCCAGTGTGGTAGGAAACCCCACCACTCCCTTTTCAATGTGCGAAGTAAGCCGCGTTGACATATTCATCATGTTCCCTTTTATTCCGGTCGTAAAAATAACGCTCACAACGATTCATATGTGAATTTTTTGTAAACTTTATCGAGGATAAATACACTATAGAAAGTGAACAGGAATACCGACCATCGTCCTAAAGAACGATATCCAAAGGGGGATGAATCACTGAATGAGCATGACGAAAAATACAAACAAATAGCGGAAAATAAAAATAACCAGTTAAATATCAATCAATAAGGAACAAACCCGTTTATTAATACATAAAGAAATTATTTCAGATATGTACCAACAGAGTGTGATGAGTGAGTTATCATCACCTTAGGAAATTTCGTTTATTGCAACCTACATCACGTTATTAATATGTTTGTTTTGTGTTAATTCTGCATTTTAATTAGCATTTGATTAATCGTCGATGATTGATTTATTCAGTTAGGTACTACTCTAAAGAGAGAACTTTCTTGTCTACCGTACTCCCTGCCAGCCGTGAAAATGCCTTAATCAATAGCTGCCTGAATACCATTGCCCATCTGGTTCCTATCTCAGCAGCAGCATTCTATCTGGTGAACAATGAGTTACACCCGGAGAATTACATTCTGTACGGTATTTCAGACGAAATACATAAAAATTATCTGGCGAATTTCCAGCAATTAGATCCACTGAGACCTGCCAATTATCAGCAAAATGAGATAAATATGGTTGGCATGGATCAACAGACACTTACGAAGAATAATAAGTATTACCATGAATTTATGCTGCCGAATAACATACAGGACATTGCGGAAATATTTATCCGTCAGCATAACCGGATTATTGCCGGCATTTCTCTATTACGGGATACACCATTTACCCCACAAGACTTTAACCGCCTCAGTACTATCTTGCCATTAATTGAATTAGCCGCCAGAGATTTACTGCCTGAAACACCGGCTATTCTGACGGCTAAAGAGCAGGAAATTATTAATCTGGTAAGAGAAGGTTCAAGTAACAAACGTATTGCACAAGTACTTGATATTTCCCTGTCTACGGTAAAAACCCACCTACGTAATATCTTTGCCAAAACTAAAGTCACCAACCGCACTGAACTGGTTTCCAGTGGGTTTATTACCCGGCTGAACCTGAATATCGATTAAACTAAGAGGATATCCTAACCTTTTATCCCAAAGAATGTCCATTAAATATGACCTTATACTGGTTTAGTCGTAGTATAAAAATCAGTAGCTTACCGGAATGGAAATGGGTGAAGGCAACCCCCCTACACGGATACACCTGAACAGCGCCGGCAACTGCAACAGGCTTATATGGCCGTTTGGCAGGCCTATAATGCAAAAGATGTGAATACGCTCCGAGAACAACAAAAAGTTGCGCTCAAAGCCTGGGCCTGGGCTACCGGCGAAAATGAAGAGAGTATTTTCATTGAACAGTCTATTAGTGAGATCAATGCAAAAAACTTCAAAATGATACCAATTAATTGGAATGATTACACCGTTAAAATAATGAATCGGGGCAGAATGGTCAGATTAGTGAATAAATCAGATTTAAGGCACTCTCCAATATCCTATTACGTTGATGATGAAGATGGTGAAGATGGTGATAAAGATCTTGCTACTATTGCACCAATCTTTTCATTAATTAACGGGCGTTTTGTCCAGGTGATTTAATTAATAGTATCGGGTTCTTTAACCCGATATTCTTTCTTGATGAGAAATACAGTAAAAATCAGTAATATCGGTAAAAAATCAGGAAAATGCTATTAACATGGTTCAACAGACACTAACGAAGAAGAATAAATATCACCATGAATTTATGCTAAAAAATAACATACAGGACATTGTAGAAATATTTATCCGCCAACATAGCCAGATTATTTCTAGCATTTCTCTATTACGGAATACACCATTTACCCCAAAAAAACTTTAACCATCTCTGTACTATCTTGCCATTAATTGAATTGATTTACTGACTGAAACACTGGCCATTCTGATCGAGAAAGAACAGGAAATTATTAATCTGATAAGGATACGTGCCTGTGCGGTGAATGACGTGAAAGCCTAGAAAATTAAGGATGCATCGGTAAATTTATAAGCCCAAGTTTAGGTATCTATTTCTTGCCAAACTATACCACCTTTATTACTCCACTTAACGATATCAGGAGAATTTAGTGGTTTTCCGGTTAATCCCCATGGATCGATCCATATATTGAGTAGAATAAAAGGCTTATTTTCCTCACAAGAGAAACCAATGTGGATATAGGAACAACCGAACTGACGTGACTGCTCCCCGCCGTAAACGGC
>NZ_AYSJ01000004.1:261285-463173 GCF_000517265.1 Photorhabdus khanii NC19
GGGTCTTACTAAATTTCATTGGAATGCCAGCACTATTGCACCATTACTGCGAGACATACATTTCAATCAAGGATTGTTATTAGGTAAATCTGATTATGAAGACACCAAACAGGCAACGCTTAATAACCTTCTATCTAACATAATCTATTCAGGTAAAGAGGTAGCTTCCAACAACAGTGTCAACTCAATCGACGCCAAGTACATGACTCAGATTTTGGTACGCCTTAGCATGTTTATCCGTACCCATCCTCGCCAGATTCCTCTGTTTCCATAGGATGGCTGGCAGTTGTTCAACATTTTCTAGCCCCAGCAATAACCAGTCTGGCACCCGGTTTTTGAAGGATAGCAGAAAAGTACGCTCCTGTTCGGTTAAAGAGTCGTTGATCAACTCAACCAAGCGTTCTCGTGTAGCTTCCAATTCGGCCAGTTCGACGTGCTGCTCCGCCATATTCAGAAACTCACCACGATAGATACCAGTAATATCCTTGAAACTGGGCCTGAGCAGTTCGGCAATAGGACGGTTATGACTCACCATATAGACGATCAGAGCCTTGCGAAGATCATCGGTAAAGCCTTCGTTATCCAGCAACCATTTCACATCGAACAAATCCCTAGGATGTTGCCTGTCCAGCGCAGCGCAGATTTTCCCAGCGTAGAGATCAGCGTGGGAAATGATTTGAATTTCGGCATAACCAAACTCATCTTCCATAGCCTCACAGACTGTCATTACCTTTGGTTCAAACACAGTACCACGCAAAACCGGTGACAACTCAATTTTTATTTGAACACCTGATCTTCCTATAATCAACCGCAAGGCATCGTCTTTATCCCGGAAAGATTCGATAATTTCCGCGTCTGTCATAGCAGCCCGGATGGCAACCGCAATCTTATTCAGAGCAATTTTGATCGCCGTTAAGGCTTCTGTACGTTGCAATATCGGCAGAAATACCAGATCGATATCGACCGACAACCGAGGCAAGTTGCGAACGAACAAATTGATAGCGGTACCTCCTTTCAAGGCAAAGCAATCCTGTTCGGCGACAAAAGGCAACAGTTGCAATAACAACTGAACTTGTCGGTAATAAATGCTGTTGCGATCCATAGTTTCTCCCTACATCCCCTTAGGCACAGTGATAAACCAAGTGTTATCCAACCGCCCTTCGCTAGCAATGACGCGTTTGCCAGACCCCAAGTTGTACTTTTTGGGCTCCAACTTCTTAAACCAAGTGTGCTGATGCTTTTCTGCCAGCCAGAGGAAGAGTCGCTTTACCTTGATACTGGAGCAAGTCAGCAACAAAGCATCAAGTTTGCGTGGTGACAAATTGTATAATCCCTGCATTAGTTGCTCAGCATGCTCAAAGCTGACAGCTTTGGGCACATCCACCAAAACTTCGAAGATAGCCCTCTCCGGACAGGAGAACTGGAGAGCAGGCATTCCCGCCAGCCATTGTTCCTGCTTAAACCAAGTTGGATCAACTATCAGACTTTCCGGCCATAACACCTGAGTCCGGTGTCCCTTAAAATACACATCTAAAGGCACTCTGGTCAGCCAGCGGGGTAGCGGCCCACTGGAATATAAGTGAACCGTTCGGATATGGGAGCGGGTGATGTAGTGAGCTAACCCAGCTATTTCCAGCGCAGTTAACCCTCCAAGGTGAACAGGTGTTTTAGACATACGCTGCAATGAAGCAACAACACCTTGCCAATTTAGCTGGCAGCTGAATTGACTAAACACACCTGTAACAAGAGGGAGAAGTGTTTTACTACGCACAGCATTATCCACAAAATGAAGGTTAAGCCCTTGAGCAACGAGCCATTGCTTAGTAGCCAGCATACCAACAGGAAGTAGTTCTTTTAGCTGTCGACGTGCTTCAATGTTTAGCATAGTTTATAAAATCCATAATTTGCGGCAGTTATTGCCGTATATTTCATAATTTATAAACTAGCAGATTCTTTTATGGTTTAGAATATTTATTTTTTGCGGCGGTTATTGCCGTATATTTCTATTTTTATAAACTATTGCGTTGCCTTTGAAGGGTTGAATATGACCATTCGTCTTATCAAAGTAATCATAACGTTTTCAATTTGGTTCGAAGACGATTTTGCGTTGACAATGGCCCCTTTCAAGGGGCCTTCTCTATTTTGATTCGAACACCAAATCTAATAACGAACCATAACTGATTTCAATTCAGTATAGTACTCAATAAAGGCACTGCCGAATTCACGGCCAATACCTGAAGATTTCGTACCGCCGAACGGTAATGCCGGATCAAGGAATGTATGCATATTGACCCAAACAGTCCCAGCTTCAATACGCGGGATCATACGCATAGCTTTACTCAGATCATTAGTCCACAAACTCGCCGCTAAACCAAATGGCGTGCTGTTCATCAACCCAATCAGCTCTTCCTCGTCGTCATAGCTAAGGAAAGTCCCTACAGGACCAAATGTCTCTTCCTTCATCAACGAATCTTCTGGGCTGTTAGCACGAATAACGGTTGGCACCACAAAGCAACCAGGTCCTTCCAGAGCATAACCGCCATAAACAACTTCACTGCCTTCCTGACGGGCTTTGTCAAACAGGGACAGTATCTTGTTATAGTGCTCTTTGTTCGCCAGCGGTCCCATTTCCGTTGATTCATCCAGCGGGGAACCAATGTTCATTGCAGCAAGTCTTTCAGACAACAATTTCAACACTTCATCCATGCGGCTGGCAGGAATATAGAAACGTTCAGCCGCAGCACAAATTTGCCCTTGATTGAGATAACCCGCTTCCAGAACACCATCAACAATCTTTTCAGCAGACATATCTGACAAAAATGCCGCACCGTTTTTACCACCAAGCTCCAACGTAACGCGAGTCAATCCCTGTTCCATCGCTGATTGGCCCACAGCAATACCGGTTGACACAGAGCCAGTAAAAGTTACTTTGGCACATAATGGATGACCTATCAGTGCAGGGCCTAATACTGAACCTGAACCATTAACCACATTGATGACACCATCAGGAATACCCGCTTCTTTTGCCAATTCAGCCACCCTGAGCATTGTCAGCGGTGTGTATTCGCTTGGTTTCAACACAATGGTACAACCACAGGTCAGTGCAGCCGCCATTTTCCAGATGGCAACGATGATGGAGAAATTCCACGGAATGATCCCCGCCACAACACCAATCGGCTCACGACGGGTAAACGCCGTGTATTGTTCACCTTTAAAAGAGGGCAAAGAAACATTCAGCGTTTCACCGCTGATCTTACTTGACCATCCGGCAAAATAACGCAGGAACTGAACAGAAGAATCAATTTCCAACATGCGGGACAATTGGATAGTTTTACCAGAGCAAATACTTTCCAATTGCGCCAGTTCTTCCCGATGTGTCAGTAATAAATCTGCCAGACGATTCAGACAGTTACCACGCTCCATAGGTGAAGTTTGCGCCCACACACCGTGAAATGCAGCATGTGCCGCTTGCATAGCCGCATTGACTTCCGCTTCACCGCCTTGATTCACTGTCGCAATCACTTCAGCAGTCGCAGGGTTCACCACGGAAAATGTTTCATTCCCCTGACCACCAACTAACTGACCATGAATATAATGACCATGATTGCGTTGCAGAAAGGCCGTAACTTGCTGTAACAGGGTTATATCACTCATTACTTAACTTACCTCTGATCAAACAGGTGCTTTTTAACCTTTAATACAAGAAAAATAATGCTTCACAAAACGGTCTGCGGTCACTTCCCACAACACTTCAGTTCCTTTCGCGGCAAACCAGGAATCCCCCGGATGATATTCAACTGTCTCACCGGTTTTCACATCGGTCAGTTTTACCGAGCCTTCCGAGACGGTTGCATGCTCATCAAACGGATACACCATACTGAATTTGCCACGGGTACAGGCGAAAATACCGCAAGTCAGATTATCAGCCGGTTCACCAAATATCATTGCAATACTTGCCTGCGGATCACCTTCCACCACGGTAGCACCCAGATTGCTTACGCTACCAATGTCCAACAGTTCAGGCAGTGATTTGTTCAGTAAAAGTGATTTAATCATGATGTTCTCGCTTTAAATAAAAGAATTTATAAATCGTTCAGTGAACGCTATTGATACCTAAAATCTCAATAAATTAACGGCGGCCTTTCCAGTATCCTGACGTTTGATGCCAAATCTTGCCCGCCGACACCATCAGATGCCGCAATGTATCTTTGCCAACAATGTTCGCATGAGGAATTGAACTCATCAGGTCATAACGCTCAGATCCTTCACTTATCCCCTCAGCCAAAACCTTACAAACGATATGGCTTGGCGTTACCCCAAAGCCGGAATATCCCTGCACGTAGAACACATTATTATGCTGCGGCAAAGAGCCGATTTGCGGGAACAGGTTGGCGCTGCAGCACAATGGTCCTCCCCATGCCAATTCAATTTTCACATCTTTCAGATAGGGGAAAACCTTCAGCATCAAATGGCGGTTCCAGGCCTTCAAATCCGATGGAATGTGTTCAATTAAAGGTGTTGTACTGCCGAACAACAGGCGGTTTTCGTTAGTCACCCGGTAGTAATCAATAACCGGACGAATATCACTGTATGCACCACGGATTGGACTGATTTTCTTGATCAAATCATCCGATAATTCTTCCGTCATTAGCTGGAAGGCATAAGTGTTAATTGTCTTCTTGTAGATGTAAGGCTCAAGGCCATTGAGGAAACCGTTACAAGCCCACAGCATTTTATTAGCGCGAACAGATCCCATCGAGGTCCGAACCGTCACCCTGGAACCATATTCAACATTCAACACCTGACTGTTCTCAAAGATTTTTACGCCAAGTTCTGTCGCGGCTTTAGCTTCACCCAATAACAGGTTCAGGGAGTGAACATGCCCGCCCCCCATATGCTTCAACGCACAGGTATAGACATCAGAACCCACAACCTTTTTCACATCAGAGCCGGTATACAGCTCAATCTCTTCATCAGGAGAAACCGCCTGAAACTCTTTCAGCCAGCCACGTAACGTTTTTTCCTGCCGCTGATTAAAGCCAAGATAGCCATAACCACGGCAAAGATCGGCGTCAATGTTATATTTCGCAATACGATCACGAATGATGCCGGCACCGAGGTTACTGATCTTAAAGATCGTCTCCAGCCCTTTTTCACCAACATGCCGCTTGATCACTTCCAGATCATGACCAATACCCGCCATAACCTGACCACCATTACGGCCAGTACCACCATAGCCAAGATGACGCCCTTCCAGAATCGCAATATTGGTGATGCCTTTTTCCGCCAGTTCAAGCGCGGTATTAATACCGGAAAATCCACCGCCGATAATGACAACATCCACATCCAGATCTTCTTTTAATATCGGAAAACGAAGATCATATTTCTTGGTCGTTGCATAATAAGTTAATGAATCAACATTATTGTTCATGTGATACCCCAATTAGCATCTGACATAATCACCGGATTATCTGTAGTGCGGAGTCACATCACCATGTCCCTTTAGGGATATTTGCAACACTGTATTAACAATTGTGACTCAAGCGAAATAACGCACAGGAGACGTCAAAAACAGGCTAAACAGCTCTGCTTGTGATCTGACTTGCAGTTTTTGATAAATATTTTTCCGGTGGTTTTTCACTGTTCCAGTACTGATAAACAGTTTCTCAGCAATCTGTGGAGATCCTTTACCTTGCAATATCAATTCAACAATCTCACATTCTCTTGGTGTTAAAGCATAACGGGCCTGGGTATCCAGATAAACCATGTCAGCAGAAGAGGCTTGCTGCACCATTTCACCGTGTAATCGGGCGACACTGCGAATAATTTCCAGCGCTGTTCGCAGGCTTTTCTGGTGCTGTTTTTGTATGAAAAATGGCTGATTTTCATTACCAAAAAACAGGCCAAGCTGCCTTTGAGGAGAGAGTTTCAGCAAAACGCCCGCTTCATCCCGCCAGCCGGTTTTACGATAAAAATTCAGATAGTAGTCAGTATGATAAAATCCTGTAGGAACGAGTTCCCGTAAGGTAAGCAGATCAGTCTCAGCCCCCTTTATCAAAGCCTGATAGAAAGGATCTTGCAGATAAGCACCCTGTTGATAAATCTGGTTTACCGCATCGCTGTTTTTCTTCTCTGCTTTGCTTAAACAACGTGGAGGAGCGCCTTGCTCGAAGGCATAGACAATGGCGTTATCAAAGGTAATAAATTGTTCCAACCAGTTAAGTAGATTAGGATAAAATTCACTGGTTGCCACAGATTCAATCACTGCTGACAATCTATCCACATGAATATCCATTCCAGCCCTCGCAATTATTAAGAAATTAACAATAAATCCGAAGTAGATATTGCCCGCCAATTCCATAGCGAAACTATATAAAAATCACACTCAAACTGGTTATACAACTCAATTGTTGTTTATATGCTAATAAAATCACAATTATGAAACATTTTATTAATTATTTATGAGAACCCTCACATAGACCTAAGACCTCATCACGGAATAGATTTTTTAACTGGATTATTCTCATTTTTTATATCACTTTCTCTGATAAGGAGTAAAAATGACCACCAAGAAAATTATTCTTGATTGCGATCCGGGACATGATGATGCCATTGCGATGTTACTGGCACAGGGTAATCCTGATATTGAGCTATTAGCCGTCACCACGGTTGCCGGTAATCAGACACTGGATAAAGTCACTCGCAACGCGCTGGCGATAGCGCATATTGGCGGTATTAATGGAGTGCCCTTTGCCGCAGGCTGTCATCGTCCATTGGTCCGTGATCTCGAAACTGCACCGGATATTCACGGCGAATCGGGTCTGGGAGGCGTGAAACTCCCGAAACATTCACGGACGCTTGATCCCCGTCACGCGACGGATCTGATCATTGATACCATCATGTCTCATCCCCCCAAAACAGTAACACTAGTTCCTGTCGGCAGTCTGACCAATATTGCTCTCGCTGTCCGTAAAGCACCACAGATCGTTGAACGGGTAAAAGAAGTTGTTTTAATGGGAGGGGGATATCACACGGCTAACAGAAGTGCAGTTGCAGAATTCAATATCAAAGTTGATCCGGAAGCAGCACATATTGTTTTCAATGAAAAATGGCCTCTGACGATGGTCGGACTGGATCTCACACATCAGGCACGAGCCACACAAGAAGTGACGGAAGCAATTTCACGTATCAATACCAAAGCTTCCCGGTTTGTCGTGGACATGCTGGAGTTCTACGGCAAAAGTTACGAGGAGAGACACGGCTTCAATTGCCCTCCAATACATGATCCTTGTGCTGTCGCCTATGTGATTGACCCTACGTTGATGACGACACAAAAAGTGCCGGTCAATATTGAACTGAACGGCACCTTAACCGTCGGTATGACCGTGGTGGATTTCCGTTTTCCACGACCAGAAGATTGCCACACCCAAGTTGCAGTCAAATTGGATCAACAGCGATTCTGGCAATTGATCATTGATGCGTTGAGCAACATTGGTGATACCTGCGATTAAGGTGGAAAATCACCTCAGGCATAAGAGTCGTAATTAAAGCCGTTAGTTAAACTAAACGGCTTTCAATACTATCTTAAGCAGTGGATATCGGCGTGCCAGGCACAAACATAATTTAAACCCATTGGCATTTTTCCAAATCATCGACCCAATACCACACTCAGATAATTCATAACCGCTGGAATCCACAATACAGCCGTCGTCACTAAACAATAACTGACTGAATTTCATGCCAATCAAGTATAATGATGTGATTGTTTACCTTTGGTTTTAACAAAGAAGCGGATAATAATATTCGAAACAAAGCTAACCGGTATTGGTAACACGCACTTATGCCACGTCAGACCACTACATTTCGTAGCTTCCAGTACACCATGTTGAGTTTCTATTGGTTCATATACGTTCATTCACACATCAGAAAAGGAATACAATATTATGAAAAAACAGGGAAAAATAACCTGCCAGGCACTTATCACCACGAGTTTACTGACACTAATTACTGGCTGTAGTCATATAGAAAAAAGCCATATTTCCGAAGAAAACAAGCCGGTACTCTCTACCAAACTGAATATCCATCAACCTACAGCGCTCATCATTCCCGTCACTATTTCCGGTAAAAAATATCAATTCCTGCTGGATACCGGGGCCAGTTATACCTTCATCGATAATAAACTGGCTAAGACACTGACCCAAATCACGCCAGAATCAAACATACCGGCGACATTCCATCACATGCTATCCGATGGGTTACTGACCACCAGTGAAAAGCGATTACACAAAGATGATCTGACATTATGGCAACCACTTGCTCTTACCATCGGTAATTATAGTGTGCCGGCTTCTGATCCCTGGATTGGCATTGATATAAATCTTTTCAATCAATCCATTGGTCAGAAGCTAGATGGTATCCTTGGGATTGATACTTTCCGCCAGTTAAACTGGGAAGTAAATAACTTAAACCACACTCTGACAGTATGGCACCATGCACCTTCAATCCTCAATTATCAGCAATGTGAACCTTATAGTGACAGTTACGGTAAATCTCCCGCTATCCAGGTTTCTAACGTTATTTTCAATATAGATACCGGGGCCGATTACAGCTATGTTTCTCAGGAATTTATCGCATATCTAAAAAAAGAGCATAGAGATAAAATTTCTGAAGGAATCAATGTTAAATACGCCTCCGCCAGTGGGCTTGCTAGTGGGAAAGAGTACCTGATTGACGGCTTTTATTTACAACAACTGCCTGTTGGTCGTCTGAGAATCAGTGAAAACAAAAATGACCAATACTATCTTGGTATGAGTTTCCTCTCACGTTTTGATGACTATCTGTTTATTCCCAATAAAATGTTGCTCTGTTTTAACGCCAAAAACTTTACCCGTTATGATAATAAATTCCTTCGTACTATCGCAGTTCGCTATTTTGATAACAAAGTAGAAATCTTTTATAACGAACCAAAAGATATTAAGAAATTTGGCTTGGAAAATGGTGATATTGTGCTGGAAGTCAACGGCCAGAAAATCCTTCCTGAAAATATCACCTATGTTCGCAATCAGTTGTCAGAGACACCATCGGGTAAACTGACAATAAAAATTGAACGGAATGGCGCTCAACAAGTCATTAATATTTAATCATGCTATTTATAAAGGGAGAACCTGAATCTCCCTTTATAAATTATTCCTCAGTTGATTATTTATTCTGTTTATAAGCAAGGTACGTTTTAGGTAAATTTTTCTCTTTCAGATCTTGCCATATTTCCAGCGCTTGTTTTTTCCCTTTACCTTCATTTTCCGGATCGGCAATGAAATCGCTAATAAAATTATTCAAACGGGCGGAAGGGATCTGTGGAAGTCTCCCTGCTTGCCTTTTCAGAGAAGCCAAATGTTCAATCAAATCGCCATAGGTAATTTGGTTATTATCAGCAATTTGTGCCTTACGCCAGTGATTCAGCCAATACCATTGGCCGGATTTATCCGGTAATATCCCATATTGGCCGCTCACCTGCTCTAGCAAGAAATTTTTCGTTTGTCTGTCACTCACATAATTTATGACCAAACTTTTCAGGGTGAGTAAATCTCGACCAACCCGATCTCTTTTGTTAGGTATAGCAATCGGCAAATCACCAGAATAACCAAACAAGCGTGACCGAATATGCAGCTCAAGCTCATTTTTTTTCAAGTTATCGGGGGTAATTCCCAAAGATTTAGCAAATTGTCGCAGTTCAGCTGCGTAAAAATAACCATTCTCAAACGCTTCTTGACTCATGCCTTTATGCAATTTACTCACCTTGACATTTCCTCAATCACACTTACCTCTAAGAAATAAGGGGAAAGGTACGGCTAGCTTTTTGGTTTTGTACTGAAATCAAACAGATCTGTCAACTCAATCTGCAAACCACTTGCAATGATATTGATAATTTCAAGCGTAGGATTTCTGATCCCCCGTTCAATGCCGCTGATATAGGTACGATCAATTCCACATTTATCGGCAAAGGCTTCCTGAGACATTCCAGACGACTGTCTGAGATGCCTAACTCTTTGTCCAAAAAGGAATTTTACAGCATTTGGCTTTTTCATCTAATAAGTATCGAATTATGTTACTTATCAGACCACGGACTATGAGTCACTTTTCACGGTAAGTTATGTTATCATATGTGACTTATAGTCTACTATGTAACGATTTATCTTTTCATATCAAAGTTATCCGTAGCGTGGAGGATTAATGATGAAAAATCAGGACTGGCACCCAGCAGACATCATCGCAGCACTAAAAAAACGAGGAACATCGTTAGCAGCAGTTTCAAGAAAGGCAGGGTTAGCCTCATCGACCCTTGCCAATACCTTGCAACGCCGTTGGCCCAAAGGGCAGCGGCTCATTGCAGCTGCTTTAGATTGCGACCCTGCCGAGATATGGCCTTCGAGGTACATGCGGTAAGTGGCTGTAGATCGAAAATGGAGTAGTTCATCAATCAATAAGATGAGCTACTCCAACATACTTTCATACCACTCGTTGAGATAAAATCTTCTGAAAGGAAATAGCGGAACAAATAAAGTCATCACATGATGCGCAAATAAAGCCGGTTAACTCTTTTTTTCCATACTCAAATCGAACAGATCTTTCAACTCAATCTGCAAACCATTTGCAATAACATTGATAACTTCAAGCGTGGGATTCCTGACTCCACGTTCAATACCGCTGATATAAGTACGATCAAGCCCACATTTATCAGCAAACGCTTCCTGAGACATGCCAGATATCAGTCTGATATGTCTCACTCTTTGTCCAAAAAGGGATTTTATTGTATTAGGCTTTTTCATCCGATAAGTATCGAACGATGTTACTTATCTAACCACGGACTATAAGTCACGCTTTCCTATAAGTCGTGTCACTAATATGATTTACAGCCAGTTATGTTTAAAGAAGAAATGACGGGTTAATTCTCCTTTTGATAAATCGTGCCCCCCAGCGTTATATCAACAAAGCCAAATGCTTCAAGGGGCTTGTCTAAACTTAATCTACATTACATTGGTATTTCAGTTTTGCCCCTTGATTACTTAGGTTTAAACCCGGTTAAGATGCTCTGCTATTTTGATATTTTTTAATTTTTTTCAGCGCCATTTGCCTTTTCAATGGTGATAAGTAATCAATAAAAATCTTGCCATGAAGGTGATCAATTTCATGTTGCATCACAATAGCCAGGAAATCTTCACTTTCTACCGTAATGGATTCACCATGCCTGTTTAACGCTTCAACTTTTACCTTTTCGAACCGCTCTACATCAGCGTAATACCCTGGGACAGATAAACACCCTTCTTGCCCCATAACACTGCGTTCTTTCTCAACGATCTTTGGATTGACCAGAATCAAGGGCTGATCTCGATTCGCTGAAATATCAATGACCACCACCGCTTCTTTTCGTCCAACTTGCGGTGCAGCCAAACCGATCCCATTCTCAGTGCTATACATGGTGTCAAGCATGTCATCGATAAGACCTTGGATATCTTCAACATTTGTAACTTCAACACATTTTTGTCTCAGTCGTTCATCTGGAATAGTCAATATTTCTAATGTTGCCATGATAAATAATTCTCTCTATTCGAGCAGCCTGTCATTGCTTTCAATCGGCGTTAAACCGCACAGTCAAGCTACTCTACCCAAGCTGCTTTGTTTTTAGATTTATATAGTTAGTACGCTTCTCATACTGAATTAGGTAGTAACTACGCCTTAAGCGATATGTTTTCTATGATAGAAATTAATCGATATCATATCATCCAGTACACCTTTGAAGCGGCTAAATAGCACTAATGGCATATCACTTGAATTTACCAAGAAGCTATTGACTCACATTTTTTTATGGGGCATGTAATTTGATCCTACTTTCGGGCTGAGTGATCCCTTTAGTGTGGCATTGTTTGAATTTGACTGCTCCTCTCCCTAAAAGCGTAACTATCTACATAACAACAGATATTTTTATATGCAGAGGTAACACAACATGCAACAAATAGTGAATCTATGGCCGCTGATTGGAATCGCGGTCATTGTAGTCGGCTTTTTACTGAGGTTTAACCCCGTACTGGTGGTGATTGTCGCCGGAATCATCACCGGGCTGGCGGCACATATGCCAATCACAAATATTCTGGAAAAGTTAGGTTCCGGCTTCCTTAATACCCGAAATCTACCATTGATCCTACTGCTACCACTGGCAACTATTGGTCTTTTGGAGCGACACGGTTTAAAAGAGCAGGCTCAGAACTGGATTAAGAATATCAAAACAGCAACCGCCGGACGTCTGCTGATTGTCTATCTATTCATTCGTGAAGTAACAGCGGCGCTTGGCCTAACCAGCCTGGGGGGGCATCCGCAAATGGTGCGTCCATTGTTGGCCCCTATGGTGGAAGGCGCGACGGAAAACCGCCACCATGATCTGCCTGACGATGTGCGCTATCGTCTGCGTGCTATGTCAGCAGCAACCGACAATGTTGGCCTGTTCTTCGGTGAAGATATCTTCGTCGCCTTTGGAGCAATCATCTTTATGCATAATTTCATGCTGGAGTCTGGCGGCATCCAAACGGAGCCACTGCATATCGCCATGTGGGGGATCCCTACGGCTATCTGCGCCTTCCTGATCCACGCTTTCCGTTTATCCCGCCTTGACCACCACATCGCCAACGAGCTGGCAGCCTTGAATGGCATGAACCAAAACAAAAGGAAGGCAAAGTAATGTTTCAGCAACAGTATCTTTACTGGCTGGCTGGTGTGATCCTGTTAGCCGTAGCCGTGATGTCCTTGCGTGATCACACCAACCCCCGCCGCCTGACCACCAGCTTATTCTGGGCGCTATACGGAATCGTGTTTCTGGTTGGTGACTGGACCTACCGTCTGATGGAGTTGTGGGCAGGCAGCGAAGCTGAGGCTCAAAAAATGCTACATATCTGTGTGGGACTGATCGTCGTGTTGATGGCGCTGATAGCCGGTCTTGGCGGTGTGCGACTCGGCAGCTACCATCAGCGCACACCCCAGCAACGACAAGAAAGCGCCGCTCGCCTGGGCCATCGTATCTTCCTTCCCGCACTGGCGATTCCTATTGTCACTGTGGTGGGAGTGCTATTATTTAACCATGTTCCTGGACTACAACAGACATTATTCGGTACCGGCAACCATTCCACGCTGGTGACACTGTTTTCCATGACAGTGGGTTGTTTAACCGGATACGGCATTGCGTTGAAAATGACACGTGAAGGCATCACTCAATCAACTCAAGAAGCACGTCGCTTGCTGGATGCTATCGGCTGGGCGTTTATCCTGCCACAGATATTAGCTACGCTGGGACTCTTATTTACCGTAGCAGGCGTAGGTACCGCCATTTCTCATCTGACTGAAAACTACCTGGCAGTCGATAACAAGTTTATCGCCGTCACGACATACGTGATCGGCATGGCGTTATTGACAATGGTCATGGGCAACGCCTTCGCCGCCTTCCCGATTGTTACCGCCGGGATAGGTATTCCAATTCTGGTACTGCAACACGGCGGTAATCCGGCTGTTATGGCAGCCATTGGCATGTTCTCAGGCTATTGCGGTACATTGATGACGCCAATGGCGGCAAATTTCAATATCGTTCCCGCCGCCTTGCTGGAACTGCCAAATCGCAATGCGGTCATTAAAGCACAAATCCCCACCGGAACGATGCTGTTGATTACCAACGTTTTTATGCTCTATTTTTTGATGTTTTTATAAGGGGATCACATGAAAACAGTTCTGATTACCGCGCGGGTAAACATCTTGGGTTTCTCACTGCATTTTTGAATATCATTTTATCGAGGATAATTTTATGAAATTTATCGACTTAAACAGTGATCTTGGCGAAGGCTTTGGTCAGTGGAAAATGGGTGACGATAATGCCATGTTGGACATTGTCACCAGTGCTAACGTAGCATGTGGATTTCATGCTGGTGATCCCGCCGGGATTCTTCAAACCCTGAAAGCTGCCCATGAAAATCAGGTAGTTATTGGTGCCCATGTCTCTTATCCCGATCTTGTTGGATTTGGTCGCCGCAATCTGGACATTTCCAGCAATGAACTGATCGCTGATGTTATTTACCAGATTGGTGCGCTGAAAGGTCTGGCAACAGCAGCAGGAACTACTGTGAGTTATGTTAAACCGCACGGCGCACTGTATAACACCATTGCCAACGATGAGTACCAGGCACTTGCCGTTATTACAGCAATTCGTGAAGTGGATGACAACTTGGCGCTGGTTGGATTAGCCGGTTCAAGAATTTTAGATTTGGCGAGGGGAAAAGGCTTACGTACTGTTGCTGAAGCCTTTGCCGACAGAGCTTACACGCCACAAGGCACTCTGGTTTCCCGGCGGGAAAAAGGGGCGGTACTGCATGATACCAACGAGATCGCCCGACGCATGTTGCAACTGGTCACCGAAGGGGGTGTTGATGCGATTGATGGCAGTTTTACACGCATTCAAGCGGACTCCATTTGTGTTCATGGTGACAGCCCCGGTGCTGTAGAAATGGCGCATCAGGTGAAAATAACCCTGCAACAAGCCGGGATCACCGTACAGTCCTTTATTCAAACCAGTAAGTAATCATTAGCATCACGCGCCTTCTTACATATGCCGCTTATCATGCTCAGGAGTGCCTAGTGCGTTTTTTACCTGTTAATTTGAATGCCATTATTGTCGAACTTTGCGATCTGGATGAAACCCTGGCGTTATTTGATTCACTTAACGCCAGCCCAATTCCAGGCATAGAAGAAATTATTCCAGCAGCCAGAACACTTCTGATTCGATTTCGTCCCAATGTCGTTTCCACAGTCAAACTTGCCAGGGAAATCAGTGGCCGCAACCTGAATACACGGAATAAAACAACCGGAAAACTCGTTGAAATCCCAGTGTATTACAATGGTGAAGATCTGGTTGAAGTGGCTGAAATCCTTGGTATCACCACACAGGAAGTCATCAAACAACATACAGAAAGTGAATACACTGTTGCTTTTACCGGATTCGCCCCTGGATTTGCTTATTTAGTGGCAGACTCTGATCTTTTGCGTGTTCCTCGCCGGATGACACCAAGAGCCCGCATCCCGGCGGGATCGGTAGGGCTGGCAGGCGAATTCAGTGGCATATACCCACAAGCCAGCCCAGGAGGGTGGCAAATCATCGGCACCACACCAGAACGCATGTGGGATCTCTCGCGTTATCCCCCTTCCCTGTTGCAACCGGGCTTTCGAGTACGTTTCAAAGATAAAGGCAAAGGCGCAACAATCACCGTCACCCAACCCGAAAATCCTGTTGTTCACCCAGAAGACGACATACCTGCACGGGTTGATAAACATTCATCACTGGAAATCTTATCCACCGGGATACAAACACTTTTTCAGGATTTAGGGCGTTCAGGGCAAGCGGGTTTAGGCATTTCTTCTTCTGGCGCGCTGGATAAAACAGCGTTGCGAAGTGCAAATCGTATCGTCGGTAATCCTTCGGATAACGCCTGTCTGGAAATTATAGAAGGCGGATTAAGCTTCATCTCTCATGGCAACGTCATTATCGCTATCACAGGCGCTGACTGCCCAATCACAGTCCAAGCGGCATCTGGCCGGAGGTTTCAGGTTAATGGCTACCAACCTGTTGATCTGAGTGATGGTGATAAAGTGATGCTGGGCACCCCCAAAGCGGGAGTTCGTTGTTATTTGGCAGTCCGTGGCGGTTTTGCCAACAAGCCTATTCTCTCCAGCCTCTCTTACGATACGCTGGCGCACATTGGCCCCAAACCCATCGCTACAGGCAATATTCTGGATATTCTTGCTGTCACGCGGGGTTCCGCTGTATCAATGGACGAAAGCCCGGCTTTCAATATGCCTGCCGCTGACGATATCATCACACTGGATATTATTCTGGGGCCTCGTACCGACTGGTTCACAACAGAAGCGCTGTCCCTGTTACAAAACCAGCTCTGGCAGGTCACACCACAATCTAACCGGGTAGGTATTCGCCTGAATGGAGACATACCGTTATCGCGCTTTAACCATGAAGAGTTACCCAGTGAGGGAACTTCCGCTGGCACCATTCAAGTTCCCGCCAGTGGGCAACCGGTTCTGTTTTTGGCAGATCACCCTTTGACCGGTGGCTATCCAGTCATTGGTTCAGTTGCCAGTTACCATCTTGATCTTGCCGGGCAAATTCCCGTCAATGCCCGTATCCGCTTCAACCCAATCAGTGAATTTCACGAAATAAAAGGGAGTGATTACGACTTATGAGTACTACAATGACTTTGAATAATAAAGAAAACCATATGAAAAAAGTTTTAATCGCTAACCGTGGTGAAATTGCCGTCCGTATCATCCGTGCCTGCCGGGATTATGGTTTACACTCCATTGCCGTTTACGCTGATTCCGATATCAATGCGCACCATGTACAACTGGCTGATGAGGCTTACAGTTTAGGAGGAAACAGCCCCGCTGACACTTACCTTAATATTCCCCACCTGCTGGATATTGCTAAACGTTCAGGTGCCAGCATGATACATCCAGGTTATGGATTCCTGTCCGAACGGGCAGAATTCGCCCGTGCGGCCATTGATGCCGGGTTAATCTGGATTGGTCCTGAACCAGAGACAATTGATATTCTGGGTGACAAAGTTAAAGCACGTAAAATTGCCCAACGCGTAGGCGCGCCACTGGTCTCAGGGACAGAAGAACCGGTGAAAAACGCAGAGGAAGCGCTGACATTCGCAGAAGAACATGGTCTGCCAATTGCAATCAAAGCGGCCTATGGCGGCGGTGGACGTGGCATGAAAGTCGCGTGGCGTTTGGATGAGGTAACCGAACTCTATAATTCAGCAGTTCGTGAAGCAACCGCAGCCTTTGGCCGTGGAGAATGCTTCATCGAACAGTTTCTGGATAAACCTCGTCATATTGAAGCTCAAATCCTGGCTGATAAACACGGCAATGTGGTGGTACTTGGCACACGTGATTGTTCACTGCAACGGCGCAATCAAAAGCTGGTGGAAGAGGCACCAGCCCCTTTCCTGACCGATAATCAGCGCCAGCGTATTCATCAGGCAGCACAGGATATTTGTACCGAAGCCCGTTATACCGGGGCAGGTACGGTGGAGTTTCTGCTCAGTGCAGACGGAACTATTTCATTTCTGGAAGTGAATACTCGCTTGCAAGTCGAACATCCTGTAACCGAGGAAACCACAGCTATCGACATTGTGATAGAGCAGTTCCGGATTGCTGAAGGTAAACCTTTATCATTGACAGCAACGCCAATTCCATCGGGGCACGCCTTTGAATTTCGTATTAACGCAGAGGATGTGGGTAAAGGATTTTTGCCCGCACCGGGAACAGTGACACTATTTTCGCCGCCTTCCGGCCCTGGAATAAGATTAGATTCCGGCGTAGTGGCCGGTTCCATCGTTCCCGGAACCTTCGATTCGCTGATGGCTAAGTTGATCGTCACCGGAGCAACACGCCAACAAGCTATTGCCAGAGCGCGGCGTGCATTACAGGAGTTCAATATTGAAGGTCTTGCATCGGTGCTGCCTTTTCATCGGGCAGTAATAGAACATCCCGATTTCATTTCTGATAACACATTCAAAGTTCATACACGTTGGATCGAAACCGACTTTATCAATGATGTAAAAATGGTTCCGCGCCAGGAAAATCACTCTCAAGAAAAGATAACACGCACTTTTATTGAAATTGATGGCCGTCGGCACGAACTGGGGCTACCTGCCGGATTATTAGAAGGGCTTTCATTATCTAATCTTGGGCAAAATTCTGTTACCAAGGATAAAGGTAGTGAAGCTGAGGGCATAATTACAGCGCCTCATCATGTATTAGCCCCCATCTCCGGGGTTTTACAATCCTGGTATGTGCAGGAAAGCGATGAAGTCAAACAAGGTGATGTCATCGCTGTGATGGAAGCCATGAAGATGGAAACACAACTGACCGCACATTGTTCTGGGAAAATTGTTATCCATGCGGAGGAAAACTCTTATCAACAGTCGGGAAGTGTGCTGGCGAGTATTAATGGTGGAAGTTAGTCATGACACTGTCAGGTTAATTTCCAAGAAGCTAACTTAACACTACACTCACATTGCCCAATAATCCATATTGTACGGAAACTCTCCGTACAATCTAAAAAAATAGAAAATTATGGTTACAGCAAGATTAGATTTCGTCTGGATGAAGAGATTAAATCAGAAGCAGAGAAATCATCTGCACTATTAGGTATGAAAAGCCTGACAGAGTATGTTGTACACCTGATGCAAAGAGATGCTAATCAAGTCATGTCTGAATACGAAAGAATGACTATTAAAGGTGATATTTTTGATCATTTCGTCAATGCCTGCGAACAGGCTAAAAAACCGAATAAAGCATTATTAAACGCAGTTGCCTTTACTAAAGAGCAGGAAGTCAAGTGATCTGGTCTAAGTCATTCATTGAGCTAAATAAAAAAACGCATGATCATTTAACCTTTGATTGTGGCGAGTATGAACTCAACACTTTCATTAAAACTCAGTCAGCAAAGCACATGCAGGCAGGTATCAGCCGTACAATGGTTTTACCTGCCACGACGGCTTTACCAAATCAGCTTTATCCCATTTGTTCATTTTATTGTGTAGCGCCAAGTTCTATTGAAAGAGATACGCTTTCGAAGGAACAAGCAAAGAAACTACCACATTACCCCATACCTGTATTTTTATTAGCTCAATTAGCTGTACATAAAACTTATCATGGTCAGGGATTAGGGAAAATTACTCTTATAAAATCACTCGAATACCTTTGGGAAATTAATCATCATATGCCTGCGTATGCGGTAATTGTTGACTGCCTAAATGATGCTGCTCAGACATTTTATTCTCAATATGGTTTTGAGCTTTTATGCAATCAAAACAATAAAATTCGTTTATTCTTACCCATGAAAACGATTTCTCAAATTTTTTAAACTATATACTTAAATTATAAATCAAGCGGCTATTACACTTAATAATAAATAGGTAAACAGGCTAAAAAATGCCGGGAACTATAAATAACAAAAAGATAATGTATAATTACATAAATGATGATTAAGAGGATATATTTTATTTTTATGAACATTAAAAATAAAATAATCATCGAAAAACAGAATATAATTCGTTATTATTCCAATGTGTATTTAAATAATAATAAATTATTGATGCGTTATAAATTACCGAATATGTAATATTATTCACAAAAAAATAAAAACAAATCACAAAAAGTCACCTCGCAATCAAAAAAATCATAAGATACTGATATTAATAAAAATTAACCACAAATAAATTAATAAAAACATTAGGGGCCATATATTGTACATCCTGACACTTTCAATAAAAACATTAAATAAAATTTATAATTTCAATTTAACCACAATAAAAATCAACTTACAAAGAGATATTAAACATATTTTGACAAAAATTAAACATATCATTCCACACAGTAATTAGCCATATATTTACCAACATCTCACTTAATAGTAAATAAAATAACATTCCAATAACAACATTATATAATCACTTAATGGTTTTATATTTTATCTTTAATCGTAACCACAGACAATTTAAACATTATTAATAAATTCACATATAATTTTTCACAATACCTTTTTATATAGATTGGCATCACAATTTCAATATTATTCAATAAAATAATTGCATTTTTCATTAAGCGCAACAATATATTAATAGTATAATAAAATTTTTATTTACAATATTTCTCAATGATTCATAAGGAAATTAATATGAAAGTAAATTTAGAAGCATTGATTAAAAAGGGGAAAATATTAATTACTTTAAATTATAGTAGTAGTGACGGATAAAATGGGTAAATAACCAGGAGAACAATGTGAGAACAAACGATTACGAATTGATGACTGCACCAAACAGCGCACCCGTAAAAATGTGGACTCATGGCGTACCAGTAGAAGCAGATGCTCGTGAACAACTACTGAACACAGCAAAAATGCCTTTTATATTCAGCCATTTGGCAGTTATGCCTGATGTACATCTTGGTAAAGGCTCAACCATCGGCAGCGTAATCCCAACATATGGGGCGATTATTCCAGCCGCAGTAGGCGTAGATATCGGCTGCGGAATGATGGCGGTACGTACCTCATTGAACGCCAAAGATTTACCGGACAACCTGTATGCTATCCGCCACGCTATTGAAATCGCCGTGCCACACGGCCGTGCCGTAAACCATACCGGCCATGATAAAGGCTCTTGGCAAAAACCGCCAGAAACCGTCGATCACCACTGGAGCACATTGCAGGCAGGCTTTAAGCACTTGACCGATAAATACCCACAATTACTGAAAACCAATAACCATCAACATTTAGGCACACTAGGTACCGGCAACCACTTTATCGAACTATGCCTGGATGAATCCGACCGAGTATGGGTGATGCTGCACAGCGGTTCACGTGGCGTAGGAAATGCCATTGGCAACCTATTTATTACCCTTGCCCAACAGGATATGAAACAACATATCGCTAATCTGCCTGATCGCAATCTGGCCTATTTCGAAGAGGGCAGCCGTCACTTTGCCGATTATATGGAAGCTGTCGGTTGGGCACAAAACTTCGCCCGCCATAATCGTGAAGTCATGATGCAACATACAGTGGCAGCACTGGCGACAGTGATTACAAAACCGTTCACTGCCATGATGGAAGCGGTAAATTGTCACCACAATTACGTGCAACAGGAGCAACACTTCGGCCAAAACGTACTGGTGACGCGCAAAGGCGCTGTGGCCGCACACAAAGGAGTGATGGGCATCATTCCGGGATCTATGGGCACGAAAAGCTTTATTGTACGTGGACTGGGGAATAAAGAGAGTTTTTGCTCATGTAGTCACGGTGCAGGGCGGGTATTAAGCCGTACGGCAGCGAAAAAACGCTTTACGATAGAAGATCAGAAGCGCGCGACAGCACATGTGGAATGCCGTAAGGATAGCGACGTCATCGACGAAATTCCGATGGCCTACAAAGACATTGACGCGGTAATGGCCGCTCAGTCTTCACTGGTAGAAATCGTTCACACCCTGCGTCAAGTGGTTTGCGTAAAAGGATAATCACTATGAAAGAAAAATTTGGTGTCAGTGACACCATGAAACAACACATATGCCAAAAACTGGCGCAACTTGAGACGGAACAGCAAATACGAATACTCTATGCCTGCGAATCCGGTAGCCGCGGTTGGGGATTTGCCTCGACAAACAGTGATTACGATGTGCGTTTTATCTATGTTCATACCCCATCATGGTACTTACGCGTTGACCCACCAAGGGACGTGATCGAATTACCGATCAGCGATGAACTGGATATTTGTGGCTGGGAACTGCGTAAAACCCTGGGGCTGCTGAAACGAGCCAACCCGACACTGATGGAATGGACTGATTCACCGGTGGTCTACCATGAGGATGCAGAGTTTATGACAGCATTGCGCGCCCTACTACCGGACTACTTTTCCAACAACAAAGCACGGTATCACTATCTGTCAATGGCGAAGAAAAACTTCCGTGGTTATCTGCAAGGCGAAAAAATACGGCTGAAAAAATATCTTTATGTACTGCGCCCGTTGCTGGCTGTACGTTGGATAGAAGCAGGTAAAGGCGTACCACCAATGCGCTTCGACGTACTGCTAGCCGAAACTGTTAAGGATACAACGCTGATGCAAGAAATACAGACTCTGCTTGCTATCAAACGTAACGCCGACGAAACGGATTATGGCCCACGTTTTAAGCACATCCATGACTTTATCCGTCGTGAGCTGAATGACTCATTTGCCCGCCGCGAGTTGAAAAAAGATGAGAAACTTCTCCCGGATACTAAACTGGATTTGCTTCTGATGCGTACAGTACTTGGCAATAACAAAGAGCATGTATGTTGAAAGAATGGCTGAAAAAACTGTCCAATGACATAAGATCTCAACGACAAAGTTGAACGTTTACAAAGGACCAGTAAAACAGATTTTTACCTCCTTGTTGACCTACAGCCAGTAATTTGAATAAGTTACTGGCTGTCAGCATATAGCTCATATCATTTCTATTCATAACCTTCCCTGAGCTATTAAAGGATTATTTAAGGCAAAAACGATTATCCTAAATTACCAGTGCCGCACTTTATAGCAGTTACTGAAAAAGATTCACATTTTATGGAAACCATTATCCCTTTCCTAGGAAGTCAACATGGGATAGCGGAAATATAGAGGTATTAGGATAAGTTAGTTAGCTAAACTATTTATAATAACATTAATATATCTCTTATGTAGATTTATTCCCGTACTATATTACGATCAATTTTGGCATTAGATCCCCATAAGCATTTATATATGTTTAAAATATATATTTTCATTACTTATTCTGATCTCAGGATCAGTGGTACCATTTTCCATCCCTAAATATGGAAAATAGAAAATGAAAAATTTTACCTTTAGGTTCAACTCAAGAAAATCCTGATTGTGAATATATTTTTATAATATACTTGATTCTTAGCATCATCAAATAATCACTTCATATAAACAAAGAATACCGATTAACTTACCGCATCTTACATTAGCTTAATTATTACTCCTCCAAACTAATTTTCATTCAGAAACTCATAACCACCATCCATTGAAATTATTTTTCAAATGGAATATTAAACTGAGGTGGTTTAAATAGTTTTACTCCACCTTTATCATTATAAAAAAACATTACCTCTAATATATTTATCTATTTTACCCCTAATGAATCTAATATCTCACAGGCTAGTGCCGGCATCCCCTTTATGAGATGCCATATTATATTAATTGAAAAAATTTCACATTATCCTTTTATCATTCCAATTACTTTTCCTGAGTTATAGTTATCTTCATAAATATAATATCAGATATTCTTCTCTGCCAGTTACCTTCAACTAATTAATTTCTCTTTATTACCTAAAGTAATTTATAACCACTTCTGGCAGAATATCATGGCATTCTCGCAACACACCAAGCACTAGCGCATGTTTCATTCAATTTACCCCAAGTTAAACCTTTAATTCCTCTGGGGTTCCATCTCTATATGGCACCAGCGTCGTCCTATCTTGCGAATCAACCGCGCAATGATTATTACCAACAACAACCATGACCAAATCGCTGGTTGCCTTAATCGCGTGATCTATTTCCCCATTCACAAAATAACAAACTCCAGGCTCTATTTCATGCTTTTCACCGGCATAAATAACATAACCCGTTCCTGCAAGTACAAATAAGATATGATGCCCTAAGTGAGTATGATTTTGCATCCCTTCATTTTTACTGAAACGAATTAGATCAGCACCAAAACCATCAAACGAAACTAATCCCTCGCCCGTACCCATACTATTAACCATTTTGTGATTTCTCGCCATTGTATCTACAACGAGATGCTCACCGTTCCAGTGACAAAATCTATTTTTAATAAATTCCATATTACCTTCCTTTTATCTCTACAAATAAAATTTTATTTTAAAGTAACTATCATCTCTATTTATTAATTGAAATAACACTATCTATCAAATAAAATAATATTTCATAGTGACATTTCAATCACCACAAAAATATCGACAGAGAAATTAACTGGTTATTAACAATATATCAAATAGAAATATGTAATTCCATAGAAGTATTTTACAAAAACTCACACTGTGATAAAAGTCACTATAAAATTTTTATCTTAGAGATCATCGCAGCAGATAATTCCCCCATAAAATAATCTCAATCAAAAGTTAGATTAATTACATTATTAAGTTAGGACAACCATAACATTGATTAAATCAACCTTAATTCCACCTAAAAACAGCTATTATTTTTTTAGTTAAAAAATATATACAATTAATCCTGCTGCCACTCTCAGGAAAAAATTTATTGAAAAACAGTGCCTCAAATACTCTATTTAAGAAATATTCTTTAACTGCCCGAACATCGTTTCATTTAGATACTATTTTCTTAGCAAAACCAACTTTAGCCCCTCGTTCAATGCTAACAGGGACATAAGGCGAATTGTGCTAAATCCCACTAACGATTTGAATTCAACTCTCTTTTTCAGAAAACATTTATACGATAGATTTTACACTATCTTGCAGATAATCGATCAAACTCCGTACTTTCCCTGACATATATTTTCCCGCAGGGTAAACGATATAAAAGTTTGAGTTCTCGACTGAATGCCACTCATAATTGATGGAACTGACAGCAGATGCGTAGCCACTAATGAATTTGTACTATCCAGACGCAGCGTTGTAACAAGTACCTTGAAAACCATCATCTTTGCGAGCATGATCGCAATAACTTCAATCTATTAGCAAAACAACCCATGACAACCAGTAAAACACTGCAAGTTGCCATATCTAACCTTACCATCTGGCGTAAAGGTGATCAGCGCGCACCGCATAAGCCATTGTTGTTACTGTATGTATTGTCTGAATACAAAAAAGGTCATGGCCGATTCTTCGATTATGGTAATGAAATTCATCAACCGCTGCTTGATCTGCTGACTTGCTTTGGACCAAAGCGACGAGAGCATTACCCCACTATGCCATTCTGGCGTTTACAGGGTGATGGATTCTGGGAATTACAAAACACAGAATATTGCACGCCACAAAAAGGGACCTTGTAAATCATTCTGTGTAATTGCCCCCTATTAAAGGTGACCATCCAGACGATCACCGAACTCAATCATAAAACGGCTCATTACCAGCCGCCAGTTGTGGATCAGCATGCTCCATTTTTTCGTGGCATCCTGTATCGCC
This sequence comes from Photorhabdus khanii NC19, assembly GCF_000517265.1. Classification (GTDB taxonomy): domain Bacteria; phylum Pseudomonadota; class Gammaproteobacteria; order Enterobacterales; family Enterobacteriaceae; genus Photorhabdus; species Photorhabdus khanii. Next base: position 286,088 of record NZ_AYSJ01000004.1, read on the forward strand.
AGATAAATCACCTTACACACTGCTTCGTCTGTCGGGAACACCTTGCATGCCTCTCGATAGCAATCTCTTCGAAAGTATGGGCTTCACTCTGCTCAATCTTATCGTTTTTCTTTTTATCCCCCAGATCGACGCTGTTTGCCAAAAGTTTACGAGCTTCATCTCTCCTGCTGGCCTCATCCAACCTTTGAGAATTAATCATATGGAAAACAAACCTAGACGCCAGACTGGTTCCTGTCGTCTCTCCTGAACTGGCATATCGATAATATGACAGACCGATATGCCTGCCTGCGGGCATTACGCATGGATCTGTTCTATCAAAACGGAATCGCAAAATACTATCAACAGGATCACCACTACCACGCTCATGTTGCCTTTTGGCTGGATGGTAGTAAAACCCAGAACACTTATCCCTGGGCAGAAAAAGCCGGTTCACTCTGGAATGATATAACCCTCCAGGATAACTGACATCACCGGTGCGAATTTAAGACTCACTACCGCACCAATATCAATATCCCAGTGCGCTATAACGGTTCCGGACAGTATCGCCAACATCCGGCAGGTGCTGGCTTATATGACCAAAACCCAACAAGAAAGACGGCCTGCTACTGTACGATTGCAATGAAGTCCCTGAGCGTCCGCCTGCGGGGCGTCCACGTATCGGTACTGATTGCTAATCCCATCGTTTTTTACTTCAGATTTCCATTGTATGACAACCACACAGCAATACCACTCTGAATCCATTTAAGCTTTTCATCCACATGACGTTTGTCTGTCCACAAGGGACAGCTTACGCCTGCCTGCAGGAGTCTGATTGTGTTTGCAAAATCCTTCATAGCCTTAGATGGTAACGATCGTTTGACCGGGGCCAAAACGGTACAGACAGCGCCTTATGACCGTTATACCTGCCACCTGTGAGGCAGCACACTGCGATACCACCCGGCGTACGACTCTGAACGCCCATGGTTCGAGCACACCCACGATACCCTGAAGGAGCGGCCAACAGCATTGCCCCTATGTGAATCCAGAAGCCGGAGAAGCGAGGCTGATTAGCCGCCTGCGCGATTTGTACCTGATGTTAGCCCGAGGGTGTGCAAAGCTGACTGGCACTGTACGGAATGTAGCACTGATTATTATGGGGAACATTATTGCTTGTCGTACGGTACCAGGCGTTTTAGTCGTGAAACAACTACTGGCGGAATCAGTAACATCCGGCGCAGACACATGTGCTTTATGAAATGTTATCTCGCCAGAAACCCGAGAGGGTATCTGGTCAACGCCCAACAGGCTGTCGGCGGAGTGGAAGGAAGAATATGGACCGGCATATCTTGTGGCTGCAGGCTGATACTGCATGCGGGTTTGCAGGGAACCCCACCTAGCTTGAACATGCCCTAGGTTTAGCCTCTAGGAAGCCCTGATGAGATGTGCAAATCTGGATCCTTAAGTCAGAGCGGATGTCCGGATCAACAAACTTGGAAACCCTACATTAACTTCCTATTGATAAGGCCTCCCCTATTTTTGATAGTTACGTGAAAAAAACTATAAAAAAATCATAAATTACGTAAAATATAACGTAATTCACCTTACACAATTTGATCAAAAAACGGACAAAATGATGACTAACATTGATGTAGATTACTGCTACTCATTCCCTGCGCTGCGAGGTATTCAGGCTGGTAAACCTTTTTACGTCGCCATGTGCCCAATGCGCGTCATCCCTAAAATTTTTAGCTTTGATGAAAATGAAGTTCCGCCTGAATTAAGAGCACAAAGAAGTTTGAACAAAGCACGCATTCCTGAAATGGCAAGATATCTAATTGAAAATCCGAAAGATTATATTTTTTCTGCGCTGACCGCATCGATTGCTATTGATGTAAGATTTGATGAGTTTTCTGATTCAAATAATCTTGGTACATTACGTGTTCCAATGGAAGCACAGATACTTATCAACGATGGTCAACACCGCCGCAAAGCTATTGAAGATGCTTTGGAACAAATGCCGGAATTGGGCCAAGATAATATTCCCGTCTTGTTTTTTGTCGACGAAGGGTTGAAGCGCAGCCAGCAAATGTTTGCAGACCTAAACAAGTATGCCATTCGTCCCAGTCCTTCACTATCGGCACTGTACGATCACCGTGATATCAGCTCAAATCTGGCTCGCTATCTGGCGATGTCCGTTGAGCCGTTTGCCGGGCTGACAGAACTGGAGAAGTCCAGTATCAGCAAACTATCCAATAAGTTATTTACATTAAGCAGCATTAAACAAGCGACCCGTGCTCTGTTGGGTAAAGATCCTAAAGAAGGGGATCTCGAAGAAAACACACACATTGCCACACTCTACTGGCAGGCTGTTTACCACGTTATGCCGGACTGGCAACTAGCGGCCAAAAAAGAAGTTTCCCCTGCACAGCTGCGTCAAGATCATGTACATGCTCATGGTATTGGCCTTCAGGCGCTAGGATTGCTGGGGCGTAGTCTGCTGGCAGAACATCCCGAACACTGGCAGCAGAAAATAGCTGAACTTAAAGCCTTTGACTGGCGTAAAAGCAATCCCGAACTGAGTAAACGGGCGATGCAGCATGGAAAGCTGAGTAAAACCAGTGCAGCCATTCAGTTAACCTGTAATGCGCTTAAACATGCCCTCTCACTTCCTCTCACTCCTGAAGAACAGGAGCTAGAGGCTCAAATGGTTATCTCATGAGTAAACTGATTCAGGCCTATGATCTGGCCGAGTATGAAGATTTCATTAATCAAGAGCAATTTGTTGGACGCCCTCTGGCCGAATATGTTGCTGAAGTTCAAAGAATTTATTGCGCGGATAAACGCCCGTGGGTGATTGGTTATAGCGGCGGTAAAGACTCTTCAGCGGTTATTACGCTGGTGTACTTGGCCTTGCTGGGCCTGCCTCCTAAAATGCGCAACAAAGATGTTTTTGTGGTGTCATCCGATACGCTGGTAGAAACCCCTGTAGTGGTGGATTTGATCAAAAAGACTATGCTGCAAATCGAGGCCGGTGCAAAGCGTAACGGATTACCGATCACTCAACATTCGGTGACGCCAAAAATCCATGAAACCTTCTGGGTCAACCTGCTGGGTAAAGGTTATCCGGCCCCGACCCGTAGTTTTCGCTGGTGTACCGAGCGCATGAAAATCAACCCAGTCAGTGATTTTATTAAAGATAAAGTCAGCCAATTTGATGAAGTGATTGTTGTTCTGGGTTCACGCAGTAGCGAAAGCGCATCACGTGCGCAGGTTATCGCGAAACATAAGATTGACGGCACACGGCTTGCCCGACATACCACCTTACCTAATGCCTTTATCTACACCCCCATCGATACTTGGGATGTGGAAGACGTTTGGAAATTGTTGAGAGGCGCGTTTCGCTATTCTCCCGATGATATAAAAGAGTGGGAAAATCCATGGGGGGGAAATAACCGCCCATTATGGACGCTCTATATGGACTCATCTGCTCAGGGAGAGTGCCCACTAGTGATTGATGATAGTACCCCATCCTGCGGTAACTCTCGTTTTGGCTGCTGGACCTGTACCGTTGTCACCAAAGATAAAGCAATGGAAAGCCTGATTAAGAATGGTGAAGAGTGGATGTCCCCATTGCTGAAATATCGCGATCTACTGGCTTTTACGACCGATCCTGCGAATAAAGACAAGTACCGCAACTATAAGCGTCGTACCGGTAAGGTGAGTTATCAGTACGCCAAAGATGGTGAAGATCCTGGCGCAGAGCGTAAGCATGTTCCCGGTCCCTACTGGCTTAAATACCGTCAGCAGTGGATAAAAGAGTTGCTGAAAATTGAGCGCGATTTGAATGCTCAGGGCCACACCATTACGTTAATTACGCAACCGGAATTGCATGCAATCCGTCAGGAGTGGCTAAAAGATCCCAATGAGCCAGATTGGTACGACACTCTGCCCGGTATTTACCGCGAAGTGTATCAGCAGGATCTGGATTGGGTGGTCGACGATCAGTCACGCTTTGACGCCAGCGATGCTGATTTGCTGGTGCAAATAGCTCAGGGGTTTAATGTTGAGCCAGAGATGGTAATGAAACTGATTGAGCTGGAAGTTTCAATGGAAGGGTTAAGCCGCCGTCAGGGTATTTTTGACAAGCTCGGCGCCATTTTAAAACAAGACTGGGGCAGTCTTGAAGAGATCCAGCAGCAGCAGGCAATGTTACAAAAACGCAATGACCGGGATATTCATCAGGAAGAAGTTGCAAAGCTGGAAGCTGAGCTTCAGGTTTTACAGCGCAGAATTGTCGATGCCAGTGAATCATCTGTATTTGTAGGTGAGGGAAACGAACGTGTTAATTAAGCAACTAGTATTGCGTAATTTTCGGGTATTCAGCGGTACGCATGCTATTGATCTGGCCCCCAGAAAGCGCCCACATGACGTGAATCCCCGACCTATTGTGCTGTTTGGTGGTTTAAACGGCGCTGGAAAAACCTCGATTTTATCGGCAATTCGGCTGGCGTTGTATGGTCGTTTGGCGTTTGGCCTCGCAACTCAGCAACAGGAATATATCGAGCAGCTTAGCGCATTGATTCACAACGGCGCGTACTATATCGAACAACCGGAAGAAGCGGCAGTAGCGCTGACGTTCACCTACAATAAAGGCGGCCATGAGGCAGAATTTACCGTCACACGAACCTGGAAAAAAGGCAGGAAAGATCGTCTTTCTCTACAACAGGATGGGCAGCTTCTTGATGAGCTGGATTATGACCAATGTCAAGGGTTTCTTAATGAATTAATCCCGCATGGTATCGCCGATCTGTTCTTTTTTGACGGTGAGAAAATTGCGGAACTGGCGGAAGATGAATCCGGTAATATCCTGCGTACTGCCGTGCGCCGTCTGTTGGGTCTGGACCTGATATCCAAGCTACGTAATGACTTAATGATTTTTGTTAAGCGCCTGCAATCTAGTCAGTTAGCAAGCTCTCAGCAACAACAGCTTGCGGAGCTTGAGGCACAAAGTAAAAAATTAGCCTGTCAGACGGAAGAAATACTGGAAAAAGCCGATTTTGCCAAAACGCGAATTGAGTTTCTATCTAAAGACATTACCCGTTACGAAGGGTTATTGAATGCGCAGGGGGGTGCATTTGCCCAGACTAAAGCGCAAGAAAAACAGAAAGTTGAAACGCTGCTAAAAGATAAAGAACATTTGGAAAAAGCATTGCGGCAGGAATGTGATGGATCGCTACCCTATGCGCTCGCTCCCAATACCTTATCCCTTTTGCTACAACAAATTGCTGATGAAGCACAGATCAAGCAGGCAAAAAGCTTTGAGAAAGAACTGAGCCAGTTTTTAGCTCAACTCAGAAGCGATATTGCATTGCGCTCCAGCACCACCAGCAAAATTGCAACTGAAGCCATTACCGATAATTTGAAAGAGTATATGGCGGCCAAACCCAAAGGCGATTTGCTGTTTGATATCTCTGAACGAGAAGCAGGCATGCTCCAGCAATCAATTGATCGGGACAGCAAGAGAGCATGGCAGCGTTTCGATCTTTACCGTACACAGTTGGCTGAGATTGAACAACAGTTAGAACAAGCTGCCGCTAATATTGCCCGCGCTCCGGAAGACGATCAGCTAATGGATTTCTTTGAGAAATTACGCTACCTGGATCGGCAGCGCGAAGCTCAGCGGCAGAAATATCGTTCACTACTGGAAGAAGCTAAACGCAAAAAACAGCAGCAACTGGATTGCGTCCGCAAGGTCCAAAAAGCACATGATGCTGCCCGCTATCAGTATGGTTTTAGCAGTTCATTTAAAAACGCCCAAGAAACGATAAATTTACTCGATCGCTACAGCGACGTATTAACTCAGGCGCGAGTAAAAACGTTGTCTACAAACTTTGAACTGGCCTACCGTAAGCTGGCCCGTAAAGAGGATTTGCAACTTAATGCACATATCAACCCGGAAGCATTTGATGTAGAGTTGATTGATGAAAATGGCTCGATAATTAATCGTAAATTGCTTTCAGCTGGTGAAAAGCAGATTTATGCGATTGCGATCCTTGAAGCACTGGCAAAAACCTCTGGCCGTGATTTACCGGTGATTATTGATACGCCGTTAGGACGTCTGGATTCTCAGCATCGGGATAAGCTAATTAACCATTATTTTCCGGAGGCCAGCCATCAGGTTGTGCTGTTATCTACTGATACAGAAGTGGATGAACGTTATTTTGTCGATCAATTGCGTGATGATATTTCTCATGCTTATGAGATCGTTTTTAATACGCATACCAAATCATCCACACTGAAACCCGGCTATTTCTGGGAATTAACCAAGGAGACTATCTGATGCTCCCGAATCGAATGCAGCTCAGTCGTCAGACAGAAGAGCAGCTTAAGAGATTAAAAGGGTATACCGGGATCACTCCTAATGTCGCAGCCCGGCTGGCATTTTTCCGTTCAGTAGAAAGTGAGTTTCGTTATTCGCCTGAGCGGGATAGTAAAAAGCTAGATGGCACGCTTGTGTTGGATAAAATTACGTGGCTAGGGGAAACACTGCAAGTTACGGAGCTTGTCTTGAAGATGCTTTATCCGCAGATAGCGCAGAAGGACATGATTAAGGCGTGGGCAGCACATGTTGAGGATGGGATTGCTGCGTTGAGGAATTATCGTAGTCTTAGAGATTTTTTCATGGGAATATAAACAAAAATAAAAGGGATACGGAATATTAGTTTCCATATCCCTTACAAACTTGAAATTATTTCAATAACAGGTCCTTACTATCAAAAAATATTATTTCTTTATCAGTTGAATCCTTCTGAAATTGAAATAATTCCAGTCCCATTGTTGAGGCAAGAGTATTTATTTCTTTTTGGTTCATATCGGAACTGGATACAATGACTGAGAAAATGAACTTATTAACTAACTCAACGTTATTAATAAACCAAACAGGAAATATACTATTAAACAATACTTCCTCACTAACATTGACATATCTGGCTAAACTCATAAATCTATCATGGTGATCTAAAGGAATGCATTGTTCATAGTACTGAAATAAATCATCGGACTCGATACCCAGCTTTTGAGCTATATCAGTTATATTATCAGATAAGGCTCTCCATAATTCTTCTTCTGGGTTTAAACCATCAATTGATGGTAAGGATATAACTGGTATAACTTTACCAACAAGTTTACTTATTTTTGCACGCATATCGGCATCAAAAACAGCAAAAAAATTAAACCCTATGGTTTTATTAGGGTTGAAGTGTTTTACTACCTTTTCGATATCCGACTCACCATCTTTAAAGCTTACTATATGATAGTCATAGGCAATGTCAGAAGCAGCTCGGTTCAACATACCATTAAGAAATAAGTAAGAAAACTTGTCTTCAACAATAAAAACTCCTTTTTTTCTTGGTTTAATACCTAGTGCAGTGAAATACTTTCTTTCATGTTTAGGGGATACAACGTTAATCCCTGCGCTGCTAATATTAGAAATTAATCTGACATTATTAATACCAACTTTATTTAAAATCGACTCAGAGTGACTAGACAATAATATCCAAATACCTCTTTGTGATGATATATAAGCTAGATAGTCCATTAAATATTCCTGGCTATACACAGATATACAATTTTCTATTTCATCTATGAGTAAAACAGAATGAGCATCGATCCAATTTACGAACCAAAAAATATACATACATAAATATTCACCAGCCCCCATTTCAAGACAAGTATATTCCACTCCATTAGGCAGGGTGACTCTGATAAAGGGGAATGTATAATCATCTTCTAATGCACCTTCAACTTCATAAATCTCTATTTTTGAGTAAACCCTTCCTATGACATTTCCTATTACATTGATATTTTCTTTTTTTCCCAACAATCCGTTTGGTTCAAGCCCCTCAATAAAATCCTCAATATTCTCAGAACTATTCAAGAAATTTATAATTTTATTACATTCCACTGATGGCTCAAGGTAATTAACAGAAATATCTTCAATATTTTCAACCTCAGAGTTATCCTTTATTAAAGAAATGTTAATATCAGCTTCATCTAATCTCGTTCTATATAGATCATTTTTCTTAATATGAGAATAGATTGATTTTAGGATAGTACTCTTACCTATTCCATTTTTACCACAAATTACCGAAATGCCATTATTTAATTCTAAGCAAAATTTATCAGATATCCCTTTAGCATCACTGATTAAAACTTGACGAAGTTGGCAATTATAATTAGATAAATCTTGAGTTCTACGCCACCCATCACAAAATTTGGCTAGCCTCATTCGGTCACTCCTTCCAATCTTCCGCGAGATCTTCTATGATAAATTTTACATTAACATTCTTATCTTCCATAAGACATACAAATTCATTAAGAGAATTGTTATCTTTTCTTTGTAAACATGAAAGACCAATCCCCGCTCTGAGACAGGAGAAATTTTGTATAATATCTCTAATAATAATCGAACCAATAGACATAACTCGTGAAGAACTTCTTTCAATATAAATCATTAATAATTCACGAAGACATTTCTCATCAATATTAAAGAAAGATAAAATCTCGGATGGAATTTTCTCATTTGCTTTAACATGGGCCTTAGCTGATTCCAAATTAAAGAATGCGTTATATATCTGTTTATTTTCAAAATCTTCACCATAGATATTCATGCATGAAATTAGATATATCCAGTTCAAAGACGATGCTTTCGTAAGATTAGTGCTTATTTCCATGTTTTTTATATGGGAACTAAAAGCACCAAATATCTTTATCGTATCTTTAATAGCAATAGATATTTTACTATCGAAACTGGTATCATTACGATATCTATTGGTTAAATTTGCATCACTGAGTTGATAGCGAATACTTTTCTTCTCAAGAAGAAGGCAAACACGAGAAAGTAAATCATTGTAAGCCATCCTAGAGTTACTAAATCCAAGAATGCCTTTATCAACACCAAGTTCATCCATATAAGAAACAAAGGATGATATATCATCACGTACATCACCGAAGATAGCATTCCTAGCCTCAGATGAGGTCAGCTTTATTGTTTGGTTTAATCTATAGAAAAGCTCGCTAGGTTCACCTTGATTATATTCAGTTATCTCATAAATAGTAATACCAAAACGCTCAATCTTTCTTTGGATATCTGGATGTAAGTCTTTAAATTTTTTGCCATGTAGTTCGACAATGTCTTCATCCTTAGGTTCGATAAGACCATCAATTTGAAATTGATTATCCAAAAAATCCCGAATAGCAGTCAGTCTCTGCTGTCCATCTAAAACTTCAGCTTTTCCATTGCCAATAGATACAGTGTGTATTGGTGGGATGTACCATTCACGAAGAATGGAGTCGATTAATAATTTCTTTTTTTTCGTCGTCCAAACTTCACCACGTTGGAAGTCAGGTCTAAGATCTAGCTCCCCATCTTTAATATCCGCATAAACACTTTTTATTTTATTTGTAGTATCTTTTATGATCATGTCGTTTATCCTTTAATCAGTTCCCAAAACGCCCGATCCCGCATCTTCTTAACCCGTTTATCCCCATCAATATACAGGCTAAAATGCTTCTCCAGTTGCCGAATCTGCCCCATCAGGGATTCTTGCTCACCTTTATCATCGACGTTAAACACCGCCTTGATATCTGCATTCTTAATCTCTGACACACGATGGATCACCCAAGTCAAAATATAGGAGGCATAATTATTATCCCCTGTCTTGAAGTGAGTTATCTCCTGCGTTGACAGAATCACGCCAACACCATACTCGCGACCTTCTTTAAGGATCTTACGCAAGCTGGCAAAATCCTGACGCATAAAGTTATCAGCTTCATCCACCAGAATCATTTTAGTTAGCTGTCGATAATCCCCACACACTACCGGTTTACCCCTTTTTTGCATCTGCGCATAGAACAGATCCAGAGTCAGTGCGACCACCAGATTTTGTATTTCCGGCGGATAACCTGCTAACTCAATCACAGTTACACCGTCGATCAACTCGTACAGGCTGGTCATCTGTTCAGGGATAGTTTCAAATATTTTGTAACGCGCCAGTTTAGATAGCGCCGCGTACAGCGAATCTTCTTCGACTTTCTCTTGGTCGAGAAAACGCAGCCATACATCTTCAATCGTTGGTGCGGTTCGTGACCATGTTGTCGGATCTTCCGGCGAAATCCCCGCCGAGTCATAACACTCTAAAATCAGGTTTTCTAATTTAAGCTGCTGTTTGTGGCCCAAACCATAGGCTTTCGCCATCGTTTCCGATAACCCGCCTGCGGTATGGATCGGCAACATCGGCGTATCGCCAAACAGGGAGAGTGGGTTATACGGCAGCTTAAATAACTTATATTTTTTAGCACCAGTTGCTTCCAGAAAAGCATCGTCCACATAGTCTGATTTGTAATCGAAGATCAGCAAACCAATTGGCTTACCATCAACGTTACAGGACTGATTGCTCATCAGTTGCGTGACCACCGATTTGGTAAACTGAGTTTTCCCGGTGCCCATCGTGCCAATAATACCGGTATTGGTGTTCATAAACTTCGCGGTATTGGTCGGTTCCCAATATAGCGGACGCTGACGCACAGCATCATGACCAAACAAAATTTGCAGTGGTGTATCACTTATGTCGGGAGATTGCGGCAGTGCAACGGGTTGTTGCAACTCCGGTTCAGAAATGGATTGCGTTTCGGGCAGAGAAACAACCTGTTCTACCGGCGCAGGTTGTAATGACTCTGCATCACAACCCGGCTTAAGCCGATATTTTTCCGGCACCCGATAACGTTCCGCGAGTGGCGGTTCATCCCCTTTCGTGGAGATCAGCGACGGCAGCAGCGAATAAGGAATTTCAATCTGTAAGATATTATCTGATGTCTCTTTATAAGAGAGATCAAAACAACTTTCACTGTCCACATGAGCTACAACAAAGCCATCAGCATAGCCTGCCAGGTTACCCAACTGGTAATCACCAGTTAGCCACCATTCACGCCGCTCCAGCAAGAGGGCCAGCTTGTCACTGTCCAGTACGCCGTACAGACGCAGTTTTTCTACCTGCATTAATACCTGACGAATAAAGAGCGCCCGGTACAGCTGTGATGCCAGCGTTTGCGGCTCCAAGATATCCTGCTGTAAATAGCGCTTCAGCTCTCGGGCCTGCTGTCCTGCATACCTGTAATCTGGCCGTGCCCCAGTCTTAACTTCCAATGGCAACAGATACAGGCGATTCTCTTTGAAGCCAACAAAGAGCACATCATCAGAGATCGCACCTTTATGATAGCCCTGTAAGTTACGGGATAAATCGCTCTCTTTCATTTTCAGCCCGACATTGCCGGACACACGGATCATTTCCGCCACCGATAACGGAATCCAACAAATATCGGATTGATGCAGCATGGATTGCACGAATTTATACGCGCCGATGATACCGTGTTTCTCTTTACGCTCCTTTTCACCCGAACACAGCATTTTCAGCAACCATTCGCCGTTAAAGGCATTAAATTCAGCAAGCAGGTGCTGGCTGTCAACGGCAGGTTGTCCGGTCTGACCTGACGTCTGAAGTAGGCGCAAGAACAGTTCGACCTGTTTTGTGACAGTAACGGCGTCATAGCCCACGCAACTGGTGTACTGGTCAGAGTAATGGATCAGCACCACGTCTTTCTGGCTGGTAAAGAAATCAAGAGTGACTTTGGGGTCGATAATGGTTGTCCAAAGTGAACTGTCATAAGAACGGTTAAGTAACTGCTTAAAGTTACCGCTTACTGCCAAGCCAATCCCCTGTCCATGATACTGGCTGTTGCTCTGACGCGCCGGTTGCCACAGGCAACCCAATAATCGGGCAAGTCGCAGGGCACAGTAGGGCTCAGTATCGACATCACGCAGGCCAAAAGCGGTAAAATAGGCATCACCCTGGGTTTCCGCACCTTCACCTGCAATAAGGCCATGACATAATACCCCGCTGGAAGCATCTTCGATGCGGATTTGGCGGCAATCCACTGGCGCGGTATTAGTAAAAAATGCCAGATGGGCGTAAGCCAGTTTGTCGCTTTCCGGCGGCAGAATAAATTTGCTGAACGTTAATCGACTTCGCAGCAGATCAATCAGCATCTCGGCCTCTGCACGCCATGCGCCGCTGTTCAGACCAAGATCGTTTTTAAGCCGTTCATAGCTACCACTTTCGGCAAAGTGATCAAAAGCATTAGGGAGCAGGCGTTCATCGTAGCAGTTCACATGCACCGAAATAGCACGCTCTTTTTCCTGCTTAAAATATTCCACTAATCCTAGGAACAGCTCTCTGGCGTTCCCTTGGTTAATGGCATTGATAATCAGCGCATTATTTCCGGCATTCTGGAACAGCCGGGCATAGGCGTCCGTGAATTCATTAAGTTTATCTTTTACTAGCCGTTTAACGTAGTCATGACTCATCTGACGCTGGGGAACAACGTCGATCCAGAAACGGTTTTCCGCTACCGGCTGTAGTTGCGCATATTCATGTTCGCTATGATAAACAAACGGCATTAAGCCGGAGACCACAAGACGATCGAGGGTAATTTGCGGTAATGAGGAAAATGAATGCTGCTCTGGCTCCGCGATAATCGTTTCCGTCAGCTGTAAATGGTAAGCCAGAACTAAGGGATGCAGCGGCGAGAGACGTTCATAATTATCGCCACGACAAATTCCCAGATGCAACAGACGCTTTTCCTGCACGGTCAGCGCCCTGCTCAGACCGATTTGCTGTAGTGCCTGTTCAAACGTAGTGACGATGTGGCTGACCAGTGCACGGTATTCAGCTGACCACGATACAAGGCTCGGCAAGGCGCTACGGTGTTGATAGTAAGCAAGCAGTTGATGATACGCATTGTGGAGATCGGGATAGCTGGCACGAAGTTCATCCAGTGTAAACACACTATCGTCATTTCCTGTACCGAGATGGTTCCGTTCAATCAGTGAAGCTTCCAGCATCAGCAACTGTTGGCGCACCCCAACTACGTTATGTTCAGTATTATCCAGAATAACGCGCCCTTTCATCCGGTTATAAGCCGCATTACCTTCTTCTTTGAACAACTTACTGAAACGACTTTGGTCAAACAGCAAAGGTAGAATTAACCCTTCTTCCGCTCCCGGCCCTTCGATGTTGAGCGGCAGACGGGAATCGCCTGAAACCAGCGCAAATTGAATCAACTCGCTTTGGTTTGCCAGAGTCTCAAAATTCACCCATGCATAGTGTCGACAGTCAATATCATCACTGTCTTCATCCAGCGTACAAATCAGATCGCCTACTTCAGCAATACGCAACTCGTTGTCTTCCAGTTGCAGTGTCAGTTGCCCTTTACCCGGCTCAACACGGTAGCAATGTTGAATATCGTTCAGCCAGAATTGCCCCTGTTCGACCAGTAACAGACGAAATTTATACTCCTCCGCCGAATTATTACGATTGATCAGTTCAAGGCTAAAGAAGCAGGGATGTCCATCGAAAGGGACCGACGCCATAATGCGGGAAGTTTTTCCCCCGGCCCGGCTGGTGCGCCAGAAGTGTTTTTTCTGTAATCGCCGGTGATGGGCAATTTTTATCTGATTATCCTGAAGATCGTTGCCCTGAAAGCTGAGCTCCAACTCAACCTGCGATTGTCCTGGTTGTACCTGTACCAGTAAACTGATGTCACGTTTGCCCGCTTTACTGATACTTTTGGCTCTTTGCCAAACTTCACCATTCTCAACGCAGACGTTATCCAGCACCAGCTTTTGTTCGCTGTTCTGTTTTTTTTCATCCAGATAGTCAGCAAAATCAAGCTCACGCCAGTCATCTTTATCAACGAAATGCTCCTGAATGAATTTGGTACTGAATTCGGTCAGTACATTCTCCAGTTGCCCACTGTAACGCTCAATACTGTCTTCTATCTGGCGATATAATTTCCGGTTTTCATTCAACCGAGCGCGTAGCTGCTTATGGCTAAAATTTAGCAACTCACCATCGTTGAATAGCTTTAGCTCGGAGAAATCCAGGTTACCATCGTCCAGCAGGCGATATAACGATGAAAAACCAAATACGGTTGCACCTTCCTCCAGTACCGTTGTCAGTTGATCATCCAGCAAACAGCGGGACAGCTCTGAACGGTTGCTGTCCGTGGTGATTAATTTCTCCAACTGGTGGCGGAAGGTTTCGGGATACCAGATAGCATCCGGTGCGGCCACGTCTTTAGTGCTGTTGATCAGGGTATCCAGCATGCTGTTATGAATAATCAGCAAAGCCGTTTGGGCAAAAACCCCGCTGCGACCAGCCACTTTATCGCGCAGATGGGAAATATAGTTTTCCGTAAACGCAGGAGCGGCGGTACCGTGCAGAACCAGAATAAGCTGAATGCCATTACACGAGATACAGGCGAGATGCTGTGCCGGTGCAATCTCCAGTTGATTTCCATCTGCCAGGGTGACAAAAGCCTGCCAGAGCTTTAAGGCATTATCGGGGTCGGGAGATTTAAACTGATAGCGCTCACCTAGCTGGATGGTAACGCTAACCCATTTAATAAAAGTTTCCGCCAGATAGGTTTCATACTGTTTTACGGACATACACGGCGTCTCCACTGTCACTCATTCGCTCCACGTTTCCCATGCGTTCATAAAATGCAACCAGCATTTGCGCGGACTGGTTATCCAGATAAAATCCGCGTTGCTCAAAACCACGCAGCAGTTCATACAGTCGGAGTTTGTCATTTTTGCCAACGGTGAGGTTGGTCAGCAGCAGTAGGCGATCCTGGTTCAGTACCAGCACTTTCCCAGCCCGGCCACGCACCTGGATGAAGTCAGTACAAATCTGGTTTTCCAGTTCGTTGACGTATTTCCGATTCACCTTTGCCCGCTCAGATTTTTTACCCTGAAACTGTTCAACGGCAACGGATAATAGCTGTTTGAAGGCACTTTCCAGATTTGCAGCTCGTTCACGAGGCGGGAGCTCGCGATCCTTAATAAAATCCTGCAAATAGTCATTAAGGGCATTTAATACCTGAGAAGGAGAATCTGAATAATTCAGGGCATCCTGATAGACCCACCATAACGGACGCTTTCTCTCCCCTTTCCCCCACTGCAAAACCTCCAGAGCAGAGAGCATCGGGAAAAGTTTTTCACTTTGGCTGGCGAACAGTTTATAGCCATAACGTTTCACTTTTTCCCGTTCAGAGCTGGCTTTTTCGGTATCAAGAATAAAAAATAACGACTTGCTTTGCGGCTCACCGTCTTGCCAGTTATCCAGATTGAGCGCCACTTGGGCACACCAGCTAAAGGCGTACAAACGCAGGGTATTGGTCAATTCCTGTAAAAGATACTGTGGGTGCTCTGCCAAAAACGCCAAATCGGACTGAAAGCACGTTACCATATAAGGCAGATAAGGTTGCTCTGCAGCAAATGGGCCTCTGCCCAAAAATGGCATAACTTTTTCATCAAGCTTTTTCAATAGTTGCTGCTCGATGAAATTCAGCTTGCCCGGTATCGGGTAGCTAAGGCTGAAATCTCCCATCAAATTGGCAAACAACGTTCCAAGGCGTTTATCCGCCATGGAACCTGCACTTATTTTTTCAGCGTCAAACTGGGCGTGAAACAGCAAAAACAGCGGTGAGACGCGAAAGATATCCTGGCTGGAAAAATACATCCGTTCCAGCACAGACCAGAAGGCTGGCTCATCAATCAGTGCTTGCAAGTGCGCTTTACAATCATCGCGAAACTTATCGGGATCGTAAGCTTCGATTTTACGTTTAAGGGCATAGCTAAGTACCAAGCCAGTCACGAATTGCTAGTCAATATTATTGTTTTTATTGCGTACAGGCAGGTAGCTATCAAGTTGATTGTTACCCACTTTTAACGTTGTTGAGATGGGATACATTCTGCTATCCCTCCATACCGCTAATGGTGATCATATCGTCATCCGCCCTTGCGCTATAAACCCGCTGCCCGCTATCATAAAATTTTATTTCACTGTTGGATTTGGCCTGTTCCGCGATCAACTCGACAATTTCATCCAGTAACACAATGGCATTTTTGTCGTATTTATTCGGGCGATAGCCGTTATTTAGTTTGTTCAAGAGCTCAAACAGATTAAGTCCGATACGGATGGGCAGCAGTGAGTTTTGCCCCACTTTTAAATGAGCATCGAAACAGGTTGGGTGAGCCGTGTTTTTCTTGAAAATTGCGTCCCAGTCTGGTTTCAGCGCCACCGGAGCTGTGATTTTAACCCCACCAAATTCGCCTAAAAAGAACTCTTCCTTTTGCATGCTTAATTCTGGCGCTTTGCGGTTCGCATAGCGCTGAATGCCAGCGATAAGCTCGGAAGTGTAAAATCGATGCAAAGCTTTTTTCTGTTCTGATTCTGCTGTGTAGTTTTTATGTAAATGCCAGATGTGTGAGTAACGTTCAAACAGTGATTCATTAAAAAACACCAAAAAATCCCGGTGATAATCATTCCCCAGAGGCTCATGTTGTAATAACCAGAAAAGTCGAATCAATGAAGCAGCATCCCCCGGCTTAACATTCTGGCGATCAAATTTAATGTGTAATTGCTCAAGCGTTGCTAAAAAATCATCCAGTTTAGGATCTATTAGCCCAAGCTCATATCGCAAAATGAACTGATCGAGTTCATAGGTATGCAATCTGGCAGGATCAAAATCAGAGACCTTTTTAATCAAATCATTCTCTGCGCCGGTGAAGAGGTTATCAAATAAGTAGCCCGGCCCCATCAGCAGATGATGCAAAAAATCCAGTAATGTTCTCGTGGTAACAAATTGGTCTTTAATTAGCCTGGCTTTAAATAATTGCGTAATTAATACATTCTGAACTCCGGGCATACGGAGTAGTTTAAAGTTAGCAAGTGTCTTTAAATCATGCCCTGTTGCCTCATCACGTCGAAAAATAGTGTAAAACAGATTGTTATCATCATCGCAAGTTAAATTATCTAATAATGCTTTAATAAAGGGGGAATATTGTTTATCTTCATCAAACTGGAACTTCGGATAGTCTTCAAAATCAAAAAAATAACAATTTTCATTGCGGTAAGGGCCACGCTCTTCTCGCTGTTTCGACAGAAATAAATCAATAGCAGCTCGGATTGCCTTGTGGCACTTAGCCCCTTCTCTGGCAAAATTAGCAAGCATCCCCGTGTTGATGCCGATGAGTAACGGGCGTGATTGCGGGTGATGATTACAAAATAAATCATTCAATGCATCAATGGCTGACTGTCGGGGAGCAAAGCTATGCGTGGCGTCCAGATGAAAGCTAAATCGCTGCTGATAACGCAGCACTGACTGGCAGCGGGTCAAAATTTCGGACTTACCATCCCCGCTGCTGCCACATAAAAAAATGATCTCGCCAGACTTTGCAATATCCAGGCAACGTTGTAAATCGGTTTCAATCTCTTGTTTAACAAAGAGTTGCTCTTTTAACTCATCGAACACGTCCCTTGGTCGATCAGTCTCCGTCGTTACGGAAAATGAAGAGGACTTAGCAAGTACACCCAACGCTTTACGTAATGTGATTGCGCTCATAACCGTATGGTCTCGAAGGAAAAATAATAACCATTTTATATAAATGAGTACATTATCTCTACCTAACTTTGTAATGTCTGAGTTGATGTCGCATCTCCCATTTTGATGGGAAGCCAGGAATTCACTCCTGACCTATTATTAGAAATTTATTTTCGCGAAATCAAACAGACTCACCACCTTCTCCCTATTCGCATCTAAGAAATCAGCCCACCACTGCAACATCAACCTCCGCTCATCCAGATGCTCTGCCTTATGAATGTAAGCCGCCCGCACGGAGTTACGTTCCATATGGCTCATCTGCCGCTCTATCGTATCCCTCGACCACAACCCCGATTCGATCAACGAGCTACAAGCCATCGTCCTGAAACCATGCCCGCAAATCTCAACTTTCGTGTCATAGCCCATCACCCACAGCGCCTTATTCGCAGTGTTTTCACTCATCGGCTTACGAGAATAATGATCGCCAATAAAAATCAGCTCACGATCGCCACTGAACTTATGAATCTGCTTAAGGATTGCTAATGCCGACGGGACAACGGCACCAGATGAAGAGTACGCATTTTCGATCCACGGTGAAAATGCTTAATGCCTTCTAACGGTTCACGTTCAGATGGAATGATCCACATTGCCGTTTCAAAATCGATCTCCGACCAGCGAGCAAATCGTAGCTCACTGGAGCGGATGAAGATCAACAATGTAAGCTCAACAGCTAACCGGATCAAAGGTCGCCCCGAATAGCCATCAATGCGATGAAGTAATTCAGAGATTCGCTTTAGCTCAAGCGCCGGACGATGGACACGATTACTTGAAGCTACTGCTCCTACCATTTCTTGTACAGGGTTATAGTCAATTAAGTCACTCTGCACCGCATAACTCATAATAGCGGTTGTGCGCTGCTGAAAACGTGAAGCCACTTCGAAGCGGCCCGTAGCCTCGACCACTTTGATTGGAGCGAGAAGATCGCGAGTTTTCAACTCTTCAATACTGCGCTTTCCAATTGCCTGAAAGAAATTATCCTCCAGACTCTTAAGCACACGCCGACTATGCTCTTCCGACCATTTCTTGTTGGCGGCGTGCCAATCTCTGGCAACAGATTCAAAGGTGATGACCTCTTTAGCCT
The DNA here is from genome assembly GCF_000517265.1 of Photorhabdus khanii NC19. Classification (GTDB taxonomy): domain Bacteria; phylum Pseudomonadota; class Gammaproteobacteria; order Enterobacterales; family Enterobacteriaceae; genus Photorhabdus; species Photorhabdus khanii. The sequence goes on from NZ_AYSJ01000004.1 coordinate 304,710, forward strand.
GTTCCTCTTTCACGGCATGCTTATGCTCACGAGGATCGATACCCGCTGCAACAAGCTTCCTTGCGGCTTCTCGTTTTTGTCTGGCATCTGCCAACGATGTTTCAGGATAAATACCGAATGCCATCAGGTGTTGCCTACCGCCAAAACGGAAGCGAAAGCGCTAGTATTTGGAGCCATTAGGGTGTATCAGCAAAAACATGCCATCACCATCGACGAACGAGTATTCCTTTGCTTAGGTTTTGCAGAACGCACCTTGATATCAGTCAAGGCCATGATGGTAATCCTTCCATATGCTGCCGTGAGTATACAAGCGTTATCGAACCAGCATATATACTCGCTTCTATACTCACATGCATGTTGATGTGGGGTAACTCAGATTGATGTAAATTGAATGAAAACCGGGGAGAAACCTTACGGGGACTGGGTTTTAGGCATAAAAAAACGTCAGTAAACGTCGATTTCGTACTAGATGGTGCGCAGGCCGGACTCGCACATAATGATTAATCCTTTGATTTAAAAACAATAAAAAATAACTTTTAGATAATATACCAACATCGATACCAACACATTAAATCGTTGATTTTGGGACTCGAATCGGGGCAAGAATTACCTGGGAAGATACTAATAATCGAGCACAACTCTGTCGCTATGCATCAACTACATTTAATGCCGTTCGGCGAAAACAGGCATAGGCCTCTTCCCAGGAAACGTGGCTTTCGCCGAATACCATTGGTGTGACAAACTGCAGATAGCGTTCCTTATAAACAGGATTGCTCACGAGTTCTTCCAGCCCCCTTTTCAGTTCTTCAACAGGTGATTCGCAGAACTCAGGGTACTGGGCACCATAACGTTCAATATCCTGTTCAATGCATTCCTGCACGAAGTGCTTCAAAACAGGAACATCAGCACCTTTCTCTCTAACAATACAAAAATTGTCGTAGATATGACGCACCAATGATTCATCCACTGCTCGTTCCACATCACGCATACTTGCAGCCGTTCTGCGCATCATCGAGATCAGCTTTTCAGCCTGCGTGCTGGCGATAGTTGCACAGGGAAAAGCCCTTACTACTTCGCCTTTCTTTGTTAGATCCATTACCAATGAGCTAATAGCGCGGTTTTCCGCAGCCTCAAGCAAATCCGTTTCCATTAGTTCCAGTTTGATAAATGGCCTTAAGCAGGGAGCTTGTGCATATTCCTGCGGGTAACGCACCGGAATTTCATTATAGCGATATTCATCACGAGTAACCTTTGGGTACTCTTCATCCATGCGAAACGTATCTGAGGCGGCAATCGTTTCGATAATGATCTGAATAACACCTTTACGGATTTTTTTACGCTGCCCCCTGGAATATTGCTGGAAAAAACCGGCGACAGGGACAAGCTTAATGTCCACGTCCTCCGACATCCTGTTCAAAGATATCCCCGCTTTTGACAATGCAGTTCCACCGGCAAAAACCAGTTGATGCGTATCAAAAGACAGAGGCTGGAGCAATCGCAATAACTCAACGATGTAATAATCTTTCTCTACAATTGCAACTGATTCAATGCCCAGAGCATCGGCAACGTCTGGGAATAGCTTTGTTAAATCATCCATTTAATTTGCTGTTCCCTACTGACAACGTTCTCTTAAAACGTGGTGAGGTTTTGATTTCCAGTGACGCGGGGATTTGAGTGGATTTACCGCTATTATAAGCGCTTGTTGCTCCTACCAGGCGGTAATCCACTTTCAAGCGGTCCAACGCTTCAATCACTACCGCAGCAGAACCTCCGGGAGCAGCAGGCATCAACTTACCGGTAATCGCATTTTTCCGCGCTTTGGTGTAGACGCCATAACCTACTTTCAGCAGTTGCCCTTCCTTCACCAGTTCACGCAGTGCTCTGCCAATTTGATCGTAGCCAGCAAGATCTTTGAAATCGTCACGAGTGAAAACATAACGCTTTGAGCGTTTCAGTCGTGACTGAATACGAGCTTTTGTGGTCATGCTATCCTCCTTTGGTCATTTCTTCATCATAGCAAACATACGACATTTTTAACAGCAAACATACGACACTTAACTTACCCTGCAGCCAGTATTCGCGGGTAGTGTTTAGCAATGATGTCGTTCATCCTCTCAACCAACTCCAGGCGTTTGAAGGTCAAGTGCGCAGTGCCCTTTTGATAGTAACGAATGCTGAAGAACTCATCTTCGTAAACTTCCTTCGCCGGGTTATCACGAATATGCTCCATCAACCGGATAGAGATATCACCACGATTGTCAGATATCGGTTTACCATCGAGCAGAAAAAGCATTCTTTCAAGATCTGCCAGTTGATCCCGCCGCCAACCCCAGCTGAGGCTAAAACCCCAGCGGTTATGCGTCACCAGATTGTTAATGATAATCTTCTTACCGAAGCTGAAAGGACTATTGGTTTTATAATCCCATGACAGCCCTTTGAAAACATTAATAATGCCGCGTTCAAACACATCTATTTTGTTCAGATGCAACTGCTCAAAGGTACTGAGTATATTCGCCTCGCTGATTGCAGGAAGATCGCCTTCCTCTAGGTTCTTATGCCACTGGTCGCGAGCTTGCGCATCCATTAGCGACATCATGCCAGATTTCAACATTAAATCGCGCCAGATACTGCGGTCGATATTACGGGTGATAGCAGGCATCGCTTTATCAGCCTTTTCAGTCAGCCAACTGTCGTAACGATGTCCAGCTTTCATCGCCCAGCCTTGCGCTGTACCACCGCCGATTTCTGAGGTTAACCGTGAAATGGCATCAAGCTGCTCGATGATCTGTTTAATCTGCATAAGTGCGGAATCGCGACCAGTGACAATGCGTTCCATACTGGTCGAAAGGATGAGTTCGCTGTGTTCCGTTAACACATCGGGTTCTGTTTGCATCGTTAATCGTCCATAAAAGCAAATGCGCCTGCCGGGAGTGGCAGGCGCATTATGCGATGAATAAAAAGAGTGGAGAGTTCAGAGGTAAAAAACAGGAATGAGGCTCGAAGAATTTACGTATTCATCAGCCCTGTAGCTCGCCGGGCTCTGAGAATATCGGTAGCTGTCAGGAACGGTGTCTGTTCCTGACAGGTGAATCCCTTTCGGTCAGTACGTACCAGTTCATAGCGCTCAACCAGGAAATTCACTGCATCAGCAAGCGTGATCCCCGCCTCGATATGTTCCTGGATGGCCGTGTCGTCATGGAATGGCGTGTCGTTGAGTGTAAGGGCGTAATGTTGCTCTAAAAGATAAGTTAACAGTTGCTGCCAGACCTGGACGGGTGACAGGCGTGACGAAACCGGCACCGTGGCCGGTACAGTTGAAATTTGCATGAGTGAAGTCCTGATAATAGAAGAAGAGAGAAGGTGTTACTGCGTGGCTAAAGCCTGAGGATAGATAGCGATGTAAACGTAGCCGCAACTACCACGGGTATCAGCTATGCAGGTGAATTCAGCAAGATGAACTGCTACCTGATGTTGCTGTCGTGGATTTAGTTCGCCGGAGCGCAGCATATTTTCCAGTTGTTCTACAAACAGAGGGAAAGCCAGATCCAGTTTCTGCAGTTGCTCCGGGGTAAAGCTCCCCGTCAAACCAGCCCTGTCAGCCAGGTAATGTAGCCTGTTGCCTTCCTGAACCAGCCTTGCGCCAAAGCGTGGGGTGATATCGCTTTGCAGTCCCCATTCATGGGGTGGTATTAATGGCATGAAAACCTCTGTTTAAAGCAAACCATGCTCAGCAAAAGAAACTACTTCGTTCCCAACCACAAGATGATCCAGCACACGCACTTCCACCAGTGCCAACGCTTTCACGATCCGCTGAGTGATATGTTTATCCTGCTGGCTGATTTCTGTCGTACCGGACGGATGGTTGTGCGCCAGAATTACCGCAGCGGCATTGTGCTTCAGGGCCAATTTAACCACTTCTCGGGGATGCACTTCGGTATGGCTGAGCGTGCCGGTAAACAGTGTTTCTCGTTCCAGCAGACAATGCTGATTGTCGAGATACATCACGATAAAAACTTCACGCTCCTGATGAACCATCTGTAGCTGAAGCCAGGTTTTGGTGAAACTGGTGGAGGTAAATGGCTCACTCGGCTGACGCTGGTATTTCTCCAACAGTCGCAACGCTCGAAGGATGACTCGCTGCTCGTTTGCAGGAAATACCGGGGATAAATTGAATGCAGACATAATTGTTCCTTAAAACAAAAAGCCCCGCTGGTTTATTAGCAGGGCCTGAAGGATTATAAAAAGGTTCATGAAGCAAGCTGCAGCGTATTCTCGGCCATCACCCACAGGGCACGATTAAGCTTCACATCACCGTCGATACCTTTAACGCCGCGTGTGTGGGCGCGTTTACCTTTGGTCGTTCGCCCCGACAGTCCACCTTTAATCAGGTTTTCCTGAATGCGCTGGTACGTGGTCCACAGATCGTTGCTCTCGTCCTGCCAGCGGCGCGGGGAAAGGATTTGTGATTCAGTGACCGGCTGGTGCTCCTCGCCAAAGCGATAGGTTAATGCTGCTTTCGCCATTGCTTGTTGTGCTGATGGAGGTAACAAAAGTGACTGCATAGCATCGCGCTTCTCTTCCACCCGGTCAAAAATCCCCAGTACTTCGTAAGCCCCTTCAATGACTTTCTCCACCACGTTACCCTTATGGGGGACACGCACCTCACCAAAACTCTCACCGCAAATCAGTCCATTTTGGCAAACCGATCTGAATAGACCCGGCAGTATCTGGTATGAACTGGAGCCGTCGTGACTGTTAAGTAGAATAATTTCTGGCACCTGCTTGCCGGTGATTTGTCCTTCGCGGCGAAGGCGCAGCATGTGTTTGGTGTGCTCACGCTTGCTCTGGTCGCACACGCGGGTCTGGCAGGCAAAGAACAGCTGGAAGCCTTCTCGCTGCAAATTATCTAGCAGGGTAATGGTCGGGATGTAAGTGTATCGGTCGCTGCGTGATTCATGTTTCTCCTCGCTGAAGACACTTGGCACGTAATGCGCCAGTTCATCACGGGTTAGAGGGCGGTCACGACGTACAACATTGGCCGCACCAAAGCGGCTGGCTAATCGAGTCATAGCTAATTCCTTATATGGAGATTAAAGACAAAAAGGCCATGCTTCCCGAAGGAGGCATGGCCCCAGATTATTGACAAAGTGCTGGTTTTTTATCCGACACTTTGTTTTAATTAAGTTCCGTTCACTCAACGGAGCTTGCCACCATGTTAAGAACACCCCCTCTCCAGACTTTCCCACCAGAAACGCTCTCGCTTGACGAGCTGGTCCCTAAAAATCATTTGGTCCGTCAAGTCGATGCTGCCATTGATTTCGAATTTATCCGCGAATGAGTCGCCCCGTTGTATTGCCACAATAATGGCCGTCCTGCTATCGATCCGGTCATGCTGATTAAAATGATGTTACTCGGCTACTTGTTTGGCGTCCCCAGTGAACGCCGTCTGGTTCAGGAAATTCAGGTTAATGTGGCTTACCGCTGGTTTCTGCGCCTCGGACTGACAGAAAAGGTCCCTGATGCCTCAACCCTGAGCCAGAACCGCCGCCGCCGTTTCAATCATACTGCGGTCTTCCAACAGATTTTTGACCACATTGTTGAACAGGCGATAGCCAAAGGATTTGTGGGCAGACACGTACTCTATACCGACAGCACCCACCTGAAAGCCAGTGCCAATCCGCATAAATCGGAGAATGTCATGCGGTCGGTTCCCCCCGGCGCCTATTTTGACACACTGGATAAAGCCGTCACTCAAGACCGGGCGGCAGCCGGAAAAAAAGCCTGAAGCCAGCCCTTAAGGAACGGCAGAGAAAGACGAAAGTCAGTACCACCGATCCGGAAAGCGGGTTTATGCCCCGGACCAACAAACCCAGGGGGTTCTTTTACCTTGACCACCGTACCGTGGATGGGCAAGTCGGTATTATCACCGATACCTACGCCACACCAGGTAATGTCCACGACAGCCAGCCTTTTATCAAGCGTTTGACGCGTCAGTTAGAGCGTTTTGCTCTCAATCCCCTTGCGGTTGGGTTGGATGCGGGCTATTTTACGGCCCCGGTTTGTTATCTGACGGAACAGTTAGGCATTACGCCCATTATCGGTTATCGCCGCCCAAACAAGGGACCGAACACCTTTCAGAAGAAACACTTCACCTATGACAGGCAGCAAGATTGCTATGTCTGCCCGCAGGGCGAAAACCTGATTTATACCCCAACCGACCGTCAGGGATACCGGCATTATCAAGCGCCGGCGACTATCTGCCAGAGCTGTCCGCAGCGTGATGCCTGCACTCACGCGAAAGGCGGAAAAATGCTAACCCGCCATGTCTGGGAGGCCAGTAAAGAGCAGGCCAGAGAAAACCGATTAACCCCGTGGGGGAAAAAGCTCTACAAACGAAGAAAGGAGACGATAGAGCGTAGTTTTGCGGATGCGAAGCAGCATCACGGGCACCGCTATGCCCGTTTTCGTGGGTTGCAGAAAGTGCAAATACAGTGTCTCCTGTCGGCAACAGCCCAAAATATCAAGAAGATAGCCTTGCTGGTCGCAATGCTGTGTTGTTTTTATCTCTGGAGAGCGAGTGTTTTATTGTAGGAGAAGCGAAAATAGCGCCCTGGCGGGGGATTAAACCGGGTTAATGAGGAAAATGGATGGCATTATGATTCATAATGAAAGGAACAGACCCCGTTATTTTCAACGAGGTTTGTCAGCGGTCTGTCATCTACCAACATCTGTTGGTAGATGTACGTTGAAGTCGGTTGACCCCGGGAGAGTTAATATAGCGGGAACGATAGATAAGTACTGGATTTCAGGGACAAAAAAAGACGTCAGTTGACGTCCATTGATGTTCCGATGGTGCGAAGGCCGGACTCGAACAATAAGTTAATATATTGTTTTTAAATTAGTTTATTAAAAAATATTATTATGATGCCCCTTTTTATGCCCCCAAGACCAGAATTATTCACTACTATTTCATGTAACCAATTAAATTTAAATAGAAAATTAATACAACAGGTATGGTGTAATTTTAAGTTACAGTCTATTTCGTTACGTGATTTTATTTCATTTGAGATACAAGATAACTCCGTGGTTTTTTCAACTCTCTTAGTTGACTTGTTAAATTTTTTAACAAGTCAACTAAGAGAAGACAAGCGTAGCGCGTCAGCTAGAAAACGCCCATGTCATAGTCATCAATAAGCTGATTTCGTCAGCGTATCTAATCAACCGTTTAACTCACTGATTAAATTATCTGTCCCCTATTGCTACGTGTTACATCCTGCGTTAACCTTGCTACACTTAATTGCTGTCATCGACAGCCGCCAATGTTTCCGAGGGATCTGTGAGGAAACGCTTTCGAGTGATCCGCTATTGCTGCCATTGACAGCACTCAATGCTTCTAAAAGGTCTGTGAAGAAGCGCTTTCGAGCGACCATACCTAAAATTCTCCCTGATCTGAAAAGAGAAGGCCGTCAGATACCATGAGGCTGATAACCCCACTTATCCTTTGAGAGCGGGGATCGCGAAATGAAAGCGATGAAGGTGCACTTATACATTTGACTCACTCACGGGTTGTTTATCCCGGAGGAAAAGAGTTCTTCTTATACCCAGGAGTCAGACAGGACAGCTTTACTTGCCTTTCGCTCCAATGAGATTAAGTTACACGTTTAACCTCATTCACCTCACGTAAGTTAAAGCATCCGCGGTTTGTGGTTTGCTTGGCTCACACCTTAACTACTGCTGCCTGAGTTATCAGGCGGTCAGGTAGGTTATATCTCAATATCAGCATATTGCGACAGTTTTACACTGCTACGGGCAGCACTTTGCTATGCCATCAGGCATCAGCAAACGCCTGCCCTGCTTCTGTTTACTCACTCCGATGTTCAGGCGTCACTTTTCGCCGGTTTACCGCTGAAAGTGACGCCGCAGCATAAAGGCAACATTCGTATTACAGGTGTATGCCCGTTCAACAAATCAGTGCTTCTGTCACTGCTAATTAAGATTAAAAAAACATTAAAAAGGAAGGCTTGACGATATCGAGGCTGGCTTTTGCCAGAGGGGATAACCTGTTCACACAGGCGGTAGTACAGCGTACTGAAACCGATGCCCCGCAATACCTCAACAGAGCTCACTCTGGCGCACAGGTATCGTTCAAGGGCAAAACAGATAACCTCTGTTTTGTCAGAATTGTCGCGCGCCAGAGATTTGATGTTATCAGGTGAAAAATAAGGGGTGATATGAGTCGATTAGTCAGGGAAATGCAAACTTTTGCCCGACAAGCCGGAGGCAGTCATAAAACCTGCCATGACCGCATTAGGATAGCGGGACGATTAGGCGAGTTTTTGCTAAGGCTGAATATCCAGGTGAAAAACCTCAACCATTTAAAGACCAAACACATTGAAAGTTATATCCATGCCCGACTGTCTCAAGGGATAGCCAAACGTACCCTGCAAAATGAAATGTCGGCACTTCGCCATATCTTTCTTCTGGCGGGTCGGACCAAGTTAAGCACCTCTCCCCGGCTGAGTAATCAGGCATTGGGATTGAGTGGTGCCAGCCGAGCAGGGACAAAACAAGCCATTCCTGATGTGCTTTTTCAGGCGGTTTATCAGAAAGCAACAAAATACGATGCCGGACTGGCTGTCACTCTCCAGCTTACTCGTTTGATGGGGCTGCGTTCTCAGGAAGCCGTTCAGTGTAGTGCTTCGCTGAAAAGCTGGCAAAAACAGCTTAACCAGCCTGAACCTAAACTTCATATAATTTTCGGTACAAAAGGTGGTCGCCCAAGGCAAACCCATGTACTGAATGTGGAAGCCGTGAAAAAAGCCGTTGAGAAAGCCATTGAAATTGCAGAACAACGCGGCGGCAGACTGATTGATAAACCCAACCTCAAACAAGCTATGAACTACTGGCGTGCTCATACGACACAATTGGGATTAACAGGCTGTTATGCCCCGCACAGTTTGCGCTACGCATGGGCACAGGATGCATTGAAGTTTTACCAAGAAAGCGGTTTTACTCGTCAGGAAGCCAGAGCCTTAGTCTCAATGGATTTAGGTCACGGTGATGGTCGCGGGCGTTATGTTGAACGAGTTTATAGTCAAAAGGAAGATTGAAAAATGGCAGAGACAACCTTAATACGTCTGGCGGATGTCATGAAAAAAGTCGGTTTAAAGAAATCATGGATTTACCATTTGATGCAGCAAGACGAGTTTCCTAAATCTGTCAGTCTGGGAGCACGCTCAGTTGCATGGGTAGAAAAAGAAATTGATGAATGGATTATCAATAAAATCAACAATCGCAAGGAAACACAGGGATGAGTCTGAATGAGGCTTTTAACCTTAATTATAAGTTGATAATCAGTAAATTACTGAGGTATAGTTCACGCGCTGCGGCAAAATCCGCAGCCGGAGTTAGCGTTCCGATTAACATGATGGCAGCATTAGACGCCTGTTTTAGGCTATTCAATGCTGGTGCCTTTGTACACCTGTTGTCTATGGTGGCTCAGGCAGGGGCTTCGAAAGAAGCGCCGGTTTCCATTGTGTCCGGTAACGCTAACCCTGTCTGGGCTGCCACCCTTGAGGTTAGCGTCTCTGGTGGTAGCGATAGTTCGCACACAATGGAGGCTGCCTTATGGCTATACCCCCTCTTAACCTCTACCTACCACCCCAAAACTGGCTGTTTTATCTACAATGTCAACTATTCTCCCGTTCTAAGACTTTTTCTCTGGCAGGGGTGTTTTATGCATGATTACCGCCCTGAAAACTCAGAAGAAGTACTCGACCACTGCCGGGCACTTATCAATAGTATTATTGAGCAAAATAATCTCGCGTTTAAGGAAATCCTAGCTTTCATTTTATGGGAACGCATTGAACTGCTCAGTAAAATGCTGGTTGGGGAAACCACTGAGGAGGAAAATCATGCCCTCCTTCGTTTCTGATATTGTCCGGCAATCCCGCCACCGCTGGCCCGCGATTCTGTCTCAGGCGGGCATTGTTGTGCCTGCCAATCATCGCAAAGCGCCAGCCCACAGGCATTCTGTTAATGTTCCGCATTCGGTAAGAGGGTCCACTGCGGCAGCCGCAGCCCATCCTCATGCATCATCTGGACAAGTATAAGCGTCACGGGGAGCAATCGCCATGTGATTACTTTGGGCAAATGAAAGGTTTTTTTTTTGATGAGATTCCGAGGGGGGGCGAGGGTTAGCAAAGGTGGTTTTCACTCACCGCCAGGCTCGCTTTCCGCCGTTTGTAATCCACAGTCCGGTGACGTAAAAAGACAGGTTTTATACCACCTGACCGAGTTTTTGTGTTTCTCCATGGTATTCAACACGATGGCCCTCTTTTCCCCGGATTAACCACCGAAATCCCTGCGCACTGAGCTGACGCAGATGGCCCACCGAATCACCTTCCCGGTCAATCACATGAATCAATGTTTTACCCAGTTCCAGGGCTTCAATCTGGTTGATACAGGCTGTCAACGCATCCAGATGCGTTCCTGGAAGCAGCCGGTTCTCATCCAGCGTGGAGTGACATCCGGTATTGTCCGTCAGTGACTGTGCCACCGGGGCGATTGGCAGACCGGAAGCGGCATCAACCAGCAGGCTGGTTTGCAGCTCATAACCGATATCCCGGGCATGGGTCATCTGAAGACGCTGGGCTTTATGCGGATGTGAGGCAAACTGTAAGCGAGACCAGTCATGAACCACCAACGCATAAGCATGGGAACTCTGAGCGATGCCCTGTCGGGCCAGTTCAATCATCGGCTGATTAAGCTGGCTAAATGAAATACGGTCATTGTTGAGAAAACGCCAGACGGCCTGAGTGGTGGCAAAGGTCGTCTTCTGGGCACTGGCGATATCTTTAATCGCCGGCGCAAGGGAAGTGGCAGGGGTCATATGTTGTTTAACCAAAGATTGATATCGACGGTTGAGCCGGGCATCGAGCCCGGCGATAGAAAAGTTGAAAGCATACTGAATATTAATACCATTCTGACGAGAATTGTGCAGATACCTATGCCCCATGTGCGGAGGGAAAGACCGGTTCCGATTTGATGATAAAGACGGTAATGGTACATGGATTTGTAATCGGGCTGAATGCGGTCATGGAGATGGACTGGATTTATTGGCAAAATCTGAAGGCTGTCAGTTGATTGAAGCGGCAAGGTGGATATCTGAGTTGTCAGAACTTCCGTCAACAGCGCCAGCCAGAAAAAAAGCTTCTGTTATTCAGGTGCCGATTGCTGAACGGGTCAGTTTATTATTAAATCAGTGCATTAAGGGCGCAAGCCCTTATTTGCTCCGCAAAAATTTAGCTGAACCCGTTTTTCTGTTCCCGCCGGCTTACTGTCAAAAAACAGGCAATGTGATGTTTCCAGAAAATACACTGGTGTTGCCACTGGTTAATATTTCGGGAGAATATTGCGGTGCCCAATTGATTCACCCTGACGGCAGTAAGCGATTATTATCCGGCAGTCAGTTAAAAGGGGCTTTTGCTGCTGTCCGCGAGCCTGATTCTCATGATGACATTATCATTACAGAAGGTTATGCCACTGGCTTATCACTGGCCGTTATTAACCGTAACAGTGCAATCTATGCCGCCATTTCCGCTAATAATCTGCTCAATGTAGCAAAAACGCTTAAAGCTCAACATCCCCACGGTGTTTTTATTATCGCGGGGGATAATGATATTAATGCAGATGAAGAGAACACCGGAAAAATTAAGGCAGAACAGGCCGCTAATGCAATACAGGGAAAGGTTGCCCTGCCACCAACAGACTATCAGGCTGACTGGGATGATTACCGCAGGCAATACGGTGATGAAGCCACCCGAACAGCCTTTTATCATCAGACAGATAAAATCATCAGTCCCCTTCCTGTAACTTGTCTTCCGACGACTTACAGCACATCATTACCTTTACGCAGAAGTTCTGAAGGATTTGATACTCATCAGGATTATCTGATTAAAGGCCATTTGCCCAGTAACTCCTTAGCCAGTATTTACGGCCCCAGTGGTTCTTATAAATCTTTTTTGGCGGTGTCATGGGCATGTCATATTGCCACAGGTAAAGCATGGGCAGGTAAACGAGTCAATCGGGGAGCGGTGGTTTATGTGGTGGGTGAAGGGGGACTGGGAGTTCCTCGTCGTATCCGGGCATGGGAAAGCAGCCTGAATGATAACAGCCCGATAGACGCCCTTTACCGTATAGACTGCCCAGTATTTCCTGCTAACCCGGAAAGCGCTGAACAGGTGATTTGTGCCGCCAAAGATGTCGAACAGGAAACCGGATTACCTGTTCGTCTGATTGTACTGGACACCCTCGCCCGTTGTTTTGGCGGCTCAGACGAAAACACCGCTAAAGATATGGGCGCGTTTATTCAGGGCTGCGACTATATCAAAGCCAAAACAAACGCCACCGTACTTGTTGTGCACCATTCCGGCAAAGACCAAGATAAAGGCGCAAGAGGCTCCAGCGCCTTTCGGGCAGCACTGGATGCGGAGTTTAATATCCGCCGTGAAAATGATAAAGAAGCACTGATATTAAGCTGTACTAAAATGAAAGATGCTGATGAACCGCCACAAGTCGCTTACGACCTGCATCCGGTCAGCATTTGTATTGATGAAGATGGTGAAGAGATTACCTCTCTGGTGTTGTCAGATCAGCCCAGACAACCTCAAGATACCGCAGCCAGTGATGTGGCACTGGCCCATGTCCGGCGTCTGTCAGACAATCATCTGGCCCTATGGGAATCTGTTCGTAACCGAACAGCCCAAAGCGATTCCTGCACAAAATCACAGGTACGGGATGACTTACGAGCAAAAGGCATCGATGTATCAAAGAAATTCAGCCGTTGGCTGGACAAACTGGAAAATGATGGCTTATTGACCGTATTGGGTGAAGATATCCGCATTAATCAACGCCACTCCAATACGGGGGAATAAATGGTAAATGTGGGGGATATTGTCAGAAATCCGGCAATACTCCCCACTTGCCACTTATTAAGTACACCTAAAAGGGGGAAGCACGTGAAACCCTTATTCTGTCTGACCTTAAGCGATTTTAATAATATCAATGTGGGGGAAATAAAAATCCATATATCGTGGGGGATAAAACGGGGGAAACATGGGTATATTTTTTCTATGGACATGTAGTTATTTAACCCGTTCATAATATAATATCTAAAACAATCCTATTCAGTGACATTCAATAGAGTATTTACATTGTTCTGTAATTATAAAAACGTCTTTTCTTTATTTAAAGGGAATGAAATGGGTAATGAATGGGGGCATTTAAACGGGGGAATAGTAAAATAATAGTATTTTTTAACTTTAACTATTTACAGATAGAATCCATGAAAGGATAATTATTTTATGTCGCCACTCAGGAGAATATAAAATATGATTCAACAAGATTGGCATCCAGCCGATATTATTGCCGGACTAAAAAAGAAAGGAATAACATTAGCTGCTTTATCAAGGAGCGCTGGACTAGCTTCATCTACACTAGCCAACGCATTGACACGCCACTGGCCTAAAGGAGAAAGAATTATTGCTGATGCGTTAGGGATTTCATCTGAAATTATCTGGCCTTCCCGTTATAAAAGGTAACAATATTAAAATATCCAGGTTAGAGAGACTTTATAACTCTTAAAAAAACATCCCTCACTCAAAACATCTATTCCCCACTACTCAAAGTGGGCCTTTTTACACAGTAAATTAATGTGTTTCTATATGGTTATTTTAACCCTATTTCTTATTTGAAAATTCATAGGGATCAATAAACTCCTTTCTACATTGATCCAAGTAATCAGCCCACCACTGAACCATTAATTTACGTTCTTTCAAATGTTCTGCTTTATGAATATAAGCAGCTCGTACACTGTTACGTTCCTGATGGCTCATCTGCCGCTCAACTGCATCTTTTGACCATAATCCTGATTCAACTAAAGCACTACAAGCCATTGCTCTAAAACCATGTCCACAGACTTCTGTTTTAGTGTCATAACCCATCGTCCTTAAAGCAGCATTTATTGTGTTCTCACTCATTGGCTTATTTGGATTATGATCGCCCGGAAAGATTAACTCATTATCTCCAGATAATTTTTTTATCTGTTTTAATAATTCAAGAGCTTGGTGGGATAAAGGTACAAGATGTACCGTTCGCATCTTCGAACCTCTATGAGAATGTTTAACACCATCAATAGGCTCTCTTTCTGCTGGAATTGTCCAAAGTGCTTTATCCAGATCAACTTCTCTCCAGCGTGCAAAACGGAGTTCACTGGAACGAATAAATATATATAGAGTCAGTCGGACAGCTAAAATAGTTAAGTGGCGTCCTTTATAGTGTTCAAGACGAGTAAGAAAATCGGGTAATTTTTCAAGAGGAAGAGCAGGACGATGAGTTGATTTGCGTGTCGCCAACGCACCTTTGAGATCTTGAGCAGGATTGCGAGCGATCAAGCCATTTTGTACCGCATAGCGCATAATAGCAGTAATCCTTTGTTGTTGTCTGGAAGCGAGTTCCAATCGACCACTGCTTTCTATCTCTTTGAGAGGTGCCAACAGATCTTTGACCTCTAAAGTTGCAATACTTTTATTCCCAATCGCAGGGAAAACATTACGTCGGAGATCACCCAGTACTCGTTCTGAATGCGTTGTTGACCAACGCTTATTGCTACTGTGCCAATCCCTAGCCACTTTTTCAAAAGTTAAGGTTTCGGCAATTGCTTCTTGTTTTTCTACTTCTCTTTTTTTACTGGGATTGATGCCATTACGGATCATTATCTTGATACTATCGCGTTGCTCTCTAGCTTTCCCCAGTGTTACTTGAGGATATGCACCTAAAGCAATCCGGCTTTCTTTACCCGCAAACCGATATTTCAGATACCAGCGTTTTGAGCCATTGGGTTTGATGAGAAGATACAAACCTTGTACATCGGTAAGTTTGTATTCTTTTTCACGGGGCTTTGCCGCACGAGCTTCCATGTCTGTTAAAGGCATAATTTGGGGGTCAACTCATTATCGAAAAGAAATGACCCCCAATTTGACCCCCAAATATCATGGATGTCAACGGATACGAATGGACGATTATAGACTCAAAAACTAAGTAATTTGTTGTTTTTTCATATAGTTATGGAAGATTATGGACATCTCTGGAAGGTCAAATGGTGCCGAAGGCCGGACTCGAACCGGCACACCCGAAGGCGGTTGATTTTGAATCAACTGCGTCTACCGATTTCGCCACTTCGGCACTGAAGTAGTATGCGGAGAACGGGGCCATTATACCTGTCAGTGATCTGTTAGCAATAGTTATCCTACTGATTTAGTTTAACCGTCGAAAAAAAGATCATTTTTATCTATTCCATGTAAATGCACGCTCAATTTTTAAACACAAAAGCCCCAGACAAGTATAAAGCATACTCAGCAATATCTTTTCAGTCTAAAATTAATCTTCCTATTCAACACCAGCTCACAACCGAAAAAAAACCTAAAACAGTTTTATATCACTATAGTTGGCTGAAACACCTGACGCCGATAGACAACTTATAATCACCTTATATAATCTGGATGATAATTCACTATGAGGTAAATGGTTATGACGATTATTAGCTGGATTGGTGCCGGTATCTTTTTGGGCATTGTCATTGGCGCGTTGATGATGCTGTTTAAAAAGAATAAGTAACCGTATTTTGATATCTCTATCCTGTCCGTAAGTTCACTGGAAGTATGCCTGATTGGTTAATTCAAAATGAATAAACAGTTTTTTAAGATCTTCCCTGTTTCTGCCATGGTGTTGGCTCTCGCAGCCTGTTCTTCTTCCGATAAAACCTATTCGCCAAAGTTTCTGCAACCAAAGAAGCAACCATTGAAATGGGAGGTGTTTGAAGGAAACGCGAGAACTAAAAAGTTAGCTTCGCAATTGGTTGATCAGTACGCTCAGGATATTTTCAATGGCAGCAATGCCCAAGGCATGGCGATGGTGGTGATTGATAATAATCAGGTAGTTTACCGCAGTTTCGGTGAAACCCATCCGGGAAACGGCATCCGTCCTAAGCCTGATTCCGTTATCCGCATCGCCTCGCTGACTAAGCTGATGACCAGTGAGATTATGATCAAGCTGGAAGAGGATAAGATTCTGCGTTCCACCGATCCATTGCAGGATTACAGCTATTATGGCGTGAAAGTGCCTCAATACAGCCCTCTTCAGCCTATCCGGTTGTTCCACCTGGCAAGCCATACCAGTGGTTTACCTCGTGAACAACCTGGAGGTCAATGGGCGCGCCCTGTTTTTGTCTGGCCTACACAAGCCAATCGCTGGACTTGGTTGAAAACCGCTCAATTAGATGTATCTCCAGGCACAACTGTATCCTATTCCAATCTGGCTTACGATTTATTAGCGGATGCGCTCTCTAAGGCCGCAGGTAAGCCATATACCCGCTTGTTGCACGATAAGATCACCGGCCCTTATTACATGAAAGACACCACACTGACACCAAGCCGCTCTCAGTGCGCCCGTCTGATGGAAAGTGATAAATCCAGCCCATGCCTTAACACTGTTGCAGCAGCGGGTAGTGGTGGAATTTATTCAACGCCAAGAGATATGCAACGCTGGATGCAGCAGTTTTTGTCATCAGACAGTCAGTTACGTAAGCAGACCGCCAGCCGCGAACAGGGAGTTTATTTTAAGCGTTCCGATCTGGCTTCAATTAAAGGGATGGATGTTGCCGGTCAGGCAGATGGCGTCGGCCTTGGCTGGGTTTACATGAACGCCCGTGGTGATGTACCGGGAATTTATCAGAAAACCGGTGGTGGCGGTGGGTTCAATACGTATATGGCAATGATCCCCGAGCAGAATATCGGAGTATTTGTGGTGATTACCCGGAAGCAACGCAGTAAGTTCAGCAGTGTAACGACCGGGGTTAATCAACTGGTAACCGCGTTGTCAAAGAATTACAAACAAGTTTGAATCTGAGTTTTATAAATCGAGATACCTGGGATGGAGTTTCCCGCTTAGTTCTCCATCCCTGCGGCTCCTCTAATATCTGATTCCCATCACCCACACCGCAATTTCTAAAAGTTACTGTCTCTTAAGCAGTAAATAAATACTCACAGTAAGGAATAGAAAACTGGGTAGCAGCGCTGCCAAAACTGCCGGCATACTGTAAACCAAACTCAGTGGGCCAAAGATCTCGTTGAGGACATAAAACAAAAAGCCAAAACTGATCCCTGTGATTATCCTAACCCCCATAGGTACGGTACGCAGGGGGCCAAATATGAAGGAAAGCGCCATCAACATCATTACCGCAACTGAAAATGGGGCAAATATCTTTTTCCACATATTCAGTTGATAACGCCCTGATTCCTGCTCAGTCTGTTTAAGATACTTGATGTACTGATACAAGCCACTGATGGAAAGCGCGTCAGGGTCGAGTGCGACAACACCCAATTTTTGTGGTGTCAGCCGGGTTTTCCAGTCAGCAGAGATACTCTGTGATCCCGTGATTTTTTTGCTGTCTGTCAGGTCAGATTCTTCCACTTGAGAAAGCTTCCACAAGTCACTATCTTCATCGTAAATAGCACTGGCAGCATACTTTACAGAGAGTAGTTTTTTTTCATCATCAAAATGATAGATATTAACGCCTTTAATCTCTGTATCACTCGTTAACTGCTGGATGTAGATAAAATCGGCCCCGTCTTTCGCCCACATACCTCTGGTTGTTGAAACCAAAGAACCACCAAATATCTTCTGAGCCCGGTAGTTACGTGCCATCTGTTCACCTTGTGGCGCAACCCATTCACCAATAACCATGGTCAGGATCACCAGCGGAATTGCCGTTTTCATGACTGAGCCAGCAACCTGCATACGGGTAAAACCAGAAGCCTGCATAACCACCAGCTCGCTGCGGGTTGCCAGCGTGCCAAGCCCCAATAAGGCCCCAAGTAAAGCGGCCATCGGGAAGAATATCTGAATATCTTTCGGCACACTCAGCAAAGCATAAAGACCTGCGGAAAGAGTGGTATATTCCCCCCTCCCCACTCTTCTCAACTCGTCAACAAACTTAATAATGCCGGAGAGTGATACCAGCATAAAGAGTGTCATCAGAATAGTTTGTAGAATAGTTCGCCCAATATAACGATCCAATACACCAAACATCAGGCTACTCCTCTACCTTTGAAACGGGCCCGAATTCTGCGCATCGGTACGGTATCCCAGATATTGAGAATCAGCGCCAGCATCAGATAAGCCCCGTTAACCGCCCACATCCAGATCATCGGATCCAATTTGCCCTTGCTACCGTTAGAACGCAGGGAACTTTGCAGTAAGAAGAAGATTAGGTAAAGCAGCATCGCAGGCAACATACTGAGTACCCGGCCCTGACGTGGGTTCACCGCACTTAATGGTACAACCATCATGGTCATAATCAATACCGAGAGCACCAGGGTCAAGCGCCAATGGAACTCAGCGCGGGAATCTTTATCATCATTTTGCCATAATTGAGTCATGGACTTTTGTTCAATTTTATCACCATCTACAGTCGAAGCCTGATGCCCAATAACCGCTTGATAATCATTGAATTCGGTAATTCTGAAATCCCGCAGCATTGCAGTACCTTCGTAACGGGTACCGTGGTTAAGGACAACCATCTGTTTACCATCAGGCCGCTCCACCATATGACCGCCATCCGAGATCACAACTGAAGGGCGCTGGTTATCAGCCGGACGAAGCTGGGCAAGAAATACGTTTTCGAATTTATCGCCGTGCACGTTGCCAATATAGAGCACCAAGTTACCGTCATTGGAAGGTTTGAATCTTCCTTCCATTATCGCCGCCAAGCTTGGGTTAGCCCTGGCGTCAGCCAGCACATGTTCCTGATATATTGAGGACCACGGCATTGCCCAAATGACATTCACCGCCGCCAGCGCGGAAGTCAACAATGCCAGAATAAGTGCTGAAACCACTAACACGCGTTTGCCCAAGCCACACGCATGCATAACAGTAATTTCACTTTCAGTATAGAGTTTGCTGAAAGTCATCAACACCCCGAGAAAAAGACTCAGGGGTAAAATAAGCTGCGCCATTTCAGGCACACCCAGTCCTAACAAGGATAAAACCAAATTTGCCGGGACTTTTCCTTCCACTGCTGCACCCAGAATTTCTACTAATTTTTGACAGAAAAAAATCAGTAAAAGGATAAAGAGTATCGCAACTTGGCTTTTCAGGGTTTCCCGTACCAGATATCTAATGATGATCACGCTTATTACGCCTGTGAAAACTTGTCTTTTTGCAGGAAAATGGCTAACTTCATTGTATATCTACTATTTATTATATGCATCAGTTTGGCTTCCCTATTGCTAAAATGTTCTCGAAGCATTTCATATTTATTTAGGTTCCCAATCAGAACATACTTAAATAGTTAGCTAAACAATTATTAAGTAGTGCGTTTAGCTTAACATAAAGAGTGAACTTTCTATGGGGTAGATTAATGCGGAACGCTATATTTTAACGATAGCGTCCGTCTTTGTCTTTAAGATTCAGGAGAACGCATGGAATTTAGTGTAAAAAGCGGTAGCCCGGAGAAACAGCGCAGTGCGTGTATCATTGTCGGCGTTTTCGAACCCCGCCGCCTTTCCCCTATTGCCGAACAGCTCGATAAAATAAGTGATGGTTATATCAGCGCCTTGCTGCGCCGTGGTGAACTGGAAGGCAAAGTTGGTCAATCTCTGCTGCTGCATCATGTTCCCAATGTGTTATCTGAACGTATTTTGCTCATCGGCTGCGGTAAAGAACGAGAACTAGATGAACGTCAATATAAACAGATTGTCCACAAAACGATCAACACCCTTAATGAAACAGGTTCAATGGAAGCAGTCTGCTTCTTAACAGAGTTGCATGTTAAAGGCCGCAATAATTACTGGAAAGTGCGCCAAGCGGTAGAAACAGCCAAAGAGTCTCTCTATGTTTTCGACCAGCTTAAAAGTAATAAAAATGAGTTACGCCGCCCACTGCGTAAAATGGTCTTCAATGTTCCGACTCGCCGGGAGCTGACTAGTGGTGAACGTGCGATCCAACACGGCCTTGCTATTGCTGCCGGTATCAAAGCGACCAAAGATCTTGGCAATATGCCGCCAAATATCTGTAACGCAGCTTACCTGGCCTCTCAGGCACGCCAACTCGCAGATTCTGCCAATAGTCATATTACAACCAAAGTCATTGGTGAAGAGCAGATGAAAGAGCTGGGAATGAACGCCTATTTGGCTGTTGGTCAGGGTTCTCAGAATGAATCTCTCATGTCAGTCATGGAATATAAAGGCAGTCCTGATAAAAATGCCAAACCCATTATCCTTGTTGGCAAGGGCCTGACTTTTGACTCTGGTGGTATTTCAATCAAACCTGCGGGTAGCATGGATGAGATGAAATACGATATGTGTGGTGCGGCAACAGTTTATGGTGTTATGCGTGTGGTTGCTGAGTTACAACTACCGCTCAATGTCATCGGTGTCATGGCAGGCTGTGAGAATATGCCAGGAGGTCGAGCTTACCGACCTGGAGATATTTTAACCACCCTATCTGGTCAGACTGTCGAAGTGCTCAATACGGATGCAGAAGGCCGATTGGTTCTGTGTGACACGTTAACTTACGTTGAACGTTTTGATCCGGAACTAGTCATTGATATCGCCACATTGACTGGTGCTTGCATCACTGCTCTTGGTAATCATTACAGTGGATTACTATCCAACCATAATCCACTGGCCCATGAACTACTAAATGCTTCTGAACAATCAGGTGATCGCGCATGGCGCCTGCCAATGACCGATGAGTTTTTTGAGCAAATCGATTCTAATTTCGCTGATCTGGCAAATACCGGTGGCAGTGGAGGTGGCGCAATTACCGCGGCCTGCTTCCTATCTCGCTTCGCCACAAAATATCACTGGGCACATCTGGATATTGCCGGTACTGCATGGCGTTCAGGTAAAGCAAAAGGTGCCACAGGCCGCCCGGTTGCATTACTGTCGCAATTCCTGTTAAATCGTGCAGGCAATGCCGGTATCAATAACGACGATTGATTTGATCTCCCCCGCTTATTAAAGGGCATTTACAATGCCCTTTTTTCGTAACAGAGACATTAATGAAAAGTGCCACGTTTTATTTACTGGAACAGCCATCACCTCAAGAGGATTTGCAGGCTCACGAATGGCTAGCATGTCAACTCACGGCTGACCAATGGCGAGCAGGAAAGCGGGTGCTGATTGCCTGTGAAGATCAACAACAGGCAGAAAAGTTAGATGAAGCTTTATGGCAACGGGAGCCTCATCAGTTCGTCCCGCATAACCTCGCGGGTGAAGGGCCAAGATATGGCGCCCCGGTTGAGTTATGTTGGCCACAAAAACGGGGAAACGCCCCCCGTGATATCCTGATAAATCTGCTGCCGCACTTTGCAGACTTTGCCACCGCTTTCCATGAAGTGATAGACTTCGTTCCTATAGATGAAAATTTGAAACAGTTGGCGCGTGAACGATATAAAACATATCGCAGCGTCGGCTTTAATTTGACCATGGCAACGCCGCCAACAGACTAAGTATCAAGATAAAATGGAAAAAACACCCGCTAACCAAACGCAATCCGAGCCATCTCTCGATAAAACTTACAATCCTAAAGAAATTGAGCAGCCTCTTTATACCCATTGGGAGAAAAGTGGTTATTTCAAACCTAATGGTGATACCAGCCGCGAAAGTTTCTGTATTGTTATCCCGCCACCAAATGTGACGGGCAGTCTGCATATGGGCCATGCGTTCCAGCAAACTATTATGGATACGATGATCCGTTATCAGCGGATGCAGGGTAAAAACACCTTATGGCAATCCGGTACTGACCATGCAGGTATTGCTACTCAAATGGTAGTTGAACGTAAGATCGCAGCAGAAGAAGGCAAAACCCGTCACGATTATGGCCGCGATGCTTTTATCGATAAAATCTGGCAGTGGAAAGCAGAGTCTGGCGGCACGATTACCAATCAGATGCGCCGTCTGGGTAACTCTGTTGACTGGGAGCGTGAACGTTTTACCATGGATGAAGGTCTGTCCAACGCCGTAAAAGAAGCTTTTGTCCGTTTATATAAAGAAAACCTGATTTACCGGGGCAAACGTCTGGTTAACTGGGACCCGAAACTGCACACTGCAATTTCTGATCTGGAAGTTGAGAACCGGGAAATTAAAGGTTCTATGTGGCATCTGCGTTATCCGCTGGCTGACGGCGTAACAACCGCAGAAGGTAAAGATTACCTGATCGTTGCAACTACCCGGCCTGAAACTATGCTGGGCGATACCGGTGTAGCAGTTAACCCGGAAGATCCGCGTTATAAGGATTTAATCGGCAAACAGATCATTCTGCCATTAGTTAACCGCCGCATTCCTATTGTCGGTGATGAACACGCGGATATGGAAAAAGGCACCGGTTGCGTGAAAATCACGCCTGCCCATGACTTCAATGACTATGAAGTAGGTAAACGCCATGCTCTGCCAATGATCAATATCATGACACTTGATGGCAATATCCGTAATGAAGCAGAAGTTTTCGATACCAATGGCGAGATTTCTGATGCCTACTGTTCTGATATTCCGGCTGAATACCAAGGCATGGAGCGTTTTGCCGCCCGTAAAGCGATGGTTGCTGAGTTTGAAAAACTGGGTCTGCTGGCCGAAATCAAAGCTCATGATCTGACCGTTCCTTATGGCGATCGTGGTGGTGTGGTTATTGAGCCAATGCTGACTGATCAATGGTATGTCCGTACAGCGCCTCTGGCGAAAGTGGCTATCGAAGCCGTTGAAAATGGCGATATCCAGTTCGTACCTAAGCAGTATGAAAATATGTATTACTCCTGGATGCGCGATATTCAAGACTGGTGTATCTCCCGTCAATTGTGGTGGGGCCACCGTATCCCGGCGTGGTATGACGCTGAAGGTAATGTCTATGTAGGCCGCAACGAAGAAGAAGTTCGTCGTGAAAATAATCTGGGTGCAGATATCGCCCTAAACCAAGATGAAGATGTCCTGGATACTTGGTTCTCTTCCGGTCTGTGGACTTTTTCTACTCTTGGCTGGCCAGAACAAACTGAAGCACTGAAAACTTTCCATCCAACGGACGTGTTGGTGAGTGGCTTTGACATCATTTTCTTTTGGATTGCCCGTATGATCATGATGACCATGCATTTCATCAAAGATGAAAATGGCAAACCTCAGGTTCCATTTAAGACCGTCTACATGACCGGTCTTATCCGGGATGACGAAGGCCAAAAGATGTCCAAATCCAAAGGAAATGTCATTGACCCGCTGGATATGGTTGACGGTATTTCTCTGGAAGATCTGCTGGAAAAACGTACCGGCAATATGATGCAGCCACAATTGGCTGAAAAAATCCGCAAGCGTACAGAGAAGCAATTCCCGGCGGGTATTGAATCTCACGGTACCGATGCCCTGCGCTTTACACTGGCGGCATTGGCCTCTACGGGCCGTGATATCAACTGGGATATGAAGCGTCTGCAAGGTTATCGTAATTTCTGTAACAAACTGTGGAACGCCAGCCGTTTTGTTCTAATGAATACGGAAGGTCAGGATTGCGGCCAAAATGGCGGCGAAATGGCGCTGTCACTGGCTGATCGCTGGATCCTGGCTGAATTTAACCAGACAGTAAAAGCTTATCGTGAAGCACTGGATACCTATCGTTTTGATATGGCTGCCAATATTCTTTATGAATTCACCTGGAATCAGTTCTGTGACTGGTATCTGGAGCTGTCTAAACCGGCGATCAACAAAGGTTCAGAAGCAGAAGTTCGTGGTACCCGCCATACATTGATTGAAGTTCTGGAAGGGTTATTGCGTCTGGCCCATCCTATTATTCCATTTATCACCGAAACCATTTGGCAGCGGGTGAAAGTGGTTAAGGAGATTGAAGCAGATACCATTATGCTGCAACCGTTCCCAGAATTTGATCAGGCGAAAGCAGATGAACTCGCGCTAATCGATCTGGAATGGATTAAAGAAGCGATTATTGCGGTACGCAATATTCGTGCTGAAATGAACATCGCACCAGGTAAGCCGCTAGAAGTTCTGCTACGTAATGCTGATGCAGGCGCGCAACGTCGTGTAGCGGAAAACCTGAATTTTATTCAGGCAATGGGCCGCCTCTCTGCTGTCACTCTGCTGCCTGCTGGTGAAGAAGCACCGGTTTCTGTAACCAAGCTGATTAATGGTGCAGAGGTGTTAATCCCAATGGCGGGCTTAGTCGATAAACAAGCCGAGTTGAGCCGTTTGGATAAAGAGATTGAGAAGCTGGATAAAGAGATTGGCAGCATTGAAGGTAAACTGTCGAATGAAGGCTTTGTCAGCCGTGCGCCCGAAGCCGTTGTCACTAAAGAGCGTGAACGCCTGGCAACCTGTAATGCATCAAAAGAGAAGCTGTTAGCTCAGAAGGAAACCATTGCTGCGCTATAATATTCTCAACAAGTAAATTTTCATCAAAGCCACTGCAATTCGTTGTCAGTGGCTTTTTAATTCAAAACGTAAACGATAAAATTTATAATAAAATGTAAATTCAGCCCATTCTATATAAACACCATCAAATATATTGAAAATAACAACAACTATTTCATTAATAAGGACACATATAATAAATATTTATTTTATTCATTTTTTCATATTTATATATCTGAAATTACAATATGATATAATTTTATTTTATATATAAATCATTAAATTTCTCATATTATATCTGGAATAAATTCACACAAATAAATATATTATTACCAGTAAAACATCAAATTATAATTTAATAGCTATAATAATCTGGAGAAATAAAATGAAAATAATTTTTACCCTGTTATTGGCAAGTACTGTGCAATTCGGTCTTGTACATCCTGCCAATGCAGAATCAACGTTTGATAAGATTCAATCCACCGGCATATTCAAAATTGCGACTGAAGGGGCTTATCCACCCTTTACCTATCGCGACGCTTCAGGCACTTTGACTGGTTTTGATGTCGATATCGGTCGTGAAATTGCCCATCGGCTGAATGTCAAACCGACATTTATTGAGGGAAAATGGGATGGGCTTATTGCCGGGTTGGATGCCGGGCGTTCTGATGCTGTCATTAATCAAATTGCGATTACTCCTGAGCGCCAGAAAAAATATGATTTTTCTATCCCATATATCACATCTCAAGCCGTACTTATCACCAATAAAGATAACAACAGCATAAAAACATTCAGCGATTTGCAAGGCAAAACCTCAGCACATACTCTGACCAACAACTTCGCTCAGATAGCAAGAAATAATGGCGCGGAAATCATCGGCACGAATGGATTTAGCCAGGAAATCGAACTGGTCAGTACCGGTAGAGCCGATGCCACTATCAACGATAGCCTCTCTTATCTGGACTATAAGAAGCACAAGCCAAATGCACCGGTGAAAATTGTTGCGTCGGATCCAAACGCAGGGCAAACAGCAATTTTACTCCGCCAAGGCGAGTCAGAACTAAAAACGGCTATTGATAAAGCAATCGTTGATATCAAAGCCGATGGTACCTATCAGCGCATCTGGGCTCAATACTTTGGCGACAATACTCCCGAATAAGTGAAACATACCTTACTCAAATAAACCAGTTCCCTCAACGTTAGATACAAACTCTAACCAGGGAACTTTATCGCTAATCCAGTTGAATTGAAGAATTAGGGAATATTTTCATCAAACATGAAATATATTGATTTATACAAACCCTTTTATATATCTAAAATGATCATATGATATAACTTTATTTTATATATATAAACTCCCAGCTTGCCATATGATATTTAAAACAATCTCATAAAAATAAATATATTTTTATATTACACAATAGGGAAAGTATATGGAGCCCTCCTGGTTTAATTTAGTACTCGATTCTTTCTGGCCTATGCTTTATGCGGGCTTTACTTTCACTATTCCGCTGACGCTTATTACCTTTACTCTTGGTATCATACTTGGGTTTATCGTTGCACTAATCCGGCTTTACGGGCCAAAACCGCTTATTGCTGTCGCCAAATTCTACGTATGGCTGATCCGTGGTACACCGTTACTTGTGCAACTGTTTCTTATTTTTTATGCCTTACCCAGCGTTGGTATTACGCTAGGCGCATTTACCTCAGCCGTTATTGGTTTCACACTGAATATTGGCGCCTATACCTCTGAGGTGATCCGCGCCACTTTATTATCTGTACCAAAAGGGCAGTGGGAAGCGGCTTATTCTATTGGTATGAGCTGGACACAATCATTACGCCGGATCATTCTGCCTCAAGCCGCGAGAATCGCTATTCCGCCACTCTCAAACACATTTATTTCTCTGGTGAAAGATACTTCATTAGCCTCAGTCATTACCGTACCGGAACTTTTCCTTGCTGCACAACGTATTGCGGCGGTGACTTATCAACCCCTCATTCTTTATACCGAGGCTGCAATACTTTATCTGATAATCAGTTCAGTATTGTCATCATTGCAAACCCGTCTGGAAAAGAAGTTCTCACAACAGAGTGATACAAAGGAATTAAAAGATGATTCAGCTCTCCGGCATTGAAAAAAGTTTTGACGGGCAAAAGGTCCTGAAAAATATTGATCTTAACATTGAGGAAGGCAGTCTTACCGCCCTGATCGGCCCATCAGGAAGTGGCAAAAGCACGCTGTTACGCTGCATCAACTTATTAGAAATTCCCCAAGCCGGGAAGCTCCAAATCGGCAGTGAAAGTATGACCTTCATCGGTAAAGAGCGCATTGCTCATAAGGATATACAACGGATCCGCCAGCAAACCGGCATGGTGTTTCAAAATTTTCAACTTTTCCCTCATCTGACGGTGATTGAAAACATTATGGAAGGGCTGATTTGGGTACAGAAATGGTCGCCAGAAAAAGCTAAAAAGCGGGCGCTTGAGCTGCTGGAAAAGGTTGGCATGTCACACAAAGTCGACGTCTTGCCTGCCACGCTATCCGGTGGTCAGCAACAACGTGTAGCAATTGCCAGAGCGCTGGCACCTTCTCCCAAAGTGTTATTGTGTGATGAGCCAACTTCCGCGCTTGATCCGGAATTATCGCTGGAAGTGGTTGCTGTATTGAAGCAGTTGGCTAAAGAAGGAACGACGATGTTGATGGCAACACACGATCTGCGTCTGGCAGCCAATCTTGCCTACAACGTCATATTTTTAGAATCTGGCGAAATTGTCGAATCGGGGACATCGAAAACGATTTTTACTCGTGCCCTCAAGCAGCGGACGGTTGAATTTGTTTCAACTTTAACGAATACCTTACCGGATTGGGAGATATAACCCACCGTTAAAAGCACCTTGCCGTAATTGTGCTTTGAGTCCATCAAGTCAATTACGATTAAATAAATTTTCTGACAGTTTGGAGAAATAAAATGAAAGCATTCCTCACCGTATTATTGGCTGGCGTCATTCAATTTGGCATTGCATATTCTGCCAGTGCAGAGTCTGGTCTTGATAACATTAAATCAACCGGCGTATTTAAAATCGCTACCGAAGGAACCTATCCGCCATTTACCTATCACAATGCTTCAGGAGCCTTAACCGGTTTTGATGTTGATATTGGCCACGAAATCGCACGCCGTCTGAATGTCAAAGCGGAATTCACCGAAGGGAAGTGGGATGGGCTTATTGCCGGACTTGATGCCAAACGCTATGACGCAGTAATTAACCAAGTCGCTATTACACCAGAGCGTAAAAAGAAATATGACTTTTCCGCTCCGTATATTATATCTAAAGCCGTACTTATCACCCGCAAAAATAATGACAGTATTAAAACGTTCAGCGATCTAAAAGGTAAAACTTCAAGTCATTCCTTAACCAGTAATTACGCTCAATTAGCAAAACGTCACGGCGCAGAAATCGTCCCCACTGAAGGATTTAATCAGTCAATTGATTTGGTTGCTACAGGCAGAGCCGATGCTACTATCAACGATAATCTCTCCTATTTGGATTTCAAGAAACACAAACCCAATGCACCGGTAAAAATTGTCGCAACTGAACCCAATGGTGATCAGGTCGGTATTCTAATCCGGAAAGGCGAACCAGAATTACAAGCTGCTATCGATAAAGCGTTAGCCGATATCAAAGCGGATGGCACTTATCTGCGTATTTCTACTCAATATTTTGGCACCGACGTTTCTAAATAAGAAAATAACCGCTTCTTTTTGCAAGAAGCGGTTCTCTCTTAATTAAATTATTTTGAATTTCAATATCTGATTATTATCTATATAGAAACGCAAAGTTTTATTCCCTCCTCCTGAACTTGGCCCTTCTATATTCTTTGCATTGGCATAGCTAAAATCCTCTCCTTTATAATATTTCATTTGATCCTTATGAGGTGGATTCCAATAATCTTGAAAAACCCAAATAATCGCGGTGCTTGGTTCACCCACTATCGTTATACGGATAGCCTTATTACTCTCCTCTTGATTCCCAATCCATGGCACCTTAATGTTAGTTATCAATACAGAATTAGCATTAATAATATGAGTCCTGCCATTATTTTGACCTTCCACAATATAGATTTTTCTGGGAGTATCATTAATAACTTTCCTAATATGAGTTACGCTAGCCATTTGAAACACCTTTTTAAAGTTAATGTTATTTTCCTAAGGTAATTAATGTTAATATATATGACATTACTATTAACTTACTAATGCAGAGTAAAATCATAATCAATAATATCAATGCGTTAGAAAAAAATTATAAAACTGAATTATTTTCTTCTGTTAATAAATTGGAATTATTCAAATACTTTACCAACACATATATTATAGACAATGGCAATAATTATTCTTAATTTATTTTACATCAAAGAGTTAATAGAAAAACCACCAAACTTTCTTATATATTTCATTTCAATATCCGCAAACAAATCTTTAATATCAAAAACAAATTAAACGATAAAAGACATTTTCAAAAAAATTTAAAATCAATCCAATTCAATATTATTGGTTTTTATATAAAAACATAATATAAATAAAAATCTTTATTTATATTATTAATCCAAAAAATAATATAATATTTATCGTCCATAAAAAATTTCAATGAAAATAATTTCTCTGCTCTTATACCATTCTATTTCTATCTATTGAAATATTAATTCCCATACTGTAAATTTCAAAAATTATCACACTATTCTGTTAAAGATTTATTCATTCCATAGTAAAGTCTCAGGTTGTTACTACCAAGTTGCCTAAACGAATTGAAACATCACAAGGAGCTAAAATATGATTGGTTACAATTCTGCAATTAACCGAAATACCCCATCTGTCAATGTACTGGATAACCGAGGGCTGAATGTACGTACTCTGGAATATCTGCGTACTCAAGCTGATGAAGAAAACAGTAGCGAATTAATCACTCGCTATGAGTTCAATACTCAGGGATTTCAAGTAAAAAGTACTGATCCACGGAGGTATAAAAACCAAAATGGTTCGAACTTTACTCGTGTCTTTAATCTGGCTGGCAATACACTGCGTGAAGAAAGTATTGATGCTGGCCGAACCATTACATTGAACGATATCGAAGGACGCCCAGTACTGAGCATCAATGCAATAGGTGTTCGTCAAACCAATCACTATGAAGATAACACTCTACCCGGCCGCTTACTCACCGTCACCGAGTTGGTGCAAGAAAACGAGAAAATCACAGAACGCCTTATCTGGGCAAGTCATTCAGATGCGGAGAAAAACCAAAATCTCGCCGGACAATGTGTACGCCATTATGACACTGCGGGGCTGGTACAACTGGAAAGCCTTTCCCTGACAGGAACCATTTTGTCGCAATCCCGTCAACTGATAGCCGACGATCAGGAAGCTGACTGGCGCAGTGACGATGAAAATAATTGGCGTACAAAACTGAATGACAACATATTCACGACTCAAAATAAAACCGATGCCATTGGTGCTCTGCTAACCCAGATCGATGCGAAGGGAAATGTACAACGGCTGTCTTATGACGTGGCAGGTCAATTGAAAGGGAGTTGGTTAACACTAAAAGGCCAGTCTGAAAAAGTTATTGTGCAGTCTCTTACCTGGTCAGCAGCCGGACAAAAATTACGTGAAGAACACGGTAACGGCGTTATTACGGAATATACCTATGAACCAGAAACCCTGCGATTAATCAACATCACAACCCGCCGAACTCAGGATAGCGCAAAACCACTACAGGACTTACGTTATGAATATGATCCGGTTGGCAATGTGATCAGTATTCGTAATGACGCAGAAGCAACCCGATTCTGGCGTAATCAGAAAGTGGTACCGGAAAATGCTTATGCCTATGATTCTTTGTACCAGCTAATCAAAGCAACCGGCCGCGAAATAGCTAACATTGGTCAACAAGGAAACCAACTTCCTTCCCCAGTTACCCCACTTCCTACTGATGACAACACCTATACCAACTATACCCGAACCTATTCCTACGACGATAGCGGCAACCTGACGCAGATCCGACATAGCGCTCCGGCAAGTAACAATAACTACACCACGGATATGACTATCTCAAACCGCAATAACCGTGGCGTCTTAAACACCCTGACCAAAGATCCCAATCTCGTTGATACATTCTTTGATGCAGGTGGTCATCAAACCAGCCTGTTATCAGGGCAATCTCTAAACTGGACATCACGGGGAGAACTACAGCAAGTCAGCCAGAATGGAAACACCGGAAGCGAGTGGTATCGTTATGGCAGTGATGGAATGCGGGTACTGAAAGTAAATGAGCAGCAAACAGAGAATGCCATGCAGCGGCGAGTCACTTACCTGCCCGGCCTGGAACTGCGTACCACACAAAACGGCGCCAATATAACGGAAGACCTGCAAGTTATTACTGTTGGAAAAGCGGGGCGGGCACAAGTACGGGTACTACACTGGGAAAAAGGCCAGCCAGCGAGCATAGATAACAATCAAGTCAGATACAGCTACGATAATCTGACAGACAGCAGCGAACTGGAACTGAATATG
Organism: Photorhabdus khanii NC19; assembly: GCF_000517265.1. Classification (GTDB taxonomy): domain Bacteria; phylum Pseudomonadota; class Gammaproteobacteria; order Enterobacterales; family Enterobacteriaceae; genus Photorhabdus; species Photorhabdus khanii. The sequence goes on from NZ_AYSJ01000004.1 coordinate 335,734, forward strand.
CACGGGGAAATTATCAGTTGGGAAGAATATTACCCCTACGGTGGGACCGCAGTATGGGCGGCAAGAAACCAGATTGAAGCCGGTTATAAAACTATTCGTTATTCAGGTAAAGAACGTGATGCAACGGGACTGTACTATTATGGCTACCGCTATTATCAACCTTGGGCAGGTAGATGGTTAAGCGCAGACCCAGCAGGAACAGTGGATGGTTTAAATCTGTACCGTATGGTAAGAAACAATCCAATGACAGGGATAGATGAAGATGGGCGCATATTTAAAACAGTAGCAACAGGCGCATTAGGTGTTGGAGGTGTAGCATATGAACTTTACAAGCATAGAAATCAACAAGCTGAAAGGCCGCAAATATCATCTCCCACATCTGAATCCTATGGTGATCAACAAATAAGTAAAATCACACAAAAAGCGAGCACTTTAAAAGCAAACTATGACCCGATTAAGCAGATGGCACATAACATAACGGGACGCAAAGAAGCGGCAGAACATCTCGCACACGGACAAGTCCCTGGTGTTCAAGCAATAAAAGAGGGAGCAAGTTTAGTCGCGACTGCCGGAGAATTTGCCGCAGCCGGCAATGTAGGTGAGTTAAACAAAACAGAGCTGACAAAAGCCGCAGGAACCGATGCAATTAATAATTTTAGCCTCACTTTTGCAGGGATAAAAAAAGTATTCAAAGCAGGTACCGCCACTGCTACCGTCACCCCAGAGAAACTGGAAGAATTGCAAAAAGCCTCCGATGATTTAAAGGAGGTTGCAACGGATACGTTAATTACAGGAGCATCACTGGGCGCGACTGTCGGCGCTACGCTAGATACAGCAGCAGCGATTGCACCACATCCAGCGGCTAAAATAGCATTAAAAGGCCTGTCTCTGGCATGGAAAGTGACCGGCGTTGTTCATACCGCAGAAGAGTTAGGAGAACTCGCAGAAAAACATAAGGATCTGGTTTCTAATGAGCTGGGACAAGAATTAAAACGGGAAATCACCGAAGCAAACCAAATCAGGAAAGGGACGATTCTTTCAAAGGTCAGAGAACATGGTTTGATAAGATAATCCAATAAAATACAATAGTCCTTATTCGCAACAGCATATAAGGACTATTTTGCTTTAAATCACATGCATCAGCCACGACCAGGGCTAACACAAGATTTACAACGAGCTGATTTTATTAATGAAGTCTGGTCTCACCCTGCTCTGGCAAATCATCTTCGCCGTCTTCATCTTGCTCATCAGGATCTTCGAAATAAGTGCCCCAGCCGTCATAATTGACGCCCATCTTCTGAGCCAGATTTACCAATTGTTCAACCTGAGCATCGATCAATTCAGCATTCAACCCACATTCGCTGATGACATCACAACACATCAGAATAGAACCATCTTCGATTTCCAATTCTTCCGCGTCAGTCACTTCATAACCCAGCTTAAAGGCTTCAACTGCCGCCTTTTCCAACAGATTAAAATCTTCCGCAGAAAAGTGGTGTTCAATGGCATAAAGCGCATCTGGATCACTACCATCTTCCAGTAATTCTTCAATAATAAGGCGCGTTTCTTCGCGTTGTTCTTCTAAGTCTTTTTGATTTGCCATACCCAATACCCTCAATCAGTTGGCCGTCCCAAAGTTCATTCTCCCACACCACAAGCAGGCTAACCACTGTTTACATCAAAGAAATCTAATGCGGAGTTGAAATTGAATTTTTATAGATATAAATTGAATTTAAATGCAAGAAATAACTGTGGAGATATCCAACAATGAATCCATTCTATCAACGTAATTTCCTAAGGTTGCTTGATTTTTCCTCAGCAGAAATCCATGCTTTCCTAAAACTGGCGGCTGAATTAAAATCGACTAAAAAATCCGGCACAGAAAAAGCCTGGCTAACAGGTAAAAATATTGTGCTGATTTTTGAAAAAGACTCCACCCGCACTCGCTGTTCATTCGAAGTAGCCGCTTACGATCAGGGGGCAAATATCACCTACCTTGGCTCCAGTGGCAGCCAGATTGGTCATAAAGAATCAATTAAGGATACCGCCCGTATACTTGGCCGCATGTATGACGGTATTCAATATCGCGGCTATGCTCAGAAAGTGGTTGAAGCCCTGGCAGAATATGCAGATGTTCCTGTATGGAATGGGCTGACGGATGAATTTCACCCTACTCAGTTACTGGCAGATTTGCTGACTATTCAGGAGCATCAACCAAAGAAACCGCTGTCAGAAATCAAATTCGCCTACTTGGGGGATGCCCGTAACAATATGGGTAATACTATGTTGGAAGCCGCGGCATTGACAGGCATGGATGTTCGGTTAATTGCTCCTGAACAGTACTGGCCAGATGCAACACTGGTTGCTGAATGTCAGAAACTGGCCGAAAAAACAGGCGGGAAAATTACGCTAACCGAAAATGTCCCTGAGGGGGTTAAAGACGCTGATTTTCTTTATACCGATGTCTGGGTTTCTATGGGAGAGCCAAAAGAAGTTTGGCAACAACGGGTTAACCTATTGAAACCTTATCAGGTGAATATGGATGTGGTGAACATGACAGGCAATCCACAGGTAAAATTCCTGCACTGCCTGCCCGCATTCCATGATGAAGAAACGACGTTAGGCAAGCAACTCGCCGCTGAATTTAATATGTATGGGGGGCTGGAAGTCACCAATGAAGTTTTTGAGTCAGAGCATAGCATTGTGTTTGATCAGGCAGAAAATCGTCTGCATACCATTAAAGCGATAATGGTAGCGACACTGGCAAGTGATCTTAAAATCTAATTAGTTATGATGTCCGCAGGGCTATGTCTGCAAAGAAGAGGTCCTGCGAATATCATTTTTCTTCGGGCAAACGCTTGCTGTGAGATTTTTCGCGAGTATAATGCGCCACAATTTGCCGGGAGAAATCATGAAAAACAGCACTTCTTTTCATCAAGCTAAAGTGCGGGTGCAACTGCCTAAAGGCAGCCAGCAATCATTGTTTTTCCCGTTGCTAAACCAATCATTTAATGCCCCTCATTGAGGGGCTTTTTTTTGCCCGGTAATCAATTGATGATCACCACCCCGGATGTCAGCATTAGAGGAGAGTGAAAAATGGCTAATCCGTTATATCGCAAACATATCATCTCAATAAATGATTTGAGCCGCGAAGATCTGGAATTGGTGTTGCGAACCGCTGCCACACTGAAAGCCAGACCACAGCCTGAATTGCTGAAACACAAGGTTATCGCCAGCTGTTTCTTTGAAGCCTCTACCCGTACCCGGCTCTCTTTTGAAACCGCAATCCACCGCCTTGGCGCTTCCGTGGTTGGCTTTTCAGACAGCAGCAACACCTCCTTGGGTAAGAAAGGCGAAACACTGGCAGATACTATTTCCGTTATCAGCCAATATGTTGACGCTATCGTGATGCGCCACCCGCAGGAAGGTGCTCCGCGCCTGGCGTCCGAATTTTCCGGTCATACTCCGATTATCAATGCTGGTGATGGTGCTAACCAACATCCAACACAAACCTTACTGGATCTGTTCACTATTCAAGAAACTCAGCAACGGCTGGATAGTCTGAATATCGCTATGGTTGGTGACCTGAAATATGGCCGCACGGTTCATTCACTGTCACAAGCGTTGGCGAAATTTAATGGCAACCATTTTTATTTTATCGCCCCGGAAGCATTGGCAATGCCAAATCATATTCTTCATATGCTGAATGAAAAAGGCGCCACCTACAGCCTGCATACCAATATAGAAGAAGTGTTGCCGGAACTAGATATTCTTTATATGACTCGCGTGCAAAAAGAGCGCCTTGATCCATCCGAATACGCCAATGTAAAAGCGCAATTTGTTCTGCATACTGCCGATCTGACGGGAGCGAAAGAGAACCTCAAAATTTTGCATCCATTGCCACGTATTGATGAGATTTCTGTTGATGTAGATAAAACCCCCCATGCCTATTATTTCCAACAGGCAGAAAATGGTATTTATGCCCGTCAGGCACTATTGTCTCTAGTTTTAAATGAGTGATTAAAGAAAATATTGAATGTCCTCAAATGGAATCGTTATCATTTACTTTTGAAATGACGTTCTACTTCTGTATATAATTGAATAGCAAGTCTATTTATTCACCTTCAAAATTAAAAGTGAACTCAGATAATACACTGGCAGACTTAGAGGTACAATTAACGCATATTTTATGCCTCCTGATAGAGGCATATCATTAACGTTCAAACGTCAATCAATTAAGGACATTAAAATGAGTAATGATTTTTTTGGGCTAATTGGAATGTATTTTATTAGCTATTATGCACTTAGATTTTTAAAACGTTATTCAGAAAAAATAGGTATCAAATGGAATAATCCCAGGAGGAATACATTAGGATTGATAATATTATCAGCGATTGCTTTTCTGACCGGTTATTGTATAGGACATACCGATGCATACACTAATTTATATACTTACTCTCATCTCTTAGCCAGGCTAGAATACCTATGGGTTACTTCTGCTTTATTATTATTAAGTGTTATTTTAAGCAAAGAGTATTATAAAGAATATTTTACGAATTTCTCAATACTATTTACATCATCACTAATATTCTTATTCGGCTTCCAAGGTTTTTATATAACCATTTAATAGAGATGATAACTAAACCCTATAAATACATCATAAGAATTCAATATATTCACAATTAATTTTAAAAGCACTAAATTTTTAACATCGATAAAAACTTAGTGCTTGAGAATATCATACAATTTCTGTAACAATAAAATAAACAATTGCGCCAACATAGTTACCAATCACATATCCTACTGTGCCAATAACCATAATAGGCCCAACTAAATTTACCCAACCTTTACTGATAGCTAACGCCGCAGCCGTTGTTGGACCACCAATATTTGCATTACACGCTAATATAATTTCCTCAAGATTAAATTTAAATAATTTACCTACACCAAGAGTCAATAATAAATTAATCATTGCAACAATAAATACAAATAAAAATAACAAAGGCGCATTGATAATAATTAATTTTATAGAAGCAGGGATACCTATTACAACGAAGAACATATAAATCGCATAAGTTCCTAATTCCTGACTACCATTTAGATTATTAAAAGCCTTTTTGAATATGGAAACCATAGTGAAAGTTATTGTTGTTAAAATAAGATATTTATCTGATATCAAACTAAAAAATAACTCTTGATAGATATTTTCAGGTTGTCCTGAAAACGCTTTTAACCAAGCCGATAATTTAAACGAAATAACGACTATAAAGATAGACCATGCTAAAGATAATGAAATATCCTTCAGTGAGATATTCTTAGGTTGCCAATAGGATCCTGCCAAAGATTTCGATCTATCTGAATTGGGATCACTTTCTATCGCCTCAGAATAAGAACTTCGCCAAAACTTTCTTGCAAATGACCAACCCGCTAAAGCTATTAATATTATGAAAAAACAAGCTACCACGAGATTATCAGCGACGATAGTCGATGCCGTCATATTTTGAGTGGGTTCCAGCTTGGCTGCCATTGCCGCAAAATTCACTCCACCACCAGTATATGACGCGGAAATCATAGCACTGATTTTATCCAATTCAGGGATATAATTCCTGAGAAGTTTAAATGCTAAAACCGCACCAATTATAGTCGCGACAGAAGACATTAAGAATAATATAAGCAGCCTCCCGCTTTCTTTAATAATACTCTGTAAATCAACCTTAAATAATAATAAAGGTATTGCCAGCGGCACTATATATTGCCAAACAGCATCGTATACTACCGATTCGGTCGGTATTATATATAAATTGGATGCAAAAATAGCAATAATCAATGCCATAATGGCACCGGGTACTTTCGATGCCCACTTATATCTCTGTTCCATTACAATCGCCAGTGTCGCGGCAATCATCACAAAGGCCCAAAGGAATAAAGTATCATTAGGATCAATCAGAGTATTATTCATTATTTTTCCTATCACCTCGTTTATCATCTCATAATAAAAACACACTCAGAAAAATAAATCATTAGAGTGGAGAAAATTTTAAATGGAAACCCTATTCTAAAGCAAAAAGATCAATATCCCTTAGAAGGGAATGTACCAAGATGTTAGGACTTTTAGGAGAATACACCAACTCATGAATCAGGTATTACCTTCATACTTTTATCAACAGCAGAATCAGCAATCTAACGTTAAAAGTACGCTAGAAGTTGCCCATCAGTTTAATTTATATGATATTTGTGGCCTCTTTTCCTTCAATTGTCGGCGGTTACGTTGTTTCCAACACATAGCTGGCAGTAGATACGAATATCTTCTTATCTGGATAAACAAGATGGCACCACCTAAAATGGAAGATGTGTCGATTCTTAACAATATCTCCGGAGGATGAATACAGAAATAGTTGTCACTAAGATGTATTCATACAGAACACTATGACCCAAGATCATCAACTACAAGTCGAAGCCATTAAATGCGGTACGGTGATTGACCATATCCCAGCTCATGTAGGTTTCAAGTTACTCTCTCTATTTAAGCTGACTGAAACCGATCAACGCATTACCATCGGCCTGAACCTGCCTTCCAATCAGCTAGGTAAAAAAGATCTCATCAAAATCGAAAACACATTTCTGACAGAACAACAGGCTAATCAGCTTGCTATGTATGCGCCAAATGCAACAGTGAACTGTATTGAAGACTATGAGGTTGTGAAGAAACTGCCAATTAACCTGCCTGAGCGTATTGATAGCGTGTTAGTCTGTCCTAATAGCAATTGCATCAGCCACAATGAGCCGGTAGAAAGCAGTTTTCGGGTCAAAGTCACATTTGAAGATGTGGTATTGACCTGCAAATACTGCGAGAAAGAGTTTGATCGCAATGTGGTGATACTCAGCAAGTAAAAACAATCTATGCCGGTTGCTGAGGCAGGTACGGGCACTATAATAGTCCCTTTGTTGAAATATTTATTCAGTTATTACATTAACAGGAGAACCTATGTCATACGAGATTAATACCGAGAAAGCCCCTGCTGCAATTGGCCCATATGTTCAGGGTGTTGATTTGGGCAGTATGGTAATCACTTCTGGTCAGATTCCAGTCAATCCAGAAACAGGTGATGTCGCAGAAGATATCGCTGCCCAGGCTCGTCAATCACTGGAAAACGTTAAAGCTATCGTTGAGAAAGCAGGTCTGACTGTCGGTGACATTGTTAAAACAACTGTTTTCGTTAAAGATCTGAATGACTTCGGCACGGTTAACGCGACTTATGAAGCATTCTTCAAAGCACACAATGCCGCTTTCCCAGCACGTTCCTGTGTTGAAGTAGCCCGTCTGCCAAAAGACGTTAAAATCGAAATCGAAGCGATTGCCGTTCGTAAATAATCCCTATCCATTTCCCATAAACCCTTGGTCAGTTCACCCATTGACCAAGGGTTTTTTACTTTTTCCCATCTCCCAGACATAGTTTTCTGTTCTTTGTTTTAGATCAAATCAGGTCGTTATTATTTTACTTTCACTTACTACATATTGTGCTTAAATATAAAAATACAAACCATATATAGCATCACCTCTATTTAAGCTGAATATTAGAACGAGAATGACTTATACCTTTGGATAACATTCTCAAGGAGTTATATTGTGAAAACTGTTGTGATAAAACGAGATGGTCGTCAGGTACCATTTAATGAAATCCGTATCAGAGATGCCGTCAAACAGGCCGCCTCTGCCGCTGGAGTCACAGATGATGAGTACTGTGCTCAAGTTGCATCCACAGTAACGCAATTAATGGCTGACCATAGTCAAGTTGATATACGAAACATTCAGCACGCGGTAGAAAACCAATTGATGGCAGGCAACTACAAGCACCTTGCCCGTCTCTATATTGAATATCGTCATGACAGGGATCCTGCCCGGGAATCACGCAGCCGCCTTAATCAGGAAATCCGTGGTTTGGTCGAACAGAGCAATATTTCCCTGCTCAATGAGAACGCAAATAAAGACAGTAAAGTTATTCCAACCCAACGCGATCTACTGGCAGGAATTGTTGCCAAGCATTATGCCAAACAGCACATGCTACCGCGTGACGTGGTACTGGCTCATGAAAGAGGTGAAATCCACTATCACGATTTGGACTATTCACCCTTTTTCCCGATGTTCAACTGTATGCTGATCGACCTGAAAGGCATGTTAACTAACGGGTTCAAGATGGGTAATGCCGAAATAGAGCCCCCCAAATCCATTGCAACCGCAACAGCGGTAACTGCTCAAATTATTGCCCAGGTTGCCAGCCATATTTATGGCGGTACCACGATTAACCGTATAGATGAAGTATTGGCACCATTCGTTAAAGCCAGCTATGACAAACATTTGGCCATTGCTGAAGAGTGGGATATTGCCGATAAAAAATCTTACGCTGAAACACAGACAGAAAAAGAGTGTTACGACGCTTTCCAGTCACTGGAATATGAAGTTAATACACTGCATACCGCCAACGGACAGACACCTTTTGTCACTTTTGGCTTTGGTCTGGGGACTTCAAAAGAATGCCGTCTAATCCAGCAATCTATTCTGCGTAACCGTATTGCCGGGTTGGGCAGGAACCACAAAACAGCCGTATTCCCCAAACTGGTATTTGCTATCCGTGATGGCTTGAATCATAAGCTTGGTGACCCTAACTACGATATCAAACAACTGGCTCTAAAATGTGCCAGCAAGCGAATGTATCCCGATATTCTTAACTACGATCAGGTTGTTAAAGTCACTGGATCCTTTAAAACCCCAATGGGCTGCCGCAGTTTCCTCGGTGTTTATGAAGAAAATGGTGAGCAAATTCATGAAGGTCGCAATAATTTGGGAGTTATCAGTTTAAACCTGCCTCGGATTGCTATCGAAGCCAAACGAGATGAAAAATATTTCTGGCGATTGCTGGATAAGCGTCTGGCACTGGCAAAACAAGCATTGATGACCCGTATTGCCCGTCTGGAAGGTGTCAAAGCACGAGTTGCTCCAATCCTTTATATGGAAGGTGCTTGCGGGGTTCGCCTGAAAGCCGATGATAATATCGCTGAAATCTTTAAACATGGCAGAGCTTCTATCTCTCTGGGCTATATTGGCATTCATGAAACCATTAACGCATTGTATGGCAATCAGATTCATCTATTTGATGACCAGCAATTACGAGTAAAGGCTCTCGCAATTGTTAACCATCTGCGAAAAGCAACTGATCAATGGAAAACAGAGACGGGTTATGGTTTTAGCCTGTACAGCACACCAAGTGAAAACCTGTGTGATCGTTTCTGCCGCCTTGATGCCGCTGAATTTGGTGTTATCGAAGGAGTGACGGACAAAGGCTATTACACCAACAGTTTCCATCTTGATGTTGAAAAGAAGGCCAATCCTTACGACAAACTGGATTTTGAGGCATCTTATCCACCACTGGCAAACGGCGGTTTTATCTGTTACGGCGAATATCCCAATCTGCAACATAATTTGAAAGCACTGGAAGATATCTGGGATTACAGCTACTTACACACTCCTTATTACGGAACCAATACCCCCATTGACGAATGCTATGACTGCGGATTTACTGGTGAATTCTCCTGTACCAGTAAAGGGTTTCTCTGCCCCCGTTGCGGCAATCATGAACCCGCCAGAGTATCAGTAACCCGCCGTGTCTGCGGTTATCTGGGAAGCCCTGACGCCCGCCCATTCAATTCAGGTAAGCAAGAAGAGGTGAAACGCAGAGTAAAACATCTGACAAACGGACAATTAGATTCATTCAGGCAAGCTAAAAAATGAATTACCACCAATATTACCCTGTTGATGTAGTTAACGGTCCCGGAACCCGCTGTACGCTGTTTGTTGCAGGATGCGAGCACCAATGCCCCGGTTGCTATAACAAAAGCACCTGGCGAACAAATTCCGGCCAACTATTTACCCAGGAAATGGCAGACCATATTGTCGCTGATTTACAGGATAGCCGCATTAAACGGCAAGGGCTGTCTTTGTCTGGCGGCGATCCTCTTCATCCGCACAACATATCCGTGATCCTGAAACTGGTAAAACGAATCACGGCAGAGTGCCCTGAAAAGGATATCTGGCTGTGGACTGGCTATCTGCTAAGTGAACTCAGCAAAGCCCAACAGGAAGTTGTTAGCTATATTAATGTGCTGGTAGATGGCAAGTTCATACAGAATCTTTATGATCCCGGCTTATTATGGCGCGGCAGCCGCAACCAGATTATTCATCGACTTAGATAATTTTATCGCTGCCAACAGATTTTCTTACCAAATCCCAGCGTGTTATCAGTCATTTTTATTTCACTGAGATCCAGTTGCCAAATAGGTGTTTTGGCCGCTATTGCCACAGGAAAACGGCGGCAATAGCGCGCTCTGGCAACTTTATCCTCTTCTCCTTCCAGACGAATGGCTTCCCCTCTGAACTGAATACCTTTTATCTGTGCAATATTACGAATCTGCCCGGCAACAGTCCCTGCCACCTGTGAATTTATCTGCATCATTTCACCATGACGGGTATGAGGCTCAGTCATAAACCACAAGGCTATTTTATCGGCATCAAAAACATAGAAACAACTTGCACACCAGATATCATTTTCTGCTGTTGTACAAAGCGTGAAAACGTGCTGTCTTGCGAAGTATTGGCGGATAATCTGAAAGTTTTCAGTGGTATTCACACTCCCTCCATTGACATCCTCCCCCACCTTCGCACTCCGTGACTCAGGAGGGGGATCCCCATTATTTGTAGGCTTTCAGGATGAGCATGAGTATTCAGTGTGGAGTCAATTGACTCACTATCTTACTGTCTATTGGGTTAATTTCAATGCAAAAATACAAAATCAACCGTTCAAGACATGCCGCTTTTCTTTAGCATGTACATCTTGTTTTCGTCACCAAATACAGGCGGAAAATACGCAGTGATTGACACTCCGCAGCCTTTCATCAGTATGCAGGCGAGGTCTGCCACGATTTTGGTACTGAATTGAAAGAAAGCCACGGCGCATCTGCTCATGTCCACATGCTGATTGAATACCCACCCACAATTAAACTCTCACCGGTGCGGTGGTCACGTTCTTATTTTGCGGGTTCGTGCGGAGGTGCTCCGTTGGAAGTCGTAAAGCAATACATTCAGCATCAACATGGCTGAGGGTTTTTCGGGCTTTTCAAGCCCGTCCAAATTCCCCTCCCGCCTTGTATCGGCGGGAGTACCCTTTGGAGGTTAAGATGGGAGGATTTTTTATTGGCCTGGAAACCCAGAACCACGCCGGGATAAACATCATCCTACGGCGTGTTCTGACATCTCCCGACAGAGTCAGGGTTCAGTGTGTTCTACTATAAATTAGTTATAGATTTCAGCAACACCTGACAGTTGGTTCTTACCACTGGTAGATATAATACGGAAAGAAGATGCACCAGCTTCGTCAGCTTTTTTGGACAATTCAGCACTCAAGCTTTCCAAGGTATCAGCACCGGTTACAGAAACCACGCCAACCTTGGTAGATGAAGTAGTTTGCACCTCTGTTGCCGCCATACTACCGAAAGAGATAGCACTTAAAGCCAAAGCAACAGCGATATATTTTACGTTTTTCATAACATGATCCTTGATCAATTTTTAATGGAATGAGTTACTCTCTGTGATGTGGATCATAGTATGCTCTAACGACCGGAATAAAAATTAGCAATTATTGCTATTTTATTTCAAATTTTTTGAATAAAAACAGTTAATATAGGAATTTGATATGTAACTAATTTTGATAAAATTGTTATATTATAATGACTTAAACCAATTTATTCAGAAAAGTAATATAGAAAAAACGTCTTACTAAAATACAAAAATAAAAAATTAAGAAAAATTATATGGCTAAAAATCAATGGGTTCTTTACTTACTGAAAACAAAAGCAGGAATGCTGTACACAGGGATAACGACAGATATCAACCGCCGTTTTGCGCAACATGCAAATGGTAAAGGAGCAAAAGCACTGAGAGGGAAAGGACCATTACAGCTGGTTTTCAGCAGTCACGCCGGAGACAGAGCCCGTGCCTCACAACTGGAATATCAGGTAAAGCAATTGAGTAAACAACAAAAAGAGAGGCTGGTTATTTGCCAGCCCATCTGTATAGCAAAATATTTGGCATCAATCAGAAACGGTCAAAATGGGGAGAATAAGTAACCAGCCCAGTATAATCAGCCAAGGAACTGTCAGCTAATTCATATACCTGAAAATAGGGTTCACACTTTGACCACTGGCAATGTAACTGGTGCTCACTGGCAAGCGTAAAACCAAACCGGCGATAATAGTGCGGATCACCTAAAACAACGACTACGCCGTAACCAAATTCATTCAGGCTATCCAGACCTTCATAAACCAATTTTTCACCAATTCCCTGCCGACGATATTCTTCAGCAACCGCTAACGGCGCTAAACCAACCCATTGGTGATCCTCTCCATTAATATCTACCGGACTGAATGCCACGTAACCAATGACCTGACCTTCTTCATCCGTAGCAACCATACCCAACGTAAGTAATCCATCTTCCCGCAATTGTTGTACCAATTCCGCTTCCGCCGGGGTGTCAAAAGATTTCCGCAGTAATTGATCTATTCCCGCTGCATCTACTGGAATTTCTACCCTGATCAACATGATAATCGCGCATGTTCTGCGCCCTCCGGTAAACTGACTTTAATAAGCTCAACCAATCGCAATAAACCGGTACGAAGAACAGCAGGCATAGGCTTCAGTGCTATCGCATCTACCCAATTTCTAACATACAACCCTGATTCTGCATTCCCTGCAATACACAAACGACAACGACACAGGAAAAACAAAATATCCAGTTCTTCTTTGCGGATAGCTATTAAAATCAGATTATTGGCTTCGCCGATGAAATTAACCCCTTTCTGCTTATGCTGGCTGACAACTAAATGATTATCACGGACAGTAGTAAACCAGCGCAGATTAAGATCGCGGATTTTTCCTAACACAGCTCAAACTCCTTACTTGATAAAGTAGCATAGCTATTCAACCAGAATATATCGGTATTTCTCCGATCCTACATCAAGAATCCAATACAGAACCAGTTGTAAATTTTACCTTTCAACTATTGGGGTAATATCCGCCTATAAACTGCTCTAAATCAAAACATCTCACCATTCAGTTAATTACAATTGTTAATTATTATTACTTTATTCCAGTATTTCATATAGAACAGACTTGCCCCACAAAAAGCTTATTTATGTGGAGCATAGTTGTTGTAGATAACGGGGTGGATGTCATTTATATCGGACCGAAACATGACATCAAGGCCCATTACTTTTCAATCAAAAACATCAGACAAACATACAGTTATGAAAGAAAATGTAAACATAAGTTGCATACTGATATTTAAATTTACACATCCTGATTATAGCGGATTGCAAATTTTTGGCTTAACGTATGGCGCTGGTCGATACGTATTTCTTACGGCTACCTGCTAAAAAGCACGTATAGACTTTATTAAGATTTACTTTTGGATTTATTATCCTTGGATTGGATTGTTACAAACGTATATTAGTTTAATCTTTATACAATAAATAGGAATGACGTATGGAAGGCCAAGATATCTATTCAAAATTCATTGGTAAGAGGATAAAGCTATGGATGGATGAGCGTTTCCCGCTACAAAATGCACCGCTTTTCTTTATTTTTTATATCATCAGCTATTCCGTAGCTTTTTATTCAATAGGGGAAAAGCCTGTTTTGTCATGGGAAATCCTGCTCGGTTGCCTGATGGCCTTCTCCTATTTTTTACTATTACGGATATTCGATGAGCATAAGGATTATCAACTGGATTGTGAACACCACCCACAGCGGATCTTACAGCGCGGTATTATTACGCTGAAAAATCTACGGGTACTCGGTATCTGTTGTATCGCATTGCAATTGGGTGGAAGTCTATTTTTAGATCAAGGCGTTGGTTCAGTCACTTTTGCCTGGCTATTAGTCTTTATCTGGACCTGCCTTATGGGGAAAGAGTTCTTTATCGGTGAATGGTTAAACCAACACCTCACTTGGTACGCCATTTCCCATATGCTGGTAATGCCGCTCATTATCTGGTGGTTGGGCAATATCGCCAGCCCTAACGTTGCACTCACTTTCCCAATATGGGTTTTGATGGGATTGTGCTTTTTCTCTGGATTCAGTTTCGAAATTACACGCAAATGTAAAGGTCCGGATGAAGAGCGTCTGGAAATACCGACTTATTCATCTATTTTCGGCAGAAAAATAGCCGTCGCTATTATCGCATCATTACTCACCGTAATGTTGGCGTTACAGATTTGGCTAATCAATATCACCACTGATGGTATAGCGTTATGGGCGTTAATTATCTTGGTCGTTTGTTATGCATTATGTCTATGGCAATTAGGCAAATTCCTTCATCGCCCCACTATCCAGAATCGCAAACGCGATGAGGCTGTAGTGGGAATATTTATGGTACTGGGTTACTCAGTTTGCACTGCCAGCATCTTAATAAAGCTTGGGTTTGCTTAGGTATTAAAGGAAATATAGTTATGTTGCAAAAAGAAATCCAATCATGCGTATTTGATGTCTCAGATAATACCACTGCTCACATAAAAAACTGTGCGCGAGATTCTATTCTCGAATTATCACGTGACATATTCAGCATTAAACACCAAGAAGCATCTGCCGTCCGCACAGAAGCAACCCAAGTAGAATTATTGCCCCGCCGCCACCTCTATACATATACCGAGGAAGCCCGGCAAAAGCGCCTGGATTATCTGATAAAACATACAGGGCATCCACTGGAACACGTAGCCGCTACCCATCTGGATGCGACAAAACTAACAAAAACCATTGAAGGATTTATTGGTTCAATAGAAATCCCTGTGGGGATCGCTGGCCCTCTCTTGATAAAGGGACAATACGCTCAAGGGGTATATTATGCACCGCTCGCCACCACAGAAGGCGCTTTAATTGCGTCAATATCCCGTGGCTCCTCCGCCATTATGCAATCAGGTGGCACCACTACCCGTGTGCTCGGCCAACGCATGATACGAGCACCCCGTTTTGAATTTCATAGCGTAACACACAGCGTCATGTTCAGTGATTGGATTAACGAGCATCTCAGCGAAATACGGCATGAAATTGGCCGCCACTCCAAACACGCGCAATTGCTGGAAATAAAGCCTCAAATCATTGGGCGCAGCGTCCATTTGCAGTTCATCTACAATACAGCGGCAGCAGCAGGCCAAAATATGACTACCGTCTGCACCTGGCATGCATGCCAATGGATCCAACAACAACTCGCCAAAATGGCGTTTATACCCCTGCGCCACTTTATGATAGATGGTAATACTTCTGGCGATAAAAAAGTCTCTTATAAAACGTTTATTGAAGGACGTGGGACACGTGTCGTTGCCGAAGTTTATCTCAGTGCTGAATCCTGTCAGCAAATCCTGAGAGTCACTCCGCAGCAACTTGTTACGGCTTATCATCATATCAGCGAGGGGGCTATCGCCTCAGGGATGGTCGGCGTAAATATTAATGCAGCAAATGTTATCGCCGGTATGTTTACTGCCCTCGGTCAAGACATCGCCTGTGTGCATGAATCATCAGTCGCGCATTTACACATGACATTAACTGCCGATAACCGAGTCTATTGCAGTGTCACACTGCCCTCGCTAATCGTAGGAACAGTCGGTGGCGGGACCTATTTACCACACCAACGTGAATGTCTGAACATGCTGGGCTGCACCGATGAAAACGGCACTGCCCGCCTGGCTGAAATCATCGCCAGTTATTGCCTGGCTCTTGATATTTCAACACTGTCAGCTGTTGCAGCTGATGAGTTTGCTCAATCACATGAAAGACTTGGCCGCAACCGCCCAACCCACACTAGCGATATTATTCCGCACACCCTACAGGAGCTTGATCTGTCATTTTTCCAGCAAGCAAACTTTAATCCTGTGTTACAGGGAACTCACCTGACCAAGATCAAACCTGAATTTTCTAGCAATGATGGACACAGTCTACTGACGCATCTGAGCTCGAATTATGCGGAACGTTTAACTGGTTTATTTCCCTTTGCCATGACGACATCCGCACAACGTACTCTGCCAGTGATGCTGAAACTGAAACCGTTGGGGAGTGAGATCGTTAAAATGGTCCTGGATATTGCCAAGCACTGTTCCCCTGAATTGTTTGCTGTTTTCCAGGATTTTGCCCACCATCTTGAATTTAACCAAAGTCATAGCCGTGAGCTGGCTATTATGAATCAGCAAAATCCACAGTTGATGCGCTATATACCCGTTATCTATGGTGTGATTGAAAATGAGGCAACCGGAACTTATGCCCTGATTGAAGAATTACTCCAGGATATGGTGCTAATGAACAATATTAACCTGGAAACACCGTGGGAACAGCACCATCTTGAAACCGCTATCAGAGGGGTAGCCGATATTCATTCCATCTGGTTAGGGCGGGAAGGCGAGCTTATGTGGAAATTCCCACAACTGCAAATTCCTGATGCCGATACCGTTTCACAGATGAATCCCCTGTGGCAAAAACTAGGCAATTTTATTCACCAGACATTCCCTGAGTTGTTCACCTCCGAAGAACAACAAGATTTTCAGCACTGGGTAGATAACACCGCCACCTGGTGGCAAGAAATCGAACAAATGCCCAGGACATTGATCCATGGCGATTTCAACCCTAGGAATATTGCCTTCCGGCAGCAGGAAGAAGGATTGCGTTTATGCGCCTGGGATTGGGAGTTGTCTACTTTGCATCTACCACAGCGCGACCTTGCCGAATTACTGGCCTTTAGTTTAGACCAGCATAGCGATGCGGACAGTGTGGCCTATTGTATTGAACTGCACCGGGTTGAACTTGAACAAAAATCGGGACTCTCTCTCGATCCAATAAGTTGGCAACGTGGCTATGAGCTCGCATTACGTGATTTATGGATGAGAAGAATACCGCTTTATATGATGGCGCATAAGGTTGTTGGCTATCCATTTATGGAACGCACAATGAAAACTATCCGCTGGCTTATTTCATTAACGCGGAACTAATAGTAACCCAAATAAATTATTTAATTTACTCTTCCTCTAAAATAAGGGTGCGGCAATAGTTTGTAATACATTCGTGTCTTATTGATTGACCTACGCCAATATTATTACGTGCAGATAGGGCCATGATGTAAGCAAGGTGTACTATTGCTGCATTGGTGGAACAACATGAAATATCTCTATACTCAAGATAGCGCTATTGAATTAGCAGAACATTCCTTAGGCGGTAAAGCGGCTAATTTATTATGGCTTACGCAAAACGGTTTCCCTGTACCTGATTATTGGGTCATCAGCAGCGAGGTACTGAACCGTTTATTAATCAACGATACGTTTGCGATTAACATTGTGGAACAATTAGCTGCCGTGCCACATGATATTAGCCAGGAAAAACTCGACGCCATCGCCGCTCCTCTGCGCCAATGGCTACAGTCGATTCCGTTGCCTACTGAGTTAGAAGAAGAATTAGCTCTTTTGTCAGAGAATTACCCGGATGCGTTTTTTGCTGTTCGCTCATCAGCTATTGGTGAAGATGCAGCCAACGCGTCCTTCGCCGGACAGATGGACAGCTATCTGTTTCAGCGTGGCAAATCCGCCCTTGCCGACAGCTTACGCGCCGTGATGGCCTCAGCTTTTAATACCCGCGCGTTACAATATCGTTTACACAAACAGCTGCCGATGGGCAATATCCGTAGCGCTGTCATCATTCAAAACATGGTTGCCGGTGAGGTTTCTGGTGTCATGTTTACTGCACATCCAGTGACCGGCAGCAGACAACATTGCCTAATCTCATCCGCCTGGGGCACAGGAGAAGGTGTGGTTTCCGGCGAATGTGATACCGATGAATTTTCCGTTCACCTCACTACACCTGAAATCGAACGCCATATCACGCAAAAAGGGACAGCAAGTGTTTTCGATACCACCAGCGGCAGCGGTACGGTAACAATGCCCGTCGCGGAAGAAAAACAGTGGAAACCGACTTTACCCGATAGAGAAATCTATGCATTGCGGGATATTGGCAAAAAAATCGCCGCGGCACGGGGATGTCCACAAGATATTGAATGGACAATTCAAAACCACCAAATCTTTATTCTACAGACTCGGCCAATCACTCGGTTACCCCGTCTGAATGATAAAAGCGAACGCCATATTATTTTCGATAACTCCAATATTCAGGAATCTTATTGTGGAATAACAACGCCGCTGACTTTCTCTTTTGCCCGCGCAGGTTATGCCACTGTTTATGAACAGACAATACGTGCCTTAGGCTGTTCGGATAAACAAGTTAATCAGCATCGTTCCATGTTGGAAAACATGCTCGGTTTAACTAAAGGCAGGATCTATTACAACATCAATAATTGGTACAAAGGACTATTATTACTGCCCTCTTTCCAAACCAATAAAAAAGATATGGAAAGAATGATGGGGCTGGAAGACCCCGTTGATTTTATTGAAGATAAAACACCTTCACTGAGCGATAAAATAAAAAAACTCCCACAGATGGGGTGGGCACTCCTGCGCCTGTTATATGCTTTCAGAACAATGGATCAGCGGGTAGAACTTTTCTTAGAACAGTTTAAACAGCATGCTGCCGCCATAAGGCGAACTGAATTGCACATCTGCAACAGCAGCCAACTGATCGAGAAATTGAAATATCTGGATGAACATCTGCTACAACGCTGGACGACACCTATCCTGAATGACTTCTATGTGATGATGTTCAATGGCCGGGTACACCGGGGACTGACCGCTGCGGGTATTGAAAACTCGTCCGCATTATTAGGCGATCTTCTTTCCGGGGATGAAGATATAGAAAGCACCCAGCCGACTAAAGTGTTGTTGAAAATGTGCCAGTACGCACGCCAGAATTCAGCATTATGCACCCTGCTAACACACGGAGATGCACGTACCCTGTTAACTCAGGTACGCAAACTCGATACATCATTCCACCAACAGTGCATTGATTATATTGAAAAATATGGCGATCGTACTATGGGTGAGCTAAAGCTGGAGACCATTACGCTAAAACAAGATCCCAGTTTTCTATTTCTGATAATAAAAAACTACCTTGCGATCGATACCCTCACACCAGAAACCTTGTCCAGCCGAGAAAGAAAGTTGCGTACTCAAGCTGAAAACACGGCATTTCAGCAAATACGCGAGCAACTTGGTTCCAAGCGTATGGAAGCCTTTAAAAAAAATCTGCGTAAATTACGTCAGGCGATACGCCACCGGGAAAATATGCGCTTCACCCGAACCCGTATGTTTGGGCTATACCGGGATATTTTCATACAGCTCGGCCAGGCATATGCATTAGAAGGACTCCTCGCAGAACCCCGCGATATTTTCTATCTGACGTTAGAGGAGATCTACAGCGGTTACGAAGGAACAGCAGTACAGACCCAGCTTAAGCCTTTAGTCGCTATACGCAAACAGGAATACGCCAGCTACGAAACAGAGGATGAGCCTGCTCACCACTTCTTTATCAGAGGCTCACTGTATCAACAGCAAGATTACAGCTATCCCTATCAGGAGCGACAGACCCCAACCGATAGCGGCATGCTACAGGGCATAGGCTGTTATCCAGGGGTGGTTGAAACAACCATCCGCTTAATTAAAAACCCACAGGATGAGATGTCATTAGCAGGGCAGATCCTTTGTACCGTCCGTACCGATCCCGGTTGGGCACCACTATTCCCTACCGCAGGCGGGTTATTGATCGAACGCGGTTCCACCCTCTCGCATTCTGCCGTCGTTGCTCGTGAACTGGGGATCCCCGCCATTGTCGGCATTCCGGCGATCACCCAAATTTTAAAAGATGGCGATCGGGTACGCATGGATGGCGCAACCGGGAGTGTTATCCGCTTGCACGACACCACGACAGAAGAATTACCTTCAAGGAACGAACATGTCTGATATCTTCATGGGTGAATGGTCCCCGGCCACCCCATTACCTGAAAGTTTTCTCGATCTTCCGGCAACAATCTACCGTGACTGGCCGCTCTGGCCTGGCGAAGACCGGGAGAAAGTACAACAACAGTTCAGTCTGGAGAATCCTTGGTTTAATCACAGCAAAGCCTGGATTGGCTGTATTACGGGGAAAACCCGTCTTGCCGGTTTTTTAGTGCCCCACGCCGTTGATGGTCAATCCGCCGCATTTTTCGGTTTTTGGGAAACCGATAATGATATGGCAAGCAACACCATGCTGTTTAACGCCCTGGAACAATGGGCCAAGAAAAATGGCGCACACAATCTCTACGGGCCGATTAACTTCTCAACCTTCGGGCATTACCGCGTCCGGCTTGATCATTTTGATGTTCCCCCCTTTGAGCATGAACCTTACAACCCGCCTTATTACTCCCTATTGTTAGAAGGATTAGGGTTCGATACTCGTTACCGCTACACCTCGATATTCGACGATACTCAGGCAGTAGCAAACAATTTTCGGCTGGACTATCAGCGTGGGCAAAAGCTCCCTGATACTCAGGCGACGTTACTGCCGCTAACGCCGGAATTATGGATACAGGAACAAGTTAGATTATATTCCTTTATTGATTCAGTCTTCGGCGAAAATTTCGCTTACACCACACCGTCATGGGCAACATTTCAACAGTATTGCGGTGAGGCGTTTATTAAACCTTTTTGCCATTATCCTGCATCATTCCTGGCTAAAACCGACAGTGGTGAGATTGCCGGGTTAATTCTTAGCTTATCCGTGAGCCAAAACGGTCAGCCCGCTATAGGCTTGTTGAAAACCGTAGCAGTCGCGCCGCAATACCGGGGAAGTCGGCTATATCACGCGCTGTATCACTCATATCAGCAGAGTGCCAGCCGTATTCATCCCCGTCTGGGGGGTGCCCTGATGCGCGAAGATAATAAATCATTAAAGACCGCACAACGGCTTTTCAATACACCTGCCTCCACCAGACATCAATACGCGCTTTATTACAGGAGGCTCGCATGACAAATATTTGTCAGCCAATTGTCGATGCGGCCCAAAAATACCCTGAGCATTTAGCCCTGCAAGCACCACACGGCAGTAGTTTAAGTTTTCGGGAATTTTTTTCTCATGCATCCCACTTCCAGCATCTGTTAACTCAGGCCGGACTCGTGGCCGGCGATCGCTTGTTAGTGATCGTTCAGCCAGGCTTAGTTCTTTACCCATTACTTATCGCCATTCTGGGATTGGGGCTGGTTCCGGTGATGCTTGAACGGGGGCTTTCCAGAAAACAGCTCCGGGAGACACTACGACACAGCAAATTATCGGCGGTTATCACCCAACCTGCGTTAGGAAAATTCTGGTTTCTGATCCCCGAACTGTGGCGACTGCGCCGTTTTGTTATCGGACAGCCAATCTGGGGCATGAAAGTGTTGAAAGCCCCCAGCCAACATTCATCAATGAATAGCTTTATCTGTCGGGATTTACTGCCGGATACGACTGGATTAATTACTTTTACCTCAGGTTCTACCGGTATGCCTAAAGGTGCAAACCGTACTCATGACAGCCTGTTAGCACAACTTTATGCCATAAAAGCGATTTTTCCCGGGGAAAAGAGCGAGATCGACCTGCACAGTTTCCCCGTTATGGTGCTGCATTCATTGTGCTGCGGCAACAGCAGTATTCTGCCTGATTTTGACTTTGCCCATCCTGCAACTGTTGATGCGCAGAAGATTGTCGGGCAGTTGCAAGATGAGGGCATCACCTGCCTCAGCGGTGCCCCCGCCTATATGAGCAAAGTCACTGATTACGCCAGAAACAAGAGATTGTCATTCCCTAACGTGCGGACTGTCATCGTAGGCGGTGCACCTGCCAATAAGGAACTGCTTGAAAACTGCCAGGCAGTCTTCCCACATGCTCTGCGTCTGGTGGTCTATGGTTCCACCGAGGTTGAACCGATCAGTACGGTCGAAATGACAACGCAATTAAATCACTGGGTAACCCATGATGGTTATCTGGCCGGGAAACCCGTCACACAAGCGGAAATATGTATCAGAGAGATAACCGCTGATCCCCAGCAAATTACTCCGCTGGCTACCGGTGATATAGGTGAAATTCTGGTTGCCGGACCTCATGTGCTCAAAGACTATATTGATAATCCACAAGCAACAAAAGAAAACAAACTCCCGCGTAAACAGGGAGGGATATGGCACTGTACCGGTGATGTTGGCCGCCTGGATACCACAGGACAGCTCTGGTTGCTTGGACGGGTAAAAGACCAGGTGCTGTTAGATGATGGGCGCATTATCCATCCCTATGTGGTGGAAAAAAGGATCAATGAACTGCCAAACGTCGCACGGAGCGCATTCGTGTTGCATCCTTTGGGTGGAGCCGCGTTGATATTGGAAAGTACCACCCTGCCGACAGGTTTATCCACCATTTTAGACGAACTGGATCTCACTCTGGTTACCCGAATTTATTATGTCAATCCTATTCCCGTCGACATTCGCCATAACAGCAAAATAAACCGCATAGCACTGATAAATATGCTCAGGAAAGGCCAATTATCCTCCTTTCCATACAAGGAAAAATTATGAACAGTAACCATTTCATCATCCAGCTAAACAGAGCGGACTATATCACTATTGGTGGAGCAGTATTTAGCGCTCTCTCCGTGGCAGCCGCATTACAGCATTGGTATTATCTTGCCATTGCGTTCTTATATCTTGCCATGCTTGGCGATGCACTCGATGGCATCATAGCCAGAAATTTACACATTGACCGTTCCTTTGGCCGCTATCTCGATGGCTTTATGGATCAACTGATTTACTTGGTTTCACCAGCCATTATCCTATACCTTTCCGGTTATCAATCTTGGTATTCCCTGTTTATTATCTTAATGATAATCAGTGGTTGTCTGCGATTATCTGTCTTCAATGAAGTTGGGAATATTAAGAATGAAAGTAAGCTCTCCTATCTTGGTATGCCCGTATTCTGGAGTTTATTTATTATTAGCGGTTACGCTTTGGTCGGCTTAGTGGCAACGCCGAAGCTGGCTCAGCTTTTACTAACGCTAGCGCTTCTTGCATTCAGTATCGCCATGCTATGGGATCGTCCGTTTTATAAGTTCAAACATCTCAGTACTATCGTCAGTACAACACTTGCGGGGTTTGTTTTATTTACAGGTCTTCATTTCTGGAGTCTCTATGTTCAATAGTTTTTATCACGCGGGGATTTTACTTATCCCCGTTATCCTTGGTGGTTGTTTACACATGGTGATTGTTACAAAAAACTATTTTTCCTACTGGGCTATCCCGGTACATCAACGTTATTTCGGCTACAACAAGACCTGGCGTGGTTTTATTGCTGTACCGATTATTACCGCGCTATTTTCACCGCTGTGGTTAATACTCTGTACCGAAACACAGGACACCATTATTCCACGGACCATTGCCTCCTGTTTATTTACCGGGTTCCTGGCGGGTTTAGGTTACGTTCTTTTCGAGTTGCCAAACTCCTGGTTGAAAAGGAGACTCGGCGCACCACCGGGACAACATCCGAAGCAAAATAAGCAGCTGTTTATTTTATTCGATCAGCTTGATTCCGCCATTGGTATTACAATGGCCTATTTTATTTGCCTTAACCTTACTTATATTGATGCGTTTTTCATTTTTCTCTGGTTTTTAATCAGCGCTTTTATCGTTAAAAATATGCTGTTTTTATTTTCGCTGAAAAAGACGAGATTCTAGGTGGGAATATCGCAGAAAAATGGCTTCCTTTTGGAAGCCATTCAGACCGCTGACAATACCTTGCTTCCATACGACATCAAATCCCCGACCAAAACAACATAACGTCACATTTTTCACCTTCTTAACAATTCATTAACTATTAATTCCAGCTTATGACATTGGGCTATCATGATGCCATAACTTGATTAAAATAATCTTCCTTAAACCAAACTTTTAGAAATAAATTAAATCATTATGTTACTTAAACGCCGATAAAATTTACACCAGTGACAGTTATAAAGTGAGATTTACACATCTTTAAAATATCAATCTTGATATTTATTAAATCAACATATAAATTCTCATTAATGTTTGATCATAAAAGAGACAGGCACACCTTGCCTCATGTATCCCTGAATCGAGTGATCCCGATATTCTCCGGGGATGGAAGGTCATGAATACTGGACATCTTTCAATAACGCCCGGACACCAAAAGATTATGTCATTGAGGAAAAATCATGAAAACCGGACTCCGCTTTTCCTGCACTATCGGCAACCTGGCGCCCATGACTTTTGCGGTCGTCAATTTTACGTTAGATGAAGCACTTTCATCGTTATTTACCCTGTCTCTGACATTAGCGGCACCGCGTTCAGATATTGATACGGATACCCTTCTGCTCCAAACCGCACAGTTCACCGTTACCCGTGACGATAATCCGCAACGGGAAGTGAAAGGACTGGTTGAAAGTGCGGTTGTTGGGACCACAAACCGGCATCAAACTCTGTATCACCTGACCGTCAGACCAGAAATGTGGCTGCTGACACTCGATCAGGACAGCCGTATCTATCACCAACTCAGCGTTCCCGAGATTTTACACAGCATACTGAAACAGAAGAAACTCCGGGCCAATATACGTTTTAATGGCCCGCATTCAGTACGGGAATACATCACCATGAAAAGGGAATCATCCTATGATTTCTTTACCCGCCTGGCGGCGGAAGAGGGGATTTTCTTCTGGTTCGCCGATGATGGACTCCATGTGAGCGACAGCCATTTACACATGAGAGTACCGGATACGCTGATCTACAACCCGGATGTCACCAGCGCAATAGAAGAAAATGTTATCTCCAAATGGTCTCTGGGTTCCCACATGCGCCCGGAATCCATCACTCAAAAAGACCGAAATTACCACAACCCCAATTATGCCTTGCAACATAACGCAACAGATTTTGCAGCAGAAAACAGCACGCCATTTCACATTTTCGAAAGTTACGGGCGTTTTCAGAAAGACAAAGAGGGCATGCCATTTACCCAGTACCGGCTGGAAGCTTTACGTGCCGACAGCAAATCAGGGCAAGCGGACAGTAACTGTATTCGATTAATGCCGGGCAGGATCTTCACGTTAACCCACCACCCGATTGACACCATGAATGACCGCTGGCAAGTCGTCTCTTCCCAACATAAAGGGCATGTGCCCGCCGTTTTGGGTGATGGCGGAGCCGGCACGACCCTCAATTCACAAACCCGGTTTATTCCCGGCCGCAACGACTGGCGTCCGCCCTACCGCTATAAACCCCTGGCTGACGGCGATGAAGTCGCCACGGTTGTCGGGCCGGGCACGGAAGAAATTTATGTGAATAAAGAGGGGGCGGTTCGCGTTCACTTCCACTGGAACCGTTACGACGCGCCTGACGACCAGGCTTCCTGCTGGGTACGGGTGGCACAAGGCTGGAATGGCAACGGATTTGGCTTTCTGGCCACACCGCGCGTCGGCCAGGAAGTGATTATCTCCTATCTCAACGGCGATATTGACCGCCCCATTATTACCGGATGTACCTATAATGCACTTAACCGTCCGCCGCTGAATTTGCCTGAGGAAAAGACCCGCACCACGTTCAGAACCAAGACCCATAAAGGTCATGGCTTTAACGAATTGCGTTTTGAGGATGAAAACGGCAGCGAGGAAGTATTTATTCATGCTCAACGGGATATGAAGACGCAGGTTCTCAGGGATAAAACCACACAGATAAACCATGACCAGAAAACAGAAGTCAAACATAACCGCACCACCATTATTAAAAACGATGATGATGAGGCTGTGCAGGGCTTCCAGACGCTTGAAGTCAGTCAAAATCAAACGGTGACTATTAAAGGTCAGCAAGCCATTTCAATTGGTAAAAGCCATCAATTTAACGTCACCGATAACCAGCAAATTGCCGTGGGTAAACATATCACTGTGCACTCGGAAAGCGGGCAAATCACTATTGGGAACGCGGGCGGGCAGATAGTCATTGACCCAATGGGAAATATCCGTATCGAAGGTGTCAGTATCACAATGTCTGACCATATCACCGGCAAGAAATCCGCCGATGCGCTGTTTGACTATTCAGCACGCTATACCCTGCGAAGTGAGCAAAGCGGTAAGCCGCTGGTGAATACCCTTTATACCATCACCACCGCCGACGGGCAGGTCCTCTCCGGTAAAACCGACGCGCTAGGCAGAACCGTGACCGTACAGAGTGAGGTTGAAGAAAATCTGCAACTGGATTCACCAGAATCCCCACCGAAACCGAAGAAAACCTTATACCGGGTCAGTGGTAACACACCGGTAGAGTATGTTATGGAGTTTAAGGAGAAATAAGTATGGCAATATCCAACAACGGCAACTTATGTCCGGCCGTCACCTCAATTAATTGCACGATGGAAATAGGGGTTTTTCCCACCGATGAAGACCCCTGCTATCTGGCGGAAAAAGCCGAATACGCCCTGCGGCTACCTGCAATGATTGTCACTAAGCAGGGCGCCATTCGTTTTCTTAATCAAATTATTATGAGTGGGTTGATTAAAGTCGAGGAATACAAACATGATTTCCTGTGGTCCTATAAAGCGGAAGTGGTGTTTGCTATCCGAGGGAAAAAGGACGCTCCTCTGCCTATGCTAGCGACCAGTCAAATCTCTAAGCAGCGTTATGGTGATAATTTACCGCAATCCAGTAATCCGTTTGCCCGACCTTCTGCCGAAGACGCAGAGAAATTTGGGGTTGTTAGTATCCGTCGGCCCGATATTATTCTGGTTAAAAATGAAGCTCTCCGCTGGCCTGGCAGGAATGCCACCTATTTTGATGGTTCCGTGCACCCCGACAATCTGAAAATGTTAATTGAAGTAAAATTTCCAGGGGATGAACTAAGTCGAGACCAAGAAAAGGATTATATCCAGATTGCTACCCGTGATCGTTTTGGTGTGATGCGCATCGACGATAGCCGCACAGAAGAGCAAAAACAGTATGATGAGGCATGGCGAAAACTTTATCAACCCGGTTCACAACACTATAAAAATCCGATACCGCTGGCTCCCCTGCCACCCGGTTCACCTCCTGATGATGACGCCTTACCCGCTCCCACACCTCCCGAAGAGGGTACACCGGGGACCATTCCACAACCGCTGGCCAAAAATATCCCGCTGGTTAGCACATCCCCCTGGTCGTTTCTACCCAGCTATGAAGACTGGATTATTCTCGGGCAGGAAGTGGCAGGCCTGACAGAGCAGGGGTTAGATTACATCCGTAACAGTACCCGTGAACTCCTTGCCCAGTTTGGGGCATGGTTCAGTGAAGCCGGCAAGTGGATATGTGAAGAGATCATTGACCCGATAACTCATCAGGCCAGTTACGCTTTTTCCTGGGTCAGTGAACAAACGGGGAAAATCGTAACCTGGACTGAGAGTGAGATAAAAGCCCGGTGGCAAACCGTGCAACAGGGCTCAGATATCACCCTGGAAGAGCTGAAAAACATTAGCTGGATGCAAATATTGAAAAAGGTGGGTGAAGAGATGCTGGAAGTGGTGGTGATTATTGTCGAAGTTGCCGTTGTTATCCTCGTCACCCTTGCTGTCGCTGCTGCGCTGATTGCGCTAGTGGAAATTTTAGCTGCCGCCGCCGCAGTCAGTGCCGCAGCATTAGCTGCCGTCCTAACCATATTAGCGGGTGTGACATTCGCCATCGCCTCATAATTCACGGAGAACATGATGGAAACTGTAGATTACTTTGCCCAACTGAGATCACAACTGACCTCTTTTCTTTTTATCAATGGCGATGGACTGACTGTTTCCCGCCTGGGTCTTTCAATTACCCTGTTTTTTAAACAGGGCTACACTCAGGAGAAAAAGCAACGCATTCTGGCCTGTTATCGCCGTTTTCGCGAAGAGTTCGGCACTCAGCTGCGTTTTCACCGCCATGCTCTGAAAGGGTTAAAAAAATATTCACCGGAAAATATTGCCAAAGTGGAAGAGGGTATTCTTAATCAGAAAAAAAATCAACCTTCTACCTGGGATGTTAGTGATGCAAAAAATCTCGATGAAGCCCCCCACTATCTGATGCATTACCTGGATTCCCGAGAAATTGATGGTGATGAGAGTAGCTCCTACCTGAGTCTGGTGCTGCCCTGGGATTATCTGAAAGAACAAGACGGCATGACCAAATTTATGGCCTGGCTGGATTTTCTGTGTGAACAGCTCGAACCTGACTGGGGAGACTGTGGCTACAGTCTGGTCCTGCCCAGAGATTACCATGATTATTTTCCCTTAGAGTATCAACTGGCCCTGCGCTACCCCACCCTGCAAGTCAACTCTACGGTTCATACCACACTGGATGACTATGCCGATTCTATACGGAGCATGAACTGGATCACCCTGCTGTCCAAACGCTTTGTCGGACGGCTGGGCGGGGAATATTGGATACGTAAGACACTGGCACGCTTCCCAGATGTGGTGATTAGTCCTTACTCTAATGGTCTGATGATCCGCGCAGGCAAATACCCGGATCTGACACCGCTGCCGGGCAGTGTCCCGGAGAGTTATTTTGCTATTAACCAGCTGATTCGCCCGATACGTTTTGTGCCGGGAGAAGGTGATTCCCTGCACTTTCACGGTGCGGGTCATTTTAATGATACTTCCACACAAGCCTGGTATGCCCGCTATGACCGGGGCCCCCTGCATGTAACCCCGGTGAGAAGCGGCGAACCAATGCTTGTCAGCGGATTCTGGCGCACCGATAGCCAGCCTGACAAACAATATTTCTTTGTTCAGGGCTCGACTGCCTTTGATATTCAGGGCGCAGAGCCGCGGACAACGGTATGGCATCTGATACGAGAAGCAGAAAATAGGAATGAGTAAAGGGTGAGAAGCAAAAAAGAGACGCGGGAAGAAGAGGATGCGCTGGAGTTCCAGTTTTTCAGTGAAATCCTCTCCGGTCTGCTCGGCAACCTGCAATCTTCCCTGCCCGGCCAACAGGTTTTGGCAAAACTTGCCGCCAAAGAGTCGGACAGCAACGGGGATGGCAACTTCTGGCGCACCATTAACCGGCAGTGTTATCACCGTGCTGAATAACGACAAAGTCAAATCACCGATAATTAACGGAGAAAATGATGGAAACTGTAGATTACTTTGCCCAACTGAGATCACAACTGACCTCTTTTCTTTTTATCAATGCCGATGGGTTGACTGTTTCCCGCTTGAGTCTTTCAATTACCCTGTTTTTTAAACAGGGCTACACGCTGGAGAAAAAACAGCGCATTCTGGCCTGCTATCGCCGTTTTCGTGAAGAGTTTGGTACTCAGTTGCGTTTTCATAGCCATTCACTGAAAGGGTTAAGCAAATATTCACCGGAAAATATTGCCAAAGTAGAAGAAGGCATTCTTAATCAGAAAAAAACCAGCTTTGTGGTTGGGTCGTCAGTAATGCTAAAAATGAAAATGAGGCACCTCATTATCTGATGCGTTATCTGGACTCCCGAGAAATTGATGGTGAAGATGGTAGCTCTTACCTGAGTCTGGTGCTGCCCTGGGATTATCTGAAAGAGCAAGACGGCATGACCCGGTTTATGGCCTGGCTGGACTTTCTGTGTGAACAACTCGAACCCGACAGTGGGGACTGTGGTTACTGCCTAGTCTTACCCAAAGATTACTATGACTACTTTCCCCTGGAGTACCAGTTAGCGCAACGCTACCCCGCCTTGCAAGTGAACTCGGCAGTGCATACAGCCAAATTACAGTATGGTCATTCCATCCGAGGGATGAACTGGATCACCCTGCTGTCTAAACGCTTTGTAGGACGTCTGGGTGGGTTGAGTAGATCCGCCGGTTACCCAGACGGGCCCCTCCTCAGAACCGGACGNNCGGAACTNCCGGNTCCGGCTCCCGGCGGATCAGTGACCCCACACATATTCAGCGAGTCCAGAGTGTTGATCGGGTTTTCCATTTCGTTGGATAACCCAGCATTTTCAAGATGAGATTCAGCTTTTTCCACGTCAGTCGGCGACAACCCCCTTTACGGTTGAACCATCTATAGATTATTCGCATACTTTGGTAGATAAACTGCCCAACTCGTCTCTGGTTATCAGATATGCCGTGATAGTGTATCCAGCCTCTGATCACTCTGATGACGGTATTCAGGATTTGCCGGTTGTCGGTACTCATATTCTTCCATAGAAAGTCCCTGAGTCCCTTCAATTTAGCGGCGAAACGGTCTTTTCGGCTGGTAAATTTCAGTCGCCAGAAACCCTTTCGCGTTTTCCCCCAATAGCAGGTAAATCCCATAAAATTGAACGTTGGCAAGCGTTTTCCTGACTGGTTAGCTCGCATTGCTGCAATGTGACCCGCAGGAATTAATTGCGATTTGTCTTCATGCAACTCCAAGCCGTACTTATTCAGTCTCTTAGGTAATACCTTGTAGAAACGTTTAGCTTCACTGGGATACTGGAAAGTAAACACCATGTCATCAGCATACCTCACCATCTCTGCCCGTCCATGTATATAGGAACGGCTGATTTCATCAAACCATTCGTCTATCACATGATGCANGTAGATATTGGTCAGCACCGGCGACAGGATTGAACCTTGGGGACACCCACGCACATTGCTGGATGTCTCTTTACCCACTATGACGGGCGCCGTGATTAATACCTCGATCAATCTGAGGAAACGGCGATCTGATATTTTCTTCCGAAGTAAATTCATCAGCTCATCATGAGGTATCATGTTGAAATACTTTCGGATGTCAATTTCCACTCCGGCTCCATTCCAGCTACGGAGTGTTTGCTGCTGTAGCGTCTTTAATGCCGCATGACAATTTAATCCCGGCCGAAAACCGGAAGAGCTAGGCATTCCCATCGGTTCTTAGATTCGGCTGAGGATATCACTGACCGCAAGCTGGATAAGTTTGTCCTCTGTGCACAAAATCGCTAAAGGTCGTTTACTGCCGTCTTCTTTTGGGATCTCGGTGACTCTGGCGGCTTTCGGGTGGAACGTCCCTCTGCGTATTCCCAAAATGAGATTATGAATANNCTCATCANGGTGTTCACCGTAAGCGGCTTTTGTCATGCGAGCAATACCCACAGATTTACTCCCGTCAAGCCCCAGGAATTGCCCTTGAAGCATGTCACTGTTCAACAGGTGCCCCAAGTTATTGAACACCCATTGTTTGTTACCTGCTGATTTCTCGCCTATACGCTCAAGTTTTGTTAACCATGATAGTCCGTCAGTTGTGTACGGCCATTGTTGCCCTCTTACGTTCGATCTGTCTGCCAGCCCTTCGCTCCACGGTCATTACTCGCTTCATTACTACTATGGCTGACTCCGACTTCCGGAAAGCCATTTCTGTGGCCTTGTGTTTGGCACTTGTGCCACAGATACCCAGTTCCTCAGGGAACCCTCCGGATCTCCTGTGTTCCGTCATTCATCTCTGCAAACTCGCTGACGCCTGCTCCCCCGGTGGTTGGTTTCCTTTGGCAATTTGCCAGTATGGCCTCCGGTAACCTGTTGCCTGCCAGGTGCTCCAACCTGTCGGCTCCCACAATTAGTTCCATTTCGGGGGTATCACGTTCACCCTTTGGTTTCGGCTCGAATGCTTCGCTGTCTACGCTTCACCCTCCAAGTTACCCAGGACGGCGCAAGACTCGCTATCCGGTGGCACTGGCTATGCCTTCCGGAGCAGGACTTTCACCTGCAAGATAAATGCAGCTTTTCACAGCGCACGGAGCATTGGATACGTAAAACACTGGCTCGTTACCCGGATGTGGTCATTAGTCCTTACTCCAATGGTCTGATGATACGAGTGGGTAAATACCCAGATCTGACCCCGCTGCCGGGCAGTGTTCCGGAGAGTTATTTTGCTATTAACCAGTTGATACGTCCGATACGAGTGATCCCCCGTGAAGGTCATTCACTGCATTTTTATGGGGCGGGTCATTTTAATTCAACTTCCACCTTGGCTTGGTATGCCCGCTATGACCGGGGCCCCCTGCATGTAACCCCGGTGAGAACCGGCGAACCGATGCTTGTCAGCGGATTCTGGCGCACCGACAGCTAGCCTGACAAACAATATTTCTTTGTTCAGGGCTCGACTGCCTTTGATATTCAGGGCGCAGAGCCGGGGACAACCGTATGGCATCTGATACGGGAAGCAGAAAACACGTGGGAATAACAGATTATCCCCTGCCTCATCATGAACGGAGAGCATATGGAAACTCATGATTATTTTTCCCGGCGGAGATCACAGCTGACCAGTTTTAACTTCTATGACGACTTTCCCTTAGAGTGCCAGTTAGTTCAGCGTTATCCTGCCCTCAGGGCGGGATTCCACTTTGCTTATTTTTCATTTCACCTTCTTTGCCCCGGCTGTTGGCCGCTTTTTGGTAAAGAGCAACGCCGGCATCGATATCATAAACACTGACAACATGCAAAGCGGTGTGATTGGCTTCGTAAAATAATAGTGAGAAAACATATTAATCTCAATCTATTCGGATAATATTCTTTTTCCCGCTGATTTCCTTTCAACTTTCTATTAATAATTAATGGACTTCGATTAAATACAATTCACTGTCCATTTGAAAAATATGTTTATTGAGTTTAATCCACCTTTTATATCAAAGTGTTAATCTCCTCTGCATTTGCGTTTTCAAATGATTATGACAGGTTAAATAAATGTAAAATAAGAGGAGAATGCATCGCCAATGAAAAGGGGTTTACGAGCTATTCTCATTCTGAGGGTTTTCTTATTTTTTAATTAAACATTTATTTAATGAATGGTTTTCATTGTGCCGTTTTTTGTAAATCCAATCGTTTTTCCCGTTTTCTGACTCATATTTAAATTTTACTACTTCCATTAAACTGATACTGAAGTTTTTTCCTTTATTTGATTTTCCAGGTTTAAAACCAGAGAGGGTAAAAATATATTCCAATGATATTAAAATCAAAGCCTATTTCTTTAATCATTTTTAATACTGCTAAGCGTTTTTATCCTTTTCTCTCTATTAATCCGATTAATCAAAAAGCTTCCTGGCTTTCTTTAACGATTTATCTCTCTTTTCGAAAACCTTTTTCAACCATGTAACATCTTTTACTTAAAAAAATCTTTTAATGCGATTAATCGTGCTTTCAATACTTCGTGATTAATCGCATCGAATAGAAAGCTAACGTGTTTTTTAAGCTTGGTTTTGTTTATAACCAAAGTTAATAAATTTAAAATCCGTTTTTCCTGATGTTTTCTCTTCCAATATCAGTACAGTACCGAGTTTTTTACCTGCCCCTATCGGGTTTCTCGCCTTATATCCCCTCCCGCACTGGACGAAGGTTTACGGCGATTTTTGCTAAATTCACCACTGCGCACCCTCCCAATCAGAATCCCCAGCAGCGTATAAACCACGCCAAGGATCAGCATCATGGCGATATCGCCCAGTACATTCTGTAATGGCAGCCCCATCTGGTTAACACCTGCAATCGCTTTTGTCGCCCAAGTGGATGGTAAGGCAGAAGAGATTGCCCTCACCCAATCAGGCATCGCCTGTACTGGCCAGATTGTGCCGGAAATATAGAACACAGGCGTTGTGCTAAGGGCGAGCGTCAGATAGATCATTTCCACACTGCGCATGCATTCTGTCACCAGCTTTCCTAATCCGAACACCGCCAGCATAAACAGGAAAGTCAGCATTAATAACAGAGGAATAGACGCTTCCTGCCGGTATCCCAATACCCACGGCCAAAGAACAAAAAATAGAGTGGAGAGGAAAAGCCAGATTGGTAATAACGCCGATAATGCACCTAAATAGACGGGTAATGGTGGTTTACCTTTCGGCGTACTGCGCATCGTAATACTGACCCGCACACAAGATATTAGCAAAGAGTGTTGCAACAACATCACCAACAAACCAGGGAAGGTAATTGCAGCAAAGCTAACTCCTGGGTTGAACAGCCCAACAGTTTCACTACGAATTGGCATCAGTAGTAGCTTTACCTGTTCAGGACTGAAACCATATTTCAAGAGTAATTTGCTGTTATATTCACTCAGCAATTGCCGGTGGGCAGAGGTCAACTCTTGCTGAATTTGCCCATTGGCAAGACGACTCGTTGCATCTCCATAAATCGGGAAGGTGATATTTTTTCCATTAAGGATATTTTTCTCCAGATCCGCCGGTATGATAATAATCGCAAAAATTTCACGTAACAGCAGATCGTGACGAGCATCAGCCAGATTGTCATAGCTGCGGACAGCAATTTTAGCCGTGGAATTAAGCTGACGTATCAGAGCACGACTGGCGAAGCTGTGATCCTGATCGATCACGGCAACGGGCAGATCCCATACTGTTGGCCGGACATACACCAAACTCATCAGACACAGGGAAGCCAGCATCAACATCCACATGGGTTTTTCCAGCATTCCCATTAACACCCGGCGAAAAGTCTGCCAATACATCTGCATCATTCACCGCCTTGTGGCAGACTAAGCCGTTTCAATAACCGGTTACGCACCAGCAGGGAACAAACGACCGGATAAGTCAGTAACGAAGCACAAACAGATAAAATACCCAGTAAAGAAACCTCACGCAGAAAAATATCAAACATCGCATTCAAGGCATGGGTCAAAGGCTCAAGATTGGCAATTATCCTCGCCGGCAATATCATTGATAATTCGGGTACTGACATACCTGAAAAGGTCATCGCAATACTCACCAACACCCCGATAAGGCTATACGCTGTCAATGTGCTATTGGTGAAAGTAAATAACAACAGACCAATACTTTGAGCGGCAATCACATAGAAGAAACCGACTACCACCATATATATTGGATTACCATTCACTTTTGCATCAAATACCCCAATCAGCGCCGCCAATTCCACGATCAACAACAGAGTAAAAAACAAGGTATAAGGCATCAATTTTCCCAACAGGGCGAAGGTAAACGGTTTCATTGTCATCAGCGTACTGCCACGGGCCATACTGTAAATCGTGCAAGTCACAACAAAAAGCTGCAACAAATGGATAGTGGCCGCAAACTGCTGATAATAAATGTAACTACCACTGGCATTGAAAAGACTGTCATAAGCGAGTGTGACACTGGCTAACGGAGGTAACTGGCGCTCCATCTCCGTTGCCAATATGGAACGGTATTTGGCATTGATTTCCGCCATGACTCCACTGAAGTCCTGAATAGAATAACTTCCGGCACCATAAAACAATGCGTTGTAATACATACGAACGGTTGGCTGGTCCCCCCGGAGAGCATCAGCCTCAAAATCATTCGGGATATAAAGCAGAGAGTAATCCTTAGCGTTGCCAAGCCGTTCAAGAGATTCATGCAATCCACCATCGTAGGATTTAATATGCGCATGAGAAGCGCCATCCAGATTACGGATCAGACTACGTGACAACGAGCTATGATCATTATCCACTACCGAGACCGGCAGATTGAGCAACGTCCCTTCTGAAAAGTTAGCGCTGATTAGCACAAACAGCATCAAAGGGAATAACCAACTTAGCCAGTGAAAAACCGGACTACGGATCGTAGCCCGAATCTCTTGACTAAAAGCGCGTTCGAACCCACGCCATGCAACCTTGCTCCTCATCAGCAAATCACCTATTTATCCCAACGCCACAAGGCGCTCATACCAGGGCGTAAACCTTCAACCGGCTGTAAGGGAAATAAACGAACTTCAAAGGTTCTCAGGTCAAAATCACCGGTCGCACGCGTCGCGCGTTTGGTTGCGTAATCTCCCATCGGGGCGATATAACGTATTTCTGCTTCGATCTCTTTATCACCCAGCGCAGGAACACGAAGGTTGACTTTATCCCCTTTACGCACTTTCGCCAGAATGTCTTCCCGCAAGTTATAAATAAAATAGGCTTCCGGTACACGAACTAATGTCACCAGCGGGCTGTTGGCATTAAATAGTTCACCAACCTCTGCCGGAATCGGCCCAACTTCACCCTCGACTGGCGCTTTAACCTGTAAATCATCCTTCTGGGTTTGTAACTCAATGAGTTGCTGTTCAGCCTGACGCAGAGCCGCCGCATATTTCTGGCGTAGCTCAATCCTGTCACCATGCACACCTTCATCTAACGCAGCTTTTGCTCCCTGCATTTTTTGATAGGAAACATCCCTGCTCCTGCGGGCGTTATCCAGTTCATTTCGTGAAACATAGCCTTTAGACGCGATGTTCTGAATACGGTTATATTCACGTACCGCATTATCATATTCAGCCTGAGCCTGTGCTAAACCCGCTTCCAGATTCCGGATACTTTCTTCACGCGTACCATGCAGAGATTGTTCTAACTGGGCTTTAGCCTGATCACGGATAGCTTCCAATGAAGCGACTTGAGCCAGTAATTCAGGGCTTTCAAGTGTGATCAGGAGCTGACCTGTTTTAACATCATCTCCCCGTTCGACGTGGCGCGCGATCACCCGGCCTTTAGCCTTAGATGCCACAATCACTTCCGGCGCATCAACTTCACCCTGTAACAATAAATATTGGTTATGAGAACGAAATAACACAGCCATTGCTGTGAGCAGGATAACCAGTAAGATCGTAAAAAGTGTTGTTTTTTTCATTATGTCTTACACACTCAAAATTGCTCAACCTGAAACTAATAGCATCTTCGCATTATTTCACGGAAAATTTCTTATATATTTGTACGTATAATCACTGACGGAAAGAATAAGTCTTTATAATAGTGTAGTGGTTTATGATTCTTGTCAAATATTGAACTACTTGAAATAAACTTTTGATAATCTTATTTAACTATTTCTGTAAACTAGCAACATTCGCCATCCTTCCGGAAAACCCATGTACGAATTTAACCTTGTGTTGTTATTACTACAGCAGATGTGCGTCTATTTGGTAATCGCTTGGCTGCTAAGTAAAACACCTCTGTTTATTCCACTGTTACAAGTTACAATACGTTTACCTCATAAATTGCTGTGCTACGTCATTTTCTCCATTTTCTGCATTATGGGGACTTATTTTGGTCTGCATATCGGTGATTCCATTGCCAATACCCGTGCTATTGGCGCTGTACTTGGCGGGCTTCTGGGCGGGCCAGGCGTCGGAGCTTTAGTTGGCTTAACAGGGGGGCTGCACCGCTATTTTCTAGGAGGGATGACTGCTTTCAGTTGTATGATATCAACCATTGTTGAAGGTTTAATCGGTGGCATTATTCACCGCTATCTGATGAAACGGGGTCAAATAAACCGACTGATTAATCCCTGGACAGCCGCTATCGTCACGTTTTGTGCTGAAATGATACAGATGGGCATTTTACTGCTACTTGCCCGCCCATACAGTGAAGTATTAGCGTTGGTAAAAAATATTGCCTCCCCGATGATTGTCACCAATAGTATTGGTTCAGCCATGTTCATGCGTATCTTACTTGACCGGCGTGCTATATTTGAAAAATACACCAGTGCATTTTCTGCTCAGGCACTGAAAATCGCTGTCTATACCGAAGGTATTTTGCGAAAAGGATTTAATGAAAATAACAGTATGCGGGTAGCAAAAGTTATTTATCAGCAACTGGAAATTGGTGCCGTCGCCATTACAGACAGGGAAAAACTGCTGGCATTTATCGGTATCGGTTCAGATCATCACCTTCCTGGAACACCTATTTCCTCGGAGCACTCCCGCCGGGCAATTGAAAATAATGAAGTGGTTTATGCCGATGGCAATGAAATACCTTACCGTTGCTCAATCAATCCAACTTGCAAACTAGGCTCCACCCTGGTCATTCCACTACGGGGAGAAAATCAGCAAGTTATCGGAGCAATTAAACTTTACGAAGCCAAAAACCGTCTGTTTAGCTCAATCAATCGCACCCTGGGGGAAAGTATTGCCAGCCTGTTATCTGCCCAAATCCTTGCCGGACAATATGAACGTAACAAACAATCACTGCTCCAGTCAGAAATTAAGCTGCTTCACGCGCAAGTGAATCCTCACTTTTTATTTAATGCCTTAAATACCCTGCAAGCAGTGATACGGCGAGACAGTCATCAGGCTGGTCAGTTAGTACAATATCTCTCAACCTTCTTCCGTAAAAACTTGAAACGGTCAGAAGAGATCGTCACTCTGTCTGATGAAATAGAGCATGTGAATGCTTACTTACAAATTGAGAAGGCCCGTTTCCGTGATCACCTGCAAATAACTATTGAACTGCCGGAATCTCTGCTTCACGCCAAACTGCCTGCTTTTTCTCTCCAACCAATAGTAGAAAATGCGATCAAACACGGCACATCACAATTACTGGAAACCGGTAGGATTACCATCCGAGCTCATCAACAGGATCGATTGCTGATACTGGAAGTGGAAGATAATGCGGGTCTTTATAAGTCAGTTTCTATGGGAGATGGACTAGGAATGAGCCTGGTGGATAAACGGCTGCGACTTCGCTATGGTGAAAATTATGGTGTGCAAATAGATTGCCAGCCAGAACAATTTACCCGCGTAATTTTATGTTTACCATTAAATAAAGAGGCTGATAAAACTGTGTGAGCATGAATATATTAATTGTTGATGACGAACCGCTGGCACGGGAAAACCTGCGTTGTTTGCTGGAAGAAGAACGGGATATCCAAATTATTGGCGAATGTGCCAACGCCGTTGAGGCTATTGGGGCCATACATCGCCTGAAACCGGATGTTGTATTTTTGGATATCCAGATGCCACGTATCACCGGATTAGAAATGGTAGGTATGCTCGATCCAGAGCACCGCCCCTATATCGTTTTCCTGACCGCATTTGATGAATATGCAATACAAGCGTTTGAAGAAAGCGCATTTGATTATTTATTAAAACCACTGGAAAAAAACCGTCTGACCAAAACCTTACAACGATTACGACAAGGGCATCAGAAACAGGATATTTCCATTCTGACAGCAGAAGAGCCGCTGAAATATATCCCATGCACAGGCCACAGCCGGATCTGGCTGGTTCAACAGGATGAGGTGCTTTATGTCACCTCCCGCCCAAGCGGAGTCTATGTTATGTGTACCAATGGGCAGGAAGGATTTACTGAACTGACTCTTCGCACACTGGAAACCCGTACACCACTGATGAGAAATCATCGTCAATATTTGGTCAATATGACCCATCTGCGCGAAATCCTGTTTGGTGATAATGGACAAGCCGAATTGGTTTTACGTAATGGTCAAACTATTCCTGTCAGCCGCCGCTATCTGAAACCGCTGAAAGAGGCATTAGGGCTGAAATAATGCGTGATATTCATCACATCTTCAGCAGGTTAGTAAATTTCGACTCACCGCTTACCTGCTGAATCTAACCACTTAACCCGCCATACAACCACTCACTCAGACACTTCCTGATAGCTTCCTTTAGCTGTGACAAGATAGGAGTAAAAAATTATAGCCCTCAGGAGAAGAGAAATGCAGCACGCTCTCACATTTGTTATTGCGACGTTGTGTATTCTGGTTATCTGCTACCGTTTTTACGGCGTATTCTTCGTTAAGAAAGTATTGAAAGCTGATGACAGTGAAGTGACACCTTCGCATTTACTGGAAGACGGTAAAGATTATGTACCTACGAAAAAATGGGTGAATTTCGGTAGCCACTTCGCGGCAATCGCAGCCGCAGGACCGCTGGTTGGCCCAGTATTAGCCGCTCAATACGGTTATCTGCCCAGTATGTTATGGCTGTTAATCGGCTGTGTTATCGGCGGTGCTGTACACGATACAGTTGTTTTATTCGCCTCAATGAAACATCGTGGTAAATCGCTGTCAGAAGTTGCCAAAGCAGAACTTGGCCCAGTTGCAGGC
Source organism: Photorhabdus khanii NC19 (assembly GCF_000517265.1). Taxonomy (GTDB): domain Bacteria; phylum Pseudomonadota; class Gammaproteobacteria; order Enterobacterales; family Enterobacteriaceae; genus Photorhabdus; species Photorhabdus khanii. The sequence goes on from NZ_AYSJ01000004.1 coordinate 375,564, forward strand.
TGGTGTACCGGCCTTGCAATGTTGTTCATCATCACGATTACCATGGCAGGTCTGTCTATGGTGGTGGTTCACGCATTAGAACGTAACCCCTGGGGAACGTTTGCAGTATTTATGACCATCCCGGTAGCCATCGGTGTCGGCCTGTGGGAACGCTTTACCGGCAATATGCGCGGAGCAACCTGGGTAGGCATTATCACCATTATGGCCTGTGTGCTCATCGGCCCTTATATCCAGGAATCGGCTTTCGGCGAATGGCTGAGTCTGCGTACATCCACCGTCAGCATGGCACTGCCAATCTACGCGTTTTTCGCAACCGCCCTGCCAGTTTGGATGCTGCTGACTCCACGTGGCTATCTCTCCAGCTTTATGAAAATTGGTGTATTCGGTGCGCTGGTTGTGGGTGTGATCTTTATTAACCCAGAGATCCAATTCCCGGCAGTGACTGAATTTATTCATGGTAATGGCCCGGTGCTGGCTGGACCGGTATGGCCGTTTATCTCTATCACTATCGCTTGTGGTGCAATTTCTGGCTTCCACGCATTTATCGGTTCTGGTACGACACCTAAACAGATCGATAAGTGGAGTGATATTTTGCCCGTTGGCTTCGGCGCAATGTTGGCAGAATGCGTTGTTGGCGTAATGGCGCTGATTGCAGCCACTTCCCTATATCCGGCTGACTATTTCGCTATTAACTCCGCCCCGGAAGTCTTCGCCACACTGGGTATGGATGTTGTCCACCTGCCAACACTCAGTCAGGAAATTGGCCTGGATCTGTATGGCCGTACTGGTGGTGCAGTCACCCTGGCAGTGGGTATGGCGGATATCTTCACCCGTATCCCCTGGTTCAGCCAATTGGCATCCTATTTCTTCCAGTTCGTCGTCATGTTCGAAGCGGTGTTTATCCTGACAGCAGTTGATTCTGGTACACGTGTTGCCCGCTACCTGCTGCAAGATTTTCTGGGCGATATCTGGGCGCCTCTGAAACGCCTCGACTGGTTACCGGGTTCGGTCGGTTGTAGTGTCATTGCCTGTTTATTGTGGGGTTATCTGTTGAATTCCGGTGATATCAATTCAGTTTGGGCACTATTCGGTGTATCCAATCAACTGATGGCATCTATCGGCCTGATGATTGGTGCAACAATTATCCTGCGTTTGTCTGAAAAACGCTGGTATATGCTGACCTGCCTGATCCCACTGGCTTACCTGTATGTTACGGTGAACTACGCTGCCTATTGGATGGTGAAAAATGTCTATTTCAACTCCGCAGCAAAAGGTTTCAACATCTTCAACGGAACTATCTCCATTGTGATGGTTATCCTCGGTGTAGTGATTATGGTTTCTTCTATTATGCAATGGCTGAAACTATGGCGCGCACGCAGTGCAAACAATCCGGTTGAAGTATTGAGTAACTGATTCTTCTTAGTATTAAAGATCAAAGCTGCCTCTTTATGGGGGCAGCTTTTTTGCTATAAAAATGAATGCATATTTAATCCATTATATAAGGGACTCTATACTCCACTTATTTTACATTTACCTAATCTGCCATAATCATTGAAAAGCACGAATACAGAGGTATTAAAGCGCTTTTTCGCCGGTCATTTTACGAAGAAAACCCTAAAAATAACGCAATAAAAAATGGATAAAACGATTAATTTAGCAGGATTTAAGCCCTGAAAAAGGGATTGATTATCCGAAAAAACAGAAAGGAGTACTTTTATCTCATCAAGCTATTTACTTGCTGATTTATAAAGAAAAAATAAAGGGAGGTGACTTATGAAAACTATTCGTATTGCCAGTAAACCTTATCGTAAACGATATGATGGTGATGGAAAAAGGGAAAAAGTCGAAAAACAGAGTTAGTAAAGATAAAAAGCGAGTATTATTAGCGTTCGTTAAAGGTAAAATACGATATCCAATGATGATTAAACTTAACAAAAAGCAAGCGTTAAAAGGGGTAAAAACAACGGTGAAAACTTTATACCAATTAGAACCATGAGTTAAAAAATGACTTTTAATGACAGTTTAAAACCTGCCTATCATAAAACGCAGAGCATTAATGTCAGCGTGTGGGGCTGGTATTTCATTGATATAGTTAAAAATAGTCATCGTCAAAATCACTTTTTTTATGAAAGATGATTATCAGATCATTTTAATAATGTGAAATCTCGCCCGGTATGGTTATCTATATGAAATATGCCAACAACCCCCAACAACTTTTAAAAAAAGTCATTTTCATGAAACATTTGAACAGGTATGAAATGCTATTCTGATAGTTCATTTATAAAGAAATGAATACGGATCCTGCACATGACATCAACCATATTATGAGGATAGTGCAAACGTCAAAAAGATTATGTCTGCAAGAGAAAGCAAACAGTAAAGTAATCATACCCGTCGCTTCCTACATGATTGTTATACTCTCCCCAAAAATCACCCAGACAGAGGGAGAAATTCACAAATTGCTGCTGATATAGCTATCACATTTCTGGAAAAGATAGGCTACCCCCAGAAATGCCTTTCAGACATTCATCATGCAATTGTAGCCCACAGTTTCAATGCAAATTAGTACCGACAACCTTAGAAGCGAGGATCGTCCAGGATGCAGACCGTCTAGACGCACTTGGCGCAATCGGTATCGACCGATGCATTCAGATTGGTATAACATTCAACAATCAGCTGTATTCTGAAATTGATCCATTTTGTGTTGATAGGGCACCAAATGACAAAATGTATACCGTGGATCATTTTTACACCAAATTTTTTCGGCCCCCTGAGACAATGCAAACTACAGCAGGCAAAAGGTAGATTGAAGTGCACTAGCAACAAAAACGGCCCCTGTAAAAAGGAGCCGTTTTATCATTCAAATATCAGTTAATTACTGCGCGTTGCTGTTGTTATAACGACGGCGTGGGGCAGATGAACCATTCTCATCGCTACGACCACGGAAATTGCTACGGTTTTGGCCTTCACCGCGACTTTCACCACCGCGATCTTCTCCACTACGGCGTTCACCGCTGAAACGACGGCCACCACCGTTGAAATTCTCACGATCACGGCGAGGAGCATTGCCATTACTATTACCGTTACGTGGGCCACCACGGCGTTCACGACGTTCAAATGGTTGCGCATCACCCATTAACTGCATATTCATTGGCTTATTCAGAATACGAGTACGGGTAAAATGAGACAATATTTCGCCTGGCATACCTTTTGGCAGCTCAATTGTTGAATGAGTTGCAAACAGTTTGATGTTACCAATATAACGGCTGCTAATATCGCCTTCGTTAGCAATCGCACCAACGATATGACGAACTTCAACACCATCGTCACGACCCACTTCAATACGGTACAGCTCCATGTCACCAACATCACGGCGCTCACGGCGAGGACGATCACCACGTTGTTCACCCCGCTCACCACGATCATCGGAACCATTGCGACGACGATCATCACGCTCGTTGAACTCACGACGAGGACGGCGAACCGGATCGGGTGGCAGAATCAACGGACGCTCACCTTGTGCCATTTTCAACAACGCCGCTGCCAGAGTTTCTATATCCAAATCTTCCGCAGGTTGCAATTTGGACAACAGAGCACGGTACTGCTCCAAATCGCTGCTTTCCAGTTGTTGTTGCACATTGGCTGCGAATTTTTCCAGACGGCGCTGACTCAGCAACTCGGCATTCGGCAGTTCAACTTCAGGGATAGTCAACTTCATTGTACGTTCAACGTTACGTAACAGGCGGCGTTCACGGTTTTCTACAAACAGTAATGCACGTCCCGCACGTCCCGCACGACCTGTACGACCAATACGGTGAACATAAGATTCCGCATCCATTGGAATATCATAGTTAACAACCAAACTGATACGTTCAACATCCAGACCACGCGCTGCAACATCCGTTGCGATCAGAATATCCAAACGACCATCTTTCAGACGTTCCAGTGTCTGCTCACGCAGTGCCTGGTTCATATCACCGTTCAGGGCCGCACTATTGTAACCACTACGCTCCAGTGCTTCTGCCACTTCCAGTGTTGCATTTTTGGTGCGCACGAAAATAATCGCAGCATCAAAATCTTCAGCTTCCAGGAAACGCACCAGCGCTTCATTTTTACGCATACCGTAAACAGACCAATAACTCTGGCTGATGTCAGGACGGGTAGTTACACTCGCCTGGATACGTACTTCCTGGGGATCATTCATGAAACGACGAGTGATGCGGCGGATAGCTTCCGGCATCGTTGCAGAGAACAGCGCAGTTTGGTGCTCTGCTGGGATCTGGCTCATAATGTTTTCAACATCTTCGATGAAGCCCATGCGCAGCATTTCGTCTGCTTCATCCAAAACCAAACCGCTCAGGTTAGAAAGATCCAAAGTACCACGCTTCAGGTGATCCAGAAGACGCCCAGGTGTACCTACAACAATTTGTGGACCTTGGCGCAAAGCACGTAACTGAACGTCATAACGTTGCCCACCGTACAGTGCAACAACATTCACGTTACGCATATGTTTAGAAAAATCCGCGCACGCTTCGGCTACCTGTACCGCCAGTTCACGGGTCGGTGCCAACACAAGGATCTGCGGAGCTTTCAGCTCAGCATTGATGTTATGCAATAAAGGCAGGCTGAATGCCGCCGTTTTACCACTGCCGGTCTGTGCCATACCCAGCACATCACGACCATTTAATAAATGGGGGATACATTGTTGCTGGATTGGAGATGGCTTTTCATAGCCAAGATCTTCCAGTGCAGAAAGAATAGGTGCTGATAAACCCAGATCAGCAAAGGAGATTTCAGTTTCAGTGGTCATGTAATGGTGCCTCATTAGTTATGGCGGCCAGTCTACATAACGCATTGAAAAAAATTTCGGTCATTTTCATTTAAAATGTGAACTGGCTCAAAGTATATAATTAAACGAACAAACAAGCCCTCATCGGTCAAGATGATGGACTTTGCAAATCGATCTCGAAATGTTCGTCAGCTATTGCTGGTCCGATTCTGATAGGTCGTCTTGTTCCTGGCCTAACAGCGCCAATTCCAACAATGCATAGCGGTGCTCAACAAAGTTATGTGCATTGTTAGCCACCGTCAGCTTGAATAACGCAGATGCGCTATCCTTGTCCCCCAGACTTAGGTAATGTTTACCTAAATAGAAGTCAGTTTCACTGAGATGCTCAGCGAGCGAAGTGTTATCCGTTGCATTCTCTTTCAGGCGATCCATCAATGTATATTCACTGATTTTGCCTAAATAGAATTCAACTATATTCCAGCCCCATTGCCCCCGGTTCGCTCTTTCGTAATGTTGCGACAAGTTTACCATCGCTCCTTTAGGATAAAATTCTTTTTCCACCAGGTATAACCACAACGAACGGAAGGGATCATTTGGATCGTCTTGATAAAACGCCTGCAGATCATCCTGCGCTAACTTATACCGGCCACCGTAATACAACGCGATGCCGCGGTTCAGACGCGCGTAATTGTAAGTTGGATCAAGCTCTAATACAGAATCAAACGCTTCATAGGCGGCATCAAAATTGCCAGCCTGCGTAAAGTAAATTCCCAGATAATTAAAAATCTCTGGAATATTAGGCCGAATAGACAAGGCAATAGAAAAATCATTCCGTGCCAAGGCTCTCAGCCCGAGACTATCATACAGCACACCCCTCTCATATAAAAGCTGTGCGTACTCATCTTCTGTCAATGATCGACTCGCAAGAATCTGTTCCATACGGGCCAGAATAACTTCCTGCTGCAATGAAGGTTGTAATGGAATAGCAAAAACTTCGTTTTTACGCCAATCCTTGCTGCTGCATCCTGCCAAGATAAGTATTGCTACAGCATAACACCAGCGCAGAAAAAAATTCATTTCCTACTCCCAAAGTCAGACATTGATTAAGAATGCCCTATCACCTATTGCATTTATTGGGCCTCCTGCCCTGAGTCTGTTAAACGGCGCTTTTTTACAAGACACCGTTTATGACATCAAATTTATTCTACTGATTGTGGTGCTGGTGGTGCTTCCTCAACAGCTGTGCCGGCTGTCGCTTCTTTGATGCTCAGGCGAACACGACCCTGGCGATCAATTTCTAGTACTTTAACTGGTACTTCCTGACCAACCTGCAAATAGTCAGCCACTTTCTCAACCCGCTTATCAGCAATCTGCGAAATATGTACCAGACCTTCTTTACCACCACCGATAGCAACAAATGCGCCGAAATCAACGATACGGGTTACCTTACCGGCGTAAATACGGCCAACTTCGATCTCGGCGGTAATTTCTTCAATACGCCTGATTGCATGTTTTGCTTTTTCGCCATCAGTTGCAGCAATTTTCACTGTGCCATCATCTTCGATCTCAATGGTAGTGCCGGTCTCTTCAGTCAGTGCACGGATAACCGAACCACCTTTACCGATAACATCTTTGATCTTGTCCGGGTTGATCTTGATAGTATGAATGCGTGGTGCAAATTGAGAAATATCATCACGTGGAGTGGTAATTGCCTGCTCCATCACGCTCAGAATATGCAAACGCGCACCTTTTGCCTGATTCAACGCAACTTGCATAATTTCACGGGTGATACCTTCAATTTTGATATCCATTTGCAGCGCACTGATACCTTCACAGCTACCCGCTACTTTAAAGTCCATGTCACCCAGATGATCTTCGTCACCCAGAATATCAGACAGAACAACAAAGTTATCACCTTCTTTCACCAGACCCATTGCAATACCAGCAACAGCGGCCTTAATTGGCACACCTGCATCCATCAACGCAAGAGATGCTCCACAGACAGATGCCATTGAAGATGAACCGTTAGATTCTGTAATTTCAGAAACTACACGAACTGTGTATGGGAACTCGTTAGCTTTTGGCATAACTGCCAATACACCACGTTTAGCCAAACGGCCATGACCAATTTCACGACGCTTTGGTGAACCCATCATACCTGTTTCGCCAACAGAATATGGAGGGAAATTATAGTGCAGCAAGAAGCGATCTGTACGCTCGCCCATCAGCTCATCAATGATCTGTGCATCACGTTCTGTACCCAGAGTCGCAGTAACCAGAGCCTGAGTTTCACCGCGGGTAAACAGTGCAGAACCGTGAGTACGGGGCAGAACACCAGTACGTACGTCCAACGCACGAACCATATCTTTTTCGCGGCCATCAATACGTGGTTCACCGCGCAGGACACGGCTACGAACAACATTTTTCTCTAAGCTACCCAGAATTTCATAGATTTCCGCTTCTTCCAAAGTTTCATCCTGTCCCAACAGCGCAGCTGTAACTTCATCTTTGATAGCATCAACCTGAGCATAACGCTCCTGTTTCTCAGTGATACGGTAAGCATCACCCAGACGGCTTTCTGCCAATTCAGCTACACGATCATGCAACGCCTGGTTAACAGGTTCTGGTACCCAATCCCATTTCTCTTTGCCTGCTTCCGCAGCCAACGCATTAATGTTATCAATAACCACTTGTTGTTGATCATGGCCGAACACTACCGCACCCAGCATTTGCTCTTCAGTCAGCAGATCTGCTTCAGATTCCACCATCAAAACAGCACCGGCAGTACCTGAAACCACCAGATCCAAACTGCTGTTTTTCAGTTCATCGCTGGTTGGGTTCAGCACGTATTGATCATTAATATAACCAACGCGGGCAGCGCCAATCGGGCCATTGAATGGAATACCAGACAATGCCAGCGCAGCAGAAGCGCCAATCATTGCAACGATATCCGGGTTAATTTGTGGATTGACAGAAACCACAGTCGCTACAATCTGAACTTCGTTCAGGAAACCTTCCGGAAACAGAGGACGCAGAGGGCGATCAATCAAACGTGCTACCAATGTTTCGCCTTCTCCTGGGCGACCTTCACGACGGAAGAAGCTGCCTGGGATACGGCCTGCGGCGTAAGTACGCTCCTGATAGTTAACAGTCAGCGGGAAGAAATCCTGACCAGCTTTTACTTTTTTCTGACCAACAACAGTTACGAATACAGCAGTGTCATCCATATTGACCATGACAGCAGCCGTGGCCTGACGAGCCATCATACCCGTTTCGATAGTAACGGTATGTTGACCATATTGAAATTTACGAACAATCGGATTCAGCAAAATAATATCCTTTCGTTAACGTTGTCTTTTATATTCAGCAGACAACAATGAATGATCTCTTCATGCCACATCCTCGCGACTAATGACAGCTCTCACTCCTTTAAGCACTCTCATTAGCCGCGCGAACCTCTGTAACCGAAGAGCCTTACCCAAAAATCATCATCAGCATTCTTATGCTGTTACGTATGATGACTTCTCAGAAGAAAAGGGGCCATATATGGCCCCTTTCCACTGAAACTTGCTTGATTAGCGACGTAAGCCAAGACGCCCAATCAGCCCAGTGTAACTTGTTACATTTTTACGCTTCAGATAGTCCAGCAATTTACGACGCTGAGAAACCATGCGCAGCAGACCACGACGGCTATGGTGATCTTTTTTGTGCTCTGAAAAATGGCCTTGCAGGTGGTTAATCTGTGCGGTCAGCAAAGCAATCTGCACTTCACTAGAACCACTGTCATTCGCATCACGACCAAATTCAGCAATAATTTGCGCTTTTGCTTCAGTACTTAGAGACATATTACAACTCCAAAAATACATAAATTAAAATTACGGGTGCCGATCTCTAATTCAGCCACCCAACATATAGCTGCGCCATTCTACGCTGCAAATAAGTTAAGCGCAAGATAGCCCCAAATACCCTAATCCCGGCTTTCAACAACTAAACGGCGAGGAGCAACAAGCCCATCGTCATTGATAACAGCAATGCCAATGAATTTTCGTTCATTACCTTCAGTTACGCGCACCATACTCTCAACCAGAGCCAGAGATTTGGCACTTCGTACCGCCTGACCTTGTTTAAAATAAGCCGCAACTACCGGAAGTAAATTAACCTCTGGGAAATGAGCAACTGCACTATCCATTGGTAATAACAACGGATCAATTAATTTGTCCACAGGTATTTCCCGATCTTCGGCCTGCTTTTGCAATTCATATAATTGCTCAAGCGTAACCATTCGATCATTTGGATAATTCGCTACCTGTAAACGACGTAAATAAATAACGTGAGCACCACAACCTAATAATTCGCCTAAATCATCAATAATAGTGCGAATATAAGTTCCTTTCGAACAGTGTATTTCCAATTCCAGTTCATCATCTTCCCAGCGGATAAACTGTAATTCATAGACTGTGATTAGCCGTGCTTCCCGTTCTACTTCAATACCTTGACGGGCATATTCATACAGTGGTTTCCCCTGATGTTTCAGTGCAGAATACATGGAAGGGATTTGCATAGTATTACCACGAAATTTAGCCAAAGCTTCATTAAGCTGAGCCTGATTTATCCGGATTGCTCTTTCACTGATGATCTGCCCGTGTGAATCAGATGTGTCAGTACGCTGACCAAGACGGGCTATCACCCGATAACGCTTATCAGAATCAAGTAAGAACTGGGAAAACTTCGTAGCTTCACCGAGACAAACCGGCAGCATACCCGTTGCCAGCGGATCCAACGCACCAGTGTGACCAGCTTTGTTGGCGTTGAAAATACGTTTTACTTTTTGCAACGCATCATTAGAAGAAATATCCTGCGGCTTATCCAGTAACAACACGCCATGTATATCACGACCGCGACGACGACGCCCCATTACTTCTCCTCTTTGTGATCCACAGAAGCCCGTCGCTGTTCATCATTCTTCACGACATTAGTGACCAGATTGGACATCCGCATCCCCTCGACCAGGGAATTATCATAGGAGAAAGTCAGTTCTGGTACGACACGCAAACGCATTGCTTTACCCAGCAGAGAACGAATAAAACCAGAAGCTTCATTCAATGCCTTAATACCTTTTTTCACCACATCGGAATCATGTTCTTCAGTCAACACATTCAGAAAGGTAACAAATACTTTGGCATAAGCCAAATCACGGGAAACTTCAACACCAGAAACAGTTGCCATACCAATCCGAGGATCTTTTACTTCTCTCTGTAAAATGATGGCAATCTCTTTTTGCATTTCCTGTGCAACGCGCTGAGTACGGCTGAATTCTCTTGCCATTGCTATATCTCCTGACATTTGGGGGGCATAAGCCCCCCAACAATGAAATTAACCAGCGGTAGGAATTAAGCGATAGAACGTTTAATTTCAATAATTTCAAATACTTCTATCATATCTCCGACGCGAACATCGTTGTAGTTCTTAACGCCGATACCACATTCCATACCATTACGGACTTCGTTAACGTCATCTTTAAAGCGGCGCAGGGATTCCAGCTCACCTTCGTAAATCACTACGTTATCACGCAGTACACGGATTGGGTTATTTCGCTTAATGGTCCCTTCAGTCACCATACAACCTGCAATCGCACCGAATTTCGGTGACTTAAACACATCACGAACTTCTGCAAGGCCCATGATCTGCTGTTTATATTCAGGTGCCAGCATACCACTCATTGCCTGTTTAACTTCATCAATCAGGCTATAGATAACGGAGTAATAACGCAGATCCAGGCTTTCATTTTCAACGACACGGCGTGCAGAAGCATCGGCACGAACGTTGAAACCCAGAATAATTGCATTAGAAGCAGCAGCCAATGTAGCGTCAGTTTCAGTAATACCACCTACACCAGAGCCAATGATTTTCACCTTCACTTCATTGGTAGACAGTTGTTCCAGTGCTTCACGGATTGCTTCACATGACCCTTGAACGTCAGATTTCAGAACGATATTCAGTTCAGAAACTTCACCTTCTTCCATATTAGCAAACATGTTTTCCAGTTTAGATTTCTGCTGACGAGCCAATTTGACTTCACGGAATTTACCCTGACGATACAGAGCCACTTCACGGGCTTTCTTCTCGTCACGTACAACCGTTGCTTCATCACCCGCTGCCGGCACGTTGGACAAGCCAAGAATTTCCACTGGAATAGATGGGCCTGCGGAAAACACTTCACGACCCAGTTCGTCACGCATCGCACGAACGCGCCCATATTCAAAGCCACAAAGTACGATATCGCCTTTGTTCAAAGTACCTTCCTGAACCAGTACTGTCGCAACCGGACCACGACCTTTATCTAGGAACGATTCGATAACAACGCCGCTTGCCATACCAGAATAGACAGCATTCAGTTCAAGGACTTCAGCCTGTAGCAAGATTGCGTCCAGTAGTTCATCAATTCCGATACCAGCTTTAGCAGACACATTGATAAACTGAGTTTCACCACCCCACTCTTCAGGCTGAACGCCGTGCTGCGAAAGCTCAGTTTTCACGCGATCCGGATCGGCTTCTGGTTTATCGATTTTGTTAACTGCAACAACCACAGGAACATTCGCTGCTTTTGCGTGCTGGATAGCTTCGATAGTCTGGGGCATTACGCCATCATCGGCAGCAACAACCAGAACCACGATGTCAGTAGCTTTCGCCCCACGCGCACGCATTGAAGTAAATGCAGCGTGTCCTGGAGTATCCAGGAAGGTAATCATGCCACTTTCAGTTTCAACATGGTAAGCACCGATATGCTGGGTAATACCACCCGCCTCACCAGAAGCCACCTTAGTAGAACGAATGTAATCCAACAGAGAAGTTTTACCGTGGTCAACGTGACCCATGATAGTAACAACCGGCGCACGAGATTCGGCTACAGCTTCACCGGTATCGCGGTCACTCATCAGCGCTTCTTCCAGTTCGTTCTCACGACGCAGGATGACTTTATGACCCATTTCTTCAGCAACCAGCTGTGCAGTTTCCTGATCAATCACCTGGTTGATGGTTGCCATTGCGCCCATTTTCATCATGGCCTTAATGACTTGGGAGCCTTTAACCGCCATCTTATTAGCCAGCTCAGCAACAGTAATAGTTTCACCAATTACAACATCACGGTTAACTGCGGCTACAGGCTTATTGAAGCTCTGTTGCAATGTACTGGTTTTACGTTGTTTACCTTTTGTACGGCCAACTGCACGGGCTTCTTCACGATCCGCTTTGGATTCAGAATGTTTATTATTTTTCTTCTGACGAGTAGTTTTACCACTGCGGCTACGAGCACGGCGATCACCTTCAACTTTAGCATCATTTTCGTCTTCCGCAGCACGGGCGTGGCGAGAGGTAGTGACATGATAATCTTCATTATTATCGCTGGAATCTGAATCATTTGACCATTTATCCTGATTCTCCTCAGCCATACGGCGAGCCTCTTCAGCAACGCGTTTAGCTTCCTCTTCTACCTTACGGCGCATTTCTTCTTCGGCTTTGCGCTTAAGATCAGCAGCTTCTGCTTCTCGACGCGCTTTCTCATTTTGAGCTGGTTTTTGTTTATGTTCGGTATGTTGATTGGTCACTTTTTCATTTTCCGCTGCCTGGCGCTTAGCTTTTTCAGCTGCCTCACGTTTGGCTATTTCTTCTGCCTCACGTTTAGCCTGCTCTTCAGCGAGTTTCTTCGCTGCTGCTTCGGCTTCGCGTTGCGTTTTTTCTTCTGCTTCGCGCCGTGCTTGCTCTTCCGCTTCACGCTTCGCCTGTTCTTCCGCTTTAACCTGTTCAACGGCATCGCGGTTTACATATGTGCGCTTTTTGCGGACCTCGACGGCTACCGGTTTGCTTTTTCCATCGGTGCCTGAAACACTCAATGTACTACGTGTTTTACGCTGTAATGTTAATTTATCTGGTTTACCAGCTGAACCGCCTTGTTCACGGTTCAAATGCGCCAGTAAAGCTTCTTTTTCTTTCTGGGAGACAAAATCAGCTTCGGTTTTTTTAATCCCTGCATCAGCAAATTGCTGTACCAGGCGATCAACCGAAGTCTGGATCTCTTCTGCCAGTGATTTTACGGTTACATCTGTCATGCTGTTCCTTCCTGCTACAGTTTATTACGCATCATCACCAAACCAACAGATATTGCGAGCCGCCATGATGAACTCTCCTGCTTGCTCATCACTCAAACCTTCAATATCCGATAGGTCGTCGATACCCTGCTCGGCAAGATCTTCCAGCGTACAGATGCCACGGGCAGCCAGGTCAAATGCCAGAGTGCGGTTCATACCAGTCAGATTTAACAACTCTTCAGTTGGTTGCTTATCACTGAGACTCTCTTTCTGAGCCAGTTCCAAAGTAGTTAAAGCAGCTTTTGCACGTTCACGCAGGACTTCGATAGTTTCCTCATCAAGGCCGTCAATTTCCAGCAGCTCCTTAATTGGCACATAAGCCAGTTCTTCCAGAGTTGAGAAACCTTCTTCGACCAGAACAGTAGCAAACCCTTCATCAATATCGAGATGCTTAGTGAATGTATCAATAGAAGCGTGAGCTTCCGCCTGATGTTTTGCTTGCAGCTCCTCAGCAGTCATGACATTTAATTCCCATTTGTCATCACCACGGTGTTTTTTCAGCAACTGCGCAGCCAGACGAACATTTTGACCATTACGGCCGATAGCCTGAGCCAAGTTGTTGCTTTCAACGGCAACATCCATCGTGCATTTGTCTTCGTCAACAACAATGGATGCAACATCAGCCGGAGCCATAGCATTAATTACGAATTGAGCTGGGTTATCATCCCACAATACGATATCAATTCGTTCACCGCCCAGTTCACTGGAAACGGCCTGTACTCGCGCGCCACGCATACCAACACAAGCACCAACCGGATCGATACGCTTATCATTAGTTTTTACTGCGATTTTAGCGCGGGACCCCGGATCACGGGCAGCAGCTTTAATCTCGATAAGCTCCTCACCAATTTCCGGAACCTCAATACGGAACAGTTCAACCAGCATTTCCGGACGGGAACGGCTGACAAACAGTTGCGCACCTCGTGCTTCAGGGCGAACATCATACAGTACACCACGCACGCGGTCACCTGGGCGGAAATTTTCCCTCGGTAACATGTCTTCGCGAAGGATAACTGCTTCAGCATTATTGCCCAGATCAAGAGTGATATTTTCACGATTTACTTTTTTAACAACACTGGTGATGATCTCACCTTGTTGTTCGCGAAACTGGTCAACAACCATGGCGCGTTCAGCTTCACGTACTTTCTGTACGATAACCTGTTTAGCAGTCTGCGTTGTAATCCGGTCAAATGTGACTGATTCAATTTGATCTTCGGTATAACCACCCAAATCAATTTCAGGCTCTTCGAATCTCGCCGCTTCCAACGTAATTTCACGAGTCGGCTGAGTCACTTCTTCAACAACTAACCAACGGCGAAAGGTGTCAAAATCGCCAGATTTACGATCTATACTGACACGAACATCAATATCTTGTTCATATTTTTTCTTGGTGGCTGTGGCCAGTGCTGTTTCCAGCGCCTCGAAGATCTTTTCGCGTGGAAGGGATTTTTCATTAGAAACCGCTTCCACAACAGCCAGAATTTCTTTATTCATCCTAGTTGCCTCATCCGAACTTTAAAAGTGGGGTACCAGGTTCGCTTTCTGGATGTTGCTCAGTGCGAACACTTCATCTTTTCCATCCACCGTAACCGTGATCATTTCGCCGTCGACAGTTTTGATAATACCCAGCCATTTCCGACGGTTTTGCATTGCTATACGTAAAACCAGACTGACTTCTTCACCAATAAAACGCTGGTAATGTTCAGCAGTGAACAATGGACGTTCTAGGCCAGGTGAAGAAATTTCCAGGTTATAAAGTACCGAGATAGGATCTTCGACATCCAATACCGCACTGACCTGGTGGCTAACATCAGCACAATCATCAACAGTGATACCATTCTCACTATCAATATAGATCCGCAGTGTAGAAACACGCGCACGAATAAACTCCAGGCCGACTAATTCAAAGCCTAAAGCTTCAACTGGTGCTGAAATCATCGCTGTTAATTTTTGTTCTAATGTGGACAAACCCACCCCCAAGACATAAAAAAAGGGCTCATTAGCCCAGTAGTTCTGTTGTCAAATAACAAAAAACCCCGAAATTCGGGGCTTTATGCAACTGGACCCTATTTGCTGCCAGTGACTTAAACCACTCACTTCGCGCACCTTTCAAATCAGGATCAATACGTTAAATATTGCTGAATTATTTCATTCGAAAAAGGTACATCTTATTAAGAAGTGGTTGCGGGAGCCGGATTTGAACCGACGACCTTCGGGTTATGAGCCCGACGAGCTACCATGCTGCTCCATCCCGCGTTCGAAAACGTGGCAAATATTACGCTGATAACTGCCAAAACGCAAGCTATCTAAATAATGGTACCGAGGACGGGACTTGAACCCGTAAGCCCTAGTGTGGGCACTACCACCTCAAGGTAGCGTGTCTACCAATTTCACCACCTCGGCACTGATATAAGGCTATCTACTTAACCAATAACCTTATCTTAATTCTTTTTCGTGACGATTATTGCGGAATGTCACTATTCGGTGCTGCTGGCATTGCTGGGATTTCTGTGGACTTCTCGACTTTAGCCGGTTCACCAATATTCTCCCACTTACTGCCTATACCCGTTTGGTTACTGGTCATGTTCCCAAGCACCAAACTAATAATAAAAAACAGAGTGGCAAAAAGCGCAGTCATACGGGTCATAAAGTTACCAGAACCCGATGAACCAAATAGTGTTGCAGACGCACCCGCACCAAAGGAAGCACCCATATCAGCACCTTTACCCTGCTGTAGCATAACCAAGGCAATCAGCCCGATAGCGACCAGCAAGAAAACAACTAAAAGAGCTTCATACATATGTTGTACCTGTATCCTCGTGGGGTTTACCACGATTTACGTGGTTACCTTATACCGCATCACCCACCCAAACAGATTAATCGCCTGTTGAGTGGGTGTGAATACTAACCAAACAACATCTGATACGCAAGGTTAATTTCAATAATCAGAATCACTTGAGGAAAAAAACAACAAATTAACCAGCGTGTTTCACTGCATCAGCAATGCGATGCGCCAAAGCCGTTACCTGAACATTATCTTCACCTTCCACCATGACACGAATCAATGGCTCAGTGCCTGATTTGCGTAACAATACCCGTCCACGGCCATTTAATTCAGCTTCAACAGATTTGGCGACACTGATTACATTTTCTGATTGAAGTGGATCGTGTGAACCAGAAAAACGAACATTTACCAGCACCTGCGGCAAAAGTTTCATACCACTGCATAAATCATGCAGGCTCATATGGTTACGCACCATTGCACTCAGTATCTGAAGGCCAGCAACAATACCATCACCTGTAGTTGTTTTATCAAGCAGGATAACATGACCGGAATTTTCAGCACCTAAACGCCAGCCCTCTTCCTGCAATTTTTCCAGCACATAACGGTCACCCACCTTAGCACGCAAGAATGGGATACCAAGCTGCTTCAATGCCAACTCCAATCCCATATTACTCATCAGCGTACCCACAACACCACCACGCAGTTGCCCCTGTCTCAAGGCTTCGCGGGCAATAATATAAAGGATCTGATCGCCATCAACTTTCTGCCCCAAGTGGTCAACCATAATCACGCGGTCACCATCACCATCGAATGCCAAGCCAACATCGGCTTTCTCTTCTACAACACGTTGCTGCAACAACCGAACATCGGTAGCACCACATTTTTCGTTGATATTAATCCCGTTCGGCTCACAGCCAATCGTCACAACATTAGCCCCTAGCTCTCTGAGTACATTTGGAGCAATGTGATAAGTCGCACCGTTAGCGCAGTCAAGAACAATTTTCAACCCATTGAGACTTTGTTCGCTTGGAAATGTACCTTTACAGAACTCAATATAACGACCAGCCGCATCAACAATACGGTTTGCACGTCCTAACTCTGCGGATTCCACGCAAGTCAGTGGTTTTTCCATTTCAGCTTCAATCGCTTCTTCCACATCATCCGGCAATTTCTTCCCGTCAATAGAGAAGAATTTAATACCATTATCATAATAAGGATTATGAGAAGCAGAAATAACAATTCCAGCTTCAGCACGGAAAGTACGGGTCAGATAAGCAACAGCTGGTGTCGGCATAGGACCAGTAAATGAAGCAGACAAACCAGCCGCTGCCAAACCTGCTTCTAAAGAAGACTCCAGCATATAGCCAGAAATGCGAGTATCCTTACCGATAATTATCTTACGAGAACCATGACGGGCCAGTACCTTACCCGCAGCCCAACCGAGCTTTAACACAAAATCCGGCGTGATTGGGCTATCGCCCACTTTGCCACGGATGCCATCAGTACCAAAGTATTTGCGGTTACTCATAATTTCTTTTCTTCCTTTACTGAAAGTGTTTCTTCAACAATTCGCATTGCCTGAACGGTCTCTTTAACGTCATGTACCCGGATAATTTGTGCTCCTTGCATAGCGGCAATAACAGCGCAGGCCACACTACCGGCAACCCTTTCTTGTGGTGGGACATGAAGCAGTTGACCTATCATGGACTTACGTGACATTCCTGCCAACACAGGCAAACCAAATTGATGAAGTTCGTTTAAATGCGCCAGTAACTGATAATTATGCGTCAAGTCCTTGCCAAAACCGAAGCCCGGATCAAGAATAAGTTTATCTTTTGCTATCCCTGCAGCCATACAACGTTCAATTTGCTCAGTAAAAAATTGTTTCATTTCACCCAACAAATTTTCATAATATGGAGCATCCTGCATAGTCCTCGGCTGACCTTTCATATGCATCAAACAAACAGGTAAGCCAGATTGAACAGCACTTTCCAAAGCACCAGACTCTTGCAATGAACGAATATCGTTAATCAAATGAGCACCAGCTTTTGCCGATTCACTCATAACCAATGCTTTTGAGGTATCAACAGAAATCCAAATATTAAATCGTTGAACTAAAGCTTCAATAACCGGAACAACCCGATCTACTTCTTCCTGTTCACTGACCTCATCGGCACCGGGACGGGTAGATTCTCCACCGACATCAATGATTGCAGCGCCTTCAATAACCATTTTTTCAGCATGCCGTAAGGCCATATCCAGAGTATTATGAATGCCGCCATCTGAAAATGAATCTGGAGTAACATTCAAAATACCCATTACTTGCGGGCGGGAGAGATCGAGAACATTATCTCTAACTATGAGTTTCATGTTGGTCTACCTTTAATATCAAAACCCCAGGGCTTGCCTGGGGTTTAATACATATATCTATCGGGCTAAGGAACAATTACTGATCTTTATTTCCTGATTGTTCACCATCTTGTACCGACGTATTGATATCATCAGTTGGTTTTGCAGGCTGTGGAGGTGACGTATTACTTGCTGGTCGGCTGTTATTGTTGCTACCGTTACCATTTTCCCATCCTGCCGGCGGGCGCACATTCGTACGATTCATTAAGTCATCGATCTGAGGTGCATCAATAGTTTCGTACTTCATCAATGCATCTTTCATCGAATGCAGGATATCAAGGTTATCCATCAGAATATGACGGGTACGTTGATAGTTATGGTCAATAATTGCCTTAACTTCCTGATCGATAAGACGAGCAGTTTCATCAGACATATGTTTAGCTTTCGCAACTGAACGCCCGAGGAACACTTCCCCTTCTTCCTCCGCATAGAGCAATGGGCCGAGTTTTTCCGAGAAACCCCACTGCGTTACCATGTTACGAGCAATCGATGTTGCAACCTTGATATCGTTAGATGCACCAGTAGAAACACTGTCTGGACCATAAATAATCTCTTCTGCCAGACGGCCTCCATATAAGGTTGAAATCTGGCTTTCCAGCTTCTGGCGGCTAGCACTGATCTGATCCCCTTCCGGCAGGAAGAAAGTCACACCCAAAGCGCGACCACGAGGAATAATGGTAACTTTATGAACAGGATCATGCTCAGGAACCAAACGACCAATAATGGCATGGCCTGCTTCATGATAAGCAGTTGATTCTTTTTGCTCTTCCGTCATCACCATGGAACGGCGCTCCGCACCCATCATGATTTTGTCTTTCGCTTTTTCGAATTCAACCATAGAAACCACACGTCTGTTGCCACGGGCAGCAAACAAAGCAGCTTCATTCACCAAATTCGCCAGATCAGCACCAGAGAATCCCGGAGTACCGCGCGCAATGACAGAAGCATCGACATCAGTATCCAGAGGAACCCGGCGCATATGAACTTTCAGAATCTGCTCACGACCACGTACGTCTGGCAGACCGACAACAACCTGGCGGTCAAAACGCCCAGGGCGCAGTAACGCCGGATCAAGTACGTCAGGGCGGTTAGTTGCGGCAATGACGATAATACCTTCGTTACCTTCAAAGCCATCCATCTCAACCAGCATCTGGTTCAAAGTCTGCTCACGTTCATCGTGACCACCACCCAAACCGGCACCACGCTGACGGCCTACTGCATCAATCTCATCAATAAAAATGATACAAGGTGCCGCTTTCTTCGCCTGTTCGAACATATCACGAACACGGGATGCACCAACGCCGACAAACATTTCAACAAAGTCAGAGCCGGAAATAGTAAAGAATGGCACTTTTGCCTCACCGGCAATTGCTTTTGCCAGCAAAGTCTTACCAGTACCTGGAGGCCCGACCATCAGAATGCCTTTTGGGATTTTTCCACCCAATTTCTGGAAACGGCCTGGCTCACGCAGATATTCCACCAGTTCACCGACTTCTTCTTTCGCTTCGTCACAACCAGCAACATCAGCAAAAGTGGTTTTAATCTGATCTTCTGTCAGCATACGAGCTTTGCTTTTACCAAAAGACATTGCCCCTTTACCGCCACCGCCCTGCATCTGGCGCATAAAGAAAATCCAGACTCCGATAAGCAATAACATCGGGAACCAGGAAATGAAAATAGAAGTTAGCAGGCTTGGTTCTTCCGGCGGTTCACCAACCACTTTCACGTTCTTATTCAGTAACGTATCAAGTAGTTTTTCATCCTGTATTGGTAGGTAAGTGGTGTATCTGCTGTTATCTTTCTTACTAACATTAATTTCACGACCTGTGATACGAACTTCGCGCACCTGATCCTGGGCTAACTCATTGATGAAGGTAGAGTAATCCACCCTACGACTATTGGAATCGCTGGGACCAAAACTCTGGAATAACGACATCAGCACAACTGCGATAACTAACCAGAGAATCAGGTTTTTCGCCATGTCACTCAAGGGATTAACCTCATATTACAACTGTGTTAACAAATAGCATTCAGGGTACTATAGTTTCCGCCCTGTCGCTACAATGTATACTTCACGCGATCGTGCCCGCGAAGCGTCTGGCTTACGAATTTTCACGTTCGTAAACAGGGAGCGAATTTCCCTCAGGTATTCATCAAAGCCCTCTCCCTGAAACACTTTGACAATGAAACTCCCCCCGGGGGCCAGCACATCACGACACATATCCAACGCCAATTCAACCAGATACATGGATCGAGGAATATCGACCGCAGGTGTTCCGCTCATATTGGGTGCCATATCCGACATGACAACCTGGACTTTGTTATCACCAACTCGCTCAAGCAATGTTTTCAATACAAGTTCATCACGAAAATCGCCCTGAAGGAAATCGACTCCGACAATTGGATCCATCGGTAAAAGATCACAGGCAATCACCCGCCCATTCTCATTAATTTGACTCACTGCATACTGAGACCATCCACCAGGGGCGGCGCCTAAATCGACAACGGTCATGCCGGGCTTAAAAATTTTGTCACTTTGTTGAATTTCATCAAGTTTAAACCAAGCGCGAGAGCGAAGCCCTTTTTTCTGTGCCTGAAGAACATATTTATCACTAAAGTGTTCTTGTAACCAGCGGCTGGAGCTTGCCGAACGTTTTTTATTGGCCATTGTCCTTTCCAACTATACTAATAAAGAGCCAGATATCTATTGCTCCGCACACCAAAACCACAACACACTATTTATGGTGATAGATATGAGATGGCGGTAGAATGTCCCGTTTTCAATCCTAACTAAGCAAAAAAACAATGACTCTTAACAAAAAACAAGTGCAACACCTGAAAAGTTTAGCTCATCCGTTAAAACCTGTCGTCATGATTGGTAACAACGGTTTGACTGAGGGCGTGTTGGCTGAAATTGAACAAACGCTGGCACACCATGAGCTTATCAAAGTCAAAATCGCAGGCGAAGATCGTGAAATCAAAAATTTGATCGCCGATGCAATTGTCCGCGAAACTGGTGCATATAATGTGCAAATTATCGGAAAAATACTGGTTCTTTACCGCCAATCGGAAGAACGCAGAATTATTTTACCTAAATAATCAAACCACATTTATATAAAAATGCCATGCGCATGATTATGGTAAAAAAGGCCATATCCGGCCTTTTTTACCTTCTCTAGGTTTTTTATGTAGCTTTACCTAATAGGAATCAATAGCAACAGGCTGATTCTGAAGTTTAAATATATTCAACTTTCAGGATTTCATATTCAACTTCACCGCCTGGTGTTTTGATAATAACAACGTCATCAGCTTCTTTACCAATCAGACCACGGGCAATCGGTGAATTCACTGAGATTAAATTTTCTTTAATATCAGCTTCATCATCACCCACAATCCGGTAAGTCTGCTCTTCATCCGTATTTATATTCAAAGCTGTCACTGTAGCGCCAAAAATAACGCGCCCAGTTTTGGGCATTTTTGTGACATCAATCACTTGTGCATTAGAAAGCTTAGCTTCGATTTCCTGAATACGGCCTTCGCAGAAACCTTGCTGTTCACGGGCTGCATGATACTCAGCGTTTTCTTTCAGATCACCATGTTCACGCGCTTCAGCAATGTCTGAAATAATTTTTGGACGGCGTACGTTCTTTAGATAATCTAACTCTTCGCGCAACTTATCCGCGCCACGTACCGTCATTGGAATCTGTTTCATTTATTAATCCTCTAAATCTTTCCTGAGCAAAAAACAAGCATCATCCTGATGTTTTCAGATAACAGCACAATGAGCACGCCTTGTCGGGCGGGCTTCCAGACAATAAACAATAATGTGAACCACCGGGCTACCCAGAGTTCACAGTCATATTCTACATATTAATATATCATTCTAACGTAGACTTGATGATGGGTCATCGTTTACTTTCCCCCACGTTGCGCCTTAGTATTGTGGCATGTCCACATCCATATGCGAAATTTATGTCCTTCTTTAAAATTGCCAGCAAATTAGTTTGCGTTGTCTGTCTGTACTTGACTACCCCCAACGCAAACGCCACATCTGTTGAGGAATATACGCAATATCTGCCTGATGGCACTAATCTTGCGTTAATCGCTCAGAAAGTTGGTGCCAATACCCCGTTAATTGATTATCACGGGCAGCAAATGGCTCTGCCAGCAAGCACTCTGAAAGTTGTCACCGCGCTTGCAGCATTATTACAACTGGGAAAAGACTATCGCTTTATCACCACATTGGAAAGTAATGGCAAAATTTCAAACGGTATTTTAAAAGGGAATTTGATCGCTCGTTTTGTCGGAGATCCAACGCTGACCCGCCAACAACTTCGCAATATGGTTACAGTTTTGAATCAAGCCGGCGTGAAAAAAATTGACGGTGATCTTTTAATAGATGTTTCCGCTTTTTCCAGCCACGATAAGGCTCCCGGTTGGGTATGGAATGATATGACCCAATGTTTTAGTGCGCCGCCTGCTGCCGCAATCGTAGATAGAAACTGTTTTTCCGTTTCATTGTATAGCGCAGAACATCCCGGTGATACTGCGTTCATCCGTGTCGCATCCTTTTATCCAGTGAATATGTTTAGTGAAGTTAAAACATTGGCAAAAGGTTCTCCTGAAAGCCAATACTGTGAATTAGATGTCGTTCCAGGAGAACTCAACCGTTTTACACTTACCGGATGCCTTACTCAGCGCAGTGAACCGTTGCCACTGGCTTTCGCTATTCAGAACGGAACCAGCTATGCGGGGGCAATTCTCAAAAACGAACTGCAAATTGCTGGAATTGAAATCACAGGTAACCTCAAACGCCAAAGCTTACCAACTGAGCCGAGTAAAATTTTGGTTCAGAATCAATCCGCACCATTACATGATCTGCTGAAAGTCATGCTGAAAAAATCTGACAATATGATCGCGGATACCGTATTCAGGACAATAGGCCGACAGCTCTTTGATATACCAGGAACCTGGCGTTCAGGCTCTGATGCGGTACGGCAAGTATTGAAACAAAAAGCAGGTATCGATCTGGGAAATACCGTGATGGTAGATGGCTCAGGATTATCCCGCCATAATCTGATTGCCCCAGCAACCATGATGGAAGTATTACAATTTATTGCTCAACATGATCAAGAATTAGATTTCATTTCCATGCTGCCATTAGCTGGTCATGACGGTACTCTAAGATACCGGGGAGGATTGGATGAAGCAGGAGTAAACGGGAAAGTTTCGGCTAAAACCGGTGCCCTGCAAGGAGTGTATAATCTGGCTGGCTTTATAACCACTGCTAGCGGTCAGCGAGTTGCCTTCGTGCAGTTTATTTCTGCTTATGCCGTACCGCCAAAAGAGCACCGCAGCCGGCGGGTTCCTCTGGTGCGATTCGAAAGTCGGCTATATAAAGATTTATATCAACAAAACTAATAAAATCGGCGCCACAAATAGGTGGCGCCCTTAACTGCAATGAAAGAGACAGAAGAATCAGCGTTTATAAATTACTTCAATACCTTCGTCGTCATCTTCATCCCAATCGTCATCCCAGTCATCGTCTGCTTCCGAAACCTGTTCTAGTTGCTCTTTATGGTAATCATCCCACATGAATTCAACTTTCTCAGGTTGAGCGCCATCTTCTGTTGTACTCATATTACGAGGTTTGGTTTTCATAAACTCCATAATATCCCAACAAAGCTCTTTAACACCCAGACGATTTATCGCTGAGATCATGTAAAAATCTCCTTCCCAACCTAATTCATCAGCAATAGCTTGTGCACGCTGTTTGGCTTCTTCTGGCTCTAACAGATCAACTTTATTGAATACCAACCAACGTGGTTTTTCTGCCAATTTTTCGCTGTATTGCTGTAACTCATTGACAATAATCCGGGCATTTTCGACAGGATCTGATTCATCAACAGGACAGATATCAATTAAATGCAGCAGCACCCGACAACGTTCCAAATGTTTCAAGAAACGAATACCCAAGCCAGCACCGTCGGAAGCACCTTCAATAAGACCCGGAATATCAGCGACCACGAAACTCTGCTCGTTATCCATCCTTACAACACCCAAGCTGGGTACCAGAGTTGTGAATGGATAATCTGCAACTTTTGGTTTAGCAGCAGAAACAGCACGGATAAATGTAGATTTCCCTGCATTTGGCATCCCCAGCATACCAACATCTGCCAACAACATCAGTTCCAGCATCAATTCGCGGGTTTCACCTGAAGTCCCCATTGTTTTTTGACGAGGAGCCCGGTTAACAGAAGATTTAAAGCGGGTATTACCCAGTCCATGAAATCCACCTTTCGCTACCATCAGACGCTGTTCATGACGAGTCATGTCGCCCAGAATTTCACCGGTTGCCACATCACGGACACGCGTACCAACAGGCACTTTAATCGTAATATCCTGACCACGCTTACCTGTACAATCACGGCTCTGACCATTTTGTCCACGTTCCGCCCGAAAAGACTTTTCAAAACGATAGTCAATCAGTGTGTTGAGATTTTCATCTGCCAGCAGATAAACATCTCCACCGTCTCCACCGTCCCCACCGTCTGGCCCACCTTTCGGAATATATTTTTCACGACGGAAGCTGACACAACCATTGCCACCATCCCCCGCAACAACCAGTATTCTGGCTTCATCTACAAATTTCATATTTTTTCTCCGTATGATAGCCATTACAGTGCTGGACGGCTGTTTTACCCAGAGATGGCGTATTCAGAATAATAAAAAGCCCCGCAACACATTGCGGGGCTTCTGATTCGGTTTGTAACTCGAAAAACTTATTCAGCTTCGATGCTGATAAATTTGCGGTTTTTCGGGCCTTTAACTTCGAACTTAACTTTCCCGTCAGCTAATGCGAACAGGGTGTGGTCACGACCACAACCAACGTTGGTGCCAGCGTGGAATTTAGTACCACGTTGACGGACAATGATGCTGCCTGCTAATACAGACTCGCCACCAAAACGTTTTACACCCAGACGTTTACTTTCAGAATCACGGCCATTACGAGTTGAGCCGCCAGCCTTTTTGTGTGCCATTAATCTGCTCTCCTAAATCTTAAGCGATGCCAGTGATTTTAACATCAGTGAACCACTGACGGTGGCCTTGCTGCTTACGGCTGTGTTTACGACGACGAAACTTAACGATTTTAATTTTCTCGCCGCGACCATGAGCAACCACTTCAGCTTTGACTTTAACGCCTTCAACTACAGGAGCGCCGATTTTGATGTCATCACCATTAGCGACCATCAGAACCTGGTCAAACTCAACAGTTTCACCTGTTGCGATGTCCAGCTTTTCCAGGCGAATTGTTTGACCTTCGCTGACTCGGTGTTGTTTACCACCACTTTGGAAAACCGCGTACATATAAACTCCGCTTTCCGCACGCCCCCTAAATATCATTCCAGAGCGCGCTATAAATATTCATAATAGGGCGCGAATTCTACGCAAAAAAGCCTAAGAAGACAAGAGCAGAATTAGAGCAGATGATAAAAAAACATAGTTTCTGAATTGTCATTTATTTGAACTGTTTTTCGAGTACAATCAAGACACAGCGATAACTATTATAATGTTAATATGAACACTGCTCTGCATTAGAACCTATAGCCGAAAAAACATGAATTTAGAATCTATTATCAAGCTAACCGCTGATGATATGGCAGCGGTAAATGAAGCCATTCTTAGTCAGTTGAATTCTGACGTTACTCTTATAAATCAACTGGGCTACTACATAATCAGTGGCGGTGGAAAACGCATCCGCCCAATCATTGCCATTCTCGCT
Organism: Photorhabdus khanii NC19; assembly: GCF_000517265.1. GTDB lineage: Bacteria > Pseudomonadota > Gammaproteobacteria > Enterobacterales > Enterobacteriaceae > Photorhabdus > Photorhabdus khanii. The sequence continues at coordinate 401,474 of NZ_AYSJ01000004.1, forward strand.
GGCAGAGCATTAGGTTGTCAGGGTGATAAGCATATTACTGTTGCTGCTTTAATTGAATTTATCCACACAGCGACCTTGCTACATGATGATGTTGTAGATGAATCGGATATGCGACGTGGCAAAGCCACCGCCAATGCCACTTTTGGTAATGCAGCCAGTGTACTGGTTGGTGATTTTATATACACCCGATCGTTTCAGATGATGACTACACTTAACTCTATGCAGGTTCTTAAACTGATGTCAGAAGCAACTAATGTTATCGCTGAAGGCGAGGTTTTACAGTTAATGAACTGCAATGACCCAGATATCTCTGAAGACGATTATATGCGTGTGATTTACAGTAAAACAGCACGGCTGTTTGAAGTCGCCGCCCACTCTTCTGCGATTCTTTCCAACGCGACACAAGAACAAGAAGCTGCTTTACAAGATTACGGACGTTATTTAGGCACTGCATTCCAGCTAATTGATGATTTGCTGGACTATGATGCTGATAGCGACACTCTGGGCAAAAACACCGGTGATGACCTCAATGAAGGTAAACCAACATTACCACTGCTGCACGCTATGAATCATGGTAGTCCAGAACAATCAGCACTTATCCGTGAAGCAATTGAAAAAGGTAATGGCCGCCATTTACTCGAAACCGTACTGACAACAATGAAACAGTGCGGCTCGCTGGAATATACCCGTAAGCGAGCAGAAGAAGAAGCAGATAAAGCCATTGCTGCTTTACAGGTGCTGGGAAGCTCCCCATATAAGCAAGCACTTGTGGGGTTAGCACATATCGCCGTACAACGTATCTCTTAATTAATAGCAGCAAAACCTGGGGTTAATCTGCCTCCAGGTTTTTCTCTACGTCTTCAACACCAACATCAATATAACCAATAAGTTTTGCCAACCCTTCCCGAAGAATGAATTTCACAATTTTTTCCCGCTCAACTTTAGTCAGTTGATAGTAAGCTTCAACCCAGATTAAGAATGGGTCCTGCCGTTTGTTCGCGTAATCAACCGTGTTTTCCCCTACGGATAACATATTAAGTACATCTTCAGGCAAACTGTTTATATGGTATTCAAGAGCCTTGCCCTGAACACCCAGTTTACGTCTATATTCCCATTCTTCCCGCCTTGCCATCAGATTTATTCCCTGTGGCGAAGAAGGAAGTCCGGCAATACCAACCAGCTCTTTAGCTGAGTACCATTCTTTTTTCATACTTTTCTTCTCACTTTGCACCGGGATAATGAAGAAGAAGCCAAGTTAATTGGCATTTTTAATTTCCAAAAAAGAGTCAAATAACAGAAATATTTTCCAAAAAACTTCTGATACCGTCTCGTAAAATCATGGCTGTCACAGCCTGTTTCTCAGATTCTGACAACTGGTGGAAAGCTCCAACCCAAATCGATAAAGGATCTTGTTTCTGCACCTGATACTCAGAAGATGATTCATGAAGCTCCAGCGCTGCAATGGTCGTCTCTGGAAAACAGGAATAGTGATATTCGACTGCTTTGCCTTGTACCCCTTGCTTTTTCTGACATAACCACTCCTCACGTTTTGCTCTGGCATTAACCCCTTGTGGTGATCCAGGTAACTCACCCACGCCAACCAATTCCTTGGCCGAAAACCACTCTTTTTTCATCACGTTTCTCTATTTTTGTAACCAAGTTCAAAAAAGAAGTTTTTAAGAAAAAATTTGGAAATATTTTTAGAAAAATAATGCTATTTTATTTCTCAATAACAGGTTTCAGTTCGTTATTGCTCTCATGCAGACCTGTTATTTATACCACTAACATAGCATCAAATTTAACAAAAAAAGGATTAAAAATGATTTCAAGGAAATCTGATTGGCATCCAGCCGACATAATTGCAGCTTTACGCAAGCGGGGAACAACCTTAGCTGAGGTATCACGCAAAGCGGGACTGAGCTCATCTACACTCGCTAATGCACTGTCTCGCCCATGGCCAAAGGGAGAATGGATAATTGCGAATTATCTGGAAATACACCCTTCAGAGATTTGGCCTAGTCGTTATTTTGATCCAAATACTGGAGAATTATTAGAAAGGAAAGTACGCGAACAAATAAATAATTAGCTAACGAATTATTTTCATTAAATAAAAACCGCCGGTAATTCGTTATACCAGCGGTTTTTATTGTTTCATAAGTATATATTTTATGTTTATAAAATATACCAATTAGTTATTAATGAATTTTTCACCTAATTCTATATCTTTTCTCAATACGTCCAACATGCCTTCCAATGATTTCTGTTCAAAATCACTCAACTTGCCAATATCCAGACGCTCTTCTACGCCATTTTTACCCAAACGAATCGGTTGAGCGAAAAAACGCGCATATTTGCCATCACCTTCAACATAGGCACATTCCACAACATTGCTTTCACCTTGTAAACCACGGACCAAAGAAAGGCCCAGACGAGCCGCAGCTTGTCCCATAGACAGAGTTGCAGATCCACCACCAGCTTTAGCTTCAACGACTTCAGTACCTGCATTCTGAATACGTTTAGTTAAGGCAGCTAACTCTTCATCAGTAAAACTCACACCAGGGATTTGGGACAACAGAGGCAGGATAGTCACACCAGAGTGACCACCGATAACCGGCACTTCGATTTCCTGCGGTTTTTTACCTTTCAATTCAGCAACAAAAGTATTGGAGCGGATAATATCCAGGGTTGTTACGCCAAACAGGCGGTTTTTATCATATACACCCGCTTTTTTCAGCACTTCGGCCGCAATAGCTACAGTTGTGTTGACTGGGTTAGTAATAATCCCAATCAGTGCCTTCGGACACGTTTTAGCCACTTGTTCTACCAGGTTACGAACGATACCCGCGTTAACATTAAACAGATCTGAACGATCCATACCTGGTTTCCGGGCAACACCCGCAGAAATCAATACAACGTCCGCTCCTTCCAACGCTGGCGTTGCATCTTCACCAGCAAAGCCCTTAATTCTCACATCCGTTGGGATGTGGCTCAAATCAGCAGCCACCCCAGGTGTCACTGGAGCGATATCATATAAAGAGAGTTCTGAACCTGAAGGAAGCTGGGTTTTTAGTAGAAGAGCAAGCGCCTGACCAATACCACCGGCTGCACCGAGAACTGCAACTTTCATCCTGATACTCCTTAAATCGTTTATACTTTAAAATGCTGTGAATTCATCTGGTTATAAACCATAGATTACTACGTTCTTGAAAACAATCTGTTAACAGCCAAATTGTGGACTTACGCTCTAATAGTGGGACGCAAAAGTCGCCGTATTCTAGGCAAAATGCTTATCTGTTAATGAGATAATGGGCACTATTTTGATAATTACCTTATGATTTTATGAAACAACCCGCTAAATACCTTACACCTAACAACAACACCAAACAACATCATTTGATTAACAATATAATTACATGATAACCAGCCCAAAAAAGCAAATTCTCATATTCATATTTTGTGAATTTCTATATAGCATAAGACTAATTCATGCTTTTAAAATGGTGATAAAATCATTTTTATTGCATAAAAATTCATTTATATGCATAATATAATCTTCATAGCTGATTGAATATGGTGAAATATGCGTACTCCCTCTAAACAGGAAGAGTTAGTAAAAGCTTTCAAGGCGTTACTGAAAGAAGAAAAATTTAGCTCTCAAGGAGAAATCGTCACCGCCTTGCTGGAAGAAGGTTTTGAGAATATTAATCAATCCAAGGTCTCCAGAATGCTGACTAAATTTGGTGCTGTTCGCACCCGTAATGCCAAAATGGAAATGGTCTACTGCCTTCCTGCTGAGCTTGGCGTCCCTACTGCCACTAGTCCACTAAAAAACCTTGTACTGGATGTTGATCACAACCATTCAATTGTTGTAATTCGTACAAGCCCTGGTGCTGCTCAGCTTATTGCTCGCCTGTTGGACTCCCTTGGTAAAGCAGAAGGCATACTTGGCAGTATCGCGGGTGACGACACCATCTTCATCACACTTGCCAGAGGTTTCACAGCAGAACAGCTACGTGAAAAAATTCTTGAATTGTTCGAACAAGAACTTTAAATGAATCGCGCCAGCATGGCGCGATTCATTTTTCCTGCCGCCATCCTCAGGACTGATAAGTTTTTTTATTCAGCTCAGACAATAATTTTTCATGCATACCACCAAACCCACCATTACTCATAACCAAAATATGATCGCCCTTTTGTGCCTTATCAACAATCATATGTACCAATGAATCGATATCAGCACTCCAATGCGCAGGCTGAACACAGCGATCTGCAATTTCTGATACATGCCATTTAATATTAGCCGGCTGGAATAAGAACACTTTGTCAGCACGCCCCAAAGCTGGCGCGATCTCATTCTTACTAACGCCCATTCTCATAGTATTTGAACGCGGTTCCAACACAGTAATAATACGGGCAGTTCCGCCAACCTTACTGCGCAGAGCTTCCAATGTTGCCAGAATTGCTGTCGGGTGATGCGCAAAATCATCATAAACGGTGATGCCATTCTGCTCACCACGTAGTTCAAGGCGACGACGAGCATTAATAAAATCACTCAAAGCACGGCAGGCATCGACTGGCTGGACGCCAACATGATGTGCAGCTGCAATCGCAATCAACCCATTACGCATATTATGTTCACCAACCAGTGACCAATTCACTTCTCCAACAATTTCACCACCATAAAACACCCGATAATCACTGCTGTCTGTACTTATTTTTTTTGCCTGCCAGCGGCCAGTTTCACCCACCAGTTCCAATTCACTCCAGCAACCCATAGACAAGACATGCTTCAGGTTCATATCGTTATCCGGAACAAAGATCTTGCCACTAGCCGGAATGATCCTGACAAGATGATGGAACTGTCTCTGAATAGCTGCCAGATCGCCAAAAATATCCCCATGATCAAATTCCAGATTATTCATAACCAGCGTACGTGGGCTGTAATGCACAAACTTGGATCGTTTATCAAAGAAAGCACTATCATATTCATCGGCTTCTATCACGAAAAACGGGCTTTCTCCGATCTGAGCTGATGTTTCAAAATTTCCAGGAACACCACCGATCAAGAAACCCGGTTTATAGCCACAAGCTTCCAGAATCCAAGCCAACATGCCGGCGGTTGTTGTTTTGCCATGCGTCCCTGCAACCGCCAGAACCCAACGCTCCGGCAAGACATAATCATGCAGCCATTGAGGACCAGAGGTATAAGGGAGCCCACGCTCCAGCACAGCCTCTACACAAGGATTTCCACGGCTCATGACATTACCGATGATGACCATATCTGGCACAGAATCCAATTGTGCCGGATCATATCCTTGAATCAGGCTAATCCCATGTTTTTCTAGTAAGGTACTCATTGGTGGATAAACATTGGTATCTGAGCCGGTTACCTCATGGCCGAGAGAACGTGCCAAAATTGCCAGTCCACCCATAAAAGTACCGCAGATACCAAGAATATGAATACGCATTGATTTCCCATTCCATAGCATGAAGTTAGCCACTATTCTAACCATCAAAAGCAAGATAAGAAATGGAATAGCCTATGAATCATCCCTTTCTTTGGCTAAACTGCCCGCGTAAGAGTGCAATGGACATTCTAAAACCACTATCAAATCACATTCAGGACTTTCGTCATGAAAACATTAGGCGAATTCATCGTCGAAAAGCAGCAAGATTTTTCTCATGCCACAGGTGAGCTCACCGCATTGCTTTCCGCTATTAAGCTCGGAGCAAAAATCATTCACCGTGATATCAACAAAGCCGGTTTAGTGGATATTTTAGGGACCAGCGGTGCGTCCAATATCCAAGGCGAAGTTCAGATGAAACTGGACCTGTATGCTAATGAAAAACTCAAAGCAGCATTGAAAGCACGCGGTGAAGTTGCCGGTATCGCTTCCGAGGAAGAAGACGACATCGTTATTTTCGAAGGCGACCGCGCTGAAAATGCAAAATATGTTGTTTTGATGGACCCATTAGATGGTTCTTCAAATATTGATGTAAACGTTTCCGTTGGTACTATCTTCTCTATCTACCGTCGTATTACACCTATCGGCAAACCCGTCACTGAAGAAGATTTCCTGCAACCGGGTAACCGCCAAGTCGCAGCCGGATATGTTGTCTACGGTTCTTCAACTATGTTGGTTTATACCACTGGCTGTGGTGTACATGCCTTTACTTATGATCCTTCACTCGGCGTATTCTGTCTTTCTCATGAGAAAGTCCAGTTTCCCCCTAAAGGCAATATGTATTCCATCAACGAAGGGAATTACATCAAATTCCCTATGGGAGTGAAGAAATACATTAAATATTGCCAGGAACAGGATGAGGAGACTCAGCGTCCTTACACCACACGTTATATCGGCTCGTTGGTTGCTGATTTCCACCGCAACCTGCTGAAAGGCGGAATCTACATTTACCCAAGCACCGCCAGCCATCCATCAGGAAAATTGCGCTTGCTGTATGAATGTAACCCAATGGCATTCTTGGCCGAACAAGCCGGCGGTAAAGCCAGTGATGGTGCCAACCGCATTCTGGATATCATCCCATCCAAACTGCATCAGCGCGTGCCTTTCTTTGTTGGTAGTAAATCAATGGTAGAGAAAGCCGAAAGTTTTATGGCTGAATTTCCGGATGAGTAATTTCATCGATTAATGACGAATTAAGAGGTGGTATTCCGCCTCTTAATCCTATGCCAGTATCTTGAAAAGGAACTTCTACTTACAAAACCCAAACGAGAGTTTTTCTTCGGTAGCTCTTCTCGCGAGAATTAGAAAACAGCTAACCATGAAGTATTCATTTACTATCAATATTGACATTATCGACAAGGAAGTCTAAAAAAGCACGTACACGTAAAGGCATATAACCACCATGCCCGACAAAAACAGCATGAATGTCTTCCATATCATCCATGTTAAACGCATCCAACACTGTGCATAATTTGTTGCGATTAATATCATCCTTCACTCTGAATTTTGCCAACCGAGCTAATCCGCCGTGTTCAATGGCCAGATAACGAAGTGCCTCACCATCACTGGCCTGAATTGTCCCTTTCGTGCTTATTTGACGGCGTACTCCATCAACAACAAACGGCCAGCCATTGATCGAACGCATATAGTTTGCACTTAGCAAATTATGGTTTCCCAAATCATCAGGGTGTTGTGGTATTCCTCTTTTCTGTAAATAAAGGGGAGAGCCAACAATAACCATTTTAGCCTGCCCAAGTTTACGTGCTATTAGGCTTGAATCCTTAAGTGGACCGGCTCTCACTGCGATATCTGAGCGCTGCCCAAGAATATCTACCACAGTATCAGTCAATACAATATCAAGTGTAATATCAGGGTATAGAGATGAAAAAATAGGGATCAACGGTAAGAGAAAATGATGGCCAAACGTGACGTTAGCATTCACACGTAAACGGCCCCGAGGTACATGACACTCACTGACACTACGTTCAGCTTCGTTCAGTTCAGCAAGAATCCCTACCCCACGCTCATAAAACAACTGCCCTTCTAGTGTAAATTGCAACTGCCGGGTTGAACGATTAAACAAACGAGAACCAAGCCGCGACTCCAAACGAGATATCAACTTACTAATAGCTGAAGGTGTCATCCCACAAGTTCTAGCTGCCGCAGAAAAGCTTCCATTTTCAACAACACATATGAATACTTCTAACTCTCTAAAGCGATTAATATCCATACCAATCCTATGAATTTATTTCACAAGTGTTTTTCCGTTATCCAGTCTAGTCCGTTAGATACCTTTAGTCCAAAATTTGGACAAATCAAAAGGATTAAAAATCCCTCTGAAAATATATCTAAATAACTTTTCAAAATAGTGATACACCTTGCCAACGCCTTACACAACAAGGGTTGTGGTATGCATAGTACAAAGCAGTTCATCAGACGTCAGAGTGGCCCTTTTCAGATATCAATCGAATAGACCAACTGTATCGGTATTATGAAATTCTACCTAGTCCCATTTCACAGCCGTGATAAAAAGGTTGAACTGCTGGGCCAAGACCGAAGTAATTAGCAATAGCACCAATAACACGTTGTGTCGCTTGACCATCTCCATAATGTTTAGTCTGAATATTAGCGCTTTTGAACACATCAAGATTATCCAAGATATGATTGACGCGTCGAATAATCAGATCACCAGAATTACCAACCAAAATTGCTGAACCAGTATGTATGGCTTCTGGCCTCTCGGTCAATGAACGCAATATCAATGTAGGTTTGCCAAGTGTTGGGCCTTCCTCTTCTGCTCCACTACTATCGGAAAGAATAATATCCGCACGACTCATCAACTGACAGAAATCCAGATAATTTAACGGTTCGATCAAATCAACGTTTATCATATTAGCCAGAATATTTTGAAGAGTTTGACAAACAACAGGATTTTTATGCATTGGAATTATAATCCGTACATCTTGCCGTGCGGCGATTTGTTTAATTGCATTAGCAATTTCAGGAATTTTTTCCCATGCTTCACGACGATGAACAGAAGCCAAAATAATCTTTCGTGTATCATGTTGCAAATCTTCAAAGATAGCATGTCGGCAAGACTGTTCTCTCTTAATTGCCCAATACAATGCATCGATTACTGTATTACCGGTAATAACAATACGGTCTTCCTTGATACCTCCACGGATTAGGTTAGCTGCGTTACCAGGTGTTGGTGCTAAATGCAAAGAGGCGATTTATGCTACCAATTTCCTATTACCTTCCTCGGGGAAAGGAGAACTGATGTTTCCGCTACGTAGCCCTGCTTCAATGTGGATCACTGGGGATATGATGATGGAAACCGGACAATGCAGCTGCCAACGTTTGTCCAAGCTGCATCACTTGCAAGTTATAATCCGGTCGGATATCAAACACAGCAAGAGCGTCATCCAACATTTCCTTGTGTTGACCAGTGGAAATCACAATAACTTTAAAACGAAAATCTTTTTTCAATGCATTTATTACCGGTCCATATTTAATAGCTTCCGGACGAGTGCCTAAAATTACAGCAATTTTCTTCATTGTCAGATCCCGAATAATTGATTATAAATATTAAAATGATACTACTGAGATAACTCAGACTATTACTTACATGATCTCGTATAAAATTTTTTTACTTCTGAACCAGGTTGTTATTTAATACGAAGCTAAATGATATGAAAAGCAATTTATTGGAAAAAAATTTTTTCCAAAAAGGAAAATATAGAATGAAGAACCTTGATGACCTTGAGGCTTTTATACAAATGATAGATTGCAAGAATTTTTCAAATGCAGCACAGACGTTAAATGTTACAACCAGCACAATTAATTTCAATGAGTGATAATAGTTAATTGGAAATTTTTACCCCACGAGCAATAATATTATTTGGAGATTATTACTGCCATAATATATTCATTATTCGGTAATATAATGTGCTGTTCACTTTACTGGAATTAGTAATTATAACCGAATTCGTGATAATCAGATGGCTACCAAAAACCTGATAATATCCTTCCATAAAACAGTTATTCCCCTTAGCTGTAACTCCTATCTTTTCTACACAAATTCCCTATCGAAAGATAGGGAATTAGATTGCTGGCAAGAAATTGATTAAAAAACAATCAGCTGGTCAGCAATCTACTACGAGCTCCCCTCACCTTTCTTATTTTGAAGATTTTTACAGATTAAGGTTATAGAGATAGTGAGATTTCATCATCATTCTGGCTATAATACCCCCCACTCCATTCTGGTTTGAAACAAAGGAAACGTTCATGAGCCTGAACTCAGTACCGGCAGGGAAAGACCTGCCAGAAGACATCTACGTCATTATCGAAATCCCTGCGAACGCAGATCCAATCAAATATGAAGTTGATAAAGAATCCGGTGCGCTGTTTGTAGACCGTTTTATGTCTACCGCAATGTTCTATCCATGCAACTATGGTTACATCAACAATACTCTGTCTTTGGATGGTGACCCGGTTGATGTTCTGGTTCCAACGCCATACCCATTGCAACCAGGTGCTGTGATCCGCTGCCGTCCGGTTGGCGTTCTGAAAATGACTGATGAATCAGGTGAAGATGCCAAACTGGTTGCAGTTCCGCACAGCAAATTGACCAAAGAATATGATCACATTAAAGATGTGAACGATCTGCCAGAATTGCTGCGCGCTCAGATCACTCACTTCTTTGAGCACTACAAAGATCTGGAAAAAGGTAAGTGGGTTAAAGTTGATGGTTGGGATAATGCCGAAGCGGCTAAAGCAGAAATTGTCTCCTCTTTCGAACGTGCTGCTAAGAAATAATCCATCTTTATGTGCATAATTAAAAAACCTCTGTGGACCATCACCGGCAGAGGTTTTTTAATGTCATAATCCCTTTTTATCATGATAAAAAGGGATTTTTATTTACTCTTCTGCGTGGCGCTTTAACCAGTCACCGCTTTTTATCCGCCGTAAACTGGTTACCGGAAACTGATAAAGATATATCCATGCACTACCATACGGTGTTTGAATCAACTCCCTTACATACTCCCGAGAATTATCTTTCAAATCGTCTAATTCTGTCAGGATAGTTGAGTTGATGCGATATACCTCACATTCAATACTCCCGTCACCACGGATTACCGCAGGATAATACCCAAGGTCATACAGCTCATAGCCTTCCAGCTTATGATCCCCTAACCATTGAGCATCGGTCATCCAGTGATGATTGCCCTGTTTGCGCCGTAAGCTGCCATAAACAATAATTCGCATTTTTAAAACTCAAACTGATAGAGCAAATCCAATGTCTGATCAATACCAGACACTGCTTCCAGATACAATCTAGGCATTAACCTATAGCGTAAAGTTAATGTTGCCAGTGAATCAAATATACCAACACCATACTTAACTTGCAGATCTTTTGTGATCTTTCCGCTAACAACTACTTGTGATTTATCACCAACCCCTTGAGTATCCAGCGCTAAATCGGAAACACCAAATATTTCACCGATTTTACCTACCAACTGACCACTCTGCGCAACCCCCAAACCTATCAACATTGCCGTCATCTGGGAATTGTCTGAGCCACTGCTCTCCAACCCTTCACCACGCAACAAGTAAGAAAGCGCTTCTTGTTGTGATTTAGCAGGTTCTGAGAAAATTTCCACTTTTGGCTGATCCGCCAAACCGGTAACTCTCACCCCAGCAATAACACGACCATCAGTTGATTCCGGATTCCGGATAGCCTCAATATTAAGCAATGGTTGATCCGGTGGACCTGAAAACACAATCATCCCTTTACGGACAATCAGATCCTGTCCATAAGCATGGAAACGGCCATCGAGAATATCAACTTGACCATTCAAACCCAGGCCTTGCTCACCCTGAACAGCTTTCAGAACACCTCTAAGTTTCGCTTTGAGGCCAAATGCACTGAGTCGAACATCATCGCCTATATGAATCGTCAAATTACTTTGAATCGGGATTGACGCTTTTTTCACTTCTAACGGCTGAAGATTCTCACCCAATATAATCTCATCCGATGAAGCCTCAACAGCCGATTCAGGTAGTTCTTTAACTGTAATACGCGCCCAGGGAATATCAACGTTACCATCCAATTTCAGTAACTGGGGAGAAGCCTCAAACACCAGAGCAGGGCTGACATCAATTTTCACCATTGGTGGAAAAGTTACCCTCAACTTATCACCGTTAGCGGCAATTCTTGCATGCCACGCATCCAAATTACGCCAGTCAGCATCACCATTCAGGTTAAGTTGCCCCTTCGGGGTTTTGATAACACCATCAAGATCGGAACGTATTCCATCAAAATTTACACCAAGTTGCCCTTGAGTAATATCAAATGGAATCCAATGACCCGAAGCTTGCAGTGCGCTCAGGCTCAACCGACCAAACAGTAATGGATTTTTAGCATTTCCGCCCAGACGCAGGTTAGCGTTCAAATGACCTTCTGCCTTATCACCTTTTCCAAGAATCGGTTCGATCAACGCCAGTGAAATATCCTGAATACCGATATTGCCTGATAGTTTGCGAGGCCCTTCAAGATCAGCAACCTGTACCGCACCGTTAAACTGACCATTTCCCATAATTTTAAACAGCCAATTCAGCTCTGCGGCTCCATTCTTCAAGCCTGCATTGAGTGTCAGGGTTTGAAAATCTACAGGTAATGCGATGCCATCAATCACTTGCTTAACCTGCACCGCATCACCACGCAAATTAACGTTGGCCTGAGGCAATCCACCTCCAGCACTCCATTTAACATCAGCATTACCACTGAATACACCTTTCAAATGTGTTTCAGGCTCCAGTAATGGTTGAATCATAGCAAGATCAAAACGATCAAGAACAATAGATGCACTACCGCTGGCACCCGCTTCAATGGGTTTCGGTACGCAGAGCTGTGCATGTGGATTCAACCAACAATGAGTACCCACAGTGACTTTCTGCTGCTGATTGAGATAATCAATAGTAATAGCTTTGGTTAAACGCCATTCGCCAACCGGAGTATCAAAACGGGTATTATTGATACTGCCTTTCCATCGTTGTTGCTTGCGATCAAAACTACCATTAAGCGCAAGTTGACCGGCAACCGGCTCACCATCGACATTCAGTTGCAAATTATGTTGTTTTTCATTGCCCTTAGCATTCAACGTCAAACTACGAACGATTAAATCAGCCTGTTTCAACTGGCCGACTTTGATAGCCAGATCGCCCTGGATCTGCGCAGCAGAACGTACATCTCCCTTCACATTCACACTATCAATGCGCAAATCCTGCCATTTCAACCCATTAGCATTCAGATCAGCCAGAATTTGAGGCGCTTGCATATTACCACGCAGTTTCAACGTCCCATTAACGACACCGCCAAGCCCCGGTAATAAGCCATCCAACCTCGGTGCTCTGATATCGCCATCAAGTTGCCACTGTTTGAACAACTGTCCCTGGAGATTGATTTTATTACGCCCCAAAGCCAGCTCAAATTGAGGAATATTCCACTGACCAGCTGCATTACCCGAAATCTTACCCCTCGCTTTTATCAAGTTCTGTTTTACATTACCATCAAGCGTGATTTCCGGGATTCGGAGCTGCCAGCTACCACCGTGCAAACTGCCACGAGTCACTATTTTCCCCTCTATTTCAGCTGGCCATTCCGGCCACTGTTTAACAGTATTGATTCCAGAGAGTGTCAACACCGCATTCCAACTTACCGCCTTACTCCAATCTGCCACACCGACCAGTTCAGTCCTTCCCTGCAAAGCAGACAAGCGCAAGCGGGTCAACTTAAAGCGTTCTTCATTACCTTTAGCATCCAGCACCAATAATGCCGGTGGAATTTCATTACCTTTAATGCCCGAACGCAATGACAAATCATAACCACTCGCTTTACCATTCAGGCGCATTTTTACGTTATCAAGCTGATATTCAGGCTCCCCCGTCAAAGGCCAGCTCAGTTGCTGGCTCTCAAGCGTCATACGCACTGGCAAACCTGTCTTAGCCAATTCCGCCTGGGCATCAATTTTAGCTCTGACAGGGCCAGACAAATTCAGAATTAAGTTGAGTTGCTCCAGCAAGGCTCCATTAAGCTTCAAGTCAACTTTTTGCCCTTGAATCTCTTGCTGATCTATCTCACCTTTTATTGACAGCTTTACCGGCCATTGCTGTGCCAACGTCGCGGAACCATGAACGGCTAAAGAACCTTCCGGCGCCTTTACATTCAATTTATCAAGCTGAATCTGCTGCCCCTGATTACTCAGTTGCAGTAATAAGTCATTGATTATGATATTGGTATCACCGGTTAGCCGTAATTGCTTCCCACTGATCTCTTCGACAGTAATATCCAGTGGAATAGGCACTTCCGGTAACGTTGCCAATAGCGGCTGAGAGAACAATGTCTTGAGGATTTCTCCCAACGACTTTTCCGGCTCAACTTCCCGCTTTGCTTTCGCTGTTTTCAATTGCTCAGGAGTTGTTTTTGGCAATCCCACCAGCAATCCAGTGATTTTTGTTGGCTTAAGAATTAATGCCTTTTGCTGCCACTCAGCTGCGGTCCTGAATTCATCAAGGGCAAATACCTTATCATCTACGGTGACTGCGGCATTTTTAATGGATAGCAAATTAAGTGAAATCGGATACAGCGTTTTCAGTTCAGTCAGAGGCTCTGATTCTGGCGACGGCTCTCCCACAGGTGGCAATTGTTTAGTGTTAATCGCGACTTTTACGCCTTCTGTCGTCAATGCATTAATACATAACTGACTATTTTTCAGACAGGAAAGACGCAGCGAAAGGTGGAGTTGATTCACATTAACATCAACACCGGGCATCTGATACCTGATACCTTTCAAGGTCAAATCACGCCAGCCACCACTAACATCGGCAATATCCAGCCCCGGTACCCAACGGGCGGCACTGTTAATCATAGTATGCAGGCCAGATTGCGTCCCTACCAATCCGGCAACAGCAATAACCAACAATATAATAATCAGCAAAAAAGCAATACTGATCTTCTTAATCCATTTCATAATTCAGATCCTAACCCGATGTAAAACTGGATATTACGGGATTCTGAATCCCCTATTGGCCTGGCAAGATCAAACTTAATGGGTCCGACAGGAGAAGCCCAACGCACACCAACACCTGCGCCGGTTTTAAAATTGCTCCTTCTAACATCATTAATTGCTTCACCGGTATCGACAAAAACAGCACTCCACCAATCACCCGTTACGTTATATTGATACTCAAGTGAACCCACGATCAGCATGGATGCACCGGTCAATTTTCCTTTATCGTCTTTAGGAGAAATTTTCTGATACCTGTAACCACGAACACTGCGATCACCACCGGCAAAGAAACGTAAATCAGGAGGGACTTTCTGGAACTCATTGGTTTCTATCCAACCCAAATTACCCCGGGCAACAAAACGATGGTTATCCCAGTAAGTTCTGATCCAAACGTTTTGCGCCTGTAATACCAGAAAATCCACATCAGAACCCCAAAGGGTATCAGAAATATCAATGGAATAACGCTGGCTATCGCCCCAATAAGGCATCGTACCCCCACGTTGGCGGATACGACTCACGTTCACTCCCGGATACAACAACATAGCCGTATTCGTGACATTAGCTTGAGTAAAGTGGCTGAGGCTCCAGCGCATATTGATCCCATACTGCCAACCAGTTGAAAGATCCCAATTACGGGAAAGGTTCACCGTCGCAGTATCTGATACGGTATCGTTGACATCCTTACGTTTATAACCCGTCTGCAACGCATAATATTGCTCCAGCGGGTTCGCTTTCAGCGGCATTTTATAGGTAGCATCAATCACCTGTTCAGGTGCAGAAAGGTTGATACTCGTGCCAAGGCTATGTCCACGAGAATTCAGCCACGGTTTTGTCCACTTAGCTTTTACCCGTGGCCCAACGTCTGTTCCATAACCCCCCCCCAGTTCAACATAGTTTTTGGAACGTGGTGTTAATACCGCATCAAGAGGGAGAATCTTATTACCACTTTTTCTGGCAGCATTAAAATCAGGTGTCACAAGCGCTGAATTAAACCAACCAGTTTCTGCCAGCCGCCGGTTGAATTCTGCCAATTGTTCCGAGGTATAAAAATCCCCTTCTTTGAACGGCACCAAGTGACTCAGATAATCTTCACGAATTTGTGAGCCACGATAATGTATCTGACCAAAGTGATAACGCTCACCACTGTTAAAATTAAAATCCCAGAATGCCTCATGCCGCTCTTTGGCAACACCTAATTGGCTCTTTTTCATGATGGCGTCAAAATAACCTTTTCTAATAGCAAGCCCGGTCAGAGAACCTTTAAAGCTTTCATAGCCACCATGATTAAGAATTGTTCCCTTTTTTGGGCTTTTGCTTTTAACCAGTTTGGCATAATCTCCATCTGTCTTAGCCCCACCGTCCAAAACAACATTAACACCGGCAATCCTTACAGGTTCACCTGCGGTGACTTTTGCTGTTAATACCGAGCGAGCGGGGGGTTTATTTTCCTGATAGGTAAATTCAATAATAGGTTCATAATAACCAAGGGGACGCAGACCTTCACGAATCGCTTTATCTACACGAGAACGGAAGCGACCATCTGCCGCAACTTCGTCAGTACTGATGGTAGAAAGATGAACCCGGGCATTTTTTTCTAAACTGCCGGTTAATCCTTCTATTTTCAGGCGAAGACTAGCACTATGAGCGATGGGAGTTGCGATAGACATACAAAGAAAACATAAAACGGGGTATCTCGACACGCGAACTCCTAACCTGATCGGAATAATTTGACTATAATAAAATTTAACTTGAGTAAAGTTTATAATATATACAATCTATCAATATCTGAAAACCTAATAATTACAGGAGGGAATTGTGCCAACTTCAGCTAATAAAATCCTATCTACCGATTCTAAAAGTATCTTACTTGGCAGAGCTGAACCACTTAAAGTTTCACCTAACCATACTGTCACCAATCATGCAATAGAGCCTGTTCCAGCGAATATGGAAGTTGCCTATTTTGGTATGGGATGTTTCTGGGGCGTAGAACGGCTGTTCTGGCAACAACCTGATATTTACACGACCTCTGTGGGTTATAGCGGTGGTACAACACCCAATCCAACTTATGAAGAAGTCTGTAGCGGTTTGACCGGCCACGCTGAGGTTGTCAGAATCGTTTATGATCCGGCAAAAAATAGTTACGAAAACCTGTTAAAACTTTTCTGGGAAAACCACGACCCGGCTCAAGGAATGCGTCAGGGAGGGGATATTGGTACTCAGTATCGTTCCGCGATTTATACTGTGTCACCTCAGCAACATGAACTGGCATTAGCCAGCCGTGAACGCTTCCAAAAAGCCATGCAACAACAAGAAGATAACCGACCTGTTACAACCGAGATCACAGAAGCCGGGCCATTCTATTTTGCTGAAGACTATCACCAGCAGTATCTGTTTAAAAATCCTGAGGGGTATTGCGGATTAGGCGGTATTGGCATTTGCCTGCCACAAGTGGGCAAAAACTAGCCGGCTCACCTAAACTGATGTTATAATTAATACACTAATCAATAGCTTTCTAAGCATTTATTGCAACTTTTTATTTTATATGATTTTTATTGTTTCCTCCGGTGTTCTTTCAACGAAAACCTACCCTATCACCGGAGGTAAAACACGGATACCTTATGCTAAATAGTTTACTAGTGGTGCTTTTACTGTGCACAATCAGTGCCTTTTTTTCGTTATCTGAAATCTCTCTCGCCGCCTCAAGGCGAATCAAATTAAAACTGATGGCAGATGAAGGTAATGTCAACGCAGCTCATGTCCTCAAATTACAAGAATCTCCAGGAATGTTTTTTACCGTTGTGCAAATCGGCCTGAACGCAGTCGCCATTTTGGCAGGTATTGTCGGCGAATCGGCATTCTCTCCTTCACTGAAAACTTTTTTCATTCAATTTATGCGTCCTGAATGGGCAGAACAACTCGGCTTTATCTGTTCATTCATCATTGTGACCAGTACATTTATTTTACTTGCTGACCTGACACCAAAGCGTATCGGAATGATCAAACCAGAAGCTGTCGCGGTGAAAATCGTTAATCCAATGCGTTTCTGTCTGGCCATTTTCCGTCCATTAGTTTGGTTGTTTAATGGACTGGCTGATCTTATCTTCAAGATCTTTAAAATTCCGATGGCACGTAATGAAGACATCACATCTGATGATATTTTCGCGGTTGTGGAAGCAGGCGCTGTTGCTGGTATCCTGCGTAAACAAGAACATGAACTGATTGAAAACGTATTCGAACTCGAATCCCGCACCGTTCCTTCTGCCATGACCTCACGGGAAAGCGTCGTCTACTTTGATAAGAATGAAAGCGAAGAAAGTATCAAACAACAGGTTTCCACCCAACCACATTCCAAGTATCTGATATGTGACGGAGATATTGATCATGTTATCGGTTATGTGGATTCCAAAGATCTGCTTAACCAAGTCCTGAGTGGTCAGAGCCTGAACTTCAATAAAGGTGTCCAGATCCGCAACGCGCTGATCATTCCAGATACCTTAACGCTTTCAGATGCCCTGGAAAGTTTTAAAGCTGCCGGTGAAGATTTCGCTATTATCCTGAATGAATATGCGCTGGTCATGGGGGTGATTACCCTCAATGATGTGATGACTACCCTGATGGGTGATTTGGTTGGTCAGGGGCAAGAAGAACAGATTGTTGTCCGGGACGAAAATTCATGGCTGGTTGAAGGCGGAACACCGATTGATGATGTACAGCGGGTACTGGATATTGATGATTTTCCTGATTCCAGTAACTACGAAACCATTGCAGGCTTTATGATGTTCCGGTTGCGGAAAATTCCAAAACGTACTGATTCGGTCAAGTTTGCTGGTTATAAGTTCGAAGTTGTCGATATTGATAACTACAAAATCGATCAGCTATTAGTCACAAAAATCACTGACACCCCCACCACGGCTTCGGCTCACAATCCAACCATCAATGATGATAAATAAAAACGGCCTATTCCTAAACTGAGGCCGTTTAATATTCTGTGTTAAGCGCCACTTATTGTGGCGCAGATTATTCAGTATGCTGCTCGCGGCTATTCTCGTTATCTATCCTATTTCAGCCTGCAAACGTAGCACCTGCTGATTAACTTCACTCATCACACTAAAATGGCGTTTGTCTCTCACCTTCGGCGGTAAAATTTTGCCGCAGTCGAATTCAAAAGCCCCCATATCTTTAATGTATAAACGTCCACGGAATAAAGTTTTAACGTAGAGAGCAATTTTCAGTGGGTTATATCGGTGAAAAATTTTCATCTCTGCTTTTTTCCTCCTATGCTTCTTACGGTTACGTTTGGTGAACCAGCTCCATGCACCACACCGTTATGTAGAATAGTAGACTTAATTTATCGGATTTTGTTCCCCCCATTTTCAGTTTTATGTACTAACTTTACATAAAATGACAGATATCTAGATATGCATAATTATGTAAATTTATCTCTTATTTAATGTTAAAAAATTGATCTTCTTTAAAGAGATAAATCAACTGATAACCGCTATGCTAAAGACCCGTGCATCGTCACATTCACTTACAAAGGAAAAATTATGATCAAGAATTTTATGTTATATGCTGCGCTACTTTGTTCTCCTACTCTGGCATTCGCTCACAACATTAACCTGGAACAAAAGGTTCCTGCGGCCAGTGTTTCTGATAAAGGTGAGTTGTTACTCAACAATAATAAGTTTAGCTACCAAAATTGGGATAGTGGAAAACTGATCGGAAAAGTGAGAGTCATACAACATATTGCAGGTCGTAGTGCAGCAAAAGAACTGAATGCTCCGCTGATAGAAGAAATAAAACGTGCTGATTTTTCAAAAGAAAAATACCAAACAACCACCATCATCAATGTTAGTGATGCCATATTTGGTACTGGACCATTTGTCCGCAGCAGTATTGAAGACAGTAAAAAAGAGTTTCCTTGGTCGCAGTTTATTGCTGACAGCAATGGTGTAGTCAAGAAAACCTGGCAGTTGGAACCCAAAAATTCTGCCATTATTGTCCTGGATAAAAACGGCGTCGCGAAGTTTGCCAAAGAAGGTAAGCTAAACAGCAACGAAATCAAACAGGTAATTGAATTGGTTCGTCAAGAATTACAGTAAAAACATCAGTGGTGATAACGACTTGCGGATATGTTTCGGTTTGCCCTTATCACCACCGCCCTACTGAGAAGCAACTTATTTAACGTCAGCTTTGCTTAAGAGCAGCAATTTTCAGCATCACGTAAACAGTGTTTACACTCCAACATCTTAAGAAACCGCGACAAGTCTCGCGACCACACTTACTCGACACCACGTTAACATGAAATAAAAACCTTCAAGAACAATTGTAATGATTACCATTCTCACATTAAGATGATACCGTGATTATTAACTTTTGATATTATAAAGCTATGTCTGACTACATTGTTGTTTCCGCTGAGCTGACGCTTGAATCGTTTTACGGCGCGCATCACGGCTGGCTGAAAAACTGGCTCACGCGCAAACTGCAATCGTCCTTTGACGCCGACGACGTAGCGCAGGATACCTTCCTCCGCGTGATAACTAATGACTCGCTACAGACAATTCGCGACCCAAAATCCTTCCTCTGCACTATCGCCAAAAGGGTGATGATCGATCTGTTTCGCCGCAACGCTCTGGAAAAAGCCTATCTGGAACTGCTTGCGCAACAGCCTGAGGAGCTTATACCCTCGCCAGAAATTCGCCAGTGTCAACTTGAAACGCTCCAACAAATCGACCAGATGATCGATGGCCTGAGCAGCAAAATGCGCCAAACCTTTTTACTGTCTCAGCTTGAAAGTCTGACCTACAGCGACATCGCTTCACGTCTTAATGTGTCTGTCAGTTCCGTGAAAAAATATATGGCCAAAGCCACCGAGCATTGCTTACTGTTTCGCCTGGAGCATGGATTCTGATATGAATACCATGTTGACCAATTCTCGTCTCCAGGCCCTAAAATCAGCATCACACTGGTATGCAGTACTGAGCAGCGATCAAACAAGCCCACGGCAAACCGAAAAATGGCAGCGTTGGTACGAGCAGCATCAGGATAATCAGTGGGCGTGGCAACAGGTGGAAAATCTGCGTAACCAAATGTTTATGGTGCCAGACAATGTGGCAAGCCGCACACTGCAGGAAGCGCACCTGTCACGCCGCAGAATGATGAAAAGCATGCTGTTGCTACTAGGGGTTGGCGGTATCTGGCAACTGTGGTACTCAGAAGCGGGAGAAGGTCTGCGAGCCGATTACCGTACTGCTAAAGGGGATATTCAGCATCATCGACTGAACGATGGCACACTGCTTACACTCAATACTGACAGCGCAGTAGATGTCCGTTTTGACTCTCAGCAACGTCTGGTGCATCTCTGGTATGGCGAAATTGCCATCACCACCGGGCACGATGTGGGAACAAGGTTATTGCGCGTACAAACCCGCCAGGCACAACTGACCGCGCTGGGTACCCAATTTACAGTTCGTCAGGAAGGCAACACCACGCTAGTTAGCGTGCAGCAGCATGCCGTAGAGGTGATGCTGACCGGTGCTGACCGCAAATATATTGTACGTCAGGGTGAAAGCTTAAAATTCAGCGCCACCGACTTTAGCGAACTGACAACGGCAATCGCCGAAGACAACGCGTGGACGCAGGGTATATTAAGCTTCAGCGACAAACCACTGAGTGAAGTGATAGCGACCCTCGCCCGTTATCGCAACGGCGTATTACGCTGCGACCCAACTGTCGCCTCACTACGGTTAAGCGGCACTTTCCCGATAAAAAATACCGATACAGCATTAACCGTCATAGAAAAAACACTTCCCGTTAAGATTCAATACATTACCCGTTACTGGGTGAATGTTCTGCCCGCATAAAAATCATTAACGTAAAAATAATCATTTTCGATTATCCCTTTTTACCTCTTCATTCGACTTATAAGTGAATACAGCAACAAAATGATTATGGAGACATGTATGATGCCTTTACGTGCACGGCCACTGCGCGCGCTTCACAAAACAACACCGCTGGTAATAGCGATTCGTTTGAGCCTGTTACCGGTGGCTTGCCTAACCTCGGGGATCGCGTATGCTTCGGTGGCGCCAGCTAGCGCACACTATGACATTAATGCAGGCGAACTGGATAAAGTTCTCAATCAATATTCCACCCGCGCGGGTATTACCCTTTCAGTAAATGCCAACTTAACGCGCGGCAAACAGAGTAGCGGCCTACACGGCGATTATTCCATCACCGATGGACTGAACATCTTACTGGCCGGTACTGATTTACAGGCGAAAACGTTGGGTGATAACACGTTCACGCTCGAACCCGCTTCTGTCACGCAGAAAGACTCGATGACCGTGATAGGCGACTGGCTAGGCGATGCTCGTGAAACTGACGTGTTTGAACATGCAGGCGCACGCGATGTCATCCGCCGTGAAGATTTTGCCAAAACAGGCGCAACAACAATGCGTGAAGTGCTAAACCGCATTCCTGGCGTCAACGCACCGGAAAACAACGGTACCGGCAGCCACGACCTGGCGATGAACTTCGGCATTCGTGGCCTGAACCCGCGTCTTGCCAGCCGCTCTACGGTTCTGATGGATGGCGTTCCGGTACCCTTCGCGCCTTACGGCCAGCCACAGCTATCGTTGGCACCAGTATCTCTCGGCAACATGGACGCCGTAGACGTAGTACGCGGTGGCGGTGCTGTGCGTTACGGACCACAAAGCGTAGGTGGTGTGGTGAATTTCGTGACTCGTGCTATCCCGCAGGATTTTGGTATTGATGCAAGTGTGGAAGGCCAGCTTAGCCCCACATCTTCACAAAACAATCCAAAAGAAACCCATAATCTGATGATTGGAGGTACGGCAGATAACGGTTTCGGCACGGCGCTTCTCTACTCCGGTACACGTGGCAGCGACTGGCGCGAGCACAGCGCCACGCACATTGACGACGTGATGCTCAAAAACCGCTATGTACCCAATGAAGCGCACACCTTCAACAGCCTGCTGCAATATTATGATGGCAATGCGGATATGCCAGGAGGTCTTTCACGCGCCGATTACGATGCCAATCGCTGGCAATCCACTCGCCCATATGATCGCTTCTGGGGCCGCCGTCAGCTCGCAAGCCTCAGCTATCAGTATCAACCCGACCAGCAGCACAAATTCAATATTCAGAGCTTATATACCCATACCTTGCGCAGCGGTTATCTCGAGCAGGGCAAACGCATTACCCTTTCCCCACGGGAATACTGGGTGCGCAGCATCGAACCGCGCTATAGCCAGCTCTTCAATTTAGGGCCTTCAGCCCATGAAGTAGGAATTGGCTACCGCTACGTGAATGAATCCAGTCACGAAATGCGTTACTACACCGCCACCCGCAGCGGCGAATTACCCAGCACGTCGAGTCCTTATGACCGTAATACCCGCTCTGGCACCGAGGCTCATGCCTGGTACATTGACGACCGCATTGATATCGGCAACTGGACCATCACGCCAGGGATACGATTCGAACATATCAAATCCATCCAAAACAACAACCTGAAAGGCACCCGCCAAGAAGTGAGCTACAATGCGCCGCTGCCTGCACTCAACGTTCTTTATCACGTTACTGACAGCTGGAATCTTTATGCCAATACGGAAAGCTCATTCGGTACCGTACAGTACAGCCAGATTGGTAAGGCGGTGCGGAGCGGCAATGTAGAACCGGAAAAAGCGCGAACCTGGGAAGTCGGAACCCGCTACGACGATGGCGCTCTGACGGCGGAAATGGGGCTGTTCCTGATTAACTTCAACAATCAATACGACTCCAACCAGACCAACGATACTGTTACAGCACGTGGGAAAACCCGACACACTGGGCTGGAAACTCAGGCACGTTACAATCTTTCCGAGCTTACGCCTAAACTGGAGAACGTTTCGGTTTACGCCAACTACACGTATGTGAACGCAGAAATTCGTGAAAAAGGCGATACCTACGGGAATCAAGTGCCGTTCTCACCAAAGCATAAAGGTACACTTGGTATGGATTACAAACCTGGCAACTGGACCTTCAACCTCAACAGCGAATTCCAGTCTGGTCAGTTTGCTGATAACGTTAACACCGTACAGGAAAGTGTCGATGGCAGCACCGGCCGCATACCGGGCTTTATGCTGTGGGATGCGCGCATGGCGTATGACTTCGGCCCACAAATGGCCAATCTGACTCTAGCCTTTGGGGTGAAAAACATTTTCGACCACGAGTATTACACCCGTTCCTATGATGATAACAATAAAGGCATCTACGCCGGGCAGCCGCGCATATTCTATATGCAAGGCTCACTGAAGTTCTGATGCTACGTTAACCCTTTCGCCGGGCCATTGCCCGGCTTTGCTATTTCTGGAGTTCAGTTATGTCTGCACTGATTCGCGTTATGTTTATCGCTTTGCTCTTCTCCACCAACCTGACCCGTGCCCTCGCAGTCACGGTGCAGGATGAGAAAGGTAGTTTTACCCTCATTTACTAAAAAATTGTTACTCTAAATCCCGGATTCAGGAATGATTCACGAGGCGTATAATCCAGAGTCTGGCCTTTCCAGTTTGTTACATGAGCACCGGCCGCAATTGCCACAGCATGACCTGCTGCGGTATCCCAGATATTAGTTGGTCCAAAACGGGGATAAAGTTGCGCCTTTCCTTCGGCCACCAGACAGAACTTTAATGAAGAACCCACAGAAACCGTATGATGTTCACCTAACTGATTGAGATAATCCTCCAATTCTGTATCCATATGAGAGCGGCTGACTACCACCATTGGAGGATTAGCATCACGAATTTTAATCGGCAAACATTGACCACCACAGGTTTTTTTCCATGCCTGTCGTCCTTGCCCAAAATAAAGCGTATCCTGCGCAGGAGCGTACACCACCCCCATCACAGGAATTCCCCCATCAATCAGAGCGATATTAACCGTAAATTCACCGTTACGATTAATAAACTCCTTGGTTCCATCCAAAGGATCAACTAACCAATAGCGCTTCCAATCACGCCTCTCCTCCCAGGCAGGAGGCTCTTCTTCCGACAACAATGGAATGTCCGGTGCAATACGGGATAATCCGGCTTTAATGATTTTATGAGCCGCAATATCAGCAATAGTAATCGGTGAATCATCCTGTTTATGATCAACTTTCAGGGGATGTTCATCCTGATAAATTGTCATAATAGCCGCGCCAGCTTCCCGGGCCAGTTGGCAGACTTGTTCTAGCATCATACACCTCTACGGTTAGTTATCTGTTATCATTTTAGACTATATTATCAATCGATCTTCTGCCGGAATTGTAAGAATTTTATTGCCATCACCAAAACAAAAACAGCCGGATATACCGGCTATTTTTAATCATATTTCTGGATAAAATTATAGAATATCCAGTAATTCCACTTCAAAAATCAGTGCGCTATATGGAGGAATCGATGCGCCGGCACCACGCTCACCATAAGCCAAATCATATGGGATATAAAGTTCCCATTTAGAACCGACAGGCATCAGGGTTAATGCTTCGATCCATCCGGCAATCACACCATTCACTGGGAATTCGGCAGGTTCACCACGTTCTACTGAACTGTCAAACACAGTGCCATCAATCAGGCGACCTGTATAATGAACACTCACCCGGTCAGTACGGGACGGAATTGCTCCATCACCCTGTTTTAGTACTGAGAACTGTAAACCAGATTCTGTCGTACTGATACCATCGCGCTGGGCGTTTTCTGCCAGAAACTTCTGACCCTCTTCTGCCATAGCCTGCTGGCGTTCACGACGCACACCGTCTGCACGCTCATGCATCTCACGTAAAGCACGATGCAGTATATCAACCGGCACCGCTGGAGAACGACTTTCCAGCGCATCACATAACCCTGCCAGCAAAGCTTCAGGCTCCAGACCTTGCAGACCCGATTCCAGTAATTGCTGACCGACTTGTAAGCCAACCCCATAACTTGCTTGCGCTTCGATAGAGTCAAAAGAAAGTTTTGCCATGAAAATACCTGTGATCAAATTAAATTAGGCCTGCAAGCATAACAGTGCTATGTAACAGGGTAAACCGAAGATATCACTGGAGGATACGTCTCACCGAAATATATAAAACTCAATATTCGGTATAACTCTAAGTGGCATATCCATTTCTTAAAGGTTATAATACAAGTAAATTCTTTTAAAATATTTTTACTTCCAATTGATTATATAAATAAAATATTATTGATATAGAATTAATTCTACTGCTAATATTATATAATGAGGAAAATCTTATGAATACGTCATTTAATGAGATTTTATCAGAAATTCAGAAATCCAAGACCATGCCGGAATTAGAAAAGAAATTGTTAAACGCGATAAATTATCTGGGTTTTGAATTTTACTCAATTTATCAGGAAGAAAAATACCCATTCACGACAAAAAAATATGTTTTAATAACCAATTTAAATATAGAAACCGCAAACAATTATAATCAAAATAGTAATCACGACAGCGACCAATTAATGAACGGTGATTATACTTTTTCCATACCTTCCATTTGCAATGAAAAAATATCAAAAAATGCTGATTTTATGATTAAAAAATCAAATATAGACGAAGTTAAAAATAGTCTCTCAATTAAAATAAAAGGCTCTCATGGAGAAAGATCAATTTTTTCAGTCGCCAGAAAAGAAGGCGCCATTTCTCACAATGAGATACTTAATAAAGCAGGCATGTTAGGCATATTAGCAAATGAATGCGTGGAAACATTCAATAACTTAAAGAATAAAGAGGATAAAATAATCGTCCCAACACTGTCCACAAGAGAAGTCGAAGTAATAAGATGGACTTGTGAAGGAAAAACCTCTGCTGAAATAGCCAATATACTGGAAATTTCAACAAGAACAGTTAATTTCCATATCAATAATATTATGGAGAAATTAGTTGTTCCCAATAAAGTCGCTGCGGTTGCTAAAGCAATAGCATACAACCTGATCATATAGCAATTAGAGCCAAAATGAGGCTCTAATCATATGAAATTATAAAATATAATTTTTCAAAATATCTCTCCAGGCATCATTAATTTCATTCATCAGGGATTCACATTTGATATGCTCGTCATTAATATGCACACAAACATAACCACAGAAATCATTATTGCTCTTTGGTGTTTCGTAAACCAACGAATTTTTGTCTAAATTAATCCCTATTGAAATAATATCATAATGTAATTTCATCAAGATATTATCAATAGATACTAACAATAATCTATTTACTACTGTTTTACTAAATTTATCATCAATTTTTCCGTCTTTACCCGCCAGTAAATTAATCAAAAATGCTCTACCCTTCGCTTTGGGTAATATCATTCGATCACTAAATCCTTTAACCAAGTGATCAACCCAAATCTCCTGCAAACTTATACCATATACCCGATTAGCCATATCCCAAATACGCATACCTGCCGGTCTACGGTTAGTTTCAACCAGGAAGGTTTCTCCCGTTTTACTATCTTGCTTAATCTCATTATGGAATGCACCGAGAGTCTGCCCTGAAATCAGGTTAATTGCTTGCCCTGCTTTATGTAATGCAATAGCATTTCTTCCATCACATTGCGCGGGAACTATTTGCCCTATTTCAACAGGATATTCACCTTTCTGAGAGACTTTTTGCGTTAAAAAAGCCATACAACCAATACCATCGTACGAATATTCTGTATCGAAAATAATCAATTCTTCTGCAAGAATTGGGTTGCCACCAGACTGCGCAACAGATTGAGCAAAAGCCGTTGGGATTTTATTCCTATCTTTAATCGCCACTACACCGAAATTTGCCCGGCCACAATTAGGTTTAATAACCACACCATACGGAACAGAATCATAAAATGCTTCCAGTTCTTTAATATCATTAATGAAACTGTATCGCGGAGTTTTAATATGTTGGGCTGCAAGCAGTGGCGATATACGGGTTTCTTGTTGACGAAACTGAGATTTCTCAATACCCGCGAAACTTAATTCAGGATCATCACCATAAACATTCAGTTTCTTCGCTATAACAGCAGCATACCCGGACACCGCATCCATAAAGGGAAGAATACCGGCACATGCCATATCAAGTTCAGAAAGAACACCTATTACTTTATCAACATAATTTTCTATCCGCACAGGTATATGATAGACAAATGGGGTAATATCTTTCTCTTCACCGGACAACATATCACTAATAATCACTAATTCAAGGGAATAATTATACTGAATATAGTCACGGATATTAACGATTTCATTCAGTCTTGCCGGAAGATAATCAAGTACTAACAAGTATTTTTTCGAACTCATATTTCCTCCATTATTAACTATTATGCAAATTGAATTTAAGCGAACGATAAGGATTAATAATGACGAACATCAATAAAACAAATACAGAGAATATCAAATAGATACTATTGTAGGAAAAATAGTTCAGTAAATTAGCACAAATGAAACTGGTTAAAGGTGTCGCTACTTGATTCAAAACAAGCACAACACCGAGATACTGAGAAAAATTCTTCTTCGGAATAAGGCTTGCCCGGTAAGAGCGGGAAAAAAGATTAAAACAACCTTCCGAACCAATGACCAGCAAGAAACCCAATGTATAAATAACGAATAACGGACCGGTAGCGAATAATGTCAGACCACATAACGCAATAAGAAAAGCCGTCACACCAACGATACGCACATCAAAAATACGGCATAATTTCGGAGCAACAAAAAATACACAACAGTTCACCACCCCTGCATAAGCCAAAAGCCGGGCATAACTCTCTTCCGGCTGCGAAAAAATACTGGTGATAACATAAACAGCCGTTGATAAGATAGCCCCTTGCATCACATTCATCAGAAATGTCAGGCTAATAACCCGTAGCAGCAACGGGTTTCCCATCAGGAATTTAAATATCGCAGGCAGATTATAACCTTCTCTATTAGCATGCTCTGCAATCTGATTTTTCCGTTGTAGCTGAAACCATATGAAGCTGCTAATCAGGAAAGGAAAAAAAGCAAATGCAAATACGGCGTAAACGCTGAATTTATAAACCAGTACACCAACCACCGCCGGTGCTGCAATATAAGTAAACTGTTCAACAAATTGCAAACGAGAGTTAACAGAAGGTAACTCTATTGCATTAATGTTTTTAGAGACAAAACCTTCGAGGTTGACATAACCCGCTCCACTAAAAAAGGATAAAACACATGAGAGAGGAATAATGATATATACAATATTATTATCAGAATATATAAATGAAAGAATAAAAAGGAATAAACAAACCAATGAACGTAGAATATCACTCAGGAATAACATAACTAGTGTATGCATCCTGTCACCCATCCAGCCAGAAATAGGAAGTGATATGACTCTGAATAACCGTTCAAGCCCAAAAGCAAAAGATGAAAGTGAAGCGCTATTAGTTGAGGTATACACTAATACAGGCACAGCAAACATCACGAATGCTTCTGAAAAAACAGAGAAAAAGCGAGCCAGTATGATCCTGTGTATCATTAGTATTACCTCAACCTTATTGTCTATCCCATTAGGCTATTTTATTTATCAATTCGAGTCTGGGCAATACTCAAATTACTTAATCAATTACGCCTACTGGGATAGACTTTTACTACGCAAATTTTAATGAATCGATTTAATCAAATAATTCCCCAAAACTAAATAATCAATATTTGTTTTCATGAAAGTTTTAATAGCATCATCAGGTGAACAAACAATCGGTTCACTATCGTTATAAGAGGTATTTAGCAACAAAGGAACACCTGTTTTCCGATAAAATTCCTCAATCAACCGAGCATAACCTGAATTTGATTCACTATCTACAACCTGAACTCTGGCAGTGCCATCTGCGTGAACGACGGCTGGAATTTGCGATGCTTTATCAACTTTAGCATCCATCGCCAACAGCATATATTTTGCAGCTTCAGGTAATTCTTTCCGAACGTGGAACCAATCAGCGACATGCTGACGCAATACACTCGGCGCAAATGGCCTGAACATTTCGCGATGCTTAATTTTACGATTCATTAAATCCCGGATATCTTTATTTCTCGGGTCTGCCAGCAAACTACGATTACCCAGAGCCCGCGGCCCAAATTCCATCCGCCCCTGGAACCAACCAACCACATTATTTTCAGCCAGCAAGCCCGCGACGACCTCATGAATATTTTCTTCATATGTCCAATCCAAGCCATGCGCGCTCAAACTACGTTGGTAATCATCGTCACTATATTCAACCCCCCAATAAGTGTGAGGCAGAGGATAACGTTGCTCATTTCCAAGAATCTGATGCCAGATAAATAACGCAGCACCTGTAGCAGTACCCGCATCATGCGCAGCAGGTTGTACAAAGATATCTTCAATATCCAATTCTTCATACAACCGTTTATTTGTGATGCAATTTAATGCAACACCACCGGCAAGGCAGAGCTTATTCGTTGCTGTTTCCTGTAAATGATAACGAGCCATATTTAAAACTATCTCATCAGTTATTTCCTGAAGAGAGGCGGCAATATCATAATATTCCTGTGCAACTTCTCCACCAGGAACTCTTTTCTCAATGCCAAATAAAGATTCTAATTTAGAAAAATCTTCACTGCGGAAATTGAGAATAGTATTATCGATAGTAAACTCCCCTTTCTCATAAATCTTGACTAATTGTTTGAATGCCGGCATAAAACCTTCATGCGTTCCATAAGCAGACATTCCCATCACTTTGCAAGCATCGTATACAGAGAAACCCAAGAATTCTGCCAATTTCTCCCACATAAAACCGATTGAATTAGGGTATTCAATAGTTTTAATTTTTTTCAGACTATTGCCATCGCCCAGATATACGCCGGCGGTATTATCCTCTCCAATACCATCAAGTGATAACGTTAACGCTTTATCAAATGACGAGACAAAATAAGCAGATGCTGCATGAGCTGTATGATGGGGTACCCAATGAAACTGACCACGAAATCCCATCGACTGCAAAATTTCTGGTACTGAAGTCGTTTTACGATAGAAAACTGACTCACCCGATACGCTTCCCCAACTTCCCTCCTCCTTTACTTCATCAATAAAGACTGACTTTCTTCGTTCTATCGGATCAATCGAAAATCCTATATGACTCACGTCTTCCAACTTAATGCCTGCAAAATCTAATGCAGCTTCAATTGAAGCCAATGGTAGTTCATCAGAATTATCGACATTTGCTGGTTTCCCATGTTTCCTTCTATTTAACCGTTCTTCTTCAATGGCAAAAATAGTTTCGCCATTTTTTAATAAACAAACGGCTGATTCATGGTAAACAGAATTTAAACCTAATATATACATTGCTTATTACCCTCTCATTATGGTTAATTTATTTTTAATACCAAGCAGCGTAAACTACCACCACTCTTTAAGAATTCACCCATATCACACTTAACGACATTATAACCATAATTATTTAATTGGCGTTCAACCTCAATAGAACAATCATGCATTAGAATATCTTTTCCTACTGGAATGTTATTACAAGAGAATAACTCTTTAGCATCATACTCTGATATCGAAATCCTTCGTTCAAATGTTTCAGAAATATAATCCTGACTTTCCTTAGTAAATGCTTCCGGATAATAAATAACAGTATCTTTGTCAATAAATGAAAATGCCAGAGCCACATGGAAGAAAGTATTATCCTGAATATGCAGTTCACCTTTCACTTTAAGTTCAGGATATACTTTTTGAATTGTATTTATTGCTTCTTTATCTGAGCGAGGACCATAACCAAAGATAATATCATTATCCCAATAGATAACATCTCCAAGCCCTTCAAAATAAATATCTTCATCAACATGATGTATCTCGTAGCCCAGATCTTTCAGATAATCTATATAATATTGACTTTCTCCCTGACGTTCAGCGTGCCGGAAATTACTGGCAAGAAATTTATTATTATGCACCATGCCACAATCTCCTGAAAAAGTCATATCAGGCAAACCATTAACAGGAGCAATAGTACGAATACTAATACCTCGTTCGATCAGTCGTTCATAAAGAAAGTCCCACTGCTGTTGTGCTAATTTTTTATTAACTTTATTATTAGGATCCATCCAATCATTAATAACATATTCAATATCGTAAAAATCCGGTTTACACATTAATAACTCTTTAATCATTACATTTTCCTCACTCTTGATTTAACACTTTGATTAGTATGTATATTAAATATTTTTGCGAATCCCTCTGCATCATTTTGACTATATAAATGCCCACAATTATATATCGCCAAATTATGATCATAAATACTGCTCTTTGAAGAACGGGAGCAAACATTGACATATTTATAACCTAATTCAAGTTTGACCTCACCACTGACATGCTGATTCATACTATCAATAAATTGGTTCAAATGAGTAAATAAGGGATCATACCAAAGCCCGGAATAGACCAGTTCAGCCCATTTTTTATCAACTATTTCTTTAAACCAGTTTTCATTACGATTACTACAGTAGAGTTCCAAATCACGATGAGCAGTAATTAAGATGTGTGCAGCAGGTGATTGATAAATTGCACGCGTTTTCAAACCTACAATGCCATCTTCAACAATATCAAAAATGCCAATCGATAGCTTTTTACCAATTTCATTTAATATTTCAATAATTTCATTTAATGATCTTTTTTCACCATCCAGTGAGACAGGTACGCCATTCTCAAAACCTACTGACAAAAATATTGGTTCAGTGGCTGAGAGTGCATATTCATATAATTTCTCTTTGACATCTTCAGGAATCAACATTTCTGGTTCTTGCAACGGACCACATTCGATACTGAATCCCCACATATTTTCACTGGTAGAATAAGGATTATTGCAACCAAATTCTTGAGGAATACCATACTGAGCCGCATAATTATTTACAATACTCTCGTCATAATTGAAATCTCGCAACGAAGCAATAGGTATTTTATCCAGAATTTCTATATTCATATCCATTCTGACTTGATCATTACCTCTGAATTGATGTGCAATATAATTAATATTGAGTGCATTGGCTACTTCAACGGCGGCTTCAGCAATTGCAGGCCGGGAAAGTGCGGCACTGAGATAATAACCATTTTGGTAAATAGCGTTGGCTTTTATTGCTTTTGAAAGAAAATTTTCAGCATATTGCGTTCGATAATCTTTATAAATAAACTTATCAGCACCCGCAACCATGCATTCCAATTCAATATCGTCAATGTCTCTTACTTGTCCTTCATCAATATAAAGAGAAATAACCTCTTTATATTCAGATGTAAGACTTCTTATTATAAGAGGATTGTAGCGGCGATTATAATAAATCACCAAAACACTATCAGAATTCATTTAGCGTGCACCCCATACTTGTGATAATTTCTTTTAACCCAAATTCTGTCGTACTCTCTTCAATGAGTTCTGAGAAATTATTTTCAAATAGCCAGGTATTGTTATAAATCGTATCTATATAACGCTCCCCACTATCAGGAATAATGACAACGATATTATCTCCAGGTTTAAAATCATCCAGGCGATCCAGTGCCGCACTAACCGCACAGGCTCCCGTCCCTCCAATCAGAATACCTTCATTTCTGGCCAATTTTCTTGCCGTACGGAATGCGTCAATATCTGCCACTTTCAAAGTGAAATCGATATTACTGCAATCGAGAATAGTTGGTATAAATGCCAACCCCGCTCCCTGCACCAGATATTTTCCTGGCTCACCACCGAAAATAATGGATCCAACAGGTTCAACACCATAAATTCGTACTTGTGGATTTTTTTCTTTCAGATAACGAGAAATCCCTGTAAGGGTTCCACAACTTCCTGCCGTAGAAAAACAAGCCGTCAAATTATCGCCAAAGGTTTCATGCAACTCACGCCCTGTCGAATGATAATGTTCATCAGGATTAACCTGATTTTCAAATTGCATGGGACTGAACGCATTCGGATAGGATTTTATGATCTCTTTGGTTAAGTCAATACGATATTTGACCGTATCTATTCCAGCTTCAAACTCTGGCAGAAAAATAATTTCAGCACCAAATGCTCTGATCTTATCGCGTTTCGCTACCGGCACCATGCGGTCTAGAACAGCAATAAACCGGTAACCTTTAACAGCACACGCCATTGCCAAGCCAATCGCAGTATTACCCGATGATGGTTCAATAACCACCATTCCTGGCCTCAATTCTCCCTGGGCTTCCGCTCTTTCCAACATGGCGACTGCAATACGGTCTTTAATACTCCCACCAGGGTTAATATTCTCCATTTTAAGAAAAACATTAACACCTTTAGTATATTTGCCATCCAACATAACCACAGGGGTATTACCTATAGTTTGTAATATATTTTTACCTAGCTTCATATCCGTTTTATCTCTCATTTTTTGGTCAATGTGAAGAACATACAGTGATGACGAGGTATTTTTGTTAACAAATAAATAAAGTACTTTTATATCTAATATATCTATTAATCTATTGATGAAATTACCTATTTTATGAATAATTCTTAGGAAGAATCTGACTCCTATTGAAAATAAGCTCATTTATTTGTGTTCTCACACAATGATTAATCAACACAACTGATAATTATAAATTTACACCTAAAAGTCTACTGTCAACTCTGACAGTTATATAAGGAAAACCCCATATAAATTTTTGATATTATTATTCAATAATAAGAATATATATAATTAATTTTCCATATTCTTATATGAAATAAATCACCATTATAAATATAATATTTGTAATTATATAAAAATATATTTTTAAATTATTATGAAATAATAATGTCTGTAATTATCCAGATTTATGAGAAAATACATAAGAATATCTAATAAATAATCCCCCATCACAACGGGATTAGCAATACCATATTATTAGATAATAAAAAACACGAAATCAATTATTTATAGACAATAATATGATAATTGGTGACATTTGTACCATAAAAAACTAAAAATCAATGATAATAAAAACAAAAAAAGACAGAATTATAGAAAAATACGCAAGAAAAACCCCGCTTCGATAAATTAAAAATAAACATAACAAATAGAAAATAAATCAGATTAATATTTAATTCAATATAAATTACCCACGGAAATTTTATAGGCTAACGGGATAATAGTGAGTTGAAACAATAAAAAACGCTGGCATTGCCAGCATTTTTTACTTGTTAGCATCAGTTAATCAGAGATTAAGCTTCAGCAACAATGTTAACGTTCAATTTAGCGAATACATCGCTGTGTACCTGGAAGTTAACTTCGTGTTCACCAGTAGTACGCAGAACACCGTTAGGCAGACGAACTTCACTTTTAGATACTTCAACACCTGCGGCAGTCACTGCATCAGCAATATCGCGAGTACCGATAGAACCGAACAGTTTACCTTCGTCACCCGCTTTAGAAGCGATAGTAACGGAACTCAGTGCGCTGATTTTCTCAGCACGAGCTTGCGCTGCTGTCAGAACGTCAGCCAATTTAGCTTCCAGTTCAGCACGGCGAGCTTCGAAGAATTCGATGTTTTTCTTAGTCGCAGGAACAGCTTTGCCCTGTGGTACTAAGTAGTTACGGGCATAACCCGGTTTAACGTTAACTTGATCACCCAGGCTACCCAGGTTTGCTACTTTATCAAGCAGAATAATTTGCATTACCTTATCCTCTCAGAGTCGTTAATGGACTGTGCCGATTACTGATGACGATCAGTGTAAGGCAACAAAGACAGGTAGCGCGCGCGCTTGATAGCACGAGCGAGCTGACGCTGGTATTTTGCACGGGTGCCAGTAATACGGCTTGGTACAATTTTACCGCTCTCGGTGATGTAGTTTTTCAGCGTAGCGATGTCTTTATAATCAATCTCTTGAACGCCTTCCGCGGTGAAACGGCAGAACTTGCGACGACGGAAATAACGTGCCATTTGGCTAGTCTCCAGAATCTATCAATTCAATCTGCTCGGCATGAAGAACCAGTTTGTTAAGACCATTGCGACCTTGATGGCAACTAATGAATCCTGAAACGGTTAATCGACTGCCGACCGTTATACTGTGAGTTAAAACTTGTAACAATTGTCCGCTGGCAATAACGGGCATTCTGCACCATGCTTGCCTGCTCAAACCGGCTTCCTGCTGCTGTGAGCGATGCTCAAGCACGAACTGGCAATGAGGAATGCCGGCAGGACTGACTTTTCGAATGGGGGCTTTGCACACTGTGCCAGAAAGCACCAAACGATTAGTTGTCACAGTTATTACTCTTCAGAATCCCCAGCTTCTTCAGCATCAACACCGGCGTCTTCCATAGAGTAATCGCGGCTGCGACGCTCATCTTTGGCTTTAACCATTGGAGATGCTTCAGTTACCGCGTGCTTAACGCGCATAATCATGCTGCGGATAACGGCATCGTTGAAGCGGAAGTTAGTTTCCAGCTCATCAATCGCTTCCTGCGGCGCTTCAACGTTCAGCAGAACGTAATGAGCTTTGTGCAGTTTGTTGATTGGATAAGCCAGTTGACGGCGGCCCCAGTCTTCCAGACGGTGAATCTGACCTTGCGCGTTAGTGATAGTCGCACTGTAACGCTCGATCATGCCCGGAACCTGTTCGCTTTGGTCAGGATGGACCATAAAAACGATTTCGTAATGACGCATTAGAATTGCTCCTTACGGATTATTCAGCCTCCTGTCAGGGTCAACCGCGGCCCGTGGAGGCAAGGAACTTGTTTAAGTGCGGCTGAAAAATTGACGCGTAACTATACCCGCCTCACATAAAAAACTCAAGGAGCGGGTAACGTTTTATGTTATGGGTTACTGCGAACTCCGCTGACGCACTGCTTCAAACAGGCAAATACCCGTTGCAACAGACACGTTCAGGGATGAGACCGAACCCATCATTGGAATACTAATCAATTCATCACAATGTTCGCGGGTCAGACGACGCATACCTTCCCCTTCAGCCCCCATCACCAGCGCCATAGGGCCGGTTAGTTTGCTCTGATGTAGCGTATGATCGGCTTCTCCTGCTGTACCCACCACCCAAATATTGTGTTCCTGTAACAAACGCAAAGTACGGGCAAGGTTGGTGACACGAACAAGCGGTACGCTCTCCGCGGCTCCACATGCAACTTTCTTCGCAGTGGCATTAAGCTGGGCAGAACGGTCACGGGGCACAATAACAGCATGTACACCTGCTGCATCTGCACTGCGCAGGCAAGCCCCCAGATTATGTGGATCTGTCACACCATCAAGCACTAGCAAAAAAGGGGTTTCCATTTGCGCCAGTAAATCTGGCAGGTCGTTTTCCTGATACTGACGCCCTGGTTTTACTTTAGCAATAATCCCCTGATGCACAGCACCTTCCGTTTGATTATCCAGCCACTGACGATTTGCTAATTGGATCGCCATGCCGAAACTTTCCAGCTCATTAATCAGCGGTGTCAGACGGCGGTCTTCGCGCCCTTTCAGTACATAAACTTCCATAAAACGCTGAGGATCTCGCTCCAGTAAAGCTTTAACGGCATGAATACCGTAGATAATTTCACTCATAATCTTCTTATTTTCACTGTCATACAGCACTGACATCCCTGAACCCATTCATCAGGCTCAATGTATTCAAGAGACTAAAATATTCAGGCTATCCTGAAGAAACAGGATAGCCCTTTGATTATTTATCTGCGCTTTTCTTAGCCCGTTTAGCTTTGAATTTAGCGGCAATTTTCTGTGTCTTGGCTGAAAGGTTCTTACTCTTTTTCTTATCTCCTTTAGGCTTATCCACAGATTTCTTTTTACGGAAAGCACCATCGGGCTCAAAGTTAGCCTCTTTGCTACGACTACGCCCTTTCTTACTGTTACTACGGCCAGGTTCTGCTTTTTTCGCCCTGTCACGCGCTGTCTTACCCACATTTCGGGCTTCCCGGCTAACGGAGAGCAGTTTAAAATCAATGTTACGCTCATCCATATGGACAGCTTCCACACGAATTTCAACTTCATCTCCCAACCGGAAAGTTTTACCAGAAAACTCACCAATTAAACGCTGACCAACATTATCGAAATGATAATAATCATTATTCAGTGTGGAAACATGTACCAAACCGTCAATAAACAGATCATTTAGGCGAACAAAGAAGCCGAAACCGGTCACATTGGTGATAATGCCGGTAAAGGTATTGCCCACCTGATCCTGCATAAAGTCACACTTAAGCCAATCGGCGACGTCTCTTGTTGCTTCATCGGCGCGACGCTCTGCCATAGAGCAATGTTGGCCCAGTTGCAGCATATGCTCCATATCGCTGTGCCATCCACCGGTCGGTGTCCCACATTGATCAACAACACCTTGTTGTTTCGCCAGCAGATATTTAATCGCCCGATGTAGCACCAAATCAGGGTAACGGCGGATAGGTGAGGTAAAGTGCGCATAAGAATGCAATGACAGACCGAAATGACCACGGTTTTCCGGATCATAAATTGCCTGTTTCATTGAACGCAGCAACATGGTTTGCAATAACTCATGATCTGGACGTTCAGCCACTTGATGCATCAATTGCGCATAATCCTTTGGTGTTGGTTGCATACCACCAGGCAGAGTTAACCCCAATTCGCCGAAAACAGAGCGCAGATTAACAATGCTCTCTTCTCTTGGCCGATCATGAATGCGGTAAAGCACCGGCTCGCTGTTTTTTTCCACGAAACGCGCAGCAGCAATGTTCGCCAGGATCATGCACTCTTCAATCAGTTTATGGGCATCATTGCGGGCAACCGGCTCAATTCGCTCAATACGGCGTTCAGCGTTAAAAATAAACTTAGCCTCCTCTGACTCAAAGGAGATGGCACCCCGCTGTTCGCGGGCATTTTCTAACGCCTGATAAAGCCCATGTAAATGTTCAATATGCCGAACCAGCGGTTTATAGTGCTCACGCAGTTCTTCATCACCCTGCAACATACGCCATACTTTGGTATATGTCAGGCGTGCATGAGAATTCATGACTGCTTCGTAAAATTTATAGGATGACAATTTTCCCTGCTCTGAAACCGTCATCTCACACACCATACAAAGGCGGTCAACCTGCGGATTCAGAGAACAGAGACCATTGGAAAGCACTTCCGGCAACATGGGAATAACCTGAGAAGGAAAGTAAACTGAGTTACTCCGGTTGCGTGCTTCTGTATCCAATGCCGTTTGTGGGCGGACATAGTAACTGACATCAGCAATAGCAACCCATAAACGCCAGCCGCCGCTGCGCTTTCTTTCACAATAAACGGCATCATCAAAGTCACGGGCATCTTCACCATCGATTGTCACCAATGGCAAATCACGCAGATCAACGCGGCCTTCTTTCGCGGAGTCCGGCACCTGCTCATTCAGGATAGCCACTTGGCTTTCCACCTGTGGCGGCCAACTGTGCGGAATTTCATGAGTACGCAAGGCAATTTCCACTGCCATGTTCGTTCCCATCTTTTCACCCAGTACTTCAACTATTTTACCAACAGCTTTTGTACGGCGCGCTGGACGTGTAGTCAACTCAACGACAACGACGTTCCCCATGCGGGCACCACTATTTTCATCTTTCGGGATCAGGATATCAAAGCTCAAACGACTATCATCCGGCACAACAAAACCCATACCGGAGTCAATAAAATAGCGGCCAACAATCTGGCTGGTCTTGGGTTCCAACACACGGACAATGCGTGCTTCACTACGCCCTTTGCGATCGGAAGGTAGTGGCTGTGCCAGTACGACATCACCATGAATAGCCATTTTTAACTGCTCGGCAGAGAGATAAAAATCGTCTTTACGGCCTTCTACCCGCAGAAAACCATAACCATCCCTGTGACCGATGACTGTGCCTTTCAATAAATCCAGTTTTTCCGGCAAGGCGTAACATTGACGGCGCGTGAAAACCAGTTGACCATCACGTTCCATAGCCCGTAAACGACGACGTAACGCTTCAAGCTCCTCATCGTTAGCCAGATTCAACTCTCGTGCCAGTTCCTGGCGACTTACCGGTACAGTGCGTTTAGAAATAATGTCTAAGATGTATTCGCGGCTTGGAATAGGAGATTCGTATTTTTCTGCTTCACGTTCCAAAAAAGGATCTTGTGACATAGCGGTTCCTCCGTTGTCATCAGCAGGCTGTTTGCGCCATTTCTTCATTCGGTCAGAAGCAGCTTATAAAGGGGGATATTATCTTCAATCATATCAGCTAAAGTATGCTTATCCAGTTCATTCAAAAATGTTTCTATTGCCTGATTTAATACTACTTTCAGGCGACATGCAGAGGTAATATGGCAAGATTCCTGACTACAATTAACCAATGATAATGGTTCAAGAGCACGAACGACATCACCAATTCTAATATCCTTTGCTGGCTTACCCAGACGAATGCCACCGTTTTTACCACGAACAGCATCCACTAATCCTAAGTGGCTCAACTGGTTAATAATTTTCACCATGTGATTACGAGAAACACCATAAACATGCGTGACTTCAGAAATACTGGTCATCCGATTTTGCGGTAAAGCAGCCATATAAATTAGCGCGCGCAAGCCATAATCTGTAAAACTCGTTAACTGCACATCAACCTCTGGATAATGAGATATAAGCTAATATATCCGAGAACAAATTAAAAAAATAAGTATTTGTTCAACTTATATACCTTGAATTGGCCGAAATCATGTTAATCATCTGGTAGTTACGCAAAAAAGACCATAATAAATAGCAAAAAACCGGGCTAAAAAGCCCGGCTTTACCTGATTATGTGACACAATCAAGCATCAAACGGATCACGCAGAATCATAGTTTCTGAACGATCCGGGCCTGTAGAAATAATATCAACCGGAACACCGGTCAACTCTTCTACACGTTTGATATAATTCAGTGCCGCCTGAGGCAATTTGCTGTGCTCTTTCACACCAAAAGTACTTTCGTCCCAGCCAGGCATAGTCTCATAAACAGGTTCAATCCCTTCCCAATCATCCGCAGCCAGAGGCGTTGTTTCAACCACGCGACCACCAGGCATACGGTAACCAACACAAATTTTAACTTCTTTCAAACCATCCAGTACGTCCAGTTTGGTCATACAGAAGCCAGACAGTGAATTGATTTGTACTGCGCGACGGATAGCAATGATATCCAGCCAGCCAGTACGACGGCTACGCCCAGTAGTCGCGCCAAACTCCTGGCCTTTTTCACGCAGGTAATTGCCAGTTTCATCAAACAACTCAGTTGGGAATGGGCCAGCACCGACACGGGTGGAATAAGCCTTGATAATCCCCAAAACATAATCAACATAGCGTGGACCTAAACCGGAACCTGTTGCAACGCCACCTGCCGTGGTGTTGGAAGAGGTCACGTATGGATAGGTACCGTGGTCGATATCCAACAGCGTGCCTTGTGCGCCTTCGAACATGACCAGCTCACCTTTCTGCGTTGCTTTATACAACAAGTCAGAAACGTCAACAACCATACCCGTCAGAATATCGGCAACCGCCATGATTTCGTCCAGAGTTTTCTGGTAATCAACCGCCGGCTCTTGGTAATAATTCACCAGTTGGAAGTTATGATATTCGATAATTTCTTTCAGCTTGGCCGCAAAGACTTCTTTATCAAACAAATCACCAACGCGCAGGCCACGACGTGCAACTTTGTCTTCATACGCTGGGCCGATACCGCGGCCGGTTGTACCAATTGCTTTTGCGCCACGTGCTTTTTCTCGGGCATTATCTAACGCAACATGATACGGAAGAATAAGCGGACAGGCTTCTGAAATGAGCAAACGCTCGCGAACAGGAACACCTCGGGACTCTAACGCGTTCATCTCTTTCATCAGCGCGTCTGGTGCTAATACGACTCCGTTTGCGATGATGCTGATAACATTTTCACGCAGGATCCCCGACGGGATTAGGTGGAGAACGGTTTTTTCACCGTTGATAACCAGTGTATGACCAGCATTATGGCCCCCTTGATAACGAACAACATACTTAGCTCGTTCAGTCAGCAAGTCGACGATCTTGCCCTTGCCCTCGTCACCCCATTGGGTGCCCAATACGACAACGTTCTTACCCATTTCAAAATTCACTCGGTTGCTTAAAAATGGATTCTAACATCTCATTCCACACCTTTCAGTAATTTTTATCACATCTGTTATTTTTGTTGACCACCAGACACGACAAGGCCCGCCTGATGCGGGCCTTACTTAGATATTCAAACATCTATCAATGTTGAACTGCACGTTTTTCAGGTGCTTTCATATAACGGAAGAAATCAGTATCCGGACTTAGTACCAGAACATCTTTCCCATCTTCACTGAAGCTCTTCTCGTAAGCACGTAAACTACGGATAAAGGCATAGAAGTCAGGATCTTTGCTGAATGCATCAGCAAACAGTTTAGCAGCTTCTGCATCACCGGAACCACGCAAAGTACGGGCTTCACGCTCCGCTTTTGCCAATGTTTCAGTGACTTGCTTATCTGCTGTTGCACGCAATTTTTCTGCCTCTTCCTGACCTTGAGAGCGGTGACGACGGGCTACCGCTTCACGCTCTGCACGCATACGCTGGAAGATAGCTTCTGAAACTTCCAGTGGCAGGTTAATCTGTTTGATACGCACATCAACAACCTCAATACCCAGAGCAGCCATACTGTTTGGGTTAATAGCCGGTTGTTTACCCGCAGTTTCTTTCTCTACACGAGCCGCCGCTGATGCAATCGCATCGTCTGCTTCACTGGTAGCCACAGCTTCGCCGTCAGTCGTCCCTTTGTTCAGGGCATCACGAACATCGGTTGTCAGTTTACCACGGGAATCAGTCACAATACCGCGAACATCCAGACGACCAATCTCAGAACGCAAACGGTCACTGAATTTACGCTTCAGCAGAACCTCAGCCTGAGAAATATCACCATTACCGGTAGCCAGATAGTAACGGCTGAAGTCAATAATGCGCCATTTCAGGTAAGAATCAACAATCAGGTCTTTGTTTTCACTGGTCAGGAAACGGTCCGCCTGAATATCCATAGTCTGGATGCGGGCATCAAGTGTTTTCACTGTTTCAATGAATGGCACTTTAAAGTGCAAACCGGGTGCATAAACGATCGGTTTATTTTCCGCGTCACGGGCAACCTTACTGAAACGCAGAACAATACCGCGCTGTCCTTCATGCACAACAAACACTGAGGTATACAAAGCCACCAGTACAGCGACAATAATAACGATGAATGACTTACGCATGATTATTGTCTCCCTACTCTGACAGTATCGTTACGCAGATTATCTGTACGGTTGTAATCTACTGTCCGGTTTGAACTTGAGGATGCTGTCGGACGAGTAACTCGCGGGCTGGAAACAGTTGTATTACCAAGCTGACTTTCCACGGCCGTTTTACCACTGGCTGCATCGCTACGGAACATTTGCTCTAATGGCAAGACCATCAGGTTATTACTGTTCTCATTAGCAATAATTTTGCGGGTATTACTCAGTACTTTTTCCATAGTTTCAATATACAGACGCTCACGGGTAATTTCCGGTGCTGCTTTATATTCAGGCAGCATCTTAGCAAAACTCGCCACTTCACCCTGCGCTTCCAATACCACACGCGCTTTATAAGCCTTAGCATCTTCGATTAATCGTTGAGCCTGACCATTTGCACGCGGTTGAACTTCATTAGCGTAAGCTTCCGCCTCACGAATGTACTGCTGTTCATTTTCCCGGGCAGCAATCGCATCGTCAAATGACGCTTTTACTTCTTCCGGTGGACGGGCAGTCTGGAAGTTAACATCCAGCAAAGTAATACCCATTTTATATGGACGAATCGTTTCTTCCAGTACCTTCTGGGTATCGCTACGTACAATAGTACGGCCTTCTGTCAAGATTTTATCCATAGTGTATTTACCGATAACACCGCGAACCGCGCTGTCGGTTGCCTGACGCAGGCTGTTATCAGGGCTTGTTACGCTATAGAGATAAGCGGCTGGATTAGTCACACGGTACTGAACGTTCATTTCCACGCGAACAACGTTTTCATCGGAAGTCAGCATCACACCGGATGCCGCCAGTTCACGAACAGATTCCACGTTGACCGGAACCACTTCATCAATGAACGTTGGTTTCCAGTTCAGACCTGGCTGCACGATATGGCTCAATTTACCCAAACGGGTAACAACACCACGTTCTGTTTCTTTAATCGTATAGAAACCACTGGCGGCCCAGATCACGACGACCGCGACAACAGCAAGGCTAATAATACGCCCGCCAAATTTTGCCCCCTGATCAGAGCCATTACCCCCCTTATTCCCACCGAAACCACCGAGTTTACTGCTCAGCTTACGGAACAGATCGTCGAGATCAGATGCCCCACGGTTTCGACTACCTTTGTTCCCGCCGGAGTTGCCGCCATTATTATTGCTGCTCCCCCACGGGTCACGGTCTTGTCCGTTGTTCCCGGGCTGATTCCACGCCATGTTTTAGCTCCATTCTTTTATGATTGGTTTTTCAGGCCAAGAGCCGCTTGTAAACAAACCAGCTCTCAATCACACAAGTTTTCAGATATTCATCTGACAAACACATCAGACAATATAATCAAACAAATCCTGTTCTTGTTTGCACAGACGGTGCCAGTCAACAATCGGCATTCTCACTTCAATACCAACTTTGCCGTCCTCTTCTATCCACTCTCTCTCGATTGCCTTAAGTTGATAGAAGCGGCTGCGTAAACGACCCACCTCTGGCGGCAAGCGCAATTCGTAGTGTGCGATTTCACCCGAAAGACGCTCCGTTAACGCTTGTAACAACAACGGGATACCTTCACCGGTTTGCGCCGACAACCAAACTTTGACCGGTAAGTTATCTTCGTTGCGATCAATACGCGGTGTGAAGTCTCCCAGCATATCAATCTTATTCATCACCAGCAGTACCGGAATTTCATGAGCTTCAATTTCTTCCAGTACACTGTCAACCGCGGCAATATTTTCGTCAATGCGGCTATCCGCAGCATCGACGATATGCAGCAATAGTGTTGCCTGCCGGGTTTCCTGCAATGTCGCTTTAAATGCCGCAACCAGATCATGAGGCAAATGACGGATAAAACCAACAGTATCAGCCAGCACCGCCGTGCCAACATCATCAACTTCAATCCGCCGCAACGTTGGATCCAGCGTTGCGAACAACTGATCAGCCGCGTAAACCTCAGCGGATGTCATGCGGTTGAATAAGCTCGATTTCCCGGCATTGGTATATCCCACCAAAGAAATCGTCGGTATATCCGCCTTATTCCGCGCCTGACGCCCCTGTTCACGCTGCTTCTCAACCCGATTAAGGCGACCCAGAATCTGGCGGATCCTATCCCGCAGTAAACGCCGGTCTGTTTCAAGCTGAGTTTCCCCCGGCCCCCTTA
Organism: Photorhabdus khanii NC19; assembly: GCF_000517265.1. Taxonomy (GTDB): domain Bacteria; phylum Pseudomonadota; class Gammaproteobacteria; order Enterobacterales; family Enterobacteriaceae; genus Photorhabdus; species Photorhabdus khanii. The sequence goes on from NZ_AYSJ01000004.1 coordinate 446,383, forward strand.
GACCAATCCCACCTTTTTGACGTTCAAGGTGAGTCCATCCCCGGACAAGACGGGTAGAAAGATGGCGTAACTGTGCCAACTCCACCTGCAACTTCCCTTCGTGGGTCCGCGCTCGCTGAGCAAAAATATCCAGAATCACACCAGTGCGATCGATCACCCGACACTGACAGAGCCGTTCAAGGTTACGCTCTTGCGCAGGGCTAAGAGTATGATTAAACAGCACAACATCAGCACCACTAGCCTGTACAGCCTCAGCAATCTCTTCAGCCTTACCTTCTCCGACAAAATATTTCGGATTAGGTACTTTTCTGCTCCCTGTGACAATTTGAACAGGAACCACACCAGCAGAAGTTACCAGTGATTCAAACTCACTGAGATTGTCTGTGTCTTTATCCTGCGAGAAGAAAATGTGCACCACAACGGCTCGTTCACCGCCTTCATAACGCTCAAACAAAGGTGAGACCTCTCAGGCTGAGTAAAAAACTATAGGAAAAAACATAGGTAAAGTCTCCCTACCTATGTTTTTCTTCATGTTGTTACCGTTCTCAAGCTTATTCAGCGCCATCACTTTCCTGTTGTGCTGCCGGAGCGGAAACTCCACCAGAGTGGTAATTACCTACACTTGCCCCTACACCCGTATTGCTACTGTGATGAGAAACTGGGCGGGAAGGTACAACAGTCGAGATAGCGTGTTTATAAACCATCTGGCTAACTGTATTTTTCAGTAAAATGACAAACTGGTCAAAAGATTCAATCTGCCCCTGCAATTTGATGCCGTTGACCAAATAAATAGAAACCGGGACCCTTTCACGCCGTAATGCGTTCAGGAACGGATCTTGCAAAGATTGCCCCTTAGCCATTCTATATTTTCCTTATTTTGTTGTTTTTAACTAAGAACCTGGAGGTTCGAAAAATGAACTACTCAAAAATTGCGCTTTGGTACTCATCAATTGTACACAATCAATAAACCTATGCACTAACAACCTGCATAACTGTGCTTAAAGCCTGTTCAGGTTGAAAACTATCCAACCAATGAACCGACTCCCAACCTCTGAGCCAAGTTACCTGACGCTTTGCCAATTGGCGTGTTGCACAAATACCGCGATAAACCATTTCATCGTAGTTAATCTCACCGGAAAGATAGGACCACATCTGGCGATAACCAACACAACGAATAGAAGGTAAATCCACATGCAAATCATGACGAGCATAAAGGGCTTTAACTTCTTCTTCAAATCCTGATTCAAGCATTTGATGAAAACGCGCTTCAATACGTTGATGAAGGAGCTCACGCTTTGCCGGCGCAATAGCAAATTGATGGACACGGTAAGGAAGTACTTCCCCTGACAATCTCGTCAGCTCAGTGAGAGTTTTACCTGAAATAAGAAAAACTTCCAGTGCCCGGGAAAGCCTCTGTGGATCATTGGGATGAATTCTTAACGCTGCCACAGGGTCAACCTTCTGTAGCTGCTGATGCAATGCATTCCATCCTTGCTCTGCTGCCTGCTGCTCTATTTGCGCCCGAATAACCGGATCAGCAGAAGGCAAAGGGGATAAACCTTCAAGTAATGCCTTGAAATAGAGCATAGTTCCGCCAACCAACAGAGGAATACGCCCAGAAGCGGTAATTTCCGCCATTTCCTTCAACGCATCCTGACGGAAGTCAGCCGCAGAATAAGGCTGAGAAGGGTCAAGAATATCGATCAAACGATGAGGCGCCAACGCTTGCTCTTCTGTTGTTGGTTTAGCTGTACCAATATTCATTCCACGATAAATCAACGCAGAATCAACGCTTATCAGTTCCACAGGAAGATGCTGGCGCAAAGCGATAGATAAGGCGGTTTTGCCTGAGGCCGTCGGCCCCATAACAAAGATTGCCGCTGGCAGATGTTGAGTTTTCTGATCACTCATGAGTAAGGAATGCCACCACTGCTTGTAAATCAATTAATTGTAATAGCCCATCTGGTGGAGATTTTACCAGTTGTGGGCAAAGCCGCTCAACATCAGCCAATAACTGTATTGCCTGAGCAACATTCCACGTTTCATGCTCACTGCCAATATGACGAGCAAGCCAAGTTACAATCTGTTCTGCCGATGCTGATGGCTGCTGCGCCAAATAGTTTAACAATTCAGGAATTAATTTGGGCAAATTTTGCTGGCGCAATGGTAACGATACAGCACGTAGTGTTGCTTTTCCATGAGATACAGACGCTTCTATACCAAAAGAGCCTAATAAGTCACTATAACGATTTAAAGCACTAGCTTCTTCCTTACTGAGAACAAGTTTCAGCGGGATCAAAAGAGGTTGTGGTTTCAGTCCTTGCTCCGTTGGTGTTAATTGTACTTGTTTTAACCAGCGTTCAGCGACTGGCAAAGATAACAATCCAATACCTAACGGAGATTCAATCAGAGCGTAGCATGGCAGATATATGCTCAACACTTTACCAAAACTATGACTGTTATTTTTAACCTGAACAGGAACAGATGTCACTTTTGCTGCCACAACAGGAGCGATTCTTGCCGGGAAAAGCTCTCTTTTCTCTTCGGGTTCCGGCACAGATTGCATCAGCTTCTGATACAACTCACCCTGAGGTTTTTGATAATTGTCCCCGTGATACTGACGGTTTTCACCACTGCGGGAAAAACCTGTGCTACTTTTGCCTGACAAAACCTCTTTTGGTGATGACGTTGCCGCAGATGCGGCATTATTTTGCCGGGAAAAATGATTTTCTCCTGCTGATGGGCGGTTTTCCGGCTCCCAGACCGGCGCAGGCTCACAACATGCTATATCCAGCTCAACACCGCTTCCGCGCTGTTTTAATACGGCAGTGACCCCCTGATAGATAAAATCGTGTACCAGACGAGCCTGATGGAAACGAACTTCATGCTTCGCCGGATGTACATTAACATCCACCTGATGCGGATCAACTTCCAGATACAAAACAAAAGCCGGCTGCTGTTCTCCCTTGATCAAATCTTGATAAGCCTGACGGATAGCATGATTAATTAAGCGATCACGCATCATACGTCCGTTAACATAGCAATATTGAATATCTCCACTCGCCGTCGCATTCATCGGATCCGCAACCCATCCCTTGATGGATAAATCTCCATGCTGCCAGGAAAGAGCAAGCGCCTGCTGCATAAAAGCGGTACCACAAATGGAAGCCAAACGTCGTTCATACTGTGATTCTTCTTTTGCCGGCCGGTACTGGCGAACCAGCTTGCCGTTATGATGCAAATTAATTGATACATCCAGACGCGCCAGCGCAATACGTCTGACAACTTCATCAATATGACCAAATTCCGTTTTTTCTGTTCGCAGAAATTTACGCCGCGCGGGTGTGTTATAAAATAGATCTAACACTTCAACAGTACTGCCTACCGGATGGGCAGCCGGCTTCACTGTGACCTCCATATCCCGTCCTTCAGCGTAGGCTTGCCAAGCTTCATTCTGTTGTTCCGTACGGGAAGTCAATGTCAGACGCGAAACTGAGCTGATACTGGCCAGCGCCTCTCCACGGAACCCCATACTGATAATCGCTTCCAGATCATCCAGTGTGGCAATCTTACTGGTAGCATGACGAGCCAGTGCCAAAGCAAGATCCTGATGATTGATTCCACAACCATTATCACGGACACGGATAAGTTTTACTCCACCGCGCTCGATTTCAATATCAATGCGGCTGGCTCCAGCATCAAGACTATTCTCCATCAACTCCTTTACTACTGATGCAGGACGTTCTACTACTTCGCCAGCAGCAATTTGGTTTGCTAATTGAGGAGGCAAGATCTTGATAGCCATATTTAACCCTTACTTCTTTGATGCTTTAGGTGCAGCCTGTAATGGATGCGCCAGAAAATAGTTGCGCAATCCCCGATGGATAGCGCTTGCCAGCTTATCCTGAAAATCACTGGAACCAAGCAATGCTTCTTCAGCTGAGTTACTGATAAACCCAGTTTCTACCAAAATTGAAGGGATATCCGGTGAACGTAGCACACCCAAACTGGCATGTTCTGGCGAACGTTTATGTAATGAGCCAACTTTGCGCAACTCATTCAAAACCTGTACTGCAACATTATAACCCACCCGTTGAGAGTGACCGAATTGTAAATCCAGTACCGCCTGGCTTAGATAAGGATCTGCACCATTTGCCAATGCATTTCCTGCACCGCCCAGTAATTCAGACTGCTTCTCATGCTGCTCAAGCCAATTACCCAATTCACTGTTTGCACGCTTGTTTGACAGTACCCAGACAGAAGCACCACGCGCACTGCGATTAGGCGCAGCGTCAGCATGAATAGAAACCAACATATTTGCGCTATGTTTACGCGCAACCTCAGAACGACCAGTAACAGAAATAAAATAGTCTCCGTTACGGGTCAGAACGGGTTTGAACATAGGATCATTGCGCAATAGCGCTTCCAATTTGCGCGCGACACTAATAGTGACATTTTTCTCTTTCAGTCCATGTTGCCCGATCGCGCCAGGATCTTGTCCGCCATGCCCCGCATCAATAGCAACAACAACTCGCTGACTTCCCTTAGACGTAATTTGTGGAGTCGCCTTTTTTGTCGCCGGCTGTTTATTATCAGTAATGACTGATTTACTGGCTGCCACTTGTGAACTTTCTCTGAAAACAGGATTACTGACAGAGGTACCAGAAGCCCGCAAGGTAAAAATAACCCGATATTCACTACCCGACTGCTGCACTATAGAGTTGACTTTAACTTTCTTATTTAGTTCAAACACAATACGTTTTTTTTGTATATCAGGTGCCTGACTGGCGCGAATTTTCCTCACTAAATCCAGTCCCGGCAGATTCATTGGCAAACCAATAATATTTCCTGACTGGTGAATATCTACCACTAAACGTTCCGGTGAATGCAATGGGAAAAAGCTGTAATCAGGGCGACTACCTGAAAAAACCATCGTCACTTTGGATTCACTGACACTATTACTCACGTGAATATTGGATAAAGTCGCCGCTGTCGCTGTTACCACCACTAAACTGCTCATCATGATAAACAGCCAGCAAATTATCATAAAACTGATTTGCCATTTCTTTATCATTTTTGCAACTAAAGGGTGCATCATGGTCGGGTGATCCCTCATAAATATTTCAAATTATCTAACAGACTCTCACCATATTCAGACAAAGCAATAAAATGTGCCTGTCGCCCTTCGGGCTGGTAACTCAAATGTAATTTAATATCTGCATTCGGTAATACGCCTTCTCCTTGCTGAGGCCATTCCACCAGACAAATAGCATCTTGATGGAAATAATCACGTATTCCCATAAATTCCAACTCTTCCGGGTCAGCCAACCGGTAAAGATCAAAGTGGTAAACCGGCCTAGGTGTTAAAGCGTAAGGTTCAACCAAAGTGTAAGTTGGGCTTTTTACATGCCCTTTATGACCTAAGGATTGCAAGAAACCACGGCTGAATGTCGTCTTACCCGCACCTAAATCACCATATAAATAAATTACACTGCCATGATTACAGGCAGCAGCAACCGCGCCTCCAAGGGAAACCGTCGCTTCTTCATCTTGAAGTGATAAAACAAGTTCTTTCATCGAATAATATCTGCTGTTTTATTAATTCGTCAGCTAAAACGATAACCCTAACACAACTCTATTATCAACATTTAACATCTTCTGCTCAGTTTCGTTGCCAAACTCACTATTTTTGGCCTGCAACAGATTATGCTATACTGCGGCTCCTTGCAGCATAAACTCATTTCCGCCATGGCAACGCCTCTCGATCTCCATCTTCTGACCACAAACATCAAACAATGGGGCCTCTCTCTGGGTTTCCAGCAAGTTGGCATCTGCGATACTGATTTATCAGTAGAAGAACCAAAATTTCAAGAATGGCTGGATAAGCAGCATCATGGAGAGATGGCATGGATGAAGCGCCACGGCATGATGCGTACACGCCCGGATGAACTACTGCCAGGAACATTGAGAGTCATCAGTGTAAGAATGAATTATCTCCCTGCCAAAGCCTCTTTTGCCAGCACGCTAAATGATTCTAAACTCGGCTATATAAGCCGTTATGCTCTAGGAAGAGATTATCACAAACTGCTGCGCCAACGTCTGAAAAAACTGGGTGAACAAATTCAAAACTATTGCCATGATTTTGAATATCAGGAAATTCTTAATTTCCGGCCTTTTGTTGATTCAGCACCAATAATGGAGCGACCACTAGCCGCTAAAGCTGGATTAGGCTGGGTTGGCAAACACTCACTTATCCTTAATAGAGAAGCCGGCTCATGGTTCTTTCTTGGTGAGCTACTGATAAATCTTCCCCTACCTGTAGACACGCCACAACAAGAGCAATGTGGCCGCTGTGTGTCCTGTATGACAACCTGCCCAACAGGTGCAATTATCGCTCCTTATACCATTGATGCCCGCCGTTGCATTTCTTATCTCACGATTGAATTGGAAGGTATTATTCCTGAAGAGTTTCGCCCACTGATGGGAAACCGCATTTATGGTTGTGATGACTGCCAAATTATTTGTCCGTGGAACCGCTTTTCCCAACTAACAGATGAAGGTGATTTCAGCCCCCGGGCAACATTGCATACGCCGGAATTATTGGATTTATTCAATTGGAGTGAAGAAAAATTCCTGCGAATAACAGAAGGCTCAGCAATCCGCCGGATTGGTCATTTACGCTGGTTACGCAATATTGCGGTTGCCTTGGGAAACGCACCATATCGAGACAACATCGTTCTGTCTCTGCAACAGAAACTAGGATTAAACACAATGCTTGATGAGCATATTCATTGGGCTATTGACCAACAAATGACTCGCCGGGAAACCAATACTGTCAATGTACAAACTTCGCAACAAAAACGGCTTATCCGAGCAATAACCAAAGGCTTACCCAGAGACGCTTAATTATTAGCCACCCTGACAGGGTATAAAAAATTCAGATAATTTTCCTGTGAATAAAATAAAAATCCCTTGCTGATCAATGTGCAAAAAAAGCGCAAGTGATCAGTATGACATTTCTTAACAAAGGACCATTCCAAAAAACTATCAATAACTTACAGAAGAAATATTGATTTTACAAAATGTAAGATCAGAAAAATACGAAAGAAACAGCCTGTGGATAAGTCTGTGTGGTAATTTTAAGGTGTCGTACTTACTTTACCAGGAAATCACTTTCTATTCTGTGGATAAAAAATAGAAATCAGCACGGAACCCTATAGCCCAAAAATCGAATCAAAATAAGCGAGTATTATCATTGAGGAAGAAACTTGGAGAGGGAAGCAAACCTTCTGAATCCCACTTAACTTATTGATTCAACAGAGATTTTTAAATTCATCATCGTTGAAAGGAGTGCATTATGTACCACCCTCAAAAGTTTGGCAAGCAGAAGTTAAAAAAACTTTGGGAGCTAAAGGGTCATGCCTTTCTCTTTCCTACGTGTCCTGTGCCAAAGAAAGACAGATAGCCTATAACCCAGCAATAACTCTTAACGGACAAATATCATACATTAGCTGTAGAGTCGGCTCACAATTTAAACATTCAGCTAAGGCTTTCACTTGATCTACTGTCTATTACGATGAAACTCTTTTTATTTGTTCAAAGAGGAACTGGACAAACAGTAGGAATCAATAAGCAAACAATTTTTATGCAGACCGATAATATCGAATTTCGCACAGTTATTGTATGCAGATAACAGTTAAGACAACTAACTAGCAATAAGGATCGAAAAATGAAAAGATTCACCAAAATTGCAGTAGGTTTTCTCGCGTTAACCGCAGCTCAAATGTCTTTTGCCGCTACCAGCAATTGGTCACAAACAATTCGTGCTCCAAACGTTTATGTCGGAGGCACCACCAACTCAAACTTCTTTAGTACACCGGTTTCAGTTCCGACAAGGGCAACTATCACGACAGTATCCTGGAATATCGGCTTGTATGCCAATGGTGCAACAAATCAAAATTTCAACGTTTGTTACACCCCACGATATTCCTCTAACCCATCACAATGCTTGGATGTCTCCGGCAACCTCAATGGCTCCACAAGTGCTTTTAGCGGCCAGGATGCCAAAGGTTCCTTTAGAATTAGTGGAATTCTGAGCGGGGGCACTTACCCTGTTTACCCGTCTCACTACAATACGATCAGAGTCGACTATCAGTATTGAGCAACCCGACCTGAAACCTGATGGTTTCAGGTTTAACGGAAAGTCACGCCAATACATGCTCCCAGACAACATCACTATCGGTATCGTTGAAGGTATCATCTTTTCTGCTGGTCTTGACCTACCCGGCAACTGAGTCCATCAATAGAGAAACTGTCGAACTCACCATTGGAATTTTTTAGCACAAAACGCCATGAATGTAAGAACCCCAGATAGGCATCTGCAAATCAAAAATTGGAGCGGAAAAATGCAACTCACGGTAACCAACTAAAAAAATAATAATTTTTCCTGCTTTGCCTCATATCCGTAGACTTGTTTGTCCTGCTTTTCCAAAAAAGCTGCATTTGCTTAATTGGTTCAGTCATTTTACAATCAATTTATCGACTTTTTATGGTCTATATTTAGTCTTTTTCGATGTGAGGGATTCTATGCGTTATTCAGAACAGATTAAACCAATCAGCTACCTTAAAACCAATGCAGCTGCGGTGATGACGACACTGGCAGAGTCCCGCTCACCAATGATTATTACGCAAAATGGTGAAGCGAAAGCAGTGATTCAGGATATTGCCTCTTATGAGCAGACTCAGGAAACCATGGCATTGTTAAAGATTTTGGCTTTAGGACAACAGCAGGTTAAAACAGGTGAAATCACACCGGTAAAGGATGTAATTCAACGCTTAAAGAATAAAGAGAAGTTCACCTGATGTTATATAAAGTGGTATTAACTAAAGACGCCGAAGCGGATTTAGAGGATATTTACGATTATATTGTCGAAAATGACAGTCTAGGGAAAGCCGATTATGTATTGGAGCAGTTGCTGAAAATAGCAAACAGCCTGGCTAACTTTCCTGAGAAAGGTAATTATCCCAAAGAGTTGCAGGAACTAGGGATTCGCGACTTCCGTCAAACATTTTTTAAACCTTACCGGGCCATTTATCAGCTCATAGGTCAACAGGTGGTGATTTTTGTGATTGCCGATGGTCGGCGGGATATGCAAACCCTGCTTATGCGCCGGTTGCTAAGTGGTTAGGTTTTCCTAGCAGGTATTAATAGCATTCAATTACCATTAAATTCACAAGTAAAGATAAAAAGTTTCTCAATAACCCAGACGATGTTTACGACACCATGCAACGGGTTCTATTGCGTGAAAATAGGATTAATAAAGGAAAAGAACACTTCTGGATCATCGGTATGAAAGTAAGGATTGGAGCGGGAAACGAGACTCGAACTCGCGACCCCGACCTTGGCAAGGTCGTGCTCTACCAACTGAGCTATTCCCGCATTACTGACTGGCTAGTGATAATCTGAAACCAATATATTAATTTCAAATTTGGAGCGGGAAACGAGACTCGAACTCGCGACCCCAACCTTGGCAAGGTTGTGCTCTACCAACTGAGCTATTCCCGCGTCACTGATTGGCTAATCATAGCCTGAAAAAACATACTGATTACAAATCAAAATTTGGAGCGGGAAACGAGACTCGAACTCGCGACCCCGACCTTGGCAAGGTCGTGCTCTACCAACTGAGCTATTCCCGCATATCTTTCAGTATGCCATACCTGATAAAATTCTTCATCGGTACGGGGAGCGCATTATACGAGAAATCGTTGCGCTCGCAAGCCCCTCAGCGCAAAAAAACAAACTTTTCGGTCAAGTGGTGATTTAATAAACACCAATGCGGGTTAATAACCGTCACACTGAGCTTGCGTTATCATAGCCAACAGAGGACAAAATAAAACTTTCTTATTCCGATTGAATAAAATGTTCCCGATAATAAGCTAATTCAGCCACTGATTCGCGGATATCATCCAATGCCTGATGAGTATTCTGTTTTTTTAATCCAGTCAGGATTTCCGGTTTCCAGCGACGGGCTAATTCTTTCAATGTACTGACATCCAGATAACGATAGTGAAAATAGGCTTCCAGCTCCGGCATATAACGGAACAAAAAACGCCGATCCTGAGCAACACTATTTCCACAAATAGGTGAAGCACCCGCAGGAACCCATTGTTCCAGAAACTCAATCGTCGCCTTCTCTGCCGCACGATCATCAATTTTGCTTGCTTTAACACGTTCAACCAACCCACTGCCAGTATGGGTACGCACATTCCATTCATCCATCAGAGCAAGTTGCTCATCAGACTGATAAATCGCAATGACTGGCCCTTCAGCCAGAATATTCAAATTTGCATCGGTGACAATTGTCGCAATTTCAATAATGCGATCCCGCTCTGGATCTAAACCCGTCATTTCCAGATCTATCCAGATAAGATTGTGCTCACTTTTTGACATGTTATATCCTAGGTTGGAGAGATAGTTCTTATTAATGGTGTATCATAGCGCTTTTAACAAATAGCAGCGATCAATATGGAACAAGTGAGGTTCGGTGGCTAAGAATAAATTATCCAAAGGCCAGCAACGGCGGGTACAGGCAAATCATCAGCGCAGACTGAAAAAACAGGATAATAAACCTGAAATGGATGACAGCCAGTTAGGTGAACCTCAAGAAGGGCTGGTTATCAGCCGTTTCGGCCAACATGCAGATGTAGAAGCAGCAGACGGTTCTATACAACGTTGTAATATTCGCCGAACGATCCGTTCATTAGTCACAGGTGATCGGGTGGTATGGCGTCCTTCGCTGCAAACGCAAACGGATGTTAAAGTCAATGGCATTGTTGAAGCGGTTCACGAGCGGACTTCTGTACTGACACGTCCTGACTACTATGATGGCATTAAACCTATCGCCGCCAACATTGACCAGATAATTATTGTGTCAGCCATTCTCCCTGAACTTTCACTCAATATTATCGATCGCTACCTTGTTGCCTGTGAAACACTGGGCATTGAGCCATTGATTGTGCTGAATAAAATTGACCTATTGGATAAAGAAAGCCGTGAATGGGTCAATGAAGTCATGTCCACATACCATAATATTGGTTACAGAGTATTAAAGTTATCAAGCCATACTGGCGAAGGTATGGAAGAATTACTAAAAACGCTCGCAGGCAGAATCAGTATCTTCGCCGGTCAGTCCGGAGTGGGTAAATCAAGTTTACTGAACACGCTCCTACCAGAAGATGAAAAAGAAATTCTGGTCAATCAGGTTTCAGAAGCTTCCGGTTTAGGCCAACACACCACCACGGCATCCCGCCTTTATCACTTTCCACATGGCGGTGATATGATTGATTCCCCAGGTGTACGGGAATTTGGCCTATGGCATTTAACACCAGAACAGATAACTCAGGGTTTCGTCGAATTCCACGATTATCTGGGCAGTTGTAAATTCCGTGATTGTAAACATCGGGATGACCCAGAATGCGCGTTGCGGAACGCAGTAGAAAATAACGAAATAGCTGAAGAACGTTTTGAGAATTATCACCGTATTCTCGACAGCATGGATCAAATTAAACCACGCAAGACGTTTACAGATAACGATAGCTAACTGACATTAAATAAAAGGACGGGTACAATAGCCCCCTTTTGTCTAATTTGCCGATAGAATAACATCCAAGAGGTTGACGTGCTGGATAACATTAAAATCAGGTTGCATTATTTATTGCCTAAACAAGGAATTACGAATCTGGCAGGCTGGTTTGCAAATAAAAAGGCCGGCTGGCTGACTCAACTGGCAATTAAGACGTTTGCCCGTGTTTATAAAGTGGATATGAATGAAGCGAAAGCACCTGAGTTTTCCGCCTATACGACATTCAATGAATTCTTTATCCGTCCATTAAAAGAGGATGTTCGCCCGGTTGTCAGCGAAGAACATCAATTAGCACTGCCTGCTGATGGTATTATCAGTCAGTTAGGTAATATCCGGACAGACCAGATTCTTCAGGCCAAAGGGCACCACTATACCCTTGAAGCCCTGCTAGCCGGCAATCATCAACTGGCAGAGATATTCCGTGATGGGCAGTTTGTAACGACTTACTTATCACCAAAAGATTATCACCGTGTACATATGCCTTGCGATGGATTACTGAAAGAGATGATCTATGTCCCAGGTGATCTGTTCTCTGTCAATCCGTTGACTGCCGCCAACGTGCCAAACCTGTTCGCTCGTAATGAAAGAGTCATCTGCCTGTTTGATACTCAATTTGGACCAATGATCCAGATTCTGGTTGGTGCAACGATCGTCGGCAGTATTGAGATGGCCTGGTGTGGAACGGTTACGCCACCACGGGAAGGTATTATCAAACGCTGGACTTACCCTGAAGCCGGTACAACTGGCGCTGTCTCTTTTAAGAAAGGTGAAGAAATGGGGCGCTTCAAACTGGGCTCTACCGTTATTAACCTATTCGCAGCAAATCAGGTGCAGTTAGCCGGGCACTTAAGCAGTGGTTCAGCAACCCGCATGGGTGAACTATTAGCCCAGGCGATAATACCTGAAGAACCTACTGATAACATAAGCTAATCCCCTTCCAAGGAGAGCCCTCTATCGTGCGCCTGATTATCAGCTTATTGCTTAGCCTGCTCATTATTAGTCCGGTTTTTGCTGCTACTCAACTTGATGAAAACCAGCTCAAACAAGAACTGAAACAAATTGAATCCAGTAAAAATCCGCAGGATGCAGAAGTTGCTCAGGCGCTCCAAGGGGCGCTCAATTGGATTGCTGATACTAAATCTGCTAACGACAGAACACAGAAATATCAGGCTACCATTGATGATTTCCCCAAAATAATCAGAGAGCTTCGCCAAAAGTTACTTGCTGAAAGTGATACTCCCCGCCAAATTCCTGCTAACCAGCCAATCGCAAATCTTGAGCAGCAGATCATTCAGATCAGCAGTCGGTTACTGGACCAGGGTGGACAATTACAGCAAGAACAGGACAAAGGACGGGAAATCAGCGACTCCCTTGGATTATTACCACAACAACAGTCAGAAGCACGACGTCTCCTGACTGAAGCATCCTCTCGTCTTCAATCATTAGAAACACCCTCCACTCCGTTAGGAGAGGCCCAATTTGCTTTAGCTCAAGCCGAAGTAAATGCTCACAAGGCTACAGTGAATGAACTGGAACTAGCTCAACTTTCTGCCAATAACCGGCAGGAAATTTCCCGTATGCGAGTTGATCTGTTCAAAAAGCGTTATCAGCGACTTGATCTTGAGCTGCAACAACTCCGCAGCCAACTTAACGCGCAACGCCAGCAAAAAGCAGAATTAGCGCTGGAACATACAGAAATGCTGGCAGAACAGAGTGGTCAGCTACCAAAATTTCTGCTTGATGAATTGCAACTGAACCGTCATTTATCTCAGGAGCTAAATCAGCAAGCGCAACGAATGAATACTATCGGCTCAAAGCAACGCCAGGCCGCCAGTGATATTATTCAAGTCCGGCAAGCATTGAGCACCATTCGTGAACAGGCCCAATGGCTTGGAGGCTCCACGACGCTTGGAGAAGCACTTCGAACTCAACTTGCCCGTTTACCCGACATGTCTAAGCCTCAGCAACTCGACCGGAATATTGTCAAATTCAGGGTCGATCGGCTGAAATACGAAGATATGCTGGAACAATTACAGAAAGAAACAAAACCAACGCAGGCAAACAACGTTGCACTGACGGCCGAACAAGAGCGGATTTACGATTCCCTGATTCGTACCCGTAAAGAATTACTCAATTCATTATTATCTGGTTATGACAGTGAAATTCTTGAACTAACCAAACTGAAAGTCGCTACCAACCAGCTAAACGATGCACTGACAGAAGTAAAAGAAGCCACCCACCGTTATCTATTCTGGGTCGCAGATGTTAATCCTGTTTCTCTCAATTACCCTATTAATGTTGTACAGGATCTAACCCGCTTATTATCACTGGATACGTTCTCTCAGTTGAGTGGGGCCCTGATAGTCATGCTGACCACTCAGGATACGCTGCTATATCTGCTTGGGGCGCTATTTCTTGTCATATTCAGCGTCGGTTCTCTCCGCCACTATCACGCATTTCTTGAGCGCGCGAGTAACCGCATCGGCAAAGTAACATATGATCACTTCTCGCTTACTTTGCGTACCGTATTCTGGTCGGTTATTGTTGCGTTACCTTTGCCAATGCTCTGGTCTGCGATCGGCTATGGGCTGCAAAGCGCCTGGCAGTATCCAATGGCGATCGCCATTGGTTATGGTGTCAGTGCGACGACTCCCGTATTGTGGATCTTTATGCTGAGTGCGACGTTTGCGCATCCAAATGGGCTATTCATCGCCCATTTTCGTTGGCCGGAAGAGCGAGTCAAACGCGCATTGCGATTTTACCAACTCTCTATCTTTGCCATCGTGCCATTGGTGATGGCATTAATCACTTTCGAACATTACAGTGATCGAGAATTTGCCTCCACACTTGGCAGGCTCTGTTTCCTGATATTGTGTGTCTCCTTAAGCTTGATTACCAGCAGCCTGAAACGGGCAAGAGTCCCACTCTATCTGGATAAAAATGGCTCCGGTGAAAACGTTATCAATACTGCTCTCTGGTGGATTTTACTCTCTGCGCCAATAATTGCTGCTCTGGCTTCCATACTGGGCTATTTCAGTACATCACAGGCATTACTGGGACGTTTGGAGACCTCCGTTGCTATCTGGTTCTTCCTGCTGGTTATTTACCACATTATCCGGCGCTGGATGCTGATTCAGCGGCGCAGGATTGCCTTTGAACGGGCAAAACAGCGACGGGCGGAAATTCTGGCTCAACGCGCCAAAGGAGAAGATGATTCAACGGGTTCAAGCAGCATCGAAGGCTCCATTGAGGTTGACGAACCTATTATTGACCTGGATGCAATCAGTGCTCAATCCTTGGGATTGATACGCTCAATTCTGACTATGCTGGCACTGGTTTCACTGATTTTGCTCTGGTCAGAACTCCATTCAGCTTTCTCATTCCTGGAAAATATCCGCCTGTGGGATGTCACCACAACGATAAACAATGTAGAAACAGTTCAACCCATCACAATGGGCTCGGTATTAATTGCCATACTGGTGATTATTATCACGACGCAACTGGTACGTAACCTGCCTGCACTGCTTGAGCTGGCCTTATTGCAACATTTGGAACTAACCCCAGGTACTGGCTTTGCTATTACCACACTAACCAAATACACCATTACGCTGATCGGTGGCTTAGTAGGTTTCTCGCTGATTGGCCTTGAATGGTCAAAACTGCAATGGCTTGTTGCCGCACTGGGGGTTGGGCTTGGTTTTGGCTTACAAGAAATCTTCGCCAACATCGTTTCTGGCCTGATGATCCTGTTTGAAAAACCCATCCGCATTGGTGATACCGTCACCATCCGCAATCTGACCGGCAGCATCACTAAGATCAATACACGGGCAACGACGCTCTCAGATTGGGACCGGAAAGAGATTATTGTTCCTAACAAAGCCTTTATCACTGAGCAATTTATCAACTGGTCATTGTCTGACACCATCACCCGTGTCGTACTGACAATTCCTGCTCCGGCAGAAAATAACAGCGAAGAAATCACCCAAATCCTGTTAAATGCGGCCAAACGCAGCGCTCTGATCCTGGATAACCCGGCACCTGAAGTGTATCTGGTTGATCTCCAGCATGGCATTCAGATATTTGAATTACGTATTTATGCCGCGGAAATGGGGCACCGAATGCCCGTCCGTCATGAAGTCCACCAGCTTATTCTGCAAGAATTTCACAAGCATGGTATTACTCTGCCATTCCCACCCTTTCAGGCTAGCATTGATATAATTGGTCAGAATATCCGCAGTGCGACGACCAATATGTCAGGCCGAAATCCACCACGCCAACCCGGCAGTTTATAAAAAGACAGATAATGAAGGACTGAGCATCCGCGCTTAAATCAACCCACTCTATTTCAGGCAGTTACCGCCATCCTATGCCTGAAATAGACTTTGCGAAGCAATCAATGTCGCCCCACAAGAGTTTTTCATCCCCTCCAGTGCATACATTTGCCCATTAGAACTGTATACCCAGCGTCCCTTCCACGATGGTTTGATTACCACCACATTTGGGACAGGATACCGCATCCCCAACCCGAGCCGCTTTCTTCCCTAACACATCAAAACCGCCATCACCTTGCCACCATGCGAAGTCGAATCTCCAACCAAAATAATGGAACGCAACATCTTTTACCCACTTAACTATTAGTTAAATATTAATTTCAGCTTATGACGTTTGCCTATCGTGGCGTTACAACTTGATTAAAACAAACCAACCGAAACCAAACTATTTGAAATAACTAAAATAATCATGTTACCTGAACACCTATAAAATTTACGTCATTCACTGTTTTAAAACGAAATTTACACATCTTTAAAATATCAAGCTTGATATTTATTAGACTGAAATATAAATTAACATTAATATTTGGATACAAAAGAGACAAGTGTAAATATGAACATGAAGGCGAAATGTATGTCTTCGCTAAAACATTACATACCGCCTTCGCCCTCTGCCTGGTCGAAACAAGCTTTCACCGATTAACCGTCATCAATAACGGCACCGGTGAATGCTGGAGATTTTACAATATGCCCGGGCACCAGAAGCTCATGTAACATCATTGAGGAAAAATCATGAAAACCGGACTCCGCTTTTCCTGCACTATCGGCAACCTGGCACCCATGACTTTTACGGTCGTCAATTTTACGTTAGATGAAGC
>NZ_AYSJ01000004.1:463193-467116 GCF_000517265.1 Photorhabdus khanii NC19
ACTTTCATCGTTATTTACCCTGTCTCTGACCTTGGCGGCACCGCGTTCCGATATTGATACGGATACCCTCCTACTCCAGACCGCACAGTTCACCGTCACCCGTGACGAGAGCCCACAACGTGAAGTGAAAGGGTTGGTTGAAAGTGCGGTTATTGGGACCACAAACCGGTATCAAACCCTGTATCACCTGACCGTCAGACCCGAAATGTGGCTGCTGACCCTTGATCAGGACAGCCGCATCTATCACCAACTCAGCGTTCCCGAGATTTTACACAGCCTACTGAAACAGAAAAAACTCAGGGCCAATATGCGTTTTAATGACCCTCATTCAGTACGGGAATACACCACCATGAAAAGGGAATCATCCTATGATTTCTTTACCCGCCTTGCGGCAGAAGAGGGGATTTTCTTCTAGTTCGCCGATGATGGACTCCATGTGAGCGATAGCCATTTAAACATGAGAGCACCGGATACGTTGATCTACAACCCGGATGTCACCAGCGCAATAGAAGAAAATGTTATCTCCAAATGGTCTTTTGGCTCCCACATGCGCCCTGAATCCATTTCCCAAAAAGACCGGAATTATCACAACCCTAATTATGCCTTGCAGCATAACGCAACAGATTTTGAGGCAGAGAGCAGCACGCCATTTCATATCTTCGAAAGTTACGGGCGTTTTCAGAAAGACAAAGAGGGCATTCCATTTACCCAATACCGGCTGGAAGCTTTACGTGCCGACAGCAAATCCGGGCAAGCGGACAGCAATTGTATTCGATTAATGCCGGGCAGGATCTTCACATTAACCCACCACCCGATTGACACCATGAATGACCGCTGGCAAGTCGTCTCTTCCCGACATCAAGGGCATGTGCCCGCCGTTTTGGGCGATGGCGGAGCCGGCACCACCCTCAATTCACAGACCCAATTTATTCCGGGCCGCAACGACTGGCGTCCGCCCTACCGCTATAAACCACAGGCCGACGGCGATGAAGTCGCCACGGTTGTCGGGCCCAGCACCGAAGAAATTTACGTCAATAAAGAGGGGGCGGTTCGCGTTCACCTCCACTGGAACCGTTACGACGCGCCGGACGACCAGGCTTCCTGCTGGGTGCGGGTGGCACAAGGCTGGAATGGCAACGGATTTGGCTTTCTGGCAACCCCACGAGTCGGCCAGGAAGTGATTATCTCCTACCTCAACGGCGATATTGACCGCCCCATTATCACCGGATGTACCTATAACGCCCTTAACCGTCCGCCGCTAAATTTACCGGCGGAAAAGACCCGCACCACGTTCAGAACCAAGACCCATAAAGGTAATGGTTTTAACGAATTACGTTTTGAGGATGAAAGCGGCAGCGAGGAAGTGTTTATTCATGCCCAGCGGGATATGAATACGCAGGTTCTGAATGATGAAACCCGTAATATCGGGCATAACCGGACACACCATATCAAACATGATGCCCATTTACGCATTGATAATGAGTACCGCGTACAGGCGGGCAATGATATTTCCCTATCTACGGGGCAGAAACTCCATATCAAGGCAGATGACGCTCTGTTAACTCAAAGCGGTAATGAAATTCACCTGAGTTCCGGCGCTAAAATCGTAATTGATGCCGGCAGTGAACTGACCCTACAGGCCGCCGGGCACTTCCTTAAAATCGATGCGGGCGGTATTACCAGCAGTGCGGGCATTAACTTTGGCAGTGGATCACCCGGCAGCGGTTCAGGTTGGGGTGGCAAGCTGCCGGATAGGCTGGACAAACTGAAACAGGCGAGTGTCGTACAGGCAGAAAAAGCCCTGACAGCACCGTTGAAAGAAATCTGTCTGACCTGTCTGATGAAAGCAGAACTGAATGGCACGGCAATGGTTATTAGGGGGCAGTCATGACTCCGGAATTACAGAAAAAATGGAGTGAATACAGAGAAATACATCCCGAAATGAAATGGTATGCCTTAGTCAATGGCCTACAGTATGAACGTCATTTTGCTGAGGAGATTAAATATATCGTCGGCACAAATAATCCCCTGTTCCGGCAATACCCGGATGCCAAAATTGCGTTCGCGGGGCCATGGTTGTTTGATATGGCTTATGCGAAATCATGGGAAGAAAAGTTATCTGCGCTGGAAAAGGTTGCTCCTTCGGTGTCCTGGCTACACACCACGCTGTCTTTGGACAAACTGACCCGTCACCTTGAAAACTACCTGAATGTTGAGCTGGAAACGGGGGAAACGGCATTGCTGCGTTTTTACGATCCCCGCATTTTGCATCAAATCCGGGATATTTTCGGCCCGGAGCAATTGTCGGCATTCACTGACGGTATTCATGAGTGGGTGTATTTATTTGATAACAATGATCATTTCGTAAAAGGAGCCTAGCGATGATAAAACTCAGCAAGGAGCAGGTCGCTAAATTTATTGATGCGGAAGATGAGGCTTATGTGACCCATACCCGACAACGTATTCTGGCAGAGCAAGGTGCATTAGTCGAAAATGAAAGTGAACACAGCCTGCACAAGCGGTTAAAGGCCGCTTATCTGGATTTGATTGAGATGGGGTTTAAGGATGAAGCGTTGATCCGCTCTTATTTATATTTCGTTGCGTTTAACCGTGATTTTCACAGCTCGCCAGCAATCCAGAATATGTTGAACGCTGGCGATAACCCGGAACAACAATACCGTGATTATTTGCGGGTTATGGATAATTTATTGAAAAGGAGAAATTGATATGCCATTACCACTTCTTGCACCAGCGGCTCCCGCTCTTTTAGCTGCTGCTGAATGGACACTGGCTGCTTGTGCAGCGGGATTAGCCGCCGTTGGTGTGATGGAAAGCACCAAAGATAGAGAAGGTGAACAAGACAAAGCAAAAGCGGATACACAAACAATTGCTTCGTCCCGTACCGAATGTGAGAAATGTCCAGCAATTGGGAACGTTACGATGGTTTGGGAAAAAACCACATCGTATTCAGAAATAACCATTGCCTACCAAACAAAAATTGCCGGGACGATATACAACCCTGAATTAAACATAATTGAAACTTGGTTATGTATGGATACAAATTTTGATGGTTGGAAACCTGCACAATGCTTATTTCTTGAGGCTAAGGCTAAGTATGACCAGTTTTTTAAGAATGGTGAACCAAGTTGGGTTTTTGGTGAGTTTAGAAAAACACCTACCAATAAAACAGGGGCAGAAAGTACGATTTGGCAAGCAGAAAGACAAAATAGAGTATGCATGGAATTGAATAATATTCCAAAGTCTCATTGGCATTTTTTGCAGCCTATATCTTATGAATATTTTTCTGAAATGTTTGTTCCTTTTACTAACATTAAAACATTTCATACGCCAATGAGTTAAGCAAAAGCCTATAATTATTGTTGAAAATTTCAAACAGGATTGATGATTATGAGTTTAATACATCCAAGAATAAAATTGTTCCATGACCTTAATGAGCCAATAACACCTGAATTGGCGTTAAAGGATGCATATCAGATAATGCAGAGAATAAATAACATTAGTAGTAACCCAAGTTATTGGCATTTACCAGGATATAATTTAGAGGAAATAGAGGGAAACAATGTATTTACTGATACTGGTTTTACTGAATATGCTATAAGCCAGCTCACAGAAAATTATGATAAAGATGCAAAATATCTTATAGCTACTTTATTTGATATCCCAGGTGACATTGAACTTAAAAATAGAATTTTTTATCAAAGTAGTGATGTAATTTATAATAATATACTAGGAAAAACCAATATATCTATTGATCTTAACTTAGTGAAAGAAAAATTGAAAATTCAAACTATTATAGAGTTTATTAAAGCTTTAGCATCTACTCGTAATTCTCCAGTCATTATGACCGAAACACGCGGATATAGATTGAAAAAAAAGCAAGTATTTCCAGACCGAATAAGTGC
>NZ_AYSJ01000004.1:467136-472808 GCF_000517265.1 Photorhabdus khanii NC19
TGGCTGGATGCTCTATTTACCAATAGAAATAGATCCGATTTTAGTCCCAATGGCAGAAGAAATAATACCTGTTTCTGATAAAAATGACAAAAAAGGCTCATTGATTATCACAACAAAAGATATCTTTAACATAGAAAACCAGAAGCATATTAATAAAGCCAATGATATTGAAATCTGCTTGCGGGATCTACAAATATTACCTCTGATAACAGAGATATAACTATGGCAAGCAAAGCAGTGATCCGATTAAACGATCTAACCGATCATGGTGGTAAAGTCATTACCGCCATTGATAATTGCGTGTATCAAGGCGTACCTGTTGCCGCTAAAGGTGATTTAGTCAGCTGTCCTAAATGCAAAGGGGTTTTTCCTATTGTGGAAGGCAGTAATGACTTAAAGCATCAGGGAAAACCTATTGCATTGGAAGGTATGCAAACAGCCTGTGGCGCAAAACTAATTGCCAGTCAGAAAGATTTTCTCGCTTAATGAGACGACAATCATTTTGGCTTATTTAGGGCAACACTGACGCGCTGCGCTTGTCTTCTCCATTTTACCGGGCTAATACATTCATCCAGTAAAACGGAGAGCCGAGAAAAATACCGTGATTATTTGCGGGTTGTGAATAATTTATTGGAAAGGAGAAATTGATATGCCATTACCACTTCTTGCACCAGCAGCTTCCGCTCTTTTAGCTGCTGCTGAATGGACACTGGCTGCTTGTGCAACGGGATTAGCCACCGTTGGTGTGATGGAAAGCACCAAAGATAGAGAAGGCGAACAAGACAAGGCAAAAGCGGATACACAAACAATTGCTTCGTCCCGTACCGAATGTGAGAAATGTCCGGCTATTGGGAACGTTACGATGGTTTGGGAAAAGACCACATCGTATTCAGAAATAACCATTGCCTACCAATCAAAAATTGCCGGTACGATATATAACCCTAAATTAAACATAATTGAAACTTGGTTATGCATGAATACAAATTTTGATGGCTGGAAACCTGCACAATGCTTATTTCTTGAGGCTAAGGCTAAGTATGACCAGTTTTTTAAAAATGGAGAGCCTAAGAATTTCTATAAGGATGTAAAATTAAAAGGAGATATGTCTGGGCATGACAGTATGATTTATCAGGCTAAAAAACAAAATTTAGTATATATAAATTTAAACAATGTACCGAAATCACATTGGCACTTTTTGCAACCTGTATCTTATGCGTATTTCTCTAGAGCATTTACTAAATTTAATAACATTAAAGTATTTAATACTGTGATTTGATAGTTGTTTAATTATATTAATTTTGCGTAAAAAGGTAAAGATATGACAACAATATACCCAAGAATAGAACTATTTCACGATATAAAAGAGAGCATAACACCTAAGGTGGCATTAAGTGATTTATATCCAGTGGTGCAACAAGTAAATAAATTATCAAATAAGCAAAGTGGTTGGCATTTACCTGAGAATTCTTTGGAAGAGAGATTGTTGTACCGAGCATTTGATGAAAATGGACCTACTGAGTACGCATTAAAACATTTTGAAGCAACTTTTGATGAAGAGTCTAAACTTATCGTTAAATCTTTATCAGATGGAAATGATGAAGACAATAATAGTATTTCATATACAAGCGAAGATGAAACTCATAATAATCCTATCCGGCTAGGAAAAACCAATATATCAATTAACATTAGTCTTAAAAAAGAAGATGTTAACTTTGAGAAATTCATAGTATTCATTAAAAATTTAATATCTAATTGTAAATCTCCATTTGTTTTAGTAGATACAAGAGGATATTCGCTAAAACAAAAACAAGTTTTTCCAGATAGAGTTTATTCTGGTTGGATGCTCTATTTACCAATAGAAATAGACCCAACTTTAGTCACAATGGCAGAAGAAATAATACCTGTTTCTGATAAAAATGATAAAAAAGGCTCATTGATTATTACGACAAAAGATATTTTTGACATAGAAAACCAAGAACATATCAATAAAGCCAATGATATTGAAATCTGCTTGCGGGATCTACAAATATTACCATTGATGACAGAGTTATAAATATGACAGACAGAGCCGTGATCCGTTTAAACGACCTAACCGATCATGGTGGTAAAGTCATTACCGCCATTGATAATTGCGTGTATCAAGGCGTACCTGTTGCCGCTAAAGGTAATTTAGTAAACTGCCCTAAGTGCAAATGTGAAAAATGTCCGGCTATTGGAAAAATTACGATGGTTTGGGAAAAGACCACATCATATTCAGAAATAACCATTGCCTACCAAACAAAAATTGCCGGGGCGATATACAACCCTGAATTAAACATAATTGAAACTTGGTTATGCATGGATACAAATTTTGATGGTTGGAAACCTGCACAATGCTTATTTCTCTATGCTAAAGCCAAATATGATCAATTTTTCAAAGATGGAAAGCCTAATGACTTTTATAACAATATAAAATTAGAGGGAAAAATGTCTGGACATGACAGTATGATTAATCAGGCCAGGAGACAGAATTTAGTGTGCGAGACATTAAATAATACTCCAAAATCCCATTGGCACTTTCTAGAACCAATATCTTATGAATACTTTCTTACGGCATTTGCTATGTTTCCTAACACTATGGTATTTAACACTAAACTTTAATCATTCTCACAAAAAGGAGAGTTAAAAATGTCAATGATCTTTTCAAGAATAAAATTATTTCATGATTCAAATGAGGCTTTAACTCCTGAAAATGCATTACTTGATTTATATCAAATTACATGCAAAATAAATAAGTTAACAACTAGAAAAAGTGGTTGGTATTTGCCTGGTTATTCTCAAGAAGAAAGATTAAAAAATAATGCATTTGATGAAAATGGACCTACTAAATACGCTATAGAGGATTTTAAAGAAACTTATGATGAAAACTCTGGATTTATTGTGAAATCATTATCTGATGGAGTCGATGAGAACAACAACAGTATTATATATATGGGTGAAGATAAAACCCATGTTAATCCTGTTAGATTAGGTAAAACTAATATATCTATAAGCATCAATTTAGACAAAGATAAATTTAATTTTCAAGATATTATTGAGCTTTTAAAAAATTCAATATCGGTTCGAAACTCTCCATTTATTTTAGTAGACACAAGAGGTTACTCGTTAAAACAAAAACAAGTTTTTCCAGATAGAGTTTATTCTGGCTGGATGCTCTATTTACCAATAGAAATAGATCCGACTTTAGTCCCAATGGCAGAAGAAATAATATCTATTTCTGATAAAAATGATAAAAAAGGCTCATTGATTATTACGACAAAAGATATCTTTGACATAGAAAACCAGGAGCATATTAATAAAGCCAATGATATTGAAATCTGCTTGCGGGATCTACAAATATTACCGCTGATAACAGAGATATAACTATGGCAAGCAAAGCAGTTATCCGATTAAACGACCTAACCGATCATGGTGGTAAAGTCATTACCGCCATTGATAATTGCGTGTATCAAGGCGTACCTGTTGCCGCTAAAGGTGATTTAGTAAACTGTCCTAAGTGCAAATGTGAAAAATATCCGGCAATTGGGAACATTACGATGATTTGGGAAAAAACCACATCGTATTCAGAAATAACCATTGCCCACCAAACAAAAATTGCCGGGACGATATACAACTCTGGATTAAACATAATTGAAACTTGGTTATGTATGGATACAAATTTTGATGGCTGGAAACCTGCACAATGCTTATTTCTTGAGGCTAAAGCTAAGTATGACCAATTTTTCAAAAATGGAATACCTATGGATTGGTGGAAAATAAGTAAAAGCGGGGATAGATCCATGACAACTCAAGTAGAAAAGCAGCAAGAAGTATGCATTACATTAAATGGAATCCCAAATTCTCACTGGCATTTTATGCAACCTATAAGCTATGCCTATTATTTAGAAAAATTTTCTATTTATCCCAATATTAAAGTATTTCATACTATTTAACATTTAAGTAAGGGTGAAAATAAATGACTACGTTATCATTAAATATGAAATTATATACAGATTGGAAAGAACCATTAACTCCAACAATAGTTCTTACCGATTTATATAAAATTACACAACAAGTAGATATATTTTTTGGACGCCATAAAACTTGGTATTTACCAGGAAATACTCGTCAAGAATCTTTACAACATATTGCTTTTGATCAGCAAGGAGCAACAAAAGAAGCAATAAAAGAGTTTGAAGAAGATTATACAGAAGAAAATCCTATAGTTATTAAAGGGATTTGGGATGGTGAAGATGATGACTATTCATGTTCAATTTGTTATATGAATTATCGTCGAGATCGGTTAGGACAAACCCAAATAGATTTTCATATATCTATTGAAGAAAATGAATTTCAGCTATCACGATTAATCAACTTTATTAATTTTCTGATTTCTACTCATACTGCACCTTACATTATGGTAGAAAACAATGCATATAGAATAAAAAGAAAACACGTTTTCCCAGATCGTTTAAGTGCTGGCTGGATGCTCTGTTTACCAATAGAAATAGACCCAACTTTAGTCCCAATTGCGGAAGAAATAATATCTGTTTCTGATAAAAATCATAAAAAAGGCTCATTGATTATCACAACAAAAGATATCTTTGACATAGAAAACCAGGAGCATATTAATAAAGCCAATGATATTGAAATCTGCTTGCGGGATCTACAAATATTACCGCTGATAACAGAGATATAACTATGGCAAGCAAAGCAGTTATCCGATTAAATGACCTAACCGATCATGGTGGTAAAGTCATTACCGCCATTGATAATTGCGTGTATCAAAGCGTACCTGTTGCCGCTAAAGGTGATTTAGTAAGCAGTCCTAAATGCAAAGGGGTTTTCCCTATTGTGGAAGGCAGTAATGACTTAAAGCATCAGGGAAAACCTGTCACATTAGAAGGTATGCACACGGCATATGGTGCAAAACTTATTGCCAGTCAGAAAGACAAAATAGGGTATGCATGAGATTGAATAATATTCCAAAGTCTCATTGGCATTTTTTGCAGCCTATATCTTATGAATATTTTTCTGAAATGTTTGTTCCTTTTACTAACATTAAAAAATTTCATACGCCAATGAGTTGAGCAAAAGCCTATAACTATTGTTGAAAATTTCAAACAGGATTGATGATTATGAGTTTAATACATCCAAAAATAAAATTGTTTCATGACCTTAATGAGCCAATAACACCTGAATTGGCATTAAAGGATGCATATCAGATAATGCAAAAAATAAATAACATTAGTAATAACCCAAGTTATTGGCATTTACCAGGATATAATTTAGAGGAAATAGAGGAAAATAATGTATTTACTGATACTGGCTTTACTGAATATGCTATAAGCCAGCTTACAGAAAATTATGATAAAGATGCAAAATATCTTATAGCTACTTTATTTGATATCCCAGGTGACATTGAACTTAAAAATAGAATTTTTTATCAAAGTAGTGATGTAACTTATAATAATAGACTAGGAAAAACCAATATATCTATTGATCTTAACTTGGTAAAAGAAAAATTGAAAATTCAAACTATTATAGAGTTTGTTAAAGCTTTAGCATCTACTCGTAATTCTCCAGTCATTATGACTGAAACACGCGGATATAGATTGAAAAAAAAGCAAGTATTTCCAGACCGAATAAGTGCA
>NZ_AYSJ01000004.1:472828-476033 GCF_000517265.1 Photorhabdus khanii NC19
GGCTGGATGCTCTATTTACCAATAGAAATAGATCCGACTTTAGTCCCAATGGCAGAAGAAATAATATCTATTTCTGATAAAAATGACAAAAAAGGCTCATTGATTATCACAACAAAAGACATCTTTGACATAGAAAACCAGGAGCATATTAATAAAGCCAATGATATTGAAATCTGCTTGCGGGATCTACAAATATTATCGCTGATAACAGAGATATAACTATGGCAAGCAAAGCAGTTATCCGATTAAACGACCTAACCGATCATGGTGGTAAAGTCATCACCGCCATTGATAATTACGTGTATCAAGGCGTACCTGTTGCCGCTAAAGGTGATTTAGTCAGCAGTCCTAAATGCAAAGAGGTTTTCCCTATTGTGGAAGGGAGTGATGACTTAAAGCATCAGGGAAAACCTGTCGCATTAGAGGGGATGCATGTTGACAACAGAACAACGCCGCATAAAGGAACTGGAAGCTCAGATCAAACGTCTGGAAATGGAGAAAACCATTTTAAAACAGACGGCTGTGTTGATGAGCGAGATGCCCGACAAATTTACACGCGTATCACACAGCTGAGTGATGACTGGCCTGTACGGTCCTTTGTCAGTTACTGAAAGTTTCGCCTAGTGCGTGCTTATTATGCCTGACGGTTGTCGATTGAAATTAAGAAGCCGTATCAGAGCGTTGCATCAGGAAAGTCGTGGTGCAGCCGATAGCCGGACGTTGAGTCATTTTCCACCACGTCAGCCCGGCAGTTTATAAAAAGACAGATAAATGAAGAACTGAGCATCCGCGCTTAAATCAGCCCACTATTTCAGGCAGAGTCTTACCGCCATCCTATGCCTGAAATAGACTTTGCGAAGCGATCAATGTCGCCCCACAAGAGGTTTTCATCCCCTCCAGTGCGTACATTTGCCCATTAGAGCTAACTATACCCGGCGTACCTTCCACGATGGTTTGACTACCACCACATTTGGGACAAGATACCGCATCCCCAACCCGGGCCGCTTTCTTCCCTAACACCTCAAAACCGCCATCACCGGCCAGCACCTTGCCACCATGCGAAGTCGAATCTCCAACCAAAATAATGGAACGCAACATCTTTTACCCTCTTAACTATTAGTTAAATATTAATTTCAGCTTATAACGTCTGGCTATCATGGCGTTACAACTTGATTAAAACAAACCAACTGAAACCAAACTCTTTGAAATGACTAAAATAATCATGTTACCTGAACACCTATAAAATTTACGTCATTCACTGTTTTAAAACGAAATTTACACATCTTTAAAATATCAACCTTGATGTTTATTAGACTGAAATATAAATTAACATTAATATTTGGATGCAAAAGAGACAAGTGTAAATATGAAAAATTTTGAAGACTTCTACAGGGCAGCACTTTCGCAAATAAAGCACGATATGCATAACGCGGCACAAGAGCATCCACACCTCGCCCCATTTACCCCCGAATCCGGTGACCCGGATATTCTCCGGTTACTGGAAGGTTTTGCGCTGCTGACTGCCGGTCTTCAGCAAAAAATTGATGATGGTTTTCCTGAAGTGATCAACCCTCTTTTACGCAAGGTATGGCCGATACCGTTACATCCTATCCCTTCAACCAGCGTTATCCAGTTAGATATTCAACCGGGCAGCATGACGGAAGCCACACATGTTGCCAAAGGCAGCCAAATTTCCGCCATACAACATAACCAATCCATTGCATTCAGAACCACCCAAGATATCAGCATTGAGCCAGTTACCTTGATCCATAAAACTCTGACACACCGCGAAAACAAAAGCCTGATATCGCTGACCTTTCAATATCATGGGCAAACTCCCCACTGGAAGACAGGGCCAGTCATGCTTTTTCTCGGAGAAGATCAAAAACTGGCGTCTTTACTGACAAAATACCTGGATCAGTCGCTGGACGACACTTATCTGAAAACATCCCTTACAGAGAAAAAGATGTGGCTGTCTATCGAGAGCGCTCCACGGATGAAGGAAAATTTGGTACTGCCGAGACCACATGACTATTTCTGGCCGTTGCAGGTGTTATACGAATACCTCTATCTGCCACATGTTAATGACTTTATGTCATTTGATTTATCGGAGGAGATCTCTGAGCTCCCTTTGGGCGAAGATAAGCAATTCACCCTTATCTTGGAATTCGACTGCAACATTCCCATTGAGGACATTACCCCCGCATTTATTCCGCACTGCGTACCGGTTATCAACCTGTCTTCGACCAGAACAAAACCGATAGCATTTGAAAAGGGCAAATCGTGTTATGTATTGGCAGCAGATGAAATCTTTAGTATTGATAACGTTAAACTCCAATCTGAACCAGAAGAAATCGCTGATGGATCTGACCACCGTGTTCCCCTTATCGACAGTGCGCAGCTGACAGCCCACCATTTCGCCGAACCCGGTGACAACATATTGCTGTTTAACCCTATACGGGAAGAATCGCCATTTGGGGGCAGTCAAATTAATCTCACGTTTTATGATCATCAGGCAAAACCCGTAACAGAGCACCATTATCGCGACTTTTACTGCCAATATCAGAAACTTGATACACAAGCACGAACACTGGACATCGGGCAAATCTGTATATCCAGCGAGGAGATACCCAGCCATATTCAGGCCAAAAATATCGTGGCGGCGTCAAAAGATTTTCCTGCCGTAGTCAATAGTCATCAGCATTGGCCGATACTATCCTTGTTGTCGATTGGGCCATTTTTTCTCGGCCATATTGATTCCGTCAGATCGCTGGTCAAACAACTGGATACCTTCACACATCTGGACGCCCCGCGTAGCCGGCATATTCAGCGCATGGCCGAGGGTCTCAGTAAAATCTACATTGAACCTTTTTATCATATGGAGAAGGGTATTCCTGTGAGGGCCCAGAAAATCACACTGCGCATGACACCAGAGAATTACGAGCACGAAGGCGAAATGTATGCCTTTGCCAAAACATTACATACCGCCTTCTCCCTCTGCCTGGTCGAAACAAGCCTTCACACATTAACCGTCATCAATGACGATACCGGTGAATACTGGGAATTTTACAATATGCCCGGGCACCAGAAGCTTATGTAACATCATTGAGGAAAAATTATGAAAACCGGACTCCGCTTTTCCTGCACTATCGGCAACCTGGCGCCCATGACTTTTGCGGTCGTCAATTTTACGTTAGATGAAGCG
>NZ_AYSJ01000004.1:476053-485747 GCF_000517265.1 Photorhabdus khanii NC19
CTTTCATCGTTATTTACCCTGTCTCTGACATTAGCGGCACCGCGTTCCGATATTGATACGGATACCCTCCTGCTCCAGACCGCACAGTTTACCGTCACCCGTGACGAAAATCCGCAACGTGAAGTGAAAGGATTGGTTGAAAGTGCGGTTATTGGAACCACAAACCGGCATCAAACCCTGTATCACCTGACAGTCAGACCCGAAATGTGGCTGCTGACCCTTGATCAGGACAGCCGCATCTATCACCAACTCAGCGTTCCCGAGATTTTACACAGCCTACTGAAACAGAAAAAACTCAGGGCCAATATGCGTTTTAATGACCCTCATTCAGTACGGGAATACACCACCATGAAAAGGGAATCATCCTATGATTTCTTTACCCGCCTTGCCGCTGAAGAGGGGATTTTCTTCTGGTTCGCCGATGATGGACTCCATGTGAGCGATAGCCATTTAAACATGAGAGCACCGGATACGCTGATCTACAACCCAGACGTCACCAGCGCAATAGAAGAAAATGTTATCTCCAAATGGTCTTTTGGCTCCCACATGCGCCCTGAATCCATTTCCCAAAAAGACCGGAATTACCACAACCCCAATTATGCCTTGCAGCATAACGCAACAGATTTTGAGGCAGAGAGCAGCACGCCATTTCATATCTTCGAAAGTTACGGGCGTTTTCTGAAAGACAAAGAGGGCATTCCGTTTACCCAATACCGGCTGGAAGCTTTACGTGCCGACAGCAAATCCGGGCAAGCGGACAGCAATTGTATTCGATTAATGCCGGGCAGGATCTTCACATTAACCCACCACCCGATTGACACCATGAATGACCGCTGGCAAGTCGTCTCTTCCCGACATCAAGGGCATGTCCCCGCCGTTTTGGGTGATGGCGGAGCCGGCACCACCCTCAATTCACAGACCCAATTTATTCCGGGCCGCAACGACTGGCGTCCGCCCTACCGCTATAAACCCCTGGCTGACGGCGATGAAGTTGCCACAGTTGTCGGGCCCGGCACGGAAGAAATTTATGTCAATAAAGAGGGGGCGGTTCGCGTTCACTTCCACTGGAACCGTTACGACGCGCCGGACGACCAGGCTTCCTGCTGGGTGCGGGTGGCACAAGGCTGGAATGGCAACGGATTTGGCTTTCTGGCCACACCGCGAGTCGGCCAGGAAGTGATTATCTCCTATCTCAACGGCGATATTGACCGCCCCATTATTACCGGATGCACCTATAACGCGCTTAACCGTCCGCCGCTGAATTTACCGGCGGAAAAGACCCGCACTACGTTCAGAACCAAGACCCATAAAGGCAATGGCTTTAACGAATTGCGTTTTGAGGATGAAAACGGCAGCGAGGAAGTGTTTATTCACGCTCAGCGGGATATGAATACGCAGGTTCTCAGGGATAAAACCACACAGATAAAGCATGACCAGAAAACAGAAGTCGAACATAACCGTACCACCATAATTAAAAACGATGATGAAGAAGCGGTGCAGGGCTTCCAGACGCTGGAAGTCGGTCAAAATCAAACGATGACCATTAAAGGTCAGCAAGCCATTTCCATTGGTAAAAGCCATCAATTAAACATCACCGATAACCAGCAAATTACCGTGGGTAAACATATCACTGTGCACTCTGACAGCGGGCAAATCACCATTGGGAATGCCGGCGGGCAGATAGTCATTGACCCGATGGGCAATATCCGTATCGAAGGGGTCAGTATCACCATGGCTGACCATATCACCGGTAAGAAATCCGCCGATGCGCTGTTTGACTACTCCGCCCGCTATACCTTGCGGAGTGAGCAGACCGGTAAGCCGCTGGTGAATACTCTCTATACCATCACCACCGCCGGCGGTCAGGTCCTCTCCGGTAAAACCGACGCGCTGGGCAGAACCGTGACCGTACAAAGTGCGGCGGAAGAAAATCTGCAACTGGATCCGCCAAAAGCCCCACCGAAACCGAAGAAAACCTTATACCGGGTCAGTGGTAACACACCGGTAGAGTATGTTATGGAGTTTAAGGAGAAATAAGTATGGCAATATCCAACAGCGGCAATATATGTCCGGCCGTTACCTCAATTAATTGCACAATGGAAATCGGGGTCTTTCCCACCGATGAAGACCCCTGCTACCTGGCGGAAAAAGCTGAATACGCCCTGCGGCTGCCTGCGATGATCCTCACTAAACAGGGGGCGATTCGCTTTCTTAATCAAATCATTATGAGTGGCTTGATTAAGGTTGAGGAGCTTAAGCATGACTTCCTGTGGCCTTATAAAGCGGAGGTGGTGTTTGCTATCCGAGGGAAGAAGGATGTTCCTCTGCCCATGCTGGCGACCAGTCAAGTCTCTAAGCAACGTTATGGTGATAATTTACCGCAATCCAGTAACCCGTTTGCCCGGCCTTCTGCCGACGATATGGAGAAATTTGGGGTTGTGGGTATCCGTCGGCCCGATATTATTCTGGTTAAAGAGGAAGCTCTCCGCTGGCCGGGCAGAAATGCCACTTACTTTGATGGTTCTGCGCATCCTGATAATCTGAAAATGTTGATTGAGGTGAAATTTCCGGGGGATAAGCTTAGTGAAGATCAAGAAAAAGATTATATCCAGATTGCTACTCGCTCTCGCTTTGGTGTAATGCGTGTCAGCGATAACCGCACAGAAGAGCAAAAACAGTATGATGAAGCGTGGCAAGAACACTATCAACCCGGTTCACAACACTATAAAAATCCGATACCGCTGGCTCCCCTGCCGCCCGGTTCGCCTCCTGATGATGACGCCTTACCCACACCTCCCGAAGAGGGCGTGCCGGGGACCATTCCGCAACCCCTGACAAAAAATCTCCCGCTTGTCAGTGCCTCTCCGTGGTCTTTCTTACTCAGCTATGAAGACTGGGTTATTCTCGGACAGGAAGTGGCTGGCCTGACAGAACAGGGACTAGATTATATCCGTAACAGTACCCGTGAACGCCTTGCTCAGTTTGGGGCATGGTTCAGTGAAACCGGCAAATGGGTGTGTAAAGAGATAATCGACCCGATAACCCATCAGGCCAGTTACGCTTTTTCCTGGGTCAGTGAACAAACGGGGAAAATCGTGACCTGGACTGAGAGTGAGATAAAAGCCCGGTGGCAAACCGTGCAACAGGGCTCAGATATCACCCTGGAAGAGCTGAAAAACATTAGCTGGATGCAAATATTGAAAAAGGTGGGTGAAGGCATGCTGGAAGTGGTGGTGATTATTGCCGAAGTTGCCGTGGTTATCCTCGTCACCCTTGCCGTCGCTGCTGCGCTGATTGCACTGGTGGAAATTTTAGCTGCCACAGCAGCAGTCAGCACCGCAGCATTAGCGGCCGTCCTGGCAATATTGGCAGGTGTGACATTCGCCACCGCCTCATAATGAACGGAGAGAATATGGATACTAATGATTACTTTGCCCAACTGAGATCACAACTGACCTCTTTTCTTTTTATCAATGGCGATGGACTGACTGTTTCCCGCCTGGGTCTCTCAATAACTCTGTTTTTTAAACAGGGCTACACCCAGGAGAAAAAACAGCGCATTCTGGCCTGTTATCGTCGTTTTCGCGAAGAGTTTGGCACTCAGCTGCGTTTTCATAGTCATTCATTGAAAGGGTTAAGCAAATATTCACCGGAAAATATTGCCAAAGTGGAAGAAGGCATTCTTAATCAGAAAAAAAACCAGCTTTGTGGTTGGGTCGTCAGTGATGCTAAAAATGAAGATGAAGCCCCTCACTATCTGATGCGTTATCTGGACTCCCGAGAAATTGATGGTGACGACAGTAGCTCTTACCTGAGTCTGGTACTGCCCTGGGATTATCTGAAAGAACAAGACGGCATGACACGGTTTATGGCATGGCTGGATTTTCTGTGTGAACAGCTTGAACCTGACTGGGGAGATTGTGGTTATTGTCTGGTCTTACCCAAAGACTACTATGATTATTTCCCCTTGGAGTACCAACTGGCCCAACGCTATCCCACCTTGCAAGTCAACTCTACGGTTCATACCACACTGGATGATTATGCCGATGCTATACGGAGCATGAACTGGATCACCCTGCTGTCCAAACGCTTTGTAGGACGGCTGGGCGGGGAACATTGGATACGTAAAACACTAGCACGCTACCCAGATGTGGTGATTAGTCCTTACTCCAATGGTCTGATGATCCGCGCAGGCAAATACCCGGACCTGACACCGCTACCGGGCAGTGTCCCGGAAAGTTATTTCGCCATTAACCAACTGATACGTCCGATACGTTTTGTGCCGGGAGAAGGTGATTCATTGCATTTTTACGGTGCCGGTCATTTTAACGATATTTCCACACAAGCCTGGTATGCCCGTTATGACCGAGGGACTCTGCATGTAACCCCGGTGAGAAGCGGCGAACCGATGCTTGTCAGCGGATTCTGGCGAACCGACAGCCAGCCTGACAAACAGTATTTCTTTGTTCAGGGTGCGACGGCCTTTGATATTCAGGGCGCGGAGCCGGGGACAACGGTATGGCATCTGATACGGGAAGCAGAAAATAGGAATGAGTAAAGGATGAGAAACAGTCGATGAAAAAGAGACGCAGGAAGAAGAGGACGCGCTGGAGTTCCAGTTTTTCAGTGAAATCCTCTCCGGTCTGCTCGGCAATCTGCAATCCTCCCTGCCCGGCCAACAGGTTTTGGCAAAACTTGCCGCCAAAGAGTCGGACAGCAACGGGGATGGCAACTTCTGGCGCACCATTACCGGCAGTGTTATCACCGTGCTGAATAACGACAAAGTCAAATCGCCGATGCTTGAGAGCCAGTTTATTCGCGGAGTCGATAATATTCTGCTGGGCATGGGGACTTTTCTGGCTACCGTCTGCGCCAATCCCGGTCAGGCGATTTCTCAGGGGGCAAATTATGTCCGGCAGCTTCCCCAGCAAGCCATTGACCGGATAACCCAACAATGTGTCCCCGCCTTGCTCTCTACACTGGGCGTGGTGATTGAGCCGGATGGCACNANTGGCGCTTAGTGACAGAGCTATCAGGAAGTGCTCAAGCGACTGGAATCGAAAGCAAATCGCCACCTGCCAGATCCCGCGATGCGGACACAGGCTATCGGGGAACGGATCATTAACTGGAGCAAGCGGCTGGAATCACTTGGTGACAAACCGGTGATAACCCTGCCCGCCGTTAAGACCCTTGCAGACTCGCCGGTTCAGCTTTTTACCTTAGACGGTGCCGGTAAACCGTCCATTGGTTTACTGTTTGACTCCTCACTGACCGGCACCAGCCTGTTTCTGAATGCCTTTACCCTGGCGGACGTGCTCACGCAGACAGAATATGCCCGCAACAACCCGTTACAGCCCGGACCGTCCTATATGAGCCTGCTGCGCTTTAGCACCGCGGTGATTGGTATGAGTGCCGATTTGGCCTCCCTCGGTTCGACGCTAGCGAGTAAGGTAAACTCCCCGATAGTCAAGGCGCTGATGAACGGCATAAAAGTGCCTGCCATCAATACGGCTATGGTCATCAGTTCTCCCGGGTTGCCGGTAGCGTGGCAGGTATTTAGGGGCGCTGGTCTCCTTCTATGATGCAAATAATGCTTTCAAAGTGGGTAATAACATAGAAGGTTATAGCCAGGTAGCGATAGGAACAGGTTCGATTATCCTGACTACAGCGGTCTGGATCGGGGTTGCCGCAGGCACTTTCCTGACTGGGGGCGTACTGACAGCGATTATAGCTGGGGCTAGCTTGCTTATTGGTGGCAGCATTGTGCAGGCCAACAGTGCCTGGTCAGATTTAGAGAAAGTACTGAATAACTGTTTTTGGGGGGCAGCAGATAAATATGCTTTTTGGGGGGATGGAAGAAGACCTGAAATATTCGATCAGCTCAAAATAACAAGAAAAATGGATAATGATACTCAAAATCATTTTGTTATCGAGAACCAAGAATTTTTAAATCTGTTTATTCAGCCACAATTGAAAATACATAGGGAATACAGAAAAACGACCTACCACTTTACCTTACCTGCCTTCCAAATGGGAGTTTCGGAAATATACGGGCTTTTCGTTAAAGAAAATGAAATATACTATCTCGGTGCACAAATTATCACTATTACCATTAATCGTCGCCAGTATACACGGGACACTTTTCGCGATGCCACATTCAAGGCCGCACGAGAACAGGCGAAGCTAACTCTGAATGGCGATACAGCCATACTGGAAATAGTCACGACAGAAGGACGCGAAGTAAACCCTTATCGCAGCAAGCTATATTGGTATTACCAGCAGTCAGACAATGTTATCGCTCCTTTGCGCTATTTATGGGGAGAAAAACCCACAGAGGAAAATACTATTAAGGGTAGTTTTGATGGAGAACGCACACTATGAAGCAACGCCTAAAAAACTTACTCAAAAAATGGTTTCCTACTATTCATCCACTGCCAGCCAAACGGCTGGCGCGCTGGGAAAAAGAACTTCTGGCGGCACCACCGGATATTAAGGATGAGGAAACAATTAAACACGCAGAAATATTGGACTACCTTGATAATAAGGAATGCCATATCCGTAACACTCAACGCCGCGCCCGGAGTATTACCTTGATCCCAATCACATTAGGGATTATTAGCAGTCTTATTCTGAATATTAACGGATTTATCGAAGACCGTAAAAATGATGAAAAAGCTATCCATAGATGGGTCAACTTAGTAAAGGAAGAATATGGTGATAAATTTTATCTACGCAATGATCTACCCAGCGCTATGGAAAATGCCCGTTATATTGGTAACGATAAAGAGATATCTCTGAGAAAATATCTTCACTATCGCTATACCTTTTATCCCAGTAGTTCACGGATTATCAAAATTGATATAGGTTTCCTACTTCTTTATCTAATAATTATCCCACCTTTTATCTGGGCTGTATTTTTTTCACGCCGTCAGGCACCATTAATTATTGATCGTGAACGACAGATTTTTTACACCTGGTATAAAGGTAAAGCTTATGCTGCCCGTTATCCACAAGTCGGCATGGCAGAAAAAACTAATATTCTGTTCCTCAAAGTCTATGGCTTGGACGAAAACAATCAGCTTATTGGGCGTGGTTTTATCCCTAACGTCAGTAGTTATTCCTTTGCCTTCTTAAGCAGTGGCAATGATAAAGCGCTGGCAGTCGCCTTTATGGTGAAATTCTTTTTAAACGGCAAAGAAGCTGTCAGTAAGGTGGATTATAAACGCCGGGGACCCCTTATCTGGTGGAGTAAGGATAAAAGACCCGCTGATTTAGACACACAAATTCCGTTGATTTTGGCAGAATTGGATCGCTTAGGTCCCCTTGATGAAGATCTTTCCGAATGAAAGTTGCATTACAAACCCATCTGACGGAAAGCTCCCAATCTGAATTACAGTTGATACGGTATATTTCACAGATAAGTGATAAGCAACTCGTAATAGTTGTACAACAGGAAAAGAGCGAGCAGCCTTTCGACGCGCTGTTAAATCATCTGCGCAAATTTGCCTATCTGAAAGACGAGCTGACTCAGGAATGGTCGTTTTTTCGTTTCTATCACCCTAAGACACTAATAACACTGCTTAATACCCTATCTGACGGGCCATTAGCCCATTTTATGCAGGGTATCAATGCCGTGTGGTTTTATGGTGATGAACCGGATATCCATCACATGATCACCCTCACTGAAAACATCCGACAGGCAAAACCCGCGCCTGTTACTCTCAATCGCCGCTTATGTGAACTTTTTGAGCAACAGGCGCAAAAGCGCCACATACTTAAAGCCATTGACTTTATTCAGGACAATCTGGCTGAACGCTGTCAGGTGAATAAAAACACCCTGCCTGCTTTTGTTTTACAGCAGACTAATCTGGCCTATTTACAGGGCCTGACGCAACAGCGGGCCATACTCTATTACGTTGCCGCCAAGTGTTTAATGCCAAATGATGAAGTTCGCTGGCAACAGCTTTGGGAATCAACCGGCTCGCAAACAAAAATACCGGCAATACGGGCACATTCACTTTTTGAACAGTGCGACACACTGACAACCAAGGAAATGTTATGACAACTGACATTCAGGACCGCTTCGACAAATTGATAGAAAAAGCTTACGAGCTGTTCCCGCAAAATCTTGAAGTCGATAATTACATGCAGCCCTGCGACTGCGATATTAAACCGATTTACCCGGTTCGTTATGCTTATGTGAATTTCTTCGGCAAAGAACTGGAAAAACCAGCGGCCCCACCCGATATCCACACCCTGATGTTCTCCTCATCAATCGAGAAAACCAAAGGCTACGCCGCCCGCCTCCTGCGCCCCGGCTGGATATATATCAAAGAAGAAGCCCCGCTTACCGCTCGCGGCAGCAAAGCCCGGGGCCTCCTGCATATCTTTAAATACTGCGTGTCAGAGAGAGAGGTTAACGGCAAAAAGCAGCGGGTAGAAAAATTTAAAAAATACATGTTCCTCAACCGCAAAGACGCCAGTGAGGGGCTTATTCCTGAGCCGGGCATCCGGGGTGAAGGTCACCCGTTCCTGTTTGTCGCCAAAGATGTCATCAATATCAGTATCGCCTACAGCGAACACCCGTGGCACGCCTCCGTACTGGATAAAATGAACGGCAGCCTGGCACTGCGGCAGAAAACCATGCAGTTCATCAATCTTGAACAGGAGCAGTCCCCTTTCGCAGTTAAAGCTTCAGTCAAGTACTTCCGTAAGCTCATCGTCGATTACAAAATCCAGCAGGAGCAATTTGCCGACATCAAGGCCATCATTGAAAAAGACATCAATGAACTGGATTTAGCGACCGCCAGGATTGGTGCGCTGACCACGCAGGAAAGCTATGAGATGGATGCCGACGTGATTATCAAGGCAATCAACGGTTATCTGCACCTGCACGAACAGGCGCGGATTGTTATTCTGCATGACCCGGTGGGCCGCCAGCGGGATATCGCGGAAGCGTACTCTATCCTGCATCTGTGGCAACAGAGCTACAACGCCTCCAATATCTACCCATTGACCATCGGTTTCTATGTCGAAAGGCTCAAAGCGACCAAAGACCCAGTGCTGAAAAAGAAAATAGATGACAGTATTCATCAGGAGCGCTGGGATAACGACTGGCCGAAACTGAAAAAAACCACCCAAGACTTTGAAGTCCGTCAGACGATGTTGATGAAACTGTTTGAGGCTTTTGCGGACAACCCGGCGCTGAGTTATCAGGTCGGTGGGCTACAAAATTACTTTCACTACTTCTTTTCACTGCAAGATGAAAAAGAGACGCGGGAAGAAGAGGACGCGCTGGAGTTCCAGTTTTTCAGTGAAATCCTCTCCGGTCTGCTTGGCAATCTGCAATCCTCCCTGCCCGGCCAGCAGGTTTTAGCAAAACTTGCCGCCAAAGAGTCGGACAGCAACGGGGATGGCAACTTCTGGCGCACCATTACCAGCAGTGTTATCACCGTGCTGAATAACGACAAAGTCAAATCACCGATGCTTCAAAGCCAGTTTATTCGCGGAGTCGATAATATTCTGCTGGGCATGGGGACTTTTCTGGCTACCGTCTGCGCCAATCCCGGTCAGGCGATTTCTCAGGGGGCAAATTATGTCCGGCAGCTTCCCCAGCAAGCCATTGAC
This sequence comes from Photorhabdus khanii NC19, assembly GCF_000517265.1. Classification (GTDB taxonomy): domain Bacteria; phylum Pseudomonadota; class Gammaproteobacteria; order Enterobacterales; family Enterobacteriaceae; genus Photorhabdus; species Photorhabdus khanii. The sequence goes on from NZ_AYSJ01000004.1 coordinate 485,681, forward strand.
CGGATAACCCAACAATTTGTTCCCGCCTTGCTCTCTACGCTGGGCGTGGTGATTGAGCCGGATGGCC
>NZ_AYSJ01000004.1:486277-562450 GCF_000517265.1 Photorhabdus khanii NC19
GCCGGTAGCGTGGCAGGTTATTTAGGGACGCTGGTCTCCTTCTATGATGCCAATAACGCTTTCAAAGTGGGTAATAGTGTAGAAGCTTACAGTGATATCGCTATCGGAACAGGCTCCATTATCCTAACAACGGTAGGATTAGTCTTCTTTGCCGCCGGCTCGGTCATGACAGCAGGACTGCTGACATGGCTGGTTGTGGGAGCCAGTTTGCTTATCGGGGGCAGTATTGTCCAGGCCAGCAGCGCCTGGTCAGATTTGGAAAAAGTGCTGAATAACTGTTTTTGGGGGGCTGGAGATAAGTATGATTTTTGGCCTGTGGATGAACGACCATCTATATCAAATCAGTTACAAGATGCTAGAGAAATGAGTGATGTTATTAATAACTGTTTTATTATAGAAAACCAAGAATTTCTAAATCTGTTTATTCAGCCACAACTAAAAATACAGCAGGGATTTGGTGTCACCACCTATTGTTTTACCCTGCCAGCTTTTCAGATGGGTCTCTCAAATATCTGCGAGATCTTTGTGACTCCATTCAGAACTCCTCACTACCGGGAAGGAAAAATCAATTATGTTGAAATTAACCACCGCAAATATATCCCTGATACCTTCCGTAGTACCAAATTCAGGGAAGCTAAGAAGCAGGCCAAACTGACCCTGAATGGCGATACGGCAACGCTGGAAGTAGTCATCTCAGAAACAATGGGCGTTTACCCTCGCAGTAGCAAACTGTACTGGTATTATGAGCAATCAGAAAATGTCGTCGCCCCTATGCGTTATCTCCAGGGAGAAGAACCTACAGCAGAAAATACCATTAAGGGCAGTTTTGACGGAGAGCGCACACTATGAAGCAACGACTAAAAAGTTTACTTAAAAAATGGTTTCCTACTATTCATCCGCTGCCAGCTAAACGGCTGGCCCGCTGGGAAAAAGAACTTCTGGCCGCACCACCAGATATTAAGGATGAAGAAACCATTAAGCATGTGGAAATACTGGACTACCTTGATAATAAAGAATGTCATATCCGTAATCCACAACGCCGTTTTAGGAGCATTAATCTAATCCCAGTCACACTAGGAATTATCAGTAGCCTAGTGTTAAACATTAATGATTTCATGGAATCGCGAAAAAAAAATGAGGAAGCTATTCATCGATGGGTTGGTTATGCAAAAAAAAATATGGCGAAGAATTTTATCTGCGCAATGATCTACCTGCTGATATGGAAGATATCCGTTATATCGGTAATGATAAAGAAATTTCACTAAGAAAATATTTATATTATCGTTATACTTTTTACCCAAGTAGTACTCGACTCCTCATTATTGATATAAGCTTCCTGCTGCTCTATCTGCTGATTATTCCACCTTTTGTCTATTGTGTATTTTTCTGGCAGAGACAGGCACCATTAATTATCGATCGGGAACGGCAGATCTTTTACACCTGGTATAAAGGTAAAGCCTATGCTGCCCGTTATCCACAATTAGGCATGTTGGAAAAAACTAATATTCTGTATTTCAAAGTCTACGGACTGGATGAAAATAATAACCTTATCGAGCGTGTCTTTATCCCTAATGTCAGCAGTTATACCTTTGCTTTCTTAAGCAGTGGCAATGATAAAGCGCTGGCAGTCGCCTTTATGGTGAAATTCTTATTAAACGGCAAAGAAGCTGTCAGTAAGGTGGATTATAAACGCCGTGGACCGCTTATCTGGTGGAGCAAAGATAAAAGACCCGCGGATTTAGACGCACAAATTCCGTTGATTTTGGCAGAATTGGATCGCTTAGGTCCCCCTGATGAAGATCTTTCCGAATGAACGCAACATTAAAAAATCTACTCAAAAAATGGTTTCCCACTATTCATCCACTGCCAGCCAAACGGCTGGCTTGCTGGGAAAAAGAACTTCTGGCCGCACCACCGGATATTAAGGATGAAGAAACTATCAAACATGTGGAAATACTAGACTACCTTGATAATAAGGAATGTCATATTCATAATACTCAACGCCGCGCCCGGAGTATTGCCTTGATCCCGGTTACATTAGGAATTATCAGTAGTCTTATCCTAAATATTAACGCGTTTATCGGAGAGAGAAGAAGTGGTGAAGCATACATTCACCGTTGGGTTAATATAGTCAAAAAAGAATGTGGTGAAAAATTTTATCTACGCAATGATTTTCCGGATTATATGAAAGGTGCCCGTTATATCGGTAATGATAAAGAAATTTCTCTAAAAAAATACCTGCACTATCGCTATAATTTTTATGAATATAGCAATGATATTTTAATAACCGATATGACATTTTTACTGCTTTACCTACTGATTATTCCACCTTTTGTTTATTGTATCTTTTTCTGGCAGAGACAAGCACCATTAATTATCGATCGTGAACGGCAGATCTTTTACACCTGGTATAAAGGTAAAGCCTATGCTGCCCGTTATCCACAATTAGGCATGTTGGAAAAAACTAATATTCTGTTCCTCAAAGTCTACGGCCTGGACGAGAACAATCAACTTATCGGGCGTGGTTTTATCCCTAACGTCAGTAGTTATTCCTTTGCTTTCTTAAGCAGTGGCAATGATAAAGCACTGGCAGTCGCCTTTATGGTGAAATTCTTATTAAACGGCAAAGAAGCGGTCAGTAAGGTGGATTATAAACGCCGTGGGCCCCTTATCTGGTGGAGTAAAGATAAAAGACCCGCTGATTTAGAGGATCAGATTCCGTTGATTTTGGCAGAACTAGATCGCCTAGGTCCCCCTGATGAAGATCTTTCCGAATGAAGTTTGCCGACATCAAGACCATCATTGAGAAAGATATCAATGCACTGGATTTAGCTGACATCAGAATTGATACGTAGACCATTCAGGAAAGCTAGATGCTTCATCCGCGGAGTCGATAATATTTTACTGGGCATAGGACATTTCCGGCAACCGTCCGCGCTCCTCCCGGTCAAGTAAATTATGCCCATCAACTTCCTCAGAAAGCCATCAACCGGATAACCCAACAATTCGTTCGCCCTGTGTTTTATGACAGACGGGCTTTAAACTGTTATTAAAAGTCATTGTTTTAACTTACGGTTTTAATCAGTATAAAGTTTTCAACGTTGTTTTTACCGATTTTAATGCCTGCTTTTTATTAAGTTTAATCATCATCGGATATCATGTTCTATGTTTAACCAACGTTAATCATACTCACCTTTTATCTTTACTGATGCTGTTTTACCCGTAATCTTAAACAATTTTAATAAGCCACCATTTTCTGTTTTTTTCAGATAATCACTTCCTTTTTCAGGGCTTAAATCCTGCTAAATTAACCGTTTTATCCATTTTTTTATTGCATTATTTTTAAGGTTTTCTTCATAAAATAACAACGAGAAATCGCTTAAATACCCATTTGATCAGATAATATTTTTTACATGCTGATTTTTCTCAACTCACTATTAATGGTTTTCAATTAAATGCAATTAACTCTCTTTTTGAAAACTTAAATTTATTGAGTTAAATCCACTATTTATATAAAAGTTTTAATATCTCTGCATTCGTGCTTTTAAATGATTATAACAGGTTAGGTAAATATATGATGGGAAAGCTTTAAATGTTATTATTTTATATAATTTTAATCAGTATAGAGTTTTAACGGTTTTTTACTACTTTTAACACCTGATTTTAATCATCATGGGGATATCGTGTTTTACGTTTAATCAACGTCAATCATACTCACTTTTTATCTTTACTGATGTTGTTTTACCGGTAATCTTAATAAGTTACCACCCTTTATTTTGTCTTCATAAATCAGCAAGTAAATGATCTGATGAGATAAAAACACCCCTTTTTGTTTTTATAGTTTTCTTCATACAATAATGACGAGAAACCGCTTAAATGCCAGCCTAGTAAAATACTATTATTTTGCATACTGGTTTATTCTCAATTCTCTATTAATGGTTAATGATTTTTTATTAAATGCAATTAATTCTCTTTCTGAAAAGTCGTATTTATTTAAATCCACCATTTATACAAAATTTTTAATATTTATTCATTCACTCTCTTAAATAATCATAGCAAATTAGGTAAATGCAAAATAAACCGAGTATATAATCTCTGATAAATGAATTAAAAATAGCAGGGAATAACCCGCTTTTAGTCACCCTGTATCTCTTAAAAATCTGGCATTAATCGAGGATCTATTTTTTTCACCCTTGGCTGATAGATAACTGAGTTAATTACCGATAAAAAGAAGCTTGCAATCTCCCCAAAAGGGAAATGCAAGCAAAAATAGAAAGCGAAAAATGTTAAAATACAGGCTCAGCGAGTATAGTAATTATCATTCCGAGGATTTTATTATTTTTTAATTAAAAACTCATCTAATGAATGGCCTTCATTGAGCAGTTTTTGTAAACCTAATGGTCTTTTTCCGTTTCCTGACCAGTATTTAACCTCTCCATTTTCATTAAACTGATACTTAGGTTTTCTCGGTTTTCCTTTTCCTGTATTTGATTTTTTAGGTTTAAAACCAGATAGGGTAATAGGTATGTTAATGGTATTAATATCAAAGCCCATTTCTTCAATAATTCTTAATACTTCTAAACGTTTTTGTTCTTTTTCTTCTATTTCTAATCTGGCTAATCTGGAGGATTCCCGGCTTTCGTCAACGATTATCTCTAGTTTTTGGTAAACTTCTTTCAGCCAATCGAAATCTTTTGTTTGAGCAAATTTTCTTAATGTGGTTAATCCTGTTAAATGTTTTGATACAATCTCATATTCTTGTTCTTTGGTTAACTCTGTCATTTTGTCACCTTGTTAATATATTTAAAATCCGTTTTTCCTGATGTTTTCTCTTTCAATGTCAGTATATCACCGATTTTTTTACCTACTTAAAAAAATCCTTAATCATTTCTGTTTTACCTTTAATAATTAAAGTTTTTATCTGTTTCTTCGTAATACCCTTGCCCTTTTTTCAGATTTTAAAACCATACTGATTTTGTCTCAAAGCAATAGCCCTACGGATAAATCCGAAATCAACGGCAGTATCGATTTTACGAATCAGATAATTGTGAAAAACAAGATCTTCAAGCAAGCCCTTTCAACAAGAAAAGTTTTCGTGGAGGAGTATTCTTAACATGGCGGCAAGCTCCGTTTGGCGAACGGAACTTGATTAACATAAAGCGCCAGATAAATAATCAGCACTTCGTCTGTAATCTGAGCGCCAATAGCGCTCAATTATGACTGAGCAATTAAACCTGATACATTTTGCATAAATAGCAGGGAACAGCATCATTAGCATTTGAGCCAATGACGTCCATATCTGGCAGGATATCTTTCAAACGTTGGTGAGCATCCTGCATGATGCAGCCCTTACCAGCCATCGTCAGCATTTCCAGGTCGTTCATTCCATCACCAAAAGCGATGCAATCACTGAGTTTATAGCCCATAGATTTAGCTACCTGTTCAAGGGCATGACCTTTGGAAACGCCACCAGCCATGACCTCCAGGCAATTACGTAACGAGAAACTGACATTCACCCTGTCACCCCAACGTGCGTTGATTGATTCCTCTAATATGAGCAATAGATCATGATCTTCACAGGTAAAATAAACTTTACATACACCATCAGTCTTAAAATTATCACGCTCAAAAAGCCGATAATGAAATATTGACTCCTGGAAAAATTCTTCCTGCTCAGGACTTTCACGATTCATATACCAGTCATCATGACGGTAATAATTGGTCAGAATATCAGGGTTATCAAACTCCATCAGACACAAGTCATTCACAATATCAGGATCAACGTTGTGGCTGAAAACCAGTTCACCCGCGGTATTATGTACCCTGGCCCCATTGGAGGTGATCATATAGGCATCAATACCAAGCCCATCGCGAATTTGGGAAACATCCACATGATGACGGCCGGTAGCAAAAATAAAATGAATGCCTTTGTTTGTGAGTAAGTTAAGGGTTTCCTTGGTATAAGACGTTAATTTGTGATCAGGAGACAGCAAAGTACCGTCTAAATCTGAAGCAACAATGTGATACATAGTTATCGTTCCTATTAATTGAATCAATTCTGGTCAAAAAAGTCACAAATAGCATTGAGTGCCTGGCTGCGTAATTTATCTTTTTCAAATAGGATCTCATGATGCGCCCCCTGAATAATCAAAGGTGACTGCCCTTCAATGAAAGTTCTCTCTTTCCGATGTGATTCACAAAAAGCCCGTAGCTGCTGATTATTAACGACTTTATCTTCACTGGCTTTTAAGACCATCAGTGGCGTCTCAATTTTTCCTGCTTTTTCTATCAATATATTGCCGATCCGCATACTTTCCCGCATCCAATGATATGTCGGCCCGCCTATGCGTAATTCCGGGTAATCCGCGTAATAACGGAGATAGCGACTATAACGTTCATAACTGTGTGTCAGAAGATTTATCAAATAGGGCAACGGTCGCCATTTTCCAGTCAGTATTGCGTAGTTATTTCGTCTAGCCGGTCGCCTTTCTGCCCGGTTCACCAGCAAAGTAGCCAACCAGTGCGGCATTGGTAAGTTAATACCAAACATAGGAGCACAAAGGGCCACTGCATCAAAAATCTGACTGTGACGTAATAAGAATCCCCCTAATATTGCCGCGCCCATTGAATGAGCCAACGCATAACAGTGAGAATAATAACGAGGGAGAATTTCTCTTTCTATGAACGTTTCAACGTCATCAATATAGTCATCAAATTTTTCTACATGCCCTTTTTGTGGATCTTCAAGCATCCTGCCGGATCGCCCCTGTCCACGATGGTCAATGATAAAAACGTCGTAACCAAGGTGATAAAAGTCAAATGCCACCTCCGGGTATTTGACATAACTTTCACTACGGCCCGGCAAAATAACGACTGCTCTATGATTCCGGGTTGTTGCACAAAAACGGACATAGCGTATCAGTACATTATCAACACCGATAAACTCATGCTCTTCCCTGGCTTGCCAGAAATCTAACAGAGGCCCGTTGGCAAAAGCAGAAAACTGTATCTCACGATTAAGCCAGCTCTCTTTCAACATTTCGGGCTTCATAAATCATCTCCAAGCTATTCACACTCCTCCAGATGTTTACAGATCAAGGCCATAAAAACGCTACCAAAACGTTCTAGTTTTCGTTGTCCAACCCCGTTGATTAATAACATTTCTTCAGCCGTAACCGGGCATTGCTCTGACATTTCAATCAGCGTGACATCGTTAAATACAACAAAAGGCGGGATATTATCTTCGTCAGCAATAGACTTCCGTAATTTACGCAGCTTGGCAAATAATTTGCGATCATAATTGCCACTATATGATTTACTCTGCTGGCTGCGCCCTTTCAGGCTCTGTATCCGTGGAACAGCCAGTTTCAACGGAACTTCACCACGCAATACTGGCCGCGCAGCTTCTGTTAATTGTAATGCAGAATAATTGGCAATGTTTTGACTGATAAAACCTAAGTGAATAAGCTGCCTCAACACGCTGACCCAGTGCTCCTGGCTTTGATCTTTACCAATGCCGTAAACCGGCAAACGATCATGCCTTATATCGCGGATACGCTGATTATTCGCACCTCTGAGCACTTCAACAATATAACCGATACCAAAACGCTGACCAACCCGGTAAACACAAGAAAGCGCTTTTTGCGCATCCACCAAACCATCATAATTTTTCGGTGGATCAAGGCAGATGTCACAGTTACCGCAAGCGGTTTGTTGGCTTTCGCCAAAATAGTTCAATAACACCAAACGGCGGCAAGTTTGCGCTTCGGCAAAGGCCCCCATCGCATTAAGCTTGTGCCGTTCAATATCCTGCTGTGTGTCAGCCGTTTTCTCTTCCAAACAACGGCGAAGCCATACCATATCAGCCGGATCATAGAACAATACCGCTTCCGCAGGCAAACCATCACGCCCGGCACGTCCTGTTTCCTGATAATAGGATTCGATATTACGTGGAATATTAAAATGAACCACGAACCGAACATTGGGTTTATTGATACCCATACCAAATGCCACGGTCGCCACCACAACCTGCAAATCATCACGCTGAAACGCATCCTGTACCCGGGCACGTTGGCTGTTATCTAACCCAGCATGGTATGGCGCTACACTTAAACCACGTTTTTGTAAACGTTCTGATATCTCCTCAACTCGATTGCGACTGTTGCAGTAAACAATGCCGCTTTTACCTTTCTGACCGCGGATAAATAACCATAATTGATCTAATGGTTTGTATTTTTCTATCAAGGTATAACGAATATTGGGGCGATCAAAACTGCTGATATGAATAAGCGGATTATTGAGATTCAATAGTCGGGCAATATCATTGCGGGTTGTTTCATCAGCGGTCGCCGTCAACGCAATGAAAGGTAATGTTGGAAAGCGTTGTCTGAGTTGTCCCAGCGCCCGGTATTCAGGCCGGAAATCATGGCCCCATTGTGAAATACAATGAGCTTCATCCACAGCCAGCATAGCAGGTTGCCATTCCAAAAGCTGTTCAAGGAAGTTATCCATCATTAAGCGTTCTGGAGCGATATACAGCAATTTGATCACGCCCTGACGACAACGCCGGATCACATCCATCTGCTGTTCACGGGCCTGAGTTGAATTCAGGCAATCAGCCGCAACACCATTCGCCCGCAGTTGATCCACCTGATCTTTCATTAAAGAGATCAAGGGAGAAACAACCAGGGTTAATCCTTCCTGCACCAGCGCCGGGATTTGGTAACACAGTGATTTGCCACCACCCGTCGGCATAATGACCAGACAATCACGCCCCTCAAGAATGGTATTGATGACTTGTTGCTGACCAGGCCGAAATTGCAGATAACCAAAGGTTTCCCGCAATACTTGCTCTGCCAGTGATATCGTATTGATGACTTCTGCGGTAGACACGCTTTTCCTCAACCATTAAAAAATCACAGACGCTTAAGCATCTGCGCATTATGTTATCTTACTCTCGCAATAATTACTTCAACAACAAGCCCGCGACATAACAAACACCGTTGTCATTTATAAAGCGTCAAAAAGGCAACACAGATTATTTTACACACGAACTTTAATTTTGCTCAGATTGTTTCTCGAGACGCCTCGCAAACTGGTAAGGTTGGCAATAAAAGCATAACATTAACAATTTATTAACTATATAAAGTGGTATTAATAACACGTACCTTTATTTGGAGATAAATTAAATGTCGACAACGCAAGTCACCCTGGAGCAAGCCCGCCAGCTAATTGGTAATTTTTTTATTTACCATATGCCTTTTAACCAGATATTAGGGCTTGAGCTGCTCCGGTTTGAACAGGATTACGCAGAAATACAGTTCCATAATCAGAGTAAGCTGGTAGGGAATACCGCACAGAAGATTTTACATGGCGGTGTGATTGCATCAGTGCTGGATGTCTGTGCCGGATTGGTCTGTGTCGGTAATGCCTTAGCCCGTATAACACCCACTCCACGAGAAGAATTAGAAAAGCGAATATCAACAATGGGAACGATTGATTTGCGGGTGGATTATCTACGCCCCGGTCGTGGTGAAGTGTTTACAGCCACCAGCAGTATTATCCGCAATGGAAATAAAGTTTCTGTCGCCAGAGCTGAGCTGCATAACGAGCAGAGAGCACATATCGCCAGTGCAACAGCGACTTACCTGGTCGGTTAGTCATATCATTTTATATATTAATCCCTTGCGTAATATTCAGCCCGGTGACATATTATTTTCATGTTAACGGGCAGAAACCCATTACATCACTCACACCATTTATTAACATTAGGATAACATGAATAAGCCACAAACTACCAAAGGCGTTCTGTACGCCTTCGGTGCCTGCTTTATTTGGGGAATCGCCCCAGTTTACTTTAAGTACATTCAGCAAGTACCTGCCGACGAAATCCTGACGCATCGTATTATCTGGTCATTTTTCTTTATGTTGCTGCTGCTAACAGTAACCCGTCACTGGTCACAGGTATCCAACATTTTTCGTCAACCTAAAAAAGTACTGCTATTGGCAGTGACGGCGACCATTGTTGCCTGTAACTGGCTGATTTATATCTGGGCAGTGAACCACGGCCATATGCTGGAAGCCAGCCTGGGTTACTTCATTAGCCCACTGGTTAACGTTTTGTTTGGTATGCTGTTTCTGAGTGAACGTTTTCGCCGGATGCAATGGGCTGCCGTTGCTCTGGCCTTCACTGGCGTGTTAATCCAGTTATGGCAATTTGGCTCCGTACCTGTTATTGGGTTAAGTCTGGCCGTCACTTTCGCTCTGTATGCCCTGCTTCGTAAGAAGATGAATGTTGATGCTAAAACGGGTATGACGATTGAAACACTGTGGTTACTACCCGTTGCATCTATTTACCTGTTTGGTTTTGCCAACACCCCAACCAGCGACTTAAGTGCCAACTCAACGACACTGAATTTACTGCTGATTGCCGCAGGCATTATCACCACGGTTCCATTACTGCTATACACCGAAGCCGCTGCCCATTTGCGTCTATCTACGCTGGGTTTCTTCCAGTATGTCGGCCCAACGTTGATGTTTTTACTGGCAATACTGGTCTATGACGAGCAAATAGGTACGGACCGCCTGATTACTTTTGGCTTTATCTGGGCAGCATTAGTGCTGTTTACGCTGGATGCGCTTTATACACAGCGCAGGTTGAAAACATAGCAGAATCACTTTATTACATGGAAATAACCATCAGACTGGCCAAAATCGCAGAACGAGCTGCCCTTGAAGCACTCCAGTTACGAGCATCTCTCATGTGGGAAGAAGATCGAGAATTATTATTAGCCAATCCCCACATGATAGCGCTCCCTATAGAACATATTGAAGCAGGGTATGTTTATATTGCAGAACAAGCTGGCGTCATTTTGGGATTCAGTGTTGTATTACCACATTCTGATGGAGAGGCAGAACTTGATGGATTATTTGTTGAACCCACTGTCTGGCATCAAGGTATTGGCAGACAGTTGGTGACAACAGCACTGAATAACGTTCATACTAAAGGAGGAATATTATTATGGGTGCTGGCTAATCCTCAAGCCGCAGGGTTTTATAGTGCTCTTGGCTTTGAACGTTTAGGGGAAGAACGTACTCAATTTGGAACAGCGATTCTTATGATAAGTACGTCTCTGGAGAAATAAGTTATCTAGAGGAGAAATCGTTATTTATATAAGGGAAATTGCCAGGCATGGAAAAAATTAAGTTAATAATTTGGTTAACCAAATTGAGCATTATCAAGCTTTTCATTTGATTTATTGGCTGACTAAAAAAACCAGAACTAAAATAGTTGTCTCTTTTTTCCATTGTCTTAACTGACTTCGGATTAAGTATTTAATAATCTCAACGAATATTTTTGTCATTAAAATAGGCGTTGGTATTATCTGCCAACGCCTTTATTTCTACTGTGGCTTATCTATCTACAACCAATTCTTCCGCTTAAAGTAAAGATACGGCGCAAGACCAGCAGCGATCATCAGCCCGATCGCGCCCGGATAACCGAACGGCCAATGAAGCTCCGGCATAAACTCAAAGTTCATACCATAACTGGAAGCCACCAGCGTTGGGGGAAGGAATACCACAGATACCACCGAGAAGATTTTGATGATCCGGCTCTGTTCGATATTGATAAAGCCCATTGCTGCCTGCATCAGGAAGTTAACTTTCTGAAACAGGGATTCATTGTGTGGCAGCAGAGATTCGATATCCCGCAGAATTTCACGGGCCTGCTCAAGCTGGTCGCCCGGCAGACGGGCTCGCCGCACCAGAAAGTTGAGCGCACGCTGAGTATCCATAAGACACAAACGCACTTTCCAGCCAATGTCTTCCTGTTCAGCAAGGCTGGACAGGGCGATATCAAATTCATCTCCCTGCTTCCCTTCCATAATGACCCGGCTCAAGGATTCCAGAACGCTGTAAATATTTTCGATAACATCAGCCAACTGTTCGATTTTGGTTTCAAACAGATCCATCAGCACTTCATAGGCATTACCATCAACCAATGTCTGATTACGGGCCCGCATACGGTACAATCGGAATGCAGGGAGTTCACGCTCTCGCAATGTATAGAGACGACCATCACGAATAGTAAATGCAACTGTTGCGTTGCCAGCATGGTCTTCCGCATCTTCAAAGTAGAAGAACGAATGGACATGTATCCCGTCTTCATCTTCAAAGAAACGCGCTGACGCCTCAATGTCATCCAGTTCCGGTCGGGTTGCCAGAATTTGGCCTAATTCATTTTGAACTTGAAGCCGATCTTGCTCTTCCGGTTCGACCAAATCTACCCACAAGGAATCAGATAACTTTTCTCCCTCTTCGAACTCAAGGCGGAGCAGGCGATTATTCTCTAACTTAAATGCGCTCAGCATGTATCATAAGTCTCCTTTACTCCCTACGTGATCGTAAGGCGCGAATGTTACGCTTAGAGGAAAAAGCCTGTCAACATTCAACCTGGATATTATTTTCAGACCGTTTCAAGTCTGGCATAAGCAGCAACCAGCCACTTAATCCCTTCCCCATGAAACGCGATTTGCAGCCGGCTATGTTCACCACTCCCCTCCATATTGACAATGGTTCCTTCACCAAATTTAGGGTGACGAACACGTTGTCCAAGGGCATAACCGCTGTCATTGGCACTGATTGGCGTACCTAACCGACTGTGGTTGACTGGACGAGAGACTGTCGCACGCAACCGAACTTCTTCAATACATTCTGGCGGCAGTTCCCTAATAAAGCGAGACGGACGATGATAAACTTCTTTACCATATAAACGGCGGCTTTCTGCATAAGTGATTGTTAGCTTTTCCATTGCACGTGTCAGGCCAACATAAGCCAGTCGACGTTCTTCCTCCAGACGCCCGCCTTCTTCAATCGACATCTGGCTTGGGAACATGCCTTCTTCCATTCCAACAATAAATACCTGTGGGAATTCCAGCCCTTTGGCTGAATGCAATGTCATCAGTTGCACCGAATCCTGATAAGCGTCAGCCTGACCTTCTCCTGATTCCAGCGCAGCATGAGAAAGAAATGCCTGTAATGGCATCAGATCTTCGTCCTCATCCTGATAACTGAACTGGCGGGTCGCAGTGACAAGTTCTTCAAGGTTTTCGATACGCGCTTGTGCTTTTTCACCTTTCTCCTGCTGGTACATCGCTCTCAGGCCAGAATCGCGGATAATTCTGTCAGTCTGCACATGTAACGGCATATCGCTGGTTTCTGTCGATAATGCTTCTATCAGTTCAATAAAGCGCTGTAAGGAAGACGCTGCCCGACCAGCCAGCACTTTCTCCTGAAGCAATATTTGACAGCACTCCCACAACGTTTCCTGCCGTTCACGAGCAGCCTGGCGCACTATATCCAACGTTCTGTCACCGATGCCACGGGTAGGCGTATTCACCACCCGTTCAAACGCCGCATCATCATTGCGGTTAGCAATCAGGCGCAGGTAAGCTAACGCATCTTTAATTTCCTGGCGTTCAAAGAACCGCTGACCACCATAAATACGATACGGCATTGATGCCTGTAGCAACGCTTCTTCCAGTACACGGGATTGGGCATTGCTGCGGTAAAGTATGGCGCAGCTTTTCAGTGCACCGCCATTTTCAAGCCAGCTTTTAATCCGGCTGACAACATAACGGGCTTCATCAAGCTCATTAAATGCACAATACAGGGAAATCGGTTCACCTTCTACACCGTCAGTCCACAGATTCTTGCCCAGGCGATCACTGTTATTGGCAATCAGTGTATTGGCAACTTTCAGAATATTACTGGTGGAGCGGTAATTTTGCTCCAAACGGATAGTTTCTGCGCCGGAGAAGTCTTTCAGGAAACGCTGAATATTCTCAACCTGCGCCCCACGCCAGCCATAAATAGATTGATCATCATCCCCGACAATCATCACTTTGCCCGTTTCCCCCGCCAACAGATGGATCCAAGCATATTGAATGCTGTTGGTGTCTTGAAACTCGTCCACCAAAATATTCGTAAAGCGGCCACGGTAGTGTTGCAGGATCTGCGGTTTATTCAGCCACAGTTCATGAGCTCGCAGCAGAAGCTCTGCAAAGTCTACTAATCCCGCACGATCACACGCTTCCTGGTAAGCCTGATAAATTTTCTGCCATGTCGCCTCAACAGGGTTGCCATAACTTTCAATATGCTGTGGCCGCAACCCTTCATCTTTTTTACCGTTGATGTACCACATACCCTGACGAGCCGGCCATTGTTTATCATCCAGATTCATCGCCTTGATAATGCGTTTGAGCAAACGATGCTGATCTTCGCTGTCAAGAATCTGAAAATCCTGCGGCAAATTGGCATCCAAATGATGCGCCCGTAACAAACGATGAGCCAATCCGTGGAATGTACCAATCCACATTCCTCCCTGACTGGTACCGATCAAGTTTTCAATCCGGTGGCGCATTTCCGCAGCCGCCTTATTGGTAAAGGTCACAGCCATGATGGAAAATGGCGAAGCATTCTCCACCGACAACAACCAAGCAATTCGGTGTACCAGAACCCGGGTTTTACCACTCCCCGCCCCGGCCAGTACCAACATGTTGGTCCGCGGAGCAGCTACGGCTTCACGTTGTTTGTCATTCAGACTTTCGAGCAGATAGGAGATGTCCATAGTTACCATCAGTTGATTAAACAGCGACCACAGCCTGCTGTGTTTTTATACAGAATAATTTCATGATTATATCAATGCTGTCAAAGAAGCCAAATCGTAAATCTCAATGTGCGGCAGCAGGCGGCTCTCAATCGTCTGCAATAGTTTTTTATTTTCTGTATTAATCCAGCAAGCCTGCATACCACTACGAAGTGCCCCTTCCACATCAGTATTCAGGTCATCACCAATATGCAAAATTTTCCCAAGTGGTAAACCCAGGCGTTCTGCTGCCAGACGGTACATATCACTGTGAGGTTTTGAGCGCCCATCAGGGCCTGCTTTCAGCACAAATTTAAAATAGGGAGCAAGGCCACAGGCCGCAGGTTCTGCATTACCATTAGTAATGGCGACCAATGGCATCTGTTCAGCAAGCGCAGCAAGGGTTTTATGTGTTGATTCCGGCACATCAATCCGGCTGCGCCAGTGGGAGAAATGGGCCATGATATCATCCGCGCCCCGGCAGGCATCTTCACGGCTAAAACCGTAATGGCAAAACATCAGCTTTGCAGACTGCCAACGCCACAAGGTCATGTCATGGCAGATTTCAGGATCTTGCTCAAATATCACTTCACGGAAAGCATACAGATCCTGACGATCAAGGTGACTGAACTTAGGATCATATTGCCGTATAAAATTCAGCACCTCTTGTTCCGTCTTATCTAACACTGGGCGATTGTCATAAAGGGTATCATCCAGATCAAATGTCATTGCTGAGACTGGCGCAAGAGGCCGGTAAAAACGCATTACGATTTCCCCCGTTTGGCTCTGGGATGGGCCACATCATACACTTTTGTCAAATGCTGGAAATCCAGATGGGTATAGATTTGTGTGCTGGATAAGCTGGCATGACCAAGAAGTTCCTGAACTGCGCGCAAATCACCACTGGATTCCAGAATGTGTGTGGCAAAAGAGTGGCGCAATTTATGAGGATGAATATGGCTGTTCACCCCCTGACGTATGCCCCACTGCGCAAATCGTTTCTGTACATTACGGGTTGATATCCGCCGCCCGCGATTTGAGATAAAAACCGCATTATCCTCCGGTTCGAACAGTTCCCGCATCTCCAGCCAACGATTAAGCCATTCAACAGCGGTCTGTCCCAAAGGAACCTTCCGTTCTTTACTGCCTTTACCTGAAACCCATACTTCTCCACTTTCAAGATCCAGATGCAGGCAATCAAGCCCCACCAGCTCTGACAAACGTAACCCAGCACCATACATTACTTCCAGCATCGTCCGGTCACGCACTGATAATGGATCATTGAAATTGATGTTCAGCAGTTGATTCACTTCATCCACATCAATATTTTTCGGTAAATGTCGCTTGGTTCCCGGCGTACTGACGGTCTTTGCCGGATTAACGGAAATCTCTCCCTGAGTAACCTGCCAATCAAAAAAACTGCGCAGAGAAGATAAGCGTAAAGCCAGGTTAGCAGACTTCAAGCCAGCACGACGACTACGTGTTACCAACATTCTGATTTTCGCAGGATCAAAATCTTTCCATTGCCTGACACCTATTTCTAAAGCCATCCCAGCCAATGTGGAAAGCTGGCGTCGGTAATTAGTGATAGTCACCGGACTTAGCCGGCGCTCTACCCTGAGATACCTCAAAAATGCCTCAACCGGCTCCAGTAACAGATCAATTCCCTGCATCATATCCGTTTAATCCAACGAGAGAGTATATCCGGCAGTAATTTAGCCAGATGATCAAGCATGTCAGTTCCCATGCCGTCTTGATAATGCTGATAATTACGACTGTTAAATATCACCATACCCAGTTCTCCCCTCGTTCCCAGTAGAGATACAGCAACCGAACCGACATGACGAACCTGTGGTAACAACAATAAAATTTCCGGCCCGTTCAACATACCAAGATAATGGTTACTATTACCAAAACGATGAATACGGATTGGCTCAAAAGAGTTACGGGAAAGCGCTAAATCAGGCGCATTAAGCGGTGCGCCAATATGCCATTTATCACTGAAAAGACGAATACTGGCACTGTTTAACCCCAGATTCTTAGCCCATAAACTCAATCGACTAAGCATATCTTGTAAACTCTCTGCCGCCGCTAAATCAACAAGTAGTTTAAGCAACTGTTCGAACAGTTGCTCGTTCACTCTAGCCTGCTCCATTAGCAGGGTTATATTTTCTTCCAGATAAGCAATACGTGTTCTCTGGCGGCTCATATACCATTCAACCAAAGAAACCGTCTCTCTTATCGGGTGAGGAACCCGTATTTGTTCAACAATACATGCATTGCGGATAAAGAAATTGGGGTTTTCCAACAAATAATCCACAACAGTTTGATCATCAAGTGTACCACCGATGTTTAACTGCTCTTCTTTTTTCTCCATCTTCCGATGCCCCGCAGTTCAAAACAAAATCGATTACAGATGAATTGTGCCATCATAAACATGCGTCGCCGGCCCAGTCATATAGAGAGGTTTTCCCGGCCCTTCCCAACAGATAAGCAGTGAACCTCCCGGCAAGTCTACCTGAACATGACTATCGAGCAGTTGCTGCTGAATGCCGACGGCTACCGCTGCACAAGCACCACTACCACAAGCCTGCGTTTCACCAACACCACGTTCATAAACCCGTAAGCGAATATGACCACGGTTTAGAATTTGCATGAAACCAATATTAGCCCGCTCAGGAAATCTTTCATGGCTTTCCAGAGCTGACCCCAGAATTCCCACTTCGGCAGTTTCCACATCGGCTACCTGAATCACACAATGAGGATTCCCCATAGAAACCACGCCACAAAGAACCGTTTTTTCTACCACTCTTAAAATATAGGTTTTTTCTGCCTTTAACGCGCGAAATGGCACATGATGTGGCTCAAATTCAGGTTCCCCCATATTAACGCAAACCTGATCATCATTGGTGATACTCAATACCATACGTCCCGATTGCGTACTGACTTTAATATCACGCTTATTAATCAACCCCTTAAGGCGAACAAAACGGGCAAAACAACGCGCCCCATTGCCACACTGCGCCACTTCACTGCCATCAGCATTAAAAATGCGATAGTGAAAATCCAGATCCGGATCATAAGGTGCTTCAACAACTAACAACTGATCGAAACCCACACCAGTATGCCTGTCGGCCAAACGGCAGATCAGTTCTGGTGAGAAATAAACATTTTGGGTCACAGCATCAACGACCATAAAGTCATTACCAAGACCATGCATTTTGGAGAACTGCATATAATGCTCCACCGTAAGCCGCAGTACTAACTACCAGCTTATTTCTGAGTGCCGCTATCCACTTTCTGCCCTTGTTGCACAGTCTTCACGGGAGCCTGAGCTGCGGTCTTAGTCTTCTCTGCCGATGGTTGTTCTGGAGGAAAATAGAGCGGGCCTTTTAGTCCACAGCCGGAAAGTACAAATAAAGTTATGATAGCCAGAAACCCGCGTAATTTTTTCTTCATTGCAATAATGCCTGTAATTCATACGTCAATATTCTCTATAATCGCAGTTAGGCCCCGAAAAGCAAATAGGAATTGAAGATGAACGACAGTGAATTTCATCAGTTAGCTGACCAACTAATACTTTATATCGAAGAGCAACTGGATAATTATGATGGCAATGCTGATATCGACTGTGAAACCAATGGCGGTGTCATGACCCTGAGCTTTGATAATGACAGCAAAATTATTATCAATCGTCAGGAACCTTTCCATCAAATCTGGCTGGCAACCAAAAACGGTGGTTATCATTTTGTCTACAAAGATGATCAGTGGATTTGTGACCGTAGCGGTGGCAATTTCCTGACCATGTTGGCGCAATCCATCACAGAACAGAGTGGTGAACCATTCAATTTCTAATGATTGAACCTACCCCGCTGCGCGGGGTAAATCAGTAATGCGACACAGAACGATAAAGTTCCGGCTGCTCTTCTCCACCGGTTTCCCCATCATCAGCCACACACAACTGTGAAAAATAGGATCCACTGAATGGAATCACCTGAATCTGGTCTTTCATTTGCACAATCTGATAAAACTGTGGCAGGTTAAAGTTGATAAAACTTGATCCGTAAGTAAATCGATCATGCGATGAAGAATAAAACCGACTGACGTCACGTACCAGTTCTTCCTTACTTCCCTCACAATGAGAATAGATTTCCACCCGGTTGGTTTCATCCAGGATATAAATATTAAAACTTTTATTATCTTGAGTATTTTCGAAGAAAAACTGAATGATGCCCTCGCTGGCAAAACCATCAACCACAGCAGGCAAATGTGTCTCTTTAGTATTAATTTTTACCGGCAACCCATGCAGTTTGTTATTAGAAATTGCCCCATAGAATTCCACGGCATTCTCCAATTTCTGCACAGAGACGTTAAGACGTTCAAAGAAAAGCCCCCAAGTCTGGCCCGCAATGCGCAGTGCTTTAAAACGGCCCGGATCCTGACGATTGCTGGATAAACGCAACTCAATACATTCAGATACCAGTTGCTGGATCCGGGTTCGGATAAGCCCGCGTAAATGTTCACAATAACAGAACACTTCAACAGCCGCCGGCGGTGCAGCATCTTGATGCATTTTACCCAATATGGTTTTCAATGCTTCCAAAACAGACTGCTCGCCACTAAAATGCAATGTTCTCACTTCATTCCATGAATTGCGGTAAAGCAAGTCGATGCTTCCCACCAAACACTGTTGCGATTCTCCAAAACTGAATACATCAAGCTTGCGGAAGTCAAAATGCACAACCTGATTAGAGAACGCCGCGGTCGGATCTTTCTCCAGATTAACAATAATCGCCAAGTGGCGGATTTCACACGGACTATAGAGCGCTTTTGGCGTCGGTGCAGGTAAACGGATAGGAAAATGAGCGGAAATATCGTTAATCAGTTCATGCAACTTCAGTTCATCACACTGGGCTTCACCATGATGAATATGAATACAGGATTTTTCTGTCAATAAGCCGTTAAAATAGGTCCACGACACCAATTTATTTAGGTAACGATTATATTCCAGAGGCTGATGACCGATAATTGATTCAATTATCGGTGCCTGATTGTAAAGATACCAGCCGCCGCGATTTGCACGTCCTTGAGGCACATAAATAAATGTTAAATGTCTCTCTGACAGGTCCGGTGAGATCTGTGGATTAACCAGCGTCACCTTACCCGGCAACGCTTCAAATGCAGCGTAGAGTTTACGGGTCAGCACACCAATATCCTGTGGACTGGCACTGACACTCAGATTATTACGGCGGGCAAAACGGATAAGGTTACGGTAACTCTGCATCATGGTATCAAGCAGTTCATTATGGGCATCACGAACCTGCTCAATTTTCCATGAATTGCGGTTATCCAGAATGCCCAACCGCTCTGTATCCCACTTCCACTCATATACCAACTGAGTCAAAACCTGACGTCGCCAACCGGTACAACCTTCATCATCCTGGTTTAGAGAGAGCTTTTCACAAACTTTTAAATAGAAGCATCGACGTATTAAATCTAAGCGAGTCGTATCATTAATTTCTATCAGATAGCGGGTAACACGCTCAAGCATCATGCTGTATGCATCAAGGCCAAATGAAACTATTTCACCCGCATGCAAACGCTGTTTCATCTCCATTGCCAGTAATTTACCATTGGGATATTCCCAGGAATATGCCTCCAGCAACAAGCTTTTCAATACGGCTTTATAAGGAGAGTCGATACTTTTGTAAAGTTGCCATAAGCTGGCGCCAAAGTATTCTTCAGCGGATAGTTCTCCTAATCCACCGAGATCAAGCCACTCATTTGGCGTCAGAACACCTTGCGCATAAAGAGATAAAACATATTCGTCATAATGGCGCTCTTCTTCTACAGGCACCATTTCCCATAACAAACGCTTACCTGCCATACGCACCGCAGTACGGTAAAATTCATCAAGTAACAGAATATGCTGAGTAGAACCGCAATCTTCACCGCCAAGACGACCACTGGCATTATGGCGAAAGCGGTTTTCATCAATAAGAAAAAAATTGACTTCGATACCAAGCGCTGCCGCCCATTGTTCAATAAGCGTACACTTACGTTGCAACAGGAGGCGCTCATCATTATCAAGCCACGACTGATGACATACCCAAATATCCAAATCAGAACAACTACTTTGCCCGATTGACGAAGTACTCCCCATTGAGTAAATACCCGTAATAGGAAGCTGACCATTAGCAGGCTGTTCTATGGAGTGTTCTAATTTACTTTCTAAATCATTAAGATAAGATTTTTGTGACTCATCATGCACGAAAAAACATACGCCGTAAGGAACATTATCATTAATGTAACCTGGCATCATCGGATGATGATAATGCAATAATACTGGCAGTAAACTGTATACCTGTTTAAATTCCGCACTCATGGCGGTGGAGGCGCGTTCTAACCTGAGTTGGTTTATCGCATCCAGTCTCTGCTTCAGTGTTTCGATGTAAAGGTACAAGACGTCTCGCCCGATTGAGTTCCAGTGCCCAGATAAATCCCCCGCTTCCGGCTGTTATAACTTAATGGAATTATTTAGAATGATTTTTACCAATTTATTACCGGAAACGTGATCAATTTAACATCTTGTAGATAAACCGTAAAGTCAGTAAAGCAATTGAATTGCGATGTGACACCAGACAAAAAACAGAATAACTTATTGTTATATATAACAATAACCTAAAAAACCATACTTTTTATACTTTCTTTTATGAAGGAAATTTTCTCTGCTCATTTTTCAAGTCATGTATCTAATGCTTTTTTATCAGCCGCCTCATAAAAATAACCCATTAGCTATATTTTAATTAGTCATTCTTTTCATTCAAGATTTTCTAATTACAGAAATAATTTACTGAAAAAGTTAATTCATATTTAAATTAATCTACTTTATATAGATATAAAATAATTTAAAAATTAAAATTTATTTTATATTTCAACCTAATCTGCACACTTTCTTCTCAGGCATTAACTGGAAAAAAAACTGCTGAAGTGTTAAAACGAGTGCTAGTTTTTCATTTATATGACGGCAGAAAAGCCTGAGAAATCTAAACATCTATGTCAACAAAAACCATCCGAATCGCAACCCGTCAAAGCCCTTTGGCTATATGGCAGACACTTCATGTTCAGCAAAAATTACAACAACATCACCCAGACTTGGAAATTCAACTGGTTCCGATGGTAACCCAAGGCGATATCATTCTGGATACCCCTCTGGCAAAAGTGGGCGGCAAGGGGCTATTTGTCAAAGAATTAGAATGGGCTTTGCTTGAAGGGCGGGCCGATATCGCGGTTCATTCAATGAAAGATGTACCGATCTCTTTTCCTGAAGGACTGGGCTTGGTCACTATTTGTGAACGTGATGATCCGCGCGATGCTTTTGTTTCTGTTAAATATAATGCTCTTGATGAACTACCAACAGGCAGCATTGTTGGCACATCAAGTTTACGCCGTCAGTGCCAACTCCGTGCATTACGTCCCGACCTGATTATCCGTGACCTTCGGGGTAATGTCGGCACCCGTCTGAATAAGCTGGATAATGGTCATTACGATGCCATCATTCTCGCTGTTGCAGGATTGAAAAGGTTAAAACTGCATGAACGTATCCGTATGCCGTTGTCTGTAGAACAATCATTACCTGCCGTTGGCCAAGGCGCTGTGGGAATTGAATGCCGCCTTGACGACCAGCAAACACAAGCTCTGCTGGCACCATTAAATCATTATGATACAGAAATCTGTGTTCTTGCCGAACGGGCAATGAATACCCGTTTGGAAGGAGGCTGCCAAGTACCAATAGGCAGCTATGCCATCTGGCAGGATGAGAAAATCTGGCTACGGGCATTGGTTGGAGCACCGGATGGCAGCGTTATTATTCGTGGTGAGAGAACCGCATTAGCAAAAGATGCCAGTCAGGCAGGGATTAAACTGGCAGAAGAGTTGCTGGAACGGGGAGCGAAGGCAATTCTGACCGACGTTTATCAAGGAAATCCCCCCACATGAGCATTCTGGTGACACGGCCTTCTCCTGCCGGAGAAGAATTAGTCAAAAAGTTACAGGCAGCGGGAAAAACTGCTTTCAGCGCACCTTTAATCAATATTCACCCAGGTTCAGAGCTGCCACAGCTAGCTGAGAAGCTCAGTCAGCTGAATGCCGGTGATATGGTATTTCTGTTGTCAAAAAATGCAGTTCATTATGCAAATTCACAGTTAAATAAAATTAATCTGTCATGGCCTGACAAGCTGATTTATTATGCTATTGGCAGATCAACCGCACTGGCTTTTCATCAATTGACTGATATAAATATTATCTGGTCATTAGAGGGTGAAACCAGCGAAATCCTGCTGGAACTACCATCATTACATCAGATTGAAAATAAACTGGCTTTGTTGCTCAGAGGAAATGTCGGGCGTGAGGTTATTGCCCACACGTTGACAGAAAGAGGGGCCTCAATTAGTTATTGTGAATGTTATCTTCGCCAGCCAGTAGACTATCCGGCAGCAAAATTCAGTGCCCACTGGCAAAAATGTGGAGTACAGACTTTAATTGTAACCAGTGGCGAAATACTGCAACTGTTATATAACTTAATTCCCGAAAGTGATCGGAATAGGTGGTTATTAAATTGCCGCCTTGTTGTGGTAAGCGAGCGTCTTGCACACACCGCCCAGAACTTGGGCTGGCAAGATATTAAAGTTGCAAAAAGTGCAGACAACGATGCCTTAATTCAGGCACTAGAATAAACTGACATGGGATGCCCACTATGACGGAGCAAAAACAGTCCGCAGAGACGGTTGAAAAAACAATAAATACGGTTGGAAACTCGCAACCGCCCGAAACAGTGCCTCAAAAGCAAGAATGTTCTGGCACTCTGAGAAGTATTATTACTATTGCAATTATTCTGGCAATCGGTGGCGGCCTTTATTACTACGGACAACAGCAAAGCCATTTACTCAGTGCGGAAAACCATGAACTGCGCCAACAATTGGAATCCTTGAAACAACAGCAATCACAAGATAAACAACGTATTGAAATTCTATTCAAAGAACAATCGCAAGCTTTAAACCATTTTGCCTCACAAGCAGCACAAAATGATCAATTGGATAATCGTCTGCAAGAGTTACAAGCCAAAATCTCTTCGTTATCCAGTTCTGACGTAAAAAGCTGGCTACTGGCGCAAGCTGACTTTTTAGTCAAAATGGCCGGCCGGAAATTATGGAATGATCAAGATGTCGTCACCGCCGCAGCCCTACTAAAAAATGCAGATGCCAGTCTCGCTGAGATGAATGATCCAAGCCTGATTGAAATCCGTCGTGCAATTACACAGGACATCAGCGCATTATCTGCCATCAATCAGGTTGATTTTGATGGTGCCATCCTACGGGTTAATCAACTCTCTAACCAAGTAGATAACCTGCGTCTGGCTGACAACACAATTGATGGTTTACCTATGGATGAAGACAATGATGAATTAACCGGTTCATTATCTGAATGGCGTCAGAATCTGAATAAAAGCTGGAACAGCTTTATAGATAATTTTATTACTATCCGTCGCCGCGATACCACAGCAGAACCATTACTGGCACCAAATCAGGATATCTATCTACGGGAGAATATCCGTGCCCGTCTGTTGATTGCAGCTCAAGCAATACCGCGTCATCAGAGTGAAGTTTTTAAACAATCACTGGAAACGGTTTCAACCTGGGTCAGAGCTTACTTTGATATCAACGATCCAAATACCAAAGCATTCCTAGAAGAAATTGATTCACTCAGTCAGCAACCTGTTTCCATGACGGTACCCAATCATCTTTCAAGTCAGCCTTTACTGGAAAAACTGATGCAAACCCGGGTTCGCAACTTGCTGTCCCAGTCCTCTGAAACCCATCTGGAGGGCTAAGTTATGCTAAAAGTTTTGTTACTGTTTGTTGTACTGATTGTTGGTATTGTGCTTGGCCCAATCGTTGCGGGTCATCAGGGATATGTTCTGATTCAGACTGACAACTACAATATTGAAACCAGTGTTACCGGCCTGTTCATTATATTTGTTCTGTTACAAATGGTGCTCTGCTTCCTTGGCTGGTGCTACCGTAGAGTTATGCATACAGGCTCCCGTACCCGAGGTTGGTTCCTCGGACGTAAACGCAACCGCGCTCATGCTCAAACAAAGGAAGCGTTAATCAAGCTGGCCGAAGGTGATTTTAAACAAGTTGAGCAATTACTGACCCGTAATGCTGATCATGCAGAACAACCTGTAGTCAACTACTTGCTGGCAGCCGAAGCAGCCCAACAACGTGGAGATGAATTCCGTACTAATCAGTATCTGGAACGTGCGGCAGAAGTCGCAGACAATAATCAGTTACCTGTGGATATTACCCGTGTACGTATTCAACTGGCACAAGGTGAAATTCATGCAGCTCGCCACGGTATAGACAAACTTCTGAATCAAGCTTCACGCCATCCAGAAGTTTTACGCCTGGCTGAACAGGCTTACACAAGATCGGGAGCTTACCAGTCACTGATTGATATACTGCCAACAATGGAGAAAATCCATCTGCATGATGAGTTACAAATTCATAAACTACGCCAACAAGCCTATATCGGTCTGATGAATCAATATATGGCAGAACAAGGCAGCGAAGGTTTAAAACGCTGGTGGCATGATCAAAGCCGTAAAATTCGCCATAACGTGGCTTTGCAGATTGCAATATCTGAGCATTTGATTGAATGTGATGACCATGAAACAGCACAAAAAATCATCCTGGAAAGTTTAAAACGTCAATACGATGAACGTTTATTGTCGTTGATTCCACGGTTAAAAAGTGAAGATCCAAAGCCGGTACAAAAAGCGCTGGACCATCAGTTAAAGCAACATGGCGCAACCCCTCTGCTAAACAGTACTCTTGGACAGGTTGCTTTACGCCACGGAGAATGGGAAAAAGCAACAAAAGATTTTCAAGCCGCATTAGATCAGCGGCCAGATGCCCATGATTATGCCTGGTTAGCAGATGCATTGGATAAGTTACGCAAACCGGAAGAAGCGGCACAGGTTCGCCGTGAGGGATTGGTGCTAACTTTAAAGCGCGAGAGTGATGTAGCTAATAGCCAATAGTGCCAGCTAACCTCTAGTTTCATAATCTATCCAT
This sequence comes from Photorhabdus khanii NC19, assembly GCF_000517265.1. Taxonomy (GTDB): domain Bacteria; phylum Pseudomonadota; class Gammaproteobacteria; order Enterobacterales; family Enterobacteriaceae; genus Photorhabdus; species Photorhabdus khanii. The sequence continues at coordinate 512,060 of NZ_AYSJ01000004.1, forward strand.
CACTATTCCTTTAAGATATTCATTTCATTGATTAAAAATGCCCTCCACACGAGGGCATTTTTCTAGCCATACTTTCTGGCAAAATCTTCATCAGAAGTGCAAAGATAAATAATAAATTCAATAAATGAGATAAAATAGGGGATAAATGTCCAGCAAAATAACAAATATAAAATCCCCATACCAATTTTACCCAGATAAAATTTATGAGCACCAATAAAGCCAAGAAAAAATGCCAACAATGCAGCAACAATTCTGCTTTTACTACCAGAAGAATATGCCTTTATCACCGCACCACAATGCGGGCATGATTGTGCCGATTCATGCAACATTTGACCACAACCAAAGCATCCGATCATTTTTGACATCTCTATTTCCTTTAAATAAGTTAGGAAGAAATAACTGTAACTAAGTCAGTTTTATAGCAGAAACCAATAGTCGTATTTCCTGTTTTGCTTATATTAATATCTAAACAGTATATAAATCTATCAGAGATTCCCTAACGATAGACAAAAAAAACACCTACCCTAGAAATAAAGATAGGTGTACAAATACAATCAGGTCTACAGACGGATAGTGCCTCACTCAACGTTAAGTCCGATCGGCGATGAAAAGATGGCTATATCTTACTCATCTGTGACATGGACAATAGGCACCGATAATCGGCTCTGCATCATCCCTGGGTTTATGAAGCATATGCTGTCATAAGAAATAGGATGAGCATCTACGTTTTGTAGTAATGCATTTAACATGCCAACTTTTATCCGGATGATAAATCGCTTCACCTCATCGGTTATTTCTCTATTTATTACAACGAGAAAGCAAATCATCACAAAATCCACTTCATTGACTGTCTCTTATTTGAGACAACGTATAACACATTTATTATTTTTCATTTTAATTCAATATGTTATAAGTCTCTTATTTGAGACAGCTAATATATCAATCGTCGTCAAAATACAACAAGATGAAAAATTATTATATAAAACAAGTAGCTAATGTCGGAAAACAATTCACTGAACTTAAATTGAATCAAGCACACACTACGAGTAATGAACAGAAGGGGAAACAAAAAATAGGAAAGGAGAAAGCAAAAAACCCTGCATTGCAGGGTCCTTCAGAATTTGGTCGGCGAGAGAGGATTCGAACCTCCGACCCACTGGTCCCAAACCAGTTGCGCTACCAAGCTGCGCTACTCGCCGAAATTTTTTTCTTTTTTATGGTGCGAAGGGGGGGACTTGAACCCCCACGTCCGTAAGGACACTAACACCTGAAGCTAGCGCGTCTACCAATTCCGCCACCCTCGCGTGTCATAAAAAAGATGGGGTGGCTAATGGGACTCGAACCCACGACAACTGGAATCACAATCCAGGGCTCTACCAACTGAGCTATAGCCACCATAACAGCTATTTTACTACTATATTGCAACTTACAAACAGCGGAAATACACCGCAGCTCTTGCACGCAAATTAATGGTGCGCCCGACAGGATTCGAACCTGAGACCTCTGCCTCCGGAGGGCAGCGCTCTATCCAGCTGAGCTACGGGCGCTTAACGCCGTTGCGGATGGGGATAGTACGGATTTAATGATATACTGTCCAGCGCTTTTTTTAAGAAATGATGCGTTTGATTACACCTTACTCACTTCGTTGATAAAGCCAGCTATCACGCCACTACCCGCTACAGCTATGACAGTAAATCAGACTGTTGGTTTTCTGCTGCAAAAAAACCTTACTATCCAATAAATCAGCGACACTATCAGCAGAAAACCTCCACCTACCAGCAATGAGAAACGAGTATCCGGGTTAATTGCCATACCTACCAATACACAGCATAAAAATGCCAGTGTCAGATAATTCACATAGGGGAACAGGATAGATTTAAAACTATGTTGCTTCAGTGCCTCTTGATGGTACTGACGAAAACGCAACTGGCTCACCAGAATAACAAACCACGGAATCATTCCCGGCAATACACTGGCACTGTAAACATAAACAAAAACTGCCTGTGGATTTGGGATCAGGTAATTCAAACTGGAACCTATCAGCAAGCACAAAATTGTAATGGCAATACCGATTACCGGCACACCATTCTTTGACAATTTTGTTAGCGATGAAGGTAACTGACGGTTTTGCGCCAATGCGTAGAGCATCCGTCCACCGCTGTACATGCCACTGTTACAACCAGAAAGTGCAGCGGTCAATATCACAAAGTTAATCACAGCTGCCGCTGAAGTGATACCCACTTTGGTAAAGGTCATCACAAACGGACTACCCTGTGAACCAACTTCTATCCACGGAAATAAGGTAACAACAATAAAAATCGCCCCCACGTAGAAAATCAGAATACGCCAGAGAATATTATTAATCGCTTTTTTCAACGTAACCTGTGGATTCTTAGCTTCACCCGCAGTGATGCCTACCAGTTCCACACCCTGATAAGACGCAACAACAATACAAAGCGCAAACAGAAACCCTTGCCAACCACCAGCAAAAAAGCCACCATGAGCAGTCAGATTATCCAATCCAATAGGTTGCCATTGATTACCAATACCAAAAAATATCAATCCCAAGCCAATCAGGATCATGACGATAATTGTGGTCACTTTAATCATAGCAAACCAAAATTCCAGTTCACCATAAAGACGTACCGCCGCGAGGTTCGCTAAAGCGACTAATGCCACCGCAATCAATGCTGATACCCATTGGGGAAGCTCAGGAAACCAGAACTCGGCATAAACTCCGATAGCTGTTATTTCTGATATCCCTACTGCCACCCACATAAACCAATAACCCCAAGCGGTCAGGCATCCCCAATATGGGCTGAGATATTTATGACCAAAAGAAGCGAAAGAACCCGTGACAGGCTCAAGAAACAGCATTTCACCCATGGATCGCATAATGAAGAAAACAAAAATTCCGGCAATAATGTAAGCCAGCAAAACAGAAGGACCAGCCCATTTCAACGTGCTGGCTGAGCCCATAAACAGACCGACACCAATAGTTCCACCTAATGCGATTAGCTCAATATGACGGGCTTCTAAACCTCGTTGTAGGCCCTGTTGTTGATCTGCCATAAATTCCCTGTCCATTGTTATGTGTTTTAATGTGCAATAGTTCAAAATATACAAGACTGGTTTTGACCAGCCATAAAAATGGCAAGGATCAAAACACGTTTTTCCGCTCAGTGAAATAAAAAATTACCTAATAATTAGTACAGATGACAAAAGCCCGGCAGGATCAAACGGTTATATAGACGCTGTGAAATGAATTTTTTAACAGCCTGCCGCAAATTGTTATACGACAGGCAGACAACATATTTACAGACGATTGCGGTAGTAATATCCCAGAAATTTCAATAACTTAAACTGACGACGGACACGACTTGGCTGTGATAACAAACGATAAAACCACTCAAGCCCTAGGTTCTGCCATACTTTTGGCGCACGTTTTACGTGGCCGGTGAATACGTCATAAGTACCACCAACTCCCATATAGAGAGCACCGCAATGAATTTTACAACAGTCACGCATGAAAATTTCTTGCTTAGGCGACCCCATTGCAACTGTCACAATTGCGGCTCCGCTAGCATGAATCCGTTCAAAAACAACATCACGCTCTTCTGACGTGAAATAACCATTCTGACTACCAACAATATTAACGTTCCACTGAGTCCGCAGTTTGTTTTCCGTCTGTTCCAATATCTCTGGTTTACCGCCAACCAGAAAAACGGGGGTGCCTTCTTTGCCAGCACGCTCCATGATGGCTTCCCACAGATCAGCACCGGCTACGCGGGAAACTTCAGCATCAGGGTATTTACGGCGGATAGCGCGTACAATGCTGATACCATCAGCATACAGATACTCTACTTCGCCCAGCAGTGTACTTAACGCTTTATCTTCCTCTGCCGTCAGAACTTTTTCCGCATTAACCGCAACCAGAGTACCGGTTTTTACCTGCCCACTTTGAAAAATATGGTCAAGAAAGTGTGCCATATCGCGGAAGCCCCAAATATTCAGACCGCGAATACTATATTTGGGAATATTGTTTAGCCCCATTTTCTTTCCTTACATTGCAACAGACGTTTTTGCGATACAGCCAGGTTACTGGTCAGGTATTTTCTAATAAGCCCTGCACTCTCAAGTAACCAATACAACAACTTAGCAACCACCAGACATAAACCAAAAATAATACAGAAAAATACCACACGGGAAACAAATGAATCCAATCCTTCACGAGCCAGTACTATCATGTTGAAGATCGCGCCAAAGCAGAATGCCTGCAAAATAGCGGCCTTATAACGATTAGTCTCCTGTTTCCCTAACTCATAAATCCAGTCAAACCACTTAATTATCAACCCAACAACAATCGCACCAACCGGAACAAACAGTACCCCGCCCATAACCACCAGAGAACCTATCAAAGTCGGGGAGATTGCCAGACCAGAGTGGTTATCCAGTACTTCCCAGGTGAAGTAATTCGCTGAATTCAACACCGCATCAGGGCGCCCAGGCCAGAGCCAGCTTGGAATAAAAACATAGAAATCACGGATAATCGGTGCTAACCCCTGAAAATCGATTTTGTCGTAGTTATTCAGCAATAACGCCAGATTTTCCCACGGCGAGAAAGTATCCCTAGTGAGGTAGAGGAAGGTATAAAACGCTTCTGCACCATTGACATCCAGGCTATAACGTTTGAGCGCCAACCAGAACATGCCAACAATTCCCATTACTCCCGCAGTCATCAGCATCCACAAGGTTATCCAGCCACGAACAATGCCGATAAACAGGAATAACGCAAACGCAATAATAATATTAGCCCTTGTTCCCCCAACAATGACATAAGTCAGAATCCCAAAAGCAACCGTGCTCATCAGAAAAAACAACCAGCGTAATTGTGTCGGTTTCAAGAAATAAACTACTAACATGGCAGGAATAAAGAAGTAAAAGAACCGCTTTAAAGCAACACCAGAAACCTGACTGGAAAAAATCTGACTGTACGACTGTAATTTAAACAATAGAAAACCGTTTTGCATAAAGAACAACCCAACGGTCACAACCGCAACCAATACCAGCAATAACCATGTGAAGTTCGTTTCTACCCGGTTCATGGTGAATACGGGTGTTTTAAGCTGTATAGACGGCTTTCTTAGCCGGGTTTTATAACTGACGTAATAAATTCCATAAAAACAAGTTGAAGCCAGCAGAGCGTGTAATAAGGAATCTACAGGTACCACCTCAACATCGAATTGAAAAACCAACAAGCATGTCAGAGGGAAACCAAAATAAAATGTTAGCAAATAAAGCAATGAGAAGAACACGTTAAAATTAAAGCGTACACGCCGGAATTCCTGATAAGTCAACGTCAGGATAAAAACCAGTGATATCAGATAAACAACAAATAATCCGCCAAATTGCGTTAAAGTCATTGCTGCTCTCCTGCCGCTTTTACCAGCGCTTGCCGCCAGCCATCAACAAAATTCGGGCTGAAGAAAGTTATCGCATTTCTATCTAAGGAAAGCATCTGCCGTTGTGCTTCCATAATTAGTTGGTTATCTAAAGAATCATCGGAGAAAAATACCGGAACCTGCTGTTCTGTTAAATCCTGCCAAAAAAGATTCTGACGGCTAAGCACAAGCGGCACACCAAATTGTATCAACAGACAAATTGTTCCAATCCCCTGCTGGCGGTTAAAAATGAAATACCCTAAATCACAACGGCGCAATAATGCCAAATAATCATCAAACGCCATATTTTGCTTAAGAATTGTTAAATTCTCCGGCCGGAACAGCGATAAAGCAACCTGCTCAACCTGCTCAATATAAGCCTGATTATTTTCCGGATAACCCATTGGGATGACTATTTGTACCTTATCACCAAACTGCTTATGAATAGCTTTCAGTGCAGCAATATGACGATTTGATCGATCACCGGAGTTCCCCAACAAAATTGCCATTTTGTTATCGTCAGAAGGCACTTTTTCTGCAATCGTCAAGGCTGGGTCCATTCTGGTTGGGAAATAGAGCAATGACGTTGGTACTTTCGGATGATGTTGAGAATAAAAATAGAGATCTCCCCGAACCGCAAATACATGCCCTACCCGACGTTGCGCCAGGCGACGCAGGAAATAAAACAGACGGAATTTTAACTGACAGGAGTCTTCATAAAGATCGGCGCCCCAAGCATGCCACCAGAATTGATTGCGTTTGATTTTTCCTGATAACAACGCTAACCACAAACCCGCATTAAATTGCCCATGAAAAAAAAATCGGCAATCCCGGTCTGACTGGGCTTTAACAATAACAGCTTGAGACAGAGATTTTTTACTGTCGAAAAATGCCATATCCAATGCCGGGCAATCACCCAATGAAGCTCGATCCCTAGCCACTACCATAAACTTTGGTTTGGCTGAAAAACCAATTTCTTGCGCTAAGACGTCATTAAAAAAGCGCAATACCGTTCGATTATGATGGGGGATATCAGATCCCAGGACGTGAATTAGGGTTGTCATGCTCGCCTGCGATAAATAAGAAATGCACCACAACAAAGGGTGAAATAAACAATATAAGTTGCCATATAAGCTTGCGCTGCACCTAACGATCCATTAACAGGAATCAGCCAGTGGGCAAAACCAGTAAGCAGCAAAAACTGGCTGACTTCAGTCAGCACATAAAAACGCAACGCCGCTTTGGCAATCACCAGATAACCAAAAACGTAAGCGCCCACTTTCAATACATCACCAATCAATTGCCAAGCAAACAAATCACGCATAGCAGTAAATTTGTCAGAAAACAACAACCAGATGGCAAAATCGCGCAACAACCATACGGTAAAACTTGCAAATGCCACTGCTGGCAAAACAAATTTCAACGCTTTAACTATTTCATTTGATATTTCGCCTTTACCCTTCAATCGTGAAAGCGTTGGCAACAGATAAACGCTGAAAGAAGCAGTGATAAATTGCAGGTAAGCATCGGAAATACTGCTTACACCTTGCCAAATACCCACATCATCCCAACTATAATGCGCTGCCAGCAAGTTTCGCATCATAATGTAAGCAACCGGTAAGGTAATGGAAGTCAACAGAGCCATAAGGGTAAATTTGCCGAGCTCGCTAGCCAGTACCTTATCCCACATGGGCTTAAGATATGAGAATGAAATCTCTTTACGACGCAAAAGCATCAATCCCGCTGGAAATATTATCAGCGCCGGCACTAAGGCCAAACCAGCTAAAGCACCTTCATACCCACCAAGGGTGAAACAGAAATAATAGGCAATCACTCCTATCAAACTACCGAGAATAATCGCCAGCGCATTCCCCTGAGCATCCCGGTATCCTTTCAAAATAGCCAGAAAATAGTTAGCACAGGCAATACCCATTTGAATAAATGAGAGCGCCTGCACAACTGGCTCATAATCCCTATGACCAAATAACCCAATACTGATCGGCCCGCTAAACAACAGAAAAATCACGGCCAACAGAGTGGAAAACCCGAGAATAATGGCAGAAGAAGTCCCCAGTACCGCACGCAACCTTTCTGGTTGCTGCTGATACTCCGCAACATATTTAGTCACACCATTAAAAATACCGGCACCAGCCAACACCCCAAGGACAGTAATGAGCTGACGGAAGTTACCTGCCTGCCCAACCCCGCTAGGGCCGAAAGCAACGGCCAGTAATTTAACGATTAAAAGCCCCACACCGATTTTTATCAGTGTAGAGCCCGCAGTCCATATTGATGCTTTAGCCAATGACATATCAGGCGAAGTATTCCCTGATATGTTCGATAACACTCTGCTGTTCAGCATCTGTTATGTTGTAAAACATTGGCAAACGTACCAAGCGATCACTTTCACTGGTAGTGAAACGATCTTTTCCGTGGAAACGGCCAAATTTTTCACCGCCCGGGCTGGTATGCAGAGAAACATAATGAAATACCGTCAGTACACCAGCATCTTTCATATAGCTATTAAATGCAGAACGCTCTTCAACATCTTTCAGTTTGATATAGAACATATGAGCATTATGTTCCAATCCTTCCGGTACTACAGGTAATGTCAGGTAACCAGCATCAGCCAGCGGTTTTAATACCTGATAATAGGTATTCCACAAAGCAAGACGACGTTCATTGATTTTCTTAGCTTCTTCGAGTTGCGCCCACAAATAAGCAGCTTGAAGATCTGACATCAGATAACTGGAACCAATATCGCGCCAAGTGTATTTATCAACTTGACCACGGAAAAACTGGCTACGATTCGTTCCTTTTTCACGGACGATTTCAGCACGCGAGATCAGGGATTCATCATTGATAAGTGCTGCACCGCCTTCACCACCAGAAGAGTAGTTTTTGGTTTCATGGAAACTGTAGCAACCAATGTGCCCGATAGTTCCCAATGCGCGCCCCTTATAAGTAGACATTACCCCCTGGGCTGCATCTTCCACGACAAACAGATTATATTTCTCTGCCAGAGCCATGATGGTATCCATTTCACAAGCCACACCAGCGTAATGAACCGGAACAATCACTCGTGTTTTATCTGTAATCGCCGCTTCGATTTTGGTTTCATCAATATTCATGGTATCTGGACGGATATCCACAAAAACAACGGTTGCCCCACGCAGTACAAACGCATTAGAACTGGAAACAAAAGTGAAACTCGGCATGATAACTTCATCACCGGGCTGGATATTCAGCAAAATAGCCGCCATTTCCAGAGAAGCTGTGCAGGATGGCGTCAGCAAAACTTTCGGGCAGCCGAAATGTTGTTCCATCCACTCTTCACAACGTTTGGTAAAACCACCGTCCCCACAAAGCTTACCGCTCTCCATTGCCTGCTTCATGTAATCTAATTCAGTGCCGACTACTGGTGGTCTGTTAAATGGAATCATTTCGTCCCCTATATAACCAATAAGCAGTGCTTTCAACAAGTGCACCACTGCGTGTATAAAGGCGCAAAGCAGCGATGTTGCTGGTTTGTGTTGCAATTCTTAATTGCTGTATTTGATGGTGTTGACACCACTGTTGCGCCACCGACATTAATTTTGAACCAATTCCACCGCCGGTATTTCCTGGAAATACGGCCAGCAACCCCATACGAGCCTCACCATTCCCTAAATCCCGCAAAGTAACAAACCCTGCGGGTTGTCCGTTATCTCCGTTTACCAGTAAACATTGATGATCAAATGTCCCTAATACCGCTTTCTCAACCCAGGTAGCATAGAAACGGCCACTATCCTGCGGCTGATACCACGGGGCACGGAAACGGCTTAAAGAAAATATTTTGGCAGCTATCTCTTTCAGAATCGGGATATCCCGCTGTTCCGCCGGGATCAGCACATTCTTAGAGTTGTTACTATGAGTAATATAAGCATTTTCTATGCCAATCCTTAAGGAAAGATCAACTTCCCCCTCCACCAGCGAAAAACCCAACACGGATAACCCATCAATGAGATCTAATCGTTGTGCGGGCACTTTGGCCTGCACCAAAGCGTACTGTTCTAATTGAGGTAAAGTTAACAACCTGGCATCAGGTGTGAAATCAAGGCGAGCAGTGGGCAACCCAAAGTAATGACTATCCCACTCTAATGGTTCAATACTGGCGCGAACGGACATGAAGTAGATCCAGCAGATATTGACCGTAGCCAGTTTTTGATAAGGATTTTGCTGTCTTTCTTAACTGCTCATCATCCAACCAGCCATTACGCCAAGCAATTTCTTCAAGACAAGCAATTTTAAAACCCTGACGTTTCTCAACAGTCTGCACAAAAGTGCTAGCCTCAATCAAGCTGTCATGAGTACCCGTATCCAGCCAGGCAAAACCACGCCCTAACAGTTCAACATTCAACTCACCACGTTCCAAATACATCTGGTTAATGCTGGTAATTTCCAACTCACCCCGTGCAGAAGGTTTTACCTGCCTGGCAAAATCCACGACCTGATTATCATAGAAATAGAGACCCGTTACCGCCCAGTTTGATTTTGGATTTTCCGGCTTTTCCTCTATGGAAAGAACGTGGAACTCGTCATCAAATTCCACCACACCAAATCGTTCAGGATCCATCACCTGATAACCAAAAATAGTCGCCCCTTTTCCACGGGAAACAACTTTTTTCAGTTTTGGGCTAAACGCTTGCCCGAAGTAGATATTATCTCCCAATACCAAGCAACTGGGCTCCCCGTTAATAAACTCTTCACCAATCAAAAAAGCCTGAGCTAAACCATCTGGTGATGGCTGTTCTTTATAACTCAAGCGAATACCAAATTCGTCACCATTGCCAAACAGCCGGCGGAAAGAAGGTAAATCTTCTGGTGTGGAGATAATCAGAACATCACGTATCCCTGCCAGCATCAGTACTGACAAAGGATAGTAAATCATCGGCTTATCATAAATTGGCAGTAGTTGTTTGGAAACACCTCGTGTTATCGGATGCAACCGGGTACCCGAGCCCCCTGCCAGAATAATGCCTTTCATGTTACCTCCAGAGTAGCTTAGTTTTCACCTAACCCAAGACGTTCACCAGCATACGATCCATCCTGAACCCTACGCCACCAATTTTCATTTTCCAGATACCATTGAACTGTTTTGCGAATCCCGGATTCGAAGGTTTCCTGTGGTTTCCAACCCAGCTCATGCTCAATTTTCGCAGCGTCAATGGCATAACGCATATCATGACCAGGACGATCTGCGACATGAGTAATCAAGTCACGATAATAAGCAGTACCTGCTGGCTTCTCAGGACGAAATTCTTCCAGAAGCTCACAAATGGCACAAACCACATCAATATTTTTGCGTTCGTTATGACCGCCAATATTATAGGTTTTACCCGGTTCAGCTTCTGTTACAACCAAATAAAGCGCTCTGGCGTGATCTTCCACGTACAACCAATCACGGATTTGCTTCCCTTCGCCGTATACCGGCAAAGATTTGCCTGCTAATGCATTCAAAATTATTAATGGGATCAATTTTTCCGGGAAATGGTAAGGGCCATAGTTATTTGAACAATTGGTGATAATTGTCGGTAAACCATAAGTACGGTGCCATGCTCTTACCAAATGGTCACTGGATGCCTTGGACGCTGAATATGGACTGCTTGGCGCATAAGGTGTTGTTTCAGTAAAGAAACCATCCTCACCATGCAAATCTCCATACACTTCATCCGTTGAAATATGATGGAAACGAAAGGCAGCTTGTTTCTCTTTACTCAGTTTCTGCCAAAAAGCCCGAGCAGCTTCCAACAAAGTATAGGTACCAACAATGTTAGTTTCGACAAATGCCGCAGGGCCATCAATAGAGCGATCTACATGGCTTTCTGCCGCAAGATGCATCACACAATCCGGCTGATACTGCTCCAAAACCCGATCCAGTGCTTCACGCTGACAGATATCAATCTGTTCAAACGCATAACGTGTGCTATCCGTAACAGAGTCAAGAGACTCCAGATTACCAGCATAAGTCAGGCTATCAACTACAACCACGCTGTCTTCTGTATTATCAATAATATGCCGCACAACAGCGGAGCCAATAAAACCTGCTCCACCTGTGATTAGAATACGTCTCAACGCCAGACTCCTTTTGTATCCACAATCCATTTCTGTTTAATTTCACAACCATTTACAGCTTTAAACTGATTATGATCCACCAGCATCAACAAGATATCAGCTTCTTCCAACGCTTTTTCCAGGTTAATCAATTGAGTCATTCCTTTCAAGGAAGCAGGTAATTCATGGACATTAGGCTCTACAGCCAATGTCTCACCTGCATGCCATTGAGCAATCATACGAGTGATATATACCGCTGGACTCTCACGTAAGTCATCAATATTTGGCTTAAATGCCAGGCCAAAACAGGCGATTTTCACTTCGCTTGCACGCTTTCCACTTTCAGCCAGACAATCCGCAACAGCCGCTTTTACTTGATCCACAACCCACAGTGGCTTGCCATCATTAACCAGACGTGCTGTATGGATAAGACGTGATTGTTCCGGATTTTGGGAAACAATGAACCACGGGTCAACAGCAATACAATGCCCCCCCACTCCAGGGCCGGGCTGAAGAATATTTACACGGGGATGACGGTTTGCCAGACTGATAAGTTCCCACACATTGATGCCTTGTTCAGCACAAATCAGAGAAAGTTCGTTGGCAAATGCAATGTTCACATCCCGGAAACTGTTTTCTGTCAGCTTACACATTTCTGCTGTTCTTGAGTTAGTGATAACACATTCACCTTCAAGGAAGATTCTATACAGTTCACTGGCTCTGGCCGAAGATTTTGACGTCATACCGCCAATAACGCGGTCATTCTTAATCAGCTCGACCATAACCTGTCCCGGTAATACACGTTCAGGACAGTAAGCAATATCAATATCAGATTCATCTCCCACCTGTTGTGGGAAAGTCAGATCAGGGCGCTCTGCCGCTAACCATTCTGCCATCTGCTCTGTCGCACCCACTGGCGAGGTAGATTCCAGAATAACCAGATCGCCTTTTTTCAGAACCCGCGCCACGGATTCAGCGGCAGAACGGACATATGTCATATCCGGCTCATGATCACCTTTAAAAGGAGTTGGAACAGCTATCAGAAAAGCATCTGCGGGTAACGGAGAAACTACTGCTTTCAGGTAGCCACCTTCCACAGCAATTTTCACCACTTTATCCAGATCCGGTTCTACAATATGAATTGCGCCACGGTTAATCGTTTCTACCGCATGCTGGTTAACATCTACCCCAATGACTTTCTTATTGTGCAATGCAAACGCTGCCGCAGTTGGCAAACCAATATAACCAAGACCGATAACTGATATAGTTTCAAAACTCATAGTGTCACCTGATTTTCTTCAAAACGTCGAGAATACGTTGACAGGCATCGCCATCCCCGTAAGGATTATGAGCGCGGCTCATTTGCTGATAGGCAGTATCGTCTGTCAACAATCGAGTCACCTCCTCCACAATTGTTCTTGTTTCTGTCCCTACCAGACGTACCGTTCCCGCATCCACCGCTTCTGGCCGTTCAGTAGTATTACGCATCACCAGTACAGGTTTTCCTAAAGAAGGTGCTTCTTCTTGAATACCACCGGAATCCGTCAGGATCATATAGGCATGATTCATCAAATAGACGAATGGTAAATAGTCCTGTGGTTCGATGAGAATGATGTTATCAATATCATGCAAAATACGCTTTACCGGCTCACTGACATTCGGGTTTAGATGGACCGGATAGACTACCTGTACTTCTGGATGGGCGCGGGCTATCTGTGCCAATGCTTCACAAATTCGCACAAATCCACCACCAAAACTTTCACGACGATGACCCGTTACCAAGATCATTTTTTTATTAGTATCAATAAACGGGTAATGTTCCGCCAGCTTATTCCGCATAGCTTCATCATTCATTATTCGATCGCGTACCCACAACAACGCATCGATCACCGTATTACCCGTGACAAAAACTCGATTATCTGCAATTGATTCTTTCTGTAAATTCTTGCGAGAGTTTTCCGTCGGAGCAAAATGATACATTGCCAAATGCCCGGCAATCTTACGGTTTGCCTCTTCCGGCCAAGGGGAATAGAGATCACCGGTTCTTAGTCCAGCTTCAATATGACCAACAGGGATACGCTGGTAGAACGCAGCCAAACTGGTCGCCATAGTTGTTGTGGTATCTCCGTGAACTAATACAACATCAGGCTTAAATTCTGTCAAAACGGGCTTCAATCCTTCCAGAATACGACATGTAATATCCGTTAAATCCTGCCCTGATTTCATAATATTGAGATCAAAATCGGGAGTGATCTCAAAAAGATGTAACACCTGATCCAACATTTCCCGATGTTGGGCGGTGACACATACTTTTGCTTCAAAGGCTTCATCCCTTGCCAATGCATGTACCAGCGGAGCCATCTTGATGGCTTCCGGCCGGGTACCAAACACAGTCAACACTTTCACAGTGACTCTCTTATTGGTCAGTAACTTGCAGACTTTCCTGCAAAAAATACTCTTTGATGCTATTTACTTCTGCTTCTGGAGTTGCAGAAAATATCTCTAAGAAGCAGTTATTCATATAATTATTTGATTATTTACGTGAACGTCGTATTAATGCCACGCCAGCACCAACCAAGGCACCAACTGCGCCCCACATGATTATCAAAAACACTCTGCGAGGACTGTCTCTGGTAACGGGTTCCTCTGGTGTTCTCAAATAGCGGTAAGTCTGAAATTGATCCTGTAATGTCGGACCAACATTTAACGTCGCTAACATTGCAATATTCTGGTCATAATCCACATCATAGTCGGGACCTGTCGCTTCCAGAGTTTCAAGCTGAGCCTGTAATAACGGCGCACCTAACATAAACATTTTTGAGTCAGGCAATTGATCCATCGGAGTATCAGTTTGATTACGCCGAATTCCTTGTTTTTCTGCAACCTTCAGCGATTGCTGTAACACATTCATTTCGCGGTTATAAACCGCTTTAGCAACCATTTCCTGGCGCTTAACCAATGCTGTCATAGACTGAGTGCGGGTAGCCCATGCCCCTTTTACTTCATCATTCAAATGAGTACTGGCACGACTGTTAGCAAAAGCAATGTACTGGCGCAAGAGTTGATTTGCTTGTGCAGAAGATTCTGCTGTCAGTTTAATACTGTCATTCAACACTTTTTTATCATCATGAGGAATGAACTGAATATTGTTGACTAATTCATCTAATAAGGCCGCGTCAACTCTGACATCACCTTTCTGATGCTGCTTGTAATAATCAGATTTTAACCAGAATTCACGGCGAGTATCATATGCCGCGACCTGAGTAACGAATTCCTTATAAGCTTCTTCCGGAATAGACGGTAACTGCGTTTCCGGTGAAATGTTAATGTGAGTATCCAAATTGCGCAAAAACTGCTGCTGAGAGTAATAGCTCCCCAAATGACTAGTGGTAGGCAAGTCAGTAGTGGCCGTTGCACTCCATTTTTGTTGCATCAGATATGTCACACCAAGAGCTATAGCAACGAAAATAACTGTCAGTACGACAATCCATATCTTTCCGCGCCATAGAGCACTGCACAAGGCTCTGATATCCAGCTCATGTTCCAGAGCTTGTTCATCCTGAATAGATTTCGTTTCTGATTTTATCACTGCACAAAACCTCTGTTAGATAGATGTTTAATGGTTAACTGAACGGCGCATACGACGTTTTTGCCGTTTGATGAAACGAGCCACCCGCCATGCGTGCTTGATGCAATAGCCATACAACATAAATGCAAGCAAAAAAAGTGCCAACATTACCCATTCAGGCACAAACTCCAACCATTCCCCGGTAATTCCAATAGCAGCGAATAAAGCTGCGGCAACAGTAATCAAGATAAATGCCTGACGTGATGAGAATCCAGCCCGCATAATCAGATGATGAATATGTTGTCTGTCAGGAGAAAATGGGCTCATCCCTTTACGTAACCGACGGTACATAATGGCAACCATATCCATTAATGGAATGGCGATAATCCATAATGCAGTCACTGGATTAACCGGATGCTCATTCCCCTGAGTAGATTCAATAAGCAACCAGATAATTGTAAAACCAATCAATGTACTGCCTGCGTCCCCCATAAACACTTTGAAACGCTGGCTTAATAAACCAAGATTAAAAATAATATAAGGGAGAATGGCAGCAATAAATGCAAAACACCATAATGCCAGTGCAGTGTTACCACTTTGATACAGTAAGATCCCTAAAGCACCGAAAGAGACGCAGGATAATCCACCCAACAATCCATCTATTCCATCAACCATATTGAATGCATTGATGGCAGCCCAGACAGCAAATAAAGTCACAACATAACTGAACGGCCCAAGTGTCATGTCCCAAGAGCCAAAAGCATAACCAAGACTATTTAATTTCAAGCCGGCAAAATACATCATCGCAATACCAACCAGAGCCTGGATAGTTGCCCGGATCTTAACGCTGATGTCAAAACGGTCATCCAATGCGCCAATAAATACCAGCACACCAGCACAAACCAAATATAACCACTTATGAGGAATAAATTCTTTAGTGATAACAAAAGCAAAACAGACCCCGGTAAATACTGATATCCCTCCCACCAAAGGCACCAATCCCTGATGACACTTACGATAATTGGGTTTATCAACGAGACCGATTTTCTTTGCTACTTTGCGCGCTATAAACAAAAACGCAAACGAAAACAGAAAAACGCAAAAAACTTCGATATCCATGCTGAAAATATTCACGATAACAACTCTCTGTAAAAATAAAGACACCCTGGTTATTTATTATCCAAAACCCAATCCCACAAGCACTCCAGCTTGCGAAAACACTGCTTTATTATGGAAAAATTAATGGCCTTTATATCATTTTTGTGACATTTAATTTTAAATAGATGGCAGTATGTGAAATGTTTGCAAAATACATACCATATTTACAACACCATAATCATGGATGCAAAAAACGCCACGAAATCGTGGCGTTTATTAAAATCATCGTAAAGTGAGTTAGAAACTACGAACGTTTCATCATGTCAAAGAAATCGTCGTTTGTTTTGCTCATAGCCAACTTATTGATAAGGAATTCCATCGCATCAATTTCTCCCATCGGGTGAATAATTTTGCGAAGAATCCACATTTTCTGTAGCTCTTCAGTCGTGGTGAGTAGATTTTCTTTACGTGTACCGGAACGGTTGTAATCGATAGCTGGGAAGACACGTTTTTCAGCAATTTTACGGGAGAGGAGCAGTTCCATGTTACCAGTGCCTTTGAACTCTTCGTAAATCACTTCATCCATCTTAGAGCCCGTATCCACCAACGCAGTCGCAATAATGGTCAGGCTTCCACCCTCTTCCACATTACGTGCAGCACCGAAGAAACGTTTTGGACGATGTAACGCATTAGCATCTACACCACCGGTCAGTACCTTACCAGATGCAGGGACAACCGTGTTATAAGCACGAGCCAAGCGGGTAATAGAATCAAGCAGGATAATAACGTCTTTTTTATGTTCAACCAGGCGTTTTGCTTTCTCAATGACCATTTCTGCCACCTGAACGTGACGGGAAGCGGGTTCATCAAAAGTAGAAGCAATAACTTCACCTTTCACCAGACGTTGCATTTCGGTTACTTCTTCTGGACGTTCATCAATCAAAAGTACCATCAATACACAATCTGGATGATTGTGAGCAATGTTAGCAGCAATATTTTGCAGCAACATGGTCTTACCCGCTTTTGGTGGCGCTACGATAAGACCACGTTGTCCACGGCCAATCGGTGCAGCCAGATCCAGAACACGGGCTGTCAGATCCTCAGTGGAACCATTACCACGCTCCATACGCAAGCGATTATTAGCATGCAGAGGAGTTAAGTTTTCAAAAAGGATTTTACTACGGGCATTTTCTGGTTTATCAAAGTTAACTTCGTTAACTTTCAACAGTGCAAAATAGCGTTCACCTTCTTTAGGTGGACGGATTTTACCTGAAATTGTGTCACCGGTACGGAGGTTAAAACGGCGGATTTGGCTGGGAGAAACGTAGATATCATCGGGACCGGCAAGGTAGGAGCTGTCTGCTGAACGGAGAAATCCAAATCCATCCTGCAATATCTCCAGCACACCGTCACCGAAGATATCTTCTCCACTTTTTGCATGCTGCTTAAGGATAGAGAAGATAATATCTTGTTTACGCATACGGGCCAGACTTTCTAGCCCCATCTTTTCGCCGAGTGTAATCAGTTCAGATACCGGCGTATTCTTTAATTCGGTAAGATTCATAATGGTGGGTTCTTAAACTCGGGGTATATCTCGAACTATGAACGTGAATAGTATGGCAGCGTCATCGGTGCCTGTTTATTTTGTACAAAAAACAAATAAGACCTTTAATACATTATTCATATAAAAAGGTAGTAATTTGAAGTACTAAGATTGAGCTCAAATAAGACTGACAGGCTGTCAAAAACGCTGTTGAGATAATGCTGAAACATTACTGATTTCTATAAAAAACTATCTCAACGTAACGAGCTATACGCCAGATTATTCCCGTATAACCCATTGGATACTTTAGACTATCCAGAGATAACAGACTTATCAGACACTACAGATTGTTCAGTATGCAACATACTTCTAACAGATGTATGTGATACAAGCAGTGGCGCTAACTTATCACGCTTCTTTACGGACGTCTAGCAGTCAATGAAATAAATAATAGTATACGCTAAACGTCCGGTATTAATGTGATCTTACTTCAATCAGAGATTGGCATCCAAAAATTCTTTCAATTGAGTTTTTGACAATGCTCCCACTTTGGTAGCGACAACCTGACCGTCTTTAAACAGTAACAGCGTAGGAATACCACGGATACCATACTTAGGAGCAGTTGCCGGATTGTCATCAATGTTCAGTTTAGCAATCGTCAGTTTACCTGAATATTCTAGGGCGATTTCATCTAAAATAGGTGCAATCATTTTACATGGTCCACACCATGCCGCCCAAAAATCGACAAGAACCGAACCAGCGGCTTTAAGCACATCAGTATCAAAGCTAGCATCACTCAAATGAATAATTTTATCGCTCATTTTTTACTCCAAAGAATAATTTTTTACCATGCTAGTGTAACATTACTGACATAAGCTTGCCTTTATTTCAGTGGATACACTTTCGTAAAACAATGGTTAACTGATATTCTACCACACTATGAGTAAAACACACTTGACAGAAAAGAAGTTTTCCGACTTCGCCTTGCACCCCAAGGTCATAGAAGCTCTTGATAACAAGGGTTTTTCTAATTGTACGCCGATACAAGCACTGACATTGCCTTTCACTGTCGAAGGTCGTGATGTCGCGGGGCAAGCGCAAACCGGTACTGGGAAGACGTTAGCATTTTTAGCGTCTGCTTTTCATTATTTACTGACTCATCCCGCAGCGAAGGAGCGTCAGACCAATCAGCCAAGAGCGCTGATTATGGCTCCTACCCGCGAACTGGCTGTACAGATTTACTCTGATGCAGAAGATCTGGCACAGGCAACGGGATTAAAGATGGGCCTGGCCTATGGCGGTGATGGTTACGACAAGCAGCTGAAAGTGCTGGAATCCGGTGTTGACATTCTTATCGGCACAACTGGACGTTTGATTGACTATGCCAAACAAGAGCATATCAACCTGAATGCAATTCAAGTTGTCGTTCTTGATGAAGCTGATCGTATGTACGATTTGGGTTTTATCAAAGATATTCGCTGGCTATTTCGCCGGATGCCGGCTGCAAATGAGCGCATGAACCTGCTGTTTTCTGCCACGCTCTCTTACCGAGTCCGGGAACTGGCATTTGAGCAAATGAATCATGCAGAATATGTAGAGGTGGAACCGTTACAGAAAACAGGGCACCGCATCCGCGAAGAGTTGTTTTATCCCTCTAATGAAGAGAAGATGCGTCTACTTCAAACGTTATTAGAAGAAGAGTGGCCTGATCGCTGCATTATTTTCGCCAACACAAAACATCGTTGTGAAGATATCTGGGCTCATCTGGCTGCTGACGGGCATCGTGTTGGCCTGCTAACCGGTGATGTGGC
The DNA here is from genome assembly GCF_000517265.1 of Photorhabdus khanii NC19. Taxonomy (GTDB): domain Bacteria; phylum Pseudomonadota; class Gammaproteobacteria; order Enterobacterales; family Enterobacteriaceae; genus Photorhabdus; species Photorhabdus khanii. Next base: position 531,614 of record NZ_AYSJ01000004.1, read on the forward strand.
ACAAAAAAAACGATTACGCATTCTGGAAGAATTCAGCAACGGCAACATTGATATTTTAGTTGCAACGGATGTCGCAGCCCGCGGATTGCATATTCCTTCCGTAACCCATGTTTTTAACTATGACTTACCAGATGACTGCGAGGATTATGTTCACCGCATTGGTCGTACTGGTCGTGCAGGTGAAAGTGGTCACTCAATCAGCCTGGCCTGTGAAGAATATGCTCTGAACCTGCCAGCGATTGAAGATTATATTCAGCACCATATCCCTGTCAGCAAATATAACAGTCATGCATTGCTGAAAGATTTACCGGTTCCTAAACGCCGCCACCGTTCGCGTTCAGGAAACCACCAGCGCCGTAATAATTTATCGCATCGCAATAATACACCACGTAATAACCGTAAACGTTCAGGCTGAATTAAATGATGCTGAGTTCTTCTTCGCTCTATGCGGCTATCGACTTGGGTTCAAACAGTTTCCATATGCTAGTTGTGCGTGAAATATCCGGCAGTATTCAGATACTGACACGAATCAAACGCAAAGTAAGACTGGCCACGGGACTGGATAAAAATAACCACCTATCTCAACAAGTAATGGAGAGAGGTTGGCAATGTCTCAGGGTTTTTTCTGAACGCTTACAGGATATACCTCCATCACAAATCCGCGTTGTTGCTACAGCAACTTTGCGTATCGCCGAAAATTCAGGTGAATTTGTGAAAAAAGCATCAGAAATCCTTGGTTGTCCGGTTACAGTAATCAGCGGCGAAGATGAAGCTCGGCTTATTTATCAAGGTGTTGCCCACACGACCGGTGGCCCTGAAAAACGTTTAGTCGTAGATATTGGCGGGGCAAGTACAGAACTAGTCACTGGGAATGGGGCAAAAGCCACTCAGTTATCCAGCCTGAGTATGGGCTGTGTTACCTGGCTTGAATGCTATTTTCATGACCGGAGCCTAACGGAAGAAAATTTTGCCAAAGCCGAAGCGGCCGCACATGAAACTCTGAAAGCTATTGCTCCAAAGCTTATCGAACAAAGCTGGCAAATCTGTGTCGGAGCTTCCGGCACAGTTCAGGCTCTGCAAGAAATCATGATTGCTCAGGGTATGGATGAGCTGATCACTTTGCCAAAACTCCAGGCACTCAAACATAAAGCAATTGAGTGCGGTAAGTTGGAAGAGCTGGAAATAGAGGGATTGACGCTGGAACGGGCTCTGGTTTTCCCAAGCGGTCTTGCTATTTTGATAGCTATTTTTCAGGCATTAAATATTGAAAGTATGATGCTTGCGGGCGGCGCTTTACGAGAAGGTCTTGTCTACGGCATGCTGGATTTGCCGATAGAACAAGATATTCGCACCAGAACCCTACGTAATATACAACGTCGTTTTCAGTTGGATGCTGAACAGTCTCAACGGGTCAAACAATTGGCTGGACACTTCTTACAACAAATTGCTAAACCTTGGGAGTTGGATAGCCGATGTCATGAATTATTACAGAGTGCTTGTCTGATACATGAAATTGGGCTGAGTGTTGATTTCCATCAAGCCCCATCACACGCAGCTTATCTTATCAATTACCTCGATCTTCCTGGCTATACTCCCGCACAGAAAAAACTATTAGCCACACTGCTGAAGAACCAAAGTGGCACGATTGATTTGATTTCCTTCAGTCAACAAAACGCTCTGCCTCTGATACAAGTTCAACGTTTATGCCGCCTGCTGCGGTTGGCTATCATATTCACCAGCCGTCGCCGAGATAACACACTCCCAGCTCTGGGTTTAAAAGTGAGTGGTGAAACGCTGATGGTAACGCTGCCTCATGGCTGGCTAATGCACCACCCTCTGCGGGCGGAATCTTTACAGCAGGAAATTCAGTGGCAAAGTCATGTTCAATGGCCACTTGTTTTGGAAGAACAGATTAGCTAAAACCGAAACTCAACCATTTTCCCTGTATCTCTCCGATACAGGGAGTCTTTAATCTATTTACTGCTTATTTTTTTGCCCAAGGCCTAAACGCGATTTGATATCCGCAATGCGCGACTGCCCTTTTTGCATTCTCTCTTCAGCAGTAACTATTTTTTTATCTTGCGGCCAATGTAAATCATCCTGTGGCAGCTCATGTAAAAAGCGGCTTGGTTCAGGCCGGATTAATTCACCATATTGGCGACGCTCTTTACATAAAGTAAAAAATAACTCCCGTTGAGCGCGAGTAATTCCCACATAAGCCAGTCGCCGTTCTTCATCAATATTTTCTTCATCAATACTGCTCTGATGAGGTAATAGCCCTTCTTCCATACCGACCAAAAATACATAGGGAAACTCTAATCCTTTAGAGGCATGCAGAGTCATCAATTGTACTTGATCAAACTCTTCACCCTCTTCTCCCCGCTCCAGCATATCCCGCAATGTGAAACGCGTAACTACCTGAGATAAAGTCATTGGTTCGTTCAATTCATCACCCTCCAGCATTTCACTCATCCAAGTAAATAGCTGATTAATATTTTTCATCCGCATTTCAGCGGCTTTCGGGCTCGGTGATGTTTCGTACAGCCAGCTTTCATAATCCATACCATGCAACAAATCACGCACCGCCAGCAAAGGTTCCTGCTCAACCTGACGGGCTATCTCATCCATCCAATGGGTAAAACGCTGTAGTGCCGCCAACCCACGACCAGTCAGGCTTTGTTCCAAGCCAAGATCAAAACTGGCCTGATAGAGGCTTTTATTACGCTGATTCGCCCACTCACCCAGTTTTTGAATTGTAGCCGCACCGATTTCACGTCTTGGCGTATTAACAATCCGCAGAAATGCACTGTCATCCTCAGGATTAGTCAACACCCGCAGATAAGCCAGCAGATCCTTAATTTCAGGGCGGGCAAAGAAAGAAGTACCGCCAGAAATCCGGTAAGGAATGCGGTTTTGCATCAACATTTTTTCAAACACTCGGGATTGATGATTGCCCCGATAAAGAATAGCGTAGTCTTGATATTGGGTTTTATTGATAAAGTGATGTGCAATCAGTTCTCCGACCACCTTTTCCGCTTCATGTTCTTCATTATTAGCCATAATGACTTTCAGCGGATTACCATAACCCAGTTCAGAAAAAAGCCGCTTTTCAAACACATGAGGATTATTAGCAATCAAAATATTAGCCGCTTTTAGAATGCAACCGGAAGAACGGTAGTTTTGCTCTAGTTTGATCACATTAAGCTTCGGGAAATCCTCTTTCAGTAATACCAGATTTTGTGGTCTTGCACCGCGCCACGAATAGATCGACTGGTCATCATCACCCACCACCGTAAAACGGGCCCTTTGTCCCACCAGCAATTTAACCAGTTGATATTGACTGGTATTGGTGTCCTGATATTCATCTACCAACAAATAACGGATACGGTTTTGCCAACGTTCCCTTACCTCTTCATCACGCTGCATCAGCAATGTCGGTTTGGTAATCAGATCGTCAAAATCCAGTACATTACAACTCGCTAGGTGCAAATCATAACGGCGATAACATTCAGCAAACTGATGCTCTTGAGCAGAACGAGCCAATGCTGTAGCTTGTTGAGGAGAAAGCAGATCATTTTTCCAGTTTGAAATGGAAGAGATCAATTTTTGCAGTAAATCTTTATCTTCTTCCAGTAAATCAGCCGTCAAATCTTTCAGCAGAGCCATCTGGTCCTGATCATCAAACAATGAGAAATTGCTTTTCATTCCTAGAGCTTTGTACTCGCGCTTAATAATTTCCAATCCCAAGGTGTGGAAAGTCGAAATCATCAGCCCCTTAGCCTCTTTACGCCCCAGAGTTTGCGCCACACGCTCTTTCATTTCCCGTGCTGCTTTATTCGTAAAAGTCACAGCGGCAATATGCCGAGGCTGATAGCCACAAATACGGATAAGATGAGCAATCTTATTGGTGATCACTCTGGTTTTGCCGGAACCTGCCCCCGCCAGAACCAGACAGGGGCCCGTAACAAATTCAACTGCTTGTTGCTGGTTGGGATTTAATCGCATGGTATTTAATGAGTTATGTCAAAGCAGTACTTCAAGAAATGAAATTGTAGCAGAAAGAAGGATACGGAATGCCGTTTTATTTCAAAAGCAAACAGCCCTCCTTGTTAATCACCGATAAAAAAGGGAAATACAAGTAAAAAGAGAAAATGCAAACTAAGCAATGATAGTCGAGACGCTAGAAATCAACAATCTGAGAGGGAGAATGTCTCCCTCTTTCTCTTTAATCAACCACCAACAGAAATACGTTTCATATCTGTCATATAGCCACGTAACACACGGCCAACAACTTCAATTGGGTGGTTACGAATAGCTTCGTTAACATCACGTAACTGGGCGTTATAAATACCACTATCGGCAACAGACTTACCTAAATCACCAGCCTGTAGTACATCCATAAACTTCTCTTTCAGCAGTGGAACCGCTGCATGAGAAAACAGATAGTTACCATATTCGGCGGTATCAGAAATAACCACGTTCATTTCATACAGGCGCTTACGAGAGATAGTATTCGCAATCAACGGCAATTCATGCAGAGATTCATAATAGGCAGATTCAGCAATAATACCGGTATCAACCATAATCTCGAATGCCAGTTCAACCCCGGCTTTCACCATAGCAACCATTAAAACACCGTGATCAAAGTACTCCTGTTCACCGATTTTGCCATCATATTGCGGTGAATTTTCAAACTGAGTGTTCCCGGTTTCCTCACGCCAACCTAACAGGTTCTTATCATCATTAGCCCAGTCAGCCATCATACCGGAAGAGAATTTACCCGAAATAATATCATCCATATGTTTCTGGAACAGTGGCGTCATGATCTCTTTCAATTGCTCAGACAACGCATATGCACGCAATTTTGCCGGATTAGACAAACGATCCATCATCAAGGTAATGCCACCTTGCTTCAATGCTTCCGTGATGGTTTCCCAGCCGAACTGGATCAGCTTTCCTGCATAACCTAGTTCAGCGCCGTCTGCTATCAACTGGTCATAACACAGCAGTGAACCCGCCTGTAGCATACCGCACAGAATGGTTTGTTCACCCATCAGGTCAGATTTCACCTCAGCCACGAAAGAAGACTCCAGAACACCTGCACGGTGACCACCCGTTGCCGCTGCCCATGCTTTGGCAATCGCCATACCTTCACCTTTTGGATCGTTTTCCGGGTGAACCGCGATCAAGGTAGGAACACCAAAACCACGTTTGTATTCTTCACGAACTTCAGTACCAGGGCACTTAGGCGCGGCCATCACAACAGTGATGTCCTTACGGATTTGTTCACCCACTTCAACGATATTGAAACCGTGAGAGTAACCCAGCGCAGCACCTTCTTTCATCAGCGGCTGAACTGCGCGAACAACAGAAGAATGTTGTTTATCTGGCGTCAGGTTGACAACCAAATCAGCCTGCGGAATCAGCTCTTCATAAGTACCCACCTGAAAACCATTTTCGGTTGCTTTACGCCATGAAGCTCGTTTTTCTTCGATCGCCTCTTTACGCAGGGCATAAGTGATATCCAAACCGGAGTCACGCATGTTCAAGCCCTGATTCAGCCCCTGCGCACCGCAACCGACGATGACCACTTTTTTACCTTTTAAATATCCTGCCTCATCAACAAACTCTTCCCGCGCCATAAAACGACATTTACCTAACTGTGCCAACTGCTGACGCAAATTCAGCGTATTAAAATAATTAGCCATTAGTGACTCCGTTATCATCATGTTGTACTCAGCAATCAAGTGCTGCGACTGTTTTTTAGATTTCCCACCCTGTGAGGTGTTTGCATATTTTTAATATATGACATGAAAGCCATTGCTTAAATTGATATATTAACAATACTATATTGCATTTTATGCAACACTGATTATTGGGCAGGAATAAGGTGAATAAACTATGGATATACGTGATCTCAAATTGTTTCTACATCTGGCTGAAAGCTGTCATTTTGGCCGCACAGCAAAAGCAATGCACGTTAGTCCATCTACACTATCCCGCCAAATCCAGCGTATTGAAGATATATTGGGGCATTCATTACTCTTACGGGATAATCGCACCGTAAAGCTGACATTTGCCGGCGAGCAATTTAAACAGTTCTCCCAACAGACACTATTACAATATCAGCAACTACAACACTCATTGAATCAGCAAAGTCCTTCTCTAAGCGGCGAATTACGTCTGTTTTGTTCAGTGACCGCAGCTTACAGTCACTTACCACAGATCCTTGATAGCTTCCGTGCAGAACATCCTCTGGTTGAAATCAAACTCACCACCGGTGATGCCGCAGATGCGGTCAATAAGGTACAGTCTAATGATGCCGATTTAGGCATCGCCGGTAAGCCGGAAAAACTGCCAGATAATGTCAGTTTCACCAAAATCGGTGAAGTACCGTTGGTACTGATCGCGCCTTCCCTGCCCTGTACTGTACGGACTCTCGTCACACAAGAGTGCCCCGACTGGAATAACATTCCCTTTATTTTGCCGGAGCACGGCCCTTCACGTAAGCGCATTGAGTTCTGGTTTCGCCACCATAAAATTAACAACCCATTGATTTACGCTACAGTGTCTGGTCACGAAGCCATTGTTTCTATGGTTGCATTGGGTTGTGGCGTTGCATTAATTCCCAACGTAGTTGTGGAGAATAGCCCCGAACCAGTACGCAGTCGCATATCGTTATTGGACAATATTTCTCTGGTGGAGCCGTTCGAGTTGGGTATATGTGTACAAAGAAAACGACTTAATGAACCCTTGATTAAAGCGTTTTGGGGGTTGTTATAAGAAACTGCGTTAGCAGGTGTTTTTATTCATTACAAGTCCGATATCACCCACTTTTGGCATTATGCCAATATGCTTATGATTCATGTGACATAATTCACAAAGAACATAAAAAAATAACCATATTGTTTTCATGATAATATGTTTAAGATAAGTTATAAGTAATCAATAATAATTATATGAAAAGATTAATCCCTCATTAAATTTTTGGTCATTAATTATGTTACGAAAGAAAATACTTTTAATTATATCAATTGAATAACAGCCATTTAACTCTGAGAAATTCAGACATTGTTAAAATTGGCTAGTAAAAACAACAACATTGAATATTCCACCGTCTAAAGACACAGTGGGGAATAATTCTTTTTCCATGTCATAACAATATCTTATAATAATGAAATAATTTCTTACCGGATATTACAGGAGGGTACTTTAAATTTCATAGAAAGCATTTAATAATATTCCGACGATATAGTTACCAATAATGATTACTTGACGATTTAATTTAATTAAAAAATAATATCACTAATTCATCATAATTATATAAAACAATTAATTCAAACACACAAAATGATTTAATAAAGGACAACATTATGTTACATAAAATAGACAAAGCGCCATATTTTATTAAATTCTATAAATTCCATCTACAAGATCTCGTTTTCTCTTATAATATGAAAACAGAGTGGCATCACCATCCTTGCATACAATTAAGTGTATCACCACATAATTCACTCATGAAGATTGACACTGAAAATGAATCGAGACAAGCGCATGGATTCATTATTTCTTCTAATATTAAACATAAATTACATTCAGAAGGACAACTCTGTTTTAATTTACTGATAGATCCAGCGAATCCCCTATATCATCTATTATCACATCAGATGATGGGTTCAGATATAGTATATTTAAGCCAAGAATCATCCGATTTGATAGCCAACTATTTTATTAATTGTTTACAATCAGAAACCTCTCCAGATATTTTTATCTTAAACAATCTGTTAGGTGAAATAGAAGACTGTCATTGTTATCAGGATAAACGGATCATGAAAGCAGCCTCTCTTATTACTGAATTACCCGTTAAATGTATATCTTCCCGTGAAATATCAGATCAACTCTATTTATCAGAAAGTCGGTTCTTACATCTATTTCGAGAAAAAATGGGGACTAATTTCCGTAGTTATCTATTATGGAAGCGCCTACATCATGCCATTAATGAGATACATTTATCTGACTCACTGACTTTATTAGCGTGTAATAGTGGATTTTCCGACAGTGCACATTTTAGTCGTACCTGTATGATGCTATATGGGTTAAGACCCTCTGAATTGAAAAATGCCAGTATGAACAGAACGCAACAATCACAACAAAAACAATCCAATTTTTCATTAGCATTGGCGGATTTGAATTTTCCAAAGCAGAATATCTAAATCACGAATAAATAGTATTTTTGATAAATCATCTAAAATAAATAAATCCTATTTATAGTTGTCATTATCAAAGCCAGTACGTTAGCGATTCTGTATCATTCTATTCCTAATATTATGTGATTTTAGTAATGATACAGAATTCAGGATAACACCATAGCAATACCACCCAATAATTCATGAATCCACAAAAAATAGAATATACAGAGTGGAATATCACTATCCTGTATTAATTATTCATTTTAATGATACATGCTCTTTTAGATAATTTTCTACCCATTTAGCTACTCGACTTGTATCTTTATAAGCACCCAACATAAGTTCAGAACCACGGCTACTCAACCATTTCCGCCCGACAATAAATAACCCAGGATAAGGTGTTTTCCCACCTTCTTCATGCCCATTTTTACAAACGAATCCGTTAGCATCCGCAGCACCAGGAAGAGTTAACCACACCGTATTATCTTTATACCCCAAACACCAGATAACAGTATCGACCTCATATTGATTGCCAGACAAATCACATAAATTATTATCTTTTATATCAACTAATCTATTCGCTATTTTTATACCAAAAGCGGCTAACCGATGGTTTTTTAGCTCTCCACAAGGAATGGGATTACGCCGCCGCATGATTTTCCCTACCAAACTGTAATAATTGGCAAACAACAGACCGCTTTTACTTAACCACCAAAAGATATCTTTGCCCATTATTCTATTAGGTAAGAGAGGACGGGAAGAACCACAAAATAACGTCACCTTCGCAGTCGCCGCTAAATCTTTGGCAATCTGGCGACCACTGGCGCCATCACCAACAACAGCAACTCTGCTGCCTGCTTTAATTTGTTTAGGTTCCTGATACTTATCCGCACCAATTTGTTGTATATCAGCAGAAAGTTGCCCAGAAAGTACCGGAATATCAGCTAATTGATTAGCACCTGTTGCATTAACCAGACAAAGTGCATTAAATACTTTCCCGTCTTTTGTTTTAACGCTATAGACATTTTTATCATGCTTCACTTCAACCACTTCAGTTTGAGTATGTATCGTCAGGTTATGGTGTGAAGCATAACGCTCAAGGTAATCAGCAACTTCATTCTTATCCGGATAGCCATCTTCAATTCCAGGAAATGGCAGGCCATGAAGCTGAGTCATACCACGTGAAGTGAATAACAGCATATTATCAGGACGCCTGCGCCACACATCGCCAATACGCGTTTCTCGCTCTAATATGCAGACATTTATATTCTTAGCAGTGAGGATAGCAGCTAAACTTAATCCGGCTTGACCGGCACCCACAATTAAACAATCCATTTTCATCATGCGTACTCGTTTTTAATTCGGCATTATCTATATTTTATTTTTATCATTATATTAATCTTAGGACAATGAAAAAATTTATAAAAAAACATTCGATAGATCAAAAATCAACGAACTTCACAAAAATATAAAACACAATGAAAAAAATTACTTGAATTAACTGGTCACATTCACATTAAAGTGAGCATTTTGAATAAATCAGCTATTTTTATCATAATTTTAACAATATTTACAAATTCATATAATAATCAGAGCAATAATATAGCCAATTTATTCAATAAAATGAAATTATTAATCACTATCCTTTTTTCCTACATAACTTATGCTTTATTGCTATAACTTATAATAAACAAAGATGAGTTTATCTACTCTTTACCCTACCGGAGATGAAAAAATGGAAAATATCAAAAATATATATGATGGTATAAAATCCCGTGGTGGCAATCCGCTGAAATGGTTAATGGCAGATGTCGACTTTCTCTATAAGCTGTCTAAAGAAGAACAACAAGAACTAAAAACCTGTCTACTTAAGGATGCTTTTCATTTTCATTATCATAATAATCCTTACTATAGAGATATTTGTGAGAAACAAGGTATTAAGCTAGAAGATATCCAGGGTTATAATGATTTAGTTCGCATCCCACTAATACCCGTTGCAACTTATAAATCAGCCGAAAGTCATCGTTTATTAAGCAAACCACTGTCTGAAATCGAACATGAAATGCGTTCAACCGGTACAAGCGGAATTCCCAGCGTTTATCGTCGTTGCCACGATACGATGGATCACACAGTATTGGCTGTTTATTCTAATTACCGCAGCATGTTCAAATTATCTGGTGGTGCAGGCCTATGCTTATGTCCTTCAACAGAAGATATTCCAGAAATGGCACTGGTTAAGATATTTAATTTCCTGACAGGTTTGTTAGATACCCGACGCTATATGATTAATCAGGATCGTTTTTCCCCAGAAGACACACTGAATCAATTAATCCAGTGGAAAGGTAAATTCACCCGGCATTTAATTGGCCCGCCATTCATGATCCATCGTTTTATTACTTTCTTAAAAGAGAATAACACCAGACTCACTTTAGATCGCGATAGTATGGTGATTACGATGGGCGGCTGGAAACGTTTTTCCGGGGATATGATCTCCCGCGGCGAATTAAATGCAGATATCGAAGAATGGATGGGAATTCCAGTATCCCGAACACGTGATATGTATGGTCTGGTTGAAGCAAACGTTCTCGCCATAGAAGATGAATATAACCATAAGCATGTTCCTCCTTATATTCACTTCTCCGTCCGTGATCCTAATGATTTATCACGTGAACTACCTGATGGCGAAACAGGGCAATTGGTGATCCTAGATCCACTTTCTGTTTCCACCCCAGGTATGTTACTGACAGAAGATTTGGTCTACTTGCGTACCGACCCTAACAAATCCTGGCGTAATTCTCAGCGGATTCAGTTTGTTATGCGTACTGCTGCCGCTAAAGAGTTTGGTTGTTGTGCAGTCAACCTTGAGAGAAAAATGTCAGATGATGAAACTGCCCCAGCTACATCCGCAGTATAAATAGCAAGGTGGAATTATGTTTAACAACATCATTATTGACAACTTTTGCAATCCTGACTGCCAGGGGACGTTATCCAGCCCGGCAATTAAACTGGCGTTAGGCAATCCTGTCTGTGGTGACAAGGTTGATATCGACCTGACACTGGATAGTCAAGGGCGGGTAAATAATGCCTGTTTCCGCGCATGGGGATGCACAGCATCCCTAGCAATGTCGAACCAGTTTTGTCGCCATGTTAAAGGTAAGACTCTCAAAGAATTGAACACATTATCACCTGAAGGCATTGATGCGTTATTAGGTGAGTTAGAACCCGCCCAGCAACACTGCCTTGATATGCTGCATAAGCTATTTGAGCAGTTAAAGGGAAAAATATGACAAGCCTATACTTCGATTACAACGCCACGACACCGCTAAGTGTTAAAGCCCAGTTGGCGATTAAAGAGGCTTTGTCTGTTTTTGCTAATCCGTCCAGCCACTACAGCTTAAGTAACATGGCTAAAAATTTGCTCACTGACGCCAGGAGATCTATGGCGTCATTAATGGGCACTGTGCCTGAACAAATCCTGTTTACATCAGGAGGAACCGAAAGTAATAACCAGGCATTGTCCAGCCTGTTAGCAACGCTTCCCGGTTCGGATCTGTCTGCATATCATGTTATTAGCTCTTCTATTGAGCACCCGTCTGTTCTAGCGCCGTTACTCTGGTACCAGCAACGCGGACTTCAACTGACGCTGATCGATCCTGATAATCAGGGGCGGATAAGTGTACAAAGCATCCGTGAAAACCTGCGGCCACAAACACGCCTGATCACATTGATGGCGATTAACAACGAAACCGGAGTGATACAGCCCTATGAAGCTGTCGCCTCTTTAGCAAAAGAGGCTGGTATCTATTTACACATAGATGCAGTACAGGCTATTGGTAAACTTCCTTTTAGCTGTGACACGCTTTCTGGCATAACGACTGTCTCTTTCTCCGGCCATAAGTTTAATGGCCCAAAAGGTATCGGTGGGCTCTATCATGCGCTAGGTATTCAATTGAACCCCTTGCTGCACGGTGGCGGACAAGAACAAGGAATACGCAGCGGCACTGAAAACACTCTGGGCCTTGCAGGACTGGCGGCGGCAGCTAAAGAATCACTGAATGGATTGCAAGAACATTTCAATACCTACAAAACGCTCAGAGAAACCTTGCTATCTCTGCTGGAACAGCACCATGTTAGCTACTTAATTAATGGCAATACAAACCCAGAATTTCAGGCACCCTGGACACTGAATTTAAGTTTCCCTGGCGTCCGCGCTGAATCATTAGCCAGCCGGCTGGATTTATGTCACGGAGTCTCTTTATCTTTAGGATCAGCCTGTAGCAATAACAAATCTACACAACGTTCTCATGTTCTGGCGGCGATGGGGCTACCTAATGATCGTATCGATAGCGCAGTACGTATCAGCTTTGGATATACCACAAGCCAAAATGATATTGAGATGCTGGCTAGCGCGATCAAACAAGAAACGTATAACTTGCTGAAAATTTCTGGGCAACCTTTAAACACTCAGGAATAACAGCAAAACTGTATTTAAAAGACGGTGTAGCAGGAATAACTTATTTATTAACCACTAATACCCATATTACTGCACTTAAGCTCCGCCAACATTTTTTTAGATTTTAAGGGGATATTAATATGAAACTGTTTGAATTATTGCAATCTCAAATTACTGAATTAACTGACATCGAAGCAGAAGATATTACTCTCGATACCCTGCTTGATGATATTCATCTGGTAAGTCTGGATTTTGTCTCTATTCAGGTTGCTTTAAAAAGAGAAATGGGTATTCAGCTGAATTTCGATAAATTCCAGCGAAATGAAACAACGACAATCGGTGATTTTGTCAATTATGTCAGTGAATTAATAAAATAATCATTATTAATGTATTTGGATGTTAGCTGTCTATGACATATCACAGCATGGCTAACATTCATTTTTGTGATGCTTTTATCTACCAACCCCATTATTTGGTTGTATTAAAAAATAAAGCATGTCACCAGGAACTTACCTTTGGAGATAATGTTTCATGAATTTTCAAACTGGCTACCGCCGCGTTGCCATCACAGGCTATGGCTCTATCTGTTCTCTTGGGCAAAATACCCAGGAAATTTGGGATGCAATCCTAAACTATCGTGTAGGCTACAAAAAGGACGTTCACCCAGATGCTTCTGTCGCAGCAAAATTCTTCGGCAATATACCTTTTCCTCCTGATGTATCACGGTTTTCCAAAAAACTGCTAAAGAACCTTCCCAAATTCAGCAAACTTGGGCTGATTGCTGCGGATGAAGCAATCAAAATGGCATTTGGTCACGATAAAGCTGCTCTTGATGAAAGTTATTCCCCTTTTGAACGAGGTGTCATTTTTGGTACTGGCTGGGGAGGAGAAGATGCAACCGTCGAAAACAGCAATTCCTACGCTGACCAAGGTATTGCCTCACCCATGACAAATATTATGTCTATGCACAGCGTAGGTACGGCGGCTATTTCAATGAACTGGAATCTACGGGGATATCAGAATACCCCAGTGGCAGCTTGTGCAACAGGCAGTATGGCAATAGGTGATGCTTTTGAACTTATCCGTAGCGGACGCACTAAAATGATGCTGGCAGGGGGCGGTGAAAGTATCAGAGATCCATTCATCGTCTGGAGCATCGATATTCTTGGCGCACTGAGCAAAGAACAGGAATCTGTCGAAAAAGCTTGCTGTCCGTTCAGCAAAGATCGCAGTGGCTTTGTGATGTCAGAAGGTGCAGCAATATTATGTCTTGAAGATTATGACAGTGCTGTTGCCAGAGGAGCCAAAATACTGGCGGAAGTCGTCGGTTATGGAAATTACTCTGACGCATCAGATATGACAGCACCGGCACCAGATTGCCAAGGACGGGTTATGGCAATTCAGGCGGCACTGGAACAGGCTAAACTCTCCGCGTCAGATATTCACTATATCAATGCCCACGGCACATCAACCCCGTTAAACGACATTAACGAAACCGATGTTTTAAAAATGAGCCTGGGAGAACACGCCTACTGTATTCCTACTTCCAGTACAAAATCCTACACAGGCCATCTTATTGCCGGGGCAGGGGCAATTGAGTCCATTTTCTGTATTAAGGCAATGGAAACCGCAACTATTCCCGCGACTATGCACTTGAATAATCCTGATCCACTCTGCGATCTGGATTACGTACCCAACACCCACCGAACTAACCAAGTTATTGATACTGCTTTAAATGTTAACTATGGATTCGGTGGCACAAACTGTGCACTTATTTTCAGGAAAGCCGACAGATGAACGTTCAATTCAGTAAAAAAGATCTCAGTCAATGGGCTAAATTCTCTGGAGATTATAACCCCATTCATTTTGATGAAAAAATTGCAAAAGAAGTCGGATTAGGCGGTATTGCCGTACACGGTATGCTGGCAATGATCCCGCTCAAAAGCGGATACGATTACCTGTCACAACCAAACGAGGGAATGGGCAGACAATGGCACGTTAATTTGCGAAATCCAGTGCCTCTGAATGCCTGCTATTGTGTCAAAACTAAGCACACTGACCTGAATGGGAAAACGGCCTTTAATCTGCAAGATGAAACAACCAGCTTGAAACCTTTGGTTGGTCATTATAGTCGTTTCGATTTTTCGAAAAAAACCGGCTTTCCTGAAAAACCACAGTGTCAAGTTCCGATACAAGAGACAATAAAAAAATCCATTGAATTCAAAAGCACCTTCCCCGAAGTCAATGAGTTCTGGATTTTTCTTGATGCCCTGATTTTTTATCTTTTCATGCAGCAAAGTGCAAAAACGGCACTAGCAACGGAATTTAAAACCTATTTCGGCAAACAGGGGCATGATGAAATATGCCTCAAAGACCTTATTGTGTTGCATGTTATGCATACAGTGAGTTTTTCTCCAACCCTGCTCAATCGCCAAATCCCGGATGAAATGCCAAGCATCGAATATACGATCCTACCTAAAGATACATTCGATGTTGATGGTTCGTTATACGGTACGTTGGAAATCCCGATCTGGCTGAATGGAGAAATCTCTTTAGTTGTTGAAATGAGTCTGATGGGAACAACAAAAAGAAAGCAGGTTGCCAACTAAGGTTTGATGAATTCTGTACTGACAGACGGATGGCATAAAAATTTAGAGGAATAACTTAATGAATATCAACGCACCTTGGGTTTTTGTTTCGGGAGGATCACGTGGCATTGGCAAAGGCATAGTAAAAATGCTGGCTGCGCAAAACTACCATGTGGTTTTTACCTACAAATCAAGCATAGATGAAGCGCAAACACTTTGTCAGGAAATTAAGCAGCAAGGTCACAGTTGTGAAGGCCATCAATGTGATGTCTCAAACGCGAAAGAAGTCTCAACACTGTCGGCAGAGCTTATCTCACGGTATGGCTCTCCCTATGCAATCATCAATAACGCCGGAATTACACAAGATGCTTTGCTGATAAACATGAAAGAAGAAGAATGGCACAACGTGATTTCCACCAATCTTTCTTCTGTTTATTTAGTCAATCACGCTTTTCTCCCTGAAATGATTATGTCTGGAGAAGGCTGCATCATCCACATGAGCTCGGTCACTGCATTTAAAGCTAACTCAGGGCAAGTTAACTACGCAGCAACCAAAGCCGCAATGATCGGTATTACCCGCTCATTAGCTGTTGAAGTTGGCCGATTTAATGTTCGGGTCAATACCGTTGCACCAGGCTTGATTGATACTGAAATGCTGAATCATATTCCAGCATCACATAGGAAAAAACTGTTATCTAACATCCCATTGGGCCGCTTGGGTTCAGTAGAAGATATTGCCATGACTATCAATTTCCTCCTCAGCCCCGGAGGACGCTACATTACCGGGCAAACATTCGTCATTGATGGCGGAATGACGGCCTGATCAGTTAAACAGAATATCAATGGGTTCGTATCCATATCCTGTGGTTATTTGTACCCAGATAAATATCTGGGTACTTAAAAAATGCCGTTAATCATTGCCAAATAGCCAATCCAGTCTCTCTGATAAATGTTAATAACGATAATAAATAATTTTAATACAAATAATACTTGTGGCATTAAGTGCTAAATATTACCCGTTTTCTTTTTATCAAGACGGGAAGATCTTGACCTTGTAGTCAACTCCAAGGTGTTTAATCAAGCATAAACACACTAATAGTCTAATTTATTTTTGATCACAGTTATGGGAGAGGAACATGGCCGAAGAAATAGAATCAGTTCCAGTACAATCACCTCCGCTTAATGAGAAAAAATCAAAGCGAAAGCTAGCATTGATCCTCGCAACTCTTTTATTTGTTTTTGCCGGATTAGGTTACTTTGCCTACTGGTTTGTTGCACTGCGCTATCATCAAGCGACTGATGATGCCTACGTTGTCGGTAATCAGGTGCAAGTGATGACCCAAATTACTGGTAGCGTAACGTCTATCCATGTCGATAATACAGATTTCGTTCAACAAGGAGACATTCTGCTACGTTTAGACTCTGTTGATGCAGAACATGCTTTTGAACGGGCGAAAAATATATTGGCTAATAGTGTCAGACAAACTCACCAAACCATCATCGATAATGAAAAGCTGCTGGCTAATATTGAACTAAAACAGACTGCGCTACAGCAGGCTCAAGATGATTTAAAACGACGTGAACATCTGGGGCTCACCGGTGCTATTGCCAAAGAAAATCTGATTCATTCCCGTAATAGTGTTCAAATGGCAAAGTCTGAGCTGAACGTCGCCCAACAACAATATCATGCCAACAAAGCGTTAGTTATAGACACCCCATTGGAACAACAGCCCGCCATTAAACTCGCCGCTTCCCAACTCCGAGATGCATGGTTAACCTTACAGCGCACTCAGATTGCCGCGCCGGTGACCGGATACGTTTCACGCCGCAGTGTTCAGGTCGGTTCACAAATAAAAAGCGGTACCTCGCTGATGGTTATCGTACCGGCAGATCAACTCTGGGTCGAAGCTAACTTCAAAGAGGTTCAACTCGCCAATGTGCGTATTGGTCAGCCGGTAACGCTAATTAGCGATTTCTATGGCAATGATGTCATTTATCAAGGCCGAATCGTTGGTCTTGATATGGGAACCGGCAGTGCATTTTCTTTACTGCCGGCACAAAACGCCACCGGTAACTGGATCAAAGTGGTTCAACGTTTGCCTGTCCGTGTTGAACTGGAAGCACAACAACTTATTGATCATCCTTTACGAATTGGTTTATCCATGCACGCCACTGTCGATACCAGAAATCAAGAGGGTTTGGTCCTTTCCGATACCCCCCGTAAAGGCATTGTTTATGAAACCAACGTCTTGTCTTACAACACCGGAGAAATTGATCGGCTAATTAACGAAATCATTCAAGCTAACAACAGTAAAGATGAGTGAGGTTAACATGCTAAAAGAGCCATTATCAGGAGCCAAACTTGGCTGGCTAACCCTGGCTTTAGCATTAGCCGCTTTTTTACAAATATTGGATCTGACCATTGCTAACGTTGCAATATCAACAATTGCCGGAGACTTGGGTTCCTCAGTATCGCAAGGCACCTGGGTAATTACTTCATTTGCTGTTGCTAACGCGATTTCTATTCCATTAACAGGCTGGTTAGCCAAACGGTTTGGGGAAGTCCGGGTTTTCTTAATATCAATGCTATTGTTTGTCATAACCTCTTGGCTGTGTGGCATCTCCAATAGCCTGGAAATGCTGATCATTTCCCGCATTCTGCAAGGCATCTCAGCCGGACCAATCATGCCTCTTTCGCAAAGTTTGTTACTAAACAACTATCCTCCGTTAAAACGCAATATGGCACTGGCATTGTGGTCAATGACTATCGTTGTCGCTCCGGTTTGTGGTCCAATACTCGGCGGTTGGATCAGTGACAGCTATCATTGGGGATGGATATTTCTCATCAACGTCCCGGTAGGCTTTGCCGCCATCGCTATCACTTGGATGTTGTTAAAAGATCGAGAAACTGAAATAAAGGTCAGGCCAATTGATGCCGTAGGGCTTATTTTATTAGTCACCGGCGTCGGTTGTTTTCAGTTATTGCTTGATCGAGGCAAGGAACTTGACTGGTTCAACTCAACAGAGATTATTGCATTAGCGATTATCGCGGTTATTGCCGTGACTTTCCTGATCATCTGGGAACTGACCGACGATGATCCGATCATTGATTTATCACTCTTTAAATCACGCAATTTTACTATTGGTACTTTATGTATCAGTTTGGCCTTTTTACTCCACATCGGTACCCTAGTTCTACAACCTCAGTTATTACAAATGGTCTTTGGTTATACTGCCACCTGGGCAGGGTTAGTTATGGCCCCATTAGGGATGGTTCCCATAATACTTGCTCCACTCATTGGCCGTTTCAGTTCAAAAATCGATATGCGTTATTTGGTTATGTTCAGCTTTATCGTTTTTGCCCTGTGCTTTTTTTGGCGAGCTCATACCTTCGAGCTGTCAATGGACTTTGCCACCGCGGCCTGGCCACAATTTATTCAAGGTTTTGCTATTGCCTGTTTAATTATGCCGCTAACAGCCATTATATTATCCGACGTTGAACCGGATAAAATCGCCTCTGCGGGTAGTCTGTTCAACTTCTTACGTACTCTGGCAACATCCGTGGGTACCTCAATTACGACGACCATGTGGTCCCGCCGTGAAGCTGTCCACCACGTTCAGTTAACTGAATCGATAACCGCCCATAACCCTATTGCCCAGCAAGCCTATCAGAAAATGGAACAATTAGGGATGTCACAAGCTCAAGCCAGTAGCTCTCTGGCGCGTGAAGTCACTAACCAGGGATTGATTATCGCCGCCAACGAGATTTATTGGCTATTTGGTTTTATTTTTCTTATTTTGCTGATCTTTATCTGGCTGGCAAAACCCACAGTTGGAGCAAAGAAATAACACGATAATAAATAATAAACTGGATGACTACCCATCGGCACTAATAACAATAGTCAAAGAACCCAAGGCTATTTCTAGTGAAACCTCAGAGAATACAAAATCTTGTCAAAATAGCACCTTCCAAGGCGCTATTTTGTTGTTCTACGAAACATATTTTTTCATCGTCAAAATGCTTATCATCATCCAGCTGTTTCAGATGACTGACCCATTAAAAAGAACTTAAACGCAGGAGTATCCGTCTCATCGTGATACCCATAGCCCAACGCATCAAGGTGACGCTTAAAACGCACTTTTGTTCCTGACAATTCAAATGCCGCTAACACCCGACCATAATCTGTACCATGATTGCGATAATGAAATAATGTAATATTCCAGTAAGTTCCCAACGTTTGCAGGAACTTCAGCAAGGCCCCCGGTGATTCAGGGAATTCAAAACTATACAAACGCTCACTCAATGGCTTAGATGGACGACCGCCGATCATATAGCGGACATGCAATTTCGCCATTTCATCATCTGAAAGATCTGCAACCTGATATCCTGCGGTACGCAATTCCTCGATGATTTCCCGTCTCTCCACTTCACCACGACTCAATCGGACACCAACGAAAAGACAAGCTTGTTCAGGATCCGCATCCGTATAGCGGTAATTAAACTCTGTTACCGCCCTATCGCCCAATTTCTGACAAAAACGCAGAAAACTCCCCTTTTGTTCAGGAATAGTCACGGCCAACAGCGCTTCCCGTTGCTCCCCCAATTCACAACGCTCAGAGACATAACGTAACCCGTGGAAATTTACGTTAGCACCAGAAAGAATGTGTGCCAACCGCTCACCTTTGATCTGATGCTGCTGAACATACTTTTTCAATCCAGCCAGTGCCAATGCTCCGGAGGGTTCAGCAATCGCACGCACATCTTCAAATAGATCTTTTACCGCAGCACAAATGGCATCACTGTCCACCGTGATAACATCATCCACATATTGCTGACATAAACGAAAAGTTTCATCACCGATACGTTTAACAGCAACACCTTCAGCAAACAGGCCAACTCTTGGTAAATCTACCGGATGCCCAGCTGCCATCGCTGCTTTCAGGCAAGCTGAATCTTCCGCTTCCACCCCAATAATTTTAATTTCTGGCATCAGCTGCTTAATCAACACAGCAACTCCAGCAACCAAACCACCACCACCGACAGGCACAAAGATTCGATCCAGATGTACATCTTGTTGCAGAAGTTCCATCGCCAGTGTCGCCTGACCCGCGATGACATCGGGATGATCAAACGGCGGAACAAAGGTATAGCCTTCCTGCTGGGCCATTTCTATTGCTTTGGCTTTAGCTTCATCAAAATTGGCGCCATATAGCAGAGCTTCTCCACCGAAACTACGGACTGCATCGACCTTGATATCCGCAGTGGCGACCGGCATAACAATCAGAGATTTAATTCCCAGTCGATTGGCAGAAAGCGCAACCCCCTGAGCATGGTTACCAGCTGATGCCGTAATCACCCCCCGGTTCTTTTGTTCCTCAGTCAAACCCGCAATCATAGTGTAAGCGCCACGGAGCTTGAAACTGTGAACAGGCTGCCGGTCTTCCCGTTTTACCAAAATAGTATTTCCCAAACGGGTAGAAATTTTCTTCATTTCCTGTAACGGCGTCACCTGAGCAACTTCATAGACAGGCGCGCTTAACGCCGCTTTCAGGTACTCTGCACCATTTGGTGCGGAAGTTAAGGGACGAAATGCAACCATGCAATTATCCCCCTAGCTTAGATTTATCGCGGACAGCCCCTTTATCCGCACTGGTCGCCAATGAAGCATAAGCTCTCAAGGCAAAAGATACCTGGCGTTCACGGGATTTCGGCGTCCACGCGTTATCTCCGCAGGCAAGTTCCACTGTTTTACGGGCAGCAAGTGTCTTTTCATCCACATCAAGTTGAATTTTCCGCAGTGGAATATCAATATCAATGATATCGCCATCTTGAACCAAACCTATCAAGCCACCATTAGCGGCTTCTGGCGAAACGTGGCCTATCGATAAACCAGAGGTACCACCAGAGAAACGGCCATCTGTAATCAATGCACAGCTTTTACCCAATCCCATAGATTTCAGATACGTCGTCGGATACAGCATCTCCTGCATTCCTGGCCCACCTTTTGGTCCCTCGTAACGAATGACGACCACATCACCAGCAACGACTCTGCCACCCAAGATCGCATCAACCGCATCTTCCTGACTTTCATAAACTTTAGCTGGCCCACGAAATGTCAAACTGTTCTCATCAACCCCTGCGGTTTTTACAATACAGCCATCTATAGCCAAATTGCCAAACAAAACTGCAAGGCCTCCATCCTGACTGTATGCATGTTTGAGGTCACGGATACAACCTTCTACACGGTCAATATCCAAAGAAGGCCAACGGCAATCCTGTGAAAATGCCTGAGTAGTACGGATACCCGCAGGGCCTGCTGAATACATTTTCTTTATCGATTCATCTACCGTCAGCATCACATCATATTGATCAAGCGTTTGTAGCAAATCCAACCCCAAAACATTTTTAACCTGACGATTCAACAGACCGGCTCTATCCAGCTCACCTAAAATACCCATCACACCACCAGCACGATGGACATCTTCCATATGATATTTTTGTGTGCTTGGGGCAACTTTACACAGATGAGGAATCTGACGAGACAGACGGTCAATATCCGCCATGGTGAAATCGACCTCGCCTTCCTGTGCCGCAGCCAGTAAGTGAAGTACAGTATTTGTTGAACCGCCCATAGCAATATCCAGCATCATCGCATTTTCAAATGCAGCTTTCGTTGCGATATTACGCGGCAGAGCACTATCATCATTTTGCTCATAGTAGCGCTTAGTCAACTCAACAATACGTTTTCCCGCGTTCAGAAACAGCACCTTACGATCCGCATGAGTCGCCAGTAATGAACCATTTCCTGGCTGAGACAGCCCCAGAGCTTCTGTCAAACAATTCATAGAGTTAGCAGTAAACATCCCGGAACAGGAACCACAGGTTGGGCAGGCTGAACGCTCAATCTGATGACTATCCTCGTCACTGACATTAGGGTTTGCGCCTTGAATCATGGCATCGATCAAATCCAATTTGATAATCTGATCCGACAATTTTGTTTTACCGGCTTCCATGGGACCACCGGAAACAAAAATCACAGGGATATTCAAGCGCAGGGCTGCCATCAGCATACCTGGTGTGATTTTGTCACAGTTAGAAATACACACCATGGCATCAGCACAGTGAGCATTCACCATATATTCGACAGAATCAGCGATCAATTCGCGTGATGGCAGAGAATAGAGCATACCACCATGCCCCATTGCGATACCGTCATCCACCGCTATTGTATTGAACTCTTTTGCAACACCACCTGATGCTTCAATCTGTTCGGCAACCAATTTACCTAAGTCCCGCAAATGAACATGCCCCGGAACAAATTGAGTAAATGAGTTAACTACCGCAATAATCGGTTTACCGAAATCTGCATCAGTCATCCCTGTCGCACGCCATAAAGCGCGGGCCCCAGCCATATTGCGGCCATGAGTCGTGGTGGCAGAACGGTACTTAGGCATTATTCTTCACTCCCGTGTTATCAAAACAGGCGGGGAACGAACCGCCCGTTAAATTATTTATAGTTTTATTAAGGATTTACTGGATCTAACCAGCCCCATTTATCTTCTGTTGTGCCATCAAACAAACCAAAAAATGCTTGCTGAATCTTCTTGGTGACTGGCCCACATTTACCAATACCAACCTGAATATCATCAACACTGCGAACGGGGGTGATTTCAGCCGCTGTACCAGACATAAAAACTTCATCCGCCAAATACAGAGATTCGCGCGACAATACCTGTTCACGAACTTCCAGCCCCAAATCTTTCGCTAGTTTGATAATGGCATCACGGGTAATTCCTGGTAATGAAGCTGAGGTAAAGGGTGGAGTGAACAATACACCATCTTTTACTTCAAACAGATTTTCACCCGCGCCCTCAGAGATATAACCATAAACATCCAGAGCAATACCTTCCTGATATCCATGACGACGGGCCTCACTACCAACCAGAAGAGAAGACAGGTAGTTACCCCCCGCTTTAGCAGCTGTTGGTATTGTATTTGGCGCCGCTCGGTTCCATGAAGAAACCATGGCATCGATTCCTTGATCCAGTGCATCTTCTCCCAAATAAGCTCCCCATGGGAAAGCGGCAATAATGACATCAGTTTTATAACCGGCGGGTGGATTAACCCCCATTCCAACATCCCCAATAAACACCAGTGGACGTATATAAGCACTGACTAAATTATTTTTACGAAGAGTTGCCCGACATGCTTCCATCAATTCATCAACACTCTGACTCACTGGCATACGGTAAATCTTTGCAGAATCATGTAAACGCTGCATATGCTCACGATGGCGGAAAACGACTGGCCCTTTATAAGAGTCATAGCAGCGAACTCCCTCAAAAACCGACGTACCGTAATGCAAAGCATGTGACATTACGTGAACTTTAGCATCTGCCCAAGGAACCATCTCGCCATTGAACCAAATGTAATCGGATTGCTTCGTCATTCTCTTCTTCCTTTATTTCTACGTTATGCACGTATTAATTGTGATTTCGGTTGCAGAATCTTGACACCAGCGACATCCACTAATTTAGTTAATTGTGAAGACAACAAATTAACAGGTCTTTGGCTGGCAACAATTAATTCGATATTAACATTATAGCCATCCATTGTTTGATCCATATTCATCGAACATATCTCAAATCCACGATGACGCGTTACTCGTAAGATACGTTCTAATATTTCAGGGCAGGAACGAGCCTGGATTGCAAGTTGATGCTGTCTCATAATGATTTCTCCAACATAGTTTCATTGCTTGCACCGGGAGGGACTAACGGCCAAACGTTTTCTAATTCTTCAATGGATACCTGTAATAAATACGGTCCCTTACTGTTGAATAATGCGTTCAGAGCTTCATCAATCTGTGATTTATCAGTGATATGTTGCCCCGAAATATCAAAAGCTTTCGCTAATGCGACAAAATCAGGGTTATCTGTTAATGTTGTTTCGCTATATCGTTTATCAAAAAACAGTTCCTGCCATTGCCGCACCATTCCCAGTCGTTGGTTATCTAACAGTAAAATTTTTATAGGTAATTGTTTGCGTTTAATTGTCCCCAATTCCTGAACATTCATCATGAAAGAACCATCACCGGATACACAGATCACCATATCCTCTGGTCGGGCAATTTGAGCGCCAATCGCAGCTGGGATACCAAATCCCATCGATCCCAGCCCACTGGATGTAATAAAATTTTCAGGCCCATCAAAAGTCATATGTTGAGCTGTCCACATCTGATGCTGTCCAACATCGGTGGTAACAACCGTGTTTAATGTTTTACGATCCGAAACCTGCTTCAATAATAAAGGTGCATAGATAGCCTCACCCGGATGGTCGTAGCACCGAGGATATTCAGCTTTCAGGCGCTTAACTTCCCGCTGCCAGGACATAATTGATAATGGTTGCTGTAAACGGGGCAACAACGCTTTTAAATCCCCCTGCAATGACACATGAGCCTGACGTAATTTCCCCAACTCTGCCGGATCGATATCCAAATGAATAACTTTTGCATTCGGCGCAAAGGTATTGAGTTTGCCAGTCACACGATCATCAAAACGGGCACCTGCGGCAATCAGCAAATCACATGACTGAACCGCAAAATTTGCAGCTTTCGTACCATGCATCCCAAGCATTCCCAGATAACATGGATGTTTAGTATCAGCAGCACCCAAACCTTTCAACGTGGAAACAACCGGCATACCTGTTTCCGCAACAAAATTACGCAGAACAGAAACTGACTGAGACATACCGACTCCGCCACCAACATACAGTACTGGCTTTACCGCAGCCGCAATCATCTTCCGGGCTTGTTCTAATTCATTTTCAGTGCAGGGTATCTCTTGCTCAACAGGAACCAGATGTGGGGCTAAATTCCCCTCTTTCAGCTGAATATCTTTAGGAATATCAACCAAAACCGGGCCAGGTCGACCACTGGTTGCAATAGAAAAGGCTTCAGCCATAATTTGAGGTAAATTTTCCAGGGAGTCCACTAAGAAGCTGTGTTTGGTGCAAGCAAGGGAGAGACCTAAAATATCGACTTCCTGAAAGGCATCAGTTCCAATCAATTCAGAACTAACCTGACCAGTGATAGCGACAACAGGAATAGAATCTAACAACGCATCAGCCAATCCAGTGATTAAGTTTGTTGCCCCCGGCCCGGATGTGGCAATACAGACTCCCGGCTTACCGCTGGCTCTCGCATAACCAATTGCAGCCATAACAGCGCCCTGTTCATGCCGACAAAGTAAGTGCTCCACACCACCATCGTACAAAGCATCGTAAACCGGCATGATTGCACCACCAGGGTAGCCGAAAACCTGATCAATACCCTGCGTTCGTAATGCTTTTACAACCCACTGCGCCCCGTTCATTTTTCATATCCCCTGTGTTTACCCTGTGAGACAAAATTTTGTTCTGTTGTATGTTTTTGTCTCTGACTGATTTTTGCTTGCCGAAAAAAAACCCCCGCGCCTTTCGGTGCGGGGGTCTTCGAGAGATCTGGCTGTTCGTCTAAGCCTTTCTTCGTCCAAGTGCAGCCCCGCACGGTGGGATAATAATCACCACCACGCTGACGATAACTAGGCTAATCACTTGGACAAATATATTCATAATCTTGGCCGTTTTAACTCGTTTGTTTAATCTATATTTAAGAGTTATCACGTTCTTCATAGCTTGACAACTTTTATTTTGTTTTATTCCTCAGCATGAAAAAATATTGTTTATTTTCAACCAGATAATTACAACTTGGATTATTTTTCCATAAATGAATTGAATTTAGGTGATAAAATCCAGATTATTATATAAAAACAATATATCACATTAATAAATAACAAATAAAACAAATCATTCAACTAAAAGCAAGTAAAGATCTTATTATTAATCACCTGGGTGATAAAAACCCCAGTTAAGAAATAAAGCAAAAATATATAGAACACTAATTTAACTTACTGTGAAAACATATATAAACTTGCATTAAAAATAAATAAAAAAACCAATATTAAAGCACCAAAAATAATAAAAAACCATCAGAGCAACAATATAAAAATAAATTACATGATTAAATTTACGGGTATAAAACAAATAAACACCAATTAATTAAAATAAAAATCATCTAACGAAAATTTAATAAAGCAATTCTTTTAGCCACCTCGTAGAATATTTCTTAGAGCCATCTCGCAAAAAAATAATAAGACACTATTTATTATCTCATTTCAGCCCATCATATGCGTTTTCTTACTAAGGAGAATAGGATGGCCCTCGCTGTTATTTATACCAGAGCGACTATAGGTATTCATGCCCCCATTGTTACTGTTGAAGCGCATATTAGTAATGGCTTACCTGGATTAACTTTGGTTGGTTTGCCTGAAACAGCCGTAAAAGAAGCAAGAGATCGTGTCAGAAGCGCATTAATCAACAGCGGGTTTACCTATCCGCCTAAAAGAATCACCGTTAATCTTGCACCAGCAGACCTCCCCAAAGAAGGTGGCCGTTATGATTTGCCGATTGCTATCGCTATTCTGGCAGCTTCAGAACAAATACCTGCCGATAAACTGAACCGTTATGAATTTCTTGGTGAACTCGCGCTATCCGGGGGCTTACGGAGAGTTAATGGCGCAATTCCAGCTGCACTAAGCGCGGGAGACGCAGGCAGACAACTTATTCTATCGACAGAAAACGGAACAGAGCTGGCAATCTTATCTCAGGATGCAACGTTAATGGCAGAACACCTCTTGCATATCTGCCACTTTCTTCAAGGAGAAAAACAACTGCTGACAACAACAATCCGACATGAATTTTCAACAGAACAATCACAACCGGATCTTCAGGATATTATTGGTCAGGAACAAGCAAAACGCACACTGGAAATCGCAGCAGCAGGCGGACATAATCTTTTACTACTTGGCCCACCAGGGACAGGAAAAACGATGCTGGCAAGCCGCCTATGCAGTTTATTACCGCCATTAACAAACAAAGAAGCCCTTGAGGTTGCCGCTATCAATAGCCTGGTAGACACCTACCTTCCACCAGAACAATGGCATACACGCCCATTCAGAGCGCCTCATCACAGTTCATCAATGGCAGCGCTGGTTGGCGGTGGTGGACTTCCTAAACCCGGTGAAATATCACTTGCTCACAACGGTGTGCTGTTTCTGGATGAACTTCCTGAATTTGAACGCAGAGTCCTTGATGCCCTCAGAGAACCACTGGAGTCAGGGGAAATAATCATATCCAGAGCCAGAGCCAAAGTTTGTTTTCCTGCTCAGGTTCAATTAATAGCAGCAATGAATCCCAGCCCTACAGGCCATCATCAAGGAATTCATAATCGAAGTAATCCTCAGCAAATACTTCGATACCTGGCAAAACTTTCTGGGCCTTTTTTAGATCGCTTTGATCTCTCAATTGAAGTTCCTCTGTTACCCATTGGAACATTGAGTAGCCCAATTAGATCAAGCGAAAGCAGCAAAGATGTGAAATTAAGAGTACTGACAGCGCGAAAAATACAATTAAAACGCTGTGGAAAAATTAATGCTCATATGAATAGTAAAGAGACAGAAACATTTTGTAAGCTCAAACTTAACGATGCTGTGTTTCTAGAAGAAACACTAACAAAGCTAGGGCTTTCCATCCGGGCATGGCATCGAATTCTGAGAACATCCCGAACACTCGCCGACTTAGAAGGAAAAAAAGAGATAGAAAAACCACATATTATGGAAGCCTTAAGCTACCGCAGTATGGACAGGCTATTAATACAGTTACAAAAACAATCAGGTTAAAAATGAAAAAAGGGGCAAAGCCCCTGTACTCATAACTTGTGATGATATTAATCATCAGTGTCGGTATAGTCATCAGAAGAATCAACCTGAGGCTTACCACCTGACAGGGTATGAAAACGTTTTGGACGACTAATCCTTGCCAAATATTTGGCCCATACTTTTTCTTCTATCGTCACAGGCTGACGTTCACCCCGGCAAACAGCAACAAACAGTTTTTCTATTTCTGTTTGAGGCTCACGTTTACCGAGATCTAACTCATTGAACGCATAACCATGACGCTCTAGCAATTGCGCCTCTTTAATGGTGAAATCGCCATGGCGGGAAAACCCGCGAGGATAATGTTTGTTATCAAAAAAACGATTAGTCGTGATGAAGCTTTCGGCCATCTGACACACTCCTAATTCTATTACTGTTACTATCATGCTAATTATGGCGCGGAGTATTAGATAGGCCTGGCATTCTGTAAAACAAAACATTTAAATCTTAACGATAAAAATTATTGGAGAAACATGTGGACACCGAATTACTGAAAACCTTTCTGGAGGTCAGTAAAACTCGTCACTTTGGTCGGGCAGCCGAATCACTATACCTGACACAGTCAGCAGTCAGCTTTCGCATACGCCAATTAGAAAACCAATTAGGTGCTAATCTTTTCACGCGTCATCGCAATAACATCCGTCTTACAGCCGCTGGCGAACGCCTTGTGCCGTATGCAGAATCACTGATGAATACCTGGCAATTGGCTAAAAAAGAGATAACACATGCATCTCAACATACTGAATTGACAATTGGCGCTACCGCATCATTATGGGAAGCATATTTAACCCCTTGGCTACAGGATTTCTATAAAAGACATCAGGAACTAAGATTAGAATCCCGGATTTCTACTCGGCAATCTCTTGTTAAACAACTTCATTCGCGTGAGTTAGATCTACTAATAACGACTGAACCACCTAAAATGGATGAATTCCAAAGCTTGTTATTAGGGAATATTTGCCTGAAATTATTAACGACGAAAGAAAATCTGCAATACCAAGTTGAAAACTACATCAAATTAGAATGGGGAGCTGATTTCCATCACCAAGAACAACGGATTTTAAAAAGTGAACAATTGCCCATCATCACAACCACTTCGGCACATATAGCTCGCCAGCTGCTCAACAGTGTCAGAGGAGCCGCCTTCCTACCAATACACTGGCAAAACGAATATTCAAAACTTGTCTCTTACCCAAATACTGAACTAATTGAACGCCCATTATACGCTATATGGCTACAGAACAACGATCAACAAGCATTGATTCAGCAGCTATTAAAAATACCTGTCATCAATACTTCTACAAGAGATTAAGAGACATTTTATGCAACTCATTCAATTAGTGGATCTATATTCTGCAAGATTTCCAGATAGGAGTGTTACACGGAAACAGAAAAGAAAATAGTAAGAGGGAACAAAATTTTAGATCACGCAGGAGGCGGGATTACTTTCGCCATCCTTCCACATATCCCCCTGTTTGCCAAATAATCTTCACTTACTACACACTACGTCATGGTTTAAGACTGTGACTTGAATCAGAAAACCCAAAACCACAGTGAAGAAGGGTAAGATGATTTTGAATAACTTACTAAACGAACCTACCCTCATCGTCTGGATACTCAATACTCTTACCTTGCCATTCGACTTAAGTAAATTTTATTTTAAACTTTAAACCGAACTTCATTTAATAAGAAAACTGTCACGATTAGAGTGCTCACTAAGACTTAATTGACGCAAATCCTTTAAACATGGCGGATTCGACTAATAAGTGCAATTTGTACACTAATAGCATCAGTAATAAGTTGAGAATAGATTCAGATGCATCAACCGACTAGCTTCTTCCTTATAATAAATATCCATAAATGGATCAAGAAAAATTTTTATTACTATGGGAGCGGATAAGACTGAAAAAATATTATCTAATTGAAACGATGTTTATTACGTTAAGAAATATTTCTCACATAGAATATTTAAACTGTTCAGTTTTCTATTAGAGGCGGTAGACGCATTGATCACCTACGCCTTCTAACCCCAAAAAGAGTCTGAATCTACATGCCGCTGAATTAATTCATGAAAAAGATGCTTGAACACTAAATATCAAAGACAATAAAGAATATGCTGTTATAGTTTACTCTTAGATACGAGTCCAACATTCAAGTCAAAATTAAGATAATAAACTAGCAATACCCTTTAATTGATCAGTCAAGAGATGACTCTCTGTATGTAAAAGTGACAATAAAGATATTAAGTTTAAATAGATTTTTATTAGTTAAATCAATATCTTATGTCTAGATAATATTTCCCTTGCCAAATACCACCCAGAAGACTTTCTCCTCTGAGTCACCCTTTAATTATCACGGTCAAAAAATAACATCTGCCAAGGTGATATGTATTCATTATACACAGTACAAATAAGAAAAAACCCAGCTAAATAGCTGGGTTATCAATATTGCGAACTACCTTAGTTATTACTTAGTTTGTAACTGGCAGGGGCGGAGAGACTCGAACTCCCAACACCCGGTTTTGGAGACCGGTGCTCTACCAATTGAACTACGCCCCTAAATAAGGTGGCGGTGCGGACGGGGCTCGAACCCGCGACCCCCGGCGTGACAGGCCGGTATTCTAACCAACTGAACTACCGCACCACCGAATTTCTTGTCCTTTATGTCGTTACCACAACATAAAATTCCAATGCCAATCAGGGCAGTTTACGAATGGCCCTTCTGCCATTCGCCCTTCGGACCGCCGCTTTTCGCGACGTTCAAAATCACCCTCTGCGATTTTGCCCTACTTTCC
>NZ_AYSJ01000005.1:0-1447 GCF_000517265.1 Photorhabdus khanii NC19
GGCAGCTGCGGTAAAGCTCATCAGCGTGGTCGTGAAGCGATTCACAGATGTCTGCCTGTTCATCCGCGTCCAGCTCGTTGAGTTTCTCCAGAAGCGTTAATGTCTGGCTTCTGATAAAGCGGGCCATGTTAAGGGCGGTTTTTTCCTGTTTGGTCACTGATGCCTCCGTGTAAGGGGGATTTCTGTTCATGGGGGTAATGATACCGATGAAACGAGAGAGGATGCTCACGATACGGGTTACTGATGATGAACATGCCCGGTTACTGGAACGTTGTGAGGGTAAACAACTGGCGGTATGGATGCGGCGGGACCAGAGAAAAATCACTCAGGGTCAATGCCAGCGCTTCGTTAATACAGATGTAGGTGTTCCACAGGGTAGCCAGCAGCATCCTGCGATGCAGATCCGGAACATAATGGTGCAGGGCGCTGACTTCCGCGTTTCCAGACTTTACGAAACACGGAAACCGAAGACCATTCATGTTGTTGCTCAGGTCGCAGACGTTTTGCAGCAGCAGTCGCTTCACGTTCGCTCGCGTATCGGTGATTCATTCTGCTAACCAGTAAGGCAACCCCGCCAGCCTAGCCGGGTCCTCAACGACAGGAGCACGATCATGCGCACCCGTGGCCAGGACCCAACGCTGCCCGAGATGCGCCGCGTGCGGCTGCTGGAGATGGCGGACGCGATGGATATGTTCTGCCAAGGGTTGGTTTGCGCATTCACAGTTCTCCGCAAGAATTGATTGGCTCCAATTCTTGGAGTGGTGAATCCGTTAGCGAGGTGCCGCCGGCTTCCATTCAGGTCGAGGTGGCCCGGCTCCATGCAACGCGACGCAACGCGGGGAGGCAGACAAGGTATAGGGCGGCGCCTACAATCCATGCCAACCCGTTCCATGTGCTCGCCGAGGCGGCATAAATCGCCGTGACGATCAGCGGTCCAATGATCGAAGTTAGGCTGGTAAGAGCCGCGAGCGATCCTTGAAGCTGTCCCTGATGGTCGTCATCTACCTGCCTGGACAGCATGGCCTGCAACGCGGGCATCCCGATGCCGCCGGAAGCGAGAAGAATCATAATGGGGAAGGCCATCCAGCCTCNCGTCGCGAACGCCAGCAAGACGTAGCCCAGCGCGTCGGCCGCCATGCCGGCGATAATGGCCTGCTTCTCGCCGAAACGTTNGGNGGNGNGACCAGTGACNAAGGCTTGAGCGAGGGCGTGCAAGATTCCGAATACCGCAAGCGACAGGCCGATCATCGTCGCGCTCCAGCGAAAGCGGTCCTCGCCGAAAATGACCCAGAGCGCTGCCGGCACCTGTCCTNCNAGTTGNATGATAAAGANNANNGTCATNANTGCGGCGACGCTCGNGGCGGNNTANANCNNCCTNNCNNCGANCATNGNACCGCTGANCGAANNANGGCTGGNNTTATGCCGCCTNGGCNNGCACNTNNANCTG
>NZ_AYSJ01000005.1:2283-3152 GCF_000517265.1 Photorhabdus khanii NC19
GCCCAGCGCGTCGGCCGCCATGCCGGCGATAATGGCCTGCTTCTCGCCGAAACGTTTGGTGGCGGGACCAGTGACGAAGGCTTGAGCGAGGGCGTGCAAGATTCCGAATACCGCAAGCGACAGGCCGATCATCGTCGCGCTCCAGCGAAAGCGGTCCTCGCCGAAAATGACCCAGAGCGCTGCCGGCACCTGTCCTACGAGTTGCATGATAAAGAAGACAGTCATAAGTGCGGCGACGATAGTCATGCCCCGCGCCCACCGGAAGGAGCTGACTGGGTTGAAGGCTCTCAAGGGCATCGGTCGACGCTCTCCCTTATGCGACTCCTGCATTAGGAAGCAGCCCAGTAGTAGGTTGAGGCCGTTGAGCACCGCCGCCGCAAGGAATGGTGCATGCAAGGAGATGGCGCCCAACAGTCCCCCGGCCACGGGGCCTGCCACCATCCCACGCCGAAACAAGCGCTCATGAGCCCGAAGTGGCGAGCCCGATCTTCCCCATCGGTGATGTCGGCGATATAGGCGCCAGCAACCGCACCTGTGGCGCCGGTGATGCCGGCCACGATGCGTCCGGCGTAGAGGATCCACAGGACGGGTGTGGTCGCCATGATCGCGTAGTCGATAGTGGCTCCAAGTAGCGAAGCGAGCAGGACTGGGCGGCGGCCAAAGCGGTCGGACAGTGCTCCGAGAACGGGTGCGCATAGAAATTGCATCAACGCATATAGCGCTAGCAGCACGCCATAGTGACTGGCGATGCTGTC
Organism: Photorhabdus khanii NC19; assembly: GCF_000517265.1. Lineage (GTDB taxonomy): Bacteria > Pseudomonadota > Gammaproteobacteria > Enterobacterales > Enterobacteriaceae > Photorhabdus > Photorhabdus khanii. The sequence goes on from NZ_AYSJ01000005.1 coordinate 3,039, forward strand.
GGAATGGACGATATCCCGCAAGAGGCCCGGCAGTACCGGCATAACCAAGCCTATGCCTACAGCATCCAGGGTGACGGTGCCGAGGATGACGATGAGCGCATTGTTAGATTTCAT
>NZ_AYSJ01000006.1:0-121976 GCF_000517265.1 Photorhabdus khanii NC19
CCAATGGTAATAATTTCAAAATAATTTCGTTTTCGTTTATTTTTGTGATGAACATCACGTAATTTAATTTTTTTGTGTAAAAAGACACCGAAAAGACTCTGACTTTTGTTATCCCTGTAACGCAGCCGCTGACGGATAATTCGGATTATCAAGGATGTGAACTGCCTCTTGGTGCTAGCCGTTTCAATGGAATGGAATTTTGGCGATAGGGGAAAAGGGTTTATCCGGATAAATTTAGGTTGCCCTCGTCAGTACCTTGAAAAGGTGATCACCGGTTTAATTCAGTTAAGATCATAAAATAAAAATACAATATTAATCGGCATCCGATAATGGCGAGATAATCAGGAGTTAAAACAATGACTTTTAATAACAGTTTAAAACCTGATCTCATAAAGTTATCAATGAAAAACGAGAAATAAAAATTGGTTTTATTGATCTTATACACCCCTAAAAAAAGGATAAATAATAATATAAACAGGTTAATCAGGTAATATATTTACCAAAACGAGCTGACTTTAATAACGCTTTCAACCAAAAATACACTTTGTCATAAACCAATTAAATCATCACCCTCGAAAAACTCGGTATGGGAAAACACCGTAAAAATGGGTTTTAGATGACAAAACAACAGCATTAATCCAATAACAAGGATATGAGATTATATCAAAACATTTAACAGGATTAACCACATTAAGCAAACTTTCTCAAATAAACGATTTTGCATGGCTGTAAAAATTTTACGTAAAATCAGAAACAATCATTAAAGAAAGCCGATAATCCTTTGAGTTAAATAGATTAGCAACGAAAAGAGAATAAAAAAATTTATTTAGTCGCGTTAAAAATAATTAAAAAAATAGGTATTAATCTTAATATCATTCGCATACCTGTTACCTTCTCTGGTTTTAAATATAGAAAATTAAGTACAGAAAAAGGGAAAACGAAAAAACTCAGTATCAGTTTAATGAAAATGGTAAAGTTAACTATGGATTAAAAAATGGGAAAAACCATTATATTTAAAAAAACTGCTCAGTGAAAACCATTAATTAAATGAGAATCGTTTTACTCGCGACTGTAATTTAAACTGGCTTTTCACTATTTTAACTCGCCAATAGCATAGCTCTTCTACGGTTTGATTAAACCTTTCCTCTTTTTATACCTTTATGATTATTTAACGCTAAAATCAATTTATATCGTTATTTTCCACACTATTTTTTCTCCCTGTTAAATAACCTTTCATAATAGTGCATTATGTAAAGTGACCTACAATTTTGAATTCTTATTTAACGCTTAAATATCACGAAGTATTGAAAGGATGAAATTATCAAAAAACAGTGTTTGATTGCTTTTTTACACAAACTCAGTGCCCAATACGAGAATGGACACATGTTTATATCATTCCAGCGCGGTTATGTGGAATACAAGATCCAGGCGGTAGGCATTCAGGTTAAATATGTTAACCCGGCTTACAGCAGTAAAACCTGTTCCCGCTGCGATTGTATCGGTAGACGTAACAAACATCGTTTAGAATGTCCTCACTGCGGTCTCCACACGCACTTAGCTGTTCCATACTTCAGTGCAAGCTCGATAAATGCCCGCGCCGCAGCCGTCTGGTACGCTCCTTTTCGCTGCATGAGAACCGCCGTTCTTTGCAGCAGTGAGGGGGTTAGAACAATCGAAACCAATTCCTCCCGGTCACTGGCAATCTTTGCCGGCAGCAACGTGGCAAGGCCTGTATGTCGGATGATCTCAATGACAGCACTCAGCGAATTGGCCTCCATCAAAACGCGGGGACGAATGTCGTTCTGCCTGCAATAACGATCGATCTGCTTCCGTGTAGCGAACTCGGACGTGAGGAGAACCAGAGACTCGTTGTTCAGGGCTTTCAGACTCATCGTTCGACACTTTGCAAGGGGATGGCCCTTACAGACAACCAGCGCTAACGTCTCCACCAAAAGTCGTTGTGCGTAGATGTCAGGCGAGTGGATCTCATCAAACGCAACCCCGACATCGAGTTCATCATCGACCAGAAGCTCTTCAATGCGCTCCTGCGACATCTCCCGAACCGTCAACGTGACGTTGGGATAGAGATTGTGGAACGACTCGACCAAGGGGCCGATAAGGTAAGTCGTGAACGTCGGCGTAACAGCAACGCGCAGAGAACCGCGACTCAGGTCATCAACATCGTGGATCGCCCGCTTTCCTTCCTCCAAGTCCTGCAATGCCCGTCGTGCGTAGCGGAAATAGACCTCGCCAGCATCCGTCAACCGTGTGGTACGTCCGGTCCGATCAAACAACTGCGCCCCAAGGGTTTCCTCGAGCTGCTTAATCTGCTGGGACAGTGCCGGCTGAGACACATGCAAGGCTGTAGCGGCACGCGTGAAGCTGTGGTGCTCAGCCACAGCAAGAAAGTAGTTGATATGTCGTAAAAGCATGTGGATCTCCATAAGGAATGCCTATGGGGTGCATAATAAATCAGTCTGTTACCTTATGGATATCCAGAAGTAATCTTCAATCAACCGATTCGTTACACGACACAGAAGATCAACCATGAAAGACATCATCGAAGGCTTTCTGAAATTCCAGCGCGAAGCTTTTCCAAAGCACGCTGAACTGTTCAAGGACCTGGCAACCCAGCAGAACCCACGCGCACTATTCATCTCCTGCTCCGATAGTTGCCTAGTACCAGAGTTAGTGACCCAACGCGAGCCTGGCGATCTGTTCGTGATCCGCAATGCAGGAAACATTGTTCCGTCGTACAGCCCGGAGCCAGGTGGTGTATCTGCCTCCGTTGAATACGCGGTCGCCGCACTGCGTGTCTCGGACATCGTGATTTGCGGCCATTCCGACTGTGGCGCGATGACCGCTATTGCGGCCTGCAAGTGCATGGATCATATGCCGGCAGTTGGCTGCGCTATGCGGATTCCGCTCGCATTGTCAACGAAGCACGCAACCACAAGAACCAGCACGATCATGTCGAGTCTATGGTGCGCGAGAACGTGATTGCACAGCTCGCGAACATCCAGACGCATCCCTCCGTTCGCCTAGCGCTCGAAGAGGGATGCGTCGCCCTGCACGGTTGGATCTACGATATCGAAAGCGGGTGCATCAATGCGTATGACGGTGCCACCAGCAAGTTTGTCTCGCTCGCGAACAACCCTGAAGTCCGCGCCAATCCCATCCAGCTCCTTACAGCTGTTTGACCTTCAACTTCCAATATAAAAGAGGTATCACTATGATCCAGTCTCAAACCAGCAAGAACGCCCGTCATGCCCTGTCGGAAGTCATTCTCATTGCCAAAGCCAAGAAGGATCTCTCCTTCGCCCAGATCACCGAAGGCACTGGCCTGAACGAGGCTTTCGTCACTGCGGCGCTGCTCGGTCAGCACGCGCTACCGGCTGACGCTGCCAAGGTGGTAGGTAACAAGCTGGCCCTCGACGCCGACGCCATGGCACTTCTACAAACCGTCCCGCTACGCGGCTGCATTGAGGATAGCGTGCCGACCGACCCAACCATGTACCGCTTCTACGAGATGCTACAGGTCTACGGCACCACTCTAAAAGTCCTGATTCACGAGAAGTTCGGTGACAGTATCATCAGTGCCATCAACTTCAAGCTGGACTTGAAGAAGGTCGAAGATCCGGAAGGCGGATCGCGCGCCGTGATCATCCTGGACGGCAAGTATCTGCCGACCAAGCCGTTCTAACCCGCTGGCTGTTGCCAGAAATCATTGCCCGTCACCGCAATCGGGTAACCTTGGCAATGAGTAACGCGGCGTGGTCATTGGTGGCTCGTTCCATCGCGAACTCTCGGAGTCGGCAACCACGCCTTGGTTCAATCTATTTCCAATGAGGTTTTTCTCATGAATTTTGTAAAACGCACTATCGACCTTGCGATGAAAAATGTAGAGGAAGGGGGCCGGCCGTTCGCCACCGTGATCGTACATGACGGCAACATCATCGCTGAAAGCCCGAACCTGGTAGCGCAGACCAGCGATCCGACCGCACACGCGGAAATCCTGGCCGTACGGGAAGCGTGCAAGAAGCTCGGGACCGAGCACCTGACCGACTGCGATATCTACATTCTCGCCAGCCCCTGCCCTATGTGCCTAGGCTCGCTCTACTACTGTAGTCCGAAACAGGTCATCTACATCACCACACGCGAAGACTACGCACCATTCTACAAGGATGATCGCAAGTACTTCGAGCTGGATACGTTCTACGCAGAGTACGCGAAGCCCATCGAGGAACGCCGCCTGCCCATGATCCAGAAGAAGGACGAAAGCGCTATCAAGGTGTACCAACGCTGGCAAAAGCTGAACAAGAAGTGATTCTCGAGCTTCTGGTCGGGGTAGAACGAACCGAGACATCCAGAATTTGAGATAGACATGGCGAATAGTCAATGCGGAGTGATTGGGTAGGTCTACATCAACTCAACCCTCAATAATGTTTCTGCATATTAATATGCTCGCGCATCAGGTTCAGTGGGAGAGAAGCTATAAAACGCGATATTTAGTCTTCACCGGTTTTTAACTCATCAACCAAGAGAGTCTGTGTAAACAGATTCTCTCTTTTTTGTCCGTTGCTATTTTTAAACAAAACTCAGGCTATTAACTACATATCACATTTTTCCTGAATAAATCCGCATCTTGCCGTACAATTCCTCCTTTCCCATCTTATTTATTTAATTACCGGAAGAACGAATGGACAGACGATTTGTTCAATCCCATAAAGAAGCACGCTGGGCTGTGTTCCTGACACTTGCTTATCTCATTGGCTGGCTGATAACAGCCTATTTACCCAGTGATGCCCCGGGTGTCACGGGCTTACCTCGTTGGTTTGAAATGGCATGTCTGCTACTACCCGTAGTATTTATCATCCTCTGCTGGTTAATGGTGAAGTTTATTTTCAAAGAAGTCCCGCTGGAGGATGAGAATGCAAAGTGACGTTATCTTACCTCTGCTAGGCTATCTTGCGCTGGTATTTCTTCTGTCAATCTACGCTTACCGGCACCGCCAGAAAGGCACCTTCCTGACTGAGTATTTCCTGGGTAACCGTTCAATGGGCGGCTTTGTACTGGCAATGACTATTACCGCCACCTATATCAGTGCCAGCTCATTTATTGGCGGGCCAGGAGCAGCCTATAAATATGGTCTGGGATGGGTATTACTGTCGCTGATTCAGTTACCGGCAATATGGCTTTCCCTTGGTGTATTGGGTAAGAAATTTGCCATTCTTGCTCGTCGCTATAATGCCGTCACCCTCAATGACATGTTGTATGCCCGTTATGGCAGTCGTCTCCTAGTTTGGTTTGCCAGCCTGAGTCTTTTAGTCGCTTTTGTCGGCGCGATGACCGTTCAGTTTATTGGCGGTGCACGCCTGCTGGAAACTGCCGCAGGTATCCCTTATGGCACCGGATTAATGATTTTCGGTGTCTCTATCGCGCTCTATACCGCATTTGGCGGCTTCAGAGCGAGTGTCCTCAATGATGCCCTGCAAGGGCTGGTCATGCTGTTCGGCACCGTTTTGCTGTTGGTAGCGATTATCTATAAAACAGGTGGTCTGGCGGAAGCAGTCGCCACATTACGAACGATCAATCCTGAACTCGTTTCCCCACAAGGGGCGGACCATATCCTTAGCTGGCCTTTCATGGCATCATTCTGGGTATTGGTCTGTTTTGGTGTCATTGGGCTACCACATACCGCCGTTCGTTGTATCTCCTACCGCGACAGCAAAGCTGTCCATCGTGGAATTATCATCGGCACCATTGTCATGGCAATCCTCATGTTTGGTATGCACCTGGCAGGAGCCCTTGGCCGGGCAATTATTCCTGATCTGGCCATTCCCGATCAAGTCATCCCAACATTAATGATCACCGTCTTGCCTCCATTCGCTGCCGGAATCTTTCTGGCCGCACCGATGGCAGCAATTATGTCAACGATTAATGCACAATTGTTACAATCTTCTGCGACAATCGTGAAAGATCTCTATCTAAACCTGTTTCCACAACAAATCGTACAGGAGAAAAAACTGGCCCGGATTTCCAGTCTTTCAACCCTGGTTATTGGTTTGTTACTACTTTTAGCGGCCTGGCACCCACCAGAGATGATTATCTGGTTGAATCTACTGGCTTTCGGTGGCTTACAGGCCGTATTCCTATGGCCATTAGTGCTGGGACTGTACTGGGAAAAAGCCAATGCATATGGCGCTGTCAGTTCGATGATTACAGGGGCAGCAAGTTACACTCTGCTCGCCAGTTCCGATGTTTATCTATTAGACTTCCATCCGATCGTACCATCACTGCTACTCAGCCTGTTGGCTTTCGGGATTGGTAATACCATCGGCCACCGGTTGCCACAATGGGTGGCCAAGGTTTATTAAGCGGGTCGTTTTAACCTATTTTTTAATTAAAGAGAATTTTTATGCCTTGGATACAACTTCGATTAAATACCACAGGACAGCTGGCAGAATCCCTGGGGGATAATCTAATGGAAAGTGGAGCAGTATCAGTCACCTTTCAGGACAGCCACGATAACCCTGTATTCGAACCTCTGCCAGGCGAGACCCGTTTATGGGGAGATACAGATGTTATCGGACTTTATGATGCTGAAACGGATATGAAAGCCGTTATCAGCCAGCTCGAACAAGTTCCTCAGTTAGGTCAAGGATTTATTCATAAGATCGAGCAATTGGAAGACAAAGACTGGGAACGTGAATGGATGGATAACTTCCACCCAATGCGCTTTGGTAACCGCTTGTGGGTCTGCCCAAGCTGGCGTGACGTTCCTGATCCAGATGCCGTTAACGTCATGCTGGACCCTGGACTGGCTTTTGGTACAGGCACCCACCCAACCACATCGTTATGCCTGCAATGGTTGGACAGCCTCAATCTGGAGGGTAAAACCCTCATTGATTTTGGTTGTGGCTCCGGCATATTGGCAATTGCAGCGCTAAAACTCGGTGCCGCACACGCTATCGGCATAGATATCGATCCGCAAGCCATTCAGGCCAGCCGCGATAACGCAGAGCGTAATGGCGTTCTAGGGCGTTTAACGCTATATTTGGCGAAAGATCAGCCAAACGATCTTGAATCTGATATAGTAATTGCTAATATTCTGGCAGGCCCTCTACGTGAACTTGCTCCTATAATCGGTGCATTACCAAAATCGGGTGGCCTGTTAGGTTTATCGGGTATTTTAGCAAGTCAGGCAGAAAGTGTTATTCAAGCCTATACTGATAAATTCATGATCGACCCTGTTGCGGAGCAGGAAGAATGGTGTCGGATATCTGGGGTAAGAATAGTAACAAATTAAGATTATTTTATCTTTGTTATGATGGCGAGAGTAATTTTTGATCACTCACTGATGATAATCCGTGCTATCAGCAAACTGGCTGATAGAAAAATCTTGAGTGATAAACTTTACCGATAACGTATAACACCATGTTATTTATGAATAATTATATTTATCTCAGAAGGATAGCTGGAAAAAAGTTGTAACAAATGTCGATTTGCTCAAAGTTTGGCCTTTCATATTTTGCGAAAAATGCGTAATATACGCGCCCTTGCAGTCACAGTATGGCCACTCTTTCTTCGTCTATGCGTATCGGACAATACCAGCTGAAAAACTGTCTTATTGCGGCCCCAATGGCTGGCATAACTGACCGTCCGTTTCGGTCACTATGTTACGAAATGGGTGCAGGTATGACAGTATCGGAAATGCTATCTTCCAACCCACAGGTCTGGAAGACAGACAAATCCCGGCTACGTATGGTTCACAGTGACGAACTGGGAATTCGTTCTGTGCAAATTGCCGGCAATGATCCTGATGAAATGGCAGCAGCAGCGAAGATTAACGTCGCTAATGGTGCTCAGATTATTGATATCAACATGGGGTGCCCAGCCAAGAAAGTGAATCGTAAGCTGGCAGGTTCGGCTTTATTGCGTTACCCGGAATGGGTCGAAAAGATCCTATCCGCGGTTGTAAACGCAGTAGATGTTCCTGTTACGCTGAAAATCCGCACTGGATGGTCGCCAGAAGAACGAAATTGTGTAAAGATTGCCCAACTGGCCGAGCATTGTGGTATTCAGGCTCTGACGATTCACGGCAGGACTCGCTCCTGTTTGTTTAACGGAGAAGCAGAGTACGACAATATTCGGACAGTTAAGCAGACTGTTGCCATCCCGGTTATTGCCAATGGTGACATAACTGACCCGCTTAAGGCCAGAGCAGTGCTTGAATACACTGGGGCTGATGCCCTGATGATAGGCCGCGCTGCTCAGGGAAGACCCTGGATCTTCCGGGAAATCCAGCATTATCTGGAAACAGGGGAATTGCTGCCACCGATGCCGATTGGCGAGGTGCAGCATTTAATGAACGAGCATATACGGGAATTGCACGACTTTTATGGTCCAGGCAAGGGAGCCCGTATCGCACGTAAGCATGTATCCTGGTATCTCCGGGAACATGCTCCTGATGACCAGTTCCGGCGCACATTCAACACCATAGAGGATGCCAGCGAACAGCTGGAGGTGTTGAAGGCATATTTCGAAAATTTTGCGTAATATAAAGAAAAGAGCTGACAGAACTATGTTCGAACAACGCGTAAATTCTGACGTACTAACCGTTGCTACTGTAAATTCACAAGATCAGGTTACTCAAAAACCTTTGCGTGACTCAGTTAAACAAGCACTGAAGAACTATTTTGCTCAACTAAATGGTCAGGATGTTAATGACCTGTATGAGTTGGTACTGGCTGAGGTGGAGCAGCCATTGTTGGACATGGTGATGCAATACACCCGTGGCAACCAAACACGTGCTGCCCTGATGATGGGCATCAACCGTGGCACACTGCGTAAGAAATTGAAAAAATATGGCATGAACTAATAACTATCAATTAGTTCATCAAAAAAGGCACTTTACCTTTTGGTAAAGTACCTTTTTTGCCTAATCAAGAAAAGTAATGTCACATTTTAGGGGCCTTACGCGAAAAAATGCAGATTATTTAGTTGCCCAGCAATTCTGAATCATCTGCATCAAGTCTCTCTTTTGCCTGTTTTGCAGCAATATGAAGCAGCTTTATTATTTCCACCTCATCATACAATCTCATACCGGCCAGATTCGCTGGTGTTGGTTCTGTTGGAATAACCGCATCACTAAGCCCTTTATCTATTGCATGAAGCCACATTGATACAAAGTGTAACCCAGAAACTAACAGCATTCTGAGTTCATACATTTTTCCCTCGTGCCTGGTAGAGCATTCTGCCAAACGTAGAGCATTAACCGCAGACGAAGCGATAGGGCCTTCGTTTAAAGACGAAAATTTAAGTTCACCGTCAACCTCTCTTAATTCCAGATCAGCAATTGTTTTACCATCCGATAAAATAAAGTAGCGCCAATTACCTGGAATAGCATTATTCAAAACTTCACCATTGACCAGGTTTTCAATACCCAGCGAATAGCAACGATAAGGATCTGAGATAATCAGGCTGTTCGGATCTACGCTTGAAAAAGGACTTGTTGGCCTATTCTGAGCTGTTTGTAATGCTTCTCGAAGCACAGGAATGATAACATCTACTCCACCCAGAGGCGCCTCAGGATATAAAATTTTCATGATGCATCCCTAGTTTTTTCGAGTGAGATAAGTATGAGTCCAGTTCCCACCACCATTGTATGAGACAGGAAATAAACTAAATGATTGGATAGAGTTACCATATATAGAATCCACAACGGATATATTTCCAGTCACGGAGTTGTAGCCAATAACAGCCAGAAAATGAGCACCGCCTCCATACCAGGCACAACGCAAACAGATCGGACGCCCGACATCAATTTGGGCTTTAATTTCTGACATATTCATCAAATTAGTATAAAAACTTGCCAGGCTTCTTGTATACATAAGAGCCTGATCTAAATAGCCGTAAACATTACATGGACCTGGAAAACTACAACATGTACTCCTTTTAAGTTGCTTATCAGCTACATTACACTGCGTCCAGAAACCTGTGTTGAAATAAAGCCCAACAGATACAGACACAGCTGCCCAGCACCAATTACTCTGAATTTGCCACTGCATGTTAAACTGTAATTCTCTAAAAAAAATGATAGATTCTGATGAAGAACCCAAATTCCCTAGCGGTATTGGCGTGATATGCTTTCCAGATAAACATTTCGGAAAGATATTTTTTGAATCTGAATCACGACTTGCTACACACATATCTTTAGAACGTGACATAATCAGTTCTCCATAATTCTTATTTATCTAAATATCCATTAAATATTCAGATAATTCAGGATAATGACCAGATTGTTAATGAGTGAGCTAAGTAGTTTGCTCACTTCAATTTGTCACTTATAAAGTATAGCACAATATATTTAAATGTTTTTTCACTCAAAAACCGTAAATCAAGCTATATTTTTCTTTCAGAAAGAGATTAATTTGTTATTTTTAATCAGATTTTATAGTGAAACTTTCTTTTAGCCACATATTTTTTCAAATATGGATATTTATTTAAATAAGATATTATTAATCTGTCAAATAATTGCCGTTCATCCAGAATTATTCCAATATCCAATTATTTCGTAATTGATGTGTTATTCTCTGACTTTATTAGTATTAAACAATTAATTACAGCCAACAATAAAATACTTCCCTGTCGGCGTTCTGGATAAGGTGATGCTCTTGACGTCTCCTGCAATTTCACGGTGGATGCGCGCTTCTATTAACGACAGCTTCGGGATCTTTATCGCGCCATTCAATACCTTCACGCCAACACAATGATAACTGGACTGTTTGCCATGTTTACGTTTAAACGTTGGGAATGTTGCCCGAAGCTTCGGATTAAAGAAGTTGTCAAATGCCGTATTCAGATTGATAACCGATTGCTGTAATGCAATGGAATCGAATGCTTTGAGCCATGCATACTTACGTGATTTCTTTGCGACAGCAAGCAGCGGTTTCAGATCGTTCCGTGGACTTAAATTTACGCCATGCCGTTTCCAGGCGTGTTTTTTGATACGCAGAGCCTGGTTGTACGCAAACCGTACCGCACTGGGCGTTAAGATATTCCGCCTGTTCTGGTGTGGGATAAATGCGTACCTTTGTGGCTCTTAACATATTCAGCGCTCATTGATATAACTCATTTATTTTAGCATGTTAAAGAGATATATCAATTGAGTAATCACTCTGAATTGCTGGAAGGCTTTCTCCGGAAGCGACACAGTGTCAGCAAACTGGTTGTGCATTTAATATTCACCACAAAGTACCGCCGGAAGCTATTTGACGGGCAAATGATAGCGCAGCTAGATGACGCCTTCAGGTCAGCCGCCGCAAAACTATCAGCCGGATATTTCGCCGGGAAACAGGACTTAATTATCAGCAATGGCGACAACAGTGGCGTTTGATCAAATCTATAGAATTACTGGCGAAACAGGGTAATTTATCATCCGTCGCTGACGAATTAGAATTTTCCAGTGATAGCGCTTTTATAATCTTTTTCAAGAAAATGACCGGGCAACCACCAAGAGAATATATGTCTGCTTATAAGGAGCGTAATGATTGAGATAAAACCCATAATGCCAAATAGGCATCTGGCAGCCAAGTGTCAGCTTCCTGTCTGGTATCTGTCGTGTTCCTGTTGTTATGCTTCTTTTATGATAGATTCACTGTTGAATGCTAAAGAAGGTATTAAAAATGAGTGGATATCGAATCAAAGAATTACGGCAATCCAGAGCCTGGTCACAGGAGCAACTTGCTGAACTATCATCTTTAAGTGCCAGGACCATACAACGTCTGGAAAATGGCGAAAAAGCAAGTTTAGAAACACTGGCCGCAATAGCATCCGCATTTAATATAAAAGTGACAGACCTCTATTCCCCAGAAACTGACAAAATCACCCAAGAACAAGCTAAATCCATTGATAAAAAGCGAGATGAAATTCAGCAACAAGTTGCATTGGAAGCAGAATTTTATCGTCATTTAGCGAAGTTTGTTATTACCAGCATTATCCTTTTGTTAATCAATTGGGTAATTAATTATACTATTTCATGGTCTGGTATTGTTATTTTCATATTGGGTGTATTACTCATTAATCGCTGGCTGAAAACTTTCTTTATTCATAAATATATAAATCGATGGAAAAACAAAAGAATAAATAAATTAAAAAACAAATAATCATTTTATTAAAATAACAAATTTAACTTTAAAGCCAAAAGAGAATAATTCTTCTGGCTATATTATTTAATAATTAACTGACATCTAAGCCAAGAATCAAATAATTTATTGGTCGAAAAGTCATGTTTTTACAGAAAAATTAGATTACATATCTTTAATTTCAGGCAGTAACAGCATATTTTCAGGAAAGAATGCGACTAATAGATCGAAGATAATTTAAGCTTTTCTATAATGATTCACCACACTATAATGTATATCCAACAGATACACAGGCGTAATTTTCTTATGTCCAAAATAGTCCCCATTAATATGCGCGCCGAACCTATCCAGCACGCTCTATTAACCAAAGCCGCAGCACTTTTTCATAAAGATAGAAGCACCTTTATTTTAGATGTTGCCTATCGGGAAGCCGAAAATATCAACCACCCAAATACGCACTCCTCACTGCCTCATTAACCAATAACGCCGCACCGCTGTCTTCCAGTACGATCTTGCCGTTTTCCAAGACATATCCCCGGTCAGCCAGTTTTAGCGCCTGATTTGCATTCTGCTCAACCAAAAAGATTGTCATCCCTTCTTCCCGCAACTGCTGAATGGTATCGAAAATCTGTATGATAATTATCGGTGCCAATCCCAGTGAAGGTTCATCCAGCAATAATAACTGTGGCTGGCTCATCAAAGCGCGACCAATCGCCAACATTTGCTGTTCACCACCAGACATCGTTCCAGCCCGCTGATTTCGCCTTTCCTGTAACCGGGGAAATAAATCATAAACCCGTTCAATGCGCTGCTGATACTGAGTTTTATCAGCAAAAAAGCCGCCCATTGCCAAATTTTCTTCCACTGTCATTCGGGCAAAAACTCTGCGCCCTTCCGGAACAATTGCAATGTCCTCACGCATAATACGTGCAGTCGGCCATTGCGTGATATCTTTGCCGCGAAAAATAATAGCGCCCTCAGTCGCTCTGGGTTCACTACATAACGTATTGAGTAGCGTCGTTTTTCCTGCGCCGTTTGCACCTATCAGAGTGACAATTTCTCCCTGTTGAATATTCAGACTCACCTGATGCAGCGCCTGAATTTCGCCATAGTGGGCAGATACCTGTTTGAATTCCAACATCATTAATATACCTCTCCCAAATATGCCCGAATAACGTCTGGGTTGTTACGAATCTCTTCTGGTCTCCCTTGCGCTAAAGGTGTCCCCTGATTAACCACATAAATACGATCAGAAATCCCCATCACCAGTTTCATATCGTGCTCAATCAGCAACACAGAAACCTGATGATATTTTCTCAGTTCAGCAATTAAGACATTAAGTTCTGCTGTCTCTTTCGGGTTCAGACCCGCAGCAGGTTCATCCAGCATCAAAACTTCCGGACGTGTTACCATACAGCGTGCAATCTCCAGACGGCGCTGTTGACCATAAGCCAAATTACCCGCTGGTCGGTTTGCCAGTGGTAACAAACCAATCCGCTCCAGCCAAATGACGGCTCGATCTACAGCCTCAGATTCCGCACGGCGGAATGCCGGCATTTTGAAAAGCCCGGAAAAAAGACCACTTTTCAGATGCTGATGCTGCGCTACTAATAGATTTTCAATCACTGTCATCTCACGGAACAATCGCACATGCTGAAATGTTCTGACAACGCCCATACGGGCAATAGCCTGCCCGGATAACCCTTCCAGATGTTTTTCCCGCAATTTTATTGTGCCGCAGGTCGGACGGTAAAATCCTGTCAGGCAATTAAAAATCGTGGTTTTCCCTGCGCCATTAGGCCCAATAAGAGAGACAATTTCGCTTTGATTTAATATCAGGGCAATATTGTTAACTGCCAGCAAACCACCGAAGAGCATGGTCAGACCGGAAACCTGCAATAATGGTGTTGCACTCATACCTGTTCTCCTCCCTGAGGCTGGCTTTCCTGCTGTTTAAATTTAACATTATGGCGTTTCATCGGTAGCAATCCTTGCGGACGCCAAACCATCATCAGCACCATCATGGCCCCCAGCAGCAACATACTATAAGCATTCAAATCACGCATCATCTCACGGGAAACCACCAGCAGAATGGCCGCGAGAATTACCGCTGTCTGCGAACCCATTCCACCCAGTACCACAATCGCCAGCACGAAAGCAGATTCAACAAAGGTGAAGGATTCCGGGCTGATGAAACCCTGCCGGGCAGCAAACAAGGTTCCGGCAAAACCGGCAAATGCAGCACTGATAGTAAACGCGGCTAGTTTAATACGGGTTGGACTCAGCCCAAGAGAGCGACAGGCAATTTCATCTTCACGCAGTGCTTCCCACGCGCGACCTAATGGCATACGCAGTAACCGATTGATAATAAATACGGTCAGTATCACCAATAACAATGTGACCAAATAGAGAAAAACAACCCGGTCACTTGGATCGTATTTCAGACCAAAGAAGTTATGGAAAGTATCCCAACCGCCCTCTTTCACGCCGCGGTTAAATTCCAGCCCGAAGAAAGTGGGTTTTGGAATCTGGCTGATACCATTCGGGCCACCCGTTATTTCGGTATTATTCAATAGCAGAATGCGAACAATCTCGCCAAAACCGAGTGTGACAATGGCCAGATAGTCACCTCTCAATCGCAATACCGGAAAACCTAACAACAGCCCCGATAAAGCAGCCGTTAATCCCGCCAACGGCAAGCTCTGCCAAAATCCTAACCCGTAATAGTGGCTTAGTAAGGCATAGGTATAAGCGCCGATAGCATAAAAACCTGCATATCCAAGCACCAGCAACCCGGACAAACCAACGACTACATTCAACCCCAGCCCCAACATGACATAAATTAATGTCAGCGTAGCGATATCGACACTGCCACGGGAGACAATAAATGGCCAGACAATCGCGGCAACAATAATCAATGCTGCCAGTAACTTTTGTCCTTTAGTTGAACCATCGAAATCCGGCAACGTCCAGCTTTTAACTGGCACTTTCTTCATCGTCTTCTGAATAACCGGACGCAATAGCTGGAACAGGAAAACAACCGTACAGCCAATGCCAATCCATAGCCATCGGACTTCATCGGCACGGTAAACGACCAACTTCGTACCATCCAGTGACAACTGCATCCCCATCATAAAAACAGCCAGAACAAATAAAGCGACTGAGGCAATAATGGCATTAATCCAATTGGCATGTTTCATACTTTTTCTACCTCTGGGCGACCTAAAATCCCGGTAGGCATAAACAACAGCACAACGATAAGCAGAGCAAAAGAAACAGCATCTTTATATTCTGTGCTCAAATAAGCAGAAGTCAGGGCTTCTGAAACACCCAAGATCAAGCCGCCGATCATCGCCCCCGGAATACTACCTATGCCTCCCAATACGGCTGCGGTGAACGCTTTCATGCCTGCCATAAAACCGATATACGGATTTATCACACCGTAAAACTGCCCCAGTAAAACACCGGCTACCGCTGCCATTGCAGCGCCGATAACAAAGGTTAAAGAAATAACTTTGTCAGTATTGATCCCCAGCAAACCGGCCATTTTCAGATCCTCAGCACAGGCACGGCAAGCACGCCCCATACGGGAATAACGGATAAACATCGTCAGTACCAGCATGGCAAGGAATGTCACTACCCAAATAATCAGTTGCATCGCAGTAATACTGGCAGAAAATCCATCACTTTCGCTCAATACCCACTGCCCGGAAATCAGCCCCGGCAATGCCAGATCACGGGAACCCTGTGACAAGCTGACATAATTTTGCAGGAAAATAGACATCCCAATTGCAGAAATCAGCGCAATCAGGCGCTTGGAATGGCGAACGGGTTTGTAAGCCACCCGTTCAATACTCCAACCATAAGCGCTGGCAATCACAATTGATGTTAAAAAAGCAGCAGTAATCAGCAACCAGCCCAGATCAATTCCCATCATCATCAGAGCAGCAATCACAATAAAGGAGACATAACTGCCAATCATATAAACTTCACCATGAGCAAAGTTAATCATCCCGATAATGCCGTAAACCATCGTATAGCCAATGGCAATCAATGCATAAGTGCTACCCAGGGTAACCCCGTTTAACATCTGCTGTAAAAAATAGAGAAATTGCTCTGACATACCTTGTACCTCTGGAATAGCAGCCCCTGTCAAGCAGGGGCTGACGGCCATTCGGATGGCTTTACTTCACAGAAGTAGAAGAACCGTCTGCATGCCATTCAAAAATGCCGAACTCGAACCCTTTCAGGTCGCCAGCCTGATTCCAGCTCAGTGTTCCCATCACGGTATCGACCGGATTAGTTTTCAGATCTTTCACCAAATCAGCAGGTTCCATGCTGCCGGTACGGCTCATTGCCGTTGTCAGAGATTGCAGGGCGGCATAGGTTGTCCAGACGAATGGGCCCGTTGGATCCTCTTTCTTAGTTTTGATTGCATCAACGATAGCTTTGTTTGCCGGAACTTGATCGTACCGTTTAGGCAGTGTTACGAACATGCCTTCAGAAGCAGCCCCGGCAATATTAGACAACGAAGAGTTACCAACGCCTTCCGGTCCCATAAAACGGATATTCAAACCCGCTTGTTTAGCCTGGCGCAGAATTTGTCCCATTTCAGGGTAGTAACCGCCGAAATAGACAAAATCCACATTTTCTTTTTTCAGGCGGGCAACCAGCACTGAGAAATCTTTATCACCAGCAGTAACACCTTCAAACAATACCGTATTGACTCCCACCTTTTTCAGTGTATTGAGAACAGAACGAGCCAATCCTTCACCGTATTGCTGTTTATCGTGAACAATTGCCAGCCGTTGAGGTTTGATCTTTTCAACAATATATTTCGCTGCCGTTGGGCCCTGATCAGAATCCAGCCCAGTGGTACGCAGAATCATTTGGTAGCCACGAGTTGTCAGATCAGCATTAGTTGCCGCGGGCGTAATCATAATCACACCTTCATCTTCATAGATATCAGATGCTGGTTGAGTCGATGAAGAGCAAAGATGACCGATAACATAACGAATGTTGTCATTAATCACTTTGTTAGCAACTGCAACAGCCTGTTTTGGATCACAGGCATCATCATATTCAACGCCCACCAGCTTATCGCCATTAATGCCACCTTTAGCATTAATATCCGCAATCGCCTGACGTGCGCCAGTGAATTCCATATCTCCATACTGAGCAACCGGACCGGACATCGCCCCTACAATCGCTACTTTAATCTCTTTTGCCCACAGTGAATAACTCATCACCATGGCAATACAACCGGTTAATAATGCCTTACCTGTTACGATTTTCATTTATTTATCCCCGTATTGTTATTGGTCTGATTGATTGTATTTGCCTTTAAGATCTTTCATTATCTGGCTGGAAATCATGACCGTTTGTGATTAATGATTAGATAAAGTGATTTTTATTAATAAGATTTTATTTTTCATGTTATTAAAATAGCATTTCATGCTTAAAATCAAATTGACAAGGTAGCAAAAAGCATCAAATACAGAATAAAATACCGCCAGAGCGGGTTGTAATTTAGACTATTTATAGTGTGATATTCTGGTTAAATATTAGTAAAGCAATCTTTAACTCGAAAGATCGATCGCGTTAAAAACATTTTTTCCAGTAACGTATAAAAATGGTCACACAACATTCTGACTGTTTATTCATCTACAATGGATATGGAAAAACCATGAAGTTAACTATTGAACAACTGACTGTTTTATCAGCACAAGATATGATTGATTTGGGGAAAATCTGGCCTCAGCAAACGCCAGAACAATGGCAAGCCCATCTAAAAAACAGCAATAAACTGCTTGCTGCCCGTTTTAATGACAGATTGTTGGCCGCAGTAAAAATCACTCTCAGTAATCAATCCGGCCTGCTTGAAGATTTATATGTTCGTGAAATAACACGTCGCCGGGGTGTGGGTTTATATCTGGTCAATGAAATAAAGGCCCGACATCCTACTGTTAAACAGTGGAAGCTCAGTCTCAAGGGGTTCCCTGATGCCAACGAACCGGCGTTAAAAGGTTTTATGAATGCCTGTGATTTTCGTTATGACACCACTTCAAACTATTATTTGGGCTGACTCATCTTCCAGACGGCAGCCACATTGCGGGCTGTCACCCACAAATTCTCACGCCCGCAAGCAAGAGCATCAGAAAGAGAACAAACGCCGGGCATAATTGAGAAAACAGCATCCAATCCATGCTCATGAACGACGTTATAGTCCTGACTCATACCGCCAACCAATGCAATGGTTGGAATAGCATACTTTTTAGCGATACGGGCAACGCCGATAGGTGTTTTACCGTAAATAGTTTGGCTATCCATCCGGCCTTCCCCAGTAATAACCAAATCAGCACCTTGTACCACTTTCTCCAGTTCCAACGTGGAGATAACAATATCAATTCCCGGTTGTAATTTCGCTTTAAGCCAACCCAGTAAAGACGCCCCCATACCACCCGCAGCTCCCGTGCCGGGCACATCAATGATCTTCATTTTTGTCAGGAATTCAATTTTTTCACCGTAATGACGCAAAGCAGCATCCAATTCTTTCACCCTCTCTGGGGTCGCCCCTTTTTGTGGTCCGAAAACAGCAGATGCACCAAACTCACCACACAACGGGTTAGCCACATCACAGGCGACGATAATTTCAGTCTGACTCAAACGAGTATCCAAACCAGAAAGATCGATTTCAGCGAGCTGACTCAACACGCCCCCGCCGGCCCTCAGCTCTTCACCACAATCATCAAGCAGACGAGCACCCAGTGCCTGCATCATACCGGCACCACCATCATTAGTCGCACTACCACCGATACCGAGGATTATCTTACTGACACCTTTATCTAAAGCAGCCAGTATCAGCTCTCCGGTACCATACGTCGTGGTTATCAGCGGATTACGCTTTTCCATCGGAACCAGATGTAAGCCAGAAGCCGCCGCCATTTCAATAACAGCGGTTTTTCCATCACCCAGCACGCCAAAAAAACTATCCACCGGCTGATTTAACGGGCCGGTAACAGGCAAATGGATAACTTGCCCATCGGTGGCTGCTACCATTGATTCGACCGTACCTTCACCACCATCTGCCATCGGCAGTTTAATGTATTCAGCTTGTGGATAGATTTCACGAAATCCCTGTTCTATCGCTTCAGCAACCTGCAAGGCACCAAGGCTCTCTTTAAATGAATCAGGTGCAATAACAATTTTCATCGGATTAGTTTGGTTGTAATACTCTGAAAGAAGGAATAAAAAAGGCGATAAATCATTATCGCCCTTTTAACTTATTAATCGTGAATGTGTTAACGCAAAATCACTTTATTTACGCTTCAATTGCTACACGCAGTTTTTTCATGGCATTCTTTTCAAGCTGACGTACACGCTCCGCAGAAACACCATATTTATCAGCCAGCTCTTGCAGGGTAGATTTGTTATCATCATCCAACCAGCGGCAACGGATAATATCCTGACTGCGCTCATCTAAGCCTTCTATCGCTACCGACAATTTATCAGCGGCATGGTTTTCCCAGTTATCCTCTTCAATGCCATCTGCAAAATCAGAAGCTTTATCCTGAAGATACAGAACTGGGGCAACCGGCAAGCCTTCCTGACTCTCATCAGCAGCAGACATATCAAACGCCATATCCTGTGCTGACATACGAGATTCCATCTCACGCACATCTTTACTGGTCACACCAAGTTCTTTGGCGACCATTTCCACTTCGTCCTGATTAAACCAACCTAAACGCTGTTTAGTTTTACGCAGATTAAAAAACAGCTTGCGCTGTGCTTTAGTTGTCGCGACTTTAACAATACGCCAATTACGCAGTACATATTCGTGGATTTCAGCTTTAATCCAGTGAACAGCAAAAGAAACCAGACGCACCCCCACTTCTGGGTTAAAACGACGTACTGCTTTCATCAAGCCAATGTTCCCTTCCTGAATTAAATCCGCCTGGGGCAGGCCATAACCAGCATAACTGCGAGCGACATGAACAACGAAGCGCAGATGAGACAGAATCAGCTTCTTAGCTGCATCCAGATCTCCCTGGTAATGCAGCCTTTCAGCCAGTTCCTTCTCTTCCTCTGCTGTCAGCATCGGGTAGGTATTAGAGGCACGGATATAGCCCTCTAAACTTCCTTGAGGAACTAACGCTAAGGTTTGCATTTCTTTGACCATTCAAATCCTCTCAAATTAAGGCTCAAATCGTTAGTACAGATTACATCAGTATTTATAAACCAATGCTCAACATACAGCGGTACAGTCTATCACCAGAATGTGCATATTCAAGTTACAGATGCGTGGGGTTGTAATAATTTCAGGACAGATAACATCCACCGTGGAATCACGGAACAAAAAATAGCAGATTGTTTTATATTGATGCAAGTAACTTTATTTGTACCAGCCATAACAAGCATTAAGTCAATTATTCTGGCGTAAAGTGGCGCAAATGCTGGGTTGTCGCCAACCAAGCAGCTACCCAACCAATCATCGCGGAAATTAAAACTAACAACAGGGATTCATCCCATGAAAGCCCATGTAAATTAAACGTGGTACCAAATACACTGGCAACCTGTGTGACAACATCAGAGAGCTTCCATACCAACAGGGCCGAGAGTATCAATGATAACATCGCACCAAGTCCCCCTAACAAAGCGCCGCCATTGAGGAATGGACGCAAAATAAAACCATCAGTCGCGCCAATCAGCTTCATCACGTTAATCGTATCACGATGGCTGAAAATACTGAGGCGCACGCTATTACCGATGACCAAAAACAACGCCATGACCATCAGAATACCAATCACTGCCGCAATCTGACCGACAAGCCCCGTCAGCGCCGCCAAACGGGCAAACCAGCTATCATCCATCCGAACTTCTTCAATACCTTTGACCTGAGAAACCCTGTCACGCAATGTAGTCAAAGTCTGTGAGCTCTGAAAATCAATTTTCGGCGTAATGATAGCGACTGCGGGTAGTGGATTCTCTTCCAGCATATCCAGCGCACCGCCAAAACCAGACCAAGTGCGGAACTCTGTCATCGCTTCCTGACGCGAGAGATAGTTAACATTATCCACACCATCAAGTGCTTTCAGTTCGCTTATTAATTTTTGAGCGTTGTTATCATCCAGTGATTTATCGAGATACACCGTCAATTGAGGGGTGGGATACCATTTTTCCGCGGCCTGGCTAACATTCTTCCACACAATGTAACAAACGCTTGGTAATGTCAGCGATATCGCAATAACCATAACCGTCAGCAGAGTTGCCAGTGGCTGACGCAACATATCTGTCAGCGCATTCATCCACGCATAGCGCCACTGTTCACGCCATCCCCCTTGCAGAGCTTTACTTTTAGATCTTGATCTTGTTACTTTCCCCGCCGCCTTACGCACATTTTTAACCATGATGCTCTCCCGCCATACGGCCCTGGCTCAGAGTCAGAATACGATATTTCCGTCGTTCAATCAGTGCCATATCATGGGTCGCCATCAGCACTGTCACCCCTACCCGGTTAAACTCTTCAAACAGCCGTAAAATGCCCTCTGACAATTCACCATCAAGATTACCGGTCGGTTCATCCGCCAACAAAACAGTTGGCTTATTCACAACTGCTCGAGCAATGCCGATACGTTGCTGTTCACCACCCGAAAGCTGAATTGGAAAATTTTTCGCTTTGTCCAGCAGACCGACTTTATCCAATGCCGCAGAAGTCCGGCGACGGATATCTTCAGAACTCGCACCTGAAATAATCAGTGGCATTGCCACGTTATCGTATACCGTCCTATCCAACAGCAAATGGTGATCCTGGAAAATCATACCAATCTGACGACGCAGGAAAGGCACCTCACGACTCTTTAACCGGCTGATATCATGACCTGAAAACCAGATATGCCCGGCACTAGGTCGCTCAATGCCACAGATAAGTTTCAGCAAGGTACTTTTACCTGCCCCTGAGTGACCAATTAGAAATGCCATTTCCGCAGGGCGCAAATGAAAATTCACCCCTTGCAGGGCTTGCCGTCCCCCCAGATAAGCTTTACTGACCTGTTCAAAGCGAATCATGGTAATTAATCCTCTCGGGCAAAAAGTGCCTCTATAAAATCATCTGCCTTAAATGGCCGCAGATCTTCAATTCCTTCACCGACACCAATATAACGGATAGGAATTTCAAACTGATCAGCAATGGCAAAAATCACCCCACCTTTGGCAGTCCCATCTAGTTTTGTCAGTGAGATACCTGTCAGCCCAACAGCTTCATGGAACAATTTAGCCTGACTTATCGCATTCTGGCCGGTGCTGGCATCCAATGTCAGCATAATTTCATGTGGCGCATCTTCGTCCAGTTTTTTCATCACCCGGACAATTTTCTTCAACTCTTCCATTAGGTGAGATTTATTCTGCAAACGACCTGCGGTATCTGCAATCAGTACATCTACACCTTTCGCTTTAGCTGATTGAATAGCATCGAAAATCACGGAAGCGGGATCAGCACCAGTATGCTGCGCCACCACCGAAATATGGTTGCGATCCCCCCATACTTGTAACTGTTCAACCGCAGCTGCCCGGAAAGTATCCCCAGCTGCCAACATGACCGATTTACCTTGCGCCTGAAACTGACGTGCCAATTTACCAATTGTTGTCGTTTTACCAACACCATTAACACCAACCATTAGAATGACATACGGTGCTTTTCCTTCGATATCCAGCGGTTTATCGACTTTAACCAGAATGCCAGACATCTCTTCTTTCAATTTGGCATACAATGCTTCCGCATCTTTTAACTCTTTACGGCTGGCATGATCTGTCAGGCTGCCAATGATTTTGCGGGTAGTATCAACACCAACATCAGCAATCAATAACTGCTCTTCCAATTCATCAAACAGATCATCATCGATCTTTTTACCACTGAACAGACTGAGAAAACCGGAACCCAGATTCTGACGAGTTTTACCCAAACTGCGTTTCAAACGAGTGAAAAAGCCCTCTTTAGTGGGACGCTCTTGCTCTTTTGATATAGCTGGCTTTGACTGTTCAGTTTGTACCTGTTGTACAGTTAATCTTTCGGCTTCTTCAACAAGACGCTGTTGTTCTGCCTGCTCCGCTGCCAATCTTGCTGCTTCTTCAACAAGACGTTGTTGTTCCGCCTGTTCCACAGCTAATCTTGCAGACTCTTCGGCAAGGCGCTGTTGCTCTGCCTGCTCCGCCGCTAATCTGGCTGCTTCCTCAACAAGGCGTTGTTGTTCCGCTTGCTCCGCCGTTAATCTTGCAGACTCTTCGGCAAGGCGCTGCTGCTCTGCCTGCTCTGCTGCCAATTGTTCTTCTTTTTGCTGTTCTTCCTGACGGCCACGCCCGAACCAGGAGAAAAAGCCTCTTTTTTTCTCTTTTGCCATTAGCCACTACACTCCTCAAGGTTAAATCATGGCGTTATAACAGTGAATAATAACGAAATTAGACGCAGTCTAACATTTTCGTAGTAGCGCAATACATATCAATCATGTATTTCATGGTAAATTAATGCCAGCAAGTCTTAACGCGTATTTCCTTTATCTGACATGTTCAAAAATATGTCTCGGTTATGCAGCACTATCTGATGACTAATTATTAAGTTATGTAAATTATGGCAAAAAAACCACAACGGCAATCTATGGGACAAATCCGCATTATTGGTGGAAAATGGCGAGGCCGGAAATTACCTGTACCGGAAAGCCCCGGGTTACGTCCAACCACCGATCGCGTCAGAGAAACCCTGTTTAACTGGCTGGCTCCTGTTATTCAGGAAGCATGCTGCTTGGATTGCTATGCGGGAAGCGGAGCGCTCGGATTAGAGGCACTTTCCCGTTATGCAGCACAGGCTACGCTTATCGAATATGAACGTAATGTCGCAAAACAACTTTCCACTAATCTAGCTCTGCTTGGCGCTCAAAATGCCGAAGTCATTAACGACAGTGCGTTAAACTATTTATCTCCACCGGGAACACCCTATAATGTCGTTTTCCTTGATCCACCTTTCCGTAAAGGAATGCTTGCTGAAACAATAAAATTGTTGGAAGAACAGAATTGGCTGGCAGATGAAAGCTGGATTTATGTTGAGGCTGAATCTGAATCAGCGGCGACTGATGTGCCCGTTAACTGGCAACTTCATCGCGAAAAAATTGCCGGGCAAGTGGCATACCGGCTTTATATCCGCTACTTACCCGCATAATTATTATCTTGGAGTACACACTGATGTTTATTCAACTGGGCAAGCTGTTAATGGTCTGTGTTTGGGGATTTTTGGTATTTAACTTAATTCACCCATTTCCCAAACCATTGAAGTATTTTATGGATGTCGCCATGATTTTCATGGTGGTAATGCATGCATTTCAAATGCTGCTTATGAAAGCCAGCCAACCCAAGGACCAAAAACTTTCTGGCCTGATGCAAACCAAAATTTTCTTTTTTGGTGTCTTTGAGCTATTGGCAATGCAGAAAAAACAGCTAAAAAAATAAACCATCAGCGAAAAATGCCAACTTGTAGTAACAGGCAAACTGGCGAAAACGAATAAGCATAGATACCACCATTCGTTCATAGCCGCCCGCTTATCTTATTCTATGTTGGAAGAGATCCTTAGAGTGTTTACCTAAGCGATAATTTCAAGCTGAACACATAAAAAGCAATAACTATTGAAGACAAGATAATGAGTGAATATGACATTATTTGCCATCCAAAAGTTTCCGTAAGATATGCAACCACCGGAAAAAGTATCAAAACGATTAAGCGTGCAAATGTCGATAATAAAGAGTCAAATGTTGACCTTAAACTGGCATCAAAATAGCCATGATAAACGGCTCTCAGCCCCATTGTTAGATATTGATTACTACCAAACATAAAAATTAAAGCTATAGGTATTAAGTATGGATAATTTTCCCCTCCTAACAGGCATATTCCGGTGGAAACAAACATCAAAAGGAAGCCAAACCAAATCAGTTTTTTATTGTCACTGATTTTACTGATGATCCATCCTGCGACAGATTGAGCCATAAGAATAAAAACAAATAATATTCCATATGACAAAGAACCTTTAACTCCACCAGAAAACCCATAAAAAGCATAGGGTTGCCAATATTGAAGTAATATTTGAAAATACACTATATTTGAAACAACAGCGAAAAATACGAATAAGAAGTCTTTACTTCCTTTAATTAAAAGAGAATATATTTCCTTTATATCATTTATTAACCCTGATTTTTTCCCATCTACTGATTTAACCTTTGATTCAGGAAGCAAAAAGGAAAAAAACATCAATATAAAACTACCGAATCCGGCAAAAATCCATATCCATCGTGAATCTACATCACCTATCGCAGCGCCAATCATAGCGGCAATAGCCATAGACATATAATGATATTTACCGTTAATTCCCAGTATTCGATGAGTGTCTTTACCACCCTCTGATTGATATACATCAATCAAGTATGAGTTATATGTTCCACCTATTATCGTCAAAGAGATCGCATTAAAAAATTCGGCCAGATAAAAACCATACAAATTGGATGAAACTCCCGTTAAAACCAACCAAGCTCCACTAAAAAAAACAGAAATCGCTATCGCATATTTTCTACTAATCCTGTCAGCAAGATAAGACGTTGGTATATCCAATATAAAAAAAACGCTGGCCTGCATGGTTTTCATTAAACCAAGATCGACAAGAGATACGCCTTTGCTTAAAAGATAAATCGATGAAGTAGCACCAATGAGCATCCTCAAAGAATTAAAAATAACAGAATATGTTATTATTATTTTGGTTGAAGACCACATATATTACACCTTTCATTTTTAGGTATTTCTTGTGTTTCTATTTTTATTTTACGAGAGTGAATTCCAATTCTTCTATTCTTGCTAAGTATTTCACCATACCCTCCTAAGAATTTCATAACATCCCCAAAAGCATATGAAGCAGCTACCCCATTGACACTGGGGAAAGTGGCTGCTTTGAAATCAGAATTTATTGTTGTCAAATTATCTTGTAGCTCATCATCACAAACGTAATCAGGCACTATCTTAGAACAATTGAAGCAAGCTGTTTCTCCTGGAATGACAAAAGGGCCTATAACAGATATATCATTTATATACCCAACATTTAAATAAGGTTGTTTTTTTTCAAAGCAATAATCATTAACCCACCTAATCAGTTCAAATGGAGTATCAGCGGACACAATGAAAAGGTCAGATTTTTCTATTTTAGACAAATCATCCTTATGTTTTATCTCTAAATTCACCTTCTTTACATTTAGCTCTGAATTTCGTTTTAATAACTCTCTCTCTAATATGTCAATTTTAAGAGAATTTACATCTTCTTCCGAAAATAAAACTTGCCGAGTTAAATTATTTATCTCAATTATATCACTATCAACTATAGATATAGTACCAACTCCAGAGGTCGCCAGAAGATATGAAATATGATTTCCTATTCCCCCACACCCTATAATGGTAACGTTTGATTTACTTATTTTTTCCTGAACTTCTTTAGAGTTAGCACCTAAGTAATGATAATAGAGTACGTTTCTACTATACCTATCATCAGAATCAAAATATGAAGAACTCATCAGTGAATTTTTCTCTCTAAAAAGAGAAAGGGAAAAATTTATGTCATCCTCACTTACATCACTAACGTTATTCTTTATGTATTCATAGAGGTTATCACTACCCGTTTCTTTTTTTAGAAAAGAAGCGATTTTAACTAAAGATTCAAATCGCTTCTTCTATAGTATGAGTACTTGATTAGAACCTACACCAAAAATCCCACCAGATTCAAACCTTCCAGCTTGAATATATCTAGCAATCTTAACCATAAACAACCCTCTATTTATATGCTGGGTACTATGCCATAGAAATAACCTTCTACGGCATACAACATAATCATTATTAACGTAACTAGTTAGAAGCGATACTGATCATTTTTCCCCTCCCGAAACAAGAATGTTGATAAATTTCATTAACAAATCAATAACAATTCATTTATTCACATAATAAAAAACAAGTCAACAAAAATATTATCAAAGATAAGAACTATAACTGTACTTACCTTTCTCAACATAAAGATACACTCACAAAAGAGCTTTGCATCATGAAACCGATATTGCAGATGAAAATCAGTATCAATGATAGGCCACACAATTTACCAATTTATTTTCTCTTTTTTATTTGACTCTGGAGTAGGCTCCAAAGTGTAGAGTTTAGTCATTATCGTTGAATTGACTCTGCCAAGGGGGAGCCCATGCACTCAAACAAAAATAACACTCACCAACATAGCCACCAGCATGGAAGCTGTTGTGGTTCTACTGCCTGCACAGATCAGGCAAAAACCGTTAGTGAGCATTCACATAACCATGAACATGATAAGTCTTATTCACATGAGCACAACCATTCTCATGGAACACAAGAGACACAAGCGCCTGAGCTTTTAGCAAACCAGCGTTTTAGTTGGATTGTTAATGGCATGGATTGCCCAAGCTGCGCCCGCAAAATTGAAACGGCAGTCAGTAAAATTCCAGAAGTGAAACAAGCCAAGGTTCTATTTGCTACTGAAAAACTGGTCGTGGATGCCGATACAGATATACGTTCAGCAGTTATCAAAGCCGTTAATCAAGCTGGATTTGACTTACACAACCCAGATTCAAATCAGAAAGCACCAAAAAGCAGCCGTTGGAAAGAATTTACACCGATCATTATTCTTTCACTGATGATGCTAATAAGTTGGGGAATTTCCAATGTTAACGCCCCACTTGGTCGCATTGCCTTTATTATCACCACCGTAATTGGATTGGTACCTATTGCCAGCAAAGCCTGGCAGCTAATACGGTCAGGCACACCATTCGCTATTGAAACACTGATGAGCGTTGCAGCAATCGGCGCGCTATTTATTGATGCCACCGCCGAAGCGGCGATGGTACTGCTGCTGTTTATGCTTGGTGAAATGCTGGAATCCTACGCCGCCGGCCGTGCACGTCGAGGGGTGAGTGCATTGATGGCATTGGTCCCGGAAGAAGCGCTGCTGGTAAGAAATGGTGAGAAAAAAACTGTCCCGGTCGCAGACCTTCGCCCCGGCGACATTATTGAGGTTGCACCAGGCGGACGTTTACCGACTGACGCTGAATTACTCAGTTCATTCGCCAGCTTTGATGAAAGTGCTCTGACAGGTGAATCCATTCCGGTTGAACGAATACAGGGAGAAAAAGTCCCGGCAGGTTGTCTGTCTGTGGATCGTTCAGTACAGATGAAAGTGCTGTCTGAACAGGGTAACAACGCCATTGACCGCATCCTGCAACTGATTGAAGAAGCAGAAGAACGCCGCGCACCGATTGAGCGCTTTATTGATCGTTTCAGCCGGATTTACACGCCGCTGATTATGCTGTTCTCTGCGTTGGTTATTATCATTCCGCCCACTGTATTCAGCCAGCCGTGGGAAACCTGGATTTACCGTGGCCTTACTTTGCTACTGATTGGTTGCCCTTGTGCTCTGGTGATTTCCACACCAGCCGCAATCACCTCAGCACTTGCAACTGCAACCCGCAGGGGTGCACTGATTAAAGGTGGTGCAGCACTGGAGCAACTGGGCCGAATCACAACCATCGCCTTTGATAAGACGGGTACACTGACAGCCGGTAAACCACAAGTCACTGATGTACAACCAGTAGAAAATATCAACGAATCTCAGCTATTAGCGCTGGCTTCCGCAGTAGAAAGTGGCTCCCATCACCCACTGGCCAAAGCTATCCTGCAACATACGGAAAGTAAAAACATTAATGTTACTGAAGCTGATCATCGTAAGGCGCTGGCAGGTATTGGTGTTGAAGGTCAGTTAGACGGCAAACGCATTCTAGTCAGTGCGCCTGGAAAACTGCCAGAAAGCATTTTGTCCGATCGTTGGAAACAGAAAATTGCGCAATTAGAAGATCACGGTAAAACCGTTGTTGCCGTGATGCATGATGGGCAATTTACCGGCCTTATCGCTATGCAGGATACATTGCGTCAGGATGCAATAGACGCCATTCGTTTACTGAAAGATCAGGGTATAAAATCAGTGATGCTGACAGGTGATAACCCGCGTGCTGCGACTGCAATTGCGGGTCAGTTAGGAATAGATTTCCACGCTGGATTAATGCCGGAAGATAAAGTCAAAGCTGTTATGAAGCTGAATAAAGATCACAACACAATGATGGTCGGTGACGGCATTAATGACGCCCCCGCAATGAAAGCTTCCAGTATCGGTGTGGCAATGGGAAGTGGTACTGATGTTGCGCTGGAAACCGCAGATGCAGCATTGACTCACAACCGTCTGACCGGTTTGTCGGAAATAATTGCCCTTTCTCGCGCCACTCACAATAATATTCGCCAGAACATTGCTATTGCGCTGGGGCTAAAAGGGATCTTCCTTGTCACCAGTCTGTTAGGTATTACTGGCCTGTGGATGGCAGTACTGGCAGACTCTGGCGCTACCGCCCTTGTGACTGCAAACGCTGTCAGGCTACTGAGCATTAAAGCGAAATAATGAAATCTGTTTAGCTATACAGTGAGTGATTTCTGTAATATCAATAAGGATATGGGTCTTATTCCAAAGGTCAACCCATATCCTGTACTAATAAAACCTATCCCTGCAAGAGCGCATTTATTTTGATGTTGTCTATACGATTCACACAATAGAAATCCCCTTTTACATCTATATCTATAGGCATGTTCAGCGTTGACTCTCTTTTTTCCGCACCAGATAGCGATAAGGTGTCTGTTCCGTTTCTTGCGCAACAAGCTGATGCTCCATAAAACGGCAGAAACCGGGAATATCACGCGTGGTTGCCGGATCATCAGCAAGAATTAATAACATCTGCCCTGCTTCCATATGACGTACGGTTTTCCGTACCATCATCACAGGTTCAGGACAACGAAGTCCTTGTGTATCAAGAGTCTTATCTGGATTGGTAAAAATATCTGGCATAACTATCTCTGTAATTTCAGGTAACTTATGACGGTGGATTATATTATAAAAAAGCTATCAAAAATTAACTTTACAGGCAGACATTTTGATTTTTCAGGCAACAGACGTATCATACGAAGCGCCGTCAGCTAAAGCGGCAGCTATTTCATTGGGTTCCCTCACCCCATTATCCAAAAAGGTATAATATGCTTTTATTAACTACAACTACGCAGCAGCGAACGACTGCTTTGATTTGGCTTTCGTTATTTCATATCCTGATCATTATTTCCAGTAATTATCTGGTGCAATTACCTGTCTCTATTTTTGGTTTTCATACCACCTGGGGAGCTTTTACTTTCCCATTTATCTTTCTTGCAACAGATTTGACTGTTCGTATCTACGGCGCATCACTGGCAAGGCGAATCATTACTACTGTCATGATCCCTGCATTACTGATCTCTTATATTATTTCAGCTCTCTTCTTCCAAGGAGCGTGGCAAAAGTTTGCCGCGCTGTCTGAATTCAATCTATTTGTTGCCCGTATCGCTTGTGCCAGCTTTATGGCCTATTCACTTGGACAAATACTGGATGTATACGTCTTTAACCGCCTGCGCCAAAAACGTAACTGGTGGGTCGCTCCCGCCGTCGCTATGTTCTTTGGCAATCTGCTTGATACTCTTGCCTTCTTCTTTATCGCCTTCTACCGCAGTACCGATGCCTTCATGGCCGCTAACTGGGTCGAGATTGGGTTAGTGGATTACTGCTTTAAGCTATTAATATGCTTGCTCTTTTTCCTGCCAGCTTACGGTATTTCACTGAACCTGATTCTGAAGTATTTTTTCGCTTACCCGGCTGGCAATGCTCATATCCAGGTTCGCTGATTTTCATCTGCCCGGCAGATACCGGGCATAGATCAAAAAAATGCATATTTCCCGCGATAAAACGGGTATAACAACTTTATTTATCCATAATCAACCATTACTTTTTATCATACGGTGTTAATCTGTTAAGTAATTAAGTACTTTTTTCATCCGAAGCCAATTTCCTGGTCTGTCACATTCTGCTCCCTGTTTGTCAGGAAGATTTATACGGCAAACAGACATTGAGTTTCCACAAAAGGAGTATTTTTATGCTGAAAGTTATTCAATCCCCAGCCAAATATATTCAGGGACCTGATGCCCTGCTCCATATCGGTAAATACACAAAAACCATCGCCGACCATGTTTTTGTTATTATCGGTAACTCTGCTATGAAACTAGTGGGAGATACTGTTCATAGCAGCCTGGAAGAATCTGATGTTACCAGCCATTTTGAAGTGTTTGGCGGTGAATGTAGCCGTAATGAAATTCAGCGCCTGTCTGACATGCTTAAAAAACACGAATGCCAAGCTGTTATTGGTATCGGTGGCGGTAAAGTACAAGATACCGCAAAAGTAGTTGCTCACGAATCCAAATTACCTATTCTGATTGCACCGACTATCGCCTCTACTAACGCCCCAACCAGCGCTCTCTCTGTTGTTTATACTGATGACGGCGAATATGAGGATTATCTGTTTTTCCCAACCAACCCAGATATTGTACTGCTTGATACCAGTATTATTGCTAAAGCCCCAACCCGCTTCCTGATTGCCGGAATTGGCGACGCACTGGCAACTTACTTCGAAGCACGCGTCTGTCATGCAGGCCATAAGCCTAGAATGACCGGTGGTGGAATATCCCGCACAGCGATGGCTCTTGCCCATCTCTGTTACGAAACTTTATTGGAAGAAGGTTATAAAGCAAAACTGGCTGTTGAGGCAGGAGTCAGTACACCTGCGGTGGAAAATGTTATCGAAGCCATTACTTATTTGAGTGGCCTGGGCTTTGAAAATACGGGTGTAGCTGCCGCTCATTCCATACACAACGGCTTTACCGTATTGGAAGAATGCCACCATATGTATCACGGCGAAAAAGTCGCTTTCGGGGTATTGGTTCAACTAGTGCTGGAAAATAGCACAAATGAAGAACTGGATACTTTACTTGATTTCTGCGTGCAGGTCGGGCTACCGATTACGTTAGATCAGCTTGGCGTAAAAGATGGTGAAAAACTGAAAGAAAAAGTGATGGCAGTGGCGGAAGCCAGTTGTGCTGAAGGCGAAACCATTCACAACCTGCCTTTTGAAGTTACACCGGAAAAAGTGTATGCCGCTATTCTTACTGCTGACCGGATGGGACGCGACTGGCTGTATTAAACCAGAAAAGAGCGGGGAAACTTCCCGCTCTTATTTTGTTCGGACAACCGGAGTTCGGAATGAAAAAGCTGATAAATAACGCACTGACCAAAACCAGTGCGTCAGATAGACAAATGCGTCGACGTTATTCAGGCCAAAAATTCTCATCCAATATTTGCTCAAATGTCCAAAGGCAGGTTACAGGAAATACATTCTGATTAATCATCGTCTCCTTTTCTGCTAATCGACGAGCAGCAATGTAGGCTTTTTCCAAATGCTCATCCAACTTATTTCTCAGACTGGGAGATTCTTTCAAACATTCAGTAGCCTTATCCCTCTGCTCCTCAATAGTCAATTCCCAGCTACGCCCCCGGCGATTTGCCTGATATTTCCATTTCAACAAGTGTGCGAGTAAAATCTCCAGCCGGGACCGTAGTTCTCTGCGCTCACTTCGCCCCATCGCTTCTATTTCCTCAAGAAGATTTTCAGTATCCAGTTGCTCAAGATGACCAGAACGAAGCAAACTTGCCTGCTCCTGCGTCCAGCCATAAAAGTCACTGTCATAACGTGTTGTCATGATTCCTCCATTGGCATACCAGCTATACAATTGTGTAGCTGATTTAGTCTGTCAAATTATAACCACACCGTCAAAGTAATATATCATCGTTAAAATCGATTAACGGCTCATTTCCTATAGATTGCAGTGGAAAAATCAACACCGAAGTTTCCTTCGTCTGGAATAATGCATAAAACGCACTGACCAAAGCCAGTGCGTCAAGATAAACAAATGCGTCGGCGTTATTCAGGCCAAAAATTCTCATCCATGATTTGCTCAAACGTCCAGGGGCAAGTTTCAGGGAATACACTGCGTCTAATATTAGTTTCCCGCTCTGCGGCAATAATGGCATCACCATAAGCATCAGAGAAAATTTCACTAAGTTCTGATCTTAGGCTAGGATTTTTTTTAAGACGGCGAGCTATTTTCCTTCGTTGCTCTTCAATCGTCAATTTCCAACTTCTGCCTTGCCGTTCAGACTGAAATCGCCATTTTAGAAGGTGGAGAAACAGCACTTCAAGACGAGATTCCAGCTCGTTTCTTTGGCTATTTCCCATACTTTCTATTTCCTCCGAAAGGTTTTCCGTGTCCAATTGACTCAAATTGCCGGAACGAAGCAAACTTGCCTGCTCCTGCGTCCAGCCATAAAAGTCACTGTCATAACGTGTTGTCATGGTTCCTCCACTGG
This sequence comes from Photorhabdus khanii NC19, assembly GCF_000517265.1. Classification (GTDB taxonomy): domain Bacteria; phylum Pseudomonadota; class Gammaproteobacteria; order Enterobacterales; family Enterobacteriaceae; genus Photorhabdus; species Photorhabdus khanii. The sequence goes on from NZ_AYSJ01000006.1 coordinate 33,554, forward strand.
CATACCAGCTATACAATTGTGTAGCTGATTTAGTCTGTCAAATTATAACCACACCGTCAAAGTAATATATCATCGTTAAAATCGATTAACGGCTCATTTCCTGTGATGACATCCATTTCTCTGTCACAGGAAAACTGCCCATCATGCATAACGGCTTTCCAACCAGATTACTAGCTAATAATGTTCTTATCCTAAATAGAACAGGCAAAAAACTGGGTTTTTTGTTTGATAAAGAACAATAACGAACCAAAAACGCTCACCAACAATTAAGTAAAGCTCGTTATTGTGACAGTAGTCACAATTTCATTGGTAAAGTACGTTTTAAAAAGTTAACAAATCACTCAAAATCACCGCCAAGGCAAAACGATTTTAACAACTGAGTCTTGTCTCACAGATAGGTTGGGTTATTTCGACTATCATAATTTTCGTTATGGAAAATAATCACTTACAAAACCTCTCACTTTCCCATCCGGTGGCATTAGTCAACCGGTGAGTTGTTCACATAACCAAAAAGCCATCGGAGGCAAAATATGTTAAGTATTTTCAAGCCGGCGCTTCATAAGCCCCGACTGCCAACACAACAGATAGATCCACTCTATCGTCGCCTACGCTGGCAAATTTTTATGGGTATTTTCCTTGGTTATGCCGCTTACTATTTAGTAAGGAAGAACTTTGCACTTGCAATGCCTTATCTGATTGAACAAGGTTTTTCCAAAGGAGATCTTGGTTTCGCGCTATCAGGGATCTCTATCGCATACGGCTTCTCCAAATTCATCATGGGCTCCATATCCGACCGTTCTAACCCGCGAGTCTTTTTACCGGCGGGTCTGATTCTCGCTGCGGCTGTCATGCTGTTTATGGGCTTTGTACCCTGGGCGACTTCCAGTATCGCTGTTATGTTTGTGCTGCTGTTCATGTGTGGTTGGTTTCAGGGTATGGGTTGGCCTCCCTGCGGCCGTACTATGGTGCACTGGTGGTCACAGAAAGAACGTGGCGGGATCGTCTCCGTCTGGAACTGTGCGCATAATGTCGGTGGTGGTTTACCTCCATTATTATTCCTGCTGGGCATGGCGTGGTTTAATGACTGGAAAGCCGCCCTTTATATGCCAGCGTTCGCCGCAATTCTCGTTGCACTGATCGCTTTTGCCTTAATGCGTGACACACCTCAATCTTGTGGCTTGCCATCAATTGAAGAACATAAAAACGACTACCCGTCTGATTACACAGAGAAAAACGAAGAAGAATTAACAGCCAAGCAGATCTTCATGCAGTATGTATTACCGAACAAACTACTGTGGATGGTCGCTATGGCTAACGTGTTTGTTTATCTGCTGCGTTACGGTGTTCTTGATTGGTCACCAACCTATCTGCGTGAGGTCAAGCATTTCGCACTGGATAAATCTTCATGGGCTTACTTCCTGTACGAATATGCCGGTATCCCAGGTACATTACTGTGTGGCTGGATGTCAGACAAAGTATTTAAAGGTAACCGTGGTGCAACAGGCGTATTCTTTATGACATTAGTCACTATCGCAACTGTCGTATTCTGGCTGAACCCAGCCGGTAATCCAACTGTAGACATGGCTTGTATGTTGATTATTGGCTTCCTTATCTACGGCCCAGTTATGCTGACAGGTCTGCACGCTCTTGAGTTGGCACCGAAGAAAGCTGCCGGTACAGCCGCCGGCTTCACTGGCTTATTTGGTTACTTAGGTGGCTCCGTTGCAGCAAGTGCTATCGTCGGCTACACCGTTGACTTCTTCGGCTGGGACAGCGGTTTTATGGTGATGATTGGTGGTAGTATCCTGGCCGTTATTCTATTACTGATTGTCATGATCACAGAAAACAAACATAAACAGGAATTAGCCCGTCAGTATGGCTAATCACTGTCACTAAACTGTGATATATCACTGATAATATAACAAGCCGCGATATTATTTATGCCGCGGCTTTTCAATTTGTAAACTAAGAGATTGCCAGCAAGCAGCATTATTAATATAACAAGACAAGCAGCTTAATAGGATTGATTTTTACCTCATCGCTAAAACGGAGAAAAAACAATATGCAAACTCCAATCAAAACAATAGTCACAGGCATGATTTTAGCATCATCTATTTCGGTCATAGCGCAGGCGGCAGATAAGATTGTTATCGCTCATCGCGGTGCAAGCGGATACTTACCGGAACATACCCTGCCTGCTAAAGCTATGGCTTACGCCGAGGGTGCTGATTATCTGGAACAAGACTTGGTTATGACTAAAGATAACGAGCTGGTGGTATTACATGATCATTACCTTGATCGTGTGACTGACGTTGCAAATAAGTTTCCTGACCGAGCCCGTCAGGACGGCCGTTACTATGCCATTGATTTTACCCTGCCTGAAATCAAATCACTGAAATTCACAGAAGGCTTTGATATCAAAAATGACCAACAGATACAAAGCCATGCAAACCGTTTCCCGATGTGGAAATCTGATTTTCGGATCCACACTTTTCAGGAAGAGATTGAGTTTGTTCAAGGGTTGAATAAATCAACGGGTAAAAATATCGGTATCTACTCTGAAATCAAAGCACCGTGGTTCCATCGGCAAGAGGGCAAAGATATTTCCACTCAGGTGCTGGCAGTATTGAAAGAATATGGTTACACCAAGAAAAGCGATAAAGTTTATCTGCAATGTTTTGATGCCAACGAACTCAAGCGGATTAAAAACGAGCTTGAACCTAAGCTGGGCATGGATTTGAAACTGGTTCAACTTATCGCCTATACCAACTGGAATGAAACCTATGAACAAAAATCAAACGGCAAATGGGTAAATTACAGCTATGATTGGATGTTCAAACCAGGGGCAATGAAAGAAGTGGCACAATATGCCGATGGTATTGGCCCTGATTACCATATGGTTATATCGGAAGATTCCACACCAACCAATATTAAATTAACCGGTATGGTGAAAGATGCCCACGCTAATAATATGGAAGTCCATCCATACACCATTCGGGTTGATGCACTTCCTAAATATGCCACCAACGGCGATCAACTTTTCGATATTATTTATAACCAAGCGGATGTAGACGGCGTATTTACCGATTTTCCTGATTTAGGTGTGAAATTCCTACAAAAACAGCATCAACATAAGTGAGACAGATGCAAGCAGGGCGTCTTAATCAACGCCCTGTTGTTTTATGCCTTATTTACCGAAAAGGCAATGACATCACTGAGCCTTTCTGCACCTAAAGCCAGCATCACCAGACGATCAACACCAAGCGCCACACCGGCACACTCAGGTATCCCCTGTTTCAGAGCGCCAATCAAGTTTTCATCAATCGGCCGGACAGGTAAACCCAGCTCCGCACGTTTACGGTTATCCTGTTCAAAACGCTGACGTTGTTCATCACCATCAGTCAGTTCACGGAAACCATTTGCCAGCTCAACACCTTTGAAATAGACTTCAAAACGCTCTGCAACCCGATGATCTTCTTTACTGATTTCCGCCAAAGAAGCTTGAGAAGCAGGAAAATGGTAGATAAAAGTTGGCTTTTCAGTACCAATATGCGGTTCAACACCGACGGCAAACAAAAGTTGCAACAAAATATCCCGATCTTCCTCTGTATCAGCAATATTGCTCAGATCCAGTTTAGCGGCTACTTCACGCAATTTTTCTTTCTCTGCGGACAACGGGTCAATATCCAGATAACGCAGAAAAGCCTGCTGATAAGAGAGTGGCTCTGCACTTTCACAGTCCAAAATCTGCTGAAGTAAGTCATCAACCTCATTTATCAGACGATACATATCATAGTGAGGCCGATACCATTCCAGCATGGTAAATTCAGGATTATGATAACGACCCGCTTCTTCATTACGGAAGCAGCGGCTGATCTGATAAATAGGGCCACTTCCTGCCGCCAGCAGGCGTTTCATGTGAAATTCCGCACTTGTCATCAGATATAGAGTCATGCCATCTGCGGCGCCTGGACCAACAAACTCTGTCTGAAAAGAAAACAATTGAATATCAGTCACTGTAGACTGCCCCATCGCAGGTGTTTCAACTTCTAGTACCCCACGTTCTGCGAAAAAGCGTCGTATTTCTGCTAAAATAGCCGCCCGTTTCAACAAGTTGGCGATAGGTGCACTTGGCTGCCAGTTTGCTGTTTCGCTCATGTAAATGACTCCAAAATAAAACAAAACATGCAGTCTACCTGCATCACACATATCAGACAAATTATTACCGACTGATCATCCCGGAACAACTTAAATTGCCTTACCTCAAAACTACAGCAAATTTGCTATAGCCAGATATATCATTATCAGCTACCTGCCGAAATATTATCGTCAAATAAATACTAAAGTCATGAGAGATTTTACTTAATCACGACAAAAACGATGCTAGCCAAAATCACTATCTACTCAAACAGAGTTATCAATTTAAATTGGCAAAATACGTCTATATCAGTCTTATCCGGCTTAATATAATTAAGACCATTTATGTTAATCCGACTCAAATATTTTCCATTATCTGCCTGCAATGCGATAGTGTGATCTGATAGTGCCATCATATTCTATTGTCACATTTATTTATTAAATAACCACGAGTTATTTTCACATTTAAATTAAAAAAAACATAAGTCAAATAAAAAACATTCAAAATTATTAATTACAATATTATAAATAATTCTAAGAGAACATCTTTAACGTTTTATTTTATAATAAGTAATTATCCTTTTTAACTTAGTGTTATTAAATTACTCATCATATTATTTTAAAAATAAGAAAGAACACGTTTTTATAATATCGTTGAATTTGCATAATTTTTATATCAATACACAAATATGGGATAAGTCAAATTTACATTGAATAGCTTGAATGTTCAGCACCATAATTTCATACTATCATTATACTCAAACAACCGTTCTACAACCCAATTCTGGGTGACTAATTCCTGTCTCAGATCATGTTTTAGTGATCAAATCGGACAAAACACCCTTTCATATCAAATTTCCCTCGCTTGCCATTCGCTATACTTAATCCCACACAAAAAGTAACAAATAGCTATCCTTAATCGTTAAAGCACCGGATTTTACCTATAGAATCCTACTATATGAGAAACAATAACAACAACATTCAGGAAAGTTACCGACACTTTTATTTACTAACTCATTTCACTTAAACAATGGAGAAGCACAGTGCAAACCTTTAATGCCGATCTCGCTATCATCGGAGCCGGGGGAGCAGGTCTACGTGCCGCAATTGCCGCAGCTGAGGCCAATCCTCAAATGAAGATTGCTTTAATCTCAAAAGTCTACCCAATGCGTAGCCACACGGTGGCAGCAGAAGGCGGATCAGCGGCTGTCACTCAAGCTCACGACTCCTACGATTTCCATTTCAATGACACTGTATCCGGTGGTGACTGGCTGTGTGAACAAGATGTTGTTGAATACTTTGTCAAACATTGTCCGACAGAAATGATCCAACTGGAGCAATGGGGCTGTCCGTGGAGCCGTAGAGAAGATGGTTCTGTCAATGTGCGTCGTTTCGGTGGTATGAAGATAGAGCGCACTTGGTTCGCGGCGGATAAAACCGGCTTCCATATGCTGCATACCCTATTCCAGACTTCTCTGAAATCCCCCCAAATCCAACGTTTTGATGAACATTTTGTCCTCGACATTTTGGTAGATGAAGGACAGGTACATGGCTTGGTTGCACTGAATATGATGGAAGGCACCAAAATTCAGATCCGGGCCAATGCTGTTATTATGGCGACCGGTGGTGCAGGCCGTGTATACCGCTACAACACGAACGGCGGTATCGTAACGGGTGATGGTATGGGCATGGCATTCCGTCATGGCGTACCACTACGTGATATGGAATTTGTTCAGTATCACCCAACTGGCCTGCCAGGTTCCGGTATCCTGATGACCGAAGGTTGTCGTGGTGAAGGTGGGATTCTGGTCAACAAGGATGGTTACCGCTATTTACAAGATTATGGCCTCGGCCCTGAAACCCCACAGGGCAAACCTGAAAACAAATATATGGAACTGGGTCCCCGTGACAAAGTTTCTCAGGCTTTTTGGCATGAATGGCGTGCCGGTCGTACTATTTCCACTCAGCGTGGCGACGTGGTTTATCTGGATCTGCGCCATCTGGGTGAGAAGAAATTACTTGAGCGTCTGCCCTTTATCTGCGAACTGGCAAAAGCCTATGTTGGCGTTGATCCGGTTAAAGAACCCATTCCGGTTCGCCCTACCGCACACTACACTATGGGCGGTATTGAAACTGACCAGAAATGTGAAACCCGCATTAGAGGTCTGTTCGCTGTCGGTGAATGTTCTTCTGTCGGTCTACATGGTGCAAATCGTCTTGGTTCCAATTCTCTGGCTGAACTGGTGGTCTTTGGTCGTCTGGCTGGTGAAGAAGCAGTTAAACACGCTCAACAAGCCAAATCTGTCAATAACCGCGCACTGGATGCCCAGGCAAGTGATGTAGCTGCGCGTTTGAACAACTTGCTGAAACAGGAAGGAACGGAAAGTTGGTCGAAGATCCGTGATGAAATGGGTATCTCTATGGAGGAAGGCTGCGGCATTTACCGTACCCCTGAACTCATGCAGAAAACGATTGATAAGATTGCTGAGCTGAAAGATCGCTTCAAACACGTGAATATCACTGATAAAACCAGTGTTTTCAACACTGATCTGCTGTACACCATTGAGCTTGGCTTTGGTCTGGATGTAGCCGAATGTATGATTCATTCTGCGATAAACCGTAAAGAGTCCCGGGGGGCGCATCAACGTCTAGATACAGGTTGTACCGAGCGTGATGATGAAAATTTCCTGAAACATACGCTGGCTTTCTATCACTCTGAAAGTGCACCTCGTCTGGAATACAGTGACGTAAAAATTACCAAATCCACTCCAGCGAAACGAGTATACGGCGGTGAAGCAGCGGCACAAGAAAAAAAGGAGCAGGCGAATGGCTGATATGAAAACACTGAGAATGGAGGTCATGCGTTACAACCCGGAAAATGATGCTGAACCTCATTCTACAACCTATGAGGTTCCTTACGATGAACAGACCTCGTTACTTGATGCGTTAGGTTACATTAAAGACAATCTGGCCGCCGACCTCTCTTACCGCTGGTCCTGCCGGATGGCTATCTGTGGCTCTTGCGGCATGATGGTTAACCGTGTGCCGAAACTGGCCTGTAAAACCTTCCTGCGTGACTATCCACAAGGTATGAAAGTTGAAGCGCTGGCTAACTTTCCTATTGAGCGTGACCTGGTAGTGGATATGACTCACTTTATTGAAAGTCTGGAAGCTATCAAACCATACATTATCGGAAATGATCGTAAACCTTCTGAAGGTCCGAACATTCAGACTCCGGCACAAATGGCAAAATATCATCAGTTTTCTGGTTGTATCAACTGTGGCCTTTGCTATGCCGCTTGCCCTCAGTTCGGTTTGAACCCTGAGTTTATCGGACCGGCAGCAATTACTCTGGCTCACCGTTACAATCTTGATAACCGTGACCACGGTAAGAAGGAACGTATGCCACAACTTAACAGCCAGAATGGGGTATGGAGCTGTACTTTCGTCGGCTATTGTTCTGAAATCTGCCCAAAACATGTCGATCCGGCTGCCGCTATTCAACAAGGCAAGATCGAAAGTGCAAAAGACTTCATGATCGCCATGCTGAAACCACAATAAAGGGGAGAAATAGTACAATGACTACCAAACGTAAACCTTATGTCCGCGGCATGGCTCCCAACTGGTGGCAGAAACTGGACTTTTATCGCTTCTATATTCTGCGTGAAAGTACTGCGGTTACGACTGTGTGGTTCAGTATCTTGCTGATATGCGGTGTATTCGCTCTAAAAGGTGGTGCACAAAGCTGGAATGGATTCGTCACCTTCTTGCAAAACCCAGTTATCCTACTGATTAACATCGTCACTCTACTGGGCGCTCTGCTACACACCAAAACGTGGTTTGAACTGGCACCAAAGGCAGCTAACGTAGTGATAAAAGGTGAAAAAATGGGACCTGAACCCATAATCAAGCTGTTATGGGCCGTCACTATTATTGTCACCGCTATGATCTTAGGCATAGCCTTACTTTAACCCCAAGGAGAATCTGATGAATCAAATACCTAAACGTTCCGATGAACCGATTTTCTGGGGATTATTTGGTGCCGGGGGTATGTGGGGCGCAATTGTGGCTCCAGCCATTATCTTACTGGTAACTATCCTATTACCACTGGGAATAGCACCGGAAACGTTAAGCTATGAAAGAATTTTGGTTTTCTGTCAGAGCTTGATTGGTCGTGCTTTCTTATTACTAATGATTACTCTGCCGCTATGGTGCGGTTTACACCGTATTCATCACGGTATGCATGACCTGAAAATTCATGTCCCAGCAGGTAAATGGGTTTTCTACGGTCTGGCAGCGATCCTGAGTGTTGTCGCTATCATCGCTGTTTTCACTCTGTAATTGGCAAAGCAGTCGCCGAAGTATGAGGAAGGTACTGATGACAATAGCGTAAAAACTCATGAGTAAATGCGCGGCGGCACATCATCTGGATAAGTTTTAAATCATACTGCTCTGATATTGGACTTTCTGATTGCTTGTTTGTGCCCCGCCAATCATATGAAGCTATCGCAAAAGGCCAGCGTACCGCTCACAGGGTAGGGGTGAATCTCATTAACCAACCGCACTGCCAACCTGTAAGACGCTATATTTAACCTTTGGAGTGCGGTTTAAAATTAACTAGCCAGTTTCAGACCAATAATACCGGCAACAATCAGGACGAGGCTCAATACTCTGGCAAGGCTTGCTGACTCACCCAAAACCATAATGCCAAAAATGGCGGTACCTACTGCGCCTACTCCAGTCCATACGGCATAGGCTGTGCCCACTGGTAAGCCTTTCATTGCATAAGCGAGCATCCCTACACTGATAGCCATAGCACCGGCAGTAATAAGACTTGGTGTCAAGCGGGTAAAACCATGAGTGTATTTCAGGCCAACCGCCCAAATAACTTCAAACAAACCAGCGATAATAAGAATAAACCAGGACATATCAACGCCCATAGAGTTGTGGGGTCGTCCCCGAAAAACCGAAGTATATCCAGGTCGTCCCGAATAACTATTAGAAATGAAGGCAGATTATAATCGTGTAAGAGTGTGGTATCAATAAAATAATATTACAGCAGTCTGAAGACATAAATAGCTATTGCCTTCCACATTAATTAAAGAAAAACCGCAGCCTGTTGCCCAGAACGGCGGTTTTTACCGAATACAACCAGCGGTTATTTTACGCGGGAAACATATTCGCCAGAACGAGTATCCACTTTAATCACCTCACCGATTTGTACGAACAGAGGTACTTTTACCACAGCACCAGTGCTCAGGGTTGCTGGTTTACCACCCGTACCCGCAGTGTCACCTTTCAGACCTGGATCAGTCTCAGTGATTTCCAATTCAACAAAGTTCGGTGGCGTTACAGAGATAGGCTGACCATTCCATAGCGTCAGGATACACTCAGCCTGCTCAACCAACCATTTCGCATTCTCTCCAACCGCTTTTTCATCAGCGGCTAACTGCTCGAAGGTTTCGTTGTTCATAAAGTGCCAAAACTCACCATCGTTATACAGGTAAGTCAGGTTCATATCCATTACGTCTGCGGCATCTACAGAGTCAGTAGACTTGAACGTTTTTTCTAGTAGTTTGCCGGAAATCAGCTTACGAATACGAGTACGGGCAAACGCCTGGCCTTTGCCCGGCTTAACAAATTCACTCTCAATAACAGAGCATGGCTCGCCATCTAACATGATTTTAAGACCTGAACGGAATTCGTTGGTACTATAAGTAGCCATGGAGACCCTCTAATTTAAACAAAATGGCTTTGCCAAAAAATGGCGCATATTATAACCCCAAAGATCCTCATCAGAGAAGACTGGTTGAAACAACTTACAGATGTTATTACCGATCCTGACGAATTATTACAATTATTGTCGTTACATGAACACCCGGAGCTAACCAAAGGGAGTGGCGCTCGTCGGCTGTTTCCACTACGAGTACCCAGAGCCTTTGCTGCCCGTATGCAAGCAAACGATCCTAATGATCCGTTGTTACTACAGGTCATAACGACACCAGAAGAATTTACGCTTACACCTGGTTTTTCCACCGATCCTCTGGATGAACAGCGAAGTGCCGTTCCCGGTTTATTGCATAAATACCGTAACCGCGCACTGCTGCTGGTTAAAGGAGGATGCGCGGTTAACTGCCGTTACTGCTTCCGCCGTCATTTCCCATACGAGGATAACAAAGGTAATAAGCGCAACTGGCAGCAAGCGTTAAATTATATTCAACAGCATCCTGAGCTTGATGAGATTATCTTCTCTGGCGGCGATCCGTTAATGGCAAAAGATCATGAATTGGACTGGTTGATCAGCAACCTGGAAAAAATTTCCCATATCAAACGACTACGTATTCACACCCGTTTGCCTGTGGTTATCCCCGCCAGGATCACAACAACACTTTGCGATCGGCTGTCACAATCGAGATTACAAGTGATCATGGTGACGCATATCAATCATGCTAATGAGATCGACCCATCCTTACAGAGCAGTATGATGATGCTAAAACAAGCAGGCATCACGTTACTAAACCAAAGTGTATTATTACGCGGTATCAATAATCACTCTGATATTCTGGCTGATCTGAGCAACGCTCTGTTTGATGCGGGGATTCTGCCCTATTACATTCATGTACTGGATAAAGTACAAGGAGCCACTCATTTTATGGTCAGTGATGAGGAAGCCAGAGAGCTTATCCGGGAATTGCTGACAAAAGTTTCAGGTTATCTGGTGCCACGTCTGGCAAGGGAGATAGGCGGAGAACCGAGTAAGACGCCATTAGATTTGGGACTAAGGCAAAATTAACAGAAAATTCATGCCCGGATGCTTTTCAGCCGGGCATGTCATTCAAATCCAGAATACAATTACTGACATTTATAGACTTGACCAATCATTTTACTATCCAGTGGAACAAAGCTCGATAACAGGCTTTCACTTGGGCTGGTTACACCATAAATCACATTTCCGCCCATAGCTGCGGCTTTATTGCGTAAATCATTAGCCGCACCACGCATTGAGCTACTCTCATTACTTACGCCAGTCATCCAGTTACTTTGAGTACCTGCCACTTCACCTAATAACTGGCACTCACTGCCTGGCTTAGTATCAACAAAACGAACCTGTGAACCGCCGGAAGTTAATTGATTTGAGGCTGTACACCCTGCTAACAGTAACAATGCTGAAGCACTGAGCAAAACTTTAATTCGCATTTCTTTCCCCATTTATCGTTGGAAATTTCACAACTAATCATCAATATACCTTGTTGTACACCAATATCGCAAAACAAATAATTTATAAAGGAACCCTTAAGATGAAGTGTTTAAGCCAGAAACTTTTTGCACCAGTATGAATTCAGCAAAAAATAGAGAGAATAGCCGAATAGATAATATGGATAAACTATTTATCTCATGAAAATTAATTAGCTGGTTAGTACATTGACTATTTTATATCGTATGAAAACAGAAAAATAAGTGACATCCGTTACATTCATAGTACAAGCACAAAAATGAGCCTGTAATTTAATTAACTCCATTTGATTTTTTATCGAGAAATTATATGACATTACATCTTATGGAAAGCCACCCATTAAGGTATTTAGATATTATATTCATCTAGGTTTTACATGGACTTGATTATATTTAAATAATTACTACTTTTTCAATCACTACTCTAATGGATTAAATATAATGGTATTTTTTATATTAAATACCTGAAGATTTTCTGTTTTTCAATTGTCACAGTGACAGCTGACATATCGGGGATAATACATCACTGTATCAAACACGATTATAAAGGAACTATTAACAACAGAGTGTAAAAGTGATCATTAACTGCCGTTCACTAATATGGAACATGAGTTAAGAAAGAGGTGTCGCATTTAGTCAGAAATACCGAAAATAGTATCCATTGACACCATGATAACACCCAATCAGGCATTTTCATGATGTCATATTTTGCAGTTATCACTCCTCATCACCAATGTGGATATTCTCTGTCAGATAGTCCAAAAATACCCGAACTCGTGATGGGAATTGGCGACCTGGACCAACAAAAACCGCATATATCTTTTCCTCATCACCAGGATTATAATTTTCGAGTACAGGTAGCAACAGACCAGCCTGAATATCGGCACTCACATGGAAACGTGCCAGACGTGCTAAACCAAGTCCGGCTATCGCAGCTTTGCGCATGGTTTCTCCATCACCGAGCAACAAATTTCCTGAAGGCAGTTGTTGCACCCGCTCTTCTGAATCGATGAAAGGCCAAGCTTTCACATGGCGGGTAAAGCCAAAACCGAGCCGATTGTAGCGACCAAGGTCTCCAGGCGTAGAAGGTATCCCCATCCTTTCAAGGTATGAAGGAGCTCCTACCACAACCATTCGGCTTGAACCCAACCGCCGCACCATAAGACGCGGGTCGTCCAGAGGACCAACGCGAATCGCCACATCACTGCGATCATCAAGTAAATCCACTATCAAGTCGCACAATGAGATGTCGAGTGTGATCTCCGGGTAGCGTTGCAGAAAATCCGGCAACAAAGGCATCAAGCAGTGTTTTCCAAACGCAACATGGCAATGCACGCGTATTCGTCCACGAGGCGCCGCACCCTGATTTGCTTCTTGTTCAGCGGCTACGATGTCCTCCAAAATCCTAATACTGCGCTCATAGAAAACAGAGCCCTCAGATGTTAACTGAAGCTTACGTGTCGTTCTATTCAGCAACCGTACACCGAGTCGTATCTCTAGTCGATTGATAAGCTTACTGACTGCTGATGGCGTCATACCGAGCTTGCGAGCAGCAGCAGAGAGGCTTTCCGACTCAATTACCTGAACGAATACAGCCATTTCTGTAGATCTATTGAATTTGTGCATAGATATTTGAATTTTTTTCCAAAATCCTATGAATAAATGAATTCTAGTCTAATAAGCTCGTTTTTTCTAAAGTTAAAGATATATTTTTACTACGACAACCCGGCAGCTTTAGTGTTTGCCCTTTCCAAAAGACGCCTAATTTTGGGGTTCACCACCGGGAATCGACCCGTTAAGTTTCCTCCTATGGGCAGTTAATTTTGATAAAATAGGAAATTCTCTGCGAGAGTCAGTGGATTATTTGCACAAGGTATGGTCAGGAAAGCGGCTACTATCTGAATTTGTCATTTGATCCAGAACTGCCCCCAATCCCGTACTGATTCGAAGCAAAGATAGACGGAAACCTTTAATTGTTTACTTACGAAAACCCTACACTACAGGGGTTGACTATCAGGGATGCACCTACGGCATTCGATCTATTGCTTGAAATGCTCGACGAACTTGCTGAGGATACCCTCTCTTAATCTTAGCTCACAATTAAGGCAAGGTACTCTATAGAAGTATCAATATATCTGACACGGGACAGGTTACAAGAATCCACCGAGATCGTGGATTGCAACTTCGCGGTGGGGAAAATCGCTATTGTCACAGCCAGTGACTTATTTTGAGTTTGAATTGAAACACCGCACAAAACTATTCATCTTGTTGTGGCATGTTTTCTATAAAAGGGCGTGTGAGCAGGATTAACCTGCTCACACAAGACGTATAGCTACATCAAAACAATGCGACTTTCGTCACATTACATCATGCCGCCCATACCGCCCATGCCACCCATACCGCCTGCTGCACCTAAATCAGCTTTATCATCTTTAGGCAGATCAGTGATCATACATTCAGTAGTGATCATCAGGCCAGCAATAGATGCTGCGAATTGCAGTGCAGAACGGGTCACTTTGGTTGGATCCAGAATACCCATTGCGATCATATCGCCATACTGTTCAGTAGTCGCGTTATAACCGTAATTGCCTTCACCTGCTTTCACGTTGTTTGCGATAACAGATGGTTCTTCACCTGCGTTGTCAACAATCTGACGCAAAGGTGCTTCCATTGCGCGCATTGCAACACGGATACCTACGTTTTGATCTTCGTTGTCGCCTTTCAGACCAGCAATAGAAGCAGCAACGCGAACCAGTGCAACACCACCACCAGCTACCACGCCTTCTTCCACTGCTGCGCGGGTTGCATGCAGAGCATCATCAACACGGGCACGTTTTTCTTTCATTTCAACTTCTGTCGCCGCACCGACTTTAATAACAGCAACACCGCCAGCCAGTTTAGCTACGCGCTCTTGCAGTTTTTCACGGTCATAATCAGAAGTAGACTCTTCGATCTGCTGACGGATCTGAACAACACGGCCAGAAATCGCAGTCTCTTCGCCAACACCGTCAATAATGGTTGTGGTGTCTTTGTTGATAACGATACGTTTTGCCTGACCCAGATCTTCCAGAGTGGCTTTTTCCAGCTCCAGACCAATCTCTTCAGAGATAACAATGCCGTTAGTCAGAACAGCGATATCCTGCAACATAGCTTTACGGCGGTCACCGAAACCAGGCGCTTTAACCGCAGCAACTTTTACGATGCCACGCATAGTGTTAACAACCAGAGTTGCCAGTGCTTCACCTTCAACATCTTCAGCAACAATCAGCAAAGGCTTACTTGCCTTAGCTACGCCTTCCAGAACTGGCAACAGTTCACGGATATTGGAGATTTTTTTATCTACCAGAAGAATATATGGGTTTTCTAACTCAACAGAACCGTTTTCTGGTTTATTGATGAAATAAGGAGAGAGGTAGCCACGGTCGAACTGCATGCCTTCAACAACATCCAGTTCATCTTCCAGACCTGTACCTTCTTCAACGGTGATTACACCTTCTTTACCGACTTTATCCATCGCTTGTGCGATCAATTTACCCACAGTTTCGTCGGAATTAGCGGAGATAGTACCTACCTGAGCAATAGAGGTGGAATCTGAGCAAGGTACGGACAGCTTCTTCAGTTCTGCAACTGCGGCAACCACGGCTTTATCAATACCGCGTTTCAGATCCATTGGGTTCATGCCAGCGGCTACGGCTTTCAGACCTTCAGTAACAATAGACTGAGCCAATACAGTTGCAGTGGTTGTACCGTCACCCGCAGCATCATTCGCTTTAGAGGCAACTTCTTTCACCATCTGAGCACCCATGTTTTCGAACTTGTCTTCCAGTTCAATTTCACGAGCAACAGAAACACCATCTTTAGTGATTGAAGGCGCACCAAAAGATTTATCCAGAACAACATTACGGCCCTTAGGGCCCAGGGTTACTTTTACTGCATCAGCAAGAATATTCACACCACGTAGCATCTTAACGCGAGCGTCGCTACCAAATTTTACGTCTTTAGCTGCCATTGTTTCTTTCCTTTAAATTCGTTCAGTTAAGAAGATCTAAGCGCAACAATTACGCTTCAACAATTGCCAGAATGTCGCTTTCAGACATGATCAACACTTCTTCGTTGTCGATCTTCTCTGACTTAACACCGTAACCATCGTTAAAAATAACGATATCTCCAACTTTCACACACAGTGCTTTTACGTCACCGCTTTCAAGGATGCGGCCATTGCCTACAGCCAAAACTTCACCACGAGTAGATTTACCCGCAGCAGTGCCAGTCAGCACAATACCGCCAGCTGATTTTGATTCAACTTCTTTACGCTTGACGATTACACGATCATGCAATGGACGAATATTCATTGATAGCTCTCCTATAAGAAAGTCCATATCAGGTAAGAGGATTGATACCAGTATGCTTTCATTGAACTAGTATCATAATAGATTAAATGGGGACTTATTTATGATACTTCAAGGGCAGGCAAAAAAAAATATTTTACTTTTTTCTTACCTACAGAAAAAAACTGATGATTTGACACAACATTCAGCAGATAACCTCTTATCAACGGGGCTTATGTTCGTCATCATCGGATTTAGGGTCGTTCAACTTACGGGAGGGGTCATCTTGCTTGCGCTCATATTCCCCTTCAAAGGTATTATTATCCCGTCTGAACCCACCGCTATTATGAGGACGATAGAAATTGATATGTGGCATCAGTTTCATCATTAATGTTTTTTGAACCGGCGGCAATAACAGCAGCAAACCAAGGAAATCAGTAAAAAAGCCAGGGCATAGTAATAGGAAACCCGCCAGCAAAAGAGACACGCTTTTTACCATTTCTGCCGCCGGGCTCTCCCCGGCAACCAACTTTTGCTGGATCTGGATAAAATTCTTCATACCCTGATTGCGTACCAGAGAAATACCGACACAAGAAGTAAACAGCACCAGTAACAGCGTTAATAACACACCTAATTCAGAGGCAACACGTACAAATAAGGTTGACTCAATGTAGACAAGCAAAAATATCAGGATCAATGGCAACCAACGCACTTGGTGCTCCTTCAATTAATTGGGATGAAAAGGTTGTATCCTGGATAAATCATATCAACAAAATCCAAGGAACAACTAAATTAACATTTTTTCAGTTTATTAGAGATATGATTGGGGTCACAGCCATCGTTTTCAATCCTCTGAAAATCTTACTGATCAGGCTCATAATTGTGATTAATATCACATATATCAAATCACGTTAAGCAAATACCACTATAAAGTGATCCAGATTCAATGCATTTATTGCTAACCAGCATATGATCACGCCAGCAATCTGGTGATGAAGGGCTCATATCATAACTATTGCTGTTGGCAACATAATTATTTAACAAACGCATCATTAGACAGTAAAAACGTAATCTAATAAGAAGGTTCTCATGTCAAACAACATTCGTATCGAAGAAGACCTGTTAGGTAAACGAGAAGTCCCCGCTGAAGCCTATTACGGTATTCACACCTTACGTGCGATTGAAAACTTCTACATCAGTAACAGCACCATCAATGATGTACCCGAATTTATCCGTGGCATGGTGATGGTAAAAAAAGCCGCCGCCTTAGCTAACAAGGAATTGCAAACCATCCCCAAAAAAATTGCGGATATCATTATCAAAGCCTGCGACGAAGTGCTCAATACTGGCAAATGTATGGACCAGTTCCCAATTGACGTGTTTCAAGGCGGTGCCGGTACTTCACTCAACATGAATACCAACGAGGTTCTGGCAAACATCGGTTTGGAATTGTTAGGCCATAAAAAAGGTGAATATGAACACCTGAACCCTAATGATCATCTGAATAAAAGCCAATCAACTAACGATGCCTACCCAACCGGTTTCCGCATCGCAGTTTATAACTCCATCATGAAACTGGTCGAGTCTCTTGAACTGTTGATCGCCGGCTTCGATAAAAAAGCCAAAGAATTTGATGACATTCTGAAAATGGGTCGCACCCAGTTACAGGATGCAGTTCCTATGACGCTAGGACAGGAATTCAATGCATTCTCAATCCTGCTGAAAGAAGAAGTTAAAAACCTGAACCGGACTTCTCAACTGTTGCTGGAAGTTAACCTTGGTGCTACTGCTATCGGCACCGGTCTGAACACCGCACCGGGTTATCAAAAATTGGCTGTTGAAAAACTGGCTGAGGTCACTGACTTACCCTGCATACCCGCCGAAGACCTGATTGAAGCAACCTCCGACTGCGGTGCTTACGTTATGGTTCACGGCGCGCTGAAACGTCTGGCTGTTAAACTGTCTAAAATCTGTAATGACTTGCGTTTACTCTCTTCCGGTCCTCGTGCTGGCCTGAACGAAATCAACCTGCCTGAATTGCAGGCGGGTTCTTCTATCATGCCGGCAAAAGTTAACCCTGTTATTCCAGAAGTTGTGAATCAGGTTTGCTTCAAAGTCATCGGCAACGATATTTGTGTTACTATGGCATCCGAAGCCGGCCAGTTACAGCTAAACGTAATGGAACCCGCTATTGGTCAGGCCATGTTTGAATCTATCTCCCTGCTAAGCAACGCTTGCCGCAACCTGGTAGAAAAATGCATTAACGGCATCACGGCGAACAAAGAAGTTTGCGAAAACTTCGTATTCAACTCGATCGGTATCGTTACTTATCTGAACCCATTCATCGGTCACCATAATGGTGATATCGTTGGTAAGATCTGTGCTGAAACTGGCAAAAGTGTTCGTGAAGTCGTGCTGGAACGTGGCTTACTGACTGAAACTGAGTTGGATGATATCTTCTGTGTAGAGAACTTAAAACGCCCGGCTTATAAAGCAAAACGTTGTGATGATTAAACCTATCGAGTAGGCGTTATTATTGCAGGCTGCTCTTAACGGCAAAGAATGACAAATAAAACAGCCTAACGATAATAGTGATAACTTTTTGAATATAATAAAAAATAGCTCTTAGCAATCAAGGCACGCAACTCCAACTGGATAGCGTGCCTTTTTACTTCCCTACATGCACAAAGTATTAACCTAAAATTTTCAAATTTTTAATTATTTCAAGGAGTAAATATTATGTTAGCCGTAGAATTGGTTATCGTTCTGCTGGCCATCTTCCTGGGTGCCAGATTAGGGGGGATCGGCATTGGATTTGCCGGCGGTCTTGGCGTTTTGGTGCTGTCAGCAATGGGTGTTAAACCGGGGCATATTCCATTCGATGTTATTTCCATCATTATGGCGGTTATCGCTGCAATCTCTGCCATGCAAGTCGCCGGTGGTCTGGATTATTTGGTTCAACAAACTGAAAAATTGCTGCGTAAAAACCCAAAATACATCACGATCCTCGCACCTATCGTTACCTATTTCCTGACACTGTTTGCAGGTACAGGTAACATCTCTCTGTCAGCACTGCCGGTGATTGCCGAAGTTGCAAAAGAACAAGGCATTAAACCATGCCGTCCGCTTTCCACTGCGGTTGTCGCAGCCCAGATTGGTATCACCGCCTCGCCAATCTCCGCTGCGGTCGTTTATATGTCTTCTCTGATGGAAGGCCACGGAGTCAGCTATATTCATCTGCTGATGGTCCTGTTGCCATCCACTTTCGCGGCTATCGTTCTAATGTCCTTCATCGTCTCTTGGGTGTTTAATTCCAAACTGTCTGATGACCCTGTTTATCTAAAACGTCTGGCAGAAAACCTGGTGACTCTGCGTGGCAGCAAACAGATTGAAGTTAAACCAAGGGCTAAGGCTTCTGTTCTGTTGTTCTTAGTAGGTGTTATCAGTGTTGTTATTTACGCTATCGTCAATAGCCCAAGTATCGGTCTGGTTGCAGAACCACTGATGAACACCACTCACGCTATTCTGATCATTATGCTGAGTGTCGCAACTATCACTACGATGTCCTGCTCAGTTGATACTGACGCCATCCTGAATTCCAGTACCTTTAAAGCAGGAATGAGCGCATGTATCTGTATTCTGGGTGTTGCATGGCTAGGTGACACTTTTGTACAGGCGAATATTGATTGGATCAAAGGCACTGCCGGCGGCTTAATCCAATCTCAACCCTGGTTGCTGGCGGTTATTTTCTTCTTCTGTTCCGCCCTGCTCTATTCACAGGCGGCAACCGCAAAAGCGCTGATGCCGATGGCTCTGGTTCTGAACGTCACACCACTGACGGCAATCGCTTCTTTCTCCGCAGTTTCCGGGTTGTTTATTCTGCCTACCTATCCAACCCTGGTTGCCGCAGTTCAGATGGATGACACTGGAACTACCCGTATCGGCCGTTTCGTCTTCAACCATCCGTTCTTTATTCCCGGCACCATCGGGGTTGCTCTGGCGGTTGCCCTCGGCTTCCTGTTCGGCGGTATGATCCTCTAATCCCGTCAATAACAACCTAATTCAGGGGCGTACACCGCTCCTGAACTCTTCTCTGAAATAATGTTCTTTTCTCTGCAAGCCCTTAATTATTGTCTTAATCTTAACCAGAACACTTTCTGGTCTGACAGCCTTCGGTTATAGTGCTGAATATTTCTATTCTATTAGCGATCATTAACCTTATGATTAAACGTACTCTGATATTGTTTTTACTGCTTTGCAGTACGATGTTTACCCCACTGGCAGCGAATGCGCTGTTTGAACAACCGGGGCAAAACCTGTATTTGCCGGCAGATCAGGCATTCATGTTTGATTTTCAGCAAAAAGGCGACAAACTGACACTAAATTGGCAGATCAAACCGGGTTATTACCTTTACCGCAAACAACTTCGTATTGAGCCACAGCAGGCCACACTAGGTAAAATTACGTTGCCACAAGGTACGGCTCATCAGGATGAATTCTTTGGTGAAACTGAAGTTTATTTCCAACAACTCGCGGTAAATGTTCCTGTTACAGAGGCAAATGATAAATCCAATATTGTCGTCACTTATCAGGGCTGTGCCGCGGCAGGATACTGCTACCCACCGGAAACCCGCCTGGTTCCATTAAGTACAGTTATCCCATCAAAAACAACTAACGTAATACCCACCGAACCTGTTCATAAAACGCCAGAAAGTGCATCAAATGACCAACAAAATTTACCTTTTTCACCACTTTGGGCACTTTTGATTGGCATTGGTATCGCCTTTACACCTTGTGTACTGCCGATGTATCCACTGATTTCCGGCATTATTCTTGGTGGTCAGCGCCCTAAGAACCTAAAACAGATTTTCTGGTTGGCCCTAAGCTATGTTCAAGGAATGGCAATCACCTACACCTTACTTGGATTGATTGTCGCGGCTGCGGGTTTACAATTTCAAGCCGCATTGCAACATCCATATGTGCTGATTGGTTTGTCGATACTGTTTATTCTACTAGCACTATCGATGTTCGGCCTTTATTCCCTGCAACTGCCTTCCTCCGTTCAGACCCGCCTGGTCAGCTGGAGTAACCAGCAAAAAAGTGGCTCATTCTTTGGTGTATTCGCTATGGGTGCATTAGCGGGATTAATTTGCTCACCTTGTACTACCGCGCCTTTAAGCGCCATACTGCTCTATATTGCCCAAAGTGGTAATACAGTAGCAGGGGGCGTAACCCTTTATCTTTATGCTTTAGGAATGGGATTACCGCTTATTGCCGTCACCCTGTTTGGTCATAAACTCCTGCCACGCAGCGGTCCCTGGATGCAATATGTTAAAGAAGCTTTTGGCTTCATTATCCTTGCACTGCCTGTTTTCCTGCTGGAAAGAGTTATCGGCGATGTATGGGGAATACGATTATGGAGCCTGCTGGCGGTCAGTTTCCTGGGATGGGGATTTGCTCTGACACTCAGAAGCCAAAATGGCTGGATAAGAGTCATACAACTGATATTGTTAGTTCTGACGCTGATAGCCACCCGCCCATTGCAGGATTGGTTTTGGGGTACGGCAGCGACACAACAATCGCAACACAGCCTCAATTTCCGCCAGATAAATAACTGGCAAGAATTGGAACACCTAATGGCACAAAACAACCATAAAACCGTCATGCTTGATTTCTATGCTGACTGGTGTGCCGCATGTAAAGAATTTGAAAAATATACTTTCAGTGATCCACAGGTTCAATCACAACTACGTGAAACCTTACTATTACAGGCAAATGTCACCAATAACAGCCCACAGCAAAAACAACTTTTGGAAAAACTGAATGTTCGGGGATTACCGACTATTCTGTTTTTTGACTCTCAAGGAAAAGAGATCCCTGATTCACGGGTAAATGGTTTTATGAATACAACCCGCTTTAACGAGCATTTGCAACATCTGCAAAAATGATCTGAAGGAGAACACCGTGCAACGAGAACAAGTTCTTAGTCATGTCTTAAACTTGCTGGAACAACATGGCTTATCCGCCACAACTGAGATACTCCTTGGTTCACTTAACATGGATATGGAATATCTAAAGCAGTTCTGGCCCGATCGGGAAGCGCTGCTTTATGATTGCCTGCGTTATCACGGCCAACAGATTGAAGTCTGGCAACGACAGATGTTACTGGATGAAAATCTGACACCAGAGCAAAAGCTACTGGCTCGTTATGCAGCGCTTGGTGAAAAAGTAAAAGAGAAACGCTATCCAGGCTGCCTGTTTATCGCGGCCTGTAGTGCATTCCCTGAATCTGACCACCCTATCCATCAATTAGCTGAATTGCAAAAACAGAATTCTTCCCATTACACCACCGAGTTATTACATCAACTAGATATCGAAGATTGTGAACTGATTACCAAACAGATGGAACTGATTCTGGAAGGTTGCCTGAGCAAGCTACTGATCAAACGGGATATTGATGATATCGCGACGGCAAAACTGCTGGCAGAAGATGTTTTGGCTATCGCCAAATGCCGCAAAAATGGTGCGTTAAGCTAATAAAAATCAGCCAAGATGAATAACCACACAAATTTGGGGTAAAAAGTCAGCAATCAATCGTCTTTTATCATTTTTTATCAGAAAGGCATTGACGACTTAGGCTGAATACGGTTTAATTCGCCCCGTTGCCCGGATAGCTCAGTCGGTAGAGCAGAGGATTGAAAATCCTCGTGTCGGTGGTTCGATTCCGCCTCCGGGCACCATATCAAAGTGCGTTGGTTGAGAGATGAGAAAACTCAACGAGCGTTCGATACCGGAACCTAAAAGTGCATAATTGTAGATTGTTCAATCTTGCGCTACTTAGATATAAGTATAAAGGTTCTAAGATTAGGATATCTGAGAAATCAGATGTCCTTTTTTCGTTCGAGGGAGATATTTACAAGTTCTATTGCAACTGTCAAGCCATCCAAACCAAAATCAATGAATTAATTAACACGATGTTGTATAAATAAGTTTTCATAATTATGCTTCACTTCCAACCAGCCCTTGTGTACCAAGACATACAGCCTTTTCAT
The DNA here is from genome assembly GCF_000517265.1 of Photorhabdus khanii NC19. Taxonomy (GTDB): domain Bacteria; phylum Pseudomonadota; class Gammaproteobacteria; order Enterobacterales; family Enterobacteriaceae; genus Photorhabdus; species Photorhabdus khanii. The sequence continues at coordinate 56,304 of NZ_AYSJ01000006.1, forward strand.
CTAAACGGCCCGTGGAAACAGTGAGATAGGCTATAGAACCAATATTGTTCAAGAAGAAAACAAAGTGCATAGGTGTATCGGTATTATGGAAAGCTATTTATCGGTTACTCAATTTTCCTAATTGTTCAGAAGAAGGTCAGTTATGGGAGATTGCATCAGTTCGAAAAAACTCCCCATCTTGCGACAGGGAATTTGTATAGAAAAAACAAGTCCAGGCAACCGCGAAAATATTTCGGTTTATCTGATTAACATTTCTCCTCTCTCTGGCTCAACATCAATATACAGCATCAATTCGCGCTCCAGCGCACGCCCGGCAATATCCAGATTGATATCAATATATTCCATCGTCGTGGCAATATTGCGGTGTCCCAATAATCCGCGCACCATTTGCAAATTACGATCAGGCGCTTTCATCAGTTCAGTTGCCAAAATATGCCGGAAACGGTGGGGGCCCACATCAAATCCACACTCCTTTGACAAGCGCCGAAAAAATGATTTTATCGTCTGTAATTGATCAGTTTCATTTCCTCGGTCTGTTTTGGCGGTAAAATAATTCACACAGAACAGGAGATCACTCAGTTTTGCCCCGGCGGCTTGCGCACGTTCCAGCAAAATCTCCAGTCGCGGATATAACCNTTTCACCACCGGCNCCTGATGTTCATAATGGTTCTTACTCCCCTCGGAGCNAAGAATANTCCGACGCTCATTCNGGTCNATATCCNCGAGCNGGACATGTANCANCTGATTTTGCCGCATCCCGGTNTAACGCNNCGTATCCNGTACCGTCNGCCAGTACCNGGTCGGATATAATGCACAGTGGGCACGATGGTTATCCCCCATCTGTCGCTCCCGCTCTTCGAATTGCCCCATCGTGAGATACAAGGCTGTCAGTTGTTTTTGGGTCAATGTTTTCTTTTTATTCTTGTTCGCATTAACCACCACACCAAAATGGGTTTTCCGTTTGGGACAGTATTTTTTCTTCTATCGCAAAATTGAACACCGCCCGCATATGCGCAATCTTACTGTTCCAGGTCACACATATCTGCGCCACGCCAGGACCTGTTGTCGGGTCACTTGAGCAGGCCGATTGTCTACACCTGCAAACACCAGGAATGTATTCATCACCTTGCGATAACTTGACTCAGTATCCGGCCGCAAGATTTTGGCAAAAAAATATTCATCCAGCAGGTTATCCCAGGTCATACTGTCCATCTCTACTTCCTCACGTCTTCAATTTAAAAACCCATTGCGGGGCACAGAACATAACACATTGTTATTAAAGATGCTTTCTCAGAAAATCATTAGAAAAGGGCTATCGTCTGGTACAGAACGGCCACGATAAAGCAAAGTGCTTTTGATTAAGTAACCATGAACACGTTGATAGGAGCCTGTCCGATCAGCCGAATCATAAAGATGACAGCAACAAAAACACTTTCCACTACTGACTCGATGTCGTCCCAGCCGCTCAAATGCGGTTTGTACCCGTTTCCATTTTTGGTTAACCTCGTTGCCATCCGCCTGCTTCTTCTCACTGAGAAACGGGAAGAAAATGGCCGGCGCACTCACAAACACAAAGCCACCAACCAGATGTATCCGGGCTTTCGGCGTATTAATGGTCATCACACCCTGCATTAAGTCAGCGGACAGCTAGTCCCAAAACTGCTCTCCAATACAGCTGTCTCTTGATCACAAGTCTTGCTGGATAGAATGCGCCAGTTCATAACCTTCAAGGATGGCTTGTAATTTTAGCCATCCTTCCCACAACGTTTTGACTGATGCTCTACCACTTTGTTTGCTATTTTTCCAACCACCTAATTTTGCAAGATGTTCATAGGCCCATTTAGCGGTAGGTGGGGTTTCAGGAAGCGCTGTTTTGACACTTTTCAGCCAAAGCAGTTTCCACGCTTTTGGTGACAATATTGTTTCACAGTTAATATCTTCAAGTTGCTCATTAGCAAATTTTAACTGGAATATCCTTACCGCTAAGAAGGCATAAATTGTGGCTAATCTATCTAGATTGTTTTTGCTTTGAACTCTCAGTTTTTCTACATCAGTCCCCTCACTTTTCCAGATTTTATGATATTCCTCTATTAGCCAGCGTTTTTCGTAATAACCCATGATCGTAAGAGCATCTTCTTCATTATGGATCGGTTCACTCGTTAAAATAGGCCAAATGAGCTTCTTATCCTCACTGCCTATTTCTGAGCAGCCGACGTAGTAGAGAGGGATCGCATTTCCCGTTTTATTGGATGGGGTTTTTAATGTTACAGGCGCATATTTTATATCAAGAGTCACGACTTTTGCCTTCCGTCCTCCTCTTTGAGCTACGCGTATTTGTCGTTGCCCAGCACTCTTAAGCTCTGCGACAAATTGGTATAATTTGTTTGCTCCTTCAAGGATATGTCTACTCATCATTGAACGAACCACAAAACGTTGGTTATTTGATACCTTATAGGTTAAATAGTCATAAATATCTGCTTCACGATCACAGACAGAAATAACATTTGTCATTGCCTCACCTAAACGAGAAGTCATATTTCTAGATGCTCTTTCCCATTTATATCCTTCTTTATCTTCATAGGGTCGTTTAAGGCCATGACGACGAATGCCGCGAGTTTTTATATCTCTTGTCCACCGTTGTTGCTCTATCAGCCCAACAAGGTCATTTTTATCTGGCGCATATAACAAAATGCTGTGGGCGAAAAGTCCTCGCCAGCGGTTACCTTGATTTACATGTCCTAATTCTTTCCGTATCGAATGATGCTGATAGCTCAACGTTGTTGTGTCTTCCAAAGCAAGGAGTAATGGGTATTGCTCAATCTGATTTGCCGTTGCTGTAAATCCCGCCTCGGCAATATCTTTCGAGGCAATATTATCATTGCGAATGAATCGATAAGCGCCTTCCATACTGGCTGGAGATAATGAAGATTTTACAACGGATTTACCGGGGTGTAGGGCTAACTCTGAAGCCATTTTGACTAATCTTGCGGCTCTTCTTGGGTCACCGAGTTCAGCGTGGCCAAAATGGCAAGCCCATTCAACATTGCTTTTAATCATCACAGAAATCCTCAAATTAAACACTTTGAAGATCTGATCACGAGGAAAGTATTTAGTTCAAAAAATCCTTCACATTAAGTGAAGGATTCTGTATAAGAGAAAGCCCCATACTGGTTTTCCCCCGTTGTGCTACCCGCTGGGGGCCTTGTTTCGGAGAATACGAGGATTGTGGCGGGCGGCGATTTTGGTGAGTCGGTGGGGGCCATGCCTTGTGATTTTTCTTTGCGTGAGGGGGGGGGGGCGCAGGCGGGGTGGTCGCGCTTTCTTCGAGGTTGTTGTTCGGTTGTCACTGACCGGATGGGGGGGGTCGAGCCTTGGATGCTGTTGCAGTGCTGGTGTGGGGCGCTTTAGAAGACGAATATGGCTCAGTAGAATGGAATAGGGGCGTCAGATTCGACTGGTACGGAAGGCTGCGCGGTGGCGATAAGCAATTATCTCGAGAGCTTTTGCACGAGCAGAGAATTTTGAGAAAGCGTCGACGAGCAGTTAAACCGTGTAATAGCCTAGTAGCAATAAAGTTCTTCTAAAGTCATCATAGCCTGAGGATCTCCACGATTTTGTTTTCTATACAAAAACGTTGATCGTGCCTCAGGCTCTTAGTTCCTTTTTTCTTTCCTTTCTTAAGCAGAGTTCAGGTTAGTTAGATTCGCAAATTCTCGATGACACGGGCATGGCACCGGAAATATTCGGAAGGCAGATGTGGGGTAACAGATTATCGTCATTGGATAATAATGCACCTGCTCATACCTGAGGGGATCAGTTACCTTGAAAAACGCATTAAAGAGCGAACTCCTTCGCGGTAATACGCAATAGTCATACAACACGATGTTGGGCGTTGTTGTGTGTGGCACCGGGGAGTCAGTACCCACACAATAGACCCACATATAATGCGTCATTTTTCTGAAGTCACCATCTTTACTGTGGTTTAGTCCGTATGAAGAATCGGCTACTGTAACAGAGTTTCCCTGAATTTTGCTACCAAAGGGACAAAACAACTGGGCCGATTTTAATATCCAACCACTCTGTGTCTGGCGGCTGAGTTCAATGCCATATTGTTTAAACAACGTTTCCTGACGATACAGCGGCAAATCTGTAGTTAATGTAGTTTCTTGTTGAAGAGAATAACAAGCTGTACAGGTGCATAGCAATGTGTTGCTGTTGCCAAAGAGCTACGGACATTGCAAGATAAGATGACAAGAACATTACATAACCACTCACAAAATGCACAGGTCCATACACCAAAAGAAACTTTTACCGGGCCTCATTGTCTACCCAAAGTTAAAATGTCGTGTTGTTTCGCAAAGTTAAAATGTCACCTTTACACACAAAATGGTAATCTATTAAAAGCTAATATATGAGTGTGATAGATGTTGGTTGATGCCAATAAAGCATAGGTAAGTTGCGAAGGACGTGAAGTACACATGACGAAAATTAGTGAAAGGCAGAAGCCCAACGGTATTACTCATGGTTATTGTAATATCTGTGGCAAATACGATTTGCTTACAAAAGATCATGTGCCACCAAAGTGTGCCATAACTTTAGGGCCCGTCCTACAAAAAACAGTTAGTGAATTTTTTCATACCAGCGAGCCGGTAAAACCATTAAATGCCAAAAATGGCGCATATTTTAGAACGATCTGCCGTCACTGTAATAACTATGTATTAGGGGGACTAGATAAATCAATTGAAGATGTTACTAAGGAATTTAAGTCTAAGTTAGAGCTATACTTGACAGGAACACAAATGAACCCAGTCATTAGAATACCATTCGATAGCTTATCTTTTACTAAGGCCATGATTGGTCACATTTTATCTGCCACTTCTGTTGAGGATTGTAGAAATGAACCAGTCGATAGCCCATTCTATACGCCATTAAAAAACTTTGTCTTAGGGAAAACTTCAAGCTTTGAGGATACACATGATATCTACTATTGGTTTTATCCCCACCGAATGCATATTTCAGCTCAAAGTGTAGCTTTCATGAATCAAGGTCATGTAGCGTTCATGTGCGCTTTGCATTTTTTCCCTATCGGTTTCATTATCACGGTAAAAGAACAGGGGACTTTTCCAGCTCACGCATCTTCTTTAAACCTTAAAGACACGCACCTCGTTTTTAACATGACAACTAAGAATTATGAATTTACGACATTTCCATTTGTTGGCCTTAAAGGTAATCAAATGTATGCCTTAAGTAATGGCCATACTTGTGTTAGCTACCCAATAATTAAATGACTTATATGGACACCGACTTAATTCAAGTAGGTGAGTAAATTTTTTTTGACAATGTAGTCGCAAACATATATTCGGCTTCAATGAGCCCTGATGAAAATCCGCACTCTCTGCCCTCATTATTTCAACAGTCTCGATAGACTGAGTTATTTACCAAGTTCACAGAGAATCGGTACTACCTGTCAATACATCTACTTAAGGACTTCTACTACATCAATTCATCGTATATATCATGGGTAACTCATCGGGTGCGTATTACCACGATGGAGATCACTGAGTAACGGCATTTTTCATGGTAATATTCACCCGGGCTGAATCACCGAAGCGGGTTGCTGGGCCCATGCCCGGCGTAAGTTCTTTGAACACTACCAGGCCAGCGCCAATCCGACGGCCAAACAGGCGCTGGAGGGTATTCGTGAACTGTACAAACTGGAGCGAAAAATCAAACACCGGCCCCCGGATAAACGGCGTCAGTGGCGGCAGCGTTATGCCCGGCCATGGCTGAATGAGTTCCGGTCCTGGTTGCAGACGACTCAGGCCAAAACGGCCCCCAACTCCGGGTTACGCAAAGCGATAGATTATACCCTGAAGCGCTGGCCAGCCCTAGTGTGTTACCTGGATGATGGCCGGGTGCCGATAGACAACAACCGGGCGGAGAATGCCGGCGTTTTTCAAGGTAGCTGTCGCCTGATGTAATAAAATTACGTTTATGCCGCTTCTTTTTCCGGATTTAGATAAACTTCCTGTATGTGCTCCCAGTTACGGATCTCTTTACTCCAGCGCTCCGGATGATGTTGACATGCGGCCAGGTATACTGCTTTTCTGTTCAATAATATTTGGGTATCTATGCCCCGGTGACGTTCATCCGGGGTGACATACCTGATCCCGCTATGTTTATGCTCAAAGTTGTACCCGTTGACGAAACGAGTCACCCAGCCCCTTGCTTCATCAATGTTGCTGAATCCATTTTTGGGCCACCAGGGACAATATTTCAGCGTACGGAACAGCGACTCTGAATACGGGTTATCATTACTGACCCTGGGGCGAGAATAGGAACTGAGGATACCGAGACTGTACATCTTAGCCAGCATGGTGTAGCTGCGCATCGGGCCACCATTATCTGAATGCAATATGATATTCTGGGTTGAGCACTTTTCGCTCCACACGGCCCGTTGAAGTAGATTTGCTGCATGTTCTCCTGATTCGTTGAGGAAGACTTCAGCAGCAACAATTTTCCGGCTAAATATGTCCAGAATCATGTAAAGATAAAAATGTTGATCTTTGATCCATGAAGGCAAATAACCGATATCCCAGCTCCAGACCTGATTGGGTGATACTGCTTTTAATGCGTCAGGACGCTTATACTGGCTTTCCCGACGTCTTCTGGTCAGTCGTTTATTCACTTTAAGTATCCTGTAAAAAGTTGCTTCTGAAGTGATGTAAATTCCTTTATCAGCAAGTGCGGGAACAATGACATTTGGTGACAATCCAGCAAACTCCGGCGAGTTGCAAATATCCATAATCTGCTGACGCTCAGTCTCCGATAATTTATTCGCAGGGAGCCGGTGAATGGCTTCGGGACGGCGATCGGCAAGTATCTGCCCGTCTGGCGATTCCACCCAGCGCTGAAGCGTTCTGACTGAGATACCTATGCACTGACATGCACGGGTTTTACTCGCCCCTTGTGTAACGGCGTCGTTGACGAGCGAAATTATTTTTTGCCGCTCTGGAAGAGGTGTCAACCTTCCTCGCTGTTGTCCCAGAGGGCATTGAACTTTTCCCTTAATATCAGGAGCGCAGCAGCTTCAGCCAGCGCTTTATTCTTGCGTTGAAGCTCTTTCTCCAGTTCCCGTAATTTACTCCGGGCTTCACGCAGTTCCTTATCGGCACGACGGTTTTCTGTGAGTTTAATCTCATGGGCTTGAATGGAGATAACCTGCCATTCTTTGACCTGCTCGACGAAAAGTCCCATACGTCGGCAATAGTCAGCCAACTCCATTTCCGACAATGTTGCTGTTTCAAGCACAACTGAAAATCGTCGTTCAGGCGTCCACTCATCACTGTCAGCAGAGGAAACCTTTTCGTTTTCAGGTAATAAACCGCGCTCCACCAGTTCACATCTCCATTTTGATACAACAGAAGGGCTGATATCCAGTTTACGGGCTATCTGTCTGTGGGACCAGCAATAGGGAGGCAGAAGCCAAATAATCCCTTGTTCTTTAACATCAATCGGTACTGCATGTGCAGGCATAGTAATTCTCCTTAAAAATTGGGGCGACAACTATGCTGACACAGGGGGTTATTGGGTGATCTGCTTGGATGAAAATACCTATGGCCGAACAATCTGTTGAATGAGCTGCTCCCCTGGCCGGATAATACTTTCAGTTAACATCCTATTTTGTTGTTATCTGATAAAGCAAGGTGAGATGACCGGACGCTTACTATCAAATGAGCAGATGACGCCACAGAAAGCGGCGGAAATTGTTGCCGGAGGGATACCCAACAGTGAAGCGAAGTTAATACAGTTTGCGGCAGCAAAGTAAGCGGCTCATCTGAATTTTGCATACAGAACTCCTGACAAGCTCCCCGTAGGGAGCCTGGTGAAGTTAAAGGGGGATTCAGCTCATGATGGTGTAACGGATATGCAGAATCATGTCGCTTAGGCTAAGCAACAGGTCTTTCTGCTTGCCAGTTGCATCCGGGAAGCTCATGGTCAGCGTGCCACCGTCAGCCACGGGAATACCCTCAAATGGCAGCCGGCGACTGTCATTGAAATCGAGCTGGAACTGGCCGCTATCGTTCATGCCGTGCGACACCACCAACGCATCACAGCCCCGTGCTAGCCCTTTCGGATCACCATAGCTGAGCACCGCGCGCACATCCTGATACGGCCCTACCAGCGCCGGCAGGGTGACGCTGATTTGTTTGATACGTTTGACTGTTCCCAATGAGTCCGGATAATCATCCATAATCTTCAGGTCAGCGAGTCTCAGGGTGGCCTGCAGTTGTTTATTCTCCACCTTCAGGCCATTCGTCCCATCCCCGTATGTTTTATTCGGATTATTGATCACATCAGCAAGCGCAGCAGCTAAGTCGTCAATTTTACCGCTGGAAAGATTCGCATAGACCTCAGACAGGCATACTGTACGCATCACTTCTTTCGCCCGCTCATCTTTTTCCAGATATTTTTGCTCCATCTGCGCCAAATTTAGCATCAGGGTTTCCCCTGCCATCAGACCGGCCCAGGTGCCCTGCCAGGCACCCGGACGAATAAATGACATCCCGGTGTCATTCAGTGCCCACTGCCAAGCTTTCTCGGCCATCAGGCAACGTGAGACCGTCAGATCGTAGAACTGGTAGTAAATGGCAGCCAGTTTGCCCCGTAGCCAGTTGTACAGCGCCTTACTGGTGAATTTATTCTGCAGGAAGGTTAGCTGGGCCTGAGTCTGGCTCTGCTGGGTTTCCAGATAGGTTTTCTGCAGCACGGACGCTTCGCGGCGTACGTCAAGCGCGTCCAGCTGGGCATCAATCTGCTTCACTTCAGACTCAGCGGCGTTGCGCTGGATTTCCCATTCCTGACGGCGTCGGCGGTAGGCTTCGGACTGGCTGAGGCGGTCCGCAGCAGTCCGTGAAGCCGCCGCACCAATCTCAATGCTGGTGCCGACCGCCCGGGCAATGGAGCCATACCGGGAACCACCGAACGCCATGCCGTAAATATTGGGCACAGCATCCAGCCCGGCCGCAACGGTATAGGACACAGTAGCAGTGGTGGAAAGCACCGAAGCGGACAGGGCAAGGTCCATGGCCTGCTTCTCGCCGGTATTCACATCCTCATCATACAGCGTAGTGTAGCTGTCCAGCCGCGACTGCGCCCTGCTTCGACTGGCCTCCAGCGCCGTTTTGTCCGCATCGATTTCATCAATATTCTTCTCCTGCAGGGAAATACTCTGTAGTACCAGCGCTGAGCCCTGCGTCTGCAGCAGCTCGGACAGCGCCTCCGCGTCCTGACGTTCACTGATGCTGAGCAGGGTGCTGCCAAACTGGGTCAACTGGCTGACCATGCTGCGTGCGCTTTCCAGCATCACTGGGAAACGCCAGAGTGGCATGTTTTCAACAGTTGGCAGCGCACTGCCGCCCTGCGAAGAGTTGACCGCCGCACTTAGTAGGGCCGCCGGGTCGGACGGAGAGGCATAGATGGACAGAGAAAGGGGCTGGCCGTCGATGGAAAGATTATGACGCAGGTTATACAAACGCTGCGCCAGCGTCTGCCAGTACCCCTGCAACTTCTCATTCTGCTGCGGCAGAAAGAGGCTAGTCAGGGAGTTGGCGGTATACAGTATACTATCCGACGTTGTATGCTGGCGCACGGTCAGCAGGGCCTGCTGGATTGTAGCCTGAACGGTCTTATCGGCCGCATCCTTCAGACTCGGGTTGGTCCACGTGTTGTCCTGAGTCATCAAGGGCTCATCTCCGAGCAACGTCAGCGCCTGCATGTACCACATTTTCGCCTCGTTCAGGGTGTCGCGTTCAAGTTGTCGGTAGGCCGCATCTCCGCGGGCAATCAGCAGGTCAAGCCAAGCCATAAAAGTGGCGACCTTGTAGTGCATTGGGTCAGCCTGGGCCACAGCGTCCGGATCTGTGGAGTCCAGTGGGTTACTGTGCCAAGTGGTCTCCTCCTGCAGCGGACGCACATTCCACTGATAAGTAGCAGACTGGTCATTAACCAAGTAGCCGTCCGGAGACCAGATATATTTTATCCACTGAGTGGCTTCGGTGAAGCGGCTTTCCTGCAGCAGGCGCCTGAACACCATAATCGGGACGTAGTAGAACATCTCCCAAAAATAGAGGGCGTTGGCGCCATTGAAGTCCATGGCTTCGGTATAGCTCTGTGGTAACACGGCAATGGAGATATCCCGCGCATCATCACTGTCACTCCCGGGTGTAAATTTGCCCAGCGAGTAGTCACTTTCAGATATCCCGTTCAGAACGCCCTGATAGTAAGTCTTTGCCTGACACTGAAAGAAAACCGCCAGCCCACTAGTGAGGTCTGCCGGAAACTGGACAGGATCGCCCAGTTTAGTTCGCGAGATGGGGACAAAAAGTGTCACAGTTTGTTTTGTATCTTGCAACTCACCAGACCAGAAGGAATAACGCTTAGTGGCGGTATTGTTTCCTTCAGGAGATATCAATATCTGCACATGTGAATTAGTGCCGTGTAACGATGCATTATAACTGGGAAGAGTTATAGTGATATAACTGCCATGCCCAGCTTTGGGTTCCGGCAGTTGCTGCGTATTCATAGAAAGAATATTATCCAAGCCGGCACTGGCGACCAGCTGCCTAGCAAACAAGGTATTCACCCTTATGCGATATGGACCGTACTGTAAGTATTGGGCGCCATGACTAAGTCGATACAGCGGAATTACGGGGAATTTGTTATTCAGCGTTCTGGTTACCTGTAAATGAGCCGTATAACCCTCGTTTCCGAAAATACCCATGCTTATTTTAACATCAATGCTGTTAGATTCGTTAAAATTTTCCAGCGGAATATTAAATTTTACATTATCAAATGAAAAGGAAGTTTCATCAAATGTGTAACAATCTCTTTTCGAAGCAGTTTCTTCCCCCAATTTGTCGCCAGAATTCGAATAAAGACTAATACCTACCTTTTCAACATCAATAGTGGTATCAATAGTTCCGTTGAAATCTGAAAACTTATGCACATATCTTTGATCTGCATAATAAATAAGCTCCACGCTGGAAGGGGCAGATTTGAGCTGTTGTATTATTTTCATTATGTGGTAGCCAGGATATTTTCTACCCATGACACGCAGATTTTTATTCTCCACTCCATCAATATATGCTTCTCTGCCTAAACCGCTGAAATTGGTTTGTATCGATGCACCTGAACTTGAAGCTACGCATTGTATTTTATTGTCAGTATTACCAGATGTGGGGTATATGGATTTTTTTGAAGATATGTAGAAAGTATCTCCCATATTACCGGTGTCAGGTATCATTTTTAAAATGGGGCTGTCCATATCTGTGAAGTTGAAAGACTGTCTGGCATCTATTTTTAGTATGACATTTTTTTTGTCTATATCGGCATTTATACTCAGAATTTTCCCAGTGTCTTTGAACATAAAAAGGTACGGCAGGTTGGAACCATTCTGCGATACTTCGGGTGTGGATACCGTTACCATATCCGAACTCCCTTTAATATAGGGAGTGTTCAGCATGATGCTGGAATTATTGTCAAACTGAGTGGAAATGAATTTAATAATTGAGTTTAAATCCTGTATTTTTTTCACCTCTCCATTCTGGCTCACTTTAACGCCAAAGCCGTTTTCAGGAGTTGTAATTTTGTTATTCTCTCCATCATAAATAACAATAATGATATCGCTTTCACCCTGAATTTTTGCGCAATACATTCCAGGTCTGGACATGCCTGATAATTTTATATCATTCCAGTCATAGGTTAACGGTGCGCTCCATGTTCCGTCATGCTGTATATGCGCATACTTCAGTAAGTTTTCCTGTGCTTTGTTTGATTTACCGTCCTTGCCAACAGTAACGGTTTCTTTTTCTTCCATCCAAAAAATATACAGTCTTGACTGTAAAATAACTGGACGGATAAGGTTACTAACAGGAATGGCGGCTGCGGTAATTTTCTTCCATTCACTCCACGCATTAGCCGGCAGTTTGCCATCCGACATTTTTCCAACATCTGCCGAGCGCCAGTAATAATCGCCAATAGCTGAACGCCCGATAAGATAAGTCAAACCTTTCTGATCACTGACATCGTCATGGTAACCACTGACAATATCGAGATTGGCAATCTCTTCAAAACGTGTCATATACGTCTTAAAGGCATCTTCCACCGTATCACTGGTCAGCTGACTCTGGCTGAGCGACTGCAGCATTTCATTCATCATGCTGGTCTGTCCGATACGCATTGTCGGGTCAACATAGTTTTCCGGGTAGTAGACCAGCTGCGACACCCCGGCCCAAGTACTGTAGCGTTTGTTATAGATGTCCCACTCCTTAAAGAATTTTCCCGACCTGATACTGCTCACCACCCCGTCTTCCTGACCACTGAGCGCGCGGTTGACATAGAGCTGCACGCTGGCAATCGCCTCCGCCAAGCGGGTGGTCTTCACCTGCGCGGAGACCTGACTGTCAATCAGTAACCAACTATAGAGCTCATCGCGATTGTTGACTGAGTCCGGACTAATATTTTTAATGACGTATGCGCTGACAGCTCTGCTAAGCGACTCATCCAGCATGCCCTGTAGCTGCGTGGTCTGCCGCTCACTTAGCCCGCCCTGCAGGGTGTGGCTGACAGCCAGCCAGTTCTCATAGGAGGGAATGGACGCATTGTCGATATATTTCAGATTTATCAGTGCGGCAACACCAGAAGGCGTGATGCCTAGCGTGCTGGCCATATCTACCCACTGTAAGGTGATATCCACCGCCTCCCAGCTGCTAAATGTCTTCGCTGCACTGTCCTGCTGCGCCAGCCCCTGGGCCACCATCTGCTCATCCAGCGTCATAGACTGTGCCAACTGCGCCGGCGTCAGCGTGCCATCACCTAGCGCTGACAGTATTTCCGTCGCTGATGCCCCACATTGCTGCAGCCAGCTATGAAAACGAGCCAGACTGCGTATGGTAGCAATATCATGCGCTAAGGTTGTTGCTCCGACTCGGAATTTGTCAGGCTGCGTGACAGCCAGTGACAGCACGCCTGTGGTCAGAGACAGGGAACGAACAATCAGCATTAATTGCCCCATAACCTGGCAGAAAGAGACCAGCTTTATTGTGTCTTCGTTTTCGGGTTTGAGTTCGGGTTTATATTTATTCGCCAGCGCCCAGAAATCCTTAAACATCATACCCTGAGGTTTAATCTGGTCTAGCCACAGCAGAACCGCTTCGGCAGTTTCCGCTGAAGCCAGCTGGGTGGCGGCGGCAATAAACGGTGCTGCCAGCTTGATCCGTTTAGACTCTTTCATCTGATCAAGATTTTTATCCTGATTCGCCAGACCGTTTTTCAGCGTGGTGACCAGATTCTTAATATCCGGCGACATATCCGTGCTGTATTTATTAGTGGTCATCAGGTACAGCTCACCGACCGTCAGCCCCTGCGTCTTCAGCCATTGCGCGTATAGGTCAAGGAAACTGACCAGCCCGGACAGTTCATCCACCGAGAGAGCGTCCACTTTTTTCCCGGCATAAGGAGAGACGGAAATCAGCATAAACAGTTCGGTGACCGACAGGCTATTGACTGAGGCTAGCAGACGGGTGAGGTAAAGCGCGGACAGGTTGCTGAGGGTGGTGGTAAAGGCGATGTCTTTACCATCATTATCTCTATCGCTAAAGGCAAGAGTATAAAGCGTATACAGTTCTGTATCGTTCACCTGGAATGCCCGTTTCAGTACGCCGGTACGGAAACTGTCAGCAAAAGCTCCGGGAGTCAGGTCAAGCATTTCTCCATCAGCCGAGAACTCACGGTTATTCAGCCGCGGCGTATTAAACAGACGTGTAAAGGCGCTGGGGCGGTTGGTGTGTGCGGCCTGACTAATAGCCGCGCCCGCCAGTACTAACGCCGTCGCGCTGTCTGTCTGGTAATACTTCGTGTAATAACTAACTAGGGACAGACGCGCCAGCACGTTGTAATCAATAGCCAGCTGGTCATTGCAGCTTTCAATCACGGTGCGGATATCAAACGGAGAGATACCCGTAGCCTTATAAAGGCGGATAAATTTATTCAGTTTCAGTAGGAAAATACTAAAAGGGAATTTTTTGACGTCAAATATGACTTCGGCATAATACCCACCACCCCGGCGTGTCACTCCTATAGTGACTCTGTCTTGTGATGAGGTGACCGGGAAGGAGACGGGTACATTATTCTGATTGTCGAAATCGTCACTGGAAAAGATATCATCAGAAAGATATCCCTTAGTTCCTACTTTGAATGACCCCTGGGCTGCATTGCTTGCAATTGTAAGATTAAGAACATAGTTATCTTCTTTGACAGGAATCAGTTCAATGTAGCCAAACTGTCCATAGTTATCTTTCGGCGTGCGTTTTAGCAGAACAGAGTTCACATTACCACCCTGTCCTGTCAGGGTTACCAGCTGGTCATTTCTGTAATACTGCACAGACGGATCAGAATTGCTACCCGCACTGACCATGCCCAGCAGCGAGGTTAACTCATCATAGGTCAGGTCATAGTAACGGGCGAGATAGGGCAGGCTTTGATAAATACTGATATCTTCGCTGGTTCCAAAATTATCTTTCAGCAGTTTTTCCACTGTATTTTTGTTAGTGTCATTACTGACATCGTCAGGAATAACTTCCTTCAGAATATTAAACAGTTCCGGAGAAATATTCGCCTCAATCGCCAGCAGGGAGGCATCATCCATCCTGGCCGCCACGTCCGGATTACGCCGGAAGGCATCAAAATCCGCATCCCGCTGCAGGATAGCCTGACGTACCGCCTCATAAGGCTGATGATACGGGGTTTCCCCAGTCAGGCGGTAGGTAGAGAACATCTCCATCACACCGTCATAATTCTTATTCTCTTGCGTCCGAATATTATTCAGCAATAGTTCACTGGAAAGTGAGAGGGTGGACAACTCATCATCCATATTGTTTTGTGACAGGGAAAGGGAAGCCAAGTCCGGACGGCGTTTATCCAAGTTATATTTCGAGTCGTCCGGGTGTATTTTTCTGGCTTCACGATAGAGCTCGGTCAGGTAACCTGCCGGGGAAAACATGGAGGCCACGGAGCCCGGTTTAACAAACTTACTGGCGCGCTGCGGAAACAGATCATCATAGCCGCGCAGCATGGTTGACTGACAAATACCCAGACGCACGGCACGGGCCAGCTGTGGATTGGCACGGCTAAGAATGCGGGATTCTGCCATTTTATTTTCTTTTAGTTCCTGTTGTGCCTGTTTATACAGGAAGTTTGTTTCTCCCCAGGTCAGGGCATCCCCGACCAGCGTTCTGACTTCCGGAAAGGAGCACACCATAATATCAGGCAGGGTGACCAGTCGGCTATCGTCTGATTCCCGGCCGTTTTTTGTCTTTTCATGGTTGTTCAGTTTTTCCAGTATGTCATCAGTAAAATACATCGAAATTACCCTCATCATTTCAGTGTCCAGTTGCCGACAGGCAACGTATGTCTATTACTCATCCGTGACGGATGCAGGCTGCATTCGGCTCCACAGCAGAACCTTCCCCTGAACAAAATGCGTCATGATTTTGTCCGGATACCAGTTACACTGGTGTTTCAAACAGCATTTTTTCGGCTTCCCGCCGGTACACCAGACCGTCCAGTTTTTACCCGCAGGCATAATTGCTTATGTTCAGTTTTTTCAGCAGCATTGAAGAACGGAAATTCCCGGCCCCCAGATTGAAAACAAAGGAGACTAGCGCATCGAACTGATACTGATTAATCGAAATCCTGACCACATTGTTTACCGTGCGTTCAGCATCAACTACATCCTGGTACAGAAAAGTATCCGCCTCTTCAGCACTGATAACATCGCCGGGGCGCTCGCTGGCGGTGTGGCCGTAACCGATGGTCCAGACGTTTGTCAAACACTGATAGGCATAAAAGCAAAGACCTTCAAAATGTTTTATCAGTTCAAGCCCTTCTTTTTCGCTCACCTTCATTCTCTCCTCCGTTAAACAGGTTATCTTTACGCCCGGAACAAAGAACACAGAGACATTAATGCTCAGAAAACTATGTCTTATGACATAATCAAGTCCGGAAACAATAGTAGCCAACGTATCAGCTCTTGCTAACCCATTTAATTTGTATAGTTATTTATTTTTTTACATATGCTTGGCAAACTTACTGAGAAATAGAGATTTTTTAATTAAGCGGCCTGAATGATTAGCAAAATAAGATGGATATATCAAAACGACAACATACTTTATTGTTTCATTATGAAATAATAAAGCATGTTAGAGAATAATATGTTTAATATAAGCAAGTGGTGTACTAAGCATGTTTTTATTTTGTTGATAAGTTCAGGCATCTGCAGATAATGGAAGTAACTCAGAAAACGGAATTTAAAACCTGTTAAGCTGAGGGCATGACCATAACAACCTGAACTTGCTCCGAGCCTATCTCCATGCTGCTACGCCAGACGCAATCGTCGATCAGATTGATATGTTTCCAACCTAACGTATCATCCCGTTTTCTGGCACAGCGCATCACGAACCGGGTACCGTGAATTATCAACGTTCGCAGGTGGTGGTTCCCATTTTTACTCAGAGAAGATAACCGAGCTTTACCACCTGAGCTATGTTGCCGTGGAACCAGACCGCACCAAGCGGACAACTGTCGGCCATTCAAGAATTGTTCCGCATTGACTTCATTCACAAAAGCACCTGCAATCAGAGGATCGACACAGGGAATAGTAAGCAGGTGTGGATAAGCCGTTTGCTGGCGAGAAAGCGCGGTGATTTCATTGTCCATTTCATCAATACAACAGTTTAATTCTCGCATCGCTTCCTGTAACGAATTCAGCAGACGGCGCAACATGCAGGATAAACGATTTGTCTTCAGATAAATACAGACTTACATAACGTCAAACATAAGTCGTTACCATTAAGGATTGATGAACATATTAATTTTTAAAGAGATCTAATTACTTAATGGTTCATACATTAAACCGGAAAACTATCCAAAAATTTTCCGGTTTCATTTGACAAGGCTATTTTATTTCGTCTTTCAAAACCCTACGACGATATTCACCACTCGCTTTTTCATGCATGGTAAACAACATAGGTAATAGAGAACTCAGCGCCGATAGGCTATGCCCGAGCTGACACAAACTCTCTGGAGTAAATTCATGGATACCGTTACCGGCAAACGACAACATTGAGTCACCAAGAAAAGTTACACCATGACAAATACCCATAGCATTTTCTTTAGATGATTCAATTAGCTGACACAGTACAGTATCGCTAACACATGAAAGATCCAGTGATGCAATCGCATCCGACATGCCAGACCATAGGATATTCACATCAGATATATCACTGTCGCCGGGAGTGTCTGGGGTGCTACTGTGCATAATATTGCTTCTCAATTGGTTTACAAAAAATTAAAACCAAAGAAAAGTCTGTGAGCAAAGTGTGTACTTCGGTTTCTACATTAGATTGAGCGTTAAATGTATAACGCTTTGAGTATGAGGATATGTTACTATTCATATTAGCCATAGCATTAGTTCCGATAATGTTTTGGTTAGACGCTCTGATTGTGTTGCAGCACTTTCAGAGCGTTGCTTTTATAGTTCCTATAACTGTCAACATATTCTTTCTCTTAGAGATCAATATCTCTTCCTTCTTTTCTGATAACGGGAAGGCCAGATTTCATCTGGCTTCTGTCCTAATGCATTCGCAATAATTGTTTCACCTTTATGCCAAGGTCTTTGCAAAGCATTAGATAATGTTGATGATGCTAAATAAGAATTCATAATGATGCTACACCGATTTTATTCATTCCTGGTTTTTGCTGTGCTGAAATCGACGCCAAGAAAGCATCAACATAACTTAGCAATCGCCACATAGATTGGCAGCTGTGGTTCCGGGTGACTGTCTCATGCAACGATTGCCAGAGCCGTTCTATTTTATTCAACCAGGGGGAATAACTCGGTAAAAATACGAGGTTAAATTTCGGATGCTGTGCCAACCAATGTTTGACTTTCTGACTGCTATGGATGCAGTAATTATCTAAGATTAATGTTATCGTTTTCGCATCAGGATAGTGGGTATTAAGCTCATCTAACATCTTGATAAATAAATTAGAGTCCTTCTTTGTCCCTTTAACATAAGTCACTTTCCCTGTTTCGGCATTGAGGCAGCCGGCAAGATAATGTTTTTCATTTTTTCCTGGCGTGACAACGCGTTTTTGCTGCCCTTTAAAACACCAGTCCGCCCCGATTTTCGGATTCAAATTAATATCGACCTCATCTTCATAAAACACCGGATGTTGTGCTGAGATATGGGTCAGGGCTTCTGTGATTTTTGCTATTTTTTCATGATATTCAGGATCAGGTCGTTTTAGGGTGGGGGCGGCCCTGCGCCAGACAATACCGACCTGTTGGCAGTCGCGATATAACGTACTTTGTGTGAGAGATAACTTGAGCAATTGATTGAGAGTCTGAGTGATGAGCTCCAGGCTCCAGCGTGAGCGAAGATAGCTAAAATCTTGAGGCGAGTGCTGCAATAAGAAAGACAAGAGCGGATAGAGCGGGGCTAAATTCCAGACAATGGGCCTGCCGGCGGGTAAACTTTTCAGCCCTTCCAGGCCATACAAGGTAAACCAGTGAATCCAGCGATTAACCGAAGAACGTGCAGCATGCAGGGTTTCGGCGACATGAGTCACCGTATGACCTTCATGTAGCATTAATAATGCCATTAATCGGCGGGCATAATCCTTATCACGGGTTTTATGGATAAGTTTTTTCATCTGCTGTCGTTCATTTCGGGGGATGGGTGCTATGATGGGCATCGCTCAGTCCGTTTTGGGGTTTGTGATTTTTAGCGATTGATCAGATCGCAAAAATCGGACTGAGTTCCCTTCCAAGTGATCTATTATTTCGAAAGCTTATTTAGGGTGGGTTCCCAAAGGGCACAGTTGTGGTGAAAAATCAACTTATTGGGTATCACAACACGTTATCCACGGTGACCATTCAGTCGTTTATCGGGTGAGTAAAATACCGGATGACCGATGTAACGGGTTATAACATGGGCTGAAAGGGCTCATATCCCGCAACGGAGTGAATAAAGCCGTTACTGCCTTGGTGAATAAAATGCCCCAATAACCGAGGAATTGGTCAGAAATAAAACGGAGTGTATAGTGCAATGAAAGGTATCTATTTCCAGTAGTGATAAAGGAAACAAGGTTTGGATGACATTATGGCACGGGTGATTTAGCCCATAATGACGCCGGATATATAGTCGTAAACCGTATCAATTCAGTTCTTGCAAACTGGAGGCATCCATATATGGTTAATACATTGATATACTGACACTTGGTATAGAGCTGTTGATAATCTTGACCAAGTATTCACTCACATTGCATTACACATCCACGATCAAATAGCCTTAGCCGAAAGAGCACCATACGATACAGCAATTAGAACCATCTGCACTCCACACTTATATATTTCTAAAGAATATTTGTCAAACCAATTTTAAACTGTCACCCAATCCTGCAAAGTAGAAATGTCACCTTTTATCTGAAAGAATAGAGATACTGATTAATGATTTGAAACTCAGGTACAAAAAGAGGTTGGGGATAAAAAAAGCTTTATTTTTCTTACTTGATAACTATGCAGATTGGGAAGGTGCCTTTCTTGCCAGTAGGCTGAATGCAAGCAAAGGGTGGACAGTAGAGACCGCTTCTCTGGAAAAAGGCATCTGTAAATCAATAGGTGGTTTCACCACCATGATTGAACACTCCATTGAAGCTCTTCCGCGCCACGTTGATCTTTTTGTCTTGATCGGTGGAAATTCATGGAATATAGAATCAAGTAAACTAAATAAGCTTATTTCCACTTATCTCAATGATAGGGTTGTTGTTGCTGCAATTTGTGGAGCTGTTGATTTTTTGGCTAGAGGTGGAATGTTAAATGATTATAAACACACTGGAAACTCTCCATATTTATGGAGAGGTTACAACAAATATAGAAATACTGATAACTTCATTTTAAAACAAGTGGTTGTTGATAGAAATTTAATTACTGCAAATGGTACGGCATGTATTGAATTATCAGAAAATGTACTAAAAAATATCGATTTTGAAACACTAGATATAATTAAAAAAGATCATGAGTTGTTTAGATTAGGCTATTACAATTATCTTCTTCAATATGAAGAAGATCCATTCAAATAGGCAGGCGAATATTAGCCCAGTAATATTGAGTAGATATTAACATACTTTTTCGTTGCACTAACTTTTAAGGCTTTTTCTGAATTCATCAGGGTCAGCAAGCACCGGATTGATGGCTCTCAGTTGTTCCTGAATTCTGGCCTAAGCTCGGCGTCTTGGTATTGCTTTACTTCTGCTTCGCTTATCCTGACGCTCCAGTTCGTCCATTTTGTCCTGAGCCAGTTTCAGCACTATACCAAGACGTTTGTTATCAACGACTTGTCCCTAGTCAATACAATCCAGTTTATCGAACACCTGATATTTCAGTGAGCGATAACCATATTTAAATGCCAGTGTGCCATCCGGATAGTTATAGACTTTGATAGTTTCACCAGCAATGCGTGAGTTTTCTTCTGTCGGCTCAACCAGATAAATCATTTTGTCATAGCGGAATGTTAATGATTTAGTGAGCTTGCGTGTTTCCTGCCAGGCAAACATATCATCAAGTCCTTCGTCGCTCTCAGTGGCTGGTCGATGTAAGTTTTTGGGGTATTTTGGGGCTAGGGCAAAACGCTGGTTAAAATCATTCATGAAGGCTTCCAGCCATGCATTAGCTTCTTCAATACTGCTAATACCTTCCAGTCGCATTTCTTTGATAAGCCTGTCCTGAAGCACCTGGTTTGTACGCTCTACGCGCCCTTTAGCCTGCAGGCTGTTAGCACAGATAAGCTCAACACCAATACCATGAAGTACCCGACCAAACTGGGTTGTTCCTGTTATCGCACCATTAGGATGATTTACCCGAAAAATGCCATGTTTATCACTGTAAAAAACTAAGGGTTTACCGTGTTTTTCAATGTATTCTCGAGTTGCCAGTATGTAATCAAATGCGGATTCAGTTTCACCAAAACACAGGTGCATCAAGCGATCCGTCGCATCATCAACAAAGACCAATAGGCAGCATTTTGGCACTCGACCTTCAAACCAATCATGAGGGGAACCATCGATTTGGATCAGTTCGCCAAGACAATCACGGCGGTTACGGAGCTGATATATACGGGGCTTACGTCGAACGTAAGGGATCCACAAACCATCAGCGATCATCCATTTTCTTAGCGTTTCAACTGACACGATAACATTGTGTCGTTCTTTGAGTTTTTCAGCCGCCAGTGTCAGACCAAAATCACTATATTTTTCATGACGCAGAGCCAGTACCCGAAGTTTAAAGGATTCAGGCAGGCAATGATTTCCTTGCTTTCCCCGGTGGCCGTGAGCTAATGCAGCAACACCTGACGCACGGTAACGACTGACGAGACGCTGAACCTGCCACTCGGTCAGGTTCAGCTGCGCAGCGGCATCACGCCGTCTGAGCCGTTTTTCACAAACCGCCTGAATGACGTTAACCCGGTTTAATTCTTTATCTGACATAGTCACCAACATCCGAATGTCCTTGTCGCAGCAAAAGGTTTTATCCTTTATGCTGCAAAAAGTGACATTACTACTTTACTGCTACACCTCATGCCCGGTTTTTTTACCCTTAATGTTAAAAAATGGTCTTCTGATTATTTTAGCTCCTCATTAATGGCCTGCCGAACAATCAACTTTGCGGCCCAACTCGTTAAGTTGATGATTTCATCATTTTCTAAACCAAAAGTATCTTTCAGAATAGTCATAGCCTCTGTACCATATAAAACGGAAATCAACATAATAATCTTATGTATTGTGTCATCTTTAAGCTGACCTTTTAGAGGCGCTAACGCCGTAGAAAGCGTCTCTTTACGGTTACTTTTTTTCTTCAAAACGAGTCGTTCGTGGTTACCTTCACCTGATAAAGATTCCTGCCAGCGTAGCTGAGAAATGCGTAAAGCATCCCTCATCAGTGCCTCATTGGCTTCTATTTCTTCATAACCCCATCTTAATAATTTCTCAATATTTTCCTCTGCATCATTGCCCATAGGGGGGACAACGAATGACCCAATGACTTGTTTTACAACATATTCTACAAAATCACTATGGGTTGAAAAGTAGCTGCGCAACGTGACCTTCGCATACTCAGCTTCATTAGCAATCTCTTCAGGAGACGGAAATTTTTTTTCACGGTATAACTTCAGCGCTGAATGAGTGATACGCTCCAGGGTACGACGCCGGACTGGCGACAGTTTTTCTTCATCGAACAGAATCATTTAAACCCCTTAAAATTTTAACCGTATAGCATTCGCAATAAAAAATATCACTAATGATAAAAAATAACTTGCATGTTGTAAAATATTACAATAGGTTTACATTCGTCTTTGAACTAGGTATGCCACATGGGGTGAACACTATGACGCGATTTGTGGTTGTCGTTGGCACAGCAGACACAAAACTGGACGAGCTGGTCTGGTTGAAATGTTGTTTACACCTCGCAGGAGTTGATTCAATCATCATTTATGTGTCTACATCAATTCCTGGGAAAAATCATCAGAATAAAAAGGTAGATATTCACTCACTTCAGGTGGCTGAGTATCATCCTGCTGGCGCTGATCCCGTTTTTTGTGGCGTGCAGAATAAAGCGATAACAGCGATGTCTGTCGCCCTCACGAATTTCCTGAACAGTTCAATCGACGATATTGCGGGGGTGATTGGTATCGGCGGCTCAGGCGGAACAGCGCTGATTACTCCGGCTATGCAAAGCCTGCCTATCGGTTTGCCTAAAATCATGGTATCAACTATGGCGTCAGGGAATGTTTCAGCCTACGTTAGAGCCAGCGATATTGCCATGCTTTATACGGTAACCGATCTCAACGGACTAAACCGTATTTCTCGTTCAGTCTTGTCTAATGCTGCAAACATGATGGCGGGCTCTGTCAATTATTTTACGCTATTGGCTGATATTCATAAACCCGCTTTAGGGTTAACGATGTTTGGTATGACGACTCCGTGCATTGATCAGACTAACATTAAAGATTATTTGAATAACAGAACTAATGATAATAGTCGATATGCTATCCAGTCCTAATTTAAATCCACTATTATTTTTGTGTATTCAAAGGAATACTATAAAAACAGGTTTCATTAGATCAATGATATGCATATATCAGTTCTGGCAACTTCTTTATATGAGGTGATCCTTGAAAAAGTAGCTAAAGAATGTTTATAACCCTTATCAGGTCTTATTACATTGGCGTGTGATATAAATCAAGAAATTTGTCGTGCTCTATTTATATATCTTAATCAAGGTCGGTAGCGCTTTCTTTGGTAATGACTCTGACTTATTGATAATGATGAATATTCAAATTCCCCCGCTACCCCCATATACTCAGTCAGTTATAAACAATTTTTCCAGTGCGGCTTGATACTCAGTCAACAACGTCTTGGAGCGCTTTTTTAGTCCGAGAGGCCACGTGCTAAAAATATGAGTGATGCCAAGCTTGGGCTATACCAGCTTCCGGAGGAAACTGTCCAGAAATTGGGGAACAGTTCACTTGGGGGCTGCATAGAGCAAAGGTAACGAATATGGAGCTTGCGATTGAGAGCTGCCCGCAGCCAGTGTAACAAGGTACGGGAGTAATAAACGGTGGTCAGACTGCTGGCCTGCCTTCTACTAAATTCAGCTAAGAGATTCTGGTAATCTTTTGACACACTCATACGCTTCACTAGGGGTTGTTTACCTTTCGGGTACATAATTTATTCAGCCCACATAGGCAACCAGATAATGATAAAACCCAGAGCCAGCATACTGGCGTAATTACGCTCCAACTTATCGTATCTTGTTGCTATTGCACGAAAATGTTTAATTCTAGCAAACACATTCTCCACCAAGTGGCGGTAACGATATAAACATTTATCAATACGCTTATCGGCTTTTCGACGGTTTTTCTTGTAGGGAATGACCGGCGTTGCACCTTGTTGTTTCACGGCAAGCCTGAAGGCTTCGCTATCGTAACCTTTATCCGCAATCACAAAATCCGATGGCGGTGACTGTGACACCAGACTTTCTGCATGAACGATGTCGTGTGTTTGACCCCCAGAAAGCTCAAAATGCACAGGTAAACCGTCACTGTCCACAGCCAAATGGATCTTGGTTGAATGTCCACCCCGACTTTTTCCTATCGATTCATTTTCTTTAGAGGCCGCGCCTGCACTGTGTTGATGAGCCTGCACAATACTCCCATCAATGAACAGCCACTCCGTATCAGAATATTCAGATAACAATTTGAATATTAAATTAAAAATATCTTTCTTTGCCCATTCATTAAAACGTCGAAAGACGGTATTCCATTTCCCAAATTCAGGCGGTAAGTCACGCCAGGGACAACCGGTTCTCATGCGGTAAAGGATACCCTCAAAGGTCAGGTGATGTTCTTCTTTGTGATAAATCAGTCCACTTTGTTGCATGAATACAGCTAGCGTATTCCATAGGGGTTTTGATAACATTGTTCTCGGCATGATGGTAAGGCATGGTTGGTTTTTGGCGAAAGCAATTATACCCAATCATCATGCTGTTCAATAAGCCCTCTCAAAACGTCAACAGCCCCTAGATATAATACTTAATTTCGATATCAAATAAATAGCTCAGTAACCTTGTCTTAATCAGAATCACGAATGAACCAAAATGAATGGAGAAGTCAATTTTACAAACCTAGCTGATCTTTTGGCATCAATTCGTCGAGATTGACCTATTTCGGGCTGATATTGTAGTGAGAAGTGCTTTCTTAATATGGGAGTCGGTCGCTTTTTGTGCGAGTCTTATATTAGAACTAAAGCGTCGACTAGAAGTATAGCACTTTGTCGTTAGTCTGATTCTTCCATTTATTTTAGTTTATTATTTCTTAATAATTCTATCTGTGAATCAGATCTAATATCGTTGAACTGGGATATTATATTTTGATTTTATTGGAGTATTAGACATTTTTCAGAGTTTCCTTGGGAATCTATCGGGCTTCAGGAATAATTGATACACCACTACATCATTTTTATTTAGTCAGTCCAAGAGTGTTATGACCTAAGAAAAACAGGAACGATTCACAATCACTCTCTAAATGCATATCTTCACAGCAAATTTATATCTGATTGTGTCCAGGTTGAAACACAACATCGGGAATAGAAGATATAGAGAGGGTTTTTCTCTGTGCATTTACTGGTATACCGCATCAATGACATAACTTTTTGTAATTCTAACTTTTTTTAAAAATTCTATGTCATGGGAAATGAGGATTAAAGTGCCAGGATAGGCTTGAAGAATATCTATTACATGCTGTCGTATGGTTATGTCAAGGTTGTTAGTCAGTTCATCAAGAATCAACAACGGCGGAGCTTTGGCAGCAATGCAAGCCAGTGACAAACGTGCTTTCTCCCCTCCTGAAAGCACAGAAACTTGGGATTGAACAAGCTCGTTTTGCCGAAATAGGAAATTGCTGAGGTGGTTGCGTAATTCTGGCTGACTCCAATCTGGGACAACATTCATCAACGCTTGCAGCACCGTATGGTTAGGATTGAGATTAGCATAGTGTTGATCCAAATAGCCAATGTCTCGGGGTTGAGGTATCAGCCAATCACCACTACGTATAATTTCCGGATCTCCAAGAATCGCACGTGCTAATGTAGATTTACCACTACCATTGCAGCCTTTCAGCGCTAAACGTTCGCCTTGTGCAAGACTAAAATTAATATTTTCAAACAGTAATTTTTCATATCCTACTGCGCCATTCGTAACCTGCAAAACAGTTTGCTTTGATCTTACAACTGCTGGTAAATGAAAACGTGGCGTGACAACTTTGACAGGATTCAACTGAGACAATTGCTCCAATAATTCTTTACGGTGTTCCGTAATTTCAGCTTGTTTGCGTCCGGCTGTTGAGCTACCTCTACTAAGTTTAGTTGGAGACTTTACTGTGGCCCATTTTCGGTTTTGGATACTTTTGATACCACGTTGACGCGCATGGCTTGCACGCTCATTCTCCTTCATTAATGCCTTATGGGTGTCTTTTCTGGCGCGCTTAATAGTTGTCAATTGTTTTTCCAACATTTTCCTCTGGAGATCTTGCTCTGCAATATAGTCCATATATCGGCCAGAAAATACTTCAATACGCCCATCTCGGATATGCCAAATAGTATCGCATACCTCATTCATTAAAGTTTCATCATGAGTAACTAGCACGATACTGATATTGTTATGTGATCTCTGCAACATGCGAGATAACGAGCGGCGATTACCATCATCAAGATGATTAGTTGGTTCATCTAACAATAATACATCGGATGCATTGGCCATTGCCTGACTTAATGCCTGATTTACACGTTGTCCTCCACTTAAGCCATCTTTGTCCCCATGCTCCTGAGCAACATAACCAATATTAAGTTCCAAATCTGTAATGACTTTTCCTTCACTTGGCTCCAAGCTGCCATATAAAATTCGTAAGAGTGACGACTTACCACAGCCATTGTCTCCGACAATCGCAATACGTTGCCCCCTTTTGATAATGGCATTAAATTCAGAGAAGCAGATTTTATGGGGAAAAGAAACACCAAGATCATGTAGTTGAATCATGTATATGAATGCTCCCAGTAATAAGTAAAAAGTGGTAGGATCGCCCGACCTACAGAACACCAAACAGAGGAGCTGGAGCTAGAATCAAGGCATTCCGCAAAATGGATAGAAAAACGATCAGCACTTATCCGTCATCACATGTACAGTAATGTTTATACCCATTACAACCTTTAGGCACACATAAAAGCCGAAAACCACACTTACTACTACTTTTATAATATGTTATGACCTGACGGCAATAACATTAGATGCTATATATTAGCAAAAACTATTTCGTGTTGTTTGTCACATTACGCTATCGTGAGTCAACTGCCACCCAGCCATCTAACCAAGCGAACTCAATTAGCAATAGTAATTTAATTTGGTTTTAGGGCCAGATATCACATTTTTAATGTGGTTACTATGGGTAAAAATAACGCTTTACATACTCAATAAACATAAAGAGAAATATCAAAACCTATTAATAAAATTATAATGAAGTACAGGCCTGTTTTAATCATAAAACGCAAGCAGAAACAAAGGCTAGAAACGATGATGCAACAAGCAATCGAGAAATCACGGCTCAACAAAGAGATAAAGGTACCGTACAGTCATCGATCTGGACATTCCGTCAACGACATCCAAATGAAAAGTGGTTTGTAGTTGTAACACGCCAAGACCGAGATTGGGGTACCGATTAAGTGCAGAACAAGAACCTTATGCCCTAGTCGTCACCGTTACAGACCGTGATAATGAAAAAGCCAAGTTATATACCCAAATCCAACAACGAATCCGTGAGCAGGAACATGCTCGCACTCGTGTTAATATTGATTGACTTGGGGCATTCCTGAACAGTGATGATACTGGCATCACTGCTCAGTGACCATCCAGTATACTCAATTAACAACTCTTTTTCACAAAACAAGAAAACATCAGTTAATCATCATACGATCTTGTCAAGTCAATGCATAACATTCCCTTGGATAGATATCCCCCCCCCCAACAAAAATATTTTCATCAAGATAATCAGAGTGAATACCTCTGGGACTAAACTCATATCTGAAACCAGATCAGCGGTACACCGATTGTCTTAGCATCACTGAATCTCAACCTACATATTGAACTCATCGAAACGAAAGTGTTTAGCTGACATTATTCCATGCATCCAGAAACGACAATTTATGTAATTCAATAATTTTTCATGAGTTCTTAACTACCACAAAATAGGATAGCCACTGCGATTGCGCCATCAGAAAAGAAGGAGCAATCGCACGCGGTACGAACATTAATCGTGTTTAGCACCAAACCCCTGGGAACGGATCAACTGATTCATTACCTTGAGATCCACCAGTAAATCGTCGATATCATTATCCAACAGATGCTGGTGCATCTCACTAAATGCCGCGCTCATTTCTTGCAGGCCCTGATAAGTCAATAACCTGACCTCTTCGGATTGTGCACTATTGGCATTTTGCTCCTCCAACAAAGTACAGCGTTCCAGCGCCTTAGCAATCATCGGCAGATAACGGTTGAGAAATGCCTTACCGGGAGCAACATCCCTGGCATCAGCCCGCATACAGCCAATTATCGCCTGAGTTTTTTCTTCAATCTGGCTGACTAACTCCTGTATATCAGACGACATGCCAGACTGATAGCGCCTGATCTGCACCAGCTGTTCATGATATTCAGCCAACACTGCCTGTGCATCATCCCGCTGACGCTGTTCTTCCACCTGTTGACAGGCAACAATCTGTTGCTGCTGTTGCAGCGCTTTCTGCTGCCGGAGATTACGCCAGGGCTCAACAAACGCCGCCACCAACACAATGACAACAAATACGACGCCAAACCAGACGGGGATCGCATAGGCGTCCATTCTAAACAGCATGACAATGGTACTCGCTGCTATCAGCAACAACAGGAATCTGCCTACCTCCAGTTTACGTTGTCTAATGATAGTAATAAGCAAGGTCGCCAGCCCGCCAAACAACAGTGCAGCGGCCCACAGCCCCGCGAGCGGACTCAATATCGCTACTAGCCAACCGGCCAAAGTAGCCAGCCTATGTGGACGCGGCGGATAAAGAGTCAGTAATCCGATATAGCCCGATAACAACACTATGCTGGAGATATGATGGTTATCCGCAGGCAAGGTCAAAAAAGACCAAGGAGTAAACAGAGCAATGCAGGACAGCACAAACGCAAGCAAAAAGGTTTTAATATGAAACAGTACACGCGATAGAGACCGTCTGATACCACCGAACAAGGACATCACGCCCTGCTCCTTCCGCTGTGCCACATCATGTGGTTGAGGTGTAGACATATACGTATTTACTCTTACCTGTTATCCATTAATCAGGAACGTACCTTGTTGAGATCATGACTAATATTGCGCAGCTGCTGAGGTTAAACGCTGACGTAAATTATCTTCCATAGTGGACAACTCTTTTTCAATCTCAGTACGCTTAATGCGCGCTTCCGACGCAATGCGCATCGTATCCTCAATAGTATTAACTAGGCGATTCTGCACATCGTGTAAGGTCTCAATATCGACGATAGAGCGTTCCACTTCAGTGGCCGTTGCAATGCTGCTCTGTTGCAAAATTTCGGCATTCTTACGCAATAAATCGTTGGTCGTATCGGCCACTGCTTTTTGCAATCTGGCTGCTTTACCCTGAGCTTGCAGTGACAGATTAAGTACCATCTGACTTTTCCAGATCGGTAATGTAGAAAGGATGCTGCTCTGGATCTTTTCCGCTAGTTGCTGGTTGTTATTTTGCACGATACGGATCTGTGGTGCGGTCTGTACAGCGATGGTTTTTGACAGTTCCAAGTCGTGAAGGCGGCGTTCAAAACGGTTAATCTTTTCCAGCATGTCTTTAACACCCTGCGCATCCATCAGGTCTTTAGACCCTTCAGCCTTTCTCTGTAACATGGGCAACTCCACCGTTTTAATCTGCTGTAGCTTCTGTCTGCCCGCTTCAACATAGAACGATATTTCTCTATAGAAACCCAGGTTACGATCGTAAAGCTGTTCCAACACGGTGATATCACGCAGCAAATTAAGCATTGCATTATCCAGATGGGTTGCGATGGTATCGACCTGCTGTGTCAACGTCTTTTGATCAATAACGGTGCGTTCAATTTTCTTGAAAATCCCACCAATCAGCGGTAATTTGCTCAAAAAACCACTGTTCTTCTCTTCTGCGGACAACGCATCATGTCCACGAATAAACATAACCAAATCCGAGAGCTTCTGACCAACTTCATCAGCCTCTTTTGTCCGTACATTCTCCAGCAAAGTATCAGCAAAACGGGCTATTTCTCCCATAGGCTTGGCACCATAGCTGATCACTGCCGCAGGCTCAGAAATATCGATTTTCGCTATTAATGTATTGATGTGTTCCTGATCAACCAAAGCAGTTGACTCATTGGCAATCATGTCATGACCCGATGATGGTATAGGCATAACCTTAATACTCATGAAGTAATCCTGTTAGCTGAATAATTAAATAACTGCATGTAAAATAAGGAATATTATATGGCGTCTACAGAGAGTGTAAAACAAGTTCTACTTTGTGACTACTCCCCGCCGTCAAGAGGGTGTCGCAAAAAGTGACCTTAACCTTTTGCGACACCCTCGCACTGGGCAAGGATTTACGGCGGTTTTTGCTAACCAGACTGTGATTTGCCTTGCGTACAAAAATGAAAAACGCCAACATAAGCCAGCGTTTAAATATGTCAAAACACCTAATCAGGATAATACTCAGTATCCAGTATTTGTTCTGCCGTCCAGATGCAGGATGTCGGAAAAATTTCCAAACCAATGCCTGTTTCTTTAGACGCATCAGAACGGGCATCAAACCAAGTATCTTCGAACCATTCAGGATCAGACAGTGACGCTTTCAAACTTGGCGTTTTTTTCAAACGCCGCTGAATCAGTTCTCGCTGTCCTTTAATGGTTAATTCCCAACTTTTACCTTGGTGAGTCGGCTGGAATTTCCATTTCAGAAGGTGAGCCAGTAAAACCGCCATCCTGCTTGCCAGCTCGCGTTTTTCACTTTTGCCCACGTCTTCTATCTCCTCAGCAATGTTTTCAATGTCAATCTGACTGAGTTTACCAGCCCGCAGTAATGCAGCCTGTTCATTTGCCCAAGCTACCACGTCAGTCTCATAATGGGTTCCCATGGGAGCCTCCGATAGGTTAAGGAAATGTATTTACAAGACACTATTGCAGTGTGTCAGAGAAAATCAAAACCGTCAAAATCCATTGGTATTAAAACAATAGTATGAATGGCAAGTTTCGGTATACGGATATGCACTCTATATGCTTCATCCATATACACGATGCGTTAAATAATAGTTTTATTTAAATGTCTACATAGATATTTCATCCTAGAAAATTAAAATTGCAAAAATAAGTATTAATTAAGAATTATAAGTAAAAAACTCACAAATAAACTCAATCTAAACATTGACTTTCATTTATTATTTTAGATAAAAAACAATATCTTGCAATCATATGATTATATATTTTCTTTCAATTAAAAAAACCACAATTAATATTAAAAAACTTAAAGGCATTTAAGGCATTTAAGGCATTTAAAACAACATATTTATAAAAAACCAAATAAAATATAAAATTGACACAATATTATTAAAAAAATAACAGAAAAAAATTAGAATCGTCGTTTTTCTATCCTACAATCACTACATGACATATAAAAAATATCCTGCGGTTTCGCATATTACTTAAAAACACAAAAACAGCTCTATAATCGAGCTGTTTCTGCATGCTATTTTTAATAGCCACTTGCCATCCAGCAGCATTAATGCTACCTGCATGATCAAGCTATCAACCCCAATTTTCTTGAATATTTAAGTAATTCAGTCACCTTATGAACTTTGAGTTTTCGCATCATATTAAGGCGGTGAGTTTCTACTGTTTTAACACTAATACTGAGTATCTCAGCAATATGGCGATTACCATTGCCTTCACTGATTAGCTGTAATATTTGACGCTCGCGTCGGGTAAGCAATGTACTGTCATCATTTATGCCTTCCCCCAATAAGCGGATTGCTTCCTGATTCAGGTGAGGATCAACGTAACTCTTTTTGGCAGCAACGCTGGTAATCGCAGCAAGTAATATCTGCTGCGAACTGGTTTTCAAAACATAGGCTAATGCCCCCGCACGCAGTACACGGCTGGCCGTCAGCTCATCGTCATGGGCCGTCAGGGCAAGGATGCGTAAATCCGGCCAACGTTGGCAAAGTTGTGGAATAATATCTAACCCATTCAGCCCAGGAAGGCTAAGATCAAGAATAACAATATCCGGTAGCAGATCCCGACAGGCAGCATAAACAGACAGCCCATCATCAACCTGCGCGACGACCTGATAACGCGGATATGCAGCAAGAAGGTTCTTGATTCCATCTATGATCAGCTCATGATCATCCACCAGCAAAACTTTATAGCAAATCATATTAGGACCTCACGGAAAAAGGTGCATTCTGCTCGTGTTCCTCAGCAGAGCACAGTGTTGCGTTAATCAATTTGCGTAGTTTCATCAGCTCATTTTTTTGCGGCAGTGAACCGTTATGTACTTGGTTTTCCATTTCAGCAATCATACATAACAACAAATTAAGTCCTGCCTGCCCACTCACTCCCTTCATGGAATGTAAGAGCCTTTCTAATACCTCCTGTTGAGTAATATGTTGTTCAGCTTCGTCGATTAAAGTGAATAATTCCCTGCGGACTTTTTCCTGCATACTCAACAAATTTATCGACAATAACGGCTTATCCGTTTCCTGTTGCACTGTCAGGTGAATATCACGCCGCAACTGATATTCAGCAGTCATCTCCAGAATCTGAGCCAATTGTTTAATGGTGACCGGTTTGGATATGTAATCATTCATCCCGGCCTGAGCAGCGCGCTCTTTTTCTTCAGCAACTGTATTTGCCGTCAGCGCCACAATCATGCAATCTGAGTCCTGATTGTCAGGATCAATACGCCAAAGCCGGGTAGTTTCCAGACCATCGCATTGCCCCGGCATCAATATATCCATCAGCACCAGATCAAAACGGTAACGCTGCCCCAATAATAATGCTTCTGCACCATCCTGGGCATGCTGCACTTCTTGCCCTAACCGGGTCAGCATCATGCCAATGATATCCCGATTAGTCACCGCATCATCAACCAGTAATACCCGCATACGCCAAGGCTGTAACGGTACATTATCCTGAACCGGTGGCGGAGTACCGGACAACTGACGTTCTGCAATATCCCGCAGGCGACCGGGTAAAAACAGTAAATCATTGGCGGACAGCTCACCAACGTGCTTTTCTGGTAAACAGATGAGACCCCATGCTATCAGTTGACGATGTAAGACAAGCGGCGCGTCTATCTCGCCCTGCAACAACTCCGGCTCAGTAAAATCCATCAGCGGCAGTTGAAATACCACGCTGGTGCCTAAACCAAAAGCGCTGTTAAACTCCAGATTACCTCCCATCATTCTGGCCAGCGTAGCCGCAATAGCCAGCCCAAGCCCCGTTCCTTGAGCATGTTCCTGCACCTGATAAAAGGGATTAAATACCAATGCGATATTTTCTCGCGCTACGCCACACCCACTGTCAGTCACATCAAAAATCAACGTATTATCCGAGCGGGTGACAGTCAGACAAATGCCACCATCATCGGTAAATTTGCAGGCATTTCCCAATAGATTCACCAGAATTTGTCTGACACGGCTTGCATCAAGCTCCAATATCTGTGGAACATCAGCTGCGACAAAGGTTTCTAACATCAACTTTTTATTGTGCGCCATTCCCTGTATCGTCGCCATTGATTGATCCAACAAGGGTAACAACTGACTGGTGGCATACTGTAACTCAACTTGCCCAGCTTCAATGCGCGAAAAATCAAGTAATTTATTGATAATAAACAGTAAAGATAACGTACATTGGTGTGCTGTCTCTGCAAGTTGCAACTGTTCATTGCTCATCTCACTGGTTTTCAGCAATTCCAATGCACCAAGCGTCCCGCTAAGCGGCGTTCTCAATTCATGGCTGATTGTCGTCAAATGGCTACTTTTACGTTTATTAGCTAACTCTGCCTGTTGTTTCGCTTCTGTTAATGCCTTGGTACGTTCTGCTACCTTGTTTTCCAATGTAGAATATTGCTGATTCAGGGTATCAAGTAACGCATTGTAAGCCCTGGCTATTTGACCCAGTTCATCACGCCGACTCTCCGGTAAACGAACATCCAACGCACGTGGACCGGTCTTATCGATAATATCCACAAACTGCCATAACGGTTTAGCCAGATAATGGTGCAACATCCAGAATAAAGTCAGCGTTATCATCAATAAAATGACCAACGCAAAGGGAAGCTGAATAATCGCTTGATCGATGACTTCCTCAAATACACTCTTAGTAGGATAAAGTACCAATTGCTGCCAGCCAGGGCCTCTAAGCTGGATACGTAATACCTGATAACCGGGAATATGTTGCCAGCCATCATGCAACTTGACATCTTTCAGCAATGCTAAAATATGGTGTTCTGTATCCTGCGGTAATTTCCCTTTGAAAAA
This sequence comes from Photorhabdus khanii NC19, assembly GCF_000517265.1. GTDB lineage: Bacteria > Pseudomonadota > Gammaproteobacteria > Enterobacterales > Enterobacteriaceae > Photorhabdus > Photorhabdus khanii. Next base: position 90,574 of record NZ_AYSJ01000006.1, read on the forward strand.
CGGCAATAATTGCTGATTACTGTCCAGCCAGAGATCGATGTCATAATTAGTTACCGCTTGTCCATATGACAATAGATCATTGAACTTAATAGCATATCCGGTCAGCCGGCCTATTTTATCGCTCGCAGCAACAGAGATACTCCACCCACTACCGGGAATATGCTCAGGCTGTCCCCAATAAATATTATCGTGGTTGGGGATCATGGGGAAATTCGCCAACTCAAGACATCGTTTGATAAAATAGTCATCTGAAATTTTTTCCGGGGGATAAATAGATATTCCCTGAGATCGCTTAAAAATAAAGCTGTCCAGATAATAAGCTTGTCCGGCAGCGCCATATGCCTGAATAAACCAGTTATCCTGACTTATTTCGTGATCGGGCTGGCAGATGTTGCCATTAATAGGTAGATATTTGCTATCAGTATTCGACGAAATATTTTTATCATTTTCATACTTTTCATAATAAGCATCATAGCGCCTCGCCAGTTCCTGCGCGTCTTTCTCTGCGCCTTCAAAGCGGTGATTACTTAAATCTGCCCGTAAGGTCGCAAGATGTGATAACTCATCCATCACATGTTGGTGTGCGTGTTTGAAAGAAAAAAATGCCGTCGCTACGACAGAAATCAGCCATATAAGAAACAGCATCAGTGATAGAAATATAGTGAGTTTTATCACTAATGATGAGCGTGTTCTCATTTTATAATCTCCTTATTATTCAGAGATATTTTCTTGTGAAAAACCCAAATTACTCCGTGTCTATCACGTTAATTAACAACAGGTTTAGAACCTGTCTCATTTGGGCTATATTTTTACAATGCTCCATAATTCAAGAAAAACACACCAAAAGATAATAAATGCTTTATGGCAGATAACAATCAGATAAAATTTATCAAAATCTCGTAATCAAATTGTGACTAAAATCAATTTTACACCTCTTTAACATCAACAGAACCCAAACGAAAATCAATATTATCCAGAGATAGGGATTTCCTTTCCTATAAACAATATCTACAGGAAAGGATTATCACTTTTATTCAGACGGATGGGACAAACCGCCTGGCAGGCAGTCATTTGTTATTTATCCTCATCATCACTCCAACTACTATCCTCAGAGTCAGAACTAGAATCAGAATCTTCAATATGTATCCTTCTTGCGAGGATCTCTGCTACACCAGATGGACCTGGTTTAGGCTTTTCTACTTCCTCCGCTTTAGGTGTTTTTCTTAGTCTTCCCTGTATCCCATCCGGCCCCAAACTATTTATCTCATCTAAAAATGTTCGTCTATTACCCGGCGGCGGTGGCAATTCATCAACATTCACCAATACCTCATTATCCAGATGAATTGCCGCCGCCAATTCATCAACATTCACCAATACCTCATTATCCAGCGGAGGCGGCGGCGCCAATTCATCGACATTCACCAATACCTCATTATCCAGCGGTAGCGGCGGGGCCAATTCATCGACATTCACCAATACCTCATTATCCAGCGGCGGCGGCGGGGCCAATTCATCCTCTTCCAATAAAGGCGGCTCTTCATCACCTTCGCCGGGGATCATAACTAATTCAGATTCATCATCTTCTGCCGGCTCTATTACAGGCGCAGACAGCACAACCGGCTCATTAATCAATATGACCATCTCACTACTATTTGATACATTTCCCTGTTCATCATGCGCCATAGCTGAAATAGTAAGATGGTTACTTTGCTGGTTGCTATAACGGGGAAAATGTACTGCGTAACTATTATCCGATAATGGGACTATCCGGCCACCCCTCGCGCGTAATACGCTGTCATCCCACTGGATATATTTCAGGCGGTATTTTCCATTGAAAGAGAAATTAATCAGTTTCCTTTCGCCACCAAATCCACTAAGTATTGTTGGCAAATTCAGGCTCAGTTGCGATCTTTCCCGATGCTTCAACACAATGTTGTTGTTACGTTCAACCAGACGGTGACGATGATCAGCCAAAGTGCGTCTTACCGGTGCCGTCGTCGGATCAATCTGTTGGGATAAAGGTACCCCAAGCTGATAATTGAAGGACAAGCCAACCTTTGTATCGTCCTTGCCACTATGACTAAAAGTTCTATCAACACCTAATGAAATCAATGGAATAGGCGTATAATCCAGCCCTACCGTCAGTACTCGCGGGTCCTTGTAACGATTCTGGTGATTAAACAGCGCAACATCATCACCGAAATATTGCTCAAATTTCAGTTTACCACTCAGTTGCGGGTAAGAGGGAAGCCAACCCTGAGCACGGATATCATAACCATTCGCCACACGTTCAGCATAACCATTCAGTGCAGAAGATGAGTGCCAGTCCGTCAAGCCAAAATAACCGTTAGCAGCCAAATGCAGATAATCACGCCAATACTCCAAGCCGATCCCCAGCCGCTGGTGAGCATTGCCGGAAATCTGAGCATCGTAAAATGTGTTGTAACCTATAGCCCAGTCTTCTTGAAAATGACGTTGACCAATCCCCAAATTAACTATACTGCGCCCATCAAAGCGACGAGCACCCGCCTGACCAAACAGTATGCGCTCATCTCCATCATATAATGGATAAAAAAGATCGATTGAACCACTGGTCAATTCACCATCAGATAAAGGTAAATTAGCACGCACTTCCCCGGAGGAATCCTTTTCTGTACCCAGTTTAGGAATATCGCCTCCCTGTTTTACATTTTCATCAGTCTGAGGCTGTAACCACCTTTTTTTCCGTTTATGTTCGCTGCCAACGGTATTAAGATTCTCTTCTTGAGTTTCATTCACCACGGGTTCTTTTTTCTTATTGGGTTTATAGCAACTTGCCAATAGCAATGCTACGCTGATGGCAGATACATAGCCTATTTTTTTATTCATGAGCGCTTTTATTTAAATATCATTATATTAGAAATAGATCCAGGCACTGCCATGCCACTAAACAGAGAAAGACAATGCCATTCCATCCGCATATTAATTACCAATTTCACCTCCTACGACTGCTGAAATTCTTCCGAAATACAAATTTAATTGGAATCAGCCAAAACCCTTATTTTTATAATAAAGCAAGCAACAGCATTAATATTCCAATATCTGAAATCACTTTCTAATTAAAATAAGGTCAACACCTTATTGGTTATATTTTTCCCTTTGCTAATCTATTTGACAGAAATAGCAACACGTTAATTTGGTAGGTGATGATATGTTTGCAAACTGTCAACTTTTTGGTATGGACCTGGCATTTCCAGATGTCTGTATGACACCTTTACCTATCCCAGTGCCCGTTCCCTATCCCAATATGACTCTGGGTCTGATGGCAACACCTCATACTTATAAAGTGCTGTTTATGGGAATGCCGGCACATAATATGGCGACAGTGACTAATTCAAGTTTCGGCGATAACCTTGGCGTCAATCTCGGTATTGTTTCCGGTACTGTCATGGGGCCTTCACGTCATTTAATCGGCTCATTCACCACTTTAATTAAAGGGTTTCCTGCAACGCGCGTCACTAGCCTGAGTTTGCAAAACAGCACTAATATGATCGGTATGCGTTTAATTCCCAGCCAACTTAAGGTACTCCTGCTGGGCCTGTGATGGAGGACTTTCTATGCTGTTTTTTCCTCACTATAAAAGTCACTGTTTTTCCTCTTTTATTCTGTTGAGCATACTTCTGACTGTAAGTTGTTCTGCAAATAAAGTGGAAAAAAATATTCCTTACACCATTAAATTTCAAGCTCAAGGGAATATTAACAATAGCGCTCCTTTAAAATTAAATATATTGCTATTAAATGATCCAGATAAATTTAATCAGGCAGACACCTCGTCTTTACAAAAAACGTCTAATTCAACTCTGGACAATACTGTACTTTATCAAAAATCAATCTTCTTACTGCCAATAAAAGGAAAAAGTGATATCAGTATTACGGTTAATACTCCGGCAGAAGAAAAATATATTGCTATTTGGGCAGAATACCAAAATATTACCGATAAACAGTGGCGGCTCGTTATTCCTTTATCATCGTTTACAACCGTATCTTATTTATCGGTTTTAAATCCTTTTTCATCCTCTGAGCCTTATCAGTTGATTACCGTTACTTCGCACGGATTACAGATGAAATCTGAATCTGCTAAATGAATCACACATGCTCAGGAGACTACCCATGAAAAATGCACACAAAGTTCTCTGGATGGAGGGCATGTTTTTACGGCCCCACCATTTTCAGCAAGCAGATGAATATGTGGATGCACGCCTGCATCAATGGGGAGCGCTGCAACGAGCCTACAATTGGGGATTTTCATCATTAAAACTTGATGAGAGCCAACTTGCTTTAGGGAAAATCTCACTGCTGGCCGCCAGTGGTATTATGCCCGACGGTACGGCTTTTGGATTCACTGAAACTGGCGAGGCTCCACCTGCGTTAACTATCAGCACTTCACTGCGTTCACAGATTATCACTCTGGCTATACCGGCATATCTGGCCGGGCGCGAATCAGTCAGTTTCGATGATGCGCCAAACTCTCTGGCACGTTATCAGGCATTTGAAAAAGAGGTTAGCGACGTTAACTCTTTGGTCCTTGGCAGTACCATCCTGCATTGCGGTAAATTACGCCTGCGTCTGCTACCAGAAAATGAACTCAACGGCGAATGGGTTGCTATGGGAGTACTGCGGGTTTTAGAAAAAAATCAGGATGGCGTCGTCATGCTGGATACCGGATATATTCCACCGTTACTTAACTGTTGGGCAAACCCGTTGTTACAGAACATGACTCATGATCTTTACGGCCTGTTACTGCAACGCAGCCAACAACTCAGCCGTCATCTGCAATGTAACGGTGCCAGCACCTGTGATTTGTTACGGCTGGCGCTATTAAACCGTTTCAGTGCTCAACTTCAACACATCATGCATCTGCCTCAACAGGCACCGGAAACGCTTTTTCTCATCTGGATCGGCTATGCACTGGAAATGAGCTCCTTTCAAGCCCCCTATACACTGGAAGGAGAGTTACCCCGCTACAATCATCTGGATATTGGCAGTTGCTTCACCCGCCTCTCTACTTTACTGCAACGTAGCTTGTCCATTGTGTTGGAAGAGCATGTTATATCGCTGCCCTTGACCAAACGTCTGCCGGGATTAAGCGTAGCATCATTGCCGGAACAAATGAGCCTGGATGATTACCACTTTATTCTGGTTGTGAAGTCAGAGATGGTACATGACACTTTTATGGCTCACTTTCCGGCCCAAATTAAAATCTCGTCAGCCGACTGCATACGTGATCTGGTGCGTTTGCAGTTGCCGGGTATCGCCTTACGCCACCTGGTACAGATCCCCAGACAACTTCCCTATCAGAATGGGTACTGCTACTTCAAATTGGAATTCGACGATAAAACTGAACAATCGCTGGAGAAATCCAGGGTATTTGCTTTTTACGTCGCCGGAGAATTTCCTGGTCTGAAAATAGCATTTTGGGCACTCAAACGCCTGCCTGATGATGAGGATATCAGTATATGAATCGTGACTATCGTAATGCTTTAGTGCAGGCGGCTTATCCTCTGTTAAACGCCATGCCACATATTCGTCATACAGCCAAACCGGAAGACTCAGGTCAGTTACGTCAACAATTGATCGGAGAAATATATCGCTTTGAGAAACAGTGCCAACAAGCGGGATTCAGTTATGAAACTGTCCTCGGCGCCCGTTATTGTCTGTGTACTTCTCTGGACGAAGCGGTCGCATTGACCTCCTGGGGAGACAATAGCATATGGTCAGGTAATGGCTTGCTGATTACATTCCACAAAGAGAGCAGCGGCGGTGAGAAATTTTTCAAGTTACTGGATATGTTGCTGCAACAACCCAGTAAACATATCGATCTGCTCGAACTGTTCTACTTCTGTCTGCTTCTGGGATTTGGTGGGCGCTACCGCCTGATTGACAACGGCCTCGCTCAACTGGAAACCCTGATCCAGCGTCTGGCAATACGCTTGCGTCAGGTCAGAGGAGAGTATCCTGCCGCATTGAGCACTCTTCCTCCTCCCGCAATCAATACTCATCAACCGTCACGGTTATCCCGTTTCCTGGTGTTTTTCACACTATCTGGCACATTGATGACCGGTCTGCTCTACCTCGGTCTGAACACCCGGCTTAATCAGCAGACAGAACCCGTATTGACATCCATATACGATTTGCCATTGCCAGAAGCCACCATACCAGCTGAAAGCTTTTCTGTTGCGCATTTACGGCAAGTGCTGCAACCCGCGATAGAGCAGCAGGACATCACCGTCAGCCAAAACGCGGATCATGTCAGTGTTACCCTACAGGGGGGAGACTTGTTTGCTTCTGCATCAGCAACACTCAATCCGCGTTATCAGGCACCTCTCCAAGATCTTGCCAAACAACTGAACCTGACTACCGGGAAGATCATCGTACGCGGACACAGTGACAACTTGCCGATTCATACACATGCCTATTCCTCCAACTATGCCTTGTCACTGGCGCGAGCGGAAACCGTGGCACAACCGTTACGCACCGGCTTACTCCAACCACAACGGCTACAGGTTGAAAGTGCCGGCGCAGAAGCCCCTTTAGTCCCCAACACCAACGCTCAAAACCGGGCCTTGAATCGTCGTATTGACATTATTTTCAACACCACGCCAGATAATTCAGAGCAGTAGACAGGAGAGAAAGAAAATGTTGAAAGCATTTATCGCGATTATCACCAGTCGCCTGTTTTGGGGAGCACTCATTGTTGCCGCATTGTGTCTGCTCATCTGGATCATGGGGCCATTTATCGCCATCGGCGATCTGCATCCACTGATGACGGAAACGCAACGCCAAATCGCCATTACCGTGCTAATTTCGCTGTGGTTGTTACTACGGCTGTTACCTTTTCTTTATCAGGTTTGGCTAAATGGCCGTTTGCGCCGCCGCTTACACCATGTCAGCAATGTCGTCACACCAACAACCCGCAGTGCCGCTCAGTCCCTGACGGACAGCTTTAAACAGGCAGCAATCCTGATTAAACGCGGGCTGCGTCTGAATGGTGAACGGTTAACCACACGTCTGGGCAAACTCTATCTCTATCATCTGCCTTGGTATCTGGTTCTGGGTACCCAAGGATGCGGCAAAGACAAAGCCTTGCTGAACTCAGGATTAGATTTCTACCACACAACCTATCCCAGTCAGTTTGCCTTTCCTGAAACCAGCGCCGAATCACACTGCTCATGGTATTTCACTTTTCAAGGCATCATCCTTAGCCCCGCCGGAGAATACCTTAAAGAAGGTAATCCCCTGTGGCAGATTTTATTGAAACTGTTAAAACGTTATCGTCCACGCCAGCCAATCAACGCCGTTATTCTGGCAATCAGTGTGCAGGATCTACTGCAACAGGATAATGACGCTCAATACCATCAAGCTTTACTGCTGCGTAAGCGACTGATGGACCTGCGTTTGCAACTGAAAATTGACTTTCCCATCTACGTGATGATCACCAAAACCGATCTCCTGCCAGGATTCAGCAGCTATTTCAGCCATTTTTACGGCGAAGAGCTGGATCAGGTCTGGGGCTTTACCTTCCCCTGGCAACAGGAATTGCATTCTCATACTGATTTACAACAGATGCTGGATGAACAGTACAACCACCTGCAACAACGTCTGGATGCCGCACTGACGGATACCTTATTAACTCAGCAAGATATCACTCAGCGGGAACAAAGCTTCGCCTTCCCGCAGGCATTTGCAACCCTGCGTCCGGTGCTGATGCGTTATTTGAGTATTATTTTCGCCACCTCTGGCTTTGATCGGCCGTGGTTACCACACGGCCTCTATTTCACCAGCGCCAATCAAAAAAAAGGGGAATCATGGCACAACAACGGCGTTATGCAGAATAATCTGTTTGACTACAGTTATGCGCTCTCTTCTGTAAGCAACAACGATAGCAAAGTAACCAGCCGCACTGCCCGCAGTTACTTCCTGAGAGAGTTATTTCAAAAAGTCATTTTGGCTGAAAGCGGGCTAGCCGGTATCAACCGCATGTATGCATTACGCCAACGCTTTGCCCTATTGATAGGATGTAGTTTATTACTCTCTTTAATGGCCGGGATCTGCGTACTGTTACTAACCAGTTATCACAATAATAACAGCTATCTGGCACAAATTATGGCCCGGCTCCCAGTGCTGGAACGGCAGGGACAGGCACTGAGCCAACCATCAACCCGTGATCTACCCCACTTGATCCAATATTTAACACAACTACAGTCACTCACCGCAAATCACCAAATTGATTCGGACAGCCCCTCATTGGTTTATGGCATGGGGCTGTATCGGGGCCCTCAACTGAACAGCACGAGCTATCCTGTTTATCAGCATGCGTTAAAAAATTTATTGCTGCCGCTGGTGACACAGCAAGTCGAGAGCATTTTACGCCAGCAAACCGATGGCGATAGCAACGAATCAACCTACGAGGCGCTGAAAGCCTACCAGATGCTATTTCAACCACAACATTACGACGGCAAATTCCTTACTGCCTGGCTGATGCTGAACCTGTCTCATATCCCCGGTAGTGAAAAATTGGATGAGACACAGCGCGAAGCACTCCAGATGCATCTCTATCAACTACTGAATCAGAATCAGCCTGCCTGGTCCCAGCGCAAAGATCAGCAACTGATACAGGAGGCGATAAAAAATATCATGCGCTCCACATTTTCCCAGCGGGTTTATACCAGCATCAAAAAAAGAGTGATCAATAACGGACGTTTTAAATCCGTCAATCTGATTGATTTGGCCGGTTCTCAAGCTGAATTGGTGTTAAAACGAAAAAGTGCCCTGCCGGATACTGCGGCAATCCCCGGCTTCTTTACACCAGACGGATACTGGCACGGCCTGATTGCACAAGTAGATGATACGGTAAAAGCACTGCATGACACTGATCACTGGGTCCTCAATATACCGTCGCAGGTACAGGAAAAACCGGATGCGACTTACCAGGTGCGCCAGCTTTATATAAGTGATTTTATGTTGGAATGGGATACATTTCTCAATGATATCGCCCTAATTCCAGCCCATAGTCTGAACCAGCGTATTAATAATGTCCGTATTCTCTCCGGGGCCCATTCCCCTTTGCGCAATCTGCTGATCAATACCAGCCGCATTGTCGCACTCTCTCCACCGGAAGATAACGGCAAACTCACACAACTAGGCCAGCAATTGAATGATGAAGCAACCCGTAAACTGCAAAACCTGTTTCCGGCTGTCAGCCCTCCCCCTGCACTGCCTTCACCAGAACAGATTGTCAGAAACCACTACCGCGACCTGCTCGATCTCGCTCGTCCACAGGGCGATCATAGCGATACCATTGCCTTTGACGATCTATTCAAAAAACTGGGTGATCTGTATCGCTACCTCACCGCTTTACAGGAAAATGGCGAAAGCACCGCATCCTCTTCCGACACCATACTGACACAATTACAGGCTGACGCCGGTCGTCTGCCGGTGCCGTTCCGCAGCATGATCATGGATATGACGCAGGGTGCAAAAGGCGATACACAACAACAGGCTGTTTCACGCATACACCAACTCGCCGGAGCACAACTCAGTGACTTCTGCCGTGAAGCAATTGCCGGACGTTATCCACTGTCCCACTACAGCAAACGTGATATTGCACCTGATGATATGGCGCATATGTTTGCGCCGAATCAAGGGTTGATTGATCGCTTTTTTAATCAATATCTGGCGGATAAAGTCAACACTCAGGGTGATGAATGGCGCTTTTTCCCCTGGGCACTGGGCAGCACCAAACAGGAAGATCAATCACTGCTGAAAACATTCCGGCAGGCGCAATTTATCCGGGATGCATTCTTTAGTACGGCCTCTTCACAGCCTTCATTCTCTCTTACCTTGCAGCCGCTGCAAATGGATAACGATATTCTTACCCTGTCGTTAACACTTAACGATCAGCGTGTCAGCTACAGCCACGGTCCCCTGACACCCTGGTACTTCACCTGGCCCAGCAGTAACAACACCGGTACAGCCAAACTCACCATATTGCTGGCAAATGGCAAAACCAAATCACTGGAAACCTCGGGGCCCTGGGCATTAAACAGGCTGATTGACGCCGGAAAGTGGGTTCGGGAAGACAGCATGCATTACCGGATCACCTTCAATCTGGCAGGACATCAAGCCACATTGATACTCACCCCCGACAGCATACACAACCCGTTTGTCATACCGGAATTTACCTGTATCAAACCATAAGGAGAATCTTAATGGATATCGCATCTTTACTTAACCCGGTCAGCCAGGAACACCCTTGTGGAGAAGATCTGGAGTACAGTGCTGAATTCATACACCTGATCCAACTGGCGCAAGGAAAAGCCGAACAGCAATTTGGCGACTTTATCATTCCGACACAGGAACCTGACTGGCGCCAGATAGAGAAAAGCGCACTGGCTCTGCTGGCGCGCAGCAAAGATCTGCACATCATCATCTTGCTGATCCAAGCCTGGTGCCGCCAACACGGTCTGGCAGGATATGCACAAGGTCTTGTGTTATTGGAACAGATGGTCACACGTTATTGGGAAACATTGTGGCCAGCCGCAGTGCTGGATGGTGAACCGGATCCGCTGATGCGTATCAACGCTCTACAGGGGCTGGGTGATGGTTTTGCACTGGCTAAACAGGTACGCCTCTGCGAATTTGCCCGTCTGAATGGGATCATTCTCACAATGGCGGATGTGATGAAATGCCTGGATGGCAGCAATACAGAGGAGAGCCCATTTCCCGGTGGGATCGATCTTCTGATGGCTGAATTACGACAAAGTGAAGTACCGGCCACTAAGTTGATCCCACAAATAACAAACACCCTTCAATGCTTGTTTAACACACTACGCGGCCATCTTGGCGACAGCGGACTACCCGATATGCGCCGCCAGATGGCGACGCTTCATTGTCTGGCTCAGCTTCTCGCTCCCCAATCCAGTACGGTTCAAACGACAGAGGATAGCGGGCATTCTCTGCCGGACAATGGCAGCAATGAGTATCAACCAAAGGTATCCAACCGCTGGCAAACATCCGGTATCCAAAATCGTGAACAAGCTCAACAGGCGCTGGAAGCAGTGCGACAGTACTTTCTATTACATGAATCCAGTCATCCGGCACCACTGATGATTGAGCGGATACAACACCTGATTAGCCAGGATTTTATGAGCATTATGAGCAACCTTGCACCAGAGGCCATCGATCAACTTGAACACTTTTTTGGCCGTAAAAATCACACATAACGTAGGTAGAAAACAAGGCTGTTGTACTCCGCCAATTATCCATAACCACTGATTTTATCGATGGAGAATATTATGTCAGGATCAAACAGCGGGCAAAAATTCATCGCCCGTAACCGTGCTCCACGAGTACAAATTGAATACGACGTCGAACTATACGGTGATGAACGTAAGGTTCAACTGCCTTTTGTCATGGGGGTCATGTCGGATTTAGCCGGAAAATCTGCCGATCAACTTCCTCCGCTCAGTCAGCGAAAATTCCTCGACATTGATGTTGATAATTTCGATGACCGCATGAAATCACTGCACCCAAGTGTTGCCTTTCCGGTGGACAACACCCTGAGCGGTGAAGGCAAGATCCAGGTCGCCCTCACGTTCAACACGATGGATGATTTTCTGCCGGATGCGATAGCACGCCAGGTAGAACCCCTTAATCAGCTCCTGGAAGCACGTACTCAGCTCGCCAACCTGCTGTCCTATATGGATGGCAAAAGCGGGGCCGAAGAGCTGATCGCCTCTATCCTGCAAAATCCTGAATTGCTGAAATCGCTCAGTACCGCACCGCTGAATAATGAAGAATCCACCGATCCAGTCGCAGAACAAGATCAAGGAGGCACTAATGAGCCAATCTGAAATCAATGCTGCCAGTGAAACTCAGGCTACCGGTTACAATCAAGGTGAACTCAGTGCTCTGCTCAGGAAAGAGTTTCGTCCTAAAACAGATCAGGCTCGTCTTGCCGTGGAAAACGCGGTGAAAACCCTGGCCCATCAGGCTCTGGAAAACAGCCTGACCTTATCGAGCGACACTTTCAGCACCATTCAGGCGCTGATTGCCGCCATTGATAACAAACTCTCTCAGCAGATCAATGAAATTCTCCATCATCCTGATTTTCAAACTCTGGAGGGCGCATGGCGTGGTCTGCTCTATCTGGTGAGCAATACCGAAACCAGCGACATGCTGAAAATACGGATTATGAGCGTCGAAAAGAAAGAATTGGGACGCACACTGAAACGCTATAAAGGAACCGCCTGGGATCAGAGCCCAGTTTTCAAGCGGATTTATGAAGAAGAGTATGGTCAATTCGGTGGAGAGCCGCTCGGCTGCCTGGTAGGCGATTACTATTTCGATCACAATCCGCAAGATGTCGAAATGTTAGGAGAAATGGCCCGTATCGCTGCTGCTGCTCACTGCCCTTTCATCAGCAGCGCCTCACCTGGAGTTATGCAGATGGAAACCTGGCAGGAATTGGCAAATCCGCGCGATTTGAGCAAAATCTTTCTCAATACCGAATACGCCTCCTGGCGTAGCCTGCGTGAATCAGAAGATGCCCGTTACATTGGTTTGGTTATGCCGCGTTTTTTGGCTCGCTTACCTTACGGTATTAGCACCAATCCGGTTGAAGGATTCGATTTTGAAGAAAAAACCGCAGGAGCCACGCACAGTAACTATGTGTGGAGCAACGCAGCCTATGCGATGGCGGTGAATATTAACCGTTCCTTTAAAGAATATGGTTGGTGCGCATCCATCCGGGGCGTCGAGTCAGGTGGAGCGGTAGATAAACTGATATGTCACACCTTCCCGACGGATGATGGCGGTTTAGATATCAAATGTCCGACAGAGATTGCCATCAGTGACCGCCGTGAAGCGGAATTAGCAAAAAACGGTTTTATCCCGTTGGTTTACCGCAAAAACTCTGATTTTGCCGCGTTTATCGGCGCTCAATCACTGCAAAAACCGGCGGAGTATATGGATGCTGATGCCACGGCAAACGCTAATCTGGCTGCTCGCTTACCTTATCTGTTTGCCTGCTGCCGATTTGCACATTATCTGAAATGTATCGTGCGTGACAAAGTGGGTTCATTCCAGAGTCGCGATGAGATTGAACGCTGGCTGAATAAATGGATCATCAACTATGTTGATGGCGATCCCGCCAACTCCTCACAACAGACCAAAGCGCGCAAACCGCTGGCGGCTGCCGAAGTACAAGTCAACGAGCAGGAAGATAACCCCGGCTATTACCAGGCCAAATTCTTCCTGCGTCCCCATTATCAACTGGAGGGATTGACGGTTTCCCTGCGGTTGGTATCAAAACTGCCCTCCTTAAAACAGAGTGGTGGTTAATTCTGCAAGTCACTGAATGAATAAGGAATACGATTATGAATAACAGCATCTATTTAGATATCAAAGATATTTCCGGTGAATGCAAAGACAGCAATCACCCCAACGGCATTGATGTGCATACCTTTGAATGGAAGCTGTCACAGCCGGTAGAAACCGGTAGCGGCGGCGGTGGCGGAAGTGGAAGAGCTAAAGTTCATTCTTTGGTGGTCTATGCCCGTATGGATAAAGCAATGCCAACGTTAATGCAGAAATTAGCGCAGGGGGCACATCTTCCTGAAGTGAAATTAACTATGCGCAAAGCTGGAGGAGAACAACAGGAGTTCACCACCATTACGTTGGGCAGTGCATTACTTGATAGCATCGAACTGGTTGATTTTAACCGCGATATTCCGCATCTGACAGAAGGTTCAGCTGCCATTATGCCCGGCACTATCGGTGTGAAATACAGCTTCTCACCGAATATTGCCAAAGTAGTTTATAAGGAACAGGATAACGAAGGAAAAAGTGGCGCTGAGGTGGAATTTAATTGGGATACCCAAAAGAACATCAGTAAATAATAAAATACTCACTGACAACTAAGTCAGTAAAAAAATAACCTCCCGCCCGGAATACGATATGTTCGTGTCCATTAGGATACTGCATACTTTTTTGTGGCGGAAGGTTAAGTGATGACTCAAGATAATAAGCGACGTTGTTATGAAAATAACCCTTGTCAATATTCCATCAGACAAGGGGATAGAAAATAGTAGTCATATTTTCTATCCTCCAGGTGGAACTATCGGTACCAGCGAAAATAATCATTTTGTATTACCAAATCCGAACGGTTGTATTTCGGCATTACAAGCCAGTGTACATATTTCTACCCAAGGTGCCTGCACTATTACTAATATTGGAACTGCTTTCATGATGATTAATAATATTCCATTAGCGCGTGGAGAAACCACCTCTCTGCAAGAAAATAATCAGCTCCAGATTGGCGACTATAACCTGATCGTCAATGAAATAGAGACAGCAAAAGATCATTTTGCCGAACAGGAAATGACAACCAATTTTTCCGGGGCGCTATGGGAAGAATTAAATGAAACAGCGCCCACAGAAAAAAGTTCAGAAACACGCGATCAACTTTCTCCAGCAGATTTTATGTTACCGGAACAAAGGACAGAGCCCACGCTATCCCTTGATCAACTCGCTACACGCTCCATCGATCCAATACAACTTTTTACGGCCCAACGTCATAGTGCCGGCAGTCATCCCCTGTTTCAACAGCCCCCTCGCCTTTCTGTCACACCGCTACAGTTATGGGAAGAACAAGTAAAACAACTTGATCCGTTATGTTTGTTCCAGAAAGAGCCGCCAACAGCGACAGCCAACGACATGACTGCACCACAGACATATCAAATACCGGACGGGCATGAGCAGGCAATGAAAGAAGCGCTTTTTTATTGTCTTAACGCCATCATCAGTCGCTTTGACCCATCCTATGACGAAAACAGCGTCCCTGCGGCATACTTCTGGCACATGAATGGCACGCAGCACCGTAAAGCAAAGTTATGGGATAACTTTACTGACCGCTATCAACAAACCGCCGAAGAGATACGTCAACAGTCGCCAACACTATTCAACGCTTTTTTTCTTAGTGTTTACCAACAGAAGCTGAATGCTGCTTTCGACAGCAGCGATGATTAATAAAACGGGCGATAATTTTGTTCCATTAATGATGCCACTATCATAGTCAGCCTCTGAGAAATATCGTCCTTGAGGCATAGGTATCTACACAATAGAGATACGGCCAGACTCACAGGTGTTTCGGAGAGAACGGTGATCTGAGTAGTGAGGAATGCTAAACAAGGCACGGAGATCGGTGAAAAGTGGCAAAAGGGTTGAAAATATAAGCCATGGCTTATATTATATAACATAAGTTATAGCTTATGAGGATTGGATTTTGTGGGCAGTAGTTTTAACCTCAAGGTTTTAACACTTGGTTGCAAGAGCAAGAAGAAGGGATGCAGGAAAAGGTGCTGGCCGATCTGACTAACCTTGAAATATATGGCCCGAAACTATCCCGCCCTTATGCCGATACAGTAAAAGGCTCCAGACATAACAACATGAAAGAGCTACGCATACAGTATTCAGGTCGTCCGGTACGCACATTCTTTGCTTTCGATCCCAAACGACAAGCCATCGTGCTGTGTGCCGGTGACAAAAGTAACGACAAACGGTTTTACGATACGATGATCCGCATTGCGGATGAAGAATTTACCGCACATTTAGCCGCGATGGAGGAAAAGAAATGAAAACATTACGTGATGCTATAGCTGCCCGTTCGCCAGAGAGCCAAGCCCGAATTAAAGAAATGGCGGAAGAAATGATTCTGGAAACTGGATTACAGCTAATGCGGGAAGAATTGCAATTATCACAAAAGTCCTTGGCAGAAACGATGGGAGTAAGCCAACCAGCCATAGCTCAAATTGAGCAAAGAGGTAATGACGTTAAGCTGGCAACACTGAAACGTTATATTGAAGCGATGGGCGGGAAACTGAGTCTGGCCGTTGAACTGCCCGAAGGAGGTGGACGGATATTCCATATCTGAATGTATCCAAATAGGTGACCAGTCTTATCTTAACGGTCATCTCACCTTGTGCCAGGGTGTCATCGTCCACGGTGTCCCCCTTGGTTCCTCAGCCCGCCCACGATGTTGCTGATCCTGGAAGTGTTCCAATAAATGCTCCCACTGGCCTATAGACCACAACGGAAGAAATAGCGTTGCAGCGTCTGGATGAGTTTATTGCTATATGGGATGGTGGTTATCCGCAAATCAGCCGAAATTGGAGAGCAAGCTAGCTGAATCTATCCACATTCTTCGCTTACTCGACCGACATTTGCATTTTTCCTGATGCTCACAACTCTAAGAAACCGTATGAATTAAGCTCTTCTATCAGTGGCCCTTCTGTTGAAAACAGGAAGTACGGCTGTTAGTACTAAACCCTGGCTCAACCAAGAACAGATCAATGGTAGGATTTCAGGAATGCGAAGGTTTTCAAAAGAGGTTTCCCAAAAGGAAGCCTCTTTTGATCCATTTCGCCTTTACTTGCCCAATTAAGTTTTTCCGCCAACAAGACCTGTGTTTTACTATTTATATGACTTTTCGATACTTATTCTTCATAATATTTCACGGTCAGTGACTATGTACTAATACGTTTAATACCAACACCTACTTCCTGATTAAATACAAAATACTTTACAAATTCTTCTTCCATCTATTTAAACAATAACCAGCATGAGAATACTGAAACCCCACCTTAAAAAGTTTGCCAAGTAAAGATGCCGGTAAGTACAACATAAGTGGCGATCATTGCTTGCATGCGTAAACTACTCGTCATGCTTAATGCGATGATAAAAACAAATAAGCCGTGAGACAAATCCATTCACACGGCTTAAGTTGAAAGACAATTGCTCAACAAAAATGACACTGAAATACCGCATTTTCCCAAATCACATCTAATTGTGAATAATGCTGGTTCTCCATCGTTGCGGTAAGCAACCTGCGACTTATCCGCGGCAACAAAATATTTGTAATGATCGAATCGATCCTGCGGGCACCTGATTCCTGTTCCATACAACAGGCCATAATCTGTTGCGTCACACTGTGGTCAAATTGTGCCTCAATCCCATAATTTTCCCACAGACGTTGTACTATCCGCGCCAATTGCAGTTGCACAATATTTTCCAGTACTTCGTTACTCAATGATAAAAAAGGAATGATCGTCAGACGGCCAAGCAGAGCGGCGGGAAACGTCCGTAACAGTGGTTGACGTAACTGTTGCGTCAGCGTTTCCACATCCGGCAAACCCTCCTGCCGGGTACAAGCCCTGATAACTTCCTGACTGCCAATATTCGAGGTCAATATGATCAGCGTATTACGGAAATCAATGCGACGGCCTTCACCGTCTTCCATCCAGCCTTTATCGAATACCTGAAAAAACAGTTCATGCACATCAGGATGTGCCTTTTCCACCTCATCAAGTAACACCAGACTATATGGACGTCGTCGAACCGCCTCCGTTAACACACCACCTTCACCATAGCCGACATATCCCGGCGGTGCCCCTTTCAAGGTTGATACGCTGTGTGGCTCCTGAAACTCACTCATATTGATGGTAATCAGATTCTGCTCACCACCATACAGACTTTCAGCCAACGCCAGCGCCGTTTCGGTCTTCCCGACCCCGGAAGGGCCACATAGCAGAAATACCCCCACAGGTTTATTGGGATCACCCAGATGGGCACGCGCTGTACGCACCCGTTCACTGATAATACTTAACGCATGTTGTTGACCAATCACCCGCTGCCCAAGGCTGTGTTCCAGATTCTGGACAACATTGATCTCATTCTTCACCATCCGGCCAAGCGGAATACCGGTCCAATCCGCAACCACAGCAGCAACGCTGTGTGCGTCCACCGCGACCGCAATTAATGGCTGCTCCCCCTGCAATAAACTCAACTGTTGCCGGCAATCCTGTAATTGTGCCTGCCAGACCAAACGCTGTGCATCATCCGTCGGTATTTCATCACCAGAAATCAGTTGCTGGCGTAAACTGATAATTTGTTGAGCCAACGTCATTTCATCCTGCCAACGCTGTGCCATTTGCTGCTCTTCTGCCTGCAATTGATGGCGCTGGTCGTCAAGTTTTGCCAAGCGAGCACAATGATCACCACCCAGTTGCTGCTCACGGCAGACAATCTCATATTCAATCTGGAGTGCATCAAGCTGACGATGATAATCTTCCAATACCGCCGGCAGACTGTGCTGGCTGACAGCTACCCGTGCGCAAGTGGTATCAAGCAGGGCGATGGCTTTATCGGGCAACTGGCGAGCCGGGATATAGCGATGGGAGAGCGATACCGCGGCTTCCAATGCCTCATCCAGTAATAACACGCTATGATGCTGTTCTAGCTTTGCGGACAGACTGCGTATCATCTGTAAAGCCTGCGCTTCGTCCGGCTGTTCGACCTGCAACACCTGAAAACGTCGCGTTAGTGCCGGATCTTTTTCAATATGTTTTTTGTATTCCCCCCAGGTAGTCGCACCAATGGTACGCAACTGTCCACGCGCCAGTGCCGGTTTCAACAAGTTAGCCGCGTCACCCACCCCTTGCGCCCCTCCAGCGCCAATCAACATATGAATTTCATCAATAAACAGAATAATGGGAACCGAACTTTGCTGAACTTCATTAATGACCGCCTGTAAACGCGCCTCAAATTCTCCCTTCATTCCGGCACCTGCCGCCAAACGGCCAATATCCAATGACCAAAGCTGAACATGGCACAATGACGGCGGCAAATCACCCGATGCAATGCGTAGCGCCAATCCTTCCACCAGCGCCGTTTTACCCACCCCCGCCTCACCGGTAATCAGCGGATTGTTCTGCCTGCGGCGCAGCAGAATATCAACCAGTTGGCGGATCTCTTTATCCCGCCCGACAACCGGATCAATTCGCCCGGCTCGCGCCAATGCGGTCATATCCTGCGCATAACATTGCAACGCACTCTCTGACGCCGGTTGGCGATTTTCAGCCTCTGCCATTGTTTTCTGAGAACTGTTTTCCGTACTGTCATGCAGGATGCGATTCAAATCCTGTGCCAAACTTTCTGCGTTAATACAGGCAAACTGAGCAGAAATAGCTAACAGATGCTGACGCAGATTAAAGGTGGTTAACAATGCCAGCAATAGATGTGCACCACGAATCTCGTCTGACACAAAGGTAACTGAACTACACACCCAAGCCCGTTCCACTGCCTCGTCAATATGGGCAGAGAGATCAGAAATCGCGCTGGCTCCGCGCGGCAATGCATCCAGAGAGCGAACGATATCCTGTGCCATTTGCTGCTCATCCAGTGCAAAGTGGCCTATGATTTGTTGCAAATCACCCGCCTTCTGCTGCATCAGTTGATGCAACCAGTGCGCCAATTCAACATAAGGATTGCCCCGCAGTTTACAAAATACGCTGGCGCTTTCCAGAGCACTAAACAATGGCGGATTAAGTTTATTAAACAGTGACTGGCGATTGATATCCGACATAGAACCCTCGTCCATATTGATAGAAAAGAAAAATAGAAAAGAAAACAGGTGCAGTCTGCTATGACTACGCAGCGTTATCCGGACGGAAACAGAGATCACTGCGATCGTGATGGGAGATGTTAAATCCTAACCAACAACTCTGCCCCAGCGACTGATGGCCTCCTAATGAACATCCCTGATAATATTGATGATCCAGCGTGATTCTGAGCTTCCAAGTATATTCAAGGCCGACATAACCCCGAACCCAGTCACACAATTGCCGGAGATCATCACAATTGGATGTTGTAAACCGTGAAGATGGCAAAAAACGCTGATATGCCGACCAAGAGAGCGGGCCAAGTTCCAGACAAAATGCATATTGCACATCAGCCACAGCGATACCGAGACGAGCAGTATTCCCTAACCGGGCACCGCCATGACCGTTATGCAACCGCAACTGTTCATCACGGTCAATCGCCAGCCAGTGAAACTGATTTTCATGTAACGTCACCGGCAAGCCAAAGTGGTAACGCAGTAAACACAGCAAACCATCTTTATTACGCGGATAGCGGCTCAGGTGCCCGGCCATATAGTGATGTGTCCGCTCCTGCCGGAGGCGGTAACCTGAAACGTGACCCATGCCGATCAGGCTGGCAAAAAAATGGTCGAAACGGTGGTTGTCACTACGATCAAAGGAGAGACAAGGCTGGGCATCCGCCCATGCCCGCCAGAATAGCGTTATCAAACGATGCTGAAACAGATTGAAAAAGGCACTCAGAGCATAATCTTTATGTTGCTTCTGACGTTGCCAGGCAAATTCTGTGACATGTAAAGGCAGAGGGCCATTCGGGCCAAACAGACCAAAGTTATTGATATTAATCTGATAGTGGATGCCATCTGGATAAGGCACGATAGCCGCAATTTCTGCCGGCGCAAAGTACAATGCCGGCTGTTGCCCCAGACGCAATGGCTCATAGCGCGGTAAAGGTGAACGCCCCAATGGATAAGGTGCGCCTGACTGTGCATCAATACGCCGCAACAACTGAAACAGATCGAAATCCCACGGCGCTTTTTCTCTTGCTGTCCAAAAATGATCACCAAGTGCAGATGACGCGGTATGCGCTTTCTCCCCGGCCTGTACGATCTGATTGTCGGCATGTATAGCGAATATCTTCATAGCAATGCCCTCACGCCGTCACACCCCGACCAGAACCCGATCGTTCCCCGCTGCACACTGGACAACGTCGTTTCGGCAAAACTGTTCACCGTCACCAAACGGCTAAACAGGTGCGCCAGAACACTCCCCATTAACCAAGGGGATCGACCAGAAAATGCCTGTTCGTCTACCTCCAACTGCACACTAATTCCACGTCGAAACAGTGGCATACCAGTCATATGACGATGTTGCGCTTGCAATCGACAACACCGGATACCACTAATCTGCTGTGCAATAACCGCATCCGCCTGACTGGCATGAAAACGTAATAGCCGCCGTAATTCCGTTTCACCCTGTTCAGTGGCGCAATCCTGCAAACTAAAGTAGTTAAGCTGTAACTGATTGATCAACTGCCAGCAAACCCGGCTCTCTGCCAGAGCCGGGCGGGGTTCACTGGGACCTTTGCGCAACCGCACCGCAGAGACGGGAACCGAATCCTGCATCACCAGGTTCTCCTGAGCCTGTCGTTGCAGCAATAGCGGCAGATCACGGTTGGTACACAGAACTTCCGCACTGAGGTATTTCAAATCACTGCGCCAGGGCGGATGATGCTCATCCGCCAGAGAGAGATAAACCTCACTGCCAAGATAATCAGAACGCATACCATAGCGGTTCATATTCTGTGGCAGCAAACGTGATTCACGGCGGATAGAAAAATACCCCGCATTAACCAATGCATCATCATGCGGCGTGTGATAAAGCGGATGAAAAATATAGCGCTCGTCACCGTCATGCTGGCTACCAATACCGCGTAATGCTGTGACGGAAAAAACCTCATAATCAAGCGGACGCATGTTATCAACCACCACATGGTATTCATGTTGCTGCTCATTGATCGTCATCGGTTCGGCAGTACGCGGAAAAAGATTGATGACAGGGGTACAATGCAAAGCCAGATGGCTAATATCCACCACCTTTTCCAATTGTGGCGAACGCACATCCAACAAGATCTGAATTTCCAAGCACTGTCGCTTGCCTGCCTGTGCCAGCAGTGGCTGTAAACCACTAATGCTGAAAAACTGGAAACGGGCCGGAAAAGCAAAGTATTCCTGTAACAAGCGATACGCTTCGACATTGCGCAAATCAACCGGCAATAATGCCTGCTCAGGAGCAAAGCCCTCATGACACAATGCCTGTGGCGGTAGCAATAACCGTTGCACCGAACTGCCGGGAATATGGCACAACACCCCCTGACAGTGCGCCATCAATAATTCCAGCAGTTGTAAGGCGGGAACATCACCGCCACTGAGGTAGAACATCAGCTCATCACATTGCAATTCGCCCAGTGACACATTATCAAAACACGATAGTTGAATACGCAAAGCACCCTGTACCTCAGCACCACCAAACGCGGAAAGAGGGATATCCGCAGGTACACCGCCCAACTCTACCAGTGATAAACGCAACGGCTGCAAGCTCACATCCTGTGCTGTACGGTAACGGCAACTGAGTCCCTTTTTTTTCAATGCCGGGTTTTCCATCAGTGAACCACGAGGCACCAGAAAACCTTTACTCAGATCCCCTTTAGTGGGGTCGGGCTGTAATTCCACAATTGCCATTGAAGGCAAACCCGCAAGATAGTTAGGATAAAGCGCTTCCAGTAACTGGGCGGAGAAACGCGGAAATTCAGCATCCATCTTGAGCTGAATACGCGAAGTCAGAAAAGCGACGCCCTCCAGCAAACGCTCAACGTAAGGATCGGTCACTTCATTGCCCTGCATCCCTAATCGCCCGGCCACACCAGGATAATGGCGAGCAAACTCATCCCCCATTTCACGCAACCATGCCAGCTCACGGTTGTAATACTCCAGTAGTTTTTCATGCATGATTTACCCTCCATCCACCAGCTCAAAACGCCCGTTTTCCAGATCAACATGGCTGCTGAAAGTAAATGCTAATGGGCGGGGAGAACCCCGCAAATGCCCCCGGATTTCAAAGCAGAGAATATTGTGAACATCCAGTTCCTGATTACCCTGCATACCCGTGATAATTAATTCCTGCGGCATAATGCGCGGTTCGAAATAAATAATGGCTTCACGTATCGTGTACTCAATACTTTCCCAGCTCACCTGAGAAACAAACTTTCCCGCCAGTGCCCGGATACCAAAATTCAAGGTACTGGTACTAACATTCGGCCATGATGAGAGATCAGTGCCAGAGGAATAATGGTCGCAGTTAAATAGCGCCTGCAAATTATGCAGTACTGACAGACGATACTGCCGGACGCAGCCGCCATACGATACCTCTTCCCGGCCATTGCCGTTTTCTGTCAGACGTTCAAGCAACATAGGAAAGGTCTGATAACCGGTATATATCGCCGAAGCTCTGCGTTCTCCGGTGTTTTTCTCTGATATTCTGCTCATCGTTCAGCCTATATGAATCTGTTCAGAGTCCACTTTTGTCACCGCCTGCGAGGTAATAATGGTATTACGTGCATGCAAACGGACATAATCACGGGCCTGACAATCCAGTTGCCCAACACGCACATGTTCTGTCTGTTCGACCTTACGCAATACGCGCTGGCTAATTTGCACCACGGTTTTCCACAATGCTTCCACGCGCCGGCCAAGCAAACAGGCCACATTGACCCACGCCGTCAACTCATCACCGCTGTAACGCATATGGGTAATATGACAATCACTCTGTTGCGCTGTGATCTGTACAGATTGACTATCAATACTGATCTGTTCAGCGCTATGGAGCATCAGCTCTCCTTGCGGAGCGATATGCAAATCCCCCGGAACACTGAGCGTCACCGGCTGCTGTTCATCAGCGCGGCTTAACACCGCCAGCACCCATAGCCGCTGGCTATCGTCACTGCAAATCAGCACCTCGTCACTGATCTGTGGCATCAGCAAACAACTTATGGCAACACTGCATTGCCAGCCACGCTGCTGATACTCCACGATCACATCCCCTATTGGCAATGTATTGACGACTTGCCCCACGGCCTGTTGAGGAAGATTAATCTCTAATGGAAATGCTTTTTGTGTTGCGTTCATAGGATAACCTCATGATTAATAGCGCTAACTGCGCGCACTCCACGTCTCTGCCGCAAACAGTGCGTCATCTTGTTCCAAAATGCCCTGACGATCGGAAAATTGGCTGCCCCGCTGGCAGGCCCGGTGCATCAACGTGCGCTTAAAACGCGCCTGACGCAGATCAGCATTACTGATATCCGCCCAACTGAAATCGGCATAGCTCAAATCGCAGGCCACAAGAAAACAGCCATCCGCTTGCGCATAGCGCCACTGGCTTTGTACTAACGTGCTATGGGAGAAATCAGCCTGATGCAGACGGGCAGCAATAAACTGCCCGTGATTGATTTTTGCCTGTCGGCACTGTGCTTCACGTAAATCACTTTCAATAAACAACGCGCCTTCGGCCTGTACCTCATTCAAACAGGCACCGCGTAACGATGCACCTTTAAAACAGCTTTGCGTCAATATCGCCTGCCGGAAATCGGCGTGATCCAGCCGGTTATCGGTAAACTGGCAGGCCAAAAAGGTCAGCCCCTGAAACTGTCCTTTGCGCAGATCGCAATGTGCAAACACCCCCCGTTCAAAATAACTGCCTGTAAAGGTGATCTTGCGCAGATCCATGCCGAACAGCGTCAAGCTCTGGCAACGGCAGTTATGCATAACGCCATGACAAATGTCACTGTCATGCAGTATGACTTTATCAAGCGTGCTATCGATAAAACGCACACGATTAAGATGGGAAGCGATGAAATAGGTACGGCCAAGATCGACATTTTGCAAAGAAAGTTGTTCCAACTGGCAGTCATTAAAGATGCAGTTATCCAGATGAGCGAGATCAAAACAGGCTTGCGACAAGATACATTGCTGAAACGAACACCCTTTCAGCGTCATTCCCTGAAAAGAGACAGATGATAGCTGACACTGCTGAAATACAGTTTCATCAAGCCGGCAATAACTGAAATCAACGCTGTCAAAGACAACATTGATAAACACCATACCGGCAAGATCTCTCCCTGCCAGCAAATCACTCGTCAGGCATGTATCTTGAATAATTTCCCCTTGCGAAATCAGCGCACTCAATTGTTCTGAGGTTAAAGTTTTCATATTAATTTCCCGCCGGCACAAGGCAGGGTTTTGCACTGATCAAGCAGAGCACCCTGTAACTGAGTATTCACATCAACACTGGATTGAGAAATATCGGCACGAAACAGATTGGCACGACGCAAATCCGCTCCGGCTAAATGAGACTTTTGCAGTAATGCCCCCATCAGATTGGCGTCTTGCAAAAAACTATTGGTCAGCCGGGTACGAATGAACAGAGAATGACAGCCATTAACGGCGCGCATTTGGGCAAAACTGAGATCCGCTTCGCTAAAATCACAGTTCTGCAATATGGCCTCTGAAAAATCAGCCGCTTCAAGCACGATGAGGCGGAAGTTACAACTGGTCAGCCGCGCATGCTGGAACAGACCGGCACGAATATGAGTTTTACCGGTAAACACACAACTTTCTAAATGTGCATGCTGGTATTGGGCATGATCCAGTGCGCTGTCCAGAAAAGTACAACTCTCCATCACGGCATGGTTGAAACGTACCGCAGTAAAACCACCATTGATGACCGTCATACGCGTCAAATGCGCATGACTGAAATCCAACTCTTCCGGCGTCAGATCCATAAACAGGCAGTTTTCCAGTCGTGCCTGAAAGAAGTGACAATGATGCAGCGTACACTGCCGCAACAAAATATCACTCAAAGCAGCCTGGGAAAAATCACACATGACCAGTTCAGCCTGCTCCAGCGACACACCACCAAGGCATGCTCCGGTAAAATAACTGTTATGACACCGTGCTCCAATCAGGGAGGCATTATCCAGACAAGCGGCCTTTAGCGAAGTATTGTTCAATGAAGCATAAGCCAACATAGCTTCACTCAGATCGGCTTCATCCAAACAACAGTTATCCAGATTGGTATTTTCTAACAGAGTACGCTGTAAATTGGCCTGACGAAGATCCAAACCAGAAAGATCCGCGCCGGTCAGATCCATACCACTCAGATCCCGTTTTGTTGCCATGCAAGCGATCACATGACGACGTAACACTTCCGCCTGATCACCTTGCAACCGCGCAGCCGGCGGCCGCGTATCCGCTGATAGCCGATACATCTGATGTAAACTACGGTGCGTGCGTTTCAGTGCCTCCGGTGTCTGGGATCCCGGCGTTTTTTGTGACTGCTTGTATAACAGATCCAGCATACGGTAGTAGCTTGCAGGGCCAGCCGGGGAAGTACTGGCTCGTTCAGCCGCCGCATACGCAGCATTTTTTTGCTGAACCCGCTGTTGTATACGTTCTGCCTGTCTCTCCAGGCTGGCAACCAGATCCGGTAATTGATCGGCAGTCAGTGCTTTTCCCTCTTTCTGCGGCAACTCGGCAAGCAGTTGATTGATATCCTGCTGTTGCCCCTGGCTTCTCGCCTGATGCTGTCGGCGCAAATAGATTTCACGCCTTGTCATAGTCTCCGCCAACGCACTGGGCGTAACCTGTACGTCATTATCTATCCAAGGCGCAATCAGGCTTTCATCCATCAAATCCTGCTCCCGTAGAGTAAAAAGAGCGCCCTTCTCTTTCTCTGCCCGTTGCGCCATCACATGCTGATAATGGGCAACCGGGCGCTCTGACTGTGCTAACTCCATTGCCACCAGAATTTGATGTACATCCACAGCATCATCTTCATTAATCGGGCAAGCACCATGCCAAATAAGCACCATCCGTTCCAAATGAGGCATAAACCATACCGTGGTAGCACGTAAATGGATCTCCTCAAGGCGCATTTCTTCACCACGCTGGCGGGTAATAAAACAGCGAGCCTGCCAGCGCGGTAACGTTCCCTGTTGTACCGTCTGAGTTGGATGCATATTCCAAATACGCCAGGTGGCGCCCGACGGCAAAGCGGGTTTCCCATCCCACCATTGATCCTGCCCGGCCATATTGAATAGGTGCCAGTCTGTATCACGGGCAAAGCCGGGGAATTCATGCGCCAGCCACTGCTTATCGTATTTTTTCCCCATTAAACGACTGCGTTGCGGCCAACTAAAATCCAATGGTGCGAAACTGGCGGGCTGAACACGCTGGTGCACTGAATGCAGAAGTTGATCGGGATGTTCGACGTTAGGTAATAGATGCCACAATATCCCGTCACGGGTAATAGGTTCATCTCCCTTACCTAATGGATTTTCCGCAATACGGCTACCGCCGAACGCATTTTTCCAATCAAGGTGCATCTTCTCGAACGGCTGGGGCGATGAAGGATGTCCGTTCTGCCAGTAGCGATCACCAAACACCATCAAACTTTTTTCTTTATCGGCAACCTGAATTCTCACCATGCAAGCCTCTTTTTGCTGCTGATGGTTTGTCCAGGCGTAACCGGTAGCAAAAAATTCCGCACAGGGTTTAGGAATAGAAAGATCCAGCACCCCACCGGTACTTTGTAACTCTTGCGCAACCAATTGCCACAGCTCCGGTTCCGGCCTGATTTGTGGCGAATCACTCATATCCGTCAGCGCCATCACAGCCACCCCCAGATAGTTTTGCTGCTGCCAGCGCCACGGACGATGCAAAACGCCCAGTCGCAGAGGTTTCATGATTTTCATCATCGGTTCTCCTATCTTGGTACGTCAGATAAAAATACTTAAACCGCTGAGGCTCAGATTCAGTGCCACGGCATTGATATTTATCTGGCCCATACTGAGGCTAAGGGTACTGGTTGACATATGCAGGGTGGTATTACCGATGTTCAGCATGTTATTCGACATCACCACGCCTTCATTTTTCATGGCAACAGAAGAGTTGGTATAGTTGAGCATATTGACACTTTCCGTCGTGCCACAGACGGTCAAAGTATTGCCGGCATGAGTTTCTATATGGCCTTCAATTTTATGCACCATATCTTTGGTTTCGATGCACACTTCACCGCCACAGTTAAGATGAGCATCAGCATCCGCCTGAATTTTCAGGTTATCTTTAACATGCTCTTGCCAGCTACCCGCAATACTCCGTGTTACCGCTCCCTTAATTTCTACTTTTTGATCTTTATCCACGCGCTGCTGATCAACGCCATTTATCTCAACATTGACACCTTTCTTATAAATCACTGAGGTCGGGATTTTCTGCTGCTGTTGCTGTTCCGATGCTTTCTGATCCGCGGCTTCCTCAGGTGTCAATCCCTGTAATGTCGTTAACTTCTTCTGCGCCTGATTATCGGCATCACTGCTTTCTTTGTTGAGATACAGGCTGTCGCCATAGATTATTTGCTTACCGGCATCGAACAGGATATTGCCCCGCGCATGATGGCTGATGTTTCCTCCGGCATGCTGGCTGATACTCTGGCTGGCCTGCGTCTCTGATTTACCATGGACACGTTCATACTTGCCACCGGCAATAAAATCCGCACGCCCACCGGCAGCAATAATGGCCGTTTTCCCCAACCGGAAAGTTTGCATATCCGGCATCATTTTCAGGGTATTGCACATACCATGATGTTTGAGATGAGTTTCGCCTTTTATCTCCTGGGCTAAGACACCATCGACAGTGATATTTTTATCGTGCTCAACAGAGATATTCATGTCGCGTTCAGCGTGCATGGTGAATGATTCACGCCCCGGCGCATCTTCGAGAAACAGAAAACTGGCATTTTCTACCCCTCCTTTCTTGCTGCGGCTCATAAACCCCATCCGGGTAGCATCATCGGGTAGCTGCCAGGGCGGCATACACTCCTCGTTGTAAACCCGTCCAGTGACCAGCGGGCGATCCGGATCGCCGTTAATAAAATCAACCACCACCTCTTCACCGATCCGGGGGATCTGTAAGCTGCCATATTTCCAACCGGCCCAACTGCTGGAAACACGCACCCAACAGGAACTTCGATCATCCGGATGACCGTATCTATCCCAGCGGAATTTCAATTTGACGCGACCGTACTTATCGGTCCAGATGCTTTCTCCCGCCGGACCAGCGACTTCCGCCGTTTGGGGGCCACAGGTTTTCGGCCAGGGCGTTATTCGCTGCGGGCGCCAGACAACATCAGCCGGTACCGCGTGGAATGCAGCCCGGAACGGCCCTTTGTCCTGAGGAATCCCATTCGACTCGTCATACAGCGTACAGTCATACAGCTCATATTCCACATGAGTCACCAGAAAAGACGGTGTATCAGGTGGACAAGGGTTGTTTTGCAGGGTAAAAGTGCATCCCGGAGCCAATCCACACGCCGTCGTATTGCCGTACATCTGCTGCTGCTGCGCTTCAAACGCTTGTTGACGGATTTGCGCATAAAACTGACCGTGCTGATTATCGATATAACGTCCCGGCCATTCGAAAACATCCGCCTTATTAACCGCAAACGACGCAGGATTGCTGCACACTTCCAATAAATGCGCCCGAGGCTTGCGAAAATCGTAATCATCCAGTGTATACACTCGCGGCGTAATTTCCTGTGCTGTACTCCAGCACATAATACCTTCCTGATGATCAACAACGCCGGGCTGTGCAGCTAAATAGGGAATATGAGCATAGTCATCGTTAAATGGACGATGTGCATTTGGCGAATCAGCCAGAATTAAAGTATGTCCCTTTTCATGATGACTGAAATAATAGTAGATGCCTTCGTGTTCCATTAATCGACTGATAAAGTCAAAAGCACTTTCCTGATATTGGACACAATACTCCCATTGACGATAATGGCTACTGAGACGGTTTTCTATATTGATATGATATTCTGCCAATAGCGCGGCAATAATATCCGGCACACTCTGTCCCTGCCAAATACGACAGTCACGGTTTTGTGTCAAATACCATAAGGAAGGATGCAGAGTGAAAATATATAATTTATCGTTTTCTTCCTGTAAATGATGTCCAATATATTCAATACGTGTAATATCACCATGCAGGAAGCGAGAACCGCCCTGTGCCAACGGGATCTCCAGAGCCATACTCTTACCTAATAATGACTTCATATCGAGATCATTACGTGTACAAAGAAACTCTACTTTAAACTGATACAGCTGCGACAATGATTCACTACCCGTTAATTTTCTGAAATACAATCTGTCGCCATCAGAAGTATTAAGCGGTATATGCGCAATAATGCGGACATCTGTACGATAATCGGATGTATGACTCGCCATAATCTTCTCCAATAAAACAGGCCCGTATCACTGTCACGGAGCGACACCAGCGCTGACATTCTCAGGCGATCATAAGCTTGATTGGTCCAAGCAGAATATCAGGTGATAACATGAAATTTATGATGGGAAACTCTCACTCGCAGCACGGTTAATAGCTTTCGTTGCAATACCTGCGCTGACAGCAACTATCTGTCATCAGTGCCTGCGAGATGATAGATACCCGCAAAGTGTTCAATCTGGGATTCGGTACAGACATTACATGATGAATGTCTCTCTGGATACAGAAAAACGATGTGAGGCCCGTATCGCCACTTTCCAGCATTTAATACATCGAATTCCCCATTATCAGGATTAAACAACCCGATTTTGATCACATTTCGTACTATCCATTCAGACAGACAAATAATCACACATTAGAATAGTTTTCTTATGTCACTATCAAATTATCAATATTTTCTATGGAAAGATTACCGTTTTATCACCAAAGCCCGATTAACTTAAGAAAAGAGAAAGTACGATGGATAAGCGCAACACCCCGGTGATCAGGGCCACGAGTTATCTTTTAATTTACCTTACCGCCGTTTATCCCCTTCATCCGGCTATCGCCGCCGGCATACTCAATGCCGGGCAACAAGTCACATTAAGCGCCGGTCACGATATCGATATGTCCCGTCCCCCCCACGTCAGAAAGCCTGTTGCGTGTCGCCGATTTAGCGGGATCCATCACCCAAATCACTGCGGGTGATCAGCTGCAACTCAATGCGGGGGGCGATATCGTGGGCAGGATAGCCCGATGAAGATCAACACTACCGGTATGCAACCGGTGCCATCAACGCCGCCCACAATCTCACCTTAACGGCGACAGGTAACCTGTTGACATCCGGCACAAATTTAACATCCGGCAGTGATATGCGGCTTTCCGCAGGTGGGGATGTGCGTTTTGAATCGTTATTGAACCATATCGGTAACCAGATGAATGCGGAAGGGGCCAAACTGATTGGGGATAACGGGGAAACTCTGGGTGTGCCGGGTAAAACCGCTGGATTAGCTGCAATACACCGGATAAAACATTCAACAACTCAATGAAAACTCAGGCAGTAAAACTATTCGATATAGAACAGGTGTCGTTATAACTGATTGACTGGATGCCTCCTATTTGGGATCCATTGAGAAATAGAATCGACAAAAGACGAGATTGAGTAATATCACTACAATACTCGGAATGAGAATCGCTTCACAGATTTGTCATCTTTTTAATATGGTGAACTTTCTCTTTTTACTTGTTTTCCCTTTTTGGTCGATCGGCAAGCTGTTTTTTCAGTGATTAGTGAGCTAAGGGTAAAAAAACAGGTATCCATTAATCCCAGATTTTGAAAAGGCACAGAGTTACTAAAAACGGCTTATTCTCTATCATGTTTAATGTATTTTATCGACAATGCTATCTTCCGCTTATTTTACATTTACCTAACCTGCCATGACCATTTAAAAGCACGAAAACAGAGATATTAAAGCTTTTATATAAAATACGGATTTAACCATTAACAAAAAACTTAAAATAAATCAACGAGAAAAAGAATATTATCCGAAAAACA
>NZ_AYSJ01000006.1:121996-163581 GCF_000517265.1 Photorhabdus khanii NC19
TAAAGGGGTATCCTTATACCATCAGACTATTTACAGGTTGATTTATGAAGATAAAAGACTTATAAAAACTGCTCAGGATTGCCGGTAAAACGGCGTCAGTAAAGATAAGAAGTGAGTATAATCAACGTTGGTTAAACGTAAAAACACAATATATCATGATGATTAAACTTAATAAAAATCAGGTGTTAAAAGTAGTAAAAAAAACGGTTAAAACCTGATTTTACTGATTAAAACCGGAAGCTAAAAAATGGCTTTTAATAACAATTTAAAACCTACCCATCATAAAACCATCAGGGAAAAAGAATTGGTTTTATTAATGTATATATAACCGTAAAAAGGTCAAATAAGAATATATAACCGGTTAATCAAAAAACATTAACCGATTTTAATAACATTTTCAACTGGAGAATAAACTTTTTTATAAACCCGTTAAATAATCATTCATGAAAAATCGAGATAACAAAATCCATAAATAAATGATTTAACTAAATACGAACCGGGTTACTTGCAGCGTTATTATATTATGCAACTCTTCATTATTAAAACGATCAGATCACTATATTCCATAAAAAAGTGATTTTGATGATGAATACTTTTAATTATATCAGTGCGATAACTGCTCCCGGCCCTGATATCTTCGCCCAGTATTGGGCGAAGATATCCAGCGATGTTTGCTACAAAGAGATAGCTCGTCGCGCAGCGCCAACAGCACTGGTTCCATAGTCTATCGCATTGGCAATCCCTGTAGTGGTCAAGACCCTGCCGCTGATCTGATTACCAATCATACCGGCAACGTTATCTATACCACTGCCGATAGCACTTAGCCCTCTGGAAATCCAACTGTCTCTTCCCATTGTTCTGTGCAGGCCAGTTCCAATGCCACCCGCAAGCCCGCCGAGAGCACTAAATATAGGCTCAAAGACAGGTCTGGCTACAGCAAAATGCACTAATTGTCTGGCTAAACCGGCTACGTGTGGGCTAATAGCCCGCCCTAAGAGCCTACTCAAAAATCCACCTCCAATTATTCGGTTGACCGCCATTTCAGCACCCAGACCCGCAGCAGCACCCACGGCATAATTCGCTAAATGTCCGGCAGGGTTACTGGCAACATCTAAACCAAAACCAATCCAAGAGCCGTAATACGTTCCAATACCTGCATGAATTCCTGCTCTGGTGCTCCCTTGTGTACCCGTGATCATCCCACCAGCCGCACCTCCCGCCGCTGCCGATATTTCATGTGTAAGGGTGGAGGAAGTACCCAGTATGGTATCAATGGTGCCTACCGCACTCCCGGCCCCAATAGCGCCACCTATTCCACGGTCAGCATTATTGATTAATGATCCTATGGCTCCGGTAGCCGCCCCGGCGGCTGATGCAACACCAACACCCTGTGCTCTCGCACCATAAGCGGCGGCTGAACCCGCTCCGGCAGCAACGCCAGCCGCCGCCTGCACTAACGTCGATTTTCCCTGTACGAGACGGGCGAGTAATGCTCCGCCTTTTTCCAGCAGGCTACCCACGTTATATCCCATCAACGCCCCGATCCCTGCCCCTATGGCCGCAACCCCCAGAATGACGGGAATAGCTGCTCCAGCGGTACCGGCAATGGTGGCCGCAAGACCGCCAATCGCAATCCCTCCGGCAATGGCTCTGCCAATTTTTTGTCCCCGTCTCATTGAAGCAGACATGCCTTCATCCGGTTTACGAAACAGAAATGAAGCAAACCAAAATGTATTTCGGTTTCGGTTCGGAGAAGGCGCTAATCCATCGTGGTCAGTCAATGTAATTGGGTTATTCCTTACCATCCGATACAGATTCAATCCATCTACGGTTCCCGCCGGATCCGCATTCAACCACCGCCCCACCCACGGCTGGTAATACCGATAGCCGTAATAATACAGCCCAGTAGCATCCCGCTCTTTACCGGAGTAACGAATAAATTTGTAACTGGCTTCTGTCTGGTTTTTCGCCGCCCATACCGCCGTGCCACCATACGGATAATACTCTTCCTGACTGAGAATCTGCCCCTCGCTATCCAGTTCAAGCTGGCTGGAGCCAAGAAGATTATCGTAGCTGTAACGCACCTGATTGTTGTTGATATCTGCTGGCTTACCGTTTTCCCAGTGCAATACCCTTACCTGCGCGCGACCAGCTTCACCTACCGTAATCACCTGCAAATTTTTGGTTGTTTTATCTGCAACCTGGGTTATGCGTACTTCTAATCCCGGCAGATAAGTCACCCGTTGTACTTGGATACTGTTGCCGGTCTGCTGTTCACTCACTTTTAGCAATCGCATTCCATCACTGCCATAACGATACCATTCCCGGTCACTGGCATCTTTACGGCTCACAGGCGTTACTTGTTGCAATTCCCCTCGGATATTCCAATTCAGGTTTTGCCCTGGCATTAATGTTTTCTGATGACCACCGGAATCAAATAGCGCATCCACCTGGGTTGGATCTGTCGTTAATGTACTCAATACCGCCCGGTTGCTGCGATTTGAAACTATCATGTCTGTGGTGTAATTATTTTGAGTCGCGGGTGAACTGTGTCGGATTTTAACCAAATTACCCCCACGGTCATAAGTATAGGTACGAAGGTAATTGGTATAGGTGCTGTCGTCGGTAGGAACAGGCATGGCTGGTAAGGGAAGTTTGCTGCTTTGCTGGCCGATATTCGCCATTTCACGCCCTGTCGCACTAATAAGCTGATACAGGGAATCATAAACATAGCGGTTCTCCGGCACCACGGTCTGATTACGCCAAAAGCGAGTGGCTTCCGCATCACTATGGATACTGATGACATTCCCCACCGGATCATACTCATAACGCAGATCCTGCAACACTTTGGCTGTTGATTTTCTGTTATCTGCACGTCGGGTGGTGATACCTATCAGACGTTGAGTTTCTGGTTCATAGCTGTACTGCGTAATCACACCATTACCATGCTCTTCACGCAACTTATGACCTGCGGCTGACCAGGTTAAGGATTTAACAATAATCTGCTCACTCTGGCCTTTCACCGTCAACCAGCTACCTTTTAACTGACCAGCAATGTCATAAGCCAGACGTTGAATATTTCCTTTCGCATCGGTTTGAGTGAGTAAAGCGCCAATGGCATTGGTTGTACTTTGCGTCGTATAAACTTCACTTGCCAACATACTCTGCCAGACAGCTTCATCGTCACCGATCCAGTTCGCTTCCTGCCCTTCAGCCAGCAATTGATGAGATTGGGATAAAATGGCACCTGCCAGTGACTGACTCTCCAGCCGGGTAACTCCCGCCGTGTCGTAGTGGCGTATACATTGACCGGAGAGGTTATAGTCTTTCTCCACGGTTGTATTCTCAGCCCAGATAAAGCGCTCTGTTACATGAGGAGTCTCTTCATCGGAAACCCGTTCGCTAACAGACAACAGACGACCGGGCAAAGTGTTGCTTTCATAGAGACGAGTTTGACGAACACCTGTCGCATTAACGGTCATGACCAGACGGCCTTCAACATCATTTAATGAGATGGTGCGACCCGCATCAACACTCTCTGTCCTCAGAGCATTACCAGCCAGATCATGCTGCCAGATAAAATTAGGTTTCACCGAGTCATTGGTCTGTTTTGCATCATATAAGCGTGGGTCAATACTGTGGTTCAGGTGTCCGCGGTTATCATATTGGTGACGAGTGATACGGGTGTCAGTATCACCACTGACCACAGTGCGGTGAAAACCGATATCACGAACGGACAGACCGCGATTATCCAACACACTGACTGTTGGGGTTTGGGTATAAAGAGTAGTATCAGACGTACTCATCATCATATTCCTTTTATTTTGTTTCAAAGCTTCTCTTCCAATGAAATGGAGAAAGATCGCAAGATTGATTTCAGGTATAACGGATGCTCTCCCACCTTGGCATACCAGAGTGGGAGGCATTAGTTAAAAGTTGATTTAAACCAGTGTTTTCTTGACCTGCCCCGCAAAGCTAGCCCCACCATCGCAAGCAGTGTAGTGCACCTGCACCAGTACATCGTCCATATTAGCCAACAGTGACGCCTGCATGTCATCCGCCTTCAGTGTGTTGCCATCAATATGCTCATCCACAGAACGCGGGAAGCTAAGTGTCCATTTGGAAACCGCTCCTGTCCCCTCAAACGACAGATAACGCTCATCTTCCAGACGCAGCTCAAAGCTACCCGCATCATTCAGGCCAGAAGAGAGGGCCACCTGCTGGCTGGCACGCAGATTGGTAACAATATGAGTCGCATCACCCTCTTGATCTGCCGAATTATTGAGGTACTTAACACCACGAATATCCGCCGTGAGCAATGTACTGCTGCTGGTTTGGGTAAGTGTCGCCTTCACATTTTGATATGGCCCTATCAGGGTCGGCAATGTCACCGATACCGTTTTAATCTGGCGTAAATAATGTCCCGGATAGTCGTTGTCAAACAGCTTTTCACTTAATGGAAAGTCGACTTTTCCTTCGGTTTTCAACTTATTGAAACCATCATCACCCAATAGAGACTTGAGTGACACAGTACGGATCACATTAAGACGACGCTCATGACGACCCAAATAAGCCGCTTCCATCTGGTGCAGGTTAAGTTGTAATGCCTCACCCACTTGCAGCCCACGGTAGTGGTCATTCCAAGTACCGGTCTGGATAAAAGTGGCGGCGTAGTCACCCAATTCATACTGCCAGCAAGCCTGAGCGGATAAGCACAGAGAAACCACTGCGTCGTACGCCTGATAGTACAGCGCTGCCAGTTGACCACTCAGCCACTGGTACAGAGTTGCCTGGGTAAAGCGGGTAGTCAGGTAAGTCAGCATGGTCCGAATTTGTACCTGCTGCGCCTTCGCCTGTTGCAGAGAAGTCTGAGCTGCTTTCTCGCGCACCGCCAATGCATCCAGTTGTTTGGTCAATGCCTCCACTTCAGACTGCGCCTGCTGATACTGGATTTGCCACTCTTCACGGCGGCGGCGGTAGTTCTCAGTGGTCGCCAGACGATCAGCTACCACGCTGGTGGCCTGACCGGAAGCCATCAACCCAATAGCAATTGCTTCGGTCACCCCTTCATAACGTGAACCGCCATCGGCCAGACCGAAGATATTCGGAATCACTTTCAACGCCCCACTGGCAGTCTGTACACCAGTGGAAGCGGAAATAAGGGCCTGTGCCGAAGTTTGGGTGTCCATCACCAGTTGTTCCGCACTGGAGATGTTGTTTTGATACAAGGTGTAATAATGGTCATGACGTTGTTGCGCCATCGCCTGGCTGGCTTGCAACGCCAGACGATCCGCCGCCAATCCATCCAACGCCTGTTGTTGCAACGTGATGGCATAGCTGGACATATCCAACAATTGCTGTTGCGCCAACTCTTCCTGACCAGCACGTTCGCTGCGTTCTAACAGACTGAGCAGGTTCTGACCAAAACCGGTCAGCGTGCCGACTGCACTGTAAGCACGTGGCAACATAGCGCTGAAACGGTATGGTGGTACCGTCAACATGGCACCACTGACACCGCTGGTCAAAGTACCAGATTGAGCACGCTGAGCCAGTAGGGCCACGGGGTCGGCAGGCGCAGCATACAACGGCAAGGAAAGCGGCTTGCCATCAACAGTCAGGTTATGACGCAAATTGTATAATCGTGCATCCAGCGTATCCCAGTGGGACAACATCAGGACATTAAGCGGTTCATTAAAGTAACTATTATCTGCCAGTTTCAAGTGGCTAACGTTGCGGCCCGGTAATGCGGGTAAAACGGTATCACTATTAGCCAACTGGTGCTCAAAGTCTCGTAAAGCCGTTTTTTGCCCGGCGGCCAGGATATCCAAGGTTTGTGGTGTCCAAGTGCTACTCAGCGACACATCTGGCCGAGGCCCCAACAATTCAGCGGCCAGGTTGTAATAGACTCGGGCCTGAGTCAGACCATCACGAGTCAATTGGCGATACCACATATCTCCCTGAGCAATCAGGTTGCTGACATAGGCGATAAATACCGCCTTCTGGTATATCACCGGATGGGCATAAGCCTGAGTATCCGGATCGATAGGATCGCCCAAATGACGTGACAGATCGCTGTGTCCTTCAACCAACGGGCGTACATTCCAGTAAGCCGGGGCATTGTGTGGCTTGTTTTTCATCGCCGGGTCAAAGATGTAATGCAAACTCTTTTGTGCCGGCGAAAATTGCTGTTCGTTGGCAAAACGTGTAGCAACCAGAAACGGCAGGTGAAAGAACAACTCCCAGAAATAGAGGCCATTTGAACCGTTAAAATCCATTGGTTCACTTTTGCCGTCAGTCACTAAATCGGCTTCCAGAGAAGGATCTGCCTGCAAAGTATAATCCAACAAACTATCCAACCCTAAATTTGCCTTTTCAATCAAGGTACGCACAAAGGTAGTGTTAAGACGGGTTTTCGCAGGTAATGATGAGGTCCAGAAATCCAGATATTGCACCAGACCACGTTTGCTATCGTAACGGGAAATCAATCGCGGAATGGCATCAGGAGCTTTGCTATCTTGCAACGCAACATACACGTTAAACCACTTACTGACCCAAGAATAGGCTCCTTTTTTCCCTGATGGGCGGTCATAATGATCCCACACGACATTCAAACAAACCTGTAGGTAGTTTTTATTCGGATCGGTGGAAAAATTCGCTTCAGACAGAATATGCGTAGTCGAGTAAGTTGCACTTTTGCTAAGTTCGAAAGTTTGGCTGCTATAGCGTTTGAACAGATTGCTCCCATCTGCCGTCTCAGCATTGATTTCCTGATAGAATTTGCGGTTATCGGCGATTTTACCAAAGTTTTTGACATAAGATAGCGTTGGAAAAGACCCATTCGAATAGAATATTGGTATAAGCTTGTCGGATCTAATGGCATAATTAGTCACATCATAACCGTCAGAAAGGCGCGTCCCATCAGGAATAATGAGCTCCCCACTTTGAGGAATTTCCCCTTTCCAAGCGATATTATAACTA
This sequence comes from Photorhabdus khanii NC19, assembly GCF_000517265.1. Lineage (GTDB taxonomy): Bacteria > Pseudomonadota > Gammaproteobacteria > Enterobacterales > Enterobacteriaceae > Photorhabdus > Photorhabdus khanii. The sequence continues at coordinate 128,975 of NZ_AYSJ01000006.1, forward strand.
TCGTCTGTAGTAATATATTTACGATTATCATCCCAAGAGATGGCATATGAGTTCCAAGAGTCATTGACAGGAGCACACCACCAATACGTCCCCGCCGACAAATTCCCAGTTTTACCAAACCAATCCGGATTGTAGTGAAGCTCCGCATTTTCAAAGGTATAATAATCTCCATCATGATAATTAATATAAAAATAGCCTCCAGGTGCCGTTTGATACGTTAGCCCATAACCAGTCCCAGAATTTCTCTCCTGATCATCATCCCCAAACGCATGACGATTAATAAAATCCCCATTAGTCATGGTTTGGATATGGAGGGTCAAGCCATCTTGATCGATATACACATAGGCACCTGTAGTCCCCTGCTTCAAGTCATCAACTTTACCTACCCAACCCGTCTTTTCAGGATCTTCTGTTGAACCAGCAATAACCTTAGTAATCACATACTTTTTATCATACACCGCAAATTGCAGGCAATTCTGATCATCTGTTTCATCACGGTAAGTACTGAATAAAAAATTCTTACTCAATGGCCTGAGAATATGGCGATTGAAAGCTGAGTCACAATAGAGATAACCATAAATAGCGGGTTTATTTTTCTTATTGTCCCCATCACCTTCAAATTGACGTACAAACACCCCCAACATCAGGCGGCCATACGGGTTACTGTCAGTCTTCTCCGTTGGGTCAATACTAAAATCGGTAGTAGCCAGTAAATTTACATCCCGTGACGTGATGCCACTTTCATTAATCAGCAAACTGGTACGTGATACATCCTTATCATTATCTTCTTTTTGTCGCGTCATCAACGTGGTGGTATTTGGTGCCGTCCAAGTATCATCATAACGTTTATAACCAAATTTTATACTGTAGGCATGCGTCTTATCGATATCTTCACCGTGAGCATCCTTCTGCACCGCTGGGTCACGCTCAACCCAAGCCACATACAGCCGGTCGTTATAAAACACCGGGCGAACCGTGTGCTCCAACACCGTATCACCGGCCAACGGCAAAGTGATTTCCTGCCAATCATTCCAGCAATTCGGTGTTACCGGATTCCCTGCCGGGTCCTGACGGTTTTTACTCAGATCCATCTTGCGCCAGTAATACCGATACGGTTTGGTGGTAGTGCGACCGATAAAATAGTAAGTGGCCTGGTCAAATTTATCCTGGTTAATATAACCACTGAGTACATACAGATTACTCACCGCCTCGAACTCATTGAGGTACGCCAGAACAGCATCTTGAACCCGGTCTGGGTCCAATCGGTTTTGGTTTAAAGTGGTTTCCAGCTTCGAGAAATAATGGCTTTTTTCCTGCCGGGTGATGGGTGAAATGTAGTTTTCAGCGTAATTTCGCACCTCAGCACCAGCAGCCCAGATAGCATACTGATTATCATTGTCACGCCATTCGTTAGCCGTGGAGGGTTCTATCGCCTGACGCCCCGGTTCAGAGCCGTTGACCAGACGAGTCATATATTGCTGTATGCTGGCAATCGCTTGTGCTACTCGGCTAGTCTCAACCTCATCGGCCACTTCCGGGTCAATCAACAAGTATTCGTACAAATCTTCCACGGTCACTGGCTGGCCATCGACGCCTTTCAAGGTTGTCGCCACAAAATTCATATAGCCGGTCACCAGCGCATCACGCTGGGATTCATTCAGTTGTTTTTCCATTGTCGATAACATAATTATCTGCCTTACTTAAATGGCGGTTTAGAATCGGCCTGATTGGGCCATACGGAAAAATCAGATTCACCTATTCAGGTGGCGAACTTCTGCCATACTCAACGGCTACCCTTAACATGAGATACACCGGCCACCAGCGCCTGACCGGTGCTTTGCCAAAGGGCATAATCACTGTCACGGCTCAGGGCATAGCCTTGCTGTTGCTGTGTAACGCCAAGACCAGTCTGGTTTTGTGCCTGTTGCAGACGCAGAAGCGTATCCAGTTGCGATGTAGTTTTGGCAATCCCGCTCAATACCACCCAAGTGGCTTGCAGCTCGTTAGCCTCCCAACCCAACAATGTCGCCAACGTCTGTGCAGCATCAGATTGGCTCAACGGCGTAGCAGCATTGGCCGAACGCAAATAGGCCAGTACATCATTTTCAGTACCACCACCGGCTTTACCCACCTGGAGCAGCAAATCGCCGTAACGACTCAGGGTATAGAGCGTCCACAAACTGATATTTGTCACCGTTTCTGCGGCAGTCCCAAAATAGGCCGGATTATCCAGTAAGGTCTGCACCATTACGGGACTCAGAGTAAATTGTTGGGTCAACAAGGAGCGGCGCACCACTTCACGTAATTGATGCAGATAGTTGGCCGGAATATCGGCGGCTATTTTGACTGTATCTTTCAATGCCCAAGTCGCACTGAGCCACTGATAGGTTGTTTGTCCACTCCAGCGCAGCAACAATGCAGGCAGTGGCTGACTCACGTTTAGCGTCTGCGCCAACAGACTGACAGCAACACCTTGCTCAGTTTGCTGCGCCTGATTCAGCGTATTAGTCAGAGTAGTGATTGCCAGCTTCTTATCTGCATCAGACAGACTTTGTGTATTGACCACAGTTGCTATGACACTTTCTATGCCTGCATCGATCACCAGCCCCACCTTATCGATAAGCGGGCTATGACCTGCCGAGAGCAGAGCAAACCAGTCAATGGCATGACCATTGGTATCAACTAATGGCACGCCACTGCGGGATAACAATGTTGTATCCACAAACGTACTGCCCAGGTTCTGCCACACCTGACGGATAAAATTCAACTGATCGTCAGTGCCTTGCGCGGGAAAAGTGGCATTATCACTCAACAATAAAATCAGGGTTTCAATCGATAAATTGTGCTGCTGTTGCCATTGAACGATAGCGCTTAATGCTTGCAACAAACTCAAAATATCCGCCGCCAAAGGAGAATCTTTTTTCGGTACTGTGATCGTCGGTTTTCCTGCCAGTTGCTGCCAAACTACCCCTGTACCAGCATCCAATCGGTCAGCCAAAGCACAGAAAGCTTCCGGATCTATTCCCAATGTGCGCGCCAGATTAGCCAGACGGTAGAACGCCGACACGGCAAACAGATTACAGTTCAGGGTACTTAGCGTGATATTTCCCTGTTGACGAGCAATATTATCAGCCAACAGCAGGAACTGACGGTGATTGAGGCCCAGTGCAGTGCTGATATGTTTGACACGCGCCCCATCACTACCCGTAGTCGATGTATAGACAAAATCTTGATTATCTACCACCAACGACGTATCAAAGGTGCTGGTGGCATTAAACACCTGATCTAAGAACGGCGTTGCTGGCGTAATGGCAAACGGCGTCACCACGCGCAACCAGCCAGCAAACTGTTTAGCGGTGACACCGTACTGCGCCTGATAATGTTTGAACACTCCTAACATACGCAAGGTGTTATCGTTCATCAGCAAGGCAGTATTCGTCTCTCCTTCAGCATCCATAGCTGAAGTCACCAACAGGTCAACATCCTCATAGGGCAGATTCAACCACTTTTGCAGACGAACCATACGATTGATGCGGTTTAACTTATCATCTGCCAGATTGTTAACCGTCAGAGCAAAATGAGCCTCTTTTCCACTACGACTAAGGGTAATAGCCTCCGGCTTGCCGGCATGAATAAAACGGGCGCCGTATACAAATGGCGTCGCGGTAGTGTCACCCGCGGCGACATTATCAGACTTAATAACCGTAGAACCCCCGACGGTTGAGCACAACATCAGCTCCACTTGGGGTACAGTCAGATTAGTTCGGCTGGTCAGTATGGTCATATCGCTGAAACTGTCCGCGGTAAGCGAACTATCACCATAATTAAGCTGATAGAAATCCTGTCCAACGGTTTCAGTAATGATTTTCTGCTGTTCCGGCGAAAGCTGGCTCGCCATTATTTGCAATCGGGTCAACGCGCCAGCGGTCGCGTCGCTCAATTTTCCTTTTGCCGTTGCCCAGAAATTTTGCGGCAGATCCAAAGTCTGAGGCAGGGTAATATCTTGCAAAGTCGTGTTTAATACCGATTGGGCAGTTTGAATCTGCTGATGACCGTAATGATACGGCAAATTATTCGGGTAATGGGTGGTGGAGAGTTTAGCATTTACCGCTGCCAGATCAGTCAGACTCAGTTTTTTCTGGATGGCCTTGGACAAGATTTCATTGACCAGTTGCAATTGCGGTATTACTTCATTGATTGCCTTATCATTAATTAACAAAGCTCCCAGATCTGGGCGACGCTCCGCCAACGTATTCATAATGGCGCTGGCACCATTCTTTTCCTGTTCAAGGGCCAGTTGATAGATATGAGTCAGATAGGCCACCGGCGCATCGTTCGCTTCCGGTGAACCACTTGGCGCTTTATCTTTCCAACCGGTATCTGCATCCAGAAACTGATTGGCATAATCTGGCCCCGCTACAGAGAACGGACTTCTCAGGCTAACTTGAACAGCCTGGCTAAGAGAATTGCGACGAAAATGGTGCAGTACCTGATGAGCATAACCCACCGCCAGGTCATACATTTTCTCAGCATTGCGCCCGAGATCAGCACGATGCTCACGAATAAAACGCTCACGCGGTATACGTACCACATCAAACACTGAAGCATAACCAAGTTCGGTCAATTTACCGGGCAGGTTGTGGATCTCTTCGGTACGGGAAATCAGGGGGCTGGCGAGTTGATTCATACGAACTCCTGAATTGAGATTTATCATGAGAAACAGGTTTTTTCGTGCAAAAAAATGATCACTATCGCTACGTTCAAGAGAGGTACCAGATTAAACACACACATTAGGACATCAGGTCGTCTGGCCTTCCAAAGACGTCATATACAGCGACAATGTGTGAGGAAAAATATAATAAATCACAAAACTTGCTTACATTAAAAAATAAAATACAAACAATAAAATAACTTTACCTTTATATAACTTTATAAAATAAATATTTACTGATGTTTATGATTAATTTAATAAATAATCAAGAATAGTTCGCAATATCGTACTTTGAACTAAGATAATGCCCGGGATGCCAGAATCTTGATGAATTATCGTTGCAACCGCTATCAATACGATAAAGACTATTGACGTATCTTCATTATTTTCTTAACAATATAGTCTATTTAAGGATAATGAGAGGTGAATGAGTCAAATCCGCCTTTAAAATACCACCTTATTTTGAGTTATTTTTAAACCAAGATTGGTTTATTAAAATATCACATTTAAAGCATGGATAATAAATAAACAGCCATACTCTCACCCTGAAAGAAACAGGAGGTTTTCCATTTATTATAAACGATAAATCATTATCCCTTGAATAACATAATTTTGATTACAACAGGAGTTTTTATGACATTTTATTCCTTTGCATCTACCCCTATTCTTATTTCAGTTTTAGGGTGTATATTATATATACATAATCACGTAAGGAAAGATAACATTAGCAAGCAAATTCAGTATCTATTAATTTTTTCTTCTTTCGTCTGTTTATCTTATCCATTAATCGGTATTTTTATATTCAAATCTTTCAATATATTTGAAGACATTACATTATTTTCTGTAATATCATCAATACTATCGATAGTTATAAATGGAATAATTCTTTATTTATATAGGAAACTAAGACAATGAAATAACTATCACAAAATGAGTTGACAATTATTATGTGAATCTACCATTTGTAATAATTTTTACTCAATTATTTAAAAAACACAAGTATCACTAATACATTTAAAACCAATGGCAACATCAATTTTATATACCAAATGATTTTTGGAAAGCGATGTCGGATTAATAGGATGGTAAAGCAAGTTTTCTCAAATAATAGTCAGATCGTTTTTTGCTACTTAATCACTACCCAATTCAAAGTGCTGACCAAAAGACCAACACTTTGTCATTAATCTGCAACGTTATTCAGGCTCTGACGAGCTTTGCTAATCATTGCAGGAAGAGTTACCCTCCTGCACAAGCAAACATACTTTGCTGGTGTAGATTGTGAGCAAACTGGCAGCTTAAGGTCAGTTCTTTTTTGCTATGTCCCCGAACCAGTAAAGCTTCCCAACGATGATGATGACCGGGCACAAACCCCGTACAAACAAATCCTGCTTGCTGCAAAATTTCCATAGCCTGGAGTGTGCCTTCCCCCACCGGGAGTTTCACATAGACCAGTTTATGAGCCGGTAACTCCGCTACCTCCTTTACCCGCTCAGTTGTCTGCTTTTCCACCCACACTTCCAACCGGCGTCCATGATTGGTCATGCTGATATCGGCATCAACCGGTTCTTCCGGTTGTAAAGGCTCTTGACCAAACACTTGAGTCACCGAATTCAGCCAATTTTGCCAACCTGAAGGCCAGTGTAACTCTGGAAAGGGCCAGCTTTGTAGAGGCAAGCAACCCAGTACGATGCTTTCCGGATGTGTCTGATCAAAGGGTGATGTAACATAATCCGGCAACAACCCCGTGGTATGAAAGCCCAGGTTTTGAGCCAGACGCTGGCTGTGATTATGTGACGATACCTGCTTAATAGTGAGTATGCTTAACCCCATTTCCCTAGCCTGATCACACAAGTATCTCCCCAGTGCAGTAGCAATCCCCTGACCACGCGCCTGTGGGTGCACCGCGATAAGCGCCAGTTCAGCGCTTAACGGACAGTGCTTATCCTGCCATAGTGCTGCATGTCCCAACACTTGCCCATCCTGTACCGCAACGGCAGAATACCAGTGTCTTGCCGCGTTATAGCGACCAAGCATGGTTGGCAAATAGACTTCCGGATAAACATAATCTTCGCCGTAAACAGCCCGAAACAAAGCACTGACACCGGTAGAATCTTCTTCCCGAAATAATCGAATTAATGGTATTCCTGGATTCATGCTCATGCTGCCTTCTCTTCAGCACTATAACCACGATTATCAACCACCCGCATCAACTTACCAGAACGTGGATGGGTGACCATATTTTCCAAGGCGCAGTAAGTGACTTCCACATACAGCAATCCCTGACAACATAACGTTGCCATCGCGGGTTGCGCCACCAGCAACGCCTGATGTACTGCTGTCGCAAGTGGCATCGGTGACGAATCGCTGGCTAACAAGAGTTTTATCTTATCTATACCATCCTGACGGCTCAGTAATAGCTGCCAGGCCAGTATTCCCTCTTGCTGTCGCAGTAAATGAGCAATATGGTCAGGAAAAAGGGATAACGTGGCAACCCGTACCCGGTGAGCACTGCCCGCCCGCCCCTGCAAAGCGAACTTGCGACGTGGCCGCCCGGATTCTTCACACCAACAGGCCAGGTCACCAGTAGGGTAACGGATAACCGGCATCAGACGCCGTTGCAGGTTGGTAACAACCAACATGCCGTTTTGTCCGGACGCGGTAATCGGCTGACCACTGGATTCATCAATGATTTCAACAATCGTCTCCGTATCAAAAACCCGATGTTCACCGTGACCACAATCGGGAGAAGCCGCACCTATGAGACCGGCGTCAACACTGGCACAACCAATTGAGCCAATGCGTGCATTGGGGAATACATGACCCAGTAGTGTCAACTGCTCTGGAAACAGGCTTTCACCACCGTACAACAGGCGCTCAATACCCGTCATGGTCTGGCCGCTCTGCTGCAAGGTACTGGCAAAACGTAACAGTTGCGCCGGCACCCCAGCGAGAACATTAATCCCCAGGCTGACAATCCCATCAGCCAACGCCCGATCATCAACTGAACAAGTAAACGGAAACTCTACCACCGGCACCGGTGAATAGGACAAAGCACCGTGAATAAATAACAGGCTGGTATACAGATCACCGGCAAAAAACAGATTGGCAACACGGTCACCAGGCTGTAGTTGCAGTGCCAACCCTTGACCAAATGCGCGCACAAAAGCACGCCATTCATTGCAACTGAACACCGACAGCCTACCCTCACTGGTAGAGCCACCGGTTTTGAAAACATGACCTCCACTGATAGAACCAGTCAATACCGGCCAGTTTGCCAGTGGTTGCGACTGCTGCCAGTAGTCAGCAGGATCGATTAATGGTAGATCAGTCAACGTCCAACCAGAACGGGGCAGATCACAATAAAGATCCCTAAAGAAGGGAGCATGATTGCGGGCATATTCAACCAAATCGTGTAATGATAATGTCATGATTTACTCAAAAAGTAATATTATGGGTCTCAGGCTCGACTATCCAGCACCAGCGGCGTTTTGCCACTTTGCGGGTGACGGCGAAACTGTCCGGCTGGCGTAGGGATAATTTCCAGTTGAAGCATTCCACCACTGACAACCTGATTCAGCATTCTATGTTGCATAAGATGCCCACGTACTTGGTTAACATCACCATCCGCTAACACATGGATGTATTCGCCACCACCAGCGTGATTCCCTATCAGCCACTGTACCGGAAACGCCAGACTGGCTGACAATTCTGTTGGATTCACAAAAATAGACCCTACCCGTATCAACCCCCCATGGCGACCTACCAATTTAAAGCGCGGTGCCGGCAACCCGCAGGCACAAAGACCGGGTAACCAATGGCCCAAATCGCCCAAATCGTAGCGTTGAATTACCTGCCCTTCCCGCGCCAAAGGCGTGAACACTAACCGACCGGTCTCGCCGGGCTGGATCGGCTGATCACTATCCAGAGCCAATATTTCCAGCCACTGAATATCAGATAACAGATGGAATTCCCCATCGTGGCAACAGGCACAAGCATGGCCCAATGGACCGGCATCAACGGAGCCATAAACTGCCGAGCGGATCACCTGAATACCAAAACTGGATAAAAACTGACGACGCTCTTCACTAATATGCTCGCCACCAGCAAAAATTTTACGCACGCCACCATAGGCACGTAACGCCGCTTCTTCACGTTCAAACAGCTGATACATAGTGCTTGGCATCCCTACCAGCGTATTGACCCCCTGAGTAACAATAAAATGCCTGATTTGGCTAAAATCATCGTTTATCGGGCCTCCCATCGGGTAATGCGGCACGGATAATTTATCCAGAATAGTGAAGAAACTCAGCAGACCACCATACAAATTGCCACCATACAGCAGATTCATTACCCGGTCCTGCGCTGGATCTAAACCGGCGGAAAACAGACCATCCGCTGCTGCCTGCATCTGACTGTGATAATCTCTGTGACTGAACCCCGCCAGTTTCGGCGTACCGCTACTGCCACCGCTGCGGAAAAACAGCTGTGCTTTCGACGTCACCCCATTTTGCTGAAACTTTTCTTTATCCATCACTGGAACCCCGGCCAGTTCTGGAGGATTGACCGCCAATTTATCCAGTGTGACATGGCCCAGTAATTGTTCAGCTTTCAAGCTGACTGAGACACGCCGTGCAAGCCGGGTCAATGCATAAACACCATCATGTGGCTCACCTTCATAGCCGTCGTGCATCGCTCCAGCCTGACATACCCGACTGACACCCGCGGTCAGCAACTGGCGGCTCAACATCGGCAGTTCATGTGTTTCGGCTATCAAAGCACAACTTTGCAAATAGGGCCGCCACGGCAACAAAATTTCCACCAGTTGCGCACGCGGTGCCGGGCGAATTTGCAGGGTACGGTACAATGGCGATGGCACCAGCTCCTGACGTTGCACCCAAGCTACCCGCCACCCATCGCCCTCTTCTACCACACCCGTCAGACCAGCAAAAGTGTGATCTAACTGCAAAAATGCCATCTGGCTGCTGATTTCAGCCGCTTCCTGTATGTCAGGCTGCAAAGCCGGCCATACCGGTGCCCGTCGTACCAACGCAGCAGCCACGGCACTCGCCACCTCCCGCAACACGTTCTCATCCGTGCTGTCTACCAACAAACACTGTGGGCTGGAACAAGCTTGTTGATCAAACCGGCAAACATCATCAGCCAACGCGTCGTAATCAGCATGGTCGGCAGACTGGGGATCCAGATAGGCAAAGCTGATACGATGTCCCCAATCGATCCAGCGGCAACCGGGCCGCAATTGGCTACGGATAGCTGTCAATGCGGTATTACTCCCCCAGGCTGACACAGCATCAGCACACTCCAGCAACGTTGACAGTTGATCAGACGGTAAAGGTAATACGGAGACATAAGGAACCAACTTGCCACTCAGGTCATGGCGCAGGAATTCCGCCAATAACTGTGCATTGAGGCCGTGATCGCTGCTACTGGGGCGTAGCCAGTTAACATTACCTACCAGCAAACTCTCCAGCACAGCCATAAATGGCAGCAACGGAGCATTAGCCGGTGTGATATGCACTACCAGCCCCAGAGGTTGCCAGGTTTCAAAACGAGGCTGTGTATAGTCAAAACGACGCAGGGAAAAGGGTTGTTCGCCCAACTCGTGCCGTAACTTTGCCTCCAGCAAATCACGACGACAAAAGCTGCGTAAAGCTGCGATTGTCGTTGTATCCAGTGCAAGTTCAGAAGAGACAGTATCGAGGCTGTCGGCAAAGCGCCCGGCACAGTCCAATACCTGTTGCACACTTGGGGGGCAAGCCAGCGTATCCGCAAGGTTGCTTTTAAGTTCGGCCAATACAGCGGCGGGCTCCAAGTCAGATATCATCTTGCCATTAACTAAATACATTTCAGGACTCCTTTATCAACTCAGAGGCCGCAATCGCACAGCTGCGGCTTTTACTTGTACCGGCACGACCCAGCAACTCAAACCAGTCGGTAGCCAACCCACAACCACATTCAGCAGCTGAATGCAGCACTGCCAAATCGCTCACCACGATACTGTGTGCCGGGCTAGAGGTGATATAAGGCGATGTCAGATGCAGAAAACCGGGCTTACCATAGGGTTGAACCGCCATATTAGCCGTATCACGAATATAGGCACGGGCATAAGTTGGCACATGAAAATGGTGATGCCGACACTCAACATAAGGCACCGGATGTTCAACCGAACCGTAACCATCCCGGCAACGCTCGTCAGGAATCCCCAGTTGTTCACCCAAACGCTGGTACAACAACGATCTTGGAATAGCTTTATCGGCATGTGTTTTCCAGCCACCCCCTAAAAATACCAGTGACTCAGGATGTAACTGTATCGGCGGCAGGCCCATTTCCTGCATCCGTTCCAGTGCGAACCACAGGAATGCCGGAAAACCCAGCATACGCACCGGCAACCCTTGCACAGCAAACTCCTGCAAGGATCGGATCACACCAAACGGATCAAACTCATTACCTTTTCCATTGTGACGCAGTGCATAACAGACTTGATTCACTGGCGCATATTTACACAGATACTGATCGGTATAGGCGGTTCCCAGAGTAATCGCTCCGGCGGGTTCATAGCTCAACAGCAAATAGTTACAGAGCTGTTGCGGCGTATTCCAGCCGTAATACTCGAAAATGCGCTCAACCATATTCTGGGCCGCCTGTATACTGCGTGTATCGTAACGCATACGGCTTTTCTGACCTGTTGTCCCGGATGAGGTCAATTCCAGCGCATCCTGGCCGGTGGTACTGAGCAGCAACTGATGTTTAAAATAATTAGCGAAAATGGGCGGCAAGCGCGACCAATCGCTCAGTGTTTCCAGTTTTTGATCATTCAGGCCGTTAGCCTTCAACCACTGGTGATAACCGGGGGTGTGTTCACAATGGTACCGCGTCAGCTCGCACATGGCCGCGTCAAACAATTGATCGCAAGCACTATCGGCACGATAAGGATGATCAAGCGCGCAAAGGGCGTCAACATAAGCAAGAGAAGTCAAAAGTCATCTCCAGAAATAAAGAAAGCAGGGAATTTACTCCCTTAAAATAATAAGTAGTTGCTTCATCATTCGGCAAGTCAAAACCTGAATATCCCGCCGCAGAAAAAATAACGATATGTTGAATACAACGACTTAACCAAATGAAAACAAGTCACCATTTTGGGAAATTAATGTTTAAATTTGTTAATTCCTCGAAAAGAAAATAGCAAAATATAACAACGATGATTTAACAAAGGCCAATGTAATAACGAACTTATATTTAATAACCTTATCATCGAATCTAATCATAATTACTTATACGTTAATCGCCCAAAAAACAGTTAAAAACTAACCTATAACATACGAATTTATGAACAATATTTAACATTTAATAAACAAGCAAACATCTGCAATCCCCATGATATTCACACATCATTAGCAGTTAAGGTAATCATCAATAAAGTTATTTATCTAGTAAATATCACCAATAAGGAGAATATCTCTACTATAAATATCACTATTGAATTCAATAGAATAGATTTTTTGTCTTTAACGATTAAGCTATTTCGAGTACAGTATCATATAGTCTATTTCTATCCAGCAATGAAAGATACGCCGAATTACTTACAGCATGATAAGAAACACAGATTCAGAATCTGTATTATCGATATGTAAACACTTAGAAAAAAGTAATTTCTGATATGACTAATACCAATCAAATTTTTTAAAAAACATATCAAACCCATTAAAAAAATCAAAACAAAAAACATATTCCTATACACACGATAGAAATCTGCTATTATTAAATACTTTCCTTACTTTATTAATTTTTCACGTTAAGATTTCTCTATCAACAATTATATCTCCTAAACAAGAAATAAAATATTCCAATAACGGCCAAATAAGAATTGCTAATAAGTTATACCATATATATTCATATTTCAATAAAAAAACAAAAAGTTTTTTATGTTTAAATATTAAAAAAACACGAAATATAATACCTGTACTTTAAACATTATCAATATTTATAACTTTATTTTACAATTTAACCCAGAATTACAATCCTATACTATCAATATAGGAAAAATAACCATGGAAAATTAATTAAGATCTACTTCATCATATAAGTATGACCATTAACTTACATTATCCCATGTAATAATTTCATTGCTTTATAAACAAAGAAATGAAAAATATAAAAATAATCTTACACCACAATAATACAATATTAATTACACACAAATTAAAATTATTCATCTCTCTCAAATGCTTTTCAGTAATAGTATCACACGCTTTTAGCGGAGATAGAAGATCGTCAGCCATTGTTTCAAAGTTCATCCCCTTAAATTTTTCATGAACAAAATTCACTAAATCCTTAGATTCTTCATTATTAAAAACAAGCGAATCATTAAGAAAAAAAACGAATCTGGAAACCTTACCTTTATCTGCTTCAGGAAATATCTCCAGAGGAATCCTCAACCTTTTTTTTGTTACATAATCTGAGTTCAAAATACAGGAGCAAATATCATACGAATAACAATGCCATATTTTTTTCTCATCATCGTAAAAAAACCCTGTCCATCAGGATCACTTAATCTTGCATCATCCATTCTTTTCTTATATTCGTTTATTAATATATTCATTATGATGCGCCCATGTAAATTAACTCCTTTTTAGTGATAAATTTATCCTGATTATTAAGCCGATCGAAAATAAATTTATCCATTGCCATCCGATCCGCCTCTGGTATCAAGTAATACATGATATTGGTATACCAATACCAACCCATTTAGATGTCCTCTCATGTTAACAATGTAATATGATTACGTAATATTTTCGTTGCGAAATCAATATTATTTTTAGCTTAATATGATCACTTATGCGCATTATTAGAATAAAAATTGTGAATTATATCACAAAAAATTTTCTTCAATTTAAGGTGGATTGGTTTTATTATTAATTTAAATCAATATGTTATCATAAATTTATTATACCAACGTATATTAATGCAATTTATCTGCTGGTTTAGGAACGCAAAAAGCCTATTTTGCAAGTTCATATTGCCTTCTGAACGGGAACATTTATCAAGCGTATGATACCCGATTTCCGGTGGCAGATAATAAATATCGGATACTATATGATATAACTGATGCATGCATTTGATGTGATTATATTCTGAGATATTTTAGACATCACATTATAAACATATGAGACATAGTCCACCAAAGAAATAAACTAAAACATACCAATTTCGGGCCAAAGTATTTATGGCGGCTGGCTCTAGTTCACCAGCCCCAAAATCAAAATTCACATTAATACTTCAATTCCTTTTTTTTCAATGATCATGAGCAGCTTTAATGCTGCACCAGTAGGGTGTATTTCATCTCTCTCCCATTTCTGAACGCTATTTGCAGACATATTAATAGCAATAGCTAGTGCTCCTTGACTTATATTGTAATGTTTACGAATTTTTTTATACGATCACCAGTCATTACATCAGAGAAGAGTAATCTTTATTTTCTTTAACCAGTGAGTTAATTTCTCGCATGGTTATGTTCGATACTGTACCAGATTTATGAAAACGTTCAGCCATTTTCTGCATTTTAATAAGTCGGTTATCATTCATCACATATTACCTCTATTAATAAACCATACAATAAGTTATCTTCAATATTTTTATCACTGATATTAAGAAGATCTTTGGCTAGCAACTTATACATTTTCAACAAGTTATCGGGAATTTCTTTTCCCGATTTTGCTACATTTTTTTTAAGCCAACCGTCAATAGAAATCATTTTATCATGATACCTGAATGCAACAACAGAACGAGCGCTACCACTTTTCCCTGCTCTCCCAAAAGCGATTCTTTTTTTAAAAAGATTACCGCCAAGATTAGCGTCTACCAATCCCCCTATTATTTCTCTGGCAGATTGACAAATATCTTTATTAGTCAATAAATTATCTTCCATGAAAACCGAAAAATCATCTGTGGCAAAAATTCTCATTTCCGTAAGCCGAACAAAGTTTTATATAGTAATATTTACCATAGTAAATATTACTATATAAAATACATCCAGTTACGTTTCGTTAGCAGTAGGTGAGACTACATCCATCCAGACTTTCACAAACCAATTTTCATCAGAAATAGTATTTTTCAGGTTCTCACCGGTAATTTCAGTCCGCTAGCCCAAAAATCACCAGCTCGATTTCCTGTAGCATTCAGGTAAAACATAATGACGATATACTTTACATTCCGTATTTTTGCGCTACTATAAAAATATATAATTTTCTCTCCGTGCTTATAAATATAATTAAATTATAAACAATAAATTACCCAGAACATTCATAAAATGTCGTGGCGAATAAATTCTTTAAGAGAAACTTATCCAAATTAAAATAATGAAGTATAAAAATATATTTACTTTGTATCTATTTTAACTGTAACTATCGTCATGACTATTGAATTTATAGCAGTAAAAATAGAAGTTCCAGAGAAATTATGGTTATTTCTATGATTATCAGTAGCTTTATCTATTAGTTCAGGAGCCTAAGATGAAAGAAATTGAGAAAAAAGAAAAAGGTAAAATGCTTGGCGTCAATAGACATTCCTTCTTCGTCGTTAATCTAACCAATAAAATTTTAACAGGTGATGTGTTTTGGAGTAACTCTACAAATACGAGTGCCATAAATGTCAATGGATTATATCCCGCAACAGCTTCACTTCTTCAAGAATTCTATCCTGAAAGCGGGAAAACAGATTATTGGCGATGGACTGAAAAAGGAAGGAGATATCAATTAGATTGTTATGACAATGATACATATGTTACCGTTGTCATTAGCGATTATGGAATTGGTGTATTACCTTCTGGAAGCAGCCCAGACACATGGAAATGGTAGCTTTCTTCCACTAAATTATTTATATAAAAATAATTATGTGGAAAATACAAATTTTAGTCTCTGCCTTAAGATATAAAATAAAGCTGGTTCAATAAAAACTATAATTTTTATTGAACCAGCTTAAAATATGATAACCAGGTATTCCGGTATATAATTCACCTACGTTAACGCCTCATATTTATTTAATAAACCTGATATTAAATCATAATTTCAAGGGAATACTCTTTCATCAATTGCCCCAGATTACCAAATCGTGATTTATCCTGACATTCACAATCGGCGCTCCAGGGCTTGCTTTTCCCAAGAATCGTTCTTGCTTCTGGACTTAAGCAAACAAAATCAACTTTCGGTAAATCCGACAAAAAAACTAAAATTTTTAAGCCTACAGTTTAAATGAAAGCAAAAAATTTAGATAATCATCAGAGCCAACTAAAGCCACAAATATATGTTTGCAACTAAATACTCAATAAAAATAGCTCTCACTCTTGCATTAGATAAATATCCATATAAATTGTTTAATAATAATCATTTATCAAGATAAATAACGCTCAGATAATCCTTCTTTCTCGCCCCATTTTTTTAACAATAATATTCGATCTTGTATATATTTTTCTGGTAACACTTCTAATTTCTCTATTTTTTCTACTTGTAACTTGATAAATTCATGACTAAATTCACACCAAGAAACTAAAAAAAATTCGTTATTGAAAAAAATCGACAATGGACAGGCAGTTTTCACTGTACGTGCATTATTTAAATCAAAGAAAGTTATCACTATCTTTTCTTTATGATATATCGCTTTCCTAATATCAGATAACATCGAGTTATTATCAGTAATTTTACTACAACCTTCTGTTTTTACAAACATTGGCGAACAATATAGTTGAGCACGTTGCTCTTCGGGAAGTACTGCCGCGATCTTAGATATAAAACTATGAGCAGATTTAGCCAAAACAACATCATTTTGCTCGATAACCCATTTGTTACCTAAAACTAAAGCATCAATTTCATCCATTGTAAACATTAAAGGAGGTAACATAAAACCCGGTCTTAATGTATAACCTAAACCTGGCTCACCCTCTATATTCGCTCCCTGACTATTTAGCAAAGCAATATCTCGATAAAGAGTTCGCAAACTTACATTTAAATCGCCAGCCAGTAACTTACCGCTGACAGGATATCTTCTTTGCCTTAAGTATTGCAATAATGCCATGAGTCTTTCAGTTCTTGACATTTCCGTACTCCTCATCTTAATAAAAAATCAAATAGGAAAATCTTTATTAAATAAATAATATTGAGTTACTCACCAACTACCCAATAGAACTATTTACTCTTACTCATTGATTAATGGAACAATGTCAAGACTTCGTTATAAAACTATCAACTGGAAATCCTATATTTAATATATACTTCAATTACCTGAATTAACGAAAATACTATTTACGCCTTTCATAACGACTCTACCCAGTCAAGAATGAATGCTCGATACATTAAACTGAAACGCGGTAGAGATAAGTGTCGAACATCGAATCATAGAGTAAACATTTAAAATATATATAGCACTAATCAATACAAAAAATAAAATTAGCTTTCATAAGTAAACTTACTATGTATTGACAATATAAGAAAACTTAAATGTTAAAGTCAAGTTTTATGCTGCCAGTCAATATGTAAGCAGAAGAAATATGATCTTATTATTCTAACATTTCGCTTCGTAATGTTTATGAAGATGATTTTATTTTATGACTTACAGTAAAGGAGCAATGAAACTAAAAGAAATAGCCAAAATAAGTTTTACCTTCATGTCCATTAGAAAAATAAACATTATTTAGATAAGGTAATTAGTATTTATACCTTTCATCTTTCAAGTTGCTGCTTTGTTGGCTGCTTTCACTCACCCCAGTCACAGAGTTATCTATGCTCCTGGGGATTCGTTCACTTGCCGCCGCGCTGCAACTCGAAATCTATTAGGTATATTTAATTTAAATTTTATCTGCCACTCTCTATAATAAACAGCGAACCAAGACAGTGCTTAAGCGAAAGCGCTAACTTTTGTACTCATTTCAGTGCAGCAGCCCAAAGGGCAATAAAAACGAGTCATCCTCATATATATATGTACGATGCGGATCTTACGCACTGTCCGTGTTCACTATTCATTTATAAGAACGCTCTGCAAAAATTACACCAACTAAAATAGGTGTTAAGTGTAAAATAATTTAATTTTTCTTAGCGCTATTTAGCCTGAATTGTTCATTAACCCAATCCAAAACTTGTATCATATATTCGTTTATTTTATTTAAACAAACATGAGCTTCTGATTCATAACATAATAATTTATGATCATCGCCCCACAAGTGGTCTAATTCTCTAACTTTATCAATAGAAAATATATCATCCAATGCTCCATGAACAGTAAAAACCTTTGTTTTGCAAGTTAAAGATACGTCTAATTTTATTTCATCAAAAAGAGACTGCATATTATTATCTTGCATAAAGGCAAACTGAAAATCCGCTTTAAGTCTTCTGGGTAATTTGTCGAAATTTGCTATTTCAGGACCACCAGATAAATTAACTATACAGCAAAATTTGTCGCCAATTTTTTGCGCAAGGCGTAAAGCAAAATAACCTCCGAAACTAATGCCTAAGAAACAGAGAAGGCTACTATTAATTCTAGCATCATCCTCTAATAATTTAAGTATAGAGGTAACATATAATTCCATATCAATAGACAATGGCGATTTTCCAAGGTTTACTCCTTGCCCTGGCCCATCAAATATAGCTACCGCCATACCTTTTTCCAAGAAACATTCTGCCAAAGATAATATTTCAATTTCAGTCATTGAATCCAATCCATTGGATAAAATAACACAAGGCAAAGGATTATTCTCTTCTTCTTTATATCCTTTAGGAAATATAAGGAAGAACGGCATATGAAATTTATCAACAATAATATACTGATGCTCAACCAGCAAATCACTGTATTTTATACCGGATAAAAAACATGAACGAATATATTCTCTGAGCTGGATCTTCCTGCCTTTATCACTGAAATACATAAATTCAGCCCAATGATAACAAGCAGCAGCACTCTTCAGAGCACGAACGTAACTGACTTCATTTTTGGCAGAATTAGCGATGCTGATATAATTATCACCCACTTTTGACCAATTAATCATCCACTCATGCCAGAACTCTTCAGATGATAAATCTAAGTTTTCCTCCTGAAAATGACTCAATGCCTCCACCACATCTCCCCAATGAACCTGAGGCGCATATTGAGAATTTAGGAAAAACAGTCTTGGCATAAAATAACCACAAGTAGAAAAAAGTGCTGCCGAAATTCTATTGGGTTTATTCTTATTATTCATTGTATCTTCCTTTAATTTACTAAATACGAGCGTCTAACCACTCTTTACAGGCAAAAACCATTTTCTTACTATTTTCTGAAATAGCATTCTTCACTATTTCTTGTTGTCTTAATTTATCTTCTGTACCAAACTTAATTGCACATGAATTATGATCTAACTCAACACTATGATTAGAAACAACGAACGAACCACTTCCGCTGATAAATATACGCCATGAACCGCTATGAGATTTTAATACTAATGGAGGCTCTGGTTGAAAATATTCAATCGATAAACTATCTCTATCGCAGAATCGTATGCTACGGAAAGTCTCATTTCCATTTGGCGTTGACACTTCCATATTAAACTCTTGGTGCCTATCATCATTGTAGATTATTTTCACTGAATCACAATGAGGTAATATCTGACTCCAATCGTTGATATTTAAAAAGATATCGTAAACATCATCAACTTGATGAGGAATATAATATCCTGTTGTAAAAGTTAACAAATCTGATTTTTTATTACTTTCTACCTTATTCTTTATACTATCCATCTCCATTTGAGTATTGTCATCAATAAATGAGATAATAAAGAAATTAGCCTGATCATGATTATCAACATCATCAATAATACCACCTACATCATCTAATAAAGACCAATTCCTTTGTACTGTCAGAAGACAACGTTGATCATTAATAGGAATAACTTGCCATCTCCCACTCATTGCCTTTAATAATGGCATAGGTTTAGGCAGGATATAATCAATTCTATAAATAGAATCAGAATAATATCGTTGTGTTTGCCAGCTTACTGTTTTATTATTTTGTCTTGCTTTAATTTCAACAAGTTCTGAATCATCTGTTTTATTTAATACTTCAGCCCCTTCACAAAATGAGAAAATATCTGGCCAATAAGAGACATCTTTAACCAAAGTATATACATCCTTTGCCGGCATCTCACATATCATTGAATGAGTCAGATTTCCGTTTAATTTTTTCCCCGACCATTCATTTGCTTCTACAATATTCTTTATATTATTAAGTTCTTTAACTGAATTAATATCAATTCCTTTACTAATAAACTCATGAGCCTGCTGCGTTGTTTCAACACCATCAACTAATCCTGTTATTTCTGGCTCAATATCATAATCATGCTCTAACATAAGCATACATTGTTGAGAATTGATCTTAATAACCCGCCATGACGTTTCCATTTCTTTGACGAATGTCATTGGCTTGGTCAGTTTTGATTTTATACTGAATGTTTCTGCATGAAATTTACGCTCTGATACCCACTGCATGAGGACACCGTTAATTAATGCCTTAACTTCTATTTTTTCACTGTCTTTATCTCTAAAGATAACCTTCACTTCCTGACAAGGCTCAAATATTTCTGGCCACTTTTCAGAATTAACAATAACTTGATATACCTTTTCTGTTTGTGTATTACAGATGATTGAATGTGCTTCTGAATAATTCATTATTGATTCCTCAATTTAAATAATTTTTTAGGATCGATTGACTTAATTAACGCTGATTTTAGTATCTTATCATTATGGCTTTTCGGAAAAGACTCACCAGTAACATAGAACCAATCAGGCCATTTTTCCTGACTTAATTTAGCACTCAGAAATGATGAAAGAATATTTTCAATTTCAGGTAATGATTTCTTCGATATATCTCCACTCATGCAAGCAACAGGTTGGTTAATAGCCACACCATTTTCATGGAAAGAAAAACCAACAACAGTAGCAACATTCACATCGGGTACTCTTGATAAAATAGATTCAACTTCTTCAGGGTAAATCCTATGTCCGTTAGCACTCATAAATGTATTTTGCTTACGTCCCTTTAAAATTAAATAATCATCGTCATCGATATAACCTAGATCACCGGTAGCAAACCACTCATCAGGAGGAGTAACTTTCCCAGAAATCACATCATAATACCCTTCCATTATACTTTTACCTCTTAGTATAATTTCTCCAATATTATCAGATGAACCGGTTATGGGTTTAATAGCAACTTCCAATGTATTATCAATCTTCCCAACACAATAAACTGAGTCGAGATATCTTTTATCACGATGATCTTGCTCATCCACCCAGCAGAACGGACCATAAGTTTCACTTAATCCGTATCCCTGCATCCATTCACAACCTATTAATTTACGTCCTTTCTCAAGGACACTAGGCGGCATAGCCGCAGCCCCATAAGCAACAATGTGTAAGCAAGTTAGATCGATATCATGTTCTTCTGCCGATTTAACAAATAATTTCATCGACTCTGGGCGTAACATAATATGCGTAATTTTATTGCGGGAAATATAAGCAGGCCATTTCTCTATATTCCTGTCTTCTGGTATAAAAAGTATTGACTGATGTAATAATGCACCGAAAGAGAAAATCACGCCGGTAGTATTATTCAATAAACCTGACATGAATATTTTAGCATCCTGAGTAAACTTTAATTTTTCTGTTACTGTGCAAATTCGCTGGCATACTAAGGATTCTGAAATGCTAATTGCTTTCGGTTTGCCAGTACTCCCACTCGTGAAAAGCACAATAAAGTTAGCAATAGATTGTGGTGAATAGGTAATAACTGGGGTTTCTTCTAGATCATTAGCGCTGATCTCATGATCTGAAACATCAATAACATTAATGCCATTTTCTTTTAATTTTTCGACAAAATGTTTATCTTTTTTAAGATAAACGACAAAATCGTATTGGACTTCATTGGTAAAATTGATCCATTCATCAATTGTCGCTGATGATAAATTATAAGGCATTAACAAATGCAATCCCATAGCACTGGCCGCAGCCAAGAAGAAAATGCCTAATTCATCATGTTCAAATATAACGATAACTTTATTATCTTTATGAATTCCTCTATTTCGTAAATCATCAATTAAATGGGAAACAGAAAGTATTACCTCTTTTCTTGTATAATGAGAATCCTTAGTGATAATACAATCATCATTTAAATTATCACGTTCTGAATGTAACAACATAGAAATTAGTTTCATTTCTGCTTCCCTTTGATCAACAGTTAATTTTTATCACTTAAATTTGCTGAGACGAAATCAAGAACAGCTCTTCCTGTTTCCCAATTACCGAATTGACTTTTGGTCACAGAAATACCAAATTCTTTCCCAATTTCTTTTGCTAAATCAGCTAATTCCGTGGAATCCATATCATAAGCTTGAGCAAGATCTGCATCCATATTGAAATCATCAAAATTAATATTAACAAAAGATGATAAAATAGTTTTTATTTTTACTTCTGTATTGTTACTCATATATTTCACCCGAATATTTAAATATTTTAGAGATTAAATAGCTGAAAAACTCAACGCACATACATGACCTTTGTTACTGAGACGCTGAATGACTATTTGATTAGTATTTGAAAGTTCATTTATTGTAATAGGCTGCTGTTCTCCATTATTTTCTGACAAGAATGATGAAGCCAGGACTGAATCAATCACACCACTGACCGAAAATTGATTATTTAAATAAGGTCTCAGATTTAAAAAAGATGTTTTTATATCTTTATCTAAAAATACTTTACTCGTCATTTCCTTTTCGTCATCATATATTCCGTCCATAATAAATGCAGAATTCTCATTATGGCTGAATAGTTCAGCAGTATATTCCAAGGTGTCACTTCTTGTATTTTTATCAGGTGAAAAATAATCAATAAAGCCGGTTAATTCACACAATATCGAAGCGCCACGTTCTAAAGCGTGCTGCATTTCTTCTATAACCATAAATGCAGCACCTTCCGAGAAGTTTTCGGGTAATTTCTTGCCAAATATTTCAGAGTTTCTCTGCGTTGATCTCTGCTCCAGTAAATTTTTAACTAATGGGCTCGAAAGATGTTCTGACGCACCACATAACATAACTTCCGCGACACCATTAGAAATAGCTTCAGCCGCATAGCCTATTGCTTGTATTCCCGCTACATCCGATGTAGAAAACGTTTTAGATTGTGCACTAAAACCATAAAGAAGTGATAATTGCCCCTGGAGTGCAGCGGGAAACCATGCCGTAGCGACATAAGGCCCCATTCCCTGAATTCCTTCAATATGGAGCGCTTTAACTTCATCTTCAATATGTTTCCATCCACCAAAGCAATTTCCAACATATATCCCGACGCGATTAGGATCAATCTTGTCTAAATCTAATTTACTCTCTTTTAATGCCATCTCGACGGCGACGATGCCATAAATAGAAAAGTCATCAATTTTGCGCTTTAAGCGATTATTGATATATTTTTTTTCATCGGGATCACTCAATGTCCTTATTACAGGGTTTGAGTCCATATTATTTATTGAATTTTGACCCAATAGTTTCTGAATCAAATTTGACTTGATGGATGTAACATCCTTGCCATCAGGATGTATTGCACCAACACCGGTAACAACAACTCTTCTACGCATTGTTAACTGCCCTCATAACAATAACACTGTGAATACCGGAAAAACCACTGGATAATTTTAACGCGGTGTCAATGGGATATGCGCAACCTTGATTAGGGATATAATCTAAATCGCAATCAGGATCCGGGGTTTGATAATTAATTGTTGGGTGAACATATTGCCTTTCTATTTCCAGGCATAATGCAACAGATTCTATCGCATTAGCGGCAGCTAAAGCATGACCTGTCATTGACTTTAATGAGTTAATTGGAATATCAAATGCTTTTTCCCCCAAAATAAATTTAATTGCATTTGATTCATTAATATCATTTTGAGCCGTAGAACTTCCATGTGCACTAATATAATTTACTGCTGATGGGGCAACCTTGGCATCTTTCAATGCCATATCAATGCATCGTGCCATTGCCAATCCATCAGCGGGCAAATCCGTCATATGATAAGCATTATTGACTGATGCATACCCCACTAATTCAGCATAGATATGTGCTCCACGCTTCTTTGCATGTTCATAAGACTCTAAAACTAATATTCCACACCCTTCTGCAATAACAAATCCATCACGTTCAAGAGAAAAAGGACACGTTGCCGATTGCTGATTTTCCAACTCTCTTGATGACAACGCCCCTAAGGCCTCAAAAGAGCCAATAGACAGCGGACAAAGCGGAGCTTCACTTGCGCCAGCCAGCATGACATCCGCTCTTCCATTACGGATATGCTCAAGAGCAATACCTAAAGCATCAAGTCCTGCCGCACATCCCGTTGATATATTACTCACCGACATGGATGCACCATATTTTTTCGCCACAGAGGTTGCCGCAGAGCTGAAATCAAAGCTATCGTAATCCTCTTGTTGAATTAAATCAGGGCTGATCTCTTCTTTGCCTCCATTGGTAATTCTGAGCAAACACTCTTCCATTCCAGCAGCATCAGCAATAGCGGTTGCTATTGCAACACCAAAACGTTTAGTGTCAATTTCTGAAGACATTAACTTTGCATCTTGCATTGCCATCTCGGACGCATCCAAAGCAAATTGCAGATATTTATGCTCACTTTGCAAAACAAACTCTTTGTTATTGTTATCGACATCAGCATCGGTATCGCAAACTTTTCCTATAGCTCCGCTTTTGAATCCGAATCTATTTCTTCCCCATTCATATTCACTGATCCCCGATTTCCCGTTATGAATATTGTCCCAAAATTCATTAACACCAATACCCGCAGGCGAAATAACACCTAACCCTGTCACCACCACTCTCTGCGCTTGAGATTCATTTCTGTTATTTATTATCACAATAGTTATCTCGATAGAAATAGAATACAGACTTATTCAGGTAAGTTTTATTCACATAAAATTTACCCATTTTTATTTAAGAAAATCCCTATCTGAAAGTAGTTATCTCAAACTACTTTGATTAGCTTTAAATTAATATTTGTCATATATATATTTGTTCTTTATCTCCTAACCAAAACTCTTGAAAATGAGCACCAGGCCCAACTTACATATCAATTTGCTTCTCTCACCGACTTCCCATCTGCCAAACATACAAGAATGGCATGAATACCCCAGATTAAACCAAATTGAGTTAACTCCATTCGATCTTTATGTAGAATAATCCAGCCTTTTTCTTAATCGCTAAATTTATCCTCAAAAACCATCCAGAAAGGAGATGACAAATTTATTACAATAAAGCTGATATAGCTGATCACAATAAAACACAGCAAAGATAATCTATTTTCCGCTTCTTTATAATATACTCACAACGCATTCAGTTTTATCAGTCAGTTATACATTATTATCAAATATTGCAACAACCCGACTCCATGAAGCATCCGCTTTCTCTAATTTTATTGGAAAACAACACACTTTAAATCCATAAGGTTTAGGGATACTGTTTAAATTACAGAGTCGTTCTATTTGCAAATAAGGATGATCCCGTCCGATAAAATGAGAAGGCCATAAGCAAGCTTTATTCCCCGTCTTTTTATAATCGTTAATCATCGCTATAAAGGGCCGATCAAAACTGAATGCATCTGTT
Source organism: Photorhabdus khanii NC19 (assembly GCF_000517265.1). Classification (GTDB taxonomy): domain Bacteria; phylum Pseudomonadota; class Gammaproteobacteria; order Enterobacterales; family Enterobacteriaceae; genus Photorhabdus; species Photorhabdus khanii. The sequence continues at coordinate 154,382 of NZ_AYSJ01000006.1, forward strand.
CCAATAATCTTTACGCCTTGCTCTACTAACCATTGAACAGCACTGCTTTCAATAGCTCTATAGTGAGTAAAATAGGATTTTGAACCTACTAATTTATCAGCGCCAGTACTTATAAGAACAATATCATTTTCTTTTATTTTATAATTGATTTTCTTTAACTGGTTTTCTATCGCCTGTTTATCAATTAATTGATCATTTTGGCTAAAATCAAGTAATACACCATAACTATAAAACCAATCTAAAGGAATATCGGTAATTGTTGCCGGCTGCTTTTGCCCTTTACGCCACCCATAGTGATAAGGTGCATCAATATGCGTTCCGGTATGAGTTGTCAGTCGATAATACATAAGTGATAATCCCATATCATCAGGGAAATCACGATGATCAATTATCCACTTTTTGCGTTTGAAGAGTTTTATAAAGACTCTTTTCCACCATGAACTGGTATGGAAATACAAATAACTCTCACCTAATTTATTGGCACCTTCTTTATGATCGACTATTTCCCTCGTGACTTTTTCAGGCTCCCAAAAATCACTATCTATAGGAACACTTAAATCAATAATATTATCCATCTTTGTTCCTTATAATTTCAGAGTAATTTATTCTCTTAATATTCGGAGTGGGAATTATCTTCTTTTGAGACAAAGCACAAACAAATTCCTGATGATGAATTAGCAATGTACTTTCCTCCAGTTCTCTCATATTTTTCACAGAAACAGCACTATTAACCAATAGCTCTTCATGCAAAGTCGAAGCAAATAATTTAATATATGCTTCAAGTCTAACCCAATAATATAATGATATTAAACAATAATAATTTTTAAACCCGGGGCTGACACCTAATGATTGTTTTAACATGATACCTTTCATATATTCCAGTTTTTCATCCTTAATAAAATACTCAACAATTTCTGAGATTTTTATCTTAGAAGGAGTGACTTCAATATCAACACCCATCTCTCTTGAACTAAGGCCAATAGCACAATAGTTTCCTGAGGCACTCAGTGAAAAATAGTATTTGAAGTCTTTCTCCGTGGATATATAAGGTTTTCCGTTATCATTCGTTATTATTTCATAATCCGATAGATATTGATTTAAAACATAACGCAATGCAACCCTTCTAAATATAAACTTTTTTCTTCTATCCGCTAAACAGATCTGATTATAGCGAGCAATATCATAACCATAAACTAACTGCTCAATAGACGCTAAATCAATATCATCGATTTTTACAATCCAAAGATCAAAAAAATCAGATGATAAAGAGATATTTCCCATGATTAGTAATTACCTAATCCACCACACACATTAAGCGCCTGAGCGGTTACAGCCCCAGCGAGCGGAGATGCGAGATAAGAAACCATTTCAGCAACTTCATTAGGTTCAACATATCTTCCGATAGGAACACGTTCTTCTACTCTTCTTTTCGTTTCTTCTTTATCAGTACCCCAAATCTTAGCGTAATGTTCTCTGACACGCACGGCCATGTCGCTTTCAACAAACCCAGGGCAAACTGCATTAACGGTGACGCCTGAACCATTACGCGCTAATTCAAGCCCCAAGGATTTGGTAAGACCGACAACACCATGTTTAGAGGCGGAATATGGCGTACCATAAATAACACCTTGCTTACCGCCGGTTGATGCAATATTGATAATTCTTCCACCCGATAGCATTAGCTTTCTTGTCAGAACTTCATGTATGACAAAGTAAGTGCCATTTAAATTAACGTTTATTACATTTTGCCAAGTTTGAGGACTTATTTCAGCGGTAATTCCACCACCGGAAATACCTGCACAATTCACTAGTACGGACAGCTTATTATTTTCAAGCTCAAGTTGATCAAAAGCTTTGCTGACATCTTCATGATCAGAAACATCACAAACTATTTTTTTTGCAAATTGATTACCATATTTATTACGTAGCTTACTAATTGCATTATCGAGACGATCAGGCGTGCGTGATAATAATATTGGCTCAAAACCATCCTCAGAGAGTTTTTCTGTAATTGCGAAACCAATATCTCCTGTCGCACCAGTAATAAAGGCATATTTCATCTGAATTATTCCTATCGTTATTTGTATTGTTTTTATTTACAGAAACTACGACTACCGCTTACATGTATTATTCATAGATTAGTGACAATTTCTGTCAGCATTAACAAAAAATATTCACAACATTTCATTTAGATCAATAATATGCTAATGTTATATTTACAATATCTTATAATATCATTGCATTTTATAATATCACTATATAAAGCTATCATGTTTTTTAATAAAGTAGTCTTTTAGAGTTATGTTTCACTATTAATTAATACTTATATTCATAGGAATATAACCATTTAATCTAAAAAACAGGTGATGCAAACCGATATCCGGCATATCAATATTGGTTATAAAAAATAGGCGAGGTACTACTTAGAAATGTTATTTAATCGAGGATCAAATAAATGGTCAGTGATAATCACACTATTTAAGAAAGGTCGAAAACCAGGATGCTGTGGATTAACAAATAGGTTATTCTCTTGGAATTCCAACGACCCCGTGCATCTGGGCTCCGTAGCTTATCCACGCTGAAGCCTTATATTTCTTCTTAATAATCCGATACGCAATCATGAAAAAACGCCATGTTCTAGTCGGCCAATAAGATCCAACACTTCCAAGGCACCGCTTTCAGAATCAATCATACTTTCTGGTGTTTCACCGCCGAGAGCCCGAACAGGCCTACTCATCCAATTAACTGCTTTACCTTTATCACCCTCAAACAAGGCAACTGCGGCATCAATCACACGAACCAAGCGTGCAATGCGTTCGCTTTGATCTAGGGATAGTGTCTGTGGCCCAGATTTTCGGCGAGACACATTTCTGGTACTAATTCCCGCCATCTTGAGGATGTTAGATTTCTTAAAACCAGACCATACATGAATTTCATCAATAACAGACGTTGGTAACCCTTTTCTGAGTTGAGCGACAAAATTCGGCCCACTGCTCGCATTAAAACCAACAATGCGCCAAAGTTGATCGCTTACCGGTTTATGTGATGGTGTATATGTACGCATAATACCTCTGTAAAAACATAGCTTTCTGTAATCACGCCTTCATTTTCCATAATATCCACCTTAATCAATACCAGAGCTGAATAAGCAAAACCATACCAAATTTAATATAAAAAGAAAATTATTCACAATAAGCGATGAACACTACCGCCCCTTTAACTGTACATCTAAAAATTTAGCCATATCAGCATTCATTATTTGGTGAACAACGTGCCGATCAATACCAGGTGGATCTTGGCACAACTCTGGCGCCCTGTTAGCCAAATTAACAGAACATGGCGAAAGAAAGACAAAATGGCCTGCCCCTGGAATCATTCTAAATTCAGGTAATAATGGCAGTGTTCGGATAAGCGCAATTGAATTATATTCATTATCAAGCTGATTATCTTTCTCCCCAGCATAAAGAAAAATTGGAGCGTGGATATTTTTTACTGATTCAGTCGAAAAAAAGACACTTAATGGCGCCATCAAAACAAATGCACTGATACGGGGATCAGGCTTAGGCAAAATATCAGGACGATCATTTTCGATCTTTCCTTTATCTTCGCAAACAGGGGCATCCAATCTAGATGAACAATATTCCTCCAGGCGTTGAAAATCCGCTTGTGCACCTGCAAGAAACAGCCCCGTTCCCCCACCTGCCGAGAATCCAATAAAACCAATTTGATTACTGTTTATATAAGGTGCTAAGGATGGTTCTTTTAAAGCCGCAGTGATTGCAGCAGAAACTTGTAGAGGACGACCATAAATAGTACTGGTAGCCCCAATACCAGATGCATCTTTATAATTATCCCCCGGATGTGAAAGAGTTATAACAATGTAGCCTCTTTTAGCAAGATAACTGGCAAGATCATGATGTCCCCACAAGCTTCCTAAATTACCATGGGAAATAACAACAAGAGGGTATCGCCCTGACGTAATTTTGGCCGAATTAATTGCCCAAATATCGTCAGGCCCGACAGAACTTATTCCTTCTCCTTGTGTTGAACTGGGATAAAAATAAGCAACCTCCATTGGATGATGGCTGATGGGATCAAGAACAGCAAGGCGTTTAAATCCGGCATTTAAGTATTCCTCCGCATAAGCAGAGATACTGCATCCACATAAAACCAGTAAAATGGCTAAAATAGGAGGTAATTTCATTCTTACTCCGAAAATTCACAATATTAATGTTAAAGCACCATAGCCAAATCTAATATGGTTCAGCTTCAAACTAAAGCTTCATTTTCGCTTAATTGATCAAAATACCCAACAGCATACAAAATTTACTCCCACTGATCATTGAAACTACAATTTTACCCTTACATAGCTAAAATCCCCCAACCTCAACAGCAAATAATGACCATAATTTATTATCAACCAAAATACAATAACGACAGAAAACACCAACCAAAGATAAAATTTAAGATTATGTAGGTAAGAGGACGGTAAATAAAAAAGCTCAATGAAATCTACGCGTATCGGTATTCTAATGATTTAACCTTTTACTCGAACAGAAACCTGCCTGATAATCAATAAATCTGGATTATAAGCAGGAAAATCAAAAATACTAAACAACACGCGGAGAAATATTTACGTTCCAACGAATGTATATGGATACAACACTTTATCCGATATATTTAATATCTTATAGTGAGATGCTATATCATTTTCAGGCCAATATTATTATCATTAAGTTCTAAAGTCAGTATCTTATTGCCTCCACCCCGATTACTGCCAGGGATCTCTACTGCATCATCATAATTGAATGCTCTATTTAAAGAATACTTAACAGCATTTTCATTTGGTGGATTCCAATAATCCTGAAATATCCAAACATCAATTTCAGATTTACATTCTCTGCCAGTATAGAGATGAATTGCCTTATTGGGTTCATACTTATCACCTATCCAGGGAGCCCATAAATCACCATGCCATTCAGACATCTTATCCACAGTAAAATTCTTTCTGGCAATATATCCATGCTCAATGACAAATATGCAAGGCGTTTTATTATAAATGGATTTAATATTTGTCACTCCCGCGATAATATTAACAGCTGGTTTATTCTTAGTGTCAATTAATTTCTCTTCCATTGTATTCACCTATATTAATTAATAAGTTCAATAATAATCATGATAGGATTTCTAATAGCTTCATCCTTTCGCACACTCTCACCCAGCATTGGCTCAAATTATTCTCTAATGATAATTCCCTCCAGTGACATTATACTTTCAACAACATTCCATTTTTATTAATTACGCCAATGATCTTATATCAATGATTAGCCTTAAACTTAAATATAGCTCAAAATTGCTATTTTAGCATTAAGGCTAGATCACATATCTATCGTTGTTTTCCTTTAACCGTTACTGTAAGAATTATTCATTAAACTCTTAGCATCTCTTTTCAACACTTGAGCTAATTTTCTGACGTATATCGGTAATATTAGAGCGCTAACCATAGACAATATGAAAATAGGCTGTACGCTCTCAGCAGTAATCGCTTTACCACTTAAGAAGATAGAAGAGAAGAAAAACACCACACCGGCACCCAGATTGGATAACGCCATCTGAAGGGCACCAAAACCTGCACGATTTTCAGGCGTCGAAGCATAAGAAGCCAGCACGTTGGCCGCCATCACCTGCACATAAGTCGCGAACATAAAAAGGGCAAAGAATATATATCCGTTCATTTTCCCCATCAATCCCAGAAGGATATTAGCAATAAATAAAGCTGCCGCCGCGATGGTAATTTTCTGAGGAGGATATTTATCACAAAGCTTTCCAGTTAAATAAGTCCCCAACCAGGAAGCCAGACCACCAATAAAGAATACCAGTGAAACCCGCTCTTCCGGAACATAAAACACATTTGTTAATAGTGGGACAAGTATCGGAATCAGCATGAAGGGACTAAAGTTACTGACACCACTTGCTAACCCGGCCAATGCTATTTTTTTTGTCAGCACAATTTTATTCTGGCTATTTTTTATCTTCTCCGCGCCTGGAATACAGTAGAGGATCAGAGGCAAACTCACGATGCATAAAATAACAATCAATAAAAAAGGAATTTTCCAGGTGAAACTCGTCGCCAGATATAAACACAGCGGCATACCTAAAATACTCACGAATGAAAAAGAGGAAAACGCAATCCCCAGTACCTTTCCCCGCATATTTTCTGGGGAATTATTCAGTAAGATCCCAATCCCTACCCCCAATGTCACTCCACCAAATAGACCAGCAATCATACGCAGCAGAATAAGTTGGTATGGCTCTGAGGCAAAAATTGTCAGGAAAGTAATCAGGCCGAGAAGTAACGTGTTTAGAATGAGAACCTTTCTTTTATTAAAGCGATCGATAAAGAAAAAGGATGCCAAACCAGAAAAGACTGAGGCGAGAACATAAGTACCGGCAATCACTCCCGCCATAGTCACAGGCATGTGAAAATCATCGCACATATACACAAAAAGCGGAGTCACCATCATGTACTCCAACGCATTAATAAACTGAACTAATGCGACAACTATCGCAATAATAACTATCTGATTGTCTTCAATTAACTTTGACACTATGAATTCCTATTCCAGTTGGCGTAAATTTCATCGATGTAGAAAGCAATTTACCTCACTCACAGATTAAAAAAAAGCCCGGTGTATCATCACAGTAAGTGCCTAACGTAACCAGACTTCTGAAGCGACACCGAGAATAGCAAAACAGAATAATCAAACAACGACAATGTTTGCCCTACACGGGCTTGTGGAAAATGGAAAAGGTCAATGATCCTTGTGCTCCTGACAAACCATCCAATTGTGGCGGAGAATGCGGTACCAATGACACCGGTAAATATTGCTTCCAGTTACCTCAAAGTATCCGGTTTGACCTGACAGCCTACGATAATACCGGCACTCATCAGCAAACTGTAAAAGTGTATATTGGCAACCTTCTGGTAGATAGATTAACCAGAAGAGGAACAGATAACGTCATTGGCGTTAAAACCTATACAAAAGTCTGTATCGAAATTGTAGGGGATGGCAAACCATGCAAACTCCGTTATGCCTATAGCCCACTCGACGAAAAACCGGGGACAGTCATCATCGGTGCTGAAAATGGTATTAATAATAACTACAATAACAGCATGGTGGTATTGAACTGGCCGTTGTTGTAAATTGCAAATTTCTTAGTGAATTTCACCATAGATAGAAATAAGATTTATCAATAAATTAAAGCGGTGTTATGCCGATTTTTTCATAATAAAATAAAAACATTACAAAAAAATAACATTATCCTTTATCAAAAGTAAAAAACCATCAAAACCATTAATTGAATATATATTTAAGGAAGATAAAAAACACAAAATAATATTTTTTCATCTTATTTCATTCATATATCCATCACCTTTATCATATATTTATTTTTTTTACAAAAATATTGCGACATTAAATCCATTAATGATTTGTTAACATATAATCTTGATCCTAATAACCAGTAGAGTTAATTTAAATAATGCAAACAATCCTGTAGCATCAATTAGGCAAGTAATACAGCAGAATTAAAATAGAATTTCTTAGTATCATTCTTGCCTTATTTTAGCTAAAACAGGAAACTTGCATAACACGTTAAAATATAATTATCAAAAAGGACATATAATAATGAATACAAATACCTACCTCTTCCTCAATACAGAAAATATTAAATATTATGATGACCCACAAATAAACAAAGGGACCACTCCACAGCCTATCAGTAAAGATTGGCCTAACCTTCCTAATGAGTTTCAAAGACATATTGACGATGTGATTAACTTAAATGGTTATTTGTATTTTTTTAAAGGCTCGCAATATCTTAAATTCGATATAGCAAAAGCACAGGTAAGTGAAGGGCCAAAACCAATTGTGGATGGGTGGCCTGGATTAAAAGGAACCGAATTTGAAAACGGAATAGATGCAGCCACAGAATGGGTAGATACAAAACAAGATATTGTTTATTTCTTTAAAGGAAGCCATTATATCGGTTACAAAATCAGTTCACACACGATTAATATGAATACTATCTCAGCCGGATGGGGAACAACTGAAAAATACGCAGCGTACAGTAATAATCTAGAGTCCGTTGTTTTATGGAGAAATATTGCCGGCTATTTTATTTACTTTTTCAAAAACAATAATTACATCCGATATAATACGAAAACAGGCGCTATTGATAATGGACCTATACCCATCCAATCTGGTTGGCCTGGAGTAACCTTCAACAAAATTCAAGCCGCAGTATCAGTTGACGCAGATTTGTTAGGCAGTAAGCGGGACAATAATAGTGGAAATTGTGGAGTATGCGGTACCAATGACACAGGTAAACACTGTTTTGAATTACCTCACAGTATTAGATTTGGCCTGACAGCCTACGCCAATACAAGCACTCATCAGCAAACTATAAAAGTGTATATTGACAACCTTCTGGTAGATACATTGACCAGAAGAGGAACAGATAATGTCATTGGCGTTAAAACCTATACATCAGGTACAGGTAAAGTCTGTATCGAAATTGTCGGGGATAGCAAACCATGCAAACTCCGTTATTTCGATAATACCCTTGACGGAAAGCCTGGAGCCGTTAACAACGGCGCGAAATGGTACAAAATAACTATAATGACAGCATAGTGGTATTGAACTGGCCGTTGTTGCAAATAGCAAATTTCTTACTAAACAAAATAACAGCTATGCACATTCATCTCTATACTTGACCCAGGGCGGGATTCCACTGTGAATTTAATTTAATCAAAGATAAAATGGCTACGAAATTCTCCTGACCAAGTCGCTCTTCGACGTTACCCTGCTTGACTATCTTTTATACTCGAATTTTGTTTAATCACATTTAATGCTATTCGATTAAAAAGACCCATTTGTGCTGCACCATCAGGATCTTTAAGCGAGATAGCATCTTCCCGAAAGATGACCTCCAAAACCCAGTGGAGCTCATTTTCTACTGACCAATGCTTTCTTATTGGCGTGGCAACCCGCTCCACATCTAAAGGCAACGAACTCACATACCAGCGTGAATCACGATGGGCTGGTTGGCCTTTTACACTGCGTTCACTGACCACTTCGATAACAGACTGTATTGATGGCCATTTTTCCTGAAGAGCCGGTGGCCATGCCGAANNANNT
>NZ_AYSJ01000006.1:163593-163784 GCF_000517265.1 Photorhabdus khanii NC19
GGAAGTCTGTCCGTCCACGCCCCATGCTATTCTCATAAACTCAGCCAGTTAGTCGTCATCATAGTGCGCCGCAAAATGCGATTTAACAAACCCAGAGAGCGTTTTTTGATTCCCTCTGACGCTAACAATAATATCGCCGCCTCGTTGGGTAATTAACTCAAGGGTTTCCTTCTGACAATGCAGGGCATCCA
>NZ_AYSJ01000006.1:163792-206579 GCF_000517265.1 Photorhabdus khanii NC19
ANNNNCCCCATCAAGCGCNAATAATTCAATCAGTTGTCTNGNAATAGGGCCTTCCTGACCTTNANTTTCGGCNGCCNGATGGNACAGGGCAACACCCGNTTCCACATCNTANGCANTGNCCACANGCAGGGCTTCAAACAAGGTTCCTTTACAGGTCCCCCTCATTGTTTTTCCATCAANGGCGATGAGACTTTTTCCGGCTTTAACCCGGCGTCGGTTGATCCAGGCATAAAAGGCTTCGACCAGTGCATCTTGTTCTATCATTTTGATAATATTCGCAATACAGTGGCGGCGAGGAANACCGTGAGTAAAGTTGGTATATTGTTTAAGCCACTCGAATTGTATCTCACCAAATTCCTGGATTGATTTCCAGCCAGAAGCCCCACATAACACAGCAGAAAAAGCTAAAAAAATCACATCCATTAATTCATGTTTTTTATTGATGTCAGAACGTGGGTCATCTATCTTGCTGATAAAGTTGAAAATACTCATTATTAAGATCACGCTTTTATAGAATAGAGAGATCTTAACGTTTTAATGAGAGAAGTGGCTATAAAAAGTTATATTTTGGTCTTTATTTAACCCAAATAACCTTGTTAAAATTGTGAGATCTTGCCCTGATACTTGACCAAAGTTAGACAATCTTAAGAGTTCCTGTGTAAATATTTATCCGCTGGTTTAAATATGGGGCTAAAAAAAGCCCCTTTGTATATTCACGCAAGATATACCCTTCATCTTTCAAGTTGCTGCTTTGTTGGCTGCTTCCACTCACCCAAGTCACATAGTTATCTATGCTCCTGGGGATTCATTCACTTGCCGCCTCGCTGCAACTCGAAATCTATTAGGTATATATCATACAAGATGATTAAATTAACCAGATTCCATATTAAAAATCTTGCAAAAATATCGCTCGATCAAATGGTGTTCGGTAAAGAGAATTTTGTTGATCTACTGTGGTAGCGTTAGAAGACATACCATACATAATCCCTATCTGGCCTGACGCAAGATTTCCTGTCATAAGCGTATTCATATTGTACTGGCAAAGTTCTACCTTCCATTTATCTGCCACAGTGTTATACCACTCGATTATTAATGTGCCGTTATTTTCAGCAAGCAATCCAATTCGCCAGCGTGACCAAGTATTTTTCGGCCATTCATAACTCAGTGCAACACCAGAAGAAGTACTACCTAGTGTCGGTTGACCTTTATAAATACCATCTATTTGTTTACCAACAAAATTAACTGACTGAATCAAATTAGCCGCTTGAAGATTCCAAACCATGACATAAGGCGTTGCAGTATCAATCGAAGTACCCAATGGAATGTTTGATGGCATCCATTGAGGCTTACCTTTATACCCCCCAGTCAAGTGAATCGCCATATAGCCGTAACCAATATTTCGATATGTACCGCTTGCACTGGTTTTCTTGGATAATACACACACTGTAATTTCAGGGTATGGATTACAAAATAAATCAAGCTCACAATAGCAATGTCTGGCATCAACAGGTATATCTGTTGCAATCCCGAAACATTGACTACCATAACTGCTAGATTTAGACAAAGTTTGCGCCTTGAAAGCTTTCCTTCCCCCAACACTGACTATATCCCAAGCGCTAGTCGCATAGGCTGAATCCTTAAACAACACGCCAACTTGCTGTGTTGTCGCATCTATCCACCGACCTTCATGATACAAATTTGGCTCCCATACCGTTATTGGAACGGAATTGGAATTAGATAAATTTTCAATTGAGATTGAACTTTCATGTTGTTCTAATTTCATGACTAAAATATCCCCCTATATAAAGATAAAATTACACTTCAATCTTACTTTTCATACCTAAAATCAGGGTTAGATTTAATTTAAAAATAAATAAAAACCCTCACAATCATTTAAAAAAAGAAGAAAAACCCAACCAAATAAAATACCAGCTATAGAAATTTAAAAGAATCAAAAAAAACAAACAGCATTGAATTCACTAATGAATTGTTAATATATAGCTTTATTTATAATCCATTAATGGTATTAATTTTTACATATACAAAATAACTTTTCAAAACATGGATCACTTGGAGAAAACTCAGTCCAATTTTTGTGATCTGATCAATTGCAAAAAATCCCAAACCACTAAACGGACTGAGTTATAACTATAATAGCACTAATATACCGAAATGAACAACACCAGATAAAAAATAAGAGAAATGATGAAACTTTTGTATCTAAATTATCTGTCAATTAAATATTGACATTGAGTTAAAAATCAGTGAAAATAATATAAATCATCTATCTATTTAATTTAGCCATGAACTTTATTAATAAAAAACAGTGATGTTTGTTTAATTTTTAAAGAGATAAATAATAGAATCCTATGATAAGGTGATTTGTATAAATTAAAAATTAGGATAAGCATTATAGAGGGATCTAAATAAGAAAAAACGAAAATAACTAACCTAGGAGTATTAATTATGGCAATTGTTTTTACATCAATAGATCCACGCAGCAATCCCTTACAAACATCAAGCCAAAATTATGTTGATATACCTGGTTTGGAACTTAATGTTTCAAAGTATTCGAATTCACCATGCTTAACAGCATTAATCACGTTAAATATACCAACTCCCTATGCTTCAGGTAACAATTTTCCTGGAGGGAACTTTATCATTGTAACTGATAAAGGCGAACAATTGGCTTTTGGTGGATTTACTTACAGTAATAAGAGTCCAGAATCCTATGGACGTATGCCATTCACACTGGTCGCCCGTTGTTCTCTTGCGTCTAATGTTTCTACTATAAAAGCTCAATGGAGTAATGTACGTGGTAGCACGGTACATATCGATTCATATGCATCTATCTCTGCGGTTATTCAGTGCAATCATTTGGCTTAATTAATTTCAGCGATTATACCCTATAGATTTCAAGATGCATCGCGGCGGCAAGGGAGCGAATCCCCGGGAGCATAGCGAACTATGTGACCGGGGTGAGTGAGTGCAGCCAACAAAGAGGCAACTTGAAAGATAACAGGTATATATTACAACAATATATGGGGCTAAGAAGAAAGCCCCTTTATATATATCATAAAAGATAGTTAAATAATCAAACTCAATACTCCATATTAAAAATCTTGAAAAAATATCGCTCGATCAAATGGTGTTCTATAAAGAGAATTTTGTTGATCTATTGTGCTAGCATGAGAAAGCGTACCATACATAATCCCAATCTGACCTGACGCAAGATTTCCCGTCATAAGCGTGTTCATATTATATTGGCAAAGCTCTACCTTCCATTTATCGACCACAGTGTTATACCATTCGATGATTAATGTACCATTATTTGCCGCAAGCAATCCAATACGCCAGCGTGACCAAGTATTTTTCGGCCACTCATAACTCAGCGCAACGCCAGCATGAGTATTACCCAACGTCGGTTGGCCTTTGTAAATACCATCTGTTTGTTTACCAACAAAATTTACTGACTGAATCAAATTAGCCGCTTGAAGGTTCCAAACCATGGCATAAGGCGTCGCCGTGTCAATCGAAGAACCTAACGGAATGTTTGATGGCTGCCATTGAGGCTTATTTTTATATCCCCCACTCAAGTGAATAGCCATATAGCCGTAACCAATATCTACATATGTACCGCTTGCATTAGTTTGTTTAGATAGCACACACACTGTAATTTCAGGGTATGGATTGCAAAACAAGTCAAGCTCACAATAACAGTGTCTGGCATTAACCGGCGTATCTGTTGCAATCCCAAAACATTGACCATTAGCGCCAGATTTAGTCAAAGTTTGCGATTTGAAAGCTTTCCTTCCTCCAACAGTTACTACATCCCAGGCACTCGTCACACGGGCTGATTCCTTAAACAACAATCCAGCCCGTTGCGTTGTAGCATCAACCCACCGGCCAGCGGGATACAAATTTGGCTCCCATACTGTTATTGGCACTGCATTGGAATTAGATGAACCGTCAGTTGAGATTAGATGTTCATTTTGTTCTAATTTCATAATTAAAATATCCTCTTATAAAAGATACAATTACACATTAATTTTTTATTTCTCAGAGAGAATTCATTTTTAATGCTAAAATAAAGAAATATCTTCATGTCTATTTGAAAAACAAGAAGATAAATTCAACCACATGAAATAAATTACCAATTCATAACGCCATTTTCAAAAAACAAATTACGCCTATTTCAGTTAATAAACAAAAAATTATAATTTCTCTTTATTATTATAGCTTATTAAAACAATCAGCAGGAATTGTGAATCCATTTCAAATAATAACCTCTGAATCATATGGATTTTATTTTCATAGCTAAACATCAACCATAATATAAGTCAAATTTTATTAAATACTCTGTTAACCAAAACAGCATACACAGTTACAAAAAACTCAACAACATTAAATCTATTAACAAGTTACCAATATATAATCTTGCTTATAACCTATCAAAAGCATTAACTTCAATAATATAAATACTTCTATATAGCCGACAGGTAAAAACATGACAAAATTAAAGTATAATATTTTAACATCATTCTTACCCTATTTTTTCAGTTGCAAGAAAAAAAATTAAAATAATATGCTAAAGTCTAATCATCATAAAGGACATATAACAATGAATACATCCAGTTATCTTTTTCTTAATGCAGAAAATATTAAATATAATGAAATCTCTGGCTCTAATGGCGTATACTCAGGTTATCCCAAACCTATCAATAATGATTGGCCTAACCTTCCTGCCGAATTTCAAAGGCATATCGATGATATTATTAATTTAAATGGCTATTTATATTTTTTTAAGGGTTCACAATATCTTAAATTCGATATCGCGAAAGCGCAAGTAAGTGATGGACCGAGGCCCATTGTGGAAGGATGGCCTGGATTAGCAGGAACCGAATTTGAAAACGGGATAGATGCAGCCACGGAATGGATAGATATAAATACCCCAGACAAAACAGATGTTGTTTGTTTCTTTAAGGGTAGCGATTGTATCGATTATACCGTGAGCTCACATACGATAAACCAGAGAACTATCTCTGAAAAATTAGGAACAACAGGAAAATATGCAGAATTCAATGCGAATCTTGATGCGGCTATTTTATGGCGGACCCGAGGATACCATTATATCTTCATTTTCAAAGGTAATTCTAACATTCGATTTAACCTGAAATTAAATGCTATTGATGGAGGGCCAACTACCCCTAATAAAACTAATTGGATAGGCGTCACTTTCAACAAAATTCAAGCCGCAGTATCGGTTGATACAGATTTATTAGGCAGTGACAGCGATATAGGTAGTGACAAGAATACAAGCACCTACTTATTCCTTAACTCAGAAAATATTAAATATGATGACCTATTAGATAAAGTAGACACTGGCTATCCCCAATCTATCCGTAACAATTGGCCCAACCTGCCTATAGAGTTTCAAAGACATATTGACGATGTGATTAATTTAAATGGTTATTTGTATTTTTTTAAAGGCTCACAATATCTCAAATTCGATATAGCGAAAGCACAGGTGAGTGAGGGGCCAAAACCCATTGTGGATGGGTGGCCCGGATTAAAAGGAACTGAATTCGAAAATGGGATAGATGCCGCTACAGAATGGATAGATGTAAAAAAAGATATTGTTTACTTCTTTAAAGGTAAAGATTGTGTCAATTACACCGTGAGTTCACATACCATTGACAAAAAAACCATCGCAGAAAGATGGAATATTACCGGAAAATACGCAAAATTCAGTGCAAATCTGGATGCGGCTATTTTATGGCGAAATGTCGGTCCTTTTATTTACCTTTTCAAAGGTAATGATTATCTCCGATTACATCTGATGTTGAATACTATTAATGGTGAGCCAGCCCCGATTCAAACTAAATGGAAAGGCGTCACTTTCAATAAAATTCAAGCGGCAGTATCGGTTGATATCAATGCATTAGGTACTGATATCAATGGTAGCTGTGGCGGAACATGCGGTACTAATAATATCGGTAAACACTGTTTTAAATTGCCTCACAGTATCCGGTTTGGCCTGACAGCTTACGTAAATACCGACATTCATCAGCAAACCATAAAAGTGTATATTGACGACCGTTTGGTAGACACAGTAACCGGTAAGGGGATCAGTCACATAATAGATGTCAAAACCTACACATCCGGTACAGGAAAAATCTGCATCGAGATTACCGGAAATGGCAAACCATGCAAACTCCGTTATGCCTATAACCCACTCGACGAAAAACCGGGAACCACCATTATCGGCGCCAGTAATGGAATCAATAACAATTACGACGATAGTGTGGTAGTGTTGAATTGGCCATTATCATAAGACAGAAATGTATTGCTGTTATATCTGAAAGCAGAAAGTTAATAAATCACCAAAATAATGTTTAACTCAACTATGATTAAGGATACACACTAATGAATACCAATACCTACTTCTTTCTTAATACAGAAAACATTAAATATTATGATGATCCTCAAATAAACAAAGGAGATACTCCCCAGCCTATCAGTAATGACTGGCCCAACCTACCCATCGAGTTCCAAAAAGATATTGACGATGTGATTAACTTAAACGGCTCATTATATTTTTTCAAAGGATCGCAATATCTTAAATTCGACATCGCAAAAGCACAGATAATCGATGGACCAAAACCCATTGTGGATGGATGGCCTGGGTTGAAAGGAACTGGGTTTGAAAACGGCATAGATGCAGCCACAGAATTGACAACAAATACCGTTTGTTTTCTTAAAGGCAAAGATTGCATCGATTATACAATGAGTTCACATACAGCCAATAAGAAAACTATCTCAGACCGATGGGGAACCACAGGGAAATACTCAAGATTCAGTGAAAATCTGGATGCGGTTATTTTATGGAAGAATATTGCCGGCTCTATAATTTATCTTTTCAAAGGCAATCGCTATATCCGATATAACACGAAATCGAATGCTATTGATGGTGGACCTACCACCATTCAAACCTATTGGCATGAAGTGACTTTCAATAAAATTCAAGCTGCGGTATCGGTTGATACCGATCTATTAGGCAGTAACAGCAGTGGAAATTGTGGCGGAACATGTGGCACCAACAACACCGGTAAACACTGCATCCAGTTACCTCACAATGTAAAGTTTGGCCTGTCTGCCTACGTTAATACCGATATCCATCAGCAAACGATAAAAGTGTATATTGACGACCAGCTGGCAGATACATTAACCGGTAAAGGCATAAATAGCGTATTGGGCTTCAAGACCTACCTATCAGGCACAGGCAAAGTCTGCATCGAAATTACAGGAAATGGCAAACCATGCAAGTTACGTTATGCCTATAACACTCTTGACTCAAAACCAGGAACAACCATTATCGGCGCTGAAACGGGTACCGCCAATAAGTATAACGACAGCGTAGTGGTGTTGATCTGGCCGCAGGCGTGAATCACAAAAAGTAAAAATATATTGTCCTGGCAAATCCAGCAACACCAGTAGAGATGAAATTTATCCATCAATTGAAGCGGCGTTATGTCGCTTTTTTTGTGTTCCACGATAGATATATCAGTAAAAAGACTCTTCCTTTAGGGCTATGCTACATAGTGATAAACAGAAGAAATAATATTTCAACTTTTAGGTAATGTAATAACCGGGAAATAACCTGCAATCCGCCAAATAACCCCTCATTCGACAAAAATTAACTTTTTTATCTTTTCTTTCTCTATCTCCCATTGCTATGAATATTCAGTAACGCAGGAATTCAACCCTATTTCAGGCCCACAAAGGATCACAGAAAAGGCGAGATAACCCGCTTGTTACGATAACCAAATCCTGAAATGACACCAGGAATATATGCAAGAAATGGCATTATAGAATGGAAAGTAATTTCAGGGAGGTATCAATTGTTCAAAGAAAAATAACATACTTTCCGAGGAAATGATGGAGAATGTACTTAAATATGGAGATACCGTGACAATATTAAACAGCTATAAGAATTGGAGCGGCGGATATCTCAGTGTATTTGGCAACGGTAATAAACCCGGTACCAAATATGCCGTTGTCACAGTAGATGCATCTTTAGCTATTTATGGTGGAGCATGGCGAATTGAGTCAGCAACAGAAAAACCGACCGGGAGTGAGATAATGAATAATGATATTATCTTACTTCACAACCTGTATTACTGTGATGGCGGTTACTTACGGTACTATGATGTGAGGGATCAAGATGAGCAATCAACGGAGATACACCAAGTCTACACCTCAGATATCCGTAAAAAAGCAAGCTTGGAATGGGTTATTTATTGCGAAACTACGCCGCCAAATGGAAGCATCAGAGAAGGCGATAGCCTTTCTCTCTATAATCAGTGGGGAAACAAAGGCTTCCTCGATACCCATAATCATGCCGGAGACACAGGTTCGTTATATCAAGTATTTATGTCCAATAATGCTGCCCGTAAAAGCCATACCGGTTTATGGAAAATGACAAAGGTGAATGATCCTTGCCCTCCCCCTGATGTATTAACCAATATCATGCCATTGTGGCGCAAGATGCGGTAATAACAAGCATCGTTATAACTCAAATGAAGCTGGCAAGAGCGAATAAAACCGGCTTTTGTGCGTTTTAGCCAGCAAATAGACAGAGAGGATATTTATTCACGAAGCGTCTAAAAATTATCAATAAATTGGCTGGCAGAAGATCAAACACGCCCCGATAAATACAAGCCTGATTATTTTCAGGCTCAAACCGTTATGTGGTTCCTCCACTGCCATCATTGGATTAATTTTTTGTTCCTGGATTAATAAAAAATAAGCTTAACATAATAAGCTCCCACACTATAAAGTCATCCCTCTATCAATTAGGAAAACTTACCAAATAGTGAAGTAAGTCTAATACCTAAGATAAATCATGGATTAGTCCATTATCATCAATTAATTTTTATAGCACCTTTTGTCATAAGCATATTGGATAGGATTTCTCGAGCTGGTCATTTTATCCATCCATGTACCACATTAAATGAATTAGCAATAAATAAGTGAAAATAGAAAGGAATACTTATGAGTTGTCACACAAAGAAAGCTAGCTTGATCTTCGCAACTAACCTTCCGAGACGTGCTAATTCTAAGCCATGTCATGGTGACTGTTATGCAAAATAAAACATCATTGTTATCAGGTACACTCGAACAACATGAGTAGCGAAAAGAAACGCCGCATTAAACGTATCGCGGTAACCCTGCCAACACGGCTGGGGCCGTATCGGGATATTGAAGCCACGCTGACAATGGATGCGGAAATCGCCACATGATCGGGTTGCCAACTTGAGTGACATCATTGTGCATCTGAATTACATCATTAGAGACGCGTAAATTTCTTTTCTTTGTCTATCACAGGTCCCTGTAAGGGGCCTGTCATAAGGAGTATTTTATGCAGGATTCATCAGAAGTATCAGTTACAACGCTGTCACTCCCCAAAGGCGGCGGCGCTATCAGTGGTATGGGAGAAGCACTTAACGCCGCCGGTCCTGATGGAATGGCAACTCTCTCCCTGCCGTTACCTCTCTCTGCCGGGCGGGGTCCTGCTCCTGGGTTATCACTAACGTATAGCAGCAGTGCAGGTAACGGGCCTTTCGGTATCGGCTGGCAATGCGGCGTCACGACTATTAGCCGACGTACTCAACACGGTATTCCACAGTACGATAATAACGACACATTTTTATCCCCAAGCGGTGAGGTGATGAATATCGCTCTGAATGATCAGGGACAACCCGATATTCGACAGGACGTTAAGACGCTGCAAGGCGTTACCCTGCCGGTTTCCTATACCGTGACCCACTATCAGCCCCGCCAGATACAGGATTTCAGTAAAATCGAATACTGGCAACCGGCCTCCGGTCAGGAAGGTCGCGCGTTCTGGCTGATATCATCACCGGACGGACAATGGCATATTCTGGGAAAAACAGCACAGGCTTGCCTGACTAATCCGCAAAATGACCAGCAAATCGCCCAGTGGTTATTGGAAGAAACTGTGACGCCGACCGGTGAGCATGTCAGCTACCAGTACCGGGCCGAAGATGAAGCTAATTGCGACGATAACGAAAAAACACGTCACCCGAATACCACCGCACAACGCTATCTGGTGCAGGTGAATTATGGGAATGTCAAACCGCAAACCAGCCTGTTTATATTGGATAACACACCACCTGCCCCGGAAGAGTGGTTATTTCATCTGATCTTTGACCACGGTGAGCGGGATACTTCACTTTATGCCGTACCAACATGGGATACAGGTACAGCGCAATGGTCTGTACGCCCGGATACTTTCTCCCGCTATGAATACGGTTTTGAAGTGCGTACCCGCCGTCTGTGTCAACAAGTGCTGATGTTTCACCGCACCACGTTGCTGGCCGGAGACGTCGGCACCAATAACACTCCGGAGCTGGTCGGACGCCTGATACTGGACTATGACAAAAATGCCGGTATCACCACATTAACTGCCGCCCGTCAATTAAGTCACGAACCCGACGGCACTCCTATCACCCTACCTCCTCTGGAGTTAGCCTGGCAACGATTCGACCATGAAAAGATACCGGCCTGGCAACGGTTCGATGGGCTGGATAACTTTAATCCCCAACAACGTTATCAACTGGTTGATTTGCGCGGAGAAGGGTTGCCCGGCATGTTATATCAGGAACGTGGTGCCTGGTGGTATAAAGCACCGCAACGTCAGGAAGGCGAAGACAATAATGCCGTGGTTTACAGCAAAATAGCGCCGCTGCCCACCCTGCCCAATTTGCAGGAAAATGCCTCATTGATGGATATCAACGGGGATGGTCAACTGGATTGGGTGGTCACCTCCTCCGGTGTCCGGGGATACCACAGCCAGCAGCCCGACGGTAAATGGACTCACTTTACGCCAATCAATGCCTTGCCAGTGGAATATTTCCATCCAAGCGCCCAGTTCGCCGATCTTGTCGGGGCAGGCTTATCCGATTTGGTGTTAATCGGGCCGAAAAGTGTACGTCTGTATGCGAACCAGCGAGATGGCTGGCGCAAAGGTCAGGATGTCCCCCAATCCGCAGGTATCACCCTGCCGGTCACCGGAACCGATGCCCGTAAACTGGTGGCATTTAGTGATATGCTCGGTTCCGGTCAGCAACATCTGGTGGAAATCCGGGCTAACCGCGTCACTTGCTGGCCCAATCTGGGGCATGGCCGTTTCGGTCAGCCACTGATCCTGCCAGGATTCAGCCAGCCCGAAAGCAGCTTCAATCCTGAACAGCTGTTTCTGGCCGATATTGACGGCTCCGGCACCACCGACCTTATCTATGCTCAATCCAACTCCCTGCTGATTTATCTCAACCAAAGCGGTAATCAGTTTGATGCCCCACTAACATTAACTTTGCCTAAAGGGGTACAATTCGATAACACCTGTCAGCTACAGGTTGCCGATATCCAGGGGCTGGGAGTAGCCAGCCTGATTTTGACCGTGCCTCATATGGCACCACATCACTGGCGTTGTGACCTGTCACTGACCAAGCCCTGGTTATTAAATGCGATGAACAATAACCGCGGCGCACATCACACCCTGCATTACCGCAGTTCTGCCCAATTCTGGTTGGATGAGAAGTTACAGCTCACTAAAGCGGGCAAATCACCGGCTTGTTACCTGCCGTTTCCAATGCATCTGCTATGGCATACCGAAATTCAGGATGAAATCAGCGGTAACCGACTCACCAGTGAAGTCAGCTACAGCCACGGCGTCTGGGATGGTAAAGAGCGCGAGTTCAGAGGGTTTGGTTGTGTCAGACAGACAGATATCACGACGTTTTCTCACGGTACCGCACCGGAACAGGCCGCACCGTCACTGAGCATCAGTTGGTTCGCCACCGGGATGGATGAAGTAGATAGCCAGTTAGCTGGGGAATACTGGCAAGGAGACACTCAGGCTTATACCGGATTTGAAACCCGCTATACCACCTGGGACAATGCCAGCCAAACAGACAAGGTGTTCACCCCCAATGACACACAGCGTCACTGGCTGACCAGAGCACTTAAAGGCCGGCTGCTGCGCAATGAGGTCTATGGTCTGGACGGAACAGATAATCAAACAATCCCTTATGCCATCAGTGAGTCGCGCTATCAGGCACGGTCTATTCCCGTCAATAAAGAAACTGAATTAGCCGTTTGGATCACCGCCATTGAAAACCGCAACTATCACTATGAGCGTATTACCAGTGACCCACAGCTCACTCAGCATATCCAACTGCAACAAGATATTTTTGGTCACCCTCTGCAAAGCGTTGATATTGCCTGGCCGCGCAGGGTAAAACCCGCTGAAAATCCCTACCCGCCAACGCTGCCGGATACGCTGTTCGACAGCAGCTATGATGACCAGCAACAGTTGCTGCGTCTGGTTCGGCAAAAAAGTCGCTGGTATCACCTGATTGACGGAGAAAACTGGCGGCTGGGTTTACCTGATGCGCAACGCAGTGATGTTTATACCTATGACCGGACTAAAATTCCAGCAGAAGGGATTTCTCTTGAAGTGTTGCTGAAAGAAGATGGCTTGCTGGCAGATGAGAACGCTGCGGTTTATCTGGGACAACAAAGGACATTGTATACCGCAGGTCAATCAGATACACCGCTGGAAAAACCAACACTTCAAGCACTGGTGGCATTCAGCGAAACTGCCATGCTGGACGAAACTTCATTGCAGGCTTACAAAGACGTCATGGAAGAGCAGGAGCTGAATACCGTACTGACACAAGCCGGTTATCAACAGGCTGCACGGCTGTTTAATACCGGATCAGAAAGTCAGGTATGGGTAGCACGTCAGGGATATACCGATTACGGTGATGCCGGCAAATTCTGGCGGCCTCAGGCTCAACGCAACTCATTACTAACAGGAAAAACCACCCTGAGCTGGGATACCTATCATTGTGTCGTCACTCAAACTCAGGACGCCGCAGGATTAACAACGCAAGCCCGTTACGATTATCGCTTCCTGACGCCGGTACAACTGACAGATGTTAATGATAATCAACACATTGTGACACTAGATGCGCTGGGCCGCATGACCACCAGCCGGTTCTGGGGCACAGAGTCCGGACAAGCCACAGGTTATTCAACACCAGAAGAGAAACCTTTTACGCCACCAAATTCCGTTGATAAAGCGCTGGCGTTAACAGGTGCGCTTCCCGTTGCTCAATGTACAGTTTATGCCGTTGACAGTTGGATGCCGTCGCTATCCCCGTCTCAGCTTTTCGGATCACAAGAACAGGCCGAAACCCGATGGAAGCAACTTCGTACCACTCAGGTAGTCACCGAGGATGGGAAGGTGTACGCTCTGGGCTGGAAACACGCGACAGACAGCCAGAAACTGACTGTTCATGAAGCCTCCTTATTGGCGGATATTCCCCGTTTGCCTCCACATGGGCTGATGATCACCACCGATCGTTACGACAGCGAGCCACAGCAGCAGAAACAAACGGTGAGTTTCAGCGACGGTTTTGGCCGGTTACTCCAGAGTTCTGTTCGCCATGAATCCGGCGATGCTTGGCAACGGCAAGAGGACGGCGGGCTGGTAGTGGATGCTAATGGGGCGCTGGTCAGTACGTCAACGGACACCCGCTGGGCCGTTTCCGGTCGCACGGAATATGATGATAAAGGTCAGCCTGTGCGCACTTATCAACCCTATTTTCTGAATGACTGGCGCTATGTCAGTGACGACAGCGCGCGCGATGACCTATTCGCCGATACCCACATTTATGATCCATTGGGACGTGAATACAAAGTCATCACCGCGAAGAAATACCTGCGGGAAAAACAGTACACCCCGTGGTTTGTCGTCAGTGAGGATGAAAACGACACCGCGTCAAGAAACCCATAATTTTACCCGTTGCCCCGCAATACATGGCGGGGCAGTATCTATCAACATGAGGAACAGTAATATGACATCCTTTTTTAATCCGGCAACCTTTGCCGGCACTCCTACCGTCAGCGTTCGGGACAACCGTGGCCTGACCATCCGTGAAATCAGTTTTCACCGCACTACAGCAGGAGGTGATACCGATACCTGTATCACCCGTCATCAGTACGATGCTTATGGATTCCGGATCCAAAGTATTGATCCGCGCCTGTATGACGCCATGCAAACTGATAGTTCAGTAAAACCCAATTTTACCTGGCAGTACGATCTGACCGGCAATATCCTAAGTACAGAGAGTGTTGATGCAGGCCACACCGTCACCCTCAATGATATTGAAGGCCGCCCGGTACTGACAAAAACCGCAACCAACGTTATACAAACCCGGCAATATGAAGCCACTTCCTTGCCGGGCCGCCTGTTATCAGTCACTGAACAGGTATCTGGAGAAGCAACTGCCCGAGTGACTGAACGCCTTATCTGGTCCCGGAACACACAGGCGGAAAAAGACCACAACCTTGTCGGCCAGTGTGTGAATCACTATGACACTGCGGGGCTAACCCAGTTAGAAAGCCGGTCACTAACCGGAACCGTCTTATCACAATCCCGTCAATTGCTGTCCGATAATTATCAGGCAGACTGGAAAGATGGTAACCAAGTCACCAACCAGAGTCTACTGGATAGCGAGGCCTACACCACACAAAACACCTTTGACGCTACCGGTGCATTACTGACGCAGACGGATACAAAAGGCAATATACAGCGTCTGACCTACAATATTGCCGGACAATTGAGCAGCAGCAAGCTGACAGTAAAAGACCAGAGTGAACAGATTATAGTCAAATCCCTGAATTATTCAGCCGCTGGGCAGAAACTGCAAGAAATACATGGTAACGGTATAATTACCGAATACACTTATGAACCGGAAACACAACGTCTGATTAGCATTACCACCCACCGCGAATTAGACAGCAAAGTGTTACAAGATTTACGCTATGAATATGATCCGGTGGGTAATGTCATTAATATTCGTAATAGTGCAGAAGCCACCCGCTTCTGGCGCAACCAAAAAGTGGTACCGAAGAATACCTATAGCTACGATTCTCTATACCAGTTAATCGAAGCAACTGGCCGGGAAATGGCGAATATCGGCCAGCACAATAACTTACTACCCTCTCCTGTTCTGCCTTCTGACAGCAATACTTACACCAGATATATCCGTACCTATACTTATGACCGTGGCGGCAATCTGACTCGAATCCAACACAGTTCACCCGCCATCCAAGGCAGCTATACTACAAAGATAACGGTTTCAAACCACAGTAACCGCGCAGTGTGGAGCACATTGACCGATAATCCAATGCTCGTGGATGATTTGTTTGACGCCGGCGGCCACCAGAATACATTAGTACAGGGACACTACCTGAGCTGGAACACCCGCGGTCAGTTAGAACAGGTGATACAGGCAACTCAGGGAAACAGAATCAATAGTGATAGGGAATGGTATCGCTATGGCAGCGATGGAATGCGATTGCTGAAAGTGAGTGAACAGCAAACCCAATACCTCACTCACCAACAGCGAGTCATTTATCTGCCAGGATTGGAGCTGCGCACAACCCAACACGGCCCTATCATAAAGCAAGAATTGCAAGTTATCACTGTGGGTGAGGCCGGTCGTGCACAAGTGCGGATACTGCACTGGGAAACCAAACCACCAACAGATATCAAAAACGATCAAATACGTTACAGCTACGATAACCTCACCGGCTCCAGCCAGCTTGAGCTGGATTACAAGGGGGGAATTATCAGCCACGAAGAGTACTATCCATTCGGTGGTACGGCTTTATGGTCAGTGAGAAACCAAACTGAAGCCAGTTACAAATTTATTCGCTACTCAGGCAAAGAACGGGATGCTACGGGGCTGTACTACTATGGTTATCGATATTATCAACCGTGGGTAGGGAGATGGTTAAGTGCAGACCCTGCCGGAACAGCAGATGGAGTGAACCTTTACAGGATGGTTCGGAATAATCCAGTGACATTACATGATCCCGATGGATTAGCACCGGAACAGTGGTATACCCGGGAAGCGTTTAAACAATTACCTTTCAGCGAGCATAGTTTGGGTACACGCGATGAACTTGCACCAAAAATATCAGGCACAAATAGTTTATGGCATGAAGCTTATCGTGGGCCAACCAAAGAACGGGAAACATTGGGTCTCTTTAACGAGTTGCCTTTTGCAGAACCTAAAGTGGCAACGGCTGAAGAAATTAACCTGCATGGCATAACAACTGAAAACGTCACTGTTTATCGTGTGGAAGTGGCGCAACAATCAGAGAAGTTTCTTTATACTGGGATTACCGGTACCGGGGGAGTGAAAATAGCGATTCCTAACAGGAATAACGAACATGGCGGCAAAGAGGACTACCTGAATAAAACCATGCCAGGCGAGGCGCAGAAGAAAGGTGGATGGTATCAATTTTCTAAAAATTATATTGCTGCCAATAAGGGTAAATCCAGTGGCAATCTTGCGTTCTATAATTTCGGCAACCCACGTCGGGCATTACAGTTTTACGAACAAAAAACTGAAAATCCCAAAGAAAAACTGCCGTTTGTTATAAAATCATTTGAGATACCTTCTTCAGTATTTAAAGCGATTGCAGAAGATGCCATTTTAGAAAAGGACTACAAAAAGTTCCCGACAGCACCAATGAATGTCGATGTTGCAGCATTTAACCAACTTGGTCTACAACCTCACCATGTTGATTTACTCGTTGGCTCTATCATTCCTAAGAGTGGAAGAGTCTATTCGGAAAATGAGCATTGGAAGTTAATGGATAAACCCTCTCAGGTCACCAGCCGGCCACTGCTGCGCGGCAGACGATAACGAAATAGCCAGCTCATCCCAAAAAGTTTGAGCTGGCATCGTTGCAAATATGGATATTCAGCATTTCCGGTACGTTCTGCTGTCCTTATATAATCATGCAGGTCTTCTTCAAAGGAAACCTGCATACACTAAGAATTAAAAATAAAACCTCAATCCTGATTTTTTCTCTTGGTAAAAGCCGGGACAAGCTCAGGTGTCGGGACAGAGCTATCACAATTATAATGCTCTCCTGTCAGTCCTATTTTTTTACAGGCAGTAGACAAAACATCATTAGGTGTTGCCCACTCATCTTTCCAGTTATTTCCGTCATAACGCTCCTTTTTAAACAGATCCCACATAATAAGACCGGTTTTACCGTATTTGATCGTACCATCCAATATGCTGTTGAGCTTGGCTTTCGTGAGCGGTAAATTGCCGGTTGCAGGTTTACCAACTTCAAACCCCACCGTAATAGGCGGCAAAACCAATAATTTTTGCGGTTGAATTGATGCCTGAGCGTAATTACGCGCTCCTTTCAGTTTGACATGAAAAGTCACAACTTCATTGCCTGATTTAAGCCAGTTAATATATTGACTATAATAATACTTAACTTGTCCAGGCAGATCACAAGGAATATAAGTTTCACCTCCCCCGATAAATCCACAATCTTTTTCACTCAAATCATAAGTCATTACACCAATATAACTGAGTCGGTTGATAATTTTGGGGTAACTCAGTGCGGTATTATAAATCAAACCATAGAGATTTCCTCCCCACCAGGCACCACCATAAATACCACTGTTCCTCGCGTTGGTTCCCCAGTTAGCCGACATATTCGGGATACCCCCAGTTGCAGGACCAGCGGTACTTAACTGAAGCGATGGTTTAACTGCATTAATTGAAGTGTAAAAAGACTTTAAAATAGCGGCGAATTTATCCACGGTTGCAGGCATCGCGCGGGGAATTCTTTCTGCGCCAGGGACAATATTCATTGACGCATCATAAACATAACCACCTAATCCCTTTGCTATTAACGTTGATGTAATAAGAGTTTCACTGTTATTAGAGGGAACCTTGATTGAATCAGGCGTTAATTTCCAGCTTTTTGCATTAATATCAGCGTGCCAAAACTCTTCATAATCCACATCAATCCCTGCTACATCTAAAGCGGCAGCCAAATTAACAATGTTTCTATATGCACCATCTGCCTCCTTACCCGTAATACTACTATCAAAACGAGGAATTTTAGTCATTGGATTGGGGAAAATATCATAGACCGCATCCGGTTCATTACCACAAGCGTCTTCTTTGTTGGCGGTTATATCATAAATTTTCGGATAACAACTAAAGTTCCATCCACCGACAGCAATATAAGTACTCACTCCATGAGATTTTAAATCAGCGATAATACCTTTTAATGTCACAAAATCAGACCTGGCATTTTCAGCTTCTCTTGTGCTAATGACTTGATTAGAGGTACAGGTATAACCAAATAACCCTGAGCATTTCAGGCTGTTTTTCTCATAATTAACAAAACCAGGCTGGACAAAAGACAATACCAGCGTATTAAAGTTACTCTTGTTTTTAGCAATATCTCTGCTTAATCTTTTAAAATTATCAAGGCTGGCATAATATTCTTGAGTATCAGCCTGTGCAGCAGGCCCACTCAGATAATATGCAGATATTTTAGGATTGGCGGCAATAACATTTCCTAATATGAAGGAGAACAATACAGCACTTGCTAATATACATCGGTTTAGTTTGCATTTAGACATACATCTATCTCCACTTGGTTAACATTATTTTTCTGACTATAGACAATGAGTTATTATGACACTTCATTGCCTTTTCATCATGAACTGTATAAGTTTTTCCCTAATAGAGCGTTAATATATTCAATGTGTTATTATCGACTGTGATATAGTTACTGAACGGCTAAATTCGCATTAATTATTTCAATGCATCAATTTCATAATAGTGTAGTTTTCACCGTTTTCCACAAATGACATAGAATTAGTTGTAATAACATTCTACCCCATCTAAATAAAAAACATTATTATAGGGCAATTCCATTAATTACATTTATTTTCATTAATTATTGCAGAAAGAATCCCTTTAAGATAACTATTTATTCCCACAATTGAATGCCATTTGTCATTATATATACCTAATAGATTTCAAGTTGCAGCACGGCGGCAAATGAACGAATCCCCAAGAGCATAGATAACTCTGTGACTGGGGTGAGTGAAAACAGCCAACAAAGCAGCAACTTGAAAGATGAAGGGTATATAACTCCCATAGTGTATACGTAATAAGAGTCTGGCATTTTTCTTTGTAAGTATGACAATGAGTTATTCCTTCGTAAACATGACTATTCTCTATAATTCACTAGCACAAGATACCGGGAGACAAACCATGCCACATTAGCTATGCCAATGAATGTCCGCTCATTAACCACATCACCTGAAATAATCGCCTATTAATTAACCAAGAAAAAACCGTGCTATTAAACAAACGCTCCCTGTTGTCAGGCAAATCATGTCAAAAACTTCAACAATTCTTCAACAAATTATAAAAAACTATAAAAAGGTATTATCTTAAATTTGCTGAATTAACGATCACAACCGTATACTCACTGTGCATTAAAACAAATCTGGAATATCAAGTGGCTTGTCAGGCGCTAAAAATGTATCCCAGCAAATGAAACAACAAAGTTAAAACACAGGAAAATTATCATGACACGTTTAGGCTTATCTATAACTGCATTATCACTGTTATTCTCTGGCGCAGTATTAGCCGCACCAACCACATCTGCAACCCAATCTTCGGATACCAAGGTTACATCTTCCCATGTGGAGAAAACCAAAGCAGGCCAGCCAGAAAAGAAACCAGGCAAAGCCACATCTAAACAACATTCACATCATAAGGCGACGACAGGAAAGACGAAAGAAGCAAAAACTCACTGAGTTATCCCATCTCATCTGAGGTAACCGCACGCCGTAGAGATGGTTCTTTCAGTTACAGCCAGCATTGTAGAGGAACTTGTTCCCATCATGGCGGTGTCGACAAGTGGTTATAACACAAATTTGATAGTGTAATAGCCGTAAATTCAGGGGGGCAAATCCCCCCCCTCAACCTATTAAAGTGAATAGCTTAACAAGCACCTTCTGTATCGTCATCACCATAATATTTCACACCAATCCTAATAATATCCCGCCCCTGAGACTTGCGGTGTTTATTACTGTCACGCAATGAATAGATACAACCGCAATATTCCTGCTGATAAAATCTTTCCCGTTTACTGATTTCAATCATCCGGGCGGAGCCACCTTGCTTACGCCAGTTGTAATCCCAATATTTAACCCCCGGATACTGACTTGCAGCCCGTTTTCCACAATCATTTATCTGCTGCATGTTTTTCCAGCGGGAAATACCTAAAGAGCTTGAGATCATGCTGAAATTGTTTTCATAAGCATACAAAGCAGTGCGCTCAAAACGCATATCAAAACACATCGTGCAGCGAACACCTCTTTCCGGCTCCCATTCCATGCCTTTAGCGCGTTCAAACCAGTTGTCGCTGTCATAATCCGCATCCACAAATGGCACATTGTGTTGTTCTGCAAAGCGGATATTCTCTTCTTTGCGGATCAAATATTCCCGTTTTGGATGAATATTAGGGTTATAGAAAAAGACAGTGTAATCAATGCCAGAGGCATGCAACGCCTCCATCACTTCACCGGAACAAGGAGCACAACAAGAGTGCAATAATAATCGTTCCGCACTATCCGGTAACGTTAAAACAGGACGAACAAAGTTTTCCATTGGGCAGGCTCCATAATAATTATAAGAATTAATTATAAAAATAGTTATTTTAGCTGCAAATCTTTCGACAAGGAATTCATGATGGCTTACTTGTCTTTACGATAGTATTAAATTACTTGAAATTCTGGCAGGTTCCACCGTTATATCGTCGTAATCCAAGTTTGTACCAACAAGTTCACGATAGATAAATTTGTTCTACGCTGATAGTTAGCTAAATTATAGACAAATTCAGATTCTTTTAACCAAAATAATTTAAATGGAGACCACATGCGCCATGCAATTTCCCTGCGTGACCTCTCTTTTCCGGCAATCATCGCCGGATTTGTCGCTGTTCTGGTTGGGTATACCAGCTCGGCGGCAATTATCTTTCAAGCAGCAGAAGCCGCCGGAGCCACAACCATGCAGATCGGTGGCTGGCTGAGTATGCTGGGGCTAGGGATGGGCATCAGTTCTCTGGGGCTATCGCTTTATTACCGAACGCCGGTCCTTACGGCATGGTCAACACCAGGCGCAGCGCTGCTGGCGACAACCATGCCAGGAACATCAATCAATGAAGCCATTGGTATATTTATCTTTGCTTCTGCCCTGATCTTGTTATGTGGCATTACCGGCCTGTTCGCACGATTGATGAACTATATTCCACAGGCGCTTTCCGCAGCAATGCTGGCTGGAATTCTGTTACGTTTTGGCCTTGACGCCTTTTCCTCGTTTTCAATCAATTTTGTACTGACTGCTGGAATGTGTCTGACTTATCTGCTGGCACGCAGATATTTATCCCGCTATGCCATTATTTTTACACTGTTATCAGGGCTAATTATCGCCTCTTTACAGGGGGATATTCATTTTGAACAACAATCAACTGTCGCCTTTGCTATCCCTGAATTTATTGCACCTAGTTTCACACTCTCTTCATTATTAAGCATAGGCGTCCCATTTTTCATTGTCACGATGGCCTCTCAGAATGCGCCTGGCATCGCGACACTGAAAGCCGCAGGATATCAAGTCTCGGTTTCATCACTGATAAGCTGGACGGCGTTAATCGCACTTATCCTGTCACCTTTTGGTGGCTTTTCCGTCTGTATTGCCGCCATTACAGCCGCTATTTGTATGAGCCCGGAAATCCACACCGACCCTAATCGCCGTTATATGGCCGCTGCCGCTGCGGGGGTGTTTTACCTGATTGCAGGCCTGTTTGGTGGCTCAATCAGCATGTTATTCAGCGCACTGCCCACTGCTCTTATTCATACCATCGCCGGATTGGCTTTACTGGGAACAATTTCTGGCAGCCTGCTCCAGGCATTGCAGAATGAAAAACAGCGGGACGCTGCGGTAATTACATTTTTAATCACCGCTTCCGGCGTAACACTACTTGGCGTAGGCGCTGCATTCTGGGGATTAATCGGTGGTGTAATAACCATGATCCTTTTATCTTTGCCTGGAAAAAACAAGATAGCTCATTAAACATACAGTAAAATTATAATTTTCAGCACCTTATGATAATTATTATCCATAAAACTTGTGATAGCTTGCCAGTGCTTCTGTAATCTGAAAATTATGATGGGACATCAATAACCTTAATCTCTCTACTCGCAAACCGAGTTTTCTATTATGAAACTTTTTGATATTAGTAAGTTAGCTGTTATTTTATCATGTCTGGCAATCCCTTATAGCTATGCAGATGACCGCCCAATTCTTTCTCTTTCTGTCAGCCAGTCTGGTGGAAGTCAAATGACTGCTGATGGTAGTTTATCCAGAAAACCAAATAAGCAGGAATCACGTGTACTTCCTTTTTGGGGTGATGAGGCCAGAGCCAGAGGCTATGACTTACCGGAGCCTTTTGGCGCTAGTTACGGTTATATGAATATGCGACAGAATATCGTCGTAGACGAGATTAAAATTATTATACCGAACACCCCTGGATTTGAAGATTCACTGGGTATTCAAACAGGCAAAACCAGAGAAAAGAATGAATCGCATATGCTCAAGCTGGATACTTGGGTTCTGCCTTTTCTGAATGTTTATGGCGTTTATGGTTGGACAAAGGGCACATCGAAGACCAACATCGAGGGAATCAGCTTTATGGGTACTACTGTGCCTGGAATGAAAGATATTCCCTTCGCACTGGATTTTAAAGGTAAAACCTATGGCGCCGGTTTTACTCTGGCCGGGGGTTACGATCAATTCTTTGGTACCCTTGATACCAACTATACCTACACTAATTTAGATATCCTTGATGGTAAAATCAGTGCTTTGGTTGTCACACCGCGTATTGGTTATGAGTTTACATTCCAGCCAATCATCCCCGGACAGGGAAATACCAAATTGCAGGTATGGACCGGCGGTATGTACCAGAGAATTACTCAGGAATTTGAAGGCAATATTAGTAATCTGAATTTACCCCCCATGTTTGACAAATTGGTAAGTGCATTCGATGATTACGATAGTATGAAATTCAAAGTAAAACAGCATGTTGCTTCCCGCTGGAATAATACCGTTGGGGCAAGGCTGGAAGTCACGCGCAATTTCAATCTACTGACTGAAGTTGGCTTTAACAAACGTAATAGCTTCTATATTTCAGGTGAGTTCCGCTTTTAATGAAAATCCGCTGTACTCTATATGGGCTGGCTTTAGCCAGCTTTTTTATTTCTGATTTCTCATATGGTCAATTACCACTTAGCAGGGAAAAAATCGACGGCTGGCTGGAAAAATTAGGGGGCAGTAATACCTATGACAACAGTAAAACCATTGACTGGGGCATTTTGCCCGGTCCTTTTTATACCCCTGAATTAGGCGCTGGCATCGGTGTTGCCGTAGTTGGGCTTTACCGGCCAGATGATCACGACCATACCAGCCAAATCTCTTCCCTTTCCCTGAATGGATTTGCCTCTTCAACAGGTGCTTTTGGGTTCACATTTGATAACTACAGTTTTTTTGCTGATGATCAATGGCGTTTTTTCCTTTCCGGCACACTGAATAACGTTCCCACCTATTACTGGGGAAGCGGATATGACGCGGGTAAGGTAGATGATAATAAAGAAAAATACCGATCACAGGAATTGCGCCTGCAACCCAGAGTTCTCTATCAGGTTGCTGATTCCACCTATCTGGGCGCTGGCTGGGATTTTTCATCGCTATACGCTAAAGATCCCGATAAAGGCGCGAAAAAACTGTTCGCCGCAGAAAAGGACGGACAATCCATATTAAGTTCAGGTATCAGTGCCTATTTCAGTTATGATACACGGGATTTTCTACCTAACGCTCATCGGGGACAAGTTCTTGATCTTACTTACACCCATTTTTCCCCGACATTAGGCAGTGACCGCCGGTTTAACACCGTAGATATGCAATACAGCATCTATTACCAATTAAATGAAAAATCGGTACTGGCATTCGATAGTCATGGCCGTTTCGCTGATGGTCAGGTACCGTGGAATATGCTGTCGATGCTGGGAAGCAGTAACCGGATGCGCGGATATTATGAAGGCAGATATCGGGACAAAAATGTTATCAGCACCCAACTGGAATACCGACACAAACTAGACTGGCGACACGGATTTGTCTTGTGGGCAGGGGCCGGCACCATGAGCCATCAGGCCGAAGATATTGGCTCAGGAAACTGGCTCCCCACCGTTGGCGCAGGATATCGTTTTGAATTTAAACCAAAAATGAATGTAAGACTGGACTTTGGTATCGGTAAAAAAAGCAACGGATTTTATTTTCAGGTGGGAGAGGCTTTTTGAAATTGCGTTTATGGATTGCCGCTCTAACTTTAGTTGCAGGATGTCAGGGAACTTTTTCACCAATTGTACCAATACAACCTGATCTAAATAGTGAAACAACCGCCGAAGCAACCCGTGCATGGCCTGCTCTTGATCCAATCCGCTCTCCCGAAGGATTAAGGGCCTGCTGTGCTTTTGGTTATGATTTAAAAACACAATTACTGGCTATTCCAGTCCCTTTTTATCAAATAGCTAATGTGCTGGATGCCGATGATCTTGGCGAACATCGCTATAACAACAGTTTTTTTGGTACCGTTGCTTCATTAACAGGAATCAGTAATGAAAAAGTAGGGATAATATATACTCGCAGAGGTGGATTCATTGATATTTCCCATGTGCGGGATACGGCTGATAATGCAGTTTTTCTGTTCAGTCAAATTTGGCCTCGTCTTGGGGAAGAGTGGAAAATAGAATTAGGCAACGAATTAGCATCACGCCGCATCCAGTTTTATCAATTCACGCCACCAGCGGCGATAGAACAACGTTATACCCTAAGTGCTTATCTGGCGGTAAAACTGGCTTTTGAACTTGCCGCATGGCATGAAATTGCCCAATGGTATGGTTATCAATCTGTACCGGGGTTTTCTGAAAAAGTCTCTGCGTTTTCTCCTGAAGATCTCTACTCTAATTTGCTGGGAGCGCGTCTTTCCCTTTCATTGATATTGTCAGGACAAGTGCCTTCCATGAAGCAATACCGCTTATCAATGCAAGCTATTCTGCCGCCTGCACTGAATGAACTGGAAGCCCTATCCTCTGATGAAACCCGGAAAATGTTTGAACAGATCGATGGTATCTGGTGGGACAGTAAACGTCGTGTGCCTGATAAGCGCTTAGTTCTTCAACGTGATTATCATACTCACAGCGATCGTACACCTAATATGGTGCCGACAGAGCAGCAGCATCCACTCAGGCTTACTTTGCCACAACAATATTCTGGCTACACATTATCTGAATTGGCTGAATTACAATTGTGGCCCAGCCATCAAATGAAAGAGCTTCCAGTACCAGAACACTACTGGACTGCTCTTGATTTCCCACAATTAGCAGAAAAAGCGAAAGAGCAGCAATAGAGTCATTGACTCATCTATTTCTATTGACTGCTCCTCTTCACAGCGAGGAAAAAATCTTAGATTACTATTTCTCAAATAATAATCCCATTTAACTATAATTGATTATTACTTATCATTCTCATAATGTCACATCACAATATAAAATTAACATCATCTATAATAAAACCAAACTATGCCAATCACAGTCAACGAAAAAAACCCACATTACCAAGACATTATTTCACAGGATACAAAAACCGTATTAAAACATTTACAAAGATAAAAAACCAATAACCAGCTGATATAAAATAATTAATATTAAGCAACATTTAAAAAATAAATAAAAAAATCACAAAAACATTAGTCAACAAAACAACTATTAACAGAAATAAAATTCAAAAACAACACAAAAATCAGATATTAATTCTTTTTTAATACCAAGATTAGAGTATTTTCGCTATATTAATAATGAAAACAGACATTTATTCTTAATTTAGTTTAAATAATGCAAATACCTTCTTAAATAAGTTCAACCTGTCTATAATGTATACTTCTAAGTTATAAATATGTATGAACAATATCAGCCTCATCTAAGTAGATAAAATAAGAACTTACATTAAAAAAATTAAATTTATTTAAGCTGGCTTAAGTTACTAGATTATTTTCAACCATATAATATGTTGATTTATATTTTAAGCTCATAAAATAAATCTTATTCTACAGATAGATACAGGTATTATTTTTAAATCTTTCTAATGTATTAGGGGATTCAGGGCCCCTATCTTCACCCCCCTGATAAGATCAATTAAAGATGTCCCTACTCCTGGAGAGGAAAAATGAATAAACTAGCATTATCCACTGCCGCCGCTCTTATTTTTACAGGCTCTGCTATTGCGGCTGATAATTCCGCCGGTGGTACATTACATTTCTCAGGTGCAGTTACTGACGCCACTTGTACTATTAACGGTGGTGCCGCAGCTAATCTGACGATAGTATTGGAACCTATCTCAATCACCCAAGCCGGACAAAAGGAAGGCTTGATCGATTTTGGTAAAAAAGCGTTTTCACTGGAATTTTCTAACTGCCAGTCCAAAGCAGTCGGTTTCGACCCAGCAACCTCCATGTTGAAAATCCACTTCTCATCAGCGCACTCCATTGCTAACGATGGTAAATATCTGATGAACCAGGAACTGAATGCAAATGGTAAACCTAAAAACGTAGGTATCGCTATTGTTAAATATGCAGAAGAAAATACCCCGCTCATGCTAAATAAAGCTTTTGATACGGGAATTAAAGGCTCTACTCCAGCACCTGAAGTTATCGATTTCTATGCGAAATATTATAAAGTAGGTATTGCTGATGCGGAACCAGGTAAAGTAATAACAATGGTAACTTATCACGTTGCTTACTTATAAGCATTTACTACAACAGATAAAGCCTATTTATCCAAATAGGCTTCTTTACTTTGAAAAAAATAACGTTATGAAGAAATTATTCCTAGCTACATTATTCTCGGTAACAGCTTTATCTGCACATGCCAACATCGTTATTAATACAACACGGGTTATTTATCCAGCCGATAATAAAGAAGTATCCGTTCAATTATTAAATACGGGCGATCAACCCTCTCTGGTACAATCCTGGATAGATGATGGCGATCCTAATTCAACACCTGAAACAGCTAAAGTTCCCTTTCTGCTGACTCCCCCAGTAGTTAAAGTTGACGGCAATAACGGCCAGCAACTGAGAATAAAACACACTAATAGCAACCTACCTACTGATCGTGAATCACTGTTTTATTTAAATGTTATGGATATTCCACCCATTGCAGAAAATAGTACCGATAAAAACGTCATGCAGATTGCTATTCGTACCCGGATCAAATTTTTCTACCGGCCTGAAAAGCTCTCTATTTCACCTAAGCAGATCGGACAGCATATTGCATTAAAACGTGATGGCAACCAACTAAAATTGGAGAATTCATCACCCTATATCCTGAATATCGTCGGTCTTAAATCTTCCAATGCTCAACCTAACTTATTAAACGAGGGAACCATCATCAAACCGTTCTCTTCTCATTCATTCAGTACCAATGAAAAAGTAAAAGCGGGAGACAAATTAACTCTAGCTAT
This sequence comes from Photorhabdus khanii NC19, assembly GCF_000517265.1. Classification (GTDB taxonomy): domain Bacteria; phylum Pseudomonadota; class Gammaproteobacteria; order Enterobacterales; family Enterobacteriaceae; genus Photorhabdus; species Photorhabdus khanii. Next base: position 191,365 of record NZ_AYSJ01000006.1, read on the forward strand.
TGTTGATGATTTTGGTGCTATAAATAAATTAACTTTACCACTTCAATAATGATATTACTGGCATAGCATAAAACATGATACGAGAAAAAGTTAGCCCGTTAACTCTGATAATAGCCACTATCCTGTATACAGATTGCTTATGTTATGCCGCAACATTTAATACTGATTTTCTGGCCGGCGAATCTGCAAAAGCGGATTTATCTCGATTTTCGTCTACTTCAGAATTACCCGCCGGCCGCTACGATATTAATATATACCTGAATAATGACTGGAAAGGTCGATTTGATATTAATATCCAGAACGATGGCAAAGACATCTACTTATTAACCGAAGATCTACCAAGACTGGGGATAAAAATTGATACAAATCAACTACCAGCAGAAAATTTATCCAAAGGTGAAACTCTTCTGGCTAAAGTAATACATGAGGGAACCGCTAATCTTGATGTTCCTAAACTCAGCCTGCATCTGGTCGTTCCTCAGGCTTATATTAAACATGAACTGAAAGGCTATATCGATCCTGCCTTCTGGGACAGAGGAATTCCAGGCGCTATGCTTTCCTATAATGCCAACTATTACCATACTCAAAACAGAAATAAACAGAGCAGTAACTATGAGAATGAAGATAATGCTTACGTGTCACTTAATAGCGGTTTGAACCTGTTTGGCTGGCAATTACGTGATCAATCCTCTTATTACTATACACGTTCAAGTGGCAATAAATGGAGTAATAATACCCGTTATTTGCAACGGGGCATTTCATCAATTAACGCAGAACTTCGCGTTGGTGATAGCTATACATCAAGTGATCTGTTCGATTCTTTCCGTTTCCGGGGTATCAACCTGAAAACAGATATGCGCATGTACCCTGATGCCTGGCAAGGGTTTTCCCCTATCGTCCGGGGAGTTGCACAAACTAACGCTCTGGTAAAAATCTCCCAGAATAATGTTGTTATTTATCAGGGCAATGTACCACCAGGACCTTTTGCCATTGATACTATTTTACCAACAGGTTCGGGTGGAGATTTATTTGTCGAAGTCACAGAAGCGACAGGACGTACCAACAGCTTTACTGTTCCCTTTGCATCTGTTCCTAATATGATGAAAGAAGGTCTTGGCAAATACGATATCAGTGCAGGTAAAACACACATTGCCAACAGTCGTTATAAACCAAACTTTTTCCAAGCCAGCTATCAATATGGCTTTAATAATGTCCTGACGGGTTATACAGGTACCATCATCAGTAAAGATTATTACTCATTACTGTTAGGCAGTGGCTTTAACCTACCAATTGGCGCTATCTCACTTGATATTTCACGATCCAGTGCCAAATTTGATAACAACCCAACAATGAAAGGCCAGAGCTACAAAATGTCTTATAGCCGCTATATTCCACAAACAGGAACGAACTTCTCTCTGGCGGCTTATCGCTATTCAACTAAAAACTACCTGAACCTGCTCGATGCCATTAATCTACATGACAGGATGAGCAACGGATATAACCGACAATACTATTCTCACCAGAAAAACACCTTCAATATCAATTTGAACCAGAGTCTTGGTAACAGTGCGGGTTCACTTTTTCTTTCAGGGACATTCCGTGATTATTGGGGAACAAAGAACAAAAACAGAGAGTATCAAATGGGGTATTCCAACAATCTGGGTAAAATCAATTATACCCTGACGGCAAGCCGTGTCCGATACAATATCAATGAAACAGAAAACAAAGAGGAGCAGCGCTATTATCTGACACTCTCTATTCCTTTTGAGCTGTTTGATTCCCCAGCCTATCTGACGAGTAATGTCTCAATCAATGACAAGCATTACAACAACAGTGATTTGGGATTAAGTGGCAGCGCAGACCAGAACAACCGCCTGAATTACCACTTCAACGTTTCAGATCAGAAAAGTGGTTCCACAACAACCAGTGCAAATCTGACCTATAAAACATCCGTTTCCACACTAAATAGCTCTTATAGCCAATCCAAGAGTTATCGCCAAATGGGGCTGGGTGCAACAGGCAGTTTAGTCGCTTATCGGGGTGGAATTCTGGCCGCTAACCAAGTAGGGGAAACCTTTGCAATCATTGACGCGCCAGGCACAATTAACGCTTCTGTGAATGGTGATAAAAGCATGGTAACCAATAACAGCGGTAAATTGCTGATACCTTATCTTTCTCCTTACCGTAAAAACGCCATCATGCTAGATACCAGTGAAGTGCCGGAAGGGGCGGCTGAACTTATCGGTAACATCAGAGACGTTGCGCCGTATTCCGGTGCCATTGCTCATCTCGGATTTAAAACAGACCAGCGGAAAATTTTTATTTTCTACGCCACTCAAGCCAATGGTAAACCTCTACCTTTTGGTACTGAAATTGTCGATTCAGAAGGTCACAGCCTGGGATATGTTGGTCAGGGCAGTATGGTTTTCCTGCGAGTAGAGAAATTACCACAGCAAATTTATGTCCGTATCGGTCAGTCAGGCGAAAAAAGCTGCATAATAAACGATCCACAGCCTGAAATGGACTCAACCGCCAATATTTGCCGTTAAGGGAGAAAATCATGAAACTTAAGCTATTGTATCTGGCGGCTTTAATCAGTCTGAGTGGCAGCAGTATCGCTTATGCAGACTGTAAACCCAATCATGCGATAACCGCACCGGCAATCACAATTAATATGACAGATAATCTCTATCTGAACAGTAATGAAACTTGGCTATTGAACACCCGGTATTCCGGCTATTTTACATGCACCAGAAACGCATTGTGGAAACAAAACTCTGTTGCTAATGGCTCTCCTTTTACCAGAAACAAAGTTGTTTTGGGATTCAATGGTGGTAAAGATTATGTAGAAGTGACTATCACAAATCTTTCTCCCAGCGGCACTATTAGTCTGGGAAACAGTAATACAACCTATCCAGCCAGCACATTACAAGCCCAATTTACGCTTAATGTTAAGCTACTGAATGGCAGACCTGGAGGTAATAACATTCACGTCTTTTCCGGCAATAATGCAACATTAAAAACAGCTGTTATTGCGATGGACACTACTAATCTAGGGATCCTTGACGCTATTGTTCGTTTTGCTACAGATTTCCTGACTTTTATTCTCACCTGGGTGTGGCCAACTCATTCTGAGGATATCTATTACCAACCGATCACCATGACTTTTGATCGTAAAGAGACAACTTGTAACTTCTCAAATGCGGGATTAACAGTGAATCTGCCAAAAGTTAACCGCGCTACACTGCTTAACGGAACAAATAGAGGAGAAACACCTTTTACACTCAACTTTGCATGTGATTATCTCAAAAATGGTAAAACTTCACGTTCAGTTAAAGCCTACCTAAGCAGTAATAATTTACTACCAAACGACAACCAAACGTTAATTGATAGCAAAGCAGATGCCGCTAAAGGCGTTGGTATCCGTGTCTCTCAACAAGGTAATTCAACACCCATAACTTTCAGCGCTTCACCGTCTTCCTCTCGCGGAGCAACACCGCTATTCAGCAAAAATGCCGACAACGTTATCGATAAACACTTTACAATCGATTTTAATGCCTACTACTACGTTTATGATCCCCAAAACATCATAGCAGGGGAATTGAAAGCAACTTCTGTTCTGAATTTTGAATACAATTAACCAGGAGGCAAAGGAAATGTTCCCTATTTCTCGCTGTCTAACCAAAAATTTATGTTTCAATAAGTAACAATGTGTAACAAAGTGTTTCTGCAAGAAAATCCATTTACATTTACAACTTACTTGAAACTTATGTAAGGTAATGATAATTCTAATATTAAATAATCAAGCATACTCGCTTAATTTCCTAATAAAATGGTACGATTATCTGAAAAATAGAAAAAAACACATCATCATTACCAATAGTATAAAAAAACAATACAAAATCTATGTTTTACATTTTTATTTAAAATATAAAAAATTCATAACAACCATTACATTTAAATATATAAAAAGGATAATAATCAGGTAGAAAAACAATATGGATAATAATGAAAAAACATAAAATAAAAATTTATCGCAACATATTAAAATATATAATAATTGGTTAAAAATCAACAATATAAATAAAAGATAAATAAGTAAAAAAACAAGTTATTAGACGTTAATATATTTATATGCAATACAAGAATATAACAAACATAACTTACTCGATCACAAATCAAATATAATTCAAATTCAAAAAAACACTGCTAATATAAAAACCAAGAGATAGTTATTTATATTATAAAAAAATAAATTATTTAAAAACTATTATTTTTATATACATATATATTACTGTGTTATTATAACATCTACCAAAATAGATAATTGTAACACATTGTTACTTATTTTAACTTAACATTTAGAACCATATCGAATATCCTGAACTGAGCCAAGCCAACGATAATGGGCATATTATAAAATCAACTCAAATATGACAGATACAGCTCAATTTTAACTCACAGAGTAAAAACCATATCGGTAACAGGTTACCTTTTTATGAAAATGATACTTATTCTTATAGCGGCAATATTAATATCCATTAGTTTATTGCTCGCTGCGGTGTTTTTACGATTAGCAGTACTATAAATAAATGGCTCGAACTGAGTTCAATAATTTTGGATACTCGACACGCTGGTTTACAGATCATTTTTCTTTTGGAAAAAACCTCGCAGGCGTGAAATGAACAAAACAATCATTATCATACCTAATGAATAGCCTAATCCAGGAAAGCAACGTTTTATACAAAAATGATACTTAACCATCTATAAATTAATAAAAAACTATAGAGTAAATTCACAAAATAACAATTTTAATTACAGAAAATATATTTATGAATGACCAATAACTCTGGCTATGCTGGATTTATTTTGCTAGCATTAGTCTGTTTTTTATTCAGAGCAAACGAGGAAAAGCAATGCCCTCTCAAACGACGAGGACAACTGCCATCTTCGCTTTCTTTATTTCACTATTGTTTTCCGCTTTTAGTCACGCATCAACCAGCACCACTAAAAGCATGGAGTATTCTCACAATGGCACACAAAGCAATTTGCCAGATTTGCGAAAATACCCTTCGGGCATCCCACGTAAGAAAGCGTTTTTAAATGTTGTTGTCCCTGTGATTGATAAACACAATCAACAAATTATGCAGGAACGGAAATGGCTGCTGGAACACCAGAAAGCCAAACATTGGTCCACTCAGGATATCAGGTTCCTGCAACGTATTTGCAAAAACTATAATGTGAGCTGTAGCATCTCGCCTAAAAAAGTTAACTGGAACAAGCTACTGAGCCGTGTTGACATTATCCCAACCCATTTTGTCGCAACTCAGGCTGCAACAGAATCTGGTTGGGGAACATCTAAACTTGCACAACAAAATAACAACTTGTTTGGTATGCGTTGCGGTAACAGCTGTAAGAGGGCCCAGGGTAAGATAAAAGGTTATTCGTCCTACCCGACTATCAATGATTCTGTCGAAGCTTATATGAGAAATATGAATACCCATAACGCTTATGAATCATTACGTGTTTCACGCGCTAAACAGAGAAACAGCCAGGAATCGCTGAATACCAGCAAACTGATTGATAATCTTGAAGGATATTCACAATTAGGTTCTACTTACAACAGCTATCTGCATAAAGTGTTTAACAGCAACAAAGGGCTTATTACTCAAGCACAAGAGTTCGCTAAAAACGACCATAACTAAGATGCTAAATAAGTATGAACCCGCATATATAGCCCCAACAACCAATATCATCCGCTTCATAACAAAGGCATGAAGCGGATGATTTTTTACGTTCACCAGCGTATCTTTCTCATTGATAGAATATTTAGATTAGATATTATAATATTGCTCATTATTACCCTTGTACTGCGACGAAATGATTAGCCAGAGTTTAATATGAATTTCTTTTCTTTTGAGTTTCTAGGGTCCTTTGTTGCCCTCTTTTTCTTGTATTGGATGCTACAAAAAAGTGCAAAAGCACAAAACTACTTGTTGATAATCGCAAGTTATCTGTTTGTCTTTTCTTTTAATCCACTTTTCGCCGGTATCTTATTTGGCTATACGCTATTTATCTATCTTTTAACAAACATAGCTGGCAAATTTCTATCCGACCGCATCACATTTACCATTCTGACGATAGGTATTCTGGGATGTTTCACCGCATTCAAGTATTACTCTTTCTTTCAAGAAAACCTGCAACAAGCATTTGCCACCTTTGGTTTATCCATAGATTTACCCATACTGACACTACTCCTGCCTTTGGGTTTATCTTTCTATGCATTTCATTCCGTCAGCTATGTCGTTTCTGTCACAAGAAAAGAAATCCCCCGGGCATCATTCCCTGATGTCGTTTTATATCTCTGCTTTTTTCCCAGTATTGTTGCCGGACCTATAAATCGAGCTAAAGATTTCTTACCTCAAATCCAGATTTCATCAAGAGTGATCATTGAACCATCAAGAGCAATGTTGCTGATTGCATTGGCAATAACCAAACTATTCCTGTTCAGCTCTTATCTATCCGAAAATTATGTAAACCCAGTTTTTGATGATCCTACCAGCTACAATGCAGGGCAAATCTTGGTTGGTATTTATGCCTATGCCTGGCATATCTATTTTAATTTTTCTGGCTATACCAATCTTGTTACCGGATTAGCGCTACTCCTCGGATTCAGAGTACCTGAAAACTTTAATGCCCCTTATCTGGCGGAAAACTTACAAGCCTTCTGGCGCCGTTGGCATATTAGTTTATCTGAATTTATCCGTGATTATGTCTATATTTCTTTTGGCGGTAATAAAAAGGGATTTATACGTAAAAATCTTAATTTGTTTGCCGCTATGGTCATCTCCGGTTTATGGCATGGCGCCGGAATTAACTTCATTATCTGGGGAACGATTCATGGATTAGGATTAATCATCCTCAATGTTAAATATCAGTTATTTTCTTCAAAAAACGAAAATACATCCAAAAATCCGGCAACCTCATTTTTGTCCAGAATTATCACCTTCCACTTTGTCTGTCTGGCATGGATTTTCTTCCGTTGCCCTACTCTGGATGATGCCCTGACATTATTAAATCAATTGATATCACCAGATTTATTTCACTCGATAATAGCCAGCGGTGGGTTGTTACTGATGTTCTGGGGACTCTTTATTATTTATCCGTGGCTGATTAATCTAAAAATAGCCGTTGGGAAAATTCATTCTCAGATTTCATGGATATACTACCCAATACCATTAGCAATTATTCTGACTTTAGTATTCATGCTTTCACCACAAGGAATGCCAGGATTCATCTATGCTAATTTCTGAATTCAAATCTAATTTAAAAACTGCCGGGCAAGCCATTTTTATCGTGGTATTAACGAGTCTACTGTTAATCTGGCTGAATCACCATTCACTGGATAGATTCTGGCAACAAAAATACCACCAGCAAAGCCCGTGGGCAGCCTTACAAGGTAATCCGCTCTGGGATTTAGGTGATAATCTGGAACAAGGTGTACTCGCGGCGGGAGAAACATTCATTTTACATACCACCGGCAATAACAGTGACAATCATCAGCAAACTCCCCTGGAAGCGAATATCACCCTTCCTGCGGGTTTTCAGATCGGGCTGAAGCTCTTGGGTGGTTATACCTCTCCTATGGCAAATCTTCCTGCCACTTTCCCTGAATTATTACAAAAATCTCCTTATGCTAATTCTATCGGTTCATCAGTGCTCCGCAATTCAGACAATAATGTTCATTCCAGTATAGTTATCGCCAAAACCAATGTGACGCTGACAGCCAAGGATAAAGTGCTTTTTGCCGGAGACTCAATGATGCAAGGCATTGCCCCGCATCTGAAACGTCGGCTCTATCAGGATTACGGTATTTCAAGTATTAATCTCAGCAAACAAAGTACCGGGCTTGCTTACCCCAGTTTTTTTAACTGGCCGGAAACTATCAATAAGGCACTGGAAGCTAATCACGATATCAAGCTGGTTGTTATTTTCCTGGGCCCAAATGACCCCTGGGATATGCCACCAAGACATGGAAGCACCTACCTGAAATTCGCGAGTCCTGATTGGGAAAACCTCTATCGCCAACGTATCGATATGATCCTTACCGAAACACATAACCACGGCGCTAATGTTATCTGGATTGGCCCTCCCAATATGCGACAGAAAAAACTCTCTGCTAATATGGAATATCTAAGATCATTGTATCAATCAGAAGTGGCGAAAGCCGGGGAAATCTACGTTTCTGTTAATGACATTTTTAAATACCATACGGATGATTATTCTGATTATATTGGCGATAATAGTAACAAAATTAAACTCAGAAGCGGTGATGGTATACATTTTAGTTTGAAAGGCCAGCAAACTATCTCGGACAATATATTCTCATTAATTGAATTTATTCAGGAACCAGCCAAACAAAATGGAAAGATTTAAACAATGCCGCCGGCGATATCACTCCACCGGCCTTGGTCTGGTCATCATACTCTCTTTAAGTTTGATATCATGCCATAAGCAAAGACCAGAGCCGTTGCCAACGCAACAGCCTGTAAACGCAAACCAGCAGTTAACAGACTTTGGTGAAGACAATCTCACCTTACTGGCAGATAAACTTCACAACAGCCGCCATAATCAACTGCATTTTGTTCAGATAGGTGACTCCCATACTGCCGCAGACTTTTTTACCGGCAAACTCCGGTCTCTATTACAACAACGTTTTGGTAATGCAGGTATTGGCTTTATCAGCCCAATAAATGTGCCCGGCCAACGTAACGCGATAATCAGCATGACAGGCAATCAACAGCAATGGGAACTAACGACCAGTCGCAAAGATAATCAGCCTGATTTCCCTCTCGGTGGTGCAATTGCAGAACCCGATAGCCAAACGAGTCAATTAACTTTAGAACTGTTTTCACCATCTCGTGATCGCTATCAACTTAAAACGTTATACCAGGCAACAGGTGATTCTCAAATTCTGGTTCAGTCTGCAACCAAGAGAATACTTAAATTACCGGTAACTCACGGTCAATGGCAATTTTCCACTGAAGAATCGGTCACATTCCCGGTTAATATTATAGCGATACAAAATAATCAGTTAAAATTAGGTGGCTGGTTTATCAAACGTAAACAGCCAGGTGTTATGTTGTCCGCTTTAGGTATTAATGGTGCAACTATTAGCATGATGGATAAGTGGCAGCCACAATGGATTAATACATTAGCGCAAATGTACCCGGATATGGTGATCCTCGCTTATGGCACCAATGAAGCATTTAATGATTCTCTAGACTTAGAGAGTTATCGCCAGCAACTGGAAAACAAGGTAAAACAGATTCGTCATCATTTACCAAAAGCAGTTATCCTTATTATCGGGCCAGGGGATTCCTTGAAAAACAGTCAAGCAGCAAGTTGTACAACACAACAACCAGCAATGTTGAATGACGTCATCCGTATTCAGCAGGAAGTCGCTCAGGAGCAGCACACACTATTCTGGAATTGGCGTGAATATATGGGTGGTGAGTGTTCAATTAGAAGCTGGGCGCAACAAGATCTTGCGCGCCCAGATTATGTTCACCTTTCAGCCATAGGCTATGAACGCAGTGCTGAAGCGCTATATCAGCAATTAATAAATATTCTCGATCAATAAGCAACGCGATGAAGCTTCGTTAGGAATAACGCTAAGTACCAATATTGTATTTAGTGCAAAAAAATCTTAGCGTTGTGAACGACAATATGAGCAAGCTCACAAGATATCAATTTAATTAAAGATAAATTATCTTTTTCACTATATTTAATGCAATGAAAAATAAGTTTATGCCATCTGTAACACATAGCGTTAAAAAGAGTATTTAAAATATGATTTTTTCAAAAAAATATCCTAAAGGTTCTATAAGAAGATTCATTTCCGGCTGGAAAGAATGTAGTTTTGAACGTTACCAGTAAGCCTATTCTCTTTATGGCGGTGGAATATCCACCCACCCTAATATTGTAAGTTTTTTAAACAAAAAATTTGGGAATAATTTTATCTTTTACGTTAAAGAAAACCCAACAATAGAAAACGTTATCGAAGGTGCATACTTTACATGCAAAGATCATCATCTGGCAGCAAGTCATCAAAAAGATTACCACTTCTTCACTTATGATGAAATTATCTTTCCTATCGCCAAACATCTAAAAACCCTAATCCCAGGGAAATCTAAAACCATCTCGCTCCTGCACAAAGAAAATTTTATCAACGTTTGTTATGGTCGGTTAAACAAACGAACAGTTTGTCTTGCTAAAGATAATTTTTCTTATAAAACAAGAAGAAATCGAAGTAATGAAATTAACAAATTTAAGCGTTCTGGCGGGGAAATACATCAAATTGACGATTTTACCTGTCAAGAGTTCGTCGATATTTACACTGCACTGTACGAAAAACGCTGGACATATAAAACGCACAATGAAGAAGAAAAAGAAAAATTAATTGAATTATATACCGAACTCAAACAACATCTGTACGGGAATGTATTAACTATCAATGGTGCCCCGGTAGCCTATGATCTAGTCATAAAAGCAGACAGTCCCCAATGGATTTCATTTGACGCAGTAGACGGCGGGCTCGATCCTGAATATTCCAATCTCAGTGTTGGCAGTATTTTAATGTGGTTAAATATTCAGAATGCTTCAGACCTCTGCCAGCAACATCAAAAAACTATGCGTTATTCTATTGGCAGACCTTCTCTTAGCTATAAAGATCGCTGGTGCAATCGTCATCCATTAGTAAGGAGCCTATTCTAGTTTCATCGATATCTTTACATAACTAACTTATATGGCCGTTTTCCTAGAAAACGGCATTAATTTAAGATCTTCATCTTCCCATCTTGTGACAGCATCTTAAAAACTCAGAAGAAACATTACATCATGGCAAAGAAAATCATCCCAACCGCAGCTCCCGTTATTCCAAGAATAGTTTCCATCATTGACCATGTTTTTAGTGTCTGAGATTCTGTCGCACCAGTAAATTTACCAAACAACCAGAAACCGGAATCATTAACATGGCTCAATACCAGAGATCCCCCCGCAATACAGATTGAAAGAGCTGCAAGTTGAGCTCCCGAATATCCCAATACATCAACAACCGGCAGGATCAAACCAACGGTTGTCAAGCAGGCAACAGTCGCAGACCCTTGAATAACACGCACGGTACCAGCAAGGATAAAACAGGCTAATGCAATTGGCAGGCCCGCGCCAATCAATGCGTTCCCCAACGCAGGACCAACCCCGGAATCCACCAACACTTGTTTGAATACACCACCGGCCCCGGTAACCAACAAAATAATTCCAGCAGGCTGAATAGCCGAAGAGCAGATATCCATCACTTTTTCTTTACTCATCCCACGGCGAATTGCCAGACCATAAATGGCAATAAGACAAGCAACCAGAATCGCAGAGAATGGATGACCGATGAATTCAAGCCACAAATACAATCCAGAACCTTGTTCAACAAAACGCTCACCAACAGCTTTTAATCCAACCAAAGCCAAAGGGAATAAAACCAGCAACAAGCTCAAACCAAAAGATGGCATCTTACCTTGACCAAGACTTGGTTCACTTATATCCGCGGGTAAATCCAAAGTAACATATTTACTGACAAAACTACCAAAGATTGGACCAGCCAGTAACATCCCAGGAATTGCTGCACTGATACCAATCAGGATCATCCAGCCAAAATCAGCATTCATCTGTGAAGCCAACAACATCGGAACTGGGCCAGGTAACAGAAACGCTGCGGCTGCCGCAACACCGGCAAACAAAGGAATAACCAGTTTCACTACGTTACCGCCAGTACGGCGCGCTACTGCAAACGCCACACCAATCAATAAAACAATCGCTACATCAAAAAACAGCGGCAAAGCACAAACCAGACCAGCGATCCCCAATGAATAATGCGCACGGCTTTCACCAAAACTATTTAATAATTTAATCGCAATCTGATCCAGCGCACCTGTTTCATGCAGCACCTTACCAAACATCGCTCCCAGTGCAACAACAATCGCCAGAAAGCCTAATGTTCCACCCATGCCTTCTTGCATTGTTTCGGTAATTTTATCCAATGGCATACCAGAAAAAACACCCGCCCCCATAGAAACCAGTATTAACGCAACAAAAGCGTGTATTCTGGCCTTCATCACCAGAAACAGTAGTAAAAGAACCGAGCCAACTGCTGTCAGCACTAAAGTCAAAGTACTCATTATTTTTCCCCTGAAATGACACTATTAATTATTCTTATTGAGTGATTAATCACTTCATCAAGAGACGATCTAATATCGATCAGATAAACATCCTTTTCATCACTACCCGGTTCTTCTAATGCCTCAAATTGAGATACCAACATTTTAGGTTTAAAGAAATGATCTTTACGTGCTTTCAACCGATTTTCAATTAAATCAAAGTCACCTTTCATATAAAGAAATGACAGATTCTTATTATTATCACGCAACATATCCCGGTAATGCTTTTTTAAAGCAGAACAAACAATCAGGGAAACCGGATTTGTGCGTTGCATAGCAAAAACCGCATCATTTAGTGATTTCAACCAAGGCTTACGATCTTCATCATTCAGTGCATGACCTTTAGCCATCTTATTAATGTTAGATCTTGGGTGTAAAAAATCACCATCCAAAAAAGCGGAGTCCAGTTTATAAGCCACAGCATTGGCAACAGCAGACTTACCACTGCCGGATACCCCCATAAGCACAAAAACATGATTCGAATGCTGGGTATCTCTCATATAAACTCCTTAGCGCAGATATTTCACCCACAAAATGTTACCGGTAACTGTTATCGGTAACATTATCAGAAGTAGAGGGAAATTTCGCAACAACACGGAATATTCAAGAAATGGAAATGTGATGTTTATCGCAAATGAATTCAAAAAATGTGAATCCAGTTGACCGATTAAATACTTTCTCCTAAGGATAACTGAAAACCGATATCGATCATTTTCTGTGGTAAATGTTCACCTTTCAGCCGTGCCATCAATAATCCAGCAGCCTTCCGTCCCATTAGGTCACGAGATGTCAACACACTGGCAAGTTTTGGTGTCATCACCTGACCAACATCGTGACCATGAAAACCCGCTATCGCAATATCATGCGGTACAGCTATCCCCTGACGTTGACACTCAAAAATTGCTCCGATAGCGAGGTCATCATTGGTACAAAACAGACCATCCACATCAGGATACTTTGTTCGTGCTTCATTCAGTAGTTTCCCCCCTAAGGTGTAAGAAGAGCTGTCAGGTGTCATTACCTTACCTGGCTTTAAACCTACGCTTTTCATTGCAGCTTCATAACCTTCCAGGCGAATAATGGTCCTTTCATCCTGCCTTGCTCCAAGATAAATCACCCGCTGGCAACCACGCTCAATCATTGCCGCAGTCATCTGTCGGGCTGCTTCAAAGTTATCAATACCGACTGCCGTGTCGATACAGGGAGAAACACAGTCCATCAGCTCAACGACAGGGATCCCTGCCGTTTCCAGCATCTTCAAAGTGCGCGGTGTGTGAGTACGTTCAGAAAGAATCAAGCCATCAATATTGTAGGAAAGCAGGGAAATTAAACGTTCCTCTTCCTTCTCTGAATGGTAACCATAGTGAGCCAGCATGGTTTGATAACCATTACGATCTGTCACATATTCGATACCACGGATAACTTCCGCAAAAACCTGGTTAGTTAAAGAAGGCAACAAAACACCGATAGCATGACTAGTAGAATTAGAAAGAATATCCGGAACTCGGTTCGGGATATAACCTAATTCATCCAAAGCATCAGCTATTTTCTTTCGCAATTGCTCAGAAACTTGATCGGGGTTACGCAAGAAACGACTCACTGTCATTTTTGTAACACCAACACGATCAGCCACATCTTGTAAAATAGGACGTTTTTTCTTCATATTTCAATACAATACAAAATTAGTAAAAAAATTTAGGATAATAAACACAGCGCTATGACATATTTATACACTATCAGAACACGCTTTTTTTGAGTTTAGTCTGGTAGTGGAACAGTGATCCCGATTTATTATCTATTCAGACTTTGGTAGGACAATTTTCATTCAATATATATTGTAAAATACAACGATAACATTTATCTACAATTCCAGCAAAAATGTAAAATTTAACAGGCAATGTTTTCTATGGTATTTGTCGGTTAACCTCAGATAAGATTGAAGTTCTAATCTACTGATTAATCTGCTGTTACTGACATTATCTCCCAGAAAAGCACCATTATGGGGACTAATACGAGAACGGTAACAACATAAAATGCAAGAGAAACGATACAGCCATTTACTGCAATGATTATAATCAGTATGCTTTAACCGGCAAATATAATTGAATAGTGACGGATTCCTATTTTCTATGCCTAATTACCGTCATTTACCAGCATTAAAAAGAGCATTCAACCCCAAATATCGGTCAGTACTAATACAACTGTATTTCTAAATACTATTCTAACTAATCATACTAATGATAATATTTTACATAACCATAATAATGGCAAGGCTGATATATTCCAGTTTTGGTTGTGATGTAAATGGAAAAATAAGTAATTAATTATCGCCTGGGGCTGATTGTAATTATATTCATAACGATATAAAGATGGAACGTTATTAGATTATATAAACATAATGCATACATGATTCCTACTACATGAGTAAACCAGGCAGCTAACGAAAGAGGTTCAGAGCAAAAGTTATAACCGTAACAATGAAAAGGTAAAAATTTCTGGTTATTCTAAAGCAGATATTCGGGCTCACTATTTGTATATAAGCTAGACTTATGAATATTTTGGAAGATTTCCATCATAACAAGCTGAACTTAAAATATCGTGACTCATCTTCTTTTCTATCCGCTTTAAAAAGCTGTTTAAGTTATTTTTTATGTCGGCTACTGCTATAGCGTATTTTGATTATTCACAGATTGATGAACCAACGGTGTGTTTCTTAAAGTAGATAGGCATCAGGCGAAGCAGGTCAATCAATCAATAAAACCATCTCCCAAAAACGCAAAAACCCCCAGCTTATGCTGAGGGTATTCACTAGATATAAAGCCTGGCAGTTCCCTACTCTCACATGGGGAGACCCCACACTACCATCGGCGCTACGGCGTTTCACTGCTGAGTTCGGCATGGGGTCAGGTGGGACCACCGCGCTATCGCCGCCAGGCAAATTCATTT
>NZ_AYSJ01000007.1:0-13208 GCF_000517265.1 Photorhabdus khanii NC19
ATTAGTGCCCGTGACGGCCGGCCGGAGGATGTCACCGGCGGACAGTGGTTTATGGATGCGGCGATTGCTGAACAGTTTATTACAGCAACAGCGGCCATCGGCCAGCCGGTGTTGTTTGACTACAACCATGTGACGTTAAAACAAGAGGAAGATGCCACCGCATGCAAAGACGCGATTGCGGCGGCCTGGCTGAAAAACCCCGCGACAGATATGCAGTGGCGTGAGGGGCTTGGATTATTCGTCCGGCTGTCACTGACTCCAACAGCACAGCAAGCAGTGGATAACCTCGAATGGGCGTATCTGTCTGCGGTGTTCCCTTATAACGCGTTAGGCCATCCGCTTTATTTGAGGATGGGGGCGCTCACCAACGACCCCGGTTTAACCGGCATGCAATCCCTGGCCGTACTCGCGGCATCTGACTTATTCCCCAAATCTGAGGAAACCTTTATGAATGACATTCTACTCCAGTTGCTGGAGCAGTTGGGTATTGAACTGCCCGACGATACCACCGAACTCAGTGAAGACACACTCAGTGATTTACTGAATCAGGCGCTGTCCGCGATTGAAACCCTGAAAGCCTCAGCCCAGGCCGCTGTTGATACGCAAGCGGTGATTGAAAACACCGTAGACCCGGACAGCGTCACCAGTGGCGTAACCGATATCGTTGATGATGCCGCCGCCGATATCACCGAAGCGGAGCAACTCTTAGAAGAGGCCGCATTGAGTGGTGTGGATTTAACGCGGTTTGTTCCTGCCCGCGCGTATCAAATTCTGGCCCGTCGTGCGGCGGTGTTAAGTGCCCGTTCTGGCGAACAAAGTGCAGAATCGATTATTACCAGTGCCCGCCGCCAAGGGCGCGTTATAGCAGCAGAGGTCCCTTATTTGCGTGCGGTAGCGAGACAACACGGCATTGCCGAACTCAATGCCGCGATTTCTGGCCGGAAAGGCATTACGGCCCTCACCTGTCGTCAAACCCTGAGAACAAAACCCCCGTCGCGTCTGGCCGTCCTGTCCGCGTCTGAAAAAGAAGCGGCGAGGCTCCAGGGATTATCTGAAACCGAATTCCTGAAACGCAAACAAAAAGGAGCCAAATAATGGCGATTGTGACCCCCGCGCTGATTAAAGCGTTATTCACCGGCTGGAACGGCGATTTTCAAAATGGACTGGACCAGGCTCCCAGCCAGTATGAGCAAATCGCCACCGTCGTACCGAGCACAACAAAATCGAATACTTACGGCTGGCTGGGGCAGTTTCCCGGTATGCGTGAATGGATTGGTGATCGTGTTATCAAAGACATGCAATCACACGGTTATCAAATCATTAACCGGCCATTTGAAAGCACAGTCGGTGTTGATCGGGATGATATTGAAGACGATAACATCGGTATTTATTCCCCCTTATTTACTGAAATGGGGCGTGCTGCCGGTGTGCAGCCCGATGAACTGGTATTCGGTGCGCTGTCAAACGGCTTCGCCAATCTGTGTTACGACAAACAGAACTTCTTTGATGCTGACCACCCTGTCTACCCTAATGTAGACGGCAAGGGGGATGCTAAATCGGTCAGTAACATTCTGACAGACGACAGCTATAAAGGGTTGCCGTGGTTTGTGCTTGATAATTCCAGGGCCATTAAACCCATCATCTTCCAGCAGCGTAAAGCACCGGAAATGGTGGCGATGGATAAAGTGGATGATGAGCAAAACTTTATGCGCAAGCTCATTCGTTATGGTGTCGATACCCGTTGTGAAGCCGGTTACGCCTTCTGGCAACTGGCTTACGCCGCCAAAGCCCCACTAACTGCGGATAACGTCTGGTCGGTGATTTCCGCCATGCGCCAGTTTAAAGCCGATGGCGGGCGTCCGCTGGCCATCCGGCCGACTCATCTGGTTGTGCCGCCGGCAATGGAGAAAGAAGCCACGCAGTTATTAGAACGTGAGCTAACGGTTGACGCCAAGGGCGGCACTGTCAGCAATGAAATGAAAGGCCGTCTTGAGCTGATTGTAGCGGACTACCTCTAATCACCCATTAAACGGGGTGTGAACCCCGTTTAAACCCCGTTTAAAGGACATGAAATGTTATGTCAGAGAAAATTTCAATGGCTGAAAACGCCGAAACGATGGGTGTTTGCGTGGTTAATACCGCCCATGATGGCTATCGCCGGGCCGGGTTTGTGCTTGACCAGGGTGAAAACACGTTACCGGCCGTTAATGTTGAGCAGCGTCAGGCGCTGGAAACGGATCCCCGTCTGTCTGTCACGGTTATTACGTCAGATACCGATAATGACGAAAAGGGGCGGCTGGCTCATCAAGATGATACAGCTACGTTAGCTCACGCTAAGAAAAGTAAGGCGAATAAATGAGTTACGCCACGCTCGCCGATATGTACGCGCGCTACAGTCGTGACGGTCTGAACACCCTGACGGATGTCAAGATTGATGACTGGGCGGCATTAACCGCCGATGAACTGACTCTTGTACGTCAGCGACTGATACAAACGGCGCTGGATGATGCTTGCGCGACGATTGACGGCTATATCGACAGTCGCGCGACTTTGCCGCTGAAAACGGTGCCGTCTGTCCTGATTAGAGTGGCTTGTGTGCTGGCGCGGTTTTCGCTCGAAGACGGCGCGGCAACAGAAAAAGCCACGAAAGACAGTGAAGATGCCATTCGTCTGCTGGAAAAAGTCGCTGCCGGGGATGTCAGTCTCGGACTCAGTAAAGAGGCTGAACGCCCGGAGGGCGGTGATATTGCGCAAATCACCAGCGCGGGCAGTGTCTGGCAGCGCGAAAAATCGCGGGGATTTATCTGATGAAGACACCGGCTTCTATCACCAGTGATATTTCAGATGCATTGCTGGCGGGTATTCAGCAGTTGTTTGGTAAGACACTGCGCAAAGTGGATACCCACCCCGGCCAGTGGAGTGACAGCGCCGTCAAGCTGATTATCAATACCGCACCGGCGGTTTACGTCGCCTGGTTAGGCAGTCGCCAGGGCGAGATACGTCATACCGCTATCAGCACCTGGGGCATTTTTGTCAGCGCGTCCGTGTTAAACGGCAAACAAACTCATGTGCCGGGCATTTATCAGATTGTTGAACGGCTCACCGCCTGGCTAAACAACCGTCGGATTGCCCCGGCGGGTAACTTCACCCTGACTCAGGTTGGCAACCTGTGGAGCGATACGCAAAGTCAGGCAGGCGTAGCGGTGTATGGGCTGTATTTTGATGCGCCGCAACCGTTGCCGGACCCGATCGCGATTGACGATTTAGACGATTATGAAACTCATTATCAGCAATGGGGGCAGCCAGCGGGGACGCCTGAGCAGGAAGCCCTGATTGATTTACCTATTCAGGATAAATGAAAACCATGACTGAATTGCATATTAAACCCACACCGGGGTTGGTTGTTCGTGACCCTGAGACCTACGAACCCCTGACTGAAAAAGGCGATAAAAAGCCGCGTATTGGGTACTGGTTACGTCGCCTGAAAGAGGGGGATGTAGTTGAAATTCCTGCTGTATCAACGAAAAAAGGAGCGCAATAAATGGCTCTCTCATTTAATGAAATTCCATCCAATATTCGGGTGCCACTGTGCTATATCGAATTTGATAACAGCGCCGCAGTGACAGGCACACCGCAGATGTTGCATAAAACGCTGCTCTTAGGGTTGCGCATGAAAACCGGACGGGTGCCCGGCGGGCAACCTTTTCGTGTCACTTCTGCCAGTGCGGCTGAAACCGCATTTGGCCGTGGCTCTATGCTGGCTGAAATGGCGGCATCATTTATCAAAGGCAATGCGTTTGCTGAACTGTGGGCACTCGCCCTTGACGATACTGACGATGGCGTCAAGGCTGAGGGGAAAATTCAGCTTATCGGTAAGGTGGCTCAAACCGGGCAAATTGCGCTGATGATAGCCGGCGTTCCTGTGCGTGTCACGGTCAAAGCCGGTGATGATGAGGTCACGATGGCCGGTAAAATCCGCGAGGCGATTAACGCAAATGAAAAGTTGCCAGTAACGGCGAGTGCGGAAGCCCTGGCTGACACCGTAATGTTGAAGGCCAAATGGGGGGGTGAGACGGGCAATGATATTGATGTCCGGGTCAACTACTACGACGGGGAAATGCTCCCTGCGGGCATCAATTTAGCGATCACCCCGATGAGTGGGGCCACTGGCAACCCCGATTTAGCGGCAGCCATTACCGCTTTCGGTGACACCTGGTGGAACTATATTGTTAACCCCTTCACGGATACACCGAACCTCGATTTACTGCGTGATGAGCTGAAAACCCGTTGGGGGCCGCTGCGGATGATTGACGGGATATGCTGGATGGCCTACCGCGGTACACTGGCTCAAGCGTCAACTTTCGGTACGTTACGCAATGATTATCTGTTTTCAACGATGGCAACTGGTATTTCGCCGCAGCCAACTTATCTCTGGGCGGCCACCCTGGCGGGCGTGGCGGTGGGTTCACTGAGTATTGACCCGGCCAGGCCGCTTCAAACCTTGCAACTGCCCGGCATTTTGCCGCCTGCCGCGAGTGACCGTTGGGCACTGAATGAACGTAACTTGCTGCTCTACGACGGGATGTCAACATTCAATGTCGCGGCGGGTAATGTCGTACAGATCGAGCGCATGATAACGATGTATCGCCAAAACAGCTTCGGTGACCCCGACCCCAGTTATCTGGATGTAGAGACTATCGCTACCCTCTCGTATCTGCGTTACTCAACCCGGGTGCGTATCACGCAAAAATACCCGCGCCATAAGCTGGCGAATGACGGTACGCCTGCCAGTGCCGGTCAGGCGATAGTCACGCCGTCAGTCATCAGGACGGAGTTGTTGGCACTGTTTACCGAACATGAATTTGCCGGTCTGGTGGAAGATTTCGACGCCTTCAAAGCGACACTGATTGTTGAACGCGACAGCAATGATCGCAATCGGCTTAATGTCCGCAGCAATCCGAATCTGGTTAATCAGTTCCGTATTTACGCTCACGCTATCCAGTTTATTTTGTAACAGGAAAACTTATGGCAAGCCCCTATCAGTACACCGGTATTGCTTACATCCGGCTTAATGGGAAAGAAATTCCAACCAAGGACGGCGCGCAACTGACGCCGGGCGGCGTAACCCGTGACCCGGTCATCGGTGCCCGTGTTTATGGTTGGCAACAGACCCCGAAGGAAGCACGTTTAAGTTGTGTTATTCCGCAGGGGCCCGGCGTCAGTCTGTTTGTGATTAAAAATATGGTGGATGCGACTATCGAATTTGAATGCGATACCGGCGAACGCTTTATGATCGCTAATGCCTGGTGTGATGGCAATGTATCACTGACCAGCAAAGGTGAGATATCCGCTGAATTTATTGGCATTGAATGTAAGGAGATTTAAATGACATTTGAATTAAAACATGGGCTGGCCTACGGCCAGGACGACGAGGCCGAAAAACAATGTGATGTCGAGCTGCGCCAGCTCACCGCCGGTGATTTGATTGATGCCGAAACGGCCAGTGAGCGGGTAGTGATGACAGAAAAAGGCCCGGCACTGCTCTCCAGTCCCGCCTTAATGGGCTATGAGTTGTTACGTCGCACTATCGCGCGGATTGGCAACATCAACGGCCCGATACCGATGGTATTACTGAAAACACTGCATCAGGATGATTTAGAGTTGATTGCCGGCCAGGCCGGTTTACAACGCTATGCCGCGATGGAAACCATGAAACAGGTGGCTGACGAGGGGCGATAGTTTGCAGTGCGTTCGGGCTGTCGAGCGCACTGCCTTATCCGTCGGTATCCGGTTAAAAGGGGGGCCAGCCTGGGCGCTGGCCTTACCGTTGCCGAAACTATTACTGTACTCACACTGGCTGGAGAAGCGCTAAATGACAACGAAAAATCGCGCCGAATTTATTGTTGATTTGGTCGGCAATGTGACGCAAAAGGCCCGCCAGTTCGGGGCCAGTATCCGCCGGTTTGGCACGGAAGGCAGTCGCTCTATGCGGCTGTTTTCCAGTGCGGTGACGGGGGCGAACGGCATTCTGGATAAATTTGATAACCGCATAGTGGGATTTGTGACCGGGGGCGGGCTGGCGATGGCGGGCAAACAGGTTGCCGACCATCAGCAGACCATCACCGAACTGGGCACAACCTACAATCTGACGGCGGACCAGGTAATGAAACTGGATGCGGCGGTCACCAAAGTGGCCGCCCATCGTAAACTCAGCACATCCGATCTCATGACCGGCGCAGAAGCGTTTTTAGGGAAAACTAACGATTTTGAGGCCACATTGACGCAATTGGATAACATTGCGCTCAGTATCAATGGGATCAAGATGGAAGCCAGTGAAGCTGGTGATGTTTTGGGTAAGCTTTGGACAACTGGTCAAAGTTATAAAGCTCCAGAAGCAATGCGCCACTGGCTGGATACAGTAGTATCCACTTCGAAAGAGGGAACTGGAAATGTTAAAGAGCAGCTTGTAGCAATTGCTGGGCAGGCGAAAAATACAAAATGGCAGTCGCCAACAGCTCAAGGACAATTGTTAGCGATGATGCGAATAGCCAGTGCTGAATTTAATGACCCCTCACAAGCAGACAGTGCGTTACAAGATTTTTTTGGGGTTATTACCGACAAAGATAAATTAAAGACACTGTGGCAAAAGGGGAGAATAAAATCCACTGATAAGAACAGGCAACTAAAACAACCTGCGGATTTGATGTTTGAAATTGGAACGGCGGCCAAAAATAAAGAAGGAAATTTAAAAGATGTTTTTGATGGCGATACCTTGAAATTGGCTATGGTTTTTGCCGATCCTAAAAAACGTGATTTGGTAAAAAAACTCGCACACCCGAATAATATTGAAGAGGGATTGCTGGAGAAAAAAGCCACACAGAATGTCCAAACGTTCAATGGCGCATTGACGTCACTGGTAAACACCGGTGAGCGATTTGCTCAACTGAAACTGGCTAAACCTGTTCAGGATTTGGCTGACGCGATCCATTCCCTGACCCCAGAAGAGCTGGACGAATATGCCGCTGCCGTTGAAAAAGCCGCGTATGCGATCGGGGCAGCAGTGGCGGCACGTTATGTGTATCGCGCCGGTAAAGGGGTATACAATTTTGCTAAATATATTAAGGGTGGCCCCGCAGGTTCGGCGGGCGGTGATACCCCTTCCGGGCCATTAAGTGGTTCTGATGTGGTGCCCGTTTATGTCACGAACTGGCAAGACCAGAACAACAACAATAATAATGCCACTGGCCCTGATGATATCTTTAAATCAAAAAAAGGCCGGATCCGTGGCGCTGCCATTGCATCAACCGTGGCGCTGCCCCTGTTGTCAGCCGGAGAACGAGATAAAAATCTTAATAAGTATTTCGAACAGATGCGTAAAGAATACCCCTATGCCTACGACGCAAGCGGTAAAGAACGCGGTTCCCACATATTCCCCGTCAGCCTGAAGAATTGGTGGTATGAGCGTAACGAACGGATAGAAAAAGACGGCATCAAACCTTCGCCCTATCTGACGGGAGACTGGCCGAAAAACACAGCACCGCCCATCACCGAGCCGTGGGAATACCGCCAGCCCCAACCTCAACAAAATCAGCAAAAACCGCCGGAAGGCAAGATTACGATTCAGGTTGAAACAACCGGGGATATCAAAGCGAAAACCAAATCAGTTAAAGCGGAAAATATCGATTTGCGGGTGAACACCGGCTACAGCTACGGGAAGAGTTACTGATGGAAATTGATTTTGACCAGGTCATGACATTGTTTAATGACAATTCCTGGCGCAGCCGGGTGGGGAACGGCAAGGGAACCTTTCGCGGTCAGACTTTCTATATTATTGATGACGCCACCATTTCAGGTGGCCGCCGCGTTGTTCGTCACGAATACCCCTTGCGGGACGACGGCGAAACCGAAGACATGGGACTGACCACCCGCGAGTATGCATTTACGGCCATTGTGTTTGGTGATAACTACTTTAATCAGCGTGATACCCTGATAACCGCACTTGAAGCTCCGGATCCAGGCGAAATCGACCATCCCTATTTTGGCAAGCAGCAGATCCAGATTGAAACCTACACTGTCCGTGAATCCTGCTATACCGGCGGGGTTGCGATGTTTTCTGTCACCTTTGTGCCGGCAGCGGATGAGACCGCCCCGGTTGAAGCGCACAAGCCTGAACTGAACAGCGACAGCCTGACGAACCGTGTTCTGTCCGATGTCACTGCGGCGTGGGGCACGGTTACCGGCGCAATCGCTAAAGTTACGGATACACTGAATACGGTTGAAGCGACGGTTAATACGATTGTTAACGGAATTCGCAGTTTACCGGCCACCTCCGGTATGAATCAGTTGTTGGGTTCTGCGCTGGCCCTGAAAGGTTCCTTAAAGAACCTGGTTAATGCCCCGCATCAACTCTTTGATGATATGGCTAATTTGGTCAGTGGCATGGCAGAAGTTGCCCCACCGGCGGTTGCCAGCCGGGCGTTACGTAAAACCGGCAGCAGTATGCAGGTACAATCTAAGTCGAATATGCCGGCAGTGGCACATTTACAGTATGTGGTTAATACCACAACCACCGTTTTTATTGCGGCTCAGCTCGCCAAGTTAGTGTTAAACGCCGCGACAGAAGCGGCGAAAACTAAACCGCCTGCGCCTGCATTAACTCTGGCAGGGGCACCTTACGCTGTTAATTCTCAGTTATCTGAGGCTCCAGTGACATCCATTCCGCTCATTGAAACCCTGGATGATACCCGCAAAGCCAGCATCCAATTAGATGATGAACTGATGCAGTTGCTGATAGCCACGGGTGACTTGGGCTGGTTTGAGACCTCAAATCAGCTCCGTGATTTTCGCATTACCTTTGTGCAACAAATGCAAGCCACGGCGGGGGCGTTACCGACCGCCCGGCATATTGCGTTGGCAGGAACAGAGCCGGCATTAGTCACACTTTATCGTGAAACCGGTGATGTGCGACAACTGAACCGTTTTATCCGGCGGAACGGTATCCGGCACCCGGCGTTCGTGACCGGTGGACTCTCTATTGAGGTGATTAATGGCTAACACGATTGAATTAATTTTGGGTAATAAAATCTATTCCGGCTGGAAAACGCTGAATGTGACCCGCAGCCTGGAAGATATGGCCGGTCAGTTTTCGTTAGGCGTCACGGTTAAACATGGCGACTCTCCGCGGGTACTGATGCCGGGGCAATCCTGCCAGCTTGAAATTAACGGTCAGCGGGTGATCACCGGTTATGTGGATACGGTGGAAACCCGTATTGATGATGAACGCACTATTACGGTATCTGGCCGGGATAAAACCGGTGATTTAGTTGATTGCGCGGCCATTCATGGTAAAGGCCAGTGGCGTAATGTCACGCTGGAAACTATCGCCAAAGACCTGTGCAAACCATTCAGTGTCGTCGTTCGGTGGGAAGTCAAAACGGCATCAGCGGCAACGGTATTCAAACAGTGGCAGATTGAGCCGGGGGAAACCGTGTTTGATAACCTGTCCCGTGCTGCCCGGCATCGTGGGGTACTGGTAACCAGCAATGCGCTCGGTGAACTGGTTTTTACCACTGCCGGCACGGAAAAAGCCGGTGTCTTAGTGCTGGGGCCAGCAGACAGCCAGGGCGTGAAAATTCAAACGATTGACACTTACCTGACCTGGGTTGACCGGTTCAGCTTGTACCGGGTCAAAGGCAGTAACGCTGCGGGTGGCTTATGGGGCGAAACCCAAACCCCGGCACAATCTACTGCAATTAATATTGATGTGCGTGATGCTGAAATTACCCGCTATCGCCCGACTATCATTCTTGCTGATGATAACTTAACAACAGCTAAGGGCAATGCGCGCGGCTCGTGGGAGCAAAAGCGCTCACTGGCACATGGCGTAACCGCCACAGTTGGGGTTACCGGCTGGTTCAAGCCAAACAGCCAGCTTTGGCAGCCTAACGAACGGGTGACGTTAAACGCCCAGCCAGCCGGATTGAATGAGAAAGAACTGTTGATTGTCTCAGTGAATTATACGCTCGATAACGATGCCGGCACGGTAACAAAGCTCGAACTGATGCCGCGTGACGGATTCAACGAACCCGCCCAGCCTGAGCCTAAAATTAATGATGGGATGTGGAAATGATCAACCAGATTAACAAACTGACCGCAAGTCTGTCACGACGTATCCGGCTGCTGGTTTCGCGTGGTGTCGTCAATATCGTCAATGACTCGCTGAAACAGCAAAACTTGCAGGTTTCCCTGTTGGCTGATGAAACGGCTGATGATGTCGAACGATTTCAAAACTATGGTCATAGCAGCGTTCCGCCTGCCGGCAGTGAGGCGATTGTCTTGTCCGTCAGTGGTGTTCGCCAGCACTTAGTTGCGATTGCTGTCGATAATAAAAACAGTCGCATGGGTAAGCTAAAGGCGGGCGACAGTGCGCTTTATCACCTGGAAGGACATCATATTTTACTGACTGAGAATGGTGTTGTCCGCATTCAGTGCAAACGGCTGGAAGTTGTGGCGGATGAAATCGTGTTTGATGCTCCTCAAACCCGCTTCACTGGCAATGTTGATATAAAAGGTGTGAGTTCAGCCACCAATCATATGTCAGGCTCAACCAGCGGTAAAGACCATATTCACACTGAACACGACGGATACAGCACGAGCAAACCACAATGAATGACATCGCGCTTCAATGGCAAACCAACAACGCGGACATCGTTATCGCGCATGCCGATATTACTCTGGATAACTCATTATCTACCGCCGTCATTATTTCCTTGTTTACTGACCGCCGGGCACTGGATTCTGATGTACTCCCGTCTGGGGCAGGTACTGACAAACGCGGTTGGTGGGGAGACTCATTTAATACGCGACCGATTGGCAGCCGGTTATGGCTGTTATCGCGGGAAAAACAACTGTCATCAGTTTTACATCGTGCCAAAGCCTATGCTGATGAAGCGCTGGCGTGGCTGATTGAAGACAAGCAGGCAAAGCAAATCACTGTTGCCGCAACAGCCCCCGAACACGGGGTTTTACTGTTAACAGTGATTATTACTCTATTCAACGGCAGTGTGTTGCCATTGTCGTTTAAAGCTCATTTAAGTGTGATTTAAATGCCGTATAAAGCCCCGCCTCTTAGTGCGTTACTGGCTCGTACTCAGTCAGATATTGAAAGTCGTTTACCCGGCACCTTTGCCCGTCCGGCATTTAGCACAACCGGCGCAATCGCTTTTGCTAACGCGGGTAACGCCGCCGGATTACATGACCACCTTGCGTGGACTAGCCGGCAAGTTGTCCCACACCTTTCAGATGATGATAAGTTGCTTGAACATTGTGAGTTTTGGGGCGTGTGGCGTAAACCCGCCACCCAGGCAACAGGGCGTATTACAGTGACGGTGCTAAATGAAACTGTGATACCGAAAGGAACACGCTTTCAGCGCCCGGATGGGGTTATTTTTGAGTCCATTGATGATGTGTATGCCGCATCGGGTGAAAACCCAGTTTCTGTTATTGCCATCGAACCCGGCAGGCAGGGAAATACGGCGGACGGTGTCGCATTTGAATTGGTGTCGCCAGTGGTTAGTATGAGAACTCAAGCCATGAGTCAGTACATTGGCGGCGGCGCAGAACTGGAGTCGATGGATTCATTGCGTTCCCGTTTGCTGTTCAGAGTGCAATACCCGCCTTCGGGCGGCAATAAATATGACTATGAACGCTGGGCAAAAGAATGTGCCGGGGTGACTCGGGCTTGGTGTATTCCGCGTTACCGAGGCTATGGGTCAGTGGGTGTTTTGTTCGTCATGGATGAAGAAACCAACATATTTCCACGACCTGGCGATTTGATACGTGTGAAAGAATACCTGACCGGGCATATCAACCCGGTCACAAATCAAGCGGAAGGCAAAACAACCGGGGCAGAGCTGATTGTTGAAAGCCCCGTTGCTAAGATCATTAATTTCCGTATTCGCTTATCGCCGAACACGGAAGTCGTCAGACTGGCGGTAAAAACCAATTTGAAAAGTTATCTGGAAAATCTGCCGCCCGGTGGACTGGCTTTACTATCAGAAATACGGGCAACAATTTCTAACGCGCCGGGTGAAATTGATAACACCGTGATTTCACCTGTTGCGGATGTGTATACGGCAGAGCATGAAATTTTTGGGTTGGGAGATATCGAATGGCAATGACAGCCAAAGATTATCAAGAGTCCGGGCTTAATTTGCTGCCAAACGGTAAAGCCTGGCTAAAAGATCCTGATAGCAAATTAGGTAAATTAATGCTGGCTACAGGCGAAGAATTTGCCCGCGTGGATGTGATTAATGACGCTATTTTAAATGAAATTTATGCCGACCGGGCTTTTATGTTACTGAAAGATTGGGAAGACTTTGCCGGACTTCCTGATTGCAGCATTGATAATGAGTCAACGATTGACAGTCGTCGTCAGGCAGTAAAAGCAAAATTAGTGATGTCGGGCAGTCTTTGTAATCAATTTTATGAACGTTTGGCCGCAGAACGTGGCTATCGCATCAAAATTGAGGAGCATTACCCGCATCACTGCTTGCGGGGATGCAACTATCCAATTTACCCGGAAAAGAATTGGTTTCGTGTTTTTGTTCATGTCTTTGAAAGAACCACGCGTTTTTCAACTGTGCTGGATAATTGTCAGCAACGCTTGCGTGTTGCTGATGCAGCAGACCTTGAGTGTTTATTAGAGCGATATGCCCCCGCTGAAACCGAATTTGTATTTATTTATGAGGATTAACGAACTTAGGACTTGATAACCCATCGGGTGTTAGCGTAATGCCACCCATCACGCCGGCNAGCAATCCGACGCTACTCTGGTTTACTGACGGCGGTGCTGGGCTTGCTGTCAGCTACCCGGGTCAGGAATGGTTTAACATTGTGCAGGCTGAATTGTTGGCGGTTTTGCAGGAAGCGGGCATTAAGCCTGACAAAAGTAAATTAAATCAACTGGCCGTGGCAATTAAAAGTATTGCAGCCGAAAGAGGTATTGAACTGACAGACAAACTCGGCAACAGCAGTGCATTAGCCGCATCACAAAAGCTGGTGACTGAAATTAATGACAATGCAAATAGCAAACTTGCAAAAAACCAAAATGGTGCTGATATCCCCGACAAAAACGCGTTTGTGAAAAACCTCGGTTTGTCAGAAACAGTCAATTTGGCTCANGGGGCCTTGCAATCTAANGNTANGNC
>NZ_AYSJ01000007.1:13225-16034 GCF_000517265.1 Photorhabdus khanii NC19
TNGCNANGGTCAAACANNNTTCTGGNTNAATTGTTGGCGGTTTTGCAGGAAGCGGGCATTTAGCCTGACAAAATTAAATTAAATCAACTGGCCGTGGCAATTAAAAGAATTGCACCCTAAAGAGATTTTGAACTGACAGACAAACTCTGCAACAGCAGTGCATTAGCCGCATCACAAAAGCTGGTGACTGGAATTAATCCCAATGCCAATAGCACACTTGCAAAAAACCCAAATGGTGCTTATATCCCCGACAAAACCCGGTAGNTAAAAAAAATCCCCCTCACCGCCACCAGCAAACCAAAGGAACGGCGAACGCCGCAAAGAAGTGAGCGACGGCAAGAACAAAACACCCCATGGCTTATAATGGTACTGCGAATATTTCAATTCCAGTCAGTAACTTGGGTGTTTATTCGAAAGCAGAAGTAGATAGTCGTGTTAATGCTAAAGGTAATAAAAACACGGCAAACAGGTCAGCGAACGGATGGTGGGAGTGCGGGGATACTAATCTGATTATTCAGTGGGTTAGAGTGCAGGCAGGGAGACAAACATGGTCAAAAGTAACATACCCTTTTGCTTTTAAAGCACATGTTTTGGGTTATGTAGCTTCAATGGCGAGCGTGTCAACGGGTACCGGGCACACTGTTGTACGCAATGTGACTTTATCATCATTTGAATATCAAGCGGGCACCGCGTCGAACGATGAAACTCCCTTTGTACACATCATGTTTTGGGGGCAATGAAATGATATTTTGGTCTAGAAATGAGTGCGCTTTCTATAATGGCGCACGAGATGAATGTATTGAGATAACGGCAGAAAAGCACGAGGAGTTACTAACAGGGCAATCAAACGGCTTTGCTATTGTCAGTGATAAGGAGGGTTATCCAATTCTTACAAAACAAGCGCCATCTGTTTATCACAAATGGGATAGTGAAAAGTGGATAATATCAGAAAGTGATAAAATAAAGCTTAGGCAGGAACAGCAGCAACAAGCAGAACATAAGAAACAACAACTTATGTTCACTGTAAGCAAACAGATAGCTCCGCTTCAAGATGCTGTAGATTTGGGGATGGCGAGTGACGAGGAGAAAACCGCACTGACTGACTGGCGCAAATACCGCGTGATGCTTAACCGGGTTGATACATCAGAACCCGATATTATCTGGCCTGAAAAGCCGTAGGGAATATTAAGGGCGGGACGGGTAAGATGGGGGAGTAAAAGCCGGGCTAACCGGCTTTGTTTTTATTTAGGCACCTCCGGCCACTCAACATTGGGAGCCTGTGAAGTGTCTACCCTGCTCAGTAATACCCTATACTTCTTCCATTCGAGTAATGCAGCTTTCTCTGAGTCTGTTGCCACTTCTAAGTCAACAGAGTCTTGTAGCAATGAGAGTGTTTCATTTGCTTGTTGTAACAGAGCTGCTTGTTTCTGTTTTGCATCGTTGATTTGATGAGATTTGAGTAGGTCTTTATCAACTACCCATTCTTTACCGTTCCACTTGTCGTAATCGGTGTCGGGTTTCTTGAATGTCAGGGTGTCGGGTAATTCACCGAGTTCTGTTATCTCAGTCGGCGCACGAGTCTGCGTATCGTAAGCTGTTTTCCCGCGATAGTCAGGGATGATTTCCCAGCGGCTTTTATCTTCGCTTCTACAAACAGCTTCATCGGGAGAACTGGGAAGTTCTGGCGCATCGGGATAAGCACCGGCTGATAGACTGACACCCAACATGACATATTCAATATCTGAAACTGTGAATTCCCTCGTCATCTGATTAGTGTGGTAAATCTTTATCCAGCCAGCTTTCTCGGCTAATCCATCTTTACCCAAAACTGCTGTTTCATGTTCTAAAGAGTATTTCTGTTCTGTCATTATGCTGCTCTCACTATGTAGTTAAAGGCGATGTTGCGGGGGCGGGTTTCGTTGCCGAATGTATTGTTAGCAATTGATGTATCAGTGGCTCCACCCATAACATCCCGACCTAGTGGGTAAATGTAGCCGTTCTGCGGCCCCTGATTTGGGACCATATAACGACTATCGGCGTTACCTGTAGCAAGTTGTATTCTTTTTGTACTGTCACCCTGCCACGACCCACACACCCGACCCGGATCAACACCACGGCTATCATCCCACCCTCGGATAAACTCACCTCTTAAATCGGGCACTTTTCCGTCTGGATAGGCTAAGGCTAACTTCGGGTATAAGGATTTATCGAAAGTCTGACCATTGCATGTTAAGTAGCCGGGGGGGGTGTAGCGGTGGGGATACGGCAGCGGGACTCCTACAGGGATGTTGTCATAACGAGCGTCAAAATTGCCGTAGTTCGCCGGTACCATAGTTCCATTTTTGTAAACTGTTAGAGCTCGCTTTGAGTTGATATCAATACCGGCACCGATTAGATCTACTGACCCCCCACGCACAGCGCCAATCGCTATTTCATTGTCATACCAGCCCGCTTTCATATACGAAGCAAGTGCCCCGGATGGCGCCCCCGCGCTTGTTGATACAAGTTGAACAGAGTTTCTCTCTTTTGCAATTG
The DNA here is from genome assembly GCF_000517265.1 of Photorhabdus khanii NC19. Lineage (GTDB taxonomy): Bacteria > Pseudomonadota > Gammaproteobacteria > Enterobacterales > Enterobacteriaceae > Photorhabdus > Photorhabdus khanii. The sequence continues at coordinate 15,761 of NZ_AYSJ01000007.1, forward strand.
TTGCAATTTCTGAAAAATTGAATGTTCCTTTATAGTTCCCCCCTGTTGCTGATACGGTTCGCTGTCTTTCCACTGATCTTATCTTCAAAAATAGGCTTACAATTTGCCCTANCCAGCGCATTTCGCTGTAGAGCACTATTTTGGTCATTTGTTGACACNCGAATATAGCCAATCTTCGCCATACTTTTCCCCAATGCTATGGCTTGTTATTTTACCAGAAATTACATAACCAATTGATTATAAAAAATATTTATAGTTAATCTTNCNNTATAGG
>NZ_AYSJ01000007.1:16040-20067 GCF_000517265.1 Photorhabdus khanii NC19
CGNGTTGCTGATAATCGCATTATTCGCCTTATTCACCGTTTCCACTAANCNGAGGTTTTTTATAAAACCCGCACTTCCCCAAATGGTTAAGAATATAAATATAAATATTTTTCATAATCAATCGGTTATGTAATTTCTGGTAAAATAACAAGCCATAGCATTGGGGAAAAGTATGGCGAAGATTGGCTATATTCGTGTGTCAACAAATGACCAAAATAGTGCTCTACTAGCGAAATGCGCTGGTTAGTGCAAATTGTAAGCAAANTTTTGAAGATAAGGTCAGTGGAAAGACAGCGAACCGTCCGGGGGTAAAGCAGGCAGGGGGACACTAGAAATCAACAGATAATTTGGTAGTAAGGAAGTCGGATAGGAAAGAGAGCAGTTTAAAAACCTGGTAGCAACGAATGAAAAGGCACCGAAAATGGCGCCACTCCGGAGTGTACAGCNGTATTGATACCAGTACTCCAATGGGACGCTTTTTTTTCTATGTAATGAGTGCGTTAGCTGAAATGGAACGGGAGTTAATCGTTGAAAGAACAAACGCGGGATTAGTAGCCGCTCGCGCTCAGGGGAGAATCGGAGGCAGGCCAGTATCGTTTTCGTTCTCTGAACAGCAACAAGCGAAAAATCTGCTAGCAAATGGTCATAGTCGAAAGAAGCTTGCGTTAGTTTACGGCGTTTCCCTCTCCACTATTTACAAATATTTACCAATAGAGATGACAGAAAGTCAGAAAATTTACGGTAAAAAGCAGATGTAAGGTTAAATTTCGAGCTGATTTTGATGACACAACTAGCAAGAAAAACAGCTAAAATAAATCACATATTTTGATAAAAAACGCTGCGCGGAAATTTTATCAATTTAAATGACGCGCTTTCTCAATTTACGCGGCCCGCTACACCGGGTAAGAACTTCCATTGAAAGGCCAAAGTTGATAACAAAATATGTCGGGTCAGGGTTAACGGTTTCCCACTGATTGTTGAGGTTGATTTCAAGACCTGGAGATGTTGAGCGTAGAATAGTCATAAAGCCATCATCTTTATGAGATGCTAAACCTATTCCTTCAAGCTGTGGTCGATAATGGTTAAATGTAAGATGATAGGAACCAAGAGAATCTGAGCAACCACCTGTTGCAATAGACCAATCGACCTCTGGAATATTAGTCAATTTTAAAATAGAACGAAGAACAATATGCCCAAGTGCTGTCAATTCATTACCAGCTTGTTCGATCTCTGGTGGATAATTTCCTTTCCAAAAGCGATGCTCTAGAAGGAATTGTTCGATCTGATTAGTTCGTGTATGAAATCCAAGGAGTTGATCGCCAAATCTTTCGGCAGTAATTGTTCTAAATTCTCCATAGAGGGCAACATCAGTCCCTTTATAAAAATTCCTAGAGAAAATGTCACAAGCAGAAAGTTGAAACGAATATGGTATTTTTAGAAAAAATATACCATCGCTTAATGCCTGATCCTGCTGATTGCTCGATTCGAAAATAAGAGAATTATTCTCAACATACGCTTTTTGTAATTTTGCGATAATTTTAACTGGCCTATTATCAACACGCTTATTATACACATCTTGGTAGATAGCCCTTCGTTTAAGGCTCCAGGGTTTCAAATCGGTTGAATTAGTCATATCTACCGCCTTTTTAGATTAATAGAGACTACGGTAAGAGCCTCAAGTTCTGGAAGAAGACCAGGAAACTTTCCATCAGCTATTTCAGCTAAAGAACTGAATGCTCCTGGGTAGATCATGACGGAGTTTCCATTTTTTACTAGGCATGAAAATACTGCGAATTCCTCAAGGAAATATTCAGATGATTTTTTTATTCTATATAATCTCTCAGTTTCAGTGAGAGTATCCCATTCATATCGATGAAATTTTTTACTAAATTATTCTACTGAAAAACGAAATTTCGGGGAGGATTCGAAATATTCAGTTATTATCTTCTTAAATAATTTATAATCGGGTGTTTTTTGGGTTTTTGCACAAGTTATATATTCAAACTTTGTGGCATGGCTGTATGTATCTAGTATATTTTGATTTTCTCTCATAAAATTTTGACCTATTTGGATAGCACGGGATAAAGCTTCTTCTTGAGAAAAGCCTTGCGTCGTTTCAAGAGTAATTCTATGGATACTATCACCGATTAAGACTTTACATATGGAAAATCTTCGGGAAGCCCATTTTACTAAGGCATGAAACCTGTTAGGCTGGAAGTTACGGTTTTCTAAGCTGACACCCAAAAAACATTCTGTTTCTGATTCGAAGGTATTTCTCCGACTTTGGGGTGAGACGAAAGCAATTTTCGCTCGATATTGATCATTTCTTAGAAAAGGGATGATATTATAATTATCTATTATGGTCATAAATAATAACCTCAATATATATATTTTACATAATTAACGTTTTTATCTATGTAATATAACATATGGCATAGAAACAATTAAAATGCAAATTATAATAATAAAAATTACGATATACTTCATTGGCGGTAAATTATTGTCATAAAAATCTTACAAATCATTTTGTTATATTTTATTGCTTTTGTTATTATTTGGTAAATGTGATTGTTTATATTTTTATGGTTTATAAGTAATTTTTTTATAATTGTTATTGGTTCTACTGTAATTGTCTATATGAATTAGAATTCACCATCAATTTAAAGTAAAACTTTATATATTCTATGGGAAAGCACCTTTAGATGGGAAAAGAAGTGAAGAGGTAAAACCTTTTATTCAATGTGTAATAGATAATGTGCTGTGATATTTGTTGAAACAGAAAATTAAGTGCCTGAGGTATGAGCAAAGTTTTTTTAAATCCTCAGGTATGATTAATTTAAACGAGTTTTATTGTAAAAATATAGTTGACAGTTTTCCTTGTTATTATCGCTTGCATTTGGTGTCGTGTTGGTGCAGCTATATAAACTGATGAAAAACAGGCCTGCGCAGAAAAGAGTCTGAACCCGATTTAATCTGACAGGCACCTGTATAATAATGGGTAACTGCCAGGTTTGAGCTACTACACAGATTGTTATCCGGAAAATATCTACAAAGCGTCATTATCATCATCGTATGTCCGATTCATTTCTTGAACAATAAATTCTTCGACGGATTGAACTTTGATTGGGCCATTGGGGCCATATTTGTAGATATTGCCAGCCAGACTGCTGACTAAATACATGACATACGACATTCTATTGCGTTGCCCATTGCGTTCGGTACGAGCAACGCCATGTACATTGGCCCGAACATTCGGCATTAAATTTTCTGTCAGCACTTCAATCGAACTACCAAAGTTAATGATCAGGTATCCCGGAGCAGGGTCGATAGCCAAAAGCTCATCATCTATATAAGCCAAAAGGCCACGTTCAGTCGATCTTAAGACTGTCACCCAGCCTGAATCTCGATGAAATTTAGAACCTCGTGTGGCTTTCTCTGATCGGAAGTGGTTAAACGATAACATCTGGTTTCCTCGCCCTTCTGAAACACCATCGGTGACGAGTTCCCAGTCACGACGAGGAATACCAATATGAGTTAACACAGAGCGTAGTACACATATACCGACGTGTGCCATATGGTGACCCAGTGTTGAGACCTCTGATGGCATGAGGTTCCAGTGTTCTCGTTCGAGGCGGAATTGTTCCCATTGATCATGTTCTCTGTCGAAATAACCTTCGTAACCATTGGAAAAAGTACATGATTTGAATCCCGTATACGGTCGAAGGTCACTTTCTGTGGTGGGTTCAAAGAAGTGGTATGCAAACCGATCGCTATATTCAAAATCCATATATGATGGTGCTTTCAGGAGGAAAAAACCATCCCGGAGGGCTCGGTTAAAGCCGTCGTTGTCAGTAAAAATAAGATTATCTCCTTCTAGATAGTGTCGTCATAAATAAATTCATGTAATAATAACCCCATATTACATGAATGGATTACTTAAGCATGAACACACCAACACACCGCCGTCACGATATTTCTGATCATGTTTGGTGTTTACTTGAGCCTCACCTGCCAGGACGTAAGGGTG
>NZ_AYSJ01000007.1:21021-69494 GCF_000517265.1 Photorhabdus khanii NC19
CTATAGCGTTCAGGTAAATCGCGCCACGGTGCCCCTGAGCATAACACCCAGAACATCCCATTCATCACACGGCGGTGTTCAACATGTGGACGTCCTGCTCGCTTTGAATGTACAGGGGGCAAACAAGGTTCTATCAATATCCAGGCGTCATCAGGAATGTCGTAGCGGGCCATCATCTTTTTCCAATATTGAAACTAATTAGATGATAATACTATCAACTTACATTAAGGGACACAGCCTAGGATTGAATATATGGTTTCAATTTACTCTGATGAATATCAAGTAGTTATCAAAGCACTCCGGGAGGCTCGTATAGCAAAGGGAGTCACACAAGAGAATTTAGCTCAAGCGCTAGATCGCCCTCAATCGTTTATTGCGAAAGTTGAGAATGGTGAAAGAAGATTGGATGTTGTGGAATTTGTTCATATAGCACATTTGTTATCATTAGAGCCAAGTGTTCTCATAAAAAGAATCCCAAGAAGATATTCCTCAATATGCTGATAACTTTCTATCTATACCAGTTTCATCAGATAGCGTAGCTAAAGAGGGATTCACATAGTTAACCATGTGGTAGAACAATTAGGGTTTTAATATCCTTGAAATTGTTTTTTTATACTCCGTGTTGTGTAGTGTCTATACACGTTTTACTTGGCTAACACTACAATTGGGACTCTCTGAGCTCTTTTTGCGCAGATAAACGTTCCGATTTAGGTTGGAGCGGGTGCTGGTTTATGAGGTCATGAGGTCGGCCTTTTCAGCTATATGGATCAAGCGGATTTTGCGTAAGGAACTACGGGAACGAGGTATTGAACCGAAAGGTTGAATTTTTTGAAATGCCAAAAAGCACCCATTCTAGGTATACCCGGTCACGATACCCAACCTGTTGCGGCGGCTCTCGCGGGTATTGCCCAGAAACTGCGGGCAATGGCTTATGTCAACGCCTATGGCTGCAAGACCATCTCAGAGGCTATCAACTACCGCAACAACTTTAACCAGCGTGAGCTGATATTGCTTTGGCCGGACTTCCGCAGTTGGGATATGGTCAAAAATAACGAGTCTATCGCATACGCAACTGCTCGTGCGCTGGGCCTGCGTGCCAAAATTGACGAGGAAACCGGCTGACATAAAACCTTGTCTAACATCAGACTCATCAACCTCATCCTGGTAACGTAATGGATAAAGGCGCAGTAAATGGCCTTCGTGAGTGGTTCGAAAATGTAATAGGGGTCGAACATGATTAAAAGCAACAACATTATGACTATCGACGGCCATCCCGCTTCTGTTACCTACGAAGCAGAAATTAGGGCCTTTCGCGGCAAGTTTCTGGATGTCACCGGATATTGTGATTTCGTATCAAACAGTATTGACGGGCTTGAAAAAGAGGGACAAATCTCACTGGCTGAATATATAGAAACGTGCGAGGAAGAGGGAATTAACCCATTCAAGGAGGAGGACAAGCTAAAATCTTTTACTCTTCGTTATCCTGGCTGGCTGGAAGCTCGCTTGACTGCGGTGGCAATATCACACGCAGTCTCAAAGAACCAGTTCATAGTTCAGTTGCTTGAGCGGGAACTTCAATAAAATAGATAACGCCGGACAGTGACAAAACTTGTTTTTATTGTTGTTTGGGGTTGTTGGGGTCTACTCAACCACCCCAGCGATAACAGATACTGCAATAGTGACTTATCGAGGGTACTTTCCTGTTCGGCCTTGATAAATGAAAAAGCCTACAGTATGTGGGATTGATAGATCTGTTAAGGTGATGGTTAAATATCAAAAAATTTTGCAGACAATGGTTGCGTTAACTAATTGCCATTTGAGGAGATTTGGCAATAGCTTTTTGCAATGGATAAACCACTGAGCTATCGGTCAGAAGAATGGGATTGTACAAACGAATGTTTTTGTTCTTATGGTTGGTGTAGAGAAAAGTTAGCAGTTATCGTAGCTACCCAGAAACTACCTATATTTGTGATAATTAAAGATCTAATTGCTATATGTTTTATTTAATCTGGTTGATTTATGCAAAGATGGCTTGTGTATAAATTTTTTGGCAAGGTGAAGTGACATGAATATCAGTTACTAAAAACGAATATTTTTGGTGCTTGAGCACGTTATTTTAGCTATGAACGATTTCAGCAATATTTGACGTGTGAAGATGTTGAAAAGATACAACGTGCAATAATCAAAATCATCGGCGCATCAAATCTTATCGGTAAATCTGAAAGTTGATTTTTGGATTCTATCAACTAGAGTATGATTATTCCCCATGAAGGCTTTGTTAAAAATTTCTCCCGCAAAGGGCTTATAACCCTTCATACATATATGAGGGGTTTCAAACTGCTGACAAACTTCGTTGAAAATAACGGGGTTTGTTTCTTTCATTATGAATCATAATGTCTCCATTTTCCTCATTAACCCGGTCTAATCCCCCGCTAGGGTGTTATTTTCACTTCTCCTGCAATAAAATGCTTGTTCTCCAGAAAGAAATAAGAGCAACAAAGCACTGCGATCAGCAATGGCAGCTCGCAGGACGAGACAGATACGCTGGCTTGATGCACAGCACAACGTAGCCCCCGCCAGCTCAAAGAAGATAACGGGGGTGATTCATCTGTTGATGAAGGATACGCGCAATCAGAATATCGGTATCCCGGATAGTATAGAAAACCGTGTGACGGTGAAACCCGATCAGCAATGCCTTTCTGGCTTTCACCTTTGACCAATACGGAGTGACCGATCTCTGTAGCGATATGGGTAAACGTCTACATCGCTGGCAGAAGTCGGCTCCACTCATCCTGTGTCATTAGCCATTTCTTATCCTGATGAGATTACTGATTTACCACAATAATATATTTATTTGTTGATACTTTTAGAGGTGGACCTGCTACGGCAGTAACGCGCCTCCTAGGGTAATCAGCGAAGGAATGCCGATTAATAACGTAAATTGCCTTTAAAAGAAAATCGCCACCGCTGGTCGAGGAAGCGGAGTATCCCCCGCCGATTCGGCGGGTTTTTTTATTGTTGTTATTCTAACCAATCCTGTTTATCTTATTTCATTTAACTTAAGTGGATTTGATTGTTCATTTGTTTTTTGGAAGGGAAATGATATGTCTGGTAATGAGGTAAAAGATAGGCGTCCGATCAAAACACGTAATGCAATATGGGTCGGGAAAACGGCTAAGTGGCTGCAATATAGAGGGGTGACACCAAATGGCATATCGGTTGCCAGTGTTGTTTTTGCGGTATTAGCTGGGTTGTGTTTTGCGGTTTGTTTTTTGGTCAAACCTTTCTGGCTGACTTCAGTTTTGTTGATTGTTGGAGCGCTGTCTATTCAAGCCAGGTTAATGTGTAATTTATTAGATGGGATGGTTGCTGTTGAAGGAGGATTGAAGACGGCTGCCGGCGCTGTTTTTAATGATCTTCCCGATCGTATCGCGGATTCTTTTATTTTGATTGGATTGGGATATGGTTTAACACTTTTTCCATTTGCGATTTCTCTTGGCTGTATTGCTGCATTATTGGCTGTTCTGACGGCTTATATTCGTTTATTAGGTGGTACTTGTGGTTTACCTCAGCGTTTCCTTGGCCCAATGGCTAAACAGCATCGGATGGCGTTAATGACTGTTGGTGCAATTGTCGCGGCCTTTTTATCTCCGTTATGGGGCCAGTATCTTTTGCTGGCGGTATTAGTCGTTATCACGCTGGGTTGTCTCTGGACATGTATTCGGCGAACCCGAGTCATATTGGCTGAATTACAGGAGAAGGATGCTTGTAATGAGTAAATCACAAGAAGTGACATTGGTAAGTAAAGGGATGGGTTCTTTTCTGTCCGGGCTTTGCCGTTTATTAACCGGAGTGAGGATTCGTTGGATTGGGTGTAAGCCATCGGTCGTTTCCCGGATTTATTATGCCAATCATACTAGCCATTTGGATGGGTTGGTTATTTGGGCCGGATTTCCCCGAGTATTACGCTATCGGGTGCATCCGGTCGCTGCCCGTGATTATTGGAGTAAGACGAGTTTACGCAGGTATTTTATCAATAAAGTTTTTCGATCTGTCCTGATTGATCGCAAAGGGGAGGACGGTTTAAAAGAAAATACGCTTATACCAATGGAGGATGTATTAAGGCGCGGGGAGTCTTTGATCTTATTCCCTGAAGGGACACGGGGAAGTGGCGAACAAGTCAATAAATTTAAAGGTGGTCTGTATTATTTAGCCAAGAAATACCCTGAGGTTGAGCTTATTCCTGTTTATCTGGAAAATTTAAACCGAGTTTTGCCAAAAGGTTCAGCACTTGTTGTTCCTGTTATTTGTTCGGCGACATTTGGCCGACCTTTGGAAAAATTAGGCGAAAAAGAGGAAAAAGCGGATTTTCTACAGCGGGCTCGCTTGGCATTGGAGGCGTTAATACTATGACCATTAATAATAAATTGCTTTTGTTGTTGGGCGGTATGTTTGTGCCGTTAATTATTGCCAGTATTGTTGGGGCAATGCTGGCCTCTAAGTATTCAGCGGAAAGCCATCCGACCATTGAGAATCTGAATGCTCGCATTCGCGGTTGGTGGGGAATGTGCATTGTTTGTGTGTTGTCCGTCATTGTTGGGCCAATCGGTTCAGTTTTATTATTTGCAAGTATGTCATTTTTTGCTTTGCGGGAATTTTTCACTTTGACACCAACACGACGCAGTGACCATGAAGCCATGTTCTGGTGTTTCTTTATTTTCATGCCATTGCAATACATTGCCGTTGGTATTGAGTGGTATGGCGTGTTTTCTATTTTCATTCCTGTTTATGTGTTCCTATTTTTACCTGCCCGTATTGCATTGGCTGGAGATACGACGAACTTTCTGGAGCGGACAGCTAAAATACAGTGGGGAATGTTAGTTGCTGTATTCTGTATTAGTCATGCTCCCGCTTTATTGATGTTGGATATTCCAGGTTATGAAGGGGAGAACGTCGAATTACTACTGTTTTTAATGATTGTGGTGCAGATGTCGGATGTTTTGCAGTATGTGTTTGGTAAATTGTTTGGCAAACATCCTATTGTGCCTAAACTGAGCCCAAATAAAACCGTTGAAGGTTTTGCCGGCGGCATTTTGGCTTCCGTTTTATTGGGAATGTCACTTTACTGGGTAACGCCATTTTCTCCGTGGGAGGCGGGTTTGATGTCGTTGGCGATTACGTTGATGGGCTTTATTGGCGGCTTGTGTATGTCAGCGATAAAACGCGATAGTGGCATCAAAGATTTTGGTGAAATGATTGAAGGTCATGGCGGAATGTTAGACAGAATCGATTCTTTATGTTTTGCCGCCCCAGTATTTTTCCATCTGACACGCTATTTCTATACGTAATGGAAAGATACCAGCGCAATGAATGAGAGTTAAAGGTGATTGATCAGCACTGTGGTATGGATTGCCGCAGTGCTGGCCTCTTTTTTATTGCGGATAAGGCGTATTCCCGATCAGCGTAAGGAGTCGCAGGAGCTATAATGAAATTATTTTCAGTTAAATTGATCTCAAAAAGGGATTTATTGTTAATGCAGACTTGGTTTTTTACCGTATTATATGCAGGGTTGAATCAATTCAGCATGATTGCTTCAGTGCGTTGGGCGATAACAGGTTAAGAAGGCAGATTTCTGTTTCAGGCAAAGTGATAGCATACGAAGCCCGCCGTTAGCGGGTTTGCAATTATTACATCTACAAGTTCAGAGGTCATCATGATCAACGAGATCAAAAGAATCGGTGTCTTAACGAGTGGCGGTGATGCGCCGGGTATGAATGCGGCTATTCGTGGTGTGGTTCGTGCAGGATTAACCGAAGGGTTAGAGGTTTTCGGTATTCATGATGGTTATCTTGGCTTGTATGAAAACCGCATGAAGAAACTTGATCGTTTCAGTGTATCCGACATGATTAACCGCGGTGGTACTTTTCTGGGTTCAGCCCGTTTCCCTGAGTTCAGGGATGAGAAGATTCGTGCTATCGCTATTGAAAACATGAGAAAAATCGGTCTTGATGCACTGGTGGTTATTGGCGGTGATGGTTCTTATCTTGGGGCGAAGATGCTGACCGAAGCCGGTTTCCCATGTATCGGTCTGCCGGGTACCATTGATAATGATGTGGCGGGTACGGATTATACCATCGGCTATTTCACCGCACTGGAAACGGTTGTTGAAGCCATTGACCGCTTGCGTGATACTTCAACTTCCCACAAACGTATTTCCATTGTTGAAGTGATGGGGCGTTATTGTGGTGATCTTACTCTGTCAGCCGCTATCGCGGGAGGTTGTGAGTTCATCGTTTTGCCAGAAGTCTCATTCAGTCGTGATGAACTGGTGGCTGAGATTAAAGTGGGTATCGATAAAGGTAAACGCCATGCGATCGTTGCGATTACTGAGCATGTTTGTGATGTCTATGAACTTGCGAGGCATATTGAAAAAGAGACTCATCATGAAACCCGTGCAACCGTCTTAGGCCATATTCAGCGTGGTGGTTCTCCGGTCGCTTATGACCGTATTTTGGCTTCCCGTATGGGGGCATATTCCATTCAATTGCTATTGGAAGGTTATGGTGGTCGTTGTGTTGGTATCCAGAACGAGAAACTTGTTCATCATGACATCATTGACGCAGTGCAGAATATGAAACGTGTGTTTAAACAGGATTGGCTGGAAACTGCGAAAAAGCTGTATTAATCACGTCAATACAAGCAAATCTGTATCTGTTGCAGCCTCTTTGGAGGCTGTAATTGCTCCTCAGTATATTCCTCTTGCATATAAGTAAATGTTTTTAATTATTTCTGAGTGATAACGCTTTCTGTCAGCCTTGAATTTCATAACAGTTAAAACAGTTTGTGGAGAGATTCAAATGAGAGTCAGATGGCGTGTGGCATTGGCGTTATTGTTGATGACCAGTAGCAGTGTATGGGCAAAAAATATTCAGCTTCTTAATGTTTCCTATGATCCAACCAGAGAGTTATATCAGCAATATAATCAGGCTTTCAGTGATTATTGGCAGCAGAAGACAGGGGATAAAGTGACAATCCGGCAATCTCATGGTGGTTCCGGTAAGCAGGCAACGTCTGTCATCAATGGCCTTGAGGCAGATGTGGTGACACTGGCTCTGGCCTATGATGTGGATGCCATTGCCGAGCGTGGTCGGATAGATAAAGGGTGGATTAAGCGTTTACCCGATAATTCTGCCCCCTATACTTCAACAATTGTTTTTCTGGTGCGGAAAGGCAATCCAAAACAAATTAAAGACTGGCCGGATTTAATTCGTCCAGGTGTTGCTGTTGTGACACCAAATCCAAAAACATCAGGTGGTGCCCGCTGGAATTATCTGGCTGCGTGGGGTTATGGGTTGGCGCATAATAATCAGGATCAGAGTAAAGCCAAAGCATTTGTTAAAGCGCTTTATCAGAATGTTGAAGTGTTGGATTCCGGTGCCAGAGGAGCGACCAATACTTTTGTCGAACGTGGAATTGGTGATGTCTTAATTGCCTGGGAGAATGAAGCGTTATTGGCTATTCATGAGCTGGATAAAGATAAATTCGAAATTGTCACACCCAGCGTTTCAATCCTTGCTGAACCGACGGTTTCTGTCGTTGATAAGGTGGCAGATAAACGTGGTAGCCGTCAGTTGGCAACGGAATACCTGCAATACCTTTACTCTCCTGTTGGGCAGGAGATAGCGGCTAAAAATTATTATCGCCCACGTGATAAAGCGATTGCCGATAAATACCGGGCTATTTTCCCGGAATTAACATTATTTACGGTCGATAAAGTATTCGATGGTTGGGGAACAGCGCAAAAAGTGCATTTTGTGACTGGCGGTGTATTTGATGAGATTATTCAACGCCAGAAGTGAATAACCGCCGTAGGTGTACGGCGGACAATTATCACTAAAATTTTAATCAGGCTCTTTTAGCTGCTGCTGCGGCTTTTACAATAACAGCGAAAGCGTCAGCTTTCAGGGAAGCGCCGCCAACCAGTGCTCCGTCAATATCCGGCTGGGTGAATAATTCAGCCGCGTTACCCGCGTTCACAGAACCACCGTACTGGATAATCACTTGTTCTGCGATTACCGCGTCTCTCTTCGCAATGTGATCACGAATAAATTTGTGCACAGCCTGAGCTTGCGCTGGTGTTGCTGATTTACCGGTACCAATCGCCCAAACGGGTTCGTAAGCGATGACCGCATCGTGGAAGGCTTCTACACCTAATGTGTTCAGAACAGCATCAATTTGTCTTGCGCATACTGTTTCAGTTTGGCCAGCTTCATTTTCCTGTTCAGTTTCACCGATACACAGAACCGGGATCAGACCTTGTTCTTTAAGAACGGCAAATTTCTTCGCAATGAATTCGTCACTTTCTTTGTGGTAAGTACGGCGCTCAGAGTGGCCGATGATGATGTATTCTGCGCCAATGTCTTTCAGCATTTCAGCGGAAGTTTCACCGGTAAATGCGCCAGACAGGTTGATGTCAACATCTTGTGCGCCCAGAGCCATGTGGCTGCCAACCAGCGCTTGTTTAGCCTGAGAGAGATAAAGTGCTGGTGGCGCGATAGCGATTTCACAGCCAGTAACATGGTTCAATTCTTTACTCAGGTCAGTGATAAGTTCGTTGACCATATGGGTACTGCCATTCAATTTCCAGTTACCCATAACAAATGGATGTCGCATGTTTTTTCCTCCAACCAGAAAATTTTTAAGTAGTGGATTGAATGAAATTCATTCTTAGGATCAATTCGTTAGATCAGTGGTCCACAGTATAGTGGTCATTACAAGCAATAGCTTTGCTTTTTATCACTAATTTTGATTAGTTTTCTGGTCCAGATAACGACAGCTTAATCGGTTCAATGGCAAAAGTAAGTGTTTTTTCGCTACCGTTTACCACAATATAGCGAATGGCGCCGATGTTGTGGCTATAAAATGGCAATTTTTTGCTGTTTTTCAGCAAATTATCAATATTTTCTTTGCTTTGCTCCTGTGAAAGGGTCGGATTAAAGTGGCGTATCAACGCGATCATGTACTGCTCTGTCAGTATTTGATTTTTCTGAGTTTCTGTTTCATTTTCTGATAGCAGTAATGTCAGTTGCAGACTTTTGATTTTTTCACTTCCCCGTTCCAGTACCGCCGAGGAGTAAAGTTTCTCATTGATTTTGCTGGCTGCCCGTGTCAGTGGCAGATAAATGTCTTTGCCGGTAATGACCCGATATTCGTGTAATGGTAATGCCGGGTTGCGGCGATTATATTTTTCACGAAACCGCGGGATAGTTTCATCAAAAGAGGGGGCATTTGGCATAAGGTAGGCCGCTTGCGCTATGGGCCCAGTTGTTTTGGATGTATCGGCATGGGTTACCAATGGTAAGCCCGCGCTGCTTGCCACTAACGTTATTGCCAGAAATTTATTAACGTCCATTTTCATGTTGCCGCTCGCTTGGGTTAAACTGCACCGAAAAACAGAATACACGATTGGAAGAGAATAGATGACATTACAACAATGGGGTTTTTCATTTAAAGGGCGAATTGGGCGACGGGAATTCTGGATTGGTATCGGTGTTTGTCTGGCTTTGGTGTTTGTTATCTTTACTATTCAGGGAATGAGTTCTTTAACCATGCGTTATGCTGTTTTTGCGCTGGTTTTGGTGATGTATCCTGTGGCGGCAATAATGGCGAAGCGTTTACATGATCGCAATAAGCGGGGAGGCTGGTCGCTGCTTTTATTGCTGGCAGGGTTGCTGATTGCCGCTGATTGGGGGGGAATGGAACCATTCTGGCAATGGGGGATTGGCCGTTTTATCCCCACATTAATCATCGTTATGATGGTGCTTGATTGCGGTGTATTCCGTGGCACGGATGGGCCAAACCGGTTTGGTGAAGGGGCAGAAAAAGTGGATTTTATTTCTGCCAAAGATGATTGAAATTACCAGTACTGTTCGCTGGTGATATGCCCTGGTTTGCGGCGCAGGTGTTTTGCCATTCCTCGCTGTTTTTTTAGCAGTTGTTGGGTATCTTTCACCATTTGGGGATTACCGCATAGCATAATATGGCTGTTGTCGCTGTTCATCGGCAGCCCGACAGCCGCCTCAAGTTCGCCATTTTCGATCAATGTTGGGATACGGCCAGTCAATGAGCCAAGGTTTTGTTCGCGGCTGACGATCGTCTGAATTCGTAATTTGCCGTTGAAGCGCTGAACTAATTGTTCCATTAAGGGCAGATAGCTTAAATCTTGTGTTAGCCTGACTGCATGCACCAATACGATGTGCTCGAATCTGTCCAGATAATCCCCTTGCTGAAGGATTGACAGATAAGGGCCAATGGCTGTCCCCGTTGAAAGCATCCATAATGTTTGGCAATCCGGTATTTCATCAAGAATAAAAAATCCTGCGGCTTGTTCTGTAACCAATAGATCATCACCGGGTTGCAGGGCGGCTAACCGTGGGCTGAGTTTGCCTTCTGGAACCGTCACTAAATAGAATTCAAGATTATTATCTGCCGGCGCATTAACGTAAGAGTAGGCCCGTTGAACGCGTTCATTCTCTATTTCCAGCGCCAGCTTAGCGAATTGACCGGCGGTAAACTCTTCAACTGGTGCATGCATCCTGATGCTGAATAAGGTATCCGTCCAGTGAATAACTTGTGTAACTTTTCCTGTAATCCAGTTTGCCATTGGAACTTATCTCCTAATCCTGAAACCCCGGAACAGTTTGTTTTTATGCCGTTATTTTAGTCTATCGATATAAATACTATTATCGATTCTGTGTCATAGGGGAATGAATTTGTTTTTCTTAATATCTGGTTCGAATAGTCGAAGTTATCTTAATAGCCAATAAGAATTTCAGTAGAAAATTCAGAAAACTAACAGCTTGCCATGCTATAGATCTTATCTATAAATATGGAGATAAATTATCAAAGGAATATTCTGATTCTATCTACGAGATAATAAAAGGTCTGTCGATATTAGGTCTTATGCTAGATCTTAATGTTCGATTCAGTTTTAAAAGAAAATTTCTGAAGGTAGGAAATAAATAGAATTTCAAAGGGTGGAATTTTCCACCCTTTCTTTATTTTTACTGTCAGTAAATCTTAGCTTTTATCTTCCCAGTCTTGCGCGCGGGCAACCGCTTTTTTCCAGCCATTGTATTTGTAATTTCGTTCGGTGGTTTCAATACCCGGACGGAATTCTTTTTCAATGGTGGCTTTGCTTTTCACTTCATCCAGATCTTGCCAGTAGCCTACAGCCAATCCTGCGAGGAATGCGGCGCCCAATGCAGTACTTTCACGCACTATAGGGCGTTCTACGCGGGTACCCAGGATATCTGACTGGAATTGCATCAGGAAGTTATTGGCAACGGCACCTCCGTCTACACGCAGGGCTTGCAATCGGGTACCTGCATCCGCTTGCATAGCATCCAGTACATCACGGGTCTGATAGGCAATGGATTCCAGCGTTGCACGGATGATGTGATTACTGTTTGTCCCGCGGGTCAGGCCGAAAATGGCACCGCGGGCGTAAGGGTCCCAGTAGGGTGCGCCAAGACCGGTAAAAGCGGGAACCACATACACGCCGTTACTGTTTTTAACTTTAGTGGCAAAGTATTCGGAGTCAGCAGCATCGGCAATGAGTTTCAGTTCATCACGCAGCCACTGAATAGAAGCACCACCAACGAAAACCGCACCTTCAAGTGCATAGTTCACTTCTCCGCGGGGACCACAGGCGATGGTTGTCAGCAAACCGTGGTTGGAGCGCACGGCATCTGTACCGGTGTTCATCAGCAGGAAACAGCCTGTTCCGTAGGTGTTTTTCGCCATACCGGGCTGGACACAAAGCTGACCATACAGAGCAGCCTGTTGGTCACCCGCAATGCCAGCGATAGGGATCCGGGTGCCGCCTTTACCGCCGATATTGGTCTGACCATAAATCTCAGAAGATGCATGGACGGTGGGTAACAGGGCGCGTGGGATTTGTAACTCATCAAGAATATGTTGATCCCACTCCAGATTGTGAATATTGAACAGCATCGTACGGGATGCGTTGGTGTAGTCCGTAACGTGGACACGGCCCTGGGTCATTTTCCATACCAGCCAGGTGTCTACAGTACCAAACAGTAGCTCGCCTTTTTCAGCCCGCTCACGGGCACCTTCAACATGATCCAGAATCCATTTTACTTTGGTACCAGAGAAGTAAGGGTCCACGACCAATCCTGTGTTCTGGCGAATATATTCTTCCAGACCTTCTTTTTGTTTCAGTTTGGTACAGACATCTGCGGTACGGCGACATTGCCAAACAATGGCATTGTAGATGGGTTTACCGGTTTTCTTTTCCCAAATAATCGTTGTTTCACGTTGGTTGGTAATCCCAATGCCGGCGATCTGATCAGAACTAATATCCGCTTTCGCTAATACTTCTACCAACGTTGAGCTTTGGGTTGCCCAGATTTCCATGGGATCATGTTCGACCCAGCCCGGTTTAGGATAAATTTGAGTAAATTCTCTTTGGGAAATAGAGATAATATTGGCGTCGTGATCAAGAATGACTGCCCGGGAGCTGGTTGTTCCCTGATCAAGGGCGACAATATATTTTTTCTCAATCATATTTTCTGTTGTCATGATAATAACCTGTTCTGGTGATGCTCTACTTTAGGCTTTCTTTTTGCTCTGGTCTTTGGTTTTGTGGGCATCAGATGGCAAATGACGACCAATAAGTTTGCGGTAGCCGAATGCACCTATAATACCGCCGATAATCGGAGCGGTCAGAGTAACCAGGCAGTAAGGAATTTCACGTCCACCCGTCAGGGCGATATCTCCCCAACCTGCCAGATAAGCAATGAGTTTAGGGCCAAAGTCACGGGCCGGGTTCAGGGCGAAACCGGTTAATGGGCCAAATGCGCCACCAATAACGGCAATCAGAATACCAATCAGTAACGGAGCCAGAGGCCCGCGCGGAACACCGTTACCATCGTCAGTCAGTGACAGAATCAGACACACCAGCGCTGCGGCAATGATGACTTCTACCATAAATGCTTGAGAAATAGACAGTGATGCCATCGGGTAAGTGGAGAATACTCCTGCGGTAAACAGGCTTTCAGGGGTGCCGCGAACGATATTATGTACTTGCTCGTAATCAAGGAATACGCTGTAGTACATCATGTAGATGATAGCGGCAGCGACAAAACCACCGATCATTTGGGCAATAATAAAAGGAATGACTTTTTTGCCCTCAAAACGGGCAAACAGCCATAAGGCAATTGTCACCGCCGGGTTAAGGTGACCACCGGAAACACCGGCGGTGAGATAAACTGCCAATGCGACACCCATCCCCCAAATAATACTGATTTCCCACAAGCCCAGTTGTGCGCCGGCAATACGGGCAGCGGCAACACAACCTACGCCAAAGAAAACCAATAGTGCGGTACCAAGAAACTCAGCGATACATTGTCCGGTTAATGTCGTGCTAGTAGTTTGGCTCATATGTTCTATCCTACGAAGAAGATTTTAGAGTGGTAATTATTATTTTCGCCTTTCAGTATTGAAAGGAAGGTTCTGTAAATTTATCGTTAATGCGCGGAAACGAGAAATAGCGAAATTGAAATGTGTGTGTTGTGTCAACAAAATGAGCAGTTCCGCATTTTTCTGGCGTTTTGCTAAAAATTAAAGTGTGAGACACTTTGTCGTTTTTATTTGATAGTTATTTCGCATGTGTTGGGGATGTTGCTAGACAGAGGCGCTTCGGCTACATACAATCAGGCGATTGCTTATAAGGGGGAACCGAGAATGTCATTTGAAGTTTTTGAAAAGCTGGAAGCCAAGGTTCAGCAGGCGATTGATACTATTACCCTGCTACAAATGGAAATTGAAGAATTAAAAGAAAAAAATAAGTCTTTGTCTCAGGAAATTGAAACCGCAGCCAGTAGCCGTGAGTCTCTGGTTCATGAGAATGAGCAATTAAAACAAGAGCAGCTAGTATGGCAGGAGCGTTTGCGTGCCTTGTTAGGCAAAATGGAAGATGTTCAGTAATTACAAATTGCCGGCAGACAAAAAAGGGCGATCCAAAAAATCGCCCTTGATTTTATACGCTGTCGTTAGATGATCTCTTCATCTTCGCTGTCATCAAGTGCCAGTGGCTCTTCGGATAGAATGATACCGGTATTGTCAGCATACAGATAATCGCCAGAGAAGAAGGTTACACCACCGAAATTTACCCGGATATCGCTTGCTCCGGTTCCTTCATCACGACAGCCAGCAGGGATGGCCGCGATAGCCTGAATACCAAGGTCGAGCTCTGCCAGCTGGTCAACCTGACGTACCGCACCGTAAACGACAATGCCTTCCCATCCATTTTGCACAGCGAGTTGTGCCAGTTCTGCGTCAATCAATGCCTGACGTACAGAACCACCACCATCTATCAGTAAAATACGGCCGTGACCGTTGTCTTCAAGCAGGTCATAAATCAACCCGTTGTCTTCAAAACATTTAACTGTGATGATTTGACCACCAAATGAAGTACGCCCACCAAAATTAGAGAACATAGGCTCTACCACATTTACTTCTTCTTGATAGATGTCACAAAGCTCGGAAGTATCATATTTCATAGGATTTACGTCTGGTTAAGGTATGGAACAGTAAGTATATCCCTTTCAGGCTGATGTTAGCAAAATCATCAATAACTAAGAATAAGTCCAGCCGAAAACAGAATGTTAGTCAGCAATGCTGCTTTAACCATGTGTTCCAGCATTGGGCGCATACTTTCTGGTGTGGGTTCGTTAAGCACATACCACATGTGTTTGATCAACAAAGGCAACGCGAGCAGGAACAGCCAACCGGACCAGCCTGGCAGATTTTGTATGGTAAATAAGCTTAAGCAGAGGATTGCTCCGATGATGAGACTGGCATGATAGTAGCGGGCTTTTTGGGGGCCGAGACGGACAGCAAGGGTGTTTTTGCCATTCCGTTTGTCATCTTCAATATCACGTAAGTTATTAATATTTAAAACAGCAGCGGAAAGAAGACCACAGGCGGTTGCCGGCAGCATGACAATCGAGTCAAAAAAACCTGCTTGAAGATAATAAGCCCCGGCAACACTTAACCAGCCAAAGAATATCAGTACGGAAATATCGCCAAGCCCTATATAGCCATAGGGTTTTGCGCCGACTGTATAGGTAATTGCAGCAACAATTGCCAGCAGACCAAGGACCAGAAAACCTAATATGTCCCTGGGTTCTTCACAGGCAACGGTAATGAGAGCAATTCCAGACAGACAAGCCAGCAGCACCGTAATCTTTAGCGCTTTTTTCATCTGCGAGGCGGTGATAACGCCTTTTTGCATACCGCGCAGCGGCCCGATACGTTTTTCGGTATCACTTCCTTTGACAACATCGCCGTAATCATTGGCGAGATTGGACAGAATTTGCAATATAGCCGCTGTTAACAGAGCCAGTAAGGCAACAGGCAGCTTGAAATGTCCTGTCCAGATGGCAAGGGAGGAGCCGGTAATAATGGCTGCAAGGGCGAGTGGCAGCGTTTTAGGGCGTAAACTTTCCAGCCATGCTTGAGTTTGATTGATGGGAGTTGGTGAGTTCATTTCTACGTTAACTTACTCCTTTAAATATTATAAAAAATAAATGGGAGGCTTGCCTCCCATCAATAATTATAGCGGATAAGGAATCGTATATTCCGATTATAGGATAAATCGGCTCAGATCTTCATCTGCAACCAGCTCATCTAAATGTTCTTTGACGTAATCAGCATTGATATCAACTGATTGGCCAGGACGTTCGCTGGCGTCAAAAGAGATATCTTCCATCAGTCGCTCAAGGACAGTATGCAAGCGACGCGCACCGATATTTTCAGTTGATTCGTTTACCTGCCATGCTGATTCAGCGATTTTGCGAATGCCATCAGCGGTGAAGCTGATATTCATTCCTTCTGTTGCCATCAGTGCTTTGTACTGTTCCGTCAGGGATGCATTGGGTTCAGTCAGAATACGCTCAAAATCTTCTGTGGTTAATGCCTGTAATTCTACACGGATCGGTAGACGCCCTTGTAATTCAGGGATCAGATCAGAAGGGCTGGAAACCTGGAATGCGCCGGAGGCGATAAACAGGATATGGTCTGTTTTTACCATGCCGTGTTTGGTGGATACCGTACAGCCTTCCACCAGTGGCAATAGGTCACGCTGAACACCTTCACGGGAAACATCAGGGCCGGAAGTCTGGCCGCGTTTACAGATTTTGTCGATTTCATCAATGAAGACGATACCGTGCTGTTCAACCGAATCAATGGCCTGTTGTTTCAATTCTTCTGGGTTAACCAGTTTAGCGGCTTCTTCTTCCACCAGCAGTTTGAAAGCATCTTTGATTTTCAGCTTACGGGATTTATGTTTCTGACCGGCAAGGTTCTGGAACATGGATTGCAACTGATTAGTCATCTCTTCCATGCCAGGAGGTGCCATGATCTCTACGCCCACTGGTGTGGTAGCAATATCGATCTCGATTTCTTTATCATCAAGTTGACCTTCACGTAACTTCTTACGGAATGCCTGACGAGCGGCTGAGGGTTCAGATTGCGTCTCTGCTTGTCCCCAGTTATTTTTTGCCGGTGGGATCAAGACATCCAGAATGCGTTCTTCTGCCAGTTCTTCAGCCCGGTAACGGTTTTTTTCAATGGATTGCAGACGAACCATTTTAACCGCCGCATCGGTCAAATCACGGATGATAGAATCGACTTCTTTACCAACATAGCCAACTTCGGTGAATTTTGTCGCTTCAACTTTGATGAATGGCGCGTTTGCCAGTTTTGCCAGCCGACGGGCGATTTCGGTTTTACCGACACCTGTTGGGCCAATCATCAGAATATTTTTAGGCGTCACTTCATAACGCAGCATTTCATTCAGCTGCATACGACGCCAGCGGTTACGGAGTGCGATAGCTACAGCGCGTTTCGCTTTGTCCTGACCAATGATATGGTTGTCAAGTTCGCTGACAATTTCGCGTGGAGTCATTTCAGACATACTATCTACCCTTACGCTTTTGAAGGAAGTTCTTCGAAGTTGTGATTATGGTTGGTGTAAATACAGATATCACCGGCAATTGTCAGTGCTTTTTCTGCAATTTCTCTGGCACTGAGATCGGTATTTTCCAGCATTGCCCGTGCAGCGGACTGCGCGTATGGACCACCGGAGCCAATGGCAATCAGGTCATTTTCCGGCTGAATGACATCGCCGTTACCTGTAACGATCAGGGAGGTATTTTCATCTGCGACTGCCAGCAACGCTTCCAGTTTGCGCAGCATGCGGTCGGTCCGCCAGTCTTTGGCAAGTTCAACGGCTGCCTTGGTCAGATGCCCTTGATGCATTTCAAGTTTACGTTCAAACAGTTCAAACAGAGTAAAAGCGTCTGCTGTACCGCCAGCAAAACCCGCGATTACTTTGTCATTATAGAGGCGGCGAACTTTGCGGACATTGCCTTTCATGACGGTATTACCCATCGTTGCCTGTCCATCACCACCGATTACGACTTGGCCGTTACGGCGAACACTTACGATTGTAGTCACGAGTAAGCCCTTGGTTACAAAATAGATAAATGTGACGCACGGTACTTTCGACAGTGTATATGGCTATCGAAAATACCGTGTGCACAGTGCTAGCAGTATAAATGGGGGAGAATTATCATTTTTCAACCCCCAGTAACACGGAGAATACAACCGGGTACGCCAGCGCCTTTCAGGCGTTCCTGCATTTTTCCTGCGGTGCTTTTACTGTAAGGGCCAAGAACGACACGATGCCAGCCGTCTCCTGTTATGATTTGGCTTTCAATACCCGAAAATGCCAGGCTGGCGCGTACGGATTCAGCCTGGTCCATATTGCGGAATGAACCACATTGCAAAATCATACGTTGTGCATTTTCTGCTGGTTGAGGCTTGTTAGTTTCAGCCGGTGGTGGTGTCTGCGGCTGAACTGGCTGAGTTTGTATTTTTTGTTGTGGCAATGTTGGCTGAGGTTGTGGCTGTGGTCTTGTTTCCAGCGGTTGTTGCGTCTCTTCTGATGGTTTGATGATCACTTGTGAACGTGGTACTTGAACGCCATTGTATGGAATTTCTGGCAGTGAGGTCGCGGGTTGACGCATATCTGCCTGCATTTGTTCAAGTAACTGCCGTTGTTCTGCGGTCAGCGGAATGCGTGAATTTGTCTGCTTGCCGGATGATGGCTCACGTGGCGTCGCGATACCAACAGGGCGATTTTCCAATTCTTTGATATAGCGCCAGCGCTCTTCTGGTTTTGGTGGTAAGCCATTATTTTGCTGAGGATGTTTTGGTAGTACGTCTGGCGCGCTTTCTTGTCCATTGTGGGTAATAAAGTAAAGGCCGCCAATAAAGATAACGACCAATGCTACCGCGACTGCCAGAGTGGTTTTTGGCAGACCCTGGGACGGGTATTTTTTCTTATCGGTGTTTTTACGGCGGGTGTTTGAACGCCCGCGACTCACATAATCTCGTTGTGCCACTGTCTAATTCGCTGAGTTATTTAAATAAAAGAAAATAAACGACATGTTACTTAACCTGGAGTTATTTGCCTAGCTTTTAGGCGAACAGGTGCTTTGCCGAATGATTAATTCAGATTCCAGTAATTGGGAACCGCCAGATGTTGTATGGCCTTGGATTTGATCTAGTAACAGTAGCATCGCTTTTTGACCAATCTCATAACGGGGCTGTCCAACGGTAGTCAATGGCGGATCGCTATACATGGACAGACTTAAGTTGTCGAACCCGATGATTGATAAATCTTGCGGTATTCTTAAGCCCATTCTTTTAGCCTGCCACATAACACCAACCGCCATTACATCGCTGTGGCAGAAAATGGCGGTTGGGGGTTCTGGCAGAGACATCAGCTGTTTGGTCAGCTTTGCGCCACTTTCATGGGTAAAGTTACCCTGGACGATATAATCTTCACGGATTGTCCCGCCAGAGCGACGCAATGCCTGAATATATCCTTGAAGGCGGTAGCGGCAAAGCAGGATATCTTCCGGCCCGGAGATACAGCCAATGTGTTTATGCCCCAGTGTTTGCAGGTAATAAGTGGCATTGAATGCTGCGGTCAGGTTATCAATGTGAATAGTCGGCAGTTCCAGCTCGGGTGCAAATTCGTTTGCCATGACCATGGGTGGCAGGTTTTTTTGTTCTTCTTTGCTGGCGTCAAATGGGATATTGGAGCCAAGCAGCAATAGGCCATCAATTTGTTTGGTGACAATCAGGTTGAGAAATGCGTGTTGCTGTTTTTGCTGATGTTGACAATCACCGATTAAAACCAGATAACCCTGTTGCGTTGCTGTCTCTTCAATACCGCAAATCACATCAGTGAAAAAGGGATCACTGATATTCGGCACGATGATTAAAACCGTTTTCGACTCACTGCGTTTAAGATTACGGGATAAATTATTTGGGTAATAACCCACAGCCAGTACAGCTTGTTCCACTTTTTGTCGTGTCTGGGAAGAAACTTTTTCTGGATTCATGAGTGTTCTTGATACTGTTGCGGTAGAAACGCCAGCCACTTCAGCGACATCTTTCATCGTTGCGGAGGTGCCATTCTTTTTCTGCTCCAAAACTCACTCCTCATTTCCTGACTGATTAGTTAAACGATTGTCATTTTCTGGTTGCCGGGAAACCGTCAGTGACGTTAAGCAAGTCACGACATTTGGTTTAAGGTGATGACAATGTTATTAAGGGACCATTCTAAACAGTTTGGCAAATTCGTTTATTCCTTAGTTTGCAAAAAAGTGTGATATAAATCATTTATTCGATATAGCTCGCAAATTAGTGAATAATTTTTTATTGATTAAGGATGACTCAGGGTGATTTTACTCAGTCGCAAATAGAAGTATGTTTAATCTGATAAAGTTATATGTTTTAAAATAAAGGTGATTAATCACTAACCATCCGTTGGATCAACATCAATATTCCATTTTACTTTCCGGGTTTGTGGCAGAGCCATTATTTGTGGATAAACCATCGTCATGATTTTTTGTAAAAAAATTCTGGATGGATGTTGAATCAATAGTTGCCAGCGATAACGACCACTTCTTTTGGCCTGTAATGCGGGAACCGGCCCCATGATCCATAGGTTATTATCACGCAGAGGATGATTTTCAAAAAGCAGACGCAAGTGCTGTAAAAAAGCGGGTGCTTGCTGATTATCGTGATCTTCTGATCGCAAGATAATATGGCTGGTAAATGGCGGCAGAAATACACTTTGGCGTTCATCCATCGCCTGAGTCGCGAAGGCGTCATAACCTTTATTCAGTAAAATTTGCAGTAACGGATGGTCAGGATGATGAGTTTGGAGAACCACTTCTCCCCGTTTACCTGCCCGGCCGGCCCGACCAGAAACTTGCGTATAAAGTTGTGCGAAGCGTTCTGCTGCCCGGAAATCTGCTGAGAACAGGGCACCGTCAACATCCAGCAAAGCGACCAGTGTGACATCAGAGAAATGGTGGCCTTTTGCCAGCATTTGGGTACCAATCAGTATACGGGCACCACCGGCATGAATGTCGGCCAGTTGTTGTTCCAGTGTTCCTTTGCGGCTGGTGGTATCCCGGTCAATGCGGGTAACCGGTACATCAGGGAACAATGCTGTAATACCGTCTTCAAGTTGCTCTGTGCCAAGGCCAACAGGTTGAAGATGAGTAGAACCGCATTGTGGACACTGACGCGGAACCGGGCGTTGGCTGTCACAATGATGGCAACGCAACTGACGATGGTGTTGATGCAAGGTGTAATAATGGTCACAGCGTTGGCATTCTGCAATCCAGCCACATTCATGGCAGAGCAGAGCAGGTGAGTAACCACGGCGGTTGAGAAACAGTATTACCTGATTATCGGCTTGCAGGTGCTCTTCAATGCACTTTATCAGTGGTTGAGATAACCCGGATTTGAGTGGCAAGCCTTTTAAATCCAACAGATGTTGAGTTGCTGGCTGGGCATGACCTGCTCGTTTGGATAATGTTAGTTGGCAGTATTTGCCCTGTTGCACATTATAAAGTGTCTCCAGTGCCGGCGTCGCAGAGCCCATAATCACCGGGATATTCTCTTTTTTTGCTCTGAATACCGCTAAATCACGAGCATGGTAACGCCAGCCCTCCTGTTGTTTGTAAGAACTGTCGTGTTCTTCATCGATAATGATGACGCCAAGGCAGGTAAAAGGGGTAAATAAAGCTGAACGTGTGCCGATGACAATTGCGTTCTCACCACGTTGTGCCCGTAACCATACAGCAAGGCGTTCACTATCATTCAGGGCTGAATGAAGAACATCAACCGGAGCATTAAAGCGTTCTCTGAAACGACGGATTGTTTGTGGTGTCAGGCCAATTTCCGGTACAAGTATCAGCGCTTGTTTACCTTGCGCCAGAATATTTTCCAGTACACTGAGATAAACTTCTGTTTTACCTGATCCGGTAATACCGGCTAGTAACCAGGGAGAAAATTGCTGGTCCTCCGCACGGATAGCACCAACTGCTGTGGCTTGTTCCGTATTTAATTTCAGGCGTTCGCCGGTGATTTGGAAGTGACTCCGCCAGTTCTGAGATTCAGGTTGCACTGGGTATAAATCAATAAGTGACTTCTTTTTGAGTGACAGGAAGGCACTTTCGCTTAATTCCAATTCTGTAATCTGATGGCGATATATCGCTTTTCTGCGTAGTGTTGCCAGCACCTGTTGCTGCTTAGGTGAACGTTTCAATTGCGCCAAGGGTATTTCAGCTCCCGCCGAAGTCAGTTGCCATTGCCAGAGCGGGGCAGATTCAGCGGGCTTTCCTTGACGAAGCAGTATCGGCAATGCATGGAACAGCACTTCTCCAATGGGATAATGGTAATAGCTGGATGCCCAGAGTAATAATTGCCAGAGATCTTCTGAAAACAGGGAGTGAGTATCGAGAATAGATTCTATTGATTTCAGTTGTTCTGCTGGAATATCACTACTATCAGTGGTTCCGGTGACGATGCCAATTGCCTTGCGGTTGCCAAATGGGACGATTACCCGCATCCCTGCAACAGGTAATTGAGTTTCTGTGGGCAACAGATAATCAAAAGAGCGGGCAAGGGGGATAGGCAGGGCAACCTGAACAACAGCCATAAAATTATTCCATAAGATCAATGAGTAAGTCAGAGTATAATAAAAAATTGATTATAGAGTATCACAGACCATGAGCGGATTTCATTGCGGGATAGGTAGATATTCTGTATGATCCGCCGCCTTTGGTACAAAAGATACCAAACTTATTTTATCAACACGACGTGTGGTGTCTGGCGGCAACAGGGCTGGATAGCGACACGGCCTTAACAGAGGTTATCCCATGAAAAAAGATATTCATCCTAAATATGAAGCAGTTACTGCAACTTGTTCTTGCGGTAATGTAATGCAGATCAAATCTACCGTTAATCACGCTCTGAACCTGGACGTATGTGGCCAATGCCACCCATTCTATACTGGTAAACAACGTGATGTTGCTACCGGTGGTCGTGTTGATCGTTTCAACAAACGTTTCAACGTTCCAGGTGTTGGCAAGTAATTGCCAAATTGGGTCTGCTTATAAAGCAGATCAGCTGGTACGAACAAACGCCCGATGTTTTGCATCGGGCGTTTTGTATTTAAATCGGTCATTCTGTATTTTAATATAGTAAAAACCCCCTGAGCTTTGCAGGAGGTTCCTTATACCACTATCAATATTCCCAGGTATCGGGATCAATGCCTAATTCCCGCATGATCCCTTTGGCAGCCTCTGGGATTTCGTCATTACGCTCTTTGCGTAAATCAGCGTCATCGGGCAGTGGTTGCCCGGTAAATGCATGCAGGAATGCTTCACACAGCAATTCACTGTTAGTCGCGTGACGCAGGTTATTTACCTGGCGGCGGGTGCGCTCATCAGTGAGGATCCTCAACACTTTCAAAGGAATTGAAACTGTGATTTTCTTCACTTGTTCGCTTTTTTTGCCATGTTCAGCATAAGGGCTGACATATTCACCGTTCCACTCGGCCATGGGGTACCTTAAATAGTCGTGAAATCATAAAAGTAAGCCGGATAACAGAACCCGCTTTCGTTGCAAAATATTGCCATTTTATCGTGATTTCCTTATCAATTATACAGTTATAGTATATGCGATAAACTAATGACTACTAATAATAAAAGCAGCATAGTTGTAATGGATAATTATCCCATTACTTAATCTAACCGTAAAGAGGTTTGGATGTCTAGATGTATTGACGTCTATTGTGGTGGCGGGTATTCTTCCCTGACTCGAATTTATGACAGGCAGTGGTGACTGATATGACACGCAAACAGGCAACAATAGCAGTTCGCAGTGGGCTGAATAATGATGAGCAGTATGGCTGTGTTGTTCCGCCTATTTATCTTTCCAGTACATATAATTTTACAGATTTTAATCAGCCGAGAACACATGATTATTCCCGGAGGGGTAATCCAGGCCGCGATATGGTGCAGAGGGTATTGGCTGAACTGGAGGGGGGAGTCGGTGCTGTTATGACCAGCAGCGGTATGTCAGCGATTCACCTGTTATGCACGGTTTTTCTTAAGCCGGGCGATCTGTTGGTTGCTCCTCATGACTGTTATGGTGGCAGCTACCGCTTGTTTGACAGCCAGAGTAAACGCGGTGCTTATGAAGTGGCTTTTATCGATCAGAGTGATGAACAGGCGTTAAAACAGGTATTGTCCAGAAAGCCAAAGTTGGTATTAATTGAAACGCCAAGTAATCCTTTATTGCGTATCGTGGATATTGCCCATATATGCCAGCTTTCCCATGAGGTCGGTGCGACAGTGATTGTCGATAACACTTTCCTGAGTCCTGTATTACAAAAACCGCTGGCATTGGGGGCAGATCTGGTTGTTCATTCCTGTACTAAATATCTTAACGGACATTCTGATGTTATTGCCGGAGCCATTATTGCAAAGGATGAAGATATCGCGACGGAGCTTGCCTGGTGGGCGAATAATATTGGTGTGACCGGTGCGGCGTTTGATAGTTATCTTCTGTTGCGTGGGATGCGTACTTTATCGCCACGGATCCTTTTACAGCAAAATAATGCGCGGGAGATTGTGAATTATCTTCAACAACAACCGCTAGTGAAGAAACTTTTTTATCCTGCTTTGAAAGATCATCCAGGGCATGAAATTGCCTGTAAGCAACAGTCCGGTTTTGGTGCAATGATAAGTTTTGAGTTAGATGGCAATGAATCGGCAATACGTTGTTTTCTGTCTGAGTTGAAATTATTTACTTTGGCGGAATCATTGGGAGGCGTGGAAACGTTGATTTCCCATACTGCTACCATGACTCATGCGGGAATGTCAGCACAGGCAAGAGCAGAAGCGGGTATTACGGATTCATTGTTGCGTGTTTCTGTGGGTATTGAAGATAGTCAGGATTTAATCGCTGATTTGGAAAATGCATTTCAGGCAGTAGTAAAGGAGTGACCATGAGTGCACTGGCAGTAGCAGGGGCGGAAAATGGCCGCCAATTACATAAGTTTGGTGGAAGCAGTCTCGCGGATGTGAAATGTTATCAACGGGTAGCCAAGATTATGGCTAATTACAGTCAACCTGGTGATTTAATGGTGGTATCCGCGGCAGGCAGTACAACCAACCAGTTAATTAACTGGCTTAAGCTCAGCCAGAACGATCGTATTTCTGCCCATCAGGTACAGCAGGTTTTGCGCCGTTATCAGCAGGATCTTATCAGAGGTTTGCTGCCTGAAACTGTTGCTGAAGAATTGGTGAAGTATTTTATTGCCGATCTTGAAAGGTTGAGTGCATTACTGGATAAGCCGGTGAGTGATGTGACTTATGCGGAAGTTGTGGGGCACGGAGAGATCTGGTCTGCACGTTTGATGTCAGCGGTGCTTGAAGCTCAGGGTATCCCCAGTGACTGGGTGGATGCCCGTCAGTTTTTACGCGCGGAGCGGGCGGCTCAACCTCAAGTTGATGTTGACCTTTCTCAGCCATTATTGAATCAGCTGTTAACGCAAAATCTTAATAACCGACTGGTTGTAACGGGATTTATCTCCAGTAATCATGATGGAGAAACGGTTTTACTGGGGAGAAATGGCAGTGACTATTCTGCAACGCAGGTTGGTGCTCTGGCAGGGGCTAAACGGGTAACCATCTGGAGTGATGTCGCCGGTGTTTACAGCGCCGATCCGAGAAAAGTAAAAGACGCCTGTCTGTTACCTTTATTACGTCTGGATGAAGCGAGTGAGCTTGCTCGTCTTGCAGCACCTGTGCTGCATACCCGTACCTTACAGCCCGTTTCCGTCAGTGATATTGATTTACTGCTGCGTTGCAGCTACCAGCCGGAGCAGGGTTCTACCCGTGTTGAAAGGGTGTTGGCTTCCGGGACTGGGGCGAAAATTGTCACCAGCCATGATGAAGTTTGTCTGATTGAGTTGCATGTGGCTGCTCATAATGATTTTAAACAGATATACAAAGATATTGATCTGTTGTTAAAACGGGGACAAATCCGCCCACTGGCAACCGGTATCCATCCAGACTGTAACCTGATTCAGCTCTGTTACACTGCCGAAGTGGTGAATAGTGCACTGGAGGTTTTGGAAGATGCTGTGCTGCCGGGGAAACTTTCCCTGAGAGAAGGATTGGCATTGGTGGCGCTGGTTGGGGCAGGTGTATGTAAGAATCCATTGCATTGCCATCGTTTTTATCAGCAGCTTAAAGATCAACCGGTAGAATTTATCTGGCATGCGGAGGATGGTATCAGTCTTGTCGCTGTGTTGCGGACTAATCAGACTGAACATGTGATTCAGGGGCTGCATCAGAGTTTGTTCCGTGCTGAAAAGCGCATTGGCCTGATTTTGTTTGGTAAAGGGAATATCGGCTCCCGTTGGCTGGAGTTATTCGCCCGTGAGCAGAAAAATATTTCTGCCCGCAGTGATTTTGAATTTATTCTGGCTGGTGTGGCGGATAGTCGCCGTAGTTTACTCGACTATCAGGGGATTAATGCCAGCCGGGCACTAGCTTTCTTTGATGCTGAAGCGACAGACCATGATGTCGATGAGCTGTTCCTGTGGATGCGGGCGCACCCTTATGACGATCTGGTGATCCTGGATGTGACTGCCAGTGAAGAACTGGCACGATGTTACAGTGATTTTGCCAGTTATGGTTTCCATGTTATCAGTGCCAATAAAATTGCCGGTGCTTCCAGTAGTAACGATTATCGTCTTATTCGTGACGCATTTGCCAAAACCGGTCGTCATTGGTTTTACAATGCAACTGTTGGCGCAGGCTTACCGATCAACCATACCGTGAGAGATTTACGCGAGAGTGGCGATACCATTTTGTCCATCAGTGGTATTTTCTCCGGTACGTTATCTTGGCTGTTTCTGCA
Organism: Photorhabdus khanii NC19; assembly: GCF_000517265.1. Lineage (GTDB taxonomy): Bacteria > Pseudomonadota > Gammaproteobacteria > Enterobacterales > Enterobacteriaceae > Photorhabdus > Photorhabdus khanii. The sequence goes on from NZ_AYSJ01000007.1 coordinate 47,416, forward strand.
ATTTGATGGTTCAGTGCCATTCAGTGATTTGGTTGAACAGGCGTGGCAGCAGGGATTGACCGAGCCGGATCCACGAATTGATCTGTCTGGTCAGGATGTCATGCGTAAACTGATTATCCTCGCCCGTGAAGCCGGCTATGAGATTGAACCAGAGCAGGTGCGTGTTGAGTCATTAGTGCCGAAAGAAGCGAAATCAGGTTCTATTGAGCAGTTCTTTGATAACAGCGGTGCTATCAATGAGCAAATGATACAGCGATTGGCTGCGGCACAGGAAATGGGCATGGTATTGCGCTATGTTGCCCGTTTTGATGCGAATGGTAAGGCTAAAGTCGGTGTTGAAGCGGTACGTCCCGATCACCCATTGGCTTCCTTGTTACCGTGCGACAATGTATTCGCGATTGAGAGCCGTTGGTATCGTGATAATCCGCTGGTGATCCGTGGTCCGGGTGCCGGTCGTGATGTCACAGCAGGTGCGATTCAGTCTGATCTTAACCGTTTGTCACAACTGCTTTAGGTTGCAAATCCCCACTTGTTAGCTGATGTAATTTCCTTCGCTTGATATTTGAGATAACGAGAGGAAGGGTGTTCTGGTAAAGACACCCTTCTTCATCGTTATCGCAGCCTTGGGTATCTTGATCTGCCAAATTGGTATAAACAGCGCCAAAGATTTCTTGATGAATTTTTTTCCGATTCAGAATGAATATTACTCATTCTCTTAGCTCAAATTTATTGTTGACTAAAAAATCCCAATCCTTCATCTTATTTAGACGTCTAAACGTATAGGTGGTTAGGTGTTTAGACGTTTAAATAAAAGTAACTGGCAAATTATAAGACAGGAAATTATTCCGCTTGTTAACGAGGTACAGGGTATGAGTTTTTTTCACGCTAATCAGCGAGAAGCGCTGAATCAGAATCTGGCTGAACTGGAAGGGCAGATCCGTGTTTCATTTGAATTCTTTCCACCGCGCACAGCTGAAATGGAAAAAACCCTGTGGAAATCCATTGGTCGCTTGAGCACCCTCAAGCCTAAATTTGTTTCCGTTACTTATGGGGCTAACTCTGGTGAACGTGATCGCACCCATAGCATTATCAAAGGAATAAAAGAGAAAACCGGTCTTGAGGCTGCTCCGCACCTCACCTGTATTGATGCCAGCCGCGATGAATTGTGTGAAATCGCCCGTGATTATTGGAATAATGGAATTCGTCATATTGTGGCTTTGCGGGGGGATTTACCTGATAACAGTGAAAAACCCAAAATGTATGGGGCTGATCTGGTTGAATTACTTAAGAAAGAAGCTGATTTTGATATTTCAGTGGCTGCTTACCCTGAAGTTCATCCTGAAGCGAAAAATTCTCAGGCTGATCTGATTTGCCTGAAACGAAAGATTGATGCGGGTGCGAACCGTGCGATTACTCAATTCTTCTTTGATGTGGAAAGTTATCTGCGTTTTCGTGACCGCTGTGTTGCTGCCGGAATTGAGGTGGAAATCGTACCGGGTATTCTGCCGGTATCCAACTTCCGTCAGCTGAAACGTTTTGCGACAATGACCAATGTTCGTATTCCAAGCTGGATGACCAGAATGTTTGAGGGGCTGGATGATGACCCTGAAAGCTCTAATCTGGTTGGTGCTTCTATTGCAATGGATATGGTGAAAATTTTAAGTCGTGAAGGTGTGAAAGATTTTCACTTTTATACCTTAAACCGTGCGGAACTGAGTTATGCAATTTGTCATACTCTGGGTGTTCGTCCTTAATCATTGGCTCTTATTAAGACATGTCGCTTAGTAAGAGCATATTTTTTCCGCTGTATTGCTATGAATAGTAAATTCTTATTATCTTTATGAATATTAAGGTTAATATACTTTTGATATTTAATTTTATATAGCTGAAAGGATAAAGGGGTTTTAATGTTAATAAATAATTTATTGTTATCAATTAAATGATTAGTCGAATCTGCCAGTTGAAATTAATATTTTATTACATAAAATTTACTGATTTACTGATTTACTGATTTACTGATTTACTGATTTACTGATTTACTGATTGTTTATCCTGCCATGTTTAATTCATTTGTCTGCGATTTTATACTCTGCTTATTTTACATTAGCCTAACCTGCTGTAATCATTTAAAAACGTGAATGTAGAAATATTAAATATTTTAGATCAGGAGCGGATTTAATTTAATAAATGTAACTTTTTAGCAGGATAGTTAATGGTATTTAATAGAAAATCATTAACCGTTAATAGCGAGTTGAAAGTAAATCTTCACGTAAAAGAATATTATCCGAATAAGATAGGTGTTTAAGCGTTTTCACTCCGGTTATTTTATGAAGAAAACCATAAAAATAACGCAATAAAAAAGGGATAAAACGGTTAATTTGGCAGGATTTAAACCTTGGATAAAGGGGCTGATTATCCGAGAAAACAGAAAAGGATATTTTTATATTATCAGGCTATTTACTTGCTGATTTATGAAGGGTAGATTCGACTAATAAATAGATGTTGATACTCTCTCCTATGCTAAAAATGTGAGATCTCGCCCTGATTTGACCAATGATACCGTTCTCATCCTTAATTAACGAAATAGTTCAATTTAAAGTGGGATCCTGCCCTGTTAGCCGCCGTATGCACGAATGCAGCTATTGTTGTGCCCATCAAAGCCGCTGCGCGAGAAATAACTTCCTTTTCATCAATATCCATCTTTAAATCAAATCGAGTAACAGCAGTCATAAGCATTTTCCTATAAATACAGTAAATTAACGTATGCAGCATTTTACTGTATAAAATTTGAGTAGGTAAGTTTGAGTATTGAGTCGATAACGGAAATCTTCTGATTACCCAAAACAGACAAAAGTCTGATCACTTTTTTACATAAGCAGGGCAGGAAAAATACTAAGATGCCCCTAATTAACTCAACCTAATTTTGGAAAAGATCATGCCAATCTCACCCATTAGCGGCCGTATGCCACTTAGCCAAATGCAGGCTCCTCAGCACGCTGCCGTCTCTCCTCTACTCGAACAGGGCAACCGTCTGTTCGAACAGTCTGTTCGACGTGGTCCTCTGCACTTCCAGAGTTCGGATCTCAAACAGTTGATCACTGAACTGCGCCAGTTGCAGAGTGCCCCCAGCAGCGGGCAGGCCCAACGGGTACAAGATGCTATCCAGCACTGGGAGAACCACCATCCCAAAGAGGTGGAGGCCCGGGGCACCCGCCTCACCGAACTCAAACAGGCTCTGTCGGAACAGGGTGTTATGGTGCGTGCCCACCAGCCAAATGTGGTCGCGCCCGGTATCAAGGCCATGTTGCAACAGGCCATGCCAACCTTGCAGAAGATGGGAACCTATGCATGCACCGATGCAGGCACCTTCGTTAGCAAGCAGAATTCCCAATATCAGCAAATTATGGAGAGGTTACGGTTATTCAATGATAATCCTGAGCGCCAGAAGGTTAACAGCCAGGCCAACATGATGTCCAACATGGCAGCCATCGCCGCCAAGCGAGGCAACGTCAGCCTCAACCAGTTGCAATCCATCGCCCGCCATGTCGCTCAGGCCCAGGCTGGCTGCTGTACCACCTTGGCCTACTCTGCGGCAGCAGAATTGATGAAGCACAATCAAGACGACCAGCAGCGCATTGAGGTAGTCGCTCATCGTGGCTCCAAGGGGCATACCCAGACCCACTGCTTCGTAGTGATCGGTCGCGATCCCAACAGTGAGCTTGGCAAACCTGAAACCTGGGGTTCCCAGGCACGTGTCATCGATCCTTGGGCTGCGACCATAGGTGGCGAACTGCAAGGTACGCCGAGTAATCCTCCAATCGCCAACCTGTGGCCGCCGACTGAATCCGTGTTTGACAATCATAAAGAGTAATCATGTTCAATCTCCTATTATCGGATCTGTGCCGGCTCCTTGGTCAGACCGAGGAGTCCCTGCACCCGGAGGGGCTTGATCTGCCGCTCGGTCCTTTTAGCCTGCATATTCGCCAACGCGATGAGCTGGTAACTTTGTTTATTCCGCTGGGTGATGTCCAACCCCGCTCTTTGGCTACATTAGCCGACTGGCCGCCGTTGCAATTGAGCCGCAGTGGCGAGGGTGAGACTCTGCTTTGGAGCCGAGAATGGCTGGAAAAGCTGGATGCTGAGTTGCTGGCCAGCTTAGTCGGACGGATGTTACAGCAAGCTAGGGACCTTACGGCTACATTCCCTACCACTGAAAACCAAGGATGGCCGCCATTAGGTATTCAAGGGACCTCGTGGCACAAAGTTTAGCAAAAGTCGCTGTAAACCTTCGCCTAATGCGGGCGGGAATATCAGGCGAAAAAACCGAATGGCTTGATTACGATGAGAATTAATGCCAGAGTCAGTTACCTCTATGCCAGCGCGCGCAATCGCTCAGTGTTGTGGTCAACAGCTCAATATCATTTTTGATATCTCTGATAATGGCTACAGCCGAGGTTTCTCTGACAGAAATAGGTGGTGTTAAATAAGCCGATTTCACCAGCGTGATGCGTAATGGTAAAAAGATGCTCAAGGTGCTTGAATCTGTCATATAGCAGGAAACTATCGGCGTCGATACTTGCGCATAAAAATAAATAAGGGCGGTTTCCCGGCCCTTACAGATTTAAGTGGGTTTCCACAGCAGGTCAACGAATGTTGATCTGCGTTGACATAGTATTATGAGGCCAGTTAGTGGAAGTGTTCTGGTATCTGAATAGACCATTCTGGTAGCCGTCAAGGCTGTATTCCTTAAGGAAGCCAATCACAATTTGGCCCGCAGCGCACGGCCAAGTGTAGTACCCGCCTGTAATACAAACTGGTGTAGAAGAGTACATTGAGCCTGGTAGTGTACCGCCGTTCATCCCAGCAATGGGGTTGAATCCGTAGCCAATCTCCAGAACGGCGGCGCGAAGCAGGTTTCCTCCGTGATTACAGTTCGTCACCGGCAAGTTGAAAGTGTATTCCCATCCGCAATTTGTCGAGCCAACGGCATAGACCCACATATTGGTTAGCGGAGGTGCGGGGATGTAAGCTATCTCAGGCTTAATGTTGCGCTCCTTCTCGTCGGCGCGGATGGGGCTCTCAGGGTTAGGTAGCAACTGGGATTGTGCTGTCAGGGCATTTTTAGCAGCAGGGGCTTCCTGTGGTTGCTCTGTTTGGGCATAGGCATTAACACTAAACAGGGAAGCAAGAGATAACAAAATAGCAAGTTTACTTTTCTTCATGATTGAACCCTCTTAGAAATGGAAAGGCACAATTCTAGGGAAGTGAGCAAAAAACACATTATCAAATTTTATTTATGTAATGGGTGGAATTTAGCCTGATCTTATCGTGTCTTTTGCTTAGTGGAACAGGGAGGGTAAATTATTAGGGAGTTGCTCTTCAAACACGTTTTATCTGGCGAGAAATTACTTCCTTTTCGTTTGCATCCATATTTAGCTGAGTTTCGCAAACGGTAAATGTGGGAAAACCGTGATACCATTGAGCACATCTTGTCCGGGGTTACCCGTACTGTGCTCAATAATATCACTACTGTCGTGCGGAGATTGTTTCCTACTGACAGCGACTAACCTGTATTTCGCATTCCTGCTGCTACACCCGCTATTGTGACCATCAGCGCCTGTTCAAGCTGTGGATCAGGGTGTTGCTGCTGACGGGAACGTAGCAGAAGTTCTGCCTGCAAAACATTTAATGGATCGGTATAAACATTACGCAGGGCGATTGATTCTGCAATCCACGGTAAATCTGCCATCAGATGTTCATCTTTGGAAATGGTTAATACCGTTTTAATATCCGCGGAAAGTTGTTCACGTAGTTGCTGGCCTAACGGCCATAAACGCTTATCCACTAAACGGTGATCATAATATTCCGCCAGCCATAGGTCCGCTTTAGCGAAAACCATCTCCAGCATACCAATGCGAGTTGTAAAGAAAGGCCAACCGCGGCACATTTCTGCCAGTACATCCTGTTTACCATCATTCACGACTGCTTGTAGTGCAGCACCTGCGCCTAACCAGGCCGGCAACATTAGGCGGTTCTGTGTCCAGGCAAAAATCCACGGGATAGCCCGTAAACTTTCCACACCCCCTGTCGGGCGGCGTTTGGCCGGGCGAGAACCCAAAGGTAGTTTAGCTAATTCCAGTTCTGGCGTTGCAGCCCGGAAATAAGGTACAAAATCAGGTTGCTCACGTACATAATTACGATACATCTTGCAAGAAACATCAGACAAGGTATCCATTATCTGATGCCATTCCGGCTTAGGTTCCGGTGGTGGTAGCAGGTTGGCTTCCAGAATTGCGCTGGCATACAACGCTAAGCTACTGATAGTGACCTGTGGCAGACCGAATTTGAAACGAATCATTTCACCCTGCTCAGTGACACGCAGCCCTCCTTTCAGGCTTCCCGGTGGCTGGGAAAGCAGCGCTGCATGTGCTGGTGCGCCGCCACGGCCAATGGTACCGCCGCGACCGTGGAACAAGGTCAGCATGACGCCTTCTTTTTCACAGGCTTTGATTAGTGCATCTTGTGCGCGGTATTGCGCCCATCCCGCAGCCATCACTCCGGCATCTTTTGCCGAGTCAGAGTAGCCAATCATCACCATCTGCTTGTCCTGAATCAGAGAACGATACCATTGAATATTCATTAATTGTTGAATAACATCCTCGGCGTTATTCAGGTCATCAAGGGTTTCAAACAACGGTGCAACTGGTAAGGTGAACGGACAACCGGCTTCTTTCAGCAGCAGGTGAACCGCTAATACATCAGAAGGCACTTTAGCCATTGAGATAACGTAAGCAGCGATAGCGTCTTGAGGTGATTCTGCAATCACCTTACAGGTTTCGAAAACTTCTTGAGTTTCAGCGCTTGGTTGCCAGTTATGTGGGATCAGTGGGCGTTTTGAATTCAGTTCATGCAGCAGAAAAGCCTGTTTCTCTTCTTCGGACCAGCTTTCGTAGTCTCCTAATTCCAGGTATTGCGTCAATTCAGACATGGCGGTTGTATGGCGGCTGCTTTCCTGACGGACATCAATGCGTACCAGTGACAAGCCGAAGCAACGAATACGGCGCAGGATATCCAATAATTGGCCGTTGGCGATGATTTCCATTCCACAGGTTTTCAATGATTGATAACAGGCGTAAAGGGGTTGCCAGAGTTGTTCATTATCCACCAGCAGATCGGTGGGTGGCAGAACTTGTTCCCCTTTCAGTCGTTTCTCTAAATATTCCAATGTATTGTTGAGTTGTGTTCGCAGTTTTTTGGCAATTTCCCGGTAAGGTTCCAGAATTTCATCACCACCTGCCAGCTTGCGAACTTCTGATGTGCATTCGGACATGGATAATTCAGAAACCAAAACCTGAATATCTTTCAGGAACAGATCGGCGGCTTTCCAGCGGCTAAGTAGTAATACATGGCGAGTAACTTCAGCCGTGACATTCGGATTGCCGTCGCGGTCTCCCCCCATCCAGGAAGTAAAACGGATGGGAACAGCTTCGACCGGCAAGCTGTAATCAATTGACTCTTCCAACTGTTCATTGAATTCACGTAGGAATGCCGGCACACCATCCCATAAGCTGTTTTCCACCATAGCGAAGCCCCACTTAGCTTCATCAATGGGAGTAGGGCGGATTTTACGGATTTCATCGGTATGCCATGACTGGGCGACTAACTGGCGCAGGCGGCGCATAATGTTATTACGCTCATAATCCGCCAGATCATCGTGATCTAATTGCGATAGACAGGTGTTAACGGCTACCAGTTTGTGGATCAAGGTACGACGCGCGATTTCAGTTGGGTGAGCGGTGAGGACCAGTTCAATAGACAGCTCATTTACCGCTTTTTTCAGATCGTCGTTATTGAAATTTTTTTCTTTTAACTGGGTGAATAACTTTGCCAAAGCAACCGGGTTGCTGGCAGCTTCACCATGTGGGGATATGCTGTGATATTGTTCCGCGACGTTTGTCAGGTTGAGAAATTGATTGAAAGCGCGGGCAACCGGCAACAATTCGTCATTGGATAAGTTTTGCAATGTGGACAATAGTTGCTGGCGGTGTGCTTCATTGCCAGCACGGGATGATTTGGATAATTTGCGGATAGTTTCAACTTTATCGAGAATATCTTCTCCTAAAGCTTCTTTGATCGTATTTCCCAGCAGCTTACCTAGCATGCTGACATTACTGCGCATTGCGGAATATTGTTGATTCATGTGACTCTTGGCCTTTATAACTGGCAGAATGTTGATTCTGTTCTTGTAGAAAAATTTTATTAAAGTGGCGGGAAATTGTTTTTTGTGGCACCACAGTGTTGCATTTACCCTAAGCCCTCATATTCATATCAGAAAATAATCAGTTTGGGAGAAATTTCTAAAATTTAATGGCAGGTCATGTTCCATAAGTATTACTTATGCGCAGAAGGCTTGGGAAAGGTGCTTTTGTTGCTTGTTATGATGCTTGAGTCCCCCTGACTTTTGGGGGACGAGTAAAACGATTAATTATTGCTTAGACAAAAATGATCGATTAACTGAGAAATTACCTTTTTGGTGGGTTCAATAAATGACATATCAATAAACTCATCCGGTTGATGTGCCTGTTCAATAGAACCTGGGCCAAGGACTAACGTTGGGCATACTTCCTGAATGAACGGTGCTTCGGTACAGTAGTTGACCGTTTCAGCCTTGCGGCCTAGCAGTTTCTCAATCACGTCAACCATCTTGTGATCGGTTGGACATGTATAACCGGGAATAGGGGCATGTAATTCATCGATAGTTAAGCGGCCAGGCCAACGTTGCTTAACTGGTTCCAGCGCTTCATTTAACAGTTCGTTCAGATCCTGTAACGTTAGTCCCGGTAACGGGCGAATATCCATATGCAATTCACAATGGGCACAAATACGGTTTACCGCATCACCGCCATGAATATAGCCGAAGTTCATGGTTGGGTATGGAATGGTAAACGCCGGGTTGTTGTAACGCTCTTTTAGCGTATTGCGTAGTTCAATCAGGTGACCAATAGATTCGTGCATCAAGTCAATGGCGTTTATACCACGATCTGGATCACTGGAGTGTCCGGATTGGCCAACAATGCGGATAGCGTTCGATAAATGTCCCTTGTGTGCACAGATAGGATGCAATGAAGTCGGTTCACCGATGATCGCGAAATCCGGTCGGATAGTGGTACTTGCCGCAAAATAACGGGCACCTGCCATTGTTGTCTCTTCATCCGCGGTAGCCAGAATGTACAGCGGACGGGTTATTTTACTGACATCAATATCCCGCAAGGCATCAATGATAAAGGCGAAAAAGCCTTTCATGTCTGCCGTACCTAAACCATATAGTTTGTTATCACGTTCTGTCAGGGTGAAGGGATCTTTAGTCCAGCGCCCTTCGTCAAAAGGGACGGTATCAGTATGTCCACATAGCAGTAATCCACCTGAACCACTCCCCAGAGTCGCCAGTAAATTATATTTCCCACGGACTTTGGGTACGGGTTGTATTTCAATCTCGAAACCAATTTCCTTTAACCAACTTGCCAGCAGGTTGATTAAAGACTCATTACTTTGATCGATACTGATATCGGTGGCACTGATTGAGGGAGTAGTGATTAACTGCCGAAATAGCTCAATAAATGGAGGTAATTTAATATTCACTGTTGACAGCCTTTATTCATGATAGTATCAATATTCATGCATTTTTTTTGAATAAAAATACATTATCCCGTTTAAATACTGAGCACAAGGTAAAGATATCCCATGTTGAATACGCTGGTTGTTGGTGCAAGTGGTTATACCGGAGCAGAACTGGCAGCATATCTGCATCGTCACCCACATATAAATCTGATTAGGCTAATGGTTTCTGCTCAGAGCGTTGATGCAGATAAATGCTTCTCAGATTTATATCCACAGTATAAAGGCATCGTTGATCTACCGCTGCAACCGCTGACTGACATTACTGATGCTGCTAAAGGGATTGATGTGGTTTTCCTTGCCACCGCCCATGAGGTCAGTCATGACATTGTGCCGGTATTTCTGGCAGCAGGTTGCATTGTGTTCGATCTGTCCGGTGCCTATCGCGTACAAAATGCTCAGATTTATCAACAATACTACGGATTCAAACATAAGCATACTCAATGGTTAGCACAAGCTGTATATGGACTTGCTGAATGGCAGGCTGAAGAAATTAGACAGGCTCAGTTGGTTGCTGTCCCGGGGTGTTATCCAACGGTTTCTCAACTCGCTCTAAAGCCGCTACTGGAAAAGGGTTTGCTGGATATCGGTCACTGGCCGGTGATTAATGCAACCAGCGGCGTGAGTGGTGCAGGTCGGAAGGCCAGTATGACCAACAGTTTCTACGAAGTTAGCCTGCAACCTTATGGAATATTTACTCATCGTCATCAACCAGAGATTGAGGAACATCTGGGGACTAGGGTGATTTTTACTCCGCATCTTGGCAATTTTGCGCGGGGTATTCTTGCCACGATTACCTGTAAATTGCAGCCGGGTGTTACCGTAGAACAGATAAGTGAAGCTTATCAACAGGCGTATAAAGATAAGCCACTGGTACGTCTCTACAGCAAAGGGGTGCCGGCTCTGAAATCGGTTGTTGGATCACCGTTTTGTGATATCGGTTTTGTTGTACAGGGTGATCATCTGATTATTGTCGGTACTGAGGATAATCTTTTGAAAGGCGCAGCAGCTCAGGCAGTTCAGTGTATGAATATTCGTTTTGGGTTTGAAGAAACCCAGGCATTACTTTAATTATTGGCGTGAGGGAGTAAATCAGATGGAACCTTTAGTCATAAAGTTAGGTGGCGTGTTACTGGATAATGAAGAAGCACTGGAACGCTTGTTTACTGCATTACAGGAGTATCGGCAAACACATAAACGCCAGTTGGTGATTGTTCATGGTGGTGGTTGTCTGGTAGATGAATTGATGCAGAAGCTGCAACTGCCGGTAGTGAAGGAGCAAGGATTACGGGTAACACCCGTTGATCAGATAGGGATTATCACTGGCGCATTGGCAGGTATAGCTAATAAAACTTTGTTGTCGTGGGCGACTAAGTATCAACTTACATCAGTTGGATTATATTTAGGAGATGGTAATGTGGTCACAGTTTCCCAACTGAGTGAAGAGTTGGGATATGTGGGGAAAGTGATGCCGGGTGATGCTAAGTTGCTAAGAATTTTACTGGATGCTGGTTATATACCCATTATTAGTTCGATTGGTGTAACTGATAAAGGGGAACTGATGAATGTGAATGCTGATCAGGCGGCAACGGCGATAGCTCAAACTTTGGGGGCTGATCTGGTATTGCTCTCTGATGTTAGCGGCATTTTGGATGGTAAAGGGCAGAAGATCCCTGATATGACCGCCCAGAAAGCTGAACAACTTATTGTGCAGGGCATCATTACTGACGGCATGATTGTGAAGGTGAATGCAGCTTTGGATGCAGCTAAAACATTAGGTCGCCCGGTAGATATCGCCAGTTGGCGTCATGCGGATCAACTGACTGCTCTATTTAACGGTGTTCCCGTCGGTACTCGTATTCTGGCTTAAATCAAGTTTGATTAATTTTCGGCAATGAACAACAACGGAATTTCAAAGGGTAACTTCATGCATACTAAAGATATTAAAAAAATAGTTCTCGCTTATTCTGGTGGTCTGGATACTTCTGCCATTATTCCCTGGCTGAAAGAGCATTATGACAACTGTGAAGTTGTTGCATTTGTCGCCGATGTGGGGCAAAGCCGTGAAGATCTAGAGGGCGTGGAGCAGAAAGCTTTACGCTCTGGCGCATCAGAATGTTACGTTGTGGATCTGCGTGAGGAATTCATTAAAGATTATGTTTATCCGGTACTGAAAACCGGTGCTTTGTATGAAGGCAGCTATTTGCTGGGAACTTCAATGGCGCGGCCAATTATTGCTAAAGCACAGGTTGAACTGGCACTGAAAGTGGGGGCAGATGCACTTGCTCATGGCGCGACAGGTAAGGGTAACGATCAGGTTCGGTTTGAGAGTACCTATACCGCGTTAGCGCCCCATCTGAAAGTGGTAGCTCCGTGGAGAGAGTGGGATTTACGTTCCCGCGAAGCGTTGTTGGATTATCTGAAAGCACGGGATATTCCAACGACGGCAACACTGGAGAAAATCTACAGCCGTGATGAGAATGCATGGCACATTTCTACAGAAGGTGGCGTGCTGGAAAGCACCTGGAATGCATCTAATAAAGATTGTTGGGTATGGACAGTGGAGCCAGAAGAAGCGCCAGATGAAGCTGAACGGGTAAGCATCACTATTGAGAAAGGCGAAGTTGTTGGGATTAACGGTAAGGTGATGTCGCCATATCAATGCCTTGAAGCGTTGAATGTTTTGGGGGCAAAACACGGTATTGGCCGGATTGATATCGTGGAAAACCGGCTGGTGGGAATGAAATCCCGTGGTTGTTATGAAACACCGGGAGGAACCATCATGATGGCCGCATTGAGTGGTGTCGAGCAACTGGTCTTGGACCGCGATAGCTTTAAATGGCGCCAGCAACTTGGGCTGGAAATGTCCTATGTCGTTTATGATGGACGTTGGTTCGCGCCGCTGCGTCAGTCTATTCAGGCAGCCGCGGAGATGTTGGCTGCGGATGTCAGTGGTGAAGTGGTACTGAAACTCTATAAAGGCCAGGTGACAGCAATCCAGAAGAGATCGGCAAACAGCCTTTATTCTGAAGCGTTTGCAACGTTTGGTGAAGATGAGGTTTACGATCACAGCCATGCAGAAGGGTTTATCCGTCTGTATTCTCTCTCCTCACGTATTCGGGCATTAAATAGTAAAGAGTAATTTCATAGGGGGATAATGACCAGATTGTGAATCCGTTCCTGGATTGGCTTTTCTGGTCCATTATCTCCACTTAGTGCATGAAATTACGGCTTATAAAAGGCAATACATCACTCAGGCATCAGATAATCAGGAATAAAAATATGGCACTTTGGGGCGGGCGTTTCAGTCAGGAAGCAGATCAACGGTTCAAACAATTTAATGATTCACTTCGCTTTGATTACCGACTGGCGGAGCAGGACATTACAGGTTCGGTTGCATGGTCGAAAGTGCTGGTGACTGTTGGTGTGCTGACGGCTGAGGAGCAACAAAAGCTGGAGATGGCATTAAATGAATTGCTGAGTGAGGTTCAAGCTGGCCCACAAGCCATCCTGCAAAGTGATGCGGAAGATATTCATAGTTGGGTGGAAGGGCAGTTGATCAGCAAAGTTGGCGATCTGGGTAAGAAGCTTCATACAGGTCGTAGCCGTAATGATCAGGTGGCAACAGACCTCAAACTTTGGTGTAAAGAGCATATTACCTATCTTCATCAGGCAATTGTGGAATTACAGCAGGCATTGGTTATTACCGCAGAGAATAATCAGGATGCGGTTATGCCGGGTTATACCCATTTGCAAAGAGCACAGCCTGTCACATTTGCTCATTGGTGCCTGGCTTATGTAGAAATGTTGGCTCGTGATGAAAGCCGGTTACAGGATACTTTAAGACGGCTGGATACCAGTCCGCTTGGATGCGGAGCATTGGCCGGAACCGCTTATGATATTGACCGCGAACAATTGGCGTCATGGCTGGGTTTCGCTTCCGCGACCCGTAACAGTCTGGATAGCGTTTCAGATCGTGACCATGTACTGGAATTGCTGTCTGACGCTAGTATCAGCATGATCCACCTTTCCCGTTTTGCTGAAGACCTGATTTTCTTTAACAGTGGTGAAGCGGGCTTTGTTGAACTGTCAGATCGAGTGACTTCGGGTTCTTCCCTGATGCCACAGAAGAAAAACCCGGATGCGCTGGAGTTAATCCGTGGGAAATGTGGTCGGGTGCAGGGAGCATTGACCGGTATGATGATGACCCTGAAAGGTTTGCCGCTGGCCTATAATAAAGATATGCAGGAGGATAAAGAAGGGTTGTTCGATGCGCTGGACACTTGGCTCGATTGCTTGCATATGGCAGCGTTGGTACTGGATGGTATTCAAGTCAGGCGTTCACGTTGTGAAGAAGCGGCTAAACAGGGTTATGCTAACGCAACTGAATTGGCTGATTATCTGGTCGCAAAAGGTGTTCCATTCCGTGAGGCTCACCATATTGTCGGGGAAACCGTGATTATGGCGCTTGCGCAAGGTAAGGCGCTGGAAGAGCTGTCATTGGCAGAGTTGCAGAAATTTAGCAGCACAATTACTGAAGATGTATACGATATTTTGTCTCTGCAATCTTGTCTGGATAAGCGTTTTGCAAAAGGTGGTGTATCGCGGAAACAGGTCATGAAAGCGATTACAGATGCTAAACAGAGGCTAAAGCTTAAGTGAGTCATCGTTAGGGGATATTAATATCCCCTGTAAAATAAATGAGATCTTTACATATAAGTTTTTAAGGATTATCTGATAGTCTTCTCCTCACATTGATATAATTATCTATTGGTAGTTTCTATCATTTATATTAAATATGTTGAGGTGGGAATGAATATCCGCGATCTGGAATATCTTGTGGCTCTTGCGGAGCATCGGCACTTTCGCCATGCTGCCGATTCATGCCACGTCAGCCAGCCTACGTTAAGCGGGCAAATTCGTAAGCTTGAGGATGATCTGGGTGTCATGCTGTTGGAACGCACTAGTCGTAAGGTTTTGTTCACGCAACAAGGGATGTTATTAGTGGAACAGGCCAGAACGGTTCTCCGTGAGGTTAGGATCCTACAGGAAATGGCATCACTTCAGGGGGAAAATATGTCTGGCCCTCTGCATATTGGTCTGATTCCAACAATTGGTCCATATCTGTTACCTCATATTATTCCTGAACTTCATAGTTTATTTCCTAAGTTGGAAATGTATCTGCATGAAGCTCAGACGCAAAGTTTGTTAGCCCAGTTGGATAGTGGCAAATTGGATTGTGCGATTCTGGCGATGGTTAAGGAGACAGAAGCTTTCATCGAAGTGCCATTGTTTGAAGAATCAATGAAACTGGCAATCTATGATGACCATCCCTGGGCAGATAGAGAAAAAATTGCTATGGATGAATTGGCAGGTGAGAAGCTGCTGATGCTGGAAGATGGTCATTGCTTACGTGATCAGGCCATGGGTTTCTGTTTTCAAGCCGGAGCGAAGGAAGATACACATTTCCGGGCAACCAGTTTGGAAACCCTGCGTAATATGGTTGCTGCCGGGAGTGGAATCACGTTATTGCCTGATCTGGCAGTTCCGCAGGAGAGAAAACGTGATGGTGTCTGTTATCTGGGGTGTGGTAACCCTGAACCTAAGCGGTCTGTTATTTTGATTTATCGGCCTGGTTCACCTCTGCGTGGTCGCTATGAGCAACTGGCAGAGGTTGTCAGCGCTAAAATGGGCGCTTATTATGGACAATCAAAATAGCCGATTCAGGCCATTCAGGGCCGCGACACGATAGGCTTCAGCCATAGTTGGATAGTTGAAGGTAGTATTGACGAAATATTCGATAGTATTACTTTCACCTTTTTGTTCCATAATAGCCTGGCCGATATGAATGATTTCAGCTGCACGCTCCCCGAAACAGTGAATACCAAGAATCTCTTTGGTTTCTCTGTGGAACAGTATTTTCAGGCTTCCGACATTCATCCCCGCAATTTGTGCGCGTGCAAGATGTTTAAACTGTGCCCGCCCAACTTCATAAGGCACTTTCATTGCTGTTAATTGTTGTTCGGTTTTACCCACAGAGCTTATTTCAGGAATGGTATAGATGCCGGTTGGAATATCTTCAATCAGATGAACTTCGGCACTTCCTTTAGTCATCGCTTGTGCGGCAATTCGGCCCTGATCATAAGCGGCGGATGCCAGGCTTGGATAACCGATAACATCTCCTACGGCGTAGATATTTTCGTTGCTGGTTTGATAGATCTTATTGACTTTCAGTAACCCGCGGCCATCGGCTTCCAGACCAATGTTTTTCAGCCCAAGCGTATCGGTATTGCCTGTTCGGCCGTTAGCATAAAGCAGACAGTCGGCTTTGACTTTTTTACCGGATTTGAGGTGAACGATAACACCATCATCAACACCTTCAATTTTAGAATATTCTTCATTGTGGCGGATCACGACACCACTATTCCAAAAATGGTAGGAAAGTGCATCTGACATCTCTTGATCAAGGAAAGCCAGTAAGTGGTTACGGGTATTGATCAAATCAACTTTCACGCCTAATCCGCGGAAAATTGACGCATATTCGCAACCAATTACCCCGGCACCATAAATAATCACATGCCGTGGTTCGTGATCCAGTTTCAGAATGGAATCGCTGTTATAAATACGGGAATGGGTGAAATCAACATCTGGCGGGCAATATGGGCGGGATCCGGTTGCGATAATAATCTTATCTGCGCTTAAGATATCGTAGTTATCATCGGCATAGCGCACACTCACCCGGTGGTCATCAATAAATGTTGCTTCCCCGGAAAACATACGACATCCATTGCGCTCATAAAATCCCTGGCGCATTTTAGTTTGCTGATTAATGACGATTTCAGCGCGGCGTAAGATTTCAGCAAATGAAGAGCGAAGAATGCGGGAATTATCACTGTACAGAGGGTTTTGGTTAAATTCGATAATACGGCTGACGGCGTGGCGGAGGGCTTTGGACGGGATAGTACCCCAGTGAGTGCAACCACCGCCGACGTTGTTATAGCGTTCGATAACGGCAACGCTTTTACCCTGTTTCACCAATCCCATTGCTGCTCCTTCTCCACCGGGGCCGGAACCAATGACAATGGCGTCAAAATGAATATGTTGCATAGAGGAAAGACCTGTTTTTACACAAAATTACAACGCCATATTAACATTGGTTGAGTTAATAACCCAATCGTCATAAGGATTTTATGTCACAGTTTAATGATGAAACAAATCCGTATCAGTGACATGATAAGAGCATGATTATAAAATTTGGTCTATTTCTTCACTATATTCAGACAGAGATATCAGGATTCGTGTGAGTAACATTACTGGCGTCAGAGCGAAACAGAAAGAAAGAACCCGTCGTTCACTAATTGAAGCGGCATTCAGTCAACTGAGTGCTGAACGGAGTTTTACCAGCCTTAGCTTGCGTGAGGTGGCTCGGGAAGCAGGCATTGCGCCAACTTCATTTTATCGCCATTTCCGTGATGTTGATGAATTAGGGCTGACTATGGTGGATGAGAGTGGCTTGATGCTACGTCAGTTAATGAGACAAGCCCGGCAACGTATTGCTAAAGGTGGCAGTGTCATCCGCACATCTGTTTCAACTTTTATGGAATTTATTGGTAATAATCCAAATGCATTCCGCTTATTATTACGTGAACGCTCAGGTACCTCTGCTGAATTTCGTGCCGCTGTCGCACGGGAAATCCAACATTTTATTGCTGAGTTGGCAGACTATTTAGAGCAGGAAAGCCATATGCCGAGACATTTTACTGAAGTACAGGCAGAGGCAATGGTGACAATAGTATTCAGTGCAGGTGCAGAAGCATTGGATATTGATTTGGAGAAAAGACAGCGTTTGGAAGAACGTTTAGTCTTGCAACTACGGATGATTGCTAAAGGTGCATATTATTGGTATCGCAGAGAAATAAATCCACCGGACCCTAAACTTAAATAACTATGAAGAAGGAGAACGAAATGATGGAACAATACCGCCAGGACAAAAGTACATTGTTACTCGCTTTTATTGTCGGATTAGCAACTAATGGAACGTTTTCAGCAGTTTTTAGCTCAGTTGTTTCTTTTTCAGTTTTCCCATTGATAACACTGGTGTTATCAATTTATTGTCTCCATCAGCGCTATTTGAATCATTCAATGCCTGATGGGGTGCCTAAACTGGTTGTCGCTTGCTTCCTCTTGGGATTATTTAGTTATAGTGCGATTATCAGGGTGGAGTACCCTGAAATTGGTTCTAATTTCCTCCCCGCGGTAATAGGGACTATATTGGTGTTCTGGATTTACAGAAAAATAAAAGTCCGTAAAAACCAGGCAATTGCAGAAAACAGCCATTAATTGATGAAAAACGCCGGAGAGATAACTATCTGCGGCGTTTTTGTTTTGTATGCTGGTTAAGTCTCAGTTTAATTTTTCCAGAAGTACGCCGCATTCCATATGGTGTGTATAAGGGAACTGATCAAACAGAGCTAGGCGGCTGATTTTATGCGTTCGGGTTAATGTTTCTAAATTATGGCAAAGGGTTTCCGGGTTGCAGGAAATATAAAGAACCCGCGGATATGCCTGGATCATCTCAACTGTTTTTTCATCAAGGCCGCTACGTGGTGGATCGACAAAAATAGTTTCACATTGATAGCTTTTCAAATCGATTCCGTGAAGGCGATTAAATTCGCGTTCTCCATTCATTGCTTGAGTAAATTCCTCTGCCGACATTCGGATAATTTGCACATTATCAATATTATTGGCTGCGATATTGTATTGAGCAGCAGCAACGGATGGCTTGGCAATTTCTGTCGCCAATACTCTTTCAAAATTTTGAGCTAACGCCAGAGAGAAGTTGCCATTTCCGCAATAAAGTTCAAGTAAATCGCCTTGTGAACCTTTGGTAATATCAATCGCCCATTCGAGCATGTGAATATTGACGCTGGCATTTGGTTGGGTGAAACTGTTTTCTACCTGACGATAGATCATACTCCGACCTGCAATAGGTAAAACCTCATCAATGTAATCATGGTTCAATACGATTTTAGTTTTAGCTGCCCTGCCAATTAGCTCAACATTAAACCCTTTATTTCTTAACTCCTCCCGCAGTTTTAACGCCTGTTGTGTCCATTCATCAACCAACTTTTTGTGATAAAGCAGAGAAACAAGGATTTTATTACTGCTAGTGGACAGATAATCAATCTGAAATAGCTTATGGCGCAGGATTTGTTCGGATTTAATGGCGTCAATTAACACTGCCATCATGTTGTTGATTAATTTACTGGCAACAGGGAATTGCACAATGCGAATACGCTGTTTTGTCTGTTGATCAAACATAATATGGTACAAATCATCCTGCTCATGCCAGATTCGGAATTCTGCCCGCATTCTGTAATGAGATACCGGTGAACGGAAAACCTCTGGTTCCGGAGTTTGGAAAGGTGCCATCATGTTTTTTAAACGGCTTACCTTCTCTGCAAGTTGTTGCTCATAGCTTTCCGTTGGCAGGAGATTTTGCATTATGTTTGTTCTCTTATATCTGTAGTAAGAAAAATTTTCGTGCGAAATTGTAGGGAAAGAGCAAAGGATGTCCAGTTTTCTTATTACGCATTCATAATCCTGTCTATGCTTATATTCTAAACAGGTCTGAACCTTCATCGTAGCATGGAGGTTTGGCCTTCTAACAATCATTGTTGGACGTTTTCTCTATATGATAAATAAAAACCGGTTTTTATTATCCGCAATTTCAGTTGCAGTTATCTCTGGTTTGAATCCTGTTGCTGTTGCGGAAGAACAGCAGGATTCATTGGTTGTTACAGCAAGTCGATTTAAACAGCCTGTTTCAAGCATATTGGCTCCTTATGCCGTTGTAACACGAGATGAAATTGAGCGTTGGCAGTCAAATAGCGTAGCCGATATTTTACGCCGCTTGCCCGGTGTTGATATTGCGCTGCATGGTGGTATTGGACAGTTAAGCTCCCTGTTTATCCGTGGTACTAACTCTAGTCATGTATTGGTGCTGATGGATGGAATACGTCTGAATCAAGCTGGTATCAGTGGCTCCTCTGATTTAAGCCAAATACCTGTATCGTTGATTCAGAAAATTGAATATATCCGTGGGCCACGTTCTGCGGTTTATGGTTCTGATGCGATTGGCGGCGTTATTAATATCATAACGACCAGAGAGAAACCGGGAACCAGTTTAAACGTAGGTATCGGCTCACACGGTTACCAGGTTTATGATGGTGCAACCCAGCAAAAATTAGCTGAAAACACCTCACTGACAGCAGCAGCCAGCTATACTTATACTAAAGGATTTGATGTAGTTTCTGCGGGTAATACTGGTGGTTTCAGGCAACCTGACCGTGATGGTTTTATGAGTAAAGTGCTCTGGTTGGGGGTTGATCAGAAATTTAATGAGCAATTCAGTGGATTTGCCCGTGCTTATGGCTATGACAATAGAACATCTTATGATGCGGATATTAACTGGAGTTATCCATATGCCAGGCCAGATACTCGTGAACTTTATAGCCGTCATTATGACTCAGGGATCCAATTTAACCAAGGGATTTACTCGTCCCAATTAATTGCAAGTTATAGTCATATAAAAGACTACAACTTTGATCCTAAGTATGGGCGCTATGACAAATCCGCGACTCTTGGCGATTCTGAACAATATAACTTGCAATGGGGAAATACCTTTCAGCTATATCAGGGAATGGTGAGTACGGGTGTCGACTTTCAAAAACAGTCCATTGATGCTGGAACAAGTTATATTCCAACGAGTGAAACAGTACGTAGTACAGGGATATATCTGACAGCACAGCAGCAATTAAATGATTTTATTCTGGAGGGCGCGATTCGGTCGGATAAGCATTCAGAAGCTGGCTGGAATACTACATGGCAAACCAGTGCAGGCTGGGAGTTTATTGAAGGTTATCGTTTGATTGCTTCTTATGGTACGGCGTTTAAAGCGCCAACTCTTAGCCAGATGTATGGTTCTTGGGGAGGTAATCGAGATTTGAAACCTGAAGAAAGTAAACAATGGGAAAGCGGTATAGAAGGCGTAACTGGTTTGTTGAATTGGCGTCTTTCTGTATATCGTAATGACATTGAACAATTGATCGATTATACAAATAGTCGCTACTACAATATTGGCAAAGCAAAAATTAAAGGTGTTGAATGGACTGGTTCAATTGATACTGGAATATTCCAGCATCAATTGACATTGCAATATATCGATCCACGTAATGGTGAAACTAATGAGATTTTAACTCGCCGTGCGAAGCAGCAAGTGAAATATCAACTTGACTGGCAGCTATATGATTTTGATTGGGGATTAACCTATCAATATCTTGGGCAGCGTTACGATAAAGATTCCAGTACATCTCCCGCTCAAGAAGTGAAATTAGGCGGAGTTAGCTTTTGGGATTTAACTGTTTCATATCCGGTCACTGTTCATCTGACAATTCGTGGTAGAATAGCCAACCTGCTTGATAAAGATTACGAGACAGTTTATGGCTATCGTACTCCAGGACGTGAATATTACCTCACTGGGAGCTATAACTTCTGATTTGAATAAACCTGTCCGCCCGACAGTTTTAGTTTTTGATTCTGGTGTCGGTGGTTTATCCGTTTACCAAGAGATCCGGCAATTGTTGCCGGATCTCCACTATATATACGTATTTGATAATGAAGCATTCCCTTATGGTGAAAAATCGGAAGAATTTATTATTGAACGAGTCGTTAAAATTGTTGATGCCGTTCAGCAAAAACATTCTTTGGCAATAGTCGTTATTGCATGTAACACCGCAAGTACCGTCAGTTTGCCAGCTTTGCGTGAGCGGTTCCGTTTCCCGGTGGTTGGTGTGGTTCCAGCGATAAAGCCCGCCGCGAAGTTAACTCGTAATGGCATTGTTGGGCTACTGGCGACGAGAGCAACAGTTAACCGAGCCTATACAAAAGAACTTATCGAAAGATTTGCGATAGATTGCAGAATTGAATCTATAGGTTCTGCTGAGTTGGTAGAATTAGCCGAAGCTAAGCTGCATGGTGGTAAGGTATCTTCCGACGCTTTAAAAAAGATACTGAAACCTTGGCTCAGAATGAAAGAACCACCTGATACGGTGGTATTGGGTTGTACTCATTTTCCACTATTGGCAGAAGAATTAGTTCAGGTATTGCCTGATGGTACCCGCTTAATTGATTCCGGTGCCGCTATTGCCCGAAGGACAGCTTGGTTGGTTAAACATCAGGAGAATCTTGTTTGTACTTCAGCAGATAACCTTGCTTATTGTATGAAGATGGATGCTGAGACTGATGAATTAATCTCTGTTTTGCAGGAATATGGATTCTCAAAACTGGAGAAATTGATAATTTAAGTTAAATTTGGCGTAATAATCAGCAGTCGTTAACTTTTT
>NZ_AYSJ01000008.1 GCF_000517265.1 Photorhabdus khanii NC19
TTAATGGTAATAATTTCAAAATAGTTTTGTTTTTGTGATATATGTCACATTTTAATTATTTTATTTCAGAATTAAATTACTTGTAATGTGATGATTATCGTTAATTTGTGATGAAGTATTACCTTTTATGATTATGTTAGATGACTATTAGAAGGGAATACACTATCCCCATTGATGCGACACAGTGGCCGTGTCTATAACAAAGCAGAACATCGCATCACTCTCTATCGAATAAGAACGAGTTGCCCCTAGAGGGATATCCCCGCCACTTTCGGTTAATGGAATACGGTGTTCCGCCGTTTTAATCCGGGGTCAAAAAAAGGAATTTTTAAGTTATTATTCAGATAGTTACATCATCACGCCGATTCAGAATGGTTATTCATTGATGGTAATCTAGTCCTGGCACATCAGCACAGTGCCGGCGCAGCTTCAGGGGAAGATGCATTGATAAGCCGGAGTCGAGGGGGGACGTTCAAGCAAAATCCATTTGGCGATGACTGGAATGGCCTTGTTTCGCTCTCTGTCCATGAATCAGATTATCTCTCATCTGGATATACTTCTTCCCGGCAAGCGTCCTTTTTTTCTTTTTCCAGGCAATCGGCACAATTTGCTCCGGTATAGACCCGATGCCCACGGCTTTTTTCGGACGGTCTTACAGTACTGACATGACGTAACCTGTCATTGGCCGGGCAAATATACAGGTCTTTCTCCGCATGATAAATAAACCGCGATTTTGGGTAGATTTTTCTTGGGCTCTGTCGGTCATTACCTTCAGGACAGAACAACAGGATCGCGTGTTTTTGAGTCTCAGCGATAACCCGTGTTTCACTGACGGGGTCGACTGTTTGGGCGACAATGATGCGAGCCTGGTTCACTAATACTGAGGGTTTGTACGCACTGGAAAATCCCTGTCCCCGTTTGAGTTTCTGGACCATCGCTTCCGGTTCTGTTGGGTTGATACGTAACTGGCTGGCGTCTTTACCGCTTTTTTCACGATTTTCTTGTCGGATTTGTAAGAGGGCGGCAGACTGTTCCAGTCGCCTGATTTTATCTTCTTTTTGGGGATTGGCGGGGGCGGTAGTTAAGGGGGTATGAATTAAGGTCTTTTTTCTCGCAAATGCGACGGGGGAGTTTTACCCTGCCGTTGGTGGTCAAAGTGATTGCGGTCTGGCTGAAAGTCAGAATGTATGACAAAGAAAAAGGGCCTGGCGGATTACAGTCGCTGGCCCGGATTGAAAATACGCTCTATAGCGCTTTTTTCGTCATGGTTTTCTGCTGTGCTCCGCTGATGAATGTCAGCCTTAGCACCCTCCTGCACGATGCGTCCCGCGCTAAAAGCTGCGGTACCTGGACACCCGGCGTGCCAGAGAAAAGCGGTTATGCGCCAGTGATGTCCAGTCTGAACAATCAGACGGCGGAGGTTTCCGTCTGGTGGGCGGTGTGCACCAATTATCTAAAGGGCTGACACAAGCAGCGGTGGCATCCATTCCCTGCCAGCCGGATTTGCGGCAACTGCGTTTTGAGGTACAGCACACCCGTATCAGCAATCCGGCACTGGCAGCTGAGTTAGAGGATTTCACCCATGATTGTTATGCCTTGGCACTTTACCAATGGAAGCAACGTGATCGTCGAGGGCAAGCTACTGATCCTGCTGTTCTGTTAGCCGGCGATTACCATACGCTGCAATCACTCCCCCCAGAACGGCGTTTCTGTGGAACTAAATGCGTGACAATGGTCGGCCGAAGACCGGGCAGGGTGGATATCCCAGCTGCAAAGTCTGGTGGTCAATGGCGAAAACGGGACTGAGAACCCGGGTGCTGGCATTGGATGGCTCCCCCCGGATAGGTGCATCCGTAGGTGCACTGTTGGGGGGCTTGCTAGCTTACCCAATGTTTGATGTCGTGCAACAGGCACTGCCGATGATGCAGGCGGTGATTCTGAATATCCATTTTCTGTGTTTTTATATTTCATATTGGAATTGCATTAACTCAATATGTATGATGTATATCACAAAGAAGCAAATGGCTTAATGTCATTTAATTCAAGGTGATTTACACTGAAAGCGCTATACTTCTCATGTCTATTTACATTAACTCTTTTGTATCTGGTAGTAGACGATTTATAGAAGCCTCAATGGTCGAACCCATTGAGGCTTCGCCATTTATGATAATGAAAATAAATAGAATTGGACCCGATTTACCTATTAAGTTTAGCTATTCCGCTATTGAATTAATAGTGAAAACGGTTAGATTGTAAAACCTTTAATATATTCTAAAATGGTTCAGGGAAAGTGATGGTCGATGCAAATTGATCGAGAGCGTCCGGGCACGATGAGCAAACCCCTAACCCTTCCACTCGATTTACACGAAGCCAGTGGCATGGTTGATCATTTTCAACACAAGCGTGATGATCTGTGCATCCGCACCCTATACATTTCGCCGTAAGCATAACCGCCTCCAAAAGTAAATTCACACAATCATAGTATCATTATATGACACTGTAAATACTAAAAAGAAAGCGGCCAGAGCCGCCCTTACAAAATAGTTGTCCTCTAGCTACTTCCTTGCATGAGCTTCAATCATTGCCATAGTTATTTCCCTCCCAGAGGGTAAGGCGTGTCGAGTATCCAAGCATCAAAGGGTGTTTCGGATCTCCTGATCCAGTAACACCGAATGTCATGACCGGCTTACCAGATGCAACCAGCCGCTCAAAAAGTCTATCCAGATGAATATGGAGAGGCTTAGGCAGTTTGGTTCGGCTCCCCCAGCAGGGCACCAGGACATCAGCATCCCGAATAATCCTTTCCAGGTGGATTTCATTTTCAGGCCCGACAGGATCAACCGCCGTAGCCAGCTCACGAACGTCGGTCGCCCGAAAAACAAAAGCATTACGACTATGAATCGCCTCCCTCCGTAGACCTTGGTAAACCCTATCCACTTTCTGACTGTGTGATCGTCCTCGGTGGCCGTGGCCGTAGAGCCGTTTACACCAAAATAACCGAACACAAGGCCTTCGGGTTGCACATCCCTTTCCAGACGGTATCGGTACATGCCGCACTTGCTGATAATTGCACTCAAAATATCACCTCTTTTTGTCTGAAAAACGCCCATTCATAGTTGCATTTTTTAATGCTGTGATAGGATGAAAGTGTAAATTGAAAAGGAGAAATAACCATGAAACATGTACTGAATATCGCGCTGATGGCTATTGTTGTTCTTGGACTGGCTATGCTTGAGGCGACCAACTGGGGTTACGCAGTGCTCGCTATCCCGGCAGTGGTTTGGATCAAACCAGTGCTTAACCTTCTTCACAAACAGCCTGTTCTGGCGATTGTTTTTTGGGTTCTGGTTGCTGTTTTCGCGTGGCAAGCGGCACTTGCTGGCATCCTGTTCTATGGCGTACTTGCTACCCCTAAAGCGCAAGCTCCAGCAAAGACTAATGGCAAGAAAAGCCGCAAAGCCAATCTGATGGGCACATACAGCTACGACTATCAAACTGGTGAATGCTTTAGTTAAGGATGGCTCCACGGTTATTTTTCTTCCTCACCCAGAAACAACCTAAAGCCTCTCATTCCACCCTCGCTTAGGTTGGCTTTGGCTATCGTCAGGGGATGGATACTTTCTTGAGGAACGTACATGTCGGCGGACATAACTTCATAAGTGCATTTCGCATCTGATAGGTATCCCTCCAGCAGAGCCTCAGCAATGCCGTAGTCTCTCCCCTTCGTCCATGCCTCGGCTTCCTCTTTATCACCGAGTTTGCCTTTAACATTTTTATCCAACCCGCAAGGCACCAGAGATTCCAGTGGAGATGGTCTTTTTTGAGTGACTCCCTTTACCCAGGATTTAGCGTTCTTCAACGAATTGAAGTGCTCCTGTAAGCCCTCCCAATCAAATTCGTGAATAAACTGCGGTTCGGGATTCAGGTTCCTTGCAACTTTTTCAGCACACGCTTGATTAAGTGGAAGCAACTTGGCAACAACTTCCCAAACGCCCTGGTGTACTCCGCTTCTACGCTTGCCTTCCAAACTGTGGGGGGTGATGTCAGGTTTAATCTCCCACCTAGCCTTTTCTAGTGCGTTTTCAGTCACTAACTGAGCGAGAGCTGACCAGTTGACGTCAGTTTTTATGACGATCTTTTTTCTTGAATCCATGTTGGCTCCAGTTTTCTATTCTTTTCGGGCTAAATTAACCAAATGAGGCTTCCAGTCATTCAGGCATTCTTCTGTAAATTTAAGAGCTTCGTCTTCCGTCTCGCACTTACCTGTAATATCAGGCCCATTACACTCGCCATTGGTAGAACCTGGACACCTGACAACGAACCCTCCCGGAGAATGGAAAGAACCTGGTCCATTGGGAATGTCTCCCCCTTCATCCCAATCCATTACCAGCTCGTACTCTTCACAATGGGGGCAAAAATGCCCTGTTTTTGCGGACATAATCTTTCCTTATTAATGGATAGTTTGTTCTTCCACAACAATCATCCCGTCAACCAAGCAGACTGTGGCGGGACCGCAGTTACCCAGTACCTCAGCTTTTACTCCGTTGTTCAATGCGACATAAAGCCGTTGTGCCCCATTGGTAACACGAATGCCTTTCTGGTCGAGCTGTTCAAGCATTTCTTCGTAGGTAATTTTTTCGTCCATCAGTTCTCCTCAGCAAGAATCTCGTTGATGAGGTTCTTTGCTATCAATCTGGCTTCCATAGGGACTGCCAGGTTATCAATTCTGCCTCTTTCGTGGGCAACAATGAGTTGCGCCTTCCAAGCTATCCCGGAAAGAGAAGCATCAGGCTCTTTACCTGCGCTTCTCATACATCTTGCGTTCCGGTATGCCGCCAGCCATTCAGGCCTGGTTGAGTTATAACGCCCAAGGCCAGCTTTTCGTTGGAAGCACATTAATATGCCTCTTTATAGATTCATTTTATGATGCTGTAAACAATAAAAAGACGCCTTGCAAGACTTTCACATGTGAAAGTTAATTATCCTTCTGCTGTCTGGCAGAAACCTTCAAGGCCAGCACCTTTTGCAGATCGGGCTGCTGGAAACGCATCTTGGTCCGTTCAGGCCAAGTGTCCATCTCATTGCACCGCAGGGTGTCTATGGCCGCGTCACGATAAACCTGATAGAGATCGGTTCCACCAATGGAGTTAATTGCCATCATGGCTGCAAACATCGGGTTGCTGTTCATGACTCCGGTAAAACTCTCATGGGTCATGGGGGTGTCGCATGACTTGTTAAGGGCCACCAGCAGGTCATTCCCAACCAGAGCACATGCCTCACATAACTGTTTTGTATCATCCAGAGCCTTCTTGTATTCGTTGCTTGGCTGAGGGACGCTTGAACAAGCCGACAGAGCAAATAACCCCACCAGCAGACATCCCAACTTAGTTTTTCTCTTGTTCATCAGTTCTTACTCCACTTTCACATGTGAAAGTTTTACTTGTTTGCTGAGTCGTCTTGATCCGACTCAATCATCATTTTTCGCATCACTGCCATGATGGCTTGTGCTGGTTGAGCGCCACCGAGGAGCTGGCTCTTTCCTGTCTGGTTGTCCACAACAAAGGTTGCAGGTGTACCATTAACGCCGTAACTCTTGGCTTTCTGAATGTCAGCTTGAACTTTTTCTTCGTACTTGCCAGAGCTGAGGCACTCTCGGAAAGCATCCAGATCAGCACCTACACCAGTGACCACGGAAGCAAGGTCATCAACGCCGCGACCATTACCTTGGGAACGGTGGAATACATCATTAATAAAGACCCAGAAGCCTCGGTTGCCCTTCTGCTCTGCAATACATTCAGCGGCCAGAGCTTCCTTATGGGCAGCAGGGTTATGGAAGTCGAGCGGCATGTGCTTCCACTGCCAGTTCACATTCCCTTTGCTGGCATCCACAATCTGTTTTGGTGTGTCATGAAATTGCTTGCAGTACGGACACTCCAAATCAGAAAACTCCACCAGCGTGAATCGGGCACCAAGGTCCCCATAGATGTGCTTGCCATCCTCAACCTTTTCGGGAGCCCCCTCAAACTGGGCATACTTTTGATCGATGTCCGATTGCTGTTTTTGCTCGACAAACTTGTTGATGCTTGCCGCCACAGCCGCATCAAACTCGGCTTTGTTCTTGAAGGTGACGCCTTCGGCATCCTTCACCTGGTTCACAGTGGATTTCACGCTGGCGATTTCTTGCGCCAGCTCTTTCTCTTTCACGAATTGGTAAATCCCGAAGCCGGTTCCTACAAGCCCCAAAAGAACGGCGGCAATAACCCCGAGGCGTAGTGTTTTGGTACTTTGTTCTGTCATGTCAAATTGCTCCTATCAGTAAACTTTCACAGCGCTGAGTTCTTGCACGAACGCGCTGGCTTCGAGCTTGGCTCGTTGAGTCAGTCTCCGGATGATGTCTTCGGTTGGTGTGTAATCCACTAGGCTGGTCTGGTGAATGACGTCTCGCGCCACGGAGTTCAAACTACCCAGTCCATCAATCAAACCAATCTCTTTGGCCTGCTCACCGTTCCAGAGCAATCCAGAAAACACCTTTTGGTCGTCTTTCAGTCGCTCCCCCCGACCAGCCCTCACTCGCTCGATGAACTGCTGGTGGGTTTTTGATAGAACTCCTTCCCAGAACGTCTTCATATCAGCGGTAAGAGGGGAGAAAGGATCGAGAAGCGCTTTGTGCTCTCCGGAGGTGATAGCCCGTCGCTCGATGCCGAGCTTGTCCATCAAGCCGGTAAACCCGAACCCGGAGCTGATAACGCCGATAGAACCAACCAGACTGGCGCGGTCTGCATAGATTTCATCCGCCGAAGAGGCGATGTAGTAACCGCCTGAGGCACCAATGTCATCAATGATGGCGTAAACCTTTTTCTCCGGATGCAGAGCTCGCTGCGCCTTCACCTCCTCATAAATCCGTCCAGCCTGAACAGGGCTACCTCCTGGGCTGTTTATGCGAAGAACGACCGCTTGAGAGTTAGGGTTGTCGAATGCAGCCTGAATGGAGGGAATAAGATGGTCCGCGTCGGCCAGCGTTCCTGCTGCAATCTCGCCACGGATGTTGATGTAGGCGGTATGGGGAGCTGCTGCTTTGGCGCTTTGCCAAGGCATTCCACCTGGATTGGAAGCTAGGATAATGAAGCCGATCATGAGAAGTACGAAGCCTGATGCACGAAGTACACGCAACATTGTCCGCCAGCGGCGATCTTTCACCTGCTCTTTGTGAAGGGTGAACATGTACTTCTCGATGAGTTCTCTTTCCCAGGGGATTTCTTTGTTTTCTGCCATTAGTCGTTCCTTTTGCACGTTTCAATAATCTGTCCCCAGAACTCTTCATCAGTGCTATCAGCCCGATCTTTGACTTTCTGGTAAACAAGGTTGCTGTTGAGCTGATGCTCTCGACAGAACTGAGCAATATTGCTGTAGGTTCTATCCTGGTAGGTGAAGGGTTTTCCTTTACCTTTTTTCTTGGAGAGGATGAGTTTCCACTCATCATTGGTGAGTTTTTCTGCTGTCTTTCCGGTGTCCACAATGCGTCTACGCACTGTAACCGGATCAAGTCCATGTGCTCTGGCTATACTGGCAACGCAATTGAATTTCCGACCATCAATGGAGACAGTAGGCAAATCACCAGAGGCTGCTTCCTTGAACCGGAATCCTCTGTAACCAGGTTTGAAGATCCCCGGAGCAAGTTGTTCACGGAACTCTATTGCTTGTTCTGACCTAACAAACTTGCAGTCGATCTTGCTCAGCATGTATTTGGCCCGAGCTATCACTTGGTAGAGAGTCTTTTCCAGGAGCATGGCATCAGCAGCTCGACTCGGAAGACCAATATCGTCTTCTTGCTCGATACCCAGCATTTCTGCATGGCTGGAGCCTTCGGCATGTCGAAAACACCCGTCGTACTCAAAAAGAAAGGAGGCCAAACCTCCTCTCAGCTTTGCTTTGAACCGGGTATTGGCCGCATTCTCTGGCGCTGGAGCAAGAACGGACATTTCAATCCCTAATTTGGAGGCCAACGCTCGCAGGTCTTCCTCTCCAATCCGGCAACCGGGTTGCATGATCTTAGCCAGAGCAGATTCATCATCACCCCCGCGTTCTTTAAGCTCAGCCAAGAGATAGGGAGCTCGTATTACCCCCATAAGCTCAAGCTCCCTGAATCGCGTGGATAACAAGCTCACATAGCTTCCCGTAAACAGGTGCAAGACAGAGTGAAGCCATTACCATACCAAAGGCTTTAGACGGAGCTTCTTTGGCGAATTTAGTCAGCCACGGCATCATGCCGCATAAAGCTGCAACCATAGCGCCAGACATCCCCAGGGTAGGGAAAGCAAGCACTTGGGCCAGAATGAAGATGCACTGGGCGTATGCCGCATGGGTCATCGCTTTTTTATCTTCTACTGTGAATTCCACAGCATCTACGTTTTTGATTTTTTCCATCACATTTTCCTCATGCAACATCAGGTTTTCCGAAAAATTTCTCATACACTTCGAGGTCAAAGGCCAACATAGTTTTTGCTGCCTTTTCACTGAGCTGGTGGAGGCTGAGCATCTGAACTTTGTCAGTACCCGTCACTTGAAGGTCCACTGCGAACCAAGTTCCACCTTCGGCTACTGCCAGAACTTGTACCGCCCAGGGTTTATCCAGTCTTTCTGCCGGGGTGAGCATGTTCGACATCTTGGCGACCGTCGCGGTTGAACCTACCCAGTGCTTGTCGAACGCAATGACGTTCAATGCTTCAAACGCATCCTTCGCAGCTTTAAAAAGGGTTGCCATCAGGGACCCCAACATGACTAAGCGGTTATGTTTAAGTTGAGCCACGATTCACCTCCTATGCCAATCAGCGTACAGGACTTTTTAAAAATGCAACCCCGTCTAGCTGCCCAATTCGGGCAACCGATTTTTTACCCAAAAACTTTCACATGTGAAACTTTCCGCCACAGGAACAGGAAGGTTTTACCTGACCAGAACGGATGGATTGTTTGGTACACCTGGTCAACCCTGCCGTGCATTGGCACAGGCAGGGTGGTTGATACGTCCTGCTCAGACAGAAACAAAGTGGCTGAGCGTAGCTCGGGCGGCATGTTCTCTGATTTCCACCACGCCCAGGTGTCTCCAATGCCGCGTTTGCGCCACTGGTCCACTTTCGCAATGACGAAAGGGGCGATGATCAGGACGAATATCCAGAGAATTGCCTTCATGACTACCTCCGGCCCCTAAACCACTCAGGATGATTAGATACATCCATGCTCTTAACCTGCGATGAGAAGGCCAACACCTCTTGGGTCGTCAGGACGGTCTCAGGAGCCCGAGCAATGAAAGGCCTCAACAATCCAGAACCAGCGTAAATGTTGATTACCATGTGCAATCGCTCTGCTGCCCCTGACACTCTCCGCCAGCACCGGTAGGTTTCCGTTGATTTGGCATAGCCAACTAAGGCGGGAGCCAACGTATCGGACTCCTTAGCATTCAACTTTCCTTTTGCTGCCTTTGATACGAACTCAGCGATCACCGAAGCCAGCATGTCGGAGGTAAGGTGAAGGGGCAGCTTTATGGTGTCGAAGTCAGCCTGCTTGATAGTGAACAGACGAATGTGATCGTTACGGTAATCACGTACATAGATGACATGACTCTCAAATGGATTGGAGTGGTTAAAGGCATCCATACCCCAGCCAGCGGCCTCAAGATGTGCGTTTGACACTGACTTGTCGTAATCAAATTCCACGCTATTACTTTCCGTCTTGTCGCTCAGGAACTTTCACATGTGAAAGTTTTCCGTCGGTCATGATGTCCAGGACAGCTTTGCCCAATCTCATCCCTTTATGGTTTTGAACCGGGTCTCCCTTGTAGAAAAATCCGGGCTCGTTATCGGTATGGAATACCCCGTGAGGGATGTTGTCGTGATCGCCAAGCCACATGCGAAGCCTCAGATCCACCAGCCAACCATCATCCAGGACAACCCAAAAATGAGGTGTAACGATGTCCTTGGTCTGTTCGTTTCGCACAAATCCATACATGCAGTCATGCGGGACACCAGCTTCGTTCAGTAGGTAACTTACCGCCCATGTCATGCCGTCACATTCCATCTGGCAGTCGTCAAGTGTCATAAGGACAGCTTCCAGCTTTCGGTGCCACTCAGTCATCTGTTTAACCGCTGGCTTCACCACCAGCTCGTTTTTGTTCTCTGCCAGGATGATGTCATCTTCATCAATACTGCATTCGTTTATAGCTTCTGAGCGGATGGATACAGCTTCATCCCAGTCATCGCTTGGACCAAAAATGCTCCACCCCTCAAGACCGTAATTAACCCATACGATGAACCGCTTTATTGCTTTCATGTGCAGCCCCCTTTATCCGTGCAACGTTCCCACATACTCACCCCAAAACTGTAACCCCACCGAAAAACCACTTTCTGATGATTTTTAACTAACTGCGACAGGCATCACCTGAACACTTATCACCGAAAAACCACCTTTAGATTGTTTTTCGGTGTTTCTCAAGTTCTCCTGAGTGATTAGTCGATCTGAAAACTTTACTTTTTATAGTATCATTTTATAATACTGTAAATCATAAAAACAACCCAGTAAAGAAAAAAGAGCGGCTTATGTTAAGACGAGAAAACCAACGAGATCTGTTCGATGACCATGTGGTGTTGCCATCCTTGGAATCGGTTCTTACCGGTATATCTTCAAGTCAGGTTTGTGACGATAGAACAACGTATTTCTCTGCTCCGGATGTGGACTTGGATTTGTACGACCACATCATTGTTTGCCTGTCAGGAGGGAAAGACTCAATTGCTGCGTATTTGCGGCTGGTTGACATGGGCGTTGACAAGTCAAAGGTGGAATTCTGGCACCATGACGTTGACGGCCAGGAAGGTAGCTCTTTGATGGATTGGACCTTTATGCGTGATTACTGCCGTCAGCTTGGGGATGCACTGGGCATCCCAATGTACTTCTCGTGGCTTGAGGGCGGCTTTGAGGGGGAAATGCTCAAGGAGAATACCTACAACCACCCCCATCGAGTAGAAACGCCTGAGGGGCTTCTGGTGCTGCCTAGATACCATAAGCGATCTAAGCCTGGCACACGCCTTCGTTTCCCACAGCAGTCGCCGTCATTGCAAACATGTTGGTGCTCATCTGCTTTGAAGATTGATGTGGGCCGCAGGGCGATTAACAACCAGGAGCGCTTTAAGGAGAAGAAGATCCTCTTTATCACTGGTGAACGACGTGAGGAGAGTGCAAATAGATCGAAGTATAACCAGCTTGAAGCTCACGCCTGCGACAGAAGATATGGGAAGACTGCACGGTTAGTTGATGCTTGGAGGCCAGTTCTCCATTGGAGCGAGGAACAAGTGTGGGAGGTGATTGAGCGTCACCGTATCCTAGCTCCAGTTCCATATCGGCTTGGCTGGAGCCGGTCGTCGTGTATGACTTGCATCTACAACTCACAACGCATTTGGTCCACGATCCGTCACTACTGGCCTGATCGAGCTTGGAATATTGCTCGGTATGAACAAACTTTTGGTGTAACGGTATCAAGGAAAAAAATTGACGTTATAGATTTAGGTTCTGCTGTTTCGCCGATACATATTAGTGATATTGAGGCGTTGGAGCAGGTATCCAGAGAAAGTTACACGCTCCCTATTTTCGTACCTGAGGGTCAGAGGTGGGCTCTTCCTGGTGGTGCGTTTGGCCGAGAGGCCTGTGGTTCTGATTGATTTGTACTGAGGTGGCAATGTTTGATTTTGTTCTTTTGGTGTTTGTGGGCTTGGTTATATCTACGGTGCTGGTGCGTCGTTCTTCACGGAAGGCAATGGATCTTGATTTGACATGGTTTCAGTCTTTGAAGGTGGTGTTGGTGCGAGGAATCGTTGCTTTAGGTCTTGGTTTTGGAATAGGCAAGCTCGTATTTTTAAGTATCCAGTACGGTCTGTTGAGTGAGTCTGTTCTGAGAGATCATTCGTTTGTTTCTGTGGTGGTAGTGTTGCTCTGTGGTCTAGGTTCGTTCGTTGCATATCAATGGATCGTTGGAAGGATCTCTGGAAGATCCATACGCATTACCTCATTAATCAAAACTGTGCTGTATGAGTCTGGTTACTTTGTGCTGTCGATGCTTGCATTGTTGGTGATACTAATCGTGTTTGGTCTAGTACACGAGACTTTTTTCTAATAAAACAAAGGTGATTATTTTTTGTTCAGCGATCATAAGGATAAATATAAAGATCTTTGATCTTTGTATAAAGGATTAAAAGCGGTTAAAGATAGGTTAGCCGCTCTAAATGCGTCATCAAAGCCTTGATATTACTGGCAATCCCCTATTTATACCGTGCAGTGAACCCACATAGTTACGTGCAGCATACCCACAGGTTACCGTGCAGTGTTCCCACATGCCTCTGGATCTTATCCACTGTTATCCACACGGAACCCTCGTTTTTTCCACAAAATCTTTTAAAAACAGACCTTTCGTGCAGCATCCCCATATATTTGCGTTGGCGTTCGTGCAACGCACCCACATGTTTGGCCTTAAACGTGCAGTTGCCCCATATACTTTCTGCTAACGTGCAACGTACCCACATATCAAATTTGGTCGTTTTTTGCACCGTGCAGCGTACCCACATGTAGCCGTGCAGCGTACCCATATATCAACCCCGTGCTTATACACAGGAAATGTGGATAACTTTTAGCCTTTTATTGCGTGAACATGGTCACACTTTGGACTGTTAGGTCAATTTTGACCTCCCTTTGGTGTTTGTCCTGTCCTGTCAACCTTTGTTCTACTTTGTCAATCGTGCAGCGCTCCCATATATAAAAGTGATGCTAAACAACTTCCGGGCAACGCTCCCATATATAAAACCCCATAACGTGCAGATCCCCCACACATCGGCTCTTTACATATCAACACCTTACAAGTTCATCTCTGGCCTTGCGAGACTCCCTATTACAGCGTTTCTACCGAGCTTGCACGGTTTTGAGGTTGCACCGTTATTTAGCGTGCAACAAACCCACATATAGAGCGAAAGCCCACGCTGCCTATGGTCTCCCGTTCGTTGCATACGTGCAGGTTTCCCACATGTCGATGTCATCCCGTTTCTGGATTTGACCGGTAGCCTTGGTGATCGAGCTTTCTCCAGGCATGAAAAAAGGCGCTGACGCGCCTTTTTTCATGAGCCCTCCGCAAGAGATGCTGGCAGCTATCTTCCCTTACGCTGGCGCTCATCAATGATGTCGTGGTCAATCATGCCTTGCTTGATGGCTCTTAGTTCCGTTTGCTGCTTACGCTTATTGGATGCCATTACCTGCTTCACGAAGTTCTCATGAGGCCTTATGACGTAACGCACGTCGATGACTTTGCGGCCATCCTTAATCTGGTTCGCGTCGTAGTCGCTTATGACCTCTTGTTTGATGAGCGCTTCCAGTGCGAGCTTCATTGCCCTGACGTTTTCTGGCATACGTGGGCTTAGCTCACGAGGGCTCTGAGTTAGAAAACTGATAAGCGACGGGGTGTAAGGCGAATCTGGGGATGCTTGAGTCCAGTAGTGACTCATTCTCTTGTAGATGTACCGGGCGAGAGGGGAGCGGATTTGCATTCCGATCTTGTAGTTGTACTGACGAAACGACAGATTCATGATCGATTCGTTGACCAGCGGATTGAACTGTACGTAGCACCTAGCGTTACCACCTTTCTTACGGAACTCACCTCTGGTGGTCAAGCCCACCATCGGGAAGAAGCTGGAGCTGATGAAGGCTTCACCGTCATTACTGATACATTCAAGTGTTGCGCCGCGACAAACTTGAATTGCTTCCTTGATCTCGTTCAGGTTGTAACCGTGACCCATCTTTGACAGTTCTTTCTGGAGTTCGTACAGAGTGAACATAACTCCAGCTTTACCCTCGATCATATGTCCTTTGCCGTTCACCGCGAGCTTGCGTAGCGCATCCTCAAGGATTTCCTCTCGCTGTCCTGCATAGATCAGAACAGTTCTACCGTCATCCTTCTCGATGATGGCTGGTTTCACTTTTGCCGTGAATTGCTGACCTCTGATTGAGCATTGTCGCGTCACTACAGCGTTAGAAAGATCTTCGTGTTCTCTCTTTTGGTCCCAGATGTACTTGGGCAGCGCATCGTAAATTTCGATGGTGTTGGAGTAGTCGTCTTTTTTGGCCGGAGACTCAATGATCTCAAACAGGCTCATTTGTGGTGAGTCTTTGATTACGTCTAGTTTCTCCAGGTCTTTGTCTTTGGTTCTCTTGCTCATGATTGTTCCGTCGATACCATCTAGCTGGTGGTCCATGCCGCCAGCAGTGTCAATACTCCCGCCGCTACCGTTGCTGCAAACACTAGCTGGTAGATGCGACGCTTAGCGCCCGCAGCACTGTTCATGAAGCGCATGGCAGCAGCTTCATACCGGAAATGCGCGAACTCACCTCGTAGGGTGTTATCGGTTCCCTGTGGCGTTTGTGGGCGTTTTGCTGGGGCAGGGCGAGGATGCTTAGCAAATTTTTTGATCATCGCTTCGCATTTGCCGAGCTTCGCCAGCTCAGTGGCCGCTACAGATGCTGTCATGTTGTTACACCTCATCGTTATGAGTCTTGTTTAGCAGTCGCTCATACTCGTTGAGCGCCCGGCGAATTTTGGCTAAGGTAGTGGCACGTTGTCTTAACGCGGCATACCTAGTTTCTACTTGCTGGATCAACTCTTGTGCCCAGGCTGGCTCTTTCTTGAAGTGCGACATGCTGTAGGCATGACCGCGACCCTTCTTGATGTGTGTCGATAGAACCCTTTTCTTTTGTCCGGGGATTTGTTCGACAAATCTGTTGCGATACCACTCTGCAACGAGAGATACGCCGAGAATGCGTACCCGTGTACCGACACGCCCTTGTTCGTCCTCTGACGCTTCTTCACGCGCCGATTTGTGCGCGTTCCAGTACATGTCCGCTTCCTGCTGTGCCTCGACAGCAAGAACAGCTAAAGCGTGATCCAGTTTGCTCCGTAACTCCGTGACAAACTCTCGACCTTCTGCCTCAAGCAGATCCTCTGTTATCTCGGATCGTTCTTCTTCGAGCTTAGGATCTAACAGATCTAACCATCGCTCTTTTGGTAGACTCACCTCAAAACCCTCCCAATTCCTATCCACATAACTATCTATCTGGAATTTAAAGCTGATTATTCCAATATTGGAATCTAGTTCTGTCACTAGGCTACCCCATCTTTGGAATTTGTCAAATACCCCTCTATCTATCTGGAATCTTACAGCCTTAATTCAGAAACCCATAACTACAATGTGAATATACTAGGCAAGATTCCAAATATATTGGATAAATGGCATAGGATTCCAAATTATTGCGAGACCATTATGGAGGCTGGTAAAGGAGAGCTTGGTATGTGGTGGGGCTCTGTTGTCATAAATTTATCTATCCGTGCAGCATACCCACATGTATTGCAGGTTCTCAAACCACAAAGCCACCCAAAAGCAACCTAAACGCCCCTTTTGGGCAATTACAGAGGCTATACGGGCTGGGAACAGGCTGTATTCTCTCTCCAACAAGAGGAAAACAATCGAAAAGCAATCTTTGGAGGATTTAATGAATCAGTTTGTTATGGGGTTGGATATTGGCTACTCCAATCTGAAAATGGCTATGGGTCATAAAGGTGAAGAAGCTCGTACTGTTGTTATGCCTGTTGGCGCTGGTCCACTGGAACTGATGCCACAGCAGTTAACTGGTGGCGCTGGGACCTGCATTCAGGTTGTGATTGATGGGGAGAAGTGGGTTGCTGGTGTTGAACCTGACCGTCTGCAAGGTTGGGAGCGTGAGCTTCACGGTGACTACCCCTCAACGAAACCGTATAAGGCTCTTTTTTACGCTGCACTTCTGATGTCGGAACAGAAGGAAATTGATGTGCTGGTGACAGGTCTTCCAGTAAGTCAGTACATGGAAGCGGAACTCAGAGAGGCATTGAAAGCTCGGCTGGAGGGTGAGCACCAGATTACACCTAAACGAACGGTAACGGTTAAGTCTGTCGTGGTTGTGCCTCAACCTGCCGGTGCTTACATGGATATTGTCAGCTCAACAAAGGATGATGACCTACTCGAAATTATTCAGGGAGGGAAAACTGTTGTTATTGACCCCGGATTTTTCTCTGTTGACTGGGTTGCGCTTGAAGAGGGTGAAGTTCGTTATCACTCATCTGGCACCAGCCTAAAGGCCATGTCGATGTTGCTACAAGAAACGAATCGACTCATCCAGGAAGACCACGGTGGTGCGCCTGGCATAGAAAAGATCGAAAAAGCAATTCGCGCCGGTAAGACTGAAATTTTTCTCTATGGTGAAAAGGTATCGATCAAAGATTACTTTAAGAAGGCGTCAGCCAAAGTAGCTCAAAACGCATTAGTCCCTATGCGTAAGTCAATGCGGGAAGACGGAATGGATGCTGACGTTGTTCTGCTGGCTGGTGGTGGTGCCGAAGCATACCAGGATGCAGCCAAGGAGCTTTTTCCTAAGAGTAGGATCGTACTGCCCAAAGAATCCGTGGCATCCAATGCCAGGGGCTTCTGGTACTGCGGCTAATAGATAGGAGGTCGTAGTGGCTGGTAGCAAATGGGATGGGAAAATATCTAATCTGAATATTTCGGAGCAAGGATTTCCGGAATTATATCGTGAGCTGTCCCAGATGCAGCACAAGGCGCGTAGTGATCGGCTGCGCGCTCTTGCTCTATTGGGGCTTTATTCTCTTCGTTTTTCTGGCAACATTGGGTCTTTTGGGCAACCGAGTTCAGAGCATCAAATTGCTAAGTCTCAACCTGAACAGTTGCAGGTTGACGATAAACTGGACTCCAAGCGTGATCAACTTAAAGGAAAACTGATGGGCTCCGTATAACATGAAAGACAACGAGGAATTCTCTACGCTATCAGCGGCTGAGCGTAGAGAATTAATAATCGCAGAGTTAAAGCGAAAAAGCCGGATACGCACTCTATTACGAGGGCTCCCGCTGGATGAAGTTCGGGAGATCATTGACAGGATGAAAGGTGTTCTTAATGAACTGGAGGAAGAGTACAAAAAGCGAGAAGAAGAAGAAAAAGAAAAGCGAGCTCAGGCCGAGCGAATAATGAGTGACATGGAATCATGCGGAGTGGACATCAATCTTCTCAACGAGATGTACACAAGCAAATCAGAACCTGATAATGCAAAATATTCAAAAGACGGTGTATCCTGGAGCGGTCAAGGGCGTCGCCCTGATGCTTTTAAGGGGTTGGGGCATGTTGAGCTAGAACGCTTTCGTATACCGCAGAAAAAGTAAAAAAATGAGCGCCGCAAAGTTGAGGCGCTCATCTTTTAGTTGAAAATGTCATAGGCTACTCAAGCACACTCTTTCTCCCCACCACCATGCCTTCCTTGTTCCTTGCAGAACGGACACTCAACGCAGGTTCTTTGATTGACAGAAGTGAAGTACGTGCATTTGCAATTATCGCATTCCTCCAGCATTGCGTCCCCACTTCGTAACTCAGAAGCAAGACACCAAGCGTCGGTAATATCAAACGGAGCCCATCGAGCACCTTTCATTCCTAGCACTTCTTTGCGAATAGCGTGATACATTCTGAACGCCTTATTTAGGGCTTTTATGTTCACTGAGCGTAACACTGCTTCCCCACCAATGTTGAAATAGAGCTGCATCAAAAGTGATGCCTGTATCTTAGACGTGTGGCTATGGATAAGTGTTGCACCACCTCTGAACGTTCTGGACTTTCGCTCCAGAGTGTATCCATCTCTCTCCAAATCTTGATAAAGCCGTCGGACCTGCTTATAGGTCAACCCTGTCTCGATCATGATAATTTTTGTGATGTATCCGGCGAGGGCCATGTGTCTAGCTGTAACCCACCGACCCAATGTACCAGAGCTGCCAATGTTCATCTCCACCTCCCACGTCCCTGTAGAGACTGTTGCAGTTTTTTCAATACTGGGTGTGTTACTTCATCCCGACTATCATCAAGGATTTCTTCGATGATGCTGGGAGCGAAACGCAGTGTGAAATGCGTTACTGTTGTTCCAGACATATGACGCAACTGACTATCTGTTGCCTTTGCCACCAGCTCCGCAAGCTCTCTCGATACACCGAAAACCTCTTTAGCCATCTCCGGGTCTCTCGAAGCAACGCGGTTAAATAGCAACCAATAGGCCGCATCAAACTCATCGACGCTATGATTGATGAAAACAACCGGATCATAGTCTCCTGATAGTCGCGTTAAGATGTTCTGTTCTGCTGTTTCTAGCTTGAAAGAAATCAGTACGCCAGAGGCAAGCGCTTCTAATTGGGAAGATGTCGCCAGTGATAATTTTTGTACTGTGCCAATGCCCAAAGCAAATTGTGAGGCCGCGTCCTCTGGACGTTCTTTTGCCAGAGAGCAAAGCAGATTCCAAAGTGTAAGATCGAATTCGTAGACGTTTCTGTCTGCTTTTTCTTGATCGAGGTTGACCGCTTTAGCATCCCAAGCCCCAATAATGTCTAGTTCTAACATTTCGCCCCCCTCACAAATCACGAAGGTTGCGATAGATAGCCAAGACTCGACTACCGTAGTTTCTGGCACGGATTTCGTCTTCCCAGGCATGATAGCGGCCAATACCAAGCTCCAAATCATTTGGAGATGACTGAATGGCTTCTGAAAGCACTTCTGCACCAACCATTACGTTGGTTTCCGGGTTAAGAAGTTCTGCTGGTGAAGATACTCTGTGACCATTCCAACGGATGTTCACTTGCATGAACCCAACATCAATTGCCCGTCCATACTGTTGCTGAAATTCAGCCAGCTTCGCCTTGGCCTGATCTTCCGACTTGGCATAGAAAGGAAGCCCCGGAACGCGGAGCGTCCAAGGCCAAGGACTTATAGCGCCGTTACCTCGTCCAAAGGCAGATTCGGCCAATGCGACCGAATACACCAGAAGAGGATCAAGGTTATGTGCTTTCGCCGCTTTGTCGAAGATCGTCCCACTCAGGTCAATAGCATTTGCTGTTGACGACAAGAGAGCCGCAGAAAGAACCAATACTTTGGCTTTGTTCTTCATCAGCTTGCTTCCTTATGTTTAATGGGTATTTCGTGTTCTTCGTCATACCGCTCCGGCCAAATCTCAGACGGCTTCATGCCCAAAGCTGTCGCTATCTCGTGCTCCCAACGTGGGCTGGGCTTGTAGAGTGCTGTAGACACCACCTGCCGAGAAGTTTTGTGTTTTCTACCCAATGCGGCCAGAGAAAGCCCCTGGATCTTTAATTTGTACTTGATCCATTCGCGTTTTTTCTCCGGGTCGATTGGGATGTCTATTACTTGGCATTTGTCCATTGTTGCCACCCCTTAAACTGCGTTATTACCAATATAAAAAGTGCGTTATTTAATGAACGCTTTTAGAGTTTCTCTATTGTCACAAACTGACATATTTTGCGCCCTTTATAAGCCCAAATAATGATGCTGTCAACAATATAAAACCTTTAAAAACATATACTTAAATTTTTACCGACAGTACAAAGTTACAATATTATTAGTAATCAATAGGATACGAGTTATTTTGAAATAGTATTAGAAAGTGCGCCAATGGAATGACGGAAATAGCGCACGGGAGGTGCGATATTTTGGGATATTTAATAGCGTTTTGGTATAAGTGATTTTATGGATACAGCGAGGGCTGAAATTGCGAATACAGCAGGAGCTGAGGAGGGCAGGGAAGGCAAAGGAGCGCCCCGACCACACGAGGATGATCTAGCTTGGAGTTTACAAAATGAGATATTTGGAAATAAAGACTCTGCGATGTTGCAGATGGGGACCAAAGCGTTAGCAATGGCCTATACCATAGTTTATGCGATCTGTTTGACATGTTCAACTATGTAATGGTTTGTCAACAAACGCCTTGTTCCGTAAGGTCTGACTTTCACATGTGAAAGTTTCGGAGCGCATTTTAATCATACAATTTTTTGATGAAATGCTTTTTAGCAAAAAATAGTCAAATTTTCACAGTTGCATTTTTTGATGCTGTGGTAAACTTGATTTAAAGATTGAGTGAGGGAGTTGGTATGAAGCATGTGATCAATATTCTGCTGTTGGGAATGGTTCTTCTTGGAATAGCTATGATGACTGATACCCCTTGGGGGCTTGGTGTGGCATTGGCTCCTTTTGCAGTTTGGGGGGCTCGGTTCCTATTTTTTATTCACAAAAGCCTTTGGGCTGCTGTGGTTTTTTGGGGGGGTATCGCCTACTTCCAGTGGCAAGTTGCTTTAGCGGTTGGAGCCCTGTTTGGAATGACATGGTTAGTCCGATCTGCTCGGTCAGCTTATAAAGAGGCTCCGCCTACTCGACGTAAAAAGAAACATGCTGGTGGTTTTCAAGATTCCTATGACTTTGATCAGAAGTATCATATTGGAACTGGAGACGAATAAGGGGGCCGATGACCCCCTTATTGTTTGCTTGTGTTTTAGAACCGCTGGTTTGCTATGTTGTAGCCCCTGATGGCGGTCAGATAGCTTCCTGAACGATCCCCGGCGTCTGTCGAGTTCTGCAATACGTTTACCAACTTGTCTGTAAATTCTTCGTTCTGCTGAGAAAGAACAGGTTGACCACCTTGCATCATTGGTGAGCCATCTGGGTTGCGTTCTGCGTATTCCATTTTCAGGTTTTGAACAGCTTGATCCATGCGCCCTTGGTTGGTATCAAAGGATTCAGCATAAACAGCAGCTTGGGATTCCGTCAGCCCGTATCGACTTTGAGCAATAGACTGCATTGTCTCTTTAAACTCATCACCGTACTGGTTCATAAACTGCTGAGCCGCTCCACCACCTGCTTCTGAGGCTGAGGCAAGAGCGGCTGCATAGAACGCTCCTCGTTCCTCGATGCTCATTCCTTTGGCCGCTTCTGACAGGTCGGATTTACCTGTTAACCATTCTTTGGCTGAATCATAGCCGCTGGCCGCAGCTCCCATGACGTTGCGGCCAAGTTTAGCCATCCCAACCAAAGCATCACCGGCCCAGCCAAACTCTTTTTTTACCGCTTCATCTCCCCGTTGAGTCGCTGCAATGAACTGATCTCGCTGTTCAGGCGTCATCGTTCTCATTTGGTCCATTGCTTTAGAAAAAGCATCTGCGCCAGCCTGACTCCCTGCAATTAGAGCTCCACCAGCTTGCTCAGCTCTGCGGCCTATCCAATCAGATGAGTTATCCCACGCGCCCCATGTAGATGCGCTCTTGGACATTTCTGGAAGCGAGTTCATAAGGTTGTCCTGAGATTTTTTCAATTCAGGAGCTGACACATCACGCTCAGTTTGCTGTGCTTTATTGTTAAGAGCTGCTGAGCCGATTGCATTGTCATTTTGAACAAGTGGACTGTTTGTTGGTAACTGGCTGGCTTCTGACGCAGGATTGGTTCCTGCCATACCCGCCACATTCTCACGAAATCCCGGTTGTAAGTTGGGGCCACTGCCAACTGCTCCTTGAACCTGGGCAGGCAGTCCTTGAACATTAGGACCTTCAATGCCGTTATTTCCGTAAGCATCGCCATTAAACGCTCCGTTGCGACCTGATGCGGTATTAATAGCCTGTAGTGCTGCTTGATACCCGCCAAGCTCCTTACCAGGTTCGTAGTTTTTAGAGTTGGTCATTGCAGTCATTCGCGCTGCTGCTTGAGCCACTTGAGGGGACATTCCGTAAGACTGGTATCTCTGTTGTAGTGAGGAAGCCTCGTCTTTAACAGACTGTGGTGCAGCATTACGGAAGTAGTCGTTCAGTTGATTCATAGCCGCTGGAGTTTGCGCGACAGCACCACCGAGAGTTTTAAAGTCGGTGTTAGTCATGGACCCCATTTGATTCTGGAGCTGGCTCATTGTCGTGAAGGTATCTGATGCAGAAACCAACTCAGAAGCCGACTTGGACAGATTCTGTGAAAGGTTATCCCCCCATGTTTGCTTAAATGATTCGCTACCAGAGCGACTGAAACCCTGTGCTAATTGATTCGTCAACGCTTGGCTATCGGTCTGCGAATAGCTAACACCTTTCATGAACTGAGACACATCACTTGCAGACCAGCTTGAAGAGTCTTGAGCGGAGGACTCTGTTGATCCCTTTGCTTGTGCTTTGATGTCAAGGAGATCACTACCGCCACCACCAGACTGACCTTCACCTCCGGCGGGAACAAGAGCTGTACTACTAGATTTAACTCCAGCAGCAGCCTTCATCGCTGCTCTCGCTTTGCCCACCATAGGCATAAGCATGGACGCCGCTTCGTCAACATCGAGAGTGCCCATAGCCTGCATGGCAAACGCACCCTTTACAGCATCGGAGTGAGTATCGTCCACCTGGAACTTATCCATAAAGTTCTTGGCTTGCTGGTTGACGAGCTGGCTCTGAGCTGTGTTTTGCGAAGATACATTGCGCCCTACATTGGACAGTCTCGAATATGCTTGATCCTGGCTCACTCCATCAGAAAAACCTCGCCCTAAGGTGCTCTGGAATGCCTCTGATTTCTGACTTTGCAACGCCTG
Organism: Photorhabdus khanii NC19; assembly: GCF_000517265.1. Lineage (GTDB taxonomy): Bacteria > Pseudomonadota > Gammaproteobacteria > Enterobacterales > Enterobacteriaceae > Photorhabdus > Photorhabdus khanii. The sequence goes on from NZ_AYSJ01000008.1 coordinate 22,499, forward strand.
AGCGGAACTAACTCCTGAGGCCAACGTGGAACCAAGAGAGAAGGTGCTGATCATGCTTTCTGCGCCGTTCGCCATCGCGCCACTGAACTGATTGTGATTGTAAGCTGGCTGACTCTGCATGACCGGACCTTGCTTGAGGAGATCTGGTGTTTGCATCTTCTCATCAACATGGTCAGAACCACTAATTCTTGATGCTAAGCTGGTGAAGGCATAGGTACTACCTGTGACGATAAACAGTGAAATTACTGGGGTGGCCGCTGCAAGCATCCCGCCTGTTGCTATCCAGTGTTGCAACACATCCCCGGTCGAAGATAGTGCGTACATAGAATTGAGGCCAGAAGCGCTGAGGCTAGACATCTCGTTTGACGCGGCGGTGTGAACAAAGAGGTTGATAATCGAGAGAACCGGCATCCAGAGCTGAATCCAAAGGATGGTTTGAACATATTTACCAGCCAACTGGAGCCCAAAGCTGCCCATCACAATGATAAAGGCAATTATCGGGGTGATAGCGTAGATAAAACCCTCGAAAAACGTCAGCATTGGGCGAACGACGGTCATAAACATAGACTGTTCTGCGGCCCATTGAGTGTTACGTTGCTGGATCGCTTGGTTGACCATCAAAGCAGAACCGTAGTCCTGGAGATCCTGATAACGACCTGCTGCGGCTTCGTAATAGAGAGGTTCCAGAACGGCTGCTTTCAGGTAGTCGATTGATGATGTAGTGGTGGCTCCCATAGCTTGAAGAGAATCAGTCAGCTTCGTCAGTGCGTTATCGCCGGTTGAAGTGTCTATGCCAAGCAAGCTGTTCAGGGCATCAACAACAACTGGACTGCTCAGGTTAGCGGTGGCAGAGCTAATTGCCACCCATCCGTCTGTACAGGTGTAATCTGCCCCATCTGGGTCTGACGTAGATAAATACAAGCGAGTACCGTAGAGCTGCGAGTTGAAACGTAAAGCAGAATCAGTAGAACGGTTCATTAACTCATCAAGTGACATGAGGTTGAGATCGACTTTAGTCAACGTACATTCCCTGATGTAGTTGTTCCAGGAGCGTCTCACGTCAACGTAGCCTCCGCCATTTGCAGAGTTAAGAGCGGTGAACACCCCAGTGTCATAGGCTCGCCTTCTGACGTCGTTAAGCAGTTTCAGTGTTTCGGAGAAATGGCTTTCCGTAACATTAGGGACGATCACGCCATACCCGGTTTCAAACAAATTGGTGATGGTGTATCCCACGTTGGATATGACGCCACCAGCAAAACCTACACCAATAGGTACATTGGCTACGACCCGAACTTGCCCAGTGTAAGCGTCTTCGATAGTCACTGTTGTGGTCGGTCCGAAGAAGCAAGCATACAGAATCCAGCCAACCAGAACCTGCTGAAAGTTTATTTGCTTTGCACCTTGGAAGACAGACTGAATACAGATCATTAAGACACCAAGAAGCAGGCCGATACTGACCATTTTCTCGAAGTCTCCAGTTCCGGTGATCATTGATACTGCAATCAGGATTTGCTCCAGAAAAGCAGAGTCACCAATAGAGTAGATTGAAAAAGCTCCCATTCCTATTGCCCCTTAGTTTGTGCTAGGAGGATTGGACAAAGTTGCCAGCATGTATTTCTGCTTGCGGATGTTGTCCAGTAGGTTGTTATATTTCTCAATTTGGCTCGCTAGGTCGCCATACTGAGAGGAAAGGATTGTGTACTCGCCACGGATTTGCTGTTGTGATTGAGAGAGAAGATCTAGAGCCTCTTTTTTATAGGGTGAGTTGCTGTTTGCCATTGCAATGCGAGCGGCACGGAAAAACTCTTCCGAAAAGCTATACATCATTGCCAGGGCAATTGCTCCAGATGACTCCGTGGCGAAAAGGTTAGCTCCGTCTTGCGAAAGGACAGACAAGTTGCGGACAATGGTGCCTATGCCACCAGGGAGATTAGATACAAAGGCTTTTTCCGGGTCAGTCAAGGTTCCTGAGTTAGTTGCGTATTTGTAGATAACTCCCGGAGTGGAGCTGGTTCCTAGCAGCATATCCGTGATCTGGTTCTTAATTCCTTTGAGAGCGACCGTTTTATTGGAGGTTCCAGCACTCAAACAATTGGTCGTATCGCTATCACAAGAGTAGATCTCAACAGAGCCACCAGAAATCAGGTCTGAAAGGGTAATCTTGTTGCCAGGTAGAGTCGTCAGAGGCGTAGTTTTTGCGCCAGTTCCGGTTGAGTTAGGGTCGTTGACGAGATCACCAATGATTACCGTGCCAGTTAAAGACATGATCGCTTCAAGCAGAGTGTTATCCCCGTACTGGAACCAGGTGTTTGCGTTGTTGCCCTTTAGTTGCTTCCAAACAATGTTGCCAATCATCTTGTTGTATTCATCAGGCTTGTTGGCTTTTAGTTCTTCCAGAGGACTCTTACCGCTGGTTTCCTGTTTGGACCCGAAAAAGTCTTCATACAAGCCGGAAGTTGTGGCGGTGATAGAAGCATCGGTTTTGTGCTTAACGTCCATACTGCTGGTTAGGTCGTTTACGATCCCTTGCGCTAGTTGGCAGGAATTTCCTAGATGTTGGTTGAGTGCTTGCACCTTCTTTTGGAAGTTCTCTATCCATTTAGCTCCATCAGGGAAAACGTTATCCAGCGCAAGCTGGAAGGCATAACCTTTGGCATTTGCTGCGACAGCGCGAAGGAGCTGGACGATTTGATCGGCATTAATAAATGAAAGTGACCCACCGAATAGGTCCACACCACCACAACCTGCTTTCCATGATGGAGGTGCAAAACTCACCAAGTTCTCGTCAAAGATACGAGTCTTGGCAGTGAATCGACCACCAGCTAACACACCGCGCCGCTGGCTTTCATAAACACCAGGCGGTGTTGTATTACTCATTTCATTGAACAGCTTGTCCATCTGAGATTGTAGGCCGTTAGATGCCATAGCTCCTGTTGGAGCAATAAAGAGACTGGCCGCCACACTTAGGGCAATCAGGCTCCTTTTTAATGTCTTGTGCGTGACCATTTTAGTTCTCCTGTAATTTGTCCCGGATGTACTTCATTAGTTGTTCCGGTGGTACGAAGTTGTCTTTGTCTCCGCTCGCTTGTGATAGCTGTTTGAGGTCAGACCCCAACTCTGGTGAGGCCAAGCGTTCGGCTATGTTGTTTTCTAGGTTGAGTACCGGACGAGTACGGTTGAACTCTTCGTCTGATACCCAGCCGTTGCGTTTAGCTGCGACCAAAATCCGGTGGTTCAGCTCAGGAAGTGACATTGGTCCTTGTCCTATCGGGGCGAATTGACCATCCGGAGACGCTAGGTAAACAGCAGGGAAAGTTACGATGCCAAGTTGTTTGGCATGGCCTTCATCGGTTTTGTAATGAGGAAAGATTCCGCTGGGGAGAGGTTTACCATCCATAGACACGGGGATAATCGAGAAGCCTTCTCCTTGTTCAAGCATTTTGATGAGCGGAGCTTGTAATTCGCTGTAGTCGTCGTCTGACTTGTAGAAGAAGAATATCCCCACACGGTCGGCAACACTTTTGAGCAGCATATTTTTGGCGTTGCCAGCATCTCGGTCCACCTGCTGTGAAGCAAACGTGGCCGCTGGGCGTCTGGTTATCTCATCCAAAAAGGGATCACCCACAACAGCAAGCTCTGTTGCATCGGAAAACTGCTCTGAGCGGTCTATTGCAAATCGCTGCAAGTAGAGGAACGTCCTGACGTTTTCAACAGTCGGGTCGTTCCAAGCTAGATCTTTGTACTTGGGTAAGTTCTCTCGGAACCATTTTGCCGAGAACATTTCTGGACCGCTCGGCTGTGGAGCGGTAGGCTTCGTCGGCGCTGGCTTCGGTTTAGGTTTTTCGGGTTTCTTCTCTGGTTCTTTTGGCTCTTCTTTGTACCAGAACCAACCCTCTTCTTTTCGCTCATAAAAACCTGAGCTAGTGCCATCTTGAGCCCAAGCCTGGTGTGATGCCCCCAGCGTGAGCGATGCTAGGAGCAGTAAGTTCAAAGGTGATTTTTTCATAGTCTCACGCACGTATTTTCCCATGTTCGTTATGGTAGAGGTGGGAGGCGTGAAATTAGGCAGGTGTAAGCGCCCATTTAGGGCGCTTAGAGCGTTTTATTTGTCAACTTTCACATGTGAAAGAATTGACCAAACTATTTGGTCGTGTCCTCTTCAACTTCTTTGGCCTCAGCAGCCATCTTTATCTGCTTCTCGACTAAGCGCTTTTGGGTAATGTAGCGGATAACCATCTCTACAGCGCTGTTCAAGGCGAGGATACGCATCGCTCTGGTTGAGGCGACGTAGAGCAGGTTTATTTCGTCATCACGAGCCATAGGGTCGAGTTCAGGATCAAGGACATCAGGAAAGTCGTCATAGAGCTGAACAAAGTCCCATTCAAGCCCTTTGCAGCGATGGGCAGTCGAAACCGTAATATCGGCACCAAACTCTTCTTTGACTGTATTTCGTCGAAGAACAGTGAGTCGCTCAGGTATTTCATCGTAGCTGTTGATGATTTTGACAGCTCTCATCATCTCGGGGTCTTTTGTCGCTTTGGCTACTTCTTGATACTCAAAGTAGTCCTCATATTCATCAAGCAGTTTCTTGTTTTTGACCCGTTCAGGTTCAGCCATCGAGAACCAATACAAGTCCTGGAGCTCGTTAATCTGGTAAGCGTCAATTCCACCCACCCAGAAAACTTGTGAACCTGCTTCGGTAGCAGATAGAGCCGTTTCAATGACACCCATTACGGTTCGGTGAAGTATTGCTCGATGGCCCACATCGCCTGGTAAAAACATAACCACCTGATCTGCTGGCCCCCGGCCAATGACAGGGCGAGTCTCACCTTTGAGTTCAAGAAGGGCGTTTGCCACAAGCGACACGTTGGGACCAAAGCGGAAGCTATGAGTGAGATAGAGTTGATCGGCGTTCATAAGTTCTTTGCTATCAAGAGCGTTGTTTGCTCCTCTGAACCTATAGATCTGCTGGTGGCGGTCTCCAACCAATATTACCTTGCAGTTCTGCTGCAAAACGATACTGCTTGTGACAGGGTTTGCGTCCTGAGCTTCGTCAAAAAGAATAGTCGTGTACCGGCGAGAAAGATTTGGCATACCTAGCTGATACTGCTTGAGGTAGCAGTCGTGGACAGTAGGGAACGGATCTTGGGCGTTGGTCATGCGCTTCCATATAAGCTCAGCACCCTCAATCACTTGTATTTGGTATCTCTCCTGTTTGGATGTAAGCAACTTGCCAGTGTCAGCACGAGCAAAATGAGTATAAAGAATCCGCGTGTCAGCGCTGCACATGAAGGCGTTGAGCGTGTCAATAATGTCTTTGGCAAAGGTCCAGTTTTTCGTATTTACCGCTTGCGCTATATCGGTAAGTCTTAGGTTGCCGGTGAGTTTATGCTGATAGCTTCTTCCAATAGTGGCGTATGCAAGCTGATGGGATGTTTTGCAGTCCACGTTTGCAGGAAACTTCTCTCTGGCCTCGTCGCGGATGGCTCGGTTGTATGCCAAGTAGAGGATTCGGGAATTGAGGTTGTTGTGGGCATATTTGACCAACGTAGTTGTTTTACCCGTACCAGCGTAAGCCTTAACGACAAGTCGAGGCCCTTTATACTGAGTGATCAGTGATTGTTCGGGTGTATCAGGAGGTAGTTGCTTCATGAAACCTCCTACGCCAAACACATCTGAAAAGTGATGCGTTTCCTTTGTGTCGAGATGAAGGTACTGACCCGCTTTTCTTCTCGGGGGAGTGATACTTCACAATCCAGATCTGTCCACCAGTCTGGGGCCTTACCCTGGGCCACTTCTGCAACCCAGACATGCAGCCGGTGTAACCAGCCATCGTCACCAATAGACGCAGAGGCTGTTCATAGCCTCCTCGATATTGGCTTGAGAGCAGCCGCTCTGCTTCGCCACTCTTCTGAAGATTTAACCTCAGCTTCGTTTAAAAATAGGGATATCACAATCCCGTAAATTCAAGCTCGGTTTTTTAGGTTGGAATGTATAAGCAATTAGGCCAGCGACGATTTCCAATAAAAAACCGAGCTGACTGCGGTGTCTTGAATGCTCTATCTGAGAAATATTTTTAAGCTGATCCATGACCGAAACGGTCAAAAATCGCCTCCTTAACATCAGTTCATTTCATAGAGACAATTTTTTCGCCTTCTCTTACGACGGACACGAGTGATTAACGTTACTTTAACTGCTTCCAGTTCATCGCACAAAGCCTGCGACAAATACCCTTTATCGCCCATAAACATCCGGTTAACCCTTGTACCCGCGCTTTGACGGGATGGCGATCATCCTTATTTCCTGAGGTAACTTCACTGCCAGAAGTTCACCACAAACATTGATAACCGGATGAAGTTTAAAGCCATAAAACCAGCCGGTACTGGTTTTCCCTCGCTGTGCGACGCCCTGAAATACACGATGACGGGGAATACGGAGATTGTGGCAAACGGCAATTTTGGTTGAATCAATAAAAGCGATCCCCTGGGTTTGGGCCTTGCGTGACGAAAGAAAAGCACAGAGAGGAATGAGCGCCCTTTGCTTCAAGGTTAACATCCGGGTGTAGCTGACCAACTGGGGAAAATCGGCCTGAAGATAGTGTTTAACATGCTGAATATAAAACGTTTTAAAATCACGATAATGGCTCATGTGGAATAAAATGAGTATCGTCATGACTTCACTGAGAGAAAGGGAAGCTTCGCGGCGACGTTTGAGCAAACCATTTTCAATTAACTGTTGATGCCAGAGAGGAATAAATTTTTGGCAAAAGTCATCGACGCAGCAGTAAAGTTCTTCTAAATTAAACCTGCCTGAGGATCTCCACGATTTTGTTTTCTTTGACAAAAACTTTGATCGTGCCTCAGGCACTTAGTTCCCTTCTTAAGCAAACCTCAGGTTATTTAGCCTTACGTGCCATCAGTTTTCCTCTTTCTTTTTCTCTCCCTTGCCAACTTTAACGAGTTCTAACTCTAACCCAGAAATTTTGGTCAGCGCCTCATTGAGTCTCTGTTCAAGGTTCTTGGCCTGCTGGTCTTTTTCCTGTAACTGACCAGCAATAACGCCTTTGCCTTGAACAAGAGAGCGAGCTTCCGCTTCGGCGCTAGAGAGTTTAGATTCCAGCTTTTGGACATCACCAGATAGACGCTGGCACTCTCGTTCTAAGGATTCGCCATGAGCTTTGGCTGTGGCGAGGGAGTCCTGTGATTGGGCCAATTTGGCCTGTGTATTTTCGAGCTGCTCTTTTAACGCTTTATTTTGCTCGTGAGCGGCCCGGAGTTTTTCAGTCTGCTCTATACTCTTGCCTTTTTGGGCAGCTAACTCACCCTCTGTAGTTGCCAATTTTTGGCTCAAAGAGCGATTTTCGCTTTCAGCTTGCTCTAAGTGGTCCTGAGCTCGGGTAAGATCGGTGGATTTCGCTTCCAACTTTCCTTCCAAATCCATGATCCGCTTTTCTAGTTTCTCGATGTCAGTTAGAGAGCGTTCTAACTCCGCAGATTTGAGTGATAACGAGCTCTCAGTTTTAGCAAGAGCAGCATCACTCTCTGCTTTTTTGTTGGTTATAGCCTCAAGCTGCTCTTCCAAAAGCTCAGATTTTTCTGTGGCATCATTAGCCATATCCACGGCTTGCTGCATGTCTTCCTGGAACTCAATCTCTTTTTGGCGCAGAAGCTCTCGCTCGCGTTCAAGCTGATCATCAGCGCTGGCTTTTGCGACAGTGTATATTTTCTGGAGAAAGAGCTGAGCATCACTCATAACCGATTCAGGCAGAACCACTTCTACGGGTTCATCATCGAGAGAATGTTCCTCTGACCATTGTTTTAGAAATGTTGATATGGTGGTGTAGCTTCCCTTACCAATGAGATCTCTGACCGCGATGAGAGTTGGACGTTTACCTGCGTCTTTGAGCCTTTGAGCCGCTGCGGCCACATCGTCGTACTCAACTAATTTTCTAGCCATAATAACGTTCCTTTTTTCTCACGGTAATTACGATAATTACCGTAATATGATAATTATCGTAATTATACATTAAAGCAAGGTAGATTGAAATTATTTCGGTTGCACAAAACCCTTCCGTGCTAGGAAGAGTTTTGTCACATGGTCACGTTTACTCAGGGGTAGATTCGATGGTGACGCCACCAAAGGTGCCAAGGATTTCCGAGGCCGCCTTATCCGAGCGTGTTTTGCGCTGTTCTGATGCGTCGAAGCTGCGAAGCATTTTGAGCTCAACATCCTTGTCTTGTAGCAGGATCAGGGGCATGGGCGCGGTAACGGTTTTGAGTACGCCTGCGGCCATGACGTTTGCTACCGGCTGCACCTTTACCTCCCTTCGCTCCCGGAGGTAAGGCTCCGGAGTGCTGACTATCCTCTGGATAAGTTGTTCAAGGGGAAGCGGATAGTCAGCACCAGAACGTTCAAGCTCCTCTCTTATTCGTTGCAAGAGTTCTTCTTTCACTGGCTTCTTTAAAGAGTCCTTCCGTTGCCAGGTGAAGCGGATAGAGTCGATGTCGCCACTGGAATAGCATCGGATTTGCCTGTAAAGGTGAAGTGTCATTACTCCAGGGCAGTCTACTCGAAGTGCTTCAAACCGCTCTTGCCTGGTGGGGTATGTAGAGATAATGAACTCTTCTATACCGGCTTTGGCCGCATTGATACGATCAACTGTCGCAGCAATTTCATCAGCCAGCCCGACTCTGGAAGGGGAGAACCATAGGACCCCCACTGTTCGTCTGGCAGACTTTTGCGAATAGTCTGGATTGATGTGCAGATCTTTGTAGCTATGCGCTGCCAGCTCAAGAGCTTCGCGTCCTGTTTGTTCCGTCACGACAATATTGTTGATGCGCTCGTTTTCCATTCCCTTTCTGGTAGGAGGGATGGCCGCAACTTTTGCGTACCGTGGTGGTAGTCGTTTGATGATGGAAGACAGGTTTGTTAAGTCCCGGCACATGGCCGAGAATTGTTCTGAAATGAAGTTTTTAGCCATGTTGCCGCCTGTGTGTGGGTTTGTTCTAACAGATCATTGGTTACATAGTAGACAGTATTAGACCATCATGCAACGAGGGGGGAGGGCAAGAATACGCCTCCGCTTCGTGTCGGCGGGTGCCCTGTTTGACCTTCGCGTGTGAGATTAGATTGAGAAAAAGAGAGAAAGAAGAAAAGAGCGGGGCAAGCCAGAAATGTGGCTGAGGGGAACTGCGGGGGTGGAGCTGGCACCCTCTATACCCTATTTTGCATGATGGTCTAACTTTGTGGTTTTGGGACGACTTTTAGGGTGCCTTGGTATGTGCGATTAGGACAGATTGCGGTCCATCCACGCTGATTGGCGCAACAGCGCGATGGCATCAAAAGGGGTAACTTTCCATGCGTTGGATAGCTGGCGAACTGCGAAAACTGCAAGCTCCATCCGGTCGTCATCATTGATGAAATTCTGGATCTGGTTTCCTCGCTCGCTCAGGATAATTGCAACACCGGCCTTGCCGTTGTTGTAAACCGCAAAGCTCTTGTTCTTCGAGTCGCCGTGATAGGAACCCTCAGCCTTGCTACGCAAGCCAAAGAGAACGCTGCAAAACGCCGTCAGCTCGCCACGAGTGAGCTGCACCGTGATCTTGCTTTTCCAGTCTGGGCTGGACCCCGATGCCCTGATCGGCGCAATCTCGATGCTGACCGTAGGATACTCACCTCTGGTTAGCGTGTGTTGCACATTCAGGCCGGTGCGTTTCGCCGGGTCTTTCTGCCAGTCTGAGAAAAATTTGAGGCTTTCGCCGTAGGATTGTTCTGTCATTCCAAATTACCTTTGCTTTGAAGCTCCTGGAGCTGAACCACGAGGTCACGTTGGACTTTGGCTATCTCTGTCACCAGATCGGCGGTGGCAATGGCGTCAGTAGCTGCTGAATGGGCTCGACCTTTCCAGCTCACACCTGCCTGGCAGGTGGCATCCGCAAGTGAGATTGTGCCGTGCCGGTTGGTTGAGCCAAAGGCATCAGCCGCCAGCTTCATCGCGCATAGACAGTTCCGCTCTTGCCACCAAGGGAGTTGATCTCCAAATGCACTGGCTGTTTGCCTCAACATCCTGCTGTCGAAACTAGAGTTAAATATCACCAAATGGCGGCCAGACAAAAGCCGGGCGAGAGCTGGCGCAACTTGAGTCCACGTAGGCTCATTCGTCAGCTCTGCCTCGCTGATGCCATGAACACCCATTGCCTGAGGGTCAATTCCCACGGTTGGCCGCAATCTGGAGCTGAGGAGAACAGCGCCTCTGATGTCTGTAACAGCCAGCTCGATCACCTGGTCTCTTTCACCAAGTCCGGTCGTCTCGGTATCGAGTACCAGAGGCTCCAGAGCGATCCACCTTTGTGCCATGACAGAGGCCTTTGCCAGGTTGCTACGCATTCTTGCCTTGACCGAAAGGATGGATTGCGCCCTTATTTGCTTTTGTGATGCCGGTGAACAGCCCCTTCTCCTCATTGGTTGGCAATCCGCAATCCGGTACACTCCAAATTGGCCGCCATACCCGTTTTTGTAGAACGAAACTGGCTCTACTCCTGGCTTGGGCTTCATCCGAAATTCATCCCTGAGCCGCCCTTTGGAAAAGCACCTATCGGCTTTCATGGCTTCGGCTCTGGCAAGTTCGAGTTCTTCATCATTCATGCTGTTAATCCGCTATATCGAGGCGTTGGCTCGCTCTCTTCAAGCGCTCATCGCCGCGTCTGTCATATTTCTGGGTAGTGGCAATGCTTGAATGGCCCATTGCGTCCTTCACGGTCACAATATCCTCACCGTTATCCAACATCGAGGAGGCAAAGGTACGTCGCAGGTCATGGGGCGCGAACTTCTCCAGACCGGCTTCTACTCTTCTGGTCTCCAAGATGTGGTAGATGGCCTGATCCGACATCCGCTCTCCAGTCACATCATCAAACCGCCTGATCCTCGGGAACAGAGGCCCTTCATGCGTTCCTCTAACCTCTTCAACCCACTTATCCAGTCTTTTCCATGCACCGCCAGGTACATAAGCAATTCTCTCTTTGTTGCCCTTGCCAAGCACCTTGAGAGCTCGGTCCTTATAAATCATGTCCACCATGTCCAAGGCAACAATTTCAGAACGACGTAAACCGCACCCGAGAAGAACCCCCAAAATGGCCGCATCACGCAACCCCTTGGAGCTTGGATCGCTTTCACATGTGAAAAAAAGACTCCGAATTTCATGGCGTTCAAGGGCTCTGCCCTTGGGTAGCCTGGACCCTTTCACAGAGCGAACTTGCTTAATGTGCTGGAAACTGTCCGTGTCTATTTGTTTCATCGTCCATGCTTCAAGAGCTACACCTTTCAGCGCTGCGAGGTAGGTGTTGATGGTTGCCGGAGCTTTACCTGAATCGCTTAGCATTTCCAGCACGGCCAAAATGTGGTGCCTCCTCATTGAGCTCCATGCACAGTCACGAAGGTTCTGAAACCCGATCATCTTGGCGACGATGTTGAGGAATGAGCTCATGGTCTGCCTGCTTCGCTTTGACCCAAGGCTCACCAGATAGGCGACGGCAGGGTTGTCCTGGATGTTCCGGAGCGAGCTCGATGACGGCAGTAGTTCACCGCGAATGGTTTGTTCTGATGGAACATTAACTTTCGCATGTGAAACTAGCCCTTCGTTGTCATTGTTCGTATCGTGCAAAGTCACCTCCGAAGCCCGACCGCAATGAGAAGTAAATCCCATATTTTGAGATGAAGAGGCGGCTCCTCCTCAATATGCTGTGTTTCGTAGCTTTGTATCAGTGGCTCAAACTTGGTTGGATTGCACAGCAATTCGTAAACTGTTCGGTTGGGCTTGGTGATCGGTTTGTTCGGAGTAAATCCATGTTTGTTCTGGAGGTACAGCGCTACAGCGCCACTTCTGGATTCACCGTAATAGCAATGAACAAAGATCTGATCGATACCGCTTCCAACCAATCCATCCAGGAAGGTGGACAGCTTTTCAGCCTGGGATGAGTCGATGTAGGAGGCGTAATTCATCCGGAACGCAGCCTTCATCGTGTGGATGGTGTTCTCGGAATAGCCGCCATCATAGAAACTATCGCGGTACAACTGCCACCACGGTCCGAGAGCGGCAGGGGACTTGTCTGGGTCAGTTATGGAGATCATAGCCGCACTGGCAACTGGCTCCAGCCTTTCGGCCTCAGACTGGCTGATGAAGATGACTTTTTTCATGGACCTCTCCTACATCATGCGACGAGCACACGGATGAAAAGCCATGAGCTCACGGGCCTGGCGCTCACCTTCCTCAGTACCTACCGGAGCGGTGGTATAGACGCCACCATGCCTCAGGTCCACTATATTGCTTCGGCAGCACTGGCCGACGTTCTGCACCTTACTATCTGCATCCAACCCGCCAAATGTGTGGCAAGGCCCAGAAAACGGCTTTTTGCACACTGAGCATCGGTTACTGTTCTTGTTGATGACTCTCGCCAACACCTTTTCAAATTTGTTTTTGTTTAACATCTAGTTCTCCACACTGGGTTACTGGCCGAGCATCTTAGCCAAGGCGGTCTGCTGGCCTTCGCTACAAGGTGCAAAACCGGCAAAAGCACCGGCATTAACCTTGATCTCATCAAAGCGTCCGTCGGTGTCCCGGTAGTACACCTTACGTTTTCCAATTCCACCGCCGAGGTTTGCGGCCAACCAGGCGATTACCGCTTCTGCATCGTTCGTAACTGATGCTTCCTGATCCAGATCGATAAGTACCAGGTGGGTGTCTGTCTGGAGCGCTACCTCGAAGGACGCTCTTACATCAAAAATCACTAATCGCGCTCCTCGCATAAAGTTGGCATTCTCCACCACCTATCTTATTTCAAAAACTCTACTTTTTCAAAGATATTTTTTAATAAGTAGAACAGCAATAAAGAAATTTCAATCTATTTACCGTAATTATCATAATTACAGTAATACGGCAATTTTACAGATTAAGATGGAATGGTATAAGATGTTGCGCTGGAACATACTTGCTGAAAAAACGCTTACCAACGATAGTGAACACATCATAGGAGAGCATAAAAATCTGTGGGGCAATTATGTGAGAGCAAGAAGCGGTAGTCTTGCAAATCACGTTCTGATGAAGTGCTGACCGGATAACCAATAGCTCTACTCGCTCAGATTCCCTGATAAGTATGACTTTATATCCAACTAAATAAAGTGCCCCACACTTTTTTATGCTCTCCAAGCTGAACGGCAGAGGATACTTGAGCGTACAAATGAAGGCCGTTTAGAAGCCAAGGACAAAGGGGTCAAATTTGGACGTAAGCAGACAGTAGACAGGGGAAAAGTTCGCGCCATACGCAACAAAGGAGACAGGGCGACGAGACGCAAGCATCGAAAAGGTCGTCGACGGCCATAAAAACTGGCTCAAGCATGAAACGAGAAGATAACGATGACTAAACAACCACCTACTAAAGTAGGTGGGTTAGCGATTAACGGACTGAAAGTCCGGATACGCGTCGGCTAAACGACGCGTCAATTATCCATTCTGAAATTATCATTCGGATTCGGCTCAAAATGATGCTCCAAATAATTTTTTATCATCTCTTCCGTTAATTGTCCCACGGTTGCACAAAAATAGCCTCCACCCCGAACTTGTTGGCCCGCTTACCGGTATATCAGATGTGAAAATTCTTCAAACATCTTACTGGCCGTTCTCCCTTTCAGCCTTCTCATAATTTCGGTGGGCACTCATGTTGGGGGACTGTTCACAAGTATTTGCACATGATCTTTGCTAACAACTCCCTTTAATATCCTGATTTCAAAAGATTCACATGTCTGACGGATTAACTCACGCACTCGGCTCGCGACTTCTCCTGTCAACACTTTATATCTGTATTTCGTTACCCACACAAAATGGTATTCAATCTGAAATACCGTGTGGCTGCCATATCTGTAATCCATGTTGCACCTCCAGTACAACAGAGTATTGCAGCTAAAGCTGACCGGCTAAAGCCGGTGGTTTTAACCTTCATTGAAGAATAAAATGGGTATTGATAAAGTGGTTTGGATTGGGTAGACCCGTTTGGGTATCGGCATGGCACCGGGTCAATGGCGTAACAAACCGTCCCGCTAAACCAAACAACTCAAGTGCCCCAGACTTTTTTATGCTCTCCCTGTAGATTATCCGGCGACTCTGGTAAATGAACTGCCCGTTTAGTCGTTGCTTATAAATAATAAAACACATTCTTCAAAAAATGAACTTTGAAAGTAAAAAATAAAAACATAGGATAATTTCATTGTACGATTGTTTAAGTTTTCGCACAATGCAGGGCGTATTTTTTCGAGTTAAATCAATAAGTGAGGTTATATATGTCCACAGGTATTGTCACTTTCAAAAATGATTGGGGTGAAGATATTTCTTCCATTACAATTCGCCATCGTAGAAGCAATGACCCAAATAAACAAGAGCAAGAGACGCTAAATAATATCCGTTCAGGAGAAACGGCTGAGAATGTACTGAAAGTTACTTATGAAACAGGTTCAGGTTCGCCATATGATTATTGGTGGGTAAAGTTTATTACATCCAGTGGTCGGCTGTATACAATGAAAGACAATTTCTATTGTTCTATTGGTAGTAATGATAATGGTAATGTCACATTGAGAATCGATGGAGCCACTCAAGAAATGTATGTGACTTTCTCAGCTTCTAGTGGATGCGAGGTATCGATTTACCCATCAGTGCTTATCTTCGTTGATGAGCAAAAAGAAATTCACATTCCAGAAAGAATGGTGTAACAGTTTTACTGTCCTGGCCTCTCTAGTGCTTTAGGGGACTTCTGTCCCCTTGAGCTTTATTCGAAATCAACTTGTAGCTGTTCAGAGCTGAGTTTGTAAAGGAAAATATATGTTAAAGATAACCAAAAATATCTTCTTTGGAAGAAATAACCCATTCGGAATAATTCATGAGCCTCAGGCATCTAATATCCTAAAATATATCTCTAGCAATCAAGATGCCATAAATATATCTCCTAATATTCTCTTACCCGGATTTGTGGGGATTACAGTTGAGATTCTCGACCATACATCCGCGCTAAAATTTGGACTGCCTATGGTTTTTGACGTCTCTGATGGACATGCAAAAGACATATCAGCCAGCCGAAAATTGGGGCAACTTCTTCTAAATGAGGCTGAAGTAACACTTTCAAATGAATCCGAAACATTCAATTCTTGCGGACAAATGCTTAGAAATGTCTCATATAATTCCTCAGATAAAGCCCGGCGCGATTCCCAAGAAACGCATTTTAAGAGTGGTATGACACACGGAAGTACCGTCCAATATGCAACATATAATTCCGCATGGTGGAATGACCCTGCACACTTGAGAGGCAATAATTGCTACGCATACGCATGCAACGTAAGGACAGATGGTAATACTCAGAGCAGCTGGCCTCACCCCGGTTTTTGCCAAAAAAGCAAAATCCCAGAATCTAATGAAGAACTTCTAGAAGGCGTGAGAAACGATCGTATTATCCGCCTTGAAGAAGGGATGAATCCCGTAAACGGAAGCAATGAAAGCCCCGCGTGGATAGTAGGGTTGGCTGCTGGTATTCCCAATAATGAGGAAACATGGGATTATCATTGGTACAGGAAAGTATGGCATGGGAACAACTCGGATAGCTATTATTGGGGCCATAAACCTGGCGCATCAATGGCGACCTACACAGATGACGTAGAAGAGGATGCGAAAAAGCGTGGGTATGACTGGTTAGGGTATTTCGCAATTCAGAATGTTACAATTTGTGCTAGTATGTAGTACTTTGGTTATACTCGGCATAGCCGCTTGAATTCGAAAACCGTTTATTAGGGTATGCCAAAATGAGACGGCAGATCTTGTTGAACTACCGAGAAATCCTCGGTAGTTGCTATTTCCGTCAATTCACCACTGGCATAAATGTTTTTGAGGTGCAGGCTAATGTTATCGGTCGATGTTTCTAAAATTTCCGCCAGTTGCCGTTGTGTGAGCCAAAGTGTATCGCCTTCCAGCCTTACCGAAACTTTATCCCCATTGCTTGGTTGATAAATGACAAGTTCGCCCATTTCATTGCCTTTTGTGTCCTGAAGTGTCAGGAAAGACTCTATGATCCTCTTCAATAGATGTCAATTAATGAATAATTGGGTTTATTCTGACATGTTTTATTTGATGGAACTGACATCAGGATAGGGTTTAATCCAAGCTGACACTACCTTGATTGATTTTGGAAAAATCACTATGATTAGCTTTGAATCAAATAAATCATCAGGAGTCGGTAAATGAAGAGCAACATGACACAAGCAACAACTAAGGTACTGACAGCACACGTGCCACTACCGATGGCCGACAAGGTTGACCAGATGGCAGCCCGACTTGAACGTTCACGGGGTTGGATCATGAAACAGGCACTTTCCGCATGGATAGCTCAGGAAGAAGAGCGAGATCGCCTTACTCTGGAGGCTCTGGCAGATGTGGATGCTGGCCGGGTTATTGATCATCAGGCAGTGCAAGCTTGGACAGATAGCCTTGGTACCAACCAACCGCTGTCTGTGCCGCGTTGATGGAACTTAAGTGGACCAGCAAGGCGCTATCAGATTTGGCGCGCTTGTATGAATTTTTAGCTCTGGCTAACAAGTCCGCGGCGGCGAGGGCGATACATTCGTTGACTCAATCCCCGACCATTCTGCTAAGTAATCCGCGTGTTGGAGAGCAATTGTTTCAATTTGAACCACGTGAGGTTAGGCGGATTTTGGTTGGAGAGTACGAGAGTCGTTCGAGATTCTTGATTCTATCGTCTACGTGCTACGGCTGTGGCATACCCGAGAAAATCGTTGAGATGGGTGGGTCGCCCATCAACTATTTAAATCGTGCGCGAGGCTTAGCGTATGATTTATCGCGTTTCATGAGCTGATCTAGTTACGTCGTTATAGGCGTACAACCCCAGGCTGCAAGCCCATAGCCACACCAAATTGTTCAAAAAATACACTTAACGTACGTTTTCGTACGATTGGGCTTCAGACCCCTTATACTAGGTTCCTTTTTTACTGTGATTCTGCCTCAGTAAAAGGGGTAGTGACCGGGTAGCTGCGATAGCCGCCAACTTTAAGGGTATCATTTGGTGGTTGATACCAATCATAGGTTACAGTTTCCCCGCAGTAGTCGGCGCGGCATGTATTGTTTTGAATGGTAACAGTAAAGATAGACGGGCATCCAATAGCGGAACAGCACCATAGCTGGCATACCATTCGGCAACACGTTCATTCTTGGCATCAATCAACAATGCTACGCCGCCTGCCTGAGCAGCCACCAACAAGCAACGCCGCCCAGCTGCAAGCAATAACTGACCACCGAGTCCTTGACTCTGTACTGAAAGATCTACAGCCAAACGGCCAAGCCGAAATACCGGCACATCATGTCGAGCCAGGCCGCGCTTAATCACCTCCGGTGCTCGTTCATAGGCAATGGAGGCGGGACTTAGGCTGTAGTAACCCAATATCTTTTCATTGTGCTCGCTAATAGGGGTCCAGTGGAAGAACCCCCGAAAATGACGAGTGAAGGGTTCTTTCGCCGGAAATTGTGTCACTTGGTTGGCGGCCATTGCTGTGCAGCATGGAGGACGCGCAGCACTATCACTGAGCTGCTTTCGTCTTCTATGCGACAAACCATCACATAGTTCGGTCGCACCACGATTTCGCGAGTGCCCCGCACACGGCCCGCTTTGTAGAGTTTCGGGTTTCGTGCTGCGATCTCAACCTTGGCTTTGAAATCCTCATCCAATTCAAGTGCCGCCCGGGGGTTGTCCTGTGCAATGTAATCAAAGATGTTTTCCCTGTCAGCCTCTGCCATCGGTCGCCAGACAATCTTCATTTGTTCCCCATACTCTTGCGCAAAGCTTCGCGTTTCGCGGCAAACCTGGCTTCCACGACCTCATGCGGAATGTCAGGGCGCGGATCATCAATACTGGCCTGGATCTGTTCACGGAACCAGGCATCATAGGCGGCAGCCTCATGCGCTCGTTTCAGGGCTTCGGCGCGATCGGGTCGCCGGGCGGTAGTAATGGTGTCGGGCGTATAGTTCGACGAATCCACATCGAAACGGGCAATGCCAATGTCCTTTAGGTACGACACCAGTGTTTCAAAACGGCGGAAGAGCCGCACATTGCGACTGCGCTGCGCGGCCAGCGGGCGCTCCAGCATCCCGTACTGGACCATGACGGCCCATCCGCCAGGCTGGCCGACGATGTGTGCCCCCCGGACGGCACCGGCTTCAACCAGGCGGGACAGCGTAGTGTGATCGATGGTTTCTGTTGACATAAAAGTGGCCTCTGTAAGAAACGCGGTGCGTTTGATAGATATCATTATTGCAAATTACTATAAATCGCACAACAATCAACAGAAGCTGGCGGTTATTGTTTACCATAACGCCACACATTACGCGCCCTGACTCGTCATTTTCGAGGGTTCTTCCACTGGACCCCTATTTGTTGATCTCGACATAAGACATAAAAATATTACCTTTTAAGACGTGAATCAAGGACAAAATATGAACGATCAAATGAGATCATTCGTTCGAAGATAAAATTACCTTTTGCGTTCGGGGCGTGATTAGTCCGTTGCTTGCTAATCTGTTCCTGCATTATGCATTCGATATGTGGATGAAACGGGAATTCCCCGTCGTCCGGTTTGAGCGATACGCTGATGATATAGTCATCCACTGCAAGAGTCATGCGCAGGCAATGATGATGTGTGGCAGGCTCAGAAAGCGTCTGGCGGGGTGTAAGCTGGAGATGAGTCCGGGCAAGACGGAAGTTGTCTACTGCAAGGACAGGGAAAGAACGGAAGCATATCCTGAAATCAGCTTCGACTTTTTGGGTTACACGTTCAGGCCAAGAAAGTCGGTCTCGAAAGAAGGAGAGCTGTCGGTGAATTTCCTGCCAGCAATGAGCGCCAGAGCTGCGAAGGCAATCCGGCAGACAGTACGGGGCTGGGATCTGAGTCACAAAACTCCGCTGTCGCTGGAAGTAATGGCCCGTTGGCTCAATCCCATGTTACGGGGCTGGGTTAAGTACTATGGGC
The DNA here is from genome assembly GCF_000517265.1 of Photorhabdus khanii NC19. Classification (GTDB taxonomy): domain Bacteria; phylum Pseudomonadota; class Gammaproteobacteria; order Enterobacterales; family Enterobacteriaceae; genus Photorhabdus; species Photorhabdus khanii. The sequence goes on from NZ_AYSJ01000008.1 coordinate 41,564, forward strand.
GCTTTTATCGTTCAGCAATGAACTGTATAGCCAGTCATGTAGACCTGCACCTTGCTAAATGGGTCGCCCGCAAATATAAGCGGGTACACGGTAGCCTGGCTCAGGCATATGAATGGTTAATATGAATGGTTAAGAAGGATACAAAGCGCTAAGCCCGGCCTGTTTGCACACTGGGAAATTTGTACGCGACGTGAACGGTCAACGACAAGAGCCGGATGACGGGAGACTGTCACGTCCGGTTCCGTGGGAGCGCAGGGGGGAAGTTCCCTTGCGCGACCCGATAACCCTATTTTTGGAGATGTCCATTTCATTATGACTTATAAAACTTTAATACTTCCTAATTAATTAGTGATTATAGTTACCATAAATATAATAAGAATTACAAAATTCAATACAAATAATCATAATATAAACTTGCTTGTAAAATTTAAATATGCGAAATTATTCATAAATATGAATATGTTTCTTCTTGGTTTCATTATACTTATCTGTTTATAATAAAAATGAAAAACAATATAAAAAAAGTAATATACTCTTTTAATGCAAAATCAAGACTTATTAATAGTATTGGCGGTGGGGCCTGTTCATGCAGTGAAGGTGGTTCATCATCATGTGGTGGAGGATGCTCTTCATCATGTGGTGAAGATGGGCTTTCGCCATGTTATAAAATAAATCATATATGGCATTATGATACGAAAAATATGTTATAAATATCTTTATTTATAATTATAACATAATTTATTCGTATAACTATGAAGTTTTCTATTGGATTTTTATCTGGTTAATTTTGGTTAAGAAAATTCTTAATAAAGAATAGGATTTCATGAAAACATGGAACTTTGTAAGATTTTTATTAAATAAAGAGGGTGCTAATATGAAAAAAGTAATTTATTCAACTAATAGGGGTTGTAAGCGGGAAGCCGCCAAAATTTTGCCGCCTACTTTTTAGTGATCTTTCGGAACCTCGATAACTCCATCAGCAATCCCCTGTGCCAGTAGTTCCATCCATGTTGCAAAGCGAAAAAATCCTGGATATTGCAGGCAAATGTAATCCATCTGGACTTTTGATGAACTATCGAGCACTTGTTTGAAAGCCTCCATATAATCATAGCAACCCTGTAATAACTGTGCATCTCCATCCTCTGTCGGAGGAAACCGGCAGGCATAATCATGGACTATTTTCGCCAGTTGCTGCTGCTCTGCGGTTAAGTCGATCATTTTTGTCCTCGTGAAAGTGTTCGATAAACAGTTGGCCGTGAGACTGAAAATAAATCAGCCAGATCGCTGATCGAGTATTTGCCCGTTTCCCGCATGCGGCACAGCTCTTTTTGTTGTTTTTCAGACAGCTTTGGCTGTTTCCCCCTCAGTTTCCCCTTCGCCCGCGCAATGGCCATGCCTTCCCGAGTACGCAGGCGTATCAGATCACCCTCAAACTCAGCAAAGGTCGCCAGCACATTGAAGAACATTTTCCCCATCGGGTCTGCCGGATCGTAGAGACTGGTTCCCAGCGCTAGTTTCACGCCCCTGACCTGTAATGCATCAGCTATCTCACGTGCATCAGGTACCGAACTCGCCAGGCGGTCAAGCTTGGGAACAACCAGCGTGTCACCGCTGCGCACGGCGGCCAGCGCCTGATCCAGACCCGGTCTCTGCCGGTTTGAACCAGTCAGCCCTTTGTCGATATAAATCCGGTCCGGGGAGACGCCGAGTTTAATCAATGCTTCCTGCTGAACGGTCAAATCCTGCCGATCGGTGGAGCAACGGGCATAACCAATGCGTATTTCAGTCATAAAGTGTACGTTTAAGGGGCCATGAAAGAGATTGATATCGTACCAGTTATATGAGACAACGTCAGCAGTGATTTTCACTGAAGCGCAAATGTCATTTTTTACTGTCCGCAGAGCGGTCCTCTTACGGACATATTCAGTGCGAGGTCAGGATGACATCCCGTCGAAAAGATAAAGGTAAAAGACTCACCGTTTTAACGGATGCAGAAAAATTCGCACTGTATGGCCTGCCTGACTTTGATGAAGGCCAGCAGTTGGAGTATTTGTCGCTTACGGCAGATGAGCTGGCGCTGGCAAACAGTCGCCCCGAAATACTGTCGCAGATTTATTGTATCCTTCAAACGGGTTATTTTAAGGCCAAACACGCCTTCTTTCATTTTTCACCGAAGGATGTGGAAAGTGATTTCGATTTTGTGGTTCAGCGTTACTTTCGTGGGGTATCCCTTACCGACAGAACTATTACCACCCATGAATATTACGCCCAGCGTAAGCTTATTACCGACTTCTTTGGGTACCGTCAGTGGTCAGGTTCCGTTGGCCCGCAGCTGGATGCCCGCGCAGCGCAGATTGTGCATCGTGATATTACCCCTGGATTTGTTGCTACCGAACTTATCTGCTGGCTGAATGAAAAGAAAATCGTTCGACCAGGATATTCCACACTCCAGAAAATAATCAGTAAAGCACTGTCAACTGAGCGGCAACGACTGGCGGGCATACTGTTGTCCTCCCTTGATACAGAAACACAGCGCGTGCTGAATTCACTTCTGAAGAAAGATGATGCGCTGTCGGGACTGGCTGTGTTGAAGCAGGAAGCAAAAGATTTTCGGTGGCGACAAATGTCGAGGGAAAGGGATAAACGAAACCAGTTGGCACCGATATATCAGAAGGCTCGACAATTGCTACCCGAACTCGGGATTTCACAACAAAATTTGCTGTACTTCGCCAGTCTGGTCAACTTTTATACCATCCACGATTTGCGTAACCTCAAAACCGAACAAACCTGGTTATATCTGATGTGCTATATCTGGCTTCGCTACCGTCAGCTGTCAGATAACCTCACCAGCGCCATGATGTGGCACATGAAGCAGACAGAAGAATGCTCTTCATGTAGTCTATCCAGTCAAACCTGTGGTGACCGACGGGTCTGCTCAACTCCCCCTAATCCCCACTTCTGGTGCAAAAATTAATCACGACAATGCATTCGAAAAAGTCTAGCCAAATGTTCTCCCGCAGGAGTCAGCTTTGTATCTCTTCGTTGAACAAGACAAAAAGTTGCAAACGGCAACCGTTCTTTAAGGTTTAAAACCACAAATTGCTGATTAAACAGAGTCTCATTAACCACATCCACAGCCACAATAGTCACAAAGTCACTTTCGGCAACTAAACTCATGCAAGCCATCAAGGTTTCACACGTCACACTAAAGACAGGTGGATTATCCAGCGATGAGAACATCTCAAATAACCTGCGATAGTAGGTGTCTTTCGGTGTTGGCATGGTCCAGTCACAATCAACTAATTCGCCTAAAGAGGTTGCATTCACTTTTGGATGCCCTTTTCGTACAATCACTTTGTACTCTTTTTCCATCAGTTTTTCGAAGCTAAATTCTGCATCCAAACTACCGGGATAATAGGTGTTTACGGTAAAATTCAGTTCACCTTGTCTGAGCTGAGGTAACATAGCCAATAACTGTCCCTCAACAACTCTTAACTTCACGGTGGGATAATCGCGGTGAAATTGTGTAATCACCTTCGGCATAATCGTACGTGCAATACTGCCAGCCACACCAATATTGACGACACCACCGCTCAAGCCAACGCGTTGCTGAATATCTTCCTGTGCGATTCGAAGCTCCTCAAGTATCAAACTGGCGCGTTGTAAAAAACTTTTTCCACACTCTGTCAAATGAATACCCTGGTTACTGCGTATAAATAATTTTGCACCGAGTGAATCTTCCAGTTCGCGAATCGATTTAGTTAAAGCCGGTTGCGAGAGTAACAGAAACCGACTGGCCGCTCTGATACTGCCATGGTGGTAAATTTCAACAAAAGCGCGCAGTTGATTGAGTTTTATTGGTGTCGCCATTTTTTTCTTGCGATAACTTTTAATTATATAGATAAAGATAATTGTATCTTACTTTAACAGAATTCATTGTATACATTAAAAATCAGTAATAAAAAAACCGGGCTGTATTTAAAGTTCAACAAAAATATTTTTTAATTATTAAAATAATAAAGTTAAAAAATAAACCAATTTAATTAAAATCAAACAAAATCAATATTGGTAAAATAAACCAAATATATTCTATTCTCCGCGATAACTAAAAGAGATAATTATTATGAACACTTCATTAAACGAATCTATTCAGCAAATTGCTGGACAATTACAAAACTGGCGTCGCGATTTCCACCATTTTGCTGAATCAGGCTGGTTCGAATTCAGAACAGCAACGATTGTGGCAGATGAACTGTACCGTTTGGGGTACAGCCTGAAAATAGGAAAAGACGTTATCAAGGCTGATGCACGAATGGGCTTACCTTCAGAACAGGCATTACAGGCGCAAGAACAGCGTGCTATTAAACAAGGCGCTCTGACTGAATGGCTACCCCATTTTTCAGGCGGGTTTACCGGCATTGTCGCGACACTCGATACAGGAAAACCTGGACCAACATTGGCTTTTCGGGTTGATATGGATGCGCTTGACCTGAATGAGGAACAAACTCACGTACACCGCCCTCACGCTGAAGGCTTTTCCTCTTGTAATACACATATGATGCATGCTTGTGGTCATGATGGTCACACAGCGATCGGATTAGGACTCGCTCGTATATTGAAAAAATATGAAAGCCAGCTAACCGGAAAAATCAAACTGATTTTTCAGCCTGCGGAAGAAGGAACTCGTGGCGCAAAATCAATGGTTGAAGCAGGCGTTGTCGATGATGTTGATTTCTTTATCGCTATCCATATCGGCACTGGTGTACCTCAAGGAGAATTGGTCTGTGGTAGTAATAATTTTCTTGCTACCACAAAAATCGATGTCACTTATCGGGGTGTTGCCTCCCATTCTGGTGCAAAACCAGAAGCGGGAAAAAATGCCCTGTTAGCCGCCGCTCAGGCAACTTTAGGACTGTATGCTATTTCTCACCACAGCGAAGGTAGTTCACGCATTAACGTCGGCGTGCTACAGGCAGGCATTGGCCGTAACGTTATTCCTGACTACGCATTAATGAAAGTGGAAACGCGTGGTGAAACTAATGAGATCAATGCATTTGTCTACCATCAAGCCCTCAATATTATTGAAGGTGCTGCAAAAATGCAGGGGGTTGAATATGAAATACAGTTAATGGGAGCCGCTCAAAGCAGCCAACCTAGCCCTGTATGGGTCGATTTCATTTATCAACAGACTCAACAATATATCCCAGAGCTTTCATCTGTTGTCAAAAGCCGCCAGCAAGCTGCGGGATCGGAGGACGCGACCTATTTTATGGAACGCGTCAAATCGAATGGTGGTCAAGCCACCTACCTTATTTTCGGTACAGCACTCAGTGCAGGTCATCATAATGAACGGTTTGACTTTGATGAAAACGTGATGACAACCGCAGTGAAAACATTAGCCACTATCGCTTTTAACCTACCTGATTTCGGAGTTCATCACCATGAATAATTCGTTGACTGAATTCATCCATGAATATATTGATCAACACCAAAGTGATTTTATTCACCTTAGCGATAATATTTGGGAACACCCAGAAACCCGCTTTGAAGAAACCTTTTCTGCGGAGCTACTTGCAAATGCGTTAGAGAATGAAGGGTTTATTGTTCAGCGTGGGGTAGGCAATATTGAGACCGCGTTTATCGCCAGTTACGGTAGTGGACACCCTGTGATTTCTTTACTTGGTGAGTATGATGCACTGGCTGGTTTAAGCCAAAAAGCAGGCTGTTGTGAATCTAATCCTGTGGTTAAAAATGGTAACGGCCACGGGTGTGGACATAATTTACTGGGGACGGCTGCACTCGCTGCGGCATTTGCAGTGAAAGCCTGGCTGCAAAAAAATCAACGGCCTGGAACTGTGCGGTTTTACGGTTGCCCCGGTGAAGAAGGGGGTTCCGGCAAAACATTTATGGTCCGGGAAGGTCTTTTTGATGATGTTGATGCAGCAATTACATGGCATCCTGAATCATTCAGTAGTGCATTTAATGTCCAGTCTCTGGCAAATATCCAAACAGCATTTCATTTTAAAGGGATTGCTTCACACGCAGCCAATTCCCCTCATCTAGGTAGAAGTGCTTTAGATGCCGTCAGTCTGATGAATGTGGGTGTTCAATTCCTTCGTGAACATATCATTCAGGAAGCCCGAATTCATTATGCAGTGACTAATACGGGTGGTGTGTCACCTAACGTTGTACAAGCTGATGCCGAAGTTTTATACCTTGTTCGCGCCCCACAACTGGATCAGGCTCAAGATATTTACCAACGAGTCATTGATATCGCTAAAGGTGCCGCCTTAATGACCGGCACGCAATTGAATATTCGCCTTGATAAGGCGTGTTCAAACTATATTCCTAACCGCACGATGGAAAGAGTGATGTATCAGTATATTCAAGCCTTTGGTATTCCTGAATATACTGATGAGGAACGCCAATTCGCCGAAAAAATCCATCAAACACTGACAAAAGATGATTTACGAAATGCCAAACTCAATGCAGCGCGAACAGCAGGCGAAGAGGGTAAACGCTGGAGTGAACGACAAGGGGAAAAAGCACTAACAGATGAAGTCTTACCCTATATAGAATCGCAAGAGTTGATGTATGGCTCTACCGATGTCGGTGATGTGAGTTGGGTAACACCCACAGCGCAATGCTTCAGCCCCTGCTTTGCCTTTGGCACACCACTGCATACTTGGCAATTAGTCGCACAAGGGCGTTCATCCATTGCTCACAAAGGGATGTGTCTTGCCGGGAAAATTATGGCCGCCACCGCACTTAAATTATTAATAGACCCTGCTCTGTTAGCAGAGATTCAATCGGAGTTCAAACACCAACGGGATCAGCATCCCTATCGGTGTCCTATTCCGCCCGATATTAAACCATCACCTTTGAAATAACTTTGCTCCGATAAATACTGACTTGCTTACAGCGGCAAGCCAGCACTCAGTCATTGACATAATCAAAAATAATAACGACAGCAAACACAAAGGAAAAAACCATGAGTGAAACAACTATCCCTGTAAATAAGAGCCCAGGACGTATTCTTGGCTGGATCGAAAAAGTTGGAAATAAAATTCCAAATCCTTTTATTTTATTTATCTATTTAATCGCTGTTTTAATGATAGCGACGGCTATTTTGTCTTGGTTTGATTTGGCCGTAAAAAACCCTACAAATGGAGAGCTCATCAGAGTTAAAAACTTACTTAGCGCTGAAGGATTACAGTGGATCCTGCCTAATATCGTTAAAAATTTCAGTAATTTCACACCACTTGGCGCAATATTAGCGCTGGTCATTGGTGCAGGGCTTGCAGAAAAAGTCGGTCTGTTACAAACCCTGATGTATAAAATGGCGTCTGGTATTAATAAACGTTACGCCAGCTATATGGTGCTATTTATCGCCTTTTTTAGCCATATCTCTTCGGATGCCGCACTCGTTGTCATGCCGCCATTAGGCGCACTAATTTTTATTGCAGTTGGTCGCCATCCCGTTGCTGGCCTACTGGCCGCTATTGCTGGCGTCGGTTCAGGATTTACGGCAAACCTATTGATTGTCACTACCGATGTTCTTTTATCTGGTATCAGTACTGAAGCGGCTAAAATACTTGATCCCAACTTACACGTCAGTGTCATCGATAACTGGTATTTTATGGCAGCATCAGTGATTGTACTGACGATTGTAGGCGCTATCTTAACAGATAAGTTTGTTGAGCCACGCCTTCCTGCATGGGAAGGAAGTCGCAATGAGAAGTTAGCAAAGCTCACGCCACAACAAAATCGCGGGCTGCTAATGAGCGGTCTATCTGCACTAATCTTCATCGGGATTGTTGCATTGCTCGTTGTTCCTGAAAATGCACTACTGCGTGATCCACAAACTGGCTCAATTATTCCATCGCCCTTCATAAAAGGGATCGTGCCAGTCATTATTTTGTTTTTCTTCGTGGTTTCGATTACGTATGGCGTTTCCACAAAACAGATAAAAAAATCTAATGATATTCCTGATTTGCTCGTTGACCCCATGAAAAACATGGCAGGCTTCATTATAATGGTCTTCCCTCTGGCTCAATTTGTTGCCTTCTTTAACTGGAGCAACATGGGCAAATTTATGGCGATAGGGCTAACCGATATGCTAGAAGCCTTGGGTATGACAGGTGTTCCTGCCTTCATCGGATTAATGTTTTTATCTGCCTTTTTGTGTATGTTCATCGCAAGTGGCTCTGCCATCTGGTCGATTCTGGCCCCTATTTTTGTGCCAATGTTTGTCCTGCTTGGCTTTCACCCTGCCTTTGCACAAATCATCTTCCGTATTTCTGATTCCGCAGTATTACCTTTGGCACCGATGTCCCCTTTTCTGCCGCTTTTCTTGGGGTTTCTTCAACGTTACTATAAGAGTGCTCAACTAGGCACCTATTACACGTTAGTATTACCTTATCCGCTGGTGTTTTTTGCCGTCTGGATATTGCTGCTTATAGGTTGGTATTTTGCTGGATTGCCCATTGGGCCAGGTATTTACCCAACATTACTGTAACCCCCAGACTGATAATCGAACGAAAGCGTTATTAAATGCGCTTTCTATACCTGAACCCAACAAGGCAGCAACGACTACTTGTGGAATTTGAAATGTATGATTAAGAATAATCTTGATCTGAGACTACTTATACTGCGGAAACCATAGCAATATTATAGCTTCTGATTATGAGAGAATTCCCTATAGAACAAATCGCTGTTCTTGCTGACTGCTGAAATATTTTTCTTTTTATATTCAATCATTATTGAAGGTCACAGATGAGTCAAATTACCCCTCAGTTAACAAATATGTGGGCTAGAAGTCATGAATCATGGTTTGTAAAAGATAAGAGACTTCGTTTTATATATGCAAATAAAGCATTTATTAAACTAAGTAAGTTACCTGAACACTTTGATGTCACAGGATATACTGCTAAAGAATTACCTACACCGTTTAATCATCTTGTTCACTTTTTTGAAGAACATGACCGTAAGGTATTACAAACTATGCAACGAGTATCATCTATTGGAGCTCATCTTCAAAACGACGGCCAACAACTTAATCCCTATTTTTGTGAAAAATACCCGTTAATGGATGAAAAGAATCACTGTGTTGGCATAATTTGTCATATTAAAGAAATAAATCATTTTTCAGTCCATCATTATATTAAACACTATACGTTTATTCCTGTTAAGCTTAGCCCCCCTAATAATATATTGACAAAAAAAGAATGGACAGTAATCTTTTTATTCTGCCGCGGCATCAGTAATCAATGTATTGCTCATGAAATGAAAGTTTCATGCCGTACTGTGGAAAAGTACTTCCAAGATATCTATGAGAAATTATCAATCGGAACAATTATTGAATTGAAACTATTTTGCGAAAAAAATAATTATAATCTCTATATTCCACCAAAATACGTTAAATCTATGAACTATTTTTTTCTGGATTAAGAATGATCCCTGTGCTCTATTATCAGGAATAAACCTCAAATGTCCGCCCGGAAGATCAGGCGAGTGGGACACCCGTCACCGCCACCTGACAACCTCAGCCGGTATGCAAGCCGCTGAAGCCACGGCGATTGTTACGCAGACACAGGCAAAAGGCAAGGGATTCGGGAATCTACAGGATATCCTTTACTAATACATTGCTCTGAATGTATTGAAACAGCAAAGTTCATCGGCGATGTCTGGGTTGTCGGAATTGCCGGGATAAATGGTTAGGAACATACGGAGATTAGACGTTCTAAAGATCGGGAAAAAGCAAAACAGGCTTTATGGAATGCTCGCTACAGTGCTGGAATATCCATCTTATAGTAGTGAGGTGCAACATCAATTATCCCTGCCAGGCACGGGTACGTGAATACAGTACAATGAATTAGGAGGACATTACCATTTCCGCCCAAACAAAATAAGGTTTTTAAGTTTGAGAACATTTTCAATACGGATATCATGCAACCAGTTATCGAAAAAATTGTACTCATAGGTAAAACGATCACCTAAAGCTAAGGTCATTAAGAGTTACCCGATATGGATTATCGGAGAAACCAATATTAATAGGCGCACTGGTAAAACTGCTTACCAGTACTGGTTATGTTATCTGAATCAATAAAAAAGGCTTTTTCTGATATTTCCACAAAATTATAGTGGTTGATTTAATAAAAAATAGCCAATAAGTTTATAATATCTTGGCGGAACATATAGGTCATAAGCCTTTTCTTTACAAAGGCATCTTAACTCCATAGCTGATCCGACAGAGAGTTTCTCATAGATAATTTCAAAATGTTTTTCCACAGTACGGCATGACATCTTCATTTCCACAGCAATATCTTTATTACTGATACCGCAGCAAAACAGGTAAATAATCATCCACTCTTTCTCTTTTAATATATCGTTCGGAGGGCTAAACTTAACAGGAATAAACGTATGGTGTTTAATATAATGAGATATTGCAAAATACTCTATTTCTCTGACATGGGAAGCTACACCAATACATTGATTATTTTCATCCATTAATGGGAATTTGTTATAAAAGTAAGATCTAAATTGTTTACCTTTCCCTACTCGGTAAATCCCTATGGCTGATATTCTCTGCATATGCTTAAATACCTTACGGTCGTGCTCTTCAAACAAATGGGCAAAACGACAAAATGGTGTGAGTAATTCTTTTTCAGAATACCCAATAACATCAAAATCTTTAGGGAGTTTGTTAACTTTCATAAATACCCTGTTTGCATAAATTAAACGGAATTCTCTATCTTTGACAAACCACAGTTCAGAACTTCTATCCCACATATTTGTTAATTGATGAGTAATCAAAGGTAAATTTTTGCATCTCGATTGATTCATGTATAGGTAATCCTTAAAACATTATTTTTAATTAAATTATTTAGTATATAAGTGCATATCCTTGCAGGTAATAATGTTCCTAATTTCTCATAAATAACAAATAACGCAAAAGACAGTATATAGAAGGCAGAAAGATAAATAATCGATAATGATTACATATTACATTCGTTCTACGCTAGTCAATTAAGCATTCAAGATAAGATTACTTCATATTAATACGATAAACAGAGTAACCAAAGAATACAGGGCGCTAAGATAATAAAAATTTTTCGGGTATATAGCGATTAAAACTATTGACTCGACAGTATTCTTCTAATTGAAGATGGGAATTAATACCTATTTTATGATATATCCTGGTCACATGGTTTTCAATAGCACTAGAGTTAAGAGCCAATATTGTTCCAATCTGCTTTCTTGTATATTTCTGTAAAAAAAAGAAAATAATATCCCACTCACGCTCAGTAAAAAGATCTGTTGGCGGTTGAAGTAAAATGGATGAGGGGAATTTATCATAGTACTGATGTAAATAGGTTAATGAATAGTCTTTAGCTTTCCAACAATGAAATATAACACCTATACAATCCCCATCTTCATGATAAAAAGGGAACTTTTCACAAAAATAAGACAACAAAACTTGCTCTTTACCAAACACATGCGTCTCAAGTGAGCATATTCTTTTATTTTTTTCCATCACTTTTTTATCATGATCAACAAACTCTTGTACAAATTTAGCCCCCTCCCAAGGCAGTTCATCATCATACAATCCCTCATAAGCAAATGATTTTTGAAAATCATGAAGCAAACTTAATGCTAAGTTACCATAAATAAAACATGAAGAACTATCTTTTATTCCCCACGGCTCATTACTTAATTCCATTGTATTAATAATCTGAGGCGATATTGTATAGTTCTTCATAAATACTCCGTGATAATTTGAAATCTAAATAAACATTCTGCTTTCTGGGTGCACAAATTTTTCCGGCACATAGAGATCAAAATCATTAAGGCGACAATATTCTTCCAATTGATAACAGGAATTAACGCCGATCTTTTTATATATCCGAAATATATGGGTTTCAACAGTGCGATAGGAGATATTCAATATCCGCCCGATTTGTTTACTCGTGTATTTATGCAAGGAGAGAAAAATAACATCCCACTCCCGCTGCGTAAATAAATCAGTTGGCGGCTGAAACATAATGGATGCAGGAAGTTTTCCATGATACAAACGAGTCAGTGAGAAATCCTGGGCTTCCCATGCATGAAAAAGGATGCCAATGCACTCATTTTTATCATCATATATTGGAAATTTTTCCAAAAAATAAGATGACAGAATTTTTTCTTTCCCAAAGACATGAGTTTCAAGTGAACATATTCTTTTATTTTTTTCCATCACTTTTTTATCATGTTCAACAAATTCTTTTGCAAACTCAGCACCATCCCAGGGGAGTTCATCATCATAAAGCCCCTCAAAATCAAATGAGTCTGAGAAATTCTTGAGAGATTTTAAGGCCAGATTACCATAAATGAAGCATGAATTTTTGTCTTTGACTCCCCATGGATCATTATTTATTCCCATGGTATTGACTATTTGCGATGAAATAGTTATCTGATTAGTGCTTTTCATAAAAAAATCCTATTGTACAGTTATGTTAATGATAAATTTATAACTCCCTACTACCAATAGTAATAAACTTTTCAGGAACATAACGATCTAATTTATTTTCTTTGCAGAAATCTTTCAATTCTATATGCAGCGGCAGATTAAATTTTTGATAAATTGATTGAATATGACTAACAACATCTTCTGTACTCATCATTAATGCTTCACTGATACTTTCTTCATCCAGTGAACGCAGGGTCAGAAAGAGCACTTCCCACTCAGTCTGTGTCAGTATGTCGTTAGGCGGCGTGAATTCCAGCGTTGCCGGAGATGTTCTTTCATAGTAGTAAGAAGTAGAAAAGTTTTGTATTTCGGATATCTGAAAAATGATCCCGATGCAATGACTATTCTCATCGCAGAGTGGATATTTATCACAACGATAGCTTTGCTTAACTTGCTGTTTTCCAACCGGATAAGTATTCAGTGAAGTCACTCTTTGCATTGTTTGAAGAACTTCCTGGTCCTGGCGGCGGAATTCTTCTGCATATTTTGCAATGGGTGAAGGTAATTCACCTATTGCAAGCCCGGTAATATCGAAATCTTCAGGCAAGTTGAGCAGTTGATAGAAAGCCGGATTAGCATAGATAAACCTTGATTGCAGATCTTTAGCTCCCCATGGCTGATGACTTTTTTCCCACATATGAATTAATTGCGGATCGATATTACTCGGTTGATTGGTTTTCTTATTTGACATAGAAACTCCTTACCTATTTAATAATATACTCTGAAAGATAGGCCACAATAATTTATTCGTCAAAAAACACGATGATTTTATTCTATTTATAAAAGATAATATTATATCATAATGAAATTATTCACTGCATTGACTTATAATCATAGTGATACTTTCATATGTAAACCAATTTCACTGTCCATCCGATTGTTCACAAATAATATTTTTGCGCAAAATTTCATCGAACCTTTTTAATTATGCAGATATCTATGCAATACCAATCTTGCCTGCTCGCATGTATTATATGGGCATGATATGCTTATGTATTCTGGTAAGAGCCATGAATAACTATTTGTAGGTAAAATTTATAGGTAAACAATATTGAATAAAAAAGAAGATGTAAAGCCAAAACCGATTTTTTTCTCAAATTTGCGAGAAACGACTCAATGACAAATTCGTACGAAGAAAAAACCACTAAAAAAGGTAAAAAAAGTAATAAGCCAGATCGCGTGATTATTGACGATAGGATCACCCATTTCGGTCAGCGTTTACGTGAAGCTATGCAAGATGAACCCACCGCTAAATTTGCCCGACGTTGTGGTCTGTCCGATAAAGCAATCTGGAGCTATTTGGATAGTTTAACTTACCCTTCAATTGATAAAGTGGCTGTACTTGCCCACGCAAGCAACACTTCGATAGAATGGTTAATCTTAGGGATCCATGACGATAGGGTCACTCATTTCGGTCAGCGTTTACGTGAAGCCATGCAAGATGAACCCATCGCTACATTTGCCCGGCGTTGTGGTCTGTCAGAAACAGCAATCTGGAGCTATTTGGGTGGTTTAACTTACCCTTCAATTGATAAAATGGCTGCACTTGCCCACGCAAGCAACACTTCGATAGAGTGGTTAATTCTAGGCTTAGACACCGATGCTAATAAACACAAACAAAAATTAGATACGATGACACCGGAAGACGCGAAGTTGTTATTAAACAAAATTTTAGATGTGATATCAACATATAAGTAACATCAAACTTTCTCTGTATTCCCCCCTACTTAGGGGATTTTTAAGCACTAATAAGCGTACCACTCTGCCAATCACATTAAAAAAGGGCTGTGATGTTCAGCCCCGCCAAAAAATTATCCATCTAGAAAGTCCAATGCGATTCCAATAATAAAATCTGTCATGAAATGAATTTTTACTTTTTTGACTAACATAAGATTAACACTGGCCTGTTAAACAGACATATCGTCAAAAACGGAGTATTTTGATCCGAAATGCAATACCCGGCGGCGATTTCGCTGATTATTCCAGACGCCATTAAAACGTTCAGCATTACTTGCGGTATACAGCACGGTGTGGCGAATATTACGATGCCCAAGATAATCTTGTATCAGCCGGGTATCTACTCCCCTGTCTGCAAGAGCAAAACCACAGGCATGGCGCAGCATGTGTGGATGTGAATTAACAGCAATATTAGCCAATCGCCCCAACTGGCTAATAATTTTGTAGATGCGCTGACGGGTCAATGGTTGCCCATAACGTGACAGAAATAACCAGTTACTTTCGGCTCCCCGAAGGGTTTTACGTACTTTGAGCCACGCTTTTATTAACTGAATTTCATAACCTAAGAGCGGATGATTCGTACACAATCCGCCTTTTAAGCGCTGAATGTACAGAGTTCCCCCCTCTAAATCTAGATCAGATAATCGTAGATATCGTGCTTCGCTCACACGTAAGCCATGAACAAAACTCATATAAATTAGACAATAGTCACGCGCACTATTTGTGCTCATTTTTGCCATTTCCAATAAGCTTTCTACTTCCAATTGCGTCAGATGTTTTCGTTGTCCCATTCGATATCCTTAACACCTCCCCGAAAACGGCAGGGAAAATAATTATTATATAGAAGAAAAAGCTGCGCTAAGTGTAGCGCTTAGCACAGCCAAATTAGGAAAATTAAGTGGTAATAATTATGATAGTATATCTAACTTAAGGTCACTTCTGATTATAATAAGATAAATCGCCATTTTTAAACGTAAAAACTACTGAAATTGAATTTTTGCTTTTCCTACCAACAAAATAGAAAATGATTTCCAATTAATTGTATTGAACGGTAGAATAACGTCCAAACATTTTTCATAATGATGGACAATCTTATCAGTAAGATTTAATATAAATTCGATAAAAGGAATCTATATTTTATGACCTCTGCTCATCCAGTCGAGATAGTTTATAGCGAACTCACAAACATCATGGACCCGGCACTGGCACGAATGGATTTTACATTTACAGATAAGCTCTGTTCATGCTGCGGAAGAATACCCGCAGAATTTAATGCGATGTCAGTCAGTGGACTGAATGGATACAAAATACCATTTAACCACTGTAGAGCTTGCCAAAGTTTTTTTGTATCGGATATCGCAATAACAGGGATTGAGAATCCTCAAAAACCAAAGACCAGTCAAAAATTTGGCATGTGGTCAGGTGTCGGGGCAATTATTGAGCCCGGCATTCGAACCCGGTTTCTGGCCCCACCTGGCGTAGTCGCAAAACTTCCAATGTATTTCACTGACAGAATCCACGTCATGACAACCACGATGAATCATCATCTGTCATTATTACAAACGCTTGATCTCGTTTTTCCTCTGCTCTATATATAAAATTTTGGCAAAAAAACGGATGAGCGTGTACGTTCACTTAAATTAAGCCCATCGCCTTCTGAACTAATTTATTACTCAGACACATTAATGACATCAACGCAGAGTGCAATAAAAACCATCGATCTCAAAAGGACGAAAGAAAAACAACTGGCCGTATTAGACGAAGAAATCCAGGCCCGTAAGAATAAGAAACAGGAAACCCGCGAAAATATCCGCCGCACACTTCATCCTTACGAAGGTTTTATTACCGGTGCTGAATTGAAACACAGAAGGCATTTGAAAGGCGTCACACAGATAGAAGCGGTTTTTTTCCTGGCCGCCCTGATACGTTTCGCCGGTCATCCCCGTCTGGGTGGACATCACCATCACAACTGCGGACTGGTTGAAACAGAATGGGATGTTGAAAAATGGAACAATGCTAAAATGCCAGATTTCACGGTATATTAAGATGGACTGCAAACCCCATTAATCAAGCATTTTTTTTAAAAACAGGTGTTTCCCTTGCCTCAGAGGGTTCCTGATACGTCCCTAATAGAACAACAATGACCCCAATTGTTTCCCCTGCGTGCGGGGGTCCCCTAAAGCACTTGGAACGGTTTAAATTCCCCGCCAAGCTTGCAACTGAAACTCATACCCGCAATCCTGGCAACGAATTTTCGGATTATCCGGGCAGACGACGATAAATCCCACGGCATCCACCTTCGAAGACTGACAGCGAAGACAGTGAACCCCTTGTCTTCCCAGGGTAAACCCCGCCATATACCGTGGGTATGGCGTAACAGGCTGATCCCCTAATTCATCAAACAGCGGTTGCAGCCGTTTACGGTAGTAATTGAATACCTCTATCTTTCTGAGCTTCCCGATCGCCGAAGCAGGCGTAGGCCGCCACTGTACCCACAATAAAACCAGCGTGGCATACAACCGATAATAATATCGTCTTTGCAAATTATAAAACAATGAGCCCACGCTGGCAGCGAACGTCTTATCACAGAACCGGCAGTAATATTCATCCCGATGAGAAGTTGTCACCTGCCGATTCCCGCACCGGGGACATTCATACACCGCCCCCAAAGTCGGATTTTGTTCATCCAGACGATCAGCTAATGCCCGAAGTACCGGTTCTCTTTGCCATACATGTCTTAAATGCTGGTATTGCGCTTGCGTGGTATGCGCAAACAAGTGCCGGAACCAGTCCGGTTCCGGCACCTGGTCATTCGGTGTTTTCTCAGCAAACGGATCAACCCCCTTAGGTATATCCGGATACATCACAAACTGATGCTGGCACGCGTCACAGTGAACCATGGGGTTACCCGCTGGCATCTCCTCAACGTAATTCAGCCACGATGATTGACACGCCGGGCAGCTTATTCCCTGTTGACCCGGCGAAAATCCCAGCAGATAACGGGGATACGGCGTCACCGGACGGCCACTCGTCAACGCCAGAACCGGCGCCAATCGCTGGCGATAACGTTCCCACGTAGATTTTTTATGACAGTGACTTATTCGTATGGCGTTTTCAATACACCAACAGCCCCACAACGTGACCAGGACCGCATATAAACGGACATGCAGGTGATGATCAATCAAATGGAATGGCGTATCGAAATAGTCAGCATGGTCACATTGGCAGGAATGACAATAGTACGCCTGATGTGTATGTTTCGTCGGTTTTACGGCCTGTTTTTCCTGGCTGCCTCTGAGATGATACTTATCAAGTTCCGCGACCAGTTCACGCAATACCGGCTCACGTTGCCAGATTTGACACACCAGGGCATATTCCTCTACATCCAGGTGAGAAAAAGCTTGCGGATACCAATCAGGCAGCGACAAAGCGTCAACAAGGCTGTTTTCCATCCCATCAAAGCGCAGCGACACGGCATAACGGGCCACTGCCATGGATTCACTGCGGTCACTGAATTCATCCTGTACCGGCACCCACTCCTGTCGGTAACGCACCGGGCGGTCAGCCTGTTCATCGGGTTTAAGGCAATTCCCCCCATTGGCATACATGTGCGGCAAGGCCAGCAAGACGGTAACCTGTTGCGTCTCTGCCGACAGCACCGTCGCCAGTTCCAGCACCGGGGGTAAGCGATCCGCCTGATCGGTATCAATCAGCGATCCGTCAGCAAAGCGCACACACAGGTGATCGGCTTTCAACTGCCCCAACGCCAGCATCGCTTTGTCAAACACAGCGGTCAGCACGCCCCAGGGATGCAGTCCCCCAAGTCGGGCAACGCATTCATGGGTATACGCCTCCCAGCGGGCCTGTTGCTGAAATTGTTGGGGCGACAGGATAGTCCCCGTCACCCATAACGGACGATCAATTTTCATGTTGTTACCCCTTGGCTTTCGGCATCTGGGAAACCAGGGACAGATTGACGTCCAGTCCTTCCACCTGAAAATGGGGCACTGCGTACAACCGGACCCGGAAGAAACCGGGGTTGTCGTCAATATCTTCAACAATGACGCGCGCTTCGCGCAACGGGTAAGAGGCCTGTAAATCGTCAGAAGGATCGGTCATTTCGGTCACCAAGGTGTTGATCCAGTTGTTCAACTCAATTTCGAGCAGACGCCTGTCCTTGGTGGTGCCGATGTTCTCCCGCTGGATTAACTTCAAATAGTGGGAAATCCGTGACAGCAGAAAAATATAGGGCAGACGCGCATTGATACGGCTGTTGGCTGTGGCTTCATGCGTGTCGTACAACGCCGGTTTTTGCGCAGAGTTGGCTGAAAAGAAGCAGGCGTAATCGCGGTTTTTGTAGTACGAGAGCGGCATAAAACCCAGATTGGCAAATTCAAATTCGCGGGTTTCTGGGATCATCACTTCTGACGGAATTTTGACCTGATTACCGGTCCCCAGATCGTAGAGATGGATCGGTAAATCCGTGACCGCGCCTCCCGCCTTCGGCCCGCGGATCTGCACACACCAGCCATTGCTGACAAAGCTTCTGACCAGGTTGGCGGCAAACGCAAACGCGGCATTGGCCCACAAATATTTATCGTGATCCGGCCCGCTGACCTCTTCGACATAGTTAAACGTGCGTACCGGTACGGTATCCGGGCCATAGGGCAGACGCCCCAACACACGCGGCATCGTCAGGCCGATATAGCGGGCATCGTCGCTGTCGCGGAACGCTTGCCACTTGATGTATTCAGCGCGGTCAAAGTAGCTGCCGATGTCTTTAATCGCCGCCACTTCTTCCATGGTTTTTTTACCAAAAAAGGCTGGTCCAACAGCGCCAATGAAAGGCATATGCGCCGCGGCTGATACTTTGGCGATATTACGCAACAAGGCAATATCCTGCGAGCCGGCATCAAATTCGTAATTGGCAACCACCGAGCCGATAGGTTCCCCACCCGGCGTATCGTATTCCTGAATGTAAGTGTGGTGATAGAAACCACTTTGGATAATTTCCGGCGCGTCATCAAAATCCTGCCGTAAATCTTCCTTGGTCACATCCAGGACTTCGATTCTGACGTTTTGACGAAAATCCGTCCGGTCAACCAAAAATTTCAGGCCACGCCAGGCAGATTCGATTCGCTGGAATTCTGGATGATGCATCACCACATCCAACTGACGGCTGATTTGGCTGTCCAACTCACCGATATGGTGGTCCAACAAGGTTTTGTCCAGCCGCTCGACTTTTTGTGCTGAGGCTTTCAGCAGATTGAGAAAAACACGGACGGCGGCGGTCACCCGCTCATCCGCCGTGACATCAGCCAGCGCGTCACTATGTTGAAAGAATTCAATGTCGCTCAGCTGTTCGACTGGCTGTAAATGGATTTTCTCAAACAATGATTGATAGACACTACCCTCAGCGTAGGTCGTGGTGACCGCAGCAGCAGCGGCTTGTTCTTGCACAGTCATTCATTTCTCCTGACTTAAATACCGTTATCATCAGATAGCTCTTGGCGCTAATGCAGCCAGTTCAGCACACAGTTCATCACTGAGGGCCTCGTCTTTGAGAATGCGCTCAAATTCACGGCGAAACGTGCTGTTGTCCAATAAATTGGATTTCAAATCACGCAGTAAATTACGCATCGAAAGCAGAGCCCGCAGTTGGGGAATTTGGCGGGCCACGTGCTCAGGATCGAAATCCTTTATTTGCTGGAAAGTGAGGGCGATATTTTCTTCGCTGCCATTTTCAGCCAGGGTATTTTGAACCGTCAGATTAAGTGCGGGGCTGAATTCAGCTATCACGCTGTCAAAATTGTTTTTGTTAATAGAAACTTTTTCTCTTTCCGAGAGTGGGCGCTGTTCCTGCCCATTACTGTAATCTCCCATCACCAATAATTTCAGCGGCAACTCAACTTTTTTTTGCGCACCGCCAGTGTGCAAATCTAATTTGATATTAATACGCGCCTTAGGGATTTCGTTTTGAAAACTCTGGGCCATAATCGGCTCCTCTGCAATAAAAAACAACGCCAGGCATGAGGGGCATGCCCTCTAAATTTCAGGAACAAAAAACGGATTCAGATATTTCAGAGCAGGCCATTAACCGGGCAGTAAATAAGAGAACACCGACAAGATCCGCCGCGATAAATAAACATATTCACCGGGCAGATCATTTCCTAACCAGGGCGATTTTCTAAACAGTTTTATCTAAAATCAAGACATTTTTTATCCTATGGCACTTTTTGCACAAGATAAATCAGTCATAAAAACCGATCTGTAACATAAAAAACATACAATATATAAACCAAACCTAAACGGCGTTGTATTTTTTTCAAAAATAAGATTGCATTTATTTTAACAAAGTGATAGCAAATTATCTATTTGGTTATCATTAGGGTCATTCAGCACAATATAGAACTGTTATATTTTTTAAATTTATACTATGTTTTCAATTCACTAAATAATCAATACATCGTGCCTGATGGGATGGGTGAAAAAGAGAATGGTTATCAATCATATTATGCGAATGAGAATACATTTAATTAAGCCGCGTCATATCGATTATATTATGGGATAACTCGTTTATTCATTTTCGCTTTTATAGAACAGATAAGTATGGAGATGAAAAAGTCCTATCCTGTGAAGTAAAACCAAAATACTTTTTTGCTATTTTTGATGATGGATACGAGGATTTATTTTCGGGTACACAATCATAATAACGCTCATTTGAACAAGTCACGGGTAAACGAAATATTGTTATGTGGCGTATTACCAACTCAGTTGAGAGCATAAAAACTGCGGGGCAATCATTTAAATGCTCTCCTCGGACGGCCGTTCTGAATGGCGAGCTAAAGTCACAATTTGAGCGTTGGTATCCCGGCACCAGAATTAATGAGCTAGCCGGAGTACAGTTGATGGCTCTACAGCGGCATAAACGCCTATGTAGTGTGCCCCACACAATTTCATGCTCTCGATTTAGACTTCCAGATCTGATACTATCGTTTTAGCGTACACTTTTTCAGTTCTGAAATGCACCAGCCTTAAAATTTGATTTATTAGAGGATATAAATCGTCATCTTTAGAAATTAAAGATGCTAAAATGTAGCATGCTCGCCCGATGTCTCTTGCTTCAATAATAAGATCTAGAAGATCTAGAAGATCTATTTTAATAGTGTTATCATGTTTAGTTGCCATAATAAGCATCCACGTTACGAGTTTGGTTTATGTGGTAGATAGGGGCATATGGTCAGACATATGCCCCTATCGTATATCTACAACCTACTTCTCATTATGAATCATTAAGTTGATTGGCATAAATTTTTGCTAAAACTGCGGATAGTCTAAGCCCATCAATTAGCTTATTATCATTTGAATGATTTTCATATATTTTTATTTCTTCAAGTATATTTAATGCAAAATTATTAACAGCGTTAGATTGTATTTTATTATATATAAAACGTGTATCAATGTCGCTTAGAATATAATCTTTTTTATTTGATTTTGTTGTTTTCTGAATGATAATGCCCCAGCATATATTTTCAACTCCACTATCCCAACCATCGTCTCTAGAGCAATCTCTATATAAATCTATTTCTTTATTCGTTACTAAAATTGCTTCTTCACTAAATTTATATCTATTAAATCCAATTTCTGGGCTATATGAAAAATAACCGGCACCGGTGGCAAGACTTAACGCAATTATTTTTTTTAAATTATGATCATTTCTGTCAGTCATTTAAATTACCTATTTGTTTATTAAAAACATGTACAAGTATGGGAATGAAAGATTATTTTTAGATCGGACAGAGGATAAATTTGAATTGGTACATGATTGAAAACTCCATTCAGTTCTGTGATTTTCTTACCACCTTAAGTTCTCACGCTCAAGGTGGCAACCCAAACGGGGGTGAGAAACCGGCCTGAATGGTACCGGCCAGCCCAAAGGCTGCCCCGCCTGAGTCACCATAACTCTGATGTTGTCAGGCTGCGCAAAAAAAAACACGCGTTGGCGTGTGGTGTAGTTTGCGCCATTCAGGATAGTCGGATTCTCACGTCCGGTTACAGATTTTGCTGCAACAGAAGTACCCTACATTGAACGATGATTATCGTCAATAAAAAATTTAATTTCGAGAATGGGTAGTTATTTTTGCTCTTGCCTTAGATATGTTATATATCTAATTTTTCAGGTAGTGTCCCTGCCGCATTTAATTCACAATAACGAACTTGTGACTCAATCAGGTTTAACGCAGCAATCAAGCTTATCCTTGTTGGTAATATTTCGAGAGCATAAAAAACTGTGGGGCACTTTAATTCAGTTTGCGATAGAATGGGTCACTAAATGTACGTATCAGGCAGCTCACCATGAAATCCTATGTCGTTAGAGTGGCACTTCGGGGTGTCAGTTCTATCGTCTGGCGTCGTTTTAGGTTATCAAATGAAACGTCTTTAGCAACTTTTCACTATCTCATTCAGATCGCTCAAGGATGGCATGATGATCACCTTCATCAATTTTGCTTCTGATATTTTCAGTTTAGTGAACTGTACTTGTCTGAAAAAATTAGGCTCTGACGAATGAGTTAACTCTGCCCGTATCCGGGGAATAATTTTGCCTAATACACTCATAAGCCACTCATATTTAATTAAAAAATAGTCGTTATGGTTTGAGGCGTCAACGGAACGAATACATCTACCTCCGCACAGACTTATCTTGAGTATACGCCTATGGGAGCTGAGTTTAAGTGATAATCAGGTTACCCTATGGGAGCAGCGACAGGCGTTGATAAAGCTTCGTCAACTCGGGCAAGAACAGGTGAATGAATCGATATTGTTCCGCATGATCAAGCAAATGCGTGAGATCGTCACTACGGCACAGAAAGCGACACGCAAAACCCGTCGTGATGCAGAACGACGCCAGCACCTCAAGCTGTCGCTTCCACCAAATAAGTCCGTTCTGCCAAAAATAGAGATAACTGACCAACAGACAAAAAATCAGCCTTTGACCAAACCATTTGATCAAATAGAGGAGTGGTAGCTGTGGACGAATATCCTATCATTGATTTATCCCATCTGTTGCCAGCTGTACAAGGGCTGGCTCAGTTGCCAACAGCCGAGCGTATTCAGCGTATCCGCGCTGATCGCTGGATAGGCTATCCACGAGCGCTTGATGCATTGAACCGGTTGAAAACCCTGTATACTTGGCCTAATAAGCAGCGCATGCCTAATCTGTTGCTGATTGGCCCAACCAACAATGGCAAGTCGATGGTCATAGAAAAGTTCCGGCGTACCCATCCGGCCAGCTATGACGACAACCAAGAGTACATTCCAGTATTGGTTGTGCAGAAGATGCCGTCTGAACCCTCAGTGATCCGCTTCTACGTCGCGTTGCTCATCGCAATAGGCGCACCATTACGGCCCGCCCCCGACTACCAGAAATGGAACAATTGGCACTAACATTTGGCGTTCGCCTG
Source organism: Photorhabdus khanii NC19 (assembly GCF_000517265.1). Lineage (GTDB taxonomy): Bacteria > Pseudomonadota > Gammaproteobacteria > Enterobacterales > Enterobacteriaceae > Photorhabdus > Photorhabdus khanii. Next base: position 65,273 of record NZ_AYSJ01000008.1, read on the forward strand.
TTAGTGATAGACGAGCTGCACAACATTCTAGCGGGTAACAGCATAAATCGGCGAGAATTTCTCAACTTATTGCGCTTTCTTGGCAACGAACTGAGTATTCCCCTGATTGGTGTTGGTACACACGATGCTTATTTAGCGATAAACTGGACTCTATAAAGGTATTGTTACGGAGAACCGATATCAACAGCATTTGTTGAATTAACCGTAAATGAAGTGATAGAAAAGCGGATGGCGAAAAAACAGCAAATGCAATGGAGTCAGCAAGGTGCTCATTATCTCTTACAAACACGGGTAGCGGTATTAAATGAAGAGCTTGAAAGTTTATTTCATCGTTGGTATCCCAAATTGAAGAATACAGAGATAGAGGCTCTAAATAACTTTCCATAATACCGCTACACTTTTACTGTTCCTGCTCGACTGCCCGGGAAGGGTGAAGCGGCGGCCATAAATCGATTTACTTTTCCCAGTAATTGCCACATATATTAGCAAGTATGATTTCGTGTGACGGTCTCGTGTAAAGACTGCCAAAGTCGTTCTATTTTATTAAGCCAGGATGAATAGACAGGTAAAAACAGAAGATGAAATTTAGGGTTCTTTTTCAACCAATTTTGCACTTTACAACTTTTGTGGATCACATAATTATCCAGGATTAACGTCAGTTTTTTCGCTTGACGATAAGTGTGTTTCAGTTTTTCTAACAGACTGATAAACAAATCAGAATTCTTTCTTTGGCCGCCAACATAATCGACTTTTCCTGTCCGGGCATCAACACTCCCTGCCAGATAATATTTCTGATTTTGGCCGGGGATGGGGATACGTTTTTGCTGACCTTTCAAACACCAGTCAGCACCGATTTTGGGATTGAACGCGATATCGACTTCATCTTCATAAAATACAGGATATTCCGCAGAACTTGTTGATAACGCTTCTTTAATTGCGGCCATTTTTTCTTCGTATTCCGCATCCGGTATTTTGAGGGTCGGGGCTGCTCTGCGCCAGACGATATTGACCCGGGAGAAATACCGATAAAGTGTGCTAATGGGAAGCGTGATATTAAATAACGATTTGATATTTATAGCTAATAACTCAAGGCTCCAGCGTGAGCGTAGCCATCCAAATTGTTGGGGAGAGTACTGTAACAACAGAGAAAAAACAGGAAAAAGCGGATTTAAATTCCATCGGGATGGTCGTCCCGCAGGAAGACTTTTCAAACCGTCAATCCCGAACAAGGTAAACCAGTTTATTCATCGATTAACAGAAGAACGGGCAGCACAAAGCGTTTTAGCGACCTGAGTGACAGAATCGCCACGATGTAACATGAACATCGCCATTAACCTTCTGGCGTGGTTTTTATCCTGCGTTTGATGAACAACTTTTTGCATCAGGCGACGTTCGTTTCGGGGTATAGGTGCTATGATTGGCATCACTCAGTCCGGTTGGGTGGTTTTTTCTTTATTGGTGATTGATCAGATCGCTCAAACCGGATTGAGTTCCCTCAAAGTGATCTACTATTTTGAAAAGTTATTTAGCTGCGTAAAAATACCCCATAGATTTTTATGTTCTCGACATTATAGGGTTCTTAAAGAATTTATAGTGCGTTTTATGTCCTTTAATACTTGTTCGTATTCCTGATTTTTTTCTTTTAGTGTAATAATCAGACTATTCTCAAACCCATCAGAAAAGTTATTTTTGTATAACATTAAAACTTGTTCGGCGAAAAAATCATCATCAATATAGAAATAACACTCTGGTACATTCAATATTTTAGCTATCTGACATGCTACTTCGTATGTCGGAAATACAGATCCTTTTTCATATCTGCTGATTTTTTTTCGTGCTTGTTCTGAATCAATGATTCCTAATGCTTCTCCAACTGCTCGTTGAGATAGATTTTGTGCTTTTCGTGCCGCTATCAATCGCTGTGGCTTCATATGTAAAAAATATAAGTGGTTTCTATGGTTTCATCTTGACTATTTTTTACCACTGTTTCAGAATGCGTGGCAGGTGCACAACATGACCCCTAGGGTCATATTATGAACCTATTTAATGAACTATCATCATGTAGATGTATTTTCCTAAAACCATTTTATCACCAGGGAATAAATAATATTTACAAAAGTTATTATAACAATAAATAACCATTAAATAGAAGGAAGGATCGTTGTGAAAACTAATTTAAATCAAGACTGGCATCCTGCTGAGATCATTTGTGAGTTGAAAAAACGAGGAACAACTCTTTCAGCCGTTTCCCGTAAAGCCGGTTTAGCACCAAGTACATTAAGCAACGCATTACATCGTCCGTGGCCAAAAGGAGAAGCATTGATTGCTGTTGAATTAGGTTTGCATCCATCCGATATTTGGCCATCACGTCGTGAAAAAAATGGAAAGAGGTGGGTTTAAGCCAATGGTGCTAACAATATTCAAGCGTCATTATTAACCAAAAAACAAAATAATTGCCAGCTATTGTATTATACAATGCAATAGCTAATACCAATCTTTGAGTATCGCGTTGGTAATTCATCATAATCCTATAAAGAACTAAAATTAACGAAGAGGATATTTCACATCTTTTAATTCCTCTGATAGACGGACATAAAACATGCCAGGGAATTATTCAGGGCGCGAGCATACTTTTGGGCTCATCTATTGAATGAAACCTAATGACATGATCTAATCACGATGATTTCTTGCCGGCTGCCCTGCTCATGACCCTGATGGAACATTTATCCGTTGTTAAAGAAACTCGCTCCGAGACCAATCGTAAGTATGATCTGATTGATGTTATTTTTCTTGTTATCAGCGGAATACCTTGTCGGCATACCATTGCGAGGATACTCCGCACCATCGTGCTCGAATCCTTGCTGGAAGCGTTACTGAATTGGGTCAATGAGCAGCGTGAACAGGCGGGCAAACCCCTCATCGCCTTTGACGGTAAAGTCTTGCGCCGGGCCCACCGCCATGATGCAAAAAACTCCTTTCAGGTTGTCACCGCTTATGACACAGAGAATGGCCTGGTCTTGTGTCAAAAAGCCACGGAGCACAAAAAAGGGGAAATCGCGATGGTGCGGCAAATGCTGGATATTCTGAAACTTAAAGGCCGCATTGTGACGCTTGATGCGTTGCATTGCCAGCGTGAAACGCTGGAAAAAATCAGCGAAAAGAAAACCCATGTTGTTCAGGTTAAGAAAAATCAACCCAAATTATGGGAAACCGTTCAATCACAATTTCAAGCGATATTTGATGCGGGTAAAGAGAAAATCGTCACTGAAATCAAGCAAACGGTTCATGGCCGTAAGGAAGAACGTGATGTATTCCAGCTAAAGGCAGTCTTTCCCCCGGAAATAGTGAAAAAATGGCCGACAATCCGCAGCATCATTGCCGTTGAGCGTCACCGGACAAAGAATGGCAAAGGTACCGTTGATACTTCCTACTATGGGGGAAATCAGCCTTAAGATACTGTTGCACATGCTCAATATAAAACGCTTTGAAATGACGATAGTGGCTCATGTGAAATAAAATGAGGAGCGTCATGATTTCACTCAGTGACAGGGAAGCTGCGCGATGGCGTTTAAGCAGGTTATTTTCGATGAGCTGTTGTTCCCAAAGCGGAATAAATTGTTGGCAAAAATCATCGACGCAGCAGTAAAGTTCTTCTAAAGTCATCATAGCCTGAGGATCTCCACGATTTTGTTTTCTATACAAAAACTTTGATCGGGCCTTAGGCTCTTAGTTCCTTTTTTCTTTCCTTTCTTAAGCAGAGTTCAGGTTAATTAAGAATAGTCTCCCTATATCAGTACATTTCTTCATAATTGGGAAGCATGCTACAACAATATGTTCCTGTGTAACGTAAAATTACCATGCAAAATATAACCAATGGAAACCATTTGGATGATTTCTTCACGCTTTTTTATGTTGTCCTTATATAAGGACAGACTTTAGAACAAAAATAAAGATAAAATGAAGAATAGTCTCCATTTTTATCCATTGAAACTGACTTTATCTAATATTTCAGTTGAAACTTTCTCAAAAGTAGTAAAACAGGTTCCAAAATCGTGAGGCTGTTCATTATAAACCATAGGGTCTACATATAGTTCGAAACGTTGAGCATACTTTTCATGATTTTTTATCAGTGACAGCGCATATCTCATTTCACCAAATGGATTGTTAGTAAATTCCGGCTGCTTATTACCATACCTTGCGACATCTTCATATATAACTCGATTAAATATTGAATACACAATACCTAAATCTAGCTCATAATTGGATTTAATTAAATGCACATCGTAAATATGCCTTACTAACGTTTCATCTTCCCATTCTTCAGGGTTACGCTCAACTAATGCTGTACGCCTAAGCATAGATACAATTTTTTCAACAAAAGTGGATTCAATGTTAACGCATAAGAATTTTTTCACCTCCGAATTACGCCTATATTGTTCAGCCACCAGAGAAGCAATAGAACGAGAATCTGGTTTTTCAAACAGAGTCGTTTCCATTAGCTCAAGTTTTATGATTGGTCTTAAACATGGTGCTATCTGATATTGTTGAGGGTATTTAATTTCAATCTCTATATATCTGTATTCATCACGTTTAATAACCTTACTAGCAATACTAAAAGCTCCATCAGCAACAATAAGAGAAAGAAGTTGTTCATGAAAGCATTTTCGTATTCTTTTTCGTTCCGAACGGCTAATAGATTGCCAGTCAAGGTCATTATAAGGTATGATTTTAAGATCAACATCTTCAGACATTCGCATGATTTTAACGTGTGATTTGGCTAATGCTGAACCTCCACCAAAAACGATTGCAAACACGTCAGATTCAGCATTTGCAATCAGAGTTAATAGATGGACTACCCAATAATCTTTTTCAATGATTGCCGGGTTATTTATTCCTAACGCAAATGCAACCTCAGTAAACTCTTTTTTCAGTTGATCTAACTTTTCCATTTATTATTTTTCTGCCAATTTGTAAACGAGTGCTAAATCTCCGGGAATCAAATTTAAATCTAATTGATGCCGGGATTTGGGTAATTTCACCCTTCATAAATTTGAGAGTCAAATCATCAAAAGTAAAATCAACTTTTTTAAGTTTTAATACTTCAGAAACAATTGAATCTACACCGCCAGGTTTTGCCGGAATAGGCTCACCTGTTAATGTACTCATCCTAGCTTTGGTGTATAAACCATGACCAATTTTTATGAGTAAACCATTCTTTATCAACCGATTAAACCCTCGACCAACTTGATCATAACTGGCTATATCGGAAAAATCTTTACGTTCAAAAACATAGCGTCTCGATTTAAATAATCTCTGCTTTATCTTTTCATAAGAAGTCATAACCCCTCCTTCGATATGTAGAATTGCTGCATACAACAATAGCATAATACGGCATAAACTGACATTCAACTAAAATAAAAATTGTTATAAATCATTTAATTAACGAATATTTTTTTCTAAAAAACCATTCTGACTATAGAACCAACATCCAGTAATGTACAAGCAAATACGAGAATTTAGTCAAACACGAAGTGATCGAGATGGAAATGGTTCATATGGAAAAAAATGAGGCGAGGAAGACCGGTAAGCCGTAGTAAAACTGTTTGTGACATTATAGAGTTTTTAGAGAATTTATAGTGCGTTTTATGTCCTTTAATGCTTGTTCGTATTCCTGATTTTTTTCTTTTAGTGTAATAATCAAACTATTCTCAAACCCATCAGAAAAGTTATTTTTATATAACACTAAAACTTGTTCGGCGAAAAAATCATCATCAATATAGAAATAACACTCTGGTACATTCAATATTTTAGCTATCTGACATGCTACTTCGTATGTCGGAAATACAGATCCTTTTTCATATCTGCTGATTTTTTTTCGTGCTTGTTCTGAATCAATGATTCCTAATGCTTCTCCAACTGCTCGTTGAGATAGACTTTGTGCTTTTCGTGCCGCTATCAATCGCTGTGGCTTCATATGTAAAAAATATAAGTGGTTTCTATGGTTTCATCTTGACTACTTTTTACCACTGTTTCAGAATGCGTGGCAGGCGCACAATATGACCCCTAGAGTCATTTTATGGGTAATTATCAGTACCATGTCAGATTCATTGAAAGCGTAGAAACAGATCAGGTAAGTATCTTTAGCACCAACCGGTCATTTTAGATAAAAAAAAGCTTTATTTACGAGAGCATAAAAAACTGTGGGGCACTTTAATTCAGTTTGCGATAGAATGAGTCACTAAATGTACGTATCAGGCAGCTCACCATGAAATCCTATGTCGTTAGAGTGACACTTCGGGGTGTCAGTTCTATAATCTGGCGTCGCTTTAGGTTATCAAATGAAACGTCTTTAGCAACTTTTCACTATATCATTCAGATCGCTCAAGGATGGCATGATGATCACCTTCATCAATTTTGCTTCTGATATTTTCAGTTTAGTGAACTGTACTTGTCTGAAAGAATTAGGCTCTGACGAATGAGTTAACTCTGCCCGTATCCGGGGAATAATTTTGCCTAATACGCTCATAAGCCACTCATATTTAATTAAAAAATAGTCGTTATGGTTTGAGGCGTCAACGGAACGAATACATCATTACTCTATAGTTAAAATACTAGGTAGATTCACATAATAAGAGTAAAACAAATAGCCCCTGCCATTTCGATTACGAGAATTTCGGAGGTTCCCGCTTATTGTGGACAGACAAAATAATCACTAAGGTTAAATTGTTAACTATGGCAAAATATTAGTTAACAAATTATCGCTTCCTCCTACAAGATCAATCTGTTTTTGCCGCTTTGATAATTTCAGCTAGGCTTTCTATAATTTCTTTTCTTGTTTCGTAGTCAACATCATCTAAAGCCCACTCAGGTGCGTTTGGGTCATCGTAGAGATAGCTGCGGCTCGTATTGTCCTGGTAGATCACTTCCGCCAGCTTTCCAGCGCTGTTGTACTGGTACTGAATAGTGCGACCAGCAGGATCGGTGATACTGACCATCCGGCCATCTTGATACTGGAACTGGAGGGTGCGGCCAAAGCCGTCAGTGATCAACGACAGTTCTCCGCTCAGATAGCTCAGCGTGATGTGATTGCCGTTGGGCTTCTCGATGCCGGTCAGTCGCCCGGCCTCATCATAGGCCTCGACTACTCCGTCAGATTGGGTGTAGCGCCAGCCGGTATCCTCCTTGACCAAGGTGTCATCGGTTTTCCAAGTTGCCACCCAGACAGAGGACGAGTTGTAGAAGGCGAGCTCCTGCCCTTCTGGCCGGTGCAGGACAACCATGTTCTCACCATACTTTGAAGCGTTGACCTCGACGCTCCGTGAGTAGGTATGCCGCCAGCCGCCGATCTCTTCATCAGGAAGGTGGCTATTGTAGTATCTGGTGAATGTGAGCGGGTCGGAGCCTCCACTTTGATAATCCAGCTCAGCCTGGAACTTGTTGCCGGTGCCGAGATGGATAGGGTTCCCCACACACATGGTTGTTGATGGTAAGCCGAGGTCCCTGTCCAGGAAAGGCGTTTTATCCATCTCACCCGGCAGAACGTAGGTTGAACGCCAGTAGACCGTAGCTGGGCCGCCAGTGCAGGTAGTGGGATCATAATCGCCAGTAGCGCCTAGATACTTAAAACAGATCCTGGAGACATAACGGCCATCCCCATAACTGGCAACCGGATAAAGCGTATCCCCAACGGGTATTCCCTTCCCTTGCTCCTCCCCAGAGCGATAATTCTTCATGAAGGAATGCGCGTCCATGATGGTGTTGAAGCGCATTTTGTCTACTTCGGTGCTCACGGCCACAACCCGCCATTGTGCAAAAGCTAAGCACGGCAAGGTTGCGAGCACCACCACGGCCAATGACCGCAGGTTTCGCATCAGTGAAAGGGAAGGTCTCGATCTCATTTACAGCTCCAGTTTTTACGCTGGAGCCATTTTCAGGTAGGAGAGTCGTTATCAACGACTGCGTTTTTGCCCTTTTAGGGTATGAATACGTGATTTGGAGAGCTTGTGTATTCAGAACAGATGAGAAGCAGGTTCAGACTCATCAGCCGGGTCACTCATTTCGCTCAAACACCGTGACAAGAACACGTTTTTGGTTGTCATCGTTGATCACCATCAGGTACTTGAACTTGGAATCTCTATGGCCCCAGACTTCCACGTTATCAACGCGGCCATACTTTCTGGCTTTATGGCGAGCCACCTTTTCGTCAAAGGGCTGAACCTGTAGCTCTGGATGCTGGAGTCGGCCAACGAGTGAGGCCCACGGTTTTTTGGGGTCTCCAGAGGTTATCCGTGCCTGATACTGATCGATGGCATGTTGAGTAACTAGGACGGGGCCAATGGCCGGAGTCAATATTTCGTCATGGGTTTGGGTATAAGTTTGCTTGTCCACATCGAGGAGCTCAACGTTGCCTTCACCCGGCTCATCCATAAACTCCATGCTCTGCGAAACTTCAATAGTAGCGCCCCTTAAACGTCCAGTGAGGCAAGCCGCAAACTTGGATGCAAACGCCTTGGTGGATTTTCCCAGTGCCAGCTTCTTGATCGCACCTTTGGATACCACCAGCTTGTAACCAGCACCAGCACCTGGCTCTCTGCAAAAAACCTGTTTGTCCAGCGCCAGATAGCGAATGGCTACGAGCTCAGCCAAAAGATCCGCCTCTTCGTGGTCAAAATCAATACGGACATCAAGGATGCCTTTCCGTTTTGTACCAACGCGCCAGAATACAAGGGCTGAATTATTTGATGTTTTCTTCGAGACGGTAGTCAATGTCATCATGGTCTATTTCTCCATTGTCGGGATAATGGTCGGCATCGCCGCCAGCACCCCTATTCGTTAGGGTTCATTTAGATGCTATCACGGGTTTTAAAAATGCAACCCCTGGCGTCACTCTATTTATGGTCCCATGTATTTTTATAAGCTCGGGCTAGGCGTTTCTCGATCACTTCTGACAAACTGCAACCATCGACTTCTGACAACCGCTTCAAAATCCTGTGGGCGTTATCGCTTATAGTTATGCTTTTACCAACACCATATCCCCTTCTGCGACGTTGCCTAATAGATGTCCCGAGCTTATTAATTTGCTCTGCTGTCAGATATTTATTAATCCATTCGGTGAGTTCTGAGGGTGAGCGTCCTATGCTATTCAGAATATTCACTGCTTCAAGTTTCTTATCGAATGGAACGTCACGCCAAAACGCTGGACGTGAAGCGGCTCTAAGGAGATAGATTGACGTCGAATGAGCGTCTTCATTGGATACTTTCAAAAAAACACCTCTTACGTTACATGTCACACAAACCATATCGTGACATGTAACACACTAAACCGCAAGTATAAAAAAAGGCCAGCTATTGCTGGCCTTTTCGTTCATTTTCGCAGTTATTCTTTAGGCGTTGTGATGCTTTTTTTCTTTCTGTTTCTCATGGTAGAGATACAGACTGCCGCCAGTGACGACAGTGAAAAATATAAGCAACCCTAACATACCTAATGTGAAAGCGTCCATTTGACCCCCTTAGGAATTGCTGACCTTGGTTAAGATTATACCATAGATCCACAGGATAACCCCAACAAACAACACTAAACCGGCTTCTTTGACGGTAATAGTGTCCCCAGATACAGCCAATCCTACAATACCAACACCGATGGCTGTTACGGCGACCTTACGCAGGTCTTCACCGATAGCTCCCAGAGTCTTCTTGTCAGGAGAGAAAAGACGCACAAACCACGTCTTAATACGCAAAAACTTTTTCATAATTACCTCCATAGTTGAAAAGGAGGCGAATCATGCCCGAGAGGGCATGAACACCCCCTCAGGGTTAAAGTTTTAAGCAGACAAAGCCGATGGCGGCTTTGCCTTATTCATTTTCATTGAGTTAATGATCTTCATCGCTTCGTCAGCAAAAGGACCAGTAACTTGGATAGACTCCCTTCTTGCAAAAGAAGCCGTCACCATCATTCTCTGGCAGTGCATCAGATTACGATACCGAGACCGCATAAGCTCAATGTAAGCCGCAGAGTCACCCTCCCACCCCTCAGGGGGTGAGAAGGAGCACACCTCGTCGTTACCAGGCGTGGTATCGACCTTTGAGACATCAATGACGGGCATACTCATCTCTCCTTCTCGCAATAAAATCGCGCAGGTAGCGAGCATTCGGGAAACCAAGGCTTCCCTGACTCATCAGGACATCGTTCCAGTCAATCCCTTTCGCTCTGGGCGGGATCGGGAGTTTAGGCAACAGGACGTACACACGAATGCCGCGCTTCTCCAGCTTGGCTTTCAGCACGTTCGCTGACTTCTCACCAGTCACAGACTTATCTTTGTCAGCCCAGATCAGTACGGTATGAACACCTTCTGGAACCTCGAAGGACTCCATCAGGGTCGCATTGACCGTTGACCAAACCGGGATTTGAGTGACTCGATAAGCGGAAAGAGCCGTTTCCAGCCCTTCTGCAACACCCAGGATACCCTCAGTCGGTTCACCGAGGTGGATGGCCGCGCCATTGACATCCAAACCGTCCGGAATGGGCATCATCTTCTTGGCGTTGCCGACCTTGGCTTTCTTACCGTTTTGGGTGAGATAGGTGCGGTGGAGCGTTACCAGGTTGCCTTCCACATCTCGGATAGCGCAGACGATAGCCGGGAACTTCCCAACTTCATTGCCATCTTCGTCGTAGTAGGCCATAGCCGGATTGAACCGCAGGCAGTCTGTTTTTTCTACTTCATCGACCTTGAACAGAAGCTCGCGGTTTTTGAAGTACAGACGCATTGGCTCAGTCACATGACTGGAGAACGGCAAACACTCGTTCCATACCTTCTCGATTTTCTCACGGAGACGAGCACTGTAAGCGCGTTCGCGCTCCATTCTCTTCTCCATTTCTTCTTGGAGCTCAAGCAGCCAAGGCTTAGATTGTTCACGAAACATAGGAACAACTTTCGGCTTGTTTTCGCTGCTTTGCTCTTCCGGTTGTATGGCCGCAGCTTGTGCTTGCGGTACCGGAGCTTCTACCGTACGGTTGACCACAGGGGCCGACTCAACATGGTGACTCACCGGCTCAACACCACCGTTCGAGCGAGCGCGGAACTGCGTTACCGTAGCGCCACGACGTTCCACCAACCAGGTGTTGCGATGCGTTTGCATGGGTTGTTCTCTCACAACATTCCCCTGCTCGTCTTTAACTTCAACGACGACAGTTACAGGCTCGCGCCCGAGGTTTGTCATGACGATCTCATCCCCATACTTGGCTTCGCTTTCACCAATAGCTCTTTCAAGATCCACACCCCAAATGGTGCGTTCCAAGCCGCTCTTGTCACGGATGAAGGCAAAGTAGCTGAGCTCATTGTCTTCGTTATACTCGTAGGGAGCTTTACCGTGGGCAATCAGAGTACCGGCAATGGTTTTTTTGCGATTCTTGGAATCGAGAACCTTGTTATTCACCTTCATAGGCTCTTGCTGAACAGGCGCTTTGGCCTGGGCAGGAGCTCGTGTCGGTGCAGCGGATTGTTGATACTGGGGTTGCTCTTTCTCAACTCCCAGATAATCACCAACCTCACTCAGGCACTGCTTAAAATCCCAATTATTGAGCCACATCAGCAGCTCAAAACCGTCATGATTGGCACCGCATGTATTGCATACGCCGCCACCAGTCAGGTGAGCATCTTTGAACAGTCGGAAGCCATCTTTCCCGCCGTGGATAGGGCAAGAAACATGACGACCAGGTTTACGGAGAGCTGGTTCAAGATGGGGCGCTAGGGCCGCCAGGATGAATAGCCAGTTTCCGTTTGCAGCTTCACGAACGGTGTCAGCTTTGTAGTAAGACATAGGTTTTCTCCTTAGCGTGAACCCCAGCATCGAGGCTTCCTTAAACCCCCCGTCGCCAGGGTTTTAAGGAAACCCCGACACCGGGAGGATGTGCCAAGGAGGCTCCCCAGCCGGGGAGTTCTCCCCGGCAAGGGGTTTAAAAAACTCGCCCCCGAAACGGAGGCGATTTTTGTGAATATCACAAGCACAAATGAGTGCCCTCTTCCGAGGCCATCATGACTGTGACATCTGCGGTTACAGGATCTGACTTAATCACAACCTCAGTTGGTTTGAAAAAGCCATCTACAGTAGGCATGGGGTAGTAAAGACGAATCTTTCCCCAGTTCTTGTTGTCGGTAAAAGCCACCTTTGTTTGAGCAACACAAAGCTGCAAAAACATAAAGAGGAAGTCATCTACCGAGTGCTTACCATCTGCACCAAATACTCCATCGACAATTGCCGGGGTTACTGCCACATTCGTCAGGAAACCAGCTTGTTTACCGAGGGAAGATTGGTCCACCAGCAGTCCATCATTGATGGCTTGTTGACGGATTTTGGCGAGGTCCAATTTAGCTACTTGGTTCATAAGGTGTACTCCAAAGTTAATGGGTACACCTACCCCGTGCGGGAAAGTGTACCCGCATGGGGTATTGAAAAGCTTTAAGGTTCCGAGTTTTACTCTGGCAGGATGCGCCAAAGAACGGTCGGAGGAAACGAGTCAGCGACACGCTTCACATTCACGTAAAGAGTGTCCGTAAAGACACGCTCCAAGCGACGACCACTTTGACGATAAACCAACTTAAAATCTTGGAATTTGTTCATGGATACCTCCAGAAATAACGGGAGGTATCTCCAGCAGGAGATAGACTCCCGCAGGGATTAATAAATTAACGTTAATTTGCTGTTTGTTTTTGGCGACCAGCTATCGCACGTTTTCGCCCTCAGGGAGGACAAAATCTGCTTACTGATGGCTTTACCATGAGTAAGAAGACTTGGGAAGTAAAGCAGGGGTTTCCCCCTGCCTTGTTATGCCGCTTTGAGGTGGCGAGAGAAAAAGTCCCTAGTTTGCTGGATAGCTCCCCGGAGAAGTTCTCGTCTGTAACCAGCGTAGCTCTTGTCATCACTGGCAACGGTCAAACCGTGCAGACTCTCTTCACCTAGGACAATCTCGTTTTCACGAGAGAGTACCTCAACACGTAGGCCAAGCACTCGCTCTTTCCCTTCTAGGATAGAACAAATTGTTTGGTCTCTTACTTCGTCATCCCAGTGGCCCATATCGAAATCCCGCTCAGGGAGTTCGGTAACACGCACCAGGTAGCTTTCAGTGGTCCGTTCCCAAACCACTTCATCTTCGCATGGAGAGGCCTCGATCAGCGAGTACCCGTCCGATTCGAGCTTCTTGGAAAGACTTTTCACATCATCCGCCAGCTCCAACACAAAGCGCTCCCAGAGGTCTTGCCAACGCTCGACCATATCCTGGTTGATCCCTTCAATGCCGGTGCCCAGCATGGAATCATCATCAGGGAAGATCCCTGTGAAGTCCACGTTGTCGTCGATGTTCATGCAGTTCCAATGGCTGTAGTGATGCCCGTGACTATTCCGAGTAATGGACAGGTCACAGGAACCATACTCACGGAGGACAGAAAGCATATTTTCAATGTCTTTCTGCGCCATCAGGTTCTTCACGCGGCTGACAGCATCCACTTGGCCGGGCTCAGTGCTGAATAGGCGATTCATGAGAGCTTTGACGTCATCAACGCTCAAATCCCCATAGAAGGCCATTCCATCACCCTGGCAGTACCCGAGACTGTACTCAATCGTCAGATCATCCGGGTATCCGCATTTAACCAGTTCGTTTTGAAAATGCTGTTTAATCATTGGTATCTCCTTAGTTTCAGAGGGAGACACCATCCCCTCAGGGACTGATGTCCCCCGTGGGGTTCGTATTTACAGAGCTTCGTTAAGAGGCTCGTCTAAATCATTAATGCCTGATTCGCAAGCGGGGCAATAAACAGCAGTCATGTACTCTGGCGTATTCGGTGCCGCGCTTTCATTTTCCAGAAGTGCTTCATGGTAAAAGCAAACTGGACATCTAATCGTCTTGGACATCTATATCTCCTTAACGGGAGACTCCTCCCATCAGGGGAAAGCGAGTCCCTGGTGGGTTTAATATTCTGACGTACCGACCCACTCCTTACCAATATAAGCATTCCACACTTGGAAATCTTTATGGTCAAAAGTGAATTTATCTATATCGTCTATCAATATTTCAAAAGACTTAATCTCAATCCCCAAATGAGGCTGAATTTCATCTAGCGAACGTACTTTATTGACAATATCAATATGCTCATCAGCATCGACTAATTGGTTATAAATCGTTACAAGAGTTCCTTTTTTATGAGCCCCAAAAAACTTCCAAGGCTCAATAAATTCGGATTCTATAGTGAAATGTAAGCGCATATTTGAAGGGACGAGCCAAACACTCGACCTCATATATGACTCACTATCCGAATCACCCTCTCTTTGACGAACAACTACACCGTCTTTGTCGATAAGCTGCCAAAATCCCTTAGTCATCGTTACCTCCTGCCAGTAGTTTATCTACTGAATGGCCGAGTCCGTCACCAAACCATTTGTCCAGAGCGTCGATTTCCGGGAAGTCAGATTTCACCTGAGCAACAACACGTTCCATTTTGCTGAGAGCATCCTGGAACTCAATACCATTACCTGTGGCCACCTCAAGTTTGCACTTGATGTAGGCGGAGTAGGTATCACAGGCCTTAACCAGTGATTGTTCATAGCCACCGGGAGCGAAGGCTATGGCAACTGCATCCTGGAGTTCTGCGGGAAGAGTCTGGATGAGCTTGTCCTCTGCGGCCTTTTCCAGTCGTTCAAACTCACGCTGCAAAACAGCATTTGCTTTCTTGACTGGCGTTACGACATCCGAACAGAGAACCTCGGCCGCATCATGCAAACAAGCATGAGCAAGCATGGTTGCCAGATCCACCGACTTCCCTTGCTGAATAGCGATATTGCCAGCCAGGTAGGAAAGTAAGGTAACAACAGCGCTGTGCTCCAACACAGACTCCGGTTGAACAGAGTGCATCAGTGACCAGCGTTTAATCAGGCGTTGGCGCAAGGCCAGAGCTAAAAAGCCGAAATTTGAATTAGACATAGTGCCTCCAAAATTGGTTGGAGGTACACCAAAGCCGACCGGGCCTTGGTGTACCCGGTTGGGTTACTTAGTTATCTCGGGTCAAGCTGCTTAGCTATAACGAGTAAAAACGGATGGAATGGATGATCTTGCGGGACACACCCAACAAACTCACGGGCTAAACCGACTGAGTTGGTAGCCAACACCTCTTTGACGGCCAGAATGATTTCATCGTTGATTTCACTCTGGGTCTTTCGTTGTTGGTCCACTAGGCTCATGCTTCTCTCCTTTGGTTATGGGAGAGAACCCAGGAGGGGTTGCCTCCCGAGGGGTTAGGTTATTGCTGTTTTGGGCCAGCTACCGTTATAGCCAGCAAGCGCTGACAATGAGCAAAGAGTATGACAGCTACCTAAAAGGGTAAACGCTGTAATTGCCCTTTTGGGGTGCAAAAGAAAAAGCCCTCCCGAAGGAGGGCCCAGAGTATTGACAAAGTGCTGGTTTTTTATCCGGCACTTTGCTTTAATCAAATTCCGTTTACCCGACGGAGCTTGCCGCCATGTTAAGAATCCCCCCTCCCCAGACGTTTCCCCCCGAAACGCTCTCACTCGATGACCTCGTGCCTCAAAATCACCTAGTTCGCAAAGTCGATGCCGCCGTTGATTTCGAATTTATCCGGGACTTAGTTGCCCCTTTGTATTGCCACAATAATGGCCGCCCGGCGATAGACCCGGTTATGCTGATTAAGATGATGTTACTGATGTCCTTATTTGGCATCCCCAGCGAACGCCGGCTGGTGCAGGAAATTCAGGTCAATATGGCCTACCGCTGGTTTTTGCGGCTCGGGCTGACAGAGAAAGTCCCGGATGCCTCCACGCTCAGCCAGAATCGGCGGCGCCGATTCAACCATTCCGATGTGTTCCAGCACATTTTCGACAACATTGTCGAACAGGCTATCGGTAGAGGTTTTGTCGGCGGCCGGGAACTTTATACAAACAGCACTCATCTGAAAGCCAGTGCCAATCCCCATCAATCCGACAGTATTCTGCGTCCCGTTCCTTCGGGCGCTTATCTGGACGAGTTGGAAAAAGCAGTGAATGAAGACCGGGCTAAGTCCGGAAAAAAAGCCTGAGCAGGCATAAGGACGGCAAGACAGACCAAAGTCAGTACGACTGACCCGGAAAGCGGGTTTATGCACCGGACGAACAAACCCAAAGGATTCTTCTATCTCGACCACCGTACCGTGGATGGAAAAGCCAATATTATTCTGGATACCTATGCCACAGCGGGCAATGTCCACGACAGCCAGCCCTTGATAGGGCGTCTGACGCGTCAGTTGGATCGATTTCCGCTTAATCCGGTCGCCATCGTACTGGATGCAGGCTATTTTACGGCCCCAGTTTGCCACCTGACCCTGGAGCTGGGTCTGACACCGGTCATCAGTTATCGGCGCCCAAACTAAGGGCCGAATCTCTTTCAAAAGAAACAATTTATTTATGATCCGCAACAGGATTGCTATGTTTGCCCGCAGGGCGAAAAGCTGATTTATACCACCACAAGTCGTCAGGGATACCGTTATTACCGGACGGCGGCGGGTATTTGCCAGAATTGCGCTGGGGCGGCCTGTACCCGGGCGAAAAAGGGAAAAACCATCACACGGCATTCTGGGAAACGGGCAAAGAAAAGGCCAGAGAAATCCAAAAACCTCCGGGGGGCCAAAAGGACCACAATTTCCGAAAACAACCGATAGTACGGAGGGATGCCGAATAAAAGCATCATCAACATCATCGTTATCCCCTTTTTCGGGGTTGCGCCGGTTCAGATACAGTGTGGCAAGGAAAGGCAGCACAAAATATCAAGAAAATAGCTTTACTGGTGGCGGCACTTTATTGGTTTTATGGGTGGTTTACCCGTGAATGTCATGGGGCAGAAAGCCAATCCTGGCAGGAAAAGGGAGTATCGGGTATCTATAAGGAAAAATCGGAAGATAATGAGTGATAACGACAAACCCCGTTACTTTCAACGAGGTTTGTCAGCAGTTTGAGGCGGCCTGAGCCCCCCCTTTTGCGTTTACCGGATCGGTTATTGATTTGAGGAACCGTCCCGAGTATCCGTCCGAAGCAGCACGCCAACTTCATTAGCCGGACGGATAGCTCCCTGCGCTTCCTTTTCCTTGTTGGCATTGGCTTTAAACTTGAACATGAGACTGTACGCCGCCAGCAGGAAGAAACTGAAAATGCCCCAGTAGGTCTGAACAGTGCCCAGAGCCTTGGCCGGGTCACTTGCTGCTCTGTTGGCCGCCTCGACAGCCAGCTTAACCCACTGATTCCAGTCGAACCCTGCCGCAAAAGCAGACAACCAAAACGCGACCGCCACTGGAACGATGAAGATGCACATCAGCACCGCGTTCATCAGGAACCAAAAAAACTGTTTATTTGCGTTCACGCCCCCCCCCTTAACCAAGAAAATTGAAGGCGTGTTCCAAGTTAACCCCTGCAACAACACCGATAGCGAACATCACCTGCCAGACGAGAAACTGCCAGGAGATGAATGAGCCAGAAGAGCTTTCGCTTTCTCTGACGTGAGTTTGAGTGGACATAGACCCTCCAAATAACTTGTCGTCATCCCGGAGTAATCGTCTCTTAATTGAACAATGTCGGCACAGTGCTGTTACGGCCCATTTTGGGCACCTTGAGGATGTTTATTCGATAGGGGAAGAAAAGATGGGGAGAAAAACTTTCACATGTGAAAGTTCAAAAGCGGCCAATGGCCGCCTGTTTCACATTGTTCTGTTGTGCCGGAGTTCTCGATAAGCATCCCATGCTTGCTCTGATGAGACACCGCGACGGCCAACGTCCGTGGCGCACTCAAGGTCCATCTTGTACTGCTTAACCTTCTGGTCTGCTGTATCGCCCCAGCTCATGGCTGATGGGTACTTGGAAACCAGAAACACATTTTCAAGTTCAGCCTGATAGTAGTCGTTTTGTAGCAGAGGTTCAGTTTCACCATCATCCCAGCGGATGTAAGCCTTATCCTGGAGAGCTTTCAAATGCAAAGGCACCAGTAATGTGGAGATTACTTCGTCAGCCCGGATGTCCTTGTAAGCACACCAGTGTGGCTTAACGGTGATCACACCATTAACCAAAACGATGTCACACGCCAACGTGGCTTCCACATTATCGTTGACATCTTGACGCGCATAGATTTCCACAAAACCAACCTGTTTGGTATCAACCTTGTCGATGAAACTCCAAAAGCTGGGGTACGACGTTCCATCGCTAATCGTCAACCAACCGTCATGCTCTTTCAACATTCGATTCAGTTGTGCGGTGAAGAACTCTGCTGACACTTTTCTTGCCAGGGACTCCATATCACTCAGTCGTAAAGTGGCTCCTCCACTCCCTTCATACACATCTCCAAAAAAGAAATCTCTTTTACGTATTAGGTTTTGCCTCCTTTAATTGCTTGCTGGGTCAGCTTGATCCAGTTCAACGGGTTTTCACAGTCAACATGGTTGGCAGCGGCACCAACCACTGTTTTGTATGCCTCAGTGCCAGCCGCTGTGTGTACCGCCAGCATAAACGAAAACATAGGATCATTTTGCATAGTGCCTATCATCATTGTACTGGAGGTGTCTCTTAGCTGGCAGTTTTGAACCCTAAGGTTGAGCACATTTTTTGCCACCATTTCACAGTCAGGACACACCTTCTCAAGGTTCTTGAGCTTTGCGTCGTCATTGAGCACATCAAGTGCTGCGATGGTAGTACCGGTCATAAACAATCCCAGCACCAGCAGATGAATTTTCTTGGTTACGTTCATGGTTCCTCTCTATATCATTCCAATTTCGTTTCGGTAGAAGAACAGTGGCCCAGTGACTGTTCTGAGTTCCGGCGTTACTTGCTTTACTCTTGAGCAGATATGCTGCTTGAAGAAGTTGTGGTATCCGTACATAGCCGGTCCTGTAAATACGGAGTAAATAACGATAGTGATGGCCGCACCAGCGGCCCACCCAATTGTGTTTGGAGAGAAAAGGTCTGACACATCAGCGATACGTTCAGGTTCAATCAAGCGGCATACCACCAGCACCCAAAACCACGCTATTGGCATAACAAAGACCATTTTCCCCATGCAAGCAATTAACATTTTCACCAAGTTCATGCTCTGCGCCCAGTAAAGCCACAATGATGACAAAGACTGGCGCCGCAACACCTGATAAACGTTCAACGGGATGTCACACAAATGCACCCCATCTTGGTTAAAAACGGCATAACTCATCACCCCCTCCTATACACGTTTCTGCAAGTTGCCAAACGTCAGGCCGACAAGAACACAACAAGTCATCATCGTCAGCGGAATAACAACCGGGTCAAGAGCTATAGGGATGAAAAAAGCGATAAACAAACCAGCCATCAGGTACATTGTTCCGCGAACGCTATAACGATGTAGAACCGGGCTTGCATAATCGAAATTGGTTCGCTTGATACGCCAGGTCATCATCCCGTCATACACAGCAGGCGCAAACAGGATGAGCATATAGGGAGTCCACGCAGTCAACAGAGCCAGTCTCGTGTAAAATTGATAAATGACGTTGACTAACGCCTCCATGCGCCCTTTGACCCACGCAAACCAACCCTTACCCATGTCTTGCATCCCCTTGGACTTCTGACGCTCCTCTTCCGATGGGATCAGAGTTTGGTACATACCTTCGTAGAATCCTGAATCAATAATGCCCGACCGGAACCAAGTAGATGCTTTGTCCTGTATCCAGTCTCTGGCTTCGGTGCCAAGGCTCTGTTCCACCAGCACAGATTCCCGTTTAATTGCTTTGTCTGTCCAATCACCTGGGATTAACAGCAATATTGCCAGCATTTCAATAACCAGCAGCCATGCGACCAGTAACCACGGCTTCTTCATAGTCAGTCCTCCTTAAAACAGTTTTCACGCTCTCACAGGTGATGAGCTCATACAGCAAGCCACGCAAAGAGGTCTCATCTTCATGGGGCTGCGAGTTAATGGATAATTCTCCTGGATGAGAAGAAAGCCACAGGGAGAATGACTCTCCTGAATCTACGGACCATGAATTACCGCCACTATCGACAATTTGCACTTCCAGCGCACGACAGGTTTCAGTGATCAGGGTTTCCAAAAATGCCCCAATCCTGGCAGGGTCTTCGTATTTCTCTCTCTGCTCATGAAACACGAGCTGGCTGTAGCGATGCAGAGCTTCTTCGATGATCGGGTAAATCACTGGCTCCTGATTCGCCTTAATCCCGTCTGTGATGTAGCAGCTTAGCTTCTCGATGATGACCTCTGATGCAGGCCAGTCGAATTGAAGGATGCTCAAGATATGAGCGTTCTTGCGGCCACGACTTTTCAATTCATTCATAACCCTGTCAAAAGGGTTTACATCGACCATGATGGCTACCTCGTAATCTCTATACTTCTTGTCACACATAGCTCTACTCTTATTGGGTCAATATGGGCAGACGGCCTTTAACAATGGTTCCGCCTGAAATCTTGGCTATGTATTCCAGGTTAGGAAGCATCCCAAGTAGCTGGGCTGGGAATAGATCCGCTTCCTCTTCCATCAAACGCTCGCCTTGGTTGCCTCCGTGCATAATGGGTTCCTTACCATCGGAGTTCTGGCCTTGGGTTCGCATGACATACTTGAGCCTGGTCTTCGGCAGGTTATCCGCGATGTATTCCTGGGTTTCTCCATCAACAATACGAAGAGCAAAAGTGTTGTTGATGTTCCCCAGCACCTGGAGTGCTTTGTCTTTGCTACCCAGTCGAGCAGCGAAGTCAGCAAAAGTCTGGGTTGCAACGAAGAGACGAAGTTTCGCGCCGCGCCCCTTGTTCAGAAGCTGGATGAATGGGTCGTTGATCACCTCAGCAGCCTCGTCCACAAATATGTTTACGGGTCTGTTGTTGACCCCATAGTTGTATCTGTCACCCGCAACTGCTGTCAGGTCAGACAGGAAAATGGACCCCATAGCACTACCAACCATGTTATCGGTCAGAGAGTCGAGTCCCAGATAAGCTACTTGGGAGTTATTGATAATCTTGGCGGAGTCGGTGATTTGACGTTCATCGCTAAGATCAGAAGAGTCTGGCGACAGGAGCGGCCCAAGCTCTCCAGAAGTAAGCATATTCATGATTGGCAGAAGGTTCGCCACCATTTTGGAGAAGTGAGTTTGGTCGTGTTGGAACATCGACAGCAGACCTTCAAGATCTGAGTTTGGATGTTCAGGCTGGATGACGTCGTAATAAAACTTCATCAAAGCGAAAGCGATCTTCTCACGAGAACCATTTTTGGCTTTCTCCAAGTAAGCCGCAGCTTCTGCTTCCCAATCAGGCATCACTCGTTCGGAGTAGGCTTGAACGGATTTGATAACCAGACCAGCAGCTCCACCTTCAAGGAAGCGACGGAGCTTTGTCAGATTAGGACGGTCATGAGTGATTACCAAACCCTGAGCGATATTGTTCAGTGCTTGCCAACCAAATGATTTGAACGGGTCAGCTCCTGCTTCTGACGGGATCAACGCGGCCAAACGACTTGCTATCTCTGTCACACGGGTGAAGTTCCGTAGAGGGTCAATACGCACAGATTCTTCTGGGAATGCTGGATGGAATGAGACGAACCTTTCCGGTTGTCCCATAGCCTCACAGGCACGTCGGGCATTATCCCGCATCTCCTTATCCCCTTTCGGGTCAATGATGATCACGGCCTCCCCACGCAGAATAGCCTGTGAGATCAGGATGTCGAACATACGGGTCTTGCCCGAGCCGGTGGTCCCTACAATTAGAGTGTGCCCCTCTGTATGCTTGAGAGGCTGCATCAATTTTTCTTCTTTTGGCTCAACCCCGTGAATCCAAGGCTGACCGATTGGCAACTCTTTTCTCTTACCCTGTATTTTTCGGACAACCTTTTTAACCGTCGATTCTTTTCCGACGATAGAGGTCCAATCTCGTTTAAGGATCTCAAACACGCGCTGGGCATGACGGTTTTCCCACAGGAATCCACTACCAAGCCACATATCTTCCGGCGTGTCCTTGATGTACTTCTGGAGCTCCGTAATAGAGATAAACTCTAAGTCTCGGCCCTTCAAATGCTTTTGGAGCAAGTGGAGCTTGATAGCCTTAGGCAAACGAGCCATTGCCATCACTCCACAGATCCCCGTCATCCAATAAAAGGGCTCTGGAGGCATAGTGCTGACCTGCTCCACGGCCAAAGCAGCACCGGACGCAGCAAGCCAGCCTGCTACAGCATTTTTTTCATAGTTAGGCCGCCACGGCATCTCGTAGGCGAGCGGGTCATAACTCATTGTCATGTTTCATCTACCTCTAAATACAATTTTCCTTGACGTTTTTTGAGCAAAGGGCGTTTCTGTGCCCGGCTCAACATCCCGCAGAGGATGTGTTTGTTGATGCCGATGTTTTCCCCGGCAATCATGTCGAACGCTTTATCACTCGTTACTAAGCAGCCGTCTTCTTCCAAGACAGGTGTAACTAGCCATCTCCCCGAGCGTTTCAGGATCATGTCCTTGAGGATAAGAATCGCTTTCTCAGGGGTAACACCTGGCGGCAAGAAGTCTTCGTCTTTGATGTCTTTCGGGTTTGTTTTAGCCTTTGGCGGTTCAAACTCCCTCACCTCTTGCTCCTCCCTTTCTCGCACCTCGATGTGACCCAGTTCCTTTTCACGCTCAACTTTGGTAACTACAACAGCTTCGGGTTGAGCTTCTCTCTTAGGAAGGCGAGCCACGTTCTGTTTTTCTTCAATCGGCTTGTGTTCATGCCCCTCAACCACAGAGGAGGTGTCACCTTTTTTCTCCTTTTGAGGTTTCTGAGCAGTTTTTCCTTTCGTGTCTTTTGCCAGTGCAGCTTGCCCTGATTCAGCATCATGCTTCTGTTGTTGTGGTTTTTTCTGTGCCGGTTTGCTTTGTTGCTTCGGAGCAGACTTGCTCTTTCTGACATCAGAATCAGGAGGGGACACAAGTTCAAAGACGTCCTGGTATCCACCCATTGACGCTTCTACCTCCTTGATGGCCGCTACGACTGCATCTGAAAGTTGTTGCGCCAGCACAATAGCTTTCACACCGCTGAAATCTCGGACTTTACGACCAGGCATAATCGGGTCTGGAACAATCGCATTAGCATGGGATAGTTTTGAGAGGACTTCTGACGGCGCACCTAATGACCGAGCACCTTCTGGGTACAAGATGACGGCCTGGCCCTTCATCAGACATAGAACCTCTCCCAACGTCTTTTTCCCTTCCAGAACAGGCATAATCGCCTGTTCAAGCAGAGCAGATGCTTCGCCATAGCCAGCAAGCATCTCAGACAGTAATGTCTTAGCGTCCTTTTCCTGCTGGTTAGGTTTGTCCGTTTGTGACAGTTCTGTTGTGGCAGAAGTATCTTCTGGCTCAACAGCCAACATAGGTAATGGTTCAATCACCCATGACGGAGGTTCATCTGAACCACTAAACATGGGGAAGTCATCGCCTTGTAGGGAGTTTTGTTCTTGCGGAACGAAGTCAGGTTTAGGCTGTTCGAGCTCTGCCTCGTTGGTGTTTTTAAGGCTCTCTGCGTCAGCGCTGCCTGTTTCAGGCGATGCGTTGAATGCGTCAAATGGGAAGTCGATGTCACCCAGCCCACCCCCAACATCCTTGAGGGCTTGCAGTGGGTTATCGTTCGCCAACGGTGGCGCGTTTTTGGCGATGTCCTGAGGGGACAACTCTTCTTTTGTCTCAGGTTTCTCTGTTTGTTCTTCCGTATCTTTTTTGGGTTTAGCTTTAACCTGTTTTCCCTTGCTTGGTGTTGTGGCTGGTGCTGCTTTAGGCGAGTCCTTTGTTTCAGCCGCGCCTTGGACCGGTGTACCTTCGGGTTCCGTTGAAGTGCTTTTCAGCATTTCCATCGCATCACCGAAACCGAGACCGGCTAGAGCTTTCTCAGCTTCCTGTTCTGCGGCCAACATGTCATCGTTCAGAGCCGCTCCGTCTTCATCTTGATCGTCATCACTCTCATCAGGGTCAACGAACTCAATCTCAGCGTCCTCAACGTCTCCAACAACTTCTGCTGCAACTGCTGATGGTGGCTCATTGGTAAACACCAAGTCGTTTGATTCGAGACGGAGCATCAGGATCTTCACGGAACCAGCCGCTTCCTGGAGCATCTCAGGCAAAACTTCCCAGTAGCGGTAGTACGCACGTTCGCCTTTTTCCTGCACCGTGTTTGGCACAGCAAAACCGCGCTCGATGAGAATGTCGGCCAACGTATCTGGATCTCTTGGAATGCCGGGGATTTTGTCTTGACTGATCAAATCATAGAGATCTCCAAGTTGTTTCCATGCGATGAAAACACCTTGGTTTAGATGCCAAACTTTCGCGCCAGGCTCATTGACCTTCCATTTCCCAGTTTTCACCAGACGACGGATAGCATCAAACACATACCTCTCTACAGGAACACCATAAGAGAACTCATCAACATCGAGACGGCTTTGGCGAAGGTCCCTTGAAACACTCTCTTGGTCAGCACGAAGCATTAACCTTGTAACAGGCTGATTGACAGTTGTTCCTGAAATAGCTTCAAGCATCGCCTCGATGATGGAAGGGCCTGACTTAGAAAGAAACTCCTGCGTCTCAGCCGGAATAATTCGATGCCAAGCCAGCAGCGAGAATTGCTCATGCCTTTTATGTCTCTTATCGCGCCACCGGATAAAGTAACGATCTATTTCGTGACGGTGCGCCCAGTCATGAAGAGACTCTGAATAAGGATTCCATGTAATCGATCCGTCTTTGTCCGTAATGGACACATCTGACAACGGTTTGCCAACATCATGCAGGAGTCCGGAGAAGCAACTAGCCAGTCGCCAACGAGGTTCATTGTCGCGGCGTTCCCGAGGCGTCCCCTCGATTGAAAAAATAACCGACTCAGATGCCTGAGTTGCCCAAAAGGCTACTTCAAGCCCATGCCGGAACAACCCACCAGCTCCACGGTGATGGTGAGATTCGGAAGCTGGCAGCAAGTGAACAAACGCGGCATACCGTTGGATCACCGGCAAAACAAGCCGGTTGAAGTCGTCCACAGTGAAACCGAGAGAGTTCCTCACTTTCTCAATTAGTTCAGCTTGGGTTGCCAGTATCTTGTCTAGTGGGGCCACTGGCAGACCCTTGGCAAAAGGCGGGTATCGAGGGATTTCTTCATCTTCCACGTCTTTAAGCGGCAACACTCTGGCGCTTGGCGCGGTCTCGATCACTCCACCTCGCCCACCAAATAACTTGTTCAGGGCTTTCAGCATGTAGGTTGACCATATTCCTATCGTATTTTTCGTCAGTACATGCTCTCAAAACACGTTTAGATCGCACACACGCCTATCTGTCCAATTTGGGCAGTTTGAGAAACCAGCTTTCCATCTCCCCCCTTTTAGAATGGGTTCATCGACAATTTTTAATGAGGAACGACACGATGAGACAACTGTTAGCAATTCTGGGAGTGGCAATTCTGGCCGGGTGTGCCTCTAACGCCCCTGAACAAAAACCCCAATCCCAGGTATCCCCTGCGGAGAATGACAAACCTGCCCGAGTTAACCGGGAACTTTCTATCGCATGGGACAACATGGGGCGCGGTGGTGCGGCATTACGCCAACCGGGTTATATCCATGTATTGGGCGACGGTAATGTCAGCGCAACGATCAACAAGGCCAAAGATGATTCCAATGATGCAGTTAAAACACCGGTTGGAATAAAGCAACAGGGGGATGTAGGCGAAGCCATCAATACCTTCAAGTCCATGAACAAAGGTAAAGGCTACTCGCTGTATGAGCTGTCACGCTGGGAACGCTATTGCGATAGCGGCAAGGGCATGGATGAGCACGATTGGCGCTTTATTGAGGGTGAAGGTGCCACGAACATCCCCCAAGACGTTGTGACTGGCTGCATACCGCCCACTCATAACTACCAAGATTACCTGAATGCCTGGACGCACTTTTGCTCCAGTCAGGCCGTAACAGACGCAGATCGCCGTATTGTGCGCGATTCAGTCCGTCCCTATTCTGTGGTGAACCCATGCAAAGCTCTGAAATAAGAAATCACACAGAGCCTGGCCGAAAGGCTGAGCTCTTCGACGCTTTATTAATCATGCTCCAGGAGGCTGGTTCGAGGGGTAATACCCACGAAGCGGCCTATGTCATTTCTGGAGTCCTCGAAAACCTTTCCAGAGACTATCCCGAGATAAAAGTTCTTGCCCAAAACTGGACCGAGCTGGCGAATCTGGAATCAAAGATGAAGGGAGCTGCGTAATGGACCTTTATATCTGCGAAAAGCCTTCTCAGGCCAAAGACTTGGCAGGAGTAATGAAAGCCTCCCAAAGGGGGGATGGGTTTATCCACGATGGAGGAAACAGGGTTATTACTTGGGCCTTCGGCCACCTTCTGGAATTGTATATGCCAGACGACTATGACGAACGATACAAGTCATGGTCACTGGAGACTCTTCCCATTGCTCCTGAATCCTGGCGGTACAACGTTCGCAAGAGTGCGCTAAAGCAGTACAAAATCGTTGAAGGCCTAGTAAAAAAGGCCAACACCATCTACATCTCTACCGACTACGACCGTGAAGGCGAAGCTATCGCCCGTTCGCTTTTGGATCGATTCCGCTACTCTGGTCCTATCCGTCGGGTTTGCTTGACTGCACTCGATGAGTCGAGCATCAAGAAAGCGCTGAATAACGTCAAGGACGGCAAAGAAACAGTTTCGCTCTACTACGCTGCACTGGCAAGGCAACGTGCTGACTGGCTGGTGGGAATGAACGTAAGCCGACTCTATACCGTGCTGGCACGAGACGTAGGTTTCAACCATACCCTTCACGTAGGTAGGGTCATCACACCTACTGTCGCTCTCGTGTGTCAACGAGATCGAGAGATCGCGGGTTTCACACCCTCCCCATACTGGACTCTGGGCGTGAACGTATCCGTGCAAAATGGTCAGTTTGCCGCTCAGTGGATACCGCCAGAGGAGTGTAGTGACGAACAAGGCCGATGTATCAATAAGGCCTATGCCGAGCAGGTAGCCTCTCAGGTTAACGGTGCCAATGCCGTTATCAGCAAGGCAGAGACAAAACCTGGAAAAGAGTCTGCTCCCCTTCCCTTCGATCTGACTTCATTGCAGCAATACGCAAGTAAACGATGGGGATATACAGCCCAGCAGGTGCTTGATGCAGCCCAAGCTCTGTACGAAACACACAAAGCAACAACCTACCCTCGTACCGACAGTCGTTACCTGCCAGAGAGCCAAAAGGAAGACATTCCTGACATCCTACAGGCGCTAATTTTGTCCGATCAAAACGTCTCGGGGCTGGTGGCTGGCGCAGACCCTCACCGCAAGGCCAGAGTATTCAATGACTCTAAAGTGACCGCGCACCACGCGATCATTCCAACACCAGCAAGAACAGACATCAGTGCCATGTCTGAGATCGAGTTAAATCTCTACGACGCCATCCGTCGTTTCTACATCGCGCAGTTCTACAGCGAGTTCGAGTTCACCAAAACCTCCATCGAGGTGCAGTGTGGACGTCACCTCTTTGCCGCTTCTGGTAAGACTCCGACCAAACAAGGCTGGAAGGTTTTGTTTGCTTCTGACAGCGAAAGTAGCCCCAAGGATGAAGGAGAAGATACGGACGCGCCGGTTGAACAGGAGAAGCTCCCCAGGGTTAGTCAGGGCGAACCTGCCTTGCTCAATGGTACTGAGCTGATGAACAAAATGACGCGGCCAGCACCACACTTCACAGAAGCCACATTACTTGCCGCGATGGAGAACATTGCCCGGTTTGTGACTGAGGAGAAGTTCAAGCAGATCCTCAAAGACACAGCCGGTTTGGGCACTCCAGCAACACGCGCCAGCATCATCCAGGGAGCTGTAGATAAAGGCTATTTCAAGCGTCAGAAAAAGGTTCTGCTTGCAACAGATAAGGCTCATGCACTTATCGCTGTGCTTCCACCAGCAATCAAGTCACCTGGCATGACTGCGGCCTGGGAACAAGAGCTTGAAAAAGTCGCCAGTGGCTCCGGAAACATGTCTGTCTTCATGAAACAGATTTCCACTTGGATTTGCCAGATGGTCGATCAGCTCAAAGTGGCCTCGCCAGTTCTGACAAAAGAAGGTGGCGCGATGGCTAAAGCATTTGAAGGCGCGAAACCTCCCTCACACGAATGCTTTAACTGTGGTGGAGAGATGCACCGAATCAGAGGTAAAAATGGCTTCTTCTGGGGTTGTCAGAACGAGGCTTGTAAAAAAACATTCCCTGATAATAGAGGTAAACCCGAGAAGCGCATCGCTGCGGAGGATTGCCCAGACTGCCCGGATTGCGGTAGCCCTATGCGCCTTAGAAAAGGGAAAGCACCAGGTAAAAAACGAGCCTCTAAGTTTTGGGGTTGCACAGCTTATCCAGACTGCAAAGGCACAATGCCTTTCAAAAAATCAGACTTAGAATGAGGAATTAACTATGTTCGGATCAATCATCTTAGCTACCATACTAACCACAAGTTCAGCCATTACCGAAGATACAGGTAAAAGTATTTCATCTGGATTAATGGCTGCGTCAGCAAGTTATTTGGCGCAAACCATAATGCCGCTTACTTCTGGACTGAAAAGTAATCATAGCTATCAGACCACGGAAGCAGTTGATATGGCAAAGGCTTTGGGAAGTCTAAAAGATCTTCCTGAATTTATTTACGTCATTACTGATGTAAATGCCCACATGGCCGATATGTGTAACCGTGTCTGGGAGCCACAATCTTTGGCCCTAACCCCATTCATTGTAGAGATGGTAGAACTGCGAAAAGCAAATGAAAATAGCGCCTACGAAAAGGTGCTATCCGAACTCAACTGCTCGCTTTTAGAAGATTAAAAAAAGGGGCCTGATGACCGGCCCCTAATTTCAATTGACTAAATTTCTTTGTTGCAACTCACTCTAATTCACATGAATGGCGAATACTTCAACCGGGTCCGACCCAAAGTGAGGATGCGTAATAATAATCTGAGAAAAACCACGCCAAGGCCTAACTTCTATCCTGGACATGTCGCCAGCCTTTGGATAGCCACACTTAACATAGACTTCATCATAATCACGGCCTTCAAGCCTCTTTTTCCAATACTCGGTAACGAGGCGATATTCATCTGATTTTTCTCCAGACTTAATTTGATCGAAGTAAATCTTTTTTACTGGCAGATGAAGTATTCGTTTTTTCATAATCACACTTAGGGAGTAAATTTGGGGCATCGAGGCATCCGGCAAAAAACTCCTTTTTCAATTTCCGTCTCTCTTGTTTCATGAGCCAGTATAATATCCGCAATAACACGAATATTTCCCTCGTAGTTGCAAATGGCCGCGTCCCTCATAGTATTTAAGGTATCTTGACACTTCGCTCGCCTGAATTTAACAAGCCAACTTTGCCGATCTATCTTGTCCACACCAAATCCCATTTAACGAACCATGTATCCAGCTTTTTTGGCAGCAACATCAAGTTCGGCGGAAAAACTGACGTCGGACTTATCTGCCGCATTATAAAGAGCTCCACACGTAGGCCATGAGCGGCCCACCAGTTTCATAGCCAACGCATCCGCCAGCATTTCTCTGATCTGTGTTTCAGCCTCACCAAACTCGGCCAGAGTTTCATCTATGCCAGACTCTTCCATCAGCTCGATGAGCTGCGGCTGTTTGAGCCAGATGCCTGTTTGCATTTCCAACTGGTCCCTGGCATCGGCCACCAATTGGCGTTCAAGGGTAACTCCATTCGCGGTTGTAACAACTTGCTTTGGCTGACACTTTACTTTTTTAGGCCTGGACACATCAGAGATAACCGTCACCGGCTTTCCACGCAGTTCACGCGGCAACGGTCCACTTAGCCCCAGAACTATGCGACGAGCGTACTCATGCTCGTATGGTTTCAACCCTCGACCTTCACGGTACATCTCAGTATCCACCAGCAGATCATCGCGCTGCCTCGCATTTTTCCTGGCTTGTTCGGAAAAGACTGATTTACCTTTTCCACTTGTTCCCATAACGAACGTATGATCCCCTGCGTTGTTATCAAAAAACATAGTGTCTCCTACTTGTATAAATTTATGATCTTCTCGTTCAAATAGCTGGTGGCTTGATTGTTACGCCCACCGATACTCTGGGCCACGAATTCTGTTCGGGCCGCTTTCCCCTTTGCCATTGGCGATGCCCCCTTCATTTTCCACTGAACCCAACTTACTCAGTATTTCTGCTTTTGTAGCGCGATGGCCGCGCATTAGAAGAGCATCCAGCAGGTAGCCAGTGAACACCTCTTTACTTGGCATACGGTCAAGCAATTCAACATACTGCTCGTCTGTAAGGTTGTGGATCTCACAATACTTTTCCACCGCCTTTTCATAGGCTTCATTGTAGCCATGAGTAGAAACCCGGAAAGCAATATCCCCATTGCCGTAACCTGGCTTTGTGACGAGAAAGCAAGGTGTAAAGTAGGTTGTCTTCCCCCCCATCCGACTCCTGTTCTCGATACCGATATAAGCTCTCAACCCCTCTGCAATGATGTTTGGCCCGGAGTTACGCCGCCGCTTACAAGTCTTATTCTGGCGCTTAACCTTTTCTGCCTCATCTTCCCACTTTCGGTCTAAGCTGTAGGCCAGCCGATGAGCCGTTGCGTAGGAATACTCTCTCAAGGAGAAGTATTCCTGCCTGTAATCATCCGCG
This sequence comes from Photorhabdus khanii NC19, assembly GCF_000517265.1. Classification (GTDB taxonomy): domain Bacteria; phylum Pseudomonadota; class Gammaproteobacteria; order Enterobacterales; family Enterobacteriaceae; genus Photorhabdus; species Photorhabdus khanii. Next base: position 95,951 of record NZ_AYSJ01000008.1, read on the forward strand.
ACCCCAATTGTTCGAGCGACACGGAAACCGACAAAACCGGCGTCATGGGTTCCCTCGCCATAGTAAATGACTGCCATTATCTACCTTCCTTACTTCTGATACCGTGCTGTACCACGGTATGGCGACCGCAATTAACATTCAGGTGGTCCCTAACTGCGGCCATAACCGCCGAATGCAATCTGTAATCCACACTTTGCCCAAGCGTTTCTGTTGCTTGTTCTTTTGCCATCCACGACACATCAAAGCTCTCAGGAATCGACATCAGCTCTTGAACCAAATCGACCGATGGCTTGTAAATGCGTCCGCCGTCTTGGATGTACACAGCGTCTTTTACCCCACGGTCCTGAGACTTGAGAATGGTCGGGCAACTGACACTTTCTCTCGTCAAGAATGCTGGCATCCTACGAGATGTTGACTCTCTGGCCTTAATTGACTTTAACCCTGTCACGTCAGTGCAATCTCCGAGGTGCTTCTCGATCACCGGCCACAGCCGTCCACCAGCTCTCTTCTGATGTTTCGGTGGAACGAATCCGGGGAATACCGACGCCACCATGTAATAGCGCTCTCGTCCCTGGTAAGCCCCGAAATCAAGACCGTTCAAAACCATCTCAGTAAGGAAGTACCCCATACGCCGCAGAGTGACGCCCATCATCGCCCCAGCTCCAAATGATGAATGTCTTCATTAAGCAAGATACGCGGGGAGCTGTTCACCAGCGTGTTGAGCGCATGTACTTCACTCAAATTCCGACCAGAGGCCTTGTCTCTGGCTTCGACTGGGCGGTGCTCCAGCACAATCTCAGCTTTCCAGCCAAGCGCCTCCATTACATGAATATCGACCCCACCAGTCAATGCCACAAAAGCACGGAAAGGGCTGGTTTTTCTGAATCGATCAGCAATAGCAAAAGCTCTGTTTGCTACAGGAGTGAAAATAACCCGGCCTTTCCGCATTTCGACGTGGAAACGCTCTGTATAACGAGGGAAGCTCTTATCTATGAGCCCTTGCCCTGAAAACTCAATGACGGTTTCCAGCGGGTTATTGGAGCGACTCTTTGGCTGATACCGACGCTGATAAACTAGGTGTGTCTGTAGCTCATCAGACGCTGGTATCACCGAAAAACCGCCCATACTCTCCCCAGTTTCAACGGCGATGCCCATACCTGGCTTGAACCCCATAACATCCAAAAAGTTGGACGAAACCCTAACCTTGCGTTTATCGCCTACTCGATTGAACGCAAGTTGTTTGGTTACTACGGAAGGGGAGACGATCGGTAACATTGGTCAACCTCTTTTCTTTTTGTTTTGTTCGCGCTTCACCATTGAGCCAGCAGCTTTCAGAAGTCTCTGGTTCTCCGTCAGCTCCTCTTGAAGTTGTTGAGTATCCTCTTCTGTCTGTGGCTTTTTCAGCTCGCTCTCGCAATATTGGACTTCTTCCTGCAAGCTGGCTTTCGCAAATTTGAGTGCCGCCAACCGTGTCGTGTAGACACCAAACGGCAATTCGCCACCTTCCCTGAATTGCTTCAAACACCAACTCGGTATAGATGGCAACCAACCAAAATCCCCGTTCATTCTGGATCTCTTTCCCCAGGTAACACCATCTACCTTTTGGGCCAGATTGACGTAGCGCTGATCGCTGGTTGAGTTACGTTTTTTCTGAATGGACCGAACTATCCACTGAGTAACTTCGACCTTTGCTTTATCGTCATCAGAAATGTAATAAATGGCTGCATACAAAACAGCGTCTTTCCGAATTACTGATGGTGGGTATGCCTGCGCTTTCATCATTGAGCTTGTTTTCGTTCATTTTCGTCCTCGGTGATCAGTTCGATAAATTCAATGGAGTCCATGCTTACATGACTGATAGTAGCTTTCAGGCCACAGCAGTCGCATGGTTCTAAGGTCAGCCCTGAGCCCTTGGGAGACTGATGCGTGACCGTTGCCACAGCCCCTAGAGGAATCAATCCCCAGCCGTTTTTCAGTACCCGAGTAGTTCTGACCAGCCGACCTTTGTACTCTCGTTTCAGTTTCGGATGCGGCACTACCGCATATCGCTTACTCATTTCCGTCCCCTTGTACCATAGGCTCGACAACCAGCGCTTGAGCTTCGTCCCAGTCGGACACCTTTGCATCACCAAACGCAAAGGCAATTCGCATAGCCACTGTCGGCCTGCCTATTTTCATCAAGTAAGCCGCAGCACCGGCACACATCGACTCTTGTCCCGATGGCGCATAGTTACCATCTTCATCCCATTCACCACCTGACTTTGAATGCACGGTCTTGTGGCAATGAAACGTCGTCATGTCGTTTTCAACAATGTCGTTGATGATGCCTTCTAATCGTCCAGGGGTAAGCTCGATAGCCCCCTCCTTCCGGAATGGACAGTTGGCGCAAGGTTTCTTCAAACGGAGATGATTTGCTTGCTTTGGCATACACACCACTTTCACAGGATCATTTTATGATTCTATGATATAGCCATATTCCGTGTAGTCAATATCTCACTAACAATTACTTTCAATAGGACGCCGACACGCCCATTTTGGGAAGAAGAACAAGTTATTTGGAGGTAGGGCTCACGCTAGATTGGGGATGTGAATACTTTCACATGTGAAAGCTCATCATTCTTAGTATCGTTTTATTGTCTATTGATATTATTTTATGATGCTATAATAATCATAAATAAGGGCCGCATCGCTCTTCGACCTTCGTTGCAGCCCTTACAACACAATCAAGCAAATAAGGAGCTTTGTTATGCTGCAAGGCAATTTTAACACGAATAAGCGCATCCCGCTCGTGGCGTTCATGAAATGGCCGTTGGCGAAACGTCAGGACTTCATAGACCGGGAAATGTCCGGGTGTCCTGACTTTATCAAGACGTCTTTACTTCGGCACTAAGGCGATCAGGAAAGCAAAGAACCTCGCTTCGGCGGGGTTCTTCGTTTCTACCTATTGAATGTTTCGTCAGAACAAACTGGAGCGCTTATGTCACCAGAAACACAGCAACTTACATCCAAGGCTTTATCTCTCATTGAGCAGTCCCGTTACCGAATGGGCACTTCTCGGTTTGTTGAGGCCTTTATCGACCAATGGGCTTATTTGCAGACTGGCCTATATCCAGCCAAGGAGGAGATCCCGGAGGAACTACAGACGGTCGCCTTCGAGCTTTCCCATGTCCTGTCTACGGCAATGAAGCGTGATCCCACCAGCGATGTTCTTGGCTACGTCCTGAGCATGTCTGGCTTCCACAAGAAAGGCACCAACTACTTCCCCACCCCTCCAGAGATTGGCCGCTTGCTGTCACTCATTGTTGGCTCACAGTCTTCGGCAGACTTCTATGAGCCTTGCTGTGGCTCTGGCGTCAACGCCATTCACTGGATGGAAAACCTGATCGAGAACAAAGGCCCAGAGGCCTTGGCCGAAACCTCAATCTACCTGGAAGACATTGATCCATTAATGGTGAAGTGCTGTATGCTCCAGCTCTTCCATTATTTCGAGTCCCGTGATGCCACGCCAAAAACGCTGAGTATCGTCGGCATCGACACCCTAAGCAGACGAACCAAGAATATCGCCTACTTCGCTGAGAAAACTCCAGCATCCGCCTCCACCGTGGCCGCATAAAAATCTATGGTCACCCCCGTTTTTGCAAACACAAATTTTGATGTATGATGGGCTTGCTTAAATCTATTCGGCATCTAATGCTTGCCTAAATCAATACCAATAAGGGTTATATTATTCATGATGGCCTCTTCCCAAAGAAAAACACCCTGTCAGCATACCGCTCACAGGGTGGGGGTGACCATCTCATTAACCCGCCATCAGGCGGGTTTTCCATTCAATGCTCTGCTCTATGGCACCTTACAGCTTTCCGTACCGGTTCAAAAACGAAGACCTGTCTAAGATCCCCCAATCTGTCAGCATGTAGTAGCCGGTGGCACCCCGTTCGCCGGTTGACTCCCTGACGAATAAAATGTTCATTCCGAACTCATCACGCAAAGCAGCCAACTGCCTCTTGATTGTTGATTCAGGAATATTTGTCGCCTTGTGAAGGTCCTGGAGACTTGGTTTCTCCGTTTTAGACAGGGCATTCACCAAAGCAAATTTTCTCTTCATGTCCTGTGAGATCTTCATATTCACCTGTTCTTGACAGGCCCACCCTTTTTGGCTGGGCCTCCTTTGTTAGCCTTCGACACTAAGGAGTTCAATGTCTGACACAGGCACATGAACATGCTTTTCCTTTCCTTCACTATCGAGCGTTTTGACCCAGACAGTAGATGGAACCAGAGCAACACGGTCTGTCATGATGACTCCGCGTTTAGTTTCACCGTCCAGGTTAACGTTGACAGCAATAACCAAACTGTCGGCTCGGACATTCTTCCACTCTTTGTCCTTCGGCAGAGGAGGAAGAGCATCACCCCCTTCATCATCTTTGTTCTTTCCGCTGTTAATAGGCTGCTGGACTGGCTCTTTGTCCTCTTCATCGCGCAAAGGGTCCAAATCATCGTCATTCAGTCCATCATGGTCTGAACCATCTTCCAACCCCTTCTGGTTATGGTTCTGCTCGGCATTACCCAGTTGTTCCTCCGTACCATTCCCGTTTGAGTTTAGGGTTTGGTCATCGGTATTTCCATCACCAGGCTCGTCATTGTTGCCGGAGCCAGTCAGAGGGCCTTTTTCCATTTCTTCTTTGATGCGCTTGGCATCATTCAGAAGCTCACGACTTTGTTTCCGGGTGATCCCGTCAGACATAGCCACAGCACAGACGGCCCGGCAGCGTTCTTCGTTCATGTCGAACAAAAGACGAAGATTATTCAGGGTTTCTGTGTCAGAACATATTTCATTATCGTACAACTCGCGCACACAGTCAGGTAGCTTTAGCAATGACAAATGCGTAGATACGAAAGTGATGTTTTTCCCGAGGCGATCAGCAATGTCTTTTTGCTTCCAACCGTCTTCGATAAACAGATTCAATGCCTCGGCTATTTCTACCGGCGTTAGGTCATCTCTTTGGATGTTTTCGATCAACTCACCAGCAGTTTCGTCCAGATTATTCTGGACCTTATCATTGACAACTAGGTCGATAGTATCAATACCAGCATGTTTACATGCTCTCCAACGACGCTCCCCCTTCTGGATGACGAACTTTCCTTCCTCATTCTTCGGGAACACGATGATAGGAGACTGCTGCCCCTCGGTCAGCATAGTCGCTGCCAACTCTTCAATGTTACGGAAGCGCTTACGCACCTGAACTTTGGAAACAACGTCGTCAACTGGCACTGTAAGAACTTCTTTACCTTTCTTGCCTTTGGCGGCTTTAGCAAGATCCGACAGGCCTCTCAAATTATTTAATGCCATCGTTTAGCCCACCTTCTCTAAAATTTCTTCTAACACCGCCTCAACCTCTCTGGCCGCGACATGTCCGTAACGCAAATCCCAAACAGGTATCCCATCCGTGGTTGCTGTATCTAATGGTGGACGGTGCATAATTTTGTTTTTAAATAAAAAATCTGGTATTTCTTTTTCCAACTTATGCAAAGACTTAGCGTGATTAACTGATCCATCCATATCATTTATAATAATTCCAAGAATGTTCAAATCAGAGTTATACGCTTCTCGAACACCAATTATTGTATTTAAAAGACCTTCAACACCGTCAACAGCGAAACCTGATAGCTTCACTGGACATGCCACATGGGTGGACATGACCAACGCAGCCACCAGCTTTCTGCCGAGGCTAGGCGGACAATCAATCAGCACGTAGTCGTAGTTCTCAAAAAGAGCAGCCAAATGGCGAGCCGGGTTCATTGCTTGATCGAGAGGCACTGCCTCCATTTCAAACAAATCCGGATCGTTCTTCGGTGTATGAATAAGGTCAGCACCACAAGGGCAGTGCATAACATCAATGCCGTCCAGCTCGTAAGCGAACAGCTCAGCGGTTTTTGTTCCAGTGAGGATAGGCTCATAGTCTCCATCCTCCAGCTCTCGTCTGGGGGCCAGTCGAGAGGATGTGTTCCCCTGACCATCCATATCCAAGACCAGCACTTTCTTTTTCTTCTGTAACGCCAGATAAAAGGCCTGTTGGATACAGAGGGTACTCTTCCCCACCCCGCCTTTCTGGTTGGCGAAGCTGATTACTTTTGCCATACCCACCTCAATTTTGGTTTCTTGTAGGTGATTTATACCACCCCCAAACTTTCACATGTGAAAGATTGTACATACCATAAAATGATACTGCAATATCTAATTATGGTTCTGTTAAAACAAACTTGAAACAAAAAACGGCCATAAAGGCCGCGTTTTTACAAGGTTTGTACTGTCAGCGCAGTTTCTGGGCTGCCCCAAGCCCATTCGCCAATAACTGCTTGGCAGTGCAGAGCCTCGTTCCGGCGTGAACCATTAACCATTACGCATGGCAGCGTTTCTGTCAGCCAGTGGACTCTATGCCATTTTCAAAAACATTGAGTTCCAAACCACGGAGCTGCTCACCGGCTTCGCCAGTAGTAGAATCAGTAGTTAAGAGCGCATCAATAACATTTTTAACACCGTGCAGGGCAGCAAGTGCTTTTAGATAGTTTTGTCCTGGATATTTTGCACCATAGGTCTCATTAAGTGGAATATATGAATACCATGTATGCCAATTTGGCTCACTGCTGTTCTCTATGACATGCGAGTCATGAACTGCCTGTGCAGTAGTTGGTTCAATCGAAATCGCCCACTCCCAACCATCAGTACTTAAATTAATTTCCGATACTTTTAAAAAAACCCTAGCTAAAATCGACCAGGGTTATTTATATTATTGATACTCAATGAAATCCTTTTTCTGGATCTATATATGTATATCTATTATCTATTTTTAGGCCAAGTTCATGAGCCAAGGTAATTATTTGAACATATTCTTCTTCTTCAATAGCGACATCATAATCAGCAATATGATCACATAATGTCTCGAATGCCAATATATTTTCAGAGTAGCTAATATACTCTAGAGCAAAGTCTATTAGTGAAGGATCTAATCGATCCTTTAACCTTTCCCCCAATGCTCTAATTTTATCGTTAATCTCCATAATTACCTCTTATTTCTTAATTGGCTTCAATGCAGACGATGCAGGATTATTATCAGGGAATGCTGTGACTATTTTTCCACTAGCGGGTTCATACACCACCCGAACTCTAACATTATCTCGAACTTCCCAAGCAACCCATCTGGCTGGCTTTCCTGCATTTGTATATACTCCTCCAGTTCCTGTTTGAGCGTACCATTGAGTCTTTGGTGATGTGGCTATATCACCAATTTCATGAACAACCTTATCTGCCGTCCAATTCTGAGGGAAAACCGTTTTACCAGGATTTCCAGGGTATAAGTGGCCGCCCTGTGTTGGGCTATCGCCATATAAAATATGTTGTTTTGCCTCTGGTGAAAGAATATCAACATACTTCTGATTTGCTGGGCTTATCGTCCCTTTTATAGCAGTATACTCAGACAGTTTACCACCTGTTTCTGCAACAGGGAGTTTATTAACCGGTAAAAGCACACCAGTAATAACACTACTCAATTGCTCCAGTGCGTTTTGATCTCCCTGATAGGCTTTATTAGCGGTCTCTTTTATTCCGTCCCATGCCTGACCGTTAACCAGCGACTGGAGGGCGTTAGCCGCACCCTGATTTTTCTTCTTCAGATCATTAATGGCTGTATCGCAATAGGCTGCTCCCATCGTACAACTGCCTAATGCTAACGTGGAATCCAGTGCTAGATCGCCTGTAGCAAGAGCGAGATCACCTGCGTCACCTGTTGCCGTTAACACACCATTAACAATCTGGCTGACAGTATTCTCCCCTAATTTCTCCCGGACTTTATTTTTCCAGTACTCCGTACTTTCTTTGACGGATTCTCTCGCCTTATCTCCCGCTAATGAATTATTCTCCACT
>NZ_AYSJ01000009.1:0-34560 GCF_000517265.1 Photorhabdus khanii NC19
CTGTCGTTCGCGGTTTTTTTCAACAAAATGTGCATTTTTGGTTTTTTTTTACACAAAAACGGATATCATCGACAGTAATTATTCCCAAACTAAAGTAGTATAAATGAATAAATGCGGGAAAAGGTTCAAATCTACTATGCAATTTAAAGAACAAAGAAAAGCTTCCCAGAAAAACCTTTCTTATCTTTTAGCTGAAAAAATCGGACAACAGATTTTGTCTGGTGAATATAAAACTGAAACCATCCTCCCTGGTGAAATAGAACTCGCTGAACAGTTCAACGTCAGCAGGACCTCTGTTCGCGAAGCGATAAAAATACTTGCAGCCAAAGGTATGCTATTACCTCGCCCACGTATTGGTACTCGCATCATGCCAACTATGCACTGGAATTTCCTTGATCAGGATTTATTAAAGTGGTGGATGAATCGTGATAATCTTAACCAGGTGATTGAACACTTCCATATAGTGAGATTGGCAATAGAACCACAAGCTTGCTTTCTTGCTGCAAAAAATGCCACACAAGAACAAAAGAAGCAGCTTTTACAACTAATAGATGAAATGTATCTGTTGAAAGAAAATTTCAACCGGGAAAAATGGATAGATATTGATTACCAGTTTCACCACACCATTTATAAATCCTGTGGAAACCCATTTTTAGGTTCCTTTGCCAACTTATTTCGTCCAGTTTATCAGAACTATTTCGAAGCTATTATTTCCGACAAAGTTGTGCAACTGGAAGATCATAAAACAATTGTTGATTCAATCATCAAAGGTGACAGTCGCAGAGCACTTCTCGCTTGCCAAAAGTTATTAACAGAGCATGAATGATCTTATATAGTAATGTGTTAGATTAATATCTAATTGAACATTGGTTAATAAATACAGCAGGACGATTAATGGTAAAAACCGCTCGTAATATGGCGGGGCTACCCTGGATTGCTGCAATAGCTTTTTTTATGCAAGCTTTAGATGCAACAATTCTCAACACAGCATTGCCCGCTATTGCTGAAAGCCTCGAACACTCACCTCTGGCGATGCAATCTGCTGTTGTCAGCTATACTCTGACTGTTGCTTTGCTAATTCCAGTCAGTGGCTGGCTAGCAGATCGTTTTGGTACCCGCCGGGTATTTATTTTTGCTGTGTCCTTATTTTCTTTCGGCTCCCTAGCCTGTGCTTTGTCAGGTAATTTGGCTTTTCTGGTTATTTCCCGTGTAATTCAGGGAATTGGTGGTGCAATGATGATGCCGGTAGCCCGCCTTGCCTTATTACGCGCATACCCACGTAGTGAACTTTTACCCGTTATGAATTTTGTCACCATGCCAGGATTAGTAGGGCCAATTCTTGGTCCTATGCTTGGTGGGTTACTAGTCACTTATGCTACCTGGCATTGGATATTTATTATCAATATTCCAATTGGTTTATTGGGGATTATTTATGCTAAAAAGCATATGCCTAATTTCACAATGCCAAAGCGTTCATTCGACTTTTTCGGTTTCATACTTTTTGGACTGAGTTTAGTCATGGTTTCCGTTAGTTTAGATTTACTGGGGGAGAGTTCGTTACCAGGCTATATACCTCTCATAGTTATGGTCGGCGGTTTTATGATATTATTTGGCTACCTGATGCATGCCAGAAAACACCCTCAACCACTTATCAGTCTGAAGTTATTCCGTACTCGCACATTTTCTATCGGTATTATCGGTAATATTGCTACGCGCCTGGGAACTGGGTGTATTCCTTTTCTGATGCCTCTGATGCTACAAGTTGGTTTTGGTTATTCAGCAATCCTTGCCGGGATGGCGATGGCACCAACAGCTATCGGTTCTGTTATAGCTAAATCTTTTGTTACTAATGTATTAACACGTTTCGGTTATCGTAAAACTCTGGTTAGCATAACAGTCATCATCGGATTAATGATTTCCCAATTTTCACTGCAATCACCAGAAATGTCCGTTGCTCTTTTAGTTATCCCACTATTTTTACTAGGTATGGCAGTATCCATTCAATTTACTTCGATGAATACCATTACTCTGGCTGATCTGACCGATAATAATGCCAGCTCAGGAAATAGTTTATTAGCGGTAACTCAACAGTTATCTATTAGTTTCGGTGTTGCAGCAAGTGCGGCTATCCTCCGTTTCTATGAGTCTATACCTTATGGAACAACAGTCGATAATTTCCAAAACACTTTTATTACAGTGGGAATAATTACTTTACTCTCTTCTTCCACCTTCCTGTTATTACATAAGGAAGATGGAGATAATATGATCAAGGATAAGAAACAGAGTACTTAAGAACGGGAAACTGAGTTACGCTCAATCAATGTTGGAGTTAATACTAACAACTTAGGATCACTCTCCGGGTTATCCATCCGACAAAGCAAAGTATCAACAGCCAGTTTTCCCAATTCATCTTTTGGCTGATGAATGGTTGTCAACGGTGGGATCATATAAGGGGCCAGGTCGATATCATCATAACCAATGATCGAGATATCATCCGGCACGGAAAGCCCTGCTCGGTAAAGAGCCTGATAAGCACCAACAGCCATTGCATCATTGCCAGCAAAAACAGCTTCAGGCAGTTCTGGATTTTGCAGTAATTTTTGCATTGATTCAAAACCACCAGCAAATTCAAAATCACTATAAATTTCATATCCTTCAGGAATAACAAGGCCAGCATCTGCCATTGCCTTTTTATATCCTTCCAACCGATGACTAGCAGGCGTTTTATCTTGTGGACCTGCAATACAGGCTATTTTCTTAAAACCACAGCTAATAAGGTAATTAGTGGCCATCTCTCCTCCCAACAAGGAGTTGTCCTGAATTACATCGCTAACAATATCAAATGGAGACCAATCCATCATAACCATCGGCAAAGGGGGATAACGGCGCAAAACATCACAGGAATTGTGTTGGTTCTCAGTACACATGATCAACACCCCATCTACCCGCTTTTGCAGCAACGTTTCCATGCTGTAATCCATTCGTTTGGTATCACCTTCTGTATTACACAAGATAAGGCTGTAACCACGTTCATAACAGCTTCTTTCAACCCCTCTTACAATTTCAGCATAAAAAGGGTTATTACTGGTTGTTACCAACATACCAATGGTTTTTGTTTGCTTGATTTTAAGACTTCGTGCAAGCGCCGATGGAGCATAATTTAATTGCTCAATAGCATCATTAACTTTCTTTTTTACACCATCACTGACATAACGGTTATTATTAATAACATGAGACACTGTTGATGTGGAGACGCCTGCAAAACGAGCAACATCTTTCATTGTAGCCACAGTCAGTCCTGTTCAGTTAAAAATGCATCAATTTCATTTCGCCACGGGACAGAAGGTTGAGCTCCCTGACGGGTTACCGCTATTGCAGCAGCAGAGTGGGCAAACCGTACCGCAGATAACATTGCTTTTCCTTCCAGCAAAGCTGTCACAAACGCGCCATTGAAAGTATCTCCCGCCGCAATAGTATCTACAACTTTAACTTTAAATCCCGGAACAATTTCTCCTTTCTGACCTTTTTCACTCAACCATACACCACGGCTACCCAATGTGATAATAACTGTTTCAATACCTTTATCGTGCAATATCTGAGCCGCTTTTTCCGCACCTGAATCATCGTTTACTGTAATTCCAGTCAGGTATTCAGCTTCAGTTTCATTCGGAGTAATAATATCCACCAGCGAGAGCAGTTGATCAGATAATTTTTGTGCCGGTGCCGGATTAAGTATTACTTTCGTATCATTTTTTTTAGCTATCTCTGCGGCAAGTTGTACAGTTTCCAATGGAGACTCAAGTTGCATTAATAATGCATCCGCCTCTTCAATAATATTTTGGTAGCGATAGAAATATTTCGGTGTCAGTGCAGCATTAGCCCCCGTATTGATACCAATCACATTTTCACCTTGCTGATTAACGAAAATCAACGCTACACCGGTTGTTTCCCCTTCGATAACTTCAATGCCAGAAGTTTTAATATTATCCATTGCTAATTGCTGGCAGATACGGGAACCAATATCGTCCTCACCGACACAAGCAATAAATGCAATATCAGCACCACTGCGACCTGCTGCTACCGCCTGATTAGCACCTTTACCACCAAAAGCAATCTGGTATTGTTTCCCGATCACCGTTTCACCCGGACGAGGGAACGATTCAAGATTCAAAATATGGTCAGCATTAATGCTGCCAAGCACTGCAAGTTTTGCTGTACCCATTAAATCTATTCCTTTTCCATTATGCCGTTACCATCAATTAGCAACAGCACAGTAATACCGATTTATTTTTTAATAACCAGCTCCAGTTCTACAGGAATAACAGCATCAACTTTTTTGCCTTTCAGCACCTTGTCCGCTGTCTGAATGCCAATGATACCAATCTGATCAGGACGCTGAGCGATTGTCGCGCCTAATTTCCCACCTTGAACAGCTTTGATACCCTCTGCCGTGCCATCAAAACCAACAACTAATACATCTCTTTTACCTGCTGTCTGTAAAGCACGCAGAGCCCCCAACGCCATCTCATCATTCTGAGCAAATACAGCTTGTATAGCCGGATGAGCTGTCAGTAAGTTCTGCATAACATTCAAACCCTTAGTACGGTCAAAATCAGCGGGCTGACTAGCCAGCACATTAAGCTTATGTTCTTGTACTGCTTTATTAAATCCTTCACCACGTTCACGGACAGCAGAAGTGCCAGTAATACCTTCTAACTGAATAATGTTGGCTTCATTCCCTAATTTTTCAGCAATAAAATCACCCGCTATTTTACCACCTAGGCGGTTATCAGAAGCAATATGGCTGACAACCGTACCTTTATTCGCTATCCGATCGAGAGTAATTACTGGAATTTTCGCATTGTTAGCTATGATAATGGCATTACCTACAGCATCAGAATCAGTTGGGTTAATCAGCATTAGTTTAGTACCACGTACCGTCAAATCCTGAACATTAGCTAGTTCTTTCGCTGGATTATCCTGAGAATCCAATACAATTAGGTTATAGCCCAACTTATCCGCCTCTTTTTGAGCACTCTCTTTCATGGAGACAAAAAATGGATTATTTAGTGTAGAAATGACTAGCGCGATAGTATCTTTCGCTAACGCATTTACACTTATAGTCGCGCCTAGTACAACAGCAGATAAAATTGTGACTAATTTCTTCATTCTCATTATATTATTTCCTGTAGGATGAGGTTATTTACCACTTTTGTTATCAACCAGAACTGCCAGCAATATTACACTTGCTTTAACAATCATCTGGTAGTTAGAAGAAATACCTAATAAATTTAAGCCATTATTTAAAAAACCGAGGATTAGCGCACCAATCAAAGTCCCCGTAATTAATCCCTTACCACCAGCCAGACGGGTTCCGCCCAAAACGACAGCAGCAATAGCATCCAATTCATAACCACTCCCCGCCATTGGTTGAGCCGAAGAAAGACGGGCCACTTCAATAATACTTGCTAATGCCGTCAGTAAACCGCATAAGGCGTAAACGATAATCTTGATTTTATCGACACTGATACCAGACAAACGGGTAGCCGATTCATTACCACCCAGAGCATAAATATAACGACCTAAGCGGGTGTGGTGCAGGAGATACCATGCAATAACAAAAATGATCAACATCAGCCATATTGGAGTAGGAATTCCCAATGGGCGACCAATACCAAACCAGCCAAACAGATCCGCATTATTACTGAATCCTGTATTTATTGGGCTACCATCAGTATAGACGCGGGTTATTCCACGAAGTAATAACATCATGACCAAAGTGGCAATAAAAGCCTGTACTTTACCTTTAGCAATGATTATTCCTGTACAAGCACCGATCGCAGTACCTAAAGCCAAAGCCCCCACTACAGCCACCAGCGCATTAACTTCCATACCAACCAATGAAGCGGCTACTGCGCCTGTTAATGCAAGCAATGAACCAACAGACAGATCAATACCCGATGTTAAAATAACCAATGTCATCCCAACTGCCATAATGGCATTGACTGATGTCTGTTGCAGAATATTAAACAAGTTATTTAACGTGAAAAAATTTGAGCTAAGAGAAGAAACTACGGCTATCAATACTAACAACGCAATCAATGACTTTTGCTTCAGTAACCACTCTTTAGTAAACCAACGCTTAGATGTCGGTGATATGTTCGAATTCATACTGAATTACTCCCGAATCGTTCCATATTGTTTGCCAACAGCCGCCGCCATCAAAATTTCTTGAGTTGCCTGTTCAGCAAAAAATTCTCCGCTGATATGACCTTCATACATGACCAAAATACGATCACTCATTCCTATCACTTCCGGCATTTCAGAAGAAACAAGGATGATACTCAAGCCCTCTTTTTTGAACTGATTAATGAGTTGATAAATTTCTTTTTTTGCACCGACATCGACTCCCCGCGTCGGCTCATCCAAGATAAGAATTTTAGGTCTGGTCATTAATCCACGAGCAATTGCCACTTTTTGCTGATTACCCCCAGAAAGCAGGTTAATCGTCTGCTCCATTGAAGGTGTTTTGATATTAAATAACTTGATAAAGTCATTGACTGCCTGCTGCTCTTTTTTATGGTTCAGGCTACCTGATTTATTACTAAAATAACGTAAAGCGGTAAGAGACATATTCTCTTTAACCGACATATCCAAAACTAATCCATCACACTTCCGATCTTCTGAAATATAAACAATCCCACAAGCTAACCCATCCTGAGAACGACGGGTTACAACAGGCACCCCATCCAGAGTAATTTGTCCTTGAGTTTTTGGCAACGCACCATAAATAATTTTCACTAATTCAGTGCGACCAGCCCCCATCAACCCCGATATACCCAAAATTTCTCCACTATAAAGGGAAAAGCTAACATTTGTCACACCGGGACCAGAAATTTGCTTAACTTCAAGCCGCTTCTTACCACGAGGCAAATTTAGGCGAGGATATTGCTCTTCCAGTTTTCGCCCAACCATCATTTCAATCAGCGTCTCTTCTTTTAACTGCTTTACCGGCTTTTCACCAATAAATTGTCCATCACGGAATACTGTAACATCATCGCAAATTTCAAAAATTTCTTTCAGACGATGAGAGATATAAACAATACCGCACCCCTGCAATGTCAGTTCACGTATTACGTTAAACAATGATTCAGTTTCTGTATCAGTCAGTGCATCAGTTGGTTCATCCATAATGATAACTTTGGATTCAAAACTCAGCATCTTAGCAATCTCAATCATTT
Source organism: Photorhabdus khanii NC19 (assembly GCF_000517265.1). Lineage (GTDB taxonomy): Bacteria > Pseudomonadota > Gammaproteobacteria > Enterobacterales > Enterobacteriaceae > Photorhabdus > Photorhabdus khanii. The sequence continues at coordinate 7,242 of NZ_AYSJ01000009.1, forward strand.
GCTGATCACCGATAGAAAGTTCAGCTACCCGCCAGTGACTGCTGTAACTTAAATTCAACTTTTTCAAAAGGCGATCGGCTTCCTGATACATTTTTTTCCAATCAATGGCACCAAATTTATTAACGAATTCACGCCCCAGGAAAATATTTTCTGCAATAGTCAGTTGAGAAATAAGATTTAATTCTTGATGGATAATCCCAATACCCGCGTCCTGAGAGGATTTAGGACCAGAAAAAGTCACTTCTTTTCCCAAATAATGAATTGTGCCTGTATCTTTGGTATATATTCCGGTCAACACTTTCATCATCGTGGATTTACCTGCACCATTCTCCCCTACCAATGCCATGACTTTGCCCGGATAAACACGTAGTGCAGCGCCGGATAATGCTTTAACACCAGGAAAAGATTTACTAATTCCTTTTAGTTCCAGTGCAGGTCGCATAACCACCTCAAAATGTCACACCAGCACAAAGGATGATATTAGCATAAGGAGAATTCTCTCCTGTGAGAATCATCGCTCGGCTATACTCCGTTTTCTCTTTCAATATATTATGACTGATATATTCCACAATAATTGAATTCCCTTGTTGTTCCTCTAGTTCCTTAATCTGAGATAATATTAATTGATGTATCAAAGGATTATAGATAATGATCTCCTCTGCCAAAAATGCAGCTTCAACCTGCATTTCCTGAGTCACGACATTAAGAACGGATATAAAACTAGGGATCCCCTGGGTTAGCGCTAAATCAATCCGCTGGGCTGAAGAAGGAATTGGTAACCCAATGTCACCAATTGTAATCTGGTCAGTATGCCCCAGCCGAGAAATTACGGCTGAAATTTCAGAATTAAGTAATACACCTTTTTTCATTTTTTTATTCCATTAGCGAAACGTTTCGCTATTAAAGTAATATAGAAAGTAACATTTAAAATGCAACATTAATAATACAAAAGTGTGATCGTTATCGATAACGTTTCGACAATAAAAAAACCAAAAATAAACGTTAACTGATTGAATATTTGACGCTGAATCGATTTTTAAGGTAAATATAGTCTTCATCAATAAATGATGATTAAAATCTATGAAGAAGAATGATTAGATTTTATTTATCCCAACAGATAACATTGGTATGAATTATGCGAACAGTGGAAAAAATAGCTTGTTTAAGTAACTATCTGGAGAGTGGTCTGTATGAAAGACAACTGACGATTCGTTTATGCCTGCTAGCTGCACTGTGCGGGGAAAGCGTTTTCCTGCTTGGTCCCCCAGGGATCGCGAAAAGTCTGATAGCCCGCCGATTAAAATTTGCGTTTCGTGATGCCAGAGCATTTGAGTATTTGATGACCCGTTTCTCCACTCCCGAAGAAATTTTTGGTCCTCTTTCTATTCAGGCATTGAAAGAAGAAGGACGTTATCAGCGACTGACCACTGGCTATTTACCTGAAACTGAAATTGTCTTTCTCGATGAAATATGGAAAGCAGGCCCGGCAATTCTCAATACCTTGCTGACTGCAATTAACGAAAGAAAATTCAGGAATGGGGATACAGAAGAGAAAATTCCGATGCGATTACTGATAACAGCATCTAATGAATTACCTGAAACAGATAGCAGCCTTGAGGCTCTTTATGACCGAATGCTAATCCGTATTTGGTTGGATAAAATTCAAGAAAAACAGAACTTCCGGGCACTACTTACTAACCAAAAAGATGAAAATGATAACCCTGTCCCAGAAAATATTCAGATAACAAGTGAAGAATTTCATCAATGGCAACAAGAGATTAATAAAATAGTCCTACCAGAGAATTGTTTTGATATTATCTATCATCTACGCCAGCAACTTGATGCAACAGAACATTCACCTTACGTTTCAGATCGGCGCTGGAAGAAAGCAATTCATTTATTACAAGCTAGTGCTTTCTTCAATGGCAGAAGAGAAATATCGCCACTTGATTTAATATTGTTGAAAGATTGTCTGTGGTATGATCTTCACTCTTTCAAATTATTACCTCAATATCTGAATACTCTCATGATCGAACAAGCCTATCAGCAAAGAGTATCATCTCAGCAAATTGATTCACTTTATCACCAATGGATTCAAGCCCGTCAGGATAAAAATAATCAGCAGGCGTTGTACCTGGAAAAACAAACAGGCTTGTTTGGACGCAAAATACAATATTCGCTACCCGATCACATCAATGAAGAAAAATTGACTTTGTTCCTGCATACACCTCTTCATATCCATGATATTCAAGTTAATTTTATTGAAGCGGAAAAAAAGATGCTAAATACCTGGATAAATAAAGGTGGAAGTTTACCAGCCCGCTTGAACGGTATCGGTTTTCCACAAGATATAGCAGCCGAAATTAATTCAGCACATCAACCAGAGATTTTTGATATTAGCCGTCGTTCCTCTACTTTATATTTACCGGATAGTCAATATCAACAAAACGAAAAAAACAGCGAGTGGTTGGAAAAACTGGAAAAAATTAACCAAGAGATTCACCATCAACGCCAATTATTTAGTCAGCATCAACCATGTATATTCATTGAAAACCATTGGGTTGCTGCAATAGAACAAAGTTTTATCCAACTGACAGATAAAATCAACCAGTTGAAAATAAAAATGGGCAGTTAACAAATGATTAGCCTAACCACTCTTGATCTTTTATTGTCAGTAAACGAAGGAGAACTGATAGAAGAGATCATATTAACTCTTCTGGCCTCACCTCAGTTAGCTATCTTTTTTGAAAAATATCCTCGTTTAAAACGTGCGCTACTGAAAGACATTCCCGGTTGGAAACAAGATTTACAACAAAGAATTAAAGAAGCGCTAATTCCTGCCCCCCTGGCAGAAGAATTTCAGTTATATCAACAAGTACTGTCTGCCAACACCAATAATTTTTATCTTAAACTTCCCGATATTCTGGAAATACTGAACCAAATTAAATCCCCTTTTATTGAAGAAGCACAGAAATTGGTAATCGGCACCACTGATCATTCAAATGCATTACAAATCCTGTTTATCCAACGATGGCGGCTCAGCCTGATCCTGCAAACTACAACTTTCCACAAGAAATTACTGGAACAAGAAAAAGAGCAATTACTGGCAGAATTGCAACAACGGCTAACACTAAGCGGTAATCTTGATCCTGTTTTCAGTGAAAATGACAGGGCGGCGGGACGGTTATGGGATATGAGTAAAAGTCAGTTAAACCATTCCCGAAATGATGAACAGTTATTGATTCGCTACAGTGAATTTCTTCACCAACAACCCGAACTGGAAAAACTGGCTCAATTACTTGGTCGTAGCCAATCTGCAAAATCAAAACCACAGGAAAGCCATCTTCTCGAACCCTTTACTACCATTGAACAGACACCTGATACCGTTCCTGAGCAGGTAAATGGCATAGGGCAAAGTGATGATATTTTACACCTGTTACCAACAGAACTGGCAATATTAGGAATTGAAGATCTGGAATATGAATTTTATCGCAGATTGGTGGAAAAGCGCTTATTGACCTATCGCTTACAAGGCGATAGCTGGCAACAGAAAACAACATTACAACCAGTCACTCATTATAATAAGGAGGAAAAGCCAAGAGGGCCATTTATTGTCTGTGTGGATACTTCCGGCTCTATGGGAGGATTCAATGAAAAATGTGCCAAAGCTTTTTGTCTGGCACTGTTGCGCATCGCACTAGCAGATGATCGTAACTGTCACATCATGTTATTTGCTACAGAAATTGTACACTATGAACTATCTTCACCAGATGGTCTGGAGCAAGCTATTCGTTTTCTCAGCCAGACTTTTAGAGGAGGAACAGATTTAGCTTTTTGTCTGGCAAGTACAATAGAAAAAATGAAAGAGCAATGTTGGAAAGATGCTGATGCTGTTGTTATTTCAGATTTCATTGTCCAGCGTTTACCGGACCCACTAATCCATCAGATAAAAAATCTGCAACAGCATCAGCAACACCGCTTCCATGCGGTCTCCATGTCCCAATATGGTAAGCCCGGTATTATGCGGATATTCGATCATATCTGGCGTTTTGATACCGGACTCAAAAGCCGTTTACTGCGAAAATGGCGTCACTGAATTGAATCAGAGCATGCCTTCTACAGTTTCGCGTACTTCAGGTGACCATATGCTACATTGAACCTGACCGATGTGTTTCATTTGCAGCAGTAACATCACCAAACGGGATTGACCAATACCTCCGCCAATCGACTGTGGCATATCGCCTTTGAGTAACGCCTGATGCCAATCATATTGCAAGCGCCCTTCATCACCGGTCAGCCCTAATTGGCGCTCCAGCGCTTCTGCATCAACACGGATACCCATGGAAGAGATCTCAAAAGCGTCCTCTAATACAGGGTTCCAGACAATAATGTCGCCGTTCAGACCAGCAAAACCATCACTGTTTGGCGTCGTCCAGTCGTCATAATCCGGAGCACGAACATCATGTGCTTGACCATCAGATAATTTAGCACCAATACCAATGAGGAAAACAGCGCCCAATTCTTTAGCAATAGCACGTTCACGACCTTTTGCATCCAGATCCGGATAGCGGCTCAGAAGCGTTTCACTGTGAACAAAGTGAATTTGATCTGGCAGGAACGGCGCCAGACCAAACTCTTTGCTGACAGCTTTTTCTGTTTCTTTTATTGCTTCGTAAATTTTGCCTACTGTCTGTTTTAGATAAGCAAGTGAGCGTTGCCCATCTCCCATCACTTTTTCCCAATCCCATTGATCAACATAAACAGAGTGGATTGGTGTTAAGCGATCCTCGTCCGGACGCAATGCTTTCATGTGAGTGTAAAGCCCTTGCTCCGGCTGAAAATCAAAACGACCCAATGTCTTACGTTTCCATTTAGCCAGTGAATGCACTACTTCGAAAGTTGAATCCGGTAACGTTTTCACTTTTACCTGAACAGCCTTTTCATGGCCGGACAAGTTATCCTGAATGCCATCACCCAAGCAGCTTAGGATTGGCCCTTGTACTTCAATCAGACCCAGTTTGCTTTCCAGCAAACGGGAAAAAAAAGATTTCACGAAACTGATTTGTTGCTGCTTCTCAATAAATGACTTTTTCATAATATTATTCTCAAATTCTTAGGTAGCCCTGATGTCCTGTTGAAAACATTAAGCAATAGAATGAGGTATAAATTCAATATACTTTAATAAAAATAGTCTTTATGCTTTATAAAATTCATTTTCAATAGAGTAAAAATGAAAATTCGATAAAAAATGGAGCTAGAAATGGCAGATATTTATCAGATCGATAATCTGGACCGCGGCATACTTCACGCTTTAATGGACAACGCACGCATACCTTATGCTGAACTGGCAAAGAAATTTACTGTCAGCCCAGGAACCATTCATGTTCGTGTAGAAAAAATGAAGCAAGCAGGGATCATCACCGGTACCAGAGTAGATATTAGTACTAAACAACTGGGTTATGATGTTTGTTGCTTTATTGGCATTATTCTTAAAAGCGCTAAAGATTACCCATCAGCCCTAAAAAAATTAAGTAACCTGAATGAAGTCGTTGAGGTCTACTACACAACAGGTCACTACAGCATCTTTACTAAAGTTATGTGCCGCTCAATTGAATCTCTTCAAGATGTACTTATCAACAAAATCCAGACTATCGATGAGATCCAATCAACAGAAACCCTGATCTCCTTGCAAAACCCGATTATGCGAACAATCAAGCCATAAGATAAAATTTGTTATAACCATATTATCCACAGGTAGATCCCAACAGATTCACAGCGTACAATAGCGGCTCTTGAAATCTGTTGGGATCACTATGGCCACTATTACCTTAATCAGCGGCAGCACGATGGGCAGTGCTGAATACGTAGCTGAACATATGGCTGAAATTCTGGAAGGTGCTGGTTTTTCCACCGAAATGCTGCATGGCCCCTCTCTCGATGAACTTCCTCAGGAAGGATTTTGGTTAGTAGTCACATCCACACATGGGGCAGGGGAATTACCAGAAAATATACAACCACTGGCAGAAGAAATTTCTGAAAAAAAACCTGATCTCAGCAAAGTAACATTCGGTGCTGTTGGTATTGGCAGTTCTGAATACGATACTTTCTGTGGGGCGATAAGATCGCTTGATCAACTATTGGTGGAAAATGGGGCCAAACGCCTCGGCGATCGTCTGGAAATTGATATCCAACAACATCAGATCCCCGAAGATCCCGCAGAAGAATGGGTTAAAATTTGGGCAAAGTCACTCTGATTTGAACAAAAAAACAGCGAACGATTGTGGATAACTCATATAAAAAGCAGGGGTTAACCCGTAGTTATCCATAGTATAACTATCAGGCCATGATCGCATTGTGAATAACTTGCTGTTTAGATCCCAGTTTATACCGGCTAGGATCACGGATCATTCACAGCAAATGATCCTTTACAAGGTTATGATCTTTCTAAGTAAAAATAACTTATCCACAAAAGATCATGATCCTAATAAAAGATCTAATAAAGAGATCTTTAAATAAAAAAGATCTTCTTTTAATTAGCGGCGATCTTACCTACTTGGTCTATCGCCGAAACTTGAGTAGAATTCTCTTCCCTTAATGCAACACTAAGCATTCTTATAACTGAAGGTTCATCACCATGTTTTATCCAGAGCAATTTGACGTCATCATTATCGGTGGTGGTCACGCCGGTACTGAAGCTGCTATGGCAGCTGCTCGTATGGGCCGTCAAACCTTATTACTGACTCACAATATTGATACTTTGGGCCAAATGTCATGTAACCCAGCTATCGGTGGGATCGGTAAAGGACATCTGGTTAAAGAAATTGACGCTCTGGGCGGCTTAATGGCTAAAGCCACTGATCAGGCTGGTATTCAATTTAGGACCTTGAATGCCAGTAAAGGACCCGCTGTTCGCGCAACACGTGCTCAAGCTGACAGAGTTCTTTACCGTCAAGCCATACGAACAGCATTAGAAAATCAACCTAACTTAATGATTTTCCAACAACCCGTAGAAGATCTCATTGTTGAAAACGATACTGTCACTGGTGCAATAACTCGTATGGGACTTAAATTCAGGGCCAAAGCCGTTGTTCTGACAGTAGGTACATTCCTTGACGGTAAAATCCATATCGGTCTGGAAAATTACAGTGGAGGGAGAGCTGGTGATCCTCCTGCGATCTCATTAGCACAGCGTTTACGTGATTTGCCTTTACGTGTAAACAGATTAAAAACAGGTACGCCGCCACGTATTGATGCCAGAACTATTGATTTTAGTCAGCTAACACAACAACTGGGTGATAATCCAACACCTGTATTCTCTTTTCTTGGAAATGTGGGACAACATCCACAACAGATGCCATGCTACATTACTCATACCAATGAAAAAACGCACAATGTGATCCGCAATAATTTAGATCGCAGCCCAATGTATGCAGGGATCATTGAAGGGATCGGCCCACGTTACTGCCCTTCGATCGAAGATAAAGTCATGCGTTTTGCGGATCGCAATGCTCATCAGATCTTTCTTGAACCAGAAGGACTGACCAGTAATGAAATTTATCCAAATGGTATTTCTACCAGCTTGCCATTTGATGTACAAATGCAAATTGTTCATTCCATGAAAGGGATGGAAAATGCCCGCATTATTCGCCCTGGTTATGCAATAGAATATGACTTCTTTGATCCAAGAGATCTGAAACAGACACTGGAAAGTAAATTTATTCATGGCTTATTCTTTGCCGGGCAAATCAATGGTACGACTGGTTATGAAGAAGCTGCCGCTCAAGGGCTTTTAGCCGGACTTAACGCAGCCTGTTACGCTTCAGAAGAGGAGGGGTGGTTCCCTCGTCGTGATCAAGCTTATATTGGTGTTCTGGTTGATGATTTGTGTACTCTGGGCACTAAAGAACCATACCGTATGTTTACTTCCCGGGCTGAATATCGCCTGATGTTACGTGAAGATAATGCTGACCTTCGTCTGACAGAGAAGGGCCACGAATTAGGATTGGTGGATGATTACCGCTGGGAACATTACTGCCGTAAAGTGGAGATGATCGAACAGGAACGTCAGCGTTTGCGTAATATTTGGATTCATCCTCATTCAAATAATCTTGGTGACATCAACAACATATTAAAAATGCCATTATCGAAAGAAGCTAATGGTGAAGATCTATTGCGTCGCCCTGAAATAAATTATGAAATACTAACTTCATTACCACTGTTTTCACCTGGTCTTAAAGAACCGCAAGCAGCTGATCAGATTGAAATTCAGGTCAAATATGAAGGGTATATTGCCCGTCAACAGGAAGAAATTGAAAAACAATTGCGTAATGAAAACACGTCATTACCGGTTGATCTTGATTACCGTCAAGTTAGTGGTCTTTCTAATGAAGTTGTCGCTAAACTTAATGATCACAAGCCAAACTCAATTGGTCAGGCTTCACGCATTTCAGGGGTAACACCTGCTGCAATTTCGATTTTACTTGTATGGCTGAAAAAACAGGGCTTACTGCGCCGTAGTGCCTGAGAGGATTTTTATTGTGCTTAATAAACTGGAATTTCTGCTGACTAAAGCAGGAATAGAGCTTTCACAACAGCAAAAACAGCAGCTCATGGCCTATGTTGATATGCTCAACAAATGGAATCAAGCCTATAATCTCACGTCTGTCCGTGAGCCAGAGCAAATGCTGGTACGTCATATTATGGATAGCATTGTTGTCAGCCCTTATCTACAGGGTCATCGTTTTATAGACGTAGGCACAGGTCCGGGGTTACCGGGGATCCCATTAGCTATTGTTCGTCCAGATTCTCATTTCACATTGTTGGATAGTTTAGGTAAAAGAGTCAGGTTCTTGCGCCAGGTTCAGCATGAACTTGGTTTGGCGAATATCGAACCTGTACAAAGCCGGGTTGAAATGTACTCTTCTGAACCACCTTTTGATGGCGTTATAAGCCGTGCTTTTGCCTCATTACAGGATATGGTCTCTTGGTGCTGCCATTTGCCTGAATCTGTTCATGGACGATTCTATGCGCTTAAGGGCATGCTTCCTAAGGAAGAATTTACCATGTTACCTTCCGGAATTGTTGTTGATTCAGTTATTCAGTTAGATGTTCCTGAACTGGAAGGGCAACGCCATCTGGTTATCCTTAAATCAAACTAAGTTTGTTATTTGTCAATAAAGTTATAAATAATTAGTGATGTTGAGCACAATTATACTGTGGTCAACATCGTCAATTATGATTTGTCTCGTTTCAGCTTTAATTTACCACGTTATTACATAAAAATAACGTTATCTTGATATTAAGATAGTTGGGACTTTAAAAATCAGATAAAGCGTTTTTTCATCAGATTCGCTTTTTTAAAGCAGCTAAAAATTAGCTTGGTAATTTAAGTCAATAATATAATAACCTTTTCCTATAAATTTAAATTAACTTATTGATTTAAATGTTGATATTTTTTATTTTCATTCCCTGTAAATGTTAAATATAATTAACAAATGAAAATTTTATGTGATTCAAATCACACTTAAGTTTGAGAGTGTGAAATTATTAGAGAGAGAAAATCAGCACAATAATTAGCTTACAATCTGGCACCAAAGTAAAAAATTTAAATAATTGTTCACCTTTTCGCTACTTATGGATTGAATTCATTTTGGCTGCCCGTATAATTTGCACGTTTTTGTCACTTGACACACTTAAGCAAAGGCAGTTTTATACAACATTTAGCAAAACCTGATATGCAAGGCGTGCAAGGGGAGAAAATAAAAGTCATGTCTGTATCCCTTTACAGCGGTAGAATTGCACTGAAACTGCTTTTTTTGCAGTTAATGACTTTTGTTGTTCTCAGTGTGGCTTTTTGTACCAAAAGTATAGAATGGGGCATTTCTGCTTTTGTTGGTGGATTAGCATGTTGGTTACCTAATGCCATTTTTATGCTATTTGCCAGTTTTCAGAAAGTAAAAGAAGAAAGTGTTCCTGTACGTGTTGCATGGTCTTTCGCTATTGGCGAAGGGTTGAAGGTTATTATTGCAATAGCTGTGCTGGTTGTTGCTTTAGGCGTGTTTAAAGCGGCGTTTGCACCACTGGGTTTGACTTATTTAGCGGTGCTGGTTGTGCAGATCATCGCACCAGCTGTGATAAACGGTTAGGTTTTCAACAACAAAAGGGTAAGAGGCATCATGTCTGCATCAGGAGAAGTTTCAACTGCAAGGGACTATATAGGCCACCACCTGAATAATCTTCAGTTGGACCTACGTACCTTTGAGTTGGTCGATCCCAACTCTGGTGGTTCTGCAACGTTCTGGACGTTGAACATTGACTCGCTTTTTTTCTCAGTCGTATTAGGGATTTTATTTCTGTATGTATTCAGAAAGGTTGCGGTTAATGCCACCAGTGGCGTACCTGGCAAACTTCAGACTGCTATAGAATTAATCATGGGTTTTGTTGATAACAGTGTCCGTGATATGTATCACGGCAAGAGCAAAGTTATTGCCCCTTTGGCACTGACCGTGTTCGTCTGGGTGTTATTAATGAACGTGATGGACTTACTGCCAATCGATTTTCTCCCTTATATCGGTGAACATGTCTTCGGCTTACCTGCTCTGCGTGTTGTACCAACAGCAGATGTCAGTATTACCTTGTCGATGGCTATTGGTGTCTTTGTCCTCATCCTCTACTACAGCATTAAGATGAAAGGAGTTGGTGGTTTTACAAAAGAGCTGACTTTACAGCCTTTTAATCATCCATTGTTTATTCCGGTTAACTTAATTCTGGAAGGGGTTAGCCTGCTTTCAAAACCGGTATCACTCGGTCTGCGACTGTTTGGTAACATGTATGCAGGTGAATTGATCTTTATTCTTATAGCTGGTCTGTTACCGTGGTGGTCGCAGTGGATGCTCAGCCTGCCTTGGGCTATCTTCCACATACTGATTATTACGTTACAAGCCTTTATTTTCATGGTTCTGACGATTGTTTATCTGTCGATGGCATCTGAAGAACATTAATTTTTACCACAATAACTGTGTTTTAACTGAAACAAACTGGAGACTGTCATGGAAAACCTGAATATGGATCTGCTGTACATGGCTGCCGCTGTAATGATGGGTCTGGCGGCAATCGGTGCTGCGATCGGTATCGGCATCCTCGGAGGTAAATTTTTGGAAGGCGCTGCTCGTCAGCCGGATTTAATCCCTCTGCTGCGTACACAGTTCTTTATCGTTATGGGTCTGGTTGACGCCATCCCGATGATTGCTGTGGGCCTTGGCTTGTACGTAATGTTTGCTGTCGCGTAGTTTGCAGAAAAAATCCGAAACTACGTCAACTCATTAATTTTAAAAGAGGTATTGTGCTGTGAATCTTAATGCAACAATCCTCGGCCAGGCCATTGCGTTTGTCCTGTTTGTTATGTTCTGTATGAAGTTTGTATGGCCACCAATCATGGCGGCCATTGAAAAGCGTCAAAAAGAAATTGCTGACGGTTTATCTTCTGCGGAACGCGCCAAAAAGGACCTGGACTTAGCGCAAGCCAATGCGACCGACCAAATGAAGAAAGCGAAAGCGGAAGCTCAGGTCATCATCGAACAGGCTAATAAACAAAAAGCCCAGATCCTTGATGATGCAAAAGCGGAAGCTGAGCAGGAACGTAACAGAATCGTAGCGCAAGCTCAGGCAGAAATTGATGCCGAACGTAAGCGTGCTCGGGAAGAGTTGCGTAAGCAGGTCGCTATGTTGGCTATCATAGGTGCCGAGAAAATCATCGAACGTTCCGTGGATGAAGCTGCTAACAGCGACATCGTTGATAAACTGGTCGCTGAACTGTAAGGAGGGAGGGGCATGTCTGAATTCGCTACTGTAGCTCGCCCCTACGCCAAAGCAGCTTTTGACTTTGCTGTGGAAAAACAATCGCTAGAACAATGGCAAAATATGCTGGTGTTCACAGCTGAAGTGACTCGTAATGAGCAAGTTGGTGAGCTGCTTTCTGGTTCATTGGCATCGGAAACATTAGCCAATGCCTTTATCGCAATTTGCGGTGAACAGGTTGATGAACATGCTCAGAACTTTATTCGTGTTATGGCAGAAAACGGCCGCTTATTGGCGTTACCTGAAGTTTTGCAGCAATTTATTCAATTGCGTGCGTTACTTGAATCAACTGTTGATGTTGAAGTGATTTCTGCTGCCGAACTGAGTGAACAACAGCTGGCTAAAATTTCTGCGGCGATGGAAAAACGTCTGTCACGCAAAGTTAAGCTGAATTGCAAAATTGATAAGTCTGTTATTGCTGGTGTGGTAGTCCGCGCAGGTGATTTGGTGATCGATGGCAGTATTCGTGGCCGTTTAGATCGCTTAACAGACGTCTTGCAGTCTTAAGGGGACTGGAGCATATGCAACTGAATTCCACCGAAATCAGCGAACTGATCAAGCAGCGCATTGCTCAGTTCAATGTAGTGAGTGAAGCTCACAATGAAGGTACGATTGTATCCGTTAATGACGGTATCATTCGTATTCACGGTTTAGCCGAAGTTATGCAGGGTGAGATGATCGCTCTGCCTGGCAATCGTTATGCAATCGCATTGAACCTGGAGCGCGACTCCGTAGGTGCGGTTGTGATGGGCCCGTATGCTGACTTAGCAGAAGGCATGAAGGTCAAATGTACTGGCCGTATTCTTGAAGTTCCTGTTGGTCGTGGTCTGCTTGGTCGTGTGGTAAACACGCTGGGTGAGCCAATTGATGGCAAAGGTCCTGTTGAGCATGATGGTTTCTCTGCTGTTGAAATGATTGCTCCGGGCGTTATCGACCGTCAATCCGTTGATCAGCCGGTACAGACTGGTTATAAATCTGTTGACGCCATGATCCCTATCGGTCGTGGTCAACGTGAACTGATTATCGGTGACCGTCAGACGGGCAAAACAGCACTGGCTATTGACTCAATCATTAACCAGCGTGACTCAGGCATTAAATGTGTTTATGTCGCAGTTGGTCAGAAAGCTTCTACTATTGCGAACGTTGTTCGTAAATTAGAAGAGCATGGTGCTCTTGCCAATACTATTGTTGTTGTTGCGACTGCTTCAGAATCTGCTGCATTACAATACCTGGCGCCATATTCTGGTTGTGCGATGGGCGAATATTTCCGCGATCGCGGTGAAGACGCATTGATTGTTTATGATGATTTGTCTAAGCAGGCTGTTGCTTATCGTCAAATTTCCCTGTTGCTGCGTCGTCCGCCAGGGCGTGAAGCATTTCCAGGTGACGTTTTCTATCTGCATTCCCGTTTGCTGGAGCGTGCTGCGCGTGTTAACGCTGAATATGTAGAAAAATTCACTAATGGTGAAGTGAAAGGTAAAACGGGTTCTCTGACCGCTCTGCCTATCATTGAAACTCAGGCAGGTGACGTATCAGCATTCGTACCGACAAACGTTATTTCAATTACTGATGGTCAGATCTTCTTGGAATCCAGTCTGTTCAACGCGGGTATTCGTCCGGCAGTTAACCCAGGGATCTCTGTATCCCGTGTCGGTGGTGCAGCTCAGACTAAGATCGTGAAGAAGTTGTCTGGTGGTATCCGTACTGCTTTGGCTCAGTACCGCGAACTGGCAGCGTTTTCTCAGTTTGCTTCTGACCTTGATGATGCAACCCGTAAGCAGTTGGATCATGGTCAAAAAGTCACTGAGTTGCTGAAACAGAAACAGTATGCGCCAATGTCTGTTGCACAGCAGTCACTGTCTCTGTTTTCTGCGGAGCGTGGTTATCTGGAAGATATCGAAATTGCTAAAGTTATTGATTTCGAGTCTGCGCTGCTTGCGTATGCCAGCCGTGAACATGCTGATCTTCTGAAAGAGATTGACCAGTCTGGTGGTTACAATGAAGAGATCGAAGCGAAGCTGAACGCTCTGCTTAACTCCTTCAAAACAACTCAGTCCTGGTAACACTATTCGGCCCGGTTTAATTAAACATGGGCCGTCTGGTTAATGAGGAGAATCAGGAATGGCCGGCGCAAAAGAGATACGTACCAAGATCGCCAGCGTGCAAAACACGCAAAAAATCACTAAAGCGATGGAGATGGTTGCTGCGTCCAAAATGCGTAAAACGCAGGATCGCATGGCGGCCAGCCGTCCTTATGCAGAAACCATACGCAGCGTGATTGGTCACCTTGCGTTAGGTAATCTGGAATATAAACACCCATACCTTGAAGAACGTGCAACCAAACGTATCGGGTATCTGGTTGTTTCTACCGATCGTGGCTTGTGCGGTGGTTTGAACACTAATCTGTTCAAAAAACTGTTGTTAGACATGAAAGACTGGTCTGATAAAGGTGTCCAGTGTGATCTGGCACTTATCGGCTCTAAGGCGACCTCTTTCTTTGCTTCTGTTGGGGGCAATGTTGTTGCTCAGGTAACAGGCATGGGAGATAACCCTTCACTGTCCGAATTAATCGGGCCGGTTAATATCATGTTGCGAGCATACGATGAAGGACGTCTGGATAAATTGTATGTGGTGACAAATAAGTTCATCAATACAATGTCTCAGGAACCTACTATTACTCAGTTGTTGCCTCTGCCTGCCGGAGATGATGAGACACTGAAGAAGAAATCCTGGGACTATTTATACGAACCTGATCCTAAGGCGTTGCTGGATATACTGCTGCGTCGTTATGTCGAATCGCAGGTTTATCAGGGCGTCGTTGAAAACCTGGCTAGTGAACAGGCCGCACGAATGGTGGCGATGAAAGCCGCGACTGATAATGGTGGCAGCCTGATCAAAGAGCTGCAGTTGGTTTATAACAAAGCTCGTCAGGCCAGCATAACTCAGGAGCTGACCGAGATTGTCTCGGGTGCTTCCGCGGTTTAACAGCTAGGTTTACGAATTACGTAGAGGATTCAAGATGGCTACTGGAAAGATTATCCAGGTAATCGGCGCCGTGGTGGACGTCGAATTCCCTCAAGATACCGTACCAAAAGTATACGATGCACTTGAGGTTCAAAACGGCGAAGCTAAATTGGTGCTGGAAGTACAGCAGCAGTTGGGCGGCGGCGTTGTTCGTTGTATTGCAATGGGTACTTCTGATGGCTTAAGCCGTGGTTTAAGCGTTACTGATTTAGGTCACCCAATCGAAGTTCCCGTTGGTAAAGCGACACTTGGCCGTATCATGAACGTGTTGGGTAAACCAATCGACATGAAAGGTGATATCGGCGAAGAAGAGCGTTGGGCAATTCACCGCTCGGCTCCAAGCTATGAAGAGTTATCTAACTCTCAAGAGCTGCTGGAAACCGGTATCAAAGTAATGGACCTGATTTGCCCATTCGCTAAGGGTGGTAAAGTGGGTCTGTTCGGTGGTGCGGGTGTAGGTAAAACCGTAAACATGATGGAGCTGATCCGTAACATCGCGATTGAGCACTCAGGTTACTCCGTATTTGCCGGTGTAGGTGAACGTACCCGTGAAGGTAACGACTTCTACCACGAAATGACCGACTCTAACGTACTGGATAAAGTATCTCTGGTATATGGTCAGATGAATGAGCCACCAGGAAATCGTCTGCGTGTTGCGCTGACTGGCTTGACAATGGCTGAGAAGTTCCGGGATGAAGGCCGTGATGTTCTGTTGTTCGTTGATAACATTTATCGTTATACTCTGGCAGGCACCGAAGTGTCTGCATTGTTGGGTCGTATGCCATCAGCGGTAGGTTATCAGCCAACTCTGGCGGAAGAAATGGGTGTTCTGCAAGAACGTATTACTTCCACCAAAACCGGCTCTATTACTTCCGTACAGGCTGTTTATGTACCGGCGGATGACTTAACTGACCCATCTCCGGCGACGACTTTCGCGCATTTAGACGCAACCGTAGTGCTGAGCCGTCAGATCGCTTCTTTGGGTATTTACCCTGCGGTTGATCCGTTGGATTCTACTAGCCGTCAGCTCGATCCACTGGTTGTTGGTCAGGAGCACTATAACGTTGCCCGTGGTGTTCAGTCTATCCTGCAACGTTATCAAGAACTGAAAGATATTATCGCTATTCTGGGTATGGATGAGCTGTCAGAAGACGATAAGCTGGTGGTTGCGCGTGCTCGTAAGATCCAGCGCTTCCTGTCTCAGCCATTCTTCGTTGCAGAGGTGTTTACGGGTTCACCAGGTAAGTTCGTTTCCCTGAAAGATACTATCCGTGGCTTTAAAGGTATCTTGGAAGGAGACTATGACCACCTGCCAGAACAAGCGTTCTACATGGTAGGTACCATCGAAGAAGCTGTGGAAAAAGCGAAGAAACTTTAATACGGCTGACCGGAGGTTGACATGGCTGCAATGACTTACCATCTGAATGTTGTCAGTGCTGAGAGCCGGATGTTTGAAGGCTTGGTACAGAAAATTCAGGTGACAGGTAGTGAAGGTGAGTTGGGTATTTACCCGGGACATGCTCCACTACTTACTGCCATAAAACCTGGCATGGTACGTATTGTTAAGCAGTTCGGTGAAGAAGAGGTGATTTACCTTTCTGGTGGTATCCTTGAGGTACAACCGAGCGGCGTTATCGTACTGGCTGACACTGCAATCCGTGGTAAAGATTTGGATGAAGCTAAAGCGCTGGAATCTAAGCGTAAAGCTGAAGAACACATCCGTAATTCTCACGGTGATGTTGACTATGCTCAGGCATCAGCTGAATTGTCTAAAGCGATTGCAAAACTTCGTGTAATCGAGCTGACAAAAAAGGCGATGTAATACAGGCAGTTAAAGAAAAAAGCCAGTTGGTGAAAGCTAACTGGCTTTTTTGTATTGCGAAATATGTAGTAATTTATCTCGCAAACAGGTTTACTTTTTTTTCTTAAATTGGAGTTATCAGGTTTCTTATGTCTAACAGTGCAAAAAGTGTTGTGATCCTTGCCGCGGGTAAAGGAACCCGCATGTATTCTGATCTCCCTAAAGTACTGCACTTGCTGGCCGGTAAACCTATGGTTCAGCATGTGATTGATACTGCAATGGCGTTGGATGCTAAAAATGTTCATCTGGTTTATGGGCATGGTGGTGATCTGATGAAGCATGCCTTATCTGATCAAAAGTTGAATTGGGTATTGCAGTCAGAGCAGTTAGGGACTGGACATGCAATGCAACAGGCTGCACCCTATTTTACTGATGATGAAGATATTCTGATACTGTATGGCGATGTGCCTCTGATTGGAGCAGATACCCTTGAACGTCTGCTGGTGGTTAAACCTGAAGGTGGTATTGGTTTACTGACAGCAATTCTGGATAATCCAACGGGTTATGGTCGCATTGTTCGTGAGAACGGAGAAGTAACCGGAATCATTGAGCAAAAAGACGCGACTGAAGATCAACGAAAAATCAATGAAATCAACACAGGTATTCTGGTCGCTAATGGTGGTGATTTAAAACGTTGGTTATCCCAATTAAATAACAACAATGCTCAAGGTGAATATTATCTTACTGATGTGATTGCTTTGGCTTATAAAGAAGGCCGGAAAATTGAAGCAGTACATCCAAGCCGCTTGAGTGAAATGGAAGGTGTGAATAACTGCCTCCAGCTTTCCGCTCTTGAGCGTATTTATCAATCTGAACAAGCAGCAAAATTATTACTGGCGGGCGTTATGCTGTTGGATCCTGCTCGTTTTGATTTACGCGGTACACTGACTCATGGCCGTGATGTAGTTATTGATACCAATGTCATTATAGAAGGTAATGTAGCCCTTGGTAATAACGTGCAGATTGGCACAGGTTGCATATTGAAAAATTGTATTATCGGCGATGATTCTGTTCTTAGTCCATATACTGTTGTTGAAGATTCTGAAATGGAAGTTGGCTGTACTGTTGGGCCTTTTGCCCGTTTACGTCCTGGTTCTAAACTCGCTGAAAAAGCCCATGTAGGGAATTTCGTTGAGATGAAGAAATCTTATCTGGGTAAGGGCTCTAAAGCGGGACATCTGACTTATCTTGGCGATGCTGAGATTGGACGTAATGTAAATATTGGTGCGGGTACTATTACCTGTAACTATGATGGTGTTAATAAATTCAAAACCGTTATTGGCGACGATGTTTTTGTTGGTTCTGATACTCAGCTTGTTGCGCCAGTGACTGTTGCCAAAGGCGCTACAATTGGTGCGGGGACAACAGTGACAAAAAATATCGCTGAAAACGAATTAGTAGTAAGCAGAATTAAGCAAACCCATATTCAGGGTTGGAAACGCCCTGTAAAGAAAAAATAAAATAATAATCCCCACTCTACAGGCTCGGGGACCGGCAAAGCCGGAAAACAATCAGGTTCGTGACATATAAAGGGCTTTCATCAGCCCTGTTTTTAGGAATAAAACTGATGTGTGGAATTGTTGGTGCAGTAGCACAACGAGATATTGCTGAAATCCTGATTGAAGGGCTTCGTCGTTTGGAATACCGTGGTTACGACTCCGCTGGGCTGGCGGTTGTTGATAACGAAAATAATATGCTTCGCCTGCGTGAAGTCGGTAAGGTGCAAATACTTGCTGATGAGGTTGACAAGCAACCAGTCCTTGGTGGGACAGGTATTGCTC
The DNA here is from genome assembly GCF_000517265.1 of Photorhabdus khanii NC19. Lineage (GTDB taxonomy): Bacteria > Pseudomonadota > Gammaproteobacteria > Enterobacterales > Enterobacteriaceae > Photorhabdus > Photorhabdus khanii. The sequence goes on from NZ_AYSJ01000009.1 coordinate 25,764, forward strand.
ACACCCGTTGGGCTACACACGGTGAACCAAACGAGAAAAATGCTCACCCGCATATATCTGATTATATTGCTGTTGTTCACAACGGCATTATTGAGAATTACGAAGAATTGCGGATTCAGTTAATTGAGCGCGGTTATCAGTTTACATCAGATACTGATACAGAAGTTATTGCCCACCTTGTTCATTGGGAGCAAAAACAGAGTAGTACTTTGCTGGAGGCTGTCCAGCATGTTATTCCTCAACTTCGTGGTGCTTATGGCGCAGTTATCATGGATAGCCGCGATCCTGGAACAATAATCGCTGCGAGATCGGGTAGCCCTCTTGTTATTGGCTTAGGCGTTGGGGAAAACTTCCTTGCATCTGATCAATTGGCTCTGCTGCCAGTTACCCGTCGTTTTATCTTTCTTGAAGAAGGTGATATTGCGGAAGTAACTCGCCGTACTGTGCATATTTTTAATACTCAGGGCGAACCGGTTGAACGGGAGCAGATCGAGTCCAATATTCAGTATGATGCTGGTGACAAAGGTGTTTACCGTCACTATATGCAAAAAGAGATCTATGAACAGCCAATGGCAATCAAAAGTACTCTGGAAGGGCGCTTAAGCCATGGGCAGGTAGATTTGTCTGAACTTGGCCTTAATGCAGCTGAATTGTTATCTAAAGTTGAACATATTCAGATTGTTGCCTGTGGTACATCCTATAACGCTGGTATGGTTTCCCGTTACTGGTTTGAAGCATTGGCGGGTATTCCTTGTGATGTGGAGATTGCTTCTGAATTCCGTTACCGCAAATCAGCACGTCGTCCAGGAAGCTTATTAATTACATTGTCTCAATCAGGTGAAACAGCAGATACACTGGCAGCACTGCGTTTATCCAAAGAGCTTGAATACCTCACATCGTTGACGGTTTGTAACGTAGCAGGCTCTTCCTTGGTGCGTGAATCTGATTTTGTTTTGATGACCAAGGCTGGTGCAGAAATTGGCGTTGCTTCAACTAAAGCGTTCACAACCCAGCTGACAGTATTGCTAATGCTGGTGGCTTATCTTGGGCGTTTAAAAGGTGTTAATGCTGAACAGGAGCAAGAAATTGTTCATGCATTACATGCACTGCCAAGCCGCATCGAAAGCATGCTGTCGAAAGATAAAATTATCGAGGCGCTGGCAGAAGATTTTTCTGATAAACATCATGCTCTATTCCTTGGCCGTGGTGATCAGTATCCGATTGCGGTTGAAGGTGCGCTGAAATTAAAAGAAATTTCTTACATCCATGCAGAGGCTTATGCCGCAGGCGAATTAAAACATGGCCCATTGGCACTGATTGATGCAGATATGCCAGTCATCATTGTAGCTCCAAATAATGAACTGCTGGAAAAATTGAAATCCAATATTGAGGAAGTACGTGCTCGTGGCGGATTGCTATATGTGTTTGCTGATCAGGATGCGGGTTTTACAGACAGCGAAGGAATGAAAATCATCCCATTACCACATGTTGAAGAACTGATTGCTCCAATATTTTATACTGTGCCGTTGCAACTGCTCTCTTATCATGTTGCGCTGATTAAAGGAACTGATGTTGATCAGCCTCGTAACCTGGCTAAGTCAGTGACTGTAGAATAATCGCTTTATAATAAGAAGTTAAAATAAGCCCCTGTACATTAAAAATACAGGGGCTTTTTGTGTTTAATTGAGAGAGTTTCTCATTATTTTCTTGATGATAAAAATAAATTGCGATATTGTAATGTTATATTATTACATTTGTGGTGAAGTTATGAAACCAGATATCCATCCAAACTACCGGGTAGTCGTATTTCACGATACCAGTGTTAATACCTACTTTACAGTTGGCTCCACTATTCGTACTGAGCGGACAATTACCTTGAATGGAGAAGAGTATCCGTATGTGACTGTTGATGTATCATCGGAATCACATCCTTTCTATACAGGTAAGCAGAAAACTTTATTTCAAGAAGGTAGCACAGCACGATTCCAGAAAAAATTTGGGCGTTTTATTGGCAATAAATAAATTGAGGGATCGTAAAAATGCAGGTGTTAAGTTCACTTAAAACGGCGAAAACCCGTCACCCAGATTGCAAAATCGTACGCCGTTGGGGCAGGTTGTATGTTATCTGTAAATCCAATCCGCGTTTTAAGGCTGTTCAAGGGAAGAAAAAGAAACGCTGATACTAATAGTAGAACTCGTAGCTTATAACTGCGGGTTTCTTTTCTGTATTTTATTTGTAATTATCTTGAGAATAACTAATCTAACCTAAACTTTGTTTGAGAAGGGAGTTAGCATCATTAAATTCCAGATGAAGAAAAGTTATATTTTACGCAAAATGAAACCTTATAAATGTTTGCTGTATAGTCTAGAATTAAACCTTCAATTGGTTGTTATTGCTACAAATCTACCCTAAAAAATAGTTCATAATTTACTCTTATTAACGTATTTCTCTATAAACCATTATCTTGGTCATTTATTGATACCCGAATATAGCCAATCTTCGTCATGTGTAACCCTGCTTAATACCAATAAGAGACTATTTTTATGGGAATTATCATGGATTGAGCTATTTTGTAAAATATAGTTTAAAAGAAGCTGCTAAACGTGATATAGGAAACAAAGGTAATCAGATTCCAGATGCCTGTTTTTTTCCAGTAATTTCAGTGATGATAAAGGCTGGTGGATGAGTCCTAATGGAATTATAGAACAGTATGTAAAAGTCATTTTGACAAAGAGCGATGTACATAATCGGAGTAATACGCATCAAGAAAGAATGAAAAACATATCTTTTCCAATTGTTTTTCCTGTTGCTTTTCTTGGTGCATCGGTGACTAATCTTGATACTCCCTGGATTTATATTGAAACATCATGGGTGTCAGATGTAAGTAAAACTTCGATTACTGTGTGGGCTGGAATTTATCTTCCAGTAAACAGAAATGATGTTTTGTCAGAATCAGATGTAACAATTTATTTGCGAGTATGGGGGAAATAAAAAAACCTTGTTGAAGTCGATCAGCTATGACTCGCATAACTACTATTAACTGTTTCAATCAATAGTTATTGCAGAATAATATCCACCATTGCCATAACTAACAAAAAGACCGGGGATAGAATGTATAGTGCCCGGTCTTCCTTTAAGTTACGATAATGGTGGAATTGGTCAGTCAATCTCTAGTATTTTTGAAATACCAATTTGGTTAACTATTCCATTCTTCGTTCATCAGAATGTTTTGCATGATAGGGCAAATTTTTCATAGAAAGATAACCAGCTTTTAACGTATCTGGGTGAAAACCCTAAGTTGTTGAGTATATTTAATACCCAATAGCTATAATAAGTGGATAACATAGACCTTGACTTCCTGTACCAAACCATTGTGGGAATACTTTTACTTCTGAATTAGTCCAAGAGGATACTTGAAACACTTGATCCGAGAACTTGGTGTCATCGCCTTTTGTTGCGGTTAGAGCTATTAAGCACATATTCGGGAAAGCAAGTGGAAACTGTAATACTGGGTAAGTTACATCTTCTTTATTACAAATTGGGCCTGTCATCCACTGAAATATCCACTTCTTTGGTACACCATTAACTATCATAGGAATAGTTATATAACCATCGGAGTTTAATAATCCTTCAGCAGCAGCTAGTTTAGCCCCTTCTTTTAAACCAAGGTTTTTCAAAATTAGTTAATCCGTGATAATTTCTATAAAAATAGTCTTTTATTGGTATTAACAAGGATCACACATGGCAAAGATTGGCTATATCCGGGTGTCAACAAATGACCAAAACAGTGATTTACAGAGAAATGCGTTGATAAGTATAAATTGCGGGCAGATTTTTGAGGATAAAATCAGTGGAAAAACAGCCAATAGACCGGGTTTAAAAAGGGCTTTAAAACAACTTAAAAAAGGCGATACTTTAGTCGTTTGGAAATTGGATCGACTAGGGCGTAGCGTAAAAAATATGGTCACTTTGATTTCTGACTTAAGTGAACGTGGTGTTCATTTCCAGAGCCTGACTGACAGTATTGATACCAGTACCTCTATGGGGAGATTTTTCTTTCACGTTATGAGTGCACTGGCTGAAATGGAACGGGAATTGATCGTTGAAAGAACAAATGCAGGATTGATAGCAGCCCGAGCTCAGGGGAGAATTGGTGGCAGACCAGTATCGTTTTCATTTGCTGAACAACAACAAGCCGCGAGATTACTGGCGAAAGGCCACACACGGAAGCAGTTATCATTAATTTACAACACATCGTTATCTACGATATATAAATATTTTCCGGTAAATAAAATGGATTGTTCATCAGCTTAATATTTGCAGGGCAATTAACTAAATGTTTAGTTTTATACTGTGTAACACTCAAGAGTAATTTATGCAAAATATATTGTTTTTCTTTTCCAAGTGGAAAACGTTAGCACTGTTCTACAAAAAACTAACAGATGAAGACAAAAACCCGATATGCAAGTACTGCTGGCAAAAAAAAAGCTTATTGTATGTGAAATCCACTGCATCAGGGCATTCTTGAACAAAAAATTGCCATTAAGCATAGGATTTACATACTTGAGAATTGATTTATTAACAATGGAAAAGGTTGTCAGCACCTGGAAATCATTAGGCAAACTCGACCAATGAAATTAATTTCATTAATTGCACAGTCAAAAGTTACATCGTGATCACAGACACGAATTTTACCGCCCGGGATTTTTATGATCTTTTTAATGCTATGCATCCCTTCAATATCAATCAACCATAAACCATCCTGAATATCAGGTTCTTCTGCATCCAACAAATACCAAGAGTTGTTGTCATCAATAATGAGAGGTTTTTTAATTTCTCCGGCGATAAGTTCATTATCTAAAATTACAGGGTTTTCAACATTCAGCCTTCCTCCTACTAATTTAACGCGTGGGATTGTCGGTGCAATAATATTTTCTAAAGATTCTTTTTCCTTTTCTCCATCAGGGAACATTTCTCCTTGTCCTGTGCTTAGCCATGACAATGAAGCATTAGTTTCAAGATTGCATTGAATAATCCAGTCTGCTGGAAAGCTATCTCTTAAATAACGATTTGCCATTGTACTCTTAGACACACCCAAATGGTCGCTAAGTGCCTGACGTGATTTGAATCCATATGCATGGACAAGACGCTCGATAGCTTGTTTTCCTCCACTATCTGCACCCATTTTTATCTCTGTTATGTTTTTTTTCATTAAAAGTACAGTTTAGTGAGTTTGTTATCTTCACAAAGCTCTCTGATTAAGAACTATAGTGATCCTAAATGAATTTATTAGAATATTGCATCATGAACACTCAAATTTCAATCTGTATATATATCATCCAAATAATGGGAAAGAATTTTTCAAGTTTAAAAATAAGAAAAATTTATCAATTATAGGGAGTTGCGATCGAAAAGAAACCTTTTTAATAATTAATTATTTCAATAAAAACAATAATTAATATATTAACACTATCAAATATAGTTATCAAAAAAGATAAGAAACTACTTTAACTTTTTCTAATCAACGTGTACTGTTCTTATATACAGTTATGTTATACGGAGGTAAGTTTGTCAGTGGACTTTCTTATGGAATCAGTAATAGCGCAACGTATTAATTTTATCGCCAGAATGGCAACAAGCTGTGAATGTAATCATGCTGAAGATAAAGAACTGGCTTTAGCTTGGATTGCTGAGTTATCAACACCACTTGCAAAACAACTTGTTAACCATCACGAAACGCTTGATGAATAAGTGTAACAAAAGAATAAATGTGATAGGTAAATGATATGCATTTGGAAATTCTATTTGATAAAAAATCTAAATTTTCTCAGTCAGTTATGATTACATTGAAAAATGAACTGAAAAATAGATTTTTCTTATGATTCAGCAAATCTGAGAAGACGATAGTTGAACTAGCCACTGGAAGGTGGCTTTTTGTTTTCGTTTGTACTATTCCCTTAACAATGTTGCCTGGTTGTTTCTTCCTATCTTGTTAGCACACCATAACACTCTAATTTAATAAAATTTTCTGTAATATAGAGGGGATACTTAATGAAAATAATTTCACAGCAAAATGATACTGTTGACGCTTTATGCTGGCGTCACTATGGCCGAACTCAAGGTATGACTGAACGAGTTTTAGAAGCTAATCCAGGGTTGGTTGAACTGGTATTTAAAAAATTCCCTGAATTGTCTGAATATAGCGTAATCCTGCCACATGGCACTGAAGTCGAAATGCCAGAGGTTATATCAGCCACAACAAAACCTATTCTGCAACTATGGGATTAAAGATAACAGACGGATAAAGACAACCATATTACCTTGATTGCTTTTTCAACAGAATTATTACCTTATATTAGGAATCGTCAACAATCAAGCCAAGTAAAATTACCTGTAACACTGTACCCAGTATTTGGTCAGGTAGTACAAAATTGAAATTCTTTTAATTATCGTGTCAAACTCTGACTATAACTATAGATTATATAAAAGCCTTTCTCAATTGTGGGAAAGGCTTTTTAATTCATATTGTTATAGTTTTTCCCTCCCAAGAAATTTGTCTGATCTTTCCTACAATTCACCTTTAATGTCTACCGCTACCTTTAATGTCATTCTTCCAAACATAAACCCATAACTACCTATATGGCATTTTTCCGAATATGGATACACAACTAACAGAACTTCTACGCTTATTGCGTAACCTGATCAGAACTGGTGTTGTTACTGAGGTAGATCATGCCCGAGGTATGTGCCGGGTCGCGACAGGTAATCTTAAAACTGACTGGCGGCCTTGGTTGACAATGCGAGCAGGTCATTCCCGTACCTGGTGGGCCCCCAGTGTTAGTGAGCAGGTTTTATTACTATCCGTTGGTGGAGAGCTGACCACCTCCTTTGTATTACCGGCTGTTTATTCCGATCGATTTCTAGCTCCATCAGTTTCTTCCGAAGCTGTCCATATTGCTTTCCCTGATGGGGCCGTAATGGTGTATGAGCCGAAATTCGGTGCCTTAACCGTAAAAGGTATTAAGACTGCTAATGTGCAAGCTTCATATTCCATAACACTTGAGGCAACGAATATAACACTAAAAGCACACGATAAAATCTCAATGTCGGCAAATAACAAAATTGGATTGACATCGCAAAACGAAATCTCAATGTTGGCAAATAACAAAATTGGATTGACATCGCACAACGAAATCTCAATGTCAGCAGATAACAAAATTGGATTGAAATCGCACAACGAAATTTCAATGGGAGCAGACATCAAAATTGGACTAAATGCAAAAAAATCACTTTCACTGAGCTCACATGAAGTCAAGTGTGAAGCAAAAAAAGAAATGGAATTGAAAGCACCAGAACTGGCTCTGAAAGGAAAAACTAAACTGGAAGGTGATGTTGAAAATACCGGCGGAAAACTCAGCTCTAATGGTGTGACCCTACATTCTCATAAACACACTGGAGTCATGTCCGGCGGTGCAACAACAGGAGACCCAACATAATGATGTATATTGGAATGAACAGGCAAACTGGCCGCAGCCTGACGGATTTGGCACATGTGCGGCAATCTGTCAGCGATATCTTATCAACACCAGTAGGTAGCCGTGTGGAACGGCGTACTTATGGTTCTCTGTTACCTGAATTGATTGACTGGCCACAGAATGCAGCTCTGCGTCTGCAAGTTATGGCAGCCAGTTATACAGCGATCAGCCGCTGGGAACCGCGCATCAATCTGACATCTATAACCATCAATACCCTACAAGACGGCAAAATGACGGTAGATATAGCCGGCCATTATCAGCAGTCCGCCGGAGCGTTTTCTCTATCCATCCCTGTGAGGTAAAACAATGCCAACCATTGACCTGAGCCAATTGCCACCACCTGATGTAGTCGAGCCACTGGACTATGAAAGCCTGTTAGCTGAACGCAAAGCTGAATTGATCTCTCTTTACCCTGAAGAACAACGAGATGCTATTACTCGAACATTGGAACTGGAATCTGAACCTCTGGTTAAATTACTTGAGGAAAACGCTTATCGGGAATTGATATTGCGTCAGAGGGTTAATGAAGCTGCCCGTGCAGTAATGCTGGCTTATGCAACTAACGGCGATTTGGACCAATTGGGAGCGAATTACAACGTTACTCGGGCAGTTATGGAACCGGATAATACCTTCCGTGATCGAATCCAAAGAGCCTTTGAAGGACTAAGTGTTGCAGGTCCGATAGGTGCGTATGAATATCACACCCTTAAAGTTAATGAAGGTATTCATGCTGATAAAGATGAATATAAAGGTGAATATCAAACTGTAGCGGATGTTTCCGTCATCAGCCCATCTCCTGCCAATGTGACTGTAACTATTTTGTCACGGAAATGGAAATGGGAAAAAGGTAAAAAAGATGAAGAGGATACAGAACATAAAGGCGTGGCTTCACAAGATTTACTGGATAAAGTGGTTGTAGCACTTAATGACGAAAATGTTAGACCAGTTGCTGATCGGGTAAAAGTACAGTCAGTACAAATAGTGGAATACCAGATTGATGCTGTGCTTTATCTCTATCCGACACCTGAGTCTGAACCTATCCGTAAATTGGCTCAACAAAATATGGATAAATATGTGCAAGATCAACATAAGTTGGGAAGGGATATCCGGCTATCTGCCATTTATGCCGCACTGCATGTGGCTGGTGTACAGCAGGTGGAACTAAGAGCACCGGCGAAGGATATTATTTTATGCAAAGATCAAGCTTCTTATTGCACCAGCGCAAAACTGGAACTGGGTAAAACTCAAACTTCCGATTGTT
>NZ_AYSJ01000009.1:34580-195187 GCF_000517265.1 Photorhabdus khanii NC19
CCAAACCAAATCCAGCTCTAATCGTGGGAGGTTATGATGAGTGACCGCCTGTTGCCAACAGGTTCCACTGTTCTGGAAATAGCTGCCGCTAAGGCGTGTTCGCAATTACAAAACATTCCGGTGCCACTTCGCCAACTTTGGAACCCCGATACCTGTCCTGAGGAGTTATTACCTTATCTGGCGTGGGCGTGGTCTGTTGACCGCTGGGATGAAAACTGGCCGGTAAATACTAAGCGGGAAGTTATAAAAAACTCGCTGTTTCTGCACAAACATAAGGGGACCATTGGAGCCATTCGCCGTGTGGTGGAACCATTAGGCTATCTCATAAAAATACAGGAATGGTGGCAGAACAACGAAACACCAGGCACGTTTCGGTTGGGAATAGCGGTACAGGAAAATGGGATTACCGAAGAAACTTTTTTAGAGCTAGAGCGGCTGATTTCTGATGCCAAGCCTGTGAGTCGCCATCTGATAGGTCTATCAGTCAATCTGGATGTTAAAGGCGAATTTTATTGTGCTGCGGCAAGTTATAGCGGAGATGATCTCACTGTTTATCAATATTTACCTGAAATCATCTCTACTGGCAGCGATGCATCTTTAGGGGCTGCAATTCATTTGATTGATACAGATACATTGAGGGTTTCACCATGAAATACTTTGCAATTTTAACCAAGATGGGAGCGGCAAAGTTAGCAAACGCTGCTGCCTTGGGAACAAAAGTCGATATTACCCATATGGCTGTTGGTGATGGAGGAGGTCAATTACCATCCCCTGACGTTAATCAGACACAACTGATTAATGAAAAACGCCGTGCCGCGATTAATACATTAAGTGTCGATCCGGTAAACACGAACCAAATTATTGCTGAACAAATTATCCCAGAAGGTGAGGGTGGTTGGTGGATGCGTGAAATTGGTTTGTTTGACAGTGAAGGTAATATGATTGCGGTAGCAAACTGCCCAGAAACCTACAAACCACAATTACAAGAAGGTTCGGGCAGAACACAAACTGTCAGGATGATATTGATTGTCAGCAACACTGATTCAGTAACACTGAAAATCGATCCCTCTATAGTTTTAGCAACTCGTGAATATGTAGATAGTTCTATTCAAAAACATGAAAAAAGCCGTAATCACCCAGATGCCACGTTGACAGAAAAAGGTTTTACAAAACTCAACAGTGCCACCAATAGTAATGATGAAACCACAGCAGCAACGCCGAAAGCAGTGAAAGCAGCTTATGATTTAGCAGCTAAAATAAATACTAATGCTTTAGCAAAAAATCAGAACGGTGCAGATATCCCAGATAAGAATGCTTTTGTGAAAAACCTTGGTTTGTTGGAAAAGTTAATTCCGGTAGGAGTGCCACTTCCCTGGCCGACTGCCACACCGCCAGACGGGTGGGTGCAATGTAACGGTGCAGCCTTTGATAAGTCACTATTTCCGGAATTAGCGAAGATTTATCCTGGCGGTAATTTACCCGATTTACGCGGTGAATTTATCCGGGGTTGGGATAGCGGGCGTGGCGTCGATCCATCGCGTTCATTACTAGTGTGGCAAGAGGGGTCTTATTTGGTACAGGAAGTTGGTCAAGTTGATAATGTTGTTAACTTCTCGCTTAATGATCGTGTGGCATTACAATGGGATGCCCCCGACCCCAAAAATAAAGCTATTTCACTAAGAGCCAGGACTGTAGGTTCAGCAACAACTTGGACTGCCAATACAGGTTATATAGGGGCATCAAGACCACGCAACGTGGCATTTAACTATATTGTAAGGGCAGCATAATGAGCATGCCAGTACACGAAGTGATCCCTGTAGGGATACCTCTTCCCTGGCCGATTGACATCCCCCCAAATGGATGGGTGAAATGTAATGGGGCAATATTTGATAAATCTCTGTATCCGAAATTAGCTGAAGCCTATCCTGACGGCAAACTACCCGATTTAAGAGGTGAGTTTATCCGAGGGTGGGATGATGCGCGCGGCATTGACAGAGGTCGCCAACTACTGAGCATTCAAGTTGATGCGTTCAAAAGACATAATCACAGCATTTATACCACTAACAGTGATAAAACTAGTCTTGAGGATACAGATCCCATGCGTGGCGGTATGACAGGCGGTCCTAACTACCGGGGCAGTTTAGGGGAAAACAAATCTATTGGGATGAATGGTGAAAATGAAACACGCCCGAGAAACGTGGCATTTAATTACATTGTGAGGATTGTCTGATGAATAAGGCTATACTGGATAAAAATAATATTGCCATTGATAGCGGAAATATTATTGTGTTTAATTACAACGCAAGCACGCGAGAATATTTAAGCAGTACTGATGAATATATTTCTGTCGGTGTCGGTCTTCCTGCCAATTCTTGCATAGATGCACCACCTGATACTAAAGAGGGATATATCGCCTGCCGTTCATCTGATTTAACTAACTGGTTAATTGTGCCAGATTACCGCAGACAAATAGCTTACAATACACAAACTGGGAAACAGCAGGAAATTATTGAACCAGGTGAATTACCAGAAATACTGACATTTAAACAACCCGCTACCGATTTTGATAAATGGGATGGTGAAAAATGGGTAACGGATATTAAAGCTCAAAAAGCCAGTCAGATTGAACAAGCAGAGCAACAACGTGCCACTCTTCGCCAACAAGCAGATGAGGCTATGACTTTACTGCAATATGCCGCTGAGACTGAAATGGCCTCTGAATCAGAAAAAGCGTCATTGCTTGCTTGGAAAAAATATGTGGTATTACTGAGCCGGGTTGATGTTTCATTCGCGCCTGACATTAACTGGCCTGAAAAACCCGCAGAGTAATATAATCAGGTGTATTAGTTTAAAACCTAATCTGACAGTTACCGGTTAGTTATACAGGTGTCTGTCAGATTAAATCTGGTCTAGATTCCTCCCCGCCCAGATCCGTTTTCTATCTATTAATATCATGTTTGTCCACAACTCATTTTTCCTTGAGAAGCACGAGAGTTACCTCTTGTGTTTTGTATAAGGATTAAAAATCTGCATCAAAACCGGTAACTCTCAACCTTTCAAGATTTTTCAAAATAACTCAATCCGTGATAATTCCCATAAAAATAACCTCTTATTGATATTAAGTAGGATCACATATGACGAAGATTAGCTATATCCGGGTGTTAATAAATGACCAGAATAGTTATTTACAGGAAAATACTGGTATTGATTTACAGTATTTCATTTCCCACTATCTACAAAAATTTACGGTTAACTTACTAAAAAACAATAAATTAATCGATTTGGTTTGTATCATCCCCCACACATTTCCTATCGAATGATTTAATGGTTTGGATACCTCAACATAGCGGGACACCTTAATAGGAGAACCGCTAATATGGCACAAGAATATCATCACGGCGTCCGTGTAGAGGAAATTAACGAAGGCACACGCACCATCACCACTGTTAGCACCGCTATTGTCGGTATGGTGTGTACTGGTGGTGGTCCTGAAGTAGACAAAACTTTTCCATTAGATACGCCAGTCTTGATTACTGATGTTTCAACTGCCATTGGCAAAGCCGGTACAACCGGTACATTGCCTCAGGCACTTAAAGCTATCGCAGATCAGTCTAAACCTGTCACTGTTGTTGTCCGTGTGGAAGAAGGTGACACGGAAGAGAAAACCACCAGCAATATCATTGGTACCACTACTAATGAAGGAAAGAAAACAGGTATACAGGCACTGTTGGCAGCACAAAGCCAATTAGGTGTGAAACCACGAATTTTGGGTGTTCCTGGTCTGGATACAAAAGCTGTTGCTGTTGAATTGGTAAGTGTTGCACAAAAACTAAGAGCAATGGCTTATGTCAGTGCTTATGGTTGTAAGACTATCCCGGAAGTTCTCGAATATCGCAAAAACTTCGGTCAGCGCGAGCTGATGCTGATTTGGCCTGATTTCTTGAGTTGGGATACTGTTTCCAATAAAGAGGTTACCGCCTACGCTACTGCCCGTGCCTTGGGTCTGCGTGCCAAAATTGATGAAGAAACCGGTTGGCACAAGACATTGTCCAACATCGGCGTCAATGGTGTGACCGGTCTTTCTGCTGACGTATTCTGGGATCTGCAAGACCCAGCGACTGATTCTGGCCTGCTAAACCAAAATGGTATCACTACGCTTATCCGTAAAAACGGTTTCCGTTTCTGGGGTTCCCGCACTTGTGCTGATGATCTATTGTTCCAGTTCGAAAGCTATACCCGTACTGCACAGGTACTGGCTGATACCATGGCTGAAGCACATATGTGGGCGATCGATAAACCACTGACTCCATCGCTGGTACGAGACATTATCGAAGGTATTAACGCCAAATTCCGCGAATTGAAATCTGGGGGTTACATCATTGATGGTAAGTGCTGGTACGACGAAAGAGCCAATGATAAAGATACTCTGAAAGCGGGCAAATTGACTCTCGATTATGACTATACACCTGTACCACCACTGGAAAACATGATGTTACGCCAGCGTATTACAGATCGTTATTTGATGGATTTCGCAAAAAGCATAAACGGCTAAGGGGGCACAGATGGCATTACCACGCAAACTTAAATACCTGAATTTGTTTAATGACGGCAATAGCTATCAGGGAATAGTAGAAGAACTTACTCTGCCTAAACTGAGCCGTAAATTGGAAACCTATCGTGGCGGTGGTATGAACGGTAGCGCGACCGTGGACTTAGGTCTGGATGAAGGCGCATTGGATGTTGAATTTACTCTGGGAGGTATGGAGGCTCGGCATTATCGGCAGTGGGGGCTAACTAAAGCTGATGGTGTAATGTTGCGCTTTGCAGGCTCCTTCCAGCGCGATGATACCAACGATGTGATTGCTGTTGAAGTCGTGATGCGTGGCCGCTTCCATGAATTTGACCACGGCACCTATAAGCAGGGCGATAACACTCAGACCAAAATTAGCGCTAAAAATACCTACTTCAAACTGACATGGGATGGAGAAGTCCTGATCGAAGTGGATACCGTCAATATGGTTGAAGTGGTTAATGGTGAAGATCGCCTGGCAGATCATCGTCGCGCTATGGGTCTTTAATCTAATCGGATAAACAAGGTTGAACCATGACAGAAACACTCATTACTCAAAACGACGAGCAGCGCACAATCGTATTAGAAGAACCGCTTGCACGTGGTAATAGCAACATCACTGAAGTGGTGGTGCGTAAACCTAACAGTGGTGCGCTGCGTGGTGCACGGCTACAGGCTCTGCTGGAGATGGATGTGGACTCAATGATTTTAGTTTTGCCACGTGTGACCACACCCGCTTTAACCAAAAGCGACCTGTTGGCAATGACACCTGGCGATCTGATTAATCTCAGTGTTGAGGTGGTCAATTTTTTGTTACCGAAGTCGGCGAAGTCCGGTTTCCAAACCGACTAACCGTAGATGAATTGGTGGCAGATATTGCCACCGTTTTCCACTGGTCTCCAGCAGTAACAAATGAAATGTCACTGCTGGAATTACTGGACTGGCGACATCGGGCCATCTTAAGAAGTGGTGCAGAAAATGAGTAATACACAGTCACAGCTTAAATTTGTAATACAGTCTGTTAATAAGCTGACCAACGCCTTGAAATCCGTGCAACGGAATAATAAAAAGTTGGCGGATTCTATTCGGCAAAACAGTGATGAACTCAAGCGATTAAATCAGACTGGTGAAGCGATTAAATCTTATTCTGCCCCTGAATATGCGCAGGGAACTGCGCATGACAGTAGCAAAAAGGAAGAAAATCGCGGTAGAAGTCGTTATAGCAAAATTAAAGATCTTCGTGATCGCATTAGCCAGCATGGCGCTAATGCAAAATCGGCAGGCGTTAAGATACTGACAACCAGCAAAAACTTTTTAATGCCGGGTTATGATCTTAAGGCTCAAATGGCCAAAGTTCAGGCACAAACTAATATTGAAAAAAATTCTCCTGAATATGCCATGTTGCTCAATCAAAGTCGTGAGTTGAGCAAAAGTACCGGAATTGATGCCAGCAAAATCGCGCAAGGGCAGAGTCTTCATGCCTCTGCGGGTTATTCCTCTGATCAGATAAAGAATATGATGCCCGGTACGGTATCAATGTCACAGGCTAGTGGTGCAGATTTCGCCACTACCATTGATATTGGCACTAATGTGCTGGAAGGGTTCAAATTACAATCCGAAGAGATGAGCCGTGTGAGTGATGTTTTAACGGCAACGTTTACTGGTTCAAAAACGACGTTGGCGGCATTGGGTGACACCATGAAATTTGTTGCGCCGACCGCTTCTTCTTTGGGGATTGATATTGAAACTGTTGCTGCTGCTACCAGAAAGCTGAGTGATGCCAATATCAAAGGAAGTGAGGCTGGAGAGGTTCTGAGCAGTGTGCTGGGACGGTTGGCTGAACCGCCTAAAGCCGCTGCCGCTGCATTGGCACAACTAAGTATCAAGACCCGTGATGCTAAAGGTAATTTACGGCAATTACCTGACATCCTCGCTGAATTGGATGATAAAACTCGGTCAATGAGCAGAGAACAACGTATTGGTTATTTCACCGCAATTGGTGGTGAAAATGCCGTTCCTGCTTTGAATGTGTTAGTGGATCAAGCTGGGCAAGGGGGATTACAGGCATTTATCACTAAATTAAAGAGTGTCCAAGGCGAATCCCAAAAAGTTGCATCTACAATGACAAACAGCCTCACTGGTGATATCCAAAAACTTAATGCTGCCTGGAGTGATCTGGGGGTTCAGATGTTTTCCGGCGCAGAAGGTCCTTTAAGGGGAGCCACTCAGCAAGTGACAAATGTGGTTAATAAAGTCGGTGAGTGGATGGAGGCTAATCCACGCTTGGCTGCAACACTTGCGACGATCACGATGGTAATCGGAGGGATGCTAACTGTTTTCGGCGCCTTGGCCCAAGCGATCGCTTCAATATTACTTCCGTTAGCAGTGGCGAAATATAGTCTGACTCTCTTTGGCGGTGCTGGCGTGAGAGCCCTCGGATTTGTGGGGAACGCTCTGAAAATGTTGGGTAGCACCATGATGATCGTGGGTCGTCTGATGATGGCTAACCCAATCCTTGCCATTATTGGTTTGATTTCTATGGCTGCTGTTTATATTTGGCAAAACTGGGAAGCCCTGGGGCCGAAATTTTCCCAGCTTTGGGAAAATATTAAAACTAGTCTAAGTGAGAAATGGGAATCAATTAAACTGAGAGTTGTGGAAACTTGGGAGAATATAAAAACTAATATAAGTAATGCCTGGGAAGTTGTTAAACAAAATACATTGAATATCTGGGAAAGTATTAAAATATCGATTTCAGATAAATGGAATGAAATTATTACCGGCATAATGAGTCTGCCCGATAAATTTAAAGAGTTCGGAACCGCGATAGTTAACAGTTTGCTAGATGGGATTAATGAAAAATGGGAGGCGCTGAAAAAGAAATTGACCTCATTGTCTGATTATATCCCTGAGTGGATGCGGCCGTGGGATGATGCTTCAAAAGGCGTCAGTAATAACATTAGTTCTGATGTCAGTTCGGTATTGCCCAAACATAGTAAGGGGAGAATTATTCCAGCTGGAAAATTCGGTATTGTTGGCGAATATGGACCGGAGATTGTTTCAGGCCCTGTTAATATCATTAGTCGACGCCAGACAGCTAAATTTGCCGCTGCTGCTGCATTTTCTTTAAGTGTGATGGCACCTTCTACTGCGGCCAGAACTGCACCGTTGCATATTCAGAGTTTGCCGATTCATGCTTATCCACAGGTTCAGGAAAAGGTAGATAAAAAACAGATACAGTATCGTAATGAATCGCCTGTCTATCACATAAATATTTATGGTGCTCCGGGGCAGTCTGCGCAGGATATTGCTGCAGCGGTCAGGCGCGAACTGGATGATCGGGAACGTAAACAGCAAGCTCGTTTACGTAGTTCATACTCTGACAGAGGGGAATTCTAATTATGATGGCTGCACTGGGTTTATTTGTTTTTATGCTGAAAACTACGCCATACCAGAATTTGCAACATCAGCAGTCATGGAGACATGCTTTTAACAGCCGTATCGGAATGCGGCCTGCCTGGCAATTTCTGGGGCCGGATAACGACACTATGACACTTTCCGGCACATTACATCCAGAAATTACCGGTGGTCGCTTATCGTTGATGGTTTTACAAGTTATGGCTGATAGCGGAAAAGCATGGTCTTTTTTAGATGGCAATGGCACGATTTATGGCATGTTTGTGATTGAGAGTATCGACCAGACAAAAACGGAGTTTATGTCGAATGGTGCTGCCCGCAAAATTGATTTTACTTTGACATTGCGGCGAGTTGATAGCTCTCTGGGGGAAATGTTTGGTGATTTGCAGGGACAGTTCTCTATGCTCACAGACAATCTATCCGGTAGAGTTGGTGAGGTGTTACCATGACATCTGAGTTTGATCGGGTTACCGAAAAAGGCAACACCCCGGCATTTCTTCTGGAAATTGATAATAAAGATATCAGCGAGCGCATTCAGTCGCGCTTGATGTCACTGACGATGACAGATAATCGTGGTTTTGAGGCTGATCAGCTTGATATTGAACTGGATGATGCAGATGGAACCTTGATGCTACCTTCCAGAGGGAATGTGATTTCTCTGGCATTGGGGTGGCGCGATCAACCACTAATTAGTAAGGGGCGTTTTACTGTAGATGAAATTGAGCACAGTGGAGCGCCGGATAAACTGACTATCCGTGCCCGCAGTGCTGATTTCCGCGAATCTCTCAATATGAGACGCGAAGAGTCTTATCATGAGAAAACGATTGGCGATATTGTTCGTACTATTGCTGCCAGAAATAAACTTACCGCTGATTTGCATAAGGATATAGAGCAAGTATTTATTAATCATATCGATCAGACAAATGAGTCTGATAGTAGCTTTCTTACCCGGTTGGCAAATCAGGAAGGGGCAATTGCTTCAGTAAAAAATGGCAAATTGATATTTATCCGGCAAGGACAGAACAAAACAGCCAGTGGTCAAATTATTCCTGCATTAGTTATCACTCGTCAGTTAGGAGACAGCCATAATTTTACTCTGTCTGACCGTGATGCTTATACTGGCGTGGTAGCAAATTGGTTGGATACCCGTAAGCCGGAAAAAAAGCACATTTTAACCGTTAAGCGAAAAAATCAGGAAAATACTGACAAATCAAAATCATATTTGGTTGGCAGTAAGGATAATGCACTGGAACTTTCCCGTATTTATGCTGATGAAGCCAGCGCTAAACGCGCTGCTAAAGTTGTCTGGGAAAAAATGCAACGTGGTACAGCGACATTTTCAATTCAACTGGCTCGGGGGCGTGCAGATCTTTACCCCGAAGTACCCATAAAAGTCACTGGTTTTAAGCCAGAAATAGATAATACGGAATGGACACTAACGACTGTCACTCACACTATGAATGGATCTGGTGGAGGTTTTACAACAGCGCTGGCTCTGGAATTAAAAATTGATGATCTCGATATGAAATAATTGTTCTTTAAATGAGATCTGATTGTTATATTGTTCACATAATGAGAGTTTGTTTTTCATTTAAGGTAAAATATATGATCAAGTGTCCTCTTTGTGGTAAAGCTGCTCATGCACGCAGTAGTTTTGAACATTCCAGTCAGACAAAAGAACGTTACAACCAGTGTCAAAACATAAACTGTGGTGCAACTTTCGTCAGCCATGAAACATTTGTCCGTTTTATTTCCAAACCTGGTGAAGTGGTAAGTGTTAAACCACACCCCAAAGAAAAATCTAAGGTTCAGTTAGATTTAGCTTAAAGATTAGAAGATTAGTAAAAAATGCTGTAAACCCCGTCCAGTGCGGATGGGGAACAGTCGCTTGACGATGTTTGCCACCGATAGGTGGCTAGTGAAATGGTCACTTCCACTGTGAGATATGGGGTGAATATAAATTTTATGGTTTTGGATTTGTTATCCCTTTTGTATTAACTGCGCCACTAAATATTTTGCGAATAGTTAATAAATTCACTTGCGCCTCTGGTTATATTTTGTCAGCTTTAGTGTAGTTATAATCTCTGATTGACACTCCCTAAGACAGGACAATAACGATGAAAAATGTGGGCTTTATCGGCTGGCGTGGTATGGTCGGCTCAGTATTAATGCAGCGTATGATTGAGGAACGGGATTTTGATATTATTCATCCTGTATTCTTCACGACATCACAACATGGGCAGATTGCACCTGATTTTACAGGTCAACAAGGTACCTTACAGAATGCTTTCGATATTGAGGCTCTTAGCGCTCTGGATATTATTATTAGTTGCCAAGGTGGGGATTACACCAATGAGGTTTATCCGAAGTTAAGAGCAACGGGTTGGCAGGGATATTGGATTGATGCGTCATCAGCGCTGCGTATGAATGATGATTCCATCATTATTCTTGATCCGGTCAATCATGCTCATATTCAGGAAGGTCTTAATAAAGGTATAAAAACTTTTGTTGGTGGTAATTGTACCGTTAGCTTAATGCTGATGTCTTTGGGCGGTTTATTTGCTAATGATTTGGTTGAATGGGCTTCTGTTGCGACTTATCAGGCAGCTTCTGGTGCCGGTGCCCGTCATATGCGCGAATTACTGCTTCAAATGGGCTCTTTGCACATTCAGGTAGCAAAAGAGCTGCAAGATCCGGCATCTGCTATCCTGGATATTGAAAGAAAGGTAACAGATTTCACCCGTAGCGGTTCTTTACCAACAGACCAATTTGGCGTACCACTGGCAGGTAGTTTGATCCCATGGATTGATAAACAGCTTGATAACGGTCAGAGCCGTGAAGAGTGGAAAGGGCAGGCAGAAACCAACAAGATCCTCAATACCGGTAATAGGATTATTACCGTTGATGGCTTGTGTGTACGTATCGGAGCTTTACGTTGCCACAGCCAGGCATTTACTCTGAAATTGAAAAAAGATATTCCGATTCCTGAAATTGAGCAATTACTGGCTGCGCACAATGACTGGGTAAGAGTGATCCCAAATGATCGTGAGCTGAGTATGCGGGAATTAACTCCGGCAGCGGTAACAGGCACGTTGAATACTCCTGTGGGGCGTTTACGTAAGCTGAATATGGGCCCAGAATATTTATCTGCTTTTACAGTAGGTGACCAATTATTGTGGGGAGCAGCAGAGCCTCTGCGTCGTATGTTACGTATTCTGGCTTAATCATTTTAATCTATTTATTTATGTAAAAATCCACTCGTTATTCGGGTGGATTTCTCTATATGGCATTTGATGGTTCTGTTGATTGTTTCTTTATTGGTTTATTTTTGTTATATTCCATAAATTATATTTATGATTTGTATCTACCTAGTAAATCATTTTTATGGAGATGACGGGGATGGAACAAGATAAGCTACTGAGTTTAAAAGTAAGAGAATTAAGAGAGCTGGCAAGAACGTTATCTTTTCGCTATATCAGTCATAGTAAAATTGAAATGGATTTTAATTCAGATGTAAATATTTTTATAGAGGATATATTGGGACGGGTTCGTGTTCATTGTTTATCTTCAAGTGGTGCAATTGAATTAATCCAATTTGAAATAGATCACCTGAAAGAGCAAGCTTTCTATTTAACAGCAAATAGAGTAAAGCAATATGTAATAATTGAAAAGGAAAGAGAAAAATCAAGTTTTTTTACTCTTATGTTAAAGCAAGTTGGATTTGTTGCTGGTGGTACTCAACTTCTTACTGGGTATACAGTTTGTAAAGCTTCCCTAGGGTTAGCATGTGCTTCGTTTGGTGTTCCAGTAATGTCTCATGGATACAATAATATTGTTGAAAATGGATATTATCTATTGTACAGAGAAAATATTAATGGTGGTGTCAGAGAAGGATACAGGTATATTGCTAACAAAATTGGCCTAAGTGATAAAGATGCAGATATTGCTTATGCAACTGTTGATTTGGCTCTTTCAGGTTATGGAATTTTTAGAAGAGTCTTGAAGCCAAGGGAAAAATCTTGGAGTTTATTTAGAAATATCAATAGTGATTTTACCAGAGGGTGGAAAGAAATGGATGTAATTAGCTTATCAACAGAAGTTGCTGCCGATTCTTATACTGCTTGGGGTATTTATAAAATACAAAAGGAAAAAGAATAATGGATTATACTGATATTATTATTTCAACTAAATCATCATGGTTAGATATATTGTGTTACTATTTTTTTTCTATTATTATGTTATTTATTTTGTTTATTATAAAAAGAATTGTAGAAGAAAGTAGTAATAATTTTTTTATTGTTTTTGATGTTATTTTTGTTCTTATATTATCTAGCATTCAGCTAATTTTAACAGGATATGAATACGATATACCTTATTTTATTAACTTTAAAAGTGAAAGTATAAAGTTTGGTGGTGTTATATTTTCAATATTATATGCTTTTTTGATACCAAGGAAATACTCTAAATAACTTTTGTTTTATAAATAGCTATTTTAGCCTATATGTAAAGAAAAGGTCTTTTTAATATTAAGCACAGAAATGGTGGCTGATGATGTTACTCTTTGTATTATAATATAATGATAGAAGAGGTAGATTCACATAATAAGTGCAACATCGTTAATCTGGAAGTAAACATGTTCGTATTCCCTTAAATAATTCATTCGGTGTTTTCCCACCCCGTGTTTTCCGGGGGCGATTATTTAATCGGTTTACCACAAAATTTATTTCCTGATCAGAGATTTCATTAAAATCGGTTCCCTTTGGAAAGTATTGTCTGATTAACCCATTGATATTCTCATTGATCCCTCTTTCCCAAGGCGAATAAGGGTGAGCAAAGTAAATTTGGGTTTCTAATTTTTCACTGATGATTTCATGATCTGCGAACTCCAGACCGTTATCGAACGTGATGGTCTTAACCTTTTGTTTTAACGGAAATAATACTTTCACTGCCGCTTTCGCGACTTCTGAAGCTCGCTTGCTATCAAGTTTAACGATAATTGTATACAGCGTCTTGCGGTCAACCAATGTTAATAAGACACTTTTTTTTTCCTTTCCNTATCATCGTATCTCCTTCCCTGTCGCCAATACGTTCTTTTTTATCAACAATTTCCGGGCGTTCATCAATACTGACCCGATTTTTAATTTTGCCTCTTCTGTCATAGCTACCATAACGTTTACGATAGGGTTTTCTGCCAATTCGCAGATGTTGCCATAAATCACCCCCCTCTATTTTATCTTTATAAATCAGTCTATAAATTGTCTCATGATGCAAAGATATCCCTTTATGTTGCTTTAAATAATCAGCCACCTGTTCAGGACTTAAGTCTTTCCAAATTAACCGTTTTATCCATTTTTTTACTTCCGGCGTTATTTTCACGGCTTTCTTAGCAAAATGACGACGAGCCAATACCTTCAAATGAGCCTGTTCAGGGCAGTATGTCTGGACTTCTTGATTTCTCTTCAATTCTCTGCTGATGGTCGACGGGCTTCGCTTAAGTGACTCAGCAATGAAACGCTGTGAAAAACCCGCTTTTTTTAAACTGGAAATCTGATATCTTTCTGTCTCGGTCAGTTGTGTATAGGCCATAGTGCATTTTCCTGTGGCGGGAAAGGTGCCTACTATAGCAACTGACCGCCTTTCTGAAAAATTGCACTTATTAGTCGAATCCGCCAGATATAAATAATATGAATCATGGGTTGTTAGAGGCTGTAATGATCCTGTAATTTCTATTTTAATTAGAATTATTTTTTCAATAAAATTGAAGTAGTTATACTAACTTACTAATGGTAATAATAATGAATTATATCAATGAATTATATCGATGTTACAATTTCCACTAAGCCCACTGGGTGGGATATTTCTCTTTATTATATTATGTCTTTAGTTGTTTTTATCTCATTTTATTTTATAAAAAAGATTGTGGATAAAAAGCGTAATTATATTTGGTTATATACAACTATTTGTTGTTGGCCTTAATGAGCACCATGATTTTATATCGAAATTCATTAATTTAAATAGTGAAGAGATTAAAATAGGAAGTATGATATTCTCTATTTTATATGCTTTGGTTCTACCGAGAAAAGTTCGTTAATGAAACAAGGCGTGAAGTTAAAACGCCTTGTTTTGCTCTTTTAATAAATCCTGTCATCCCAAATACTATAACCACCAGTACCTGCGATAAGGTGATTCCAGGTAATGTTTGTATATTTTAACGAAATACTTTCCTGTGGTGGAAGCTCATTATGATTCAATGAGTGTGGATGTAACACACTTATTTCAGTGATTGTGGCACCAGTGATTTTTATATTGTAATAACGTTCTTGAGCACCATTTGAGTTAGTTCGGTAAAAATCAATAGAGCATTCAAGAGACTCATTATCAGAAATAGCAACACCAAGTAATGGTGATGATTTGTCGATAGGTTTTTGAATAACAATGGGTTGATGTTCGACGTTTTGAGCTCATGTTATCGCGTGGCTTAAGCTATAAACTAATATTTGATCAAAGTGGTTTGCTTGATATTTATTACCAATAGAATCAACAGAAGAACATCCCGCTGATATTAATCCTTGTTTCTTTCCCTTTATCGTCATGTAAATCATGTCAGCCATATTATATCCTTAGATTATATTTAAGTGATGTTTTACAGAAACATTAGATAAATTACACTTTATTGGTTATAAATAACAGATAAAAAAGCGCTCATAGAGAATAAATATGAGCGCTTTGGAGATTGTTAAGAATAGCAATTAGATATCAATATTGGCCGCTTTCAGGGCGTTCTCTTCAATAAATGCACGGCGAGGTTCAACAGCATCACCCATCAAGGTTGTGAACAGTTGATCAGTTGCAATAGCATCTTTTACTGTCACACGCATCATACGGCGGGTTTCTGGGTTCATGGTTGTTTCCCATAACTGCTCAGGGTTCATTTCTCCCAGGCCTTTGTAACGCTGTATGGACAGGCCACGACGTGATTCTTTGGTTAGCCAGTTCAGAGCCTGCTCAAAATCAGAGACAGGTTGGCGGCGTTCACCACGCTCAATATAAGCGTCTTCTTCGATCAAATTGGTAAGTTTGTCGCTCAATTGGGTAATACGGTGATATTCACCACCGTGGACAAAATCGAAGTCTAGTAGATAGTCAGTATCAACACCATGTGTACGAACACACAGAACGGGTTCATACATTTGGCGCTCACGGTTTTCATGGAGGCGATGGCTGTAGCTGCTGCTGTGTTGTTCACGGTCATTCAGACGAGTAACCAGCGTTTTAATCCATTCTTCAACTTTGGTTTTATCAAACAGCTCTTCTTCAGTTAGCTTTGGATGATAAATCAGATTGTTCAACAGACTTAGTGGATACAGGCGCTCCATACGTTTAATGATTTTCTGCACGCTATTGAATTCTGTCACCAGTTTTTCCAGTGGTTCCCCTTTCAGGGCGGGTGCGTGTTTGTTGGTGTAAAGTGATGCGCCATCCAATGCAATGGACAGTTGGTACTCATCCATTGCTTCATCATCTTTAATGTATTGTTCTTGTTTGCCTTTTTTCACTTTATACAGTGGTGGTTGCGCAATAAATACATGACCACGTTCAATGATTTCTGGCATTTGACGATAGAAGAAAGTCAGCAACAGAGTACGGATATGAGAACCATCGACGTCCGCATCTGTCATGATGATAATACTGTGATAACGCAGCTTGTCCGGGTTGTATTCGTCACGGCCAATACCGCAGCCCAGCGCAGTGATCAGGGTTGCGACTTCCTGAGAAGAGAGCATTTTGTCGAAACGCGCTTTTTCAACGTTCAGGATTTTACCTTTCAATGGCAAAATTGCCTGATTTTTACGATTACGCCCCTGTTTTGCGGAACCTCCCGCAGAGTCCCCTTCCACTAAGTAGAGTTCGGACAGTGCCGGATCACGCTCCTGACAATCTGCTAGTTTGCCGGGCAGACCAGCTAGATCAAGAGCCCCTTTGCGGCGTGTCATTTCGCGTGCTTTACGGGCTGCTTCACGGGCGCGGGCTGCGTCGATAATTTTACCGACGACGGTTTTAGCGTCATTCGGGTTTTCCAGCAGGTATTCCACCAGCTTCTCGTTCATCAGTGTTTCAA
This sequence comes from Photorhabdus khanii NC19, assembly GCF_000517265.1. GTDB lineage: Bacteria > Pseudomonadota > Gammaproteobacteria > Enterobacterales > Enterobacteriaceae > Photorhabdus > Photorhabdus khanii. Next base: position 50,687 of record NZ_AYSJ01000009.1, read on the forward strand.
CCGCCGTTTTCACCTCGGAAGAAACCAGTTTGTCTTTGGTCTGAGAAGAGAATTTTGGATCAGGTACTTTAACGGAAATAACTGCGACCAAGCCTTCACGGGCATCATCACCGGTGGCGCTGACTTTAGATTTCTTGTTGTACCCTTCTTTGTCCATATAGCTATTGAGAGTACGGGTCATCGCAGTACGGAAACCAACTAAGTGAGTACCACCATCACGTTGCGGGATGTTGTTGGTAAAGCAGTAAATATTTTCCTGGAAACCATCGTTCCATTGCAATGCGACTTCAACACCGATGCTATCTTTTTCTGTAGAGAAATAGAAAACATTGGGATGGATTGGTGTTTTGTTTTTATTTAAGAATTCAACAAACGCCTTAATACCACCTTTATAATGGAAATGGTCTTCAATATTGGTGCGTTTATCAAGCAGGCGGATAGATACACCTGAGTTCAGAAAGGACAGCTCACGCAGACGTTTAGCCAGAATGTCGTGCTGGAATTCAGTGTTGTTACTGAAAGTATCCATGCTCGGCCAAAAGCGGACACGGGTACCGGTCTGTTCGGTTTCACCAACGACTTTTAGTGGGCTTTGTGGCACACCAAGGTGATAAGTCTGTTCATGAACTTTGCCGTCACGGCGGATAACCAGTTCCAGCTTTTCAGACAAGGCGTTAACAACAGAAACCCCTACGCCGTGCAAACCGCCGGAAACTTTATAAGAGTTATCGTCGAATTTACCCCCCGCATGCAGCACAGTCATAATAACTTCAGCTGCTGAAACACCTTCTTCTTCGTGTATACCGGTAGGAATACCGCGACCATCATCCTGTACAGAGACAGAGTTATCGGCATGGATAGTGACGATAACTTCACTACAGTGGCCTGCGAGGGCTTCGTCGATAGCGTTGTCGACAACCTCGAAGACCATGTGGTGTAAGCCGGTACCATCGTCTGTATCACCGATATACATGCCCGGACGTTTACGAACCGCATCCAGCCCTTTTAATACCTTGATACTTGAGGAGTCATATGTATTCGACATCAACGTTTCTCGCTCATTTTTAATCCTGTGGTTGAACCTCTATTTTGCCATTTTCCACGCGAAACATCCTGCTATTTCCATCAAGCATATCTGTGACCTGACCAGGACTTATTGCACTGACAAAGACCTGAGCTTGCGTGGATTTTAGACGTTCGGCCAATAACTGACGGCGGCCGGCATCCAGTTCGGAGGCAAAATCATCAAGCAGATACAGACATTGTTGTCCGCTCTGTCGGGTGAAATATTCACCCTGTGCTAGCCGCAGTGCACACATCAGCAATTTTAATTGACCGCGGGATAGCATATCTTCTACTGGCGTTCCTTCTGCACGGATGCGCAGATCTGCCTTATGCGGGCCGGAAGCCGTGTAGGTTAATGCTCTGTCACGCTCAAACTGGCGTTCCAGCAATTCAGCGTAATCACTCTCTTTGTCCCATCCCTGTTGGAAAGAGAAACTCAATATAAATTCGGGTAAGAACTGTTTACAGGTATCAGCAATATCTTGAGTGATGTTTGTAACGTATTCAGCTCGCCACTGGTTTATCTGGTTGGCCAGGGGTGCCAATTCTTGATCCCAGGGCCGTATCTGGCTGTAGCGGGTAACTTGTCGCAGTGCTGCATTGCGTTGTTTAAGCAGCCGTTTCAAGTTTACCCATGCAGAAAAAAAACGTGGCTCATTGTGGAAACAACCCCAATCAATAAAGGCCCGGCGATACTTTGGCCCGCCATTTAACAGGGTGAATCCTTCCGGGGTAATAAGCTGTATAGGCAACATCTTGGCTAGTTCTGAAATTTTACCGCCATCATTGCCATCAATTCTGACTCTGCTATCGCCATGACGGTTTTTGCTCAAACCGATAGACAGTTCCCGCTCATTCTTCCGTTGTCCTAGTCGTCCATGTAAAACAAATTCATCACAGTCATGACGGATGACTCGCCCAGCCTGAATGCTGCGAAAAGAGCGCCCGTGACCCAGAGTATAAATCGCTTCCAGTATACTGGTTTTGCCGCTGCCATTAGAGCCAACCAGAAAATTAAATCCGGTAGCCAGAGGCAAATCTGCGGCGGCGATATTACGAAAATCGCGGATAAGTAAACGCGTAAGAGTCATATACCTGAAATGTAAATCCTGTTACAGGCGCATTGGCATCACGACATAAGCCGCATTGTGGCTGGCACAGTCTTCTATCTGAACACTGGAAATAGCGTCGGTCAGCAGTAAACGAACCTCTTCACATCTTAATGTGTTGAGTACGTCCAAAACATAACTGACATTAAAGCCTATTTCCATTTCAGTACCTTGATAGCTGACATCGACAATCTCTTCGGCTTCTTCCTGTTCGGGGTTATTTGCTGTGATTTTTAGCTGGTTCTCACTAAAATAGAGGCGAACTCCGCGGAATTTCTCATTAGAGAGAATTGCCGCGCGTGAAAAAGCCTGTTTCAACATATCGCAACTGGCTTCCAGGGTTTTATCTGGGTTCTTCGGTAATACGCGGCGATAATCAGGGAAGCGCCCATCTACCAGTTTAGAGGTGAAAATAAAGTCGCCAACGTGGGCACGAATATTGTTACTGCCGATTTGTAACTGTAACGGCGTATCGCCACCATCCAGCAATCTCATCAGTTCGATAACGCCTTTACGTGGCACGATCACCGAATGGGAAGGCAGATTTTGACCAATTCCCATAGAGCAGACTGCCAGACGGTGACCATCCGTTGCCACTGTCCGCAATTCTTCGCTTTCGGTTTCAAACAACATACCGTTGAGGTAATAGCGGACATCCTGATGAGCCATTGAGAATTGCGTCGATTCAATAAGACGTTTTAGTGTGGCTTGTGGCAGCGAAAATTCCACTTCACTTTGCCAGTCATCAAGATTTGGAAAATCAGCAGCGGGCAATGTAGAAAGCGAAAAACGGCTACGGCCGGAGCGTACCAGCAGGCGGTCTCCATCCAGTTCCACACTGATTTCAGCTCCATCCGGCAAACCGCGCCAGATATCAAAGAATTTACGTGCTGGTACAGTGGTTGCACCTTCTTCATGTGGCAATGAAAGCGCGACACGCGCCATCATTTCCATTTCTAAATCTGTGCCGGTCAGCAATAGAGAACCTTCCGTGACCTGTAGTAATAAATTACCCAGAATCGGTAGAGTAGGGCGCCCACCCAGTGGGTTACTGACTTGTTGCAGTGGTTTTAACAATTGCTCACGTTCGATGATAAATTTCATAGCGCTAGGAAGACAATGTTCTGATTAAGTTAGAAAAATCCTCTTTGATGTCATGACTTTCTTCGCGCAGTTGCTCGATTTTACGACAAGCGTGCAGCACGGTTGTATGGTCACGTCCACCAAAGGCATCCCCGATTTCAGGCAAGCTGTGATTGGTTAACTCTTTTGCCAGCGCCATTGCCATTTGCCTTGGTCGGGCAACGGAACGGGAGCGCCGTTTGGAAAGTAAATCGGCCACCTTGATTTTATAATACTCAGCGACTGTTTTCTGAATATTATCAATGGTAACCAGTTTTTCTTGCAGTGCTAACAAGTCACGTAATGCTTCACGTACAAAATCAATAGTAATCGCCCGGCCGGTAAAATTGGCATTCGCTATTACCCTGTTCAATGCGCCTTCAAGCTCGCGGACATTAGAACGCAGGCGTTTGGCTATAAAGAAAGCGACTTCTCCCGGCAGCTGGATTTCGTTTTCGTCCGCTTTTTTCATCAAAATAGCGACACGAGTCTCCAGTTCCGGTGGTTCAATAGCAACGGTTAGCCCCCAGCCAAAACGGGATTTTAACCGATCTTCTACCCCATTGATCTCTTTTGGATAGCGATCTGATGTCAGAATAATCTGTTGATTACCTTCCAGTAATGCGTTGAACGTATGAAAGAACTCTTCCTGAGAACGCTCTTTATTGGCAAAAAACTGAATATCATCGATCAGTAATGCATCGACAGAGCGGTAATAGCGTTTGAACTCTTCTATTGCATTGTTTTGTAATGCTTTGACCATATCCTGAACAAAACGTTCAGAATGCATATAAACCACCTTGGCGTTTGCCTTACGTGCCATAATACTGTTACCTACGGCATGTAATAAGTGGGTTTTACCCAAACCTGTACCGCCATAAAGGAATAGTGGATTGTAGGCACCACCCGGGTTATCGGCTACCTGTCTTGCGGCAGCGCGGGCAAGCTGGTTGGATTTACCTTCAACAAAGTTATCAAAAGTATGTTTGGGATTAACATTAGAGCGATAAGACAGCTCTGGTTGTACCGCAGTGTTATCCCAACTGGGACGTACTGATGCGTTCTGTGGTGCAGGTGTAACCGGTGTATGAGCAACAACCCTCTGTGGTGGGCTGTCGTTTTGGGAAACAGGTTTATTGCCAACTTCGAAACGTAATAACGGTACTTCTGCCCCACAAAAGTCATTCAACAACCCATTGATATTGTTGATATACTTTTCTCTTACCCAATCCAGAACAAACCGATTTGGGGCATAAAGTGCCAGAGTGTTACCACTTAGCTCTGCCTGAAGGGGGCGTATCCACATACTGAATTCTGTGGCAGGTAATTCATCCTGCAATCGGGCAAGACATTGCTGCCAAAGCGAAAGTGACACGGCGGACTCCCCTAAAACAAGGCCAATTAATAATTAAAGAAATCGGAGTGGTTAGCTCATTAATATTGGGTACAAGACAACAATTCCTTCAGGGCTAAGGAAGGATCAATTGCCATGCTTATGGCGATTTTTAATGTCATCGCTCACCCATGATCCACAGATAAGATCCGGATCATGGCCTGCGATCATAGCGCAAAAGACGATATAGATCTTCATTCTTTTACACAGTTTAAGCGCTTTTTATCCACAGGTTAAAATTGCCTGTGAAATAAAAGGCTGTAAAAGGTGCTTTAATGTGGTTATGGCATATATCAAACAAAGATCGAGGATAAGCCGATATTTAAGACAAAACCGGGCCTATGATCATAATAGAAAACGAAGATCAACGGGTGATCATTGCGCTTTGCTCAGCAGTCCGTATAATATTGCACCCTGCGTGCAATGCCAGAGTTTTTTGCCGGTAGTCGCCGGTGAGAGGTTTCGGGTAAGCACGGGCAGGTTGTTGGTAAACATTCAACTCAGTAGAAAAGCCGGCCGGCTTGTGTCATGTCAATTGACTCATAGCTGTACATTTTATTACAATCCCGCTTCTTTATATTGATGTTGCGATTGAGGCATCGGTGTCTACTTCTCACTGGTTGCCAACGCGTTTACTGAATCAGTAATAATTTTAAGTTAGGTAGAAATCGCTATGAAACGCACTTTCCAACCGTCCGTACTGAAGCGTAACCGTTCTCACGGCTTCCGCACTCGTATGGCCACCAAAAATGGTCGTCAGGTTCTGGCTCGCCGTCGTGCAAAAGGCCGTGCTCGTCTGACCGTTTCTAAGTAATAAAGCTAACCATCTAGTGGTTACGCTCGCTTTTCCGAGGGAGTTACGCTTGTTAACTCCCAAGCATTTCACGTATGTTTTCCAGCAACCCCAACGGGCAAGTTCGCCAGAGATTACTATCCTTGGTCGCCTTAATGAGCTGGGGCATCCCCGCATCGGTCTTACTATAGCCAAAAAAAATGTTAAACGTGCTCATGAGCGTAACCGGATTAAGCGGTTGGCCCGTGAAAGTTTTCGTTTGAACCAACATAATTTGCCTCCTATGGATTTTGTGGTATTGGTTAAGAAAGGGGTTGCTGAGCTTGATAACCGTGCGTTAACGGAAGCTTTGGGTAAATTATGGCGTCGTCACTGTCGCTTGGCTCGCGCTTCCTGATTGCATTAATCCGGGGATACCAGTTAGTGATAAGTCCACTGCTGGGGCCTCGTTGTCGTTTCAATCCTACGTGCTCTCACTATGGAATTGAGGCGCTACGCAGGTTTGGGATGATAAAAGGCGGTTGGTTAACGGTGAAACGCATATTAAAATGCCACCCTTTACACGAAGGTGGTGATGATCCTGTCCCACCTGAAAAAAACAACGATAACAGAGAACACTAACGATGGATTCGCAACGTAATCTTCTTCTCATCGCTTTGCTGTTCGTTTCTTTCTTGGTCTGGCAAGCATGGGAAGCAGATAAAAATCCGCAACCAACTACAGTACAGGCCACGCAACAAACGGATATGCCTAGCAGTGAGAATCAGGCAGTGCCAGGCAGTGGAAAAGGTAAACTGATCACGGTTAAAACTGATGTGCTCTCTTTGACCATCAATACTCGTGGCGGTGATATTGAAGAGGCTGACCTGTTAGCCCATCCTGATACCCTGGGTTCAAGCAACCCATTCAAATTACTGGAAACAACATCTGCTTTCACTTATCAGGCGCAAAGTGGGTTGACTGGTAAAGATGGCCCGGATAACCCGACAAATAGTGAGCGCCCGCTGTATACCGCAGCACAGGATAGCTATGTATTGGCTGATGGGCAGGATGAATTACGAATCCCAATGAATTTCGTCGCTAAAGATGGTGTTGCTTATGTCAAAACGTTTGTTTTGAAACGTGGTGCATACGCGATTAGTGTGGATTACCGCATTCATAACACGACAGAAAACCCGTTGCAGATGACCTTTTTTGGTCAACTGAAACAGAGTGTTGAATTGCCGAAACATCGTGATACCGGCAGCAATAACTTTGCATTGCATACTTACCGTGGTGCGGCTTACTCTTCAGACGAAACTAAATATAAAAAATACAGCTTTAGCGATATTGAAAGTGAACCGTTATCCGTCGCTACCAAAGGTGGTTGGATTGCCATGTTGCAGCAATATTTTGCTACGGCTTGGGTTCCCGCTGCGAATGAAACCAGCACCTTCTATACTGCCGCGTTAGGTAAAGAGATGGCTGCGATTGGTTATAAAAGTGCGCCAATCTCTGTTGCGGCTAACAGTGAAAAAACGATCTCTTCTACGCTGTGGATTGGCCCGGAAATTCAAGATGAAATGGCCGCAGTAGCTCCTCATCTGGATCTGTCCGTGGACTATGGCTGGTTGTGGTTTATTTCTCAGCCGTTATTTAAGCTGTTGAAATTCCTGCATGGTTTCATCGGTAACTGGGGCTTCTCCATTATCGTTATTACCTTTATCGTGCGTGGTATCATGTACCCGCTGACCAAAGCGCAATACACTTCAATGGCGAAAATGCGCCTGTTGCAGCCTAAATTAGCGGCTATGCGTGAGCGTATTGGTGATGATAAACAGCGCATGAGCCAGGAAATGATGGCGTTGTATAAAGCAGAGAAAGTGAACCCATTGGGGGGTTGTTTGCCTCTGCTGATCCAGATGCCAATCTTCCTTGCTCTGTATTACATGCTGATGGGCTCTGTTGAATTGCGTCATGCGCCATTTGCTGGCTGGATCAATGATTTGTCTGCACAAGATCCTTATTACATCCTGCCATTGCTGATGGGTGTGACGATGTTCGTCATTCAGAAAATGTCTCCGACGACCATCACTGATCCGATGCAGCAGAAGATTATGACTTACATGCCTGTCATGTTTACCATATTCTTCCTGTGGTTCCCGTCAGGTCTGGTTCTGTACTACATCGTCAGCAACCTGGTGACCATTATTCAGCAGCAGTTGATTTATCGTGGGCTGGAAAAACGTGGTCTGCATAGCCGTGAGAAAAAGCCGGCGAAATAAAATATAGCTTCAGTCAGAACGCGTTCTGGTAGTTATAACAGAAAAGGCGGTCATTGGCCGCCTTAACTATTTGAGCTAAAAAGTAAAAGAGAGATAACCATGAATACCACTGATACGATTGTCGCTCAGGCTACCCCACCAGGACGGGGCGGTGTTGGCATTTTACGCGTTTCCGGCCAGAAGGCAGTACAAGTGGCTGAGGTGGTATTAGGGAAAATACCCAAACCCCGTTATGCAGATTATCTGCCATTTCGTGATGCAGATGGCAGTGTGCTTGATCAGGGGATTGCTCTTTATTTTCCTGGTCCCAATTCCTTTACTGGGGAAGATGTACTGGAGCTTCAAGGGCATGGTGGACCGGTTATTCTCGATTTACTGCTGAAACGTATTCTGACTTTGCCTGGTGTGAGAATCGCTAATCCTGGTGAATTTTCTGAACGTGCTTTTCTTAATGACAAACTGGATTTGGCTCAGGCGGAGGCCATTGCTGACCTGATTGATGCCAGTTCGGAGCAGGCTGCCCGTTCAGCGATGAATTCCTTACAGGGTGCCTTTTCTGCTCAGATTCATCAGATGGTGGAAGCACTTACTCACTTGCGAATCTATGTGGAAGCCGCTATTGATTTTCCAGATGAAGAGATCGACTTTCTTTCTGATGGAAAAATCGAAGCCAATCTGGATAAAGTGATGGTTGAACTTGAGCGTGTACGTTCTCAGGCTCGTCAGGGTAGCCTTTTGCGTGAAGGGATGAAAGTGGTTATCGCTGGTCGTCCTAATGCGGGGAAATCCAGTCTACTTAATGCTCTGGCAGGCCGTGAAGCGGCAATTGTGACAGATATTGCAGGTACAACCCGCGATGTGCTGCGTGAACATATCCATATTGACGGTATGCCGTTACATATCATTGATACTGCGGGGCTGCGTGAAGCCAGTGACGAAGTGGAACGTATTGGTATTGAGCGGGCATGGCAGGAAATTGAACAGGCTGATCGCGTACTGTTTATGGTGGACAGTACGACAACCGATGCGGTTGAACCGGTGGAAATCTGGCCTGAATTTATGGCTCGTCTGCCTGAATCACTTCCTATCACCGTCGTTCGTAATAAAACGGATATGACCGATGAAAAGGTGGATATTACTAAAGTAAGTGGTTACTCACTAATCCGTCTTTCTGCCCGTAGTGGTGAAGGAATAGATTTACTGCGCGATCATCTGAAAGAAACGATGGGTTTCAACAGCAATACGGAAGGTGGCTTTTTGGCTCGCCGTCGCCATTTACAGGCATTAAATACGGCGGCAGAGCATCTGCAACAAGGCCATGAACAGCTTGTGGTTGTTCGCTCAGGTGAATTGCTGGCGGAAGAGCTACGTTTGGCACAACAGGCATTGAGCGAGATCACCGGTGAGTTTACTTCTGATGATCTGTTGGGCAGGATTTTTTCGAGTTTTTGTATTGGGAAGTGAATGGGTAAAATTAGTTTAACGGTTTTAGCGTGTAAAATTTGATTTACCTGCTATAGCGTGTGACAATGAGGTTAACTGCTCAAATTGGTTGATCCTGATATGAAAGTAACTAACTCGAAACAGCTCAGTGCATATTTAAAAGATGTCAGGCGCACTCAAAAGCTTTCCCAAGGTAAAGTGGCAAGCAAAGTGGGTATTCGTCAGGACACAGTATCAAGCTTTGAGCAGCACCCAGATTCTACCAAGTTGGAGACCTTCTTTAAGATTCTGTCGGCGTTGAATTTAGAACTCGATATCCGGCCAAGAAACTCTACTGAGATAAATTCGTCAGTGGAAGATGACCGCACAGTGTCAGACCGAGTGTGGAAAGAGGAGTGGTAATGGCAGCGTTGGATGTCTACATGAACGGCTACCGAGTTGGAGTATTCACTAAAACCAATACCGGTGCCCATCACTTCAAATATGATGTGGCTTGGCTTAAATTACCAGGCAGCCGTCCCATTTCACTGTCTATGCCGCTGCGCCACCAGGCCTACCAAGGTGACGAGGTATATAACTTTTTCGATAATTTGCTGCCGGATAACCCGGAAGTCAGAAGACGAATCGTTGCCAGGTACAATGCAGAATCAACACAACCTTTTGATCTGCTGGCTAAAGTGGGCCAAGACAGTGTTGGGGCTTTGCAACTGGTACAACAAGGCACTCCCGCCAATGATATCAAGAAGATTGAATACAAGCCCTTGTCTGAGGCGGAACTGGAGAAAGTGCTGACCGGCTATCAGGATGATGCGCCATTGGGGATGATCGAAGGCGAGGAAGATTTTCGCATATCCATTGCTGGCGCACAGGAAAAAACAGCGCTTTTAGATATTGATGGACATTGGTATTTACCGTTAAATGCCACGCCGACAACACACATCATCAAACTTCCCATCGGCAAAATTGAGAGTCATTCATACTCCATTGATATGTCTGACAGTGTGGAAAATGAATATCTATGCATGTTGATTGCGAGGGAGTTTGGGCTGTCTGCTCCTCACTGTTTAATGATGAAAGTGGGAGGGATAAAAGCACTGGCAGTAGAACGATTTGATCGCAGGTATTCATCTGACAACAGTTGGATTATGCGACTGCCTCAGGAAGACTTTTGTCAAACCTTGAACGTGCCTTCAGTGAAAAAATATGAGAGCCATGGTGGTCCAGGGATTACCGAGATCATGTCCTACCTCTTGGGCTCGGTTAATGCTCAATTTGACCGTTATGTGTTTATGAAGGCTCAGGTGTTGTTTTGGTTATTGGCTGCGACAGACGGCCATGCAAAAAACTTTTCACTGTTTATCGAGGCTGAGGGGAGTTATCGGCTAACGCCTTTTTATGACATCCTTTCCATGTATCCTGTATTCGGAGGCAGAGGGCTTCATCCCCGAGATGCCAAATTGGCAATGGGGCTAACGGGGACAAAAGGTAAGAAGTACAAAATAGAGCAGATATTTCCAAGACATTTCTTTCAAACAGCCAAGGCTGTTGGGTTTGATAAGGATGCTATGGCAAGAATTCTTATTGAGTATGCTGAGACTGTTGATACAGTTATCATGGATGTCAAAAACCAGTTGCCAGCAGATTTCCCTGCCCATATCAGTGACTCGATATTGGGAGGACTGCAAGTCAGAGCTAAACGTCTGGTAATTGGATGGGATTAACATTCTCGTCATCAATATTGTCTACTGTAGATGAAGCACAGAAATAATTATCCCCCAAAGAATATCATTCTGGGGGATAAGAGAACATTAACGTCCCAATGCTTTGTTTATTAACCCAGTGGCAATGTTACAACCATTGGGTTTTGATATTTCTGAGTGTGCGCAATCTACCAACTCTACGGTTATTCTGTTGGAGCATTTTAGCTGGTCGATAAAGTATTTTTCATCGTTGGAGAAAAACAACGACGTAGGTTTTACTGATTTCACATCCAGGTAATCGCGGATACGTGAACCAAAGATGCAAATAAAATGCTGAACGGGTAAATTTCTATCATTAGAAAGTCGCCAGGCTACTGTCGCGCCGATACTGAATCCAACCAGTATCACTGGAGTGTTGATATATGTAAGGGTATCCCTTACTTTGCATGTGTATTTATCTATTGATGAAACGTTATGGAAATATTCGTACATCGCCTCTTGATTATTTGGAGTTTCATTTTCTTTTTCGTAAGGGGAAATGAATGATACATCACCACTTAAACGTTCCGCAATTAATTTTGCGTGTTCTGAAATTCCATGGATATCCGTTAAAAATATAAATTTCATTTAATTATCATTAAGTTAATATGGTTTAAAATTAAGGTGTATGAGTTAATTATATAACTAAATTGATGTTGTATGATTTGTTGAATAATAAGTTGTTGTAGTTAAATAACGTTTCATAATTCTGCTACACATAACTCTCTTCAATTCATTGTTATACATAGAATTATAAGTGACATAAGATGTAGCACCATTTTGAAATCTTATTTAACTACATACATTGAACCCAACTTATGGATGTTTTACAGCCTGAATGATTAATCTATTAACCGCTCAGGATGAGTATAAACCGTTGCCCTGCCGGGTTTACAAAAACCAACCAGTGTCAGATTACATTGATCAGCGACTTCTACAGCCAGTGAAGTCGCTGCTGAAACAGCAAATAAAATCTCAACGCCACAGGTAGCAGATTTTTGTATCATTTCATAGCTGGCACGGCTGGATACCAGAGCAGCGCCTTGTTGCCAGTCTGCTTTGGCTTTCATTCCCAGCATTTTGTCCAACGCAACGTGACGGCCTACATCCTCACAACCTCCCAATAACTCACCTTCTGGACTGATCCAGCTTGCCGCATGAGTACAACCGGTCAGTGCGCCAATATCCTGAACATTGGTCAATTGGGAGAGAGCATAGTCAAGATGGCTTAATGAAAAGGTTTGAGTGAAAGGTAATGGGGCAATCGGGCGGAAAATGTCAGAAAGTTGTTCTGTACCGCAGATCCCGCAGCCGGTCCTTCCCGCCATATTGCGTCTGCGTTCTTTCAAACCAGCAAAACGGCGACTGGAAAGTTCTATTTGTAACTCAATCCCGCCGTTACAATCGACGATAGTCTCAATGCCACGAATTTCTTGTTGAGATTCAATAATGCCTTCAGAAAGCGAGAACCCAACAGCGAAGTGTTCGAGATCTTTAGGGCTGGCCATCATTACAACATGTGAGATACCGTTGTAGACTAAAGCAACTGGAATTTCTTCTGCAACCCAATCAGCTTTTAGTGTGTTGAGATGATACTTTTGTTGCACATTTGTTTGTTTTACACCCTCAATCACATCAAATTGTAACAACTTCCCTGATCTTGTGTTATGCATATGCATTAGACGAAATACCTAATAGTGTTACTACATAATAATTATGTGGAAAAAAGAGTCTATACTATTTATCAGGCAATGAATCTGATCCCGCTATGGAAAGTGATTAATAAAGAACACATTCAAGATTTTTCCCGTGAAGGAATGGATGGTTGTTTAAAACAATGTGAGTGAGGAGATCCCCATGCAAGTCAGCAGAAGGCAGTTCTTTAAGATCTGCGCTGGCGGTATGGCAGGTACGACGGTAGCAGCGTTGGGTTTTGTGCCAACTGCGGCTCTTGCACAAACACGTAACTATAAACTATTGCGTGCACGTGAAACCCGAAATACCTGTACGTACTGCTCTGTCGGTTGTGGACTGTTGATGTATAGCCTTGGCGATGGCGCAAAAAATGCGAAAGAAAGTATTTTTCATATTGAAGGCGATCCAGATCACCCGGTGAACCGTGGCGCGCTGTGTCCTAAAGGGGCGGGTCTGATTGACTTTATCCACAGTGAAAGCCGCCTGAAATATCCAGAATACCGTGCTGCCGGTTCTGACAAATGGCAACGTATCTCTTGGGATGAGGCATTTGATCGCATCGCTAAGTTAATGAAAGCCGATCGTGATGCTAATTTTGTTAAAACCAACAAAGAGGGTGTCACAGTCAACCGGTGGCTGACGACGGGGATGCTATGTGCGTCCGCTTCCAGTAATGAAACAGGCTATCTGACGCAAAAATTTAGTCGCGCTCTCGGCATGCTCGCCGTAGATAATCAGGCGCGTGTCTGACACGGACCAACGGTAGCAAGTCTTGCTCCAACATTTGGTCGCGGTGCGATGACCAACCACTGGGTTGATATTAAGAACGCGAATCTGATTGTCGTGATGGGGGGTAATGCAGCCGAAGCGCATCCGGTGGGATTTCGCTGGGCGATGGAAGCGAAAATCCATAATAACGCTAAGTTAATCGTGATCGATCCACGTTTTACCCGTACAGCATCTGTAGCGGATTTCTATACGCCAATCCGTTCCGGTACTGATATTGCCTTCTTGTCAGGTGTGATTTTATACCTGCTAACCAACCATAAGATTAACCGTGAATATGTTGAGGCGTACACTAACGCCAGCCTTATCGTGCGTGAAGATTACTCGTTCGATGATGGTTTATTCAGCGGTTATGATGCAGAAAACCGTCAATACGACAAAACCAGTTGGAACTATGCACTGGATGAAAATGGTTTTGCCAAACGTGATATCACACTAAGCCATCCGCGTTGTGTATGGAACCTGTTAAAAGAGCACGTTAGCCGCTATACGCCTGATGTTGTCAGTGATATTTGTGGCACGCCAAAAGATGATTTTCTGAAAGTCTGTGAATATATTGCAGAGACTTGCGTTAAGGACAAGACCGCTTCCTTCTTGTACGCACTGGGTTGGACTCAACACTCAGTTGGTGCACAAAACATCCGTACTATGGCAATGATCCAACTGCTGCTGGGCAACATGGGTATGGCTGGTGGCGGTGTTAACGCATTGCGTGGTCACTCGAATATTCAGGGATTGACTGATTTGGGGCTATTGTCGCAGAGCTTGCCGGGATATCTGACATTGCCGTCAGAGAAACAGACCGATCTGCAAACTTATCTACAGGCAAATACACCGAAACCCTTGTTGCCAGGTCAGGTTAACTACTGGGGTAATTACCCGAAATTTTTTGTCAGCCTGATGAAGAGTTTCTACGGTAACAATGCCCGTCAAGAGAATGATTGGGGTTTTGACTGGTTGCCTAAATGGGATAAAAGTTATGACGTTCTGCAATTTTTCGAAATGATGTCGAAAGGTGAAGTGAACGGCTATATTTGTCAAGGCTTTAACCCGGTTGCCTCATTCCCGGATAAAAACAAAGTGGTTGATGCACTGTCGAAGCTGAAATTCCTAATCACTATTGACCCACTTAATACTGAAACATCCACTTTCTGGCAGAACCACGGTGAATTTAACGACGTTGATTCAGCTAAAATTCAGACAGAAGTTTTCCGTCTGCCGTGTTGTTGTTTCGCAGAAGAAAACGGCTCGATTGTTAACTCTGGCCGCTGGTTGCAATGGCACTGGAAAGGGGCTGATGCGCCGGGAGAAGCTATCGGTGATGGCGAAATTCTCTCTGGTATCTTCAAACGTATGCGGGATATGTATCGTGCAGAAGGAGGAGTATTACCAGAGCAGGTGCTGAATATGACTTGGGATTACTTCAACCCGGACAGTCCTACATCGGAAGAGGTAGCTCAGGAGAGTAATGGCCGGGCACTGGTGGATCTACTTGATGCTGATGGCAACGTCATGGTGAAGCAAGGTCAGCAATTGACCTCTTTTGCCCAACTACGTGATGACGGCACGACTGCCAGTGGTTGTTGGATCTTTGCCGGAAGCTGGACACCAGAAGGTAACCAGATGGCCCGTCGTGATAATTCTGACCCGTCAGGTTTGGGTAATACACTGGGTTGGGCCTGGGCGTGGCCGCTAAATCGTCGTATTTTGTATAACCGTGCATCGGCTGATCCGCAGGGTAAACCGTGGGACCCGAAACGTCAGTTATTGACGTGGCGTGGTGCTAAGTGGGATGGGGCTGATATTCCTGATTACAGTGTGGCTGCACCGGAAACCGATGTGGGTCCGTTTATCATGCAACCGGAAGGTATGGGGCGTCTGTTCGCTATTGATAAGATGGCTGAAGGCCCGTTTCCTGAACACTATGAACCCTTTGAAACGCCGTTGGGTACCAATCCGTTGCATCCGAATGTGATATCTAACCCGGCTGCCCGTGTGTTCAAAAGAGACTTTGAGGCTATGGGGAAGGCGGATAAATTCCCCTATGTGGGAACCACTTACCGTCTGACAGAACATTTTCACTACTGGACAAAACATGCATTACTGAACTCGATTATCCAGCCTGAGCAGTTTGTGGAAATCGGTGAAAAACTGGCAGAGAAGAAAGGCATCAAACACGGAGATACTGTCAAAGTCAGTTCGAACCGTGGCTACATTAAGGCGAAAGCGGTCGTCACCAAACGTATTCGGACTCTGCATGTGCACGGACGTGAAGTGGATACTATCGGTATTCCCATTCATTGGGGTTTTGAAGGCGCGGCTAAAAAAGGCTTTATTGCTAATACGCTGACACCCTTTGTTGGTGATGCGAACACACAAACGCCTGAATTCAAAGCGTTTCTGGTTAATGTGGAAAAGGTATAAGGGGAAAAATTATGTCATTGCAAACTCAAGACATTATTCGTCGCTCTGCCACCCACTCTTTCACTCCTGCGCCCCGGGTGCGGGATGACCAGGAAGAAGTTGCGAAGCTGATTGATGTCACAACGTGTATTGGTTGTAAAGCTTGTCAGGTGGCCTGTTCCGAATGGAACGATATCCGTGATGAAATCGGTTATAACGTGGGTGTTTATGATAACCCGGCTGATTTAACCGCTAAATCATGGACCGTGATGCGCTTTTCGGAAGTTGAAGAGAATGGCAAGCTGGAGTGGCTTATCCGCAAGGATGGTTGTATGCACTGTGCTGATCCGGGCTGCTTGAAAGCTTGTCCGGCGGAAGGTGCGATCATCCAGTATGCTAATGGGATTGTTGATTTCCAGTCAGAACACTGTATTGGTTGTGGTTACTGTATCGCGGGTTGCCCGTTCAATGTGCCGCGTATTAACAAAGAGGACAACCGGGTATACAAATGTACCTTATGTGTTGACCGCGTTGGTGTCGGTCAGGAGCCTGCTTGTGTGAAAACCTGTCCGACCGGTGCAATCCATTTTGGCAGTAAAAAAGCGATGAAAGATTTGGCTGTTGAACGGGTCACTGAGTTGAAAGGCCGTAGTTATGAGAATGCTGGCCTGTACGATCCGGCAGGGGTTGGGGGTACTCATGTGATGTATGTGTTGCACCATAGTGATAAACCTCAGTTATATCATGGCCTACCGGATAATCCGTCTATCAGCCCGACAGTCACCTTCTGGAAAGGTATTTGGAAGCCTCTGGCTGCGGTGGGGTTTGCGGCGACATTTGCTGCCAGTCTTTTCCATTATGTGGGTATTGGTCCGAATCGTGTGACTGAGGAAGACGAGGAAGATGCGCGTCGTGATGCAGAATCTTCACAGAAATCAGCCAATGGGGAGGAGCAGAGATGAAAAAGAGAAAGGATATTATTATCCGTCACTCACCGGTTGAGCGGGTAAACCACTGGGCGGTAGTACTCTGTTTTCTGTTTACCGCCATCAGCGGATTGGGATTCTTTTTCCCCTCTTTTAACTGGCTGATGAATATTTTCGGTACACCTCAGTTGTCACGGATTTTGCATCCGTTTGCTGGCTCTGTGATGTTTGTTTTGTTTATCTTTATGTTTTTCAGATACTTCAAACATAACTTTATCGACAAAGACGACATTGTATGGCTGAAAAATATTCGTAAGATTTTGAGAAATGAGGAAGCCGGTGATATCGGTCAATACAACTTGGGTCAGAAAGGTGTCTATTGGTCTATCAGTGTCTGTCTGATATTGCTGGCCGTCAGTGGTATTATTATCTGGCGTCCATATTTTGCTGATTTCTTCTCTATCCCGGTTATCCGTGTTGCTCTATTGGTTCATTCAATGTCAGCCATTGGTTTGATCTTGACCATTATTATTCATGCTTATGCGGCATTCTGGGTGAAAGGTTCTGTCCGGGCTATGGTTGAAGGTTGGGTGACTCGCGGGTGGGCGAAGAAGCATCATCCACGTTGGTATCGTGAAGTGATGAAACAGGAGAGACAGGAAGATAAGCTCTGATATATAATAATCAAGGCAGAGTAGTTATATTCTGCCTATTACTCATCAAGTTTGAGCAATACAGGAAATTATTAAAATAAAAATGGTATCAAATATTTCGATACCATTTATTATATGCCCAGTTCTTAAAAAAACAATATCCATATGATTATCTTTAAAGGTGTCCTGACTGGCTTGTGATTTATTTTACACCCAGTTCGATAATTGAATATAACTCATTTATATTTTTAGTGTTTTTAATAATAAGTCCTGCCTGATCAGCCAGATATTCGAATTCAGTCAAGTAACGCTCTTTTCCTGAAAGTAGTACATCCATTGCGATATCCGTAGATTTAATTCTTTCTGATGGCGATTTTTTTATTAATCCTATCAATAAAATAGTTGCGCTATCATCCATTGCTTTTCGGCAATTTTTCAATATTAATATTGAATCATTATCAGACCAGTTATGGATAACATTCTTCAAAATATATAAATCATAACCTGACGGAATTGACTTTAAAAAATTTCCATTTATAAACTCCATATCTCCTGAAACAGGAACCTCATTGTACATATCCAATACGGCGTAATGTTTTCCTTTTGCCTTTTCGCTAATTCTTACTAAAAGATTTCCTTCTCCTCCGCCAAGATCTAATATTCTGTTGTATTGACTAAAATCGTAAATATCGAGCAATTCTCCAACTATTTTGTCTGAGTTTTTTGACATAAAATGATCAAAATTTGATTTAAGCGATTGATTATTTTCTAAGTAATCAAAGAATGGCTTTCCATGTACTATTTCAAATGCGGGTTTGCCATTATTTTCAAGTAAGGATTTTGAATACATTAACCAAGCGAGCCAAAACTCTGGGCTAATCTCACATTTTGTCATGAGTGATTCCATACTTTCAGGATTGGCAAGTGCACTGCATTCGTCAGAAAGTGCGATTTTATCGTTGTTGCTAACTAATATCCCTATTTCGATTAAGAAATCACATAATCGGCTAAGGCGAGAATGATCAATATCAGATTTATGAGAAAGCTCGCTGATATCGATATAGGCCCCATCTTTAAAGTAGACCGATAATCCTGTATCAACAAAAGCATAAATTGCGGCTGATTTTCTATATGATGTAATCAGATTGATTAGCATAGCGTTACCCTTATGTCTTCATATTTATAGAGAAATGAAGTTATAATTTATTCTATTCCTAGTTGGATAATTGAAGATGATTCATCTATATCTTTAGTATCCTGAATGACCAGCCCGGCTTGGTTAGCTAAGTATTCGAATTCATTCAAGAAACGTTCTTTTCCTGAGAATAGTACATCCATTAATATGTCTAAAAATATAACCATGCTGGATTGTGATTTTTTCGTGTAGTTTATCAATAAGACAGTTGCACCGTTATCTATTGCCTTTCGGCAATTTTCCAAAATTAATATTGCGTCATTATCAGACCAATCATGAAGAATATTCTTTAAAATATATAAATCATAACCTGATGGAACTGATTTTAGAAAATCTCCATTTATAAACTCTATATTTTCTGAAACAGGAATTTCATTATATCTGTCCAATACAGCGTAGTGTTTTACTTTTACTTTTTCTCTGATTTTTATCAAAAGATTTCCCTCTCCACCTCCAACGTCTAATATTCTGTTGTATTGACTAAAATCATAAATATCAAGTAACTTTTCAATTATTCTGTCTGAGGTTTTTGACATTGCGGAGTCAAAAATTGATCTGACTAATTTATTGTTATAAAAATATTCAAAGAATGGTTTTCCATGTGTTATTTCAAATGCCGATTTGCCATCATTTTCAAGTAAGGATTTTGGGTACATTGACCAAACGTTCCAGCAATCTGGGCTGAGTTCCCACTTTATAAATAATGATTCCATACTTTCAGGATCAGCAAGTGCACGGCATTCATCAGAAAGTGCGACTTTATCGTTGTTGTTCACTAATACCCCTATTTCGATTAAGAAATCACATAATCGGCTAAGGCGAGAATGATCAATACCAAATTTATCAGAAAGCTCGCTGATATCGATATAGGCCCCATCTTTAAAGTGGACCGATAATCCTGTATCAACAAAAGCATAAATTGCAGCTGATTTTCTATATGAGGTAATAAGTTCGACTAGCATTGAGTTATCCTTTATGTCTTTATATTATAAATAAATGAAGTGTTTTATCTAAAGTCCTGGAAGTGCCATTACGACTGATTGGATATTTTTACTAAAATGTGATTATTAGCTTTGTTATTTTTCCTAGTGATATAGTGAAGATCTAATTCTTCTTACTTGATAATTGTTTAACTTAATTTTAATACGTATTTGAGTGAGACTATCAGACTATATTAAATCTGATAAAAAGAAATGATGAAGATCACAATTGGCAGAACATAACTCGTTCGCTGAATATTATTTTAATACGTATATGTCACGTTGATATAAAATGAAAATTGGCATCTAAGATTATGATGCCAATTTTATATATAAATTTCTTAATAATGCAATATCCATATAATTATCTTTGGAAGTAATCCATAACTACCTATAATTTATTTTACCTTTAGTTCAATAGTTGAAAATGTTTCATCTATATCTTTACTATCTTTAATGGTGAGCCCTGCTTGATTAGCCAGATATTCGACTTCATCCAAATAGCGCTCTTTCGATAAAAATAGCATATCCATTAATATGCTCATAGAGTTAGCTATTGGGGATTGTGGCTTTTTCATCATGCTTATCAATAAGATAGTTGCACCATCATCCATTGCTTTTCGGCAATTATTTAAAATTGATATTACGTCATTATCACTCCAATTATGGATGATATTCATTAAGATATATAAATCATAACCTGATGGAATAGATTTCATAAAATCTCCATTTATGAAATCTATATCTTCTGAAACAGGAAGTTCATTATATCTATCTAATACAGCATAATGTTTTCCTTTTACTTTTTCATTAATGCTTTTCAGAAGATGTCCTCTTGCGCCTCCAACATCTAACATTCTGTTATATTGATTAAAATCATAAACATCAAGCAAATTTTTAATTAATGTATTAGAGTTTTTTGTCATTAGAGCATCGAAATCTGCTCTGAGTGATTTATTATCCGCTAGATGTTCAAAAATTGTCTTTCCATATACCATTTCAAATGCTGATTTACCATTGTTTTCACGTAGAGATTTTGAATACATTACCCAAGAGTTCCAATGTTCTTGGTTGGTTTCATATTTTATCATTAATGACTCTAGACTTTCAGGGTCGGTAAGTGCACTGCATTCGTCAGAAAGTGTTATTCCGTGATTGTTGCTAACTAATACTCCTATTTCAATTAAATAATCACATAATTGATTAAGGCGAGATTTGTCAACGCCAGATTTATGGGAAAGCTCGTCTATATCTACGCAGGCCCCATTTTTAAAGTGATCAGATAATCCTGTATCAACAAAAGCGTAAATTGTGGCTGTTTTTCTATGCGATGTAATCAGGTCGATTAGCATTGAGTTATCCTTTATGTGATTATTTTATAAATAAGGTATTTCATCTAAAGTCCAGGAAATATCATTATGACTAATTAGATATCTTTGGAACATACTTTAACCAAATTGTAATTATTAACTTTGCTATTTTTTCCTTATTAGGTGATGATGTTTTAATTCGGCTTGCTTCCCAATTGGTTAACTCAATTTGATTGATCATGGTTAATTTATCCAATATCAAGATAGCATAACATTTGGGACGTCAGAATTACATGAACAGAGCAGTAAATCAACAATGTATTATTAAAGTATTGCATCTGTCACCTTAATTACTCATTTTTAGGAATGAATGATTAACTAAAGATTATATTAAATCGAATAAAAATAAATGACGAAGATCACAATTAACTATTTTTGTTTTTACAATCAAATGGCAGGAAATAACATAGTGGGATATTTTTTTATAGATTAATTGATGGAAAAAATTAATAATTATAAAACCTGAAAAATTATAGGTGTTTTTTGAATATATTGGTTGCTGTTGAGTACACAACTTTCTATATCATTACCTAGATTTTTACTGTAATTTCCTAATTCTCTCTGTGGCCCAGAGCCCGCTTTTGATCTATGCTGAGACTAAAAACAGGCTTAAGATTATTATTAGCCTAAAAGCCGCAAAGCAGATAACAGGAAGATAGAACTTAATGAGTATTCGCATCGTTCCTAAAGAACAATTGAGCAAAGATCGTACCAATGAAAAAGCAACAGATTATATCCCGCCACTGCTTTTTGCTAATCTGAAAAATCTCTATCAGCGCCGGGCTGAACGTCTGCAACAACTGGCAGAAGATAACCCATTTGCTGACTATCTTAACTTTGCAGCGGAAGTTGCTCAGGCCCAACAAAAAGTGCTGCATGACAATCCATTGAAAATAGAGATAGTGGATATTCTGGAAAAATCTGCCGCTGAAGGTAAACCACCTCTGGATTGCAAAACATTTCCACGCACTCAGCATTGGCAAAAACTGTTTCACTCTCTGATAGCAGAATTAGCGCCGGATGCACCGGAACACGTCAGTGCCGCTCTGGATAATCTGGAAAAAGCGTCGGAGCAGGAACTGGAACAGATGGCTGATGCTTTGCTGAAAAATGAATTTAATAAAGTTAGTTCTGAAAAAGCACTCTTTATCTGGGCTGCACTTTCCCTGTATTGGGCACAAATGGCAAATCAAATTCCAGGAAAGGCGAGAGCAGAATATGGTGAGCATCGTCAGTTTTGCCCGGTTTGCAGCAGTATTCCCGTCGCCAGTGTTGTTCAGATTGGCACAACCAACGGGCTGCGTTACCTGCATTGCAGCTTGTGTGAAAGTGAATGGCATATGGTACGGGTGAAATGCAGTAACTGTGAACAGACCCGTGATCTGAATTATTGGTCATTAAAGAGTGAGCAAGCCGCAGTGAAAGCGGAAAGTTGCGGTGATTGTGGCAGTTATCTGAAAATCCTCTATCAGGAAAAAGATCCAAAAGTTGAGGCGATTGCTGATGATCTGGCTTCACTGATCCTTGATGCTAAAATGGAAGAGGAAGGTTTTGCCCGCAGTAGCATCAACCCGTTCTTGTTTCCAAATGAGTAAGTGTTAATCGACGGAATTGCCATGACACAAAAACCGTGCCCGTTATACAGCCAGATCCCCTCCATTGATCGCCTGTTGCATGAACCACAGATAGCACCGTTTGTGGAACAATATGGACAGACGTTAATCACTGTGACATTAAGAAGAATGCAGGAGCAGGTCAGAATAAATATCAAGCAGTATCAGGAATTACCTGATTGGTGTGATAACTGGGCTGCGGCACTTGGTCAGCGACTGGAGCGGAAGCAAGCTTTGGCTTTAAAGCCGGTGTTTAATCTTAGTGGCACTGTGCTTCATACCAATCTTGGCCGGGCATTACTGGCCGAACCGGTTATTGAAGCGGTAATACAAGTGATGCGTTCACCGGTAACGTTAGAATATTCTCTCAATGGCACCGGGCGTGGGCATCGCGATCGCGCTTTGGCGAATTTACTGTGTGAATTAACGGGTGCGGAAGATGCCTGTATCGTTAATAACAATGCAGCGGCTGTATTGTTATTGTTGGCAACGGTGGCGTCAGGTAAGCAAGTTGTCGTTTCCCGTGGTGAGTTGGTGGAAATCGGTGGCGCATTCCGTATTCCTGATGTGATGGTTCAGGCAGGGTGCCAATTGGTTGAAGTCGGTACGACTAACCGTACTCACCTGAGAGATTATCAGCAGGCTATCAATGAAGAGACCGCCCTTCTGATGAAGGTGCATGCCAGTAATTACAGCATCGAAGGTTTTACCGCGGAAGTGTCTGGTCGTGAATTGGCCGCTTTGGGAGTGAAATATCAAATTCCTACAGCAATTGATTTGGGTAGTGGTTCCATGGTTAATGTGGCGCAATATGGGCTGCCGGCTGAACCGATGCCTCAGGACTATCTGGATAAAGGCATTGATTTGGTTACTTTCTCTGGTGATAAATTACTGGGGGGACCACAAGCTGGAATTATTCTGGGTAAAAAACAATGGATAGAAGCTATCCAGCGTCATCCACTGAAACGTGCTTTGCGGGCAGACAAAATGACTTTAGCCGCTCTGGAAGCGACTTTACGGTTGTATCAGCGCCCTGAACAACTCTGCCAGCAGTTGCCAACGTTGCGTTTGTTAACCCGCCAACAGCAAGAAATGCATGATGTGGCACAACAGCTATTGCCTGAGATTCAGGCATATTATGGTGACCGATTTATTGTTCGTAGTGAGCCATGTTATTCACAGATTGGCAGTGGTTCGCTGCCGGTTGATCGTCTGCCTAGTTGGGCTTTAACTTTCGTTGCCGCTGATGGTCAAGGGAGCACACTGGAACAGCTGGCCCGTTGTTGGCGTGGATTGGCGAAACCCGTTATTGGCCGTATCTCTGGAGGGCGCTTGTGGCTCGATTTACGTTGTCTGGAAGATGGAAAGGCATTGTTGCAGGCACTATTACTATAATTTTCTGGAACTACCATAATTTTCTGAAACTACTATGATTTTTGCCACAGCAGGTCATGTTGACCATGGTAAAACCACACTGATTCAAGCTATTACCGGCGTTAATACGGCACATTTGCCGGAAGAGAAAAAACGGGGTATGACCATCGATCTCGGTTATGCCTATTGGCCACAGTCGGATGGATCTTCGATTGGTTTTGTGGATGTGCCCGGACATGAGAAATTCCTCGCCAATATGCTGGCAGGGGTCGGTGGTATCGATCATGTTTTGTTAGTGGTCGCCTGTGACGATGGGGTAATGGCTCAGACTAGAGAACATTTAGTTATTCTGCGTTTGATTGGCTGCCCAGCGGTGATAGTTGCGCTCACTAAAGCAGACCGGGTGGAACCGCAACGGATAATTGACGTCCGCCAACAGGTTGAATATGAGCTGATAACTCAAGGTTGGATTGATTCCCCTCTGTTTGTCACGGCTGCTACTGAGGAAGAGAGCGTTGTCCCTTTAAGGCAACATCTGTTGCAGTTACATCAGCGAAATAAGCAGCATGAAAAATTACATCAGCGTTTTCGTTTGGCGATCGATCGCGCTTTCAGTGTAAAAGGTGCGGGTTTGGTGGTGACGGGCACGGCATTGGCCGGCCAGGTTAGTGTAGGCGATATTTTCTGGCTGACCGGCAGTGATAAACAAATCAGAGTGCGTGGCCTGCACGCTCAGAATCAACAGACAAGTACGGCTCAGGCCGGGCAGCGTATTGCACTGAATATCATCGGTGATGTGAGTAAAGAACAGGTTTCCCGCGGTGACTGGCTACTTTCCCAAAAACCTTTTGAGAATGTGGAGAAGGTATTGGTGGAAGTGGAAGCTGATGAACCTTTGCGAAATTGGCAATCTCTTCATATTCATCATGCTGCCAGCCATATAACGGGTCGGATTTCGTTACTGAATCAGCTTTCTGATACGCCTCGGTTGGCTGAATTGGTGCTTGATAGCCCATTATGGTTGGTTGAAAATGACCGGCTGATATTGCGCGATATCAGTGCCAGAAAAACACTTGCCGGGGCTCGGGTGATAAACCTCAATTCTCCCCGCCGTGGTAAGCGCCAGCCAGAATTTTTGCATTGGCTCACCCAGCTTGCCAAAACATCGGACCATGCGACTAACTTAGCGCTCCATTTGCTACGAGGTGCACTTTCTCTTAGTCATTTTTCTTGGGCGCGCCAGTTAATGGAAACGGATCTCCATCAGTTACTGGCTGATATGGATGTGATTATTGCCGATGGTATGGTGTTATCACAAAGCAATGCCAGATTGGCGGAACAGAAATTGTTACAGGTTTTGGCTGAATACCATCAGCAACATGCTGATCAACTGGGTTTGGGAAGGGCGCGCCTGAAACGGATGGCTTTGCCAACGCTGAATGAAGCGCTGGTTTATACTCTGATAAATCTCTTGCTCAGGGATGGGCAATTAAAACAGTCACATGGTTGGTTATATCTTCCTGAGCATGGTTTGGCTTTCAGTGATGAACAGGCAAAACTGTGGCAACGAGTAGCCCCCTATTTTACCGATGATCCTTGGTGGGTACGTGAATTGGCTTCTGATTTAAAGGAAGAAGAGGCGACAATTCGCAGTTTGTTGAAAAAATCAGCTCAATTGGGACATATTACCGCTATTGTTCCGGATCGCTATTATTGTAGCCAACGAATTCAGCAGTTTGCGGAACTTATCCGCAAGTTTAATCAAAATCATGGTGCGATTACTGCCGCCGATTTTCGTGATGAATTAGGTATTGGTCGTAAATTGGCTATTCAGATCCTGGAGTTCTTTGATCACAGTGGTTTTACCCGCCGTCAGGCTGAATCACATATTCTTAGGGATAATGGACTATTCTGATAATTTTTTGCCCAAAATATGGGCAATTTCAGCAGAATGACAGTTTTGTTTCTGTTGATTTAACCAGCTTGTGTTATTTTTGCTAACTGTTATCGGCGTGAGCTTTCTATTAACGGGATTTGGTACGGTATGAAAAGAAAGATAATATCGGGTGTTTATCTGGGATTATTGTTTATTGCAACTTTAATACTGGTTTTTGAAAAAAGTGAAGATATTTATCCGGCGCTGATCGCTGTCGGTGTGTTTGGTGTGATATTTGGTCTGGTATTTTTTGTGTCAGCCCGGTTACTGTTTTCTGCCGCCTTTACCGGAACACTGTTTATTATCTTTAAGTTCCTTAATCAGATAAAGATTCATTACTACAAAGAACAGTTGATGTTCTCTGACCTTAACCTGATGTTTGATCCTTCTAATCAGGAAACATTGCGACACTATTGGCTGGCTGGCCTGGGAGTTGTCGCTATGTTTATCTGGTTGATATTTAATATGACTCTGAGCTGGAAAAAATCATCACCTTTACGTGGCTTCAAATGGCGTACTGCCAGCCTGGTGCTGGTTGCGTTCTGTACATGGGAAGTGAGCTTTACTGCCAACGCGTTTAGAGATCAATGGGAATCTTCACTGCCAAAAGGGCGTGGTACAGTGACCAATATGGTGATGTCAGCTAAAGATGCCAAACATCGTGTGCCTCAGTTTGGGCAATCATCCGATTATTTCCTGCAACAGGCTAAGAATATCACGCTGCCTGTGTCTCAGTCAGAAATCAAACCCGATGTGGTGTTGCTATTGCAGGAATCTACTGTTACTCCGCATATTTATCAGCTGCCTGATGATTCCCGCCTGCCGGATCTGTATATGTTCCAGCGGGATTCTGGGGTCAGCGCACAAAGCCCAATGCGGGTACAAACTTTCGGTGGGGGTACCTGGTTATCTGAATTCTCTGTTCTGACGGGTTTGAATACCGATGATTTTGGCTCACGTAAGAATGCTGTTTTTTATTTTATCGTTGATCACCTGAAATACAGCCTGTTCCGCGAGATGAAACAGAATGGCTATTACACTGTTGTTTTGACACCATTTAATAAATCCTCCTATCATTCTGGTCATGCTTATCAGACACTGGGTGTTGACCGTATTATCCAGCCGCAGGAGCTAGGGTATCCCGCCAGTCCTGATGAAAATCTGTGGACCATCTCTACACAAGAGATGTTGAGCTATGTGAAAGAAATTCTGGCACAGGAAACCGATAAGCCGTTGTTTATTTTCTCACTGACTATGTATGAACATGGCCCATATGATGAAGATCATTCAGATGATTACGGACTTTCCGGGCATGTGAAAAATTCACAAGCTGTTGGTAAGTTCAGTCACTATATGGAGAAAATCAAAGCTTCTGACCCGGCAATCAGAGATTTCAGTGAGTTTGTTGCTAAACAGGAAAAACCTACCATTTTTCTCTACTTTGGTGATCATCAACCCAACATCGAACTAGGTCAGTACAATAGCGTATTTTCAAATCCGGGTTATATCACTCAGTTCACTATGCGGGATAACCTAAAACAGGGAAGCCCTGTTCAGACTGATGAGCTGACGGATATTTCATTCCTTGGTGGAATGATTGTAGAGAGAGCTAAACTGGATGCTTCACCTTTTTACCGGGCGAATATGACGATGCGCCACCTTTGTCGGGGGGCGCTGGATGATTGTCAGGATAAAGCGCTGGTGGATAGTTACAAACACTATATTTATCAGCAATTGGAAGTGGCAGGTAAAAAATAAGCCGTAAAATAATGAGTGGGTGGGTGCCATATAAATATGGCGCTTGCTGCACTTCAGATGCAGGTAAACACTCTCCAATTTCAACTTTCTGCAACTGTTTTTCAATTTCAATCATTTATTGCGACAGAAATATAGCAAAGAGAATCATTTTTCTTATCGGACTGTTCGCATACCTAGTTAATAATATCATTTTATGTTATTGATAATAAAGTATATTTTATGGATTCAATGTACGTCAGTATTGACTAATAAATTTAGAGTCAGCGGGACTCGTCGTTTCTGCTCATTAAGGCTTGTGTCAGACGTGTCAAGGGCGAGCAACAACGGATGAAGTAGTCAGTCTGGTCCGATCTGGCAGGGAGCAGTCACATTGATATCACATAATTATACAGGCCGACTTTTATTGAAGCTGATTGATGTTAAAGTATAAATATTTCTTATGCATTTTGTTCGGGTATTAAGGATGATTAAACCCGTATCAGATACCACTCCAGGTTATTTCTATGGTTATGGTTAGGCAAAATTGGTGATGCAACAGGTATGTTTTCTGAACGATGGATTTTGTAATAAGTGGCTGCATTTTGGCTGGATAAGCTGAAAGAACTTTATGACTTTCTTGGTGCCGGAATGGACATCATGGAGTCTGTTTCTTGTGCTCTGGTCATGGTGGATTTAGTTGATGGTCATTCGGTTCGGTGTGTGATTTTTTGCGCCAACCTCGGGGGAGATGCGGATGCCATCGGTGCCATGGCCGGGGCCATTTCTGGGAAGCGATCTTTATCTACCGTAGATAGGATGACAACAGTGGATTTATTGATGGTCTGTTGATGTGGATCCCAGTTCTGGATTATTTGCCTCTTTCTTTGTCAGTCTGATGGAAGTATGGCTTATATTTGGACAGTAATAAGGAGGAACTAATGGGGGATTTACTGCCGATTACCGTAATGGGCGCTGCCGCAGGAGATATTGTTCTTAGCTTACCAAGGCTTCCTCGCAGTGGTGAAGACCAGGAAGCCAAAGAGATTGATCAACAGGTCGGTGGTTCAGGTTTTAATGTTGCCCGGGCTTTGGTTCGCCTGCAAATTCCTGTAGTTAATGGTATACCCGTTGGTAACGGGTACTGGGGTAAGCGGATAACTAAAGAGATGCAGGCTCTTGGGCTTGAGGTCACATTAACCAACTCATCGCTTGATAATGGCTGGTGTCTGGCAATGGTTGAACCGGATGGTGAGCGAAGTTTTGTCTCTATTAGTGGTTGTGAAGTTGACTGGAGTTCGGCAATGCTCTCAGCTATTACTTTGCCGGAAAGGGGATATATCTACTCTAGTGGTTATGTCATGGCGAGTAAAACAACGGCGATTTTGTGTGACTGGTTATTGGCGTCACCACCTGGGCAGACATTATTGCTGGATTTTGGACCTCGTTTACCCAATATAGATCCCGCTTTCATTGATGCGTTGCCTGTTGGCCGAACCATTTTGACACTGAACCGTGATGAAATGACGATATTGTGTGGAACAGGTGATCCTGTCGCTCAGGCCAGTAATTATTCCAGCAAAAGAAAAATCACTATTATCTGTCGGTTAGGTTTACAGGGTACATGGATATGTTTGCCTGATCGTGACCCAGAACATGTTGCTGCCTATAAAGTGAAAGTGGTGGATACCATCGGTGCTGGTGATGCTCATAGTAGTGGCATGCTTGCTGGTTTATCACAGGGAATGTCGCTGAAAGATGCGGTTGAACTTGGCAATCGCGTTGCTGCCATTGTTGTCAGTCGTTCTGGTGCTGCGGGTGCGCCAACCATAAAAGAACTAAAGGAATTTGTGTTTGAATAATTATCAATCAAACACAAGGGATTCAGGTTTCTAAGGTGTGATTAAAATGAATGCATTACATACAGGTTGGAAACGAAAAACGACTCTTTTTTTATTAGCTGAGACAATTTCTCTGCTGGGTTCTTCCATTGTCCAGTTCTCGATCGTCTGGTATATCACCTTAAATACTTCATCAGGAGAAATGCTAGCTATCGCGGTGCTCTGTGCATTTCTTCCACAGGTATTAATCTCTTTATTTGCCGGTGTTTGGGCTGATACTTACAACCGTAAGTTACTTTGTATTGCTTCTGATGCGCTGATTGCATTAGTGACTCTTGGTCTGGCGATCTCTTTTATGTTTGGGTTTAAGAGTATTGAGCTGCTATTTGTGGCACTGATTATCCGCTCGTTTGGTACTGGCATTCAGGCTCCGGCGGCTAGTGCTATCATTCCACAACTGGTCCCGAAAGAGAAACTGTTGCGGGTTAATGGTCTTAATACTTCTCTGAATTCACTGACGATGCTGGCTTCTCCAGCCATTAGTGGTTTTTTGTATTCTCAGACTTCGATTGAGAATATTCTTTTAGTGGATGTTGTTACTGCTGTTATTGGTATCAGTATTGTTGCATTTATTCCTATTGCCAAAATCGCTTCTGATTCTATACCGGATAATAAATTTCAGGCGATGTTAGCGGGTTTTCGCTATCTGCAAGAGAATAAGCTAATCAGAAATATTTTGATTTTTCTGATTTGTGTTTGCTTCCTGATCAGTCCAGCTGCTTTTTTGACACCTCTATTGGTTAACAGGACATTTGGTGAAGATTCATGGTTTTTAGCCGTTAACGAAATGACCTTTAGTGCCGGAGCATTGTTAGGTGGATTGCTGATTTCTTTTTGGAGTGAATATAAAAATAAACTGCGTATAACAGGAATAGCTTGCACACTGTTTGGTGTATTTATGATTGCACTTGGCAATGCATATTGGTTTCCGCTGTATCTGGCATTAAATGTCTCTTTGGGCGCTATAACGCCTTGTTTTAACGCACCAATAATTTCTATTATACAGGAAAAAGTTGAACCGGAAATGATGGGGAGAGTATTTAGTTTAGTTCAAATTGCTATGTCCTGCTCTCTGCCATTAGGCATGGTGATATTTGGTCCAGTTGCTGACTATATTAATATTCAACTCCTTTTAATGATATCTGGTGTATTGATATTACTGACTGGCGGGATATTTTTTATGTTTAACGGAGAAGAGAACAGAGAAAGTAGCAGAGCAGTTTAATAAAGCTGGTATTGCCAAAGACATCGCGTTCATTGTTTGCTTTGTGCGATACCAGTGCTTGTTTGAAGAGAAAAAAATGGAAAACACAGATAATCATTCGCAGTTTATTATCTATCAAACCGAAGATGGGGAAACCCGATTGGACGTTCGTTTTCAGGATGAAACAGTTTGGCTGACACAAGCATTGATGGCGGAGTTGTTTCAGACCAGTAAGCATCTCAGTTGGTTATCGGGTACAGAGCCATATTGCAACACGTTTTCGCCAATGGGCAACCCTATAACTCGTCATTTGCGGAAGTTTGGATTGAGTGAATATTCATTTTTTATTTTTATTCTGGGTGAATATTGTCTGTTATGCGATAAGCACAGCGCCGTGAATCGGTGAGCATATACTCCACCCGTTCTACCTGAGCTTGAAGTATATCTTGAAATACGTTTAATTCAGCGCGGCAAAAACCTTGGCAGACAGTAGCGGCAGCGCAAATTGGGCAATGGTTTTCTATCAGCAAAATGGCGCCATCTTCTGTATGTGACCATTGAGCCATGTAACCTTCACGGCATCTTATGGCAACCAGACGTTCGACGCGTTCTTGCAGATTGGTTGTTCCATTCATTGCCTGCTTGTAATTGATACGGGTTTCCTGTTCGCGGGTATCAATCAACAAATCTATCGCTTTCTCACCTAATTGCTTACGAATAGTGTTTAGTAATTGTGCTGTCAGTTCAGCATGAGCATCCGGGAAATGAGCATGACCTGCGGCTGTCAGATGCCAAAGTTGTATTGGACGACCAACGCCTCGTGCTTCCGCGACAGCTTCTACCAATCCTTCTTTAGCTAACTTCACAAACTGTTGCCGGGCGGCTTCTCCTGTTGTTCCCAGTATTTTTCCGGCGTCAGAAGCTTGCTGAGGGCCACGGGTTTTCAATAGCATCAGTAACTTCTCACCCACGGATTGTGTGGCAGTTGTGCTATTTTTAACGCTTTTCCTTGACATATTCCTTCACCTCGCCTTAATTTATTCCAAGCTAATTCTTGTTTAATTTAACGTAAGACTCATATTAACTCAATGCTAATTCAGGATAATGACTGTGATAACAACCGATGAAAGCCACTGGAGCGATTTGTTCTCCGGTAAAAATGCGGCCAGTGCTCTGGCTTTATCGCTGGGAGTTGCGTTACATGCGATTAATATCTTAATTGCTACCACTATCTTACCTTCGGTTGTGCAGGACATTGGCGGCTTGAACCTTTATGCCTGGAATACAACGCTGTTTGTGGTCGCTTCTATTATTGGTTCGGTACTGTCTGCACGTCTGCTTAGCTCACAGGGGGCACGTAATGCTTATCTGGTTGCAGCAATATTCTTCTTCTTTGGCAGTTTGTTATGCGCGTCTGCTCCAACGATGGAAATGATGCTTATCGGACGGACAGTTCAGGGTTTCGGTGGTGGGTTACTGTTTGCACTTTCCTATGCCATGATCAACTTGGTATTTGAACAGGCGCTTTGGCCACGGGCAATGGCACTGATATCCGGTATGTGGGGGATTGCGACGTTGGTTGGCCCTGCTGTGGGGGGGATTTTTGCTGAGATAAATGCATGGCGTTATGCCTTTGGTATCATGCTGCCAATAATGCTGTTGTATGCAGTTTTCACTTACTTAATTTTGCCAAAAGGTAAACCTCAGGATAAGAATAAAGCAGCGTTGCCATTGGTGCAGTTAGTTTTATTAGCGGGAGCAGTATTGATAGTTTCTGCTGGCAGTGTATCTGACAACGTGGAGCTGAATTTTGCAGGGATTATGCTGGCATTAGTATTAATAATATTACTAGTTTGCTATGAACGTCGGGCAGTGATACGTTTGTTGCCTCATGGTGCATTACATTTGGGCTCACCTCATGCTGTGTTGTTTGCTACTATTTCATTATTGGTGATTGGCATGACTAGTGAAGTGTTTATCCCGTATTTCCTGCAAATGTTGCATGGTCAGTCACCGCTGGTTTCCGGTTATATGGCTGCGGCAATGGCAGCAGGCTGGACAGTTGCGGAGATAATCAGTGCGGGTTGGCGTGGGGCGGGTATGCGCCGGGCAATTGTCAGTGGGCCGATATTGGCACTGATAGGTATGCTGATTCTGTCATCGATATTATCACAGCCCTCGGCTGGACATTGGCAAGTGATGATTCCCATTGTGATTGCATTGACTTTGGTGGGATTTGGTATTGGTTTTGGCTGGCCACATTTGCTAACTCGTATCTTACAGGTATCGTCGGATGCCGATAAAGATATCGTAGGTGCCTCAATTACAACGGTACAGTTATTTGCCACTGCTTTTGGATCAGCATTGGCGGGTATGGTAGTGAACCTTTCCGGATTGAATGAACCCGGAGGTGTGGCAGGTGCCGCTTCAGCCGCACACTGGTTGTTCCTGCTATTTGCTATCGCACCGTTATTGGCACTGTTTACTGCGTGGAGATCGGCGAAGATTAGGGCGGTGGTGTCGTAATCCTATTTATAGTGGTAACAGTAAAGTACCTGACGATTTAATAGCAGGTGAAATATCCAGAGGGTAGAGCATGATATAGGCGCTTGTTGATGACTCGTCGATATTTTCTTGTTTTTTCGACCCATGATTTTTATATGTCAACATCATCGACATATCGCTAACGGCATACAACGAGAAAAAAGTTGTATGTGATTTGCAGAAGTAACTTGCTCTTCATTTTTTATGATGGTCGAGCTAATACTCTCCGGTTGCCATTATTATCAGGCATACTGATGATACCAGAGGTTTCCATTTGTTCAATAATACGCGCAGCCCTATTATAGCCGATTCGAAATTGGCGTTGGACTCCAGATATTGATACCCGTTGTTTTTCTACGACGAAAATGACAGCCTGATCAAACAATGGATCAAGCTCTTCATATTCAAACGTTAGTGTTTCATAATCATTTTCAGGAATAATTTCAATATATTGAGGTTGACCATATGCTTGCCAATATTGTATTACTGCGTACATTTCTTGTTCATGGACTAATGCACCGTGTAAACGAAGCGGTTCAACCAAGTTAGGAGCCATGTAAAGCATATCTCCTATGGGCAGTAATTCAGCGCCATTTTGGCCTGAGATAATACGTGAATCAGTTTTATCGAATACTGAAAAAGCAATTCTTGTAGGGATATTACTTTTAATCAGATTGGTAATGATATCAACTGAGATATATCGAGTAGCAAGTATTAGATGAATACCAGTAATGTGAGCTTGCTGAACAAGAGATATTAGTAATGTTTCTACCTCTTTACCTGCTTTAAGTATCAAATCGGAAAACTCATCAATTACAACAACAATATTGGGTAATTGCATCAACATGGTCATATTTTCCCCATCAGCAGGGCCCCAGAAAGGATTAGGGATAGGGTGTCTCAGATCTACTGCTTGCTGTACACGTCGGTTATATTCAACCAGACTACGAACGCCAAGTGCTGACAGTAGTTTATAACGCCGTTCCATCTCACTGATGCACCAATGTAGCGTATGAACAGTCCCTTCTGTATTGTGAATGATTCTTGTCAGTAAATGAGGTAGTTTTTTGTAAACAGAAAGTTCCAGCATGTTCGTATCAATCATGATAAAGCGAACGTCTACCGGTGTGGCTTTATATAGTATGCTAAGAATCATGGAGTGAATAAACGTAGACTTACCAGATCCTGTAATTCCCCCGATTAGCAAGTGCTGCATATTAGTCAAAGTTGTGATGATGGGTTTTCCAGAAATATCTTTGCCCAAAGCTATTGCTAGATGAGAATCAACTTCTCTAAACTGAGCGCAATCCAGAACTGTACGTAGGTAAACGGTATCACGACTATTTTTAAGTACATCCAGGCCGATATATGGTGTACCCGGTATGATTGGCACAACTTGTATAGAAGATGCAGAAAGAGAGCGTGTTATATCGTGAGATAAATTAGCAATCTGGGAAACTTTAATGCCGGATGCTGGAAGCAGATCAAAATGAATATACATTGGCCCTAGAGATATATGCTCCACATTGGCCGCAATGCCATAAGCAGCCAAGCATGATTCTATTGATTCAGCCATTTTAGCCAGTTCTAAACTGCCTGCCTGAGCTGCATTTATAGGAGGAGAGATTAATAAATCAAATGCTGGAAGACTATTTATCATAGTGTTAGACATAAATTCCTCGGCTTTGATATCTAGAAAGTTTTACTGTAATCCAGAGCGTGTTCAGAATTCTGTGTTATCTAAAAACCCCTTAGTATAGCTATTTCGTCAAGATGATCGAATCTGAATATTGGGTGATGGTTTATTGCCTTTAATTTTATGTATTTTTTCGTGATCTATTTTTTTAATTACATGTAAAACAGGGCAGTATGGGGTGCTATAAATTTGATGTGTCCAGCTTGATAGTATTGTTACCATAATATGATATTACAATTTGTTGCACTGAGTGCAAAATAGGTTCTTGGGCTTCACTCCAGTGCGGGCACGGTCTAGCGCCGTTTTCGTGGCGTGTGTTTTTCCTGCGTTAGGGGCATTTTACCCATTTTTTAAAGTTTGAATTTGGGCTGAACTTCATTCTTGGTGAGAGCAAGCCGGAGCTCTTTGAGTTGGCTTTCTAATGTAGCGACTAGGTAGCTACTGAACTTTTCTTTTGCTAAGGTGCGTTCAAATACATTGCTTGGTAAAAAGCGTTTCATTTCGTTCATGAACGCATTACTGGCAATCACATTTGGTAAGGATTGAATGCGTTGTTCTAGCAAGTTTGCAAAGTCAGCAAGTTTGTAATCAGCAACTTTTTGTCTAATTAAGTCAACATCTGGTTTTGCGCCTTGCTGTTGTAACCAAGCTAGATCCCAGATATCGCGGTGGCGGACGTACTTCTGTGTGGCAGGTAACGAAACCATCTTATCCGCCATCACTTCATCAAGGGTTTCTGTGTAGATTAAAGTGTCGTCATAACCATCGGGCAGAAAATCGTAATTGTTGCGCAGGGGCAGGGCATTTCTGGTATAGGCTGGGATATTAGCGATTTCAATTTTGATGCGTTGTTTGGGAACGTCCTTTCTATCTAACGTAGTTACGATGGAAATTTGCCATTTATCAATATTTAGTTCTGCATATTTAGGTTCTTGTTTGAGCGATTCAGGTTCTTTCACTGTCACTTCCAAGCTATATCGTGCACCGATGTAATCTTCAATACATTGCTTCATTGTAGCCAGTTGCTTTGAAGAAAAGTCTTTACCACCTGCAAAATCCAAGTCTTCACTAAAACGGTTACCACCATAGCATAATCGTAGAGAGGTACCCCCTTGGAAAACAAGATTATCGAGTAGTCCGGCCTGATCAAGACAAAACAGGATGTCATAGTGGAGCAGTTCTTTTTCGATGACTGGGCGCATATGTCCAACCTGGCTATTCTGCATGGCCCGCTCAACTAGCAGCTCAAAATCCTCGGGATTAATCTTCATATACGGTTTCCTCTTCAACTAAATGTGTGTTTCTACCCACGCGTTTTAGATCTCGATAAGCGGTTTGCTTATTAACTAAGCGAAGTGGCCTACCGACGTTTTGGATATGGTTAACAATGTCTGCTACTGATCGCTTGGTGTGGGTAAACTCAATGGTGCCGAAGGGGGTTTTGTATTCACCTTTGCGGCCAGTGGTCATGACCGTCAATCGGTCAATAGGGATCTGTGAGATAACACCATACTCGGATAGGGCAGATTCCAGGCTTACATAGTTGTATTCACCGCGCCGCATTGTTTTGGCAATCAGTTCCAAGGTATTGGAACCTTTGTGTCGTGACAAAGCAAACACGTAAACCCCTTTACTGGCTCGAGTTAGTACACATTGTTTAACGAGGCGATTCAATCCAGCCTGAAAGGCTCGCTTACTGTCTTCTGGAAACAACTTGGACAAATCTTTGTTGGTAAAGACGTAACGACCTTGTTGATCAAACTGGCTCAAGCGTTGAATAGCAGTGGTTTGGTTCATCGTATTAAGTAGACTCTAATGTCACTAATAAGTGATTCTTGTGTCTATATAATAGCATCATAATAAGTAGACGTGAAATATACATTAAAGTGTTCTATATGTCTACTTGTATGTGTGCAATCCTGTTTACCTACTGTACAGAGAGGAATTTAACTGTTGGTGAGGCGAAAGTGGAGGTGGGCTGTTCAGCGGCTGATGAAGCTGAATTTTGAGTAATGACTTATTTCTCTTGATTTTATTGGTTTTTATTTAATCTGTTTTTCGGTTAATTACACAGAATTACTTACAGGGTCTGTTTTTCCTGCCCTCAACTGTGGTTTTCTTGATTGCAGCCTGTTCGTTAAGTTTACGCTCCAGTCTGTCAAGATACATGTTAGCAAGTACCGGAGAGATAATACCGCCTTGGGGCGTCCTGGCTCTGGTGGTGTTGAAGGCCCCTTTTCTATATATCCGGCCTTCAGCCATTTTCTGAGTATCTGCCTGTCTATCGGAATATTTTCAAGCAGCCAGTCATGACTGATATTGTCGAAACATCCTTTGATATCCCCTTCCAGTATCCACACTGGTGCTGTTTTTCGGCAGAGACAGTTAAATACCTGCTCCATCGTGTCAGCAGTGCTTCTTGCCGGGCGAAATCCGTAACTGTTGTGATCGGCAGTGGTTTCCGAGAAGGATCCAGCGCCAGCAGATAAAAAGCCTGCATGGCCCGATCCTGGGGTTTAGGGAGCAACGGAACAGTAAACGTTGTTAAGCAGTCATTTTAAATAGCCATTTAAATATAAATCAATATGTTAACTATCTTCATTGAATGCTCTCAATTCCCCTCTGCTGACAGCTTCCGGAACCGTAAAGGTGTAGCGCCCCTGCATGTTAATATGCCCGCATAGCAATGGAGACAACCTCTTTACATCTTCGTCATGCACCGGATATCCTTCTCGCCTGAGTTGTTGCACTGCGGCATCCATGTAAATCGTATTCCACAGAACGATCATATTTAACACTAAACCTAATGAACCCAACTGATCTTCCTGGCCTTCGCGATATGCCTGTCTCGGTTCACCTCGTTTTCCATGAAACACATTTCTGGCTACCGCGTGTCGTCCTTCTCCACGATTAAGCTGTTTGTAAGGTTTTCATGATCGACAGGATGTTCAGACGTTCCAGTTTGAGTGAGGCTATCAGTCGCAGAATATCATCCCAGTGCGGTACGACTTTTTTCTCAAAATTCAGGTGATGTGAGGAGATGGCCGAGTTATAGCGGTGATAACGTTGGCAACCAATCGATCATACTGATTACTGAGCTCTGTTTCAATATCGGTTAGCCCGGTAAGTTCTTTTTTTACTATCAATTAGAGTGATAGACGAGCGTAACTGATGATTACTCAAAGCGATTCTGTGAGCGATGCACGTTCCGTTTTAACTACGGAGCACCCAGCTTGTCGGATTGGTTACCTAAACGGCAAGCTTATCTGCGCATTGCCATATATGTCCTTGGAGGGCAGCCTACCATATTTTTAAAAAAGGTGGCAAAAGCGCTATCGCTGGAAAAAGCCAGTTGGCTGGCGACGTCAGATTGAGCGTATCCCTCTGCTAATAGCTCAATTGCTTTGATTAGCCGCCATTGTTGCCGCCACTGTTGATAGTTCAGCCCAGTTTCACGCTGAAAAATGCGGCTAATGGTTTTTTCTGATGCGCCGATATAACTAGCCAGCTCGTACAGAGGCGGAACTGTGATCATATCGGCTAAATTTCTCAGGCGGCGGTCACTGGGCAGGGGCAACAGGGTTAATTCGCGTGGTGCCAGTTGTATCTCATCTAGGCATACCGCTAGAATATTAGCGGTCGCACCGTGCTGCCAGTTGGTATCGAACTCGGCGATGGCAATGCGTTCCAGCACTTCGCGTAGCAAAGGTGAAGCTGTCAGAACTTCTAAGCATTCAGGCAGACTAGGGTAATGGGAGCGATCGAGATACACCGATCGATAACCTGCCACACCGCTAACTTGCACCCGATGCTCTAGCTGTGGTGGAATCCAAGCGATACGACCCGGCGGGAGCATGCAGATGCTCTCATTGAGCGTAATTCGCATGCAACCTCGCTGACTAAACAGTAGTTGCCCCATCCTATGCCAGTGTGGACCAGAGTCATGCTGAGCCAATTCGGCTGCGATGCCCAATACGCTGTTGCCGAGCGAATCTGGATCAAAGGTATCCTGAGCGTTAAGCCATGTCATATACTGTGCTGTCCGATTATGTAAATTATTTGTCTTTTATATTGTAACAGACGATAGAGTGAAGATGATACCTTGATATCCCTAATTTTATCTTTAGACACAGGACTTGCTATGCAACGCAAACTTACCCTTACACTGGCAACATCTATGATGATGTTTCCCCAAGTGGTGGAAACGATCTACAGCCCAGCGCTTACTCATATTGCTGAAGGGTTTCATGTCAGCGCGGAAATGGCCGCGCAAACGTTGTCCTGTTATTTCTTTGCTTTTGCTCTCGGCGTTGTGGTATGGGGACGAATGTGTGATGTTATTGGACGGCGTCCTACTATCCTTGCCGGACTAGCGTTATATATGTTGGCATCGATCTTAGCTGTCTTCTGCGATAGTTTTACCATATTATTGGTGGCGAGGGTGTTGGCAGCCTTTGGTGCGGCGGTGGGATCAGTGGGTACTCAGACCGCCATTCGTGATCAGTTCAGTGACTACGAATTGGCGCGGGTGTTTTCGGTGATGGGGATAGCTATAGCGGTTAGTCCGGCGATTGGTGTGCTGAGCGGTACGTTACTGACCCATTATTGGGGCTATCAGGGCGTCTTTAGCGGCCTGGCGATATTAGCGGCGGTGTTGTTGGCTTATGCTGCATGGCAACTGCCAGAAACGCGCCCACAAGAGGTCGTAAAAAGCTCCTTTTTCGGTACTTTGAGCCGTATGACTAAAGATGGTGACATTTGGCACAGTGCATTGTTGGTCGCTTTATTCAATATCTGTATGTTCAGTTATTACCAGTTAGCACCGTTCCGTTTTGAAACACTGGGTCTTCCTGCGCAATGGTTTGGCTATACAGGACTGGTGTTGGCAGCCGGTGTGGGTCTTGGCGCAGCCATTAACAAGCTTTTGATCGCCAAGCACTGGTTATTTACTGCGTTGCTGATACTAGCGTGTGTTTTGCTGCTTTCTGGCGGTATCTTGGTGTTTTTGCTGGAAGAAACGGTATGGTTTGTCTTGCCAATGATGCTGGTTGTGATGGCATATGGTATTGCCATTCCCAATATTCTAGCGCGTGCCCTGCGGCATTATAAAGATTGTATGGGAACGGCGGGGGCGATCCTTGGTTTGATGTATTACCTGATGTTAGGGGGCGGCCTAGTTCTGGCAGGGTTGGCGCAACACCTTGGCATGGTACTGACAATCAGCAGCATTTGTGCACTGATGCTGGCAGGGAGTATCGTACGTAGCGAACGGAAACTCGTCTTGCCAGAAGGTGAAAACGAACGTTAAACGTTGGTCGGTGCTAAATGACCGGCCAACAACCGATGGAGCCTTGCGACTACGGAGTCATATTCCTCTGCCAGATACATATGTCCAACGTCAAAACTATGTTGTTGAAACTCTCCGCTTGCGATCTGGCGCTAATCAGCTAAATCTTGCTCATCAATCCAGTTATCACGGTTCCCCTGAAAAACAGCCAACGGTGCCTGATAGCTGGTGCTTTGTGGAAATAGCAATTGGGCTGAAAGTAACAAATCTGCGCGGATTATCGGTAGGTAAAAATCGAGTAATACACTCTCGTTACGCAGCGTGTCGCTTATACCTCCATTAACTAACCTCAGCTTTGCTTAAGGATAGCGATTTCAGAATCACGTAAATTTAAGCTCGGTTTTTTCGGTTGGAATGGATATGCAATTAAGCCCGATACTACCTCCAACAAAAAGCCGACTATACTCCGATGTCGTGAATGTTCTATCTGAGAAATATTTTTCAATTGGTCATTCACGGTCTCTATCAAAAAACGCTTTCTTAACATAATCTTATCCCAAATCGATAAAAACTTGGCTTTCCTATTGCAACGAACACTTGTGATAAGTGTTATCCCTTCTGCCTCCAGTTCATCACTTAAAGCTTGTGATAAATACCCTTTGTCGCCATACAGATGTCCTGTTAATCCTTTTACCCATTCCTTAACCGGATGGCGAGCATCTGTATTTCCCCGCGTTAATTTGACAGACAAACGCTCCCCACACTCATTAATGACTAAATGAAGTTTAAAACCATAAAACCCCCCCATACTGGTTTTCCCCCGTTGTGCTACCCCCTCAAAAACCTTATTTCGGGGAATACGAAGATTATGGCAAACGGCGATTTTGGTGGAGTCGATAAAAGCCATGCCTTGTGATTTTTCTTTGCGTGAAGAAAGAAAAGCGCACAACGGGATAATCGCGCTTTTCTTCAAGGTTATTATTCGGTTGTCACTGACCAGATGGGGGAAATCAGCCTTAAGATACTGTTGCACATGCTCAATATAAAACGCTTTGAAATGACGATAGTGGCTCATGTGAAATAAAATGAGGAGCGTCATGATTTCACTCAGTGACAGGGAAGCGGCGCGATGGCGTTTAAGCAGGTTATTCTCGATGAGCTGTTGTTCCCAAAGCGGAATAAATTTTTGGCAAAAATCATCGACGCAGCAGTCAAGTTCTTCTAAAGTCATCATAGCCTGAGGATCTCCACGATTTTGTTTTCTATACAAAAACTTTGATCGTGCCTCGGGCTCTTAGTTCCTTTTTTCTTTCCTTTCTTAAGCAGAGTTCAGGTTAAATACAGTCCATTATCATCAGAACGCCCATCAAATCGTTATCCATGCTTTGATTTGTATATCCGTTAATTTCGCCATACATCATTCCAATAATATCTTTGCTGTGGTGATATTATATGAGACTTTATAGTATTAAAAAAGTCCGCAATTACGCGGACTTAGCGATGGTGGTGAGGTGTCGTGGGACTTTGTGAATTCGCCTGAAAACTTACTCGATGTTTTGAATCTGCTCCCGCATCTGCTCAATCAGCACCTTCAATTCAATAGCGGAATTGGTGATATCGGCATTAATAGATTTAGATGCTAGAGTATTAGACTCGCGGTTAAATTCCTGCATCATAAAATCCAGACGACGGCCGACGGCCTCTTTTTTCTTCAGAATATTGTGGGTTTCTTTAACATGGGCGTCGAGGCGATCTAATTCTTCCGCCACATCAAGGCGTTGAGCCAACAAAACTAATTCTTGCTCAAGTCGGTTATTTTCGAGCTGTATCTGAGCTTCTTCCAGTTTGGTTTGTAGACGTTCCCGTTGCCATTGCATGATTTCAGGCATTTGCTGGCGAACTTTACTGACTTCTTCGGTGACAGCGTCCAGACGCTGTTCAATCATGGTCTTAAGTGCAGTCCCTTCGGTTTCACGGCTTTGAATAAAAGCATCCAGTGTTTTCTCCAGCTCTTCCAGCAATTGGGTACTGATAGCATCCAAATCCTGCTCTTCCGCTGCCATGACACCTGGCCAGCGTAGGATGTCAACAGGATTGATTTTACCTTCATTACTCTGTTGTTTAACCCAATTCGCTGCATTTACCAGCTGTTTCGCTAAAGTTTCATTTAGAATGAGTTCGCCTTGAATGCGTGAGTCCAGTTCAAAACGCAGGTTGCACTCAACTTTTCCGCGAGTCAGACGGGAACGAATGCGTTCACGGATCACCGGTTCCAAGCTTCTGAATTGTTCTGGCAGGCGGATATAAGTCTCTAAATAACGCTGATTAACGGAGCGCAGTTCCCAAGCCGCATTGCCCCATTCACTTTTGATATCGTGCCGTGCAAAAGCAGTCATACTACGAATCATGATTCGTTCCCATTTAAATAAAAGATTAAGGGATTATAACGCTCGTTGTAGATGCAGGATAGGCATTAGCCCTGTTAGGCCGTATAATGCGCCCCCAATAATGATTTAACAACGGAGATAACACTATGCGCCCAGTAGGAAGAGCGGCAGAGCAAGTGCGCCCTATCACTATAACCCGTAATTACACTAAGCATGCGGAAGGTTCGGTTCTGGTGGAGTTTGGGGATACGAAAGTGTTATGTAATGCATCCGTTGAAGAAGGGGTTCCCCGTTTCCTGAAA
This sequence comes from Photorhabdus khanii NC19, assembly GCF_000517265.1. Taxonomy (GTDB): domain Bacteria; phylum Pseudomonadota; class Gammaproteobacteria; order Enterobacterales; family Enterobacteriaceae; genus Photorhabdus; species Photorhabdus khanii. The sequence goes on from NZ_AYSJ01000009.1 coordinate 93,601, forward strand.
GGTCAGGGACAAGGTTGGGTTACGGCTGAATATGGCATGTTACCGCGCTCTACTCATACCCGAAATGCCCGTGAGGCAGCCAGAGGAAAACAGGGGGGGCGTACTATGGAAATCCAGCGTTTAATCGCCCGTTCGCTGCGCGCCGCTGTTGATCTGAAAAAACTAGGTGAATACACCATTACTCTGGATTGTGATGTGATCCAGGCTGATGGTGGTACCCGCACAGCTTCTATAACGGGCGCTTGTGTGGCGCTGGTTGATGCGCTGGATAAAATAGTTGCAGCGGGTAAGCTAAAAGAAAGTCCACTGAAATCAATGGTTGCTGCGGTCTCTGTCGGTATTGTGGATGGTGAAGGCCGTTGCGATCTGGAATATGTGGAAGACTCAGCCGCTGAAACTGATATGAACGTCGTGATGATGGAAGATGGCCGGATGATTGAAGTGCAAGGCACTGCGGAAGGCGAGCCGTTTAGTCATGATGAATTGTTGTCCTTGTTGGCCCTTGCCAAGGGGGGATTAGAGGACATTTTTGAAGCGCAGAGAAATGCGTTGAAACAATAAGTTGATCAGGCGACGTAATTGTCGCCTTTTTTGTGTCTGTCGTGTAGCGGATAACCAAACTAAATAAGAGGAGAAACACCAATGAAAGCCTATCAGCGCGAATTTATTGAGCTTGCGCTAAGAAAACAGGTGCTGAAGTTTGGGGAATTTACCCTGAAATCAGGACGTAAAAGCCCGTATTTTTTTAATGCCGGGCTGTTTAATACCGGGCGTGATTTGGCGTTAATCGGGCGTTTTTACGCGGCAACATTGTTGGATAGCGGTATTCAGTGTGATTTGTTGTTCGGACCAGCTTATAAGGGGATCCCAATTGCAACAACAACGGCGGTTGCATTGGCAGATCACTATGATATTAATATGCCGTATTGTTTTAATCGTAAGGAAGCTAAAGATCATGGTGAAGGTGGCACTTTGGTCGGTAGTCCACTTAAAGGAAATGTTGTTCTGGTTGATGATGTTATTACCGCAGGCACAGCTATCCGTGAATCCATGGAGATTATCAAGCAGCATAATGCGACTCTTGCCGGCGTGATGATTTGTCTTGATCGTCAGGAGCGAGGGAAGGGGGAAATCTCGGCAATTCAGGAAGTTGAAAGGGATTACGGTTGCAAGTGTTTTCCATTATTACCCTGAATGTTTGATTAGTTATTTAGCTAGTCAGCCAGAGATGAAAGATCACCTGGATGCAGTGAAAGCATATCGTGAGCAGTACGGTATCTGACAGTAAGCTTTAAAAAAACCCCTCCCCCAATAACGCATAGGTATCTACACATCGTGCAACTGACCTAACACACTTGCGGCTAACCGGGTCAGTTCCTCTGCCCAGTATTCCCACAACAACTGTAACGTGTTTAGCTCCACCGATAATTGAACTGGAATAGCCGGGGCGCTTTCTCGTCGCCCCCGTTTCTGTTGACGGTGGTTCATGACTGGCCTTAATCACCTTGCCCTGATGTTCTCTTCATCATTTCCTCTCTGTAAACGACCCATGCCCACAATATCCATACTCACCTTTAAAACCCCCCGTAGCACCATTCCCCTTCTGGTTTGCCACCCGGACTCCACATCATGACCCTGCCCCTTTATCCCCTTAAAAAACGATTCGCTGTTCCACAACCAGCTTTACCATTAAACCACCTCAGATGGACCCATTTCCTCTCCCACCTTCATTGAAGCGGTCCAATGGGCNANNANATNCCACCGAATCACCTTCCCGGTCAATCACATGAATCAATGTTTTACCCAGTTCCAGGGCTTCAATCTGGTTGATACTGGCTGTCAACGCATCCAGATGCGTTTCCTGGGGAAGCCGGTTCTCATCCAGCGTCGAGTGACATCCGGTATTGTCCGTCAGTGACTGTGCCACCGGGGCGATTGGCAGACCGGAAGCGGCATCAACCAGCAGGCTGGTTTGCAGCTCATAACCGATATCCCGGGCATGGGTCATCTGAAGACGCTGGGCTTTATGCGGATGTGAGGCAAACTGTAAGCGAGACCAGTCATGAACCACCAACGCATAAGCATGGGAACTCTGAGCGATGCCCTGTCGGGCCAGTTCAATCATCGGCTGATTAACTGGCTAAATGAAATACGGTCATTGTTGAGAAAACGCCAGACGCCTGAGTGGGGCAAAGGTCGTCTTCTGGGCACTGGCGATATCTTTAATCGCCGGCGCAAGGGAAGCGGCAGGAGTCATATGTTGTTTAACCAAAGATTGATATCGACGGTTGAGCCGGGCATCGAGCCCGGTGATAGAAAAGTTGAAAGCATACTGAATATTAATACCATTTCTGACGAGAATTGTGTAGATACCTATGCCCAATAACGGGCGGGGTGAGTAGTAGAATAGCTTATGTAACTGAGCCAAAACACTGCCCAGCGCGCTTCAAATTCCTGTGTTGGGCGATAGTGGAATTCTGAGCGAACAAAGCGTGATAGCATCCCTTCACAAAACGCCAGTAATTGGGAAGCTAATAACGACTCATCATAACTGAAACCTTGCCCATCACGTAATTTTTTCTCTTTTAAAACTTGACGGATCTGTACTTCAATTCGTTCAAATAATTGATTTATGCGCCCTTGCAGCCGATTTTGTTCAAACATCAGAGCATGTCCTGTCATGATGCGGGTCAGACCAGGGTTTTTTTCTGAAAAGCCCAGAATCAGAACCAATATCAGACGGATACGAGTAATGGTGTCTTTTTCGTCTTGTAGAATCAGGTTAATCCGTGAAATTAATGTGTCTTCAATAAACTCGATCAAGCTGTCAAACATCCGGGTTTTACTGGGAAAATGCCGGTACAGCGCAGCTTCGGAAACGCCTACATTGGCGGCCAGTTTAGCGGTGGTTATCCGCTGGCTGCCATCACTGGATTGCAACATATGCGCAAGGGCTTGCAAAATCTCCTCACGCCTGTTTCTTTTCTTCGTATTTTCGTTTTCTGCCATGTCTGACAAAACCTCTGATAAGAACAGTAAAATAAACAAATCAGCAATTCTTTGCCCAAGGGTATTTTGAGCAAAGAATATGATAATTAGTTAATGATATTAGGTTTTATAGAGACTTATTGGCGACCAGAATGACCAAAACCACCGCTGCCTCTTTCGCTGGTTTCAAAATCTTCTACCAGATTGAATTCAGCCTGAATGACGGGTACAAAAACCATCTGAGCAATACGTTCGCCCGGTTCGATAGTGAAAGTTTTATCACTGCGGTTCCAGACAGAAACCATCAGCTGACCTTGATAATCAGAATCAATCAAACCAACCAGGTTACCCAGAACGACGCCATGTTTATGTCCAAGGCCTGAACGGGGCAGAATAACCGCTGCCAGTTGCTCATCGCCAATATGAATGGCAAGCCCGGTCGGAAGAAGTTCAGTTTGTCCGGGAGCCAGTTCTACCGCGTTGTCGAGGCAAGCCCGCAAATCTAAACCTGCGGAGCCGGGAGTCGCGTAAGTTGGCAGAGGAAATTCCTGCCCGATACGTGGGTCAAGGATTTTAACGTCGATTTTTTTCATCATAGCGTCTGACTATCTCGTCTAATAAATGGTGGCTGAGTAATAACTTATTACTATGAGGTAAGCGGATATCCCCCTCATGCCAGAACAAATGTAGTGCATTAGTATCACTGTTAAAGCCGTGACCAGTAAGGGATACATCATTCGCACAAATCAGATCCAAATGTTTTTGGTTCAGTTTTTTACGTGCGTATTCTTCCACATTCTGGGTTTCAGCCGCAAATCCAACAACAAAAGGGCGATTTTCTTGCATTGTGGCTACATTGGCAACAATGTCAGGGTTTTTAATCAGAGTGAAAGTAATTTCTTCGCCCTGTTTTTTAATTTTTTCTGGGGCAATTTGTTTAGCGCGGTAATCTGCAACCGCAGCACAACCAATAAAAATATTCTGTAACCCAGCTACCGCCAGTACTTGTTCATTCATTTCTAAGGCGCTGGTTACGTCGATTCGTTTGACACCCGGTGGGGTCGATAAATTAACGGGGCCTGTGATAAGGGTGACTTCTGCGCCCCGCGCCGCTGCGGCTTGGGCGATGGCAAACCCCATTTTGCCGGAGCTGTGATTGCTGATAAAACGGACGGGATCCAGTGCTTCACGGGTTGGTCCGGCGGTAATAGCAAGTTTTAGGTGAGTTAAGTCCTGGCTTGCTTGAAAATGTTGTTCAGCCAGTTCAACAATCGCCATTGGATCCAACATCCTACCAGGGCCAACGTCACCACAAGCCTGATTGCCACTGTCTGGGCCCCACAGGAGAATCCCCCGTTCTTCAAGGATCTTGAGATTATGTTGTGTTGCCTGAGCACGAAACATCTGTTGATTCATCGCGGGTAACACGGCAACGGGTGCCGGGGAAGCCAGACAGACAGTTGTCACCAGATCATTTGCCATACCAACTACCAGACGAGCCAGTAAATCAGCCGTAGCTGGGGCGAGAATAATGAGATCAGCCCATTTGCCAAGTTCTATATGTCCCATCGCAGCTTCTGCTGCCGGATCTAACAGGTCGTCGGAGACGGGGTAACCGGAAACTGCCTGCAACGTCAGTGGGGTAATAAACGCTTCTGCTGCCGGTGTCATCACTACACGTACCTGTGCACCGCGATCACGCAGGCGGCGTACCAGTTCGGGAGTTTTGTAAGCGGCAATCCCTCCGCTAATACCGAGCACAATCTGTTTGCCGGAAAGTCCTGCCATCATGGTTGTCCGAATATTAAGTTGCAAGGGTTCTGGATTTTATCACAAGAGATTACAGAGTTGAGGATAGTCTGAACTTTGATAGTGAAAAAGGGTAAGTTTGCGAGCGGCTACGCAGCTTATGAATATGACGTTCGTCCTTATTTTTAAGGCATGGAATACTGTTTGTATCAGATGAAACAGGGCAGGGAGATGAATATATGGAAGTTGGCATTGCTGAAAATACAGAAGAAATATATTCAAATTTAGCTCCCAGAGAAAAATTGCTGGCATATGGTTCAGTTTCTTTAACGGATACGGAGCTACTGGCTATTTTTCTGCGCACCGGGACCAGAGGGCTTCCGGTTTTGCAGATGGCTGAATTCTTGCTGAAGGAATTTGGGTCTTTGTACCATTTACTCTCTGCTGATTATGACACTTTCTGTTCTCATAAAGGGATGGGATTAGCCAAATATGCACAATTGCAGGCTATTGCAGAATTGGCAAAACGTTTTTTCTCCAGTCAGTTTGTTCACGAAGATATTATGAGCAGCCCAAGTGTGACTCAAGAGTATTTGCAAAACCTGTTATCAGGGCGTGACAGGGAAATATTTGTTGTGTTGTTTCTCAATAATCAGAATAAAGTTATCTGTCATGAGGAGATGTTTAAAGGCACAATCAATAAAGTTGAAGTTCATCCTCGTGAAATTGTCAGATCGGCGATAAAGGTGAATGCTTCATCTATTATTTTGGCTCATAATCACCCATCGGGTCATGCAGAGCCTAGCCTGGCGGATAAGATTGTCACAGACAAAGTAATTAATGCCTGTAATCTGGTTGGTGTACAAGTATTGGATCATCTGGTTATTGGCCGGCAATGTTGTGTTTCATTTGCTGAGCGAGGCTGGATTTAGCCAACTTTTTCAAGATCCTTGGGGATCTTTAGTTGTGCGGGACTTGAGCGTCAGCGATTGAGGGCGTATACTACGCCACCTTTGAGGATCTTTGGTTTGGCGAGAAGAGCCTATCTCAGCACATTTTCTGAGTAAATGTGAGTCTTTTCAGTAGAATTTGCTGAGATGGGCTCCTAAGCCTGACGAGGCGGCCATACCCAATACAAAGCTCGAGCTGATTTGATTTTTGGAGAATAGACATGTCCCGAGTCTGCCAAGTTACTGGCAAACGCCCGATGAGTGGTAACAACCGCTCTCACGCATTGAATGCGACTAAGCGTCGTTTTCTGCCTAACCTGCATTCCCACCGTTTCTGGGTTGAGTCCGAGAAGCGCTTTGTAACTCTGCGTGTATCTGCTAAAGGTATGCGTGTGATTGATAAGAAGGGTATCGATGCAGTTTTGGCTGAACTTCGTACCCGTGGTGAGAAGTACTAAGGAGCTGAAAAATGGCTAAAGGTATTCGCGATAAAATCAAGCTCGTTTCTTCAGCTGGTACTGGTCACTTCTATACCACTACGAAGAACAAGCGCACCATGCCTGAGAAACTGGAAATGAAAAAGTTTGATCCAGTTGTTCGTCAGCATGTAATGTACAAAGAAGCTAAGATTAAATAATTTTGGTTGATTTGATAAAAACCCAGCTTCGGCTGGGTTTTTTGTTGCCTATAGATTTTATAGTCAATATTCACTCATTCTTCTCAGCGTTTCATATATATCCGGTTATTCATAGACGTAAAATGCTGTTTCGCTATACTAACACCTTCCGGCAGGCTGGATAGGGAACCGAAATGGCTAAAGAAAAACTAAATATTTTACATACAGAATCTTCTTGTGGTTGGGGAGGTCAGGAAATCCGTATTCTGACGGAATCCCAGGGAATGATAAAACGTGGGCACAAGGTGGTTATTGTTTGCTGTCCAAGTTCTAACATCTGCCGTGAAGCAAAATCTTATGATGTGCCGGTTGTAGCCTTGCCTATTGAGAAAAAACGTCGGTCCAGCTTTCTTGCTATGCGTAATTGGTTGAAAAAAGAAGGCCGTCAGTTTGACGTTATTAATACACACAGCTCGACAGATTCATGGTTGGTTGCTTTGGCTTGTGCAACGTTGAGGCATATGCCGCCGATGGTCAGAACCCGGCATGTATCAACCCAGGTTTCTAATTCAATGACAACTCGTTGGTTATATCTGAAAGCGTGCCGGCATATTGCGACTACCGGTGAAAAACTACGTCAGCATTTACATGCCAATAATCGTTATCCATTACAACATATGACATCAGTACCCACTGGTATCAACTTAGATCGTTTCCGGCCGGAAGATAAGAAAGTTTGCCGTCAGCGGATCGGTATTAAGGATAAACCGACATTAGGTGTTGTTGCGACGATGAGAACTTGGAAAGGGCATCGTTATCTGTTAGAAAGTTGGAAGGTTTTACACCAGAAATATCCTGACTGGCAGCTTTTGTTTGTTGGTGATGGCCCACAACGTAAATCACTGGAACCTTTAGTGAAGCGAGAAGGTTTGTCGGATAGTGTCATTTTTTTAGGTAACCGCCGGGATGTTCCTGATTGCCTGAATGCGATGGATTTATTTGCATTACCTTCTTTTGGTAATGAAGGCGTGCCACAAGGGATTATGCAGGCGATGGCGTGTGGGATACCTGTCGTGTCAACCTCGGTTGGTGCAATTACCGAAGCGGTAGTTGATGGTGAAACGGGTTATATCGTGGAACCCAGAAACGCAGCGCTATTGACAGAAAGTTTAGAGTTGTTGATTCATAATAATGAACTGCGCTTGCAATTCAGTCATTCTTCATTAGAGCGGGCAATTGCTTTATTTGGAATGGATAATATGCTAGATAAAATGGAAAAGATCTTTTTTCACAGCTTTAAAGGTGAAAAGTATTAACATTCTTTAAGATTATTCTCGGTGCTATCCTTTGATTTATGGTTCTGGACGAAAAGTAATTTGTTGATATTAAATGGCTATAAAGTTGATTGTAGTTTAATTATCCTGCCCCGAGCGATAGCATACAAAAAAGCTTTGTTGTATATTTTGTTGAATTTTATAGCAGATTAATCAGATAATTGTCTTATGCAAATCAAAAATATTCTGGTCATTATCATAGCGCGTTTCGGTGATACCTTACTGGTGACACCGGTTCTTCGTGCTTTAAAACAGAAGTGGCCTGGTGCGAATATTGATGTTATGGCGCATAAAAGAACCAAACAGATCCTTGAAAATATAGGCGATATCAATAGATTGACTGCTTTTTCAAAAGGCAAGGCAAAATGGTGTGGTTGGTTTACCGGTAAACATTATGATTTGGCTTTAGTATATAGCGATGATAAACCGTTATTACAGTATGCAAAACGCAAATCACACTTAACAGTTTCATTTTCAGATGAATCTTCGTTGCAATCGGGTTGGATAGTAGTGAAAAAGCCAGAAGTATTGGTGCCAGCTCAGCAAGAGCGGGCGATGCTTGCTAATGCGATAGATGTTGAGGTGAGTGACTGGCGGTTGAATTATTGTGTTAGTGAAGGGGAACTACGTTTTGCCGATGATTTTATGCGGCAGCATCATTTGGATAATAAGCTCCTGATTGGTTTTCAATTACAAAGTTTCCCGGCAAAAGCTTATCGTGACTGGCCGGTTGAACATTTTTATCAATTAGCGCAATACATTTATCGCGGTTATCCACATTCGCATATTATGTTATTAGGCAGCACTGATGGTGAAATTGTGGCTCAATCATTGGCAGAAAGACTCGGTGCTGAAAAATGTACTTCGCTGGTAGGGAGACTGACAATGCGACAAAATGCGGCAATGATGAGCAAACTTGATTTGTACGTTGGTGTTGATACTGGGCCGACACATTTAGCTGGTGCATTAGGTATCCCGATGGTTGCGATGTATCACAGTTTTCATCCGGGCCGTTTTTTAGCGCCTCAACAGCATACACATTTGGTGGTTATTGAACATCCCGTTCATTATATGCAAGCCACACGTGAAGATCCGATGTCTGCTATATCTGTTGAGCAAGTCTGGCAGGCAACTCAGAAATTATTGGCAACCAAGTCAGCAGGGTAATAAACAGATGAAAATAGGTTTAGTTGATGTCACTGTGACTATGTCTTACGGTGGCATTCAGACGGCAGTCTGGGAACTTGCGAAAGCGCTGACTGATGCCGGTCATGAGATCCATATTTTGGGTGGAGTGGGTGATGTCCGGCCAGAGCTAAATGGAAGAGCAATACGGATCCATACTTTTCCATTCACTCCCAGAGAGAAAGTGATTAATATCGGCCGGCGTTTTCAGCGTATTATTGAACGTTACTCGCTTGCCCGTCATGCCCGAAATACGGTTATTACTGAAGATTTTGACTGGATTATTCTGACTAAGCCATTTGATTTTTTCTGGCCACGAATGATGCCAAAAGGGAGTCGTACTAAGTTTTGTTATATGAGCGGCGGTACCAGTTTCTTCAAGGGTGACAGAACGCTGAGTAAACGAATTTCAGCCTGGGTGGCATGCAGTCATTTTAATGCCTGGCAGATTCAGCACCATTTTAAACAATTCCCAAAGGTTATTTACAATGGCGTTGATATTAATAAATTCAGGCCGGCTGACTCTTCTGTCAGAACTCGTCTTGGAATCAGTGATAAAACATTTTTGCTGACCTTTGCCGGGCGTTTGGTTGGTTGGAAAGGTATGCATGTGGCGATTGATGCAATGGCTCAGCTACAGGATAAAGATGTTAAATTACTGATTATCGGAGTGGGTGAAGATCTAAAACGTCTGAAAAAACGGGTTGCAGTACTGCGACTGGAAAAACAGGTAATTTTTCACCCACCTGTAGGACATGATCAATTGCCTGAATATTATGCTGCTGGTGATGCGGGGATCTTCCCAAGTATTGGTGATGAAGCGTTTGGAATAACAATCGCGGAAGCTATGGCGTGTGGCAGACCGGTTATTGCCAGTTATATCGGAGGCATACCGGAAGTTGTCGGTAACGAGAATAAGTCAGGTATTTTGGTCACGCCTGGGGATGTTTCAGCCATTGTCGATGCAGTTAATTTTTTATTGTCTCAGCCAGACAGAGGGCAAAGAATGGGAAAAGCAGCTCGCCAGCGGATTGAAACAATGTATACCTGGGAACATTCAGCAAATCGTTTACTGAAAGCAATAAACAATGAAGATTGCCTATATTGATCCCTACCCGGTTCCTGATTATCGGGTTGCATCACTACAAATTCTGCAAAATGTTGATGCGTTTGCTCGTCAGGGGGCGGATGTTTATCTGGTTGTGCCTGAAGGTAAAAATACCGTAGAGGAGATACTTGGGCGCTCATTATCATCATCAGCTAAACTGATATCGTTACGCAATATCCGGCGTAAATGGTATTTTCCGTTGAATACCCAAAAGATGTTCTATTTTCAGGTTTCCAGCTGGTTGAGCAAGAATGAGGTAAACGCCGTTTTTACCCGTAATCTGAAAATTGCGAAGTATCTATTATGTAAACACCCAGAAATTCCGCTGTTTTTCGAAAGTCATGAGATTTTTGCTCAGTCATTTAAGGAGTCACATGATTTAGGTAAAAATAAAAATCAGCGTAAATATCAGAAGTTGAGAGAAACCGAGCACTTTGTTTATAGCCAGTCCCGGGTTGTTTTTGTTCTGACCTCGCTACTGCGTGATGACATTATTAGTGAATATCATGTCGATACATCTATTGTTATTGCGCCAGATGGTGTGGATATGCTGGCAGCAGAGTCGATGTCATCAAATAAACTTGCATCAACTAAGAGTGAATTCCCAACTCAGATTCTTTATCTGGGCAGTTTGCATCATTGGAAGGGGGTTCCGACGGCGATTAAGGCGATGAGTTATCTTGAAAATGCAGCACTGAATATTGCTGGAGGTGAACCAGAACAAATTCAACAGCTACAGCAGATTGCCCAGCAGATTGGTGTTTGTGACCGAGTCAATTTTCTTGGGTTTGTTCAGCCTAAATTGCGTTTCCAGATAATTGCAGATAATGATATTTGTCTGTTGCCATTAACTAAAACCAGCATTGGCAGCCGCTATACCTCACCACTGAAGTTATTTGAGTATATGGCGATGGGTAAACCTGTAGTTATTTCCGATTTTCCTTCTATTCGTGATGTGGTTGATGAAAACGCGGTCAGTTTTGCTGACAGTGAGAATGCGGAAAGTTTTGCCCAGCAAATCCAGTCATTAAGAGACAATCCAAAGAGAGTTAAAGCGCAAGTCGGTTATGCAAAAATGCTGGTAACAGAGCGTCTTAACTGGGATAAGCGGGCCAGGCTTATTATGCAGACAATATCAAAGGATATTTCTGCATAATAATCGGTGTGGAGATGGTCGTATACAGCCACTGATGATATGGCTGGGATATTTTGTTAGTCACTTTTCTTTTTATATAGCGCAATCATCAAACCAAATAAAATACCTATCTCATTGATATAGGTATTTTCAAAAGCTCCACGGACAATAAATAGTCCGATAAATCCAGTTAGCAGAATAACTCCTGCCTGCCTCACTATTTCGTTGTTACGGCTAATAATATGACTACCTGTGTGCAGCGCTGAGATGGTCATCAACAAAGTTGTGATCAGGCCGATGATTCCACCAGCAAACCAGAGTGCCAGAAAGATATTATGAGGGCCGATAGATGTACGAAATATCCAGTCTGGATAGTCAGCAACTCGTTCGTTGTAGACCTTATGGTAGACTTTATTGCCATAACCATAGCCTTTAATTGGATTCTCCAGAATTAACTCAAAAGCAGCTCCTTGGGTGCCATTGGTATAGCGATGGCTGCTATCTGTCTGGGTGAGTTTCCAAAATAGTAATTTAATATCTGAATAATGTGTCATAGTGGTGTGAATAACCCCAACTAAGAGGCTAAGGCTTAAACCTGCTGCTATGACTAGTTTCCATTCCCGGTTAATAGTGATGATAAAGGTCGTTATAACAACAGCAGCTACCCAGGCACCACGGGTTAAGGTACCTAACAACAGAAACAGGCTGATAGCTGAAGCAATAGCCAATATCAGCCAGCTAACTAAGGTATGCTTTTTCCACAATGCCCAGGTACAGAGTAAAATTGGGAAATAGAAAATAAAACCGTAAGAAAATTCCCGGTGGCTATAGCCGGTGAAAGGCATTTCACCCTGATTGTAGTTAATAATGTATCTACCGATATCAGTCAGACATATTGCCAGCATCCCCATGGCGAATGAGAACAGAATCATCTTGGCAATGCTTTCTTTATTCTCGTTGTACAATACAACCGGAAAAGTAAAACTGAACAGCAGCAATCCATTTAGAATAGGTTTATTCATCTCTTGAAAACTCAATGTGGGATCGACTGAAATCGCGACTGAGTAGAACATTGCTAAGATGAATAACAGAATGGATAGAAATAGCGAATTACGCATAGAGTGCATTACCTGACGAAAATCTGTTACCAGATAGGTCAGCGCGGTAATGCCAATCAGGATAATAACCAGGTTTTTATATCTTGTTATATCAGGCAGATAAACAAGGGCTATATAAATCCCAATAAGGGATAAATTCCATAATGATTTTTTATTACAACTTTTAAGATTAAAAATATTCATCAATCGGTTTTCATTTCTGTTGAACTTGGTTGGAAATGATACATGAAAAGATTATCTTAATCTGCTGAGATGCAATAGAGTTGAAACAAACAGACATAATACAGGAGTTATTATCATGCCAGAACTACCAGAGGTAGAAACCAGCCGGAGAGGAATAGAGCCACATCTGGTAGGGAACGTGATCCAACATGCGGTAGTCCGGAATGGGAGGTTACGCTGGCCGGTAGCGGAAGAAATTATGAAGCTGAGTGATCAGCTTGTGCTCAGTGTTCAACGCCGGGCCAAATATTTGCTGATTGAATTGGCTGATGGTTGGATTATTGTCCATTTGGGTATGTCGGGCAGCTTACGGATCTTGTCGGAGGAACGTTCTGCTGAAAAACATGATCATGTAGATTTAGTTATGGCAGACGGCAAGGTTTTGCGTTATACCGACCCAAGACGGTTTGGAGCGTGGCTATGGAGTGATGATCTCAATCAGTGCTCAGTATTAACGCATTTGGGGCCTGAACCACTTTCTAATGATTTTAACGGCTCTTATCTCTACACTCGATCAAGTAGTAAAAAAACATTGATTAAGCCTTGGTTAATGGATAATAAACTGGTTGTCGGTGTCGGTAATATCTATGCGAATGAAGCATTGTTTACTGCCCATATTCGGCCTGATCGCCCGGCACATACATTAACTGAGCGTGAGGCAGATTTACTAGCAGAAACGATTAAAAAGGTCCTGCAACGATCTATTGAGCAGGGGGGAACAACGCTCAGGGATTTCCTGCAATCTGATGGTAAGCCGGGGTATTTTGCTCAGGAACTGTTTGTTTATGGCAGGGCAGGAGAGCCATGCCGGATTTGTGGTGAGAAAATAGAAAGTATCAAACTTGGGCAGCGCAGTACTTTCTTTTGTCGTCGCTGCCAGTTTTAGTTGATATCGGAGAGTTGGGGAGGCGTAGTAAGGGAGAGATCCTACAGTGCGTCGCTCCCAGTGAGCTCAGTAAATTACTTACCGAGTTTTTTTAGCATTGCTTGCGCAACAGGTTCTGGCAGGAATGATGAGATATCGCCATCATGGCGGGCGACATCTTTAATCAAGGATGAAGATATAAACGAGAGATTTTGTGATGGCAGTAAAAAGACACTTTCTAATTCAGGCATAAAGTGGCGGTTCATATTTGCGAGCTGCCATTCATACTCAAAGTCAGATACTGAACGAAGACCACGGATAAGAACATTTACTTGCTGTTTTTTGGCGAAATTAGCCATCAATTCACAAAAACCGACCACTTCTACATTATTTAGATGTGAGGTCACTTCTTTCGCTAAGCTAATGCGCTCATCCAGAGTAAACATTGGGTTCTTTCTGGCACTATTGGCAATAGCAAACAAAACGTGGTTAAACATGCCTGCGGCGCGTGTGATGATATCAATATGCCCGTAGGTAACAGGATCAAATGTTCCGGGATAAATAGCTTTGGTTGTCATCAATTTTTACCCTTTTGTTGTCTCTTTTCCCACAATGCGACGTACTTATTAAACGTATATTGAGCGTTGACAATCGCCAGTACTAACCCTTGTTTACCATCAAGAAAGCCAGCACGCAACAGCCAGGTTTTAAAGAAAGCGCCAAAAGTATGGCTGAAAATCGAAAAATAACTGCACTGTTTACCTTGTTCATGGCGTTGTTTTGCCCATGCTTTAGCGTAATTCAGTTGTTTTGTCTGAAACTCCATCAGATTACGGCAAGTAAGATGGAGTAAATCCCCTTTCAAAATAACAACCGGAACTCCATGAGTTTCAAGGGATTCATGAACCTGATTATTATTGTATTGGTAACGATTGCGGGCGTAGAGGCGAATAACTCGATCCGGGTACCAGCCGCTGTGTTGCATAAAGCGGCCAAGAAACAGATTCCGGCGGGCACAACTATAGACCTTGTTGTCATCAGTATGTGCCAGAACTTGCTCTATGGATACTCTCAGTTCTGGCGTTACACGCTCATCGGTATCAATCATAAAAATATAATCGCCGGAAGCGTATTGTTGAGCCAGTTGACGCTGATGGCCAAACCCCGGCCAGTGAATATTAGAAAATACTTTTGCCCCCATCGCCTGTGCTATCTGGCAGGTATCGTCTGAACTGTCAGAATCAAGCACAACGATCTCATCAGCCCAACTGACTGAGGCCAGGCAATCTGTTATCAGATCCGCTGAGTCCTTGGCAATCATGACAACGGAAAGGCGCTTTCTCTCATTCATTTAGTGGCTCCGGGGCGGGAGATAGGGTTCCAGTAATTTAAGCAGACGTTGAAGCGCTCCCTGATTTTCATGTAATACTTCCGCTGCGTGGCGGCCATAGTACAGGCGATAATCTTCGTCAGTTAGTAAGCTATTGATTTCGGTGAACAAAGACTGGCTATCCGTAACGGTAATCAGACCATTAGCCTGATCCAGTTTGGCGCAGATATCTTTAAAGTTAAAGGTATGTGGGCCCATCAACACGGGAATGGCGTGGGCGGCGGCTTCCAGTGGGTTATGCCCACCACGTTCGACCAGGCTGCCACCAACAAAAGCCAGATCAGCAATACCATAGAGCAGCATCAGCTCACCCATAGTATCACCGATAACAACCTGAATATTGGCGTCAGGAATTTTATCGGAGCTGCGAAGAATATAACTTAGTCCGGCTTTCTTTGTTAATTCTTCAGCTTTAGTAAAACGTTCAGGATGGCGTGGCACTAGAATCAGTAGCAGATTTGGACATTGTTTTAGCAACTTGCAATGAGCATCCAGAATAATGCTCTCTTCTCCATCATGAGTACTGGTCGCTATCCAGACAGGACGGCGAGCAGCCCATTGGCGTCGTAATGTCACGGCTTTAGCTGCTAATTCAGGCGTTACTGAGATATCGAATTTCAAACTACCGGTGACAGCCAGCTGAGAGCGCCTCAAACCCAGTTCAATAAAACGTTCGCTATCTTCCTGATTCTGAGCCGCAATCAAGGTAATTTTTCGCAAAATTATTTTTACGAAATTACCTACTTTCTGGTATCCCGCGGCTGAACGTGTAGATAAACGGGCATTAGCAATAACCAGAGGAATGTTACGTTGGTGGAGTTGAAAAATCAGATTAGGCCAAAGTTCTGTTTCCATAATGATGACTAACTTTGGATTAACTTGATTGAGAAAGCGTTCCATGGAGCCGGGAAGATCGTATGGCAAATAGACGTGATTGACATCATTTCCCAACGCGGAGAGGACTCTTTCTGAGCCCGTTGGTGTCATCGTCGTCACTGTAATCGGTAAAAAAGGGTAATGATGGCGTAAAGCTCTAACTAAAGGGATTGCAGCCAGCGTCTCACCCACGGACACGGAATGAAGCAGAATGCCTCCAGCGGCAACTTTACCGGCACAGAAACCATAACGTTCACCCCAACGTTTACGGTAAGCAGGAGCCTTGCGGCTGCGAAGTAATAAACGCAACCAAATCAGAGGTTGGATAAGGTAGAGAAGTACCTGATATAAACGCAGTAACATTCTATCAAATTCATTTATATAAATTAGCGCCAATAGTATCACACTGCTTCAAAGAAAGTATGAAAATGCGTATAGCCTCTAGGATCTGAACAGAATAAGAACGGGAAATTAGGCTTTTTGGGTAAAATTGTGCTTCTATTATATATAAAAGTAGCAGGAGTTTCTTGCAGCTACCGGACATATAGAGACAGTTTTTTCCTTATTATCTGTATCTTTATATTGGGAATACTATGAGTAAATTACCAGCTCAATTTAGCCGTATTCTGATAATAAAGTTACGGCATCATGGTGATGTGCTATTAGTTACACCTGTTATTAATACTCTGAAGGATAATTATCCTTCAGTGGAAATTGATGTTTTACTCTACAAAGAAACAGAACCGATATTGGCTAATTTTTCTTCTGTAGCGAATATATTTTCTATGGATAGACAATGGAGGAAGCAAGGAGCCAGAGTACATTTTAGTCATGAATGGCGATTACTTAAACAATTAAGGAATCGTAAATATGACATAGTTATTAATCTTGCTGATCAATGGTATAGTGCGTTTGTGACACGGTTTACTAGAGCAAAAGTACGTATTGGGCTTGATTTAGCAAAACGGCGAAGCCTGTTTTGGAAAAAATGTTTCACAAATCTAGTACCGACAGAGCATAGTGAATTTTTGCATATCGTTGAGCAAAATTTGTCAACTCTTTCGCTGTTAAATCTTCCATCGACCAGTACTAAAGTGACGATGAGTTACCGTCAGGAGGATAGAGACACTGTTCGGATGCTTCTTGAGCAGCACGGGGTAAGTCAAAAATATATTGTGGTGCAGCCAACATCCCGCTGGTTTTTCAAATGTTGGGATGAGAAAAAGATGAGTGAAACGATCAGTGCGTTACAGTCTGATGGTTGGACAGTTGTTGTTACCTCCGGGCCAGATCGTAAGGAAGAAGATATGGTCGAGACTATTTTATCAAGCTGCCCAAAAGAAAGTGTTATTTCTTTTGCTGGCCTATTAACCTTGCCTCAACTTGCAGCGCTGATTGATGAAGCTAATTTATTCATAGGGGTAGACTCTATTTCTATGCATATGGCCGCAGCATTGAAAACACCTTGTATTGCTTTATTTGGGCCATCAAAGTTAGTATTCTGGCGCCCATGGGAAGCGAAGGGTGAAGTAATTTGGGCTGG
This sequence comes from Photorhabdus khanii NC19, assembly GCF_000517265.1. GTDB lineage: Bacteria > Pseudomonadota > Gammaproteobacteria > Enterobacterales > Enterobacteriaceae > Photorhabdus > Photorhabdus khanii. Next base: position 110,680 of record NZ_AYSJ01000009.1, read on the forward strand.
TGATTATGGCGATTTACCTGATCCTGATGATGTTGATACTAAAACGGGCATACGTTATCTGAATGTCATTCCCAGTGATGTAGTTATTGCTGCCGCCCGGAGAAATTTATTATGAAATCAGTACGTCTTGCGATTGTTCGGCAGAAATATCGCTCGGATGGTGGAGCAGAACGTTTTGTCTCCCGCGCCTTAGAAGCTTTAGGTAATGAAAATCTGGAGCTCAATGTTATTACTCGTTCCTGGCAGGGAGACATTAGCCCTGACTGGTATGTTCATTTAGCAAATCCTCATAAATGGGGAAGAATCAGCCGTGAGAGAGGATTTGCTAAAGCGGCCAGAGCAGTATGGGAAAAAGAGCAATTTGATCTTGTTCAAAGTCATGAACGCATTGCTGGTTGCGATATTTACCGTGCGGGTGATGGTGTTCATCAGCGGTGGTTGCAGCAGCGTGCCCGGGTTTTATCCTCTTGGAGAGGCAAATTACTTTTTGCGAGTCGTTACCATCGTTATGTTATGGATGCGGAGCAAAAAATGTATTTGGCACCAGAACTAAAAATGGTTATTTGTAACTCGGAAATGGTAAAACGGGAGGTCATGGCGGATTTTGGGCTTTCGGAGAGAAAAATATCAGTTATTTATAATGCGATAGACCATAAGCAATTTTTTCCGGCAATAGAATCTCAAAGAATGCTGTTAAGAAAAGAATATAATCTTCCCCGACAGGCGAAATGTTTCGTTTATGTTGGTTCTGGGTTTGAGCGAAAGGGGCTAAAAGTAGCGATTCAAGCAGTTAGTGCTACTGATGCATATTTAATTGTTGTGGGTCAGGATAAAGAAGAGAAGAAATATAAGCAATTAGCTAATTCTCTGGGGTGCAATGAGCGAATCAGATTTATGGGCGTTCAGAAAAAGACACTGCCTTTTTATCAGATTGCAGATGGCTTGCTGTTACCTACCTTATATGATCCGTTCCCAAATGTGATATTGGAGGCAATGGCTTGTGGGCTTCCGGTCATAACCAGTACGACATGCGGTGGTGCTGAATTTGTTACCTCTGGAAGTAACGGGTTTATATGTGATGCTTTGGATATCCGGGATATTACAGAAGCGATGCAAAATACGCCTTCTGATCATTTGAATAATAAAATGTCAGTATTAGCAAGAACTAAGGTACTGCCTTATACACCCGAACATTTATCACAACAGCTGATTGGACTATACGAAAGGGTGCTCTCATCATGAAAGGACACATATTATTTATCATTGATGGATTACCTGGTGGCGGTGCAGAAAATGTCACTATCCGGCTTTGTGATGGTCTGCAACAGAAAGGGTATGATATTACGCTGCTTTCTCTGGCGGAAAAATGTGAGTATTTAGTGCCTGGTGGCATTGAACTGATTATTGATGCTGATGAGTACAATGGGCCTTTTAGAAGACAGACTGAGATTTGCCGTAGGGCTAAATCTATGGATAAAGTTTTAGAAAAAATATTTCTTCGGAAGGGAATCCCCTCATTGATTGTATCAAATTTGCATAAAACCGATCGCATTGTCGTGAAATCAAAGGTATTAGCGGGATTAAATGTGTGGTTTTGTATACATGGTGTGTTCTCGAGTTCGTATCTTGGCAATAAAAGCGGATTACCCCGTTGGATAAAGAAACAGAAAATTAAATGGACATATAATAATCGGAATCTAATTTGTGTCTCTGATGCCGTCGGGAAAGATTTAGCAACTAATCTGTCACTCGTACCTAAGAAAATGGTGACAATTTATAATCCTTTCAACATTCCTGACATTAAAGAAAAATCTTTGCAAAATAATCCTTATTCGGATGAAACGTATTTATTACATGTTGGCCGATTTCACCAGGTCAAGCGACATGATCGTTTATTAGAGGCTTTTGCGAAAGCAGCTCTGCCATGTAAATTATTGATTGTTGGTCATGGAGATGAGTCTATTACTCAACAGATAAAACAAAAGATTGTGGATTTAAACTTACAATCTAAAGTCATCTTAACCGGATTCCTCGAAAATCCATTACCTGTTATTCGTGGAGCTAAAGCGGTTGTCTTGAGTTCTGACAGTGAAGGGCTGGGTAATGTACTGATTGAATCATTGATTTGCGATACTCCAATTGTCAGTGTTGCATGCCCAGGTGGTGTGAATGAAATTATGGTTGGTGAGTTGGAAAAATATAAATCAGAACTGACAGTTGACTCACTTGCAGAGAAAATGAAACTTGTTTTCCTGGAGCCTCCTGTGATCACAGAGGATATGTATAAGAAGTTTGATTTAGATATTGTTTTGGCAAAATATTTATCTTTATAAAGCTGAATAAGCTAACTCATTGTTTACTCTGAGTAAATAAAGTTGGACATAGCGACTCTTTTAGCGATAAGTTAATTGCGCTGTATCGCTGACCTGCGTACCATAACACCATTATTTTGGGTCTGTTTTGGGCACACCTCTAATGACTTTACCCGCATTTATTATCACGATTGATACTGAAGGTGATAACCTGTGGCAAAACCACAGTCAGATTTCGACAGAAAATACGCATTATTTACCAAGATTCCAGAGTCTATGTGAGCGTTTTGGTTTTAAACCGGTTTGGTTGACGAATTATGAGATGGCTATGGATGATTCATACATTGACTTTGCCAAAGATGTGATTGCCAGAGGTCAAGGTGAAATAGGTATGCATTTACATGCCTGGAATAATCCACCTCTTGTTCCTCTTACCGATGATGATATGCGCTATAAACCTTATCTGATTGAATTTCCCAAAGAACAAGTCAGGGCCAAAGTTGGCTTAATGACTCAGTTATTAGAAGATAAACTACAAATTAAAATGTTAAGCCATCGGGCGGGTCGTTGGGCATTTAATGAGTATTATGCTGAATTATTGGTGGAATATGGTTATCAAGTCGATTGTTCGGTAACGCCACGGGTTAATTGGCGTTTCACAAAAGGTGATCCTAAAGGTAACGGTGGAACTGATTATAGCCATTTTCCATCTTATGCCTATTTTATGGATTTACAGGATATCTCCAAAGAAGGCCGTTCTTCTTTGTTGGAAGTACCAATGAGCATCCAATATAAACACTCTCCGTTGATGAACTCCCTGAAACAGAAATACGATAATTTGCGCGGAAAGCAGCGTTCTCCATCTGTTAACTGGTTACGGCCAAAAGGCGGTAATCTGGAGCAAATGAAGAAAGTTATTCAGCAAACATTGGCAGAAGGCTGTGATTATGTTGAATTTATGCTGCATTCATCTGAATTTATGCCTGGTGGTAGTCCGACATTTAAAAATGAAGAACAAATTGAGACTCTTTATCAGGATTTAGAGGGATTATTTAACTACCTTAAATCGCAGGTCCAAGGGATGACATTGGCTGAATATTACCAGTTAAAGAAGCCGTAATGATTGAGAAAATAAAACTAACAGGATTAATTGATGTTACTGAATTTTGGTTGGAAATTAGGTTCTTTTGATGATTATCGAGAGGCTTATAATTTATACGGGGGAAGTGTGGTCACTTCTCCAAAAGTCTTGGATTTTTTCCATAAGCGTTTTCAGCTAAATGAAAAATTCTATATAAAAAGAGATGGTTCCGGGAATATCATTGGTGGAATCTGTAGCTGGAGAGATGGTTACCTCGCTGGTGAGCAGAAAATTGTCCTTAAAGAAGGAATTAATAAATATCCACTTAATTTTGATGAGATAATATTGCCGATTAAATCGGATGTTAGATCTATTATTCCATTTAAATCAAAGTTTATGTCGTCAAAAAATAAAGTTAATATTATTAACTGTTCGGATAAATTAAATGCTAAAAGACAGATATGTCTGGTTAAGGATATCTCTAGAAAAACAAGAGAAACAAGAAATAGAGAGTTGAATCGTTTTATAAAAAGTGGGGGGAGTGTTATTAATGTTGATAATTATGACTCGAAAGAATTAACAGATATTTATGATTATCTCTATTTTAAACGCAGGAATGAACATACATATAAAAATGAAATGCAAGAAATTCTTGAAGAAATACCCTCTATAAATTTTGGTAATATTTTATGGTTAGAAGGAAAACCTTGCGCAATGCAATTTATTGTTAAAAAACAATGTGAAAAATGGATTTGCTATGACTATGTTAATAGCGGAATGGATTTGAGTTATCCAAATCTATCGCTAGGAACAGTTTCTACGTGGGTTAATGTTAAGGATGCTATTGAATATAGTCATAAAAATAATTTGGAGATGAGATTCAGTTTCGGGAGGCCAACATTTGAATATAAAGATAGGTGGTGTAATAGAGACAACTTACAAAGAGTGATTTTTCCTTAATCGTTATGATAATAATGGAGCATTAGCACAGGATATGAAAATTTTTATTGTTAATCTTAAACATTCTACAGAGAGAAGAAAAAGAATAGAAGAACAATGTATTAAACTAAACTTAGATTATGAATTTATTGAGGCTGTTGATGGCCGCCTGTTATCACAGGAGGAGTTACAAAGGCAAACAAGAGAATTAAGTGATGCTATAACGCCTGGTGAGATTGGGTGTGCTTTGAGTCATATAAAAATCTACAGGAAGATAGTTGAAAATAATATTCCGATGGCACTAATATTAGAGGATGATGTTATCTTAAATGAACGTTTGCCTGAATTCTTAAATGAAATTCAGCAAGAAAAGCTAATGGCCCCTTCTGTTATTCTTTTGAGTAAAGCCAGTCAATATTTTGAACATTCCAAATATAAGTTTCCTTGTGGTGTGGATATTAAATCGGTATTGGACGCCACATTAACTTGTGGTTATATATTGAATAATCAGGCAGCTAAAAACCTCATTGCTTTCCTTTATCCTGTATGGCTGGTTGCAGATCGCTGGGCGTTTTTCAGGGAAAATGGAGTGATAAAATTATGTTGTACAGTACCCGTTTTGGTCACAGAAAGTGAGGATGCTGTTAATACAACCATATCGGGGAGAAATAATGAGCATAGTATTAAGGCAGGAAAAATTTGGAAAGAAATAAGGAAAAGAAGGCCCTTTTCTGTAAAGATTAAAAATATATTATGGAAAATATTTGTTAGAAAAATATATAAAATTAAAAAATATTGAATACTGGTTAAAGAATGCCTTTAGCCAGTATTTTGAATTTAATTTCATATTTTTTGCCAGAGATAGGAGAATACTTTCGATGGCGTAATACTTTTGATATTCCCATCTTCTGCTTTCAAGGACATCTGTTCCTTGCCGTATCCTCCAATCAGGCCCGGATCGGTTGGGCCAAACAGTGTAATATTAGGGCGGTCCAGTGCGGCGGTGAGGTGGCTCAGGCCAGTATCAACAGAGACAATGCCTTGTGCTCCCGCCAACTCCTGAGCGACTTGTGCCAAAGTCAGTTTTGGCAGAACCTCCACATGAGGGAAATCTTCCGCCAGTCTCAATGCACGTTGGTGCTCATGTTCCGCTCCCCAGGGAAGTTTAATTCGCACACCAGTTGGCTGAATTTCAGCAATAAGCTGACGCCAATGGCTTTCCGGCCAGTGCTTTTCATCACGGGTAGTGGCATGGAGAAAAACCAGATAATCACCTTGATTTTCTGATTGCTGCTTTAAAAAGTGACGGGCAATACCATAATCGCCTTGCTTTGTTGGTTTAGCGTAACCAAGGCTGACAGCAAACAGCTCGCGGATACGTTCTACGGCATGTTGCTGCTTGCTGACGGCATGGCGGCAATCATAAAAAAAACTCGCTAATGGCTCACGGATACTTTTACGGTCGTAACCATGTTTGGGGCCATGAGCTAATCGAGTTACCAGAAATGCACTCTTTAATAACCCTTGAGCATCAATAATGGCATCATAATGATGTAATTTTAGTTTTTCTTTAAATAAACGGCGTTCTGCGCAGATCTTTTTACCAAACCAATTCTTACGCCAGCGGCGAATAGCAACAGGAATAACTTGATCAACTGCACTGTGCCAGCCGGGGATTTGTGCGAATCCTTCTTCTACCACCCAGTCAAAACGGACATCAGGCAGGTTTTTTTCCGCATCAGTCAGTGCTGGGAGAGAGTGGAGTACATCTCCCATGGAAGAAGTTTTAACCAGTAAAACCCGCATTAATCCTGGTTCTCCGCTTGTAATAATTTATCCAGAGAAGCCATAATCTGTTCTGGTTGAATATCAATCAGACTCTGATGATAGCCGTGTGCACTATCACCTTTTCTGACCTTATGATAGCCAGTAATAAGGCGGATAACTTCTGCTTTATCAGACAATGGTGGCGTAAAATCTGGGCTGCTTGGGCCGTAGAGTGCAACGAGAGGGCGATTGAGTGCTGCGGCAACATGCATCAAACCAGAATCGTTGGTCACAATAGCATCACAGGCCGCGATAATATTGACTGCTTGTTCAAGAGAGGTTTGTCCAGCAAGATTGATACAGTATTCACGGGTTTCTTCAGTCAATGACTTGCGGATATCTTCTCCACCTTCATGATCTTTGGCGGAACCAAACAGCAGAATTTGATATCCCTTAGTGATAAGCTGTTGAGCCAACGCGGCATAATGATAATGCGGCCAACGTTTTGCCGGACCGAACTCTGCTCCGGGACAGAAACCGATAATCGGCCGGTGATCAGAAATATTGAATGCCGCAGTAGATTCGGCAACATCTTCATCACTGACATCTAACTGAGGCCACAGCAATGGTTGAGGAAGCTCCGTAGCGCTACTGAGTTTTGCATCGTAAGCCAGTGCGATATAGCGTTGAACCATTAATGGGAAAGCTTCTTTATTCAGTGTGCGAATATCATTGAGCAATCCATATCTCATTTCACCACGCCAGCCGGTGCGCAGAGGAATATTGGCGAAGAAAGGCACTAATGCAGATTTAAAAGAGTTTGGCAGCACATAAGCGCGATCATATTGACGTTCGCGCAGGGAGACACCCAAGCGACGGCGCTCGCCTAATGCCAGTGCGCCATGCCCTAATGGCATAGCCAGTGCCTGATTGACCTCCGGCATTTTTGCCAGTAGCGGACGACACCAGGCTGGAGCCATCACATCAATTTCTGCATTAGGATGCAGCGCCTTTAATGTCCGGTAAAGACTCTGCGACATCATCATGTCACCCACCCACGAAGGGCCGATCACCAATATTTTCATAACGAGTAGATTATTTATCCTGATTAAGCCAATGCATATATTCCGTGACGCCTTCGGCGACAGTTTTGAATGGTCTATCATAACCAGCCGCGCGAAGTTTAGTCAGATCTGCCTGAGTGAAGCTCTGATAACGGCCTTTTAAATATTCAGGAAAATTAATGTATTCAACGGTCAGTGATTTATCTTTATGGAATTCAACAACCGCATCTGCAACCGCCTGGAAAGATTCAGAGCGACCTGTTCCACAGTTATAAATACCGGAAACGCCGTTTTTCCAGAACCACAGATTAACCGCAGCGGCATCACCAACATAGATAAAATCACGTTGAAAGCCTTCACTGCCAGCAAATAGCTTAGGGTTTTGCCCTTGATTGATTTGATTATTCAGATGGAATGCAACACTGGCCATACTGCCTTTGTGCCCTTCGCGTGGCCCGTACACATTGAAATAACGGAAACCGCAAATCTGTGAATCAGCGTGAGGCAAGAGCTCCCGGACATACTGGTCGAACAGGAACTTAGAGTAGCCATAAACATTGAGAGGTTTTTCATATTGACGCTCTTCAATAAAATTATCACTGCGGCCACCATAGGTTGCTGCGGAAGAGGCGTACAAGAAAGGAATTCCACGTTCAAGGCAATAGTGCAGCAATTCTTTTGAATATTGATAGTTATTATCCATCATATACTTACCATCCCACTCTGTTGTGGATGAGCAAGCGCCTTCATGGAAAATAGCGTCAATATCACCTAAATCATCACCGGCCAGGATGCTAACAATAAACTCTTCCTTGTCCATGTAATCAGCAATATCCAGGTCGGCCAGATTGGCGAACTTAGTACCATCTTTCAGATTATCTACGACCAGAATATCTTTATATCCTTCGTCATTTAGTGCCTTGACAATATTGCTGCCAATAAATCCAGCACCGCCAGTGACAATGATCATCAGACTTACCTCTATCAATCGGGTTAATGAAGCAAATTGCTTCTATAATAACATCTAACATCTATGACGACAGCAGCTTAAGCAGGGGAATATACTGAAATATTATGGTCATTCAGGTTGCATGACGTGACGGATACAGCAAAGTTAATATTAACTGCCTGATAGAGTCGTCAGTTGCCTGATCAATGAGTAAAATATGTAACGACCCTTCACTTAAATCAGGAGAAAATAAATGTCAGCATCATTTTATCAGCAAATTAATGAACAATTAGAGCAAGCCCATTCGGAAGGGTTATTCAAAAGTGAGCGTATCATCACTTCTGCCCAAAATGCTGATATTGCTGTAGCCGATGGCAGCCACGTTATTAACTTCTGCGCAAATAACTACTTAGGTTTGGCTAATCATCCGGATCTTATTGCTGCCGCTAAAGCGGGAATGGATAGCCACGGTTTTGGTATGGCATCAGTTCGTTTTATTTGTGGGACTCAGGATACTCATAAAGAGCTGGAGAAAAAACTGGCAGAATTTTTGGGTATGGAAGATGCCATTCTTTACTCTTCTTGTTTTGATGCCAACGGTGGTTTATTTGAAACGTTGTTTGGGCCGGAAGATGCCATTATCTCGGATGCTCTGAACCACGCTTCTATTATTGATGGTGTCCGCTTATGTAAAGCGAAGCGTTATCGCTATGCCAATAATGATATGCAGGAACTGAGAGCGCAATTGGAGCAAGCAAAAACAGATAACGCGCGTCATATTGTGATTGCAACAGATGGTGTGTTCTCTATGGATGGTGTTATTGCTGACCTGAAATCTATCTGTGATCTGGCGGATGAATTTGGTGCAATGGTGATGGTGGATGACTCCCATGCTGTAGGTTTTGTTGGCGCACATGGTCGTGGTACTCACGAATATTGTGACGTGATGGATCGTATTGACATCATTACCGGCACATTAGGTAAAGCGCTGGGTGGTGCTTCCGGTGGCTATACTGCGGCACGTAAAGACGTTGTTGAGTGGTTGCGCCAGCGTTCACGCCCATATCTGTTCTCAAACTCACTGGCGCCGGCGATTGTCGCGGCATCCATTAACGTGCTGGATATGCTGAAAGAGGGTGATGCATTACGCGATCGCCTGTGGAAGAACGCCAACCTGTTCCGTGAAAAAATGACCGCCGCAGGTTTCACTTTGGCAGGTGCTGATCACGCGATCATCCCGGTCATGTTAGGCGATGCGAAATTGGCGCAGGAATTTGCCGCAGAATTACTGAAAGAAGGCATTTACGTCACCGGTTTCTTCTATCCGGTAGTCCCTAAAAATCAGGCCCGTATCCGCACGCAAATGTCAGCGGCCCATACGGAAGAACAAATTGAACGTGCGGTTGAGGCGTTCACGCGAATTGGTAAGCAATTAAAAGTAATTGCATAAGGCATCTCTATGAAAGCATTGTCAAAGTTAAAAGCAGAAGAAGGCATCTGGATGACCGATGTGCCCGAGCCGGAGCTGGGGCACAATGATGTGATGATCAAAATCCGTAAAACTGCGATTTGTGGTACGGATGTGCACATCTATAACTGGGATGACTGGTCGCAAAAAACAATTCCTGTACCGATGGTTGTTGGTCATGAATATGTTGGTGAAGTTGTTGCTATTGGTCAGGAAGTGAAAGGTTTTAAAATTGGTGATCGGGTGTCTGGCGAAGGGCATATCACTTGTGGTCACTGCCGTAACTGTCGTGGTGGCCGTACTCACTTATGCCGTAATACCATTGGTGTCGGAGTAAACCGTCCAGGCTGCTTTGCTCAATATCTGGTTATCCCTGCGTTTAATGCGTTCAAAATCCCAGATAACATCTCTGATGAGCTGGCTTCTATTTTTGACCCATTTGGCAATGCTGTTCATACCGCGCTTTCATTTGATCTGGTTGGTGAGGATGTGCTGGTTTCCGGTGCAGGCCCAATTGGTATTATGGCTGCGGCAGTGTGTAAACATGTTGGTGCGCGTCATGTTGTTATCACCGACGTTAACGAATATCGCCTTGAGCTGGTCCGTAAAATGGGGGTTACCCGTGCGGTCAACGTCAGCAAGGAAAACCTGACAGATGTCATGGCAGAATTGGGCATGACTGAAGGTTTTGATGTTGGTTTGGAAATGTCCGGCGCACCGGCGGCATTTCGTACCTTATTGAATACCATGAATCACGGTGGCCGTGTCGCGCTGTTGGGGATTCCACCATCAGATATGGCAATCGACTGGAGTCAGGTGATTTTCAAGGGCTTGTTTATTAAAGGCATTTATGGCCGTGAAATGTTTGAAACCTGGTACAAAATGGCGACATTGATTCAATCTGGTTTGGACCTGACCCCCATTATCACTCACCGGTTCTCTATTGATGACTTCCAAAAAGGCTTTGACATCATGCGTTCAGGGCAGTCTGGTAAAGTTATTCTGAGCTGGGATTAATCAATAAATTACCACTAAGATTAACAGGCGTTTGCAGTTTTTTGGGCGCCTGTTTTATGAGTCATTTTTTCGGATGATTTTCTATTCTGTTCTACCCTGAGATTTATCTCCAGCCAGTTTCTGGATATGCTGGCTCATGGTATTCACAACAGGATTATCAACCAAAGTGTTGCTAATGACTGCCAGATAGTCTTGACTGGTAACAGTGGTTGGCACCGCTTTTATTTCACACTGCTTGCCCCATTTACGGTGATTGTCACCAACAGGTGTGCCACTTAACAGCCTACTAGGGCTGACCAATTCAATATCAGCGGGAAGCGTTGGCAGCATCTGTTGTAATGCGCGAATGGTTGTCGGATGAGGATGACCGATAGCAATAGCTGAACCATTCTTCCGGGCAATAGAAATCGCACGGTTTAACTGATAGCGGGTTTCCGCTTCTGACTGCACATCATCAAGAAAAATATTGCGGCGGATAACGCGAACATGAGTGCCTTGTGCTGCCTTTGTTGCTTGAGTATTTCCAATCGTCACACTATCGAGAAAGTAAAGTTCATAGCGGGACAGCGAGCGCATAACCTTCTGCATTCCCGGCAAGCTTGAAGTCATTGCGCTGCCCATATGGTTATTTATGCCTACCGCATAAGGGACCTTTTGTATTGCGCGCTGAATAATGCGATCAATCTCTTCACTACTCATTGTTGGCTGGAGAGTATCCGGTTCTAACCGTTGCTTACTTAAAGGTGCCATTGGCAGGTGGATTAAAATCTCCCGTCCTTGTTGATGGGCTTTTTCAGCCATTTCCCTGCCGTGGGGAGAATCCGGCAGAATTGCGATAGAAACCGCAACAGGCATCTGCAATATTTTGTTTTCATTATGAGGACGGTAGCCAAAATCATCGATAACAATTGCCAGACGGGCAGCACTGGCTTGCAAGCTCAAGAGTAACAAGATGATAGTACCAATGAGTTTTGTAAACTTGAGTTGTCTCACCTGATCATCTCCCAAGCCAAGGTTGTGGGTTTACCGCTCTACCCTGACGGCGGATTTCAAAATACAGGGCGGGTTGTTCCTGACCGCCACTGTTACCGACCAGGGCGATGGGTTGCCCGGCACGAACTTGCTGGCCGACACTGACCAGAGCGCTCTGATTATAGCCATAAAGGCTCATATCACCTTTACCGTGCTCTATAACGACAACCAGCCCATAGCCTTGCAACCAATCAGCCAGCAGTACCCGGCCATCAGATATCGCTTTGACCTCAGTGCCTTCTGTGGCAGCAATCACCATGCCTTTCCAGCGCAGTTCGCCTTGCAGTGCCTCACCAAACTCATGTATCACCTTACCGCGGACAGGCCAGATTGCCTGACCAGCCGGACGGCCAAGGCCACCGGTCCGAGCCATCAATGCGCGTTCATCTTCAGTGGGTTTATAGCTGGAACCTTTTTTCTGCGCTTGTTTCTGTTTCGCTGCAATCTGAGCACGGACGCGCGCCGCTTCTCTGGCTTCCCGTTCAGCACGTGCTTTTGCTTCCCGTTCTGCCTTAGCAATTTTATCCCGTAGGCGGGTTTCATTTTGTTTTAGTTCAGCGAGGCTTTTCTGATCTTTCTTCAGGGAAGACTCCAGCTCCGTCAGGGTTTTCTGCCGGGCGCTGCGGGCCACTTCCATCTGCTGCTTTTGTTGTTGTTGTTCCGTCAGAACTTGTTTCTGCTCTTTCTGTTTTTGCTGCTCAAGTTTTTTCTGTTCAGTTAAATCAACGGTAGTTTGCTCAAGCTTAACAATAGTATCCTGACGGGCTTGATTAAGGTAACTATAGTAAGCGAGGATGCGCTCACCCCTCTTGCCTTCCTCACCTCTGAACATGAGCTCAAGCCCTTGATGCTGCCCTTGACGGAAAGCAGCATCCAATTGACGTGCCAGCATACCCCGTTGCGCTGTTTGTTGTTTTTCCAGTTTCTTGATATTGGCATTAAGCGCGGTAATCTCTTTATTCAGCTTACTGAGTTGAGTTTGGGTACTGTGCAGAGAGAGGCCAACTTTAGAAATTGTATTTTCCTGATCTTGCAGTTGGCTCAACAACGTACTGCGTTTTTGCTGTTGTTGTTGCACATTCTTCTCTTTCTCTGCAATGTCTTGCTGAAGATTTTTAAGCTGATTTTTATTGTCGATAATCTGATTGGCAAAAGTATGAAAGCTGAAAACCGCGGACAGGAAAGCACAGAACAATAAGGCACGAATTTTATTCTGCCATGAGTTCTGATTGAGCCGATAATGACGGCCAGGTATTTCCTTGTTGTCTGCCATTGCTGTAAATATACCTTGCGACTGTATAGCATCAGATTATTTCATGTTGAACAATTGGTTACCAGATGCTTTGCTGATTTTTTACACTTCCGGATAATATTGTTTCAACATTGAAATCAGATAATAACTGGGCACATTAGCCACTTTAGCCTATTTATTGCCTGGATTCCTGTATTCGTTCAGTGTGGCAGAGAATCTTCTGATAGCGTACTTAACGCGTTCCATTTTCAGCATATTTTTATTTTTTCTCGAAACTCTCCGCAAAATTTGCATTGAGCTTATGCTATTTGGCTGTAATTGACACAACACAAAGGTATACTCTGGAGTCTTAGATATTTGTTAATAACCAACGGGAGTTTTTGCCCCCCATGCTGCAAGAAATCATGCAATTTATTAATCAGCACATGACCTTAAGCCTCATCTGGATTGCACTGCTGGTTGCCGTTATTGTGACGACGATGAAAAGTCTCTTCTCTAAAACCAAAGAGATAACCCGTGCACAAGCGATTAATCTGATCAATAAAGAAGAAGCCATCGTCGTGGATTTACGTTCCCGTGAAGATTTCCGCAAAGGGCATATCATTGGTTCAATAAACCTGACTCCATCTGAAATCAAAGACAACAACCTGGCTGAGTTGGAAAAACATAAAAAGCAGCCGGTGATTGTTGTTTCAGCGAATGGCACTGAATCGCGCACTCCGGCTGAGAATCTTCTCCGTGCTGGTTTTGAACGCGTATGCTCCCTGAAAGAAGGTCTGGCTGGTTGGACAGGCGAAAACTTACCATTGGCGCGTGGTAAAAAGTAATCATTTTGGGTGTGAGTGGAGACATTCACGTAAAAAATTTAATAAGGACATCTAAAGGTAACAATTATTATGTCAGAACAAAACAACACAGAAATGGCTTTCCAGATCCAACGTATCTACACCAAAGATATCTCTTTTGAAGCACCAAACGCACCGCAGGTGTTCCAACAGGAATGGCAGCCGGAAGTAAAGCTCGATCTGGATACGGCTTCCAGTGAGTTGGCTCAGGGGGTTTATGAAGTTGTTCTGCGTGTAACTGTGACGGCAGCGCTGGGCGAAGAGACGGCATTCCTGTGTGAAATACAGCAAGGCGGTATTTTCTCTATTGAAGGTATCGAAGGAACTCAGCTGGCTCATTGCCTGGGTGCATATTGTCCGAATATCCTGTTCCCATATGCTCGTGAATGCATCACCAGCCTGGTGAGCCGTGGTACTTTCCCACAACTGAACCTTGCTCCGGTAAACTTTGATGCTCTGTTCATGAACTACCTGCAACAGCAAGCAGAGCAGCCTCAGAATGACGAACAAGCTCAACAGGAAGCTTAATGAATAGTACTGTTTCTATGACAGTTATCGGTGCCGGTTCATACGGCACCGCATTAGCCATTACGTTGGCGCGTAATGGTCATGATGTTGTGCTTTGGGGACATGACTCAAAGCATATTCAGGCATTGCAACAGGCACGTTGTAATCAGAAATTTCTGCCGGATGTCTCCTTCCCTGACAGTTTATTGCTTGAAACAGACCTGACAAAAGCACTGACAGCAAGCCGCAACATTCTTGTTGTAGTTCCTAGCCATGTATTTGGCGAGGTATTAAAGCAGGTAAAACCACATCTGCTGCCTGATTCGCGTATCGTCTGGGCAACTAAAGGTCTGGAAGCGGATACTGGCCGGTTATTGCAGGACGTGGCCCGTGAGATATTAGGTAATAAAATACCGTTGGCGGTGCTTTCTGGCCCAACCTTTGCCAAAGAATTAGCGGCTGGTTTACCCACAGCGATAGCGATTTCTGCTACTGAATCTGCCTTTAGTGATGAACTTCAGCAACTATTCCACTGTGGCAAAAGCTTCCGTGTTTACAAAAATCCCGATTTTATTGGCGTTCAACTTGGTGGTGCCGTAAAAAACGTGATTGCTATAGGTGCGGGAATATCTGATGGCATGGGGTTTGGTGCTAATGCACGTACTGCATTGATTACCCGTGGATTAACAGAAATGAGTCGCCTTGGTACCGCTCTTGGCGCGGATCCTTCAACCTTTATGGGTATGGCGGGATTGGGTGATTTGGTCTTAACTTGTACAGATAACCAATCACGTAACCGTCGCTTTGGCATGATGCTGGGGCAGGGAATTAGCGTTGAAGAAGCTCAGTGCCAGATTGGACAGGTTGTTGAAGGTTACCGCAATACCAAAGAAGTGCGCGCATTGGCCGAACGTGCCGGTGTGGAAATGCCGATTGCAGAACAAATCTATCAAATACTGTATTGCAATAAAAATGTGATAGAAGCTGCTCAAGCATTATTAGGAAGAGCCAGAAAGGACGAGAGCGATAATGTACGCTCTTGAATCGGAAAAAATCTAATAAAAAAGATAGGTTCTAACTGTGAGAGTAAAAAATATGTCGCTGGAAGAATTGGACGAAGTTTGGAAAAGCATAAGAACAGAAGCGAGAGCACTGGCTGAATGTGAACCGATGTTAGCCAGTTTTTTTCATGCGACATTACTCAAGCATGAAAATCTTGGTAGTGCTCTAAGTTATATGTTGGCTAATAAACTGGCTACGCCGATTATGCCGGCTATTGCCGTCAGAGAGATCGTAGAAGAGGCTTATAGCTCAGATCAGAAAATGATAGTCTCTGCTGCCCGCGACATCATAGCGGTGCGTTTACGTGATCCTGCGGTAGATAAATACTCAACGCCTCTGCTTTACCTCAAAGGATTCCATGCTTTGCAAGCCTATCGTATTGCCCATTGGATATGGGGGGAAGGGCGTAAGGCACTGGCTATTTACCTGCAAAACCAAATCTCAATGTCTTTTGGTGTTGACATTCATCCGGCAGCTAAGATTGGTTGTGGCATCATGCTTGACCATGCTACCGGCATTGTGATTGGTGAAACGGCGGTAGTGGAGAATGACGTTTCTATCCTGCAATCCGTCACCCTTGGTGGTACAGGTAAAACCGGGGGTGATCGTCATCCGAAAGTCAGGGAAGGGGTGATGATTGGCGCGGGTTCAACAATACTTGGCAATATAGAAATTGGTCGTGGGGCAAAAATTGGTGCAGGATCAGTAGTCCTTCGCTCTGTTCCACCACACACAACAGCCGCTGGTGTGCCAGCCCGTATTGTCGGTAAACCTGAAAGCGAAAAACCCTCATTGGATATGAACCAACATTTTAATGGTATCAACAATGGCTTTGAGTATGGTGATGGGATTTAATTTGTGAACAACTGTGTTTAAGAAATATTGTTCACAAAACTGAATAGTCAAAAATGCCGTGGTCTTTTAATTGATTAGATGCACGGCATTAACTTTAGTCAATGGCAATTACTCTTTCAATAAAGCACCTGAATAACCTAATTGCCGCCAGGCTTCAAAAACCACAACAGCAACTGAATTAGAAAGATTCATACTTCGGCTGTCTGCCAGCATTGGAATACGGATTTTTTGTTGTTGTGGCATATTATCCAGAACATAGGGTGGTAACCCTCTGGTTTCTGGCCCGAACATCAAATAATCCCCACTCTGATAACTTACCTCACTGTGTGCTGGCGTTCCTTTCGTCGTGAGTGCGAATAGCCGGGCAGAAGATTCTCCTGTTAACCCTTCATTCTCCAAAAAAGCATAATAATCATGATGCTGTTTGATATTGGCAAACTCATGATAATCCAGCCCGGCCCGACGCAGCCGTTTGTCATCCCAAGTAAAACCCAGAGGCTGAATCAGATGTAATTGAAAACCAGTATTGGCACAAAGACGAATAATATTACCGGTATTAGGCGGGATTTCAGGTTCAAATAAGACGATGTTTAGCATATGCGCGCCGCTTCGAGGGGCACAGATTATCCAAATTGAGTTGGAAGCAGGGGGGATTTCCATCTTGGGTTTATCTGTTGGAAAATTTACAACAATTGCTCAGCCGAGATTGCGNTCCCGATTGAGGCCTTAAATNATANNGANGGTTGTCCCCNTATTTTCAACAGTTCATTTTTATACCCCTGTATTCCCATCACCCTACAGAGTTCCTGAAACTCAAAAGNACTATTNCGTTCANNNGTCAAAAACNTCCTNCGCGACGAGCGGATTAGGGTGGGTGANCCNTTCTTTTTTGGATAAANCTGGGGANNTTGCNNCTTCCCGGGGCGANNCTCNTGTTCCGATGAGGCTTAAAGGGTTGGGTTTCCANTGNNTAACGNCTANATATGCTTCCAGGCANTTTTGGTTTTTCACACTGTGAANNCCCGNCCNAAACAGGAGACTTTTNAAGAAACNNNNACCCCGCTCAACTTTTTGCTCTGCNTAGATATNCTGAATGACAACAATCCNTNTTCAGNAAACTTATCGTCATGGCCAAATCANGNTAACGAATAAATAAGCCNTCAANNCATGCGNGCATAAGCTCCTATATACACATGNTTGNCTNCCGGNGGCANANAGCTGATACATGCATAATNNCNNGGTCNNTTGNCCATCTAGATTGNGTNGGGGGNGATCACTTATGCATCNCCGNTTTTCANCATNNATGTTGNGGGCTCAGTGCCTATTAACTGGCAATCTGCTTCGGATTCCCGTAAATATTGAGAGGAATCGTCATCACAAGAAAAAAAACATTTTTTGGTATAAAGCGCGTCATCGGCATTCAGCTTTCAGGAAGATTTTGCGCGGATTTCAGGCAACCAATGTGATGTTTAGTCATCTCTGCTCACGATTAGGTGTTGTGGGTGTTTCCACTCATCGCCTGCATATATACGGGGATCCGCGCCTGATTTTCACAGATTAGTCGCAGAGCAACCTGATTCAGGTCAGGACGGTGATCATGACTGTACCCCTTCACCAGAAAGATGCGTTTTGTCTCGTCATCATCGGGGAGTTTGTACTCACCATCCACGTGAAAACTNGTGATATCAAGGTGAATGGAATCGGATTTTAAGGCTAATTTATCAATAACCTGCTCGGCGATAACCTGATAAATTTCAGAGACACCGTGGTCAAACAAGGCATCCAGCGTGCGGCCGAGCACATCATCATTGAGGTGTTCAGCCATAATTCCCGCCCCAATCAGGCGTTCAACGGGTTTGTGCTNAAAAAAATCAGGGCACATATGGAGCGTTCGACTGTGGAAACCCAACCCATTGAGGATCATCGCTAAAAGAGCCTCGCCATGAGAAACCGTATGCTCTGCATATTTAGGCAAAATAGCATCAATCATGCGGGGTAAACCGATCTCATGGCAAAAAGCGGCGACAAGGCCGAGGTGATCGAGACGTTTGATGGCAGGTTCAGAGAGAGACATGTTGGGCTTCCGGTAAATAGAAGTAATAGATCAAAACCGGAGATCGCNGTCAATCTGATTTGAGGCGTAAATCAACAAAGCGTGCGGCAAATCACATNATTTTTAAATCAGGAATGAGGTGCGGAATGACGGTTTACCAGAGTCGTTTTAAAAAAGATGCAAAACGTTATGCTAATAATAAAAAAGCCTGCAAACCATGAGCTTGCAGATCAATGGGCCTTTGAGCGTTACCGTGAACATTCATTAGCAGGTCAATATATTGACTATCTTGAATGCTACGGAACGCCAGACATTTTGCTTATTTATCAGCGCACAAATACTGAATTGAAACTATATCGAATAGGTAGTCATTCAGATTTGTTCTGAATTTTACTTCTTTTAAGGAATCAAACAGTGTAGACATACACCTTAATTAGAGCGAAAACCATTGGGGTTATTCTTCTGCCAATTCCAGCTATCACGCATCATATTGTCAATATTGCGTGTTGCTTGCCAACCAAGGATATCGTGGGCTCTGGATGGATCAGACCAACACTCGGCAATATCTCCGGGGCGTCTATTTGTGATCTTGTATGGAATTGCTTTACCTGCTGCTTTTTCGAAAGCATGAAGTAGCTCAAGCACAGAATAACCAGTACCAGTCCCTAAGTTGAATACTTCATAAGATTGTTGTTTAGCCAAAAAATCAATTGCAGCAATATGGCCTTCAGCTAAATCCATCACATGAATATAGTCACGAACACCGGTACCATCTTTGGTTGGATAATCGTTGCCATAGACTGATAAACATTCCAGACGACCAATAGCAACCTGAGTGATATAAGGCAACAGATTATTAGGAATTCCGTTAGGATCTTCGCCAATCATACCTGATGGGTGTGCACCGACAGGGTTGAAATATCTTAGACTGGTGATTTTGAAATTTGGTTCGGCTGCGGCAAAATCTTTTAGAATTTGCTCAACCATTAGTTTGGAGGTGCCATAAGGATTGGTTGTACCACCTACTTTGGCATTTTCAGTTAGTGGCACAAATTCAGGATCACCGTAGACTGGACAGGAGCAGAGACAAAAAAGTTGATGTACACCATTGGAACGCATAGCCTGTAACAGAACTAAAGTACCAGTAACATTGTTCTGATAATACTCAAGTGGTTTTCTGGTAGATTCACCAACTGCTTTTAAGCCTGCGAAATGAATCACAGATTCGATGTTATTTTCCTGAAAAATCTTATTGAGTAAATCTAAATCAAGCACATCACCTCAGGGCAAGATCTCACAATTTTAACAAGGTTATTTGGGTTAAATAAAGACCAAAATATAACTTTTTATAGCCACTTCTCTCATTAAAACGTTAAGATCTCTCTATTCTATAAAAGCGTGATCTTAATAATGAGTATTTTCAACTTTATCAGCAAGATAAATGACCCACGTTCTGACATCAATAAAAAACATGAATTAATGGATGTGATTTTTTTAGCTTTTTCTGCTGTGTTATGTGGGGCTTCTGGCTGGAAATCAATCCAGGAATTTGGTGAGATACAATTCGAGTGGCTTAAACAATATACCAACTTTACTCACGGTATTCCTCGCCGCCACTGTATTGCGAATATTATCAAAATGATAGAACAAGATGCACTGGTCGAAGCCGTTTATGCCTGGATCAACCGACGCCTGGTTAAAGCCGGAAAAAGTCTCATCGCCNTTGATGGAAATNACAATGAGGGGGACCTGNAAAGGAACCTTGTTTGAAGCCCTGCATGTGGTCAGTGCTTATGATGTGGAATCCGGTGTTGCCCTGTACCATCGNGCAGCNGAAAGTAAAGGTCAGGAAGGCCCTATTGCANGACANTTGNTTNNNTTATNGGCGCTTGATGGGGCGATTGTCACGCTGGATGCCNTGCATTGTCAGAAGGAAACCCTTGAGTTAATTACCCAANGAGGCGGNGATTTTATTGTTAGCGTCAAAGGGAATCAAAAAACGCTCTCTGGGTTTGTTAAATCGCATTTTGCGGCGCNTTATGATAACGACGAACTGGCTGAGTTTACGGAGAAAAGCAAGGGGCATGGACGGACAGAATTCCGTCATGTTATGCAAATTNGTGCGGCATTGCCAGCAGCACTTCAGGAAAAATGGCCATCAATTCAGTCTGTTATCGAAGTGGTCAGTGAACGCAGTGTGAAAGGCCAACCAGCCCATCGTGATTCACGCTGGTATGTGAGTTCGTTGCCTTTAGATGTGGAGCGGGCTGCCACGGCAATAAGAAAGCATTGGTCAGTAGAAAATGAGCTACACTGGGTTTTGGACGTCATCTTTCGGGAAGATGCTATCTCGCTTAAAGATCCTGATGGTGCAGCACAAATGGCTCTTTTTAATCGAATAGCATTAAATGTGATTAAACAAAATACGAGTATAAAAGATAGTCAAGCAGCGAAACGTCGAAGAGCGACTTGGTCAGGAGAATTTCGTAGCCAGCTTATCTTTGATTAAATAAATACAAANGATTCCGACNTAGGTCCATAGTGCACCTATCATTTATCATTTGGTCAGTATTTTCAGACCAAGAGTAATTAATGTATCTTGATAGGTCTGATACACCCCAAGACCAGCCTTCTATCATGTAAAATGGAGCTAAGATATATAAAAATGGATAATTTTTATAGATCAGCTTACTTCTTTCCGGTATAGGTGCAGATCCTGAAATTGCTATAGATATTTCTTTGTTATTTGAGTTATTCGTTATCTGCATACTAACGCTTTCTGTTATAAAATTGAAATAATCATTGTTGTTCTTTAAAACCTCACCGAATAATGAAGAGAAAAGAAAGCAAAAATATAACAGCAATGAAATTGACGAGTAATAAATTATTTTTATATATTTTTTATATAGATATGGTATAAAAATGAGTAATGCATATATTGCGAATGGAAACCCTATCATTGTTCTTGCTGTATACCATATCGTGTCAAGTATAATGTTAGGTATTAACATTATAATACAAACAAGTATATATAAAAAAAATATAGATAAAAATTTAAATAACATCACTGAAAGTGATTTATTATTCTTTATTATATTTTCAAATAAAGAGATGATACACAGTAATAATAAGGGAAATGCTGCATAAATATACTTACTTTGATAAAATAAAGAATTAAATATGTGGAAGTATCTTTCTATTCTTTCTTTTATATTAACAATAAAATTATTTATTGGCATTATTTTACTTCTGGATAATTCAATACCAAGTAAGTCAAGTGATTTTTTGTACAAAAAGTATGCTAGAATAAATGATATAACACAACTAAATAATAGATTAAATAAAATTTTAGTGTTATTAGTTGTGAGGTTTTTTATTTGAATGCATGTCAGCATTGAAAAATATATCATAACTGACGTTTGATATGATCCAAATGACAGAAAAAGACATGCTATTGAAACAGGTATAAAATATTTTTTAGTGAAAAATACAAATGGTAGTAATGCAAATAATATAGATAATGACATTGGAATATTGTCATACCTATATGCTAAGTTCTCTAGAAAAAAAGGAGATACTAGTAATATTAGAGGTGATAATTTTATTTTAAGATTTTTTTCTAAATCAAGGGTGTTTGTTATTATTACCCCTGATGCAAGAATGATTAAAGATGACATGATTAATGAGAATGGATATGATGATACTATTATATCACCAAAAGATAATGCCATCATAAGATATGACGCTATAAATCTACCATCATGATCCCATCCATAACCATAAATAATCCGTTTCATGTCGTCGGTATAATAGACATTGGCCAGAATTATCGGTATCGTATAAATAATAGAAAGCACAATTAATGCTATTGCATTTTCTTTTGTTATATTTAAATTCTTCATTTTTTTCTCTGTTCTTTTAACAAATATTTTGGTCTCTGTTTGGATTCAGTGTATATTCTACCTATGTACTCTCCCAATACACCAATACCAATTAATTGGATACCACCAAGAAATAGAATCGAAACCAATAAAGAAGGATATCCTGGTACTGGATTTCCCCAAATTAATTTATCTATAATCATCCATATGCCATAGATGAAAGAAAATGTTGCAACTCCTAAACCGATATAAGTCCATACCCTAAGAGGGAAAGTTGAGAAACTTGTTATACCCTCTAGGGCAAGATTCCATAATTTCCAGCCATTGAACTTAGATTCACCTGCTGCACGTTCTGCACGTGTATATTCAACAATCTCAATTTTACCACCGATCCATGACAGAACGCCTTTCATGAATAGATTGCGTTCTGGCAATAGCTTGATGTTTTCCACTGTGTCACGTGACATGAGCCTAAAATCACCAACATTCTCTTCTATTTTTGGAGTGCTGATTTTGTTGTGTAGCTTGTAAAACCACTCTGCTGTTTTGCGTTTTAGCCACCCGTCTGTAGAGCGGTCAGTTCGTTTGGCGAGAACTACGTCAGCACCTTGCTGCCATTTTTCTATTAGTTGAGGGATAACCTCTATTGGGTCTTGTAAGTCAACGTCAATCGGAATCACTGAGTCACCAGTAGCATGATCTAAACCTGCAAATAATGCCGGTTCTTTACCGAAGTTTCTTGTGAAGCTTAAAGGAATAACGAGCTTATCAGAAACAGCTAGAGCATTGATGATGTTCTCTGTTGAGTCTTTACTACCATCATTGATAAATAAAATTTCTATATCATGTTTTTTCAGTTCTTCATTTTCCCTGACGGTCTTATAGAAAATTGGTATTGCTGCTTCTTCATTGAAGACAGGCACAATCAATGAAATTTTCATTATTCTTTACCTTTGAATACAAAATATTTTGAGTAAATGAACCCTAAAACCAAGCTAATTGCTGAGAATATTATTAGCGTAGCTATTGTAGGTAAATCCATCTTGTCAGATAGATATCCAGTTAAGAAACTAAGCAACCCCATAAATGAGATGAATGACATATATCTCTCGCCTGTAGCTTTTACTTTAAATGTAATCCTTGCATTAGTGAAAAAAGAGAATGTTACAGCGATACTAAATCCAGCTAAATTGCTGACAGCCTGGGTTGCATCAAGTAGATGATGTACAACACCAAAAACAGTCCAGTGAATGAGTGTATTAATAGCGCCAATAGAAACGTATTTTGTGAACAATTTTATCATTTGTATGAAGTAACAATTAAATTTTCGTGAGTTTATTCATTTTATTGAATCTTGATCAACTGTTAGGTTGTACAATAATTACCCATGAAATTCCCTATCCCATACAGAAATCGGTGAATAGCAAGCAGAATTGTTATGATAAACAAATGAAACACTCTCATTGCTATAAGACTCTGCTGATTTAAATGGCTTCAATCTGATGGAAAAAATCCAATACTTCTGCTGTATGTTCAAAAGGATAAGGAATAATTTTATTATGGAGTAATGACCAGTAACGATGAAATTCAGTAAAGACATTGAATGAATTATTAAAAGCTAGCTCTGATCGATGTAAATATTTTAACTGTTTACTAATCAATAGAATATTAGCCGAGTTTCTTGCGTTAATTGGTGATAAGGTTTAAGAGCCTTTTAAGAGTTTTGTTGCCTTTAAGCCAGTGTTGTGATCAAACTAAACTACCACCTACTAAAATAGCAACTGTCTTTAACGATATTTTTATGAGGCAATGTGATGATACGATTCATCCCATTCCTTATTCTTTTTAACCATGGCATTCAGGATAGTGAGAAGCTTACGCAATACAGGCAACCAGAGCCACTTTTTTCGGCTTCCCAGCAGCCAGAAGACGGGTTGTAGAAGGCTTCAGTATTGCAGCTAAAGCTGACCGGCTTTAGCCGGTGGTTTTAACCTTTCATTTGGAGGAATAAAATATTTACACCTTAATTCCTAAGGATGAAGTTAATTCGTTATTGATTTTTTCATGATACCTATTAATGAAATATTTTGTTTTTTGCTTGGCACTCGCAAAACTATCTCTTGATTATTTACTTTAACCAAATGATTAAATTAATATTAGTCATACCCTTTGCTTACGAAAATTTCAAATTTATCATTTATTTTTAATACTACCTTTGATTTTCGGTTCTCCAAAGTCACCAAAGTGATGACAAATCATATGCTCTCCTTTTTTAGAATAGAAGAAGATATCTACTTGTACACCTTTTAAGGAATAAGTATATTCGAGAGCTGTTTTGCCTTTATCTTTCTCAAACTTTTTGAGTTTCTTAAAACCTTTGGAGATTAATGCTCTTTAAATTTCATAAGAAAAATCAGATGGATACATGCCAAAATCCAGATCGTTATCATGTACGATAAAGTCTTTTTCTCTTATTTGTACTAAGCAAAGTTCTCCAGTTTAGCCAGAATGTTTTGTTAATACTTTCCATCGCTTCCTGGAATGCATACAAAGCAGCCAGATTATATTTGTGATATCTCTTATTTCTCTTAACCTCCTTTTTTGAAGAAAAAATTGAAGGAAGTAGGATAAATCTGACATATCTGATGAGAGGATTCTTATCTATATTTGCCTTTAGTTTTTTAAATATCATCATTATTAATTGCCATATCCATAGGGATTGTTTTTTTGCCAATTCCAACTATCACTCATCATATCGTCGATATTGCGCGTCGCCTGCCAACCGAGGATATCGCGGGCTCTGGATGGATCAGACCAACACTCGGCAATATCCCCAGGGCGTCTATCTGTTATTTTATGTAGAATATTTTTGCTTGATGCCTTTTCAAAGGCATCAAGTAGTTCAAGTACAGAATAACCAGCACCTGTTCCTAAATTGAAGACTTCATAGGATTGCTGTTTATCCAGATAGTCAATGGCGGCAATGTGTCCTTCAGCCAAATCCATCACATGAATATAGTCACGAACACCGGTACCATCTTTAGTTGGATAATCGTTACCATAGACTGATAAACATTTCAAACGACCAATAGCAACCTGAGCTATATAAGGTAACAGATTATTGGGAATACCGTTAGGGTCTTCGCCAATCATACCTGATGGGTGTGCACCAACAGGGTTGAAATATCTTAGACTGGTGATTTTGAAGCTTGGCTCGGCTGCGGCAAAATCTTTTAGAATTTGCTCAACCATCAGTTTAGAAGTGCCATAAGGGTTAGTTGTACCACCAGTTTTAGAATTTTCCGTGAGTGGTACAAATTCAGGATCACCGTAGACTGTCGCCGATGAACTGAAAATAAGTTGATGTACACCATTGGCACGCATAGTCCGCAATAGAACTAGGGTGCCAGTAACATTGTTCTGATAATATTCAAGAGGCTTTCTGGTGGATTCACCAACTGCTTTTAAACCTGCGAAATGAATCACAGATTCAATTTTATTTTCCTGGAAGATTTTATTTAGTAAATTTAAGTCAAGCACATCACCTTGATAAAACTTCACTGATTTGCCAGTAAGTTTTTCAACTCTATGAAGAGATTCTAGTGATGAATTACAGAGATTATCAGTAACAATGACATCAGCTCCTCTTTCCAGAAGTGCTAATACTGTGTGTGAACCGATATAGCCGGCTCCGCCGGTGATTAAGGTTGGCATCTATTATCCCGAATAATAAATTTATAGGTGTTTAAACTCAGACTGAACAGTGTTAGTAATACCTTGTTCTAAAGAAACAGGGGCCTTGAAGCCAGTTTCTTCAATGCAGTTTGATTTGAATTGTGTACGAGCACAGAATTTTTTGACACGAATGCTGCTAATAGGAAATTCTTTACCTGTGATTTTAGATAATATATCGAAACAATAACCACCTAAAATACCAATAGTATAAGGTATCTTAATATTAGATTTTCTCTTATCTAGAGCATTACATATGATATTTGTTAGCTCATTCATTGTGAAGTCAGGTTTATCTACATAGTTAAACACATGGTGACCTGAAGAAAAGAAGGTAGCGTATTGTAGAAATGCAGCAACATTGTCTACATATGCCATAGATTTTTTATTATTTCCTGCTCCGATCATGAGGAAATGGCCGGATGCTATCTGTCGGAATAGATTGTAAACATTACCTCTATTTTTTTCTCCAAAGACAACCGTTGGGCGAATTGTAACTAAAGTTCTATCTTTCCCTTTAATCTGCCATGCGTTATATATATACTCGGCTTCGAGTTTTGATTTACCATAATCATTAAATGGATGGAATTCTCCGTCTTCAGCTGTTTCTTTTTCTACAAAGCCATATACTGCGACAGATGATGTAAAGATGATGTGTTTAATATTTAATTGTTCTGCGACTGAACAAACGTTTTTAGCCCCATCAACATTGACGTCATAATAAAGACTAATCGGATGAACATTGTCTTTGTGTTCTGCTGCTAAGTTTATGATTACAGATGCATCTTTAAGAGATTTTAATAAGGATTCTGGCTTTGTAACATCACCATATTCCCAGTTATCAGGGAAAGCTTTACTTCTTCTTTTATCAATAATTTTAAATTTGATATTTTCTTTTTTTAATTGAGCTGAAAGACGGGTGCCAATAAAACCGGAGCCTCCGATTATTTTGATCATTTTACATCCTTTTTATTTTTTGACAATTTTATAGAGTTACAATAATAACGTTAAGTATATTGGTATAATGAGTTTGACCACTTGATAAAAGGTGTAACTCTACTGATTTTAATATCAAAATGATTGAAATAAACGACAATAATATAAACGTTATATCCCAGAATTACTCTTTCGAAAGCTGTTTAGAGTGAGAATAAAATTAATCTCGTCTAAATATTTTTTTAATTAAACCTTGTGACACTTGCTCTTTAGTTAATAATAGAATTAAGGTATAGCTTACAAAAGCATAGATTATACTTATTGCAGTAAATGTATATGTATCTACAAAGTATTTATGTAGTAAATAAATACCAGACATAGGTAAAGAAGCAATAATGTAAATAAAAAAATTTCTATTTAAAAAGTTAATTTTTATCCCTTCTATGTAATATATGTAAGCATAAAGAAATAAACACAAAATAGATAATAATGATATTGTAATTAGTATACTGCTTTGAGCTGTCTGGTGATCTTTCATACAAAATTTTATGAGGATATTTATCAAACTGAATGTGATCAATAATCTTATAAAGATTTTTTCTTTATTCAAAGCAAACAAAATTTGGCTACCCAATACTTTTAATAAAGCGAATATCATGATATAGAAAATGAAAGCTTTCATTACAGGAGCGGCATTAGTATATTCAGTTGCACCAAATATGTAGAGAACCTCTTTAGATAAAATGAAAACACCGAATAATGATGGTATTATTATCATCATTAATGCGGTAAAAATTCGTTGTATTAACAGAAGAAACTCCTCTCGATTCGAATTTGCAAGTATAGATAATCGAGGTAAAGTTACTTGGGTCAAGGTTGAAGAAAAAACAGCAATAATTAGTATTATTTTTTCAACAAGAGTATAGAAAGCAACTTCTTCAATTGATGAGTATGCACCTAACATTACTTTATCGAAGCTGAAAAAGAAAAAGCCGATATCAATGATAAATAATGTTGATAATACTTTTTTGAAGTGTTTTTTTAGCAAGTCAAACCTGATGAGCTTCACTGAAAAATAAACGTTTCTCTTATAAAAAATAATATAGAAGAATGAAATAAGAGCATTACTTGCATCGAAGAGTACATTTAACCAGACGTAGATTATGTAGTCCTCTTTGGCATTCACTAATAGATACATTAAAATTAAGGAAATTGCCCTGCAAGACATTGTCTTTAACGATATAAACTTATATTCTTCATAGGCTTCATTGACCCACTCAATATCAAAGGCTAGAAGTAATAATTTAGCTGTAAGTATAAGAGAAACTATGTAAGTCTTTTGGTCTGTTATGAAGTGAAAAATAATAAAATAGTATATAATCAAAGAGAATAAAATAGTAAATATATTTATTAAATATATATTTGAAAATAACTCTGATGCTTTGTGTTTTTCAGACCTTATTTTCCCAAGCTCTCTTATGGCGTAATAATAGATACCTAATATTGCTATAGTATTTATATATGAATAAATACTTTCGGCATAATTAACAACACCAATATTATCAGGTGATAATGTGCGATATATATAAGGTATAATTAGAGCTGGTAGGGTAAATCTGAATAGATTTAAAGCCAGTTTATATATACCATTAACAGTGATTGATTTCGACATATTAATTGTAATTCGTTATTTTTTAATCATTTTTTTGAAAATACGAAGAGCATTTCTTACTAATGAAATAATATCTTTATTAATGATTTTTAAATCAGTAATTTCTATTTCGTTAGCAAAGTTGTATGTATGCATTGCAATTGTATTTTTAGGTAAGTCAAATTTAGATATGAATTCTTCACGATATCCATTTTCAGATAATTGATTAATTTTCATCATGTTAACTTTATAGCCATATCGACGAGAACAGTCTTGTGATACTCGATATAAGTTGCCTGTTTTATTCATATAAATAGAACCAGCGTTACGAGCTAAAGCAACGTCATGAACAGCGGGGATATTCGAAAGACGCCGAAACGACTTGGTTAATGGGTCTTCACTTGTAAATATGGTTAATTCATCTCCGTAAGATGCACCGCAAATTTTTTCACTAGTAAGCAAGTACCACATACCTTTATTTTCAATCAGAACTGTATCAACAGCTTCGATATTATTAATAAGTGTTTTTACTTTATTCCACTTATATGGAAATTCAGCACATTTATAAAGATCTATTGTATGATTTTCTGATGATTCAGGAATCATATATAATTCGCAGTTAATCTCAAATAAGTAAGGGAAAGAAAGATGATAGTTTTCATCAATAGCTTTTTTAATATTTATGATTTTATTTTTTTCTGTATCTAACTCGCCAACAGCAATGTGTCCTCTGTTAACATCGTAATTTAAACTCTCATAAAACACATAGTATTTATTATCATGATAATAAATAAAAGGATCTGCCATTAATTCGTTTTTTTTAAACTCAATGAGTTCCCAGTGTTTATTACCAGTTTTGCGATATGCCATAATCCATTGGTTTGGCATAAAAAATTTAACAAAGATATTTTTTACTACTAAACAAAAATAGTATAAGAAAGATTCTATAAATAGTATGCGTTTAGGATTAGAAATCTTAACTTCTTGATTAAATCTCTTCTCGAATAAAGCAATTTTTTCATTAATGAGCTTCTTATTTTTTGCAAATGAAACTCTATTGGGTAATAAAGATGACTTTATAATATCTCCATCAGAGAATGAAAATTCTAACATTAATTTATTATAAAACAAACATGAATTTACTACTTCAGAATCAATAGATTTTCCACTGCCGACTTTTACAGAAATCAAGGTTTTCTCCAACTGCATATAATTTAAATCATGATTTATATTATATTAAAAACTATGCTGTTTAGTTTAATGTGAATATTTTTCTTAAAAAATCAAGATTACGCTGACGAGATATAAATAAAGTATTCAATAATAACTACTTGTTTTATTGAAGGTATTTCTATTTATGCTAGATTTAATTATCTTATCTTATTTTTGATTTTATATAAGAGCATGAATAATTTGCCTTTCAAACTTAAAGGTGAATTCCCTTCGTATTCTGTTACCAAAACGCCTCCAAATTTGGATTTGAATGAATCGATATTTTTTTTGTCTTTGTCTTTTTCAGATAAAGAAATTCCACCTAAGTCAAATATTTTATAGCCGTTTTCTTTAAAATGAGATATGGCTTTAAAACACAAAGCTCTATTTGTTCTTCCTATAAGGTTTCTTTCTTGATTATTATCACTTCGGATTGAAATTGAACACTTTAATCTTGCACGGATGTTATCATGGTAATAAATATTGAAAACTAGAATGTTGCTATCTTTTAAACCTTGAAAAAATGTAAGATTATCGATATTTCTAATAAGGGTATTTTCAAGCTCAGATATATTAGTATTAAGATTTTTCATACGATCAAAATCTTTAAACATAGTAATAAATAATTCAATGTTTTCCTTGGAAACTTTACTGTTGATAACGTATTCTATGTCATCATTTTTCATATTTCTATTTATTTCATTACGAGTGTTTTTAGCAAAATTTGAATAAATTTCATCAATACTTCTTTCTAAATCTATTTGTAAGGTATGAAATTCTTGTAAGTTTGGTATTTTTTCATTAACTTGATAACACTTTAAAATATCATATTTTCTGTTTTTATGATCGATATAAATTTTATTTATATCTGAAGTGTAATAAACTTCTAGAATCTTCAGACCATTTCGAGTATAGCTACAATTGAACATGTTTCAGCCTATTTATCTATTTATCTATTTAATATGGTCTTATTTAAGCTCTACAATGAGAATATATGAACTCAATATATATTGCATTGTCGCTGATTGGGAAAGCTGCATATGGGCAGTCTAAAATGTTCATCTTGCTGGAAAACTCTTCATGAAACGTATTAAGCGATATAATCCTAAATTACAAATTCTTCTTAAGTTGCTAGCAAGAAAAACGATTTTTTCCTCCACGTTGTGGAGAGCCACAAAAAGGTCATCGGTGCCTATATTACTACGAGTTAGTTAATTAGAGTCATAATCTCCTATTCAACGTCATTTCTCGATAGCTTATTAGGATGCTATGTTATTTATTTCTTAGTAAGGAGTATATCTTAGAAAGTAAGGGCGATGGTATCAATCGTATAGATGCTCTAAGAGAAAAATACGTGATTGTGCTAAATTTGTTACCAATATTCAAACTCAATAACTTTTGCAGCATATTCATTTCTGATTTGAAATACACGAACCCTCTTCTCCTTTCTAGCATACTGTTACCTGTACGGGCCAATACAAGTACTTTATCTAGATTCTCCAGTTTGAAACCTTTTGCATACAACCGTACCCAGAGGTAGTAATCCTCCATATAGGTTAAGTGCAGGTATCCGCCAACATCAAGAATATGATCTCTTCGGAGGCAACTTGTCATATGGTTGATGGGGTTACGCTTATTTATAATTGAATTTATTTTATCCCCAATTGGTACGCGTCTATGTACCTTGATATCTGAAGGATTTTCATCAAACTCAGCAATATGACATCCACAAACTGTTATATTTGGATTATCTTGCATATAAGTGTATTGAATTGCAAATCTATCAGGCTTATTGATATCGTCTGTATCCACTCGCATGACCAAGTCATTAGAACATGCATATAACCCTTTGTTTAGTGCGATGCCTAATCCTTTGTTTTGCTCAAGAACAATATCTTTTATTGGTAGCTTACTACGCCATTTTTCAATAATTTCGTATAATTCTTTAGTCAGCTTGCCATCTTGAACAATAACAACTTCGTTTGATTGATAAGTTTGCTCATAAACACTGCGAAGAGCTTGATCAAAAAAAGATGGTTGCTCTTTATGATAAACAGATATTAGTACTGAAAAATTATACATTTATGATACCTTTTTTCGCGATAAATAATTGCGAGCTAAACAATAAAGCATATAATAAATAATCAAGATTGCTAGGGTTCCAGTATAATCTATTTTAATAATACCCTCGGAACTGTTTGTAAATCCTGCGTAACCAATAAAGAATACAACAAGCAATACGTATGCAATAAATAGTGCATTTCTATATTTACTTAAAGATATTGAATTTTTAAGTAAATTAGCACTAACACGAAGTATTGAATCAAATGAGTTGATTACAAAAAGTAAACCAACAATAGACATTAAAACTAAATACATTTCTGGGATAACAAAATTATTTAGAGTAAAAATATATAAAACGGTAAACCATATAGCTAATAGAATTGTTGGAGCAATAATCATTAGCAAAAATAGCTTTAACGGTTTCATTCCTTTAGGTAGAAAAGTAGCAACAAACTTACCAATCATTAAACTCCATGAGAACCACCAGAACATATAAAATTGATGGTAATCATTGATAGGAGTAATAAATTTAGAAATATTTTTAATATAACCAGTTATTCCATTACCCAATATGGTAAAGAAAAAAGGCAACGAATGCTGCTCTATATTAAGAGCGAACCCCCAAAAAATAAGTCCCCCAAAGAATAGCACCGATAGGTAACTTAATATTTTGATAAATTTGACTTTAAGGGCTGACAATGCTGATAATGATAAAATACCAACAGTGAAAATAACAATATTCTCATGTGTAAAAATACTATCATATTTTTTAACAACGAATTCTGGTAAATAATATTTAAAAAATATTACAAATAGATGAGCAGTAAAGGCACAAGTTAATAGCATCAACAATGCAAGGATAAATTTAATTACATTATTCTCAAATATTTTAACCTTAGGCTCTAAATAGGCAAAATAGAAAGTTGTAATAAAATAAAAAACCCAAACAGCGCCACCCCAAAAACCTATTTCGAGAGAAAGTGGATTAATGCCTAAATATTTAGGTTCTGTATAATTTTTATATTCCATTAGTGGGAACATAATAAGGCCAATATCAAGACCTGATGTAAAAAGAATACAAAGAAACACTATTTGTGAAGCAGGCATTGCTGATGGTACTTCTTTCTCATTATATGTAACATTCCTGTATTTTATTAGTATCAATACTGCTAATAATAATACTAATATGCACGCCACATTTAGATTTGTGGCTAATAATAACCCCATCATTTAAGCTCTTTTGATATTTTTCTGAAATAATTAAACTTATTTCTGTAATTTGAGAGTATATTTTCGTCATATTTATCAGGGTGTTGATAGTACCAATTTATCCAAACCTGACACTGAAACATTACAAGAAGGCTTATAAATTTAAGATCGAATTCATCATAATTTAAATCAGAAAAATCAACAACATTATTAACAATGCATGAAGCTATATCCATTTCGAAAGGTGCTAAGTCAGCATATTCCCAATCGATAAATTTAATACCACTTTCGGTTTTGATGATATTTTCGCGTACAAGATCGTTATGTGACCAGCACCATTCTCGTCCTGCTTTGAAAATAGATTCATAAAAATTGAATTCTTTCAAAAAAATATCGTTTTTCTTATTAAGATATTTCATCAAAGCAGGGAAAGGCTCTGCCATTTCTTTTTTTGCTTTAGATGCTGTTAAAAAATTTTTATTTAATCTTCTTTTTTCTTGAAAATACTCAATAAGTTCTTTACTTGTAACGTGACCAACTATGCCTTCAATGTATTTATAAAGCGCAAAAGTTCCACCTAGAATGATACAATCATGCCTTAAAGAAAATGACTCAATACTTGATGCTTGCAAATATTTAAGTACATATTTTTTGTTAGAATTTGATGATGATACTTTCCAGGTCATATTAGAAATACCGCCATGAAGAGGTTCAACAACAAAATCGTTGCCGATAATATCATTTAACTTTGAGATACATGATGTTGTAGATTCGATCGGATCTCGTCCGATAAATTTCATAATTGAAAGATCTTTCCCACCCTTGTAATAATCAATTTCACCAGCATCATCTTCACCTTGGACGTGCAAAGTAATACCGAAAAAATCATAGAACTGTTTATTAGTAAAAAGTGGCGCTGTAATCACTTTATCAACAAAATCTAGAGAATCGATCATTTTTACGCGTTGTTCATAAGGTATAACTGGCTTTCTTTTATAAGCTTGGGTATCTTCGTCTGTAGCAACACCCACAATTAAAATGGCGTTATCATCGCCCTGGGCTTTGGCTGATTTTAAGGCTCTAACGTGGCTGGCATGTAATAGGTCAAAAACACCAGATGTATAGATAATATTTCTCATAATTACATCTTTAATTACTTATGTGAAAAATTATAACAAAACTCAGTAAGTTCCTTTTCAATAAAACTGATTTCAGCATTATATTCAGGATATCTGGTTTTTAAGTTTGTATTATTTATTGATATTTTTGGATCAAAATATTTGTATTTAGTAGCATGCCTGATGTTTTCAATACAACAAAATTTACATACTTTTTGTATTGTTTCATCATATTTATAGATAAAATCTTCAAAAGGTAATCTAAGAACTCTTTCACTATCTTCTTGTTCAAATTTCTGGTGTTCTCTAAGTATTCTGAACCAATTAATATAGGCATGAATATTTTCGGTAGGAATCCACTTCTCATTCCATTGACATTTATTTAAAAGATATAAATCACGAGGGTCACGATCAACAATAATGATTCTTAACTCATCAAAATACTTTAAGTATTGGTTGGTATCATTAGGTGGAACGAGTTGATCAAATACTACATATTCTTTTGAATTGTGGTTTGATGCGTTAATTAAGTTTCTCAAATATTTACGGGTTTCAATATAAAAAGTTTCCTTTGGATAAGAGTAATACATATTCTTATCAAAAATTTTACTGTATATTTTTGCACCACCTTCGTTTATCCTTAGAATTCTTTTCTGATAGAATCTTTCAAGATAATATACAAACTTTCTAAGAGGTTTCTCATCAATAATATCTTGATGCCAAAACCCATTCCACTCTACATTAATGATATTTCTTAAGTATTCATCTGTAATTTTTCTAAATTTATTATCAAAGAAGCGCTCATATGAATAAACATTACTTTTACTTAGAAAATTTACATATCTTATATAATTATTAATATGATAACTTGTAGTTAAACGATTATTATTTTGAACAATGCCATAATCTAGATCTCTAAGGCCATGGGGGTCTTGTAAGAATCTAAATTCGAAATTTCCGAATGAGCAGATATTAGAGAACTCTTTCAATAAATCTGAAACAACACTTGAACCGGTACCACCATAACCAGTACATGTAATTACTTTGGGTCCTGACATTTATCTATTAGCTCCAGATATTGCTTTTACGATATCAAAAACATTGTGAACTGATTTTTCAAGCTCTTGTAATTTTTGAGGTGTAATAACTGACAATTTATTTTTAATCTGAGTTGTTGAAATATCTTCAGTTCGTTTTAAATAAACGACTTCACATACATCATTTAGATCATCAAAATGACCTTTCCAGTCATCTCCCATTCCAAGTATATCTACTTTATTATCAATGATATCCGTTCTTTTTTGCTCCCAGATATTTTCGGGGAGAACCATGTCAACGTATTTACAAGCTTCAACAATTTCTTTTCGTTCTTCATAAGAAAAAAATGATTTCTTTCCCTTAAGTCGGTTAAAATCGTCAGTAGAAATTACGACGATCAAATAGTCACCAAGCGTTTTTAGCCGCTTCAAAAGTCGAATATGTCCCACATGAAAAAGATCAAATGTTCCATATGTTATAACTTTTTTCATTTTTTTCCTTATGAAGTAATCTTTCCTAAGAATTGATCAGTGAACCAAGTTCGACTTAATAAATAATAAAGATATAGCAATGTATAACTAGCAAATAGAATACTGAATATTAATTTTTGTTTTATATATGAAGATATATACATATATAAAATCGGGATTGTATATTGCAACATAATATAGTTCCTGAGAGCTATCTCTCTATTAAAAGATAGAAAAACAGATATTGATAATGTTAACCCATATAGTTTTAATAAATCTGTATATACTTTGTCTTTTATCTTATTCTTATAGAAACATAAAAATATTAATAAATGAGAAGAGTATAAAAAAATGTTCATATACATGGTTGATATTGAGCGGCGCTCATTAAAATATATATGTCTAGCTAATGTTCTTTGTACTATATAGTAATCCCCGAATTTATCTACGATAAACTGTCCAAAACCACCAAATAATAATAATAATGAAATAATAAAAATGAAAAACATTAATCTAATATTAATAAATCTAGAAAAAAATAATGATAATAGAAAAATAGAGTTAGAACTATGAATGAGTATGGATGATATGAAAAGAAGACATGAAAGAAAACTTATTTTATCTTTTCTTAAATAAATTCCTAAACCTAGTAAAAAGAATGAAAAACTAAAAGCTTGCCTAAATAAATTAATCGTTCCAGTAAGCATTCCTTGACTAAATAAAACAGTCCATATAAATATAATTGTATAAGTTTTTATATTCTTACCAAATATTACATAGGCAGTAAATATATTTACTCCATAAGTCAATGATAAGATTATAAAATATTTAGTTGGATCATTCGTGAATAAATGAATTAATTGGGTTATTGCTGAAAATAAAATTTCAAAATCTCGATTGTTATAAAGAAAGTTTTCCACATACGCTTTAGTATCAGAACCAATAGAATAATCACGAAGTCCAAATAGGGTTACATATATAATAATCAGAAATAAGGCGATAAAATTAGAAAAAAATTCATTTTTCCCCATTGCTGTAAAAATGGATATTAATAAAAAAACTAACGACAAACCTAATAGGAGAGTTGAGCTATATTCAGATATCATCGTTAAAAATACTCTTCCAATTCTTCGCTATATATTGTATCTCAAAAATATTCGCTTCTAAATAACCTTGCTTTATGATTCTATTTCTTAAGTTCTTATCATTAATTAAAAATTCAATCTTATCAGCTAATTCTTGCACATCTGAGATATCGACTAATAGGCCGTTTGCCATATCATTAATTAATTGTTTCCCACCAGTTGTCTTTGTTGAAATGATAGCGCACCCTTGAGACTTAGCCTCAATTATACTTAGTGGCATTCCTTCAAATAAAGAAGGCAATACACTTATTGTTGCTCTACGAAGATATTTCATTACATCATTTGTTGATTCATAAAATAAAATGTTCTTCAATTCTAGTTTTTGAGCTAGTGATATAAATTTTTCTTTATCAACCCCATCACCAACAATCTCTAATTTCCAGTCATTATGCTTGGATTCAATTATCTGCCAAGCTTTTATCAAATCGTCAACTCCTTTCTCTTTGGTTACACGTCCGATAAAAGTTACAATTTTATCATACTCATCAATTTTTCTTACATGAATTGGAATTGGGCATGGATTAGTGATGAATGTTATTTTTTCGTTTTTTACAACATCTGGTGTAGTGTCGGTATTTTTGAACAA
This sequence comes from Photorhabdus khanii NC19, assembly GCF_000517265.1. Taxonomy (GTDB): domain Bacteria; phylum Pseudomonadota; class Gammaproteobacteria; order Enterobacterales; family Enterobacteriaceae; genus Photorhabdus; species Photorhabdus khanii. Next base: position 147,925 of record NZ_AYSJ01000009.1, read on the forward strand.
ACAAACTACATTATCAAATACATCAAAAATCATGCGCACTCGATGTTTAGTGCTACGGCGGGACATATAAAAATTTTCAAATTCATTATTTCCACCATGAGAGAAATAAACAAGCTTGATATTTTTAAAAAAGCCTAATTTTCTCCAGAAATAGATAGGTTCTATATAAGCTGATTTATTAACAATCAGATATGAATCTTTTGCTTCTTTTAAAATAGGAAGAATCAAGAGTAAATTTATAGGCAAAGCTAATATTTTATTCTTAAAGATATATTTTTTTATTTTAAAATTGATATTTTTATCTAAATTAAAATATGCTTTACCAGGAATAACTGATAGTATTTTGCAATCAAAATCTATCCCAGAAAAATAATTGGCCCATGAACTAATTACTCTAACTACACCGCCGGCACCAACCATACTTTCAGTCAGAAATACTAATTTTTTAGCCATAATTTTTATTTTTAATCCAAATACTTAATGATAAAATTGTGTATTCTTTGGCAACTTCCATACTTAGCTTCATTGAAATAATGATTAACTTTATGTCTTTCAGTTTTGTAATAAGTTTCAGTGTATAGCAATTTAGAGATTTCAGAAACAAATTCATTCTGACTTGTTGGTTTTGGTCCAGGTGTAACAGTTTGATAATCAAAATTTAAGCCTATATTATTTTCATACAACTCTAAGTCATAAGGTAAGAATAAAATAGGCTTATTCAATATTAAAAAATCAAAATAAATACTTGAATAATCTGTTATTAGCAAATCAAATTTTGCTATAACATCCATAACTTCATTACAAACATCTGATGAGAAATTTCTAATCCAATCTGAGTTTTTTATCTCTATATTTTGTAAATGATGAGGCCTTAAACAAAGTAAAATTTTATTTTCTTTTAGGTATTCTTCAAGTTCATCTTGATTAAAATCTGAAAATGGGAAGAATTCTGTGTCTTCTCCAATCCAGTCATCACCGTAAATTCCTGTCCTCCATGTTGGTGCATATAAGATGACTTTCTTATATTCGGGTAAATCAGTAATATAATCACTGATTGAATAATGATTTTCAAATAATGCATCATTTCTTGGTTGTCCTAATGGCTTTATTCTATCTTTATTGATTAAAAAACTTTTCGAATAAACTGATGATAAATTTGAGCTTGTTGCAGAAAATAAAGTGTAGTGTCTTGCGAACATTTTAAGAGTTAAAAACATTCTTAATTTTGGTAATCCTGAATACCCCATGATACCTACTTTTTTCAGTGGAATACCATGCCATAAATTAATTAAAATTCTATTCTTATGTCCAAATGGTGTTTTAAGAGGAAAGCCACCATCGGTAACCCAAACCTTTGCATTTGATATCTGTATTATATCTTTTATTTTTTTAGTTGTTATAAACTTATCACCATATTTTTGAATAAGCTCTTTTCTCAATTCATCATTATTTATGATGTATTTAACATTAAGTACATTTTCTTTAAGTGAGTATTCAAATAATGCTTTAGAGTTGAATTTAATATTATTTTTATCAAATGTAAGAATGACCAAATTTTTTCTTTCTCGACATATTAGAGGTAAAATAAAGCAAAGAAGATAATTAAATAAATTTTCCATTATAAATATTATATATGTTGTTAAACGGATGCAGTGTCAATCGATATTTGCTCTGGCAGATTGAACTATTATTTTGTTATTAAACGCATTATAGCTATGTTACCCTAAATTAAATTCAATACTTTTTATTAAATAAAGCTACCGCACTAGGTTGTTGGCTCCCAGAACGCCTATAGGATTCTATAATCTTACCCACTATATTGATTTTCCAGCACTTTTGCCTGCCGTAACAAAAAGTAATGGGGGATAGGATTTTATAACTATTTGGGGGGAGAATAAACTGTAAGCTTCTCCGGGTCAAGCTTAACAAGCTGCTTGTTTAATTAATTGATAGAATAAGGCTGCCAATCGGGGATTTTGATGGTTTTTTGTTAGAATCGTTCCTGTGGTTGGATTTGAGGTTATTTGCTAGGTGAGAGTCAAGTTCGGTAGGCTTAAGGGGGATTCAGTTAGCTGTTTAATTAAAGAAAGGTGTGAAAATGTTATTTTTTCTGAGCAGTGGGGCCACTTGAAGGGCTTTAGATAATATAATTATTTATTGAGTTCTTTCTCCTACATCACACAACACCTATGCTTCTCCTGTGTTTTTGGCGTAGGGCCATTTAGATCAGTACATTAAGGCATTTCCTCCATTCAATGTTGTCCACAATGATAGTCCGCTGTTTATACTTCCTATTTTTAAATATTGGCTGACTTTAATTCTATTACATTGTGAAGAAATTTTTTATAATTTTACTCACTTGAGATCCAATATTAATTTTTTGATGTTATGAGGGTTGATAGCGGTTAAGAATGAGCCTAAGGAAACACCTATACACAGGATTAATAATTTTATAGAGATGGATTCATCCAGAAGGAAGTAGGCAAAGAATATTGCCCAAACGGTGTAGGTGATGTTTAAAGCCATCGCTCGAATAGGCTGGAGTATGCTGATTGCTCGATAGTAGAAGAGGTATGATACGGTCGTTGTCAGTGAAGTTATTAGTAGCAGGCTGGATAGTGTGAAACTTGAGAAGATAGGTATTACATTAGGCAGCGAGAAAATGAATATTATGATAAGGATAGTATAACCTACCGAGGAGGATAGTTGTCTTATAAAATAGGCGATGTCAGCAGGTATATTGTTGTTCATTCCGTAGGAACTGATAACAACTTCAGATCCCCAACCCAGTGCACAGATAAAGGCAAAAAGGAATCCTGTCCAGTTGGATATTGTTTGTGTTGTTGTTGAATAGCCTAGTATTATGGTGCATACAACGGCTAATATCAGGCCTAATGTTCCTATAAGGTGAATTCTGTCTTTAAATAGACAGAATGATATTAGAGAACCAATGGCAGGGTAGGTTGCAGCGATAATTGCTGTATAACCAACACCAATATGTTGAATGGCCAGGATATAACAAGACATGCCTATTGGGCCACCCAGCATAGCTGCCAGTACGATTATCCAATATTTTTTGTTCTTAGTGATGGTTATTATTGCCCGATATTTATTCTGATATAGCAGATATATAAACATGTATACACATGAAATCAGGTCATTCAGGAAGGCAATAATGATAGGTATAAGGAAATAAGAAGAAAGAGTGTTGCTTTTTAATAAAATAGCTAAAAGAACACCAGTGAGTCCCCAAAAAACACCAGAGAATAGTCCATAGGCATTTGCTGTTACTTTACGGTTGATAAACATAGCTATTTGGGTACTTTTTCATAAATTTATGGGCTCGTATTAAGAGGTTAATTCCATAATTTCCATTTTCCTTTTTTGAGGAAAAAATTGAAGGAAGTATAATGCATATGATATATCTAATGATGAGGTTTTTGTTGGCTTGTTATTTTAATTTTTTGAATTATATGATGTTTAATTACTTATATATTAAAAATTTCATAGGGTTGTTGTTTATCCAGATAACCAATATAGCTTTCAGCCGGATCCGTTGAGTATCTTCACGGATGCAATGTGTGAGCTGGTATAGCCATTTCCTCCAGTGATTAATATGGTCATCATATCTATTTATCCAGTTAGAAAGCTTAGATATTATTTTAAAAGATCGTAAGTGCAATCTTGTTTGGGGTGAAACTCAATAGGCGAGTTGATAAGAATCTTTCTAATGTTTTCGAAATCATAATTTTCACAAGATATCTTTAAGTCATTTAATAATGAGTTTAATTTATCCCAAGGTAAAAAAATTTCATTTGCTGTCATTATTCTAGGGTGATTGGTGCCAGAAACGTTATCACCAATGAGTAGCTCTTCATAAAGCTTTTCTCCAGGTCTTAATCCGGTAATTTGGATTTCTATGTCACCATGAGGATTGGTTTTATCTTTAACTGTCAAGCCGGAGAGGTTAATCATTTTTCGGGCAAGGTCATAAATTTTTACTGACTCGCCCATGTCCAGAACAAAGACGTCGCCATTGTTGCCCATCGCGCCCGCCTGGATAACTAATTGGGCGGCTTCCGGAATAGTCATGAAGTAACGTGTGATGTCTTTATGAGTTAGCGTTATTGGTCCACCATTTTTCATTTGTTGCTCGAAAAGGGGTACTACTGAGCCAGATGAACCAAGAACGTTACCAAAACGAACCATCGAGAATTTTGTATGGCTGTTTTCTTTAGCAAAGGCTTGTAGTATAAGTTCGGCAAATCTTTTTGTTGCTCCCATTGTGTTGGTCGGGCGGACAGCTTTGTCGGTAGAGATTAATACAAATTTTTCAACTTTTTGTTTAAGTGCCGCCTGAGCAAGTGAAAGTGTGCCAAAAATATTATTATTTATACCCTCCAGTGTGTTCATTTCTACCAGTGGGACGTGTTTATATGCAGCAGCATGGTATATTGTGTTAATGTTAAATTTGTTTATTATTTTATTTATCTTGTCTGAGTCTTTTATATCACCTAAAATTGGAATGATATTTATATTGAGTTCTCTTTCTAAATTTATTTTTTGCAGCTCCATTTCTATTGAGTAAAGGCAATATTCTGTTAGCTCAAATAATATCATTTGAGATGGAGATTGATTGATGATTTGTCTGCACAGTTCAGATCCTATTGAACCGCCAGCGCCTGTAATCAGTATGTTTTTATTTCTGATGTTTTTACTGAGTAAATCTTGTAATGGATTAACTTGTTCTCTTCCTAGCAGATCATTAATGGAAACCCGCTTTAGTGAGTTTATTTGAGCTTTTCCTTCAACCAGATCATTGAAGCTTGGGATGGTGAGTATTTCACAATGTTCTTTTTGTAGTCTCTCAATTATTTTTTTTCTATTGGATATTGAAGCACTGGGTATGGCTAGTAATATCTTCTTTATGTTATATTTCTCTACCAGAAAATTTATTTTTTCTGGAGAGAAGACGTAAACCCCATGAATAGATAAATTATGTAATTTAGTATTGTCATCAACAAAGGCAATGGGGTTGAATTCTCTATGCATTGTCAATATGGGTAAAAGTTGCCGACCAGATTCTCCTGCGCCATAGATAATTACTGGGGTTCCTTTATACTTTAATAGATTACGCAGTGTTCTATATAAGAACCTTGTGCCACAGAGTGAGATAACCAGAAAAGAAAAATAAATAATAGGTACAGTTCTGGGTAAGAATGCTTGTTGATATAAGGAGAATGCTGTTAAGAATAGAGTCGATGATAATGAGCCAATAATAGCCCATTTCAATATGCTCATATTAACGTATTTCAATATCGATCTATAAAAACCAATTCTTAAGAAAATAAATATCGTGCAAGGTATTGTGAATATAATAGTGATCCAATGCTGTAAGCTGTAGAGCGGTACTTCTCTGTCAAGACGTAGCCACATACTTAGCCAGTATGAAATACTGATTATAAATATATCTACTATGAGAAGAACGAGGGTCTTTATTAGTCTATCTTGGCCAAAAACTATTCTTTTATTCATAATTTTAAATTACCTAAAAACTAATTTGTAAATTGTTTTAAAAATAATCTTCAGGTCATGGAAAAATGACTTGTCATCGACATATTCTAAGTAGTATTTGGCTTTTATAGGCATCACAATATCAATATAGGCTTGATGAGGATCTGCATATTTATCTAATATTTGATTTTCATCGATCATTTCTATAGAAGCTAAATCTGTTATTCCAGGTTTGACAGATAATATTTTGTTTCTTACGTCATCTGGATATTTATCCATAAATTGTGGGACTTCTGGTCTTGGTCCAACTAGACTCATTTTTCCTTGAACAACATTAATGAGTTGAGCTAGTTCATCAAGTTTGTATTTACGTATAAATTTTCCAGAGTTTGTAATACGGAGATCGTGACCTACAGTGAGTTGGCCTTTCTGTTCTGAATCGGTAGTCATACTTCTAAATTTGTGAATATAAAAATCTTTATTATATTGACCTACGCGTTTTTGCCGGAAAAAAATAGGTCCTTTCGAGTCTATTTTTATCCAAATGGCAATCGCGATTAAGATAGGAGAAAGGATAATTAGCCCAATTGAGGATGCAGTGAAATCAAAAACTATTTTTATTATTGAATAATTTATTTTCATTTATTCAAGAATTCCTTTAATTGTTTCGATAACGTAGATCTGGTCTTCTTGGGTCATTTTTGTGTATAAGGGAATGGATACAATTCTTTTGAAGTTTTCTTCTGCTACAGGGAAGTTATTTTTATCAAGAGAATAGGTGTTTTTCCATATGGGTTGTTTATGTAGTGGGATAAAATGGACAGAGCAACCTATATTTTTTTCTGCCATTTTTATTATAAAGTCGTCTCTTGATATTTTAACCTCATCATTCAATCTAATAGTATATAAATGCCAGGCATGTTGACTATTAGGTTCTGTAGGTTTAGTCGGTAAAATAATGGGTAGGTCTTTTAATTCACTATCGTAAAATTTAGCCATCTCTTCTCTTTTCTTCTGAAAAGAGTCTATTTTCTGTAATTGGTGAATACCGATGGCTGCACAAATATCTGGCATATTATATTTATAGCCTGGTTCAATGACTTCATAGTACCAGGCTGGTATTTTAGATTGATATCGGTCAAAGGCATCTTTACTAATGCCGTGCAGGCGCATGACTTTTGCTCTTTTTATAATATCTGGATTTCTGGTTACTAGCATTCCACCTTCAGCTGTTGTCATAGTTTTATTGGCGTAAAAACTGAATACGGTTACATCGGTGTCCAGAGTGCCAATTTTTTTTCCTTTGTATAAGGTTGGGAATGAGTGAGCGGCATCTTCAACGATTCGTAGATTGAATTCTTTAGCTATAGCAATTATTTCATCCATATCACAGGATAAACCGGCAAAGTGCACCGGTATGATCGCTTTAGTTTTGGATGTTATTGCTTTTCTTATGGCTGTTGGATCAATATTCAGGCTGTTAGGTAAAGAATCAACAAAAATAGGGTGAGCGCCCAGATAACGGACAACTTCTGCTGTTGCTGTAAAGGTGTAGGTAGGAACGATGATTTCATCACCAGGCTGGATATTAATGGCTTCCAACGCTAAATGTAATCCAGCTGTTGCTGAGTTTACCGCGATTGCTTCAACATCAGAATCTAAATACTGAGCAAAATCTTGTTCAAATCTTTTGGCTTTAGGTCCAGTAGTTATCCAACCTGTTTTAAGTGAATCAATGACTTCATCAATTTCTTCTTGGCCAATTTCTGGGAGTGCGAAAGGGAGAAAAAAAGAGTTCATGATATAATCCTTATCTTTTATTTTTTACGTGGAATTTCTTATTGAATATAATTTTCATTATTCCAATGAGATACCCTGATCCATAAGATAGATGTATGCACAGAAATATTAATGGTAAAAAAATATAGTTTTTTTTATTTTTAATATGGGCTTTTATTGATACTAGTAAAGCCAGAGATAAATAGATGAAAATACAACTTATATATAGATATAAAAATATTGGGCTAGTGAATGAGAGGACTAGTCCCAGAATTAACCCTAAGACAAAAGTCGGTGGTATTAGTTGTCGGAGTGATGTTGTTGTTTTTAATTTTAAGTTGACTAGTGGTTTAAATAAACCGTATTGATAGAACATAGAGCAGATTTTTTTAATTGAATCTCTAGGGTAGTAATCAATAATAATGTCTGGGACAAGATATATATTACCTCCATGTTTTATAATTCTACTGTTAAATTCATCATCTTGGTTTCTAGTTAAGTCTTCATCAAATAACCCTATTTTATCGAATATATTTCTTTTGAAAAAACCAAAAGGTACTGTATCAACTTTTCTTATATTCTTGACACCAACTCGAAAATAGGAATTACCCATACCAAACTGACTACTTAAGGCATATGCAATAGTATGGGCAATAATTGTAGGATTGCATGGTTTTGTGCTAATAACTCCACCTATATTATCAATATCAAATTGTTTTGATAAACTATATAGTTTGGATAAGTAGTTGCTAGGATAGTTGGAATGAGCATCGATTCTGGCTATATATTCTCCTGTTGAATTTTTTATACCAATATTCAGAGCCGTAGGTACATGTTGTTCAGGGTTGTATAGTATTTTTATGAATTCATATTTCTCAGTATAACTTTGAATAACTTTCAAAGTATTGTCTGAGCTACAGCCATCTATAAAGATAATCTCTAATTGCTCGGTAGGGTAATCTTGTTTTAGAAGTGATTCGATACATTCTTTTATATATTTCTCTTCATTTAATATAGGGCAAATTACTGATATATTTATCATGATTGAATAATAACCTCTATTTGGACAGTAATGATAGTTATTTAAATGCAATTTCTATATCTTGTTCAAATCTTCTGGTTTTAGGGCCGGTAATTATCCAACCAGTTTTAAGTCAATCAATAATTTTATCTATTTTATATTGTTCAATTTCAGGTAATGTTAAAGGAAGGAATTTTTCATTTATGATTTATCATTACCTTTAGGAATTTATTTGATAGAATATTATATGTGTGGTTTTTTGATGCGTATTTTTTACCGTTATTTCTTAATTCAATTTTCTTTTCCCTTGAGAGTTTATTTAATTTAAGTAATCCATTTGCAATGGCTTGGGGAGATTCAGGTGGGATAGATAATCCGCAATTTGCATCGGCAACAATGTTATTACCAGCTTCAACAGAATGTAACACTATGCATCCTGCCATCATATAATCTATTAATTTATTAGGTGAAATCCCAAATCTGTATATCGATTTTCTATGCCAACCTATATAAGCAATATCGAATAGCGGGAGCAGAGCAGGGATCTGTGTTTTCGGTATTGGATCACTAAAGGTAATGTTTCTCAAATTAAGTAAGTTAGCTTGTTTTACTAGATTTTCTTTTTCTAGCCCAGAGCCTACCAACAGAAAATGAAAGTTTTGTTTTTCTAATAATTTTGCAGCATCAATAAGGTAGTTCATGGCGTTGGGTTTTCCAAGCGATCCGGCATAACCCACAATGATTTTATTCTCTGTTCTACAGTGATCGACTACTTTTCTGATATGAGATGAAATAGGATCGATATTTTTAATTTGCCAATCATTTTCAACTATGCCATTAGGTATGATATGCAATTTTTTCAGGTCCAAGCCATGTTCTTTCATATGATTATGTACATTAGGAAGTATTGAAATGACCATATCTGAGCGGCGATAAGCATAATTTTCAGCAAATTGACATAATCTCATAAAAGGATGTTTTGGGGACATACCGCCTATTTCGATAGGAGATAAAGGCCATAAGTCGTGAACTTCATAAACTAATTTAGCTTTAGCTTTTTTTGCCAGACGCTTTGCGATCCAAATATCCAAAGGGTAAGTGCTTGATGCAATAACGATATCTGGTTTATTTTCTTTTATTAAATTATGTGTATCGAACCATATCTGCTTTAAGAAAGAGAATATATTTTTTACCCGGCCTAATCCATTATTATGATAATGAGGGGTCGGATACCAGATAAATTTCAATCCACAAAGATTTTCGATGGTTTTTTTATTATCTGTTAGTTTTGGTTGCTTTGTACGAACATGAGAATAAGAAGCTGCAAGTATGGTAATATTATGTCCAGATTTGAGCCACTCTTGGCCTAGATAATATGGCCGAAACTCCATACCAAGATCCGGTGAGCCTGCATAATGGTTTATGTATACTATATTCATAGTGATTTTTCTAATTCGTCAGCAATTTTTATAGCAGCAACGCCGCCACCATATATAGATTGAACGGAGTGTATATTAGTATTAATCATATTGTGAACTGACTGGGTTATTTTTTTATTTTCAGCATCTGATAATTTGTTCACGCCGGTTTCAATTAATTCTACCCATTCAGTTTGGTCCCTAACTGTTACACACGGTTTTCTAAAGAAAAAAGCCTCCTTTTGTAGTCCCCCACTATCTGTAATAACCAGGGCTGTATTTTTAAGTAACCATAGCATTTCTAAATATCCAACCGGTTCGATTAAGTGAACATCTAAATGTAAGCGATATGTTTCCAACATTTTTTTAGTTCTTGGGTGAAGAGGAAGGACAATAGGGTAAATTGTTTTATGTATATAATTTAATGCGTTCACTATTTCAGTTAATCGTTTTTGATTATCGGTATTTTCAGCACGATGTAGTGTCGTTAATATGAAATGTGGTGTGTGAATAAGCTCATCAGGTCTTTTTGCCATTCGGCTAAAATATATAGCAGCATCTTCCATAACATCACCCACTTTTTTTATATTAACCGGTTTTGAGTTGAAGCCTTCTCGTTGTAGGTTATTGATTGCTGTTTCTGTGGGGCAGAAAAGAATTGAGCTAACATTATCTGTTAATATTCTATTTATCTCTTCTGGCATATTCATGTTAAAGCTACGTAAACCGGCTTCAATATGTATAATTGGAATATGTAATTTAGATGCAGATAATGCTCCAGCTAAAGTAGAGTTTGTATCACCATATACCATGACTGCATCGGGTTTTTCTGTGATAAGTACCTTTTCAATTTCAATTAACATTTTTCCTGTCATTTCACCGTGCGAGCCGCCGTGAATATTAAGTGTGTAATCAGGTTTGGGAATTTTTAATTGATTGAAAAATATATCAGACATATTAGTATCAAAGTGTTGACCTGTATGAATGATAATTTCTTCAAATTTATTATGATTTTGTAAGGCGCGAGACACAGGACTTGCCTTGATGAATTGTGGTCTTGCTCCTAATACTGTTATTATTTTCTTCATGTTTATTAACTTCCAAATTGTTGATAGAATTTAATAAGTTTATTCTGTTCAATATCCCAATTGTATTTTTTATTTACTGCCAAAAATCCGTTATTACCCATTTTTTCCGCTATATCATGGTTATTCGATAAATAATCTATCGCATCAGCTAATTCTTTCGGGGTTAATGGATCGATACAAATTCCACAATTGTTTGCTACAATGATATCTTTCCATAATGGGAAATTTGAAGCGATGACAGGAATACCTGCACTCATATATTCGAACATTTTATTAGGTTGAGCATCGATATGATTGGGTAATGGGTGGAATAGAACAACTCCAGCAATGGATTTAGATAAAAGTTCTTTTGTTTCTATTCGATTTAAAAAGCCAAGCTCATCTATTTTATGCCAATTCTCCATGTTTTTTATTTTATTTTCTAAATCTTTTTCAGAGAAACTACCCGCTAATTTAATTTTTGTATCAGTCGTCAGATAAGATATTGATTCAACCATTTCTTCTATGCATCTAATGGCAGATATGCCTCCTACATAGCATACTTGTTTTTCTTTTTCATCCCAATTAGTGTTATTATTACTTAGCTCACCTAATATCGGGTAATTATTAATGTCTATGGTGTTATTATTTAGTTTTAAGCATTTATCTCTTATTGAGGGTGTAGCCGTAATAATTCCGTTAAATTTAGGGATAGCATATTTCTCATAGAGAGAGAATGTTTTAGAAATAATCGTTTTTGCGAATTTATTTAAATAAGGTTTACTAAGGATTTGTTTGGGGACATCTTCATGGGCATCAAAGATGACTGTTTTACCTTTCTTTTTAAGTCTTAATCCTATAGGTATTAACTCCGGATCATGGAAATGATATAGATCAGAATCTAGTTCTAATGCTTTTTTGTAGACTCTATCGGTTGTTTTAAAGATTCTATTTAATCGGCCTGGCAATATACCTACGTCGATGATAGATATGTTATTCTTTATTTCATCACCTTTACCATCTGCGACAATAAGGGTTACCTCATGTTTTTTTTGTAATGCAGAACATTCTTTTAGGAAAATACGTGTATCGAAACGCGGATGTGCAGATGTCATATGTGTGATTTTCATAAGGAGTTTTTGTTATTTTTCGTAGGAAATAAGAATAATAGTATGCTTAATATCAGCAGCCCATATGTCAGTAGTAGTGCTGTAATTGCCGTGTTTGATACCGTGTATACGAACGGTAAATATAATGTTGTTGAAAATTCAAATGGAACTTTTTTTGAACTCAGGTTCATTGCGAAGATGAGTATATTAAATATAAAGAAATTTATTATTAAGCCAGCAATACCATATCTGGCTATACCGTCCCCAATAAAGCCTGTATTAGCAGAGCCTATGGTGCCATAATATATCTGAGAGATTATCTTTGGGGCATCGTTAGTGAATTCCCTATTATTATTGAATGTATAATCATAAAAATAGAAGGTATTTAATGTTGGTGTGAAGAATATTCTGCGTAACCAGTGTATAAGTGGGTCATAGAAATCGAAAATAAAATACAGTAATCCGGCAGCAAGGAATGAGTATAGAATTATATTTATCACGGAATTACTTATGTTTCTTTTCCCTTTGATATAGAAGAAGAGAGTTATAACGGTGATATTCATGAATGCTATACTTTTTAATCCTGAAGAGCAATATATTGAGTAGGAAATCATAACGCTTATTGCAATAAGGATATATTTAACAAGACCTTTTACATAGAATGAAGCTAATAATAATAATGGTGAAATTACGTATCCCCCACTTGTTATAATATACATGGTTAATAATGATGTGTTTTCTTTGAAATTCTCTCTCACTAAATAAACTTTAAATATATTAGGTGGTATTAAACTGAATGCAGGGTTAGTGATAACAAAGAATAAAACAATAATACCGCATCCTATTATAAGTGTTTTATATAGATCCCAGGGGATTTGTAGTTTTGGTAACGTAATTCTATTTATTATTCGAAAGAATAATATAGACAATAGAAATAATATATTTATTGCGGATATGAAAATTACTGAATATATAGAAGCTGAATTAATTAGAGGAAATATAATTGACAATGGTATAATGTAAATTATATATATTAACCATAGAAAAACCATAATTGGATTTTTTTGGTTATTAAGTAAGAGTAGTGGTAATAATGATATCCAGCAGAATAGGATACTTAAGTGACCTTGTGGGCTGATATTATAACCTCTTACCTCTTGGAATGTGTCTAATATAAGCACAGAGTTTAGATATATAATTACTTGATAGAGAAATATTTTTAGTATTATTTTGATTTTATTTTGCATTTTTTCTGATAAAAAAATAAATGATTGATAATACTAATATAGATAATAAGTACATAGTGATAAAATGATAGTATGCCCAACTAATAGGCCCATGCTTTATGTAATAATACCCGATATTAGAGACGGATCTATTCCAATTGTTATATAAATTTATTATTTCTTTATTTTTAAAGTGTTGATTTCTATCTATAAGATCTTTTAGAAGAAGGGTATGTATTCTATGATATTTCATATTCGCTGGATTACCAACTAAATCATAGCTGGACCATTCATTTTTTATGTCGAACTTAAATATATTGCTACTGATTGATTTATATAAACTTTCGGACATTCTTTTACTTTTATCTATATTAAGATAATTTTCGAAGGATTCAATACCATAAGTAGAGTAAATCATTCCGTTTAATACAAAGGCTAATTTGTCTGAACTTGCTTTAGGATCAACATATTCTTCAATCCAGGGCATATTATCTAAAATTGTCAGGCTACCTCCTTGATTGGCCGGAGCTAGCGATGATTTGTATAGTAAGTGAGAAGTTAATAGATATTTATCATCACCAAAATTGTCATAAGCTCTTAATAAGAGAGTAATTGCATATGCATCTGTTAATCCAGACCACCAGGGAGCAGAGAGTTTATTATTTTCATAGCCTTTATATGGCCAATCAAAATTATATAAGTAATGATTTTCACCATGGAATAACTTGATGTTGTTCAATAGCCAATCGGCTGAGAATTTAAAATTAGAAATTAATTCCTCTTTATTGAATTTAGGTGGCGGTACATTCCATCCTGATAAGGATGAATCCGGTCTCCATAATATATTGGTATTGTCTTTCTCTAAGCTTAAGGAAGAGTATATTATTCCATAGTGAACGACATAAAACGGGGATAGAAATGGCTCAGGGATACGTGGTGAATGTGATAATGGAAAACCATTGCTATTAAAGTCACGTTGGGTAAATTTCCCTTTCATGACTAAGTTTCTAACATTACTGTTGAATTCATCTAGCTCATAAGCATATTGATTGAATGTATAACTGACGATTGTGATGATGATTATATATGGAATTATTTTGATTATATTTTTTGTTTTTTTCATTCTAACCCTCTTTGCTGCATAAAAGATAATCTTAAAATATAAGCTGTACTCATTAGATAAAGACTAAAGCTTATGAGTGAAAATAATAAGATGGAGAGATAAATGTCTCCTAATAAATACCCGATGAGAAGGGCTATAAATCTTAATGTAATAGATGTTGATTGAATGAATAAATTGCTCTTCTGGTGCTCATACATGGATAAATATATTGATAAGGATGAATATATTATTTGCCCGGATAAATGAGGTATTAAGCATAATAGATATTTGCCTGATTCATACCATTCTTCACCGAAAATAAATGTTATGATTGGTATACCAACCCAGTATGTAACGGTGGCAAATAAAATAGAAATTAGTGTTAGGTAATAGAACGTTTTTTTTATTTTTAGGAAAGATAATGCAGGAGTATCTTTTAAATAACCTTGTAATATTGACGAAACTGTTTGGTTGAGCAGTGTAATGGGTGCGCCTGATATTTTAGATGCGATTAAATAAAATCCTGCGGATTTTAATCCATAGGCAGACATTATAAACAATTGAGGTAGTTCATTACTAACCGTGTTAATTAAGCTGGCAGGGAAATCATAAACTGGAAATTTGTAATATTTCTTAGCGAGAAGTCTTATTTTTCTAAACTCGGTTTTCCTTATTATCAGGCGATATTGAGATTTTTTACGCAAAAATAGGACGCCTAATGATTGGCCTAATATCTGCCCTAAGATAAGGCTGCTTGCTCCCAAACTAGCTATGCCCCCAACTATTTGAATACTAATCATAGTGACCGTTTGAGCTATTTTAGTGATAGAGAATTCACGGTATTGTCTTTTTCTTATGCTGTTGAAGCTCATTGCTCTATAAAACCCGTAAGTAATAATACCTAGAGGTATATAGTATATGTGGTTTCCTATAATTATTTTTTCTGGGATATTAAATATTGCAAAAATAGTGATTGCTATAAGACTAATGATGATTGAAATTATACAAGATAATGTGACTAATGAATTAATTTCACGTTCTTTTTCTGATGAGCTGATTGAAAATTCATAACGGAGGCAAGCACCTACTGCCAAAATACTTAAAATAGATGAAAGTGAAGCATAAATGCCTAATTCCTCGGGTGAGAATAATCGAGTAAGTACAGGTGTTGATAGCAATAATAATATCTGGCTTAATAATGACGAAAGTAATAAGCCAGATAAATTCTTTATAAACTTATTCTTCATAGAGTTTAAATCGAGCTGGAGATTTTGTTAATTAAATCTATGGATAAATAAGGATGCATCGGCAAACTAATCACTTCTTGGGCTATTTCGTCACCGACAGGCAGAATAATATTGCTGGCAACCGCAGGTTGTTTATTCAAGGGAATGGGGTAATGCACCGCGGTTGGAATACCCTGTTCTTTTAATCTATGTTGCAATTCATCCCGGTTTTTGACCCGGATAGTATATTGCGCATAGGCTGAGAGATTGTGTGGTTCAATATAGGGTGTGGTCATGATGCCGATTTTATTCAACGCTTGATGATAGTTTTCTGCCACAATCTGGCGTAATGCCATTTCTTCCTCAAAGATGTCCAGTTTGGGCAGAAGGATGGCCGCTTGTAGTGTGTCTAAACGGCTATTGATGCCGATTCGGATGTGATGGTATCGTCTGTCTTGGCCATGACGGGCAATTTGACGGATAATTTTCGCCAGCTCTTCATCGTTGGTGAAAATAGCTCCGCCATCACCGTAGCAACCTAAGGGTTTGCTGGGAAAGAAACTGGTGCACGAGATGGTGGTTAAGTTACAGGAGCGCTTATCTTTATAAGTCGCACCAAAACTTTGGGCCGCATCTTCTATGACGGTCAGGTTATGTTTTTCGGCGATGGCATTAATTTCGTCAAAATCGGCACATTGGCCGAATAAAGAAACCGGAATAATCGCTTTAGTTTTGGAGGTAATCGCGGCTTCCAGCAGGGCCGGATCTAAGTTATAGGTTGTGGGCTTGACGTCAACATAGACCGGAATGCCGCCCAACAGCGCAATGGTTTCAGCGGTGGCAATGTAGGTAAATCCGGGGGTGATAACTTCGTCGCCGGGTTTGAGGCCAATTGCCATTAAGGCAATTTGCAGGGCATCGGTGCCATTCGCACAGGTAATACAATATTTGGCTCCCGTGTAGGCCATCAGCTTTTCTTCTAATTCCGCTACTTCGGGCCCTAAAATATATTTTCCGTGGGTGAGGACTGTCTGGATATTCGCGTCAATTTTATCTTTAATTCTGCGTTGCTGTGCCGCGAGATCGGTGAATTGCATTCTTCTTTACCTTTTATACTTTAATTCGGGTCACGGTATGGTGGTTGAGTTGATAAATATGCTGCGTGTGCGGGCAGGTTGTGGTGGCTTGTCCGTGCAGCGGTAAATCTAATTGTTCACCAAATTCACTCATCCAGCCAATGTGTCTGGCCGGCACGCCGACCATCAAGGCATAATCCGGCACATCTTTATTCACGACCGCACCGGCACCAATAAAGGCATAGGCACCAATGGTGGTACCACAAATAATGGTACAGTTGGCACCTAATGTGGCACCTGTTTTCACCCGGGTCGTTTTATATTCACTTTTTCTTTCAATCAATGAGCGCGGATTATAGACATTGGTAAACACCATGCTCGGGCCACAAAATACACCTTCTTCTAAATGAACATTGTCATAAACAGAGACGTTATTTTGTATTTTGCAGTGATTGCCGATGGTGACCTGGTTACCAATAAAGACATTTTGGCCTAAAGAGCAGCCTTCACCAATTTGGGCGCCGGCACACACATGCGTAAAATGCCAAATGCGGCTGTTTTTCCCGATTTGTGCCCCTTCATCAATGATGGCACTGGGATGTATCATTAGGTGTTCTGCTGACATGATACTTGTTCCCTTGATTTAATACGTTAAAGGTAAAGAAATGGTTTTATTATCTCGGGCTGAGAGATAGGCAGCGATAAGCAATTCTAATGATTTTAAGCCTTCCCGGCCATCCGTGATGGGTTGGGCTTCTCCTCTCATCACATCAATGATATTTTTATAATAAAGCGGGTGGCCAAACCCATAAACGGAGGTGGTTTCATAGCTGGCTTCTTTGACTTGCCGGTCATACTCTTTTTCGTCGGAAAAACGCCATTCCTGGATTTCATTAACCGCCAAACCCCCTACCCGGACTGTACCTTTTTCACCCAGAATGGTGATAGAGCCTTCAAGGTTTTGCGGGTAAGTACACATAGTGACGGCCATCGAGCCTAAGGTCCCGTCTCGCCAGCGGATATTCAGTACGCCGGTATCTTCCGTTTCGATATCCAGGTGGGTCGATGTCATGGCCTGCACATCTTTGACCGGGCCAATCAGCCATTCAATTAAGTCAACGTAATGGCTCGCCTGATTCATGAAGGCACCGCCGTCAAATTCCCATGTGCCCCGCCAGGCGGCTTGATCGTAATATTCTTGCGGACGGGTCCAGAAAACATTGAGGTGAACCAGATGGATTTTGCCAAAACGTTTTTCACTGACTGCACGTTTCAGTAATTGTAATGTGGCGTTTAAGCGATTTTGTTTGACGACAAACAGGCGTTTTCCGGCTTTATCGGCAGCTTTGACCATGTTTTCGCCATCGGCGAGTCGTGTCGCCATCGGCTTTTCTGTGACGACATGAAAGCCTTTATTAAAGCAGGCAATGGCTTGTTCGGGATGCAGCCCGGAGGGGGTGGTCAGGATAATGATATCGGCGGTGATATTATCCAGCATGGTATTTAAGTTGTTAAAACCCGGGACGCCCATTTTTTCTATCGTCGCTGTTAATACTGTTTGATCGTTATCACAGATTGCGACTAATTCAGCATTTTCCTGATGTGCTGCCAGAGCATTAAAATGGTTTTTAGCAATTCTGCCACATCCCACTAAAGCGAATTTTATTTTTCTGTCTTTAATTATGTTAAGCATGGTTTGTCCTGGATTAAGCTTTTATGACGTTTTGGTGATTTGGAGAATATTTACCGCGGGTATCAACGACTAACTTTGCGTGATTGACGATGAATTCATAATTAAATTTGTCGTGATCGGTGGCTAAAATAACGCAGTCAAATGCTTTTAGATTCTTTTCCGTGATAGGCTGGCTGATTAAATTAAAATGGTGTTCACGCATTTTAGGAAATACCGGGACGTGAGGGTCGGAATATTCAATATTGGCACCTAAATCCCTGAGTCTTTCCATGATATGTACCGAGGGACTTTCTCGCATGTCGTCAACATTCTTTTTATAGGCGATCCCCAAGACTAAGATGCGGCTATTATTAATGGATTGACTTGCTTTATTCAGGGCTAAGACGGTTTTGGTGACCACATAATCGGGCATGGATGAGTTGACTTCACCGGAGAGTTCAATAAAGCGGGTATTGATACCGTATTCCCGGGCTTTCCAGGTTAAATAGAAGGGATCTATCGGGATGCAGTGACCGCCTAATCCCGGGCCGGGGTAATAGGGGACAAAGCCAAAGGGTTTAGTGGCGGCGGCCCGGATGACTTCGTGGATATCAATGCCCATTTTGTCGGCGACCAGTTTCATTTCGTTGACTAAACCGATGTTGACCGCCCGGTGTATGTTCTCCAGCAGTTTAGTCATCTCGGCCGCTTTGGTTGAACTGACGGGGACGACCTGGTCAATCGCAGGTTGGTAAACGGCAAGCCCGGCTTTTAAACAGTTTTCAGTATGGCCGCCAATGACTTTAGGGATGGTTCGGGTTTCGAAATCAGGGTTGCCGGGATCTTCGCGTTCGGGTGAATAGACCAGGAAGAAGTCTTCCCCCACTTTTAACCCGTTTTCTTCCACCCGGGGTAATAACTCTTCTTCGGTGGTGCCGGGGTAAGTGGTGCTTTCTAAGGAGAGGAGTTGGCCGGCTCTTAAATGGGGTTTTATCATCTCCGTGGTGTTAATCACGAAACTAATATCAGGTTCACGGTATTTATTTAACGGTGTGGGAACACAAAGAATAATCGCATCACATTCGGCTATTTTGGCGAAATCTGTTGTGGCTTCGAAACCGGAATGGATGGCCTGATTAATTTTGGTTGCGGGAATATGTTCGATATAACTTTGGCCTTGATTTAATTTATCTGTTTTTTCTTTATCAATATCAAACCCAATCACTTTAAAGCCAATATCGTTATATCTCAGCATTAGCGGTAAGCCAACATAGCCAAGACCAACAATGGCAATAATGGCTGTTTTATTATCAAATTTATCGGTGAGAATGTTTAGTGATGACATATTTTGCCTTTAATATTATGACCTGAAAATGTACTTGTGAAAATAAATAACATTTCGCAGTTTTTAATTAGGGTGCTATTTATTTTCATAAGTGCTATTTGGCAGATGAAACTTTAACAGGCTATTTTTAAATAGTTTGTGTAAGGTCTATTGTTGAAATAATAAATAGTGAAATAATAATAAAGCTACCGCACTAGGTTATTGGTTCCCAGAAATCCATATAGTTCTATAAATTCATTTAATATTTTGATTTTAAAATGCTTTTTTTAGTTACTTGTCGCAACAAAAAGAAACAAAATATAAGATTTTTTAATGATTAATGAAAAGAGTAAACTGTCAGCCCTTCTGGGTCAAGCCTGACAGAATACTTGTTTGATGAATTGATAGAATAAGGTTAGTTGATCTTGGTATTTGTATTATCGTCCATGAAGTGGCAGCCAGATGACCAGACGTAAGCCGCCTAATGGGCTGTCTTCAGCACGTACCCAGCCGCGGTGCTGGCTAACGGCGGTTTCAACAATCGCCAGACCAAGGCCTGTGCCGCCGGATTCCCGGTCGCGGGCTTCGTCTGTACGGTAGAAAGGACGGAATATGTGTTCGCGGTCTTCCGGGTTGATTCCTGGGCCGTCATCATCAACGGTAATGGTGATCCCTTGATGATCAGCATGGAATGCGACCGCAATATGGTGGTGGGAGTAGCGTAAGGCATTACGCACGATATTTTCAAAAGCACTGCCAAGTGCTAATGGGTTGCAGTAAATGGTCCAGGAACCCAGTGGTAAGGTTGCTTCAAGGGTTTTATCCATTTGTTCAGCTTCGAATATGGCGTTATCAAGAATATCGTTCCATAAATCGGTTATTTTGATATTTTCCCGCAGGAGTTCGTTTTTATGCTGGCTACGGGAGAGCACTAACAGATCGTTAATCATGCTGTCCAGCCGTTGGGCTTCTGTCTCGATTCTTTCCAGTTCTTTGCTTTCACCATGACGGCGGCGAAGTAATGCCGTTGCCAGTTGCAGACGGGTAAGAGGCGTGCGCAGTTCATGGGAGATGTCGGAGATTAGCCGTTGTTGTGCCGTGACCATTCTCTCCAATACGCTGATCATTTGGTTGAAGCTGTTACCCGCAGCCAAAAACTCTTGTGGCCCAGCTTCCAGTTCGGGATGCTGACGTAAATTACCTTTCGCAACGTCGTCGGCGGCATTTTTTAATTTACGGGCAGGTTTGGCTAAACTCCATGCTAGCCATAATAGTAATGGCGCACTGATTAACATGGTGGCCGTTAATAATAATAGTGGCCGGTCAAACATCAGGTTAATAAAGTCTGATTGCGGGCTGTTCGCCGGGCGAACTAAATAGAGTTGGTAATGATCTTCCCCATCCCGGATAGAAAATGGTCCTAACATCTCAGAACGGCCATATTTTTTCTTTTTCGGATGATCTGCGTTATCTGATTGGCCGATAAAGTTGCGGACAACTTGCATTTCACTTCTTTGGGCACCAATGACTCGTCCTTCACTGGTCACTAGGATCAGGCGTTGTCCTGGTGGTGCCCATTTTTCAATGGCGCGAAATAAACGGCGCCACCAAAGTAAATCATTAGCCGGGTCTTGAGCTAATTCTGCTTCAATATGTTGTTCCAACATGACGCCCTGCCGGTATTCATTTTCCAACAGGGAGGTCAGTTGCCTGGAATCCAGTTTCGGCACCATTAAGACTAACATCAGGACTAATGCCAGGGTGAACCAGAAAATGGCGAAGATGCGTGCCGTTAGACTGTTTATCATGTTGGGGAAACCATTAAATATCCACGGCCACGTAATGTTTTAAACCATTGCAGGCCATCTTCCCGTTCAGGTAATTTCCGGCGCAGGTTGGAAATATGCATATCAATTGCCCGGTCAAATGGGGTCAGTCGTTTACCTAATACTTCCTGGCTCAGGTGTTCGCGGGATACAACCTGGCCTAAGTGTTGAGTCAATAAATAGAGCAAGGTGAATTCAGTTCCGGTTAAATCTAATATTTGATTAGCAAAGCTGGCTTCCTGTCGGCCAGGGTTTAATTGCAGTTTATCAACCTGAAGGGGGGGAGGGCCATTTTCTGCCTGTTGTTGTTCACTCCAGTTTGAACGGCGAAGGATAGCGCGTATACGTGCTACCAACTCACGATCGTTAAATGGTTTGGCGAGATAGTCATCTGCACCTAATTCCAATCCCAGCACGCGATCTAAATCGCTTCCACGTGCTGTCAGCATAATCACCGGGGTTTGATGGTCTAGCCGAAGTTCTTTCAGTGTTGCAATGCCATTTTTACGCGGCATCATAATGTCGAGTAATAGCAGATCAATTGAATCGTCAAGGAATTTTAATGCCTGCTCTCCATCATGAGCGATAACAACGTTAAATCCTTCCATTTCAAGTAATTCTTTTAATAGTGATGTCAATTCTCGGTCATCATCAACTAATAGGATTTTATGCATCGATTACTTCCTCCAAGAGCAAAAATACGATAACAAACTTTGCTATTCCACGACTTTACGTTCTTTTACAAGCTCTGACGCTAGTTTGCAGCCGCGTAGGTATAGTTGTCTACAATTTGAATCGAATAGCATCGTTCGGGGAAACGAGGAGTTGTTTAATGCGTAACATAGCAGCGTTAGTTTTAGCGTCAATATTTGTTCTTGGCTTGGCAGCATCTTTAGCTGAAACAGAAAGTATAGTGCACGCTGCTACGGTACCCGGTAATTGTGCACCCTGTGGTTATAAAAGCGAGGGAAACCATCATTACCGTAATAATGACATCGGTGATAACGATCATATGTTTAATGGTATCACTTTAACTGAGCAACAGCGTCAGCAAATGCGTGATTTGGTGGGGCAGAAACATCAACAGCGTTCGTCAATGTCCATGAGTCGCACAGAGCGTGAAGAGATGCGTAAGCTGGTCACTGCGAAAGATTTTGATGAAGCGGCAGTAAAGGCTCAAGTTGAAAAGATGGTCAAATTTAATGTTGAACGTCAGATAGAAATGGCCCGTATTCATCATCAGATGTACCAATTGCTGACTCCTGAACAGCAAGTGCAATTGGAGCAACATCATCAGCAGCGTATTTCTCAGTTACCGAACTGATTTGTAATACCCATAGCAGTAAGCAGTAAATAGTAGCAACCGAGAATTTTTCCTTGCCATAGACACCATCCCTGTCTTTTCCCCCGCTTTTCTCAGGCGGGTTTTTTTTATCTGGCTAAGATTAATTCATTTTAAAATCAACTAGATAAGGTTTTTATAAGCAACTGTAAGTAGCGTGGAAATTTTTAAGTGTGGACATTTTTGAGTGCTACGGTTGCTTGTTACTGCTAAATTTCCATGCAGCCATTCAGTGGGTTTAACGTGATNGCANATTGACTTTCGTGAGCTTGCCCNGCNGNNAAANTCNNGTNGAGGGGAAAACCTTTTNNGTCGGTTGCCAGGTGGATTTNNGTGCCATAACCTCCGCGGGAGTGACCCAGCGCATCATGGTCAGGGATATCAGGATGTTTTTTTTGCCCCTGCGGCATCTTTACTGGCGCGAATATTACTCCCATCCAGGCAAATTTCAGACCAGTCAATCAAGCCTTTTTCATCAAGAATGGACAGTAACCGATTAAATATCTTCTTGATAATGCCCGATTTTGACCCGCGGTTAAATAGATTATAGACCGTTTTCCAGGGGCCAAAGCGTTCAGGAAAATCGCGCCACGGTGCCCCTGAGCATAACACCCAGAACATCCCATTCATCACACGGCGGTGTTCAACATGTGGACGTCCTGCTCGCTTTGAATGTATAGGGGGCAAACAAGGTTCTATCAATATCCAGGCGTCATCAGGAATGTCGTAGCGGGCCATCATCTTTTTCCAATATTGAAACTAATTAGATGATAATACTATCAACTTACATTAAGGGACACAGCTTAGTACCGATATTGCAACCGCTGCGGAAGCGTTGGGTATGCCGATAATGACGCTAACACTAATTATCGGCTTTGGGGCATCCTGTGTCTTTATGTTGCCGGTTGCCACACCACCTAATGCGATTGTTTTTATTAAACAGACTGAAATGGTCAGAGTGGGTATGGTGCTGAATATTGCCTGTATCGCTATCATCTTTCTGTTTGCTTGGTTATTCTGGCTGTAACTGAAACTTACCAACGTCCCTCTGGACACAATAACTCATCAATATCCCCATCGAATATATGGTGGGGATATAAAGCCAGAGGACGAAGATTCATAGCGAAGAACTTGTTGAACGCGTCAGCCAGAAATCTAATATTGTCAATGTAAGGCCGATTACCAATCCTACCGATAACACAATCATTGCTGCGTGCGGACCTCCTTCTGTTAATCCTACTGTGGCTAATGGGACTAAGCTCAAGATGCCCAGATTATTGAACGTTTCTGCAAAAGCCAGAACTATACCTTTGTCAGTACCTGCTCTTGTCACTAAGACGACGGTACTTGAAGGCGCTCCAACGCCAAGCGCGATTCCCCAAAGTATCAAACATCCCAGTGAGCCGAAGAGCGTAATTGGAGCGAGCATGAAAACTGAGATCACACCAGTCAGTAGCAGACTGACAAAGACTAAAGTCACTTCTTCTCGGTTACAAAGCTTGCGAAGCCAACCAGCGGACATATTCCCTATTCCCAGACCGACGCCAAAGGCGATAACGGTCAAGCCGATTTCGGTTGGACCAAATCCGTACCGTTGACGTAAGACTTCTCCAGACAAAAGAAAAGCAGAGACACCGGCACCATTCCAGGCACCTTTTGCGATGAGTGGCCTGACAACCGACCATTGCCGAAACCAGACTAATTGCCGGCTTATAAGCTCTTTTGATGCTGTTTGCGTCGGAAGACAGTAAAACCCTGCGACAAATGTGACGATGCAGCCAAGTGAGCTAAATAAAAATGGTGCTCGCCAACTAACGAGGTCCGTGAGTATTCCTGCTAAGGCTGGACCAAATGCAATACCGAAAGTCATACCAAGCATAACGACTCCCATCGCGCCTGCCTGACGGTTATAAGGAACAATATCAGCAATTAAGGCAAATACTGTCGGTATGATTACCGCTGATGCTATACCGCCAAAAATCCGCAGTGAGATTGCGATTTCAAGAGTGGGTGCAAGAATGATAGCGAGACCATCTACGGCGAAAAACAATAAGGAACTCAGAAGTAATCTGCTCCGATTAACACGATCTGAAAAATATCCGAGTACCGGGGCTGCCAGAGCATAGGAAAATGCATAACCAGACACCAGCCAGGATGCTCCGACAGTAGTTGTCCCAAAAGCTACCGCAAGAGAGGCAAGCATGGATGACAGCATGAATTCGGTTGCACCAACGAAGAATACGGTGACTGAAAGGATAAATAAAAGCGTGAAGTTTGTATTCTGTCCTAAAGTGGGTGGATATTGAGTTTTACTGTTCATAAATTAATTTAACTCCGCATTTATGTAGGGGCGTGTCGTATATTTTTTGTGGTAAAGAGTGATGAGCCGGTAACAACATAGAAAAGATGTTGTGAAATACACAGAGGGGAGGAAGTGTCAGGCAAGATTAGATAGGATGGTGGAAGTATTAAGTACTACAAAAGCTGGTAGGGAAAGTGAGGATAATCAGATTGTTAGTAGTATACCGGACAAAGAAAGCTTGCAAGAAATTAATTTGTGAGATTGGGTATTTGATGCTCTCTATCTGATTAGTTGGGTGTTAAGTAAGTTGGTACACCTAATAACCATAGAGAGCAAGCTCGTTCTTTAAGCTGAGTTAATAAAGCCCCTGAGTATGTTGTTCATACGTATTATGAAGAATTTTATTCAGAAATTCTTCAAAGCTTGTTTCAAGGACCAAGCCTTTGTCATGCTTGTAAGAGTATAAGCCTTTGCTGACATTTTTATCAAGGCTACTGTCAATGAAAAGCGCGTAGGAAAACCTGTCTACACCGCTCTGCTCTCCCGGTTTTTGTTCAACTACACGGTGCGCCACGGCTGCTACAGGTATTGTGGCGTATCGAGTTAAAATTTCCATTGCACAACCAAAGTTTACAATGAAAGTATCAGGGCGGGGGATGATTGGTAGCCATTCACCTTTTCTTAGTATTTCTAAGCCTGGCTCTAGTGAACGTAATATTGTCACCCAGCCGGAATCTTTATGTATATTGAGACCTCGTGAACGTACTGTCGGGCGGAAATGATTGAAAGTAAGATGGTAAGTACCAAGCCCTGATAGGCACCCTCCTGTGGCTTTATTCCACAATTTGGCAGGAATATCTAGTTGAGAGAGAATAGCACGTAGTACCTCTAGTCCGAATTCTTTCATCTGAGTTGCTTGAGTAACGAGAGAGAGTGGAAATACATTCTTCCAGAATCGATGTTCTAAAAAAAATTGTTCGACTTGATCTGCATTGCGTAGAAAATATCCTTCCCTTTCCGCAAGCTTTTCGGTAGTCCAACTTTTGAAATCCCGATATGCATCATATGAATTTCCAGTTTTAGGTAGGTAGAAGTTTGTTGCAAACAGGTCACCAGAA
The DNA here is from genome assembly GCF_000517265.1 of Photorhabdus khanii NC19. Taxonomy (GTDB): domain Bacteria; phylum Pseudomonadota; class Gammaproteobacteria; order Enterobacterales; family Enterobacteriaceae; genus Photorhabdus; species Photorhabdus khanii. Next base: position 174,047 of record NZ_AYSJ01000009.1, read on the forward strand.
GATAGATTTAACGTATCTGGTGCTTTAATAAAGAAGAAACCATCTTTTACTGCACGTCTAAATCCATCGGTAGTGTCGAATAGAAGCCTGCCATTTTGTAGTTTGGAGGATGCCCATTCATATCTATTATTTATATTCATACTATAAAGCCTCAGATTTATTATGCGGAAAATATCTACAAAGTACCATTATTTTCATCGTATGTTCGACTAACCTCTTGGATAGCAAATTCTTCGACGGATTGAACTTTGATTGGGCCTTGGGGGCCATATTGGTAGATATTACCGGCAAGATTGCTGTCTAAAAACATCGCATATGACATCCTGTCGCGCTGCCCATTCCGTTCTGTACGAACAACGCCATGTACATTGGCACGAACATTTATCATTAAATTTTCTGTCAGCACTTCCATCGAACTACCGAAGTTAATTATCAGGTAGCCTGGAATAGGATCGATAGCCAAAAGCTCATCATCTATATAGGCCAAAAGGCCACGTTCAGTTGATCTTAGGACTGTCACCCAGCCGGAATCTCGATGAAACTTCGAGCCTCGGGTTGCTTTATCTGATCGGAAGTGATTAAACGCTAACATCTGGTGCCCTTGCCCTTCTGAAAGTCCGCTTGTGACTAATTCCCAGTCACTACGCGGAATACCTACATGATTTAACACTGAACGTAGTATACATATACCTATGTGTGCCATATGGTGGCCCAGTGTAGCGACTTCAGATGGAATTAGACTCCAGTGTTTCTGTTCGATGTATAAATTTTCCCATTGATCATGTTTTCTGTCGAAATAACCTTCGTAATCGGTAGGAAAAGTGCATGATTTAAATCCCGTATAGGGAAGGAGATCACCTTCTGTGGCGGGTTCAAAGAAGTGGTATGCAAATCGATCTCCATATTCAAAATCCATATATGATGGAACTTCCAGGAGGAAAAAACCATGCCGGAGAGCCCGGTTAAAACCATCGTCATCAGCAAAAATGAGATGATCTCCTTCCAGATGGGATCTTGCCATGTTTGCTGGTTTATACACTTTTGAGGCTGTGATTTCGGATGGCATTGATGGTAGTTTCACCAGAGTTCGCATTGTTGATGATGTTTTCATAATCATGGTCCTGAAGTGTGGTGAAAGAACTTTTGTTTTATCTGTGAATATTCTCGACTTTTGGATGAAATTCGTAAGCCATTTCATCCGCTTTCCTCTTCTGAAAATCGAGAAATGATTCTATAGGTGTAAGAATGCCATCGTTATCATATTGATAAAGATCTTGATCCCATCTCGGTCCAATATAGGTGCCAAAAGTGAATCTATCTTCTTGGTTTGATAGTCGTAGTTTCATACCCCGAACACGATGATAACTAGCGGTCACTGGTTGGGATGATTTGGACATCAGAATTTCGAATGAATGGCCAATGACTACGGTGAAATGTCCATCCAGTGGATCAAAAGGAAGCCATTTGTCACCCTCTAGAGACTCTAAACCGGGTTCAGTGGTGTAAAGAGTGGTAATGAAGCCACTATCTTTATGAGCTGTCAGGCCGACAGGATACTGGATATGTGATCTAAAGTGGTTGAATATACAATACTGGAGCGCATTATTTTTATACATTCCACCTGTTATCGTGTCGATATCATCGGGGCAGACGCCTGCCATAACGAATAGTTCTGAAAGTGTTATTCGGCTAATATCATTAATAGCCCAGAGAAGGTTGGAGACTGCTTTTGGTAGATATTCATGCCAGAGTACGCACTCTATTTGAAGTAGTTCATCTTGATCATTACCTGTTTGGGAATATCCAAGAAGTGATTGTTTGAGATCTTTTGTACGATATCCTCGATAATCGTCAGTTGACCCACCATTAGGTTTTAGGTAGTAATTTTTCGCAAGTGTAATACCTGCATTGAAATCTAATCCGTCTGGATGTTTTAGATAGAAAGCACCAAATTGGCATGCTCGATTAAAACCATCTTTATCAGAGAAATGTAATTTATTACTAATAAGTTCTGCTGGTGGTAGTATGTGAGTCATTTTTTACCTCTACACTATTTATGTTCAGTAATAGTAGATTGAGTTAGTCTCTTGGGCTTGATTTGAATAATTCCAGGAGATATGGGGCGTGGCATTGAACTATGGGATGCAAGTGCCAAGTCGGTGCCAACTATAGAAATGCTATAATTCTGGTATAATTCCACAAGTATCAGTGCTTGTTCTCTGACAGAAAATAAACGTCCAGGACATTTTCTGGGGCTTAGATTAGTATTGACCATATTAAAGGAATTAATTTCATGACGACTTCTGGAAAGAATAGAGGTTATTTTCTCGTTCTCTTCTTTCATTATGTGTCTGATGTTTCTGATATCAAATTGATCGGGATAAGGAAAAACATTAGCATCTCTATTTGCTCGACGACGATCCAACCAAAGCATTGTATTTACCGGAATTGTAATATCAGCACCTTGGTGGTGAATAACAAACGGCCTTCTGACTCGTCTCCAAAGCGCAGTTGGGTTGCTACCGCCCAAGCGTAATGCTTCCAGAACGAGTAGTGACGCCAACTCTATTGGATCATCTTCGGTATCAATTGAAACCTTCAGAAGATCTTGAACAATTGGATTAGCTCCAAGATATGCTAAGGTCCAAAGAAGGCTTAAACTTGTGGTGTCGTAGGTAGCTATGATGATAGTGCCTATTTCTTTCAGCTCTGAAGTACTCAAAGAGCAGATCGATTCTAACGAGAAAGGACGTTTCCACTGCGTGAACTGAGCTCTCACCATATTAGATATGGGAGCTGTCGACAATGAAGAGAAATTTGCCTCAAGCATGTCTCTCGTCATATTAACTACAAGATCTACGTCTTTGATAGAATCAGTATTGACTTTGCTAATAACTTCGGACGCGATATCAAAAAAATTTCGTGCGGCATATCCATATTTTTTTGATGATAAATAATATGTTAAAGGTTTTTCATTAAAATCGAGAATACCAGGAAGGCCACTATCTATATGAGCAACCATATATAGCGTAAAGTCGTCTAGCGGTAATTTTTTATCTTTTATTTGTATGAGGTAATCATGCGCTGCTGTTTGGATGTACATATCAAGACCAGATATGAATCTGACATTACCAAGGGCACGCTCGACAATAGCCCGTTTTTGGTGGTGGATTGGATTTTTAGAGTGTAATGACCCCATAAAAGATCCGAACAAGTCAGCGTTCGTATTGATAGACGGTTCAAGTTCGTCATCATTTACTAATGGAATGTTAGTATTCTGGTAAAGAGCAAGATCATCTCCAAGCCAGAAGGTACACAATCCTCCATTCTTGTCAGCTAAGTCTGCTATACCTGATTTCTCGAAATAGGAGGAGGCATCTTCACCATTTTCAATCGTAGCAATATGAAATGCATTTCCGTGTCCTGACAGAATATCAGTACCTGGGTGATGTGCTATAAGGCCAGGAAAGGGGGCCTGAGAAGCTGGATTCAACATAATGTATCTCCATTTCGTTTACGTGTATTATTTGTGGTGCTTATCTTTGGTTATTATTGTTTTCTGATAGTGTATTAACTTGTTTCTTTGTTATGCCGAAGTCTGAATAATTATCTTGCCAAGTCTGTTTATTAAAGTTTCTAAGGAACTCTTCAACAGAAGTAATTGGGATTGCCTCCTGACCATCTTCGCTAACTTGGAAAATGTCACATGAAGCGGATGGATTTATAAATGCAGCAAACGAATATCTGTCTCCAAGTTCAGGATTGAATTCGCATTGTTTTACCCTATGTAGGACCGCATTAACTTTTGTTGGTAGGTTTTTTGTAATAAGTTCGAGTGTTCCCCCAAAATTGATAAGAAAATATCCTCCTATAGGCTCTATGGACATCCACTGATCGTTGATCAACGCTTCAAGGCCAGGTTGTTCGCAGAATAAAACTGTAATGAATCCTGTATCTTTATGTGCTGGCGCCCCTGGTTTTTGTCGATTTGGGCGATAATGGTTGACTGCAAACCATTTGATTCCACCACCTTTAGTTGCTGAGTCTGTTACTTTATTCCACAGCAGAGGGGAAACACCGATATCAAATAGAATCTCCTGTAATACTATTCTGGCAAGATCATGCATTTTTCCGCACATAGAATTAACATCAGTCGGGAATGTAGATTTGCGTTGAAGTTCATCAGCAAGAATGTGCTCTGTTTGAAAATGCTCACGATCAAAATAAATGTCAGACCTATATCGAAATCCTCTGTAACCTATTGATAAATTTGAATAAGTTATAGGATCAAGATAAAATTCCCGAGCCAGTTTTTTACCTGGTGCCAAATCGAGTCCATCTGGAATCTGTAAAGCTAAGCAGCCATCACGTAGTGCAGTAACCATATTACCGGAACTGAAAACAATACGATTTTCATCAATTCTGGCTCTGCTTGGTACAAAAATACTAAGGGTCATTGTTTAAGCTCCCTGGTTGTAGTGTCCCCAAATAGATTTCTTCATCATTGGCATTTATTAAATCTCGGGAATTGCACACTTTATGTAATCCCTTTTGAGAGGAATAACTGTAAATACCTGCTTCGGCACCCGGTTCACAGAAACTGGAGGTGAAATGACCAAAGCTTGAACGGTCAATTATTTGATGTTTTACACGATGCATGATTGCTCTAATGGGTTTAGCAGAATCCCGGGTGTATTGAACCACAAGTAATGAGAAACAAAAAGAAATAGGGAATTGGTGAAAATAAACGGAAATTCGCGGGCATAAATTCAATGGTGGTGCGGTGTTGCGTGGATGTGATAAGTTTATTCCTGCCCTGACGGGCAGACTAACTAAAATGAGAAAGTTTTTGTGTTTGTTGCTTTTGTGCCACTTATTTTAATAAAACCGGGAACGCCCTATCCAGTCATTTAAAACATCTTTAAATACGCTTTAAAACATCGGCTACTTTGAGCCAATGCTAACCTGCTTTGCTGCTCATTTTGTGGTTTGCCGGGAGACGTTCTTTGTCATTGATAGATTCCAAAAATCTCTGCCGTTGTTCATCAGTTAAAGACGCATACAACTGAGCAAACGCCAATGAGTGGTTAGATATCCCCAGTTTGGCATGCAGGTCTTCCGGCCAGGGGAATTGCGATCCTTGCTGAATGTCTGTCTGGGGTGGTGTGAGTAATGCGTTGATACCTTGCCTGAAAACCCTATCAATAACTGATTCTCTTTCCTCAGGAGTCATTCTTTCTAAAATCTCAGACCATGCTTGCTGTTGTTTTTGTGAAGGAGATAATTGTTCATTATGAATTGCAGAAAAAACCGATTCGGCATTTTTAACCGAGACGTCTTGACCTGTAGCTAACCACTCCAATGAAGTGTTACTTGCTTTGGCGAGAACGGCCAATCTGTCAATTGATGGATACGATGAGCCATCTAAATAATTCCTAATTACCCTTTCAGACATACCGCAACGCTTTGCAAACGAATTGATAGACTCTCCTTTCATAGCTTCACGCAAACGCTCACCAAAATGGATTATTCGCTCATCTGGAATAATCCGATTCAGTTTATTCTCTTTATTGTCAGTTTCTTCTTTGTAAAAGCCCACCATTGAACTGTCCCCCTTGAAAAATCCCTACAGGAATTAATTTGCAGAAAAAACCGAATTTAGCTTTACATTCGGTTTTTTCTGCCGTACATTCATACTCACACCGATAATCAATAGAGATTATCCGCACCGATAAACTTATAAGGATTTCACAATGCAGACAAGCAAGCAAGCAGATTGGCATCGTGCAGATATCCGCGCAGCCTTAGAAAAACGCGGCACAAATCTACGCGCATTGTCTGTCAGAGCAGGTTTAGCTAAGGATACTTTGCGAAATGCATTAACACGCCCTTGGCCGAAGGGTGAAAGAATTATCGCTCAGGCAATTGGGGTTGACCCGTCAGTCATTTGGCCGAGTCGCTATAACCGTTAACCATACAAAAGAAAACTACGGGAGCAATCCCCTTCATTTGGGAGTGTGAAACTGATGGATATTTGGGTTACTGCTAAAGAGTGTATTGGCTTGCCAGGCTTTCCCAGCATGCAACATAACATTCGTGCAAATCTGGATAAACTAGCAGGCGAAAAGCGCCGCACACGCTCAGGTTCAAAATCATTTGAATACCCGATAAGTTGCCTGCCTCCTGTCGCCCGGGCGGCAGTACTGAAAAAGCAAGGGGCGGTGGAAATCAACAACCTGCGGTTTGACATCAAAAATAAAAAACAGCCGGCAGAAACCTACTCGCATGAGCTGCTTTGGCAAAACTGGAATAACGCTAACAATAATCAGCGTGAAAAAGCACGCCAAAAATGTGAGGTCGTGATTGCGGTGGCCGGCATGATTGAAACCGGTATCGACACCCTAACCGCATTTGATTCTGTCGCGGATGCGTTACAGGTTCCCTCAGCCAGTGTTCGGCGCTGGTACTACCAGGCGAAACCTTTTGACCGCGCTGACTGGCTGGCAGCGCTAATTGGTAAGCATGGGCACAATATGGCAGCGCGCAAGGCAAAAGAGGCGGAATGTACGTCTGCCGCCTGGGACTTCTTACTTGCTGATTATCTGCGCCCGGAGCAACCCGCTTTACGCACCTGCTACGCCCGGCTGGAAGAAGCTGCTGTGCACCACGGCTGGACGATACCGAGCCTGTCATCACTGCGCCGCAAGCTGGAGCGTGAAGTACCGACCGAACAGGTCGTGTTATTGCGTGAAGGTGAGCACGCATTGATGCGGCTCTATCCTGCGCAAGAGCGCACTGTGCTTGAACTGGATGCGATGGAATGGATTAACGGCGACGGTTACCAGCATAACGTTTTTGTTAAATGGTTTAACGGTGAAACTATCCGACCCAAGACCTGGATTTGGCAGGATATCCGTACTCGCAAGATTCTGGCCTGGCGTACTGATGTGTCCGAGAACAGCGACAGCATCCGGCTGGCTCTGGCCGATGTGGTTGAGCAATACGGTATTCCCAAACACATCACTATCGATAACACCCGGGCCGCCGCTAACAAGTGGATGACGGGCGGTGTACCCAACCGTTACCGATTCAAGGTCAAGGAAGATGACCCGAAAGGCATCATCCCGTTGCTGGGTATCCAGTTGCACTGGACCAGTGTGCTGTTCGGTCGGGGCCATGGGCAGGCCAAACCGGTTGAACGGGCGTTCTCTCATGGGGGGCTGGGTGAAGTTGTTGATAAGCATCCGGCACTGGCGGGGGCTTACACCGGCGCTAACCCAATGACAAAGCCGGATAATTACGGTGACCGGGTTGTTGATGCAGAAACCTTTTTAACGGCGCTGGCGGAAGGGATCGCTTTCTGGAACAGACGGCCCAGGCGCGATACGGAAGTTTGCCGGGGCATGTTGTCCTTTGATGCGGCTTTTGAACAAAGCTATCAGGAAAGTACGGTGCGTAAAGCGACCGCAGAGCAGCGCCATTTACTGTTGCTGCCGTCTGAATCAGTCACGGTCACCCATGGCGCCTTTACCTTAAACGCCGGCGGCAAAATACAGTCACGTAAAAACCGGTACTACAACGAGCAGTTGCTGGGGATTAAGCCTAACAAAATCGTCATTCGCTTTGATCCGGCAGCCCTGCATGACAGTGTGCTGTGTTACACCCTGGATGGCCGTTTTATCTGTGAAGCCACCTGTATTGAGAAATCCGGGTTTGGTGATACTCAAGCTGCCCGTGAGCATGACCGTAACCGGACACGCTTTGTTAAGCGCACTAAAGAAGCCACGGCTGCCCAGCGCCGTATGACGGCATTAGAGGTGGCGGAACTGATGCCGGAAACCGTGCCGCCGGCCCCCCCAGAAAGCCGGGTGGTGGAAATTTACCACCCGGCAGGTAATACCGTGCGGCGTGTACAGGTTGAAGTACAAACCGAGTCAGACACCGATTATGACTATGCTTTTGAACATGCGGTTGCACAGTTGCATGAACAACAGCAGAAAAACACAATTTAATTGAGGAGAATACGATGACCAATATTATAGCGTTGACTCAAACACAAACAGAGCTGGCCGACGTTCGTGCCGCTATCCGAACCCTGGTTGAAAGTGACGGCCTGACTTACAGCAATGTCGCCCGTGAAAGCGGCATTTCCAGTACGGCTTTATCTCAGTTTATGAATGAAAGCTATAAAGGGGACAACAGCAAAGTGGCCGGCCAGCTGTCCGTCTGGCTGGAGAACCGCCGCAAGCGCGCCAATGAAATGCCGGCAGCCCCGGATTTTGTTCAGACCAAAACTGTGCGGCAAATCTGGAGTGCGTTGCAATATGCCCAGCTTGCGCAATGTATCAGTGTGATTTACGGCAGTCCGGGAGTCGGTAAAACCAAAGCCTTGCAGCAGTTTGTGGCTGAACGGCCTAACGTGTGGCTGATAACCGTTTCACCCTCCCGCGCCAGCCTGAGCGAATGCCTGTACGAACTGGCTTTAGAACTGGGCCTGGGGGATGCGCCTCGCCGGGCGGGTCAGTTAGGCCGTGCAGTGCGCAGAAAATTACGCGGGACATCCGGGTTGTTGGTGATTGATGAAGCCGACCATCTTGATTACCCGGTGCTTGAGGAGTTGCGCATTCTTCAGGAAGAAACAGGCATTGGTCTGGCCCTTGTCGGTAATCATCAGGTCTATGCCAAACTCACCGGCGGCAGTTCCCGCAGTGTGGACTTTGCGCGACTGTTTAGCCGAATTGCGAAAAAAGTCGCCATCCTGAAAACCAAAAAAGATGACGTTACCGCCATTGCGGATGCCTGGGGACTGGGCCAACAGGAACGCGCATTAGTCCAACAGTTATCAGAACGCCCTGGGGCATTGCGTACCGTATCTCATACCCTGCGGCTGGCCGCGATGTTTGCTAAGGGCAATAACGAATCACTGGCGGAAAAACATATCCGCGCAGCGGTTAAAGATTTAGAGGGGACGACATTATGACAAAGGATTCTCTGGTTTCGGCATTCAATCGTGTCGGTGATGCGGTATCCGCGCTGACGCAACAAGGCTTTACTGTGATGAGTATCATGATACGGGATAGCGCCCCGCGTATTCAAATTGCCCGCCATACGCATTGCGAACAGTTAATTCGTAATGGCAAGGCCACTTACCGATATCTGGGGCGCAACAGTGATTATCGGCAGGGGATGTTTATGCATTGCGGTTGTCAGGTGTATTGGTCTGAATCATTACATTAATTAGGGGGATGTATGGCTGTTAAAATCGAAATTGTCATTACCACTCATCAGGGGAAATTAATGCACGACGTTAAGGCGTCAGGGGGGGCTGTCTACACGGCCAATGAAAAACAAGAGGTCATGGCGCTGGTACAAGTCATTAAGCATTACCTCGCGCAGGAACACGATTTATGTTTTCACACTCAGGAGGTTAACCAATATGTCCACTAAACAATACACCACACAGCAGGCCCCGGAGGGCTATTGGGTTGATGCTAAAGGTGTTTTAACACCAGTCTCTATTATCCGTGAAATTGATAAAGAGCGGGACCGCCTGGTCGGGGAAATCGTCGAACAGGCCATTACCGTTAACTCGGCATTAGCTGAATTGAAGCTGCGGGCATTTGCTGATATTCAGGCGTTTATTGACCTGTCAGCAGAAGCGTATGGCGCAACAAAAGGCGGGAAAAAAGGGAACGTCACACTACCTTGCTATGACGGACGCTTCAAAATCCAGCGGGCAATACAGGACCGTATTGCGTTTGATGAGCGTCTGCAAGCGGCAAAAGAGCTGATTGACAGTTGCCTGGCTGACTGGACAGAGGGCGCGCGTCCTGAAATTCATGCGCTGATTAATCAGGCGTTCTCCACCGATAAAGAGGGCGATATTAACACCGGGCGCGTTCTGGCCCTGCGCCGTCTTGATATTGATGACGAACGTTGGCAACAGGCAATGGTTGCCATCGGCGAAGCATTGCAGGTTATCGGCAGTAAATCCTATATTCGGGTTTATGAACGGGTCGGTGATACTGACCAGTATAAACCGATATCACTGGATATCGCTGGAGTCTGATATGAAAGCGAGACGGTTTAATCAACGTTATCGGGTTGGGGCCAGTTTTATCTATCAGCCCAACAAAATATTACGCGGTGGAATACCGGTCAAGACGATAGGTAAAGCGAAAGACTTAACGAATTGCACGGTGGTTGAAATTAGCATTGAGCCTTATTTTGTGAGAACGGATTATTTAACTCCGGCTTAATTTAATTATCGGTTAATTCATTTTAATTAATTGGCGTAAACCCGCCAGGGCAGGCTTACGCCAAATTCAGGCAATAAGGAAAACCCAATGATTGATAAATCAAACTGGAAAGAAATTGAGTGCGAGCTTAAGGGATTGTTTTGTCACGTTAATTTTAAGTACCAGGAGACTGTCATTAGTATTGTTCGGGAAAGAGTGAGTGAAAGCAGAAATAAGCTTTTTGTGTATTTTAATCATACTCTGTGTGCGGGTTGGGGGAATGAAAAGTGTGACGAGTATAACCCGCTTACAAAACTATTCTGGCTGACGGTGACACAGCCGCTTTATAGCAAAGCAAAAATTGCAGAAATGGAAAAACAAATGGGTAAACGTTATCTGAAAAAGACATTCCCAAATGCATATAGCAACTACACTTATCTTTCTCCGATATTTGCAAGTGCCAGCCAATTGATCCGGCAATACAAAAAAATTGACGGTTTAGCATGGGTTAATGAGAATGAATAAACAACAACTGATCCGCCTTATTCATATCGCAAAAACGACGCTTAAGCTTGATGATGACACTTATCGCGCGGCCCTGGCGACAGTAACCGGCGGGAAAACATCATGCAGTGATATGTCTCATCATGAATTAAAACAGGTGTACGCCGCGTTTGTTGAACGGGGATTTAAACGCCGTTTTAAACGTAATCATCAGCATGTTAAAGGCCGTGTGCGCACGGCAGAAATCAACAAAATTCGGGCTATTTGGATCACCATGCATCAGCACGGGTTTATTGATGATGGTTCAGAGTCAGCATTGAATAAATTTGTGATGCGGCAAACAGCTAAAATCAATAATGGTGCCGGGGTCGCAGAGGTCGGCTGGCTAACACCCACACTGGTTTATCCGGTTATTGAGAGTTTGAAAAAATGGCATATCCGGTTGATGACAGAAGGCATGGTAGCCCGCAAGCAACCTCTGCCAGAACACCGGGGATACGATGCAATATGTCACGCCTTTAATATGGGGAAATCATCATGAAAATAGCCCGTTGCCCAATTTGCCACTCTGACTGGCATTTAGAGGCGTTATGTGAAGATGACGCGAGCCGTCAGCTACTGAAAATACTGGCTGAGTTACCGGGCAGTTGTGCCCGGCATCTGGTGGCCTATATCGGCCTGTTTCGCCGTGAGAAACAAAACCTGTCAAACAGCCGGGCATTAAAGCTGGCCGGGGAAGTGCTGGCGCTTTACAAACCTGGCCGGGTGCTGGCTCACGCATTGAGCGAAACCGTTGAACGGATCCGGGAAAAGCGGGCACAGGGGGACAAGAAACCGTTATCTAATCATAACTACCTGAAAACCGTCTATCAGTCAGCCGAGCAAGTTTTTGCTCAAAGTAGCAATATCAATGAACGTGAACGGCAGCAAGTTTCAGGTTCTGATAGTCGTGATGCCTATTTTAAACAAATGCAGCAAATGGGCGTTGATGTTACCAAGTTATCAGGAGGTGCCGAATGGCTAACAAAACAAGCGAAATAAACCTGCCACTTTTTGATGATGATCATGTCGAACTGGGGCAACTCTTGGATAGGTTAAATGATATCCCCTTTGCTGAGTTGCAAGGGCGCTGGCCGCAGTTGCTGGCAGATATGGTTGATCTGTTCAGTGCTGAATTGCAACGGCAAGGACAAGAAGAAACACTCTCCCGTTTATCCAGCAGTAAGCTTGTGGGTGCATTGGCGCATTATTACGGAGGGCGGGCGGTTTACTTGCCCACTGGGGAAACACTAAAAGCGGCTTTACGGGATAACCAATTGTTTGATGAATGGAGCCGTTCGCAAGGTAATATTGATAATCTGGCTAAGAAATATGCTCTTACTCATTCAACAGTTTATGCTATTCTGCGCCAACAGTTGATGCTACATCGAAAACGTTATCAAATTGATTTACCTCTTAGATAAGTAAGGACGATCATGAAAAAATGCCTTTTCCTATTAACATGTTTAATACTCTCTTTTTCTTGTCATGCGGCTCAACTTCCTGCCTTTGACACTGTGAAGAAAAATTTAGAAGCCTATGGCCTACTAAAAGCTAGTGAATGGAAATTTATAGGTGACACTAAAAAAAATACTCATGTTGCTATTGTTGATGGAAACCAATATTGGGCTAATAATAGAGCTATAGCCGCAGTATTTAAGTTAACAGGCAATGAAAAAGTATTGGAAAAAAAGTTAATGGATACGGCTGTTTTGTGTGTGCAGTTTTCTAAATCTGTAATCGAAAACCTCACCGAAGAACAAGGTAAAGAATTGCTCGCAACGATGGCAGCTGCAACCAGAGTTGAGGGTAGGCAAGTATCTACCTCTGTTAATTCGTTTCGATATTACACATCCATTGATAAAGGAACGAGTGATATTGTTTTTACCTGTGGTATTAGCCAAGGTGATTTTAGTTAACAATCATTCTCGCTATTGATTGATTTTTGTTTGACTCCCCACAAACCCATCCTCTCCCCGCCCCATAAGATGATGAGCTACCGATTATCAACAACAGGTAGCCATCATGACTTACCGTTACAGCGTTTCCTTTATCCATGCTATCCATTACTTGCTGTCCGTGGAGGGCGGCTATGTCAATAACCCCAATGATCGGGGCGGTCAGACCAAGTTTGGTATCAGTCAGCGCAGCTACCCTCACCTCAATATTGCCGCATTAACCGAAGACGACGCCACCGCACTCTATTACCGGGATTTCTGGCTGAAAGCCGGTTGCGATAAGTTACCTGCCGGTATCTCACTGGCGGTGTTTGATGCCGCCGTTCAGCACGGAATCAAGCCCGCCGTACAGCAATTACAACGGGCGATGAGTGTGCGGGATGACGGCGTTATCGGCCCTGATACGCTGAATGCCGTTGAAACCTTTGCGCCACAATATCTGTTTATCCGGCTGCTTAATCGGCGTGCACTGACTTACGCGCGTATTATTGCCGTGAACCCGACACAAAAAGCTTTTTTATCCGGGTGGTTTAACCGCCTGGATAAGCTGGCATCCGCCGTGTTAGAGGTGTTGTGATGCTGCCGCCGCCGATTTCAGACAACCTATTAAAAAGACAAATTGCTGAACTGCGTAACCCGCGTTATCTCAGTATCTATAAAGCCGGGCGGGAACGTTGTTTACAGCAGGCATTGGCCGGCAACGATATCAGCGACATGCCAATCTATAGCCATAACGCCACGTATCAATCTCTGTTTTGTCGGGGCTGGCAATCCGTTTCTGCTCAAGATATCCGCTTATTGCGTGCTGAACGCAACAGGAGGCCGGGATGTTAGCACATCTGAAACAGCTCATCAGCAATCCCGCCACCGGACGCCTTTCGACGTCCGATACGACTTTATTGGGGGCATTTATTGCCAGTACAGTGGTATTGCTGTGGTGTGCACTGGCCGGTCATATGGATGAATCGCTGTTCGTCGGCTACCTCGCCGCGTGGGTCACCCATTCTCAGGCATCAAAACAAGCGGCCATTAAACGTGACAGAGAGCGGGGCAGCGTGACCGAGAACAGAGAGGTATTTGCCCGTGATTAATCCTATCCGACGTTTCCGACACTATGGCCGCATTGTCTTGCTCTGTGGTGTAGGTTTTTGGCTATGCGGTGTGGGTTATAAACTCGCTGAATTACGCTTACAGCCCAAAATAGATCAAGAAATTGAAAACCGTAAAGCAGCAGAACTGTCTTTTTACCTGGCACAAAAAGCCACCGCCGAATTAAACGCCGGCGCGCTGCATGATTTGATTGAAAAACAGCAGGCACAGCAACATGCAAACGAAAAAATTTCAAATGACTTATACGCCGCTATCACGCGCTTATCGCAAACCACGCAGCGTATTGAGCAAAGTATTCCGGATGCCCTTAATAATGACGGTAGTGCTTACACCGGTATTGGCCCTGACGGGTTGCGGCTCTACCAAACCGCTCTCGGTTACCGCCACGCCGCCCCTGGTGATTTCAGCCTGCCCGGCAATTCCCCCTGATCTGTTACAACTGCCTGCGAAACCGCCGATGCCCCGCTCCGGCGAGCCTCAGGCACTGCTGACTCATGCCGGTCGGTACGGGCAATGGAGTCAGGAGCTGGCGCAAAAGCTTCGGGCAATCAAAGCCTGGGCGGGCAAACAACAGGAAAGGCACAATGAGCAGACTGATTGACCAGGCCTATGAGTTAGAGCAATACCAGCGCGAATTAGCCCTAAGAGCGTGTTTTGAGCGCCCGGTTCAGACAGGGAACGGATTTTGCCATGACTGCGGCGAGGCGATTGCCTCCGCCCGGCTTGCCATTAATCCGGCGTTTGAGCGCTGTATTGGCTGTCAAAAACAGGTTGAATTACGGGGGAAAAAATTCAGTGCTGGTCTTACTTAAAGAGAACTGGGCAATAATGTGGGCCGCGGTTACGGTCACCTTTAACGTGGTGCTGGTGTTGCTCAGTAAAACCTACGCCAAGCGTGATGATGTGGAGTTACTTAAAATGCAGGTGCGTCAACTCGAAGGCTCGTTATCCTCTCTGCCCAATCAGAAAGAATTGCACGCTTTGCAGCTGGAGATGGCGAACCTGCGCGGCGACTTAAAAGCCGCCTTGCCGGAGCTGCGTCAGTTACGCCACCTGAGCGATTTGTTATTGCAAAATGAATTAAAGGAAAAGAATTAATGTCATCCATGCGTGAAATCTTAAATACCGACCAGCGATTGGTGATTTTGCGGTCGCTGGCTGAGTGTGGCGGTGATGCTAATGAATCGGTGTTACAGACTTGCCTTGATGCCTACGGCCATCGGGTCAGTCGTGATGTTGTACGAACGCATTGCCACTGGCTGGCCGAACAGGGGCTGGTTTCAGTCAATGATGTTGCCGGTTGCCTGGTCATGACTTTAACCGGGCGTGGCGTGGATGTGGCAGAGGGTCGCAGTACCGTACCCGGTGTAAAACGGCCACGGCCCAGGGGATAGTCATGAATGATAAACGGACGCGTGGCCGGCCATCCAAGATTGATTTGTTGCCGCAGGCCATCCGGGACCAGTTGCACGGTTTGCTGCGTGACAAACGGCATACCCAGGAAGATATCCGGGCGGCAGTGAATGAATTGATTGATGAGGAAGGCTTGCCGGATGAACTGAAAATTTCCCGCACCGGGCTGAATCGTTATGCGTCCCGGATGGAAACCCTGGGCGCGCGTATCCGTGAAGGGCGGGAAATTGCTGATGTGTGGGTCTCCCGGTTGGGTTCTGCGCCCTCTTCCGACGTGGGTAAGTTGTTGCAAGAGTTTGTGAAATCCCTGGCGTTTGAAACCAGCATGAAGCTGGCCGAAGGCGGGGAGCCGGTTGAACCGAAGGCCTTGTCCCAGTTAGCCCTGGTTGCTGCCCGGATTGAACAGGCCGCCATGACCAGCACGAAGCGCGAAAAAGAGATCCGCGCGGCCTTTGCGGCGGAAGCCGCAGAGCAGACAGAAACCCTGGTCAAACAGGCTGGCCTCACGGCAGAAGCGGCGGCAGAGATCAAGCGGCAAATTTTGGGGATTGCTTAATGTTGGCACAGGAATTAAACCCGGCGACAGAATTTATTATCAACGCGGTTAACGATGAGACGTTTGATCCCCATGCCGTCTTGCTGGGCTATCAGCGGCGCTGGATAGCGGATAATGCCGTCCTCAAGATTGCGGAAAAATCGCGGCGTACCGGGTTAACCTGGGCCGAAGCAGCGGATGCCTCATTGACGGCGGCTCAATCACGTGATGCTGGTGGCACAAACCATTTCTATATCGGTTCCAATAAAGACATGGCGCGTGAGTTCATTGATGCGGCGGCCATGTGGGCCAAAGCTTACGGACTGGCGGCGGGTGAAGTCGGTGAGGAGGTCTTTGAAGATGAAGACAAAGATATCCTGACATTCATCATTTACTTTAGCAGCGGGTTTAAAGTCCAGGCATTATCCAGTAATCCCAAAAACTTACGTGGGATGCAAGGGAATGTCACCATTGATGAAGCGGCTTTCCATGAACGGCTGGCCGAAGTGCTGAAAGCCGCGTTGGCCTTGACGATGTGGGGGGCAAAAGTGCGGATTATTTCTACTCATAATGGCACTGAAAACCTGTTCAACGAGTTGATCCAGGATTCCCGCGCCGGGCGCAAACGCTATTCCATTCATACCATCACGCTAGATGATGCCTGCAATGAGGGGTTGTATCAGCGTATCTGTCAGGTCAGGCGTCAACCGTGGTCACAGGAAACCGAGGACGAATGGAAAACCCATCTGTTCAAAGATACCGCCACAGAAGACGATGCGCTGGAAGAATATTATTGTGTACCGAAGCAAGGCAGCGGGGCCTATATCCCTCGCGTACTGATTGATCGGGCAACCGACGCCCAGTGTGTTGTTGTCCGCTTTGCTATGCCCAGGGGCCATATGACCTGGACGGAAGATGAGCGTAAAAACACGGTACTGACGTTTTGTGACGAGACGCTGTTACCGGCATTACAAAAACTGGATCCTGATACCCGTCATGCCTACGGGCAGGATTTTGCCCGTTCCGGCGATCTATCGGTTATCGGTGCCGGCAGTATTGAGCAGGACACGCGCCGCATGCTGCATGTCACCGTTGAATTGCATGATGTGCCTTACAATCAGCAACGCCAGATAGCCTTTTTTATGATTGACCGACTCCCCCGCCTGGTGGGTATCGCCATCGACTCGACCGGAAATGGCGGTTATTTAGGGGAAGCCGTGTTATTACACTACGGTGAAGATATGGTTGATGCTATCCATGTCACCGATAACTTTTATCGGGAGTGGTCGCCGAAATACAAAGCGCTGTATGAATCCAATGATATCCGCATTCCGAAAGATGAAGACATTATTACTGACCAGCGTCAAATTCAGAATATTCGGGGCGTCCCGAAAATTGATAAAACCCGCCGAACCGGGGCCGACGGTAAAAAACGTCACGGTGACAGTGCCGGGGCGTATTTGATGTTTACCCGCGCGACCTATATGGAGGGACAAATGATTGACTTTATTCCGTTGCCGGGTAAACACACCGTGGCAAATGACGACGACGATTTACCAACCTTTGAGCGAGGCTGCTGGTGAAAATATTAAACAGGTTAGTGGATGCGGTAGGCCGCCGTTTCTGGTTTAAGCCGGAGATGCAAACGCAGGATGATGAGTCCCGTGTGTCACAGTTGCGCCGATACTACGGGGATCATCCCGTGAGTGGGTTGACGCCCGCGCGCGCGGCTGAAATTCTGATTGAGGCCGAGCGCGGGCAGCTACTGGCACAGTGTGAACTGGCGGAAGATATGGAAGAAAAAGACGCCCATTTACAGTCAGAATTGGGTAAGCGCCGGCGGGCTATTCAGTCGCTTGACTGGGCCATTAAGCCACCACACCGGGCCAGCCGTGAAGAAACCCGGGATTCAGAAGAACTGACCGAAATCTTATCGGATGCCAGCTGGTTGCCGGATTGTCTCTTTGATGCCACGGATGCCATTCACAAAGGTTTTTCCTGTCAGGAGATCGAATGGGAAAATGTCGGTGATCTGATGATTCCGCGTGCGGTGGAATGGCGTGATCCGTCCTGGTTTCAGACGCCACAAGATAAACGCAATCAGTTACGCTTGCGGGATGGAACCGCAAACGGAGAAGATTTACAGCCGTTTGGCTGGATACAGCATATTGCCAAATCCAAGTCGGGTTATCTTGCCCGTACCGGCTTAATTCGCACTCTGGTCTGGCCGTTTATCTTCAAGAACTATTCTGTCCGGGACTTAGCTGAATTTCTGGAAATATACGGTCTGCCGATCCGCGTCGGACAATATCCGGCCGGCGCGACCGACAAAGAGAAGCAGACTCTGCTGCATGCGGTGATGTCGATTGGTCACAATGCCGGCGGGATTATCCCACGCTCCATGCTGATTGATTTTAAAAATGCCGCGGATGGCACGGCAGACCCGTTTATGTCCATGATGAATTGGGCGGAACTGAGTATGTCCAAAGCCATCCTCGGCGGAACGTTAACCAGTCAGGCCGACGGTGCAACCAGTACCAACGCCTTGGGTAACGTGCATAATGAGGTACGTTTCGAAGTACGCAGCAGTGACGCCACGCAATTAGCGTCCACACTGACACGAGACCTGGTATTTCCTTTGTATGCCCTTAATTGCCAATCGTTCGATAATCAACGGCGTAAGCCGGTGTTTGAATTTGATTTGTCCGAACCGGAAGATGTGAGCGCCTACGCAGCGGCATTGCCCTCGCTGGTCAGCCTCGGGATGAAAATTCCGGTGCAGTGGGTGCATGATAAGCTACAAATTCCCGTGGCAGCGGATGATGAAGATTGTCTGACAGCACCGGAGTCCCCTGCAACACCGGATTTTTCTGCCGCTTTCTTAAATGCTAAAACCGGCTGGACAGCATTAACGGCAGAGCCGGTGACATCGGTGAATACCATGCCAGGTGCGGTAAGCGGCCAGGAATGGCAAAACACCGTTGACCCGTTGCTAACGCCTGTCATTGAAGCGCTCACTGCCGGCGGTTATGCGGCGGCAAAAAATAAAGCGTCTGAACTCTATACTGAAATGGAGGATGAACAGCTCGCCGATATGTTACACCGGGCGATGTTTGTCGCCGAACTGTGGGGGCGTTTAAATGCCACAGCCGGTTGATTTGGGTATTGCCGCTAAATTGGAGCCAAAGCTGGCCGTTGATTACTTTCGGGCTAAAGGCTATGACATTAGCTGGAACTGGCAGGAAACCGAGGCGGCCAGTCATGCACGGGCGTTTACGGTGGCGAAAGCGGCGCATATGGACATTCTGACGACTATTCGTGATGAGGTGGATAAAGCGCTGAGTCAGGGCACCACTGAACGCGACTTTATCAAGACCCTGAAACCCCGTTTGCAAGAACAAGGTTGGTGGGGTAAGCAAATTGTGGTTGATAGTGGTGGTAATGCGGAAACGGTCCAACTGGGCAGCCCGGCCCGGCTGGCAACGATTTATCGCACCAATTTAGCAACCGCGTATCAGGCCGGGCGATATCAACAACAATTGGCAAGTACAGACACCCATCCTTATTGGCAGTACATTGCCGTGATGGATAAAAATACCCGCAAAAGCCATGCCGCCATGAACGGGCGGGTGTTTCGTTTTGATGATCCGATTTGGAACACGCTCTATCCGCCTAACGATTGGGGGTGTCGCTGCCGCGTTCGTGCGCTGACTGCCGCTCAGGTTAAACGAATGGGGTTAAAGGTCGAGTCCAGTATTGGGGCGGTGAGTACCCAGCTTGTTGAAACCGGGGTTGATAAGCGGACGGGGGAAGTTTATCAGTCAGAAGTCACGACGTACCGCCACGGCCAGCAGCGCATGACCACTGGCGCGGGCTGGTCAAACAATGCCGGGCAATTGGCAATGGGGTCGGATATCAGTATTGCGCGTAAGCTGATTGCGTTGCAAAACCGGGAACTCCGTAGTCAGGTTATCCAGTCATTAAATAATGCCCCGGTACGACAACAGGCGTTCGCGCAATGGGTCGGTCAGGTGCTGACGCAACGGCGCCCCGGCAACAACATTCAGCCGTTAGGGTTTATGACAGAGGATATTGCCGTGGCGGTGGAAGAACGGACGGGTAAGCCTGCCGCACGCGTGCTGGCTATCAGTGAAAAAGACCTGGTGCATGCTGACAGCCTTAAACACCAGAAAAAAGGCGTGGCCTTGACGATGGCTGAATATCAGTCACTCCCTAAAACCGTGGCTAATCCCTCCGCTGTTCTGTGGGATAGGCAGAATCAGAATGTATTGTATATCCGTAGTGATGATAACAGCA
The DNA here is from genome assembly GCF_000517265.1 of Photorhabdus khanii NC19. GTDB lineage: Bacteria > Pseudomonadota > Gammaproteobacteria > Enterobacterales > Enterobacteriaceae > Photorhabdus > Photorhabdus khanii. Next base: position 194,161 of record NZ_AYSJ01000009.1, read on the forward strand.
CCATTAAAACGGTGGTCAATGCGCCCTGGTCTGTACGCAAGCAACCGGATGCCTTAGATGTAGTGATTAATACCTACCGGGTGCCGTTAACTGAACTGAAAAAAGGGGTCGCCGGCGGGAATTATGAGTTACTGAAAGGCACGCTGTAACAACAAAGCCCCGAATAACGGGGCTTGTCACAGTGGCGGGAGTTGAACCCACATAAACGTATGGCGCTTTGCGCTGACGTCGAATTACCGTTATTCGTACACTGTTTAACCTATTTTACCATGAGTAAGAATGAATGCAACTGGACTATCAATTTGACGATGCGGCGATACAAGCAGCCTTTAAACGTGTTCAAAAGCTGGGGCGGGATACCACGCCGGTGACCCGCGCGATTGCCGCTGTTCTCGCCAGTGAAAGCGAAGAGGCATTTGCCAATGAAGCTGATCCGACGACAGGTAACCCCTGGCGGCCGTTAACCGATAAATATAAAGCTAAATTAGCCAAAAAAGGCAAGACGGGCAGAATGTTACAGCGCTCACAGGGGGGACTGGCGATGTCGTTGTCAACAGCGTATGACGCCGTCAGCGCGGCCATTGGCGCCAATAAAGTTTATGCCGCGATCCATCAATGGGGCGGGTTGCCCGATATGCCGCCCGGCCCGGCGGCGGTTCCCGCCAGACCGTATATGGGACTGTCGGCACAGGGCGTTGCGGATGTTATCGACATTATCAATGCGCAACACGCAGCGGCATTGAAAACGCGTTAGTGTGTCAGTCTTGCCTGAAAAAAAGTTAAACGCTTCCCGGCATTTTTAAACGGGTTTTAAACGGGGTATAGTGTCACTGCGCCGCCCCGTTTTATCTTTTCTGCTTTAGACAGGTGTGATCCCCCACAAACCCACCTTTTTTTCATATTGCCCAGAATGGCAGCATGAAAACAAAAAGCCCAACCCCCAACCCCCGTTTAGCGATCCTGACTGCGTCGATGACTCAGGCTGATGATGGCTGGTATCAGCTGCTACCCGCGGGTCATTTTAGTG
>NZ_AYSJ01000010.1:0-2057 GCF_000517265.1 Photorhabdus khanii NC19
CCACGTCTTCGTCTTAAACGTTCCTTCCGTGACCTCACAGTCAAGGGAAGACTCATCTCAAGGCAAGTTTCCCGCTTAGATGCTTTCAGCGCTTATCTCTTCCGCACTTAGCTACCGGGCTATGCCATTGGCATGACAACCCGTACACCAGCGGTGCGTCCACTCCGGTCCTCTCGTACTAGGAGCAGCCCCTTTCAATCTTCCAACGCCCACGGCAGATAGGGACCGAACTGTCTCACGACGTTCTAAACCCAGCTCGCGTACCACTTTAAATGGCGAACAGCCATACCCTTGGGACCGACTTCAGCCCCAGGATGTGATGAGCCGACATCGAGGTGCCAAACACCGCCGTCGATATGAACTCTTGGGCGGTATCAGCCTGTTATCCCCGGAGTACCTTTTATCCGTTGAGCGATGGCCCTTCCATACAGAACCACCGGATCACTAAGACCTACTTTCGTACCTGCTCGAGCTGTCACTCTCGCAGTCAAGCTGGCTTATGCCTTTGCACTAACCTCACGATGTCCGACCGTGATTAGCCAACCTTCGTGCTCCTCCGTTACGCTTTGGGAGGAGACCGCCCCAGTCAAACTACCCACCAGACACTGTCCCCGGTCCGGATAACGCACCTGGGTGAGAACATCGCACATTCAAGGGTGGTATTTCAAGGATGGCTCCGTGCAGACTGGCGTCCACACTTCAAGGCCTCCCACCTATCCTACACATCAAGGTGCCATGTTCAGTGTCAAGCTATAGTAAAGGTTCACGGGGTCTTTCCGTCTTGCCGCGGGTACACTGCATCTTCACAGCGAGTTCAATTTCACTGAGTCTCGGGTGGAGACAGCCTGGCCATCATTACGCCATTCGTGCAGGTCGGAACTTACCCGACAAGGAATTTCGCTACCTTAGGACCGTTATAGTTACGGCCGCCGTTTACTGGGGCTTCGATCAAGAGCGTCGCACTCACGTGCTAACCCCATCAATTAACCTTCCAGCACCGGGCAGGCGTCACACCGTATACGTCCACTTTCGTGTTTGCACAGTGCTGTGTTTTTAATAAACAGTTGCAGCCAGCTGGTCTCTGCGACTGGCTTCGGCTCCGGGCGCGGGCCCTTCACCTACCGCCAGCGTGCCTTCTCCCGAAGTTACGGCACCATTTTGCCTAGTTCCTTCACCCGAGTTCTCTCAAGCGCCTGAGTATTCTCTACCTGACCACCTGTGTCGGTTTGGGGTACGATTCAAGGTGACCTGATGCTTAGAGGCTTTTCCTGGAAGCCGGGCATCAACCACTTCACCGCCGTAGCGGCTCGTCATCACGCCTCAGTGTTCACGAAAGAGCGGATTTGAAGGCTCTTTCAACCTACACGCTTAAACCGGGACGACCGTCGCCCGGATGGCCTAGCCTTCTCCGTCCCCCCGTCGCAGTCACCTTCAGTACAGGACTATTAACCTGTTGCCCATCGACTACGCTTTTCAGCCTCGCCTTAGGGGTCGACTCACCCTGCCCCGATTAACGTTGGACAGGAACCCTNGGTCTTCCGGCGAGCGGGTTTTTCACCCGCTTTATCGTTACTTATGTCAGCATTCGCACTTCTGATACCTCCAGCGGGCCTCNCAGCGCCNCCTTCAACGGCTTACAGAACGCTCCCCTACCCAACAACACCTGCGTGTCGCTGCCGCAGCTTCGGTGCATGGTTTAGCCCCGTTACATCTTCCGCGCAGGCCGACTCGACCAGTGAGCTATTACGCTTTCTTTAAATGGTGGCTGCTTCTAAGCCAACATCCTGGCTGTCTGAGCCTTCCCACCTCGTTTCCCACTTAACCATGACTTTGGGACCTTAGCTGGCGGTCTGGGTTGTTTCCCTCTTCACGACGGACGTTAGCACCCGCCGTGTGTCTCCCGTGATACCATTCTTCGGTATTCGCAGTTTGCATCGGGTTGGTAAGCCGGGATGGCCCCCTAGCCGAAACAGTGCTCTACCCCCGAAGATGAATCCACGAGGCGCTACCTAAATAGCTTTCGGGGAGAACCAGCTATCTCCCGGTTTGATTGGCCT
>NZ_AYSJ01000010.1:2138-2430 GCF_000517265.1 Photorhabdus khanii NC19
CCNGGAGCAGAAGCCAGTCGCAGAGACCAGCTGGCTGCAACTGTTTATTAAAAACACAGCACTGTGCAAACAGGAAAGTGGACGTATNCGGTGTGACGCCTGCCCGGTGNTGGAAGGTTAATTGATGGGGTTAGCACGTGAGTGCNACGCTCTTGATGGAAGCCCCAGTAANCGGCGGCCGTAANTATAACGGTCCTAAGGTAGCGAAATTCCTTGTCGGGTAAGTTCCNACCTGCAGGAATGGCGTAAGNATGNCCAGGCTGTCTCCACCCCAGNCTNNNNGAAATTGAAC
>NZ_AYSJ01000010.1:2435-4459 GCF_000517265.1 Photorhabdus khanii NC19
GTGAAGATGCAGGGTTCANCNGNCAAGTTGGNAAGNNNCCCACTCCCTTNGTGNNANNNNGGCNGTGNACAAGGCCCNNGNATGTNTTNNNTAGGTGGGAGGCCTTGAAGATTACTAGCAGTCNGACTTCATGGAGTCNAGTTGCAGACTCCAATCCGGACTACGTCATACTCTATGTGTTCCGCTTGCTCTCGCGAGGTCGCTTCACTTTGTATCCGCCATTGTAGNACGTGTGTAGCCCTACTCGTTAGGGCCATGATGACTGACGTCTCCCCACCTCCTCCAGCAGACAATCTGTGTGAGCACTGCACTCAACGGCATCTCAGGTAAGGAGGTGATCCAACCGCAGGTTCCCCTACGGTTACCTTGTTACGACTTCACCCCAGTCATGAATCACAAAGTGGTCAGCGCCCTCCCGCAGGTTAAGCTACCGACTTCTTTTGCAACCCACTCCCATGGTGTGACGGGCGGTGTGTACAAGGCCCGGGAACGTATTCACCGTAGCGTTCTGATCTACGATTACTAGCGATTCCGACTTCATGGAGTCGAGTTGCAGACTCCAATCCGGACTACGACAGACTTTATGTGTTCCGCTTGCTCTCGCGAGGTCGCTTCACTTTGTATCCGCCATTGTAGCACGTGTGTAGCCCTACTCGTTAGGGCCATGATGACTTGACGTCATCCCCACCTTCCTCCGGTTTATCACCGGCAGTCTCCTTTGAGTTCCCACCTTCACGTGCTGGCAACAAAGGATAAGGGTTGCGCTCGTTGCGGGACTTAACCCAACATTTCACAACACGAGCTGACGACAGCCATGCAGCACCTGTCTCAGAGCTCCCGAAGGCACAACCCCATCTCTGAGGTCTTCTCTGGATGTCAAGAGTAGGTAAGGTTCTTCGCGTTGCATCGAATTAAACCACATGCTCCACCGCTTGTGCGGGCCCCCGTCAATTCATTTGAGTTTTAACCTTGCGGCCGTACTCCCCAGGCGGTCGATTTAACGCGTTAGCTCCGGAAGCCACTCCTCCAGGGAACAACCTCCAAATCGACATCGTTTACCGCGTGGACTACCAGGGTATCTAATCCTGTTTGCTCCCCACGCTTTCGCACCTGAGCGTCAGTCTTCGTCCAGGGGGCCGCCTTCGCCACCGGTATTCCTCCACATCTCTACGCATTTCACCGCTACACATGGAATTCTACCCCCCTCTACGAGACTCTAGCCAACCAGTCTTGGATGCCGTTCCCAGGTTAAGCCCGGGGATTTCACATCCAACTTAATTGACCGCCTGCGTGCGCTTTACGCCCAGTCATTCCGATTAACGCTTGCACCCTCCGTATTACCGCGGCTGCTGGCACGGAGTTAGCCGGTGCTTCTTCTGCGGGTAACGTCAAGCTATCGCCCTCTTCAGGCCATACCCTTCCTCCCCGCTGAAAGTACTTTACAACCCGAAGGCCTTCTTCATACACGCGGCATGGCTGCATCAGGCTTGCGCCCATTGTGCAATATTCCCCACTGCTGCCTCCCGTAGGAGTCTGGGCCGTGTCTCAGTCCCAGTGTGGCTGGTCATCCTCTCAGACCAGCTAGGGATCGTCGCCTAGGTAGGCCATTACCCTACCTACTAGCTAATCCCATCTGGGTTCATCCACGGGCGTGAGGCCCTTTCAGGTCCCCCACTTTGGTCTTGCGACATTATGCGGTATTAGCCACCGTTTCCAGTGGTTATCCCCCACCCTCGGGCAGATCCCCAGACATTACTCACCCGTCCGCCGCTCGTCAGCAAAAGCGCAAGCGCTTTCCTGTTACCGCTCGACTTGCATGTGTTAGGCCTGCCGCCAGCGTTCAATCTGAGCCATGATCAAACTCTTCTATTAAAAGCTTGATGCTCAAAGAATTTTACTGTTCATTCGTCATGAATCAACTGTTGTTCACTCTTCAAGACTTAGTGTATTTTTTTGTGATACGGTCTTGTGAGTGCCCACACAGATTGTCTGATTAATTGTTAAAGAGCAGGCTGAACTAAAAA
>NZ_AYSJ01000011.1:0-125505 GCF_000517265.1 Photorhabdus khanii NC19
GAAAATTGATCGTTTGATTAATCCCACAGCAAAACCCCACTTTATACTCATATATCAACAGACTTATCCACAAATGGTTAGTTGGGTTAAAATTTATCGAGCATCACGCAAACGTTTTCGTTACAATTCGATGGCTAAAATCATTGCGTGGTTTTAGCTGACTGTTCTGAAATATTATTGCAGTGCCCATTTTTTATGTCCTGATAATAGTGGGTTCTTCCCAATAACATGTTATTGCCTTATAAAATCCAAGGGATCAAACCAATGCAACAGCTTCGTCCAATCCGTCGTGCCCTACTTAGTGTTTCCGATAAATCAGGGATTGTTGAATTTGCAAAAGCCTTATCTCAACGCGGTGTTGAATTACTTTCTACTGGCGGAACAGCCCGTTTACTGGCTGACTCTGGTCTGAAGGTTACTGAAGTTTCAGATTACACCGGCTTTCCTGAAATGATGGATGGACGCGTTAAGACCCTGCATCCTAAAGTACATGGCGGAATCCTTGGTCGCCGCAGGCAAGATGATGAGATCATGGAACAACACCAAATCTCACCAATTGATATGGTAGTTGTGAATCTATATCCATTCGCTCAAACCGTTGCCAGACCAGATTGCACTTTGGAAGACGCTGTTGAAAACATTGATATCGGCGGACCAACGATGGTTCGCTCTGCGGCTAAGAACCACAAAGATGTCGCGATCGTAGTTAATAGTAATGATTATGAAAAAATCATTGAAGAGATGGATAACAATCAAGGTTCACTGACACAATCGACCCGTTTCGATTTAGCCATTAAGGCATTTGAACACACCGCTGCTTATGACAGCATGATTGCTAACTATTTTGGCAAACTGGTTCCGCCTTATTACGGTGACATCACTCAACCATCAGGACGCTTCCCTCGTACCCTGAATCTGAATCTCACTAAAAAGCAGGATATGCGTTATGGCGAGAACAGTCATCAGGACGCCGCTTTCTATATAGAAGAGAATATCTCTGAAGCGTCTATCGCAACGGCAACTCAATTACAAGGTAAAGCGCTTTCCTATAATAACATTGCAGATACAGATGCAGCTTTGGAATGTGTTAAAGAATTTGCAGAGCCTACCTGTGTTATCGTTAAGCACGCTAACCCATGCGGTGTAGCAATAGGTAAAGATATTCACGAAGCCTATAATCGCGCATTCAAAACAGACCCTACCTCAGCTTTCGGCGGTATTATCGCGTTCAACCGCGAACTTGATACTAAAACTGCACAAGCCATTATCGATCGCCAATTCGTTGAGGTAATTATCGCTCCTTCAATAAATGAAGATGCATTACCCGTATTGGCTACCAAGCAAAATGTCCGTGTTCTGGTCAGTGGAGAATGGGAAACCCGCGTTGCTGGTCTTGATTTCAAACGTGTTAATGGCGGCCTACTGGTACAAGATCGCGATCTTGGTATGGTAACTACAAATAGCTTACGTGTAGTTTCCAAACGTCAACCCACTGAACAAGAAATGAAAGATGCCCTGTTCTGTTGGAAAATCGCTAAATTTGTCAAATCAAATGCAATTGTTTATGCAAAAAATGATATGACCATCGGTATCGGTGCAGGTCAAATGAGCCGCGTCTATTCTGCAAAAATTGCTGGAATTAAAGCCGCCGACGAAGGTTTGGAGGTTCAGGGGTGTGCAATGGCTTCTGACGCATTTTTCCCATTCCGTGACGGCATTGATGCAGCAGCGGCTGTCGGTGTGAGCTGTGTTATCCAACCAGGCGGTTCTATCCGTGATGACGAAATCATTGCAGCGGCTGATGAACACGGTCTCGCCATGATTTTTACTGGCATGCGCCATTTCCGCCACTAATCAATAGCAGGAGTGAACTAAATGAATATTTTAATTATTGGTAGCGGTGGACGCGAGCACGCTCTGGCATGGAAAGCAGCTCAGTCTCCTTTGGCTGATAAAGTCTATGTCGCTCCAGGAAATGCAGGAACTGCACTGGAAAGCAATCTGGAAAATATTGATATCTCCGCGACAGATATCAATAACCTGTTAGCATTTGCACAAAGCCATAATATCGGGCTGACTATCGTTGGTCCTGAAGCGCCATTGGTCATTGGTATTGTCGATGCATTCCAAAAAGCAGGGTTGACTATCTTTGGCCCAACTCAAGCAGCTGCTCAATTAGAAGGCTCAAAAGCATTCACCAAAGATTTCCTGGCACGCCATCAGATCCCAACGGCGGCTTATCAGAATTTTACAGAAATCGAACCGGCTCTCGCCTATCTGGATAAAGTCGGCGCACCTATTGTCATAAAAGCTGATGGGTTGGCTGCGGGTAAAGGTGTGATTGTTGCAATGACTCTGGGAGAAGCTCAGTCCGCCATAAAAGATATGCTGGCTGGAAATGCATTTGGTGATGCAGGCCATCGGATTGTTATTGAAGAATTTTTAACTGGCGAAGAAGCGAGTTTTATTGTTATGGTCGATGGCAAGAATGTTGTTCCTATGGCAACCAGCCAGGATCATAAGCGCCTAGGTGACGGTGACACGGGTCCGAACACTGGGGGAATGGGGGCCTATTCACCCGCTCCGGTCGTCACCGATGCAATCCACCAACGTATTATGGAAGAAATTATTTATCCTACTGTTAATGGTATGGCTGCTGAAGGTCATATCTATATGGGTTTTCTTTATGCCGGGTTGATGATCAACCAGAATGGCGAACCGAAAGTGATTGAATTTAACTGTCGCTTTGGTGATCCGGAAACCCAACCAATCATGATGCGAATGCGTTCCGATTTAGTTGAACTTTGTTTGGCCGGTGCAAAAGGCAAGCTTGCGGGTAAAACTTCTGATTGGGACGAACACCCTGCTCTGGGTGTAGTGCTGGCTGCCGGCGGATATCCTGCTGATTATCACAAAGGGGATATTATTCATGGCTTGCCCCAACAAGAAAATGAAAGTAGCAAAGTTTTTCATGCAGGTACGGTACTGAAAGATGGTGATGTTATTACCGCAGGTGGACGTGTTCTGTGTGTTACCGCCTTGGGAGAAACCATTGCCGATGCACAGAAAAATGCTTACCAGCAAGCAGAAGAGATTGAATGGAGTAGCTGTTTTTATCGCAAGGATATTGGATACCGGGCAATTAACCGGCTGAAATAATCACAAAACTGACGGAGGTCAGAGGCTGTCCTTCGTCGGTTCCCAACGGCAGAAGTCGTTATTGGCTACCAACAGTAATTCACGGCCAGCCGAAGCTTCCAACCAGGCAATTGTTAATTGACCGTAACTGCTTTTTTCGCGCTGTTCAAGCCATGACCTCGCGTAAGGTTCAAACTCGACGGCAATCGTGTCACCTGCACAGGTAGTGACCTTGCCGTTATGCCAGTGCCCTTGCATCAAACGCACATTTCCCACGATCAACGCATCACTTAACTCAAGAACCCGTTTAGCATCAAACTGCATGCGAACAATATCATCACTGGAAAGTGGTTCACGCCGGGTTTTTGACTGCTTTTGCATAAAAATCACATCACCGGATTTATCTAAACGAAGTTGTTCAGCCAATGGATTTTCATTATGCAGAATTTCACGACGAATTTGGCGTAAATCGCCCTGTTTATATTCATAAAAAGTCACGATGGTATTGCCATTACGGTAAGGGCTGTAAACACTCATTAGAACCAGAGGCTTACTATTTTGATCGTTGAGGCGCCACAAGCGGACAACGCCATCATCTGCGATGAATCCACTTGCACTAAAAGAAGGTTCTTTTGGTTGATTGGTACAGGCGCTGAGCGCGAAGACGAATCCTAGTGTCATCAGCCCCTGACGAACCAACAAAAGGGGATAAATACCCCTTCTATCTTTTCTTTTTTGCAATGAAATTATGTAACTGCGACATTCAGGCCCTTGCCAGCAGAGAAAGCAGGTACGTTCGCAGCAGCGATTGTAATTTCTTTACCGGTTTGAGGGTTACGGCCAGTACGCTCTGCGCGATGGTTAACTTTGAAAGTACCAAAGCCCACCAGTTGTACTGAATCACCTTCTTTCAGGGATTCAGTAATTGCATTCAAAGTTGATTCCAGAGCAGCCTTCGCCTGAGCTTTGGTCAGGTCTGCGCTTTCTGCGATTGCATCAACTAATTCAGTCTTATTCATAGATTATCCTTACAGTGTGTTTATCGTTTGCAAAGCATCGAGTGCGACGGATATGCCGAATGACAGCACCCCTGCATACACGCACCGATAGCCACTTCTTTTCACCCCCCAAATGTAGAACAGAGTGGGGGCAAAAGTGAAGCCTTTGAACATGGCATTTAAAGCATTAAATCACGTTTTTTCACTTTACTGCGTTAAATTTATGCCTATGTTGCTAATTCCTGACTCCCGGAGGTCAGCTTTCAATCCTTTAATCAACTCAATATCCCGCTCTTCACAGCCGGCCAATAAGCGATAAATTTCCCATTGAATGTCCCACTCTTGTTCAATGGCAGGTAATACTCTTAATTCTTCATCGGTCATTTCTTTCCCGGCATGAGTCATTTCAAGCATAGCAACGGTGCGAATTGAAATTTCACTCACTGCAATTGTATGCTCCAATGTTTCACCACTCAGACGGGAATGGATAACTTCCCCTAACGCAATACACGCATCAATTGCCGGGTACACACCGTAAATATCGTAATCATCGGCTGACGGAATAATTTGTTCCAACTTTTCCAGCTGATTATCAAAATTAACCTTGGCATCTTTTACAACTAATATTTCCCACACCAAATCCAAGATACGGCGGTAAAGAGCAGGTTCTGCAAACGCTGTCTGACGACAGAACATCTGGTAATTTGGATACATCCGTTCGCATAAACTCGCCATGAAAGTCAGATGCTGCCAGCTTTCAAGTTTTTCCAGCCGTAAATGTATCGGGTTTCGTAACATTAGTTCTTACTCATTAATGCATAATTTGCTTCGCAGTTTACCTGAAATTCAAGAAGATCCACACGCTTACACCGAATTTAAGGATTTTTCTGCATCATTTGTTCAAAAAACGCCCTATTTGAGGCGATACCATCCGCCCAACGGGTAGTTTCAGGTAGGCGATAACCTCTCACACAACGCTCTACCCATAGCAATGCACTATCAAGACTGATTCTGTGTCCTGTAGAAATATACAATGGATTACAACGTTTTTTACTTCGCCATACCCAACCAATCTGCTCCTCTTTATCAATCAAAGGCTGGCAACTGCCGGGTTGCTCACCCAATGGTTCACTTTCACCACATAAACGACGTTTTGCCACGCCAATCGTAGGTACATTCGCCAATAAACCAAAATGGCTGGCAACGCCTAAACGACGTGGATGAGCAATACCATGGCCATCCACCATGACCAGATCAGGTGTATGTTTCAGCGACTGCCAGGCAGCCATCAATGCAGGATATTCACGAAAAGAGAGTAAACCAGGGATATAAGGAAGTGTAGTTTCAATTCGGGCTATCTGATACTCCACCAGTTCAAGGGCAGGATAAGAGAGAACAGCGATAGCTGCGCGGGTAACCGTTCCCTGCTGTTCAAAGCCCACATCAGCACCAGCAATCAATTTTGGTGAGGAAAAATCATCATAATGGATGACTTGCTGAGCCTTTTCTATTTGTTCCTGACGTAATGCTTTCGTGTTAATCATATTCTTACTGATGATATTTAGCTGAAAGTTTATGTACCGCTTCAACAAATACACCAGCATGTTCCGGCGATACATCTTGATGGATACCATGACCAAGGTTAAAAACATGACCAGAACCCGCACCAAAACCTTGCAAAATTGTCGAAACTTCCTGCTCAATCCGCTCTGGAGAGGCATATAACATAGATGGATCCATGTTGCCCTGCAAAGCCACTTTACTCCCTACACGACGACGTGCATCAGCAATATCTGTCGTCCAGTCCAAACCAAGGGCATCACAACCCGTTTCAGCCATTGCTTCCAGCCATTGCCCACCGCCTTTGGTAAACAATGTTACCGGCACACGGCGACCTTCATTTTCACGGATCAGGCCATCAACAATTTTGTGCATATAACGCAGGGAAAACTCGCGATAATCCCGCCCCGTCAGCACGCCTCCCCAAGTATCGAAAATCATCACGGACTGAGCGCCCGCTTTAATCTGGGCATTAAGATAAAGAATAACACTGTCTGCCAGTTTACCCAGCAATAGGTGCATGACAGCGGGTTCGGCATACATCATTTTTTTGATTTTAGTGAATGCCTTACTACTACCGCCTTCCACCATATAAGTCGCCAGTGTCCACGGGCTACCGGAAAAGCCAATCAAAGGAACCTGACCCGCCAGTGCCTTACGGATGGTACGCACTGCATCCATCACATAACCCAGCTCCATTTCAGGATCAGGAACCGGCAGTTTTTCAACATCAGCACGACTTAAAATAGGGGACTTAAAACGCGGGCCTTCACCTGCCTCGAAATAGAGTCCCAACCCCATTGCATCAGGAATAGTGAGAATATCAGAGAAGAGAATCGCCGCATCCAACGGATAACGCCGTAAAGGCTGTAAAGTGACTTCGCAGGCAAGTTCAGTATTCTTACATAGAGAGATAAAATCACCTGCCTCGGTACGGGTAGCCTTATATTCCGGCAAATAGCGACCAGCCTGACGCATCATCCATACAGGTGTAACATCAACGGGTTGGCGTAGTAAGGCTTGCAAATAGCGGTCGTTTTTCAACTCATTCATAACAGGCTCCATTTATTTATTGGCCGCAATATTATCTGGCTGCAATGATTTGCTGCCATTGTAACATGACAGGCAAATCTCTCCCGTTGAATCGCACCAAACAGTACATTACGCATTTCGGCATAAAGCAACCGTATCTTCAATCAACCGGCGGGCAATCGTATTGGCTGGCGGGATCAATGGCAGTTGATCATAGCGATACCAGTCTGCGCTAATCAGCTCTTTCGGATCATGACGGATTTCACCGCTGTCATAATCAGCCAGAAATGCCATCATCAATGAATGAGGAAAAGGCCACGGCTGAGAAGCCACATAACGTAAGTTACGGACTTTAATATTACTTTCTTCCATTACTTCGCGGGATACCGCTTCTTCGAGTGTTTCACCTACTTCGACAAATCCCGCTAGTACTGTGTACATATTCCCGCGATGACGTTGATGCTGCGCCAGCAAAATCTGATCATTACGGCGAATACCGACAATAATGCAAGGCGCAATCTGCGGATAATAACGCTCATGGCAGTGGTTACACAAACAAGCCCATTCACTGACACTGTGGTACATTTCATTGCCACAATAACCACAATATTGATGAGCACGATAAAACTCTGCTAGCTGTACTCCCCGACCAGCTAACTGAAACAATCCGCACTCACTTGAAACAATTTCCCGTAGCGAAACCATATCGGAAGACATTTTTTGACGAATAAGCCAAACTTTCTCTCCCTGCCATTCACCAATAGGCAATGCTATTTTTCCTTGCAGTGACCATTGAGCCGCTATTCCAAAGGGTAATTCACCTTTAGGGAGCCAAATACGATTTTCATAGCTAATAATCCACCAGCCACGTTCTGTACCTGTAATTTGTTGTTGCATCATCACTATGACATCTTAAATTATTCTAATATGTGTATAAATCATACGCTTTTTCATCAGAAAAAGAGTGTCTTATTATATATTGTATTGCCTGACCAGGCAGTGACAGGCATGATTCTCAGCTATTAATGTGCTTTGACCTGAGGAACACAACATCATGCCACAACCGCTTGCAGTGTTCGATCTGGATGACACCTTAATCTCCGGTGATTCCAGCGCTATATGGACAGAATTCTTATGGGAAAAAGGCATAATTACTGATCCCAGCTTTATCGAAGCAGACAAAAAAATGATGGCTGATTACAGCGCAGGTATGCTGAATATGAATGACTATCTGGCATTCAGCTTGGAAACATTACATCAGGTTCCGCTAGAGCGGGTTGATGTCTGGCTCACCGAATTTGTTAAAGAGAAAATCAGACCACGGTTTTACCCACAAGCCAAAGCTCTGCTTGAAGAGTATCAACAGCAGCAGGTTCCAGTCATGATTATTTCAGCCACCGTCTCTTTTATTGTGAAAAAGATAGCTGCCGAATTGGGTATTCACACTGCGCTGGGCATTGATATGGTAATAGAAAATGGCTGTTATACCGGCAAAATAGACGGTATTGCCACTTTTCGTGAAGGTAAAGTAAAACGAATGAAACAGTGGTTGGAGCAACAAAACAGTTATCCTGAAACTATCCGTTTTTACAGTGATTCGATTAATGATCTGCCGATGTGTCAGTTTGCCAATGAGGTGATTACTGTCAATGCCGATACTCGTTTGCAAGCTGAGGCAAAACAACATAGCTGGAAACAATTAACTTGGTCATTATAAATACTTTCATTTATCAAGGGTTGTAGTTTTCATAATCCCTTCTATACTTATGCCTACTTTCTTGTCGGAGTGCCTAGCGTAAGCTGTTTTATCGCAGCATACACAGGCTGAGACCGTTAATTCGGGATCCGCAGAACCTGATCGGGTTAATACCCGCGAAGTGGAACAAGAGTAATCAACCGCTGTCGGCTCACCCGGTTTTCTTACCAAGAGTCCATCCAGCCATCAATTATTACTCCCTGCGAGCTCCAGACAAGCAACTTTCCCAATAACACGGTTAGGAATTTGCTATGTCTAATAATATTGTTATCCCTGCAACTGATATTTCACCAAAACCCAGCACGGCACGTCCACGTCAAGCTCAACGCGATGCCGCTCAGGAATTTATTAATTCTATTCAGGGAGTCGCATTCCCTAATTCTCGACGAATTTATCTCCAAGGTTCACGTGACGATATCCAAGTCCCAATGCGGGAAATTCAGTTATCGCCCACTTTAATTGGTGGAACTAAAGAAGAACCGCGATATGAGGAAAACGAAGCTATCCCTGTTTACGATACTTCTGGTGCTTATGGCGATCCTGATTCCATGCTGGATGTGCATGTTGGGTTAACTAAATTGCGCCAGCAATGGATCGGCGAACGCCAAGATACAGAACCCGTTACTGCCCTCAGCTCTGATTTTACTCAGCAACGCCTGGCGGATGCCGGTCTCGATCATTTACGTTTCAATAACCGCCCTCATCCATTAAAAGCAGGTAAAGGCAAACGCGTTACGCAATTGCACTATGCCCGTAAAGGCATCATCACACCGGAAATGGAATTTATCGCACTGCGGGAAAATATGGGACGTGAACGTATCCACGGCGATGTACTACGCCAACAACATGCCGGGCAAGGCTTCGGCGCTCAGTTGCCAGAAAATATCACACCTGAATTTGTCCGTCAGGAGGTCGCGGCTGGCCGGGCGATTATTCCTGCCAATATCAATCATCCTGAATCAGAACCAATGATTATTGGTCGTAATTTTCTGGTGAAGGTTAACGCCAATATCGGTAACTCTTCGGTAACCTCTTCTATTGAGGAGGAAGTGGAAAAGCTAATCTGGTCTACCCGTTGGGGAGCGGATACGGTAATGGATCTCTCCACTGGCCGTTATATCCACGAAACCCGCGAATGGATCTTACGTAATAGCCCGGTTCCTATCGGTACAGTCCCCATTTATCAGGCTCTGGAAAAAGTTAATGGCGTAGCGGAAAACCTCACCTGGGAAATGTTCCGTGATACCTTGCTGGAACAGGCAGAACAAGGGGTGGACTACTTCACTATTCACGCAGGCGTTCTGCTGCGCTATGTCCCGATAACAGCCAAACGCCTCACCGGGATCGTTTCCCGCGGTGGCTCAATTATGGCGAAATGGTGCTTATCTCATCATCAGGAAAACTTCCTCTACCAACATTTCCGCGAGATTTGTGAAATCTGTGCTGCTTATGATGTTTCGCTATCCTTAGGAGATGGCTTGCGCCCCGGTTCTATTCAAGATGCCAATGATGAAGCCCAGTTTGCAGAACTACACACATTAGGCGAACTAACCAAAATTGCCTGGGAATATGATGTTCAGGTGATGATCGAAGGCCCCGGACATGTGCCAATGCAGATGATTCGCCGCAATATGACAGAAGAATTGGAGCACTGTCACGAAGCCCCTTTCTATACCCTTGGCCCACTGACGACAGATATTGCGCCAGGTTATGACCATTTCACTTCGGGCATTGGTGCAGCGATGATTGGCTGGTTTGGCTGCGCCATGCTCTGTTATGTGACGCCGAAAGAACATCTTGGTCTGCCAAACAAAGATGATGTTAAGCAAGGACTGATCACTTACAAAATTGCTGCTCATGCTGCCGATCTCGCCAAAGGCCATCCAGGCGCACAAATCCGTGATAACGCTATGTCAAAAGCAAGATTTGAATTCCGTTGGGAAGATCAATTTAATCTGGCGCTCGATCCAGATACCGCACGTGCCTATCACGATGAAACTCTGCCACAAGCCTCCGGTAAAATTGCTCATTTCTGTTCTATGTGCGGGCCTAAATTCTGCTCGATGAAGATCTCTCAGGAAGTACGCGATTATGCCGCCGGTATGGAACAGATGTCAGAAGAATTCCGCGCCCGCGGTAGCGAGCTGTATCACAGTGCGGAGGGAATCTCTCATGAGTAATCTGCCTAACGCCCCATTTGCCCCGACGGAACACAGATTGGGGCTGTATCCGGTCGTGGATTCACTGGAGTGGATTTCCCGCCTGTTAAAGGCAGGAATTACCACCATCCAGTTACGAATCAAAGACTTGCCAGAAGATCAGGTAGAAGAAGATATTAAGCAGGCCATCACGCTCGGCCACCAATATAACGCCCGTTTGTTTATTAACGATTACTGGCAACTGGCGATCAAGCATGGCGCTTACGGTGTTCATCTGGGGCAGGAAGATTTGGATAACGCCGATCTGAATGCAATCCAGGAAGTCGGATTGCGGTTAGGCATTTCCACTCACAATGAACAAGAATTGGCACGGGCAAAATCTTTACGTCCATCTTATATCGCCCTCGGCCATATTTTCCCGACGACTACCAAAACAATGCCCTCTTCCCCACAAGGGCTAGCAGCACTAAAACAACAGGTAGAAAACACACCGGATTATCCTACTGTCGCTATCGGAGGCATCTCTCTTGAACGTGTACCGGATGTTATTGCTACAGGAGTTGGTAGTGTGGCACTGGTCAGTGCGATTACCAAAGCAAAGGATTGGCGTCAGACAACCGCGCAATTGCTTCATCTGGTTGAAGGCATTTAGTTGAAGGTATTGAGAGGTTCTTATGCTGAATGATCAAGAATTTATGCGTTACAGCCGACAACTGTTGCTGGAAGATATCGGCCCTGAAGGGCAGGAAAAACTGAAAACCAGCCGTGTACTGATTGTCGGTCTGGGAGGGCTGGGTGCCCCTGCGTCTCTTTACCTCGCCGCAGCAGGTGTGGGAACAATTTATCTCGCAGATGATGACCAACTGCACATCTCCAATTTACAACGACAAATCCTTTACCGCACTGAGGATATCACTTCATCAAAAGCTGAACTTGCAGCTAATCAGCTCAATGCACTGAATCCACTGGTAAAAGTAACTGTTCTTAATCAACGTCAAGATGTGGAATCCTTGAAAAAAAGCGTAAAACAGGTCGATCTGGTTCTTGATTGCTGTGACAACATGGCAACCCGCCATGCTATCAATGCGGCTTGTGTGGCCACGCGAAAACCCTTAATCAGCGGCAGTGCCGTTGGGTTCAGCGGTCAGCTTATGGTGTTTGAACCCCCTTATCCTCATGGCTGCTATACCTGTCTCTACCCTGATCAGGAAGAACCACAGAGGAATTGCCGAACTGCGGGTGTATTAGGTCCGGTAGTCGGCGTCATCGGCACCTTGCAGGCATTGGAAGCCATCAAAATGTTAACCGGAATTCCCTCTCCGCTAAGTGGCAAACTCCGGCTGTTTGATGGTAAGCAGCAAAGCTGGAGCACGCTACAGCTCAGTCAATCGCAGCAATGCCCAATCTGCGGAAATATGGCATGAAAATTACTATAAATGACCAGCTGATGGAGCTTACCGCTCCTCTGGCTCTACAACAATTACTGGAACAACTTGAATGGTCACAACCGGGAACGGCATTGGCCATTAATCAAACCATTATTCCGCGTTCGAACTGGAGTACGCACCAAGTTAATGACGGGGACAATATCCTTTTATTTCAGGCTATTGCCGGAGGTTGATATGTTAAAAATCGCTGATACTACTTTTGATTCCCGTCTGTTTACTGGTACAGGCAAATTCGCTAATGCAGATTTAATGATTCAGGCTATAGCTGCCTCTGGCAGTCAGCTTGTCACGATGGCGATGAAACGCATTGATTTGCAGGGAGGTAATGACGCTATTCTGGCACCATTACAAAAACTTGGCGTCAAATTGCTGCCAAATACTTCTGGAGCCAAAACCGCAGAAGAGGCTCTGTTCGCGGCCCGTCTGGCCCGTGAAGCGTTGGCAACAAACTGGATCAAACTGGAGATCCATCCTGATGTGAAATACTTGCTGCCCGATCCGGTCGAAACGCTCAAAGGCGCTGAAATGCTGGTCAAAGACGGATTTGTCGTTCTACCTTATTGCAGTG
Organism: Photorhabdus khanii NC19; assembly: GCF_000517265.1. Classification (GTDB taxonomy): domain Bacteria; phylum Pseudomonadota; class Gammaproteobacteria; order Enterobacterales; family Enterobacteriaceae; genus Photorhabdus; species Photorhabdus khanii. The sequence goes on from NZ_AYSJ01000011.1 coordinate 12,660, forward strand.
CGGATCCTGTTTTGTGTAAACGTCTGGAAGAAGTGGGCTGCGCGGCAGTCATGCCTTTGGGCGCGCCGATTGGCTCTAATCAGGGACTGCTAACCCGGGATTTCCTGCAAATTATTATTGAGCAAGCACAGGTGCCAGTGGTTGTCGATGCGGGCATCGGCGCACCAAGCCATGCACTGGAAGCGATTGAACTGGGTGCTGATGCCGTATTGGTCAATACCGCTATTGCCGTCGCGCATAACCCAGTAAAAATGGCACAGGCATTTAGCATGGCAATTGCAGCAGGCGAATTATCCTATCAGGCTGGTTTAGCAAGTCGAAAACAACACGCTGTTGCATCCAGCCCATTGACTGATTTTCTGGGAACGTTCTAATGGCTAATCATCTTTTGAACAACAGTTTTGGTTATCGCTGGCAGCAACTGGGTTGGGATGACATTACCCTTCGCATTAACAGCAAAACTTCGCAGGATGTCGAACGGGCATTGGGCAGCCACAAATTAAATCTGGATGACTTTATGGCACTGCTCTCACCAGCGGCGAAATCCTATATAGAACCGCTGGCACAACAGGCACAGAAATTGACTCGTCAACGCTTCGGTAATACCGTTGATTTTTATGTGCCGCTTTATCTCTCGAATTTGTGCGCCAATGATTGCACCTATTGTGGATTCTCAATGAGTAACCACATCAAGCGCAAGATACTAAATGAAGATGAAATTATTGCAGAATGTCAGGCGATTAAAGCTCTGGGCTTTGACAATCTGCTATTAGTCACGGGAGAACATCAAAGTAAAGTAGGTATGGACTATTTCCGCCGTTATCTGCCACTTATCCGTGAACATTTCAGTTCCATAATGATGGAAGTCCAGCCAATGACTCAGGAAGAATATTCAGAACTCAAAACGTTGGGGCTGGATGGTGTAATGGTTTATCAAGAAACCTATCATGAACCAACTTATCGGCTGCATCATCTACGGGGTAAGAAACAAGATTTTCATTGGCGACTAGAAACACCGGATCGTCTTGGCCGGGCAAAAATTGATAAAATTGGTTTAGGGGCATTAATTGGCCTATCTAACCACTGGCGGACAGATTGTTATATGGTGGCTGAACATTTACTCTTTTTACAACGCACATACTGGCAAAGTCGTTATTCAATTTCATTCCCACGTTTGCGGCCTTGTGCCGGAGGTATTGAACCTGCATCATTAATGAGTGAAGCAGAACTGGTACAACTGATTTGTGCTTTTCGTCTGTTTGCTCCAGATGTGGAACTTTCTATTTCTACCCGGGAATCCCCCTTCTTTCGCGATCACGTAATACCACTGGCAATCAATAATGTCAGCGCAGGTTCGAAAACCCAACCCGGTGGTTACGCAGACAATAGCCACGAAGAATTAGAACAATTTACTCCGCATGATAATCGCTCCGTTTATCAGGTCGCGGATGTATTGATTAAAGCAGGGTTACAACCTGTCTGGAAAGATTGGGATAGTTATTTAGGCCGATAATTTAATTTTCTTTCTTCTCAAATAATTCGATTTTAAATAAAATCGCTTAACAGGCAATAACGACAAGAAATAGGATTTAATATAACAAACTGTCTGGTGATAATACCAGGCAGTAAAATACAGAAAAATACGATAAAAAATAATTTCCATTTGAAATATCTATTTTTAATTTTAAATAAAAACTCATCCATATAGCTCTAACCAACATTAGAAAATATATTTTTTATGAATATTTTATTTCTACATAACCGTTTTATGCACAATTAAAATTTAACTTTTAACATACAAATACATTACTCGTCGATATACAAATCATCTACATAAAATAAAAATCAAAATAAAATTCCAATTAATACCAACAAATAATGAGAATAATGGCCCATGTATACTAAATATATCGAAAATTTCCCTCATTTGTTTTATTTTTATACCAATTTTCTCAAATTACAATTCACCACCAACAAAAAATACAATTGAGTATTATCCCATTATTGATAAAGTGCCCCCCGAAAAACAAAGCGCGGAAAGAAATTAAATTCATTTCTATTTATTTAAAAAGGACTAATATATGAACGTACAAGAAATCCTGAATAACGAAGATTATTCTGACAACAAGAAAAACTCTCATAAAGAACTGGTTAACGGCTCATTCGAAGAAGGATATAACGGCTGGAGAATCCCGGCCCCTGAATCAGTAGAAATCTTATCTGAAGATGACATTCACTTTCTCAGAATCCAAAGCGTTACCGGTTCTGGCGTCATTGATCAAATTATAGAAGGATTAGAACCTAACACTAAATATAAACTAACAGCTACAGCGCGCGTATCAGCAGAATGGGCCTCATCAGCTTATTTTGGTTTACAGAGCCGTACCGATGGCCCCGAATCTTTTGCTGTAAACAGCACCGATTTTACAACGGGCTCGGTAGAATTAAGCACAGATCAAGAGGGGCTTTTACGCGTTTATTTGCTGAAAGACCAAGTTGGCCATCGACCAGACGGAGAAACCGCTGACTTTACCGGTTTTGTTTTAGAAAAAGCCTAACTATTTAACTTCGAAGTAGTTTGACATTAAAACACACCCGGAACAGGAAGCTCCGGGTGTTTTAATATTGGTTGAGAAAATAAACCCAAAAATTATAAATTAATATTTTAACTGGAATATAGTTAAATTATTTTAAAACAAATTCCCATCGAAATAATTTAGCCCTATCATTTATTTTCACATTAGTTATCACAAATATCATTTTCAATCAAAAAACACGATTTAATATTTTTTCATTGTTGATAAAATGTTTACCGAAAAGAGTCTATTAAGCAAGACTAAATTTAATTGTTATTTATTTAAAAGGACTAATATATGGATATGAAGAAAATGCTAAATAGCGCAGATTATTCTAATACAAAAAACGCGAATAAAGAGCTGGTTAATGGTTCATTTAACGAAGGATATCGTGGCTGGAGAATCCCAACCCCTGAAACTGTAGAAATCTTATCCGAGAATGGTGTTAACTTTCTGAGAATCCCAAGTTATTCTGATTCTGGCATCATTGATCAAATTATAAAAGGATTGGAGCCTAATGTTAAATATAGACTGACTAGTACAGCACGCTTATCAACAAAAAAAATACCACAAAGAGCCTTGCCAGCTTATTTTGGTTTACAGAATCGTACATCTGGCCCCGAATATTTTGTTGTAGATAGCTTCAATTTTACGACCGGTTCTGTTGAATTAAATACAGATGAAGAGGGATTATTACGCGTTTACATGCTAAAAGACCAATTTGTCGCCCTCCCAGAAGAAGCAACCGCTGACTTTACCGGTTTTATTTTAGAAAAAGCCTGAACATTTAACTTTGATATCGTTTGACATTTCAACACCCGAAGCTCATTGCTTCGGGTGTTTTAACGTCTGTCTCAGCAAATGTAATTCTTCTAAAAGAATCCTACCTAACTTAAATCATGCAATGGTTTCTTTATTGGTGGTGTAAGTCTGAAATCAGAAAATTTCACCTGTAACCCTTGACGTTCTGGAGAACAACACATTGCGCCAACAAAGACACGTTGTTTATCCTCAAGAAAAGGAGATAACCTTAATAATGGCCACCGTAAACCATCAATAGAATATTGAAGCCTTAAATACCCTTCTTCACAGGTCAGACGTAACCAGAATTTACTCGCATTACCCGGAAATATTCCCATAGACCAATCAGAATGGTGGCGTGTAAGTACACTACCAATGGTGGCCTGCCCGTCAGAATATTCAACTCCCCCTTTCAACCAATGTTTTTCATCCACTAATAGCATGATTCCTGCTTGATCGTATAAATGTTCAAAGCATCCTTCAATACAGAGTTGAAAGGTAAAATTATCCTCAATATAACGTCCAAAAACATGACCACTATGACGTTGAAAACCATACCATGTTTGTTGCCAAAAATCGGTTTTGTGATCTGTAGCAACATTAAGCCAGTCGTTTCCAGCTTGCCAATCAGATGGTTCATTAAGCCAATGATATTGTGACAAACTCATAGGAACTCCCTCTATCATCTTCCGCTTGGATTAATAAATTTATATCCTGCAAGTAAGGAAACAGAGAGTAAAGCAACACAAGCAAAAGCACCATGTAATGTCACAATATGTGCTATTCCCCCGATAATTGCAGGCCCCAGTAAGATACCTGAATATCCCATTGTAGAAACCGCCGCAACTGCCAGCGAGTCAGGCATAATTTTCTGTTGACCGGAAGCAGTGAAAAGCATTGGGGCTATATTAGATAATCCAGCCCCCACCATCAGGAAGGAAAGTCCTAATATTATTGCTGTTGATGCTGAGTAAATAAGGATAAATCCAGAAGTCGCTAATAAGGCACTACTGATAAAAACCCGCCGGTGTCCATAAAGGGCAATGATCTTATCCCCCAAAAAGCGACCAGATGTCATGGCAATAGCAAAAAGGGTATAACCGATTCCAGCCTGATGGCTGCTGATATTATGTACACTGGTTAATAATATACCACTCCAGTCCAGCATTGATCCTTCCATGATATAGGCAACAAAACAGAGAAAGCCCAGCAAAATAACGATGCCATGGGGCACAGCAAAGAATGGTGTATTGCCCGATTCTGCTTCGTTCAACAACCCACTCCATGCCGGCAGTAGCAATAAAACAATCAGTAATACCGCCATTGACATCACCTGAAGGGGTGATATTCCCAGAGACAATAATGCACTGACCGAGCCTGCACCAGCTATTCCCCCCAGACTAAATAACGCGTGAAAGCCGGACATAATTGGCCGCTGAGCCATTTTTTCAACCATAACAGCGTGGATATTTACTACAACATCCATCGCACCAATACCTGCACCAAAAACAAATAAAGCGCAGGCCAGTGTCAACGGTGTAGGTAATACACTAAGACCTGGCAACATCACTAACACCAACAGGGCACATAAAGTGAAAACTTGCCGACATCCAAAACGTGCAGCCAACATTCCTGCCATCGGCATCATGATGAAAGAGCCAATACCGAATGCCAGCATCAGAAGCCCCATAGCGCCATTATCAAGTTGCAGCCGTTCTTTAGCTAAAGGAATGAGGGGAGCCCAACTTGCAAGACTAAAGCCGGCAATAAAAAAAGCGACGCGCGTCGCCATGATGGGTTGTTTTACCAAAGAGACCATATTCAGATCAGACAACTCATACTCCTTCTATATAAATAAAAACGCCCTCCGATGTGACTCACGGAGGGCATTAAATTATGCAAAACTAATCCTGGAAAATTGCGGAATATCTGTCAGCACTCCGATAATACGGGTTGCCTGTTGATACTGTTCTGCAACGGATAACGCATGAGGCCAGGCATACACATAGGGAATACCTGCCTGTACTGCTGCTGTAATCCCCAAATCTGTATCTTCAATTACCAATGTTTGATGAACATCCATCGACTTCAATTCCAACATGGCAAGATAGGGATCGGGATTCGGTTTCGTTCTTACAACATCGTCGCCGGAGATCAACGCTGGGCTTTCGCTCAATCCCAATAATCCAATATTAGCCAAACACACTTCACGCGGCGCAGTAGAGACAAAACCAAAAGGAATGCTGTGCTGTTGTAAAGCCTCTATCAGCCTGGCAATCCCTGGGCGAAGGTAACTTTGGGACAGCTTATCTTTGTAAACAGAAACAATTTTGTCAGTGATCTCTTGCTGCTGCTGAGCTGGAACCCCAATATAATCCAGCGTTTCTTTCAAACTCAGACCGATAAGTTGCTGCGGTTGTACATGATGTGTGTAATCAGGAGCCAACGCACAAAGAACATCAAAGTGCAATTGCTCACTATCGACAATGACCCCATCAATATCAAAAATCACATTAAATTTATCCATGTGAAAAACTCCATTAATTGAGATCGGAAATGCGGATCAGCACTTTACAGTTTGGAGTATAGAGCGGTTTTTGGGTTTTGCTCGCAATATCGCAACCCACAGTGAGAAAAGCCTGCAAGTAATCATTAAAATCAAAGATCTGACTGACCAGACGACCCGCCGGAATAATACCATCACGGATCATGGTATAAGCACGTTCAAAGCTGTTATTCAGAGAATCAATAGAACCAATGACTGAAAGGCTCTTATCCGCAATTTTAAGAATATCAAGGCTGGCATGTTTATCTTTAAGCGCAACATTCAGCAATTTTCCGCCAGGCGCTAGATGTTCGAAAATGTATTCGGTTAACTGTCCGGTAGTATCTACACATAGATCGATCAATGCCGATTTATCGCCATATTTCTGAACCAAAGCCTCATCAAAATCAGTATACAACTCACACTCTGGGGGCAGGTTTTCTCTGGCAAACTGAACACGACTTTCATTTTTCTCGACCATGAAAGCCTTGACGCCCCTGGCATGTAAAGCCCAAATGTAGAGCATCCCCATTGGACCTGCGCCAGCCACTGCTGCACGAATATTAGTATGAGTGATACCCAGCTTATCGACACCGGTTAATGTACAACTAAGCGGTTCGGTAAGTGATGCCTCTTCCATGCTGACATGATCATCCAGTTTTATCAGTGAACTCTCTTTAGCCAGATACTGTTCAGCAAATGCTCCGTCATAGGAAACCCCAGCTTCGGTTCCCAATTTTTTTTCACAATGATTTGGGCTTCCTGTCTGGCACATCCGACAATGCCCACAGGAATAAGTTGGGTTGACCACCACGCGGTCACCCACGTTAAAACGCGTGACACTTCTTCCTATTTGAGTGACAACCCCCGTCGTTTCATGACCGAGAGTCGTCCCTGGAATCGCAACAGGGTAAGAGCCCGTGATAATCCCAACATCCGTACCACAAACGCCACAAACCGCAATATCAACCACCACATCATCAGGCTCAACACAGTGTAACGGCTCAACATCCCGGATTTGAACATCCCATACCTGATTAAATTTAAGTGCTTTCATTACGCTACCTCCTTGTTGTCCAGCATATCTAAAGTCAGCTCAGCAAAAGTCAGATCCAATTTATGCAAAATTTCGTTTAAATGTTCCTGAGTACAAATTAATGGAGGACGAACTTTGAGTGCACGGCCCTTCCCATAACGAGAACCCCGGATGATCAAATTATGATTGTTCGCAGTTGCAATCGCTTTTGCAGCAAATTCCGGTGATGGTGTATCAAAACCAAACATGTAACCAACGCCTCTGACACCGGTAATTTCTGGATATTTACGCTGTAATGCTAATAAGCCATTACGCAAATAAGCTTCGTGACTCTGCACATTCTCCAGAACATGTTCATCTTCGATAATATCGATAATTTCGTTGAGAGCTGTGAGTGAAAGAGGGTTAGCGCCTGATGTGCTGGAATGTTCGAAAGACTCTAATACATCCAATGAACTACGCATCAATACACCACCGGTAGGAATACCTATGCCACCAGCGCCTTTAGCGAAAACAATAATATCTGGTTCTAATTCTTTGGCGTAACCAGTTGATGCGAAGAATGTTCCTGTGCGTCCAAACCCTGTCTGCACCTCATCTGCGATAATGATAATGTCATGTTTATGGCAGATATCTCTAATCTTACGGTAAAAATCAACAGGGAAAACGATATTTCCACCATTTCCTTGAATAGGTTCAATAATTAGGCAAGCAATATTGTCATTTGAGCCCAATTGAATAAATTGTTCCAGGTCAAAATACTGATTTGGTTCTGTACTCGGTTCCAATTCAGACATGACGCTGGCAGGAGTTGGCACTTTTAAAGAACCATCAATATTGACATGAAAATCTTTAATTCTAAAAGCATTACCAGAAATTTGCGCTGTAGCTAAAGACTGACCATGATGAGCCAGAAAGAAAGAGATAACCCCTGACCGCCCTGTTGCTTTTTGAGCAATACGAATGGCACATTCAACCGCCCCGGAGCCGGAAACATCCCGCAACCATATTCTATTAATTCCTTCAGGGGTATGTTTAACTAATTTATTCAGAATATATTGCGACATTTCATGAGTATAAGCTGAACTCAAATGTGTACATCTGTCGATTTGCTGTTTTAATTTTTCTGCTATTCTGCGATTAGTGTACCCAAGTGGAAGGTTAAATGTTCCCGAAGCCGCATCAATATACTTTTCACCATCTATTTCCAGATAAGGACCGTTCCCAACAAAACGAGAAAGCATATCTTCAAACCGTTTTCCATTTTCCATAATCTTATCACCTTAATTAACCATTTCTAACTACAAGAAAGCACAACAATCGCGAACAGGTAAGAGAATATTTACTAAAAACTAATTTATATCAATAAAAAACCGATAAAAACCACAAAAACATTTAAAAAATTAAAGTATTTTGTATAAAAAACATTATTATTTTGAATGCATTGCTAATTACATACTGAACTGCTAGTAAATATGGCTAGTATAGGTAATTCTGTTTAAAATCCTGTAGAACAGTCCGAAAATCTTGAATTCTGCCTCAAACGATAACCATGAGAATATTTGTATAGCCTATAACTATTCCTTATATGATAGGTGACCATCTTGATTATTTCTGATTTGTCAGAAATGATATGCTTTTTTATTGAGAATGAGTTACCAAAGAAATGAAAAAATAAAGTAACTATTTATTTATGAAATAATTTCAAATAGAACACCTTAGAATAGAGGCTGCTAATAATCTGACATACCTTAAAAAAGTGCTGAAGCAGCCTGGTTGGTTTACACAGTTAAGCAGCTCGTATAAAGTTCAGGTTTGAAAAAGCAGTAAAGAGTTCGGTTGTGCACGATATTTAAATAAACCTATCGCTAGTTTGAAATAACCCGCTAATAGGATCTCTGGCATACACAAAATCTTTAATTATGCTGGAAAATCAATGCCACTGTGCCGATTTACGCACAAAACCATCACAATTTGTTGAAATACTAAAAGAATAAATATGCGAAATTACATTTTTCTATTACTTAGTTTGGTGCTTTTCGGGCCACTAGGTATCGATCTATTTTTACCTACTATTCCCGCCATTGCTGAAGATTTTCAGGTTAATAATGAGGTCATTCAGTCGACTATCTCTTTATTTCTGCTAATCATGGGACTGGGGCAATTAATCGCCGGACCATTGGTGGACAAATTTGGCCGTCGACCGGTTGCCTTAATGGGGATCATTTTGTATATCATTGGCTCTATGATCGCAGCACTTTCAACCAATTCCGAAATTTTTGTCGCGGCACGGATCATTCAAGGATGTGCTGTTTGCTGTACCAGTGTCGTCTGCATCAGCGGTGTACGCGACCGCCTGAATGGTGACGAGGCAGCTAAAGCCTACGGTTTTCTTAACAGTACACTGAATATTGTTCCTGCTCTCGCTCCATTGCTCGGTGGTCTTTTAGCTGAACTGTTTGACTGGCGGGCACCATTCTGGTTTTTGGTCTGCTACTCCGTTATTGTGCTGCTTATCATTGCCATTTGGCTGCCAGAAACGCGCCCCGCAAACACTAAACCAATTCATGGACTCCCGCTGAAACAGTATTATCAAATTCTCAGTAATGCCCGGTTTATGCATTTTGCACTGGTTAACGCTGGTATCATGGCAATAATGATTACTTATGTTTCATTTGCACCAACAGTGTTAATGACCGAAGGCCATATCTCACCACTCGTATTTTCATTGATTTTTGGTGGCAACGGACTCTGGACTATGATCGCCTTCCTGATCGCTAATAAAGTCCTTCATCGAACGGGTCGCCCTTTCTGCTTGCTGTTTGGGGCAATTCTGATGGCACTGGGCTGCCTATCTCTGTTCTCAGGAATGCATCTGCTGCCAAACGTAGCCAGCCAACACTGGCTAAGTTATATGTTACCGGTTGCTTTCGCTTGTGCTGGTTTAGCGTTTGTGATGGGGCCCGCGACCAGTTACGCTCTGGAACCTTATTCTGAAGAAGCAGGTGTCGCTTCCGCATTGATAGGGTTCATCCAGATGGCGGTTGGCTCCATTATCTCACTGGGCGCTATGGCATTACCATTTCCGCCCAAACAATCATTGATGCTGGTGATGCTACTAGGTACCGCGCTAACCTTGTCAGCACACTTACTTAGTCGCAGCCTGAAAGGACGGATTGTCTCGCTAAAATCTTAAAATCTGTCACGCAAAGCCATTGTTCAGTATCACTGATCAGAACAATGGCTTGCTCACCGGAAGTCACACACCTAACCCCATCATCTGCATCAGTTGCTGTGCCTGCTGAATCGCCTCCTGACGATTCGCAATCCCCAGTTTCTGATACAAATTCCGGATATGAGTCTTAATGGTTGTAGTTGCTACATCCAGCTCTGCGGCAATCTGATCATTGCTGTAGCCTGAATAAATCAGTCCCAGCACCTGCCACTCACGCTGCGTCAGTGGACTATTGCGAATAAGTTCTGGGACATCGGGATGTGTCAGCAACTGTGTGACGAAACTTTCATCAAAATGAGCGAATTTATGACGATGCTGACGGTTGATATCACGTAAAATGCGCTGTGCCCTGTGCAACTCCAGTTCAGACAAAGTATTCAGCTGGATAAGCTGACGCAGCTGCTGGGCCATCAACTCACCTTCAATCACAAAATGGCTGATAAATCCTGTGCGGTTAGCCAGAGCCAACGCCTCGATAAGCGCATTCTGCGCTTCACTTTTACGTCCTATATGCCAGTAAAGCAAGTTACATAACAGTAGATTACGGTTCAGATCGCTTATTAATTGCAATTCTCTTGCATGTTGATTCAGCATATCCAAAATAGATTCCGCCTCATCATACAGGCCGAGAAGGATCTGAGCGCGGGCGATATTACGCCACTGGCCCTGATTAAAATGATTATCGACACTATCCGGTCGCTCGGTCTGTGCCAACCATCGAACAGCCGCGCTTTTCTCTTCCATATTCTGCCAAATGATGACTCTCAGTTTGTCAGTATTGGTTCGCCAGTCTCTGTGATATTGCCCATTATTCAATAGGTTTTCACAACGGGCCAAATAACGGCGGGCATTATCAATATCTCCCTTGGTCAAAGAACATTTGGCTAACTGTGTCAGGCACTGCAACTGCTGCTGAGGTTGGAAGTTCGACAACACCTCCAAGCCACGACGCGCAGCCTCTTCTGCTTCATCAAGACGGGACCAGCACCACAAAAGCTGTGAGCGGATGCGCAAAAGGAACTCATGCATCGGAAGCTGCTCTAGATGCTGTTCACGGATCAATTCAAATGCCTTGTTCTGCGTTTCATAGGCGGTCTGCAAATACCCTTGTGCCAGCAAAATCTCGCTTTGCTGCAACAATGCCCATAACGCATAGTGATGAACGTGGAAACGGCGCGCAAGCTGCTCAGTTTGTTGCATCCGCATCAATGCGTCAGCCAGCTCGCCTTTACAATGTAAGACTTCACCTTCCACTGACGTTGCGACAATACGACTGTATTCATTCTGTGGCAACAGAGCCGCCAAGGCCTTCTTCGCCAGCTTATCAGCCATCTCCGGCTTGCCGCTGTTCATAGCGACTTGAGCCCGTAAAGCGTCGAACTCAGCCAGTAAATCCGGCTCAATAGCAATCTGTTTCTGATGCAGTGCTTGTTCCGCCTGGCTCAACAGTGTATTTACCTCTGAGTAGCGATGCTGGCTCTGAGCCAACCAAGCCTGAAGCAGCACCAGACGCGGACTCTCCAACAGTTGTTCATAAGGCAGCGCATTCATACATTCTTCCAGCAGAGATAGCTCACTGTGGTTAAACAACGACCAGGCATACTGCAACAGAATATCGCGTAACATGGCCGTATCGCCCGCCGCTAAAGCATGATGAATAGCCTCGCCCGGATACCCTTGAACCAACCAGCCTTCTGCGGCGGCACGATGCAATTCAGGCAATTGCAATGCCATTTCCCACTGACAGCGTTGGCGTAAAAATGAGGCAAAAAGTGGATGAAAGCGGAACCATTCGCCAGAATCGTCCATACGCTGGATAAACAGCCCCTGGCGCTCGGTTTCTTCAAGACGCTGTTGACCATTCTCTTCACCGGTAAGACAAACGATCAAACCATCATTCATAGAGCGCAAAATAGAGCTGCGCAACAAAAACTCACGGGTCGATTTGTCCACCTGATTCAATACTTCATCCACCAAATAGTCGGAAAGATGGCTGGCGTTAATGCCCGATAAGCGTTTAGCCGACAGTTCAGCGGCATCACACGACTGCCGCGCTGAAAGCGCAATCAGCTGAAGCGCCGTTGCCCAGCCAGCCACTTCGTTGCACAGGCGTTTACAATCGTCGGCGTCAAGCGATGGGGTCAAACGCTTGTCAAAAAATTGCTGGGTTTCCTGATGATCAAAAGCCAGTTGCTGGCTATCGATTTCCAGCAATTGCTCACGCACACGCAGATTGGCGACCCCAAGAGAAGGCAGATTGCGTGATAAGATGGTTAAAGTCAGATTCTCAGGCTGGTGACGCAGGAAAAATCGCATAGCCTCATGAATAATGTTATTCATAATCAGGTGATAATCATCAATCACCAGGAAAATCGGTCGTCGCCATTCATTGAGTTCAATAAACAGTTGAGCAAAGAGCGCGGGTAAATTGGCATATTGGTGTTTTTGGGCCAACACTTCACTTTTGGCGCAATGCCCTTGCGTGGCCTGCTGCAACGCCGCGATAAGATAGCTGGCAAAACGCTCCGGCTGATTGTCGCTTTCATCCAAAGAATACCATCCCAGATTATCTTGCCCGGCCGCCCACTGAGATACCAATGTGGTTTTACCATAACCAGCAGGGCTGGTTATCAGAACAAGACGATAGTTAGACGACTCATTCAGTCTGATCAACAGGCGTTTACGCCAAACCGTATTATTCAGACGAACAGGACGACTCAGTTTTGATGGGATAAGCATTGATTTCCGTGCCCATAAGAAGCGATAAATAAAACCTGCGCCGGAACCCTATGTGATGTTATTAGATAATTTATATCACGGCCCGTAATAATGTCATTAATAAGCCCAACCAAATTTAGTGAAATACACAGCCTTTGCAAACCTGTTTGCGAACCTCATTGTATTAAGTTGCGCGCCCTATCACATTCTTGAACAGCAAATTCCATTTTCCATCGATAAATTATGGAAGACGACCGCAAACCATTCCATCAATCTCCAGGAAAAAATGAATTCACATAGATTAAAAATCAAGCTGAATATGATTATCGACTACGCCCTTTTACTCCACCCTGACTAATACCTCTCCAGGATGATGTTTTAGACTCTGAGAGCATTCAGCATAGTGTCTAAATTTTCCTTTTTCAGCTACAGGATGAAGACTCCATGCAACAGACCAGATTAGATAAAGCCCAGTTTCAAGCTGCGCTGACGCGTCAATGGCAGCGCTTTGGCCTCGGATCAGCCCAGGAAATGACTCAGCATCAGTGGTGGCAAGCCGTCAGTGCGGCCCTGTCAGAACTACTGCCCTCAAGCCCTGAGATCACTGCTCCTTCCGACCAACAACAACGCCATGTGAACTATATCTCTATGGAGTTTCTGATTGGCCGTTTGACTGCAAACAATCTGCTTAACCTTGGCTGGTATGAAGACGTTCAGACTTACCTGGCAGAAGAAAATATCATTCTGAGCGATCTGCTGGAACAAGAAACGGATCCCGCATTAGGCAACGGTGGACTCGGACGGCTTGCCGCCTGTTTTCTCGACTCTATGGCAACCGTTGGCCAATCAGCAATCGGCTACGGTCTGAATTATCAATATGGCTTGTTCCGCCAGTCTTTTCAGCAGGGGCAGCAAATTGAAAAGCCGGACAATTGGGGGCGTGAATCCTACCCTTGGTTCCGCCACAATGCTCAGTTGGATGTTGAAGTTAATTTTGGTGGCGAAGTCTTAATGACAGACGATGGGCGCGAAACCTGGGCACCTGAATTTACATTGATTGGGGAAGCCTGGGATCTACCGGTTATTGGTTATCACAACGGTGTTACCCAACCACTGCGCCTGTGGCAAGCAACACATGCTGATCCATTTGATCTCGACAAATTCAACAACGGTCAATTCCTGGCAGCAGAACAGCAAGGTGTTGAAGCAGATAAGCTGACGAAAGTTCTCTATCCGAATGATAACCATCAGGAAGGCAAACGCCTGCGCCTGATGCAACAATATTTCCAATGCGCCTGTTCTGTGGCGGATATCCTGCGTCACCATCATCTGGCGGGACGCAAAATAGAAGATCTGCCAAAGTATGAAGTTATCCAGCTTAACGATACCCACCCAACGATTGCCATTCCTGAAATGATGCGCATTCTGCTGGATAAACACCAAATGAGCTGGGAAGCAGCATGGGAGATAACCAGCCATACTTTCGCCTATACTAACCACACGCTGATGCCGGAAGGGCTGGAATGCTGGGATGAACATCTGGTTAGCCACCTGTTGCCACGCCATTACAACATCATTCAAGAAATTAACCGCCGTTTCAAAAATCTGGTGGAGAAAACCTGGCCGGGCGATCAAGCCGTATGGGAAAAATTGGCGGTACATTATAACCATCAGGTGCGGATGGCGAACCTTTGCGTCGTCGCCGGCTTTGCCGTGAACGGGGTAGCGGCGCTGCACTCAGAACTGATCGTTAAGGATCTTTTCCCAGAATATCATCAACTGTGGCCGAACAAATTCCATAACGTGACGAACGGTGTTACCCCGCGTCGTTGGATCAAACAGTGTAACCCAGCCTTGTCAGGGTTGATCGACCGGACGCTTAACCGTGAATGGATTAACGATCTTAATGCACTTAAAGAGCTTGAACCCTATGCAGATGACGCTGCTTTCTGCGAGGAGTATCGGGCGGTCAAACAGGGCAACAAAATCCTCCTGTCCAATTATGTGAATAAAGTAATGGGGCTTAAGCTGGATCCAAACGCCATTTTCGATGTACACATTAAGCGCCTGCACGAATATAAGCGTCAGCATCTGGACCTGCTACACATCCTGTCGCTCTATAAGCAAATTCAGGAAAATCCGGCGCTGGATATCGTTCCACGCGTATTCCTGTT
This sequence comes from Photorhabdus khanii NC19, assembly GCF_000517265.1. Taxonomy (GTDB): domain Bacteria; phylum Pseudomonadota; class Gammaproteobacteria; order Enterobacterales; family Enterobacteriaceae; genus Photorhabdus; species Photorhabdus khanii. The sequence continues at coordinate 27,745 of NZ_AYSJ01000011.1, forward strand.
TGGTGCGAAAGCAGCACCAGGTTACTATCTGGCAAAAAACATTATCTCTGCGATCAATCAAGCCGCTGAAAAGATCAATAATGATCCTATTGTTCGTGATCGCATCAAGATCGCGTTTATCCCCGATTACAAAGTTTCTGTCGCAGAGCTTATGATCCCGGCTGCCGATGTTTCAGAACAAATCTCCACTGCCGGTAAGGAAGCTTCCGGTACAGGAAACATGAAACTCGCACTAAATGGCGCACTGACTATCGGAACATTAGACGGAGCGAATGTCGAAATTGCCGAGCAAGTGGGAGACGACAACATTTTCATCTTCGGACACACCGTCGAAGAAGTGAAAGCTTTGAAAGCTGCCGGTTATGATCCATTGACGTTACTCAAGGAAGATAAACATCTGGACAACATACTCAAGGCACTGGCCAGCGGCGAATTCAGCTACAGTGATAAGCGGGCATTTGACATGCTGCTGCACAGCTTGATTGAAGGTGGAGACCCTTATCTGGTACTGGCTGATTTTGCCTCCTATTGCAATGCCCATAAGCGGATCGATGCCTTGTACCGTGATACTCAAGGCTGGACACGCAGCGCCATTCTGAATACCGCCCGAATGGGCATGTTCAGCTCTGACCGGACAATCCGGGATTATCAACAACGTATCTGGCAAGCAAAGAGATAAGGAAAAATCATGGAGGATAAGAGCCTCGATCATTTAGCGACCGAGGCTGGCATTGTTGCCAGCTATATCAATGCTTATGGAAAACCACAGGCGATTCCCGCAGACACCAGGCACCGCCTGTTAGATGCCATAAATGTAAACAAACCGGCCAACGAGCCGGTTTCCCCCGTACCGATAGTAAAAGTTTTTACTCAAGGGCAGCACTTCACTATCACCCTGAAAGACGACAGGAACTACCAATGGCAGATACGGACAGAACAAGGAGAAGAATTTCAGGGACATGGCAGCCATCAACTGACTTTTCCTGATACCCTTGCTCAGGGATACCATCACCTTACTCTGACGCAAGGCAGCCAATGCTGGTCTATACAAATTATAGTCGCGCCCAAACGCTGCTATGAGCCAAATGCGCTGTTAAAGGGGGAAAAACTTTGGGGTGCCTGTGTACAGCTCTATACACTGCGTTCAGAAAACAATTGGGGAATCGGAGATTTTGGCGATCTGAAATACATGCTGAAAGAGATGGCGGCACGCGGGGGTTCCTTTATCGGATTGAATCCATTGCATGCGCTGCATCCAGCTATGCCAGAAAGCGCCAGTCCCTATAGCCCCTCTTCACGCAACTGGCTTAATGTGATTTACATTGATGTTAATCAGATTGAAGATTTCAAACACAGTGAAGAAGCGCAGAAGTGGTGGCAAACTCAGACGACTCAGCGCATGTTACAACATGCCCGCAGCACAAAATGGGTGGATTACACCACAGTCATGGCGTTGAAAATGGCAGCACTGCGTCTGGCATATCAACAGTTCAATACCCGTTCAGAAGCTGACTCCCAACAGGTCTCTTTTCGCCAATTCGTCATTCAAGGTGGTGAAGGCCTCTACTATCAAGCCGTCTATGACGCCCTGCACTGTTTGCTATACGCTAAAAATAACAGCTGTTGGGGCTGGCCTGTATGGCCGGAAGAATATAGCGATCCACACGGCGAAGCCGTACAAACATTTTGCCAGTCTCACCCGCAAGAAGTGGAATTCTTCCTCTGGCTACAGTGGCTGGCCCATACTCAACTTGCAGACTGCTTTGCACAAAGTCAAGCCAGTGAAATGCCGATTGGGCTTTACCGAGATTTAGCCGTTGGCGTAGCCGAAGGAGGATCGGAAACCTGGTGCAACCGGGCTGTCTACTGCACCAAAGCATCAGTGGGAGCGCCACCGGATGCCCTGGGGCCATTGGGTCAAAACTGGGGCCTGCCACCAATGAATCCTCATGTTTTACAAACCCAGGCTTACCAACCATTCATTGAGCTGCTGCGCACAAATATGACCTATTGCGGCGCCCTACGCATTGACCACGTTATGTCGATGCTCAGGCTCTGGTGGATCCCCTATGGCGAAACCGCCGACAAAGGGGCATATGTACACTACCCAGTTGATGATCTGCTGGCAATTCTGGCACTGGAAAGTCAACGTCATCGATGCCTGGTCATTGGTGAAGACTTGGGTATCGTGCCGGAAGAAATTGTGAGCAAACTGCGCGACAGCGGTGTCTATTCTTATAAAGTGCTCTACTTTGAGCGTAATGGACAGGGAGAAGTCCGTGCACCGAATGATTACCCAGTACAAGCAATGGCAACGATAACCACCCATGATCTGCCTACTTTGCGCGGATTCTGGCAAAGTGCCGATTTGACACTTGGGGAATCACTCAAGCTATATCCTGATAAAGATCTTCTTCAAAGGCTATATACCGAACGTCAGGCAAGCAAACAAGAGTTATTAGAGGGATTGCATCGCTACGGCTGTATTCCGGAACATATCGGCCACACTGCGAAAGAGGTGGCAATGTCACCCGAGATAAACCAGGGATTACATCGCTATATTGCCCACAGCACCTGCGCACTGCTGGGACTGCAACCCGAAGACTGGCTGGATATGGATAAACCCGTCAATATTCCAGGTACTACAATGGAATATCCCAACTGGCGACGTAAATTAAATACCACACTGGAAACGATGTTCAGTGATGATCATGTAAACCAATTACTGAATGATTTGAATACATGTCGTAAAAAAGCAGGGGCAGCCGAGAACTGAACACCGTAACATCAGGTTCTCCTCTGAAAGTGCGATCTTTTCCCATTTAATAACTTAATGAAATTATGATTTTCAAGGATGGTTTATAATCTAAACCATCCTTAAGATTGCTGACTTTTGGCTCCTCGACTATCACTGCTGAGTTTTCACCAAAACATTTTCTGATATCGCACAGCAAGGAGCATCAATAAGGTTTTATTAATAGTGATAGCGGCATTGCACAATAATGATTGTTTCGTCTGTCACCTTGTAAACTAGGCGATGTTTTCGATCAATCCGCCTGGACCAATATCCCGACCAATTATGCTTTACTGGTTCTGGACCACCAAGACCACCAAAGGGCTGCCGTTTAACATCTTTAATTAGCGTATTTACGCGCTTTAGGGTTTTTTTATCGGTTTGTTGCCAATGCAGATAATCCTCCCATGCCATTTCCGCCCAAGATAAAATCATTCTTCCAATAACCCTTTCTCAACGGTTTTACCGGCCTCCACTTCCACGATAGCTTGGTTCAAACGAACAGCATTTTTGGGGCTGGCCATCAAGTAGGCCGTCTCTTCGTAAGACTGGAAATCTTCCAGGCTAATAACGACTGCTGGTTTACCGTTCTGGCGAGTGATGATAACGGGCTTGTGGTCATCATTCACTTTATCCAAGGTTCTGGCCAAGTTAGCCCGGAATGCTGAATAACTCATCGTATTCATAGTCATTACCTCACAATGTTGTACCCATAACTGCACTTGTGCAAATATGAGTACGCAAGTGTTGCGCTAACAATATTTCTGTATACCATCAGGGCTGGCTTCCTCATTTTAGAGACGAAATCATATCTGGATAAATTATAAATAAAGTGGAATCCCACCTTGGGCGCTAAAAAGGGTAAAAACAATTGCTAAAACCTTATACCGATTAAAACCAAAAGTTAAAAAAATGACGTTTAATAACAGTTCAAAACCTACCCATCATAAAACTATCAGTGAAAAATGAAAACTTTATTAATGCTCATCTCTCTGGAAAAAAGATAAATAAGAATATGAATAACTTAATCATAAAATCTATTTTACCAAAGAAACCGACTTTAATAATGTTTTCAACTGACAATAAACTTTGTCATAAATAAATTACAGTCTCTAAGCAAATGATTTAACAGAATATAAATCGGATTACTTACAGTACTATTATTTTGCAATTTATTATGTAAAACTGCAATGCCTTAAATACGCCAGATTAAACTTGCTTTACACTGCTTTAATCAATCTGGTCTGCGATTTGATTTAAACCATACCTCTTTTTATGCCTTTAATGTGATTTAACGCTAAAATCAATTCATACCGTTACTTTCCAAAATATTTTCGCGCTCTGTTAACGCTTAAATATCTGCCCAACTGTTATCACCTTTCTGGCTGATTAATCTGCCAAACCTTTTATCATCGTTGATGCAATAAACTGTTATTAGATAAGAGAAAACTAATCAGCCGACAACACGCTATCTGAAATTCTCAGTGAAACGAAAACACCTATTTTTAAAAATGGTTTTGTCAGCAATCTAAAAGATGGCTTATAATCTAAACCATCCTTTCTCAATCGATTTTGTCTGGACCTTGGTCAGACCTGCTGTTTACTGCAAAAAATGTCTAATAAAATAACCTAACATTAGGATAGGCAATCATTTACTAAATAAGCTAGGATCTTTACCCATAAAATACCAAATTAATCTTACTAATCCATTCTAATTAAGAAGGCATTATGTGGTTTCCCAGATTTAAACAGGCTTTTATCGCTCTTTTACTTCCCTGGCTGCTGGCTGTATCAATACAAATGGCGGGAAGAATCTATCTTCTCCTCACTTATGGCAGCCATCAGCTCCTTGCTGACTCTATTCAAGATGTAGAACGAATGTTCTGGATTGGCGGGCTGTTTGATATCCGTATTGCCAGTCTGCTATTTGTTCCCTGTCTGCTGATTGCCGGCTTATTTGCCATTCACAAAAACAGTTTCAGCCTATGGCAGCGTTGCTATCCGTGGCTGGCTGCAATACTCAATACACTGGTCGGGGCTTTAACTGTAAGCAATGTTTATTACTATGCCACTTATGAACGGTCGATTGATATTTTCATCTTCGGTTTGGTGGAAGATGATACGAAAGCCGTGTTACATACTCTGTGGAATGACTATCCCATTATCCGTGGCTTACTGTGCTTAGTTCTGTTTACCGCTTTCGTCTTCTGGCTTTGTCTCCGCTGGCAACGCCACCTTACCTTACGTACAGCACGCAAAACCAGTTTGCCAATTTCTGCTATAGCGACACTGGCTATTTTGGCTATCTGCTTCGTTGGAATGCGCGGCTCCATAGGGACCTTTCCACTGCGTCAGTCCAATACACAAGTTTCAGAAGTTAAGATACTTAATATGCTGACACCTAATGGTCCAATGGCATTGAACTGGGCCTTTAATGATCATGACAAAAACAGCTATTTCCCAGAAGCAACGGATGAGCAAGGTAGCAAGCTATTAAGCCAATTTCTGGATAATCCAACGCCGGCTAGTCTGTCGCCGTTTATGGCTAAAACCGCCGACAATCCTGTCGCTCAGAAAAAACCACCCCATGTAATATTTAACGTGATGGAAAGCATGGGCTATCACCTGCAAAGCCTGGATCGTCCAAACCTTGATGTTTTTGGCGCCCTGCGTCAGCACTGGCAAAACGATTGGCGTTTTGAACGTTTTGTTTCTGAAGGGGACGGCACTATTGACAGTTTGAGCCGCTTCCTGGTCCGTAGCCCGAACAGTGCAATCAGCCAATCCACTGCCCAAAATCTCGATTTCACCAGCAATATGTTTAAACCCTATCTGGCGAATGGTTACAAGATTATCTTCGTTACATCCGGTAACGGAGCATGGCGTAATTTGAATCAGTTCCTGCCAAATCTGGGCGTCAGTGAATTTATCGATCAGAATGGGCTGAAAAAACGCTACCCGGAAGCCAAATTCGGTACTTGGGGTGTACCTGACGAGTTTATGTTCCGTTATATTGAAGAACGCCTGACTCAGGCAGAGAAGAACGGAGAACATGTTCTGATTCTGTCATTGTCTACTACCCATCACCCACCGTATAAGTCACCAAAAGGCTATCAGAAAACCGACATTAAGCTAAACGATGCAGAGAAACAACGCCTAAGCCATCTGGCTAGCGGTGATGAGTTACAAGAGGTCTTCCATACTCTGCGTTATACCAACGATCAGTTGGGGCAGTTTATCAGTTGGGTAAAATCTCAGTCACTGGCTTCCCATACTATTATTGCAGCAACCGGTGACCATAATATGCGGGGTATCAGTTATCCAGATGCCCATGAACTGGCAATTGGTCACGGCGTACCACTTTATCTCTACGTGCCGCCTGATTATCGCTATAACACGACTTTTGATGCGACCAGAGTCGGCAGCCATAAAGATATCTGGCCAACTCTCTATCATTTAAGCCTATCAAATACGACTTATTACCGTACCGGCTGTAATTTGCTGACTGAACATCTGGACCCTATCTGGTGTCAGGGATATAACCCGGAAGTGACTATTACACCGCAAGGGGCCTATATCATGATAGGCAAAGGTGAATTTCGACCGTGGGCAAATCAAACGGGATTATTATTAGGTGAACCACAGCCAATGACAGCAGAGCAGACTAAACAGTTTCATCGCTGGCAGGTATTTACTGATTTACTGTCATGGCAGTTAAACCGTCAAGTTCACCACCAGCAATAATTGATACTTCCGTGAATCCCTTTAATCTCAATCTATTAAAGGGATTCACACTGATAAGTGTCACAATCAGCCTTTTACTCCCCCAGCGGTCAAACCACTAACCAACCAGCGCTGAGCAACCAAGAAAACAATGGTAATCGGGAGTGCCGAGAGCACAGCGGCGGCGGCAAAATCTCCCCAAAGATAGTTTTGTGGATTAAGGTACTGCTGCATGCCCACAGCCAGAGTGTAATTATTCACATCCCGCAGCAGCAGTGAAGCAACAGGCACTTCCGTAATCACGCCAATAAAGGAAAGAATGAACACCACGGCCAAAATCGGTACAGAGAGCGGTAACAAGACCATACGAAAAGCCTGCCACGGTGTCGCGCCATCAAGCGCAGCAGCCTCTTCCAGAGAGCCGTCAATGGTTTCAAAATAACCTTTAATCGTCCAGACATGCAACGCAATGCCCCCCAGATAGGCAAAGATAACGCCGCCGTGAGTATTGAGGCCGATAAACGGTATATACTCCCCCAATCGGTCAAACAAGGCATATAACGCCACTAAGGAAAGAACTGCCGGGAACATCTGAAAAATCAACATACCTTTCAGCAAGGTGGTTTTACCGCGAAAACGCATACGGGCAAAAGCATAAGCACAGGTGGTTGATAACGTAACGATACCTACAGCGGTAATAAAGGCAACCTTCACAGAGTTCCAAAGCCATAGCATAACCGGGAAAGGTGGTGGAGTAACACGACCATCCGATGAGACCACGCTGTAGCCAAGCGCCAATTTCCAGTGCTCCCAAGAAATATTTTCTGGGATCAAACTACCCGTGGCAAAATTCCCCGGCCGCAGGGAGATGGTAATAACCATCAACATCGGGAATAAAATCATGGCAATAAAGGTTAACATCAGCAAATGCGTCGCCCACAAACGCCATTTCTGTGATTTGGGTTGAACCATCGCCATTGCATTCCCTCCTTAGTCAAATTTAATACGGGTGGTTTTTAGATTGATAATGGCCAGTGCACCAACTAGCAAAAAGATAACGGTGGCAATCGCCGCAGCCAATCCAAAGTCCTGGCCACCACCCCCTTCGAAAGCAATACGATAGGTATAGCTCACCAGTAAATCGGTATAGCCCGCCGGCGTCGTAGTGCCAATGTGATCCGGCCTGCCATAAGTCAACAATTGAATCAGAACAAAATTGTTGAAATTAAAGGCAAAACTGGCAATCATCAGCGGCATCAACGGCTTAATCAGCAGCGGGAAGGTAATCTTAAAAAAGTTCTGAAACGGGCCAGCACCATCCATCGCCGATGCTTCATACAGATCATCTGGTATTGCCTTCAACAAACCCATACAGAGGATCATCATGTAGGGATACCCCAACCAGGTATTCACCACAATCAGCATGGTTCGCGCCAGTGTCGGATCAGTAAACCAAGCGGGCTTAATACCAAACAGGCCGTTAAGCAACAGGTTGATTTCACCAAAACTCTGGTTAAATAACCCCTTAAAAATCAAAATAGAAATAAACGATGGCACGGCATACGGCAAGATTAACAGCACGCGATAAACAGCACGGCCTTTCAATGCTTCCCATTGCACAACACAGGCCAAGACCATGCCGACAGCAACAGTCAGTACCACAGTGAACAGAGCAAACACAACCGTCCAAACGAAAATAGAGAGAAACGGCTTCTGAATACCTTCATCCTGTATCACACGCAGGAAATTTTTCCAGCCAATGGAAACAGTAAATCCCGGCGTTAACGTCTCATTTCCCCATTGCTCCTCAGCATTAACAGACTGATAGAAACCGGTATCGGTATTAGGGCGATAAAGCGTGCCTGTTTGATTGTTAGTAAGAGTCTTGCCATCTTCCCCAAGAGAGTATTGAGGATGTACACCAGAGAATTGACGAAGCGAACTCATTCTCAGTTGCTTACCATCTGGTAAAACGGCAACCAACTGGTTCAGCGCCTGTCGATTCTGGGTGATAATACGCAATGTCGCCGCTTCACCACTCTGGGCGTTGTCCTGTTCATGCAAATGTAAAGTCGTTTCTTCCGCTACTGACAGAGAAAACGGCTCCGATACCAGTTGCTTAGTCTGGCCCGGTGCATCCAATGCCAGAATCCATAGATCGGATTTTGGATAGAGCCTGAAAGTGAATGTTTGCCCTGACTGATACTGACGGCTCATCAGGACAGATTGTGCACGTTCAAAAGTCAGTTGATTCGTACTGCTATAGTTGGTAAAGGCAATGGCAATAGTGCAAATGAGCGGAAACAACACAAACAGCCCCATTCCCGCGATGCCCGGATAAGCATAACGCCAGGCATAAGTATTGCGGTTAGCGAAAACGTAAATCCCCGTTCCCAACAATACCAACGTCAGCATTGCGAACAGATACTCTCCCTGTGAGTACATCAAGACCACCAGATAACCGGTAAAGAGTATACACAGGCTCACTGCAAGCCATTTCAGAGCAGAATACTGCCACCATGATATTTTTTTGAGCGTCGCTGACATAATGCTCTTATTCCTTTTACTACGACTGTAACAGCTTTGCTGATAATTGGATCAATCTTCCGCAAGTAACATCCTTAGTCGTTACGGGAAAGAGACACCCTTTCAGAAAAGGGTGTCTACAGGCTACTTGGTCATACGGGCTTCTGCGTCACTCAGTGCGGCATCAATAGTCTGACGGCCGGTCAACGCATTAACAACAGCGTTACGCATGGCATACCAAAAACTGCTCATTTGCGAGATGTTCGGCATGATTTCGCCTTTTTGAGCATTTTCCATCGTGGCAGAAATGCGCGGGTCCTTAGCCAGAATATCGTGATAGGATTTCAGCGCCACGGCCCCCAGCGGTTTATCCTTATTCACCATTGCCAGCCCCTCATTGGTCAGCAAATAGTTTTCCAGGAACTCCTTCGCCAACTCTTTATTCGGGCTGGCGGCATTAATACCTGCCGTCAATACGCCAACAAACGGCTTGGATGGATGACCTTTAAACGTCGGCAATAACGTCACGCCGTAATTTATCTTGCTCTTGTCGATGTTGGCCCACGCCCACGGACCATTGATAGTCATAGCCGTTTCACCTTTGTTGAACGCTGCTTCGGCAATGGAATAGTCGGTATCCGCATTCAGATGCTTATTTTTTACCAAATCGACAATAAAATTCAGCCCTGCTTTGGAACCGGCATTATTAACCCCGACGTTCTTAGCATCATATGCACCATTTTCCATTTTGAAAGCATATCCTCCATCAGCAGCAATCAGCGGCCAGGAGAAATAAGGCTCTTGCAGATTAAACATAAGAGCGCTTTTGCCCTTACCCTTCAATTCCTTATCCAGAGCAGGGATCTCTTCCCAAGTTTTGGGTGGTGTCTTTACAAGGTCTTTATTGTAAATAAGGGAGAGGGCTTCAACTGCAATAGGATAACCAACTAATTTACCGTCGTAACGCACAGCATCCCAAGTGAATGGAAACAGTTTGTCCTTAAGGTTTTGATCCGGCGTAATTTCCGCCACCAGACCCGACTGTGCATAACCACCAAAACGGTCATGAGCCCAGAAAATAATATCCGGCCCATCACCGGTTGCCGCAACCTGCGAATATTTCTCTGCAAGCTTGTCCGGATGTTCAACAGTAACATTGACACCCGTATCTTTTTCAAATTTCTCACCAACTTGCGCCAGGCCATTGTAGCCTTTATCGCCGTTGATCCAGATAACCAGCTTACCTTCCTCAATTTTTGCCAAAGCAGAGGCAGAAAGCACAAGAGTAGCTAAAACAGAAAGCGCCAGGGTACGGGCGCCCACTTTCAAGTTTGTTTTTGTCATCATTCCGTCCTTTACTTATAGTGTGAATAGGTTCAGGGTGAACTGTTTTGTTACATTGGCGGAGGGTACGAAGCTAGTGTGCAACCGACAATAGAAATACTCATCCTCCCCCGCTCTACGCCCCAACTGAGATGGGTGTGATCTACATTACAAAAACAGAGGAACCGTGTTGTTGACCACAAAAAGAGACACCTCTTTTTGTAGTAAAGATCACACTTTATCCAGCAGCTCATACCTAACCGCCTCAACAACTCCTATCTCATCCTCCTGACTCCTCCCCCATAAAAAACTTGGGCATGGAGGATTTACTCAACCACTATCTTAAACACACTCTGATTTATTATTTTTCACCGTGGATTGCGGTGATAGTCCGGGGGAACACATGTCGAGCGTCACACTACGTAATGTATCTAAGGCTTATGGTGAAACTATTATTTCTAAGAACATCAACCTTGAGATACAGGAAGGAGAATTCGTGGTTTTTGTCGGTCCATCAGGATGTGGAAAATCGACACTATTAAGGATGATTGCAGGTCTGGAAGATATTACTTCTGGTGATTTGCTGATCAACAATATACGTATAAATGATGTACCACCAGCCAAGCGTGGCGTTGGAATGGTTTTTCAATCCTATGCACTGTACCCCCACCTGTCTGTTGCAGACAATATGTCGTTTGGTATGAAGCTGGCCGGCGCCAAAAAAAGTGACATTCAGCAGCGCGTAAAGCAAGTTGCGGAGATGCTTCAACTCGCTCATCTGCTTGATCGCCGCCCTAAAGCACTATCAGGCGGCCAACGCCAGCGGGTCGCCATTGGCCGTACTCTGGTCGCTGAACCGAATGTTTTCCTATTGGATGAACCACTTTCCAATCTGGACGCCGCACTGCGCGTCCAAATGCGCATTGAAATTTCACGCCTACACAAACGCCTGCAACGTACGATGATTTATGTCACCCACGATCAGGTTGAAGCAATGACGCTGGCCGACAGAATCGTGGTACTGGATGGCGGGGATGTTGCCCAGATCGGCAAACCACTTGAGCTTTACCACTATCCCGTTAATCGTTTTGTTGCCAGCTTTATTGGCTCACCCAAAATGAATTTCCTGCCAGTTAAAGTCACGGCCACCGCCGTCGATCAGGTGCAAATTACTCTGCCTAATCGCCAGCAAATCTGGCTTCCCGTAGAAAGCCAAGGGGTAAAAGTAGGCAGCAATGTATCTCTGGGTATACGCCCAGAACACCTCCTTCCTAGTGATATCGCAGATGTCACGCTGGAAGGCATAGTTCAGGTTGTTGAACAGCTGGGAAATGAAACCCAGGTTCACATTGAAATCCCGGCTATTCATCAAAATCTGGTTTATCGCCAGCCTGATGTTGTGCTCGTGGAAGAAGGGGCCTCCTTCACTATCGGATTACCTCCCCACCGCTGCCATTTGTTCCGGGAAGACGGAACCGCATGCCAGCGTTTGCATAAAGAACCCGGTGTTTGAGCCTGAGCTAATTACAAAACGACAGGAGAATAATTGATGAAATCAATGCGTATATTACCTATATCACTGACAGTTATAACTGGATTACTGTCCATGCAGGCGTCAGCCGTAGAATTTCACGGTTACGCCCGTTCCGGTATTGGCTGGGCCGGCAGCGGTGGCGAGCAACAGTGTTTCCAAAGTACCGGTGCACAGAGCAAATACCGTTTAGGTAATGAATGTGAAACCTATGCTGAACTTAAGTTGGGTCAGGAGCTATGGAAAGATGGCGATAAGAGCTTCTACTTCGATACCAACGTAGCCTATTCCGTAGCGCAACAAAGTGACTGGGAATCCACCAATCCCGCTTTCCGTGAAGTGAATGTCCAAGCGAAAAACGTCATCGACTGGCTGCCAGGCTCAACACTGTGGGCAGGTAAACGCTTCTACCAGCGTCATGACGTACATATGATCGACTTTTACTACTGGGATATCTCAGGTCCCGGTGCCGGCCTGCAAGATATCGATCTAGGCTTTAGCAAACTCTCTCTGGCCGTCACCCGTAACACCGAGTCTGGCGGTTCTCATGGCTGGATTGCCGGTAGGAACCATGAAATTCCCACGTCTAACGATGTCTACGACATACGTCTGTCCGGCTTGGAAGTGAACCCCGGCGGTAGTCTGGAACTTGGTTTTGACTATGGGCGTGCTAATGCGCGGGACAACTATCACCTTGACCGCAACGCGTCCAAAGATGGTTTCATGTTTACTGCCGAGCATACACAAAGTGTGTCCGGAGGCTTCAACAAATTTGTCGTACAGTACGCGACAGATTCCATGACCTCCTCCAACAGTGGTCGCTCTGAAGGCGCCAGTGTAAACAATGACGGTCATATGCTACGCATCCTGAATCACGGTGCCATTAATCTCGCAGAAAAATGGGATCTCATGTACGTGGCGATGTATCAGGATACCGACCGTGATAACAACAACGGCAACACGTGGTATACGGTTGGTGTACGTCCAATGTACAAATGGACACCAACGATGAGTACCTTGATGGATATTGGCTATGATAATGTCAAATCTCAGCGTACCAATGACACTAACGATCAATACAAAATCACCCTTGCCCAGCAATGGCAAGCTGGTGATAGCATCTGGTCCCGTCCGGCTATCCGCCTGTTCGTCACCTATGCCAAATGGGATGAAAAATGGGGTAATGCAAGGAAAGACGACGGCGATAACTACACCACTGGCATGGCCTACCGTGATACAGCAACACATAAATTCAGCCGTGGCAACGATGATGAATTCACCTTTGGTGCACAATTCGAAGCCTGGTGGTAATGCCATTAAAAACGGCTGGTTTTAGGCCAGCAAGATTATTTAGCTACTTTTAGCGCCTTGGACTGATATGCCTTTTGCCCGTGGGTATCAGTCTCTTTTTTCAACCGGACAAGGGTAAAAAATGAAAATTAAACTGCTCTCATTCTGTCTTAGTGCCTTACTCTGTAGCGCAGCTCCTTTGATAAGCTATGCAACACCTATCACTACAACAGCTAAGGCAACCACGACACAGGATGCTGTTGCACCTTCCCTCTCAACAGCAGCACTGCAAAAACTGAACTGGCAGCCAGTTAACCCAAACGATACGCAGACCATTATCCTCAATGCCACATCCCAGCACCTTAATGAAGGAAATATTCAGGGGCCAATCGCTGCATTCGCCATTCCGGCAAATCGGGGCTCACTGGACATTATGCTGAGCAGTTTAGTACAAGATAAACAAGTTTATGCGCCAAATGTTTTGGTACTTGATCAGGGATTACGCCCCGCAGCATTTTATCCAAGTGACTACTTTCCGTATGAACGTCCGGGGGTTATGTCTACAGATCGGTTGGAAGGCACATTAAAGCTGACGCCAGCATTAGGACAACAGCAAATTTATGTGCTGGTCTATACCACTCGTACCGATTTGCAAAAATCAACACAAATGATTGATCCCGCCAAAGCTTATGCTCAAGGAGTCGGCAACGCCGTTCCCGCCATTCCTGATCCCGTTGCCCGCCATACAGAAACCGGTACATTGAAGCTGAAAGTGAAATCGGAACAAAACACCGGTAACATCACTATTGGTCAGGTCTTATCAGGCCCGGCACTGGAGCCTGTCGTTGTTGGGCCAACACAAGCTACCGCAACACAGCGCACTCCACTGAAAACCAAACCTGTCCTGAACGACACAGAACGTTATTTCAGTGATGCAATTAAAAACGAAATTAATAACGGCAATATTGATAAGGCGCTGAATCTGCTGGATGAAGCAGAACGCCTGGGATCTTCAACTGCACGAGAAACGTTTATTAACAGTATCAAAAACAAGAGATAAATCATTTACCTATGTTGGCTATATAGTAAGTGCACCATTAGTTTGTTCAATGCAAAACAAATGCTCTCCGAAGAGGAGAGCATTAAGTTTAACTCTCATAATATGTTACGACAGGAGATACTTACCGATGGAGAGATAAAGCGTTAGTAATTCTTAACAGGAAATTGTCTTCATAAAGAAAGGCAATAGAATTTTTTATTGCATAATGATCTCTTATTTTATATCCATCAATAATGAGTTGTAATTTTTTAGACAACTCAAGAATACTACCTGATTTATAAAGCTCGCCATTTAAATCGTTGATAATATCATTCGGACCACACTTACAATCTGAACTTATACAATAGATACCATAGGATATTGCTTCCGCTAATACCATGCCAAAACCTTCATATTTTGATGTTAAAATAAAAGCGGATACTTCTTTTATGCTACTCATTACAAATTCCCAAGGCTGATCTTGCCAACCGTGCCAAATAATATTGTTATTTATATTGAGTTGTGAAGATAATTTTTTTAAGTAACTCTCATCATCACCAGAACCTACCATATGTAATTCCCAATGACCATGTAATTGAGAAAGCGCTAAAAATAGTTCAGTTAGATTTTTTGACTTATAGGCAAGAATTCTTCCAACATATAATAATCTAGCTATGTGTTTTGGTTGAGGAATTATAAAGGGATTCATTTTGATAGGATTGAAAATAAGATGAAGTTTCTCTGTTTTTATCCCAAAGGATAACATTTGATCTCGTAAACCAGAACTGATTACAAGGTGCTCGTCGGCACAGCATAAATCTTTAATTTTCTGTGGGGTAGGATTTCTAATGGAAGTATGCAGCCAAGAGTAAGTTTTTACTGGGAAATTAATTTTTTCACAGGAAAGTCGAGCAATATTACAGGATGTTGTGTCTAAACTTATTAGAATCTCAGGGTAAAATCTTGCTAATATCAAGGATAATTCGCATGCAATATCCTGGCGAGATTTGTAATTGCTTGATGCTAAGGATATATGTTGAGCATTAGATAACCAAGCATGATTTTCAATTCTGTTTATCTCATTTAAGGATATGAAAATGAAATCAATTTCAATGTTGGCACGGTTAATTAAACTTATTAAACTCGAACATACCATTTCTACCCCACCATATCCATTTAAGAAAAGATCATGGTATATTATAAATATTTTTTTCATTGTTAATCTTTCATTTAATTAACCAAAAACGTTCTTGTATTTTGATTTTGTTAATAGATTGATGATATTTTCTCAATGAGACTAAAAGATTTGATTTGTTACCAAACAGAGGTTCTAATTGAGACTCATAAAATAAAATATTTTGCATTTTTTCTTTTAAATCAATATCTAACAATATAGCTCGCTTATCAAATTTGTTATTTCTTAATAAAGAATTTTCCACACTATCGGGATTAATAATAGGATATTCACCTAAAACATAAGGGAAATCTTCATAAAGTAATATTTTTAACTTACGTGAACCTGTTATATTATGTACAAGATTATTTATTATAATATGGTCCACATGTCGACCTATTCCCAAAGGGGCATATATATAATCAGGCTGATAATTTAACAATGTTTTGTCGATGAGATCTTGAGCCATATCGGATGCATAATCTGATTTATGTACCAGACCACTATAAATCATGGCAGAATTTTTATACATAAGTTCACCGCATTGATCAGTTCTGTAAATGCAATCTAAAATTCTACCATGTATTGGAATCGCTGATAATTTATTACAAAAGGCGATATCCTCATTAGCTCGCTTTGAATAAAGTTTTATAAATGAATTCATATTATCATTATTCGCAGAGTATAAGTAATGAGATGCAATATTTTTGTCATACTCAGTAAAAAATGTTAAAATAACTACCTTTTGATTTTCTGAAACTAATTTATGTATTAAACCGCCAGCGCTTAAAGCTACATCATCTAAATGGGGTGATAGAAATAAATGTATCATTTCAAACCTCCATGTAAAGGCGGTTATATTTTATTTCCATGAGTACAATATAAATAGCGGCTAAATCAATGCGTATCCCATCCCTGTTTTTTATAAAATCTGAGTTGTTAATATTTAGCTTTTCTTTTGATTGGACTCTTTCATCATCGGCATAAAATTCTTTCATTATATCAAACCAACTGGCATGGATTTTTTCTGCTGCAATTTCTATTATACTGTCACTGTGGCCTAATATTGTCATTAAATCTGAAAAAATAGCATCGTTTGTAGAAAGTAACATCTCATAATTAAAATTACCAGATGCAATATTGTCATCGTATAAATAAATACTTTTCATTATCTCTGATATAATACTCAAGTCGCTCTTGATTAACCTTTTCTCAAACTTCTTCTCTTTTTCTGTGAATGCTTGATAAGGTTTTAAAAAATTGACTTGCAAATTGTATTCAATTTCAAGTTTTGTTATTGAATCTTGCGTAGCAGTTCTATTATCGATTAAATATTTTGCACACCATAAATCGTGTATGCAAGAGGCAAGAATATCTAAATTACCGTCCTGCTCCAAGAACGCACATATCTCAGAAAATAATTTAATTTGTGAACCATCTAGCTGGGAATTTAAAGTTATATCACCAGGATTAAATATAAATGAAGCTTGTTTTAATCTTCTCTGAATCTCTTTGGTTAAATATGTTGAATTTAAATTAACTTCGTTATCCAGCAGATTTTTGTGATTTTCTTTATTCATGATTTATCTCCTTTTATTTATTCATTAACCTTATTTCTGTTGATGATATATCTAATCGGAATAGACTTTCTGGAATAGATTCAAATAAAAAACGATGCTCCTTTCTAATATTTACCAAATCATCAACTGCATGATATTTATTATTAAAAAAACGGCCAGCCACAAGAAATCTACAATCATTATTCTTAATTGTCATAAGAGATTTTTTTAATCCCTCTTCACCGCCATAATAAATAGGGTTATTAATTTCTTGACATAAATCAGCACCAATTACGAAAATTGCTCCTTGATAAATATGCGATTTATCAGTAAAAAACGTAGCATCGCTTAAAATTATATTACCTTTATCCTTGAATTGCTCTATCCTTTTGAAAACTTCATCGGTTGGAATGGTAAGTTTTACCGCATTCTTAATTGACAGTTCATAATAGGGTTTTCTTTTAGTCATCATTGTAGCGATTTCTTTTAATTCTTCATGACCTTTATGAAGTGGATTGAAAGAACCCGATAAAATTAACGCATTTTTCCAGTCTATGTTTGTATTGCTAAAGTCCCCTTTTCTATCAATATGTATATAATTCAACCTGCCATCAATTAAATTGTTTATATAACGCTCATTGTTGTTAGGTATATTCATATATGTTCCTATATGTTATTATTGTTAATAAAATATATATTAATTTCTTATAATTCCATATATTTATAAAATTCTATCCTTGTATTATTTACTAATGGTGATTAATGACACATCTTTATTTTCTTGAAATAAATATCAAATTAATTTACTTGACTATTCATCAGCAGCGAATCCTTTTGTTTTAACATTAAGGTTATGAAATTTAAATGTTTTATTCACAGTTCCACTTATTATTAAATTGCGTAAGTTATCTGAGCTCCTCTCATTAATTATCAGTATTTCCTTCACAACTTCCTTCAGTGATTTCAATCAAGGCAGATTTTATTTTTAAAATATCTTCCGCTGTATGCGACGTATCAAGGCTAACTCGAACAGTACCATCAGGGTAAGTGCCAAATTTTTTATGGGCTAATGGTGCACATTGCAACCCAGGACGTGTAATAATATTGTATTTGTTCTCGAGTATATAAGAAACTTCTCCGGGATGATAACCTTCCACTGTAAGAAGAATTGTTGGTAAGCCAACATTATGTTTACAGATTAGCTTGATTTTATTTAATTGTGATAACTCATCTATAAGAGTGGTACGCAGAGTTTGTAATTGATTTTGAATGTTCTCTATCCCAATTTTTTTTAAACGCCTTATAGACGCCAACAATGAAAGTATGCCAATAGTGTTTTGTGTTCCCGATTCATACTTGTATGGTATTCCAGTTGGTTGTGTTGTTAATCTTGATAATACACCTGTCCCACCCTGGATTAATTCATTATGAGAAAATCCATTATCAAGAATAAAATATCCCCCAATACCTGATACTCCTCCTAAACTTTTGTGCCCACTAAAAACAAAGTAATCAATATTACCTTTCGATAAATCAATTAATTGTGAACCAAAAGATTGTGAACCATCAACTAAAACCATTGCTCCGTATAAATGTGCCAGTTTTCCTACCTCATCTATATTACAAAATGTACCAATAGTATTCGAGCAACTATGAACTACTAGTAGCTTAGTTTTCTTATTCCTTAATAAAATCTCCAAATGCGATATATCAATTTCACCATCTGTCACATCGATCAATTGACTACTTACTCCAATATCTTTTAAATGGTTTATGGGTCTAAGTACTGAATTATGTTCTAAATGGGTAGTAATGACATTATCACCCGGTTTAAGCGTACCTTTTATACATTCATTGAGTGAGTACGTTGCTCCTGAGTTAAAAATGACTGTCCCATGACCATTTAATTTCGTTTGTTCGATTAATTCATGTCGGCACTCTTCAATGAGTTCGGTAACCTTTTTAGATTGTTGCGATAAAGATCGCCCTGGAGTTACTCCAAGAGTGTCTAAATACATATTTATCATGTCTTTCACTTCTTGTGACTTTGGCCATGAGGTAGAAGCTGCATCTGCATATAACATTATCCAATCTCCATATGGTTATTAATATATAATTTGAATTTTTTAGCAGTCGCATTCATCTCCTTTATTCCTTCATTAGCTCTCCAATCGGATCTTTCTGGCATATTTAAACTATTTGCCAATACTGTTCTTATCATTCCTCTCTCAATGAAATCTGATTCACCTATCGTAAAAATATATTTATTACCACTATCTTCAACATAGATATAGGGGCCAGCCTCACCGAACATTTTCAGTTCATCTAATGAGTCTATTGTATGCATTTTAAATTGATTCTTTAATTTATTATGAAGATCAATCTCAGTAGGGAAACAACATAAATGTGCATGATAACAGTACTTTTGATTTGGATCCATGACGATACAACCACCAGCTCGCCCATTTTCATAACAAATAGGATGACTTATATTGTAATATTCGCGATAAAAATCATTTATTATATTCTTAAACTGTTTCAATTCTTTTATTGCTTCTTCATCGTATATTTCTGCAAAGCACCGATATCCCCCTAAATCAGTATTACATTTGTTAGTGGCAATAATTATATAACCTTCAATTATCTGGCCTTTAGGTACAAAAGCATAGAAATATTTTCCTTGTAAAAGTATTTTATCTTTTTCAAAGGAAGATTCTGGGTGACAAAAAATACATCCCATTTTAAACTCCTTTATCGTTTGTCGATTTTATTGATAAATATATCTTCATGACATAAATTGAAATCTTCTTCGGTATGCCAGGCAATCATCATGCTAAACTTATTTATAATATTATGTTTACTTAGCCTACTTTGTAGTTCAGAATAAATAGGATTTGGTAAAATTATTCTGCATTTCGTCCTAATAGCAAAACAAGCGTTAATTATAGATATAATTGTACGGGGAGATGTATTTGACAAACCTATCACTTCCACCGTGGTATCATCAAAACCCAATATCGCTAATTCTTTCCCAACAGTTAACAACTTAATATACTTGTAGCAAGGACACTGCTTTGAGTAAGCGATCCAATCTCTATTTACTTCTCTGCCGAAAAAATTGATTTTACTAATATTATCTATTTCATTAAAATCACTCAGGTCTACATCGATTTTGGTAGCTCCTTCTACTATTATTTCTGTAAAATCAAAAACGTTCACTCTGTCACATATGTATTTTTCGAAAATCTTTGAATAACATTTGATCTTTCTTTCATCTGAGTAACATACCGTCGCATCCACATCATTACGATGTGTCTGTTTAGCACTTTCTATTATCAAAGTTCGCGATTTTACACATTCATCTATGCCAAAATCGCTAAGCATATTAATGGATACTTGCCTATGTTTAAGACTAAATTCACACTTTCTTGCTATAACAATTGACAAGTATGTATCGTTTCTTTTAAGCGAAAATGCTTTTATTTCACTAGAGATATTATATTTTTTTTCTTTAATATTCTTCCAAATAAAGTAGTCTAAGCTTCCTATATTACGCTTATAAAGATTATTTAACAGGATATAATTATCCTCCGTTACGTCCTCGCAGACCAAGATTACTCCATTTTTCCTGTCTTCAATATTCTCCATTATCTTATCTCGTTATTTTATATTGGCGCTAATTGCCTCTCATTTTCAGTTTATATTTATTTTCGAGTATATGAACATGAAATATTGTATTTTATGACCTGTATCATGATTTAAAGATTCAGCAGCAGTACAAACCGTAATTCGTTATCCTGAAAGATTAAATTAAAGTCGCCTTTAATGATATAAGAACACCGGTAAAAATAGGTTCTTTAAAGAAGAATATTTCATAAATTCTATATGGTGTGACTTTAAATAAAATAATCATATTGACCAGCCATCTGAATTAAACACGATGAACTATTTCTGCATGCCAAATAATATCTATTGTATGTTTAAGGTGATTTTGTCGGAACTGCTCATAGACAAATCAAGTTCAATACTTTTACACATGAAAGTTCACACCCTCGTACAAGATACCGATTTTTCTTGACTATAGATTTTCACCTATATAGCATTTAACCTATATTGAGTAAGGAGTAGTTATATGGGCTATAGAAACGACGGACACCTTTGATGCATGGTTCGATGCTTTGGATGATACCGATAGGGCCAATATGCTAGCTTCAATAATAGCGCTTCGAGAAAGAGGCCCTATGTTGCCCAGGCCATACGCAGACACTGTGAACGGTTCATGCTACAGCAACATGAAAGAATTGCGCGTCCAAAGCAAAGGCGACCCGCTCCGAGCATTCTTTGCGTTCGACCCCAAGCGGAGAGGAATTTTGCTTTGCGCTGGTAACAAAACCGGAGACGAGAAACGGTTTTATCAAACAATGATTCCGATTGCTGATCGTGAGTTCACGGCACATCTGGAAAAGCTAAAAAAGGAGTAAACATACTATGGCAAGAACGCTTGATCAAATATTAGCAAATGAAAAGCCCGAAGTTGTTGCCAATGCACAAGCTGCGGCAACAGAAATGTTATTAAACATCCATCTGGCAGAACTTCGTGAGCGGGTACAGAAGACCCAAAGCGAAATAGCTCTGGCTCTTGGTATCAAGCAACCCACGGTTTCTGACATGGAGAAGCTTGGCCGCGACTTGAAACTGTCTTCCCTCAAACGTTACGTTGAGGCAACAGGTAGCAAGCTGCGCCTCGATATCGAGTTGCCCGACGGCACCCACTACGGATTTTCCGTTTAACTACGAACGCCCCGGTAACACTCACAGATATATTCAGAATCAATGTCTGCATCGACTTTTTTACGCGCCAGATGATTGTGAGGAACAAGGTCTTCAAATTGAACTCTTTTCAGAAAGAAAAATTGGGCGAGAGGATTCGTGGCGGCAAGCTCCATTTAGTGAACGGAACTCGATTAAAACAGAGCACCAAGTAAAAAATTGGTACGTTATCAATAGGTTGAAATGCCCTCCAAAAAGGAGGGCATTTAATTAGCTATGGTACTCTACAGAATTACTTCTTATCGCCACCAAAACCAGCATTCAGCAGTTCTGCCAGGTTTGCAGTTGCTTCATCTACACTCACTTGTGGTGCTTCAGAAGGCTCATTCAACTGACGACGACGCATACGGTCCTGATGGTAAGCATAACCCGTACCGGCTGGGATCAGACGACCTACGATGACGTTCTCTTTCAAGCCACGCAGTTCATCACGTTTACCCGCAACCGCCGCTTCTGTCAGCACGCGGGTCGTTTCCTGGAACGATGCCGCAGAGATGAAGGATTCAGTCGCCAGAGACGCTTTGGTGATACCTAACAGATCACGTCCATAAATTGCAGGGACTTTACCTTCCTGTTCCAGCTTACGGTTTGCCACTTTAACGCGGGCATATTCAACCTGTTCGCCTTCCAGGAATTCGGAACTACCTGCACTTTCGATGGTTGCTTTACGCAGCATCTGACGCACGATAACTTCAATGTGTTTATCGTTAATCTTAACCCCTTGCAGGCGGTAAACTTCCTGAACTTCGTTGGTGATGTAACGGGTAACCGCATGAACGCCACGCAGACGCAAGATGTCATGTGGAGACTCTGGACCATCGGAGATCACATCACCACGCTCAACAACCTCACCTTCGAATACGTTGAGCTGACGCCATTTAGGGATCATCTCTTCGTAAGCATCACCACCATCTAATGGGGAGATAACCAGACGGCGTTTACCTTTGGTTTCTTTACCGAAGGAGACAATACCACTGACTTCAGCCAGGATTGCAGGTTCTTTCGGACGACGCGCTTCGAACAGGTCAGCAACACGTGGCAGACCACCGGTAATATCTTTCGTACCGCCGGATTCCTGAGGAATACGCGCTAAGGTATCACCCGCAGAGATGCTGACACCATCGTCTAACTGAACAATTGCTTTGCCTGGCAGGAAATATTGAGCAGGCATATCAGTACCTGGGATCAATACATCGTCACCCTTGGCATCAACGATTTTCAGTGCCGGACGCAAGTCTTTACCACTACCGGTACGCTCTGCACTATCCAGAACAACCAGTGAAGACAGACCCGTCAGCTCATCCGTCTGACGGGTAATGG
Organism: Photorhabdus khanii NC19; assembly: GCF_000517265.1. GTDB lineage: Bacteria > Pseudomonadota > Gammaproteobacteria > Enterobacterales > Enterobacteriaceae > Photorhabdus > Photorhabdus khanii. The sequence continues at coordinate 50,854 of NZ_AYSJ01000011.1, forward strand.
TCTGACCATCTACCATATCGGCGAAACGGATGATACCGGATACTTCACTGACTACTGGCATGGTATGTGGATCCCAGTTAGCAACAGTTTCGCCGCCGTTAACTGCTTCGCCATCACCTTTACCCAATACCGCACCGTAAGGCACTTTATAACTTTCTTTAGTACGGCCAAATTCGTCGATCAAGCACAATTCGGTGTTACGGGAAGTAATCACCAGTTTACCTGCGGAGTTGGTAACGGATTTCGCGTTAAACAGTTTCAGGCTACCTTTGTTACGAACCTGAATGCTGGATTCCGCTGCTGCACGGGATGCCGCACCACCGATGTGGAACGTACGCATCGTCAGCTGTGTACCCGGCTCACCAATTGACTGCGCCGCAATAACACCAACAGCTTCGCCTTTATTGATGATGTGTCCGCGAGCAAGGTCACGACCATAACAGTTCGCACAAACACCAAAGTCAGTTTCACAACTTACAACAGAACGTACTTTAATGCTGTCAACAGAGCTCTCTTCTAACAGATCACACCATTTTTCGTTCAGCAGGGTGTTACGTGGAACCAGAATGTCAGCAGTACCCGGCTTGAGAACATCTTCTGCCGTTACACGACCCAATACACGCTCACGCAGTGGCTCTTTAACATCACCACCTTCAATGACCGGCGTCATCAGAATACCGTCGTGCGTACCACAGTCGTCTTCTGTAACAACCAGATCCTGTGCAACGTCAACCAGACGACGAGTCAGATAACCAGAGTTCGCCGTTTTCAGTGCGGTATCCGCCAAACCTTTACGGGCACCGTGGGTTGAGATGAAGTACTGGAGTACGTTCAAGCCTTCACGGAAGTTCGCGGTGATTGGGGTTTCGATAATGGAACCGTCTGGTTTAGCCATCAGGCCACGCATACCTGCCAACTGGCGGATCTGAGCGGCGGAACCACGCGCGCCAGAGTCAGCCATCATAAAGATGCTGTTGAAGGAGACCTGTTGTTCTTCTTCACCGTTACGGTTAATGACTGTCTCAGTGGACAGGTTTTCCATCATTGCCTTAGCTACACGCTCGTTTGCTGCGGCCCAGATATCGATAACTTTGTTATAACGTTCGCCAGCAGTTACCAGACCAGACTGGAACTGTTCCTGTATTTCAGCAACTTCTGCTTCTGCTTCCGTGATGATCCCAGCTTTTTTCTCTGGGATAACCATGTCATCAATACCAACAGATGCACCTGAACGCGCAGCGTAGGCAAAACCGGTGTACATGATCTGGTCAGCGAAGATAACTGTTGGTTTCAGGCCCATAACACGGTAGCAAGTGTTCAGCATTCTGGAGATAGCTTTTTTACCCAGTGGTTGGTTAACCAGAGAGTAAGGCAGACCTTTTGGCACGATCATCCACAGAATTGCACGACCAATAGTAGTATCAACCAGACCAGTACTGGTGGTGATATTACCCTCGCCATCTCTCACTTCTTCTGAGATACGAACTTTAACACGAGCATGCAGAGAAGCCAGACCTGCGCGGTATACGCGTTCTGCTTCTTTAGGCCCGGTCAGCACCATACCTTCGCCTTTAGCGTTAACACAGTCACGGGTCATGTAATACAGACCCAGAACAACGTCCTGAGATGGCACGATGATTGGCTCACCACTCGCAGGAGACAGGATGTTGTTAGTAGACATCATCAATGCACGCGCTTCTAACTGGGCTTCCAGTGTCAGCGGTACGTGAACAGCCATCTGGTCACCATCGAAGTCGGCGTTATATGCCGCACACACCAATGGGTGCAACTGAATCGCTTTACCTTCGATCAGAACCGGTTCGAATGCCTGAATACCCAAACGGTGAAGTGTTGGTGCACGGTTCAGCAGAACCGGGTGTTCACGAATCACTTCATCCAGGATATCCCATACCACCGCCTCTTCACGCTCAACCATCTTTTTGGCTGCTTTAATCGTCGTCGCTAAACCACGCAGTTCCAGCTTGCCATAGATGAATGGCTTGAACAGTTCCAGCGCCATCTTCTTAGGCAAACCACACTGATGCAGACGCAGGTAAGGACCTACGGTGATTACAGAACGGCCTGAGTAGTCAACACGTTTACCCAGCAGGTTCTGACGGAAACGACCCTGTTTACCCTTGATCATGTCAGCCAGGGATTTCAGAGGACGCTTGTTAGAACCGGTAATGGCACGACCGCGACGACCGTTATCCAACAGGGCATCAACCGCTTCCTGCAACATACGTTTTTCGTTGCGAACGATGATATCCGGTGCAGCCAGATCCAGCAGGCGTTTCAAACGGTTGTTACGGTTAATAACACGACGATATAGATCGTTCAGATCCGACGTTGCAAAACGGCCGCCATCCAATGGAACCAGTGGACGTAAATCAGGCGGCAGAACTGGCAGAACGGTCAGAACCATCCATTCTGGTTTGTTACCGGACTGAATAAATGCTTCCAACAGCTTAATACGCTTGGTCAACTTCTTACGTTTAGTTTCAGAGTTAGTTTCATTTAACTCTTCACGCAGAGTTTCACACTCATTTTCCAGATCGAGATTTTTCAGCAAAGACTGGATAGCTTCCGCACCCATCTTCGCATCAAATTCATCGCCGAACTCTTCCAGTGCATCCAGGTATTGTTCTTCTGTCAGGATTTGACTGCGTTCAAGGCTGGTCATACCGCCTTCTACAACCACATAGGATTCGAAGTACAGTACGCGCTCAATATCACGCAGAGGCATATCCAGCAATAAACCGATGCGGGATGGCAATGATTTCAGGAACCAAATGTGTGCAGTTGGAGAAGCCAGTTCGATGTGACCCATACGCTCACGACGAACTTTAGTCTGGGTAACTTCTACGCCACACTTCTCACAAATCACACCACGGTGTTTTAAGCGCTTGTATTTACCACACAAACACTCATAGTCTTTTACCGGTCCGAAAATACGGGCACAGAAAAGGCCGTCACGCTCAGGTTTGAACGTACGGTAGTTAATAGTTTCCGGCTTTTTCACTTCACCAAATGACCACGAGCGGATCATATCTGGTGAGGCCAGAGCAATTTTGATCGCATCAAACTCTTCGGTCTTAGTTTGCGCTTTCAGAAACTTCAATAAGTCTTTCACGAAATGGCTCCTGTCGGAGTTAGACCTGTCAGGAGAACGGCCCATGCCACTCTCCCCTATGACCAGTGCAACCACTGGCTGGTAAACTGCCCGTCATATCCATTCAGGGCAGTACCAGCGGGAATACGGTTTATTCGTCTTCCAGCTCGATGTTAATACCCAGAGAGCGGATCTCTTTCAACAATACGTTGAAGGATTCCGGCATCCCTGGCTCCATCTGGTGGTTGCCATCCACGATGTTTTTATACATCTTGGTACGGCCGTTAACATCGTCGGACTTGACGGTGAGCATTTCCTGCAAGGTGTACGCGGCACCATATGCTTCCAATGCCCACACTTCCATCTCACCGAAGCGTTGACCACCGAACTGCGCCTTACCACCCAGCGGTTGCTGAGTAACCAGGCTGTACGAACCTGTTGAACGAGCATGCATTTTGTCATCCACCAGGTGGTTCAGTTTCAACATATACATGTAGCCAACTGTAACCTGACGTTCGAATTGCTCACCAGTACGACCATCAAACAGGGTAATTTGCCCAGAAGTTGGCAAGTCACCCAGTTTCAGCAGTTCTTTAATTTCTTTCTCTTTCGCACCATCAAATACTGGTGTTGCAATTGGCATACCTTTTTTCAAGTTTTCCGCCAAACGCATAACTTCTTCATCAGAGAAAGTGTTCAGATCAACTTTCTGACGGGTTTCATCACCCAGGTCATAAGCTTTCTGGATAAATTCACGCAGTTTGGCGACTTCCTGCTGCTGTTTCAGCATCGCGTTAATCTTGTCACCAATACCTTTCGCAGCCATCCCCAGGTGAGTTTCCAGGATCTGACCAATGTTCATACGTGATGGTACGCCCAGTGGGTTCAGTACGATATCTACCGGAGTGCCGTTTTCATCGTAAGGCATATCTTCGATCGGGTTGATCTTGGAGATAACACCCTTGTTACCGTGGCGGCCCGCCATCTTATCACCCGGCTGAATCTGCCGCTTAACCGCCAGATAAACTTTAACGATCTTCAGCACGCCCGGTGCTAAGTCATCGCCCTGCGTGATCTTACGACGTTTAGCGTCCAGTTTTTTCTCGAACTCAGTTTTCAGTTCGTCATACTGTTCAGCCAACTGTTCCAACTGATTCTGTTTTTCTTCATCAGCCAGACCCAGTTCTAACCAACGCTCACGAGGCAGCTTATCCAATTTCTCAGCTTCGATGCCGCCAGAAATCAGGACAGAACGGATACGGGCAAACAAGCCAGCTTCAAAGATCCGCAACTCTTCTGTCAGATCTTTCTTAGCCTGACGCAGTTGCATCTCTTCGATTTCCAGAGCACGTTTATCTTTTTCAACGCCGTCGCGGGTAAATACCTGTACGTCGATAACCGTACCGGATACGCCATTTGGTACGCGCAGAGAAGAGTCTTTAACATCAGACGCTTTCTCACCGAAGATAGCACGCAGCAGTTTTTCTTCTGGCGTCAGCTGAGTTTCACCTTTAGGTGTCACTTTACCAACCAGAATGTCACCGCCAGTCACTTCCGCACCAATATAAACAATACCGGATTCATCCAGTTTGGAAAGTGCCGCTTCACCCACGTTAGGGATGTCAGCAGTGATCTCCTCAGGCCCTAATTTGGTATCACGAGACACACAAGCCAGTTCCTGGATGTGAATAGTTGTAAAGCGATCTTCCTGGACAACACGCTCAGAAACTAAGATGGAGTCCTCGAAGTTATAACCATTCCACGGCATGAACGCTACGCGCATGTTCTGACCCAGAGCCAATTCACCCAAGTCAGTGGATGGACCATCGGCCAGTACGTCACCGCGTTCTACAGGTTCACCCAGAGAAACACATGGCATTTGGTTAATACAGGTGTTCTGGTTAGAACGGGTGTATTTAGTCAGGTTATAGATATCGATACCTGCTTCACCCGGATACATTTCGTCTTCGTTTACTTTGATAACGATACGGGATGCATCAACGTACTGAACCACGCCACCGCGTTTAGCAACGGAAGTGACACCTGAGTCAACCGCAACAGCACGTTCCATACCTGTACCTACCAGCGGCTTGTCAGCACGCAGTGTAGGAACAGCCTGACGTTGCATGTTTGCACCCATCAATGCACGGTTTGCGTCATCGTGTTCCAGGAATGGGATCAGGGAAGCACCGACGGAAACCACCTGTTGAGTGGAAACGTCCATATATTCAACCTGTTCACGGTTGAATAAGCTGGATTCGCCATAATTACGGCAGGTTATCAGATCTTCAACGAAGTGACCTTCATCGTCCAATACGGTGTTTGCCTGTGCGATAACGAAGTTACCTTCTTCAATCGCAGACAAGTAATGAATTTCATCAGTGACAACACCATCACGAACCAGACGGTATGGGGTTTCAAGGAAACCATACTCGTTAGTCTGCGCATAAACAGACAATGAGTTAATCAGACCGATGTTCGGACCTTCCGGGGTTTCGATTGGACATACACGACCATAGTGAGTTGGATGTACGTCACGCACTTCAAAGCCCGCGCGCTCACGAGTTAAACCACCTGGGCCTAACGCAGAAATACGGCGTTTGTGAGTGATTTCAGAAAGTGGGTTGTTTTGGTCCATAAACTGAGACAGCTGGCTGGAACCAAAGAATTCTTTCACTGCGGCGGAAATTGGCTTAGCGTTGATCATATCCTGAGGCATCAGAGTATCCAGATCACCCAGAGACAGACGCTCTTTAACCGCACGCTCAACACGTACCAGACCAACACGGAACTGGTTTTCTGCCATTTCACCCACGGAACGGATACGACGGTTACCTAAGTGGTCAATATCGTCAACTTCACCTTTACCGTTACGGATGTCAATGAGCTTCTTCATGACATCAGTGATGTCATTTTTACTCAGAATACCGGAGCCTTCAACTTCTTCTCGGCTCAGTGAACGGTTGAATTTCATACGACCAACCGCAGAAAGATCGTAACGATCTTCTGAGAAGAACAGATTTTCAAACAGATTTTCTGCTGCTTCACGCGTTGGCGGCTCACCAGGACGCATCATGCGATAGATTTCAACCAATGCACCTAAACGATCGTTGGTTGGATCAACACGAAGAGTCTCGGAGATATATGCACCGTGATCCAAATCGTTGGTAAACAGGGTTTCGATAGATTTATGACCAGCCTGGCTCAAACGTGCCAACAGATCCAAAGAGAGTTCCATGTTAGCCGCACAGATAATTTCACCCGTATTGACATCAATGTAATCTCTTGCAACAACTTTACCCGCGATGTATTCAACCGGAACCTCAATACGGTTCACTTCGTCTTTTTCTAACTGACGGATATGACGTGCGGTAATACGACGGCCTTTTTCAACATAAACTTTGCCGTTTGCTTCAATATCAAAAGAAGCCGTTTCACCACGCAGACGCTCTGGCACCAGTGTCATCTGGAGTTTGTTGTCACGAATTTCGAAAACAGTCTTACTGAAGAACAGGTTCAGAATGTTTTCAGTGCTGTAATCCATTGCGCGCAGAATAATGGTTGCCGGCAATTTACGGCGACGGTCAATACGCACAAACAGGTTATCTTTTGGATCGAATTCGAAATCTAACCAAGAACCACGGTAAGGGATAATACGTGCGTTATACAGCACTTTACCGGATGAGTGAGTTTTACCCTTATCGCTGTCAAAGAATACACCAGGACTACGATGTAATTGGGAGACAATAACCCGCTCAGTACCATTGATAACAAAAGTACCGTTGTCAGTCATGAGCGGAATTTCACCCATGTAGACTTCTTGTTCTTTGATGTCTTTGACTGTGCCTTCCGGTGCTTCACGTTCATAGATGACCAGACGCAGTTTAACGCGCAGAGGTGCAGAATAAGTGACACCACGAATCTGGCACTCTTTAACATCAAACACTGGCTCACCAAGACGGTAGCTAACGTATTGCAGCTCCGAACTGCCACTGTAGCTCTGAATTGGGAATACAGAACGGAATGCCGCTTCTAAACCATTCTGGCCTTCTGGATCTTGCTCGATAAATTTCTGGAACGAGTCAAGTTGGATAGAAAGGAGATAGGGTACATCCAAAACTTGTGGACGCTTACCAAAATCCTTACGAATACGTTTTTTCTCGGTATAGGAGTAAACCATAGGGTTCCTCAGCTCGCTGATCAGTGACCCACTCTGCCCGCCCTAAAGGACAGCTCTTTACGACACTGTTTTTTCGAACAGAAAATTGAATTATTTTCCGTAATACTCATTGCTATTACTCTTAAATCATTTCATTGCGCTACCTTACTACCGAGCTACCCGAGTGGATCGTAGCTGAGAACGCAGTATATTAAGTCGTCAATAGGAAAAAGTATTTGGGGGTTAATTAGCAGCCAAACAGTGGAAATGCTACTAATGCCCTACAGCGCAAAAAGGCTGGTGATTAAAAAATCACCAGCCGTCAGCCTGTAAAGTCAGGCTGCTAACTCAAAACTGAACTTACTTAATCTCAACAGAAGCACCAGCTTCTTCCAGAGATTTTTTCAGTGCTTCAGCGTCATCTTTGCTGATAGCTTCTTTCATTACAGCTGGAGCGCTTTCAACCAAGTCTTTCGCTTCTTTCAGACCCAGGCCAGTTGCACCGCGTACTGCCTTGATAACAGCAACTTTGTTAGCGCCGATAGAAGACAGAACAACGTCAAACTCAGTTTGTTCTTCAACAGCTTCAGCAGCGCCAGCAACTACAGCTACAGCCGCAGCAGCAGAAACGCCGAATTTGTCTTCCATTGCAGTGATCAGTTCAACAACATCCATAACGGACATGCCTGCAACTGCGTCCAGAATTTGTTCTTTATTGATAGACATAACAAGTGTTCCTAAAATTCAGAAATAATTTATACGTTAAAAAGCAACGAAGGAAATCGGCAATTAAGCTACTTCTTTCTGCTCGCGTGACTCGCGTAACGCAGCCAGAGTACGAACCAGTTTGCCAGCAACGGCTTCTTTCATGGTTGACATCAGGCGTGCGATTGCTTCTTCGTAAGTCGGGAGTGTTGCCAAACGGTCAATATTGGCCGCAGGAATGAACTCACCCTCAAAGGCTGCTGCTTTAATCTCAAATGCCGGATTCGCTTTCGCGAACTCTTTGAACAGACGAGCAGCTGCGCCCGGATGTTCTTTAGAGAAAGCAATCAAGGTCGGACCAATAAACGCTTCTTTCAGGCACTCATATTCAGTACCTTCAACAGCACGGCGGATCAGTGTGTTACGAACAACACGGATGTAAACGCCAGCTTCGCGACCTGCTTTACGCAGTTCAGTCATTTTACCTACAGTAACGCCACGGGAATCCGCAACAACCGCAGACAGCGCGCCTTTGGCTACTTCGCTGACTTCAGCAACAATCGCTTGTTTGTCTTGAAGATTTAGTGCCATTAGCTTCTTGCTCCTGGATTAACCGGGAAGAACCCGGAACTCACATCACTCATAACACCAGATGTGTCTGAGCTCTAAAACACGGTGAGCAGAATCCAGAAATGAATTTCATTTGGCTCTGTCACCGTCTACGCAGGGATATTAAGTAATCATTTACACCTGCGGTCTTGGACGGGGCTTGGATTAGGCCAAGCTCCAACCGAAAATTGTTTGTTTAGCTAATAAATAATCTACCAGCCAAACATAAGGCGCCAAATTTTAGACAAATCTGACGCCAAGGTAAAGCGATAATCACGTCCAGTTCAAATTAAACTGAAGCGCTCAGACCAGACTGGTCAATCGCTACACCTGCACCCATAGTAGTGGACAGGCTAATTTTCTTAATGAAAACACCTTTAGCAGAAGATGGTTTTGCTTTTTTCAGCGCAACCAGCAGAGCTTCCAAGTTTTCTTTCAGTTTGTCAGCGTCAAAGTCAACTTTACCGATGGTGGTGTGGATAATGCCGTTTTTATCGTTACGGTAACGAACCTGGCCCGCTTTAGCATTCTGAACAGCTTCAGCGACGTTAGGCGTTACAGTACCCACTTTAGGGTTTGGCATCAGACCACGTGGGCCCAGGATTTGACCTAATTGGCCAACAACGCGCATTGCATCTGGAGATGCGATAACAACGTCAAAGTTCATTTCGCCTTTTTTAACCTGTTCAGCCAGGTCTTCCATACCTACCAGTTCAGCGCCAGCCGCTTTAGCAGCTTCAGCGTTTGCACCCTGGGTAAATACAGCTACGCGAACGGAACGGCCAGTACCGTGAGGCAGTACAGTTGCACCACGTACGTTCTGGTCAGATTTACGAGCGTCGATGCCGAGATTAACAGCAACGTCAACGCTTTCTACAAATTTAGCAGTTGCCAGTTCTTTCAGAAGAACAACAGCTTCGTTAATGTCATACTGTTTAGTTGCATCAACTTTTTCACGGATTGTGCGCATGCGCTTGGTCAGTTTAGCCATCGATTAACCCTCCACTACCAGGCCCATGGAACGAGCAGTACCTTCGATTGAACGCATCATTGCGTCAACATCAGCACCAGTCATATCCGCAGCTTTAGTTTCAGCAATTTCACGAATCTGAGCGCTGGTTACTTTACCAACTTTATCTTTATTCGGTTTGCCGGAACCTGATTTAACACCGGCTGCTTTTTTCAGCAGAACAGCGGCTGGTGGGGTTTTAGTCACGAAAGTGAAAGAGCGATCAGAATAAACAGTGATCACAACAGGAATCGGCAAGCCTTTTTCAATGCTATCAGTTTTAGCATTGAACGCCTTACAGAATTCCATGATGTTAACACCCTGCTGACCTAAAGCAGGACCTACTGGAGGGCTTGGGTTAGCCATACCAGCTGCAACCTGCAACTTGACATAGGCTTGTACTTTCTTAGCCATTGATAATTTCCTCTGTGTGGGTGATATCGCCTTGTTTAAAAGGCTCCCCTGTCATTTCAGCCCCGCCGTTTCAGGCCAGACCACTAAAAACAAAAGGCGCGAAATTGTATGTTAATTTCACGCCTATTGCAAGCCAGCTAGAAGATATGCCTAGAAATTAAGCTTTCTCTACCTGACTGAAATCCAGCTCAACGGGTGTAGCACGACCAAAGATAGAAACCGATACCTTCAGGCGGCTTTTCTCGTAGTCGACTTCTTCCACAACACCATTGAAGTCTGCAAATGGGCCATCGCTGACACGGACCATTTCGCCTGGTTCGAACAATGTTTTTGGCCGTGGTTTATCACCAACCTGCTGAAGACGATTCATAATCGCATCAACTTCTTTATCACTGATTGGTGCCGGGCGGTCAGATGTGCCACCGATAAAACCCATGACACGCGGTACGCTGCGAACAAGATGCCATGTTGCATCGTTCATGATCATTTGTACCAGCACATACCCAGGGAAGAATTTGCGTTCACTTTTGCGACGCTGGCCGCTACGAATCTCAACAACTTCCTCTGTTGGCACCATCACTTCGCCAAAAGAATCTTCCATATCATGCAGTTTGATATGTTCACGTAAAGATTGTGCAACACGACCTTCAAACCCGGAGAATGCCTGTATGACATACCAACGTTTTTTTGGGGAATCTGACATCTTAGAACCTCAGGCCTGTAATAAATGAAACTAAACGCACCAGGATGCCGTCAAGACCCCAGAGGATCAAAGACATCAATGCAGTCACTGCCGCCACAATCAAAGTTGTGTGCAACGCTTCCTGGCGAGTTGGCCAAATGACTTTGCGCATTTCAACGCGGGCTTCACGGGCAAAAGCCAGTGTGGTTTTACCTTTAGCTGTCCAGAGCGCAACCGCTCCCGCAAGAGCAACAATAACAACAACCGCTATCGCGCGCAAAGGAAGGCTATACTCCCGATAAAGGTAGTTACCAACGATAGCAGCCGTTAATAAAGCTGCCACTAATAGCCATTTCATTACCTCAAGACCGCGCCTGCTTTCTTGAGCATCGCTATTCGCACTCATAAACCAACCTGTAACTATGATTTAAATAGATAGCCAGCTTGCCTCGCAAGAGCAAAACAAATCAGACCGAACCAAAAAATTTGAGTGATTGTATCTGACTTGGCGCCATAATTCAGTATGACATTGTATATCTGAGAGATATATAGCCAATTCGTTGTATCAGAGCCTATCTCACCAATAATTAAAAACAACTCTTGATGAGATAGGTTCTTATAAAACAACGTACAAAAAGGGCATCAGTTGATGCACTTTTACAGTAATCACATCAAAAAACTATGCCACATTGCTTTAACTACAACACCCTGACCTACTGTACCGGCACCTTCACGGACCGCGAGTGGTGACCCTGGTCCATCGCGATTGGTGCTTCAGGGCCACAATCATCTGAATGGGTCACCTGTCATCACCATTTCTACACAATCTGATACTTCGAGAGGCCCGGATGCGTCAGTTGACCGGAAGTGGAACTGCGGGCGGTAGCCTTTGAAGAACCCAGTATGACGGCCGCCTTCGGCTTTGCTCTGGTATAAACTTCTGATTCGAAAGTGGTGTGTGGACTAATTGAACCTGGCTGTGCCAATACCTGACCACGTTTCATTTCATCACCTTGTTCCTGAACCAATGTAACACGCACGACCACGACTACCTGGTCTAACTGGATGAGATGGAAGAGCATTTCTACCTCTGTCCAAGTTATTTTCCCGGCGACTATGATCCCCACNATTTCNNCTTCTTCACCCNANTTTAANGATACCGNNNTCTACANGANNGGNCACNNCANNACCACGGCCTNAAATANAGAATACNTCTTCNATTGGCCAGCAGGAATGGNTGGNCNATANCATNNCTGCTGNCTCTGGAATGTAGCTATCCAGGGCTTCTGCCAGTTCGATGATTTTGGCTTCCCACTGTGCATCACCTTCCAGTGCTTTCAGAGCAGAACCACGGATTACTGGCGGGTCGTCGCCTGGGAAATCATACTGAGACAGCAGCTCACGCACTTCCATCTCAACCAGTTCCAGCAGCTCTTCGTCGTCTACCATGTCACATTTGTTCAGGAACACGATGATGTAAGGAACGCCTACCTGACGGCCTAACAGGATGTGCTCAAGAGTCTGTGGCATTGGGCCGTCAGTTGTTGCAACGACCAGGATCGCGCCGTCCATCTGAGCAGCACCGGTGATCATGTTTTTCAGGTAGTCGGCGTGGCCTGGGCAGTCAACGTGTGCATAGTGACGACTTGGCGTATCATATTCTACGTGAGAAGTAGAGATGGTGATACCACGCGCTTTTTCTTCTGGCGCGTTATCGATCTGGTCGAATGCNCGAGCGTTACCNCCGNAGGTTTTAGCCAGTACAGTAGTGATGGCAGCAGTCAGGGTAGTTTTACCATGGTCAACGTGGCCGATAGTACCAACGTAACGTGCGGTTTTACGTCAAATTTTTCTTTAGACACGACTCTATTCCTTAATATCGCTCCCTCGTTATATGGGGAGGGAGCTAAATCTAGATATTAAACCCGAAAAGCTTATTTAGCTTTACGAGCTTCGATAATAGCCTGAGCGACGTTGCTCGGCGCTTCATTGTACTTCAGGAACTCCATGGAGTAAGAAGCACGACCTTGGGTCTGAGAACGCAGATCAGTAGCATAACCAAACATTTCAGATAATGGTACCTGAGCACGTACGATTTTACCGGTAGCAAGATCTTCCATACCGTCGATCATACCACGGCGACGGTTCAGGTCACCGATAACGTCACCCATGTAGTCTTCTGGAGTTTCAACTTCAACTTTCATGATAGGTTCCAGCAGAACTGGTTTCGCTTTCATGAAGCCTTCTTTGAAGCCCATAGAACCTGCGATTTTGAACGCCATTTCAGAGGAGTCAACTTCGTGGTAAGAACCATCGAACACTGCTACTTTAACGTCAACAATCGGGTAACCGGCCAGAACACCATTCTTCATTTGTTCCTGAATACCCTTATCTACAGCAGGGATATATTCTTTAGGAATAACACCACCAACGATTTCGTTAGCGAATTGGTAGCCTGGGCCACCTGCTTCCATTGGCTCAATACGCAGCCATACGTGACCAAACTGACCACGACCACCAGACTGACGAACAAATTTACCTTCTTGTTCAACAGTAGTACGGATGGTTTCACGGTAAGCAACCTGAGGTTTACCGACGTTTGCTTCAACTTTGAACTCACGACGCATACGGTCAACCAGAACGTCTAAGTGAAGCTCACCCATGCCCGCGATAATAGTCTGGCCGGATTCTTCATCGGTAGACACGCGGAATGATGGGTCTTCCTGAGCCAGACGACCTAAAGCGATACCCATTTTTTCCTGGTCGACTTTAGTTTTTGGCTCAATCGCAACAGAGATTACCGGCTCTGGGAATTCCATACGCTCCAGAATGATTGGAGAACTGATATCACACAGGGTATCACCAGTAGTCACGTCTTTCAGACCGATCGCAGCTGCGATGTCGCCTGCGCGAACTTCTTTGATTTCCTCACGCTTGTTAGCATGCATCTGAACGATACGGCCAAAACGCTCTTTTTTGTCTTTCACTGGGTTAAGAACGGTATCACCGGAATTAACCACGCCAGAGTAGACACGGAAGAAGGTCAGGTTACCAACGAATGGGTCAGTAGCGATTTTAAACGCCAGTGCCGAGAACGGTTCGTTATCGTCAGAATGACGCTCTGCCGGGGTATCTTTACCATCTGGCAGAAGGCCTTTAATGGATTCAACGTCAGTTGGCGCCGGCAGGTACTCAATAACGGCATCCAGCATTGCCTGAACACCTTTGTTCTTAAATGCAGAACCACAGGTAACCAGGATGATTTCGTTAGTCATAACACGATGACGCAGACCCGCTTTGATCTCTTCTTCGGTCAGCTCTTCACCGCCGAGGTATTTTTCCATCAGCTCTTCTGATGCTTCCGCTGCGGCTTCAACCAAGTTGTTACGCCATTCTTCAGCCAGATCCTGCATATCAGCTGGAATATCTTCATAAGTGAAGGTAGTTCCCTGATCTTCCTCGTTCCAGTTGATAGCTTTCATTTTCACCAGGTCAACAACACCGGTGAAAACATCTTCCGCACCAATTGCCAATTGCAGAGGAACTGGATTTGCAGCCAAACGGCTTTTGATCTGCTCAACAACGCGTAAGAAATTCGCTCCCATACGGTCCATTTTGTTAACGAACGCGATACGTGGAACTTTATATTTATTCGCCTGACGCCATACGGTTTCAGACTGTGGCTGAACACCACCAACCGCACAGTAAACCATGACTGCACCGTCAAGGACACGCATAGAACGTTCTACTTCGATAGTGAAGTCAACGTGGCCTGGGGTGTCGATGATATTGATACGGTGCGCATCAAACTGCTTAGCCATACCTGACCAAAAAGCAGTTGTTGCTGCGGAGGTGATGGTAATACCACGCTCCTGCTCCTGTTCCATCCAGTCCATAGTAGCAGCGCCATCATGAACTTCACCGATCTTATGGTTTACACCAGTGTAGAACAGAATACGTTCGGTAGTGGTGGTTTTACCGGCGTCGATGTGTGCACTGATACCGATGTTACGGTAGCGTGCAATGGGTGTTGTACGAGCCATTTGATTCCTCTATTCCTAGGACGTTCAATTTAAATCTGGGTGGCAGAGCTGCCACCCAGGGCATCATCACTACAATGGAATTACCAACGGTAGTGTGCGAACGCCTTGTTAGCTTCTGCCATACGATGAACGTCTTCACGTTTCTTAACAGCAGAGCCTTTATTCTCGGCTGCGTCAGATAGTTCGTTCGCCAGGCGCAGGGCCATAGACTTATCACCGCGTTTACGAGCAGCTTCAACAATCCAGCGCATTGCCAGAGCATTACGACGAACCGGACGAACTTCAACTGGAACCTGATAAGTAGAACCACCAACACGGCGGGATTTAACTTCCACGGTTGGACGCACGTTATCCAGTGCGAGTTCAAACACTTCCAGATGTTCTTTACCAGAACGCTGAGCCAGGGTCTCAAGCGCACTATATACAATTGCTTCCGCGGTAGATTTTTTACCATCTACCATCAGGATATTGACAAATTTGGCCAGTAATTCAGATCCGAACTTTGGATCTGGCAGAATTTTACGCTGACCAATTACACGACGACGTGGCATGGAAATACTCCGTTTCGAATTCAGGGTTGTCCAAAACTCTACGAGTTTATTTTGACATTAAAGTGAAAATGTTTGGCCTTACTTAACGGAGAACCATTAAGCCTTTGGCTTCTTCACACCGTACTTAGAACGACCTTGTTTACGGTCTTTAACACCGGAACAGTCCAGTGCACCGCGAACAGTGTGGTAACGCACACCTGGCAAGTCTTTAACACGACCGCCACGGATCAGAATTACGGAGTGTTCCTGCAAGTTGTGGCCTTCACCACCGATGTAGGAAGAAACTTCGTAACCGTTAGTCAAACGCACGCGACATACTTTACGCAGTGCGGAGTTTGGTTTTTTAGGAGTGGTGGTATATACGCGAGTACATACGCCACGCTTCTGCGGGCAAGCGTCCAGAGCAGGAACGTTGCTTTTTGCAACCTTCATGCTGCGGGGTTTGCGCACCAGCTGGTTAATAGTTGCCATTATTAAAAAAACTCCTGGTTTTTTTGCTTCGTAAACACGGATAAAATCTCTTGTCTGCCCTGACGGCAAAACACGAGGACGCGGAATTTTATGGCTGACTCGCCAGGGTGTCAAGAAATATACATTTTCTCTGACCTACCAAGCGAATTGTTGATGGTGTTTTACCGTCAGGTTAACAAAGTCAGTATAGTCGATAACTTGCACTTTGTCCGAAATTTGACCTACCAATCCCCGCGCCTCAATATCTTCTTTCAGAACATATAATGTGACGCCATGATTCATTAAAGCCGGAAGATAGCAGCTACCATCAATACCTGCCAGTACACCATCCTGAATAAACAGTATGTCATCACCACTGGCAAGCAGATTGAATATCACATTGAAATCACATTGATAAGGGGATCGGCCAACAGTATATAGCATATCATCGTCCTTCCAATCGCTCAGAATGTCAGCACCACATCATAGTCAGCCAATTTTTCACGAATAACTTTTGCGGGTATCACTTCCACATCCAGAATACAATTGCGGATTGAGCTTAACCCACGCATGATAAGATCTTCCTGGCACAAATAATATTTTTCAATATCGTATAAAGGCAAGACCTTAAACGTAGCGATATAGTTTCTGGCGAGGATCCTGTCAGGTTGCTGATTCGGCAGGAGTTGCAGCACACCATCAGAAATGAAAAATACACCAATCTCTTCTGTAAATGCCGAGGTTGCCAATAATGCATCCAGACCTTCTCTGCCACCAGAATCACCATGAGGTGCTTTTGTAAAGACAAAAGCAATTCTTTTCATTTTTGCCTCTCAGAATTGCACCACACGATCGCAAGTCAGCATGGCTTCAGCAAGCGTTCCCAATCCACTTAATTCAAACCCCTCCGCCAGGTTTGCAACAGGTAAATTCAATTCATTCGCCTGCTGCGCATCAAGGACGCCACGGCGAAGAGCAGCGGCAATACAAATATGCATGCCAAACCGATGCTCTGTTGCCATCATCTGCCACGCGTTAACCAAATTAAACTCATCACTGGCTGGTGTGGTCAGTTGATTACCGTTATAAACCCCTTCCCGATAAAAAAATACGGTATTCAGTTTATGTCCCATCGCAACCAAAGCTTGCGCGAATTGGTAAGCACTGCTGGCTTGCTGAGTACCATACGCAGGCCCCATCACCAGCAGACAATAAGACAGCGAAGACATTACCGTTCGGGCCCTAAGCATTCCCCATTTTTAAATTGGCGAATATAGAGGTAAACAGTATGTTTAGAAATATTTAAACGCTCGGCAACCTGATTAATTGCGTCTTTAATATCAAAAATGCCTTTCTCATAGAGATTCAGAACCACCTGCCTGTTCTTCGCATTATTAGATACATTGCGATCAATATTGACTTCTTCGATAGTGTATTCCAGCGTTTGCGCCACCAAATCATCCACGGATGATGCAAAGTTTACATTTGTTGGTGCAACGTCATGGGTCTCCTCTGGAATAAATGTCTGAATTATTTCAGAGAAAGGGACATCAAGATTCATATTAATGCACAGGAGGCCGATCACTCTGCGATTCCGATTGCGGATCGCAATAGTGACTGACTTCATCAATGAACCGCTTTTCGCCCGGGTAAAATAGGCCTTGGATGCACTACAGTCTTCATCTGTAATGTCATGTAACATACGCAGTGCAAGATCTGTGATAGGTGAGCCTATTTTTCGACCTGTATGTTCTCCATTAGCTATTCTGACAGCTGAACATTTAAGATCTTCCAGTGAATGAAGGACAATCTCGCAATGCCCACCAATCAGCATAGCCAAGCCATCAACCGCGGCTTCATAAGATTTTAAAATTTCGTGATCCGTTTCAGTAAACGGTTGGTTTTCCAATAAATCGATATCATTGATATCACCAGATAATAACGGGTTAGACATTCAATACACCATCCTTCAAACGCAGACAACGTCTTGCTAAAAACACAACGTGATAAACGTATAAAAATTTCTTGTGAAAATTCAACTATTGCAGCTTAACAGAGATTTCAATCAAAGATCTTTACATTCATGTTAAATATTGACGTTAAAACCACATTACATCATCGTCAAGCCATCACTACTCAGACATTTGGCCTATATCACAGCTTTCAGTAACAAAAAACCGTTGACAGAATTTATACCAACGGTTTTATCCACATTCATCAAAGATATTTAGCAAATAGATTACTTAGCTTTGGTATCCGCTTTCACATCCAGCAGCTCAATATCAAACACTAATGTAGAATTTGCAGGAATGCCTGGAACACCAGCTTTACCATAGGCCAGTTCTGGTGGAATAACCAGTTTGATTTTTCCGCCTTTTTTCACATTTTGCAGACCTTCGGTCCAACCAGGGATAACGCCATCCAAGCGAATAGAAAGTGGTTCATTACGCTTATATGAGCTATCGAACTCTTTGCCGTCAATCAATGCTCCCTTATAGTTTACGACGACAGTGTCACTTGCCGCAGGCTTTTTACCACTACCTTCCTTCTCTATTTTATACAAAAGGCCGGTTTTGCTCTTAACGACGCCTTTTTCCTTGGCGAACGCGTCACGATATTTAGCACCCTTAGCTTCATTATCGCTGGCTTCTTTTTCCATCTTCGCTTCAGCTGCTGACTTCACTTTGCCTTCAAACGCACGCAAAGTATTTTCAATTTCGCTGTCATTCAGTTTGCTCTTGTTATTAAAAGCATCCTGCACACCTGCCAACAATTGATCTTTATCCAATGGGATACCCAGAGATTTCTGCTCTTTCAGAGTGTTTTCCATATAACGCCCTAAAGATGCGCCCAGAGCATAAGCATTTTGCTGATCTTCTGTTTTAAATGCGCTATTCAATTCTGTACTGCCCTGACTATCCGCTTTGGCGGCCAACGCATGAGGGGCGCTGAAAGCCATCGCCAATGTGGTCGCAAGCAGGGTAACTTTAAACAATGATTTCATCTGGTTCTCCAATAGCTTTGGGGGATATTTACTGTCAGCAAAAGTTATGCAATCAAGTCACTATAACTGTCTACAGGAGCACAACACAATATTTGCTGCTTTTTAGTGCCCCAAAACTATTGAGACAACGTGAATGAAAAGAGGTTTCATAACAATCATATTTCACAGAATATTCTGGGCATAATGGGTTACACTAATTAACATGAGACGTCTAATACAGATAATACACGATCTGGAACGGGGGGAAATCATGGATCTGTCAGAGTTTGAACAGCGGCTTGAACATTTAGAAAGCCGGGCGGCTTTTCAGGAAATTACTATCGAAGAGCTGAATCAGGTGGTGACTGAACAACAAATGGAAATGACGAAATTAAGAGAGCATTTACGGTTGATGACAGAACGGTTGAAAGCCACTCAACCATCAATGGTCGCTTCACCGTCGGAGGAAACGCCCCCACCTCATTACTGATTTTTACAAAACCAAAACAACCACTCAAAATATATCAGGGCAAGTATAGAAACCGCTCATCCCCAAACTTGCCCCACTTTTTTTGAATGTTAAAGCCTATATCCGCTTTAACTTATCAATGGCAACTACCACCTCCGCAGCAGCCGTTCCCTTCATTATGGTGATGATGACTATCATCATGACCGTGACCACCACAGCAGCCACCCTCGCCATGTTCGTGACCATGCGCGCCGTGAACATGACCATGAGCCAGCTCTTCTTCGGTCGCTTCGCGGATAGCAATAACTTCAACATTGAATTTCAAATTCTGACCAGCCAGCATATGGTTACCATCAACCACAACGTGCTCATCTTCAACCGCTGTGATTTCTACGGGTACCGGTCCCATATCGGTGTCAGCCAGAAAACGCATGCCAACTTCTAATTCGTCAACACCAACAAATACATCTTTTGGCACACGTTGAACCAAATTGTCATCATACTGACCATATGCATCATCAGCCTGTACGCTGACATCAAAACTCTCACCAGCCTCACGGCCTTCCAGCGCTTTTTCCAAACCACTGATCAATGAACCACGGCCATGCAGATAGTCCAACGGCGCACTCACCGGTGACTCATCAACTAAAACACCATCTTCTGTTCTTACTTGATAAGCCAAGCTGACTACCAAGTCTTTTGCTACTTTCATGACATCTCCTTCCCGTGGGTCTAAAAATTTTTACCGATTGTAGCGGAATTCTAAGCCTCTGTACCGACCCGCATTAAAATTCACACAATTATTGTGGTGTAAAAATACCAATAACCTGCTCCTGTTTTCTCACATGAAAGGCCACTTTTTCATCAGCTTGACGTTGTTGATGACCACAATGGACACATTCCACCACATCCACCTGATCTTCCCGCCACATTGCCAGCGTATCCTGTGAGTGACATTCAGGGCAGACAGCACCAGCAATAAATCTTTTACGGCTTACTGTCATTGTTTGCTCCACTACTATTCATATATTCGTGTTCATTCCAACCATCCGGTTGGAGACGCTCATTCAGCATTTCCCGTTCGAACAACTCTTCCAGTTCCCGTCGCGCCTCTTTTATGCGGGATATGTGAGCCACATCACCCTGTCGCTGTGGCATCAATTCTCTCAGCATCCGCATATCCAACCGCTGAAAATGATGTTTTGCACGATAAGCCTTATGCGGATGCATTCCCAATCCGACCAACGTCTTACGGCCCAATTCCAATGCGCTGGAGAAAGTTTCGCGGGTGAAATTTTCTACGCCATTCTGTAGCAATTCATGCGCTTCCAAACGTCCTCTGGCCCGCGCCATAATATGCAGATTCGGGAAATGTTTTTGGCATAAATGAACGATCATCATGGTATCTTCCGGCTCATTACAGGTAATAACTATCGCTTTGGCTTTATCCGCCCCTGCCGCACGAAGCAATTCCAATTCAACCGCATCACCATAATAAACTTTGTAGCCATAACGCCGCATGGTACTAACAACACTAACATCACGCTCCAGTACCGTTATGTGGATTTTATTCACCATCAAAAGACGGCCTATTACCTGCCCAAACCGGCCAAAACCAACTAAAATCACCTGTGGGTCGTTATCTTCCACAAATGGCTGTTCTTCCATCTCATCCGGGGCATTATAACGACGTGCCAAAATGGCATCTATCAATTGCATCACAAGCGGCGTTGTCATCATTGATATCGTCACTACAACCAACAACAAAGCCATCTGCCCGCTATTGAGTACATTCTGGCCCAGTGCAGCAGAAAACAGAACAAAGGCAAATTCTCCGCCCTGGCTGAGAACGCCGGAAAATTGCAAGCAAGACGAACCCCGTAAGCCAGCAGTCCATGCGATAAGATAAAGAACAACGCCTTTCACAACGACCAAAGCCAGTACGCCAAGTAACACATCGGACAAATGTATCAGTAACACGCCCAGATTCAGGGACATACCTACCGAAATAAAAAACAGCCCTAACAGTAATCCCTTGAACGGTTCTATGGATATTTCCAGTTCATGGCGATATTCACTATCTGCCAGCAATACACCGGCGATAAAGGTTCCCAGTGCCATGGAAAAACCCAGCGCT
Organism: Photorhabdus khanii NC19; assembly: GCF_000517265.1. Taxonomy (GTDB): domain Bacteria; phylum Pseudomonadota; class Gammaproteobacteria; order Enterobacterales; family Enterobacteriaceae; genus Photorhabdus; species Photorhabdus khanii. Next base: position 72,177 of record NZ_AYSJ01000011.1, read on the forward strand.
TCCATAAACAGCGCCGAACTGAGCACCACCAATAACGCCGCCGCAGTAAACACCTCACGTACTCCAGCTCTGACGACCAAACGAAACAACGGACGTAACAGATAACGGCCACCCAGCAACATAACGGCAAAAGCCGCTATTTTTAACACTATCCGATACCAGTCACTGGATGCTGTTTCACCTGCCAGAAGCGGGATCAACGCCAAAGCCGGGATCACAGCCATATCCTGAAACAGCAAAACAGAGAAACCAAGCTGCCCGCCTTCATTGCGGTTCATGCCCTTCTCTTTCATCAGTTGCAGAGCCATTGCTGTTGAGGACATCGCCATCCCGATACCACCGATAACCGCCGCCTGCCACGAAAAATCTGTTAGATATAACAGCCCGGCCAGCACACCTGCGGTGAAAATAACCTGAGCCGCACCGACACCAAAAATCGATCGCCTGAGTTGCCAAAGTTTAGAAGGGTTAAGTTCAAGGCCGATGATAAACATCAGAAAAACGATCCCCAGCTCAGAGAAATGAAGAATATCATCAACATCTCTGATAAAGCTTAACCCCCACGGGCCAAGGACAATCCCGGCTAACAAATAACCTAATACTGCCCCAATCCTGAATTTCTGTGCGATCGGCACTGCCACTACAGCAGCAAATAAAAATAATACCCCGGCGCTGAGTTGCGCTGAATGCTCCATAGCTATAGCCCTCCTAATGATAATGGCGATTTGAGCCACTCACGATAAGCATTAGCATGGATGGCAAGAAGTTCAGGTTTTTGACGACGTGCCCAATAAATAATTATCGGTGATAACCAATGCATACGGCACATGGATGCTGTCAGTTCAAAAGGGCGAAGAATCTCTTCCATCGGATAAAAGTTATAACCATCAGCCCGGAAAGCGCCTTCCGGCTCTCCAGTGGTGATCACTGAACGCCAATATTTCCCCTGTAATGCCAACCCGGTGGTACCACTGGCAAACCCCCGCGTCAGCACGCGATCCATCCACTCCTTTAATAAAGCTGGACAGCTGTAGGTATATAGTGGATGTTGAAAGACAATTACCTGATGTTCACGAAGCAGTTGTTGCTCATGGTGAACATCAATAAAAAAATCTGGATAAGCTCTATATAAGTCGTGAACCGTAACATGCTCTAAATCCAGCACAGGTTGCAACAAAACACAATTTGCTACTGAATCCTGTGGCTCAGGATGGGCATACAGCAGCAGGACTTTAGGCGGCTGTAACATCGTTCCCTCCTCAAGAACGTGTCAGGACACGTATTTTCCGTTACCATGCATACAAAGTGACAAAATTAGGACGCTTATTGTCCCATTACTTTCTAATAATTTAACATACTCTATACAAACGACACCTATGATTGTTTTCTCTTCATTACAAATTCGTCGCGGAACCCGTGTCTTACTGGATAATGCCAGCGCCACTATCAATCCCGGGCAGAAAGTGGGTCTGGTAGGGAAAAATGGCTGTGGCAAATCTACCTTACTTGCACTATTAAAAAATGAGCTTCAGGCTGAAGCAGGAACATTCACTTTTCCCGGTAACTGGGCGCTGGCCTGGGTGAATCAAGAAACACCGGCACTGGAAATACCTGCTCTGGAATATGTCATTGATGGTGATCGTGAGTTCCGTCAACTGGAACAACAATTGCAGTTAGCCAATGAAAAAAATGACGGTAATCTGATCGCGCATCTGCACAGTCAACTGGACACGATTCAAGCCTGGACTATCCGTTCAAGAGCATCAAGTCTGCTTCACGGCTTAGGTTTCTCTCAAGAACAGCTTGAGCAACCTGTACGTGCATTTTCCGGTGGATGGCGCATGCGCTTGAATCTGGCACAAGCCCTGATCTGCCGTTCTGATTTACTGTTGCTTGACGAACCGACCAACCATCTTGATCTGGACGCGGTTATCTGGCTGGAAAAATGGCTGAAAAACTACCCCGGTACATTAATCCTTATCTCCCATGACCGGGATTTTCTGGACCCGATTGCCGATAAGATCCTTCATATCGAGCAACAATCTCTGTTTGAATACAGCGGTAACTACTCCTCTTTCGAACGTCAGCGCGTGACCAAACTGGCACAACAACAGGCGCTCTATAAAAGTCAGCAGGAGAAAGTGACACATCTGCAAAGTTATATTGACCGTTTCCGTGCCAAAGCCAGTAAAGCCAAACAAGCTCAGAGCCGTATCAAGATGCTGGAGCGGATGGAGTTGATAGCACCTGCCCATGTTGATAACCCGTTCCATTTCAGTTTCCGTAAACCGGAAAGTCTGCCAAATCCACTGCTGAAAATGGAAAACGTCAGCGCAGGCTATGGCGAGCGGACGGTTTTAGGCTCCATCAAGCTGAATTTGGTTCCCGGCTCCCGCATAGGCCTGCTTGGCCGTAATGGCGCAGGTAAATCCACGTTGATCAAATTACTGGCTGGTGAGCTGCAATCTCAGAGTGGAGACGTGGAATTATCCAAAGGGATCAAACTGGGATATTTCGCCCAGCATCAATTGGAATATCTGCGTGCTGATGAATCACCATTACAGCATATAGCGCGCCTTGCGCCACAGGAAACCGAGCAGCAACTCAGGGATTATTTGGGGGGTTTTGGTTTTAAAGGCGATCAAGTCACTGATCCAAGCGGACGTTTTTCCGGGGGAGAGAAAGCACGTTTGGTTTTAGCATTGATGGTTTGGCAACGCCCTAATCTTCTGTTGCTAGATGAACCAACGAACCACCTCGACCTGGATATGCGCCAAGCACTGACAGAAGCACTGATCGATTTTGATGGTGCATTGGTTGTGGTTTCCCATGACAGGCATCTACTACGTTCAACAACCGATGAGCTGTATCTGGTTCACGATGGCCGGGTAGAATCTTTCAATGGCGATTTGGAAGATTATCAACAATGGCTGACAGATCAGCAGCGTCAACAAAATCAGCAATTACGTGAGAACAACGATAAGGAAAAAGAATCTTCCGGTCAAAGTGCTCAAGAAAGAAAAGATCAAAAACGGCGTCAAGCTGACTTCCGTAACCAAACGCAACCATTGCGCAAACAGCTTACCAATCTAGAAAAACAGATGGATAAACTGGGTAACGAACTGACTATATTAGAAAAACAGCTGTCAGACAGCGCTATCTACGATAGTAGCCGTAAAGCCGAATTGACTGAATATCTGCAAAAACAAAATCAGACCAAATCAAAACTGGAAGAAATTGAATTAGAGTGGATGGAAATTCAGGAGCAACTTGAGCAAATGGCGCAAGAATTTGAAGGGTAAATACTTTCATAAATCACATTAAAAAAATAAAGCGGAGAAAACAATCCGCTTTATTTTTTAATAACATTTACACCAAAGATTTTTATTAAAACCATTAACCCACCCGGCAAAAATAAATATTATTATAGTAAAATTATAATTTTACTATATGAAATTCATTTTCATCTAAAATTGAATTTATATACAAAAACGACCATAAGAATAACATGCCATTTCATTAATTTAATATTAAAATAATAACACCTATTTTTCTCATTCACATATTATCAACTAATGAAGAAAATAGTTCCGCTGCATTTATTAAATCGCAGTCTATAACTGGACTCCACAAGATACCAAAATCAATCTCCATATCAGTTTCTAAAATTTCAAGTGAATCCAGATATTGTGATGGAATTGAACGAATCACTTTCTGCGGAACTAAAGAAAAACCATTATGTTTAATTATCAATTCAATCATCACCATAATATCATTGGTTTTTAACATTAAATTCATACTACTATCATTATCATAAATAGAAAATGTGCTGATGCCATCGGTAAAATCAAGCGACATATCATTCTCATCAGTATCAATAAGGTGATACAAGGAAGCTATTTCAGCATTTAATTCAGCAAAATTCTGAGTCCAATCACTGCCTTTTTTAAAAAGATAAACGAGTTTTTCAGTAAAAATCCGCTTAGGCATCAGTGATGAAGTTAACGACAAAGGAACAATAGCAATATGTAATAGACCAGAATTTAACAGGCTCATTTGCTGCTCGAATGGCAAACCTGTAATTAGCACAAGCACGGCTTTTTCTTGTTTACCTAAAAAAAGCTGCTCTTTCATTTTCCCAGAATCATAAATAGAAAAACAAGAACTCACATAAAGATAATTTGGTGAGTCGTATTGCAAATCATGATGAACCTGAACCTGAAACTGCTCAAAATTCCCCAGTAATTTCTGAGCATTCTCTAGTGTTTTTTGTCCAAAATCAGTTAGCCTGGTCCCATTTGGCCCTCTGGAAAAAAGTAGCGCTCCTAAAGATGCTTCCAGTGCATTAATTTTCTTTGTCAACGCAGGTTGTGAAATATGTAGTATTTGAGAAGCCTTATGATAATTAAGTGTTTCAGCTAACACGACAAAAGCTTTTAGATTACGTATATCCACATTTTCACCACTCAGGTTTATCTTATATGCTTTCTTTGGGTTACTATCCCAGCAATAAACTAAATTATTCACACTTAACTTAAATTAATTAAACAGAGATTAAACAACAACTATACGATGATCAATTAATTTATTCTAAAAAATTGACGATATATACATCACGATATGTCCCACAATGATTTACACATGTTTTATAGATAAAACAGGTAAGTAATCACATTAAATAAAACTCATTAGAAAATGATGATTTTTTTCATTTTTAAAAATTTTCCTATATAAATTACCTGGCACCCTATGATATGTAATTCTTACTATGCCGGATAGTGCAATATACCTGACGTATGCTATTTCTAAAATACTATTATTAATCTTTATTTTTAAATATTGTGATTTAATTTTAAATAAATCCAAATCTTATTGGGTAATAAATTAGTTAGAGATAAAAATTATAGTTAAAATATACTTTAACTTTCACTCCAATTTTTCAACATGAATGATATGATTTAAATAAAAAAAGCAAGATCGCCGATTATATGTATAATATTTTTCCCATAGTGAAACCAGTTATCAAAAAATTAATTAGATTTAAATAAAATAATATCAATCACATAGCTTAATATCTTTTACATATTTATTAGGTGACGACCATGATATCTTTGGGCATATCAAATAATCCTCATTCTTTAGTTTATAATTCACATAAAAAGCTGTAGGAAAACTCAAAAAAAATGCAACAATAGCTATCATACCAAGACAATTAACACAGATATCGTGATACTTTGGGATACGAGATGTCAAATTAAAATAAATAATAAAACTTAAAAAATAAAAAATTAATGGGAAGAAAAAAAATGCAATTACTATCCCATTAGAAAAAAAGATCACCTCAGCCATTGTAATCAATGAATACAAACTATCAACAACAACAAACACCCCCAAAGACATCAAAGACAATATAAAAATCGCCCCAATTATATTCATTACTTTTCTTTTATTATCCACGACCATATCTTCCCCAATCATGAAGAAATTTATTTACATCAGCTACAGGGGATCTTTCTCTATTATAAGCTTCTTTCATTAAATCAATAACCTTCTTGCTTATTCCATACCTATCATCTATATAATTTAACACTATGGCAACAACTAAACCAACCCCAACAATTATACCAGCTACAACAATGATACTAGCACCTGCCACCAAGACAGATGAAAGAAAAGCCCCCGTCACCCAAGAAGCAAAGGCTGCCACTGCTGTTTTAGCCATATCTACGGCGATATTACCTAAGAAATCAGCCAGTGTGTATTCATCCTTAAATATATATTCAACGGTTCTATAAGCCACAGAAAATAATATACAGAATTTCATTCCCTTAATTATGCCACTATTTATTCCCTGCTGCCCTATCCCCATAGATATCATCTTCATATTAGAAGCACCATATCTTGAAGCGGTAATAAATTTTCTAACTCCAGCATAACCTGAGATTTTAATATATTTTTCACCATTCTTGCCAACATACTCTGTGGCTTTAATCCCTAATCGTTTAAATTCTCTTACTACATTTGTAAAGTCAAAAGCATCATGTATATTACCTGCATAAGGTGATATTGGATCGGCAGCCGAAAACACCTTCTTCATACATGGACTTTTTGGTTTTGGGGAATCAATATCCTCTAAAACACTTTTCGCTTCTTCTAATGATAGCAGTGCAATATACGTTGTATTTTCTCTTAACTGCGTCTCAAGACCAATAGCATCAAAGAACTCATGCTGAGGCTTTAATTGATCAATCCCAACATGACCTCTTAGATAATCCCCCATATAACCTCCCCAAGAGGGGGTGTATTTTTTATATGTCATCGTGAAACTTCCTTTAATATTATTAACATCAACAATCGTCACATTAGTGTTTAACGGGCGGAGTTTCCAATTTTAGCGAAAGAATACTACCATCTGAAATCTTCATATCAATCGCACTGGCTTGAGTTGATGACAACAGCCGAAAACACAGCATCATCATCATTGCCAATTTCTCCTCCGGAATTAACGGACTATTCACTAATACATCACTGAGCTGTTGCAATAACTGTTCTCTATCTCTATCGTCCATACGGCTAACCCCATTAACAATTAAAAATTCGAGTATAACACCACTATATAAAAAATAGCCACATCGATTATACAAAAATCATATCGATGATATAATAGCAAAGGGTTGCAAAAGAGTAGCGCTTCTAATATTAAAATCTTTATATCATCATGACTAAAAGCAATATAATTCAATCCCCTTAAAGAATTCGATAAGAGAGTGGTCCTGATATTCAAATCTGGTTTAATTTGACGAAACTGGAATGGATATATAAATATGCTTAACAACGTTTACCAATAAACCACATAGCAATAAAAACAACAAAAATACCAACCAAGGTTAAACTAAACCATATGTCTGGAAAAAAGATATTAGCTACAAATGCCCAAATAACAATAATCCCAAAAGGAATGACCTCCCACAAAAGATCTTTAAACCATATGAAAAAAAGCTCTTTGAACCACGCCTTACTGAAAATTTTCTTACTCATATTCACTCTCACACACTAATTACTTTAACAATTGTAGAAACAATATCGTCTTCACTGCTTTTTGTTCCAATAAGGCCAACGCCTTTTGACAATGCGGGTTCAACTAAAAAATACAGCATTTCCAGTTTCTTGCTGTATAAAGCCCAGTAAAAATACGGGTGCTCTCTTTTTAACTTATCTGCTGACACAGCAGCTTTTTCAAAGAGACCATATGATTGAAAAGCCGTCAAAATAATATTACCATATTTTTTAATGCCTTCTCTTATAATCATATTCATAATTAAAGATTGATATATAATCTCAGCTACCGCAGTAGATATAGAATTTTTTGTAGTTCTAGATGCTACGAATGTTGATGAAATTTCCAATAATTTCTCTACTAATTTAGTATATATCCTTTTTTTAGCTTCATCACTTTGATTCTTTAATAATTCTTTAGAAAACACTTCCGTTATTTCCTTTATAGGATTTCGTCCTTTGGTTACACTCCATAGAGCTGAAAAAAACCTTCCATCCTCACTATTTATTTGTTCATTTACATCACGATAATCATCGAAGAAATATGACCCGCGCCTGACTAATCGATTGAACCCACCCTCCATTGTATTTACTGTATCTTCTGCTACTTCTCTTACTCCATCAACTGCCTTTTCTGCCCTTAAAGCCAGAATTCGGTCAGCCTCCAGTTTCATTCTCATATAATGTTCAATATAGTCTGCCATTCTTAGTTTCCCTAAAAAATAAATTAGTCAAAAATCGCCACACTAGTGTTTAACGGATGGCGTTTCTAGTTTGAGTGAAAGAATACGACCATCCGAAACTCTCATATTAATTAGATCAGCTTCAATTGACGATAACAGCTGAAAGCATAGCATCATCACCAATACCAGTTTCTCCTCTGAAACTAACGAGCTATTCTCTAACGCATCACTTAGTTGTTGTAATAACTGTTCTCTACCTCTATCATCCATACAACTAAACCCATTCACAATTAAAATTAGAGTATAACACCGTTATATAAAAAATAGCCACACGGATCACGCAATAATCATATCAATGATGTAAATGATGTAAATGATGTAAATGATGTAATAGTAAAGCTCTATATAAAGAGTAGAGCTCATATAATTATATGTGCCTATATCATTATGACCAAAGCACTATCATTCGAACTTATAAGAATTTAATAAAAGGGTAAAGCCCTGATATCCAGATCCGATTTAACCTGACGAAACTGGAATGAAAATGATAAGGACAGATCATTAAAACAAAAGTTACTTCATACAATAAGTAAATTAAGTGTTAATTAATACCTTTCAGGAAATAAATTCGGTATTGAACTATTAATTTTTTTATATTTTAATGCTAAGGTTGTACTTCTACAGCCTAAGGCATACAGTTTTAGGTCATTTAAACAAAGAACTCATATGGTAATTACTTATGTCACATATCATTTACTTATCACTAAATGGTAAGAAACAAGGTTTAATTTCTGCCGGTTGTTCAACACTAGACTCTATAGGAAATCGATACCAGAAGGGGCACGAAGATCAAATACAGGTATTGAGTTTAAGTCATATGATGACTCGCGAACAAAATGTAGAGCATCACCCAGTACAATTCCTCAAGCCAATAGATAAATCATCGCCATTATTAGCAATGGCAATCTCTTCAAACGAGCTGCTGAATGCAGTTTTTCTCTTTTATAGAACAAACACCGCTGGGCAGTTAGAGCTTTTTTATGAGGTTAAATTAACAGAAGCGAGTATTGTTGACGTTTCTTGCACCTACCCGAATTCGATAAATAATAATGAAATGATGCCGTATGAGAAAGTCCTTCTCAAATACAGATCCATAACCTGGAATCACGTGACGGCAGGCACATCAGCCTATAGTATATGGGATGATAGAATCTATTAACAACAAACCAAGTTAAGCATATATAAAGATATATGCTTAACTTTTACGCTTATCGTTTATACGCTTCTCACTTATATATGAGAAAACAAAAAGACAAATAAAAACAACAACACCAAACAATGCTAACCATCCCCATATATCGGGAAAAAAGACTACAGCCATCATTGACCAAACAAGAATAACTATTACAGGTATAGTTGACCACAAAAGATCCTTAAACCATATGAAAAAAAGCGCCTTAAACCACTCTTTGCTAAAAAGTTTCTTACTCATATTCACTCTCACACACTAATTACTTTAACAACTACAGAAACAACATCGTTTTCACTGCTTTTTGTTCTAATAAGGCCAACGCCTTTTGACAATATGGGTTCAGCTAAAAATCACATTCACAAAACTATCGCTTTTGTCGAAACACTGACCAAATTTGCCCTTTTTAACAAAGAAGAGTAAATAACTATTTATCAATTCAAGAATATTCCCATCAGGAAAGCAATATGAAAATTAATCTCAACAATATGGTTACCGAAAGCCGCAATCCTGCCAGTACTTATATTGATACTTTACCAACCCTTGAAATGCTACAACTCATTAATAATGAAGATAAAAAAGTCGCATTGGCTGTAGAACAAACTTTACCTCAAGTCGCTGAAACCGTGGATAAAATTGCCGAAGCATTCCGTCAGGGAGGTCGTTTAATCTATATCGGTGCTGGCACATCTGGCCGATTAGGGATTCTGGATGCCAGTGAATGCTCTCCAACTTATGGCACTAAACCGGAACAGGTAATTGGATTAATTGCAGGAGGACATCAAGCTATTTTGAGAGCCGTTGAAAATGCAGAAGATAACCGGCAATTAGGCACAAATGATCTTCAAGCGCTACACTTTAACTCTAAAGATGTATTGGTTGGTATTGCCGCCAGTGGCCGTACACCTTATGTTCTGGGTGCCATGGAGTATGCAAAATCAGTGGGTGCCACCGTCGCCTGTATCAGTTGTAATCCTGACAGCCCGATGACACAAGCAGCCGATATTGCCATGACACCCGTCGTTGGGCCGGAAATCGTCACCGGTTCATCACGAATGAAAGCAGGTACAGCACAGAAATTGATCCTCAATATGCTCACTACCGGTGCCATGATCCGCATAGGAAAAGTTTATGGCAACCTGATGGTGGATGTAGAAGCGACAAATGCCAAGCTGGTTGAAAGGCAGAAAAATATCGTGATGGCTGCCACAGCATGCGACCAGATACAAGCTGAACAAGCACTGGCTGCATGTGATGGACATTGCAAAACAGCCATTGTGATGATTCTGGCAGGAATAGATGCTCAACAGGCAAAGGCTTTACTGGAAAAGAATCACGGTTTTATTCGCCCGGCAATATCAACAGTTCGGTAATAGTTTTCTTCTTCTGAACAGGAATAAATAAGATGGCTAAGATTAATCAGGCAATAATTATTCAGATCCTTACAGCTATCGGCAATGCGGGTAATGTGGCTCAATGTGGTAATTGTATGACCCGCCTGCGACTGACACTGCATGATAATACTAAGGTGGATAAAGCCGCACTGAAACAGATCCCCAGTGTGTTAGGTATTATTGAAAGCGATAACCAGTTGCAGATTGTCCTTGGACCGGGAAAAGCCCAGGCTGCGGCTGAAATAATGAGTCAATTGCTGGATTCTTCTGCTCATGCAGAACAACCGGCACAAAGCGGCACTGATTTAACCAATATAGCCTCCGCCAATAAAAAGCAGCTTAAAGAGAAACAGGTCAGTGCAGTACATAAATTTCTAACGAAATTCGCTACTATTTTTACACCGCTGATCCCCGGCTTTATTGCCGTTGGTCTACTGCTGGGCTTCGCCACTTTACTTGAACAGATCGCCATTCAGAGCGTTGCACACCCTAATGCTGTATTGGTTGAAGTCATTGGTTATATGAAAGTATTCAGTAAAGGAATGTTCAGCTTTTTAAGTATCTTGATTGGTTATAACGCGCAAAAAGCCTTTGGTGGATCAGGTATAAACGGCGCAATTATCGCCTCGCTGTTTGTGCTGGGTTATAACCCGGATGCCACCAGCGGTGTCTACTCCGGTATCTCCACTTTCTTTGGTTACAATATCGATCCACGCGGCAATATTATCGGCGTTATTATCGCCGCTATTCTGGGAGCATGGGTAGAACGACAGGTTCGTAAGATCATTCCGGACAATCTGGATATGATCCTCACTTCAGCGATTACCCTGCTGATCATGGGAGCAATCACCTTTATTATTATCATGCCGTTGGGAAGCTATCTGTTTAGCAGCATGTCATGGCTATTCCTTAATCTTAACGGCAATCCTTTTGGTACGGCGATATTGGCAGGGCTGTTTCTGCTCGCCGTTATGTTTGGTGTACATCAGGGGTTTGTTCCGGTCTATTTCGCATTGATGGACGCACAAGGCTTTAACTCTCTGTTCCCAATCCTCGCTATGGCTGGAGGCGGGCAAGTTGGTGCAGCACTGGCGCTGTATGTCAAAGCGAATAAAGACTCTCTGCTGCGTACTCAGATAAAAGGCGCCATTATTCCAGGCTTTCTCGGTATCGGTGAACCTTTGATTTACGGGGTAACCTTGCCACGAATAAAACCCTTTATCACCGCCTGTCTGGGCGGGGCCGCCGGGGGGTTCTTTATCGGTCTGGTAGCTTATTTAGGTTTACCTGTTGGATTGAATACGGTTTTCGGTCCATCAGGATTAATCGCACTGCCACTGATGACCTCAAACAACGGTATTTTTATTGGGATGGCAGTTTACGCAGCGGGGCTGATGGTTGCTTATATCAGCGGTTTTGTCCTGACTCTGCTATTCGGCAATAAAAATGTCGATTTGACTTGATAACCAAAATGAAATTAATGAATTAAACTATCCAACCCAAATTAATGGCACACAGGTTGCCGTTAATATTCCCATTATGATATTGAAAATAAACCAGGCATTGCGACTACGGAGCAGCGTTCCAATCAACGAACCAAAACCAGCCCAAACGATACTACTCAAAAAACTTATCAATATCGTTGCGATACTAATAATGATGATGGAATAGAGATACTGTTCACCTGCAATACTGTAGCTGCCAACCGATCCTAATCCCATCAGCCAGGCCTTCGGATTCAGGAACTGTAGTAACCAGCCCTGGTACCAGCGCACTGGCTTTATGACAGCACTGCCTTTAGTATCCAGACGCCGATAACTGGCCGTTGCCGTTTTCCATGCTAACCACAGTAAATAGAGACTACCCGCTATTTTCATTATCGTGTGAATAGTAGGATAAACCAGCAGTAATGCCGCCACACCGAAAGCGGACAGATATAAAATCGTCTGCATTCCCAGAAGAATGCCAAATATCAATCCCAAAGAACGGATAAACCCAAAGTTAGCGCCAGATGAGGTCAGTAACATATTGTTTGGACCCGGTGTAATGGCAGAAATAAACAAAAAAGTTGTTAATGAAAAAATCAGGCTTGCTGTCATGAATCGTTTCCTTTCATCCTGAACAATGATGTTTCCCTTTCACAGAAAATATCAGTATGTTATTAACCATACAATATAACTAATCAATTTAACTCGAAATCATTATGACTGATATCTTTCGTCCTCTAACCGGAGCCAGTAATCCGCATTTGCAGACACTACTCCCACGTCTGGTGCGGCGGTATCCTGAATTGCAACCCTATTGGCAACGACTTGATTTACCGGATAACGATTTTGTTGACCTGGCATGGAGTGAAGATCCAGCAGCCGCAGCACATAAGCCACGGCTGATCCTGTTTCATGGTCTGGAAGGCAGTTTCCACAGCCCTTATGCCCACGGTTTACTTCATATCTGTCAGAAGAAAGGCTGGCTTGGCGTTGTCATGCATTTCCGTGGATGCAGTGGTGAACCAAACCGCCAAAAACGTCTCTATCATTCTGGCGAAACAGGCGATGCCCGTTATTTTCTGAACTGGTTAAAACAGACTTACGGTGATGTACCCACCTCAGCCGTGGGTTATTCCGTCGGCGGTAATATGCTGGCCTGCTATCTGGCAGAAGAAAAAACACAGGCCCAAGTCAATGCGGCGGTCATTGTTTCCGCCCCTTTGATGTTAGCAGCCTGTTCCCACCGGATAGAAAAAGGATTTTCTCAGGTTTATGAGCGCTATCTGCTTAATAATCTGAAACGTAATGCGACCCGCAAATTGCTACGCTACCCGGGTTCTCTACCTATCAATCTGTCTCAGGTGAAGAGATTGAAACACATTCGGGAATTTGATGAAATTGTGACCGCAAAAATCCACTGTTTTAAAGATGCAGCGGACTACTACCGCCAGTGCAGCGCTCTGCCACGCCTGCCTGATATTACCGTGCCACTGTTGATTATTCATGCCAAAGACGATCCCTTTATGGCACCGGAAGTCATTCCTGATCTCAACACGTTACCCAAAAATATTGAATACCAATTGACAGAACATGGTGGACATGTCGGCTTTGTCAGTGGTTCACTCAAAAAACCACAAATGTGGCTGGAACAACGTATTCCAGGCTGGCTGTCATCTTATCTGGAGCAACAACGATGATTATTCCATGGCAACAACTGGAGCCAGAAACTCTGCTAAATTTGATAGAGAGCTTTATCCTGCGGGAAGGCACTGACTACGGTGAACATGAAAAATCCCTTGAGCAGAAAGTCGCTGACATACGTCGTCAGTTGGAACGGGGGGATGTTATTCTGGTGTGGTCTGAACTGCATGAGAGCATCAATATTATGCCAAAAGAAATGTTCCATTCTTAACATTATGGAGTTTACTGCTTATGTCCGCCAAACATCCGATTATTGCGATTACCGGCTCCAGCGGTGCCGGAACAACAACAACCAGTTTAGCTTTTCGTAAGATTTTCCAGCAACTTAACATCAGCGCAGCACAGATAGAGGGGGACAGTTTCCACCGTTATACCCGTCCTGAAATGGACGCGGCAATCCGTAAAGCCAAGGAACAAGGCAGACATATCAGTTATTTTGGGCCAGAAGCCAATGATTTTGGCATGCTGGAGAAAACCATGATTGACTATGGTGAGACCGGTGAAGGCCGTTGCCGTAAGTACCTTCACACCTATGATGACGCGGTGCCTTACAACCAGCTCCCCGGTACATTTACTCCGTGGGAAGCCTTACCAAAGCAGACCGATGTACTGTTTTATGAAGGCCTGCATGGTGGCGTAGTCACACCGCAACATAATGTTGCCAGTCATGTCGATCTGCTGGTGGGGGTGGTGCCGATTGTCAACCTTGAATGGATACAGAAACTTATCCGCGATACCGGAGAACGGGGACACTCACAGGAAGCGGTGATGGATTCCGTTGTTCGTTCGATGGATGATTATATTAACTACATTACCCCCCAATTTTCCCGGACACATATAAATTTCCAGCGCGTCCCGACTGTTGATACGTCCAATCCATTTTCAGCCAAAGCCATTCCATCCCTGGATGAAAGTTTTATCGTCATCCGTTTCCGTGATCTGACTCAAATTGATTTCCCGTATTTGTTATCCATGTTACAGGGCTCATTCGTTTCAAGTATTAATACCATCGTGGTTCCCGGTGGAAAAATGGGACTGGCAATGGAATTAATTATGACGCCATTGGTACAACGATTACTGGAAGGGGAAAAAATTTGTTGATCAAAACCTGGGATAAATCTAGAAAACCCAGCGTTTGAATCCACTTCTTAATTTATTCAGTTAGAAAAGCAGGTAACTGATATTAGTTACCTGTCGTTATTTTTAATCAGGAAATAATATCTTAATCTGTCTCTTTAATTTCAAAGCTGTGGGTAAGTTCAACTGATTTACCCAGCATCAACGAAACAGAACAATATTTCTCTGCGGAAAGCGTGACGGCACGTTCAACCGCTTTCTCTGTTAAATCCCTGCCGGTAACAATAAAATGCAGATTAATAGAAGTAAACAAGCGTGGTGCCTCTTCACGACGGCGGGAAGTTAATTTCACTTCACAATTTCTTATGTCATATCTGCCTTTCTGCAAAATAGAAATAACATCAATCGTGCTGCAACCGCCAACTGCCATTAATACCATTTCCATTGGGCTTGGTGCCTTATCACCGGCATTTCCATCCATCATTATCTGATGACCCGAAGACGATTCCCCCAAAAGAGACAACCCTTCAACCCATTTTACCCGCGCTTGCATAAGTACCTCTTAAGTCATTTTTTGCATCAAAGCCTACTCTTTCAGTATTAAACTGGCAATCTAATGAGCGGTTTATTATGCTGAAACAATACAAGACAAGACAGAAACCTTTTCCTGTGTTAAAAACAGAAGCAGGTCCGGGTATATGTGGGTTAAGATCAATACTCAGGTTGCAAATTTCAGATAACCTATATAAAACCCTCACCTGTCGGTTTTTCAGCAAACTAATATGTTAAGCTAGTGTCTTTATAAGCCAGCCTGACGAGAAACTTTTAGGTTCTCGTGTTATTTAGGCAGCGATAACAACAGAGGATGAAGCGAATGGTTCTCGGCAAGCCACAAACAGACCCCACTCTTGAATGGTTTTTGTCACACTGCCATATTCATAAATATCCATCCAAAAGCACGCTTATTCATCAAGGCGAAAAAGCAGAGACGCTTTACTACATCGTAAAAGGTTCTGTTGCGGTTTTGATTAAAGATGAAGAAGGCAAAGAGATGATCCTCTCCTATTTAAACCAGGGAGATTTCATTGGCGAACTTGGATTATTTGAAGAAGGACAAGAGCGTACAGCCTGGGTACGGGCCAAAAGTGCCTGTGAAGTAGCGGAAATTTCCTATAAAAAATTCCGTCAACTGATTCAGGTAAACCCGGATATTTTAATGCGTTTATCTGCCCAAATGGCAAGCCGTTTGCAAACAACTTCTGAGAAAGTCGGTAACCTGGCTTTCCTGGATGTGACCGGCCGGATTGCTCAGACTTTACTGAATCTGGCGAAACAACCCGATGCAATGACTCACCCGGACGGGATGCAAATCAAAATCACTCGTCAGGAAATTGGTCAGATTGTTGGCTGTTCCCGTGAAACGGTTGGCCGTATTCTAAAAATGCTGGAAGATCAAAACCTGATCTCCGCACACGGCAAAACAATTGTTGTTTACGGTACACGTTAATTCCTGATTAATCAGCGCATGATATTGCGCTGATTTTTCTCACTCTTATTTACACCAACTGGCTAATTGCCTTATCCAGCCGTTCCATCCCCTGGGCTATCTCCTCTTCACTGATAATCAGCGAAGGCGTGAAACGCAGTACATCACTACCGGCACTCAATAACATCAAACCATTTTCAGCCGCCAGTTGCAGGATCTCTTTAGATTTTCCCTGATACTGCGCTTTTAGTTCCGCACCAATCAGCAATCCCTTGCCACGGATTTCACCAAATATCGAATATTTCTGATTGATATCGTTCAGAAAATTCACAATCAAATGATGACGTTTTTCAACACCCTCCAAGACCTCTGGCGTATTGATAATGTCAAAAGCGGCATTTGCAACCGCGCAAGCCAGCGGATTACCACCATAAGTTGTGCCGTGAGTTCCCGGCACCATCGCCGAAGCGATATTCGCCGTAGTCAGCATAGCGCTAACAGGGAAACCACTTCCCAATGCTTTCGCTGTGGTGATAATGTCCGGCACAACATCATAATACATATAAGAAAATAACTTACCGGTACGGCCCATCCCACTTTGTACTTCATCAAATACCAGCAATACCTGATACTTATCGCAAAGCTCACGCAACCCATGAATAAATGCGGGTGTCGCCGGCGTGACTCCCCCTTCACCCTGAACAGGTTCTAATACAACAGCGCAAGTATGATCATCCATGACCGCCTTTACTGCATCTAAGTCATTAAAAGGCACATGAATAATATCTGCGGGTTTTGGCCCAAAACCATCAGCGTATTTTGGTTGACCACCAACAGAAACAGTAAACAGAGTACGACCATGAAAACCCTGATGGAATGCGATGATTTTGGTTTTATATGGATGGTAACGAGTAATGGCATAGTGACGCGCTAGCTTAAATGCGGCTTCATTCGCTTCCGCTCCGGAATTGGCAAAAAATACCCGCTCCGCAAAAGTTGCATCAATCAGTTTCTGCGCGAGTATCAAAGCCGGTTCACTGGTGAAAATATTACTGATATGCCAAAGTTTCTCCCCTTGCTGCTTTAAAACATCCACTAACGCAGGGTGACAATGCCCCAAAGCCATAACAGCAATACCACCGGCAAAATCAATATATTCTTTCCCTTGCTGATCCCATACACGACTACCTTGCCCTTTCACCGGTATAAACTGTGCCGGTGAATAAATTGGCAACATGACTTGATCGTATGTATTTCTGTTTACTGCGGCATGCTCCATCATTTTCCCACCCGTTTTTTATATATCGTCATTCAAAAATGAAATTATAATCATTAAATATGCATAAAAAATCAAAGATGGGCAAATGAAAAAGATGAATAAATGAAGAAATTATGGGTATCGGGTTAATATCTAAGAAAGTTACTCAGTAGCTGGTGCCCTTGTTCACTGAGAATACTTTCAGGATGGAACTGCACACCTTCCAAGGGCAAAGTACGATGACGAATTCCCATAATCTCATCGACATTGCCGTTATGCTGACTCCATGCAGTGACTTCAAAAGCGGCGGGTAAAGTCTCTGCGGCAATCACCAATGAATGGTAACGGGTAACCGTTAATGGCCGATTTAGCCCTTTGAACACACCTTGCTGATTATGATGAATGGCCGAAGTTTTCCCATGCATCACTTCCCTGGCTTTTACCACACTGGCACCGAATGCCTGCCCAATTGCCTGATGCCCAAGACAAACACCCAGAATCGGCAATTTATCCGCAAAATGAGAAATCGCAACCAGAGAAATTCCTGCTTCATTTGGGGTACAAGGGCCTGGGGAAATAACCAGATGTGTAGGCGCCAATCGCTCAATATCTTCAAGCTGTAATTCATCATTGCGCTTGACTAAAACATCTGTTCCCAATTCACAAAAATATTGATATAAGTTATACGTAAAAGAATCATAGTTATCTATTATTAATAACATAGGAGTCTATCCTACCCATTTTTATCGCTGTATTTGTTGTCCTGCCAATCCTGCAACTTGTTTTATCATGAACAACATGATTTCAGGTAAAACGGCCTAACGACAACGGGGCGGCTATCATAGCACATAAGCACTTGTAGCATAGTGTAACAAAATCAATGACTACTTTTTCCTCAATCAACTTACTCTCATACCTTTACAAAACATAGGCTCTATTTTGATATTCAATAAGTAAGGTAATTGTTATGAAGACAAAACTGATCATAGCATCTCTTTTTTTGCTGTCCTTACCCATACTGGCTGCAACTAAAGCTGCACATATTTTCTTTCCAGAAAAAGGGGTTATTTGTGATAAAAAAGGAGAATACTGCGCTGATCAGCAAGGTTTATCGCTAAAACTTACCAAAAGATATTTAGGGAAAAAAGCATCGGAGCGCCTGAAAGAAATGATTGGTGATGGGAAAGATTTTGACCTTTCATCCTACACTTTGAGTAATGGTGTTCACTGTGAGAGTAAAGAGAAGAAGTGCTACAAAGACAGATATTATCCACGAACCGAAGAAAATAAAGAATTCACCAAGAAAATGTATGAATAACCGTAAAACGGGCCTTCATTCAAATGAAGGCCCGATTATTAATCAGATCCAGAAACTGCCATAATTGCAGTGATCATTAATGTCTCAGAAAAAAGTTAAGGAATAATCTTAGCAGACAGGATAACCACGGGTTTCACCGGTACATTCTGATAGGGACCAACATTTTCAGTTTTTACTTGAGAAATTTTGTCTACAACATCCATACCTTTTACGACTTTACCAAATACTGCATAGCCAAAGTCACGCTGACCATGATCAAGGAAAGCATTATCCGCTACGTTGATAAAAAATTGACTAGTAGCGCTGTCTTTATCAGCGGTACGCGCCATAGAAATCGTTCCGCGTAAATTACGCAGCCCATTATCCGCTTCATTTTTAATGGCTTCTTTAGTCACTTTCTGCTGCAAATCTTTGGTAAAACCGCCCCCCTGAACCATAAATCCAGGGATTACCCGATGAAAAATTGTGTTGTTATAATAACCCTCATTGACGTATTCAATAAAGTTTTTGGTTGTAATCGGCGCTTTCTGGCTATTTAATTCCAGTTCAATATTACCCTCTGTTGTCATCAGCTTCACATGGGTTTCACCCGCAGCCAGAGCCAAAGGTGCCATTGTGCTCAGAGAACATGCAGTGACAAGCGACACTAAAATACGTTTAAACATTCTGGATTCCTATATATTAAGGTCAACAACACAAGCTGAAATCAATTCTAATAATCTCCTCAGCATAGTGCTCAATATTTACTTACCTTTACGATATCAATTGGTTGGTGCCTTGGGTAAAAATTTATCCTCTCACAATAGATCAGATTTTATTTCACAAATAAGGCAATAATTGACGGCAAAATAGCAAATTTGGCTTAACCCATCAGAAATATGTCATTATTTTTAATCCTGTCAACCAACAGTGGCTATCGGTATAATCTCCTTTGGCGTATATTCAGTGCATTTCTCAGGGAGATAATCATTTTGACCATCAAAAACCACAACTATCATATGACCCGTTTTATCACGAGCGCACCTGATATTCGCCATCTGCCTCAAGAACTGGGCATTGAAGTCGCGTTTGCCGGCCGTTCAAACGCGGGTAAATCCAGCGCGCTAAATGCCCTGACGAAACAGAAAAGTCTCGCCCGTACCAGTAAAACACCAGGCCGCACACAGCTCATCAATTTATTCGAAGTAGAAGAAGGTATTCGTCTGGTTGACTTACCCGGCTATGGCTATGCCGAAGTACCGGAAGAGATAAAACGTAAATGGCAAAAAGCACTGGGTGAATATTTGCAAAAACGTGAATGCCTGCTTGGGCTAGTGGTGCTGATGGATATCCGTCATCCATTGAAAGACCTTGATCAACAGATGATCCAATGGGCGGTGGCAATGCATGTACCCGTTATGGCATTGCTGACTAAAGCCGATAAACTGACATCCGGTGCCCGTAAAAACCAGTTGAATAAAGTACGTGAAGAGTTAGCAGCTCTCGATGGAGATATTCAAGTGGAATATTTCTCCGCCCTGAAAAAAATCGGGATCGATAAATTACAACAGAAACTGGACATATGGTTCAGCCAGCCAACCGTTCAAATTGAAGACAATAGTTAATACCGCTTTTTTTATTCCTACCCACTAAATTCAAATAAAAAAATGCCCCAGTCAAAACTGACTGGGGCAGCTAATATTCAGCTATAAATCCGATTACGTGAAGTAAAAGGTCTGAAAGATAGAACATCTTACCTCTGTACCCTACGCCAATAACTCTACCCTATTTTATTTCTCAGAAAAAGCCTTTTTGTAATTTATTTTCAATGATTATCTCGATTCAGCTTAGGGTTTTGTTTGTTTATCCACCACTAAATGTAGTTTAATTACATATTTATGCGATCTGGATCTAATATACTCGAACAGTACAAAAAATATTACATTATTAGTATTTTCTTTACAGCAAAACAGATCGACACAACTATTTGATCACTTTTTTCTGCTACATCAACACTGAGTTCACTACTAATATTATCTAGTGAAATTAAAGATCCTGCCCAATCTCCCATTATCGTGGGATTTTGCAGCACAAATTCCCTATGGAAAACAGTCTATTGAATATGACCTGATCAGGATAATAATATGAATCAACATAACAATTCTTCGTCAGCCTTAGGATGGAAAAAACATGGTGACTATGATTAACAGGGCCATTAAAAAAGGCTGAACCAAATACCTCAGTTCAGCCTATCGCTTATTAATCTGGCATATCAGTGCGCCTGATCCCAACTGTCACCAATACCCACATCCACTTTCAACGGAACATCAAGCACCAAACTCTTCTCCATCAATTCACGAATTTTCTGTTCTGCATGTTCAAGTTGTGACTCATGAACCTCGAATACCAGCTCATCGTGAACCTGCATAATCATGCGAACTTTCGGCGCTTCACTGATAATCCAGTCATCCACCGCAATCATTGCTTTTTTGATGATATCCGCCGCAGTTCCCTGCATTGGCGCGTTAATAGCTTCACGTTCTGCTGCCTTACGGCGCATACCACTGCGAGATTTGATATCTGGCAGATAAAGACGACGGCCATCCAGCGTTTCAACGTAACCCTGCTCTTCCGCTTGTTTACGAGTACGCTCCATATATGCCAATACCCCCGGATAGCGCTCAAAATAGAGATCCATATAGCGTTGAGCTTCACCGCGAGGAATACCTAACTGACGGGAAAGACCAAATGCACTCATACCATAGATCAAACCAAAGTTAATCGCCTTAGCACTACGGCGCTGCTCACTGGTTACCTGTTCCAGTGGCAAACCAAAGACTTCTGCCGCCGTTGCCCGGTGAATATCTTGCCCTTCGGCGAAAGCCTTCAACAACCCTTGATCCTGAGACAAATGAGCCATTATCCGCAACTCAATCTGAGAATAGTCAGCGGCCATAATCCGGTAACTTTCAGGTGCCACAAATGCCTGACGAATGCGGCGGCCCTCTTCATTACGGACAGGAATATTTTGCAGATTAGGATCACGTGAAGAGAGACGTCCTGTTGCCGTTACCGCCTGATGATAGGAAGTATGCACCCGTTTGGTCAGCGGATGGACCATCTGTGGTAGTTTATCGGTGTAAGTGGATTTCAATTTTACCAACCCACGATGCTCTAAGATCACTTTCGGCAACGCATGGGTATCCGCCAACTCTTCCAATACCTCTTCATTAGTGGATGGCGCACCACCCGGCGTTTTCTTTACTACCGGCAATTGCAATTTTTCAAACAATATCGCCTGCAACTGTTTTGGCGAAGCCAGATTGAAAGCCTCACCAGCCAGTTCATGAGCTTCTTTTTCCAACTCATCCAGACGGGTGGTAATTTCTTTTGAATGCTCAGCCAGAATATTTGCATCAATTAGTACGCCTGTACGCTCCATACGGGAAAGCACCATGACCAATGGCATTTCTGTATTCAGGAATACTTTTTTCAGCGCTGGTGTTTTTTCCAACTGCGGCCACATAGTTTGATGTAGCAGCAAAGTGACATCTGCATCCTCTGCGGCGTACATTGCAGCTTGTTCCACCGGAACTTGATTAAAGGTGAGCTGATTTTTACCTTTACCAGCAATCTCTTCAAACGTCGTGGTCTTATGATTCAGATGACGTTCAGCCAAGCTATCCATATCATGCCGCCCCATACCTGCAACGCTATTAAGTACATAAGATTCCAGCATGGTATCGTAAGCAATGCCTTGCAGTTCAATGCCATAGCGAGCCAGCACACCGCGATCAAACTTAATATTTTGACCAATTTTCAACAGGTTGCTGTCTTCAAGCAGCGGTTTTAATGCCGCCAACACTGCCTCTCTGTCAAGTTGTTCCGGCGCGCCCAGATAGTCATGGCCTAGAGGTAGATAGGCCGCATCTCCGGCAGAAATTGCGAATGACATACCCACCAAATTAGCAGTTAAAGTATCAAGGCTGTCAGTTTCGGTATCAAAAGCAAAAACCAGCGCTTTTTTCAACTTCTCAATCCACTCATCAAAGCTTTTTTGATCAAGAATAGTCTGATAATTATCAGAAGAGAGTGTGGCCGAAACAGATTTATCTTCCGTCGGAGATGATTCATCATTACCAGTGGATGCCGGTTTTTTGCCTTTCTCTGCCAGCCAATCGCCGTTTGCCACATCACTCAACCAGCGTTTGAACTCATAACGAGAAAATAACTGATGCAGTTTCTCCGTATCAGGCTCTTTGACTGACAAAGCAACACAGGTTTTATCCAACTCAACATCGGTTTTAATGGTTGCCAGTTTATAGGAGAGATAAGCGACATCTTTATGCTGCGCCATCTTATCTGCCAGCGTTTTCGCACCACGGAAACTGAGCCCGGCAATTTTATCCAGATTGGCAAAGATATTATCCATGCCACCAATCCCTTGCAGTAATCCCAGTGCGGTTTTTTCTCCCACGCCAGGTACGCCAGGAATGTTGTCAGAAGAGTCTCCCATCAATGCCAGAAAATCGATAATCAGATCTGGCGGCACACCATACTTTTCAACCACTTCTTCCGGCCCCAGAATGGTGTTATTCATTGTATTGATAAGCGTGATATTTGGCGTTACCAATTGCGCCATATCTTTATCGCCAGTGCTGATAAGCACCGCACGACCCTCTTTTTCCGCCTGTAACGCCAGTGTCCCGATAACATCATCGGCTTCTACTCCCGAGACCACCAGCAGCGGCAACCCCATAGCTTCTACCATCTGATGTAACGGCTCTATCTGCACACGCAAGTCGTCCGGCATAGGAGGACGATGAGACTTATACTCAGCAAACAATTCATCACGGAAAGTTTTACCTTTAGCATCGAATACCACCGCCACATGGCTCGGCTTGTACTGCATTACCAGACTGCGCAGCATATTCAATACGCCATACATGGCTCCGGTCGGTTCTCCTG
The DNA here is from genome assembly GCF_000517265.1 of Photorhabdus khanii NC19. GTDB lineage: Bacteria > Pseudomonadota > Gammaproteobacteria > Enterobacterales > Enterobacteriaceae > Photorhabdus > Photorhabdus khanii. The sequence continues at coordinate 95,833 of NZ_AYSJ01000011.1, forward strand.
CGCTGTTGGTCAGCGGAGGAAAAGCATGATAAGCACGATAAAGGTATGAGGAACCATCAACCAAAATCAGGGGATTGTCTGCTATCTGAGCCATAAGTCTTCTTCATTATCTGTTACGGGTGTAATAGGAATAGGATGCCACAGCAAGAAGCAGGAAACGAATTTTGTGTGAATTTTCTTTGCTGAAGCCAGATCCAGATATTCACACTCTGCTATAAATCCTGTGGATAACTTTGTGTATAGATATTTCGACTTTCATTCTGGCATAGACCGTTGATAAAAAAAATTTATCAACGGTGGGTAAAAATCAATGACTTATAATCCTAGTCATTAAACTGTCATATTACCTTATAGATCACAGAGTTGTGGATATAACCGGAGTTTGTCTTACAAAGAATTCTTTCTGACACGCATTGTGCCAAAGCTTCTCACTCCGGCACATGCTCATGTTATTCTATTTCAGTAACCAACCTTACTTCTGCTTTAACAGGAAGTTAACAACGTCTGAATATGATTTCGCATAGGTATCAGCAGAAGTTGCATCAATGCCATTATTTCTCACCATATATTTGCCATTAACAAACATTGCTGGTACACCCCGCAGTTGCAAGTCCTGAGCGGCTTTTTGCTGCTTAACCACTAAGGATTTCACAACAAAACTGTTCATTGCAGCATCATAATCTTCACCGGTTACTCCAGCTTTGATAAAGGTATTACGAATATCGGCCGGGGTGTTAATCGTCTGTGTTTTCTGAAGGCCCTCAAACAGTAGCGGAGTCACTTTATCTTCAACACCCATTGCCACTGCCACTGCCCAGGCCACAGTCAAATCTTTACCTAGTGGCCCTAGGAACTCCACATGATAACGAACGAAATTTGTTCCTTCCGGTAAATTCTGTTTCACAGTCTGCGGAACTTTAAAACTCTCTTCAAACTGATAGCAATGAGGACAATAGAACGAGAAGAACTCCAGCACCTGTGGTTGATTTGCCACAGGTGATTTCAGTTCAACATACTGTGTTCCTTCGGTAAAACTAGCAGCAGAGGCACCAAATGCCATCATCATTCCGACTAAAGCTAACCAAAACTTTTTCATAAATATCTCCATGATAAACATTAATACATGGGGTTAAGCTGCAAAGGGGATTCTTGTAACAGCTTAATCTGCCCAGCAAAAAGTGACGTCTGTTTTAACCAAAAATCGGCATCTGTCATCCAGGGGAACGCTCTGGGAAAAGCAGGATCTTGCCAACGTCGGGCAACCCATGCCAAATAATAGACCATCCGCATAGCACGCAATGATTCTATTAATGACAACTCCCCAAGGTCAAAATCCGTAAACTCACCATAAGCTTCCAACAGAGTATCCAACTGTAATAGCTGCTCTTGACGGGAGCCATGAAGCAACATCCATAAATCCTGAACTGCCGGACCATTACGCGCATCATCAAGATCAACAAACCAGGCTTCGTCACGCCACAGGATATTACCTGGGTGGCAGTCACCATGAAGCCTCAATATTTGCCAATCGTCGCGCCAATTGGATTCTACAGCGTTTATCAGATCATCCAATACAGCCAAAAATTGCACTTTCTGTACTGAAGGAACTAACTCACATGCAGCCAAAAACTGTCGCGGCTGGTGCAAATACTCATTTAACCCAATAGTTGGGCGAGAGGTAAATTTTTGCCGACGACCAATCTGATGAATTCTACCTAACAAACGACCCACATCTTCTAACTGAAAGAGATTATCAGATTCATATTGGCGGCCACCGATACTTGGGAAAACAGCAAAAAAGAAATCCTTAAAAGTCAATAAAGTTTGCTGATCAAACACCAAAGGCGCGGCCACCGGCAAATCAGCCTGTTGCAGCGCCAGGGAAAAATCATGCTCTTCCTGAATCTGTTGCCGATCCCAGCGCTGTGGCCGATAAAATTTTACGACATAACGTTTACGATCTTCATCTGTAAACTGATAAACACGGTTCTCATAACTGTTTAATTCTGTCAGCCCAGAATCTATGTATAGTCCGGTCTGCACCAATGCATCCATAATCAAATCCGGTGTTAATTCCCGGAAATTAAAAGCAGACTGGTTTGTTAGCACATTCTATTCTCTTGATTAATCTGTAATAACGCCACGGGCGCACAATAACGCAGTTTTAAAATCTGCTTCGTGATCCTTTTTCAGCCCCGGAATTTCTCCTGTTGCCTCAGCATCACGCATTTTCAAGTGATAAATCAAAATATCATCGGTCAACTTAGATAATTCACCAAAAAAGCCCGCTTCTTTCGCCAACTTCTGCAAAAATTCAGCCGGTGATATTTCATACCAAATTCCTTATAAACAAAATCCTATACAAATTAACAGGGATAGCCGCACAGAGAAAGAATTGCTCTGTCAATAAGCGTAAAGATTGTTATTTTATCAGCGAGTTATCCGGTGATCTTATCTGAAAAACGTTTGGTGAAGCCCAAATTACCAAGCTAAAAAAGGTTATATTAGCGGGCAATAACCGTCTTAGCTGATAGATTGAACATTATGCAACCAAAAATAAGCGGTGCGATCCTCGCAGGAGGCCGTGCTACCCGCATGGGCGGCCATGATAAGGGGTTAATTCTCTTAAATAGAATACCGCTGTACCAGCATATTGCGAATAAGCTGTTGCCACAGGTAGATGAATTAATCATCAACGCCAACCGTAATCTGGATATTTACCGACAAAGTTGTGATCAAGTTGTTCCTGATTTGACACCAGATTTCTCTGGACCACTGTCTGGAATGCTGGCAACCCTAAAATCAGCCAGTCACGATTGGGTTGTGTTTGTTCCTTGTGATGTACCGGACTTTCCCCCTAATTTAGTTACTCGTTTATGGCAGGGAAAACAACAGGCATTGGCAGCCTATGCAGATGATGGCAATCGTGCTCATCCTACTCTCGCTTTGCTGCACTGTAGTCTGTTCTGTCAATTGGAAAATTATCTGGCTAATGGTGATCGCAAACTGATGCTGTTTATGCATAAGGTTGGCGCAATAGCCGTTCAATTTGACAATAATCCAGCTACTTTTGCCAATCTGAACACACCAGAGGATTGCCGGAATTGGGAATATATGCAAGAGACCAAAAAATGAGTACAAGACCTCTTCCACTGCTTGGCATCACGGCATACAGCAGTACAGGAAAAACCACGCTTCTCAAAAAAGTGATCCCATTATTGCGTCAACGGCAAATCCGGGTTGGTCTGATAAAACACACTCATCACGATATGGATGTAGATAAACCGGGCAAAGACAGTTATGAACTGCGCAAAGCTGGCGCAGAGCAAACACTGGTCGCCAGCCAACAACGATGGGCATTAATGGCAGAAACACCAGATTCACAGGAATTAGATTTGAGCTATCTTGCCAGTCGCTTTGATCCAGATTCACTGGATCTGATTCTGGTAGAGGGATTTAAGAGTGAGCCAATCAATAAGATTGCCTTATACCGCCGTATTCTTAACCATCCATTAAGTGATCTTCTTGATCAATATGTCATTGCTGTTGCCAGTGATGAAAAAGTAGAGACTCTTTTACCACAACTGAATATCAATCAACCTGAACAAGTGGCTGACTTTATTGTGGCGTGGCTGAATATGGAACACTAAGTCATTTCTGCCTATGATCCATCACGAATGTGAAGACAACTGGAACACAGGCAAAAGATCAAAAACAACTTTTAATAAGGGAATGACCAACCGGCTGTACTCTTTTCTGGATCAGACCCTAACCACCGAACCAGCCACCAGTCGCCCCTGATGGAACGTTGCCTGACGGGTAGGCAAACGTGCCACCGCCTCAGCAGAACAACTCGCAGCCACCAGGACAAAGTCAGCTTTATCACCCACTTGAGGCCAAATACGCTGTCCTTGGTCGTTAAGCGGCAACACACCTCCTGTAGCAATAGCCATAGAGCGGGAAAGATGAAATTCATCTGAACCACGGTACAATTGCGCATACAAATTAGCCTTCTCCAACATGTCACCAGTGCCGAATGGCGACCAGTGATCAATCACACTGTCAGTACCCGTCATGATAAACACCCCTTTGGCTCTGAGTTGCGGTAACGGCATCATCAGGCTGCCGATCGGGACTGTGGAGGCAATAGTGATCTGCTGCTCCGCTAAACGGGAAGCGGTTTCTGCCAGTGTGCCCTCGTCCAACGTGGTCAAGGCGAAAGCGTGGCTAATAGTAACCTTACCTCGCAAGGCCGGTATATTCTCCACCGTATCAATCATGTAGTTGATAGCAGCAACGCCCTCCGGGCTAATCTCATGCAGATGAATATCTACACCGACGTTATTATCAAGCGCAATCTGGAACATAGTATCCAGTGATTTTTCCATCGCAGCATCCACGTTAGTCGGATCCAGCCCGCCAACGTATTGCACGCCCATCTGGATCGCCTCGCGCATCAGCCCTTCCACTTTGGAATGCAGTAAACCGTGCTGCGGGAAGGCAACAATTTCGCAAGTGAAATCATCACGGTGATTTTCCAAAGCATACTGTAAATGTTCCAGGCTTTTCAGACCACTAACCGGATCGATATTGCAATGGCTGCGTGCCACCGTACTGCCTTTAGATTGCAACAGGGCAATCAGGCTCTCCGCCCGCTGCTGCGAAGTAGGTAACAGTTTGGGGATCAGAGTCTGCTCCAGGGCAATCATATCCATAATGGTTTTACCCTGGCGCGGCCTCGGCGCCTGCCACGGACCACTGTAGAAAGTTTTATCCAAATGGATGTGCATATCGCGGAAAGCGGGCAACAGCAACTGATCCTGTGCCTGATAGCATGGCTGATTCGTGTTAAGCGGCATACCGGAAACATGGATAGCAACGATCCTGCCATCTTTGATTTCCAACGTATATAATGCAGTACGGGTGCCAATCACCGTATCGCCGTCATACTCAAATCCCTCTTCCAGCAGCACATCACTTAGGTAGTAATGACGATCAGTAAGAGTAGTCCGCATCTGTGATACCTCGGCTACGACGGTTGACGGCACTGCCTGTGCGATCCCGCCGGTCAGGGAAATCGCCGCGCAAACAGTGGTGAGCTTACCAGTTTGACTGAGAAAAGCCCTACGGCTTTGTTGTTGAAGTTTTTTCACATTCAATCCCTTTTATTTGATCCACCTGAAAAAAATTGGCTAAATCTAACCTTCTGAGGAATATTGCCCAGAATTTAGAACATATATAAGAAGGTTTTCAACAACATCACCGCATTATCACAGCTTACTCTCGGGAAATTGTTCTGTAGAAATTATAGAAAGCCAGATAAGTCATAGAAGGGATAGATTTCATAACAGTTTTGCTGAGATTTTCTAAAGGAAGCTTCTAAATTTACGCCGAGACGATCCCAGGAGTTTGATAAGGTTTTCCAATCCCACCTTTTGGTAACCCAATCACCTCCCCGCTCCCCTTTAAGAAAAAGGCCGGATAAAACCGGCCTTTAAACGTATTTTCCAGAGAGAAAAGATGTATAGGTGGATTTTTGACAATATTATTACCGCATCGTTACAAACTCTTCCGCCGCAGTCGGATGAATTGCAACCGTGTTATCAAAATCTTTCTTAGTTGCTCCCATCTTCAATGCAACAACGAAACCTTGCAGCATTTCATCCATTCCAAAGCCAATACCATGAATGCCGACAATCTTCTCTTCCGGCCCGACACACACCAGTTTCATCCGGCATGGCTGACGATGTTGAGTGACAGCGGTATACATTGCAGTGAAAGAAGAGTGATAAGTTTTCACCTGATCTTCACCAAACTGCTCTTTTGCCTGAGGTTCAGTCAGTCCTACAGTACCAATCGGCGGATGGCTGAATACGACAGTTGGAATATTAGTGTAATCCAGATATTCTTCCGGCTTATTATTAAACAAGCGTTCAGACAAACGACGACCAGCTGCAACTGCAACAGGCGTTAATTCCACCGCACCAGTGTTATCACCTACTGCATAAATACTTTTCACATTGGTGTTCTGGTACTTATCAACCTTGATGTAGCCTTTTTCATTCAGTTCAACACCGGTTACAGACAGATTCAGATTATCCGTTGCCGGTTCACGACCAATAGCCCAAATCAAGGTATCAACGGTTTGTTCTTTGCCATTTTGCAGTTGCAAAGTCAGGCTACCATCCACATTTTTAATCACTGCTTTCGGCACAGATTCAGTATGCAAAGTGGGCCCTTCGGTATTGATAACTTCCAGCAGTGTTTCAACAATCATCGGATCGAAAGTACGCAGAGGTGCATGCTGACGCACAAATAGATGGGTTTCACTGCCAAGTGCGTGCAATACGCCTGCGATTTCCACCGCAATATAACCCGCACCAACAACCGCAACCCGTTTTGGCATCTCTCCCAATTCAAAAAAACCATCAGAATCAATACCATATTCTGCTCCTGGTACATCAGGACGTACAGGACGGCCACCTGTTGCAATCAGAATATGATCTGCGGTTATTTTCTCGCCATTCACTTCAACGGTGTGTGCATCAACAAAATGGGCGAAACCCTGGATCACATCAACTTTATTATTACCCAAACCACGTTCATAAGATTGATGGATACGATCAATATAAGCAGTACGACTAACAATCAGTGTCTTCCAATCAAAGCGGTTGACAGTGGTATCAAAGCCGTAATCCGGCCCGTACTGGTGGATAGACTCAGCAATTTGCGCCGCATGCCACATCACCTTTTTCGGCACACATCCCACATTAACGCAAGTTCCTCCCAATGCTTTAGCCTCAATCAGGGCACATTTCTGTCCATACATAGCCGCACGGTTAATTGATGCAATACCACCGCTGCCACCACCAATTGCTATATAGTTGTAATGTTTACTCATTTGGATCGTTTCCATCTAATCAGTGTAAAGGGTCAATACCCGAAAGCCTATTATGGCAAAAAGTATCAATCAGTTGTGATGGTTCTGGCTCTCACTGCCATTGCTGAAAGTTATTCTGGTGCAATCCATTTAACCAATGTGTGGCCTGTTCCTTCCGGCACCAGAGCCTTATGTAACCACGGCAATACCGATTTCATCTGCTGTTCCAGCTTCCAGGGAGGATTAATTACGATCATGCCAGAGGCGGTCATTCCCCGTTGATCACTATCAGGCCGGACAGCCAGCTCAATTTGCAAAATTCGGCGAATACCGGTTGCTTCCAAATCTCTAACCAAGCGTTTGATCTGCTGGCGTAATACCACCGGATACCACAACGCATAAACACCGGTCGCAAAACGTTTATAACCTTCCTGAATTGCCTGAACAACCGCCTGATAATCAGATTTCAGCTCATAAGGAGGATCAATAAGGATAAATCCACGACGGCTCTGAGGTGGCAATTGTGATTTTAATTGCTGATAACCATCTTCACGCACAACCCTGGAACGGTTATCACGGGAGAACTCATTACGTAATAAAGGAAAGTCACTCGGATGCAATTCGGTCAGTCCGAGTTTATCGTTCTGCCGTAGCAAATGGCGGGCAATTAAAGGCGATCCCGGATAATAGCGTAAATTGCCATTCTGATTCAGCGCAGTCACTGCACTTATATAAACTTTCAATTCTTGTGGTAAATCCTCACGCTGCCAGACGCGGGCAATCCCCTCCAGATACTCACCGGTACGTTCAGCGCGTTCAGCGCTGAGTTGATAGCGACCAGCACCAGCATGAGTATCCAAATAGAGAAAAGGTTTTTCCTTTTCTTTAATAGATTCAATGATCAGGCTTTGTACAGTGTGTTTCAGCACATCGGCATGATTACCGGCGTGAAAGCTGTGACGATAACTTAGCATTAGGTTTTAGATCCCAGAGCAGAGAATAGATTACTTGCCAGTATGGAATACCTGACAACTAAAAAACCATCCCAGTAGATGAGATAGATGGTAAGACATCATTATAGCCCCATTAGCGATAAAAATGGCAGGATCCTGAATATCAAACTCAGAAAAGCAATCTTGTCATATTCATTAACGTTTAGGATAGGTAAAACATTTTGTCAGGATAAAATATGATATTCAAGAAAGTGCTGCTACCTGCGTTCTCACTGTCAATCATAAAAAATACTTACATACCATAAATAAGCAAAAGTTGTAAAATCAAAAAACAAGACATTAAACTATCACTACAATCAAGAAAAATGGCTAAAGTAAAAGCATAAATAAAGTGGACAAAGGAAAGAAAAATGGCTGAGTATTATCGGAAACATTTAGTAATATCGTTAAATAGTACGTGTAAAAAATAGAAAAGAAAAAGAAGCAGAGAAAGAAAAGGAAAAAACAAAAGAAACTGAAAGAGATTAAAGGTGGTTATTAATAATACTCAATTTTAATAAAACAACTAAGCTTTTCAGCCAATGAAAAGTATTCCATTGGCTGAATGATTATATTACCTATCAGGCAACAATAGGTGCGCGCCAATCATCTGCGCCAGAAGTACCTGCGGTTGTATGTTCCCAGTTAATCTTACGATAAGACAGAGAAACACGAACCAACTGAGTAAATTCAGATTTTGTTGAATCCTGACAATGAGGCATTTTGCAATCAATGTCGATAATAGTGGCATCTTCCAACTGAGTTGTGAAGAAATGCTCTTGTTTCCCTTCAACAGAAGTGCGGTACCATTTCAATTCCACATTCGTCAGCATTTCACCAGAAGCCAATGCGTTATAAAGCAATGGCACCGATTTATTTAATGCAACTGTAAAACGGAATGGCTTATGAGCACGCTGACCAGAAGGCTGACCTGATTGAGGATCAGTTGGAACGGTAACTACATGATCAAATGCCTGAACCAGCATTTCATCTTCGTGCCCTTGAACATAAATATTACCTACTGATTCAGCAGTGAATGAACCAGCGGTAATATTACCCTGGGTTTTTCCAGTGATGGAAATATAACATGGAGTCGGCATGAAAATATCCTTTAAGAAATTGTGTCAACATATTTAAGGTAGCGCTCATATTAATTTCAATAGTAACTATTTCATTTTGAAAAAAATCACTTACAAATGTATGAACGCTGAAATGAATAATAAATACCAAACAGCTCATTTCAAAATAAAATCTAAATTGCAAAATAGCTTTCCCATCACCAACAAATAAAAATATTATAATTTTCACAAAAAATAAAAATAATATCAAAATTAACTAAATTATTAGAATAATTAACTGATATCAATAATTCCCCCAATAGAAACAACACCTAATGTATATGAAAAATAAGGATTTAAATAAAATCAAGAAAAATTATCTTTTGATCAATTAAAAATTGAGAAGTAGATCAAAAAATTTAAATTATCCACCTGGTTAATAACGAGAATAATATTTCCAATATGAAATTAATTCTAAGATGTAAACAAAAAATACACTTAGAAACACTTTGTTACACAATGAAACAAAAAATAATCAAAAATTTATAAATACCCAGAAAAATAGCTGCTAATATTACTATATTGGGGGAATTGACAAAGAAATGGTTTAAGAAAAAATCAAAACGTAAATTATTGCAAAGTATAATAAAATCATCAAAAAGCCGAATAGAAGGGTATATCTGCCGATGTTTTATCTTTACAATAAAAAAACAAAATGCGACACTCTACTTTGCAGAGCTGTCTATATTGATGCTATTGCTCGATGAGTAAGAATATTCTGAATCTGTATTTGTCTATATACTCATACAAGTCGACTTACTACCCAATTCAATGCAGTTAATCCTCCAGTTCTTTAAATCAGGAGGGATTTTTATGTTATCCATCACATAATAGGTAGGTAGCAGGGGCAACTCTCTCATCAATATTGCCATCAAATAATTCCTAATTGCCTAAATTGTATTACCCGAAGGATTTTAATATGAATAAAAATAGTCCAGGCAGTGTAGCACCGAAGGAAAGGATTAATATCAAATATGTTCCTAATACCGGTGATCAAGTAGCTGAAATCGAATTACCACTTAACTTACTTATTGTCGGTGATCTTAAAGGGACGAAAGAAGATACGCCAATTGAAGAACGCCAGGCTGTTTCTGTGCACAAAAATAACTTTAATTCCGTGATGAATGAAGCAAACATCAATCTCACGTTTAGCGTTCCTAATCGTCTCAATGATGATAGTGGAGATGACCTGCCAATTAACCTGGAAATAAAATCACTAAACGATTTTTCACCCGATAACGTGGCAAAAAAAGTTCCTGAATTAAACAAACTTTTGGAGCTGCGTGAAGCGCTTGTCGCACTAAAAGGACCGTTAGGAAATATTCCAGCATTCCGCACCCGCTTACAGGAATTACTGGGTGATGAGAAAGTCCGCGAACAACTTCTAAAAGAACTTGAAATCGTCAATCAAAAGTAATTGACTGGAAAGGAGTTTTTAACATGTCCTTGCATGAAGAGAGCAGTACAACATTAGCCCCAGGGTCTACCACCTCTTTGCTTGACGAGATTATGTCTCAGGCAAGAATGACGCCGGAAAATGACGGCTACCATATAGCAAAACAAGGTGTTGCGGCTTTTATCAGCAGCATCTTGGGTACAGGTTCTAACGAAGAACCCATCAACAAGCTCGTCGTTGATAGAATGATTGTTGAACTTGATAAGACACTGAGCACTCAAGTCGATGAAATCATGCACGCCAAAGCGTTCCAGGAGCTGGAATCATCATGGCGTTCACTGAAATTGTTGGTTGATCGCACAGATTTCCGTGAAAACATCAAAATCAACATCATCCATGCCACCAAAGACGAATTACTGGAAGATTTTGAATTCTCACCAGAAATCATCCAATCAGGCTTATACAAGCATGTTTACTCAACGGGTTATGGCCAGTTTGGTGGTGAGCCGGTTGCCGCAGTTATCGGTAACTATGCGTTTAGCAATAGCTCACCCGATATCAAACTGATGCAATACGTCAGCGCGGTTGGTGCAATGGCTCACGCGCCATTCCTCTCCTCTGTCGCGCCTGATTTCTTTGGCATCAGCAGCTTTACAGAACTGCCAGCAATTAAAGATCTAAAATCCGTCTTTGAAGGCCCGGCTCACACCAAATGGCGTGCTCTGCGCGAATCTGAGGATTCACGTTATCTCGGCTTGACAACACCACGCTTCCTGCTGCGTCTGCCATATTCAACTATTGAAAACCCAATTAAAAACTTTAACTATCAGGAAGATGTTAGCAAAGATCACGAACATTTCCTGTGGGGTAACACCGCGTATCTGCTGGCATCCTGCCTGACTGACAGCTTCGCCAAATATCGCTGGTGCCCAAACATTATCGGCCCGCAAAGCGGTGGTACTGTCAGCGATCTACCCGTTCATCTGTTCGAAGCAATGGGACAAATCCAGGCCAAGATCCCAACAGAAGTTCTGGTTACCGATCGCCGTGAATTCGAATTGGCTGAAGAAGGTTTTATCACCCTGACAATGCGTAAAGGCAGTGATAACGCCGCATTCTTCTCTGCCAACTCAGTTCAGAAGCCAAAAGTATTCCCGAACACCCGCGAAGGGAAAATGGCTGAAACCAACTACAAACTGGGTACTCAGCTGCCCTATATGTTCATCATCAACCGCCTTGCACACTACATCAAAGTGTTGCAGCGCGAGCAGATTGGTTCCTGGAAAGAGCGTCAGGATCTGGAACGTGAACTGAACACCTGGCTGAAACAATACATCGCCGACCAGGAAAATCCACCAACAGATGTCCGCAGCCGTCGCCCTCTGCGCTCCGCCCAAATTCAGGTTTTGGATGTGGAAGGAGATCCAGGCTGGTATCAGGTAGCAATGCAAGTTCGCCCTCATTTCAAATACATGGGAGCCAGCTTTGAGTTGTCACTAGTAGGGCGTTTGGATAAGGAATAATTAGTCATGGCTGCGCTGTACAGTTGGAATAGAGAAGGCTCTGCCAGCTTGTTTGAGCGTATTCAGGGGAAGAACTCGGGTTCTTCCCGCCAGTCAAGAATGCGTGAGCTACTCAACTCCATCAGACGGCACCTGAATAATGTTCTCAATACCCATCCGGGTGCTTGTCAGAGTGCGGTTAATCTTGGCGTTATTGATCTCAATGACGCCACAACCACCGCAACTGACTTTAAGCAAAGTATTGAACAGGCAATAGAGCATTGCATTAGAAATTATGAACCAAGAATATCATCAGTCTCTGTCAGTGCAATCCACGATGATAGTGATCCGCTGCTGTTGAGTTTTCAGATCAGTGCCCGGGTTTCCCTGGATGATATTAATGATGTCGTTGAATTTAACATTCAACTGGATAACAACCGGCGTTATTGCCTAGAGCGGACTCAATAAATATGTCACTTGAAAAATACTTCAGAGAGGAATTGGATTACCTGAGACAATTGGGGAAACAAGCCGCAATTGAACATCCTCACCTCGCTTCATTTCTGTCTGAACAAGGCTCTGACCCGGATGTTGAGCGTCTGTTGGAAGGATTTGCATTCCTTGCCGGTAACTTACGGGCAAAAATTGATGATCAGTTCCCCGAACTGACTCATGGGTTACTGCATATGCTATGGCCAAACTATCTGCGGCCAACACCCAGCATGACCATTATCCAGTACACACCCGATGAAAGCACCGTCACACAAGCTACACAGGTTAAGCGCGGAACTCAAATCCAGAGTTGCCAGCTAGCAAATGATGATGACGAAGACGATAAAAATATTTTCTCAAGCAGTACCGACCCAAATAAAGCAGAAAAAGACAACCGCTGTACTTTCACTTTATGCCGTGATGTCTGGCTGTTTCCAATGTCGATCAAGGACATTTCCGTCAATAACAGCAATGAGCAAGGTGTTATCGGTCTGAATTTTACCTCAAAGACAGAACTCAGCTTACAAGGGCTGCAACTTGATAAGCTGCGTTTTTATCTGAGCGGCGATGGTTACAGCAGTACACAACTCTATTTTTGGCTTAGCTACTACCTTGAAGACGCAAAACTTATCGTAGGCGATACCATCATTTCATTGCCGGATTTTGATGTCGTTCCGGTTGGTTTTAACCGGGAAGATGCTCTGTTGCCTTACCCGAAAAACTCCTATATGGGTTATCGCATCTTGCAGGAATACTTCTGCTTTTCTGAAGGGTTTCTGTTTTTTGATATCACGGGTTTCCCCAAGTTACCGACCGATCTTAAAGCCAGTGATTTCACGCTGAATCTCTATTTCTCAGAAGCAATTCCACCGGAAGTTAAAATCCGTCAGGATACCTTCCGGCTGCATTGTGTGCCGGCAATTAATCTCTTCCCAATGGATAGCGAAGCTATCCGATTGGATGGCAGCCAGGCGGAATATCCATTAAGAGCCAGCTATAGTCATCCTGATCGCTACGATATTTTCTCCATTGATAAAGTGGAAAGCAACCTGCTCAATCTTGACGGTAAACCCAACCGCACCGGTGGTGAGCGGGTCTATGTACCATTTGAAAGTTTTCATCATCAAATTGAGCACGAAAGCGAACTCAACACCCGCTATTTCCGTATCAGGGTCAAAGAATCCCCTTTCCGTAAAGGGCTTGAGCACTATCTCTCTTTCGTACGTGGCGATGCATCACAGTTACTGAAACTGGAAAGTAACGAAAATGTCTCTGTCAAACTGACCTGTACCAATCGCGAACTGCCACTGCAACTACGGGTAGGTGACATTAATTACCCTTCACTGGGCAGCCCGTCATTTGCATCATTTCGTAATATCACCCGCCCATCCGTCCCACTTTATCCATTGATGAGCGGTAAATATCACTGGTCACTCATTTCCAATATGTCACTGAACTATATGACATTACTGGATAAGGATGCCCTGAAACAGGTACTGAGTACCTACGATCTCCCCAGCATACATAACCGGCAGTCATCGCGGTCATCACAGAAACGACTGGACGCAATTGAACGACTTGAAACTCAACCAATAGACCGCCTATTTAAAGGACTTCCTGTACGTGGATTGGAATCAACATTGTATATCCGGCAACAGGCTTTCAGTTCTGAAGGGGAGCTCTACCTATTCTGCAACATACTGTCACGCTTCTTTGCATTATATGCCAGCGTTAATTCCTTCCACATGTTGAAAGTGATCAATTTAGATAATCAGGAATGTTATGAATGGCCGGAACAAATAGGTCAACACGCGTTGATGTAACAGGAAAAAATTCGCCGGAAAATCTGGTGCCGGATGTCTCAAAATACAACTTTTATCAATTGGTTGAGTTACTCAACCAATTGGCGGTAGCGTGGGAAAAAACGGGGCAAACCAACCGCCCTGACCGGGAAGCAATCAGTTTCAAATCCAGTGCAAGCCTGGCTTTTCCAACCAGAGATATTGCCTCTGTGAAACGTACCGAACAAGGTCGTTTTCAGGTGGAAGTCTCTTTCCTTGGATTACATGGCAGCCAGTCGCCTATGCCTGGTTACTACCTTGATTCACTGGCATGGGAGGAAGCTCAGGGCGAAAACCGGCTGACTGATTTTCTGAATATTTTCAATCACCGCTCAATCATCATGCTTCATCAGATCTGGCGGAAATATCGCTATTACATCTGTTTTGACAAAAACGGAATGGACGATTTTTCTCAACGCATGTTCGCTTTGGTTGGGCTTGGCAGTGATGTAAACCGTGCTCATTTAAATATCAATCATAGCAAAATGTTGGCCTATGCTGGCCTGTTAGCCAGCCCCGGTCGATCACCGGAAGTCATATGCAGTTTGGTTTCACACTGCTTTGATCTGCCGGATGTTACCGTGCATAGCTGGCAGATTAGGAAAATCGCCATTGGACCATCACAGCAAAACCGTCTGGGTGGAAAATTGAAATTAAAAGGTCGAAAAAAAGAGATTGAACAGTCCGTCATAGGCGAAAACTTTTTCCTCGGTTCATGGGTGAGAAGTTGCAATAGTAAATTCATGGTATGTATCAACGATCTATCCCGTGAACACTTTCTGTCATTTCTACCGGACGGAAAAAATTTCCTGCCACTGGTGATGTTTATCTGCTTTGTCCTGCGAGATCAATTGGCTTGGGATCTGCGTCTTGGACTGGCCGAAAACCAGGCAGGCGGCATGGTTCTTGGTACGAAACAAAACAATAACCTGGGGTGGACCAGCTTTCTCGGCGAGCCGGAAAAGAAACCCTTTATCACAATTTCAGTTGGTGGATAAAGACGATGGAAAAACAACAGCCAACCCTTTCATTACGCGTGATCAACAGTGATCAACTGGAAAGTGGTAAATCTGCCAGTTGCCTGTTCTCCACTCAAGGCGGCACAATCGGCAGCAGTGAAAGCCATCTTTGGTCTATTCAGGATCAGAAAGGCAATATCAATCCATCACAATTTACTATCCAATGGCGTGATGGCGCATTTTGTCTGCAAATGATCGACGGCCCTCTGTTTGTGAATCAATCACCACTGACCTCTGGTACCGGCTTCATCCGACTACAACAAGGGGATGAAATTACCGTCGGTAAGCTGGTGATCAAAAGCCATATCAGTTTTTCTGATGCAGATCGGATTGATCCAATGATGGTATCACCGGAATCACTCGTTTCCAGCTATAGCAATCCACTGGATGCCATGATGGAAAAAGATCCCGCCCAAGACACCACTTACACCGATCACCGTTCTTTAGCACCAACGATTAACCACGATTTTAGCCATGATCCACTTAAAGTTCTTGACAGCGAAAATCTGACCACACTGGACCAAACCCCAGTGAGTAACGAAATAACCCAGAGCCTGCAACAAGGCCATTACAACACCCCATTATTCTTCTCTCCCCTCTCAGACAACAGAGGCAATGCTATGGATCGGGATTTTGTTGATTTACCGAGTATCTCTTCACCTTTAAGTGAACAGTATCAGGACATGGAACAGCAGCATGTCGCTATCACCCCCCTGATGCGAGGGTTGAGCACACAATTACCTTTGCATAACAGCCAACAGGCCAACGACTTTCTGGAAGAAATGGGTAAAACCATGAAAGCGGCGATTGAAGGTTTACTGGCATTGCAACGTGCACAGCATGGTCTGCGTGATAAACAACTACGCCCTATCGAAGATAACCCACTGCGGCTCAATATGGATTACAACACCACCATGCAAGTGATGTTTGCGGATCAAAAAAGCCCTGTACATCTCTCTGCACCATCAGCTGTCACTGAAAGCCTGCACAACCTGCAACTGCACTATCAGGCTAACCGGATCGCGATCACTGCCGCATTGAACACCATGCTGGATGCTTTCTCACCAGAGCACCTGCTCAACCGTTTTGCCCAATACCGTCGCAGTAATGAAACACAGGAGAAAGACGCAACCTGGGCGTGGGAAATGTACACCAGTTACTACCACGAACTGGCTTCCAGTCGCCAGCAGGGATTCGAAAAACTATTTAGTGAAGTCTATGAACAAGCTTATGACCGCGCTCTGCGTCAGGGTTTAGAGGATAGCCAGTAATGAAACGCTCCGGCGGTAATACCTCATGGTTCGGTAATCATACCTTATGGCTTGTATTGCTGGCAGCGCTGATGTTAAGCGGTTGCAGCGGTGCATGGCAGGCAACGAAGAAAGTCGGACAAGTTGTCTGGGATCCATCGACTCCGGTTGGTCAACCTGCGGATTTACCTTCCACCGCAGCGATCACGTTGCTGGCGGAGCCTGATATCAATCCCAACAAAAATGGCGAACCCACTCCGGTTGAGATGCATCTGATCTATCTCAGTGAAGATTCCCGTCTGCTTGCCGCTGATTATGGTCAGCTTGAGAGCGACAAGCTGGATAAAGCGCTGGGGAAAAATTACATCGACCATCAGGATTACACCTTACTACCGGGGCAGTACAAACCGTTGCCAGTCATCCCACTGGAAAAAAATAGCCGTTACATCGGCGTCATCGTTCGTTATGCCGATATTAACCAATCGGAATGGAAAAAGGTCATCCGTGTAAAAGACACAGGACAGCAATACCACATTCTGGTGCACATCAGAGCGAACGAAGTTGAACTTAGAAAAGAGGAGCAATAATTATGTCAGGTAAAAATCGGGTGATTTGGCGCGAAGGATTATTTATCAAGCCACAACACTTCCAACAACAGCAAAAGCATAATGACTATCTGGCTCACAGCCGCCTGGCAACCTTAACCAGTTACGGTTACGGCTTCAGTTCCCTGACTATTGACAAAGATCTTCTCGCTCTGGGGCGTATCGGTATCACCGAAGCCAGCGGTATCATGCCGGATGGCACCGTGTTCTCCATTCCTCACCAAGATGCCACACCCCAACCACTCGATGTAGCGAATCTTCACGATAGCAACAGCAAAAATATCTACCTGGCACTGCCAATAACCAACGACACCCTCAATGAAATCTCCCATTCGGAATCTAATCAGGCCGGGGCCGTACGCTACCGTGAACATACGGCTGATATCCGTGACCTGCACACCGATGGCGGTGATGTCAGCCAGCTCATGCTGGCACAATTAACACCGGTTTTGAAACAGGGCTCAGAGGATCTCAGCGCATTCTCTTTGCTGCCGCTATGCCAGATAATAGAAAAGCTGCCGACCGGGACTCTCATACTGAATGAAGAATTCGTACCAACCTGTACGTCGATCAATGTTTCCAACCGGTTAAAAGTCCTCATAGATGAAATAGATAGAGCACTGACAGAACGAGGCAGATCACTCGCTGATCGGATTGGTTCACCTGGTCAGCAAGGAGTAGCTGATGTGGCTGAATTTATGATGCTCCAGTTAGTTAACCGGGTTCAGCCATGGTTTACCCACTACGCCAGACAATCCATTCTGCACCCACAAGATTTTTTCACTCAGTTGATCCAAACCTGTGGTGAGCTAAGAACATTCACGGCTGAATCGCGTCAAGTCGGCGATATACCGAATTATAATCACGATAATCTGACGAAAACATTCAAGGAAACCATGATCCCCATGCGCGAAGCGCTGGGTGTTGTCCTGACCCCGCGCGCGATCCCGATTAAGCTACAGACTCAATCAAATGGCATCCGGGTGGCAAACATTCATGATCGTGATGTATTGACCAAAGCGGATTTCATTCTGGCTGTCCGCGCACAGATGCCACAAGATCAATTACTCCGCCAATTTTCTCAGCAAACCAAAGTCACATCGTTGGAAAAAATCCGCGAAAGGGTCAGCGTCCAGTTGCCTGGCGTGGGACTGGTCGCACTTCCTGCGGCTCCACGTCAATTGCCTTATCACGCTGGCTACACCTATTTCCGTTTTGATCAACAAGGCACGGCGTGGCAAGAGATTCTGAAAGGCACCACCATTGCCTTCCATGTTTCGGGGGATTTCCCTGGATTAGACATGCAATTCTGGGCGGTCAGCAATGGGAGTGACTAATGAAAGCCGAAGCCATTAATGACAACCCGGCACTAACGCCGGAAGTCACTGATACTGTCTTGCATCGTCAGTATCAGTTACCGCTGCGCGGAGAAAGCCTAAATCCAATGATTGATGCCGCCACACCGCTGCTTGGCATGGTAATGCGAATGAGAGACATGGGTGATCAGCCACTGCCGGACCAACTTTACCAACAGGTCGTGACCGATATTCAGGCAATCGAACAATTTCTGCAAACTAAAGGTTATGAACCGGGCGCGATTGTCTCTTTCCGCTACATGCTCTGTACCTTCATTGACGAAACCGCACTGGGACATGGCTGGAACAGCAAAAATGAGTGGTTACAACAATCACTGCTGGTGAGATTTCACAATGAAACCTGGGGCGGTGAAAAAGTCTTTCAGTTGCTGGAGCGTCTAATGGGTGAACCTAAGCGCTATCAGCATCTGCTGGAATTTATCTATCTCTGCTTCTGCCTTGGCTACCGTGGCCGCTACAAAGTGGCTTCGCAGAAAGGTGATGATTTTGAACATTTATTCCGCCGGTTACACCAACAACTGCACACGCTGCGGGGCGAAGCGCCAGCAACCATTCTGCACAGTAACGCTAACGAGCGTGATGGCCGCTACCGACTGGGTAAACGTCTGACCATCAAACACCTGTTCTGGAGCGGCACGGCGCTGCTCGCCGTGGTTTATGGCTTCTATGCTGTCCGGCTACACAGCCAGACCGAAAACATCTTACAACAGCTAAATAATTTACTGAGCTAGGAAAGAACCGATGATCCAGATTGATCTACCCACATTAGTTAACCGCTTAAATCCGATGACCCGGCACGCTCTGGAAACGGCGGCAGCGCAGTGTGTCAGCCAGCAGCAACCTGAGATCACTGTCTCTCAGCTACTGCTGCAAATGATCAACACACCTCTCAGTGATGTCAGAGCGATCTTCAGCCAAGCCGAGGTAGACAGTGACTTGCTGAAAGAACAGCTTGATCAAATGATCCCTCACCATCAAACGATGGTTCAAGCCTACCCCAACTTCTCCCCGATGTTGGTGGAGTGGTTACAGGATAGCTGGCTGTTAGCATCAACCGAAATGCAGCATCAAGAATTACGCAGCGGTGTCATGCTAATGACATTGCTGTTCAGCCCGTTACGCTATCTGACACCGCAATCCGCTCGTCTTCTGTCGAGAATAAATCGCGAATTGCTGCGTCAGAATTTCACCCAGTGGACTGCCGGCTCTGCCGAACAACCTGTTGTGGAGAACGATAAAAATGGACAAGGAAAAACCGTTGCCAACAGTGACAGCCTACTCGCCCGCTTTACTCAGAATATGACAGAACAAGCCCGTCAGGGAAAACTCGATCCGGTTCTGTGCCGTGACACCGAAATCGACCTGATGATCGATATTCTCTGCCGTCGCCGTAAAAATAACCCAATTGTGGTGGGTGAAGCGGGCGTGGGTAAAAGCGCACTGATTGAAGGGCTGGCTTTGCGCATTATTGACAACCAGGTGCCGGAAAAATTGCACAACAGTGAACTGATGACACTGGATCTGGGCGCGTTACAAGCAGGTGCCGCGGTAAAAGGTGAATTTGAAAAACGCTTCAAAGGCATCATGAGTGAAATCAGCCAGTCATCCGTACCGGTTATTCTGTTCATTGATGAAGCCCACACGCTGATTGGCGCAGGCAATCAACAGGGCGGACTGGATATCTCCAACTTATTGAAACCCGCTCTGGCGCGTGGTGAACTAAAAACTATCGCCGCAACCACTTGGGGCGAATACAAAAAATATTTCGAAAAAGATGCCGCCCTCTCCCGCCGTTTCCAATTAGTCAAGGTGGCCGAACCCACAGCGGAAGAAGCCATTATCATCATGCGTGGCCTGCGGGCAATTTATGAACAGGCTCATGGCGTCTTGATCGATGACGAAGCACTGAAAGCCTCTGCGGTATTAAGTGACCGTTACCTCTCCGGTCGTCAATTACCGGATAAAGCGATTGATGTACTGGATACCGCTTGTGCACGTGTCGCCATTAATCTGACTGCCCCTCCGCGTCAGATTTCCGCACTAAAAAACCAGCACCACCAGCAGCAAATGGAATCGGATGTGCTGGCAAGGGAACAACGGATGGGGTTGAACCAACATACTGACAGACTGGATGAATTACGGCTGCAACAGCAAGAAACAGCAGAAAAACTGGCTGAACTGGAAGCCAGTTGGCAGCAGCAGCAACAACTGGTTCAACAAATCATTAAACTGCGCCGTCAGCTATTAACGGATGAAACAACCGATGAACATGAAACATCTGAGGAAATAGTGACTGAAGAGCTGATTGCAAAACTGGCTGAACTTAACCAACAATTAGAACAGTTACAACAACAGCAAACACTCATTTCCCCTCATGTGGATAAAAACCAAATTGCGGCGGTTATTGCCGAATGGACTGGCGTTCCCCTTAACCGCCTATCGCAGAGTGAGCTTTCCGTTGTCACTGAACTGCCAACCCATCTGGGACAAAGCATCAAGGGGCAGGATCTTGCCATCAAATGTCTGCACCAACATCTGTTGACTGCCAGAGCCGACTTGCGCCGCCCCGGTCGCCCACTGGGCGCTTTCCTGCTGGTCGGTCCAAGCGGTGTCGGTAAAACTGAAACCGTTTTGCAAATTGCGGAATTAATGTTCGGTGGCCGTCAATACCTGACCACCATCAATATGTCTGAATTTCAGGAAAAACACACAGTTTCCCGCCTGATTGGCTCACCTCCGGGCTATGTGGGATATGGTGAAGGTGGCGTACTCACCGAAGCTATTCGTCAAAAACCTTACTCAGTCGTCCTGCTTGATGAAGTGGAAAAAGCCCATCCAGATGTACTGAACTTGTTCTATCAGGCATTCGACAAAGGTGAACTGGCCGACGGTGAAGGCCGGGTGATTGATTGCAAAAACGTTGTCTTCTTCCTGACCTCTAACCTGGGCTATCAAACCATCGTTGATAACGCTGATAAACCGGAAAAGATGAATGACCTGCTCTACCCTGAATTAGCGGCTTTCTTCAAACCGGCGTTACTGGCGCGAATGGAAGTAGTGCCTTATCTACCGCTGGGATACGACACCCTGAAAACCATTATCCAAGGCAAACTGACTCGCCTCGATAACCTATTACATCAACGTTTCCATGCCGAAGTCACCATCAGTGACGAGGTTATTGAAGAGATACTACAACGGGCAACCCGTGCGGAAAACGGCGCACGTATGCTGGAATCGATCATTGATGGCGCTTTGTTGCCGCCACTATCCCTGTTGCTACTGCAAAAAATGGCTTCCGGAAAACAGATCAGTACCATCCAGCTAGCTGTTGATGCACATGAATTCAACGCGGTAGTTGAGGAGATACCATGAAACAACGGCTGAAAAGCGCATTAGCGTTATTGGAAAATGACTCTATTGAGCAGCTGGTTCATCACTTTCTTCAAGTGAATCACCAACGCCAGCGTTTTGACGCCTTGCTGGTCTCTTTGCTTAACGTGAATGAAAGCCGTCTGGAATGCTACCGGCTACCAGCCCCAAACCAGATCAGTGCCCTGCAACTGGATGTCAATATTGGCGATATCAACCACCCGCTGGTACAAATCCTGTACAAAGGCACCCCCACAACCTGGAGATCACTCAATCAAGGAGTGCGAGTAGACAATCAAAACTTTCGCACCTTTATAGAAGAGCTGCCCCACCGCTGTGGTTTGCATGCCATCCCGCTGTTTAACTGCAACGGACAGGCGTGTGGTGTCATTTCTGTTTTCGCCGAAGATGTCAGTCGTTTTGCTGACGATAGCAACATGTTTTACATCTACTGCTATGTCATGCAGCACCGACTGAAAAGATTGCAGGAATTGGAACAGCTGCGTGAACAACTGCGCCAGATCCGCCAAGTCTTTCAGACTCAACGCCAGAAAGAAAGACAGCTTGATGAACTATTGGTTTCATTGAGCACCACAGCAGAAAACAAAACATCGGCCAGCGTCTCTCACGATTACAGCAAAATTGACAACTTGTCTCAGGCAATCGAAGAGTTTGAATGTGCAGTATTGATACAACGCCAGCATGTCTACGGCAACAATACCAAACAGATTGCTGAAAGCTTGGGCATTGCACCACGTACACTGACTTACAAACTGGCAAAATACAGGTGTAAATTATGAGTTTCTTGTTACTTGTCAGTTCATTAATCGCCTCTCTGACGGGCGCACCTGCTGATATTCGGCCAGCTCAGGAAACGACAACAGAGCCTCCACTCTCGGCCTTGTTGCAATGCCGCTCAGAGCCTTCACCGCTGATCAGGCTCGATTGCTATGACCGTCTATTGGATAAAGTGGATAACATTGCCGTTATACCGTTAGAAAAAACCGGCCCAGCCTGGAGACAGGCAATGGAACAGGAAATGAAACGAACTGATCATTCAACCGGTTTTATCACTACCCAATCCGAGGGAATACCGACCCGCGTCATACTCACCACACCTGCGATCGGTGTTCTGCCACCACGGCCGGTACTGATGCTGAGTTGTATTGATAACATCACCCGGATACAGGTCGCGCTAGCTAAACCACAGGACAGTGGTACAGTGATGATTTCGACTGACATAACCCAATTCAGCGCCGACTGGTTCTTACGTGAAAACGGCTACCTGCTGGAATCCAGCCGTGGACTACCCGGCATTGAACAACTTAAACGACTGATGACAGGCCACACCCTAACCATCAAAACCGGCAACGGAAGTCAGATAACATTCAACATTTCTCAACTGGAACAGGCGGTGAAACCTTTACGCACCGCCTGTCGTTGGTGATCCCATGGATATCAGGAAACAATTTGACTGGCAGGAACTCCTGCTGGCCCCCCTATCGGATGAACTGACCGGCAGGGAACTGAATGAAAACGAACCCGCCTGGGAATATATTGACGGGGAAATGGTTAAGCTGGGATCACTGGCCCATTCCACCCTCGATATTGAAGAGATCCAGCGTCAGGCGCTGCAACTGTTCAGCGAAAAAAGCAAAGATTTCAGGCTGATGGTTCATTTGTTGCGCACACTGCAACATAGCGGCAACCCCGCTGAACTGATACTGGCAATGGAACTGCTGGCCGATTATATCCAGCATTACTGGCAGACCGCCTGGCCACAAAAACCCCTGCTCAAACGTCGCCTGGCCCAGCAGGTCATTAAACGTTTTGACACTGCTCATACAGGTTTCTGCGAACAGGCGGATGAAACTCAGCGAGAAGCGGCGCAAGGCGCACTGGCCCATCTAGCGCAATGTTGGCATACCGATGAGCCTGCACTAGCTAAAGAGATCGACCAGCTACGCCCCCGCTATGCCCGCAAACCCGCGCCAAAACCCGTCGCCGCACCGGCTGAATCAGCAGAAACCGGCGCACAACCTGCGGGCACCTCCGCGCTGACACCCGCACCGGCACCGGATGTCGCAGTAGACAGTTCCAGTGAAAAAGCCTGGAAACAGACATTACTCACCGTCGCTGATCTCCTGTGCGAACGCCAGCCCGACATCGCCACAGGTTACCGTCTGCGCCGTTATGCCATCTGGCACACCCTGACCACCGCACCGACGGCCAGCAGTAAAGGCAAAACCCCACTGGCACCGACTTCGGCAGACCGTACTGCGGATTATCTGGCAAAACTGCCCACAGCCGATAAATCTTTGCTGCGACAGATAGAACAGAGCCTGACCCTCGCCCCTTACTGGCTTGACGGCCACGCTATCGCAGCTCAGGCCGCCGAAAAACTCGGCTATACCGCCGTCGCTGGGGCCATCCGTGATGAACTGAAAGCATTTCTTGAACGCCTGCCGGTGTTACAGACCCTGTATTTTTCCGATATGAGTCCGTTTATCTCCTCCTCAACCCTGAACTGGCTGCAACCGCCGGCGACTGCGGCCGTCAACGGCGGCGCAACACAGGATCAAGAAGCCATCTGGCAATGTTTCCGGCAACACGGACTGGAAGCGGCACTCAATGCGGCAGAACAGCACCAGCAGCAACTGACCGAACCCCGGGATCAATTCTACGGTCAGCTGCTCACGGCACAGCTGCTTGAACAGGCAGGCATGACGGCCCTGGCACAACAACATTACCGGCATCTGTTACAGGCAGGACAACACCTGTTACTCACCCATTGGGAGCCCGGCCTGCTGGCGGCACTGGCAGAAAAAGCCGCAATGACCGCCGCCCCAAAGGATACGATCGCAAACAGGAGCGTTAACCCATGAACTGGCTCTCTCTTCTTCTGAAAAATATCAAAAAACCGGCGATGCCGCGCCTGCCGCCGCTCAAAGCCACCGCCTCGCTGATACTGGCCCTCCTGCCCTGTATTGCCCTTATCTGGATATGGTGGTGGGGACCCGGCTGGCAGTTCAGACAGACCCACCCGCTGGAAAATCTCTCCGCCCGCTGGCTGGCCACCGTCATTATTATCCTGCTGGCACTGGGCTTTATCGGGACGAAAATCTGGCGCCGTCTGCGTCAGCTCGAAAAACTCAAACTGGATGTGGAGTTGAAAGAGATCGATCCGGTCCTGGCCGATATAACTCATCAGGACAGCTACCTTAATCACTGGAAAGAGCAGTTACAGCGCCATCTCGGCACCTGGCATTACCTCTACCAGCGCCCCTGGTACCTGATGCTGGGCAACACCGGCAGCGGCAAAACCGCACTGATTCAGGAAGGCTACAAACTGACTGATATCTCCCTTCCTGACAGCCATAAAGGGGAAGAGGCTCACCCCCTGCACCTGCGCTGCTGGCTGGGGGAAAAAGCGGTCATCATTGACCCGGACGGCTTTCTGATCGACCAGATATCACCGTCCGATACCCGCAAGCCCCAGCTGCCCACCCGTCTGTGGCAATCGTTACTCGCCTGGCTGACCGAAAACCGTCAGCGCCAGCCCCTCAACGGCATTATTCTGACGGTGGACACTCATCGTTTACTGACCGACAACAAAGAGCAGCGCGAACGGTATATCGCCGCGCTCCATCTGCGCCTGCAAGATCTGCGGTTAACCCTGCACAACCACCTCCCCTTCTATCTGGTGCTGACCAAACTTGATCTGCTGCATGGCTTCAGTGCGGCATTTCAGTCACTGGACAAGCCGCAACGCACACAGATACTGGGCGTCACCTTCAGCCTGAATGCGCATGATGAGCACAGCTGGCGTACTGAACTGGCGCAGTTCTGGCACCAGTGGATGCAGCAACTCAATGCCGCGATGCCGGACATGATGCTCAACAAAGTGGATATCAGCCAGCGCAGCCCGCTGTTCAGTTTCACCCGCCAGATACAGGGGCTGCACAGCTACCTGATTCAGTTGCTGGAGGGCATTCTCTACAATGGCGGCCCGGCACAACCCGGACTGCGCGGCGTTTATCTCACCTCGTCCAGACAAATCGGCCAGATGGATGACATCTTTACCCAGTCTGCCGCCGTGCAGTATCACCTGGGGCCACAGGCCTTTCCGACCTGGCCGGTGGCCGATACCTCCCCCTACTTCACCCGTGCGCTGTTTGAAGACGTCCTGCTGGCCGAACCCAATCTGGCGGCGGAAAACCGCCTGTGGTTAAGCCGTAACCGCCGCAAACTCCTGACCTTCTCCACCGCCGGCACCGCGGTCGCCCTGGCGCTGTGGGCCGGCTGGCACTATAACTATCAGAAAAACTATCGGGCCGGTGAAGAAGTGCTGGCGCAGGCCAAAACCTTCCTGTCCATTCCCCCACCCAAAGGGGAAGACCGCAACGGGAACTTACAGTTGCCCCTGCTGAACCCTCTCCGGGAAGCGACTCTGGCCTACGGGGATTACCATAAAAAAGGGCTGTTCACTGATATGGGCCTGTATCAAGGTTCCGATGTCGGGCCGTATGTCGAAAACACCTACCTGCAACTGCTGTCCCAGCGCTTCCTGCCTGCGCTGATGAATGGCCTGCTGGATGACCTGAACCAGGCTGCCAAAGGCAGTGAAGAGAAACTCGAAGTCCTGCGCATCATGCGGATGCTGGAAGACCGCAGTGGCCGCAATAAGTCACTGGTGGAACAGTACATGCGCGAACGCTGGAGTCAGGTCTTTAACGGCCAGCGGCAGGTGCAGGAACAGTTACTCACCCACCTCGACTATACGCTGGACCATACGGACTGGCGGGCGGCCCGGGAAGCAGATAACCCGGCGGCTATCAGCCGCTTTGCCCCTTACCAACGCCCGATGATAAACGCTCAGAAAGAACTGAGCCAGCTCTCCATTTACCAGCGGGTGTACCAGACCCTGCGCATCAAAGCCCAGGACTCACTGCCGCCGCCTCTCAACCTGCGTGACCAGATTGGCCCCAGCTTTGACAGCCTCTTTATCGCCAATAATGACAAACAGCTGATTATCCCGCAGTTCCTGACGATGAACGGCCTGAACAACTACTTCGTCAAACAGGACGACCAGCTGATTGACCTGACCGTGATGGACAGCTGGGTACTGAACCTGTCACACAACGTGCAGTACAGCGAGACCGACCGTCAAGAAATTCAGCGCCAAATCACCGAGCAGTACCTGGGCGATTACACCGCCACCTGGCGCGGGGCCATGAACAACCTGGATATCCGTCACTTTACCGATATCCCGCAAGCCATCGGTGCCATTGAACAGGTCATCAGCGGGGAACAGCCTCTCAGCCGCGCATTGCAAATCCTCAGCGACAACACCCGCCTGCCGGTGATTAATGATACCCTGCCGGCCAAAGAGCAACAGCAGTTACGCGACACGCCGGATTATCGCCTGCTGGTACGCATCAACCGGGAGTTCGCCCCGGAAACCGCCGTGCTGGTGGAATACGGGGATAAAAACAGCACCCTACAGGGGGTGTATCAGAAACTGACCGAGCTGCACCGCTACCTGCTGGCGATTCAGAACGCCCCGGTACCGGGTAAAGCCGCCCTGAAAGCGGTCCAGCTGCGACTGGAACAGAACAACAGCGACCCCATCTTCGAAGTGCAGCAGCTGGCGAAAAACCTGCCGGCACCGTTAAACCGCTGGGTCGGTGAACTGGCTGAACAGGCGTGGCGGGTGGTCATGAGGGAAGCGGTCAGCTCGCTGGAAGTCGAATGGAGCGAAAACGTCGTCAAACAGTACCAGACCTACCTGGCCGGCCGCTATCCGTTCAACCCGGAAGCCACCCAGGATGTGCCGCTCAGTGAGTTCGACCGCTTCTTCCGGCCGGGCGGCACGCTGGATGCCTTCTATCAGCAAAACCTCAAACCGTTTGTCGAGAACAACCTGACCTACGGTACGGACGGGGAACAGCTTATCCGCCCGGATGTGCTGAAACAGCTGACCCTGGCTAACCGTATTCGCGACACCTTCTTCACGCCGCAAAACGGCCTCGGGACCCAGTTTGCCATTGAACCCCTCAGCCTGACCGGCAATAAACGCCGCAGCCTGCTTAACCTCGACGGACAGTTACTCGATTATGCCCATGGCCGCGGCAGCATCGTACACTTAATCTGGCCAAACTCGATGCGGGCCGGGGTGGAAAGTCAGCTCACGCTGATACCGGACGTCAGTGGCAAATCCCCACGCGCCATCAGCTTCACCGGCCCGTGGGCACAACTGCGACTGATTAACAGCGGCAAACTGACCAACGTACGTCAGGATTCCTTTGATGTGCTGTTCAGCGTGGATGGCGGTGACATGACCTACCGTATCTACGTGGATGAATCCGACAACCCGTTTGCCGGCGGCCTGTTCAGCCAGTTCACACTGCCCGATACACTCTATTAATCCATCATAAAAAAGCCCCTGCCCCGCGCCAGCGGCGGCAGGCAAGGATAAACTGCCATGCGTGAACACCCTGAAAACCTGATTATCCGTGCCGGCGGTAACCCGATGAACCTGCCGGCGTTCACGGCAATACGCGAAGAAATCAACAAAATTAACCACCCGTCTCAGCCGGCGGTGAACTGGCCGCTGATTGAATCCCTGGCCCTGACGCTGTTTCGCTCCCACGGCGTCGATTTGCAGAGTGCGATTTACTACACCCTGGCCCGGATGCAACTGAGCGGCCTGGCCGGCTTTACCGAAGGCTGTGAACTGCTGGCCGGCGTGATGGTCAGCCAGTGGGATGAACTGTGGCCGCCACAACCCGCGGTCCGTACCGAAATGCTCGACTGGTTTAACACCCGCAGCGGCAACGTCCTGCGCCAGCACAACTACACCGCCCGCGACCTGCGCATGATTTACCGGGCAGAGCGAGCCTTACAGTTAATCGTCGACCGGCTCCAGCAGTCCGATTTGAAACGCCTGCCCAAAGTCGAAAACCTGCTGTGGTTTTTCCAGAACACCGCGAAAAAACTGGAAAATACCCGTATCCTGCCCACACCGGCGCCCAAGCCTGTCCAGATGCCGCCGCTGGTCTACCTGGCCAATACAGAGCCGGAACCGGCTGAACCGGAAACCGACGACGCCCCCGGCTACGACAGCCATCAGCCCAGGGTCCAGGTCCGTTTCCCTGAGCCGCCGCCCCGGATGAGTGCCTTACAGGGCTTCGGACTGGGCGTCCTGCTGGGCGCGTTTATCCTGACCGGCAGCTGGCTGGGGCTTTACCGGCCGCTGCAACAGCAGCTCACAGCCCTGACCCAGACACCGGACGGTGCACGACTGGCCTGGCTGTACCAGCCTGACCTGCCAGCCTATGAACAACAGTTAACCCGGTTAGCGGACACCTCCCCGCTGGTGGTGCTGCAAAACGCCGAACAGCTGACCGCCATGGCACAGAAAACCTGGCCGCAGGACAGCGAACAGCAACGTGAAACCGCCCGCTGGCAACAGTTACAGGCCGTGCGACTGGATAACGCCCCGCTACCGGGCAGCTGGCATCAGACCCAGCATCAGCTCCAGCAATTAGCCGACAAAATCCTGGCGCAGGAGCGCAACCGCGGCAGTTTTACCCTCTCTTACCTGAAAACCGCGATTTATCAGATTCAAACCAGCCACAACCGCGAGGTGCCGCTGGAAGAGTTGCTGCGTCAGTTCGCTGCGGCGGTCGAACAGGGACACCCCGTTTCACCGGCGCTGAGAAAAAAGACCGACGACCGCTTTAACGCCCTGCTCAGTCGCTACTATGCATTGCAAAAAGAAACCGGGCTGACCGTGCAACCTGTGCAAATGACCCGATGAGCCTCTCAGTT
>NZ_AYSJ01000011.1:126491-129006 GCF_000517265.1 Photorhabdus khanii NC19
TCATTAATGTCGTGATTGCGAAAAAAGGCACCCCCGATGGGGGTCAAAAAAGGCAGGATCTCAGAAAGTTAATGGAAGAGCAAAACGAGAAATTTCCCGATCGGAAAACAGGAAAAGTAACTCCCTGAGGGTTGTTGGGTCTCGATTTTATTATTTCTGGGGAAATTCTAAATGGGGCAGTTACTCTAAAAAAGAGTGCTAATGAGGGAAAGGTCATAGGAGAACTAGTGAACAAATTCTCTTTAAAACTTAAAGCGGGCTAGGAAGCAGGAGTCAGAATTTTATGTATAAAAGGCATGCTTACCGCGACGGGCGGACTTGACACCGCACTGTCACCGGGAATGAAATGTGATGAGGGAGGATTCCGAACTTATTTTTCACATGAGGGTATCCAGGCTTATTTGAGGTGGAAGTAAAAGCAGATTATGTGAAAAATATAATGAAGATTCAACCAGCCAATCAATGGCTGGTAATAAAGGAAGTAACCATGGAACAAATACGAAACTAATCAAAGCAGATGTGATGATATGCGATAAAGATGAATTTGGACCACTCTATTTTATTGATTTCAAATAAGAAAACATCATGATTAATCATAAAAATCTCCTAGCGATATTATTATTTATGTTACCCATAACGGGATTATCTAAAAAGGATGAAAACTCTATGAATAACAGAATAGAACCCATTGATTACAGGTTAGAAATTGAAGTTAACAAATGCTCAATTGAGTTATTCATTAATGGAATGAGGATCATTTCATATTATGATAAAGAACCGATGAACACACTAATTGGTATAGGTGAATATCTAAAACCTAAAAATAATACAATACAATTTTATGCTCAGTCATCAGTTCAGTCACCTGATATAAAAAAGGACATTTTCGATTCTGGTTCAACATGTCACTTCACACTAGCAGCAAGAAACAGATTCGAAACGCCTGATCTAAAGCCAGTTATGAGTATAAAATATAATCCTAATGATAGTATAGAGCATAATACCTCTGATTCATCTCTTGAAATAAATTCTATCAATGAACAATTAGCAAGGTTATTAGATCGTAATAAGATAAATCACAATAATGAAATGCATTATTATGAATCATCACAACAATTTGATATAAAGAATGATTACCCTGTATGGAACTGGGTAAACTCATATCAATTTTCAAAAGAAAATAATGTTATAGACTCATTACCCGAAGTCTATCAATTGTCTCTTATTAACGCTTATAAAGAATACTGGGAGTTATTAAAAAACAAGGATCTTAACGGATTGAAGCAGCTACATAAAGAATTTCTAAATGAATCAGTCAGCGCTAATGGTGGAAATAATGATGATTATTTTTCATCAATAGGGTTAGATGAAATTATAAATTCACCTGATCTTCGGCTTTTACCTTTAAATTTTAGTCAATCTAAAATTGATATCTCTCTTGATGGCCGGGTTGTTTTTATGTCTCCTTCACCACTTGTATTTATTGATAAAAATAACAATAAAAACAAGACACTATTAAATCCAAAATATCGTTTTGATGGAAAAAGATTTATTTTAACCCGATAATCATATGAAAAACAAAGAGGGTTTATCCCTATTTAACCAATAGAAAAATCATATTTCAAGATAACCTTTATTTCTCTTAAATAAGGAAAACACGATGGGAAATGCAGTAAAAATCGGTGATATCGGTACCGCACATGATGATTGTGAAGCCACACCGGTGATTTCCGGTTCCACCAGTGTGAAAGCCGACGGTATTCCGCTGGCCCGCCAAGGCGATAGTTTAGCCCCCCATTCCTCTCATCCACGAACCATTGCCAGTGGCTCCAGCACAGTTTTTATTGATGGCAAACCCGCGGCCAGAACCGGTGATGCCGTCAGTTGTGGCGGCGTGGTCATTGGGGGTGGCAGCGTCAATATTGGTTGAACGAAACCCGCCACAACCCCGAGGTGCCGCTGGAAGAGTTGCTGCGTCAGTTCGCCGCCGCAGTCGAACAGGGGCACGCCGTCTCACCGGCACTGAGAAAAAAACCGAGAAGCCGGGCTAACCGCACAACCCATGCAAACGACCCGATGAGCCTCTCAATCAATCATACAGACGATTAGNTATGACGATGTTAACCCCCTTATTCATGACCGCCGTCCCAATATCACTCAATCAGGAAGACAATAATGGCACATTCAGGACGGGTTTTTACCCTCACCGTGGGCAATCTCCCGACACAAACTTTTGCAGTGGTTGAATTTACCCTCAATGAAGCCCTGTCAACCCTCTTCAGTCTGGAAGCCTCCCTCACCAGCGCCGACCCCGATATTGACTTTGCCGATGTGCTGGATAATGACGCCACCCTCACCGTCTACCGTGACGGGCAGCCGGAACGCTGTGTCAGCGGCATTGTCACCCGGTTTGAGCAGGAAACCACCGGCCGCCATCGCAGCCATTATTCCCTGACCGTGCATCCTGCCTTATGGCGGGCAGGCTTGCGGGTCAATNCCCGTATTTAGNNNATGG
>NZ_AYSJ01000011.1:129235-131272 GCF_000517265.1 Photorhabdus khanii NC19
TCACCGTCTACCGTGACGGGCAGCCGGAACGCTGTGTCAGCGGCATTGTCACCCGGTTTGAGCAGGAAACCACCGGCCGCCATCGCAGCCATTATTCCCTGACCGTGCATCCTGCCTTATGGCGGGCAGGCTTGCGGGTCAATTCCCGTATTTTTCAGCATCAGTCCGTGACCGACATGATTGAAACACTGCTGAAAGAAAATGGCATCAAAGACATTGCCTATACCCTGAACTATGAACACCCGGTGCGGGAATTTTGCGTTCAGTATGACGAAAGTGATCTGGCCTTTTTACAGCGTCTGTTAGCTGACGAGGGGATCTTCTATTACTTTGAGTTTCATCAGGACCAGAACGGGCGAACGATCTTCTTTGCCGATACCTGTCTGGCGCTCGGTAACCGCTTTTCTGTGCCCTATAACCCGGTACCGGATCCCCAGGGAGCACAACCCAGTATCAACCAGTTTCGCTGGCGGGAACAGGTCGGGGTCCAGGGGGTTTTTCTCAAAGACCGCACCTTTAAAAATCCCCCCTGGGCAGCCGAATACAACTTTTATGAATCTAAAACCGGCCATCAGCGCACGGATTTGCCCAGTTACTATCACTATGATTTCCCCGGCCGTTATAAAGATGAACGTGGTGAGAAAATGAGCCGCTATCGCCTGGAAGCCTTACGCCGCAACGACCTCCTGGGCCGGGGTCAAAGTGACTGTTTTTTCCTCTGGCCGGGGATCCTGTTTACCCTCACGAATCACCCCAAAGAGAAATTCAATGTCCCGTGGCAGGTGATCCAAATCAGCCACCACGGACAACAACCCCAGGCAGATGAAACCCGTGCCGGCGAAACGGGTACAACATTGACGAACCGCTTCACCTTTGGTGATCATAGCCGTTCATGGCGCCCTTCCCCTTATCCCAAACCGCGCATCGACGGCCTGCAAATTGCGACGGTAGTCGGCCCGGAAGGCGAAGAAATCTTTTGTGATGCATACGGCCGGGTGCGGGTGCAATTTGCCTGGGACCCGTACGGCAAATTTAATGATCAGAGTTCTTGTTGGATACGGGTCAGCCAGGCCTGGGCCGGAAAGGGCTGGGGCATGATAACCATCCCGCGCGTGGGTCAGGAAGTACTGGTGGATTTTTTACACGGCGACCCGGACCAGCCGATTATTATTGGCCGAACCTATCATGCCAACAACATCGTGCCGAACCGTCTGCCGATGGCGAAAACCCAGATGTCAATCCGGTCAAAAACCCATAAAGGGGAAGGCTTTAACGAACTGCGTTTTGAAGACGAAAAAGACCGGGAAGAAGTGTTTATTCACGCCCAGAAAAATCTGGCAATCCAGGTGCGCAACTCCCGGGACGAACGGGTGAATTACAACCGCACGACCCGCATCGGCCATGATGATGAACTGGCGATTGCCCGCAACCGGAAAATCACCGTCGACGGCCAGCAGGCGCATAAAACGACGGGGAACTATCTTGCCCAGATTGACGGCGACAAGGCCTTGCAGGTTAAAGGCGATGTGGCCCAGAAAATCCAGGGTGTATTCAGCGTTGACGCAAACGGCGACCTCACCGTGCAAAGTGGCAGTAAAATCAGCCTACGAGTGGGCGGTAATTTTATCGTCATTCATGCCGGGGGCGTGGATATCAAAGGCCCGGCCATTAACCTCAATTCCGGTGGCAGCCCAGGGGACTTATTGCAACCGGCTAATCCAGCGATTTTACAGGCTGCCGCCAGCGCCGGCTCCATGTTTGTTGCCCATTGTCCGATGAAGGATAACAACTAATGGCAGAAGAAAAACGTTATGCCGTCATTGACGGTGCCGCCGAACCCCGACTGTTTTTTATCCTGGAACATTTTGATCCACCGGTTACTTGTCTGTATGACGAGTCTTTACAGCCTGAACTGCTGAAGGTAGCCCCGTATCTGGTGGAAGTGACCGAGAAAGTCGGGCTTTTTCTGGCAGAATGGGGCACGCCCTGGGGAATATTCCTTCACTCGCAGGCTGACATGAGGACGCTGCGCCAGCA
>NZ_AYSJ01000011.1:132559-140931 GCF_000517265.1 Photorhabdus khanii NC19
CTCGAGGATCATGCGGAGACTTGGCGGATTCGACTAATAAGTGCAATTTTTCAGAAAGGCGGACAGTTGCTATAGTAGGCACCTTTCCCGCCACAGGAAAATGCACTATGGCCTATACACAACTGACCGAGACAGAAAGATATCAGATTTCCAGTTTAAAAAAAGCGGGTTTTTCACAGCGTTTCATTGCTGAGTCACTTAAGCGAAGCCCGTCGACCATCAGCAGAGGGGGGAAGAGAAATCAAGAAGTCCCGACATACTGCCCTGAACAGGCTCATTTGAAGGTATTGGCTCGCCCTCATTTTGCTAATAAAGCCGTGAAAATAACGCCGGAAGTAAAAAAATGGATAAAACGGTTAAATTGGAAAGAATTAAATCCTGAACGGGTGGCTGATTATTTAAACATAAATTCATGGATATCATTGCATCAGAAGACAATTTATAACTGGCTGATAAAATTAAAAAGGCACATTACTAGCACCGCCTGTTAATGGAAGAAAAACATCTTAACTATCAATGGAAACTATAAAAGAATACGCCGACTTGCAGTCAACAAATCTTAATAAAAATGTGAGATCTCACCCTAGGAGAACATATCAAACCAAGCAAAGCAGATCTCTTTTCGATAAACAAATTGGGCCCACTCAATCTGACCGATTTTTAATGAGAAAATATTATGCTTAATCATAAGAAATTTCTAGTAATATTATTATTTATATTACCCATAACCGGATTGTCCAAAGAGAGTAAGAATTTTATGAATAATAAAATAGAACCTATTGATTACAGATTGGAAATTGAAGCAAACAAATGCTCAATAGAATTATTTATCAATGGAATGAGGATCCTTTCATATTATGATAAAGAACCGATGAACACACTAATCGGCATAGGTGAATACCTGAAACCTAAAGATAATACAATACAATTCTATGTTTGGCCGTCAAATAGAAAAAATGATATTTTCGATTCAGATTCAACATGTCACTTCACACTAGCAGCAAGAAACAGATTCGAAACGCCTGATCTAAAGCCAGTTATGAGTATAAAATATAATCCTAATGATAGTATAGAGCATAATACCTCTGATTCATCTCTTGAAATAAATTCCATCAATGAACAATTAGCAAGGTTATTAGGTCGTAATAAGATAAATCACAATAATGAAATGCATTATTATGAATCATCACAACAATTTGATATAAAGAATGATTACCCTGTATGGAACTGGGTAAACTCATATCAATTTTCAAAAGAAAATAATGTTATAGACTCATTACCCGAAGTCTATCAATTGTCTCTTATTAACGCTTATAAAGAATACTGGGAGTTATTAAAAAACAAGGATCTTAACGGATTGAAGCAACTACATAAAGAATTTCTAAATGAATCAGTCAGCGCTAATGGTGGAGATAATGATGATTATTTTTCATCAATAGGGTTAGATGAAATTATAAATTCACCTGATCTTCGGCTTTTACCTTTAAATTTTAGTCAATCTAAAATTGATATCTCTCTTGATGGCCGGGTTGTTTTTATGTCTCCTTCACCACTTGTATTTATTGATAAAGATAATAATAAAAACAAGACACTATTAAATCCAAAATATCGTTTTGATGGCATAAAATTTATTTTGACTCGTTAAAAACACCACACGCATTATCTTTCAAAACAATTAATGCAAAAAAAGCGAGTCTATCCCGCTTTTTGAACAATAGTAAGTTATTACTTCATGTAATCTTAATCATTTATCAATAATCAGGAAAAACACGATGAGCAATGCAATAAGAATCGGTGATATCTGCACCGCACACAGTAATTGTCAAGCAACGCCGGTCACTTCCGGGTCTGCCAGTGTCAATATCGGCTAAGAAAAACAG
The DNA here is from genome assembly GCF_000517265.1 of Photorhabdus khanii NC19. Taxonomy (GTDB): domain Bacteria; phylum Pseudomonadota; class Gammaproteobacteria; order Enterobacterales; family Enterobacteriaceae; genus Photorhabdus; species Photorhabdus khanii. The sequence goes on from NZ_AYSJ01000011.1 coordinate 134,440, forward strand.
ACCTGCCATCAAAGCAGTGTTTTGCTCTCGAACAGGGATCACCGGCGCTGAGAAAAAAGACCGACGACTACTTTAACGCCCTGCTCAGCCGCTACTACGCGTTACAAAAAGAAGCCGGGCTGACCGGGCTCCCTGAGAAAGACCGTCCGTAACTTCAGAGAAGGAATCCTTACATGTCATTTCAGAAAAAAACTGCCGGGCAGATGGCCCAACACATCGCTGACCGGATGAATACTCAAAGTGCCGGCGGGTTGCAGTTCACCCTCACCACCGGCGGCTTGCCGCCTCATACCTTTGTCGTCGCCGGGTTTTCACTCAACGAAGCCCTGTCCACCCCCTTCTGCCTGAACGTCAGTTTAGCCAGTGCCGACCCGGCCATTGATTTCGCCGCCGTCCTCGATAACCGCGCCACCCTCGCCATCCTGCGCGAAGGCAACGTCGAGCGCACCGTCACCGGCATGGTCGCCAGCTTCGTTCAGGGCAACACTGGGAAACATCAGACCCGCTATGAGATGACTATCCGTCCCGATATGTGGCGCACTACCCTGCGCCAGAATGCCCGTATCTTTCAGCGGCAGGATATCAAAACCATTCTCACCACCCTGCTCAAAGAGAGCGGCGTCCGGGATGTGGCGTTCAGGCTGCGTTACCCGCACCCGGAGCGGGAATTCTGTGTCCAGTACCGGGAAACCGATTTTGACTTTCTGCAACGGCTGACCGCCGAAGAAGGCATTTTTTACTTCTTTGAGTTCAACGGGAACAAAAACACCCTGGTGTTCGCCGACGCTACCGGGGCCCTTGCCAAAGGCCCGGTGCTGCCTTATCACCCCGGTGAGGCCACCGAAGCACAGCAGCTGTGCGTCACCGCGCTGACCCGCCAGGCTCAGGTCCGGCCGGCCACCGTGGAACTGAAGGATTACACCTTCAAAAACCCGGTCTGGGCCGCCGAGTTCCGCCACCATATGCGGGAACAAAACCTCCAGCACACCGGCTATGAACACTTCGATTTCCCCGGCCGCTTCAAAGACGAGCAGCACGGTGCCGATTTCACCCGCTACCGGCTCGAAGCCCTGCGCAATGATGCCCTGACCGGTCACGGGGACAGTAACCACGCCGCGATGCTGCCGGGGGTCCTGTTCACCCTCACTGACCATCCCCGGGATGACCTTAACCAGCTCTGGCAGCTGGTCAGCGTCGCCCACACCGGCAGCCAGCCGCAGGCACTGGAACAGGCCGGCGGGGAGTCAGGCACCGTAATGAGCAACCAGTTCACGTTTATCCCCGTTCATCAGCACTGGCGGCCGGCCCCGCGCACCAAACCGGTGATGGATGGCCCGCAGATTGCCAAAGTGGTCGGCCCGGCAGGCGAAGAAATCTTCTGCGACCAATACGGCCGTATCCGGCTGCAATTCCTGTGGGACCGTTACGGCCGGAGTGATGACCACAGCTCCTGCTGGATACGGGTGACGCAGCCGTGGGCCGGCCAGGGCTGGGGCATGCTGGCTATCCCGCGTATCGGTCAGGAAGTCGTGGTGGACTTTCTTAACGGGGACCCGGACCAGCCGATTGTCACCGGGCGCACCTATCACGCCAGCAACCTCCCGCCGGGCACCCTGCCGGGCAGCAAAACCCAGATGGCCTTCCGCTCCAAAACCCACAAGGGGGAAGGTTACAACGAACTGCGCTTTGAGGATGCCAAAGGCAGTGAAGAATTGTCCTTACATGCTCAGCGCGACATGAACACCCTGGTGCTCAATGACCGCGAAACCCGGGTCATGCACAACCACACCGAAAGCATCGGCAATGACCAGATGCTTTCCGTCAGAAAGAATCGCCATAAAGAGGTGACGGGCAATGAAGTCAGTGCAATAACCGGCCTGCGGCAAATCACCGTGGAAAAAGACAGCCTGCTGAACGTGAAAAATAATATCCAGATACAGTCCCGGGCCGGCGGTATCGAGATTGCGACCGCCGGCGGCAGCATCACGCTCGACAGCGCCGGCAATATCAGTATTCAGGGCGCCACTATCACCATCAACGGCAAACAGGTCAATGTCAACTGACCGGCATTTGGCCCCTTAACAACACACCTTACTACATGATTTCAATCAATAACGGGAAAACCGCATGACAAACACCCTGTATCAGATGAATGAAGGCACCCTGACGCTCCCCGCCAACTGGCGGGATGAATCCATGAACGTCTTCGTGCTGCCCGATGACAGCGGCATTAATCTGGTGGTCAGCCGCACACCAGTCCCCACCGGCATGGATAACACCGCTTATTATGAACAGACCCTGGCCCAGTTTCGCACCCACCTGCCCGGTTATCAGGAGCACCAGCGCAGTGACATCACCCTCAGCCAGCACCCCGCCCGCCGGCTCGATTACCAGTGGACAAGCCCGGAAGGCGACATGTACCAGACCGTCGTCCTGCAAATCCGCGGGCCGCAGCTGCTGACCTTCAACCTGACCTCCCCCGCCCCCTTTGCAGACGGTCAGCGCGATGCACTGCTGGCGGTTATCGACAGCTTCCAGGCCGCCGGATAATCTGACAGGAGGTTCAACATGTCACTTGGCGATGACATCGTCACCCGGATTGCCCGGGTTGGCGCGTTACATACTGCACCGGTTGCCCCCCCACAGGGCGCTCCCGGCCCGGCGGCTGCCCGCGCAGGCGACCCGATTAAACATGCCAGCTTCCTCGGCGCACTCGCCGGCGCCATTACCGGTGCCCTGATAAGTGCCGCCGTGTTTGCCGTGGCTGCCGCGGTGGTGGTCGGCACCGGCGGATTAGCCACCGTCGCGGTCCTTGCACTCGGCACCGCCGGTACCCTGGCCCTCGGGAAGGTCATCAGTGCCGCCAGTTCGGCGGTCACCAAAATGGTCGACAGTATCGGCCCGCCCAGTGGCGTACTGCTGACCGGCTCCCCGGATGTGTTTATTGAAGGGAAAGCCGCGGCTCGGGCCACCGTCGATACCGCAGGCTGCACTAAACACCCGGCACCGCCCCTGATTGCCCAGGGCAGTGAAACCGTGTTTATCAACGGCGCCCCGGCCGCCCGGGTGGATGACAAACTGGTCTGCGGCGCCACCATCAAAGCCGGGGCCAAAACCGTGTTTATCGGTTCCGGTCAGGGCACCTACTTAGCCGTTGCCGAAGAGTTCTCCGCCTGGCAGCGGGCCATTCTGATGGCCGTTGAGTTTCTGGTGCCGCCCTCCCGGGGGGCCCTTAAAGGCCTCGGTAAACTGTTCACCAAAACCGGCCAGCAGGCCGTGCTGAACGGGGCCAGAGCCGGGGCACGACACGTCGGGAAAATCGTCGCCGGTAAAACGATTTCCTGCGCCAAAACCGCCTTTAAAGAAACCCGGGGGGTGAAGCGTTACCGGGAAAGCACCAAAAAGTTCTTCACCGGCGACCCGATTGACGTCACGACCGGCCAGTTATTCGACCAGCGCACCGATATCACCCTGGGTCAGACCCTGCCGCTGGTGTTTCTGCGCAGCTGGACCCCCGGGGAGCAGGGCCTGCTCGGACCGGGCTGGACCGACAGCTTCTCCGAATGCGCCCTCACCACCGGCGACCGGGTCGAAATCTGCACCACCGAAGGCGCGTCACTCTACTTTGCCTTACCGGCCACCTGTACGCACAGTATTAACCCCGACCACCCGGATTTTACCCTGAGCCGGGGCGAACAGGGCTATATCCTCAGTCACCGCGATTCCCCGGTCCGCAAGTATTTTGCCCTGCCCGCGCCGGTTGCCGCCGATGCGCCCCAACGCTGGCTGCTGACCGAACACCGGGACATCTATCACAACCGGCTGCGGTTTCTCTACAACCCGCAGTATCAACTGACCCAGGTCATCCACAGTGACGGACCGGTCCTGTCCCTGCGTTATAACCTGCGGGGACAGCTCACCGATATCCTGCGAACCGATGGCGGGTTACAGGCGGTGATGGCCCGGTATCACTACCATGACCATGGCCGGCTGGCCGAAGCCGACAGTACCCAGCATTTCCACCTGTACTATGAATACAACGCACAGGGCCTGATAAGCCGCTGGTCTGACGGGGACCAGACCTGGGTGGATTACCGCTACGATAAACAGGGGCGCTGTACCGATAGTGTCGGGGCCGGTGGCTTCTACCCGGTCCGCCTGGACTATGCCCCCGGTATCACCCGCTCCACCACCCCACAGGGGCACACCACCACCTGGCATTACAATGACCTGAATCTGATAACCGAAGTCCACACCCCGGACGGCAGCGTGACCCGCTACCACTATGACGACGGGGGCAATCTGGTGCAGCAGATCCTGCCGATGGGGGAAACCCTGACCCTGACCTACCTGGCGGATACGGGTCGAGTCACGTCCTTCACTGAGGCGACCGGGGCCGTCTGGCAGTACAGCTATGATGCTGCCACCCTGCAACTGACCGGCATGACCGACCCGCTGCAACGTACCTGGCTGCCACGGTATGATGAACAGGGCCAGCCAGCCGGATTTATTGCCCCGGATGGCCGGAAAACCACCCTGACCCGCAATGCCTTCGGCCTGGTGACCGCGGAAGAAGACACGGACGGCAACCGCCGTACACAGGAATATGATACCCAGCAGCGGCTGGTGAGACTGTTTGATGAAGAGAACCGCACCGTCAGCCTGGGCTATGACAGCCAGGACCGGCTGCGCAGCCTGACCGCCGCCGGGGCATTGTGGCGCTGGCGTTATGACCGGCATCACCGGGTGGCCGTCAGCGACCGGCCCGACAACAACCTGGAGCATGCTGACCATGACCGCCACGGGAACCTGACCCGCTGGACCGATGCGCGTGGAGTGGCCTGGCAGGTGGAATACGGCCCGTTTGACCTGCCGGTGGCGCGGCGGGACGGCGAAGGCCATCGCTGGCAGTACCGCTATGATGCCGATACCCTGCAACTGACCGAGGTCATTAACCCATTGGGGGAACGCTACACCTACACCCTGGATGCGCAGGGCCGGGTCGTCACCGAGCAGGATTATGCCGGTACCCGCTGGCACTATCGCTATGACCGGTCGGGGAACTGCATTGAAAAACGGGACGGGGCAGAGACGGTTACCCGTTATGACTATGATGCCGCTCAGCGCCTCACCGCCCTGCATGCCCCGGAGGGCACCACCCGTTACCAGTATGATATCGCCGGACGCCTGCTGAGGGTTGACGCCCCGGACAGCACCTTACAGTTTGACTACGACGAACAGGACCGGATAGTCCGGGAAATCCAGCCGCACGGGGAAATTCAGCGTCACTACCCGGACAACCGCACCGTCGAGCGGCAGCTGTTCACCGGCGAAACAGACCCGGTAACCGGCCCCTCACGCTTTACCGGACAGACCCACCCGGAACACTGGCAAACCCGGATACAGATTAACCGGGCCGGGGAGCTGACCGGGCTGACGTTAGACCATCTGCCGCCCCTGACGGTGTCACGGGATGAGGCGGGACGGGATACCGGGCGTTACACCGACAGCGGCTTCATTGTGCGCCAGCAGTATAACCTGATGGGGTTACTGACTGCACAGCGCGCGGGCTGCAACCCCCATCTTTTCCGGCCGGCTGAGCTGGAGGAGATTGGCGAACCCGCCCATGCCAGTCTGGCCAGACAGTATGAATACGATGCGGCCCTGAACCTGACTGCGGCCCGTGATGACGGACAGCAGCTGCGCTATCTCCTCAACGGCAACGGCCAGGTGGTCTCGGTGAGTGACGGGCGCAACCTGCGCGAACATTATCAGTATGATGCAACCGGTTACCCGTCCCGGCGGTTTGACGGGGTACAGGAGATTATGGGGGAGACCCTTTACCAGGAGGGTCACCGCCTGAACTGGGTGGGCTCGCACCGGTTTGTTTACGACCTGGCCGGTCGTATGCAGGAGAAACAGTTTTTAGCCGAAGGCTACCGGCTGGCGGTGACGAAATACCGCTGGAACAGTCAGAACCAGCTGACCGGCCTCATCACCCCGGATGGTCATCGGTGGGAATATCGTTATGATGCTTTTGGGCGGCGCACCGAAAAGCGCTGTATCCAGACCGGTAAACTGACCACGTATCTGTGGGACGGGGATGTGCCGGCGGAAATCCGTGAATACCAGCATGGGCGGCTGAAAATCATCCGGCATCTGGTGTTTGACGGCTGGGAGCTGATGGCCCAGCAGACCCGGCAGTTTACCCTCAATCTGGACAACCGGGTGGAGCTGATGGTGGGGGCGATTGAGACCCAGTACGCGGTGAGTGCGCCGACCGGTGAGCCGCTGGCGCTGTTTGACCCGGCCGGTAAACGGGTGTGGCGGCAGCCGAAACAGTCGCTGTACGGACTGAACCTGGCGCTGCCGGAAGACATGCCGCTGGATCCGGGCCTGCGGTTTGCCGGGCAAATTTTTGATGAGGAAAGTGGTTTATTCTATAACCGGTTCAGGTATTATTTGCCGGAAGCCGCGTGTTATCTCAGTCCC
>NZ_AYSJ01000011.1:141227-148779 GCF_000517265.1 Photorhabdus khanii NC19
GTATCTGTACGTCGGAGACCGGCCTCGCAGGGGCCTGAACCTGTATGCGTACGTGCATAATCCGGTGTCGCGGAGCGATCCTCTGGGGCTAGCAGCTTGTCCAACACAAAAATATGAAGTAAGTACATTTGATGATTTACAGAGACGTTCTAAAGTGGGTGATAAATTAGATATCCATCATGCGGCTCAAAAACATCCGGCGGGGCAGGTCATTACTGGTTATGATCCTAAAACAGCTCCATCAATAGCTCTCCCTAGAGGAGAACACAAACTCATTCCTACAATGAAAGGACCATATACGGGATCGGCTAGAGATTTATTGACAAAAGATATTAGGGACTTGCGCAACTATACTAATGCCCCTCCTTCTGCAATAAAAGATTTGCTCAAATTGAATAAAGAAATGTATTCAAAAGCCTTCACTAAAATAAGGTAAAAAAATGAATTCTCAACTATTTGTAGATATATTAAAGCTTGTAGTAAGAGATGCTGCTATCGAAGACACTATCTCAATACTTGAATCTCCCCCAGGTAGAAAGCCACAAAGGGAATTAATTGAACTATCTGATTTTTATAATGAAAAATCGAAAGACGAGAAAGAGATAATCAATAAAATAATAAGAATAGTGGCTGATAATACATTGTTCGGTATTCTTTGTGTTATTGATGGTGTACGTGCAATAGAAAATGATGAAAATAAAGGCGAATTAATATTGACTTATAAAAAGGAAAGTATAATTAACTTGAATAAAAATAGTAATCTACACGATATATATAATGCTAGTTAATTAAAAAAACCGGAAGATCACCCAAGATCTTCCGGCCTTTCTGTGATCTACCGTGGCGCATACCCACGGTAAGCCAGCGCCGATTGGAGCTTACCGAGGGCATCTTTGATCTGATATGCTTCCTCGTCATTCACCGCACAAGCGCGTATCTCAGACCAGCACAGCCGCTTAACCAGTTGAGCCAAGGCCAGTGCCTCAATATGGGTTAACTGAATGTCCTGTAAATGTTCAATCGCTATCGTCATCTCATGCGCTCCCCTTAACCCACAAAACCGGTTATCAACGCCCGCATCTGCTGCTTAATTTCCCGCAGTTGAGCCTGTTGTCGCTGGTACTGCTGATGCTGTTGTTGGGTGGCTTCACTGTCAGGAATGAGCACCAGACAACCGTCCATCACCTTCACCGTAATCTGGCCGCCCGTATTAAACCCCGCCTGCCTAAGCCATTGCCCCTTAAGATGTATCGCCGGTGTGGCATTGTTGACCTTATTCCCGTTCGGCACATAACCCACCGTGTAATAACGTTCTGTTTTCACGGCTTTATTTACCGCCGCTTCTGCTTTAGAATGCGCCTTAGCCATAGTAACTACCCTTTTAGTTGCTTGTGGTGAGCGGCAGGCGTGAGGTGCGAACTCACCCTGCCGCGCTATCTCAACGCTTAGTACTGTTAAATCCCATTGCCTGTTCAACCATTGCTTTCTTGACAAAGCTGTCAAGTACCACGATCAACGCTTGTTGATCGGTATCTGGCAACAGGTCCGCTTTTTGCCACAAGGAATGTAATGTGTGGTTGCGGATCTTCACTTCATCCGATATAGCCTTGCGGCCAACCAGTTCATCTATCGTGACCTGGAGCACATCAGCGATCTTAATAACCGTCTCCAGATGGGGCGCACTCGCGCCTTTCTCCCAACGATTATAAGCGCGCGGATCAACTCTCAATAGTTCAGCCAGCCGAACCTGACTTAAATTACGTGCCTCACGCAACAAACGAAGACGCTCTGCAAATGCTGACATATCCAACCCTGCACACAATGAATCAATAGGGTTCATTGTACCGTCTCCTTTTTTAGCTGCCTGTTGCAAATCCCACAATGTATAGATAATATAATCTACATATATGTCTATTGACAAGGATTTAAAAGGAACATTTTTATGGCCCGCATTCCCGAAGCCGAATTACAGCACCTGAAAGCGGCGGTCTCCTTAGTCGCCGTGGTGGAGCAACAGGGGCGACAGCTCTTTAAACGCGGCAAAGATTACGTGCTGCTGTGCCCGTTCCATCAGGAGAAAACCCCGTCAATGGTTATCTCACCGGCAAAAAACCTCTATCACTGTTTTGGCTGTGACGCCGGCGGCTCCGTGCTCGACTGGGTGATGAAAACGGAGGGCTTAAGTCTGCGCCGGGCCGTGGAACGGTTACGCGGGGAACTGGGGGATAACCCGTCGGTGGTGCCATTGGTGCAACCGGATGAACCCGCCATGCTGGCCGATAATGACGCCGGACGGCAGGCGCTGCTCAGTCGGGTCGTCGGGTTCTACCATCATACGCTGCTGAATGCCCCCGAAGCCCTGGCTTATCTGGAAAAACGGCGGCTCAACCACCCGGAATTAGTCGCCCAGTTTAAACTGGGCTTTGCCAACCGCACGTTAGCCTATCGCCTGCCCATCAAGGCCGTGCAGGCCGGCGCACAGATCCGCGCCCGTCTTCGGGCCGTGGGGATTATGCGCGACAGCGGGCACGAGCACTTTACCGGTTCGCTGGTGATACCGGTTATCGACCCGAACGATCAGATCCGCGAGATCTACGGGCGCAAAATCACCGACCGTTTACGCAGCGGAACGCCGCTGCATCTGTACCTTCCCGGCGCACATGGCGGAATATGGAATGAGCCGGCGCTGATCAGTTCAGGGGCGGTCATCCTCTGTGAATCCTTGATCGACGCCCTGTCGTTCTGGGTAGCCGGTCACCGCCATGTCACCGCCGCCTATGGGGTGAACGGTTTCACCAATGAGATGCGGCAGGCGTTCCGGCGGCATAACGTTAAACAGGTCTTGATCGCCTACGACAACGATCCGGCAGGCAATGAGGCCGCGGTGAAACTGGCGGCAGAACTGACCGCCGACGGCATTACCGTGTTCCGGGTGGTGTTCCCCGAGGGCATGGATGCCAACGGCTATCTGTGTCAGGTCGCCGAGCCGGAACGGGCCTTCGGGTTGTTGCTGGACAGTGCCGTGCCGATGCAGGCGGCGGCAGGGATACAGGCCACCACCGCAACAGAGCGGGCCGCACTGGCTGAACATCAGCCGGTTCCGGTGCCGGAAACGGTCAGCACATTAGCCGCCGGTATAGCCGCGTTGCCGTCAATGCCGAATGTGGTCTGGGAAACCGGCGCTAACGGCGAGATATCCCTCACCCTCGGCACTCAACAGTGGGGTATCCGGGGCCTGTCACAGGTGAAAGCCGGAGCGGCAGTGATGAAGGTCAATGTTCAGGTCGTTGATACCGACAGCGGCGTGATGTTCGCGGACAGCGTGGACATGATGAGCGCCCGCAGCCGGGGCGGGTATGCGCGGCTGGCCGCCACCGAACTGGGGCTGGCCGAAGGCGACCTGCGCCGGGCGCTGGGGCAGGTGTTGCTGGTACTGGAACAGTGTCAACAGGCCGGTGTCGGTGAACAAACCGAAACCCAGCCGGTTCCCGAACTGAGCGAAGCCCAGCGGGCAGCGGCGCTGGCGCTGCTGCAAGACCCGAAACTGAGTGAACGCATCACCGCTGACTTAGCCGCCTGTGGCGTCGTGGGGGAAAGCACCAACCTGCTGGCCGGTTACTTAGCGGCGGTCAGTCGCAAGCTGGACCGTCCGCTGGCCGTGCTGATACAGAGCAGTAGCGCCGCCGGGAAAAGTTCACTGATGGATGCCGTACTCAATCTGATACCGGAAGAAGAACGGCTGCAATACAGCGCCATGACCGGCCAGAGCCTGTTCTATCTGGGCGAAACCAATCTCCAGCATAAAATCTTAGCCATTGCCGAAGAGGAAGGGGTACGGCAGGCCGCCTATGCGCTCAAACTGTTGCAAAGCGACGGCGAACTGACCATTGCCAGCACCGGTAAAGACGACGCCAGCGGGAATCTGGTGACCAAACAGTACACGGTGAAAGGGCCGGTGATGCTGATGCTCACCACCACGGCGATTGATGTCGATGAAGAGCTGTTAAACCGCTGTCTGGTGCTGACCGTGAACGAATCGCGGGAACAAACCGAAGCTATCCACGCGTTGCAGCGCCATAAGCAGACCCTCGAAGGCTTACTGGCGGAGAATGAAAAGACCTATATCACCGACCTGCATCAGAACGCCCAGCGGCTGTTACGCCCGCTGAATGTCGTTAACCCTTATGCGTCACAGTTAACGTTCATGAGCGATAAAACCCGCACCCGACGCGACCACATGAAATATCTCACCCTGATACAAAGTATCGCCCTGCTGCATCAATACCAGCGCGAGGTGAAGACCGCGGAACACCGGGGCAAACGGCTTGAATATATCGAGGTGACCAAAGACGATATTAGCTTAGCAAACCGGCTGGCCCATGAGATATTAGGCCGCACGCTGGATGAAATGTCGCCCCAGACCCGAAAACTGTTACTGCTGATACAAGCGATGGTGAAAGAGACGGCGACAGCGCAGCAACGCCCGGTGAACGCGGTTCGCTTTACCCGCCGGGATATCCGCAGTTACACCCAATGGAGCGATAACCAGTTAAAAGTCCATTGTCAGCGACTGGCCGACATGGAATACCTGTTAGTCCACGGCGGCAGCCGGGGCCATCTGTTGCAGTATGAACTGCTGTGGAACGGCGACAGCGCAGAAGAAGCCCACCTGTGCGGCCTGATTGACCTGACAGCGCCGGAAAAACCGGTAAAACCCTGAATATGACTCACGCAAGTTGGACTGACTGAACCGCAAGTTGCCCCTAAGTTGGGGTCAAGTTGGGTCCAAGTTGGAGGTCGTAAAACCGGCTTCAGGCCGCAGCAATACTGGATGTAACGGCTCGCAAGTTGGGGAAGGTTGAAAAACACTGTTCCGGCAATAATAAGAAAAAGTCGTCGTATCGTACTGCCAGCTCATCATCGAACCCGAAAACCCGGAATACGACCGACGCAAGTTGGATTGACTGAACCGCAAGTTGCCCTCAAGTTGGGGTCAAGTTGGGTCCAAGTTGGAGGCCGGAAAATGGACGCCAGACCGCAGCAATACTGGGTGGAGCGGTCTGCAAGTTGGGGCAGACAGAAAAGGACTGTTCCGGCCACTTAACAATCAAGCCATCGTACCGTAGTGATGCATCACACACCGATAACCATTAACCGCTGTTCCCTACAGGAAATCCCATCATGTCATCACCCGTTAAACATCAATCCAACCCCCGCCCGCTGACCCTACGCCAGCATCTGGACGCGTATCTGGATAACCTGCTGTTGCAGGGGGCGAGTCAAAAGAGCCAGTCCGCCCGTCATGAACGGTTGTCACCGTTCGTCAACTGGTGTGAGGAACAGGGCGTAATATCCGCGGCTCAGGTCACCGAACCGTTACTGGAAAACTGGCAGCAGTCTCTGACCCGGTACCGCAAAGCCAACGGTCAGCCCTATACGCCGGACAGTCAGCGCCGACGCCTGCGCGCCTTACGCCTGTGGTTCGACTGGTTGCAGCAACAGCACGCTATCCCGACCAGCCCGGCGGCAACACTGGCCTCGCCAGACAGAAAAAAACGCCCCTCGGTGACGGAGACCCACGGTCAACCCGACGCCATACCGGCCCGCTTCGCCACTTTACGCCAGCATCTGGCGGCCTGGCTGGAAGCCGTGCAGGGACAGGGCTTAAGCGAACGGACACAGGAAGCCTACGAAGAGCGGCTGTTGCCGTTCATCAGCTGGTGTGAAGCACGCGGGGTCATGACCGCAGCGCAGGTCAGCCTGCCGTTACTGGAAAGTTACCAGCGCTGGCTGAGAAGCCACCGTAAAGCGGACGGCCAGCCCTACAGCCCGGGCAGTCAGCGGGACCGCCTGAGTGTCTTACGTCAGTGGTTCCGCTGGTTATTGCAACGTCACCATATCCTGTATAACCCGACGGATAACATGGTATTGCCAAGAGAAGAAAAACGGTTGCCGGCGCAGGTGATGAATGAAGACGAAACCCACACGGTATTAGCCGCCGCCAGTATCGACACACTCACGGGCCTGAGAAACCGGGCTATCCTTGAAGTGCTGTGGAGTACCGGTATCCGGCGGATGGAAGTGGCGAACCTGCTGTTAAGCGAAGTGGACTTCGGGCGCGGCGTGGTGATGGTCAGACAGGGTAAAGGCGGTAAAGACCGGGTGGTGCCCATCGGCGAACAGGCGCTGCACTGGTTAAGTCGCTGGCTCAGTGTCCGGCCCCAGTTAACGCGCCGGGGAGACAGCGGTCACCTGTTTATCACCAGGAAAGGCCGGGGGCTGGCCAGAGGCACATTAACCCAGATAGCCGCTGACAGCATCCGTAAACAGGCGCAGCTGACTAAACCGGGGGCCTGTCATCTGTTCCGGCACTCAATGGCGACGCAGATGTTAGAGAACGGCGCAGACACCCGACACATCCAGGCGATACTGGGGCATGAGAAGCTGGAAACCACCCAAATCTATACGCGGGTGGCTATCGGTCACTTAAAGGAAGTACACGAACAGACGCATCCGGCAGAACGGAAATCCAAACCGAACACGCCGCCCGATGACGGGTCTGTGAATAGCGACAAGCCGGACAGTAAACAGCCGAACTGACCGCACCCAGCAGCCGGACAATCTTGAATGTTAGCCGGTTCCCTGTGAGCGTGTGGGGTGCAGTGAAAGGCAGACCGTGCGCGTCCCTGCGCACGGACTGCCTCCCTACCATCGGCGTGCCCGGCGGTAAATGCCGCCCGCCCGGCGCTGAACTTCGGCGTTCTCTGTCACAATCGTTGCCGGTCGGCCGCATTCACATAATGTGGCATTAAGCGCAATGGGCCTGAACGGCCCGCCACGCTTAACGGAACATTATGTCGGCGCCGCCCACCCAAGGGCGCTGCGCGGTCACCTCAACAACAGCGTGCGGCTGGCCGCCGGGTTCAGCCGCTTAGCCCCAGCGGCGCGCAAGGCTGGCGCCTTCCGCTGTCAGCGTCAGTGCCAAAACCTGCCGCCGCAATCGCCGCCGTCCGTGGCGGCTCCGGTGCCCAAATCCGCCTGAAACCATTGTCGGTCAGTCCGTCAAGGTCAACAGCCCTGAAGGCAGGCCAGCAAGCTGGCGCAGTTTATGGCCCCCGCCCCAACCCCGCTGCACTGGCTGCGCCCGGCTCGCAGTCGCAGGCTCCTTGCTCGTTGCCGTGCTCGCCATCTCCGCCCCGTCCGCCCCCGCGAGCGGGGGCTCCCCGCTTAACGGCTTCACCTGCGGGNCTGCCGCCTGCACCCGGCCACCCGCGTCAGCTGGGCATGCAAGCTGCCCCGCCGTCACGGGTTCCCGATAAAACCCGGTTCCGGCAGGGAAAGTGGGCCGAAACCCGATTATGACATTGGGGGAAAAGTGAGCTACAATCNNCAAAGTCACATCGGGGTTTTNNNTNCCNNTGNNNATNGAANCNGNNNGANNNNTGCCCNAATGNGGTNCNGGGNNTCCGNAGNNAAATATNCNNNANCNATNNNCNNNNAGCCGAANNTNAACAGCCCTNNAGNCANNCCTGCNGCTGGNTNAGCNNNANNG
>NZ_AYSJ01000011.1:148784-247420 GCF_000517265.1 Photorhabdus khanii NC19
GCNNCAACNNCGNTCCTGGTGGCCTGTGAGGGTTGGAGTTCTGTCATGATCGCTCAAGCCTTGGGCCGGCATGAAACGACCGTTAATCGTCATATCAGCGATTACCTTAATCACCGCAAACTCAAGCCCGACAATGGCGGCTCTCAGAGCCACCTCAGCGAAACACAGCCGCAGGAACTTATCGCTTATCTGCCCGTGAATCTTCTGCCCACCACACAGGCGGTTATCCGCCTTGTTAAAGAAGCGTGGGATATCAGTTACACCGTTCCCGGCATGAATAAATGGCTGCACCACAAGGGATTCAGTTATAAAAAACCGACCGGCGTGCCACACAAGTTCAACGGGGAACAGCAGCGGGCCTTCATAGAAACTACGCAGTCAATCAGAGCGGCAGACCATGAGCCCATCCTGTTCATTGATGGCGTCCATCCCACGCAGGGGACGAAACTGGCTTATGGCTGGATGCGTAAAGGCCAGAAAACCGTAGTGAAAACCACAGGAAGCCGTACCCGTCTGAACCTGATGGGGGCCCTGAATCTGGCCGATATCGGTAAAACGGTGGTACGCGAGTATGACCGTATCGACAGTTATCACATCGCAGAATTTTTCATTGCCCTGCGTGAAACCTATCCGGTCAGTCAGAAGGTTCATATTATCCTTGACGGAGCCGGTTATCACCGGAGTGAGTTGGTGAAAGACTGGGCTTATGTGATGAATATCGAGCTTCATTACTTACCCCCCTACAGCCCGAATCTGAACCCGATAGAAAGGCTGTGGAAAGTGATGAATGAACAAGTCAGAAATAATCGTTACTTCGCCTCGGCGGCCTTGTTCAGGCAGGCGATACATCGCTTTTTTACGGAAATATTACCGGAACTTGCCGGGAAGCTGTCGCGCCGTATTAATGACAACTTCCAGATTCTGAATCCTGCATCTTCAAGTTAAGCGAGTATAAATCCTAATACCATTCCTTCAGGAATAGATCGTGCTGCATTTAATAAATGGAGAGAACAGTATTGGATGAACAGAGCTGGAGATTTTAAATGAATAGAGAGAAATTATTAGATCTATTGTCAACATCTGATCTATTAAATATGGGTAACACAGATGATGCACCTCCAACTGAATGGATAGAAAAAGCAGAAAGCGCATTGTCATTGACCTTACCTGATGATTATAAATGGTTTTTAGTAAATTTTGGGGGCGGCGATATATGTGGTGATGAAATATACAGTATATATTGCATTCCATTTGAAGAGGCTGTAGGTGGTGACTTAGTATACCAAAATACAATAGCTAATAATTATCTGAATGAAGGGCGTTTAGTTGTATCAAATACAGACTTTGGAGAAGAGTTTTACTTTGATACCAGAGAATTGAAAGCTATTTATGTTGCATTGGGTGAAGAGCATAAATTGTATGCAAGCAATTTTATTGAATTCTTATATAAAAGATTAATGTCTTATATTTAAGATTAAAGCCGGAAAGATCCCCGTGATCTTCCGGCTTTTTGTAATGCTCCGGTCATCTCACCTTGCGTTGTCAGATAACAACAAGATGGGTTTTAACTGAAGGTATTATCCGTAAGCGGCGCATTCAGACCATATTGATGGTGGCTAAGAAGTGAGATCGACCTTCCAAGGCAGCAGTTTATGCACCTGGTTTGTAGGCCAGTCCGCAATATGACTGATGACATAGCGTAGCCAGACCTCTGATCCGATTGGGCTGGCAGGGGGCCTGAATCCGTATGCGTATGTCCATAACCCGGCAAACTGGATTGACCCTCTGGGGCTAAGTGGTTTCTTTACACCATCTATTTTTAACGCGCCTTCTGGAAATACCCATACTGTTTACCAGCAAGCTATTGATTGGGATCTGCCTGTTAATACAAGAAATGGAATAAAAACAAATATTGATTTAGCATTAGAAGGTAAAAGTCCTTTTGTTGTTAAGAATGGTAAATATTCACAGATAAATTTACATCACTCCAAACAAAACGGATTAGGATCATTATTTGAACTTTCGGCTGATACTCATCGGAAATATTATGGAACTAAAGCGCTTCATCCACATTTGCCGAATGCACATCCAATTAACCCTGTTAATCGAGATCAATTTAATATAGATCGTGATGCATATTGGCGAAACAGAGCCGAAGCTGAATTGAAGATTAGAAAACCTAGAAAATGTGGGATATAAACATGTTATCTGACAAAGTAAGAGAGCATCTTAAGAATCAAGGATGGTGGTACGAAGAGATTACCGAAGAATATCATAATGCTTTGATTAATCTAGATATTAACCTGGAATCTGATTTTTCTCAGTTCTATTTACACGCCGAAGATGGACCAACATTTTACAGTAGAAATCGTGAAATTTATCAAATCTGTTGGTTCATAATTAACTCTAACTATATGTTAGATGTAAAAAGAATGCATAAGTCTCTTAATCTACCTGAGGAATATATTCCTTTAGATAGTTTCGAGGGAGAGTATGGTTTTTTTTATAATAGGAAAACAGGTGAAATATTAGAATTGAGTTTAGGACAAGCAATGAAAGATTTTTCTGATGGGAAATTAAAACCACAATGGAAAGACTTTAATTCTTTTATTGAATGGTTCTTTGAATTAACTAACTAATCACAACTATAAAAACAGGCCGGAAAGATCTTCCGGCCTTCTTTATGATCTAGCGGGGCGCATACCCACGGTAAGCCAGAGCGGATTGAAGCTTAGCGATCGCATCCTTAATCTGATACGCTTCTTCACCATTAACAGATAAAGCGCGTATCAACCCGCGATTCTGTGGACAATATGAGGATGAAGAAAGTGGTTTATTTTATAAAAGGATAGTTAATTGTATTTAATCGAAAATCATTAATCATTAATCATTAATCATTAATCATTAATCATTAATAGTGAGTTGAAAAAAATATTCAGTAAAAGAATATATCCGTCATTCCGCACCTCATTCCTGATTTAAAAATAGTGTGATCTTACGCACGCTTTATATTTTTGTAGCGCCAATAAGATTGACGGCGATCGCGCATTTTGATCTATTACTTTTATTTGCCGGAAAGTCACTATGTCCATACCTGAGCCTGTCATTAAACGTCTTGATCACCTGGGGCTTATCGCCGCTTTCTGCCATGAAGCCGGATTACCCCGTATGATTGATGCCATTATCCCAAAATACGCAGAGCATACTGTTTCTCACGGCGAGGCGTTTCTTGCGATGATCCTCAACGGGCTGGGATTTCACAGCCGGACACTCCATATGTTTGNCTGCGCNTNNGGCATAGCCGATTGACGCTTGATTGGTCCCGGCATTGACGCAGAGCACCTCAATGACGATGTNNTCGGCCGTACACTGGATGCTTTATATGAGGCTGGCGTATCGNAGGTTTATCAGGTGCTTGCTGAGCAGGTTATTGATAAATTAGGGATAAAATCNGATTCTGTGCATCTTGATATCACGAGTTTCCACGTGGATGGGGAGTACAAGTCATCGCCCGATGAGGATACTCNGCGCATTGAACTGGCNCGGGGTTACAGTCGTGACCACCGCCCCGACCTCAATCAGGTTATCCTTGANCTGATTTGTGAAAATCNNGCGGGGATACCGGTTTACATGCAGGCAATGAGTGGGAATACCAACGATGCCTAAGCGTACACAGAAGTCACAAAACACCCTATTAGTTGTCTGAGAGCAGCGCAAAACAGTCGCTATTTTGTCGGGGATGCCGCGCTGTATAGTGAAGCGGCAATATCTTCTCTTCATCAACAAAAACAACACTTTATTACCCGCGTGCCGTTGACGGTTAAGGAAGCTAAACAGCAGCTGCGGAACGTGAATACCCNCCAATTACAGCCTTTTACCGAAGGTTACNCGGGATGNTGGATTGAATCCCATTATGGCGGGGTCCCGCAGACGCTGGCTACTGNTCAGCAGTACGGNTGCCGCGCAANGTGAAGCACAGNCTTTCGCGAAAAACACCCTGAAATTAACGGAAAAAGAGCTGAAATTGTTTGAAAAATTGTGCAAAAAAGCGTTTGCTTGCAAGGAAGATGCGTTACATGCCCTGCGTTATTTTGAATCCGTCTGCCAGTTTCTTGGGGTTGATGCTCCGGAGGGGAAGGAAATCGTGACTTATCAGGGGCGTGGACGTCCGGCGAAAGCTCAACGCGCTCAGATTCATTATCAGCTATCGGGCCGGGCTTACAGCCAGCAGGATAAAGCTGCCGATGCCAGACTCCAGGTGGGGATGTTAATTCTCGCCACCAATGACATGGACGAGGAAGCCCTTGATATGGAAACTTTCCTGGCCAATTACAAAGCCCAGCAAAAGGTTGAGCGGGGCTTCCGGTTCTGAAAAGCCCGGAGTCCTGCCGTGGCTTCCCTGTATCTGAAAAAACCGGAACGCATCGAAGCTTTATTGATGGTGATGACATGCAGTTTAATGGTTTATGCGGCGCTGGAGCATAAAATTCGCAGCGGATTGAAACAAAATGCGGCATTTTACCCGGATATGAAAAACCGGCAGACCCAATCGCCCACCGCCCGTTGGGTATTTTTAACCTTTGAAGGGATTAATACCTTCGAATTTCAAGAGCATCGGAGGGTAACGGGTATACAACCGTACCAAAGTGACCTGTTGAAAATATTGGGTCAATGGTATGGGTCTTTTTATTCCTGAATTGGGTGCGGAATGTCGGCTAAAATATCCGGCGTCTGATGATCTAAGCACCGTAGCGCATACCCACAGTAAGCCAGAGCAGATTGAAGTTTATAGATTACATCCTTAATCCAGGCAGCGAATAGTTCTGCCCCGGCTGCCGGTAATCATGGTTTTATAGAGAGCCTGGACAATCAGGCGAAAGTGGTTATAGCAACAGCGCGGACAGATTCCACGATTGGGAAGGAAAAATTTGCCCAATTAGCTCTTTATAAATCAGTAAAAAAGTTGTCATAGAAGTAAGAATGGCTCACCGAAATGAAGTCGGCCATTTTTTGTACATTTTTATTCAGAAATTATTTATGAGTTTTATTTGTTAATGCTTTTATTAGTCAAATCTGCCATGTGTAATTACTTTCACTGTAATTCTATATTGTTTTTATATGATCATATTAGGGAATTAATTTATCATCATAAATTTAAATAAAAATACAGAAACTATTGATAGGCTATTTTTTCGTACAAGTTTCTATTAGCAAAAATGAATATAATTATTAGGATAAAGCCGATCAATACATACTCAATGTTTTGAACCCATCTTTCCACATGTCCCCATTCGACTAACTAGTCCATTTACTCTCTCATCAGTGACTCATCCAAGGCAAGCTCATACTAATGTTAGTAAAAGTATTTTTTACTACAAAGTAATTAATTTTTTTATTTGATGTTGCAGATCGCATTTTGGTGATCAAAAGAGGCGCTATTATGCATTAGTAAAATCGCTTAACGGCGGATAAAGATAAAACCGCACTCTATTTGCCCGTATAACGATGAAACTTGCCATTCAATCTTAATCATTACTATTCATTCAGAGGTCTATTATGGGCAGTACCGGGAGTGTAAGTGCGTGGGATGAAGCATTATTAATTGCGGCTATTCAATATCCTGTTCCTGTGATTAAGGGACCTGAAGATATTCAGGTTCAGGTGCAGCAAATCTGTAAAACGATAGATTCAACTAAGGCCGGTTATCCTGATCTGGATTTAATTGTATTTCCTGAATATTCTGCTCAAGGGCTGAATACTAAAATCTGGACCTATGATGAAATGTTGTTATCACTGGACAGTCCAAAAGTTGATAGTTTTCGCCAGGCTTGTATTCGCAACGATATCTGGGGCGTGTTTTCGTTAATGGAGCGTAATGAAGATCCATCACAGCCACCTTATAACACGGCGATCATTATTAATAATAGCGGTGAGATTACGCTGCATTACCGCAAGTTGCAGCCTTGGGTGCCAATTGAACCCTGGATGCCAGGCAATCTGGGCTTGCCGGTCTGTGAGGGGCCTAAAGGTGCAAAACTGGCAGTGTGTATTTGTCATGATGGTATGTTTCCTGAGCTGGCGCGCGAAGCGGCCTATAAAGGCTGTAACGTTTTTATCCGCATTTCCGGTTATTCTACTCAAGTCAACGACCAGTGGATCTGGACTAACCGCACTAATGCCTGGCAGAACTTAATGTATACCGTATCGGTTAATCTGGCAGGCTACGATGAGGTTTTTTATTATTTCGGCGAAGGTACAATTTGTAATTATGACGGTAATATTATCCAACAAGGGCAGCGTAACCCTTGGGAAATTGTTACCGCCGAACTGTTCCCGCGTCTGGCAGATAAGGCTCGTGAAAACTGGGCGTTAGAGAACAGTATTTTTAATCTCGGTTGTCGAGGTTATGTTGGTAAACCCGGTGGAGAGAGAGCTAATTATTTGACCTGGGTGCGCGATCTGGCAAACGGTGAATATAAACTGCCTTGGGATGAAAACATCCGTATTCGTGATGGTTGGAAATACTATCCAGAAGGTGTGAAATTAGGGCCATTGCCGAAAGTCGATAATTGACTGCTCAGTCTGGTATTTTCCTGATATGAAAGGTAAAGCTGAGTTCCGTTAATTACAGAACCCAGCCCTTATTTGTTTATCCTCTGACCGTAAATATAATAGAAGCAGTTTATTTGCCAGAATTAATCATTCTCAGCAAAGCTTTTTCAACGCTGAGATTAATTTCCGGATACCCAATTCAACTTTGCTACGGGGGCATCCTGCATTAAAACGCAGGAAACCATTACCAGCTTCACCATAAATTCTACCCGGCATAATGGCAACTTTCTCTTCATGGATAAGTATCTGCTGCAATTTATCATCATCAATATGCAGATTACGCAGGTCTATCCAGGCCAAATAAGTCGCCTGTGGCGGCTGCCAGTTCAATTGTGGAAATGCTGCATTCAGTTCCTGAGCAATATAATTCAAGTTACCACTCAGGTAATCGCGTAGTGCATCAAGCCAGGATTGCCCTTCCCGGTAAGCCGCAATATGGGCTGATATCGAGAAAATAGCAGGAGAAGATAATCCATCACAATGCATTAATTGATGGGAATATACCGCACGACTATGATCATCATAAATAAAACCATAAGCCCCCGTCAGCGCAGTAAGATTAAATGTCTTAGATGCCGAAGTGATTAATGCCCAGCGAGTCGTAGCAACTTCACTCCAGGGAATATGTTTCGTTTCTCCCCTGAGTATATCCATATGAATTTCATCACTGATGACACTGACATTATAACGCTTACACAATTCAGACATTGTTTTAAGTTCAGAATAACTCCAGACTTTGCCAGTTGGATTATGCGGACTGCACAGCAATAATATTTTTGTTTCCGGTTGAGCGAGCAAGGCTTCAAGTTGATCCATATCACACACCCAATCATTGCCTTGTTTCTCAAACGGGCAAGAAAGCAGTTGCCGCTGGTTCTCTTGAATAATTTTATAAAATTTATTGTAAGCAGGAGTATGGACAACAATACCTTCACCGGGTTCAGACCAAATTCGGATTAACTGCGAAACCATGTACATCACAGAAGGGCCATAAACCATCCAATTTGTATTGATTTCACAATTAAATTGTTGCTGATACCAATGACGTATAGCACCAAGAAATTCTTCATGCTGCCAGCTGCTATAACCTAATATGCCATGATCCACACGTTTCTGTAATGCCTGAATAACACAGGGCGCGGTGGCAAAATCCATATCAGCGATAGTAAAAGGGAGAAGATCGTCAGCACCAAAAAGATCTCCAACATAGTCCCATTGAATACACCAAGTACCGCGGCGATCAATAGGGGTATCAAAGTCAAACATTATTTTTTTCCTTTAAATTAATGCATCAAGCTCATCTTTTACCGACTGAACTTGCGGCCCGATAACAGTTTGTGAAGCATAATAACATCATGACTGCTGAGGGAAGTCCTCATCCCCAACATAATGACTTTAACGGGTATTGCTAAATATTGTTTAATAAATAGCACCACGGATCATTGGGTGAAATCACCCATCGTCGATAAAAATTTCAGAATAAAGTCTAACATTTACCCTTTATTGGCTTAACAGACATATGACAACGATTTGAACAGTCATTAACAACCTCAGAATCATACATATATTAATCAGATAACAGGCAAAATCATTTTCTGTACAAGTTCTCCTATCAATCCATTTGAATAATAATATTAATAGTTCAGGTTGATTTATAAAGTAAAAAATATAAACACCAGATAGTTTCCAATTGATATTAATTATATGTAGCCAAGTAATACAGCTTTAGCTGTTGCTTGAAATTTGTTTCTACAACCAAGTTTCCTCACAATATTCATTAGGTGAAAATCAACTGTCCCTTTAGTTACACAGATAGTTGCTGCAATTTCACTTGATATCATCCCATCTGCGGTATACCTTAATATTTCTAATTCTCTATTTGAAAATGAAGTCTCATCTATATAGAACGATTGCAAATATTTTGCGTTTGATGTCAAATATCTTATTATCCTAATATATACTCCTAAAATCTCTCCACTGCATTTATACATTGTCTCGTTATCAATATACCCGTCTTTCCCCGCAACAGAAAATATCCCGTAAGTTCCTGAAAATGCAGGAAGCCCAAAGGTGATCCCAGAACGAAACCCATATTTCTGATTCACATACCAAAGTTCTTGCCCATTAAACGCTGAAAAAAAATCCAAATCCCATACTTTTGAAAAATCAGGTGGAACAGGTCGGAAATTTAGAACAGGATCAATCATCCAATACTTTTTTTCTATATAAATAGCTCTCCAAGATTCATGATAATTATTAAAGAAATGCACTTCACGGTTAGATATAGGAAAGCGTGCCTTTAATACAAGAGAAAATAAACTAAACCCCGAAATTTTATTAATAATTTCACAAATTTCAGCCACAAAATGAGCATCTATATCTAATTCATGAAATTTATAAGGTGAGGTATATGGTCGATAAATATTCATTCAATGTCCTCTTGAAAATTAAGAATATTGATAGTGAATCATAGTATTTATTATAGTAGCAAAACTTCCACTTAATGAAGAAAATAATCATTTACTGTTATACGGAGGCAAAGTATCTGGTAAGCCACAATGTACTTGTACTACTCGTAAACAAGAGTAACTATATCAATATAATTGAAAATTTAATAATCCAGAAAAAAATATATATAAATATAATATATTCATATGAAACATATTAAACTACTTAAGTAATTACTCAACATATTAATCTAAAGATTGGTTTTTGTTTTTTATAACAATAAGTTAACCTAAATATTTAACTATATAACGTAGTCCCTGATAAATATATCAGTAATTTTCCCGTATAAACTATGATTTATACTAGTGGATGTTTCAGCCTTAATAGTTAATTATTAAAAAAAATAAAATTATTAGAATAATAACTAGCAATCAAAATAACCTTGAAATTTCCAATAGATAATTTAAGTATATAAAGAGGTATTATAATGAGTGAAGTAATTCAAGATCAAAACAATATTGTCACAGCCAGGAACTCTGTTATAGCCGATGTTACCTTTGTTATTGATGTTGATTCAATTGTTGAGTTTATTCATGATAACCAGATTAAGGGTTCTCTGGACTCTAAAAATCCAATAACAATCAAGGAGTATGTATATATAGCGAGTTATACTCCCGCAGATGGAATGAAACTTAGTAGTTCATCTGGTGCCCGTATAACTGTTCCCGTTAATGCAAATATTAGATGGAGGGCTACAACTGTATCTAATAATTTCGACTATTCTATTATATTGTATAAGTTCCAAAAACTGAGTTCAGGAGAAGATGTCATCTCTATTCCATCACAAATATGGTCACAGAACCCAACAGGTAAAAAAACTCCAATGATCCCTTCAGGAGTTAATGCGGGAGAGGATGAACCTAAGCCAATTTTTGTTGAATCTCGAGATAGTTATTTTCAAGCAACGGCCCATAAGCCAGGTGTAGAACGATATACATGGTTTTTTGCCGCTTATGACGGTACAAAGCTCCTGGGTTATTATCGAGACGATCATATGTTGAGTACTAATAGCTAATATTTGTATACTGTAGTTTCCTACTGGAAAATTATCAAAATAGTTTTCCAGTATTTCTACTTTATCAACTTGCCTAATATACATAATAAACGGTAGATTCACATAATAAGTACAACATCGTTAATCTGGAAGTAAACATGTTCGTATTCCCTTAAATAATTCATTCGGTGTTTTCCCACCCCGTGTTTTCCGGGGGCGATTATTTAATCGGTTTACCACAAAATTGATTTCCTGATGAGAGATTTCATGAAAATCGGTTCCCTTTGGAAAGTATTGTCTGATTAACCCATTGATATTCTCATTGATCCCTCTTTCCCAAGGCGAATAAGGGTGAGCAAAGTAAATTTGGGTTTCTAATTTTTCACTGATGATTTCATGATCTGCGAACTCCAGACCGTTATCGAACGTGATGGTCTTAACCTTTTGTTTTAACGGAGATAATACTTTCACTGCCGCTTTCTCGACTTCTGAAGCTCGCTTGCTATCAAGTTNNACGATAATTGTATCAGCGTCTTGCGGACACCAATGTTAATAAGACACTTTTTTTTCCTGGCCCTATTATCGTATCTCCTTCCCAGTCGCCAATACGTTCTTTTTTATCAACAATTTCCGGGCGTTCATCAATACTGACCCGATTTTTAATTTTGCCTCTTCTTTCATAGCTACCATAACGTTTACGATAGGGTTTTCTGGCAATTCGCAGATGTTGCCATAAATCACCCCCCTCTATTTTATCTTTATAAATCAGTCTATAAATTGTCTCATGATGCAAAGATATCCCTTTATGTTGCTTTAAATAATCAGCCACCTGTTCAGGACTTAAGTCTTTCCAAATTAACCGTTTTATCCATTTTTTTACTTCCGGCGTTATTTTCACGGCTTTCTTAGCAAAATGACGACAAGCCAATACCTTCAAATGAGCCTGTTCAGGGCAGTATGTCTGGACTTCTTGATTTCTCTTCAATTCTCTGCTGATGGTCGACGGGCTTCGCTTAAGTGACTCAGCAATGAAACGCTGTGAAAAACCCGCTTTTTTTAAACTGGAAATCTGATATCTTTCTGTCTCGGTCAGTTGTGTATAGGCCATAGTGCATTTTCCTGTGGCGGGAAAGGTGCCTACTATAGCAACTGACCGCCTTTCTGAAAAATTGCACTTATTAGTCGAATCCGCCAAGTTATCAGCAGGAACCCTTCCCTGTTATTAGGTCAGCACGAGGTGTTTGGTATCGCAGCAGATTATGTGCTGGCAAACCCAAATGGCATCACCTGTAATGGATGTGGTTTTATCAATACTAACCGCGCTGCTCTGGTCGTTGGTAATCCATTGGTAGAACAGGGTAATTTGCAAGGTTTCAGCACTTTTGATAATCAGAATAGTCTGAAAATTAAATCAGATGGCTTAATCGCCAACGCGGTTCTTGATCTTATTGCCCCTAAAATTGATAGCCGGGGAACTGTCACCGCTGAAAAAGAGATTAATGCTATCAGTGGTGAAAATAAAACCTCCGCCACAGGAGAAGTGCTCGATTCTCAGCAAAAATTAACCGGGATGCTGGATAGTTATTATCTTGGCAGTATGCAAGCCGGGCGCATCCATTTGCTTAATACCGCCAAAGGCAGCGGGGTAAATCTGCAAGGCTCTCTTTCCGGGAGTGACAAGATTATTGTTGATTCTCACGGCAACCTTAATTTAGAAGCCACACACCTGCAAGGTGGGGATGTTGAGCTTCTGGGCAACAATATTCAGGTAAAAGGCAAAGTCAGCGAATCAACATATAGCCGTGACGGTAGTAATAATTACCAAAGCTATTTCCGCAGTTCTTATATCAATGACAATAAAAGCAGCCAGTCACTGGCCCGCACTAAACTGGAAGGCAAAAATATTTCATTGGTTGCCAAGAACAATAACCAGATGACGGCCACGGATATAGTGGGTGACAATATTAATCTGAGTGGCGCCAATCTGATTTTAGATGGGCAGCAGTTAATTCAATCCACTAAAAATGTTAATAACCAACGGGGTTATTCCTGGCGGCATGAGGTTACTCAGGAGAGTGAAAAACAACATCAGTCAGGGAATACGATAAAAGCCCGGCAGAATGTCAATTTAAACGCCATTGCAGGTGACGTTAAGGTCTTTGGCAGCCAAATAGATGCCAAAGATAAACTGGCTATTACAGCAAAAAAAGATGTACAGATTGCTGGTCTGACTGAAACAGAGAAAACATCAGAAAAAGGTTACAAGAAAAATCACACGGCTAAATTGCAAACGGGAAGTTGGGAAGAGAGTAAACAGACTCAGCGCCTGATTGCCAGTGAATTACGAGCAGGAACTGATCTTAATATTAAAGCAGGAACCCAAGCCGAAATTCTTGGCGCGAAAGCGCACGCAGGCCAGAATCTGGTACTGGAAGCTGGTAAACAACTGCAAATCAATGTGCAGAAAATTGCTGATAGCCGTGTTGTACGTGATGATAAGAAATATTGGGGCGGTATCGGTGGTGGCGCTAATAAAGACAACAGTGAGGTGAAAGAAACCAGCTATGCATCCGAACTCACTGCCAACGGGAGTTTATTGCTGTCCGGCCAAAAGGGTATATCGATTACCGGTAGCAAAGTAAAAGCGGTTCAAGGTGCTTTTATACATGCTAATAGTGGCGAGTTAACTATCGACAATGCTGTCAGTCATCTCAATCAGAAAATTGATGAGCGAACAGGTACGGTATTCAATATTACCAATAGTTCACAAAGGACCAGCAGCAATCAACAGAAATCTCATGGCAGCGAGTTAGTTTCCGAGGCTGATCTCAAATTACTCGGCGATGAAGATCTGAATGTGGTTGGCAGCCTGGTGCAAAGTGCCGGTGCCCTTAGCCTGAATACATCCGGTCATATCAAGGTACTCTCTTATGGCGAACAGAAACAGGTTGATAAGCAAAACACTTCTCTGGATCTGCAAAGTCAATTCCAGCAAAAGGGAGATAAGCAGTATCGCGCCGGCGTGGGTATTGAACATACCAGCAACGGTCAGAAAAATCAGACGACAACACAGCAAGCTTCTACGTTGAGTGGAGGGAGTATCACTATTGATACTGATAAAGACGTCACCCTCAGTGGTTCCAATCTGATGACAACCAAAGGTGATGCTAAAATCACCGGCGCAAATGTTCATCTGTTAGCCGCGAATAACAAAAAATCTGAAGAGAAATCTCAGAGTAAAGAGCACGTTGGTGTCTATCTTACCGGAGGAATCGATAAAGTGGGTTCCGGTATTCATGGTGGCTATGAAGGTAATAACAACAATCATACCCGCACCACCGCCGTTGTTTCCGGTTCGAAGATCGCGGGTGATTTGAACATTAAAGCCAACGGGGAATTAGTTCAGGAAGGTGCAAGCCATAAAGTCAATGGCACTTATACTGCTGAGGCAGGCAAAGTCAGCAATCTGGCTGCATCCAATACTGAATCAAATTCCAATAGTAAACTACAGGTCGGCACGGATATTGGTGTCAATATAGATTATAGCGCTGTCACCCGCCCGATTGAGAAAGCGGTGAAAGAACCCGCAAAATCAGCTCTGGATGGCACATTCGCCAAGAAAGGCACACCCAATCTGGGAGTGGATATTGCAGCCAACGGCAGTAGCACTCAGACAGCAAGCAAAAAGTCCGACTCTGTCGTGACATCTGTCCAGGCCAGCAATGTCGTTATTAAAACCAATGGCGAACTGTATGATCAGGGCACTCAATATCACGCCAACCAGGGTAATGTCTCGCTGAAAGCCGGCAACCATACCAGCGAAGCAGCACAGAATCACCACGAAAGCAGCCACAGTGAAACCAGCGGCAATGCGGACCTGCGCGTCTATACCACCACCGGTGAAGATATCTCTGCTAATGGTAAGGGAAAAGGCGGCACACAAAACAACCATACTTCCACAACCGAAGCAGTCACCAGCCAAATTACTGCAACAGATGACATTAATATCCATGTCGAGAGGGATGCTGAATATCAGGGTACATCTCTGTATGCCAAAACAGGCAAAACCAATATAGATGCGGGAGGGGATATCCGTTTTGATCATGCCACCAGCAGCACAACGAAAACAGCGACCGGTCATAACGGTGAAGCTTCTGCTAAAGGAGGAGCCTCTCCAGAAGGCAAGAATATTCATATCGGTCTTGGCGGCGGTTACAACACGGATAGCAAAAACAGCACCACAGCTCAGGTAAGTGAGATTAGCGGTAAGCAAGGGGTCAATCTGAATGCAGGCAGTGACCTGACGCTGAAAGGCTCAGCAGTGACAGGCAAGCAGATCGATCTGACGGCCAAACAAGGCAATATTGAGCTGGTCTCTGTTCAGGATCGCGTTAACAACGATGGTTGGGAATTGAACCTGAAAGGCAACGGTGGTAACTCAAACTCAGTCAAAAAAGCGGAAGATGACAGTACAACCACCACCACAAAACAGAACGTTGGCGGGGAAGTCAAAGTGGGTGTTGATCGCTTGCAAGCAACAACTCAGCGTAATAGCCACATCAAGGGCGAAAATGTTGTCATCAACAGTGGCGATGATACGACCGTTAGCGGTGCGCAAATAGGTGCTGATCAAGTAACAGGTAACATTGGTGGTGATTTGCGGGTTGAAAGCCGTAAAGACACGGAACATGGGCTGAATGTTGGTGTTGATGCGGGTCTTAATTACGCGAAAGAATCTAAAGTCAAAAGTGATGACATCCCCAAAGATGAAATGACTAAGGATCATGCACCTCAAGATGAAATATCTAAAGACGATGTATCGAAAGATGATCCATCGAAAAACACAACAGAAGAACCACAGCAGAAAGGATTACAAGAAAGACTAACCTCCGCGTTTAATAGCCTTAATAATATTAAAGGGATTAATGGCGTTACAGGTAAATTCAAAAGTAATGTCGATATTAAAGATCGGGAAACTGTCAGTGAACAATCGGTAATTTCCGGTAATCAGAACGTTAATCTGGATGTAAAAGGCAATACACATCTGATTGGTGGGCAGATTGGTAGCGAGAAAGGCAATGTCATTATTAATACTCAAAATGTGGAACAACAATCTGTTACAGGTTATGACAACAGCAAAGGTGGCAGTTTAGTATTGCCTGATTCTGTTAGCGGAATTGTCAAGGAAGTTCAGGATGGTGTATTGTCCGGTAAAATACCCTTGGTGAAAACTTATAGCAATGAGACTGAAAATGGCGTAACTCATGGTGAAATAATTAATCGTAAATCGCATTAATCGGTTATGAG
The DNA here is from genome assembly GCF_000517265.1 of Photorhabdus khanii NC19. GTDB lineage: Bacteria > Pseudomonadota > Gammaproteobacteria > Enterobacterales > Enterobacteriaceae > Photorhabdus > Photorhabdus khanii. The sequence continues at coordinate 164,206 of NZ_AYSJ01000011.1, forward strand.
TTAATGCATCTCTAAAAGATCCTTCAAATGAGGGATCTTTTTATTTAAGATGCAATAAATAGCGGGAAATAACGGTTTATTTTATTAGAGCAATACTTTTCCATAGTTTTTATGAATTGTTAATAATTATCTTACAATGGCATTATAAGACAGTGAATTATTTGAAGTCATTGAGGGTGCACATGCCAAAGGATGTAGAAAAACAGGAAACAACAGAACATCAGCCGGAAAGGTTATCCAGAACTCCTTTGGAGAAAGGCATTCATCACGGTAAAAAAGCGATTTCTCTGACCGTCAGAGCAGGAAATTATATCCGTAATATTCCTATCATCGCTCACTTTATCCGGGCAACGCTACGCTTTAATGATCGGATGGGTAATCAGTTTGGGGCGGCAATCACCTATTTTTCGTTCTTATCTCTTATCCCCATCCTGATGCTCTCTTTCGCCATTGCGGGTTTTATTCTGGCTTCTAATCCTGATTTACTGGCAAGGCTAATCAATGGTATCGCAAACAGTATTAGTGATCCGACACTCGCCAATACACTGAAAAATAGTGTCGATACTGCGATTAAACAGCGAACTACCGTGGGATTAACCGGTTTGGCGATTGCTCTTTATTCCGGTGTAAACTGGGTAAGCAATTTACGTCAGGCAATTCTCGCCCAGTTCCAGCCTGTCTGGGTAGGGAATCAGGAAGATAACGAGAAAATCTATTTTAAATATATTCGTGATGCCATTTCTCTGATTGGGCTATTATTAGCTCTGGTGATCACACTGTCACTGACCTCTATCGCCGGCTCCGCTCAGGCAACCATCGTTAAGATATTAGGGTTAGATGGCATTGAGTGGCTGCACCCATCCTGGTTCCTGATTGGCCTGGCAATTTCTGTTTCAGCGAACTATCTGCTTTTCCTGTGGCTATTCTGGGTACTACCCCGCCACCAGCCAGAACGCAAAGCATTGTTGAAAGGGACACTGATGGCAGCTATAGGTTTTGAAGTTATCAAATATATTATGACCATGACGCTGCCTCGCCTCGCCAGCTCCCCTTCCGGCGCGGCTTTTGGCTCTGTTATCGGCCTGATGACATTTTTCTATCTCTTTGCCCGCTTAACGCTGTTCTGCGCTGCCTGGATAGCCACTGCGGATCATTATCAAGATAAAAATACCGAATAAATGTGCCCTGGCAGAGTGAGTCTGCCAATAATAACCGATGAAAAGGAGCTGTTTATGCCGTTTGTGAATATCAGAATTACCCGTGAAGGTGCTACAGCAGAGCAAAAAAAGCAATTAATTGAAGGAGCTACCCAGTTACTGGTCGATGTATTGGGAAAAAATCCTGCAACAACCTTTGTTATTATTGATGAAGTTGAAACTGATAACTGGGGAATTGGCGGTAAAAATGTAACTGAACTCAGAGCCGAGGCTAAAAAATAGTCTTCCGAGCATGATAAAGGGCGGTATTCCCCTGAGGGATCCCCATCTTTTCCTCCAAAGGGTACTCCCGCCGACATAAGGCGGGAGGGGAATTTGGACGGGCTTGAAAAGTCCGTATCAACATCAGCCACGCTGATGCTGAATGTATTGTTTAACCACTTCCAACGGAGCACCTCCGCACGAACCGGCAAAATAAGAGCGTGACCACAATACTGGCTTGCCGTATGCACCACGCAAATCCAGAAACTCATTACGCAAACGTCGTGATGTGACCGCTTTCAGCGAGTTGACCAGCACTGAGAACCGAACTGTCGGCGGGTATTCAATCAGCATATGGACGTGATCAGATTCACCGTAACTTTCTTTCAACTCTGCACCAAAATCGCGACAGATTTCCCCCGCATACTGATGAAAGGCTGCGTAGTGTAAATCCCCGAGTATTTTCCTCCGGTATCTGGTGACGAAAACAAGATGAACATGCAGAAGAAAAGCCGCCTGCCTTGAACGGTTGATTTTGTATTTTTGCATTGAAATTAACCGAATATTCAGTAGGATAGTGCATAAAATTACTCCACACTGAATGCAGATGCTCATCCTGAAAGCCTACAAATTCAGACAATCGCAGGATGTACAGGGCAAGATAAAAAATGTGACCGTCAGCCAACGAGCTGGACATTGGTACATCTCATTTCAGGTAGAAATTGAAACAGAGACTCAGATTCACCCGGCAACCACAATGATTGGCCTGGATGCCGGCGTCACCAAACTTGCTACCCTGTCAGACGGGACGATATTCGAGCCGGTTAACAGTTTTAAAACAAATCAGAAAAAGCTGGCAAAGCGCCAGTATCAGTTAAGCCGCAAGGTCAAATTCAGCAATAACTGGCAGAAACAGAAACGTAAGATACTGCGTCTGCACGCCAGTATAGCCAACATTCGCAAAGACTACCTTCACAAAGTCACCACGACTATCAGCAAAAACCACGCGATGATCGTCATTGAAGACTTGAAGGTGAGCACTATGTCAAAGTCTGCGAAAGGTAAGGCAGAACAGCCCGGTCGTCACGTCCGTGCAAAATCAGGCTTAAATCGTTCAATACTGGATCAGGGCTGGTACGAAATGCGCCGACCTATACCCGTCAGCGATGCGCTTGCTGTGGTCATACAGCAAAAGAAAATCGCCAGTCACAAAGTCAGTTCGAGTGTCAGGTATGTGGATACACCACGAATGCCGATGTAAACGGTGCGTGTAATATTTTAGCGGCAGGGCATGCCGTATTTGCCTGTGGAGGAAGGGGGCATTCAGGCCGTCCGTTGAAGCAGGAACCTGACACTGAGCGATCAGCAGTTACCCACTAACGGGGAGCCCCCTCCTGAGTCACGAAGAGTGAAGGTGGGGGAGGATGTCAATGAAGTATTACCCTAAAAAATTAGGGAATATTGCCGTTACTCGGTTATAAGCAAGACCTAAAATTGATATATAAATCACATTTTCACACTTCATGAAACCGGTTACATGAACAGCAAACTTATCTCACATTCCACCTAAACTGGATTTGTTACTCTATTGTAACAAACAATTTGAAACTGGAGTTTGAACTTTATGATTAAGAACAATCTTAATCTGGGACCACTCATGCTATTGAAATCATAGCAATACTATAACTTCCAATTATGAGGGAGTAATTCCCTATATAACGAATAGCTGTTCTTATTGATTGTTGAAAGACTTTTCTACTTATATTCAATAATTATTGAAGGTCATATATGAGTCAAATTACTCCTCAGTTAACAAATATGTGGGATAGAAGTCATGAATCATGGTTTGTAAAAGATAAGAAATTTCATTTTATATATGCAAACAAAGTATTTATTAAACTAAGTAAGTTACCTGAACACTTTAATGTCACAGGATATACTGCCAAAGAATTACCTACACCGTTTAATCATCTTGTTCACCTTTTTGAAGAACATGACCGTAAGGTATTACAATCTATGCAACGAGTATCCTCTATTGGGGCTTATCTTCAAAGTAATAACCAACAACTCAAGCCCTATTTTTGCGAAAAATACCCGTTAATGGATGAAAAGAATCACTGTATTGGAATAATTTGTCACATTAAAGAAATAAACCATTTTTCAGTCCACCATTATATTAAAAATGATACAACTATATCTGTTAAGCTTAACCCCCCCAATAATATATTGACAGAAAAAGAATGGATAATAATCTTTTTATTCTGCCGCGGCATCAGTAATCAATGTATTGCTTATGAAATGAAAATTTCATACCGTACCGTGGAAAAGTACTTCCAAGATATCTATGAGAAATTATCAATCGGATCAATTATTGAATTGAAACTATTTTGCGAAAAAAATAATTATAATCTATATATTCCACCAAAATACTTTAAATCTATGAACCATTTTTTGCTGGATTAAGAATGATGCCTGTGCTCTATATTATTCTATTAATTGGGATATGATTTATTTTACATAACTGCTGAGGAGAAAGCATGACTACTATGAAAGACGTAGCATATCAAGCTGGAGTATCCGTAGCCACTGTAAGCCGCGTCATCAATAGTACGGCTTATGTCGAACCAGGCACCCGTGAGCGTGTAGAAAAAGCCATGCGTGAGCTCAATTATCACCGTAATTTTGCCGCACTTGCACTGGCAAAACGATGCGGGAACATGTTGGGTTTACTCACTGGCAATCTGGCTGATCCTTTTTTTTCCCTTTTGGCGCGAGGGGTTGAAAAAATTGCCCGGAAGGAAGAGGTCAAGCTGATGGTTTGTAGTGGAGGATATCAAGCCGAACTTGAGAGATCTGCCTTAGATTTTTTAATTAATCAGGGATGCGAAGCAATAGTCGCTCATGTTAGTAGAATGAGCGATACAGATGTATTACGTTATGCCGCTCATACGCCAGGATTAGTGATTATTAATCGATATTTCCCTGCTATCGCCAACCGGTGCATTTGGTTAGATAATGTCAGTGCTTCTCAGGCTGCTACCCACTATCTTCTTCAAAATGGTCATCGAAAAATTGCTTGTATAACAGCAGATCTACCAATCGATAATAGAAGGCTCCGCCTGGAAGGGTATCATGCCGCAATGACTAATGCGGGTATCACAGTACCTGGCAATTGGGTTATTAGCGTTCCATTCAACGAAAAGGGTGGGGAACTGGCAACAAAAAAGCTCTTAGACAGCGGCATCGGCTTTACTGCGGCGGTAACATTTAATGACGTTATGGCTGCCGGTATGATGCGATCCCTACATCAACGGAAAATCAAATTACCAGAACAACTGTCGATTGTTGGGTTTGATGATATTGTCCCGGCCCAATATCTCTATCCACCCTTAACTACCATACACAACCCAATAGAACGAATGGCTCAGAGGGCCGCTAATCTGGCATTGCAGATCAATGCCAAAAAAGAAGTAGCTCCACAAATGAATATGTTCTCAGCCGAACTTGTCATCAGAGATTCCGTTTTTCTAATAGAGAAATAAAAAGCATCACACATAAACATAAGAGTAAAGAACAAGTAATATCTGTCACATCTCATTCAAAATAAATTCATTATTCTATTCTGTTTCAATAATTCATCTGGAACTGGAGTTTTAAAATATGGATGACAAGAAAAAGATTAATCTGGGACTTGCCATACTGCCAATCGCAGCAATGCTCTTACTATTGGTTATTGGGTATGGTCAATTGAATTTACGCATCGAATCCCTATTGCTCATATCAGCAGGAATAGCAGCTACCTTGGCATATTGGCAAGGCTATCGCTGGAATGACATTATCGATGCTATTGTGGCAAAGCTAGCTAAAGCAATGCCGGTGATGATGATACTGATTTGCGTAGGCGGGTTAATTGGGACCTGGATGTTCAGCGGAACCATACCTTACATGGTGTATTGGGGGTTAAAGCTGATTAGCCCTCAATACATACTTATTGCTGCTTTCTTTATCACGAGCGTTATCTCAGTTTGTACCGGTACGTCATGGGGGGCAGCCGGAACAGTTGGCGTAGCGCTAATGGGCGTCGCCGCTGGCCTCGATGTGCCTCTGGCGGCAGCGGCGGGCGCGGTTGTTTCAGGTGCGTATTTCGGTGATAAAATTTCACCGTTATCTGACTCGACTAACTTCGCTGCCATCGTCGCCGATACCGATCTTTACAGTCATATTCAACATTTGATGTATACCACTATTCCCGGCTTTGTTTTAGCCGCTATTGTTTATTTTATTGCGGGTCATACAAGCTTAACAGGTAGCGTAGCAACACCTGAAAAAGTCACAGACATCCTTCAATCTCTTGAAAGCCTGTATCACTTCAATTTATTGATGATTTTGCCACCAATACTGGTTTTGTGGGGAGCAATAACAAAACGGCCGGTGATACCCGTCATGCTGGCTGGCTGTGCATTGGCTATTGTGCTTGGTATAGGTCTCCAGGGACTCACCCTTAAACAGGGCCTTAATGTGTTGATAGAGGGTTTCAATCTCTCTATGTTCTCTGATCAGAGACACAATATCACCGGGGTTGTTAGCGACGTCCCACGTCTGCTCAATCGGGGGGGCATGTCTTCGATGATGAGTACCATCCTGCTTGCATTTTGTGCATTCGCGTTCGCCGGTGCTTTAGCACTCACTGGCGCCCTGACCGTCATCATCAACTCACTTCTACAAGTTGTTCGCACAACAGGGCAACTTATCGCTGCAACCCTGGCAACCACTATTCTGGTAACGGGCGCAACCTGCAACGGAAAGTTGGGTCTCCTCATCCCGGCGGAGCTGTTCAAAGGGGCCTATCATCGTATGGGACTGGATAATAAAAATCTGTCACGGACAATAGAAGATGGCTGTACCGTCATAGAACCGTTAATCCCCTGGACTGCTGCCGGTATTTATATGGCGACTACATTGGGTGTCAGTACGCTTGATCTGCTACCTTGGGCTATCCAGTGCTATGCTGCCGTCTTCCTGGCTCTCATCTATGGCTTTACCGGTTTTGGTATTGCAAGAGTCACACCGGAAAATGCCCTGAATAAAAAGGAAACCCAACGTGAAATCGCCTGATTTCAACCAGATAATCGATCGCCACAATACAAGCTCTGTTAAGTGGGACTTTTTAGGTCGTGACTTGCACTTAGACAAAACTGACCTGCTTCCAATGTGGGTGTCCGATTTCGATTTTCAATGCCCGGAAGCGGTCCTGCAAACACTCTACTCCCGAATTGAACATGGCATCTTCGGTTATAGCGAACGCGACGATCACTATTACCAGGCGGCAATAGACTGGTTTTCAAGGCACCATAAATTGACCTTGTGCCACGACTGGTTCACGTCAATAGAAGGTGTCATACCTGGACTGGCTTTACTGATACAGATGCTGAGTAAACCGGGGGAAGGTGTGGTTGTACAAGGGCCCTATTATGCTTCATTCGCCAAAATTATTACTATGAACGGCAGAATGATGATTGAAAACCCACTTCTTGAAAGTCTGGACGGTTATAAGATTAATTATGATCATCTGGAACAGATGTTGGAGCAACACAGACCACCTCTGCTAGTGTTATGTAATCCACATAACCCTACGGGTAGATGCTGGAATAGTGACGAACTACTCCGGCTATTGATACTCTGCAAAAGGTACGGTACGACCGTAATTTCCGATGAAATTTGGGCTGATTTAATTTTGCCTGGGGAGAAATTCACCTCAATACTGCATCTGGGGAACGAATGGCATAGCAACGTCATTGCCGCCACCTCAGCAAGTAAAACATTTGGACTCTCATCACTTCGTATATCGAACTTTCTCATTCCAGATCCCGGCCTTCGGCGTGCCTTTAAAGCGCGGCTGGATGCTCATGGACTGGATGTATTCAACGCGCTATCTATGACTGCGGCTACAGCCGCATATCAACATGGGGATGTATGGCTTGATGAACTACAACATTACCTGGCAGAAAACCGTTGCTGGTTCGGGCAGGCTTTAACGTCTGCCGTTCCCTGGTGCCGAATGACTAAAGCGGAAGGTACATATCTGGCCTGGCTGGATTGTCGCGATTTGGGCTTGGATGATGACACCCTGCAACGGGCCTTATTACAAAAAGCCAAAATAGTCGTTTCAATGGGATGGAGTTTTGGTGATAAGGGTGAAGGGTTTATCAGAGTAAATTTAGGTTGTCCCCGCGAATACCTTGAAAAGGCAATTGCTGGTTTGGTTCAGGTAACATGATTAAAATAAAAAGGTATCCACGGAATTAGTAGAAATATAGGTGGATGTCAACACAAGATAAAAAATTAACGATTAATGTAGAAAAGGCATTCCGATGATAAATATCCTGAATTGGCCTGATTATATATTTTAATCAGAGCGCGATAACAAAAACAAAGCAGGGCGTTAATAGCTCTGCTTTTATTCTATTATCCTACCTGAAACTTTCCACAAGACATAAGATAAATTTCAGGTAATTAATCTCTTTTCATTATTATTTAGAATATCTACTTGGCCATATTTTGAAAGGCTCACAGCCTAAAGCGGTAGCAATGAGTCGTTCACCCTTAGGCCAGGGCCGGTGCAGGGCATTACTTAACGTGGATGATGCGAGCCCCGCTTCTCTTGAAACAGCAGATAATGACGTTCCCCGTTTTTTAAGTCCCGCAATAATATCCGCTGGGTGCCAGTCGATTTTTACAATCATTTCTTTCTTCTCTCCTCAGTTTGGTTATTCAAGGTGCTATATTCATACTCTCTTCAGATTGATATTTTTATGTTGTTACAGCTTTTTCCCTGAGTCCGCATTGGGCGGAATGCTAAAAAATGGCTGTACAAAAACATTAAACCCCGCCAAGTACAGCCAAATATTCTCCGAATAGGAAAATGTTATGTCTAACGACAAAAAGGTCATAAATGAACGTTAAATGTTCAGGAATGTTCTTTTGCGGATACTAAAATGTTTAAAAAGTTTAGTTATTTTTGTAAATGCTGTAAACGTATGAAATACTTTAACGAATGTCTTAAAAGAAGCTCTTCAGTTACGAGGAATGACACCAACAAAGTTAGCTCATTGGCTCGTATTCCATATTTATGTACAGATAAAGATGATGATCTATTTGCAATATCAATATCTCAAAATGACTTATTTGAGGAAGGGGCAACTATGGTTGTTAACAAGCAGGGAAAAGGAAACGGTTTTTTTTCTTATTGAAGATTATTCAATTCACGTGTAGAAGAAAAACTTCTAAATGATCACGCCAGGTTCCGATTTGATACCAAATTTAAAAATTTTTATGTGACATATAGCAACATAATATCTCATATCTTTATAAAACAATCCATCTTAACAGATTGCAATGTTATGTGCGTTCAATTTTTAACTGGTAAAATAAATCACTTAAATAACTTTCAATAAAAATAATATTTTTTTATTATGCTATTTAGTACTGATAATACCATCATGAAATTAATGAACATACAGTCTTTGGCTGGATAATTGTTATACTATATTATATAGTTAAGTTATTTTATGTATAACCAGAAAACAATTCATTCAGATAATGACTTAATCATAATTAAGGAGTTACTATGTCAAATAATATCGATCAGAAATTAATTCATATGTGGGAAAAAAGTCATGAACCTTGTGGAGTTAAAGATCTGCAATCAAGGTTTATCTATGCTAATCCGGCTTTCTATCAACTGCTCAACTTGCCCGAAGATTTCGATATTACGGGGCTTTCAGCAGGAGAATTACCCTCATCTATTGCAGAATATGAAAAAGAATATTACCGTCAGGATCAAAAAGTTATTCAAACTATGCAAAAAGTATCTTCAATGGAAACTCATCCATTTGGAGAAAATAAAACTAAGCAAACCTATATTTGTGACAAATATCCCCTTTGTGATGAAAAGGGGGATTGCATGGGGATTATTTTTCACATGTCCAAAATTCAAAACTTTTCTACGGCTTACTACTATGAAAGAACATCTCCGGTGACGCAGGAATTCACACCGCCTAACGATATACTGACGCAAACTGAGTGGGAAGTGCTCTTTTTGACTCTGCGCTTACTGGATGAAGAAAGTATCAGCGAAGCATTAATGATGAATACAGAGGATGTTGTTAATCATATTCAGTCAATTTACCGAAAATTCAATTTGTCCTTACATGCAGAACTAAAGGATTTCTGTAAAGAAAATAAACTTGATCTCTATTTCCCTGAAAGATTTGTCACTATTGGTAGTAGAGAATTAAGCTGATTAATGTCATTTAAACATAATAAGGAATGATGATATGAATAATAAAGTAATCATTTCCCCTCAAATCATTAACACAATGCAGCAAAGTAATGAGCCCTGGGGGATCAAAGATAAAAATTCATGCTTTATTTATGGCAATCTGGCACTTAAACATCTTGAAAATCTGCCAGACTCATTTGATTACGAAGGGCGATATGATTATGAACTTCCTTGGGATGGTGCTGAGTTTGCAAAGGAATTTGTTCTTCATGATCAAAGTGTAATGAAGAGCGAAACAACAGTATGTTCGCTTGAAACACATATGTTTGGCAAAGATAAATTTTTATCATCTCATTTTTGTGAAAAATACCCACTATATAATGATGAAAACGAATGTGTCGGAATCATTTTCCACGGACGGGAAGCCCAGGATTTCTCATTAACCCGTCTATTTTATGGAAAACTCCCTGCATCTATTATATTTCAACCACCTACTCATTTATTTACTCCACGGGAATGGGATGTCATTTTTCTCTCTTTACATAAAAATACCAGTAAACAAATTGGCAGAATATTAAACATTTCCTACCGTACTGTTGAACACTATACGGCACAAATATACAGAAAGGTTGGTGTTAAGTCTGCTCAGCAATTGGAGGAATATTGTCGCTTTAATGATTATGATCTTTATGTACCCAAAAGATTTTTACATCCTGAAAGCAGTATTTTGGTTTGAATCTCAAATTTTAGCGATGTTCACGGCAGGAAGTGGCCGAACTGAGTTATCGTTATATGCTCGCAGATTGAGAAAAAATCGACCGGCAATGAAAAGCCCCCGGAGTTTGCGTTGGATGTGGCGGCATTAGGCGGTATGTATGCGCATAAAATTATGCTGGTGGGCACTGAAACCGGCGTGGGGGTACGTAATGCCGGCAACATTGGTGCCGCGGCGGGTGAAGTGCATATTACCGCGGAGGGCCGGATTGAAAACCGGGGAACCGTCAGCGGTATCCCCACCCTTTTTACTGCCTTAAGAAGCCTTTTCTTCTGGCTTAAATACCGGCGGCTGTGCCTGTGCCGGAGTATCAATCTTATGTGGCTCCAGCGACATAATCTGATTAAAACCATTTCTTAACTGGTTTACATCCACTTCTGCTTCCCCTTTCGGCTGAATCAGAACAAACGCGACTTCTTGTGAAAGGATCTGTTTCAGTTCATGGTTAAGCATTTCAGGTGTCAGGGAAGCTAAAAATGCTTGTCTCAGACGTTGATACTGTTCAGGAGCAATATCCACAACATTACTTTGTTGAGACAAAAGACGCTGATTAATCAGAATATCCGTGCTGGTATGGGCATACATGGCAAACAATTGGCTGAGTTGGGCTTGTTTCTGCGCATACAGCTCATCAAACTGTGCCTTTGGCAACCCCTTATCACGGAGTGTTACCAATTCAGCCGCCAGATACTCCATCGCCGGTTTTAAATTACCTGCCGACGTGTTGAGATTCAGAGCACAACTCGCACGCTGATACTGAACTTTGCAATCCAGCCCCAGTTTCAGCGCCTTATCATTTCTTCTCTCCAGCCCAAGTTGCAGGTAACGATAAAGTGCCTCACGGGTAATATCACTGATCCAATAGCGGCTCAACACATGTGAATCATTCATCGGCTGCCAGTTGAGATCCCAAATCAAGGATAAGGTATCTTCTTTCTTTTTGTCACTGATCATCCCTAGCGTATCCGGTTTCATAGGTAACAACGCCGCGATCGTTGCCGGAGTATGGCGCTTACCCTTCAATGATGAAAACACCTGGTTGATATTTTCCAGTAAAGTTCGGCTATCCACGTGGCCCGCGATATACAGCGTCATCATGTCAGGGGTATACCACTGCCGGTAAAATTGTTTAAGTTTATCCAAATCGATAGGTTGAGCAGTGGCCTGTGCCGGATCATGCCCCAACAACGTTGAACCTTGTAAACGTCTACGCCACACCGGGTCTTGTATATCTTGAGGATAGGTCGCTACCGATGTACCCGCCATTTTCATGGCATGTTGTAGTGTCTCTGGTGTAAATACCGTTTTACCCGCCGCGTCAGCCAGCCAACTCAACGCACTTTTTAACAGTTCAGGACGATTATGCGGCAAACTCAGGCTATAAAGCGTGAAATCATATGAAACAATTGCAGGAGGCAGCGGGTATTTAGGATCGACGGCACTATTCCATAATTGTTCCAGTTTGGCGGAAGACAAACTTTTACTGCTGAATAACGCGACTTTCGGAATCAACCAGGTATAACCCGTTTGCTGAGTTTTTTCCGCCAGCGAACCTGTTTTCACTACAAGGCGCAACTGTATTCTGTCGTTAGGACGTTGTGGCGTCTGCAAAATTTGCCAGTTAAAACCGTTTTCCAGTTTGCCTTGTTTCCAGGCAGGGTCAGGTTGCAAAGCTTCTGCCTGCACCTGGCCCACAATGACCAGCATTATCCCACCAATAAAATAACGAATTTTCGTACCCTGCATGTGAACCCCTATAGATGTCTATCCTTGGTTTTAGCCTTCGGCGGTTTAACCAGTGATGACAGAATATGTTCCCTTCGACCAATAACAACGGCAGAAAAAGCAAAAACCTGAGTTTTAGCAGGTGAAATCCTGTCAGAATTATAACTGAGGGTTAGACCTCAAACCGCCCCGGATGGTTTCATGATGACGGAGGTTTATGTTTATCAAATTGACGATTATATCCCCTGATCAACAGACCCAGTTCATCATCCTGGTGGCCTTTCGGGCAAATCATTGGCTCAGGTGGTTGATCGTTATTAAGATCCCGCGCAATGTTACGCAATGGGTGCACAATAATCCGGTTGATACACCAGCTTATCGACACAGTCAGAATAAGCGCTAACAATAAATACGTTGTCAACATCAGTGCCAACGCATTAATAGCAAAACGATATACCCGATTAGAATCCACCTGTAAAATCAAATGCCCCAGCGGTTTAGCATCTATTGGCACGGAACCATAAGCATGGAGGGGAATACTCACCTCCACAGGGATCCCAAAAATACGTTTAGCCAATTCGGGAATTGGACGATGGGTGGCAAAGCTCAATCGTATCACCCGGATATCCTCCGGTAACACCACATCTGCCCGCCCTAAAATACCCGCAGTACGTAGCCCTATCAGTAACTCTTTTGCTTTACTGAGATCGGAACTGAGCAGCGCTTCGGTTAAAGGCACCTGGACCTGAACTGCCGCATGATTAAGCTGACTGATATAATCATCTTTACGTTGCTGTATAAGATGACACAATTGAATAGTAATAAAAATAGCAATGGTCACCAGCGTGACGCCGGTCACTGCGGCCATCTGTTTAATGGTTAACGAACGTTTGACGCGCAATTTCATTTTCACTCAAACCAATGCCTATGAGATATCGCAGTTATAACATGTGATCAGTGGAATTGAGTATACTTGATTTTATCGCTAACAGCCCTGTTTCACTTATCCAAGTCGTTATTTTTCTGAAATAATTACCTTTAATGGCTGTCTGTGACGACTAAAGACAAAAGTAAATATTTAAATGGTGATAATGGTTACACCATTATCACCAAGAATGTTTTAACTCATGCTGACCAAGCAATTACTCCACCGCAACATTTTCATCCTGATCAACGGCAAAACAGGCAATCAGTTGCTCACCATATTGATTCAATTTTGGCTGAAACTGCGTACAGGTGCTAAATGCCCGACGACAACGAGCCGCAAACGCACAACCGGGTGGTGGATTCATCGGGCTTGGCAATTCACCTGTCAATTTTATCCGTTCACGGCGTAATTCAGGATTTAGTCTTGGCGTTGCTGATAACAGCGCCTGTGTATACGGATGACGTGGATTACTGAAAATCATCTCCTTATTGCCTTTTTCCACACAGCGGCCAAGGTACATCACCATCACTTCATCAGCGATATGCTCAACCACAGATAAGTCATGGGAAATGAACACATAAGACAACCCTAAATCCTGCTGCAAATCCATCATCAGGTTCAACACCTGTGCCCGCACCGAGACATCCAGCGCAGAAACCGGCTCATCCGCGATCAACACATCCGGGTCCAACATCAAACCACGGGCAATCGCGATTCGCTGGCGCTGACCACCAGAGAACATATGCGGGTAACGGCTGTAGTGTTCGGTTTTCAACCCGACTTTCGCCATCATCTGCAACACTTTCTCTTTACGCTCATGCGTATTCAGTTTGGTATTGATCAGCAAAGGTTCCTCCAGGATTTGCCCAACTTTCTTACGCGGGTTGAGCGAACCATAAGGATTCTGGAACACAATCTGGATTTTCTGGCGGCGCAACTTTTCAGCATCTTTATTTGGCACCAGCAGATCCTGCCCCTGATAATAAAGTTCACCGTCAGTTGGCTTTTCTATCATGGTCAGCAATCGCCCCAATGTGGATTTACCACACCCCGATTCACCAACCACTGCCAGCGTTTTGCCTTTCTCCAGTTCGAAAGAGATACCATCCAATGCTTTTACAGTACGAGCAGGTGAAAATAATCCCCCTTTAATCGGGTAATATTTTTTCAGTTCTGTCGCTTTTAACAACGGCACCGTTGATGTTTCCCGCGCCTGATAAATATGTTCACTCATATTGTCGGCCTCCCCGCATCATCCAGCGGTGTATGGCATTTCACCTGACGTTCCCCTACCGTTCGTAATTCCGGCTCCATCTGGCGGCAATGGTCATTAGCATATGGACAACGCGGATTCAGCAGGCAACCAATAGGCCGGTCATATTTCCCCGGTACAACGCCCGGCAAAGAGGCAAGACGGGATTTATCCGTAGCAAATTCAGGTAATGCCCTGAGCAGCGCCTGAGTATACGGATGACGTGGCGCACGGAAGATTTCTGATGCCTTACCGGATTCCACCACCTGCCCGGCATACATCACGATAATATGATGGGCAGCTTCTGCGACTAATGCCAGATCATGAGTAATTAATACCAGCGCCATATTTTCCCGTTGTTGCAACTCCAGCAACAGTTCAATAACCTGCGCTTGAATGGTGACATCCAAAGCCGTTGTTGGTTCATCAGCAATCAGCAATTTTGGCCGGCAAGCAATGGCCATTGCAATCATCACCCGTTGGCTCATACCACCGGATAATTGGTGCGGATAAATATCCAGACGCGATGCAGGATCAGGAATACCAACCAATGTCAGCAGATCAATCGCCCGCTGGCGGCGGGTGCGACGGTTGCCACCCTGATGCACTTTCAGCGCCTCCATAATCTGATATCCAACGGTATAACAGGGATTCAGGCTGGTCATCGGATCCTGAAAGATCATTGCCACTTCCGCACCAACCAGCTGGCGGCGCTCTTTCTCCGAGATTTTGGTCAGATCACGCTGGTTAAATTCCAGTTTGTCAGCCATCACCCGGCCCGGATAATCAATCAACCCCATGACTGCCAATGAACTGACTGACTTACCGGAACCGGATTCTCCGACAATCCCGACAACCTGCCCCTGCTCAACACGGTAGCTGATGCGATCAACAGCGCGGAATGGCGCATCTTCTTCACCGAAGTGAACCGATAATTTTTCTACATTTAACAATGCCATTTCGCTACCTCACTACTGCTTAAGTTTAGGATCAAGCGCATCACGCAAACCGTCACCCATCAGGTTAAACGCCAACACTGTCAACAGAATCGCCAGACCTGGGAAAGTCACCACCCACCAGGCACTTTGTGCAAACTGCAATACATCAGACAACATTGTTCCCCATTCCGGCGTGGGTGGCTGCGCCCCCATTCCCAGAAAACCCAAAGCAGCCATATCGAGAATGGCATTGGAAAAACCTAAAGAAGCCTGCACAATCAGCGGTGCCAGGCAGTTAGGCAGGATATTGATAAACATCTGGCGCATGGAACTCGCACCCGCCACTTGTGAAGCCGTGACATAATCACGGTTAACCTCCACCAGCACCGCAGCACGAGTTAAACGGATGTAATGGGGCAAAGCCACAAAGGTCAGCGCCAGAGACGCATTGACAATTGACGGCCCAAATATCGCCACCAGCACCAACGCCAACAGCAGGCTTGGCAATGCCAGCATAATATCAACGATACGCATGATGATAATATCCACCACGCCACCGAAATAACCTGCCAGCACCCCCAGTACAACCCCCATTAATAGGGATAACACCACAACCAGGCATCCCACCAGCAGTGAAAGCCGGGCACCATACATCAGACGCGAAAGTAAATCACGACCGACATCATCAGTACCAAGAATAAACTGCCAGCTTCCCCCTTCCTGCCATACCGGCGGAGTCAGCAAGGAATCACGGAACTGCTCCGCCGCACCATGCGGCGCGAGAACCCCCGCTAACAAGGCAATCAACAACATCAGCACAATATACACCAGGCCGGCAACCGACCCCTTATTGCGCTTAAAGTAATACCAGAACTCCTGCATCGGCGTCATAATCTTAGGCGCATTGTTTGCAGGCTCAGTCACTTGAGACATAATGCGCTCCCTATTTCTTATGACGGATACGCGGGTTAACTACGCCGTACAGCACGTCAACCACCAGGTTAACCAGGATAATCATGATCGCCACCAGCAATACCCCTCCCTGAACCACCGGGTAATCCCGGCGTTGAAGGGCATCGATCAGCCAGCGTCCAAGCCCCGGCCAGGAGAAGATGGTTTCAGTCAGAATTGCCCCCGCCAGCATGATACCCACCTGCAAGCCGATAACGGTCACAACTGGCAGCAGCGCATTGCGCAACGCATGAACCACAATCACACGGATGCGGCTCAAGCCTTTAGCGCGGGCAGTACGAATATAATCTTCACCCAATACTTCCAACATAGAAGAGCGGGTCATGCGGACAATCACTGCCAGAGGAATCGTCCCCAGGACAATGGCAGGTAAGATCATATGCATCACGGCATCTTTGAAATCACCTTCTTCACCCCAGAACAGGGTGTCGATCAGCATAAAGCCCGTCAGCGGATGACTGTCATCAAGGAAAATACTGTCACTTACCCTCCCGGACACCGGTGTCAGATCCAACTGGACAGAAACCAGCATGATCAACATGATCCCCCACCAGAAGATCGGCATGGAGTATCCGGTCAGAGAAAGACCTATCGCGGTATGATCAAAAACCGATCCACGCTTTACTGCCGCCAGCACGCCAACCGGAATACCGACCGCAATAGCGAACAGCATGGCGCATATCCCCAGTTCAAGGGTTGCCTGGAAACGGGGAACAAATTCTTCCCACACAGAGATACGACTTTTCATGGAGACACCCAGATCACCATGTAACACATTACTTACATAATGAAAGTATTGCTGCCAGAGTGGCTTATCTAGCCCCATTTCAGCCATTAACTGAGCATAGCGCTCAGCAGATATTCCACGTTCCCCGGCCATAATGGTCACCGGGTCTCCGGGGATCATATGGACAAAAGCAAAAGTCAGCAAAGTAATGCCAATAAACGTTGGGATAACTAGCCCCAGACGTCGGAGTATGAACTGCAACATATTCCGAACTCTCTTTATTTAAATGCCGGTTACAGCTCTCAGGCCGTTTGGCTTGATAAGGGAGAGGACTTTCCCCCTTTCGCTCACAACTCAATGAATTCCTTGCCTCTACTTTTCTTGTTAGCTTTCCTCCAGCGATGACTGGCTGGGAAAAACCACCATCTCCGCTAAAAAAATCAGGGAGATGGCATATCACAGCCGAGTAAAAACAGGATTATTCAAGAGACACGTTATCGAAGCGATGTTTATTACCCAATGGCTCGACCACATAACCTTTAACTTCTTTGCGGATGGGTTCATAAACAACGGAGTGAGCAATGATCAATGCCGGAACCTGCTCGTGCATCACAACCTGTGCCTGTTTATAAAGCTCGATACGTTTGGCGTGATCAGAAGCCACACGCGCCGGCTGAATAATGTCCTCAAACGGCTTGTAACACCATTTAGAGTAGTTGGAACCCCGTTCTTTAGCTGCACAGCTAAACAAGGTTGCGAAGAAGTTGTCCGGATCACCATTGTCACCAGTCCAACCCATCATCACAGTTTGATGCTCTCCGTCTTTAGCCCGTTTCAGGTATTCCCCCCATTCGTAGCTGACAATTTTGGCCTTAACACCAATTTTCGCCCAGTCAGCCTGGATCATTTCAGCCATACGGCGCGCATTAGGGTTATACGGACGCTGTACCGGCATTGCCCACAGATCAATGGTGAAGCCATTTTCCAACCCGGCTTCTTTCAATAACTGCTTCGCTTTTTCCGGATCGTATGGATAGTCTTTAATACTATCGTTGTAACTCCATATCGTCGGCGGGATCAGGTTTTTCGCTTTCTGACCCGCGCCCTGATAAACCGCCTCAACAATAGCGTCTTTATTTACAGACATCGTCAACGCCTGGCGAACTTTAACGTTATCCAGTGGTTTTTTGGTGACGTTGAAAGAAACATAACCAACGTTCAAACCAGGCTGCTCCATCATGACGATATCTTTATCCTGCTTCATACGGGCAATATCAGCCGGATTTGGATATGGCATGATCTGACATTCATTTTTCTGTAGTTTTGCATAACGAACAGAAGCATCAGGGGTGATGGAGAAAACCAAGCGGTCAACTTTTGCTTTATCCCCCCAGTACTCTTTGAACGCTTTATACAGAATGCGGGAATCTTTCTGATATTGCAGCAACTGGAATGGTCCCGTACCAATTGGGTTCAGGTCTACGTTCTGCGGTGTACCGGCTTTCATCATTTTATCTGCATATTCCGCAGACAGAATAGAAGCGAAGTCCATCCCTATATCAGCCAGGAATGGGGCTTCCGGGCGGCTAAGCTCAAACCGGACAGTATAATCGTCTACTTTTACAACCTTATCGATCATCTCACTCATACCCATACCAGTGAAATACTCATAGCTGCCACCTGAGACTTTATAGTACGGGTGATTTGTATCTTTCTGACGCATAAAAGAATAGATCACATCGTCGGCATTAAAATCACGGCTTGGCTTAAACTCTTTGTTAGAGTGCCATTTAACGCCTTTTCTCAGATGAAAAGTATACGTCTTGCTATCATCACTGACGTCCCACGTCTCCGCCAATCCAGGTATGATTTCAGTCGTACCTGCTTTGAACTCAACCAAACGGTTAAACAGTGGTATCGAGCTGGCATCATAAGTGGTGCCAGTGGTGAACAATTGTGGGTTAAATCCTTCTGGTGAACCTTCAGAACAGTAAACCAATGTTTTTGCCTGAACGCTGGCGGTTACTGCCAATGCAACCAAGCTGATCCCCAGCTTTAATAACCCTGTTTTTCTAGAGGAAGTTGTCATTCTCTTGCACTCCATTTGTGATGTTGTTGTGTACAGCCAGAACCTGCATTTTCTGCCAGGAACTACACTGTTTGGGTATTGTTTGTTATTTTTCGGCTTATCAATTAAGCAACTGTTGTCCCCTGCGTCAATAAGATCTCAACAGATGTCATAAACAACAGAAAAACACAAAAGAAACCAATAATTAACAAAATTAGCACAAAAACATGACATGATGCACATTTTGTAGCCAAAAAGACCATAAAAAGGCAATAGTTGCAGTATGAATAACTATTGATCAATATGAAATATTTGTGACCATGCGACTAATTAATAAACGATTGTTCCGATAGAAAAGAGGATAGATGGCATAAAATGCTGTGTGCTAAATAAAACCAACACTGGACAAGTAAATTAAATAGGCATGATACTAATAACATTATTTAATAATAAAAATCGGTTACCCGTTTATCTAATTTTATATCCGCTGATTTCATTAAATCATTAAATAATGCACTGACAAACAGATGAGCTCCAAACTGCTAATATCCCAAATTACGTTTCCGATCAACGGCCATACCATAATCAAGCATAGCCGTTGAAAAGTGTAACCAGATGAACATATCCACAACAATTAAATATTTTTCAAATACCCACCAGATTCTTCAATTCTTCTGATTTTTTCGTAATCTTGTTTAATTACATCCTTATCATGATGAATTAAATAAACCGTTCCGGGTTGGCTAAAAACATCTTTAGTTATTTCAATTTCATCACCTTCATCAACATAAAAAACAACCTCATAGAAAGAAGATAATTTCTTTAATTCCTCTATAAAAGAATTTGCGGTAAATATACCAAGACGATGGTTAATCAAACATACATTATAGGAATGATTAATCAGGGTATAATCTTCTGCTTGTATAGCCTTATTAAAATTTTCCGGTTCGGCGATAGACATAGCAGAAGCACTAATTTGCCCTAAACCTGTTGTTAATTTGGCGATCGCAGGTCGCAATATTCCGTCCATTCTCGCCGCAATTTCAACCAATTTGGGGCCATCAGGTGTTAACATTACCTCAGCATGGCTGGGACCATTGAATATACCTAAAGCAAGTACAACTCTTTTGGTATATTCAACTAAAACATCATACTCTGGATGGGAGGAATCAATAATGTCATCGATATCATAGATTATGCTACCCGTGTCAAGCCTGCGCTTTTTATATTTTACCACTTCCGTAACTAATTGATTGCTATTAAGAGACACCATATTAACGACATATTCAGTCCCTTTCAGAAACTCCTGTATTAAGACATGGTTATTACAGAGATTAAGTTTATTAGATTTCCCCAATATTTTATAAAAAGCCTCCTTGGCAGAACGCTCATCTTCGCAGATATAAACACCATCAGAACCTGCACTCTCTAATGGTTTAAGCACGATAGGAAAATTACCAAAAGTTCTAATCCATTGCTCCGCAGTATGCCAATCTGAGAATTTACCTTGTTCTGCCGCAGGAATTCCATATTTTCTCAGCGTGTCAATCATCTCATACTTATTGCGCCTTGCAGAGGTCTTAATAAAATCATTTTTATAATCTAATTCAAAATGATTATTAAGTTTATCTGCAAGAGAAACACCACTTTCACTCCCTGCAATAATAAATTCAACACCCTGTTCTTTAAGGAAGTTTACTGTATCGACTATATTGTAATAAACATAATGCTCTTTATAGATTGAATAATCGAAACCTTTATAATAATAACTATGTAAATCTGATTTCGAGGCTATATGCAAGAGACGACAGCCCTTTTCATAAAGTTCTTTCGCCATAAACTTACCAGAAGAAAAACCATCTACAATAGCAACCTTTTTCATTTTATACCTCACTATACCCTTTGGTCTTTTTTATCTTACTAATACCAAGAACGGTTAACAAAGAAACTATAACCAAAACTGCAATCAGACTTTCAATAGAAAAAGCTATACGCGAATCAAGATATTGAAAACAAATAACAAATACGGGTATTAGCAATAATAGTAAAGAAACATGAAGCGGTTTAATGGCATTAATTGTTTTCTGTATAAGATAGATTGGCAGTAAGTGCCCGATAATCACCAGAATAAACATCGGAAGAATCATTTCGATATTCAAACCAAAAGAAACATCGGATAGTGAAATATAACAAAACGAAAGTATAACCATTAAAATATTTCTAACAGACAATATCTCATATGTTTTCCATTTTTCCTTGAATAATTTCTTAGAAAAAATAGTGTATAATACGGTTCCCACCGCACTGAATATCACACTGACAATGCCGATAATTCTATCCTGGATTGAAGTCGATGATAAACCACTATTTCCCAAAAATGAATTTACCAGCATAATGCCTACCCCAACTAAAACCAACCAGGATATGACAACTTCCAGTTTTTCCGTTTTCGCCTCATCTTTATCTATCAAAGACGAGAGAAGGATAGTTATTGCCGGACCACAAGCCACTGAAGCCACGCCAACTATAGCAGGCTCAAGAAAACGAAGTGAAATTATTAACCCTCCCCAATTTAATAAAACTGAGACATTAATAATTAACACTAACAATGTGTTATTACGGACCTTTAATATTAATTCATCAATCCCCTTGAAGATACTTATCGCCATAAACAACAAAGTCGATGACATAAAACAATAAAAAATAACAATAGCCGAGTTTATCGATTGCGTTAAATACGCAACAAACACATCAAACGCGGCACTTATGAGACAAAAAACAATCCCATATATTACGCCATTATATGAAGACATATATCACCTATTGATCTCTTTCTCCAAAAATTAAACTGTTTACTCTGAATTCCTTTTATTATTTCAAATTTATCTTTAATTACGGTTGTTTTCATATTTATTTTACTCAATAACTGTAACTTTTTCATTCTCAAGATAAATTTTCATAATCGTTTTCACTTCTATGCCGGTTTTATCTTTCACTTTTATTTTGCCATTATTCTGGATTTTCTCTACCGCACATATAACATCTTTAACCTCACCACCACTCTTTTGCACCGATTCTATAAGAGATATTACCGCGCCCCCTGTACTTAAAGTATCATCTATAATAGCAACGCGATCACCTGGCTCTATGCCATTAAGATACATTTTCCCTTCAAAATACTCGGAACTAATCTGTACAACATTATGATTAAGCTCATCCAAACAATAGGGATACCATCTAGCCATTGCCAATGGTATTCCCGTAAAGAGAGAAATAGCGGTTGCCAGCGGAGCACCTTTGTCCTCTTCTGTGACAATCTTGTCTATTTCAAGATCCATTAATTGAATTATCTTATGAGCAACTTCTATCAAAACCTCAGGTCTTAACGCAGGTAACTGGTCCGTAAATTCATTGACTGTTGTAAGTGTTTTTCCAGAATTAATCACTCGCGCGTTTTTATAAATGTCTTTTAATAACATGCTCAATATTCCTTATATTCAGGGTAAACACCATCCCAACGACTCTTATATTTCCAAGCACTGTCAAAGAATAAAGTGATCAATACTTTATTATGTAATTTTTGCAGCATTCTCTCACACACCAATAAATTGGCACCACACGTAGGACCTATGCCAAGATCATCAGTTAATATAAACGCTTTCATTCTATTCCAAGCTTCATCCCCTTCGACTGTATGCACTTCATCAACTAACTCTGGAACAGTATTAACCGATAGCACACCCGCACCAAGCCCCATCAGATTATGATGATGATGTTCAAAATGAATACCTTTCCTCATTGCATATAGCGGGGCAGAACTGCTTACTTCAATACCAATCGTTTTTATATTGCTATATTCCCTTTTCAAAATTTCAGCAATACCAGAGAAAGTTCCGCCGGTACCTATTGAGCAAATAAAATAGTCAGGGATAATATTATTTTCTCTTAACTCCTTAACGATTTCCTCTCCACAGACATTCCAGGCTTCCTTATTTAACGTTGTGCCTGACTGGTCAAGGAAAAAGACATCATCTTTATCTTTAGCGTAATCTTTTGCTGCTGAAACTGCTCCATTAAGAAATAGTTCCTTAGGTGTCTCATAAATCTCTGCACCATAAAACCTTATCTGCTCTTTACGCTCATCTGTCATGCCTTCAGGCATGAATATTTTTATCTTATATCCTTTTTCTCTTCCTATCCATGCTAATGCTGCCCCACCATTTCCTGTCGAACAGTCAATTAGCGTCATGCCTTGCTGTATTTTACCTTCCTTCTCAAGAGTATTAACAATATGTAAGAACGTTCTGTCTTTGTGACTTCCTGTAGGGTTCCGATATTCACACTTCGAAAATACTCTATTACCGTTTATTTTTAACTTATCAATCTCGAGTAAAGTTGTATTACCTATATCACTTAGTTTCACATTTATATTCCATTTCATGTTTTTAGAAGAAGACATTCATACACTATTATTATGTTTTTTCAAACAAGTAATTCAATGAATGAGATATATTTCTCAGATGAACAAATTAAGCATTATTTATCATAAAATTAACTTCATAAATGGCAATATAACAACGAATATATTAAATACTATTGATAGTGGATAAATGTTATTTTTTTATAATGATATTATTAGATATCAAAATATCTCGATATACTTATATCTGATTAATAAAACCTGTGACTATAAAGCCTTATTTTACTCATTATCAACACTGACCAAATTCAGGAATTTGATGCTGTTCGGGCTATGAATGAATTTAATTATAATAACAGGGGAATTATCATTGTTGACACCTTGATGTTCAATGCATATGATGACGTTATGAACAAATCTAAAAAAATCCCAGCGACTGCTGGACGAACAGCAGTGGACTACACTGATCGAATGTATTGGAATGGCATCATTAAGATGAGCTTGTCCAAGTTTTTCATTCTCAGTGTCCTACGACAACGGCCTATGCATGGCTACGAAATTGCCCGTGAGGTTGAATGTTCAACCCAAGGCTGCTGTGCGCCCACTGAAGGTACAATTTACCCAGTGCTACGTGAATTTGAGCAAGGCGGGTATGTAACGGTGCACAACGAAACAGTTTCTGGTCGTGGACGTAAAGTCTACACATTAACAGATAAAGGGCGTGAAGCCTTTGCTGTGGCTGTAGAAGCCTGGATGGAAGTCGTTGCGCATATCAATCGTCAGCAATGACGGTTTTTTTTAACTATATACATTATCCATCTATGCATTGATCAGGAATATAAAATGAACCTAAACTCTCTTTCCGAAACACTTAAATTTTTTACCATCATAAGTACCGAGTTGATCATTCTGTTTTTGGTTGTGAGTTTCATTGTCGCAATGATGCAGGAGTACATACCAGCCAGTACAGTACAGCGTCTGCTTACCGGACGTGGTTTGCGTGGTAATCTCGTTGGCGCAGGATTAGGGGCAGTAACACCATTTTGCTCCTGCTCAACCATTCCTGTTACCGTGAGTCTGCTTAATGCAGGTGCGCCATTTGGCGCCACTATGTCTTTCCTTGTCTCTTCACCAATACTCAATCCGGTTATTCTGGGTTTGCTGGTGACATTGCTTGGTTGGAAATTCACACTATTTTATGGTGTTTCTGCTTTTATTCTCTCTGTAGCGGTGGGAGCAATCTGGCAGTTCTTTGGTTTAGAACGAGACGTAAAGAAAGTACGTTTAGTCGGTAATAACAGCTCGCCTGGGCCAAACGATTTAAAATCGCGTCTAAATCGAGCCAGTCGTGCTGCCTTTAGCCTATTTAAAACTTCTTTACCTTATTTACTTATCGGTGCAGGTATAGGTTCCTTAATCTACGGTGTAGTACCGGGAGAATGGATTGCCAATATTGCTGGAGCCGATAATCCATTCGCCATTCCCGTTGCAGCAGCTGTAGGCGTCCCACTCTATATTCGTGCAGAAACATTGATCCCTATCGGTTTAGCATTGCAATCTCAGGGGATGAGTATAGGCGCTGTCACAGCACTGATTATTGCTGGCGCAGGGGCAAGCATTCCAGAAGTTATTCTGCTCAATACCATTTTCCGCCCCCGTTTAGTGGCGGTTTTTGTACTGACCATTTTCTGTGTCGCGATCGGGGTAGGGTATATCGCTAATCTATTATTTGCCTGAAAGGAGGCCGTTATGTCGGAGAAGAAAGGGTTTATTGCCCGTTTATTCAGTAAACAGGAAACTTCCGCATGTTGTGCAATGCGGATTGAAGAGGTGACTGACGAAGCTCAAGATATTTCAAAGGAAAAAAAATCTGATTGCTGTAAGAAAAATACCAAAGACGCTAAAGAAGAAAACCAAGCACCCAAAGATGTTTAGTTTAAGGAAGAAAAAGATGAACGAACAATTGCTTAAACAACGGATTGAAGACATACAACACTATTATGGCGAAACACTGTCCAACAAACAGGATCTCGCTACGAATGTATGTACTGCGGACCAAGCTCCTTCAAGCAGAATCAAAGAAATTCTTAAACTTATCCACCCTGAGGTACAAATGCGTTTTTATGGTTGTGGTGCGCCTTTCCCTCCCTTATTGGAGGGAACCACAGTTCTGGATTTAGGGTGTGGTAGTGGACGTGATTGCTTTATTCTTTCTCATCTCGTAGGTGCTGAAGGTAAAGTCATTGGCATTGATGCAACAGCAGCACAAATCAAGTTCGCTCAGAGTTTTGTCGACTACCATCGTCAGATATTTGGCTATCCATCCACCAATATTCATTTTCAACAAGGGTATATCGAGTCACTGGAGGAACTTGATTTACCGCCTGAAAGTATCGACGTTATCGTCTCAAACTGTGTCATCAATCTGTCTATGTCTAAGGCAGATGTGTTGGCTGGTATGGCTCACTTACTCAAGCCTGGCGGAGAAATCTACTTTTCTGACATTTTTTCAGATAGAAGACTGGACCCATCATTGAAAGATGATCCGCAAGTTGTTGGTGAATGTATCGGTGATGTTTTGTACTTTGAGGATTTTATACGGCTGGCAAGAACGGTCGGTTTTAATGATGTTCGTGTAATCAATAGCAACTTGAGACCCATAAACAATAAGGAAATCGAAGCAAAACTAGGCGGTGCAAAACTGTGTTCCATGACGCTAAGACTGTTCAAATTAGAACTGGAAGACCGCTGCGAAGACTATGGCCAAGTCGCAATTTATAAAGGTAATCTACCGGATGCCTCAAATCAGTTTGTTCTTGATCAAGAGCATATTTTTGAGGCAGGCAGAGCCACCCCGGTATGTGGTAATACTGCCAAGATGATGACCAAAAGCCGTTACCATACATTGTTTGATTTAATTGGCGATGGGAAAAAGCACTATGGTCTTTTCAACTGTGGAACACCGCAACAATTTGATGTTGATACTAAAGTTATGCAAACCGATGTACCAAACAACTGTGGTTGTTGAGTAAATGCTTCCGAATAGCAAAAATCCTTACAGCAATGCTGTAAGGATTTTCTAATTTCTTTAAGTTCGCGGAGCTACTTCAACATCCCCAAACTATTATCTGGTCGGCGAGAGAGGATTCGAACCTCCGACCCACTGGTCCCAAACCAGTTGCGCTACCAAGCTGCGCTACTCGCCGAAAACGAGGCGCATCTTACTGCGCTCGTTGTAGGCCGTCAATACCTTTTTAATAATCAGGGATTAGTTGCTGTTAAAAACAACGGGAATGCAGCTATATTGGATTCTCACACGTTTTGAACAGTTTATTCATCGAATAGATCAGAATGTCTTCCTGTTCGCTCAAATCTGACAACATCACCAACCACCTTCTAACGCATCAGATACCAAGTTGATCGAATAAATCATTAGCATCCTTTGCTTGATGGATATCTTCACCGCGATCACTCTTAGCCAAAGTTTCGGCTGTTAATTTATTAGGCACTCGCATTTCAAACGGCAATGCTTTTTCCTTTGCAACCTTAGTTAAAGTGATGCGTACCAGATCGGATACAGTTAACCCCATACCAGCCAAAACCTCAGTAGCTTCTGCTTTTAATGTCTCATCAATTCTTGCACGAACAAATGCATTTGCAGCCATATTCTTTAAAAATAAAGTGTGGCTCAACTGAGCCACAAAATCAATGTAAGGGATATTAGGTTCCAACCATTTCATTCCACAACAGCCGGAACTGGCTATTTCAGATCATTATTGCAGTAACGAAATATCCGCAACTTTCAGGAACAGATCACGCAATTCACTTAACAGGGTTAAGCGGTTCACGCGCACCTGCTGGTCTTCGTCCATCACCATGACATTGTCAAAGAAAGCATCGACAACTTCACGCAGAGAGGCCAATTCAACCAACGCTTCCTGATAGCGCCCTTCAGCAAATAAAGGTGCCAGCTTATCCTGTAAAACCACCAGATACGTTGCCAGTTTCACCTCTTCCGGCGCTTTCAGCACAGAGGCACTCACTTTCTCATTCAGTGTCTCTTCAGACTTCGCCAGAATGTTAGAAACGCGCTTATTCGCGGCTGCCAGCGCTGTCGCTTCATCCAATGTACGGAAGTGAGTCACCGCTTTAACACGGGCATCGAAATCAGCCGGTTGCGTTGGACGACGCGCCAACACGGCCTGAATGGTATCAATGCTGTAACCCTGCTCCTGATACCAAGCACGGAAACGGCCAAGCATAAACTCAACCACGTCATCAGTGACTTTGGCATTGGTCAGCTTGTTGCCATATAGACGAACCGCTTCTTCTGTCAATGCCTGCAAATCCAGTGACAGTTTTTTCTCAACGATAATACGCAAAGCACCCAGCGCAGCACGACGCAGTGCAAACGGATCTTTATCGCCTTTCGGATGCTGACCAATGCCAAAAATACCCGCCAGAGTATCCATTTTGTCCGCAATGGCTAACGCACAGGAAACACCTGTAGAAGGTAATTCATCACCGGCAAAACGCGGCTGATACTGCTCATTCAGCGCCAGAGCGACATCTTCTGTTTCACCGTCATAACGGGCGTAATGCATTCCCATCACACCCTGAGTATCGGTGAACTCGAACACCATATTGGTCATCAGGTCACATTTAGACAACAAACCCGCACGAGCGGCATGATTAACGTCAGCGCCAATCTTCTCTGCAACCCAGCCAGCCAGGGCCTGAATACGATCCGTCTTATCGCGCAAAGTACCAAGCTGTTTCTGGAACAGAACCGTTGCCAGACGTGGCAGATTATTTTCCAGACGCTGTTTACGATCCGTATTAAAGAAGAATTCCGCATCAGCCAGACGCGGGCGAACCACTTTTTCATTACCGGAAATGATTTGCTGTGGATCAGAGGATTCAATGTTGGCAACAAAGATAAAATTTGCCATCAACTTGCCAGCATTGTCATAAACCGGGAAGTATTTCTGGTCGCCTTTCATGGTATAAACCAACGCTTCTGCTGGCACTTCGAGGAATTTTTCTTCAAATTTCGCTGTCAGCACAACCGGCCATTCAACCAAAGAGGTAACTTCTTCCAACAAGCTATCACTAATATCCGCAATGCCACCCAGTTGAACAGCGGCTTGTTCCACATCCTGCTTAATAAGCGCCTTACGAGTCTCATAATCCGCGATCACTTTACCGCGTTGCTGCAAAATCGCTGGATACTGTTCCGCATTGTCAATCGTGAATTCAGACTCACCCATAAAACGATGACCACGAATGACACGAGCAGATTTGATGCCCAGAATGTCACCTTCAATCAGTTCATTACCGAACAACATAGCGATGGTATGCACCGGGCGAACAAACTGAGTCTCTTTATCGCTCCAACGCATCAGTTTAGGTATCGGCAACTTACTCAGAGCCTGGCTGACCATAGCCGCCAGCAACTCTTTTACACTGCGGCCCTTAATCAGAGCACGGTACAGTAACCATTCGCCTTTATCTGTCACCAACCGTTCAGCCTGAGAAGCTGTAATACCACAACCACGAGCCCAACCTTCAGCCGCTTTTGTCGGTTTACCCTCTGCATCAAATGCCTGAGCAATTGCCGGGCCACGTTTTTCCACTTCACGGTCAGCCTGCGCTTCATCCAGATTGGCAACTTTCAGCGCCAGGCGGCGCGGGGCCGCAAACCAGCTCACTTCACCATAAGCCAGATTAGCGTTATCCAATTCTGCCGCAAAATTAGCCGCAAATGCTTCAGCCAGTGAACGAAGAGCCTTCGGCGGCAACTCTTCTGTGCCGATTTCCACCAGGAAAGTCTGTTGAGTCATGACAGCCTCTTAGCTCTGATTCTTTTTACACATAGGGAAGTCCAACGCCTCGCGGGAGGCATAGTAAGCTTCTGCAACAGCTTTGGTCAGGGTGCGAATACGCAGGATATAGCGCTGACGCTCAGTCACCGAGATAGCTTTACGGGCATCCAACAGATTGAATGTATGACCCGCTTTGAGAATACGTTCATAAGCCGGCAGAGGCAGCGGTGTTTCCAGCGCCAGCAGATCCTGAGCTTCTTTTTCATATTGCTCAAAGCAGCTAAACAGGAAATCGACATCTGCATACTCAAAGTTATAAGTAGATTGTTCTACTTCATTCTGATGATAAATATCACCATAAGTGGTTCTACCCAGTGGACCATCACACCAAACCAGATCATAAACACTGTCTACGCCCTGGATATACATCGCCAGACGCTCAAGACCGTAAGTAATCTCACCGGTTACCGGCTTACACTCAAGGCCACCTACCTGCTGGAAGTAAGTGAACTGAGTCACTTCCATGCCGTTAAGCCACACTTCCCAGCCCAAACCCCAGGCACCCAA
This sequence comes from Photorhabdus khanii NC19, assembly GCF_000517265.1. GTDB lineage: Bacteria > Pseudomonadota > Gammaproteobacteria > Enterobacterales > Enterobacteriaceae > Photorhabdus > Photorhabdus khanii. Next base: position 194,102 of record NZ_AYSJ01000011.1, read on the forward strand.
TGTCGGGTTTTCCCAGTTATCTTCAACAAAACGGATATCATGAACCGTCGGGTCCAACCCCAACTCTTTCAGAGAACCCAGATATAATTCCTGAATATTGTCTGGTGACGGCTTAATAATGACCTGAAACTGATAATAATGTTGTAAGCGATTCGGGTTTTCACCGTATCGGCCATCCGTCGGACGACGGGAAGGTTGCACATAAGCCGCAGCAATTGGCTCCGGGCCAAGTGCACGCAGGCAAGTAATTGGATGAGAAGTACCCGCGCCGACTTCCATGTCCAGTGGTTGGACAATGGTGCAGCCCTGACGCGCCCAATAATCCTGTAATGTCAGGATCAGCCCCTGAAAGGTCTTGGTATCAAACTTTTGCATGTTGGATCCGCACGCGATACATATGAATTTGAAAGGAAGTCGGTCAGTATACCCTTTGACCTTAAGATATACAGCCCTGAATTCGCTCTCAATTCCACCCTAAAATAAAAAAATCTTAATCTGGCTATTTTACTTGTATGTATATACAGTTAAAGTACAGTCAATTATTAACCATCAACATCGGGAATAATCATCATGGAATTAACACGCTGTCATTGGGTGACCTCTGATCCTGAATATCTGACTTACCATGATAATGAATGGGGAAAACCACAAAAAGATAGCCAAAAGCTGTTTGAAATGATCTGTCTGGAAGGCCAGCAATCCGGGCTGTCATGGCTGACTATCCTGAAAAAACGCGCAGGCTATCGCCAATGTTTTCATCAGTTTGATCCGGTAAAAATTGCCGTCATGGATGAAAATGATGTGGCACGACTGATGCTCAATCCCGCAATTGTCCGCAATCGCGCCAAAATTAACGCCATTATCAACAATGCGCGGGCATATCTTAAAATGCAACAACAGGGTGAGGAATTCAGCACCTTTATCTGGCGTTTTGTTGATAACAAACCGATTATTAATCAGTGGAAAACCATCACAGAGGTGCCGGTAAAAACAGATATTTCAGATGAGTTATCACAAGCACTGAAAAAAAGAGGGTTCAAATTTATCGGCAGTACCACTTGCTATGCATTTATGCAGGCGACAGGCTTGGTCAATGACCATATAACTGACTGTTTATGTAGAAAATAAATTCAGTGAATTACAATAGCCCCAAGATTAATGCCAATAATAAAGCTGGATATTAACCAAACATTTAGCTCTTTATTTTAAATGTTAAATTAAATGCAATATTAAATAATTAATAGTCATAATTTTCCAGATTGCACCCCGATAATGCGAAGGGTATGGTGTTATTTCTTCTAATTTAAATAACACACCGACAACGAACACGGCTATGATTTTTTCTCAATTCGGTAACAAGTTTACACAAGACGCAGGTATAACCCGCCTGATGAATGACCTTAATCAAGGGTTGAGGACACCCGGAGCAATTATGCTGGGCGGTGGTAATCCGGCACATATCCCGGAAATGGATGGCTATTTTCAGCAATTACTGACTGAGATGGCCGCAAGCGGTCAACTCACGGAAACACTATGCAACTATGATGGCCCCCAGGGTAAAGATACGCTAATTCGAGCGCTGGCAGAGATGCTGCGCGAAAAACTTGGCTGGGAAATTGGTACACAAAATATTGCCCTGACCAATGGCAGCCAGAGCGCATTTTTCTATCTGTTTAACCTGCTGGCTGGGCGCAGTGAAGATGGATCTACCCGTAAGGTACTATTTCCACTGGCACCGGAATATATTGGCTATTCCGACTCAGGGCTGGATGAAGGCTTATTTGTTGCCAATAAACCCAATATTGAATTATTGCCGGCAGGTCAGTTCAAATACCGTGTTGATTTTGACCATCTCAATATTACCGACGATATTGGTCTGATCTGTGTTTCTCGCCCAACTAACCCAACCGGTAACGTTATCACTGATGAAGAGTTACAACGGCTGGATCATCTGGCTCAACAACATCAAATCCCACTGCTAATTGATAATGCTTATGGCGTCCCCTTCCCTGGTATTATTTTCAGCGAAGCGACGCCATTGTGGAATCCCAATATTATTCTGTGCATGAGTTTATCCAAATTAGGGCTGCCCGGCTCCCGCTGCGGGATTATTATCGCTAACGATAAAATCATCAACGCCGTCAGTAATATGAACGGCATTATCAGCCTTGCACCGGGCGGCGTTGGCCCAGCAATGGCATTGGAAATGATCCGACGCAATGATCTTCTTCGCCTGTCACAGGATGTTATCCGCCCGTTCTATCAACAACGGGTTCAGGACGTCATTCATATTATTCGTCGTTACCTGCCGCCAGAACTTTGTCTTATCCATAAACCAGAAGGTGCCATTTTTCTGTGGCTGTGGTTTAAAAACCTGCCAATAACAACAGAAACGCTTTATCACAGGTTGAAAAAGCGCGGCGTACTGATGGTTCCAGGCCACTATTTCTTCCCAGGACTGGAACAAAACTGGCCACATGCTCACGAATGTATGCGTATGAACTACGTGCCTGATCCGGCAAGTATCGAAAAAGGGATTGCAATTCTGGCGGAAGAGATTGAACTGGCGCATCAGAAAGTCGCCTGATATTGAAGACAAAAAAGCTCCTGCATTGAAATGCGGGAGCAAAATGACAACGAGGACTTTTTACATGATTATTATCAGAATTTGCAGAATGCTTTGTGCGTAAGAAGAGAAAGAAACACTCCTTATCTACCCGCTCTCCTTAAGCAGCCTCTATCTTAATCAGAAAGTTCTCAATCTAATGGCTTGAATAGACCGGTTTTTGTGTGTTTACTGATAGCTAATGCAAAAGTGCATTATGCATTAATGAGACTTTCAGCCGATATGCCAAATTGCTTATTCAGTTTCCGAATCATTGGTAGTGTTAGGTAGATTCCCAAAATGCTTTCAGTATCGAAACAGAGATTATCTTCATGTGGAATATGATAGTCCCATTATGGGACAGATTTCTTAACAAGCGTAACCTACCAGAAAACCGCTCACTCCATATTACTATATTTGGACTTTAATCCCATGGTGCATGCTGACGGTGGTACGGCAATACTGTCACATAACCTGCATCCTTTATCAAAAAGGGATTATTGTCACAGCAAGGAAGACGATTCCTTTTGAAAAACCATGATGGATAGACAAAAAGCCAAATCACCTTAGCCTTATTAAGATTAAAAATTGTTTGAATAAATAGGCTACACAAATCATTACGATGACCTAATTCGTTTCTTATTCATCAGAAGAATAAAAAAATAAGTGTGACACAAAAAATTCACTATTCTCAGGTATTAATGCTATGGTCAATGTTGCATATCGTGATTATAGTAACTGATATCGAATCCCTTAACTAAGATCCTAATATCCGATAGGCTAACAGAGTCACTTAGTAAAAGCGGAATATTCCGGCTGTTTGTTTGACCATACGAGATCAATTGAACCGATGAAAAGTAATAAATTAATTCTATTTTGCGTCACATTAGGATGTCTGCTAATCAGCGGATGTACAAGCATCATGACGCATTCAGGACCTATCCGTGGTTATTATTCCGGTGCTCAGGCGAATATTGAAATGCTAAAAGATGATGACACTGGCTGGGTGATGAAACCACTGCTAGCGATTGATCTGCCTTTTTCTGCGCTATTAGATACCCTTTTATTACCTTATGACTATATAAAATCCGACGAGGATCAGTCAGCAAGTTCACCAAAAGAGCGAATTGAGGAAATAGACAAAGCGCAAAATCAAAATCAGACTAAAGCTAACTAATCATTCGTTTTGGTTTATTTATTGCCACCAGAGGATAACCAACTGGTAGCAAATGTATTTATTTTATCCCGGTTTCCACCAGGAAAATTTGCATATAACCATCGACTGCACGCATAAAGGCAATATGATGACTATCCGGTGAAATCACAACCGCATCCGCAGAAGGCGCTTTCTCTGTACGCTTTGTCAAACGCCGCATTTGGCTATTTCGCACATCACACAGCATCACACTGTTATCACAAATAAAAGCAACATACTGACCGCTCCGATCCCAACTAAAAGCAGATTGAATACCACAATGATTCTGCGTTATTTGACGGGGCTCGCCACCATTTGGCGATATTGTCCACAATTGCACAATGCCATTATCATCTTTCATCAGAAAAGCAATCTGTTCACCATCCGGTGAAACACGCAGCCAGTGACGCGGATTATTCACCACCCCCGGGCAACGTTTGTGGCTAGTAAATGTCAGACGACGCTGCATTACACCCGCAGGCGGCGCGGGTAACGTTGTTTCCGTGCCTTCCAACGGTTTTTCCCCGGCTATTGCATAATCAACATCCCGTTCAGGCAGATCAACGACATAGACTTCCGGTACTTTCTCCCCTGTTGCAGAAAGGGTATCGCCAATAAATGCCAACGCCCAGCGCTGCCGGTTGCCATCAGCTCTACGATATCCGGCCCAACCTATCCAACACTCTTCATAGGCGCGGTTAATCTCATCACTACCCGGTTCCGGCTGAGGCGTTGTACTACTGACGACAACGGAGAAATAACTACCATCATATTCACGGGGATGATGTTTAGGTGACTCAACCGACTTGAGGGGCACAGACACGGCGATATTGCGCAAATCAAGTGCCGGATCAAGCTCATACATAACATGGTCATTATAAGTAAAACTCAGACGGCTACCATCTGGGCTGAACACATGAACGTGACTGCCTCCGCGCAACGCTCCCGGGGTATAAGGGGCAGTAATATCCATTGCATCCAGCGTAACCGCTTTTCCCGGAGAATCCTCACTGACAATTACGCCCCGACGGTGATGAAAGTCATAGTGCCATTGCTCATCTGGGAATTCTGGCCCATGAATAAACGCATATCGGACAGGTTCTGTTGGGCTGACTGTCACTACGCCAACATGAGCGCCCTCCTTTGCCTGATAGATAATGTCTGTTTTTCCACTCTGTACATGAATTTTTTCTATCGTTAAACCAGTAAAAGAAGCACCATGAGGACGCACATCATAAACTAACCACTGACTGTCTGGTGTCCAGACATTAATATTAGTAAGCTGGTAGCTACGGTTATCTAACGTGATTTGCCGTTCCTGAAAGGCCATTTTATTATCCTTGCATCAGGTTTTTTCGGATAAATAATATTAATCCGAAATGGATGGAACTAAAAAATTTCAGTCGAGACTTTACCACTTCGACATTACTCTTACTTTTTTATGCTACGTACATTTCATTTCTATGTTACTAAGTGTTCTTTATATCATTGGTATTACAGCTGAAGCGATGACCGGGGCTTTAGCCTCCGGCCGCCGTAAAATGGATATGTTCGGCGTGATTATTATTGCTTCCGTAACGGCGATTGGCGGTGGCTCCGTTCGAGATATACTACTAGGGCATTATCCCCTCGGTTGGGTTAAGCACCCTGAATATATCGTCACCGTTGCCTGTGCCGCCGTAATCACCACTTGGGTTGCGCCGATGATGAAACATTTACGCCGCCTGTTTCTGATCCTTGATGCCATTGGCTTGATTGTCTTCTCCATTATTGGCGCACAGATTGCGTTGGATATGAACTATGGCCCAATCATTGCTTCCATTGCGGCAGTTATCACCGGTGTTTTCGGTGGCGTGTTACGCGATATGTTGTGTAACACCATTCCGTTGGTTTTCCAGAAAGAGATCTATGCGGGTGTCTCCTTTACCGCCGCCTGGTTATATATTGGCTTACAGCACACACCGTTACCGCAAAACGGCATTGTTCTGATTACCCTGATCGCCGGTCTGACAGCAAGATTGGTTGCTATTCGCTACCGTCTTGGATTACCGGTCTTTAATTACGAACACTCCGATCACTGAGCCATATCAGCGGGGTTAACCACCACCCCGTTTTCCCGGTCAAAACCTGTTATCCTTGCCACTGACAGTTTTTCCGCGATTGCTTTAATCTGCGTGTCATTGACAAAATCAGACAACTTTTTAAATTGCCCGGTAGTAAGTTGCTGTTTTAACTGTGTTCCGGCTAATTTCTGCTCCAGTTGCAGCCAGTGAACAACATCGTCAGGCAACTTATCCATATAAGGCACTCCAATCCCTTTCATCCAATAGGAAAAAGGCTGATTTTTTGCCTTGCTGAATTGTGAATAAATAGCCTGTGCTCGTTTATCTCCAATTCCCGGTAAGGCAGCAATTTGTTGAACTGAAAGTGCTAACCAACCGGTTAAATCAGTGACTAACTTCTGTTCGGTCAACATTGCCCAACTGCCGCTACTGACACCTGTCATTTGCAGATTTTCACCCAGCCATTTCAGTCGTGCATTAAATTGTTGTTCACAACCCACCGTTAACGTCAAACAACTCAGCGCATGATAACGCTGCTTATCCGGTGGCTGAATATCCTGACGCTCTTTGATCCGCCATACCACCTGAGCTAATTTCGGGATACCATGACCTGCCAATGTAAGCGTCACCCGATCCCCCGGTAATACATCCAACTGTCGCCAACGACGAACAGAACCAATATTGACTCTACTTATCTGCCGATCATCCAGTTTCACCTTATCCAGCCCAAGCACCACTGAGATTTTGCCCGTTCTGCCAATAGTAAAATTAACTTCCCTGACTTGTGTGACCTGATGGCGTAAAGGGTGTTTCCATGCCACAGCCCAACTGTTAGATCCAGACCGCCACTGGTTTCCTTTAGGTTCAATTTCCTGTTTCAGCACGATACCGTCTGTAGCAAAAGGCATGGGTTGTTCAAAATAGTGCATCCGCAGTTTCTGCACCTGCTCTGGTTCCTCTATTTTATGACTGTAGCGAAGCGCCAATGGAAACCCCATATCTGCCAGTTTGCGCAATTTACTTTCCATCTCCGCAGGGCCATCCGGCCAACTCCAGATAAATACACCGACTTGCTTTAATTCTGACGAATGGTCCTTACGCATCATCAAACCCGCAACCCGATTACGAGCGCCATCACTCCCCAATAATTGCTGTCTATGCCCCTCTTTATGCAGAAAGAGTTCTCCTTGCAATACCAAATCAGGTGGAGCATTTTCTATATTCTGCGGAATATCGGGAATATGTCGGCTTTTTGCTGTCCAATTTACCCCTTCGGCACCATTGCCCCGGCTGATTAATGAAACGAGTTTCCCGTTCTGATAAACCAATGTTACCGCTACACCATCAATCTTTGGCTGTAACCAGACAGGTAATCTACCGTGCAACCATCGGTTAATTTCCTGCTCGTCTTTCAGTTTACTTAATCCGGTATGAGCAACCGGATGAACAAGCTTATTATCGGGAAAAACTTCCACAGGAAAATCTGAATGGGGTGCTTGTTTCAGACAGAATTGCCAATGAGTCAGCTCCGCCATTAATTGATCATAAACCTCATCATCGATCTCGCTGATCCCTTTCTGACGATAGAGCTGATCCCAGTGAGCCATCTGTTGCATCAAGCTTTTAGTTTCACGTTGTAATTTGTCCTGCGACCATTCGGGGCAATTCTTTTCTGTATTCGAAACAAAAATTTCAGCCGCAACTATCGGTGAACTGAAAACAATGAACAGAATCAATATCAATAAATTAAGCATCCGTGCTCCCTGGCTATCCATGCATAACGGCAAAATAGAGGATAAAGAGATAGTGTCCAAGGCAGAGATAATAACTTTGCGAAGCGGTTCGAAGAATAAATGCCTAAAATCCCCAAATAACGAATTATCTCTATTCAACTACCAGATAACCCTCAGCAATTCGAAATACAATGTTAACCTCTATGATTGCTTGTTATTTATCAATTACGATTTTTTTAATTTCTGTGCAGAGCTGAGGCCGATGCATCATGCTTCCAGAACCTCAACTACCTGCTCTGTACCACTCATAAAACTAACCAGTTCCCTACGGCCACCTGGGTATTCCTTAATAACCATTCCTGCTGGAGTGTCAAACTCTGCATAATAAATTGGTTCACCCGCATTGAGGTGAGCACGCGCCTCTGAACCATCGTCATTTGCCAGTTGAGCATCAAAGATAGCCATAAAAGTGCGCTCTTGCGCCGGTGACATTTCATCTAAAATCCAAAGCATTAGCTAACTCAGATGTAAAAGCTGAGTATGATGCGCTAGAGCCAAAATTCGAGCTAATTAATACTCTATTACGAATACGGCACGCTGCTGGTTTAACGCAAAATCAAGTTGCACAGCGTATGGGAACGAAAGAAGCGAATATCTCCAGGCTTGAAAAAGGAAATGGAAGCCCAACACTTAAAACACTATTGAACTACGCCAAAGCGTGTAATTGTGAACTGCGTTTTAGCTTCAAAACAACTTAATCCAAACAGTTAATCAATCTATTAAGTATTGTTTTGTTATTGTAAACCATTAACCAATGGCTGAAACAAAGATAATAACTCAGCCTGTCATGTATTAATTTAAAATACCAACTTACCCGCCCTCGGTTATCACCAAAATCGACTTTCAAATAAAGATTAAAAAAACAACAATTTAACCAAGCAGCTTGGGAAATAAATATTAAAAACCACATAGAACGGGTATTACGACAAAAACTTAACAACGCCTTATTTCCTGCCTTCCCATTAATTATTACTAAATTAAGTTATTCGTTCACATAGTAATAGTCATAAAGATGTACATCCTCCCTAAATTCTGTAGCTCAAGTCTCATAATTTCAACCCTTACCACTTATAGATAAAAAAATAATCTGAAATCAACTACCAAAAAATTAATTTAGCATTAATCTGAAGTTATCAGCCGATAACTATTTCCTATTATCTTTTTTTAAAAATAATTGCTAATCTTATTTATGTCTTCGTAGCAATAGAAATTCAGCTTAACCCGCAAGGGATAGATTTTATGGCATAGGTTCCCTGTAGGTAAAGGTAAATCCGATATAACCGTAAGTTAGGAGAGTAATATGAATCAAGACGATTTCTCCTCAAACATGAGTTCCAGCAATACTCTTACATGAACGAAACCGTGTAATAACAACCTGCACGGGTGACCCGATGCAGAGAATAATCATCTGAAAAAGGAGGGCCCTTAAAAGGCCAATACAATCTGGCCGGGACAGGGTTATCACAAAGAATGAAAATTTTTAATATGGCAACCGGGGAGCTATCCCCATCAGAGTATTATTATACTCTTGCTACACCCCCTTGGAACGCAGTGTGGGCAGTCAAAGCTCTCGGGAATCCGGTGATAAATGGGAAAGACAACAGGGGTAAGCCAATTCGTTACCCAGAATTCCGTACCAGTACCTTATTCAATGTCTTTCCGCCAGTACTAGATTATAATTTTCCAGAGCTGATAGGAGGCGATATGACGCTGGAACAAGGCAGGTTCTGGATAAATGCACAAAACAGCATCTTCAAGGTCCCACATGTGGTCACAGGTAAGTATATCTGTCAGATGATTGCCAAACGTAAAGATGGACGTCCAGGGAAAGCCACAGCAATCCTCAAGATGGATGCTAACGTTGTAAATTATATATTCTACAGGTTCAAGGGAGACAAAAACGTTATGGAATCTAGCGTGAACGACCTGATTTACTCAGCAAACTGCCGAGGGACCGGATTTTCATGGGAGCGTAAACCCGAAGAGAAATTTGAGTGGGAAAGTAAGTGGGAAAACGCGGTACCGTCAATTAAAATGCAAGACACTAACGATTGGATTTATGATGTTGCTTTCTGGACGCCACCATACAACAATCCAAATGGTCAGTTTAAAGACCCAGCCATCCTGAGACCTAATAGCTAACCTGGAGAAGCCAGATCCCTGTAATAACCCAGATAACCTATCCGGAATGAGAAGGCAGGTAGCAGCAATAAATAAAAATCTTTAACAGAACAACCGGGGAGTTATCCCCGGTTGAGCACTCAATGAATACGGATAAATATACTGAGCTATCATTTACCCTGTTTCTTATTAATATGAAATATATTAAAATAGATAATCCGTTTCCGTAACGGTCAGTTTTTACATAAATCATTTAAATATCACTATTCGGAAATTAATTCCTCCTGACTTGCCTCATTCACACTTATCCATATTATCGACTTACTTATTCATGCCACTCTTACAATATTTTTATTTCAATTGCTATATATTGCAAAATGGTGGTGTGATCACCTTGGGAAATAATGCTGATTGTCAATCAGTGACTGCTCCCCGCCGTAAAAAACGGTGAGGCTTCTCACTTCTCAGGCCGCCACCGTCTTTATGACGGATTTAGCTGGCCTCCATGGGCAGAAACGACGAGTCCCGCCGCTGCGGCTTTGTATTCCAGTTTCATGAGGAAGCTATTCCAGCCCGCATCCCCGATAACGCGGGCAAGCTGGTGATCCTTCATTATATTAGCCGATTTCAGCGTCTCATTAATTTGAAATATTAGCTTACCTGCCCTCTGTTATTACCAAATTAAGTTACTCGTTCACGTAATAATAGTCATAAAGATGTATATCCCCGCTAAATTCCTCTGCCTAAATCTCATTATTACCACTCTTGTGATCTATCTGTAGAAAATAATCTAAAAACCACTACCAACAATCAGGTGTAGCATTAACCTAAGGTTATCAGCCGATAACTTTTTTCTATTAGATTTTTACTTAAATAATGTCTAATATTATTCATGTCAGTAGAAATTCAGTTTAACCCGCAAGGGATAGGTTTTATGGCATAGGTTCCCCTGTGGGTAAAAGGTAAATCCAATATAACCTTAATTAGGAGAGCAATATGAAGGATATTGTCTGCCTAAACTCAACAAGTTTTGCTTTCACAGCCCTACGAGCAGACCGTAGTGTAGTCGCTTGGGGAGGCAGAAATGACGAGGATACTAAAGCATACGGTGAATACGATTAATTGCCCTATTAAGTATTTTTTAGTATGAACCACTAAAAATATACTAAAGACTGACACAACAGTAGATTTAGCAGCACATCGCTATTCTACACGCTACCCTCTGAGTTTTTGGGATACAAATACCCAAGGTTACATTGGCCGAGATAGTTTTCCATTCCGGCCTCAACTCAATAAACAATAGTCATATTGAATTATCCCATGTGTATCAGCCAGCAATTGCTAATAAATCTAGCGGCGATAGTAATAGCAGAAAATGGTAGGCAAATATACCTATACCCTATGGATTTCAAGATGCATCGCGGCGGCAAGGGAGCGAATCCCCGGGAGCATAGATAACTATGTGACCGGGGTGAGTGAGTGCAGCCAACAAAGAGGCAACTTGAAAGATGACGGGTATAAAGGCTCGGAAAGCAACATAAGGTAATGCGGACAGTCAGTGCAAAGTGGTATTTGACTTGGGTTTCCTCCGATAAACAGGAGGTGAATAAGAGCCGGAGTCCAGAGGCTAATTGAACAAAACCTGTCATTAAGACAGATAACGTGTAGTAACGACCTGCACGGGTACCCGATGCAGAAAATAATAACCGGAAAAAGGGGAATCTCTGAAAGGTCGATGTCATTTGACCGGGACGGGATTACAGCAATAAATGAAAATTTCTCACGTAACAACTGGGGAGCTATCCCCATCTGAATATCCCATGAATGCGGGTAACACATTCATCAACAGAATGAAGCAGGATATTGGCCGGATAACGGCACATTACCGCCAGTGGCCGGTATGGATGATGTGCGTGTCTGTAGGGGCGCTCTTTTCCACCTCGGTATTTGCCGCTGCTACACCCAATTGGAACCCAAGTTGGGCAATCAAAGCTCTCGGGAATCCGGTGATAAATGGGAAAGACAACAACGGTAAGCCAATTCGTTACCCAGAAGTGGGTACCAGTACCTTATTGAATGTCTTTCCGACAGTAATAGATCATAATTTTCCAAAACCGATAGGAAAAGAGATGATGCTAAAAGACGGCATGTTCTGGGTTAGAGCACAATACAGACTCTTCAAGGTGCCACATGTGGTTACAGGTAAGTATACCTGTAAGATGGTTGCCAAACGTAAAGATAGATCTCCAGGGAAAGCCACAGTGACCCTCTATACGGATGCTATCGTTGTCAATCCAGACATCTACTGGTTCAAGGGAGACAAAAATGTTATGGAATCTAACGTGAACGACCTGACTTACACAGTAAACTGCCTAGGGACCGGATTTTCATGGGAGCGTAAACCCGAAGAGAAATTTGAATTGGAAAGTAAGTGGGAAAACGGGGTACCCTCAATTGAAATGCAAGACACCTGCAATTGGATTCATAATGTTGCTTTCTGGACACCACCAGACAACAATCCGAATAATAGGTTTAAAGACCCAGCCATCCAGAGATCTACTAGTACGGATAGTACGGGCAGTGCTAACCTAGCGAAGCCAGATCCCTGTGATAACCCAGATAATCTATCCGGGGTGAGAAGGGCAGATAGCCGCAATAAATAAAAATCGTTAATAGAACAACCGGGGAGTCATCCCCGGTTGAGCACTCGAAGTACATTGGAAATAGATAACCCGTTTCCATTAACGGTCAGTTTTTACGTAAACCATTTAAATATTACCATTCGAACATTAATTCCTCCAGACCTGCCTCATTCACGCTTAACCCTATTATTTATTTACTCGTTCGCGTTACTCTTTCAATACTTTCATTCGTATGACATCTCAATGTATGTGATATTTTCTTTACCGGAATACATCCGCCAGATTATCAACCAATCACTTTTTTCTACTATCTTTCTATGCAAATAACAGGTAATGTTATTCAGTGACAATATAAATCCGGCTTAACTCACAAGAGTAGGTTTTACCTTATCGATAGAAATACCGCCAGTAAAAACTGACGGCAGTAAGAGCTAAAATCCAATGAGGTAACGTGTAATGACAGCTTGCACGGGTACCCGGATACAGAAAATAATAATCGGAAAAAGGAGAATCTCTGAAAGGTCGATATAATTTAACCGGGAGGGGATTACAGCAATAAATGAAAACTTCTAAAGAATATTTTATTAAGTATACACAACCTAGTCAACCTCAAATCACGAGTAATCCTCAAATCATAGACTGGGTTCCAGAGAAAGCCATTTTAGCTCTCGGAAACCCGAAGATATATGGGAAAGAGAATAACGATAAATTGGTTCGTTATCCGGAAAGTGGGACGAGTACCTTAGTCTTTCCTAAAGGTGATCCACATTTCGATTTTCCAGGGACACGTTTACCTGATACCGCAGTGTTAAAAGATATGATGTTCTGGATTAAAGCGAAAAACCGAATCTTCATTGTTCCACATGTTGTTACAGGAAAGTACACTTGTGAGATAATAGCCTCCCGCAAAGATGGCCTGCCAGGAGAGGCCACCATAACACTTTATACGGATGCAATCGTTGAAAATAATGAGTCCCAATGGTTCAAAGGGGACAGTAACGTAATGGAGTCTAAGCTACTCGATCTGTGTTACGAAGTATCTTGCGAAGGAACGGGTTTTTCATGGCAGCGAAAACCTGAAGAGCAAGTTCAATTCGAAAATAACTGGGAAAATGGGGTGCCGTTAATTATAATGCAAGACAGCCAAGATATCCAAAATGTGATCTATAGCCTTGTGCTCTGGTCTGCACCCGTTGATTTAAATCCCAATTTTAAAGATCCTGCCATCCTTTTACCCAATGAATAAAATAATAACCATCAGAAACTAAGAGTAAAGGTCATTTATCTGGGATGAAGTGATAGCAACACAATGAAAATCTTTAACCCGACAACCGGGGAACAATCCCCGGTTGAATATCCAATGAATACGGATAATATACTGAGTTATCATTCACCTTGTTTTTTATCAATCTGAAATATCACAATATTCAACTCCAGTTATTATACTGATTTTCCAATAAAAATTAAAAAAGCGATAACTTCTCACTTCAAATGAGAAGTAAATAACCAATTACTGGAACTGTTAATATTTACACTAACCATTTAATATCATTACGTCGCGTTTAACTCTTCTGAGTCACATCATTCACGTTCAATCATATTATCCGTTTACCTTTTCATGTTATTCTTTCAATACTTTCATTCGTATAACACCTCAATTTATGTGATATTTTCTTTACTGGAATACATCCACAAAATTATAAACTGATCGTGTTTTTCTATTATCTTTTTATTCAAATAACAGGTAATGTTACCCAGTAGCAATATAAATCTAGCTTAACTCGCGATAAACCGATTTTATCTTATAGGTAAAAGCAAACCCAATATCAACCTTATTTAGGAGAGCCAATATGAACCAAAATGACCATCTCTCATCAAACATGGCTACCGGTGATCGTTTTATCAAGCAAAACCTAAAATCAGGAAGAGAAAGTAACTCTGGTGGCAATACCTCCATCATCTCTATTGAATCGACAACCGTCATGTTATTGCAAAATGGCAGAGTGATCACTTGGGGGAAAAACTCAGATGATAATCAAGTCCCGCCACCAATTGCCGAATTTGCCGAATTGCAGGATATTGTCAGCATAAGTGCAACAAAATCTGCATTTTCAGCCTTGCGGGCAGATGGCAGCGTGTCTATCTGGGGTTCACTCCTCAATGACCTACTCCCGCCACAATCAAAAGTGGATAAGATGAAGAATATTGTCAGTGTGAGTTCAATTCCAATAAGAGATGTTTTCACGGGCCTACGGGCGGACGGCAGCATAGCCTCTTGGGGAGCAGTGGATTTTTTAAACACGGCTCTGCCAAGAATGTGTGGATTATCGCTACACAATATCATCAGCCTAAGCGCAACAGAGCAATCTTTTGCCGCCTTACGGGCAGATGGCAGCGTCGTCTCCTGGGGATTGGATTTTTTGCCAACCCCACCCGAAATTGCCGCATTAAAGGATATTGTCAGCCTAAGTTCAACAAATAATACTTTCGTGGCCCTACGAGCGAACGGCAGCGTTGTCTCTTGGGGTGTGGAAATTATCCCGCCAGAAATCGCCAAATTACAAGATATCGTTAGCATAACTACCAATTATAATTATGCCGCCGCCCTACGGGCAGACCACAGCGTCGTTTCCTGGTGGGGAATAGTGGTTCCACCCGAAATTGCCGCATTAAAGGATATTGTCAGTTTAAGTGCCACACCGTATGCCTTTGCCGCCTTGCGAGCCGACCGCAGTGTGGTTGCCTGGGGAGATATGGACATTGGCGGAACATTACCACTTAAGATTGCTCAACTGAACGATATCGTCAGCCTGAGTGCAGCAGATTGTGCTTTCGCAGCTCTGCGGGCAGATGGCAGCGTCGTTGCCTGGGGACAACCAAGTCGCGGTGGTTATGTGCCACCGGAAATTGCTAAGTTGAAGGATATCGTTAGCCTGAGTGCATCACACTCTGCATTTGCAGCCTTGCGAGCAGATGGCCGCAGTGTAGGTTGGGGAGGAGGAGATACCAAAGCACATGGTGAATACGATTAATCAGTAAATGTGTTTTTTAGCAGGAGAGATGCTGGCCTGAAAATTGAGTTAATCCTCATAATCTCTTCACCTGTTATGAACGGATTAACACACTACGCTGACCGCCAGCAAATCAAATACCGCAATACAGGTGCTTACACCCTTTAAGCAGAAACCCAGTTTGATGGGGAAGAAATAGGTTTTGCGGCGCAGAATTCCTACAAATAAATCCGACACAGCCTATCAGGAGAGTGATATGAATCAACATAACGAGTTCTCATTCAGCACAGAGACCAAAGACACTTTTATCAAACAACGATCTGGAAGAAAAACTATCAGCTATGGTAGCAATGACGTCATAGACTCTAATGACTTTGGAACCGCCATATTATTACAGAATGGCCACATCGTTGCCTGGGGGGATACGCGCTACGGTGGCGAAATCCCACCTGAAATTGCTCAACTGAGCGATATTGTCAGTTTAAGTGCAACAAGTGGTGCTTTCGCCGCCTTGCGAGCCGACCTCAGCGTCGTTGCCTGGGGGGATGCGGGCTACGGTGGCAAAATCCCACCTGAGATTGCTCAACTGAACGATATTGTCAGTTTAAGTGCCACACAATACGCCTTTGCCGCCTTGCGAGCCGACCGTAGCGTCGTTACTTGGGGGGATAACTACGGTAGCAAAACCCCGTCTGATATTGCTCAACTGAACGATATTGTCAGTTTAAGTGCCACACAATACTCCTTTACCGCCTTGCGAGCCGACCGTAGCATCGTTACTTGGAGCAATGAGTACTACAGCGACAAAACCCCACCTGATATTGCTCAACTGAACGATATTGTCAGTTTAAGTTCAACATATGATCGTTTCGTCGCCTTGCGAGCCGACCGCAGCATTATTACTTGGACCAGTAGTCATAGTTATGTCCCATCAGACATGGCTCAGCTGAATGATATTGTCAGTTTAAGTATAAATGATAATGCTTTCGCTGCCCTACGGGCAAACCGCAGCGTTGTTGCCTGGGGAAAGGGTTATAGCGGTAATGTCCCATCAGACATTGCTCAGCTGAATGATATTGTCAGTTTAAGTGCAAATGATGATGCTTTCGCTGCCCTACGGGCAAACCGCAGCGTTGTTGCCTGGGGAAGGAGTGATAGGAAGCATGTCCCATCAGAAATTGCTCGGCTGAATGATATTGTCAGCCTAAGTTCGACAAATTCTGCTTTCGCGGCCTTACGGGCAAACCGTAGTGTCGTTGCCTGGGGAGATCTAGATAATGGTGGCATACTCCCACTCGATATTGCTCAACTGAACGATATCGTCGGCCTGAGTGCAACAAATTCTGCTTTCGCGGCCCTGCGGGCGGACCGTAGTGTCGTTGCCTGGGGGAAGCCAAGTACCGGTGGGTTTGTTCCACCCGAAATCGCTAAATTGCAGGATATTGTCAGCGTAGACTCATCGGGGCGCGCCTTTACGGCTTTGCGAACAAATGGCAAACGAGTTGGCTGGGGAGGCGGGGATATTAAAGCACATGGTGAATACGATTAATTGCCGATTAAGCCATACTCTTTCATTGTAACCCGGTGACTGCTCCCCGCCGTAAAAAAACAGCGAGGCTTCCCACTTCTCAGGCCGCAACCGTCTTTATGACGGATTTACGCTGGCCTCCGTGGGCAGAAACGACAAGTCCCGCCGCCTGTAATGCTGTTATGCCCTTGCGCTGGATGTTGATCGCCGCATTGATATCGCGGTCATGTTCGACTCGACAGAAAGGGCATTGCCAGATCCGCCCGCTCATGGACTGCCGCCAGACGTAATCGGGCCTTGCCGCGGTTAGCGCTGCCCTTTTAAGACAGTAAAAACGCTCAAAATAACGCGCTTTTTCATCTCAATGCGTCGGATATTATAGTGCTTCTTAAATTAATGATGTCATGCAGTATGAACTGCTATATCCAGCTTTCTATTTAACTGATGCAAAGCCAGTTCAACTATTTCAACCTTTGATGAATGTTCAACATCAAGAAGCCTATCAATCTGTGGCCCCTTTTGCCCCAACCGACGCGCAAGATCTGCTTTGCGTGTTCCTGTTTCTATCATTGCATTATGCAATGCCACTTTCATTACCACGAGAATAGGAAGACTGACGACGTATTCATCTTCCTCCAACACTGATGCTTCAGGTATAGGCCGACGTTCGCCTATTTCTATAGAAATAGCCGTAATCAACCCATCAATAGATTCGAGAAGCGCTTCATCGACTGAGTCACCTACCGAGTTGAATAAGGGAAGATCTCGACAACTAGCCACATAACTTCCCGTTTCTTCGTCATATTCCAGCTTTATGGGATAATTAAACATAGTACCTCCCTTGAAATTTAAAGCCCCAGATCCTTCATTATTTTCTTTCTCAATGGTTCCGGAATTTCTTTGGAACCATGATCGGGGAAAACCGACGATTTACCGTTTATGGATACCTTGCGGTGGCTTCCTCCACCTCTAGCCTTCTCAATTAAAACTCCTTGAGAAATTAGCCATCGGCGGAACTCACTGTATTTCATCCATGCCTCCTTTTCGACCAAGCGATGATGACACATAAAACAGCAAATACAACATTTTTGTTTCATTCAACAACAGTTGTGATAATACATAGAGCAAAATTTTAACTAAAGAAGTCAACCCCTTGGCGATACAAAATATCCATTGGCAATTTTTCCCTTAAGAAAATTTCGGCGGAAATGCATCGGCAACGCGACATGTGTGAATGGGTACGTGTATACTATTATAAGAATTTTATTCTGCTTTATTTAATTATTATCCAATCAACCAAGATACCACCATGATCCAAGGCACGTTATATATTGTCTCTGCGCCAAGCGGAGCGGGTAAATCAAGCCTGATTCAGGCTTTGTTAAAGACTCAACCTCTGTATGATACTCAGGTTTCTGTTTCCCATACCACACGTGCAATGCGTCCCGGTGAAAATCAGGGTGAGCACTATTTCTTTGTCACCGAAGAAGTCTTTCGTCAGATGATCAGTAACCATGAATTTCTGGAACACGCCCGTGTTTTCGGTAATTATTACGGCACATCCCGAAAAGTGATTGAAGACACCCTTGCCAGTGGCGTTGATGTTTTTCTTGATATCGATTGGCAAGGAGCGCAGCAGATCCGCAAACAAATGCCCTCTGCCCGCAGCATTTTTATCCTGCCGCCGTCAAAAGAAGAGCTCTGTCGCCGTCTGCGCGGTCGAGGGCAGGATAGTGAAGATATTATTGAAAAACGCATGGATCAAGCCGTTGCAGAAATGGTTCACTATAACGAGTATGATTATTTAATCGTTAATGATGATTTCAATACTGCATTGGCCGATCTGCACACCATCATCCGTTCAGAACGCCTGCATCGGGAGCGCCAGGCACAACGGCATGATGCTTTAATCAGCAAATTATTGGCAGACTGAACCAAGTTTCAGTATGATGCCCAGTCATTTCTTTACCTGTGGAGTCGCACACATATGGCACGCGTAACTGTTCAAGACGCTGTAGAAAAAATTGGTAACCGTTTTGACCTGGTGTTGGTCGCCGCTCGTCGAGCACGTCAACTGCAAACAGGTGGTAAAGATCCTCTGGTTGCTGAAGAGAACGATAAAGTCACGGTTATCGCTCTGCGTGAAGTGGAAGAGGGCCTGATCAACGGTAAAATTCTGGACGTGCGTGAACGCCAGGAACAACAAGAGCAGGAAGCTGCAGAAATGCAGGCGGTTTCTGCTATCGCGGAAAGTCGTCGTTAATCTACGGTAGGTCTGCCTTGTATCTGTTCGAAAGCCTGAATCAGCTTGCCCAAAAATACCTGCCCGGGGCTCAGATTGAGCTCCTCAAGCAGGCTTACACTGTTGCGCGGGATGCCCATGAAGGGCAAACCCGTACCAGCGGTGAGCCTTACATTACTCATCCTGTCGCAGTTGCCTGTATTTTGGCCGAGATGCGTCTCGACCATGAAACGCTGATGGCCGCCTTGTTGCATGATGTTATTGAAGACACGCCCGCCACCTTTCAGGATATCGCCCAGCCTTTCGGCCCTGTGGTTGCCGGGTTAGTCGAAGGGGTTTCCAAACTTGATAAGCTGAATTTCCGCGATAAAAAAGAGGCACAAGCGGAAAATTTCCGCAAAATGGTCATGGCAATGGTGCAGGATATCCGCGTCATTTTGATCAAACTGGCAGACCGTACCCACAATATGCGCACGCTCGGCGCGTTACGCCCAGATAAGCGCCGCCGTATCGCCCGGGAAACGTTAGAGATCTACAGTCCCTTAGCCCATCGTTTGGGTATCCATCATCTGAAAACGGAGTTAGAAGAGCTAGGGTTTGAAGCCCTTCACCCTAACCGCTACCGGGTTATCAAAGAAGTGGTAAAAGCGGCCCGGGGTAACCGTAAGGAGATGATCCAGAAAATTTTGTCTGAAATCGCAGGCAGGCTGGCTGAAGCAAATATCGAGTGCAAAGTCAGCGGTAGGGAAAAACATCTCTATTCTATTTACCGAAAGATGCACCTCAAAGAGCAACGTTTTCATTCGATTATGGATATCTATGCTTTTCGGGTCATCGTTAACAATGTTGATATCTGTTATCGGGTTTTGGGGCGGATGCACAGCCTATATAAACCCCGTCCGGGCAGAGTTAAAGACTACATTGCCATCCCTAAAGCTAACGGCTATCAATCCTTGCATACTTCCCTGATTGGCCCTCACGGCGTGCCAGTTGAGGTCCAGATCCGCACCGAGGATATGGATCAAATGGCGGAAATGGGCGTCGCAGCGCACTGGGCTTACAAAGAGCAGGGTGAATCCGGTACAGCCGCACAAGTCCGTGCTCAGCGCTGGATGCAAAGTCTGCTGGAATTACAGCAAAGTGCCGGTAGCTCTTTTGAATTTATCGAAAGCGTTAAATCTGATCTGTTTCCTGATGAGATTTACGTTTTTACCCCGAAAGGGCGCATTGTGGAATTACCTGCCGGTGCCACCCCGGTCGATTTTGCTTATGCCGTACACACCGATATTGGTCACGCCTGTGTTGGCTCGCGAGTTGATCGCCAACCGTACCCATTATCTCAACCGCTTACCAGCGGTCAAACGGTTGAGATCATTACTGCGCCGGGCGCTCGCCCAAATGCGGCCTGGCTGAACTTTGTCGTCAGTTCAAAAGCCCGCGCTAAAATTCGTCAGTTGCTAAAAAACCTTAAACGAGAAGACTCCATTGGGCTAGGCCGCCGTCTGTTAAATCACGCGTTGGGTAGTGGGAAGAAACTGGTTGATATTCCGCCGGAAAGTATCAATAAAGAATTGACGAGAATGAAACTCTCGACAATAGACGATCTGCTGGCTGAAATCGGGCTTGGCAATACCATGAGTATCGTCGTCGCCCGTAATTTGCTAGGCGCGCCGCCAGAAAATACCACCAATACCTATCACAACAATGGTGCCCGTAAATTACCCATCAAAGGCGCTGACGGTGTGCTGATTACGTTTGCCAAATGTTGCCGACCCATCCCCGGTGACCCTATCATCGCCCATATCAGCCCCGGCAAAGGGTTGGTTATCCACCATGAGTCTTGCCGTAATATCCGTGGTTATCAGAAAGAACCCGAAAAATTTATGGCCGTCGAGTGGGATCAAGAGATCAATAACGATTTCACCGCCGAAATAAAAGTGGACATGTTTAACCATCAAGGGGCGCTGGCAAATCTAACCGCCGCCATTAATGCAGCCAATTCCAATATTCAGAGTATGAATACCGAAGAGAAAGACGGCCGGGTTTACTGTGCTTTTATCCGGCTCACGACTAAAGACCGTATTCAGTTAGCGAATATTATGCGCAAAATCCGGATCATGCCGGATGTGATGCGAGTCAGTCGTAACAGAAACTAAACCGGATAGCTCGTGCAAATCAGCAGGTGAACAGCCAACAGCGCTATCTACCGGTGATGACGTCGCCGGATATGGGGCTGGCGGCATATCATCCTGGTTATCAAAGAACAGACCAATCAATACTGAATCAACCTCATCCAGTATGCGGTCTAACCAACCCTCCCCACCTACACCAAACATCAATACCAGCCCGATAGCGATAAATAACAGTGGTAAGATCCATGTTCGGCACCAATACGCTAACAGCATACGGGGATACCGCGAGTAGCGAATTTTGTTGCCCAATAAAAACCCACAGACGGCCAACAATATGATCCCGATAGCCAGTACCATCCGACTTA
The DNA here is from genome assembly GCF_000517265.1 of Photorhabdus khanii NC19. Lineage (GTDB taxonomy): Bacteria > Pseudomonadota > Gammaproteobacteria > Enterobacterales > Enterobacteriaceae > Photorhabdus > Photorhabdus khanii. Next base: position 215,799 of record NZ_AYSJ01000011.1, read on the forward strand.
TCAGCCCCCCATAAGGCATCACACACAGAACCGATAAAAACCCGTCTTCCATCATGTCCCGCCAGATAACCACATGAGTGATACAACTCAGGAGATAAACGGACCACAAGCCCGCTGCAAAAACCAAGTACGCATGTGATTAGCTTGTGATGATGTCCGGGAGCGCGTCGACTTCACCGTTTTCGTTACCGCCGCCTGACCCTTCTGGGGCATAGGTTCAACGACTGCCGTAACAATCAGCATCAGTCGACGACTTCCCTGTTTCTCACGAAAGAAGACTTTTTCACAGGCGATCACATCACGTCGCTCATTGTAGATATAATTCATCACATCTGTTGCCCGGCGTTCTGTCACTCGGAACACCTGGCTGATTTCACTTTTGGTAAATCCGCGCCCCTTCAATAATCCCCAATACGCGACTGCCATGTACAACGGTGTATCCTTCAAATGAGACAAACAGGCTGGCAGCCGAAAATCCCCATGATTACTTTGTTTGCCGGTAATAGTCTGACCTCCAGGCAAATCGGTCTGGCTGCCGCTTATCTGAAGCAGCATTGAATCATTAACATTGGTTGTCATTTTACTCTCCACTGGTGACTAACTGGTCAATTTGTTACCACATGAGAAATGAAATAGTGTGATTTATTGAGACGAAGTACCTATGGCGGCTAAGCCACCATGCCATATTTAAATACCTTGCCAGCGCAGCGTTATTTCATGACTAGAGTTGCCTTCATAGACGTTTTGAACTCACCAGAAATCTTGGGGTCTATCGCCTTCGTTTGCCAAAGCTGCACAAGAAACTTGCTGAGAGAATGATGAGAATAATACACTACATTATTTTTAGTTTTTTTCACGGCTGACTTAGCATCTACAGTAAAAACCAGCACACTTTTAGGGTCAGCTGCAGAACCAAATGTTACTGGCTGACCAATCTGGTTGCCGCCTACAAGCTTAGTCTGTATGCCTAGAACTCGCGGCAACAGTTTTATCTCCAACGCGTTACCGAAGTCCTTAGTCCCCTCCGCCTTAATGTCCATCACTATACTTTTACCATCAACACCTAGATGCTCGGTAGAAAAATTCACAATGGCTACGCCTGTATCTTCCTCATTGGGTGTATTGCATGCAACACTTATCAATAGATCATATATACCTACCGTTTTCCGGTGTAACTCTATTGGGAATATCGCGTCCGACGGCTCCCGGCGAATCTCTCCGAAATCAAAATTATTACTAGACTCACTTTCAAAAATACAAGCCGGAGGGGACATCACTGTTACAGGGTCTTTGATAGTCGGAAGAATTGGTCTAGACCACCACATAAAATCCCCTCCATCAATTAAAATACCCACAGGTGCATTAACATTCTGGGTTTCGAATTCAACTTTTTCATCGGCCTTTCGCTCCCATGAAAAATCTACCCCTTGACAAGACACATTAAAAGAAAGGTCACTTAGTTTTGCCTTTGCTACACTTTCATCATCCTGATTACCAGTAGTTCTCGCTTTGAGCGTTGATAGTTCAGAATAATTTGCATCTGGATATGGCTTATTAAGGCTCACCGTAAGGTGTACAATGGCTACTCCTGGACGACCATTTGTAAATTTGGCTTCAATTGAGCATTCGTAACTGCCTGAAACCACTCTCGGGACTTTAAAAATTTCCCCGTGCCCTGCTTTGATCTGGAACTTGACCTGATCCAACGTTTTACTACTACCCCACTTCATAGACAGTGTTGGAAACACATCTTTTAAGGTCGCTTTACCCGTTGCCGGATAAGTGATTATTCCGTCACTCCACTTTACCTTTCGAGCAGGCCCCAGAGCTTCAATGGCGCGATCAGCATTCCAATTTATTGTCGGCGCGGCGAACAGTGTGGGAGAAGAAAAGATACCCACGGATAGGCATATCATCCCCACCCATATCGGCATCGGCCACCAGCGACAATGAACCACCATCCAACTCATATCCTGTTTTATCTTGTTAATAAATGTCTTATTCGTCTTCATCGGCCGCCCAACCGGGAGTAACTTCCCAGTTGTCCTGTTAGAAATTTTCATTCGTTGATACACCCCATCCCGACCAGATTACATCCGCCTTTCAGAGGGTCCTCTTCCTAATAATTATGGTTTTCCACATTAGATTGTCAGTGCAGAGCCACAACACATTGCCTCATCTTAACGACAGGTTTCGTTCAATTGCCTCATTGGGTTCCAGCTTTTATCTGCCTTCGCCTTTACCGGAGGAGGCCCCAGGTTAAACGCCACCTCGCACTGCCTGTCCGGTGTACTGCCCCACTTCACTTTCAGTACCCCGCTGGGTGGCATACCACTCAGGTACACTTGTCCACCCTCCCCGACTATCGCGGCCAGATTTGTGTCTGTATCCCCTTTAAGCCCCGCCATTGCCCCAAACGGCACGGGCTTACCGTTATAGGTCAAATTCATCAGCAACTGCTGCCCAATACGCACGGGGTAATCCACCATCACAACCGCGCCACTCGTCGGGAATACGTTCTTGCTACCCTGTGCCATGTCAGCCCCTTCCGGCAGCGATGACGGATCTAAACTGATACTATTACGGCTGTACGTCTGGGCATAAGGCACAACCGCATATCCCCAGCGATTAGTAGTCACCGAACTGGAATTCATCACACGAATACCTGCAACCCCCGATGTCCGCACTAATACAGCAGCATCACCAATACGCGATGCCAAAGTAACGCCATGCTGATGTGCAATCAGTCCTCCACTAAACCCGTAGTTCACACCACGTCCCCCCCATGAATCGTAGTTGTATCCCAAGTTGGCTTGCCCAAAGGAACCAAGATATCCCATTGACACTGACCCGCTGCGCCCTCTCCCTTTATTCGCCTGACTCTGCGATACGTTCCAAGACAGACTATTATCATCCAGCACCGATCCGCCTATGCCCAACTGGTTATTACTGCGTCCCGTACTATCACGGGAAAAACTATAGTTAGCATACGCATTATTCAGCGCCGCATAGGAGCCAAACAGACTCAGTGGAACGTTTACGTTCAACGAAATTTGCCGGTTCTCAGGCCAGTCACCGTTACCGCGCATGCGATCAATGCTGTAATTAAGCCCCCAGCCCACACGGTAGAAAGAACCATTCAATCCCATCGATAGTGTGGTGTTAGTTTTAGAGCTTCCCCAGTAGTTATCCCGCTGACCACTGAGCCACAGAGAATAGTTACCGGGCAATGACTGGCTCAGTCGCATCTGCCAACTACTGCGTCGCCGCTCAGACATCCAAGAAGGGAGTTCTCCCCAAACACTGTAGCCTTGAGTATTCGCATCCGAAAAACTCAGGTAATTACGTGTGGAATAGCGGTACGCGGTTAAATCCACTGTCGTGCCAGTGGTCAGCATACTTTTCGAATATTTAGCGCGGTAAGATTCCCCACGCAGGATGTCAGGCGTATTTTGTAACCGGGTCCGGGAAGTCGTGATATCCGCAGATAATGCCCCCATCATACCCAGAGAGAGCCCAGTTCCCAGCGCCGCAGATTGGTACGATTGCGCCACCAGGCCACCACCGTATAACGTGACGTTACCAGGCAGACCGTAAATCATCGAGGCCATACCAAACACCGGCTTACGTATGCCGCTGCCATATCCACTACTGTAATAACGCCCGGCGGCCACTTCGTACTTGAATTGCCCCTGCCGCAACATCATAGGCAGACTGGAATAGGCCTGAGTGAACCCATGATGAGTACCATCGGCCTCAGTTATCGTTACCTGTAAGTCTCCCCCGACACTGCTGCCCACCAAGTCTGTGATACGAAATGGACCGGGTGCCACGTTGGTTTGATAAATCACACTGCCATTCTGCGTCACCGTAATCTGAGCATTAGATTTAGCTATCCCACTGATAATCGGCGCAAAACCACTCAGCCTGCCGGGCATCATCGGGTCACTGGTGGCAAGCCCAATACCACGATAAGGAAAACCATCAAACACCTGACCTGCCACACTACCGGTCGAGGTATCCCCTATCGTCAGATCACTGCGTAACGCCACCACGTCCCGCTGCAAATAGGTTTGCTGAAAGTTCCAACGTTGCTGGGATTCGGTCGTTTTTTTCACTGCGTCATTGAATGAGTCATACCGGTTATAAGTTTGAGTGTTATAAGAATAAGTAGCCGTATTACGAAGACGCCAGGCCCCCAGATTCAATCTAGAATTGAAGCTACCGAACAAACTCTGATTAGTCTGTTTATTACCAAATTGTGAGCGCTGATTCTGGCTGCCATTGATGCTGTAGTTCAGTAAAAAAGCCGGAATGCCCTCCTGCCATAACTTCGGATCAACCAGGCCATTCGTTGAAGGCTTCATCGCTATTTGGGGTACGCTCACATTCAGCCGCATCTGGGAAAAGTTCAAGCGGGCCGCCGCTTGGGGAATCAATTTACCCAACGGACTCTCTATCGGCTTATCCACCGGCAATGCTTTCAATGCTGGTATGCCGCTGATATTAACACCAGCCGCTTCCAACAAATCTGGGGTAAGTACCGGCGTCAGCTCGGCATTACCCTCGCTATGACGCTGGAACGTAATATCACGCGTATCAAAAAAAGTACCATTCACGTAGATATCAACACGGTAAGTTCCCGGCGCCTGACCTCCTACGGTCTCAAACTGTGATAAGTCTACCGGTTGACCGGAATTCGAACCAAAGTCCAATAAAGCCGGATCAAAATAATCACGCGCTGTTGCCTGAGCGCTCCATCCCGTCAGAAATGCCAGCATCACCCGACAAAAAACGAGAGAACCCCCCATTTGGTGCTTTGATAGGGTAAGAGAAGTAAAAATACCTTGATTTACACAACGACAACAAGTAGACGGCCGTTTTGAACGACGGCTTATTGCCGGAATCAACACTTTCATTCTTAATTGCCATCTCTTATTTAACATATAGAGGTTCATTGCTCATATCTATTCTGTCGATATCTTGCAACATCGCTATTGACCACTGCCGGATACGGCAATAGATCTACTCTCTTCATCAGTGTCTAACCCAAACTCATCAATAGCACGCCACGATACAGTGACATGACTACCAGGAGACACTTTACCCGCCGGCAGCGACCAGCTCTGCTGACCAAAGGGTGGCACCATCCTAAACAAATCCTTGCCCGGTACGGCAAACGAACTTACATGCAAAGTCTGCAACGTTATCCAAAACGGTGACGGATTAGACAGCATCACGACATCCTCTTTTACTGACGCGCTTAACTGTTTCACCGCACCGGCAACCCCCTTTTCTGGTAACCCTTCAGGACGGTAGAACAATTTCACCGCCAGAGCTGTCACCATTCTCATCTTGCCAGAGTCATCTTTAGATACTGGTAATTGTTTCTCAGAAGGCAACATAAGCAGATTCAGAAAGAACAGAGATTCTCGATCTTTCGGCAAAACCCCACCAGTACGAAGGATTTTCAGCACCTGCCGTTCATCTGCCCCCACCTTCGCAATCGGCGGAATAACTATAAATGGCGCCTTAACCCCCAGCGGTAAACCGGTCTCTGGGTTTAGTTCTCGTACGATTGACTGAATGAGATAATTGTTGTCGCTATTATTAATGAGTGTCGAAGAGACTCCGTTGCTGGATGATTCAGGATAAATCACACGAGCGTCATCGAGATACAACCCCTTCAGACTCTCTGCTGCCCTGAGTGGCAATACCGGTAATATTATTGTCAGAACACATGACACAGTTATAACGATCTGTTTTATTGAAATATTACGCTCCGCCATGTCATGCTCTTCCAATCTCAAAATATAAAAACACACTTAGTCGGCCCGTAACGTACCGCTCTGTAGTCTACTCACTCCACCGACATCGGTGATCATCGACCATGTCACCTTACTTCCCGCCTTACCTGCTAAGGAAAAAGTCATCTGGCCGAAAGGGGCCAACATTGACGGGGCTTTGTTAAGATCTACTGCCTTGCCGTCAAGTTTCAATTGGGCAAAAGTCTGGTAATACGGTGTTGGGTTAGTCACTACGACAGTATTGCCTGCTCGTATAAATGTCAGTCGGCTATAGGCCTGCTCCGGTGTCATCGGCAGCTTATCTGGCCGGTAGATAAGTTTAATATTCATCCCCAGCGCAATAGACAGAGATGCACCAATCTCTCCTGGTTTCCCATTGCCATTGGCCTTGCTCTCATCTAGTGTTTTCTTCGCCGGAATCGCATTAATACGAAAACGAAACAGAGACTCTCGATCAGCTGGGAAATCACCACCGGTACGTATAACACGCATCACGTTCAAGCTATTACCCTCCATGCGAAACAACGGAGGCAACACGGTAAACTCCGATGAACGGGTATTTGAGTTATCTCCCGGAGTCACGGCAGCTTGTATTAGATACACCTCATCGCCTGAATTCTGCAATGACATGCTTTGCACCTTGTCGCCCTGATGATAAATAATACGTGTCTTCCTCAACATAAGACCCGCATGTGCTGGTGACGATGCCATAACCACCCATATCGCCAGCATTCCCATGACTATCATCTTTTTCATATATCCCACTTCATCTCAGAGAATCAGACAAAATCCCTTGAATACACCCGGCTTAACGCCATCTACTGATACACAAACTCAAAATGTATCTTCACATCCGCAACTCCTCCGCATAATACATTGGTATCGTTACTCTCTGTTTTGCAGGTTACTGGATTATTTGTATCGCCCAGACCTCCCACATACGCCCTGAACCTCCTCATTGTTCCCTCCAATTTCCCACCATTTCCTTTTACACTGTCTGAGAGGTCTACCCTATACGGATCAGTCCCCTTCCTTACCTCTACAAACTTGCTAGTTCCCTCGTCGAATAACCTAACCCCTACTCCTTTAGTACTGTTGTTAACAACATCACTGTCATCAGGCATGAAAAGCTCCCGATCTGTTATGGCAGGCACATCACTCCATATGTAGAAAGCGGGTTTTGATTCGCCTAGATCACAGTCACTAAACATAAAGTTCAGTTCCACGGGATCTCTTGCGATATATTTGCTATTTCTGAGTTCACTGGCATAGACCGGAGCGAAATCATCATTATAAAACCCGGCAAAGCTGGACCCATTCACACTCAACACACAGGTCGGAGGCAATAACATGCCTCTGAAATTGATTGTACGCTCCGTATCCGTATCCGCCTGCACTGGAAAAGTCGTCACACAACCGATGGTCCATCCAATCAGCATCATGAAAAGCAACACATATTTTGCCCTGCTGTGATATGTCATTAATTCACTGTTTATAAGATTGCTATTTTTCGTTTTCATCTAACTCTTTCCGCCTCTCCCAATTTTTATCATCCGTGATAAATCACACCTCACTGATAAGAATATGTAAATGTGACGTGCGCAATCAGCGTCCCGGGTTGAATAACCTTACTATCTATTCCACGTGCGATTGCTACCATTACATACATCTCAGCACTGCCCTCATCAAATTCAACCTGGAACGGGAACTCCATTTCCTGATGATTGATTGACAACTGATCATTCAGCCCTATTTTCTTCTTCTCATTTTCTTCGATTAAAATAATAAACCCCAGCCCCTCAGAGGTACCAGAATCACCGGAACTAGGATCACTAAATATCACACCATGTTCAGCGTCGATGGTATTTCCAGATACAGTGATCTTGGGTATAAGGCCGAGACTCCCCGGATCGCCACAATTCGTTAATTTCAGCTTAAATGACTTGGGGGCTGATACATTCCCTTCATGACTAAACTCCGCCGCCAGCAGGGAACCAAAATTCAGCTCCGAACCCTTCATATCACCACCACCGATCTCTATGTCACAAGGATCAGGATAAACATTTACACGCAGCTGTACGTTTACCCCACTCGTGATCGTCGCAGGGTACTTGGGCTCGGTCTTGGGCTTGGGGTCATCAGCCATGACGCTGCTTGCCAGGAACAGCAGAACCGTTACAGAACTCCAGCAGAAGCAGCGCATCACAACCTGCAATACCGGGTTTCTACCCTTGGTCAGGAAGGTCGACTGGTCATTCAGCCTGCTTTTTTTTTGTTCTGTCGCTGTCCCAAACATCGTGCTCACCTCAAATTAACCCTATCACTCTTCTGTTAACGCGATATCACGCTGCAATGCCGATACATCAACGATAATTAAACGTAAACGTCAGTGTAGCCTTGATTTTTCCTGCCTTTTTGCAGACCGCTACCGTCTGCCCGCCTGCCAAAGCACATACCAGTGAAAATTTCACCGGCACAGTAGGGGTTTTATCGTTTACGATTGTACCTTTATTAGCCAGATGAAAAGGTTCACCGTCCTTTAAATCTGGGGACCATTCTGTTCCACTAAACTTCTTCAATTGCACAGTGATGCCCACTGCCGTTGAAGCTTCGTTTTTTTCATCTGCTCCTTTATCACGAAACAAGCTCTTATCATTCGTACCAACATGATTTCCGGTAACGGTAATCGTGGGAGTAATACTGTTTCTATTGACCACACTCGTGCAATTTCTCAGCGTAATCTGAGTTTCCCTGTTAACTTTTCCTAATACCAAGTCTGCAAACTGCACTATGCCCAGCTCGATATTATTGCTGTCCACAATAACATCACACGTGCCTTGAGTAATTTCAGCCTTAAATGTGGCCCCGGCAGAATTCGCTGCCCACAAGGGACCAGAAGAGAGCCACAGAACCCCACCCATGCCTAGGTAACTCAGGTATCTCTGTATACGCTGAACACAGATCCTGTTAGTCGCTGAAATAGTGGCTCTACTGGACTGTGCCATTGAAGTTCTCTCCACCGCCGAGATCGTTGATCACCGCCCATTCCACTTTCTTTTTGTTCTGATTGTTCTGAGCGGGATAAACATGGGTGCTGAAAGGTGCCAACATTTGCGGATGACTGTCAGAAAACTTCACCGGCACCCCATCAACTTTGATCTGCGTAAAACTGATGTGATAAGGCGAACTGTTGCTGACTTGAACGCCCCCGGGAGCATGGGTAAAGCGCAGCGCTTTGTATGCCAGCTCTGGTGTACCCACCAACCCCGTTGGCCGATAAAATAGTTTGATGGTATTGCCGATGGCATAGGCCAGCCCACCCGAAATCTTAGCGCTTTCAAAGCGCTGGCCCAGAGGGTTACTTCTGGGAATAGCGGAAGCAGTAAAATAAAAGACACTCTCCCGGTCGGTTGGCAATTTGCTGGTATCACCTAAGATGCGCAGGACATTATTTCCTTTAGGATCGAGACGAAATAAAGGCGGTGAGACGAAAAACGGTGTTTTACCCTTACCATCAACGGTGCTGGTGATTTTAGTTGTCACCAGATAAGGGATATTAGTTGTCGTATTGCGCACCGAGACTGTTGCTTCAGCTTTATCCTGTAAAAAAATAATGCGTGTAGCATTGATGCCAAATCCGCCTTCAGCCTGACTCTGTGACGCGAACAAAAACGCGGCAAATACAAGACTTTTTACTATGATGTTAGGAAGTCGGAGTTTACTGATCATCTTTTGTTTCTCATATCTTGGCTCAACCAGCCAGTAGTTGCCTAATAAAAGGCATCATCAATCATCTAAGATTCTTTATCGAAAGAGCCTGAGGAAGCATCCCTCAGGCTGAAACAACATAAACTTAGTTATATGCATAGGAGAAGGTAATAGGTGCGTTAATAGCCTGACCTGATCCTGGCTTAAGGACTGTTGATGCCATATACGCAGAGAATGTTACAGAATAACCATCAAAGTCTTTACCTTTGGCACCTGTACCAGCCGCAGTATCGCCTTTCAGAGGGACATAGCCATTGTTTGGGACAACTTCCTTTTTAGTGCCATTCTCATAAGTTAGTATTGCACCTACATTCTTACCTTTTTCACTGTCATTAAAGATGGTGTTATTCGATCCATCCAATGTTTTTCCTGATACCCGCAGTTGAATTTTGTTTGCATCAGTATTCTGATCATCACAGTTAATAAGAGAGACAGTAATTAATCTAGGAGCCGTACCAACATACGATGCGATGCTTGTTTGATCGTTAAAAGTGCCAGCTTCAAATGCACCTGCCGAAGCGTTCCCCAAATCCACTTTCCCGTTTGCATTGGGGCTAGTTACATCACACGTCGCAGCCACGACCGAACCTGTAATCGTTACCTCGGTATTCTTCTTCACCTGCCCCTCTGCCGAAGCAGACGAAACTACCCCTAAAACCAACGCCGCCACGACGCTTATCTTTAATATCTTTTTCATTTGATTAACCTTACTTAAGTATCTAACAAAAATCATACTTAACTTTACATACTATTTGCTGATAAACAGCAACACTTAGGTGTACATAAATTTGTCACTTAGGACCATTTTGACAATTGAGATACATTGTGGTATTTTTGTATGAAAATGCATCATTACTGAAACAACTTAACGACAATCATCAAAATTTAAGGATATTTTGTTGTTGAATCCGAAAAATAAGATCAACAACTTCAAGCAAGGGGCTTGAGAGACTGGAGTTTGCGTGCGTTGAAAGTAAACAAATTGAGTTATTTTGGTGCAATTGTGGTAGATACATATTGCTTTACAAAGATATACAATTCTGTATCTTTTTTTATTAGAAAATTTTCAGTATAGTTCTATGGCAAGTCTATCTTGATTGTCAAAATGGTCCTAAATGTAACGATCAACGCTTACCTTTCACACCCCAAACTCCTTGAAAACGTTCAGCATTACTCGCTGTATAACGCACAGTGTGACGAATGTTTTTATGTCCAAGGTAATCTTGTATCAGCCGGGTATCCACTCCCCGGTCTGCAAGGGCAAAACCACAGGCATGGCGCAACATATGCGGATGCGAAACGACAGCAATATTCGCCAATTGCCCTAATCGACTAATAATCTGGTAAATCCGCTGACGCGTAAGCGGCTTCCCAGAACGTGACAAGAACAACCAATCACTCTCTGCCCCCAAGAAAGTTTTGCGCACTTTGAGCCATGCCTTAATCGCCCGAACTTCACGGAGCAACAGAGGATGGTTAGTGCAAAATCCTCCTTTTAGCCGCCGGATATACAGGCATCGCTCTTTCAATTCCATATCAGATAACCGTAGATGTCTGGCTTCGCTGACGCGAAAGCCGTGGATAAAACTCATGTACACCAAACAGTAGTTCCGCTCTGGATTAGCGCCGACTTTCGCCATTTCCAACAGGCTTTCCACTTCTGACTGCGTCAGATATTTTCTTTGGCCCATGATTATTTCTCCCAAATATATTGATAGCACAACCCAGCTATTATCCCCTGACAAACCCGCCCTCAATTCCGAGACACAAACCAAGAACAGACAAAACCCGGGGATAAAATACACACCATTAATTTGCCCAAATGGCATGTTGTTCACTGGGGCTACAGAGGGTTATACAGATGAGAGGTAGAATTTAAACACCTTTTTTTGATTATTTTTTTATCACTATGAGATCACGCTGTTGAATTTAGTTGATATATAAGAGTATGTGATCTTGACTGTTACAGGAGGTTAGCGCGGTGTATCAGTATAATTTTCAACCCGTTATTAGGGGGAAGATTACGTTGATTACGTTAAACCCGTCTGTATTATTATGGGTGATAAACCATGCCCGATCCTGCCCGGTAAAACATGATGGACTGCCACACAATCAATGGAGAAAAAAATCGTATGAAAGGCCAACTGCTTGATGCCATCCCTTTGACTTCCCTGCATGGCGTCGGGGCAAGTCAGGCAGCTAAACTGGCAAAAATGGGGCTGATTAGTTTGCAGGATCTGCTGCTGCACTTCCCTCTTCGTTATGAAGACCAAACCCGCCTTTATACGATTAATGATCTTTTACCGGGTATCCATGCCACAGTCACCGGCGAAATCCTCCATACCAATGTTATTTTTGGCCGCCGCCGGATGATGACCTGCCAAATTAGTGATGGTACCGGTGTGCTCACACTGCGTTTTTTTAACTTCACCGCCGCAATGAAAAGCAATCTGGCAAAAGGGAAACAGGTTGTTGCTTACGGTGAAATCAAAAAAGGTATTCATGGCGCGGAAATTATCCATCCTGAGTATAAGATTCAGAATTATGCCGGGAATGTGCATCTCCAAGAGACATTAACCCCTATTTACCCGACAACAGAAGGTGTTCGTCAGGCGACGCTGCGTAAACTGATTGAGCAGGCACTGGCATTGCTTGATACCTGTGCGATTAACGAACTCCTGCCGGAAGAGCTAAGCCGTTCCATGATCAGCCTGCCACAAGCCTTGCATACTCTGCACCGCCCACCACCAGATATTGCGCTGGCAGAGTTGGAAACAGGTAAACATCCGGCGCATCGCCGTCTCATTCTGGAAGAACTTCTCGCTCACCATTTGAGTATGTTAGAAGTCAGAGCTGGCGCACAACGCCATCACGCTCAGTCGCTACCGGCTGAAAACGAGTTAAAACAGCAATTCTTTAATCGTCTGCCATTTACGCCAACTAACGCGCAGCAACGGGTTGTAGCGGAAATTGAGCAAGATCTGGCAAAAGATGTTCCGATGATGCGATTAATTCAGGGAGATGTTGGTTCGGGAAAAACGCTGGTTGCCGCGCTGGCTGCGTTGCGGGTCATTGCGCATGGCAAACAGGTTGCCCTAATGGCACCGACTGAATTGCTGGCAGAGCAGCATGCAAATACATTCCGGCAATGGCTGGAACCTTTGGGTATTCAGATCGGCTGGCTGGCGGGTAAGCAAAAGGGGAAAGCACGTCAGAAACAACAAGAAGCCATTGCCAGCGGGCAGGTCGCCATGATTGTTGGTACGCATGCCATGTTTCAGGAACAGGTGAAGTTTTCCGGTCTGGCACTGGTGATTATTGATGAGCAACATCGGTTTGGTGTGCATCAACGTCTGGCTTTGTGGGAAAAAGGGCGTGAGCAGGGTTTTCATCCACATCAATTGATTATGACCGCAACACCTATCCCCCGAACCTTAGCGATGACTGCTTATGCCGATCTCGATACTTCTATTATTGATGAGCTGCCACCGGGGAGAACGCCGGTCACAACGGTTGCTATCCCGGATACACGCCGTGAAGAGGTGATCAAACGGATCAGAAATGCCTGTCTTGATGAAAACAGACAAGCCTATTGGGTCTGTACGCTGATTGAAGATTCTGATGTGCTGGAAGCTCAGGCTGCGCAAGTCACCAGTGAAGAGCTCACTCTTGCTTTACCGGAATTAAAAGTTGGGTTGGTACATGGCCGAATGAAAGCCGCAGAAAAGCTGGAAGTGATGGAGGCTTTCAAACGTGGAGAGCTACAGCTTCTGGTTGCCACGACGGTTATCGAAGTTGGTGTGGATGTGCCGAATGCCAGTTTGATGGTTATTGATAATCCAGAACGACTTGGATTGGCGCAACTTCATCAATTACGTGGACGAGTTGGCCGTGGGGCTATCGCTTCTCATTGTGTTTTACTTTACAAAACTCCCTTAAGCAGTACCGCCAGAATACGTCTGCAAGTGTTAAGAGATAGCAATGATGGTTTTGTTATCGCGCAGAAAGATCTGGAAATTCGTGGTCCCGGGGAGCTATTAGGAACGCGCCAAACGGGGAATGCCGAATTTGAGGTTGCTGATTTGTTGCGAGATCAGGGAATGTTGCCGGAAGTTCAGCGCATTGCCCGACATATTCACCAACACTATCCAGAACATGCTCGTGCCCTGATTGAACGCTGGTTACCGGAACGGACACATTATAGTAATGCGTGATTGAGAACATGTCAGAGCGGGCTTTTCGCTTCTCAACACTGCCAAAAATACGGATATCTGGTTTTATCCCATAATTAAGATGCTCTGCTACAGAGCTTTCTTTTAATTATTCCGTTTAATTGGCAATGTATTATTTCCAAAGGAATACAAAATATAATTACAATTATTCCTAAATTAACACCAGCGTTAAAAAACATCCCCAGAAAATATAAATGGTTGGTAGATTCACATAATAAGCAACTTTTTATCAAATTCAGTTGATGGTGTGTGCGATATTAGCGCAACGTTATGCTCGAAGGTTAAAACGGGGATAGATATAAATCTACGATAGGAAATTTTCATTAATATATTAATGAAAATTATTATCTTTACATCAATGCAATATTGAATTACTAAGTTTAAATAGTAAATGTTTCTATTAACTCAATGAATGTAATTTTAAATATTTTCTTTTCGAAGTATAAAACCTTGATGGAGGTCACGCAAATAATAGTAGTTTTGTTGGTTTTTTTATCTATACTTATATTTCATTATGGTACATATTAGGGTGTTTTTAAATTAGAGCTAAATAAATCTACGTTGATATAATGGAGAGTTTAATATGATTTATGTCAAAAATCTTTCAGAGAAAGTGGTTAAAGTTGCAATTAGTAAATGGAGTAGTGAAGAAGGTAATGACGAATATATTGAAATTAATACAGGAGAGGTGGCTCAATGGGATAGATCAGATGGGCGCGGTTTTTTAATGGCAGTAGCACACAAAGATAGTGTTACATTTTTATATTCAATAAGATCAAATGGCTACGTGATTATTTCTGATAACGGGGTTTACAATAACGGCGGCCGGATAGATTCTTTATATTCGATACCATCTGTCTAAAAAACTTTATTATCGCACTAGTTTTTTTAATTTAATTTTTTTTCGTATTCCATTGAATTAAATGCAAATATTCATTATTGATATAGTGGAGGATTTATGATTTATGTTAAAAATCTCTCAACTGAACCGGTTAAAGTTTCGGTTAATAAATGTGGAGAGGAAGGTAGAGAGGAATATTTAGATCTTGATTTTGAAGATGTAAAGGTGTGGGATCTATCCGATACGCATGGTTTTGTATTTTCAGTAATACAGAGAGGTATTGAAAAATCATATTCTGCTTCGCAGAACAGTTTTATTATTATTTTTGATGATTATGTACAAGATAGCGGCACTAATATATCTCATTTAGAGAAATAAATGAGAGTTTGTCATCTGATTTAATTCAGTGTTAGACAAAATTAAATCACCATAATCAGGAATGGAATCTCCATTCCTGTACTATTTGTATTCAACGGTTTGCTACTTTCTCCCCTAATGCTTGTTTTTCTGCTTCACTGATAAAGATATTTCCAGCCTATTTATGATTAATCAGTTGCTTTATCAGCTTCTGCTGCCAGTGTTTACAGAATAGGTGTTTAGCCCTAACATTTGATGAATAATATAATAGAAAAAAGTTATCGGCTGATAACTTTAGGTTAATGCTAAATTGATTTTTTGACAGTTGATTTCAGATTATTTTTATCGATAAAGAGTAAAAATTAAAATTATAAGGTTTGAATCACAGAATTTAGGGGGGATGTATATCTTTATGGCTGCCCTTATTAATACATGAATATGTAACTTAATCTACTAAGTATTAAATGTAAAGCAAAAATAAAAATTACTAAGGTGTTTACTGTAATATCCGTTCTATTCTGCTTATAAAAAAGTGAGTTATTTTGGTTTTTTTAGTATTTACGCCACAAATTATTTCATAAAGTTATTGTTTTTTGATATTTATTTGAAAAGTGATTTTGGTAATAACAAGAGCTGGAGAGCTAATATTTAAAATTGAATAAACGATAGGCTGAACCGAGGTATTATAGCTCAGCCTTGGTTTTAGTGTTTTTTAGTAATTCATGATGACAATGGATTAATCATCATATTCACTGTGTACTATATTATCGTTATTAGTATTCCAGGCCACCATCTGACCATTCCTCCGTAAAGCTGCGAATGAATTTTTTGATGCACTTATGCTGATAATATCTTGTAAGCGGGCTATTCCGGGAGGAACCTGGACGTTAGAGCCAGAGATTACGCTCCCATAATTGTTCGCTTGGTATCCCCAAGTAACCACGCTACCGTTCGCTCGTAGGGCAGCGAAAGCATTCTTTGCTGCACTCAGGCTGACAATATCCTTTAATTTAGCGATCTCGGGTGAGGCGCTGCCAATACTACCCCAAGAAACCACGCTGCGGTCTGCTCGTAGGGCTGCGAATAAGCCGTTTATTCGATATGAGCCTATTACTGAATGTAAGCTGATGATATCCTTTAATTTGGCAATTTCGGGTGGGATACTGATATCACCCCAAGAAATCACACTTCGGTCTGCCCGTAGGGCGGCGAAAGTAGAATTTGTTGCACTTAGGCTGACAATATCCCGTAATGTGGCAATTTCTGGCGGGACTTGGCCGCCATACTTCTGATCTCCCCAAGCGACCACGCTACGGTCTACCCGAAGGGCTGCGAAAGCACCATCTGTTTTACTCAAGCTGACAATATCTTGCCATCTTGCAATTTCAGGGGGTATAGAAGGCCCTCTTCCCCAAGTGACTAAGCGGAGGTTTGCCCTACGGACGATGAAATTATTACCTATTGAACTCAGACTGATAATATCCTGTAATTGGGCAATTTCGGATGGGACTTGGCCGCCATAATCCTGATATCCCCAAGCGACCACGCTACCGTTCGCCCGAATAGCCGCGAAAGTATCACCTGTTGCACTGATACTGACGATATCCTGCAATTGGGCAATGTCAGGTGGGATTTGGCTACTACTATAATCATTTCCCCAAGCGACCACGCTACGGTTTGCCCGCAGGGCTGCGAATGCATAATCTGTTGCGCTCAGGCTGACAATATCCTGTAATTTAGCAATTTCGGATGGGACTTGGCCGCCATATTTCTGACCTCCCCAAGCTACCACGCTGCGGTTTGCCCGCAGGGCTGCGAATGCATAATATGTTGAACTCAGGCTGACGATATCCCGTAATTTGGCAATTTCTGGCGGTACAAGGCTTGTCCCCCAGCCGATCACCCTGCCATTTTGCAATAACATGGCGGTTGCGCCGCCAGTAGAGGTGATGGAGATCTTGTTGTCAGAGTTACTATGTATTCCAATCCCAGATTGCTGGAATAGGTTGTTTGGTGAGAACTCGTTATTTTGGTTCATATTATTCTCCTAATAAGGTTATATCGGATTTACCTTACTCACAGGGAGTCTGTACCGTAAAACCTTCGCTCAATGGATTAATTAATTGTCATATTCATTATGCAATTTATTATCATCAGCCGAGCCCCAGCCCACTCTCTGACCATCGGCTCTTAATACTGTGAATGAGTTTCTTGATGCACTTAGGCTAACGATATCTTGTAATCGAGCTATCCCGGGTGGGACTTGATTGCCTTGGTTGCCGTGATAATTGTCTGAATAATCGCCATATCCCCAAGCGACTACGCTACCGTCCATCCGTAGAGCTGCAAATGCGGTTTCTGTTGCACTTATACTGACAATATCCTGCAATGCGGCAATTTCTGGTGGGGTTGTGATATCATTACCTCCCCAAACGACCACACTGCGGTTTGCCCGTAGGGCTGCAAAAGCCCCCGATGTTGTACACAGACTGACGATATCTTGTAATTGGGCAATTTCCGGCGGAATACTGCTACCCGAAGATGGGTTACCCCAAGCGACCACACTGTAATTTGCCCGTAGGGCAGCAAAAGCAAAATTTGTTGCACTTAGACTGACAATATCCCGCAATTGAGCAATTTCTGGTGGGATTTGAGTACCTGAGTTCTTGAACCCCCAGGCGACGACACTGCGGTCCGATCGTAGGGCTGCGAAAGCAGAAACTATTGCACTTATACTGACAATATCCTGCAATTTAGCTATTTCTGGCGGGACCTGACCACCCCAATCTTTAATTCCCCAAGCAACCACGCTGCGATTTGCCCGTAGGGCAGTAAATGCGTGTATTGTTGAACTCAGGCTGGTAATATCCTGCAATTGGGCGATTTCATCAGGTATTTTACCGCCATAAAATTCATCTCCCCAGGCAACTATGCTACCGTTTGTCCTCAGGGCCACGAAAGCAGAGCTTGTTGCCTTCAAGCTGACAATATCCGTCAATTGGGCAATTTCATCAGGTATTTGACCACCATTACCTTCGTTTTCATTTCCCCAGGCGACCACGCTACGGTTTTTCCGCAAAGCCGCGAAAGCATCATCTGTTGCACTTAGGCTAACGATATCTTGTAATTGGGCAATATCGGTTGGGATTTGACTACTAGGGTCATTTCCCCAAGCTATCGCTCTGCCATTTGGTAATAACATGGCAGTTGCCCCTCTGGTAGATGCTATAGAAGTATTATTATCAGAATGACTACCCCTGTCCGGTTGCCAATATTGCTTGATAGGATTACCTACGGTATCCATGTTTGGTGAGGGATCGTTATTTTGATTCATATTATTCTCCTAATGATGGTTATATCGGATTGACCTTTTTACCCACAGGGGAATCTATGCCATAAAATCTATCCCTTGCGGGTTAAACTGAATTTCTACTGCAATTTAATACTAGCTATTCTTTTATGAATAAGATAATAGAAAAAAGTTATCGGCTGATAACTTTAGGTTAATGCTAAATTGATTTTTTGGTAGTTGATTTCAGATTATTTTTATCGATAAAGAGTAAAAATTAAAATTATGAGGCTTGAACCACAGAATTTAAGGGGGATGTACATCTTTATGGCTACTCTTATTAATACATGAATATGTAACTTAATCTACTAAGTATTAAATGTAAAGCAAAGAATAAAAATCACTAAGGGTGGCGTAATATATTTTCTGTTTATAAAAAAGTGAGTTATTTTTTTAGGATTTACATTCAAAACTATTTCGTAGAAAGCGGGAGTGATGAGATTCCAAATGAATAATCGATAGGTTGAATTATTATATTTTTCTCAACCATTGGTTAATGGCCTGAAATAACAAAATAATACTTAATAGATTAATTAATCATATTCACCGTACTCTTTAGTCCTGAATGACGAGGTTTCTCGGAGACTAATTGATAATCATTGCAGAACCGAATAGCGCGGGTAAACTGTCGCGCCGTATTTTTTTAGGTCATCTTAGTCAATAAGTAAGAACGAAATCGATAAGTTGGCTTTAGCCGTTTGAGAGGGGAAACTTATCCCAAACAGGCCAGGCGCTGTGATCGCTAATTTCGTGTATTCACCATACGAATTTGCTCTGCTTCTGGGTGACAATCCACAAGGAATATCATCATCTCAGTAGCATCTTTGCTCAGGTAGAAGCGCACCATCTTTTCGTTGAACTCATGTATTTTCGCCGCAGGCACGCTGATAGCATCTATGCCATTTGACATCAAAATACCGTTCATCATGAAACGGGAAGTACGTTTATTACCGTCAAAGAAGAATTGCTGTAGCGCACCGAAAAGGAAGAATGCGGCCCCCTTTTCGAAAGGCTGACACTCATCCAGTAAGGCAACACCTTCTTGAAAAATACGGTTCAATTCTGGCGCGCCGGGTACAGTAGGTAACGGAGTATGCCGACCATACTCACCCAAACTGACATCTGGAGTGTAATTCTCCTCTTGCCCTTCTCCACGGAACTGCCCCCATTCCAAGGCTTCGTTGCGGGCAACTATGCTATGAAGTTCAGTAAATGTAGCTTTGGTCAACTCAAATTGACCTTTTTTCACCATAAATAACAGTCGCTTGGAACTTTCTGCGAGATTCAGGACTTGTTCCTGGTCGGAAACCTTCCTACCACCGACGGTTACACCATCCAATAATGTCTTCACTTCTGGGAAAGTAAAAGGATTACCTTCAAGCACACTGGCATCCCAAACGAATTCTGCTAGCATCCGGTGAAAACGGAAACATACCCGCTCAATAGAATGAATCGGAACAATAAGAGGAACCGCAGACCGGTCCCAACGAAACCCCAGAGCGTTGAAAAGCTTCATCGTTGCTCATCCTATTTCACAATCTTGAATGTAAAGAACTCTAAAGTTGCTCCACTCTAGAGTTAACATGATAAAATCCACCACTTGAAAGACGTAATCACAGATTAAATAAGTCTCTGTGTCAATCCGGCAAACCCAGATACTCGTTAACAACTTACACTTTTATCCAAATTCTCATTAAGTGTCGTTAATGATCTATAAAACTACTGCGATAGTGTAATAATTCATGGTTATTCACAAAGATCGCACTGTCTTCCTCAACCTGCATTTCTATGTGGTTCTCAGGCTTATCAACATGCCTTAAGAATTCACAAATAACCTCTGGATTCCATTCTTAACAATGAATTACTCCATTAGAATTTACAACCACTTATCTACGTACCTTGAAGGCCATATCTCGGCGGGATCACACTCTAAAGCAGCAGCAATAAGTTTCTGACCTTTGGGCCAGCGGCGTTGCAGGGTATTAGCAAGAGTAGATGATGCTAATCCAGCCTCTCTTGAAACTGCCGCTAATGATGTTCCCCGTTTTTTCAATGCTGCGATGATGTCCGCTGGATGCCAATCTTGATCTTTCACTTTAATACTCCTTATTACAAATAATTTTAATATGAAGAGATAAGTCGAAGTAATCGCAAAGTTTATTCAATAAAATGAAATCAATGATGGGAACAATCTATATGAGATCATTTAAAATCGGAAAGTCTAATATTCAATCACGGTGATAGCCAAAACGTAAGAATAAGGGTGAAACCGAGAACAAGATAAATTTACTCTCAAGCCAGAATAATCAAAGGAGTTAGGCGTTGGAACTTAAGCAATTACGTTATTTTGTCGCTGTAGCGGAAACTTTGAATTTTCGACGTGCAGCGGAACGCTTGCATATCACGCAACCCCCTCTCAGCCAAAGTATTAAATCCCTTGAATCGTCTTTGAATGTGAAACTTTTTCACCGCAATACTCATGGTGTCCAATTAACAAAAGCAGGTGAAGTTTTTTTAGATGAAGCTCTGGATGTTTTGGCCGCCGCCCAACGTAGTATCAATAGAGCCAAACAAGCAAAAGTTGGAGAAATTGGTGTCTTGCGTGTCGGATATTCTGCCAGTTCAATCTTTTCATCTGTTTTAACCTCTGCTTTATCTGTTTTGCTGAAGGAACGTCCCAAGCTTGAATTGCAACTCTGCGAGGGTAATGCATTTACACATTTAACTGCTTTACGCTCAAGGCGTCTTGATGCAGCAATACTTAGAGCTGATTTAAGTAATGAATCGGTTAAAGGGTTAAGGATTCTTTATTTAGGAATGGAACCACTTTATGTGCTACTACCTGAGGGGCACTTTCTAGCCTCTGCAAAAGGAATTAAACTTCATGAACTACAAGAAGAACGATTGCTTTTACAACCAGCCAGTCACGGAACTTTTTTACGACGCCAAATAGAGTCATTATCAGAAAAGACTGGCTTTTCACTGTCACACTTTCTTGAAGTGCCCAATATTGCCAATATGATTTGCTTTGTTTCCGCTAACCTTGGTGTAGCAATCCTACCTGCCAGTGTAGCGAAAATTGCTCACGGCCTAGTAGCGATTCCTCTTCTGGAAACAGGAGCCACACAATCCTTAATGCTCGTTAGTGTACAGGGGAATTCTTTGGCAGAACATCTGGACAAAACACTCCGAAAATTGGCGATAAATGCCAAATAATACTTTTAATAAAGTTAAAGATTCTGCAAAAATATTTCCCTTACTATCATCATAGTTATCGCCTTAATTACATTTAGTAACAAAATTGAGCGGTGGTAGAAGATTTGAATTATGAATTACAGCAGAACACAATCACAATACTGCACCAAATAAATAGCTGGTGCAGTACTCTAATTTACCCCTGCACTGCCGGGAATATTGGCAACAGTAAATAAAGTTTAATCACAATCGCGTTAACGATATCGATAAAGAACGCACCTACCATCGATTAAGTAATAACCCCTTCATATATATGT
Organism: Photorhabdus khanii NC19; assembly: GCF_000517265.1. Lineage (GTDB taxonomy): Bacteria > Pseudomonadota > Gammaproteobacteria > Enterobacterales > Enterobacteriaceae > Photorhabdus > Photorhabdus khanii. The sequence continues at coordinate 237,665 of NZ_AYSJ01000011.1, forward strand.
CTAAATATTAGATATGAGACAAATGGGGTTTAAATAACGGGGTCAATTTAGAAATATCAACCGTCTTTTCTGCTTTATCAAGGCTATAAGATTCTTGCAGTTTCAACCACAACCGTGGAGAGCTACCAAGTACTTTAGATAACTTTACCGCCATTTCTGGCGTGACTGCCACTTTACACGAAACTAAACGTTGAGCCGTAGACGGAGCAACATTTAATGCCCGCGCAAGATCACGAATTCCCAAGCCTAGCTCTTCCAAAGAATCAGCAATAATTTCGCCTGGATGAGGGGGGTTGAACATTTTCATTAGTGATGCTCCTCATAGTTAACGATATACGCATCACCGTCGATAAATTCGAATGTAATACGCCAGTTCCCTGAAACAGTCATTGCCCACTGCCCTCTCCTATCTCCCGTCAAAGGAGTAAGTTATATCCGGGAAGATTGATTTCTCCTACATCCTCTGCATCGTAGTTTTTACCCATCACACGGACACCGTTATTTTTAACAAGGTTTGTCAACAGTCTGACTATTTACCATGTAAATGGTGTTCCATATACTGTCAATTATTCATTGTTTCACAAACATAACTTCGCAGAAAAATGAAACACGCATTGAGCGCAGGCAAAAACGAAGAGTGACTGCTCCCCGCCGTAAACGGCGAGGCTTCCCACTTCCTAGGCCGCAGCCGTCTGTGCGACGGATTTACGCAGGCCTCCATGGGCAGAAACGACGAGTCCCGCCGCCTGTAATTCAAATAGGCCTTGCTGTCCAAAATTCAGCGCAGCGTTGAGATCCGATCGTGCTCTGTGTGGCATGCCGGACATTGCCAGAGCCGTTTGTGGAGCGGCATTTCCGGCATCTTATGACCGCAACAATGGCAGGTTTTCGAGCTGGCAAACCATTGATCCAGCTTCACCAGATGAACACCTGTTTCTGCCGCCTTGTATTCCAGTTTGGTGATGAATCCAGCCCAACCCGCGTCCCCAATGGAACGTGCCAGCCTGTGATTTTTCATCATGTTCGCCGCTTTCAGCGTCTCGACAATTACCGCTTGGTTTTCGTCAACAATTGCGCGAGATAATTTATGTTGAAAATCGGCACGGGCGTTGGCTACCCGTTCGTGAACTGCTGCAAGCTGTATGCGGGCTTTACATCTGTTGGCACTTCCCTTTTTCTTACGGGAAAGCGCTTTCTGCTTCCGTCGTAGATTGTGGCTGGCATTGATCAGATGGCGGGGATTGGCAATCTTATTACCGTCCGATTTGATGGCAAAATGCGTCAGCCCCATATCCAGACCGGTAACATTTGCTATCAGGGTNGGCTTCGCTGGNGCTTCNNTCTGCTCGNCACNNAGTANCNNAGNGTANNNTTTTCCCGTTACGGAACGGCTCANAGTAATACTTTTCANTGAGCCAGANATTTCACGGNGTAAACGCGCTTCANTCGGCGAAATTTTCGGNATTTTGATCGCGCCATCAAGCNCTTNGATTCCAACACAATGATAGCTCGATTGTCTGCCGNGTTTGCGTTTGAACGAGGGATAACGCGCTTTTTTCTTCGGATTGACAATTACCGAAAAAGCAACGTAAACATTGATAACCTCCTGTTGATGTTCACTGGAGTCATATTCTTTTAGCTATCCATATCTACAATACTTTTTCCTTTCGGCAAGCAAGGCTTCGGTAGCTTCTCCCCTATTTCAATTTGCAACGCGCTTTCTGCTACCGTGTCACATAGTGGTTGGGGTTGTGCTGAACGCGAAAATTGCCACTCCTATTAGCGCATTGAGAGATTCAGCCTGGTCTTGTGTCCGATATACACNTNNTTTCGNGGGGAACGTCCCCAACATACCCAGCACAAACTCGTGTTATGTTGGAGGTGATGGGAAATATTGTTTGGCGGATTTTCAGGAATCCCTTGAGGGCTTTCTGCGGAGGCTTCATGCTGTAAGTAAACTGGTCCTGCTTCTGATCTTTACGACAAGGTATCGACGCCTGGTATTCGACGGAGAGAAGAACGCCCACCTGCCCCGGGCTCCCAATGGAGCGGGGGCAAAAGTGGTTTGCCACATTGTCCAGATGGACCGCCAACTAGACCATTACCGTTTGCTGATCGCCCACCCGCCCACACTGTAATTTATGGTGATGGTCAATAATTGAAAATCGGAATCGTTCCGGAAGTGCTGCCAGCTGTCACACGTTTGCGGACTGTTGCAACTTCCCTTTTCTGTGGGGAAAGCGCTTTCTGCCTGTAGCGCCGAGGGCGGCCCAAAAATCAATTGTAACATGTATCGATACAGGATACCATTAACCATGATTAAGATGTTCAGGGATCAGTGGTTGGATGATTATTACTTTCGCGGTGAAAAGTCACCCAACATACCCAGCACAATTGAAAGTGCTTTAAAGCGTAAGCTCGATATTATCCATGTCGCTAAAGGCGAGAAGGATTTAAGGGTGCCACCGGGTAACAGATTTGAGCATCTGGAAGGCAATCTAAAAGACTGGTGTTCGATCCGCGTTAACAAGCAATATCGCCTGATATTCCAATGGGATGCAGGCGAGGCTAACGGGATCTATCTGGACCCCCATACATACAGGTAAGAGGTGAAACTATGATTGAAGCACTAAGAATTCCCGCTCATCAACCTACCAGTGTGGGCACTATGCTCAAAGAAGAATTTCTAGAACCCTTGGGTATCACCCAGGGCGAACTGGCAAAAGCTATGGGCGTAGGCCGGAAGACCGTCAATGAGCTGTGCGGTGGTCGGCGTGGAGTGACTGCGGAAACTGCCTTTTTGCTGGCAAAGGTTTTGGGAACCACACCGGAGTTTTGGCTTAACCTCCAGTTCATCAATGACATGTGGCTGGCTCAGCATAATGAGGTTTTGGCTGACAAACTGGAACGCGCGCGGCCCTTGGTGGCCACCTAGTTGCGAATATATTACGTTGTATTGTCGTTTTGACGGTGAAACTATGACGATGCTTGTCTAAGAATAAATAATGATAAATGACGGTTAATGAAAAATTTCTGACGCAGCGGTAACGTTACCAACCGGTGACCTTACCGCAGGATTTCTCCGATGAGGAAAGGGCCAGGGACTGGATCTTATCGAAGGCTGACAAGAAGTAACAAAATTGAATGGTATAGAAGATTTGAATGATGAATTACAGCAGAACACAACGACAATACTGCACCAACTGAATAGCCAGTGCAGTATCTCTCTAATTTGCCCCTACACTGCTGGGAATATTGGCAACAGCAGATAGAGCTTAATCACAATCGCGTTAACGATATCGATAAAGAACGCACCTACCATCGGCACCACCAGAAACGCCACATGAGAGGGTCCGAAACGGTCGGTAATCGCCTGCATGTTTGCAATGGCTGTCGGTGTCGCCCCCAAGCCAAAACCACAATGGCCCGCAGCAAGAACCGCTGCATCGTAGTTTTTCCCCATCACACGATAGGTAACAAAAATTGCGTACAACGCCATGACAACAGCCTGTATCGCAAGAATTGTCAGCATTGGTAATGCCAGAGATGCCATCTGCCACAATTTCAGGCTCATCAACGCCATTGCCAGAAACAACGAAAGACTCACGTTACCCAAGACAGAAACCGCCCGGTCAAATACCCGGTAAAAACCTAACGCCGACAGGCTGTTACTGAGGATAACCCCAATAAATAACACACAAACGAATGTCGGTAATTCAAACCATGTACCTTGCATAAGCTCAGAAACAAAATTACCTGCCATCAGGCAGATAGAGATCAATGCGATAGTTTCCAGCATGACCAATGGTGTAATCATCCGACCGGTATAAGGTTTTTCAAACGCCGTTGGCACTTCGGTATCATCGGCCTTCAACCCTGGGGTTTTTGTATTCTTCACCAGAAAACGAGCAACCGGTCCACCAATCAGACCACCTAGCACCAAACCGAAAGTCGCACAGGCCATTGCCACTTCTGTTGCATTTTCAAAGCCATAACGCTCAATAAACAGTTTACCCCAGGCAGCACCGGTACCATGACCACCCGACAGCGTAATAGAACCCGCCAGCAAGCCCATTAATGGATCCAGCCCCAGCAGTTCAGCCAGCACAATACCCACGGTGTTCTGAACCAACAACAGGCCAACAACGACAAAAACAAAAGTGAAAAGTACCTTACCACCCGCTCGCAAACTGGAAAGATTCGCATTCAGGCCAATAGTGGCAAAGAAAGTTAACATCAAAGGGTCTTTAAGGGACAAATCAAAGCTGATTTCCCAACCCGTCGTTTGCTTAAGGACTAAAAGTACAAAAGCAACTAACAGGCCACCCGCAACAGGTTCAGGAATGGTGTATTTTTCAAGAAATGGGACTGATTGTACGAGTTTTCGCCCAATTAATAGTACTAATGCAGACGCAACAAGCGTGCCATAAACATCAAGATGATACATCTATGTACCCCAGCTATATTGTTAAAATTATGTAAATTCTTACGACGTTAGACTCATCCTTTAGAAAACGCCAAAAGCAGGCAACGCTGGATTAGAAAAAAAATCAGCAACAAACACAAGCTAAAACATATAAAAATGTGACCAGAATGAATCATGAGAGGTAACAGAATCTTTGCGCAAACGATTGCTTTTGTGTGGTGGATCATTAAAATGCGTTCTTTGTTGGCCCGGAATTTCACATCATGCCCACCACTGCCATAAACTCTGTTTACTGCCTGTCAGCATTTATTGGCAATGTTTGTCGCGGATCACGCCGGCAATTTTAATCTGCCAAGCGCTGGAGCTGCCTGCTCACGATACACAGCAGATAATCAACTTAATAATCACGCACATAAAATCACAGTTGTGCGTGATTATGGTTTAGCCTAGCGGCTGGAAGGCCAAATAAAATCGTCACCGATCCAACCATCAAGATCGTATTCACTCATACACTGTTCAGCAAATCCCTTACATTGATCCACTAAACCCGACGATTGGGCAGCCAATAACACGTCTATTCTGACAGTTTCATGGTTGCCAGAGTAATTGCGCTCATATAATTCATGCCTGCCAGCGAATTCGGTACCAATTGAGTCCCAAATCAGTTTCATCAGTTTAACCCGTTCAACTGCGCTGTAACCATTGGAACCTCGCACGTATTTATCAAGATAGGGAGACAGCTCTGGGTTAGAAAAATCACTGGCATGAGAGTTAACATAAATCAAGGCACTCCCTAAATCCTGTTCAATAATTTCTTTCACCCGCGGATAACCCAGCGTCATAAACCAACGATAAGCCATTCCATACTCATATCGAGGCAATAAGGCATCCTTACCCCAGGACTCCGGAGATTTAATCATCGCATCACTGAGCGCCCAAAACATATTACGCCATGCCAATACTTCACCAACCCGTGTTTGTACGCCACGAAAATCCTTCGTACCCGTGGCTTCAACCCCCTTAATAATTAATCCACAAAGAAAATCAAGTTTAACAGCCAACCGGGTCACACCATGCAGCATAGCCCGATGAAAATAACCAGATTCAGCAAAAAATAACGAGACTTTATCTACATCGCCATAGATAAATACGTTCTCCCAAGGAACCTTCACTTTATCCATAATAATAATCGTATCGTTCTCATCAAATCGGGAAGAGAGCGGATAATCAAAAGGACTGCCTATTTTATCAGCCGCCAGTGCGTAAGAGGGACGACAGATTAATTTCAGTCCTGGCGCATTCATCGGTAAGGTACAGACCAACGCAAATTCCCGCTTCTTTATCGGTAAACCATAATGACCAATAAAGTTGTAGTGGCTAATCGCCGACCCCGTGGCAACAACTTTTGCGCCGCTGACAATTAATCCATCATCGCACTCTTTTTCAACATGAATACAAACATCACCAATTTCATCAGGAGGTAAATGGCGATCTACCGGTGGGTTAATAATTGAGTGATTCCAGTAAAACACGTTTTCCTGTGAGCGGGCGTACCAGTTTTTTGCATTATCAGCAAACTCACCATAAAATTCTGGGTTTACGCCTAGTGAGGTAAGAAACGCCGCCTTATAGTCAGGACTTCTACCCAACCAACCATAATTCATACGAGCCCACGCGGCGATAGCATCACGATCCGCAATTAAATCCTGCTGTGAACGCGGCACACGGAAAAAGGGATGGGTTACACCACAACTCCCCGTATCTGTAGCCGTGGTCAGTACGTCACGATAAACGGGATCATGCAAAGCGTCGTAGAGTTTCGCAACAGCGCGGGCTGGATTTTGAAAAGCAGGATGGCGGGCAACATCGTGGATACGTTCACCATAAGCCCAGACTTCCCGACCATCGTTTAGCCCATCCAGAAATTCCTTTCCAGTCAGTGGGCTGGTCATGCGGATACTGCTTTCATGCGACGATTTTTGTTTCATGCTTTCTGACATAATAGATTCCTTACGTTATTTATTTGCTGGAAGATGGATGAAAGTAAACGATGAAGTCTTATTTCAATCATCAGTAAAACTGAGAAAGGAATAGAAGTGATTACGAAAAAAATCATTATTCCACTTATAACCATCCATTAATACATTAATTCATTCGGATGTTATTAGCTATATTACCATGAGATAAAATATAGACTTAATAATTGCATTAATTACACAAGATAATTATTAACAAATTCATGCAAGAATCGTAACACCTTAATATGAAATAACTTATCATGAAAGACACAAATAAAATCAAGCAAAAATCAATATCTAAAAGTTATTTTAAAACAATAAAACAACACTAATAACTCCTTATTTTTTTATTATCTCATCACATGAAACTATTAGAATTTATAACTAATATAGTTATTTATTGGTATTTTGGTTTTATCGTTCAATTATGCAAGCATTACAAATAATAATTTCTCCTCGCTCATAACTTTTATTCACCATCTCTTGAGTGAACACAAAAATTACGGCATAAAAGGAAGTTATAAGCTGATTAAATTGGAGTCTGATGATGAGATGGTTAGGAAAATTGCTGGTTACTCTGTCATTACTGCTAATACTGACAGTAGTCACTCTTTATGTCGTTATTCAGACAAGCTGGGGCGCTCGCCAATTGAGTCAATGGCTCAGTAATAACAGTGATTATCAGGTTCAGATTGGCAATATCGAACATTACTGGTCACAACCCGGCACCCTGACGTTCACCAATATCGCCCTTAGTAATAAACAACACTCTTTTACCTTAGAGGCTCAAGTTGCGGCATTCGATTTCAACTGGCAGCAACTCACTTCTCCGCATCATTTTCACCGTCTGTTATTGCAACAGGGCCAATTAACAATAAAAGGCGAACGGCAATCCTTACCTTTTAGCGCCAATATCCTGCAACTCAATCAAATGTCTATTCAGTCAGAAAATGCAGACTGGCAGGTCCAAGGGGAAAATATTACCGGTGGCATCACTCCCTGGAACCCTCAATCAGGTGAATTGGCAGGGAATGGAAAATTTCAGTTCAGTGCCGATCAGCTGAACTTAAATAATATTTCTCTTGAAAAGGTGGTTATGCAAGGGAATAACCAACAGAATACACTGATTATCCGCTCATTTGGTGCAACATTGGCACGCGGTTCGGTATCCGGTAATGGGCAACGTCTACCCGATGGGAGCTGGCAGTGGGATAATTTACTTATCAGTGATATTCGCTGGCAGACTGCCATGACACTTGAAGAGTTATGGCTGAAAACCAGTAAATTACCCGCAGTGAGCATTAAAGATCTGAGCCTCACTAATGCCAAGCTGGAAGGTAAAGGCTGGTCTGCTAACTATCTGGATGCCTCAGTAAAAAATATCGGTTTGGTTAACGGGAACTGGCAAGGGAAAGAAGGAATTATTGATTTCAACGTAATGGATACTACGCTGAATGATCTTCATGTCACCGACGCTATTGGTCACCTTATTCTTGCCGGAAATGAGCTTAATATTTCCAATCTTACTGCCCGTTGGGAAAAGGGATTATTCCACATCAAAGCTCAATGGAACCACCAAACAAAGCAGTTTAAAATCGCAAATGCAACGGTTGCGGGTTTAACTTATACTTTGCCGCAAAACTGGCATCAGTTACTGAAAGAATCACTGCCTAAATGGATATCCGGCTTTTCCATTAACGGGATGACGATTAATAACAGCCTATTGGTTGATATCAATCCCGATTTTCCATTCCAGCTTACCGCTCTTAATGGTTATGTCGATAACATGGAATTACTGAAAGATGGAAGATGGGGGATTTGGAGCGGATCTTCAAATCTGAGCGCCACCAGCGCAACATTCAACAAAGTTGAATTAAACCTCCCTTACCTTAAATTACACACAGAGGGAAATAAACTCATCCTCGACCAATTAGATGCCTCTGTTGATGATGGGTTACTGAAAATTAAAGGCACAGTAGATCAACAGGTACAGAAACCATTCTCTTTAAGTTTCCAGGGAATGGATGCGGATTTAACTATTTTACATCAATGGGGTTGGGTTCCGTTGAAATTACAGGGTATAGGCAATTTCACTCTGCAGATACAAGGCGATCTTTCTGCTGAAGACGTGAAAAGTTCCATCAGTGGCATACTTGATGCTACTGATAAACAATCAGGCAAAGAAACTCAGGTAATCGATAAGGGGCAAATATCCATACAAAATTGTGAAACCTGCTCAGTTATCTTATAAATCAATAGGAGATCCGGCTTTCCATGACATTCCAGATACCCAATATATCCCCTTCATGAGTGCTCTTTATATTCACGGGGAAGTGGTTTTCCCGGGACAAGCAGCTGTAATACGGTATTAATAACAGAAATAGCTGATTTATCATGGTGACTGCTCCCCGCCGTAAAGAGGGTGTCGCATAAGGGGCGTGTTCTCCGCTAAGATCTGCGTACTTCTTTTAAGCGCAGATCTTTTATGACCTTATTCATTCGAAAACGGGAACCTTCTATTCATCCTGGACTTCTCTTTGTCTCCGCTCACCACTTACCTGTCTTAGGGGGTTCTCTTTCCCTTTCTGATTCTCTCCTGCAAATGGGGGAGCATATTGCATTTTTTGGGGCTGACATTCTTGATGAGCAAGATTGGGCTCCCTTTGAACGCCATTATGCTTCCCCAGGTAAACCCCCTGCTTCTCCCCCTTCCCTGATGGGGATCCTACTTTATGGGATCATGCCAGGTCACGGCTCTGTCAGAGAATTTGAACGACTTGCGCGTTTCAATTAACGCTGTATCTGTGCCAGTCAGGGAATTACGCCTGATCACGCCAGTCTGGGGCGTTTCATTTATCAACACCAATCTGTCCTGACCGGGCCGTTTTTTGAAGCACTGACCTTCTCCATTTTGCACCGGATCCATTCGGGGGTTTCGTGTCTGGCCGGTGACGTTACCTTGATTGAGGCGGTCTGTTCTCATTACCACCTTTTAACTCAGGAAGCGATTTCACGCGAAAATTTTGCCCTCCTGGCAATGTTTGCCACATTGCTCATAGAGAAACGCATGAAACAATTGGAACAGGGAGCCGACGTCTTACGGCACCGACAAGAAAATAGGGAAAAAAAGGGGAAGGAGGCCAGCCAACTGCGTATCAATCCAACCAAACCCGATGCCTTCTTCCAAAAACTCAAGCGGGGAAGAGGATTTTCAACTTCTTATAAACCGTCTGTTTTGGTCAACTTCAGACGTATTATTGTCGTTCAAACGGTTAGACCCCTCCAGTGAAACCCAAGTGATAGCCGCGTTAT
>NZ_AYSJ01000011.1:248090-447432 GCF_000517265.1 Photorhabdus khanii NC19
GCACTGGGCGAGGGTTTACGGCGGGTCTTGCTAAGCTATCGCCGTGTAAGCATTTGGCAGCACCATATAAATGCCAGTAAATACCGCACCTACACCGTGCTCACCACGGACCGTCACCTCCAACTTCACTCTCGCTTTGTAGCCTTGCGCAAGGCGAGCCAAATCGCCGCTCATATTTTTGAGATCCGCAACAGAACTTGGCCTGCCAACGATAGGCTTTTTGTAACGGATATTGGCATCAGCCAGAATAATATCACCCCCCAGTTGGCGTTCTTGTAACAACAGCCAAATCAACCCCCAACCGGTCAACGTTGCCAGTGAGAACAGACTACCTGCAAAGAGAGATTGATGAGGATTTTGATTCCCTGCTTCCGGCATCGTGGTAATAAAACTCTGGCCGGTATATTGAGAGATCCGCACCCCCATTTTCTCACTGAGGGGAATATGCTTGTACCAGGCTTTTTGCAGTTCATTGCACCAATCCGGCCGGTGAAGAATATCATCAAGCGTCGCAACAGGTTTGATCATCAGAAAATGGCGAATGGGTGTTGTTTGCGGGCTGGTAATTGGCCCACGATTTTCGAACCCCAGTTTACTGAAAAAATCTACCGCATGTTCACGGGCGCTGCATACTACCCGTTTCACACCTTCTTGACGGGCAACAGATTCCAGGGCCATTGCGATCAGTTTCCCCAACCCTTTGCCTTGCACATGGGGATGTACTGCCAGAAAGCGGATGGCCCCTTCGCTATCCGCGTTGATATATAAACGCCCTACCGCCACCGGGTTACCTTTCTCATCCACAACCATCTGGTGATGAGCCATGGTGTCATAACCATCTTTCTCAGAGCCTACAGGCTGATGCAATGGCTTACGCAACATTTCCCAACGAAATCGATAATATGCTTCCAGTTCTTGTTCTGTTTCAGGTACTCGCAGATGATACATAGAAACTGCCCCTTTCTTTTAATCATGATGTGTAATCGGGGGTAATTGCGCTTTACTGGCTGCTTTTCGTGGCTACACCTGCAACCAGAAAGTGACTGGTCCATCGTTTGTCAGACTGACTTTCATATCGGCAGCAAACCGCCCGATTTCTGTTTTTACACCACTTTGGCGGCATCGTTCAACAAAATAGCGATATAATTCATCAGCCTTATCCGGATTTGCGCCGCCAGAAAAACCAGGGCGCATTCCCTTTTGAGTATCAGCAGCCAGGGTAAACTGGGAAACAACCAGTAAACTGCCGCCAACTTGTTGGACATTCAGATTCATTTTGCCCTGCTCATCACTGAATATCCGATACCCTATCACTTTCTCACATAATCGTTTTGCCTTTTGTTGATCATCTTCTTTTTCAACGCCCAGCAATACCAGCAGACCGTGACCAATTGCCCCAATCATTTCGTTCTCAACAACAACATTTGCCTGTGTTACTCGCTGGATTAACGCAATCATACTTTTCCTTAGATATTAGCATCCGTGCACTATCCCCCATTATCAGTTCAATTACTCTTCTGTTCAGAAAAACCGATTGTTTTGAAATAGTCTGGGACTGTCTGCCGGTCAATAACATGAACACTATTTATGCCTAACGCACCGGCCGCCTCTACATTTTCCAGCACATCATCAAAAAATACCGCCTGATCCGGTGAGAAACCTTCTGCCTCAAGAACATATTTGAAAATATCAGGTTCAGGTTTGCGCATTGCCAAATCCTGGGACAGATAGAGGTAATCAGCCGATACCGCAATTTCCGGGTAATTATGCGGCCAATAATCCAAGTGCAAACGGTTTGTGTTGGATAACACCACAACCCGATGCCCTGCTTCACGTAATTTATTCATTATTTGAATAACTTCAGGACGAATATCAATAAAAATAGCATGCCATCCGGCAGCAAACTGCTCAAAACTGAGTGAAATATTCATTTCCTGACATAAAGTATCAGCGAACTCCAAATCAGTAATTTGACCACGCTCATGTTTTTCAAACGTTTCTCCCATTGAGAAACTTTTCGTCAACGTCGCAAGAGGTGTGCCGCTCAAATTACTCCAGACAGCTAAAACTCTTTTAAAATCAATATCAATAATCACATTACCCATATCGAAGATATATAGCATGACCACCTCCTGGTTAATTAGTAACTTTTTACTTTAATCGTATTTCTAATTAGAAAACAGTACGGAAAAGTAAAAAGCGAATTACTTCACGGTATTTTTCTTATGAAACGATAAAGTAGCCTCCAGATCAAAAAAGTAGAGTAAGGTGTTATTTTATGTTGTGGTTCCTCCTTTGTATTGGGCTTCTTCTGGCAGGATATTTCATATACGGCAAGATTGTCGAAAAAATATTCACCATTCGACCAGAAAGAAAAACCCCCGCGCTTTCTATGGCAGATGGTGTCGATTATGTTGCAATGTCCACCCCAAAAGTTTGGCTAATTCAGTTACTTAATATTGCCGGTGTCGGCCCTATTTTCGGCCCGATTCTTGGTGCCCTCTATGGTCCACTGGCCATGCTGTGGATTGTCTTCGGCTGTATCTTTGCCGGCGCAGTACATGATTATTTCTCTGGTATGCTCAGTGTTCGTGCACGGGGAGCATCAGTACCCGTCATCGTCGGTAATGAACTGGGCAAAGCCATGAAACATTTCATGAATATCTTTGCTGTCATTCTGCTGATGCTGGTTGGTGTAGTATTTGTTCTGAGTCCGGCAGGCTTACTGAACAACTTACTAAAAGAGGCTATCGGCTGGGATAGCATTGCTATCTGGGTTGGCGTTATCTTTGCTTACTATATTCTCGCGACACTGGTCCCTATTGATAAAATCATCGGTCGCCTTTACCCACTATTTGGTGCGTTATTGCTGTTTATGTCTGTCGCGCTTATGGTTGGTTTGGCTATGAGCGATAAACCTTTCTACTCACAAGGATTGGATTTCACCACTAACTTTAACCCGAAAGACCTTCCTGTTTGGCCGTTGTTGTTTGTCACGATTGCCTGTGGCGCTATCTCCGGCTTTCACGCTACTCAGTCCCCGCTGATGGCACGTTGTATGCAGAATGAGAAAAATGGCCGCTTTGTTTTCTATGGTGCAATGATTGGTGAAGGTATTATCGCGCTGATCTGGTGTACACTGGGTCTGAGTTTCTATGAAGACACTAACGCATTGCAGGCAGTGATTGATCAGGGTACTGCCTCTCTGGTTGTGCATGAAGTTTCCACTTCTCTGCTGGGCACTGTCGGCGGTATTCTGGCCATCCTTGGTGTGGTGATTCTGCCAATTACTTCCGGCGATACAGCGTTCCGTTCTGCCCGCTTGATTATTGCTGAATTCCTGAATATTCCTCAGCAAGAAATGACCAAACGCCTGTTATTAAGTGTGCCCATGTTTATTGTCGGTTATCTGATCACCAAAACCGATTTCAATATCATCTGGCGTTACTTCGGCTGGGCAAACCAAACTACAGCAATGGTTATGTTGTGGGCTGCCTCTGCCTGGCTGCTGCGCCGCGATAAATTCCACTGGATCACCACCCTGCCGGCCATGTTCATGACAGCGGTGTGCTTCACCTATCTGGCATTCGCTCCAGAAGGTTTTGCCCTGGATTGGAATATCTCTGTCGTTATCGGCCTGGCGGCAATGGTGAGTGTAACGATTATCTTCTTTGCAAAAGTCCGCTCTAAATCAGCTTCTGATAATATAGAAGCCGAAGCACTAAATGAGTAAAAACCAAAGAAAACATTAAATATTAATAACAGCCCCTTAGGTAAAATGTCGAGGGGTTTTAATTTCCACTGAGGTTAGGTTCCTTGATAATGTTAAAAACACCACAGTCAGAGCAATTGGTTTAAAGAAAGGGGAATTTCCCCAGTCGTAAATAGCTGGGAGAGCTTCTTTATAAGTGATGAACGCCCAACCAATGATTTCTTATCTAAAAGGGCATCCCAACACCAACCAGAACGCGAAACGTTTTAAAGACAAACCTATCAGTAATGATAATAAATGGGAGAATCTTCAAGCAAGGATGCAATTCACCTCCCATAATCATTGCCTGTTTAACGGTTAAATAAAAACAGCTCATTAAAGCAGAAACAGCCCCTTCAAATGAAATTACACTCATTATTCTGGGTGATGGCAAATACAATAAAAATTGACTACAATTATTATTTGCAACACAGTACGAATAGTGGTTGAACTATACACCATTCGAATACCAGAACTTCGCTTTAGCCGCATCCATGTCGGAAAAAGCGATAAATGCAGGTTTACGCATTTTCAAATACAGGTTGTTACAGATATACCAACAGATAGTTGACTTCATTAATGGCACCAATAGTTTTTCTTTATGGTCAACCGGTCTTTGGATGATTGCTCGCTTATTATCGAAGCAAGCAGTATCAAGCTTGGTATTATGAATTCCTCCCCTGAAGAAGGCTATCTGCTCAGGTGAAGGTTTTGAATGTTTTTAGCATTAATAGGAGAATGAACCATGTACATGTTTTTACCATTTTTACTCGCATTATTTGCAGTCATAACCACCCTGGTTGGAAAGAATAAAATTAGCTATACCCTATGGAGCCTTCTTCTGGTGACAACCATAGCTTGGTTTATTCATCATGCGACTGATTCGCTAAATCTATCTTTTTAACAGGAGACAATTTGATGAATCAGGTATTAACAACAAAACAGACGATCAGCTACGGCATGATATTCAACATCATTGGGTTATTTGGTATTAGTGCCGCACTTACCGTTGCCTTCTATTATCAACTAGTCCTTTCTGAATTGCCTTGCCCATTATGTCTGCTACAGCGGACAGGCATGATCATGATAGGATTTGGTTTCCTGTTTAATCTCCGTTTTGGAATAAAAAGCGCACACTATGGCATCGCGATTATCGGCAGTATCGTGACCGGAATTATTGCAATCCGACAAGTGTTTTTACATATCACACCTGGCGATATCGGTTATGGCTCTGCACTTTTTGGTATACATTTTTATACTTGGGCTCTCATCTCCTCAGTTATCGCTATCATCGCCATATCAGTCATGCTGATATTGAAAAGTCTGGTAAAAACGACCGAAGAAAAGGAAAGCAAGTCTGTTTTCGGTCAGATTATTATTGGAATATTTGTCGTATTAATTACAGCAAATTTGATCTCTACCATTTTGGAATGTGGCGGCGGGCAATGTGATGACAACCCAACGTTTTATCAATTGCTGGGTAAATAAATCCCAAAAAACTCAGGGCACCATCGGTGCCCTAAGCATTTGCATGGCAGAAAGATTACGCCTCTTTGCTGCGATGCGCACGACGACGGTCGTTTTCTGTCAGATGGCGTTTACGCAGGCGAATTGACACAGGAGTCACTTCTACCAGTTCGTCATCATCAATAAACTCCAGAGCCTGCTCCAGGGTTTTCTTAATATACGGAGACAAGGTTGTCGCTTCGTCAGTACCAGACGCACGGACGTTTGTCAGTTTCTTACCTGTCAGGCAGTTAACTGTCAAGTCATTGGAGCGGGAATGAATGCCGATCACTTGGCCTTCATACACTTCCGCACCATGCCCCAGGAACAACTTACCACGATCCTGCAAGCTATAAAGCGCATAAGCAACCGCTTTACCCTGACCATTGGAAATCATGACACCGTTCTGACGGCGACCGATTTCACCCGCACGAATATCATCATAGTGGCTAAATGTTGCATACAACAGGCCAGTACCAGAGGTCATGGTCAGGAATTCAGTCCGGAAACCAATCAAACCACGGCTTGGAATGATGTAATCAAGGCGCACACGGCCTTTACCGTCGGGCAACATATCGCGCAGATCAGCTTTACGCTCACCCAGTGCCTGCATCACATCACCCTGATGTTGCTCTTCAATATCCAGAGTTACCTGCTCGAATGGCTCTTGTTTGCGGCCATCGATCTCACGGAAGATAACTTTCGGACGAGATACCGCCAATTCAAAACCTTCACGGCGCATGTTCTCAATCAGAACAGATAAGTGCAATTCGCCACGGCCAGAAACACGGAACGCATCTGGATCTTCGGTTTCTTCAACACGCAGCGCGACATTGTGAACCAGCTCTTTCTTCAAACGCTCAAGGATCTGGCGTGAAGTAACATATTTACCTTCACGACCACAGAAAGGAGAAGTGTTAACACAGAAAAACATACTTACCGTCGGCTCATCAACAGCCAGTGGCGGCAACGCTTCAACTGAATTGGTGTCACACAGGGTATCGGAGATATTCAGCTCACCCAAACCGGTAATCGCAACGATGTCGCCCGCTTCCGCTTGCTCACTCTCAATACGCTCCAGACCCAGGTGGCCCAGAACTTTACCAATTTTGCCGTTCCGGGTTTTACCTTCGCTATCAACAATCGTCACGTTCTGGTTTGGTTTAACCGTACCGCGCTTGATACGACCAATACCGATAACACCAACATAGTTGTTGTAGTCCAGCTGAGAAATCTGCATCTGGAATGAACCATTAAGGTCAACTTTCGGTGGCTCTACATGATCGACAATCGCCTGATACAACGGAGTCATATCTTCGGCCATATCAGTATGCTCAATACCGGCAATTCCCATCAGTGCAGATGCATAGATAATTGGGAAGTCCAGTTGCTCGTCAGTCGCACCCAGGTTTACAAACAGGTCAAACACCTGATCGACAACCCAATCAGGACGTGCGCCAGGACGGTCAACTTTGTTGATAACCACAATAGGTTTCAAACCATGAGCGAACGCTTTTTGAGTTACAAAACGGGTCTGAGGCATTGGCCCATCCATGGCATCGACCAGCAACAATACGCTGTCAACCATAGACATAACACGTTCTACTTCACCGCCGAAATCAGCATGTCCCGGAGTGTCTACGATATTAATACGGTAGTCATTCCATTTAATGGCGGTATTTTTTGCGAGGATAGTAATTCCACGCTCTTTCTCCAGATCATTGGAGTCCATCACACGTTCTGTCGCTGTCGCACGGTCACCGAAAGTACCGGATTGTTGCAGCAGCTTGTCAACCAGGGTAGTTTTACCATGGTCAACATGCGCGATAATGGCGATATTACGCAATTTTTCGATCACAAACTTTGCCTCAGGCATTTAGAAATAGCGCGCTATTGTACACACATTGGTCGAGGGACTAAACAGGATCACAAGAATCTGTTCTTAACAACTTGATACCAATGGAATTGTGATCCCTTTCACGCCTATAAAAGATGCACTATTGATAAAAATGCACCGACAGGGTGCAGGATAGTAACATAATCGCACTAATACAGTGCAATTTTCCTGAATATTAAAGTATTCCCCCATGGGGATACCCATAACACAGTATATTGCAAGGTGTCAGAAAGTTGGCACGCTTTTCGCAATTGTTTTCCTCATCTAATAAGATTGTTTTTTACAACAACAAGTTTGCAAACGCGTAAATAGCCTTGTTAAGGTAAAACAATGTAACTGTGTTTTCTTTAAGTCTTAATCTAAAACCATTTTACCAAGACCGACACAAACCAGGAGAAACCGAGTATGTCCGCTGAACATGTTTTAACCATGATTGAAGAGCATCAGGTGAAGTTTATTGATTTGCGTTTCACTGATACCAAAGGCAAAGAACAACATATGACCATTCCTGCTCATCAGGTTAATGCGGACTTCTTTGAAGATGGCAAAATGTTCGATGGCTCTTCAATTCACGGTTGGAAAGGTATTAACGAATCCGACATGGTGCTGATGCCAGATCCAAGTACAGCGATGCTTGATCCGTTCTTTGATGATGCCACTCTGATACTGCGTTGTGACATTCTGGAACCCGGCACGATGCAAGGCTATGAACGTGATCCACGTTCCATCTGCAAACGTGCTGAAGATTTTTTGCGCTCAAGCGGCATTGCAGATACCGTCTTGTGTGGGCCTGAACCTGAGTTTTTCCTGTTTGACGACATACGCTTCGGCAGTTCTATGTCGGGTTCCTATTACCATATCGATGATATTGAAGCAGCATGGAACTCCGGAACTCGATACGAAGGCGGTAACAAAGGCCACCGACCTGCGGTAAAAGGCGGTTACGCCCCGCTGCCTCCGGTTGATTCTTCTCAGGATTTACGTTCAGCCATGTGCCTGACAATGGAAGCGATGGGACTGGTTGTGGAAGCTCACCATCATGAAGTTGGCACTGCCGGTCAAAATGAAATTGCTACTCGTTTCAACACGATGACCAAAAAGGCTGACGAAACCCAGATTTACAAATACGTCGTACATAATGTGGCGCACAATTTTGGCAAAACCGCCACCTTCATGCCAAAACCACTGGTTGGTGATAATGGCTCCGGCATGCACTGCCATATGTCCCTGTCTAAAAACAGCGCCAACCTGTTTGCCGGTGACAAATACGGTGGTTTGTCCGAACTGGCGTTGTTCTACATCGGCGGTATTATCAAACATGCCCGTGCACTGAACGCATTTACCAACCCGACAACCAACTCTTATAAACGTCTGGTTCCGGGCTACGAAGCACCGGTTATGCTGGCCTACTCTGCCCGTAACCGTTCTGCATCCATCCGTATTCCGGTTGTCGCCAGCACCAAGGCCCGCCGTATTGAAGTACGTTTCCCTGACCCGGCAGCTAACCCTTATTTGGCATTTGCCGCTCAGTTGATGGCTGGCCTTGACGGTATTATCAATAAAATCCATCCGGGTGATGCGATGGATAAAAACCTGTATGACCTACCACCGGAAGAAGCCAAAGAGATCCCAACCGTCGCTTCTTCTCTGGATGAAGCACTGTCAGCATTGGATACTGACCGCGAGTTCCTGACCCGTGGTGGCGTATTCACCGATGACGCCATTGATGCTTATATTGAATTGAAAAACAGTGAAATGGAGCGTGTCCGCCTGACACCACATCCACTGGAGTTTGAACTGTATTACAGTGTGTAATTACCAGCGCCGTTCCCGCTGATCATTTTTTGTTGCCGTGAAACCTTTAGCCCATCTTCGGATGGGCCTTTTTCCTATTCCCTGGGTTTTACGCTCGAATATGATACAGTGCACCAAAAAGGTGCGGGAGTGTAAATGAAAACGGAAAACCTACCCGATACCGGGCAAATATTAAACTCACTGATTAACAGCGTACTGGTGCTGGATACCGATCTCGTGATCCGCTATGCCAACCATGCAGCGCTGCAACTATTCGCTCAGAGCGCCCGTAAACTATTAGGTACACCTCTTCCGGTGCTGTTCAGTTACTTTTCACTGGATACAGAGCTGATGCACGCCAGTTTAGTCAGCGGTCAGAGTTTTACTGACAACGAAGTGACGTTAGTGGTTAATAACCGCTCTCATATTATGTCGCTCAGTGCCCAACCCATTTCCGGGCAGTTTATTTTGCTGGAACTGGCACCTATGGATAGTCAACGCCGGTTAAGTCAAGAGCAGGTACAACAAGCCCAGCAGATAGCAGCACGGGAATTGATTCGGGGGCTGGCACATGAAATTAAAAATCCTCTCGGCGGGCTGAGGGGAGCTGCGCAATTACTTTCAAGAGCGCTGCCTGATCCTGCTTTGCAGGAATACACCCAGGTGATTATTGAACAGGCGGACCGGTTGCGTCATCTGGTAGACAGATTACTTGGCCCACAACATCCGGGCGAACAAATTAAACAAAGCATTCATTATGTTGCTGAACGGGTCTATCAATTAGTCTCGCTGGAAATGCCGGATAATGTCACACTGATAAAAGATTACGATCCAAGTCTGCCGGAACTGGCTCACTACCCGGATCAAATTGAGCAGGTGCTGCTGAACATCACCCGTAATGCCTTGCAAGCTCTGGGCACACAGGGTGGCACCATTACCCTGCGTACCCGGACCGCGTTCCAAATCACCCTGCATGGTCAGCGCTATCGTCTGGCCGCCAGAATAGATGTGGAAGACAACGGACCAGGTATCCCGCCACAGATTCAGGACACACTGTTTTACCCGATGGTTAGTGCTCATGAAGGCGGAACGGGTCTTGGTCTATCCATTGCCCGCAATTTGATAGATCAGCACTCTGGTAAAATAGAATTTACCAGTTGGCCGGGGCACACAGAATTTTCTATCTACTTACCGATCAAGAAATAGAGGATAGCTATGCAACGAGGAAAAATCTGGATCGTTGATGATGACAACTCAATCCGCTGGGTACTTGAACGGGCGCTAAGTAGCGCGGGGATGGAATGCATCAGTTTCGCAGACGCTGACAGTGTACTGACTGCACTGGTCCAAAACACACCTGATGTCCTGATTTCTGATATCCGCATGCCGGGAATGAACGGATTGAACCTGCTGAATAACATTAAGCAGAGTCACCCGTTGCTGCCGGTCATTATTATGACAGCCCATTCTGATCTGGATGCCGCAGTCAGTGCCTATCAACAAGGCGCTTTTGATTACTTACCAAAACCCTTTGATATTGATGAAGCTGTCGCACTGCTGGAACGCGCGCTTAGCCACTCCCGCGAACAGAATCAACCCGCTAAAAACCCACAGGTCATTACACCGGTTTCCGACATGATAGGTGAAGCGCCTGCTATGCAAGATGTTTACCGCATTATTGGCCGCCTTTCCCGCTCTTCGATCAGTGTGTTGATTAATGGCGAATCCGGTACAGGAAAAGAGCTAGTGGCTCATGCCTTGCACCGCCACAGTCCAAGAACCAATGAGCCATTTATTGCACTTAACATGGCAGCGATTCCCAAAGATCTAATTGAATCAGAGCTGTTTGGTCATGAGAAAGGGGCTTTTACCGGTGCCAACCAAATACGTCATGGACGATTTGAACAGGCCAATCGCGGTTCGCTATTCCTTGATGAAATTGGCGATATGCCACTGGATATTCAGACCCGACTATTACGGGTATTGGCTGAAGGCCAGTTTTACCGGGTTGGCGGCTATGCCCCCGTGAAAGTGGATGTGCGGATTATCGCTGCAACTCATCAGGATCTAGAACGTTTGGTAGAAAAAGGCAAATTCCGAGAAGACCTGTATCACCGCCTGAATGTTATTCGTATGCAGTTACCTCCCCTGCGTGACAGAGTGGAAGATATCCCTCGCCTGACCCGCCATTTCCTGCAACAAACTGCCAAAGAGCTGGGCGTAGAAGCAAAAATGCTCCATCCTGACGCAGAAATTGCCTTAATGCGTTTACCCTGGCCGGGCAATGTTCGCCAGTTAGAAAACATCTGTCGTTGGCTGACTGTCATGGCGGCAAGTCAGGAAGTATTGGTACAAGATTTGCCGTCTGAATTATTTGAAACTCATCACCCTGAAACCAGCACGGCAACATTGGCAACAACAATGTCGGAAAACTGGCCGCAACTACTCGCTCACTGGGCAACAAATGCGTTGGCGAATGGTCAGCAGGACCTGCTATCTGAAGCCTTACCATTGCTGGAACGTACTTTACTTAACTGTGCGCTTAAACATACCCAAGGACATAAGCAGGACGCTGCACGATTACTGGGTTGGGGGCGTAATACCATTACACGGAAACTAAAAGAACTGGGGTTGGAGTAAGGAGATAATATCTCCAGCCTTATCACCACTCTTTGGCATTTAATATATCTCATTCCCCATTGTCAGCTATTCTACGAGCGTTAGACGAGCAGTCTGAACAGCGAGCGGATTCAAATCAAAACCCCATACACTATCACATAAGTTTTTGATAACTTTAGGCGCTTTTCCTGAATAGCTTCGTATGCGTCTTGACTCATTACGTACCATCTTGTAAATCGGTGTAAAAATTTTCCCAATTATGAACCTGAACAATCATGGCATCAACCGTATGATCCGATTTTAAAAGGCTTAATCAAACAGGGTTAATCAACAGTTAAAACCTTATGATACCGATTAAAACCAGAGGTTAAAAAACGGCTTTTCATATACCCAATAGATTTCAAGTTGCAGCGCGGCGGCAAGTGAACGCCTCCCCAAGAGCATAGATAACGATGTAACTGGGGTGAGTGAAAGCAGCCAACAAAGCAGCAACTTGAAAGATGAAGGGTATATTTATTTAAATCTGTGCCTTGAACAATTAAAAGTCCGTAAAGTTTTGCAGACTTTTAGCCAGTCAGTCTATTTAAACATACCCAAGACATAAGCAGGATACCGCACATCTGCTGGATTGGGGACGCAATACCATTAAGAAACTGAAAGAATTGCCATTGATGTAAAAAAGAGTATTTTCATCCTTATTGCCACTTTCCAGCATTTAATATATCGCATTCCCAATTGTCAGGGCTAAAGAACCAGATCTTGATCAAGTTTTATACTATACATTCAGACAGGAAATTAATCCCACATTAGAATAGTTTGATTATGTCACTATCAAATTATTAATTATTATCTATGGGAAAATTACCACTTCATCACCAAAGCCTGACAGGGCTTATTCTGCTGGCAATCTCCGCACTGGCACAGGCTTCAATTCCTGTCAGCCCTGCGGATCAAGAAACCATCACGCAACAACAAAAAGCCTTGTTGCAGCAAGCCCAACAGCAACGGGAAGCACTGCGTCACAATCTCACCTTATCCCCACCACCCGCTTTAACACCAGATGCATCAGAATCTGTTTGCCACACCATTCATCGGATTGAATTTGCAGGGGCGGAAAACCTGTCAAGGTCAGTCAAACAGAACTTGATTCACCCTTACTTATCTCATTGTTTAACTTTGCAGGATATTAATGGACTGGTGCGTAAAGTATCGAATGCCTATATCGAACGAGGTTATGTCACATCCCGTGCCGACCTCAAAGCGCAGGATTTATCCACCGGTATCCTCATTATTACTGTGAATGAAGGCAAAATTGAATCAATCAGCCTTGATAATGGAACACCACTCTCACTCAAAATGGCCTTTCCGGGCATGGTTGGAAAAACACTGAATCTGCGGGATATTGAACAAGGCATGGAACGCCTGAACCGCCTTCCCTCTCAGCAGGTGACCATTGATATTCAGCCGGGAAAACAACCTGGCTATTCTGCGGTTACCTTAAAACGAACCTCGACGCGTTTACCGATCAATGCCAGTTTAGGTGCAGATAACAGTGGTCAAAAAAGTACCGGCACCGGACAAACCAATGCCAGTGTGAACCTGGATAATCCATTACATCTTGCTGATCAGTGGTCATTGTCTGCCAGCCATAACAGTGATTTTCGCAATAGCCACCAAAACCGAAGCCTCACTTCTAATGTAACAGTCCCTTATGGCAACTGGTTGTTCAGTTATCAGTATGCGTGGAACGACTCTTTTCAGGATATCCCGGTTGACTCACAAATCTATCGCTACGAAGGCGACAGCCAGACTCACCGGTTGGCAATAAACCGGGCGTTATATCGTGACGGTGAACAGAAGCTGGCGCTGGATATGGGCTTGACGCGCCGCCAAACGACCAATTTGCTGGCAGGAGAGAAATTATCCATCAGCAGCCCGACACTCAGCGCTATCAGCTTTGGCGTTAACTACAGTTCCGTGCTGGCGGGTAGCTATATCACGTTTAACCCGGCAATAAGCCACGGTTTACCGGTGTTCGGTGCGACAAAAGATGATCCCCATTTCCCGGATGCGCCACGGAGTCAATTCCGTAAATTTAGCCTGAGTGCCAGCTATTTTATGCCGGTCACGGATTCCATTTATTACCTCTCATCCATTTACGGTCAGACCACACCCGACAACCTTTACGCCAGCGAACGCCTCTCACTCGGCGGGCAATATTCCGTTCGGGGATTTAAAGAACAATCTCTCACCGGCAATCGTGGCGGATATTGGCGCAATGAGCTGAACTGGCGGATTGCAGAACATCCTGTACTGGGTGAACTCACCTTAACCGGAGCACTGGATACGGGTTGGTTACGAGGAAAAACCGGGCAAATTGAGGGCGGTAATGTTACCGGCACCGCTCTTGGCCTCTCACTGGCTCACCGCAGGTTCAATCAGGCGATAACGATTGGGACACCACTAGCTCACCCTGATCACCTGAAACCAGATCACTGGGTGGCTTACTGGTCTGCATCACTGACACTGTAACGATGTAAGACACAATCTATTGATAAAAAACATTTTTATTCCAACAAACAAGGACTGATACATGAGTCAACGCAACAACCCTCTGACAAGGGCTACGAGTTATCTTTTAATTTACCTGACCGCCGTCTATCCCCTTCATCCCGCGATTGCAGCCGGAATAACGCCGGATAATAGCCAAACACAGGTACAAAATCAGAGCAATGTGCCGGTTGTCAATATCGCCACACCGAATAGCGCCGGGATATCCCACAACACCTATCAAGAGTTTAACGTTGCCACTCAGGGGGCCGTACTCAACAACGCCACTCAGGCGGCGCAATCACAACTGGCCGGGCAACTTAACGCCAACCCTAATCTGAACGGCAACGCGGCTGAACTGATTATTAATGAAGTCACCGGCAGCGGGCGCTCTGAGCTGCAAGGCCAGCTGGAAATTGTCGGCAATAAAGCCAATGTGATGATTGCCAACCCCAATGGCATTACTTGTGATGGCTGTGGTTTTATCAATACCGCCGGCGCCACCCTGACCACCGGTAAACCTCAGTTTGACAAACAGGGTGCATTGGAAGCCCTGGAGGTTAAACAAGGCCAGATTACCCTTGGCGGCAAAGGGCTGGATGGTAAGGCGACAGATTATGTCGATATCATCAGCCGGGCGACGGAGTTGAATGGAAAAATTCAGGCTAACACCCTGTCGCTGACGCAAGGGGCCAACCGTATCAGCTTAAAAGACGGCACGGTTAAATCCATTGCCGGCGAAGGTGCTAAACCGCAATTAGCCATTGATACCAAAGCATTAGGCGGCATGTATGCCAATAAAATCCGGCTGGTGGCGACCGAAGAGGGTGTTGGGGTTAATTTGAAAGATTTAACCAGCGACCAGCGTGATATTACTTTAAACGTTAATGGCAAAATTGAATTAGGCAATACCAAAGCTAAAACCGACTTAAATATTATGGGCAAAGAAACTTATATTGCTCCGAATATTACCGTGCAAGCGGGACAGGATATGACCCTGGCCAACACCACCCTGGAGAATAAAGGCCGCGTAACTGCGGGCCGGGATATGCGGGTATGGGGTGACACCGTGCGTAATAGCGGGGATAAAGCTTTACTGCAAGCCAACGATAATCTGTGGATACAAAAAGATGCGCAGGGGAATAAAGGTCAATTAGTCGAGAATAGATCGGCGACCATTAAAACCCAGCGGGGCGATATGGTTATTCGCACGCATCAATTGAATAACGTGCGCGATGTTTTTACTACCCAGTGGCAGGAAAAGAAACCGGATTCACATTCATTCACCGCCAATGTGCTGGGGAACGGCTGGAAAGATGATCCTAATCTGTTGATCATCATTGAGCCTTATCTGAACAATCCGCCGGCGGGAAAATGGTTCGGCCATGTCAACATTAAAGACAATCCCCATGTCAATGACAGTCAAAAAACATTCACCGTCACCGGGACGAGCCCGGAAGCCCAAATACTGGCGGGTAACAACCTGTATCTGAACGGCGATCAGGTTTTGAATGCCCGGAGTAAAATCGCGGCGAATAAAAATCTTATCATGACCGGGAACCGTTATCTCAATAGCAGTGTCTCCCCCGGCAGCCTGTATGGGTTTACGTCATATTCTTTTCCAACAATAAATGAGCATTTCAGATGGAAAAATGGCATTGGTCACTCGATAGACGATGCTAAAAAGCAATTTCCCGACATGGAGCTTGAGCCGGTTTATGTCGACCTGATTAAACAGGATAACAGTACCGCTTTTTATCCCTCCGGGGCGGTGATGGGCACAGTTTCGGCCGGAGAGAATTTTGTCGCGGACTTCAACGATGAGATTACATTTGACGCCCAGTCTTTCAGGGGGGATGCCTCGCTTAAGGAGCGAGGGTATAACGGCGTCAACACCGTGGTCTCCGCCAGGAACATCGTGCTGCACGCCAACAATATCCGGGGTGACAGCGGTTTTCAGGCAAAACAGGATTTTTCCGCCATTGCCGAAAATAATCTCAACCTTCAACATGCCGACCTCCGGGCCGGTCATTCACTCTCCCTGCTGGCGGTTAATAACCTGAGTGCCACGCAAACCGTGTTGGACGGTAAAGACATCAGCCTGATTGCCCGTCAGGGCGATATTCGCTTCAGTGAACCTGATATTCGCTATTACGACAGTGACGGCCAGCCGCACGTTTCCCAACTGAATGCCGGTGAAAAAGTGACGTTACAGGCGGGCAACAATATTCAACTGGAAAACGTGGCGGTCGCCAAAAACACCCAGCTGGGGCTGTATGCCGGTCAGGATATTCAGCTGGTCCGCAATGAAAGCCGCCTCACCCACGCGCCCCTCGGCAAGCCGCCCGCCAATAATGAATCCCGACTGAAACAGGTAGGAGAGTGGGAAAGTCGCGGGGATATGGTGCTCTCTGCGGGTCACACCCTGTAAATTCAGGGACTTACCTTCAAGGCCGGTCAATCAATCAGTCTGCATGGCGGACAAGATATCGATTTATCCCCCCGTGTGCTGAATAAAGACGACGATAACGCCTTTAAAACGCAACGCCGCCCGGAAATGCGCACACAGCTGCTGGCCGGTCACCATCTCACGTTAAATGCTGCCCGGGATATCAACTTGCAGGGCACCAACCTCCGGGCCAACAATCAGGCCACCGTTCTGGCGGGCCGGAATATGACCCTGGCGGCCTTGCCGTATTCCGCCCTCGCCCATCCGTCGGATGAACATCAGGATGAACGCCATCAGGGGGCAGACCTCCGCGGGGAAAAAGGGCTGACGCTGGCCGCTAATGGCAGCCTGACCATGCAAGGGAGCACGCTGAACTCAGCCGGTCACATCATGCTCGCCAGCGGGGGCAATATGCGCGTTGAATCGGTGCGTAACCATACCAGCGGCGGCGGAACCGAACGCTACACCCAGCAAGGCACCGGGATAAACAGTGGCGGCAATCTGACGATACTCGCCAGCGGGAGTATTCTGTTCCAGGCGACAACACTGATGGCGAAAGGCGCGATGGACATTGCGGCGCAAGGGGGGTTCCTGTACGCCCAGGCCATGGAAGAAACCTATCGATGGGAAGAACAAAAGAAAAGCTGCAAAAAATTCCTGGGCATTCAGTCCTGCACGGTTTTTGGCTCCAGGACGGAAACCCGGCGAAAAGAGAGTGCGACGAATAAAGTCACCGAATTTACCGCCGGCGGCAATATTAATCTGCTGGCAAAAGACGATGTGACACTGGAAGCCGCCAAGGTTAACACGCAGAAAAATGCCGGCATCACCAGCCGGACCGGTCAGGTGAATTTCAAGGCGGTGAAGAACACCACGTTTGAACAGACCCTTACCGATTCCAGCGGTTTTTTTATTACCCACAGTGATAAAGGCTACATTGAAGATAAGTGGGCACTGCCGGCAATCCATTTCGGTGGAAAACTCACCGTAGAGGCAGCCAACGGGATCAACGCGGATATCAAAGCTCAACATGGTCAGTCACTACACAATGCCGTCGCTGTTTTCGGTAATACCCCGGAAACCGCCTGGCTGAAAGGACTGAGTGACCGTCAGGATGTGCAATGGAACTTAGTCAACGATGCGTATGATAGCTGGGATTATAAAAGCCAGCACCTGAACCCGGTGGTTTCGGCGGTGATAGCGATTGCCGTGGCCGCGGTGACGGCAGGCGCAGGCATAACGGCGTCGGTGGCCGGGTCAGCCGCAGGCACGGCAGGTTCAGCGGCGACGGCAGCGGGAGCTGCTGCCAGCACTGCCGCTACCGTGAGTTCAGTGGCTTACGGCGCAACCGCTTCCGGCATGGCAGCGCTGGCCTCTCAGGCGGCGGTCGCCCTGGTGGACAATCAGGGTGACCTGTCC
Organism: Photorhabdus khanii NC19; assembly: GCF_000517265.1. Classification (GTDB taxonomy): domain Bacteria; phylum Pseudomonadota; class Gammaproteobacteria; order Enterobacterales; family Enterobacteriaceae; genus Photorhabdus; species Photorhabdus khanii. The sequence goes on from NZ_AYSJ01000011.1 coordinate 266,076, forward strand.
AAAACCTTAAAAGCCATGGGAAGCAGCGAGACGGTTAAATCCACCCTGACTTCAATGGCGATCGGTGGCGCATTGGCGGGCTTTGACACGGTAATGGGATGGGATGAAGCGGCGAATGGCACTAAACTGGATCCATCAAAGGCAAAATTACCTTCCTTGAGCAACGGTGACTGGAGCAAAGTGGCTCAACGAGTCGCGGGCCAGTCCATTATCGGTGCCAGTCTGGGGACAACGATTAATGGCGGCAGCTTTAAAGATAACTTCACCACGGCTTTGCTGTCTAATATTGGCAGTCAGATTAATGCGGAAGGAGCCGGGCTGATTGGGGATAACGGGGAAATTCTGGGTGTGCCCGGTAAAGCCCTCAGCCATGCAGTGGTTTCTGCCCTGGCGGCGGAAATAGCGGGCGGTGATGCCAAAGGGGCAGCTGTGGGGGCGCTGGCCGCTGAATTAGCCACTATCACAATGGAAAGCCGGCTATTTGAACCGTCGTACAAAAATGAAGCTGAACGGCAAATTCATAAACTTCAGGAAGCGTTGACGGGTAATGAAGCCAAGGCTCAGACAGCCAAATTTATCGGGGCGTTGTCAGGGGCCCTGATTAGTCATACACCCGAAGGCGCTTATAGTGCGGCGAACAGCGCAGAGCTTGTCTATCGTAACAACATGACTGAGCATATGTTGCATCAGTTATCGGTTGATAATCAAAAAGATATCCTGGCGGCAGAGAAAGGGGATAAATCGGCGACAGAACGCGTTATTGCGCGACGTGATGCCGCGATAACCGTGACCGCAGTGGCAGCAGGCGGATATGCACTGGCTTATGGCGGTTATATATTGCTGGCAGGATCTGCGGAAATGGCAGCGGCAGGGCGTGTTGCTCTTGAAGGCTGTAAAACTAATCCGGCTCTGTGTCTGAACAACGTGGGCATTTTTGTTGCAGATGCCATTGCGCCAGAAGCGGCTGTTGGAACAGGAGTTTTAGCGACTGGAGCCGTAAAAGTATTAGGTAACACCAAAGAAGGTGCGAAAAATCTGGCAGGAGAATTGAGTCATGTCTCAAAACCACTTTTGAGGAATGCCAAGCCCGATACCCATACTGTAACTGGCTTGATGGAAAAAGAAGCGTTGTATATAGAGCGCAACTCGGCAACAGCGACTGTCAGCGCCTCAGAAACCGGTATCCAATGGGGCAAAGGCAATATGAAGCAAGGTATGCCTTGGGAAGACTATGTGGGTACGCAACTCCCTGTAGGCTCCCGCTTACCGAAGAACTTTAAAACTTTTGATTACTATGACGAATCAACTAAAACAGCAATTAGCGTGAAAACCATGGATACACAAACGCTGTCAAAGCTAACTAAACCTAATCAAATATACAGTTCTATAAAAGGTAATATTGATGCTGCTACGAAATTCAAGGAATATACACTTTCTGATATGATTTTAGATTCAACAATGATTGCTAATAAAGAAATCCGATTAGCGGTTCCGGCAAATACAACAAAAATTCAATGGACAGAAATAAATCGGGCTATTGAATACGGGAAAAATCAGGGTGTTAAGGTCACAGTGACACAGGTAAAATGATGATGTTTATAGAAAATCAAGATTATCGTGCCAGAGCTTATATGACAGACAAGTTCTTGGGTATTGACACATATTCGGGATTAGGAAGATCTGGACGAGATCCCATTTTTCCTTCTCATTTACTCTTACCTGATGCTGATGATAAGAGTATTGGCGAGAAAGTATTGCAGGCTTTATCTGATAGTAGAACACTGACAATAGGAGAATGTGCCACTTTTTTCGATCTTGAAAGAAACAAAGAGCAATATTCTGAATGGATAGCTATGTTGATGGAACAATATGGTTATAAAACTAAACGAGTGTTATTCAAGAATATGAAAAGCTGTTCAATTCATGGTGTTAATAGCCTAATAACCATGAGACCTAGCTACCACGAAAAGCTTGAAGCTTGGAGCGGTGATAGAATTAAAGAATCTGATTATGTTGTTCTTCCGATAGATAGTTCTTCGGAGGAAATTGGAGCAGCTCTTAGATTAGCTCTTAGTCGCTGTATCGGTTAAATCAAGATCCCAGCCATAAAAAAGCTGGGATTCTTTTTCCCTTTTTGGGCGATCGACAAACTGCTTTTTTTTCGGTGATTAGTTAGATAGTGTCGTCATGAAGTAATTTATGTAATAATAACCCCCTCATTACACGAATGGATTACTTAACCATGAGCACACCCGCCCACCGTCGTCACGATATCTCTGATTATGTTTGGAGTTTACTTGAACCTCACCTACCAGGACGTAAGGGAGCCTGGGGACGTGTCGCTTATGATAAGCGACTATTTATTAATGCGGTATTCTGGATTTTACGGACAGGCGCACCCTGGCGAGATTTACCGCCCGATTATGGCGACTGGAAAAATACACATCGCCGTTTTTGTCGGTGGCGTGACAAAGGGATAGGGAAGGATTGCTTGAACAGCTCATCTCTGAACCGGATTTCGAATGGTTGATGATTGATGCCAGTCACATTAAGGTACATCCTCATGCCGCCGGGGCGGAAGGCGGCAATCAAGATATGGGGCGTACAAAAGGGGCTCAATACCAAGATACACCTGGCCGTGGATGCGCATAATATGCCGGTCAGAGCGATTATTACAAGCGGTACCACAGCGGATTGCTCACAAGCTGAGGTCTTGATTGAAGGAATAGAGGCGGAACATTTATTGGCGGATCGGGGCTATGACAGCAATACCGTTGTTGAACAAGCAGAAAAACAAGGCATGGAAGCGCAAATTCCCAGCCGCAAAAATCGCAAAGTGAAACGAAAATATGACCGGGAACTCTATCGGCTCAGGCACTTAGTTGAAAATGCTTTTCTCCATCTTAAACGCTGGCGTGGTATAGCAACCCGTTATGCCAAAAATAGTGCCTCACTTCTTGCGGCCGTTCAGATCCGCTGTCTCGCTCTTTGGTTAAATATTTTATGACGATATTATCTAGCTAAGGGTAAAAAAACAGACGCCCATTAATGCCAGATTTAAAAGGTACAGAGTGACTAAAAACGGCTTATTCCCTGCCATGTTTAATTCATTTATTAGCGATTTTATCCTCTGCTTATTTTACATTTACCTAACCTGCCATGATTATTTAAAAGCACGTTAAAAACACGAAAACAGAGGTATTAAAGATTTTATATAAAATACGGATTTAATTATAAGTGCAACTTTTTAAAAGGATGTTAATTAAATTTAATCGAATTCCATTAACCATTAAAAGAGAGTTAAAAAGTCAGCGAGAAAAAGAATATTATCCGAAAAAAACATAAAAGGGTATTCTTATACTATCAGGTGAAAACTGTTCATAATTACTGGTAAAACAACGTCAGTAAAGATAAAGCGAGTATGATTAACATTGGTTAAACGTAAAGCACAATATACCATGATGATTAAACTTAATAAAAAGCAAGTGTTAAAAGCAGTAAAAACAACGGCTAAAACCTTATTATACCGGTTAAAATCAGAGGTTAAAAAAATGGCTTTTAATAACAGTTTAAAACCGGCCCATCATAAATCTATCAGTGAAAATGAGAAAAAAATAGACTTTATTAATGCTTATATATCCCGTAAAAAAAGGACAAATAAAATTATCAATCGGTTAATCAGACAATCTATTTTCCAAAAGGAACCGACTTTAATAACGTTTTCAACCGGCAAATAAAATTTTTCATAAGCCAGTTAAATAATCACCCATGAAAAACATGAATAACAAAACCTGCAAATAAATAATTTAACCGAATACGAACTGGATAGTTTTTAGCGTTATTATATTGCATTTTTTATGCAAAAACACGATACATTAAATACGCCTGTTTAAACTTGTTTTACACTATTTTATCCCGTTAAATAGCATTGCTTTTCTACGGTTTTATTTAAATCATGCCTCTTTTAATACCTTTATAAGGTGATTTAATAATAAAATCAATTTATATCGTTATTTTTTCAAGCTATTTTAGTTCTTTATTAATGCTTAAATACCGATTTAATCATTATAACCTTTCTGGCTGATTAATCCGTCAGACTTTTCACTATTGTTGATATAATAAGGCGTTATTAAATAAGTTTACCAATTTATTTAAACATCATTTAAATAGATATCGATCGGCAAGCTGTTTTTTTCGATGATTAGTTAGCTGAGGATAAAAAAACAGACGCCCATTAATGCCAGATTTTTAAAAGGTACAGAAGTAACTAAAACAGCTTATTCCCTATCATGTTTAATGTATTTATCAACGATGTTATCCCTCGTTTATTTTACATTTACCTGTCCTGTCATAACCATTTAAAATCACGAAAATAGATGTATTAAAGCTTTTATATAAAAGATGGATTTTGCAACTTTTTAAAATGACGTTAATTAAACTTAATCGAATTACATTAACCATTAAAGGAGAGTTTAAAATAAATCGGCGAGAGAAATAATATTATCTGAAAAACATAAAAAGGTATATTTATACTATCAAGCTATTTACGGGTTGATTTATGAAGAAAAAATAAAGGGTAATAACTTATAAAAACTGCTCAGGATTGCCAATAAAACAGCACCAATAAAGATAAAAAATGAGTATAATCAACGTTGATTAAACGTAAAATACACTATACCATGACGATTAAACTTAATAAAAAGCAGATGTTAAAAACAGTAAAAAAACGGTTAAAACCTGATTATACCGATTAAAACCAGAGGTTAAAAAAATGGCTTTTAATAACCGTTTAAAACCTGCTTATCATAAATCTATCAGTGAAAATGAGAAAAAGAATTGGCTTTATTAATGCTTATAAATAAGCTTTCATAATGGTAGTACACTCATCTTTTTCATTCCAGGTTGTTGTTGTGTAGTAGTCAATTAACCCAGATAAAACCCAAGCCGCACAAGGTAGAAAACTTAAATGAGCAACCAAAATAATCTGAATAGCATTAAAGAAATAATAATGCTATTCGCCAAAAAAGAACATATCCCAGTTCAAGAATTGCATGATCATTGGCAAAGTGTCGCTCTCTTAAATCGGGAGATATCTTTGTTGAAACAAGCATTAGAAAAAAATGATAAAGTTACACAAATTGCGGCTCTTGTTGTTGCACGAGGTATAGCTTTAGGAATTATGAATCAATTTGAAAATCTATTCGAAGATATAGAGAAAATGGCTTGGTCAGATGAGTTTAAATGGCCGAATTCGTGTTTTTAAATGGTTATGGCAGATTAGATAAATGTAAAATAAGCCGAGGATAGTATTGCCGATAAACGAATTAAATATGGTAGGGAAAACAAAGTGAAATCCCTCCCTGCCTCGTTGATAAGCACAGATAAACTTATTAAGAGCCTGCTCAATCAGGACTATGAAACACTCAAGGCACGCAGTTCAGTAGGCTTTTTGCTAAACGTAGCAAGTAGTGTTAATTACCTACTCCTTCCCCCCAAAAACCCATTTGAATCTACGTACCTCAGAGCTGACTTTACTTAACTACTTATAACCAGAATTTTAACCATAAATAGCACGAGTTTCAGTCACATTCTCACGCTTATCAGATTCAGCAACAGTAAGAAACTCACGCCACAACGTAATCAGTCGCTCAAGATCAGCACGGGAAACATTAAGATGTGTCACTAAGCGAGTGACAGAATCTACGCTCAGAATCACACCTCGTTCTTTCATCCAAGGTCCCAACTGCGCGGCTTCATGCGCTGGTATGCGTAAAAATACCATATTAGTCTGTGCCCCAGGCGCCAAAACTTCCACACCCAGCGCACTCAATTGTTCAGCCAGCCACTGGGCATTATCATGGTCCTCACGTAACCGTTGAACATTATGCTGCAATGCATAACGCGCTGCGGCAGCTAATATTCCCGCCTGACGCATTCCACCCCCAGTCATTTTGCGCCAACGCCGTGCCTGCTTGATGTATTCTGCATCACCACACAGTAAAGAACCCACTGGCGCTCCCAACCCCTTGGACAGACAGAGGGTCAGAGTGTCGCAATACTGAGAGAGAGTACTCAGTGGCACATCTAACGCCACAGCCGCATTGAGAATACGTGCCCCATCAACGTGCAATGCCAAGCCTTTCTCCTGCGTAAAAACTCTGGCCTGCTGCAAATATGCCAGTGGTAACACCTTACCACCGTGTGTATTTTCTATACTGAGTAAACGGGTTCGGGGGAAGTGAGCATCATCTGGCTTGATAACACTGGCGACAACATCCAGAGGCAATGTGCCATCCGCCGCCATATCAATCGGCTGCGGCTGTATACTTCCCAATACGGCAGCTCCACCCGCTTCATACAGGTAGTTATGCGCATTTTGACCCACAATATATTCATCACCTCGCTGGCAATGGGTGAGCAACGCCACCAAATTAGCTTGCGTACCAGTAGGCAGAAACAGCGCAGCTTCCTTGCCAGCCAATACAGCAGCTTCGTGTTCAAGCTGATTAACATTAGGATCGTCGCCATAAACATCATCACCCACTTCTGCTAATGCCATGACCTCACGCATAGCCTCGCTGGGTTGGGTAACAGTATCACTACGTAAATCGATCATAGGTGGCTCCTGTATATTATTTTGAAAAATTATTTTGCTTAAATAGCCAGAGGATAATCTTTTTCATATCTGACAATGCCATAACTATATCTACTTATGCTTTGGTCAGATTGTCTGTATTAACCGTAAATATAATATAATTTCTGCCATAAATATCACCGGTATAATTTACTGAAAAGTATAAAACATCAACAAAGTCAAAACACACGTTTCTCCGCCAAAATAAAAGCGCTATTCTGATCATCATTTCTTGATAGTTGAAGCTGCGATGGCCGGGTTAGGGGTGGCAATGAGCCTAGAATTGATTGCTTGTGACGACGTTATCAACGGGCTGCTGCAAGCACCATATGGGTTTCAGGATCTTGATGTTTTCAAGATATAGGGACAGGGACAATCACCCGGCCCCATAATTAGTTGAATAATCAAATCACTCTCGAAAACTGTCGCTGGTGAACCTGCCGGCGCAGATAAATATCAAAACACATACAGATATTACGGATAAGCAACCGGCCTCGTGGTGTCACCCGGATCTGTTTTTCATCTATTTCCACCAGACCATCTGCGACTAATGGTGTCAATAATTGCAAATCTTCCGCAAAATATTTGGTAAAACTCAGATTATATTGTCGCTCAATATCGGCAAAATTCAGCCGGAAATTACAGATCAGCGTCTTAATCACATCACGGCGGATACAATCATCCTGAGACAAGGTTAAACCACGCCACAGGGCATGCCCCTGTTTTTCGACCTGTGCATAGTAGGCTTTTAACTCTTTCTGGTTCTGAAAATAGCTATCGCCCAACATGCTGATAGCAGAAACACCCATTCCCAGGAGATCACACTCTTCCTGAGTGGTATAACCCTGAAAATTACGGTGCAACCTTCCTTCCCGCTGAGCAACCGCCAACTCGTCATCCGGGCGCGCAAAATGGTCCATGCCAATAAACTGGTAACCATTTCCCGTCAGTGTTGCAATGGTTTCCTGCAAAATATCTAACTTTTGTTCGGCGCTTGGTAAATCATGCTCTTTGATTTTACGTTGGGCGGCAAACAGATTCGGCAAATGAGCATAATTGAAAACACTCATTCTGTCCGGTGATAACGCTAATACTCGTTTCAAAGTGAAAGCAAAACTTTCAGGTGTCTGTTTCGGCAAGCCATAAATCAGGTCAATACTGGTAGAATTGAAACCAGTTTCACGAGCACGTGCTACCAGAGCAAAGATAACATCTTCATCCTGTTCACGATTAACCAAACGTTGTACTTCTTTATTAAAATCCTGTACCCCCATGCTCAAACGGTTAAAACCTTCACTGCGCAGGTGATTAATCACATCCAGTTCAATTTCACGCGGATCGATTTCAATGGAAATTTCAGCATCCGGCAAAAAATTAAAATGGTTACGCAACATTCCCATCAATTTACTGATTTGGTTTTTATCAAGATAAGTTGGCGTACCACCACCCCAATGCATCTGGCTAACGTTACGGCCAGAAAACAGTTTCGAACGCTCACGGATTTCACGTTCAAGCAGTTGCAGATATTCATCTGCTTTATGCTTCTGGCGAGTCACCTGTTTATTGCAACCACAGAAATAACAGAGTTTATGGCAAAACGGGATATGGACGTAAAGAGAAAGCGGTCGTTCAGGGTAACGGACAGCAGCCTGCATAAATGCTGCATTATCATACTGTTGATTGAATTCCAGCGCCGTAGGGTATGAAGTATAACGGGGGCCGGAGTAATTGTATTTCTGGATCAAAGGCAGATCCCAAACTATGGCTTGCTCAGACATTCTTATTCCTTCCGATATTTCTGTCTACCAAAGCGCAATGTTTGCAGATGTTTGATGTGTTGCGCCGTGGTGACTCTGCGCAGCCGGGTTTTACGCCGCGACAATCGCCATAGTTTACCCAATAACCACAACAAATAACATACTAATAGTATGGTTATTAGGGTTAACCCGCCTTTGATCATGGAAGATTAAATTAATTGCCTTTCAGCAGTTGCATAATGTCATCTGGCTTCTCTTCTTCGCCTTCTTCCTCACCTAGCTCAACCCCCCACTCTTCCATCAAGACATCAATGCGATCCAGTGTGGTGTCAACATAGACATTATCTTCTTCAGACAGTTTTTCGCCATTTTCCAGACGCTCCAACAATGCATCCAAACGATCATCGTTTTCCAACATTGCCAGCTCTCCCTGTGGCGACAGACGAGGTTTTGTCTCCGCTTTAGCTTTGGCCGCCACGGGTTTCATCGGTTTCTCTCCGACAATCAGTGGAACAGGCACTTTACTGCCAAGACGAGGATCACGCTGCTTGCTGCCTGACCGATGCTTGTCGCTATCTTGCTCCTTATGACGGCTACCTGCCGGATTACCACTGTGCTTTCTCTGGCGCTTACGCTCACGACCTTCCGCATTCAATTCTTCGCGGCTTTTTCTTTTCTGTTTACCAGCAGATGCTTTCGCAGGTGCTTTTTTCTTTAACTGGTTCATAGCCTGTTACTCAGTTTGGTTTATCAGGGTATTGCTGCGGCGGAATCTAGCAGAAACCACACGTATAGAAAAGCGCCACAGATAATTCTTTTTCTTTAAAAATCTAGTCAAAGTCCTTTATTATTCATGATTGGTTTAACCATCAGCGAATATTCTATTAATCTTGGCTTTCAATAAGTGATGAATTGATATGCTTTTTTCTGATACTTCTTCCTACAAGCCCGTCTATTTATGGGTAATTGGTTATGCTTTGTTATGGATTATAGTGGGTTATTCATTTGACCCAACCGTCCCCTATGATGCCGTCGAAGCATTAAACTGGGGTAAAAACGGAGAATGGGGCTCACCTAAAAATCCGTGGCTGGTGGGCGCAATGATGCTGCCGGCTATCTATATAAGCGGTATTTCATTAAGTTTTTACTGGTACTTCATACACTTTATCGCTATCGCTATTGGTATGCTCGGTGTATGGCATCTGGCGTTCCGGCTAACAAAGAAAAAAGAGCTGGCATGGCTTGCCATGCTGACATTGAACCTATCCGGTATTATTAACTTTGATATTATTCCTTACAACGATAATTATCTACTGATTATGCTATGGCCGTGGAGTATGCTGTTCTTTCTGCGGGCAGTGTATGACAACCCATACTGGTGGATAGCATTTGCACTCAGCTCCGGGCTGGCAACAATGGGGAAATACTCCTCCCTAGCACTGGTCGGCTCAGTTTTTCTACTGACACTGTTTGTACCCAGAGTTCGTCAATGTTACCGCCAACCGGCTCTTTATATCGCACTGGTTATCTGGTTTATGCTGGTACTGCCTAACGTTTGGTGGCTGTGGAACAATGATTTTGCTGCTTTCAAATGGGTAGATTCACAGATAGATAGCGGTTTTAATCTGCACACCACCCGATCGTTATTATCCGTGTTTTATCCACTGATGATTGTTGGCATCATTATCTACACGCTTGGAGGCCGTATTGGCTGGCCAAAAGAGCAACCGGGCCGACTGGCAAATATGGTTATTCTGTTGCCATTACTGATTATCTATTGCTGGTTCTCATTCAATGAGGGCGGAAGAATGACTGAATGGTTGCAACCCTTTATGTCTGTTTCGTCAGCGCTGTTGGTCGGTTCCATTACCCGTTTTCCACAAAAATCATTACTCAGTACCCTGCGAGGGTTGGCAGTCACCGCAGTATTGGTTTTGATGGGATATGTTTTTGTTATGGCCGCTAATGTCCGTGGCGCCGGCCATGAATTTGAAGGTATCAAAGATTTTTCCTGGCAACTGGATCAACGCTGGCAACAGCTCTATTCAACACCATTGCATTATGTCGGGGGCGAATACTTGCATCAGTGGCTAACGTTCTACGCACCAAGTCAACCGGAAACGATCCAACCCTGGACGTTGGAAGGGCAAACGCCAAATGTCTATAACCGCCATGTTAAAGCAAGCGATATTGTACGCGACGGCGCTATTTTGATCGGAGGAAAAGGTAAAACCTGTGAACAGGAAGATTTTCACAGCGTTTTACAAGACTGGCCCAAACTGAAAATAAACAGCACTGAGGAGTTTCTTTTCCAGCCTGAACCTGAAACGAAACCAATACCAATCTGCGTAGGTTTTGTGTCACCGGAAAAATATCAGTAGTTTTCTCTGAAATTTGAAAGCCTGATTTAACAGGCTTTCAACTCTTCATACGCCGTTAACATAATGGCAATATACAGTATTGTCTACAGAGTTATATGTAAAACCTTACTCAACGCAGCTGTCTGTAAGAATACCGAATCGTTGTTGAAGTATTGGCCCAATCTCTTTAAGCGGGCCTTCGCTTAACATACTATCGTGGGAACAATTAATATCATACAAGGCGATGTTTCCTTCAATATACTCCCCCCATAAGTGCGGATCGTAATTAACATTATCGGCTTCGCTATGGCTTTGTAGTGCCCTAAAGAATACGAGGTCACCTTGGAACCGGCTGGGTGAAAATTCGCTGAGCAAATGCGGTGCATCTCGGAACTCAGCAAGAATACGTTCGAAAATATTCTGATCGAGGCTTGCTAATGGATGCTCGATCTCAGACAGCCGTTTTTTCAAGCCAACCACGCTAAACTGCCGCTCGTTTTCAGGTACCGAACCGGTAAATGCCTCAAACATTGCACGCAGGCTTTCCCGATCGGTGCGTACCATGTCTCTGTAAGTCTTCCACAATGGATAACCATCCATAAAGATCAGGACATTGACCACTTGATTATCCTTTTGCAGCAAGGTGGCTATTTCATGAGCGAGATGGCAACCGAAAGACCAGCCCAACAATGAATAAGGCCCCTCTGGCTGGATCTTATAAATATCTGCCAGATAATTTTTCGCCATGTCATAAATCGATGTTGGTACAAGGCCGGTGCTCAACCTGCGTGCCTGAATGCCATAAAGAGGCTGCTGCTCGCCCAGATACGGGATCAACCCCGCATAAGACCAACTCAATCCTCCCCCGGGGTGTAAACAGAACAACGGCGTTTTTTCACCAGCCGGTTGCAATGGCAGCATGACGTCCAGAATATTGCCACACGGATTGCTTTCAAGACGCCGCGCCAGCAGTGCAACGGTGGGCGATTCAAACAGGTCACGAATAGTTAGCTTCTCATCCAATTCTTTTTCGATACGCGCAATCAACCGTGCTGCCAGCAGTGAATGCCCTCCCAGTACGAAGAAGCTGTCATCAATACTGATGTGTCCAACACTCAATAGCTCGCAGAACTGCGCGTAAAGCCATTTCTCGCTTTCAGTCTGTGGTTGGCGTCCTTGCCGCGAACCCAAGTTTAGGTGTGGCAACGCGACAACATCCAACTTGCCATTGGCGTTTAATGGCAGTTCTGTCAGCAGCATGACCACAGCAGGCACCATAAAATCAGGTAAATGCTCACGCGCATGCTGTTGCAGTAACACCGGTAGATCTTCGGGGCTTGCAAAGGGCACCACATAGGCAACTAATTGTTTATTGCCCGAATGATCCTCGCGCGGAATGACCACCGCTTGCTGCACGGCGGAGTGCTGCTTCAGCACGACTTCGATTTCCCCCGGTTCAATCCGGAAACCGCGAATTTTCACCTGCTGATCGCTGCGGCCAACAAAGTTGAGCACGCCATCACGCCGCCATTTCACCACGTCCCCGGTGCGGTACATGCGGCTACCCGCAGGCCCGAAGGGATCGGCGATAAAGTGTGCCGCACTTTGCCCCGGACGCTTAAAATAGCCACGCGCCAGGCCGCGGCCGGCAATGTATAGCTCCCCTGGCGCGCCAACTGGCACCGGCTGTAAAAATTCATCTAATACATAGAGGCTGGTGTTATCCAACGCGGCACCAATAGGGACGTCCAGATAAGGGGCATCTGTTTTGGCGATGGGGTAATCCGTGGCGTAGGTGGTGGTTTCCGTTGGGCCATAGATATTCATCAATTCAAGATTGGGCCAATGTTCCCGCACCGCCTGCACCGCGCTGGCGGATATCTTTTCACCACCGGTGAATACCTTCTGCAAAGAACCCAGGCATTGCGGATGTTCTTCCGCAATCAGCCTGAATAACCCTGATGTCAGAAATGCGGCGGTTACTTGTTGTTCAACGATGGTCGATGTCAACAGATCCAGATCGAGATCGTTGCCCGGCACGATGACGGCCTGATGGCCGTTAAGCAGAGTGGCCCACAGCTCATAGGTTGAGGCATCAAATGCGTAGGGGGAATGCAACAGAACACGCTGGTGATGCTCGCTGCGCCAGCGCCGATCGAGAGTCAGGGTAATGACGTTATCTTGCGTGGTGGCGATTCCTTTGGGCTGCCCCGTGGAACCTGAGGTAAACATCACGTAGGCCAGATTCTGGGCGCTTACCGGCTCGCTGACCCACGCAACATTGTTCTGGGTACTGGCGTTGACTACGATTTCCACCTGTAAACTGGCCGGCAAAACCACGTGGCTATGTGTATCATCCACCAACGCAACCTGCATCCCAACTTCATCCACTATATGCTGCCAGCGTTCCAAGGGATCGCTGGTACGCAGCGGCACATAGAACCCTCCGGCCTTAATTACCGCCAATATGGCGATCGCGAGCGACAGCGAGCGCTCCATCAGCAATGCAACGCCATGTTCCGCTTTCACGCCAAGCAGTTGCAGGCGTTGTGCCAAATCATTTGCGCGCGCGTTCAGTTGTGCATAGGTAAGCTGCTCATCACCACAACTCAGAGCAATGTGTTCTGGTACCACCGCCACCTGTTTTTCAAACAGGCAGGCCAGCGACACCATCGGCACTTTCTGTTCCGTGGCATTCCACTCGGTTATCATTTTGCATTGCTGCTCGGCTGTTAATAGTGGAATGTTCGCCACTGGTGTGTCTGGTTTTTCTGCAATGAACGACAGCAATCGAACAAGGTACTGCGCAAGCGCCGCCACCGTATCGCAATCAAACAGATCGACAGCATACTCAATCTGGGCATTGAGTGCACACACCTCGCCATCATCGCTATAGACTTCATCAAAATTGAACGTCAGATCGAATTTGGCAGGGACAAAACCAACCGGCTGCGGTTTTGCCTGTAAATTGGCAAATTGCAGGGTGTTGTCGCCGTTATTTTGCAATACCAACATTACCTGGAACAACGGATGTCGTGAGGCAGAACGCTCAGGGTTAAGCGCTTCTACCACCTGATCAAAAGGCACATCCTGATTTGCATAGGCAGAAAGCATGAACTCACGCACGCTGGCAAGCAACTGATTAAATTCAGGGTTACCCGCGCAATTTACTCTCAGCACCAGCGTATTGACAAAGAAGCCAATCAAATTGGCCATAGCTTCGTCGACTCGCCCGGCAACACCTGTGCCCAGCGTAATATCATCGCCAGCCCCCATCCGGCTAAGCATGACGGCGACTCCGGTTTGCAGCAACATAAATGGCGTTACGCCCTCATCACGCGCCAGTTTTTTCAGGCGGCCATAAAGCGCTTGGTCAATCGCATAGCTGACCCGGGCACCTTGTTGACTCGGTACAGATGAACGCGGGCGATCGATAGGTAGATAAATTTCCTGGGGCGATCCTGCCAGCGCGCTACGCCAGAATTCGATTTGCTGTACGCCGCGTGTGGAGGCATCCTGCACATCCCCCAATAGTTGGCGCTGCCATAGCGCGTAGTCGGCGTATTGCACGGTTAGTAGCGCCCACTTCGCTTCCTGGCCCACGCAACGCGCCTGATAGGCCAAAGACAGATCGTGTAACATTGGCCCTAACGAACCGCCGTCACAGGCAATGTGGTGAATGACCAGCAGCAGCACATGTTCGTTCTGGTCCGGTAAGTGGAACAACCACCCACGCAGCGGTAAATCATTTGCCAGATCGAACTGCCAGGCGGCAGCTTTGTCGATGCTTTCCTGCAGCTCCTCCGGTGTCACATTGCCGATGATCAGAGACGGCACCACGCTATCAGGCGCTAGAATATGCTGATAAGGCTGATCAAGATGCAGAGGATATTGCGTGCGCAGAACCTCATGGCGCTGTACCAGATCGCCCAATGCCTGGCGCAATGCTCCATCATTGAGCGGCCCATTCAGCTTCAAGGCAAGCGGCATATTATACGCGGCATGATCGTTGCCAATGTTATCCAACAGCCACATTCGCTGCTGGGCAAAGGAAAGGGGTAAATATTCCTCACGGGCCTGGCGCGTGAGCGTTTCACGGCGTTGAGTGCCCTTTATCGCCAACTGCTCGGCAAACTGCGCCACGGTTGGGTAATCAAACAGTGTGCGGATCGGTAACTCAATGGCTAATACTCTGGATACACGGCTAATCAGGCGCATCACTAACAGCGAGTGGCCGCCCAACGCAAAAAAGTTGTCGTCCATGCCTACCGTTTCCAGCCCCAGCACCTCGGCAAACAACCCTGCCAGAATTTCTTCCTGCGCCGTGCGCGGCTGGCACCGTCTGCCGCCATGGTTGAAGTCTGGTACCGGTAATGCGCGTTTATCCAGTTTCCCATTGACCGTTAAAGGGAAACGCTCAATCTGAAGGATGGCCGCAGGCACCATATAGTCAGGGAGTTTTGCCGCCACGCGGTGATGCAGTGCCGCCGTGTCAATAGCAGCGTCACTGTCGCTGGTGATATACCCCACCAATTGTGGATTGCCAGGCTGATCTTTACGCATCAGCACCACGGCTTGGGTGACCTGCGGGTCATCCGCCAGAGCCGCTTCAATTTCGCCCAGCTCAATGCGGAAACCACGTAGTTTCACCTGCTGATCGGCTCGGCCTATATAGATCAGCCCGCCTTCTGGCGATCTGAAAGCTAAATCGCCCGAACGGTACATACGGGAACCCGGTTCACCATACGGGTCGGCGACAAAGCGCTCGGCGCTTAACCCCGCGCGGTTCAAGTAACCGCGCGCTAGCCCGGCACCAGCAATGTACATTTCCCCTTCAACACCTATAGGAACATAGCGCAAAGCGTTATCCAACACATAGATACGCAGATCGGGGATCCCAACACCAATCGGGCTACCCGACTGGCTGCGCATCATTGCCGGAGTCAGCGCCTGATAGCTGACGTGCACGGTTGTTTCGGTAATGCCATACATGTTGATTAATTCAGGCGCTGCCGAATCGTGGCGTTGGTACCAACGTTCAAGCTGGCTGAGATCCAGCGCTTCCCCACCGAATACCACTTTGCGCAGCGTCAGTGGATATTTCTTCTCGCGATCGCTTTGATCCGCTTCTATCAATTGATAGAAGGCAGAGGGCGTCTGGTTTAATATCGTGACTTTCTCTTCGCTCAGTAGCTTGAGGAATGCCTGAGGATCGCGGCTCACCATAAACGGTACGATGACCAGCCGCCCGCCATATAACAATGGCCCCCAGATTTCCCACACTGAAAAATCAAAAGCATACGAATGGAACAGGGTCCAGACGTCATTACGGCCAAAATCGAACCACGATTGCGTTGCTGTAAAGAGCCGTAACACGTTTTCGTGCGGGATCAGCCCCCCTTTCGGGTTCCCCGTAGAGCCAGAGGTGTAAATGATATAGGCCAGGTTTGCCGTACTAACTGGGCGTAAAAGTTCATCGGGTTGAAGATCCCGTTTGCTGAACGGTGCCAGGCGCTGCTGATATTCAGGAATATCAACCACCAAATCAGACGTGGAGCCGCTTAACGTGCCGGCATTTTCTGCGTTGGTGATGATAAGCGTCGGTTTGGCATCTGACACGATAAAACCAAGCCGTTCGGCAGGGTTATGGAGATCCAGTGGTAGATATGCAGCGCCAGCTTTTAATACGGCTAACAACGCAATCAGTGTCTCCATCGAACGTGGCAACGCCAATGCCACGACATCCTCAGTGCCAATGCCGCGGTTCACCAAATAACGAGCCAACTGATTGGCCCGCTGATTAAGTTCGCCATAGCTCAGGCGATCGTTGCCCAGGCTCAGCGCAATCGCATCCGGCGTTTCGCACGCGCGTTTTTCAAACATTCCGTGGAGCGTATCGGCTGGCAATGATGCCAGCACAGGGTAAGGTTGAACCATGGCCTGAACTTCTTGCGCCAGCAGCAGCGGTACGCTGCCAATAATCGTCTGCGGATCGTCAATGATGGCATGCAGTATCAGCATGAAGCGCTCGGCCAGGTTTGCCACAGTTTGATCGTCAAACAGGTCTGGCAATGAGCTGAAGCGCAGGGCTAGCGTTTCACCCGGAACCGCCACCAACCCAAGCGGGTAATGCGAGGCATCCCCGCCATGGTGCACCGTTAGCGAGATGTTCAGCGCGGTATCAGATTGCTCACTGCTGCCTTCTATGAGCGGGTAGTTCTCGAACACCATCAAGGTATCAAACAGCTCGCCATAACCGGCATCCGCCTGGATGGTCGTCAGGTCAAGATATTGGTAATCAAGCAACCGGGTTTGCTCTGCCTGTAGGCGTTGCAAAAGCGTAGTAAACGTCTCCGCCAGGCTGAACGTCAGGCGTAATGGCACGGTATTGATTAGCAACCCAACGATGCTTTCCACGCCGGGCAATTCACCTGGCCGGCCGGAAACCGTGACGCCGAACACTACATCGCTGCGCCCCGTCATTCCCCCCAGCAGCACGCCCCATGCGGCCTGGATCAATGTATTTACCGTCACGCCAAGCTGTTTGGCGCGTAAGTTCAGCCGCTGCGTGTATGCCACATCCAGATGCTTATGCAACAGATTCGGTTGCAGATTTTCCGTGGTGCGCCCCTTTGCCAGGCAAGTTGGTGCCGCCAGGCCACTTAGCGTTTCGCGCCATACGGCTCGCATTTCGTCAACATCACGCGCCGCAATCCATTGCAGATAGTTGCAATAGGGGGTGATCGGCGGCAAGGTGCTGCCTTGCGCATCACCCAGATACAGAGTGCATAACTCTTGCAGCAGGATAGGAATTGACCAGCCATCCAACAACAGGTGATGGTTGGTAAAGACCAGATAATGCTGCTGTACCGCCAGTTTGACCAGGGTGAATCGCAGCAACGGCGGATCGTGCGGATCAAAGCGCTCATCATAATCGGTCTGTAACAGCGCGGCGAATGCTGGCTGTTGCTGCTCTGGTGATAGATGGCTCAAATCCACCTCACGCCACGGCAACGGTAGCCCCACCAAGATCAGTTGCACCGGCGTTTCTACGTCTTCGTACTCAAACCCCGCGCACAAGTGCGGGTGACGTTGCAGTAAGGTTGTGACAGCCTGTTTCAGCTTTTGGCTATCTAAAACGCCAGCAAACTGGAAAACCTGTTGCACCTGATACGCATCACTGCCTTGGGTATCGTACAACATATGGAACAACAGACCTTTCTGTAATGGCGATAATGGTAGTATCTCTTTAATTTCCATATTTATTTCTTCTTCTTCCACTTGGCTTGAAGTTTTTCCAAGCTATTCTGTTTAAGCGATAGCATCGTGATATCCGATGGTGTGAATCCCCCCGCGTCAGGCACCGTAGAAAGCTGCGACATTGCTTTTAGCCAACGGAACCAATGGTTACCCAACACGCTAATACTCTTTTCCGTGTGCAGCGCTCTGGCCCATGACCAGTTGGAAACCAGAACCGGCCCTTCCGATCGCTCTTCTACCAACGCATTGAGTGAAAGCGCATGAGGGAGCGCAAAATTGTCATCAGCCGTTGTATCCAGCAGATTCGCCTCTGCGGCCACCTGCCAGTCACGATCGCCACCCGCAGCCATGCGGCCCAGATAGTTGAAACCAATCTGGGCCTGCTGCTGCTGTGACAAGATTGGCCGTGTTTGCGAATTCAGATAGCGTAGCAACCCATATCCAAGGCCGTTCGCAGGCACTTGGCGTAGCTGCTCTTTGATGCGTTTTAGCGCATGACCTAATGAATAAGGGTCTGCCATCTGCGTAGCGCCCGGTTCGAGCCGCACAGGATACATGTTGGTGAACCAGCCAACAGTGCGCGACAGCTCCGTGCCGGGAAGTTCTTCACGCCCGTGCCCTTCAAGATCCAGCAGGACATCCGTCTGTGAAGTTTGCCGCCAGTCATTAACGGCCAGAGCAAAGGCGCAGAGTAGCACGTCGTTGATACCGGCATGGAAGAGCGCCGGTATCGTCCCCAGCAACGGTTGGGTAAATGCCGCCGGTAACTCGAGCCGCAGTGAATCGCTGGCCGCAACGGTGTCTTGCGTCCCGTCTAACGGGCGGGAAGTCAGCAACGTATCCGGCTTCGCCAGCACCGTTAGCCAGTGATTCAGTTCGTTACGCCGCGCATTGGCCTCTTGCTGCAATTGATACGCCCATGCACGGAAAGAGGTACCCACCGGCAACGGATCCGGCGTTTTCCCCGCGCTCAGGGCTGCCCAGATGTTTTGCAAATCCGGCGCTAAAATACGCCAAGAGACACCGTCCACCACCAAGTGGTGAAATACCAGCATCAGCCGACCAGGCTGCCCGGCTGATGCACGGAACCAAACCGCCTGTAGCATTTTGCCCGCCGCCGGATCGAGGCGCTGTTTTGCGCGTTGGCTTTCTGCCTTGATGCAGCGTTGTAGTTCCGCCAGCGTGAACGCCTGGCAATCCACAATGCTCAATGCACCATCCACGACTGACATCATTGGCGGAATGGTCAGCAGGACATCACCGCTCGTGGAGCGATTCGCCACCAGGCGCAAGGCATCGTGCTGCTCTAACAGCAGCGTCAGCATCTGCCTGAGTTGTTTCTCATCCAGATGCTCCGGCGTTTGCAACAACGTTGCCTGGCTGAACCCGTTGATGTTACCGGGGTTTTCCATCAACCAATGGATAATTGGTGTAACGGGTAATTCACCTACCGCGCCAACCCGCGTTTCAGCAACCGTGGTAATGTTCGCCTGCATTTTTCTGGCCAAGGAAGCAACGGTTTTGTGCTCAAAGACCTGGCGTGGTGTGAATATCCAACCAGCCTGGCGCGCACGCGCGACCAGCTGTATCGCGGTGATACTATCACCCCCCATTTCGAAGAAGCTGCCGTCAATATCAACCTGTTCCACGCCCAATAAATCGGCAAAGAGCGTGCAGAGCAGTTGCTCTTGCGTATTGTGCGGGCCACGGTGATGGGGCTGATGGAAATCAGGCTGCGGCAATGCGTGCCGATCGACTTTACCGTTCGGCGTAACCGGAATTGCCGGCAGCATGACGATGGCCACAGGCACCATATATTCCGGCAGGTGGCTACGCAGATATTCGCGTAGTTCTGCGGTATTAACGTCCCCTTCACTCACCACGGCGTAAGCAACCAGTTGGCGAAGCCCCGGCTTATCTTCACGCACGATCACCGTGGCCTGGCTCAGTTGAGGATGCCTCAGCAGCAGGGATTCAATTTCACCCAATTCAATACGGAAACCCCTGATCTTGACCTGATGATCCACACGCCCAGCAAACATCAGCTCACCGTTGGTTTGCCAATAGGCGACATCGCCGGTGCGATACATTCGGCTACCTGCCACGCCAAACGGGTTCGCTACAAAGCGTTCCGCTGTTAAATCCGGGTGCCGCACGTAGCCACGGGCTAGGCTTTCACCTGCGATATACAACTCGCCTTTTACCCCTGGCGCGACCGGTTGCAAACGCTCATCCAGAACATAGACCTGCATGTTGACGATCGGCGTGCCGATAGGCGGCGCTTTTCCAGCCGCCAACGGTTGGCTCATGGTGACGCAGACCGTGGATTCACTTGGCCCGTAGGCATTGATCATCCGGCGCCCCTGGCCCCAATAGTCGATCAGCTCCGGCTGGCAGGCTTCGCCCGCCACCACCAACGTTTCCAACGCAGGCAATGGCTTACGCGGCATAACCGCCAACCCCACCGGTGGCAACGTGGCGTGCGTCACGCCCTGGGCCAGCATCAGTTCATACAGCGGCTCCCCCGGTGACAGCGCATCACGGCCTGCAACGACCAGCGCCGCACCGCTTAACAGCCCCATACTGATATCCCAGAACGAGGCATCGAAGCTCGGTGAAGCAAACTGCAACACGCGGCTTTGCGGCGTGACATGTAATCGCTCGACCATGCTGGCAACCAGGTTGCTGATACCCCGGTGCGTCACCAGAACGCCTTTCGGCAAACCGGTAGAACCAGAGGTGTAGATAATGTAGGCCGCATTATCGATGCTCAACTTCCTTGGCAAAGTAATGCTTTCCGCTTGCTGCCGGGCCAATTGCGTATGTAGCGCCGGTTGGTCAATCTGCAAGCTGGAATACTGCGCCCCCAGTTTTTGCACGAACGCAGAATCCGTGATGACCAGCGCAGGCTGCGAGTGTTCCAACATATAATTCAGGCGTTCCTGAGGATAATCAGGATCAAGCGGTAAATATGCAGCGCCGGTTTTCAGCGTAGCAATCAGCGCGACAATCAGATCAACCGAGTGCGGTAGTACGATGGCAATGATGTTTTCTGTGCCAACGCCCCTTTCCATCATCAGATTCGCCAACCGGTTAGCCCGTTGATCCAACTGGCTATAAGTCAGCCGTTCGCTTTCCCCCAGCAGGGCAGGCGCATCCGGTGTTGCTTTGGCAAGGGCTTCGAATTGTTCGGCAAACGTCTTGGCCGGCAATTGCCGGGCAGTGTTATTCCATTCGTTGACAATCTGTTGGCGTTCGTGCGCGCTAAATAGCTCCAGCTCATTGATATTGCAGCATGTATTGCAACTGATGGCCGCCAGCATATTAGCGAAATAGCCCGCCAAGCGCTCAACAGTTTCGCCATCAAACAAGTCGGTAGCATATTCAAAGATGCCGTTTAATGAGGTTGGCGTTTCTTCAAAGTTGAATGTCAAATCAAACTTCGCCACCGGCAGCAACGGTGTACCAACGCGGGTGCTCAGGCCATCAAAATGGACCTCGCCACGGGCGTTGTTTTGCAATACCAACATCACCTGGAACAGCGGATGGCGCGCCAAGGAACGCTCTGGGTTCAACGCTTCCACCAGGTTTTCAAACGGCAAATCCTGATGTTCATACGCCTGCAATGCACTATCGCGCACGCGCGCCAGCAATTGATCAAAGGTCGGATTCCCAGAAACATCGGTGCGCAACACCAATGTATTGGTGAAAAAGCCGATTAGAGGTTCCAGCGCTTCATCGGTACGGCCAGCAATAGCCACGCCCAGTGGAATGTCATGGCCCGCGCCTAACCGGCTCAGCAGCACCGCCAAGGTCGCCTGCAACACCATAAACAGGCTCGCATTCTGCTGCCTTGCTAGCTCAAGCAAACGTGCATAGACCTCTGGATCAACGTCAAAACGCCATTGCCCACCTTGATAGCTTGAGCTTTGTGGCCGTGGCCTGTCGGTTGGCAACTGCAACTCTTCCGGCAGTCCATGCAGCACTTCGCGCCAATACGCCAATTGGTGGCTTTGCAGGCTGCCCGTATCACGGGGATCGCCCAACAGTTCGTGTTGCCACAGAGTGTAATCGGCATACTGCACCTGAAGTGGTGCCCAGTTCGGCGCTTGCCCCTGCAACCGAGCATGATACGCCAGCGCCAGATCACGCAGCAGAGGAACAAGCGATGCCCCGTCGCTGGCGATGTGGTGCATCAGGAATAAAAGCACATGATAATTCGGTTCAACATGGAACAGCAAAGCCCGGCAGGGGTTTTCATTCGCTAAATCAAAGATATATCCTGACGCTGCCAGCACCTCTTCATCTAAATTCTCAGCAAGGACGTGGTGCAGCGTCAGTTCGCACCGCGCGTCTTCCCCGCAGGCAATCTGCTGATAAACGTTACCATCTGACAGCTCCTGAAAGCGTGTGCGCAGGCTTTCATGGCGTTCCACCACATCATTCAACGCTGCTGCCATGGCAGGAACGCTCAATTCCCCCTGCAACTCCAGCGTCAACGGCATGTTATAAAGGGATTTACCCCCTTCAATGCGGTCAACCATCCATAGCCGGCGCTGGGCCGCAGACAACAACAGGCATTCTGGCCTTGGTTTCACCTGCAACGCTGGGCGCAGTGTGCTCCCTTGCCCCAGGCGCTGCGCAAACTGCGCTACCGTTGGTGCTTCAAACAGATCGCGGATGCTGAGGTCCACCTTTAGCGCTTTGCGAACATGGCTGACAAAGCGCGATGCCAACAGGGAATGACCACCCAGATCGAAGAAATTATCGTCGATGCTAACCTGGGACAAACCGAGGACCTCGGCAAACAAGTGGCACAGTTTGCTTTCCTGCTCATTGCGTGCGGTTCGTCCGTGGCCAACGTTGAATTCTGGAACGGGTAACACGCGCATATCGACTTTCCCGTTGGCAGTCAGCGGGAATCTCTCTACTACGCTCACAACTGCCGGCACCATAAAATCTGGCAACCGGGCGCTCAGCGTTTGTCGCAGCAATGTGGGTTCACACTGTCCGATTTTTTCGGCAATGACATACGCGGCCAGCTGTTTATTTCCTTTTTGCGGTTCGAAAATGCACACGAACGCCTGGGCAACGCCTTCCTGCTCCAGCAATGTCGCTTCTATCTCGGCAAGCTCGATGCGGAAACCGCGTATTTTGACCTGCTGATCGCCACGGTTTAAGTACTCCAGAACCCCTTCCTGCCGCCAACGAACCCAGTCGCCAGAACGGTACATGCGATCGCCACTGCTGCCGAAAGGATTGGCGATAAAGTGTGATGCCGTCAGGCCGGGTTGGTTAAGGTAGCCGTGCGCAAGCCCAGTACCGGCGATATACAACTCGCCAGAAACGCCGACAGGCACGGGTTGCAAGTAGGTATCAAGCACATACACTTGCATATTGTCCAACGGCGTACCAATAGGCACCGAAGCGCTATCCGGTACGCTATACATAGCATAGGTTGTTGCAAAGGTAGTGGTTTCGGTTGGCCCGTAGCCGTTCATCATTACCAGTCCAGGGCAGCGCCGCATAACGGTTTCGATAGCGGATTTTGGCAATACATCGCCACCGGCGAGTAACAGGCGCACACTGGCCAGGGAAGAGGCGTGGTTTTCCGCCATCAGCCGGAACAGGCCAGCCGTTAGCCACAGGGCGGTTATTTTTTCATTGGCGATGGTCTGCGCCAGCACATCAATATCCAGCTCACCCTTTGGCACCACCACTAATTGCCCACCGCACAATAGCGGCACCCAAAACTCGTAGGTCGAGGCATCAAACGCAGCAGGGGAATGCAGCAGCACACGCTGATGATCTTCTGGCACCCAGCGGCGATCGCAAGCTAGTGCTATAACGCTTTCCTGGTTTATCGCAATGCCTTTAGGTTTACCGGTTGACCCAGAGGTATACATAATGTAAGCAAGGCTGGAGGGTCCGGCGTTGGTTGTCGGGTTGATTTTTGACCAGCGTTTCCCAGCAGAATCGGCCACGTTGCGTATCACAAAGCGCGCCGTTGGCAGGTGGTTATCGACATCAGTAATCAATACCGCTGCACCTGCGTCATCCAGCATCATTTGCTGCCGTTCCAGAGGATCACTGGCGCGCAATGGCAGATAGGCTGCACCAGCCTTGATCACCGCCAACGTGGCAATGACCTGATCGATCGAATGCGCCATGAGCAACCCGGCGCAAAACGCTTCCGCCCCGGTGAGTTCGCGTAACCGGTGTGCAAGGTGATTGGCCGCGATGTTCAACTGGGCATAGGTTAACGTTTTGCTGCCTTCTTTAACAGCAATAGCGTTTGGTGAACGGGCAGCCTGCTGTTCAAACAGTACACCCAACGACAGGTTTGGCAATTCTACGAGCGTATTGTTCCAAGTTTTGAGCAGTTGTTGACGTTCAAACGTATTTAACAAGCAAATTTCACTAATTTTCTCAGTGGGCCTGTTTGTCATAATGTTCAATACACTGAATAAGCGGTCTACAAATCCCGCAACGGTTTGCGCATCGTATAGGTCAGTCGCAAATTCAATATGTCCTCTTAAAAGACCTTGTTGTACATCCTCTTTGAAAACAAACAGGAGATCGAACTTTGCCGTTTTAGTTAATAACTCCTGTTGCTCAATACGTAACGGCAAAAAGATATTGCCCAACGAAAATTCCTCTTCCAGCACCATCATGACTTGAAATAATGGATGCTTAGACGCGGAACGATGTGGGGTTAAAAACTCGACAACTTGCTCAAAAGGCAAATCCTGATGCATATAAGCATCAAGTACTGTTTTACGAACCTGTGCTATCAGGGAGACAAAATCAGGATTACCAGAAAGGTTGGTACGTAATACCAATGTATTGGAAAAAAGGCCAATTAATGGCATTTGGGCTTCATCTGTACGACCCAAAACGGGAGTGCCTACCGATATATCATCACCGGCCCCCATTCGATGAAGCAACACAGCAAGAGCCGTTTTTAGAACCATGAACAGACTGGCTTCCGCTTGTAAAGCCAGGCGTTTTAGACCCTGATATATATCCGGAGGAACTGAGAATTTATAGCAATCACCTTTGTTACTTGGTTTCGTGGGCCTAGATTGTACACTAGCTATTGTTACCTCTTCTGGTAATAACGCTAGCTGGTTACACCAGTAATGCATTTGTTCCGCATACAAACCTACCGATTTTTGCTCATCAGATAGTAATATATGTTGCCATAATGTGTAATCTGCATATTGCACTGGCAAAGGCGGCAGTGAAGAATTTTCTCCTTTCAAGTGAACCTGATAGTAATGGCCCAAATCATGTAGTAGGGGGGAGATAGAACCACCATCTCCCGCAGTGTGATGGATTAATAGCAAGAATATATGCTGCTCGGGTTTTATCCGATACAACCAAGCTTTAATAGGCAATTCTTTATCAAGCCTGAAGATATAACCAGCCTGCTGAGTTAACTCTCTTGTAATTTGAGACTCATCCAACTCGTGAGCATGCAATGAGAACGAGATTTCTTCCGTCGATACAATATATTGGCATGGTATATCATCCTGTAAGGTCAGATAAGTACGCAAACTTTCGTGCCGTTTCACTACATCAGACAGCGCTGCTGAAAGTGCGATGGTATCCAATTCACCATAGATGCGTAATGCCATAGGCATATTATATGCACTGCTCTCATTAATCTGTCCCTGTAACCACAGACGTTGTTGGGCAAATGACATTGGCAAGATATTTGGTCGTGACTGGGGGGTCAGTTTTTCTCGTAGAGAATATTTTTTGTCTGTGTCAGCTATAACCTTGGAAAGCGCTTTAACCGTTGGAGATTCAAAAATAGCTTTTAGAGGTAATTCAATATCTAACTGAATGCGTAAACGAATAAGTAACTGTATTGCTAGTAGAGAATTTCCACCAAGATTGAAGAAGCTATCATTAATACCTATCGACTCAAATCCTAAAACCTCCTCAAAGATTTTGCATAAGATTTTTTCCTGGGATGATTCTGGTAAAACTCGCTCACCTGACTTGAATATCGGTGCTAGCAAAGCGTGGCGGTCTATTTTACCATTCGGCATCAGTGGAAAACTATCCACTATCATAATAACTGCCGGCAGCATATAGTCAGGTAGATGTTTTTTCAGCCATTTATTTAATTCTTCCGACGAGCAAGAATTGGGTTTGCGCAAAACAACGTAGGCTACCAAATATTTGTTGCTGATACTTTCTTTTCCGTACGCAATGACTAGCGCATTCTTTATTAATGGTGATTTCAGGAATGTATTTTCAATTTCTCCCAACTCAATTCGATAACCACGAATTTTTACTTGATTATCGACACGCCCCAAGAAATTGACATTCATATCACTTCCCCAGCAAGCCAGATCGCCGGTACGATACATACGCTGCCCAGCGGTTCCAAAAGGATTTGCGACAAATCGCTCGCTGGTCATAGCGGGGAGGTCTAAATAGCCAAGAGCCAATCCATCACCTGCTATAT
The DNA here is from genome assembly GCF_000517265.1 of Photorhabdus khanii NC19. Classification (GTDB taxonomy): domain Bacteria; phylum Pseudomonadota; class Gammaproteobacteria; order Enterobacterales; family Enterobacteriaceae; genus Photorhabdus; species Photorhabdus khanii. The sequence continues at coordinate 292,569 of NZ_AYSJ01000011.1, forward strand.
ATAGTTCTCCGGGATATCCTACTGGCACAGGCTGAAGAGCCGTATCAAGGATATAGATCTGCGTATTTAGTATTGGTAAACCAATAGAATTTGGCTGCACAGACTTTGCCGTCAGTTCATGTAAAGTAGACCAAATGGTGGTTTCAGTAGGACCATAAACTTGAATGACTCTATGTGCTAGAGACACCATACGTTCAGCCAGATTCTTAGGCAACGAATCACCACCAACGATTGCGGTGAGGTTACTCAATGAGTTTGGCTGATACTCAACCAATCCTTGCCACAAAGCGGGCGTGCCTTGCAAATGAGTTATGTTATTTCGGACGATTTCCGATGCCAATAGATTAGGATCCCGTGTAGTGTCATGAGACGCTAACGCTATTGAAGCTCCATTAACTAATGGTAAGAATATTTCCAAACCTGCGATGTCAAAACCAATCGTTGTAACAGCGAGTATTCGGTTGCTAGGTTTTATTTGCAGTGACATTTGCATTGCGTAAAGAAAATTAGTAAGCGAATGGTGTGTAATCACTACTCCCTTAGGATTCCCTGTCGATCCTGATGTAAACAAGATATACGCAGCTTGATTAGCAGTAGTGACTACTCTAATAGGGTTGTGAATTGATTGAGAATTGACTAATAAGGAGATATTGATATCATCTAATTGTATCTGAAGAGCATCTAAACAAAAGTTAAAATTAACATTAATTGACGTCAATACAATTTTCGGTTTTGCGGTTTCAATAATATATTTCAGACGTTCTTCAGGATAATCAGGATCTAACGGTATATATGTTGCACTTATCTTCGATATAGCTAACAATGCTACAATTAAATCAACGGTCCGAGGTAATAGTAACGCTACGGTGTCATTAGGGAGAAAATGTTGACTTAATAAATAATGACCCAGCTTGTTTGATCTTTCATTAAGTTGAGCGTAAGTTAAAGAAATATCACCACAATATAACGCTGATTTATTTGGGGATTTTTTTACTTGATCTTCAAAACGATCAGCAAGTGTTAACGAAGGGATTGATGCCAGAGTTTTATTATTAATAATTTCTAAATTTCTATATTCATTATCATTTAACAATAACAACGAACCAATGGTAGCATCTTGATTTGTTAACAAATCATAAAAAACTTTCAACATCCGAGAGGTATGTTCAGACAACTGTTCTGGAGAATACAACTCACTATTTGCATCAAATCCAAGGGTCAAAGGAACTTCTTTATTATAATCAAAGAAAAAAATGTTGAGATCAGAAACAGGTCCATTTGCAATATTGCAAGGTAGTATTTTACTTTGATGAAAATATCCACCATTATCAAAGCTTTCAACGTTTATACTTATTCGATATAATGATTCACCACTATTAATTATTTTTAAATCACGACACAGATCTTCATATCTATACTTTTGATGACGTAAGACCGTCATGATTTGTCTCGCTGCTCTGGCTAAAACCGTCTTCAAATCCAAATCTGGCGAAAGTATTAATCGCATTGGAAGTATATTTGCCATCAATCCTGGTATAATACGTTCTTTCCTTCCAAGCCTTCCTGTTACTGGTAAACCGACTATGACTTCAGAAAGTCCCGTCATGCGATGCAAGTAAACGCAAGTTATGGCAATAAGCAAGTTAGGTAATGTGCAATTCATTTCTTTTGATTTTTTATGCAGCAGGTCAGTTAATTCATAACCCAAACTCACACGATGACGTATTATAGTTCTTAAAGGAGGAGCTATTCGATTCGCTAGGCTAGCAGGAGCAGGAATATCAGCAAATAGATTTAACCAGTAATCACGGTCACAAATAAATCTGGAAGAATTATGATAATCAATATCACCATCAATAAGTTCCTTAAATTTACCGAATGGTGAAGGAGGAGGAGAACCATCAATAAAAGAAGCGTTATATAAACTTATGACACGTTGAATAATGAGTGATGCCCCCAAACCATCCATAACTATATGATGATAACAGTGGAAATACAAAAATTTATTTTCTGCTATTTTTATTATTAATATTTCGAATGGAAGCTTCTCACAAATATCAAAAGATTTCTCCGTTCTTGCCATTAAGCAATTTTTAGCTTTCTGGAGTGCAATTTCCTCTCGAAAATCGCTGTAATCAATAATTTTTGGTTCATAGTTATTTATAGAAAAAAACTTCTGTTTAATACAATTATCAAATTTATAAAAACGAGAGTGTAAAGCCTCAGCTTCTTCTACTGTTTTTCTAACCGCCTCAGAAAAATATTCAACATTTATATCACCATCAATTATAAAATATTCGCTTATATTATTTATTGACTTATTTTCTATAATTTCGTTGAATGACCAAATTCCGAACTGCGCAGATGTTAAATTACAATACCCATCCTTATTCATATATAGTCTACCTTAGCTACAAATGTTATAGGGATAATGTTTTTGTTTGGTGGTTTCGCATAGTAAGCGCAACATAATTAAGCTACGAGTAAACAAGTTCGTATCCCTTTAAATAGTCCATTTGGGGTTTTGTCACCATGAGTCTTTCGGGGACGATTATTTAATTCTAAACCGTTATCAAACGTCATTGTTTTAACCATTTGTTTTAACGGGTATAAAGCCCTCACTGTGTCTTCAGTTACTTCTGATGCTTGTTTTCCGTTCAGTTTGATAATGATTATATAGCGTGTCTTACGTTCAACCAGCGTTGATAATACACTTTTTTTATCTTTTCCTATTATCACATCACCTTCCCAATCACCAATTCATGCTTTTTTATCAACGATTTCTTGGCGTTCATTAATACTGACTTTGTTTTTAATTTTTCCCCTTCTTTCATAACAGCCATACCGTTTACGATACGGTTTACTGGCAATTCTGAGATATTGCCATAAGTCACCTCTATCCATTTGATCTCTATAAATCAATCTATAAATGGTCTCATGATGCAAGGATATCCCTTCATACTTCCTTAGATAGTCAACCACCTGTTCAGGACTTAAATCTTGACAAATTAGCCGCTTTATCCATTTTTTTATTTCTTTGGTCACTTTTGTGACTTTCTTAGCAAAATAACAGCAAGATCCCCCTGAAGATGAGCCTGTTTCGGACAATATTCTTTTACTTTCTGATTTTTTTCAGCTCTCTGCTACTGGTTGATAAGTTTCGATTAAGTGATTGAGCAATGAAACGTTGTGAAAAACCCGCTTTTTTTAAACTAAAAATCGGGTATCTTTCTGCTTCGGTCAGCTGTTTATAAATCATAGTGCATTTTTCTGTGGCGGGAAATATGCCTACTATAGTAACTGACCACCCTTCTGAAAAATTGCACTTATTAGTCGAATCCGCCTTTTCTAATTTATTTCACTGTAAACTTTTTAGCCTCATATCTTTCCAGTTACTCTCTACAAGACTCAAACAATTCTCACGTTTTTCTGGTCCGTAGATAACTTGCCAACCAGCAGGTACTGCGATGAATACAGGCCATAGTGAGTGTTGATTTTCATCATTTATTAATACAAAGAAATCAAGAGATTCATTTTCAAATGGATTGCTCAAAACATAAATCCTCAGTTTGGTTCATGATTTAAAAAATCTTATGTATTAACTGTGACAAGTCAATAAAAAATATTTGTTTCGTGACAAAAACCACATTTATGATTATTTTTTATTTTAAAAAAAGTTGAAATAAACAATGAAATAACAAACTCACTGCAAAGACACATATTGAATAACACATTTTTCGTATCATATAATCTAGTGATTAGCTTTCTCTTTTGTGATTAATTTGATTAAGGATAGCATAAAAAAGCGTGGGGCATTATTCTATGCTGTAATCGCTGCGGTTAAATGGTTTTCTGTTTCCTCTCCCAATTTTACTTCCGGATACCAGCGTTCAAATCGTGCCTCTAGCTCACCGTTTAATACGGCCGGGCACGTTTGCAATAAATAATGAGCGCCTTGTTGACTCCATTGCATTTGTTGCTGATAAAGCCTCTTTTTGTCTCTCTATACTTTGGTCAGTTGAGCTGACTCTGATGTAAGTATAACGCATGCTTCCCTTAGCGGTTAACTTTTGGTCGGTTAAATCTAACTGCGTCAAGAGCGTCTATGAAAGGACGGATATCTCTGGTTGTCGTAGCCTCATCAGCATGCATTATGTTGAGATGCCGGCATCCTTGCCCATAGATTATCTAAAAAGATTATTATTCTGTTATTTCAACAGATTTTTCTTATTTTCACAAAACTCTTTATTTAACTTAATAATATAAAATCAGATAAAATAGACTAATATTAAAAATCCCCCTATAATTAAAATAGGGAGATTATACCGTAAGTAAAAATAATTAAATAAAAAATTAACACTGAGGAGCCAAGATTAATTTTTCTTTCCGCCAAAAACGGAAAATAGATATTTTTCTGCGTTGCAGAGAAAAACGGCGAACAATATAGTTTGCTGTCAATTCCAGTGTCAAACACATCACAAAATAAATCAACGCGACAAATAAAAAGACTTCTGTCGGATACACCATACTGCGGTTATTAACCTGAGTTGCCAAGAATGACAGTTCTGCCACGCCAACAATATAAGCCAGGGAAGTGTCTTTTATCAGAGCGATCCATTGATTAATAAAAGAAGGTACCATCATACGTAATGCCTGTGGCAAAACAATGTACCAAAGTACCTGCCAACGGTTAAAACCTAATGATAACCCTGCCTGCCACTGACCCGCACCAATCGCAATAATTCCCGCTTTCACCCCATGAGCCAGATAAGCGGAGGTGATCAACGCCAGAGCACAAACCACTGTAGTAATTTCAGGAATTTCCATACCAAGCATTACAGGCAGCAGAAAGTAAGTCCAGAAAATCAGCATAATGACGGGAATTGCACGGAAAAAACCCAATACTGCGGCTAACAGGTTAACCCAGAAGCCTTTCAACATTGCCAAAGCAACGCCTGCAACTGTACCTAATACAATAGAAATCGCACCCGCCATCAGGCTAATAACTAATGTCAACGCTGCGCCTTCAAGAGGGCCATCAGGAAAGGTTCCTAATAGTAGGTAGCGCCAGTTTTCTGCAATGACTGAAAAATCCATTTTAATATCCTCTTGCTATAGCTTGTTGTTGACGCCATTGTCCCCAACCTTCCATGACCGCAATCGTGGCGATATACAGCACCGTCGCAACACCAAATGCTTCAAATGTCCTCAGTGTTTCGGTTTCCACCTGACGAGAAGCGTATGACAGTTCAGCCACACCAATCGCCATTGTCAGCGACGAGTTTTTCACAATATTCATATACTGTCCCAGTAATGGCGGCATTGCTATCTTCAACGCCTGCGGCAGTACGACATAACGCATCGCCTGCCAGCCGGTCAGCCCCAATGCATGAGCCGCATATTTCTGCCCACGCCCTACACCCTGAATACCTGCCCGTAATTCTTCCGCGACAAAGGGGGCTGAATAGAGGGTCAAACCGATAAATCCAGCCAGAAATTCGAACGAAGGCCATGCCAATGATAGACCTAATAGATTGATTTCATGAGGTGTATTCAGCCAGAACATCACCTCTTGCGGCAGTATTTGCCCTGATGCAAAGTACCAGAAAAACAGTTGCACCAGCAAAGGCGTATTGCGAAACAGGGTGGTATAAGCCGTCACCGGCCAACGGAGAATTTTTAGTTGGCTGTCACGGGCAGCAGCCAGAACAAAGCCCAGCAACGTGGCAGCCACAACGGTACAGGCGGATATCCATAACGTAATCAGGAAACCCTGCCAAAGCCACTCCAGATATTGGGGAGCAAGCAAGTGTTCTGTAACAAATAACTCAAACATATCTTACGATTACCAAACATTACCAATGATAAAACCCCGCAACACAAGGCGCGGGGCTGATTACCAAGGTTTATAACTCATCAGGACTTAGCTTGCTGCTCCAAAGGCGCAAACTTAAAGTCACCTCGCGGCTGAGACGACTTGGTCTCCGGGCCAAACCAGCGGTTATAAATTTTCTCTGCTTCACCCTCTTTTTCCAATTTCAGCAGCGTTTGGTTCACCGCTTCAACTAAGCGCTCTTCCCCTTTTGACGCAGCCACGGCCTGATATTCACGGGTGATGCTGAAAGGAGAGATCTCAAACTCCGCTTTTTGTGCTGCCGGTACGTTAGCCAGCAGACCGACCAGTTTAGCGTCATCCTGAGTGATTGCTTGTACATTGCCGTTACGCAGCGCAGCAAATGCCAGAGGCGTATCGTCATAAGAGATGACTTTCGCTGTCGGATAATGCTCACGCAGAGTGATTTCCTGTACTGTTCCCTTATCAGCACCGATACGTAAGTTTTTAATGTCATCAGGGGATTTCAGAACGCCTTTACGGGCAATAAATTTTTGCCCAGTGGTAAAATAAGGGATTGAAAAATCGACTTGTTTAGCACGCTCATCCGTTACCGTAAAATTGGCAGCAATCAGATCAATTTTCTTTGATGCCAGCAGTGGCAAACGGTTTGCCGGGTTAGTCGGACGCAGTTCCAGTTTAACACCCAGATCATTAGCAATCGCGTTTGCGATATCCACATCATAACCCGCCAGTTTTTTAGTTTGCGGGTCAATAAAACCAAACGGGGGATTACTGTCAAAAACAGCGATCCGCACTGTACCGGCTTTTTTAATATCATCCAGTTTATCGGCCTTCGCAACACCAGTAACCAGTGCTAACCCAGCCAGCAACGCCGTGACAAGAACGCGGGATTTCATTGAAAACTCCTGACGGTAATTAAATGTTTATAATCACCACAAGCTATCAATTTCACTATAGAGCAGGAAATAATATAAAAAACTATATTTATAACTATTAAGAATTATAAGGTAAAACAATGCCGGCAAAAAATGCCAGCATTGTCAGCGAGTTACTTGTTATCTTTAGTCAGCAACCTTTCCAGCTCATCACCACCTACATGCCGGAAATCCTGCCCTTTGACATAGTAGAAAATAAATTCACAGATGTTTTGGCAACGATCGCCAATCCGTTCAATAGAACGCGCACAAAGCAGGGCTGTCAGCACACTTGGGATGGTTCTGGGATCTTCCATCATATAAGTCATCAGTTGGCGGACAATACCTTCATACTCTTTATCCACCTTTTTATCCTCGTGATAGATACGAATAGCTTCTTCCAGATCCATGCGGGCAAAAGCATCTAAAACATCATGCAGCATCTGGATGGTATGGTGGCCAAGCGATTCCAAACTCACCAACAGTGACTGATGCTGATGTGAAAATTTCTCAAGTGCCGTCTGGCAAATTTTCTTTGCCACATCTCCGATTCTTTCCAATTCAGCAATGGTTTTCGAGATTGACATAATCAGCCGCAGATCACTGGCCGTCGGCTGGCGCTTGGCAATGATACGAACACATGCTTCATCAATAGCGACTTCCATCATATTGACTTTATGATCGTCCTCAATCACTTCACGCGCCAGCTCCGCATCCTGATTATGCATCGCGGTAATCGCTTTGGAGAGCTGTTCCTCCACCAGCCCGCCCATCACCATCAGTTCCGTACGGATATGCTCCAGTTCAGCATTAAACTGACCGGAAATATGTTTATTGAGATTCAGATTGTCCATGTTACGCCCCGTAATCAACCATAACGACCGGTAATGTAATCTTCAGTTTGTTTCATTTTTGGTGTGGTAAACAATATGTCTGTGTCACTGAATTCAATCAATTCACCAAGGTACATAAACGCGGTATGATCTGAGCAACGCGCGGCCTGCTGCATATTGTGAGTCACAATTACCACGGTATATTCAGATTTCAATTCGCTGATCAGCTCCTCAATACGACCGGTAGAAATCGGATCAAGTGCAGAGCAAGGCTCATCCAATAATAGAACGTCCGGACGGATCGCAATTCCACGGGCAATACATAAACGCTGTTGCTGACCACCAGACAGACTGTATCCACTCTGATGCAGTTTATCCCGGGTTTCATTCCATAATGCAGCTTTGGTTAAAGCCCACTGAATACGTTCATCCATTTCTGCTCTTGAGAGTTTCTCAAACAGGCGGACACCAAAAGCGATATTGTCATAAATAGACATCGGAAATGGGGTCGGCTTCTGGAATACCATTCCCACTTTGGCACGCAGCAACGCCACATCCTGTTTATCAATCAGGATATTATTGCCATCCAGCAAAATTTCTCCCTCTGCCCGCTGCTCACCATACAATTCGTACATTTTATTGAAAGTCCGTAGCAACGTAGACTTACCGCAACCAGACGGACCGATAAAAGCCGTTACTTTATTCTTTTCAATATTCAACGTAATGTTTTTCAGCGCGTGAAATTTGCCGTAATAAAAGTTCAGATCACGTACCTGAATTTTACTGCCAGCGATATCATTAGCCATGTTCATCTACTTCTCTCTGTTGAAAATATCAGTCAGTGCTTTTTCTTAGCAAACAGCACACGCGCTACAATGTTAATCAGCAATACACACAGGGTTATCAATAATACGCCTGCCCACGCCAGTTGCTGCCATTGAGAAAATGGACTCATCGCAAATTTAAAAATAGTGACCGGCAAGTTGGCGATTGGCTGACTCAAATCAGTACTCCAGAACTGATTTGAAAGAGAGGTGAACAGCAACGGCGCTGTTTCCCCGGCAATTCGGGCAATTGCCAGCAACACACCGGTGATAATGCCGGATACTGAGGCTTTCAGTGTGATGGCCGAAATCATCTTCCATTTAGGTGTTCCCAAGGCATAGGCTGCTTCACGTAAGCTATCAGGAACCAATTTCAGCATGTTCTCAGTGGTCCTGATGACAATCGGCACTTGCAACAACGCTAAGGCGATCACCCCAGCCCAACCGGAAAAGTGCTGCATTTTCGTTACAACGACAGTGTAAACAAACAAGCCGACGACAATAGAAGGCGCTGACAGCAAGATATCGTTGATAAAGCGGATCACCTCTGCCAACCATGAACGGCGGCCATACTCAGCCAGATAGATACCCGCCATGATCCCCAGCGGAGTACCGATAATCGTCGCCCATAAAATCAACAAGCCACTCCCCACAATGGCATTTGCCAGGCCACCACCTTCGGTATTCGGTGGCGGTGTCATTTCCGTGAACAACGCCAGCGACATACCATCGAGGCCTTTGGTGACTGTGGAGAACAGAATCCACACCAGCCAGAACAGACCAAACAACATGGTTGCCATTGATAACAGCAGAGCGAAGCGGTTTTTCTGACGGCGCCATGCCTGCTTACGGCTGCGTACATTTGCATCAACAGGCTTTTTCCCATCCATTGCTGCCATATCAACGCCCCTCATTCTTCACCAGACGCATGATCATTAATTTTGACAACGCCAGCACAATAAAGGTGATCACAAACAGAACCAGACCAAGCTCCATCAATGCTGAGGTATGTAAGCCAGATTCAGCTTCAGCGAATTCGTTCGCCAGCGCAGAAGTAATACTGTTGCCCGGCATAAACAGTGAGAAACTGTCGAGCTGGTAAGTATTACCGATGATAAAAGTCACTGCCATTGTCTCCCCCAGCGCCCGGCCAAGGCCCAGCATGACCCCACCAATCACGCCATTGCGGGTGTAAGGCAACACAATGTGCCAGATAACTTCCCAAGTAGTACAACCGATACCATAAGCGGATTCTTTCATCATGACCGGTGTTTGTTCAAACACATCACGCATAACTGAGGCGATATAAGGAATAATCATGATAGCGAGAATGACACCTGCCGCCAGAATGCCGATGCCAAAGGCAGGACCGGAGAACAGTTCACCCACAATTGGCATACCGGAAAGGACATTGCCGACCGGCTGCTGAAAATAGGTGGCAAACAGAGGTGCAAACACAAACAACCCCCACATGCCATAGACAATACTTGGAATTGCAGCCAGCAACTCAATTGCTACACCTAGCGGGCGTTTCAGCCAGTTAGGCGCCAGTTCCGTCAGGAACAGTGCAATCCCGAAACTGACAGGCACCGCAATGATCAAAGCAATCAACGAAGTGACCAACGTACCGTAAATAGGCACCAATGCACCAAATTGTTCTGCCGGGGCATCCCACTCTTTATGCCAGAGGAAAGAGATGCCGAACTGCTGGATACTGGGCCAGGAGGCAATAATCAACGAGATAATGATGCCTCCCAGCAAAAACAAAGTCATCAGCGCAGCTAGCCGAACCAGTGCGCTGAAAATAATATCGCCGTTTTTACTGGGTGCTTTTATTGCCGTTTTTTGTTCGGCCATAGAGCTTATTCTCATCCGGGTAAATTCCCCCTTTAACGGGGGGAGAAATCAAAACTACAAATTTAATCGATACTTCAAACCGTTGCCATCAACACGATTTAATACAGAATTTTACCGCTGCTATCCTTCACATGGGTTTTCCAGGCCGCCCGAACTTGCTCAACCACTTCTTTTGGCAGGGTTGCATAATCCAGATCATTCGCTTGTTTACTGCCTTTCTCGTAAGCCCAGTCAAAGAATTTCAGTATTTCTGCCCCCTTGGCGGCGTCTTTTTGCTGTTTGTGAACCAGAATAAATGTAGTGGAAGTAATCGGCCACGCGTTTTCACCTTGCTGGTGTGTCAAATCCTGAGCAAACGTTTTGTGCCATTCCGCTTTCTTCGCTGCGGCACTGAAACTCTCTTCTGTCGGGCTGACAACATTGCCATTAGCAGAGACCAGTTTGGTATAAGCCAAATGATTCTGTTTAGCGTAGGCATATTCAACATAACCAATGGAACCCGTCAGGCGCTGAACAAATGCGGCAATGCCATCATTGCCTTTACCACCTAAACCAACAGGCCAGCTTACCGTGGAACCTGCACCGACTTTTTCTTTCCACTCGCTATTCACTTTAGAGAGATAACGGGTAAACACAAAAGAGGTGCCGGAGCCATCCGCACGACGTACCACCGCAATATCCTGCTCCGGCAGTTTTACCCCCGGATTCAATTTAGTAATCGCCGGATCATTCCACTTTTTCACTTTACCTAAATAAATATCACCCAACGTTTTACCATCCAGTGTTAATTCACCGGATTTAATACCTGGGATATTAACCGCCAGCACGACCCCGCCGATGACCGTCGGGAATTGAAACAAACCATCAGCCGCTAATTTTTCATCAGATAAGGGCGCATCGGAAGCACCGAAATCAACGGTATTTGCCAGAATTTGTTTTACGCCACCGGAAGAACCGATGCCCTGATAATTGACTTTATTACCTGTCTCTTTTTGATAAGAATCTGCCCACTTGGCATACACCGGTGCGGGAAATGTCGCACCTGCCCCCGTCAAGCTGGAAGCAGCGAATACCGACAGGGTTGTCAAAGAAAATGTCACTGCCATTATGCCGGTTACGGTGGTACGCATCAGTTTCATAATCCCTCCTAATGGGATATTGAGAATCAATAAAGAAATGTGTTCGCCAGATTAAAAAAGGTGCAGAAGGGAAAATAGGTCAGTTTAGTTACAGCAAAATGTCTTAATTATGACATTTTTATGACAGCGCAATGCAAATTCAGCTTGATGCTGACATAAAACTGTCATCTCCACAGGCTATGAAATTAAAGCCGGAGATTATCTTCTCAGGCCATTAAAAATTATCTTCCACAACAGGAATACAAGCACGAATAGATAATCCCCCTCTGGGGCTGGTGCCAATTTCAATTTTCCCATCATGAGCATCAATAATCCGCTGAACAATAGCCAGACCTAACCCCGTCCCACTGTTGCTACGCGCCCTTTCACCCCGAACAAATGGCTGAAATAACCGCGGCAAATCTTCCGGCTTAATTCCTGCTCCATCGTCCTCTACCTGAAACCAAGCAAATTCATGCGTCTGACCACTACTGACTTTAATCCAGCCATTACCATAATGATTGGCATTAACCAGCATATTAGCCAATGCCCGTTTAATAGAAATCGGATTCGCGTTAACGGTTATTGGGGGCAGAGACAGATTATTTTCAATATCCTGCTCATAGCCATTCTCTGCGGAAATAACCTCTTTGAGAATAGAATTAAGTTCACAGAATTCCATTGGCATTTCCTGCCCAGTACGAAGATAATCAATAAATTGCGCAATGATGGCATTGCATTCTTCAATATCTTTATTGATAGACTCAGACAAATAAGCATCTTCCTTACTCATCATTTCTGTTGCCAACCGGATACGTGTCAGTGGAGTACGCAAATCATGGCTTACCCCAGCAATTAATATCGTCCGGTCACTTTCCAATAACTTTATTCCTGCGGACATTTGGTTAAATGCACGAATAGAAGCGCGAACTTCCGACGAACCGGCTTCCCGCACCGTGGGCATCATAATACCTTTACCCGTCTGTCTGGCAGCATACTCCATTTCCAGCAAAGGCCGGTTCTGAAAACGGATATAAAGCCAGATACAACCAAACGTCAGTAATAAAATTGCCAATGTATAACGGAAAATGGGTGAGAATTGATTTTGCTCGATCTCAGTCAGAGGAACCCTGACCCAAATATCAGGAGCCAAATAAGAATTAAGCCAAAGTATAGGGCTCTCTTTGTTTATCTCCAGACGCAGATCAGCTTTGCCACCAAGGTATTGACTCATCTTCTCACTCAGGAAATCATAATGCCTGGCCCAGCGTAAACCTTGTATCTCCGCATCAGACTCAGAATACAGCGCAATACCCAACTCCTGATAAATCTCCCGGCGTACTACTGGTGAGATCACCAGAAAAGATCCGTCCTCCAGCTTCAATCTTTCAGCCATTAAAGTACGAACTTCATACGCTAACACTTTATTGAACTGCTGCAAGCTTGGCATGATAACAAAATTCACAACGACCAGGTAACTGGTTACCAGACTGATAAACAGCATAGCCATGACCAGGAATAAAGTACGGGTAAAAGTGCTGCGAGGGGAGAATCGCAATCGCTTCATACACGGCTTCCATCAGGCACAAAGACATAACCCAGTCCCCAGATGGTCCGGATATAACGAGGGTGCGCAGGATCTTCTTCAATCACACGGCGCAGACGTGAAACCAAAACATCAATAGATCGCTTCATGGTGCTGTATTCCCGGCCGAGGGCCAAACTCATCAGCTTATTACGAGACAGCGGCACACCAGGATAAGAAACCAACACTTTCAGTACGGCAAATTCACCACTGGTCAGCATTATATGTTCATCTCCCTGAAACATTTCTCGGGTACTCAGATTAAGATTGAACTTACCAAAATTAATAATTGCATCATCCTCAGCGGGTATGCCCAGTAACTTATTCGCCTGACGGCGTAATACCGCTCGGATGCGTGCTAATAACTCACGAGGATTAAATGGCTTAGGAATATAATCATCAGCGCCGATCTCCAACCCAACAATACGGTCTACTTCTTCCCCTCGTGCCGTCACCATAATAATCGGCACCGGATTATTTTGTTTTCTCAGTCTTTGGCAAACAGAAAGCCCATCTTCCCCAGGTAACATTAAATCCAATACAATTAAGTTAACGGATTCTCGTGTCAATAAGCGGTCCATCTGCTCCGCATTAGCAGCACTACGTACCTGAAAACCTTGTTCTGTCAGATAACGCTCTAACAACGTTCGTAAACGCATGTCATCATCCACCACAAGGATTTTGTTACCTTCTTGCATTATTGAACTCCAAATAAATACTACATGCTTTGCTAAATTTATCATTATGAAGAAGATTAAACCAAAGATAGAAACCAGATATATATATTTTAAGATAATTTCTTATGAGACTTATTTTCGTACGTTATTAATCTGAATGATTAATTCAATGACTTACCATGACAGTCAAAATCCAGTAACTGGCTGTTAAGCATTGATTTTTTACGATAATTTTGTCACCAGTTGGTTTACTCATCAGTATCCTGGCTACCGGGGAATTAACCGAAATCCACCCGCTAACTGAATCAAATTCATCAGGCAGGCTAAACGAACAATGCTTTCCGCTTCATATCATCTTCCCATCTGATCCACACGCCTGCGTAAACCTTTCCTTCCTGACGAGGATCTGGATCGACCATTTTAAATACATCCCAATATTTGGACAAGAAACTACCCGGATAGGTTTCCCTTAATCTTTTCTTACCATAATAAACAATTTAGCTCGCTTTTTCTCCGGTTGAACCGTCTGGCCTGTTTTCATTATCAGTAAAGCAGGAGGCGCGTCACATTTGTTGTCATGCAACCAATGCAATTCTTCAACGCTGATACAAATAAATTTACCCAGACAACTGAATGGCTACTCACTTTTTCACTGGTAATGGCTAGAAGGAACGACGATGTCTTGACCACCCAAATGTAGTCAATGTGCTGACCTTGCAAAATGGGAAGAATTTATTGACTCACCAATTTCCGGAGCGAAAACTTTACTCTTTAGTGGTTAAAAAACATAAATATAATTTACACTTCATGTCACAGATGACAAATTATGGTTATTATCAATAAATATGAAAAATAATACAGGGATCACCAAACAAGAATCAACGACATGAAAATAATCAATATAAATCAATAAATTACGTCATTTTTTTGTTTGACGATGAAAAGTCGACATAATTGTAATGACATAAAGTGTTCCTTTTCATCTTCAAGGATTACGATATGAAACAATCACAGAAAGTAATATCTCTTACTCCGTATCAACAAGATATCTTTTTTGAAAATCAGCGCAACCCACAAAGCGCGCAATACACTTTGGCACAGATACGGTACCTTTCTGGTGATATTAATCTTGATAAGCTCGTTATGGCGACAAATAACGTTCTTAATCAGGAAATCATCGGCAAAATACAAATTTTGGAAGAGAATGAGTTACTAACTCAGCGTATCAATCATTATATGGCTAAGGTTAGAGTCAAGGTAATCAATAACGAATATTTACAATCACAATCTCAAACTGGTGAAGACTTTATTTCAGCATGGCCGGCTAAAGTTTTCAGTTTAACTGGTGCTCCTTTGTTAGAAGTCGCCATTGTCCCCCTGAACCAGGCTAATTATGTTGCCCTTTTGTTACGTACCCATCATATTGTTTGCGATGGTTGGGGGATGAATTTACTCAGCACAAAAATCCTCCAGCAATATCAAAGTCCAGAACCCGTCCCAGAATATGTTAACACTCAAAAAGAGTATCTGGCAGCTATTACCCGCTCGTTAGAACAGCTAAAACATCATTCTATGGTGAATGATGTCTCTGAGCTGGCGAAAACTATTGAGGGGATTGAACCCGTTTTATTTACCCGTAAGAAGCCAGCCGAAAATACCCAATTTATAAAACAACAGATGACATTAACCCGTTCTCAGGTTGAAAGTGCATTAGCAACTGGAATGTCCCCTCTTGTTGTTATGAATACAGCACTTGCTATTTTATTAGCACGGATACACAACAATTCTCATATCACTATCGGCACCCCACTATTTAACCGTCAGGAAAGTAATATCAATATCATTGGTGAATGGGCCAATACGCTGCCAATTTCCGTGACAGTTGACTCCGAGATGAGCTTGCGGGTATTAGCACAGCAAATTAAGAAAAAAATCAAATTTCTGAAACGATATGAACATGTTCCTCTGAGCCAACTAATAAAAACACGCAATAGAGCCGGCAATATTTCCCGCCAGCTATTTGATGTCACCGTTTCCTATATTCAGTTACAGAAGATTCCTGCATTCGAAGAGATTGAACACCATGCAAATGCTTACGCCAATGGTCATGAAACAGATGTTTTAGCCATTTATATGATTACCAACGGTGATAACAATGATGTCGCTATCAATTTCTGGGGTGCCGCTGATGTTTTTAATACTGACTATTCATTTGAACAGTTTACCGCATCACTCTCACAGATAATTTTACAAATCATCACAGCACCGGACAGTTGGATTTCACATATTGATATCTCTTCGACAGAGGAGCAACAACAACTGCAAGCCTTTGAGCAGGGGCCAAATATCTCTTTCTCTGACAGAGAAACCATTTATACCTTATTTGAAAAACAGGCTGCTTTACATCCTGGGGCAATTGCCATTAAGTCGGCAAAACACACGCCACAATCCTGGAGCTATCAACAATTACAGACACATACCGATAGTATCGCATCCATGCTTATCGGGCATGGGGTACAATCCGGGGATGTTGTTGCCGTTATGATGGAACGTAGCGAGGAAATGTTAGCTTCCATTTTTGCCACTCTGAAAGTGGGGGCGACTTACCTGCCCATTGATATTTCTTATCCTGCTGAAAGAATAGAGTATATTCTGCAAGACAGCGGCGTTTCCGTCATTCTGACAGAACGCCCAATAAATGAAACATTTGCTGAACACTATCAAGTGCTAAACAGCCGGGATGCATCTGATACCGCAACATTACCGTTACTTAACCGTTCTGCCCCCAATTCATTGGCTTATATCATTTATACCTCAGGTTCCACCGGGCGGCCGAAAGGTGTGATGATTGAACACAAATCAGTTGTTAACCGGCTGGAATGGATGCAGGAAAAATATCTGTTAAATGAAACCGATGTTATTTTGCAAAAAACACCCATCTCATTTGACGTTTCCATATGGGAGCTATTCTGGTGGTCAATGACTGGCGCCTCGGTCGCTTTGTTGCCACCCGGAGCACAAAAAGATCCTTTAGAGATCATTAAAGCGATTGAAGAACATGATGTCACGACAGTGCACTTTGTTCCTTCAATGCTGTTACCTTTCCTTAATGCATTGGAAATGCAACCTGAGCTGATCACTCAGATCGGCAGTCTGCGCAGAATTTTCACCAGTGGCGAAGCATTATCTCCCGCCCGGGTAAATCAATTCAGAAGAATATTTACGCAGTTTGGCAAGGACATACCGTTATTCGTTAATCTGTACGGGCCAACCGAAGCAACGGTCGATGTCTCCTATTATGAGATCCCGACCAGTTCGACAGACGAAATTACCCGGGTGCCAATTGGTTATCCTATCAATAATACCGCGTTGCGTATTATGTCGCTTCACAACACCCGACAGCCGATTGGTGTAGCAGGGGAATTACAAATTGGTGGCGTGGGCCTGGCTCGTGGATATCTAAACAAGCCTGAATTAACTGATGAGAAGTTTATCCGTGATATATCCAGTTTAGCAACAGTGCGTTGGTACCGCACCGGGGACCTGGCCAGATGGTTGCCTGATGGCAGCATCGAATATCTTGGGCGTATTGATAATCAGGTGAAGATCCGTGGAAACAGGATCGAACTGGGCGAAATACAGAACACGCTAGAGAGAATGTCGGGCATTACCAGTGCAGAAGTCCTGCCTGAGCATGATGAACAACGTGGCACCTATCTTTGCGCCTATTATGTCGCCAGTAAAAATTATACCGCTGATACGCTTCGTGACCGCCTGTTAGATTCCTTACCTGAATTTATGGTACCCGCAAAATTTATTGCTGTACCCTTTATTCCCCTGACGCCGAATGGTAAGGCGGATCGCAATGCGCTGAGTCAGCTAACGCAGGATAAAGTTCTTGAGGCGGCACATATACCCTCGACCGAACTTGAAAAAACCTTGGTTAAAATATGGCAAAGCGTTCTGAACATCAGCAATGTTGGTATCAAGGATAGTTTCTACGCTATCGGTGGTGATTCAATCCTGATGCTGAAAATCCGTTCCGAAGCTGAAAAAGCAGGTATCAAAGTCACTCTGTCGCAGTTAACACAATACCTGACCATTGCTGAGTTGAGCCATCAGGTTGAACTCTCACAACCTATCGCAGATACGTTGGATCTGTTGCCATTTGCTCTGATTGATGAAGCTGAAAAGGCCAAATTATCTGGTTTTGCAGATGCCTATCCGGCGACACAACTACAACTGGGTTTGATCTATCATAGCCAGCAGGCCAATGATTCAGCAAAATACAAAGATGTTTTCCGCTATACCCTTCAAACGAAGTGGAACCCCAATCACTTCAGGAAAAGTGCGGTGGTATTGATTCAAAGGCACCCAGCCCTACGTTCACACTTTAATCTGGCTGACTTTAAAGAACCTCTGCAAATTGTGAATGAATCTATTGATATTGATTCAGTCGTTGCAATTACTGATCTCAGTGAAATTGATATTGTCCGCGCTGAATATCAAATTATCCAATATATGCATCAGCAGACACGCCATCATTACCTCTTCGATCGTGCACCACTATTTAACATCAGATTATTTAAAACAGCAGAAGCGCTTGAACTCATTCTGAGTTTTCACCATGCAATCCTGGATGGCAGCAGTGTGGCTAATCTGATACGCGAATTACTGCATCACTATATTGATAGTGATGGAAATGGTATTACTGATATCCGTCTGCCGTCACCCGCATTGTCTGTACGGAATGAGCGACTATCGTTGACATCCGTAGAGGACAAAATCTATTGGCAGAATGAACTTTCCGGATTATCCCGAACACAGGTCACAGGCTATAGACTCTATGATGTTCCATCTGATGAAGTTTTGATATCGAAATCAGTATCAATACCTGATGATATAGAAGAACAGCTAAAAGACTGGGTACAACAAAAACGTGTATCAACTAAATCCGTATTTTTCGCTGCGCATTGCGTCACAATTGCCTTATTTGCTGAACAGGATGAAATTGCAACGGGCTTAATCACTCATAGTCGGCCTGAGGTACAGAACTCAGAATATTTATTGGGGTTATTCCTTAATACATTACCGGTTCGTTTTTCAGCAACAGGTAAAACCTGGATAGAATGTGTCAATGACGTCTTTATCACAGAGCAACGTCATTCACCACATAGAAAATACCCTCTGAATGCTATCCAGCAAGCTGCGGGTGATGGAGCAAAAATCAGCACTGCTTTTAACTATGTCTATTTCCATGCGTTAGCAGAAGTCTTTAATTCCCCTGATTTGCATTTGATTTCATTCACGCCCTGGGAAGAAACCAACTTTGAAATCCTGGTCAACGTTATGACGGATTTTGCTACTGGCCGTAACGTATTACGCTGTGACTTTGATGGTACGGTATTCTCATCGGTTCAGGCTGATATGTTTATTGATGCCTACTTAGCTATTCTCAGAAATATTGTCAACCAAAGTGACGAAGAAGCCTCACTTAGCACCATACCCAAAATACCCACTCATGCTATTACTGCTTCTTCAACTTTCACATCTGTTATTGATGCGATCAGTTGGGCTGTCAGCCAGCATAAGTCGGCAATCGCGCTGAAATATGGTGATGAAAAATGGCAATTTGATGAACTTTGGCATAAATCGGCACTTATCGCTGATGCTTTAGTAAAACGGGGCGCTCACGCAGAAATGCCAATAGGGATTGCTCTGAAGCGTTCCCCGGAATTGATTGCAACATTGATCGGTGTATTACGTGCAGGAGGGATCTGTCTGCCGCTGGATTTAAGTTATCCAGCCCAACGTATTGAAGCAATGATTGAGCAGGTAAAACCCTTGATCATTATTACCAATACAGAGCAGCAGCCAACAAGCCCTCTACTTTCCTCTACGCCATTAATTGATGTGAATGAGTTGCTTCAAGGGCCAGATTCATTAATACAACCGACTGCCGTTACTATTGCTCCTGAGCAGATAGCCTATTTACTCTTCACTTCCGGCTCTACCGGTATACCAAAAGGCGTTGCCATGCCGCATCGAAGTCTGGCTAATTTAGTGAAATGGCAAAACACAACAACCAGTGGAATCCGGGCATCATCGACACTGCAATATGCACCACTGAGTTTTGATGTTTCGTTCCAGGAAATTTTCTCCACATTAGCCTCAGGCGGAACATTACATCTTGTCAGCGATGAACAGCGCAAAGATCCAGCTAACCTGCTCCGATTGCTTCATCAGCACCAAATCGAGCGCATTTATCTGCCTTATGTTGCCCTGCAACAATTGGCAGAAACAGCGGATACATTGAATATTTACCCTGAAAAGCTAAAAGTGGTGATTTCATCAGGAGAGCAGTTACGCGTTACGGATGAAATCAGGAAGCTCATTGGCAAACTCGAAGATGGGCTCCTTGAAAACCAGTATGGACCAACGGAAACACACGTTATTACCTCATTTACCATGAGCGGTAATCCTGAAACTTTCCCGGCACTGCCGCCTATCGGAACCGCGATTGACAATTCTAACGTATTGATCCTGAATGATAAGCTACAGGAAGTTTTACCTGGAGTACGTGGTGAGATTTATGTCAGTGGCCCCTTATTAGCCCTGGGATATTACAATCAACCGGAACTGAGCGCTGAACGTTTTATTACACTCACAAACTCCCCAAGGAAATGGTATCGTACCGGCGATCTGGGCATCAAATTGAATAATGGTGTGATATTGTGCCTGGGACGTAAAGACTCCCAAGTTAAGGTACGCGGTTACCGGGTCGAGCTGGCCGAAGTGGAACTCGCTATTGCCAATACACCAGGTGCAGATAAATTCATCAAAGACGTCGCCGTTGTTGTTCAACAACGTAACACCAATGACCGTTTTCTGGTGGCATTCCTAGTGGGAGAAAAGAGTGACAATATAGTTGATAAGGTATCTGAGCATCTGCTTGCCACTCTGCCGCAATATATGATCCCCAGCCATATCGAATGGTTGGATTCCCTGCCTAAAACACCGAGTGGCAAAAGGGATGACAGTCAATTAAGCCAAACCGTTATCACCCGACAACCTATCGACCGTCATGATGGGAAACCTGACGATAGCTATGAGCGTATATTATGCGAACTGGCTGCCGATTTATTAAAGATCCCATCGATTTCTGTACATCAGAATCTGTTCGATATGGGAGGAACCTCTCTGACAGCCATGCGTTTGGTGGTACTGGTTGAAAAACATTTTGCCGTCAATATTCCGCTATCGGTATTTGTCAGTGATCCAACAATTGCTCAGTTAGCGCTGCGGGTGCGCCACAGTGATGCACAAGCGCACTTTAGCCCATTGGTGCCGATGCGTACCACCGGTAAACGCCGCCCACTATTCTTTGTCCATCCCATGGGCGGTAACGTTCTGTCTTACCTGCGTTTAGTTAAACACTTCCCGGCTGACCAGCCATTTTATGCATTGCAGGCTCATGGCGTTGAAGCGGGATCAACACCTCTCGCCACGATACAACAGCAGGCAGCTAACTATATTCAAACTATCCAGCAGATACAGCCACAAGGGCCTTATTCACTGGGCGGCTGGTCATATGGCGGCTTTGTCGCTTTCGAAATGGCCCGGCAACTGAAAGAAGCAGGCGAAAAAATAGCAGACCTTTTTGTATTGGATACAACGGCGCTGAATGAGCAATCACGGGGCAAAACAGATGATAACGCCTTGTTGAATTGGTTCTTCTGGGAACTGCTATGGCTTAACCAAGGCGCGAATTTACCTGAACAAATTGTTCCTGAATACATCACCACCTTACAGGAGCGTTTTGAATATATTACCGAACACGCCATTGCTACCGGAGCCATTCCACAGGGGAGTTCAAGAGCTGTGGTACAGCGACTGTTTGAAGTCTACAAGACTAACTGGCAGGCTGCCGCGGATTATTCAACTCACCATATTGCTGATATTGATATGACATTGTTGCATGCAACCCAACCTTTACCGGATGTATTGCGTTCGATGCATGACACGATCCGCAGTGAATATCGTGATCCCAAAAATGGCTGGGGTAATAAGACTACAGGTAAGTTAAATGTCATTGATGTCCCTGGCGATCATCTGGAAATAATGGAAGAACCCTACGTTGCCGAGGTAGCAAAAGTAATTTTGAATGAAATGCGTATCTCCTCCTCTCTAACCGCAACATCAATTAAGAGCATAAAATGAACAAATCTTTGAAAATCATTATCATAGGTGCAGGAATTGGTGGGTTGACGACCGCCATCGCTCTGCAACACATCGGTTGCACCGTTGAGATCTACGAACAAGCACCGGAGCTGAGGACCCGTGGTTCTGGGTTATCCGTGATGTCTAATGCTTCAGTTGCGCTTGGTACTCTGGGTATCAATCTTAATTTGGAGCACTTCGGTGCTCCTGCCAAAACCTTTGAAATACGTACTGCTGGCGATCGTTTGTTAAGGCGACTACCTCTGGCAGAGGTTTCCGCAGAAAACGGCGCTGCCAGCGTGTGTATTTCGCGTCAAGCATTACAGCAAGCACTGTTGCAACAGTTGCCTGATATTGAAGTCAAAGTATCCGCTAGGGCAGTTGAAATTAATCAATCTGCCACTGGTGTGTCTGTGAAGTTTGCTGATGGCCGTGAAGCCCAAGGAGACATACTCATCGGTGCCGATGGTATTTATTCTACTGTGCGGTCTCTAATGCAGAGTTCAGAACCTATCCGCACTGCTGATTATATTTGCTGGCTAGCTATCACTCGTTACCAGCATCAACAAATTACGCCAGGTTATATCGTGCATTATTGGGGGGCCGGTAAACGGATTGGTTTAATTGACATTGGCGGGGGAGAAGTCTATTGGTGGGGAACAGCCAATATGAAAGACAAACAAGCGCGAACCTGGCAAGGCTCCAACCAAGATGTTGCAGATTTCTACCAAGGCTGGCCGAATATTGTCTCAGATATCATCTTAAAAACGCCTTCGACAGACATTATCGCTGTTCCCGCTCAGGATCGTCCTTTTTCTCCACATTGGGGGACAGGTCGCATCACATTATTAGGCGATGCAGCGCATCCCATGCTAGCCAGCCTAGGGCAAGGAGCCGGAATGGCAATGGAAGATGCTGCTGTTCTGGCTCACGCTATCATGCAGAAAGCTGATCCTATAGCTGCGTTGCGTTTTTATGAAAAAACACGCATCCCAAGAGCAGAAATGATGGTCAATGCCTCAAGATCGATGAGTGATATTGAGCAGGAGGATCGTTTTTTCCCTCGACTGAAACGAGATCTGGCACTGCGCCTGGCGCCTAAATCCGCATTGAAACAGAATATCAAAAGTTCCCTGATATTTACCCTGGACAGTTGAGACATGACAAAACGGCAATTCAATCCACGTCAACGAATCCAGTACATACTGATACAGGTTCAGACCACTATTGAGATGCTTATCGGATCATCGAACACATTCCGATGTCATCATGCTTTTAATAGCAAGCGTGCAAGCTGGTAACAAACTTGCCCTGCACCTCACCCCGGTGACCTTAATAGGTAACAGTTTATTCACCTGTTACCTACCCAGCAACATTGTGACATCCAGCCTGTATGTTCCTGGCTGTCAAAGTAATAAAGTTATATCTCTTGAACCGTGTAACACTCTTTGTATTCGGGTCTGGTTTCCTGAGCTTGAAAACAGGATAAGGTATTTCCCGTAGGTACAGCTTCTTATGCTTTCGCCTAACTCCCGGCGTTGCCGGTAAATCTGCGGCGCTTCACTTATCTGGCAGCATTGCTGATACAGTTCCTCCATAAAGCTAACTGCCCTAACCGGGTTCTCCTACGCGATATAATCGCCTATCTCTTCGATATCCTGCGCCGCCAGTGGCGATATGCTTAACCTCATTATTCCTGTCCGTTTGCGTTCATCCGTTGATATTTATTTTTTAATTCTCCGAACACTTCACTTGCTGCCAGACCTTCTCCACTTTCAATGCCGGCACTCACCGCAGCACGTAGCTCTGCGAGCTTCTGCGCCTGTTCATGCTCTTCCAACATGCGTAACCCAGCCCGGATCACTTCACTGACATTGTTGTAACGTCCGCTGTTGATTTGCTCACGAATAAACCCCTTGAAGTGAGGACTCAAAGCAACACTTGTAGCCATGATACTTTCTCCACTATTATCTATTACTATCTATTAGTATTTTCCTTTTTCTTACTACCGTCAAGGTGTTGTATCTATCACCGTTCTGCCGAGTGCATCTGCGCGTGCACTATCTGCAATTGACCGATCGGTGGTCAATTTCGTATAGATTTGTATCATATCCAGCTTTTCATAGTCGAAAATGACCTAAACGAGTAGGTAGTTGAAACTTTTAAAGCCGACTATATAAGAATTGCCATAATTAATTATAATGATGTTTATCAATGCAACTCACTGTATCTACAACATAAAATGAAGACTAAGCTTATAACCCGCGAAGGTTACAACAAACTAAAGGAAGAATTGGATTATCTATGGCGCGAAGAACGCCCGGAAGTCACTAAAAAAGTCACTTGGGCGGCAAGTCTCGGAGATAGGAGCGAAAACGCAGATTATCAATATAACAAGAAGAGACTACGGGAGATTGATCGAAGAGTCAGATACCTGACCAAGAGTCTGGAAGAACTACGGTGTGTTGATTACTCCCCTCAACAAGACGGACGTGTGTTCTTCGGTGCATGGGTAGAAATCGAAAATGATCAAGGGGAGATTAAACGCTTCCGTATTGTTGGGTACGATGAGATTTTTGGTCGCAAAGACTACATATCGATCGATTCTCCAATGGCCCGTGCTCTACTAAAGAAAGAGGTCGGAGACAGTGCAATCGTTTATACACCAACAGGAGAAGTTTTGTGGTACGTGAATGAGATCGAATATGTGAAATAACATACCAACTATTTCAACATAGCTGTATCCCGTGATTCAGAGTAGATCAGCCTTTGTGGGGAATATGGTCACTTTTGTCTATCTAATGAAAGGGCTTGATTTAGCAACCGTTGCTATAACATCACTGACAATAAATTCGTTGAATCATGTTGTAACCCGTCAGAATAAGATCAGACGCGAACTGGAAATTGTTTCTCTCAGAACGTATAAAGGGGTTTTTGTGAATATTTGAAGCCTATCCACCAGAAGAAAACACAACATGAATGAATCTTTAAGCCGAATTATTGCCAGTGAGCTACAGGCCCAGCCACAACAAGTCCTTTCAGCGATGAGCCTGCTTGATGAAGGGAATACTGTCCCTTTTATTGCACGATATCGTAAAGAAGCCACCGGCGGTCTGGATGACACCCAACTTCGCCAACTTGAGAGCCGCCTTGGTTACCTGCGCGAGCTGTCAGACCGCCGCCAAACCATTCTTAAATCCATTGACGAGCAAGGCAAGCTAACACCAGAACTGGCCGAAGCCATTAATGGCACCCTGAGCAAAACCGAACTGGAAGATCTTTATCTGCCATACAAGCCGAAACGTCGTACCCGCGGGCAAATCGCGATTGAAGCAGGTCTTGAACCTTTGGCGAACTCTCTGTGGCAAGATCCACAACAAGAACCGGAATTGGTTGCCGCTACTTTTGTTGATACCGATAAAGGTGTAGCCGATACTAAAGCCGCTCTGGATGGCGCTCGTTATATCCTGATGGAACGTTTCGCCGAAGATGCAACATTATTGGCAAAAGTTCGTGACTATTTATGGAAAAATGCCCATTTGGTCGCCAAAGTCGCCACCGGAAAAGAAGAAGAAGGTGCTAAATTCCGCGACTATTTTGATTACCATGAACCTATCGCACAGGTCCCTTCTCACCGCGCATTAGCCATGTTCCGTGGCCGTAATGAGAGCATACTGCAACTTTCTCTGAATGCAGATCCCCAGTTTGATGAACCCCCCAAAGAGAGCTACTGCGAACAGATTATTACCCAACATCTTAATCTGCGCCTGAACAATGCACCGGCGGATAGCTGGCGCAAAGCCGTCGTAAACTGGACCTGGCGTGTCAAAGTATTGCTGCATCTTGAAACAGAATTGATGAGCACTTTACGTGAAAAAGCAGAAGATGAAGCTATCAAGGTATTCGCCCGTAACCTGCAAGACCTGTTGATGGCCGCACCAGCAGGTATGCGCGCAACAATGGGGCTCGATCCAGGTCTGCGTACCGGTGTTAAAGTTGCCGTCATTGATGCAACCGGCAAATTGATTGCCACAGACACTATCTATCCGCACACTGGGCAAACCGCCAAAGCAGCCGCAAGCACGGCCGCGTTGTGTATCAAACATCAGGTGGAATTGGTCGCTATCGGTAACGGAACCGCTTCCCGCGAAACAGAACGTTTCTTTGCGGACGTCCAAAAACAGTTCCCGGAGATAAAAGCCCAAAAAGTGATTGTCAGTGAGGCAGGAGCCTCTGTTTATTCTGCATCTGAACTGGCAGCACAGGAATTTCCTGACCTGGACGTTTCACTGCGCGGTGCAGTCTCTATCGCCCGCCGCCTGCAAGATCCACTGGCTGAATTAGTGAAAATCGATCCGAAATCTATCGGTGTCGGTCAATATCAACATGATGTCAGCCAGACCCAACTTGCCAAAAAATTGGACGCGGTAGTTGAGGATTGTGTAAACGCCGTCGGCGTGGATCTGAATACCGCGTCTGTTCTTCTATTGACCCGAGTTGCCGGGCTGACCCGTATGATTGCCCAGAACATCATAAACTGGCGCGATGAGAATGGCCGCTTCAATAACCGAGCACAATTACTGAAAGTCAGCCGCCTTGGGCCAAAAGCGTTTGAACAGTGCGCCGGCTTCCTGCGTATCAATCACGGTGATAACCCGCTGGATGCCTCGACTGTTCACCCGGAAGCCTATCCGGTGGTTGAGAAAATTCTGGCAGCCACTGAACAAAAACTCCAGGAATTGATGGGCAATCCGTCCTCACTGCGTGGATTGAAGCCTCAGGATTTCACCACAGAACAATTTGGTGTTCCAACCGTTACCGATATTCTGAAAGAGCTGGAAAAACCAGGCCGTGACCCACGCCCGGAGTTTAAAACCGCGACCTTCGCTGACGGTGTGGAAACGATGAATGACCTGCATCCGGGGATGATACTGGAAGGTGCGGTCACTAACGTAACTAACTTCGGCGCATTTGTCGATATCGGTGTTCATCAAGATGGCCTGGTGCACATCTCTTCGCTGTCCGATCGCTTTGTGGAAGATCCTCACACCGTAGTAAAAGCAGGTGATATCGTCAAAGTCAAAGTGCTGGAAGTGGATCTGAGCCGTAAGCGTATCGCGCTGACCATGCGTCTTGATGAACAACCGGGAGAAACCCACTCACGCCGCAGTAGCCATCCTCAAACTGACCGCCGCCCTGAACGCAATGACAAAAACCGTGCTACTCCACGCGCTTCAACTCCAGCCGGAAACAGTGCCATGAGTGATGCGCTGGCCGCCGCATTCGGCAAAAAACGTTGATAGTCTTATAATTGCAAACAATATGCACTGCTTTGGCAGTGCATATCTCATCTCTGCCATCAGGCAAAATCCAAATCCACTTATCCTTGTCAACTTGGGTGACTTACTGAACATCCAATTATTGAAAATGCGATTAATATTGAAATTAATGTTGGTTATTATTCTTATTTGCAATTAACATGCATAGGATGAAAATCGTACTTTATCTAATATAAGTACAACTTTAGTTCTCAAGATTCTTTCACTTATCACACATCCCGGAAGGTTATATGCAACTTCTTCCAGACCATAGTTACAAGATCATTGGCTTTTCTCCCAAGATCAGCCCAGCTTACCGACAGAAATTACTGTCATTAGGCATGTTGCCCGGTTCCTCTTTTCATGTTGTCCGTTTAGCACCTTTAGGTGATCCGATACAAATTGAGGCCCGCAGAGTTAACCTGATTCTGAGAAAAAAAGATCTGGAATTTCTCACATTAGACGACGCCCAATGCAACGCATAATCCATTGCAAGCAATAAAACTGTTACTTCTAATTTGGCATCAAAAACATGAAAGCACTGACCATTGGCTTAATCGGCAATCCCAACGCCGGCAAAACGACATTATTTAACCAACTTACCGGCGCCCGTCAACGTGTAGGCAACTGGGCAGGCGTCACGGTAGAACGCAAAATTGGCCGTTTTATCACAGAAGACCATAAAATTGAGCTGGTTGACCTGCCGGGAACCTACTCTCTGACCACGATTTCTGAACAAACATCACTCGATGAGCAGATAGCCTGTCACTACATCCTGAGCGGTGATGCTGACATGCTGATTAACGTCGTAGACGCTGCTAACCTTGAGCGAAATCTCTATCTGACATTACAACTGCTGGAATTAGGCATTCCCTGCATTGTTGCGCTGAATATGCTGGATATCGCTAAAAGCCAGCATATTCAAATCAATATTGCTGAGTTGGAGAAACGCCTTGGCTGTCCGGTCATTCCAATGGTTTCAACCCGAGCAACCGGACTCAATGAACTGAAACAAGCGATTGACCGCCATAAACAGAATTCTGGGCAGTCATTGATTCGCTACCCTGACAACCTGTTGCAAGAAGTTGATCAGCTATTTGGTGCAATTTCAGACGATTTTAATGCTCAACAACGCCGTTGGTTAGCACTTCAGATACTTGAAGGGGACATTTACAGCCTGGAACGTTCTGGCCTTGCGGCCTCAATCTTGGCTGAATCCAAAGAACGCCTGCAACAACAGCAATACGAAGAACCTGAACTGGTTATTGCCGATGCACGCTATCAAAGCATCAACACCTTATGTATGGCAGTGATCGACAGCCAAAAAGCAACGCCAAACAAACTCACCCAGGCAATTGATAACATCATCCTCAACCGCTGGTTGGGCGTACCCATTTTCCTGGCGGTTATGTATTTAATGTTCGTACTGGCGATTAATATCGGTGGTGCATTACAGCCTATTTTCGACGCAGGTTCTATCGCTATTTTCATTCATGGCGTTCAATGGCTTGGTCATACGTTACATTTTCCTGAATGGCTGACTATTTTCCTCGCGCAAGGTATTGGCGGCGGTATCAACACGGTTCTGCCACTGGTACCACAAATCGGCATGATGTATTTGTTCCTCTCTTTCCTTGAGGACTCCGGTTATATGGCGCGGGCGGCGTTTGTCATGGACCGTCTGATGCAGGTTCTGGGTCTGCCAGGTAAATCTTTTGTCCCATTGATCGTTGGCTTTGGTTGTAACGTACCCTCAATTATGGGCGCGAGAACGCTGGATGCACCGCGTGAGCGTCTGATCACGATTATGATGGCACCATTTATGTCTTGTGGTGCACGGCTGGCAATCTTTGCCGTTTTTGCCGCTGCATTCTTCGGCAAAAACGGGGCAACCGTTGTTTTCTCTCTTTATATATTGGGCATTGTAGTCGCGATTTTGACTGGCCTGATGCTGAAATACACCATTATGCGTGGTGAAGCCTCGCCATTTGTTATGGAGCTTCCGGTTTACCATATTCCACATCTGAAAACCCTGCTGTTGCAAACATGGCAACGCCTGAAAGGTTTTGTTATCCGTGCAGGTAAAGTTATCGTTATCGCCAGTATGTTTATTGGTGCGCTCAATAGCTTCTCTTTCTCTGGTAAAGCCGTTGATAGCATCAACGAATCAGCACTGGCTTCGGTCAGCAAAGTTATTACACCACTGTTACAGCCAATTGGCGTTCACGCAGATAACTGGCAGGCAGCCGTGGGACTGATAACCGGCGCGATGGCAAAAGAAGTGGTTGTCGGGACACTGAATACCTTGTACACCGCAGAAAGCATTACAAATGAGCCATTTGACGCAGAGGGGTTCAACCTGCTTGGTGAACTGAAAGAGGCTGTTGGTGAAACTTGGGGGAGCCTGAAAGACACCTTCACTTTGAGTGTGCTTTCCAACCCAATCGAAGCCAGTAAAGGCGACGGAGAGATGGATAGCGGTTCTATGGGAATAATGAGTACAAAATTTGGCTCCGCTATTTCAGCTTACAGCTACCTAATCTTTGTCCTGTTGTATGTACCCTGTGTTTCTGTGATGGGCGCTATCGCCCGTGAAACAAGCCGCGGTTGGATGACATTCTCCATTCTATGGGGGCTGAATGTGGCTTACTCAATCTCAGCCTTGTTCTATCAGATGGTGACTTTCTCACAGCATCCACAAAGCAGCCTGATCATCATTCTGGCAGTAACCCTCTTTAACGCACTGGTGTTTTCCTTCCTGCGGCGCACACGCAGCCGCGTGACGATGAAACTGAGCAGCAACACTGGAAATAGTTGCCACTGCTCCAGTGGAAGCTGTCACTAGGAGTTAAGAATGATTAGCCTGTTAAAAGTAAGGGATACAGTCGCTCTGAATGGACGGGCAGATGCCAGGTTGTTGAGCCGCCAGCTTCGTGCGTCCGTACAGATGATTGCCGCTATGCTTGAACAACTTACAGTGATGGGCAAACTGGAAAAGGTTGATGCAACTGCCTGCCTGAGTGGCAGTTGCAAACAATGCCCTGAAACACAGAAATGTGATACGGCGGTTTATCGGATCACAGGGAAATACTGAATCATACTTATAGAACAGCTCATCATATATTGATGAGTCTGAGATAAACCCTACTTTTTTAAAGTGGGGTTTATCAACAACCTTGTTGGCCCAAAGGGTTATAAATCACAGGTGGACCCTACCATTACTCATTTAAAAATAAAAATTCTTAGTTCAAACACACACTCTATTGATTTACAGGCATTTTTTGGAAAACAAATGCTCCGCCAAGCGCGGCAGCATAGCGACTTAAAGTATCCAGATTTGGCACACTCTTGCCATTTTCCATACGGCTGATGTTTTGCTTTTGAGTGCCAATTTTCTGAGCAACATCTTGCTGAGTAAGACGCAACGCTTTACGTGCATCCTTAAGCTGTTTCATCAATGTTTTGCGGATCTGAATATCGTTATATGCTTCCAGAGTCGCGGTATCTTCTAAGAGAAGCGCTTTAGCTTCAGAAAATGGGATAATATCATAATCATTATCAGACATTGTTAAGACTCCGTTTAATCTCTTTCATTCGTTGGTTTGCCAGATCAAGCGATTTCTTCGGCGTTTTTTGGGTTTTCTTTTGCAGTATATGAACAACATAAAACTGTTGTCCAACGGCAAAAAAGAAAAACCCCCTCGCGATACCCTCAGATGCATTCACTCTTAACTCTTTAAGCCCGTTTCCAATATCTCTGACTTTAGGCTCTTTTAAGTCTGTTCCAGCAGCTTCTAATTCTTCAATAGCTTCAATCATTGAAACTTTGAGACCAACAGGTAACTTAGAAAGCTCCTTGAATGCCGCTCTTATAATGTTTGCTGAAAACATAAAACTAATCCATTTAACCTATATAGATTATTTTAGCATGCACACCAAAAGTCATCGAACCGCCGCATTCATGCGGCGAACGCTTGACTATTCCAAACCACGCCAATAATAAGTTCGTTATATTATCAACCTCAAAACGCTTCTCTACTAACAAAATCAGTCAATAAATCAACAAATTCATCAGGATGAGAAATAAAAGGCGCATGGGCGGCATGACGCATCATAGCTGAAACTGAACGCGGCCATTTCTCATCAAGAATACTGATAACTTTTCTTGGCACCAAACCATCCAGATAGCCATAAATACGCAGAAACGGTATGGAAAGTTCAGCCAAAGGTTCTCTTAAATCTTCAGTCCGCAAAATCTCCAAACCAACATTAAGCACTTCAACAGAAGGCATCGGCTGCGCCAATACAACGGATTTCAGTAACCGCGCGTCCTGACGGGCGCTGGCTGTACCCAATGTCTGCAAAGCAAGGAAACGCTCCACTGTGCGCTGGAAATCTTCACTAAGCTGATGTTCGAAACCGCTCAAAACCTCAGGTTTGATCCCCGGCCAATCACCTTCTGCACTGAAATGTGGTGAAGACGCCACAGTAATTAATCCGGCAACCTTATCCTGATGGTTAAGCGCAATCCGGCTGGCAACCAGCCCACCCAACGACCAACCCAGCCACAACGCATTTTCAGGCGCATACCGCCAGACTTCATCCGCCATATCATCAAGGCTCATCGCGCCGTATTTCTGACTGCGGCCGTAACCCGGTAAATCCACCAGATGTAAACGAAAATGCGGAGCGCATCGCATTTCAATGGAACGCCAAACTTCCGCATTCAACCCCCATCCGTGCAGCAACACAAGATCACGCGAATCCCCCGCAGAAGTCTGCCAAAACAGATCAGCCATTGTTATTCTCAACTTTATTTACCATCAAGGAAGAAACCTATGCTAACAATGGTTGGGTACTGTTGGCTATGCCATCAGCCTCTGTGGTTTCCACATCATGGAATATGCAGCTTTTGCAACAAGCGGCTGAAACGTCTGACAAATATGTGCCCTCGTTGTGCACTGCCCTCAGAATTAACCTCACTGCCTTGTGGGCGCTGTATCAAGAACCCCCCGCTATGGGAACATATGATCGCGATTACCGATTATCGCCCACCATTGAGCGGCCTGATTCGCCGCTATAAATATCACAGCACGCCACAACTCGCATCCGTTCTGGCGCGTCTGTTTCTGCTGCACTGGCAACAAGGCTATCGTGCTGGGCGATGGTATAAACCCAACATTCTGCTCAGTGTGCCACTGCATCGGCACAGGCGCTGGAAACGGGGATTTGATCAAGGTGTATTAATCGCAAAGCAACTATCAGAATGGCTACAATGCGATTATCAGCAAAGCATTCTGCAACGGACGCGTGCTACACTACCGCAAAGAAATTTATCAGCGGTACGTCGTAAAACCAATCTCAGGAAAGCGTTCCGGCTCTGTGGCCCCGTCATAGGACAACACATCGCCATACTTGATGATGTGATTACTACCGGTGCGACGATGACCGAAATTTCCCGTTTGTTAATTCGTGCTGGCGCCCGCTCAGTGCAGGTCTGGGCGATTTGCCGAACCTTGTAGTCAAGATGAGAATGGGCGTATTATAACCAACTATAGCAGTCAACTATTGAGCAAATGATATGATTAATATTACTGAAGCAGCGCAAGCCCATTTCGCCAAATTACTAGCAAACCAAGAACCTGGTACTCAAATCCGCGTATTTGTCATCAATCCGGGTACACCTACCGCAGAATGCGGTGTGTCTTACTGCCCACCTGACGCTGTTGAAGCAACGGATACTGAGCTGAAATTTGAGAAACTGTCAGCTTACGTTGACGAGCTGAGCGCGCCGTTCCTTGAAGAAGCAGAAATCGATTTTGTCAC
Organism: Photorhabdus khanii NC19; assembly: GCF_000517265.1. Taxonomy (GTDB): domain Bacteria; phylum Pseudomonadota; class Gammaproteobacteria; order Enterobacterales; family Enterobacteriaceae; genus Photorhabdus; species Photorhabdus khanii. The sequence goes on from NZ_AYSJ01000011.1 coordinate 325,598, forward strand.
TGATCAGTTAGGCTCTCAGCTAACACTAAAAGCCCCTAACGCCAAAATGCGCAAAGTTTCTGATGATTCTCCACTGATCGAACGGGTGGAATATGTCTTACAGTCACAAATTAACCCACAATTAGCGGGTCACGGTGGCCGTGTCAGCCTGATGGAAATCACTGATGATGGTTTCGCTATCCTTCAGTTCGGCGGCGGTTGCAATGGTTGTTCAATGGTCGATGTCACCCTGAAAGAAGGGATTGAAAAAGAGTTGCTGAACATGTTCCCTGAATTAAAAGGTGTAAGAGACTTGACTGAACATCAACGCGGTGAACACTCTTATTACTGACAACTGACTTTCCCGTTCGGATAACCGTCGGGAAAATGTCACTACAATAATAACCTAATGGGATAATCTCTAAATTCTAAGAGCAAGTCAGAATATATATGGAACATTTTCAAACAATCAGCCCTGAGCAGGCTTATCAACATTGGCAAGATAAATCCGCCATTATGGTGGATATCCGCGATCCACAAAGTTTCCGGGGCGGCCATGCATCCGGGGCCTTTCATTTAACCAATGACACATTAAATGAATTTATGTTGCAGACCCATTTCGAGCAACCTGTCATGGTCATGTGTTACCACGGTCACAGCAGCCAGAGCGCCGCTCAGTACTTACTGAACATGGGTTTTGAAGCGGTTTACAGCATTAATGGTGGCTTTGAAGCCTGGCAAAGAGACTATCCTCAAGCTGTTGATTCCTTATTACATAATCTGGCATAACAACACCTCATGATCCACGTAATCGCTATTTCAAACCCGCGCCTGGCACAAGCTTTTATCGATTATATGGCAACCCATCAAGTACATCTGACCATGCGTCCGAGTCACGATGGGCAGCACGTAGAACTGTGGCTGGAAGATGACACTAAACTCGCCATCGTTCAACAAGAGCTGGAGCAATTTACCCGTGACCCACTGAACGAACGTTATCAGGCGGCCAGTTGGCAATCCGGCAATGTGAATCACTCATTGAAATATCATAACAATCTGAATTGGCAATATTTGAGTCGTCAGGCTGGCCCGTTAACAATGACCGTTCTGATCCTGAATATCGCCGTTTATCTCTGGATGCAATTCACCGGGGATTATCAGGTTATGTCCTGGCTAGCCTGGCCAGACAACAGTCAACATCTGGAGCTATGGCGTTGGGTGACTCACGGTTTACTGCATTTCTCACTACTGCATATCATCTTTAATCTCATGTGGTGGTGGTATCTTGGCGGACAAACAGAAAAGCGCCTTGGTACAGGAAAGCTGTTTGTTATCACTATCGTTTCCGCTGTTTTCAGTGGCTGGGGACAATCATTATTCAGTGGCTCTCATTTTGGCGGTCTTTCCGGTGTTGTTTACGCCTTAATTGGTTATGTCTGGTTAACCGGCGAACGTGCACCTGAGCGCGGCATTAGCGTTCCCCGCGGTTTGATGGCTTTTTCGATCCTCTGGCTGATTATTGGCTATTTCGACACATTTGGACTCGCCATTGCCAACGCGGCCCATTTTTCCGGTTTAATTATCGGCTTACTGATGGCGCTGTGGGATAACCGTCATACCTTCAAAAATAACACTCACAACCGGCATTCTTAAGAACAATAGGGGACTATCGTGAAGCAAACTCAACGGCATGATGCAATAGTTGAGCTGGTACGTCTTCAGGGCTATGTCAGTACTGAAGAGTTGGTTGAACACTTTAATGTCAGCCCCCAGACTATCCGCCGTGATTTGAACGACCTGGCAGACAAAAACAAAATACAGCGACATCACGGCGGTGCCGCATTGCCATCAAGTTCAGTCAATACCGCTTATAATGACCGCAAAAGCATGTGGTCAGAAGAAAAAGCCCGTATTGCCCAACATGTTGCCAGCCATATCCCGGACGGCGCAACACTGTTTATTGATATCGGCACGACACCAGAAGCCGTCGCTCACGCACTGCTAAATCATAAAAATCTGCGGATTGTCACTAACAACCTCAACGTAGCAACCCTATTGATGACAAAGGAAGACTTCCGTTTAATCCTGGCGGGTGGGGAGATTCGTACCCGTGATGGGGGGATTATCGGTGAAGCCACACTGGATTTTATCTCCCAGTTTCGGCTCGATTATGGCATTCTTGGCATCAGTGGTATCGATATGGATGGCTCACTGCTGGAGTTTGATTACCATGAAGTACGTATTAAACGCGCCATTATCGAAAACTCCCGTTGCGTTATGTTAGTCACTGACCATTCTAAATTTGGCCGCAATGCTATGGTCAATTTGGGTAATATGAACCTCATTGATTACCTATTTACTGACCAGCTTCCCCCTCCAAGCATCCATAAAGTGATTGAGCAACATAACGTGCAGCTCGAACTTTGCTAATAGTTTTTTCTATATTTGGGGATACCACTATCCCCTATCTTCTCTTCTTGCCACTCCACAGTTATGCCATCTTTTAGCTTCCTTATTAATGCCATGTGAATTATATGGGTGTGACAATATTTGTTATCTATATCACGCGAATATGTTTTTTCTTAGTAATATAGTTGGCTATTTATGGATTTCCGATTACAATCACGAGCGAAAACGAACATTAAAGAACTGTTTCGAACATTTTTACGGGGGATGCATGGAAACCAAAGACTTGATTGTGATCGGTGGTGGGATCAACGGCACCGGTATCGCGGCAGATGCCGCTGGCCGAGGACTTTCTGTTCTGCTGCTGGAAGCACAAGACTTAGCCAAAGCCACTTCATCCGCCAGTTCAAAACTGATCCACGGTGGCTTGCGCTATCTGGAACATTATGAATTCCGTTTGGTCAGCGAAGCGCTGGCAGAACGTGAAGTTTTATTAAATCTTGCACCACACATCGCTTTCCCGATGCGTTTTCGTCTACCGCACCAGCCACACCTGCGCCCGGCATGGATGATCCGCATTGGTTTGTTCCTTTATGACAATTTAGGCAAACGTGTCAGCCTGCCGAGCAGTAAAGGACTGAAATTCGGTGCTAATTCCGTACTGAAACCAGAATTAGTCCGCGGCTTTGAGTATTCCGACTGCTGGGTTGATGACGCCCGTTTAGTTGTTCTTAACGCTCAAGAAGTCAAAAAACACGGTGGAGAAGTGCATACCCGAACAAAAGTTACCCGTGCATGGCGTGAACAAGATGGCTGGATGGTTGAAGCCGAAGATCTGCGGACAGGTAAAACTCATACCTGGCGTGCAAAAGGTCTGGTTAACGCCACCGGTCCTTGGGTTAAAGAATTCTTTGACGATGGTCTGAAACTGAAATCACCTTATGGTATTCGTCTGATCAAAGGCAGCCATATTGTGGTACCAAGAGTGCATGATGAGCCGCAAGCTTATATTCTGCAAAACGAAGATAATCGTATCGTATTTGTTATTCCCTGGATGGATGAATTCTCCATTATTGGTACAACCGATGTGGAATATAACGGTGATCCAAAAGAGGTGAAGATCGACGATCAAGAGATAAACTATCTGTTGGAAGTCTATAACAATCACTTTAAGAAGCAAATTAGCCGTGACGATATCGTCTGGACCTATTCCGGTGTACGTCCACTGTGTGATGACGAATCTGATTCGCCTCAGGCAATTACCCGTGACTACACACTCGATATTCATGATGAGCAGGGCAAAGCACCATTGCTGTCTATATTCGGCGGTAAATTGACCACTTACCGTAAGCTGGCGGAGCACGCAATGGAGAAGATGATTCAATACTATCCAAATGCCGGAGGAGCCTGGAGCAAAAATGGTCAATTACCGGGTGGTAATCTGGAAGGCTGCGACCGCGACGGTTACGCCCGCTTACTGCGTAAACGCTACAACTGGTTACCGGAAGGTGTTGCTGTGCGTTATGCTCGTACCTACGGCAGTAACAGCGAACTGATTCTGCAAGGTGCTAACAATCTGGCGGATCTCGGTGAATTCTTCGGCCAAGGTCTGTATGAAGCAGAACTTTGTTATCTGGTTAACAATGAATGGGTTGTTGAACTGGATGATGCGATATGGCGCCGTACCAAATTGGGCATGTGGCTGAATGAAGAGCAGAAACAGCGCATTGCAGTATGGCTAGCAGAGAATGCGAAGCCATTGTGAACAAAAATTAAATTGACGTAAACTTCAGGCGCAAAATATATACTACGCCTGTTTTTATTCTCTATTTATGCTCAATCAAATGGCACTTATTAGTCGAATCTGCCAGTCATTAATAAAAATTTATTATTTAACAGAAACATTAAAATACCAATATTCAATCTACTTTATTAATCACTCAAAAAAATAACTGAGTGGTTAATAGAGTAATTACAGACAAACAATCATGGAGGTTTTAAGTCTCTTTCTTATGATGTATATATTTCTCATCCTATGAAAATAAAATAATAATAAAATATTGCATATATAAACCTATTTTTCCATATACAGGAAACTAAATATCCTCCCGTACCTTTCTGCCATAATTTCCATCCATATTATTTAGGTAGGACTGTACCTTAAAGAATCGCCACCTAATTTAGCAAAAGGTGTTACCCCTGTGATGACATTCTGGCAGTGTACCCCTGATTAGGATGATTCGGTGTTTGGGGAAATGCCATAATCAAGCATTGTTTATCAATCAATGGTTTTATATGACGCTGTCTAAGATTTTTCGCTGAACGATTTAATAACGTACTCAACACATCAATACAGATATAGTGAGAATAGCAAAGTTTCGTGATGAGCAGTTGCATTTGCTCCGGTTCTAATCGTCGATTCTCATAAGCGGGTTTAGCAATTTCTTGCAGTTTTTTTCTTAAATCTAACTTTATGTACTCTAAGTGATCAACAAATGGCAAGCTAAACGAAGAAGAAGTGAGCCGCCCTAACTCATCCCGAGTGATTTGAGCATCTGAAGCTGTATGAGGCAAGCTAGAGTCCTTATGAGGCAAGCTAGAGTCCATATGAGGCAAGCTAGAGTCCATATGAGGCAAGCTAGAGTCCATATGAGGCAAGCTAGAGTCCATATGAAGCAAGCCCAATCCATTATTAACACTATTTATTATTACAGATGAAAAAATTTCTTCTGGGTTCGGTAACGACATACCCGGTAATGTGTAGGACTTATTACGTTTTTCACCTGATGCAACCAAAAAGCCTTTATATTCAAGCCGGGGGAAAGCCAAAGTGACTTCCCGGGAGTGTAGAGTTGTTAGCTCACAAGCCCGTTGATGATTAATCCACCCTTCTACAGCAACTGTAGCTAAAATCACTCGATCAAGATTTTCTAATTGTTCAAATTCGCTTCCAAACCTGAGTCTCAACTGCATTAAGATATTTTCAGGGATCAAGCTAGCAGTAGGTAGCTCCAACAAGGTTTGCTCAGGTATCTGACGCTCATGTAAATTAGGCCGACGCCAATCAGCAGAAGACCATCCGCTATATATTTTAGGTAACCCAGACCCCGCCCGTTCTCCTAAACCAATTAGCAAAAACATTTGATGCATGATTCTGTTCCGGCAGTCACTATCTCCACCTTTAATGGCAAATTCAATCGGTACTCTCATTAATCCAGGATTACGAAAGCCAAACATATCAGGTCGTTTTACAACCAATATGGAGACCCTTCCTGTAAAATCTGCATGCACTAATGTATTAACCAATGCTTCACGTAACGCAATATGGACCAGTGTGTCATCTTGACGCTGACCATGTTTGATCCCGAAAGGAACTTTAAGATCAGTGATTAATTTCCGGTAGACTCTACGATAGAAATCAAACAAATTCCCAGACCACGTACCATCCGGATAAATACGATCAATCCAACGTAATTCAGTTTTAGCCTCTGGTCTTTCCTGATAATCAACAAAGTAATGTGGAGCAGCCTCCATAATGGCATCCCAGTTGCCAAACATCAAAACACCAGCAAGTGTTAAACCTTCTTGTCCAGTTGCTCGATCTTTACGCCATGCTCGTATTAAACGCAGAAATTCAGGAAGCTCATGTTCCAAGTAAGGATGGTTAGGTTTTGCACTAGCAAGTAGTTGTCGAAAAGTCTTCAGGCTATCCATATTAAGGTCAGACATATCGAAGCCAGTCAAAACACGAGCATCTCGCTCGTCTTCAACCTGCTCTGCCAACCAACGTTTCACTGTCTCAGCATCGCAAAGCTGATCACTCTCATTTCTTCTCTGATAGGTGCCTTTTAAAGGCTCCCCTTTTATAAATACAGGTTTTTGTTTACGTAGCGCAGCAGGGATACGAACAGCAACAACATTTTTTCCCTGTAATTTTACAGATTGAACACAGTTATCGGTTAGCAAATTAATACTGACCATAGATGGATTGTTAACAGTATTAAATAAATCGGATTTTATTTTTTCTACGTTTTCAACACCAACCGGAGTGAATTTACCTTTTTTTTCTTTCACACCAAGAATAACCCAACCTCCGCCGCTATTCGCCATAGCACTATAACTTGGCCAAAAATCACGGGGCAATTCGCCTTTGCCATCTCTGCCGTTGGCTAGTTTGAACTCAACTTCACTCGTTTCGACCAACGTTTGAAGATCAAGGATTTCCTGTAAAGTTACACTCATCAAATAATTTCCTGCCTACATATTTTCTCAAAACGCAGGGACGATTATGCCTTAAGCATTAACCCAATCCACCGCCTCGCGAGTCAAGCGACCAATTTCTTGCCAATTCTGGCTATCCACCAGCGCTTTACTAACCATCCATGAGCCACCACACGCCACAATACGCGGCACCGCAAGATAATCACGGATATTCTCCAGCCCAATACCTCCGGTAGGCATAATCTGGAGTTCAGTATAAGGTGCTAATATCGCTTTAATCATCGGCAAACCACCGGAAGGTTCTGCTGGGAAGAATTTCAGCAGTTTCAGCCCCAATTCCATTGCACCTTCTATAGCACTTGGGTTATTCACACCTGGAATAATCGGAATATTCAGTTCCTGACAGGCTTTAACCGTATTTGGATTAAACCCCGGAGAAACGATAAAAGTCGCCCCTGCCTCTTTGGCAGCAACCACTTGTTCACGATTCAGAACAGTTCCTGCGCCAATCAGCATATCCGGCCGAGATTCTTTTAGCAGACGAATCGCTTCTGCCGCCGCTGCGGAACGGAAAGTAATTTCTGCTACCGGCAAACCATTGTCAGCCAGTGCGTTACCCAGCGGAATAATATCTTCCGCACGATCAACAGCAATCACAGGAACAATTTTTAATTGGCGTAACTGCTCAATCATTTGTTTCATCACTTTTTCTCCTGCCCTTAAAAGAAGCTGTCAATCATCGTTTTAGTAGCACTGATTGGAATAATCGCCCCTTTATGCTGAATAACGATACCCGCAAGACCATGCCCCATTTTTACCGCTTGTTGTACTGAGCAATCTGTCAAATAGCCGGCCAAAAACCCGGCGTTAAAAGCATCTCCCGCCGCTGTGGTATCGACCACTTTACCAACCGGCTCAGTTGGGATCTGCTCAATCGGCGTACTCTGCACCAAATTCTGATAATAACAACCGGCTGCACCCACTTTAACAATAGCTTCTTTAACCCCTGCCCATTTGAGGCGGGTCATGATTTCTGTCACTGATTTATCACCCCACAAATTGCCTTCATCGTCATCTGTCACCAGTGCTAATGAGGTAAAAGAGAGTAATTTCTGATAACAGGCTTGGGTTTCTACCACACTTTCCCATAATGCCGGACGGTAATTACTGTCAAAAACCACCGTTTTTCCTTGCGCAGCCAGTTCAGCCAATTGATTCAGTAATATTTCACGATCATCGGCAGGCAAGATAGCCAGGCTAATGCCACTGAGATAAATAGCATCCATCTGCTGCAACGATTGAATAACAGAAAAGAAATCAGGATGGCGAACCATATAACGAGCGGCGGAATCATTACGCCAGTACAGAAAAGTGCGTTCTCCCTGCTCATCAAGTTGAATCAGATACAACCCTGGTTGATGAGCCGGATCACGCAACACCAGATGCGTATGGATACCCTCATCCTGCCAACGTTTGATCATACCTTCGCTGAGTGAGTCCATTCCCAGCGCAGTAACAAAATTCACAGCAATCTTTTGCTGGCTTGCCCGTGCTAAGTAAACCGCACTATTCAGCGCATCACCACCAAAAGTCTGATGTAGAGCACTGAAAGGCGCGCCATTAAGCTCAATCATACATTCACCAAGAAATGCAATCCGCTTCATTGGTTTTCTCCCGGCAAGGCAAAATAACGGCGGGCATTATTAAAGCAAATATTCTCAACCATCTGCCCTAACGTTGCTCTGTTATTAGGAATTTCTCCGTTTTCTGCCCATTGCCCCAACAAGTTACACAGAATTCGACGAAAATATTCATGTCGTGTGTATGAAAGAAAGCTACGGGAATCGGTCAACATACCAACAAACTGACTCAACAACCCAAGTTGGGAAAGTTGTTCAAGCTGGCGCAACATGCCATCTTTCTGATCATTGAACCACCAGCCCGAACCAAACTGCACTTTACCGGCAATACCGCCCCCCTGAAAGTTGCCTGCCATCGTGGCAATCACTTCGTTATCCCGAGGGTTTAGGCAGTAGAGAATTGTTTTCGGCAATTCATCTGTCACATCCATACTATCCAGCAAGCGGGATAACGGCCAGGCGATATTGCTATCACCAATGGAGTCAAAGCCACTATCCACACCAAGCAAACGAAACATACGAGTATTATTATTACGGATAGCGCCGATATGCATCTGCATTACCCAACCACGAGCTGCATATTGACGACCAAGCCATACCAGAACCGCCGTTGTGTACTGCGCAATTTCGAGTTCAGAGAGAATATCGCCTATCAGCCGTTTTTGCAGGATCCTATCCAATACAGCTTCATCAGGAACCGCTGTATAGCACAGATTCTCTATGCCATGATCAGCAGCCCGACAACCATGCGCGGCAAAATGATCAAGACGACGCTCCAGCGCGTACAACACATCAGCAAAAGCAGAGATCGACACGTCAGCCACCGCCTCAAGCTGTTTGATGTAATCCGTGAAACCTGCCAGCTCGATTTTAAATACACGGTCAGGACGCCAACTGGGTAATACTTCGATATCGAAATTGTCATCTGCGGCGATTTGACGGTGATATTCCAGAGAATCCACCGGATCATCCGTCGTTCCAACCATACGCACATTCATTTGCCGCATAATGCCACGAGTTGAAAATTCCGGTGTCGCCAGCTCTTCATTGCATTGATACCAGATTTCATCAGCAGTTTCCGGCCCGAATAATTTCCCGGCGATACCAAACGGACGGCGTAACTCCAGATGAGTCCAGTGATAAAGCGGATTTCCCAACGTCAGTGGCACTGTTTTCACCCACGCCTGATATTTTTCATAATCACTGGTTTGTTTGCCGGTAATCAGTGATTCATCAACCCCTGCGGAACGCATTGCCCGCCATTTATAGTGATCCCCTTCCAGCCAAATCTGACCGAGGTTATCAAACCGGCGATTTTCGGCAATTTCACGCGGGTTAAGATGGCAATGATAGTCATAAATCGGCATAGCTGCGGCGTGTTCATGATATAGCTGACGGGCTGTTTCATTGTTCAGCAGAAAATCTTCACACATAAAATTTTTCATGTCTTTTTCCGGTGCCCAGATCAGCGTATCGCCACAACGCAACGTGCGCCGTAGTCTAATAATTGTTGGTAAGCGTTACTCACTACCCGAACAAAATGCGGGTTGGCTAACAATGGGTTGCCAAAAACAGCCAACAATGCGGGAACTGCATCAACAGATAATCCATGTTGCCGATAAATAGATTTAAATTGGTCAACCAACGGATCACGTACATCAATCAATTCGCCTTGCTCATCTTTACCGCTGATATAACGCATCCAGCCAGCAATGCCCAAGGCCAGATACCAATAATCACGGCCATTCGCCAGATGATAAGTGACAGAATCAAGCATACGTTGGGGTAATTTCTGGCTGCCATCCATTGCTATCTGCCAGGTCTGGTGCTTAAGTCTGGAGTTACTGAAACGCTCAATAAGGAGGTGCGCATATTGGAAAAGATCCGTTCCTGCCGGCATCGTCAGAGTTGGAGCCTGCTCTTTCAGCATCAGATCCAAAACGGCTTGCCTGTAATCGGGGTTCATCATTGCGTCAGCAATATGCGCATACCCTCCCAAATAGCCCAGATAAGCCAAAAATGAGTGGCTGCCGTTGAGCATTCGCAATTTCATGGTTTCAAAAGGCACCACATCTTCAACAAATTGTGCTCCCGCCACATCCCAGTTTGGACGGCCACTCACAAAATTATCTTCAATCACCCATTGGCGGAAAGGCTCACAGGCAATTGCGCATGGGTCATAAACACCCAATTGTTCAGCTATTTCCTCCAGCGATTCTGGCGTAGCCGCTGGAACAATGCGGTCAACCATAGTGCATGGGAACGTCACATTCCCCTCAACCCACTGCGCCAGTTTTTCATCTCGTAAACGGGCAAAACCGATCACCGCTTCACGGGTCACTTTGCCATTTTCTCTGACGTTATCGCAGGACATCACCGTCAACGGCGATAAGCCACGTTTATAGCGTAAGCGAAGCGCTTCAACAATATATCCAATAGCCGATTTTGGCGCGGTTGGATTAACTAAATCCTGTTGAATCAGCGCATTATTCACATCCAATTTGCCACTGGCGGCATCGGTACAATAGCCTTTCTCGGTAATTGTCAGCGAGATAATCGCCACCTGCGGCTGTACCATAGTTTCCAGAATACCTTGCTGACCAACAAATTCAGGGTGTAAAGCATCAATCATCGAGCCGATAATTTTCAGCTCAGTTTGTTCTGCCCCTTTTTCCGCAATGGTACACAAGCAATCTTGATCGTTAAGTTGCTGAATAAGTGTCTGACCGGAGAACAAACTGACTTCACAAATGCCCCAGTCACTGCCGGTTTTTTCCAGCATGTGATGAGTAAAAACCGCCTGATGCGCCCGGTGAAAAGCGCCACATCCCAGATGAACAATGCGAGTAACCAGTTTCTGGCGATCATAGGCAGGAAAAGAAGCAACAGAACTGATTTCACCGTTGGCGATATTACGGATCATGGAATAATTCCTTTAACGACGCAGATTATCTGAATAATCAGTAACTCAGTAACATCTGAGGCAACCACAAGCTCAGTTGTGGCATAAAGGTCACCAGCATCAGAGCGATAATCAAAGCACAGTACATAGGCACCAAAGGCTTCAGTACCTTATTAATGCTGACCTCACCGATAGAGCAGCCAACAAACAGCGCACTCCCTACCGGCGGCGTGCAGATACCAATAGCCAGGTTGAAAGTCATAATGATACCGAAGTGTACCGGATCAACCCCCATATTCTGTGCCACCGGCAAGAAAATCGGGGTAAAAATCAGAATCGCCGGGGTCATATCCATGAAGATCCCGATCAACAACAGAATGAGATTAATGACCAGCAGAATAACCAGCGAGTTTTCAGAAACTTCCATCAGCGCATCAGCAATCAAATAGGGCAAATCAGCATTCGCCATTGCCCATGACATGCCCATTGATGCACCAATCAGCAACAGGACAATCGAGGTGGTCACAGCAGAATCGAGAATGATTTTTGGCAGTTTAGTGATACTGACTTCACGATAAATCAGTACGGCTAAAACAAAGCTGTACAACACCGCAATCGCCGAAGCCTCTGTCGCGGTAAAAATACCGGCAATAATACCGCCCATAATGACCACAACCAGCATCAGGGAAGGCAAGGCGCGGACCAAGGTAGTAAAAAACTCGTTCCATGTCGGCTTTGGCGATACCGGATAATTACGGCGCCGGGCAATAATCGCCGCCACAATCATCAGGGATACTCCCATCAGAATGCCGGGAATATAACCTGCCAGAAACAGGGCGGCAATCGATGTACCACCAGAAACCAGTGAATAAACAATCAAGGTATTACTGGGCGGGATTAACAAACCAGCAGGACAGGAAGCAATGTTGACAGCGGCAGAATATTCCGGCTCATAGCCCTCTTTTTTCTGCATTGGCGCCATCGTTCCACCGACTGCCGCAGCCGATGCCACCGCTGAACCTGAAATCGCCCCGAAAAACATGTTCGCCATAATATTGACGTGAACCAGAGAGCCAGGCAAACGGCCACCAATGACTTTTGCCAGATTAATCAACCGGGCAGCGATCCCCCCCTGATTCATAATATTTCCCGCCAGAATAAAAAACGGGATCGCCAGTAAAGAGAAATTATCGACACCCACAGCCATACGTTGAGCGACAACGGTAATTGCCGCTTCCATTGGCAACGTCATCATAATTGCCAGTAATGACGACAAACTAATCGCAAAGGATACCGGTATACCAAGCGCTAACAACACAGCAAAGCTACCAAACAAAGCTAAAACCACTTGCCAATCCATAAGCTTATCCTCTTCTGTTTGGTGATGTTAATGACTTTCAGAAACCGTGGTGTCTTTACCTGAAAAATTCTGAATTAGAGAAACAATGTCTGCCAGCACATAGAAAATCATCAACACTCCACTGATTGGCAAACATAAGTAGACATATCCCATCTGTAGCCCTAACGCCGGTGTAATTTGCCCGGTTTCAAGCGTTGAGATAGCCAGTACTGATCCGCCATACACCAGTACGACCGCAGCAAACAACGCTATCGCCGCCTGTATCACCAAACCCACAATATTTTTACCTGCCCCTTTAAGTTTCATCATTAACAGGTCGATAGCTAAGTGACGGTGTTGGCCTGTGGTATATGCCGCGCCAACCATGGCGACCCACATAAACAGATAACGGGCAAGTTCATCCGTTACCGTACTCGGCGTACCAAGCACATACCGGGAAACCACCTGCCATATGACACAAAACACCAAAAAAGTGGAAAGGCAGATGGTAAAAAATGCCAAACCTTTATTGATGCAATCCACAAGGTTTTTCATGGGGCTTTGTCCTTATAGGCCTTTACGGATGCCATTTCTGGTTGACCAGATGTCAGAAAACTGCCTGACCAAATAAGTAAAGGGCACTTTACGTCACCCGGATTATAAGATTAAGGTCAAAAAAACATCCAGTGAGCGGGATCACAAACTGATTGGTTGACCAAAAAACCGGATTATTTTGAGATCTTGGTCAACCAAATGATTTTTACTTTTTGACGAAAACCAAAGTGATGCTTATGGTTTGACCGTCAGTTCAGCTGTGCCCGTAACCTATTTACAGCAATTGGAGAACGAACAATGAACAATTCTAAGCGTATTTTATCTACTGTCATCGGCGCAATATTCACCTTGGGAGCATCACAAGTCATGGCAGTGACAACATTAAAACTCAGTCATAACCATAACCGCGATCACGCAGTACACAAGGCAATGACTCAGTTTGCTGATGAAGTTCGCCAAAAAACAAATGGTGATGTTCGTATTCGGATCTACCCAGATGCACAATTGGGCAACCAGCGGGAATCGATGGAGCTGATGCAAAATGGGGCGCTGGATTTAGTCAAATCTAATGCTGCGGAACTGGAAGCGTTTACACCTGCCTATTCCGCTTTTAATTTACCTTATCTGTTCCGTGATAAAGCACACTACGAAAAAATCAAAAACGGTGAGATTGGTAAAGAGATCCTCGCTTCCAGCAAAAACAGCGGGTTTGTCGGTATAACCTATTATGAAGCCGGTGCACGCAGCTTTTACGCCAAAAAGCCGATTCGTACTCCTGCGGATTTAAAAGGCATGAAAATCCGAGTACAACCTAGCCCAACCGCCATTTCAATGGTGAAAAACCTGGGTGGTAATCCGACACCATTGGCTTACGGCGAACTGTATACCGCCCTGCAACAGGGGGTCGTGGATGCCGCAGAGAACAATATTCCCTCTTTCAACCTGAGCCGTCACAGTGAAGTTGCAAGGTATTTCTCACTGGATAAGCACACTATGGTGCCGGATGTCTTGGTGATTTCTAATAAATCGCTAAATAAACTGTCATCAGCACAACAAAAAATCCTCATGGATGCGGCAGCCAACTCTTCCGAATATATGACGAAATTATGGGAAAAGTCAGAAGAAAAGGAGCGCCAGAACGCAGAAAAAATTGGGGTCAAGTTTGTTGATGTTGATAAAAAATCGTTTGAAGAAGCCGTCAAACCTATGTACGACAACATCAAGAAAACTGATCCAATGCTTTACCGTATGGTAGAACGCATTCGCGCAGTAAGATAATCATCCCTGGTGAAAGTCAAACGGCCTTCACCCTTAAGTGGCGTTTTTGGTTGACCAATTCCTGTTTTTGACTATGATCTATGCAATACAATAATAATTATCGTAATGGTAGCGATGTAATGAAGCATTTACTTGAGCCAAAACGCCCTTACCAAGAAGTTGGCGTTTCATTAAGGCAGATGATTGCCAACCAGCAATATCGTATCGGGGATCGTTTACCACCAGAGCGAGAGCTTGCTGATTTATTAGGGGTTTCCAGAACCATTGTCCGTGAAGCCTTGATCATGCTCGAACTGGAAAACCTGATTGAAGTTCGCAAAGGTTCCGGGGTTTATATTATTAACCTCCCTCACGTGTCGTCGTCTTCATGCTCAGTCAACGCGGCAGGACCTTTTGAACTATTACAGGCTCGTCAATTACTGGAAAGTAATATTGCTGAATTTGCCGCAATGCAAGTCACACCCAACGATATTGCTAATATGCGCCGGGCACTGAAAAGAGAGTCGGAAGATTTGGCTGCCGGTGAAGATGAATCCGGCGACAGAGAATTCCATTTGGCAATTGCGGAAGCGACACATAACAGCATGTTAGTTGAACTACTTAAACAATCCTGGGCATGGCGGGAAAATAATCCCATGTGGCTAAAACTCCATAGCCGAATCACCGACAAAGATTACCGTAAAGAATGGCTGCATGATCATCAGATCATTTTGGCCGCTATGATCAAGAAAGATCCGGCGGCAGCCAAACAGGCAATGTGGCAACACCTGGAGAATGTGAAATTACGTTTGCTGGAATTGTCTGATATTGATGATCCCTATTTCGATGGTTATCTGTTTAATTCATATCCCTTTGAAATAGCAAAGCAGCGTAATTAATTCAGCAGGATAATTTATAAATACGTTTTTATATCCAGTTATTCTGGTGGCTGTTTTTCATTCTGAATTTATGCAAAGGTAAATAATAATGGAACAAACCTGGCGTTGGTTCGGCCCAAATGACCCTGTTTCCTTAGATGATATCTGTCAGGCTGGTGCAACGGGTATCGTCACCGCATTACACCATATTCCTAACGGGCAAGTTTGGAGCAAAGATGAAATCCTGGCCCGTAAAACCCTAATCGAAAATAAAGGGCTTATCTGGTCGGTTGTTGAAAGTGTGCCTGTTCATGAAGAAATTAAAACTCAGACAGGTCACTATCAGCAATGGATTGATAACTACAAAACTTCGCTGAAAAATCTGGCTGAATGCGGCATAGACACCATCTGTTATAACTTTATGCCGGTGTTAGACTGGACACGTACCGATCTTGAGTATCTACTCCCAAATGGCTCTAAAGCCCTGCGTTTTGATCAAATTGCCTTTGCCGCATTTGAGATCCACATCCTCAAACGCCCTGGCGCAGAAGCCGATTACACCATTGAAGAACAAGCTCAGGCAAAAGTCTATTACGACAATATGTCTGATGCTGATATTGATAAACTCACTGCTAATATCATTGCCGGTCTACCGGGCGCCGAAGAAGGCTATACGTTGGAAGCATTTCAGGCACAATTAGATCTCTACAAAAATATTAGCCACGATAAACTGCGTGAGCATCTGGCTTATTTCCTGCACCAGATTATTCCTGTGTGTGAAGAACAGAGTTTACGTCTGGCAATTCACCCGGATGATCCACCTCGTCCTATTCTGGGCTTACCACGTATCATTTCCACTATTGAAGATATTGCATGGCTGACAACCATTGAACCAAGCCCAGCTAATGGCATCACGATGTGTACCGGTTCCTACGGCGTTCGTGGTGATAATGATCTCGTTGAGATGATTCAGCGCTACGGCAACCGGATCTATTTTACTCACCTGCGTTCCACCCAACGGGAAGAAAACAGTAAAACTTTTCATGAAGCCGCTCATCTGGCAGGTGATGTAGATATGTATAGTGTGGTGATGGAAATCCTGCGTGAAGAATATCGCCGCAAAGCAGCCGGAGATGACCGCTTGATCCCAATGCGTCCTGATCACGGTCACCAAATAATTGATGATCTGAAAAAACAGACGAACCCCGGTTATTCCTGTATTGGCCGATTAAAAGGTTTGGCAGAATTTCGTGGGCTGGAATTAGGTTTGAAACGCGCGTTCTTTGAGAAAAAACAATAAACCCAAGTTACTGGATATATTTATTAGTAACCCTATAAAGGGTTACTTTTTATATTTATCCACATTGACGTTACTATCAGGATATTGAAATAAAACTTTACTTTATTATTTTAATTAATTTGCTAACGGCAGAAAAATCTTGGCAAGTTCTCTGTTTTCCAATAAGTAAGAATAAGTTTCGATTTTTCATACTAACTGCATTTACTCGGGTAAATTATATAAATAATTGTGTTGAGGGTAATGAAATATATACAAATAACATAGTGTCGGTTAGTTTTCATTTAACTGGCTCAACAAGTTATCATAGTTAATTAAGCTGTTTGATACATTAAATAAACCCCACGAAATATATTTCATAACCACATGATTTTAATTTGTTTACAAATTTAATTTTTCGTATAATGTTTCAACTTAACGATTGCAGTGTTAATTTAGGCTCGCGTAAAAAGATGGGAGGGTATAGTGATATTTTATCGTTAAGTTTGTTTAATATTTCATGATGAAAAATTTGAAAAGAAATTATTATGTATTATTTGATTATTTTTAATGAAAAATACTAAATTATATTACTGAGATTATTAATCTAGCAATAAGTTATAATAATTTAATTTCTAAATTAAGAGGTATATATGTCTACAGAGAATATGAATACAACTGATCAAACAGTTGGTAAAGATTCAGTTGTTGTTGGGAATGCAGAAGCACCAGCAATACACGCTATAGCAATTGGTGCTTCACCACTAATTTCTAAATCAATTAGTGAGGCCGCTATTGCTATTGGGCAAAATCAACTGGCGGGTAGAAAAGAGGATCAGGATGACAAAATCATATGGCCAATTGCGATTGGCGCTGATTCTGTATCCAGTGGTTCAGCGTCTATTGCCCTGGGGCAAAAGGTTGTTGCTAGTGCGGTTCAGGCAGTAGCAATTAGTCAAAACTCCACTGCAACAGGAAATGCGAGTGTGGCATTGGGATCAGATTCTATATCCAGCGGTTCGGCTGCTATTGCTCTGGGGAAAAAAGCCATTGCCAGGGGGAGTCAGGCAGTAGCAATTAGCCAAAACGCCTCTGCAACAGGAAATGCGAGTGTGGCATTAGGGGAAGGCTCTGTATCCAGCGGCTCGTCTTCTATTGCTCTGGGGCAAAAGGTTTCTGCCAGTGGGCTTCAGGCAATTGTGATTGGTCAAAACGCCTCTGTAACAGGAAGTAGAAGTATTGTATTAGGATCAGACTCTAGATCCAACTCTTCGTCTTCTATTATCGTGGGGCAAAAAGTTAATGTTAGTGCAT
Source organism: Photorhabdus khanii NC19 (assembly GCF_000517265.1). Classification (GTDB taxonomy): domain Bacteria; phylum Pseudomonadota; class Gammaproteobacteria; order Enterobacterales; family Enterobacteriaceae; genus Photorhabdus; species Photorhabdus khanii. The sequence goes on from NZ_AYSJ01000011.1 coordinate 343,365, forward strand.
CTCAGGGAATTGCGATTGGCCAAAACACCTCTGTAACAGCAAGTGGGAGCATTGCATTAGGTGCAAATTCTGTTGCCAGCAAATCGAATGTTGTTTCTGTAGGAAGACCGGGTAATCAACGTAAGATTGTGAATGTTGCTGCCGGGGATATTTCCAGTAACAGTACGGAGGCGGTGAATGGTCAGCAATTATATGCTAAATTGACAAAAATAAGTGCATTGGATATAAAAAATAATCAACTGGAAATGGATATTAAAAAGCTGGAGAGTATTATAGATGATCTTACCCGTTCTATTACTAATCTTACTCTGCTGTGCCAGAAAAATGCGGATGAAGTTGCTTTATTGAAGAAATAAATTCTTAACACCTTGGATGATTAATAACAAATGGATTCGACTAAACTAATAAGTGCATTTTCAGGAAGGGCGGTTAGTTGCTATTACCTTAGCTTCTTTCCTTTTCCAAAGGAAAATGCACTGAAGTCCATCAACCATTATCAGAAACTACATCAATAAACTGAGACGAACTTCACCTTCCAACAACGTGAATCACTGATATAGAGATCAGGCTTATTCGTTTCAGGATCAAATATAAAATCAATAATAAATTTAGTGCTTGGTGAGAAATAACTATTCGCGTAAATACACCGTAAAATTTCTTTTTTTCCAGGATAGACAACACCATCAATATAAATCCCATCACCAGAAGCTGCGACAGTCAGAGTCGCTTCTGTTTCATGGCTATAATAGTTCCCTAATAACTGCTTAATATCGACACCACCTTTATCAATCTTCTTATGTAAATAAAAAGTATTGCCATTCCTATTAATCTCTTCCAGTGCTATCACACGATCATATTTAATGATAGGTCTGAATCGGATTTTACCTCCCTCTTCCTGGAATGTGCCATCAGAGTTAAAGATAATCGGGTTACCTTTTCCGAATAAATTCCCTAATAAATAGCAATCTTCCTTGGTAATAATATAAGGATAAGGATCCGCCCCTCGGAAAATACCAGTGATATCGATATGACTGATTTGGCAATACGGTTTTTTTGGCTCAATCATGTCGGTGTTAAACAACACATCAAGCCCCTGACCAATCAATTTAGTGACTTCAATATTTGTTGCAGTGATAATAGCGACACCTAACTTGACATCAGGCAAAATGCAAACATCAGATTTAAAGCCACCATAATCGCCACCGTGTCGTATCATCTTTTGTCCTTCATGTTCGCTGATAAAAAAACCGTAAGCATAATTATTACGATTGCCATTCGTTAAATCTGGCGCACAGGATAAATAAGGCAACAAATCCTGTACAATAGATGGCGAATAAAATGCTTTTATCCAGCGACACAAATCATTTATCGTAGAATGAAGCCCTGAAGCCCCTACCACCGCATCGTTAAGATCATTTCTTTTCCACTGGTTCAAACTCTCATCATAAGCGTAGCCTATTGCTCGATCAAAGATAATCTCGGTTATATCATCATAGAAAAAAGTATCTTTCATCTTTAATGGGGCAAAAACATTTTCTTCTGCATATTCTCTCAGTGATTTACCTGAAACCACTTTGACTATTTCCGCCAGCAGATTATAGCCAGTGTTGCTATACAGATGGTATCCCCCAGGAGTAAAGTTAAGTGCTTGTTGCCGTTGAACCAGTTTTCTCACTAAATCAATATTGCGGTAGTCAAAGTCTGCGTTTTTACCCGCCAAACTATAAAGCAAAAACACATCCCGTAACCCACTGGTATGATGAATAAGATGCGCAATGGTAATATCAGGGAAATCGGCGGGGAAATAATCCAAATATTGTCTGACCTTATCATTAACGCAGAGCTTTCCTTCTTTTTCCAACAAGGCAATGCAAAAAGCCGTAAATTGTTTTGAAACACTCGCGAAATAGAATTTAGTTCTGGGGTGTGCAGCAACCGCGTGTTCAATATTGGCTTTACCAATATAGCGTTCATAAATAGTTTTATTTCCGTGGGTAACAACAACAGCAAGGGCCCCACCATTTTTCTTATCTTCAATATCAACCAGTTTATTTATCTTATCGATAAATAACTTAATATTATCTGTAGATATATTCGATTCCATCATTAATTCCTTTATTTCAAATTATACAAAAAGGTATATACATGAATTTTAGTAGAAAATATCTTTATAATCTCAATAGAATCCACACCATCCTGCCAGATAAACGCTATTTTCAGCCATATCAATTAAACTGCGACGAATTCTACCTTCCAGCAACGACTATCGCTGAGAAAAAGACGAGGTTCATTCGTATCAGGATCCAACTCAAAATCAATAATAAGCTCAGTGCTGGGAGAAAAATAACTATTGCCGTAAACCCGCCGTAAGACTTCTTTACTTTTAGGAGAGATGATCGCATCAATATAAAGTTCATTACCAGAAGCCACGACAGTAAGAATCGCTTCTGTTTCGTGGTTATAATAACGCCCTAACAGTAGCTGAACATCGACACCACCATTATCAATCTTCTTATCTAAATAAAAAACATTGCCATCTTCATTAATCTGTTCCAGTGCAATAACACTGTCATCTTCAATGACAGGTCTAAACCGGATTTGTCCTCCCTCTTCTTGGAATGTACCATCAGAATTAAAGATAATCGGGTTGCCTTTTTCGAATAAATTACCTAATAAATAGCAATCTTCTTTGGTAATAATATAAGGATAAGGTTCTATTCCTTTGAACATACCTGTAATATCAACATTACTGGTCCGACAAGTCTGTTTTTCTGGTTTAGCACCGTCGACATTAAACAATACATCAATACACTGTTGAATAAATTGAAAGGCATCAGTATTTGTTGCAGAAGTCACAGCAATCCCTAATTTATCATCAGGCAAAATCAAAACTTCTGATTTGAAGCCACTATAACTACCACCATGTCGTATTATCTTTTTCCCCTCACGTTGGTTGATAATAAAACCATAAGCATAATTATTACGATTGCCATTGGTTAAATCTGGCGTACGGGATAACTGAGGTAATAGATCCTGAACAATGGATGGCGAATAAAACGCTCTCATCCAACGACATAAATCATTCACTGTAGAATGAAGCCCTGAACCCCCAACCACTGCATCATTAAGATCATCTCTTTTCCACCGGTTTAAATTTTCATCATAGGCGTAGCCCATTGCCCGATCAACGATAATCCCGGTGATATCATCATAGAAAAAGGTATCTTTCATCTTTAATGGGATGAAAACATTTTCTTCGGCATATTCTCTCAGCGATTTACCTGAAACCACTCTGACTATTTCCGCCAGCAAATTATAGCCAGCGTTGCTATACAGAAAATATTCCCCAGGAGTAAAATTAAGCGCTTGTTGCCGTTGAGCTAATTTCCTCACCAACTCAATACGGCGGTGATCAAAATCTGCGTTTTTACCCGCCAAACTATAAAGCAAAAACTCATCCCGTAACCCGCTGGTATGATGAATAAGATGCGCAATGGTAATATCAGAGAAACCAGCAGGGAAATAATCTAAATATTGCCCTACTTTATCATTGACAGAAAGCTTTCCTTCTTTTTCCAGCAAAGCAATACAAAAAGCGGTGAATTGTTTTGAAACACTCGCCAGATAGAATTTAGTTCTGGGATGTACAGCAACTGCATATTCAATGCTGGATTTCCCAATATAGCGCTCATAAATGGTTTTATTTCCATGAGTGACAGCAACAGCAAAGGCTCCACCATTTTTCTTATTTTCAATATCAACCAGTTCGTTTATTTTTTCAAGCAACAACTTAATATTATTTGTAGATATATTTGATTCCATCATTAATTTCCTTACTTTAAGGCTATACAAACAGGGCATACAGATGCAGTCTGGTAGATAATATCTTTAGGATCCCGATAAAATCCACACCATCCTGCCATAAAAACACTATTCTCAATTCTTATCTGATTTGCAACAATGCCAATTAAATCGGGACAAATTCTATCTTCCAGCAACGTGAATTACTGATAAAAAGGTGAGGTTTATTCGTGTTAGAATCTAATGCAAAATCAATAACGAATTTAGTACTGGGAGAGAAATAACAATTCCCGTAAACCCGCCGTAAGACTTCTTTTTTCCCTGGGTAGATAATTCCATCAATATAAATTCCATCTCCAGAAGCTGTGATAGTAAGAATCGCCTCTGTTTCGTGGCTATAATAGCTCCCTGATAACTGCTGAATATCGATACTACCTTCATCAATCTTCTTATCTAAATAAAAAGTATTTCTATCTTCATCAGTTTGTTCCAGTGCTACAACACGATCGTTTTTAATAATAGGTCTGAATTTGTCTTTACCACCCTCCTGTTGAAATGTACCATCATGGTTAAAGACAATCGGGTTACCTTCTTTCAATAAATCACCCAATAAATATGAATCTTCTTTGGTAATAATATAAGGATAGGGTTTCACCCCTCTAAAAATACCGGTAATATCGACATTACTGGTCCGACAAGGCTGTTTTTCTGGTTTAGCACCGTCAGGATTAAACAATACATCAAGACATTGATTAACCATTTTAACAACATCAATACTCATTGCGGTAGTAATAGCAATACCCAATTTGGCATCAGGCAACATGTAAATATTAACTCTAAAGCCAACGTAGTTACCACTATGTTGTATTACCTTTTGTCCTTCACGTTGGTCAATAACAAGGCCGTAAGCATAATTGCTAATATTGCCATTGGCTAAATGTGGTGTACGGGATAACTGAGGCAGTAGATCCTGAACAATAGATGGCGAATAAAACGCTCTCATCCAGTGACATAAATCATTCACCGTAGAATAAACGGCCCCTGCACCGGCCACCGAATCGTTGAGGTCATCTCTTACCCACTGATTCGACTCATTTTTATAGGAATAACCCATCGCCCGATCAAAGATAATCTCGGAGGCGTCATCATAGATACTGGTATCTTTCATCTTTAATGGGGCAAAAACATTTTCTTCGGCATATTCTCTCAGTGATTTACCTGAAACCACTTTGACTATTTCCCCCAGCAGATTATAACCCGTGTTGCAATACAGATGGTATTCCCCCGGAGTAAAGTTAAGCACTTGTTGCCGTTGAATTAGCTTGCTCGCTAAATCAATATTCCTGTGGTCAAAATTTGTATTTTTACCCGCCAGATTATAAAGCAAAAGCTCATCCCGTAACCCACTGATATGGTGGATAAGCTGTGCAATGGTAATGTCAGAGAAATCTGTAGGTAAATAATCCAAATATTGTCTAACCTTATCATTGACACAGAGCTTTCCCTCTTTTTCCAACAACGCAATGCAAAAAGCGGTAAATTGTTTTGAAGCACTTGCTAAATAGAATTTAGTTCCGGAATGTGCGGCTACTGCATGTTCAAAACTAGCTTGCCCAATATAGCGCTGATAAATTGTTTCATGTCCGTGGGTGATAGCAACCGCGAGGGCTCCACCCTTTTTTTTATTTTCAATATCAACCAATTTATTTATTTCATCGATAAATAATTTAATATTATCTGTAGATATAGCCGATTCCATCATTAATTTCCTTATTTCAAGGTTATAAAAACAGAGCATATATATGCAGTCTGTTAGATTACGCATGCGAGCAATACTGTAAGACGGAAATAGTCAATATCCAAGTGATAGCCATTATCATTTAATATATAAGGAGCAATACAAAGTGACTGCGGACACTCATCCAGATCAGCGAAATCATATTGGCAATTATTTTGGAACTAATAATGGCATCAAGGAAAAGGCTATTGCCGGGCTAATTGCGACCCGGCGACACAGCTTTATTGAGTGGAAAGAGATATTTTCTTGGTACGAAAGACCAATACAAGTCCTGACAAAATAGCAGCCATACCCAGCAGACTTAGAGCCGGTAACGAATTTCCCAAAAATAAATAATCCATTATGGCGGTAACACCAGGAACAAGATAAAACAAACTTGTTACATTCACCAAATTACCACGCTGAATAAGCCGGTAAAGTAATAGTTGAGCGACAACGGAAATCACTAACCCAAGCCATAATAATGAAATAATAAAACCAGGCACCAGTTGAAATTCAAAAGGCTGGAAAGGAACAAACAGTAAGCAAAGCAGTAAGCTAACACTATATTGCAGAGGTAAAACCGCTGAAGGCGCTTGATGAATTCGTTTCTGTAAAATCGCACCAAAGCTCATACAAACCAATGCTGCTAAGGCAAAAGTAATACCTGCAAAGGAAAACCGAGACAACACCAGGCTTTGATACACCACTAATATCAAGCCCAGTAACGCTAATAATAAACCCGCTAAACGTACAATCGAAAAACGGCGTTCGATCACCAGCAGTGTGATAATCGGTTGAATTCCCATCACTGTCGCCAAAACCCCAGGCGTGATCCCATTATCCAAAGCAAAAAAATAACAAATAGAATAGCCGCCAATTAATAAAACACCGGTACCGGCTATCTGTTTGCGTGTGCCGTGTACAGGCAGACAATGGCGATTACGCCTGAATAATAATCCCAGAAATATCAAAAAAATAAGCGCAATAGCAAAGCGCATCGTGAGAATGGCAAATGCGGTACTGTGATCAAGTCCCCATCGAGAAAAAATCGCACCACTGCTCCACAATAAGACAAACAGCAAAGTCGAGCTATAAGAGATCCATTGAGCTTTAGAAATCATAGGAATTTACACCTGTCTGACATTTAACGTACTCAAACCAACGCAGCCAGCCAAATCTGGCAACACTTGAATATAAACCCTCTCTCAAAGATGGGCATATTACACAGTTATGGATAATAACGGGGGTGGTGGAGCAGCAGGAGGAGAAATGAAAGCAAAACGCATGCACACATATGCTTCGGCTAATACTAGCCTGGCAGGTGAAATCAGTGTGCATGCGGGTAATAGCATTGTCTTCATCTTCTAACACTTACATTAGTCGTTTCTAAATGTAGACGAATATTCCACTATGGTCAAATAGCCATGAAAAATTTTCAACGTCATGAACATACCTATGTCCACCAAATAAGATCACCATTTTGCTGTAATCCCATAAAACAGGTCACCAGTAAACGCCGTTCCGGTGAAGAGGTAGCATTACCATTCAATACCGCATGGACTAAATTCCCATTCAACAATACCAAATCCCCCGCCTCGATATTAATCACCATACTTGCATGATCTTCCAATAATTCAGGTGGATATGGATAACCGCTGTAAGTTAAACCAAGGGCACGACGTGATTGGTCATCGGGTTGAATGTTCCATACTTTTAATTGCCCCCCATTTTGAGGAACGTCAGCGTAAAAATTTACCGCCATGACACGATTAATTTGTTGGATCTCAAAATCACTCTGGCGCGGATCACTCAACGGTGCAAGATCATCATGAGGTAATAAAAGGAATTCGCCGAAATTATTCCAATACACAATTTTTACATTACCCGCAGCGACACCATGATACATGGCAGGACGTGTTACCTGTGAGTTATTAGTGAATTGCTTAATAAAATTATCCATTGGATTGATTGTATCCTGAAACATCTCACTAATTGTCGGACGGAAATTTTCGGCTTCTTCTATATATTGACGGGTATCTTTTTCAATATGAGATGCCCCAATAAAATACCCTTCAACACCATCAATACCTTTGCCGTAACGGGGAGTGCGAGCTGGAGAACGCCAAAAATTTTCAACTATTTTCTTTCTTTGTTCTGGTGGAAGAAAATGACGAACTCGACAAGCCGCAAGGTGACCATTCAAAAGATCAGAAACCGCATCCATTGATATATCGTTCAACGTTTCGTGTACAGTAAATTCTGATTCTGCCAGCTTTGTTCCTCTAATGCCGGATCTTTCTTGCATCATAACAGACTCCCCAATAGTAAATTCGTCGGGCTATCCATCAAACCTGTCCTGATTAACCAGGATTATTTTTGCCTTATAAATCTGTGCAGCAGAGATCTACGCCTATGTAAAAAACCTAATATCGCAGGTACTGGACTAATAATCCTCTTCTGCGCAGCGAGCTGGGTTGAATATTTCCTGCGTAAATCAGGTAACAGCTTCCAGTGGGTGCCACCTGAGATATGATGCTCTTGGTGATAACCATCATTAAACATGAATAAATTATAGATACGTCCATAATAGCTCACTGAGTTTGCAAATCTGTTCTCCGGCTGTGCACCATAATGTTCGTAGTAGTTTTGAATATTAACCAGGACAAAGGCAAAATAGAGAGAGGGTAAATAACAAAATAAAGCCCACTTCCAGGACAAAGTGAATAAGATAATAATCCACACCACCTGGAACAATCTATCTAACCTCAATTGCCATAACTCTTTAATTTTACTGGTTCTGGCATTAGAAAGAAGTTTTTCATACCCTTTATCGGCTTTACTAAGTGGTTTGTGCCAGATAAATAGAGACCAGCACATACGCACAAAACTACTATAAAAGGTAGATGCTGCACCAAGGACAGAATAGTTCCAAAGAGTACTATGCTCCCCAATTTCTTTGCCATTTATAAAGGTAGAAGAGGTATCCAAAGGTCCGCCTTCACCTACTCCCCGATCGTTATTATATTTGTGGTGATTACGAACATGGGACAGGTGATAAGACTGTACAGACTGCCCAATATTCATTGAATTCAGTATCGACACAAACCCATTCATTACACGAGAAACGAACCAGGGAGTATGGGTGAAAAAATGCGATATCACTATTATGTTGTAAGTTGTCATCAGTGTAAGAAGCACAATGTTGACTAACCACCCCATAATAGTGAAATGATCCCAATACATGACGAGTGTAACCGTGGCTACCGTATGCGAAATGCTTAATATAAACATGACTGCATCCCAAGCGGAATATTTCCAGATAGCCATCATTACTCTCCTAGTCAAGATAAGACTGTAAACTTCCGCGCCGCCTTACATCCACTGTTGCACAATGGAAGGAGCCACCGAAGGAGTTAAAGTTCCTGAAATTACATGGAATCGGCGTAAAGCCCCAACGTTTCATCGCCGCGATCATGGGTTCATCCTGCTTTTCAACAATCACCCGCTTCTCATCCAGCATTAAAATATTCATGTTGATCCATTTACTGGTCATATACAGAGGATGGTTGTCAGGAATAACCGGTTCAGGCGCATGCAGCACATCCCATCCTTTAAACAGCTCAGGAACTTTTAACACCTTTTTCGGGTTAATTAATAGTTTCCCTGGCGCCATAGGAACAAATGTGGCATCAATGTGCATAGGACTATCATCATTAAATTCAAAAACATGAATACGATAATCATCACCTAAATGACGACGAAGCCACTCGATACCAAATTCATTCGTGACATGGCTTTTTTGCGCAATGATATCGCGCCCACACCGGATAAAATCCGCAGCATCAAATGTCGGTTCAAACTCGGTCACAGCAAGAGGAACACGATCTTTGCCATTAGGTTGATCCCATTCGAAATTATATTGTTCATCGATCAACTGTGGTTTTGGGCCAGAGCTCCATTTCGCGCCCTGTTTAAAATAATCTTTAAGTAGAGTCTTATACGCCGCCGTTTCAAAATAACGGGAGCGCCACGCCAGCGGGCATTCAATAATATCATCACCAATAACTAACAGCACATCACGGGGCATTGCACAATATAGCCCGGTGCTGCTCCAGCCCGGTGCACCAAATACCAGAGATTGATCCTGAGGTTCTGGCCGACGTACTGTTACCCCTTCGCTTTCAAGAATATGAACAAACTCTTCTAATTCCCTGGAAGCTGCTTCAATTTGCTCTTGTGGAAATGACCGGCCAGCATGCCGTTGAAAAGTAGCAACTTGATTTTCTGGTAGTACAGACTCCAGAGACATATGCCAGGAAGGGAATCTGGCACCATCAACAACACCGACGATCACCTCTTCAAGAGGATCCCATTCGTTAAAAGAATTAACTGGGGAAGAAATTTTATTGTTACTATCTATTAAATTTGAATCAAGCATGTCGTCTCCTGATATTTTAATACTATGTCGCCTTAAAACTGTAACAACTGTATTAATTGCGACCCTATCGCCATCAATGGTGACTTCTCAGAAAGAATTTAGTTTAAATATGAGTAATGATTAATATGATGGCTCTACTTATCCCTACAGTTTGAAAAATTAAATGGCTATGATTTTTTCAGGTTTAATAAACCCAGAAACAAATTATAATTTTTTTATTAAAAACGGTAATACACAGTTAAAAATTTTATTTTTTCATTATGAAATATTAAATCACTGCAATAATATACGACAACAACATTATAATTCCACCGTGCTTTTATAAACCTAAACTGACGCTATAAATTTACCTGCCCACAATAATATATAGACATTCAAATTTGTAAAGGTATTAGATTTAAGCACTGTGAAATAGAGCACATGTTATTGTTTGCTACATTATTATTTACTTATAAAATATTACCATATGTAAATAAAATAGGGTTTATTTATGAGATATTTTTGTTTTATTTTCTAATGATGGATTCCAATAGAGGAAGACAGGCCAATAATATTATTGGCCTGCTTTTAGTTAATTATTACGGATTTTATGCTTTTATAGTTAAAGTTTTTATCATACCGTCAACTCCTAAAATACTAGAGGACTCATATTTTCCTGATATATGAAGATTCTGATTAGACATAGCCGCTAACAATATGTTATAAACTACTAACGAATGATCATTGGCTTTAGGATCGCTATCGTCTTCCCAATATATACTATACTTTTTCTTGGCTGTCTGGCCCACTAGGTTTGTAGTTACAATAACTCTTGGATTTTTTTGATTATCAAATTCGACAGCAGCTACTTGACTCGAATCTAGCGTTTGCTCGCTCATTTCAAACTCCATAATGTAATAAATGAATTTATATTACCCAAGATACAGAACAACAAACTGTTTACTTGTGGAATATAAGATAGAGGACACTTCTACTATAAAATCAATATGCTTGATAGGTCATCTACGCATCAGATATAGTAGTTAGCATTTTTAATACTACATTAATACTTTATCTAACACATATAACTATAGATGCCATTCATACGTTGTCAAATAAAAGTGATAGCTTAATTTAAAAATACGTCTACATTGTCACAAAAAACAGAAATGCAGATCTTTCATATTAAAACATTGATATATCATTAACTTTTTCCACATCTAATAGTTACATGTATAAATTATAATAATCTACCTAGATATTTATTATCTTCCTTAAAAAGGTAAAATTATTGGTACAATCACAGAATTAAAAAATAAATCATAGAAATTATAAACAATGTATTGTTCGTGGAGTTATATTTTACTTACTATACAAATCCACCAAAAATTATTATTTTATTCCCTAATGATAAATCCAAATAGAAAAAGGCAGAACGATAATATTACCATTCTGCCTTTGACTAAGTGCATTTAGTAGAAAACATATTTATAATTTGAATAAAACCAGCTCTATCTGATTATATCTTTCAAACTAAATTAAATTATTCTACAGAATCTGTGATTCCACGCACTCATTCAGAGGTTTAATCAATACTTATTAAATCTCTACACCTACTATATATTTCAGCTTCGCCAGCTTACTTTTTGCGACTTTTACTTTTATATCTAATTTTTCATGAAGAACACGTAAAAGAGACAGATAGAGCAGCACAATCTTCTCTTTATCTTTGTCACCATCAACCAGTAATAGATGAAAATCTTCAACCACGCCTAAAATATTAAGACTAACGATAACTGAACTGGGTGACAGAATATCAACTAAGACCTTCTCTACTTTACCCACTTTCAGTTCATCATCTACAAGCAGCTCTTCATGTAACAAAATATCTTTCTTAATTATCATGATATAAACTCCAAAATTTAATGTAACTAATTGATAAATAACTTATATGACTTCAGGATACAAACAATAAGCTATTCATTTTTGCAATATAAGATTGTGACCATTTCCACTAGAAAATAAGTGCCCATCAGGAATTTATCCAGCATTTAGATAATATACACAGCATTTTTGATGCCATATTAACGCTTTATCTAATACATATAACTATAGATGCCATTAATGTATTGTCAATAAAATACAAAAATAAATTTAATTATTTAAAATCAATATTTTATTAACAAACAACAAATAGCTCATAACATTTTAATATTATATTTCATGGGAATTACAAGCGGGAAATTAATAATGTGGTGTTTTATTGGCAATATTATATATCACATCTCACTCTGTGATTATAACAAGAAGATAAAATAAAGATCATGCAATTGTTATATTATTAAATTGATTACAGCCTATCAATGACCATTTTGTTATTTATATCTAATTTAATTTTTGCATTAAATACAATTATCTGTCGTAAGATAAGTTTTTTGGACTCAAAATAAATATAGAATTAATAACGAATACAATCCCAAGATAATACTATCAGAACGTGGTATCAATATTAATTATACCACGCTTTATTACAAGACGGCCTGACTAACACCCTTTAAATCACAAACGCTTATCCAGAAGCCCTGGATAACCAATTTCTGATGTCTTCAACGATAGGAGTGACTTGCAAAACATCCTCTCTATCTTTAAATCTATGGCTTAGTCCCGGGTATTGATAGAAGGTAATATTATTTTTCTTTAATTGCGCTTCCATTTCTATAGCTGCACTCACACTGACGGAATTATCATTCAGTGTTTGAATAATCAAAATAGGTCTTTTCGTCTGACTTAATACTTTATATTGATTAATACCGAGCGAGACTTTCCACCAGTTAACGCCATGATTACTCATTTCCAGTTCACCAACATGATGATCGGTACGTATTTCTTTCTGGAACGCTCTAAATCCCTTAATAGCCTCATTGATATGCTCTGGTGGGACCTCACTCTTCATACTATGAATAACATCATCAGCGAAATACTGACCACCCCCATTCAGCGCAATCGTTCTATCAATATAATTAACTTGTGATGTCATTAAATTGGCGACTATAGCCCCTTCACTTCCCCCTAAAACAATGATCTTCTTATACTTATCTTGATTCTTTAGATAACCAATAATCTGAATATAATCTTTTACCCGCTGTTCTGGCGTATCTGATCTTATGTAAGCCTTAGGACAATCCGAACGTTCCACCGCATCAGACCAGGGGAGAGAGGCATTAATGCCATATTTCTCTACAGTTAAGACATCAGTATCCGGATAAATATCACTGAATGTTTCATTCACAAATTTATTATTAGCGATACTGTTACAATCAGAACCTTGTATCAGTACCAATAAGTTGTTTCCACCTCTTTGCTTGAGATAGTAAGTTATTTCACTACCATCATGACGGAAAAACTGTTTATGCGAATCTGAGTAAACAGAGCTTATACAACATAAAAAAACCAGAACAGACGCCAGGATTCGCTGTCGTAAATTAAAACCATATGCTTTCATTAATCTCTCCTTTAGCTGACATATTAAAGACCACAAACTGTCAATATTGTTCCCGTCAGAAAAATTTTTAGAATTTGAAAGCAAGGTTCAGAGTTTTCTTACCTTAATTCCTAACTATAATGACTACAACGCCAACTTCCTGGAGATACGTAATGAAAAGCGATAAATGCCCTCAGGCAAAGAGAACATTAGATGATCCCCGTTGGCAAGACATTCTCAATAAAAGCCCTGAACCCGATATTCCGTTTGTTTATTGCGTATTGACGACAGGTATCTATTGCCGCCCATCCTGCCCTGCCCGTTTTCCCAAACCTGAAAATATTCTATTCAAGGATACATGGCAGGCAGCAGAACAAGCTGGTTTCAGAGCCTGCCAACGCTGTCATCCAAACTCAGAATCGCTTGACGAGCAGAATATTCAAAAAGTTGCTCAAGCCTGCCGATTAATTGAAGAATCAGATAGACCTATCAGTTTAAAAGTCTTGGCTGCTCAGGTTGAACTCAGTGAGTTTCATTTTCACCGGCTTTTTAAAAAACAGACGGGCCTGACACCCAAACAATATGCCAACTTACACCAAGAAAAACGGCTGCGCCATAACCTCATCGCAGCAAAGGATTCCGTTACTCATGCTATCTACAATGCCGGATATGGATCTAATAGCCGTTTTTATGAAAAGGCTGAAAATATATTAGGCATGCGCGCTTCTCAATATAAAAAAGGGGGCAAAGGCTATACTATCCGTTTTGCTATCGGCACCTGTCACCTTGGGGAAATTCTTGTTGCGCAGACCGATAAAGGAATATGTGCTATATCCTTGGGTGATGATGCGGAGCAGCTTATCCATAAACTACAGGATATGTTTCCCGCAGCGGAACTGATTGGTGGAGACAGTCATTTTGAAAAAACGATGGCTTACGTCGTCGGCTTTATTGCACAGCCTAAACCAAGATTTAACCTGCCCCTGGATATTCAAGGCAGTACATTCCAAAAACAAGTCTGGCTGGCACTAGAGAAAATCCCAATGGGTCAAACAATAAGTTATCAGGAATTAGCTGATTACCTTGGTAATCCTAAAGCTGTTCGGGCGGTAGCAAATGCTTGTGCCGTCAACAAACTTGCTGTGGCGATTCCATGCCACCGGGTAGTACGTACTGATGGCTCAATATCGGGATATCGTTGGGGGATTGAACGTAAAAAAGTACTGCTGGCATATGAGAAAAAACAATTGCTGTGACATTTGAGATTTTTAAAATGAAAACCACTTTATCAACAAAAATCACATTACCCGATAATTATCATACCCACGATTTTTTCGCTTTTCACCAAAGGGATAAACAAAATATCGCTGAAATTGTCGAACAGAATAAGGTCAGAAAAGGGATCTGCTGGGATGGAAAACCGGCTGAATTAATCATAGCGATTGATTCGACAATCGCACAGATACAACTCGATATTGATGGCGACACAATAACAAACGCAGATGATCGCCTGCCGGCTTTAGCCTCTCATATGTTAGGGCTTTTACAACCTGTTCATCTATTTGAGCTTTTATATAAAGAACATCCGATTATTGGTTCACTTATTTCCAAACAATCAGGTTTAAGAATTTATCAGTCAGCAACCCCATTTGAAGCATTAAGCTGGGCTATTATTGGTCAGCAGATCAGCGTCAGTGCTGCTATATCTATTCGCAGACGATTTATTCAGGCAATGGGGGTTCAGCATTCTTCCGGGTTATGGTGCTTTCCAACCCCCAGACAAATAATCAACCGTTCAGAAGATGAATTACGCCAATGTGGGTTTTCTGTCAGCAAAGCCAAAGCGCTACTCCTTTTAAGTCAATTAATTGAATCTGGCGAATTAATATTAGAAATCTCTGATAGTGAACAGAATATTCAACAATTAACCCATAATCTGCTGGCGATAAAAGGCATTGGTATGTGGACCATTAATTATGCCCTATTGCGGGGATTTAATTACCTGAACGGTTCATTACATGGTGATGTCGCAGTAAGACGTAATATCCAGAGGCTAATCAACCAGAATGAGAAAGTTTCCGCAGAACAAGCAGAAAAATGGCTGGCAAATTTCGTTCCCTGGAAAGCCCTATTAGCCGCACATTTATGGCGGCAAGAGTTGAGTGCAGGGTATTGATAATGATAGATATGACCGTTCAACTCAGAGGAGGAAGGCACTTTGATGAATATTGCAACTAAAAATAAGATACGATTTAACCCTGCTTCTCCAACATTTTCTCAGAATTTGTATCAAATCTATCGGCATATGCAACAGCATCAGCCTATCTTGCGGCTTGGACATACTTGGGTACTCACTCGTTATCAGGATGTCAGCTATGCGATGAAAGAACCTCGCTTAGGTAACGCTGATATTCTACAGCATTTGCTGACTGAGCTTCAGCGCCAACAAATCATGTTAAACCAATCACTACAAAACTTATTACAGAGGTCTTTACTGTTCAAGGAGGGGAATGCCCACCATGTGCATAGGAAGGCATTACAGTCACTGTTCAGCGGCACATGTTACCAATCGCTAAAGCAACTGATTCAAGAGGAAATAATACGGGTTGTTCAAGCGCTAAAGGGGAACAACCAATTTGATGGTATCGCGCAGTTAGCCAATCTGATTTGGCCCCGCACTTTTGCTCGTTGGCTTAACCTGACAAGTGAACAACAGGAGATCATCGCTCAAGAAAAGCAAAGTATCCGTCTATTGTTGGACCCCAGTGAGATTACATTTGCAAGCCTGCAATCGATGATGAAAGCAATGAAAACATTAGATGATCTCTTCAACCAGTTGTTGAACATGCATTTTGCAGGCCGAGAATCGCTGTTTTTTACAGCCCTCTCATTAGGGTATCACCAAGACCACGATGCATTGAGGCACTTCTTCAGTACAGATTGCATCACGCTCATAATAGGCGGAAGTGAAACGGGCGAGGCGCTTATTGGTAACCTGATTCAGGAGGTCGCAATGGATGCAACCCTTCAACAACGTCTCCGTGAGGATCCGGCATTGATACGACTCGCCGTTCAGGAAACCATGCGCTATGAGTCACCTCTACAAATGGCACGCCGTACTGTTCTTAAGCCTCTATCGTTCCACGGTAGAACACTGAAAGAGGGGGATAGCGTATTACTTTGTCTCGGGGCAGCAAATCGTGATGAGCAACAATTCAATGACGCAGGACGTTTTATTATGGGAAGAAAAGACGGTCAGCGACATTTGGGATTTGGTGTTGGTATACACCAGTGTATTGGGCAATTACTGGCTCAATTTCAAGCAGAAAGTACATGTGAAGCTATGCTCCGTATTTTGCCGCCATTTGTCATGGCCGCACCAGGGCAATGGCAACAAAATAACCGGATGTTGCGAGCATTGGATGTGTTGCCACTGACAACGTCTTTCGGCTATTTGAAAGGATAGATATTACTATTTATCATAGGCAGGAGCTATCTACAGAGTGCAGTGATTATCCTGAGTTTTGCATCAGTCGTCGTTCATCACGGGATAGTAAATGCTATGATTGGTATAACTCAGTCCGGTTGGGTTGATGTTTTCTTTTTAGCCGTTGATTAGATCGCTCAAACCGGATTGAGTTCCCTCAAATGATCTATTATTTGACGCAGCCATTTAGAACGACTTTACAAATAGTTCTCCTATCCCCAAGGCAGGTGACATAACGAAACATTCTCCTCTCTTCAACCCTATGCATAGACACTTCTTGATATCCAGCCTCTTTTTATCTAATTTAGCTAGATTATCTATCACGCCTGTATTATCAGGTGCAATATAAGCGAACAAGGAATCTACAACAGCATCAAACTCACCCTTGCAAGAAGCCCTCGTGATCAGTACACCGTAGAAAGACTTTTGCAAAGGAGTAGACCTACGTACGCCAAAGCTTTGGCAAATAATTCAGTAAGATATGCAATTTAACGGACACAACAATGGCAATCAAAAAGTCTGAACTCTATTCCTCCCTTTGGGCCTCCTGTGATGAACTGCGTGGCGGTATGGATGCCAGCCAGTACAAAGACTACGTACTCACCCTGCTGTTCATGAAATATGTCTCTGACAAATACAAAGGCAACCCCTACGGCATGATTGTAGTGCCGAAGGGAGCAAGCTTTGACGATATGGTGGCACTGAAGGGCGACAAAGAGGTTGGCGATAAGATTAACAAAATTATCAATGCACTCGCCGAAGAAAACGATCTGAAAGGTGTTATTGATGTTGCGGACTTCAACGATGAAGACCGGCTTGGCAAAGATAAGGAAAAAATCGATCGCCTGTCTAAGCTGATCGGGATTTTTGAAGGTCTCGACCTTTCAGCCAACCGTGCAGACGGCGACGATCTACTGGGCGATGCTTATGAATATTTGATGCGCCACTTCGCTACAGAATCAGGGAAAAGCAAAGGACAATTTTACACTCCGGCAGAAGTCTCGCGTATTCTGGCCAAAGTTCTTGGCATCAATGCCAACACACCTCAGGATGCAACGGTCTACGATCCCACCTGTGGTTCTGGTTCTCTGTTGTTAAAAGCCAGCGATGAAGCACCCCGCGGATTGTCGATCTTCGGTCAGGAGATGGATAACGCCACCAGTGCTTTGGCGCGCATGAACATGATTCTACATGACAATGCCACCGCAAAAATCTGGAAGGGCAACACCATCAGCGATCCACAGTGGAAAGACGCCAACGGTAAACTCAAGACCTTTGACTTTGCGGTAGCTAACCCGCCTTTCTCCAACAAAAATTGGACCAGTGGGATTAACCCGAAAGAAGATGAATTTGACCGTTTTACCTGGGGAATTCCACCGGAGAAGAACGGCGACTACACCTTTTTACTGCATATCATTAAAAGTTTGAAAAGCACTGGTAAGGGCGCGGTTATTCTGCCTCATGGCGTGTTGTTCCGTGGTAACGCAGAAGCCCGTATCCGCGAAAACCTGCTTAAGCAGGGCTATATCAAAGGCATCATTGGCTTGCCTGCCAACCTGTTCTACGGTACCGGCATCCCAGCCTGCATCATCGTGATTGATAAAGAGCATGCGCACAGTCGCAAAAGCATCTTTATGATTGATGCCAGTAAAGGCTTTATGAAGGATGGCAACAAAAACCGTCTGCGTAGTCAGGACATTCACAAAATTGTGGATGTCTTCAATCACCAGCGAAAATTGCCACGTTTTAGCCGCATGGTGCCTCTGAACGAGATTGCTGATAACGATTATAACCTGAATATTCCGCGTTATATCGATTCCAGCGAACCGGAAGATTTGCACGATCTCAGTGCCCATCTGCAAGGTGGAATACCAAACCGTGATATTGATGCGCTACAACATTACTGGCAGGTATTCCCAAGCATCCGCGCCACTTTGTTTAGCGATGCCCGCGAAGGCTATAGTCAGGCGCTGATCGCTGCCAATAAGATCAAATCGACCATTCTGGAACATCAGGAGTTTAAAGATTTCGCTGCCCGCAGCCTGCTGCCTTTCAAATCCTGGATCGCTCAAATTGCATTGCAGGAGATCCGCAGGGGTGATAATCCCAAGCAGTTGATTGATGAAACCTCTGAAGTGCTGCTGGAAAAGTACGCCAATACCGATCTGCTGGACAAATACAATGTCTATCAGATTCTGATGGACTACTGGGCAGATACCATGCAAGACGATATCTATGTGCTGATACAGGATGGCTGGTGTGCAGGTAAAGTGCTGCGTGAACTGATGACGAAGAAAGGTGAAAAGCTGAAGGAAACCCCAGATTTGGTTATCAATAAAACTAAATATAAAGCAGAACTTATTCCACCAGCGTTGATTGTCACTCATTACTTCCAGCAACAGCAGAACCACATCAACCAACTTCAAGCGGATATGGATACCGCCACACAAGAACTAGAAAGCTTTATCGAAGAGCACTCCGGTGATGACGGCTTACTGAATGATGCTCTGAACGATAAAGATAAAGTGACAAAAGCCAGCGTTACCGCTCGCTTGAAAATGACCAACGATCAAGAAGAAAAAGCTGTGCTTAAACAGGCTAAATCTCTGTTTGAGCAGGAAGCCGATGCAAAAAAAGTGCTCAAAGAAGCACAGGACAAGCTGGATATCACCGTGGCTAAACATTACCCCACTTTGACAGACGACGAAATCAAGATGTTAGTCGTACAAGATAAATGGCTGGCGACACTGCAAGCCAATATCAAAGCCGAAATTGAGCATATTATCCAACAGTTAGCTAACCGGGTTAAAGAGTTGGAAGAGCGCTATGCCGAACCACTGCCAACGTTAACCCAGTCCGTGGAAACATTAAGCGACAAAGTCGCAGAGCATTTGAAAGCGATGGGGCTGGCGTGGTGATAATGGTAGATAGGGATCAGGCTGTGGAAATTCATTCGCTAAATGCCTCAAAGCACAGCGTACCGGTTGGCTATAAGCAGACAGAAGTGGGGATGATTCCAGAGGATTGGAAGGTTATTGATTTTGGAGATTTATTTGAAACCCAATTCTCTAAAAAGGAAATCAAAGCAAATGAACTTGTATCATTTGTAGGAATGCAAGACGTCAGTGAAAATGCGCAGTTAATTAATTATTGGACTGTTCCATATTCCCAATTAAAAACTGGACTCACCTATTTTGAACGAGGGGATGTACTTGTCGCGAAAATTACTCCATGTTTCGAAAACGGAAAAGGGTGTCTTTCTGATAAAATAACGGAAGAAATAGGATATGGGAGTACGGAATTTCATGTTTTAAGGGCTCATGAAAAGTCTGATTCTAAATTTATCTATTATATTACAACTAAAAATAAATTTAGATTTGATTTACAATCTGAAATGGTAGGGAGTGCCGGCCATCGCAGAGTTCCTCTTTCTGCAATTCATGCCTATAAAATACCTTGTCCACTGACTAAAGAAGAACAAACCGCTATCGCCAATGCTCTATCCGATGTCGATTCCCTGCTCAATGAACTAGAAAAACTGATCGCCAAAAAACAAGCCATCAAAACCGCCACTATGCAGCAACTGTTGACCGGCAAGACCCGTTTGCCGCAATTTGCTTCGTGCAAGGATGGTACGACTAAGAGCTATAAAACCAGTGAGTTGGGGGAGATCCCGGAAGATTGGACAGTAGCTCCTTTCAATAGTTTTTTAAAAATAAAACATGGAAGAAACCAGAAATTAGTTGAATCCCTTGATGGTCAGTATCCGATATTTGCATCGGGAGGGCAGATTGGTAGAGCAAACTCATTTTTATATGATAAACCTTCAGTATTAATAGGACGTAAAGGAACTATTGATAAACCCAGATATTTGAATGAGCCATTTTGGACAGTTGATACACTTTTTTATTCAGAAATATCCGAATCAGTAAATGAGAAGTTTATTTTTTATAAATTCTGTATGGTTGACTGGATGAAATATAACGAAGCATCTGGTGTACCCAGCCTAAACACAAGCACAATCGAAAGTGTGTTAGCGGCATTTCCTGAGAGAAAAGAACAAACCGCCATCGTCACTATCCTTTCCGATATGGACGAAGAAATTCAATCCTTGCGGCAACGTCTGGACAAAACCCGCCAGATTAAACAGGGAATGATGCAGGAACTGCTGACGGGTAAAACACGTCTGGTTAAGCCAACGCAGCAAAGGAATTAGCCTACGTCAAAGATGAACTGGCAGAGGCCGATCAAAAGTAAAAGGCGTGATCATTACACTGGAGGATGATATACGCCTGCGCCGCACATTAAGCGTGGCGAATAATATTGATTTTTATCGTTACCAGGTTAGTTTCAAGTTAATGAAGGATTAAGCACACAACGTAAAGGAGAGCGGTATGTCAGTGGTAGGCCAGCGTGAAAAGGCAACACAGGATCGGCTTATAGGTTTTTTCCAGCGCGATCTTGGTTACCGCTATTTGGGGAATTGGCAGGACAGAGATAACAATAAAAATATCGATATTGACCTGCTGACCAAATGGCTAAAAAAACGCGGTGTCAGTAATGCTTTAATCACCAAAACCATCCGTCAGTTGGATATCGCTGCTGCCCTGGGAGAAGGTAAGAAGCTTTATTACGCCAATAAGGATGTCTATCGCTTACTGCGTTACGGTGTAAAAGACAAAGAAGGTGCCGGAGAGCAAAATCAAACTGTCTGGCTTATCGACTGGCAGAATCCGCAAGCCAACGATTTTGCCATTGCAGAAGAAGTTTCGGTCAACGGCGAGAATAAAAAACGTCCGGATATCGTGATTTACGTCAACGGTATCGCGCTGGGTGTGCTGGAGCTAAAGCGTTCCTCGGTAAATCTGAGTGAGGGCATTCACCAAAACCTGGATAATCAGAAAAAAGATTTTATCCGCAATTTCTTTACCACTATACAGCTTGCTATGGCTGGTAATGACACTCAAGGATTACGTTACGGCACCATTGAAACACCGGAGAAATACTATCTTGAATGGAAAGAGGATATAGAAAATCCCTATCCATCCAAGCTGGATTTTCATTTA
Organism: Photorhabdus khanii NC19; assembly: GCF_000517265.1. Taxonomy (GTDB): domain Bacteria; phylum Pseudomonadota; class Gammaproteobacteria; order Enterobacterales; family Enterobacteriaceae; genus Photorhabdus; species Photorhabdus khanii. The sequence goes on from NZ_AYSJ01000011.1 coordinate 365,397, forward strand.
AGTTGTATCTGCAATAAATCACGTTTCCTGCAAATTATTCACGACTTTATTGTGTTTGATTCCGGGGTGAAGAAAATCTGCCGGCACAATCAATATCTTGGTATTCAGTCAGCAAAACAGCACATTGCCCGGCGCGAAGGAGGCATTATCTGGCATACTCAGGGGTCAGGCAAAAGCCTGACGATGGTCTGGCTGGCTAAATGGATCCGGGAAAACACGCAAAACTCCAGAGTATTGATCATCACCGATCGTACTGAGCTGGATGAACAAATCGAAAAAGTATTTACCGGTGTTGAAGAAGAGATCTATCGCACCAAAAGTGGCGCTGACTTGATTGCTACACTGAATCAGCCTAATCCCTGGCTGGTCTGCTCACTGGTGCATAAATTTGGCCGCCGCAGTGAGTCTGAAGACAGTGCAGCAACAGAAGCATTTATTGCCGAGTTAAGACAATCTCTCACTAAAGAATTTCGCCCGAAGGGTGACTTATTTGTTTTTGTAGATGAATGTCATCGTACCCAATCGGGTAAATTACACGAGGCGATGAAATCCATTCTTCCGGAGTCCATGTTTATCGGTTTTACCGGTACGCCACTGATGAAAAAAGATAAGAAAAAGTCAGTAGAAGTATTCGGACCTTATATTCATACCTATAAATTCGATGAGGCAGTTGCCGACGGAGTGGTTTTAGATCTGCGCTATGAAGCGCGGGATATTGACCAGCACATCACCTCGCAGAAAAAAGTCGATGACTGGTTCGAAGCCAAAACCAGTGGTTTGTCGAATCTGGCTAAAACCCAACTGAAGCAAAAATGGGGTTCAATGCAGAAACTCCTATCCAGCAAATCACGCTTAGAGCAAATCGTTAACGATATTCTGCTGGACATGGATACTCGTCCCAGACTAATGGATGGCCGGGGCAATGCCCTGTTTGTGTGTTCCAGTGTTTATCAAGCCTGCAAAGCTTATGAAATGTTCAGCAGAAGCGATCTATCTGGCAAAGTGGCCATTGTCACCAGTTTTCAGCCGACACCATCCAGTATAAAAGGCGAAGAAACTGGCGCAGGCCTGACGGAAAAACTCTTTAAATACGATATCTATCGCAAAATGTTGGCTGACTATTTCGAGCAAAACGAGAACGAAGCCGCCAGCCGGGTTGAAGAGTTTGAAAAGGAAGTTAAAAAAAGTTTTATTGATGAACCCGGCCAAATGCGCTTGCTGATCGTAGTGGAAAAACTGCTCACCGGTTTTGATGCACCCCCAGCCACTTATTTGTATATCGACAAAAAAATGGCCGATCACAACCTGTTCCAGGCTATATGTCGCGTTAACCGTCTGGATGGTGATGATAAAGAATACGGCTATATCATTGACTACAAAGACCTGTTCCGTTCACTGGATAAAGCTATCACCGATTATACCGCCGGGGCTTTTGACGGCTATGACAAAGAAGATGTAGCCGGATTACTCAAGGACCGACTGGAGCAAGCAAGGCTTGATCTGGAAAATGCACTGGAAATGGTCCGAAGCCTATGCGAACCGGTGAAAGAGCCACGCCATACGCAAGACTATATCCATTATTTCTGCGGTGAATCAGGCCTTAATCAGAATGAATTAACCGAGAAGGAAGCGTTACGACTGACGCTGTACCAACATGTCGCCAGATTGCTACGGGCCTTTGCCAATATCGCCAATGAAATGCCCGATGCAGGTTACTCTGTCGCAAATATTGAGAAAGTACGGGCAGAGGTGGCGCATTATGAAAAAGTGCGCAGTGAGGTGAAGCTGGCCAGTGGTGATCTGCTAGATATGAAGCGCTTTGAGCCTGCTATGCGCCATCTGCTTGATATGTATATTCGCGCAGATGACAGCAAGGTGCTGATGGACTTTGAAGAATTGAGTCTGATTGAACTGATTGTTGAGAAAAGCGCTGATGCGCTGGATGAGCTACCTGAGGATATTCGTAACAATCAAGAGTCGATGGCCGAAACCATCGAGAACAACGTGCGCAGAACCATCGTTGATGAAAACGCGGTTAACCCCAAATACTACGACAGAATGTCAGTATTGCTAAACGAGCTGATCACGCTGCGTCGGCAACAGGCCATTGATTACAAAGTGTACCTCCAATACATCATGGAGCTTGCAAAACAGGTGGTTCGCCCGGGGCAAAGTAACAGGGCTTCTTATCCTCCCTCAATGGATACACAAGCAAAGCGAGCCTTTTACGATAACTTTGGTCAGGATGAAGTTCTGGCAACCAAAATAGACAGCACGATTCGTTACACCAAAAAAGCAGATTGGGTGGGAGATCGTTTTAAAGAACGTGAGATCGCCAATGCCGTTCGCGAAGAAACAGCTAGCTATAATGTTGATATACCTAGCATTATGGAGCTAGCTAAAGCACAAAAGGATTACCATTAATGCCAACCATGCAGATTGGACCGTTCAATTTACAGTTAAATCGCAAAGCGATTAAAAATCTGCATATCAGTGTATTACCCCCGGATGGACGGGTACGCGTATCTGCGCCTGAGCATATGACAGAAACCGCCATACGTATGGCGGTGATTTCGCGTATCCCCTGGATTAAAAAGCAACAACGTCATTTTCTTAACCAGCCCAGACAATCCGAGCGGGAAATGGTTGGCGGTGAATCTCACTATCTATGGGGTCGTCGATACAGATTACGTATACAGGAACGTATTGGCCGCCATGAAATTAACATGGCAGGAAATAACAAAATGTTAATGTATGTGAACCCAGGAACCACTTTAGAGAAAAAAGCATTAGTGTTGTCTGAATTCTACCGTCAAGAAATCAAAATTCGGATAGAAAAGCTGTTAACACAATGGGTGCCACGAGTGGGGGTTCCACTTCCCAATTGGGGAGTAAAAAAAATGAAAACAAAATGGGGAACCTGTAACACAGAAACCAAGCGCATTTGGCTTAACCTTGAGTTGGCCAAGAAACCGCCCGAATGCCTTGAATACATCTTAGTACATGAGCTGGTACACCTTCTGGAGCGACATCATAACGATCATTTCCGTGCTCATATGAATCGGCTAATACCTAATTGGCGTGAACATCGGAATTTGCTCAACAATATGCCACTGGCTTTTGATAGTTGGTAATATTAAGACATCACAGCTTAATATTACCGACGATCTATTTCTATCCAATCTTAAGGAACAGCTATGGGACAAATTCTACATCAGTGCGCCACATCGACTGAGGCAATACTATGAATATATTTGCAAACAGTAGACTATTGAACCAGAAAGGTTCACTATGAACCCTATCCCCCAATGCTGGGGCTGGAACAAGAATCAAATTCAGGGTATTAATGTTGACTGTCAATTTTCATTTTTTTAGCTGATATAATGTATCGCTATTATTGAACGATTAATTCTGAAAACAATTTTTCTTGTGATATAGAAACAAGATACTATGATCGGTATAACTCAGTCTATTTGGTGACTTTTCACAATTGAGCCGTCTACTATCTTGAAACGTTATTCAGTAAACCCGGCAAATATCACCGGGTGTTACGAGGCGTTTTTTTAACATTAAGGCATCATGATGGCTTTCGGAATGATAAAGGGCTCCTCTGAACCTGCTCCTCATTGGCAGAAGAAAATAAATAGTAAATTTTGTCCTCGACTAATGGGTTTGCCCTCATTTTTATTACAGGCTCGCTTTGGTAGATAATGAAGTTTATGTTAACGGTTCAAAAAATTTCTCTGAAAGCTCTGCTGTTGTTCTTAGACATATTTTTCATCTGTCACTGTTGACTGCAAGTCTTGATAAATCATATATGCGCATGCCCCGTTTTTTAATGCTTGATGGTATAGATGATGGCGGTATGGAGAAAGAGAGAAGCCATAATTTACAAAAAATTATTATTGAAGAAGCGGAAAACTACACACATGATTTTCAATTGATTTATGCAACATCGGAAATCAATCCAGAGTACGATAATACGAACTTGATAGTAGGTCGTTATTTCAATCCTGAGGATAGGTCTCTGAATGTTAACTACACAGGAATTGATAAAGATCTTTTAGGCTGAAACAACAAATGTCATGTATTTAGGTGCATGACATTGCATCTATTGTTGATACTTTACTAACAGCTGACTTTATGTAAATTAACTTCAGTTGAATAGAAAATAGCTGAAAGCCTTGTGTGACACGGATTTTAGGCACAAAAAAGACGTCAGTTGATGTCCATTGATGTTCTGCTGGGGCGGAAGATCGAGCTCGAGTCACTCTTTATCACCTTACCCCTTCTTGCGCATTTCCATTACTGCATCATCTCCCGCCTCCCTTTCAGATACTGAACATGATTGTAAGTCCCACGAATAGCATTCCTATCCACATGAGCAAGTTGTGTCTTAATCTAGGTAGAGTTACATGCAGAATTGTACTCAGTACGGCCAGTGGCAATGGCGTAGCGAAAGACTTCATCACAGCGCACCTTACGCATCTTCTCTAATGCACCAAGCTTTTACCATTCGGCGCAAAGCCTCAAGCAATTCCATTGGTTTAATTTCGGCAATAGGGCGTTTGCCACAATGAAGGGAAAGATACCCTTCTCGAAAGTATCGATAATCTCGTCGCGATAACGTGGAGACCAGCGGTCGGCTTTTTGTTGATGCCACTCACGGACAATAGCTTAGAAAGTGTTTTCAAAGCTGAGCTTATGGGTGATTTTCCCTGCTTTCTTGACCTCGCCAGAGTCGCTTCCCGCTACCAGCACTTTCTTTGCTGCTTCACGCTTTTCCTACGCTTCAGCGAGTGAAACCTCTGGGTAAACGCCAAAAGCTAGGCGCTTTTCTTTACCGGCGTAACGGTACTTCATTCGCCAGTAGCGCGAACCGCTGGTCATCACTTCAAGATAAAGCCTGCCACTATCGGAGAGCTTATAAGGCTTGTCTTTAGACTTGGCGGAAGATCACAGGAGTCGAACCTGCCAGAGACCGCTGGCGGCCTCATCTGGATTTGAAGTCCAGCCGCCCCACCGGGGACGATGATCTTCCATATCAATACGAAAGAATTATGAAAATATGCCGATTATAGCGCGTACTGTAAGGCTTCTGAATCGATCTGTGGAAACAATTCATCAATTTCCTAAAAAGCATTAAATTTTGTTGTTAAAAAACTCAATATTCGCGTTGAGTTTGCCGAATTTTACCTACATCTTATTAGCCGATACCCATTACGATACACTGCTCATTCAACAATGTATCCCAAGCACAAACAGGACCCTATATGACTAATCCGTTACTCGTTCCATCAGGTTTACCAAAATTTTCTTCTATTAAACCAGAACATGTTGTTCCTGCTGTAAAAGAAGTCATTGCAAATTACCGCCAAACCGTCGAAAAAATCCTGGCCGAGAATACCATTTTTACCTGGGACAATCTGTGTCAGCCACTGGCTGAAGCAAATGATAAACAGTCACGTGCATGGTCACCAGTCAATCATTTGAATTCGGTTAAAAACAGTCCGGAGCTGCGTGCAGTCTACGAAGAAAGTTTACCATTGCTGTCTGAATTCAGTACCTGGTTAGGTCAACACAAGGGCCTATATCAAGCGTATAAGTCATTACGTGAGAGTGCTGAGTTTGAGAAACTCTCTCAACCTCAACGCAAAGCTGTCGAAAATTCACTGCGCGATTTTAAACTGTCAGGTATCGGTCTGCCTGAGGCGAAACAGAAACGTTATGGCGAGATTAGTGCACGTTTGTCAGATTTAAGTTCTCAATTCAGCAATAATGTGCTTGATGCCACTATGGGCTGGACCAAGTTAATTACTGATGTAGAAGATCTGTCTGGTCTGCCTGAAAGTGCGATTGCCGCAGCTAAAGCTCAGGCAGAAGCAAGAGGAAAAAAAGGCTGGCTGCTGACTTTGGAAGCGCCAAGTTATCAACCGGTTATCACTTATGCAGAAGACCGTGAATTGCGTCGGGAAATTTATCATGCTTATCAAACTCGTGCTTCTGATCAAGGCCCAAATGCCGGTAAATGGGATAACAGTGAAGTGATGGCTGAACTCCTTGCACTACGTCATGAGCAAGCCCAATTGCTTGGTTTCAAAAATTATGCTGAACAATCTCTTGCAACCAAAATGGCAAAAACCCCTAAGGAAGTTTTGGATTTTCTGAATGATTTGACAAAACGCGCTCATCCACAAGGTGAAGAAGAAGTAGATGAGTTAAAATGTTTTGCGAAATGGCATCATTGCGCCTACGAGCTAGAAGCTTGGGATATGGCTTATTATGCCGAAAAACAAAAACAGCATAAGTTTTCTATTAATGACGAACAGTTACGTCCTTATTTCCCTGAGCAACGGGCTGTTGAAGGGCTATTTGAAGTTATTCGCCGTATCTATGGCATTACAGCCAAAGAGCGCCATGATATAGAAACCTGGCACCCGGATGTCCGTTTCTTCGATTTATATGATGACAAAAATGAGCTACACGGCAGTTTCTATATGGATCTCTATGCGCGCGAACATAAACGGGGCGGCGCCTGGATGGATGAATGTATCAGCAAGATGCGCCATTCCAATGGCGAACTGCAAAAGCCTGTCGCTTATCTGAACTGTAACTTCAACAAACCTGTTGGCGGTAAACCAGCGCTGTTCACCCACAATGAAGTAAACACACTGTTCCATGAGTTCGGCCACTGTCTGCACCTGATGCTAACTCAGATTGAAACTGCTGCTGTTTCCGGTACTAATGGTGTGCCATGGGATGCGGTTGAGATGCCAAGCCAGTTCATGGAAAATTGGTGCTGGAAACCAGAAGCACTGGCATTTATTTCTGGTCACTATGAAACTAAAGAGCCTCTGCCACAATCTATGCTGGATAATCTTTTAGCAGCGAAAAACTATCAAGCTGCAATGGCTATGCTACGTCAGCTTGAGTTTGGTCAGTTCGATTTCCGCCTGCATGTTGAGTATGATCCGGCGAAAGGTGCTCAGATCATGCAAACCTTGAAGAAAGTGAAAAAATTGGTTTCCGTAGTACCTTCACCTAAATGGGCCCGTTTCCCTCACTCATTCAGTCATATTTTCTCCGGTGGTTATGCCGCAGGTTACTACAGCTATCTGTGGGCTGAAGTGCTGGCAGCTGATGCCTTTTCACGCTTCGAAGAAGAAGGGATTTTCAACCGCGAAACCGGCCAATCTTTCCTTGATAACCTTCTGTCCCGTGGTGGTTCCGAAGATCCAATGGAACTGTTCAAACGTTTCCGTGGCCGTGAACCCAAACTGGATGCCATGCTACGTAGTTCTGGTATCAAGGGATAATCAGGGTGGGTATCTGTTTAATCTGTGAACAAGGCGCTGATAGCAGCGCCTTATCTCAACTGGCAGAGCGCTGGCAACTGGTACATGACGAAAGCGCTGTCATGGCATTGGTTCTTACACCTCAACACCTCGAACTCCGCAAAAGGGATGAGCCCAAACTGGGCGGCATCTATGTGGATTTTGTATCAGGCACAATGGCACATCGCCGCCGCTTTGGTGGCGGACGAGGTGAAGCGGTTGCTAAAGCCGTAGGGATCAAAAAAGATTATCTGCCAACCGTCGTAGATGCTACCGCTGGTCTGGGACGTGATGCCTTTGTACTGGCATCACTGGGTTGTCATGTCAGAATGCTGGAACGCCATCCTGTGGTCGCGGCATTACTAGATGATGGGCTTCAACGTGGTTACCAGGATGAAGAAATCGGCAGCTGGCTGAAAGAACGCATGACATTGCTCCATGCCTCCAGCATCACAGCGCTGACCGATATTACACCACAGCCCGATGTGGTTTATCTTGATCCTATGTATCCACATAAGCAGAAAAGTGCATTAGTGAAGAAAGAGATGCGGGTGTTTCAGTCTCTGGTTGGTGCTGATGAAGATGCTGATAATTTGCTATCCCCTGCACAAGCTCTGGCAAAACGCCGTGTCGTGGTAAAGCGACCTGATTATGCAGAACCCTTAGCTGGAGTAGCTGCATCAGCGGCTATTACCACAAAAAACCACCGTTTTGATATCTATCCTTGTTAAAACATCAGCCGCATATTGCGGCTGATCACGTTAATTTACAGGATCCCCTGAGAGAGCATAGCGTCAGCCACTTTTACAAATCCGGCAATATTCGCACCCTGAACATAATTGGTCTGTTTGCTCTCGCCACCATACTCAACACAGGCGTGATGAATATCCAGCATAATGTGATGCAAACGTGCATCCACTTTCTCAGCCTTCCAGCCTAAACGTGCTGCGTTCTGCGCCATTTCCAAACCAGATGTTGCCACGCCACCCGCGTTGGCTGCTTTACCTGGTGCGAATAGCACGCCTGCTTCAATAAAGGCTTCAGTCGCTGAAATGGTTGCTGGCATATTCGCGCCTTCAGCGACAGCTTTAACGCCATTCTGGATAAGGACCTTAGCCGCATCTAAATCCAACTCGTTCTGGGTAGCGCATGGCAAAGCGATATCAACTGGCACAGACCAGGGTTGTAACCCTTTCAGGAAAGTCAGCCCCCGCTCTTTGGCATATTCTTCCACCCGGCCATAGTGCTGGTTTTTAATCTCTTCAAGGTGAGCCAGTTTCTCCAGCGTGAAACCTTCTTCATCAACCACTGTGCCACCGGAATCAGAAGCGGTAACCACTTTCGCCCCCAGCGCCATACATTTCTCAATAGTATACTGTGCGACGTTACCAGCACCAGAAACCGACACCCGCATACCATCAAAGCTCATACCATGACGTTTCAGCATGGCATTGGTGAAATAAACCAGACCATAACCAGTTGCTTCCGGGCGAATCAAACTGCCGCCGAAAGAGAGACCTTTGCCAGTAAATACACAAGCGGTGTTATTAGAGAGCTTTTTCATCATACCTGACATAAAAGCCACTTCACGGCCACCCACACCAATATCCCCCGCGGGAACGTCGGTATCGGGTCCCAGATGGCGGTACAATTCTGTCATTAACGCCTGGCAGAAACGCATCACTTCGCCCTGACTTTTTCCTTTGGGATCAAAATCTGAGCCCCCTTTACCACCCCCCATCGGTAAGGTTGTCAGCGCATTTTTCAAGGTCTGTTCAAAGCCAAGGAATTTCAGAATAGAGAGATTCACCGATGGATGAAAACGCATACCACCTTTATACGGACCAATGGCTGAGTTGAACTGCACCCGCCATGCACGGTTTACCTGAACCTTACCTTGATCATCTACCCAGCAAACTCGAAACTGAATAACCCTTTCCGGCTCGACCATACGCTCCAGCAAGCTTTGTTCACGGTATTTCGGGTTTTGTTCAAGGAACGGCCAAAGAGAGGTGAATACTTCCCGGACAGCCTGAAGATATTCTGGTTGATATTCATCCCTGAGTTGAATCGATCCAAGAAATGAAGACAAAGATAGTAAACAGCTCATAGTTATTCCTTATTTCTACTTTGGTTGTAATGTCTCCTCAGCAATTTTCTAATAATTATTTTTGTCGAAACTGTGAGGTAAGTTGTGTTTGCCCTTTGAATATATCACTGTTCTATATTCATCTTTCAAGAAGTTTTTTTGCAGAAAGGTAAAAAAAATTTCTTGATTGCATCGGGTATAAACCAAACAACACCTCATTTCATCAAAAAAACGCCTGCATAAGCAGGCGATTTTATCGAATAAATTTTCAGTTTATGGCTATTCATCGTCACGCAGAGGAACAATCAGCATATCAACATGAACAGTGTTAATCAGCTGACGCGCAGAGGACATCAGTTTGCTCCAAAAATCCTGATGATGACCACAAACAACCAGATCTATGTCATATTTCTTAATCGCATCAACCAATACCTGAGCCAGATCACCGCTACCACTCAAGGTTTCCTGAATGTCATAATCGGTACCTGCGGAAAGCTCTTTCAACGCATTGCGTGTCTCGTCAGTAATACGTTGCTGCATATCACCGAGATTAACATCAATCAAACCGGTGTAAAGATCGGAATAGTTAACATCAACATGAATCAAGGAAACATTAGCATTGTACGGCTTTGCCATGGAAATGGCTTTTTGTACCAATACCTGACTTTCCGGAGATAAATCAACCGCAACAAGAATATGTTTATAAGCCATAAGCGAACTCCTTCCAAAATGCCGATTAATGAGTTGGCAGGGCAAATTGCCACTATCCTGTGTCTATTACTATAACTACTTATGAATGCCCTTAAAATGCTGTTTCGATCACAGCTCATCGCATTTGGCTATCCAGCAAAGAACATCCACCAAACAACATATACCACAATGGCTATTCCTGCCACTTGATGAATAACAAAATCAAGTTCTGGAGTTATGGCTTTTCTTAAAACCCAATATATTTGCATGAACAACCGACAAGGATTAACCGCCATTCTAAGCTCTGAACAAATTTAAACTATGTAGAAGGGTTTTTTGTACTATCTGACTATCTTTCCTACAATAAATATAAGGCGTCACCGCCTGCAATTTTGATTTTTTTCCTTTTGTGACAGCTTTGGCTAACCATTCTAAGGAGGGGATTATGTTCAGTTCAATTGCACTGTTTTGGGCGCTGTGTCTTGTCTGCATTATGAATATGATGCGCTACTTCTCTTCACTGCGGGCATTGTTGTCTATTCTTCGCCAGTCCGATCCCTTGCTTTATCAATCAGTAGACGGTAACGGTTTTTTTACTGCTCATGGACAGCTCAATAAGCAGATAAGGCTCGTGCACTATATCAATTCGCAACGTTACCTTGCTCATCATGATCCAGAAGTGGTGCTTCGCTGTGAACGGCTGAGAAGGCAATTTATTCTGACGAGCGCGTTGAGTGGATTAGTTGTTGTTTGTCTGATTTCTATGTTGATTTGGTATTAAAACGAAAGGCGGTATAGTTAACCCATACCGCCTTCAAATTATTCGTCAAAACAATTAAATCAGTTTCAAAGCGAACCAGTAGAAAATACCGGATAACCCGATTGAAACTGGTAACGTCAGTATCCAGGCCAACATGATGTTCTTGATTGTTTTACCCTGAACACCACCACCATCAACCAACATCGTCCCCGCTACTGCAGAGGAAAGAACCTGTGTAGTCGAAACCGGCATTCCGGTATAACTCGCAACACCAATTGAAACAGCCGCTGTCATCTGAGCTGAAACACCCTGTGCGTAAGTCATACCTTTCTTACCAATCTTCTCACCGATAGTCACTGCAACACGTTTCCAACCAACCATGGTTCCCAAAGACAGTGCCAGTGCCACTGCTATGATGATCCAGACAGGTGCATACTCAACAGTGTGTAGTAAATCTTTGCGCAGCTTATTCAGGAAACGGGCATCTTCAGTACTGGTTTCCGGCAGTTTAGCCACAGACTCCGCAGTGTCAGCGATACACATCAACATGCGGCGCATATTGTTACGCTGTTCAGAATTCAGACCACTATAGCTCTGAATGCCCTGCAATATGCTTTCTGTCTGATTAAGAACAACTACAGCGCGAGTGCTGTCACAATGGAATCGCCCTTCCGGCTCATCTTCAGCAACAGCAACCAATGGCGTCAGTTCAATAGCATGAGATAACGCGGTACCATGCTGCTGATAATATTGTTGCAGGTGAGTAACTGCATCGTAAGTCCGGGCAATGTCATAACCATTAGCATTCATGTTTACGACAAACCCCGCCGGAGCTACGCCGATCAGCACCAGCATAATTAAACCGATGCCTTTCTGACCATCATTTGCCCCATGAGAGAAGCTGACTCCTACCGCAGACAAAATCAGCGCAGTACGCGTCCAGAAAGGTGGCTTACGCTTACCATCTTTCTTTTCACGTTCAGCGGGTGTCAGATGAATACGTTTGCGTTTCTTAGTGCTACTCCAGTAACGGCGCAGCAGAAACACGATTGCCCCGGCGATGATCAATCCGACTAAAGGAGAGAGGATCAACGACAGGAAAATCTGTATCATCTTCGGCACATTCAGCGCATCAACCACAGAAGAACTGGTCACGATGGCATTGGTCAAGCCGATACCAATAATGGAACCAATCAGGGTATGAGAACTGGATGCAGGTAAACCGAAATACCAGGTACCAAGATTCCAGACAATGGCAGCCAGCAGCATGGAAAATACCATGGCAAGACCATGAGCAGAACTGACATTGAGCAGAAGATCGGTAGGGAGTAAATGTACAATCGCGTAGGCGACACTTAATCCACCAAGAAGAACACCGAAAAAGTTAAATACCCCAGCCATGACGACCGCGAACTGTGCTCGCATAGCACGGGTATAAATAACTGTTGCTACCGCATTCGCGGTATCATGAAAGCCATTAATGGCTTCATAAAACAGCACAAACAGCAGTGCCAGTACTAACATTAGGCTGGTGTGAAAATCCAGGCCAGTAAAAAGATGTAGCATAAACGTTAAGCCAGTTAGTTGGACATGAACGCGGCGCATTATCAGTGACAAATGCTAGCGGGGAAAGTGAAATATGAACTTTTTTTGATTTCATGACAACCCAGTAACAATAAGAAATGAAAATATTCCTTATATATCATAAAATTGCATATCTTTTAAAAAATTGACAATTTTAAGACAAAAAATAAATTTACCTGACAAATTCAGGTCATACGGGGACTTTTCTCCGCAAAATTATCAAAAATGCGACACTTTAAGGGAAGTTCCCGCTAAATTATTCGGTCATAAAGAGAAAAACAGTGGAAAGATTTGATGTAGTTATTGTTGGTGCCGGTGCAGCCGGTCTGTTTTGCGCAGCTCAAGCCGGGCAACGCGGTTTACGGGTGCTGGTTCTGGACAATGGCAAAAAAACCGGGCGTAAGATTTTGATGTCCGGCGGTGGGCGTTGTAACTTCACTAATATGTACACAGAGCCATCAGCTTATCTTTCTGCTAACCCCCATTTCTGCAAGTCTGCCCTGGCCCGTTACACACAATGGGATTTTATTGAACTGGTTCAACGCCATGGCATTGCTTACCACGAAAAAACCCTGGGACAGCTTTTTTGTGATGATTCAGCCCAGCAGATAGTTGATATGTTGTTGAAAGAGTGTGAGGCTGGTCAGGTCACTATTCGTCTGCGTAGCGAAGTTAGCCACGTAGAAAAAAAGGAGCTGGGTTTCGTTATCACCGTTAACGGAAAGGAAGTAAGTACACGCTCACTTGTCATCGCTTCCGGTGGGTTATCTATGCCGGGTCTTGGCGCAACCCCTTTTGGTTATCGGATTGCAGAACAGTTTGGTCTAAAAGTCTTGCCAACCCGCGCCACTCTCGTACCTTTTACTCTGCATAAACCACTGCTGGAGCAACTTCATGTACTTTCCGGTGTGTCCGTTCCTGCCATTGTTACCGCTGAAAATGGCACGCTGTTCAAAGAAAATATCCTGTTTACCCACAGGGGACTTTCTGGCCCGGCAATCTTACAAATTTCCAGTTATTGGCAGCCGGGAAAATTTGTGAGTATTAACTTACTTCCAGATATTGATCTGGAAACGTTTCTGGAGAAAGAACAGAGTTCTCACCCGAACCAAAGTGTAAAAAATACTTTGGCAAAATTATTACCGAAGAGGCTGACAGAATGTCTGCAAACACTCGGTCAACTCCCGGATGTTTCTCTTAAGCAGTTGAATTCCGTCCAGCAAAAGCAATTAGCGACAAACATCCAGTCATGGCAAGTACAACCCAACGGTACTGAAGGATATCGTACTGCTGAGGTTACTATGGGCGGCGTGGATACTCATCAGCTTTCATCCAAAACAATGGAAGCTAATCAGGTAAAAGGACTCTACTTTATCGGTGAAGTAGTAGACGTCACCGGCTGGCTTGGTGGCTACAATTTCCAGTGGGCATGGAGTTCCGCTTGGGCGTGTGCGCAAGCGTTGTGACTTTTGTGAGGAGTTTAGGATTATTCGTTAATAAAGTGTTAGCGGCTAACTGAGAAGAAAATTCTGGGCATGTCAATACATCTTCGCCTCAAAATCGAACTGTACCGAAACTTTCTTACAGTCATATGTAATTGTATACGCAGCTGTCTGGCATCAGATTTCAGTATGTTTTCTATAACAAAAAATGCATTTAAGAATGATTACTACCTCAGTTTAAATTCTCTGTATCTGGGAGCCAGTTTTGTGTCAACCTCAATGTGAGTTTGAGCTGAATTAAGACGCCCTTTAGAAAGGGTGTTTACCTTTCTGTGGAGGAAGGGGTAGTCAGGCCGTCCATTGAAGCAGGAACCCACCGAAAGTGTTCAGGTTAGGTAAACCCACGCAGGCACCAAAGTTGTTTTGCCGACCTGGAGAGGACCAAGCAGACACACCACTAACGTATCAGTCAATGTTGCCTTGAGATGTGGTTCTATGTATCTTGGATATAGTGCATTGTTCAAATTGTTCTTTATGTACAATATGAAAAACGCAGCTTAAATCGCTCCGTCTATTTGTAGGCTTCTGACGTTCTTACACAACAATCAAAACTTTTTGAGTGTTTATCGCCCCTCGTCTGAGCATCAGGCGCAACCTCTGAACAATCAGTATTGAGAAAATGGCACCTAAAACCAGGGCCGAGTTTGATGGTATGACCTATTATGAAAGAGATCGCATTGTGAACGTCATGGAAGAGCTGATGAAACTTACCCTAAGGACTCACGACAGATCAGACTAACTGGTTAACCTCTACAGTTAACATAAAATGAAATGGCTTATACATACGTATTCCTCTTCTCAGTTAATTTATACTTTTTAAATAAAAAATACAGAAATATCACTGCAAGCAGGATACTTGTTAATTTGAAAGTAAATTCGATAGAAATAAGTTTTGCAGTATACCCCCCAATAATTGGCATCAAAATTGCCACTATAGATGAAATTTTCTGTATACCTCCTGTAGCTTTCCCTACATGTTCAAAACCAATAATATTTCTTACACCGTATCTGATTGCGAAAAATGTCATACCAGAAGCCATACCAACCAAGAAAATTAATAAATAGTATGTAGCATAATGATTTGTTTTTGCGTCTAAAAAACCAAATCCCCAAAAGGCCACAAAGTTAACCATAACGGAGAATAACAGGAGATTCTTAGCTGACAACTTTTTCAGTAACCAGCCAGAAATTCGCGTCCCTACTATGCCACCGACACCGAGAAGTGAAATTATGTAGCCTATGCTACTTTCACTTTGTCCAATCTTCTCGAAGAAGATACCAAGCATATCATTGCTAAGAAAAAAGGCTAAGTTTGACAAAGTATAGGCCGAAACAAGTAAATATAAATCCGGTTTGCTTTTCAATTGCTGTATGAGTGAGAAATGCTCTACGGCAGTAGAATTTATACCTCCATTTGCATCAGGCCGAAAAGTATTATCAAAGTATGATGTCAGCATGCCAACCAAGTTAAATATTATTGATAATGACAAGATAAACCATAATCCATAGTACGTATTTAAATAAACAACAAATAAGGGAATGACTATCCTGCTAAAGTTAGTAATATATCCATAAATTTCATAAAATCTTTGAGATTCATTATCATCTACATTCAATTTTGTATTTGATATTCCAAGACCACACCGACAGGTTGTCTTGATTAATGTAATTACATAAAGAAATATAATTGGATCAGCTACAGATAAAAAAGGCATGACAATGCCGTTAATAAAGAACAATAGCATCCTCCATTTTAATATACTTCCGTTGTCAAACAGCTTGCCGAATAATCCACTTGCCACCAAAAATGGAATAGCAAAGCAAGCACCTAATATTCCCATTTCAGATGGCGCAGAATGCAGACTATATATAGCTATGAGCAGCCAAAGAGCGTAAGAAAAATAACAAGCAAATTCACACACACACAAAAGAACGTACTCATCCATCAGCAACCAAACCCGGGATTCCACTTTGTATTTAATTTAATCAAAGATAAGCTGGCTACCAAATTCTCCTGACCCAGTCACACCTCTACATTCCACTGCTTGACTATCTTTTATACGCGTATTTTGTTTAATCACATTTAAAGCTATGACCTTAAAAATAACCTTTTGTGCTGCACCATCAGGATCTTGTGATTAGATAGCATCTTCCTGAAAGATGATGTGGGGATCCTGGGTGGATCATTTTCTACGGACCAATGGTTACTTATTGCCAGGGGATCCCACTCCACATCTAATGGCCANAAAGTNTNCTGACATCCTNNATCAANATGNGNTGGTTGGCCTTNCNCNTTGCGTTNANTGNNCAGTNNNATNACANANTGTATTGANGNCCATNTNTCNNGAANNGNNGNACNNCAGGCCATANGGCAGGAATTTGCATNACACGCGGAAATTCNGNCCNTCCATGACCGTTATTTTTNTNCGTAAATTCANCNAGNTCATCNCTCTCATAATGCGAAGCAAAATACGATTTNACCCATTCATAGAGGGTCTTTTGATTGCCTTTGAGACCCACAATAAAATCACCGCCGCGNTGAGTAATTAACGCAAGGGTTTCTTTCTGNCAATGCAAGGCATCCAGAGTGACAATCGCGCCATCAAGCGCCAGTAATTCAATCANTTGTTTGGCAACCGGACCTTCCTGACCTTTGNTTTCGGGTNCCNGATGGTATAGGGCTACACCGGATTCAACATCATAAGCACTGCCCACATGCAGGGCTTCAAATAATGTCCCCTTACAGGTTCCTCTCAGGGTTTTTCCATCAATGGTGATAAGACTTTTTCCTGCCCTGNCCCGANGCNGGTTGATCCAGGCATAAAAGGCTTCNACCAGTGCATCTTGCTCTATCATTTTGATAATATTNGCAATACAGTGACGNCGAGGAATACCGTGAGTAAAATGCGTGTATTGTTTAAGCCACTCGCTCTGTAACTCACCAAATTCCTGAATCGATTTCCAGCCAGAAGCGCCGCATAATACAGCGGAGAAGGCTAAAAAAATCATATCCANTAATTCAGTNTNTTATTGATGTCAGAACGTGGGTCATCTATCTTGCTGATAAAGTTGAAAATACTCATTATTAAGATCACGCTTTTATAGAATAGAGAGATCTTAACGTTTTAATGAGAGAAGTGGCTATAAAAAGTTATATTTTGGTCTTTATTTAACCCAAATAACCTTGTTAAAATTGTGAGATCTTGCCCTGGTTATCACCCAGATTAGGATAGTCATAAACACATATTAATACCTTCCTAGCTGAAAAAAAATATATTATCTAGCCAGAGGTTGGTAATCAATAATTACTCCTTTCAAAATTCAGGTTAACATTAAATCATTTCCCGATAGGGAAACTAAATATAAGCAAACATATTCCTCCATGTAAATTAGCTGTTAAAATAAAAATTTTATTATTGTGAGCCAACTCATATTTTTCTAACTTTCCAATATTCCTTATTCTTGTATTTGAAAAACCATTTAAATACATACATATACCACATGAAATATTGAATAATTTTTCCCGCATTAATCTCATTGCCCACATTTATTTACATCCAGAATTAATAAATGCATTACATATCAACACGTATAAAAAAGAAGCCCCAATCTTGTATTCACAAAACCGGAGCCTAGTGCCTTTCGCTTTATGTCAGGGATCTGAGCACCATGACAAGATGGGAGAAGAACCGTCAACTAGCTACGCCTTGGAAGCTGGCTCATAACTTGAACCATTTTCCCATTTTCACCGAAAAAGCATTTACTATCGAGATAACGATCGCACATAAACTGGGTAGTAGCTGCGCAATAAAACCAAGAATAGTTCCCTGGCTTACCTGGGAATGATGATGCGCCTCGCCCCCCATAGCAATCTGCATGAAAGCAGAGTTTGTCAGGTAAGCATAAACCAAACCGCAAATCCCCGTTACCAGCAGAAAACTTATCAGCATGGCGACCACCGCCCCCACCATCTGAGGTAATCTTGTTCTGATTGAATTGATGGTAAGAACGGTCAGGCAACCTGGAGCAAAACCCCAGCCCAATATATACCAAACAATCATTAACCCTTTCAGCGCAGTGTTGTGCGCCATTTCCAGAATATCGGCACGCCACAATATCAAATTCAGGCATGCAGCCAGCACAGCCAGAAATACGGAAATAGCGAAACTGTTGGGTAAACTCGATTCTTTATTCACTAAAACACCTTTAGACAGTCAAGGAATCTTGCACCTTTTATCGAGTTAAGAAGAAAACTGCCCAAAATGCCAGCAATGAGTGCAGCAGTGTATCCCTTAATCAGGAACAACAACGGCATTTCTATTGAGCCCCAATAATTCAGCCCCACGTTGTGATCCAGCCCCCAGCAAAGTGTCTGGCAAACACTGAAAAACAGAGCGCTACTCACTGCGGTCATGATATAAGCTCCGGCGCTTCCAGGCATAAAACGGGCTGAGAGCAAATAAGTCAATCCCCCAACAGCGGCCCCCATGCCGATACCACATAAACCAAGAGCCCATACCAGACGCCATACCAACGGGCCATTGTCGGGAAATAAAATAAAACTCATTAAAAGAAATCCAGCCTCTGCGATAAAACCCAGAGAAATAAATAGCTTAATCGTGCGTATAGCACGTTTTTCACCTTCTGCCACCGCATATTGCCGATGTTGTTCATTCACAGTTTGATTAGACATTTTTCATCTCCTTAACGTCCGTTAAGCATCACAAAATACTGCGGAAAATGGTCTGATAGTGCTTTTTAAATCTGAATCCAAATTGTCTTTTTCCAAAACAGAGAAAATTGCACTTCCTTGATAATTTACCTCTAATTTATTTCAATCACTGGTTTTGCTTAATTATATGAACTATTACTGAATAAAGTCCGAATAATAGATCAAATAAATTATTTGAGAATACAAGAAAATCAATAGGTCAAAGAAAACAAACTCTATATGATGTAATTACTATGGTATGAGGATGAAAACCTGTCAATGTAAAAGAAGAAATTAAGAAAACAGTTCAATATATGGGCTTAATATTTTGATACTTTATCCGGCCAACCTGACAGAGCCCTTGCGTTATTATCATATTGATCTCCAGAGATAAACAGCAGAAATAAACACTGAATTTGAGTTGGCAAACAACGCCACGCATATTCTGGCTTGCCAACTTGACTGCCTCACTCAAGGAACTGGCTTTCAAATGATAAAAGATGTGATGCCATTTATTGCTACAAGAAACAACAGCTTTCATTTCTGCGTTCTTAATTCCAGAATATACTTAGCGTAATAATTATTTCATCATAGTTAATAACTTGCGATTTTATTATTTATCACTAAAATATAATAAATAATTCCGAGCATTTAATTTTATAATAAAAATATTCAAGTATAGGCACAATTTCAACTTTATGGGTTTGACAATAGCCTGATACTTAGTTATGACTTTATTTAAGAAGCAACAAAATAATTATTCAATGAACTTATTGCTATCAAGACAGAATAATGACAACCATGATAACCAATAAAGTGCAATATTTGGATTTTATTGGATCATATCTATAGGGAGATATATAACTGCCATGAATAAATCCGATCAAGAATTTAATGTTAATGAAAGTACTGTGAAAGTAGATGGAAAGGATGTCAGGTTCTTCACAGCTAAACCTCCGGGCCTAACTAAGGATAATGCCAAGAGTAATACTGTGGTGTTAGTGCATGGTACAAGCGGAAATACAACGCTGCATTTCTGTCATCTATTTCCACTACTTGCCACAAAACACGCCGTTATATCACTGGATTTTTCTCAACCAGTGAAAGCAGGCGAAACCCTTACTCTTGAACATCTTGGAAAACAGGTCGAAGCCGTTATTGAAACAGCTGCGCCAGGGGAATCTGTCACACTGATAGGTTATTCTCTGGGCGCAGTCGTTGCTGCTTCTGTTGCCGCTAAACGTCCGGATCTGGTTCGTAATTTAGTGATGCTCGCAGGATGGATGAAAACAGATTTACAGATGGAAAGACTTGTTGCTGTCTGGCGTCATTTATGTGAGACCAACTCACCTGTTCTTACAGAATTCGTCATGTATTGTGCTTCTGGTGTCCCTGGTCATGTGAATATGGTTCCAGACCCACCTGCAACCGGATTTGAAAATATCAATCCGGGGGAATTCGATGTGTTGCAACTAGACCTTGATGCCCGGGTTGATATCACTCAAATTGCTCCTGAGATAAAAGCCACGACTCTGATTATTGGCTGTACACACGATAACATAACACCCACCTACCATAGCAAAGCACTTTTTGGCGCAATCCCGGATGCACGCTATACAGAGATAGCAGCCGGACACGCTGTCATTTATGAACGCCCTTCCCAGTTGATGTTGGCTATTGACCAGTTCTGCACGGAACCTTCTCTTTACCCTGCCGGGACCATTATTCCCGCTGACCGGCCATAATCCCTTTTACGCTTTGGAGAGCTATTATGAATAAAAGTACACCAGACCATAATCCACAAGCAGATATATCGCAGGTCACAGATGCAGAGATTATCATCATCGGCGCAGGTTTTGCCGGCCTTGGTATGGGAGCCCAGCTTAAGCGCCGATCTCAGCACAATTTTCTCATTCTCGAACGTGCCGATGATGTAGGGGGCACCTGGCGCGATAATACTTATCCCGGTATAGCCTGTGACGTCCCCTCACACCTTTATTCTTACTCATTTCGCCCCAATCCTGACTGGTCTCATGTTTTTTCACCAGGGAATGAAATATTTACCTATCTTCAGGATACCGCCAGGGATGAAGGGCTATTGCCTCATATCCACTTTGGCGCCAACGTTGAAAAAGCCTATTGGGATAACCAAAAAGAGCGCTGGATAATTATCACCACCGCAGGTGTTTTCAGTGGACGGTTCTTGATAACAGGCACCGGGCATTTAACAGATGCAAATCTTCCACAGATCGAAGGTTTGAGCAGCTTTACTGGGGAAGTTTTTCATTCAGCCTGCTGGAAACATGATGTCTCTCTTCAAGGTAAGCGAGTAGGTATCATCGGATCGGGTGCTTCAGCAACTCAGATAGTGCCTGAAGTGGCTCAAAGTGTCTCTGAACTTGTTGTTTTCCAGCGAAACCCATCCTACATTATTCCACGTCCTGACCGAAGTTATTCAGATAGTGAGAAACAGCGTTTCCGACGCGATCCAGAGTCTATTCCCGCTGTTCGTTCAGATATATTCTGGCATTTTGAATCTCTGTACCCATCCCGTCGTTCTATTCCACAATATCTTGCAGAATTCAAACGCATAGCCTCAGATCACCTTAAACGGCAAATCCCCGATCCGGAATTACGTGCAAAATTCACCCCCAGCTATGAAGCGGGTTGTAAAAGGCTTGTGATTGCAAGCAATTATTATCCTACGTTTCTACGAGATAACGTTAAACTCGAAACATCAGCCTTACAACGTATAGATGGGCAAAATGCAGTTTCAGTGGCCGGCAACAGTTACCCACTTGATGTACTGATCTTTTGTACTGGTTTTCAAACCACCCAACCACCTTATTCCCGCCTGGTTCATGGCCGTGATGGTCTCAGCCTTGCTGATCACTGGGCCCAAGGCATGGAAGCTTTCGCATCAACCACAGTGACAGGTTTTCCAAACCTATTTATTATCAATGGACCGAATGCAACACTTTCTCATAACTCAATTATTTACATAATTGAGTCTCAAATAGAGTACATTCTCGGTGCTATTGAACACAGCAGGAAAAATAACAACTGCGTACTTGAGGTTTCTCCTGAAGCTCAACATCGTTATGTCACCGAATTACAAGAACAGATGAATGGCACAGTATGGGTTGGAGATAATTGTACAAGCTGGTACCGTGATTCCCGAAATAAGCGCTTAACACTGATATGGCCTGATTTTGCTCACACATTCAGACAGCACAATAGCAAATTTGATCCTGCTCCTTATCTGTCTCATTCGACAACCGAAATCACTAACCCATAAGCTTTAAACAGCAATTGGATATTCATTCTTTGAGACGGCAAGGGAGAAAACTTGTCTCCCTTGCTGATACCAACAATCGCTTTAGAATGGTTTGGTCGGCAAATACTTCCCGTCGAGCGTAATCACGGCACGAGAACCGCCATTAGGGTCATCAACCTTTTTAATATCAAGTTTGAAATCAATCGCGCTGATAATGCCATCACCAAACTTCTCATGGACCAACGCCTTTAACGTTGAGCCGTAAACTTGCACCATTTCGTAGAATCGGTAAATAGTCGGATCAGTCGGTACACCACCTGGGATGCTGCCACGCACAGGGATAGTTTGCAGCAGAAGGAAAGCATTCTCATCAAGTTCAAGCCGGTCAACCACAATTCTCGCGGCGTCGGCAGGCAATGGATGCTGGCCTAGCAGCGCAGCAGTAACGAATGCGAGACTCAGGCCCGTTCCTTGTGCGATATCCTCAAACGTCAAATTCTTGCGTGTTTTGGCGTCGATGATAGCATCGGTAAGGATCTGGCGGGGAGTTTGGGAATATTGAGATTGTGTCATAACGATTTCCTTTGGATTAATGGGCTATTCAAATGCCGTGGTGAAACATGGATTGTGTTGCAGAAACATGCGGATGGTCCGCAAGCGACACAAATTGACCGAGCAAGCCGTCTAGTGCATCGATCGAACCAGCCTCTATGTCGTAAATCCATCGTGATAGATAAGAAAGCTGATGGATGAAGAATGAACGAATTTATCTATAGCGTCAAAGATCGGATTTCTATCACCTCTATAGTATTTTCCAATAGTTGATTGTCGTTCTGCGGCGACATATTTGTTAATAATCCAGTAGTCACATCTTTTTATTTCAGGCACTGGCATATAGACTTTGCTACCTACTATTGGTCGATTTTGGAACCATGAGTGATGAGATGTACTACAACAGGCACGAGATACAACGTAATGATCCAGGCACCATCGAAAGAGGTCACCAATTGGGTGGCTTTTTTGTTGTTTACATCTTGTAAACGGTAAATGATGACGCTATAGTGTTTACATGATGTAAACTGAGTGAGTGACATGCACGTTATTTCCAAAGATCCATTTGAGAAAGCTGCACGCGATTTCCCAAATGATGCGGATGCAATTATTGCAATGTATAAGCAGTTAAAAGAAAAAGATTTTGAGAACCCTGCGGAATTACGAAACCAGTTCCCTAGTCTTGATAATTTCAAGTACAGAAATAAGTGGTGGGTGATAGACATAGGCGGGCAAAACTTACGAATGATTGCCTATATACATTTTGTTAATAAACGCCTATACGTCAAGCACATAGCTACTCACGCAGAGTATGACAAATTAACTAAGCAGTATCGGGAGACAAAAGAATGATTGCAGAACCTACCAAAGCACTTGAAGCCACAAAGGTACTGGTAGCTGCGGTTCCCTTCTTAGGGAGCAGCACTTCCGAGGATGCATATAATGACGCTCTGGCAATGGTGGATTACCTCATTGAACATGATGATGAAAACCCACTGATTGACTTTCTAGCCGCTAAAATCGCTGAGTATGAAAACAACAATGAGCGTTTTACTGCATTTAATAAAGCAGTAAATGACATACCAACCGGTGTAGCAGCGCTGCGTGTGTTAATGGATCAATACGGACTCTCTTACTCAGACCTGAAAGAAGAGATTGGTTCCAAATCACTTGTCAGCCAGATTCTATCTGGTAAACGCTCATTAACGATTGCGCATATTAAAGCGCTTTCCAAGCGCTTCAACGTAAGGCCAGATCTGTTTCTCTAATGATTTTGTCATCGTGGCCGCCCCATGCAAATGATGCGGCTTTTTTTATCGTCTTCATTCTGTTCAAACCTTACTACCGGATTGTCAGGCAAGCGGCCTATCACCGTTTGGTAAATCCACCAGCGTCGGCACTAGCTTCGGAACGGGCCGCTACAGAACGACAAACCGGTGTTGACATGCTCGGGAAGCCCTTATAGTCTTCACTCCATCGTGGCTGATAAGACAGCTGACAGGTGAAGAATGAGCAAATTTTTCTATAGTTTCAAAGATCGGGCTGTCATTATTTCCATATTACTTTCAAATAGTTAATTGACATGCTACTGCGACACATTCGTTATCTTCTGGCGATTGCCGAACATCAGAGCTTCACTCGCGCCGCAGAGGAACTTCATGTCTCGCAGCCGACCCTATCACAACAAATCAGACAGCTTGAGGAATCACTGCATGTGCAGGATTTAAGCCGTGGATTGCTCAGGCTGGCAATGACACCCACCTTCACTACTTACTTCATCGGCCATTGGGTAGAACGTTTCAACGCACGCTATCCGGGAATTGCATTGATTATCAAGGAAATGACGCAAGATCAGATCGAGGTAGCTTTAGCGGAGAACCAACTCGATCTCGGCATCGCGTTTTCAGCGGTGCGATCCCCCGACATTGATAGCGAGCCATTGTTCATCGAAACACTCAGTCTGATCGTTGGTCAATCGCATTGATTCATCAGTCAACAAACATCATTGACAGCGAAGATGCTGGAACATGAAGGATTAGCGCTATTAAGCAAAGACTTTGCAACGCGAAGCCATATCGATTTGTACTTCCAGAGACAGGGGATCACGCCGCGCATTGCAATTGAGGCTAACTCAATCAGCACAATCGTAGAGATTGTCCGCCGGGGACGGCTCGCGACTTTGTTACCTGATGTCATAGCCTACGAGCAGGCCGGGCTCAATTCCATTGCCATTCAACCTCCGTTACCGCAGCGCAATGCCGTGCTGTTGTGGCTCAGCGGCGCGTATCGAAGCGCTGCGAGTCAGGCGTTTGCCAATCTGATCACGCACCGTTTCGATGTACACCAAGAAAGTGATAATTTCTGATAAACAGAAAACACAGTGCGCTTGGTGGCTTCCGAATTAAGACAGCCAATCTATAAGCTTGTTTCTAATGTAATCAGATGAAAGACGTTCCTGCTCTAAACGTGAAGACTGGAACCGGCCAGAGATGAGATTATTAAACAACTTTGTTTCATCCTCATTTAGCGATGAAGGATTGGATTCAACTGGATTTGGTTCAGGAACCATTCTATCTTCATGAACTTTAACGGTTTCAACATCCATCATCAGGGATTCAATATCCACAAACTTGTCTCTGGCGTCACTGAGAATAGACAAGCCCCAGGTATCAATATCTCCCCAATACCCTACACGCTTGCTTCTCAACCATGTCGCATCCATCCATGCAACGTTTTTCCCTCCTCCTATCACCGCAACTGTGTCAGGCATGTCGGGTAATGCCAAACCAGACTGTAAGTTTTCGACTACTAATATATTCGATGCTGGAAGTTCGTGCTGTTTAAGTAATTCACCAGGTATTTGAAGTATCGGAATTCCACCAAGCGCGGCCATAGCAGTATGGCAAAGCGGTCTGATGGTTAACCAGCCCTTGGGATTTGTTAAACAACCCAACCAGGCAGTAAGACCTCCAAATGCAGAAACCGCACCTTTGTGAATCACATCGGTCAGCTCTTCGATCAGGATTTGGTGGTTCTCAAGAAACTTAGTATCAATACCAATGAGAGGTAATGCTCTTAAATATTGTCCTTCCCCCAAGCCTGGCTTTAATTGTGGAAGAAGCTTTGCCAGTAATTCCGCATCTCTCAAAGAGAGTTTTTCCACAATATCTATACACTTAACCAATGCAGGATAGAGATCTTTATCAACCCGCAAGAATGGCTTCATATTTCTTTCCCATACCTTACTTCGCGAAAGAGCATCATTCCCTAAAAATTGAATCAAATGTTGCATTGATTCAATAGCAACAAAAGTCGGGATTCGCTGCTCAGACAACTCCCGGAAATTTTTGGAAGACCACTCCACATGGTCTTGATAGGGAAATGATTTCCACTCATCAACAAACCGCTGAAAATGAACCATATCTGATATAGCAGAACTGCCTCTCGGTGGTTTTAAGCCAACACGGACAGGGAATGCTTTGATGCCCAGTAACCGGGCCTTTAGTGAGGAAAGATTATCCCACTCACGTTGCCTAATGATGCTCTTAACTTGTGCCGGCAATAACCCCCAGCGCGTTTCACACAGCCCTTTTTTCATATCAGTTTTTCAAGTTCGATGCCCAGACCAGCAACCTCAGCAGCTAACTTTTTCCCCTTCTCTTCCCTCATTCTCCGATCAATCTCTTCCCAGGTGA
This sequence comes from Photorhabdus khanii NC19, assembly GCF_000517265.1. Classification (GTDB taxonomy): domain Bacteria; phylum Pseudomonadota; class Gammaproteobacteria; order Enterobacterales; family Enterobacteriaceae; genus Photorhabdus; species Photorhabdus khanii. The sequence continues at coordinate 391,591 of NZ_AYSJ01000011.1, forward strand.
CTTCACATAAATGGCTATCGTGGTTTTCCTGGTCTCTTTCTGCAATGAGCAACGAGCGGGCCGATTCTCTCGCCAAATTCAGGTTTTTATAAGGCGTAATCAAATTAACGTGAATATGCAGTTCCCTAAATACCCGGAGCACACGCCGGCTTACTGTTTCGGCCGTATTCGAGAATGCTTCGTCCAGGAAAACAGTACAGTAGACAGGTCGATCATAGCCATTCGGCGTCAAAACATAGGCCAAACTTGCCGCAACAATAGTTGCCGCAAATGACTCTTTCTCCCCACCTGACTTTCCACTGGATGACTCCAATACATCACGAATCTCACCCGTATTGATATCCAATTCTTCGGCATAAAATGACATCTGATAACGGGAATCAAGCAGCCTTAAACTTTCCAATGTATTTGAGGAACCTGGCGCACTTGCTTTCCCAAGGATTTCAACTACCTTAGCCAACTGACGGAACCGTGCTTCATGGTCATCACTGGTTACCTGACTAAGCACCTTACGCAGATGCTGTTCAAATTCATTAACATGCGGGAATTTCTCTCTTTTTGAACCCAACTTTAAATGTGTCTCTGATCGAAACTCTGTACGCTTGAGGACCCGGTTAATAATGTCAATCCGCTCGAGGATATCTTCCCGTTCAGATTCAAGCTTAGTTTTAATCCGCGCCAGCGACTGCGTTGCATGCTTATTCAAACGTTCAATAAACTGCTCTACCAGGTTGGGAAGCCCTTCCTCTTCCAGTTGTCGTAAATGATTAAGATAATCAGGTAAGCTGCCAATATCACTTTGCCAGTCAACCGTGAAGACTTGCCATTTATCGTTAGACCTGAACGAAACCATAATGCTGATGGCTGATCTTTCCGCTCTGTCTTTATTGTTCCGGCTAGAATCTAACAGACGATCCAAATCTTCTTCAACTTTCGACACCAATTCAGCCATCCGGCTTAAATCGTTTGTATTAAGCACGCCAACCCGAATCGCAAGTAACTGCCTGGCTGAATCAGGTAATCCCCTCGACGCTTTTGCCTGCGCTTTGCTCCATTCTTCTTGCGCATTTTTCAGCGTATTTTTAACGCCACCAGAATCAGAGTTAAGCTGATTTAATGCCGATTGAATTTGAGCCAATTGCTCTTTAGCCGATTCCCAACGCTCTCTGGCCTTATCAAGATCACCGCCTGATTGTTCTAACACCTTAAGGTCAGCTTGCAAATCAGAAAGCTTTTCGTGCCAGTAAGGAGCATTAATATCATCCCAGCGGTAACTTTGGATCTTCTCCCAAAGTATTTTACGATCAGAAACAGAATTCAAATCTTGACGGGCCTGACTCACATTTTTCCCGGTTTCCGCCAGTTGCAGAGTTAACTCTTTTTTATCGTTATTAAGAATGGCTAAACGTGATTTATTTGAAAAACCCAGACACCAGTGTCTCCTGTCATCTATCCGGTGCTGATCTTTTTTATCAAAGCGCCCCTTATCCATGTGCATTAACCCCTGTTGCGTCATCGAAAACGGGGTTTGATCCAATTCTTCCGTATTCGAAACACATTGCAGGTCAAATCGCTGCAAGTGATGCTTGAGCCACTCCCGATAAGGGTGAGTGCGCCATACCAGTTTCCTTAAATAACCGTCAGGCTTAAACTCCGCCGATTGACCCAGGTTAGTCGCAGCATCATTCACAACTTGAACACGTACATGTAAACCCGTATGCCGGGCGTTTAACCAGCGAGTCACCATCGAATAACAATGATGTGGCACAGCAAGTGTTGTCCGTAACCCGCCTAACGCCCTCTCTATCGCGCCTTGCCATCTCTTTTCATGATCTTCGACATCGATAAGCTCACCGATAAATATACATTGGTCTTTACTTAATTCTAAGGAGTTAACCAGTTCATCCCGCAGTTGCTGATATTTCACATCAATATTAGAATCCGGCCTTGCCTCGATTTCCCGAATTTCCTGAGAGATATCATGGATATTTGCTTGCAACTCACTGAATTTGGCACTGATGGTGGCAAACCTGTCCTGATACTCTTCTTCGTCACGCTGAATACTGGCAAGCCTGGCTGATGCTTCGGATTGATTTTTGAGAAATACAGCCTCCTCTAATACAGAAGGAAGAGCCAGTTCATTAGCATGAGTTTGATATTGCGATGAATTTCGAACCACACGATTCAATTGATCTTGGGTATGGCCCATTTCTTTTCGAAGCGATTCTATTTTATCCCCGCCAAACTGAAGATATTCCTCATGTCTTCGTTCAACCAGGTTATCCGCATCGACTTTCTGCCCTTCAGCTTGCTTAATTCCGAGGGATAGTGCTTCAAGTTCAGCCTCAATATCGGCAATTTTCTCACTCCACAATTGTGCGAAGATTTCCCCAAAGTAGACCGGGAGACTGTTTTTTTCGGCCGTTAATTCCTCAAATTCTTTCGTCTTTTTTTCGATAATTGAGCTGAGTTCAGGTAACCTGGATAAATGCTCTTTTTGTGCTCTTGCATCCACTAATTGACTATGAATTGCCACTAGATCAGCAAACTCTTCCACTACCTTTTTGGCATCATCTTTGACTGTACTCGGTTCAAGTACCAATTCACGAATCAACCCGGTTAAATCATCAATTTTTTTCAGGCCCAACGCCCGCGACAACAATGCAGGCGCATTCTTATTGTCCATATACAGAAGCTTTCGGTACAGCTCCTGATAATCGGAAAAATTATCATCACAGCATGTCATTGCCGGATCATCACGGAGCCATTGCTTGAATGATCGGGCATTACCATCCCCAAAGGCATCAAGCATTTCCTTAAGAGTCAGGTCTCTTTTGGCGACAATATAAACTCGTGTCACGTCCGCAAGCACATTCGTCGATTTAGTGATCCAGAAAAGTGCCGCAAGCGTGATTTTTGAGCCATCGTTGCCCTGATATAAAGCTCTAAGCCCAGTCACCACGCCAAATTCACGCTTACTTCTGACTCTCGTACCCGCTCCATCATGGGCAGATCCAAAACTTCCCCGCATATAAGAAAGTAAAGTCCGGTCAGAACGATCACCCTGCGCCGCAGCCACGTTAAAGGTTGCCCTTCCGGCAGGAAGGAGCAAGGCCATAAGGCCATCAATAAACGTCGATTTTCCCGCACCGTTATCCCCAGTAACCAAAGTTCCCATAGGATCGATCAACGCGGTATGCAAGCCGTTAAATGACCCCCAGTTATAAACTGAGAGTTCGGCTAATCTGATTTGACCAACATGAAATAATGAATCAGCCGAAAGAGTTTGATCAGTCATTTTCATCTCCTGTTTCCTCCTCTCCATTTTGATAATCAACAGCGTTGCTGCCATTTTTATTTAGCTCAATACCCTTCTCATCCGCCATTTTCAGGTATTCATTCAGCATACTTTCGAGAAATTCAGCACTGACTACGTAGCGGATCACCGGTGTAATCTCGAAGCGATCCTCACTTCCCCGCACCGAACTCAATATTTTTTTCGTCACCATTTTCTCAAGAGCACCCTTGAGCTTTCTCCGGTCAGATTTAGTACTGTTTGTCAGCGGTAAAAACGGTGTCAAATGGGATTCTATACGCTCGATATCAATGATAATCCTTTGCTCACCTGACGTTTCCCGATCCTGGTAGTGTTTGCGCAGCACTAACAGCAACAACGTATCGTATAAAGAGAGCGTCCTTCGGCTAATCAGAGAGACAACCTCTTCATCATCTATACCCAATGACTCGGTATCTTCCTCATTTTGAAAACCGGCTATAAAGGCGACACCCGCTTTCTCATCTAAAACCAGCTTCAAATAGACTTCTGACAGATGTTTGCGTACAGCACATTGGTATCGACAAAGCGATTCAAACAACTTGGCTTTCTGCGAAGACAATATAACGCCCTGACGCAGCAAGCTAACCAGCACCCGGCGCGCATCAGGTGGCATGCTACTACTTGAACTTTCAGAGTGATCACTGGCTAACACATCATCAACTTCAACGGATGAGCTTTTATTGGCAGCGACATCAGATTCAACAGCGGATGTGCCTGTAAGCGGGTTATACCCTGATTGAGTATGATGTTTTATCAACTGATCGAAGAACCCTGTTTGCTGTTCTTTCTGAGGATCCGAATCAGACTTCTCGAGGGTTGCGGGGGTACCATTATCTTTATTCAACTTTTTGTCTTTATGCATTCCAACCCTCACACAATGATATCTACAGCCACTTTACTATTCACCATTACAGGACCAATTCATCCAAACTGTCTGGAAACAGGTCGGCACTCAGAAGAAAAGTGGGGATAGACGCCCGCAAGCGAACTCCCTGTTTGTCACTAATTTCAATTGATTCCTTCTCTTCCAATAATGCCGCCCCGACAGATTTCGCAACCCGTAAATAGGCAACTAACTCCTCCAACCCTGAATTAAGCGGGTGATAATGTGCAATAGATGCAATCGTCATTGGACCAAACTCTTTTAACGTTTCTAATGCCCTCTCAGCGATCAATCGGATTTGAACAGTATCAAGGCAATCCAGCATCTGTATACTCGGTTCTCGAGAGTTAAACCGCTCTTCAACACCAGAGGTATCCAGCTTTTCATCGGGTGATTTAAGGAGCATACTTTCGGGAGAACTAATACTTGCCGCCCCAACGGGCAATGAAAGAGCTGTTGTTGTTTGCAAGTCGCAATCAGCATTCCTCAATTCAACAGCAAGTCGTTCCAATTGACCAAGCAATCTATCAACAGCACGATTTTCTTGAGCAGTGCCACTCTCTATGTAAGCCCGCAAGCTCTCTTCTGTTCTTCGTCTGATTTGAAAAACTCGGTCACTCTCACGGCTCAATTCTCGCATGAGCTGACTTAAGAATTGCCGTTGCGGGGTACTTAAGTGTTCTGCGACCGGGCGATTTAAAATGCTTCGAAGCTGATCCCGCAGCTCCATCGTTCTATTTTGATCACATAACAAATCAAAAAAGCTCTCAAACGCACTACCGGCATCCGTTTTAGCTAGCAACGCTTCTTTTTCTAAAACAGCAAGAAGGACATCTCCTCTGGTAGAGTCTCCCTCAATAATTTGAATACGAATTTCCTGATCCAACCGACGAATTTCATCTTCAACACGGCGGAAATCACCCGTTAAAACAGAAGCCAACTGGTAAATCTCACGAATCCTTTCCCGCTGCTCAACCTCGGTCAGTTCGGTTACAATGCCTGCCTTCAGGGCATCAATCTCTCTCTGAATTTCGGATTTTCTATCTTCCAAAAGCGTGACACGCTCATCGACATTTGGGCTAATCGCCACCGCAAAGTCCCTGACTGCTTCCTGAACAATTCGAAGATGAGACGCAGTAGTTCCTGATCGGCGCTCATCAAGTCCCTGACTAAAACGGAGCGCAATTTCACTGGCATCCGTTTTAGTTAATGTGTCATCCATCTCACGCAACCAGCCTTCCCGAATCCATTTATTGAGATAAGTGCCAGCCCCCGTTTCCGTTTCCCACAGACCAAGTTCACGACAGCGTACCAGCTCTGCATCAAGTGACACACGGGCACGACTAAAAGGGACTTCACTATCCTCCGAAAATAACTCACCCAAAAATGCCAAAATTAAAGGGGAATTATCAGCTCTTAACAGTTTCCAGGCTGCACTTTCCTGAAATAGACGGCGGTACTTTGCCTGTAACCCTTGGAAGTTCAACTTGCCTCCCTCTGTGTGGTTATGAGTAAAAAGCGATTAAATGAGTACTGGCTCGTCACCACCCTTTCCAAAAAGCCACCACTAAGAATTTTGTATAATTCACAATCAAATAAAAACCATATCATCATGTTTTTTATTATGTCAACGCCTGTTATTAACTCTTGTAATTATTAGGCGCTGTGATCAGAGAGAATTAAGCTTATAAAGCCATCCATTTTTTGAAGAAGGCAGTAAGATGATGAAAAACAAAAGCGATTAGCGCAGATAATTTAAGGTGATAAACAATGTCTCAATTATCATCAGCAAGGGAAGCGGCGGGAGTCCCCCTTTGAAGTTAAAGATGGGCGGTCTGTCCAGACCGCCCCGATGCAAACAGTGGAAAATTCCTGCGCGTTACTTCCTGCGGACAGGCAAACCAGTACCGCGAACGCCATCCTGTGGTAAAACCAGCACCGCTACCGACCAAGCCGGCAACGTGACCGCGCCATCTTTGGCTATTCTGATACCGGCTGCCAACGAGGTGCTGCCCAGCTCTCTTTGAATATCGTTCAACTTCAATCCCTTGACATTAAGATCTCTCACCATAGCAAACCATGGTGCAGCATTGATCATCACTACTAAGCCGTCAAACCGCAAATCACGATCATCATCGGTGGTATTACCATCATCTATCGTCATCACCAGTAATCCGAGTTGCTGATTTGGTCCGACATTACGGAAATCGACACGTTGCTTAACCGATGCACCATCACCAAGCGTCATCAGTGGTGAAAATTGACGCAGGCGCAGCAGTTCCTGATAAAAAGCGGTCATCTGCAATAACTCAGTTTGGCCTGGTTTATCCACTACGTTTTTCACTCGTTCAATCAATGCGTAATTTCCACCATCATCACGCAAGCCTGGCATACCAACATCATAGTTATTGTCTTGGTAAGTGTAGCTGACACGGTTAAACCAATCGCCGGCATTATAGGAATCACGGGTAAAAGATTTAGAACGTAGTAGTTCCGAGCCATGTTGGGCGAAGGCCAATCCCTGCCCAAGGAATGTAGTAGCGAGGGATATTGCCTGCATACGAACCCGTGTCGCCAGATCCGCCTCGCGCGCAGCTTTGTAGCTGATTATGTCCCATAACGTTTGATTATCGTGTTTGGATACATAATTGATCACCTCAATTGGATCAGCAGCATAACCGGCTATAGCCCCTTTGTAGTCAATTTCTCTGCCGGTTTTCACCGCCCCATCTTTATCGATCAACACAAAATCAGCCAGATTGCCCGCCATCCCCAAACGTACCAGATCCGCCAGATGACGCACCTCATCAGCATTTAACCAAGACTGTTCGTTAGGTAAAGTCCCGGCACCATTACCCACTCCCTGGTTAATACGAATGCTGTCAGCGGAATCGAACGGTCCACCACCCTGTATTGCATCACGCAATCGATCAGAGAAAGTACCAATCCCAGTACCCTTAAGATTAATCTGTGAAGCCATCTCGAAACGGTCGTCCTGCCCGGAATTCCAACCTTCACCGAAGAAGTAGACCGATGGGTTAATCGCGCGTACTTTTGCCAGCGCCGATAACATCTGTGCCTTGGGATGAAAACCCATTAAGTCAAAGCGGAATGCGTCGATCTTATAGTCCTTAACCCAGGTAACCAATGAGTCTTCGATTAGTTTAGCGAACATGCGGTGCTCTGGTGCCGTATCGTGACAACAGGTGTTAGATTCAACGTTACCACTGATTTCATTCAGGCGATGATAGTACCAAGGGACTATCTTATCCAACACGGAAGATTTGTTTGTTGGGCCCGCAGCATTGGTGTGGTTGTACGCTACGTCCATGACCACATTCATTCCCAGTTGCTGCTTGATGGCCTGAATCATAGCGCGAAACTCTTTTATACGTACCGAACCTTCCGCATCTGTGGCATAAGAGCCTTCCGGTACTGAGTAATGGAACGGATCATAGCCCCAGTTGTAGGAATCGGTTTCCGCAATCATCGCATTCAGCTCTTGTACCTGCGGGTTATCGGCATTATCACCACTCAGCAATTCCTGTAACACTTCACCGACTGTCTGTGACCCATCGCAATAATCAGCAAAGCGGCTGTTTCTCACCATTGTATTGATCTGGCACAAATGACTGAATGGATGATTAAGATCAGCTACTTGGTCGCTGAATTCACTAACAGAAGCCAAATCAAATACTGGCAACAGCTCCATATGAGTGATTCCTGCCCGGCTCAGTGCTTTAAGATGTTTGAACATATCGCTGTTGTTAGCAGTCAGAGCCAGATATTTACCGCGCCAAGCTTCCGGCACCGTGTTATCTGCAACGGAGAGATCACGAACATGAGCTTCATATATGGCCATGCGTGCAATGTCCGCCGGTGTACTTTGCGAACGCGGCATAATCAGGCTATCCCAGTTTTGTGGTTTCAACGTCACATCATCCAAGTTAATTACTTGACTGTATTCCGAATTGGTCGACAGACTATGGGAATAGGGATCGGTAACCTCATAATGCTCCACATTGCGGGAACGTGGATGGTACACCGTTACAACATAGCGGTAATAAGCACCAACCAATTCCTTGTCACCTTGCCATGACCAAGCGCCACTAGCAGGATCACGGTTCATTGGATAGTTGGCGATTATTTGTTTATCTGTATCGTAGATAACCAGCCCGACATCCTGAGCAGTAGGTGCCCACAAACGGAAAGTAACACCTGCATCATTGATCAGCGCACCATACTCCAACGTGTCAGCCGCATCGGCAAAACGGTCATCCAACACGCCGGCAGTTTGTACTTGAGTCGCTGATAATAACAGGCCTTCTTTATTGGTCGCCAACACGACCAGATCACCGGTGAGTAACGTTTCAATATCCGTGTCTTCTGGCAGGCGGAACGCTGTTAATTTCTGCAAGTGTGGGAATCGATCCGCCGTTTCCTGACTCAAGGTAGTCGGTGTTAATGCCAGATAGCTATCGGTAAAGTTTCCTAGGTCATTGGCTACGACTTTACTCCGGCTATGATATAAACGGACATAAGGCTTATCTGCTCCACCTGACCACAACAGTGTCTGATTGTCGACCCAGTGTGCCGAAGCCTGGGAAACACCGAACACAGATTCAAAGGCTTCCGCCCGACTACTATAGATTTGATTATTGCCGGGTATGACAGAAACAGTACGGTTACTGAAATCGGAGAAGGAAATTCTCAGGTCACTGTCGATCAATTTAGTGTTGTTACCATCACGCACGATAAAATTAATACAGCCCTCGTTTTTGTTTAACGGCACAACCCAGTAAGGTCCATAACTATCGCTGCCCGTAGGAATTGCACTGAAATCATTCCAGCTTAATGAGGGAGAAGCCAGGGCATCACAGCTTTCATCGTTCCATAGGTAGAGGGTATTGGTACTGTAATCACGGTTTGTTATCGGATCGCGTTGACTTAATTTATCAATATCCACCAAGTGGATAACGGCCTGAAGATCACCGGCACGAGCAACTTCACCCGGTATTTTGATAGGGAGATGCGCTATCGGCTCTTTAGGGGGATTAGGTGAAGAACCATTGTTATCACAGCCTGCCAGCAAAACGAATGAACCGCTTAATATGACCGAATAAGCCTTTTTCAAGAAGTGAGCTACCATAATCAGACCTTTTAATAGTAAGAAATTATCGACGATATTATTGCGAATGAATTAAATTGGAAATATTAAATAATGTCTCAGATAAAGCAGCATCCTCCTAATTTTGATACTAATAGGGAGGAGGAATCAGGAGGAGATGCCTTTTCGTGATATCGCACACAATAATTATGCAATATTCTTTTATTACATAATGCTGATGTGAGTTTTATGTGTATTACTCTATATATTTTCCATGCTGATGATATTATTTCGTCCCGGTTTTATTTAGCTTTTACCTTCAGTACCCGCGCTCATTTTTCCTTTAGCGAAAAACGTACCTGATAGGTTAACTGTTATTATTAACCGGGATTCCGTTGCAGTAGGTAATACCAGACGAATAGCATAAAACTAAATAATTTTCCAAAATAGTGCTCCACTTCGGACAACGCCTTGTGTAGCAAGGGTTGTGCGCTATGCATAGCAGAGTGATGAGTTAGTGCGGCTTATCAGGTATCAGACTTGCATTGCTCGGATATTAATCAAATAGACCAACTGTATCGGTATTATGAAAAGCTATTTAGATGTGCCAGAAGATTTTGAATCATCATATATTTATAAAGCTTCAACAGAGAATATTGATGATTTTGGTAGTTCTGTATTCGCTGTATCTTACAATGATATTGTTAGAATCATCGGAGCAAAACGACGTATCTTGAGATATGATAATAATGGTTGTGGTTATTGGGAAGATATTCCTAAACCCGATTTCTATGAAACAAAACTTTATAAAGATGAAGTTAAAGAAATAATTGCCAATATAAAAAAATATTATATGTCATTGTAATATACCTAATAGATTTCGAGTTGCAACGCGGCGGCAAGTGAACGAATCCCCAGGAGCACAGATAACGATGTGACTGGGGTGAGTGAAAGTAGCCAACAAAGCAGCAGCTTGAAAGATGAAGGGTATAGTTAATCCTGTAAAAGGTTTTAATAGAATCTCATATTCTTGTTATTGGGTTAATACTGTCATTTCGTCACTTCATTTATCAGCTTAAAACTCGTTTTTCCTGACATTTTCTCTTCCAATATCGGTATAGCATTGCGTTTTTTACCCGCTTTAAACAATCTTTCATTACGACCTCTTACCTTTAATGATGAAATTTTTTACTGGTCTTTTCATCGTGGGAGCTCGTTCTTGCTCGATTGCCAGAGACCCTCACGCAAAAACTGAAAGAGTCCTGCCTCTGGCGCAAGGAAACAATATCTCCAGCCTTATCGTGATTTTCCGGCATTTAATATAACAGATTCCCCATTGTAAGGATTAAAAAACCTATCGCCGATCACATTTCATACTATTCATTCTGACAGTCAATTAATTACACATTAGAATGGTTTAATGATGTCACTATTAAATCATCAATATTCTCTGTGGGTAGATGACCCTTTTATCACCGCAGCCTGACCGCAGAACCGGGTCATTTATTGGTCAGCATCACTGACTTTGTCACACTTAAATTAAACAAAAGGGAAAGTACGATGAGTAAACTCAACAACTCTGTGGTGAGAGGCACGAGTTATCTTTTAATTTACCTGACGGCAATTCAGCCACTCCACCCGGCGATTGCTGCCGGAATAACACCGGACAATAACCATACTCAGGTACAAAACCAGGGCAATATCCCGGTGGTGAATATTGCCACGCCGAATGACGCGGGGATATCCCACAACACCTATAAAGAGTTTAACGTTGCCACTCAGGGTGCTGTACTTAATAACGCCACTCAAGCGGCTAAATCACAACTGGCAGGGCAACTTAACGCTAACCCTAATCTGCATGGAAAAGCAGCGGAACTGATTATTAATGAAGTGACCGGTAGCGGACAATCTAACCTGCAAGGCCAGTTGGAAATTTTCGGCAATAAAGCCAATGTGATGATTGCCAACCCCAACGGCATTACCTGTGATGGCTGTGGTTTTATTAATACGGCCAGTGCCACACTGACCACGGGTAAACCCCAATTTGATAAACAAGGCGCGTTGGAAGCATTAGAGGTTAAAAAAGGCCAGATTACTATTGGCGGTAAAGGGCTGGATGGCAAGGCGACGGATTATGTCGATATTATCAGTCGAGCGACGGAATTAAATGGAAAAATTCAGGCGAATAATCTGTCCCTGACGCAAGGTGCCAACCGAATCAGCTTAAAAGACGGCACAGTTAAACCTATTGCTGGCGAAGGAACTAAACCTCAATTAGCGGTTGATACCAAAGCGTTAGGTGGTATGTATGCGAATAAAATCCGCTTGATTGCCACAGAAGATGGTATCGGCGTTAATCTGAAAGAGTTAACCAGTGACCAGCGTGATATTACCTTAAATGTTAATGGCAAAATTGAACTGGGAAATATTAAGGCTAAAACGGACCTGAATATTATTGGCAAAGAAACCCATATTGCGCCCAATATTACAGTACAAGCGGGACGAGATATTACTCTGGAAAGTACCACTCTGGGTAATAAAGGCAGTGTGACTGCTGGCCGAGATATGCGAATATTTGGCGACACGGTGAAAAATACAGGCAACAAAGCTCTGCTACAAGCCAACGATAATATGTGGATACAGAAAAATGCACAAGGAGATAAAAGTCATCTTATTGAAAACAGATCTGCTACCATAAAGACTAATAAAGGTGATTTAGTTGCCAGGTCTGATAAAATGCTCAATATAAGAGATCTTTATCTCCTTTATAATATTAAACCTGAAAAAAACTATTTTCTTGATTTTGGTAATGTTGATGATCTCAGTGACATGAAAAATTGGTTCTTTATAGAAAATTATGATAGCAGTTTAATTTCATCCGGAGGAAATTTATATATAAATAGTGATAGTTTATTAAATGTAAACAGTGAAATACATGGAAAAGGCGATGTATTTTTGACCGGAAGTCATTTTACAAGCACTAAATTTATAAATACTGAAGGTCTATATAATGAAAATACTTATCAACATTTTATAATAAATAATTCACATCCTATATTTAATAATCCATACTATAAATACAGAAATAAGCTGGAAAACTCTAGGGAAATACATGTATTAGATAGAAATAACACAGATATAAAACAGCAAGATTGGGATCTTATTCGGAATAATCCTTCTAATAAAACAAAAATTGACCCATTCATAGATAAGACAATGCTATCTTCTGGAAAGAATTTAGTTATTGATTTTCTTGGAGAGGTTAAAATTACATCCAATAAGGAACTTATTAATGAAAATGACTTGAATACGCCTGGCTGTAAAGAAAAAGCATTAAATTTATTAAATTCAGAAACTGATGATATCAAAGTTAAAAATAATCTTATATTAAATGCCAATGGATTTACCTTAAAATCAGCACGATTAAATGCCGAAAAAGATATAAACATTATCTCATCAGATGCTAACTTTGTCGATCTTGCCGATTCTAAAATCATCTCTAAATCAGGTGATTTATCTATACTTTCAACCTATTACAAAGCACCGTATGAATTTTTTCATACACTATCATTTCCATCTGCCATTAATATTTCCTCCACTGTATTAAAAGGACATAATGTTTCATTAATAAGCAAAAATTCAGGAATATCCGCTAATAAATCTACAAAAATTAGTTTTGGACCTGATATTGATGATCGAAGTAATATAATAAACTCCTCAGGAGATTTAACACTTTCTTCAGGAACAAATTTAGATTTAAATTTCGTTAATTATTTTACAAAAAACAAGAACACGACTTTAACTGCGGCCAGAGATATTAAAATAAATATAAGTAAAACCAGTATAGACTCATCCGAGTCCATATCCATTAATGGTGGTATAAATCTAGATATTGGTGGTTTAGAACTAACCGCAGGAAAAGACGTTATATTAAATTCTTCTCAAGATTCTAAATTATGGGGAGTTCCTATTACAGCTAATAGTATCTCTATATTTACGGGGAAAGATTTAAATATAACTAACTCTTCATTGAATGCAACAGAAAATATATTAATGAATTCTGGTGGAGATTTAAATTTATCTGCTGCTTATGGTTATGCAGGTAGTCTGATAAAAGAAGGTAAAATAAGCCATGTTACTGCTGTTAATGCAGGGGATAAATTAAATTTAATAGCTAATGATAATATAAAGTTAGAAGGTTCAAGTTTAATTTCTAAAGGTGATATGACCCTCACTTCTGGTGGATATACATACTTTAAATCCGCAGTAGACACTGAAAATAAAGATTCCAGCTCATCTATTACACATAAAGAAGCCAAATTAGATAGCGGTAATAATTTAACAATTCTTACCGGAGAAGGTCTTTTATTTCAAGCAACTAAACTTTTAGCTAAAGGTGTAATGAATATTGCTGCTAAAGGTGGTTATCTTTATGCACAAGCACAAGAAGATGTTACTGAATATACAACCTCCAGTACTAAACGTAAGTGGTACGGTAAAAAGAAGACTTCAACTACCACTCATCATTCAGTAACCAATAAAGTGACTGAATTTATTGCTGATGGAGATATTAATTTACTCAGCCGAGATGACAGTACTTATGAAGCCAGCAAAATTGAAACAAATAAAAATGCCAGACTGACCAGTACACATGGAAAAATAAACTTTAAAGCCGTTAAAAATAGTTCTTTTGAACAAACCATTAGCCAGTCTAAAGGATTTTTCATTAAGAACAGAGATAGTGGTCATCGGGCAGAAACATGGGTGCTGCCTTCGGTTCACATCGGTGGAAAATTAACGATTGATGCCGCAAATGGAATCAGTGCTGATATCAAAACACAGAAAGGACAATCCTTACAGGCGGTATTGGCTGCTCTTGGTAACACTTCTGAAACAGCCTGGTTAAAAGAGTTAAGCCAACGTCAAGATGTAAACTGGAATGAAGTTCAGGATGCTTATGAGAATTGGGATCATAAGAGCCAGCATTTAAATCCTGTCGTTTCTGCTGTTATCGCTATCTCCGTTGCTGTAGTCACAGCTGGGGCCGGGGTAACTGTAGCTGCTGCTAATGGTGCCGCTGGTGCAGCCAGTGGTGCCGCTACCGCAGCCGGAGCCAGTACTGCAACAGCAGCAACAGTGAGTACCGCCACATACGGCGCAGTTTCTGCGGGTATCTCATCTCTAGCTGCTACGGCAGCGGTTAAGCTTATTAATAATGAAGGAAACCTATCGAAAACCCTTAAGGATATGGGAAACAGTGAGACAGTCAAATCAACGGTCACTTCAATGGCGATAGGTGGCGCTCTGGCTGGCTTTGATAACGTCATGGGATGGGATAAAGCCGCCAACGGCACGCAAATTAACCCAGCAAAAACGACATTACCTAAACTCAGCAATGGTGACTGGAGCAAAGTGGCTCAACGGGTAGCAGGTCAATCCATTATCAGTTCCAGCCTGGGTACAGCCATCAATGGCGGTAGTTTTAAGGACAATTTTATCACCGCATTACTGGCCAATATTGGCAGCCAGATTAACGCCGAAGGGGCCGGGTTGATTGGCAATAATGGTCAGGTGTTAGGTTTACCCGGAAAAGCCATCAGCCATGCGGCGGTTTCTGCCCTTGCGGCGGAAATTGGCGGCGGAGATGCCAAAGGGGCGGCTGCGGGGGCATTAGCCGCAGAACTGGCCGCGATAACATTGGATAAAACATTCAATGATCCAATGAAAATTCAGGCGGGGGGCAAAATCATTGGTAGCGTTGCAGGGGCCATTGCAACCAATAGCGCCAAAGGCGCTAACAGTGGGGCTAATGCCGGGGAAATTGTCATTCTCTTTAACCACCTAAACTCCATGAATGCCTACAATCTGGCTAGAGAGCTTCAAGAAGCTAATAAGCAAGGAACCCCTACCGAAGCAATCTGGAACAAATACAACAAACTGAGTGCAGCACAACGGGCAGACATGTTATCTGACTGTGCCGGGAACGGTGGATTATGCACTCTGACCTATCAGGCCGAAATGGACGGTGGGATAAAAACAGCGGATGCTATTAGTGGCTTAAGATGGATGTTTGACTTATCGGCTGAGGATGCCCATCGTATCAGCCAGTTTGTGACGACAGAAAACCAGAACGATTTAGGGCTGTTGTATAACTCGCTGCCTGCCTGGGAAAAAGGTGCACTGATAGCCAAAGAGGCGGTAGAATCTGCCGGTATTGGTGGTGCTATCGGCAACAAAGCTTCGGTTGCTTCGATTATTGAAGGAAATAAATCAACTAACATAGGGAAGGGAAGTAATGTACGTACTAATAGTGAATCATCTGTAAGATCAAATAGTCAGGTAACTATTCCTAATTCACGAGTTGGGCATATTTTCCGCAAAGCAGAAGGACACATTGCCGATACACCTGAAAATAGAAAATTAATATTGGATGTTGCAAATGATAAAACGGCTATTTTAGGTGGTGATCGTTATGGTAACAGTTGGTCTGCACGCATGTTGCCGGATGGCACTCAAGCTTGGGTTCAAACTCGTGGAGATACAGTGATAAATGCAGGGATAAATAATCCACCTAAATCATATGACCCTCAGACAGGATTATCTTCACTGAAGCCAAGAGGTAGTAAAAATGGACAATAAGATGATTACAATAGAACAAGCTTACAAAGCTATGTTTTATTTTTTGGAGCATGAATACCAATTGACAAAGTCTGATGATATTGGTTGTTTATTAGGATCAATGGATTGGACGATCTGGGATGATTCAACTGGCCCAGCAGATCCAGCTATGTGGGAAGATTGGCTAGCGGCAGTTAAACGGACTGTATAATAGATTAGACCCCGACCAGAAAGTCGGGCTCTTTCCCCTCTTTGAATCCAGTTGTTTTTACAGTCATTGCGGTGGCTACAGTGATAGCGGGGGACGGAATAAATTACCGCCAGCACCGCCGCTACCATTAGTTCCGTGGCTTATGACGCGACGGCTTTAGACTAAGCCGGAAAGGGGATCAATTTTACTTAGATGGTAAGCATAAGAACCATTTAGAAGTATTTCATAGTAAAGATAAGTTCAAGTTCGCTCTTAACTTGGATGGGACTATAAACGATGATAAAACTCGTGCAGGAAAGGGAAGGAGGCTAAAAGTTGACTAGAATCAGTTCATTGAACGAATCAAAAGAAGCGTTAGTTAGACTGGCTCAAATCTGTAATATTCCCAAACGTGAATTATATGATGAAGGAAATACAGATTATACACTCAATCTGGATGAGGAACTGAATCTCAGTATCAATCGATTATTGGATGCTTTTTCTTTATTACAAAAAGCACTTGATCAGGAAGATATGATCGCTGTTCAAGCTGCTTTAAATCGAGCACGAGCTAACTCAATGGATCTAAGCAATTTTTTCGCGAATATATGTGAAGATATAGAAATGATAGGTTGGACAGATCGATATAATTGGCCGAAAATTCCTGAAAATTATAAGATCCCAGACCACTATAATTATCCTGAAAATAAGAAATAATAACTACCCCAGCTAAAAGGCTGGGGTAGTTATTAACAACGTACTGATTTTTAGTCGGTATTTTTCTCCTATAAAAATTTGCTAACATGTCAAAGCCATCCAAATTTTTCCTCCAGAAAGGAGCTCTCTTGAGTAACTGATGAAGCTATCGGCAGTAAAGCTTCCGTTGCTTCAATTATTGGGAAGAATCATAATGTTGGCAACACAATAGATTCAGGCAAAACTAAAGAAACTCAAATATGGACGGAAACGAAGAAAAAAAAACCTGTAGCAAATGCTTATGGTCACTGGGATAAACATAAAAGTGAATTCCCTTAATATCAGAATTCAAAACAATATGTTGAAGCCACCCATAATTTTATTAAAAATCCTCCAAGAGGAACTTTAATCAAAACCCGGGCTAACGGAGATACTTTATATTACAATTCAGAGACAAATATTTTCGCAGTAAAAAATGCGGATGGTGTTCCTAAAACAATGTTTAAACCAAATCCAGTAGATCATGGATATAAAACAAATTTGGATTACTTCAATGCACAAAAATAATAGATTATATGTATGCCGTGTATGTGGCGCAGAACAATTAGATCCTCCGTGGGGTGAAGATGGCAATTCACCAACGTTTGATATCTGTGATTGCTGTGGGGTGGAATTTGGCTATGAAGATGCTACTTTAACAGCATTAAAAAATTACAGATCTAAGTGGTTGGATAAAGGCGCAAAGTGGAATTCCGAAAAATCCAAGCCAGAAAATTGGTCACTAGAGGAGCAGATATCAAATATACCTAAAGAATATTTGTAAAATTTAAGAGTCTACAAATGGATTTGTGTGATCTCTTGTTAATGAAATGATTATCCTCCCGTGTTAACAGTACGCTAACACGGGGAATTTATAACCGACCATATCAGCCAGTTGGTTGATTAAACACACGTTCAAGCAAGCCCTGAACGTTTTCAGTGCCGGGAATCGACATACTCATAAGTTATCTGTTCCAAAAGAATTGCGAAATTTTCGACCTATCGTATAACAGACGGAGAACAGAAGACAGAGAATATAAGTACAGTTACTAACTTTTTCCCGGTGATACAATGAGTAATAAACGTCTTTTTGAAAAAATAGATTATAACAGTGATTCGGAGTGGGTTATGAAGGAGTTTTTTAATTCTATATAAATAACTTTTCAAAATAGTAGATCACTTTGAGGGAACTCAATCCGGTTTGAGCGATCTGATCAATCACCAATAAAGAAAAAAACCACCCAACCGGACTGAGTGATGCCAATCATAGCACCTATACCCCGAAACGAACGTCGCCTGATGCAAAAAGTTGTTCATCAAACGCAGGATAAAAACCACGCCAGAAGGTTAATGGCGATGTTAATGTTACATCGTGGCGATTCTGTCACTCAGGTAGCTAAAACGCTTTGTGCTGCCGTTCTTCTGTTACCGATGGATAAACTGGTTTACCTTGTTCGGGATTGACGGTTTGAAAAGTCTTCCTGCGGGACGACCATCCCGATGGAATTTAAATCCGCTTTTTCCTGTTTTTTCTCTGTTGTTACAGTACTCTCCCCAACAATTTGGATGGCTACGCTCACGCTGGAGCCTTGAGTTATTAGCTATAAATATCCAATCGTTATTTAATATCACGCTTCCCATTAGCACACTTTATCGGTATTTCTCCCGGGTAAATATCGTCTGGCGCAGAGCAGCCCCGACCCTCAAAATACCGGATGCGGAATATCCTGTATTTTATGAAGATGAAGTCGATATCGCGTTCAATCCCAAAATCGGTGCTGACTGGTGTTTGAAAGGTCANCAAAAACNTATCCCCATCCCCGGCCAAAATCAGAAATATNATCTGGCAGGGAGTGTTGATGCCCGGACAGGAAAAGTCNATTATGTTGGCGGCCAAAGAAAGAATTCTGATTTGTTTATCAGTCTGTTAGAAAAACTGAAACACACTTATCGTCAAGCGAAAAAACTGACGTTAATCCTGGATAATTATGTGATCCACAAAAGTTGTAAAGTGCAAAATTGGTTGAAAAAGAACCATAAATTTCATCTTCTGTTTTTACCTGTCTATTCATCCTGGCTTAATAAAATAGAACGACTTTGGCAGTCTTTACACGAGACCGTCACACGAAATCATACTTGCCAATATATGTGGCAATTACTGGGAAAAGTAAATCGATTTATGGCCGCCGCTTCACTCTTCCCGGGCAGTCGAGCAGGAACAGTAAAAGTGTAGCGGTATATGAAAGTTAGTTAGATAATCTGAGTCCGGTACAATACCGAATGTGAAGTTCGTTACCTAAAAAACTTCAATATTCCATGCTTAAATGTTTCAGCCTGAACAATTTCAGTATTAAAACCAAAGTTATTTCTTATGAATCCCGAAACTGGTAATAAACGCCCTACGGAGGGTCTGTAATGACCAGAATGATTCACTAAATACACGGTGTTCCTATATCGATACATATAACCAGCACTGATAACTCTACTTCCTCCCTCCCTTGACGCTAAAACTGGGTGAGAAAGCATCTTCGAATTAACCTTTTTACTGATACTCCCGATAATCAGTTGTCCTTCTACATTAAAAATAAATTTATATGATTTGGTTGTATCAAGCAAAATATCCAGATCTCTAGCCTCAGTGATGGTCTGTACAGACGCATCACCATAACGTCGCGCCCAACCAGCTAAGTTTTCTTCCATATCAAACAGATTTAGTTTGGTATTTCTCAAATAACCTTCAAACATCTGCGACTCCCCAATGGGGTTTCAAATACTTGCCTTGTGACATATTAATAGATCCTCATACTATTTTTATTTTTCATCTTCCAGCTTACTATTCTAGATACCAAACGATAAAACCACTTTTATAGCTTATAGTTATTTTCTAATAAGTGACAAACGTAATAAAACATTTCCCTATTATTTCTGACTTGTCAGTAAACGAAGCATTTTTTAATGTGGTCGATTCACATAATAAGTGCAACACCTTTACTCCAGAAAAAAGAAAGAGGTTCGATGCTATACATCGAACCTCTTTAAACTAAAAAACTTAAATTTATTTAACACCACAACAAAAATTAATTATTACAAACACCCAATTAACAATCACGACAATTCATATTATAAGCTTCAAAACTCTAATGAAACCTTTTGAATTGCATCAAGGGCACATTGATGATCTAAATGACCCCCAGGTGCACCACCAATACCAATTGCACCAATGATTTCACCACCCGACCTCACCGGAACACCACCAGCCATCAGCAGGAAACCTGGGATGTGCACCATATTTTGAGCACCAAGATTTGATTGTGCAGATTTCATTACTTCATCTGACGTTCTTTGGGTAGATAATGCCGTATAAGCTTTCATTTTGCTCGCCTCAACGGTATGTAAACCCGCTTTATCCATACGCTGAACAGCTTTCAAAACCCCACTTTTATCAACAACAGAAACCGTCACGTTATAATTATTCGATTGACAGGATTGAATTGCCTCAGAGGCTAATTTATTTGCTGTTTCAAGCGAAATATTACGTTCAGTAATTGTTGATGTAGCAAAAGCCATTTGAGCAAATAAACCTGTCGCCAGGATAGTACAGAGAAGAGAATGTTTCATAGGTAAACCTCATTAAGTTGATGAATTATCCTGCTCTAACTTAATGAGATTTATAGACTCTATCTATTAGGTTGATTACTTATCCGGCTTAGTAGAAATACTTAAACATAAGATAATGACTTAAATAGCTCATATTCTTTTACTAATTGTGGTAAGGAATGAATATCTAATTTATGAAATATATTAGCCCGATGAACTTCAATTGTACGTGGTGATAATGCCAATTGTTGAGCAATTTGCTTACTGGTTTTTCCTTCCAGAATAATTTCCATTACTTCACTTTCACGCTCAGATAACTGGCTGAATTTAGTTTTCAACTGCTTATATATCTGACATTGCTTAAATATTTCCTGATGAGATAATAATGCATTTGAAACTGTTTCAATCAATAAATCTGCATCAATAGGCTTAGTTAAAAATTCAAAAGCCCCATTTTTAAAAGCACGGCGACAAATATCAATATTTCCGTGCCCTGTCATAATAATCACCGGCAATGTATTGTTGAGTTTTAGAAGTTCATCATGTAATGTCAACCCAGGTTTTCCCGGCATACGAATATCCAATAAAATACATCCCTGAAGATCTGAAATATTTGTCTTATCAATATCATCAAGAAATTCTTGAGCGCCAGGAAATGAAGTTACCGACCAATTCATTGTTTCTAACAACATAGATATTGAATCACGAATCGCTTCATCATCATCAATGAGATAAATCACTGCTGCCATTACTCCTCCTTACCTTTATTGACTGGTAACCAAATAATAAAACGAGCACCACCTGTTTCACAATTTTCAGCACGAACATCACCACCAAGTTTCTGAATTAATGTCTCCGTTAGAGTCATACCTAACCCCATTCCCTGCTGGCGTGTTGTAAAGAATGGAATAAAGATGTTTTTCAAAACTTCATCGCTTAATCCTGGTCCACTATCTGCAATTACGATTTTTATCATGTTATCAGTATAGGTGATATCAATACAGATCCAATTCTGATGGTTTGTGTGATCTTGCTGTGCCTGAATTGCATTATTTATTAAGTTATGGAATATTTGCTCTACCCATAATGGTTCGGTGAATATCATTGGTAAATCATCACAAATATGTTTTATGACCTTTATTTTCCCCGCTTTGATTTCATTTCCGAGCAATATTTCAACCCGACCTAATATCGATAGAATATTTACAACCTGTAGTACAATACTACCCGTCGTCAGCTTTTGGCGGTATTGTGTTAATAAATTTGCGATACGTTGAGTTTGTAAGATTGATGAATCCAGTATTGAAGTGATTTTATCATATTGCTGCTTTTTCATTAGCCGCAGTGCGGTTTGGTTATAACTCATAATCGCCGTCAAAGGCTGGTTTAACTCATGAACAATACCCGTTGCCACCTCATCCATGGTATTCAAACGGGTGAACTCAAAGAAATGTGCCCGTAAATCAGAAATTTCCCTTAATCTCTTATTCTTTTGAATTAAAAAGATAGAACAAATAATCACTGCCCACAAGAAACTGAGACAAGTAATATAACCCCACGGCAGTTGCGACCATTGTTGATTATTACTGGCTTTAAGCACGAAAGGCTGAAAACGACTGGTCAGCTTTTTCTCCCAGTGCCAAAAATGCTGCTCTTTCTCCGGCCCATATGTAATCAATTGACGATTATTCCAATCCAGTTGTACCGATCGAAATTGTGACAATAATGATAATTTTTTCATAAGGATATTGAGATCAATCAATAATCGGATACTGTTGTTTGTACTATTAAGCCAATATCTTCCATCTCCCTCTTCACTGATTACAGGGAATATTAATACATTCACCGGGATCTCCTGTAATCCGATGATTTGCTGAAAATTTTCCTGTAACTGCTCCAATCCGATATTAGCATCCATCAGCGATATAATGGCATCATGCTGTGCAAGCTTTTCACTCAATTCCCGATAAAGGATATTAAATGAAACTGTTTGTTGTTGATAATTTTGCTCTAATGAATGATTAATCATTCCCCAGGCTGTCAAAACTGTTAACACGATCCACGCAAAAAAATGCCACATATGATTACCGAAAGGATATATTTCATGATGTTAAGATATTGTAAGAATATATAAATTAAACAACTATCAGAACAAACAAATTCAGGGTAAATTGGATTTTAGATAACGTTTGTAATTTAGTGTCACATAAAATTCATTACAGTGTAATTATTTCATCAAAACATTCCTCAAAAAAGTAGTTGGCTACAGTAATGTTAAATTCCCGCTTTTTCATTTTCTCTGAGCGTTTTTTAACCATTAATAAAATAATTTCGATAGATGAATACTGGATAAGCGTTTACGACGGTTTTTACTAAGACGCTTAATGTCATGTCAAATTTCCTGAATAATTTAAGGTAACCATTCAATAAATCGACTAAGAGAAATGGTTCTCATTCTCTTAAATGCCACTCCACACCTATAAAAATATCAATATTTATCAAATAGTTGATAAAACTCCCCACAATTTTTTCCATTTAATCAGAAAAAACACTTTACAATCGATAGTGATAATTATTATCATTCGTATCGCTTTCAGATGAACCGCCTTCCGGGTAAAGATGAAAGCACGACATTGCTCACATTGCTTCCAGTGTTTACTTTAGCCAGCCGGGTGCTGGCTTTTTTTTATTGATCAATCCGATTGTTATATTTTCAAAATATTTGAATAATTAAGTTAGGTTTTTAGACTTTTATGTTATCTCTTCTCAACTAGACTGTAAAAACCATTGAGGAGATTTGAATATGATCTATTTACGCAAAGCATCAGATCGCGGCCACGCCAATCATGGCTGGCTAGATAGCTGGCATACCTTCTCATTTGCCAACTATTACGACGCTAATTTTTTGAATTTTTCAGCGCTGAGAGTAATTAATGAAGACTTCATCGAAGCAGGTCAAGGCTTTGGGACCCATCCACATAAGGATATGGAAATACTGACCTATGTGCTTTCCGGTGCAGTTGAACATCAAGATAGTATGGGAAATAAAGAGCAGGTACCCGCTGGTGAATTCCAAATTATGAGTGCAGGTTCGGGTATTCGTCATTCAGAATATAACCCAAGCAGTGATCACCCATTACATCTGTATCAAATCTGGATTGCTCCAGATAAAACCGGCTTGACACCACGCTATGAACAGCGCCGTTTTGATGATGTACAAGGTCGCCAATTAGTGCTCTCTCCCGATACCCGAGACGGCTCACTAAAAGTCTTCCAAGACATGACCTTGTGGCGTTGGATACTGAAAAATCATGAAACTCCCGAATATCTTACAGAGAACGGCCGTTATATCTGGATACAAGTGATACGTGGAGAAGTGACTGTTAATGGTGTACAGGCAACCACCAGCGATGGTCTGGCGATCCGGGATGAAACCCATCTTCAACTTAACGCCGGTGATGATAGTGAAATATTGCTGTTTGACCTTCCTGCGGCATAAATCCCCAATAAACCTCACCCATACGGATGAGGTTTATTTATACTCACAATTACAGCTTAGGACCCGCTTTTACTAAAGCTTCCCCTGCTGGGGTATCCGTGTATTTATCAAAGTTGTCGACAAAACAATGTGCCAAATCTTTCGCCTTCTCTTCCCACTGAGATTTATCTGCATAAGTATCACGTGGATCAAGAATATCAGTATCAACACCAGGCAACGCAGTCGGAACCGCCAGATCGAAGATAGGTAATGTCGTGGTATCAGCTTCCTCAATATCACCACTTAGGATGGCGTCAATGATTCCACGGGTATCCTTAATAGAGATTCGTTTACCGGTACCATTCCAGCCTGTGTTCACCAGATAAGCCTTGGCACCTGCGGCCTGCATGCGTTTTACCAAGACTTCCGCGTATTGAGTTGGATGCAGACTTAGGAAGGCGGCACCGAAACAGGCAGAGAACGTTGGTGTTGGTTCCGTCACACCGCGTTCTGTACCAGCCAGTTTTGCCGTGAAGCCAGACAAGAAATGATATTGAGTCTGCTCCGGTGTCAGACGGGATACCGGAGGCAACACGCCAAACGCGTCTGCCGTCAGGAAAATGACCTTGGTCGCGTGACCTGCTTTAGAAACCGGCTTAACAATGTTTTCAATATGGTAGATAGGATAAGAAACACGGGTGTTTTCAGTTTTTGAACCATCATTGAAATCAACCGTGCCATCTGCCAGTACAGTCACGTTTTCCAGCAATGCATCACGTTTAATTGCATTGTAGATATCAGGTTCCGCTTCTTTGGATAGATTGATAGTTTTCGCGTAACAGCCCCCTTCAAAGTTGAATACGCCGTCATCATCCCAACCGTGTTCATCATCACCAATCAGCTTACGTTTTGGATCAGTAGAAAGCGTGGTTTTACCTGTACCTGATAAGCCGAAGAAAACAGCAACATCGCCCTTCTCACCCACGTTGGCAGAACAATGCATTGAAGCAATACCTTTCAATGGCAGCAGGTAGTTCATCATTGAGAACATTCCTTTCTTCATTTCACCGCCGTACCAGGTACCACCGATAAGCTGCATACGCTCTGTCAGGTTGAATGCGACAAAGTTTTCAGAATTCAAACCCTGCTCTTGCCATTGTGGGTTAGTGCATTTTGCACCGTTCATCACAATAAAGTCTGGTTTGAATCCGGCCAATTCTTCATCTGAGGGGCGGATAAACATGTTCTTAACGAAATGAGCCTGCCATGCAACTTCTGTAATAAAGCGGACTTTTAGGCGTGTATCTGCATTCGCACCACAGAAAGCATCAACAATAAACAAACGTTTGCCTGAAAGCTGTTGAGTAACCAGACCTTTCAGATGTGTCCATGTTTCCTGTTGTAATGGCTTGTTATCATTCTTGCCTTTTCCCTGGTCAGCCCACCATACGGTATCACGGGTAACATCATCACGGACAATATACTTATCCTTGGGGGAACGACCAGTGAAGATCCCCGTATCGACAGCCACAGCCCCCAGGTCGGTCAAAGTGCCACTCTCGTAACCCTCCAGTGAAGGTTTAGTTTCTTCTAAAAATAACAGCTCATAGCTTGGGTTATAAACAATCTCACTAACATCATGGATTCCATAGTCCGCGAGTTCCTGCGGGGTAATGCCTTTAACACTCATGTTATTGCTCCTGGGTCCTGGATAGTCACGCTTTTTCTGTAAGCAATAATAAATAGTTATGATTAATTAACAGCGATTGTTATCAAAAAATTGAAAACCTATCATTTTTTTAGGCGTAATCTGAAACGAAAGACACGAAAGAAGCCTTTGAATATTATAGATATTGATAGAAAGGCGCGGATCCGCGCCCTAAAACAGATAAATATTAGTGTAACCGGCTCTTTTTTTCTGACCTGATTTCAACGATATCATCAGCATCAAAAATATAGTGTGTACCGCAGTATTCACACTCCATATTAATGTTGCCATCTTTCTGCAAAATATGATTAACATCCTCATCAGAAAGTGTGACTAACGTGTCAGCACAACGTTGACGAGAACAAGTACAGCGGAATTCAACGGGTTGCGGCTCATATAATACAACATCCTCTTCATGATAAAGACGATGCAAAATCTCCTTAACTTCCAGTGAAAATAGCTCTTCACCTTTAATGGTTGCAGTAAGCTGTACCAGATGATCAAATACGTCTGCACTACCCTGCTCCGCTGCTGGCAAAATCTGTAGTAACATACCGCCGGCAGCGATACTTCCATCCTGAATACCGGTACGGATAAACAGACGGGTTGGTAACTGTTCAGACTGTCTGAAATAATCATCCAGACATTCCGCCAGCGTTTCACCTTCCAATGCAACGACACCCTGATAACGCTCACCATGAATTGGTGTAATGGTAATGACCATATAGCCTGTGCCAACCATCTGCTTCAAACTACTATTTTCAGCAACTAATCCGTCAATACGGGCGACACCGCGCATTTGTTGCTGATGATTACCGTTAATGACTGCCAGTTTTACCGGGCCATCTCCCTGAATTTGAACAGTAATATCACCATCAAATTTCAGTGTCGCCGTTAATAAACTGGTTGCTACCAACAGTTCTCCCAATAATTGCTGTACCGGCTGCGGGTAATCATGATTTTCCAGAATATGCTGGTAAGTTTCACTGGCTAAAACCAGCTCACCACGTACAGAATAATTCTCAAACAAAAAGCGGTGTAATTGGTCTTGTTTAAACATAAATATCTCTCACTGGAGCAGGTTATTCCTGCTCACTTAATTTGGTGTTTTTAAACTTAATCAGCGTGCGTCTTTCTTTTTTATCCGGCCGGCGATCAGGATGAGGCATAGTTAATGCGTTCATTTTACGGGCTATCGCTATTTTTTCCCGATTAGCCATACTCGCTTCAGTCTCCCGGTAAAGTTGTTGAGCTTCCGGTGCACCGCGCCGATGGCTGCTTAACGCAAGAACTTCAATCGTACGTTCATCATTACCCTGACGCAGTTTAATTTCAGCTCCGAGTTCAACCACTTTACTCGGTTTACTTCGTTGACCATTATAGTGAACTTTACCACCGTCTATCATTTCCCGTGCCATAGCCCGTGTTTTATAAAAGCGGGCAGCCCACAGCCATTTATCCAGACGGACAGCTTGATTGGAGTCTGAATTATCTTTCATTTTTTTCTCCCAATATCAGCTCCGGCGAAAAAGCCAAGCCTAACACACCATTGCTGATTATCACCAACGTGTAGGTGGGAAAGCCGTATCAAAACAGCTATCGTAATACTGCCTGATTTTGCTTAGACGTTGTTTGTTTTGCCGATTTTTCTTAACAGCTAACACCGAATTAATGACCAAAATAGTCAAAAGCACCAAAAGTAAAAGCGTTGTGCCAATACAACGGATCAGCGTCATGGAATCCAGTGCACTATGTAACACAATCCGGCGGGTTCCATTAGTATCTACGGACAATTCTGTAATAATTCCTACTGTCTCAAATGGTGTTTGCAACACCGTATCCGATAACCGCTGTAACTCACGCCATTGTTCTAACGCGCTATGGTCATAAGAAACAATTGCCGGCGTGATATATTCAACCAGCTGTTTACCTTCATCACTAATCAGCAGAACACCACCCGGAGAAGGGCTATTAAGCAGGATTGCTATTTTATCTATTTCCCGGTAGATAAATGACGATGTCGTCGCATCAACCAGCTTTCCCAGAGCTTCAGCCCCCGCTGGACGCAATAAAACATGGATATCATCAAACTTGCCATCCTCTGTATTCTTTAACAAAGTTGTCCAATCATTGGCACTACCCAGGTTAACCAAAGCATTCTTCAATCGAAAACAGTCTGCTTCTTTTCCACATAATTTTTTAGTTTTCAATATGATATCAGAAAAATCATCCAATAAAATCATACCAGATTTAGCAATTTCCTGAGCAAGACCTGGATTAATTACATCGCTATTTTCCTGTAAACGTAATTGCTTATTAACAGTTGCAATCAGTTTAGCCGCATTTTCTATAACTTCCGATTCTTGGATTGGCAGTGAATGAGTACTATTCCAATATATCCCTGAGCAATCGAATGGAGAAAAATAAGTGTCTCCTTTGCCGTTCATATTATTTGGCGGCATATAACACATACCAACCCCTTTTGCTTTCAGGACATCCCCGACCCGCAACGCCATCTCTTTCATCGTATTAGCATCAGTGACAACCTTCGTGCTGCTACCACGCAACCAGGCAAAACTGAGTTTCATTGGTACACTAACCGGCTGATAAAAATAGAGCAGCAGCATAATAAGCAAGCTGCCGCCAATCATCATTAGATTTTTCCCATAACGGTGATAAGGGTGATTTTTCTCCTCATCGTGCAAAGAGAGATAATGCCCTTGCCTGACTACCTGGCCGTTAGTGTAAATATCGATATTGATTTTCTGATCAAGATCGTAGGTAATATAAGATTCCCAATGAGGTGGGTATATTAAATCAATCCCACCAAGAGAAATATTACTCATTTGCCCTTGTTCAAATTCTCCAAATAATCCCCACCGTTTTGGCATACCGGTAAAACAGTGGATATCCTGGCGCCTGCGTCTTGAAGACGGACAGAACAACGGCCAAAAGCTGACAGCCATTAAAGTACCAGCAATCAACATCAGCCACGGCAAAAACAGTATCGGTGAGAGTAACGCAAGGAACCAAATAAAAAATCCGAGACACAAGAATCCTCCCTCCCAAATACCCGATGAGTGATTTAACCGGTATTCTTCCGAAGTCTCTTTACGGATACTTTGTAATTTTACGCTGGTATCGCCATTTTTTTGGATCGATGCCTGCTGATGGGATACATCTGAAACTACCGGAGCGGAAGGAAAATCCCGTTGAAAATCTTTCAGGAAGTGACCATTAATCGAAATAACAAGTGGTATTCCCGCAGTGTGAACAACATCAATAATATTCTGTTGTTTAATAAAAGGCTCAAGGAAAAATGGCAAATGAACTTCTGCCATATCAATGTAATAACGCCAGCTATGTGGTTCATCTGAGGCAACAGAAAACCGGGTAATGGAATTACAGATAGTATAAACCGTATCATTTTTGTCCGTCAGAATTAACCCGCTTGTTTTATTGATACGGTCGGTTAAAACCAGTGGCAACACCTGCTTCAGATAACATTCAATGGCCTGATATTCATCAGCATGAAGTTTACGATAGGTCGGGTCAGCAACAGAAGGCAGATAACGGGCGTTATCATGCGGCTTCCATCTGAAAATCAGAAAAGAAGCCATTATAATCAGGCTAATCATCAAGATAGCCAATATAACGGCTGTTGAGTTCATTTTTCCCCCACATCCATGACAATATTGCTATTGTTGTTTGCAAAATAGCAACCACACGTTCAGTTCTGAATCAGGTTATTTCTATCTATCTTTTTAATTTATTTTACAACAAGTTATATAATCACTCTCTGAATTATCTATAACACAGATCTATTTCCAAAGAGGATAAAAATAACAGTAACAACAATGACAAGCGATAATCACTATCATTTATCAAAATAATCGGCCATATTTAGTCAAGCTATGGAGTGTACCTAATTTCATCATAAAACCTAAGGTTAATGAAATAATTTATGACGTAATAATGCACAGACACTCAAATCAACCAAATATTAATGCCATCAGGGGCAACTATGAATGACCAGAAAAACCCTAAAATCCTGAACATAGAGAACATTGCCCATTCACGTCTATTTCATATTCAGTCAGTAAATCTCGAATTCAGTAACGGTGTAAAACGCGTTTATGAACGGATGCGTCCAGCAACCCGGGAAGCAGTTCTAATCGTCCCGGTCATTGGAGATGAATTGATACTCATCCGTGAATACGCAGTAGGTATTGAGCAATATGAATTAGGCTTTCCCAAAGGTGCTATCGACTCTGGTGAAAGTATCCTTGAAGCAGCTAACCGTGAATTGAAAGAAGAAATCGGTTTTGGCGCCAGAAAAATAGAGCAACTAGCCAAACTCACTATGGCTCCGTCCTATTTTTCCAGCAAAATGAACATTGTTATTGCTGAAAATCTCTATCCGGAAAGCCTGGAAGGGGATGAACCTGAACCATTGCCGCAAATACGTTGGCCAATAGCCGATATGATGTCATTGCTGGATCACGCTGATTTCAACGAAGCGCGAAATGTCTGCGCCCTGTTTTTGGCGCAAAAATACTTACACCACCGCTGAAATTAACAGGCACAACGGATTTCCCGTTGTGCCTGATTTATTATCAGAATAGCTCCTGACTTTCACCATTCTCGATCAACGTTGTGCCAACTTCCTGCACCGCACTCGCTGTAGGCTGAGTTCCGTCAATGAAATACTCACTGCGGGTATCTCCACCTCCACCAGCAAGTTTACCTGTTTTACGATCTATCACGACGGAAACAATACCCGGAGGGGCGGCTACTTCTTTTTCAGGAACACCCTCCAGTGCAATTTTCATAAAGTCATCCCAAATTGGCTGCGCACTCTTAGCACCCGCTTCACCGCCACTGGCTGCTGTACGACCAAGGCTTCTACGGTGATCATCAAAACCAATCCAGACGGTCGCCACAATATCCGGCCCATAACCTGAAAACCAGGCATCCTTTGAACTGTTGGTTGTCCCGGTTTTACCACCAATATCGCGACGTTTCAGATCGCGCGAGGCACGCCACCCCGTACCGCTCCAACCTGGCTCACCAAAAATATTGGTATTCAAAGCATCATGGATCAGAAATGCCAAAGGGGTACTGATAACGTGAGGCGCATATTTTTGCCCATATTCACTACCGTCAACTACCGGAACCTTCTCTAGTTCAGGCAGCGGTAATATCTCCTGCTGCCTGACCTGAGATTGAGCTACATTTTCAATCGAGTTTTCAGAAAGTTCGATTGAACGCACAGTATCACCATAAATCACCGGAATATCGCATTGCGGACACGCAATCTTCGGCTTTGCCTCAAACAGAATATCCCCATCTTCATTTTCAATTTTGGTAATGAAATAAGGATCTATCAAATAGCCGCCATTGGACATGACCGAATACCCACGCACCATTTGCATTGGTGTAAATGATGGGGATCCCAAAGCCAGAGATTCTGTACGAACGATATTTTGTGCCGGAAAGCCAAACCGTTGCAGATAATCAGCGGCATAATCAACCCCCATCGCACGCATTGCCCGAACCATCACAACGTTCTTCGATTGTCCTAATCCCTGACGCAAACGAATTGGCCCCGCATAAGTTGGTGGGGAATTTTTCGGACGCCAGTCAGTACCGGCTCCCGCATCCCAGCGGCTGATTGGCAGGTCATTAAGCAATGAAGCCAGCGTCAGCCCTTTATCCATCGCAGCGGTATAGAGAAACGGTTTAATATTGGAACCAATCTGACGTAATGACTGCGTAACACGGTTAAACTTACTTAAGCTGAAATCAAACCCACCCACCAGCGCCTTTACAGCACCATCATTAGGATCAATAGAAACCAAAGCCGCATTAACTTCCGGCATTTGTGACAACCACCAGATATCTTTTACTTTCCGAACCCAAACCTGTTCACCAGCCTGAACCACTTCATTCACACTACGTGGAACCGCACCCTGCACACTATCAGATTTGAATTTTCTGGCCCAACGGACACCCGCCATCGGCAATTCTGCACTGCTGCCATCAACCAGCATCACCGTCGCCTGATCAGCTCCCGTGCTGGTCACAACCGCCGGCATTAACGGCCCATAATTTGGCAGGGCCTTAAGCTTCTTAACAATCTGTTCCCTATCCCAGGCAGGTTCACCCACTTTCCACAACACTTCCTGCGCCCCGCGATAGCCATGACGCATATCGTAATCAATGATGTTATTACGCACCGCATCCGTGGCAGCCAACTGAAGTTTGCGGGTAATCGTGGTGTAAACTTTATAACCGTCGGTATAAGCATTCTCGCCATAACGCTCAATCATGTCCTGACGTACCATCTCAGCCAAATAGGGCGCAGAAAAAGCAATCTGAGGCGCATGATAATTAGCCACCAACTTTTCACTTCTGGCTTGATTATATTGCTGCTGAGTAACATAGCCCTGATCGAGCATACGGCTCAGAACCACATTCCGGCGGTTAATCGCCCGGTCATAAGAATAAAGCGGGTTAAAAGTAGAAGGCGCTTTTGGCAGACCGGCAATCATGGCCATTTCACTCAATGTCAACTCATTGACATTCTTACCAAAATAAACCTGAGCCGCAGCCCCAACACCATAAGCCCGGTAACCGAGATAAATTTTATTGAGATAGAGTTCAAGGATCTCATCTTTATTCAGTAACTGCTCAATCCTGACGGCCAGAAAAACTTCCTTGATTTTACGCATCAATGTCTTCTCAGGACTGAGAAAGAAATTTCTCGCTAGTTGCTGAGTAATGGTACTGGCCCCTTGAGAAGCACGGCCTGAAGTCATCGCCACAGATGCCGCCCGGATAATTCCTATAGGATCAACGCCATGATGTTCATAAAAACGACTGTCCTCCGTTGCAATAAATGCCTTCACCATCACAGGTGGAATTTCGGACAGAGTAAGAGGCATACGGCGCTTCTCACCATACTGCTCAATAAGCTCCCCATCCGCACTGAACACCTGCATTGGTGTCTGTAATCGAACATCTTTTAATGTCGCCACATCAGGTAACTGAGGCTCGATATATTGGTACATGCCAAAAATCGAGGCTGTTCCCAGAAAAATGCAACTCACGACAAAGATTAAAAAATACTTTACGAACTTCACCTGAAATTTCCCATGCCACGTTAGTTGGGTGGTTTATAAACAATCGGCACGTAGTATAAAGGTTACACAGCACCTTGAATATGGTCTTTTATTAAAATTACTGATATGGAGATCGTCATATGTACTCACCAAAGTGGTATGTCGGACTGGACATCCAAAATGGAGCCATTCGTGCCGTCGCAGCCATAAAACGCCGTAATGGCTGGCAGCTTCGCCACTGCTGGCAATATCTTTTATCTGATGCGGTTATGCCAGAAGGTCGTTTACAGCAGCCAGAGATATTATGCGATATATTAAATCAATGGCGCCAAAAATTACCCAAAAAAATCAGTTTCAGACTTGCCTTACCTGTACAGCAAACATTGCAGCGAAATCTGACTTTACCTTCAGATATCAGTCTTAAAGAGCCGGAACAAGGCTGGTTTATCAATGCCAGCGCCGAAAAACAATTTCCTTTTAACACCCGTGAACTGGCTCTGGATTACCGTATTATCGAGCAAAACGCCTATATCAGCGCCGCCCGTCAGAAAGATCTGAATATCTGGCTACAATGCCTTGCACAAGCAGAAATCTTTCCGGACGCCATTGATATTGCCCCCTGTGCACTACGCTATATAGCGCAATATGCTGGCGTTCCGGCTGATAGCTGGCTGTTACACCGGCAACAATCCAGTTGGTTGTGGGTATCTCCTGCTAATGCCCCCTTTGCTTATGACCTGGTATCAGCAAATACCGCAGCTTCTCCACTACAGGTTATTAGCCAATTACCGGCCTCATCCATAACTAAAAAGAATATTTATTACAGCAGCTACCAGCAGGAAGCTCTGCCTGAAGGCACTTCCTCCTGGGATATGCTGGCAGCATTCCGTCACTATCAACCACCGCTCCCAGTTCAACTGATGGAGTATGTGATAGCCGGTGGCTTGGCACTCAGACCGGATGACAAATGATGTATCAAGTTAATTTTCTGCCCTGGCGACAAACCCGACTGAAATCCCGCTATCGTTGGTGGACCATTCTTCTCCTATTGCAATTAGCGTTGTGGCTGGCGGTACTCATTTGGATGTCGTTTAAACAACTGGAAACGATTAACAAGCATCAAAGACAATTACAACAACTTAACCAGCAACAATTACATTTACAACAACAGATAACTCAGACAGAAGAGGCATTCAATCTTCACAACAAACTAGCCTATAAATTAAAACAACAACAAACGCGGCTGAAACAGAATCAGCAACATTTGAGATTATTCAATGAATTACCTGAGTTACTACCGGAAGGAAGTTGGCTAACCGCTTTCGATGACCATGCAGGTCAATTGAAATTGGTTGCTAACAGTCTGGATTATTCCAGTATGACATCGCTGCTGGATAATCTCGAAAACAACGGGCAATTATCTGAAATTCAACTGAAAAAAATGACCACCACTGAGCAGCAAATCAGGCAATTTATTATTGACGCGAACTGGCAGACGGAGATACCCGATGATAAAAAATGACTATTTATGGTGGTTTGCCAAACCCACCTGGCTGCTCTTTATTTGGCAACAAACTATCATCATCCTGGTCCTGACCCTGTTTTATCTTTTCTCCTGGCAAGAGAAAGCTGAACGGGAAATTGGGCTGACACAGGAAATAATCACCCAACAAACCAATACAAAATCAGCCAATAACCAGCTAAATCAGTTACCTCAGTTGGAAGATATACGGCAACAGATAAACCAAATAGAAAATGAACTTAACCAGCCACCACAAAACACCGTAAAAATTACCGCAGTAAAACAACTGCAACAACCGTTGATAAATTCTGGCGGGCAAGTTATTGAGTGGCAACGTAAAAATGAAGGGGAAAAAACGCTCTGGCAAATAACGATTTATTTAAACTATGAACAAATGCTGAATTTTCTTGATGCATTACAGGCGTTATACCCGCCGCTGCTGATTAAACAGTTTTCTGTTTCTCCATCAGGCGAATCTCTCAATGTCAAAATGACTTTGTCAGAAACCTCATATGAAGAATTTTATGACTAAAATATTTATTCTGTTTATCATTTTTCTGCCTGCTATCTGCATTGCAGAAATAAGAAACCCTTTTGCTCCACCAATAACAGAAATAGCAGAGCAACCTATTGAGTTATTTGATCAATCAATCAATGAAGCTGAGATTCAGTACCTCTCAACAGCATTACAATATGCAGACGCAGAAAAAATTGCCCTTAATCTCAGACAAAATATACCCTCACTGATGACCAAAGAGGGTAAAGCTGATTTTGATCCTGAAACCAACAGCCTGATTTTGCAGGATAGCCCCATCGCAATCGCTCAGATAAAAAGCTGGCTAAAAGAAATAGATACACCACAACAGCAAGTGCAGATTACCGCACATATCGTAACCAGCAGCAGGGAAGCATTGCATGAGCTGGGAATCTATTGGGGGATACCGATAGGAGATCAACTTAATACATCAACAGGTATAAACCGCCTCAATATCAACCAAGCCGCCAGCGACAACATGCACCGATTTGCGTTCAATATTGCCCGCGTCCATACCAGTTTGCTGGAAATGGAACTCAGCGCCTTAGAACAGGAAAACCAACTGGATATTATTGCCAGCCCAAGACTAACCGCTTCACATCAACAGCTAGCCAGCATTAAACAAGGCTCTGATATCCCCTACGTCAGTCAGGAAAAAGAGAAAAGTACCGTACAATTTAAAGAAGCTGTACTTGGGATGGAAGTCACACCTCATATACTGAGAAAAGATAAAATCAGACTCTCACTGAAAATCAGCCAAAACATGCCGGGAATCTCAATCAGTCAAGGTGGAGGTGAGAATTTAACCATCGATAAACAGGAAATCATAACTCAAGTTACTGTAAAAAATGGCGAAACCCTTATTCTCGGTGGGATTTTTCAACAGAAAAAAGGTGAAAAAATGCAAAAAGTACCTTATCTATCAGACATCCCGCTACTCGGTTCATTATTTAGCCAAAAAGGTCATAAACACAGCCGCCGTGAGCTGGTGATATTTATTACGCCTCAACTGATGGATATTTAGCCAAAACAAAAAATATAACTGTTATATCAATGAATTGACAATGAAAAATTCAGCTATTACGTATGATTATGCGCAGATTTTTTCATCTAACCCTGTTTATAGATTTGACGCTGAGTCCGATTTAGCATACAAGAGTTAGCTAATTGAGTGGTCGGGTTAACATCACAATAATAAGCCAATAAAACCGGGGTTTCTATCACAAGAAGCTCAAGGTTGATTTATATAGTTGCAAAACTGGCTGATGTACTGAGATAATTTTCTCATCTGATCTCACATTACCGCTCATGAGGTTTCAGTTTAGGTCCCGCTGCTAATTTGATTGGCGGGGCGGGTTATCATTAACGAATAGTCTTAGTAATACCAAAAACATGGCAGAGAAACGTAATATCTTTCTGGTTGGGCCTATGGGTGCCGGCAAAAGCACTATTGGTCGTCAGTTAGCTCAGCAACTCAATATGGAGTTTTATGACTCCGATCAAGAAATTGAGCGACGTACCGGAGCTGACGTGGGCTGGGTATTCGATGTGGAAGGTGAAGAAGGCTTCCGCGAACGCGAAGAAAAAGTGATTAACGAACTCACTGAAAAACAAGGCATTGTGCTGGCGACTGGCGGGGGCTCTGTTAAATCCAGAGAAACTCGTAATCGCCTGTCTGCCCGTGGTGTCGTAGTCTACTTGGAAACCACCATTGAAAAACAGTTAGCACGCACTCAGCGCGATAAGAAACGTCCTTTACTTCAAGTTGATGCACCAGCACGCGAAGTTTTAGAAAATTTAGCAAACGAACGTAATCCTCTGTATGAGGAAATTGCTGATGTCACTATCCGTACCGATGAACAAAGCGCTAAAGTTGTCGCTAACCAAATCATTGAGTTACTGGAAAAGAACTGATTCAAGCAAGTCTGTACAGCGATAAATAATGAAGGCGAAGGCTGCTATGGAAGAGATCACTGTTACTTTAGGGGAGCGTAGCTACCCAATTACTATCGCCAAAGGGTTATTTGATGATCCTTCTGCTTTTGCACCACTAAAAGCAGGTCAGCAGATTATGCTGGTGACGAATCAAACTCTGGCTCCGTTGTATCTGGCAAAAGTAAAAGCCACCTTGCAACAAGCCGGGATTCAAGTAGATGAAGTTATTCTGCCTGATGGTGAACAGTACAAATCTCTTTCCATATTAAATGACGTATTTTCTGCTTTACTAGAAAATAACCATAGCCGGGATACAACCCTTATTGCTCTCGGTGGCGGCGTAATCGGTGATTTAACTGGTTTTGCCGCTGCCAGTTATCAACGTGGTGTCCGTTTTATTCAGGTTCCTACCACCCTTCTTGCTCAGGTTGATTCCTCTGTAGGAGGAAAAACCGCAGTAAACCATCCTTTTGGCAAAAATATGATAGGTGCGTTCTATCAACCAGCCTCTGTGATGGTCGATCTTAATTGCTTGCAAACGCTCCCAGCCCGTGAGCTTTCTTCCGGTCTGGCTGAGGTAATTAAGTACGGTATCATTCTCGACAGCGAATTCTTTAGCTGGCTTGAAAATAATATGGATAAACTGCTCACTCTTGATGACCAGGCAATGGCTTACTGCATCCGGCGCTGTTGTGAATTGAAAGCAGAAGTTGTCGCAGCAGATGAAAAAGAATTAAGCGGCCTGCGTGCCTTGCTGAATCTTGGTCATACATTTGGTCACGCAATTGAAACAGAAATGGGATATGGCGTCTGGCTACACGGAGAAGCGGTTGCCGCAGGAATGGTTATGGCAGCCAGAACAGCCCAACTGGTTGATAATTTCTCTGAGCAAGATACTCAACGTATTATCCGATTATTGGAGCGGGCAAATCTGCCTATATACGGGCCAAAAAACATGCCACTGGAAGCTTATCTCCCGCATATGATGCGAGATAAGAAAGTTATAGCAGGTAAATTACATCTGATTCTTCCGACAAAAATTGGTAAAGCTAATCTTCGTTCAGACATTGGACATGATTGTGTCCTTGAAGCTATCCGCCAGTGTTTACCATCTGAAAATATGTAATTATCAATAAATTAAATGTTTTTTTGCATACATCTGGTTGTTATGTCATAAAATAGCTACTTTATCAGACAAATTTTCATTCATTGCTAGTTAAGTCAACCTATCGGACCGACTTTAATTGCAATTGGCAGTATTAGCTCTGTTTGGAGGGCATATGGACGAATTCAAATCAGAAAATGAACAAAGGGCAGATAACGAGTTTAGACCAGATACCTCAGACCGCCGTCCTTCACGATCACGCCAACCATTAAACAAACCCAAGTTTGCAGTTTCACGCCAGCAAATGATGATCGGGATTGGAATTTTAGTGCTGCTACTGCTGATCATGGCTATCAGCTCTGCTTTAAAAGCACCAACTGAACATGAGAAACAGCAATCTTCAAATGTTGCAGAAAAAAATATTGATTTATCAGGTTCACCATCCAAAAACGATAACAATCAATCCATCACATCGGAGAATACCACTGCAAATACAATTAACAGGCCACAGGAAATCAATATTCCTCCTGTCAGTGGTACCTCAACACAACCTCAGCAGCCTCAAGTTAACAATGGTGAAAGCCAGCGCATTGAATTACCCGGACATACTCCTGATGCGCTGACTCAGCAACAAAGTAATATAAATCATGCGGTGCAAGATCTGAATCAGACCCAGCAACCGCAGACAGTAACACCGCCACCAGCGGTACAGCAGAAACCAGAAAATATCCGTCCACTGAAACCAGAAACACCGGCTAAATCAAAACCATCTACAAGTCATACCAGCAAAAGTAATGTGGCCGGCAGTAATCCGCTGAAAGCCGCGGCAAACCACTACACTTTGCAATTAAGCAGTGCCAGCCGCTCAGATACACTGACCGCTTTTGCTAAAAAGAATAACCTCACTCATTACAAAGTTTATGAAACTAAACGTAATGGAAAAACCTGGTTTATTTTGATTCATGGTGATTACAGTTCTGTTTCTGAAGCCAAACGGGCCGTTTCATCTCTACCAGCCGAAATTCAGGCGAAAAAACCTTGGGTCAGAACGATGCAGCAAGTGCAACAAGATCTGA
The DNA here is from genome assembly GCF_000517265.1 of Photorhabdus khanii NC19. Lineage (GTDB taxonomy): Bacteria > Pseudomonadota > Gammaproteobacteria > Enterobacterales > Enterobacteriaceae > Photorhabdus > Photorhabdus khanii. The sequence continues at coordinate 430,541 of NZ_AYSJ01000011.1, forward strand.
GAAAATAAAACAATATTTATTAGGCGCTGATATGCTGTCCTAAACAGAGTACAATCTGCGGCTCTGGAATGATTGAGTAATTAATTGACAGCATGAAAAAAAAACGCGCTTTCTTAAAATGGGCCGGTGGAAAATACCCGTTGGTAGATGATATCAAACGTCATCTGCCAGCCGGTAATTGTCTGATAGAGCCATTTGTTGGCGCAGGTTCTGTTTTTCTGAACACAGACTATGATTCTTACATCCTCGCTGATATCAACAGTGACCTAATTAACTTGTACAACACAGTAAAATTCAGGGCTAATGAGTTTATCACTCATACACGCCCTCTGTTTACCCAGGAATACAACACCGCCGAACATTTTTATCAGTTACGGGAACAATTTAACCAAAGTACCGACCCGTTCCAGCGTAGCGTGTTATTCCTTTATCTCAATCGCCATTGTTACAACGGCCTCTGTCGTTATAATTCTCATGGTAAATTTAACGTACCATTCGGTCGTTATAAAAAACCCTATTTTCCTGAAGACGAATTACACTGGTTTGCTGAAAAATCCCAAAATGCCGCTTTTATCTGTGAGCACTATCAACACACGTTGAACAAAGCACGGGAAGGCTCGGTTATCTATTGCGACCCGCCATATGCCCCTCTGTCAGCAACAGCAAACTTTACAGCGTATCACACCAACAGTTTCAACATTGCAGATCAGGAAAATCTGGCACAGATTGCATTTAAGTTATCATCAGAACGTGCAATTCCTGTTTTGATATCCAATCACGATACGCCAATGACACGAAAATGGTACCATCAGGCTTCACTTCATATTGTCAAAGCACGTCGTACTATCAGCAGGAATATCCTTGCCCGCAGTAAAGTAGACGAACTTTTGGCATTATATCGCTAACTTATCCCCCCTTTTTGCCTCGCAATTAAGGGGTGATAGAAATGATTTGGAGAAGATAATGAAAGATTTTCTGATTGCCCCATCCATTTTATCTGCAAATTTTGCGCGATTGGGTGAAGATACAGCAAAAGTACTGGCAGCAGGTGCTGACATTGTTCACTTTGATGTGATGGACAACCATTATGTTCCTAACCTAACTATCGGCCCTATGGTCTGCCAGGCTCTGCGGGATTATGGCATTACTGCGCCAATTGATGTTCATCTGATGGTAAAACCGGTTGACCGTATTATCCCGGATTTTGCTAAAGCAGGAGCGACTTACATTACCTTCCATCCAGAAACCAGTGAACATATCGACCGCAGCCTGCAACTCATCAAAGAGCATGGTTGTAAAGCCGGCTTGGTATTCAATCCTGCAACTCCACTAAGTTATCTTGATTACGTTTTGGATAAATTGGATATCATTCTGTTGATGTCGGTCAATCCTGGGTTCGGCGGCCAATCTTTCATCCCGGGAACACTGGAGAAGCTGCGCCAGGTTCGTAAAATTATTGACGAAAGTGGTTATGATATTCGTCTTGAGGTAGATGGTGGTATTAAAGCCAGCAATATCGCAGAAGCGGCAACCGCTGGTGCAGATATGTTCGTTGCTGGTTCAGCCATTTTCAGTCAGCCAGATTACAAAACCGTCATTGATAATATGCGTAGTGAATTGTTAAAGGTATCTCATGGCAAATAAGGTATTAAAAGGTATTCGTGCTATCGCCTTTGATCTGGACGGCACGCTGGTAGACAGTACCGGTGGTTTGGCTGATGCACTGGATCAGGCTCTGTTAGCTAAAGGTTTCCCTGCTCCGGGAAAAGAACGGGTTGCTGTCTGGGTAGGCAACGGCGCAGATATTATGGTCGAACGTGCGTTGACATGGGCCAGAGTCGAATTGACCACACAACTGCATCAAGAAACCCGTGAGCTGTTTGACCATTTCTATAAAACAACGGTAACAACAGGCAGTCAGTTGTTCCCGGAAGTCAAAGTCACCTTGGCCGAACTGGCAAAACACAACCTGCCAATGGGTATCATCACCAATAAGCCAACACCTTTTATTGCTCCTTTGCTGGATTCTTTCGGTATCAGTGAATACTTTTCATTGGTGTTAGGCGGTGATGATGTTAAAAAGAAAAAGCCACACCCGGCACCTGTTTATCTAACAATGGGCACATTCGGACTGCGTAAGGAAGAACTGCTCTTTGTCGGTGATTCCCGTAATGATATTTTAGCAGCACAAACGGCGGGTTGCCCTTGTATTGGTTTAACCTATGGATATAACTACGGTGAATCTATTGAATTAAGCAATCCAGACTGCATATTAACGAATTTCTCGGATCTGCTATCCACAATTGGACTCCCATCTTTGAAACTTCAGGAAGCATAATAAAATGAATGAACCCACTGTATCTGAAAAACTAAACGCCCAAAAACCTATTGTATTCAGCGGCGCGCAGCCTTCCGGTGAATTAACCATCGGTAACTACATGGGGGCGTTACGTCAGTGGGTTAAAATGCAGGATGATTATGACTGCATCTATTGCATCGTTGATCAACATGCAATTACTGTTCGCCAGGACCCACAAGAATTGAGAAAACGCACTCTGGATACACTGGCGCTCTATCTGGCTTGTGGCATTGATCCAGAGAAAAGCACCATTTTCGTTCAGTCCCATGTACCACAGCACGCTCAATTAAGCTGGGTCCTGAACTGCTATACCTATTTCGGTGAACTCAGCCGTATGACTCAGTTCAAAGACAAATCAGCCCGCCATTCCGAAAACATCAACGCAGGCCTGTTTGATTATCCGGTACTGATGGCTGCGGATATTTTGGTATATAAAACAAACCAGGTCCCGGTAGGTATCGATCAGAAACAGCACCTTGAACTGAGCCGCGATATCGCTCAACGATTTAATGCTATCTACGGCGATATCTTCACTGTGCCAGAACCGTTCATCCCAGCCGGTGGTGCCCGTGTTATGGCCCTTCAGGACCCAGAAAAGAAAATGTCTAAGTCAGATGATAACCGCAACAACGTTATCACTCTGTTGGAAGACCCAAAATCAGCAGCTAAAAAGATTAAACGGGCAGTCACAGATTCAGAAGAGCCACCCCGCGTTCGTTACGATCTCGAACAAAAACCGGGTGTTTCTAACTTATTGGATATCCTCGCTGGCGTTACCGGCAAAACTATTCCTGAACTGGAAACAGAATTTGCAGGCCAGATGTATGGTCATCTAAAAGGTGCTGTGGCTGATGCAGTTTCCGGTATGCTGACTGAGTTACAAGAGCGTTTCCATCATTGCCGTAATGATGAAGCCCTGCTGAATAAGATCATGGCAGAAGGTGCAGCGAAGGCAAAAGCCCGCGCCCAGATTACGCTGGATAAAGTGTACGAAGCTGTTGGCTTTATTGCTCATCCTTAATAATTAAGCGATAAAATGTGCACGTTTACTACGTGCACATTTCAGACCGCTGACAAGCCAAGCCTATTTAAAAAACGAAGGGGATTTTCGCGTCATCAGAAATGCAAGTTTAAAGAGCCTGTAATTTAAATTATTTATTTGCGGGTTTTATTATGCCAATTTTTTATCACCTATTATTTAACTGGTTTGTGAAAAAGTTTATTCCGTAGTTGAAATTGTTATTAAAGCGGTTCATTTTGGAAAATATATTACTTAACTAACCTATTCATATTTTATTTATCTTTTTCCTCGGGCACATAAACATTAGCAAGGCCAATTTTTTCTTCTCATTTTCCATTGATAGTTTTATGACGGGCAAATTTTAAGCCTTTATTAAAGGCCGTTGTTTTACCTTCTAGTTTTAATCGGCATCAGGTTTTGACCGTTGTTTTTACCACTTTTAACGCCTGCTTTTTATTAAGTTTAATCGGAAGTTTTTTGGCATCCTGATACAGATGTACTACGGCGACCACAACTCACCTCACTTTCACGCCTACTACAATGAACATGAAGGGATGCGCTTAAAAAACGGAAAATATCCTAGAACAATCTTGTTTTTTGTACAGACCGATATCTGATTCACAAAAATAAGTCATTAAAAATCAGTTAACTATAAAAAAATCATTTTTTTTCTCATATTCACTGTAAGAAATTGATGCGCAGTGCGACTAATTGAGTGAAGCAAATGCTTGTTTCAGCAAAGCAGTAATTCACCTTCTACACAAATATAAAAGGAACGTTCTATGACTAAGCAAACGACAAAAGCATTACTGGCCCTAGCCTTAGGCAGCGTATTTATTGCGGGAAGCACTTCAGCAATGGCGGATTCCGGCAGCAAAATGGAGAAATGTTATGGCGTTTCTCTGAAAGGGAAAAACGACTGTAAAGCAGGTGCAGGCACCACCTGTGCTGGTACCTCAAAAATCGATTATCAGGGCAATGCCTGGAAAATGGTACCGGCGGGTTCCTGCGTAAAAATGAAGTCCCCGACCTCCCCGACCGGTTTTGGTCAACTAAACGCATTTAAAGAAGTGTAATTCCGGCACCAGGCACATCAGGCAGGAGCTCATACGATGACAATTTCTTTACCCCCACACAGCGTCTCTCGTGACGCTCCTGACCGCCTAATGCTAAATAGGCTTCCGACCAGAGCAGGGATCGGGTTAAAGCCGGAGCATTTTCGCGCTATCTTGCGCGATAAACCCGATATCGGTTTTTTTGAAATTCACGCGGAAAATTATCTGGTTGCGGGAGGTCCGTTTCATCAGGCACTGACCGCCATTCGCCAGGATTATCCGCTCTCTATTCATGGTGTGGGCATGTCCATCGGAGGAGAAAACCCTCTGAATCAGCCCCACTTACAACGTGTTGCTGCGCTGGTTGAACGCTACCAGCCGGCCGTTTTTTCTGAACACCTTGCCTGGTCGACACACAACGATCTATTTCTCAATGATCTGCTGCCGCTGCCTTATACCAACGTCACGCTAACGCGGGTCTGCGAACACATCGATCAGGTACAGAATGCGCTGCGTCGCCCCATTCTGCTGGAAAACCCGTCCACCTACATCGAGTTCAGTGCCTCAACCATGAGCGAAACTGACTTTATCTCCGAGGTGATACGCCGCACCGGATGCGGATTACTGCTGGACGTGAACAATCTCTATATCAGTGGCGTCAACCATAATCGCTGCCCGTGGCAGATGCTATTCGAGCTGCCACTTCACTGTGTCGGTGAAATTCATCTGGCGGGCTATACGGAAAGCCGCGATGGGGCAAACGACCTGCTGCTGATTGATTCACACGACAGTCATGTGACCGAGCCTGTCTGGGATCTCTATAACAAGACCCTGCGTGAAACGGGGCCGATCGCCACTCTGATCGAATGGGACAGCAATATTCCACCATTAGACGTGTTGCTGAACGAAGCCAGCCATGCCCAGCGTTACATTACGGAGAACGCGAAAAATGCAACAACAACTGTATCAAGCACTTCTTGACCCCGACCTCACGGTACCAAAGGGGCTGACAGCCTGGAACGGTAGCGATCCGGCGGTACGTTTTGCGATTTATCGTAATAATGTCATAGCATCGCTGATTGACGCACTGGCCGAAAACTGCCCCGTCCTTCTCGCCCAGCTCGGAGAGTGCTTTTTCCGTGCGATGGCGGCGGAGTTTATACGTCAACAACCGCCTTCTTCTCCTGTTTTGGCGGGCTATGGCGCGCAATTGCCGGACTGGATTGCAACGTTTCAGCCATTAGCAGACTGGCCCTGGCTGAGCGATCTCACCCGGCTGGAAATGTTGTTTATTGAATCGCTGCACGCGGCGGACCCTGCCGTACAAACGGCAGAAGCGGCCCCCGGTGACGATCCCGCACAGTTGCTGATGGAGATCCATCCTTCGGTACGGCTCTTCAGTTCAGATTATGCTGTCTTCAGCCTGTGGGCCTCACACCAACAAAGTGAAAACGAGATGGCGCTGGACCCATTCCAGCCGGAACATATGCTGCTGTGCCGTGTTGACGATGACGTGCGAATAATGTTGCTCAACCGTGCGGAAATGCAATTTGTTGCCATGATCCAGTCCGGTCGGTGTCTTACCGAAGCCCTAGATATCGCCGCCAGGGAAGATGCAATTTTTGAGCCTCAGCAGGTTTTACAACGCATGCAGCACTACGGGCTGATCCTTTCTCTATATAGCAACACGGAGCGCTAAAATGGCATTACTCAAAATATTAGTGTTAAAAGGGCAACACATTGCACAGGAAAGTGTTATCCCCCTTCTGGCGCGCATTAGCCTTGCCGCAACATTCTGGTTGTCGGGCCAAAGCAAAGTGGTGGGATTAAACATAGATATTCTGGAGGCACGCACACCCTGGCAACTAGGGATCCCGCGCGTTACCGACAGCTCCGTGTCGCTCTTTACCAGCGAGTACAAGCTTCCTCTGCTGCCACCCGATGTTGCTGCCGTCATGGCCGCAACCGCAGAACATTTGTTTCCGCTGCTGCTGATTGTCGGATTAACGACACGCTTCTCTGCTCTAGCATTAATGGTGATGACGCTGGTGATTCAGATATTTGTTTATCCGGATGCCTGGCCTGTCCACGCTACTTGGCTGACGGCTCAGTTGTATCTGGTGACGTATGGCGGTGGGAGGTTTTCGCTTGATCGCCTGATTTACCGCCATCGTACCTGATTCCCCTTCCCTACGTTACTTTATTTTGATTCTCGTTTTCGCCACGAGCGAATGCGGAAGTGATAGTGCGCAGGTCGGCAAGCTGTTGTCTGAAGTTTCGGCACCCGTCGCATATTCGCAAATGCAGCATCAGCTGAACATGTTGAGAAAGCACGATTTTTTCATCCAGCGCCTGAGACATCAGGCGCGTAGCTTGGTAACAACTAAGCATATTTATCCTCCTGGGAAAACCAGCGTTGTGACAAACATTCGCGTAAACGCATACGCGCACGCCAGAGCATCACATTCAGGTTGCTGACAGAGAGCGCCATCTCCTGACAGATCTCCTGAGTCTCAAGACCAATAAATTCGCGCATCATAAATGCCCGCGCGTTTTGCGTTGGCAACTGTGTCAGACAAAGCTCGAAAACCGTCCAGAATTGCTCCTGCTCGGCCGCCTCATCCGGTAAATGCCAGCGCTGAAGATGCTCGTTTCGCGGCCAATGACCAGATTCATCAAACAGCGCTTCGAAATTTTGCTCATCAATATCATCAGTCAATTGCACGCTGCTGTGCCGATAACGCATACGCAAGGCGTCCGAGATTTTGTTGCGCAGGATCGTAAACACCCAGCTTTTCCAGGCGGCTCGTCCGGCAAAAGAAGCGGCATTCTTCATCGCCCCTTCCAGCGCCTCTTGGACAACATCTTCCGCCTGATGAAAATCATTCAGCTGCAAGCTGGCAAACTGCAACATCTGTTTATGCAGCATGGAAAAAAACTGCGGATCCCGCAGCAAATTACTGATATCGGACATCTTGGTTTCTATCTCAACAGGATTGTTCTGGATAACGGGTATTATTGTCGGAATCGCTGAAATTCACTCACCTGATTTAGGGACTGTTTGGGGAACGGAGGTAATTCTAAATTAAATCTGTTTTTTGTACAGCAAGGGAAGTGTCTTTTTCCCAGCGCAGCTTACTTATCACTCAACCTCATTGAATCCGTTTACGCGCAGTATCATAGGCTTTTTCGTCCTCGCGTTTACCAACAGCAAGAACCTATATCACGGTAATAAATAAAAAGTGCTAAACCGCAAGGTTAAAACAGCATTAAAATCCATCTGATAGTAACAAAATGCGATAAAAAGACGTTTAATGTCCATACAAACTGCCAGTAAAAACTTTTTCGTTTTATCATTGACGAAAACCTGACAGTGATAGATAGTCACGATGCTAAAAGTCAGCAATCTGAAATGTGCACGTTCACCACGTGCACATTTTATTACTTCCCGAACAATCTACGGTTAAAATCCTCAATCTTTCCAAACATAACCCGCTTTTGCATCGTCAGACTCCAACTGGCGGATAACCCAGCTGTACTCATCAATCTCCGATACTGTTCTTCATCAAATGGCATATTAAAAACAATCGCTATCGCTTCTTTAACCAAAACATCACTATTACGGGAAATAAGAACAAAAGGCTCATCCGGGCTAACATTTCCCGCTAAAATAATTCGGTAAAGCCAGCCACAACGACCACTCCCCTGCATAATGGCAGAAAAATTACTGATACCGGAATGAGAATTGAGTTTGTAACAAGGCGAGCGAGGCTGAGTTACCTGAAGCATGGCCTCTCCCCAACGGAAAATATCACCAATACAAACATTCTCTTCAGTCAGGCCAGTTGTGGAAATATTTTCGCCAAACGCTGGAGCAATAAAGAAATCTTCCTGATCAGGAAATTGATGTTTCCAGAAATCGTAGTGTTCGCGAGGATAATGGCAAAGCGCACGATCGGGGCCACCATGGACGCGGGTTTCAGCCTGTTCATCACCTTCCAATCCAAGAGAAGTCAGACGCAGGCTGCCATCAACCATCCGTTTGTTAATTGCACTGGCAGACAGTTTTTCTGATATTTCAATTTTGCCTGTATATACCTGCGGATAATACATAATTCACTTTCCTTATTGAAATCAGTCTGACGATATCATCATAAACCAATACCCAATCAATAAAAATGCCGGCAGTAATATCAGCCGGCATAGCAGAAAAGAGAAAACGAGTTAGAAAATTATTTCACTTTTTCCTGATAACGTTTTGCAGCTTCATCCCAGTTAACAACGTTCCAGAACGCTTTAATGTAGTCAGGACGACGGTTTTGATACTGCAAGTAATAGGCATGTTCCCAAACATCCAGACCAACAATTGGATAGCCAGAAGCACCGGAAATAGCTTCACCCATTAATGGGCTGTCCTGGTTAGCAGTAGATACAACCGCCAGTTTGCCATCATCTTTCAGTACTAGCCACGCCCAGCCGGAACCAAAACGAGTCGCTGCCGCCTGCTCAAATTTCTCTTTAAAAGAATCCACACTACCGAAATCACGTTCAATAGCTTCTTTTAATGGGCCTTGCAAAGCTGTCCCTAATTTCAAACCCTTCCAGAATAGGCTATGGTTAGCATGCCCACCAGCATTGTTACGTACAAAAGTACGTTTATCAGCAGGTATCTTATCTAATTGCTGAATCAGATCATCAACATCCAGTTTTGCCAGCTCTGGGAAGGCTTCCAGAGCGCCATTGGCATTATTAATGTAAGTCTGATGATGCTTGGTATGGTGGATTTCCATCGTCTGCTTATCAAAATGAGGTTCCAGAGCGTCATAAGAGTAAGGAAGAGAAGGTAGTAAATAGCTCATATCATGTACTCCAGTCATATAAGAATGGTTCAAAGTCCACACCTTGTGAACAACATGATCATTATAGTTAATTAAATATTATTGGAAATGATTATCAATGCCATATTCTCACTATGGTTTTATCATACAACTGTGTTTCAGTGACTTATCAGTCAATTTATCTATATTTAAGATTATTATTGGATTAGGATTTTAAATTACTATTTTTGGTTAGCAATTAAACCTAATTATACCCATTACACTAAATGGCAATTACGTGAAAAATATTCTTTTTATTGCGTGATCTTCCGCGCAAAAAAAAAACAAAAATTCTCCTTACACTTTAGTTAACCTTGTTTTGACATACTATTAACATTCGCAAGGAGAATATTAATATGACTCAAATAATGAAGCACTCTATTCCTGCTGTCATTGCAGAACATGCCCTGATGAATAAACAACAATATCAACAAGACTATCAATTATCACTGCAAGATCCCGAAAGATTTTGGGGTGAGAAAGGTAAAATTGTTGACTGGATTAAGCCTTACACCAAGGTAAAGAATACCTCTTTTGATCCTGGACATGTCAATATCCGTTGGTTTGAAGATGGAACACTGAATCTAAGCGCAAACTGTCTCGATCGCCATTTAAAAGAGCGTGGCGATCAAACCGCTATTATCTGGGAAGGCGACGATCCAACAGAGTCCAAAACCGTAACCTATCGTGAACTTCATCATGATGTATGCCAGTTTGCTAATGCATTGAAAAATATGGGTATTAAAAAAGGCGATGTTGTTGCTATTTACATGCCGATGGTGCCGGAAGCGGCAGTTGCCATGTTAGCATGTGCCCGCATTGGTGCTATCCATTCTGTTATTTTCGCAGGTTTTTCTCCTGATGCCGTATCCGGTCGTATCATTGATTCGAACACTAAATTGGTTATCACTGCCGATGAGGGTTTGAGAGCCGGACGTACAATTCCCCTGAAAAAGAATGTTGATGACGCATTAAGTAATTCAGCAGTTGTCAGTGTATCTAATGTTATTGTTTTTAAGCGTACCGGAAATATTGGTAATTGGCACTCAGGTCGCGACCTATGGTGGCATGAGTTGACAGTAGGCGTAAGTGCTGACTGCCCAGTTGAAGAGATGAACGCAGAAGATCCCTTGTTTATTCTCTATACTTCCGGATCTACCGGTAAACCTAAAGGCGTGCTGCACACCACCGGTGGCTACCTTGTATATGCATCCTTATCATTCAAATATGTATTCGATTATCATCCAGGCGAAATCTATTGGTGTACAGCAGATGTGGGCTGGGTGACTGGACATAGTTATCTGCTCTACGGGCCGCTTTCCTGCGGTGCTATCACTCTGATGTTCGAAGGCGTACCAAACTATCCTGCGGTTAACCGTCTAAGTCAGGTTGTTGATAAACATAAGGTAAATATCCTGTACACGGCACCAACAGCAATTCGTGCCCTGATGGCTGAAGGGGACAAAGCTATTGAAGGAACGAAACGGACTTCTCTGCGTATTTTGGGATCAGTCGGTGAGCCTATTAACCCGGAAGCATGGGAATGGTATTACCAGAAAATTGGTAACAGCAAATGCCCGATTGTCGATACCTGGTGGCAAACAGAAACCGGTGGCTTCATGATAACGCCACTGCCAGGAGCAACTGAACTGAAAGCCGGTTCCGCAACTCTACCGTTCTTCGGTGTTCAGCCAGCGCTGGTTGATAACCTTGGTGAGCTATTAGAAGGTGTTTGTGAAGGAAACCTGGTTATTACTGATTCCTGGCCGGGACAAGCACGCTCACTGTTCGGCGATCATGACCGTTTCGAACAAACCTACTTCTCTACCTTTAAGGGAATGTACTTTAGTGGTGATGGCGCACGCCGCGATGAAGACGGCTATTATTGGATAACTGGCCGTGTTGATGATGTATTGAATATCTCCGGTCATCGTCTGGGCACGGCTGAAATTGAATCCGCTCTGGTTTCCCACCCCAAAATTGCTGAAGCCGCTGTCGTCGGTGTTCCACATAATATCAAAGGGCAGGCAATTTATGCCTATGTCACGTTGAATCACGGCGAGGAACCTTCCCCAGAATTATATACCGAAGTCCGTAATTGGGTGCGTAAAGAGATCGGCCCGATCGCTACACCAGATATCCTGCACTGGACAGATTCTTTACCAAAAACCCGCTCAGGAAAAATTATGCGCCGCATCCTGCGTAAAATTGCTTCCGGTGATACCAGTAATCTGGGAGATACCTCAACACTGGCAGATCCAGGGGTAGTAGAAAAACTATTGGAAGAAAAACAAACAATGAATATTTCGTGACATACCATGCCGCCGTAAGGCGGCTTAATCAATGAATATAATAAAAATAGTAAGAGGACATTCTGATGAACGACGCCATTTACCAAGGGATCGAGAATAACCCTCGTTTCAAAGAATTAATTGAAAAACGAAGCCGTTTTGCATGGCTGCTATCAATAATCACATTAGTTTTGTATGTCAGCTTTATTTTCCTCATTGCATTTGCACCCGAATGGCTGGGTACCCCTCTTTATGCTGGTTCATATATTACCCGTGGGATACCCGTTGGCATTGGCTTAATCGTTGTCTCATTTATCTTAACTGGCCTGTATGTAATCAGAGCTAATGGCGAATTCGATCGTCTTACCTCACAAATTCTTGACGAGGTAAAAAAATGAAGAAATTTTTGCTAACAATAATACTGCTATTTCCTGATCTCATATGGGCCGACACAATCTCTGGTTCCGTAGAAAAGCAACCCGTCAACATTCAGGCCATTATTATGTTTGTCCTGTTTGTTGGTTTCACACTCTATATCACTTACTGGGCCTCAAAAAGAACGCGCTCCCGTACTGACTACTACACTGCGGGTGGACGTATTACTGGCTTCCAAAATGGCATGGCGATTGCGGGGGACTTTATGTCCGCAGCATCATTCCTTGGCATTTCCGCTCTGGTCTATACATCTGGTTACGACGGGCTGATTTATTCTATCGGCTTTCTCATTGGCTGGCCCATTATCCTATTTCTGATTGCCGAACGATTAAGAAATCTTGGGCGCTACACTTTTGCAGATGTTGCTTCTTACCGGTTACAACAACGCCCAATCCGTACTTTATCTGCAATTGGCTCACTGGTTGTTGTTGCCCTCTATCTTATTGCACAGATGGTTGGAGCAGGTAAGCTTATCGAATTGCTCTTTGGCTTGAATTACCATATTGCGGTCGTATTAGTTGGTATTCTGATGGTACTTTATGTTCTGTTTGGCGGCATGCTGGCAACGACCTGGGTACAAATTATCAAAGCCATTCTATTGCTGGCTGGCGCTACCTTTATGGCTCTTATGGTCATGAAAGCGGTAAACTTCAATTTCAACATGCTGTTTAAAGAAGCTGTTGCTGTTCATTCAAGAGGTGAAGCCATCATGAGCCCAGGAGGGTTGGTATCTGATCCGATTTCCGCACTTTCTCTTGGTCTCGCATTGATGTTCGGTACCGCTGGTTTACCTCATATCATTATGCGTTTCTTTACTGTAAGTGATGCGAAAGAAGCACGAAAAAGCGTTTTCTATGCTACTGGCTTCATCGGCTATTTTTACATTCTTACGTTCATCATCGGTTTTGGCGCTATTTTCCTGGTCAGCCCAAACCCGTCATTTAAAGATGCTACAGGTGCGCTAATCGGTGGTACTAACATGGCAGCCGTTCACCTTGCAAGTGCAGTTGGAGGGAACTTGTTCCTCGGTTTTATCTCCGCTGTAGCTTTTGCCACCATTCTGGCAGTTGTAGCAGGACTGACACTGGCTGGAGCATCAGCAGTATCACACGACCTGTACGCAAACGTCATTAAGCGCGGCAAAGCCAACGAGCGCGATGAATTGAAAGTATCAAAAATAACTGTTGTGATACTTGGGTTTGTCGCAATCGGATTAGGTATTTTATTTGAGAATCAGAACATAGCCTTTATGGTTGGATTGGCATTCTCTATTGCTGCAAGCTGTAACTTCCCAATCATTCTTTTGTCTATGTACTGGCGCAAACTCACTACCCGTGGCGCATTAATCGGAGGTTGGCTGGGGTTAATTACAGCTGTCGTTTTGATGATCCTAGGTCCAACAATTTGGGTCAGCATTCTCGGCCATGAAAAATCAATCTATCCTTATGAATATCCAGCATTATTCTCAATGATTGTCGCTTTTTCCGGTTCATGGCTATTTTCTCTTACCGATAATTCACTACAAGGTATGCGGGAAAGAGAACAATTCAGAACTCAATTTATTCGATCACAAACAGGGCTTGGTATCGCACAAGGAAAATCACATTAGTTACGATTTTATACTCAACCTCTCCTTCGGGAGAGGTATTTTTATTAGGAAGCCATCTAAACTCAGAGCTATTTCGCAAGTTAAGCTCTTGTTTTACTCTTAGGTTAATGATTAACTTTATTATTTCAATTCGCTACTTAACATTATTAGCCTATATGCGAAATAAATTACCCATTCTTATTATCTTAATTCTGGCTTTACTGCCAATAATTTTCATTGGTAATGTGGCTAATGAGTATAAGTTAAAGATAGTATTACTGAGTTTTTTACTAGCAAGTACTAACGCATTTCTCTATCGTTTTAAATATTTCAAGCCTTTAGTTTTACTTATCTCTTTATTATGGTCACTTAATATATCTACATCATTTTTCTTCTCTAGTAAACACCAGATAAGCTTCTCTTCAACTATTGCCAATACTTTTATCAATACAAATAGCAGTGAAGCTGTAGGTATGTTGTCTTACAACAAATACTATGTATTATTCTTTATTTTCATGATGTTAATTTATTTTTTATCCATAAAGTGGTTATCAAAAAATACAGATTATCGATTTCTAAAATTCAATATATTGGCTTTATTATTTTCCTGCCTATTAGTACCAGTTGATTATTATATTTCAGAAAAAAAACGTTCAGATAAGATAATTTTGTCAGAGCATTTTTTAATGGGAACACCATTCTATAACTCATCAGCAATGGTAAGAGCAATATATGAAAATCAACAAATCAGGAGAATTACGTCTGTTAAAGTAAATTTTAATTATATAAAAAAAGATAAAGATATTGATACTTATGTACTACTAATAGGAGAATCAGCAAGAAGAGATCATATGTCTCTATACGGTTATAATAAAATCACAACACCAACATTAAACATAATGCAAAAAAATATGCTGATATTCAATCAAGCTATTTCTCCAGCACCAGTTACTATATTATCTGTACCTATTTCACTGTCTAATGTCACCTTATATCAGCTCAAAGATAAGACTCATTATGCTGACAATATTGTATCCTTAGCTAAAGATGCAGGATTTAAGACAACCTGGATAAGTAATCAAGGCAGATCTGGCAAAAGTAACAGCTTAATTACCATTATCGCTAATATGGCTGATAATCAGAAATGGAATAAATATATTGGATATGATGAAGAGTTGTTACCTTATTTAGATGATGCCCTAGAACAAAAAGGTAAGAAATTTATTATCATGCATATCTATGGAAGTCATGAGCCATCCTGTAACCGCTTCCCAGAAAATAAACTAATTTCCTTTTCATCGAATGAAGATGATAACTGCTATGACAGTTCAATAGCTTATACAGACCAGCTAATGAAAAAAATCATCAATAAAATCAAAGAAGAAAAAGCCTCTATCCTCTATTTCTCAGATCACGGGTTACAACGCTTAGATAAGAATGGTGACATCCGTTATCATCACGGTGTCAGTAACCCACGAAAAGATACTTATAATATCCCCTTATTTATCTGGTATAACGATAATGTTAATGCACAATATCGCCACACTGGTGTAGTAAACACGCCTTTTTCAACTTCAGATAATTATTATCTTATTAGTGACTGGTTGGGTATTCATCATAAATCTCAAAAACACTGCCGTTCCCCATTGAGTAACTGTTTTAAACCACAGAAAGAATTAATAGTGATAGATGGTAATAAAAACCTGATGAAATATAGTGAACTTCCTGATGAGAAAGATATGAACGATTTTGATAAGTGATTTAAATTCAAGATCTAGATATTTTAGCCTGTTACTATGAATATCAACTGAAATGCGTGATTCATAAATATAAGAGAAGGGCAGATTGTTATTTTAGTTATCGGGTTCAAGCCCGTAGGGTGTTTGTATATAGCAATCCTACAATCAAAACCGCTTACATGACATTATGCGCGTCGCCTCACCACGCTCTTGATGTTACATGAAGGGAGTACTGTTTCTCATGTCTCCAGGACTCTTCACTGTTCACG
Source organism: Photorhabdus khanii NC19 (assembly GCF_000517265.1). Lineage (GTDB taxonomy): Bacteria > Pseudomonadota > Gammaproteobacteria > Enterobacterales > Enterobacteriaceae > Photorhabdus > Photorhabdus khanii. The sequence goes on from NZ_AYSJ01000011.1 coordinate 446,175, forward strand.
TTCCTCAGTTAATCACTGGATAAATGGGTTTACATTATCTGGCCTGGAAGGGTTAAAAAGCCTGCCGGCAGGAAGACCCGCTGTCTGGCATTTATCGCCACTTTTTACTTTGTTGTCGTTCTTATTACAGCACTCCCCGCAGGATTTTGGCTACCTGCGTTCACGCTGGAGCCTGGAGCTTATTACTAATATAATCAATACATTATTAAACTTATCACTCTCAAAAAGTACGTTATATCGTTACTTTTACCAGAAGGGTATTGTGTGGAGAAAGGCCGCGCCTACCCTAAAAAAATCTGACCCGGAGTATGACGAGAAAATGGCAACAATTACAAAGGCATTGTCCAACATGTCAGAGCAAAACCCCGTTTTTTACGAAGACGAAGTGGATATTGACCTTAACCCCAAGATCGGTGCGGATTGGTGCTTTAAGGGGCAGTAAAAGCGGGTAGTGACACCGGGGAAAAATCAAAAACACTATCTTGCGGGTTGTCTCAATGCACAAACAGGTAAAGTCACGTATGTCAGTGGGGTAAGAAAGAATTCTGATTTATTTATCACCCTGTTAGAGGAAATGAATGTCCAATATCGCCATGCAGAAAGTATCACAGTCATTTTAGATAACTATGGCATTCATAAAAGCCGGAAAGTCAGGGCATGGTTAAAGCAGAACGCTAAATTTAATTTGTTGTTTTTACCTGTTTATTCTCCCTAGCTAAACAAGATTGAACGTTTGTGGCAATCGTTACATGAAACAGTAACACGAAATCATTGCTGTCAGTATATGTGGCAGTTACTTCAATATGTGGAAGAGTTCATGAAGGCGTTTTCGTTACAACAATAACCTGGAATGAAAAAAATAAGTGTATCACTATTATGAAAGCTTATTTAGCCATCAACTTTACAGTAAAAGCATTCTAAACGAATCTAGCTGATAATCTCCACGAACTGAGTCTTCCTCAAAAACTCTGATCGTACCTCAAGGCACTTTAATTCTCTTTCTAATACCACAGTCGCAGAAACCCCAAGTCCATATTTTTTCTGATGTTCACAACGCAGAGAAACTGCATGACTTAAAAGTTTTCCTATGAGAGTACCTTCTATGAGAAAAGAAAATACGACTGTAGTACTAAGAAAACATCAGGCTAATATATGCTTTTTATTTAGGAAGCCACATTGAAATTAATTATTAGAAAAGAATTTCTAAGCTCAGATTTCACTGTGTAATCAAAAAAACGCCAAAAACGCAAACACCCTC
>NZ_AYSJ01000012.1:0-44206 GCF_000517265.1 Photorhabdus khanii NC19
AACATTCTGGTTCAGCCGGGCTGCGTATACTACGCTTTTCGCCCGCAGAGTCAAGCGCTGATTCACGTTGCTCTGCCTGACCTCACACGTTTTGTCAGCGTTGTGTCGGTCAGTGGTGGCGCATTATAGGGAGTTCTTTGGCGCTGGCAAGCGTTTATTAAAAAAAAACTTCCGTTCGCGGCTTTTTTCAACCAAAAACTGAAAAAAAGAACAAATCAGTTATTTTTCACTCGCTATTTCAAGGAAATCATCAGCAAAATGATCGACTTGCTGCCAGTCAGTGTATTCAATCTCTTTGGTTATATCAGTTTCTCCACCTGTCATCCTCATGATCAGTTTAACCATTACACGATCAAACCAGCGATAACGAGGATAAAGTAACGCACCAGCAAAAACACCACACAGATCTGGCTGCCAAGGGGTATTAAGCAAAAATTTACGAACATACACATTCGTTTCAGGTGTACGCTTCTCTGGTTTCCTTGCCGTCAGATTCACGCCAAAAAATGCAGTTGGCATTTTATTCAGTTGTTGTTGATGACGAACAGCAAATTTTTTCAATGCTAAACTAAAATGACCATATCTGATTGAAGCTCCAATCATAACTTTGTCATAAGATTTCAAATCGATTGTTTCTGCGGTTGCTAAATCTCTGAGATCACATATCTGCCCTGCTCTGCGTAGATTCTCAGCAATGCGGGTAATAATTTTCTTAGTCTGCCCATCCCGGCTGGAGTAAAGCAATAAACAGTTCATAGCGATATCCTTCTTTCAATAGATTATTCACGCCAGAAGGTCGGTGTAAATAAAACTAACAAAGTAAATACTTCCAAGCGACCAAACAACATTGTTATAACTAATATCCATTTAGCCGCAGGATTCATTGCAGTGAAATTATCAGCAACAACCCCCAACCCAGGCCCTAGATTATTCAGTGTAGCGGCTATCGCAGAAAAAGCAGAAAGTTCATCTACGCCAGTAGCGATAAGTAATAACAAACTGATGATAAATACCAAAGCATAAGCAGAGAAGAATCCCCAGACAGCTTCAATAATACGTTCAGGTAATGCTCTTCGCCCTAATTTTAGGGTATAAACCGCATTCGGATGAACCAACCGCTTCAACTCACGGGAACCTTGGAGGAATAGCAACAAGATACGAATGACTTTCAGTCCCCCCCCGGTCGAACCCGCACAGCCACCGATAAAAGCAGAACACAACAGCAGTATTGGCAAAAATGACGGCCAACGGGCAAAGCTATCTGTACTAAACCCAGCCGTTGTCGCCATTGAAACAACCTGGAAAAAAGCTTGATTCAGTGTCTCCATTCCCGATTTATAAACAGCATAGTGCCATAAGATAAAAGTACAGATAATCACCAGTGCTAATTGAATAAAGATGAACATACGGAATTCAGGGTCTCGCCAGTACACTGTCAGACTGCGCCCCGTTAACACCGCGAAATGCAGACCAAAATTACAACCAGAAATCAGCAGAAAAACCGCAATGATAGTATTTATCACAGGGCTATTAAAATAACCGATACTGGCATCATGAGTAGAAAATCCACCAATTGCAATGGTTGAAAAGCTGTGGGAAATAGCATCAAAAACTGACATACCAGCCGCCCATAACGCCAGAGCACAGGCAATTGTCAGTAACACATAAATCAACCACAAAGTTTTCGCTGTCTCAGCAATTCGTGGACGCATTTTATTATCTTTCAAAGGCCCTGGCATTTCAGCCCGATAAAGCTGCATCCCTCCGACCCCAAGCAGAGGCAGTATTGCAACAGCCAGCACAATAATCCCCATCCCCCCCAACCATTGCAACATCTGCCGATAGAAGAGAATTGCTTTAGGCAAGGTGTCAAGCCCAATAAGTGTTGTAGCACCCGTTGTTGTTAAACCAGAGAAAGATTCAAAGAATGCATCTGTAATAGAAAGATTTGGCTGCTCAGAAAAGATGAAAGGTAAAGCCCCAACACTACCAAGTACCGTCCAAAACAAAACAACGATAAGAAACCCTTCCCGAGGCTTTAATTCATGTTTTTGCTCCCGGTTTGGCATCCAAAGCATCAAACCAATAACTAAAGCAAAAATAAATGTCTGACTAAATGCACGCCCAGCGCCATCACGATAGATTAGTGCTACCAACCCTGGAATAATCATGGTGACAGAGAAAAGAATGACAAGCAGCCCAACAATACGGGTTATGGCACGAAAATGCATTCAGCTGGTTCCTTAGAAATCCAGTTAACACAGTTAACAGAGAATATTTACAGATCAGGTGTTAAATACAGTACACCACGACTCAGATCACGTAATTTATCACCGACTTCACCCACCAAGGTAGCAGGAAGTGAAATTCGCAAAGTAACACTCTCTGCATATTCACTGGCAATAATCTGCCCCTCTGATTTCTGTAATAACTGTTCAATCATAGAGATATGGGCATATTCACACTGCAAGGAGCAAATTTTCTGTGGAACCATATATTTTGTTTCCAATAATTTCAGCGCCTGTTGGACACTATTTCCATATGCCCTTACTAATCCACCGGTACCTAATTTTATTCCGCCAAAATAACGAACAACAACTGCGGTTATTTCACCGATATTATTTCCCATAAGCTGAGATAGCATCGGCTTACCTGCGGTCCCTGAAGGCTCTCCATCATCAGAAAAACCCAATTGTTGTGAATCATCCGGAGCACCAGCAACAAATGCCCAGCAATGATGCCGGGCATCAGGGTACTGAGCTTTGATTTGCTGGATAAATACCTTAGCTTCATCTACTCCACAGGTATGCTCCAGCAGGGTAATAAAGCGACTTTTTTTAATCTCCTCAGTCAAACTCACTGGAGCTGCGGGTATCAAATAAGGCTTCATTATGGTAGTTGCAAATCCCTAGTCATATTTTCCACCTTATTTTCATGGATAACAATGTTGTCTTCAATACGAATACCGCCGAACGGTTTAAACATCCCAATTTTATTCCAGTCAAAATGCTTACTGAACTCACTTTCACGCCAAGGTGCAAGCAACGACTCAATAAAATAAAGGCCAGGCTCGATAGTTAGCACCATACGGGGTTCCAGAATACGGGTACAACGCAGATATGGATATATAGCCGGAGCTGCTAAATGTGTACCGGTATCATCCTGCATAAACCCTGCCGCATCATGGACCTGCAATCCAAGAGGATGACCAATACCATGTGGAAAGAATGGTGTTGTTAGCCCTTTTTCAACGATGGCTTCTTCACTAACACCTTTAACAATGCCGTGTTTTTTCAACAATTTAGAAATCCTATGATGCATCTGAATATGATATTCAGTGTAGCAAACTCCTGCTTTAATCGTACTGATTAGCGCTTTTTGTTCCGCATTCATATCTTTAATCAGAGCAGCAAATTCGTTATTACTTTTTGCTGAATAAGTACGGGTGATATCTGCTGCGTAGCCATTATATTCAGCACCAGCATCAATCAGGAAACTACGCATTTCCGAAGGCGCATTATGCTGCAATACGGTGTAATGCAAAACAGCCGCATTTTCATTTATAGCAATAATATTGTCATAAGGCACATCTGTATCACGATGACCTGTTGCCATCAGATAAGATATATTAATATCAAATTCACTCATTCCAGCCTGAAATGCCTCATGAGCTGCCAGATGCCCAACAACAGCCGTTTTTTGCGCCTCACGCATACAGGCCAGTTCATAATTTGTTTTATATGAACGATAGAAATGCAAATAATCCAGAACAGCTTTCGGATTGATATTATGTTCAGAAAAATCAAGTTCTTTTGCCCTTGGTTGTGAACAACCAATATAAGCAACATTCTGTTTCACATAAGTACTTAACTCTGAATTGATATCTCCGGTATTTGCCAGATGAATCATTTCAACTTCTTTAGTCCAGTAGCTGGTTGGCAACGGTTCTACGCTGTGCCAATAATCTATCGGTGAATAAAACCATAATTTAGGCTTATTAATACCATCTACCCATAACCAACAATTAGGTACTTTAGTTACGGGTACCCAAGCTTTGAAGTGAGCACTAACTTTAAAAGGATAGTCTCTGTCATCTAGGAAAATACGCTGTAATTCACCGGAGTGAATAAGCAGAGCATCCAATTGATTACGGGCCAGTACTTCGCGCGTACGTTGTTGCAATGTAGAGATATGTTCGTGATACAGAGATGCCAACTTTTCCATTTCAATTGACCTTTTTTTATTTTATGGCTGAACCATTAGCTTATCACAATCATTGATATTTGCAGGTATCACGCGAAAATCATCCCAATTTATCAGATCCCGCTAACTCCTTATTTATAAAAATATAAAAACAACTATTGTTAATGAGATACAAATCTCACTTGTGATCACCCTTGCAAAAAACTAATCACTCATTTGCATTTACTTAACATAATAACCACAATCAAGCCTATCTGGTCATACCAGATGGTATGCGCTCATTTAGGAGAACGACATGCTCTATCAAAGTGAAACAATTCAAGTAAGCTGGCTGAAAGATGGCATTGCTGAACTGGTTTTCAATGCCCCTGCCGCTATTAATAAACTGGATACCAAAACTGTTGCATCTCTGGATAAGGCTGTCGCCAATCTGGAACAACAAACTGAATTAAAAGGCGTTTTATTACGCTCTGATAAAGCTGCATTTATTGTTGGTGCAGACATTACTGAATTTCTCTCTTTATTCGATGCACCTGTAGAAAAACTGCAAGAGTGGCTTGATTTCGCAAATAGCATTTTTAACCGGATAGAAGATTTACCCGTCCCAACCATTTCAGCAATAAATAGTTATGCTCTTGGTGGCGGTTGTGAATGTGTTCTATCTACAGATTTCCGTATCGCCTCCCCCGATGTGCGCATTGGGCTGCCAGAAACCAAGCTTGGTATTATGCCTGGTTTTGGCGGCTCAGTTCGCCTTCCACGCCTCATCGGGACGGATAACGCACTGGATATCATTGCTGCTGGTAAAGACATTGGTGCAGAAGAAGCATTAAAAAACGGCCTGATTGACGCCGTTGTCCCTGGTGAAAAACTAATTAATTCCGCAATATCAATGCTGGAACAAGCTATTGCAGGGAAACTTGATTGGAAAGCAGCACGCCAGCCAAAGTTAGAACCCTTGAAACTCAATGAAGTTGAACGTGGCATGAGTTTTAGCGTGGCAAAAGGTATGGTGATGAAAGCTGCCGGTCCTCATTACCCTGCGCCTATTACCGCAGTTAAATCCATAGAAAAAGCCGCTACACTTGGCCGTGATAAAGCACTGAAAGTGGAAGCCGCCAACTTTATCCCTCTTGCACAGACGAATGTTGCCCGTGCTTTAGTCGGCATTTTTCTTAATGACCAGTACATCAAAGGACTGGCGAAACAACATCTGAAAAAAGTAACAATACCTGAGTATGCCGCAGTTCTGGGAGCAGGAATTATGGGTGGCGGTATCGCCTATCAATCTGCCCGCAAAGGGGTTCCTGTCATGATGAAAGACATCAGTCAGAATGCCCTTGAATTAGGAATGAATGAAGCGGCGAAACTTCTGAACAAACAGTTTGAACGCGGCCGTTTGGATGCCATAAAAATGGCGAAAACCCTCTCTTCTATTCAACCTACATTAAATTATGCCGGCATCGAACAGGCTCAAATAGTGGTTGAAGCAGTAGTAGAGAATCCTAAGATCAAAGCGGCTGTACTATCAGAAACTGAAACTCTGGTTAATGAAGATTGTGTTCTGGCATCCAACACTTCAACAATTCCAATTTCAGAACTAGCTAAGTCGCTAAAACGCCCGGAAAACTTCTGTGGTATGCATTTCTTTAACCCAGTGCATCGTATGCCACTGGTTGAAGTGATCCGCGGTGAAAAAACCTCTGAAAAGACAATTTCAACTGTAGTTGCTTACGCCAGCAAAATAGGTAAAACACCTATTGTCGTTAACGACTGTCCGGGATTCTTTGTAAACCGAGTGCTACTCCCTTATCTCCTTGGCTTCGGTATGTTATTACGTGATGGTGGTGATTTCCGCCAGATAGACAAAATTATGGAGAAGGAATTTGGCTGGCCGATGGGTCCTGCTTACCTTATTGATGTCATTGGTCTTGATACCGCCTATCATTCTCAATCAGTCATGGCTCAAGGGTTCCCGGATCGTATGCAGCGTGATTATAAAGATGCTATTGATGTTCTATATGAAAATCAACGCTACGGACAGAAAAACGGTATCGGTTTCTATAAGTACACTCAGGATAAGAAAGGCAAACCAAAGAAAGAGCAGGACGAGCAAACAGATCAACTGTTGGCAACCATCTGCCAACCGAAGAATAATTTCTCCGGTGAAGAGATCATTGCCCGTACTATGATTCCAATGATCAACGAAGTTGTCCGTTGTTTGGAAGAAGGTGTCATTACCAGCCCGGCAGAAGCGGATATGGCTCTGGTTTATGGTATTGGTTTCCCTCCATTCCGCGGTGGTGTTTTCCGTTATCTGGAAACAATGGGAACAGCAAATTACGTTAAAATGGCTGAGAATTATGCTCACCTCGGTGCTCTTTATCAGGTACCACCTGGTTTGAAAGCCAAAGCTGAACGTAATGAAAGTTACTACCCTACAGCAGCAACGATTGCTGTCAGCACCGGAACAACAGCGTGAGGTCTGGAAACATGGAAAATGTAGTCATTATTGATGGCATCCGCACCCCAATGGGGCGCTCAAAAGGTGGTGCATTCCGTCAGGTCCGGGCTGAAGATCTCTCTGCTCACCTGATGAAAGAGATATTTAAACGTAATCCGGCAGTACAGAAACACAAAGTAGATGATATCTACTGGGGCTGTGTTCAGCAAACTCTGGAGCAAGGCTTCAACATTGCCCGTAATGCTGCACTACTGGCTGATATCCCTCACGCTGTACCTGCCGTGACCGTTAACCGACTATGCGGCTCATCAATGCAAGCACTGCATGATGGTGCCCGCATGATTATGACCGGAGAAGCCAGTGTCACACTGATTGGTGGTGTAGAACATATGGGCCATGTTCCGATGACTCATGGTGTGGATTTCCATCCTAAAATGAGCCTGAGTGTCGCCAAGGCCGCAGGAGTTATGGGTTTAACCGCCGAAATGCTGGCAAAGATTCACCATATCAGCCGTGAAATGCAGGATGAATTTGCACTTCGCTCTCACCAACGTGCAACACAAGCAACGCAATCAGGTGCATTCTCCAATGAGATATCACCAATTTATGGTCACGATGCCGATGGCATACTAAAACTGTTTGATTATGATGAAGTTATCCGTCCAGATACCAATCTGAAAGATCTGGCAGCTCTGCGTCCTGTCTTCGATCCGGTAACAGGCTCGGTTACAGCAGGCAGCTCCTCTGCCTTATCCGATGGTGCATCTGCGATGCTGATAACCAGTGAAAGCTATGCTAAAAATCTGGGACTAAAACCTCGCGCCCGTATCCGTTCAATGGCTGCTGTTGGTTGTGATCCTTCCATTATGGGATATGGCCCTGTCCCTGCTACACAGAAAGCTCTCAAAAAAGCAGGTTTAGAGCTGGATGATATTGGCGTAATTGAACTAAACGAAGCATTTGCCGCTCAATCAATTGCCTGCATGAAAGGTCTGAATTTGCTGGATCGCATGGATGACAAAGTGAACCTTAATGGTGGAGCAATCGCTCTCGGGCATCCATTAGGCTGTTCAGGTGCTCGCATTACAACAACATTGTTGAATCTAATGGAGCGCCACGATGTTCAGTTTGGGTTGGCAACCATGTGTATCGGTTTAGGCCAAGGTATTGCCACTATTATAGAAAGAATGGATTAAGAACTTATCTGTAGAAAATATTATAACTGAGTCGTTGTTGCCGTAATTCCCGCCTGTCAGGGGCGGGTTTTTTTTTATTATTATTTTAAATGAATTCGAAAGCATCGCCATACATGTTGTCAGCAGAAGCATCACGCTCACTACAAAAACGCTCACGAGCAATTTTTGCCATTTCAAATCGCCCTGCAATATAGATATCATAATTGGCTAAACTACCAAAATCCTCTAGTACCGCTTTGAGCACGGTTCCAGTACGTCCACACCATCCATTCTCCGACTGTTCAACAACCGGAACAACCATCAGATTAGGATAACGCTCTGTAAGTAATTGTAATTCAGCAAGATCATATAAATGTTGTGATTCTCTGCCACCCCAATAAATAGAGATCTGGCGCTCAGGTTGTTCTTCTAACGCTGTCAGCAATATAGAACGGGTATAAGAAAAACCCGTCCCTCCCGCAATCAATAACAGTGGATTAGTGCTGCTCTGCCGGAACCAAGCCTTACCATGAGGGATATCAACATTGACCACTTTCTGATCCAAAATTCTATCCATCACAGCCATCGCATATAAATTCAGCTCAGAAGCACCAATATGCAGTTCAATAAACTTCTTTTCTGAAGGCGTTGATGCCATTGAAAACGGACGTTTATCTCTCGGATCCATCACCACCATCAGATACTGACCGGCGCGGAATGAGAACGGAGAATCCGGAAGTAACCGTACCCGATAAACCGTCTCCGTAATAGCCTCTACAGAGGTTACTTTACAGCTCAGTGTTGTCATGCGTTCCCTCTTATGGTCCTAAAATATCTAATTCATCCCAAATCTTGTTGACGTGGGTACGCACTTCTTCACTCATCACAATAGGGCGTCCCCATTCCCTCTGCGTTTCCCCCGGCCATTTATTCGTTGCATCCATTCCCATCTTTGACCCTAATCCTGAGACTGGTGATGCAAAATCGAGATAATCGATTGGTGTATTCTCCATTAATACTGTATCTCTTGCCGGATCCATTCGTGTAGTTATTGCCCAAATGACATCGTTCCAGTCTCTGGCATTAATATCATCATCACAAACAATAACAAATTTTGTATACATAAATTGCCGCAGATACGACCAAACTCCCATCATGACTCGCTTGGCATGACCAGCGTACTGTTTCTTCATGGTCACAACGGCAAGACGATAGGAACAGCCTTCCGGCGGCAGATAAAAATCGACAATTTCAGGAAACTGCTTTTGTAAAATCGGTACTAACACCTCATTCAATGCAACCCCTAGCACAGCAGGTTCATCTGGCGGGCGACCAGTATAAGTCGAATGATAAATAGCATCATGGCGCTGAGTAATATGCGTCACAGTGAACACTGGGAACATATCGATTTCATTATAATAGCCTGTATGGTCACCATATGGCCCTTCTGGAGCTAATTCGCCAGGCTCAATATATCCTTCTAATATGATCTCAGCACTTGCTGGTACTTCCAGGTTATTTGAAAGACATTTCACAACTTCTGTTTTATATCCTCTTAATAACCCAGCAAATGCATATTCCGATAACGTGTCAGGAACTGGCGTCACAGCACCTAATATTGTTGCGGGATCGGCACCTAACGCAACAGCTACCGGGAAGCGTTTTCCTGGATGTGCCTGACACCATTCCTGAAAATCAAGGGCTCCACCACGATGAGATAACCAGCGCATAATGAGTTTATTTTTACCCAGCACTTGTTGGCGATAAATACCAAGATTTTGCCGCTCTTTATTCGGACCACGGGTTACTGTCAGCCCCCAAGTAATCAGCGGAGCAGCGTCTTCTGGCCAACAGTGCATTATAGGAAGACGGGTTAAATCTACATCATCACCAACCCAAACTTGTTCCTGACAAGGCGCACTATTAAGCCGTTTGGTCGGCATATTAAGAACTTGCTTAAATTTCGGCAGCTTCTCCACCAAGTCTCGAAAACCTTTCGGAGGATCAGGCTCTTTCAAAAAAGCCAGTAACTTACCGACATCGTGCAAAGCCTTAACATCTTTCTGCCCCATCCCCATAGCAACACGCTCAGTGGTACCAAACAAATTACACAATACAGGCATTGAATAACCTTTGGGATTTTCAAACAGTAAGGCAGGACCACCAGCGCGAAGGGTACGATCCGCAATTTCAGTCATCTCTAAATAAGGATCAACTTCGAGACTGATACGTTTCAATTCACCTTTCTGTTCCAACAAGGTCAGAAAATCTCTTAAGTCACGGTATTTCATACTATCCATTCATGCCGGTTTTTAAGGGGGAAGACATTATAAGCTATCCCACTCAGCTTTTTTATGTTTTTATCGCAAGACTACAAATTAAACCAATAACTTACTAAAAAGCAATGGGTTTAATTCAACCTTGCGACCTCAAAGTCAAATACAACGCAATGGGACCCAATTAGCTAATACTTTGGTTTCAAATTGCTCAGGGAAAAATTTATTGTGTTGGAATATTTTAAACCCTTCATTCTTACCACTAAAATAACGCAGTTCTTCGCCATCAATATGCAAACCACTACCTTCACGTAATGCAATCACTATCTCTTCTGGGTTCATTGCACAGAATTCAGCCAAACGTTCATCACGAGTCTCCCCCATATGACCACTAATACGGCTATCAATGTAATGAGGGTTAATTTGTATGGGGAACAATCCGATGGACGGCATGACAACAGTGTTACGAACAGGCATATCATTAGTAGTACGAATACTTGGCGTCGCCACATTGCAACCAGCACTCCAACCAATATACGGAATATTACGTTCACGCACTGCGCGCTGGATGGGTACAATCAAACCGTTTTCATGTAATAGCTGATTCAGTAACCAAGTATTTCCTCCACTAACCAAAATACATTCTGCATTCTCAATCGCCTGAACAGGAGAGTTAAAACGTTCAATATTTGTTACCCTTATTCCTAAAGCTTCTCCAAGCTCTTTAGCTCGCTGCTCATGATCACCTTGAATAACCGCGTATGCAATCAACACCGCAGAGCAAATAGCGCGTTTCTCAATCATTACATCTAACCGCTCCTTGGCATAACTCAACCAATCCGGATTACCTGAAAGTTTGCCATTACTCAGCAGAAATACTTCCATCTTTCTTTTCCTTATATTAATTGCAGACAGAATCACCAGCATTATATTGATCGCTTTACCTATGGCTTACCATGATATTACTCACAGCTTTTTTACTAAGAAACGCAGTATCTACTCATAACAATAAATATCTATCATCAAACAATTATCACTGAGATAATTCCTGTAATGCCCTTTCCTATTTTGCTATGCTTAATAGTCATTGGATCAAGGTTAAATAAACATGGAAAACTGGTACCTCATCTACTGTAAGCGTGGGCAAATTTCACGAGCAATAGAAAATCTGGAACGACAGGATGTTGCCTGCCTGACTCCTACCGCAAAAATTGAAAAAATAACTCGCGGTAAACGTACTGTGAATACAGAACCCCTTTTTCCTAATTACCTATTTGTTCAGTTTGACCCAGAAGTTATTCATACCACGACTATCCATTCAACACGTGGCGTTAGCCATTTTGTTCGTTTTGGTATACGCCCAGCTATCGTACCGGACGCTCTTATTAATGAAATCATGTCTGCAACAGAGCAAGAATATGTATCACCAGATACACCTGTGACCGGTGATACGGTATTAATTACTGAAGGGATATTTGAAGGATTGCAGGCTATCTACAATGAGCCAGATGGAGAAACCCGCTCTATTCTATTACTGAATATTCTGAATAAACAATTACCTAAAGCGCTTGATAACAAACAGTTTGTGAAGCTTTAATCAGACAAAAAACGGGCAGAATTCACATTCACCCGTTTTTAATCAAATATTAAAACCTCTGCTCATATAACTGTTGAGCAACCTGTTTTGCAAAATATGTCAGTACACCATCTGCTCCTGCACGCTTGAAGCATAGCAAGGACTCTATAATGACCTGTTCCTGCAACCAACCATTCTGAATCGCAGCCATGTGCATAGCATATTCGCCAGATACTTGATAAGCAAAGGTCGGCACACCAAAGGTGTCTTTTACCCGGCGGATCACATCCAGGTAAGGCATACCCGGTTTGACCATTACAGTATCGGCACCTTCCTGCAAATCCTGTGCAATCTCCTGCAATGCTTCATCACTGTTAGCCGGGTCCATCTGATAGGTTTTTTTATTACCACCTTTCAGATGACTACTTGAACCAATAGCATCACGAAACGGACCGTAATAACCCGAAGCATACTTAGCAGAATAGGCCATAATCTGAGTATTGACATGGCCTTCCGCTTCAAACAACTCGCGGATTGCACCAATACGTCCATCCATCATATCGCTCGGTGCGACAATCTCAGCCCCAGCCTCTGCATGCGACAGAGCCTGTTTGACCAAAATTTCTTTGGTTACATCGTTAATCACATAACCATCTTGATCGATGATCCCATCCTGACCATGTGTAGTAAATGGATCTAATGCCACATCAGTCAGCAATCCCAATTCAGGAACAGCATTTTTCAACGCACGAACCGTACGTTGAACCAACCCATCAGGGCCATAAGCTTCTTTCGCATCCAAAGATTTTTTATCTGCTTCAATAACAGGGAACAGAGACAAAACAGGAATACCCAGTCGGGCAATCTCTTCAGCTTCTTTCAGCAAAAGATCCATTGTCAGACGATACACTCCTGGCATAGAAGGTACTTCTTGACGACGGTTAGTGCCTTCCATGACAAACACCGGATAGATTAAGTCATTAACAGTTAATTGATTTTCAGCAACCAAACGACGGGAAAAATCATGACGGCGCACTCGGCGCATACGGCGACCAGGGAAAGTTCCTGGAAATGCATAGCTCATATAGCTCTCCTAACTCAAACCCAGCGCATAGACGCTGGGTTAATTAATATGCTATCGCTTTGAGTTAATTATCTTAGCACTACAGAACAACATGTTAAGATTACTATTATCACCTTTCCGTATTTGCTTCTGATGTTTGCTCTTCTTCTGAACGATCTCCCAGTTTGCGCTGTCCGGTGTAGAAACGGGAAAGCAAAATCCCCAATTCAAACAGTAGATACATAGGAATAGCGAGTAAGGTTTGTGAGAAAACATCCGGCGGCGTTAATAACATGCCAACAACAAAAGCACCTACCAAAATATACGGCCGTTTTTTCTTCAGGGATTCGGGTGTAACTACCCCACTCCAGCACAATAAAATAATGGCAACCGGTACTTCAAAAGAGACACCAAAGGCCATAAATAGTGCCATGACAAAGCTCAAATAATTACTAATATCCGTTGCAATCAGAACCCCTACAGGAGCTGTCTTAGCAAAGAATCCAAAAGCAATCGGAAACACAACAAAGTAAGCAAATGCCATCCCCAAATAGAACAACAGGCTACTGGAAACGAGCAGAGGGATCATCAAACGACGTTCATGCTTATATAACGCGGGCGCAATAAATGCCCATACCTGATAGAGAACCATAGGTGCAGATACGAATATAGACACCATAATGGTTAGCTTTATTGGTGTAAAAAAGGGAGAGGCAACATCCGTCGCTATCATACTGGCACCTTGAGGTAATTGCTTAATCAAAGGTGCAGAGATCATCTGATAGATATCGTTAGAAAAATAGACCAACGCTAAAAAAACCACTAATACAGTAAGTAAACTGTTTAGAATTCGCTTACGCAGTTCAATAAGGTGACTGATAAGTGGTTGAGTATCATCAACAGCCATGTTTTTGTGTTCACCATTAACTTAATCAGAAGTTTTTTTCTTCGTTTCAGAAACCGCTTTATCATCCACCAGAGAAGATGATATGGGCGAAGCCACAATCTGAGACTCTGCTGGCTTTTGAGCCACCTCATCTGTTTCTGATGCTTTCATATTCCCTGCATCAGGCTCATTTTGGTATGCCTTTTTCAAAGACTCAGCCGCTTCTTTTAGCTCATCCATCGAAGCTTTCAATTCCGGGGACAAATTCTGTAACCCCGCCTCTTCTTCGACTTTTTTCAGGCTTTCCTGGAGCTCTTGCAATTTCAGCTCCTGAGCAAGCTCATTTTGGACGTTAGCCGCTAAAGAGCGTAATGCTCTGATCCAACCGGCAACCGTTTTAACTGCCACAGGTAGCCGTTCTGGCCCCAGAACCACCAAGCCAATGACCATAACCAACAGCAGTTCACTAAAACCAATGTCAAACACGGTTTATACCTGCTCTTTGTTTTTGCTCTCAGATGATTCAGATTGAGCGGCAGATTGCTTTTCAGCAATGTTTTTAGTCTCAAAATCAGCATCATTACTGGTTTTCTGAGCTTGCTGAGGCGGATTATCATCCCCTATCGCTTTTTTAAAACCTTTAATAGATGCTCCCAGATCAGACCCCAGAGTACGGAGTTTGTTTGTGCCGAATAACAGTACTACGATGACAGCAATGATGAGTAATTGCCAAATACTTATACCGCCCATTCTGGTTTACCTCTTTAACAGGGATTATCATTGATAGCTCATTATACGACGAACTATATATTCGAAAATACCGAAGACAAATTTTACTTTGTTTTACTTAACTCACACCAGCCAAACAGCCATGAGACGACACCCGCGCCCATAAACAACCAAGGAATATTGACTAAGCCAGACAACAAAAACAAACTCCCACAAAGAAACAATGTCGCACCAACACCGAGCAAATACTGCGACTGTCGCTGTTTTGTCTGCTGCCCTTTTAACTGATCTGATAGCTTCTCAATGTTGGCTTGCAAATGTTTATGCTGTTGAAGACTGTCATACACTAATTCAGGTAGTTCCGGCAACTTTTCTGCCCAATAAGGTGCTTTTTCTTTCAGCGCCCGAATAATAGCCGGCAATCCAACCTGACTATGTAACCACTCCTCCAGAAAGGGTTTTGCTGTTTTCCACAAATCAAGCTGTGGATAGAGCTGTCGTCCTAACCCTTCTACATACAAAAGCGTTTTTTGCAGAAGCACTAACTGAGGCTGCACTGCCATATGAAAACGGCGGGCAGTATTAAATAGATTCAGAAGAACATGACCAAACGAAATTTCCGCCAGTGGCTTCTCAAATATTGGCTCACAAACTGTACGGATTGCAAATTCAAAGTCTTCGACATTAGTATCACTGGGAACCCAACCTGAATCCACATGAAGTTCAGCAACTTTCCGGTAATCACGATTAAAGAAAGCGATAAAATTTTCCGCCAGATAACGTTTATCATCTTTATTAAGCGAACCAACAATACCGTAATCAATACCAATATAAAACGGATCTTCAGGATGCTCATAACTGATAAAGATATTTCCCGGATGCATATCCGCATGGAAAAAACTGTCACGGAAGACTTGAGTAAAAAAGACCTGTACTCCCCGTTCAGCCAGCAATTTCATATTGGTATTCTGCGCTTCCAGTGCTTCAATATCAGAAACCGGAATACCATAAACTCGTTCCATCACCAAAACATTTTCACGGCAATAATCAGAATAAATTTCCGGTACATAAAGCATTGAGCTATTTTCGAAATTACGGCGAAGCTGAATTGCATTAGCGGCTTCACGCAGTAAATTCAGCTCATCAATCAACGTCTTTTCGTATTCCCGCACCACTTCACGAGGGCGTAAACGACGCCCATCAGGCAACAGCATCGGTACCCAATTAGCCAGGCGATACATTAACCGAATATCCGCTTTGATAACCGGCAGAATATCAGGGCGGATGACTTTGATAACAATTTCCTGACCGTTCTCTTTTAACCGGGCAGTATGTACCTGCGCAATTGAAGCAGAGGCCAAAGCTATAGGTTCAAAATCATCAAACCAAGTTTCCAGCGGCCCCCCTAAAGAAGCTTCAATATATTGACGAGCCAAAGCACCGTCGAAAGAGGCAACCCGGTCTTGCAACAATGCCAGTTGATCAGCTATTGCCGGAGGAAAAAGATCACGCCGTGTTGAAAGCATCTGTCCAAATTTAATCCAGACAGGCCCTAACTCCTGTAAGGCAAGTCTCAGCCTCTCTCCAAGCGATTTATCTTTATGTCTATTCGGGATCCAAAACAACAAATAACGTCCAAAACGAAGAGGCCAAGTCAAACGAATTCGAGGAATCAGCTCATCCAATCCGTAAGAAAGAAAAACCCGTATGATCAAATAAAGGCGCCTTAATTCACCTGGAGTCATATTTTTCCTCTAATACTGCCAATCGTTGTTCTATTTGACTGATATCTTTAGTCAACACGCTGACTTCTTCGCTGAAATAAGCCACTTCAAGCGCATTTGGCACCAGTTTCCATTCTTCCGTTAATGTTTCCACCAGATAATTTTTCTGACATTCTATTGAGCCGGAAACAAACTGAAATCCCTTTTTAATGGCCTGGCTGATACCTTCAGCAGCGATATCCCCGAGATAAGGGGAAAGATAATGAGCCAAATCCCATTCAACCATATCCAACAAAGCAGACCATTGCTGAACAACCTGCATATCCCCTTCAATAACCATTTCACCACTATTGAGCAACCTGGAAATTTGTTGTCGATCTCGTAGCTTAAGCAAAGCAGCAAAGTTAGTTTTAACGGTGCAATCGGCCGCTTCAGCCCATTGACTTAATACATCCACTTGTTTTTCACTGAATACTAATGTGAGTGGTGTATTCATTTCTTCCAGTTCAATCGACAAAACTTTGCCCACCAGCCGCATACGTGCAGGTCGTAATACTGGTTCGCGGTACAACAAGTGGTTCAACGATCTTTCCATCACTGCGGTTAAAACCGGCATAAGTGTGGAATTAATGGCTGTACTCAGTGATGGTTTTTCCATCTCAGAATTTAAAACCTCTGTGTAGTGCAACAATACCGCCGGTCATATTGGTATAAGTCACCTGTTCAAAACCAGCATTTTCCATCATGGTTTTAAGTGTTTCCTGATCAGGATGCATACGGATGGATTCCGCCAGGTAACGGTAACTATCAGCATCCTGCACAAAAACCTGACCAATTTTTGGCAGTACATGGAAAGAGTATGCATCATAAGCTTTGCTTAATGGTGCGAGCAACGGTTTAGAGAACTCAAGCACCAATAAGCGCCCGCCCGGTTTCAAAACCCGAAACATAGAACGCAGAGCTTTTTCTTTTTCAGTTACATTACGCAAGCCGAAAGAGATAGTGATGCAATTAAAATAGTTATCAGGAAAAGGCAACGCTTCCGCATTAGCCTGCACATAGCTGACATTACCAACAATACCGGTATCACGTAATTTCTCACGCCCAACCTTCAACATAGACTCATTGATATCAGCAAGAACAACTTGACCCTTTTCACCAACTATACGGGAAAACTTAGCTGCCAGATCTCCGGTACCACCAGCTAAATCAAGGACTCTCTGGCATCGGCGAACACCACTGGCATTAATAGCCATACGTTTCCAAATACGATGGACGCCAAACGACATCAAATCATTCATTAAATCGTATTTTGCCGCAACGGAATGAAATACTTCGGCTACCATACCTTCTTTTTCATCTTTGGCTACGGTGCGGAAACCAAAATGTGTGGTTTGTTTCGTTTGGTCTACCATGTTATTTGCCCGTTTTTTATTCAAACTGTTATAAAAAGTGTATCAGCCTTTCAGATAAAACCCTATCCTGACGTTAATCATTATCACAGGATGGTTGGTTGGCCTTATTAGCCAATTCGGGATCAATAGAACGTTTCACCGCTACCCCTAACTTACGAAACCCCTCAGCCTGGCTTATCAGATTACCACGTCCTTCAGTAAGCTTGTTCATTGCCAACCGATAATTAAACTGAGCTTTATCCAGGCTTTGCCCTAAGCCTTGCATATCATCAACAAACAAACGCATCTTATCGTACATACGGGATGCCTTATCCGCGATTAAACGCGCATTCTGGCTTTGATATTCATAGCGCCACAAGTTATTGATAGTACGCACAGCAACTAATAATGTTGATGGACTAACCAGCATAATATTGTGTTTAAGTGCCTCATCAAGCAGCTCAGGTGCCCTGTTGAGGGCAACCAAATAAGCAGGTTCAACCGGAATAAACATCAGTACATAATCCAACGATTTCAACCCAGGCAACTGCTGGTAATCTTTGCGGCTCAAACCACGGATATGACCTTTAATTGAGCTGATATGTTCCTGAAGGGCTGATTCCCGCTGGTGCTGATCTTCACTATTAAAATAACGCTCATAAGCGACCAGCGACATTTTGGCATCAATCACCACATCTTTCCCTTGCGGCAAATGAACAATAACATCGGGTTGGAAGCGGCTGTTACCCTCTGCCTTGATATTCACCTGAGTGCGAAATTCATGTCCTTCCCGTAAACCAGAAGCTTCCAGAATACGAGCCAGCACCACTTCCCCCCAATCTCCCTGAATTTTGTTGTCACCTTTAAGTGCATTAGTCAGATTGACTGCTTCTTTCGCCATTTGAACATTCAGTTGCTGCAAGTTACGGATTTCGTGTGCAAGAGTATGCCGTTCACGGGCTTCCTGACCAAAACTCTCCTGTACCTGACAGCGAAAACTATCAAGTTGTTCACGAAATGGAGCCAGAAGACTATTAAGGCTCTGGCGATTTTGCTCATCGGTACGACGCCCCGTTTGTTCAAAAATACGGTTAGCCAGGTTTTCAAATTGGGTATTCAGGCGTAGTTCACTGTTGATCAATAACCGCTGTTTCTCTTCGGCAGCAAGCCGGCTCTCTTCCAGACGTGTAATCACTTCCCGCAACTCAGATTCTTGCGCGTTATTGACTTCTCTCTGAGCCCGTAATTCTTGGTTCAGTTGCTCACATTCAACCCGCCAATAAACAGACTGCTCAAGTTTTTCATTGGCAACTGCAAGCTGACTACTCAGTTCCCGTAACTCCAGTTCCTGCTGCTGAATACGTTGATGAATGAAGAGCCAGACCAGAGCCCCACCGCCCAACAGGCCACCAAGAACGCCAATCAACGTATACAACAACTGGATATCCACCTATATTTCCTCTGTTACATTCTTCGACCAGCTAAGTTAAATTAACACTGTATAGATGTCCAGATTGATTTACACCGGTGGCTCAGTCTGCGAAGCGGCTCTCAATTAACTTATCCATTGAGCTAACCATTGCAAACCAAAAGCACCCGGAGCTAATACCCCAAAAGACCAGATAAGTGCGGAACAGATATTGGCAACCTGGAAGTAACGCAACGGCATGGTACAAATACCTGCCACCAATGGCACAATTGCACGGAATGGCCCAAAAAACCGACCAAGGAAAATGCTCCAAATACCCCAGCGCTCAAAGAAATTATGCGCTCGTGTCAGCAATTGTGGTTTGCGGGAAATCGGCCAGATTTTGCCAACATCACCTTTAAAATGCGCACCGGCGATATAGGATACCCAATCACCCAAAAAAGCCCCTACCGCTGCTGCCAACCAAATTGACCAGAAATTAAGGCCACTTTCACCTATTAATGCACCTAATCCAAGCAATATGATCGTTGCAGGCAATAACAAAGAGAAAAAAGCCAAAGATTCACCAAAAGCAAGCAAGAAAACAATCGGCATAATCCAAGTATCGTGTGCTTTAACAAAAGCGATTACCAATTCAACTATTTCATGAAGGCTCAAATTCAAATTCCTGTATTGATTAATACCACACTCAATTTAACCACTGTTGTATTAACCAGAATTAAACCAACTTCTTATTCAAGGAAATAACCTTGTAATTTCTGACGGGCAGAAAAATCAAGGCCAAGATCTTTCTCCAGCCATACATCTACACTGCCATAATTCTGGTTAATACTGTTTAGTGCCGCCATTAAAAACTCTTCTCTGACGGAATAGACATAAGCGAATTTCTCAACCATATCATCACTCATGGTTTTCGCGTGTTCATTTAACAAATATTCACGGTAAGGTGCCAGCGTGGCCTTCGTCACCAAATAATCTTCCATTACCGTATCTAAATCGGCCCCAAGAGCAAACAACACCAGTGCAGAACCCACACCCGTTCTGTCTTTACCTACCGCACAATGTTGTACTATCCCGCCCTTTTCCGGCTGTTGCAGCAACTTAACTAATATCTTATAGGCCTCATTTTTCAAAGGCAGTAATTTATAAAGACGGAACATAAATGACTGAGGATCAAATTGTTCCAACATCTCTGATGTCAATTTTTCCAGATTCGCATTCACTTCCTTGGATAATGGATTGGCAGGAGCATGATGATAATTAGCCCCATTCCATACCTGATCAGGCTTATCTTCTATTTCACCTATGTCACGATAATCTATGATTTGAAAGAGGTTTTTATTTGTCAGGAAAGATTGGTCTTTTTCTGTTAAACGATCCAAAGCACCAGAGCGAAAAAGTAAACCTGATTTAATTTTCCCACCACTGGCTACCATTTTACCGCCTAAATCACGAAAATTAATCCCGCCATGAAGGGGAAGTACTGATGGATGCAATAAAGATGTAGTAATCATGATGACTCTTAATGAGTTGTAAATTTCAAAAACATTAACAGATTTCTGTTTAAAAGAAGAGTGAGCCGGAATACTCCGGCCCAAAAAGTATTATTTACAACAAACGGCGAGCAGCTTCGACTATGATCCCCAATGCGTTACTTTCTGTTTTCTTAAGTAGCTCAACATCAGGAATTTCCTGCTGAGTACGGTTAACAATGACACCGGCAACCATACCTGCACGCAGCCCCTGGCTTGCACACATAGTCAACAAAGTTGCAGATTCCATTTCATAGTTCATGACGCCCATCGCCTGCCATTCAGCCATGGAACCTTTAAAACGGCTCACAACACGGCCGGAATAGGTATCGTAGCGTTCCTGACCAGGATAGAAAGTATCGGAAGAGGCCGTTACACCCACATGTGTCGTTACACCGGAATCTTTTGCGGCTTCATACAGTGCAGTGGTACAGTCAAAATCGGCAACCGCCGGGAATTCCATTGGAGCAAAATGCAAGCTGGCACCATCCAAACGAACAGCAGCCGTGGTTACCAGCACATCTCCAACATTGATATTTTCCTGGATTGCACCTGTTGTCCCAATACGCAAGAAAGTACGAACCCCCAATTGTGCTAATTCTTCAACAGCGATGGAAGTTGATGGGCCACCAATTCCCGTGGAACATATAATAACCGCTTTACCATCAATTTCTGCACGCCACGACGTGAACTCACGCAAAGAAGCAAGATGAACTGGGTTATCCATCAATCTTGCAATTTTTTCTACACGTTTCGGATCGCCTGGAACAATAGCTAAAGTTGCGCCTTGCAGGTCGCTTTTGGTCAGACCTAAGTGAAATACATCAGACATATCAGACTCCTCAAAGGGAAAAATTTATAACGAAATTAGTTGAAATCTACTGTATTGAGCATTTAGACATCTTTTAGTGATAAATATCACTTCAAAGTAAGATAAAAAAGAAAAACGTACATTATTTTGTGATGTAAGTCACAAAATAATCATAAAATGAGTAAAAATAAGCGAACTATTATAAAGACAAAAATTAACATATGACTAAATAGCAATCACAAACGCAAAAATAAAGAACCGGGCATTTCCTTTCTGCCATAAGCTAAACTGAATACGCTCATATTATGTAACAAACAGCCAATTATTTAATTATATTTATGATTTTAATAATGGCGGGAACAAAATATATCCAAATGGCTAACCCGATTTATTGATTGTCAAGACAAAAAACAAATGACTATCTCATCGAAATTTTCTATCCAGAGAATCGATAGCAATAAATATTAACAAGCAACAGCACAATAATAAAAATTACTTTCACAATAACTTTATCCTATGAAAAATATATTTAAAAATTACCTGTATTTTATCCAAAAAAATTAAGAATAAAATTTTATTTCTTATCTTTCACCATATTCTCTTTATATTCTCAACAAAAATAAAACAATTACCAAATATAAATATCACCGTCACCCTTTAATAGGGTACATATTGTTTAAACATATTAGAACCTTTCCATCATACAGGAGTACTACCTATGGCAACACAGAAAACAGTTTTGATTACCGGTTTTGAGCCTTTTGACGATGAAAAGATTAATCCATCATGGGAAGCAGTCAAGCAGTTACAAGGGCGTGAATTGTGTGGAGCCCGCATAGAAGCACGCCAGCTTCCATGCGTATTCAACGTCTCCCTGACTTACTTATATGCTGCTATTGATAACGTCCAACCTGACTTGGTAATTGCCGTAGGACAGGCGGGCGGTAGACCAAATATCACAGTGGAACGCGTGGCGATTAATATCAACGATGCACGTATTCCTGATAATCAAGGTAACCAGCCTATCAATACGCCAATCGTAGCAACCGGTCCCGCCGCCTATTTTGCTACGTTACCCATCAATGCAATGGTCAAAGGTTTACATGAAGCAGGACTCCCAGCTTCAATTTCACAGACCGCAGGTACTTTCGTCTGCAATCATGTCATGTATGGCTTGCTGCATCATCTGACGTACACCAATCCTAAAATACGTGGGGGTTTTATCCATATCCCTTATCTGCCTGAGCAGGCAGTGCGGTACTCTGGCACACCGAGTATGGCACTGGAAACAGTAATAACAGCACTGGAAATCGCCATTGATGAAGCATTAAAAAACAGTGAGGATATCGCCATCAGTGGAGGTGCAACTCATTAATTTGATATTCTGTTCACGCAGTTAAAAGTTCTCCACAAAAGTGACAGGCACAGAGAAATACGATCTACTGGATAATGTTAACCAAATAGCAAAGACAATCCTCTCTGTGCTTGCACAATGTCCGTATGTAACTTATACCCTTCATCTTTCAAGTTGCTGCTTTGTTGGCTGCTTTCACTCACCCCAGTCACATAGTTATCTATGCTCCTGGGGATTTGTTCACTTACCGCCGCGCTGCGGCTCGAAATCTATTAGGTATATCAAGCACTTGATATTTTTTTAAACTATTAATCAATATGCCATTTACATAGGTTACTTTATAATTCCGACTGTTATTATATTGAAATTTAGTTTATTCAACAAAATCGGTCATACCGTATGGGAATATAAATCATCTTTAGTTATAAAATTAGATATATTTTCCAAGTCTACTGACAGAATTATCTCACCTAGTATCCCACGATTAATATCAGATTCGTCTATTTTTGTTAATTTTATTTCTGAAAGATGACCACTCATATTTTTAAAATAATTATCCTCATGATTTTTAGTTCTGATTACCCTCCGTTTTGAATACAGATCATATTTATAGACCTCTGTATTAATTTCTTCAGGAAAATACATTTGACCAACAAAAGCAAAATGCTCTTCTTCATTGATATCCTTGCTGATCTGTCTAATTGCAATATGAATATGAGTTGCTCTACCAACATAAAACCCTGGATAAATAGTGGTAAAATTGACCACCCCATTTTTATCCGATTGTTGAGCCCCTCGTAGAAAAACTTTATCATCAGTTCTGTTGATACCGGATATTTCACCGACTTCAGGTGGTATATCCGGACTTATATAACTCCAACCAGAATATTTCCCCCGACTATTACAATGCCAAATATCAACAAATAATTTATCAACAGGCTTACATGTTTTCTCATCCATAATAGTTACTTTTAATAAAAAAGGTATTCCTGCTTCTGAATCAGTAATATCCCGCCTTACAATTTTACTATTCCGAAAATATGGCCCTGATATCTGCTCTGGGGCAAGGGTACACACACCTATTCCATTTCCATTTCCATTTCCATTCTGTGACGATAATTTTCCTTCCGCACGTGCCAGGCCAATTGGAGCAAGTGCAGCCGTCGCCGTGAGAGCAGCGCTACCTTTTAAAAAATCTCTTCGAGAGCTACTTTTCTTACCTTGCAAATTATTAACATCCATATAATTCTCCCTTTAATTATTTAGTTTCTATTACAATGCTTACAGTTTCCATTTTGTTACGTCGCGGGTATTTTGTTAATAAAACGTATTTTTTCCAATATCAATATGGAATATATATATAAGTCACAAAAAGTTTGATTACAGAGGATGCCCCATTAAACGATGAGAATCCCCAAGAGAAAGATTATTTATAAAAATAGCCCACCACCAATAAAGGTGATGGGCAAATTACTGGATTGAGTTATTTTACTGATTCGCGGAGACGTTTCGCCGCCTGTACCATATTTGCCAGTGACTGGCGGGTTTCAGTCCAACCACGGGTTTTCAGACCACAATCCGGATTAACCCACAAGCGTTCAACCGGAATACGATCAGCCGCTTTGCGTAACAATGCTTCAATCCATTCAACACTAGGTACGTTAGGTGAATGAATATCATAAACACCTGGTCCGATCTCATTCGGATAAGAGAAGTTTTCGAATGAATCCAGCAACTCCATATCTGAACGGGAAGTTTCAATGGTAATCACGTCCGCATCCAGTGCCGCAATAGAAGGCATGATGTCATTAAACTCGCAATAACACATATGAGTGTGAATCTGTGTGTCATCTTCGGCAATTGCAGCGCTCAATTTAAATGCATCCACAGCCCAATCGAGATATGCCTGCCACTCTTCGCGACGCAGAGGTAAACCTTCGCGCAATGCCGGCTCATCAATCTGGATGATACCAATGCCAGCTTTCTGCAAATCGTCCACCTCATCACGCAGTGCCAATGCAATCTGTTTAGCGATAGTCTCACGGCTGACATCTTCCCTTGGGAATGACCAGCAGAGGATAGTCACCGGCCCGGTTAACATCCCTTTGACAGGTTTATCCGTCAGCGATTGAGCATACTTAGCCCACTCTACAGTGATAGCCTCAGGGCGGCTGACATCACCAATAATCACTGGTGGCTTAACACAACGGGAGCCATAGCTCTGAACCCAGCCATTCTGCGTAAAGGCAAAGCCATCAAAGTGTTCACCGAAGTATTCCACCATGTCGTTACGTTCCGCTTCACCATGAACCAATACATCCAATCCTAAACGTTCCTGTTCGTTGATTGCCTGCTTGATATGTTCACAAATGTTGGTGCGATAGCTGGCACCATCTACCCGGCCTTTTTTGAAATCCAGACGCAAGCCGCGGATTTCCGTTGTTTGCGGGAATGATCCAATCGTTGTTGTTGGCCACAATGGCAGGTTATAGCGCTGACGCTGTACTTCCGCACGCTGCGGATAGAGTTGATTACGTTCACTATCCTGTGGCTCAATAGCGGCAAGGCGATGAGTAACAGTCTGATTATTCACCCGCTTAGATTCACGACGGGCACGGATTGGTGCACTGTAAGCATCCAATTCTGCTTGTTTACTGTCTTCTGGCTGATTCAACGCCGCAGCCAGCAGAGCCAATTCCTCACATTTCTGCAATGCGAACGCAAACCAACTTTTCACCTCTGCATCAAGAGCTGTTTCGTCACTCAGATCGATAGGGCTGTGCAGAAGAGAACAAGATGAACCAATCCACAGTGTACGACTCTCTACCAGTGGTTTAATCAACTGATATTTAGCGGTTAAATCAGCGCGCCATACGTTACGGCCATTAATTACGCCTAGGGAAAGCAGCCACTCTTTTGGCAATGACTCATGCAGCTGCGCAACATCATCTTTACCGGCAACCAGATCCACATGCAGCCCTTGTACAGGCAGAGATTTAATGATTTCCAGGTTGTGACCAACGCTATCGAAGTAGGTGGTCAGCAACAATTTAACCTGCCCCTGAAGTGCCTGATAAGCAACCGGATAAGCTGCCAGCCACTCTTCTGGCAATTCCAGTACCAACGCAGGTTCATCAATCTGAACCCATTCAATACCACGTTTAGCCAGCTCAGCTAACACTTGCTGATAAACAGGAAGAATATCTTCCAGTAAAGAGAGGCGATCAAACACCTGACCTTTCACTTTACCCAACCACAGATAAGTCACCGGTCCCAGTAAAACGGGTTTCACTTTATGACCCAGAGCCAAAGCCTCATCCACTTCTTCCAGTAACTGAGTCCAACTCAGTTTAAATTCCTGACCTTGCTGAAATTCCGGCACAATATAATGGTAGTTAGTATTAAACCATTTAGTCATTTCTGCGGCGGCGGCTGGCTCACCAGTCGGTGCACGACCGCGGGCAATGCGGAATAGTGTATCCAGATCAATAGTGCCATCTGCATTCTGATGACGCGGTGGTACATTACCCAGCAATAAGCTGGTAGTCAGAACATGATCATACCAGGCGAAATCACCAACCGGCACTAAATCAACACCAGCCTGCTTCTGTTGTTCCCAGTGACGGGCACGTAACTCACGGCCAGTTTCCAATAATTCTTGCTGAGAAATTTTCCCTGCCCAATAATTTTCCTGAGCTTTTTTTAATTCTCTTTTCAAACCGATACGTGGAAAGCCAAGTGTGTGATTAATAATCGTCATTTCATTATCCCGTCATTTTTAGCCGTCTAGATGTTTACACATCCATAATCAACAGGTAAGGTATAAACCACAAGCGCAATTTATTCATAATCATCCTGAAGGTTTCTCATGATCGAAATAAAACATTTAAAAACATTACAATCATTGAGTCATTGTGGTTCATTAGCAGCAGCGGCCAATCACTTGCATCAGACACAATCCGCCTTGTCTCATCAATTCAGCGATCTTGAACACCGCCTTGGCTTCCGATTGTTTATCCGTAAAAGTCAACCGCTTCGTTTCACACCACAGGGTGAAGTTTTATTACGGTTGGCAGAACAAGTGCTCCCACTGGTCCAAAACGCACTGCGCGAATGCAAGGATCCAGGCCAGACCAATCTGCGTATCGCTATTGAATGCCATAGCTGTATTCAATGGCTGACACCCGCACTCAAATATTTCCGTGAAACCTGGCCACAGGTCAATGTGGATTTCAAATCCGGCGTCACTTTTGATCCACAACCTGCACTACTGCAACGGGAATTGGATGTCGTTCTGACATCAGATATCCTTCCTGATAGCGATCTACACTACACACCGCTATTTGATTATGAGGTCAAATTGATTGTCGCCCCAGATCATCCTCTGGCAAATAAGCTGCACATTCAGCCAAAGGATTTAATTGATGAGACGTTGATGATCTATCCCGTTCAGCGCCAACGATTTGATATCTGGCGACGTTTCTTGCAACCCGCCGGCGTCATCCCCACACTGAAAAATGTAGATAACACGCTGTTACTGATTCAAATGGTTGCTGCCCGCATGGGGATCGCGGCTCTGCCACACTGGGTTGTTGAAACATTTGAACGGCAAGGGCTAGTGGTAACGAAAACGCTGGGAGAAGGTTTATGGAGCAGGCTGTACTCTGCCGTCCGGGAAGGTGAACAACGCCAGCCGGAGATTGACGCATTTATCCATTCCGCACGCCAGCACGCGATGAATAATCTGCCATTCGTGAAGGGAATTTCAAGATCAAGCGTTGGTGAACCCAGAACAACGCAACAACCAAACCTCCTCCAATGGTAAATTTATCAGCCATCCCACCGGAACCAATATATTATTCATCATTATCAAGGTTCCGGTATCTATGGCAGGAAAACCGGCACCATCAGCCAGACACGGGCAAACACCAGCAAATAGGCTATCAACCTGACAGGTGAGATATTCACCCATCAGGCTGAATGGCGCAATCGACAAGATTGTAGTGACAGCCCGTGAATCACAGAGGATCAGTGCTCTTTCCCTACCAGTAAAGCCTCCAGTAAATCCAAATCATGCAGCAAAGCCTGAAGTGTCTCATTGCTGATTTTTCTGGTTGCACGCAGATGATATAACTCACCGCGTTCCGCTCTTAACGCAGTCAGACGGAAACGACGCTCCAAATCTTCCACTAGCAGGTTATGTTCGATCTCATCCTGCCCCACAGTACGGCGACGCAAATGACCAATTACCCTGGAAGCAACTTCGATAATAACCTCAGCATCCAATTGCTCTTCTGGGCTGGCTGAAAGGCGTTCTTCCATCTTATTCATACTGACAATAGCCACTTCTGCCATTGCTGCCCGCGCCATTCGTACTTCACTGATATCTGCCTGCTTATCGGAAGCTTTAATTCCCCGTAACAGGAATGGCAAAGAGATAACCCCAATTAACAGAGAAAACAGGATGACACCTGCTGCAATAAAAATAAGCTGATAACGTGCCGGGAATGGCGTGCCATCCGTTAGAAACAAAGGAACAGACAGAACACCAGCAAGTGTGATTGCACCACGAACACCAGCAAAAGACGCCAACCATAGCTCACGGGTGGTATAACTAGCGAAATCCAGTGGATTTTTTTTCATAAAGGTTTTGCTGATATTCTTCATCAGCCACAACCAACAGAAACGCAGCAGTAAAAGCGCACCATAAATCACTGCGACCGCAGCAAACAGCATCCAGGTTTCAACTGTTGGATCAAGTTCTGCCTGTACAACGGAAGTTTGCCAAATTTCCGGTAATTGCAGGCCCAACATGATAAATACCAGGCCGTTAAACACGAATTCCAGCATTGACCAGACACTATCGGCCCGCAAACGCATCGCCAACGGCGCGTTACGGATAACGCCAGATTTACTGATAGTCATACCCGCAGCGACAGCGGCAAGGATACCGGAAACACCAATATGTTCGGCAATCAAATAAGAAGCAAAGGGCAGCAGCAACATGAAAACAATTTGAGTCGCCGGATCACCACCACTCCAGCGGTTCATCAAACGCAAGGATTTACTGTACAACCAGGTCACCGCAATACCCGATAACAAACCACCGATAGCAACTTTGAAGAATTCGATAGTCGCGCCGGTAACAGTAAATACCATCGTTCCCATCGCTATCGCGACAGCGAACTTTAAGGCCACCAGACCGGAAGCATCATTCATTAACGCTTCCCCCTCCATCACACTCATCATGCGCTTAGGCATACGCCCTTTTCCGACAATCGATGATAAAGCCACTGCATCCGTTGGCGATAGCACGGCGGCAAGGGCAAAGGCAGCAATTAATGGAATGCCTGGCATCAGCCAGTAAATCAGATAACCAATACCGATAACAGTAACCAGCACCAATACCAGCATCAGTATGAAAATTTCCCTTCCGTACTGGAAAAATTCTCTGGTTGGCGTTTTCCAACCATCAACGAATAATAAAGGAGGAATTAACAAGACAAGAAACAGCTCAGGATCGAAAGTAACATGTAAACCAAAATGCGGAAAGGCTAGCAATGCACCCATTGCAATTTGCATTAACGGCAGAGGTATGCGGAACGGAATCACCTTAGCCAGAACACCAGAGACTGAAACCACCAAAATCAAAATCAGAATAGTAAAGAATATTTCCATGTTGCCCTTACAATTTACCTGAGAACCGTTGATATACAGATTGAGACTTTTTTCTTCCCGTCAAAACAAAAACAGTGAGAATCGATCTTAATGCTAAAATAACTGAATCAATCGAAAAAGGTAGATACATGCTGAGTCGTATCCAAAAGAATTGCAGGAATATTGTAAACTAATCAGATAAATAGCGGTGAAATAATTGAGAATTTAAAAGTAATCGCAAGAAATGGCAAAGTGCGCAGGCATGGATACACCTTACGCACTTTTTAATCAATCAAATAGCCCAATCACCAGCATAAAATACTACCAAAGCGATCGTGATCACGACTGTACCAACATTCAACTTACGCCATTCGCCGGAACAGACACGGCCAATAACCAAAGAACCGAAACCCAGCATAATACCGGTGACAATATTGCAAGTCAGAACAATAAAGACCGCACAGAGCATACCGGACATCGCTCCAACAAAATCATCGAAATCCAGCCTTCTGACATTACTCAGCATCAACAGGCCAACATACATCAGGGCTGGCGCGGTCGCATACGCTGGTACCAGATATGAAAGTGGAGAAAGGAACAAAATTAACAGGAACAGGATACCGACAACTGTTGCAGTTAAACCTGTTTTACCTCCTGCTGCGGTACCCGCCGCTGATTCGATATATACCGCAGCCGGAGAGGCACCGATAGCACCGGCAAAAATACTGCTGACAGAATCGGCAGTCAGCGCTTTACCGCCATTAATAATCTGCCCACCCTTATCCAACAGATTCCCTTGCCCCGCCACTGCGCGGATTGTGCCGGTTGCATCAAATACGGCGGTCATTACCAATGCCAGCACACTGGGTAATACAACCGGCTGCAAAGCCCCCATAATATCCATACTAAAAACCAACGACAGGCCATCATCTCCCAGGTTGGGTACTTTAAAGAATCCTTGATATTTCACCGCAGGATCAAAAATCAGCCCGATAACAGAAATCACCACAATCACCAGCAGCACACCACCTGGAACTTTCAATTTTTCCAGGCCAAAAATAACCGCCAGACCAAGCAAAGTCATTACAACCGGAAAAGAGGTGAACGAACCCAGAGCAACAGGCAGACCTTCCAACGGGTTCTTAATGACCAAACCAACACCATTTGACGCAATCAGTAACAAAAACAGCCCAATACCAATCCCCGCACCATGCGCAATACCCATGGGTATATTGCGCAAAATCCAGGAACGAATACCGGTAACAGAAATCACAGTAAACAAACAGCCCATCAGGAATACCGCACCGAGCGCAACCGGAATACTGATTTGCTGCCCCAAAACCAAACTAAAAGCGGTAAATGCAGTCAGTGAAATTGCACAACCAATTGCCATTGGCAGATTAGCCCAAAGCCCCATTAACAAAGAGCCAAAACCAGCAACCAAACAAGTCGCAATAAAGATAGCAGTATGAGGAAACCCAGCCTGCCCTAGCATACCCGGAACAACGATGACTGAATAAACCATCGCCAAGAAAGTCGTGAGTCCTGCCAGAATTTCACGGCGTACCGTTGTTCCGCGTTCGGTCAATTTAAAATACTTATCCAGCTTGCATTTAGCTGGTGCCTGAGTGCCGGACATCATGTTGTTCCCCTGCATTATATTCATGTATTTCTCCGCTTTCTGCCAAACGAAAACGATTACCTCACCTAATAACAATAATGAATATTGCACCAATCGGTTTCACAAACCATAAAAGCAATCGTTTGGCTTTCAGAATAAAAAAACGGTGAGAGAATTTGAGGCGAGGGATTATCCAGTGATCATGGTGTTAGAATCAAGAGCTAGCAGTATTATTTAACACAAAAAAAGCGGTCTGTTTATTGTCATGTTTTTATCGTGAAAAACTTGATAAAACGGCGCTACGGGGCATTTGAACAGAAGCTTACAATTTCGCCCTTGCATATTCACTTCAAACCATAAATTCCGCAGTACAACCATGTTAAGCACCTAATCCCAATTACCAAAAACAGTGTTGTCACCGCCATATCCCATAAGGATTAAGGATGCTACCTGTGAGGAACAAGCTTGGTGGGTCTAACAGAAAAGCCTAAATCAGGAAAAAATGTTAACTAGCGTTTTACTTGCCGTAGAATGGCAAAAACCCAGCATATTCACTGGGCTTTGCAGGTCCCTCAATGGGGAAGAAATCTTTAAAGGGCCTCAATGGGCTACCGCTATATCCTCGTGGATTTTGACGAAATCGTCAACAATTATTTTAAAACAAGTCAAGAATCTGATAGCACCCAGCTTGCATTGATGGATTTGATAACCGCACGTTGTATTTCTGCTACAAGTTCTCTCGGCAGGCATTGATTCAGGTATCCACGGACAGTTCGCGGCCTACTAAGGCGCGTGCGACTTACCTGCTGAACGAGATCAGTTTTGGCCCAGCGGGTTTGCTGATCGAAATATCTTACTCCTTCAATGATTCCCTCTGCGATTTCTACGTGCATACCGCGCCGTAGCTTATCCTCGTCACACGTTGTTGACAAAGGAACCACGATACAAGCATTTCCGTTTATCTTACCATTAAGCACCACTACCAGACGGTTCTTCACCATTTCAGGTGGCATGTGGCCGTCATAAAAATTTGCCACAACAGCGCCATCATTACCAATGGGATAATTCCCGTAGTTACATTCAAGGATCTCCCCGACTTTAGGGCTAAAAGATATCGGCACAAAAAGTTCCTTTTTAATTAAAATTAAGGTAGAATAATAGGTTAAGCAATTTTACAAATTTCGTTTTAGTTAAGCATAGTTTCAGCAGAATAAGCATAATCCCCTATCCAGAAGTTTATGTAGAAAAAAGATACGGCAATAATTTACCCAGTAATAATGAGGTTTACTCAATGCTAACTGCTGTTCACAGCCAGCTTCTACGCCTGTAACACTCTTCGGCTGAACACCTCAGCCGTTCTCACTCTGTGGATTAAACCGATCCATTGTCGAAACCAAAAATAGCGCTGCAATAACCACAAGTAAAACAGGCAAACCCGATGGCGCCACTGAACTCGCCACACCTGCAAGCAATGGCCCTAACAAACTCCCGATTCCCCACAACATAGCCGCAGAAGCATTAGCAACTATCAGATCATTTCCTGAAAAATACTGACCAATCTGTACCAACGCAATTGTGTAAATAGCCCCCGCCGTCGCCCCCAACACAATCAGCAAAGGCCAGATAAGATAATGATGTGTCATCGTGAACGGCAGTAAAACACTTGCTCCGAGCGTTACCGCTCCACAAATTCGGTACAAACGCACACGATTCATATGATCTGCCAGCCAGCCGAATGGAATTTGCATCAATGCATCACCCGCAAGAATGGTACTTATCATCAGCGCCGCTACCGCTTCGGTATACCCACAACTCATTCCGTAGATGGGTAATATAGAAAGAATAGTGCCGTCGAAAAAAGAAAAAAACAGCACCCCACCACAGATCGCCGGGGCAACCTTCACAAACTGAACAATAGAGAAACTGGATCCTGTGCCATGTTTCGGCAACTTATCGCCCTGCTTCTGATCTATCATTAAAAAAAGCACCACAGAGATGAAATGAATCAGAGTACAAATCAATATCGGTGTCTTATCTGTTACACCATACAAAGCGATAATAGAAGGGCCAAGCAACTGACTGACAGTAAAAGTCGTCGTATAAACGGCCAGTATCCTGCCCCGTTTATTCTCTTCAGAAAGTTCATTAATCCAGGTTTCCCCCAGACAGATAATTAACCCGCTAGCAGCACCAGTCATTAGCCGCAAAGGAAAAAGTAACTCCATCGATAACGAACTCAGCAGAGGAAGCAAACTGACAGCTGAAACCACTGTCGCAATCAGCATAGCGTGTTTCTTACCTATCAGGACCACAATTTTCTGAACTACCGGGGCACTCAACAAAACACCCAACGCCGGAGCCGCAGAAATTAAACCGATGTACAACTCATCAATGCCCTGGCTATTCAGGCGTAACGCTACCATCGGGATAGTCAAACCAATCACAATACCAATGACAGCGATACTACTGGTAATAGCAAAAATAGCGAAGAAACGGCTATTTCTGTAATGACGACTATTCATTTACTTATGCCCACCCTCCAGCAAAAAACAGAGAAAATAAATGCGAAATGAATCGAAAATAACAAGTTAATGATATTATACGAAATAAATAAATTTTTATTAGTTACTATTTCAAAGGGTAAATATATAACGATATATCAGCATTAACCCAGAAACCAGCACAATGATATTGATAAACTTCAGGAATATCTCTCTGGAAATTTTCAGTGTCATCTGGCGGCCAAAATAAATTCCCAACAACATGGCTGGGATAAATGCCAGTATTAATAACAAGAATGAACTATCCAGATAAATACCCAAGACAACGAAAATAATCACTCTTGTCAGGGTACTGAAGCCAATTAAAGTCGTCTGAGTAATCCGGAAAGCTTCCTTATCGGGTATCCGCCCGGCCAAATAGATGGCATAAAGAAAACCACCACTACCAAACAGTGCGCTGAAAACACCCCCACCCAAACCAAACGGAATCGCCGCTTTAACCGGGAATTGATGGTAAGCTTTACCAGAAAATAATGAATAAAATGAATAGAAAACAACAAATAACCCTAACACCAGAACCAGAACATCGGGCCGAGCCATCAATAAAATGGCTGCACCAATCAAACTACCGATAATCATTAACGGAACAATTAGCCTGAGCTCACTAAACTCGGCTTTTCTGCCATCTCTGACAATATTAATCACTGCGGCAGTTAAATCTATCAACGCAAGTAGAGGAACAATTTTCGCTACAGGGATATAAAGCGCCAGAATCGGACTAGCAATAAGTGCAGAACCAAACCCAGCCATGCCAAAAACCAGGTAAGCAAAAAAAACAGCAAAAATACAAATAAATAGATCGGGCCATGTCAGTATATGTAACATTGATATTTCCCTGAAAATAGTTATCAATCCGAGTGATCATTGTCTCAATATTAATAGCTTTTACTGTCGTTTGTCAGGACAATCTGCAAAAAATAACCACAGCAATTCAAAATACTCTTATGTATAAATGTACTGGTAACGGGATAGTGGAAAAAAATGAAGGAGCCAGAATTGTAAATAGACACAAATATTCGTTAAGTAATGAATGATCTACAGGTTTGCCTCATTTCTCAAATT
This sequence comes from Photorhabdus khanii NC19, assembly GCF_000517265.1. Taxonomy (GTDB): domain Bacteria; phylum Pseudomonadota; class Gammaproteobacteria; order Enterobacterales; family Enterobacteriaceae; genus Photorhabdus; species Photorhabdus khanii. The sequence continues at coordinate 34,518 of NZ_AYSJ01000012.1, forward strand.
AAGTTTACTAAGGTTTCCCCAAGCTAATGAAAAAAATAAAATCTCTGCCGCATCCCATACAAGCGCTATTACTGGCGCTCTATATCGGTATTTTTCTCAATTTATCAGTTTTTTACCGTCATTTTGAAGAAACCCATGTTGGTATTCACACTTCTAAGTTGGTTACCGGCAGCATTAAAGCTCTCGCCATTGTTCTATTCACCTTTTTTCTGTTACGTCTTCTTTCTTTAGGCGGACGCTGGTTCTACCGTATTACTGCCAGCTTATTAGTTCTATTCTCGGTTGCTGCCAGCTATTACATGACCTTCTTTAATGTCGTTATTGGCTACGGCATTATTGCTTCAGTCTTGACTACAGATATTGATTTATCCGTTGAAGTTGTTGGTTACAACTTTATCATCTGGCTAATTTTGCTCAGTATCTTGCCATTACTGCTTATCTGGTCGGGTAATTTGCACAATACTCTGCTTGAACAACTGCGAATGCCCGGCCAGCGAATAAAATCACTGGCAATCATGCTAATGGCTGCATTACTGGTATGGGTTCCGCTGGACTGGATGAACACTCAGCAAAAAGCTAACGACGTGCTCAATAATGTCGATATGCCAAGCTATGGCGGTGTGGTTGCACACTCTTACTTACCTTCTAACTGGCTGACTGCGCTTGGGTTATATATTACTACTGCGACAGATGAATATCTGAATCAGAATGAACTGTTTGATCCGACACAAAAGTTCACTTATGTCGCTCCACAAGGAATTAATGATACCTACGTGATATTTATCATTGGTGAAACTGCGCGTTGGGATCATATGGGAATATTGGGATATGAGCGCGATACAACCCCACTTCTGAGCAAAGAACCCAATCTGGTCTCGTTCCGTGGTGAATCCTGCGACACCGCCACCAAACTTTCCCTGCGCTGTATGTTTGTACGCGAAGGCGGCACCAAAAATAACGACCAGCGCACACTGAAAGAACAAAACATATTCTCAGTTATGCATAAATTAGGGTTCAGCTCAGAACTTTTCTCAATGCAAAGTGAAGTCTGGTTTTATAACAAGACCGAAGTGGACAATTTTGCTTTTCGTGAACTGATCGCCTCTGAGAGCCGCAACGATGGCAAGCCTGTTGACGATATGATGTTGATTAATGAGTTAAAAAAATCACTGGAACATCATCCAAGCGGTAAACATCTGGTCATCTTGCATACTAAAGGTTCTCACTATCTATATTCACAACGTTATCCGCGCAACTTTGCTAAATATCAGCCGGAATGCATGAACGTCGATGATAACTGTAGCAAAGCACAGCTCATCAACGCATTTGATAACAGCATTTTATACACCGATTACTTTATCAAAAACGTCATTGACCAGGTACGGAATAAAAAAGCGCTGGTATTTTACACCTCAGACCACGGCGAATCGATCAGCGATGATACCCATCTACACGGCACACCACGTCATATAGCGCCACCGGAACAATTCCGTGTGCCATTGATAGTTTGGGCATCAGATAAATTCCTAGATGCCCCAAATAATGCTCAGGCTTTTGAAAACCTCAGAACACAGGCCAAAACAGGTAATGCCTACCGCCATGTTGAGTTATATGACACCATTCTCGGCTGCCTCGGCTATACCTCATCGGACGGCGGAATTATGGCAAGTAATAATCTGTGCGGTGATTGAGGGATATTTCCAGTCCTAAAATACATCGCCTCTTTCTTACAAAATGAATACTCGGTTATTCCGTTTTATACTTCAATCAATAATATAGTCATTCATTTTATCGATTGTAGTTAGATATTTTCAACAATAGAAAAACTAAGAACTCTATAAATATCTAGCTAAATTAAATCATAGATGAATATATTTTACGATATGTTATGATTCATTTTCAGACATGACTTAAGCCAACGAGAGACAAGATGCAAACAAACGAAAGAAAAGTACTATGCACTATAGAAAAAGGATATTCCTACGAAAGAGAAGATCAACTAGGGAAGCTCAGAGTGTATTTTGAGATTTTGAGTAATGGTGAAATTGTACCAATTAATAAAGAAAGTTTATTTTGTGAAACTGAACAGGTTTTCGTTACTTCAGGGTATAGCGAATTACGCGAAAAGTACAGCTCCTCACTTTTTGCAGCAACATGTGTTCCAACAAACTTTGAAAAAAAAGAAGGGAACTGCCAATATATCACCAGAGCAAACTTTTGCGAAGACATCAAAGGGCTTTTAGCCTGCCAAGTTTACGATCTTCCATTTCCTGATGTTAACGAAGCAGTTATTATTTTAACAGAAAAACCCTTAACAAAAACAATCTTAATCCAAGATAACAGCTATATCTATGGGCCTTTCGATTATGTTGATGAGATAGATCCAGCAACAAACCAACATATTTTACATTTAAAACCCATAAGTACTCCATTAAATAAAATCCAGCAATTTCATATTGGAAAAATAGGCATCCAGAAATGTATCGCATATTTATCACAAAATAATCATTCACATATGACTTTCTTATGTAATATAAAAAGAATATTTGAAAACATAGATGACACCATCGATTATATAACTAATGATCAAATCATTTCAACCTATGGAAATAGAATTGCACAAAATTCTGAAATAAGAAGCTTCAACAAAGGAACAATAGCACAAATTCGTAAATGCTATACTTCCTCACAAGAATTCAGAACTTTCCCTGAAAGATTTAATAGGCTATTTCAAAATTTAGAAATGGCGGAAAATTGGGATAATACCAGGAAAGATTTAATGGATAGTTTTCTTTCAATTGATAAAGGAAGAGAAATTTTAAAAAAATATATCGACGAGAATAAAGAAGAATATTTTCGGGAAGAGAAACAATCTTTTTTAAAGAAATTACAAGAAGATAAATTAAATCAGCAGCAAGCATTTAATGCATTAGTCAATAAAAAAGAGCAAGTAGAAGCTGATATCCGCAAAATGCTGCGAGCAAGAGAGCTATTTCAATTCAATGGTGGCCAGATATCAACAATCACTATTACGACAGAAGAAAAAAATAAGATTGAACAGAAACTATCTTCCCGACGTAAAGAATTAGATACTCTAACCGCAGAAGTCAAAGTCTTAGAAGAAAAACATAGTCGTTTTAAAAAAATCGAGGACTTAAAAAATGAAATAGATGATCTGGAACGTGAACGGGACAGATATAGAGACAGAAAAAGGCAGATGGAAGAGCAGGTTGAAGATGTTGCGAAAAAACTGAGAGAAAGTAATGAAGTATTAACCAGCCGGTTAGTTCAGCTTAAACCCGATGTGGATGCTTTATGTGGTTTAAAGCCAAAAGCAGTATTTAGCTCATTGGATTATAATGTCATAACAAGGAAAATTTCAGCAACTGAAAGTGATGAAGATACCCGTGAAAATCTCATCAATAGCGTCCTTGATGCTTTAAATAATCGAGGCCGTAAAACAGATTATTATACCGTTGCAAATATTCTGACAACAATAGCACAATGTCAGTTTACATTATTTAGCGGATTACCGGGAACAGGGAAAACATCGCTGGCAAAAATACTCGCAGCTAGCCTGGGGCTACAAAATCGCTTATTAAATATTCCTGTTGCGCGAGGTTGGACTTCATCAAGAGATGTATTAGGTTTCTATAATGCCTTATCCCAATCCTTTATACCTTCCGCTACTGGGTTGTTTGATTTAATTAGACACCTTCATTACGAAATGAAAGAGAAAATTGAATCAGCCGCTCCGGCTATTGTTTTACTTGATGAGTTTAACCTTTCACAACCGGAACACTACTTCAGCCCATTCCTTGAAATGGCCGATCCTGAGTCTAAGCGAATAATTTTAACCGGTAATCCAGAGGAACAACATTTTCAGGTACCCACCTATTTACGTTTTTTAGGCACGATCAATCAAGACGAATCTGTTCAATCCCTTACTCCCAGATTGTTAGACAGGGCTGCTATAATCAATTTTGATGATTTTGAACAAGACTATGATTTGAGTGTAGTAAAATCAGATACCCATAAAGATTTAAACATTTCCCCAATTACCGGAAATAAATTCATTGATATTTTCCTTCCAAGATCTTTAGAAATGACACCAGATATTGAGCGAATTCTGCAATTAATAATCGAAACTTTACGTGATGATAACCCAGAATTCGGAACTCCCGTTATTGTTTCATATCGAAAAATAAAAGCTATTCGCTCATACCATAATGTGGCTGGCCCAATGATGTATATCGAAAGTAAATACAAAGCATTAGATTACGCTGTAGCTCAACATATATTACCTCTCTTAAACGGCTATGGACAGAATTTTGGTAATCGATTAAATACCTTGTTAGATAATTTACCTGACGAAATGGAACGCTCACATAAACTGCTGAGAAGAATTATTAGCACCGGAAACCAAAATATGTTTTGTTATGGGGCCAATATATGATCCGTTGGGAAATGTTTATCAATTCAATTTCTGATGGAGAAGTTGTTGATCTCAGAATCAACAACAAATATAAAATTACAGAATTAGATCATATTCTGTTTCAAGTTTCTTTATCGGAGGATGATATTGAGAAAAATGGCATTCCTATAATAATCATAGGAGATACATCTCTGGAATTAATTTTTTCTCACTATGAAAATAGTGAAAAAATATATACATCAATAGAACCACTAAATTCACATCGTTCAAGATATTTTTATAATTTTTTTGGGGAAAGCCAAGTTTCTCTATATATAGGAACCCAATATGCGCCTATATATAGTGTTACCTTTGATATTTTGGCAAGACGAGAAAATGCCACCCTAGCAAACATTATGCTAGAATATTTAACCGAAAACTTAGAGGATATTGTTTCCATTTGTTTTTCAAAAAGCAGAAAAACTGCATCATTTGATGAAGATAATATTTTTAACTTCAATAAATTAGAAATAATAAAAGAAACAGTTAATTATTTGACGCAACATTTGCCCTTATTTATTATAGAACATAGGCACGCTTTAGAACCAAAACTCATTCTATCAAAACAAGGGCAGCCAACCGGCCCAGATTCAATTATGTGGGCATTATACAATCTTGACCAATTATCTCCTGCAAATAATGAAGACGCCAACATATTCTATAATAACAGGGGATATTCTTTCAATGAACTTCCTAAAGAAACACTAAAAGAGAATACAGATATTTACGAAAACAAAGTCGTCCACGCTTTTCTAAAACAAGCTAATGTCTTCCTGATGATGTTTAAAGAATCACTGATTTCTCCTAAAGATAAAATCCAATCTTTAGAAACAAATGAATTTATCCAATTTAACCATACAATGTCAAAATATGCAGATTTAGCCTTAATAAACAAAGCCAAAAAAATTGAAAATTTAATTAGCACTTTAGAAAAAACAAGATTATTGTTTAATAAAAAAATACCCTCAACAGCGTCAATAGGTATCGTTCCTAAAGTCACACCTTATGTTGCTAAACATAATCATTACAGAAAAACCTTTTATCTGATTGAGCAATATCACCATGCGCCAACACCTTCTTTCATTGGCAAAGAACTTTTTTCAGGATTAAAGAACCTCTCAATAGTTTATGAAACTACCGTATTGATTTTATTACATGAGATTATTCAAGAAAGTTATAAAGTTCAGCTTATTGAACAGAATTATAGACTTCATTCGGAAGAATTACCTTTCGGTGGCGTAAAAATAGAAAGACCAACAAATGAAATTAATAATTATTTCTTATTTAAAAATGAAAACTACGATATTGAATTATTTTATGAAGCAAAAATTTTCCCTTTAAGCACCCATAGTAAAAAAGGAGATCTTGTTAATACGAGTAATAACATTGATTCTAATAAATACGGAAAACACCATTTTTGCCCTGATTTTATCATGAAAGTAAACTCAAAAAGTTGGAAAAACCCACTAATTATAATACTTGATGCAAAATATAAAGATGCAAAAACAATAAAAGAACATGATATTGATGAATTAACAAGAAAATATTTACTTAATATACATCAGGTTAATGAAAATATGGCATTAGGAATGTCTCCGGTAAAAATGCTTTTTATTCTATTCGCACACAATTCTGAAGAAACCGTTGTTAGATCAGTTGCTCCACAGCATTGTATCAATGGTCAGTTTCCAGTTTTACCACAATCAATTGCTATTTCAGTTAAACCTAATGAAAAGAATATATTAATCGAACACTTTATTGCACTTAAAAAAATTATGGATAAAAAGAATAAGTCCTAATTTCGTTAAAATAATGGATTTAATAAAATAATTACAATGATATAACAGACATTAATAATATAAAAATTTTATTTTAATTAAATCCTTATATTCTTGTTACTATGATCTTATGTTTACAGATAATGAAGTATTCCACGCTGATTAGGAAAGCATCCAGGAAACAAATATTTATTTTTTGGATTAAAATTTAATTTTAATCCCTCAACAAGAAAACATTATAAATTGAAATTATTCTCAATCAAAACAATATAAGATAATTATAAGAACAATATAAAAACAGTAAAAGTGTTATTATATAATAAAAAAACAGATATCTCACCGGATTATATTTCAAAGAAAAAACAGCAACTATATTAAATATCTCAAAAAAATAAAAACAAAAAAACCATATATTCTTGATGTTTATCATGATAACTCTGTCACTCCAAAAACACATATAATATTTATTTGCCCTGGTTGTTTTAAGATGTTATTTATTTTCACCTACTAAGATTTATTTTTATTTATAAATCTTGGACGATTTGTGTAGTTGAATATCTAAATGTTATCAATACTTTTCTTAAGAGGAAATTATTATGGAATATCAAAAGATTGGGCAAATGAGCCTTAAAAACTCAGGCGGATTTGTTGCTAGAATCCAATTTAGTTATATTGATGCCAACGGTGAAAAATTTCTAAGTAAACAAAGTGATGATATTACTCTTGGAGTAACAAAGACTATTGATCCAGGCGATCTTGGGGTTCCTGATGGAGCGACAGTTTATATGCATGTGTTTGTAGTATGGGGGCGTGATAATGAAGCTCATCAAGTTTTTTTATACGAAAAAGGAAATCAAGCAATTGCCAACTATATGATCAGTGGTACAACATTAAATAATGATCTTGGCTTGATCGATGTTATACAGTAATACATATAGGTCCTGCAAAAGCAGGGCCTTATAAGCTAAAGCTTTACTTTTTCTGCCTACGGTAAATCCTAGAGCGGTTATGCATTAAGGAGAAATATGAAATCACGAGCCGCTGTTGCATTCGGGCCGAGCCGCCCCCTTGAAATCGTTGAAATCGATGTTGCCCCACCCCAAGCCGGTGAAGTGCTGATCAAAATCAGCCATACCGGTGTGTGTCATACAGATGCCTTTAGCCTGTCAGGGGATGATCCGGAAGGCATTTTTCCTGCCGTACTCGGGCATGAAGGCGCAGGCGTAGTCGTTGAAGTTGGAGAAGGCGTCACCAGCGTCAAACCCGGTGACCACGTTATCCCTCTTTATACCGCAGAATGCGGAGAGTGCCTGTTCTGCAAATCCGAAAAAACCAACCTGTGTGTGGCCGTACGAGCAACTCAAGGGAAAGGTGTAATGCCGGATGGCACAACCCGTTTTTCCTACCAAGGACAGCCTATTTACCACTATATGGGATGTTCCACATTCAGCGAATACACAGTCGTGGCCGAAGTATCACTGGCAAAAATCAACCCGGAAGCAAACCATGAAGAAGTGTGCTTGCTGGGCTGTGGTGTCACAACCGGCATCGGTGCAGTGCACAATACCGCTAAAGTGCAACCTGGTGACTCTGTCGCCGTCTTTGGGCTCGGCGGCATTGGCCTTGCTGTACTCCAGGGAGCTCGTCAGGCAAAAGCGGGCAGGAGCATCGCCATCGATACAAATCCAGCAAAATTTGAGCTGGCCAGACAGTTCGGCGCAACCGATTGCCTGAACCCGAATGATTACAACAAGCCTATTCAGCAGGTCATCATCGAAATGACGGAGTGGGGAGTGGATCATACTTTCGAGTGTATTGGTAATGTCAATGTTATGCGTGCCGCGCTCGAAAGTGCACACCGTGGCTGGGGGCAATCAGTGATTATTGGGGTGGCGGGTGCAGGACAAGAAATCGCAACCCGACCATTCCAACTGGTCACCGGCCGTTCGTGGCGAGGCACCGCCTTTGGTGGCGTTAAAGGCCGCAGTCAATTGCCTGACATGGTGGAAGAAGCAATGAAAGGTAAAATTGAATTAAAACCTTTTGTTACTCACACCTTACCGCTCGAGCGCATCAATGAAGCCTTCGAGCTGATGCATGAAGGAAAATCTATTCGTACAGTCATCCATTACTAAGTTGTTTTGCGGGAGTTAAAAACCGTGCTGTGACAGACGGTTTTTAACAAAACAGAAAACGCTGGCCGGGTTCACCGTAAAATGAATGAATCCGTAGGTTTTACAGAGAGGAAAAAGAATAGAGAGGATTGAACGCCACGCTTATTTTGGGGATGGCAGGATGTTTTATCAGCACGAATCAGCCATACTTGGCTGCACCATGACTTTTGCTGTCTATCTTCCTCCTCAGACTGAACATCAGAAAGTTGTTGTGCCTATCACCACGCTCGTACAAAAGGTGTGTTGTTGTTCATAGCAAGATTCTTTTTTGTGATTTCAGTTATAAAAATCCATTTGAAAAAAAATAGTACTGTTCATCTTCAGCACAGTACTGTTATTTTAATATAGTTATATCTTATTGTAGAGCTCCGGTATTAAATCATTACTTATTATTCGGTTGGAAATATAGAGGTGAAGACTTGAGCGATTTTGTATTCTCGAAAAACCATCTTAATCCCTTTCAATCTCAGTTGGAGGAACTTGATTCAAAATTAGTTCCTGTTGAAGGGGAAGTTCCTTCAGAGTTAAAAGGTACTTTCTTTAGAATTGGTCCCGGTCGCCTGCACAGGGGAGACGAATATTATAATCATCCATTTGATGGGGATGGGATGATATTTAAAGTAACGTTCAGTGATAATGGGGTATTCTATAGAAACAGACATGTGTTAACAAAGGAATACTTAAGAGAGGAAGAAGCTCAAAGGTTACTATATCGCTCAGTTGGAACCATCCCCAGAAAACTAAAACTCAGGATGAGGTTTTTTATTATTAAAAATCCGGCAAATACAAATATTGTGTATCATTCTCATAAACTTCTGGCGTTGTGGGAAGGAGGGATGCCACATTTAATTAATCCGATAGTNCTCTTGACATTTCAGATATGATTTTTTTGGAAGCTAAGAGCACGATTTTCTTTTCTTCCCAAACTAAACCTTCGTGAAGTACCCTTTACCGCACATCCTAGAAAAATACCAGATAATGATAATTTATATGGATTTGGTGTGACCTATGGTATTCGAACTAAGTTGACACTATACAAAATANACAGTGCCGGTGACATGACTGTCATACTCAACNTTCCGCTTAAGAAAAGGCAATTAATTCACGATTTTATAATGACAAAGAATTATTTTTTGTTTTTTTTAGGTGGGCCGCANATAAATCTTAAGTNGANAAANATAATTGGNAATGANAGCATCCNTGCNTCNTNNAATTNNNTTNAAAGTGAAAAGGGCGGGAAAACCTTNNTTCCCNCTGAGGAAA
>NZ_AYSJ01000012.1:44212-103504 GCF_000517265.1 Photorhabdus khanii NC19
ATGCTAANTTTTCNNNGATGCTTNTCCNGGATTTGTTAAANNNNAANCAAATGNCTANAAATGATTCTNATANAATGATAATTTATATGGATTTGGTGTGACATATGGTATTCGAACTAAGTTGACACTATACAACATAGACAGTGCCGGTGACATGACTGTCATACTCAACATTCTGCTTAAGAAAAGGCAATTAATTCAGGATTTTATAATGACAAAGAATTATTTTTTGTTTTTTTTAGGTGGGCCGCATATAAATCTTAAGTTGAGAAATATAATTGGCAATGAAAGCATCCTTGCATCTATGAATTCACGTGAAAATGAGAAGGGCCAAGTCCTTTTAATTTCAAGAGAAAGCCATGATGCTAAATTATATGATGCAGTTCCTGGATTTGTTTTTCATTTCGCAAATGGCTATGAAGATGCTGATGGAAATGTGATTTTTGATGCCTCATTTTGGCGGTCATTCCCAGTATTTACACAAAATATATTTAAAAATAATAGTTCAGAGCTTTGTCGTTTTACTTTATGCACTGCATCCGGGAATGTTGATAAAGAAATTTTATTCAGGGGGAACACCGATTTTCCAGCCATAAACCCTATAGTTTGTAGCAGAAAGCACAGATATGCCTGGTTCGTTTGCTGGGGGGACACTGAAAGTGAAGGGAGATCAATAATTAAATTTGATTTTGTTGATAGGAGTGTAATAAGTCACTGTTTTGATAATGATTTGCCTGAAGAGCCTGTTTTTGTAGCCAAAAAGGATTCTGTTAAAGAAGATGATGGTTGGCTTATTTTTAAGGTTTATGTCGCAAAATTGCACTGTACAGATGTCGTGATCTGAATGCTGATCGACACTCAATGGTGTGCAGATTACGTTTGCCGCACCATATTCCAATGGGAATGCATCACTGCTGGATAAATGAAGTTATGCTAGAAACCTGAAACCTGTAGTAATAGTAAGCTTATCATTGTCTTTCAAATGGCTTAGTGAAATTATTTACGTGATTCGGGAAATACTTATGAACGTTAGTACTGCACAAGCTATGAATTACGAAGAGACATTACTGGAGTTACAGAGTGCACTACAACAGCACCTGGAACGGATACTTCCTTCAGAAGCCCCGGATGACAAAGTCTGCGCAGCCATGCGAGCAAGTACACTGGTATCTGGAAAACGTATCCGCCCCCTCTTATTGCTACTCATAGTCCTGGATCTTGGAGAAAACCCCTGGAAGACTGACTTTCTACAGCTGGCATCTGCAATTGAAATAGTGCATGCAGCCTCATTAATTTTAGACGATCTTCCCTGTATGGATAATGCTGAACATCGGCGCGGACGCCCAGCTATTCATCGGCAGTATGGTGAAAGTGTCGCGATCCTGGCGGCTGTAGCCTTGTTGAGCCGGGCTTTTGGCCTCATTGTAGAAACAAACCTTTCTGAATACGATAAATCTGCTTCTGTCGCCATACTTTCTCATGCAATTGGTTTAAACGGTCTTGTCCAAGGACAATTTCGCGATCTGAACAATACATTATGTACTGGTAATTATCATGCCATTGCGGCCACCAACGATTTAAAAACCGGTTTGCTTTTCGACGCAACACTTCAGTTAGCGGCAATTGCTGTGAATGCACCTGATATAATTCGTCAGGCATTGCGTCATGTATCACAACATTTGGGGCAGGCGTTTCAATTACTGGATGACTTGAGCGATGATCTGAATAATACAGGGAAAGATATGTATCAGGATAAGGAAAAGTTAACAATGGTGACTCTGCTCGGAAAATCTAAAGTACATGAACATTTACGCAGGCACATCAGATACATTGATAAATATTTGGCGGTAGTGTGTCGCAGGCATTCAGCCTCACGATATTTTATACGACGCTGGTTTGATAAAAATATTGCGATGTTTAATGAATTTCAACCTTGGCCCGAAAAAAATGAAAAAGATCGATCACACTCAGCGTAAAAATGAGCATCTGGATATTATATTCCGCTCCCCTCAAACTGAGACCCAGGTAAAAACGGGGTTTGCTGAGTGGCGATTTCAGCATTGTGCTCTGCCAGAATTGGATCTGGACAGTATAGATCTTAAGTGTTCCCTCTTTGGAAAAACTTTGCAAGCACCACTGCTCATAAGCTCTATGACTGGAGGGGTTCATCGTGCTCATGCGATTAATCACCATCTTGCAGAGGCAGCTCAAGTACTGGGAATTTCAATGGGGGTCGGGTCACAGCGTGTTGCTCTTGAAAATGAAGCAAATGATGGGCTTAATCGCTCACTACGTCAGATAGCTCCTGATATTCTCCTTTTCGCTAATCTCGGGGCAGCCCAAATTCGTGGCGAGCACGGGTTTAATTATGCTCTGCGAGCAGTACAGATGATTGAAGCCGATGCTCTAATTATCCATCTGAATCCGCTACAGGAGGCGCTGCAACAGGGGGGAGACCGTAACTGGTGCCATGTTCTATATGCTATTGAACAACTCGTAGCAAAACTTGGGGTTCCCATAATTGTTAAAGAAGTAGGTTCAGGTTTATCGCTTCCTGTAGCACACCAATTGGCAGAAGCTGGAGTCAGTATGCTGGATATAGCCGGGGCTGGAGGAACCAGTTGGGCAGCGGTTGAAGCTGAACGCGCATCCACACCGTATCACCACGCACTGGCCATGGCATTTGCTGACTGGGGAATTCCGACCACGACAGCACTGCGTGAAATACGCGGGGCACTTCCAAACATGCCACTGATCGCCTCTGGCGGCATCAGAAATGGTGTTGATGCTGCCAAAGCTTATTGCATGGGGGCACAATTGGTCGGCCAGGCCGCTGCCGTCATACATAGTGCAGCCCTCTCCACAGATGCAGTTATAGAACACTTCCAATTAATTATTGAGCAGATAAAAGTCGCCTGCTTTTGCACAGGAAGCGCCGATATTGCGGCGCTGCGTACAGCTATTCTGCTACCAACATGAGTTTTTCCGCTACGAATTTCCGTGATGTATATAACTCTCGATGAGGTTAATAACTTGGTGATTGTCGGATGATCAACAAAATGATGTACGACTGGGATCTGATTTTGGTGGGGGGAGGATTGGCCAACGGACTGATCGCGATGCGTCTTCAGCAGTGCAAACCGCATCTGCGAGTGTTGCTCATTGAAAACACAGAAACAATAGGGGGCAATCACACGTGGTCATTTCATCAACACGATCTTACTGAGGCGGAACATGGGTGGATAGCACCGCTGATCACCTATCGCTGGTCAGGTTACGACGTAATTTTTCCAGCATTTCAACGCACATTGCCACATTCATATTTCAGTGTCACATCCCAACACTTTGCCAACATACTCCGTGCGTATTTGGGCGAGCGTATACAGACTCGTTTATTGGTACAGGAGCTGACGCCACAGAAGGTTTACTTACAGGATGGTTCGGCTCTAAGTGCAGGCGCAGTCATTGATGGGAGAGGCTGGCGACCAGGACCGTTTATGGGGAATGGTACCCAGGCATTTTTTGGTCAGGAATGGGAGCTGGAAGAGTCGCACTCTTTAACCCATCCGATTTTAATGGATACCAGTGTGGGACAGAATACAGGTTATCGATTTGTCTATGTCCTGCCGTTTTCCCCAACTCGTCTGCTGATAGAAGACACTCATTACGTTGATCGAGAACCGCCGGATAAGACCTTGTCACAGGCAACTATCGCAGAGTACGCGAAGAGGCATGGCTGGAAACTGGGTAAACTAGTTCGAGAAGAGAGCGGTTGTCTCCCGATTACACTTACGGGGGATTTTACCTCTTTCTGGGCACAACTAGCAGGCCAGCCCACCTGTGGGTTGCGTGCAGCTTTGTTTCACCCCACGACAGGCTACTCTCTGCCACACGCCGTTCGGTTAGCAGATCGTATTGTTGCTCTGCCGGAGCTTACTGATACCTCCTTATTCATTACCCTCAGGGATTACGCACGACAGCAGTGGCAACACCAGCGCTTTTTCCGTCTTCTAAATCGCATGCTCTTCCTGGCTGGGGATCCACAACAACGTTGGCAGGTGATGCAACGTTTTTATCAACTTTCCCCAGATCTGATTGCGCGTTTTTATGCAGAGCAACTTAATTTCGTCGATAAGGCCCGGATTCTCATAGGTAAACCGCCGGTGCCGATAAAAGGTGCCCTAAAGGCCATGTTTAAACAACACAAGAAGCTTCAGGGATTTTATCATGATTAAAGCGCTGGTAATTGGTGCTGGTTTTGGTGGGCTGGCGCTGGCAATAAGGCTCCAGTCTGAGGGGATCCCGACATGTATTTTGGAACAACGGGATAAGCCAGGTGGACGCGCCTATGTTTATAAGGAACAGGGGTTCACCTTTGATGCTGGCCCCACTGTCATCACCGCTCCCAATGCCATTGAAGAATTGTTTACACAGGCTGGTAAACGTATGGCTGATTACGTCGATTTACTTCCCATACGCCCTTTTTATCGGCTCTGTTGGGAATCGGGCAAGATGTTTGATTACGACAATGATCAGCAACATCTGGAAGCGCAAATCCATACATTCAATCCAAGTGATGTTAACGGGTATCGACGCTTTCTGGACTATTCTCGGAAGGCCTTTGATGAAGGCTACCTGAAACTTGGAACGGTGCCCTTCCTCTCTTTTCGCGACATGCTGAGTGCGGCTCCCCAGTTAGTACGTCTACATGCATGGCGTAGTGTTTATAGCCAGGTGGCACACTATATCAAAGATGAGAGTCTGCGCCAGGCATTCTCATTTCACTCGCTACTGATAGGAGGTAACCCCTTTGCTGTATCTTCTATCTATACTTTGATCCACGCACTGGAACGAGAATGGGGAGTTTGGTTTCCGCGTGGAGGCACCAGCGCCCTGGTCGAAGCAATGGTGAAATTGTTTACCGATATTGGTGGAAAAATTGAGCTTAATGCAAAGGTAAAACGCTTCACCACCCATGGCAATCGGGTCACAGGTGTACAATTGACTGACGGACGAAATATGACATGTGACGTTGTGGCCTCAAATGCCGATGTTGTGCATACCTATAAGCACCTGTTAGGTCAGCATCCGGTCGGAATGGCCCGCGCCCGAACACTGGTGCGTAAACGAATGAGCAACTCACTGTTCGTGCTTTATTTTGGTCTGAGCCACCACCATGCGCAATTAGCCCATCATACAGTTTGCTTTGGTCCACGCTATAAGGAACTCATCGAAGATATTTTTTATCATGACGGACTGGCAGAGGATTTTTCGCTCTATCTCCATGCCCCCTCTGTTACTGACCCATCTCTTGCTCCCCCGGGGTGCGCAAGTTACTATGTTCTGGCCCCTGTACCACACCTGGGAACAGCTAATCTCAACTGGGATATAGAGGGGCCACGCCTACGTGACCGTATTTTCGCGTATCTGGAAAAGTACTATATGCCCGGTCTACTCAAGCAGTTAGTCGTTCATCGTATCTTTACCCCATTTGATTTTCGTGACCAGCTAAATGCCCATCTAGGTTCGGCCTTCTCCTTTGAACCGTTGCTGACACAAAGCGCCTGGTTCCGACCACACAATCGGGACAGCCATATTGATAATCTGTACTTCGTCGGCGCAGGCACGCATCCTGGAGCGGGTATTCCCGGCGTGATGGGGTCAGCAAAAGCCACAGCCACACTGATGTTAGAAGATATCGCCAGATGAATCCCGCACTGCTTAAACATGTTACTCAGATAATGGATCAAGGTTCAAAAAGTTTTGCCAGTGTCGCCCGACTTTTCGATACGGCAACACGGCGCAGCACAATGATGCTGTACACCTGGTGTCGCTATTGTGATGATATAATAGACGGGCAAGAGTTGGGGGGACAAATAAGCAATGTTGATAAGTATGACGCTTGCGAGAAACTTCAAATGCTGCAATACCTAACGAGGCAAGCTTATGACGGTTTGCCGATGACCGAACCTGCTTTTGCAGCCTTTCAGACAGTAGCTCTGAGTCATGAAATCCCTCAGCAGCAGGCCTTCGAACATCTGGAGGGATTCGCGATGGATGTACGCGGTGATCCTTGCAGAACGTTAGATGATACTCTGAGATATTGCTACCATGTCGCGGGAGTAGTTGGGCTGATGATGGCAAGGGTGATGGGGGTTCACAAAGCGAGTGTGCTGGATCGGGCCTGCGATCTAGGAATTGCTTTTCAATTAACTAACATTGCTCGGGATATTATTGAGGACGCGAAGGCCGGGCGTTGCTACCTTCCGCTAGAATGGCTTTATCAAGAAGGGCTAATGCCGGACACACTTATTTATACCGAAAACCGTCCTGCGCTTGCTCGGGTGGCATCCCGGTTGGTGGTGGAAGCGGAGTCTTATTATACCTCTGCTCTGACAGGGCTTACTGGTTTACCTTTGCGTTCAGCCTGGGTCATAGCTTCTGCTCATGGTATCTATCGTGAAATCGGCATTAAAGTGCAGCAAGCAGGAGTACAGGCCTGGGAGTGCAGACAAGGAACTAATCGTAGAGAGAAAGTTACCTTATTAATGGCCGGCGCAATGCAGGCGCTTATGTCTCGAGTGGCAATAATAACGCCTCGCGATCCCAAATTGTGGCAGCGGCCTCATTAAAACTTAACGCCACTTCGTTGTGTAGCACCCTACATTTCGTCACCTGAACAGAGATGTTAACTATGGAATGTCAAATTATATGGAACTTGCAATGGCTGGCGCAAAGTAGGTTATTTCCCCGCAACCAGCCTTTTCCTGACATGCTACACTCCCCTCCCTCTTTCGAGGTTCAAACCCATTACTGGGTAAGGATTAGTCAGGCTTGCAATAGGCATTCCAACAGCCTATGATTATCACACCAAAACATGATAACCACTTGTTTTAAAAATAAAAATTTCACACTCAGAACGGAATGTCATCATCAAAATCCATCGGTGGCTCATTGCCTTGTGGAGCAAGGGACTGAGCCGGACGGGAAGGCGCACCGCCGCCGCTGAACTGCTGAGATTGTTGTGGCTGTGATTGTGGCTGCTGTGGCTGTCCCCAACTACCGCCTTGTGATTGGTTATCCTGTAAGCCGCTTGCACGCCCACCCAGCATTTGCATGGTACCACCCATGTTTACCACCACTTCAGTGGTGTAACGCTCCTGGCCGTTCTGATCCTGCCATTTACGGGTTTGCAGAGAACCTTCGATATAAACCTGTGAACCTTTACGCAAGTATTCACCCGCGACTTCTGCCAGTTTGCCGAATAAAACAACCCGGTGCCATTCAGTCTTCTCTTTCATCTCACCGGTCTGTTTATCGCGCCAGCTTTCAGAAGTCGCCAGAGTAATGTTAGTAACTGCGCCACCGTTCGGCATATAGCGGACTTCTGGGTCCTGCCCCAGGTTGCCGATTAAAATAACTTTGTTTACGCCTCTGCTGGCCATTGGGAATACTCCTGATGAAATGAATTTCTACAATTATAAGCAATGCAGTTTAACATGCGACGCTAAAAATGAAACGCAGCCACATTAGAACTGACTTTGCGAAGCTCACCGTACTTTATACTGTGATACTGTACTTATTACATTATTTCACTTAAATACTGTATATCTAATCAGTCAACTCTGTGTAATAATAACGCACTTATTATTAGTTATGCACGTACGAATAATCTGGGAAATGGTTCATGGATAACATCGAAGTTCGGGGCGCACGCACCCATAATCTCAAAAATATCAATTTGATAATTCCCCGAGACAAGCTGATAGTTATCACGGGTTTGTCCGGCTCAGGTAAGTCTTCTCTGGCATTCGATACGCTTTATGCAGAAGGGCAGCGTCGTTATGTTGAATCACTTTCAGCTTATGCGCGCCAGTTTCTGTCACTGATGGAGAAGCCCGATGTTGATCATATTGAAGGGTTATCCCCGGCTATTTCCATTGAACAAAAATCCACTTCCCATAACCCACGTTCAACCGTGGGTACAATTACCGAAATTCATGACTATCTGCGTTTGCTGTTTGCTCGTGTAGGTGAACCACGTTGTCCTGATCACGATGTTCCACTCGCAGCACAGACTGTCAGCCAGATGGTAGATAATGTTCTGGCATTGCCGGAAGGGAATCGCCTAATGTTGCTGGCACCGATCGTCAAAGAGCGCAAAGGTGAACACACGAAGTTGCTGGACAATCTGACAGCACAAGGGTACATCCGCGCACGCATTGATGGTGAAGTCTGTGATCTGTCCGATCCGCCAAAACTGGAATTACAGAAGAAACACACCATTGAAGTGGTCATTGATCGCTTTAAAGTTCGCACCGATCTGGCTCAACGTCTGGCTGAATCTTTTGAAACAGCGCTGGAGCTTTCAGGTGGCACAGCCATTGTCGCCGATATGGATGACAATAAAGTTGAAGAACTGATTTTCTCCGCTAACTTCGCGTGTCCTGCATGTGGCTATAGCATGAGTGAGCTGGAACCTCGCCTGTTTTCTTTTAACAACCCAGCCGGTGCCTGCCCAACTTGTGATGGTTTAGGCATTCAGCAATTTTTTGATCCTGACAGAGTCATCCAGAATGGTGATATCTCTTTAGCAGGGGGAGCAATTCGTGGCTGGGATCGCCGTAATTTCTACTATTTTCAGATGCTGTGTTCACTGGCAAACCATTATAAATTCGATATTGAAATACCTTTCAATTCCCTGAGCGCCAGTATTCAGCAAGTGGTGTTATACGGTTCCGGTAAACAATCCATTGAATTTAAATACACTAATGACCGTGGCGATACCACGGTACGCAACCACCCGTTTGAGGGTGTACTGCATAATATGGAACGCCGTTATAAAGAGACAGAATCTACTGCCGTTCGTGAGGAACTGGCGAAATATATCAGCAATCGCTCATGTATTTCCTGTCACGGAACCCGTTTACGCAAAGAAGCCCGTTATGTATTTGTTGAGAATACAACTTTGCCGGAAATCTCAGATTTTAGCATCGGCCATGCAATGGACTTCTTCCAAAATATCAAGCTCAGTGGTCAACGTGCACAAATTGCCGAAAAAGTACTGAAAGAGATCCGTGACCGCCTGAAATTTCTGGTTAATGTTGGTCTGAATTATTTAACACTCTCCCGTTCCGCCGAAACACTGTCCGGTGGCGAAGCT
Organism: Photorhabdus khanii NC19; assembly: GCF_000517265.1. GTDB lineage: Bacteria > Pseudomonadota > Gammaproteobacteria > Enterobacterales > Enterobacteriaceae > Photorhabdus > Photorhabdus khanii. The sequence continues at coordinate 53,376 of NZ_AYSJ01000012.1, forward strand.
CAGCGTATCCGTCTTGCCAGCCAGATTGGTGCCGGTTTGGTGGGCGTGATGTATGTACTTGATGAACCTTCTATCGGGTTACATCAGCGGGATAATGAACGCTTGCTGGAAACACTGATCCACTTGCGCAATCTGGGGAATACTGTGATTGTGGTTGAGCATGATGAGGATGCCATCCGCGCTGCCGACCATATTATTGATATCGGCCCCGGTGCTGGTGTGCATGGCGGCGAAATCGTCGCGGAAGGTACAGTTAAAGATATCATGATTAGCAAAGATTCACTGACAGGTAAATTCCTGAGTGGTGAACGGGAAATTTCAATTCCAGAGAAGCGTATTCCAGCTGATCCGAAAAAGGTACTGAAGCTGATTGGCGCGAAAGGTAATAACCTGAAAAATGTGACGTTCAACCTACCAGTCGGATTATTCACCTGTATTACCGGAGTCTCTGGCTCCGGTAAATCGACGCTAATAAATGATACGCTGTTCCCCATTGCACAACGCCAATTAAATGGCGCGACCAATATCAACCCTTCTCCTTATATTGATATTCAAGGACTGGAGCATTTCGATAAAGTGATTGATATTGACCAGAGTCCAATCGGTCGAACTCCCCGCTCTAACCCGGCAACTTACACCGGTGTATTTACGCCAGTCCGTGAGTTGTTTGCAGGTGTACCTGAATCCCGCACCCGTGGTTATACACCTGGGAGATTCAGTTTTAACGTTAAAGGTGGACGCTGTGAAGCTTGTCAGGGTGATGGCGTTATTAAGGTAGAAATGCACTTTCTGCCTGATATTTATGTCCCTTGCGATCAGTGTAAAGGTAAGCGTTATAACCGTGAAACACTGGAAGTAAAATATAAAGGCAAAAATATCAATGAAGTCCTAAATATGACGATCGAAGAAGCCCGTGAATTCTTTGATGCTGTTCCTGCTCTGGCCCGCAAACTGCAAACACTAATAGATGTTGGTCTTTCCTATATCCGCCTGGGGCAATCAGCAACGACGTTATCAGGTGGTGAAGCGCAGCGGGTAAAACTGGCACGAGAACTATCCAAACGTGGAACCGGGCAGACGTTATATATTCTTGATGAGCCAACAACCGGTCTGCATTTTGCTGATATTCAGCAATTATTGACAGTTCTGCATCAGTTACGCGATCAAGGAAATACCATTGTGGTTATTGAGCATAATCTTGATGTGATTAAAACCGCTGACTGGATCGTGGATCTTGGCCCTGAAGGAGGGAGCGGTGGCGGCGAAATTCTGATTTCCGGTACTCCTGAAGAGGTATCCGAATGTGAGCAATCACATACTGCGCGTTTCCTGAAACCGATATTGACGAAAAAAGCCTAATGCGCAAATAGGGGCTCAGTTGAGCCCCGTTGTTTTCTGCCAGTAGCTTTCCGAAACTCACTTCACCTACGGTTTTCCCAATAGCAACAAGCAATTTTCGACGCCAGTTCAGCGTTATTAAGTATCAATTGAATATTGGCAGACAGACTATCGCCTCCGGTCAACTCAACCACTCGAGCCAACAAAAACGGTGTACATTCCTTTCCACTTACTCCCTGCTCAATGGATTCGCGCACAGCCTGTTCGATAGCGGCATTAATCTCCGTTTCCGGCATGGCATACTGCTCAGGGATCGGGTTAGCAATCACTAATCCCCCCTGTAATCCGGTATCCCATTTTATCACCATTGCCTGGGCTATCTGTTCTGGAGAATCCAAGCGAATATTGACAGAAAATGGACTGGTACGGCAGAAAAATGCCGGCAAAGAGTGGGTCTGATAGCCAATTAACGGTACACCATGAGTTTCAAGATATTCTGTTGTCAGGCCAAGATCCAAAATGGATTTGGCTCCCGCACAGACTACCGCAACACTGGTTTTCGCCAACTCCTGCAAATCGGCTGAAATATCAAAAGTATGCTCTGCTCCACGATGCACACCACCAATGCCACCGGTAGCGAAAATTTTAATCCCCACCATTTCCGCAATAATCATGGTAGAGGCAACGGTGGTCGCACCATTTTTTCCGGCAGCAACCACAAAGGGTAAATCACGACGACTGACTTTAGTAACCTTGTAGCCTTCACTGCCCAAAAGTTCTATTTCTTCATGCGACAAACCGGCTTTCATACGTCCATTAATAACGGCTATTGTTGCAGGAATAGCGCCATTTTCCCTGATTTTCTGCTCAACCTGTAGCGCAATTTCTACATTTTGCGGATAAGGCATCCCTTGAGCAATAATCGTAGATTCCAACGCTACGACGGGTTGGTTATCCGCTAAAGCTTCTGCAACTTCCGAGGAAACATCCAGATATTCATTTCCAATAGCGTGATTTTTCATGATTGTAATTCCAATAGTTTTCGGACACTGCCATTTGACAGATTTGGATTATTGGTAAATTCACAAGATAATGTAATGGCAGAACACCCTTGAGCAAAACGAACACTCTCTGCCAGCGTCATATCTTCCAGCCAACAGTTCACCAGACCGGCCATCATGGCGTCGCCGGCACCCGTTACATTAACCACCTTGACACTGATAGGATGTGACCAACCCGCCATACCATCACTTTCACTAAAGTAAACACCCCCTACGCCCATGCTAAGAACTAAACGCTGCACACCTTGATCGTGAAACCATCGTGCCACTACCGGAACATCGGTAGGTTGGGTAATTTTCATTCCACTTAGCGCTTCCGCCTCCAGAAAATTAGGCTTTAAGGTGTGGATATAGGAAAGCCAGTTTTTAATCTTAGGTGCTTTAAATGCAGATACTGTATCCACAAATACCGGCACTGTTCCGGCATTAGTCAACAACCAAACCAAAGCCTCTTCAGATAAATTGCAATCAATAACCAGTACGCCAGCATGCTGAATAAGATCACAATGACTCACCAACAACGATGGGGTCAGTTTTTCCAGAATATGCATATCGTTGATAGCAACCAACATCTCACCGCTATCATCTAATAAAGAGATATACGTCGAGGTATTCTCACCATAAAGCTTATAACAGCGATCGACGTTAACACCCGCGCGTTTAGCCTGATCCAATAAAGTACTGCCATAGAAATCATCACCAACAACAGAAATAAGATGACATTCTTTACCCAATAGAGCGATATTTTGGGCAATGTTTCTACCTACACCACCAGGTGTGCATTTCACTTTTCCTGGGTTAGAATCTTCATAAATTAATTTAGCGGATGCATAACCACAAACATCCATATTAATAGATCCAATAGTCACCACATAATTGTGATCAGATAAAATATAACCTTTCCCCTTTATATACCCCTTATTCATTAAATTCATAATATGACCAGCAACACCGGAGCGACTTATACCTAAAATATCGGCAATTTCCTGCTGTGGGATCAATGGATCTCGTCTCAGAAGGTGCAATATTTGTTTTTCCCGATTCGTCATTTTTGGGCACTTGTTTGTTTTTAAACATACGTTTGTTTTATGTGTTAAAAACAAAACAGTAAAGCGAGATTTTTTATTTCACAACGAAGTTGGGAGAGCGATCGTAAGAGTATATGACTGGATTTTCAGCCCAATTTTATGTGATAACCATCAAGTTAAATCCTGCTGGAATACCCATCCTTCCAGAATATTAAGAATCGGCTAGTGTTTTATACTAGAAATAGATTTAACAAAACAAAGAAATAAGAAAAGTCTTATTGAAAACTAACAAATGTTTGGGTATGCCTTGAAATAGTTAAAATCATTTTTACCGTCTGAGACATGTTTCATGAAAAAGTGATCTATTTCACAATAAATAGCAAGAGTTAGATCACGTTCAAATGGCAATATTTTTGGCAAACTGTTCAATTCACCGAATCTTGATTAACATGACTTTCACAGCAATTTATATCTGTATATTGACACGATGAATTGTTCTCTGCATATATGAATCCCTCATTTATAATTAATCAATAGATTGATTTAATTACATTAAATATTTTTTTGCTTGTAAATATCAGGACGAACGATTTGCCAAACAAAGTTTTCTGATTTTACCGGTGAATAACCTGTCTTTTCATATAACCAAGGGGCTGTGGTAGTAACCAACATAATTCTTCTGAGCTTTATTATTTGAAGATGATCCAGACAACACTCCATCATCCAGCGTGCTAATCCTAACCCCTGATAATCATCCAAGATAAAAACATCGCATAGATAACCAAAGGTCGCGAAATCAGTGACAATACGCGAAAATCCTATCTGTTGGGAATCTTTGTACAAACCAAAGTTTAAGCTATTTTCAATTGATAAGTTCACAGTTTCTTTATCAATTCCTTCTGCCCAACTCGATTTTGCCAAAAATTGATGAATCAAGTTAATATTTAATTCATGTTTATCCGTAGAAATAATATAACCATTCTTTTCCCAACGATGTAAATTTTCCATTTACTTCCTCATAAGCAAAACGATGCTAATCAACTATTCTATCAAAGAGTATTCTAAAAGACTTATCGTAGCTAATTTTTAGTAATTATTTCAACAAAAAATTCAAGAAAATAATGATAATATATTCTCTATTACAACCACGATAAGATCAAGTCTAATTTGAAAGGACTAAACCCTACTCAGCATAGAACTCGGTCCTTCTTTATCCCTAGTCCTCACCTGACATATCGGGATAAATTCAAACAAGGTAGCTTTATACTCTGATAATTGATATGTAAGTTACCGTTTTTTAGCTAAAGTAATAATAAATACATCATGTCCACTTTTTTCATCTTCCTTGATATTTTCTATAGCTTCTTTATTATTTTTTTCACCTTTTATAAATCATTCTCCGGATTCATTAATCCATCCAAAATAGCATCTAACCTAGTCTCAAATTTTCCGGTGTTACGATGCCAAATAAACCCTTCAATACGTGAAATTACTAATTTTTTATTAGTAGCAATTTCACAGAATCCTATCGCCGCTTAAGGTGTTAACTTCATTACAATACTTCCACCTAAGGCAAAGAACTCATCAGGATTAGTATAAACGCGTAATTTATCTATAGATATATTCACTTTATTTACTCCACTTAATTCGACTATTAGCATTCCAGCCAGAGTCCATTTTATCAGCTATCTGAGTAATTTCTCCCGTTCTATCGTTTACTACTATATATCCATTTGGAGGAATACCATATACTGTCGCTGTATTATTCCTTCTTAATTTATCTGGCGTTTTATTATCTTTTGACTTTTCATTCGTGATACTAGTCTGACTAATAATTGCAGGTCAAAAAAACATAAGAATATAAATATTAAAATTCAATTATCTGAAGCGCACCATACCTAGTGCGCTTCTAAAGAGGGGTATACTGCTATTTTACAAACCTGCCAATCATTATCATCAATTCAATAGCAGATCATTTACATTAAAATTTATTACTTATTTACCGCCGCAAATGTTTCAGCAATACGCTCAACATTATGATAATTAACCCCAGCCATACAGACTCGGCCATTACCGACCAGATAAACAGCAAACTCTTTACGCAGGCGATCTACTTGCTGCTGACTAAAGCCGGTATAACTGAACATGCCGCGTTGTTTCAGCAAGTGATCAAAATTTTTCTCTGGCAGTGTGGTTCTCAGGACATCCACCAGCACCGTGCGCATTTCCAGAATACGCCTGCGCATATGTTCAACTTCTTCCAGCCATTGTGTCTTTAAAGCCGGATCAGTCAGAACCTTAGCCACAACCTGTGCACCAAAATTCGGTGGACTGGAATAAATACGGCGTACACCAGCTTTCAACTGTCCAAGCACCCGATCTTTTGTCTGTCCATCATCACAAACAACAGACAAGCCACCAACGCGTTCACCATACATAGAAAATATCTTGGAGAAGGAGTTGCTCACCAGGAAAGGCAAACCGGCTGTCGCCATAGCGCGAATGGCATAAGCATCTGCTTCCATACCATCCGCAAACCCCTGATACGCAATATCAAGAAATGGCAGGAGTTCCCTTTCTTCAACAATCTGAACAACCTGATCCCATTGATCATCTGTCAGATCAGATCCCGTTGGGTTATGGCAACAAGGATGCATCAAAACTATGCTTTTTGCCGGCAATTTTCTGAACGTTTCCAGCATTTCACTGAATTTTACCCCTTTGGTCTGTTCATCAAAATAAGGGTAGTAATTCACCTTCACACCAGCACCCATAAAAATAGCCGCGTGGTTTTCCCAGGTTGGATCACTGCACCACACTTCTGAATCAGGGAAATACCGATGCAGAAAATCAGCGCCGATTTTCAGACCGCCAGAACCACCTAACGCTTGAATTGTTGCCACCCGCTGCTGTTGCAACATAGGATGATCTTTACCAAGTAGTAGTTCCTGAACAGCAAGACGATATGATTGCAGCCCTTCCATCGGCAGATAAAGAGAGGCAGTCTGTGACAACGCACGAAGTTGCTCTTCAGCGGTAGCCACAGCCTGCAATTGCGGAGTCACACCCTGCTCATCGTAATACAGCCCAATGCTCAGATTAATTTTTTCCGCACGAGGATCTTTTTTAAATTCTTCAGCCAGCGAAAGAATAGGATCACCGGCATAAACATCAACATTCTGGAACATCAGGCTATACTCCTTGTCAATCAGTTATTCAACAAACAATATAGCCTATAGCATCATTCGTCCATATATTCCATTGCAACTCTGGAAGTGAGTTTAGTCATCAGCTCGTAAGTAATGATGCCCGTGCATTCAGCAACCCGTTCCACTGGCAGCACATCCCCCCAGAGAACCACTTCATCACCGACTTTATCTGTAGCATCCGGCCCCAAATCAATAGATATCATATCCATTGAAACACGGCCAACAATCGGCACTTCACGCCCATTAACAAATATTGGCGTTCCTGAGGGAGCACTGCGCGGATAACCATCACCATAACCAATAGCCACAACACCAAGCCAGGTATCCAGTTCACTGACCCAGGTTCCACCATAACCGACTGACTCACCGGCTTTGTGTTTACGAACCGCAATCAAGCTCGATTTTAATGTCATCGCTGGGATCAGGTTAAAATCCGCCGCCGTTTTATCAGGCAATGGCGATACACCATACATCATAATCCCAGGACGTACCCAGTTCTGATGGGCTTCCGGCCACAGCAGGATCCCCCCCGACGCATCAATAGACTTTTCTCCCGGCTTGTTAGCACAGAAAGCCTGAAAACAGGCTATCTGCTGACGGGTTGTGTCTACAGTGGGTTCATCAGCCCTGCTGAAATGGCTGACAATATTGACTGGCTGCCGCACATTTAGGCAACGACTTAACCGTTCATAGAAAGCTTCTGCATCTTCCGGCCGAACACCAAGACGATGCATTCCGCTATCCAGCTTCATCCACACCTTTATCGGATGAGATAATTCAGCCTGCTCCAGTGCTTCCAACTGCTCAACGCTGTGCACTACCGTCTCAATATGGTTGGCTACCAGTACAGGCAGGTCAACCGCATCAAAGAATCCTTCCAATAACAGAATCGGTTTGACGATACCTCCATAGCGTAACGTCAATGCTTCACTAATTCGCGCTACACCGAAACAATCGGCGTCTTCCAGCGTATGTGCTGTCTCCAGTAAACCGTGGCCATAAGCGTTTGCTTTCACAACTGCAATAAGATTGCTTTTAGGGGCGAGAGTCCTTACCCGTTGCAGGTTATGTCGCAGAGCGCGGCGGTCAATAACTGCGGTTGCCGCTTTCATTTTATTCCTTTATTGATTAATTCTCTGGTGTTAATACTTATTCGTCGTCATAACTCGGTCCGGCGTAGTTATCAAACCGCGACCACTGACCATTAAACGTCAGGCGAACTGTACCGATTGGACCGTTACGCTGCTTACCAAGAATGATTTCAGCCACACCTTTCATGTCGCTGCTCTCATGGTAAACCTCATCACGATAGATAAACATAATCAGGTCGGCATCCTGCTCAATTGAGCCGGATTCACGTAAATCAGAGTTAACCGGGCGCTTATCTGCCCGTTGTTCAAGGCTACGGTTGAGCTGAGAAAGTGCAACTACTGGCACCTGAAGTTCTTTAGCCAACGCTTTGAGTGAACGGGAAATTTCTGCAATTTCCAAAGTACGGTTATCAGATAAAGATGGAACCCGCATTAATTGCAGGTAGTCGATCATAATGAGGCTCAACCCGCCATTTTCACGGAAAACACGCCGGGCACGGGAACGCACTTCGGTCGGCGTCAGGCCGGAAGAATCATCAATATACATATTGCGTTTTTCCAGCAATATCCCCATCGTACTGGAGATCCGCGCCCAGTCCTCATCATCAAGTTGACCTGTACGGATACGGGTTTGATCCACCCGTGAAAGGGATGCCAGCATACGCATCATGATCTGGTTGCCAGGCATCTCAAGACTGAAGATCAGAACAGGTTTGTCCTGCATCATGGCTGCGTTTTCACACAGGTTCATGGCAAAAGTGGTTTTACCCATAGAAGGACGAGCGGCTACAATGATCAGATCTGATTTTTGTAACCCTGCGGTTTTCTTATCCAGATCCTGATAACCGGTAGAAACACCCGTTACCCCATCATGAGGCCGCTGATAGAGTTGCTCAATACGCTCGACGGTTTCCTCAAGGATCCGTTCTATCCCTTTCGGCCCTTCATCTTTACTGGCACGGTTTTCTGCGATCTGGAATACCCGCGATTCAGCCAGATCCAATAATTCTTCGCTGCTCCTTCCCTGAGGATCGTAACCCGCATCCGCAATTTCATTAGCTACTGCAATCATATCGCGGACAACAGCACGTTCGCGGACGATATCCGCATAGGCATTAATGTTAGCCGCACTTGGCGTATTTTTTGATAATTCGGCCAGATAAGCAAAACCACCTACATTGCTCAGATCCCCACTCTGCTCAAGAGATTCAGATAACGTAATCAGGTCTATGGGGTTGCCCATCTCCAGCAACCGCTGCATTTCAGAAAAAATACGTCGATGTGGACGGCTGAAAAAATCATTGCTGGTGACTCGTTCGGAAACATTATCCCAACGCTCGTTATCCAGCATTAAACCACCTAACACGGATTGCTCCGCTTCCAAAGAGTGTGGCGGAAGCTTCAGCCCTTCCATCTGGCGATCTTTTGGTTCAGCCATTTTGTTGTGAGTTGATTTTTTTCCTGCCATGAATCCCGCAATAATCCACTGATAAACCTGTAACGACGCACGAGTATACGCTATGAAGTGTCTTGAGTAATTAGATATAGTTTGTAATTATTCCTGACACCTTAAAGCCCGTTTACAATCAGTTCAACTACTACGTGCAAACATTCTCCCTACATTTACGAGGTTGAGTCATGGCAAAGCATATCGAATTTTCCGCAACCGGCGGCCCTGAAGTCCTTAAATATTGTGAATTCACACCCGCAGCACCTGCTAAAGATGAAGTACAAGTAGAAAACAGAGCTATTGGAATCAACTATATTGATACTTATATTCGTAGCGGGCTATATCCACCAGCACACCTGCCAAGCGGCCTGGGTACTGAGGCCGCAGGCATAGTGAGCAAAGTGGGTTCCGCTGTAACCTCCATAAAAGTGGGTGACCGTGTGGTTTATGCGCAATCAACTTTGGGCGCTTACAGTGAAGTACATAGTGTCGCGGAAAGTAAAGTCGCTGTTCTGCCGGATGCCATCTCCTTTGAGCAAGCTGCCGCTTCTTTTTTGAAAGGGTTAACGGTTTACTATCTTCTGCGCCGTACCTACAAAATTCGACCAGGCGAACCCTTTTTGTTTCATGCCGCCGCTGGTGGCGTTGGGTTGATTGCCTGCCAATGGGCAAAAGCCTTGGGTGCAAAACTTATCGGCACTGTTGGCTCCGATGAGAAAGCCCAACGCGCTAAAGATGCCGGCGCATGGCAGGTAATTAACTATAACCGCGAAGATATTGTTGAGCGAGTTTATGAAATAACCCACGGTGAAAAAGTGGGTGTAGTTTATGATTCCGTAGGTAAATCCACCTGGCTGAACTCATTGGATTGCCTGAAACGCCACGGTTTGATGGTCAGTTTTGGCAATGCATCTGGACCAGTTACGGGTGTCGATTTGGGGATTTTAAATCAAAAGGGCTCACTGTTTGTTACTCGCCCTTCTATCGCCGGCTATATTTCGACCCGCGAAGAGTTGAAGGAAGCCAGCAAAGCGCTATTCGATCTGATTGCCCGCGGCAAAATTAATGTAGATGTACCAGAGAGCCAGAAATTCCCACTGAGTGAAGCGACAAGAGCGCACCAAACATTGGAAAGTCGCGCGACTCAGGGATCAAGTTTACTGATCCCTTAATGGTAAATTGAACGAGCTATCGACCAAACCGCCAACGACTATATTATGTACATTCATTAGATAACAGTGCTGAGTACAGAGTGTGAGATGGAGGATAAAACGATACCCCTATTAATTATTGGGGTATCTCTCATTCAGGAAGATAAATAGCGATAGGATTGAGGCGCCTTTATCCCTTGACCAAGCATATCTAAAGACAAAGGTTTATCGTACTTTTTAACATTACCAATGCCAATTGCGACAGCATTTTTTCTCCCCTCAAAATAATTATCAAAAAAATCCTTTGTTATACCTGCAAATTGTCGAGTCATTTCCCACACAACAGAAGGTGAATCAGAAATGATCTCTTCAATTTCAAATTCTCCAACAACCATCCCTATAGGCATAGTCGCATATATAACAACGGACTGAACTTCGTTATTTTTAAAAGCCCCTTTTCTGAATTCAAATCTCTTTGAACCATCAAGTATTCTATTAACATATTCAGGCTTAATTGATAATAAAACTTTCATTAACTTCACTCAGTCGGATAATATCATTAAATTGATCATTGGTTAATTTCATTACTCCCCAATAATCATCACCATTTAAACCAACTTCATTAATAAGTCTATCACGAATAATCCTTTTGGGCAAAGCCACATTATAAGTAAATCTCACTATATATGGATATCGTCTTTCTTTATATATTTTAGTTAATTCACTTTCACTAAAGACACTAAACCTACCACAATAATCAATATAACTTTTTAAAGTTTGGAATTCATCAATAACCCGAACTTCTTCAACAACACAAAGTGAGCTAATCACTGATCTATATCGCGCTGGCCCTTGCTTATCGGCAGTCCTATATATAACAATGATATCTCCTCTCTTCATGTAAAGAACATCTTTCATTGCACATATATATATTTTATGAATACTATTAGCATGTGAAACATCCTGAACAATATCAGGTGGCTCAGTTAAAAGGCGTGAATCAGGAAAGAGGCGTGTATGAAACTCTGGGTATATTGATAATAAATATTTATTTTCTGTTTTACTCACTATCAATGGATAATCAAGAAGAATATCACCATTTATTAAAGTTAAATCTCTAACATATACAAATTCTATGCCATTATTTGTATGTTTTTCGCCATGCTTATAAAAACCATATTTTTTGAATAAGCGGATCAGGTAATCATGCATTTCAAAGATAGTCACATATATGTTATCAACCTCTAACGCTATTGCTGTATCGAATACTTTCTTTATAAAACGCTGTCCACGCAATGTGCCTTTTGATTCAAATTTAAACGTACCTATTTTAAGATGAGTGCTACCAGGCAAAGAAGGTTCGACATCTGAAACAGTACTCGCAGATTTTNAATAGAGAAATCCGTCTATTCTATTCGTATCATCATACAATAAATAAGCTGATTCATTACTCAAGGCCTTTTTATTTAACCAATCTGAAAATTCGACATAACTTTCCTTTAATGTGTCGAAAAAGACGTCATTATGATTAAAACAACTGAACTTCTCATATCTTAAACTATCCATAAACACCAAACCTCCACAAAGGCAGTTCTTCCCTCTGAGGTAACGACACAATAGTTTTCAACTAATCCCACTTCTTCAGTCAAACAACCTAACGCCTGAATTATCTTGCTGGATAATAATGTTACCCAAGCATACAAACTTCATCCTGAATAATTTCATACCATTACAAACTACTTTTAATTACTTACTTCTATTCGATATTAATTTTATACCCATTAAAAAATCAATAATCGTTGAATATCTTAATCTTTGTTCAATGTTAAGTTTCACAATATAGCATGATAAAGAAAAATAAAAAGACTCAGTGTTTACGCATTCCATGTAGAATAATGCCTAACAAACTGGTTGCTAAGTACTTACCACAGGGNGGNCGCNCATCACTTTGTATTTATTTATCAAGATAAGCTGGCTACTAAATTCTCCTGACCAAGTCGCTCTTCGACGTTTCGCTGCTTGACTATCTTTTATACTCGTATTTTGTTTAATCACATTTAATGCTATTCGATTAAAAAGAGCCATTTGTGCTGCACCATCAGGATCTTTAAGCGAGATAGCATCTTCCCCAAAGATGACGCCCAAAACCCAGTGTAGCTCATTTTCTACTGACCAATGCTTTCTTATTGCCGTGGCAGCCCGCTCCACATCTAAAGGCAACGAACTCACATACCAGCGTGAATCACGATGGGCTGGTTGGACTTTCACACTGCGTTCACTGACCACTTCGATAACAGACTGTATTGATGGCCATTTTTCCTGAAGTGCTGCTGGCAATGCCGCACGAATTTGCATAACATGACGGAATTCTGTCCGTCCATGCCCCTTNCTNTTCTCCGTAAACTCAGCCAGTTCGTCGTTATCACCATGCGCCGCAAAATGAGATTTAACAAACCCAGAGAGCGTTTTTTGATTCCCTTTGATGATAACAATAAAATGGTCGCCTAGTTGGGTAATGAACTCAAGGGTTTCCTTCTGACAATTCAGGGCATCCAGGGAGACAATCGTCCCATCGAGTGCCAATAAGTCAATCAGTTGTCTAGCAATAGGTCCTTCCTGACTTTTACTTTAGGATGCCGGAAGGTACAGGACAACACCCGATTCCACATCATAAGCACTGACCACATGCAGGGTTTCAAACAAGGTTCCTTTACAGGTCCCCCTCATTGTTTTTCCATCAATGGCGATGAGACTTTTTCCGGCTTTAACCCGGCGTCGGTTGATCCAGGCATAAAAGGCTTCGACCAGTGCATCTTGTTCTATCATTTTGATAATATTCGCAATACAGTGGCGGCGAGGAATACCGTGAGTAAAGTTGGTATATGTTAAGCCACTCGANNNGTATCNCNCCAAATTCCGGGATTGATTTCCAGCCAGAAGCCCCACATAGCACAGCAGAAAAAGCTAAAAAAATCACATCCATTAATTCATGTTTTTTATTGATGTCAGAACGTGGGTCATGTATCTTGCTGATAAAGTTGAAAATACTCATTATTAAGATCACGCTTTTATAGAATAGAGAGATCTTAACGTTTTAATGAGAGAAGTGGCTATAAAAAGTTATATTTTGGTCTTTATTTAACCCAAATAACCTTGTTAAAATTGTGAGATCTTGCCCTGGTACTTACCACCAGCAAAGATCGCAGAACTTAAGCATTATTGCTGAAACAAGACTGTCCAAATTCCAGTACGGCAAAATTGATTTATTCGAGCAGTATCACAATGTTTGACAAACATATATGGATATCTATTTTTGTCAAATAATGGGAAGCTAATCCCGAAAAATAAGTTAAATCACGGCAAAAAATCATGCGATATCGATAAATATTTTAATCCCATCCTTAACGGTAAAACGAGCGGATATTACATCCGCTCAGTTACCATTGCCAACGCCTGTTCCACAACGGGAATATCTGCACCGGGTTTATGGGCATTTTCACTCAGATGACGACGCCACTGACGCGCACCCGGAATCCCCTGAAAAATGCCTAAAATATGGCGGGTGATATGCCCCAGATAGGCTCCTTTTGAAAGTTCTTGCTCTATATAAGGATAAAGCGTTCTAACCACCTCAACGGGATTCACTACCGGAATTGAAGAATCAAATAACTCGTGATCAACATGTGCCAGAATAGATGGATTCTGATACGCCTCACGCCCGACCATAACCCCATCCACATGTTGCAAATGCTGTTTTGCTTCTTCCAGCAATTTAATACCACCATTGATAGCAATTGTCAGTTGAGGAAAATCTTTTTTCAGTTGATAAACCCGCGGGTAATCCAACGGTGGTATCTCACGGTTTTCTTTTGGGCTTAAACCAGAAAGCCAGGCTTTGCGTGCATGAATGGTAAATATATTGCAGCCACTGCGTTGTACAACAGTATCAATAAAATCACACAGGAATTCGTAGCTGTCTTGCTCATCAATACCAATACGGGTTTTAACCGTAACCGGTACACTGACCACATCCTGCATTGCTTTGACACAATCCGCCACCAATGCAGCGTCCCCCATCAGGCAAGCGCCAAAACGTCCGTTTTGTACCCGATCAGAAGGACAACCCACATTCAGGTTAATTTCATCATAGCCACGTTCCTGAGCAATTTGCGCACAATACGCCAGCGCTTGTGGATCACTTCCACCCAGTTGTAATGCTATTGGGTTTTCTTCTTTACTGTATGCTAGATAATCGCCTTTTCCATGAATAATTGCTCCAGTTGTCACCATTTCGGTATACAACAGCGTTTGCTTAGTCAACAGACGATGGAAATAACGGCAATGACGATCTGTCCAGTCGAGCATCGGGGCAATGGAAAATCGACTAGGGCTATATTTATCTATCTCTCTATTTAGTTCTTTGATTTTACAAATATTATTTGATTCTTTATTTTGGTGCATTTCTGTACTTTTTAAGCTATTGTTTCTTCCTCTGTACACATCAGCAATGGTGTAGCCGGATACGGAAGTTCGCAAGAATATGGCTTACTATAACATAGAAAACTCCCTCGTATTGACAGCATAAGTATACTACTGACACCAAAATAGAGTCGGAGCTGACCTTGCAATGATTAACTACAATGTAAGGTACCTTTCTCCTGTTTCAGCTTCAGCAAAACCTATTTATATTTTATACTGACTAAAACGTAGACGTTACATTGCAGAAAAAGGCAAAAAATAATGCATTTTTCACTCGATAAAACTTGTTTTGTGACCACAATAGACACACAAAAATATGAAGAGGTGTACTATGAAATAGTGCTATTTTAAAAGTCCGTGTACCTGAAGAACTTAAAAACGCTGTAGTACAAGCCGCCCAGAATAACAATTTGGATATGTCCAGCTTTATCCGTTTAGTTCTCACCAAAGCTACAAAGGAACGTCATGTCCCTAATACGACAACACAAGCTGCGATCCGTGAACTAGAAAATGGCGGTGGCACTCGTGTTGATACCGTTGATGAATTTTGGGGCGAGATATTCAAATAATCATGCTAAAAATTTGATATTCATCAGCCTTTAAAAAGGACTTAAAGCCGTATCAGCACGATAAAGCAGCACTTGCCGCTATTGATACTGTATTAAAATTGCTTATAAATGAGTAAACCACTACCACCCAGAATATAAAGAGCCCCCACTGAAAAGAAACTATATCGGGTATTTAGAATGTCATGGAAAACCAGACCTTCTATTAATTTATAAAAGAACGGAAGGAGAAATATTATTATATCGCACAGGCAGCCATGCAAAATTATTCAAACGGTAATATTCATAATAGTCCAATCTTCCGGGCTATTTTCTAATTCCCATTAAAAATGTATTTGACTCTATTATATCAGACACAGTA
Source organism: Photorhabdus khanii NC19 (assembly GCF_000517265.1). Classification (GTDB taxonomy): domain Bacteria; phylum Pseudomonadota; class Gammaproteobacteria; order Enterobacterales; family Enterobacteriaceae; genus Photorhabdus; species Photorhabdus khanii. The sequence continues at coordinate 69,110 of NZ_AYSJ01000012.1, forward strand.
AACTTAATAAAGATCAAATAGAATATTCATTATAGTAATACTTAGGCCCTGAGTTATCTCCCCACCTTAATTTTTTAATTATACATGTAAACATAATTAAACATTTACATGTATATTTCCCAATTAATAAAACATGGGGGATTCTACTAATAAGTGCGATTTTTCAGAAAGGCGGTCAGTTGCTATAGTAGGCACCTTTCCCGCCACAGGAAAATGCACTATGGCCTATACACAACTGACCGAAACAGAAAGATATCAGATTTCCAGTTTAAAAAAAGCGGGTTTTTCACAACGTTTCATTGCTGAGTCACTTAAGCGAAGCCCGTCGACCATCAGCAGAGAATTGAAGAGAAATCAAGAAGTCCAGACATACTGCCCTGAACAGGCTCATTTGAAGGTATTGGCTNGTCGTCATTTTGCTAAGAAAGCCNNGAAAATAACGCCGGAAGTAAAAAAATGGATAAAACGGTTAATTTGGAAAGACTTAAGTCCTGANCAGGTGGCTGATTATTTAAAGCAACATAAAGGGATATCTTTGCATCATGAGACAATTTATAGCCTGATTTATAAAGATAAAATAGAGGGGGGTGATTTATGGCAACATCTGCGAATTACCAGAAAACCCTATCGTAAACGTTATGGTAGCTATGAAAGAAGAGGCAAAATTAAAAATCGGGTCAGTAATGATGCACGCCCGGAAATTGTTGATAAAAAAGATCGTATTGGCGACTGGGAAGGAGATACGATAATAGGGAAAGGAAAAAAAAGTCTCTTATTAACATTGGTAGACCGCAAGCCGCTGTATACGCNNATCGTNNANCTNGATAGCAAGCGAGCTTCAGAAGTCGCGAAAGCTGCAGTGAAAGTATTATTTCCGTTAAAACAAAAGGTTAAGACCATCACGTTCGATAACGGTCTGGAGTTCGCAGATCAAGAAATCATCAGTGAAAAATTAGAAACCCAAATTTCCTTTGCTCACCCTTATTCGCCTTGGGAAAGAGGGATCAATGAGAATATCATTGGGTTAATCAGACAATACTTTCCAAAGGGAACCGATTTTAATGAAATCTCTGATCAGGAAATAAATTTTGTGGTAAACCGATTAAATAATCGCCCCCGGAAAACACGGGGTGGGAAAACACCGAATGAATTATTTAAGGGAATACGAACATGTTTACTTCCAGATTAACGATGTTGCACTTATTATGTGAATCTACCCATCATTATATGGAGATAGAATCATCAGTTCCAATATCATCATGCCCTTCTTCAAACTCCCATTGAACATTATATTTATCTATAAAATAAAAATATCTGATATTACCGATAATCTTACAGGTTTCTTGCTTTAGAACAGTATTCTTTTCATCTTCTTCGCTAAAAAACATAAACTCATTACTGGCTATTTCGTCTATTTTATACGGCTTATATAATGGTGATGAATTTATCAATCTGACATTCGGAAAACTCTTTACGTGCTCAAATACACTGTCTATATTCTGCATTCTAAGACAAATATGACCAACACCACCAATGTCATGAGTCTCTTTTATTTCATCCCGTTTTCTTCCAGTTGGACAGTGATATTCCATCAATTCGATAAAAACGCCAGTTCCAGGAATTTCTAAAAACGCTATTGATACATCTACCTGTTCAGGATTATCGATAAAACCTGCTGATTTTGCAAAACCATTATTTTTAAAATGAGGAAAGAATTGTCTTGGTATCGCACCAAATAGATTCTTATAAAAATCAATTGCCTCCATCAGCTCACATAGCATACAATTCATACCTGAATTCAGATAAAAATTATATCAGAATAAATTAATTTAAGTAAAATTAATTTATAGTAGATAATATGCGATCAAAATTTAGATTAATCTGAAAATCTGAATTTCCCTAAAAAATCAGGCAATCAATTTTTCAGGGAAATTCATCAACCCAGATTTTATCAATCACCTTGGTTGCTCAGGCCAATCAATATCTTTTCCCTGTGAAATATCTATCCGGTTAAGTATTACTCTATACTCTTTCCATGCCAATAAAGCCATTTTCTCTTCTTTAGTAGCAATATCTAAATCAACAGCATCTTGCAATGGTGCGATTTGTTTTATTGCCTCAGCCATTAATTGCTGCTTTTGGAGTTGGGCATATTGCTGTAATTCACTTTCCGTGGATGGAGGAATATCCCCCCATTCTGGCAAGCCATTTTTACCCGCTATACGGCACTTTCCTTCTGGTGCATTATTAGCGGCATATTTATAATAAATATCACTACTGACTTCCATAACATCATCCGGCAATGAACCAGCTGCAATATAATTCTCTTTCAACTCTATTGGATAGAACGCATTGGTTTTTGCACTGTAATAATACATAACTAATATCCTATCGCTATCCAAAAGAATGGGCTGTTCCATCTGGCATTTACCCAAGAGTTTAATAAATCGAAAGATGAGCGATCAATCACATTTACGTAGCCAATAACCGCTCCCATAGAACCTATTTTGCTCTGGATAGGATTAATATTCACAGAATAATCCGTATTGGAAAAACTAATTGGTAACTGAATACGAGCCACATTACCACTTTGGATCACGTCAGTGCGTCCCCATTGATAAATTACACCCGTGTCTCCACATTTCCACCAACCATTAACAGCTTTATCGGCGGTGTTCTTATTACCTTTAGCATTAATTTTTTTATCAACTTCAATACTAATTTTTTGGTCTAATTCAATATCAATTCTCCTGTCTACTTCAATATTAATTTTTTGGTCTATTTGTTCTGGTGTATATACACCAATATCCACGGCGCCCAGATGAATATCCTCAGACAACTCCTTACCATTCACTTTCCGAATATTAGGCACTCTATTACTAAGATTGTCATTAAACGAATCTGCTAATTCTTGGATAAGCTTTTGTGTCGCGGCCAACCTGCTACTATTACCAAGCATGTTTGTAAGCTGAACAATACCTTCCTGTGCTAATGAAGCACTTGGAATTTCTGTTGTGATTTTCTGCTCTAAAGCTCTATTTAATTGTGTAGTGAGTTTGACTATATCGCCATCATCCAAAACATCATCGCTACATTGTGTAGAGATAAAATCAGCTACCACAGATGATATGATTGATGATTGACGCAACACCTTATTTAACAAACCAATGGAAATAATATTGGGTGGAATCCCGGTGTTTAGATCCCGACTTTCTTCATATTCTCTTTGAGATACAACATTAGCATCCTGGCTAGCAGAAAAAGCTTTAAATTCATTTTTATTACTCATAATTTCTCCTTAAAGAAAAAATTAATATTTTTATTAAATAAGATTTTAAGTTAATAGATATTAAAATAGAACATCTGACCTATAATCTAATACCATTTTAATATTGCATTTCAATAATAGTCTCTTTCTGACAAAGAACGATGAAAATTTTTTATAACTTATAGCAATTAACTATTTTCGTATAGTTAATTTAGGCAATAGTTCAATACCTAAAACTAAATTTTAAGTTTTTAGATAAACCTCGCATAACAAAAAAACCGGCTCCAACAGGCTTTGTAAGCTCATAAAAACATGCTTAAGTATTTATTAGCTTGAATTATCCAGAATTTGTCTATTCTTATATATGTGGACAAATTCTATTGTCAATATTTATAAGCCTACTTTAAGTAAGGGAGAATTGTATGCCATCAAGAAGAGACGTCATGGTTGGAGGATTAAGTCTTGCTGCTGCCGGTATCCTATCTACGGTATCTTCAGCTAATGCTGCAACTGCTAACATAAAACTGCAAGGAGCTTATAAAACAGGTAGCGAAGAAAAAGCCCTTGATATTATTAATCTTTATGATTTGGAAGAAGAAGCACGTAAACTGATTCCTGCCCCTCAATTTGGCTATATTAGCGGCGGTTCAGGTGATGAATGGACGCTACGTGAAAATACCAGAGCCTTTGACGATTACCAAATTATTCCCCGCTATCTCGCGGGGATAAAAGAACCTGACACAACAACCGAATTACTCGGCAGCAAAGTGGATATGCCTATTTTCATTCCACCGATGGCAGCACATGGACTGGCTCATATCTCGGCTGAATTGGGAACAGCGCGTGGCGCGGCTGCCGCTGGTGCCCTGTTTACTGCACAAACTCTGTCTAATTCATCTCTTGAAGAGATAGCAAAAGTGAGTAACGGCCCCAAATGGTTCCAAATTTATTTTACCAAAGATATGGGTATGAACCGTGAACTAATACGCCGGGCTAAAGCTATGGGTGCAACCGCCATCGTATTTACGGTTGATTTAGAGTGGAGTGGTAATAGGGAAACCGATAGACGCAATAAATTTACCTACCCACGTTCACTTCCATTTCCTAATATTCCTGGCGCTACCGCCGGTGCACCATTATCAGAAATTACAGCGCTATTTAAACGGGATCTTGATTTTAAGGATCTGGAATTTATCGTCAAAGAATCAGGTCTTCCTGTCATCGTAAAAGGTATTCAATCTGCCGAAAATGCTAAAGAATGTATTGACCACGGAGCCGCAGCTATTCAAGTTTCTAACCATGGCGGCCGGCAATTAGATACTGTCCCGGCAGCAATCAAGTCATTACCAAGCATTGTTGAAGCCATTGGACATCATATTCCGGTCTATTTAGATGGCGGTATCCGTCGCGGTATTCATGTGTTTAAAGCACTCGCATTAGGCGCCAAAGCTGTCGCTATCGGCAGACCAATTTTATATGGACTGGCATTGGGTGGAGCACCAGGCGTAACTTCCGTTTTAAACCTGCTTAAAGATGAGCTGAAACTTAGCATGAAGCTGGCGGGATGCGCAGCTATTAAAGATATTGAGAGAAAGTTTATCAGTTTAATTTAACTCATTAACTGATGACGTAAATATCAGCCCCGTTTCATTTGAAATAGATGATTTCAGGAAACGGGGTAAATTCTGTTAACCACGGTAATTTTTATAATTTAACTGGTAAAATAGAATTTTCACTTTTCCCCTGAAATATTCTTCAAGGGGAAAAGTTTAATATAAATATTAATGAAGTATACGAGACGCTGACGGCTCCGCAATATCAATTTCATAACGTTGTTGTTCTTCCATTCTACTACGTAAAACATCTTCTACTAATGCAGAAAAACCTGTCATCATTTGCCGTTCCATAATAATGCCTTTTGGCTCAGGCCACGGCAGGCTGGCAATTGGCCAGTCACAATATAATTTATAATAATTAAACTGATCCAACCGTTCTTTACTCTTGTCAAAATCATTACTCCAGTAGGCATTACCCAACCGGAAGTTTGTATAGAACTCATCAAAGCGGCCAAAGATTTCATAAATATAATCAGCGGTTTTCAGCATATTTTTCCATGCCACGTCTTCACTGATATAACCAGCGCAAAAACAATTACGGCTTAAAACAATTGCAAGCCACAAATCAAATCCCCACACTAATGCAGGTGGGCGCCCATTAGCCGTTTGAGAACATTTACGAATAGAGGCAGGTGTTACTTCAACTAATTTGGCAAGAACTTTAAACATTTTGCCATCACTAAGCGCAGCATCAACAGCAAAATGTTTTGAATGCATCCCATCCCACAAACCGGTTAGCATTTTCATATAGCCTTCTTCATCAATAATTCCCCAGTCACTGTATAGTTGGGATTGATGTTCCTGAGTAGGTGATAACGGGAGCAGGCAGTAACGATAGTTATCATGAGCAACCCGTGACTGCAAAGGATAATGCTCCAGAGTTTCACTCCAAAAACCCAGCCAATAGTCACTCACAATATTTAACCGCAATACCTGGCGCTTTTCTTCCGGTAAAAAAGATAAACCTGCTTGTTGATAATAACGCCGTTGTTCCCATTCAGGACGTTTAACAATACGATAAATAATAACTGAAAGTAACATTACTGAAAATAATGCTATACTGACTACTTGTGCCAGAAGTAAATAGTCTGTAGTAGGGACGGATACATTATCTATTATAAATAATACAATTGCCACAGATAATATAATTCCCATACAGACTGCAATTACAAATAAAATATTAATCAATGCGTATAATGAGCTCATAAAAGGTAACTTTCTTTTTTCACAGATAATATTCTTTATTACCTGATAGCCTTTAGCAGGAAACTGCCTATAATGAGGCTGATTTTGTAAAAGTTCTTTCATCACAAATGATTCCTTTCCGAAGATTATCTACCATATATGATAATTCTTATCTGTATTATCACAAACCTCAAGAAAACATTATTTTTGCTTCTAAGTATCAATTTAACCAAATTAACCCCATCAAGGGACAAGCACAGTAAACTTTTCTGGAGAATATTTTCTATCGTAGAAACATGATAACATCCTAATATTGTTATCATGCTGGCTGTAAGGGGCGCAATGAAACTGATTAACCAAAAAAAGTTACTGGAACAAGCCGAAGCTATTTGCCTGGCACGGGGAGTTCGCTTTACTCCGCAGCGGTTTGAAGTTTTGCGTCTAATTTCAGAACAACCCGGCGCAATCAGTGCTTATGATTTACTGGATTTATTGCGGGAAGCAGAACCACAGGCTAAACCACCAACCATATACCGGGCACTGGAATTTCTGCTGGAACAGGGATTTATTCATAAAATAGAATCCACCAACAGTTATGTGCTGTGCCACCATATCGAACAACCAAGCCACACCTCAGCAATGTTTATTTGCGACCGCTGCGGTTCTGTTACAGAACGAGATAGTGGAGCCGTTGAATCCGCTATTCAACAGTTAGCAAAAACCGCCGGATTCAGTTTACGCCATACCGTCATTGAAGCGCATGGTTTATGTTCCTCTTGTGCAGAGATTGAATCCTGTACTGAGCGGGATGGATGCCAGCACGACCACAGTATTGAGGTAAAAAAGAAATAGAGAACCTGTAAATAGCGGTTGGCAACCGCAGAATCACGTTCAAGATAATCATATTGATAAACCAATAACATGATTCTGCCGGAATATTGCAACTCTTTGACAATCATCAAAAAACAACGATTCGATATTTTACTATCAAAACCCATCACCGTTACGAATCACCCCGACGGCTAATCCTTCAATTGTCAGGCTCCGTTCACGCAGATCCACCACGATTGGCTTAAACTCAGGGTTTTCTGCCAATAATTCAACTTTATTTCCAGTCTGTTTAAAACGTTTTACAGTTACTTCATCGTCAATACGGGCAACAATAACCTGCCCATTACGAACATCCTGTGTTTTATGCACAGCCAACAGATCACCATCCATAATCCCAATATCTTTCATTGACATACCGCTGACTCTCAACAGGAAATTTGCACTTGGCTTAAACAGTGCAGGATCAATCCGATAATGACTTTCAATGTGCTCCTGCGCCAACAGTGGTTCACCTGCGGCTACACGACCAATCAACGGTAAACCAGATTCTTCTAGCAGCAAACGGATACCCCTGGATGCCCCGGCAACAATCTCTATCACCCCTTTGCGAGCCAATGCTTTTAAATGCTCTTCAGCCGCATTAGGTGAACGGAAACCAAGACGTGATGCAATTTCAGCACGCGTTGGTGGCATACCCGTTTGCGAAATGTGGTCACGCACCAAGTCATAAACCTGCTGCTGCCTTACGGTAAGTGCTTTCATTTCGCCCCCTGTGTGTTTATACAGTCAAACTGTGAGTATATACAGGTAAATAGCGATTGGGAACCTGCCAGGGCAGAAAATCAGCCCAATATAGTATAATGACTCATTATTAAACTAAATCAGGTCACAAAATAGCGCCAGAGAATGGTACTCCAGACAATTAACGATAGCATCATCGTCAGAAAGACCGCCGCCGATCCCATATCTTTTGCCCGGCCGGACAGTTCATGGAATTCGCTGCCAATACGATCAACGACAGCTTCAATAGCACTGTTCAGGATCTCCACAATCACCACCAGCATCACTGAACCAATCAGTAAAATGCGCTCAATTGCGCTGATATCCAGATAAAATGCAATAATTACCGCCAATATAGATACGATTATTTCCTGCTGGAAAGCCGCTTCATTTTGCCACGCAGCCCTGAGACCTTTCATCGAATATACGGTTGCTTTGATGATACGGGTCAGTCCCTTGGATTGATTTGCCATAAGTTATTCACACCAAATATAAGGTTATTTGCCACTTTCTATCTTTTATTATCGTCTTAACATAACAGATCTCAACACCTGTTTCTGGTATGCTTGCGACGTATTGCTAACAAGAGGCTTCAAGTTATTTATGTCAGGTTGGCGTAAAATATATTATAAATTATTGAATTTACCACTGAAAATACTGGTAAAGAGCAAGCTTATTCCTACAGATCCCATTACCGAATTACGGCTCGATACAACACGCCCTATTCTGTACGTCTTGCCGTATCACTCCAAAGCAGACTTACTGACATTACGTCAGCAATGTCTTGAGCAGGATCTGCCGGACCCTTTAAACTCACTGGAGGTAGGTGATACAGAGCTTCCGGGCTATGTATTTATCGATAATGGCCCACGCGTATTCCGCTATTGCGCACCAAAGCAGGAATCCGTAAAAATTTTCCATGCTTATCTGGATCTGCATCGTAATAATCCAAACCTGGATATTCAAATGCTGCCAGTTTCTGTCATGTTTGGTCGTTCACCCGGACGTGAAGGACACAGCACCCCACATCTGCGGTTACTTAATGGTATCCAGAAATTCTTCGCTATTCTCTGGCTGGGCCGGGACAGTTTTGTCCGTTTTTCAAACACCGTATCTCTGCGTTATATGGCAACTGAGCATGGCACAGACAAGACAATTGCTCACAAGCTGGCTCGCGTGGCACGAATGCACTATTCACGCCAACGCCTGGCGGCAGTGGGTCCGCGCGTGCCTGTTCGTCAGGAGCTGTTTAATAAGCTGCTGGCTTCAAAAGCAATAGAAAAGGCCGTCACCGATGAGGCCCGCAGCAAGAAAATCTCCCATGAGAAAGCGCAACAGAATGCCGTTAACATGATGGAAGAGATTGCCGCAAATTTCTCTTATGAAACGGTACGGCTGTCAGATCGTGTACTTAGCTGGACCTGGAACCGTCTGTATCAGGGGATCAATGTTCACAATGCTGAACGCATCCGTCGTCTGGCACAGGATGGTCACGAACTGGTTTATGCGCCCTGCCACCGTAGTCATATGGATTATCTGCTGCTCTCCTATGTGCTTTACCATCAGGGTTTGGTACCGCCCCATATCGCCGCGGGTATCAACCTGAATTTCTGGCCGGCAGGGCCGATATTCCGCCGCCTTGGTGCATTTTTCATCCGCCGCACTTTTAAAGGTAATAAACTCTATGCCACGATATTCCGTGAATATCTGGGTGAGTTATTTGCACGCGGCTATTCTGTTGAATACTTTATGGAAGGTGGCCGTTCCCGGACAGGTCGTTTGCTCGATCCCAAAACGGGCACCCTGACCATGACGTTACAAGCAATGTTGAGAGGTGAATCACGCCCAATCACTATCGTGCCAATTTATATCGGTTACGAACATGTGATGGAAGTTGCCACCTATGCCAAAGAGCTGCGGGGAGCAACCAAAGAGAAAGAGAGCTTTTTCCAGATGATACGCGGTTTGCGTAAACTTCGTAATTTGGGGCAAGGCTATGTAAACTTTGGTGAACCTATCCCGTTGATCCAATATCTTAATCACCATGTTCCTGACTGGCGCGATTCTATTGACCCAATAGAATTTCACCGTCCCGAATGGGTTAACCCGACAGTCAGTAAGCTGGCCGGGAAAATTATGGTGAACATCAACAATGCCGCAGCTGCTAACGCAATCAACCTGTGTTCAACTGCCCTGCTGTCATCACGTCAGCGAGCACTGACTCGTGAGCAACTGCTTGAGCAACTGGATTGTTATATACAGCTCATGCGCAACGCGCCTTATACAACCGATGTTACTGTGCCAAAGAAAACCGCAGAAGAGTTGTTAGAACACGCTCTGCAAATGGATAAGTTCGAGGTAGACAAAGACAGTATGGGCGACATCATTATCCTGCCGCGTGAGCGTGCGGTTCTGATGACCTACTACCGCAACAATATCCAGCATTTATTGGTACTGCCATCACTGATTGCCTGCATCGTTATTGATCATCGCCGTATCAGCCGTGAAGCGTTACTAAGCCAGGTAGAAATCATTTATCCCCTGCTCAAAGCAGAACTGTTTATACGTTACAACAAAGCAGATCTGCGAGAAGTGGTTAATATCCTAGTTAATGAGCTTACTCGCCAGAGCCTTATCTGTAACAAAGAACAAGGTATGCTGGTGTTGAATCCAGCGCGTATTCGCCCATTGCAATTGCTGGCAGCCGGTGTCCGCGAAACACTGCAACGTTATGCCATCACCCTCTCCTTACTGAATGCCAACCCGGAAATCAGCCGGGGTGCGCTGGAGAAAGAGAGCCGAATGCTGGCACAACGTCTATCGGTATTGCATGGCATTAATGCACCTGAATTCTTCGATAAGGCGGTATTCACCACATCGGTAAATACACTGCGTGAAGAAGGGTATATCAGTGATAGTGGTGATGTGATTACCGCAAATACTCAGGAGCTGTATCAGGTATTGAGTGAATTGATGTCACCTGAAATCCGTTTGACTATCGAGAGTGTCAGCTTACCGGCTGAACACAACGATGCTGAAGAGATAACTCAAGAAGCGTAATTTTTAGCATCCGGGTGATAATGGGTTTTCCCCATTATCACCCGATATATCAAACGTAACTGAAGAAAATACCCAAAAATAACACCACACCAACATAGTTATTATTGAGAAATGCCTGGAAACAAAGCTCCCTTTCCCGACCTGCCATCAGTTTCTGCTGATAAATAAATAAGGCACCGGCAAGCAACAATGACCAATAATAGATGCCGCCCAGATTCATCATATAACCCACCAACAGCAAAACCAGCAACATAGCAAGTTGCAGTAAACCAATAATCAACTTATCGAAACGACCAAACAGGATAGCAGTAGACTTAACACCAATTTTCAGATCATCGTTACGATCGACCATGGCATACTGCGTATCATAAATAACCGACCACAAGATATTAACCAGAAATAACAGCCAGCATTCTAGTGGTAAGGACTCACTAACCGCAGCGAATCCCATTGGGATAGACCAGCCATAAGCCGCTCCCAGAACAAACTGAGGAAGATGACTGAACCGTTTAACAAAGGGATAAAACCAGGCCAGCGCCAACCCAACGACTGACAAGCAGATAGCCATCTTATTAAGCGCCAGAACCAACCCGAAAGAAATCAGCACCAGTACGACAAACAGGATCTTACTCTCTTTCTCACTGATAGCACCACTGGGCAGGGGACGTGTTTTTGTCCGTTCGACATAACCATCAAATTTTCTGTCAGCAAAATCATTAATAACACATCCGGCTGCACGCATCAGAAACACACCGGCAGTAAAGACCAATAATATGTGCATATCCGGGATCCCTTTCCCGGCAATCCATAAGGCCCAGAACGTCGGCCACAACAGCAATAATGCACCTATGGGTTTATTAATACGCATTAAACGGCAATAGGCCAGCCATTTACTTTGCGCCATACTTCCCACCACTTCTGTCTCCCCTTTTTTTAAATTTCACTTTCGTATACAGGTGATTCAGGCAAGAAGACTTCCGTTAATAATAATGGCTTGCCTGATAACCTCAGCAATGATCGCCTTGCCCAACGTTTCCCCTGTTGCCCCACATGAATATAATCCCGCGTTAATTTATTGCTACTAAAAAGATATCGCCCAAGCGGGACTGTTCCTAAATCAACCAGACTTTCATCAGGGCCGGTTAATGTTACTTCAGGAATTAACGTTCTTCCCAATAACCAAGGGATATTATCACCGTATAACACGACCTCACGCAGCCAGTATCTCTGACAAGTTAGCAAATGCTCACTTTCATCAAGAAGTTCTTCCGTTGTGATAAAAAACTCCCTGAATGGTACAACATGAACACACTCACAGTATTGTTCAAAACGGCGGGTCATTGAACCTAACTCCATCAGCCAGTCTGAAATCCCATCAGGCAAGTCAGATGAATCCACCGAGAACCACTGAATAGGTGCCGTTGTTAAGATCGAGTCGGTTAACATGCGATTTTCCATTAGGACAAATTTCTTTTATCCGGTAGTACAATTGATGGGCACTGAGAATACCACGTTGTAGGTATACAGAATAAAAAGTTATGACAAATTCTGTAAATAATGCTTGCCAAAAGAGCGAATTATGATGAACACAATTCGCTTATACAAATTAAATTCCTGCTTCAGAATAAGTGATTAACGCCATGCTTTAAAACGATTAATCAATCCATTTGTCGAACTATCATGATCGGCAACCTCTTCAGCCTCCTCAAGCTTTGGCAAAATACGATTAGCCAGCTGCTTACCCAGCTCAACTCCCCATTGGTCAAAGGTGAAGATGTTGAGAATCGCCCCTTGTACAAATATTTTGTGCTCATACATGGCAATCAACGCACCCAAACTGAATGGGGTAATTTCACGCAACAGAATGGAATTCGTCGGACGGTTTCCTTCAAACACTTTAAATGGTGCAACATGGCCGACTTCAACCGCAGTTTTACCACTGGCGGAAAACTCAGCGTCCACTTGCTCACGGGTTTTACCGAATGCCAACGCTTCTGTTTGAGCGAAAAAGTTGGAGAGCAATTTGTTGTGATGGTCACTCAATGGGTTATGGCTGATCGCCAGAGCAATAAAATCGCAAGGGATCAGTTTAGTGCCCTGATGAATAAGTTGATAGAAAGCGTGTTGACCATTGGTTCCCGGTTCACCCCAGATAATTGGGCCGGTTTGGTAACCCACCGGATGACCATTGCGGTCAATATATTTACCGTTGGATTCCATATTGCCCTGCTGAAAGTATGCTGCAAAACGATGCAGGTATTGATCATATGGCAGAATCGCTTCAGTTTCCGCGCCAAAGAAATTGTTGTACCAGATGCCAATCAGCGCCAGTAATACGGGGATATTCTGCTCAAACTGGGTATGGGCAAAATGCTGATCCATTGCGTGTGCACCACTGAGCAGTTGTTCAAAATTATCAAACCCAATAGAGAGCGCAATAGACAAACCAATCACTGACCATAATGAATAACGGCCCCCCACCCAATCCCAGAACTCAAACATATTTTGGGTATCAATACCGAATTTCTTAACTTCCTGCTCATTGGTGGAGAGCGCGGCAAAATGCTTCGCAACATGCGCTTCATCACCGGCAGTTTTCAGAAACCAATCACGGGCAGAGTGAGCATTGGTCATGGTTTCCTGTGTAGTGAACGTCTTGGAAGCAATCAGGAACAAAGTTGTTTCCGGGTTAAGCGCTTTCAGGGTTTCCGCAATATGGGTCCCATCAACATTAGAAACAAAATGCATATTCAGATGATTTTTATAGGGTTTCAGCGCTTCAGTGACCATATAAGGACCGAGATCTGATCCACCGATACCGATATTCACAATATCAGTCATCACCTTACCGGTATAACCTTTCCACTCACCGTTAATCACCCGCTGGCTGAAATTTTTCATTTTTTCCAACACAACATTAACCTGCTGCATAACATCTTCCCCATCAACAATAATCGGGGTATTGCTGCGATTACGCAGAGCAATATGCAGTACAGCGCGATCTTCAGTACGGTTAATTTTCTCACCGGAGAACATGCTGCGAATAGCGCCGGCAACATCCGTCTCTTTCGCCAGCGCCTGTAACTTTTCCAATGTCTCGGTTGTGATGCGGTTTTTTGAAAAATCCACCAGCATCTGGTCATCAAACGTCGCGGAGAACTTAGCAAAACGATCTTTGTCCTGTTCAAACAACTCACGTATGTGAATACCTTTTATCTGCTCAAAATGCTGTTCTAATGCCTTCCAGGCTGAAGTTTGACTAGGATTGATATTTTTCATGGCGATGCTCTCTATCAACTGACTGTAAATAATTGGAGGTAAAAAAAGATTGTAACCCGTAATTCTGTGATTAAAGCCTCCTTTCCTTTAATCACTGATATTGGTCAAAACAATCAAGTTTTTCTAGCTCTATTTGCTGGATTGCATGAAAAACAACCAACTCTCTCCGCTATCCTCAATTTCTTTTATGATTATCCTATCATCATGAAAGATATTGATATAACCCTTCACTACGTTGACTCAAATCGGTTAACCCGATATTTCTAAAATTCCATCCAGTCAACATAAGGTTATCGCAATGAGTTCTGTTTCATCCCTTTTCCCGGAAACCGGCGGGTATATCGTCGCAAAATTTGGTGGTACCAGCGTGGCAAATTTCGATGCCATGAATAGCAGTGCAGATATCGTACTGGCAAATAAAGAAGTTCGTGTCGTTGTACTGTCTGCTTCTGCTGGTATGACTAACCTATTAATCGCGCTGGCGGAAGGCTGCGATGCAGATAAACGGGCTGACTATCTGAAACAAATCCACACCATTCAATATGCGATTGCTGATCGTTTGCACATATCTGATGCTATTCGTCGGGAAATCAACCGTCTGCTGGAAAATATTAAAGCACTTTCTGAAACAGCATCGCTGGCAACTTCGGATGCACTGACAGATGAATTAGTCAGCCACGGAGAGCTGATGTCCACGCTGTTGTTTACCGAGTTGCTTCGCCAGCGTGGTACCGATGCCGAATGGTTTGATATTCGCAAAATTATGCGTACCGATGATCATTTTGGTCGTGCGGAACCAAACAACACACAGCTTAGAATACTGGCAACTGAACATCTCTTACCTCGTCTGAAAAATACCCTGATTGTCACTCAAGGTTTTATTGGCCGTGAAGAGAAAGGCTGTACCACCACACTGGGACGTGGTGGCAGTGACTATACTGCGGCACTGTTGGGAGAAGCCCTCAACCTGAAGCGTGTTGATATCTGGACAGATGTTCCGGGGATTTACACTACTGATCCACGAGTCGTTCCGGCTGCCCAACGAATTGATAAAATTGCCTTTGATGAAGCGGCTGAGATGGCAACATTTGGTGCTAAAGTCCTGCACCCGGCAACGCTGTTTCCGGCTATTCGCTGTGGTATTCCTGTATTTGTTGGTTCCAGTAAAAATCCTCAGGCCGGCGGTACACTGGTTTGCGATACGACGGAAGCGCCACCCCGATTCCGTGCTATCACCCTGCGCCGGCAACAAACCTTACTGACATTGCACAGCCTGAAAATGTTACACGCACAGGGATTTTTGGTTGAAATATTTACTATCTTGTCACGTCATAACATCTCCGTGGATTTGATCACCACGTCTGAAGTGAATGTGGCATTAACACTTGATACTACCGGCTCCACCAGTACAAATGGCAGTTTGCTGACCAATGCACTGATGACTGAGCTTT
Organism: Photorhabdus khanii NC19; assembly: GCF_000517265.1. Classification (GTDB taxonomy): domain Bacteria; phylum Pseudomonadota; class Gammaproteobacteria; order Enterobacterales; family Enterobacteriaceae; genus Photorhabdus; species Photorhabdus khanii. Next base: position 84,580 of record NZ_AYSJ01000012.1, read on the forward strand.
CAACGCTGTGCAGGGTTGATGTGGAAAAAGATTTGGCGCTGGTGGCGATTATTGGTAATCAGCTTTCTCAAACCAGTGGATTAGGAAAACAGGTTTTTAGTGCGCTGGAAAGATTCAATCTCCGTATGATCAGTCACGGCGCCAGCAACCATAACTTGTGCCTGCTTGTCCAAGGCAACGACGCAGAACAAATTGTTCAAACGCTTCATCAGCGTTTATTTGAGTGAGTGAATATAGTTTCGTAGACCTTGATATCCCTCTCAGCCAAAAGACTGAGGGGCATATTATGTTAAAAAATCAATAAATATCGTCTAAAGTGGGTCGGTAATAATTCAAGTCAGTTTTAAGTGAGAAAAAATATGATTTACTTGGTTATTTTATGTTAATTTTTCCATTTATCCTATCACCCAACAGCTGATAATAAAACACAAGATAATATTATTATTACATTTATATTGATCTATTATAAATTTACATTCCAAAAATAAAATAACTCTTCCTTATTCCAATGTTTAACATTGGAACCCTCCTCCTACTAAGATAAATTAAAATTATCTTATACATCATAAAAAACAAGTTAAAAACAGGAATAACAAATGAAAGAAAATATAGAATTAACTCCCCCATATAAAAATTCCACAGGAATAATATTATCGTTAGAATCAGGAACAGGAAACCCCTATCCCAATAATACAGAAATTAAAGTTAAACAAAATAATGGACAACAATCTAAATTTTATTTAGATTGGAATCTGGACGTGAACATGAATATTGGTTTATCCATAATATATAACACGTTACTATCTTCATTTCAGCAAAAAAATAAGGTAACAATAACTTATGAAGAGAAAAATAATTTTAGATATATACGCTCAGTGAAAATAATTTCATCATAGAAAATAGACTAATATAAAAATAACTATTAGCCATGACAGGTGATCAGTTTAGTATTTTTAGCCCCTCATTGATCACCTGTTACCCAACATTAAAAGAAAACTTCTTACAACATCAAATACTATTGGTCGTCCGCAATGTTGACCATAATGCTTTCATGGCTTTTCCCTTGGGGAAAGCGATATATTCCGGTTCAATTAACGACGGCCGCCAGCTCATTTTATATTGACGTTGCGAAGCGGCAGGATAAACAATGCCGCCTTTTGATGACAACCATTTGGCAATTTTATGAAAGATTGCCGAATCATTGAAGTTCCTCTCCTCACCAAACTCCACCAATGGGGTGAAACCTAAATGAAGGTAGGAAACTGTCCCCTCTCCCAGGAAGTCATTAATCGCGGTTTCATTAATAAACTGCATAGTGCCGTCGGGTATGTCCGGTTTCTTTCGGGATAGATTATGAAACCACCCCGATGTCTCCCCCCAAGTGTAACTATAGACGATATATGCCTGAATCTGTTCTCCCCGAGTTGCAATATAGACTCTGTGCTCACCTGAATTCACTTCCACGGTGTTGAAATCAATCACCAGTTTTTTCAGGGCTTTCGCATGTTTTTCTTTCAACCAAAGCTGATTAATCTGTTCTAGTTGTGGTTTTAGCCGATAATATTCCTCTTGCGAGCTTATCTCTCGAACAGAAATTCCTGCCCTTCTGGATTTGCTGATTTTATTTCTAAGCTGCTGAAACCGCTTGCCTGTCATGCTATATCCATTAAGGCTCAGTGAATAACTGGCCCCAAGCTGGTTCACAGAAAAGCCATTATTCTTCAATAACACAAAGTCACTCTCATCACCGTGCAAAAAAACCGGGAAAGCCCGTTTTTCTCTGGTGAAATTGAGAAATAACTGCAAAAGTGCAGCGCGTTCTTCATCAGGTGCCAAGATGCCACCAACACACATATGCAGGTTTTTGTCCTGGAAGAAACCAATCGCTCCCTTCTGATTCGTAAACCACAGTGTTTCACTATTGAACAACAGGCTACTCAACGGGTGCTTTGCATAGCAAAGCACCTTTCTAAGATGACTGTTGCCAAGAACATCCTGAGCGTTCCCGGTGGTAATAACCTGGGGAATATCAGGCAACATACTCATAACGTTCACCTTGATTCTTCGGGGCATACTGGACCGGGATAAACCCATGCTTCCTGGCGATATCCCGGATGGCTAATGCGTCATTGTAATCAATAGACTTACCGATGCTTTGATGAACACTCACCTGCTCAAGCGCCACAGCAATGGTTTCTGACAAGCAAGCCAGATTGACCCCCGCAGGGACATCGATCAGATTGCAATCGCTGTAAGTGACTTTCTCAGGCTGATAGACCAAACCACCTTCATAAACAAGATGGTTACCGTCACGAATGAAATCGAATGGTCTGGCCGCATCAAAAACAATGGCGGAATCTTTCAAGTAATTCGTATTCAAGAAAGGCTTGCCTTCACTGGTTGCTGAGACGATAAAGTCAGCCTGACTCAAAGATTGTTCATAACTCTCTATCGCTTCTAAACCAAAGGTGCCAATGACTTCAAGAACTTGCTGATGCAACACACGGGCATCGGTGACACCGGGATTTTGTTTAACAAGCCATTTCCTCATCTTATCCATGACAGAATCTGGCTGGATAATATCGTGAGTTTTTAACACCGTGGAGAGAAGCGCCTTGGTCAGCTCAGAAAGCAAAATGCGTGCTTTATTGGGGCGGCTAACCAGGATAATCCGGCCAAAGTTATGGGCTAAACCGGTGACAGAAAGCCGGCCGACAGAGCCTCTGGCCCCCACTACCGCCAACGTTTGCTGGGACGCATTTTCAGCCAACATTGAACGAATACCCTCAACCACCGCCATCGCCGTCAGAGAATTGCCGTTAGTCACTATCCGGCCCTGCCGATTATTCACCAAGCTGTTACCCCCATCAGTAATCACCGATGTATAAGCGCCTAATCCGACTATTTCAGCACCATTTTTCTCTGCTATATCAAAATACTCCTTCATTAACACCGCCCGTTCTTTCACCGACAAAGCCATCATATCTTCGGGACTGATAGGTGAGAAAAGAAGCATACCGTTAGCGTATGCCGTTGAGCTTTCGACACCAAACTCAACCGCGATATCAGGATTGAAATCAATCGCAGAAACTTCCGTGATCCAGTTACCGAGCTGTTTCTGTTGCTCCGGTGTGTAATTCTCCTTTATTGACAGACAATAGGAATGCGCAAGCTCATTGACCGAAGTGGTGTGAATCAGGAAAGCGAATTTCTTACCTTCAATCAATTGCGGCACAGGCGTTTTAATCTGGGCAACATTGTTGTTTCTTGAAATTGGATAACTGACCGATGGTGGCGGGAGATCCGCAACAGATAGGTCTATCAAGTGTGAAAACAGAATGTCATACCGTCCATTCTGGACCAGTTTACAGACTTCATCAAAAGCTGTGAAAAACGCTTTAATATCTTCTTTGGCAACGTTAAGCGGCGGCTCAAAACGTACAGAACAAGGGCGGGACATCAATGGCATGGTGAAAATGCCATAGTGTTTCAATAAGAAACTACAAATAATGTAAGCCAAACCACCACTTCGTTGGCTGAAATTGATAAATATGTTGGAAACCGCTTTACTGTCCTGTATTTCCAGACCCCGCATCAAGCCGGCACCTTGCCAATAAAAAAGCGTCGGGTATTTAGCGGCCAACTGTTCAAGACATTCATCAACATAATTGCTGACCTCCTGAACATGCGTTAACGCCTTGCCGTCATCTTTAGTCAGATGTTCGATAACAGCAATCCCCATAGTCGCCGCCAGAACATTATTGGCAAACGTGGAGCTGTGTTTCTTGTCGAACTCGGAAACATAAAGTTCATCTGAATACAACATTGCACCAATAGGCGAGATACCCGCACCCAACGCCTTAGAAAACAGGATCACATCCGGTTTCAGGGAATAGAGCGTGGCCGCACAGAATGCCCCCAACCTACCGATGCCAGTCTGAACTTCATCAAATACTGACAACGTGCCATTGGCCTTACACAATTGCAAAATACTGGAGAGCGTATCCGATGGAATCACTTTCATTCCACCTTCTCCCTGTACTGGTTCAATGATAAATGCGGCAAATTCCCGGCTTTCCAGCTTTCTTTTTATTTCATCCAGGTTTTCACTATCAACATGTTCATACAGCTTATCATCGTAAATGAAATCAGCTTTAAACCGATTGGAGCCTGTAGCGGATAATGCCGAGTAAGTTTTACCGTGGAAACTGCGATTCAGACTCAAAATACTTTTTCTGCCGGTCACCAGGCGTGCAAACTTAATCCCCGCTTCTACCGTCTCAGCACCACTGTTAGTAAAAGTACAGTGGGTGTATTTTTCCTTGTCTATTTGTTCTGCCAGCATTTCAGCCAATAACCGTACCTTTTTGTGAATATTGGGCTGAAAGAAGATAGGTTCTTTATTTTCAATGAACTTACTGACTTCGGTGATAGCAAAATCAGGATTATGCCCAAATGGCAATGCACCATATTGAGCCAAAAAGTCTTTAACAACCCGGCCATCCGATAATGTAAGCCGGTTATTTTCAGCAGACTTAATATCCAGTTCAAGGCCCACAGAGTTTAATAAACTCTCACGATATTGATTAACAAACATAGTTCTCTCTCTCTTTTTTTAGGTGCACAAAGTCATGCTGTAAACAGCATGGGAAAATTCTTGAGTTATAAATAGGTGATCTAAAAAATCATTAAGCTGGCTGCATTATTTGGTTAATCATCTGGAATTCTCCTACAGGATGAAATTTAAATAACTGTACAGCGGAATAGAAACTCATAATTTCTGGTGTTGTCATCACCTTAATCCCACCACAACATCGGAATATGAAATTGGCGGTCTCTTCAAGGATCTTTTCCAAGGTATAACGTAACGCGAGGATCTTATAGACGGCATTTTCATCCTGACTAGCATAAAAAGCTATCATCAGCATCTGATCGAGAATAACACTAATCTTATAATCAGCTTGGGTCAGGGTGTATTTAATGGACTGCTGTTCTGCCACCTTCTCAGGAATAAAACGAGCAAGACCATCCAAAACGCCAGAGTAAGTATTAGCGGCAAAATAATTAAACAGTGATAAACCGTAGGAAAGAATTGCTTGCTGCTCAAGCCCCTTATAATGAGAAAGACGTTCTGAGGAAATTTCAGTATCCAAAAATTTTACTTCTTGATTATCACTTTCAGTAAAAATCCCCAGTCGCCAGAAAGGAATAACCTTAATACTCTGCGCCGATTTAGAAACCAACACGACTCTCATTTCATTGTCATTATCTGTGTCGCATACCGATAATACGTAATAATCAGCAATCGAAGACAGAGAACAGGGTTTCTTCGAACCATTAACCAATAGTTTTCCTCCTTTAGAATGCATTTTAAGTGACGGCATAAAAATATTCGCTCCAGGCAGCCCCTCAGCAAAAGCAGAAGCAACCAGCGCTTTTGAAGCCATCACTTCATCCAATAATGTGTTGTTATCTTCGAATATATCGGGAAACTTACTGCAAGCCAGTACAATATGATTATGCATAGTTAAGGCAATACCGACAGAGGGAAGCCATGAAGAGACTTCACGTACAGTCTTACCCACCTGATGAAGCCCCTCGATGCTGGATTGAGCCACCAAGCGTAAGCATTGTGAAGCGGCCCCAGAATCCAGCAACAATCTCTTCAACCTATCAGGAGTCAAATGCTGATATTTCCCGCTATTTTTCCTGAGCTCTTCAACAATATCTGTCATTTTCAACTCTCCTTTGCTTATTCAAACAACCCACTGAATAAGCCTGATATCTACACTAAGCCCATGTACTCAAGACGGGACTGTTGCATCTGCTCCACCAGAGAATGAGATAACTCAAGGCGAGATTCCACAGTAGAATCGGACAACAGCATCCCGGGCGCCAACTCATAGCCTTCAATAAAGCGCAAATTGCTCTGCATACCCCGTTGATAGAACATTTCGCGCTCCACAAACAGGTCATCAACAGATACCTGATTCCATAACGCCAATCCTTCTTCTATACACTCAAGAGCCGGTTGCTTTAGCGAGCTATCCTTTTCGAGCGCCATTTTGACAATGTTTGCACACACGGTCAGATGCCTTAATTCATCAGCATTAGCTCTGGCCTGAGTCTCGGCGGCGGTAATATCAAAAGGACGCCATTTGATCTCACTGAGTTCTGAAGTTGGCGCCAACACACCTTCCAGAACAACAGTAATGATCAGCACACCGGCGATGTAGTTATTTTCCAATACCACCCACTTGTCAAAATAAGTTCTCAATGTCTCCAGCATATTGGTCATTTTTCCCAATAAGAGGCTTTCCATTTTTCCGGCTACATTGCCGATATCCGCGAAACCTATTCTCACCAGATGTTCCCTGAATAATTTGGCATGTCTGCCTTCATCAAATATCTGGGTCAACATATAATCAAAGTTGATATTGTCAGGTGCTTTATCTGCAAGCAACAACAATGCCTTAGTCGCTTCATATTCTGAGATCGATTTAAAAGAGAGCTCCCTAATCAGAGATTCCCGTAAATCACCAGGCAAATAGGTTAGTTTAAGATCATTGGCATAATGGTTTTTTTGTCTTTGTTCAACCTCTACCTGTTCAGTAAACCATTCATCCAATCCCCAATCCTTTGCTTGCATTTCTATTTCCGATGCCTGTTTAATTAAGCTCATGATATAAATTCCTATTTAGATGGAGTTATCTCTCTATAATGTTTCATTTTAATGAACAGTTGGCTGCTTAAATACATTAATAGATAATTTAGGGAAATTTCCCAGCACACCCCGATCCAGGCAAATGTGGACAAATAACGCAATAACACTGTAATTATCCTGAAATAACCAGAGCCAGAGCAAAGTAATCATACTAAGCGTGAATAAATTATGGCAAGCATTATAAACAGTATAAAAAACAGGTGGTGGAACCTCTTTCTTATTCAGCAAACTCCAAATCCGTCCTGGATAATAGCCGATAATATCAATCAGAAAAAATAACACAATAAATTGCCACCAATTGATATAACTCTCAAGCTGCCAGGTCAGAAATAAACTGATGAAAAACAACCCCAGAAATTCCCAACGCAGAATTTTCAATGTATTAATCATTTCTATTCTCCATCATTTCTCTCTTCATGATTGCAATAATGCCTTCTGGCTGTTTAATCCAAACACTATGAGGATTCCCTTTAAGAGCCAGGGTTATTTCACTCACTTTTGCGTGAGGTATAAGACTTGCTAATGATTGGGTAGATTTTAACGGTGCCCAATTATCTTCTTTGAAACAAATATAAACCGCTTTGGATAAATTCTTATTCCTTTTACCTTTATAAGCACTGATATGGTCATAATTCCCTGTCCAGACAGTCCAGGACCAATCACGCATCAACCCCTTAGCTTCTCTTATACCAAAACCAATCTTTTTTCCAGGGAGATAACCATATAACGCAGTCAGAATGTTAAAAATAACAGCAGCCTTTATCATCTGTATCCGCCCCATTCCCTGCCAATTCTTATACCACACGCTCCCGGTTGCCACACAAAACAGAGAAAAAGGCCGGTCAGTTGAGCAGGCAAAAAGCGTCGCAATATGCCCTCCAAGGCTGTGACCAAATACAATAGGAATTTCCTTACTATTTAATTGAATAGCCTTGTCCAACATTGTGGGAAGATAATCCCGCAGCAGATCGGAATAGTTATAATCATTTTCCCTGCTGGGTTTGGGTTGGTTGTCTCCATAACCTGGCATATCAGCAGTCACAACCTGAAAACCCTCTTTTACCAGTTGTTGTATCAGAGTTTCATATTTCCTGATTTCCACACCAATAGCCGGTAACAATACAATCACCCTGCCATTATTATCTCCCTGATAAACCTTATAATTACAGAGAAAATTGCCAGCCACTTTAAAATTATTATTTTTCATATCTACAATGCCCCCATTAACTACATCACACTCCGGTGACTGACATCGGCGAGAAAGCAGCCAAAAAAATTCGTGTTTTAAAGGCGATAAATATCAATCAGTTATCTATATTTACCTTTTCGGGCTATTGGTGGTTTTTAAATTTATTATTAACCAATAAAAAGCCCCTTATACTTTATTAGTTACAGGCTATCGATAAATCAAGAAACATATATTATTTTCCGAATTATTTGCTGGAAGAATTATTTTACACTTCACACATGATTTAATTGCAAATGTGAATTATATCATTAATATATGAACAAGATTAATTATCAATCAGTAACAATATCAATCCTGAATATATTAAATATATATATAACAACTCCCACAGAACAATATGGTTATATATAAAAACAATCGATTAATAATGGAGATAGATAACTTTAATTGTGGAAATACATAAAAGCAAATTAACTTTATTCATGTAAAAATTAAACAATATATTCTGAAATTATTTCATCATTTTATCTTTACCAAATCAATTTAATACTTTAACTAAAACAAACTATTAATTCCTTACATTATCTCTTAATAACACTTACACAATAACATTATTAAAGATTATAAATTATTATTTATCTACTATTTAATTCATCAAATTAACCAGTCATTCTGATATCTTATTTTTTGACTGGTTTTAATGATAACCATCAATTTTATGGGACTAGAAACTATCTTATTCGGCGTTATTGTTGCAGGCCGTTATTGTAAATAAATAGTGAACACAGACAGCGCACAGAAATCAGATCTACACATAGTGCGTAAGGAGTGACAGATAACATTCTCCACACATCGGATGAGTATTTTTCAGGTTTATCGTCCATAATGAGAAATGAAAATGAATTCCATCTTATGATTCAGAGGGCATTTCAATGAGCACTGCCGTTACCAGTAAAAAAACAAAAAGGACTAAGATTACGACGAATAATGCTGCTGCTAACGGGCAGGTACAGTCATTAAGTCGCGGTCTTAATCTTTTGGAATCTATTTCCGAGTCACCCGGAGGTATCGCACTGACTGATTTAGCACAACAAGCCGGATTACCCAACTCCACCACTCACCGCCTTCTGACCACCTTACAACAACACGGTTTTGTTCGTCAGGTTGGCGATTTAGGGTTGTGGGTTATCGGTTCACACACGTTTATTGTCGGCAGCAGTTTCTTGCAGAGCCGCAATCTATTGGCACTTATTCACCCTATCCTTCGCCGCCTGATGGAAGATTCCGGTGAAACCGTCAATCTGGCTATTCTTGATCACAGTGAATATGAGGCGGTTATTGTCGATCAAGTGCAGTGTAATGCCCTGATGAGAATGTCCGCACCTATTGGTGGCAAATTGCCTATGCATGCTTCCGGGGCGGGAAAAGCATTCCTTTCAACACTATCAGATAACCAACTGGTTCAATTACTGCATAAGAAAGGGCTTCATGCTTATACGCAACATACCAAGACAACCCCTTCAAGTTTAAAAGAAAATCTGGAACAAGCGCGTAAACAAGGGTATTCGTTCGATGATGAAGAGCATGCTTTAGGTCTGCGCTGTATTGCCGCCTGTATTTATGATGAGCATCACCAAGCCTTCGCTGCTATTTCCATTTCCGGACCTGTATCTCGGATCACCGATGATCGCGTCACTGAACTTGGTGCCTCAGTTATCCGTGCAGCAAAAGAGATCAGTAAAGAATATGGTGGAATTCGTTAATTCTTTTTATTAAATTATCATATCCTTCTCAGGGCATTGATTTTTTCATGCCCTGTCTTTTCAGCCCAATAAATTCAACTTACTTTATAATATTCCTGAAAATATTATCGGTAATATAACAGAATAATAACGAAATTATTTAACCAGTTTAGAAGTAATATCAGTGACAAATGAGATAAAGGGTCCGAAGACAATTATATTTCCAGACCCTTACAGATATAGAAGGATTAGTTAATAAAGCACTAATCGATGAGTGCCATCCTTATTAAATTACTTTTGATAGATTCCAAGTGCCTGTTCCATTGCCTCGATTAGAAAGACGTGAAGTATATACATTATATACTGCACCAGGAGCAGTAGCATTGAAACAAGTATCGAGAAATCCCCCGCGTACACTATTATAACTATTCAGAAAACGGATAATATCGCCTTCACGAACTTTACCATCATATCCATTGGTTGTATCTGAAAAAATGTACCATGTCAGGGTCTCAACCGGACGTGCTGTTTTATCGGCCGTGTAAACATTATAGAGCTCAGGCGATGGTGCGTAACCATTAGTGCCAAGATATCCTCCATTATTTTGGTAAAGGTTCACAAGAAACACCGTATCACCACTATAAACCTCTGTCCCTATATTCTTTCCGCTCGCAGACAAGATTTGCCATGTACCTGTACCCGGACCACGTGTCGGTGAAGAAGCCGTAAGTACGTTATATTTTGCTCCCGACACATTTGCATGACCATTAGTATCCAAATAGCCACCATTTCCATTATTATAGTTATTTTTGATATGAATTTTATCACCGTATAAAATTACACTAGCCATTATTAACTCCTTAAATGATTTCATTCAATTATATAAAATTTTAATGATTTTAATTAAAATTCAAAAATATTCATTATTTTTTAGTCATTAGCTGTGACAAAAATATGTTTTCTGAACTCAATGAAATTATAGAACACCAAAAAATAAACAATTCCATTTTTATTTCTTAAAGCAATCACCAAATATATGGTTTTAATTTACATTATGATTATGCTTTCTTAATAAAAAATATATTTTATATTAAACTTCAGATTTATTATTTTTAGGAACATTCATATCCGGAATAAGAAAAATAAATCGGAGTTAATTTATATTTAACTTAAGGAAACAATTTAATGAAGATAATAATATTAACTACTGATGAGCCACAGATTCGGCTAATAGCGGATGAAAACAGCAGTTGCCAATAGCAACTGCCATGAGTAAACATCACACTGAATCTTTGGAGGCAACAGCATAACGGGTTTCTGCATCATTACTCTCAATTCGCTGGCTAAACCGCTGTTTACGGCGATATGCAAACACATCTTCCACATGACCACCTTTAATCCGTTCCTGTAGTGCTCGCCAATAATCTGCTTTGAACAAATCACTATGCATCTCTTCAAAATAACGGCGAATACGACTGTCAGCACAAAGAAAATGCCGGAATTCCTCAGGAAAAACATCATTTGGCGCTACGCTGTACCAAGGTTCACTGGCAAGCTCGTCTTCTGGATAACGCGGCGGCGGTATATCGCGGAAGTTAACTTCCGTCATATAACAGATTTCATCATAGTCGTAGAACACCACACGCCCATGCCGTGTCACACCAAAGTTTTTGAACAACATATCTCCGGGGAAAATATCCGCCGCAGCAAGTTGTTTAATCGCATTACCGTATTCTTCAATCGCATCTTTCAGTTTCTGTTCATCCACTTGTTCCATATAGATATTCAACGGGGTCATTCGGCGTTCCATATACAGATGCTTGATAAGGATCTTATCCCCCAGATCTTCCAGTTTTTCCGGTATTTCTTTCTGCAACTCTGCCATCAATTCAGGACTGATACGGGCCTTATCAATAACAAAATTTTCGAATTCCTGTGTGTCAGCCATTCTCCCCACACGGTCATGCTCTTTGACCAGACGGTAACACTCCTGCACCCGCTCCTGAGTCACCTCTTTCTGTGGCGCAAATTTATCTTTAATAACCTTGAATACTCTATCAAGTGAAGGGGAAGTAAACACCAACATCACCATACCTTTAACACCGGGAGCAATCATAAATTGCTCTTTGGAGAAGGTAATGAACGCCAGATATTCCCGGTAATATTCTGTCTTACCATGCTTCTGACAGCCAATTGCCATATACAGCTCAGAGGTTGATTTGGCCGGCAGAATTTCTCTCAACCACTCCACCAAAGCCGCAGGCAAAGGCGCATAAACCATAAAATAGGAGCGGGCAAAACCGAATACAATGCTGGCATCAGCCTGATCGGTCAGACAGGTATCAATAAAAATCCCGCCAGATTCGTTATGATGGATCGGCAATAAGAAAGGATAAACCTGATTTTCAATGCGGATTTTACCCACTAGCCAGGCGGCTTTATTGCGATAAAACAGTTCATTCGCTATCTGAAAAGTCGCCTGTAATAATTCTCCGGCTGGAAATGTTCGTTGCAGATAATCCGTGATGTAACGAATATCCCTCTCCAGATCTTCCCAATGTAAACGAAGCGGCAGATCATTGAGCATTGTCCGTAACATTGAGGCAAGATTGCCATCAGGGAAAAAGTCACGGGATAACGGCCGGGGAATATCCCGGAATCTGCGGGCAGGCTGGGAGGTAAAAATAAATAACTTATCCGGTGTCAGGTTACGATGCTCAAACAGACGGCAATACACAGAATTAAAAAAACTTTCGGCAATTTCAAACCGGGGATAATCTGGTAATAAACTGGTATAAACCACCTTCACTTCGGCAATGTACTCTTCATCATATCCGAAAACACCATGTATACATTTAAGCTGCTCAACAACCAACCCAACGTGATGATCATAAAGATTGATACGCTTTTTCATCGCTTGCTGAACGGCGCGCCAGTCAGCCTGTTCGAAGCGTTGCTGTGCACCTGAAGTCACCTCCAAAAAGCGACCATACTGTGCATCGAATCCTTGTAAAATCGTTTGTGCTATCAGATGTGCTGAATCTATCCCCATCGCAACTCCTCAATATATTCAGCCTGCAATAAGCAGGCTGAATAGAATAAGAAACACAACAATCAGAACTGCTGCTCTTCCGTAGAACCCGTCAATGCAGTGACAGATGATGTCCCACCCTGAATAATCGTGGTCACTTTATCGAAATAGCCTGTACCCACTTCCTGCTGATGAGAAGAGAAGGTATAACCACGCTCAATGGATGAAAACTCTCTTTCCTGTACCTTCTCCACATAATGTTTCATACCTTCGCCCTGAGCATAAGCGTGTGCCAGGTCGAACATGTTGAACCACATACTGTGGATACCCGCCAGAGTAATAAATTGGAATTTATAACCCATTGCTGACAATTCAGCCTGGAAACTCGCAATGGTCTTATCATCCAAATTCTTTTTCCAATTGAACGATGGAGAGCAGTTGTAAGCCAATAATTTACCGGGATATTTGGCGTGAATCGCCTCGGCAAAACTGCGGGCCATTTCGATATCCGGTGTTGATGTCTCACACCACACCACATCAGCATATGGAGCATAAGCCAAACCGCGACTAATCGCCTGATCGATACCTGCTCTGGTACGGAAAAATCCTTCATAAGTCCGTTCGCCAGTAATAAACTCACTGTCATAAGCGTCACAATCAGAAGTCAGCAGATCAGCTGCATCGGCATCTGTACGGGCAATGAGCAGTGTCGGCACACCAGAAACATCCGCTGCCAGACGCGCAGCAACCAATTTTTGAATAGCCTCTTGTGTCGGAACCAGAACTTTACCGCCCATATGACCACATTTTTTCACCGCAGCAAGTTGATCTTCAAAGTGAACAGCCGCAGCGCCAGCCTCAATCATGGCTTTCATTAGTTCAAAAGCATTCAGAACACCACCAAATCCTGCTTCCGCATCTGCCACAATTGGCAGAAAATAATCGGTATAGTCCGAGCTATCAGTACCAATACCATTTGCCCACTGAATCTGATCTGCACGGCGAAAACTGTTGTTAATACGTTTTACTACCGCCGGAACCGAATCTACCGGATAGAGGGATTGATCAGGATACATACTGGACGCAGTGTTAGCATCAGCCGCAACCTGCCAGCCAGAAAGATAAATCGCTTCAATACCCGCTTTTGCCTGCTGTAATGCCTGTCCGCCGGTTAATGCACCCAATGAGTTCACATAACCCTTCTTTGCTTTACCATGCAGCAGTTCCCACAGTTTTTTGGCGCCAAGCTGTGCCAATGTATGTTCGGGATTAACCGAGCCACGCAATTTGACCACATCTTCCGCACTGTACGGGCGGATAATTCCATTCCAGCGAGCGCTTTTCCATTCCTGTTCCAGTTGAGCGATTTGTTGAGTTCTGGAGATTGTCATGACTTCTACTTCCTATCTTTTATTAAATTAATCGGATAATGGTGGTTTATTATTATTCGTTGCTTAGTCAAGCAATTGATATCCCGGCAGTGTCAGGAAATCTATCAGCTCATCCTGAGTGGTAATGCGCTCCATCAACTTGGCCGCATCGTTAAATCGCCCTTGGCTGAAACGTGCTTCTCCAACTTCTTGCTTAATGACCTCCATTTCCTCTTCCAGCATTTGTCTGAACAAGCTTTTTGTTACTTTTTTACCGTTGGATAATGATTTTTCATGATGAATCCATTGCCAAATGGATGTCCGGGAAATTTCTGCTGTCGCAGCATCTTCCATCAAGCCATAGATAGGCACACACCCATTTCCTGAAATCCAGGCTTCAATGTACTGAACTGCCACGCGGATATTGGCGCGCATCCCTTCTTCAGTACGCTCTCCAGGACAAGGTTCCAGCAATTGCGCAGCCGTAATAGGTGCATCTTCTGCGCGGGAAATAGCTAACTGGTTTTGCCGTTCTCCCAATGCCTTATCGAAAATCTCCATTACCGTATCGGCAAGACCTGGATGAGCAACCCATGTACCATCATGACCATTACGCGCTTCCAACTCTTTATCCGCCCGAACTTTATCTAACACCCATTTGTTGTGTTCAGAATCTTTACTTGGAATAAAGGCCGCCATTCCCCCCATCGCAAATGCTCCACGTTTATGACAGGTTTTAATCAGTAAACGGGAATAAGCACTCAGGAAAGGTTGATCCATTGTGACAGATTGACGATCAGGCAAAACCCGATCACCATGATTTTTCAGTGTCTTGATATAGCTGAAAATGTAATCCCAGCGACCACAGTTAAGACCAACGATATGGTGACGAAGATGGTAAAGAATCTCATCCATCTGAAATACAGCGGGCAGAGTTTCAATCAATACTGTTGCTTTGATTGTACCTCTCGGCAAATCAAAGCGATCTTCTGCAAAACTGAACACATCACTCCACCAAAGCGCTTCGTGGTAAGACTGAATTTTAGGTAAATAGAAATAAGGGCCACTCCCTTTTGCCAGTAATTGCTTATAGTTGTGGTAAAAATAGAGCGCGAAATCAAACAATCCGCCGGCAATGGGTTCATCCTGATAGAGAACATGTTTTTCCGGTAAATGAAGCCCCCTTACCCGTGCGATCAAAACAGCAGGATCTGATCGTAACTGGTACTGCTTCCCCTGCTCATTAACGTAAGAAATTGTGCCATTAACAGCATCACGTAAATTGATTTGTCCCTCAATAACCTTATCCCAAGCCGGTGCTAAGGAATCTTCGAAATCAGCCATGAAAACTTTTACATTTGCATTCAAAGCGTTGATAACCATTTTCCGTTCTACTGGTCCAGTGATTTCTACTCTGCGATCACGGAGATCAGTTGGAATGTTTTGAATTCTCCACTCACCCTCTCTAATGGAACTTGTTTCCGAAATAAAATCAGGCAATTCACCGCCATCAATTTTCTTCTGCCAAATATCCCGAGCCGCTAATAGTTTTTTCCGTCTATCAGTAAACTGAACAACCAGATTTGCCAGAAAATCTACCGCTTCAGGCATCAAAATCTCCTGCTCTGCCGCGCCAAATCGCTTAATAAACGATAATTCAGTCGCTAAAGTTTGCTGCGTCATTCACTCATCCTCATTTTAAAGCACACTTGAATAAGAGTAATCGATATTTAAAATAAATCAAAAACGATTTCCATTTTTAAATAAATTTATTTTTATTCAAGAAAAAACAATGAATTAAACGACAAATTACTCACCTATAATTAGAGAAATTGATTCCATAAATCATACGATCATTTTGTTAAGTTTTTGTTATGTAAGATAAACTACAAAAAGTGCGGTGTTGACAGAAGATTAGAAAAAAATCTGGGGAATGGAATGGCTGAGATTCAGCCATTTATGAAGATATTAGTCCAGTGTTGGATTCATGTAAGTAAGATCATATGGCGTAATCTGGTACACATAGTAATTCAGCCAGTTGGAAAATAATAAATGCCCGTGACTGCGCCACGATGCCAATGGTTTTCTTTCTGGATTATCATCTGGGAAATAATTTATTGGGATCTTTGGATCCAGACCTGCCGCTAAATCACGTAAATATTCACCAGCCAGTGTCCCGGCATCATATTCAGGATGACCCGTTACAAACACCATACGTTTATCTTTGCTCGCCAGTAAATACACACCTGCATCTTCAGAGCTGGAAAGAATATCAAGATCGGTATGTTCACGAATAACCTGATCAGGAAAGTCCGCATAGCGGGAATGAGGAGCAAAAAAAGATTCATCAAACCCTCTAGTCAATAGTGCCAGAGGCTCCAGCGTCGTATGATAATAAACACCTGATAATTTTACTTCTCTGGTAAGCTTCGGCAAACCATACAAAATATTCAAAGCCGCTTGTACCGCCCAACAGATAAATAGAGTAGAAGTTACATGCTCCTTTGCCCAACTAATTATTCTTTCGATCTGCCCCCAATATGCCACATCTCCAAATTCAACTAACCCCAATGGAGCACCAGTGACAATTAAGCCATCAAAATTTTGGTGTTTTATTTGCTCAAAATCACAATAAAAGTTATTCAAATGCTCAACAGGCGTATTCCTACATTTCCGGTTATCCACCCTGAGTAGCTGGATATCTACCTGTAAAGGCGTATTAGATAGCAACCGTAAGAATTGATTTTCAGTCTCAATTTTCTTTGGCATCAGGTTAAGCAGCAATACCTTTAGCGGACGTATATTTTGAATATTTGCACGGGTAGATGTCATCACGAACACATTTTCGTCTCGTAAGAAATTCACTGCCGGTAATTCATCCGGTATACAAATTGGCATGCTATAACCTCGATTTTTTATCCATTTATACACTTAGACTTCTAGATAGCTAAATCTAACTAAATATTAGCTAAATGTCGAGGCTTTACAAGTAAACTGAAATTATTTCATTTTGTTCATACCACGATATCTAACATGAAAATAGTTAATAAATTTTTAATATTTTAAACAAAAAATAATTTGAATTTCATTTTTATATAAAAAGATAATAAGGCAAATTTACTTAAAAATGGAATGAAATACGCTAGAAATCAATACAAAAAGACAAGATCTATTAATAAATTATTCTTATTGTTAAGCTATCAGATCTGCCTCCAGTGCCGAAATACATGTAGCTTCCTCTGAAACAGATATTCGAACTAATTATAATCTGTCAACAACCAGCTCGATAAGGTAGCTTTATGAATATGAGAAGATTCCCATCATAACGAGCTGAACTGAGAATATCCTGACTCATTTTCTTTCTATCAGATTAAAAACCGTTTAATTCATTTATCAGCGATTCTATACTTTGCTTATTTTACATTTATCCAATTCTGTCATAAGCATTTAAAAGTGCGAATACATAGGCATTAAAACTCTTATATCCAGGGAGGATTTAACTCAATAAATGCAACTTTTCAACAGGAGAGTTAATAACGTTTAATCGAAAATCATTAATAGAAAGTTGAAAAGAAATCTGCACGCAAAAGAATATTTTCCAAATAGAGAGGTGTTCAAGTGCTTTTTCGCCGGCTATTTTACGAAGAAAACCTAAAAATAACGCAATAATAAAAGGGATAAAATAGTTAATTTGGTAGGATTTAAGCCCTGAAAATAAAGGAGGTGATTATCCGATCAATAAAGATAAAAAACGGGTATGACTAGTGTTCATTAAGCGTAAAACACGATATTCGATAATGATTAAAGTTAACAAAAAGCAGACATTAAAAGTGGTAAAAACAGCGGCTAAAACTTTATACCTATTAAAACCATAAGTTAAAACAATGATTTTTAATAACAGTTTAAATTACAGTCTTGATGCCCGCGAAATGAACCTGTAATTTAAAAGCGTAAATACAGAGGCATTAAAGTTTTTATATCTATGGCGGATTTAACTCAATAAATACAACTTTTCAACAGGAGCATTAATTATCTTTAATCGAAAATCATTAACCATTAATAGCAAGTTGAAAAGAAATTCGTACGCAAAAGAATATTTTCTGAACGGGTGGATTTTCAAGTACTTTCTAGATGGTTATTTATGAAGAAAACCATAAAAATAACACAATAAAAAATGGATAAAACGGTTAATCTAGCAGGATTTAAACCCTGAAAAAAAGGGGGGGATTATCCGAAAAAACAGAAAGAGGTATTTTTATATTATCAGATTATTTAATTGCTGATTTATGAAGATTGAATAAAGGATGATGACCTAAAACCCGTTCAGGATCACTGGTAAACCTTATCGATGGGCCGTGATTCCATTTTATGAAAAAGCAACCAATAAATAGGTACTGATAATCTTTCCCATTCAATACAGCTTTATCAATAGTCTTTAAATTGTCATTCAGGATGTTTTTTTAATTAAATGTGATTTATTTTTAAATAAAAATACCCATTCTAAAAATATGAGACTCGCCTTGTTTTCTAAAAGGAAATGAATATCGGATGAAATCAGTTAATCAGTTAATCAGTTAATCAGTTAATCAGTTAATCAGTTAATCAGTTAATAAAATCATCCCCCTGAAACGCAAAAACCCCCAGCGGGCGCTGAGGGTTTCTACTTCAATTAAAGCCTGGCAGTTCCCTACTCTCACATGGGGAGACCCCACACTACCATCGGCGCTACGGCGTTTCACTGCTGAGTTCGGCATGGGGTCAGGTGGGACCACCGCGCTATCGCCGCCAGGCAAATTCAGTTCATTCCGACCGTGATGCGCCTGCTCAACACACCACCATCCGAACCAATCTGTCAAACAAGCTGAAATA
>NZ_AYSJ01000013.1:0-142395 GCF_000517265.1 Photorhabdus khanii NC19
GCCTTTTGGCCGGGGCGAGGCAGCAACAGAAACGCCGGCACTTGCCCATGAAGCATTTTATTTAGGCTTTACGGGGATACTACCGGGGCAAACGTTATCTCTCTATTGGCAGTTAGAAGGCATTAAAGCACTCACTTTATCCTGGTCTTATCTCGACAAGAGCAATACCTGGAGTAAGTTGGATAAATTAGTTGACGATCGAACTCGTAACTTGTTTGACCGGGGGATCTGGCGCACTTTATTGCCACAGGATGCTTCAAATCAAGCAGCTTTGATGCCGACGGGGCGGTACTGGCTCAAAGCAGAGATAACTGATAAGAATAAGACTGATCCTCAGGATTACCCTGGAATTAAGGGCCTGTTGTATAACGCTACCACGGCAACTTTAGCCAACGCAGAAACTGTTGAGCAGGATCATTTTATTAACGGATTGGCCGCTGGCAGCATTAAACAACCTGTAAACACGGTTGTTGCCATTAGCAACGTCACCCAACCTTGGCCTTCCTGGAACGGTCGCCCCCGGGAAACGGAGCAAGACTTCTTAAAACGAATTCCTGTCCGGCTCTCCCACCGTAATCGGGTACTGAGTTGGGGGAACATGGTCACCTTACTAAAAGATCATTTTGTCAGCCTATTTGATGTCAGACACCATTCTGGCGGTAAATTAACCACCATTCCTGCGCCGGGAAAACAACAATTAATTGTTATCCCTGACAACCGTTACAAAGATAATAATGATGCGCTACGTCCAGAGCTGAACCCGGCCCGGTTGGCAGAGATGGTTGAATGGTTAAGTCGATTAAGCAGCCCTTGGGCAACCATTGAAATTAACAATCCTACCTACGTTAACGTCCTGATCAGTTATCAACTGGTGTTTGTCTCGGGTGTTAATCCCGACTATGGCCATCATCAGCTACAACAGGAATTGAGCCGAAACTATATGCCGTGGGGAGAAAATCCGGCTATCGGTGTAACAACCGGTAACTGCATTGATTACTACCAGTTATTAGCCACGATCCAGCAATTCTCTTTGGTTGAACGGGTCATGGGCTTAACCTTGGAAAAATATGGAAAGCAGGCAGGTGCAGTGGGTGAAAGTATTTGGGCTGATGATAATGAAGTATTGATTTTAGTCTGGTCAAAAGAAAAGTTCGATAAGGAGTTAGCACATGAGTAATCAGGATGCTTTGTTTCCCATCGTCAAAGATGATATTGCCTTTGATACCTTACTTAACCAGGCAAAGGCTGTTATTGAACAACACTCCGGTAACTGCTGGAGTGATATGGGTGAAAGTGATCCCGGTGTCACCTTATTGGAAGCTTGTTGTTATGGTGCGTCAGATTTAGCTTACCGCCACTCATTACCACTCAAGGATCTGCTGACGCCCAGTAAAGCGGAACAGACACCCGGCGATGGTATTTTTCCCAAGGAGTTTGGCCCGCAACAAATGCTGACTTGCGGCCCCATTACTGCTGAGGATTATCGTCGGGCATTGCTGGATTTGCATAGTGACGATACAGTTAATGGTTACTTTTTATTTAATGATGTATTACTGATATGTGAACCAGAAGATAAGCGCTATACATACTGGTATAGCAAAACGGAACGAAAATACAGTTTTCAAATGCCAAAATCAGAGGGTGAACAGTTAACATTAAGAGGAAATTATTGGCTTTATTTACTCCCGAGTCGGGGAAGTGAGGATAATAAAACGTTGTCTGAGGATAGATTGAAAGCATTTCTGAAAGATAATCGTAATTTGGGAGAATGGGTTAGTCGGGTTATTTGGTTAGAACCCGTTGATTTACCATTGAAGATTGATATTCAGCTTGCTAATGACGTTAAAGATATTGCTGACATATTTGCGCAAATTTATATGATGGCGGAACAAACTGTACTTGAAAAGCCGTTACGTTATACCACTCAAGCGATGAAAGAAATGGGTTACAGTAATGAAGAAATCTTTGATGGCCCTTATTTACACCACGGCTGGATACCTGAATTACCGCCGATCAGAGATTATGACGGTTCTATGGTATTAAATTTAAGCCCTCTGGTTAACCAATTATTGGCTATTAAAGGTGTTCAAGGCGTTACTCGGCTGGAATTAGATAAGTATGATGCTGGCATTATTTCTCCGCTACCGGGCGATCATTGGTCTTGGAAAATTGTTAAAGAATATTATCCCAGGCTATGGGGTAGTGACCCCTTAGAATTGATTACCTCATCAGACAGCCCACTCACCATTACCGCTAAAGGTGGCGTTAATGTTACCGTATCTAAACAAGATATAGAGAAAAAGGTTATTGCGGAGCCACTATTTAATACACATCCAGAATTATTGAATTGGGGCAGATATCGTAAAGCCCTGGATTACTATCCGGTGAGTAATAAATTACCTGCCTGCTATGGATTGCAAACTCATAAACATACCCTACAACAAGTGCAGTTACACCAATTTATACTGCCTTTTGAACAAATGTTAGCTAATAGCTGTGCCGAACTTGCTTTATTGCCAAAACTATTGGCTTTTAAACAACGGGGAAATACGGTATATGGTGCACAATGGCCTTTTAAGGTGAATACAGTCAGTCATAAAGTCCATCAAAATATAGAATCTGATTTAACAGAAAAGCTTCATAATGATTCATATATCTCTCATAAAGGTATTATTCAGGAGAGAAACTATGCAAAGGAGCTGGCTATCCTTGAATATCTGTTAGGCTATTTTGGTACTCATCGAGCAGCCAGGCCACTTATCCTCAGCCGCCAGGATTTTCTGTCCACTCAGCGCGATTATTTGGCTCAACAGCCAGAGCTGGCCTATCAGCGTAATAATATTCGGATTGATAAAGTATCAGCGCTGCAAAAACGGATTGCGGCCCGGCTGGGTTTGGGGAAAAAATGTTTCAATGAGCCCCCGGATCTGGCTGACCTTCCTTTTTACTTGATTGAGCATCGTCGGCTCTTACCCGTAAAACCTGATGTGGCATTTGACAGTGAACAAACACCTGATGGATTGGAAATTAAAAGTCATCCTGATTCTAAAAGTCATCACTTAATTATCACCCAGCAAAGTGCAGCAGGGCGGTTATTGCATGGACAGATGATTGATCTGATTATTAAAGGCGATAATGGATTCACCTTGCGGGGCCAAGTGATCACTGAGATTACAGAGAAATCATTTTATCTTGACACTCGTAACAGCGTTGTTTTGGAATACCGGTTAAAAGAAGTGCAGCAGGCATTTAAGGGTGGCAATCTGCGCTGGTGTGATAGCCCGGAGTGGTTGGAGGATATGGATTATCAACTGGTTTATGCTGATGAGGCAGATCAAAATGGTGATGAAGATGAACGCTGGATCACTTCCAGTCCTCAAAGTCCCTTTCCTGCTATGATCAAAGAAGGAGACGAAATCACGCTAAAATATAAAATTACTTCCTATGAACCAGTCAAAAAAATATCAGCTAACACGAAATCCCCATCTGACTATATGCTTAAAGCTTCGGTAAAAAAATTCGATCGTATTAAGGGTAAGATATTAATTACACGAAATAAAAACACCAAGGTTGCTTTCCCACAAAGGGAAAATGCATGGCGTTATCGCTGGTATTTCTCCAGTGCAGAATATGCTCATACTGATCGTTTTTCATTTGTCGTCAGCGTAGTGATTAATCGTCAGTTAATTGAGAATAAAAATGTTGATCCTCACAAACTAGAATCGTGGGTAAAAACTGAGATTTTGGCTGAATTTCCTGCTCATGTTTCCATGATTATTCACTGGTTATCCCCAGAACATTTCAGGAATTTTTCCAGCACTTATAAGCGTTGGCAAAATAATGGTACTCCTTTAGGGGATGAAGCATACCATATTTTAGAAATGTTAACGCTGGGACGTCTGCCTTCTGCATTAACTGGCATAGGGAATATGAGAATTGCCACTAAAGAACAGAAAACTGAGGTCATGGGTAAATCTGAAACAGAATGGCATTCTGAATTCATTGAGAGTAATCAATTACTATATATACCGAAAGTTCAAGAAGATATTCATCGTAGTAAAGAGAATGGAAGAAATCCATTAGTTGAAAATTCTCAATTTCAGTCTGGGGATAATAAAGACAGAGATTAATTTATCTATAGGTAAAAATCGGATTAATATAGTATTACAATAAAAGATACTTGTTGTACTATTAAATTCGTTATCTTTAATTATTACTATGTCATTATGCAGTCATAATTTTAGGATGTTAGCAATAGAATAGACTAATATATAAGGTGATAAAAATGGAAAAGAAAAATAATATATCTAATTCAGAACTTAGTTCAGAAAATAATAATAACAAGGCAGATCTCTCAGCAGATGATTTAAAAAAACGCTTTAAAGCAGGTAGCATTCCATTACAAATTGATTATGAACACTTAATTGATATTGCTGATATTGGCCGCAAAGCAACCGGGCAAGCGCCGAAACAGAATGGACCAGGAGCAGGATTGAAACTGGATGATAATGGTACACTTAATTTAAAAATAGGCACTATCACCAATAAAGACTTTTCTCCCTTAATGTTAAAAGAGGATATTTTGTCTGTAGACCTTGGTAGTGGTCTGATTAATGAGAACAATGGGATATGTGTTGGTCAAGGCCATGGCATTGTTGTAAATACAGATAATGTGGCTGTTAAAGCTGCCAACGGTATTACCGTTGGTGAAAAAGGGGTGGAGGTTAAGGCTAAGAATAATGGCAGTATTTCCGTTGACTCAGATGGCATAGCTGTTAAGTGTTGGAAAGGGGGTGGGATTGTAGTAACTGATAATACGGGTCTTTATTTAAAATTGGAGGGAGGAGATGGAAGTAACGCTTGGAGTGGTGTAAGTGGTTTGAGTCTGAGTGAGAGTGGTGTAAAAGTTAAAGCTAGTAATGGTATTAATGTTGATAAAAATGGTGTTTCAGTTAAAGCGGGCAATGGTATTAAGGTTGATGGTAATGGTGTCAGTATTGATCCTGATAAAGTACTCCCCAGAGGAATGATTGTGATGTTCTCTGGTAGTAGTGTTCCTACAGGATGGGCGCTGTGTGATGGTGAGAATGGTACACCTAATTTAATCGATCGATTTATTTTAGGTGGAAATTTTGATGGTCTTCATGGAAAGAGTAATACTCCAGTTTCAGGTAATAATAAAGATGACAAATCATTTAATTTTAAATCTGATGAAGCCACATTAGATATCAATGGTAAAACAAATGGGATCTCATTATCTATTGGACAAATACCTAACCATAACCATCTTAGTGGAATAGTTATTGATACAGATATAATGGCTCAACATGGGGCTTTCGCGATCACGACAGACAAGAGAGCTGTAGCCTCTTCAAATAATACCAGAGATAGATTTCTTTATTATTCAACCGGAATGACCACCTCTAAAGGAGATGTAAACGGAAGCAGCCCAGAAACACATAATCATGATATTAATTTAAAAAGCATTGGCAAGCATTCCCATAATAACAGAATAACAGTTCCTTATTATATTCTTGCTTTTATCATGAAAACTTAATATTTAAAAATTGCAAATTTAAGTCATCCATTTATCGCAAAGAGAGTATTAACATGATTTCGAAGCCAAATATATTAAATCGGATTGTTGTTGTTATTGAAGCAAATAATAAACAAGTGGCTAAGAAAGTATTGCACAGTTCCTTGTTTGACCGGAGAAACATACATAAATTATTAAACTTATACTTTGATAAATATAACTATAATCAGGATATATATTTTGAAAAATTAACTCTGGAACTTGATAAAATAAATTTCCGTGACTTAAATTCATTGTTTCCTATTCGGCTTAATGCTGCTTTAAGTAAAGCATTGAAGAAATATCTGGTAAATAATAAGGTGAAGATTCTCACAGAAGATTCAATGATGCCAGAAAATCTTTTCAAGCCCTCTTTATTACATAGTGGTTACTTGTCCAATATCGAGGAGTTTATTCGATATTTACATCAAAAAAGTGCTCAGTTAAATCCTGAAAAGGGAATGGAGAATAATAGAAATATTGATATTAATGTCGATATATTAATTGAACAATTAATGAAAACAGGGAAAAAATTAACATTATTACTGGCAAAAAGCTGTCTATCTGAACACAGCTTGCAGCGGATTTTATCTATCAGTCAACCTGCTTTATTAACCGCGATTAATCGCAAGTTATCAGAGGATACTGATATATTTCAGCATCAAGGAAAGGCGGTTTATTCTTGGCAACTGGTATTGAATGCATTGGGATATATACATCGGCATGATATGCAGGAAATACCTAAACCAGATGTGAAAGTGATATTATATATCACGGCTGAACTTGAAAGCAGCATACTTGATGTTGTGTCTATTATTACGTTATTTCGCCAGAATATAGCAACTGAGAATGCCTTATTAAATGAATGGTTGAAGCCACTTTGGCAAATAGAATTGATTCCACAACTTTGTAAAAAACACCTCTCTGTTCAGGAATATGAAAATTTAGTTAATCGTTTTGGTTGTGAAAACCAGAGTTTTAGAAAACAAGCTCTACGGAAAATAACCGAAGTTGATCCATTATTAACTGAATTATTACAGGCACTGGAGACAAAGCCTCGGCAACATCTACCACTATTAAATCAGCATCAATGTTCATTAATGGCCACAGCGATTCAAAAAGGAGAGGTCAAAGCTCAAAATATTCTCCAGCTATTTCAACATCCGGCGTTATATAACAGAGCTGGAACAACTTGGTTAGCGTCGCTATGGCAATTAGTTCCTGTTTTGCAGATATGTAAAAAACACCTTTCTGCTAAAGAATACCAAGATCTTTCGCAACGTTTTATTCTAAATGATGCAGATAAAAAATTAATTACCGAGGATCGACAAGCATTATCGACATTGGGTAACCTGAGCATTACAGGTAATAGCCGTAACCAACCACAAATTATCAATAGATCACACGTTGACCGGGTTTCATTGACTAAACAAATTTTCCCGTGTCAGGTCAATAATGCTGGAATATTGGTTTTATGGCCGATGTTACCTGCGTTATTTAATCAGCTTGGTTTGCTTGATGCACAGAAATTTATCCACCGTCAGGCTCAGTTCAATGCTGTGGGTTTCCTTGATTACCTGATTTGGGGAAACGAAGAAGTACAAACAGAACAAAAGATCTTGAATAATATCCTGTGTGGGTTAATGGCTGACGAATTTATTGAATTAGCGCCTCTTGAACCAGAAAAACAGTTAATAATAGAACAATGGCTGGATGCTGTTATCAGTCAATTTCCTACTTGGAAAAAATTAAGCCGTAATGATGCGCGCCAACTGTTTTTACAACGACCGGGTGAATTGTTGATAGATGATCAGGAAATAAAAATCAAAGTACAGCATCAACCATTTGATTTATTATTAACCGACTGGCCGTGGCCATTAAATATAGCAAAACTTCCCTGGCTAAAGAGCCCTTTACAGATTGACTGGCAAAATATTTAAAAGGTTTATATGAACTCTTTACTTAAAAAGAATCACTGTATGGTGGCTGAATTATGCTGGATTTATCCCCATCTGGAACGTATTGATTTGCGGTTACAGCATTACTATTATCAAAACAGAGATAAATACGATTCCTTACCAGAGAGTTTTTTACTCACCGAAGATGAAATAAAACAACGTCTGGTGACACCATTAGGTATTCCTCATTGGATAATTAAAGAGGATGATATTGTTAGCCTGGCTGAAATCGAAGAAAACCCATCTTTTGATATATTATCCTTATTGGTTGAACGTTTTGAACTCACTGAATTTGAACGTGATGCTTTATTATTAGGTTTATTACCCCATTTCGACAACCGTTATCATGCGTTATTTGCTGCTTTGCATGGTAACAGTAAGAAACAGTGGCCGAGTTTTGCTTTAGCGGTTGAATTATTTAGTGAACGTCAAAGTGATAGGCAATTACTGCAAAACAGCTTCTTACCGCAAACACCGTTAATTCGTAACCACTTATTACGGCTCAGTAACTATGAGGAACCTATTTGGCTACAAACGCAGTTTTTAACTCACAGCGCTGTCTGGCATTTTCTATCAGGACAGAGGGTTATTCTACCACCATTGATAACTTGTGCTTACTGGAATACTCCGGCTTCACAAACTTGGTATCCATCAGCTCTTTATTATTCACTTGAAAAGATATTATTGAATGAAACGCATGAAATACGTCCGCTGGTAATATTAAAAGGAAAAGAGGGGAGTGACAGAGAATTAGCCGTGAGTAACATTATGGCGTTTCATGGTATCAGTACTTTAATCCTTGATTTAGCCTGTCTGCCAGACGAAGAGAACCTAACTGTAATATTTAACTTACTAACAGAGGCAATACGGGAAGCCCAGTTACACGATGCTTGTTTATTAATTCGCAACTTTTCTTTACTTGCAGAGGAAAAGAAAATATTGAATAGTGAGTTATCTGCTTTATTGAATCAGCCAAAATTACGCGTAGTGTGTTTGATAGAGCCGCGAGACTCATTAGTGTGGATTAAATATTTGCCTATGGTGCAAATCGATATGCCCATAACAACACTGATAGAAAAAAAAACCATGCTAGAAAGAAGCTTACCAAGTCATGCTTCGGATAAAATTAATATTACTCAATTATGTCAGCGTTTTTCATTCACAGCGGAAACATTACCATTAATCCTTGAAGAAGCGTGTCAATACCAAATACTCCGACAACCGGAAGGCCAATTGGAAGAGCGCGATCTGAGTCAAGCATTAAGTTTCCGTGCTCAACAGAACTTAGGTAAATTAGCGCAGCGGATAACCCCAAAACGTAGTTTTAATGACTTAGTGGTTTCTGATGAATTAATTCAACAATTGAAAGAAATTATTGCTGCTATTAATTATCGTGATCAAATATTAGGTTCGGGTTTTCAGGAGAAAATAAGCTATGGTACAGGTATTAGTGCTTTATTTTATGGTGAATCAGGGACAGGTAAAACGATGGCCGCAGAGATTATTGCTGGGCATTTGGGGGTTGATCTGATTAAGGTCGATCTTTCTACGGTGGTAAATAAATATATTGGTGAAACTGAAAAAAATATTTCCCGTATTTTCGATCTGGCCGAAGCGGATTCTGGTGTTCTGTTTTTTGATGAAGCCGATGCCTTATTTGGTAAACGCAGTGAAACCAAAGATGCCCAGGACAGACACGCTAATATTGAGGTTTCTTATCTGTTACAACGGTTGGAGGATTATCCGGGATTAGTTATTTTAGCCACCAATAATCGTAGCCATCTGGATAGCGCGTTTAATCGCCGTTTTAGCTTTATTACCCATTTTACTTATCCTGATGAAGAGCTACGTAAAAAAATGTGGCGGGCAATTTGGCCTGAACAAGTGAGATTATCGGATGAGATTAATTTTGAACATTTGGCTAAACGTGCCGATATAACCGGCGCTAATGTCAGGAATATTGCTTTATTATCATCAATGTTGGCAGTAAATGATAATAATGAACAAATTGAAAATAAGTATATCGAGCGAGCAATTATACTTGAATTGAATAAAATTGGGCGATTGGTTTTTTAAATATTTGTTAATTTTGGAGTCGATATGGAAAATATCATTGATCCTGATAATGCTATTGTGGAAGTTAATAACGCATTAAAAGATATTCTATTTCAGTATTTAACGAATATTGATATTCGTTTTGATCTGCCAGAAATGGATTTAATTCCATCGAAGCCGACAATAAGTGTATTTCTTTATGATATACATGAAGATTTACAATTACGTTCTGCTGAACCAAGGCGTTATAACCCTGCAACTAATTTATTATTACCAGGATGGGTAAATATTAATTATAATTATTTAATTACTTACTGGCATTCGAGTAAACCATCAAGTGATGGTTGTAGTCCAGATAGTCAGCCTGATAATCAGGCTGCAAAAATAATGACTGGTGTTTTGAACGCGTTGATTAATAATCGTCAATTATCTAAAATTCCCGGCGCATATACCAGAGTGATCCCACCGCAGGAAAATTTAAATAGCTTGGGTAACTTTTGGCAGGCTCTTGGTAACCGTCCACGCTTGTCTTTATTGTATTCAGTTACAGCACCTGTAAAACTTCAAGATGTTATAAATATGGTAGAACCGGTTAGAGAGATTTCCCATTCTATGAATCAAAAACCAAATTTGGTTAGCGAACAAATAAATCAAGTTTTATCAGAGAAATTATGTATTGATTTAGGTGGCACAGAAGATGTACGTTTTGCTCTTGCTAAAGTGAATCTGAAAACTGAATTTACCGCAGAGGATAATGAAAGTCAGGAAAGTGAAAAAGTTATTCTTAAGGTTTCTGGCATTACCCGTTCGGATTATTTAGAGAGAATAAAAATTATTCTTTCTGGATGGAAAAATAGTCAAAGTGAAATTGTTGAGATAAATGGTGTAGGTATCTTTATTGCTAAAGAAAATTCTGATAAGTTAATTGGAATATAAAATTATGGTTTAATTATCTCACCCATTTATCTTGCAATATTCTTCACTATCTGATTTGTCAGAAAATGCTTGATTTATTTTTGATAATAACAAAAAGATAGATAATATGGTTCAAAAAAAACGAAGGTATAAGTATAGCGGTATTATAGAAAGATATTCAGATTAAATGCATTATTCATGATAATGAGAAAATTTTTAAGAGTTATTATTTGTTTAAATGTTTGTAATTGAATTGTTGAATCGTTTTGATGATAATTTTAAATGTAACAAGTTCAGTTATTATAGAGGATTTATAAATGTTCAAAAATGATGTTTATGAAAAAACAGTTAAATCTGGCAAAGGTAAAACTTCAGATGGAATGCTATTGGATGCATTATATTTGGATATCCCTAATGCCAGAGCAGTCATGTCTGCTTATAAGAAAAAGACGCCTAATTTACCTGACTTCAATGAAAAGACGCAATTAATTCTCAGTGCTTCAAAGAAATTTGGTCAGCTAAAACCTGCAAAGCAACGTGCTTTCTCTGAGCCTGGTTTAAAAGCGAATGGTGTTTCTGACGGAAAATTTATTTATTCAAAAAACTCTTTGTCGAATTTCGCTGCTCATGCAGGATATGAGCATAATGGTCATTATGACGATGAGTTTGTCAATTTTAAGGATAATGATAGAAATTTAGCAGAGGGTAAGCTATTTCCTGGAATTAACTTGATTAGGAGGCCATTAATAGAAAAAAACAAAGAAACAAATGAATGGGAAATAAAACAAATAGAGGTGGGTGCTTATAAGGTTAGTGATATTGATTCTTTTATTTTAGGGATAAATAATATGTATAGTGAAGCAGGTACATCTTTACATCCAATAATAGAATCCCTGATCAGAAATCATATTATTAACAATGATTATGTATTACCTACGATGGCAGGTATTGCTGGTTTGCATGCAGAGGTACAAGCACTTAACCATTTATTGATTTTAGAAGATAAAAGGGCCGGGAAAACTATTGGAAGTCGAAAAATAGGCGAATATATGCGGGATATGCTGAAATCATCTATTTTTACACAGCGATTAACAACAATACAAGCGGGAGATGATTTTGCTGCTTGCCATAATTGTTCTGGAATATTGTCAGCGCCAGCTAATGTTATTACTGGTAAGGTGGAAAGTGCGGGCAATAATTTTTCATCGACATTATCTCGATATAAGAGATCACAAGAATCACCAATATAAAGATACCCGTTATCTTTCAAGTTGCCTCTTTGTTGGCTGCATTCTCTCACCCCGGTCACATAGTTCGCTATGCGCCCGGGGATTCGCTCCCTTGCCGTCTCGATGCATCTTGAAATCTATAGCCTGAGGATTATGTGAGTCACTTCATCGTAAAAGATTTGATCACGCCTCAGGCATTGAGTTTCCTTCTTATTTATTAATTTTTTTATGTTAAGGCCAGATTAATTCGATAAGAGCAATTTTACAGCAGACCTAATAAGAGTTAATTTTCCTTCACCGTTTCAATTATCCAATCTTTGAAAAAACTGACCTTGGTAAACTGTTCTGCTGGTTTTAGGAGTGAACGAGATACCAGCCCAGAAACGATATCATCTTTATTACTTGTTTTAACCATCAATGGCCCTCCTGAGTCCCCACCGCCGACACCTCCATTTTGATTACCAGAACAAATATTTATTGCCGGATCGTAATTTGTATCAGGGTATCCCGGAGGAACTTCGATACATTTCTTATCATCAAGGATATATTCATCGGTTTTCATTAATATATTCGGTGTTGATACACTTTCTGTTTTTCCAAAACCAATAACCGTTAATTCTGTATCAACTGGCAGATCAATAGTTTCATCTATTCCATTGAGTTTTGCAAAAGCATCACTGTTTGCATCTCGGTTGAGCTTAATGAGCGCTATGTCATATTGCCCCCGTTTTCGTGCAAACCATTTTGGATGAATAATAATTTTTTCAATATCAACTTTATCCTTATAAATTGGTGTAGGTTTATACCTTTCTAATCCTACATAGATTGTGGATTTTATATTATCATCTTCAACGCAGTGAGCTGCTGTTAAAACCCAACGTTTATTGATTAATACCGAGCCACAACGGTGCCCTTCAATGTTTCCATTTTTTGTGTTAAGTGCTGAATAAAATGGAAATTCACCCGGTTCCGCAGGTTGACCATTTATTATATCTAATTCTCTGGCGCTGTTTGCCATTAATGAGAATGAGAGCGTGCCGATAAAAACTAGAGTAAAAAGCAATTTTTCTTTCATAATATAATCCTTGTATAATACGATGGCAGAGATAAAATTCCATTGTATACTATATCAATATGGTCTGGCAGAATAACAACTATATGTATATTTATACCTCATTTATAATTAATGGATTTTTCTTATTTGAAATCAAGGAAAATAAACACTTATTATTAAGTAACTTGGTTTTTACAATACGGATAAGTTTTTTTTAACATGAATTCAATTGGGGGATTATATTAGGTAAGGGTAGGGGATTTTTATCTAGTGCTGTTTCGGAAAAATGGATAACAAGAGGATTGGGATAATGTTTTACTGCCAGAGTCAATATTCCGATGACCGAGAGATAAAACTCAGCAGAAAAGTCATTGGATTATTCATGTGTTGATTCGGCCTCTTATGTAAGAGAGGCTGAATTAATATCACTTTATTGAGTGGGTGTTTATAACACCAGATTAAGGATGATCACCCCACACAAGCCAATTACCCAGACAATAGTGGTTGACATTGACCAGACAATCATCTGTTGTTTGACATCTTTAATTCCTATCATTCGGTTAACCACCCAGAATAGGCTGTCATTAAAGTAACTGAAGAATAGCGAACCCATAGCTGCCGCTTGTGCGGCAACCAGCATATTGATCCCCGGAATCTGACTAATAATTGGGGCAGAAATAGAAGCGGCAGTAATCATTGCTACGGTGGCCGAGCCTTGAATTAAGCGAACCAGTGTTGCGATAATAAATGGGATCAACACCGGTATCAGAGGCAAGTTCGCTATGTGCTGTGCCAAAATAGTACCGGTTCCACTTTCGCGCAATACCGCCCCTAATGCACCGCCAGCTCCCGTCACCAGCAAAATAATGCCGGCAGCCTGTAAACCTTCTTCCAGACGATCCATGACTTCATGTTTACTGGCTTTTGGCATCAGGGTATAAACTGCCAGTAATACACTTATTGCCAGGGCAATAACTGGCTCACCAAGGAAATCAAAAGCCTGAAAATATAAGTTGTTTTCCTGCCCGAAGAAAGTTTCGGTGCTCAGTAACAGCCCGTTAATGGCTTTAATGAAGATCAATGTAATAGGAACGATAATCGGCATCAGAGAGAGAAATAGACCGGGCAGGGGTTTATTTACTTTTTCTTCCATATAGCGCTGCTGGATTTCTTTCAGGTCCTCAGTTGCGGCTGTTTCGTCAATTGGCTGAAATTCTGGATATTTTACGGCTAACCATTTGGCATAAAACACGATGCCGATAACACAAGGAACGGCCAAAACCATACCGGCCAGCATCATGGTGCCGATATCTACGCCAAAGATAGCTGCAACACCCAGTGGTCCCGGTGTTGGCGGGACGGCACTGTGGGTAACAATCAATCCACCGGCCAATGCGACGCCAAGCGTCAGCAGATTGCGTTTGCCTTTTTTCGCCAGAGCCTTAGCCAGTGGATAGAGGATAACGAAAGCAGAGTCGACAAAAATCGGAATGCTGACGATATAACCGGTAATCGCTAATGCCCACTCTTCGCGTTTTTTACCTAACCATTTGATAAAGCTGTAGGCTATCTGTTCAGCCGCGCCGGAAACTTCCAGCACTCGTCCCATCATGACACCCAAACCGATAACAATACCAATACTGCCCAGTGTAGAGCCGAAGCCTTTAGTCATGATATCGATGGTATTCGCTGCGGTTAAACCACCCGAGATCCCGGCGATCACCGCTGCAATCAGCATTGCCAGCAAAGCATGAACACGGGTACGCAGTACCAGAAAGATTAGGGTAAATACGGCTATACCCAAACCAATGACCGGAATGTAGCGTTCCATAATTAGCCTCCCTTCTGGGGCGGGTTATTGGCGATAAAAGCCCGGATTGCATCATGGAAAGTGCCATCTGCATGGAAACCCAATGACAGCCCATGGCTGATATCAAAGTTACCCGGCCAACTGGCGACAATGCGGTTAATGTTTTCATCCGGTTCGAAGCGGATCAGATCCACGGTTTTTTGCCCGGCAATTTCTGCCAGTGCGTCAATCATACCCTGAACAGTGACACTGATACCGGGTAAATTGACTGTGCGGGAAAGGCCAAATTTCTCCGCCGGAATTTGAGTGGCATGAATAAAGTTGCGGATCACCGTTTCAGGGCTGGAAATCCATAAGGTGAGATCGCGGGAAACCGGGCAGATGCTGCTTTCTCCATGCAAAGGTTCACGGATAATGCCACTGGCAAAAGAGGATGCGGCTTTGTTTGGTTTTCCGGGGCGAACACTGATTGTCGGCAGGCGGAGTACCCGGCCATCCACATACCCTTTGCGGGAATAGTCGTTAATCAGCAATTCACACATGGCTTTCTGTGTGCCATAGGATGATTGAGGATTAACCGCACTCTGTTCGGTGATAGTCGCCGGTAATTCTCCACCAAATACCGCAAGGGAACTGGTGAAAATCAACTTCAATTTTGGATTTTTGGCCCGTGCGATTGCCAATAAATTTCGGGTAACATCAAAGTTAACTTGCAAACCCAGATCGAAATCATTTTCAGCATGGCTACTGACAATGGCGGCTAAATGAAATAATACGATACTGTTTTCATCAATCAGCTTTTCCGCCGCATTTGCCTGAGTTAAATCCAGTGCCAGACACTGGACGCGAGGATCATTGACCGGTGAAATAGAGCGTTGAATATCGGTCAGTATTAGCTGATCAAAATTTAACTCATGGTTGTCTTCTAGCAAAGCACGGGCGAGTTGCTGGCCCAGAAAACCTGCGCCACCAGTGATTATCACTTTCATGTGACTCTCCTGTTTAACCAGTATATTGATAGAGATTGTCCGATATTCATGTACATAACGATAAATAAAGTCTCTGCGCTCTGATGGGAGCATATTTTCTCTTGGTTATTTCTGTGCTTTGATCAACCAACCCAGACCGTCTTCAGTGTGGCCGGCGGGGTGATATTCGCAACCCAGCCACCCTTGATAACCAATTCCATCCAGTTTATTAAACAGCCACGGGTAATTACCTGCCAATAAGGGTTCATGACGCTCCGGCACAGAGGCAATTTGGATGTGGCTGAATTTTCCCCATAGTCGCTCAATGGTGCGCAGTAAATCCCCTTCCATAATCTGGCAGTGGTATAGATCCAACTGGATAAAAACGTTTGGACGATCAATTTCTTTGAGCAATACTTCGGCCTGGCGTTGAGTTGTCAGAAAATAACCCGGCATATCACGGGTATTAATCGGTTCAATTAATATATTGATATTATGTTCTGCCATGACATTTGCGGAATGTTGAATATTTCTGATATAACACTCACGCTGTTGTTCCGGTGTAAACTGTTTATTCAGCTTTCCTGCCATAGCATGAATTTGCTTACAATCCAGCGCTAACGCGTATTTCAGGGCAATTTGTACACCTTCCGCAAATTCTTTTTCACGTCCGGGAATAGAGGCTGTTCCTCTTTCGTCTGCCGCCCAGTTTCCGGCTGGCATGTTGAATAAAACCTGTGTTAATTGATGCTGTTTTAACAGGGCAGCAAGATCTTCTGCCGCTGCTTCGTAAGGAAATAGATATTCAATACCTTTAAATCCGGCTTTGGCTGCGCGGGCAAAACGTTCTGTAAAAGGCACGTCTTGGAACATCATGCTCAAGTTTGCCGCAAATTTAGCCATGATGAATTCCTTGTTGGTTTACTCAGTTGTTTGGGTAACGCGTTTCAAGTTCCTGTACTTGTTCTTCATTTAGCGTAGTGAAACCGTGTGGTAATAATGTCAAATAGAGCCGTGCGGTATCTTCCAATTCTTTTATCTCCTGGTGGTAGATATTTCACCAGCGGCAGTTTACCAACCCGCATGACATAGTAAGGTGTTATCGGTGGCAGACAATTACTGCTGTTAAGTCGCCAAAACTGGCGTTGGTCGGCGTAATGATGATCGGGCTATTTGCCAACTTAGCGCTTGTTCATACATGAAATATCTCTTGTGCACGCAGGAAGAAATCCGTATCGCCGAAGTTACCTGATTTTAATGCCAACCAATAATTGTGTTGTAAATCGTGTACCCAGGGTACGCCAGGGGCAATAGGTGCACCGATACTGAATTGTCGGATGTTCAGACTTTGTACTATTTTACCGGCAGTTTCGCCGCCTGCGATAATAAATGTATTGAACCCTTGTTGATGCAGGCTTTTTACAACGTCGGAGAATGTGTTTTCTATTGCTTCACTGGCAATGGTTGCACCATATTGTTGTTGGATTTTCTGCAATATTTCCGGGGGTTGAGTCGTGTATAACATTGGCGCTAAGCCGTTTTCAGATTGTTGAATAATCCAGGTTACCAGTTGTTTGGCATACTGTGGATCATTGATGCATGAACCGATATTCAGGGCTTTGGCAGGAGCCAGTTTTTGGTATTGAGCAACTTGGTGGTTAGTCATAGCGGAGCAACTGCCGGAAAAGATGACGGTGCGCCTATTCTGGGCTGGTGGTGTTGCGCCTTCCGGCTGGCGTGGTATCAATGGTTTTCCGGTATCTATGCTGGCAAGTGCAGCACCAAGACCGGAACCACCGGTGACTAATTTCAGTTCTAAGGCTGCTCTGGCAGTAGGTAGCAGGTCATTCATGGTCATGGCATCTGTTACCGCGTAACGTATGCCTTGTTGTTGTAAATGATGTAGCCGATCGCGGATTGCCTGTTCCCCCTGATGAATACATATCAGATCCACCAAATCTGCTTTTCCCTGGGCTTGTTGTTCTATCAGGCGTATCAGATTGGCATCTGTCATGGGGGTTATGGGATGGTGCTGCATACCACTTTCGTTAAGTAGTTGACCGTTGACAAACAGATGTCCATGAATAACTGTTCGACCGTTGATAGGGAGGGCTGGGGAGATTAGCGTGATGTCTGCTTTTAATGCGTCCATCAGAGCATCGGTTACCGGCCCGATATTGCCTTTGTTGGTGGAGTCAAAAGTTGAGCAGTATTTGAAGAATATTTGCTGACAGCCTGCCTTCTGGTGTAACCAGCGACAGGATTTCAGCGCGCTGTTTACTGCCTCATCTACCGGGCAGGAACGGCTTTTCAGGCTGATAACAATCGCATCAATATCTTGTGAAATAACGGTATTTTCATCAGGTGTATCCAGCAACTGAATAACTCGCCAGCCGCTTTGCACCATAAAACCGGCGATATCGGTTGCGCCGGTAAAGTCATCGGCAATAACGCCCAATTTAATGGTCATTATTTTCTCTCCGGCAAAGTGATGCCTTTAAATATTTTGATAACCGCGCTGTCATCCCATTGACCCAAACTTTCGTTACTGGCGGTGAGGAACATTTGGTGTACAGCGGCTTTAGGGTTCATGATGGTTCCCTGGTGTTGCTGTTTTTATGATTATTTCACACGCTATTTCACAAATATACGACTGTTATCACATTCGAGCATCCTATGCGTGAAGTTGATTTTTCTTATAATTATTTGATTTGTAAAGTTTATGTTGGATTGTTGTGAAGTGTTAACTTTCACATAAAGGTGTGATGAAAGATATGGCTAGATACATTTAAGATCGGGTAAGCGAATTTCGCTTAGTGCTTTGTTTGGATATCCAGGAATAACAACTTGTTTTTTATGGTGGTGGGGGAAGGATTCGAACCTTCGAAGTCTGTGACGGCAGATTTACAGTCTGCTCCCTTTGGCCGCTCGGGAACCCCACCAGATTTTGAAAAGTATCATTGTTGCTTACAGCGGGCGGAATCATATCAAATGAACCTCCGCTGTAAAGTCTATATTTGAAAATAAGTTACCGCATGCTGTTTTTTTGCCCCGAACGAGTCAGTTGTGAGCAATAAACAAGGGATCTTATGCGACTAAAGAATGACTGTACGGTTTCCATAAACAAAAACCCGTTGAGCAAGAACCCAATATAAAGCGTGGCTCAGTACATTTTTTTCAACATCCCGGCCTGCTCTCATCATATCTTCAGCTGTGTATGTATGGTCTATGTTAATGACATTCTGGGTAATAATTGGACCTTCATCCAGATTATCATTCACGTAGTGGGCTGTCGCTCCTATGATTTTTACGCCTCTTTCATATGCCTGATGATAAGGGCGCGCTCCGATAAATGCAGGTAAAAAGGAGTGGTGAATATTAATAATCTGATTTGGGTAATGCTGGACAAATTCCGGTGTCAGGACACGCATGTATTTGGCGAGTACTACGTAATCAGGTTGGTACTGGTCGATTTGGGCAATCAGTTTTTCATCGTGTTGCTCACGGGTTAAACCTTCATGGCTGATTAAATGGAAAGAAATACCAAATTGTTCAACTAATGATTGTAATGTTGCGTGGTTGCCGATAACCGCAGCGATTTCAACATCAAGCCCATCGTAAGCGCTTTTCATGAGTAAATCCCCAAGGCAATGCGCTTCTTTTGTCACCATAATAACAATACGCCGCCGACCCGCAGTGTTTAATTCTCGCTGAGAACCCACCGGCAGCGCGTCGTCTAAGTCAGCCAGAAATGTTTCATCGTTAAAAATTCCTTCAAGCTCAGTACGCATAAAAAAGCGGCCGGTATGATGATCGACGAATTCATTATTTTGAACGATATTCAGTTGGTGCTTGTAGCAGATGTTAGTAATTTTGGCGATTAATCCTTTTGCATCAGGGCAAATAGTGCGCAAAATTTTCTTTTGTACATGTTGGTGTTGCATGAATGGGATGATCCTTAAATCTTTTTCACTTTTTGTCTGTGGTGTTTAACCACAACATTTTTTGTATTTTTTACCTGAACCGCATGGACAGGGGTTATTACGGCCAGTTTGAGGTTTAACGCCGTCAATATAATACCAACGCTGGTCTATACGAAGAAAACGTGAACGCTCATGAATAAGTTGTTTATCTTGGGCTTTCTGATCAAGAAAGCAAGCCGAAAATTCAACATAGGCTTCGTTATCGTTTTTACCTTTTTCAGTTGCGATAACATTTAATCCGAACCATTGGGTAGCAATAAAACTCTGCTCTATGTCTGAACGCAACTTTTCAGCCTGGCAGTCAGGATGCCAACTGGCAATAAGATAATCAGCATTATGTTTTACATAGGCACTGTATCTGGAACGCATCAAAGATTCGGCATTGGGGGCAGGTTTTGTGTTTTTGAGATAGAGAGAACAACAATCCGCAAAATCTATTCCACTGCCGCAAGGGCATAACTCTGTCAAAATAACTCCAATTGTAAAGGGTGAAATACCATTTTATGCGTTTTCTATTGCAAAGAAACGTAAGAGAACAAATGATAGTCACTGTATTGAACTAATATGATTGATAGTACCTAAGAACAGGTGAAAGTCGCAATATTAAGCTAAGGGAGCGTGTTTATGGAAAAAGCACTGGCAGGCAAACAGATTCTGATTGTCGAGGATGAATCTGTTTTCAGTTCTTTGCTGGCTGGGTATTTGCGAACGTTGGGCGCTAAGGTCTTGGTCGCATCTAATGGTGCTATTGCACTACAGGTGTTGGGTCGCGAAGCTCATATTGAGCTTATTTTATGTGATTTAGATATGCCGGTTATGAATGGCATTGAATTTGTTGCGAAATTGACTAATGAGGGGATTAATATTCCAGTTATCATTATTTCAGCGACTAACAAGATGGCAGAAGTTGATGAAGTGCTTCGTTTAGGTGCAAAAGATGTTTTATTAAAACCTGTTGCAGATCTAAATGAGATAAAAAAGGCAGTGCTGGCCTATTTACATCCAACTGTTTTTATGTCTGGTGCAATTGAACAGAATAACTTGAATAAAGATTGGCTAACGCTAAAGCATAATTCAGATGAAGCATTAAATATGCTTAAGCAGTTACAACCCCCGGTTTCTCAGGTGATTGCCCACTGTAAAGTCAATTACCGAAAATTAAATATGATTGATAAACCAGGATTAATTCTCGATATGGCGGCGTTATCTGATAATGAATTAGCGTTTTATTGTCTGGATATCAGCCGTTCAACAGAGTATGGTGTGATTTCAGCATTATTACTCAGAGTGGCATTTAACAGTTTGTTGCAAGAGCATATCACTCATCATTCCCGGCGTTTACCCAGTATGGCAGGTATTCTAAATAGGATTAATAACTTGTTGGGAAATGCAGGGTTACAAGGGCAATTTCCATTACTGCTCGGATATTATCATACAATCAATAAAACGGTTCTGCTTACTTCTGCGGGGTTACATGCCAGTATTAAGTCGGGTAACCGCCAAATCCAATTAGATAGTGGTGTTCCTCTTGGGACGTTGAGAACAATTTGTTCGAACCAAGTTTGTTCTCATAGTGCTGAATGGCAATGTCGGATTTGGAATACAGATAGTCAAATAAAATTGATGCTTTCCTCAATGTATTCCGGATGAATATTACCAAGGTGGGATTTTGTTTAAAGCAGATATTAAACATCAGGTCACGGTGATGTCATTAAACAGAATGGCGCTGTTTATCGGATAGAATTAGCTGGTATACTCGGTTCATTACGCTTGGAATCTATCTAATCAGGCTATTTTATTCGCCGCTCTTTAGTGCAAAGAGCGGATTTAGCACGGCTCAGATAAAAGCGATAACTTTTGAGTGTACTATTAATGTGACCAGAAGGGCGGGTAAAGCGATGTGTTCTGTGATGCGTCGGTTTTTGTATGTTGCCCACGCTCACGTTTTCTTGACAAGAATGGTCCGCAATAATGACGCCTTATTGGAATAGGTTCTTAAAGAACCGGCACTGATTTTGAGTTGAAGACGGATTTGTTTCAGCCAAAAAAACATCAGGAGAAAAGATTAATG
Organism: Photorhabdus khanii NC19; assembly: GCF_000517265.1. Lineage (GTDB taxonomy): Bacteria > Pseudomonadota > Gammaproteobacteria > Enterobacterales > Enterobacteriaceae > Photorhabdus > Photorhabdus khanii. The sequence goes on from NZ_AYSJ01000013.1 coordinate 21,619, forward strand.
CCATCAGTAAGTAAAATAGTAAAGAAAGCCGTTATTCCCGTTGCGGGATTAGGAACAAGGATGTTACCCGCTACGAAAGCAATTCCGAAAGAGATGTTGCCGTTAGTGGATAAACCTCTTATTCAGTATGTTGTTAATGAATGTATTGCCGCCGGCATTAATGAAATTATCTTGGTGACTCATTCATCAAAAAATTCAATTGAAAACCATTTCGATACCAGTTTTGAGCTGGAAGCTATCCTTGAACAAAGGGTGAAACGTCAGCTACTGGATGAAGTTCAATCTATTTGTCCAAATCACGTCACTATTATGCAAACTCGCCAGGGAATTGCTAAAGGATTAGGTCATGCGGTGTTATGTGCCAAGCCCTTAATTGGTGATGCGCCTTTTGCGGTGATACTCCCTGACGTTATTCTTGATGAGTACAGTACAGACCTGACTAAATATAATCTGAGCGAGATGTTGGCTCGTTATAATGAAACGGGAGCCAGCCAGATATTAGTAGAGCCTGTCCCTCATGAAGAAGTTTCCAGTTATGGTATTGTCGATTGCCAGGGAGAAAATTTGCAACCCGGTGAGAGCAAACCCATTAGGCGTGTGGTTGAAAAACCTAAACCGGAAGAAGCGCCGTCAAACCTTTCTATTGTTGGCCGTTATGTGTTGTCTGAAAAAATTTGGCCATTATTAGCAAAAACAGCGCCAGGTGCCGGAGATGAGATTCAACTTACCGATGCTATTGCTATGTTAATGGAAAAGGAACCCGTGGAAGCCTATCACTTGCGGGGGGTAAGTCATGATTGTGGTAATAAGCTCGGTTATATGCGGGCGTTTGTCCAATATGGTATGAAACATCATGCCTTAGGCAAAGAGTTTACTGATTGGCTAGTGGCTTTGCAGAATCAAGCTAAAGAATAATCTTGTGGAAATTTTTAGGTATCATATGAAAGTTACAGTATTTGGTATTGGCTATGTTGGTTTAGTTCAGGCTACGGTTTTAGCTGAAGTAGGGCATGATGTCCTTTGCATTGATGTAGATGAAAATAAAGTTGAAAATCTGAAAAATGGTCAAGTCCCCATTTTTGAGCCTGGTTTAGCCCCGCTGGTTAAGAAGAATTATGAAGAAGGCCGCCTGAATTTCAGTACTGATGCAAAGGCCGGTGTTGCTCACGGTAAATTACATTTTATTGCGGTAGGTACGCCTCCTGATGAAGATGGTTCAGCGGATTTGAAGTATGTCTCCGCCGTTGCCCGTACTATTGCGGAATACATGGATAGCTATAAAGTTATTATTGATAAATCTACCGTTCCTGTTGGTACAGCAGATAAAGTTAATGGGGTTGTCAATGAGACTCTGCGTAAACGCAATATTGATATCCCATTTGATGTGGTTTCTAACCCGGAGTTCCTCAAAGAAGGGGCGGCTGTTGCAGATTGTATGCGCCCTGAGCGGATTATTATTGGGTGTGACAACAACAGAGTCGTTGACTTGATGCGTGAATTGTACGAGCCATTTAACCGTAATCATGATCGTATGATTGTGATGGATATCCGCAGCGCAGAACTGACGAAATATGCCGCTAACTGTATGTTGGCAACAAAAATCAGTTTCATGAATGAGATCGCTAATTTAGCTGAAATGCTGGGAGCGGATATTGAGCATGTTCGTCAGGGAATAGGTTCTGATTCCCGTATTGGCTATCATTTTATCTATCCGGGCTGTGGTTATGGTGGCTCATGTTTTCCGAAAGATGTGCAAGCGTTAATTCGTACCGCAGAGCAAATTGGCTATCAACCCAAGATTCTTCATGCTGTAGAACAAGTGAATGAACTGCAAAAGAGTAAATTACCTTCTTTTGTCAAACGCCATTTCGGTGAAGATTTATCCGATAAGACATTGGCTGTTTGGGGGTTATCGTTCAAACCGAATACTGATGATATGCGTGAAGCATCAAGCCGTGTTTTGATGGAAACATTGTGGCAGGCAGGAGCCAAAATACAGGCTTACGATCCTGAGGCTATGCAGGAAGCTCAACGTATTTATGGTCAGCGTGATGATTTATCATTGATGGGCACTAAGGAAGCGGCTCTGAAGGGGGCGGATGCCCTGATTATCTGTACTGAATGGCAAAGTTTCCGTGCGCCGGATTTTGATGTCATTAAAGAGTCTCTCAAGGCACCGGTTATCTTTGACGGACGGAATCTTTATGATCCTGAACGCTTACAATCCCGTGGCTTTACTTATTATGGGATTGGTCGTGGTGCATCCATTAACCCAGTTATCTGAGTAATACGATGAAATTCTTAGTCACAGGTGCGGCTGGTTTTATTGGCTTTCATGTGAGCCAGCGATTATTACAAATGGGGCATGAGGTTGTGGGTATCGATAACCTCAATGACTATTATGATGTGAATCTCAAACAAGCACGGTTAGATCTATTACTTGATAAGCCAGGCTTTAAATTTGAAAAGCTGGATTTAGCTGACAGAATAGCCATTCCCGATCTTTTTGTGCGACATCAATTTCAGCGGGTTATCCATCTGGGAGCTCAGGCTGGTGTTCGCTATTCGTTGCAAAACCCAATGGCTTACATTGATTCGAATATAGTCGGGCATATCAATATTCTGGAGGGTTGTCGCTATAATAATGTTGAGCATTTATTATATTCTTCTTCCAGTTCTGTTTATGGGTTAAATAGAAAGCAACCGTTTTCGACAAACGATTCAGTTGATCACCCAGTTTCACTATATGCGGCAACTAAAAAATCAGATGAATTAATGTCTCATAGTTACTCTCATCTTTATCAGTTGCCAACGACAGGTTTGCGATTTTTCACCGTATATGGCCCGTGGGGACGTCCTGATATGGCTTTATTTAAGTTCACTAAAGCGATGTTATTAGGGCAGCCTATTGATGTTTATAACCACGGTAGCATGGTTAGAGATTTTACTTATATAGATGATATCGTTGAATCAATAATCAGGTTGCAAGACATCATTCCTGCATCAAATGAGAGCTGGATGGTTGAGGATGGGCAAATATCTGCCAGTTCTGCTCCTTACCGTATTTATAATATTGGTAATGGTCAACCAACTAGACTAGGTGATTTTATTGAGGCAATAGAAGAGTCATTAGGCATTCAGGCCAAGAAAAATTTTATGCCTATGCAAGATGGTGATGTTCTATCGACCTGCGCTGATTCAAGTGACCTTTTTCAAAAAATAGGATTTGCCCCCAATACGTCGGTAAAGCATGGTGTGAAGCAGTTTGTAGAGTGGTATTTGAATTTCTATCATCAATCCAAATAAGAAAAAAGGAGCCATTGGCTCCTTTTCTATTGAATCACTGACAGCGACCTAAGAGAAGTAAATAACTGTACCTGCTTGGTTATTAATTTGCCTTAGCATTGGCTAAGTTAGTAACTAGCGCTGCTTCATAACAAAGAAATGGCACAGCAGGTTGTCACTTGATTAAATGCCTGCTGTTCAATGATGCTTAAGTTCATATAACAGGCATTAATCCGTTTGTCAGTTAAACCGTTTATATAATAAAAATACCCTTGTAAGAGGGTATTTTTATAATTAAATCAGTTTAAAAACAATATGTTAGAGCAAGAAGCTTTCCAGAGTTTTTCCTTCGTCTTCAATTGCTTTTTTGATAACAGCCGGTGTACGTCCCTGGCCAGTCCAGGTTTTAGTTTCACCGTTTGTATCAACGTATTGGTATTTAGCTGGACGCGCAGGGCGTTTTGTTTTACCAACAGATTTGCCGGAGCTCATTGTCTGAAGCAATTCACTTGGATCAATTCCTTGATCAAGAATCATTTTACGAACTTCTTCCAATTTACGTGCACGTTCCTCGGATTCAGCTCTTGCCTGACATTCTTCTGCACGGCGTTCTTCAACAGCGACGGTCAGTTTTTCAAGTATTTCTTCTAAGAACTCAAGTTCACATTCTCTTGCTTGAGCTCGTAAAGTACGGATGTTATTTAAGGCTTTTAAATCGCTCATTGTCCTGGTCTCAAATTATTAATGATGATGGCTGATGTGGATATAATAATAGAATGCTATTTTATTTTCTGCAATAGTCAATTTCTCATATTCGGATAAAATGACTCTTTTTTTTTAAACGTAATTTCTTTACAAAAGTTATATAGCGCTTTTTATACAGCTATTTCGATTGTCATTCCACAATAACATGTTCAGGGTACCTTTAACAAAGGGCATGATTATCTCTCTAATTTATAAACCAAGCATATACTAAATCGGTAAGTAATTTTAACTGTTTCTTATCATACCTGCTAAGGCGAAATAATACTAAGTTAAAAAAAACTTATGACTAATCCATGAGTTATCGTCGATTTTCTGTGACTATTTTCTGGAAGTAAGTCACGCACATTATTAATTTGTATACAATATGCAACAAATCAGTCTGGCTTTCATTTCTTAATTTAAACATGAACATTTGTCGTTCAAATGCGCTTTATTACCCATTTGATGTGATCATGGTCATGGATCATTAAGACATCACTAAGCTAAATATTTCTGTATATCAATTGGTACAGCTTACTATGATGGATAATCACCACTAAAGTTTATGGTAAACTCATCTGACTATATGGCTTTATAAATTTTGTTAAGAGGCAGGGCCGATGGCTCAACTTTATTTTTATTACTCCGCAATGAACGCCGGAAAATCGACATCACTGTTGCAATCCTCTTATAACTATAATGAGCGAGGGATGAGAACGTTGATTTTTACCGCAGAAATTGACACCCGGTTTGGAAAAGGAAAAGTCAGTTCTCGTATTGGATTATCTGCTGATGCATTCCTGTTTAGCCAACAGACAGATATTGGTGAGTTAATCAGAACTGAAAATATGCAGGAAAAAGTGCATTGTGTGCTGATTGATGAGTGTCAGTTTCTCACAAAAGCGCAGGTTGAACAGCTATGTAAGGTGACTGACTACGATGATATTCCGGTTCTTTGCTATGGATTGAGAACGGATTTCAGTGGGGAGCTTTTTAGCGGTAGTCAGTATCTTCTGGCATGGGCTGATAAGTTAGTTGAGCTGAAAACTATCTGCCATTGTGGGCGTAAAGCAAGCCGTGTGTTGCGTTTTGATAGCGAAGGTGTGGCCATTTATGATGGCGAACAGGTTGATATTGGCGGCAATGAAAAATATGTGTCTGTTTGTCGTAAGCACTATATGGATGCTATCAGCAAGGCTAAGGCAAGATGAAGATAAGTATATAAATTATCATCCTGTTGTCTGCGGTAAAGCTTCCTTAAACCGTTTGAAGGCGCTTGGATTAACATTGAGGAAAATGGGGCAGAAGTAAAGTTAAAGGGTGCGGATATCAGGCACCCTTTAAGTGGTTTAAATCAGTTAACAGCCTGTTTTTTCCGGGGGTTCTGGTGTGATTTCTGTTTCTGTGAATTCACGTCCATAGAATGAATCCAGCAGTAATTGTTTCAGCTCAGAAATCAGAGGGTAACGTGGGTTAGCACCGGTGCATTGGTCGTCGAAGGCATCTTCAGACAACTTATCAATTTTTGCCAGGAAGTCAGCTTCCTGAACACCAGCTTCGCGGATAGATGCTGGGATACTCAGTGTTGATTTCATCTCTTCCAGCCATGCCAGCAGTTTTTTGATTTTTGTTGCCGTATGGTCGCCGGCCGCAGACAAACTAAGATGATCCGCAATCTCAGCATAACGACGGCGGGCTTGCGGGCGATCATATTGGCTGAATGCAGTCTGTTTAGTTGGGTTATCGTTAGCGTTATAGCGGATAACGTTACAAATCAGCAGTGCGTTAGCAAGACCATGTGGAATATGGAACTCCGAACCCAATTTATGCGCCATAGAGTGACAGACGCCCAGGAAAGCATTAGCAAATGCAATACCTGCAATAGTTGCAGCATTATGAACCCGTTCACGGGCAATTGGGTTTGTGGCACCTTCGTGATAGCTGGCTGGGAGGAACTCTTTCAGCAGTTTCAGCGCTTGCAGTGCTTGTCCGTCAGAGTATTCGTTTGCTAGGACCGATACGTAAGCTTCCAGGGAATGGGTGATTGCATCCAGACCACCAAAAGCACACAGTGATTTTGGCATATTCATCACCAGGTTGGCGTCAACGATAGCCATATCAGGAGTCAGGGCATAATCAGCCAGTGGATATTTCTGACCGGTTGCATCGTCAGTGACGACGGCGAAGGGTGTCACTTCAGAGCCTGTACCGGAAGTTGTGGTAATCGCTACCATTTTCGCTTTAACCCCCATTTTTGGGAATCGGTAGATACGTTTACGGATATCCATAAACCGCAGGGCTAATTCTTCGAAATGCGTTTCAGGGTGTTCATACATCACCCACATAATTTTGGCCGCATCCATTGGAGAACCACCACCCAGGGCAATAATGATATCCGGCTTGAATGAATGCATTTGTTCTGCGCCTTTACGCACAATGCTTAACGTTGGGTCTGCTTCAACTTCAAAGAAAACTTCGGTTTCTATCCCGTGGGATTTCAGCACATCAGTGACCTGATCAGCATAGCCATTATTGAATAAGAAACGGTCTGTTACGATGAAGGCACGTTGTGCGCCATCAGTTGCGACTTCCTCTAATGCGATAGGCAGTGAACCGCGGCGGAAGTAAATTGATTTCGGAAGTTTATGCCACAGCATATTTTCTGCTCTCTTCGCCACAGTTTTGGTGTTGATGAGATGTTTTGGCCCTACGTTTTCAGAGATGGAGTTTCCTCCCCATGAACCGCAACCCAGTGTCAGAGATGGCGCGAGTTTGAAATTATAGAGATCACCGATACCCCCCTGAGAAGCAGGTGTATTCACCAGAATACGGGCTGTTTTCATTTTGTCGCCAAAGGATTTGATTCGTGCCGCTTGATTGTCCTGGTCGGTATACAGGCAGGATGTGTGACCAATGCCCCCCATTTCAACCAGTTTTTCTGCTTTCTCTACCGCGTCTTCAAAATTGTTACTACGATACATCGCGAGTAATGGCGACAGTTTTTCGTGGGCAAAGGGTTCCGTTTTATCAATCAGGTTGACTTCGCCAATCAGGATCTTGGTTCTTTCAGGAACATGAATGCCTGCCATTTCGGCAATTTTCGTTGCGGGCTGACCAACAATCTCCGCATTTAGGTTACCGTTTTTCAGGATGATATCTTGAACCGCTTTCAGTTCCTTACCTTGTAACAGATAACCTCCATGAGTAAAGAAACGTTTACGCACTTGATCATAAACAGAATCCACTACGATAACAGACTGTTCCGAAGCACAGATAACGCCGTTGTCGAAAGTTTTGGACATCAGAATAGAGGCAACCGCGCGTTTAATATCAGCTGATTCGTCAATGACGACCGGTGTGTTACCGGCACCAACACCGATTGCCGGCTTACCAGAGCTGTATGCCGCTGTTACCATACTTGGGCCACCGGTCGCGAGGATCAGGTTGATATCCTGGTGATGCATCAATGCACTGGAAAGTTCAACAGACGGTTCATCAATCCAGCCAATAATATCTTTTGGTGCGCCGGCTTCAACCGCTGCACACAGAACCAATTCAGCTGCTTTATTCGTTGCTTTTTTAGCGCGTGGATGGGGTGAAAAAATAATCCCGTTACGGGTTTTCAGGCTGATTAGCGCCTTAAAAATAGCGGTAGATGTCGGGTTAGTCGTTGGCACGATACCGCAGATTAAGCCAATAGGTTCGGCGATAGTGATGGTGCCGAATGTTTTGTCTTCGGACAAAATGCCACAGGTTTTCTCGTCCTTATAAGCGTTATAGATGTATTCGGAAGCGAAGTGGTTTTTGATCACTTTGTCTTCGACAATACCCATCCCTGATTCCGCCACGGCTAATTTTGCTAAAGGGATGCGTGCGTCTGCCGCCGCAAGGGCCGCGGCACGGAAGATTTTGTCAACTTGCTCCTGAGAAAAATTGGCAAATTCACGTTGTGCTTTTTTAACCCGGGCAACCAGCTCGTTCAGTTCAGTAATATGAGTTACAGTCATAAAGAAATACTCCTGGAAAATATTAAAAATATTTTAATATCAATAAATAAGTGATTTTTAGACTATTTAACTTGGTGATTTTATGATGGCTACAGATTACCATTTGGTATTAAGTAGATATTGATCTTAATCACATAAATCCCAAGCTGACTCCTTTCAGCTTGGGTGAGTGATCATTATTGTCACTTGGGTGATAAAAGCGCTAATCAGGTTGAGTTTTTAACCTAATGAAAAAATCGGGTTAACGATTTGTTATATAAGACATTTTAAATTGAAAAATAAATCGCAGTCGATGGAATGCGGAACTTTATCAGTATAAAGTAAAGGAAAAATTAAGTTTTCTATGATTTTTGAGTGAGTGATCATATGAAAATATTGTCATTAACACTGCGTAACTCAAGAGGGGTTATTCGTGGGTGATTTACTGTTGGATCTTTCTGGTTATATTAAATTTTTTGTTGGGCTGTTTGCACTCGTCAATCCTGTTGGTATTTTGCCGGTTTTTATCAGCATGACTAACTACCAGGCCCAGGCCGCCCGCAATAGAACTAATTTTATCGCCAATACCTCTGTTGCCATCATTTTATGGACAGCTTTGCTGCTGGGTGATTCGATACTGCGGATGTTTGGCATTTCCATCGACTCTTTCCGTATTGCTGGTGGGATTCTTGTTGTGACCATCGCTATGTCGATGATTAACGGTAAACTTGGGGAAGACAAACAGAATAAGCAAGAAAAATCAGAAACAGCCATTAGAGAGAACGTTGGTGTTGTGCCGCTGGCACTGCCGTTAATGGCCGGTCCTGGGGCAATCAGCTCTTGCATTGTTTGGAGTTCTCGCTATCAGGGATGGCAGAATTTTATTGGGTTGGTGTTAACCAGTGCATTGTTTGCTTTTTGCTGTTGGTTGTTATTCCGATCAGCTCCCTTAGTCGTCAAATATCTTGGGCAAACAGGCATTAACGTTATCACCCGAATTATGGGGTTGCTATTGATGTCTTTGGGAATCGAACTGATTGTGACAGGGATCAAAGCATTATTCCCAGGGTTACTTTGATACGATTGACGATAAAAGGTGTTAGATTTTTCTCAAGTCAAATTACAAATTATAATATTCTTGTCATTTTTATTATAAAGCCTGTTTTATGGGCTTTTCTCACTTATTTTACTGGTACTTCCTGAATTTTATACAAATAACCCAATATTTTTCTGAATTATTCTTGTCTGTTAGTTCAATCTGTAACTGGTTGCTTCCACCGTAGTTTTGTGATGAATGTAGGTTTTTAATTTGCATTGATTGCAATTTGTTAAAATTATGTTTATTTTCATCTCTGGACTACCTTTGTTTACTATTTTAGTTAAGCAAATTGTTAATAAAATGATATTTATCAATTGCTTATGTTGTTGTCTGGGGTGTTTTATCAATTAATGTAATAGAATGCATTGAGTTGTTTGTAAGGATGGTTTTTACAATATAAGAAGGGGATTTTAACAATTGATATGATAAGTCACCTTTAATATTCAATCCGTTACTTTGGGCCAAATAATGTGAAGATACCGGCCTTGATGGGATATATGCGAAGTGAATGAACAGGTCCACCAAACTGGAGGTAAAAAATGAAGATCAAGCAATTAAAATTACATAAGTTTGTTTCCTGTATATTTTTATTATCGGTATTTCCTGTTGCGACCGTGTTTGCCGCTGAAGTTCCAGATGGTGTGAAGCTCGCGGATAAACAGCAGATTATTATCAATAATGGCACAGAAGTTGCGTCACTTGATCCACATAAAGTCGAAGGTGTGCCGGAAACCAACATTATTCTTAATCTCCTGGAAGGATTAGTCAGTACGGGTTCCGAGGGAGAAACTGTTCCGGGCGTTGCGAGTCATTGGGAAAATCAGGATTACAAAGTTTGGACTTTCTATCTGCGTGATAATGCGAAATGGAGTGATGGAACCCCCGTCACTGCACATGATTTTGTCTATAGCTGGCAACGATTAGCTGATCCAAAGGTGGGTTCACCTTATGCCAGTTATCTTCAATATGCTTACGTTGAAAATATTGATGATGTTCTGAAAGGTAAAAAATCACCTGACCAGTTGGGGGTTAAAGCGCTGGATGATCATCGTTTGCAGGTTACTCTGACGCATCCCGTGCCTTATTTCGTCAATATGCTCAGTCATACGGCAATGAAACCAGTGAAAAAGGATCTGGTCGAAAAATTGGGTAATAAATGGACGCTGCCGGAAAATTATGTGGGCAATGGGGCGTATCGGTTGAAAGAGTGGGTGGTGAATGAGCGGATTGTGATTGAACGTAATCCACAATACTGGAATAACGGCAAAACAATTATTGAGCAAGCGACGCTTTTACCACTTCAGTCCGAAACCAGCGGTGTTAACCGCTACCGTAGTGGGGAAATAAATATCACCAACAGCGCTATCCCTCCGGATCTGTATCGGAAAATGAAAAAAGAGATCCCTGATCAGATACGCGTCAGCCCTTATCTCTGTACGTTCTATTACGAAATTAACAATAATAAACCCCCGTTTACTGATGTAAGAGTCCGTGAAGCCGTTAAGTTAACTCTCGACAGGGATATTATTGCGGGAAAAATTATGGGGCAGGGGCAAATACCGGCCTATGGTTTTACGCCAACGTTTATCGGAGGTGGTGATTTTGCTAAACCAGAGTGGGCTGGCTGGACACAGGAACAGCGTAATAAACGTGCCAGAGAATTATTGGCGCAGGCGGGTTTTAATCCGGCGAATCCGCTGAGGTTCACATTGCTGTACAACACCTCTGATCAAAATAAACAGCAAGCTATTGCTGCCGCTTCCATGTGGAAAAAGAATCTGGGAGCTGATGTGATTTTACAGAATCAGGAATGGAAAACTTCTCTTGAAAGTCGTCACCAAGGGAATTATGAGGTTACCAGAGCGACCTGGTGTGCGGATTACAATGAACCTACCGCGTTTTTAAATATGTTGCTTTCACATAGCAGCAACAACACGACTTTCTACCAGAATAAAAGTTTCGATAGCTATCTGGAGCAGGCGTTAGTCGCTAAAGATGCGGTTGCGCGTAAGAAGTTATACCAACAAGCTGAATTTCAACTTGATAAAGACTCGGTATTGATTCCCGTTTATTACCGGGTGAGTGTACGGCTTGTTAGCCCATCAGTGGGAGGGTTTTCAGGGAAAGACCCATTGGATTATATGGATATTAAGCAACTGTATATGATAAAAAACTAGACATTAGTTTTACTCAAAAGAGTTACTGGCCCTGCAAACAAAATCGTTCCTTTTGAATGCAGGTGATAATCCGACCCGTATTTCTGGGCCGTCGACTGATAAAAAGTCTGACGATGTAAAATTGGAGTAGAAAAAGATGATAAACACAACTAAGAATAAATTACTTACTGTCAGCATCAGTGCTGTACTAAGTATGGTAGTGGCGAGCCAGGTATTTGCTGCAAAAGTGCCTGATGGTGTTCAATTAGCTGATAAACAGGTTTTAGTTCGTAATAACGCCTCTGAGCCGCAATCACTGGACCCACATAAGATTGAAGGGGTGCCAGAATCACATTTGGCTCGCGATTTGTTTGAAGGTGTTGTAATCGTTGGCCCGTATGGTGAAATCTTGCCGGGTTCTGCAACCCGTTGGGAAAATAAAGACTTCACCGTCTGGACATTCCATATGCGTAAAGAGGCTAAGTGGTCTAATGGTGACCCGGTCACTGCGCATGATTTTGTTTACAGCTGGCAGCGTTTGGCTGATCCCAATACGGCTTCTCCTTATGAAAGTTATCTCCAATATGCCCATATCACCAATATTGATGACATCATCAGTGGCAAAAAGAAACCGGATACTCTGGGTGTAAAAGCACTGGATGACTATACATTACAGCTCACATTGAGTGAAGCGGTTCCTTATCTGCCAAGGCTTTTGGCTCACTCCTCAATGTCGCCGGTTCATCGGGCTACGGTGGAAAAATATAACGAAAAATGGACTCAACCGCAGAATTTTGTGGGTAATGGCGCTTTCAAACTGAAAAACTGGGTGGTCAACGAACGTATTGTGATGGAACGTAGCCCAACATACTGGGATAACAAAAATACGGTTATTGATCAGGTCACTTTCCTGCCAATTTCCTCAGAAGTGACGGATGTAAACCGCTATCGTAGTGGTGAAATTGATATGACTTATACCAATTTGCCGATTGAGTTATTCCAGAAACTGAAAAAAGAGATCCCGGACGAGTTGCGTATTAACCCACAATTATGTACTTATTATTACGAAATTAATAACGAAAAGCCGCCATTTAATGATCCTCGCGTCCGTACTGCATTGAAATTGGCGATGGACCAAGACATTGTGACCAATAAAGTAAAAGCACAGGGTGATATCCCTGCTTACGGTTTTACACCTCCGTTTACTGATGGTTTTAAAGAGATAAAACCAGCGTGGTTTACCGATTGGAACCAGGAAAAACGTAACCAGGAAGCCAAAAAATTATTGGCTGAAGCGGGTTATACTAAAGATAATCCATTGAAGTTTAACTTGCTTTACAATACCTCCGATCTGCATAAAAAAATTGCAATCGCGGTAGCTTCTATTTGGAAGAAGAATTTAGGTGTTGATGTTCGTTTGGAAAATCAGGAGTGGAAAACTTTCCTGGATACTCGACATCAGGGCAATTACGATGTAGCCCGTTCTGGCTGGTGTGCCGATTACAATGAACCTTCCTCATTCCTTAATATGTTACTTTCTTACAGCAGTAATAACACCTCTCATTATAAGAGCAGTGAATTTGATAAGCTGATGAAAGAATCCCTGCAAGTAAAAACTGAGGATGAGCGTGCGGCCGTTTATCAAAAGGCAGAATCACAGTTAGATAAAGATTCAGCCATTGTTCCCCTTTATTACTATGTGAATACCCGGTTAGTGAAGCCCTATGTTGGTGGTTTTACAGGGAAAGATCCTTTGGATAATTTACACACCAAAGATTTCTATATTATCAAACACTAATAGTTGCAGGGCGGCCCGGAAAGGGCTGCCTTAGTGTCAGATTATTTTAAGGCCAGGGTTTAGGGCCAACACATAGGAACGGGCAATGCTTAAGTTTATTTTACGCCGTTGTTTAGAGGCGATCCCGACACTTTTTATTCTTATCACTATTTCGTTTTTCATGATGCGGTTGGCACCAGGCAGCCCATTTACTGGTGAGCGGAAATTGCCACCAGAAGTTATGGCAAATATTGAAGCGAAATATCATCTGAATGACCCCATGTATAAACAATATTTTGATTACTTAATCCAGCTTTCCAAAGGGGATTTTGGGCCGTCTTTTAAATATAAGGACTACACAGTTAACGATCTGGTCGCGACAGCATTTCCGGTATCGGCTAAATTAGGTGCATCGGCATTTATTATGGCGGTTGTGCTGGGGGTCAGCGCCGGGGTTATTGCTGCACTTAATCAGAACACAAAGTGGGATTATACCGTGATGGGATTTGCCATGACGGGGGTTGTTATCCCAAGCTTTGTTGTGGCACCGCTATTGGTGCTGGTGTTTGCTATTCATCTTAAATGGCTGCCGGGAGGAGGCTGGAATGGCGGGGTGCCAAAATTTATGATCTTACCCATGGTAGCACTGTCTTTGGCCTATATCGCCAGTATCTCGCGTATCACCCGTGGTTCGATGATAGAAGTGTTGCACTCTAATTTTATCCGTACTGCACGTGCTAAAGGGTTGCCATTACGTATTATTATATTCCGCCATGCCTTAAAACCCGCATTGCTACCGGTCATCTCTTATATGGGGCCTGCTTTTGTCGGTATTATCACCGGCTCAATGGTGATTGAAACAATCTTTGGTTTACCGGGAATAGGGCAGTTATTTGTTAATGGGGCGTTGAACCGTGACTATTCATTGGTATTAAGCCTGACTATTTTGGTTGGTGGCCTGACTATTCTGTTCAATGCGATTGTTGATGTGTTGTATGCCGTCATCGATCCGAAGATCCGTTATTAAGACTGGAGCGCGCAATGATAGTCAATAAACAAAACAGCGAAGCTCTGGAAAATTTCTCTGAGCAACTGGAAATTGAAGGCCGTAGTTTGTGGCAGGATGCACGACGTCGTTTTATTCACAACCGGGCAGCGATTGCCAGTTTGTGCTTGCTATCTTTGATTACTTTGTTTGTGATCCTGGCACCGATGCTGGCCCAGTTTACTTACGATGATACTGACTGGGCCATGATGTCTATGCCACCTGATTTTGAGTCTGGTCACTATTTCGGTACCGATTCCTCTGGTCGTGATTTACTGGTACGTGTTGCTATTGGTGGACGTATTTCATTGATGGTTGGGATTGCCGCAGCTTTGGTTGCCGTAGTCGTTGGAACTTTGTATGGTTCATTATCCGGTTATCTGGGTGGAAAAATAGACTCAGTGATGATGCGCCTGTTGGAAATTCTGAATTCATTCCCATTCATGTTCTTTGTGATCCTGTTGGTGACCGTTTTTGGACAGAATATTTTGCTGATATTTGTCGCGATTGGCATGGTGTCATGGTTGGATATGGCGCGTATTGTCCGGGGGCAGACACTAAGCCTGAGACGTAAAGAATTTATTGAAGCAGCGTTGGTGTGTGGGGTGCCAACCCGTTACATCGTGTTACGCCATATTGTCCCTAATGTATTGGGCGTGGTGGTGGTTTATGCATCTTTATTGGTTCCAAGCATGATTCTGTTTGAATCATTTCTTAGCTTTCTGGGATTGGGAACGCAGGAGCCATTAAGCAGTTGGGGAGCGTTGTTAAGTGATGGTGCGAATTCGATGGAAGTTTCCCCGTGGTTGCTGATGTTTCCTGCCGGTTTTCTGGTGGTGACACTGTTTTGTTTTAACTTTATCGGCGATGGCTTGCGTGATGCCCTCGATCCGAAAGATCGTTAAGGAGGTAACATGAACAGCGTTAAAAACCAGAAAAGTTCTGAGCCGTTGTTAATTGTTAAAGATTTGAACGTGACTTTTAGTACCCCGGATGGGGATGTTACCGCGGTGAACAAGCTGAATTTTGATTTACGGGCAGGGGAAACGCTGGGAATCGTCGGTGAATCTGGCTCTGGAAAATCACAAACTGCTTTTGCTCTGATGGGATTGCTTGCCAGAAACGGCACGATTGGCGGCTCTGCTATTTTTAATGGCAGGGAAATTCTTAACTTGCAAGAGAAAGAACTTAACCGCATGAGAGCGGAAGAAATATCCATGATATTTCAGGATCCAATGACCTCTCTCAATCCTTATATGCGTATTGGTGACCAGCTCACAGAAGTATTAATGCTGCATAAACGTATGAGTAAAAGTGAAGCATACCTTGAATCGATTCGGATGCTGGATGCCGTCAAAATGCCGGAAGCGCTTAAACGTATGAGCATGTACCCTCATGAGTTTTCTGGTGGTATGCGTCAGCGCGTAATGATTGCAATGGCATTATTATGCCGGCCAAAATTGCTGATTGCTGACGAGCCGACAACTGCACTTGATGTTACGGTTCAGGCACAGATTATGATTCTGCTGAATGAACTGAAACAGGAGTTTAATACTGCGATAATTATGATTACTCACGATTTGGGGGTAATTGCCGGTGTTTGTGACAAAGTGCTGGTGATGTACGCTGGGCGGACTATGGAGTATGGCACGGCTCGCGAAGTGTTTTATCAGCCAACGCATCCTTATTCTATTGGCCTTCTTAATGCTGTACCTCGTCTTGATGGTGATGAAGAATCATTGACAACAATTCCGGGGAATCCGCCTAATTTATTACGGTTGCCGAAAGGGTGTCCGTTCCAGCCACGCTGTCAGTTTGCAGTAGACCATTGTGTAGATTGTGAACCAAAGTTAGAGGCATTTGGCAATGGGCGTTTGCGAGCTTGTTTTAAAGCACCGGGAGAATTGGTATGAGTCCGATTGAAGAAAGACGCGTGCTGCTGGAAGTAGCCGATCTGAAAGTTCACTTTGATATCAAAGATGGCAAACAATGGTTTTGGCAACCAGCAAAAACTCTGAAAGCGGTTGATGGCGTCACGTTGAGGTTGTATGAAGGGGAAACCCTTGGTGTGGTTGGCGAATCTGGTTGCGGTAAATCGACTTTTGCCCGTGCAATTATCGGATTGGTCAAGTCTTCCGGTGGCTCGGTCACTTGGTTGGGAAAAAGCCTGCTGGATATGAATGATAAACAGTGGCGGGATATTCGCAGTGATATCCAGATGATATTCCAGGACCCACTAGCATCCCTGAACCCGAGAATGACGATTGGCGATATTATTGCTGAACCACTGCGCACGTATCATCCTAAGATGAAAGAGCTGGAAATCAAAGACCGGGTAAAAGCCATGATGATGAAGGTTGGATTGCTGCCGAATCTGATTAACCGCTACCCGCACGAATTCTCTGGTGGTCAGTGTCAACGTATTGGGATTGCCCGTGCGCTTATTCTTGAACCTAAGTTGGTGATTTGTGATGAACCGGTATCTGCACTTGATGTCTCCATTCAGGCTCAGGTGGTGAACCTGTTGCAGGAATTACAACGGGAAATGGGGCTGTCGCTGATTTTTATCGCCCATGATCTTGCGGTGGTTAAGCACATATCTGACCGTGTATTGGTGATGTATCTTGGGCATGCGGTGGAGTTGGGCACTTATGATGAGGTTTATCATAATCCACAGCATCCTTATACCAAGGCATTGATGTCGGCAGTGCCGGTGCCTGATCCAGATAAAGAACGAAATAAACATATTGAGTTACTGGAAGGTGAATTACCGTCACCGATCAATCCGCCATCAGGATGTGTTTTCCGCACACGTTGCCCAATGGCCGATCCTGAATGTGCTAAGACGCGACCCTTGATGGAGGGGAGTTTTCGTCATGCGGTGTCTTGTTTGAAGGTTGATCCGTTGTAATTGTTGATGATGTTGTCATATGAGATGGTGCACTTTGCTTGGTAATTTATTGGTTTTTTAATTGCAACTCCATGAAATTACTGGGGTAGTGTATCATTTACTTGCAGATCATAATAAATAGTTGACTTTTAATAAATAAAATGTTAAATATTTTTGTGTTGGAGAAGTGTTAATTAAATAAATGTATTTTGTTGACATATATTTAGCGTAACTGAGTTTTATCTAAGTAATGGAGACGTTAATATGAACAATATCGATCTCTCTAAATTATTTACCCCGAAAGGTCATTTGTACACAGCTGTTGTTCTCATCAATCGAAAGTAAGCGTCATCTAGTGCGATTAAAGTGTCCAAATATCTGGACACTTTAACACCTTTATTAATGAGGAATTTGTCATGACTGCTGCCATTGAGAAGAATAAATCGTTTTTTGAAGATGAAGTGTTATCTTCGTTAAAATACCTGTCTGAAAACTTCAATATAGCCTTCAGTGATAAGTTAAAAATCAATTATAATTGGAAGGTTTTTGCCAACTATTTTTTGTGCGTTGATGCGATAAAAGAGCAAGACCAAAAAAATGCAGAAATTTTCTTAAAATCTGCGTTGAATAACTTGTCTACTCACAGCCCTAATACAATGGTTCCTGGTAGACCGGAAATATTAGTTATTACTGATGCTAACATCTCAGAAGAGGTAGCAAAAACCTTAAAAGATATCTATGACAAACCGGATAATGACGTCAATGACGATGGTGTTTATGCATTCGGCCCATTCATGGGGAACTCAGAAGAAGAGATAACCAAAATACATCAATCATTGGATCTCATGAAATCTGTTTCACCCTATTACTACAACTTTGTCAATTCGTTAATAAAGCACATTGTTTTGGTTGGTCAAACTGAACGTGGGGGGATAAAATCGGGGTCAACATTAAAAACGTTGGGATGTATCATCATTTCTCCCAATACGAAGGAAGAGATTAGTTCAATGAACCAATACATTGAAGATTTGGTTCATGAGGCATCGCACTCAAAATTATTTTTGGAGCAAACTAAAGATCAGCTTGTCTACAACCCGGTAGAGAATCTCTACACGGCACCATTTAGAAAAGATAAAAGGCCAATGTCTGGTATCTATCATGCCAATTATGTGCTTGGCAATATCGTGTCTTATTTCAGACAGGCTGTTAAAGTTTCTTCCAAAAACGATCTCAATAACAATACGAAGTTCTTGGAAAGAGCATTAACTCGGTATAATGAAACATACAATATCATAGAACAGTATGGTGACCTAACAGAAAGGGGTTATGCGATATTCAAGGAAATGAAGGAACGAGTTGACCAATGTTTAAATTAAAAAGCAGTCAATCACTATATTTTTTAATTTCATACATCCTCAACTCGATGAATAATTGGGTTTTTAAATTTATCGCTCCGTTAGTGCTTTATTCAGAAACAAAATCATTGCAAATGATGACGATTAGCTATGGATTGCTATTTACACCAAACATCATTGCACCTCCGATAGCTAATCTACTCGAAAACAGGCTTGCAAAAAAAGCAAGCCTATTAATACTGAATTTAATTGGTTTGTTTTTATGTCTTTTTTCCTATATCTACTTTGAGATTAATTTTAGTAACCTTGTTTTTTTATGGTGGTATTTTTGTTATCATCCATTCTTATCTTATACCAAACCATTATCCACAGTATATTAAAAGAGATATTGCCACATAAAGAAGATATGGAAGAAATGAGCAGGAAAATTGCTTTTGTCGATAGCCTGTTTCCTGCTATAGGACCAATGATCGGCGCAACCATATTAAGTTATTTAGGTTATAATAATGTATTTCTTATTATTGGTGTCATATATGTGATCTCTATATTTATTTTAGCTAAAATAAATATAGAGTTGAGAATAAAAACCACCGGTGAGAATTTCATCTTAAAAACCATCAAAGGTTTTAGACTTATTAAGGATAATTTGTTTGTTAATTATTTGATGAGGCGTTTTTTCTTTTCAAACATAGCGTTACATGGATTTCAATCTATACTGACGTATTTTTTAATCGAAAAATTTAATTTAACAGATATAAAGTTAGGATTATTCTTTGCTATTTCCACTATCGGGTTAATTATAGGAGTAAGGATCGGCAGGATTATGTATAAGAACAATGTTAATAAATGGCATTTAATTTCCATTACAGGGATAGTATGTTCTTTGTGCTTAATTTTCATACCCATAACCAATAATATCTATATTGCATCAATAGCATGGAGTATTGTTATGTTGTTGAGTGCCATCAACTTAATTGTCTTTTATACTGAGAGACAGACTAATTATCACCAAGATGAAGTGGTGAGCGTTATTTCTGCATCCTACATGATTATCTATTCTGCAATACCGTTTGGCTCTGTTGTTTCTTACATTTTGTCACGTTATATGCAATCAAATGATGCTATGATGATATTAGGTACTTATTTATTTATCATCAGCATTTATTTCTTATATGAGGCGCTGAGGAGTACAAAAGTAAAAGATGAAATTGATGTATCTTAAGATTATCTGTACTCTATTCTGTGAGGGATAGGAATCACCGTTTATTCCTTTGATATCCGCTCAGGATAATGGATTACAGACATGGTTTGTTACCCACATTGGTTTGAATAACTTATATAGTCCTCCATGTCAGTCACGGACAAATGGTTTCGGGGATTTCAAACGTGAGTCGTTGAAATTACTCTTCCACAAAATATGGCAAATCTGGTGGGTTTCTCCCTGCAAATCAAAATACGAGCGNGNNTATTCATTAATCTCAGCATCCTCAGATTCTGCTAGCCCGATAATCACCTNTGNGAAAAAATCAGGGTTCAGATCGAAATCCACATGTTCAAGCCAATCCTNGGAAGGATCCAGTAATTNTGCGCCGCCCCGTATTTCGAATTGTAAGCTAAATAGCAAAATACCCGTAGGATCAAGATTGGATGAAGCCAGCTCAAGAAAGATGTCATACGCTTTCTCAAGGGTTTCATCTTCTGTCATTCGGTTGTTGAGATTTATACCCGTGCTCATTGAAGATGCTTGATTTTATGCGAAATGGAGATCATAACTCGTGATGGGAAAGTACGGGATAGAATAAAAGCCGTCCTTCTTGCTTCTGAAGGGGGAGTTCTGTGATGATAGCCCAGGCATTGCGATTCTATCAGACCATCGTTGACCGCCATATCAGTGATTACTTCAATCAAGATAAGCTTAAACCTGATAATGGGGGTCTGATAGTTTACTTTCTCCAGAGCAAACTGATTTTTTAATCAACCATTTATTTCAAAATCTTTTCCATCACACACATGAAATGGTGGCCAATGAAAGGGTTAACTTTTGTGGCGTGACAGATTAAGTATGGGTTATCCATCTCATTATCATAATGTTTATTTGACAATGAAGAAAATTGAATGTTTATTGTTGATGCCGATTTTGATGATAGTTTTTACATGGAATGGGAATAGGCTAAGTGAAAAATAAAAATTGGTTATCAGAAAGGATAAAAGTGAGTCAGAGCCATCAGGATAGAATTTGGCAGGAGGGGATTAATGATCTGACTATAATCTCGCGTCCGTCAGGCCGTGAGATAAGGGCTTCTACAGGCGATACATACATTGATTTTATGTCATGCTCTTATTTAGGTCTGGAGAATCATCCCAATCTTATCTCAGCCGTGAAATCTTCAGTTGATAAGTACGGTGTCCAGTACGCAGCTGCGCGTACACGCGCGAAATGCGACATTTTTGATGAGCTCGAATCTAAGCTCAACAGCATCTTTCTTGACTCTCACGCTGTGACATTCAATTCGGTTGGCGCTGCACATCTCGCGGTTCTTCCTCTTCTGGGATCAGGTGAGCTCCCCGGCTATCCTGTAAGTGAAAGTGGTATTGTATGGATAGTTGATAAAACAACCCACGCATCAGTACAAACCTTACGTGGGATACTCGAACAGTTTGGTACTTATCAGAGAGCCGTTTTCAGCGATGAAATGGCATTAGTTGCCCTGCTACAGGAAAGTGCTAAGCAGAAGAAAACACCCATACTAATTTCTGATACTCTGGGCTCAATGGGGGGGGCTACAGATGTTAAGAGCCTGACAGATCTTGCCAATCAGTATGGCGGGTATTACTACGCTGATGATGCTCACGGAACATCAATCATTGGCAAAAATGGCTGCGGTTATGCTTTAAATACCTTGGGCCAATTTGCCGATAACTTGATTCTTCTTTCATCACTATCTAAAGCTTTCGGCTCTCATGGAGGCTTTGCTTCCTTCAGCAATTCTGAAGCCGCTTTTTTCGTTAAAAAGTATGCTCTCAACTATATTTTTAGTGGCCCCCCTCGCTCCCGGGAATCGCTGCCTGTTTGGCTTCAGCTGATATTCACCTGTCGAAAGAGATCAGTGAATTACAGAACAGACTCAGGGATAACATTTTTTACTTTGATGAAATTGTCTCAAATGTTGAAGTCAAAGAAAAATCAAGTCCGATAAGGACAGTATTTATCGGACTTGAAGATAAAGCTATCAAAACTTCACAGGGACTCCGTGAAAAAGGAATCTTGGTTACTGCGGCGATGTATCCTACTGTATCGAGGCATCAGAGCATTGTTCGTGTTGCAATATCCGCAGCGCATACGAGAAATCAAATTGAGAGATTTGCGGAATCATTATCTGAGCTGACCGGATTATAGTAATGCTAACAGAAATTATCACAGGTTACAGGAAATCTGCAGCACTGAATGCTTTCGTAAAAAGTAAGGCTCCTATTTTTATTGGAAAAATGGGAGCGATGACACTGGATGAAATAGCATGTTATACCAAAACCTCCGCTGAAAGGTTTGGCAGGCTTCTTGATGTTATGATTGATTGTGAGATTCTTATTCTCTCAGAAGGGAAATACTCGCTCACTAAAAATGCCGTTGCACTTGCATCAGAAGATAGCATTGAAACTTTATGGATAAACTGCGAACTTGGTGAACACTACTGGGAGATATGGCCAGATTATTTTGGTTCTCTTGGGTCTGGGGCTACCCGTTCAGCTTTTGAGAAAAAACATGGGAAAAAATTCTTTGATTTCATCACTGATGTCCCCTCTCTGAAAACGACATTCGACTCGCTGATGGCAGCCATAACTGATGAAATAAGTGATGAGTTAATAAAAATATTTGATATACATCCTAATCACCGAGTGGTTGATATAGGTGGTGGAAAAGGAATTCTGGCAAAAAAACTCAAGCAAACATTCAGTTTTAAAGATTGCACGGTCATAGATCGTTACGCAAAGGAGCTAGAATTCTCTGATGGTATTACTTATCTGAACTGCGACTTCTTCAACCAGATAAAATCTGGCGCTAATGTTTATATACTTAAAAATATCCTGCATGACTGGGATGATGACAAAGCAGGAAAGATCCTTGCAAATTGTGCTCACGCAATGTCCAAAAATTCAATATTATATATTGTAGAAATAATAAAAGAACATGGTAGCGTCAAGGGAAAAACGCTTGACTTGTTGATGGATGCTCTTTTTGTGGGTAAAGAAAGATATTATGATGAATATGAACGCCTAGCATTTAAGAATGACTTGGTTATTGATTCTGTAATCCAGACATCACATTCTCAGTCAGTGTTGTTATTAAGGAAAGCTCATGGATAAGGTATATTGGATCGTTGCAGAAGAGGAACATCCTGATGCAGAGGATATCGAATCAAGTTATTCAGAATATACGCGAGAATTTCATAAAAGAGGTATTGAGTTCAGGTTTTTACCGCTTCGTGATTGCGTGATTCATTTCGATAATGAAGGTTCGGGAAAGTTACTGCACCGCGGAAAACATCTGGATGACAATCAGTCGGCATTTATTATCTCACCAGCGGATCTTAATCCTCAAGCGAAAGGCACAGCGTTTTCTTTGAGAAATTATTTACGCATCACAGGCACCCGGCTTCTCAACGAAAGCATAGGTGGCGTTGAAAACCTCGAGTGGGACAAAGTTGCTCAGATGATGCTTGTATCAGGAATGAGCGCTCCATTAATGCCTTTCTGCATGTTAGGGTACCACCAACAGGTGGTACCGTCCGTAAGATCTTTCTTGGATAAAGGATATAACACACTTATATTCAAACCCATCGGTTCGGGAATGGGATTTGGCGTGATCAAAACCGTAGGCCATCAGCAGGCGATAAGTACTGCCAATCTTATCTCCGCATCGTCTGTGGTCTACTTTGTTATGCCATTCCTTGAGAAAGCATGCGATGTTCGATTCTACTTTCTTGCAGGAGATCTGATGTTTGTCAAAATCAGAAAGCCCCGACAGGCAGATTATTTGGGAAATGTAGCTTTGGGAGGAGAACAAGATATCCTGTCAAAGGATGAGTATACTGCTTTCTACTGTAGCCAAAGCGATAAATATGAAGAAATGCTGGAACTTTCCACACGTATTGTTGACCGCACAGGTAACGATATACTTTCAGTAGACTGGCTGATGACCGGGGAATGTTTCTACTTCAATGAAATGTGTACTGCTGAAACAGGGCTAACAAAACTACCTGATCATATAAAAACCCCGGTATTCGATAAGATGGCTTTTTTAGTTAAAGAAAGACTAAATAAATGAGAAATAACCAGCTACTGATCTTTGTTTATATTTCAGTCTTTATGGCCGAGTTCTCTTTTTTCTTTGCCCTTCCTGTATTAGGCAGTTCTACGCTAATGGGAGCCCGAGATGTTGCACTGTGCTTGGCGGGGTCAGTAATTCTGGAAAGCATCATTATGCTTGTAGCAACGGGATATCTCGAAAGATTTTCAAGGAAGTTGCTGCTTAGCATTTCATTGCTACTTCGAAGTCTGGCATTTGTGACGGTGATCAGCTCAGGAATAGCTTTTGCGTGGTTCACATTTTTCGCGTTGGTAGCCATATCAAAGTCTGTTTCTAAGCCATTCACGCGAGAGATATTAACGGAAATACTGAGTGGGGATAAATTAAAGAAATCGCTAAGCATTTATTCATTCTTTCAAAATTCCGCTGTGGTGATAGCTCCACTAATCGCAACATTGGCCGTTGAACATCGCTACACCCCGTCAGTGATGATCACATTACTTCTGGCTGGTATACTCCTGAGCGGGGCATCATTTATGTTAGTTTATCATTATCCAAAAGGGCACCTTCCGTCCGAAAGAAAAAAAAGCGCCTTCTGGGCGATTTATTCCTCAGTGAACGAAATTAAAAAGAATCATGACATCAGGCGACTACTCCAGGCATCTTTCTTTTGCTTTGCAATAATGGGAGCCTTCATAACCGCAACGACTCTTCTTGCCCGTGTAAGAGTCGATTTCTCAAGTTATATAGGTCTCTTCTTCTCTGTTGTAGGTGTATGCATCTGTTTCTGGCAGGGTGTAATATCCCGAATACTGAATCTTTCCGAACGTACAGTGATCATTGTGATTTCAGTGACAGGATTATTATCGTCTTTATATCTTACTGGCTCGCTTTACATGGCGATAGCTGCCCTTATCTCCTATAGCATTTATGAGTCAGTCATTGTCCCTGCCATTTATTATAAATCGTCGTCGTGCACCAGTAATCTATCAGTAAGTGTGATTTTCAGCTTTATACTGGTTGCATCAAATATCGGTGAAGCTTTTGGTTCATGGATTACTGGCATGCTAATAGAATACGCAAGTGAGACCACAGCATATCACATACTTCTTTTAGTTGCCGTATCCGTACTATTATCAGTTTGGAGCTTTGCGCTCGTTAAAGATACTTCAGGAAGCTAACATGGTAAATATCGTCTTCGCTACAGGTGGCACTACAGGTAAATCTAGGATAATTCGGCACAGCTGGAAAAAATATCAATTTGTAACTCATGAAGCAGCAAAAAGTCTGAAAACTGTGTTTTCAGACTTTTCTGTTCACTCCGTAGCCAATTGCCTTACTGCGGGTAATTTGTGGGGCGGTTTCCTTTTTGCACATGAAATTTGCCGCCATTTACAGGTAAACTATTATCCCTTTGCTTCTGTTACAGACAGTGATGAACTTAGCAACGCTATATATGAATATAGTATTGACACACTTATCTGCCTTCCGAGCTTTGCCGATAAGCTGATAAATGAAGAAAGGCTCCAGCAATTGACTTCAATCAGAAACATTTTTTTCTTGGGAGAAGAGTTCAACTCCTCATCTCTTTCGAGAATAAAGCATTTACTTCCGGGAGTCATAGTTAAACCCCTTGCTTATACCTCACAGGAAACAGGTCCTCTTGGATATCAATGTTCTTATTTGCACGGCAATAGCTATCATATTTATGAGCATGTAAAATTGAACAACGAAAATGATAATAATGAAATTATCGCTTCCATTCTGTATCCGGATGGTGATCACCTCTTAAACCATCACACAGGGGATACAGGAAGTCTGATTCCAGTTCAGTTATGTAAGTGCGGTTTTCGAGGAACAGAGCTAACATTTACTGGTAGAATAGCATCTCACTATAATATCATGGGAACCTCGATTTCTATTGATGAATTCGTGAGCGTTCTCAGCCAACAATGTGGCTGTGATGTAGCTATCTCCGATATTCAGATCATCGTAGTAAATCAGTTTGAGCTGGGAACAGGCATCATTTTCCTTACAGATGCCAGGCTTGAAATTAGCAATGAGAATTTAATTACTGCTCTGGAATCATCGTTCCTAATTCGTGAGATAATCAGTGACTCCAATTTTTTTCATGTCTGGCATACAAATAAAGAACTTTTCATTAAATCTCATATATCTGAAAAGCTGAAATCATTCATTACAACAGCTAAGCTTCCCAGAGAGCTCAAAGGCACAAAGGTAATTATTAAATGAACTAGGTGGTGACTCCTCTTTATTGATGGTGCTTCATGATCTTACCCAGCATTCGTGGACACGGAACAAATGTAACGGCTCGCATTCTATTTGAGGGCATAAAAAGCCGTGGGACATTTATGCTCTATATGAACGCATCCCGTTTGCAAGACAAAAATCACGTTGACATCGACGGTAGGTTGCAGCTCTATATCCGGCCTTATTGCAGCCGAGCTGCGGGCCTCGATGTAATCCACTGACTGGCTCCTCATTCTCCTAACGAGCTTTACGCTCAGAGCATAAATCAGGTTTAGCAAGTCACGGTCTTACCTGTCTTTGTCATCATTATCACTGTCTTAGCAATCTTTCTGCATTCACCCTTGTGGTTAAAAGTGAAAGTTGACCAGTGAAACGCCTCAATAAGGCCTGACACTGACGTAATCTTTTTGGTATTCCCGCTGATGGGCTATCAATGCCCAAACGGTGCGGGTCAGCTTATTGCCCATCCCCACAATTGTCACTCAGACCGGGCACCGTTTTTTCAGCTCCGTCACCCACGGCAGCAGTGTTTTCGTGAGTAAGGTGGCCACTCTTGCACCGTGAATAAACAGGGTCCTCAGGTAGGGATCTTCCCGTTTACTGATCCCCAGTAATTTGACCCGGCCTCCCGTTCCTGTCTGTTTCGGCACCAATCCCAGATAGGTCGAAAACTCTCTGCCCGATCGGAGTGTGCTGGAATCGCCCATCGTAGCAATGGCGGCTGTCGGTTACTGAAGAACGTTAAAAAATCATTCCGCCGCAGCGGTTTATCAATGAGTTCACCGGTGTATTCATCAACAAAATGAATTTGCATCAAATGTTTTGCAATATCGATGCCAAAAGAAGTAAATTTCATGAGTAGATCCTCCAGTTATCAGGGAGCAATAGGCTCCCGCTTTTAGGCACTATAAGGCCGGAAATCTGAGAGGATCCACACCTCATCTCTCAATTCCAGCACAGGGCTAAAAGCTAAGTGGTTGGGATGCGTTCGTTACATTCTCCGTTAACTACCTCAGTTGATGACTTACCCAACCGCATACAGTCAATCAATGCTGGTTATGGATAGCTATAACCGGTTGACGAAAGAATATCAAATCAGCTTTTTTGAAAAATACTTGCTCGTTCTCGAGGACTGTAATAGTGAGTCGGGAAATGCAATAAATATAGATTAGGGGTACAAGTAAAGTCGCTATAATTACTCTTTCCACAAAATATGGCAAATCTGGTGAGACTTTTCCCGGCAAATCAAAATGAAACCAAAAATATCATTAATCTCATCATCCTCGGATTCTGCTCGCCCGATAATCACCTCTGCGAAAAAATCATGGTTCACATCCAAATCCACATGTTCGGGCCAATCCTCGGAAGGATCCCTAATTCTGCGCCGCCCCGTATTTCGAATTGTAAGCTAAATACCAAAATATCCGTAGGATCGAGATTGGATGAAGCCAGCTCAAGAAAGATGTCATACGCTTTCTCAAGGGTTTCATCTTCTGTCATTCNGNNGNNGAGATCTAAGTCCATCGTTTGTGAAGGTTTGTTGTCCATATCAATTCATTTGTCAGTAGTAATGATGGGAGAATTAAAACATGATGAAGCATTGATTGGTACCCCCATCTTGTCAAGACGAGGGTATTGGTCACAGTAGTGGGCTGAAAAAGTAACAAATACGTTCAATTATCCGATGCCACAAAGGGCGCTGTTCCCACTCATGGATTCCAGCAATGTAGAATGGGCCATGTAATCGAATTGCACCAAAGCCAGGTCATTACCAAAGTTTTCGTCATCAATAACCACGGTAATTTCAAAATTCAGCCACAGGCTGCGCATATCGAGATTAACTGAGCCAACCATACTGAGTTGGCCATCAACCAAAATGCTTTTGGTATGTAATAAACCCTCTTCAAACTGATAAATCTTAACTCCCGCCTTCAATAGTTCAGAAAAGAATGCACGACTTGCCCAGCGAACCAGGAAAAAATTATTTCTGCGAGGAACAATGATAATAACTTCCACACCTCTTAAGGCCGCAGTGCAGATAGCATTCATCAGGTCATCACTGGGAACAAAATAAGGGGTAGTTAATATCAATTGCTTACGGGCAGAGAAAATAGCCGTCATTAAAGATTGTTGAATTAACTCTTCAGGGAATCCTGGACCAGAGGCAATAATCTGAGTTGTATGCCCGCTGGCTTGTTCAAATGGCATGATATTGTTGTCTGGTGAGGGTGGAAAGATGCGTTGACCTGTTTCCATTTCCCAGTCACAAGCGTAAATAACCCCCATCGTCGTGGTAACCGGCCCTTCCATTCGCACCATGATGTCGATCCATTGTCCAACGCCGGCGTCTTGCTTAAAGAAGCGTGGATCTACCATATTCATACTGCCAGTGTAAGAAATATAGTCGTCTATCAGGATAATTTTACGATGCTGGCGCAGATCCATCCGACGTAGAAATAGACGGAAGATATTGACTGGTAAAGCTTCAACAAATTCAATTCCTGCCTGGCGCATGATATCCGGGTATTGGCTACGGCAATATAACCAACTGCCGGCTGAATCCACCATAACACGGCATCTGACTCCTCGATGTGCGGCGGCCATAAGGGCATCAGTCACTTGTTCAACCAAGCCGCCGGATTGCCAGATATAAAACATCATTTCAATGCTGTGTTTCGCATTATCAATATCTTTGATAATGGTTTTTAGTGAATTGTCATAGGTTGTCAGCAGTTGGATCTTGTTGCCTTTAACGCCTTCAAGCCCTTGCCGCCGTTCGCAAAGCTGGAATAAAGGTGTCGCGACTTCGCTATTTTCCGTGGCGAAGATATGACGAGATTTGCGCAACTCTTCAAGCCATACCGCTGTTGACGGCCACATGGCTTTTGCCTGTTCAACTCTGCGTTTTCCCAAATGCAGCTCACCAAATGACAGGTAAGCGATAATGCCAACTAAGGGCAGGATATAAATAATCAGCAGCCAGGTCATAGCGGAAGTGACAGGCCGGCGTTTTATTAAAATACGTAAGGTGATACTGGCAACGATCAGCCAATAGAAGAAAATAGCAAGCCAACTTAGGACGGAATAAAAGGTTGTCATGTTCGGCAATCAATCCTGTTTTGTTCAGACATCTTTGGTGGCGTTTAACACGGTTTCCCCGAAACACGGGATATAAACGATCTAATTAACTTGATGAATTTACCAAAAAATCGGGAAGTATACTGCAAGCATCATACTCGATATTGGTCATTTCGCACTATTGACATAAAAAGTACTATTCAGATACGCCTTGGATATCTTTTTTAAAGGCCTATATAATAAGCGTGATATTTTTTACAGGTATAATTGTATGAGACATAGTCGGAATGAAGTAGGACGATGGCGGAGATTGCGTCAGAATTTCAACCGCCGTCGCCGTTGGATGGAAGGGCAATCAAGACGTAATTTGCGTATTTATTCACTACGTAAATTAGATGTTTATAAACAGCGGCGAGCTTTATTGTTTGTTCAACATAGTGAATGGATGCAGTAAAAAAATAATATTTTTTGGCCTTATATTCACGCTCACCTACAATCTTTATTGAATATGATTGCTATTTGCATTTAAACTAGCAGTTATTCGAGGATTGACTATTATGCTGCTAATCAAGAACTCCCTTATGCGTTGGATACATTGGCCAATATTATTATCAGTTTGTTTGCATGTTTCTGTTGCTGCCGCACTTTTTTGTTCTGTGATACCGGAAAAACAGCCTGATGCTGCACTTATGTCTGTAGCTATGATTCAGTTAGCTGCCGAAGAAGCTCCGGTTTCACAACCCGCGGCGCCTGAACCCGAGTCAGAGCCAGAGGAGCCGGAACCTGTTCCAGAGCCGGTGATCCCAAAGCCAGAGGTGAAGAAGCTGAAGCCGAAACCGGAAGTGAAGAAGAAGGTTGTTAAAAAGCAATCGGAGCCAGTTGAGAAGACAACTGAACAACTGGAAAAGCCACTGGTTAACCGTACTGATAATAATCAGAATAAACCGGCAACTAATACGGCAACTAAATCACAGAATGGGCCAAAAGCATTAAGTAAAGCGTTACCCATTTATCCATCCAGAGCGGCAGCATTGGGGATTGAGGGTAATGTTAGAGTCAAATATGATATTGATGAAGACGGTCGGGTAAAAAATATCGAAGTGATTGGTGCCAATCCACCCAATGTTTTTGACCGGGAAGTGAAAAAAGCAATGAGAAAGTGGCGTTATGAAAAAATACCCGCTGTTGGCTATATCACAACAATAGAATTCAAAATGACCGGTATATCTCAATCCTGATCGGTGGGAAAATGCAGATAAAAAAGGAGCATGATTCAGATGCTCCTTTTTTTACATTAATAATCAGGCTTATTCGTCAGTGCTGCTGGTCAGTTGGAATTGGGTTTTGCCTTCGGGTAACCGGCGCGGGGTATTATCCTCATTAACAGCAACATAAGTGAATACCGCTTCGGTTGCACGATAGCGTTGACCTACAGGCTCAGATGCTACTTTCTTCACCCAGACTTCGATGTTAATCGTAATCGAACTGTTGCCGGTTTTGAGGCAATGCGCATAGCAGCAGACGACATCACCAACAGCGACAGGTTTAAGGAAAGTAATACCATTTACTCTGACAGTGACAACACGGCCTTCTGCAATTTCTTTTGCCAGAATTGCGCCACCAATATCCATTTGTGACATCAGCCATCCGCCAAAAATATCTCCATTGGCGTTGGTATCAGCGGGCATAGCCAGTGTGCGGAGGACTAATTCTCCGTTAGGTAATTGTTGTTGTGTCATTGAAAACTTTACTTTATTTGATGAAAAAACAATACCTGCCTACTAACGAGAGCAGGCAGGTATCCATTTGAATAGGGTTACTTCTGTTCGCGTGGCAGATGACGATAAATATATACTACACTGAGCACGGTGAAAACCAAGGTTAGGGCAGTCAGACCAAATACTTTAAAGTTAACCCAGACATCTTGCGGTAACCAGAACGCGACATAAATATTGGCCAGCGCGCAGGCAATAAAAAACAGCGCCCATGCCATATTGAGTTTATTCCAGACAAAATCCGGTAAAACCAGCTCTTTTCCCAGCATTTTCTGAATAAGTGGTTTTTTCATGAACCATTGGCTGACGAGCAAGGCTAATGCGAATAAGGCATAGATTACGGTGACTTTCCACTTAATAAAGAGATCACTGTGGAAAGCTAAGGTCAGAGTGCCGAAAACAGCAACCATGATAAAAGTGATCAGAGAAGATTTCTCTACTTTCCGGTAGATGAAATAAGTTATCGCTACAGCTAAACCGGTGGCGGCGATCAGAGCCCCGGAAGCATAGAAAATATCATACATTTTGTATACAACAAAAAATACGACTAAAGGTAGAAAGTCTAAAAGTTGTTTCATGTTTGAACCTATCGTAATTCCGGCAACTGACTCTATCCGATTTTGGTGGTTGAATATACTAAGCGGCAACAGTATGGCTTTATTTATCGATAAATAAAGATTTTTATCGATCTGTTTCGCACAATTTTACCATAAAGAGCGACGTAATTAACTTCCTGTTGTCAGTGAGCATATAACACAGCATTATAGCCAAAACCCGTTGAAAAATAAGAGGGCATAAACCAAATGCAGTGGAAAAAACTACAGCGTTGGATGCCAGGGTTGGGCAATTTTTCTCATTATCGCAAAGAATGGTTTAGTCATGATTTAAGGGCAGGGCTTTCTGTGGCCGCAGTAGCTCTGCCGGTGGCTATTGCTTACGCTGAATTAATGGGAATAAGTGCAATTATCGGTCTCTACGCATGTATCTTGCCAATGTTCACTTATGCGTTATTTGGCACTTCAAGACAGTTAATTGTCGGGCCAGATGCAGCAACGTGTGCTGTTATTGCAGCAGCAGTTGCGCCCTTGGTTTTTGGTAATGAAGATGTACGTTGGCAGCTTACGATCGCGATGACTTTAATGACAGGGATATGGTGTATTCTCGCGAGTCATTTCCGATTAGGTGCGTTTGCTGATTTTCTTTCAAGACCGATCCTTAAAGGATTAATGAACGGTGTGGCATTGACAATCATGGTGGATCAGTTGGCTAAAGTCTTTGGCTTTGCCGGCGTACCTGTTGGATTGATTGAACGGGTGATCGCATTGCCTGCCAAACTAATGAGTACACATTTACCGACATTGGCAATGTCGGTTGCGACGATGTTGATTTTGCTGACTGTACGTTTCTTGCGCCCGGCCTGGCCGGGGCCTTTGTTGGCAATGGTATTAACGACGTATGTAAGCTGGCAATTTGGGCTTGAAAAATACGGGATTCAGATTGTTGGCAGTGTCAGCGGTGGGGGATTGCCTGTTGTGCCAATGCCTGATTTCCAACCTGGAATTATGCGTGATCTGGTTATCCCATCCCTGAACCTTGCCGTTATCAGTTTTGTCAGTTTTATGATGACGGCTCGTAGTTTTGCCAATAAAAATGGCTATCAGATTGATGCGGATTCTGAGCTTAGGGCCTTAGGTATTGCGAATATTGCTTCTGCTTTATCACAAGGGTTTGCTGTCAGTGCTGCCAGCAGCCGAACTGCGGTTAATGATGCTATTGGTGGGA
Source organism: Photorhabdus khanii NC19 (assembly GCF_000517265.1). Lineage (GTDB taxonomy): Bacteria > Pseudomonadota > Gammaproteobacteria > Enterobacterales > Enterobacteriaceae > Photorhabdus > Photorhabdus khanii. The sequence continues at coordinate 54,167 of NZ_AYSJ01000013.1, forward strand.
AAACGCAATTGGTTTCTGTGATTGCCGCTGTGGTTATCTTGCTGGTTTTGCTGTTCATGACAGGTTTCCTGGCGCATATTCCATTGTCATCTCTTGGTGTAGTGCTGATTTATTCGGCATCATCATTGTTGAATTTACGGGGGATCTGGTCACTGCGGAAACGAAATCGTCAGGCATTCACTTTATCACTGTTTACCCTGATTTCAGTGTTGGTGGTTGGTTTGATTAACGGTGTTGGTTTTGCTGTTCTGCTTGGCTTATTGCAGTTTTTGCGAATTGTCTTCCGCCCGACAGATCAGCTTTTGGGCGTTAATGAACAAGGGATGATTCATTCCATTAACCAAGGCAATGAGATTAAACCGGTAGATGGTGTGATGATGTACCGATTTAACTCACCATTAACTTATTTCAATGTCAGTTATTTTAAAAAACGGGTGTTGCAGCATGTAGACAGGGCGAAAAAACGTCCGGGTTGGTTAGTTGTTGATGCGGCTGTGAGTTTTACCTATGACGATGTAAGTGTTTTTGCGGCTATTGATGAACTGATTACTGAATTGAAAGTAAAAGGTGTCACACTGGTGCTCGCTGGCCGACGGACAGAACTTACCCGCTGGATAAAACAAAATAAACTGAGAAGCAGTGATGACGATCTAGTTGTGGTGCCCGATCTCTATTTTGCTGTGCGAATGATTCAAAGTAAGCCCGAATGGTACTCTAATTACATCAAAAGATAATAAGAGAAATACGACTGTAATGCTTAGTATTTTGCTTTATTAAACGGGAACTTAACAATAAATGGAATTTTGTTGTTTTCTATTGGTTATTGATAAATAATACCTCTCCGTAATTATTTTTTTCTATATTTTATACAATATTAGGGATTTTCAATGAAAAAAACACTGGTAGCTTCAGTGGTGGCTGTTGGTTTATCTGCATTCGCATTTGCTGCAAATGCGAGCGGTGAAAGTACGATTTCTGGTGGCTATGCTCAGAGCCATGCAAAGTTTGACGGTAAAAAGGCTGATGATAACCCAAAGGGCTTCAACCTGAAGTACCGCTACGAGTTGGATAATAATTTTGGTGTTATTAGCTCACTTACATATACATATTTAGGTTACGATTATTACCGGGGCGGCAAAAAAGTAGCTGAATCTGATATGGATTATTTTTCCCTGATGGCGGGCCCTACATATCGTTTTAATGAATATGTTAGCGTATACGGTATGGTTGGTGCTGCACATGGAAAGGTTAAACTCTCAGATTATGTTGGTACAATGAGTGGCAGCAAGAGTAAAACATCTGTTAGCTACGGATTGGGATTACAGTTTAACCCTATGCCAAATTGGACTATCGATACCTCTTATGAATATTCAAAATTGGATGAGCTTAAGATAGGTACTTGGGTAGTTGGCGTAGGTTATCGATTCTAATCGAAATCTGCTAATTTGTATTTAATTAGCTACCTCGTCTACAGAAATTCCCTGTTGTATAAGCAGGGAATTTTTTTTGATTTTATCCGGATAGTCAAGCTGCAAAACATACATGGACATAAACGGTTCATGTTGTATTGCTTCAGCCCCATAGCTTTTATCGCTATGGGGTTTGTTTGAACAGCTATTTTATATTCATTTTTGTTGTGAAGAGGCAACCAGCATATATAACCTGAACAGATAAATTAACAGAATAGCTGAGATCAGGTTATTAAATACGCCAAGCATGACTCCCGCCATCTCGCGATGAATGAATGTCAGATGGTCAATAATAAACACCAGTAAGAGCTTTGCGGTCAGCCATAACAGAATTGCCGGAACCAGCAAACGAATATTGGCAAATGCCAGTTTCCAACTTATTTTCATAGAGGCAAAAATACCACAACGTTCAGCGGTCATAATAACCGGTGATAAAGCCAGGGCGATAGACAAAATAATACCTGGTACCAGCATGAGCATCAAACCAAGTTGGATCAGCAGAGTGCAGATAAGTAGTAGCAGGAACAGTTTTGGTAATTGGCTTGCTGATAAACCAATTGCCTGTAATGAAGAAATACGATTTCCCGCTGAAACTGCCGTGACCAACGTCAAGACACCACCAACCAGTAGTACATTGCCAATCATACTGGAGAAAATAGTGCCTATTCCCGCCCGCATGATCATAGACTGTTGCTCTGGGGTCATTTGGGACACCATATCCTGAATACCTGCTTTACCTGAAGTTGCAAAAGTGAATTCTGCTTCTGTCAGCAGCTTCATCTGTTCGCTATCAGGGATAAACAGGTGACCCAATAGGGTAGTCACCAGAGCCGCCAGAACGGCCAGAGTCAGAGTACTTAACAGTTGATTCTTGAAAAAGTTAAAACTGTCACGGTACAGGGTATTCGCCGTGATTGGCATGAAGACAGCTCCTATCAGGTTAAACAATACAATAATACACAGCGGTTAATTGTACTCTGTTATGGGCAGATGTGGATAGCCGAAAGGAGATTATGCGGATAAATTAGTGATTGTCTGTGATTGTTGATGAAAGGAAAAAATGCTTCATGTTATCTTTTTAATATGAAAATAAACATAAATTTAACCTTGTTAAAACATAATGGAAGTATCATCAGATAAAATATTTGAATTAGTATATAAATATAAAAAATATCCAACTAATTAATAATAAATATTGATTTGTGTCAATTTAAAATAATTCCTATTTGAAATAATAATATCGCAAATATACGATTTTTATTAAATTCTTTAAAAGATGTGATCTATCTTGGATCATAATTTTAAATATATGGCTATATTTTTATTGACTTTTAAATCACAGGAATGGGATGAATAATGAAAAAACTTTCTGCATTTGTATTAGCAGCGGCAACTTTAGCACCATCGTTCGCTTTTGCTCATGAAGCGGGTGATATTCTTTTCCGCACGGGTACTGCAACAGTAAGGCCTAATACGGGTTCTGATAATGTATTAGGGGTAGGTTCTCTTAGTGCGGATAATAATACCCAGATGGGTTTAACCTTCGGTTATATGATTACCGATAATATTGGTATTGAATTACTCGCTGGGACACCTTTCCAGCATCAGGTAAGTTTACCGGGTGCTGGTAATATTGCCAAAATAAAGAGTCTTCCACCGACATTAATGGCGCAATACTATTTCGGCTCTAAAGAAAGTCATTTTCGCCCTTATATTGGTGTTGGTTTGAACTATACCACTTTCTTTAACGAAAAATTCAATGGTAATGATGCTGTTAAAGGCAATAATTTACACAGTCTGGAGCTGAAAGATTCCTGGGGTGTTGCCGGGCATGTTGGCTTAGATTATGAGTTAGATCAAAACTGGATGCTAAACGCATCTGTGTGGTGGGTGAACATTGAAACTGATGTGAAATTCAAAGCAGGTGACAAGAGCCATAAAATTGATACCCGGCTTGATCCGTGGGTATTTATGTTTGGTGTCGGTTATCACTTCTGATAAGAACCGCGTTTGTTTAATGTGAGTTGTATGATATGAGAAAATGGGGCAGATTTTGCCCCATTTTTTATACTAAAGCTGAGTGGCAGATTTCATTTTTGATACAAACTCAGTAAGTTTTTTCAGCATTATTTCTGGTTGAGAAAGATTTTCTTCAATAATTTTGATTACGGCAGATCCGGAAATTGTACCAACTGCACCACTTGCTAACGTTTCTTTTATCTGTGCAGGTTCTGAAATACCAAATCCCTGTAATGGTGGTGCAGCATGATATTCCCGCAACTTGTTGACCAAATGATTTAAAGGATGTTCAGCGCGTCGTTCTGTGCCGGTAACGCCTGCTCGGGATAATAAATAGGTATATCCCCGGCCGTAAGAGGCGATTTCACGTAATAATTCATCTTCTGCGTTCGGAGGACAAATAAAAATAGGAGCAATACCGTATTTCATTGCTGCGGTACGGAATGGCCGTGATTCTGATACAGGAACATCTGCAACTAATACAGAATCGATATCTGCGTCTTTGCAGCAGCGATAAAACTCGTCTATGCCATTATGAAAAATCAGGTTGGCATACATCAATAAACCAATGGGAATATCAGGATATTTTGTCCGGATTTTTGCCAACAGTTCAAAACAAAGAGTGGGGGTAACATTTGAGGAGAAAGCGCGCAGATTGGCATTCTGAATTGTCGGGCCATCAGCCAGCGGATCAGAAAAAGGAATACCTAACTCAAGGGCATCAGCACCACCTGCAATCAGTGCGTCAATAATTTCCAACGATAATTCCGGGTTTGGATCACCTAGTGTGACAAAGGGGACAAAAGCACCTTGTTTACGGCTTTCCAATTGTTTAAATAGCTGCTCGTAACGCTCCATCAGATTTCCCCCCTGGATTTTAAAATATCATGGACAGTAAATATGTCTTTATCACCGCGACCGGATAGATTGACGATCAGTAATTGCGCTTTATCAGGCGCTTGATGGATCATTTTCAAAGCATAAGCCAGCGCATGAGAGGATTCGAGAGCCGGAATAATGCCTTCTTCACGGGAAAGCGTTTTGAATGCAGCTAATGCTTCATCATCAGTGATGGAAAAATAGTCAGCTCGGCCGATACTGTTCAGATAGGCATGCTGAGGGCCGACGGAAGGGAAATCCAGACCGGCTGAAATAGAATAAGATTCTTCAATCTGGCCTTCATCTGTCTGCATCATGGGCGATTTCATACCAAAATAGATACCTAATTCGCCATGTTTCAGCGGGGCACCATGTTGGCCCGTTTCGATACCGTGTCCCGCGGGTTCAATACCAATCAAGCGTACTGATGTTTCAGGAATAAACTCGGCAAACATGCCAATGGCGTTGGATCCGCCACCAACGCAGGCCAGCACGGCATCAGGCAGACGTCCCTCTTTTGCCAGAATCTGGGCTTTGGCTTCTTCACCAATCATACGCTGGAATTCCCGAACTAGGGTTGGGTAGGGGTGTGGGCCAGCGGCGGTACCTAACAAATAGTGAGCCTTATCATAGCTGCCAGACCAGTCGCGCAGTGCTTCATTGCAGGCATCTTTTAGGGTTGCAGAGCCGCTGTGAACCGGGATAACTTCGGCTCCCATCAGACGCATGCGGAAGACATTAGGGGATTGGCGCTCGACATCTTTAGCACCCATATAAATACGGCATTTCATATTTAACAGTGCGCAGGTCAGGGCTGTTGCCACACCATGCTGGCCGGCACCGGTTTCCGCAATAATTTCATTTTTGCCCATGCGTTTCGCCAGTAATGCCTGACCAAGTACCTGATTGGTTTTATGAGCGCCGCCGTGTAATAGATCTTCTCGTTTCAGATAAAGGCGGGTTTTAGTGCCTTTAGTCAAATTACGACATAAAGTTAATGCCGTTGGTCTGCCTGCATAGTTTTTCAGCAGGTCCTGAAACTCTTGCTGGAATTCAGGATCTTGTTGAGCATCAATAAATGCCGCTTCTAATTGTTCAAGGGCTGGAATAAGGATCTGTGGCACAAATTGTCCACCGAAATCACCAAAATAGGGGTTAAGTTTACTCATTATTCTGTTTGTCCATTAGTCAAAGAGTCGTTGTTTATTGGTAGCTACGTAGACGCTGAAACACTTTACTCAATTTATGACTGCTTTTGATCCCCGGCGCACTTTCAACACCAGAGTTAAAATCAAGCCCGCAACAGCCATATTTTGCTGCCTGTTGGCAATTTTCTTCATTTAATCCACCTGCTAACATCACATTGTTGAGTGATTGTTTTTCAAGTAATTGCCAGTCGAAACTTTTGCCGGTCCCACCTTTGCCGTTATCAAGCAGATACCGATCAATATTTCCGGTTTTAGCGTGAAATGAATCTTTCGACATATCAATCGCTTTCCAAATCTGGCAGTTTTCAGGCAATAATTTCCGCAGTTCTTCAATATAAACTTCGCCTTCTGTTCCATGTAATTGCACCGCAGCGAGAGACAGACAGCGGGCGGTATGATTGATAAATGCAGATGATTGATTTTGAAATACCCCCACATATTTGAGAGCAGCCGCATTGATGATTTGTTGAGCTTGTTCGATATTAACTCTACGCAGAGAATGCTCAACGAATATCAAACCACCATAAACAGCCCCTGCTTGTAACGCCGTTTTAGCATCTTGTGGGCGAGTTAATCCACAGACCTTATTTTCCCCCAGAATCAGTTGACGTAATGCCAGATCCAGGTTGGACTGGGACATCAAAGCGCTGCCGATCAGAAAACCATTGGCATAATGGCTGAGTTCACGAATTTGCTGATGCTGGTGGATGCCTGATTCGCTGATAACAATTGTTCCTTCCGGTAACTGTGGTGCAAGTTGTCTGGTACGGTTTAAATCTATAGAAAGATCTCTGAGATCACGGTTATTGATACCAATAATTTTGGCTTTTAATGTGACAGCTCTGATCCGTTCTTCTTCTGAACTCACTTCAGTCAGTACGCCCATATTTAGACTATGCGCAAGTTCAGACAGCATAATATATTGCTCATCGTCAAGAACCGACAGCATCAGCAAAATTGCATCTGCCTGATAATAGCGAGCGAGATAAACTTGATAAGGATCGATAATAAAATCTTTGCACAGCACCGGCTGATGAACGGCATGACTCACCAAACGGAGAAAGTCATAGCTGCCCTGAAAATATTTTTCATCCGTTAATACTGAAATTGCGGCAGCATAAGGCTGATAAGTTTTTGCTATCAGGATGGGATCAAAATCCTGACGAATGAGTCCTTTTGAAGGCGATGCCTTTTTACACTCCAGAATAAAAACAGTCTGTTCACTGTTCAGCGCCTGATAAAAACGACGCTGGCTGGCAACAATAGAATCAATAAAGCTTTCCAAAGGTTGTTGTTGCTTGCGTTCAATAAGATATTCGGTTTTATCATTAACAATTTTCTGTAAAACGGTAGCTTGCATCATTAACTCCTTGCGGCAAGTGCGGTGACTCGTTCATAAGCCAGACCACTGTGAATGGTTTCAAGAGCTTGTTGCGTGTTATGACGTAAATTTTCCTGTCCATGAATTTTCATCAGCAGGGCAACATTAGCGGCAACGGCATCAGCATGGGCTTTCTTACCCCGGCCCTGTAACAATAGACTGAGCATTTCACGGTTTTCCTCCGGCGCCCCCCCTTTTAATGCCGATATTGGATGGTTTTGTAAACCAAAATCTTCAGCATTTAATTGATAATGAGCAATTTCTCCATCATTAAGTTCTGCAACGATTGTTGGTGCATGCAGGGCAACTTCATCCATTCCCCCACTGTGAACAACCGCTGCCCGTTGATAGCCCAGGATTTGCAAGGTACTGGCAATAGGGCCAACCAGCTCAGGGCTGTAAACGCCAATTAATGCCAACGGCGGGCGGGCCGGGTTAACCAGAGGGCCTAATACATTGAACAGCGTCCGGGTTTTCAGTTGCTGACGTACAGGTATCGCATGGCGGAATCCAATATGATACTGCGGCGCAAACAGAAAACAGATGCCGATTTCATCCAGGGCGTTGCGGGCACATTCTGCACTGATATCAAGCGCTATACCCAATGCCGCCAGCAAATCAGATGAACCGGAACGGCTGGAAACACCGCGGTTACCATGTTTGGCGACTTTAATATGACAAGCTGCTGCGACAAATGCACTGGCGGTTGAAATATTGATGCTGTCAGTTCCATCGCCCCCTGTTCCGACAATATCGCAGAAAGTGTAGTCTGGCCTCGGAAATGGCAGGGCATTTGCCAGTAACGCCTGCGCAGCACCGGCGATCTCCTGTGGCTGCTCACCGCGCAATTTCATACTGATAAGGACCGCAGCGAGTTGCGGTTCACTTAATTCTCCTTGAATGATGGCGGAAAACAGTTGCTGGCTCTCTTGTTGTGTCAGTATCTGTGCACTGAACAATTTGTCGAAAATAGACTGCATTTTCATACCTCCTTTTTAATTCAATGCCCAGGTCAGAGTTTGTTCAAGTAATCTGGTGCCATGTGTTGTGAGAATGGATTCTGGATGGAACTGGAATCCACAAACCTTATGTTTGTCGTGGCGAATAGCCATAACGGTGTCGCCACAACGGGCAGAAATCGTCAATTCAGATGGAATTCTGTGACCCGCCAAAGAGTGATAACGGGCAACGGGCAAAGGGTTCTCCAGATCAGCGAACATAGCTTGATTATCATGCTCTGCCAGAGAGGCTTTGCCGTGCAGGATTTCATCAGCGGCGGAAATCTCTCCACCATAGGCTTCAATAATTGCCTGATGTCCAAGACAGATGCCGATCACCGGAATTTTGCCGATTATTTTTTCGAGTAATTCAGGCATACAGCCCGCGTCAGAGGGTTTACCCGGTCCCGGTGAAAGCATCAGTAACGGAGAGGGTAGCGTTCTGAATTGCTGCATAATGATGTCAGTTGCAACGGTATTGCGATAGATAACAACCTGATGACCTTTATTGCGTAATTGATCGACGAGGTTATAGGTGAATGAATCCACGTTATCGAGCAGGAGAATATTCGCCATCAGAAAATCTCCTCTGCTTGATGTGCTTCCGCAATGGCACGAATGACGGCTCTTGCTTTGTTGCAGGTCTCTTCAGCTTCTGCCGAAGGTACGGAATCCAGTACTACGCCCGCGCCGGCCTGAATCGTCGCGATGCCATCTTCCACGTAAGCAGAGCGGATAACGATACAATTATCCATATCACCTCTGCCGGTGAAATAACCGACAGCGCCACCGTAGCTGCCACGACGTTCATTTTCGTAATGGGCGATAAGTTGCATTGCCCGAACTTTCGGTGCACCGGTAAGGGTTCCCATATTCATACAAGCTTGATAAGCATGGAAAATATCTAAGTCATGGCGTAATGTCCCGACCACACGGGAAACCAGATGCATGACAAAAGAGTAACGATCGACTTTTGTCAGATCAGCGACATAGCGGCTGCCGGGTTCACAAATACGGGCTAAATCATTACGGGCTAAATCAACCAGCATCAAGTGTTCAGCTAATTCTTTGTGATCTGTACGCATCTCCAGTTCAGTTCGGCTGTCCAGATCTGCATCCAACTCTCCGGCAGCATTGCGCCCACGGGGACGTGTGCCGGCGATAGGGTAAATCTCAATTTGACGATTAGACGCATCATATTTCAGTGCGCTTTCAGGGGACGCGCCGAACAGACAGAAATCTTTATCCTGCATGAAGAACATATAAGGACTTGGATTGCGTTGTTTAAGTTTTTGATAAGCATTAAGCGGTGCTGGACATGGCAGAGAGAAGCGCCGGGATGGAACCACCTGAAAAATATCGCCCTGGCGGATGTATTGTTGCAATTGTGTCACTATTTCTGCATATGTTTTGTCGTCCTGATTGCATAAAACTTTCATGGCCGGCAGAGAGATTTGTTGTACTGGCTCAGTGGGTTCTGTGATGAGTTTCGCTAATGTTTTCAACCGTTGCTTAAGACGTTGCTCTTCTTCTGGAGAATCACTAAATAGACTGATTTGCAGGCGTGCGCTTTTATTTTGATGGTCGATCACCATTAAAGTTTCTGCCAGATAAAAACAGAAATCAGGACAACGTTGAACAGTTTTTACTGTGGGTAACGGCTCAAACCCGGCGACCAGGTCGTAGGAAAAAAGGCCACCAATGAATATTGCCTCTGCATTGTCTTGTGATGATAATTCGTATTGTGATGGCAATTCTGCCAGAGAAAGAAGGGCACGCAATGCATCAAATACAGATATGGCTTTCAGGCGACTATCTTCATCGATCATAGTGTGATTGATTGGCGGAAAGATCAATTGAAGAGAATCGTGTGTCATTTCAGATTGGACGTTGCTGGGAAATTTTTTGACCAAAATCGGTAATAAATCTCGGCCATTTTCTGTCAAGGCGTCAAAAGTGACCTGATTGCTGTTTGCGCTGATACGCAAGGCGCTGTCGATGATTAACAGGCTTTTCAGGCTTTTTTTACTGTTAATTTCTGCCGATTCCAGCAATAACGTTGCTGGTCGCTGACTACAAAGTTGATTGAATAGCCGTGCAGGATCGGGCTGATAAGTTATTTCCTGCTCAATGACTGTGAGTTTTGGTTGTTTATCCGTCATTTTTTCGTCCTGATTATGAGTTATGCATATAAAAAAACCCGCCTTTCTGGCGGGTTTTGGTAATTTGGCACTGTTGATTTATGTGCGTGACCATACCGCCCTTAATGGGAAGTTGTGCCACCAACGGATAGACATCATAAATACAGTCATTTTCAGTGCCTCTTTCGCATTAAATAGAGATGATATACGGGATGATACTGCCATTTCTTTTGTACTAGTAAACTGGAACGGTGTTTGTGTGTCAAGAATTTTATGAAAAAGATTCTATTAAATTTTTGTCGATTGGTTGGGTAAGGGTATAGAAGACGCGAATATTAATAAATTTATTATTTTACTGTCATAAATAACTAATATTATCATTTTATGATATCGCTATGATGCATATTTAATAATATTACACATATCAATTTTGTTTCATTAAAAACAGAATTTAGCTGTAGTAAATCTTGATTAAATAGCATGACTGGCTAGCTTTTTATTGAATCAATAGGCAAACGACGAGAATAGACAATCAATTTTTATATCTGCATATGAAAAAAAGAGGTTTAACAGATATTGCTGTAAGAAGTAGTATTCAGACCTCTAACATATCGTGTTACTTAAAGTGTGCATTTTCATGCGCTTAAGATATTTAATCCTTTTTATTCAATACATTATAGGTATTCTTGGTAAGCAGTTTTTAATATGACTACTTATAAAGCCCTACTGAATTCCGGCATAGGTTGCCATGATGTAACTTTCTGATGTTTAAAACAATTGTACCGTTAGTGGAGTATGATATGAGTAAAGATGAATCAAAAGCAGATAGTCAACTGGTATATCAAACTGATCCTGGATATAAGCATGGTACAGAACTTATCGGTGCGGGTGCTGCGCAAAAAACTTATGAGCTAAATAAGTTTGACCCTAAAAACGTTGATAACGCATTATCGTATACACCAACAAGACTGGCTAAAACAGTTTTCAATACCTATGACGAGAATGATGATTTTGCTGTTCTCTGTTATTTAACTGATTGGTCAATCTACGATAGGCGTCTAATGCCAACAGACGATGATGATTTTAAAATATATGGCGGCAGAGGTGCTGATTTAATGCGCCTTAAGGGTGATAAAGACAAAGGAAAACCGTTTAAAAGAATTATCTTTAGCTTTGCAGGTATTATTGGCGATACTGGAGAGAAACAAATAGCCATTATGACAGCGGCTAAAGATGGATGGAAGATGGGAGATACTGATGAAAATATAATTAAAGATCATAAAGGCAAACCTATCCCGATTGATTCTTGGGCTGATGTTGGTTCTTATCTTAATTGCGGTTTCAGTGGTTGGAAGGATGACGATTGGAAGTTATATGAACAAGATAAGGCACAAGGGGTATTAGGCGGTTTACATTTACTCCAGAAGGAAAATCCGGATCTGGAAATTTCTGTCAGTGTTGGCGGCTGGTCAATGAGTGGTGCTTTTTATGAAGTGTGTCGTGATGATACATTTCGCCAGCGGTTTGTTGAGGGTGTTAAAGATTTATATACCCGATTCCCTATGCTAACTCACATTGATCTTGATTGGGAATATCCTGGTTCTGCCGGAGCGGGCAATCCAAACGCTCCAGATGACTATGAGCATTTTGTCAAACTTATTAAGGATTTGAAGAGTGCGAATATCAGTAATTTAAAAGGGATCAGTATTGCTGCTTCTGCCGATATAGAAAAAATCAAAGCAGCGCATATTCCAGAATTGATCGCAGCCGGTGTTAATGAAATTAACTTAATGACTTATGATTTTTTCACATTAGGTGATCAAAAGCTTTCTCATCATAGCAATCTTTATCGTAATAAAGATGACCAATATTCTAAATACTCAGTCGATGATGCAGTTAATTATCTCATCTCTTTAGGTATTAATAAGAAATTAATTTATATCGGTTATTCTGGTTATACACGTAATGCCAGAACTGCGGAGCTAGAGAGTAATAATAATGAGCAGTTAGTTGGAAAATATACTGATGGAACATCTACGGTAGGGAGTTTTGAAAGCAGTGTCACTGAATGGACAGATATTATCTATAACTATGTTGATTATGAAAATCAAATAGGTCGTAATGGTTTTGCGGTTTTCCATGATCCGATTGCTAAAGCGGATTATCTTTACAATAAAGATCTCAAAGTATTTATGTCATTAGATACCCCCCGTTCAGTAAGGGAAAAAGGTCGCTATGTTAAAGAAAAGGGATTAGGTGGTTTATTTATCTGGACGGGTGATCAAGATAACGGTTTGTTAACTAATGCTGCTCATGAAGGGCTGGGGCGTAAACCAATTAAAAAAGTGGTTGAAATGGAGCCATTCTATTTCGAAGGTGAACTTCCTTCTTACGACAAACCGAAAGAGAAACAGTGTGAAACATGTAAATTAAATTGAATTGACTCTTTAAAAGATTTCACTGTTTAATGTGGTTATAGTTTCTATAACTGTTCTATTCAGGTGTTTCCGATTAATTAGGTTGGAATAATACAATGGATAAATATAAAAACTCTCCTGGTGAAAAACAGGATATAACAAAAGTATCACCGTTGTTGGCTGCGGTGGCAGAAATAAAATCGCCAGCATCGTCAATATTACCGACGAGTTATATGTTGTTAAACTCAGTACAGAAGGAAGATAATTCCACTATCACCCTGCTTAATACACTCCAGCGTTTGGGTTATCATTCTATTTTTGACATTATTGAAGTGTCAAAACAACGTTTTATTAAACGCCATAATGAATCTTTATCTGGCCATGCAGAGGCGATTTTTGATAAAGCCGTTAGTGCCGCTAACCAACTGGTGCAAAATTATCGGCAAAGGCAACTGAGAGATTATGATGGTGAAACATTAAGAAAAGCGAGTCATCAGGCAAGATATTTTGCTTATAACAATGATAATGCTGATGAGAAAGAAAAATTACCTGATTACAGCAATTTATTTCCTGAACCTTGGGATAATTTCTGCCAGCCGGATGCTATTGAGTCTCTTGATAGTCCGGTAAATTACCTGCTTGATCTTTATAAATTCGTAAAACAAATAGAGCTGGATGGTTCTAATAATGCCGTGGGCTTGGAGCAAAGGCGCGCAGATATTCCTGACTTATTACTTGATAGTGATAATCTTTACAAAGAGATCACAGCAATATCTGTTGTGAATGATGTTTTGTCAAAAAGTGCCAGAGAATATATTGATCAAACAGGCCATGCGGATAAGACGGTTAATCAGGTTTTAGGAGAGACCCGTTTTCCATTCATATTACCTTATAGTCTGCCTTCTCAGCAGATTAATAAAGGCTTGGCTGAAAAAGAGACTGAATTAGGCACGATTATTCAGCAAGTAGATCAGCAATTTCCCTGGCATATCTTAACTGAAAAACGTGATCAGGCTTTGTTTGCCTATACTCAATTGAGTAAGGAGCAAATGACTTTACTGACAGAGAAAAGTCCATTTTCACAAAACTTTTTATCACGTGAACAACTTATTAAGAGTTATTTCAGTACAAGTACGACAGAAGTATTGCCTGAACGTGATATTTCAAAACATGCTTATATTATTCTTTCTGGTGAAAATATCACTGGGCCGACATCGTTGAGTGATAATGTCGATAAAGCCTATGATGAGATTGTGATTACCTGCGAAAATAAGGCTAAAGAGACAATTAAAGTTAAACTTCGCGGTGAAAATGTTCTGACCTATAACCGCGTAAAAGCAAGGATGGAACCATTTGATAATTCGTCTCCATTCAGTCGGAAATTAAAGTTAACTTATGTAGAAAGTGATAATAGTGAAATTGGTAATTTGGATAATGGTCCTTTCTTTGGTGAAATGACAGTCTATGCTGCGGTGCCAAAAGAGAGCGAAAATAATACCTCGGTAAATATTGAAGGTGTTAATTTCCTGACTATGACTTACCGTTTTGCTATTGCCAAACAAGGTACTGAACAATCAGAATTATTGCCAGAAGCAGATAAATTTTTCCAAGATAATTATGGCCTTTCTGCGGATGACAGTGTGAAATTAACCGAGATTTTGTCTTTTGGTCAACAGACAGGATCGAAAGTGACAGATCTCGAGCACTTATTTAGCAGTGGTGACTTCCGGCCTTTAGTTTCACCGAATGCGGTGTTTTCTAATCCCATTTTTAATAGCGAGCAAACATCAGAACATTTTCCAGCACCTTACCATTATGGTGGTGTTTATATAAATTCTGGGCAATTAGAGGCATTAAGTATTGTCAGAACCGACTCTGGGCGCCAGATAAATGCAGTTTCTGATTTTCGTTATGATCGAATGAATCGCTTTATTCGTTTACAGCGTTGGTTAGCGTTACCCTATCATCAGCTTGACTTACTGGTAACCTCAGCAATAAAAGCTGAACCAAAGAATATAGAACTGGCTATTTCTAATAATACATTAAGAGCGTTAGGCTTATTCCAGCATTTATCTACACAATATAAAGTATTACCAGAGGCGTTTGCTGGATGGATATATCAAATTACACCATTCTCTATCAGCAATAATATTCCTTTTTTTGATCAACTTTTTAATCAGTCTAAACTTTTTGATCAGCCCTTAATCTTGGATGGTAAAGTATTTAGCTATACAGAAAATCAAGGAGATGGAGCGAAAACAGTCAAACAACTGTGTGCTGGATTAGCTATTTCTGTATCCACATTTCAAGTGATTGCGCCTATTGTTGAGAGTGCGCTGAAGCTCGCTTCTGGCAAATTGGTACGTAATCTCGACGTAGTGTCCAGACTTTATCGCTTAGTCACTATTCCACGATTATTTGGTTTTTCTGCGGAAGATGGATTGATTCTGGCCGATATTTTAACGGATAAAAGCGGGTATCTGGCAAATATACCGGCTTTAGGGGAGAAAGATGACATCCTCAGTATTATTGCCCGGATGGAAGTTTTAACGTCTTGGTTAGCCAAAATAAAACTGACACCTATCAAGCTCTCTTTATTATTAGGTAAAACTCAGCTTCCGTTAGTGCCAACAAATGGAATGTTAACCTTTTATAAGGGAATTTCTGATGGTCTTACTGATAATGTGTGTTTAAAAAAATCTGATTTTAATCGGCAAGAGATAAATGACATAGATTGGTGGATTATTCTGTCAGATAAAGAGGGTGTTTTTGATAGAGATAATGGATTAGTAAAAGATATTCCATTGATATGGGGAAAAACGGACGAAGAATCTCTGAGGAAAAAGATTGAAGATATTGTCAAGGAGAAAAAGATAAATCCAGATAATAATCAAATTAATATTGTCTTGCAGATTATATTGCAAGCTAAAACCGCACAAGAGAGTTTATTATCTAGCGCTGTTGCCGGTGAATATGGTGTATCAAAAGATATTGTGCCATTACAGCTTCGTTGGTTGGGAAGTAGTGTCTACTCAGTACTGAAGCTGGTATTAGATAATACGCCAGAAAAAGTTGAGGATATTAAAAAAGAGTTTCTGGACCTGACTTACAGTCTGTTAATTTATACTCAATTAATTAATGCATTGAGCGTAAGTAATAATCTGTTGTTATTGCGCCTGACAAATCCTAAATGGCTTGGACTAAGCGCAGATGAAACAACAAAAATATCATTATCGTTAGATGAAATTTTCCTACTGAATCGCTATCAGGATTTATTGGAAAATGCAAAACAAAATGAAGATAAGATTCAAGAATATTTTACTTTTGCTAACAATGAAACTTTACTACAGTCAGAAGAAGATGATAACAATTATAAATGTGCGCAGTTACTGGCTGAAATTTTAGATTGGGATCCTGATGAAATTTATCTTGCTTGTGAAAAAGGAAGATTAGAAAAAACACGTGTAATGACTTTATCTCAAATAGATTGGATACGGCGACTACAACAACTTTCTGTGAAAACCAATTTGTCCGTTGAACCTTTATTAGGTGCTGGTGCACTTGACGTTAATTCAGGTTTTGAAGCTTTCCAAAGCATTGGTGAAGCGGTAATGGCCGCATTAAAAGCGCAAGGAGATGATGAGAATGTCTAATTTAATTGAAGCAAAATTACAGGAAAATCTGCGTGATGCATTAGTGGATTATTATCTTGGGCAGATTGTTCCGCATGATACCGCTTTTCAATCCCGGCGTGAAAAAATTAAAAATGTGGATGATCTGTATGATTTTTTGTTGTTAGACACTCAGGTTTCTTCCAAAGTAAAAACAGCCCGTGTCGCACATGTTACCCAGTCTGTACAACAATATATTAATCGTATTGTTTTGAATTTAGAGTCAGGTTTATCGATGACTCAGGAGGATGCAGATAATTGGCAGGAGTTTGCTAATCGTTATGGCTATTGGTCTGCAAATCAGCAACTGGCTATTTACCCGGAAGTTTATGTTGATCCCACATTACGTTTAACAAAGACAGAATTCTTCTTCCAACTTGAAAGTGCACTTAATCAAGGAAAGCTTACGGATGATGTTGCTCAGAAAGCCATATTGGGATATCTGAATAACTTCGAAGAGGTCAGTAATTTAGAGGTTATTGCGGGTTACGAAGATGGTGTTGGTATTGCCGATGATAAGGTCTATTTCATTGCCAAGACCCGTACCCAGCCCTACCGTTATTTTTGGCGGACTTTAGATGCCAAACAGCGTAATAATCAGACTAACGAACTGTATCCTACCGCCTGGAGTGAGTGGAAACTGATTAATGTCCCTTTAGAAAATACATATAACGGTATTGTTCGTCCAATTATCTTAAATAACCGGTTATATATTAGTTGGTTTGAAGTTTCTGAAGAAAAACAAGATAAAGATAATAATATTAAATATCGCACTAAACTTAATTTGGCCCATTTGGCGTTTGATGGTACCTGGAGTACCGGAACGACGGTTCGTGAAGATTTACTTGATCACGCTATGAAAGAGTTGATTGCTGTTCTCGATCGTACCGGAGATGTTGAACGTTTAGCGTTGGTTGCATTTGTGCGTATGCAAGGTACAGATGATAAGGAGAAATCTTTCGATTACGATGAGGTCTTCACCTATGTTTGTGACAACCTGTTAATGGCGGCAACGGATTTACCTAAATCACCTAATCCAAAGTTATCCGATCTGGATTCATACGGTGCGGCTTTAGTCTGGTTCTATTTCCGGGAACCATCGAATGGCGGGCCGGAAGAATATAAGCAATTGGTGCTTTATCCCGTTAATAATAATATGAAGTGGCCGATAGCGGGGGAAAAAGAGTTTGAAGGAAGTTTGGGTACAATAGATCAATTTGATCTGCAAGCTGTTTATGTTGAAGGGACACTGAATATATCTCTTACGTCCAAATCAACGTATAAATATGATTTTAGCAGAAGCAAAAATATTCTTTATTGTATTTGGCTGGAGGATAGCAAGGGTGAACGGTGTTGGCTGAAATATAAGGTGCTTACCCCGGAAGATTACGATCCAACATTGAGTGTGGTACTGAATCGGTGTGACAGGAATGATGTGACGGTTGTCACTGGTTTTAGCCTGCCATCAGAAACTGGAGCCGATATTGCAGGTAGAATTAAGCAAAAACTGAGTGTCGGTAAATTACTTCGTGACAAGGTTCAAATTAAACAGACTAAACAAACCCAATATTTACAATTTCCAAAAGAAGAACAACCAGAAAGTTGGTATTCTGATCAAGCGATTCGTTTAAATACGCTTTTTGCAAAAGAGTTAATTAGTAAGGCGAGTCAGAAATTGGATAAAGTTCTGAGTTGGGAAACTCAAAATATTCATGAAGAGCCGATTACCGGCAATAATTCGAAACCCATCGATCTAAAAGGGGCAAATGGTATTTATTTCTGGGAATTGTTCTTCCATATGCCATTTATGGTGGCCTGGCGGTTTAATGTGGAACAGCGTTATGAAGAAGCCAGTCGCTGGATTAAGTTTATTTTTAACCCTTTTGAAAGTAGTGATGAACCAGCATTAACACAGGATAAGCCACGTTATTGGAATAGTCGCCCGATCATTGATGAGCCAAAACGATTGCGTAGTCTGATAGAACCGACGGATCCTGATGCAATTTCTGCCAGTGAACCTATTCATTATCGTAAGGCTATTTTTAACTTTTACGTTAAAAATGTTATCGATCAAGGTGATATGGAATATCGGAAGCTTCAACCTACTGCCAGAACGCTGGCGCGTCTAAGCTATGCAACGGCAAGTTCGCTATTGGGTGCCCGTCCTGATCTCCAATTAGCCAGTTCCTGGCAGCCAATCACTCTTGAAGATGCATCATATAAGAAGAATAGCGCCGTACGTGAATTGGAAATGATAAGTTATCCTTTGCCATATGCCCCGGTGATCCATGATAAAACTATTCGTGCGCTTGATAATGATCTCTTTATGAAACCTATTAATGAAGAGTTGACTGCGTTGTGGGATAGAATAGAAAACCGGATTTACAATTTACGGCATAATTTAACGCTGGATGGTAAAGAAATTTCGATGGATCTTTATGATTCGAAAATTTCTCCCAGAGGGTTAATGAATCAGCGTTATCAGCGGGTTGTTGCTGCCAGAAATGCCAGCAGAATGAATTTCAGAGTGCCAAATTATCGCTTTGAACCAATGTTGACACGGGCAAAATCCGGTGTCGATACATTGATACAATTCGGTAGCACGTTGTTAAGTCTATTGGAACGCAAAGATAATCTGAGTTTTGAATCATTTCAGATGGTTCAGAATAACGATCTCTACCGTTTTGCCGTTGACCTCCAGCAACAGGATATCAATATTAACCAGGCCAATCTTGATGCGTTGCAAGTGAGTAAACAATCTGCTCAGGAGCGGTACCAACATTATAAAAGTCTTTATGATGAAAATATCTCGCCAACGGAACAACAGGTTATTGAATTACAATCTCAGGCATCTTCTGCCCTGTTGGCTTCACAAGTATCAAGGACCGCCGCGGCCGCGCTGGATTTAATCCCCAATATTTATGGATTGGCTGTCGGTGGTTCGCGCTGGGGAGCGGCTTTGAATGCGGTTGCTGAGATAGCGACACTGAAATACCAATCTGACAGTACTAAAGCGGAAAGTCTCAGTGTTTCTGAATCTTATCGCCGTCGTCGGCAGGAGTGGGAGCTGCAATATAAACAAGCTGACTGGGAAGTGAAGTCGATTGAACAACAAGTCAGTATCCAGCAGTTGCAGGTCAGTGCGGCCCGTAAGCGTTTGGCGCAAGTTGAAGCCCAGCAGCAGCAATCTCAGGCCCTGTTGGCTTATTTCTCCAGTCGTTTTACCAATGAAAGTTTATATACCTGGATGATTAGCCAGATTTCTAGTCTCTATTT
The DNA here is from genome assembly GCF_000517265.1 of Photorhabdus khanii NC19. Classification (GTDB taxonomy): domain Bacteria; phylum Pseudomonadota; class Gammaproteobacteria; order Enterobacterales; family Enterobacteriaceae; genus Photorhabdus; species Photorhabdus khanii. The sequence goes on from NZ_AYSJ01000013.1 coordinate 73,626, forward strand.
GCAAGCTTATGATGCGGTTTCATCGTTGTGTTTGTCCGCACAAGCCTCTCTACAGTATGAACTTGGGTTAGGCGAGCAGAATTTTATTGATGGTGCGAGCTGGAATGATCTCTATCAAGGGCTGTTGGTAGGTGAAAATCTGAAATTGGCGCTGCAACGCATGGAACGTACTTATGTTGAGCAAAATTCACGTAGATTGGAAATTATCAAAACGATTTCGCTTAAATCTTTATTGGGCGAGTCTTGGGAAGATAACCTTAAAATTCTGCAAGCGCATAATGCCATCACGTTTAATCTGGATGAATTAAAACAATTTGGTGCGGATTATCCGGGTTTATTTAATCGGCGGATTAAATCAGTTTCGGTTACGCTGCCTATGTTAATTGGGCCTTATGAAGATATTTGCGCCAAATTAAGTTTGTCGGGTGTGAGCAGCTATACGACAAAAGCCGATCTCAAAACCGTTGAAAAGATGTTGAAAGAAGGGACTCGTGCGCAAACCCCTTATACTGTTCGCAGCATACAGCCCAATCAACAAATCGCTTTATCTACAGGTACTAATGACAGTGGGATGTTCACGCTTAATTTCGATGATGAGCGTTTCTTACCCTTTGAGGGGGTAGGAGTAGGATCGAGCTGGAATTTCCAATTTACCAATATCTCGCAGGATTTAGAAAGTCTGACGGATGTGATTCTGCATGTTCGATATACCGCGCAAGAAGGACCGGCATCATTTGGTATGGCTGTTAAAGCGTTATTAACAAAGGAAAATTCAGATTCATAATGGTGAGAATTAAGAATTAAATAAATTAGTCATCTGAATTTAAAATTCTTATTTTTTATCTTTAATATTTAAATTAGCCTCTTCTACCCATGGGGAGGCTAAATATAAATCGCATTGGAGTTTATAAATGGTAAATAAATATACTTATACTTCATCAAGATCCATGTCCGATGTCAGTGATATTATTGGTGAACCATTAACCGCATGGAAAAATCAGGCAGGCGGTCAAGTTTATAATGTTATTTTTAATAGTGGTGTTTATACCAATACTTATTGGGTTGAACGCTGGCATATTCCCGATCCTTCTTCTAAGGAGGGAACACCGCATAATGCCTGGAAATATATCCGTCCAGCGACAGAAGAAGAGATAAAACAGCATGGAAATCCTACTGACGGGAGTGTTAATCCAACCGAAGATATTCCTTCACCGGTTTTACAGCCGGATGATATTACAGAGAAAACCTATCAACTACCAGATGTTAATTTTAAGCCGGATGGTTCAGGTAACAATCTTTCCTACACTGCGACTCGTGTTTGTCGCCCGATGTTTAATGAATATGAGAGCGATAAATCCAGACCGAAACTTTCTGCTTATATTACTGATTGGTGCCAATATGATGCCCGCTTGGATGGTGAAAATGAAGAGGCGGGTGATCGAGGAAGGGGATTTGACTTAAGCACTATCAATATCACCGCCTATGATAAGTTAATATTCAGCTTCCTGGGTATTTACGGTGACACTGGTGTTAAAGGAAAGAAGATCAAGGAAGTTGCAGAGGGCTGGAATAGCCAGAGTGATATCAAAATTACCGAAGGTCATATTGTTCCTCTTGATCCTTATGGTGATTTAGGCACTGCCCGTAATGTGGGATTACCTCAGGAAAGTGCGAATACGGATATTAATTCCGGGACATTTCTGCCTTTTTATCAACAAAAGAAAGCATCGGGCTTATTAGGTGGATTACGCGAGTTACAAAAAAGAGCGCGTTTAGCGGGTCATAAACTTGAATTGGCTTTTAGTATTGGTGGCTGGAGTATGTCCGGTTATTTCTCAGTGATGGCGGCTGATGTAGCACAGCGCCGCGTTTTTGTTGACAGTATTGTTGATTTTTTTGAGCGCTTTCCCATGTTCAGTTGTGTCGATATTGACTGGGAATATCCTGGAAGTGCTGGTGAGGTCGGTAATGTTATCAGTGAAAAAGATGGGGAACATTATGCTTTGTTAATTAAAGAATTGCGTGAATCTCTGGATAGCAGATTTGGACGGGAGGCAAGAAAAGAGATTTCTATTGCCTGTAGTGGTGTAAAAGCGAAATTGGAAACATCTAATATCGCAGAATTAATTAAGAATGGCTTGGATAACATTTTCTTAATGAGTTATGACTATTTTGGTACTGGGTGGGCACCTTATATTGGTCATCATACTAATCTCTATTCACCAAAAGATCCTGATGCATCAGGTGCCTCTGATTTATCTGCGGAAGTTGCTATCAATTATTTACATCAGGATCTTGGCATACCTTTGGAGAAAATTCATTTAGGTTATGCTAACTATGGGCGTGCAGGGAAAGGGGCAAATCTTGAAACCCGTGCTTACGATATAAATGGCAATGCATTAGGAACAATGGAAAAAGGCTCACCTGAATTTTTTGATATTGTTAATAATTATCTGGATAGTGAACACACGCTTGCTACCGGGAAAAATGGTTTCGTGTTAATGACGGATACCAATGCTGATGCCGATTTCTTATTTAGTGAAAAAGAAGGGCATTTTATCTCATTAGATACGCCTCGCACGGTGAAACAGAAAGCTGAATATGTAGCCAAGAATAAACTGGGTGGTATATTTTCCTGGTCAGGTGATCAGGATTGTGGCTTATTGGCAAATGCCGCCAGAGAAGGGATGGGCTATGTTGCTAAATCTAATGATGAAACTATCGACATGGGGCCGCTCTATAATCCGGGTAAGTTCCAGTATTTGAAATCTATTGGTGAAATGAAGAAAAATTCTGATTAACTTTCATCCTTTATAGAAAGAAGTATGAAATTTCTTACCTTTTAAAATGATAATATTCAGCCCGGTATTTAGGGCTGAATACCGTTCTTTTCTGTAAAACGTCGTCATTTACCGTTAAGCTACCGGGTCGTATGTTCTAATCTATTCGGGCAGGAAAAGGAATAATGACAAATTCGACCTCTGAGTTGGTGACAATTTATGATCTTCATAGCCATACGACAGCATCGGATGGTTCACTTTCACCATCAGAGTTGGTTGAACGGGCGGTGGCAATGGGAGTTAATGTATTGGCAGTGACTGATCATGATACGACAAATGCTATTCCTCTGGCCCATGAACATATCCGCAATCATCATCTGCCCTTGAAATTAATACCCGGTGTTGAGATATCTACCCTGTGGGAAAATATGGAGATTCACATTGTGGGCCTGAATATAGATATTCAGGCAATTGCAATAACTGAATTGTTGGGTAAACAGGCTGAACTCAGGAAAGCGCGCGGAATTGAAATAGGTCGCCGGCTGGCAAAAGTCGGTATTCCTGATGCTTGGGCAGGAGCAAGTCAGTTAGCGGGGGGTGGTCAGGTGACGCGGAGCCATTTTGCTCGTTACTTAATAAAAATCGGTAAAGAGCCGACTATTGCGAAGGTATTTAAAAAGTATCTGGCAAAAGGGAAAATAGGATACGTTCCACCGCAATGGTGTACAATTGAACAAGCTATTGATGCCATTCATCAATCAGGCGGACAGGCAGTGATTGCGCATCCGGGGCGATATGATTTATCTGCCAAATGGTTGAAACGTTTGATTGTCTGGTTTAAGCAACATGGTGGTGATGCAATGGAGGTTGCACAGTGCCGGCAGGCACCTAACGAGCGGAAACATCTCGGTCAATTGTCACGGGAATATGATTTGATGGCATCGTTAGGTTCTGATTTTCACCAGCCTTGTTCATGGATAGAGTTAGGGCGTAAATTGTGGTTACCCGGTGATGTGATACCAATATGGCGCAACTGGTCACTGTAGGGGCTGCATAAAATAAGAGGCAATTTATGAGCCAGTTTTTTTATATTCATCCTGATAATCCGCAACCACGCTTAATCGCGCAAAGTGTGGATGTGTTCAAAAAAGGTGGGGTCGTGGTTTACCCAACTGATTCCGGTTATGCGATTGGTTGCCATCTGGAAGATAAAGATTCGATGACCCGGATATGTCGTATCCGCCAGTTGGACAGTAATCATAATTTTACCTTAGTGTGTCGTGACTTATCAGAGATATCGACCTATGCCTATGTTGATAATTCGGCTTTTCGGCTGATTAAGAATAATACGCCAGGTAATTACACCTTTATTTTGCGGGCGACCAAAGAAGTGCCTCGTCGTTTGATGAATGATAAGCGGAAAACCATTGGGCTACGTGTTCCATCTAATCCAATTGCGCTGGCTCTTCTTGAACAAGTGGGTGAACCACTGATGTCCACCAGTCTCATTTTACCGGGGAATGATTTTGCTGAATCTGATCCGGAAGAGATTAAAGATAATTTGGGTAAACTGGTTGATCTGATTATTCACGGTGGTTATTTAGGGCAGCAACCGACAACGGTAATTGATTTGACTGAAGATACGCCTGTTGTCATACGCGAAGGTGCCGGGAATGTAACGCCATTCTTATAGGTTAAGCAGTAATCATTTTTAGAGTCTATATAAAGCCGGTGTATAATATACTGGCTTTATATTTTTGATTTTCAATTGAATTGAAATTTTTATTATTTCTTTGAATTATTAATAGTAACCAAATAAAATCATCATGGTATTAATAATTAAATTGATTTTAATAAATCGATAATAAAATATTTACCTCACCTAAGATGAGTTTTCTAAAATATTATTAGGTATAAAACTTTAATCTGGTTTTTTTAAATAAATAGCAGTGTAAAGTATCACAGCGATTAATTAAGGTGATGTCTATTTAATGAAGAGTAAAATAATTGATGGATTAAGAAACTATAGAAATTTCACCAATGTCTTGCATTGATTATTTTATTATATTTAATAATTATCTTATTTTTTAACTCTTAGGGGGATTTATATCTTTGGATAATCATGTTTTAGCTTGGCTATCGCAGTAATAAATCTGTGCTTTTCCAATGAGTTTCGGGGTGGATGATAAATGGGTATATTTATTGGAATCATTGATTCCAAAATTAGTGTAGAATGCCCGGCCACGGACTGGAGTGTATGACTTGTTTTCTAACACTTTATGTTAAAAAATTTATTAAAATCAGTTTGTTATGTTTTTTTTCTAATGTGACATATTGATTGATATATATAACACGACGCCTGTGAAGGCGACAGCAGAGGTTGCTCAATGAGCGGTAAGACACAAAAATCTGAAAAGTTACAGAAAATTCTCGCGCGTTCCGGTCACGGTTCTCGCCGCGAAGTAGAAGGTTATATTCAACAAGGGCGCGTCAGTGTTGACGGCAAGATTTCCACTTTAGGTGATCGCATTGAAGTTCAGCCCTCCACAAAAATCCGCCTTGATGGTCGGATATTAAATATCAAAGAACCACAAAAAGAAGTTTGCCGTGTTCTGGCTTATTACAAACCAGAAGGTGAACTTTGCACCCGCCATGATCCAGAAGGGCGGCCAACCGTTTTTGATCGTCTGCCTAAGCTATTGGGCTCCCGCTGGATAGCGGTTGGACGTCTGGATGTGAATACCTGTGGTTTGTTGCTGTTTACCACAGATGGTGAGCTGGCGAACCGTTTGATGCATCCAAGCCGGGAAGTTGAGCGCGAATATGCTGTTCGGGTTTTTGGTGAAGTTGATGATGCCAAACTGAAACAGCTGACTAAAGGGATTCAACTGGAAGATGGTCCGGCATCATTCTGTACTGTCGCGTTCAAAGGCGGTGAGGGGATGAACCAATGGTATAACGTCACGCTGACAGAAGGACGCAACCGTGAAGTTCGTCGTCTTTGGGAAGCTGTGGGTGTACAAGTGAGCCGTCTTATTCGTGTGCGTTATGGTGATATTGGCTTGCCAAAAGGTTTACCACGCGGCGGTTGGACAGAACTTGGCTTGGAGCAGACTAACTATTTGCGCCAATTAGTGGGTTTGAATGCAGAGATGGTTTCCAAAGTGGCGGTTGAACGTGATCAACGCCGTCTTAAAGCTAACCAAATCCGCCGTGCAGTTAAACGCCATACTCAGGGAACATCACGTCCATCGGCAGGAAAGCGCCCGGGGAGCTCCCGCCAGAATGCGGGGCGTCCAACTGCCCCAAAAGGCCGCTAATTTCTATTTCCAGGCTCTGTGGGCCTCGTGTAATCACGGGGCCTTTTTTACCAGTCGATTCCTTTTTGTGCTTTAATGCCGGCATCAAAAGCATGTTTTACCGGGCGCATCTCTGTGACGGTATCGGCCATTTCCAATAATTCACGGTGGCAACCGCGGCCGGTAATAATAACGGATTGGTGTTCTGGCCGGTGTTTCAGGGCAGTAATCACATCTTCAAGAGGAAGATAGCCGTAACTCACCATATAAGTTAGTTCATCCAGTACCACTAGATCCAAATCAGGATCGGCCAGCATCTCCAACGCGTGGCGCCATACCTGATGGCAGGCTACGGTGTCGGTTTCCCGGCTTTGGGTTTCCCAGGTAAAACCTGTCGCCATAACATGGAAATTCACACCATGCTGTTCCAGCAGGTTTTTCTCGCCATTCGCCCATTTACCTTTTATAAATTGGATAACACCGGCACGTAACCCATGACCTACCGCACGGGTCACTGTGCCAAAAGCCGCCGTGGTTTTGCCTTTTCCATTGCCGGTAAAAACGATGAAAATTCCCCGTTCTAGCTGTGCAGATTCAATACGGGAATCGACTTTTTCTTTCAGGCGTTGTTGCCTTTTTTGGTGCTGGTTGTCATTGATTGTCATTATTCGGCTGGTCCTGCTTTGCGTCCGGGTTGCGCATCAAAACTGATGCCTGTTTTACGCAGACTGTCGCTGCCCATGAGATAAAGATACAGCGGCATAATATCCGCTGGTGTTTTCAGTTTAGCAGAATTTTCGTTAGGGAATGCGTTGGCTCGCATATTTGTGCGTGTGCCTCCAGGGTTGATGCAATTAACGCGCAGAGAACGGTGTTTATATTCTTCCGCTAAAACTTGCATCATACCTTCAGTTGCAAATTTAGAGGCGGAATAAGCTCCCCAACCACTGCGACCTTCACGGCCAACGCTTGAACTGGTAAAGATTAATGATCCGTGAGGTGATTTCAATAATAACGGAAGCAATGCCTGAGTTAACATAAAGGTTGCATTGACGTTGACTTGCATAACATCGTGCCATAACTGAACCGGCTGTTCTGCCATTGGTGCGACGGCACCCAGTAATCCGGCGTTATGTAATACACCATCCAGACGTGGATAGTGTTTCGTTAAATCGTCAGCAAATGTTTTACACTCTTCGGCTGTTGTGGTGAGTAGATCCATGGTGTAAATAGCTACAGGGGTGCCACCTGCTTGTTCTATCTCTTTTTTGACAGCTTCCAGTTTGTGTGTGGTTCTGCCAAGTAAGATCATTTGTGCTCCATAACGGGCATAAGTCAAAGCCACTTCACGACCAATCCCATCTCCAGCGCCTGTAACCAGAATAATACGTTGTTGTAGGAGGTCATGTTTAGGTTGGTAATGTAACATTTGAAGATTTCCTGTTATTGATATACCCGTTATCTTTCAAGTTGCCTCTTTGTTGGCTGCACTCGCTCATCCCGGTCACATAGTTCGCTATGCTCCCGGGGATTCGCTCCCTTGCCGTCTCGATGCATCTTGAAATCTATAGGGTATAGAGCGATTTGTTGCCGCCGGAGGCAGTTCAGGCTATCAAAACAGAAATTGATATATTGAGTCAAATTTGTAAAAGCTGATTGCTTAAACAGTAAAGGGTGAAACATTGCAGGCGTTAATATCGGTTTTTAGTTAGAATGAAAAATATTAATTATCAGAAGACAAAGGTGGGTTTTGTGGAGTATTTATCTCTTTACGGGTTGTTTTTAGCCAAAGTGATAACGCTGGTGTTGGCCGTTATTGCCTTGGCTATATTTGGTATTGGTATGGGAATGCGAAAATCTTCGCTAAAAGGCGAGCTGAAACTGACAGACCTTGGCGAATCATACCGGGATAAACAGCGTCAAATGCAGCAGGCTCGAATGACCGAAGCCGAAAGAAAAATCTGGCGCAAAGAGTTTAATAAACAACAAAAGCTCGAATCCAAGCAGAAGAAGAGTAAGGCTAAGACAGGGCAGAAAGGATTACAGAAACCTTGTTTCTATGTGCTGGATTTTAAAGGCAGTATGGATGCACATGAAGTGGATTCATTACGTGAAGAGATTAGCGCGGTTCTGGCAGTGGCAGATGCAAAAGATGAAGTCTTGCTGCGTCTTGAAAGCCCCGGTGGAATGGTTCATGGTTACGGACTTGCCGCTTCCCAGCTTGCTCGTCTGCGCCAGAAAGGTGTCCGCCTGACGGTCGTCGTAGATAAAGTGGCTGCCAGTGGTGGTTATATGATGGCTTGTGTTGCTGATCGGATTGTTGCCGCGCCATTTGCCATTATTGGTTCTATTGGGGTGGTTGCTCAGATCCCAAATATTCATAAGTTATTGAAGAAAAATGATATTGATGTAGAACTGCATACGGCTGGTGAATATAAGCGCACATTGACTTTTTTAGGGGAAAATACAGAGCAGGGCCGGAAAAAATTCCAGGAAGATCTCAATCAGACTCACGAATTGTTCAAAGCGTTTATTCATACACATCGTCCATTGCTTGATGTGGAAAGTGTCGCTACAGGCGAATATTGGTATGGCACACAGGCGAAAGAAAAAGGGTTGATTGACGAAATTGGTGTCAGTGATGATCTGTTAATTACTCAAATAGATCACTGTGAAGTTATTGGTGTCAGTTATACACGTCGTAAACGCATGGTAGAGCGTTTCACTGGCAGTACAATGGAAGGCATTGATAAACTGTTATTACGCTGGTGGCAGAGAGGAGAAAAGCCTTTGCTTTGATTAAAATACCCCGGCTTTGAATGAATAAATCCTGGCGTACCCGAAACGGCGTTTTTTCTTAATGCCGTGGGGCGCTTTGGTATCGTGTCTGTTAACAGCCCGGTTGATACGCTGATTGAACCGGGCCACGCTCATTTCCCATTTATCGTCAAGATGTTATTCCCCTGAAAAACCAGATATTTTGTCCCTGTTAAAACATTACAGGTGTTACATAATTTGCTTTATATACCACTTCACCTATGTGATGAGAATCAGGATTTTCTACACTCATAATTGGTACTCTGGCTTCGCGTTTATGTGTTCTATCTGGCTGATTTCCAAACAAGTATAAGTCACTTTTACACCGAATCGTTGGTGCATTTAAACGCACTATACATATTCCCCAAAATGGCGACTTATTAATAATATTCCTAAGGAAATAAAGTATTATGGCTATTTCGCAATACGATATTCATACCCGTCATGCTGTCATCTCTGTTACTGATACTGGCGGTAATGGGTTACCTGTACTCTTTATACATGGTAATTCAAGCAGTAAAGACGTTTTTCGCCATCAAGTGAGATGTTTTGGCGACGAATACCGCATTTTGACTATTGATTTGCCAGGGCATGGCGCTTCATCAAACGCAGTGGATCCTCGCCGGACTTATTCTATATCTGGTTATGCTCTCTGCATTATCGAAGTACTGGAAAAATTAGGCATCAATAAAGTTGCTGTTTTCGGATGGTCACTGGGTGGTCATATCGGGTTGGAAATGATCTCGCGATTTCCGGGGATTGTTGGATTGATGATTTGTGGCACGCCTCCGGTGAGTCCAGGCGCAGAAAATGTCAGCCTTGGATTTAAGCCAAGCCGGTTCATGGCAATATCGGGTAAGGCTTCGCTGACTGAAGAGGAAATTACAGATTATACTTTGGCGCTGTATGGCAAAAACGCGCTTAGTGAACCATTTCTTAGAGCCGCAGTTGCACGGACTGATGGTTTAGCCCGGCAATATATGTCCGAAGCGTCTGTTTCACCCGATGTCATGGATCAACGATTGTTGGTTGAAACAAACCCAACTCCTCTAGCGATTGTTAATGGAGCAGAAGATTTATTTGTCAATATTGACTATATCAATGGAATAACCTACAAAAATCTCTGGACTGGTCGTGTTTATAATTTAGCCAATCTTGGGCATGGACCATTTTGGGAAGCGCCGGAGAGGTTTAATGTCATGATGGCGGGTTTTTTCTCCGATCTTCACCTGAAGATTAAATAATATTCAAAGTTTATAGTACATAGTGTTTTATATACCCGGCAGATATAGTTTTAGATGATTTTTATATATCTGCCTATTCGTTTCGTTGCTCTATAAATTTTTGTTATTCATTTTCATCCAGAGAAAATTCACCACGGAATACCAGCATATCCCCTTTTTGTGCTACATCGTCTAGGTACATACCCTGAATAAAATCCTCGTGTTGGCGGATAATACGGTTGGCTTTTTCCAATAATTGTTCACGTTTAATCGATGTCGTTCCCTTTCGCATTTCTCTGCCCCTATCAAAAATAATTTGTTGCGCATCATTTTTTATCAGGTAGAGTGTGAACTTTTCGTCATGCAGATGGAAGATTTTGTTTACGATTCGTTTCATTCATTTGCATAGCTCATGGGCGGTATCTAAAATACCTTAAATAATTCAACAGGTTTCGCGTTCAGGTGGATCATCTGAATAAAAATAAGTTGATATATTGAGAATCTATCGCAATATAAAAAGAGGTTTTAAATACCGTGATATGGACGCTGTGAATTCCGTCATCTGAAAAGATAATTAGGTAAAGATAACTATGGGTAAAGCTCTTGTAATAGTGGAGTCCCCGGCAAAGGCCAAAACAATCAATAAATATTTGGGGAGTGACTACGTGGTGAAATCCAGCGTGGGTCATATCCGTGATTTGCCGACCAGCGGCTCAGCCAGCAAAAAGAGTTCGAGCTCATCTACCGATAAGTCTAAGAAGAAGGTCAAAAAAGATGAGAAAGCCGCATTAGTCAGCCGTATGGGGGTTGACCCATACTGCGGTTGGGAAGCTGATTATCAGGTTTTGCCAGGCAAAGAGAAGGTCGTGGCAGAGCTGAAATCACTGGCTGAAAAAGCAGATCATGTTTATCTCGCAACGGATCTTGACCGTGAAGGAGAAGCCATTGCATGGCACTTGCGGGAGGTGATTGGTGGTGATAGTGATCGTTTTAGCCGGGTTGTTTTTAATGAGATTACTAAAAACGCCATCAAACAGGCATTTGATAATCCAGGTGAATTGAATATTGACCGGATAAACGCTCAACAAGCCCGTCGTTTTATGGATCGGGTTGTGGGGTATATGGTTTCTCCGTTATTGTGGAAAAAGGTTGCCAGAGGGCTTTCTGCCGGTCGTGTGCAATCTGTAGCGGTCCGCCTTGTTGTAGAAAGAGAGCGCGAAATTAAAGCGTTTGTACCGGTGGAATATTGGCAGTTACACGCTGATTTACTGGCGACAGGTGAAATTTCACTGCATATGGAGGTGACTCATAAGCAGGGTAAGCCGTTTAAGCCGGTTAATAGTGAACAAACTCAGGCCGCCATATCGTTACTGGAAAAAGCCCGTTACAAAGTTATTGATCGTGAAGATCGCCCAACATCCAGTAAACCGGGTGCGCCATTTATCACCTCCACATTACAACAGGCTGCCAGCACGCGTTTAAGCTTTGGTGTTAAAAAGACCATGATGATGGCCCAGCGTTTGTATGAGGCTGGGTATATTACCTACATGCGTACTGACTCAACCAACCTGAGTCAGGATGCGCTGGACATGGTTCGTGGTTATATCGGTGATAATTTTGGTGATAAATACCTGCCGAAAACAGCGAATACTTACAGCAGTAAAGAGAATTCACAGGAAGCGCACGAAGCTATTCGTCCTTCCAACGTTGATGTCATGTCTGAACAGCTGAAAGATATGGATGCGGATGCGCAAAAACTGTATCAGCTTATCTGGCGTCAGTTTGTTGCTTGTCAAATGACACCGGCACAATACGATTCCACAACCCTGACGGTACAGGCGGGTGATTTTGAGTTGCGCGCCAAAGGCCGTACATTGCGTTTCGATGGCTGGACAAAAGTGATGCCTGCATTGCGCAAGGGCGATGAAGACCACACTTTGCCTGTTGTTGGTATTGGCACTGAACTTGACTTGCAACAACTGCTCCCAAGCCAGCACTTTACCAAACCGCCAGCACGTTACAGCGAGGCGTCTTTGGTTAGGGAACTGGAAAAACGCAGTATTGGTCGTCCGTCTACCTATGCTTCCATTATTTCCACGATTCAGGATCGTGGTTATGTTCGGGCGGAGAGCCGTCGTTTCTATTCAGAGAAAATGGGGGAAATTGTAACTGATCGGCTGGAAGAGAATTTCAACGAGCTGATGAGTTATGATTTTACCGCGCGAATGGAAGATCAGCTCGATCAGGTCGCAAGTAATAAAGCTGAATGGAAAGGGGTTTTAGATGAGTTTTTCACTGATTTCAGTGAACAGCTTGATGTCGCCAATAAAGACCCGGAAGATGGCGGAATGCGGCCTAACCCGATGGTGATTACCTCCATCGAGTGTCCGACATGCAATCGCCCTATGGGTATTCGCACGGCAACCACTGGCGTTTTCTTGGGTTGTTCCGGTTATGCGTTGTCACCTAAAGAGCGTTGCAAGCAGACGATTAACCTTATCCCTGAAAATGAAATTCTCAACATTTTGGAAGGGGATGATGCGGAAACAAACGCATTACGTGCTCGTCGTCGTTGTAGAAAATGCGGTACAGCGATGGACAGCTATCTTATCGATACCCAGCGTAAATTACATGTTTGTGGTAATAATCCGGCTTGTGATGGCTACGAAGTGGAAGAGGGCGAGTTTCGCATCAAGGGATATGATGGTCCTGTTATCGAGTGTGAGAAATGTGGCGCTGAAATGCACCTGAAAATGGGGCGTTTTGGTAAATACATGGGCTGTACCAATGAAACGTGTAAAAATACCCGCAAGATCCTGCGTAGTGGAGAAGTCGCTCCACCAAAAGAAGATCCGGTTCCGTTACCTGAACTTCCTTGTGAAAAGTCTGATGCATATTTTGTATTGCGTGATGGTGCCGCTGGTGTCTTTTTAGCAGCAAATACTTTTCCTAAATCGAGAGAAACCAGAGCTCCGTTGGTAGAAGAGTTGGTTCGTTTTAAAGACCGCTTGCCGGAAAAACTACGCTATCTGGCTGACGCGCCTGTGGCTGATGCTGAAGGTAATAAAACGGTTATCCGTTTTAGTCGTAAAACTAAACAGCAATATGCTGCTTCAGAGAAAAATGGCAAGGCAACGGGGTGGAGTGTGTTTTATGTTGATGGGAAATGGGTTGAGAAAGATAAACAGTAATAATTTTTAAGAGAATCAACACTCTCTTTTTCTCAAAAAAGAAGTCATTTTTTTCTATTAAGCCAACCTTATAGGTTGGCTTTTTTCATCTATCAACAGAATTTTAAAATATATGAATTAAAATGCAGCTATAACCTTCGTTATGGTTTTTCAATTATTCGTTATATAAATATATAATCGTGTTATAGTGGTTATATGAGAAAACATTATTATTTCTATTAGTTATAATAAATAGCAAACAGCAATATCAAGCCAGATTTTAAGTCATAATTGTTCACAGCGTTTATTTGGGGATGGTGCTTATATGAAATTGCAACAACTTCGTTATATCGTAGAGGTGGTAAATCACAACCTCAATGTTTCATCTACGGCGGAAGGATTGTATACATCTCAGCCAGGGATCAGTAAACAAGTCAGGATGCTTGAAGATGAATTAGGTATTCAGATTTTTTCCCGCAGTGGTAAACACCTGACGCATGTTACTCCCGCAGGTGAAGAGGTTGTTCGAATTTCTCGTGAAGTATTATCTAAAATTGATGCGATACGGTCAGTTGCCAGTGAACATACTTATCCGAATCGAGGTTCGCTATATATCGCCACTACCCATACACAGGCTCGTTATGCATTACCTCCTGTGATTAAAGGATTTATTGAACGTTATCCGCAGGTCTCTTTGCATATGCATCAGGGGTCGCCAACGCAAATTGCTGAAGCTGTGAGTAAAGGTAACGCTGATTTTGCTATTGCCACTGAAGCGCTGCATTTATACGAAGATCTGATAATGTTGCCTTGCTACCATTGGAACAGAACGTTAGTGGTGACACAGGATCATCCGCTGGCGGGTAAAGAGAATGTTTCAATTGAAGAATTGGCTGAATATCAACTGGTCACTTATACCTTTGGTTTTACCGGTCGTTCTGAATTAGATGTTGCATTCGATAAAGTGGGCTTAAAACCTAAAATTGTTTTTACTGCCACTGATGCCGATGTCATTAAAACTTATGTTCGGTTGGGTTTGGGGGTTGGGGTTATTGCCAGCATGGCGGTTGATCCGGTGCAGGATAAAGACCTTATTTGCATTGATATGCGAGATAAATTCAGCTACAGCACAACTAAGATAGGTTTTCGTCGTAGCAGTTTCTTGCGCAGCTATATGTATGATTTTATGTGGCGTTTCGCACCTCACCTGACGCGTGATGTTATTGATCAGGCGGTTGCTTTGCGTTCAAATGAAGATATCGAAATCATGTTCAAAGATATCAAATTGCCAATCATATAATACAATAATAAGGGAGATAATGGCTTCCATTATCTCCCGGATTTTACTTATCAGGTTGGATCAAATTCACCACTGAAGAAATCATCGGAATCTTCTATTGATATTTTTCTGTGTTTATTAATGAAATTATCAAAACTGGCCTTAAGATCAGGATGTTCGAGCGCTTCGTAGTCTAAGACCGATATCAAGGATGAGTATTCAAAATCAATATTAACATTCTCATTAGAAGCACAACTTGATAAAAAATTTGAATTATTACTATCGAAATTAATTCGATAGAGTTTTAGTTTCGGAATATATACTGTCTTTTCTCCGACAACCAAGGTATCTATGGCAATTGTCAGTGTCAGAGTAGAATAAAAACCTTTATTTTTCCGAATGCCTAAACGAATCGTTTCTCCTTGTTTGGTAAGAAAGTCAGCGAAGTTTGCCAGCATATCTGTATTTTCGAATACAACAACATTCATGATAAAATGAAGAAAACTTTTTGAGATGCTTAGACCAGTCAATGAGTCTGTATAGTTTTTGGATTCGACTTTGCTGGTACCCATTAAAGGGAGTTTGTTGACGACTTGAGTCCAGAATGCCATATCTGTTTTATATTTCTCTCCATGCTTTTCTGCATGTTTATTGACATAATTAGTTGCGATGGAGGAAAGTGCAATTAATGTTTGACTTAAACTATTGGTTTTTTCCTGAACATCTTTTTGATCGGATAATTGTGTTGCTATAATGAACTGAACTAAACCATCTTTTTCTTTATATGTGTTTGTATTTTCTATATTAAAATAAGCTCCATCGATGTGGAAGAACTTATTGGCTTCATTGATTTTCTCGATATGATCCTGGTGATTTATAACTGAGTCTTTTATATCCATAATTTTTTCCTTATTCTTTTAATTAATAATTAGAGTCCAATTTAATTGTTGGCGAACTAATTCTAGCTGATTGTCATTCAATTGTTTACCTGACTAAATCATCAAAATTTATTATAGAAATTCTGATGGATAATCTGAATTGACAAATTGTGTGGTAATAAAAAACAATTATTTGCTTATATGTTATGTTTAACTTGTGCCATTATCATAAGATGGCTCTGAGTGATGCCAACATAATAAGAAGGAGGAGTTATGTCGTTTGATTTGAAAAAGGTTTGTGTTTCAACACTTTCCGCTGCAAGTAAAGAATATGATTATTACAGCTTACCACGGGTTGCTAAACATTTAGGTGATATTTCCCGCTTGCCTAAGTCAATGAAAGTTCTTCTGGAAAATCTTCTGCGCAATATTGATGGTAACTCTGTTGTTGATGACGATTTAAAAGCGATTATTGATTGGCAAAATACTGGTCATGCAGATCGGGAAATTGCTTACCGTCCGGCTCGTGTATTAATGCAGGATTTCACGGGAGTTCCAGCTGTCGTTGATTTAGCGGCTATGAGGGATGCAGTTCAGCGTCTTGGTGGCGATGTTGAACAGGTTAATCCATTGTCACCTGTTGATTTGGTTATTGACCATTCTGTTATGGTGGATAAATTTGGCACGGAAAACGCTTTTGAACAAAATGTTCAATTAGAAATGGAACGTAACTATGAACGTTATCTGTTTCTGCGTTGGGGACAACAAGCATTTAACCGTTTTCGCGTCGTACCGCCAGGAACCGGGATTTGTCATCAGGTCAACCTGGAATATCTGGGCAAAACGGTTTGGCATGAAACGTATAACGGGCGAGAATTGGCTTACCCTGATACCTTGGTTGGTACGGATTCTCACACCACTATGATCAATGGCCTCGGTATTCTGGGATGGGGGGTTGGTGGTATTGAAGCGGAAGCAGCTATGTTAGGGCAGCCTGTTTCCATGCTTATCCCTGATGTGGTGGGTTTTAAACTCACCGGAAAGTTACGCGAAGGGATTACTGCGACAGATCTTGTGCTGACAGTGACACAGATGCTGCGTAAACAGGGTGTGGTTGGGAAATTTGTTGAGTTTTATGGTGATGGGTTAGCTGACTTGCCATTGGCAGACAGAGCAACCATTGCCAATATGTCACCGGAATATGGTGCAACGTGTGGTTTCTTCCCGGTGGATGATATTACACTGAGTTATATGCGGTTAACAGGGCGTACAGAACAGCAGATTGCTCTGGTTGAAACATATTGTAAGATCCAAGGGCTATGGCGAAATCCGGGTGATGAACCGGTATTTACCAACAGTCTGGTACTGGATATGTCTACGGTGGGAGCGAGCCTCGCCGGGCCGAAACGTCCACAGGACAGAGTTGCTTTAGAGCGAGTACCACAGGCATTTCAGTTAGCCATTGAGCTGGAGATGAATAAAGCGCAAGGAAAAGTCGCCTCAGCCTCCGTTAATCTGGATAACCAAACGTATGAGTTAGAAGATGGTGCGGTTGTCATTGCTGCGATTACTTCCTGTACCAATACATCTAACCCCAGTGTGATGATGGCTGCGGGTTTACTGGCGAAAAAAGCGGTTGAGAAAGGGCTTAAACGCCAGCCGTGGGTAAAAACCTCACTGGCACCTGGCTCAAAAGTGGTGACGGATTATCTTGAGATTGCTGGCTTTACGCCATATCTGGAGAAACTGGGTTTCAATCTGGTGGGCTACGGCTGTACAACTTGCATTGGTAACTCCGGGCCGTTGCCTGAATCTATTGAAATTGCGATTAAGCAAGCCGATCTTACCGTCGGTGCGGTCTTGTCTGGCAACCGGAACTTTGAAGGCCGGATCCATCCTCTGATAAAGACTAACTGGCTGGCATCACCACCATTAGTTGTGGCATATGCCTTATCCGGCAGCATGAAAAAGGATCTGACTAAAGATCCTATTGGTCAGGATCAGCAAGGCAATGATGTCTATTTGAAAGACATATGGCCAGACAGCAAAGAAATTGCTGAAGCGGTTGATAAAGTTAAGGTTGGCATGTTCCACAAGGAGTACGCCGAAGTATTTGATGGTGATGAGACATGGCAATCGCTGGATGTTGTCAGTTCTGCAACTTATGATTTCCAGCCTGACTCTACTTACATTCGCCACCCGCCATTCTTTAGTGAGATGACAGCGGAGCCGGAAGCGATAACGGATATTCATGGCGCGAATATACTGGCTATTCTTGGTGATTCTGTCACCACAGACCATATTTCCCCCGCGGGGAATATCAAAGCTGACAGTCCGGCAGGGCGTTATCTTCAGGAACATGGCGTTGACCCTAAGGATTTTAACTCTTATGGCTCAAGGCGTGGTAACCATGAAGTGATGATGCGCGGAACGTTCGCCAATATTCGTATTCGTAATGAGATGATTGCGGGTGTAGAAGGGGGATATACCCGCCATATTCCATCACAGACACAATTAGCGATTTATGATGCGGCCATGCGTTATCAGGAAGAAAAAACACCATTGGCTGTTATTGCCGGCAAAGAATATGGTTCTGGTTCGAGCCGCGATTGGGCAGCGAAAGGAACCCGGTTATTGGGGGTTCGGGTGGTGATTGCGGAATCATTTGAACGTATTCACCGTTCTAACCTGATTGGTATGGGCGTATTACCACTGGAATTTCCTCAGGGCGTAAACCGTAAAACGCTAAATCTGAAAGGTGATGAGACGATTGATATTGCCGGGATGAATAATCTCAAGCCTGGTCAGATAGTCCCGGTAAAAATGACTTATGTTGATGGGCGTAAGGTGGTCGTTGAGGCTCGGTGTCGTATTGATACCGGAACTGAACTGGATTACTTCCACCACGGCGGCATTTTGCATTATGTCATCCGCCATATGTTGAAATAATTTTTACACCACATAAAGATGGTGCCAGTATTGGCACCATCTTTGTCAGCTAAAATAAGTAAAAATTAAGGCTCCTCGGGTATTAAATGTCCCATTTTTCTGGCTTTGGTATCCAGATAATAAGCATTTTTAGCATTGCGGCCGGTAATTAACGGAACCCGCTCCACAATGTTAATACCTGCTTCGGTCATAATTTCCACTTTTTTAGGATTATTTGTCAGCAGACGAATAGCATGAACACCCAGCAATTTATACATGTCTGCACATAAGGTGAAATCACGTTCATCGGCGGCAAAACCTAACTGATGATTAGCTTCTACCGTATCCGCGCCCTTATCCTGTAATGCATAAGCGCGAATTTTGTTTAGCAGGCCAATATTACGGCCTTCTTGCCGGTGGTAAAGTAATATCCCCCGTCCTTCCTTAGCAATTTGAGCCAGAGCTGCTTCAAGTTGAAAGCCGCAGTCACAACGCAGGCTAAACAGGGCATCACCCGTCAGACATTCTGAATGGATCCTGGAGAGAACAGGTTCATTATCAGAAATAGTGCCATATACCAATGCGACATGATCTTGACCTGTAGCGATTTCTTCAAAGCCGATCATTAAAAAGTCGCCCCAGGGGGTAGGTAATTTAGCCTCAGCTATCTGTTTTAATTGCATCTTATTGTTCATATGTCGATTCAGACTCGTTATAAGAATGGATTGTAAAAAAATAATACCGGTCTGGGAAATCAGCTGAAACTGCACAAGAAATTTTCTCTGATTATAACGCACGTGCATTTTGCCATATTTACAACCAATTATCTGTGAAAAATCTTCAAATAATTGTATATAAGTAATAGGTATAACATCAATGTGTTAAACTATAGACAGATTTTTAAAGTGTATATAAGAATAATGTGGTAGCGGATATGAATCAATTTATCAGACCTATAGTTATAGCGACTATGATTTTATTGTTGCCGCCTGTTGTCGTGTTGATAGCAGGATGGCAATGGCAACCTATGGGAGAGCGCCAGTAGCTTGAAATACTGTATTGGATTACGGATACTTCTGGAGAGTCGTGGGCTTGTCTGACTTCTCTGTTTTTTATTTTTGGGTTGTTACTGTTACTTTGTACTTCCGTCAGGCAGGGGATAATATGGATCGCTGTTGTTATAGCGCTGCTTTTGACAGGGCAAGGTATAAAGGCTTTGATTAAAAATACCGTTAAGGAACATCGTCCCTATGTTGTTTGGCTAGAAAAAAATTATCGGGTGCCGACAGATGAGTTTTATCAATATCAGCGAAAACAGCGGGCCAAATTATTGGACCAGTATTTGAAAGCGGATGACCGTATTCCACCATGGCAACTTACTCACTGGAAAAGTGAAACGGGGTATGCCTTTCCTTATGGGCGGCGAGTGTTTTGATCAGCAGAATGGCATTAGGTATGCATTGGCCGCAGGATCTTATCGCATCAACGTTAATTAGCGCGGTGTTGGCGATGGTTATTTGTTGTCTCACAGAAAAGTGGCGGTTGATTAACTTCCACAAGGATTTATATAGGTAATTGCTTCTTATTTACACTTAGTTAGTGGGAAGATATCGCAAAAAAGCGGAAAGGCGCATTTATCATGATAAATTGCTTCCTTTGCCCAGACTGGAAATGCTAATTTAATGGGCCGTTATGTCTGTTATTTGGCATAATACCCAAGCAACAATAGATAACAGGAAAAAATGTGAAATATTTTCTGATTTTATTACTGGTGTTGGTGATCTTTGTCATCTCTGTGACTCTTGGATCAAATAACGATCAGATTGTTACTTTTAACTATCTGATTGCTAAAGGAAATTACTCTTTATCTACGCTTTTGGCTGTATTGTTCGCCAGCGGTTTCGTGTTAGGCTGGGTTATCTGTGGATTATTCTATCTTCGTACTCGTTTATCATTGGGAAGGGCTGAACGCAAGATTAAGCGACTAGAAGCACAACTGGGGCAACCTGCTGAACCTCCGGTTACTCATTCACCGCTTGTATTTAGCAAGGAATAAATTCCCATGTTAGAGCTGTTGTTTCTGTTGCTTCCTGTGGCCGCTGCTTATGGCTGGTATATGGGGCGCAGAAGTGCTCAACAGGATAAACAACAAAATTCTGATCGCTTGTCGCGGGAATATGTTGCTGGGGTTAATTTTCTCCTTTCGAACCAGCAAGATAAAGCGGTGGATCTGTTTCTTGAAATGCTTAAAGAGGATAGTTCCGCTTTTGAAGCGCACCTGACTTTGGGGAATCTGTTCCGTTCCAGGGGGGAAGTGGAACGGGCTATCCGTATTCACCAATCTCTCATGGAAAGTGCTTCTCTGACATTTGAGCAGCGTTTGCTGGCGACTCAACAATTAGGCCGCGATTACATGTCGGCGGGTTTATACGATCGCGCCGAAAATATGTTTGTTCAGTTGGTGAATGAAAAAGATTTTCGGCAAAATGCGTTTCAATCACTGCTTACGCTTTACCAGGCAACCAGTGATTGGAAAAAAGCCATTGATATCGCTGAAAAATTAGTTAAATCCGGCAAACACGATATACGGGAAAAAATTGCGCATTTTTATTGTGAACTGGCTTTGCAGGAAATGAGCGGTGATGATCTTGATGAAGCTATTGGCTATCTCAATAAAGCTGTCCAGGCAGATAAAAATTGCGCCCGGGTTTCTATCATGTTGGGACGTCTGTTTATGGTCCAACAGGAATACACCAAAGCGGCGGGTTCTTTGAAATCTGTTCTTGAGCAAGATAAAGAGTTGGTCAGTGAGGTGTTACCTATTCTCCAGGAGTGTTACCAGCATCTGAATCAGATTGATGAATGGGAAAATTTCCTCAAACGCTGTGTAGAAGAGAATAGTGGGGCAACTGCCGAACTTTTACTGGCTGATATTATCGAGCAGAAAGAAGGCCATGAAGTCGCGCAAATCTATATCAATCATCAATTAGAACGCCATCCGACGATGCGCCTGTTTTATCGCCTGATGGATTACCATTTGGCGGAAGCGGAAGAAGGCCGGGCGAAAGAAAGTATTATTTTGCTGCGGGACATGGTGGGTGAACAAATTCGTACTAAACCTAATTATCGCTGCCATAAATGCGGCTTTACTTCTCATTCACTTTATTGGCACTGCCCATCATGCCGCTCATGGGATTCGATTAAACCCATCCGTGGGTTGGATGGTCAGTGACAATATCACAGTAATATTTCTTTGTTGGTCAAAAAGGTTAAAAAATGACATCGCATACCTTAACATCATTCGGTAAACAGATTAGCTCGCCTGTAATTGTTGCTTTAGATTACGACAATCAGGATGCTGCCTTGGCTTTTGCTGACAAAATTGATCCACAGGATTGCCGCCTGAAAGTGGGTAAAGAGATGTTTACCCTTAATGGTCCTCAGTTTGTTAAGTTGTTGCACCAGCGTGGCTTTGAAGTATTCCTGGATTTGAAATTCCATGATATTCCCAATACTACAGCCAGAGCGGTAGCTGCTGCGGCTGAGATGGGGGTTTGGATGGTAAACGTTCATGCCAGTGGTGGCACCAGAATGATGGCGGCGGCGAAAGAAGCGTTGCTGCCTTATGGTAATGCTGCACCGTTGTTAATTGCCGTTACGGTATTAACCAGTATGGAACAATCGGATCTACAAGGTATCGGTATTGATATTACGCCAGCGCAACAGGCTGAAAGGTTGGCAAAACTCACGCAGGAGTGTGGGTTGGATGGTGTGGTTTGTTCTGCACATGAGGCTCAACAACTGAAAAACGCTTGTGGTCAGGATTTCCGGCTGGTAACGCCGGGGATCCGCCCGGCAGGCAGTGAAGCCGGTGATCAGCGTCGTATCATGACGCCGGAACAGGCGGTACTGGTTGGTGTTGATTATATGGTTATCGGGCGTCCGATTACCCGTGCAGCGGATCCGGCGGCAGCCTTGCGTCAGATTAATCAATCTATTGCAGGAGTTATTAATGCAAGATAATAATTCGCGTCTGGTCTATTCCACAGATGGGGGCCGTATTCAGGAAGAAACGGCTAAACCTCAGCGTCCGAAAGGGGATGGTATTGTTCGTATCCAGCGCCAAACCAGTGGTCGTAAAGGAAAAGGCGTTTGCGTTATTACCGGCATTGACGCTGATGACCAGACACTGGTCAAGTTGGCGGCTGAATTAAAGAAAAAATGTAGCTGCGGTGGTTCAGTAAAAGATGGCGAAATAGAAATTCAGGGCGATAAAAGGGATTTATTGAAGCAATTGCTTGAAGCCAAAGGTATGACAGTTAAATTGGCTGGTGGTTGACAGAAGGGCGGATATTCGCCCTTTATTTATATTATTTCTTAACGTCAGTTATCAATAATATCACTACTTAACAATGAAAATAAATAAATTATCATTCGGATTATTATGTATAAATATCCCCTATCTTCTGATTAAATAATAAAAGAATTAAAATTTAACATGTCAAAAATAATTTTTTCTTTCATTAAAGAAATATTGATATTATTTTATCATTTGCATAATAAGATGATTAAATATTACTAAACAACATATTATCTGTTTCATAAATTCTTTTACGTCATGATTTTGGTATCATAATGCACTGTAGCCTATTTCAGGCGGTTTTTTTGTAAAAATGAATATCTTTATGATAAATGTGATTATTATTAAAATTACTTTTTAAATCATAAAGATGGAAAGTTTATTCTGTTTTTTTAGTTAAGAGGTTGACTATGGAGAATGATCGTTCTACCATGAAGAACATGGAAAATGAGAAGGCGGCAAACATCAGGGAAAACATGTTGGATGCTGTAGATGAATTAATTTACACCAGGGGGATTGCAGCGACAGGTATCGATCTGATAACGCGCACGACCGGTTCTTCACGTAAAACAATTTATCGTTATTTCGGTACCAAAGATGGGTTGGTTGAAGAAGTTCTTCGCCGACGGGATGAACGATGGATGGGGTGGTTTACTTCATCAATAGCCGAATATAAGACGCCAGAAGAGAAATTGCTGAATATTTTTCTGGTATTACAAACATGGTTCGAAAGTGATGATTTCAGAGGATGTGCGTTTATCAATACATCCGGTGAACGGCTTGATCCTGTTGATCCGGTAAGAATTATTGCTAAGGAGCATAAAGAGAAAGTTTTTACTTACGTTCTTTCTATTTGTGAGGAAATATCGCCGGATTCATCGGTGGATTTAGCCAGGAAATTTTTGATTCTGATAGAAGGCGCTATTACCACTGCCCATATAATGAATGATAGAAATTATGCTTTGGAAGCAATGAATATCGCTAAAGCATTATTGAATAAATACAATGTGAGTTAATAGAAAATTTAATTATAATTAATTAGGAGACAAAATATGTCTGATACAAAAGAAATTCGCCAGCCAGTACCGCCATTTACCCGGGAAACGGCTATTCAAAAAATTCGCTTGGCCGAAGATGGATGGAACAGCCGTGACCCTGCAAAGGTTTCATTGGCTTATTCATTGGATACTCATTGGCGTAATCGCGCTGAATTCGTGCATAGTCGTAAAGAGGCTCAGGATTTTTTAGCCAGAAAATGGGAGAAAGAGCATGAATATCGTCTGATTAAAGAACTTTGGGCGTTTACTGATAATAGAATAGCGGTTCGTTATGCTTATGAATGGTGCGATGATTCGGGTAATTGGTTTCGCTCATATGGTAATGAGAACTGGGAATTTAACGAAGATGGCTTGATGTACAACCGCTATGCTTGTATTAATGATCTACCGATAAAAGAGTCTGAACGAAAATTTCATTGGCCTTTAGGCCGCCGCCCTGACGATCATCCTGGATTATCTGATTTAGAACTGTAATTTAATAGCAAATAGAAAATTGTAGATATGGCTGGTTTATAGGCGTCCCTAATAAGCCAGCCGTGATGCTTTTTACGTTATTTAGGGGCAGTTTACCCAATCTTCGATAATTAAGCCATCCACATGCTTAAACTCGCGGGTATTATTTGTCACTAGGATTGCTCCACACGCTAGTGCATGTCCTGCGATAGCTGTATCATTAGCGCCGATCGGTGTTCCTGCTGTGGTCAGCGTGTTTTTAATATTGGTTGTAGCATCTACGGCGGCTTTATCCCATGGCAGGATGGCATCAAGGCGTTGACAGAATGCTTCAACGAGTATGGTATGTTTCGGAGAGGCTTTTTTGCCAATAGCTCCAAATTTCATTTCCGCATAGGTAATTGCTGAGATAACAATTTCATGTCTGTACAAAACACATTGTTGTAATTTATGGAGAACATTCGCAGGCTGCTCTCTCATAATGAAAGAGCAGATATTGGTATCCAGCATATAAATATTTTTCATAATTTCACGCGACCTTCTTCGATAATATCAGGGCGTGATTCTAAAAAATCGTTATCAGCTTTTTCCTGTGACAGAAAAGAATCCCATGTGGGTTTTATTGGTTTCAGAATAATGGAGTCCCCGATACGGGAAATTTCTAATTCGGCGACACCATCAAAATCCATATCTTTTGGGAGTCTTATTGCCCGGTTATTACCGTTTTTAAATATCGCTACGGTACGCATGTGAACCTCCTTTTGTTTAATATATGTACACAATATAGGCCTGCACTTAGCATATGTCAACATATCTATTGTACTTCCAAGTCAGCAAGGTTTTCAGCTAACATCGTCACGCAAGGGAGTTGGTCGGATAAGCGCAGTCTGGCAACAGTCTGCGCTTATCCGACTTAAATACCATCAAAGAGGAAATCGAGTGCCGCCTTTACCTGATTACGGTATTGCGATGCATCGCAAAATTCAGCACCCAAAGCATGAACAGATATACTGGCTAGTTCATGAGTCATGACAGCATATTCTTTGTCGTCTATCAGCCTGATAAGGGGGATCATTCGAACAGGGCGACTGCTGTCAGGATATTTTTCAACTGGCAGCAGTGGGATCACAATTCGACGGTTTAACTGCCCGATAATGTCACTCGTGACGTCCAGCAACAGGGGATAAACAACGGTTTTCCCAGTATTACGGTAAACGGTGAATTGCATCGTTAAAATGTCCTGTATTCATCACTGAAACAACCATGTTCGTCATGGAAACGGTTTAACGCCCCCAGAGCTTCCTTATTATCTTCCTGCCATTTCAGTGCCTCGTGATGACGTAATTCGGCATCCAAGGCAGCGGTCAGTGTAGCACTAAAGTTAATACCTGCTTCACGTGCCCGGCTCAGTAAGCTTCGTTCTACAGTCAGTGTGACGCTCTGTGTGTTGCGTTGTCTTGCTGTCATGATTTATCTCCGGTATTGAGTATGCGTGTAGTGTACACGTATATATACACGAATTGTAGTTCTGAATTCGGCGGCGACATCCGCTAAGAGGCAGTTTCAAGGGTGAGAATTCGATGCCACTATCAAGAGTGTCATGAGTGTACTATTGTCTATCTGGTATAAATAAGGCGGGGAGGGGTTCCCCGCCTTAGTTTGGTATTTCAGATGATGTAAAGGTACGTTTTAATTATCTATAAATAAGAAAGGGGCGATACCGACGATTTTTTCTGTTGTGAGATTATGATGTAAATTTACCGTAATAACAGAATAAATAATTGCTCCGTCGAGGGTGAATGTCGCCTCCCGTCGCCGGCGTGAAAGGCTCACCGTTGGTTCCAACGTGGGTTCATAACCACCGCCAAGCCCAGTATCATGCACTGATTTCATGTTTATTCTGTTCAATTCTTCACGACAGGCAACAAAGGTAATTTCGTCATACTTTGCCATTGTCTTGTCTGATTTCATCAGGGCAAAAATATCGGACAGTTTTTTACGGTTTCCTGCTTCAGGGCTAACTACGAGTGCATCATATTTATTGATCGTCGTATCGTCTGCTCTGTTTTTCCATATTGCCGCTTTAACTTCTTCATCCGGCATTTTTTCATAATATTTGATACCATAATTTCTGGCCCTGCCATGATTTGATGTATTGGCTTCCACTCCGGTAGCAAGCTGATAATTTTCAACATCATTAGCAGTCATATTCTGAATATCATTTACGGTAAAAGTTTTATCACCTATTTTTACCTTAGCCAGACTTGCTGTATTCCCTGCTTCAATTGTTGCATAAGGTTGTACAGTAAAGCCGCTATTACCCAATGTAACATCAAAGGGAGAGTTCAATGGATTTTCTGGTGCTTCCAATAATGTCTTACCGTGCGGACCAAAAAATTGGAGCGTTTTCCCTGCGGGGACTTGCGTAGTTGCACTATCAGAGAAGAAATATCCGTGTGAACTTAACATCAATTTATTCGCAGGTTTATTAGGTACTGTCCATAATTGAAATGCACCACCAAGCTCAATTTTTTGCGGTTCAAATTGAGGATAATCTTTTTGTAAATGTCCAATTCTGGCTTGAGCTTTTGTCTTTCTCATATCGCCAGTTCCAATATCTGTTTCTGGTTTCTTATTGGCTTTCCTCCATTCTCTCACTCTGTTTCGGTAATCAGTTGCCGATTCATTGGGCATTTTTTCAGGTTTTCCATCACCCACGCCCATGACATTTCGGTGTGATTCATTGATGTTTATTTTGATGTTTGTCAGTGGAATTTGATTATCGCCCTTGCCAGAATAAGGTCGAATAATATACTCATTTTTGCCTTTAAATATGGCATATTCTGCTCTGAATCTATTTTCCGTTAACAAGGCTGAATTATTCTCCAGTAAATAATCAGAATTACTGAAATTAAATAACGTATTTTCATCGTTGACGTAATATTGTGTTCCCACAATACGTGATTCTTCCAGTGCAGAAAGACCACCACTGACTTTCTTATCAATTATTTTATTATCGATAGAAGTAAACCATGTTGGGTAACGATTATAATAGATATGTAACATCTCATGATATAAGGCAATAGCGGGTTCACGAGAGCGCCAAGGTTCCTCGGTAATTTTTTCTTCCATGCCAATCAGATGATTATCTGGATCAAAGGCGATACTGCTACCGGCACTGTTTCTGGCATAAAATTGCCCATCTTTTTCGCGTACAATGGCACTCATTGTCGGAGGCTGTATATTTAAACCCTGTTTTTCAAGTTCCTGAATAACGATATTTCCAGATGGTATTTGGTCTATTTCGTCTAGTGCATGGGTGACTTGATTAATAAATAGTTCATTGCCTGTTATTGTGATCCCGACAGGAGGAATATCAACACTCTTACTCTCTATCGATGTATATTGAGCCGTTCTTGAGATATTACCTGAGGTATATTTTGGTATCGGTGTGAACGGTATTTTCTCGATGGCAAGGGCAATTCTATTTATCTCTTCTTGGTTGGGTATTTGATTTTCAAAGGAAAATACTTCTTTTAGTAAATAAGGAAGTTCGGTTTTGATAGCATTAATTTTTTCAATCGAAATACTCGAATTGTTTTGTAATGGTAAGATAACTTCACGGATCCAAGCTTGCTGGATATCTGCTATCTCTGTGCTGAGTAGAGCTGTGTTATCTCCAAGTTTGAGAGATTTTTCGAAAAAATGGGTTAATGTGTCAGTAATATCTGATAGCTTATCGATATCATATATTTCACAATTTTTGAATGCGGTATTGATATGAATAAATGCATCTAATATCTTATCGTTTTTAATATTACTGCGTGCTGCTTCAAGTTCCTGATCTATTTTTTTACTTTGCTCCAGGATAAGAAATTTATTAGATACATCGGCATGAGTCATCCAATGCCCATTTTTATCTAATTTAACCGCAGGCCAGTAACTAAATTGTTCGGGGTAAGCCGGGTTAACGACACGCCAGGTGTGATTTGCTTCATCCCATTTGACTTGATAATTAGCACCAGATTCTTTTATATAGTAGCTCTGTTTAACGGCTGCTTCTGCATTAGCAGGGCGTATTGAATAAATCCCTTTATATATTCCTTCATTTGAATGAGGTACTATTCCGTCGAGTGGAAGATGACTGATTTTCCATTCATCTTTAAGTTTACCTAATCCTTTGGCACTTTTGCCAAAAATATCGGCGAAACTCTTCTCAAGCTTAATACTATTTCTCATGGCACCAACTGCGCTTATGACTCCACGGTAAGTTAAGGTCAGTGTTGATCTAATAGGTAAAGGTTCGATTAAATCAATTAATCCACCGAGTATAATACTGGAAGATTGGCGTAAGGTGATTATGCCATGCTCTGGTAATGTTCTGATGACAGCTTGAATTAACGCTCTCCCGGACAGACCTGCTTGTCTGAGGCGTAATGTCGTTTGTGTTACTTTTGCAGCCATTGATTCAGTCAGTGACATGCCTAAAGTGGCAACAACTAATAGTACATTTGCGGTATCAAAGATAATTGAACCAACATCTTCTCCCGTTAATTTATATTCGCTATCGGTTGTTGATTTATAGATAACATTATAGAAAGGAATAAGAATGGTTGCTGCTATATGCCAACCAGAGGTAATATCCAGCGCCTGTTTACTTTTTATTGCAATATCGTTTAAACCTTGCTGTATTATTGTTGTGGCAACAGAAAGTAAGTTCTCTTCTTTATAAAAATTAAATTTAGGTGAACCGGTGAAACTTATTCCTACATTCATTCCTGACGTTATACCATAATAATCATTCCAAAATGCGTCATAAGAGTATTTATATCTGTTTGTTTCTGACAAACCAATCAGAGTGTTAGAACGTTCATAGCCAATCGGAAAAAGCCTTTTCCCCGTATTGACCATCATATTTGGCATTAATATGCCGATGCCTATTTCCATTTTTAGCTCAATTAAAAATAAGGCATTGGGTTTAGACATGGCACGTAAGGTGGGATGACTATCAACCTGCTGTTGGGTATATTTTTTTGCTTTCACGCCCCCTTGTATGGTTGAAACAACCAACCAATTACCCTGATACATTTTTATCATGGCAACATTTCCCATACCCTTTTCGACTGAATAGAGAAAAGCTTCTTCTGGTGGGTTAATAATTTCTTCGACAGTTAATTTCGCAGCAGGAGATGAGAGTATTAACTTACTGAGTGAAATGGATTCATAATGACTGTATTGGTTTTTGTAAACATTAAATTGTTCATTGAAATTGTATTGTGAATCAAATTTATCTCTCTTTTTGAAATCGATAAAAGAAAAGTAGCCTGCTGGCTTGACATTGTTTTTATTGAAAGGGTTAAGTTTTCTCTTGTCATTTTCAAATAATTTTATTGTTTCTAATGTGGAGTAATTAACTGCCTGTTCCACATTAGCATTCTCTTTTCTCATTCGATAAATGATTGCTGCTGTTAAAATAATACAGCCTTCCATATCAATATGTTTTGATTCTTGAGTAAGAATATGATCTGTATCATATTGAATATTATGTTTCTTGAATAATAACTCAGCCTGATCTTGGGCGAAAATAACATCGCGATAATCACCATGACCTTTAATCATTTTTCCTACTTTAGGTGCAATTTGATAAAGTAGGGCACCTAACGAAGATAAAACTAATAAATGATATTTCGCTGCTTGTAGTGTTTGCAGTTCAAAAATATCTTCCTGGTTATATTCGGCACGATGTTGGTTTTTTAGTGCTATCTCTTCTTTGGCTAATTGGGCTAATAATATATCATCGCCAATGTTAATACTTTGATTTGTTTCCGTGTGAATAATGGGTATGCCTGGGTTAATATTAGTTGAGGTAATTAGCTTCGCTACCTTTTCAATTCCTTGTTTATACGATTTGAAAATATCTTCTTTGTCCTTAATTCGTTGGTTATAATCTGATTTTTCTTTATCGCTTAACTCTATATTGCCATCTGACATAAAAGTTAGCAGTGCATCTGAATAGACTTCATCATCGATATCGCCTGTAGAAAATGCCTCGCGATATATTTTCAGTAAAGGCTCTTCGGGATTGATACCTAATTCTTCCCATATATCTATTTTGACTTTATCTGTGGTGACTTCATCTTTATGCAGATTTTCTAGTTTGTTAATAATCTCCATCTTTGCCAGTAGAGTATTTATCGCTGCATCGCTATCTGTTTTCTTATAATCTTTGATAAAAATAAGGTTAAGGATATTATTTATTGTATGCAGTAAATCTGAGTATTTTATTTCTGAATATTTGTCAAAAACAATGCTCAACTTCTCTTTTAAAGAATTTTGGAATTCAGGTGAATAGTGACGATAAGAAAATAGATTTTCAACTATATATAGGCTCGTTGATTTAATATCGGATGTGATCCAAGTTGGGTAATTTTGATTACCTTTTAATAGAGAGATAAATACTTCATCGCTATTCTTATTACATTTATTATCTTTGCAATCTTCATGACTATTACGCGGGTATTCCCAATATTTTCCCTGGACTACAGCATGTTCTGTTTCTTCTTGATCAGGATAACGCTGATTCCAGGATGAAGATTCTGCTACTGGAGATAAAATGCTGTTATTTTCTCCTTTTGCATAGGGTGCATTACTATTGGTATTTTCAATATCATAATCGGAATGTGACATATAATCCTCCTAGTTGATTATATTTATAGATGAAAAATAAGAACTTCAATGTTGTCATATATTTTTTACAATTTTGTTTCACTGCATTTACCAAATTAATGGAAGGATGAATGGGGATAATCATCAGTGTTAACTGAATCATTACCGCATTGATCTGATTTATATTGGTTACTATTGATAATTAAATATTATCCATAACCTTAAAATCGCATTAATCAAGTTAGTCAATTATAATCAACATGAATTAATTTAAAATACTAATTAATGTAAGTGGAAATTATTAATTTGTTTAATTATATATAAGTATTTATTTATTATTTTTTATGATAAGAGTCTTAATGAAGCCTCTGTATTGAGTGAACAGCAAGTAGGACTCAGGTTAGTTTTAGCGATTTATCTGATGACTGAAATGATAGGATGAGTTAAAAAATCCTTTGTAATTAATTAGATATAAATGAGGCAGGAGAAGCGGGATGAAAGAACAGGCGTTAAAGAAGACGGTACTAAGAAACAAGTATCTGATATGGCATGATCTAACGCATTTCAGCCGCGTGTTCAGGGATTGGTGCAACTGAATGACTACTGCGCGGCTGAAAATAAATTTATAAAATTATTTTATTTGTTTCTGGTTGGTATTTATATTGATGTCATCAGGTTTTTCTTCCGACTGTTTATTGAGCGTTTCCTTTTCAATGCAAACTTCGCTGTCACACCATTCGGTTTCTTTGATAATAGCCGGCAGTCGTCGGGTTTTATCTAAAAGAAGACAGGTTACATCGGGTCGTGAATAGTGTCCGGCGGGGT
Source organism: Photorhabdus khanii NC19 (assembly GCF_000517265.1). GTDB lineage: Bacteria > Pseudomonadota > Gammaproteobacteria > Enterobacterales > Enterobacteriaceae > Photorhabdus > Photorhabdus khanii. The sequence continues at coordinate 105,362 of NZ_AYSJ01000013.1, forward strand.
CTGCAACCGATTTTGCTAAGGTAATCTCATTCAGATCGATATCTGCGTACAGTAATCCTTCTTCGTTAGGAGACAGTGGCTTAGCGAGTTGTTTGCCATCTGGTCCATAAATACAGGCATAGCCTCCACCTATCTCAAGCAGAGATTTATGTGTTTCGGTCTGGCAGAGCATATCAATCATTTCTGGTGAAACCAGGGCACAGGCACCAATGAAGAAACATTGGCCTTCCAGTGCATATACACTACTGACAGCGGTATTCATTTCACCTGACAGGCCATGAACGCGCCCTTTATAGATGGAAAAACTTGGCCAGGAACCAATATGGATTTGTTCATCCTGAGCAAACATGGCGTATTTTGATAAAGGTTGGATATGTTCCCAACAGTTTAGGGCACCAACTTTACCAAGAGAGGTCTCAATAACATTTAAACCACTACCATCACCTTCACCAAAGATCGTTCTTTCCACATGAGTGGGTTTTAATTTTCTTCGTGCCAGTAACGTCTTACCTGTTTGGTCGATAATAGATTGGGAGATGTAAAGACTGCCTTTATCTTTTTCACTGAAACCGAGCACCACCATAATATGATTATCGGCGGCGGCCTGCTCAATTCTTTGATATTGCTGACTATCGAGAACTAATGAATTGTTGTGATATTGCTTGAGGAATTGCATGCCCCAGAGGGGAGAATCCAGCCAGATGAACCACGGATAGCCAGGTATCCAGGTTTCAGGAAAAGCAATCAATTTAGCGCCATTGCCGGCTGCTGACTCAATTAATGCGATAGTTTTTGTAACAGTCGCTTCCAGGTCGAGAAAAATGGGGGCGGCTTGAACTGCGGCCACCCGATAGGTTGGGTTTGTTGACATGATAGGTTATCTCCTTGGTATAGGTATGCCTATCATAATGTGAGCTTTGAGCTAAATGGTACGGAATTTGCATTTTATTTTAGAATATATGGAATAGGCCACATTTTTTTATATTTTACTTTCCCCATATAGAAAAATTATTATTTTTTATACAATAAATTGTACTAGGTATAAAATTAAATATATAGCGTTAAGACAGTGAATCGAGTGCCGCGTAGGGATCAAGCGGTTCTATTTACGTTGATAAAAAAAATCTCTGACAATGTTTGCCAGAGATTTTTGTTTGAAAGAATAATTTTTATCCTTGATTGATGGACATTATCCTGGCTGTGCTTTGGTCCGTTTGGGGGGAGTAACAATCAATCGATCAACTCTTTTATGACTGAACTCTTGGTGTTCTCTGCGAAGAGACAATAAGAAATTGGGATCTTGTGCGGTGTAATACAAATATCGTACTGATAGGGTAAATGAATCTGCATTTTCTAGCGCTTTTCTTGAGCCAGTGGCACGACGTTGTTTCTCTGTTTTATCCTGCTCATTGGCCGGTGGCATCAAAATACTGAGTAAATCGGTTAAGTCGTGTGAACCTGGGTGGGATAGAACACCAATATACTTATGATCTTGTGTGTGCAATACACCATGAGATAGTTCGTGAATAGCGATATGGGCGACATGTTCACTTCCTAATAGCGGATCTTCATAGACTCTTTTCAGTGCATCAGAATACACATTGACATAGGCATTTTTTCTTTCTGACCGTTTTTTATACTCCTCAACATCCAAATCGGCAACAGTACTGGATGAACCTGATTTATCTTTTTGATAATTAATATGTTTCGTGGTTTTTAATTTGTCTAGCCCATGCATAACGCTGTCAATACGTTTCTTCCATTGCGGGAGTTGATCAACCTCCTGATGGCTACCGAAAAATATCTTGTAGATTTCAAGGGCGCTTTCATTGTTTTTACTGTTTTTCAAAAAGCTACTGGCTGTTTTTAGTTGATTAATGGCTATTTTCTTGCCTTCTTTAAAGGCGGCCTGAGCCTTATCATGTGCATTTGTGCCCGATTCATCCTGATAACGAATTGGGTTATTCCTGACCATTTGATACAGGTTCAATCCGTCCACGGTTCCTGCCGGATCGGCACTTAACCATCTGCCGATCCATGGTTGATAATAGCGGTATCGGTAGTAATACAACCCAGTTTTATCCTGTTCCTTGCCTGAATATCTGATGGTTTTATAATCCGCCTCAATCTGTTTCCTGGCTGCCCATACTGCTGTGCCCCCGTATGGGTAATATTCTTCGCGGCTGATAATTCTGCTTTTGGCGTCCAGCTCCAGCACGCTGCTGCCAATCAGATTGTCATAACTGTAACGTATCTGATCCCTGGCTGTATCACCGGGATTGACTTTTTCCCAGAGCAGTGCCCGTACTTGTGCGTGTCCTGCTTTTCCAATAGTGATCACTTGCAGGTTTTCGGTTGTTTTTGTGCCTGATTTTGTTGTCCGCAGCTCCAGTCCGGGCAGGTAAACCACCCGTTGTTGCTGTGTACTGTTACTTGTCTGTTGTTCATTGACTTTCAGCACCCGCATTGCATTTGCGCTATAGCGGTACCATTCCTTATCAGCCGTGCTATTGTTACGGCTGATCGTTGTGACCTGTTGTAATTCACCTCTCTGGTTCCAGCTTAAGTCTTGTCCCTTTTGCAACGCTAGCTGATACCCGCCTGCATCGAATTGAGCATCCACATCTTCCGGTGTCAGTGCGCTTTGACTCAGTATGGCTCGGTTGCTGCGGTTAGATACTGTTATTTCTGTCGTATAAATATTACGACTTGCTGGTGCATTATGCTGGATTTTCGTTAGGTTATTGCCTCGGTCATAACTGTAGGTACGGATGTATTTGGTATAGATTTTGTCATCAGAGGGAAGAGGAATGAGAGGTGTAGGCATTTGGTTGTTTTGTTGACCAATGTTAGCCATCTCGTGGCCGGTAGACTGGATAAGTTGGTATAGAGAATCATAGCTGTAAGTGTTCTTGGGGACCACTTTCTGATTGCGCCAGAAGTGGGCTGATTTTGCCTGATTAAAGATACTGACCATATTACCCACCGGATCATATTCATAGAGTAAATCCTGTAGTAATTTTTCCTTAAAGGGGTGCTTTTTGGTGCGCTGGGTGATGATATGGATTAATCGCTGGGTTTCCGGCTCATAAGTGTATTGCGTCACTACGCCGTTACCGTGTTCTTCATCTATTTTCTGGCCTGCTGCCGAATAGGATAGGGATCTGATGATGACTTGCTCCGATTGTCCTTTGAGCGTTAACCAGCGACCTTCCAGTTGTCCGGTGACATTGTACGCCAGACGCTGCTTATTTCCTTTGGCATCAATTTGTGTCAAAGGGGCGCCGGTGGCATCAGCGGTGTTTTCTGTGATGTAAATCTCATTTTCCAGTTTGCTCTGCCAGACTGACTTGTTATCACCACACCAGTCAGGAATCTGATCATCTTTCAGCAATTGCAGTGACTGGGATAGGAGCGTACCGGTCAGAGATAAGCTACTGCGTTGATTCAGCCCGGCGGTGTCATAGTGACGTATATACTGACCCGCCAGATTAAGGTTCTTTTGTGCCAAGGAATGCCCAGCCCAGATAAAACGTTCGATAACACGAGGGACTTTTTCATCAGCGGATTGTTCACTGATTGACAGCAGGCGGCCAGGCAATGAGCTGTCTTCGTATTGCCAGGTTTGCGTCACACCTATTGCGTTTATGTTCAGAACCGGGCGAGTTTCAATATCTCTCAATGTCACGGTACATCCGGCATCGGCGCTTATCGTGCGCAGTACCGTGCCGATGAGATCGTACTGCCAGTGGAAATTGGGTTGCACTGTATTATCTGTTTGCATCAGATCATATAAACGCGGATCGAGACTTTGAGAGCGATTTCCGCGTGAATCATACTGATGATGGGTAATCTGTATATCGGCATTGTCGCCAGCGTTGGCTCGGTGAAAAGCGATTTCCCGTACAGTCAGCCCTCGGTTATCCAATACATTGACTGTAGGAGTACCGGCATATACGGTCGGGTCGAAGGTGGATATCATTTTATGTTCCTTGATTTGGTGATTGTCCTGATAGGTGAAAAGGTAAAATTTTTTGCGATTGCATCCCTTATCTAAACCCCCTTATTTGCATGTTTTAAGCTAGAATAATCGAACGCTCTAATTTCCTCGTTAAAACCTGTCACTTGTTCAAAAATGAGTTTTGTAATTGAAGACGGTCCCTGTCCTATTGCATTTTTCATTAAAATATTATAGGGGAGAAGAGCCGCTCTATCGGCAGAAGAATAATTTTTACATGTATAAATCACTTGTCCCCCTCGTTTTTCTCGTTTATATCCAAAATTGAGAAGACCTAATATTTCTCTCGCTGTAACTACGTGGTAGCTATCTTCGTGATTCCATAAATTAGCAGGGGCTGCTGTTGACATTAGATGAAAATCTGCATGCCTATGAATACCACCAAGTACCCAACAATCATTTATTACACCAGACCATTTGTCTATTACCAGCATATTTCCGTGGGCGTTTTGGTTCCATAAATTTTCATTTATTCCTCGACCGAGCCCAAGTGGCTTAAGCCATTTTTCTTGCCAAAGATCATTAGCTCGACCAATTAGCATTGGTCCCTTTGATAAAAGGGCCTTACGATAAACTAACCAGCAATACTCTGCCAGATCATTAAGATAATTCTTATTCCTTCGATTGTTAGGGAATTCATTGGAAAGACTCTCATGAACAGTATCCTTATCTTGTTCCCATAAGAATGGGTTGTTCTTTTTTCTATAACCTAGTGACTCGAGATCGCGTCTTAATGTTAACATTTCATATTTTTTCATATTTCATATCAACCATTTATGATAAAAAATTATATTAGACAACACTAATTTCTATAGCTGGAATTTATGAGTCAATCCAATAGGTAATTCGTTTCCATCAGCTATCAGTGCGGGTTTTTATATTTATCGGTTTCTTAAGTTTTATAAAATAATCAGCATGGTAAATATTGCGAGGTATTTTTCTGTGATATCGATGTCGGGAGTTTATGTTCCAACTTATGGGTCGTTAGGTGCTGTACGTTAATATCCTATACGCAATGGCTCCAAGTTTTCAATATCAACCAATACCAACCATCTGATTATTTATTGGATATTTTTCTTAGTATATCCAGTAACTTTCATATCTTTGGATATGAAAGTTTTTGCATTAATTGAAGGTTTGCTGAATAACCCACCAGGTTTAGATTCTATTGCCATGATATTAGGAGCTGCCGCCAGTTTCTGATAGTGAAGTTGCCATTGTTTTTCTTCTGGATTAAATTTTAAGAATGCAGAACCATAGGTATTTTTAACAACCTCGCTATTAGCTGTTTCGTGATACCCATAATCGCGGAATTCCATTGCTGCAACCATACCCATTCCGTGATCAATATCAAGATTATTATATTCGACGTCTTCTTTATCACCTTGTATGTGCCGAACCCGAAGAGTATCTGTATTCATTTTATCGATAACAAATGAACATCCACTGAAACCTGGGGTAAATACATGCTGTGGATGACGACTGAGATCGGGTTGTGCCGGGATATCAACATATCCTCCTTGTGGCACCCAATAAGCCAGGATAGATGTTTTGTTATCCGGCATTTCACCTTGCCAGGTATCGACAATTTTTAATGCGTTGAATGAAGAAGTTGAACCTGACGGGGTGACTTGTAGTGCTTTGAACACCAGGTCGCCACCTCCTTTTTTGTTATTTAAAATATCTCTTACTCCTTCTGACATGGCTATTTTTTGCGGGTTAATTAAATCAGTAATAATGGGTTGTGAAGCCAGTGCACTTTCACTTAATATATCGGCCATTGCTATCGGTCTGGCGATAGATTGGCTTTGTTCCGGGAGTGATGAAATAAAAGATTGTGCACCTTGTATATCTCGATCATTTCCTGTTCTTAATTTTGGCCCAAAGAGTAAATCCAGTCCCAACCCAAATGGGTTTCTATATATGTCCTCATCATCTTCGATAGAATTCCCTAACTGCATTGAGTGTTTTTTTTCTCTGTTTTTCGAATGCCTGATATTTTCACTGTATCTGCTGTGTTCCATATTACCACCTATTAATTTTTGGCAAGAGGTATGTTAGGCGAGATATTATAGGGCGGGGAAGCGAGTGTATTAGGCTGCCTTTCATACCCAATTTTCTTACCTTATTAGTTCGTCCTCATTAGGCGTCGATTATGTGATTCAATCGTCTCTATAAAGCTTGAGGTTGCACTATGAGTGTTACCTATATAATCAGCACTGATTATTCCAGCATGAGGGATCTTTTCAACCGCATCGGCCAAAACGGTATTATTTCTGGATAGATAACTTTTTACCCCTAAAGTCAATTGCCCACGTCCAATAGAAGCCACCGGCATGTTCGTCTGAATAACATTAAGTTGATCTTCAGGCGCAGGGTTTGCATGAAACTCACTCAGGAAATCGGCTGTAGCCCTTGCGTTCGCTTGATTAGCCCACTTTGTGTGAACTTGTTCTTTGTAGACCCAATGTGACTCAGTTCCGCTATAACCATGCACCATAATCCCGATGTTTTTTCCTTTACTCAATAAATCAACCGTTGCTTTGCTTAAACTCGGTGTATCATTACTGGTAATAAGATTAGCATGGTGACCGTTGAGTACCTGCTCCAAAAATATATCTGAAGCCGGCGTTCCAGAAGCGGTGTTCTTTTTCTTGCCTTCTCCTTTAAATACAAATTTGATGAGATAAAAATTATTGGTATCTTTTGCTGCATGATTCAATAATTCCTTAACATCGGCAATGGCATCGCCGGCCGCAATACTGGGGCCATGGAAAAAGCTAAATGAGCCATTTTTGTTCCGCGCTACGCGAATATCGAAATATCTCGTCCCCGCTTCTGCCTGTTCTTTCAAACTCCTATTTTGGGTTTTAAATGCAAAGGGGAATACCGCCCCTAAACTACTGGCTGTTCCATTTCTTTTTCTGCTGTAGGCATAGGTCCCTGCATCATGGCTACCCAGCATAGCTATCTGAGATAGCTGAGTGTCAGCAGGTAATTCATTATGATTTACGGAAGTAGGCCCATTTGGATTGATTCCTTCCATGATATGGTCAGCTCCCTTGTCTCTTGGCGCTGCATTGAGTTCTAATTCTAATGAATTGCTTTCATGATTAGTCATATTCTTTGACTGTGATGAGGGTGTTTTTTGCTTTGTTTTTCCTTTATATTTAAAGCTCATATTATTACCTACCTATTAGTTTGAAGTAAGAAATATATTTCAGATAAAAAGTATAGTTATGGATTATCTCTAATTCAATAATTTTATTCTACATCATAATTCTATATGCTTTAACTTGTTGATTTGGTTTGGAAATAATTTAATTAATTGCTTTAAATATGCTTCCCAGATCCCTAATAGTGATTTATCATTTTGGTTGAATAAATAACAATCTTAAACCTCAATTAATTGATCGTAATTTTCTTCAGATATAATAATTCCTGTGCCATTTATTTCAATAATTGCACCTTGATTGTTTTTCCACTCCGCAACATTATCTTTTATTTTCTGTAAATAAGTTGAGCTGGTCATGCCAGAAACTTCAAGAATAACGTTTTCATTTTCCTGCCCTCCATTCTTATCCATATCGGGTTGGGTTGTCAGACTTACTTTAGCAAGGGCAAGACGCACATCTTCGGTGCCACCTAAATCTGCACACAATTTATCTGACAGGGCCTGATTTATTTGTGCACTGTCCAAACTTGATTTTTGATCTACAGAAGCGGATATTTGGCTGATTGGTTTTACAAAGTCTTTGTTATTTAGTAGTCTTACCGGAGCTGTAATTGAATACAATAAAGAAAGGAGAGGGCGATTGCCGAGCGCTTGCCAAAAGTTACCCAAACTATTTAGATTTTCTTGCGGTGGAATAACTCGGGTATATGCTCCAGGAATTTTAGATAATTGACGGTTGTTGATCAATGCGTTCAAAATACCTGTCATGACTCGCGCAGCCTGATTATCAGGCTTGCTATCCGGGTTAGAACTATCACTTGATGGTTGGATTGGATGCCAATAAGTAATTAAATAGTTATAATTAATATTTACCCATCCAGGTAGTAATAGATTATTCTTAGGGTCATAACGTCTTGATTCGGCAGAACGTAATTGTAGATCTTCATGTATATCATAAAGAAATACACTTACCGTAGGCTTTGAAGGAATTGAGTTAACTTCTGGTAGATCAAAACGGATATCAATTTTCTGTTCAGGTTTCTGTTCAGGTTTCTGTTCAGGTTTCTGTTCAGGTTTCTGTTCAGGTTTCTGTTCAGACTTCTGTTCAGACTTCTGTTCAGACTTCTGTTTAGGTTCTTGTTTAGAAGTGTTTAAACATTTAGATAAAATTTCATCTAATGCTTTATTAACTTCAACAATAGCATTGTTAAGGTTAGTTATATCTGTCATATCGACTCCAATCTTATTGAATGTTTAAAAAAATAGTCGGCCAGTTTTATTTAATTCAAGCATCACTGCCCGCTCTATATGTTTATTTTCAATCCTTTCACCGTTATCATTTTCGGCTAATATTGATGATAATAAGGCAATGTTTCTGATATTAGCTCCAGTCAGATCTGTTTGTTTAGACAAATACTCAAAATCAAGTTCGTCTGATAAATTGAGTTTTTCAGGCCAGATTGCTTGCCACATCTCTTTGCGTAATACTTCATCGGGGTAAGTAAAATGAGAAATAAAGGTAAAACGGCGATTAAAAGCACTGTCTAAATGACTGCGATTATTGGTGGCTAAAATCACTAATCCCGGATAATTTTCCAGTCGTTGTAATAAATAAGAAACTTCAATATTGGCATGTCTATCCTGAGCATCTTTGGTTTCACTACGTTTGCCGAATAAGGCATCTGCTTCATCGAAAAACAGCACACCGGAATCCGATTCTGCCAGATCGAAAATACGAGATATATTCTTCTCGGTTTCACCGATGTATTTATTCACAACGGTAGAAAGATCTACTTTAATCAGATCAACACCAAGATGCCCGGCAATCACTTCTGCGGCCATCGTTTTTCCGGTCCCTGACTCACCATAAAATAGGGCGCTAATACCAGTGCCATAACCTATTTTTTCCTGAAAACCCGCGTTTAATATTTGGTCACGGTAATTAATGGCGGCAATGATTTCTTTCAGTTGTTGAGTTAATCCCGCTGAAATTACTAAATCATTAAAATTGCGCTTTGGGGTTATTCGCTGGGCTAATTTACCGAAATTTTGTTGAGCGCGGAAACTTAATGCTTTACGCAAATCCGCTTCTTCCAATTGGCCTTCCGGTTGTCGCAGGGCCTGGTATTGATAAGCTTCTGTAAGAATTAGCGGTAATGTTTCCGGTGTAAATGAAAAACGTTGACATAGCTGAGTAATATCCATTTCCTGAATGACATTATCCGGCAGATTTTCTTTCAACATGGCTTGCTTATCCGCCAAAGTAGCGATCGGCATCTCAATTTGCACCATTGGCAGATGTTTAATCCACACTAATGAATCCCCCGGTTCTGCCAAACAAACCACTTTCAATTTTGGTTGATTCAACAGGGCGGATAATTCGTTGTGTAATATTTTCTTTTCCTCTGCCAGTAAAGAAAAGTTGCGAATTAATAAGCAGGCATCGTGTAGTCTGGCTTCTCTTATTACGCCTGTTAGCAGGTCAGATATTGCGGTGGTGTTCTCTTCGTCTGGCAAACGGGCTAAATCGAGGGTTAAGGTATTGATGCCATGAAATGCCATAATATTACTCACTGTCAGTTCTCTGGCGCTATCCTGTTTTCCTCTGAGTATCACCAGCGGGCGTATTTCGTCCGTTTCATTTAATAATATCTTTTCAAGTGAATGATAAAGAATTTGCGGATACCGAGTGTGTAGGGCAGGGTGACACCAGTAAGCACAAATTATCAAGGGAGGTAGAATGACTCGCTGACCTGATAGAAAATGCCAGACTGCATTGTGAGTCAAAAATTGAGTTTGTAGCCAAATGGGTTCCTCTTGGTTATTGAGTCGTAATAAATGGTGACTAATTAACGGAGTTTGCGGTAAAAAGCTGTTTTGCAGTAATTGCCAATCACTTTGGCGTTGGCTAAATAATTCAATCGCTAAAGCAAAACTGGGCCACTGTTTTTTACTGTTACCGTGCAGAACAGCAAATAGTGCATGATAACGGCTGTCAAAATGTGGCAATAAACCTAGTAGTAAGACATTACACTCAAATTCGGTAAGTTCAAAACGCTTTATCAGCAATGATAATGTACCGGAAATAGATTTATTCTCTGTTGCCTCATGATTAATAATATCATTCTGTTTTAACCAATGGGGAATGCCTAATGGTTTTATCAAACGTTGCTCTATTTCATCTTCGGTCAGTAAAAAACTTTCTGGTAAGGAATCGTACCAATTTCCCTTTTGGTAATAGTAGCGTTGTAATAGCAGATCAATACGTTCCAAATGAGGATAAATCCAATGTAACTCTGCTGCCATACAGTGGTTATTTGTTAGAGGAAAGTTCATATAAACCTTTTAAATGTTTTGCCAGTCGATCCGTAAAGGGCGATCCAACCAGGGAAGTTTTGCGATATTGAGCGGCCAAGGCCAATCGGTTAATAGCGCATCAAATGGCTCATGTTGTACCGTAATTTTGATTTCCTGTTTATCGACCAGCAATTCACCTGGTCGTTGTAAAAATAACTGGCGGGCATCATTGCGGCTTAACTTTTTCCAACTGGGAAGTTGTCTGATAATCGTGTCCAGCCATTGATCTGCTATCAATCGTGTCTCTGGTTCAACAGGGAATGATTCCGTATCTTCATTGGTCGTTAGCCCACACAGAACGCGATTTAGTGTTTTTCGTTCTGTTTGTGTTTCTTCGGCTCCCCAAATGAGATAATCGAGGAGATCAACCGCGCTGAACTGGGCTTGACGATGGATAAATTTTTGCTTTTCAAGCAAACCAAGTCGATTAAACAATGCGGGTAATATTGGCCAAAGAACCAATATCCCCGCATTACTCACCTGATATGGCAGGGCTTGTTCAGGTAATAAAGTTGGTTCAGAGTGTGGCTTGTTATTAGGTCGAAGTGGGTTGTGGTTGCTTCCTCCCGTTGTAATAAAGTATTTCGACAGATATTGGTATTCTTCAATTGACAGATGTTTTTTACATAACTGTGAAATTGGTTTTGTTTGCCAGAATTGTTCCAGCCACTCATTCAGTGGGGAATTGTGAGCGATAACTTGACGAAATAACGCAATAATAGGTGCTGTATTAAAAGTACCCTTATTAAGTTCAGTTATGATGCGAGAGATAATTTTTGCATCGGGTTTAGGTATTTCCTGTGTATTATGCCGTTGTATATATTCCAGTGCATTGAATATCAGTTGTTCGGAGGAGACAAGCTCCTCCTGATGTTGTGGTTTGTTTATTTTTTCTGATAACTTACGATTAATGGCGGTTAATAAAGCCGGTTGACTGATAGCCAGAAGTTTTTGCAGACTGTGTTCAGATAAGCAGCTTTTTGCCAATAATAGTGTCCATTCGTTTTGTATCTGAGTTAATTGATTTATAATTTGCTTAATATTGATATCAGTAATTTTACTATTCTTTATTGCCTCCATTGGGTTTGATGTAGCGTCTTTCTGCTGTAAGTAGTAAATAAAATCTTCGGCATCAGTTTGATTATTTATCTGATATTGGCTCAATGCTTTATTTAAAGCAACATTGAGCCGATCAGGGAATAGTGAATTAAAGTCATGTAAATTTATTTCTCCAAGATTCAGGGTTATTGTCTCCAAATAGGTATTCTTATTAATAGTATATTGATTAAAACATGAATTGATGAGTTTTTTCATACTGGCTTGATTAAGCAGGGAGCCATGCAATACTTTTTTAGCTGCCTGTTCGTTATGAGCTTCAATAGTAATGATAATCCGGTTTAACAGATTTGGCTCCGAGACCATATTAATATTTCCTTTTTAATTAAATATGAAGAAATCTGAATATAAAATTTATTATCTACGAATAAAATAGCATTATTTATCCTGATGGAACATTGTGATCAATATTATAAATATAAATTAAATCAGTATGTTGTTGGTGATTTTCATTCTGCTGGTGGTGGAGCAAAGAGGGTGGATGTATCTGCTGAAGCAGACGGTTGTTTTCCCAGAGTTAGTGTTTCTAAAATTTTATACGCTTGATCCCCTAATGGAGCGCCGTTATTTTGCCAAAGCTTATAAGTGGTGGCAAATTTCTTGAAATCTTCCGGTGACAACCAATGAATAACTAATGAGATATGAGCAGGTAATTCGGCTAAAATCCCAGATTTCACCCAGGATTCTAGTTTGTAAAGATCGACTGGGCCACTCCCAATAAGTTCGCGATTTAGCACCACACTGACCACAAATGAAAAATGGTCAGCTTGGGCATATCTTTTGCCGGATAAGTGCCAGCGGTAAAGCGATGCTACTTCTTTTTTGGGAAAATTATTTGTTGAGTCTGACTCTTTTTTAAGCAATATATGTCTTTTAATAGGATCAAATTTTTCTATTTGTGTACTAAGTGTGTAATCAGATCTAATATCTAGTATTACTTCTCTTTTTTCTTTATAATACCTGGATATTTCTCCTAAGTATTCTTCATCATCGATGGTAATCCAGCATTCATCTTCTTCACTATCTGAAGTAGTATCACTGGCATAAACTAATTTATTTTCTTCGCGGGGGTCGAATATACTCCAGGAATAGAGCGATACTATTTCTTTTTGTGGGAAATTGCTTTTAGAGTCTGGTTTCCTTCTAAGCAACATCCGTTTATTATCATAATCAAGTTTCTTTATGTACGCCTTAAGTTTGTAATCAGGCTTAAATTTCAGTGTGATTTCTTTAATTCTGTCGTCATATATTATTTTGAAAGAATCTTTGTCACTGATAGTAATCCAGCATTCATCTTTTTTACTATTTTCAAAAGATTCATCGGCGTAGACTAGTTCAATGCCACGGTCATATTCATCGATGTGCCATAAATACATCGATGCTTCTTCATTCTTTGGGAAATTATATTTTGAGCCTGGTTTTTTTTCAATTAATATTTTACTTTTATCTTTATTAAATTCTTTTATTCCTATAATGAGTTTGTAATCAAATGTAATTGTCAATATAGAGGATTCAAATATTCTTTTAAAATGCACTTCGTTGCTGATGGTAATCCAGTATTCATCTTTTTCACTGTTTTTTGAGGGAGGTTCACTGGCATAAATCAGTTCATTTTTTTCTTGTGAGTAATTACCTTTCAAGAAATAGAGCGATGCTGTTTCTTTTAATGGAAAGTGATTTTTTGAACTTTTCTTTCTTTTGAGTAATATCTGTTTATTCTCATGATTAAACTCCTCTATGTATGTATTAAGTTTGTCATCAGATTTAATTTTCAGTGTGACTTCTTTATTATCTTTAATGTTATTAAGTATATTCTGGAAGTAGATTTCATCGTTAACAGTAATCCAGCATTCATCTTTTTCACTATGTGAGGAAGTTTCATCGGAATAAACCAGTTCATTTTCTCCATCTAAGCGATCGATATACCAGAAATAGAGCGATGATATTTCCTTTGGTGGAAAATTATTTTTCGAATCTGGTTTCCTTCTAAGCAATATCTGTCTCTTACTACGATCAAGTTTTTCTATGTGTGTACTAAGTTTATAATCAAACTTTATTGTCAGTGTGATTTCGTCATTCTTTTCGATCATTGAAGGGAAGTGGCTTTGGTCACTGATGGTAATCCAGCGTTCATTTTCTGTGTTGTGAGATGGAGGTTCACTGGCATAATCCAGCTGATAATCCATATCTTCCATCCATACTGGACTATTGCACCAGTTCAGTTTATCTTGGTCAAATGCTGCTTTTATTTTGTCCTTATTGTCCTTCAGATCGCTGCTATTATTGATGTTAAGGGTGAATGTATTCCCTGCTACCTCAGTGATCATTTGATTCAGTAATGTGAATTCTGTGAGATCTCCATATTCGTCGGATTCGTTAAAAGTAAGGTTAATCACCTGACCTTGTTTTATCTGGTTTTCTGTATCACTTTGAGTGATCTTTACTTGATCATCTTGAATTTCTAGATTAGTAGGAGTCTGGTTTTCATTAAATTTTTCATCAGGTTTTACCGGTAAGAGCTGACGATGCTCAATCAGGTAAAAGGGGAGTTTATCCAGCTTCGGCTTTTCACTGAAACACTCTCCTCCTAGGCCAAGACGGGCAGCAATACGTTTCTGAAGGGCTGATACTTTATCAATACGAATATTATTACGTTGATAGGCTAGATCAGGTTGTTGAGCCAAATATTCGCGCTGGGTAGATAGAAAATCTTTATAATCTGTATCTTTTAAGTTTGGTTTTATTGGTATGGTTGCACGCTGAACCCCAAAATATCTCAACAGATAATCTAGAATTTTCAGCTCTTTTTTATAGTTTTGATTGTCACCTTTATTATCGATTTGAGAGTCACTATCGATTTTTTCTTTTAAATTAGATTCTATATTCTGATAAATTTTTTGACTTACTGTATTGGTCTTAAAAGGCAATTGAGCGCCATGGACAATATCTTCCCGTTGTTTAAATGCTAATAATTTTGGTAGTAAAGCGAGTTCGGCACAGCCATTAGCCAGCATTTGTTCAAAAGGCAGCATAAATTGATGTAACTGTACCTGTTGATGAGGATTGGCCTGTAATTCATAACAAGCGGGTAATTTATTACTCACCGGATAGTAATCCAGAACTTTACGATGTTTTCCCCAGTTTAATAATTCTGGTTTTGTATCAATTAGAGGGTCGGCAATGATCTTTTCTTCTACTTGCTGTTTGGTAACGACAGCTTTTACTCCGCCTTTGGTGGTAATGGTAAGTGGGCTGTTTGGTAAGATAATCGATTCTAATGGGTCTTCTCCCCATAGTCTGGGGTAGTATCCCAGCTTGATTTCCCAGGACCAATTATCATTTGATAACTTAGAAATTTTTTCATCGTGCTCACCTAACGTGAATTGGGTAACGTTTTTTACCCCTTTGATAGCCAGTAACTGGTTAACCAGAGGGCTTAGATTTAATACTGTAGGGTGGGTATAATCTTTGGTTTGTGGTAATTTCGGTATCCAACCGTGACGTAAATAAGGGCCTTCAAATATCTGTTCATTATTGTAACCTTTTTCAATCATGTCCTGTGTGGTATAGCGTAATGGTCTTTCAAGTACCATTTGTTCCGTTGTCATATAAACTTTAGCGAATATATCAGCGATATCTTTGGCATCATCATCAAGCTGAATATCAATTTGCAATTTCAGATCAATGGGTTCCAGCCAAATAATTTTACTGACCGACTCTCCCAAATTACGGTTGTCTTTCAGAAAATCCTCCAGATTTTTCTGAGCCTGCGTTTTATCATTTTCAGTTTCCCGGCTAGGGATTAAATAAAGCCAGTAGTTTCCTCTCAGTGTTAATTGTTGATTGTTGCTGTATCGGTTTTGAGTAAAACTGTATTTACGTTCTTTTTTATTATACCAGTATTTATAACGTTGATCGCTAGGTTCATGGATCAATAGTGCATCAATAAAGAAGAAATAACCATTAACGGTGTCATTACTACGCAAATCTAACAACGCCCGACGATAATCTTCTGCGGTAACCGGGCCACAAGTCAACATTTGTTGTGGGCCAAATTCCTGTGGAAAAATACCGTCGCCGGATTTTTGCTTATTTTCTTCTAGGGTAAGAAGATCTCGAAGTGGCAGCGAATGGCGGTAGGCCAGATCGGATGCACCATAACAACAAGCTTCTAATAAAGTGATTCCGGGATCATTCTCACCTGTATCATTCCAGCATTGGCCGGACTGTTGTTCAATAACGGCTTTTGCTTGGGCAAGTAAGGTATCAAAGGTAATATCGTTTTTAACAACGAGAAATAGGTTATCTTGATTATTCATTTGTCAACTCCTTAGCTTGGGGACGTTTTTTATGGCCAGATTAAAATCAGTACTTCATTATCGTTAGCTTCTATACTTTCACGCACGATATCAGTGGAATGGCTCTCTTTTTTCAAAGTTAAGTCAGTAACCCGTTCAACCAGAGGTGATTGCTGAATAGTGGCTAATAGTTGGTAGTAATCAATGTGGTTACCTGGTGTTACTCCGATAGCCGTATTTTTTCCCCATGGCATATAGTTCCGGCTCAGTTCCTGTTGTAACTGATGATGGCCGTAATCGGGGTTAACGCCTGGCGCAAATACCAGTTGATAGTTAATCAGGATGTTAATGTAAGTGGGATTCTTAATTTCAATGGTTGTCCAGGGGCTGCTTAATCGATCTAACCATTTGACCATCTCAGTTAATCGGGCTTGATTCAATTCTGGACGGAGTGAATCATCGTTATCTTTATAGCGGTTATCAGGGATGACGATTAATTGTCGCTTTTCTGGTGCAGGAATCTTAGTTAATTCACTGGCCGAAGGATGTTTGACATCAAATAAGCTGACAAAATTCTCTTTTAGTAAGGTGACAATATCACTCCAGCTGAGCGCTCGGTTACGATGAGAGAGCCGGGCTGGAATCCGCGTGAGGAATGCTTGCTCTGTTTCTTTTGGGCGACCGTTCCAGGATGCCCAGGGTTGAGTCACTTCACTGATGGCAACAGATGCATTGACCGGTTGTTTAATGCTGTCGGCAGCCAATTTGTTGATAAGGTGATCTTGCTCAACGGTTTCTGTGTTGATTAACGTGGCGGTTATGGCATTGTACAACAGTCCTTTAATTCTTGGATAATAATCAGGAGGGGCTATCTTTATTTGCTTTTTCTCCCGTTCTATTTGCGCTTTCAACCAGTACCGTCCCCTCGGCATTTGGGATGCTTGGTTTGAAGCATCCTCTGGTAATCGGATACTTTGGCTCTCTGATTCAAATAGGTTGTGTGTTTGGTCGTGACTCGATCTATTTAATGATTTCCAAGTATTGCGTTGATCCAGATAGAACCAATACAAGGGGAGTTTTTTAAGGCCCTTTAACTGCCAATACAGAGATAAAGTTTGCCCGGGTGATACATCGGTAAAGCCTAAATAAAATGCATCATGTGCTAATGACGTTATATTTTCATTTGCATTATCCCAGCCAAAAGGCGTCAAGGGATAAATGAAGAATTGCTGGTCTGTAGGTTTAGCACTGAATTCAATTTGTAATCCACTGATTTCCGGGGTATAGGGTGGTTTTTTATTGTTGGGATTTTGCTTGTATTGAGAATGCATAAAGTCTTTTTCAACCGGTATTATATGTATTGATACAGTGTTGTTTCCATGGTAAAAATTATTTTCAAATAAAATAAAAGACATGCTTTTTCCTTGTGGTGCACCCTCTCCATCGAATAACGACTGTTCATAGAGTGTATAACTTGACTCAGACGAGAGTAAATGACACTCTACTTTAAATGCTCTATTATCGGTAGGTTTAGACTCATATCCTTGATACCACTGTGAAAAGTTCTCTGTGGGTAAATTAATCCATTGGGGAGTAATAGTGAGTTCTGTACTATATTTAAGCTCTTTAGATTTAGTGCTGTACCATTTGGGACCAATTAAACGAAGATTAAACTTGGAATTCAGCGACGGCGATTGGCCAAAGGGGAAACGAGTAATACTTTCTCCCTCAGAGGCAGGGAGCACACTGTTACTGTTAACGCTGAAATTAATAACCTTGGGCAGAATGGGATCCTGAGCGGTTGCTAATTTTAATACTGGTGCATCAAACGTCATATTATCCAAGCCAATAGGGGAGCTAATGAGATCAGTATTATCATCGGGTGATTGCAGCTTAAGGCTAGGGGGATTACTGATATATTCGACTGACAGAGTTAGCCAGTGATCTCCCGAGCTGATTTTAGCGGTGATGTTATTAGGATCCCCATTCCAACTGCTTGCCAGAATTAATGTGATATTGTTCTTTTCCTTTAATAAGGTAAATAAAGACGAAGTAATTAGGTAACCGGACAGAACAGGAATATCATTAGCTGTTGGGCTAAAAATCTGAATACCGTTTGCTGGTAATTTAATGTTATCTGAAAGGCTAAGAGGCGTTGCAGATTTCCAGCTATCATCATCTTTCCAATACCAACGCAGGTCGGTCAGTGTTACCTGATTCGTTTGTGGTGCCATTTGTGCTTTCAGCCAGTACCGCCCCCTCGGCATTTGAGATGTTTGATTTGAAGCATCCTGAGGTAATAGGGTACTCCAACCCCCCTTATCAAATAGATTGCGGGTTTTGTCGTGAATTGGCTGAGTTAATGGTTGCCAGGTGTTATTTTTATTCAGATAAGACCAGGATAAAGGTAGTTCTTTAAGACCTTCTAACTGCCAGTACAGAGATAAAGTTTGTCCTGGTAATACATCGGTAAAACCTAAATAAAATGTGTCATTGATCAATGATAGTGTTTCTGTATTTGCTTTGTCCCAGCCAAAAGGAGTTAGGGAATAAACGGAATATTGTTCGGCTTTAACTTTTGCTTTGAATTCAATTTTTAGCTCGCTGATTTGTGGAGTATAGGGTAACTTTTTACCTTCTGAAGATTGCTTATATTGAGAGTGCATAAAATCCTGTCCAGACAATTCTATACGTATTGATGCCGGCCAGTCATTGGGCGATGGGTTGTCTGCAAAGGAGTAATCCATTGCAGGTAAGGTAAACGTTAGGCTTTTTCCTTGTGGTTTTGTATCTTCACGAAATAATGCTTGAGCCTCATTTCCATTGAGTACGTCTTTCGTTTTTTGAGAAGTGACTAAATAACCTTGTACTTTAAATACGTCATTATTGTCAGGTTTAGGATCGTATGTGTCATACCATGTTTCGAAATCATCTGTAGGCAATCCAACCCATTGAGGAGTAAGAGTAAGTGTTGCTTCTTTAGAACCATACCATTCAGGAGCCACTAAATTAAAACCAGAACCTGACGATGGTGATTGACCAAAAGGGAAACTGGTAGCATTTGTTTGTTCAATACCGTCATCAGAGGCATATAGCACATTGTGGTTGCCATTAATATTGATCTCAATACCTGTAATCTTGGGTAGAATAATTCCTTGAGTGGTGCTCAGTTTTAAGACCGGTAGATCAAACGTCATATTATCAAGATTGTCTGGTGAGCTGATAGGAGCATCTTTAGCTGATAAGCACAGTTTAAGATAATTGATACCACTAACATTTTCTTTTTTTACTAATAATGAAATCCAATGTTTTCCAGAACTGATCTGAGCAGTAATGTTGTTAGGATTACCTATCCATTCATTTGCTAGCGTTATCTTAATACTACGTTCTCCTTTTGACATAGCAAATAAAGAGGAGGTAATTAGATAACCAGACAAAACCGGGGTATCGTTGAGGGTTGGGCTAAAAAGCTTAATACCGTTTTCAGGTAATTTAATGTTATCTGAAAGATTAAGGGGCATTGCAGATTGCCAGCCATCGTTATCTTTCCGATACCAACGCAGATCGGTCAGTTTTCCTTGGTTCGCCAGTAAATCTGCATCTGATGCATATTGTAATGGGTTTCCGGCACTGTCCTGCCCGGCATCAAAGAGGGTTCCTTTAGGGATAAGGTATTCTGGATTGTCTGTATTTAGGGTAATGCCTAAAGCAACGCTATCCGCTTGGGCACTTCTGGGTTTTAGACCCAATAATTCCCGGTAATAAAGATCACGATGCCGCGCAGGGAAGGTGTTGAATAATACTTTGGTTGTTTCTAATAGTTTTAAAAAAGCCAGGACAAAAGCTTGATGTGCCGGTAAAAAGCCCTTTGCTTTATTCACATTTTGATAAATATCCGCTAGTTTTTCAGGATTATTTTCCTGAATAAAGTAGAAACTGTCCCAGAACTTATTTTTATCTTGACCGAAAGGAATTTTTTCAGCGTATTCTTTAAGCCAGTTTAAAATATCCAGCGTACTTCTTTCATCAAGTTTAAAATCTGTATCTGGTACGATAGCAGCAAGTTTATTTTCTAATTCGGTGAGTCCCATATTATACCACCTGTTATTAGGCTATATCCCTGATATATTTTCAGGAGTTCGTTGTTATTTAGAAATAAGGTTGAAGGTTTTTTTATCCGGCATTGATAGCATATTGACTGGCAATAAAACGGCCTTTTCCCATACTTGGTGTTGTCACATCAGGCCCGGTTGATGGGTTATTCGCCGGTTGTGTCGGGGTAAAACGGGCAGTAAATTGCTGTCCGGCAACAATGACTGTGATAGGACTGCGACAAAAATTCACCTGTTGGCTGGCATCTAATTGGGCAATGGTGACCATACCCATGCCGAGTATCGGATGGGTGGGGGTAATATATTGCGCCTGGAGCTGTACCTTTTTTTCGTCACCCACAATGGCGATTTTTTTGCCCTGTATTTTTGTGTGCCCGCTGCCTTTGATGGTCGCAGGTCCCAGGATTGTGACCTGCCGGTTGCCAAATAATGGGTCGAACAGCAGGCTGTCACCATCAATGATTAATTGTTTGCTCATAAGCTCACCTGTACCCGGCCTTCGCCGATCTCAAGGATACCTTCAAGTTGTTGATTGATTCCGCTGCCTCTCAGGGAGTAGGTCACTTGAATATGTAGAGTATTCGGTGAGCCTGTTTTCTGATTGACTTGAATATCTGTGATTTCTGCTCGAGGTTCATAGCGCAGTACTCGCTCTTCAATACGGGTTTGAATATCCGACAACAATTCGTCACTGATATTTTCAAACATATAATCATTTAGACCACAACCATAATCTTCACGCATAATTCGTTCGCCGGGTTCAGTGAGAAAAAGGATCTTCATACTTTGGCGAACATTTTCGGTGCCTTCTGCCATTGCTATTCCAGTTTCAATAGAAAACTCTAGCGGAAATTTCCAGCCCCGGCCATAAATATCGGATAATATTTTGTTTGTCATCTCAATACCTTATTATTGTGTTAAGTTAATCTTCGAACCCTTAATATCTACTGCTGATTTTCCGGAAGCTGACAGGGATTTCTCGGCTTGGATTTTAATTTCTTGGGCATTAGTGATGAGGTTTTTAGTCGAATTAAGGGCCACTGTGTTTTCTTTATTGTCGAATATTAATTCCTGCTTGTTATCTCCCTGTTTGATAATTAAGGTTTTCACCGGATTTTTTTCACTGGGTTCTATTGGAGATTTATTTTTAGGATTATGCATGGAACCTAATATCACCGGAAAACGGGGATCGCACTCAAAGAAACCAACAATCACTTCATCACCCGGTTCTGGATAAAAGCAAAATCCACTTTCATGACTGGCATAAGGTTTACCCAGCCGGGCAAAAAGTACACCTTGAGTCAGGTTTAACGCCGGGATTCTGATCGGAATACGGCCCAGTGATTGGCTGTCTTGTTGGTATTTTTCCACAATACCGATATGCAGCTCTTTAACTTGCGGTACGGGATGTTCCACGTCTGGCTGCATACCTAAGGTTAACCGGGTGCGCCAGCCTTGTCGTTGATTAATTCTCTGACTGACACCGGTGATAATCACCTGACCATCCATGCCTTGACCAAAGCCGTTTAGTGCAAGGAGATCACCGGGTTGATAGTGGTCATTGCCTTCAACTTCAACGCTGCCGGAAATGTTATGGCTTCGCAGGTTATCCAGGATGCCTTGAGCAAGATGTTTGGTTTGTTCATTATCCAGCGGGTAGCTGAGAACCCATTGCCATTCTTGACTGGTTAGGGTTTCGATACTGTCTATTGCCAGTTTGTGACTGCCAAGCCCGCTGTTTTTTGCCTGAGTTCCTTGGGAAAGCTTTTGTTGGGCAATATCCCAGGCGCGTATATTCACTGTTTTAGGGCTGTGTTGATTATTCCATTGCAGATCCGCTTCAAACAGCACAATGTCCTGATCGCCGCCACGCGGGTGGATAGTATGTACAGTTGAATGATTCAGGGCCTTAGGTGTTGTCAACGTCACCGATTCATTGCCGGGCAGCAGCCAGGTGTTAGTGGCAACCAGTCGGCTTTTTAAGAATGCCCAGTCATTGCAGCGAAATTGCACCATTTGTTCATGAGTGGTTTTGAGTTGAGGCGCTTGTTTTATCTTTGTTTGGATACCGTTTTGATTGAATAGTTTTTTGATAATCGCTTCATCACTCTGTTTATTGAATAGCTGTGAGTGAAAGCTATGGGTTAATTTTTGCAGATGATGTTTTACTGTCAGGGTAACGATGCTGTCCTGACCTTTAAGCCCCAGTGTCTGTCGAACGATGACGCCCTTAAACAACACGGCTTTTTGGAGTTGAACAATGAGTTCATGGCTTGGACGGCAGTTTGCTAATTCAGCCTGCGTCTTGGTGTCAAAAATATGACCGGCATCACCAGCTATGCCCAGAGTGATGTTGGCCGAAGGAATGCCATTGATGTGATGGTTTGTTGTCAGACTGATCACAGTAAATTGATTGAGCGTCTTACTACCTATCTTAATGGTTATAGTGGGTATTTTCATGCATCCCCCTGAGCTTGCAGTGTTTGTCCGGGGGTAAAGTCATCAAGATTATCCAGTCCGTTTTGCCAGGCCAGAGAGAGATAATCGATGCCACCGGCCAGAGAAGCACCTGCACCCAATGCTATCAGTGGCAGGGAAAGCATATCGGTTACGCTGACCGTTGTGGTTGGGGGTGATTTTAATTGCCGTTCGGTAGCCTGAATAACGAAGCTTTCATCCGCGATTAAGGATAAGGTGGCACTGGCCCGCAACGGAGTAGCATCCCGGTCAAACAGAGTGTAACTGACAGTGAGGCCACTGGCCCGGCAGGCAAAATATCCTTTGTTTTCCCAGCGCATTTTTCCCCATTTGATTTTAAGGAAGTGGGGCACTTTGGTGCTGGCATCTACTGCACACAGGGATTTCAGGGTGGCAAGCTGTGTTTCTATAGGTGTGTTATTACCGGGCATGGATGCATCAAACAGCAGAACTAATGACAATCCGGCTGGCTGGGATAACACATAACGGCTGCTTTGGCTGGCACGGTTAACACTTTCATCTTGTTGATAGCGGGTTTGATAATCGAGTTGGATCGTGTCGGGGTTATACATGGCCTGTAAACTGCCGACGGAAACTTTCCCTTCCCGGTCTTTGAAGGCGGTGAGGGTGAGTCTGGACAGGCCGCGTTCAATTAAGCTCATAATAGCCTCCTGTTTCACGCAATGCGTCTAACACTTCCTGTTTCACCAGATCAATCAGACGGGCGTTATCCAGTTTTTCCTGGGCTAATGTTCGTGGGGATAATGGGTCACTCGCGGAATCGGTGACTTTGGCCTGAATAATCAGTTCTTTAATTTCAACGGTCATGCTTTCACTCCTAACCAGCGCATATCCTGGTAACGTAATTCCAGGGAATTCACCAAAACGGCATTGCTATTGGCATCAAAGTCGCTGGTGGACCATCGAACCGGTAGCGCATTACTGATTGTCCAGCTTCCCACGGGTAAAGATTGTTCATTTAGCAGCATGACGACAACATCGGCATAAATCGCTTTTTCGCCGCGCAGGACGCGATCAAACACTAAGGTTAGCGGTGTGATCGTCATGACACCACGCTCCAGCACCAGGCTGCCATGCTGGATTTTTTCGGCCAGCCAGACATTTCTGGCGTTTTCCCCGCCCTGGCTGTGTTGGGTGGTTTGCAACTCACGGTTCAGACCTGATATCCGTTGAAAGGCGATGTCGAGCGGGCTGGGGATATTGTTAAAAAGAAAGCTGGCGATAAAACGGTGTGACACTGACGGGGTGTATAAATTGTGCATGTTTTGCCCCTGTTTAATTTAATGGGTGGTTCCGGTACGGGTATCAAATGTCAGATTCAGCTCAATAAATTCCGCCGGAATTAATAGGGCTAGTTTGATTTTCATGATCATTTTCCCGGCCAGTATATCCGCTTCACTCATTGATTCGTTCACACCCAGTAGTAACTCAAATGCCTGATCTTCCTGGGTGCCGCGCAATCCGCCTTTTAACCATAACTGACGCAGCCAGTTGTAGGCCTGACCTTTAAACTTCATCCAGGTGATCGCGTTATTAGGTTCAAAGACAAAGGCACGGCCCAGTTGAGTCATATGGGTTTCGATATAGGAAACCAGACGGCGGATTTGGATATAGCGCCAGGGAGAATCGGGTATGTTGTCCAGAGTGCGGCATCCCCAGATTTTAATGCCTTTGCCGGGGAAGCTGCGAACCAGATTCAGTGAGGTACTGTCCCGATTAAAGAGGCCGTCGGCTTCAATATAAGAGCGTACCGGGCTGATCACCTTGGCTAAAGCTACATTGGCGGGCGCGGTCCATATTCCTTTCTGGCTGTCGTTACACTGGATGACGGCGGCGACCGCAGCGGTAGGCGAAAGTACGATATGTTTATCTTTCTCCTGATAAGTGCTTATCAGCCTTGGCCAGTATACGGCACCCCACTGTCGATCACTTGAGGAAAAATTAGCTAGGCAATTAGCTGCTAGTGTTGGATCGTCCGGGGCATCCAATAATCCCATGATGCCGCGCCGACTTTTGCAAAGATTGAGCACTGATTGCCAGGCTTCTAGCCATCGGGCACTGGTATCATCCATCTGATTAAATTGGACAATATCAGGCACAACAATCAATGTGATTTCGTTCTCTGCTGAAATGGCTTGTTTAACCCAATCCTGTTGCAGTGCGGTGATTAATGACTGGAAATTGTTTAGCTGTTCATTAAGACCTAGTGACAATACATAAGCTTGCTGGCCGCCGTTGTCAAAAAAGTGGCGGACTGAATAGTACATTAATCCTGACTCACCAAATGGTTGGATAAAATCGACCAGGTTGTTTATTTTGACTGCTGTTTTATTGTCTGAACTTTTATCGGTGTAACCAATAAAAACGGGTACACCGATAAATTTATTATTTGGCTTCAAGGATATCGAGTGTTCCGTTATTGTGACGCCAGGCTGTTTTGTCTCTGTTGTCATTATAATCTCCTCAATGACTGAATGGACGCGGTGTTAAACCGCGCCTCAGTACGATTACTGTGCTACGTTTTGTGAAAATTGAAGGATAATAAATTCAGCCGGACGCACGGCGGCCATACCGACTTTGACAATCATTTTGCCTTGTTGAATGTCAGTGTCGGACATGGTGACACCTTTACCAATCTGGACAAAATAGGCTTCTTGCGGTTTATTTCCCGCTAGCGCCCCTTGTTGCCAAAGTTGATAGAGGTAGTTGTCAATGGCTGCTTGTACCCGTTTCCAGGTTGGCTGGCTATTAGGTTCAAAGACAGCAAATTGCATTGCCTTTTTGATATCCCGTTCTGCCGCATTAAATAAGCGTCGAACCGGGATATAGCACCAATTGTCCGTTTCATCTAATGTGCGGGCTCCCCAAATTAGTGTTCCTTTGCCGGTAAAGGCACGGATGACATTAATACCCGCTTTATTCATGGTACCTTGATCGGTATCTGTGATCGCCACAGATGGTTTAGCATTATTCAATGCCAGGTTAGCGGGAGCTTTCCAGACACCACGATTGGCATCGGTTGCGGCATAGGCACCCGCGACTGCGGCACTTGGGGGTAAGGTAATGGGGGTTGTTGGTACGTTAGTGCTCCATGCATTATCGACGGCTTTCTTAGCTTTAGCATATTCCTCTGGTGAAGCATCTTTCAGTACTGCCAGATTAGCCTTATCATCATAACCACTCAGGGCAATATCAGCATCCGTTGGTCGGCTATAAGTAAAAGAAGTCACTAAATCAGGGTAATAAACGGCGGTTTTATCTAACTGGGTACCTAGTTTTTCTGTCCCGTCTTTACGATCAGCAATCAGGAAGTAACCCACTTTGTCCTTCAATAGTGGGTTTACCGCACTATAGACCTCTTGTTTTGTGCAGTTTACTAACGTGTCATCCGTTTCAGGACAAACCAGTAAGGTGATCTCCTGTTGTTTTTCAATCAGGTTCGGCAGAGTTGCTAATTCTGTTGTTACAGCACTTTGGTCAGTTTCTATCAACGGCAACAGATAACATATACCGCCACCATTATTAAAATAGTGCTGTATGGCAAAGGCACTGGGAGAAGTAGCTGTGACAGTGGCGGCATAGGTATAGGTTTTTGTGTCACTATCCTCAGCTGTAGCCTTTACTGATACTCCGGGTGATAATAAAAACTGCGAAGTAAAATCCAACCAATTGGCGATTCTAATACAGCTCCCTTTTACTGGTTGGCTCCCGTCTTTTTTGAAAAACTTACCAATAAAAACGGGAATTGCTGTGGGGCTGGAGTTAATCGATAGTGATAGTGAGGCGTCTTCTTCAATATAAACGCCCGGTGTGGTATAGGTTGCAGAAGCCATAAGGTTTTCCTTAAATAAGGTAAATAGGCGGTGATCCTGAATCAATTACCGGCTCTATTAAGACTGGGCAACGTTCTGGGTAAATTGCAGAATAATGAATTCAGCAGGCCGAACCGCCGCCATACCGACTTTGACAATCATTCTTCCCTGTTTTATATCGTCTTCGGTCATGGTGGTGCCTTTACCGATTTGCACAAAGTAAGCCTGTTCAGCTTTGTTGCCTGCCAGTCCGCCTTGTTGCCAGAGGGCATAGAGATAGTTATCGATAGCCCGGTGTACGGCTTTCCAGGTTGGTTGGCTGTTGGGTTCAAATACCGCGAAACTCATGGCATTTTTGATATCCCGCTCCGCGCTGTTAAACAGGCGGCGAACTGGGATGTAACGCCAGTTATCGCTATCTTCAAGTGTTCTGGCTCCCCAGACGGTAGCACCGGTATTTGGAAATTCACGGATCATATTGATGGCTTTAGCGGTATTATAGGTACCTTGCAAATCATCTGTGACTTTAAACTTCGGTTTCACTCCGCCTTGTAATACAACATTTGCAGGTGCTTTCCAAACACCTCGGCTGTTATCGACACTGGCATAAATACCGGCCATCACGGCGCTAGGTGGAATATCAACGTTGGCTTTACTTGTCCCCCATTCGGCAGTTAGCCAAGGATAATAAACGGCGGCAAAAGAGTTTTGGTCATAATCATTTCGAGATGTGCCATCAGAATTTAACTCTCCGGTTGGACCATCAAGAATGGCAAATAATCCTTTTCCTGATTGGCAAAGTGTACTTACCGCAGTCTTGATATCTTCTCCAGCCGCAACCAGTAATGTGACATCGTCAAGTTTTGGAACTTGATCTGCTAAATTGTCGGTTTTGACGAGGTAGCCATATCCGCCGCCGTTAATAAAATAGGCACGTAACGAGATATCAAGTATGTTGGTGGGAGTAAACGGCCCGTTTTTTATTTTTAAATACTCCAGCCAGCTATTAATACGAATATGGGTATTAGTTGATATTAATGAATTTTCATTTTTGACAGCAAAAACAGGCACTGCCGTTGCACTGGAGCGAACAGAAAGTGACAGTGAGGCGTCTTCTTCAATATAAACGCCGGGATAGGTTGTCGTTGTTGGCATATATTGCCTCCAATTATTGGGCGGTATTTTTCGTAAATGTTTTAAGCTGCCTGAATGGTTACCCGATCCGCAGTAAGTTTTATTTCTTGAACTGCAATATCATTGCTGGTGGCATCAAAAGAAGGGGAGGTTAATGAAGTTGGGAACGCATTTGCTACGCTCCAGGTCATTAAAATTTCTGTCCCGGCTTCATTGGTCAGATTAATTGCAACGTCTTTTTTCTCAACCTGATTAAGCTGAATGGAATTAAGCCAGTTAAAAAGTTTAGTATCCCCAGGGAATACCCCTTTACGTAGCGTAATATTGATTAACTGACGTTGGCCCGGCATTTTATAGTAATTACCGGTACCATCTTTATATTCTATTACATCATACGTAATATCGAGCCCAGAAACGCTGTTGAAAGGGATTTGTTCATCACCAACGGAGACAACAAATCGATAAGTAGGAATAGGATAGTCAACAGCGATTTGATCTGTAGTTGTGGCCATAATTATTTCCTTTATTTTTCATTTATATTGCGAGTTAAAAGAGATTATTATTTTGTTTTTATTAGCACTGAGCTATAGACAATAGCTACCGCACTAACCTGATTTACCTTGGTTACTCTTTATATAGAAATGCTACTCGGTGAATCTGAGATCACATTGATGATCACGTTGGATTATAGTGAACCCAAGTTAATTTCAAATACTAATTATTAATATTTAAAATTATCAATTAATCAAATTATCACTATATAAATTATTTTGTAATCACATGGTTATATTTTTCTATAAAAGGATGAATAAATAGTGTGTTATAAATTTTGATATATAAATGATGGTGAGTTTTGGCAAAGCGATTTGTTAACAGAGGGTTACGTATACTTATTTTCTTAAGTTTAATATGTCAGGTTATTAGGTTTTAATAACGAACAATGGAGATTAATGTTGCTGTTTTATAGTTTTCCTATAATAACAAATATTTTTTGTGGGGATTCTAATAGAGATAACTTGGATTTGTTTCCTTTACTTATTTCCATATTACTATCTATTATTACCAGGCTATGATTCATATCGTTTGGTTTTTATGGATAAAGTTACTTCTGGTTTTAATAACCTAATTAATCTGTCTAAAGGAATATTATCTTATGAATTACAAATGCTTATTAACTATTTCAACCGCAGTATCGTTTGCCACTTTTAGTTTTTCATCATTTAGTCACGATAAACTTTCTCTTCCTGCTACTGAAATCACTAAAAAAGTTAATGCTGAGATGGCATCAACATTACCATTCAATGATAAATCTGATTTTGATGATGCTAAACGAGGTCTTATTGCCAGACCTGATTCTCTGATTATTCGTGATGATAAAGGTAACGTAATATTAGATCTTGATAGTTATCGTAAATTTATTACCGATAAAACACCGGCTCCAGATACCGTTAACCCCAGCTTGTGGCGTAATGCACAACTTAATGTGGAATATGGGCTCTATAAAGTGAGCGATCGTATTTATCAAGTGCGTGGTTATGATATAGCTAATGTGACCTTTATTGCAGGAGATACCGGGTGGATTGTTTTAGATCCGGCTACATCCACTGAAACAGCAAAAGCAGCCTATGATCTGGTCAGTAAACACTTGGGTAAGAAGCCGGTGGTGAGTGTGATTTACAGCCATTCTCACGTTGATCACTACGGTGGTGTACGCGGTATTGTCAACGAGGAGGATGTTAAAGCAGGAAAAGTGCAAGTTATTGCGCCAGAAGGTTTTATGGAACAGGCTGCTAGTGAAAAGGTGATTGCCGGTAATGCCATGAGTCGTCGGGCTATTTATATGTTTGGTTCTTTGTTGCCACGGGCTCCACAGGGGCATGTAGGGACAGGTTTGAGTGCGGAAGTTGCGACTGGAACGGTAACGTTGATCCCACCAACACGTACTATCAAGCTGACGGGTGAAAAAGTAACGATTGATGGTGTGGAGATGGTATTTCAGGTGACGCCTGGTACGGAAGCTCCCGCAGAGATGAATACTTGGTTTCCACAATGGAAAGCGATGTGGATGGCGGAAAATACCACGAATACCATGCATAATATTTTGTCGTTGCGAGGTGTTCAGGTACGTAATGCTTTAGCCTGGTCGAAATATATTGATCAAGTTATTGAGTTATATGGGGATCAAGTCGAGGTAAAATTCCAGAGCCACCAATGGCCGATGTGGGGTAAAGAGCGTGTGGTGGATTATTTTAAAAAACAACGCGATTTATACAAATATATTCATGACCAAACAGTGAATCTGATGAATAAAGGCTACACGGGTGAAGAAATTTCCGAGATGCTCAGATTGCCACCAGAGCTTGCACGTTATTTTCCGAACCGTGGCTATCATGGATCACTGAGCCATAATGTGCGGGCGGTTTATCAGTTCTATATGGGTTGGTACAGTGGAAATCCTTCTGATTTGAATAACTTGCCTCCGAAACCTTCTGCGATTAAATATGTGGAATATATGGGCGGTGAAGCGGCGTTGATAAAACGGGCGCAGGCTGATTTTGATAAGGGCGAATACCGTTGGGTGGCTCAAGTGCTCAAACATGTTGTTTTTGCTAATCCCGATAGTGTGGTGGGAAAAACCTTACTGGCTAAAGCTTATGAGCAGTTGGGTTATCAATCCGAATCAAACTCCTGGCGTTCGATCTATTTGCAGGGCGCATCGGAACTGCGTCACGGTGTACCAAAATCTGGCGGCCTGAATGCTGGTAGCCCGGATACTATTCGTGCCATATCACCTGAAATGTTATTCGATTACCTGGCAGTGCGGTTGAATGGGCCTAAAGCTGCCGGTAAGAAATTGGTGATGAACATTAATCTCACCGATCTCAATAAGCGTTATACACTGACCGTGGAAAATGGGGTGCTGAATTATACGGATAAACAAGTGACACGGGCTGATGTCACATTAACGTTAGCCAAGACTGTTCTGGATAAAATTCACTTGAGCAAAGAAGAGTTTGACGATCAGGTACAAAAACGGAATGTGAAAATTAAGGGCGATCGCACTAAGTTTAATGAATTTATTGGGATGCTGGATAACTTTCCATTCTGGTTCAATATTGTGACGCCTCGAGCAGAGCAGAATATGATGTAATTCCTGACATCTGGTTGCTGATTTTTAAATACAAACTACAGCGGTTACGCTGTAGTTTGATTCAATATAGTTTGATGAGGAAAGTCAGGCTGTGGGACGAGCGACGATATTACGCGTTTCCATTCTGACTTCTTCAATACGGACGTTGATAATATCATTCAATTGGTAAACGGCTTCACCTTTGATAATCACGGTGCCGGTTTCTTGACTACATTGCAGTTCATCGCGCACCGCATGCAGGAATGGTGCCGGTATAAAGGCGACCGCGCCATTCTCTACCAGACGGACACGCAAACCACCGCGGGTAATATCAATGACTTCTGCGGTAAATTGTTGTTCGGTTCCTGCATGGGGTTGCAGGAAACGCGCATATAGCCAATCACCCACATCGCGTTCAGCCATACGGTTCAGGCGGCGACGTTCAGCCAGTTGCAGGCAGGTTTCTTCTGCTGGTTTTTCTGCATCCGTTTTTTGAATAATTGCTTTCAGTAAGCGATGGTTAACCATATCGCTGTATTTACGGATGGGTGATGTCCAGGTGGCGTAAGCATCAAAACCGAGGCCAAAATGAGGGCCAGGCTCAGGTTTAATTTCTGCAAAAGTTTGGAAACGGCGAATACGGCTATCAAGGAATTGTGTTGGCTGTTTATCCAATTCACGACGTAATGTGCAGAAGCCATCCAATGTCAGCAACTCTTCTGCATTTTCTTCGATACCATTTTCTTTTAGTAATTCAACCACTTGTTCAATCTGGAGTGGCTCAAAACCGGTATGGACATTGTAGACGCCAAAGCCTAACTTATCGCGCAGTATTTTTGCCGCGCACAGGTTAGAAGTGATCATCGCTTCTTCAACAATACGGTTTGATGCACGGCGTTGTTCTACGACGATATCCAGCACATAACCATTTTCATCAAGGATAAAGCGGTAATCAGGGCGATCTTTGAAAATCAGTGCATGTTGATGACGCCATTGGTTACGGCGTTCACTCATTTCTTTCAAGAGATTGATTTGCGTCGCAATGGATTCAGAAGCAGGTTTCCAGCTACCTTTTCCTTCCAGCCAGTCAGAAACCTCGTCATAAACCAGTTTCGCTTTTGATTCAACCCAGGTAGAGAAAAACGCGATATCGTCACCAAGCTGACCATCTTCAAGAATAGACACCTGACAAACCAAGGCGGGACGGCGCTCATTAGGACGCAGAGAACATAAGTTTTCTGACAGATCGCGCGGTAGCATGGGGATATTGAAACCTGGCAGGTAGTTAGTGAAAGCACGTTGATGAGCAATCTTGTCCAGTTCGCTGTCAGCCGCGATATAAGCTGTTGGATCAGCAATGGCTATGCTGAGTTTCAGGCTGCCGTCATCTTGTTTGACGACATGCAAAGCGTCATCCATATCTTCTGTGGTGGCACTGTCGATAGTGACAAAATCCAGAGAAGTTAAGTCTATCCGCTCAAGATCGCCATCATTCAACTGGCAATCGGCCGTCATCTCTGGCGCATTACGTTCCAGATTGTGACGGGTCAATGTTACCCACCAGGGCGCATAGTGATTGTCGCCTTCGGTGATATAGCCGGTAATTTCTGCATGAAAGCCACGGCTTCCTTTCAGAGGATGATGGCGCATTTCAGCGACGGCCCAGTCACCGTTCTGAAACGGATGAGTGACTTGATTGGCCGGGCGGCAAGGGATGGCGTCTTTTAGCAGAGGGTGATCAGGAACGATCCATAGACGGTTGTCATTTTCTTTTTTCTGGATACGGCCAACGAAGCGATTTAGAAATGGTTCGACCAATGTTTCGGGTTCGGCGATCTCTCTTTCTTTATCAGTATGAATAGCGGCGGTAACCCGATCGCCATGCATCACTTTTTTCATTTGTGGAGGCGGAATGAAATAGCTTTTTTGTCCGTCGACTTCCAGAAATCCGAAACCTTTTTCTGTGCCTTTTACGAGGCCCTCTACGCGGAGTGTCTGGGAATGAAGTTGCTGTTTTAGCTGTGCAAGCAGCGGATTGTTTTGAAACATAATATCCGGAGAAAGTTGAGGGTTATTATCAGATAGTTTTGGAACAACATTTTTACGCGAATCAGCAGTGTCGAGCAAGCAACATCTTCAAAATAGCATAAAACAGTATGGATTTTGTAATGAAAATTACAATAATTACTCAGGGTAAACTTTTTCTTTAGGCTTAAAAGCAATATAACATGGTGAAAGTTGAAAATCGTATTTGCAAAATAAATCACCTAATAGCCCAAATTTTTTGCAATCTGGATTTAAGAGGGATTTCCATTATTATGGTAGTATAATGCGGTTTTTTGTTGGAGTGAGTGGCTATGAACAAAGTAAATTCAAATTTCACGACAGCAGTAAAGCGCGCTGCGAGGGGCATGTTAAGGCGTCAAGTGGA
Source organism: Photorhabdus khanii NC19 (assembly GCF_000517265.1). Classification (GTDB taxonomy): domain Bacteria; phylum Pseudomonadota; class Gammaproteobacteria; order Enterobacterales; family Enterobacteriaceae; genus Photorhabdus; species Photorhabdus khanii. The sequence goes on from NZ_AYSJ01000013.1 coordinate 138,444, forward strand.
GCCTTCAAATCGTGCTAGTGCTGTTTATGGGTTTAGTAATCATGCTCTGAAGAAATCTGGTGAAGAGCTGAAAATAGCATGGAGCTCCGCGTCTCTGTCTGTTAGGCATCCTAAAGGTTAGTGTGGTGTTGTGGCTAAAGAATATAGTTGTATCTATGAACAGTTAGTAGACTCGGATGATGATATTCATGGAATCATTTCCTATTCTGTCTACAAACGTCAAAAAATTCAGTTCATTAAAGATTTTAAACAAAAACATCAAAGAGCGCCAACAGATATCGATCTTCAACCTTTCAATGAATTATCAATGTCTCCGGCGCAACTTGAGTTTTACCGTAGCGAGGCTACTGTGTTGACAGAGAGGTTTTTGGCTGATGTTCTTGAAGAAGATCTTGAGGAAAGGGAAGTATTCTTTTCAGCAAAAGCCCATTCTGAACTGAATAATATTAAACCTAACCATGTATTAGATATTATCAAAGGCGCTGCTGGTTCTCTGTTATTCGTTCTTTTGACTGGTGTATTGTACTTCTCTGTTTGGTCTTTATCGACGTCACCAAAGATGGTTGTCGAGCAAATATTTGATGTGAAGATTGTATCTGCCAAAGACTAAGAGCATGAGAAATAAGTTAACAGGAAATTGGATATTCTTGATAGCGTGTAGAATTTCTGATTCTAATTGGGTGTAAGGGGAGGGTGAGTGAAATCATCTTCTTTCCGATCATTCGTCTCACCGCAACGGCCCTTAGCCTTTTACAACTCTTGTTTGCAATCGTACTCGCATAAATCTTCAATAATGCAAGAACCACAACGAGGTTTACGGGCTATACAGGTATAACGTCCATGTAAAATAAGCCAGTGATGGCAATCGACTTTAAATTCAGCCGGAACGACTTGCAGTAATTTATTTTCGACTTCATTGACATTTTTACCGGGAGCAAAATGAGTACGGTTACACACCCGAAAAATATGGGTGTCTACAGCAATGGTTGGCCAGCCAAAAGCGGTGTTTAACACCACATTGGCTGTCTTGCGGCCAACGCCTGGCAATGCTTCTAATGCCGCACGATCCTCAGGAACTTCACCATCATGTTTTTCCAGTAAGATCCGGCAGGTTTTAATGGTGTTTTCCGCTTTGGTGTTATACAGGCCGATGGTTTTTATATACTCTTTCAGCCCATCCACGCCGAGGTTAAGAATGGCCTGAGGTGTGTTGGCAACCGGATAGAGTTTCGCTGTCGCTTTATTAACACTGACATCTGTCGCCTGAGCTGAGAGCAGTACTGAAATAAGCAGCTCAAAGGGCGTGGTGAAAACCAATTCAGTCGTTGGTTTTGGGTTGTTATCGCGTAAGCGCGTTAAAATTTCGATACGGCTTTGTTTGTTCATATCAAATGGTGCTCTCTGGTTCTGGTGATATTGCTACTGCATTGCTTTTTTCTTTTATTGCTCTGGTTTTCATTTTTTCATCAATCAGGTATTTTGCTGCCAGCATTAATCCCAGGCCAATAAAAGCGCCCGGAGGCAAGATAGCCAGCAGGAAAGGGGAATCCATATGAACAATTTCTATCCGCAGCACTTTAGCCCAATTGCCTAGCAGCAGATCAGCGCCATCAAACAGAGTTCCATTGCCAAGAATTTCCCTCATAGCACCGAGAACAAACAGCGCAAAAGTGGCACCTAATCCCATGGCTAAACCATCAATGGCAGAAGGCATGACCGGATTTTTGGCAGCATAGGCTTCAGCGCGACCAATAACAATGCAGTTAGTGACGATCAATGGAATGAAAATCCCCAGTGATTCATATAGACCAAAAGCGTAGGCGTTAATCAGCATTTGTACGGTACTGACAACCGAAGCGATTATCATGACATAAATCGGGATGCGGATTTCATTGGGAACCCAGCGACGCAGGCTGGACACAGCAATGTTGGTACAGACCAGAACCAGTGTGGTTGCTAGCCCTAAACCCAGTGCATTGGTTGCCGTGGAAGACACCGCCAGCAGTGGACATAATCCCAACAGCTGTACTAAAGCGGAGTTATTTTTCCACAGCCCTTGGGTAAACAACTTTTTGGTTTCACTCATGATTTTTCTCCACAGGGCTCCAGAGAAGAGAGATGTTCAGGTACAGTTTGTAAATAGAGAGTGGTCCACTTGACGGAGTTTACCACAGCGCGTGGGGTAATAGTGGCACCGGTAAATTGATCAAACTCGCCACCATCTTTTCTCACCGCCCAGTGCCGGTTATTATCTGATTTTACGGTTTTCCCTGAGAATACTTTGATCCAGTCTGAAATCCGGGTTTCAATTTTATCGCCCAGGCCAGGGGTTTCATGATGTTCTGTTACTCGTACGCCTAACACTTTTCCTGAGAAATTTGCCCCGACCAGTAACTGAATAGCCCCTGAATAGCCATCTGGTGCTGTACTTTCCAACGCTGCGGCCACCGGCTGACCATTTTTGCGGGCCAGATAGAGACGATGAGGTAGTTTGTTTCCCAAAGCATCGGCACTGATCAGATAACATTCGTTTTGCATATCGTTGTCATACAAAGCAGGTGGAACAACCTGATCAAGCAGTGACTTATGCTGTAACGCGGCCTGTTCTGCAATGGTACTTTTAGTCAGTGAATTCACAACAGCCGTCAATCCGGTAGTAATTGCAGCGAAAATAGCCAGTGTGATGCCGTGACGTCGCATTGTTTCTAACATAACGGCTCCTTATTTGTGCCCGTAAGCGCGGGGTTGAGTGTAATGGTCAATCAGTGGCACGGTGATGTTCGCCAATAAGACAGCAAATGCTATCGCATCAGGATAACCACCATAAACACGGATGACCCAGACTAGCAAGCCAATCGTTGCGCCAAAAACTAAACGACCTTTGGGTGTTGTGGATGCACTGACCGGATCGGTTGCAATGAAAAATGCGCCCAGCATGGTTGCACCAGAAAATAGTTGTAATAATGGCGGGGAATAACGGCTGGGATCAATCAACCAGCTTGCGAGTGAACATAGACCTAACATGACGATAAATGCCACAGGAATTTGCCAGCTTATAACCTTTCTGTTGAGCATAATAAGCCCGCCAATAAGATAGGTAATGTTGACCCATTGCCAGCCAACGCCTGCCAGAGATCCCTGTAATATTGGCTGACGCAGAACATCATCAATGTTGTGTGTCAGTAAACCGGTTTTAAAACTATCCAGTGGTGTTGCCTGGCTTATTCCGTCGAAACCTTGCTGCAACTGTTGCAATGTTGCTCCATCGGGAATATGCCCGGTGAAGATCACCATCAGACTGTCCAGCGGTGTGATTTGTGCTGCCATCAAATCCATAGGCGGCAACCAACTGGTCATTTGCACCGGGAATGATATTAGCAACACGACATAACCAACCATTGCCGGGTTGAACGGGTTTTGACCAAGACCACCATACAGGTGTTTGGCAATGATCACGGCAAAAGCGGTTCCTAGTACAATCAGCCACCAGGGAGCCAGTGGTGGAAGACTGATCCCTAAAAGTAAGCCTGTCAACAACGCGGAATTATCCTGCAAACGAGTCATAATCGTCTGTTTACGCAGAGACAGAGCAAATGATTCCGCCAGCAGGGCAGTAATAACTGCAAGCAAGATTTGGAACAATGTACCGTAGCTAAAAAAGTAAGTTTGTACCGCAATACCGGGTATCGCTGCCAGCACAACCCACAGCATAATGCGGCTGGTGCTTTGTTGATTGTGTGTAAAAGGCGAACTTGCGACTTTTAGCTTTTTATTGTCAGTTTGAACGGGCCTGAATTTCATTGATAACAATCACTATTCTGTTGAAATTTTCTGTTGTTCCTGAGCGGCTTTTTTTGCCTTAACTCTGGCAATAGCGGCAGCGACGGCAGCTTTGCGCGGATCAGTATCTTCTGTTGGCGGTGTTTCTGCCTGAATGTCGGTTACTTGCTGT
>NZ_AYSJ01000013.1:142415-418239 GCF_000517265.1 Photorhabdus khanii NC19
GACACGAGCAATAGCGGCGGCAACGGCAGCTTTGCGTGGATCTGATTCTTCTGCTGGTGGTGCTTCTTCCTGAGTTTCAGCTACTTGCTGTATCTGAGCCTTTTTAGCTTTAACTCGGGCAATGGCAGCCGCGACTGCATCTTTACGCGGATCTTGCTTTTCATCAGCGGTAGATTCTGGTTCTATTGTTTCCAGTGACGGTGTCACTTCCTGACTTTGGGCAGTTTTCTTTGCTTTAGCTCTGGCAATCGCGGCTGCCAATGCGGTTTTGCGAGGATCTTCTGAACCTGTTGGTTCAGGTGTAACAGTATTGATATTTTCAGTAGCCTGTTTTTCTGCCTGACGAGTACGAAGCTGCTCTTTTCTTGCCTGACGAGCGGCGATGACTGCTGAATTGTCTGGTGCTTGTCCCGGTTCTATAGAAACAATTTTGCCAGCGTCAGCCTGTTTTTCCTTCACACGGGAGAGCGCGGCTTGCACAGCATTTTTATCTGTATTATCGATCTGGACAGCGGCTTTTTTATGTCGTTCCTCGCGAGCCAGTTTCTCCCGTTCCATACGAGCTTGTTTAGCTTCGAAACGAATTTTGGCTTCCGCTGAACGGAGGTTTTCCTGATCCAACGCCTGAATTTCAGCTTTCTCCTGGCGGTAATATTGCACCAGAGGAATATTACTCGGGCAGACATAAGCACAGGCACCACATTCAATACAATCGAACAGGTTGTGATCTCTGGCTTTCTCATGCTCTTGTCCACGGCTGAACCAATAGAGCTGTTGCGGCAATAAATTGGCAGGGCAGGCTTCCACACATAATCCACAACGGATACAAGCCTCTTCCGCTGTATTTGAGTCCATTTCCTGATGTAATGGTGCCAGAATGCAGTTACTGATTTTAACCACAGGGACATTTAAGTCAGGTAAAGTGAATCCCATGAGAGGACCACCCATAATCACCATCTGTTCTGATTGTGGTTCAAAACCGGCTAATTGGAGAAGAAATTGTACCGGTGTACCGAGTCGCGTCCAGAAGTTCCCCGGTGAAGCGACTGCTTCGCCGGTAAGGGTGACGACACGTTCAATCAAAGGTTCGCCATCAATAATGGCACGTTTGATCGCAACCACAGTCCCGACGTTTTGCATCAGAACACCGATAGCAGAGGAGCGGCCGCCGGAAGGCACTTCTTTACCGGTCAAAATCTTGGTCAGCTGTTTCGCGCCACCGGAAGGGTATTTGGTCGGAATAACCCGGACGATGATAGATTTATCGCCGTTTAGAGCGGTTTTCAGTGCTTTTATTGCTTCTGGTTTATTATCTTCGATACCAATCAGGATCTGTTCCGGTTTAAGCAGATGTTCCAGAATACGAATGCCTTCAATGAGTTCGTCCGCATGTTCCTGCATCAGGCGGTCATCAGCGGTAATATAAGGTTCACATTCTGCGGCATTGATGATCAACGTCTTAATACCATGCCGGCCACTTTGCAGTTTGGAGGCAGTAGGAAAGCCAGCGCCACCTAAACCGGCGATACCTGCCTGATGGATGCGGTTAAGCATCGTGTCTGCATCAAGTGATTGATAATCAGGTGCCTGAACGCGTTCACACCATTGATCTGTACCATCAGGGAGCAAACGGACACACAACTCTTTCAACCCGGATGGGTGCGCTGTTATGCACGGTTCAATGGCAATGATAGTGCCGGAAGTTGATGCGTGAACCGGTACGGTACGGCCAGTGCCAAACGTCAGAGGCTGGCCTTTAAGCACTTTATCACCGGCTTTAACCAGCAATTCGCCTTCGGTACCCAAATGTTGTTGCAACGGGATGATTAGCTCTTCCGGCAGTGGCGCAATGCGCAATGGTGTTTGGCTGGATTGCAGCTTCATTTCAGGTGGGTGAATACCACCTTTAAAATCCCAGATTTTGTTTTTGTTGAGTAAATTGAACAAATTAAGCATGGTGTTCAGCCTCAATGTTTTTAACCGGGATACGGTTAACGGAAGCTGCCTGGGATGGCTGAACAGTGATATTCTTTACCGGAATGGTTTTTAAATCCCACTTCCAGTTCGCAGTCGTTGTTGCCACAGGGATCATCGTAATACAGTCTGTTGGGCAAGGAGCAACGCACAAGTCGCATCCGGTACATAAATCTTCAACAACGGTATGCATGGCGCGGGTTGCACCAACGATAGCGTCCACAGGACATGCCTGAATACATTTAGTGCAGCCAATGCAATTTTCTTCATCAACAAATGCGACTTTGCGGACCGGGTTTTTTATGCTTTCATCACCATCCAGTGGTTGTGGATCGACCCCAAGCAGCTCGGAGATTTTCAGCATGACTTGTTCACCACCAGGCGCACATTTGTTAATCATTTCACCATTATTCGCCACAGCTTCAGCATAAGGGCGGCAGCCAGGATAACCACATTGCCCGCACTGGCTTTGCGGTAAAATATCATCAATGTTTTCAACGATAGGATCTTCTTCCACCTGAAAACGACGAGCAGCAAAACCCAGGATTAACCCAAAAATTAACCCTAGTGCACTTAGTGCACCAATAGCAATCCATAACGATATCATCAGAACTTCACCAAACCACTAAAACCCATAAAAGCCAGGGACATTAATCCTGCGGTAATCAGGCCGATAGATGAACCTTTGAAAGGGGCGGGTACATCGGCAACGGCCAGGCGTTCACGAATAGCGGCAAACAGGACCATCACCAGAGAGAAACCGGCAGCGGCCCCGAAACCATAAATAGCGGATTGCAGAAAATCGTGTGATTGATTAATGTTCAGGAGTGCTACACCCAGTACGGCACAGTTAGTGGTAATCAACGGCAGGAAAATACCCAGTAACCGGTATAACGTCGGGCTGGTTTTACGTACAACAAGTTCTGTAAATTGCACCACAACGGCAATGACAAGAATGAAACTCAGGGTACGCAGATAGATTAAATCCAGGGGTAGCAAAATAAAGGTATTCACCAGCCATGAACATACTGAGGCCAGTGTCATAACAAATGTGGTAGCAAAGCCCATCCCGATGGCGGTTTCCAGCTTTTTAGAGACGCCCATAAAAGGGCATAAGCCGAGAAATTTCACCAAGACGAAATTGTTAACCAATACGGTTCCGACAAATAAAAGAAAGTAGTCAGTCATTGCTGTGCCTGAAATAAAGTCGTTTACTTTTTATAAGATTATAAAAATGCCCGCACCTTACTGTGGGGCAATCTATTGTTATGATAACAACCGAAGAAAATTGCGGTTATCGATCTTGTGTGAAAGTCATTTTGACCCGGTGAGAACGCTTAATGTAGGGAACAAAAATAGCGGCGGCTAATAGTGGCCATGCCAATGCCCGTAAAGCAATTTGATCAGGAACGGGGGAGAAGGTGAACGTTTTCAATGCGATTAATACGGTAACAATAAGCCAGATAATAAAAATTTGCGGGAATCTTTTTGACCGGCGGAAAAGCAATTTTAATACCCACAGGGTAAAACACCACATTACCGCAGTGATAGCAACGGAAAAAAACCACATTAAAGTAAAGTGATTATTCCCGATGTTCAACGAATGGTTCTGACTGAAAAAAGTCATGATATATAAAGCGAGCATGACACTGGCACTAAGAAAGGTCATGATCAGATAAGCAGCTGGGGCCAGAATCCAGCCATTAATTCTGTGGTAATCATTAGTTTTATACATAAGCTATTCCCACTAAAGCTATGTGAAAAAGAAATAGTAGGCGATTCTACCTGGTTAGTGAATAGATTGATTCAGAGATAATTTGCGAAACGGTAATCACCGATGATATTTTTTACTGATGTTGAATTGCAGCATATTAATAGTAAGTTTGAGGGCCTGTTATGAGTGATCTGTTAAAGGTTGGGTTGGTGGGATATGGTTATGCCAGCAAAACCTTCCATGCACCATTAATTGCCGGGACTGCCGGTGTTAAATTGGTTGCCATTTCCAGTAGTAACGCTGAAAAAGTGAAATCAGACTGGCCAAATATTGCGGTCGTATCCCACCCTGAAGATCTTTTCAATGATCCTGAAATTGATTTGATCGTTATTCCCACGCCTAATGATACTCATTATCCTCTGGCACAGCAGGCGCTAGCAGCCGGTAAACATGTTGTGGTGGATAAACCTTTTACTATTACGGTTGAACAGGCCGAATCTTTAAAGCAACAAGCAGAACAGGCGGGGTTATTACTTTCCGTATTTCATAACCGCCGCTGGGATTCTGGTTTTTTGACGATAAAATCTTTGATTAAAGAAAATCGATTGGGCAAATTGAGATATTTCGAATCCCATTTTGACCGTTATCGTCCTGTTGTACGTCAAAGATGGCGTGAGGCGGCAGGAGAAGGAAGCGGTATTTGGTATGATTTAGGTCCCCATTTACTTGATCAGGCGGTTCAATTGTTTGGTAAACCGCAATCCATTACCGCTGATTTGGGGATGATCCGCCCACAAGCTGAAGCGGTGGATTATTTTCATGTATTGCTGAATTACCCGGATATCAAAGTGGTTCTTCACGCAACAACACTGGCGGCGGCTGAATCTGCGGTTTATACACTGCATGGTATGGAAGGCAGTTACGTGAAATATGGTCTTGATCCTCAGGAAGAACGATTGAAAGTCGGGGAAAGGCCGCCACATGCCGATTGGGGATATGATATCCGTGATGGAATTGTGACGTTGTCACGTGAAGATGAATTAGTGACGGAATATATCCCGACGTTGCCCGGTAATTATTCTGCTTATTATGCTGCGATCCGTGATGCAATTACGATAGATAAACCCAATCCGGTAACGGCAAGTGAAGCCATTCAAATCATGAAATTAATTGAAGCCGGTACCGAATCAGCAAAACAACAACGAACAGTGGCAGTTTAATCGTGACTTTTATTGATTAGTCCGGCTTGCCGGGCTAACTATTTGCAAAGCAAGGAAAATAACTGATGACTTGGTGGCAAAAGTTAAGAATAGATCCTTTTTTGATGATATTAGTGACGGTAGTTGTTATTGCGACATTCTTGCCTTGTGAGGGGGAAATTAAAGTCTGGTTTCAACGGCTAACGACGGCGGCTATTGCTTTGCTGTTCTTTATGCATGGGGCTAAATTATCCCGCCAAGCCATTATTGCCGGTATGGGGCATTGGCGGCTTCATTTAGTGGTCTTTCTCAGTACCTTTGTCTTATTTCCCATTATAGGATTAGGGTTGAACCTGCTGGTCCCTGAGATCATGACATCGACAGTTTATTGGGGATTTCTTTACCTTTGTGCATTACCAGCTACAGTTCAGTCAGCTATTGCTTTTACCTCTGTTGCGGGTGGTAATGTTGCTGCTGCCATTTGCAGCGCTTCGGCATCCAGTATTTTGGGGGTATTTTTATCGCCAATATTAGTTGGGTTGATGATCCATACACAAGGTGAAGACAGCGCTGATACATTGGAAGCAATAAAATCCATTGTGCTTCAATTGATGGTTCCCTTTATTATCGGGCATCTGTCACGGCCATTGATTGCACGTTGGGTGGAGAGACATAAAAAACTGGTTAATATGACGGACCGGTCATCAATTCTTTTAGTGGTTTATGTGGCTTTCAGTGAGGCAGTGGTAGAAGGCATTTGGCACAAGATTGATGGTTATTCACTCCTGATGATTGGGGTTGTTTGCTGTATTGTGCTGGCGGTTGTGTTGGTTATTAATACTTATACTGCCCGCTGGTTGGGTTTTAATAAAGAAGACGAAATTACAATTGTTTTTTGTGGTTCGAAAAAGAGTCTGGCTAATGGTGTGCCAATGGCAAATGTTTTATTCCCGGCTGCGACGGTTGGCGTAATGTTGTTGCCATTGATGATTTTTCATCAAATTCAGTTGATGGTGTGTGCGGTGTTAGCGCAACGTTATGCGCGGAGGTTAAGGCGGAAATAGATATGTAATATTGGGCTGTGGAGCTTAAATTATAAGTTTCTGTTTAAATTTCTCCATTAGTCCAATGAATGTAATTTTACATTTTAGATACTTTTCTTAATTTGAACACATCCATAGCCTTAGGGCTGCCCTTCGCATACTCCCGCCATCTTTTATTGTCACCAAAAATTTATATGGCACTCAACCGCCGCCCTCAATGGGCTGAAACGAACAGTTGTTTCATCTGTTGCAGATCAGCAGCTTTGTATCAGCTGCTGATTTAGATGGTTTTTTCCCTTATTGAAAGGGTGGAGGCATTGAGTAGAAAACTTCTGCAAGAAAAATCCCCATTTTTTGTAATTGCTCAGGAGTGAAGAACTGAACCTCATCTAGATTAGGGTCGGCTATAAGCCATTTGCCATCCTCTTGATATCCAAAGATTGTTACTACATGCTTACCAATTACTCTCGTAGAATCTGTTGGGTAAAAATTAAAGCCAACAATTGGCGGAGTGTTTCTATCCACCGCATCTAATACAGGACCAGTTGCAATATATCGGAATTTTTCCCTAAATATAAAGGTATGGCTCATTGCTACTGCTGGATTCCCTGTACGATTATGGATTGAGTTATCCTCAAGAGAATAGCAAGAACTATTATTATAGCTGTTGCTAACACATTGATCGTACAGCTCGCACTGCTTCCAATAGATTTTATCCTTTAGTCCCATAGTGGTCGTGTAATAGTTAGTTACAGCGGCTGTAGTTGCTATCCAACACCAGTTGCTTTTCTGCTGTTTTTGAAAGGATTCCCGGAACCCAGGAATTTCATAGGTTCTTGGATAACTCTGGGGAAAAGCAAGATGATTTGTGGTCATGTTATATCTACTCCTTTATTATTGGTGATGATTTTTACTCTTCTTAATAATTAACAGATAAATACAGTGTTATTCTAATTCTTTTACCCAGCTACAGTGATGCTTGTGTTCTGGTCCCATTCGAAATAAATGGTACGAGCTTTTAGACCGCCGGTTTTTAACTTGCATTTTATCTTATATGTTGTTGCTATATTTGGGGTGGGAGCACTCTCCGCTCGACCAATCCAGAATGACCCTTCTGGATATTCTTTTGTATTGCTAATAAATTCTGGATACCCGTCAGTGCCAAATATATTACCTGTTATTATTTGAAACCCTTCAATAGAAACAGTATCGTTTAATGTTGGATCTATTGGCATGATATAAAAACCAATATAGTCTCGTAGACGTACAAAAGTATTTGCTGCCATAGTACCCTGTGAGGTGCTACCAATGTTTGCCCTGTTATCTATGATATACACTCCTTTATTTATAATACCATTCCTTGCATAAGCGGATACACTGGCAGTATCTACAAAAATTCGTATGATAGTTTGTGGTTTATTCGCATTCTGATTTTCGAGCTGGATTAACTCCGGTTTTATATTCTTTTCTATATCTTCTTGTGTGTTTTTATTATTCATTGTCTTTTTCTCGTTCATTTATAGTTGCACTTATCATGAATTAAGAACATGCAATGAGTGATTAAAGTCTAGAGTCATCCCATTTCCATCATTGGTGATAAGGTTAATTGATATATTATAGGTATGATTCCCTGGTTCCTCGGCCCTCCCACTGTATGCAGTTAAACTATCATAAGCTTTTTCTGGTTGTCCGTTAAATCCCCATGCTTTACAATTACCTATTGACGTAATTTCTACAGATCCTTTTGAATTTGGGTCTACCAAGAATATTCGCCAATAAATTTTATCGTTCCTTGCTACGGTCGTTACATAACCAGGAGTTATAGGAAGTGCAGGATGGGCATTTTTTGTACCCAGCTGATTATCGATAAGGTAAATACCTTTTGTATTTAATTGTTGATCAACACGAGCAATATTTTCGTCTATATAAATGAGGATTTGAACAGTACAGTCGTCAATTGAGTTAGTTTGTCCCATATAAATCTCCTAAACCCAGTTTTAATGAGGAGAATTGTTGTAATAAGTATAGCTATTTTTTAAAATATATAATGTATTGCTTGAGGTTATGTGATATATTTCACAGTTAAAGATGATTGTATAATATATATGATTGTTCGAATAATCAATGAAAATGACTTTATCTGTACTATAAAATAAATTTTTTTATTTTAAAATGACTCATTAAGTATTTCTTATCCCAATGTCTTACGTGGACGGTTATTCAGTGTATTTATGACGAATCTTATTTCTTGTTCTGTCACTGACGAAAAATCGGTTCTCTTTGAAAAGTATTGGAGAATTAGTCCATTTGTGTTTCCGTCAACACCTTGTTTCCAGCCCATTAATTTGAGTTTGACGGATTTGAACGGCAGATAAACCCGCGGCAGGTACAGCTACTTCATATTCATGGCGAATTTCGATACCTTCAACGGCTGGATCATCTGTATTAATGGAAGCAAGAATACCTTTTTCCAAGAATTGTTTCAGTGGGGGGTTCAATAAAGAATTAACAGTGCTTGTTTGAAGGTTAGATGTCAAACAAGATTCAATACCAATACGGTTTTCAACCAAATAATCCATCAGAGCCGGATCGGTAATCGCTTTTACACCATGACCAATACGAGTTGCACCTCAGAGATCAAGAGACTTGGGTAATAAGTCACCTTCTACGACTGATAAGTACAACTGTAGTAGAGGACGAGAGTACGTGAAACAGGTGTTATAAACCCCATAATGTGACGAAAAACACCCATTAACTTTCCTTAGTGCGCCCACTCTGTATCGGGCGCACTAAGGAAAGTTGAGCTTAACACAGCAAAATGATTTCCGGATAGGAAAACAAGAGAGCGTTATTATAATTGTGTACCCGAAAATAAATCATCGTATCCATCATCAAAAATAGCAAAAAAGTATTCCGGTTTTATCTCACAGGATAGGACTTTTTCATCTCCATACTTATCTATTCTATAAAAGCTATAATGAATAAACGAGTTATCCCATAATATAATCGATATGATGCGGCTTAATTAAATTTATTCTCATTCGCATAATATGACTGATAACCATTCTCTTTTTACCCATCCCATCAAGCCTGATGTATTGATTATTTAGTTAATTGAAAACATAGTATAAATTTAAAAAATATAACCGATCTCTATCGCACTGAATTACCCTAATGACAACAAAACAGATAAGTCGCTATCACCTTATGAAAATAAATACTATCTTTTTTGCAAAAAATATCATCTCGTTTAGGTTTTGTTAATATATTGTCTGTTGTTTATCTACTTTGGCGAGTTTTTTCTCTGATAAGCGCTAAACAAAAAGTGCTTTTTTTAAAAAAATATCTTGCTTTTTTAAAAGACAGTTTAGAAAATCACCCTGGTTAGGAAATGGCCTGTCCGATAAATATATTTATTTATGGGGGGGGCTCGTCGGTGTTCTCTTATTTTCTGCTCGGTTAACTGCCTGTCCTGAAATACCTGAAACCGGTTTTATCTTCCTGAAATTCATTATGGCCTGACTCAGGTTATAGAGTTCTTTTTTATTATTGAGGAGCCGCTTGTGGCACAGAGCTTTCAAAACGAAATCCCCAAAGCGCGGATTAATATTAAATTGGATTTACATACCGGGGGGGCACAGAAAAAAGTCGAGTTACCGCTGAAATTATTAGTGATGGGCGATTACAGCCATGGTCAGGAACAGCGTCCCCTTTCGGAAAGAGAAAAGGTGGATATAAACAAAAACAATTTTGACCGGGTATTGGCTGAATTTAGCCCCACGATGAATCTGACGGTTGAAAATACCCTGGCCGGCGACGGAAGTGAGACGAATATCGCGCTGGCTTTCCGACAAATAAAAGATTTCGAGCCGGAGCACGTCGCCCGCCAAATTCCCCCACTGCGGGCATTGCTGGCGATGCGTAATTTGTTACGCGACCTGAAATCTAACCTGCTCGACAATGCCACTTTTCGCCGGGAGTTAGAACATATCCTCCAGGATGACCTGCTGAGTGATGAATTACGGGCAGAACTGGCGGCGCTGGCCCCGCAGGCAGACTGATTATCAGCCTGTTTTCATAAACTTTAAGTCAGGAGAGACGAATGACGGTACAAGAGCAAACTACTGCGGCTGTGACTACCACAACCCACAGTGAAGGCGGGATTTATTCCGCGTTGTTTGAAAAAATTAATTTACAGCCGGTCGAACAACTGGGCGACATCGACCGCTTTCAAAACAACGATGCCCTGGCCGATGTGACGACGGATGAGCGCGTGACCGCGGCGGTCAGTGTTTTTCTGACGCTGCTGAAAGCATCGGCTCAAAAAGTTAAGCGGCTCGACAAAACCTTGTTGGATCATCATATCGGTGCGCTGGACAGTCAAATCAGTCGTCAACTGGATGTGGTGCTACATCACCCGGCATTCCAGCAAGTGGAATCGGCCTGGCGGGGCCTGAAATTTCTGGTTGATCGGACCGATTTTCGCCAAAACGTCAGAATTGAAGTGCTGGATGTGGCTAAGGCGGATTTGCAGCAGGATTTTGACGACGCGCCGGAAATTATCCAAAGCGGTTTCTATCGCCATACTTACATTCAGGAATACGATACACCGGGTGGCGAACCTGTCGGATCGGTGATTGCCAATTATGAATTTGGCGCAGGGGCGCAGGATATTGCCCTGTTACGGAACATTGCTAAAGTGGCTGCGGCGGCGCATATGCCCTTTATTGCCGCCGCCGGTCCGGCGTTCTTCGGCAAAGACACAATGGCGGAAGTCGCGGCCATTAAAGACATCGGTAACTACTTTGACCGGGCCGAATACATCAAGTGGAAATCCTTCCGTGACAGCGACGATGCCCGTTATATCGGCCTGACATTACCGCGGGTGCTGGGGCGTCTGCCGTATGGCCCGGATACCGTGCCGGTGCGAACGTTTAATTATGTCGAACAGGTGAAAGGGCCGGATCACAACAAATATTTGTGGACCAATGCCGCGTTTGCGTTTGCAGCCAACATGATGAAAAGCTTTGTCAACAATGGCTGGTGTGTGCAGATCCGCGGGCCAAAGGCCGGTGGTGCGGTGACTGACTTGCCGATCCACCTCTACGATCTGGGGACCGGCAGTCAGGTTAAAATTCCCTCGGAAGTGATGATCCCGGAAACCCGCGAGTTTGAATTCGCTAATCTGGGCTTTATTCCGCTCTCTTACTACAAAAACCGCGATTACGCCTGTTTCTTTTCGGCTAACTCAACGCAGAAACCGGCGGTGTACGACACAGGTGAAGCCACGGCCAACAGCCGTATCAATGCCCGTCTGCCGTATATCTTCCTGCTGTCCCGCATTGCCCATTACCTGAAGCTGATTCAGCGGGAGAACATCGGCACCACCAAGGACCGGCGTCTGCTTGAAATTGAATTGAACCACTGGATCAACACGCTGGTGACGGAGATGACCGATCCGTCTGACGATTTGCAGGCCTCTCATCCGCTACGTGAAGCGCGGGTGATTGTTGAAGATATTGATGACAATCCGGGGTTCTTCCGGGTCAGGCTGTATGCGGTGCCGCATTTCCAGGTCGAAGGACTGGACGTCAATCTGTCTCTGGTTTCTCAGATGCCGAAAGCCAAAGGGTAAACCTCATGAAAATTTCACGCCCGCTCTGGATTGAGGACGCCTTTTTGACCCCTCAACAATTTCAGCAACAAGCGAACTGGGAAGCGCTGACCAACAATTGTATTGCACACCTGGGGTTGATCCATCCCTGGGGGGTGCTGGATATACAGTTTGATCAGGATGCCCTGCGCTTCAATCGGCTCAAAATTCAGCATCTTAGAGTCCGTTTACCGGACGGAACGTTGATTGACACGGATCATGCTGACAATCTGCCTGCGGCCTGTGATTTGCAGCACGTTGTGCCGGCGGATTTGCGAACGGTTGAGGTATTACTGGCATTACCGCTGGAACACGCCAACGGCGGGAATTGCCGTCAGCATAGTGAAGACGTCGCGCCGGGGCAACCGCCGCTGCGTTATCAACAGGAGTGGGTTGAAGTACAGGATAGGTACGGCAGTCTCTGTGAGTCCATGGCGGTTGAGCGTTACGCCTTTTCCCTGCGTTTTGAGCAGGATGAAAATGGGGCTTATCTGACCTGTCCGCTGGCGCGTCTGGTACGTGACGGGCAAGCAGGCTGGACGATGGATAACGACTTTATTCCTCCGTTGCTCTCTTTTGCTGCGCATCCGCCCCTGTTGGAACAGCTCGATCTCTTGCTGACTCAGCTACGGGCTAAGCGTACTCGTCTCATGGGGATGCGCCGTGAGAGTAATCAACGGATGGCCGATTTCGCCGTGGCTGATGTGTCGCTGTTCTGGCTGTTAAATGCGCTCAACAGTTATGAACCGGTGTTGAATGATTTTAAAGCGGCCCCGGCGTTGCATCCGGAGATCATCTACCGTGAGCTGGTCAAGCTGGCGGGTGCGTTGTTGACCTTCTCGTTGGATCATGATCTCGACGCGATCCCCCGTTATCAACACCGTCAGTTGAGTGCGGTTTTCCCGCCGCTGATGCAGCTTATCAGCACCCTGCTTGAAGCCAGCTTGCCATCCCGGGTCGTTGCCATTGAACTGGTGGTGGTGCGCGAGAATCAGTGGAAAGCCTCGTTTCATGATAGACGCCTGTGCGAAGAGGCCGATTTCTATCTCTCCGTGCGATCGTCGATACCGGCACACCAGTTGCAAACCCAGTTTCCGCAATTATGTAAAGTGGGGGCACCTGATGATATTGACCGGCTGATTAACCGCTCATTGAGCGGTGTGCCTTTGCGCCCGCTGAGCCATGTGCCGGCGGCCGTCCCGCTGCGGTTGGAAAACCAGTATTTTGCTTTCGATCTGAATAATCCGCAGGCTAAAGCCATGCTGGCGGCGGGGAGCTGTGCTTTCTACGTCCCGGGAACCTTGTCGGGTGTTCAGTTAGAACTGTTTGCGGTATTACGCTCATGAACAAAGTGATGTCAATTGACCCCCTGATACTCGATATCGGGATAGTGGTGATTGCGCTGAAAAACGGGGATAAGTCAGTGCAGGGTGAGGCGTTATATCAAAAAGGGATTGCATTGATAGAAACGACACAGCAGCAATTAAGAGACCATGAGGTGAGCGAAGATGACGTCACCCAGGTGATCTATGCCTTATGTGCTTTGCTGGATGAAACCGTCCTGAGCCGTCCTGACCGGGATGATGGGCATGAAACCTGGTCGAAGACGTTGTTGCAGACGCGATTTTTTAATACCCACCATGCCGGGGAGCGGCTGTTTGAACGTATCCGTCAGGTGCTGAATCAATCACACCCCTCTCCGCTGGTCCTGACGGGCTTCCAGCGCGTATTGGCACTGGGTTTTCAGGGCGGTGATAGCGTACAGATTGCCCAGGAACGCCAGTCCTTACTGGCGGCATTGACTGAACGTGCGGGGGAAATGGTGGTGCAGCCGCATCAGGCGATCCGAACCCATGCGCGCCGTCGTCAGGGGCGATTCTGGCGTTCACGCTCCCTGGGGTTCTGGGGGTGTCAGGCTGTGCTCGCGGTGGTTTTGATGTGGTGGGGTTTGCATCTCTATCTTCAGCAATGCCTGTCTGTTGGGTAAGGCTAAGGAGAACACATTGAGTGGCGCATTAAGAAGAGCACTCTGGCTTTTGGCTGGCGTTTTGGCGGCGGTGCTGTGCCGGTTTTTCTTCCCGCTGAGCAAGGTATCGGTTGCCGTGTGGCTGGGGGTGATCCTGATGGTCACGATAATTGCCTGGTGGCAGACTGGCAGCGCTGTGCGGGAAATGTCCTGTCAGGACCGTGTGGGTCGTTTGCTGGCGGCACTGCCTGCGCCCTCATGGCGTCAGCCTGTGGTGCTGACTTGCGGGGAGAATGTGGCCAGCCTGTTTGCCGGAGAACCGCTGCGCGTCACGTCACAGGGCTGTTTTATCTGTGTACGGCGGCAAAGTGAGATGAGTGCGCTGGCGGAAGCGATTATGGCGGCCAGACCGGACTGGTCCCCTCAGATCAGTGTGTTATTAACCCTCTTCCCTGAACAGCAACGGGATCAGGCGGTTATGACGGCCCAGATCCGGGCGTTTCGTTATCAGGTGGCGAGTGTGGCCCAACTCACCGCTTGTCATACACCGGCGTTCATTGCGGGCTATCTTGATGGGGATATCAGCCCGTGGTTTGAATTGCAGGCAGGCCACCCGATGATGACGGTATGGAGTGAAAAACATTCCGCCATCGGAATGAATACCTGGTTGACCGAAGGGGAGGCACAGCAACGCGCCGACCGTTTACAACAGGCGGTTGCGGTTGCGGCCTGGCAACGTTGGATGGGGGAAAACGTGCTGAGCGAGTGCCAATCACCGGAGCAGGCCAGCCCGCCGTGTTATCCCCTCGCGATGGCATTGATGTTTTTGCCCCAAACCCCGCAGGTAAACAACCTGTGGACGAAATGGCTGATCGCCCGTACTACCTTATCCCGTATCAGCCACAGTACTGCGGGTGCGGTGAGTGTCTCGCCTTTTCCCGATGCCCTGCTGCGCTTGCTGCCACGTTATGGGGGGGATACACCGCGCCGGCGGGCGGTGGCTTGGGGGATGGGCTTGCTGACCGGGTTTGTTTGTCTGGCATTGATCGCCAGCGCCTGGAATAACTATCGCTTGTGGCGCCAAATACGCAGTGACTTACAACAATATCACGCGATGGGCATGAAAGAGGCTGGCGCTCGGCGGCAGGCTTACCATCAACTCAAGCTTAACGCGGCATTGCTGGAAAAATACCGTCGTGATGGCGAACCGGTGCGTTTGGGGTTGGGGCTTTACGTGGGCGATCAGCTTTATGCGCCACTGATGGCGGCTATCAACCGCACAGTGTTACCGGTATCACCGCCGGTTTTGCCGCAGAGAGATAAAACACGGCCGCAGACATTGAGCCTTAACAGTCTGTCACTGTTTGATGTTGGCCAGTCTCGCCTTAAGGCCGGTTCGACCAAAGTATTAATCAACGCGCTGATCCACATCCGCGCTAAACCGGGCTGGCTGATTATGATCACCGGCCATACCGACTCTACCGGCGATGCCGCGAAAAATCAGGCGCTGTCACTGGCGCGGGCAGACGCGGTACGCGACTGGATCTTACACACCAGTGATATACCACCCGCGTGTGTCGTCGTACAAGGCGAGGGCGCAACGCAGCCGATCACCACCAATTCAACACCTGCGGGGCGTACAGCCAACCGCAGAGTTGAAATCCGTCTGGTGCCGGGCGCCGTCGCCTGCCGGTGACGGCAACAAGTGCCAGGCTTTTTATCAACAACAACGTCGCCGGTGCAGGCGACATTACATAGCAACAACAGGAGTCCTATTATGGCGATCCCCGCTTATTTATGGTTGAAAGATGACGGCGGTGCCGACATCAAAGGGTCTGTCGATGTGCAGAACCGGGAAGGCAGCATTGAAATCGTGGCGCTGGAACATGCGCTGCATATTCCGACGGACAACAACACCGGCAAGTTGACCGGAACCCGGGTGCACGCGCCGCTCGTGTTCACTAAAGAAGTCGATGCGTCCACCCCGTATTTGTATAAAGCGGTCACCTCCGGCCAGACTCTGAAATCGGCGGAAATTAAGTGGTACCAAATTGATGACGCCGGTCAGGAGAAAGAATATTTCACCACTAAACTGGACAACGTGAAGGTGGTGAAAGTGGCACCGCTGATGCATGACATCAAAGATCCGGCCAAAGAGAAGCACAACCATCTGGAACGTGTGGAGTTCCGCTACGAAAAAATTACCTGGACGTACAAGGACGGCAACATCATTCACTCCGATGCGTGGAATGAGCGCAATCAGGCGTAATGCCCTGACGGCGGCTATGCCGATGGGATAGCCGCCATTTAACCTAACAGGCGCGGCGTTATTGCGGTGCCTGTTCAATACAAAATCCGGTGGGAGACCCCACCAGACAACTTTTTACCCGGGAACGGGCACAGTTTGGGCAAGAAATCACGGAGGCGTCTCAGCCGTGCGGTCGCTATGGCGAAACGTGATCCCCTGCTTGAAGTGGCCTGACCTCATGATATGACCGGAACTTGATATGGATACAGTCTCTACTGCATTATTGCGTCGCTTAAATCCCTATTGTGCTCGGGCGTTGGACGCGGCGGCGGCGCTTTGCCAGACACGGGCACAGGCTGAGATCACGGTAGAACACTGGCTGCTCAAACTGTTTGAAACTGGTGAAGGCGATATGGTCGTGATTGCCCGGCGTTATGAATGGCCGATGGACGCGCTGTGGCAATCGCTGCTCACAACGATTGAGCGGCTGCCTCATCGCCTTCATCAGCGTCCACGGTTGTCGACAGCCCTGTGTCATTGGTTACAGGCGGCCTGGCTGATTGCGTCGCGGGAAGAAGATCCGGTATCTATTCGCTCAGTGCACCTGTTGCAGGCGCTGTGCAATCAGCCGGTATGGTGGCGTGCTCAGGATACCTGGCCGTTACTCAGTCTGAGTGAGACCCAGCTGCAACGCCTGCGTCCGTTGCTGGATCAACAATCAGAGGAACGTCCGGAAAGACAGGCCACGGCTTGTCTGACCGAGAGCGGTGCCGAATTTGCCGGAGCGGAAATGGGCACCGGGGGATCAGCCCGACAGACTGCCTCCTTACCCCCGGCATTACAGGGCGCTCTGGACCAATTCACGCAGGATATCACGGCCCGAGCGGCAGAAGGCCATATCGATCCGGTGTTTGGCCGTGACAGTGAAATCCGCCAGATGATCGACATTCTGTCGCGCCGGCGTAAAAACAACCCGATCCTGGTCGGTGAACCGGGGGTGGGAAAAACGGCTCTGGTGGAAGGACTGGCCCTGCGTATTGCCGAAGGCCATGTCCCCGCCAGCCTGAAAACCGTCAGCGTGCGGGCGCTGGATCTGGGGTTGTTGCAGGCAGGAGCCGGGGTAAAAGGCGAATTTGAACAGCGGCTGAAAAACGTGATGGCGGCGGTACAACAGTCACCGACCCCGATTTTACTGTTTATTGATGAAGCCCATACGCTGATTGGTACCGGTAATCAGGCGGGCGGCGCGGATGCCGCTAACCTGTTAAAACCGGCGCTGGCGCGGGGAACCTTACGCACCCTTGCCGCCACCACCTGGTCGGAATACAAACAGTATTTTGAACGGGATGCGGCACTGGAACGGCGTTTCCAGATGATCAAAGTGGACGAACCGGACGATGAAACCGCCTGCCTGATGCTGCGGGGCCTGAAAGCGCATTATGCCCGTCATCATGGTGTCCATATTCAGGACGCCGCGGTTAAAGCGGCGGTCACCTTATCCCGCCGTTACCTGACCGGGCGCCAGCTGCCGGATAAAGCGGTGGATCTGCTCGATACCGCCAGTGCGCGGGTGCGGATGAGTTTGGACACTGTACCGGAAGCGTTGACGCTGCTCCGGGCTCAATTGACTGCACTGGAGGTGGAGCAACAGGCGATAGTGGAAGATATGGCGTTGGGGCAGCCTGCTTGTTCTGATCGTCTGGCCCAGATTGCGGTGCAGCGCGGTGAACTGTGCCGGCAACAGCAACAACGGGAGGAGCAGTACCAACAGGAAAAACAGCTCACGCAACAGTTACTGGCTATTCGCCAGGACATCAGCCGGCAGGGGGAGTTAGCCGCATTACAACAGCGGCTGGCAGCCTGTCAACAGGGGCAACCGTTGCTATCACTGGATGTGGATGTGCGCACCGTAGCGACGGTAGTCGCTGACTGGACAGGCATCCCCTTAAGCAGTTTGCTGAAAGACGAACAAACCGGCCTGTTGCATCTGGAATCGCATTTAGCGGAACGGGTTATTGGTCAGGCCCCCGCGTTGCGGGCCATTGCCCAACGTCTCCGGGCGGCGAAAACCGGTCTGACTCCGGAACAGGGGCCGTTGGGGGTGTTTCTGCTGGTTGGGCCGAGTGGGGTCGGGAAAACCGAAACCGCGCTGGCCTTAGCGGATAGCCTGTTTGGTGGCGAGCGTTCACTGATCACCATTAACCTGTCGGAATACCAGGAGGCACACACGGTTTCCCAGTTGAAAGGTTCTCCCCCGGGGTATGTGGGTTACGGGCAGGGGGGTATCCTGACGGAAGCGGTACGCCAGCGTCCTTACAGTGTTGTGTTGTTGGATGAAGTGGAAAAAGCCCACCGTGACGTGCTGAACCTGTTCTATCAGGTGTTTGATCGCGGTTTTATGCGGGACGGTGAAGGGCGCGAGATTGATTTTCGTCACACGGTGATATTGATGACTGCCAACCTGGGCAGTGATCCGCTGATGGCGCTATTGGCCCAACAGCCCGATGCCCCGCCCGCTCTGTTACATGAGTTGTTACATCCCATTCTGCGCGACCACTTCCAGCCGGCCCTGCTGGCGCGTTTCCAGACCGTCATTTACCGTCCGTTATCGGCGGAGGCACTCAGGCGCATTGTGGACATCAAACTGGGGCAGGTCACCCGGCGTCTGCATACCCATTATGGCCTGACCTGCACGGTGGGAAGTGGCCTTTGTGACACATTGGTAAATGCCTGCCTGCTACCGGACAGTGGCGCCCGCAATATTGACAGCCTGCTCAGCCAGCAAATTTTACCGGTGTTATCGCAGGCGTTGTTGGAACGTCTGGCACACCATTATAAACCTGCCGAGGTGACGTTAGGTTTCGATCAGGAAGAGGGGATCACCCTCTCTTTCACCGAGCAAACTGCGGTATCTGATATCTGAGGAAAACGATTGATGGATAGAAAAATGCTTCGCGCCCGTCAGCGCCAGGCGGGTAAAGCCGCACTGCCGGGCCATGCCCGTTACCGGCTTGAAGTGCGGCGCTGTGACGCAGTGCTGGAGGTGTTCAGCTTCACCGGCGAAGAGCGCCTGTGCGCCCCTTATTGCTACACCATTGATTTCACCAGCCCGAACAGGGATATCGACCCGGCGGTGATGTTGAACAAACCGGCCACGTTTATCTTGCAGGCACCGGAAAACCGGGAACAGGTGCGTAAAGTACACGGCGTCATCACCCGGTTTAACCGGCTTGCCACCTCGGTGGATGAAACCCACTATCAGGTCTGTCTGGAGCCGCGTCTGGCGTTGCTGCACCATACCCGACGCTGTGCGATTTACCAGAACCAGTCAGTCCCGGAAACGGTGGAAAAGATCCTGCGTGACTGCCACGGTTTTCGGGGCCAGGATTTTCTGTTCACCCTGGTGCGGGAATATCCCCGGCGGGAACTGGGGGTGCAGTGGCAGGAGAGTGATCTGGATTTTATCCAGCGTATTTTAGCGGAAGTGGGGATTGGGTATCGCTTCGAGATGGACAGCCGTCTGGGGATTGACGTGGTGCGGTTTGGGGATAACCAGCGTAATTATCAGTACGACGTGCGTTTACCGTTACGTGACCCGGCGGGCATGAATCACAACGACCGTGATTCGGTGTGGGATTTGCATGTTGAACATCAGGTGGTCACGCAAAGGGTGAAGGTGCGGGACTACAACTACCGGGAAGCGGGCAATGACCTGCAATATCAGGTCAGCCAGGATCGGGATACTACCGTAGTCGGTGAAATTTACCGTTATGGCGATAACATTCTGGCACGGGGAGAACCGATCCAGCCCCAGCCGGAAACGGCAGGATTTTATGCCCGTTTGCATCACGAGCGCGATTTGTACCGGCAGCACCTGATCCGGGGTCAAAGCTCTTCCCCCATGTTAGTCCCCGGTTTAGTGCTGGAGCTTGAAGGGGAGAGACCGGCAGGGGTGGGAAAAGCGGGGGTACTGATTGTCTCCATGCGAAGCAGTGCCCGGCGTGACAGCAACTATCTGGTCAGTTTTAGCGGTATCCCTTACAGCGAAATCATGAGCTACCGGCCGGCACTGCGGGAACGACCGGTGATATCCGGCACGGTGCCGGCGCGGGTGACCAGCGACTGGCCGAACGACACCTACAGCCATATCGACAAAATGGGGCGTTACCGCATCAAGTTTGATTTTGATTTGGATGAATGGCCGCTGGGAGGCGAAAGCCTGTGGGTGCGTTTAGCCCGACCGTATGCCGGTAACACCTACGGCTTCCACTGGCCGCTGCTCCAGGGGACCGAGGTGGCGGTGGCGTTTGAACAGGGCAACCCCGACCGGCCTTATATCGCCCATGCGTTGCATGACTCGCGTCACGAAGATCATGTGACCCTCGACAACGCCAGACGTAATGTCCTGCGTACCCCGGCGAACAACAAACTGCGGATGGACGACGAACGCGGCAAAGAACATATCAAGCTGAGTACTGAATACGGCGGTAAGAGTCAGCTGAATCTGGGCCATCTGGTGGATGGACAGCGACCGCATCCTAATCAGCGCGGTGAAGGGTTTGAACTGCGCACCGACGACTGGGGGTCGATCCGTGCCGGTAAGGGGTTGTTGTTGAGTACGCATGCACAGCCTAAAGCCAGTGGTAAACAACTGGACATGGATGAAATCAAACGTCAACTTGCCGATGCGTTGTCATTGGCAGAATCACTCTCTGATCTGCTGCAAACGGCCCAGATTGATCCACTGGATCATGATACCCAACAGCGTTTTCTACAACAAAATGTGGCGCAATTGCGGGAACCGGTGATTGTCGCGGGGGCGTCAGGTGGGATTGCGCTGTCAACACCGCAGCATATTCAGCACAGTGCCAGTAAAAACCTGATGATGACTGCCGGTGGCAATACCGAAATCTCGTCGTTGAAACGTATGGTACTGGCAGCAAAAAAATCCATGGTGGTTTTTGTGCATGAGCTGGGGATGAAACTGGTTGCGGCTGCCGGGAAGATTCAGGTGCAAGCCCAAACGGATGAGATTGAAGTCGTGGCAAGGAAAGGCGTGACTATCACCAGTAGTGATGACGAAATCCTGATCTCAGCTAAAAAGAAAATCACGTTGCAGTGTGGTGGCTCCTATCTGACGCTTGAGCCCGGCAAGATTGAACAGGGTTCTCCGGGCGATTTTAACGTTAAAAGCGCCAATTTCGATTATACCGAGCCGGCAGAGCTGGATGTGCCTTATCCCAATTTTATCGCCTGTGACACGATGGTTGCCGAAGCGACCGATCAGGGTGACGCTATGGTGCCATTAGGCTAAGGAACCGGCGATGATGACACATTATTTAACTCAGCCTCTGGCGTTTTCTGAGCACCAATATGCACTGATTGATCGCCGGGCTGTATCACAGCTGCCGGAAGCATTGCCGGTGATTGAGGTGGTTTCACCGCTGCTTGCTCCTCAGGCACATTTTTATCCCTGGCTGTTACCGTTGCGTGAGTTACCGTCTGAGGTTTGGTCCCGTCTTCTCAATGAAGCGCGTCTAAATACAGCTCTTAATTCTCCGCCATTTTTCACCTTATTGCTTAAAAGTGATTTGTCTCCGACAGCAATCAAGAACGTGTTGGTTAATGCCCTGTATCTCAAGGAGAAACAGCAGGGGTATATCCTGCGTTATTACGATCCCCGTGTCCTGTTTCATTTGCACTGGATGATGGAACCCTGGGCCTTTTCACGCCGGATTGCCTCAGATGACATTACTCACTGGACATTCTGGCTGGCGGGGGACTGGCATACGCTGGCCTTCCCGGAGAAAGTCCGTTACCAGCAAGGGGAAACGCCGGGGTCATTTGCTCAAATTCAGCGTATTGGCTTGATTAATCAGGTATTGGCCCGGTTGCCAACGACGCCTGATATTGCGCAGCGGCAGACACTTAGCCGTCGTATTGATGCGCTACTTGATATCGCCATGACGCAATGGTCATTAACCGATAAGCAGGATCTGACGGCTTTTGCGTTACATGGCGTCACCCTCAATGACGAATTTCATCAAGCACCGAGAATGAAGGCGCTGTTGGGCCGGTGCCAACCTGTCACGGGGTGTTACCAGCGTATCACCCGTAGCTGGACTGATGAACAGTGGCGGGAAATGACCAGTAAAGTTCGTTACCTGCAACTTTAATCGATGGAATGATGAACGATGAACCTTAAGAAACACATTTTTAGCCTTGTTGTTTTCAGCATGGCGTTAACCGGCTGCGACAGCGCACTGCGGACCAATCAAATAGAAAAGGTTATCCAGTCCAGCTTTGATGAATACAGGAGATTTTATTGTGATTAACTCTGGCTGTAATTTTTGTACCCGCAAGGGACTGCCTGTTTTACTGGTCCGTCCTGCCATCAAGGCGCAGGGTGATGGAGTGCCGGATTTGCCTGAGAACATACAGATGCCGGTAGAGAGAAAAGGCGAAACCGGCTATACCACCCGTCTGTTGCGTGAAGGTTTTGTGTATATCTGGGATGAGCTGGTCAAGGGTTGGATCAATTATTACGTGACCGACGAGGGGTATTACTATCCCCTGCCGGAAAATGGCAAAGTGCCTCCCCGTTTAGCCAGCGGTGAAATGAAACCTTGCATTGATAATCCAAATGAGTTGGCACGGGCTTCGCTGGTGACATTACCGGTGTTGCCGCCCGGTTTTACAAACAGTGCTTTTTGGTTTGCCTGGTCTGCGGTGGAATGGACGGATGCGGTACGTAAAAAGCACGAAGATCCGGCCTACCGCGCGCGATATATGCAGCGTTTTGAGATGGAAAAATGGCTAAACAGTGGGCAGGGGGAGAATGCGCTGCTGTTCTCGTCACTGACGGATACCGTAGCGGAATATTACTCGAGGATAGATACCCATCGGCGTATTGCCGATTACACCCGCTCTCATTGGAATGGGAAAGGTTTATTTGATCCGGACAGTCTATGGTGGGCCGCTAAAGAATTAATGCCTGACAAAGGGGTCATCCTGTTCTTGCCTGATCCGGTTGCGATGGTGCAGGACGTTACCGCCCTGATGAATTACCGGTTAAAGACGCAGTTTCATGACAATCCACACTATACCCGGGGGATTGCGCTTTCGGCTTCTCTGAGCACGTTGAAAGAGGCGGTATGTCGACAGTTTGAGCGTGCTCAGCTAACTCAAGATGAAACGGAAGAGAATGAAGCTCGGTACGGCAGTTTTGAGGGTGAATATTACATTCCTGGCTCTGAAAAACGAGCGGACACCGCGCATGACTTAAATGATGCGGCATTAAAGCCGCTGGTACAAAAACATTGGGCGGATTATGAGAAGTACATCGACCGTGATAAAGAAAACGCGTTTATGGACCGGTTCACCACTGACCTGACGCGGTACGACAATACGATTATCGCCCCGATGACCGAGATGTATCTGGACTGGCTAAAAAGTCAGACCCTGCTGGACTATTTTGATCATAACTTTGACAGCACGGACGATTACAGCGGTGCGCTGTTTGTCCAGTCGGTTCATGATTGCATTTACGGGATGCAGGACAAACTGGGGGCTTCGCATTATTTTCAAGCGCAGATGATGAGCACCACCATCACGCCGGAGAATCTGCTTTTACGGGCGCTGGTGATGAACAGCGATAAAAAAATAGCGCAAACTCACGGGGTCCTGAAGACCGGTGGAAACTACGGCGCTCTCGCCTGGGATAAAATCCCCGATGGGCTGAAAGACATCGCTGAGCACTTTCATGCCCCCGTTTCCATCACGATGGAAAAATACCTGAATGAACTGAGTAGCACTTTGTTTGCGGTGATGAATAAAGCGGTGGAAAAAGCGCCACTCCCCTCACTGGTCTTACTGGCTAAATTGCATGGTAAGGAATTAAAAGTCATCAAGTTCGTCGGAGAGCGTAAACATTTTATCAGCGCGGTGGTCACGCAAATGAGCCTGATAGGGGATTTGACCCAGCGCTCTTCCTCAGATCAGCTTCGTCACTACGTTGACATTGAAATGCGTCGTTTGAAGATTGAGGGCTTACCAATGGAGGGCAGGCAGGAATTCAACTTTATTACGCTGGCAAATGTAGGTGAAGCGGAAAAGACCCGAGCCTTACCGGAGGCGGAACGGGCTAAGTCTTTAGTGAAAACCTTGCATTCTGTCGATGAGATCCGTGTGGCGCTGTTTCCGGGGACGTTACGCACAAAACTGGCGCAGTTACAGGGCAGTTCTGCCGAGAGTGTTGCCAAGCAGTTGGCACATGTCCCGCCCTTTGTTGGTTGTACCTTCTCTCTGGTGTTGCAGATTTCCGCATTGCGCGCGGCTGGGTGGACAGAGGGCAAGACTGAGGCGTGTACCCGGTTTGCGGCGGATCTGGTCGCTGCAATGGGGGCAATTGCTGATACCTGTGAGCGGCTGTTGAATGATTTTCAGGTACTCAGATTAAAGCCTCTGCTGGGCTCTGTCTTGGGGGAGGGAGCGCTGACCAAGATGATGCAGGGTTTTGAGGTGATGAAATTTATTGGATCTCGGGCTGGAATCATTGGCGTAGTATGGGATGGGTATCATGCAATAGATGAGCTCTTTTTTAGAAAAAATAGGAGCCTGGGAATTGCCTATCTGGTTTCAGCAGTGAGCGGATTTTTATTGGTTGTTGTTGCCTTAAGCCCATTAGGTATTTTTATTGCCTTGGTGCTGTACTTTGGCACCAATATTTATCTGGCGATGAAGAAGAAAGATGAGATCCAGAAATGGTTGGCAGCCTGCTTGTGGCACAAAATTCCAGCGGGTGAAGAGGATATTCCTGCTATTTGGCCTGATAGCGGAATGGAAATGGACGCTTTTAATAAATTAATGACTTCGGCGGAGGCGTAATTATGCAAGGAAATGGCTTGTATAGTCCCTATAAATTGAATCGCCCTTTGACTAGGGAAGAAAGATACGATCAGCTTTATCAGGGAAAACCGACTCAGATAATCGGTAAATATGGTCAGTATATTGTTGATCACGATACGGTGATCCGGATGAATTCCACTTATATGGAAACGGTAGATAAGTATTATAGAGAAAAGGGACTTGCTAGTTCTCTTAATGCAACGGTATTTTTTTGTTACTTAGGAATGACCTTGTTTTCTATTGGGTACACAGTTTGCCAATATATAAAAGGAGATTATGAAATACTGCTAAGTCTTTTGATTTTTTTACCTGTTGCCATGTTTTTATTATATTTCAGTGGCAAATTTATCTTAAAAGAGTGGTTTACTACGACACATTATCCTATTCGTTTTAACCGCAAAACCCAGATGATCCATGTTTGCCGTTTTAATGGCACGGTATTATCAGTTCCCTGGAGAGAGGTGTTTTTTACCCGGACAATAGGAAAAGGTAAGTGGCCGGAATGGAGTATCGACGGTCATATTCTGGCAGATGATCAGGAAACGGTATTAGAGACATTTAGTCTGGGACTTTCTGGTAGGTTGGAAGTGATGCCGGGTTATTGGGAGTTTATTCGTTGTTATATGGAGGAGGTGTGTTTACAGGAGCAGGCGGATATTATCGCTTTATGCCCCCCCATTGAGAAACAGAAAGAAAGTTATATTTTTGGATTACAGTATCTGATGCGGATGGGTTCTCGTTTGGACTGGTTTTCTGGATGTATAATGCTGCCATTTGTTCCCATTACCAGTGTTGCCCGTTATATTGCTATGCAGACCAGTAAAATGCCGCAATGGCCTCAGGAAGTAGAAGAGTCTTGTCAGGTTGATCCCGACGACCCGATTAATGTCAGTGCAGCGAATAATCCCGTACATTTATGGCGTTATGTTTTGGCGAATCAGACGCGGGAAGAACGTCGGGCATTACATGATCGCCAGTTATCGGCATATACCCGTTTGCAAGAAAAAATCGCCATGGCTCACTCAACTTCGGCGGAGGCGTAATTATGCAAGGGAATGGCTTGTATAATCCTTATAAATTGAATCGCCCTTTGACTTGGGTAGAAAGACATGCTCAACTTTATCAAGGAAAACCAACTCAGATAACCGGTAAATATGGTTTGTATATTGTTGATCACGATACGGTGATCCGCATGAATTCTACTTATATGGAAACGGTAGATAAGTATTATAGAGAGCAGGGATTTGTTAGTTCTCTTAATGCAGTGGTATTTTGTTGTTTCTTAGGAATGGCTTTATATTTTACTGGAAAAACGATCTATCTATCTATTTTGAATGGAGCAATTAAAGAGAATATATTAATAGGATTTATGATTACGATCCCTGTAACTGTGTTTATTTTATATTTCAGTGGCAAACTTATCTTAAAAGAGTGGTTTTCCGCGGCACACTACCCAATTCGATTTAACCGTAAAACCCAGATGATCCATGTTTACCGTTTTAATGGCACGATATTATCGGTTCCCTGGAAAGAGGTGTTTTTTACCCGGACAATAGGAAAAGGTAAGTGGCCGGAATGGAGTATCGAAGGTCATATTCTGGCAGACGATCAGGAAACGGTATTAGAGACGTTTAGTCTGGGACTTTCTGGTGATTTGGAGTTGATGCCGGGTTATTGGGAGTTTATCCGTTGTTATATGGAGGAAGATGGTTTACAGGAGCAGGCGGATATTATCATTTTATGCCCTCCTATTGAGAAACAGAAAGAAAGCTATATTTTTGGATTACAGTATATTATGCGGATGAATGCTCGTTTGGAATGGTTTTTTGGAATCGTGAAGCTGCCATTTGATCTAATTACCAGTGTTGCCCGTTATATTGCTATGCAGACCAGCAAAATGCCGCAATGGCCTCAGGAAGTAGAAGAGGCTTGTCAGGTTGATCCCGACGACCCGATTAATGTCAGTGCTGCGAATAATCCCGTGCATTTATGGCACCATATTCTAGCGAACCAGACGCTGGAAGAATATCAGGCGATAAATGATCGTCCGTCATCAGCACATAAGCGTTTGCAAGAGAAAATTGCAATGGCTCACTCAACTTCGGCGGAGGCGTAATTATGCAATTAAAAGGATTGTATATCCTTTATTGCTACTGGCTTTTATTTTTGTTATGTTGAAAGTGAGGTAATATAATGGCGAATATAGTGTTACTTTGGAATATTCCTGTTTTTTACTTCTGCTTGAGTCTAAAAGCAGAACTCATTCCTCAATCACTGAATAGAACTCAGGTAAAAGTAGTTCGATAGCGTGAGGTTAAAAGTAAGAAAGTAAAAAGCGAAAGGAATAATCATTAAGTTATCCCAAGAAGGGAAAATTGAAATTAACAATGAGTTAATGGCTCCCGCTCGCCTGAGAGAAAGTATTGTGTAATACAAGAGAAACCGTAAGTTTGGTTAAAATGATTGGTTGGAATTTTTATGAAAAAGCTTAGTATGGTCCTTTGGTTAGGTTTGATTATTGATTTGATAGCTATCGGAGGGTTTTTTTATTATTTACAGTTGCAACAGGCAACTCCAAATGGTTTAGATTATCAGGAGCAAGAGGCTTTTAAAGAGCTTTACCCTATTACTCAACTGATAGCTATTGCTATTGCGATACAGGTGGTCAGTGTATTATTGTTTTTCGTTCATAAAAAGCTGGCGCTCTTTTTGGCTATGTTGTCTGGCTTTATAATGCTTCCGGTGGGATGTGTGTATATAATCGGTTTTCTTATGAGTTATAATAAATTACGCTTTGCTGAGTTACAGTTATTTAATTCAGCAAATAAAAAGCAACTTTCTCCTTACCTTCATTTTCGTCAGGAACGTTTTTATATCGTTGCGGTCATATTAGGTGTGGCTGCTGTTGTGCAATTCAGTATATTCAGTATTACAGCTTCAATGGGAGTATTATTAGTGGTTGCTGCAATCGTATCTGCCGTTAACGGTATTCTCCTTGCTTTTCGACCTGTGTTAGGGATTTATGAAAATCAATTGGTGATTACACCTTCTATATTTAGCAAAACGTATCAGCTGGATTACAAGGGGCTATAGAATGAAAGGTATTATCCGTATTCACGATAAAACCACTCATGGCGGTCAGGTACTGAGTGGTTCGCAGAAAATGAAATTTGGCGGTCTTGGGGTTGCACGTAAAACCGATCCGGTTTCCTGCCCGGAACACGGTAATACCACGATTATTGAAGGTCATCCCACGATAAAAGATCACGGCTTGCCGGTGGCCTTTCATGGTCATCGCTGTGGCTGCGGCTGCACACTGATCACCTCTTTAAACACTGCGACAGTGAGTTAATGTATGTCCGTAGATATGAGTGCTATTCCCATACCAGCAGAGCGTAAGCCGGGGCCGATAATAAAACGCTGGCTAATTGCACTGATGATATTCATATCATTGGGTGGTTGCGCCACCGTGATGTACTGGCCCGCCGGTATGCCAATTCATACCCCTTGGTTCTGGTGCTGTTTTCTGGTTTTTCCATTTCTGGCCTGGGCCGGTGTCTTTGGTGTCAGATGTTTGATTTACCAAATCGGCCAGATAGGGGCTGATAGTTGGGATTATGAGCGCGAGATCTGTTTATATCAGGAGACGCAGCGAGGTCAGCGACATTTAAATGTGCTGGCTCATGTGGTTGATCTCCCGCAAACAGTGATGACCGGTTCACTGGCGACACAGTTAATGGCACAAAAGGCGGTATTACCTTCATGGGTGGATATGGCTGATGGTCAGGTCGTGCGTCAGACACGTTTCGACATGCCAGAACGTCTGAGCCGTGAGCGGCTTTACGAAAAAATGGCAGCGCTGTTAGCTGATGAGACACTGACCGCTGCGTTGCGTCAGTTACCTGTTCATTATACGGTTTTCTCGTCGTTACAGATTGATGCGGGTTTAGATGCGGCGGAATATGAAGCGGTCTGGCAGTCAGTCTGGGAAGCTTCGGGCATCAGTACTCCGTTATCAATATTACCGGGAACGGGGCTGGCTATTATTGATAGCTGGCTGGATACCTCCCGCCATAATGCAGTTTTGCTGATAGTCGCTATTCGGCTTGCGACAGAAGTGATGGACGGGCAAGGTGATGCTGCCGTTGGGTTATTGCTGAATTCAACACCCACTCGCCAATCTACCCTGTTCATACCACAACTTGAACCTATCTCTGCGGTACAAGCCATCATACACCGGCCTGAACCTACCCGGGATGATGACATGAAATATGCATTGTTGCAGGCGTTGCTATGGGCTGATATTCCGGCCGACGCAATTCACCAACTGTGGTTCTCGGGCATGGGCTGCGATAACCAATCTCAGGCGGTATTTACGCCATTAATTGATCAACTGCCCAATGTGGGGCAACAGACTGAAAGGCAGTGTGATATTGACGTTCAAACCGGTTTCACCGGAATAGCTTCCCCTTGGTTAGCGGCTGCCGTTGCTATTGATGCCGTAACGACTCAAAAGCAGGCGCAATTGGTCATGAGTACGCCAGCTCCCGATGTGCTGATCACCTGGTTTATGGTGATTAAGCCGGCAGAAATACAGGAGGCGGCATGAAGAAATATATGACGTTATTCTGGGGGATGGTGGGATTGCCGTTAGTGCTGATCACTGTCTGTAGCCTGGTGATATGGTTCAAGCCGGAGTGGTTAAACATACAGGGGCAGCCGTTATTAGAAAAACAACTGGCATTTCAGTGCTATGTATTGGTTGCCAGTGTGCTGTTTTTTCTGATTTTTGTTCTGATAACTCGCTTGTTTATCCATGATGCCCGTATCGCTTTTCATTACTGGCGGCAACAAAATAAGGGGCCTGAAGCCGTATCTGTATCGCCTGAGCCTGACCCGATATTCAGAGAATTGACCCGCCATTTGCGCTGTCGTTATGGTTTTTTCTGGCGGTTTAAGGTGCGTATTTTAATGGTTACCGGTGAACCGGAGCAGGTGGAAGCCATTGCCCCTGGGCTGACAGCACAACACTGGCAAGAGGGCGAGCATAACCTGTTATTGTGGGGAGGCAGTTTACAGACGCAGTCGGATAAAGCCCAGTTAAAGGCGTTGTGTAAACTGCGCCGCCGTCGCCCTTTGGATGGTGTGGTGTGGGTGATGACTGAAGACCAACTCGGCCAGCAAGCTCAGATAGATACCGCTGTGCGCATGTTAGAGAAACAGGGGCGACAGCTGGGCTGGCAGGCACCGCTGTATGTGTGGAATGTGCGTCACAGCCTCTGGGACCAGCGTGACCGCCCGACGCAGACGGTCGGCTGTTTCCTGCCGGCAGAAGGAACCCCGCAAATGCTGGCTGAGAGCCTGAATACCCTGCCGCCCCAACTGGCCACCCGAGGGATGGCGCAGGCGTTAGCAGAAATCCGTCACGATTTTTTGTTACGGCTGGCCCAGCATCTGTTGGCCGGCGGTGTGGACCGTCTGGTTCACCAGTTGACACCGTTGTTAAACCGGTCGCCGATATGGCTGGCGGGGGTGATGTTCGGTTCCCCGCAGTCGGCGCAGCCGGGGGTGACTGAGCATGGCTGGTTGGTGGAAGCGAGCTGGGACGGGGTACTGGCCGATGTGCGTGATATCCGAGGTCAGGCCGCGGGTTTCCCGTGGGAGAAAAGCGCGCAGTGGGGGGTGATAGCGCTGGCAGCATTGTGGGGTGTGGGCAGTGTGACCGCCTTTGGGGTTAACCGTCATCAGATAGCGGTCAGTCGTGAGCGGGCCAGTCAGGCCGGTGACTCGCAACAGTCCTTATCGGCCCGTCTGTTAAGCCAGCAGGCGTTGCAACAGGAGATTGACCGGTTGCAATACCGGGCAGAGACCGGGGCACCCTGGTACAGCCGTTTCGGATTGAATCAGAATGCGGCCCAGCTCAGGGCG
This sequence comes from Photorhabdus khanii NC19, assembly GCF_000517265.1. Lineage (GTDB taxonomy): Bacteria > Pseudomonadota > Gammaproteobacteria > Enterobacterales > Enterobacteriaceae > Photorhabdus > Photorhabdus khanii. The sequence goes on from NZ_AYSJ01000013.1 coordinate 173,048, forward strand.
TTGTGGCCGGTTTACCAGCACAACAATGCGCAGTTGATACGTGATGAAGCCGCTCAGCGTTTGCATCAGCGCCTGACCGAACTGGTCAATCTGCCGCCCGGTAGCCCGCAGCGCCGCAGGTTGATAAAACCGGCTTACAATCAGTTGAAAGCGTATCTGATGATGGCTCAGCCGGAAAAAGCCCAGGCCGCCTTTATGCGCCGGGTGTTGATGGAAAACTGGCCGCAGCGGGCCGGGGTGACCGAAGGCCTGTGGCACAACACCGGGGAGGCATTAGTGACTTTTTATGCGGAGAATTTGCCACGCCACCCGGAGTGGAAAACCAGCGTGGATAAAGGGCTGGTCAGTGAAGTGCGTCAGATATTGCTCAATCAGCTCGGGCAGCGTCAGGCGGAAACGGTGCTGTACCAGAAAATATTGCAACAGGTGGCGCACAGTTACGGCGATTTAAGGCTGGCACAGATGGCCGGGGCTACTGATGCGAGCCGTCTGTTGACCACCGATAAGGTGGTGCCGGGGATGTTTACCCGTCAGGCGTGGGAAGGGCAGGTGCAGAAAGCGATAGAAGCGGTGGTGGCTTCCCGGCAGGAAGAGATTGACTGGGTACTGAGTGACGGTCGTCAACCCGTATTGAAGGCGGTTTCACCGGCGGAGTTGAAAGCCCGATTGACGGAACGTTATTTCACCGATTTCGCCGGGGCGTGGCTGAACTTCCTCAACAGTCTGCGCTGGAATAAAGTGCATAACCTTGCTGATACCATTGACCAGTTAACCGTCATGGCGGATGTGCGTCAGTCGCCGTTGATTGCCCTGATGGACACGCTGGCTTATCAGGGCGAAACCGGCCAGCAGGGGACGGCGTTAACGGATTCGCTGGTGAAGTCGGCACAAAACCTGTTCCAGAAAAATAAGCGGCCGGTGATTGACCCGACGCGTCTTCCATCGGGGCCACTGGATAACGCGTTTGGTCCGTTATTAGCGCTGATGGGCAAAAGTACGGCGGAAAACGGGATGACGGCGGACCCGTCACTCAGTCTGCAAACCTTCCTGACGCGGGTGACGCGGGTGCGGCTGAAACTGCAACAAATTGCCAATACCGATGACCCGCAGGAGAGGATGCAGGCATTGGCGCAGACAGTGTTTCAGGGGAAAAGTGTGGACCTGACCGACACGCAGTCGTATGGCAGTTTGATGGCGGCCAGTCTGGGGGCGGAATGGCAGGGTTTTGGGCAGGCGGTGTTCGTGCAGCCGTTAACCCAGGCCTGGCAAACCGTGCTGCAACCGTCAGCGGCCAGTCTCAATGCGCAGTGGCAGTCGTCGGTGGTGGCGGACTGGCAGGCTGCTTTTGATGGACGTTACCCGTTTGTCGAGGAACCAAACGAAGCCTCGTTGCCGATGCTGGGGCAGTTTATTCAGGCGGATAGCGGACGGATAGAACAGTTTCTGCGCAGTCAGTTAGGGGGCGTGCTGTATAAAGAGGGTAAACACTGGGGGGTGGATGAAGTGAACAGTCAGGGGCTGCATATTAACCCGGCGTTTTTAACCGCGATAAATCAACTGAGTCAGGTCTCGGATGTGCTGTTTGCTAACGGCAGCGAGGGGATACGATTTGAATTGCGGGCGAAACCGGCGCGGGATGTGGCGGAAACGGACCTGACGATAGACGGGCAAAGGTTGCGTTACTTTAACCAGAGGGAGAGCTGGCAGCGTTTGCGCTGGCCGGGGGACAGTGATAACCCCGGCGTGGTGCTGACGTGGACGAGTGTGAACACCGGGGCGAGAGTGTACGGTGATTATCCGGGGACGTGGGGGTTAATGCGGTGGTTAGCGCAGGCGAAGGTGACTGCGCTGGACAGCAGTCGTTACCGGCTGACATTGACTGGGGCGGACGGATTGCCGCTGACCTGGGTATTACGTACCGAAGTCGGGAAAGGTCCGCTGGCGTTGCTGGCCCTGAAAGGGTTCCGGTTGCCGACCCAGATATTCAGTGTGAAAGAGGAATAAACCATGCTGCAACAACTGATAGCAAACGGCTTTGCCGGGCGTGATGTGTTGGCCGAAGCGCGAGAAAGTACGGCATTGTGGGAAAACTGGTTATTCCCCATCAGTCCAGAAGCGCCCACGGGTGATGATCCGGCCTATAACGACGATTTTCAACGTATGCGTGAAGAGGTCAATAAACTCAGTGGTATTGATACCGCACTTATCGGTGAACTGGCGCAAAAGCTGCTGACCACGGAATGTAAAGATGTCCGCGTGGCGACTTATTATGTGTGGGCGCGTCTGCACCAGGAGGGCGAACGTGGTTTGGCAGAAGGGCTGGCGTTGTTGGCTGCATTGGTCGAACGTTTTGGTGAAGCGTTGCTACCTTGTCGGGCGGGCAGTCGTAAAGCCGCGCTGGAGTGGCTGACGGGAGGAAAAATGCAGGACAGTCTGTCGCTTTATCCTGAAGTCAATCGGATTGATTTCGAACACATTCTGGCGTCGCTGGCGTTACTGGAACAGGTGTTTGCTACCTGGGATGAGGATGTTCGTCCCTCGCTGACCGGATTGGCGGGCATACTGGAAACCCGGCTGGCGCAGTCGGGGGGGATGGCAGCGGTGGTGCCACAAACGACCGCTCAGACACCGTTACCGTTGATGCAAAGCAACCCGTCCATCTCGACCCCGAGGGGATCGCCGGTATGGAATCCGGTGCAATCCGGGCGTGACTTGCTGGAACGGACACGTGAACTGGCGCGTTATCTGCGTGAACAGCCTCAGGGCTGGCTCTCTTCCGCTCGGCTGATGCGCAGTGTGCGCTGGGATACCGTGCATCAGTTACCGCCACAGGATGGCGATGGGCGTACCCGTCTGCTATCGCCCCGTAAGGAATATCGGGCCTTGTTAAAACGGCTCTACCGGCAACAAAGCTGGCATGAACTGTTGGAACAGGCCGAGCGGATGTTTGCGGAAGGGGTTAATCATTTTTGGCTCGATTTACAGTGGTATCTCTGTCAGGCCTTGAGTCAGCCAGGCGGCGGCTATGAAGGTTGGGGAGAGATCATTAAACAGGACCTGAGAATATTGCTTGAACGGTTACCGGGGCTGGAAAACCTGGCATATGACGATGGGAGCCCGTTTGCTGATGAAGTGACTGCCGGCTGGATAACCCAACAGATTCATAATGTTAAGGAGGACTGGTCGTTTGCGCATTCGCCGGCCCAACCCCGGCGCGATGATGACATTTTAGCGTTGGAGCCGGAAGCGCTGCAACTGGCGGACAGCGAAGGCATTGATGCCGCGTTGTCGTGGTTGGGGCAACTGCCGGGCATCAATGGGGCACGTCACCGTTGGTTACAGCGTCTGTTGATGGCGCGCGTGGCGGAGCAGTACGGTAAAAATGAAATCGCTCTGCATCTGTTGACCGGGCTGAATGCCGATGAGCCACTCCGTCTTGATGAATGGGAGCCGGAACTGATGTTTGAGGTGAAAGCGTGCCTGCTGAAGTTGCTGCGGATGAAAGCCCAGCGCAGTGAACACGATAAGGGGCGGATGGCCCAGCGCATGGAGACTCTGTTTGCGGGCTTGGTGGCGATTGATCCGGTCCGGGCGGTTGTGCTATGTGGCTGATTTTACGGGTATAGGCTCCCTTCTTCCGAATTTTTGTAACAATCAAGAGAACAATGCGATGGATGATTTAATTCTCCGCTATTACGAGGCGGAAATGCGTTATCTGCGTGAGGCAGGTAAAGAGTTTGCATCAGCGCACCCGGATCGGGCCGCCATGCTTAATCTGGATGACGAACGGGATCTCGATCCCTATGTGGAGCGGTTACTCGAAGGCTTCGCTTTTCTGATGGGCCGGATGCGTCAGAAACTCGACGACAGTTTGCCGGAGTTGACGGAAGGGCTGGTCAGCCTGTTGTGGCCGCATTATATGCGCACTATTCCCTCACTTTCCATTGTGGAACTGGCACCGGATTATCAGGATTTGCCAAGAAGTGAAAATATTGCCAAAGGGTTTGAGGTGGTATCGCAGCCTGTGGGACCGAGTCAGACACGATGCTACTACCGTACTACCCGTGATATGTGCATCACGCCGCTGCACATCACTTCGGCCACGTTGCAAAATGAAATCGATGGACGTTCAGTGATCCGTCTGCGTTTTGACTGCGGTCAACTGGCGGATTGGAATAAAGTTGATTTGACGCGACTGCCCTTGTACCTCAAAGCGGGCAGTCCGGTGAGTTTTGCACTGCATCTGGCGCTGACCCGGCAAACTCAGCACATGTATGTACGTTTGTCCGGGATGGAGCGTCGCTATTTTGAGGGCTTTTTCTCACCGATGGGGTTTGATAACGACGATGTGCTATGGCCCAAAGGGGAAAATGCGTTCAGTGGTTATCAATTGTTGATGGAATATTTTACTTTCCGTGAAAAGTTTATGTTTGTGGCCCTCAATGGACTAGAAACATTGCATATTCCTGCCGGTACGCCGTGGTTTGAACTGGATATCGTACTGAGTGAACTGTGGCCGTTTGAGTTGCCCTTTTCGGCGGAGAATATCCGGTTGCATTGTGTCCCGGTGATCAACCTGTTTAATGTTGAAGCGGATCCGATGCCCATTTCGCGGCTGCAACAGGAGTATTTACTGCGTCCGATGCGTATTCAGGATGGTCACACCGAAATTTACTCAGTGGATGACGTGCTCTCTTCCGGGCGGGGTGAAGCCCAACGTTTTGTGCCGTTTAGCAGCTTTCGCCATCGGGGCGGGATCATGCGCAGCACCGCGCCGGAACGTTACTATCACACGCGTGTCAGTGCGAGTCCTTCCGGTTTGCATGATACCTGGCTGATCCTCGGCGGTGAATCGTTTGAAAATGATCCGGAGATTAATGATGAAACGTTATCGCTGCGTATCACGGGCACCAACGGCCAGTTACCCCGCCAGGCATTGCGGGATGCGCAACTCGAACAGACCTTGCAATCCCCCGGTGGCAAACTGCGGGTAAGAAACCTTTGCTCACCCACGCTGCCTTGTTATCCCCCGGCGAACGACCGTTTCCACTGGCGGATACTCAGTCATCTCGGCTCCAACTTTCTCAGTATGATGGATAACCCGGAAGTGCTGCGCGGGACGTTGGGGCTTTATAACTGGACTGATGACGAGATGAACTGCCGTCGTCTGGATGCCATTGTTGGGGTGAAACACAGCATGATCCAGCGTTTTGAGAAAGGCTTTTTGCTCCGGGGTGTTGATATTGAGATTGTCCTTAACCGTAGCGGTTTTTCCGGCGAGGGCGATATTTTTTTGTTCGGTGAGATGCTGAACCGTTTCTTTTCGCTGTATAGCGATATTCATCTGTTTAATCAGTTGACCCTGATCCTGCAACCTTCGGAGACATGTTTGCGATGGAAAGAGAATCACAGTCCGCGTATTCCCGGTTAGTCCAGCAACTGGCGCCAGACATTTCTGGTTTTAACTTTTATCGTTTCTGCCAGTTGCTGGAAAGTCGGCGGGATGAGCGTCCGCCTCTGGGCAGTACCCTTTTCCCTGATGATGATCCGGTCCGTTTCCGGCCGCATCCCGGGACGGATTTTCCCGCCAGTGAGCTGAGAAATGCCGAATGGGATGAGACACAACAGGAGCAGCCCCCGACAGTGCGTACCACGTTTCTGGGCCTGTACGGTGTGGATTCACCGCTCCCGACGGTTTATCTGGACGATATTGTCCTGCGGTGTGAAGGCTATGAAGGTGTGACAGACTTTTTGGATATTTTTAATCATCGGATGATGACCCAGTATTACCGCATCTGGCGTAAATATTCCTATCCGGCCACTTATCAGCCCGGGGGAAAAGATGAGACATCACAGTGCTTGCTTGGACTGATTGGTTTAGGCATACCGGGGAGTCAGCAACAGGTTGCGACACCGGTTTCTCGCTTTCTTGCCCTGCTCGGCACCATGCGGTTGCCAACCCGGACCGCCGAAGGGGTGATTGAGTTGGTCAGGCTGTTGGCACCGTTGACGCAGGCGAAAGTCACTCCGCATGATCGCCGACGGGTGCGGCTGATGCAACCGGCTCGTTTGAACCGTCACCATCCGGTTCAGCTCTCTCAACGTCCGGTGTTGGGGAAGATGGGGACGGATGTTAACAGTCAGATGGTACTGGCGCTTTATACTGATGATGCTGAAGAGGCTCAGGGTTGGTTACCGCAGAGAGAACTGCATACCGATCTGTTGGTGCTATTGCGGGTTTATCTGGGCTGGCGTTGCGGTGTGCGATTACATCTTACGTTACCTAAACGGTTATTGCCGCCGGCTCAGTTGGGAAAACAGCGTGTTCGGTTAGGGCGCACAGGTGTACTGGGGTTAAAACCGGGCGGACAGGCTGTTTCAGGCAGGGTGACAATCAATCTGGGTCACTATCAGGGGTTATTGTCTGAGTATCAATATCGGGAGGCCGAAAATGGCGGTTATCAATTTTAAATCCGTCCTGATGGGGAGCATGGTGTGGCTGGCGGCCGCAGGGTTAGCGGGGTGTGGTCTGACACAGACGATGACCGACGGCACGGTCGCCATGACTCAATCCATTTTCTATAAGCAGGTGAAGACACTGCATCTGGATTTTAATGCTCGCAGTGCGCTCAACACCAATGATGCGCAAACCCCGCTCAGTACGGTGGTGCGTGTCTATCAGTTGAAAGACAACAAAGCCTTTGAACGCGCCAGTTACGCCGACCTGTTGAGTGGTGACAGTGAGGCACTCAAGGCGGACAGGCTGGCCCAGCGGGATATCCGAGTGGCACCGGGGGGCAGTGTGGCGCTGGATATGCCGATGGAAAAGGCGGCGCGGTTTGTGGCGGTGGTGGGCATGTTCCATACACCGGATGTCACTAATAATGATTGGCGACGGGTGATCAGGCGTGATGAACTGGTGGCAGATAAACCGCGCACTATCGAATTGGGTAACGGCACATTGACACTGGATCCGATGAAGGAGTAACCGATGAAACAGTTGAGACCCTCACTTTACGAAATGTTGACACGTCACTTTAACGGGGGGCTGGATATCGATCAGATTAGCCCGCGGGATCAGGTGATTTTATCGGTGTTGAACAATATGCAACGCATCCTCAACAGTCGTGCGGGTTCGCTCGCCCATTTACCGGATTATGGCCTGCCTGATCTCAACACCATCCTGCAAGCGTTACCGGCCTCATCACAGCGTTTGGTCACGACTATCGAACAGACGCTGTTGACTTATGAACCGCGTTTGAAGCAGATCAGGGTGACATTACTGCCGCAGCTTGAACCGGCACATCTGCGTTATGACATCAAGGCGGAATTGAAAGGCGTGGGATTGGTGCGTTTTAGCACGGAGTTTGTGCCGGAAGGGCAAGTCTTGATCCGCCATTTACGTCAGCAAGGGCGGATAGATTAATTTTTTGTTTCATCAGGCTATTTGGGGTTGCCTTTCTGGCCTGTATTAATCACGCAACAGAGGCTACATGTTATGGCCGCAATCTCATCCGGTTACACCGTACATACGGGGGATGACCCGCGTGCACTGCCTGAATTTAGTGCACTGAAAGAAGAAATGAGCAAACTGAGCCATCCGGCCCGGCCAGATGTTGACTGGGCCAGGGTTGAGCAGCTGTGTCTAACATTATTTCGCTTAAATGGCGTCGAGTTGCAAAGTGCGGCCTGGTACACATTGGCCCGCGCACAGCGTGCCGGATTAGCCGGTATTGATGAAGGATTGGCACTGATTGACGGGTTAGTGAGCCATCAGTGGTCACAATTCTGGCCTCAACCGACTCATGTGCGGGTTGAGATATTTGCCTGGTTGGTTGTACGTCTGCAACAGGTATTGCGGACCTGTGTTTTCTCTTATATCGACCTGCCGCTGATTTATCGTACAGAAAAGCGGCTGGCGCATCTGAGCGAAGTCCTTCAACGTCTGGAACTGAAACATGTGAGTAAACTCGACAACCTCCGGGTACAGTTTCACAACAGTGCGCGGCGATTGGAGAGTCTGGCGCAGGAAAAGGGGGTGGTATCCCTGTCTCCTGCCTCTGTATCGTCTATTGAGGACACGACTATTTTGGTGTCCGCAGAACAATCTCAGCCACAACTGATGTATGTGGCACAGGAAACCATGTCGTCCGTACAACCGCAGATTAAAGTGGTCCGGGCTTTAACCTCCTCTCGTTGGAAAGTCGGGCACGGTTTTGTGGCGGGTGTCGTGTTATGCGCGCTGACAGTGACCGGTATTGGGTGGGTAAAAGGTATGCGACAGGCACCGCCGCTGGCGCAGGCATTGCAAGTAACCACGCAGCCTTTGCCGCGGACCTTGCTCCCCGCACAACTTGCCGAGTTACGCCACCCGGACAACGCAGTGTTGCTGAATCAGTTGCAGGAGGAAACATTGGCGGCCAGTCGGGCACAACTGGCAAGTTTGGATGCCTTGCCTGTGTTGTGGCGATTGAGTATGGGGCGCAGCTATTAGGGGTAGTGACCGGGTAGCTGCGATAGCCGCCAACTTTAAGGGTATCATTTGGTGGTTGATACCAATCATAGGTTACAGTTTCCCCGCAGTAGTCAGCGCGGCATGTATTGTTTTGAATGGNAACAGTAAAGATAGACNGGCATCCAATAGNGGAACAGCACCATAGCTGGCATACCATTCGGCAACACGTTCATTCTTGGCATCAATCAACAATGCTACGCCGCCTGCCTGAGCAGCCACCAACAAGCAACGCCGCCCAGCTGCAAGCAATAACTGACCACCGAGTCCTTGACTCTGTACTGAAAGATCTACAGCCAGACGGCCAAGCCGAAATACCGGCACATCATGTCGAGCCAGGCCGCGCTTAATCACCTCCGGTGCTCGTTCATAGGCAATGGAGGCGGGACTTAGGCTGTAGTAACCCAATATCTTTTCATTGTGCTCGCTAATAGCAAGGTAGGTTCTTGCCCCACNTTTTTCATGGCTCTGCCGGGCGTGTCGATATAGAAATTGATTCAATGCCCCATCTCCACAATCGAAAGCACCGCGATCATGATGTTTGCCAATGGGTTCTTCGTGCCAGATTGGTTGTTTCATGATTGTTTCGGCATGGCAAATGCTGCGGCCATTAATTTATCATTGGGGGCTGGCGGATTATCTAACAGATCCAGAACATGCAGACTGTCTCTTTCGGTCAGCGCCAGTCGCTCATTCTCGTCGATAATCTTCCGTGCTACTGACATCACATTGCGGAGCACAAACTCAGTCAAGTTGGTGTGCTGTAAAACAGCTGCACGCATTAACAGCGACTTTTCGTCTGAAGCTATACGTAGCGACATACGGTCATTAGTTTCTACAGGGATTTGAGGCATGGTTAAGCTCTCCTAATTTGTACACACTAAAATTGTACATCAAGGTGTGCCTGTTAGCAAAGTGTACACAATGAAGGCGTACATTAATAATGTCAAATACGAACGTTTTTTGCACAGTTGCGACCGCCGCTAATTTTTCTGTGAAACCAAGTGTTTTTGTGTTTCAATACTCATCTCAAAAACAAAATGTCAATATTTATCTCTCCGAACGGATTATGACACATTTTCAGGAGCAATTTTTGTGCTAGTTGGCTATGCTCGCGTCTCAACCCCGTCTCAAAACCTGGATCTGCAAATTAAGGCGTTGAAAGAAGCTGGCTGCGACAAAATCTTCACGGATATCGCCAACGGTGCCAAGACAGCGCGACCCGGTCTCAAAGATGCCGAAATGGTTTTGCGGGAAGGTGATGCCTTGGTGGTCTGGAAATTGGATCGCCTGGGCCGATCCATCCAGCACCTGATCGAGTCCATTAACGACCTCAAAGAAAAAGGTATTGGCTTTCGCAGCCTCCAGGAAGCCATCGACACGCAAACCAGCGGCGGCAAACTGGTGTTTCATATTTTCAGTGCCTTGGCTGAATTTGAGCGTGATCTGATCCGGGAACGGACAAACGCCGGATTGGAAGCGGCACGCGCCCGAGGCAAGAAAGGTGGTCGTCCCAAGTCATTGGATCAGCCAAAAAACATTAAGTTGCTTAAGCAGATGCACGCCGATCCAAGTTACTCAATAGGCGATATTTGCAAGACGCTGGATATTTCCCGCTCCACCTTTTACCGCTATTTAAAGTCCGATAATAACGAGAATGATGGCCAATGAAACGAATTTGGGATGTCGATGAACTTGCAGAGCATTGGAGTTTAAAGTTCGAGGAAACCCAGTTGCTCAAGACCAAACCGGCCAGGAACCACCTGGCGTTTGTTGCGCAACTCAAGTATTACCAGAACACCGGACGTTTCCCTTTCTCAACCAACGACATCCCGGAAACGCCCCTGCATTACCTGGCTGACCAGTTGGAAATCACCGTGGATCAGACCCATGAGTACGACTGGCTGGGACGCTCCGGTACGCGACACCGGCGAGAAATTCTCGAATTCTTGGGTATCCGGCGCGTGTCTGCCGCTGACAAGACCGCTTTTTCAGACTGGCTGATCGACAGCCTCTATCCGCATGGAGCGGATATTGCCGATGCCACTGAATCCGCTTTCGAGTGGTTCCAGAAACACCAGGTGGAATGTCCGGCAGGCAAAGAGCTTGATCGCTTGGTGCGCTCGGCCTATCAGCAGTTTGAACTCAAGCTGTATGAGCACTTCGCTGGTTGCCTGTCACCAGCAAGCAAGATGCTAATGGAGCAATCCCTGGATGGCGTTGAAGACACGGTGAATTTCGGCGATATCAAAGCTGATCCGGGGCACGTAGGGCTGGATAGTGTGTTGAAGGAAGTCGAAAAGCTTTCCTTTATTCGATCACTGCACTTGCCTATCGATACCTTCGCCGCTTTCAATGCCAAAGTGCTGCAACGCTACCGGCAGCGCGTCAACAGCGAGAGCGCCTGGGAGGTGAAGCAGCACCCTGAAACCATCCGCTACGGACTTTACGCAATCTTCCTGTATTGGCGGCAACGGGAAATCATCGACGACTTGATTGAGCTGTTTATTCAGATCGTCCACCGCCTCTCAGCTCGCGCCGAGCGCAAACTGGTCAAAACATTGCTCAGTGATTTTCAGAAAGTACACGGCAAAACAGCGCTGCTATTTCGCATAGCGGAAGCGGTACTGGATAATCCCAACGGTCTGGTGAAAGAAGTGGTATATCCCGTTGCCGGGGAAGATACGCTGAAAAGCCTGCTGAAAGAGTACAAGTCATCTGGGCCCGCTTATCAGCAGCAGGTGCATAAGATCCTCCGTTCATCCTACAGCAATCATTACCGGCGCATGTTACCCAGGATTCTGGCGGCGCTGACCTTCTGCTCCAACAACACCCAGCATCGCCCGGTTCTGGATGCCCTGGATTGGCTGAAACAAAATCAGGCCAGCAACCAGCGGTATATCAAGCTCGATGACACAATTCCGGTGGACGGGGTTATCCAGCCCAAATGGCGCGATATTGTCATTGAGGACAACCAGGGCGAAAAGCGCATCAACCGGATCAACTACGAAATCTGCGTCTTGCAGGCGTTGCGGAAGCGCTTGCGCTGCAAGGAAATCTGGGTGGTGGATGCCGACCGTTACCGTAACCCTGATGACGATCTCCCGCTGGACTTCGATACTAACCGCGAAAACTATTACCAGGACCTCGGCCAGACTACCGACGCAACCGCCTTTGTTGAGCAACTGCGTAGCGAAATGGGTACAGCACTGGAAATCCTTGACCGGGAGATGCCGAAAAATCGCAAGGTTCGGATCTTATCCCAGGGTAAAAACCGGATATCCATTACGCCGCTCACCCCGCAACAGGAGCCTATGAATCTGGCCTACCTGAAACGCGAGATTACCGGTCGATGGCCCATGACCAGCCTGCTCGATGTCCTGAAGGAAGCCGATTTGCGGATCGGGTTCAGCGACCATTTCAAGACCGTGGCCGACAGGGAAAACCTCGACCGTCAAAGTTTACAGCAGCGGATATTGCTCTGCCTCTATGGTATGGGCACCAACACCGGATTAAAACGGGTCAGTGGCAGCCGTCATGGGATCAGCTACAAAGAACTGCTTAATGTGCGTCGCCGCTTTATTCACAAAGCCGCATTGCGCAACGCCATTGGCCAGGTTGCCAACGCGATTTTTACTGCCCGCAATCCCTCGATATGGGGCGAAGGCACAACATCCTGTGCCTCGGACTCCAAGAAGTTTGGCTCCTGGGATCAAAACTTGATGACCGAATGGCACATTCGTTACGGTGGCCGTGGCGTCATGATTTACTGGCATGTGGAAAAGAAATCAACCTGCATCTACTCCCAGCTCAAGCGTTGTTCTTCTTCGGAAGTGGCCGCCATGATCGAGGGCGTTTTACGTCACTGCACGGACATGGAGATTGACCGGCAGTATGTCGATAGTCATGGCCAAAGTGAGGTCGCCTTTGCCTTCTCTCACTTGCTGGGATTCGATTTGTTGCCACGCCTCAAGGCCATTGCCAGCCAAAAACTCTATCGGCCCGGCGATGATAAACCCAGTGATTACCCAAACCTTGAGCCAATACTGACACGTCCCATCAACTGGGAACTGATCATCCAGCAATACGACGAGATGATCAAATATGCGACCGCGCTCAAGCAGGGTACCGCCGATCCAGAAGCCCTACTACGCCGCTTCACTCGAAACAATGTCCAACATCCCACGTACAAGGCGCTTGCCGAACTGGGCAAAGTGATCAAAACCATTTTTCTGTGTCGATATGTTGGCTCCGAAGAACTTCGTCAGGAGATCCACGAAGGTCTGAATGTCGTCGAAAACTGGAACAGTGCAAATTCTTTCATCTTCTACGGCAAAGGCGGTGAAGTCGCAACCAACCGGCTGGAAGATCAAGAACTATCGGTGCTGGCACTACATTTATTGCAGATCTCTCTGGTATACGTGAACACCTTAATGATCCAGCAGGTACTTAACGAGCCAAACTGGCTGTCACGGATGAAACGGGAGGATTTTAGGGCATTGACGCCGTTGATCTACTCCCATGTGAATCCTTATGGGATATTTGAGCTGGATATGAATACGAGACTGCCCATTGAAGTGGCCGCTTAAAAGTTGGCGGTTATCGCAGCTACCCGGTCACTACCCCTATTACATCAACTGCGAACATTATGGCCGGCCAGCCAAACGGTGCAGGAGATGAACAATGGGTGGTTACACCAGCGTGAAGCCAATGCATTACCGATGCAGGCGCTGGAAAATTACCATCTGGCGAAATTACGTCTGCAACAACTGGCTGAACGACTCGACGCTTTGGATGAAAAACGTGGTCGTTATCTCACCGGTTCTGAACTGAAATCGATGGTGTTTGGCATCCGGCAGCCGTTGCTCAGTACACCGCCCTTGGAAGAGTTGCTGCGTCAACTGGCCGAACAACAAAAAAGTGGCACGGTCTCCCCGTCATTGTGTCAGCAAATTAACACCCGTTTTAATCAATTACTCAATCGTTATGCACTGCTCATGGAGAGCATAAAAAACCGGGGGGCACTTTATTAATTGGTGATAAAATGAACACGCAAACTGTATGAGTGGGCTGATGACTGCCCATTTTGTTTGGCTCGGAAATGGAATGCCGGGTGTTACAAGATATCCTTCCTGTAGGGGATGGTTGTAACGCCTCAACTATCAGGAAACCTCTCTGTCAGATTAGAGCAACCAATCTAATTTTTTAATGTGTTCACAATACTAATGGCTTGTTTTTTATCATTTGCCCCCATTCTAAACGAAGGAGATAAAGAGGTTTGAATAGTCGTTGTGAACATAGGAATACCGTTGAATGATACTGTCATTTGGGTTCCAATGTTTTTATTGATTAGAGCATTAAATCGAGGAAAACAGGGTTTATCTTTTTTCATTACGACTGATAACTCATTATTCATTCCATTATGTGATCCTAAATAATCAATTTGATCTGTACACGCTTGAGTTAAGATAAATTTGTCACCGGATAAAAATTCATACTTTAACCCTTCTTTCGTTTGAATTAGCCTGTTTTGATTGTTTTTATCGGAACATCCGGCTATTGCGGAGAGGAGCATCATAATAACAAATAGATTTTTCATAGTTTCGAACCTGTCATATTTAAAAACCATATATAGCCCCACTCTTGCTCCTCCTCTATGGATCATGCAACCACTTAGGCCTGTAGCGTATGTAGTTTTTAGCCCCGACGGATTCTACATAATGAGCACTAAATAGTCGTTGTGCTGAAATTTTTCTATTACTACACTATTCGCATACTCTTGCCATCTTTAACCGATAAAGATATATTTCAATGCCGCGATGACAACAGCAATACCAACGGCTAATATCAGTTTTTTCATCCAATCTAAATCTGTTTTTATAGTATTAATATCGGTTTTAATGCTTTCGGTAGCAGCTGTCAGATCTGCTTTGGTGGCGGCGCTTGTGTTTTGCAGTTCTGCAATAACTTCAACGATTTTTTCAGACTGCTCATCGTTAAAACCCGATGCTTTGAGTGCTTTAACTGCTGTAAGTGTATTCATTGCAAGTGAAGTCATTATTTCATCCTCTAAAACATAAGACAGTCGATTGATTACCTCTAAAGATAAGAATAAGACCATAAGGACACAAATGCAACACGATAGTAAATGAGATTCACCATCACCCGGTGAAGAGAACGTTGGCAGGGTGTTTTGTTTAGTATTTTAGCTTTAGAGGGTTTGGGTATTAATATGATTTATGCTAAAAATATGACAAATAAGTTGGTTAAAGTTGTATTTAAATAATTCGATATATTTTCTAAGATTCTAAAATGAATAATGAGAAAAAGTTTATCGCTTGTACATTCAGTCTGGTACCTGATTTTATTGAGCGTTAGATTACTCCAAGTCAATAACCCTAATCAGGAATGGAAACCCCATTCCTGAACTGTTTATATGTTTAACGGTTTGCTGCTTTCATTCTTAATTCCTGTTTTTCTGCATCACTGATAAAAGCGATTTCCAGCCCATTAATTTGAGCTTGGCGAATTTGAGCAATAGATAATCCTGCGGCAGGGGCGGCAACTTCATATTCATGGCGAATTTCGATACCTTCAACGGCTGGATCATCTGTATTAATAGAAGCAAGAATACCTTTTTCCAGGAATTGTTTCAGTGGATGGTCCAATAAAGAATTAACGGTACTGGTCTGAAGGTTTGAGGTTAAACAGGATTCAATACCGATACGGTTTTCAACCAAATAATCCATCAGAGCCGGATCGGTAATCGCTTTTACACCATGACCAATCCGCGTTGCTCCTAATTCACGAATAGCCTGCCAGATACTTTCAGCGCCAGCTGCTTCACCGGCATGGACGGTTATTTGCCAGCCGGTATCACGGGCTTTGGTAAAATGAGACTGGAAAAGATGGCCGGGGAAGCCTAATTCATCACCCGCCAGATCCAGTGCGGTAATATGCTGGTGATGAGCCAGCAAACCCGCCAATTCTTGAGTACAGGCTTGTTCACCAAACGTTCTGCTCAGAATACCGATAAGACGAATATCAATATCGTTATTTTGACGGGCAGAATGGATACCATCAATAACAGCCTCAACAACTCCCTCAACCGGCAATTGATGCTTCATTGCCATGTAATAAGGGGAGAAACGTAACTCGGCATAATCTAACCCGGCATTGACAGCATCTTCAACATTCTCGATGGCAACACGACGACAGGCATCCAAATCAGCCAGCACCGCCACTCCCCAATCCAATTTTTGCAAAAAGCTGACGAGATCGGGTTCATGGCCAATAATTTGCACGTGGGGAAGCAGTGATTCCAGGTTATTAGCCGGAAGTTGGATATTATGCTGGCGGGCAAGATCTAAAATGGTCTCTGGCCGGATATTTCCGTCAAGATGGCGGTGTAAATCTGTCAGCGGGAGCTGTATGTCAATCATATTCCAGGTCCTTTTTTATATAAAAAAGCCAGTCAAATTGGTTGACTGGCAATTTAACAAAAGCGTTTATAGCCGTTTTATTGCGCAGGCTTCACAGTACCTTCTATTTGTACCTTTTTACTATTGTGAGTATCGCTTTCTGGCATTATTTGCTCTGGCGTTGCCTCATCATCAGAAGAGTCGGCTAAATTATATTCAGACATGAACTGATGTAAGGGCATTTTCTTACCGTTCATTTCGACATTACCGTCTGCATAGTTAAATTTAATGCTGATGGCATCTTTATCAACAGTGGTGATTTTAAACAGTTGGCCGAATTGTTCAAACTGTTCTATCTGTTTTGCCGCATCATCTTCAGCTTTCGCTTTATCCATACCATTCATCATCCTTGCCTGGGTTGCGAACTCAGTCATCATGGGTTTTGGTAAGGTGACATTCAAAGACATATCCTGAATTAAAGTGCGGATAGCGTCTTCTGTTTTCATTGAAGACAGATTGCTTTTATCTTTTGGTAAGTTTTTCAGGCTTACTTTGTAATTGATGCTACTTTCACCTTTGGTATTTTTCCAGGTCAGTGGCTCGATACCAAATTGTGGATTGTTTTTCAGCAGGATAGGAAAGTTAGAAAAAACGGCGTCAATAATGGCCGCGTTTGTAGCATCGGAAGAGAGATCACCGGACGCGAGGGATTTAGCGGTAGCATCATTATATGCTTGGGTAAACTTACGAACAGATTCACCATCCAGACGATCCGCTGTAATAGCAAATTTCCCTGAACCGAAATCGGTATTTTTCAGTTTGAGGCTGTCTAAGCTATAAGTGACTTTCCCTTTCAGATTAGTTTCGTCTTCACCGATGTTTGAATTTATCTTAACACCGGAAAGAACCATATCTTCATTGCCGATCCCTTTCAGGCTGATTTCCCGAATGTTGATGTTTTGATCACCAATATAGATATCAAATTTGCCTTTTTTGTTGGACAGGTTTAAATCAATTCCTTTAACAACGAAATTTTCGTTGTTTTTATTGATGGTCAGTTGGTCACTCTTTATTGCCAGTAATACCTCTTTCAGATCACGACTGAGATCTGAAGTCAATTTGGCACCGGAAAAATTGAATTTAGCACCATTTTGTTCAAAATCGACGGGGATGATATCCACATCGGAAATAACAGAACCGCTGTAACTAACACGGGAATCAGCAGCGAACAGGGATTTTCCCTTAGTCACTTCGAATAGTGGTTTTAACGCTTTGTTATTTTCCAGTTCGGAATGAACGGAAGCCATGCTAGGAATAAGTGTCAATTTCTTCACTTGTGCCAGCGGGAAAGGACCGTGATCAATCACAGACTTAATTGAAATCTCTTCACCTGGCTTGATTTCTGCGTTTTTAACGCCATCTTTAACCGTCAAGACAAGCCGCACATCAGAACTGAATATCCCGCGATGGAAATCTTTACTCTGTAGTACCAGACCCGTTTCAGGGAATGCTTTTTCCAATTCAGCAGTTGCGTGGGAAACTGATTGGCCGATACGTTGTTCGATTTGTTTACCTGTATACCATGAAGCCCCAGTCCAGGCTGCACTCAAGGCAACAATAACGCCTACTGCCACTAACGATTTTTTCATAATGTAAATCTATCCTCTTAGTGCATATCTAGCAGGTAAATATGCACTCTCTTCCTATAAAAATGGCCGTTAACACCGCTTGGAATTTACGTCGCGTTTTAACAGCCTATGAATTAAGCTTTAAACCCAGATCCGCATTATTGATTAAAAACCCGGGCGGTAAAACCATCACCGTGAATAATCACAACTTTTTCTGCCGCAGAGATAAATACTGATTCACCTGGGAAAATGTTTAATTGGTGTTCTCCAGATTGTATAACTGTTTGACCTTCAATACAAAAAACAATCGATGCTGAATCATTTTCAAGAATAATTGGCTGTTCTGATAAAGAATAAACAGAAAATGCGAAATCATTGACAGGAACAGGGAAGTTTTGCACTGTTTTTTGTTGTTTTGGCAGGGTTAATAATGTGTTTATTGGTTTTGATACAAAATCAAGGTTTGCCATTAACTCAGGAATATCCATATGTTTATTGGTCAAACCCGCCCGCAGGACATTATCTGAATTTGCCATAACCTCAAGGGCAACACCTTCCAGATAAGCGTGAGGTGTACGGGCGCATAAAAACATCGCCTGGCCGGGTTCAAGTTCAATAACATTGAGTAAAAGTGGGGTAAACAGGCCATTGTCGTCAGGATAAAACTCCGTCATTTTTTTAATGGTATCCCACGGTTCGCCAATACGGCTGTTTAATGCTGATTTTAATACACCAAGCGCCAGCTGTTTTTGTTTACCTCTCATATGGAGTAATTGGGAAAATAAAAATGCAAGATTCTGTTCGTCTGGTTTCTGAATGAAAAACTGAATCTTGGGATGCGCAGCGGTAACCACTTCCAATAATTGCGTGATTTCGTTTAATGGACGGAACCCATTCATTGCCCGAAAAGGCGTCAGGGCATAAACCAATTCGGGCTTATGGTTATCATCTTTGTAATTTCTTTCAGGTGAGTCCAGTGGAATACCGGCGCTATTCTCTTTGGTAAAACCTTCTTCGGCGGATATTTTATCAGGGTGAACCTGAATAGAGAGAGGTTGAGCTGCGCACAACACTTTAAATAAGAACGGTAAACGGTGAAATCTATCCGAAACCTTTTTCCCCAGATATTTTTCCGGATCACTGGCTATTAATTCATTTAAAGCAACTGGTTTTCCCGTTTCGGGATCTACCACAATCGAACTGCTTTTAGGATGGGCACCCATCCATAATTCAGCCATTGGCAGATCATCTGGATTTTCAACACCATAAATATGAGTCAGGGCGGTTTTACTCCCCCATGAATAGTGTTGGATTTGATTTATCATCTTCAACATGGTCGTTGCTCTCTTTTTAAAAAATCAATCTATTTCCTTCATGCCACAATACGATAAACACGACTTGGTCGGCATAATCAGGAACTAATATGTGGCATGATAGTGGAATGCCAATCAGTTTATCTGCAAAGGCTGGTTATGCATATTCGATTATTCTGTGTGTTAAGGAGATAGTAATAATGGCAGCCACTCGCATTGAAAAAGACTCAATGGGGCCTATCGAAGTACCTGCTGACCAATTATGGGGAGCGCAAACTCAACGTTCACTGGAGCATTTCCGCATTTCGCAGGAGAAAATGCCTGTTGCATTGATCCATGCTCTTGCGTTGACCAAACAGGCTGCGGCCAGTGTGAATATGGATTTGGGCCTTCTGCCGAAAGAACGTGGTGACGCAATTATCGCTGCCGCGAAAGAAGTGCTGGAAGGTAAACATCCAACAGAATTTCCTCTTGCTATCTGGCAGACCGGTTCCGGAACACAAAGTAACATGAATATGAACGAAGTGTTGGCGAACCGTGGTAGCGAGATCCTTGGCGGGGTGCGGGGCGGTGAACGCCTTATCCATCCTAATGATGATGTGAATAAGAGCCAGAGTTCGAACGACGTTTTCCCAACAGCAATGCATGTTGCCGCCGTTATCGCACTGCGTGAGCACCTTATCCCTGAGCTGAAAGTATTACAAAAAACATTGGCTGATAAAGCTGAAGCTTATAAGGATATTGTTAAAATTGGTCGTACTCACCTGCAAGACGCGACGCCATTGACCCTTGGTCAGGAAATTTCGGGTTGGGTGGCTATGTTGACGCATAACCTGAAACACATCGAAGACAGTATTCCACATGTTTGTGAACTGGCATTGGGCGGAACGGCTGTTGGTACTGGTCTGAATACCCATCCTGAATATGCTGTGCGTGTTGCTAAAAAGCTGGCTGAATTTACCCGCCATCCATTTGTTACCGCACCAAATAAATTTGAAGCACTGGCTACCTGTGATGCTCTGGTTCATTCTCACGGTGCATTGAAAGGTCTGGCTGCATCCATGATGAAAATTGCCAACGACGTTCGCTGGTTGGCTTCTGGCCCTCGTTGTGGCATCGGTGAAATTTCAATTCCTGAAAACGAGCCAGGCAGCTCAATCATGCCGGGCAAAGTTAACCCGACTCAGTGTGAAGCGGTCACTATGCTTTGCGCCCAAGTGATGGGTAATGATGTTGCTATCAATATTGGTGGTGCGTCTGGCAACTTTGAGTTGAACGTGTTCCGTCCGATGGTTATTGATAACTTCCTGCAATCTGTTCGCCTGCTGGCTGATGGTATGCGCAGCTTCAATGGGCATTGCGCTGTAGGTATTGAGCCTAACCGCGATCGTATTACGCAGTTGCTGAATGAATCGCTGATGCTGGTCACGGCGCTGAATACCCATATCGGTTATGACAAAGCCGCAGAAATTGCCAAGAAAGCGCATAAAGAAGGGCTGACTTTGAAACAATCTGCAATGAAACTGGGTTATCTGACAGAAGCTGAGTTTGATGAGTGGGTTCGTCCTGAAGATATGGTTGGCAGCTTGAAGTAATCGCTGTTTAGCTATTTGAACCGGAGCCTTGTGTTCCGGTTTTTACTTTATTCATCTTTAAGGTAGCCCTAGGTAACTTTTGTTTTTGCCAGTCGGGAATCAATACCAAAATCAAGGCGTTTGATCGTGCCCGTGTATTCACGCTGATTCTACATATTTCGAACGTATGAGCCGGTATAGGATCACGATATAACGCCATGCTAGGGGTTGAGGAGTAACGGAACAGTAAACGCCGTTAAGCGGTCATTTTAAATAGCCAAAAATCAAGCGGCTAAGTTACATCGTGGATTTGCATTCTTAGCCACCTCATTTACGGTGGCCAAGTTGGCTATACTTATTTTGGCTATTTGTTAGGGATCACGGTTATGTAATCACTGACAAAATCTATCAGCTTTCTATCACTTGTGATTAGTGGAATTTTGATATGCTTCGCCTGAGCGACAATTAACCGATCAAACGGGTCTTTATGTAGTTTTTCAGGTAAATCGCTTACAACAAGCGTATGCTCGCTTTTTATGGGGATTTCAATCAAACCAGCCTCAAACAGTCCGTCCCTGAACTGTTCGGGATCGACAGAAAAATCAGCTTTGTTCAGATTGCGTTTAATGACCACTTCCCATATTGACGCCGCACTAAAATAAAGAGTTTTGTCAGTATCTTCAAGCAGATCAACAATATCGCCTTTCAGTTTTTGCGGTTCATATGCCATGAACAGCAAAATATTGGTATCTAACAGCAAATCCATTAAGAGTATTTTCCTTCAAACATATCAACAATTTCGGTGCTGTTCATATCGTCAAAATTGGCGGGAATGCTACCTTTGCCTTTGAGGAACCCCAGCTTGCGCTTCGGTTTATCTTCTCTGTATGCAATGACTTTAACCAGTGTATGACCATTCTTAGCGATCATCACTGGTTCACCAGTGCGAGCGACTTCCTGGACAATTTTGGACAGGTTAGTTTTCGCGTCGTAGATGTTAATCTTTTCCATAAAATGACCTCTTGTTATACACACTTTTAAGTATACCATTTTTGTTGGTCTGGTCAATTTGGTTAGACTAATTATTGATGCTTACCATAGTCAGCCTCGGAGGGTGAGAACAAATAATTCAATCAGGAGTAACAGTTTAATTTTACCAGTTTTGGCTATTTAAATTGACTACTTAACGGCGTTTACTGTTCCGTTACGCCACAAACCCCTATATAGGTCAAATAACAGTCATGTACTAAATCTCACGATATAAATGCAGTCTTGGAATAACCAATTCCAAGGGTTTAGCTTTGGGTTTATAGCGATGTACTATTGCATTGGTGTCATAATCAGGTAATTCGCCGAGCTTTGGCGGGTTTCCGCCACAGTTAACATAAAACGCAATTAATGGAAGAGGGCAGGCATATTGCACTTGCTTTTGCTGCTCTGTATACCAGACCCGTGCAATAGGTTGTACTTTTACTGGACGTTTTATTTTTAAAATCACATCATCCGGCAATTTTTTTATATCGGTAATTTCTTTGGCAATAAATTCTGCCCATTGTTCCCGGGAATAGGGGGAAACAGCACGCCCTGAATTGTAGCTTTTCTCCAAACGCGCCAAAATTTGATTTTTTGTGACTTTATTAATGATGTTTTTATTTGCCCAACCAAAACGAACTGAATCAGGATTGAGAAGGGGAGTGATTGTTCTGTAAGCGTTTAGTGTAATCAACCCATGTAATTGATTATGAACAAACTCAAACCGCTGCTCTTTATTCACACCTGATTGCACCGTGACGATGTGTTCAAGTTCTGCTTTTAACTTATTAACCTCCTCAATCAAATTTAAAGCAGCGTGATATTGCGGTTGATCCACAGAAAAACATAATACACCGGGCAAGCGAACAGCCGCTTTGCTGCTAATATTTTGATTATTGTGGTGTATAAACAGCCTCTGATAATGGCTTAAACCTAAATCTAATGCTTCATTACCTGAAATTCCATTAACGGTTATTTCTGTTATTGGATCATGTTCGCTGCCTTTTTCCACATCAGGCAGAACAAACACATGAGCGGCCAGTAAAGAATAGCTGTGAAGGAGTTCACGTAGCTGTCTCAATTTGTTTTCTTGCTGGTGAAAACAACGATTCAAATCTTCAATTGATAAGTATTTACTCATATAAATAACAAAATTAGTTACAACATACTTTTGATTATAGAACAAAAAACACAAACATCAAGCTCCTCAGTCGTATTCCAAGGTCTACATCTGAATATCCTTACAACACTAAAAATTTACTTAATAATTGTGATGACATTAGTAGTGCAATCACATTCCTTATCCTATGCTTAGGAGTACCATCGCGACTTGCCCGCAAGTTAATTTACTGTATCAACGTGTTTTTAAGGCCAATATTATGAACAGTCTGATAATTGAGGATACTGAGCATTTACGAACAAGCTCGACGAAACAGTTAAAAATTAATGAACAATTATCCGGTTTTATCGATGTTCGTGAAAACCTGCCTGATGATGCACCCAGCAATGCAAATCTTGGCATACCGGGTAATATCGAAACACGACTTTGGAAAGATTATGTTAGCATTAGTTAATGGTTTTCTTCTTTGCTTAGGGCTTGTTGTTTCGATTGGCCCTCAAAACATGGAAATCCTCAGGGTTGGCTTGTTGAACGACCGGGTTGGTTTGCTCGCTTCAGTTTTCGTGATTTGCGATGTAATCCTGATTATCACAGGTGCGTTGGGTGTTGGAAGTATCATTGCATTAAATCGGGGAATTACGGTGTCTTTGACGTTACTCACCGTAATGTTCCTGCTATTTCTGACGTTCCAGGCGGGGCGCCGGGCTATGAACGAGGGTGGGGCGATTGTTTCCCTTGGCGAGCAACAAAATACCCGTCCCTTCAACATGGTGAAACGGGGGCTTGGTCTTTCTTTCCTAAATCCTTTAGCGCTGCTGGAAACTGTTGTCATCTTGGGATCAACGGCAGCGCCTTACCCGGCCAATCATCGGATTTTGTTTGTGGCGGGCGCGCTTGCGGCCTCGGCCATATGGTTCTACGGCCTGGCTTATAGCTCACGTTGGTTTTCGGCCTGCATATCGAAACCCTGGCAGCGTTGCATTATGGAATGTGTTGTTGCTGTCATCCTGTTCATTACGGCTTGTTGGCTGGTATTGCGTACTTTCAGTGGTTGAGTTGACAAAAGTTCAAATCTCTCAAACCAAACTAAATTGAATTCCTTAAGTGATCTACTATTTATTTAAACGCAATAATTGTTAAAATTAAAGTGAATAAGTGCTAAATTTATAATCACTTGAACGTAACATATGGATTGTTACTGGAAACCCCGCAAATTATTGGAGTAGATAGCTTGGAATTAAATCAAGTAATTACCGCTCTTAAAAAGTCTGACAACAACTGGACTGTAGAGCAAACAGGTGAGTGTCTTGTCATTACTAATGAAGATGGTGTTAAGGCGCATCTGGCAATTTGTGGAAAACAAATCACAGTAGAAGCGTTAATATTTTCGGAAAAACATGTTTCGGATACTTCTGCCTTAAATAAGTTCATTTTAGAAACGCATAAGATGATCCCTCTGACCTCTGTTGGAATTACCGAAGTAGATGGTCAATCTTACTATACCGCTTTTGGTGCCCTGTCTTCGGAATCAAAAGTAGAGAGTGTTGTTATCGAAGTCTCTATGTTATTCGCTAATATCAATGAACTTCTTGATGCATATTCTGAGTTTCTGAAATAACAGTATAAGGTAAATATCAATGAGTAGTGTATGGAAGAAGCTTTTCAAAGCAATCAAAGGTACTGTGAATAATGCGGTAGAAACGGTGGCTGACGGGAATGCATTGACGATTCTTGATCAGGAAATTCGTGAAGCCAAAACAGAAATCCGCCGTGCTGATGACAGCCTGATTAGTATTATCGCTAAACGCAAAATGGCAGAGCAAAAGGTTTCAGCTCTCAAAACCAGCATCGTTGAATACGAAGGGCACGCTCGCTCCGCTGCTAATAAAGGTGACAATGGGCTTGCTCTGGAATGTGCTCAGAAAGTTGCGAACCTACGTGGCGAACTGGAAACAGGACAATCACAGCTGGACGCTTTCAAGGCGACTGAAGCTACCCACCGCCGTACTGTGCAAGAAGCTAAAGAAAAAGTGTCTCAGCTTGAGAATCAGGTTGACCTTGTTAAGGCGACAGAACAAGTACAGAAAGCACAGGCTGCAACCCATAACTCTGTAATCGGCGCGTCGTCAAAAACATCTACTGCTCTTGATTCGCTTGAACGCATTAAAGCGCGTCAGGCCGAGAAAGCGGCTCAGTTTGAGGCTCAACAAGAGCTTCACGATAGCGCTACTTCAAGCGACTTGGACAGAAAGCTTAAAGAGGCGGGCATTACCTCAAATTCCGCGTCCGCAGAAGATGAACTTGCCCGTATTCTTGGCAAGTAATCCTCCTGATTGTTAAATCAAGATCCTGCTTCTTAAGCAGGATCTTCTTCTATAAATTCAAAGGATATTTCTATGTTTTCCAAAATCGCTAAGGCGTTTAAGAGAGCATTTAACGGCAAGGAAGTGATGCCAATGGGTCCGAAGGTACCGGAAGTATTGGGTTTGCGTATTGGCGGTGCACTTGAGATAGACCCGCTTATACTAAAACTGATCGAGTCTGACCTTACCATCGAAAACGCTGCTTCAACTCAGCTTATATGCTCCGTCGGTGTTGTCGATCTTGGCGATAACGTACGTTTGGTTCGCTACTACACCGATGATGAAGGTTACCTCCAGGTGCTTCAAGAAAACGCGAGTGATGATGGGGTGAGAGAGGTGAGTCTTTGGTACTTCTACGAAACCAAACCGATCGACGTCCAAACTCAGTGGGATGCGCTGATTGAAAGCGGTATCGTTACACCAAACGGGCAATATGACCTCGACGGTACCAAGTTTTCCCGGTTGTGGGACAACACGAAACCCGTCGTTGTTACTGAGAAAACCTACCATCAGAACGGTACCGTTACTGAAACTGACCAATTCATGATGCTTTACACTCGCCAGGTTTCAGATAACAGAACAGAAGAGCTGTTGATTGTAGGTGAAGAGAAGATTGTAGGCAGCAGCTTAGACAGGCTGATGGTAAAAAGCACCGGTATTCAACTTAACCAAACAGATTTTAAAGTGGTGGCATAAATGATTACACTCGCAAATGAAGAACAGGCTTTAACTCAATTTATTAACAGCATAACCAACTTTGGATTGTGTTTTGGTCTGGCGCTTGTTTTCTTCATTGTATTCAAATTCATCTATGTAATGGTTACTCCACAGGATGAATGGAAGTTGATCAAGGAAGAAAAGAACATGGCAGCCGCAGTATCGCTAGGTGGCGCTATGGTAGGTTATACCATCGCAATTGCAAGTGCAGCAAGCAATTCGGTAGGCGTGACTGATTTCGTGATGTGGGGTGTTGTTGCACTACTGGCGCAAATTGCTGGTTTCTTCATCGTTCGTATATTTATGATGCCAAAAATTGTATCTCGCATTGAAAACAATGAGATCCCTGCCGCTGTCGTTCTGGCCTCAGTTTCAATCTCTGTTGGCCTTCTAAACGCAGCTTGTATGACTTACTAATTCAGAGGTTGTATGACGAACGAGAATAAAAAGCGCAGAATGCGCAGCACCGGCATCAACATTGAAAGTAAGCGTAAATATTGGCGTACTTTTTCACTTACTTCGCTAGCGCTCAGTGTTGGTTCGATAGTGGGCTGTGGTCAATCGACGGATGAACTGTCAATCAAGCTCTACAAGGACCTGGCAGCTTGTCAAAACGATCCACAGAATACGATTGTTGCTGAATGTGAAACCACGTATAAAGCCGCATTGCGTGAAGCAGATCGGACATCGCAGAAGTTCAGACAAGAAGCCATGTGCAAACTTGAGTACGGCGAGTGTGAAGAAATGCCGGGCAAGCTTGGTTACCGGCCAAAGATGGCTGCCTTCATGATGGCGGATGTAAAGCCTGAGCATTTCAATGAGCACAACATTTCTGACAAATATCGCAATGTATTCTACCAACCCATATTCACTTCAACATCAAGCTATAGCGACCTGTACGGCAATCTGTTTTTCGCTGATGGTAAGGTGATTGGCTCTTACTCAGATATGGACAATATCCAGTTCGAAATGAACCCGCGTTATTTGCATCCATTGGCAACCGTCCGCTTGCCAACTAAGCAAGAAATCTCTCCGGGAACAGCAAATGCCTCTGCGGGTATGAACTCGACGCTAGGCACTATAGGGACTGCTTATATTGCATCTGAATTGCTCAAGAACAGAGATAATGTGTATAGGGAAAGAATGTATAGAGAACGCCTAAATCGTGAGAGGGAACAGCAATCTGAAACAGGCTATTACGGTGGCGCTGGTATCAGCTCTTCAACTCGCTCTAAGGACGGTTTCATCCGGTTCCCTGACTACAATAAACCCATTGCAACCACCAAGTCTAAAGGTGGTTTTGGCTCAACATCCTCAGCCAGATCAAGCTGGGGTGGTTAATCAGCTTTGACATCTAATTCAGGATGACAAGAAGTATCGGGAGGTCAAAGTAATGCTACAGATCCCAACGACACCACGCCATGATTGGAAAGTGCGTGCAAAAGAATTTGGTTTTGGTTTCCACACAATTGATGATGAACCGTACTGGACGGAAGACCGTTACTATCAGTTCACTCTCAGGCAGATTGAG
Source organism: Photorhabdus khanii NC19 (assembly GCF_000517265.1). Lineage (GTDB taxonomy): Bacteria > Pseudomonadota > Gammaproteobacteria > Enterobacterales > Enterobacteriaceae > Photorhabdus > Photorhabdus khanii. Next base: position 200,259 of record NZ_AYSJ01000013.1, read on the forward strand.
GAACACATCGAAGATCCGACGGAAGAAATCCACCAGTTGAGCCTGCAAGCGGTAGAGCGAGTGGTTAGCAGCGACAAACTGATGGCTAAATTCCAAATTCCAGAGACAATGTGGCCGTTGGTTCGTGAATCCTGGGAACGCCAAGATCCGAGCCTTTATAGCCGACTCGATTTTGCCTACGACGGTAAAAATCCGGCGAAATTATTAGAGTTCAACTCGGATACGCCGACTTCGATCTATGAACTTGGCTTCTTTAGCTGGCTGTGGCTGGAAGACAAAGTTGACCGTGGCGAAGTGCCACGTTCCGCGGACCAGTTCAACTTATTACAAGAGTTGCTTGTGGATCGCTTCTATGAACTTAAACCGCTCCTGCCATTCAACACACTTCACTTTGCATGTTGCAAGGATACAGAAGAGGACAGGGGTACGGTTGAGTACATGGCTGATTGTGCCAAAGATGCCGGTATTCACACAGAATTTGTCTATGTTGAAGATATTGGCCTGAGTGAATGCGGTAAGTTTACGGACAACAATCGTAAGATCATCGACTCTATATTCAAACTCTACCCGTGGGAGTTCATGTTTCGCGAAGAGTATGCTCAACACCTGGCAACTGCTGGCGTTAACTGGCTTGAGCCAATGTGGAAGTGCATCACCTCGAACAAATCAATCTTACCGTTGCTTTGGGAAATGTTCCCAGAACATCCAAACCTGCTTGAATCTTACTTTGCTGATGACCCAAAAGCTAAACGCCTGACCCATTACGTAATAAAGCCAATATTTAGCCGTGAAGGATCAAATATCAGTATTCACAAAGATGGCAAGATAATTGAGAAAGTCGGTGGGCCTTATGGGGAAGAAGGTTATATCGTACAACAATATACCCCATTGCCAAAGTTCGGTGATAACCACGTTCTTATTGGTAGCTGGCTCATTAATGACAGACCGGCTGGTTTATCGGTGAGAGAAGATGTTGGCTTAATCACGAAGGATACATCGTTATGCGTGCCTCATATTATTTTGGGCTGATTACAGGTGTTGTGCTTGGAGACACAACTGCTAATCAATGCGTAGCCAGAGCCTTATAGAAATTAGGATTGTCTTGGATGATAGCTAAGCCTGTGAAATATTCAGTTGAGCACGGATAGCTTTAACGTCGGCAACTTCGTATCGAGTCACACGCTCTGCGGCTTTATTACCTTGTTTAATTGCAACTGCTTCTTCGAGGGATGCTTTCAACTCGTCAAAAAAACTCATGCTACACCTCACACTTTTTTATGCTCTCTTAAAAGGAACAGCACCCTGCTGTTCCCAAATTATTATATAATATGTACTAAATATCAGGCAGGATTAATTGTTGTATCAATGACTTGATAAAATGCGTTAAGAGTATCTGCGACAGTCCAAACACCCAGTATAACGTGATAACCTTGATATCCTTCTGGTAAGGTACATTTATTAATAACTTGATTCCCTGGCATTTTCTCCTGGTAATCCTCAAAACAGAAAGGTGTACTATTAAATTGCTCTCTGGTTAAAGGCTTATTGGGATCCCAGTTTGGTTTGGTAATAAAATATTCCCAGCTCGCAGTTTTGTGTTTAATGACAATTTCCCATTTGAACTCAATATTACCGGTAGTAATAGGGATTTTTTTCCAGCGATCTTCTGTTTGGACATCCAACTCCCCAAAGTGACCAATGCCAGCGCTGGCAATGTGACCATCTTCTGGACCTGCTTGTGGGAAGCCTTTTTTAGCTTCAAGAGACTGAGGTTCATATTTAACCAACCCACAATCCGTATTTTGTTTATTTCCCTGAGCAGAACAAAGGAATGCACGACTTCCTGGACTATCAATATAACCATGAGCCCAGGCACCATTAAACAAAGCGGCAATTATTGTAGTGGCTAAAGTCATATTTCTCACTTTATGTTTATACATAATAGTGTCCTCCATCAGACAGGATGATTTATCTATGACAAATAAAGCCCCGGGACTTAATCATTCATTTTAGGTGAATATAATATGATTATCCATTTCATAAATTGATTAATAATCTAATTACATTAAGCTATTGAAAGTTTGTCTAAAATGTGCCTGTTATTATTTTTTATAATATAAAAGGATATGATTTTCCTAATTTATTTGACATGGTTCATGCCATAAGCAATCTGTGCGTTTTGGTAGCATTTATTAACTTAAAAACACTTACTTATAGTTATGGTGATGTATTTTTGGAAGTCTATTCTTATGCAGATAATCTGAATGGTAAAAACTATCGATATGTAATAATGATATAGATTGATTAAAATATTAAATTATATCGTAAAAATATATAAAAAATATATTAGTTTAGTAAAGTTAAATTTTATACCATATTAATTTTCTCTTTTTAATTTAATCAGTGCCAATTGAATTATCAATTTCTACTCAGAAAGCTAATTTATTCGCTTTCTATTAGGGGAAAAGCAGTCCTTGCAATTCCAAGGGATATTATTTCAATTTTGATATATAGAAGAGGTTATAGTGAGTATTTTATATAATGCTGTTGTGGATCCTGGTGCTACACCTTATTATGGCTCTATTACTGTCAATAACTTACATTATGATACTGGAGAGCAGGTTCACATTGATAACTATCTGAGTTTTAACTTTCTTTCTCCGGCTAAAATATTGCCAACTTATATAAATCTATCATTTTCCGAATGGCAAAATTGGGATATTGACGTTCAAAATATCTCTATTGATGCCAATACATTTTCTGTAACAGTAACAATAACCTTCCCAAATCCATATATATTTATTGATTCAGATTCAATAACCATTGGTGTCAATGGAGATCTGACAACAGATCCCAATAAATATCTTGATTCCTTTGTTTTTGCCGCAGACAGTACACCAGAGATCAATGGCACGGTTAATATTACCTGTGCAGAATCACCTGATCCTGCATTGGATAATCTTCAACCTACTGTATTGGTTACTAACGCAGGCGGATATTCAGTATCAACAAATATGGTAATGGGCACAACTCAGCTGGAAAGTATCTTGGCCGGTGACTATTCGTTGAGTGCTCCGGATCTGCAAAATGGAGATTTAACTGTGGTGGCTCCAGTGCTGGTTACTCCGGCTACGATAGAGGTTATTACAGGCGAAACGACAGAAGCGTCGGTTGACTTTGGTCAAGTTGAATACTACTGCTCCATTGATTTTACCGTTGATAATATTCCGGGGCTTGAACATGAGATATTGAACGTCACGGTATTAGATGCGATAAACGGTGACATGATTGCTAATTTCGCTACTAAAGTTAATGAAACCACTCAATTACGTAAATTAAACAGTAGCGGAGTGGTTAATATTGTTATTGACACGGTAAACCTCAATAACCAGATATACACTTTTAACGTTCTTCCAGTGGAATTACAAAATGAACTAATTGATGTTAAATACACTGCCAATTTAGTCACAATAGACAATATAGATACGACCGATTTCCCTGAATTAACAGTAACAATAGAAACCGGTGATGTACTACAAAGTGGATTATCAATCCGATTATCATCTGAAGAGATGGATTATGAACAACAAATCCAGATTATATCAGGAAGTTCAACGTGGCCAGTTCCTGTCAAGCCAGGTACCTACACCGTTGAAGCCAGCAATTTTATCATCTCGAAAACAGTTTATGTCGTTTCTGTGCCTAGCTCTATCACGATAAACTCTGGTGACCAGAATGTGTTGAATATCAGGATCGAGAAATCTGCCAATTCCTGACTCTTGGGTCAGAGATAAACTCAACGCTTATCGTGATGATCCTGTAATGTTTAACGATACATTGAAGTGAATAACGTGTATTAACTGTTTGGATGGAAATAAGTAAGAGATGGGAACAGTATCATTCTGTTCCCATATTGGATGGGATTATTTCTGAAATTCATTTGGTGTATCTTCAATTTTCTAGACACATAACTCAACAGTGTTAATGTCCTTTTTATTGAGATTAATACATGGCACTTGAATTTATGAGTTGGAGTAATAGGCCAATATATTACGGTTTAAAACAAATCAAGCTGTTCAAAACCGTAATATCCACTTAAATGCTACAAGAATGTTATGCTAATGTTTAATAACATAAAGATCTTTCGACGACACAAAACCGAGTGGGCTAAGATAATATCCGCCAATATAAGGCTTTACTAATCTGGCACCAATATAATAATAAACAGGAATTGCTGGTACATCTTTTGCCAGAATACTTTCTGCTTGTTGAAAGTATTTTCGATCATTTGTTGCTTTGGCTTTATTTATCAAATCATCATAAGTTTCATTGCTATATAAGAAAGTATTATTAGAACTATTAGCCACAAAGTTATTTAAAAACGATGCAGGATTATTATAATCAGCAATCCGTGCATATCTCACCATCTCAAAATTACCTTGATGAATGACATCTAACAGTGCTTTTCGTTCTTGATTCTGCAAAACAATATCTACACCCAGATTTTTTTTCCACATTGAAGTCGCGGCAATCGCAATTCTTTTATGCTCCTCTGATGTATTATAAAGAAGTTTAAATTTCAATGGATTATCTCTATCATAACCGGCTTCATTTAATAACTGCCTGGCTTTTTCAATTCTTTCCTGCTGCGTCCATAATGCATAATCAGGTTGCTCTAAATTCATTCCTCCGGTATTGGGTGGGGTATGATTATAGGCGGGTTCTTGGCCTTGCCCTAAGACTTTATGTGCTATTATCTCTTTATCTAAAGCCAAATTTAATGCTTGTCTTACCCTAGCATCATTAAAAGGCACTTTTTGGTTATTAAAATCGTAATAATAAACGCCTAATGCGGGTGTAATGTGAACTTGATCGCCTAATTTAGTTTTTAAAGATTGAAATAAAACTGATGGAATATTCTTAGTTATATCTATCTCTCCGGCCAGATAACGATTCACATCTGCTGTTTCCGATGCTATCGGAAGATAAGTAACTTTATTAATAACAGTATGTGCATTGTCCCAATATTGAGAATTCCTGACGCCAACGACTTTTTCATTAACAATCCATTCAGACAATTTAAATGGTCCACTACTAACAAATACATCTGGATGAGTCCATTTATCGCCATATTTTTCAATGGCTTTTTGGCTGACAGGCACCATAACAGGATAAGCCAGCATCTGTAAAAGATAGGATACGGGTTGTTCTAATGTGACTTCCACTGTCAGATTACTCAATGCTTTAACACCTAATTCATCGGTTTTTTTCTTGCCGGAAATAATATCTTTAGCATTGATTATATGCATGTTTCCAAGATAACTGCCATATGGAGACGCAATTTGGGGATCAACCAAACGTCGCCAACTAAAGACAACATCATGCGCAGTAATAGGTGAACCGTCAGACCACTTTATGCCTTCTCTTAGATAAAATAACCAGACTTTATTATCTTTGGTTTCCCAACGAGTCGCTAAATCAGGATTGATTTTTCCATCATTGCCTGTGCTGACTAATCCACTGAAAAAATCATGAATAATATTAAATTCAACATCATTTTCAACTTTATGGACATCAAGAGAGACAGGCTCTGAACCATTATTACGAACGATATCTTGCTTAACTGCTAAGATTGTATCTTCTGGAATAATTGCCGCGTGAGATAATGTTAAATTCCCAACTATAAAACCAGTGAATAAAAATATATTCTTTATTACTTTCTTCATTATTCTCTCTCCAATAATATCTCATTTTTTAAATTGATGTTGTGGATTGATAAACACTTGGTATTGATTTTTCTGGAAATAATCCTGTCCAGATACGGAGATATGTTTATTGTTATAAAATCCTCTGGTCGTCATTCAGTCGTTGGCAAGCTTATTCTATTGAATATCCTATTTGTTCTTACCATAAGTTTGAAAAGAGAAAGAGGGCTGGATCCTTATGCTTAAATAGCATCAGTGATACCTTTCTTCTATTCTTTTCAGCATTAACGAGTTAACCAGATTTAGTAAAATTTTCCAAGAAAATGTGAACTAAATTATATTTATACTTGAGCACTATCAAAATTTTCCCCGTTTTTCCTGCATAACATGCATCATACTCATGAAATGCAATATGAAGGCTAATTATGAAAAATAAAAATATAAATTATGAAGTCAATGAACAGAGTGATGAGTTGGTGGTCAGCCGTCGTCGTTTTGTTCAGGCCAGTGCAGCACTTATCTCTGTCCCTTTTGTTTCTGCCCGCACAACGGTTGCAGAGGAGAAAAAAAATCAGGGATCTCTGCCAGTTAGCGTTGTCGATACCGGCGAAACCAAAGTCGTACCAACCTGTAGTACGTTTGATTGTGGGGGAAGATGTGATATCCGCGCCCATGTTAAAAACGGCGTCGTCACCCGGATAACCACCAGACCGGATCATGAACTTGATGAAGCCATGCCGATTATGCGGGCTTGCGTTCGTGGCAAAGGCTATCGCAAATTTGTTTATAACCCTGATCGCTTAAAATATCCGATGAAACGGGTTGGCAAGCGGGGAGAGGGGAAGTTTGAGCGAATCTCCTGGGATGAGGCAACAACCATTATTGCAGATAAGCTGAAACACATGACTGAGAAATATGGCCCGGCTTGTCGCTATGTCAGCGTTAATACAGCCGTAATCGGGGGTGTATCATCCGGTGATAAAATGTTGCGTCGTTTACTGAATATTACCGGCGGGCATTTACAATTTTACCATTCCGTGAGTATGGGTAATACAGCGGCAGCGACACCTTATACCTATGGTGTGGCAACTTCCGGCAGCACACTGGATACTTTGGAAGATACGCCATTGGTGATTCTTTGGGGCCATAATCCGGCTGAAACTATTTTTGGTCACACCAATCACTATTTCCAAAAAATGAAGAAAAACGGCACCAAATTTATTGTTGTCGATCCCCGTTATTCCGATTCTGCTTCCTCGCTGGCTGACCAATGGATTCCTTTGCTTCCAACAACCGATAACGCGATGATGGATGCAATGATGTATGTGATTGTCAGTGAAAATTTGCACGATAAAGAGTTTATTGATCGTTATACCATTGGTTTTGATGAAGACAATATGCCGGAGGGTGTTCCTGCCAATGAATCTTTGGTTGCTTATTTAACGGGCGCTAAAGATGGCAGGGTAAAAACACCCGAATGGGCTGAAAAAATCACTAAAGTGCCGGCAAATACAATTCGTCAGCTTGCTCGTGAATACGCCAGCACTAAACCCGCAGCCCTGATGCAGGGATGGGGACCGCAACGTCATATCTGTGGCGAACGTGTCGCACGTGGCTCAACAATTTTAGCCACAATAACCGGTAATGTGGGTAAAAAAGGCGGGTGGGCAGCAGGTTTCGGGGGTGTTGCGGGGAATAAATATCTGTACGGGCTTGATCTGGGTAAAAACCCGGTAAAAGAAAAAATCTCCGTTATGAATTGGGTTCAGGCCGCCGATGATGCCAGTAAAGTTACCCCGGAAGAGGGTTTGGTTAATGCCGATAAATTAAACACCAATATCCGTGTGTTATTCTCACTTGCGGGTAATTATCTTGCCAATCAAAACCCAGATATCAACCAGGCAGTCAAAATATTGGCAGATGAATCTAAAATTGAGTTCATTGTCTCCAGTGATCTTTACCTGGCGCCCAGTGCCCGATATGCAGATATCTTATTGCCGGAAACCAGTTTTATGGAACGCTGGAATATTGCTTATCCCTGGGGTACCGGCAGTTATTTCATTCTGTCATCAAAGCTGATTGAACCTGAATTCGAACGGCGTTCTGATTATGAATGGATACGCGAAGTCGCAGCAAAATTGGGTGTTGAACGTGAGTTCAGTGAAGGTCGTGACGAAAAAGAGTGGATAGCTCATATTATGGAATCTAATCGTCAGGTAATGCCGGAAGCAAATTTGCCAACTTTTGAAGAATTACAAAGTACGCATAAACATCTTTTCAAAATACCGCCCTACGTCGCTTTCGAAGACAATATTCGTGACCCGGAAAATCATCCATTTCCAACACCGTCAGGAAAAATAGAAATATTTTCTAAGCGCTTGTACGACATGCAAAATCCTGAAATCCCGGCATTGTCACATTATGTACCGGCATTTGAAGGGCCGGAGGATAAATTAACTGAAAAATATCCATTGCAATTAATTACCTGGAAAGGGAAAAACCGCTCTAATTCAACCCAATATTCAAACCCTTGGGTACAGGAAGTTCAAACCCAGAAATTGTGGATTCATCCTATGGATGCACAGAAACGCAATATTGAATCGGGGGATTTGGTGCGTGTATTTAATGATCGTGGTATTTCTATGGTTCCTGCTGAAGTTACTCAACGTATTATTCCCGGTGTGGTGGCAATGCCAGCCGGTGCATGGTGGCAACCGGATAAAAATGGTGTTGATTGGGGTGGTTGTGTCAATGTGTTGACATCATCCCGTAAAACAGCACTTGCGCACGGAAACTCTCATCTAACATTATTGGTTGAGGTAAAAAAGCATGAGTGAATTTATAGCATATTGTGTTCCCTGAGTCTAATCAACGCCAAAGACTGCTCTGACGATAGCCGGAGGTTCGGATATATGTTAGGTATTCAAGAAAAGTGAGATATAACTTGTAAAACCAAAATTATCTCACCGAAACACCTCTTTCAAGCATTGCCGGAATAATCTCACAAGAGGTAGCTTGTATACCATAAAACAATAGTTTATCTCACACACACGACATAATGAGGTACATCATGGATCGTATGCTAGAAGGCAAAGTTGTGATTGTCACTGGTGGGGCAAGTGGCATCGGAGCGGGTATTGCTTTGGCGGCTGCCCGTCATGGTGCAGCGGTTGTGATCATCGGTGACATTACGGACCAACCTCGTGAAGGAGGAACACCGCTGGTCCAGCGTCTTCGTTCGATGAATGTGGAAGCGATATTTCATCAGTGTGATGTCACTTCACGGAGTGATATGGACTCGTTGGTCGATGTTTCTACGCCGTTTGGTGGTGTTGATCTAATGGCTTGTAACGCCGGAATTGCGTTATCCACTGATGGCCCACAAATTAGTCCGGACGATTTTCACAAGCTGCTTAACGTCAATCTTGATGGCGTTCTATTCGGTGCACAGGCGGCGGCTGAACAGATGATGAAACTGGGCAAACGTGGGAGTATCGTGGCAACGTCGAGTATGGGATCCATTAGGACGGGTCAACTCACGACAGCTTATTCCACCAGCAAAGCGGGCGTAAATATGATGATAGCTGCGTTGGCCGATGCTTTTGGGCCAGCGGGTATCCGCGTCAATGCGGTATGTCCAGGGTTGATCAATACAGCGCTTCCGCTTTCTTCGCCTGAAGTCGCCAAAATGTTTGATGCATTGTGTGAACGGATGCCACTCCGGCGCTTGGGTGAGCCAGAAGAGGTAGGAAATGCGGTGGTGTGGTTAGGTTCGGATCTTGCGTCGTTCGTAACGGGTGTGTCTCTACTTGTCGATGGTGGGCAAACAGTGGTGCTGTGATCGTTTATTGGCTCAGATTTTACACCATAGCATAAATAACACTTGCTCAGGCTTTTGTGTCAGAAGAGCCGAAGATCTGCGCCAGTCTCACTAATTGAGCAATTTCATCATTGGACGCGCCATTTCTGAGAATATCCAGTACTGTTGTAGATCCGTCTATACCCATATCAAGCTCAAATGTATTGATTTTACGGATGAAAAAATGGCATTTCTTGACGTCACTTACTTTCCCTATATTAGCCAGTATTTCCGGAACACCTTTTAAATATCCTTTATTACTGGTTTTTTTATTTACCGAAAACTGGAAAACAGGGTATAAGTTTTCAATTCCCCAGTTGAGTACAATGAGTTTATGATTCTCACCATATTTATTTACTGTCGGGCGGGTTATGCCTAATATGTCAGCCACCTTGCTGGACTTATAAACTCCGCCGAATTCCCCAAGACAGGTAAGGAAAGCGTTCCTGCTTTCGATAAACTCCTCATGTTTTTTCTTTTCCGGAGTGACCGTTTCCACTACTTTAATATAATTGGCCCGTCCTTTGATTTCCGCCCAAAACTCATCATCAGGTAGAGTCAATAATAGAGAAATACTATCCGGATCTTTTTTTCTAAGCACATCAATAAAATGATCGGCAAGGTTGATGACGCGTGCTTTGATAAGTTCAGATTGGTCAAACCCACTTGTCGGTTTTATTACCCGGTTATTGGATTCTTCGGCTGTTGCCTCCATTCGTACCTCAAACCATCGGCTCGGCTGGTATCTTATCACGCTGAAAACCTTCAAAATCCTTGTCTTTCAACCCCACTTGGCGGCCAATCGCGGCAAGTGCGTCTCCTAGGCGTACACGTCCTTCTGGCTTAACAGCAGCGGCCAGAATATTGCGGATTTCCGCCTCGGTGCTGCAACCGTGCATTGCGGCTCGCACACGTAAAGCGCGGTGTACCTCATCCGGTAAATTGCGAATAGTGACAGATGACATATCAATACCTCTTTTTGATATCAATGATTGCACTTTAAATTAATGACATCATAAAGACAACATTTATCAACTGTACCTCTGCGGCTCCAAGATGAAAAAGTTTTAAAGAAAAGAAACGACTCGTGAGAAAAAACGAACAGATAACCGACAATGATGTTGGTAATGACTTATTCTGAGTTATTCACATATTTGTCATATAACAGTTTTCTGTTATGGTCATGGTTTAATGGGTTTTTTGTCCTACGGCACTTCAAATCCCACTTATCATATTAAACGAAATCCATAAAAAGGATCGTCAGAAGAAATAAGAGGTATGTATGCACAGCCAAATCAATTCATTACCCCAATATATGTTAGCGATCAGTATTGTTAAGCCTGGCGGCCCGGAAAAATTGCATCTGGTTCAGACGCCATTACCACGATTAGAAAAAGGCTACTTGCTCGTTAAAGTGGCTGCGGCGGGTGTTAACCGACCTGATATATTTCAGCGAATGGGTTCTTATCCACCACCACCTGATGCTTCTCCATTACCAGGGCTAGAGATTGCAGGAGAAGTCGTTGCCAAAGGTGAAGGTTGTGAACGCTGGAATATTAGCGATAAGGTTTGCGCTCTTGTTGCCGGCGGTGGTTATGCTGAATATTGCCTGGTACATGATTCCATAGCTTTACCCATATATGGGTTGGATTTTGTCCAGGCGGCGGCATTGCCGGAAAACTTTTTTACGGTCTGGGCTAATGTTTTCCAGACTGGCAAGTTGAAACAAAGAGAAAATTTGCTGATTCATGGTGGGACTTCTGGAATAGGGAGTGTCACTATTATGTTAGCAAAAGCCTTCGGCGCCAAAGTGATTACCACCGTCGGCTCGGATGAGAAGGCTAAAGTTGCACACAGTTTAGGCGCTGACTTTGTTATTAATTATCGAAAAGAAGATTTTGTTGATCGGGTATTGAAAATAACGGGTAATCACGGCGTTGATATGGTTGTTGATTTAATCGGTGGTGATTATGTCAATAAAAACTATAAAGTTGCTGCTAAGTTCGGGCGAATTATTCAGATTGGTATGATGAAAGGGGATCCTGAAAACCTTAACCTGATGTCTTTAATGCAAAAACGTCTGACTCATACGGGTTCTACATTACGTTCACGCAGTGTGGAGGAAAAAGCAGAGATAGCCAGGGAATTAGAAGAATATGTCTGGCCACTGCTGAAATCAGGAAAAGTCAGCCCATTAATTTGTAAAGTATTTGATTTGAAAGATGCCGCTGATGCACATCGTATGATGGAAGCGGGTGATGTTATCGGCAAAGTGATGTTGGTAAATGTATCGTCTTGAAAGTACTTCTTCTTAAATCAGGGCTATTTTCAACGGGTAGCCCTGCATTTTGCCTATTAACAGTTTCATGTTAGAAAAAATCCTTATGATTAATAAGCTTAATATCTAATAAGCTATTATTCCCCTCTGTTTTCTGCTTGGTTTTTATCCGTTATTTGTCCTCGCGCACAAAATCAGAATTTATATTTAATATTATTATTAATATTTTAACAAATATGGACTATATCTATTAACAAATGATCGGTTATAGACATGTTAATGACTAATCAATTTCACCTGATAGGTTTTTTTTAATGTCTGGATTACTGAGGTATTACCAGCTTTTAGTAAGTCAGGTGGCATAAAAGTTTCTGTCTGCTTATCAGAGAATGATAGTGATTTCATTAATAAATAAAGAAAATCGAAATCTCTCTGTTGCTGACAGTCGTTTTTGTCAGTTGGAAAAGGGTAGGTGATTATGACTAAGCAGTTTACTTCGCACTTAAACATTGATGCGTTGTTTTTAGGCCCTAAATCAGAAAATGCGGTTTTTTTTAGAGAAATGATGGAATATGCCGTAAGTGAGCATATGCACTGGCGTTCTGATTTTCATCCAGAAGATCCCGCCTTGGTAACTTCAGTAGATCGTTATGAACCTGATTACAGAGAAACCCTTTATAGAACGGAGGGGATTCTGAACCAGCTCTCTGCAAAATTGAAAAACACCTCTGTTCCCTGGTTTTCTCCTCGCTATATGGGGCATATCAATGCCGATACCTTAATGGTTTCTAATCTCGCTTATGTCATGGCGATGATGTACAACCCGAACAATTGTGCTCATGAGTCATCCCCGACAACCACCGAGCTGGAAATTGAAGCAGGGTTGGATTTGTGCAAGATGTTTGGCTATGACACCCGCCGGGCCTGGGGGCATATCACATCCGGTGGAACCGTTGCCAACTATGAGGGATTATGGGTTGCGCGTAATTTAAAAACCATGCCGCTTGCCATTGCAAAACACCCGCAATCCTGTGATTTGGTCGAGAATAAATCAGAACAACAACTGTTGAATATGTCGTCATCAGATATTCTGGATCTGACTGATGAATTAAAACGGCGTGGTATTTTCGAAGAAGTTCGTGAACTTTCTTGCCGTGGTATTGGGATAAAGCAAGGAATGCTTGGCAAAGTTCTGGTTCCGCAGTCGAAGCATTATTCATGGATGAAAGCGGTGGATGTTCTGGGGATCGGTCAAGAGCACATTGTTTCACTGCCGGTAGATGAAAACTATCGTACTGATGTTGAAAAAATGCGGGAAATCACGTTCAGCCTGATAGAGCAGGGCGAACCGATTTTGGCTATGGTGATTGTCGTTGGAACCACTGAAGTAGGTGCCATTGATCGAGTTGATGAAGTTATTGCGTTGCGTAAAGAGTGTGAAGAGCGTTATGGCGTCTCATTTTATTTGCATATTGATGCGGCTTATGCAGGGTATGCCAGCGCAATGTTTCTTAACGAACAGGGTGAGTTGATGGAATATGATGAACTTATCCGCCGTTATCGTGAATTAGACATTACTCCTGAAGATATTATTTGGCCTAAGCCTGAAATTTATCAAAGTTTCAGGGCAATGTGTCAGGCTGATTCGATTACCGTAGACCCACATAAAGTTGGATTTATTCAATATGCAGCCGGTGCGGTATGTATGAAAGATAAGCGTATTGTTGACCTGATTTCCTACCGTGCGGCTTATGTGTTTGAAGACGTTGAGGCGCAATCGGAGCAACCTGTTAACCGGCATGTGGTGCTCGGCGCTTCGATTATGGAGGGTTCAAAAGCTGGGGCTAGCGCAGCCGCAATTTGGGCTGCACACCGATTGGTTCCACTGAATATCAGCGGCTATGGAAAAGTGATTGCTTCAGGCATTGTGGCAGCCAATTGGATGACTAAAAAACTTTTAATGGCAGAGCCCCTTGTTGTTGGTAAACGTCGTTTTGAAATTCATGCCATGCCGCATCCTGATTTCCATATGGTCAATTTTACTTTTAAAGAGCAAGGCAATGACGATCTGGGGCATCACAACCGCCTTAATAAACGCATGTATGAGCTTTGTTCATATGCCTCTGGCCGTACTTACACTAATGATTTTCTGACCTCTTCCACCTCTCTTGGTTATGGAGAATATGGTGATACTCCCTGGCATTATGTTGAAAGCTGTGGTTTCAGCCGGGAAGAATGGGAGAAAGTTCACAGCCTGTATCTGCTACGTGCCGCAGTCATGACCCATTGTTTGCGTAATATTGATGATTTTGACGAGTATTGGGAACGGCTCCAGAAGATTTTTATTAAAAAACTGACTCAGATCGTTGATGAACAAGAAAAAAAGAAAGACGCCTGATTTTCTATTATTAAACATTTGCTGTTTATTTGAAGGGAAAAAATATGAAAAACCGTACTCTTGGAAGTACCTTTATCATCGCCGGGACTACGATTGGTGCTGGAATGCTGGCCATGCCATTAGCGACCGCCGGTGTAGGATTTGGTATAAGTTTTATCATGCTGGTTGGATTGTGGGTTTTGATGAGCTATACCGCATTATTGATGGTTGAAGTTTATCAGTATGAATCTCCTGATACGGGGTTGGGAACGCTGGCACAACGTTATCTTGGTAGTAGCGGTAAAATATTAGCCGGTTTCAGCATGATGTTTCTGATGTATGCGCTGACATCTGCATATATCAGTGGTGCAGGGGAATTACTGACAACCAATATCAATAAATGGTTTGATTTATCCTTGCCAGCTTCAATCGGTGTTGCGTTGTTTACTGTGATTGGCGGTGGGGTTGTTTGCATTGGCACCAGTTCAGTAGATATGGTTAACCGGGTACTTTTCAGTGCAAAAATTATTTTCCTAATATTGATGTTAGGACTGATGATGCCGCATGTTCAGCATGCCAACTTATTGACTATGCCATTAGAACAAGGATTAGTCTTATCCTCAATTCCTGTGATTTTCACCTCGTTTGGTTTTCACGGCAGTATTCCCAGCATTGTAAAATATATGGATGGAGATATACGTAAATTACGCTGGGTGTTTATTATCGGTAGCGCCATTCCGCTACTCGCTTATATTTTCTGGCAATTAGCAACGTTGGGCAGTATCAACTCCGTCACGTTTGTTGGTATTTTAGCTGAAAACTCAGGGTTGAATGGCTTATTACACAGCATTCGTGAAGTTGTTGCTTCACCGAAAACGGAGCTTTCAGTACAAATGTTTGCCAATTTAGCGCTCGCTACCTCATTTCTTGGTGTTGCACTTGGTCTGTTTGATTTTCTGGGTGATCTGTTTAAGTGTAAAAGTAATATAACAGGGCGTATGCAGACTGGGTTGCTGACTTTCGTTCCCCCATTGGTTTTCGCTCTGTTTTATCCAAAAGGTTTTGTAATGGCTTTGGGATATGCCGCAGTTGCTTTATCCATTTTGGCGCTGGTATTACCCAGCCTGCTGGCATTTAGATCCCGCCAGCACAATGAACGCCGGTATCGGGTATTAGGTGGTAAACCAGTATTGGCGCTGGTATTTGCCTGTGGTGTTGCTGTGATAGCAATTCAGATCGCGCTTGTGAGTGGGGTGCTGCCGAAAGTGGGATGAACATGCTGTTTTGAAGATAAGTTCTTTTTTGACCCAGAATGTATTCTCTGACAAACTGCCATATGAATTATTTGTATGGCAGGCCTATTAGTGGGGGCAGTTATGAATCATACACGTTACGAAACTGATGTAGTCGCCTGGGCAAATGAGCAGGCGGCATTATTGCGTGCCGGTAAATTTTCTGAGATTGACATAGTCAACATTGCTGAGGAGATCGAAGACGTAGGTAAGAGTGAACAGCGTGAATTGGCTAGCCGCATGGGAGTATTAATTGCTCATTTACTGAAATGGAAATATCAGCCAAGTTATAGAGGAACAAGTTGGGAAAGAACAATTAAAGCGCAAAGAAAAGAAATTCTTTATGGCTTAAAAGAATCACTCAGTTTAAAGACGAAATTAAGCGATTCAGATTGGATTGATGTTGTTTGGTCGAAAGCCGTCGCATCAGCAATGAATGAAACGGGGTTGGATGAGTTTCCTGATGTATGTATTTGGAGTATTTCCCAAATCCTGTCTTCTGAGTTTTACCCTGATTAAGATTTGTGACGCTGAAAGCAAGATAAGCATTTTAAAAACAAAAAAGAAAAATTAAAAGTTATGATAACAATCAGTGTTTGACCTTACGAAAAACGAATGTTGATTATAAGGAGTTGGATCATGGCGAAAGAACTATTTACTGCCACAGCAAAATCTGTAGCTGGATTGAAAGTTGAATGTACATCAAGAGATTTCTCCTTTTGTTTAGATGAGCCACGTAATTTAGGTGGCACTGACCAGGGGATGAATCCTGTTGAGGCTCTGCTCTGTTCCTTGGGGGCCTGTAAATGTATCGTGGCAAAAGCCTTTGCTAAAATGCATAAAATTAATTTAATTGATATTCACATTGATCTGGAAGGTGAGCTTGATACTGATGGTTTCACTGGTAGAAATAAACAAGCGAAATTAGGTTTTTCTAAAATAGTGACAAAATTTTATATTAAAGCTGACAATAGTGAAGAAGAAATTCATGCTTTTGTCGATTTTATTAATAAAACTTGCCCGGTTCATGACACCATTGAGAATACGCCAAGTTTCGCCACTGAAATATATTGCGAATAATAGGCGCCGTGTTTAAATAATTACGTAAAGGAAAGATTGTTTAAGCTAATTTAAAAATCCTCTACTATGAAGTGGAGGATTTTTAACTCCTTATCCTGTTGATAATAATATAATAATATAATAATTAATTACTGTTGTTTAATAACGTAAACCGTAGTGATATTACAACTTACATTCTCTATGCCAACTTTAATATTTAAACCCTGTGCATAAGCTTGGCTTAATAGTTTATTAACGTTTTCAGAGCTTGATCCTGACCAAATATAACCTGGTCTTCCACAATTACCGACTAAATTTCCGCTGAAGGTATAAAGATAATGTGCAGGATTGTCCCAATCAGCTTTCATTTCTGCAACTTTGACAACGCCACTGTTCGTTTCCGCTGAGAATGCGGGGGCACTCATCATACCAATAAAAATAAATAGCATAGATATCAATTTTTTCATACTCAACTCCTGGTTAATAATAAAGAAAATTTGGTGTTTTGAAGTGTAGAGTATGCGAATAATCTTTGCACCAATTTACTGCCAATATAAAAGATATTTGTTTTAACAAATAATATAAGAATGATTTTTTGTTGACTTTATTGAAATTAACTAATAACCCACTCTTTTTTAGAATAGAGGGGGTTATTATAGAGCAGGGGCGCTAATTATGCCAATAACTTAGCAGGCCGTAATATTAATCTAATAAAAAATATCCCATAGGTTTATAATATTTTGGTGGAACATAAAGATCATAGCCATTTTCTTTACAAAATAATCTTAACTCCATAACTGATCCAACAGAAAGTTTCTCATAGATATCTTCGAAATATTTTTCCACAGTACGGCATGAAATACCCATTTTGACCGATATATCTTTATTACTGAGACCACAACAAAACAAGAAAATAACCACCCATTCTTTCTCTTTCAATATATCGTTTGGTGGCTTAAATTTAACAGGGGAAAATATATGATGTTTAATATAATGAGCCATTGCAAAATATTCTATTTCTCTGGCATGAGAAACCACACCAATACATTGATTATTTTCATCCATTAATGGGAATTTGTTATAAAAATAAGATCTAAATTGTTTACCTTTCCCCTTTGGGTAAATCCCTATAGCTGATATTCTCTGCATATGCTTTAAGACCTGACTGTCGTGTTCTTCAAACAAGTGGGCAAAATGACTAAATAGCGTCAGCAATTCTTTTTCAGAATACCCGATAATATCAAGGTTTTTAGGGAGTTTATTAACTTTAATAAATGCCTCATTTCCATAAATTAAACGGAACTCTGTATCTTTTACAAACCACAGTTCAGAACTTTTATCCCACATATTTGTTAGCTGACGAGTAATCAAAGGAAAATTTTTGCATCTCGGTTGATTCATATATAGGTAGTCCCCTTAAGGCGTTATCTTTCATTAGTTATGACCGGCATAATACGATGGGGGATTGATATCCCCCGAACCGGATTTACGATAGCGTTCTACAATCGGAGCCCAAAGGAATTTGAACGCCCAGAGTTGCATCAACAGATAAAGCAGCCCTATTATTGCGTCATAGTGCAACACTCACATCCAACCCAACATTCAAGCTCTTACTTATCATATTGAGTGTATTTGGCCCTACTTGGAAACTGGAGACTCGGTATTTTTTGTCACCCAGATTTTCGCCGTAAAGTTTTATGTTAATGCCATGTGTCATTTCTAAACTGAGTGAAGCGTCGTAGAGGGTATACCCCCCTTGTTCAAGGGTATTTGCTGCATCAAAGTAACTTTTTGAATAGTAACGAGCACCGGCACTGAAATAGAGGTTACCCGGTAACAGTGTTTGATCAATCAGATAGTCGAAACCTGCATTTAGGGGTTCCGTGGTCATTTCTGCAATAACACCCGCTAAGGAAAATTGAAGTTCTTTGGATTGAAGCGGTTAGTGCGAACAACTCAAGGGTGAGTCGATGCGAAAACTGGCGTAAACTGATTACATAGAGTAAAAACAAAGAGAGAAAAAGCACGCGGGAAAAACGCGATCGGAATCACCGAAATCAATGGTCAAAATCACCGTAATACGCAGCACAACCATCAGGAGTCATATTATGCCCTATGTCACAGCAAGACTTTATCATTTGGGTGTTTGCTTCAAAAGAGCTAAAGGCAGCGCCAATTTTAAAGGGCAAGCCGATTATGGGTACTGTGCCGCCAAGAACGAAACTTACTACGGTTTTAAAGGGCATCTGATGATAGATGAAACGGGCGTAGTAACAGGGATCACGTTGACTCCCGCGAGTATCAGTGAGCGTGAAGCAGCNTGGGATTTGGTCGCTCCGATAAAAGGGTATCTACTCGGTGATANAGGCTATTTAGGCATTGAGTTTAAACAGGCAATGAAGAAACAGGGCATTGAAATGATTACGCNGATGCGTACCAATATGGATGATCCCGTCCCCAGAGAAACGAGAAAGNGCATTAANACCAAACGCCGTTTAATTGAANCGGTGATGGTCAACTCGCCGGACAANTTGCTATCGAGAAGGCTGGACAAGGGATTTGTGGCATTTGAACAATCGAATACCAAGGAAGCTTCTTTCTCACACGTTGGATATTTTTGCCAATTTTAAACAAGGTAAAAGTCAACGCGGCTGGCTTCAACAAGCCAACGTCATAGGATGTTAAAGTCGAGCATCGCGTTCAATTAACCTGATAACAAGTGCAATGTCATATCAATGCCTTTGAGTGTTGCCAAATCTTTTGACGTCATACCCAGATAATGAAATAAAAAGAAAACAAATAGATAACAAACATCATCGTTATCAATCAATTTATATATACCCGTCATCTTTCAAGTTGCTTCTTTGTTGGCTGCACTCACTCACCCCGGTCACAGAGTTATCTATGCTCCCGGGGATTCGCTCCCTTGCCGCCGCGATGCATCTTGAAATCCATTGGGTATATGTAATTATTATTTTAAATAGTAATTGCCAATTTTAATTATTACTGATAGTGGTTATCTATATGGTTAGATGCCTGTAGAAATTATGACTAACTTTCGCGGCGCAAAGAACTTCACTCAAAAACAGACAAAGGATGACGATAATGGTTTATATGTCCAATAGTCTCAAAACACTGCTCAATACCCTGATAGATCAACAGCTCACGGCGGCCAAGCGCAAGCGGAAAACCGAATGGTTCAACATGAACTCCGATGAGCGTGCCGAGTATATCAGTCAGATTGACGACCGCCTGCTGGAAATGCAGCAGAGTACACTGAATGTGCTGGCCGCTCAGTGCCTTCAGGAGTCCCCTATCTCGGTGAGCGACCAGCTGCAAATTTTACAGCAACGACGACAGCAGATAGACCCCATACCCAATACCCCGACCATGGCCTACAAGCAGCAACTGGACCGCGACATTTATTTGTACACGCGCCAGCAGATGGCCATCACGAGCTATGACAATGCCTGGAAAAAAGCTCTGATCAAGCTTAATAACGGCAGCGCCACCCCCCCGGAGGTGACAGGCCTGACGGCCAATGCACCGGCCAAGCAAGACCAGCTGAATACGCAGATCAGCCAACTGGAAGAACAGTTAGACATTCAGGTGGCTGAGTCCACATTTACCCCAGAATACGTGGAGTGCTTTTCTAGGCTGCAAGCCTACAAGGTGGTCAAAGCCCGCTACAACAAATTTCTCAATGCACCGCCTGAGCAGCAGAAAACCACGGCCCTCGACTCCCTCGTCAAGATCCCTCAAGCCTCCGATGATCTGCCTGTGAACATTTCACTGCTGATGATGGAGAACGAGCGCCCTGGCTACATCCGTATGTACGTTGCGCTGGTCAATACCAGCACCGATGGTCGTTTCAAGGACTTCTTTTTAGAGAACGGCAGCAAGCTGGTCATACCCAAGGAAGGAGTATTCAACTTTTCCTTCGGTACTCCAGCCCGCGCCTTGGCCTGGCATCAACAATACCGGCTCAAGAGTGAACCACCTTCTTTTCGCTCGCCGACCTATGCACCGATTCGCTCAGTACTAGTCAAAACCAGGTTCGTCGAACAGTACTTCGCCAATCACCTGGTGTCGGAACACTCCTTACGAGAAGGCTTCAAGGCTCAGTTGCTAAGTAACGGTCACAAACTGTTATTGACCAACGTTGATCGCAAGGGTCAAAACCAGATTGGGATCCAAGTCTTCGGCCAAGCGCCAAATACCACCCGCGAAGTGCCACTGACTAGCGCCTTGAGCGAGTTGATCAATCAAAACGCAGATATCTTCAGCAGCTTCCAGACTATCGGCGTCGAAGGGTTTGGCAAGAACAATTACCACTCGGACCGTGACGGGTCGTTCGTCAATATCCATGAGCTTGAACGCTCGGTTGGTTTTACCGAGCACCAGTATCTGTTGGAAATGCCTGAGGACTACGATTACCGCTCCGCGACACCTTTTGTAATGATGACCGTCGAGGGTGACAAGGTCAGCAGCAGTCACTTGAGCAAGGCGCAGACCGACAGCCTGTATAGACACAACGCCGCCTTTTTCGAGACACTGGAAAAACTGCGTAGCGGTGATATCAAGTATAGTAAGTTCAAAGGAACCCTCGAATGCACTAAATTTGAGCAACAGCTGACGCGTTTGCTCAAACGTAACCACATCACCCCCGCAGGGGTGTTAATGCCAGAGTTCCCCCGTGACAGCATGCGCGATATCAAGGGCAACAACCTGAAAAAGATACTGTGGGAACGGGCCTTCGCCGAGACAGTTTGGCAGAATCGCTATAACGACTCGCTGTTGTTCGATCTGGCGATGAAACTGGCAAAAAATCATGATGTGAACAATATCCTGCAAGGTGGCTATGTGCAGAGTGACATTGCCCAGGCCAAATTGCTACTGGCACCGCTGTACGAGGAATGGCGTGAACAGGCTATCTACGCGGAAAACCAACGGGTCGCCAGTGCCAACGCGGCACAGCATCCAAACGACCCGAAAGTACATGTCTTTGATCAGGTTGCGGTTGAGCGGTCACTGGACAAAAATCTGTTCACCTTGTTATTGAGCGGCCCAAAGGGCCTGAAAGTTAACGATGTGCAATTGTACCAGACAGCCGAGGCGCTGCTGTTGGGCAATAAGGGCCGGAGCTTGCGCAAGCAGGCATTGTTCCATGCCCTGCACCTGGTAGCCGATAGCTTTTCCAAGGCAGCGGTGCCGGTTAATCCACATGCTGATCTGATGTCGCAAAGCGGTGACAACAAGGTCATAATCAATAACCGGCTGAATCAGCCCGACCCGTATCTTATCCTCAATACCCACCCGGAGCTGGCAGATGCCGATGACTCGTACCAGATCAAAGAAGATAAATACCGCAGCTACAACCAGTTCCGTCCCGCCCCTAAAAATGAAGCCACGAGCTATATGAATAATCTGGACACCCCGTTTTTGGGAGGGATTTCCGGGACCACTCAAACCGTCAGTAACGTCTTGCCGGAATTGTTCGGTCACACGTTGAGCGTCAAGGAATACTGGAACTTCCAGATGGCCAATGCGGCCTTCATGATCCTTAACGGCTATCACTCGTTCTTTGAAACCTTCTACGTCGCTGCGCGTTACGAACCGGAGGGGGCGGACAGTATCGGCAAGGACATGTTACAGATGTTCGACAAGTACCGCGATATAGGCAGAGAAAAGATGTTACAGGGTGAACTGTATGCCGGAGTGATGGAGCGAGTCTTGCCGATCATCAATCAGGGCTTGCCAGAGGCTAAGAAGTTCCATTCACCGCGTTTTGGCCGCTTTGGTCCAACGCTCGCGCTGCTGGATCAGGAGGAAGATCGTTACCGTCATGAACCAGAGGGCATTGCTCCGTTCGATAAAAAACCTGTCAGTGACTGGGAAAAGCCTATAGTTGGGGCTTACCATGAGGGTGGAATGTCCCGCTTTGATGGTCAGCTGATTATTCAACTTGAAAACGACCCTGTAGTCAGGGAAGCCGCAGCAAAATTGGCAGGAAAACACCCTGATTCGGTGCTGGTACAGCTGGATGACCGGGGTCAATACCAAGTGGTTCATGGTGACGTGACTACCCTGAATGATAAAGGAAAAATCCGCTGGCAACTGGTTGGTCATAGCCGCGATGGTGGGGATAAACTTAATTACCAGACGTTGGCCAACCGTATGCCGGAAGTTCTGGCGTCACAACTCAGCCAGTTCTATACAGACTCCGGCATTAAAACTTCTCCTGAACATATCAGTATGGTGAGCTGTTCACTGGCTGGTAAAAAAAGCTATGCGCTAAAATTTGCTCAGTCGCTTGACCAGCATATTCGGCCGTGTTCTGTTAAGGCTTATACCGCTCAAATTATGGTCAGCCCTGAAGGCCGGAAACAACTCACGGAAAACGGTAATAAAGTCACGCTTGTTTTTAATCCGGAGCATAGTGTATGGGACGTAACAGAAACGCCCGGTAAATTAATCCCGGCAGGAGGTATGGTTAACCCGCCACTGGGAAATAATCCAGACAATGCGCAGATTGACATTCGGCTGCTGGCGATGCTTAACCGTGCAGAGGATTTTCAGCAGGCCACGAAGCAGCTGTACAGTAAAAACGCACTGTCCGCAGAAGAATGGCTGCCAGTACTGGGTAGCCTCAGGGAAGCTGAGTCCCAGCCAGGAAGTTATTCTTTAGAGTTTATTAATACAGCACGGTCTGAGCTTCCGCCCCGGACATTCACGACGGATGACCAGCGTATTATTGATTTTATTCATTCTTATGATAGCGATCTCGAGGTTGTCAGAAAAACCCACGAGTATACTGCAGGGAAGTTCACTCGGCGCACAGGTATCCCCGAAGCCGAAGCTGTGTACGGACTGAATACCGCCTTTATCGTTAAGACTCTTGCCGATAAAAGCCGCACCACCGTAGCCAGTGACAATGTACCCAATACGATGCCCAAGACATTAGAGACCGCACTGCAGGTGCACACTTATGTTAACCTGACGCAGATGGCTCATGGTGTGCTGGAGGACGGTGCTAGACTCATCAGTTTGTACAGGGCGGCGGCCAGTGAAGGCCGGGAAGTGACCAGTAGTCTGTCTTCATCGTTGTCCCATGCCAGCACGGGTGTTGGAGCGGTGTTAAATATCTCCAGTGTGATACTGGACAGCCTAGAACTGGCACATGCACAGAATGAACCCCAGCGGGCGGTTTATGGTACTCAGCTGGCGTTTGACTGTGCTGGCCTAGTGACAACTGGCGTGGGTATTGGCGCTGGGATCTTCGGCGCCCCCATTGTTGCGGGTTTTGCCTCCTCGCTGGCAGTGCCAATGGCTGGTTTAGGTATTGGTTTTACGGCCCTGGCCGAGCAATTCGGCAGGGTGACCAGTGATGCACAGGCGGTAGGCAATTATTTTGCCGATCTGGAAGCCGCTTATCAGCAGGGGGGATACCGACAGACGGAAAAAATGGCAAAAGATGGCAGCCGCCATATGGTGATGGAGCCGATCCCCGGCGCAGTGATCCGTCAGCTCGATTTGCGCCACGGTAATCTGACTTTTGACAGCCAGTATCTCTATCGCAACGACCCGACCTACTCAGTAGGCTCAGGCCGGAGTAATTACTTTTTCTGGTGGCCCAGTAGATCGGCTGATACTGATAAAAACCATGCAATTAATATCCGTGAAGGCATCGGTTACAGACAGGCACAGGTTGACTTTCATCCCAGAAGCAGCTACATACTGATCTTGCCTGTTACTATGAAGTCCTACATTAATTACGAATATATGATCCTGCCCTTCGTCACTCACCGCAACGACCGGGGATTTGACGTTCTGCGACGACTGGAAGAAGACGGACGATTCGACTTTGATTTTTATTTTTTTCCCTCAGAGCGCGTAATACGCTGTATAAATCCGAAATTTGTTGAAACACCGGTTGACATTATTCTGGACGATGAAGACCGGGATATTGTCATCCCTCAGTTGTCGGAGAATGTTCACGGGCTTCTGTCCTACCAACTGACCGGCGGAAAGGGCAAATACCGTATCAGCTTGCAGGAGGGTGTCTCTCTGTCCTTACAAGGAAATGACATCAATACCCATTGGATACTGGATGCCCGTCATATTGTCTCCCATGTTAATCCCAGTCTCAGCAAAGAAGATAACAGACAACTGCATATTGGCAGTATAAAGATAACCCTGCCTGAAAAGTCGGATAATATTTCCCTGATAAATGATACAGGAATATTTTCTGTCGAGCAGGACGAAAAGAATCAGCAGTGGCAGATAAAAGAGATTGAAACGAATGCTGACCAGTTTAACAGCCTGAAAGCGTTGCATGATCATCTCAGGCAGTTAAGCAATTCTGATCATCACAACAGGCCATATGTAATGGTGGAACACTACCGACACTCACCACCGCAAAGCCGTCCTGTCGGCCTTGCATTCTATGAAACCGGTCGTGATCGTATGATTTACACCAACGTCCCTGACGCAGCAGAGTTTCTCAACTCTGCTAAGCTGGTGAAAGTTAAGGGTGATAAGGCATGGTTTTACCGGGATACCACGCTCTGGCAAGTGGATATTGTCAGTGGCGAAGTTCTACGGCAGTATCTGCCGACAATGTTTCCGGAAAGTGATCAGGGGGAAATCAGTAGTCGCGTGATGCAAAGCAATGATCAGCTTTGGTTTGTGGTGGAACAGCAGCGGGATGAAAACCGTATCTCGTATACTTATCAGGTGGAAGAGGAAGCACTGAAACTGGTGGCAGTTGACGGGAATACGGCCATGCTGGCGAACCTGGATAAAGTCGGTAAAGAAATCTCGTTGCCTGTTCCCCTCGGTTCCAGTGACGGTGAGTTTAATGGACTGCTGGCACCACAGGCAGCGACTCAGAGGTTCACCGTCGATCTCTGCGCGCCGGAACGTCAGGTTAAGGGCAGCCTGGCGGAGGTGATCAGCCTTTCTGGGCAAGTAGCGGGTGTGGACAGACATTACTGGTTACAAACTGATGGAAAACAGTTGCAAAATGTGGTCAGAATGAACCGGATAAATCCGGACTTGCTGACCCTGACGGCGGATTTTACCTACGTTTTCACCACGGCCGGTGATAAACCGGGTTATTATTTTTACAGCCATCAGAGACATAGTCTTTATTTTCAGCAGGATAATGGCCTGTCCGGCACTCCGGCCAGCAAGCTGTCGGTTGATGATATCAGATCCGTATCCATAGTGAACAAGCAGTTGGTTGCACTCTCTAGCAATGGGAAGTTGTGGCTGGCAGACGATCAGGGCAGTCTCCGTCTGATCGGAGTGACGGCAGACTGGCTGCTGCAACCTCACCATCAGGGTCTGACGGACGCACTGAGCCAGCTACGGGATACTCCAGATCAGTTCAGCACCCTGCTGCTGCTGGGGTTGCGGGACAGAGACGGAAAACCCGTCAGTGCCTGGTATGACCGTAAGGCAGATTTGGTGGTGCAGGGCAGAGTTGGTCTCAATACAGAACACACTCTGGTCTATCTTGGTTTAGCGGAAGATGGCAGGCAAGCATGGATTTTTGACACCGACAACCATCAGTTATATCGCCAGCCATTGTCGACAGAGACTGACCTTCAGTTGAGTGAAAAGCGGGTGCTCTCTGGGGAACCTGCCGCAGCGGAACCCTGGCTCCGGGCCAGCCATCAATACCGCAGTGCGGTTCGTCAGGGCAATACACTCCGGCTGGAAACCCCGGACGGCGCGGTCTTACTGTTGTCAGCTAATGCCAAGATGACAGACCGCCCGATGCTGATTGCCTGGCATGTGCAGGATCGCCCGGACAGTCAAATTGTCTCAGCCATTTTGGCACTCAGTAATGAGGCTGAATTACCACAAGCCATTAGACTATTTTCTGAGCATGGTTATCCTGCATGGTATCTGCCGGAGGAAAGGAAAACACTTCGTTCCAGCATACTTAACCCGGATCATGTTCTGCATTATCTGGGTCAGGTCGCCGGGCAGGAGGCCAGTTATGTCCATGACCAGACTACCGGAGATTTATGGCAAGTCAGCGAAGGAGAATCCATCCCCGCCCCAGTGGGGAATTACCGTTTTGTTAACCGAACACCGGAGAGGCTGGTGTTGCAGGTGGGTCAGGTTCCTACGAATGGAAAAATCCTGCTGCCACAACTGGCGGGCACCGATCGGCTGGCCATCACCGGACGTTCAGAAAGATTGTATTACTGTCTTTCCTCCCCCGAGGTGCTGACTCACTACCGGTATATCACGATAGATGATCGGGGTCAGAATTCAGTCATCCGGTTTTCTGATACCAGCATAGCTAACCTGTCACTGTGGCACAGTGACCAAGACCTCGTGCTGCTTCATCATGCAGCAAAAGACACTAGTATATGTATTGTCAATATTAAACAGGCAGCTGAGCGCCAGATGAGGTTTGAAAGCAGCAGCGGAGCTCAGACGCAGGATAAGATAAATATAAGTCACTTACTGGAAATAATGACCAACCTGACGGTATCACCCCCCGGTGTTAGCCGTTTCGAGCTGGTACCAAGGGGAGGTAAGCTCAGTATACAGCTATCTGAGCGTACAGAGAAGTTAGAGTCACGCGATGCTCGACTTTCATGATGAGTTGAAATGACATAGCCGCACCTTTATAACTTTAAGTCGTCGAACCACGCACCTCGTAAACGCGCATATGTCAAAAAATTAAAGTCAAAGTCACCGTCTAAAGACGGTGGTTTTAACCTTTCCTTTCATTTGGAAAATAAAGGAGCAAAAGGCTATGTCACAACAAGACTTTATCATTTGGGTGTTTGCTTCAAAAGAGCCAAAGGCAGCGCCAATATTAAAGGGCAAGCCGATTATGGGTACTGTGCCGCCAAGAACGAAACTTACTACGGTTTTAAAGGGCATCTGATGATAGATGAAACGGGCGTAGTAACAGGGGGCACGTTGACTCCCGCGAGTATCAGTGAGCGTGAAGCAGCCTGGGATTTGGTCGCTCCGATAAAAGGGTATCTACTCGGTGATANAGGCTATTTAGGCATTGAGTTTAAACAGGCAATGAAGAAACAGGGCATTGAAATGATTACGCCGATGCGTACCAATATGGATGATCCCGTCCCCAGAGAAACGAGAAAGCGCATTAATACCAAACGCCGTTTAATTGAAACGGTGATTGGTCAACTCGCCGGACAATTTGCTATCGAGAAGTGCTGGACAAGGGATTTGTGGCGTTTGAGCAATCGAATAGCGAGAAAGCTTCTTTCTCACACGTTGGGTATTTTTGCCAATTTTAAACAAGGTAAAAGTCAACGCGGCTGGTTTCAACAAGCCAACGTCATAGGATGTTAAAGTCGAGCATCGCGTTACTTTTAACAAAAGGCCGGACAAACTGCGGTGAAATTAATTTAGCTTCATGGCCTAAATCATTTATTCGTCTTGCCATAAAATGCGCGCCGGCACAAGCCTCCATCACCACGGTTGCAGAAGGGCATCCGGCTAAAAACTCCATTAACTTGGTTCGGGTAAATTTTTTACGGAGAAGGGCGTTACCTGATTTATCCTGGCAGTGGATATGAAAGGTATGTTTGCCGAGATCGATACCGATAAGTGTCATGTTATTCATGGCGATGGCCTCATGTAAAAGAAATCACCTTGTCAAAATACGCCTACAGGGGGTCCAGGGTGAGTAGACCTATCTGGGTGACCGGATAGGTCTACTCACCCTGGACCCCTTTTAGATATAAATTCAGGAACAATGCTGTTTTTCTATTCTCCTAAGATAACGCGTGGCATGAATTCCTTTGGCTGTGGAGAATGGCATATTCTCGATATTCGTTTTTCATTGAGCGAAATTGCAGCTCAGGAGTTACCGTCTTTCACTCAATTAGCTGCTGGTTTTGAGAAAAACGGTAGTTACAGTGATGTATTGATGATGGCATGCCCTATCTACCCACCATTTATGCAGATAGTCAATCAAATAGAAAAGTGTCAATTAAAGGGTAGTATAAGGAAGATTTATTTAAAGGCGAAAGCATTAGAGATACTCGCTTGTGTAGCGGCTCAAATTTATGATTGTCAATATGATGTGATCAACAGCTTGCAGCGCCGCGCCGTTTACAATGCAATAAAAATAATTAACAGTGATTATCATTATCCCTGGACGATAAAATCGCTATCAAAAGCGGTTGGTTTAAATGAGCGGAAATTAAAAGAGGGATTTCGTGCTGTTGTTTTTTGTACTTTTCATCAATATCTGGAAAATGTCCGTATGACGACCGCAGAAGATTTATTAAAAAAAGGGATGAGTGTCACTGATGTTTCTACCGCCGTGGGTTATGCCAGCCCAAGTCATTTTTCTAAACGCTTCCGGCAACATTACTTGATCAACCCTAAAGCATGGCAGGTGAAATATGCGGTGGTTCACACACCATTTACCGAACATATGGCAGCGGAAATTAAGTAAAAACGCCTGTTTTGCCAAAAGGTGGCCATTCTTCATGGCCACATTATGGATAGGGATATCGCACGATTTTTGTGTTATGCCA
Organism: Photorhabdus khanii NC19; assembly: GCF_000517265.1. Lineage (GTDB taxonomy): Bacteria > Pseudomonadota > Gammaproteobacteria > Enterobacterales > Enterobacteriaceae > Photorhabdus > Photorhabdus khanii. Next base: position 229,377 of record NZ_AYSJ01000013.1, read on the forward strand.
ATATTATATTGTCTGCGAACAGGCTATCCATACTTACTCCAACCAAAGTGACTGAGTTTTGTCCAAAGGTAAACACCACATTATTGTCCACCATCTTAGCGTGATCCAGATAACTATTTTTTTCGTCACTGCTGCCTTCTGTGCCCAGAAATACCAGTTTGTCGGTTTTATTGTAGCCGTAAACAATATCTTGTCCAAAATCGCCGTTGAACAGGAAGGTATTGTTATTACCCTGACTTTTTAGCACATCGTTACCTTCACCGCCGACAAAGACATTGTTGTTGCCGAAGCCAATCAGAGTATCGTCACCATCCAGACCGAACAGCCAGGAGCCGGAGGTTTTGGAAGTGAGGGTATCATTCCCATCATTACCGGTTACTGAATTGGCGTACTGCTTCACCCCTTGGTTGGAGTGCAAACCGTCGGCTCTGACCTGCGAATTCACTTCTTTGGTCAGAAACAACCAGGTACTTTCCTTGCTTCTTATCGTGGCGATATCTGTGGCGATAGTGATATCACCGTGTGCATCGCGCAGATACAATGTTCCCGCCTTGTCATAGGCTATTTCCGCACCTTTTAACGACTTCTGTAAGTCAATAGTATTGTGGCCTTTCCCTCCAGCAATCATGTTAAATCCACCGTCATCGCGGAATATATCATTACCGTCGAGACCTTCCAGATAATCGTTTCCTTTGCCACCTTTAATCAGATCATTGCTGTTAGTACCGATAATAAAAGTACTGCCAGTATGTTTCTCTGCGTTCCGGTTTAAATCCTCTACCCAGGTATTGCCACGGGTGACGTTGGAAAGATTGCTAACGACAATCGTAGAGTCTTTATGGGTCAGGTCGTAGAACGTTGAATCCATAACCCGTTGCATACCACTCTGATAGAAAGGTGTGACATGAGAAACCCAGGTTGACAGGTTGGCAATAGAGAAGGGAAGCAGATTCCACGCGGTTGATGCGTAGTGATCGTTAAAGTTGACAATATTATTTGTCGCCGAATCCTTTGGAGCATCGTGCACGCCCACTGACGCCGCAGTAGTACTGGTACCAGTCAGTACACGGAATACCGGGTCATTCTCATATCCCACGTTCAGCACCTTGTTACCTTTCTCATACTGCGATGGTGAAGCGAAGGTTATATAGTTCGATTGAGAATAAAACCCACCCCATTTCGTCTCACTGGATCCCGCCATGCTATTCGCCGCTAACCCACCCAAACTATGGCCGCTGACCAGAACATCGCTCCCAGCCAGACCATGAGCTTTGGCGTAGTTAGCCACGTGATCTAACAGTCGGCCAAAAGCGTTTGGTGTATAGTTATTCGAATATTCTGTTTTCCCTAAACCTACCAACACATTATTAATAATATCGCCGAATGTATCGGTGATTATTGATTCCCGGGGGCCACTAGTGCCACGAAATGCAATACCAATTGATGTTAGGTTACCGTCAGCGTCATATTTTCCCATCACTTCAGCCTGGGCAGTGGAATGACTTGATTTTTCGCCATAAAAGGTACCACGAGCATCCGTTTTACCCTTATAGCCCAACTCATCAGCGCTGATAGTAAACCATCCCGCTTCGTTCAGTTTATCCCGTGCTTGTTTTTCTGCATCTGGGTTCCAGGGCAATTTAGTCGAGACGCCCTGTGAGGTCGTACTACCGATAAGTGCAGTCACCAGCGTTAATGGCATTCCCAAACCATAACCATAGTTGTAATACCCTTCGGCAAATCCACTGCCTAGATTATGGTAAGCATACCCGGAAATAGCTTTAGCGTCAGAAAATAACTCTTTAGAAGTCGTGTCATCAAAATCTTTATACTGAAAAACACCCATGATGCATATCCTTGTGAGGTTAAAATAAGGTTAAAAGAGTGTTCTAAAAATATTAACGAACTAGGTAAGTATAGATCTATGTGAGGATTTTAAAGAGTAACCATCTGTTAATTTATAAATTAGTGAGCCATCATGAAAATTTGATATTTTTACAAATTATATATTGCAAAAATATTGTTTATATGCTAAAAGGTTGCACGAATGAGAATAAACCTTCTGACATTTTTATCATCAGTGACTAAAAGATAGATAGTGAATAGTCCACGCCATTATAAATAGAGATCTATTAATTCCATTTAATACTTATAATAAAAGTGTGGATATGTGAATTCTGGTGGAGAAATTCTATCGCTGATTCACTAAATTGGTTTACGTAAAGTAAACTTCTATTTGTTAGAATAATGAGATTATAGCGTAAATATTATTAATTTAATAAATGTTTTCTTAAAAATAGGTTTATTTAATAGATTTAAATCTGGTTTTAAAACTGTTTTTATTTATTTTTTATCTGGGTTTTTATGGATAAACATAATAATAAGATTATTATTATGTTTTTGTTTTAATTAAAATTAAATTGTAAAAACAAATAATAAACTTTCGTTTTGATATTTGTTGTGCGAATTTTTATACAGTCTTACAGACGAATCTATCATGGATAAGTTGTTGCTGTTAGTGCAATAGATTCTTTTTCTCTCTATAATGTATTTTTCCCACGTAGTTCCACCATTTATCTACGAGATCTAAACATGAAACACTCCCCATTGCGACGTTCGCTGTTATTAGCAGGTATTACTCTTCCTTTGGTCAACTTCACTTTTCCAGCATGGGCTGGTGCGATTCCTTCATCACTGCATCAACAACTTGCTGAGTTGGAAAACAGAACAAAAGGTCGTCTGGGGGTGACATTGATTAATACTGCGAATGGTCAGGAGATCCAATACCGGGGGAATGAACGTTTCCCTTTCTGTAGTACTTTCAAGCTGATGCTGGTGGCAGCGGTGTTGCATAAAAGCATGTCCCAATCAGAACTGTTAGCAAAACATATCAATTATAGTGAGTCCGACTTACAGTCTTATGCTCCAATTGCCCGCAAGAACCTGAATCAAGGTATGAATATCACACAATTATGTGCCGCAACATTGCAATACAGCGACAACACTGCGGCGAACTTGTTAATTAAAGAATTAGGTGGGTTAGCAGCGGTGAACCACTTTGCTCAAGGCCTTGGTGATAGAGCGTTCCGGCTCGATCGCTGGGAGCCTGATTTGAACAGCGCTATTCCCGATGATCCCAGAGATACCACAACACCAGCGGCAATGGCGACCAGTGTGAAGAAAATCGTGCTTGGAGAGACTCTGGCTGCACCACAACGTGAACAATTGGTTGGCTGGCTCAAAGGGAATACCACTGGAGATGCCAGTATTCGAGCCGGAACACCGGACGGTTGGGTCGTTGGCGATAAAACGGGTGGCGGTGATTACGGCACCAGTAATGATGTCGCCATACTTTGGCCACCAGAAGGGGGATCACCTGTAGTTCTCGCGGTTTATTTTACCCAACATCAGAAAGACGCTGAGTCACGCCGTGATGTACTGGCTTCAACTACGCGATTGGTGATGAAGCATTTGGCGTGATTTTTTCTGGAATACAGGTAATTGTGCTAAGAGTGTCAGTAACACCAAAGTTGCCTCCTTGATAATTACGTAGTAACGTACCTACATAAATTGATTGTTATATTAGGAGGTACTATGTCAATCACAACCTTATCAAGCCGAGAACTCAACCAGGATGTTAGTAGGGCAAAGAAGGCTGCCAAAAGTGGTCCTGTGTTTATCACAGATCGCGGCAAGCCAGCGCATGTCCTGCTGACTATTGAGGAATATCAACGGATCACGAAGCAACGCAGAAACATCGCTGATGCTTTGGCAATGCCCGGTGTTGAAGATATTGAATTCAATCCGGCGCGAGCTACCATTAATAGCCGTCCGGCTAATTTCTCATGATGTTTGTTCTTGATACCAATGTCGTGTCCGAGCTTCGGAAAGTTCAGGCGGGTAAGGCTAATACTGGGGTTACCTCATGGGCTGAAAGTGTTGATGCAGCGGAGCTTTTCCTATCGGCCATTACCATTATGGAGCTGGAAACCGGCATCTTACAGATTGAACGGCGAGACATAATCCAAGGGGCATTATTGCGTTCATGGTTTAACCACCATGTCATACCGGAATTTACTGGGCGGATCTTACCGGTAGATACGGCTGTAGCGTTGCGGTGCGCCCGGCTGCATGTACCTGATCCATGCTCAGAGCGTGATGCACTTATCGCGGCAACCGCACTCGTTCATGGTATGACCGTCGTCACACGGAACGTGGCCGATTTTGAGTTGACTGGAGTGCCAATATTGAACCCTTGGATTTAGTTAGTTTTTGTATGTGGACGTTATCTTTCGGGAAAGTAGCCTCTGCCACATAGAAGAAATTTAACATTCCCACCCTAAAATACATTAAAATTATTTATAAATATTATCTGGTATCTTATAATGCCGAGTATGAAATATTTACCAATATAGAAGAAAGTGTCTCAGTTCAGAGATACTTTTTTGCTAAATTAAGATTATTACCCGTGATGAGTTTTGCACTTTTATCGAATTTCTCAAATTGCCAAAAAAAGCCATTAACACTACAAAATATCTGGCCTTTTAGGTGGATAAGGCTCTCTATGAATCTGACAAATTACTCAGTATTTCAAGGCTATTGAAATCATGAAAGCGAGAGTGAGGATAGTCATCGATGAACTCGATTTTCAATATATGATTTACATCACAATGTCAATAAAAAAACAATTAATTTAATTGTAACATTAAAGTAAATTTGTTATTTTATTGTTGCGCAAAAGTTATGGGCGCAAGGTGAGTTTGTTCGGTGGAGGTTATCATGTGCGAAGATAGAAAGACGGTAATGGAAAGCAATGGTGATCAGGCAGGGGCTAACGTCGAAGATCTCGGCTTAGAAGTTGTAGAAGACATCCCCCAGATTTCAGGGGCGTGTCCTGTTCGTCAAATTTGTCATGCTTAATTAGGCTAATCTGATGACTGACATGCTTCAATACAATGCCTTGATTTCAGCATTGTCTATGCAACGATTGGAACCGCTTTATCAACACATCTGTGCTCATGAATCCTCCAGTGCTGCATATGAATATAATCCCGTCGAGACGCCGTGCAAAATGGCTCCTCTTTTATTGAAGAGGGTTTTCGAACCGGTAATTTTCGATGATGCTCTATTCTTTGATTTGTTTGCCAGCATGTCTACAGAAGCTGAACGGGCTATCAGTGGTTTGTTTCGAGTGTATATTGACGGCATGTTGAGCCCTCAGTACGAGAACGAGGTTTTATTTAATCATCCTCGGGTGGGAGAGGCTTTCAAGGACTATGTATCCAGAGCTACTGCTGGAAACAAGTTCGGCATTATTGTGAATGGTGCTGAACAATGGTCTGATCCATTGGCTCGGATGGGGGCTCGCATTTTCGCGCCGGTTGTCGAAGCTCAAGGCGCTTGGCGGAGTACGGTTGAGGTGACGTTATTTATCGGCAACTACGGCTACACGCCTTTTGGCATTCACATTGATGATCCCTACACCTCAATTGTCCATTTCCATACTGGCCCCACGACCAAGGAGATGACCCTTTTCAGCCGAGAAGAGTTTCATCGACTGAATGGTGAACGAAAGAACTGCTTCCAGCCGGAACGCTTGGTACCTCATGGTAAAACCTTTGTCATCGAAGCGGGTGATGTCTTTTTGCTGCCACCGCATTGGTACCATATTGGTAATACAGAGGGTTTCTCAATTGGTATTGCATTTGCGATATCAAAGTATTCAGCTACCAAGGTAACTGCGAATACTCTTCAACATGCCATTACCGAAGAAGGCCTGCGAGGTTCTATTGATGAAGTCGTGGAACAGGCCGAAAAGGGTGCGTATTCTCAGGCGGGGTGGTTGAGACGAATATATGCTGAAAATATGGCAAGAGCCTCAAGCCGCCGGCATCTGCGCTATTCTTACGTTCGTTTCCAGGATGACATGATTACGCCGGATACACGCTGGATCCGCGACCCTGACTTTCCGATAACCACTATTGAGGTGGACGAGGATTTACTGGTCTTTGTCCACGGGAACCACATTCGCCTCGTTCGAAATGAAGTGAGTATCAGATTATTGAAGACCATTCCTGAGATACCATTCAGTGCGCGCGATCTGCATGCAGAGCTTGAAGGACGTGTGTCGCTGGATGCACTGCTTGTTACGGTGAAACAGTTGCGCAGGCTGGGAGGATTACTGCCGGCTGGGTTATGTTTAATCAACGTCTGAATTGTAAAGGTTGGGGCGGTATTGTTTTGTTGTTGCTCGGGATGGTGATGATTAAATTGGCGTAGATTTTAAGTGGTTAATTATAATAAAATGATAACTTCAGGTAACATTTGATTCTTTCGGGTTAACTGAAGCTTTTTAATATCTTGGTAACTCTTTAAATGCTCTCAAAACTCTATAGAAAATGGATTTAAAAACTGTCTATGCCAGAGCAATTTTTTATCTATTTCACTTAATTCGGCTTCTTCACAGATATTATCCCAATTATCTTGGATTATTGATATTTGTCTATTGAAGATTTCTTTTGCTTTCTCCTCTGATATATTAAAATTATGTGCAGTTTCTAAACAAGTTCGTAATTGACTTAGATTTTTATTATCAATTATTAGCATCGCTTGAGATGCTTCATTACCAGCTCGACCCTGAGGACAGATGTCATAAGCAGGGGTTAAACTTAAATTTTTGCCATCCCAAAATGCGGAGTGATTCCGAGCGTGATCATCCGTATTACCACACAATATATTAAAAACTAATCGTGAAAATAGCTCCTCTAATGTCTTTTGGGGATTAGTGAAACTATATCGTATAATCTCGGCTAATTTTTCATAACTAGCATATCTAGCCATCATATCATCTAATCCAAATAGAGTTAGAGCAGAGACCATTGATTTTCGTAACCAACCGTTTTGAGTATGTTCTCGGTCAAATCGTTTAATGAGTAGTACATCTTTATTTGCAGATGTTGTTAATTTTACTGAGGCAACATTAATGCCGGATAGTTCAGCGAGTCTCATAGCAATAAACTCTGTTTTAACCACACTGTAAAGATCATTGCTTGAGGAAAATTTAGCAACATATTTGCTGTTTTTATCCTCAATGAGTGCTTTGGGACGTGCTCCACCAATTGAACTGCCATGAAAAAGTGCTTGGTCTAATTCTGGTGTTAGTAGTAGACCATTTTCAACTCGTTCTGCTGATTGAATAAGTTCTTCCAGACTGGCATTCTTTATAGATCGGGGAGTATATTCGGATGGGGACAATTGAAAATCTAAAGCGCCTATACGGTCAGATCCAGATTCAAGAAGGTACGTTATTTCATTTAATGTAGCAGTTTCTGTATCCGCTCCTTTTAACCCTAATATTTTGTTTATGATAACTCTACGACCCCACGCATCAGGAGATGCGTCGCGGATACAGCCAGGCATTGTTAGGTCACTCAATGGGGCTATGATACCTGATTTTAATGGTAATTCCGGTTCATAAATTGAGATAGGTAGCGGCTGGCTATTTAATCTTTCAAGGTAACTTTTACCATAGTTAAATAAAATGCGGCCATTAAATTCTTCTAGGCGGCCAGCTACTACTGGCTCAGTTTGCTCTGGTAACCATATCCAAACATAAACTTCTTTGTTGTTAGAAGTCATCGTATACCACTCTCTTTTCTTCTTGAATGCGTTGTGGTAGCAAAGCCAGCTTATCTCTTGTTTGTTCTATACGTGCTGAGATAGGAAATTTATCCCTTTCAAACAAGTTGATGCCTACAAGATTAGCTAGCTCAAATGCTAGTCCTATAGAACAGCCCATATCTCCTTTTTCAATTTTTTGCAGTGTAGTTCTGGATATACCCGCACGTTCTGCCAAATTCTTTTCTGACCACCGACGTTGTTTTCTGCCTAGCTTGATTTGTTCTCCGAGTAGCATGGCTGCTTCTTGGGAGAATTTAGAATAGGCTCTATGTTTTGACATACTCCCTCCTTTTGACTTTTATTTTGGTCTTTATAGGCTTTAATGAACAGTATAGTGGTCATTATAATGGTTTGTTGAAATGAGGATGTCAATATCACATGACCATTATAATGACCATGTGAGGTACAAGGTATGGGAGTAAAACTCAAAGGATTATTCTTATAGGGGTCGTTTGGCGAAAGGGAAATTAAAGTACGCTAAGCAAAGAGTGTCAGGTTAAACTATGCTTCAAACTGGCACTCATGGCTTAGTGTACTATTTTTTCCGAATTCTGTAGTTACCCGTAACTGAATACCCATAATTCAATCAAATGAAATGCCAATTTTTTAAGTACGCCTAATAAACTTCCCTCCATTGCGACTCGTTAGAAACACATTATCTTAATTACATGTATATATATACATGTAATTAACATTATTTTAAAATGATAAGTGCAATGCAATAACAACCTGTTACATGATTGAGTCATACAACAGCTTGTTTTTACTTTCTTATATTAAATCTAACTTACATGAGAATGACATGATGACAGTATCTCCCAAACCCAATCTTCAGCTTGTCTACGTATCTGATATCGAACGTTCGACAGCTTTCTACCAGACACTTTTCAATTCTGAACCCGTGTTTTCTAGCCCCCGCTATGTGGCATTTGCTGCCGACAGCGAAGCACTGTTTGCTATTTGGTCTGGCGGAACCAAGCCAGATGCTGCTGTCCCGCGGTTCTCTGAGATCGGCATTATGTTGCCATCCCACGAAGATGTAGATCGCCTCTTTGAGGAATGGCGGAAGAACCCCGGCATCAAAATCGTGCAAGAACCTTATACTGAAGTTTTTGGTCGTACTTTCCTCGTTGAAGATCCTGACGGTCATATTATTCGAGTATGCCCCCTGGATTAGAAGCTAGATTAACTTCCCTGGCACGACTGCGGTGAAAATTTTCTTAAAGGAGTTTAATCAGGAGGATTAAATTCCTTTTTCTGAGACACCCTTTATATTCATGAAATTATTAAAAATAAAGCTAAGATAATTGATTGCTTTTCAGAATTGAAAAATCACATTTACCCACTTATTTCTTACCTCCTATTTTTCTCTTTATTCTTTAATAAAAAACTTTAAAATCTAACAAATCGATAATCAATATGACCATTTCAGGTTAATTATGATGAAAACCATAATTAACCCTTTAATTACATCTATATTTTAATTTTTCTGACTAATCAGAATTTCACTTCTAAAAATAGTAGGTAAAAAATAGGACAAGTATGAAAATACATTTTAACCACAATGCTGTGTTTTTAATTTTATCTTTAAATACAAACAATTAAATTAATTTACAAGGTTTACAATATTATATTTAACCCCGTAAGTATTGCATTAAATTAATATACATGAGAACTTATTTACCAGCCGACACACGGTGGGTTTTAAATATCATTAAATGTGTCACAGCATATTAGATTGCTATAAATAGACGTTAATTGATTTCTTCGTCTATCTCATCTTGTTCGGTTATTCAATCAGGTTTGGTGCGGTTTAACGTAAGTTTGCACTTCCTGTCATATATAAAGGTATAAAGGTGCCATGAATACTCAACGTAAGCTTGATAAAGTGAGACCGCCCCGAGTTCAGATTACTTATGATGTTGAATTAGGTGGTGCGGTCGAGAAAAAAGAATTGCCCTTGGTCATTGGTGTCATTGGTCAATTTGCTGAACAATCAATTCCTATGCGTGAACGTCGTTTCATGCATATTGATAAAGATAATTTTAATGCGGTGATGGAAGGTCTGACGCCTTCATTGGAATTACAGGTTGAAAGTGCGCTGCCTGGGCAAAGCGGATTTATTAATGTCGATTTGCAATTTAAATCAATGGCGGACTTTACCCCAGAGAATTTGGCGAAACAGATTGAACCGCTACGTAATTTGCTGGAGGTTCGCAGCAAATTAAGCGATCTGAAAGGCCGTGCATTGAGCAATGAAAAATTGCGCGACCGTCTGGCGGAAATTCTTGCTGAACATGCGGACAAATTACCACAGGTAAATGAAGAGACGGAAACGCCAGCCACAGAAAATACGGCGGATGACGTCACTCCGGAAAATAACAATGCACAGTGAGGAAAACATGGAACAGAGCGTTGTTGAACAGCAAGAATTGAAAACGACGGAAACCAGTGGTGATTTTCTTGATCAGATTATTGATAACACCCAAGCCATTCGCCGGGAAGCCGATCGTGATCGGGTCAAAAGCCAGCTTGACCAGTTTCTGGCCGAAGTAACGTCAGGTTCGCTGGTGGTTTCTGGTGATTTAGTAAACAGCATTGAAGAGCGTATCGCCGCGATTGACGCACTGATGTCCGCTCAGCTGAGCAAGGTGTTGCATCACCCAGAATTACAGCGTCTGGAATCGTCTTGGGTAGGGCTTAAGGGATTACTTGACCAGAGTGAAACTAATAATACCCAGATCCGAATGTTGAATGCGACAAAAACCGATTTGATTAAGGACTTTAAATCGGCGTCTGATTTCGATCAGTCAATGTTGTTTAAGAATGTTTACGAGTATGAATACGGTACCTTTGGTGGTGAACCTTATTCAGCGTTTGTCGGTGATTTTGACTTTGATAACAGTCCGGAAGATCTTTATTTACTGGAGCAGATTTCCCATGTGGCAGCGGCAGCCCATGCCCCGTTTATCAGTTCAGCCAACGCAGGTATGTTAGGGCTGAATGATTTTGGTGAACTGCCACGTCCACGTGATTTGTCCAAATTGTTTGAAACATCCGATTATCTGCGCTGGAAGCGTTTTCGGGAATCCGATGACTCCCGCTATGTCGGTTTGACTTTGCCGAGGGTGATTGGCCGTTTACCTTATGGGGCAAAAACCATCCCGGTTGAACAATTCTGTTTCGAGGAGCAGGTAAAAGAAGGGGACAGCAGCAGTTATCTGTGGATTAACGCCGCTTATGCACTGGCGGGCCGTATGGTGGCTGCGTTTGAACAATATGGTTGGTGCGCGGCAATTCGCGGTGTGGAAGGCGGGGGATTGGTAGAGGCATTGCCGACCCATCATTATTCCTCTGTGTCCGGTGAAAAGATGCTGCAATGCCCGACTGAGGTGGCCATTTCTGATCGCCGTGAAAGAGAGTTAGCGGAATTAGGGTTTATTCCTCTGGTTTATTATAAAGGTACTGACTATGCCGCCTTCTTCTCGGTACAGTCGCCTAACAAACCGAGGAAATATAATTCTGACCTGGCAAATGCCAACGCAAAATTATCGACACAATTGCAATACATTATGACGACTTCTCGTTTCGCCCATTATTTGAAAATGATCGTGCGTGACAAAGTGGGTAGTTTTATGTCCCGCGGAGAATGTCAGTCTTATCTGCAAAGTTGGATCAACCAATATATTGTTGGTTCTGATACCGTCGGCGCAGAAATTAAAGCAAGCCACCCATTGCGTGAGGCAAGAGTTGATGTTGTTGAAGTTCCAGGAGCACCTGGAACATATCGAGCGGTAGCTTATTTAAGGCCGCATTTCCAATTGGAAGGATTAAGTATGTCTTTACGGCTGGTTGCTGATTTACCGCCGTCATCGGCAGCTTGATTATTCTATTTATTAAAATTTATCCTATTTATTATAACGGAGCAGTTAATTATGAGTTCTTCAATTTTTTTACAAATCGATGGTATTAAAGGTGAGAGTACCGACAGCAAGCATAAAGACTGGATTGAGCTGGAGCATGTCAACTTTGGTGCGTTCAACCACGCACGTATCGCAGACAGTGGTAAACGTAAGATTACCGTTGGTGCAGCGGGTTTCCGTACCATTGACTGTGTGAAGGTGATGGACATCAGTTCTATCAAATTGTTGTCCGCAGTGGCGCAGGGTACGGCGATTAAGAAAGTGAAACTGGAAATCTGTACGATTTTCAAAGGGGAAATGCATCCTTACGCGGAAGTTGAAATGGACGAATGTATTATCTCCGACGTCCATGAAACCTGTTCACGTGGTGGTGAATTCCCACAAGAGCAGTTTTCTATCACCTATTCCAAAATTAAATGGACATTCACCCCACTCAGCCCAGACGGAACCAAAGGCAACAAAGCAGGTCCAGAAGGTTGGGATCTTATCGAGAACAAGAAACAGTAATTTTTACTGTTTACTGCCGGCCTTTGGCCGGCGGTTTCTGCCCGGAAAGATATTATGATTCAGCCCTCATTTCTCCATCGTCTGAAAGACGATTATCCACAAGATGAAAAACGTGGTGTAACGCTGAACTGGTCACGTCAGGAAGTCGTACAAAGCCTGATTTCCGATTTGAGCATGCTGTTTTCATCAAGACCGATCTCTGCAATTTCACCATTATTTGGGGAGTTGCCGAAATCAGTTTTAAATTATGGTGTTTACGATGTCATTAATGTGGATATTTCCGATGATGAACGTATTGATGCACTGAGCAATAATATTTACCAAGCTATTTCCTGGTTCGAACCACGCTTGAAAAATGTCGTTATTACATTACAGAAAAATACGCCGGAGAATATTACTTTCTGGGTGAATGGAAATTTTTTCAATGAACAGGTGGTGTTTTCTATTTCATGGAGTAGTACCGCTTATACCTATTCAATTTCATGGGATAAATTACAATAAACAACATGATGCTATTACCACAGAAAATACTGACTTATTACAACCGGGAATTAAATTATTTAAGACAATATGGCGCTGCGTTTTCTCAGCGTTTTCCTAAAATAGCCAAACGTCTTGGGTTCGCGGAGGGCGTTTCGGAAGATCCGCATGTAGAACGTCTGGTGGAGTCTTTTGCTTTTCTGACGGCAAAAATCCACCAACGTATTGATGAAGATATGCCGGAGCTAAGTAACGCCATGTTGGAAGTACTGGCACCGCAGTTTTTGCGTCAGGTACCGTCGGTATCGCTAGTGCAGTTTCAACAGGATCCGCAAACATCCGGCGTTACCGGGATGATGACGGTAGCACGGCATACCTCATTGATTTCTCAGCCGGTAGGTGATGTAGCATGCCGTTTCCGTACAGTATATCCACTGGAAATGTTGCCGTTGGATTTAACGCACGCGGAGCTGACGCCGGACCCTTACGACCGGGATTTTATTTTAACGTTGAATTTTACGTTGTGGCCAGGTGCCAGTTTTCAGGCTCGCCATATTCGTTTGTACTTACATGGTGCACCAGTGCTGACTCACAGCTTGTATGAATTACTGTCGGCACAAGTTAAGCAACTGGAATGCCGGTTGGGTGAGCGCATATTCAGCATGAATAGTCGGGATATTCAAGTGGTGGGTTTTGATCCACAAGACAACTTGTGTGCCGATGATTTATTGATAAATCCAGCTCACCACCTGTTCCGCGATTATTTCAGTTTTCCGGAAAGATTTTTATTTCTGGATATTCCGCTGCCTGATGCCGGCTTGATCACTAGTTTATCAGGCGAGTTGCAATATCGTTTCCGGCTTAAGGATTGCGTAGCGTTGCGTCGTATTGAACGTATGAGTGATAAAGTCAGCAACGAAACCTTCCGGTTGAATTGTGTACCCATCGTCAATCTGTTTCTTCATCAGGCGGAGCCGATTATTCCGCTGGAAACTGAGCATGAATACTTGGTTCAACCGGATGCGCGTCGTCCACAAAGCATGGAAGTCTATACCATCGATCAGGTTGAGGTTGTCAGCCGTCAGCAGGAGCAATTGAGTTCCAGACGGGTGCCGCCGTTATTCGGTATTGAACATACACAATTTGATGAGCAAATCCCGTTATTCTGGCAGGCGTCACCGCACCCCTCACTAAGACATAACGACACAGGGATAAATATGTTCATCGGTTTTTCTGATAGTCGCGGCGAACAGCTAAAACCAGAAAGCGATGTGGTGATACTGAGTCTGACCTGTACTAACCGTGATGTACCACAGCAGTTGAGTAACGGTCATCCTGACGGGGATTTCGAATCGGAAAGTGCTTTGCCTGGTGTAAAAATTCTGGGATTGATCCGCCCCCGGTTGCCGGTACGTCCACAACCAAGTTGTGCGTTGAACTGGCAGTTGGTGTCGCAACTTAATTTGAACCAAATGTTACTGAGTGGTCCGCAAGGAGTTCAGTGCTTAAAAGAAACGCTGGAACTCTACAACCTGCTCAGTGATCCGGCCATATCGAGGTTGATTGCACAATTACAGCAGATTGCCATTGCGCCGGTAAGTGCGCGCTTAAACCCCGCCGATCCTTATTCTCTGGCGCGAGGGTTGGAGATAACGCTGACCTTTCAAGCACAGGCGAGCGAATTTGTCGATTTTTATCTGTATTGCAGTTTGTTAGAACGTTTTATCGCTATGTATGCGCCAATTAACAGCTTCACGCAAACCGTAACACAGCTGGAGACGGTTAATAATAGTACGCGCCGTTGGCCACGTCGCAGCGGGAAACTGACATGGCTTTAGCAAGCAATAATGTAGAAAACAGAGTGCGTTTGGCGGGTGGTCGTTTTTATCAGAATGTACGCCGGTTGCTTAAACGCTGTCGTCATCGTCAGCGTGAAGAAGCGGTGATTACCCCTGACGATGTAGTGCAGTTCAGCTCCGTATTGACACTGGAGGCACCGGAAAGGGAAGTGGAATCCCTGATGCCTGCGCAAAAGGAGCACGAACAGTATCGTATGGCGGTGCATCACTTTGGCCTATTAGGAACTTTTGGTGCATTACCGTTGAGTTATACCGAATGGCTGATTGATAGGCGTTATCGCTACGGCGACGAATCAGCCCAGGCGTTTATTGATATTTTTACCCATCGGCTGCTTAGCTTGCGTTTTCAGGCATGGCAGAAATACCGGTTATATGTCAACGCAGAACTGCAAAGCTATCAGGCACTGCCGGCAGTCATTGCGGCGGTAGCCGGACAATTAACCGAAAGTAAAACACAGTGCATTCATCCCGCCTGTGTTGGGTTGCTGGCGACACCGATTCGCACAATGGTGAACTTGCAGCATCTGTTGCAGCGGGAATTTAACATGCCGGTCAGTATTCATCCCTTTAAAGGGCGCTGGCAATATGCTGAACAGGCACATTGTTGTTGCCTGGGTCGCAGCCTGTTGGGCGATAGCCCGATGTTGGGTCATGCTTATTGGGATATTCAGTCAGGGTTTCATATTCAGCTGGGGCCGTTTGCCGCCTGGCAGCACGCCGCTTTTATGCCGGGAAATGAAAAACATCGCAGATTGACGCAGTGGGTGTGGCAATTTGCCGGGCCGCTGCTCTCCTTTTCGCTGGAATTACTGGTGCAGCATAGTGGGCAGGGCAATATGTTAAATGGCAGCCGCCGATTGGGGTGGGATGGTTGTTTAGGGGATACTGGAGATAGCCATATTCAGCGTGTGTATTTGGCTGAATGTGCGAGTCCTTACGCAGTTTAAATAAAAAATGCAGGTAAAAATATGCTGTTAGGGCAAAAAAATCGTTTTTTACAGGTTATCGGTAGCCTGTCAGATATTGTGGCGCTGAGTAAAATCGAAGGTGAAGAACATTTGTCTCAGCCTTATTCATTTTCTGTTCAGCTCTATTCCAGCGCAGACTGGGACAAGCTGGAGCCTTATATCGGTAAGCCACTGGCATTTCGTATTGGTGAAGCGCCAAATTACCGTATTGTGCATGGCATATTGACTGAATTACAGCAACAAGGTTTTACCGACGGCCAGTTTTGTTATCAGGCACGCATTGAACCGTGGCTGAAAATGCTGACGTTAACCCGTAATCTGCGCGTTTATCAGCGCATCAGTGTGCCGGATATGGTATGCGATATTTTCCATAAACGTGGGTTTAACGACGTTGAACTGGCGTTAAAAAGCCGTTATCCGAAGCTTGAATATTGTATGCAATACAAGGAATCAGATTTTGACTTTGTGGCGCGCCAGCTGGAACAGGCGGGTATTTTCTATTTCTTCCGCCATGAAGAGGGGCGTCATGTATTGGTGTTGGCTGATCACCCTTCGACGTTTACTAATGCGCCTTTAGCTGTATTGCCGTATCAATCGAAGATCGGCGATCAGCAAGGATATGGGCTACGTGCCTGGCATATTCATCGCATGATTATCCCAGGTTCAGCGGAAATGAATGGTTATAACGTTAAAAACGCCACGGCAGTAAGCGCAAGTGCCAAAGCGAACAGCGGCTATTCCGTCAATCCGAAGCTTTCTATCTATGACGACCGACGTCAGGAGGAGCGTAATCAACTGGAGGCACAGGCAGCGCTGTGCATGGAACAGTGGGAATCACAGTCACATTACGCGCGCGCCGTTAACAGTTATCCCGGTTTACAGGTTGGACATCAGTTTACGCTGAAAGGACACGGCAGTGCCGATGGTCGGTATGCGGTGGGCCACCAGCAATTAAAAGCGGAAAGTAACCTGGAAGAAGGCGGATTACTGTTTTCGTCGCAAGTCGCTTTATTTTCGGCGAATAAAGTCTTCCGCCCGCGCCCTTCTGTTATTCGGCCCTATATTTCCGGTGTGTTGTCTGCGCTGGTTGTCGGTCCGTCGTCAGAAGAGATCCATACCGATGCGCAAGGGCGGATTAAAATCCAGTTTCACTGGGATAAAGAACACAAAAAAGATGATGACAGTTCCTGCTGGGTACGAGTGAGCCAATTCTGGAATGGCGCAAAATTTGGGGCGCAATTTGTGCCACGTGTGGGTAGTGAAGTATTGGTGAGTTTTGTTGACGGTGATCCAGATAGTCCGTTGGTAACCGGAACGGTTTATAACGGAGTGAAGACGCCCCCGTTTGCGCTGCCAGGGCAGAAAACACAAAGCGGCATTGCCACGCGCAGTAGCGCAAAAGGTACGGTGCAGCAAGGGCATCAGCTTTGTTTCGAAGATAAAAAAGGTGAAGAATTTGTTTTGCTTCATTCACAAAAAGATATGCGTCTGAAAGTAAAGAATGATTTTTCAGCGCAGATCGATCGCAACGCGCAATGGGAAATCGAAGAAAAACGTGATACCCAAATTAAAAAGGGCAATGACACGTTAATTCTGAGTGAAGGCAGCGCGTTAACCGAGGTGAAAAAAGGCGATAAAAAACAAACGCTGGATCGCGGCAATTTCACCACTACCGTTAGCGCAGGTAATTACGCGCTGGAAGTATCCAGAGGCAACGCTAAAATTAATGTTGGTCAGCAATGCACTATTACCGCAAGTCAGGGAATTGAGCTGACAGTTGGTGCCAGCAAAATATCGATTACCCCGGCGGGGATTACCATCAAAGCGCCGACGGTCACAGTAGAAGGCTCAGGGAAACTGGCGTTGAAGAGCAGCGGTATGGCGGAACTCACCGGAACCACGGTAAAAGTCGAAGGCAGTGCGATGGCACAGTTAAAAGGCGGCATTGTTCAGGTGGATGCTACCGGCATTGCCATGGTGAAAGGGATTTTAACCAAGATTGGTTAATGCAAGATCAACGAATAACAAGAGTTTAGAACAATGGCTAAATTACGACACGGCCGGCTTTCTCCCCAGGCGGAATTGGTATTACGGCAACATGCAGTACATGAACAGAATCTATCGGCGCTTAGTCAGGAAATGTTGTGGCAAGACGCGGTGTTCTACACCGTTTTCATGTTGCCATATGCTCAGGCTTTGGAACTGGCATTGACATTTATCTCCTGCGTTTACGAACGAGATCTGATGCAAGAGCAGCGTTCATTGCTGCAACAAGTACGGCGCTGGCGAGCTAATGGCGGTGATCCGCTGCGTCATGAATTGTTCGAACAGGCACAGATTGTGGGGTTTGATAACCCAATTTCCTGTCTGGTGCTTTCAGTTTTCTGGAGTGAAGGCAGCATGACAACGCCCGATCTGGAAGCAGTCTATCCGCAACCGTGGCAGTCACTTGCCACACTGGCAGATACGTTGTGTCTGATCCTGCATGTATATGGCGAACAACCGGAACAGCAAGCGCTGTACATTGATCAATTTTTTCAACTGGCACACAGTCAACTGAAACAATTGCCGCCGTCACAGGATCAGGGACGCAAAAACTATCTGTACCACGAAGCCACGTTATAAGGAGAACAATGATGCCAATGCCAGCAGCTCGTGTGGGTGATATGCATATTTGTCCAATGATGTCGCCGGCGGTACCCCCCATACCCCATGTGGGCGGACCAATTATGCCGCCAGGCGTACCGACGGTACTGATTGGTGGTCTGCCAGCAGCAACAATGGGATCACTGTTGGTATGCGTCGGTCCGCCGGATACGGTGGTGATGGGCAGCCCGACAGTGTTGATTGGTGGGAGGCCGGCGGCCAGACTCGGTGATCTGTGCGCGCATGGCGGCACAATTACCACCGGTTACCCGTTGGTGATTATTGCCTGAAATGGAAATCACGGTGAATTTAGCACAAACAGATATCGCCCGTTTTTTACATCCAATTTCTGCTGATGAACCGGCAGGATGTGATATCGAATACGAGCCTATTTTTGAACAGATAAATGCGGCACGCGAAACCGATGAAGAGTTTCTCCAGGACGATACATGGGGATGTGAAACCCGTCAGGCTGATTGGATGCAGGTTTCAACGTTGTGTCAGGCAGTACTGGAAAAACACAGTAAAGACTTGCAGATAGCGTGTTGGTTAACTCAAGCACAAGGGGAGCTGTATGGTTTGGAAGGTATCGCCGGTGGTATCACGTTACTGACCCGCTTGCTGGAAACGTTTTGGCCGGTGCTTTATCCGCCTCTGGATGATGATGGAGAAAACAGTGCGGATGCTCGTCTTGGCCGCCTGAGTTGGCTGGATAAACAGCTGGTGAAACAGTTGGACAATCTGACACTGACTGATGATGACAAATTGAGCCTGAATGTCTGGCAACGAGTGCAATATTTTGAACAACGTATCGCTGTTAATAGTGAATTACGTGCTCCTCTGATCAGTGATGGCTATTTTGGTATCGCTGAATGTGACGACAGTATTCGCACTACACCAGCCGGACAGTTTAACCGTTTACTGGAACAGGCTGAACAGGTCCGTAACGCACTGGGAGCATTGCAACAGATCATGCTTGGTTTATTGCCAACATCCGGCAACAGTATGAGCGCCAGTACGCAACATCTGCAAAGTTTGGTGGCATTAATCGAACGTTTCCGTGAAATTGTTGCTCCGGGATCAGCTCAGAAATACAGCAATGAAGAAACCGTGCCAGGAGGAAAAGAGTCAAACGGCATTAATACGACTTTTTTGGCGGAAGGTCGGACGCATCATGAAATGCGCGCTATTGCCATTGAGCAAATGATCAACATCGCCAATTATTTTCGACAGAATGAACCTACCAGCCCAGTGCCATATTTAATGGAGCGGGCAGCACGTTGGGCGAATATGGGAATGGCCGAATGGCTGGAGGAAATGATGGAGGATAATACCTCCGCGCTACAAGAAATTATGCGCGTGATAAAAGGGCCGGATAAAAACAGAGGGCAAGATGAATAATATAAATTTTTATAATGTCATTAAACGCAGTTTTTTAATATTAACAGTAATTTTTCTAATCAGTGGTTGCAGTGATTCTATTTCCAATAATGAAAAACGCTTGCAGGCGATTGAACAGGCCAAACCAATTTATGCCAGTAATGCCATTCGTTTAAAAATGACTGCCGATGCGCAACTGAATGTTTTTAATAATATACCGAATAGTTGCACGATATTAATTGCTCAGGCAGAAAAACGCGAACAACTGGATAAATTACTGGCTAATCCGGTGTTGTTACGTAATTTATTTGCCGGCACCGGTGCAACAGAACAGATATTACAGCTTGATAATTATGTGATGATGCCGGGGCAATCTGTCTCTTTACATATTGATAGAGCAGAACAGGCACGTTATATCGCATTGATTGCCGGTTATTACCCTGCACCAAATAGCACTCATGTACGTGTGTTATCGCTACCGTTGCGTCTTGAGCCGCGCGGTTGGTGGAATAAATCCTGGAATGCTGAATTTATTCCCATGAATGTTGAGCTGATGTTGGGGCGTTATGCCATTACCCGCAGTGATTTCTCCGCAGGCAACGCTGGGGATGAGGTGATTTTCCCCGGACAAACAGTCGGATCCGGCAATGACAAAAACCCATTGAGGAAATAACGTCATGTTTGAATATAAACCGATGTATTGGTATTCAGGATTGTATTTACAACCGCAACACTTTCAGGCGCATGAGCTGCAACATGAATACTGGCAAGGGCGTTATCAGTTACTGACTCAACCTTATGCATTTGGTGTGGTGAAGTTGGCGTTCAATCTAGCTGCGCTAAGTGATGAAGAGCTTAGTGTCCATGATGCCGCGTTTATTTTTCCCGAGGGTTGTTATGTGGATTGTGGTGTCAATGGGGTACTCAGTGCCCGATCATTACGTGATTGCTGGCTGGTGCGCGAAAAACCGCAGCGCATTTATGTTGGCTTGCGTATGTTCAGCCACAATCAAAGTAACGTTACCGGCATCACGGATAGCGGAAGTGTCGGTAATATTACCAGCCGTTGGGTAACATGGCCGCAAGAACAGCGTATGCGGGATGCTTTTGGTGAAGGACCGGAAGCAGAAGTACAACAACTTACCTATAACTTACGTTTTTTCCTGCACGATGAGATTGCACAAGCAACGGGTTATACCCTGTTGCCGGTGGGTCAACTGCACTGTACCGGTGACGGCATTGAATTGGATAACCGCTATCTGCCACCATGTTTGACGCTATATGCTGCGCCACAACTGGGGCAACGCATTGAGCAACTGTGCCAGGAGCTGACTGGACGTGTCCATCAATTGGAAGAATTGAAACGTCCACAAACGCTGGAAGGGGAAGTTTATACCCAGGAAAAAAGCACATTATTGCTGACGTTGCGTACTCTGGCGCGTTATGTCGTGCAGTTACATCATTTCCAGGAGGCGCGGGATGTTCATCCCTTACAGATTTTTGGGCTATTGCGCCAACTGATCAGTGAGCTTTCCTGTTTTACTGATCGTTGCTCTTTTTTAGGGGAGTGGAACGGGCAAGAAGAAGTACTGGAAAAATATCAGCATTTGAATCTAGCCCTGACTCTCAATAGTTGTGAACGGACAATTACCGATCTACTCAATGCATTGGTGCTGGAACCGAATACGGTCATCCCTCTGCAACAGGAAAGTCGCGGTTATTATCATGCCATGTTCAATGTCGCGGGAGTGAGTGAACAGCAACGGGTTTATCTGGTGCTGCGTTCTGACAGCTTTACCCATAGCGAACGTGAAATTCCTGATGATCGTTTGATTAAACTGGCCGCGGCGGAACAAATCGACGGCATTATTAATCGCGCTTTGCCTGGTGTGCGTCTGTATTACCAGGAAATTGCCCCGCATGGTTTACCTAACCGGACAAATACGCATTATTTCCGGGTAGAAAATCGTGGTGCGCTGTGGCGGCAGGTAGAAGAGAGTGAGCGTGTGGCGGTGCACTGGGCTGATGTGCCAGACGATTTGCAGATAGAGATCGTTATAGTGAGAGCATCATGATGCATTTGTTAGATTGTTATATCCCGGTATTCACTTGTGTGCTGCGCATGATTCAACAACAGGTGAATCATGCCGAAGAGTTGCGGCAAACACTGTTAGCCGCACTGACGCAGGCACAAAATAAAGCGCGTCTGCATGGTTATGGATTGCAGGATATTGAAGAGGCAAACTTCGCGGTGGTGGTTTGGGCAGATGAAGCCATTTTGTGCGCAGGTCAAAAAGAATTGAATATTTGGCGACAATCATCATTGCAGGCAGAGCTTTATGATGCCGAGCTTGGTGGAAATACGTTTTTTGATCGTCTTGCCGCGTTGGTGCCGGATAATTACCCGGTTCGGCTAGTCTATGTTTTTTGTCTGCTTTCTGGGTTTTATGGTCGTTATGGCAAACGTGATAATCTGGAATTGCATAATATTATCCAGCAGGAATTAGAGAATCTTCCTGATACTTTGCGTCGTTATATTTCTTTAGAAAATCATCGGTTAATGAATACGTGCGATAATCTTATGGAAAATAGACGATCCAATAATAAATGGCGCGTTAAATTAATATTATTAATGTTATCTCTTGCATCAATTTATATTTTCATCAACGTCTATTTATTGAATATTGGCCGATAAATTCGGAAATTAAACATGAAAAAGTTATTTTATGCCATTGGCTGGTTCAGCGTGATGGCTGTCTTTCTGCTACTCAGTTTAGCTATTGCAGTGGCACTTTCATGGCCGACAATAAGTGGCCTGTTATTGTTTCTTTTCCTATTACTGTTGTTATTACTGCTGCGTGGAGCAATGGCATTCTTACCTCAGATAACCAATAAACTGCGCGGGGTAAATAAATTCTGGCGGAAAGGAAGTAATCGCCTGGAATATTTACTGTATCAGCACTGGTGGTGGGGAGGACGTTTACAAAGCTGGCGCCGGTTTCGTTCGCTGTTACACCGTAACAGATCCATGCCGCCGTGGTTTCTGGTGGTGGGAGAGCGTGGTAATGGTAAACAGGGACTATTAGCTCACTGTAATGTGGCGCCAATGACAGGGAAGAATCTGCCGTCGCTTACAGAGAATACCTTTACTTGTCGCTGGTGGTTTTTCCGCCGTGCTATGTACATGGTGGTTTCTGGTCGTTATACCGAAGGACAATCTTTGTACCGGCAAGCATGGATGCGTCTGATACGCTGGATCGCGCAAGTCCGTAAGCCCGCCGGTGTATTGGTTTGCCTGTCAGTGGAGCAGTTGCTAAAAAGCGACAACAGAGCGCTGTATATTGCAGCACGCAATGTGCGGGCGCAGTTGGAGCCATTACAGATACGTCTGGAACGCCGCCTGCCGGTTTGGTTGATCCTCACACATAGTGAAACATTGCCGGGTTTTAACCACTGGTGCGCACAACTATCGGTAGAACAACGTGCTGAATTGCTGGGCAATTTTATTGAGCATCATACGGAGAGTAATGTCACCGATGTGCTGGACAAGAGTATGAGCACTATTGTCAACGCCTTGAAAGCTATGCGCCTTAAACTGCTCAATCAACAACGGCAACAACCGGAAGCTGAAGTGTTGGCGTTGCCGGAAACTGTTGCTCAACTGCAACCGGCACTGGGCTACTACCTGAGCGCATTATTTGATCATGATCATTATCTGGAACATGGTCTGTTGCGTGGCATGTTTTTTACTGCGGAACATCAGGCGGAACCACAGCAAATTGAAGGCGTTTTCAGCCACCGTTTGTTGGGTGAATCTCTGCCCGGGCAGGTTCACCGTAATGATGCCGTCTTACTGACAGGTTGGCGAACACTGATCAAACGCACGTTGGTTATCATATTCAGTTTGATGCTGGTGTATGGAGCAGGTAATGCATTAACCACTACCTGGCGTGGTGTCATGCAGATTGAAAATATCCATGAGGTAAACCCGCTTGAGCGCAGTTACTTGCGTTATCGGCAGGTTGAGTATTGGTTGCAGGAAACCCTGTCACATCTGATTTTTTATCCGGTTACCCATACGATGGAACAACGTATGGCGAGGGACTATCAGCAACAAGCACCGGTTGAGGCATTCAACCCGGAGTCGGTGGTTACACACTTGCTTGCGCGCTTTCATCACGCTGAAGCACCGCAAAAACGACTGCTGGCTTTACATTGGGCGCGTTTTATCAATATTGAACAAGCAATGGCGCATGGCGCTACGCTGGAAACTTTACAGCGTATGCCAGTTTATTCAGCTTCACTGTTAAGCGGTGAAAATGATCCTTTATCGGCAGAACAGCGCGTGGCTCTGCGTCTGGCACAGTATCAGCAGGACAACGCACAGCAGGAATTTGAACAATGGCGGAATGTATTGCAATCCTTACTGGAGGATACCGGTAATTGGCAATGGCTTTTAGCCGATGAACAACCCGTAGGAACACGTTCGCTGACGCTGGTTGATTTCTGGCCGTTGGTCAGCGATGATGCCACCAAAATTAATGCCCGTATTCGCGGTATTTATACCCAGGCAGGTGAGCGTGATATTCAGGCGATTCTGGATGAATTGGCACAAGCGCTTCACAAACCCGCAGTTTTTGTTCCTTTGCAGCGCTCGTTTTATCAACAGTATCAGAATCAGCGCCAGTCAGAATGGTTAGCATTCGCCCAGGTTATGCCACAAGCGGAAGAGTGGGTACGCGGCAAGAGAAACTGGAGAGCGCTGATATTGGCAACAGGTCAATATGATAGCCCCTATATCTCCTTCTTAAAGAAGTTGGAGAGTGATTTATCTACGGTGGCGCAGGAAGATCAGCAGCCTTGGTTGCAGACGCAACAGCGTTTATGGCAACTGCATGGTTATGTGCAAAAAAGCAACGTGATGCAACGCATCTCGCTGGGGAACATCTCCTTGCGCCAGCGCATCATGTCATGGCTTGGCATTTCACCGCAGATCTCTGTGCAGCTGGATGACAACGCGCTGACACGTTATCGCGCCTACCGGCAGGCTGTGCAGTTAAATAGCCAGCGTGAATTGCTTAGTGATATAGAAACCGGATTGTTGGTCAAAAATGCGCTGAGTAACGAGAAAGGGGAGCTGAATGATAACGGTTTACGTACCTTATTTAATCTTTTCACTCTGTGGCGTCATGAAACCGAAAATAAACAGAATGAAGTTGTCAATGAAACCTTGTGGCGACTCTATCAGGGTGATGCACATTTGGTATTGCGTTATGCATTCTTAAGTGCTGCTAGTCAATTGCAGACACAGTGGGAAAGCAAAGTGATCTGGCCGATGGAAAAATTAAGCAGACAGGAACTGTTTGATGGCCGGGAATTAAACTCGCGGCTGTATGAGTACAGCAATGCGTTCGTGCGGGATACCGCAGAGTATGCGCTGGATATTCGTCCTGAAGGCATTCAGCGCCAGGCAATAGAAGATGTGGTCTTTCCGTTTAACGATGATTTCATTTTCTATATCAATAACCTGATCCAGCCGAACGACATGCTTTCATCGACATCTGATATTCGTCGGCGCCTGCAAGAGAAACTCAACTTGCTGGAAAGTGAGCGTGAACTGGCGACTGAACAGCAGGAACCGGAACAAGATCAATCGGCGGAGGTGATGATTACTAGTCAGCCCGCAACGGCCAACCGAGGAGCTCGGGTATTGCCAGTTGGCAGTTCAGTGACGCTGAGTTGTGATGATGGCGTACAACAACTCAAAAGCATGAATTTCAATGACAGCAGGACCTTGCACTGGAGCCCGGGATCATGCAGTAAGGTACAGATTGAAGTGTATTTCCCCGACCTTACGCTAAGTAAAAGCTACGTTGGTACTGATGGTTTACTGAAATTTATCCATGCCTTTTCCAGTGGTGAATTGACGCTAGCGGCACAGGCATTCCCGCAGCAACATGATGAATTAAGTGCGCTGGGTATCAATAACATCACCGTGCGCTATCAGATCAGCGGAGGGAAGGAAGTTTCAGCATTGTATCGGCAATGGCAGCAACATCAGCAGCAACAAACGGCGTTGTTGGAACAACGCAGCCGACTGGACAGCCAGTTGTTAAATTTAAGTGAACCGGTAGTGGCGAAAGGAACCCTTTCTACGTTGCCGTTACAGATCACCACATATTGGAATGAATTAAGGAAACCTAAAAGTGAGTAGTTATCTTAAACAGATCGTCAGTAAATTAACGGTGGAAGCGCGTCAATGTCTGGATGAGGCCGCTAATCTGGCAGTACGGCGTACCCATCATGAAGTGGAAATTGAGCATCTGTTGCTGGCTTTGTTTGAAAAACAGATGCCGATGATGGAACAGGTGTGTCACCACGGTGGTATTGATGCTATCGCGTTGCTGAATGCCTGCCAGCGGTCACTGACGTTATTACGCAGCGGTAATCATCGTCCTCCGGTACTGGCGACTAACTTGACAAAATGGATGGAACAGAGCTGGATGTACGCCAGTACCCACTGGGGAGCGTTGCAGATTACCTCGCAGGCGCTGATTGCGGCACTGATAATGAATCCGTCACTGCATCATTCACTCACATTGGAGCTACAGCAAGCGTTACAGTGTAACACCGATGCTATAGAACAGTGGCTGCGTACACAGGTACATACAGAACCGCAGCACATTACCGCTCCCGTTGGAGATAATACCCAATCCGCGCTGGCGCAATACACTCATCACCTGACACAGGCGGCGCGTGATAACAAACTGGATCCGGTTCTGGGCCGTGAACGGGAGATTCGTCAGTTAATTGACGTGTTGCTGCGTCGCCGCCAAAACAACCCGTTATTAACGGGTGAAGCAGGTGTCGGTAAAACAGCACTGATCGAGGGGCTTGCTCAACGTATCGTCGATGGCCGTGTGCCGGAAGTGCTGGCTCAGGCCGAATTGTTTACGCTGGATATGGGGCTGTTACAAGCGGGCGCCAGCGTAAAAGGTGAGTTTGAAAGTCGCTTGCAGAAATTATTGGATGAGGTGAAAGGATATCCCACACCCGTGATTTTGTTTATTGATGAAGCCCATACTCTGATTGGCGCGGGTGGTCAGGCCGGACAAAACGATGCGGCCAATCTGTTGAAACCGGCGTTAGCGCGTGGTGAATTGCGTGCTATCGCTGCAACCACGTGGGCAGAATATAAGAAGTACTTTGAGAAAGACGCAGCGTTAGCGCGTCGTTTCCAGGTGATCAAAGTTGAAGAGCCTTCGATCGAGCTGGCGACAGCCATGTTGCGCGCCATGACGCCGGCGATGGAAAAACATCATGGCGTCAACGTGCTTGCCGAGGCGGTGACAGAAGCCGTTGTATTATCCAGCCGTTATATCAACGGACGTCAGTTGCCGGATAAATCAGTTAGTCTGTTGGATAGCGCTTGTGCCCGTGTTGCCGTTTCACAGACTGACGAACCTGCGCCGATTGAAGATCTGCGTGCCATGCTGGCAAACATTGCCACCGAACAGGAAGCATTATTGCGTGAAGGTGGTCATGAAACCCAATTACAAAAGTTGGCACAGCGTCAAACCGAATTGCAGGTATCACTAGAGAAAATTTTGCCGGAATATCACGCGCAACGTCAGTTAGTGAACGATATCCTTACCTGTGAGGAACACAACGAACGGTTAGCTGTGCTGCGTGCGGAACTGCGTCAGCGCCACCATCAGCATGCCTATGTATTTGACTGCGTTGATGCTGCCTGTGTTGCAGATATTGTTGCCGGCTGGACGGGGATACCTCTTGGGCGGATGGTGGAAAATGAACGCGATGTGCTACGCCAGTTGGAAACGCGCCTGAGTCAACGGGTAATGGGGCAAGATCATGCGCTTAGTCAGATAGCTCGTCAGATTCGGATTGCTAAAGCACAACTGGCTGATCCGGTAAAGCCGACCGGCGTATTTATGCTTGCCGGTCCTTCTGGTGTGGGGAAAACCGAGACTGCTCTGGCATTGGCTCATGAGTTGTATGGCGGTGAACATCATCTGATCACCATCAACATGTCGGAATATCAGGAAGCACATTCTGTTTCCGGCCTGAAAGGTTCTCCTCCAGGATATGTCGGTTATGGGCAAGGGGGCGTGCTGACTGAGGCGGTTCGCCATCAGCCCTACAGCGTGGTGCTACTTGATGAGGTTGAGAAAGCACACCCTGATGTACTGGAACTCTTCTTCCAAGTGTTCGATAAAGGCATGATGGAAGATGCCGAAGGACAGCAGATTAATTTCCGCAATACGTTGATTATCCTGACCACTAATGCCGCATCGGATTTGGTGATGCGTGCAGCGATGCAAGGCGTGAAAATACAGGGGGAAATTCATCCGGCAACACTTGAAGATATTCAGGAAATTATCCGGCCGGAACTGCAACGTATCTTTACGCCAGCATTTTTAGGTCGTTTGCAGGTCATTCCTTATTTGCCGGTACATGGCGAAGTGCTGCATGCCATTGTGCACCATAAACTGAATAAAGTTGTGATGCGTTATCGTCAAGTAACCCAATGCGAGTTGCACTATAGCAATGCGCTGGTGGATTTTATTGCTGAAGGATGCCAGATCGCAGAAAGTGGTGCCCGTGAAATTGATAACCTGTTAACCCGGTTCGTCTTGCCTCTGTTATCAGATCAGTTGCTGTTAGGAGATGCACCGGTGAATGAAGATGTATGGCTGGATGTTATAGAAGGCCAAATACAGTTATCGTAATAACAAGAGAAACTATCACGATCTAGCATTATCAATTTACGGTAAGAAGCTGCTTTCTCTGCTATTATTATCTTATGATGTAACATCCAATGTTACGGAATGAGATCCTGATGAAAATGAAAAAGATAGTGGTCTTTTGGTTTATTTTTACGCTAGTTAATTTTGCGCTGGCACTGCTAAGTTTGCAAGTGCGTGATGTCTGGAGTCTGTCGTCATTGGTGTGGTTTCCGGCTGGCCTGTTACAAGGCATTTTTTGCGCCAGGGCACCACGGTACTGGCCTGTTTGGTTAATAACGGGTGCTCTGATTTCGCTAACAGCCAGCCAGTGGTATGGCAGACCGGTAAATGTCTCACTGATATTTTCGTGTATCAATGTGGCAATGTTGGTCGTGACAGGGTTGGTTTGGCAATTTTTCTACGGTGCAATGTGGGCTCCGAAGCGGACAAGTGACATCTTAAATCTGACCGTACTCTGCTCGTTAAGCGGAATTACTGAGCGACTTATGGCAAAGTGGGTACTTCATTTATTGGGTTACCCCACCGATATATCCATTTCATTATCGATTGTTGTCGGCTCTGTGTTGAGTTATCTGCCGTTTACGTTTTTTGTTATTTCTTGCATTACCTACAAGAAAAGCCGGGCTGAAGACAGGAAAGCTTATAGTTTATGGTTAGTAGCCGTATTTGCCATGACAGCATTGTTTACCAGCCCGCCACCTGAAACCGGGAAAATACATTGGCAAGGAGTAGGGCTCCTTTTTTCCTTCAGCCTGCCGATGCTACTGGCGTTAAGAGGTGATTTGCTAGTATTAAGCGGCTTTTTATCCTTATGTACGGTAGGGATCGTGAGTGCAACCATCTTTGGTTTTGGGCCATTCGCATCCCCACTAACGAGCCTCCAACAGAACGTGCAAATTGCGGCATGGTACAGTACCGCATTTACCCTACCTGCATTGTTATTCTGTAGTTGTTTGTATAACACAATCAATGCATTACATCGCCGTAAAGCGCATTTTTTGTTAATGAGTGCTATGCTGGAGCAAGAACAGGTTAATTGTTTTCGGTTAAGTGCCGACGGGCACCTGTATTGGCATCATGACGCGGCCTGGATGCGGTGTGGAAAAGCGCCCGTCTGCTGGTCGCAGTTAATGGCCTGGGTGCATACAGAAGATCGGCAGAAAATCGAACAGCTTAAGTGTTCCGTCTCGCGGATACCGCAGACGTTAAAAATTCGGATTGCTGATGGTAAAGGCGAATTTAACCCTGTGATTATCGCCTTGATCGTTCATGTAGGCGAAAATGCCGGTTTTATTGAAGGAACTATGCGTGAAATAGCGGATAGAAAATAATATGGAGAAATAACCAATGCCAAGACAAGTCATTATTGCTGACGATCATCCAGTCTTCTTATTAGGGCTACGCACCATATTGGCAACATTACCCGAGAATTATCAGATTGCGGGGGAAGCGCATGATGTTACGACACTTTTTTCCCTGCTAGAGGAAAAAGAGGCGGATATGCTGATTACGGATTTCAATATGCCAGGTGATAACCAAATCGACGGTTTACGGATGATTAGCCGAATTCGTGAGCAATATCCGAATTTGCCTGTTGTGGTGATCACGATGATCAGTGACCGGAAGATAATAGCGTCATTGATTGATTATAAAGTGAAAGCGATTTTGAACAAAAACAGTCTGTCTCACGAGTTAGTGAAAGGATTGTACAGTACAACGGGGCACGATGAGCCTTATTTGAGTAAGCAGTTTATTGAATCCCCGGACGAGGAAGTTGTAAAGGCGTTAACCGGCAAAGAGCTGGAAGTGATTAAATTATTGGGGCAAGGATTGAGTGTGAATGATATCGCTGCACGTTTATACCGTACTAAGCAGACAATCAGTGCACAAAAAATTAGCGCGATGAAAAAATTGGGGTTAGATAATGAAGCAGCGCTCTATAATTATTTGCATCAGGTTGGATTGGGATTGTAATAGATGAAAGGCGGCCGTAAAGGATCACGATGGTTAGCTGTATTGATACTCCTGTTGCCATTACCTGGCCGGAGTCTCAATCTGTTTGAATACCGTAATGCGCAAGAGCTGCCTTCAGACGGGCTACCGGTGGCGTTTTATTCGAATGTCATCACTCAGGAATTTGTGCCATTACCCGTCAAATTACCTATCAAAGAGCAAGGGATGCTGATCCCACGATTTCCCACCCTGAAAGTCGGCATTCTCTGCTGTATCGGTGCGCCATTGGTGATCCATCGTTGGGATGGCAAATTGGAAGGGATTTATGCTGACTATCTGCGCTTGATTGAAACTGTATTGAAAAGGCCGGTGGAGATCCGGTTGTTTGGTAACTGGGAATCAGCCTATGCCGCATTACAACGTGGAGATATTCAGCTGTTATCACATTCTGCTTCATCCCAGTCGGAAAACAGGAGGGATGACACTTACCCGGTTCTGGTACAGCCGCTTGCCCTGATTGTGCGCAAAGAACAAGCAAATATGCCGTTTGCAGAAATGAATATTATGGCAGCACCAGGCAGTAACCCGAATACCATTGAGCAATTGCGTAAACATTACCGCAGCGTTTTGGTGGCGAAAAACCAACAGGAGGGAATACAAGCGGTGGTGGATGGTGAAGTCGATGCTTATCTGGACGGACAAAGCCAGATTGCCTACTTGCTGGCTTTTCGCCCGTTTACAAAGCTGACTTACCGTCGGGATATTTCTCAGGGAGAGCGGTATGATTTTCTTGCCCACAACGGCGATGGTATCGTTGAAACAATAGATCTCATCCTGACTGCCATTCCTCACGAAATCAGAAATAAGGTTTATCAACGTTGGGTTTCCGGGCTGGCTCTGAGCGGCAATAGCGATACCTCAATCTTTTCGCCGCAAGAAAAAACCTGGATTAAAAAAAATCCTGTAGTCAACGTTGCGATTAGCCGTACTGCGCCGCCTTACTCATTTCTGGATAAAGATGGGCAACTCGCCGGCCTGGATGTGGATATTTTACGTCTGCTGGGAGAAAAAAGTGGCATTACCTTTAATTTTATCCCGGCGGATGGCGCAGTGGGGGTTAAAAAACTGCTTAAAGATGGCGAAGCCCAAATGACTTCTTTGATCAGTACGCCGGAACGTCGTCGTTGGCTCACTTTTAGTCATCCTTACGGTACGGTGGAATGGGTGATGATCACGCGCAATGAGCGTAATGCGCCCTATGAGTTTGAACAACTTAAACACCATCGGGTAGCGATTCAGCGCGGCCATGCTCTCCTGTCAGTATTAAAGCAATATCCGGAGATCTTCATCATGGAAGTTGATAACGTGGCGCAAGGTATTGATATGGTGCTAGCCGGGGCGGCAGATGCAACCTTTGATAGCTTAATAAGTGCTGATTATCTGCAAGCAAGCCGCTATGGCACCAATATTTCTATTCAGTTTTTTGAAGGCTCATTGCAACCGGAACAATACGCCATCATCCCCGATTATCCCCAATTGGTTAACATATTAAATAAAAGCATTGATGCATTGCCGCCAAATGAGCTGCGGGTGTTGCGTCTGAAATGGTTATCTATGGGAAATGTGACCCCCTATGCTGACAGTAAAATTTCTCCCTGGGCGAAATTGTGGGGAGGGGCGTTATTTGTCATTGCATTGAGTTCGGCCTTTTGGGGGAGTTATCTTGCTCATCAGATCAGACGACGTAAAAGAGCGGAAAACAACTTACAGGATTTGCTGACGTATTGGGAAACCCTATTTAATAACATGCCTACGCCAATGTTTGTCTGCGATCCGACCATGTGCGTTACGGCAGCTAACCTCTATTTCCGCCGCGAGATGGATACGCTCGGGTCTGATGTGATTGGCCGTAGTCTCTTTTCTTTGTGCTTTTTAAAGCCTGCCGATGAGCAAGATATCAGTATGATTTTTCTGCGCTGTCTGGAAGGTGCCCCTGCGCATTTTTCCGACCGTAGCATTGCCATCCAAGGGCAGGACAGAGATGTTTATTTGTGGCTTGAGAGTTACAGCAATACCGAAGGCGTTGTTCAGGGAATAATTGGTGGCTGGTTTGATGTGACCGAGCGTAAATTGTTGGCGCAAGAACTGCGCCAGGAGCGCGATAAGGCTGAACTTGCCAGTTTGGAGAAATCAGATTTTCTGGCGCACATGAGCCATGAGATCCGAACGCCCTTGCAAGCAATTATCGGTATTCTCGATCTGGAGGTAAAACAGCAACCTTTGCCACCTACGCCATTACATATCGCATGGCACGCGGCAATGTCTTTACAGGGAATAATCGGCGATGTGCTGGATTTCTCCAAGATAGAATCTGGACGTATGGTGCTGAATTTAAAACCAGAATCATTGCAGGAAGTTCTGGGAAGTTGTGTGGCAGCTTTTAGTCATCGCGCTAAGGAAAAAGGGTTGTTTTTTGCCCGGCAATTCGATTTACCGTCTGAATATTACCACCTGCTGGATGCAACACGTGTAACTCAGGTAGTCAATAACTTACTGGGTAACGCTATTAAATTTACTGAACAGGGTGGTGTGCAGATCAGCGCTGGCTATCGGCATATTCCAAAGAGTAACCAAGATGAAATCACGCTGGTGGTTGCAGATACCGGTTGCGGCATCCCGGAAACCATGTATGAAGCTGTTTTGCTACCCTATGTACAGGTGACGCAAAACAATGGTGGTAAAACCGGCACAGGGTTAGGGTTACCCATCTCAGTACAGTTAGTTGAATTAATGGGCGGCAGCCTGAAAATCACCGGTGTACCCAGTGGCGGCGCACAGGTTACGGTGATGTTACCCCTTATGCGCAGTGTTGTTGAAAAGGAAGCGGTAAGCGAAAAAACTGAAAATATTGAAGGAGAAATCAATGAATCGCTGAATATCTTGGTTGTTGATGACTTACCCGCCAATTTACAAGTGTTGTCGTTACAGTTAGCCCCATCGGGTCATCGTGTTGTATTGGCTGAAAGTGGTGAACAGGCGATGAATCTGATGGAAGAGGGATATTTTGACCTTGTGCTGACGGATTGCCAGATGCCGGTGATGAATGGTTACGAACTGGCTCAGTTATTGAGAAAACATGAGCGACTACGGCAATTACCGTCGTTTATTATTCTGGGATGTACCGCGAACGCGTTTTCTACGGAGCAAGCCCGTTGTCTGGACGCGGGAATGGATGGTGTATTGACCAAGCCGCTGGTACAAAGCAAATTGCTGGCAGAAATCAGCCGTTATTACCGACAGGTGAATGACGAAGTCACGTTACAGTTTGATGAGATTCTGGCGCTAGCCCAGCAAGATGTTGTTGTAGAGTACCAATTACTCAGTGCGGTGTGGAAAGGGATGTCGGAAGATATTGCAGAACTGAGACAACCGGAAAATCAACAAGTGCATGAAAAAATTACGCACCACGCACACCGTATGAAAGGCGCTTTTGCTCTGATGCAATATCAGCAAGGAATACGTATATGTCTGCGTATTGAAAAGGGTGAACGTTATGATGAAAAGACGATTGAAGCGTTGTTGACTCGTGCGGAATATTTCCAACAGCAGATTAAGCAGCAATTGGAAAAATTGCAAGATGTGAATCAAAGCGAATGACATAGCTTTTGGCGAAGGGAGTAAGGGTTGTAAGCCGGAACCGTCACCCTAAATCCCGTCCCGCCACAACTTCATCAAGGTCGATAACGCCACCAGGCATAACAAAGCAGGTAGAGTCTAGTCTGATCGGCTTTCAGATTGCGCAGATCATAAGCGGTGTAAAAGTTCACCAGACTTGCGTAATACAGCACAACGCACAAGTAGCGTATCGACAAAATTAATACTTAAAATGATAACTGATAGGGTATCTTCATTGTTGATACTTTGAGGGTTTAAACATGGCACAAGTCGTCGTGAAAAAATGGGGTAATAGGTAAGGAATTGATCTGATGGTTTCTCGTTTTGTGCCTGATTCCGGCGATATTATTTGGATTGACTTTGATCCTGTGACTGGACACGAGCAGGGAGGCCATCGCCCCGCAGTAATGCTGAGTCCATTTGCCTATAACAATAAAGTGGGGTTACTGCTCTTGTGAAATTCCATTTATTACAAACCCTCATATCTTGAATTAAGTCATTTTTATGACTATCAATTATTTTATAATAAATTACAATCTGTAATAAAATATTTTCCAATTATTTCTTAATTGTCAGAATTTATATGTAAGACATACAAATTTATTCTATTGCTATCATATATAGTAAAAACATTGATTAATATTTTTGACAATTTCAATGACTGAATATAAAGTTTACATATCAATTGAGAATTTAATATAATATACATTTTATTTCGATAGAATTAAATGATGTTGTTGATGGTAGACATTATTCAATTTTTAATTTTCACTCTATCCCAATAGAAGGTTAATACAGTTACAACTAAGAAAAGGATTAATCATGAATAAAACCAGAAGAAAATTATTGGCAACGCTTGATGTTACAAGCGGGAGAGAAAAAAACACAGATCATTAATAACATATTATCAAAACAGGAAATTACCGAACATGAAAAATATATGCGGGAGGCAATAAAAGAGGCCATAAAGAACCCAAAATATCCTTTTGGCGCTGTAATAGTCAACAGAAATAATGGGGAAACTCAGGCAATAAATCATTATATTACTCAATATGGTAACCAGGGATGGGAGAATGATCCAAGACGACCAAATCGATATTCTCACACTGAAAGCGGCTGGCGATTTACGATTAAAAGGAATAAGATTTGGCCGTAAGCAGATAATAGACAGGGAAAAAGTGTTGTCGCTACATGGGCAAAACATAGGTGCGACACAAATGATATGTAATTTAATATAGTAAGGAAGGGGTGATGAGACGAAAAACGGGATTTTTCTTTGATGAACATTGTTTTTGGCATAGTACTGGCATGCATATAACAACTCTGCCTGTTGGTGGTTGGGTTCAGCCTGCTTCTGGAACTGCACATGCTGAATCGCCGGAAACAAAAAGGCGGTTGAAAAATTTGATGGATGTATCAGGCTTGAGCCACTCTTTGCATCTTTCTTCGGCATCGCCTATTGATGAGCAAATATTACGTAAAATTCATCCGGAAGAGTACCTGAAGCGGTTTAAGCAAGTCAGTGATAATGGTGGAGGAATGCTTGGTATAGAAGCCCCTCTAGGACCGGGAAGCTATGAAATTGCTAAGCTCTCAGCCAGCCTTGCTTGTGCTGCGGTGGAAGCCGTGCTTAACGGTGAGCTTGATAATGCTTACAGCCTTTCTCGACCACCAGGTCATCACTGTTTGCCTGATAAGTCCATGGGATTTTGTTTTCTAGCAAATATCCCATTAGCAATTGAACAGGCAAAAGCACGTTTTGATTTAAAACGAGTTGCGGTCATTGATTGGGATGTTCATCACGGTAATGGTACTCAGCATATTTATTGGGATCGTTCTGATGTTTTGACCATCTCGATACATCAGGATGGTTGTTTCCCTCCAGGGTACAGCGGTGAAGATGATATCGGGGAAGGTGAAGGGGCAGGTTATAACCTAAATATCCCATTACTTGCTGGAGCTGGACATAATAGCTATATCTATGCAATGACACAGATAGTACTTCCTGCGCTTGAACGTTTTAAACCGGAACTGATTATTGTTGCCTGTGGCTATGATGCGAATGCGGTGGATCCTTTGGCAAGGATGCAGCTCCATAGTGAAAGTTTTCGAGAGATGACCCAGCTAGTGCAACAGACAGCAGAAAGTTTATGCGACGGAAAACTAGTCGTTGTTCATGAAGGCGGGTATGCGGAGTCTTATGTACCATTCTGTGGATTGGCTGTACTTGAACAGATGAGCGGCATTCGTACTGAAGTCAAAGATCCAATGTTAGATTTTATACGCTTGCAGCAGCCAAGAGCTGAGTTTGAGCTATTTCAACAACGGCAGCTTGATAAACTGAAAGAAAAATTCGGTCTTTAAGCTTTGTTGCGTAGGTTTGCTCCACATAGCTTGGGAGCAAACCTATAAGGCTATCAAGTCACCGGATGCATTCGTGGCACACGTATACCGGAACCGTCCAAAATTTTGTTGTATTAATTTAAGTCTGTTTTTTTAAGCATTAACCCAAATAAAGGGTTATCAACGACAGGGATAACTGCAATATCGAATTTGTCTGGCTCCGGCAAAAAATCAATCTCCATTAATGCAGCAAATCGTGACGTCGTCAAATAGGCTTCTTCAATATCATCGGTGTAAATCACCATCCCAAATTCATTTTTATCCCGCGTCGCAAATCGGCGATTACGCGTGTTAAACAGCACATAACCGGCCACATCAGGATTTTTTTCAACTAGCCCCAATGTATCAAGTTCTTTCTGCAGTTTTTTTAGTTGCTTCTTTTTCATTGTAAATTTCCGTTAGTTAGCGTGAGTCATTCTGCCGTGTGTCAAAATCCGATTTATATGAGACAACTTTATTTACTCAATGTCTTATAAAAAACACAACAATATGATTGAAGAGTATGATTACATTAAAATAATTATATTAATAAATAATTCAGATTACTAATAATTAATATATAAATATAACTATAGTTGACTATAATCCATTGTTATCATTGATGTAATGAAATATAAGCGACAAATATAAGGAAATAGTAATGGCTTTTATACCCAACAAAGACTTCACGAGTCTACTCAATATCCTGATCGATAGACAGATCAAGGAGGCAGGTCGTCAGACCGAATGGTTCAACATGAGTCCTGACGAGCGTACCGACTACATCACGCAGGTAAGTGAGCGGTTGCAAGACATGCAGCAGAGTACCCTGAGTGTGCTGGCTGCCCAGCATTTTCAAATGAAGGACAACCCCGTTTCTGTCAGCGATCAGTTGCAAACGTTGCAGCAAAGACGGCAACAGATGAACAATGTACCCAGCACGCCGGCGATCAACGCCTACAAGCAGCAACTGGAGCGCGACATCCGGTTATACCGCCGCCAACAGACGGCCATGACGCACTTTGACAGCACTTGGGGCAAGGTTTTGGTCATGCTCAATTCCGGCGACCCCAAAACCAAAACCCTGAATGCGACGACCTTGAGGGAGGATGCGGCGGGCAAGCAGGCCAAGCTGGATACTAAGATCAGACATCTGGAACAGCAATTGATCACACAGGTGTCCGACTCCACGTTTAGTCAAAAATACGTGACGCTGTTTTCCGAGCTACAGGCCTACAAGGAGGTCAATGCCCGCTACAACACTTTGCTCAATGCACCTTCTACGGAAGAGGCCACAGCCCTCAGTGCGTTGACCAAGGTGCCAAGGGCTTCCGATGATCTACCGGTAAATATTTCACTGTTGATGATGGAGGAGCGTCCCGGCTACATCCGCATGAACGTCGCGCTGGTCAATGCCAGCACCGATGGCCGCTTCAAGGACTTCTTTCTGGAGAACGGTAGGTTGGTTGTGCCGACGGACGGGGTACTCAACTTCTCCTTCGGTACCGCAGCCCGCTCCTTGGCTTGGCAACAACAATACCGGCTCAAGAGTGAGCCGCCATCCTTTCGCTCACCGACCTATGCGCCAATTCGCTCAGTGCTGGTCAAAACCGAATTCGTCGAGAAGTATTTTGCCAACTACTTGGTTTCGGAAAGCACCTTGCGAGAAGGTTTCAAGGCGCAGTTGCTGGGTAACGGTCGCAAGATGCTGCTGACCAGCGTTGACCGCAAGGTGCCGAACCAGGTTGGGATTCAGGTGTCCGGCCAGGCGCTGAATACCACCATCACCCGAGAGGTGCCATTGGCAAGCGCCTTGAGCGACCTGATCAATCAGAATGCTGATATCACCAGTTTCAAGACTATCGGCCTGGAGGGGTTTCGTCAGAGCAGTTACCACCCGGACCGTGACGGGCTTTTCGTCAATATCCGTGAGCTGGAACGTTCGGTCGGTTTTACCAACCGCCAATACTTGCTGGAAATGCTCCAGGGCAAAGACTACCTGTCCGCGACGCCCTTTGGGGTGATGAGCGTTGACGGCGACAAGGTCAGCAGCAATCACTTGAGTAAGGAGCAGACTGGTAAACTGTATAAATACAACGCCACATTTTTCGAGAAGCTGGAACAACTGCGTGACAGCGGTACGGAGGGCAGTCGCCTGTTCAAAAACAGCAGCGAGCGCATGGCATTCGAGCAGCAGTTGGTGCGTTTGCTTGAACGCAACCACATCACCCCCGCAGGGATGTTGGCGCCGGAGTACCCCCGTGACAGCATGCGCGATATCAAGGGCAATAACCTGAACAAGGTGCTGTGGGAACAGGCGTTCGCCGCTTCAGTCTGGCAGAGCACCGATAATGACCGGCTGCTGTTCGGGCTGGCGACGAAACTGGTGAAAAATCCGGCTGTGGACAAGGTCCTACAAAGTGGCTATGTGCAAAGTGACATCGCCCAGGCCAAGGGGCTGCTGGCACCGCTGTACGAACAGTGGCGCACTCGAGCCGTTGAAGAGGAAACCCAGCGGGTCGCCAACGCCAATGCGACACAGCATCCAAACAACCCGAAAGTACAGATCTTCGATAAGGCCGCGGTTGAGCGCTCACTGGATGACAAGCTGTTCACCCTGTTGTTGACGGGTTACCAGGGCCTTGAGAACGCCGATGCGCAACTGCGTCCGGTGGTTAAGGAAGCACTGTTGAGCAATGAGGGCAGGAGCCTGCGCAAACAGGTCTTGTTTCATGTCTTGAGCCCGATAGCTGATAGCCTTTCCAAGGCTGCAGTCCCGGTCAATCCTCACGCCGTGCTGGGTGCCGACAAGGTCATAATCAATAACCGGCTGAATCAACCCGACCCGTATCTGATCCTTAATACCAGCTCTGAGGAGCAGGCGTATCACGATGGTTCATACCTGATCAAGGACGATAAGTATCGCAGCTACAACCAGTTCCGTCCGGACCCCAAGAATGACGCTACACGCTACATGAATGATCTGGATATCCCGTTCGTGGGGGGGATTTCCGGGGCCACCCAGACCGTCAGCAATGCCTTGCCGGAATTGTTCGATGGCGCGTTGAGCATCAAGCAGTACTGGCAGTTCCAGATGGCCAATGCGGCCTTCATGATCCGTAACGGCTATCACTCGTTTTTCGAAACCCTCTACGTCGCTGCGCGTTACGAACCGGAGAGTGCGGACAGTATCGGCAAGGACCTGTTGCAGATGTTCGACAAGTACCGCGTTGAAGGCAGCAAGAGGGCGTTGCAGGGTGAACTGTATGACGGAGTGATGGCACGAGTCTTGCCGATCATCAATCAGGGATTGCCAGCGGCTGACGAGTTCCATCCACCGCGTTTTACCCGATTTGGTCCAAGATCGGCGCTGCTGGGGCAGGCGGTGAAGGATCTCGAACTCAAGTCTGGGCTGGCGTCTGTAGGTGATGGACTTAAGCCCCGTCAAGGCAGCACCGACATCCATCAGTTTGCTGCCGATCCTGTACTGTTCGCCAAAACCCATACCATCAGTGCCGAGGTGCTGGTCGAATCGGGCCGCCTGCCGGCAGAGGGTCATGCTCAGTTAGTGAAGGTCGCGCCTAACCTGTATGAGTTGGAATACACCGGGCAAAATGCCAATGATATATCCGCAAAAGTGCCAGCGTATTTCCTCGGTAACAACGGCCCGAACCAAGCCAATCCGGTGCCTGCCTATGTGGACATACCCAAGCAGGCAGCAGAACCGGGCAACTTCCTCTTCACTGGTACATTGTCGGGTAGCTCACTGGTAGTGACCCGTCTTGACGCCAATACCTACCGGGTTTACCACGACGGCCGGATCAATAGCTCGCTGCTATACGACAATGTAGTGATGGCGGTCGACTACAAGGATTACCAGGTATCCGGTACCGCTGAGAGTCTTGCTGCGGCGTACATGCAGTTCGTCAATGACGAATGGCAACTGGTGTTCCAGCGCCAGGAATATCAACGAGACGGACAGATGGTTTGGTTGAAACTGCGCGATGGTGCGGAGTCACTCTCGATCCAGGTCGCCGGCAGTCAGGTGGTGGAGCGCAAACAGGCCGAATTCACCACTTACCGTGAGCAGGTTCATCAACAACTGAAGAAGGTGGCGACGCAGTTTGGGGTATCGGTCGAAGGGGTTGCCGACGGTGTCTACACAGAGGGAGCATTTTCTCCTGAGCATCCGGCAATTGCTGCATGGACCCGATTGCGCGAAGCGGTTCAAGCTAAGGTCAAAGCCGACATCGACCAGGTGGCGGACAAGCGCTACCAGCTCCTGGAAGCACGATACACCTCAAGCGATACGGCCTTGGTCGATCAACAAATCAAGCAACTCAATCTTACACAGGATTACTACAGGGCGCAGTACGATCCGGTATTGCGTGAAGCTGGCTCTGTCGAAAATACCTGGCTCTGGCAGCAGATCAAGGCCAAAGACAAAGAAGGCAGCGCTGCGGTGGTAAGGATTGACGATTCGTCCATTCAGGGCGAGGAGCACACCAGCAGTGTGGGCGAAAGTTATGCAACCTCCGAGGCCTATCAACGCGGGGGACAGGGCACCGAGTTCAGAGATGGCTTGCTCCACTTCCGTGAGATTAAGATCACTGGGGTAGATGACAAAATGTCTGCCCTGGAGATGAAGCGCCTGTTTCTCGATGGAAAACTCACCCACAAGCAACGGGGTGCCTTGAGCGGTCGCATCACCGAAACCAGCCAGGCCGAGTACATCGACAAGGTACTGCGGCAGACCGCAGTGTTCAGCGAGAACTTCCATGACGCAGGCAGTGTCTTCGAGCGTCTGGTTCCACAGGACTTTTATCTGTCTCTGGTTGGTGACCGATCCGGTGGCCGTTGCTACCCCTTGGTCAGGGCCATGGCCGTGGCATTGGCTAGTGGTGGTGAAGTGGGCATCGATAGCTTGGTGCAAAAGCTGTTCTTCGCCTCTGCCGACCCGCAAGCGGGCAGTTCCACGCTGCTTAAGAACAGTTTGCTCAGGCTGCACGCCAATGTCGAAGCCGTTCAAGCCTCCACGGAGCTGGGCCAGTTCAATTTGCCCGAAGTGGTGTCGCGACTGGCCACAACGACCGGCACCTCGATATTCGCACTCAATACCCAGAATCATTCGATGATGGTAGGGAGCGCTGTCACAGCCGAAGGCCGTCGCTACTATTTCTATGACCCGAACGTCGGGATCTTTGCCTTCGACAACACCAAGAGTCTGTCAAAGGCCATGGATCAGCACTTAGTGGGGAGTAATCTGGCCGCACATTACGGCTTGTTCGGCAGTAACTCGGCACCGGCCTTCAACCTGATTGAGATCGATACCGGCAAGATGGCTGAAGTACCCGTGAGCAATGGCTTGAATGTGGCCGATCTGGCCCGGTTCGAGGAGCTGGCCAGTGTCATCGGGCAACGGCGTCAGGTCGAGCAGGCGGTGAGTACACAAGAGCAGATCACGAAAGACTTGCAACTCGGCACTGTGCTGAAGACCTTTGATGCCGAACAATGGGGCGCACGGTTCGAAGCCGCCAGTACCCAGCTGGCGCAAAAATACCAACTGGATAACCGCTGGCTACCAATCATCGCTACAACCGAAGACCTGGGGGAAGGCCGCTACCGGGTCCAATTCATCAACCGTGATCAACCCGAACAGACCCGCAGGCTGGTTACCAACGATAACACCTTTATCGAATTCCGGCGCTTCGTCGATGAGCACATCAGTGTGCTGAATGAGCACTTTACCCTGGAGCACGGCCGGATGCGGCCTCGCGGTGGGGTTGGCGAGGCTGCGCCGGTGGACGGGTTGAACGCAGGGTTTGCAGTCCAGACATTGATCCAGTGGTTTTCTGACAAGAACCGTCACGATGCGGCAAGCGGAGTGGCTTCGCCTGATCTAGCCACCGCGCTCAAGGTCCACAGCTACCTCAATTTTGTCCAGATGGCTCACGGTGGCGTGCAGGATGTGGTCAAGGTCACCGCGCTGGTACGTACGGCGCTGCGTGGCGAAGTGGTGGCCGCCGAAACCTCGCTCAAAGGCTTTGCCTTGAACTTGGGCCACACCGTCAACGAAGGCGCCGGTTTATTGTTTGGCGGAGCCATGGTCGGTCTGGATGCCTATGAGCTGGCCCACGCCGAGAACGATGTTCAGAAAGCAGTGTTCGGTACCCAGCTGGCGTTCGATTCGGCTAGCTTCGTTACCGGCGTAGCAGGAGTGGGAGCCGGGTTGGTCGGTGCTTCGACGGCCGGGGCAGTACTCGGTGGGGCCGGGGTGATCCTTGGCGGGCTTGCGGTGGGCTTTACAGCACTGGCGCAGGCCTTTGGTGCGGTCGCCGAGGATGCTAAGGCGGTGGGTCGTTACTTCGACACAGTCGACAATGCGTACAAAAACAACGGCTATCGTTATGACGACAAGAACAAGGTACTGGTGCCCCTTGCCGGGGCGGTAGTCAAAAGCCTTGACTTGAGCAAGAACCAGATTAGTTTCGACAGCCAGTACATCTACCGAACCCATTCCGGCTCTACCGGTTCGGGGAAAATTAATTACTTCTTCTGGGTCGGTGACTTTCCGCGAATGGTCCACGACCGTGGTCAGGCGATTGAGGTACGAAGTGGCATTGGTTACAAGGACATTTCCCAGCCCCTCAAGCACAGCGACAGCAATGTGGTGATCTTGCCTGGCACGCCTAAGTCCTACATCAGCTACGAATACATGCTGCTACCCGGTGCTACCACACGCCACGACGCAGGTTTCGACGTGATCCGCAGGCTTGAGAAAGACAAACGATTTGACTACGACTTCTACATCTTTCCGGGTGAGGAGACGATCCGTAGAATTCGTCATGAGTATGTCGACACCTCGGTCGAAGTAGTGCTCGATCAGCGCAACCGGCAACTGGTGGTGCCCGAGCTGCCCAAGGAGCTGCACGGCT
Organism: Photorhabdus khanii NC19; assembly: GCF_000517265.1. GTDB lineage: Bacteria > Pseudomonadota > Gammaproteobacteria > Enterobacterales > Enterobacteriaceae > Photorhabdus > Photorhabdus khanii. Next base: position 272,533 of record NZ_AYSJ01000013.1, read on the forward strand.
TTCTGCGCTACGAGATTAAGGGGGCGGGCGGCAAGTACCTGATCGGCCTCAACAAAGGCACCCAAGTTAAGCTCACGAACGATGTCACCAGTGAGTGGATTATCGACAGTAGCCAACTCGCCAGTGACAGCATCCACGTGTCGGAGAACCAATTGGTGGTAGGCGGGGTTGTGGTAGAGCTCAACCCGGCTCAGAACGGGCAGATATTGGTGGTCAACGGTAAGGGTGAGGTGCACAAAGTCGATCTCACCAGCCTGACAGCTCAGGTGGTAAGCGAAGATGCAAGCAAGTGGCAGATGCCCGGCCAGCAAATCGAGCAGCACCTGAGTGATTTAGCTAAGGCGCATCAGTTGCACGGACAGTACGTGGTGGTGGAGAACTACCGCCACAACGGACATGATGTTGGTCGAGCTTTCTACGATGTGGCCAAGGACCGCATGCTATTCACCGACACCAGTCAGGAACAGGCCAGACATGCCCAACTGGGTGCGGTGATGGGTGACCATGCCTATTTCTACGATGCCGACAACGCGGTGGCGTGGCGGGTAGACATCGCCACCGGGCAGGTCGACGCACAGTTTGAGCCGTGGTTCAACCAGAATGCAGGCAAGATCAGTCGGCTATGGCAGGAGGGGGATGCGGTCTACCTAGCACGCCATTATCAGCTAAAGGAGAGGGAGGCTGAGCTGAGCTATCGGATCCTCGGTGACCAAATGGAGTTGGTTAGTGCGGTGGGTGATGATGCGCTGCTCCAACTTTCGGCCCGCACCGGTCGGCATGGTGATGAGATTAAGGTCATACTTCAGGGCTACAGGAGCAATAGTACCCAGCGTGAGACTCTGATGTATACGCTGGGAGCACGGCTGATCAAGCCGACCAGTGCGGCGCTGGTCACGGTGTTCGGCGTGGATGCGGCTGGCGTGCCGCACCGTTACTGGATACGCACCAGTGACGGGATGCTAATCAAGCCGAATCTGGCACCACCGTCGGATCAGACCCAGCGCTTCGAAGAGTATGAGCAGACCCGCAGTGCCTGGCAGATCCCGGCCGACCTGGTGTTAGCAGGGAGCATATCGCAGCCCGGTGGCGAGGAAGTGTTTTTCTTCTACAGCAAGGAACAAAAGGCCCTGTTCCGCCAGGAAGGAGCAGGTCAGGTGGTACTCGACGCTAACCAACCGAGCGCATTGCGGGTCACCACTCCGGCCTTGGTCAACGTGATTAACTTGAACAGTCACCTGGTCGCAATAACCGAGGACGGGCGTGTGGCCCAGCTTGATGCACTGGGGCATTTTAACTACGCAGCCGTCAACGAGCATTGGCTCAAGGGACGTACCCACTGGTGGCAGGACCTGCACAGCGTCACCGGCAGCAGTGCCATCCTGGCCGTGTTTGGAGTCAAGGGTGCCGACGGCAAGAGCGTGCTGCCGGTGTGGTACCACAACGGTCAAGTGGTTGTGGCTTCCCTGCAAGACAAGCATTTGCAGTTCCTGGGTTTTGAAGCGGATGGCTCTAGTGCGCGACTGTTCGAACCCGCCAGTGGCAAGTTGTATCGTCAGCGGCCTATGACTGCCGATGCGCTGGCTGCCGCGTTCGGTATCGACGCAATGCTTGAAGCCTCAGCGCAGCTTCCCGCTGCCAGTGAGCTGATGCCTGAACTGCACCTCAAGACGGCGGAGCAAGTCGATGCCGGGCTGCGTCTGACCACCGTAAAAGGCGAGATCCTACTGCGAACCAATGACGGCAAATTACAGTTAGTTGCCGTCGACAAAGGTTGGAAACAGGACAACCTCGCTCGTCTGCCACAGGCACTTGCTGAGATAGCTAATCAGTGGCGAGCCAAAGGTGTGCTGACCTTGCAAGGCGATGACATGCAAGGCTGGTTCGATGTCGACAGTGGTCAGGTATTCTCCAGCGATGGCATCCCTGCCGCAGACAACCTGCGTTTTATCGGAATCGCTGCCGGGAAGAAGGGCGCTTACGTGTACAGCCCGATGGACCAGACGCTGTACTGGGTCAAGGCCGGCAATGCGCAGAAGCTGAACCATTACACTGGTGTCGAGCGCATTGGTTCGTCGCTGTTGCTTCAGGGCGGGGACTATCTGCTCCCACCGCTGATCGCCGGTGTTGACAGCGTGGTGCTGCATGGCGGTACCAGTAACGATACCTACCGCCTTAGCCAAGAGATATGGTCGCATTACCGCGTGGTCGTCATTGACAACGATGACCCGGATCAGGGTCTGGATCGCTTGATCATGCCAGTGGCCGATGCGGAAAAAATCCTCGTCAGCCGCCACGAGGATGACCTGATGCTAACCGACTCGACCAATGGCACGGCCCTGGTGATGCGCAAGGTGTTCGGTAGCCAAGCGGAGACGCACCGGCACCTGCAAATTGAGCTGGAAGGTTCCTCGTCGGTGATCAACGTTGATTACTTGGTCAAGGGTTTTACTTGGGAAGGAGTGGCCAAAGATGGTTTGTTCGAACTGTCCTGGGCCACCCAGTAGCTTCATTGTTTTGAGCTAGCAGGAGAAATGACAGGAGGGGCGTAAAGCTCTTCCTGTCTCTTCGATAAGGGATATATCAAGTCCTGCGGCGCGATATAACCAGCTTATCCTTGGGACGGTCTACCCAATCGGCAATCTGATTGTTGAAATTATCCGCCAGCAGATAAGATGGTGTTTTAGCTAACCAATCGGATAGTGAGATATCTTGGTAAATACCGTTATCCAGCACAACAAGCACTTTAAGATCCACATTCCCAATATTCTCGATATAGTGACCAAATCCTTGCGGCACATAGCCGACATCGGTCGGTTCATATTTCTCGGTTTGTGCGTGTCCGTGGGAACCAAATACCGTCATACGCCCTTTGCCTGAAATGTAGTATTGCCATTCATTGGCATTAGGATGCCAATGTAACTCACGTACTGCGCCAGGTTTGATGATCTCTATAATGCCGGTAATAGTTGTAGAAATGGGAAACTCCAGTGATGACACCTTATGAATACTCCCTGCGTCGTTTTCGAAGAATGGTTTTTTCTTCATGAGCTCATACCGGTGAGTGAGTGGTGCATTGTTCAACCCTCCATCGTTAACCGGCAGGGGTAGTTTTGGCGGTATAGCACCACCGACTATATAAGCTTCTCCCTGTTTGATTTTAGAAAAAACCTCTATCGGCATATTGACACTTTTTTCCAGCACTTCTTTCGGTATATGTGTCACCCAATCAGTGATACTGAAAGTTCCAAATTCTGAGAAGTGCCCGTCATCGAAAGTCAGCACAAAATGTGCTCCATCCTCAAGTGCCTGAATAGAATGGCCGTGTCCTTTAGGAAAATACCACACATCACCGGGGCCAAAATCCGCTACTTCACATTTGCCTTCCGGATCGATAATAGTAATACGTGCGTGGCCTTCAAGCATAAATGCCCATTCGGCAGCAATAGCATGCCAATGGAGTTCACGTACACCACCAGGTTCAAGCTTCATATCAACACCGGCAATACCTTTGGATATCGGGAATTGCTCCACTGTGGCTTCGCGTGCCCATCCATATTCCAATACACGTTTTTTACTGTTTGTGAATTTATATTTATATAAGCTTTTGGCATTTCCTGGCGGTTTATTGTCAGGTAAGACAAGATTACGTTGGTCATCAGCCACAGCGGATTTAATCATACTTCCCATAACGCTGGCTGCTGCCGCGCTAACTGCGGATGCCTTCAAGATATCACGACGTGAGAACATATTGCTTTCTCCAAAGGATAGATACCTGCAAGAATGGTTGCAAGCTGATGTATATCAATCTGATTTTTTTAAATTAACCGTTGTCACGAGAGGGAAAAATTAAAGGTGACTTATTAATCATAGTAAAAAAATGAATCTTAGAATGAGGAAAAAAAGCTTATTCCTGTAAAAAAATTCACTTGCCGAAAATGTTGACGGAATTCATTATCAAATTTCCATATTAAATTTGTTTAACATTATAATATTACATTTATGAAGTTTATCATTGGGAATGAAATCCATCTCAAATTTTTCACCACAACGCTACCTGATATAGCGGACTCGCTGATGTCTAGAATTAACGACCATTTTCAGGTGCTAAAAGCTGCATCTTGAAGTTTCTTGGGTATAAAACCATTTTTTTGACTCATATATCCCCTAAATTAAATAATGTTTTATTATAATCACTACATTAAATTATTAAAAAACTCACCTTAATTTATACCCATTATTCATAACACAGTGATAAGCTCGTTTTTAGACGAGCTTTTATTAAGTTAAAATTCTGATTAACAAAACCAGCCTTTTATCAATATCTAAAGACAGTAAAAACGTTAACGCTATTATTATTGCGGTTTTTCAGGCCAATTAATATCTGGTGCCAATGAAATATCAATCCGACTCAATAATACCAGATACTTTTTCCAATCGAGTAATAACACCTTTTCAGCTTCCGATGCCATTTCAGTTTCAACCGCATATTGCAATACAGTTATGGCCTCATTGGCTTGTTGGCGAAAAATAGCACATTTCCACTTGCATACCGCAATAATTGGCAAATTGACGGTGAAAGTGATAACGCGAAAAATTCACCACTTCACTCAGTTGCTCAAGTGTAAGCTGATCATCCAGATGGTGCTCAATATAATCAAATATCTTATTGAACCGTTTTGCATAACCATTATTTTTATCATCGTGCATTGCATCCTCCATGGCGATCACTATGCCTGAGCACAAGAAGCATTGCCTGACCGATATTGCTGTAATAATGATGGATTGTTTGACATCAAACTACCATTTTGTCATATTTTCAGTTCTTAACATCATTCCCTGACACACTTACAAATTACTTTTCGCTTTTGGCACTATATAAGGAAATTTTATGTCCTTCGTACCATTTAAACAGGTTGATGTATTCACTCACCAGCCTTTCAAGGGAAATCCTGTTGCCGTTGTCATGGATGCCAGGGAACTCTCACCGATACAGATGCGGGATATTGCCAACTGGACCAATCTTTCTGAGACTACGTTTGTCCTCCCCGCAGAAAACCCATTAGCAGATTACCGTGTACGGATTTTTACACCTGGCAGTGAACTCCCTTTTGCCGGTCATCCTACGATAGGTACCGCATATGCTCTTCTTGAAGCCGGCTTAATTCAGGTGAGCAGGGGACAACTGATTCAAGAATGTGGGGCGGGATTAATTACACTGAACGTGACAGAAACACAAGAAGGTCATACAACAATCACCTTTGAACTACCAGAACCAACCATCACACCGCTCAGCACCGGGCAAACAGATCGCCTCGAAAGTATTCTCAGTTGTCAGCTAGATCGCATGTTGACACCTGCACTTATTGACGTTGGAGCTCGCTGGATTGTCGCCCATACCACAGGAGCAGAAGCCGTTCTGGCAGCGGAACCTGATTATACCAAGCTGCGTGAGCACGACATTCAAATGAACATCACTGGGATTTGTCTCTATGGTGCCTATTGCGAAGGGGCAGATGCCGATATTGAAGTACGCTCTTTTGCGCCTTCATGTGGTGTGAATGAAGATCCTGTATGCGGCAGTGGAAACGGCAGTGTTGCTGCATTCATGCGTTACCACAAAATTGCTATGATTGACGATAAAATTGTTCATTCATCACAGGGCAAAAGACTTGGCCGTCAGGGAAGTCTACAGCTTAGTCATTCTGACGGTAAGATTTTTGTCGGTGGCAGCGCGGTGACCTGCATTAATGGTACTATCATGATCCAAAGAGTCCCTCATCTTTAGGAAGCGCGCAAAAATGGGCGAACAACACGCCATGCGCGCTAAATATCATTGTGGCATTAGCTTGACTCAGATTCAAAAATTCGATTTTACGGTTTTAAAAATCAACGGATTTTCGCTGGAAATAGTGCAAGCTGATCCTGGACCTTAAAGATGCAATTGAATATTTTCAGCAGCTTGGTGCCAGGCTGTATCGAGGTCCAATGGTTATTGAAAACGGTCTGGGAATGTGTCAAGTAGAAGACCCATTTGGTAACTTAATTGGCTTACGGGGTAACTACATGCTAGACCATGATATATCTACATAACAAATCGGACAATTATTGTTGGCAAAAATAGGAGGTTGAACTAAACTCAAATTCTACTTTTGTGAGAGGAAGTTAACTATGTCTGAGACCCGTTTTTCTGAATCGTTAAACCTGAAATCTCACTGGATGCCATTCAGTGCTAACCGAAATTTTCACCGCGATCCGCGTCTTATCGTTGCTGCCGAAGGACAGTGGCTGAAGGACGATAAAGGGCGCCAGATTTATGACAGCCTGTCTGGTCTTTGGACCTGTGGAGCTGGTCATACCCGGACAGAAATTCAGAAAGCAGTCGCTACTCAATTGAGTACACTTGATTACTCACCAGGCTTTCAGTTCGGTCATCCCTTATCGTTCCAACTAGCAGAAAAAATTGCCAATTTGACACCTGGTGATCTTAATCACGTCTTTTTCACCAGTTCAGGTTCTGAGTCTACAGACACCGCCGTCAAAATGGCGCGCGCCTACTGGCGGGTGAAAGGCCTGCCTGCGAAAACCAAACTGATTGGCCGTGTACTTGGCTATCATGGTGTCAATATTGCTGGTACCAGTTTGGGGGGGATTGGTAGCAACCGCAAAATGTTCGGACAATTGATGGATGTAGATCACTTACCCCATACGCTACAAGCCGATATATCGTTTACACCAGGTATGGCGGAAACCGGCGGTGTGGAGTTGGCCAATGAGATGCTCAAGTTGATCGAACTGCATGATGCTTCAAACATCGCGGCGGTTATTATCGAACCACTGTGTGGTTCCGCCGGTGCGATTATTCCGCCTAAAGGGTATCTACAGCGTCTGCGTGAAATTTGCGATCAGCATAATATTTTGTTGATTTTTGACGAGGTTATTACTGGCTTTGGTCGCATGGGGCGCTGGACCGGTGCTGAATATTTTGGTGTGACACCAGATATTCTTAACTTTGCCAAACAAATTACCAATGGTGCCATTCCTCTGGGAGGCGTAGTGGCAAGCAGTGAAATTTATGAAACCTTTATGTCTCAGCCACTGCCGGAACATTTAGTGGAATTTAGTCATGGTCATACCTATTCGGCACACCCTGTAGCCTGTGCCGCCGGGCTAGCAACCTTGGATCTGCTGGATAAAGACCATCTCATCCTGCGTTCCGCTGAGCTTGCCCCTCATTTTGAAACGGCCCTTCATGCTCTCAAAAACTGTCCAAACGTGACTGACATCCGCAGCTGTGGCTTGGTAGGAGCAATTGAGTTGGCTGCCCGTGACGGTGATACTGCCGTACGTCCCTTTGATGCCAGTATAGCACTTTGGAAAGCGGGTTTTTACGTACGCTTTAGCGGAGATACGCTGCAATTCGGGCCTATGTTCAACGCGGAAAGGGCAGATTTGGATCGTCTCTTTGACGCTGTCGGTGAAACATTACATCACATTAAATGATGATAGAACGTGCGTGAATACGGCAGCCAGGTCATAGAAGAAATAGCTATCTAAATCTAAATGAAGAAACTCATGATCGTACTTATCAACGATCATGAGTTTGACAGCGAATGTGCAGCCGATTTTCAGCGGTGATAAGCCCCAGACGGTCGGAGACAAAAGAACGTTTCAGTGTTGGGATTAACATAGTCTGTTGGCGATCATTATTATGCCTTGCTATAATTGTATTACTCAGTAATACATGAAGAGAGACAGATTTATGGCACGAGTAACTAGTGTTACCCTTGGTGAGCATTTCAACGGGTTCGTTGGTGATGCGCCTGATGGAGGCTCGCGAGCAGCGTATTCAGAATGTTCGTGAAATGGTGCTGGCTGGCCTGAATTCTCCTGTCAGCAAAAACAGCCTGGATGATATTTTTGTAATGGCAGCGAAGGACTTAAATGTATAAGTTTTCCGACTTTCCAGAATAAGTCTACGGTTGATTGTTTTCAGATTGCTCAGATCAGAACTGGATTCAATCATAGTGCGCCTAATGTATATTATGTTAAATAACATACATCAACTGGTTAGTATGGAGCATAAGAGTTACCTTCACTGTCAGATCTAATCGCGACTAATACATTTAATGGTTATTTAATCGTTAACTGAACAAAGTGCCCCACACTTTTTTATGCCCTCTTCAGGCACTTAATTCCTTTTTTCTTTCCTTCCTTGAACCAGAGTTCAGGTTTTTAAAAAAAATGTAACTTTGCCACTATCCAGTCTGCCTTCCCATCGTAGTTTCACACATCAATGAATTCTGGCCCAACATATTTATATGTTATATGTTCCCGCGAGTCCGAAATGTCTGATTGCTATATCAACCTCATATTCCCCAGAACATGAGGACGCAAAACTGGAGAGCATAAAAATGTGTGGGGCACTTATGCTGCAATCTCCCTGTGCTACCCTATATTTATCAGAATCAATAGCCTTTTATTAAAATTTTAGGTATTGAGTACATTATATTTCTTTAATATTTCTTTAACTCTATCTTTAGGGATAGAATACGAAGTGTTACCATTTCTCCCAACCATTTTTTTGGCGGCGATCATAGCATTAATTATTGCTTCTTCTGTTGCATTGATTGTTGCCTCAAACAAAGGATCTAGTTTGTCGTTTGGGAGTATTTTTATTGTTCTTACATCCTTTCTGGAGAATGCATCATTATTTGCGGTTGAAAATGCGATAAATATCTCACCGCTGGTATTCCTGGCTACACCACCTACTCTTGCAAGCCCAAGAGATACTCTTTTAGCTATTTTTTCTAATTGGTGAGGAGTTAATGGCGCATCTGTGGCTACCACTGCTATTATAGAACCAGCATCCTTTATTTTTTTCTTGTTTCCATGATATATCGGCTTGAGATCTTTTATTTCTTTACCAACCGGAACCCCCGAAATAATCAAGTCATCCCTATCACCAAAGTTGCCTTGAACAAGAACACCAATAGTATATCCTCCATCTTTTTTATCTAGAATTCTTGATGAAGTACCAGTGCCTCCCTTAAACTTAAAAAGGTTCATTCCCGTTCCACCACCAACATTACCTTCTTCTATCGCTCCTGATTCAGCACTATTCAACGCATGATAGACATGTTCTTTTTTTACATGCATACCGTTTATATCATTTAATATTCCATCCCACGTTTCTGCAACCACAGGTAATAACCAAAATAAATCATCTTTTAGTGGTGATGTTAGATTATTATCAATCATCCAGCTAATTGTTGAGTCTCTAACAACACCAACACTATGAGTGTTGGTTATCAATATTGGCGTTTCCAAGAAACCACTTTCTTTGACCCATTGATTGCCTGTCATATCTCCATTTCCATTTAAAGAGAATGTACTCGAAAATACAGGGCTAAATTTCTTTCCTCTTGGCAATATAGCTGTCACGCCTGTTCTTATTGGACCTTTCCCAACCTCTAACTTTCCATCGCCTTCTATTATGGTTGAATAGCCAACTTCTACACCACTAACATCTGTAATCGCATTATATTTCCCCGTGACTCCAGAGAAAGGAATGCCTAAATCCCTTGCTCTAGTCTCATTGGCTAAAACATTAGAGGATATCATTGTCGATATAGATAAAATTATAATATTCAATATTTTCATAAATACTCCTTGTTATAAAAAATTAACTTGATGATTACCGTACTGTCCGTTTCGCTGACCGGCTTTATGCCGGTCATTCCCTGTGGTACATCCTAAATAGAGAAAAATATTTCCTGATGCCACAAGTTCACGTATAGAAAATTTTTGAATCTTCTATACGTGGTTTTACATATTAACTAATGTATATCAATACTACTCTTTTGCATTGTCTTTTCTGGTATCCGGGACGTATACAACTTCTTCATTTACCCCCTCTTCTGCCTTGATGATCGCGGTGTAATATTGAGATGCTTGGCTATTTGTAAAGAATGTATTAGGTGACCAAACCATCATCCCATCGTACCCTTTATTAATGACCGATCTGGTAATCTTCTGCACTGAGGATACCGAATTTTTTTCAGGAGAAACACCCAGTAACAAATTTTCTTTTCTCATCCCGAAATTGACGTACCGAGCCAGGCTATTAACATTGCCGGCATAAGTCATCTCGTAACCTGCATCCAATAAATTTGCTATGTTTGTTGGTTCCTTAAAGTAGATCGAATCTGACCACAGGGCCTTGGTTAATACTTTTTTTGCAAAATTTGGATGGCTTTTGATTGCATCCGCTACCCAATAGAAAGATTGAGGATTACCGGAACATCTTGAATATTCATCATCAATGTTGACTCCATCCAACCCGTATTTAACGACATCGTCTACCATTTCGTTGGCAAGCGCCGTTGCTGTTTCCTTGCTCATATTACATGACCAACCTGCATTTTGATGATTGCCTAGATAAGACAGTTGAACTCTGATACCTTTTTTCTGCAAATTATGCACAAGGGAAATATTTCCTTTAAGTATAGAACTTATTTCATCGTTGTAAAATAGCACAGGATTCTTTGAAGCGTTGCTGTTAATGTTGGCTGCGAATAATATAACATCAGAAAAAAATGGTTTTTCAGTCCGTTTCACAACAAAATTACCGATATCTTCGACATGTTGTGGTGAAGGATTGTTCAGAAATACAACATTACTTGCTGCAAAAGACTGATTTGTTACAAAGGAAACGATAAATGCAACCTTCAACAGATTGATCTTTTTTAATCTCATGAATAAACCTTTTATTTTATCTTCGGAACGAGTTCACCCTGCCCCTTCCTCCCGAAGAAGTTTTTTATGGTAATTATTTTATCGACAATATAAAAACCGTCTAAAATATATATAGTGCCAGTTATAGAACACAGGAACTAATGACAATAAAATAGCAGATTAAACTTAGTTTGTTTTTTAAAAAATATAGTTGCAATACCTTAACCTAAGCTATCTTCACGTAAGGACACATTTATTTTCATTTACAAGATATAAGTAAAGAAGAAATGAAGGTAAATAATCAGCCACCAGTACACACATATCATACTGGTGGCTTCATTTAACTAATTATGAAATTTTAATCCAAGGGTAAGCATCAGATGTTTCAGCGCCATCTGGTGCGGTGCCCCTATTCCACCATTTAGCTTCCCAGTTTTGGTCCTTCCAACTGACTCTATCACCAGCCTGATATTCCTTATTTGCATCCCATGTCGGGTAATCACCGCCCTTACCTTGATCACCCGGATCAACATCAATGCCTTTAAAATAGAATGGTGTCATATCTATTTTTTTCGTGACTAACTCACAACTAAGACCTTCCCTGGCGGCATTAACTAATAAGCCTCGGTCCTGATCCGCAGTCCATGTAAATATTCCTCCCAGATTCTTTTCCAGTGCATATTGAGCTTTGGCTTTAACAGAACGAGGGGTATCAATAGAAATGAACAACTTGCTCTCCTTATTATAGAGATAATCAGCATCTGCTATATCATCAGTACAAAAATAAAAATTATTTCTCCCCTTTTTACCTTCCAAATCCAGATAATTATATATAGTGTCGTACCATTCTGTTGTTCCTGATTCAAATGAACCGGTTGTCGTAATTTTCGGTTCCTTTTTCGGAATATAGCCCGGATCATAACTGCCGGATAATGGCGAGTAACTATCAATAACCGCATTTCTGGCATTACGTGAGTATGCAGCATAACCAATATTAATTACAGATGCAGGAACACCGATACTCAGTAAATATTCAACCGCTTTTTCTACACTATTTTCACCTCCAGGATAATCACGAAGATTCGTGTGATGCATCAATTTTTCGGCCCACGGAGTACCAAAGAAATCATAGGTCATAACATTAATACCATATAGTCCAACCTCTAATAATTCTGGTATTTTTGATTTCTCCATTTTTTCTGGCACTGCGGAACAGGCTATACTTATTTTTACATCCGATCGCCCCGCTTCTTTAAAAGCAGCGGTTAAGTCTCGAATTAAACTAACATAATAATCGCCATCGTCTGGAGCATAAATATTACCGTCATTCCCGGCAACACCTGGGTATTCCCAGTCAATATCAATTTCGGTGAACATAGGGAAACGTCGGAATATATCAACCAGACTCGAACAGAAATAGGATTTCAGTGTTTCGTCTCTGACCATATTATAAAAGCCATTACTCATGGTCCAACCACCGACACTGAATGACATAATAAGGTCATGGCCCTGGGCTTTTGCAGCCTGTTGAATCTTAGCCAATCCACCTAATACGCCCATACTTTTAGATTGATCGAAATCCCTTGGCATTTGGATATCCTGCCAACCAGAATAAGTGCAATTCTGATAAGACTGGCAATCCCCCCAGGCATCTGTAAATGTGACTTCACCGTTATTGGTGCGGGCAAATAGTGGTGCTTGCTCTTTAATTTGCTGCTTCTTTTCACCCTCATCACCTAATATTCCACAGAAACCAATAACTAATTTATCATACGCAAAAGGATTATCTAAAAGGTGCTGTAAATCTATTCCTCTACCACGACTGGCGGGATCTTGATTTCCTTGTAATCTGCCATCATATTGCGACCAATCTGTATAATAGCCAAAAACTTTAGGCTTATTTTGTGTATCATATTTATTATAAACCGGTAATAAAACCCTCCCCGATGTGTAACTGAAATTTATTGTTTCAGTTGATGGATTGAAATTGTCTATTTTATAAGATTGTTCACTAAGAGAATCTGTCTTGATTATTTTTGACATAAAATCACCTCGACTAGATATCAATTTATTTTTCGATGAACATTCAAATTATTTTACTTCGTGTGGTAACACAATTATATTCTAGCTTGTATTCTTAGGAAAACAAATAATTGCTATTTGTTTGATTGTCAATGATCAACCTAATTTTATGTCAACACATTGAACATTATCATCTCTTTATTATAATGTGGTAAAACCAAAAACAATAATATCAAATCGAAAATATATTACATCTTTATTGTTACAATCACCAATATTAATGAATATTTGTAAATTAATTTTTACGATTAATTTATTTTGATTTTATTCTCAAGTGACTATTTTTTTATTTTATATCTATACTAACTTGTATCATTAAGGGTATTTGTTTCTTTAATTTATTATTATCACTCTTATATATGGAGATTAAAATGAAATCTAAAGATGTTCAGCCAACCATTATTATTAATAATAATAACGTTATTGCTCTGGAAGACATCTATAATATTGCTATAAAACAAAAAAAAGTAGAAATATCAAAGGATATCATTGAGCTTTTGAGCCGTGGTCGTGAAAAATTAGAGGAAAAATTAAATTCTGGCGAGGTCATATACGGGATTAATACAGGATTTGGCGGGAATGCTAACTTAGTTGTGCCATTTGATAAGATCTCAGAACATCAAAAAAATCTGCTGACTTTTCTCTCTGCCGGCACCGGGGACTTTATGTCCAAAACTTGTATTAAAGCGTCACAATTCACTATGTTACTTTCCGTTTGCAAAGGTTGGTCTGCAACCAGACCCATTGTTGCTCAAACGATAGCCGATCATATTAATCATGATATTGTTCCTCTGGTTCCTCGTTATGGTTCCGTCGGCGCAAGCGGTGATTTGATTCCATTATCTTATATTGCACGCGCATTATGTGGTATTGGTAAAGTGTATTATATGGGAGAAGAAATTAGTGCGGCTGAAGCAATTAAACATGCCGGGTTGACGCCATTATCATTACAAGCCAAAGAAGGCCTTGCCCTCATTAATGGCACCCGGGTAATGTCAGGCATCAGCGCAGTTGCTGTTATTAAACTGGAAAAACTATTTAAAGCATCAATTTCTGCTATTGCCCTGGCTGTTGAAGCATTACTTGCATCTCATGAACATTATGATGCCCGAATTCAGCAAGTAAAAAATCATCCCGGTCAGAAAGCCGTAGCGAGTACATTGCGTAATTTATTGGCAGGCTCGACTCAGGTTGATTTATTATCAGGGATTAAAGAACAAGCAAATAAAGTTTGTCGTCACCAGGAAGTCACCCAACTAAATGATACCTTACAGGAGGTTTATTCAATTCGTTGTGCACCACAAATATTAGGTGTAGTACCAGAATCTTTAGCCACAGCCCGAAAAATATTAGAGCGGGAAGTCATCTCTGCGAATGATAACCCACTGATCGATCCAGAAAATGGCGATGTTCTGCATGGCGGGAACTTTATGGGGCAATATGTCGCCCGGACAATGGATGCGTTAAAACTGGATATCGCTTTAGTCGCCAATCACCTCCATGCAATTGTGGCACTTATGATGGATAACCGTTTTTCCCGTGGGTTACCCAATTCACTTAGCCCAACTCCCGGCATGTATCAAGGTTTTAAAGGCGTCCAGCTTTCTCAAACTGCTTTAGTTGCTGCAATCCGTCATGATTGTGCTGCATCTGGTATTCATACTCTCGCTACAGAGCAATATAACCAGGATATTGTCAGTTTGGGATTACATGCGGCACAAGATGTTTTAGAAATGGAGCAGAAATTACGCAATATTGTATCAATGACAATTTTGATCGTTTGTCAGGCAATTTATCTCCGTGGCAATATTAGTCAAATTGCGCCTGAAACAGCGAAATTTTACCATGCGGTACGTGAAATCAGCCCTCCCCTGGTCACTGATCGTGCATTAGATGAGGATATAATTCGCATTGCAGATGCAATTATTAATGATCAACTCCCACTGCCAGAGATTATTCTGGAAGAGTAAAAAGAAAATGACTGAAAATTTTCAGTGATCTCTTGACTAAAAATGCAGAACCCCATTTACTGCAATAAAAATAGTATTAGTACACAAGGGGTTTTGTATGATTATCTTTGTAACAGGAGCAACATCAGGTTTTGGTGAAGCGATCACCCGAAAATTCATTCAAAATGGCGCTAAAGTTATTGGGGCTGGCCGCCGTAAGGCACGGTTAGAAAACTTAAAAGTTGAACTGGGTGATGATTTTTACGCGGTTCAACTTGATGTGACTGATCAGGCTGCTATCAGCCAGGTTATACAACAATTGCCAGAATCACTTCGTAATATTGATGTTTTAGTTAATAACGCAGGTTTGGCGCTTGGATTAGAACCCGCGTATCTGGCTAACCAAAGTGACTGGGAAATAATGATTGATACCAACGCTAAAGGCGTTGTGAATATGACCCGTGCCCTGCTGCCTGAAATGGTGGAAAAAAATCATGGGCATATTATTAATATCGGTTCTACTGCTGCGAATTGGCCATATTCAGGTGGGAATGTTTATGGCGCAACTAAAGCCTTCGTCAAACAGTTTAGTCTGGGCTTACGGGCAGATTTACAAGGGAAAAATATCCGTGTCACTGATATAGAACCCGGTTTAGTTGGCGGTACCGAGTTTTCTTTAGTCCGCTTTAAAGGTGACAATAATAAAGTGAATAAAACCTACGATGGAACTCAGGCATTAACAGCTGAAGATGTCGCAGAAGCCGTTTTTTGGGTTGCCAACTTACCTGTACATGTCAACATTAATACATTGGAAATGATGCCGGTTTGTCAGTCATTTGCCGGACTTAGTGTGCATAGAAATATATAATCACATTCTTCTTGATAATTTGTTGAATATCTTCATGCTATCTTATAATTTATCTATCTGATAATTTCCTATTGTGCCATCGAGTTTGGCTCCACTCTCTTTCAAGAGGATAAAAGATGAATTTTTGTAATTCTTTGATATTAAAAGCTATGCCCGCTATCGCGCTGGTCATTCCTTTGCTATGGCAAGCGCCGGCACTGGCGGCAACCTGCTCTTCCGGGGGAACCTGCGTCACAGTAAATGGCAACGGAGATACTGCGCTAAGTAAAGAAGCGGCCCGTCAAAGTAAAGAACAATGGGATGAAACCAAGAATCTTCGTACCAAAGTTAATAAACGTGCCGAGAAGGAATTTGATAAGTTCGATAAAGCGATTGACGCTCGCGATGCATGTATGAAAAGCACCAATATCAATGCTTATTGGGAACCCAATACCGAACGTTGCTTAGACAGCAATACTGGTATGCCTATCAGACCGTAATATAAGGTGATGATAATGAAGATGAAAAAAGCACTTTTATTCAGTGCGTTGCTCGTTACTGTATCTCCATTTGCGCTTGCTGCACAAGCTTCATGCGAAAGCGTGAAAGAGCAGATTACTCAGAAAATTATCCATAATGGTGTGCCGGAATCTGGCTTTAAATTGGAAATTATTCCTAATGACCAAACCGAACAAGCCGGTGGTAAGATCGTTGGTCATTGTGAAAATAATACCAAAAAGATTGTGTATACCCGGCAAGGGAGCCAATCAACAAACCCGTCAGTCACAGAATAAACTTTTATTGTTTTTCTGGGGGATACGCGGAATTCAGAGAAAATATTACGCAAATATTTTCCAATCTAAATAAATAGAGGTCGAGGCTATACGCCTTCGACCTCTATTGTTAAATATTTTATTTTATAAAAATCAAGTTGGTAGTTTAAAATAGTAAATATTATAAGTGATTTTATCACTAGAAAAATTATATATGTCAAAAAAATGACAAACAGGACAGCTTTCTTTTTTGATTGACGTAAAAAACATCTATTTTTAATAAAGTTTCAACTTACATCACACAAATATAATAATTTTCGTTCTAATATCTCCCTAACCAATTGATATCGATAACATTATAATGCGAGAGTGTATCATGAAGGCATTAGTATTAGAAAAAGCGGGTCAGATTTCAATTCAAGACTGGGAAACCACCGAAATATTGGGTGAAAATGATGTTGAGATAAAAATTCATTCTGTGGGGATTTGCGGCAGCGATGTGCATTATTACCAATACGGGCGTATTGGGCCATTTGTTGTCGAAAAGCCGATGATCCTCGGGCACGAAGCATCAGGTGTAATCACAGCGGTAGGTAAAAAGGTGACTCACTTAAAAATGGGTGATCGTGTCTGTATGGAGCCTGGCATTCCTAATCTGCAATCACCACAATCACGGGCAGGTATTTATAACTTAGATCCAGAAGTCCGTTTTTGGGCGACTCCCCCTATTGATGGCTGCTTACGTGAAAGCGTTATTCACCCAGCAGCATTTACGTTCAAATTACCTGACAATGTCAGTTTTGCCGAAGGTGCAATGGTTGAGCCATTAGCTATCGGTATGCAAGCCGCCACAAAAGCAGAAATTAAACCAGGAGATATCGCATTAGTTGTTGGTGCCGGCACTATCGGAATTGTGACTGCACTGGCTGCATTAGCCGGTGGTTGTTCTGATGTCATTATTTGTGATGTATTTGATGAAAAACTAGAAATTGCAAAACAGTATCCAGGTCTTCACCCTGTTAATAGCAAAGTACTTGCTGAGAAAGTTAACGCATTAACCGATGGTAATGGCGTCAATATTCTATTTGAATGTAGTGGTGCAAAACCCGTCGTTGCGACTATTTCAGATCACATTGCACCAGGTGGAACCGCTGTTCTGGTTGGTATGCCTATCGATCCGGTACCACTTGATATTGTCTCTGCTCAAGCTAAAGAGATCACATTTAAAACCATTTTCCGCTACGCAAATATGTATCCTCGTACTATCCGTTTACTTAGCTCTGGCAAGCTCAATGTAACCCCCCTATTGTCCGCAACCTATAAATTTAAAAACAGCGTTCAGGCTTACGAGCGAGCCGCTGAGGGCCGTCCGACAGATATCAAAATTATGTTGGAAATGGAGTAACACATGGCGCTCTACGCTAGTATTGATTGCGGTACACAAAGTACTAAGGTCATTATTGTCGATAGCCAAAAAGCGCATATTTTGGGTGAAGGCGGTTCACCTCACCCAATAATTAGCGATTCAAACGGCCGTCATGAACAGCTGACTCACTGGTGGACAGAAGCATTGGAAAGTGCCTTTTCCCAAGCGATTGAGCAAGCAGGATGAAAAGTGCTCATTAACTATATTTGCGAGGAGTATAATCTTGATGTTCTTACCGGATCATAACATGCTCTCAACTCTTTTCGGTCAGGCTTTTACACAATGTCACCTGTAATATTATTGCAGGAAATTATGGTCTTCATATCATTTTCGTTGAATATATCAATATGATCGGTCGCCAATATACCGTAGTATTGAGTACTCGTTGATTTTAAATAATCTAATAATTTTTTTCTCATCTCTTTGGCAATATGTTCAATTGACTCATTAGCATCATCTCTATTATGTGCATTGAGCCCATTGAAATAAAAACCAGAATAGTTAGCGGCATAAGCACTAGATGCACTATCTAATTGGTCCTTAACTAATTTCCATTTTTTAGAGACATTATTTTCACTATCAAAATCTTGCTTCCGTATATCATCCCACTGAATTCCAGCTAGCGTTTTCACATTCGAAATGATAGTGATTTTATTTCTCACCGCCCCCAAGCTAACATTAGCTCCGCTGGGATTAAAATACATTGAACTACGATATTCACCATATTTACCATCGAATATATTCATGAACTCCTGATTAGAAGCGGTAGAATGTTCTTGTTTTATCCTCATTAAAATTGTCTCTGACGGATTATCCCTCAAAAATGCAAGACACTGGTTCATAACGTCATCGAAATTAATTTTTTCATCTATTGGGCCATGATACATTTGGAAAGAGCCTTTCTTAACACAACATCGTATATCAAGATAACGAGCTCCCATTCTAAGTTGAGCGGCTAGATTGTATGTCTGACATTTTCCAAAGACAAAGTCCGATCTTCTAGCACATGAGTTGTGCGTCCCAAATATTGTCATATTAGCCAATGGCTGGGAATTTGGAACGGCTTTCATCCAATTATGGAACGAGAAAGTCGGTAACACTTTGATTTTTATATATCCAGGATCACCGAAGGTAGCGTGGGGACTTGTGGTGCATGAAATTGTATATTCACCAGGCACCACGAAATTTTCGGATTCGGTTTCTTTTTTGTTTGGCATATATATCCTTTGTCATATTTGCTGACGCTGGATTTCTCCAGCCTTGTACTGTTCTATATGAAATACCCAATATATCACGCGCTATATTCTTGCTACCAGTAATCAGGCTTAATTTCTGCCGAGGGTGTCGCAAAAGCTAAAAATACGCTTTCTATACCTGAACCCTACAGGACGGCAAAGTGGAATTTGAAATGTATGATTAATAATATCGTATGGCAATGGATTGATGGAAAACCTCACTTTTTTTAAAAGTGAGGTTTTCTTATTAAATTTTCAAACATCACAGTCAAAATATTTGTCTATTTTGTTCATTCAATATTTCAATTCTTTATTATTTTACAACCTTTTTTAATAAGGTGGAAATATCCAGATAGCAGGATAGATCTTTTTCTTCCGGACGTAAAATATAAGGGATTTCACCTAACTGTGGTGCATTAATGTGACGGCGTAATCTATCCATAACTTTCGCATAATGCGATATACCAGGATTAATCCTATTTGCTACCCATCCTATTAACTGCAACCCATCATTTATGATTGTCTGAGCGGTTAAAATTGAATGATTTACACAACCAGGTTGAATACCTACCACTAAAATGACTGGAATTTTTTCCTGAATCACCCAATCAAAATAAAAAGTTTCATCATTCAACAACACACGCCAACCGTCGTTGCCTTCAATAATAACGCAATCTGCTTTACTGCTAAGGTTATTTAATCCTTTTTTCATCTGATCGAAATCAACCTGATTTTCTTCACAATAACTGCTTTTCCAGATAACGGGGTTAATTTCTTCATATTTAAACTGAACGGGAGAGGATTTTTGTAAAATCAGACCATCTCGATTACGCATTCCTTCTTCTGTTTCATACCCTTCTGTGGCTATAGGCTTATAACCTACGGCTGTTGTTCCGTCACGATTAAAAGCTTGTAATAATGCACGGGTAACAACTGTTTTACCGATGTTGGTATCTGTCCCCGTAACAAATAGGCGAGTTAACATAAATTCTGTTTTCCATAATGACAGATAAAATCCGGTTAATGAGCACTTAAGTTTAGAGGGTACGGCTATAAGGGAGATTGCGTTAGCTCAATGTTTTGTTTAATTATTGCGTAAATTGAGGAAGAAAAAATTTATATAAAGCAAATATTACAACCAGAGAACGTTTATCAGGTCTATTATCCTTTCATTAAATTAACCAACAATGAGCCGTCATATAAAGCTTTTTTAACTGATGACACCGCAGATAATGTTCCTGAGTTATTGAATTCGGTTGCAACCAACTGAACCTGTTTACTATAAGCAGGCAAAGCGTGTTTTTGAATGCATTCATTAATAACAGGATACAAAATTTGCTGTGAAGTATTAAGCGGAGAACCAATCAGAATTTTTTCTGGGTTAAATAAGTTCACCATAATTGCGACAATATGACCAATTTTTACCCCTATATCATGGATAATATCCATTGCCAGAGTATCTCCTTTATTCACCGCTTGACAGAATGATTCAATAGTCAGCGGTTCACAGTTAAGTAAAGAATCTGGCACCGTTATTAACTGCTGCTTTGCTCTGGATAAAATGTGACTGATACCTGCAACTATTTCCAGACATCCCAAGTTACCGCAATAGCAACGTTCACCATCAGGTTCAGCTTGAATATGCCCTATTTCCATAACACTACCGTTGCTCGCATGTAATGTTTGTCCTGCAATGACAACGCCAATCCCAACATTTTCACCAATAACAACTTGGATAATATTCTGACAATTTTTTGCCGCACCATATAACGATTCAGCCATCGTCCAGGCTATGATTTCATGTTGGAGAAATACCGGTAATCCGATGCGACGATGCAGGTACTCACCTATTGACAATTCTTGAATCTGATAATAGGGAAAGTCGCTGATTAAACCTTTAATCGGATCAACAATCGCGTTTATAGTAATGCTAATTGCTGTCAGACGCTCAAGACGAGAGTGATATCGGCCAAAAAATGCATCAATTTCATCAGTAATACAGTCCAAAAAGGATTTTCTATTGCTGGCCGGTAATGGTAAGACATCTTCAACAATTAACTTGCCGCTTAGATCACGGAGACCCAATATTAAATTTCCCAGACTAATATTAACACACAATAAATGCCAGCTTTCAGAATCAAGTTTCAGTCCGGTCGCCGGGCGTCCTCTGAATCCCAAATCCAGAAATTCTGTTTCCATCACTAAGTGCGTATCAACCAATTCACGAACAATCTTAGTAATACTCGCTGGGGCAAGTTGTGCTTTTTTAGATAGCTCAATACGGGAAATTGGGCCATATTGATCAATTAACCGATAAACAGCACCAATATTAGTCTGTTTTATTTGATCAATATGACCTGGTTGTCCATCCATACTCACCCTTTCGCTCTTTAATTAATTTGTGCTTCAAAATAATTGTCGGCTGATTATGTCGATGTTTTAGGCAAAAAGTATCATTCTTTCAATCAATATGTGATATTAAGCACGAAATTTAGCTGATTTTTACTCATTTTTCTCATTCAGAATATTAGATATGAGTAGTCTTGTCAGTCTGTCTGCCGCGGCTGATACGGGTCGGCTTTTATGATTGACTAACCAAACCTCAGAGAAAGATTGGTTATCAGCTAATGGAATATATTGAACACCATCGACTTTCATACGGGTAAAAGATTCAGTCACAACACTGATCCCTAGCCCAGCAGAGACAAGACCAAGAATAGTCATTGCCTCACCGGCTTCCTGTGAAATCATCGGTGTCACACCCGCTTGGGCAAGTAAAGTCACGATTTCATCATACAAAGCAGTTCCAACTTCACGTTCAAAAAATACCAATGGATGGCCCGCCAACATGTCGAGCTTTATTCCCAGCTGAGCATATTCTAATAAAGGGTGTCCATCGTAAACAGCCAGCATAAAAGATTCACGAAATAATAGCCGGTGCTCCAAGTTATCCGGTAATTGCGTATTACGCATGATCCCAATATCTAACCGCCCAGTCAGCAACGGAGCAATCTGGCGTTTGGTGTTCATTTGATGCATATGAATAGATACTTCTGGGTATCGTTCGCGGAATTGCCGTAAACTCAACGTGACTTTATGCATAAACGGTGTTGTAGACGTGAAACCAATAGATATTTCACCTAATTCGCCTTTTTGCATTCTCGCTGCTTTTATCACTGCGGCATCAACCTGCGCCAGAATCTGATAAGCCTCCTCCAGAAACATGTTACCTGCCGGGGTCAGGCTTACATTCCGGTTATTACGCTCTAATAACTGTGCATTTATACTATTTTCAAGTGACTGAATTTGTTGGCTTAACGGAGGCTGTGAAATATTAAGCCGCTCTGCTGCGCGACCAAAATGTAATTCCTCTGCAACTGCAACAAAGTAACGTAAGTGCCGTAATTCGATAGCCATAATCACCTTTGAGATCTAATACATATTATTATTAATGATTAATATATTAGACAAAATATTTTGCAATTCATATGCTTGATCTGGATCAAAATGCAAGTTGCTTATTTAATTAAGGAAATCATGTGAGCACCACCCGTAGCATCAGCGAAAACCCAACTCCCGATAATAATCTTGTCCAGGATATGCAAAATAAGAGAGATTATATTCAGAAGGAAGATCCTTTGTATATCAGGGTGACGTTGTCACTCTTTACCGTAGGATTAGCAACATTTGCCCTGCTCTACTTTGTTCAACCAATTTTACCTATATTATCGGAAGATTTTGGCGTTTCTCCGGCCACCAGCAGTTTATCTTTATCGCTTTCGACTGGGATGCTGGCGCTGGGGTTATTGATAACCGGCCCTTTATCTGATGCTATTGGCCGTAAAAATGTTATGGTAACCGCGCTATCTGCCGCCGCATTTTTCACTTTACTCAGTGCATTTATGACCAGTTGGCATGGAATTCTGATTGTGCGCGCTCTGGTTGGTTTATCTCTCAGTGGCGTAGCAGCCGTTGCAATGACTTACCTTAGTGAGGAAATTCATCCTCACTTTGTTGCTTTATCAATGGGGCTTTATATCAGCGGTAATGCTATTGGCGGAATGAGTGGGCGGTTAATATCGGGGGTGATAACTGATCATTTCTCATGGCGGGTTTCTGTCATCGTATTAGGCTTATTTGCCTTAATTGCTGCAATTATGTTTTGTCGCATGTTGCCTGAATCCCGTCGTTTCCGGCCAAGTTCTCTCAAACCTAAATCTTTATTGATAAATCTGAGATTACATTTTCGTGATAAAGGGTTGCCATTATTATTTTCCGAAGCATTTTTACTCATGGGGGGGTTTATTACGATGTTTAATTATATCAGTTATCGTTTACTGGACTCACCCTATCATTTTAGTCAATCAACTGTCGGTATGTTGTCCATTGTCTATTTAGCCGGTACATACAGCGCATCTAAAGTGGGTAGATTAACAAATCAGTATGGACTCGGAAAAATACTCATAGTGATGATTAGTATGATGCTAATGGGTACTCTTATTACCATGCTGCCCTCTACTGTGATGATTATAATTGGGATGGTCATACTCACTTCCGGTTTCTTTGCCGCACACGCTGTCGCCAGCAGTTGGGTTGGACGTCGCGCTCGTCGGGCCAAAGCACAGGCATCATCTCTCTATCTCTTTTGTTATTACGCCGGCTCAAGTGTAGCGGGTACTTTTGGCGGCATATTCTGGCTACAATGGGGTTGGAACGGCGTCGTTTTATTTATTACCCTGCTCATCCTTTTAGCTCTGCTGCTGGGGATTAAGCTCGCTAAACTCCCTGAGGCAAAATAATCGAAAGTAACAATTTTATCTATAATTAATGGCGGATTACTATCCACAGTAATATGACTATCCACTATGGATGGAAATCCGCTTAACCTTATTATTACCATCCGTTTACCGGAACTTTACATTACACTCCCGCCCGTCATTCAATACCCTCACTATCTGATTTGTCAAAAATTGATTTATTTTTTTCACTAAACGCTAAAAAGCATGGGAATATTATCTGATCAGAAAAATAAACCCATTCTCATTCAAAGGAAAAGTTAATATGGGAAACTCCAGATTTGAAGGTTTCACCAAAGAGGAAATAAAACTGGCATATGAATTTGATATGTTAAATAGATCAATGGTCATGGCGGGACAGAATGTATATGCACTGCAAAAGCAATTGTATCGTCTTAGCTCACCGCAAAAGCTGTTGAATAAAATGGGGCGAAATGCACTGGTGGAAATTAAAGACACGATGATACGTTCAGTTCCCGCTTCAATATGTGCAGGATTAGCTGGCGCTGCTGCGGCTCCAGGCGGTCCTGCACTCTCTTTTCTCGCCAGTGCGGCGGCAGGAAGCATTGGTGGAGAATTGGTAAAGCCCATTACGTCAAGAACAGGTGTTCATACCCAGTTATATCCAACCTGTGCCAACAATACGACTAAAGATATTGAACGTGAGGTAATGAAGAAATTACAGGATAAATTGAGCGGCTACCCCAGGCTACATGAGCTATATCGTACCTATGTGAACAGAGAATATGCGCAAGATTTTGTGCTGGATACTGCACTGGCAAACACGCCTGATGTGATTACCAGTTCTATTACCGAAGGTGTGAGTAACTGGACCGCGGGTACTTTCAGCTCCATGCTGCAATATGGCTCAATATCCGTTAGCTCAAAATTAGCTTTGGGTTTGACTGCGGCGGCAGGACTGGATCCCCGTGGTATTTATAACAAAGGCAAAGATACATTTCGGGCAATGGCTAACATGAAACCGGGTCCACATGCGGGTGGTAGTCTGAAAACAAAAAAATTAGAAAAACTGCTGCATACTTATCAAGAATATTTACCCTATCTGGAGCAAAATTTACTACGGGCGAGAGATTGCCTGTCCCAATTGATAGACTCGTTGAACAACAATCCGGATACGGATAGAAAGTTAAATGTCAGCGCATTCATGAATAAGTTCCCTAATCTTGTCTTATCACATAGAAAGGCCCGCGAAGCATCTAAAGATATTATCAGTATGCTTGAATTGCTGATTATGCTGGAAAAAGAGAGGGAAAATGAGGTAGTTAAGGAAACCAGCTTATAAGGCGAATCCTCTTTTGGGTGTGTTGACTCAGGTCAGCCACCCAAGATGGGGTTCAATATAGTATTAAACTAACTAATAATAACTTTAAAATCCGTAGGAATTAAATTTACTAGAAAATTTGAACTGACTTTACTTTTCACCCGAAGGACAAGGTTTGGAAAAGCGGAACTCTTATCACTATAATTCAATTCACCATTCTTTATAAGATAAAAACAGGGGTCAATGAAATTTACACTGTATTCTCCACTCCCTGTATCACTGGAATATATGCCGAAATTATCAAAACCATTCTCAATATATTCCCCATTATTGAAAAACCAATCTTGAATTGGCTGTGCCCTTGACATTTCTGCTGTAGAGCTTAGTGGAGTGAGAAACTGCGCTTTAAACGTGAATGCAAGATAAAGATTTGTAATACCTGGATAACGAAATAAGTTGCGAAACTCTGAAATGCTTTGGCCATCCAACCATACAAATCCCGGGGTCCAAATGCGAAAATCTAAATTCTCCGCATTCCATTTTTCTATTTTTTTATCAGATGCCAATGGGAGTTTCGCAACGATACTATTTGAAGCATATTTATTTATATAAATATTAGTCATAATAGCTCCTCATCTTTTAATTAATTTACTTGGCTCAATAGCCCCACCTTGCTTATTATCTCTTTTTCACAGTATACAACCATAATCGGATTACCGCTAACTATTTGCCAAAATTGCTTCATGTTTGCCACATTTCTAAAAAAATAACAGAGAAATTCGGGAGTTTAATTAAGACAAGCGCAAAATATTCACCTGATGAAAAATTATTGTAAGCACCGATATCAATATTAAAATAATATACAGTAAGATTATCCCCATGTGCGAATAAAAAAGTGATGCACACAAAGTGTTGCATGTAACGTTTTTTTGGTTATATTATGAACATGGTTACATGTCACGAGGATGAGAGATGAATAAGGTTGCAGATCGTGTAAAAAAACACAGACAACAACTTAGGAAGTCAGGGTTAAGGCCCATTCAAATATGGGTGCCTGATACACGCCTTCCTCATTTTAAAGAAGAGTGCCGGCGTCAAAGCCATCTGGCTACAGCAATACAAGACAAGGAAACGGATGCACTATTAGAAGGTGCGATGAATGAACTGGCTGATTCAGGAGACTGGGAGTGAAGCGGGGAGACTTAATAACTCTTCCGGGTGACAATTAAACCTTTCCCTGAAACAAATCTTGAAAAATTGTCACAAGTCATGATTGATAAGGCAATGACTGTCCCGAAAGAAAAAGCCGGAGCAGTATTTGGTAAACTGGATTACGCGACGATGCAGCAAGTGGATCGCTGTTTGGCCTTGTTTTTAGGTATCGCAAAATAAGAAAATTATCATCGTAGACTGCTTGCAAAATAGCTTTAAACTCATTTCCGATTTTTCACAAAAGGCGACGTATACGTCGCCCAATAGTTGTTATTTCGTTCAGCCCGCAGAATCCTTATATCGTCAAACGCCCTCGCAACACATTACGGGTTTCAATGGACGATTCACTAAAGAGATTCCCGGTACTATTGCGGAATGCCTGGTTCACCTCAACAGCCCGAACAGCTGGATGAACATTCACGGCTTCCGGCTCCAGTTGGGTGAAACGGGATAAAGTATAGGCTTCACTTCCTTCAGAAGTACCCGATGATGAACTCAGCTCCCAGGTTTGATTGTTTACTGAATAAACAGAACGTGCGAGGTTTATCAACCCTGTGGTTGTCGCCACAGTACCAAAACCTACCGATACCCATCCCAGGATATTAGCTGCATTCGCATTGCTGTCTGCAACAGCAGAAGCGGCTATCCCGGTAGAGAGCGACACCGCATTTGTACCCAATGATACTGCGGATAAGGCAATATCCCAGCGCTTGCTGGCACGGCTGGAAACCTGACCAAATTCAATAGGTACTGATCCAATAACACCCGCACTGGTTGCTTGAGCACCCCCCCTTGCTGATTTCGCCAGCGAAGTGGCAAATGTCGTCGCGCCGATGCCAAAACTAAAAATCCCTAACCCAAGACTTACCCAATTTAATATCCCTGACGTTTTCGGATCTTGTTCCGCTATTGCTGTTGACGCAATCCCTATCGTATCAGCAGCTAATCCAATTACGGTCGCGGTGACAGCAACTGCGCTGGTGGAAGCAATAGCACCGATAATACCGCCACCAGCAATCAAACCAGCACTAATCGCAGCCCCAGCCCCCAGTGATACAATGCCGACAATGATACCAATTGCACCTAATATAATGCCTAATATCCCCCCTGCACTCATATGCCCATTCAAATCAATCCGGTTTATCGGATCTCCCTGGCAATAAGTATAGGGATTAACCCCTCCCCGGCCAAAAGGACTCCAGCTATCCGGGCTATGAAATCTCATTAAAACCGGATTGAAAACACGATACCCATTACCTAAAAAATACCATCCTGTTACCGGATCGATCTGCGCACCATTTAAACCGGGTAACGAAGAAATTAAGCTCCTGAAACCGTAAGGTGTATAGGATAAAGAGGTCAATTCTCTTTCGTTCTGATTCGCCACAACGGTGTTATTGCAGTCATTACCATATTGATAGTAACTTGATTGACCTTTTATTGTGCTCTGGTGACCAAGCCGTTGTTGATCACTACTCAGCCAGGTAATCGCTTCATCACCCAATTGAGCATTAGTCACTTTACCTGAAGCATAGTGCTGACGATTAACTGTACTGTTCGCTAAAATCTGTGTTGTCAACTTATTCAGTGCATCATACTGGTAACTGCATATCAGGTTACCTTTACCGTCTTTGACTTGTGATAAGCGATTATTCTGGTCGTAAATGAGAGTCTGACCTTTTTCATCTCGTATCAGGTTACCGTTAGCATCATAACTTAGCTCTATCTGATGCTTATCGCTGGTAATACGAATAAGTTGGGTCGGATCGACCTTACTGAAATGATAATTGATTGTCTCCTTACCATCCCGGTATGTATTATCGAGCTGCTTGATATTTCCCCATTGATCATAATGATAAATTTGTTGATTTAACACACGGCCGGTATGATCAACCGGTGATTGTTCTCCCTCACATTGGTATTGGCTTAAACGCTGATTACTATCATATTGATAGAGTTCATTTTTCATCACCACCCCATCGATGGAGGTGATACGTTGGTTGATTTGATTATTCTTGGTATAACTCAGTGTAATAACTTGTATTGCAAAATCACTGACTAGCGTACGTTTTATTTCCCGACCAAAAACATCGTATTCGAGTTTTGTCACTAATTGGGATAATGATGTCGTGTCCGTTGTTGTTGTGGTCACCAGTCGCCCAACCTGATCATATTCAAATGTCGCATCCTGTGGACCTTGCTGAGTTTTGGCTAATTTCCCCTGAGCATCGTAGCTATAAACATGATCATGACCAAAACTATCTTTATGACGCTGAATCAAGCCAGACATCGTATAAAGATAATCGCCTGATGAAATCGGTTTATTCCCCTGCGACAATGATTCTCGTTGTAATACACCAGACGGGAAATAACTATAATTACTCTGGGACGCAGTGTCTGACGCAGATAATAAAGCGCCCGTTTTTGTATGGTAACGAAAATTTTGCTGGCTTGTTTCTGTCGCAAATTTGGACATGACACTGCCAAGATGGTACAGATAGTCTATATTTTGCTTGGCATGTGCAGGCGTAATGGATTGAATAGGTTTATCACCTTGAGGCCCATATACATATTCTGATTTACGACCACCAACCGTATCGTTTACTACACGCCCAAGGCCATCATAGGTTATCGCGCCCAACTGTGTTCCATTGACATGCAGTGCAGAGATTAATTCTTCATGGCTAAAACCAGCAAAAGTGGATTCTAATAGGGTCCCATCCGGAAGCGTTTTTTTCACCACACGATCAAACACATCGTAAGCTATTTGTGTGGCATGGCCTTCCGCATCAGTTTCAGTCACATTGCGGCCAAATCCATCATAATGATAGGTACGAGAACTGTATACAGTGTCATCAGGATAGACAACTTTGATAGAACCTGGCTGGTCAAAGTTATTTTGCTGAATATTTAACATCCCCTGTCCTTTCACTCCCTGCGTAATCGTCCTTGCAACAGGATTATGGATTTCCAGTTCTATCCGACCATCGCTGTATTCAGTACTGTAACGGTTTCCCCAGCCATCATATTGATAGGTTTTCGTTGTGACCAAAGGCGTCGTCAGGCGGGTCAGAGGATTAGAAGCTAAATCCCATAACCAATCATTTGTGGTTTCTTTAGCCAATTGCCCCAAAGCATCATATTGTCTGGCAAGTACTTGACGATATGTACCCTGATAAATTCCCGATGTGCCCCAAGTATCGTCATCATCTTGCTCTTCAATTGTACTAATACGCCCCATACCATCGTAATGGGTTTTACGTCTGACACCTTGAGAATCAATTTCTATCATCACTGGCCAGAAACTATTCTCATCTCCACCGGGATATTGATAAGCATAACCACGGTTAATCTCTTTTGTCGTCCCAGGGTCGATAGTTTGTTCAGTAATTCGGCCTAAAAGATCATAGGATTGGTCCGTAATGACATGATTTACATCAACCTTGCGAAGCTGCCGCTGTGTATAAATAGAGGTCACATTTTTCGATTGCATTTTTGCACCATCAAACCCCGTTACCGTGGCGGTTGTGGTAATGGTGCTTGTTGAATATTCATATTTAAATGCTGTTACCGTTGACTGATTATTCTGTACAGAAGATACTTTCTCCAACAAACCATGCGTCTTACTTGCAGGTGAATTAATATAGGTAAAAGTTCGTACTATTTTGCTATCGACTGTTTCTGAAGCTTTACAGATATATTCTTTAATATAAGCACCGGTAAAAGTTGGCAGCTTCTTGTATGTGTAGTGAGTCACTTTATCCGCTACCTTCTGCGAGGCGTCGAGCGATCCTTTTTGCGTAATTGATTTTAAAAGCCGGGAAAAACCCAATGGATCAGCAGGGCAATTATTTCCATCCCCGTTGACAGGATAATAAACGTATTCTTTCTGTATCCCACTTGTTTCAGTGACACGTAAGGTATTGCCCCAATCATCAGTGACAATATTGACCACCTCTTCCCGTGAGGTATTTGCCTGTAGGTCAGTATAATGTGTTACCACACGCGCTGGTTGCTGTAAATTTTCGGGTTGTTCAGAGAAACTTTTCGACAGATCTTCATTATATTTAATTTCCGTTGTAATTCTTTTATTGTCCTGGGTTTTGGCTTCCTTGGTCATCAAATGGAACTTATTAAACACTCTTTCCGTTGATGAAACTGTTTTTGTACCATCTAAAACACGTTCAATTGATGAATAATTATATATCCCAGTGACCAAATATAAATTATCTTGACTGGAATCAATGCTTGTCCGACCAGAAGAGTATCCCAAAAAATTATGTACCGAGCTGTATTCATAGGATTTTCTAATTGCCGGTTGCCCATTGCCAGGTTGGATAGTCAATGCAGCAGCATAAGGAATATATTCGGTATCTGTTACTTTATGTCCATTTTCTTTATAACTCACCAGTTCAATATAACCGGTTGGCGTACGAAAATTATCTATAACCGGAAATATACCCTGCAACATTTTATAGGTGATTTTAAATCTTGCAGAATCAATAGGGCCTGAAGCATCATAAGGCACCGTCACGGTGATCAGATAATCATTCCGATAATCGAATGATATTCTCGCAGTGATATTATTATCATCAGGGTATTCAACTGAGGTACAATTAATTCCATCGTAATTGAGTTTAAGATAGTTTTTTCCAGTTGCACGATATTTTATTTCGGACAATGCAACCCTTGAGTTATAAATGAAATCAAATGCTTCACCGTCAGGAAATTCAATTGCGGTGGTTTTTGCAATGTCACTTGATCCAATTCGTTTAAGTATCTCTATAACACCATTCTTATTATAAACATAGAAAATATTACTATCAAATTTATGTACACGGAGATCTTTTAATTTTTTATCTTTAAAGCTGATATCATGACCATTAGGAGGAAGTGGTTTACATTTAAATTGTTCCCCATTTGCCCGGCTAAATGTTAATGTTTTTACATCCAATGTGGTTGATGAGAATCGCCAGCCAATACCGAACCCATTATTTAAAGTCGTTAATGGTGAAAATGATAGACTCAGTGCTTGCTCCAGATTACCCACATTATTTGGTCTTAACGTGATAATATTGATATTTGCACTATATTGACCTGTTCTGGGATCGACACCGGTGTTAATATAAGATCCAAAATTAAAGGCATTGGAGTATATATCGTCAACTTTCATTTTAAATTTCCTGTTTAATTAAGGTTATAGTCAGGTAAAATATTCTTATTTATCAATTTACGGACGACAACAGATACTAAATTGCCGGTAAACGCAAAAGTGATTACCAGCAATAAATAGAGTTGGAAAATTAACTTATATTCTCGTTATTCTCAGTTCACGTCCTGTATTAAAAGATGATATTTTAAATTTATGTTGGCAACCGTAATTATCAATAATTGAGACTTCGTAGCCTTGATCATGATGACTACTCGTCCATGAACACCCCGTAACCTGGAGTACTTCAGCCGCAAGCTGAGTGTCTGGAATAGTCACAGAATAAGAATGGTCAATAACACATCCTCCATTCACATTATCACGTGCATTTACAGATGAAGTTCCTCGTTTAAATACTCTTCCTCTTGTCAGGAATCGTTCATTTGATGAGTCTTTACCAAGAGCATATATGCGATTAACTGTCCTGTCATTCCCCTCAAAAATCCTCAAATTATAGGGTAATGTCCATGTGTAAAGATTGATTGTCTGATGATGGGTATCTGATTTTGTAGGATTTTCTTCTTTGTCGGATAATTTATTTATTGATTCATGCAATTGATTGGCATTGATCGCATAAGGCACGATGGCTTCTAATGAAATTTTACTGTCAAAAACATCATCACCAACTGACATATTGGTCGTTAGTGTACGTTTCCCTGTTGTATCTTCGAATGTCATTTTGGCCATCAACTGCTCTATTCCTGTTTTACCACTACTTACATAACGATAGATAATTTCAGGAACACTCTTAACATTCGCACTCTGTTCATTCTGTTGATGGTTTTCGTTTGTACAGCAATCGCCAGCATGATCTGTGACAGGCTCATCAAATGAAGCATTATAAGCACCATTCAATAACCCAAACACATATCTACCCCGAGTATCTGTTGTTGTCCATCCTGAAGGCATTTTTAATTGATCATAGCTCAGGCTATCACTTAATGCCGCCACCTGAATCGATCTTTTTTCAGCATCGCTAAGCGCTATCTTTACCCAATTATTGCCATTATATTCCTGCTTAAGTACAGAAATTTTTACCATGGATTGATGACGCCCATTAGCATAAAAACGGTTATCAGTTCTCTCAATAGTAAATGTTGTGATTTTCTTTGCCATAATACCCTCCAATCTTGCGAATTAGGCTGTAATAGAAATAATATCAAGTTCAAAGCCATAGAATGGCCCTTGTAGCTCAGGGATAATTCTAATGCGATAATGCCTTGATAATTCGTCATTAAATTCTTTCAGGGCATTCATAATAAATTCGCTGTATTTTCCTTGCGCAAAAAAGACGAATTGAGTGGTTGAGGGCGTGATAGAAACATATTTACAAAGTGCTTGACGTAACGTTTTAATAAATAGCGCACTATCTTCATCTAATTCGAACAGTTTTCTATCTGTTGTTGTCCTATCCATATAATTACCTTCACCTAAACTATAAAGGTTTATTTCTCGATGGTCACGACGAAGTAAAAACTGTTTATTTATATCCAGATCAAATACTCTAGGTTCAACGGTTGGATCAAATAAATGTTTTGGAATAACAAATTCAATCAAGAAACGACGCTTATTAACAATAATAGGCAGGTGCTCCAAACCAGCTGAGAAGTAACACAGATTCCCAACCCACGAAGAACCTTCTGTTTCTGAATATCCGGAATATAGAGCAGAAAATTTACTTTTTTCTATAATATTCATTATAACTCCTTAAATATTAGTGGTAGTAAAAAATAGTATTAAGTAAAAACTCAAACTATAACTGTGATTTTACATAATGAGTAAGTTCATTTAATGTTAAAATAGAATGATTTGAAAAAAGTTCGGCTTTAATACTAATTCGATATATCTCCAATATAAACACTTGAATTTCCACATAGTCAAGACTATCAAATTTAAGCGAAACAAAAGAGGATTCTGGTGTTATTTCTGTCTCTTCTATATCTTTCATCATTAATATTCTATTTTTTACCTCAGTAAAAATGTCACTTTGTGTAGGCATTCTTCATTCCTTTTATTCCATTTTAGAGATAATTGAAATCTTTGAAACAAAAATAGGATTTTCATTATATAAACATCGATAATGAAAAATACGGACATAGTCTTTAGGACCATTTTTAATCAATAATGGAGGGTTTAATTCAATACAAATATTCGGCGAAGACAGTAATTCTGTGCTATAAACAACCGTTTTCTTAATCTTTATCCCTTGCCCGGTATGTAAAGTAAAAGATCGGTTCAAATAATCGTTTAATTGATTAAAGTGGTAGTGTTCAAAATTAAGAAAACTTGTCGAATTAATGACAAAATGAAATGCAAGCGCATCCAGAAACCACCCAACAGAAGTAACACTGGGAAAATAATGTTTAAAGATGACATGTTTTTTATAAATATCTCTCTCGGTTATCGTTAGCTTTTGACAGTTATCCTGAATGACCCAATCTTCAATTGATGCCACTGTATTCTCTACACGGGTATTGCCGGACAATGTGCTTTTCCTGCATGGATTTTCCAGTTTAAACGTTTTGCTTTTAGCATCAATGTTCAGTTGATGTGGTAATGCGGTATAAACATATTGACGGAATAAAGCATCAATATTCAGTACCTCAGCGGAAAAAGCTGAAAATAATTGAGCAAATTGTTGCCGTACATAAAGAAGACTCAACATGCCTTGTACCGGATATTGCTGCATATTGTGCAAAGACTCGCTTTTCTCTGGATAATGAATGGGGTTAAAATCCCCAGAGAAGTTCGACCAGTGTTTAATATCTTCTATTCCAAAAATCAACATTTCGATCACCTTACCTTAGAGATAACCAATGCCGCGTTATGCCCCCCAAAACCTGCACTGATATTAAGAGTCACTTCTGGTTGAGCCGTATAACAATGTTGATTAGGTAAATAATTAAGGTCGCAATCTGGATCAGCCCGATGCAAATTCAATGTTGCCGGTAAACAATTTTCAGCCAGGGCTTTCACACAAACAATGGTTTCAAAACTACCTGCGGCAGCAATAAGGTGACCTGTATAAGATTTTGTACTTGATATGGGTACCTGATAAGCATATCGGCCCAATGCGGCTTTAATTGATTGTGTTTCATAAAGATCATTTAAAAGTGTAGATGTGCCATGAGCATTAACGTAGTCAATATCTTCCGGCGAAATTTGTGCCTGCTCAATGGCTTTAGTTATTGCTAATATCTTAGGTTCAATATCTTCTGTTGGCCGGGTTAAATTGGCGGCATCTGAATATTGAGCGTAACCTTTAATTTCCGCCAAAATAACCGCGCCACGTGCCACCGCCGAATCATAATCTTCCAGACAAACCACAGCCGCGCCTTCCGCCAGAACAAACCCGGAGCGATCAAGACTAAATGGACAGCATGCAAGATTCGGGTCCGTTTGCTCTTTCGATAATGCATTGAGTACATCTATGCTCCAAACATGACATTCCCGGGTAAGTGATTCAGCTGCTCCGGCAATCATACATTTTGCACGCCCTGAGCGAATAATTTCAAATGCATCTCCTATCGCCATTGTTCCCGTTGCGCATGCCGCCATAATGGTATTCTGGTAACCACGTAATCCATACATGATCGAGCATGCCGCCGTCATGGAACTTGGCATAGTGATAAGATTGCTCATGGGATGAGCTAATTTTACTTCCTTATATTGACAAGCATAATCTCCGACACTATCGATAGCACCCCAACCACTGCCAAGAATTATCCCACATTCGTATTTATCATAATATTCAACCGGAGATACATTTGCGCCAAATGCTTGCGCGAAAGCCTGATGAGTGGCTTTCAACGCTATTTTTCCACAATCAGAAAGCATATGCGTTAACTTTTTCGGCAAGAGCTGATAGCGTGATGGATTTGATTCAAGGAAAGAAAAGAAACGTGAATTAATAAATGAGTTAGGAAATTCAATTCTGTGAAATTGATGTCGTTTCTCGATAATACTTTGCCAACACGATTCAACATCTTCACCAATCGGTGTTACGGTCCCCATACCGGTAATAACAACTCTTTGGGTTCTCTGCATATTGGTTACCATTCATACATGGATTGAGAATGTCAATTTTCTAGTTATAAAAGTAGGCTAATCAAGATATATCACCATAATCATAAATAAGTATTTTCAATATTTCGGCCAATAGAATTTCTATTATGTGAATTATGCAAGATGAATTGATAAATTATTTCCTTCCAGTGATAAAAGCAATAATAAATATCCACCAATAAATATATTGTCATTTTAATATAATAAGATTATTAATCAGAATAATATTCAGCCAGAATATCATTCTAAATTCTTATAATTTATTTATCATAAATTAATTATTCTGTTTAATTAAAGAGCATTTCCCTACCGCATATTTTCATCACTAACCAATGTCACGCAACGAACTAGAGCCTTGCATAGTACTGCTCAGAACGAAACCATCTCTGCCGGATTAAACGTGCTTATCACTCCCAAAACACCCTTAGCCAACGGAATGGCTACTGGAGAGAGATAGGAGCCCAGCGGAATACTCGCGTGGTCGATGCAGGTAAGCATGGTAAAGTCGTCGTTGCGTCCGGTAAGATCGTCGCTGATAGCTTTGCCAATGCGCACCGTCTGCGCCACGCCATGACCACTCCAGCCATGTACCATATACACGGGTACGCTGTCGCCGCTCTTGCGGGCATCGGGAGCACCGTTCAGGGTCAGATCGCTGATCCCGCCCCAGGAATATTCTAGTTCGTTTTTTTCCAGCTGCGGGAACACGGTTCTGATACGCCCAAGCAGATAGTTGTTCACATCACGCGGTGACCAGGAGTTGCCAGTACCCTGTCCACCAAACAACAGGCGGTTATTGCGCACCGCACGATAGTAGTCAACCTGTAACTGTGTATCGTAGACCGGCAGATCTGACGGGATCAGCTCTTTGACATCCACCGGCAACGGCGGCGTTACCGCTACGTAGGAGAAAAAAGGCACCGTGGTGGAAGGACCGGAGATAAACTCACCCGTGGAGCTATGCACACCCAGCACCACGGCTTTACTTGCCCTGATAGCCCCCCGCTCAGTTTCTACGACTGTGCCACCAGCATCCTGCCTGAAGCCCTTCACTTTCGTACTGTCATAGATTCGCCCACCCAGTCTGGCGAAACCATAAACCAGGCCACGCAACAGCGCCAGAGGCTGGATCTGCCCACCGATACTGTCGATATTTGCTCCATGGTAGATGCCCGAACGCACATACTCTTCCTGCAATTCGTGCGGTCCGATAACCTTCATTGCTGTATCTCCCATTTGGCGCCGGGCGTCAGCATTAGCCACCAGCGGCCCCATGTGGCCTGCGTGCACCGCAACAGTGATATGACCATATTTGCGGTCACATTCGAAACTGTAACGCTCACGGAGTTCATCCACGAGATTCATCGCTTCAACAGAGGCAAAACGCCATAGGCGTTTTGCCTCATCGGACGAAAGTTTTTCCAGCATGGTTTCAGCTTCCCAGCGTGCGAGTCCGGGGGTCATCTGTCCCCCGTTACGGCCAGAAGCGCCTGAACCAATGTTATCCTTTTCAACTAGAATCACGTCCACACCCGCTTCAGCAAGATGCAATGCCGTGGAAACACCCAGCAATCCACCGCCGATGACCACAACCTCGCAGTTCTGGTCTCCAGGCAGGCTTCCAAAAGCTGACCAGTCAGCCAGAGATGCTTCATAATAGTTGGCCGGCATGGCGTCAGCAGCAGCGTCTTTATGCCAGTTCCAGATGCGCGGATCCAGCCCCAACCGGCTGGCTCTGTGCTGCGCATCCTCCAACAGCGTCGGCCGGAGCTTATCAACATTGACGGCCCGAGCATCGGCCGCGGTTAAGGTCTGGGCGAGCAAGGATAAGTTAGGAAGTACAGATGAAAGCACTCCTGCCCCCGCTAGCGTCGCGACGGTAGAGATAAAGTCTCTTCTATTCATTGTCATTTCAGCACTCCTGTCATGATCTTGAAATCACTCGCTGGCCTGGTCTGGAGAGTTTTCCTATGAGTGAGTACGGCTATCTGAGCTGTATTTATTGCTGCCAGAGCTCCCTTTCAGACCGGCGAGAATCAGCAAGGTAGCAGTGCCGATAAACGGTATGAGATGCAGCAGTAACCACCAAGCGCTACAGTTGATGTCGTGCAGGCGGCGGGCATTCACAGCTAGCGCGGGCAAAAATGTGAGCAGCAGATAGACAGCGCTGAACCAGCCCATATAAATTTCAGGATTGGCAACGGCAAAGTAGCGTTCAAGGAAAGAGATAATAAATACAGCCAGGATCTGGAACAGAACAAAATACCAGAATTCCTTACGCCGGGCTCGCCCCCTGAAGCATGCATAGTTCTTTAATACATTTAAATACCAGTGCATTGTTATCCCCTCTTATGAGGCAGCAGGTTCTATCTACTGTTCAGTCAGATCGAGCAACACCGACTCCAGAATGTTGAGCGCTTCGTCAAAAACGTTATTTTGTATGGTCAGCGGCGGAAGGAAACGAATCACGTTGCCGTGTACACCGCATATCAGCAGGATCAGACCACGCTCCAGCGCTTTCTGACGTACCGCGTTGGTAAAGCCGGCATCGGGTTCCTGACTGTCCGCACGGTTAAACTCCACCGCAATCATCAGCCCGAGCCCACGCACGTCGGCGATCTGCGGGATACGCGGTCGCAGTTTATGCAGACGCTGTTTTAGCTGGTCTCCCAGCTGCGTCGCCCGCGCATTCAGCTTCTCTTCTTCGATCACATCCAGCACCGCATGGGCGGCCGCAATCGCCACCGGGTTACCACCATAGGTTCCCCCCAGACCACCAGGCACGACAGCGTCCATCAACTCGGCACGTCCCGTCACAGCCGCCAGCGGCAAACCGCCCGCCAGACCTTTCGCCATCGTGGTCAGATCGGCAGTAATCTCATGATACTCCATGGCAAACAGTTTGCCCGTACGCGCGAAACCGGTCTGGATCTCATCGGCGATCAGTACAATGCCGTGGCAATCGGCGATCTCACGCAGAGCTTTGAGCAGCTCAGGAGGCGCAGGATAGAAACCGCCTTCGCCCTGTACCGGTTCGATGATGATGGCAGCGACGCGCGTAGGCTCAATGTCGGCTTTAAAGAGATTTTCCAGCGCATTCAGCGTTTGTTCCACACTAATGCCATGCAGCCCGATCGGAAACGGAACACGGTAAACGTCGCTAACCAGCGGGCCGAACCCCATTTTGTACGGAGCAACTTTGCCGGTTAATGACATACCGAGGAAGGTACGTCCATGGAAAGCGCCGCTGAAAGCGACCACGCCACTGCGCCCGGTAGCGGCACGCGCAATCTTCACGGCATTTTCCACCGCCTCGGCCCCGGTAGTGACAAAAACAGTCTTCTTCGCAAAATTACCAGGCACCAGGTGGTTCAAACGTTCGGCCAACGCCACATAATTTTCGTAGGGCACTACCTGATGACAGGTGTGGGTAAATTGTTCCAGTTGTTCTCTGGCTGCCGCGATGACGCGCGGATGGCGGTGGCCGGTATTCACCACGGCGATACCGGCGGCAAAATCGATATAACGTTGCCCCTGAACGTCCCAAATTTCAGCGTTTTCCGCACGCTCCGCATAAACTTGTGTAGTCACGCCCACGCCTTTTGCAATCGCCGCGCGGCGTCTTTTGGCTAACATAGATTCAGTCATAAATGAAAACTCCTCAGCAATCTGAAATAAACGGGCTTCAGCAGGCAGACGCCCGATGTGAACAGTTCCCAACTACCGCCATGCCATCCGCGCCGGGTATCGTTCAACGTTAAAAAATGCCGTGGCGATGCAGCGCTTTCGCATCCTCCGGTACCGGGGTGATAGCATCCCAAAGTTCAACCACTTCGCCATTTTCAATGCGCCATAGCTCGAAGTAACTGTGACGCGCTCCGGCGATACTCCCCTCCGAATGGGTCAGAACAAACTGCCCATCGGCTACCGTACGGT
Organism: Photorhabdus khanii NC19; assembly: GCF_000517265.1. GTDB lineage: Bacteria > Pseudomonadota > Gammaproteobacteria > Enterobacterales > Enterobacteriaceae > Photorhabdus > Photorhabdus khanii. Next base: position 312,079 of record NZ_AYSJ01000013.1, read on the forward strand.
GAATTTTGGCGTAATGCAGACCCTGCCCTTCATCCCTGAGTTGCTTAAGAAACGAAATGACCGCAGCCGTACCATCGGGAATATCGGGGCTGTGCTGGCGAAACAATTCACCATTGGTGTAGTTCACAAACTCTTCGTAGTGGCCCTCGATCAGGGTACGTGTGAAAAAGTTGACCACCAGCTCGCGATTCTTCTCCCGGTCATGACCATGACCTGCTTCAGTCGGGCCGTCTAATTGAGTCCGGCCACTGGCGTTGGGTTCGGCCTGGGGTACCAGGCCGTCCCAGTGTTCTACGATTAAGCCGTCGGCAACCCGGTACAGATCGAAACCGACCAGCGGCCGGTCGTCTAATCCCGTAAAACGACCGTGGATGGCGACCAGATCACCATCTTGCAGTACACGATACGTTTCGTGATGCAGTTCAGGATGTGTCCGGACCAACTCACGCAATCCGGCAAGACCCTCTTTGACCAACGGGGAATGTTCGATGAAATGCGGCGCAAAATAACGCTCAAGCGCCCCTACATCACGGTCAGTAAACAACTCATGGTGCGCACGCGACACCAAGTCGCGTGGAGATCTATTCTGAATCATGACGGATGTCCTGTGTCAGTCGTTGGAACTCATCACGTGTTTGATACGCGTATATTCATCGAAGCCATAAGTCGACAGATCTTTACCATATCCAGAACTCTTGAAGCCGCCGTGCGGCGCTTCTGCCGTAAGAGGAATATGGGTGTTAATCCAGACGGTACCGAAATCGAGTTCACGTGACAAACGCAACGCGCGGCCATGATCGCGAGTCCAGACACTGGAGGCCAGTCCGTATTTCACGTCGTTAGCTTTCTCTATGGCATCCTGTTCATCGCGGAACTTCTGCACCGTGATAACCGGGCCGAAAATCTCGGTCTGGATTGCTTCATCGTGCTGTTTCAGACCGGTAATTACCGTAGGTTCAAAGTAATAACCCGAACGTTCGGCCTGACGGCCTCCTGTTTCGATACGGGCATAAGCGGGCAGACGCGCAATGAACCCTTTGACCTGTTCCAACTGACGAGCATTATTAAGCGGCCCGTACAGCGCCGCTTCATCTTCCGGATAGCCAAAACGGGTAGCTTTAGCTGCCGCCACCAGTTTGGCGACGAAGGTATCGTAAACAGATTCATGCACCAGCACACGCGAGGCTGCCGTACAATCCTGACCCGCATTGAAGTACCCCGCGGTAGCTATGGTTTCCACCGCTTTATCCATATCTGCATCGGCGAAAACAACCACCGGCGCTTTGCCGCCTAGCTCTAAATGTGCTCTGGTGAGATTAGCCGCCGCCGAAGAGGCAACCTGCAAACCTGCACGCACGGAACCCGTGATGGAAACCATAGCCGGCGTTTTGTGTGAAACGACCAGAGCACCCGCACTGGCATTACCCAACACCACGTTGAATGCACCTACAGGGAAGAACGGAGCGGCCAGTTCAGCCAGCAACAGAGTACTTTCCGGCGTGGTATCGCTCGGTTTGAGTACCACAGTATTGCCCGCTGCCAGCGCAGGCGCTATCTTCCATACTGCCATCATCAGCGGGTAGTTCCACGGTGTAACTTGCCCCACCACGCCCAGTGGTTCGCGCCGGATGCTGGTCGTCATATCAGGAAGATATTCAGCCGTCGCTTTGCCTTCCAGAAAACGGGCGGCACCAGCGAAGAAACGGATATGATCCACTGACGTCGCAACTTCCTCAGAGGCAATCAGATGCTTGAGCTGCCCCGTATTGCGGCTTTGCGCTTCGATCAGACGTTCAGCGTTTTTTTCCACCGCATCGGCTAATGCCAGCAACGCCTGCTGACGTGCTGACGGTGTGCTGCGCCCCCAGATCTTGAACGCCTCTTTAGCCGATGCATAAGCTTCATCAACATCCGCTATAGTCGCGTTAGGAGAACGTGCATAGGCTTCACCCGTGACCGGGCTTACCAGGTCAAAATATTCGGAACTTTTAGATTCAACATACTGACTATTAATGAAATGCCTGAGCGTTGTTACCGCCATGGTTATCTCCTGATGGATTGGATAATATAAAATATAACCTATAACTTAATATATTCAATTGCTATATAGATGTTAATTTTTCAACTAAAAAAAAGAATAAAAGAATAATTAGATACATAGATGTAACTTTCGACATTTCTGTTCAGGAAAATATGCTGATCTGTGAGCAGGATCTAAGATTTTTTTAACCGGAAGAAAAAATTCGGGGGCTATTCCTCGGCAGGGTTATTTACAATCGAGCCAATATCAGATATTGCTCAACTTGCAACATCAATATTAAAAAACGAAGCCTTATTGGAGAAATCACGATGAAAAAGACAATAAAAAATATATTTTTATTCACAGGAATTATATTTGGAAGCTTGACATTATCTCATGCGGCAATTATTCCACCTGGTACAAAACTGGCAATTAATCAGGATATTGTTCTTCATAATGGTTCAGAACCTGCGTCTCTTGATGTCCATAAAGTTGAAAGTGATGTTGAATTTGATATTATTCACGACTTCTTTAGTGGATTAATTGACACAGGCATTGATGGTAAGTTAAATCCCGATTTAGCCGTCAGTTGGGAAACCAAAGATAATAAAGTGTGGTTATTTCATTTAAGAGAAGGAATAAAATGGTCTGATGGTTCTCCTATTACTGCCCATGATGTGGTTTTTAGTTGGCGACGTTTAATTGATCCCCAAATGGCATCTCCATATGGCAGCTATATTGAAAACATGTATATAACCAACGCCAAAGATATTCTTGCCGGAAAGAAAAAAGTCGATGCACTAGGTGTTAAAGCACTGGATGACATGACGGTAGAAGTGACATTAGAACAGCCGCTATCCTATTTCTTACAGATGGTGGCACATCCGGTAATGGTGCCTATCAGCCAAAAAGCGGTTGAAAAATATGGTGAGAAATGGACTCAACCGAATGTGTTTGTCAGTAGTGGCCCGTTTAAACTGGCTGAATGGATCGTCAATGAAAAAGTCATTGGTATCAGAAATCCACAATATTGGGATAATGCACATACCGTTATTAATAAAGTCACCTATCTTGCCGTCACGTCAGAAACAGCAGTGGTGAATCGTTATTTAGCAGGGGAAATAGATATAACGAAAAGTATCCCATCAATTTCATTTAACTCCTTAAAAACTAAGTTAGGTAGCCAGGTTCACATTTCGCCTAAATTAGGTGTTTATTATTACGAATTTAATACCCAAAAAGCACCTTTTAATGATATCAGAGTCAGACAGGCATTAAATTTGGCTTTAGATAAAACCATCATTTCAGATAAGGTATTAGGTCAAGGTCAAAAAGCCGCTTATAATAATACCCCACCGAATACCGGAGGAATGAATTTAAAACAACCAGATTATGCATCATGGACACTGGCGAAAAGAATTGAAAAAGCCAGGAAATTATTGAATGAAGCGGGTTATAACAGAAATAATCCTCTAAAATTTAATCTTCTTTATAATACATCAGAAGGTCATACAAGGATTGCTATTGCCGTATCTTCAATGTGGAAGAAAAATCTGGGCGTAGATGCTATCTTACAGAATCAAGAATGGAAAACAATGCTAGACACAATGCATCAAAGTAATTTTGATGTGGTGAGATATGCATGGACAGCTGATTATGATCATCCCGCCTCATTTTTAAATAATTTTGTAACCAACAGCTCTAATAATACATCATTATATAGTAATAATATTTACGATGATCTGATGAAAAAAGCCAAAACAACAAACGATATGAAATATTTCCAGCAAGCACAAGATATTCTTACAAGAGATGTACCGTCAATTCCTATTTATTACTATGTTAGTGCCAGACTAGTAAAACCTTATATTGGCGGATATTATATCAGCCCGCTTGGTTTTATATCATTGAAAGATCTTTATATTATTGAACATTAATAAGATAGTATTTAACTTATTGCATTACTTAAATAAATATTACGGTTTAAAACAGTTTGATTCGTTTTGAACCGTAATATTAGATATTTAATCTCAAATTTGAGTCGACTTCCTTAATCAATGAACCTGGTACACCAACTTCAACGGCAAGCTTCCTCCAGATAGAGACGTTTTCTATGGTTTCATCAATCATTCCGTTGATCATTTCTCTGGTGAACAGTGGGCTTAGTTTATGGCAAATAGATTCCATGTAATGACTATCGGTGACCACTTGGACAGCCACCGATATTCGATAATAAAACAGTTCATCACCCGTCTATCTCTATAAAATTAACGTGTTCAAACGCTACACCTCAATCGCCATAGGATTAGAGAGTAATTTCCGTAAATTCCGCATTTCTCTTCCCTGATTAATCGCGACAGCACCCACTAAAACTTCATTCTCTGTACCCAATAAAATGGCTTTATCTGATTGCAGATCACCTTGGATATGCCACTCCTCAGCCTGCATTTTGCCAACCATCTGAATGTTAATGCCCCATTGATCTGTCCAAAACCACGGAACACTTGGCTGTGGAGGCTTCAGTCCCATCATTGCATGTGCGGCGATAGTTGCCTGACGGTTAGCATTTTCCCAGGTTTCACGACGTTGGAGATCCCCAGTTATTGGCTCTTTCTGAAGGCAAACATCCCCGGCAGCAAAAATATCCGGTTCAGACGTCTGGCAACAGCTGTCAATGACTATGCCACCATTAGTAACCAATCCGGCATCAGCAGCGAGCTTGTCCCTGAATTCCGCACCGATACCATAAATAATAATATCTCCGATCACCTCTTCTCCGGTGTTCAGTATAAGCACTAATTCATTCTCCTGCCTTTGTGCGGAAACAATATTGATATCAAGGAAGAATTGCACCCCTTTTTCCTGATGGCGATTTAAAAGATAATCCTGCAACAACGGAGGTGCACAACGCCCCATGATGTTATCCGCCTGTTCGATAACCGTCACATTCGCGCCCATTTCACAGGAGGTTGCCGCCAGTTCCAGACCAATAACACCTCCACCGACAATCAAAACCCGTTTACCTTCTTTCACCGCCTGGCGTAAGCGTTGCGCATCATCCAGTGTTCTCAGGGTATAAACATTCTCACCGAGTTGATCAAGTAACGGAAACCGCTTGGCTCTTGCCCCCATCGCGAGCAGGAGTTTGTCATACCTGAGCTTGTTGCCATCTTCCAAAACGACGCAATGTTCCGCGGGAATAATACGACTGACCGGCTGACCCATGCGTAAATCTATCCGATTTTTCAGATAGAAATCTTCGGAGAACAAATATTTCGGTTCTTCCTCCGGGTTCATTAAATACTCTTTTGATAAAATAGGCCGCTCATAAGGTGCATGATATTCTTTACCAATTAAAATAATATCGCCATCAAACTGTTGCTGCCTTAAGGTTGCGGCGGCCATCGCCCCCGCTTGCCCTGCTCCGACAATAATAAAAGTCTGATCTCGCATATTATGCCCCCATCTAATTCACAGGTTGAGCACTGACCATTGCCATTCCAGCCAGCCATTCCTTAATAGGTTGGTAATAATGACGTTGGGCTTTATATTCGCCATAAACAGAAAGTGCTGCAAAAGCGGCAATCCAACAGCGGATTTCCTGTCCTCCCTTACCGCCCTGAATAGCGATCCCGCCATTCGTTAATGAAGCAAGGCGCCGTATATCGCCACTGCAAAAAATACTCAACAGTTCTTCATCCCACTGAGGATTCAACGGCGCAACAACATTTTCACCACGCGCCAACGATTCTCCAACCGCAATCACCCGGCCTTGCCGTCTTTGACGCGCTTCTTTTGTCGGATTTCTCCCGGCAATCAAGCCCTCTTCAACTTCCGGCGGTACCTGTCCAATCTGCGATATTGGTGGATCATGTGATAAACCACCAGAACCCAACAACAATACCCGCTGATCTGTTTTAAACAAGAATTGTCCAATCGCACGACCAAGCGCAACGGTACGGCGGCATGTCGGTAATGGACTGGCGGCACAGTTAATAAAGACTGGGAGAGTCGGATAGCGCTGTAAATCCTGGCAAAGCAACATCAAAGGTTGAACAAAACCATGATCAGCCTGCATACGCCAGGATTGTGCAACATCAATACCGGTGTCATATAAAGCAGAAATGAGATCCTTCGCGGTGTTTTCAGGCACATTGAGTGGACCTTTGCCAATATCCCAGTCCCCCACAGCATTCGCTCTGACCCCAACACAAAATGCCGGCATCAGGTCATAAAAAAAACCATTGAAATGGTCAGGGGCGAAAATCACTATCAATTCTGGATCATATGCTTTCACCTGTTCAGCCAATTGTTGAAAAACCTGCCGAACATGCTTTTCTGTCGTTCCAGGTGGAGAACAAAAATCCATCAAAGGCGTGTGTGAAGTACAGATCAATTTAATGGTCATCTGAATTCCCCTTTTTATCCGGTGACATGATCCCCGCAGTGATCCGGCGAACCCCGCGAATACTTAACCCGGCATCAGCCGTTATCATGACACCGGTTAAGGTACGGTTGTTTGCACGAGAAGCGAGCATGACATATGGGCCGGTGAAGTCTTCCGGCTGAGGCGTGAATTGCAAAGGTAATGCTGCACCAATACTTTCCAGCGGCAGACTGTCTGTGATGCATTTATCCTGCTGGGATAATGTAGCCGGGCCACGGAGATCACTTGGCATGCCACACGGCGCGACACCATTAACTCTGATAACCGGTGCCAGTTCATACGCTAACTGGCGGATCATCCCGACTGCGCCATGCTTGCTGGCGGTATACAACACACCGCCACCACCAGAAAACCATGATGAACTCGACAACGTAAAAATCATACTACCTTCTGATGCTGTTAGCGCAGGTAATGCCGCTTTGGCCCCCAGAATGTACCCTTTCAGGTTAACCCCCATCAGTTCATCAAATCCTTTGTCAATCTGTTCTGCTGACGCATCAAGCAGGCTGGTTTTGTGATCCCAGAGCCCGGCATTACCGATAAAGCAATCCAACTTACCAAAACATCGAACAGTTTCTGCAACTGCCCGTTCATTGTCTGCAAAAGAGGTGACATTCCCCTGAATAACACAGATATCTTTGCCAAAACAGTGCACCAGCGCTGTCACTTTTTCCGCAGATAACTCCAATACGCCAACTTTGGCACCTTCCGCAATAAAACGTTCCACTAAAGCCAAACCTAAACCGGAGCCACCACCTGTTAATAAAATGACTTGATCTTTCATCCAACTCATTATTGCTCCTCCGAAACAGTGATGTAAATTTTTCCACCTTCGACAACAACAGGGTACGTCTTCAATGGATCTGTCGCAGGAAGACAAAGCGCCCTCCCGGTTCTAAGACAAAAACTGGCCGTATGCAGTGGGCACTCAACTGTCGCATTGTCTTCCAGATACCCTTCGGATATAGAGGCATTACCGTGGCTGCACCGGTCATCAACAGCAAAGAATTCGCCGTTATAGTGAAACAGCGCAATATCCGGTGTGTATTCCACCTTACGCGCTTCCCCATCGGGCAATTCTTCAACAGTACATGCAAATAACTGGCTCATCAGAATAAGACACTCAGGTTATGGAAAGTTAAGACGGCTTGATCCAGAGTAATTTCACGTCTGCAAACCAGCCAGCTACCCGTATTCAGATTGCGGCGAACATAATCCAACCGCTTACCGACATAAAAAGCTTCATCTTTCTCTTTTTGTGAACGATACAGCAGATAATTGGACTGAACATGAAATTGGTCTGGCAAACCTGTTTCAGTAATCACCAGGTTTGTCAGTAGATGACGAGTACGGGATGGCGGTTCCTCTGCCCATGCCATACCCGTTTCTAACCGGGCAATCCGGCGTTCAAGCTGAAATTTATTATCATTGAATAACCAAGTGGTTGGCGGCTGGATACTTTTGCGGCGGTCGCGGGTTTGGGCGTTAACAATGGTGCGCATGGTATAACTAAGATCTTCTGATAACAGTTCAAGCCAGTCACGAAATTTCCACTCATCCAGTAACGCTATTTCGTAGTACAAGAACTGACTTATTTCATAATGCAGCTCTACCGATACCCGTTTTTCTTGATTGACGATTAACTCTTTCATTTGACCAACTCCTGCTGATAAGCCCGGCTTTTTTCCTCTATCTCATCCCAGGTTTCACTGGTCAGTAAATCAGCCCAGCGTTGATACATGCCACGGGCGACAGTTTCGGAAAAAACATAGTTGGTCACGCCTGGAATACCATCGTCCCGCACTCTTTCTTGTCCCAGCCTCATTTCCATACACAACGGGCTGTTACGGGCTTTGTAGCCTCTGAGTACCTTCTGGATTTCCACCCAATTTTCTGAATCATCCTGTTCGAGAAAACCTGCCGGACCAAATGCACGGGTTGCACTATTTTCAAAAGCCTCTTTTACCTCTGGAGAAGCCGCTTTGTCTGCAATGCAAAATGCCCATACTTCCACCTGGTCTGGTCCGCGTGGATGCCATACCCGCATCGTCGCTGTACCGTTAAGCCAGGAGAGTGTTGGAAAAATATTGTTGTGGCCCGCAAGACGCAGTGCCCTGACTTTCCCCAGGCGCTGTTCTGCTTCGGCGTAGGTTTCACGGTAGTAACGGGCGACGGCACCATCAACCCAAACGTTGGCATCAGGTTTTTCAGTCAGGAAAAATCCACTACCGTGACCGTTCTGAGCAAATTGCACTGCATCTTTTGCCGTTTCCCAGACCGGCCGGGAAGTCTGACCAGCGCCTAACGCTTTTTCATTATCGCCCTCTTTTACAGCTAAAACCTGTACAGCAGAGGCATGACTAAATAAAGCGTGGTATTGATCGCCGGCAAACTGTTCAGCAGGTAATTTCCAGTTACAGTTGATGACCCACTTTTGCACACCGCCGATAACTTCTGTTCCTCCCTCGCGACGGTCAAGCACACCATCAAGATACCAGGCCATATCACCAAGATAATCAATCAAGGAGGGAGCTGTCGTATCCCAATTACCGAAAATCAAACCCTTATAACTCTCCACACACGGAACTTCCTGAAGTCCCCATTTCTCTTTGCAAAGCCCATGTGGATAGGCGCACGATTCCAATGGAACGTCAACTAATCGCCCATCAACACCGTATGACCAACCGTGATAAGGACAAGTAAACGCACGGGTATTACCACTATCCGCGTAACAAACCCGCATTGAGCGGTGACGACATTGATTTAGAAAAGCTTTAACGGAACCCTCTTTCTGCCGGACAACAACAACACTGTCCTCTCCCATATAAGTATTAAAAAAATCTCCCGGACGTGGGATTTGGCTATGATGAGCCAAAAAGAGCCAACAACGACCAAATATTCTTTCGAGTTCTAACTGATAGAGCTCAGGGTCAATATAAATCTGAGGAGTTACACGACCGGCTCGGGCATCAATCAGGCGGTAAATATCTGAGTTTTTGCTCAATGTCATATTATTGATCCTCATGTAAATGAAAAGTTGACTTTTTGCCAACATGCAAAATGAATGCTATTAATAGATTAATAATTTGTGAAATACATTGTTTGTTTAAATTGAGACTTTTTTTCGATATGTAGAGGAAACGGCAATGGAATTAAGACACTTACGATACTTTATTGCAGTAGCAGAAGAATTAAACTTTACTAAAGCCGCAAGAAAATTGCATACCGCACAACCTTCATTAAGCCAGCAAATAAAAGATTTAGAAGACTATATTGGATCTACATTATTAGAAAGAAATAAACGCAGAGTTTCTTTAACCAAAGCCGGGGAAGTTTTTCTCCAACAGGCCAGGATTATTCTTGACAATGCAGAGAAAGCAAAAAAAATGGCACGCAAAGCAGCACAAGAACAAATTGTGCTGACCATTGGGTTCGTTCCATCAGCAGAAGTTAAAGTTCTACCTGAAGTTATCCCGGTGTTTCGTCTTTCTCATCCTGAAGCAAAAGTAGAACTTATTAGTTTATTTAATCCAGGACAAGAAGAAGAATTATTACAAGGTGATATTGATGTCGCTTTTATGCGTCCGCCGATAAAGAGCGATTATATTGATTTTAAAGTTATTCTTAATGAACCATTGGTAGTACTTATGCCTGCTAATCATAGGCTAAGATATTGTGAGAAAATTTCAGTCGAAGACCTACATGGTGAAAACTTTATTATTCCTGATCCAACACAATCCGGTATATTACAACAGATTATAGAAAATTATTTTGCTGAACATAATGTCTCCCCGAATATTATTCAAACAGCTAACAATATGTTGTTAATTTTAAACATGGTCAGCCTGAATTTAGGATGTGCAATAGTGCCATTCTATATTACTAGCATCATGACCGATGCTGTTGTTTGCCGGCCATTGTCAGGATACTCACCAACAATAGAGTTAATAATGGCATGGCGAAAAGACAACACATCAGAATTATTATCACATTTAATAGATATTGTTGAAAATAAATATCTATAGAAATTAAGTATAATCGTTTTTACATTTCAGATTAGACATATTAAGTATTAGTTAATATTGCTTGATGTCGTTATATTAACATTAAATTAACCTGAAAAAAATAAGGGAAATATTGTTATGTCAACGACAAACCGTCAACATAAGCTTGTACAACCTGAGTTACGATCGCTTTGGTCAGCAATTGCTGGTGGTGAAGTTCATTTGCACCATATTAATGTAAAAGGGATAAAAACCCGCGTACTTGAAGCTGGCAGCGGCCCTGAAACCCTGATTTTCTTGCACGGTATTGGTGGTCATCTGGAAGCCTATATGCGTAATGTTCTGCCTCATGCTGCACATTTTCGCGTATTGGCAATTGATATGTTAGGACATGGTTTCACTGATAAACCTGTCCGCTCTTATGAAATTATCGATTATGTAGAACACTTGCGGGATTTTGTCGAAACATTAAATCTGAAAAAAATTCACCTTTCCGGTGAATCTTTAGGTGGATGGGTCGCCGCCCGCTTTGCGGCAAAATATCCACGATATATTCGCCGTCTGGTGCTGAATACAGCGGGAGGTATGATTGCCGATCCAAATGTGATGGAACGCTTGCGCACTCTGAGCCTGAATGCAGTGAAAAACCCGGATCTGGAAGCCACCCGCAAGCGTCTTGAATTCCTGATGGAAGATCCTGCTATGGTGACAGAAGACCTGGTTGAATCCCGTTTTGCGATTTATCGTCAGCCAGATATGTTATCTGCAATGGAAAACATTATGTGCCTGCAAGACATGGATACCCGCCTGCGTAATCTTCTGACCGAAGATGAGCTGGCAAAAATTCAGGCCGAAACTCTGGTGCTATGGACAACTCACGATCCAACTGCCGCGGTTTCCGTGGGTCAGCACCTTGCCGCGCTTATCAAAAACAGCCGTTTTGTCGTAATGGAAAAATGTGGTCACTGGCCTCAATATGAGGATCCAGACACCTTCAATCGAATTCATATCGATTTTCTGCTAAACGGCAACAAATAATGTCGCTTGCAAATGGGTGATATTCCCCCCGGAATATCACTTTTGTCGCCTGATCAGGAGCAACAACCAATGAATAACGTGATAAACCATCTTGGCGAAAAATTGTTTCAATCATGGCGGAGTCATCAAGCCATCAACCCGATTTCTGATGAATATCCAAAACTGACATTACACGATGCTTATCTCATCCAGCAAAAAGTTATTGCCCGCCGTCTGGAAACAACCGATGAACGAATTATCGGTAAGAAAATTGGTATCACCAGCCAGGCAGTGATGGATATATTGGACGTAGATCAGCCAGACTTTGGCATTCTCACCTCAGATATGTATTACGAAAATAATGCCACTGTGCCCATTGAACAATTAATTGCGCCGAAGGCTGAAGGTGAAATTGGCTTTATCCTGAAACACAATTTGCGTGGTCCAGGTATTACTGCGGAAGATGTATTGCAAGCAACAGCTTATGTTGTACCCTGTATCGAAATCGTCGATTCCCGTATCCGTGATTGGAAAATAAAAATCACGGATACGGTTGCTGATAATGCCTCATCAGGTTTATTTGTTATTGGTAACGGTACCCGTCTGCCATCAGAAATTGATTTGGCTGCCGTTACCATGACACTGGAAAAGAACGGCAAACTGATTGATACCGGCATAGGTGCCGCCGCATTTGGGCACCCTGCCAACGCCGTTGCCTGGTTGGCGAATAGGCTGGGAACGCTGGATACGACGCTACGCCAGGGAGAAATTATTCTTTCCGGTTCCCTTGCCACAATGGTACCAGTTAATGCCGGTGATCAATTGAAAATCAACTTATTGGGCCTGGGATCTGCCAGAATAAATTTCGCCTGAAAATTTATGAATGGTGTGGGCCACCGCCAACTTTCCAGCAACATTTGCTGTATTAACTAATACAGCCATATTAGCTTTCGCCGAGATCCCATTGGTTTCTCGGTCAATCATTCTCATCAGATACTTTGTCAACGAATTACCAACAATATTATTCTTCTTAGCCTCTAATACCGCATCTTGTATAATCATATCAATCTTTTGACTCTCTATCGCATCCTCTGGCTTGGTTGGTGTCGTAATTAATATCCCCTTTCCCCCCGGCAACATCCAATTTATCTCAATCGCTTTGGCAATTACGGCGGGATCATCAAGACGTTGTGGACTTTTGAATCCGCTGGAACGACAGTAAAATGCAGGAAAATCATCCGACTGATAGGATATGATTGGCACATTCCATGTCTCCAGGAATTCCAATGTTAATCCAATATCGAGGATATTTTTTGCGCCAGCGCAGACCACAGCAACACGGGAACGCGTTAACTGAGTCAAGTCTGCGGATATATCCATACTCGTCTCTGCACCTCGATGTACCCCACCAATCCCCGCAGAACAGAAGAATTTAATACCCGCTATTTCTGCTGCAAGTATTGACGATGCCACTGTTGTCGCCCCCATACCGCCACTCGCTAACACGACCGGAATATCCCGACTCGTGACTTTTGGAACATGAGATGCAGTAGCAAATTTCTCAATTTGTTCATCTGACATCCCAATCAGAAATTCACCATTATCTATTCCTATCGTTGCGGGAATTGCCCCACTTTCACGAACAGCCTGCTCAACATGCTTAGCTGTTATGACATTATCAGGGTAATCCAAGCCATGTGTAATCACATTGGATTCCAGAGCAACAACAGGTTTTCCTGATTCAAGCGCGTCTTTTACTTCACAGCTGAATTTAAGTGGAACGCTATGACTGATATTCATGTTATATACCTTTTCATTCTCTTGATATTATCTACTAAATATAACATTAGAGATAATATATCTATTAATATCTACTTATTGAATCTTACGGATTGTATTTATTACTGGTAATTTAAAAGCGAGATTATTTTCTCAATCTCAGTCACACCTTCATTTTCCAACAGTTGATAGTGATCCGATATCAATTCAATTATTTTAGGTGGTGTTGATGAAAACACGCCAGATTTTTCGATAAATGAATCATTATCTTTATTCGCCTTGAGAATAGTTATAGGTGCCTTTAGATATCTGTGATAAAGCTCATCAATACTGTACTTGAAATCATAAGTCAAAGTCACAATCCTAACGATACGTTTTACTAATGATGGCTCCAAGTTTTTAAAACGACTACATATAAAGTTAATAAATGTCGCTTCACTATTCACCTGTTCTAAGCAAGTTTTAACCATTGGGCTACTGATTGAACGAGCAAATACAGAAAAAAGTATTTGAACAAAAGCCGGATTAGTAAATTCAGCGCCTTTATCGTGATATTTCTCTTGCTTCATGTGAAGATGAGGCGATCCCGGTGCTAACAAGTTTAATGCCTTAACTTCTTCTCCGGCTTGTTCAAGCTGGTACGCAGCCTCAAATGCTACCCGGGCGCCAAATGAATATCCCCATAATGTATAGGGCCCTTCTGGCTGTATTTTCTTTATCTCTTTAATATCTTCCTCTGCCATTCTCTGGATAGAAGAAAACGGTATTTCACTCTCGTTTATCCCATATGCCTGTATTCCATAAAATGCCCTGTCGGGAACCACTTTATTAGCCAGCAACCTCAAACTCATAGGATATCCACCCAAACCCGGCCAACAGTAAATTGGATCCTTACTTGCCTGATTCAATAAGATTAATCTTGATATTGTTTTAGCATCGGCTTGCTCAATCCACTTAGCCAACTCTTCTATATTGGGAGATTGAAAAAGTATCTGTAGCGGAAAACGAATATTAAAGGCCTCATTGATCTTATTAACCATAGCAACGGCCATCAAAGAATTACCTCCACTCTCGAAAAAATCATCGTGTGCAGATACTGAATCCCATTTCATCACTTCCATCCAAATTTTTCCAAGCCTCAATTCAGTCTCTGTCCGTAATGGCACTAATGGTCTCTGTGTTGAGATATCCTCCACTGCTTTAGATTTTGACAAAGACGGGTAATCTACTTTTCCATTGGCCGTCAAAGGTAATTTATCGAAAACTAATACCTTATTTGGGATCATATATTGAGGGAGTTGCTGATGAAGATCATCTTTAATGATCTCAACTGGCCCTTTCATATGAACAACATCTTCTTTCATACCTTCACAAGTGTATTGCTCTTGGCTAACACTCCCGCCTATACAGAAATAAAATGCCGCCATAGGTTTATCAAGCGCATTCAGAATAGATCGCATCCTTTTCGCCGAAGGTAAATCGTTATTGCTCTCTGAGCTGTAACCAGATGACATTAATCCAATACACAATTGATTACTTTGCAACGCATGTAATCGACGACCCAATGTAATATAATAATGCCATTCAGGGACACAACGTGGAATAATTGACACACCAAAACTGGAACGATCATAAACTTGCTGATTAATCGCGATAACATCCTTTTTCCGAACAATATCATCACTTACTCGCACAAATTCCCCGTTAGAAAAGTGATATAAACCACATGGCATCTCAGGTATTTTATTAGCATGTGTTTGCAAATAAAGATCGGTATCAAATGGTGGTAATCTATTTTCATAGCGACATATTTCAAATGCACCAAGGTAATAATCCTGAATATTACCATCATACCAATCAGGACAGGCAGCTTGATATTCACTTTCACCAATACCCAAGCCGATTTCCGGTAATATATCGTCAAAGAGCCCCATCATATGACCCGCTTCCATTTTCAGAACTTCTTGTATGTTGTTCTTATAAACGGGCTCAATAGCTTCACGCTTTCCAATAAAATGTACTTTTATCATTGGCTTTTGCCGACGACTCAATGTTGAAATTTTTATTAACTCATGAGTCACAGGATGATAATAGTAAATCCCCGCATCCAAACCGAGAACATGATGCAATTCAAAATACATTTGAGTCGCATAGAGAGCACCCGGTGAAGCATAGGCATATTTTGGCAATAAACGTTGATGACTGGTAAACTGACCAAAATAACGCAACACATAGCCGAAATCTTTAAGTGTTAAATGATTCAGTGGCAAAGAGCAAATTTCACGCTGCTGAGTGGTTGTCAGCAATGTTTTTAGTTTCTCTACCGTTATTTCTGTCCCCTCAAAATAGCGATATGTCTTGCGCCCAAAGACATATTCTCTTTGTTTTATCTCTCCTTCTTTATAAGGCAGTAAGATTACAGGACGATTCTCACACAATTCTTCACTCCGACAACCAGAATTAGAAAGTTGAGCTTTCACCTGGAGTTTATTGGTTTTTGATTTGTGATGTGAGCTACTATTACCTTGATCCATCAGCGCGGCTTCTTTTTCATCCAATTCCACACATGCTATGAGATTTTGGAAACCCGTTCTGGCATCTTTCTTAATTAACATTGCCGCTGTTTTTATCCAGCTATGTTCTTCAATCGCATGACGTATTTCATCAAGCTCAATACGATAACCTCGTAACTTGACCTGGCTATCAACCCGACCAACAAAATAAGTATTACCATCGGCCCCTCTGGTCACGAGATCTCCCGTTCGATATAACCACGGGTATTTAGTTTCGGATGCAAGATGATTATAAATAAATTTATCTTTTGTCATTTCTGGCTTATGCAAATAGCCACGTGCTAACTGAACACCCGAAATATAAAGCTCGCCAATTTCACCCACCACCACAGGTAATCTATTCTCATCAAGAACGTAGTATTCTGTATTATCTACAGGTATACCAATTGAAATAGATGTTTGATAATTTGGCAAAGTTTCATTTGTCACCCGGAAATACGATGAATTAATCGTACATTCTGTTGGACCATATAAATTGATCAATTCACAGTGAGTAAAGCTATTCAAAAATTGAGCGGATAATTTGGTTGTCAGCGCCTCTCCTCCACTGAATACTTGAGTCAGTGATAAGCAATCCAAAAAATTGGGATTATCTAGTAACGCTTGCAGTAAAGTAGGAACACATTGCAAAGTTGTCACTTGATGTTGAAGAATTGTTTTAATAATCGCATCCGGATCGCGATAGCATCCTACAGGGCCAATAATCACTTGGACACCTATTGCAGGCGCTAAAATTTCCCATTGAGCAGCATCAAAACTCATTGGCGTTTTCTGCAAAATTCGAGAGTGCTTGCCTAAGCTGAACGCTTTTGCAAGAAATCTCATTTGATTCACAATACTGTGATGCTCAATCATAACTCCCTTTGGTTTACCCGTACTACCAGAAGTATAAATAATATAAGCCAGGCTGGTTGGGTTGGGAACTCGAGCCGTATTGAGAATATCTTCTATTGTTCGTGTTTTTATCGTCAGAGCGACATCTTCCGGTGTGATAATTAATACTGATTTTGGTGCAATGTCCTGCAACTGTTCTTTTAAATGCGATTGGGTAAAAATCACATCAATGCCAGAATCTTCTATCATATATTTGAGGCGCTCAGCTGGATAGTCAGGCGATAAAGGCAAATAGGCTTTATTCGCTGATAAAATACCCCACGCACCACAAATTAAATCTATAGAAGGGTCACAAAAAAGCCCAATACTCACTGAATTTTTTGAGCTCATTTCTGATAGACAATATCCAATCTCTTTCACTTTCAAATAGAAATCAGCGTAATTAAGCGATTGTTCTTTATCAATAACAACATATCCATCTGCCTGGTACTTTAGTTGACTTTCAAGCATATCCATCAATGTTATTGCGTCTTCTTTAAGGCAAACATCAGTGATTAAATCACATTGTTTAATATTATTTTCTAACATTTTCAGTTACTTTATATAATAATGAAGTAAATATCGCCGTAGTTAAAAATGACATTTTATCTACGAAATTATAAGTGTCTTTTTGATCATGATTGATGACTTATATTTTATTAAAATCATTCAATTAATTAAATTCAACAAAGACACACTCTTCGAGGCAAATAAATATCCTTGCCAATTACTATAAGTAATCTGGCATTCGTATAAGACAATACCTTAAAGATTATCTAAAAAATTAATTTATTAGATGATGAATTCAAAAAATTTAAATTATGATTATTCAATACTCTCCGCAAATAAAACGGTTATTATTATCCCCGGTAATTCCGGATCATTTATTTGTGATTTCGTGATAAGATACATCTATCAAAATGCACCTCATCACGATACGGAATTATCAATTAATTAATTCATTGTTCTTTAAATATTCCAATATTAATTGAGAGACAAGAGAACACCTTTCCTTATCGTCATAGTTCATCCATACTATTTTCTCAATCTCCGATGACGCTCTTATCTCTCTAAAGCGTTTTTATCTTCTTCCCCAACGTCCCTTTTACCCCCCTGGAATATAATATTTTAATAAAACAATAGAGCCAGTTTATTATTCAATCGGTGCTTCTTCGAAAGAAGGAGGAAGCAAAGGAGTGTTTGTAAATTGATTTGCGGCTGCCCTATAAAGGGTTAAACCATATTTTTTCCACAATTGATTCATAACATAAACCAGTTTCGGGTTATGTTCTTCTTCTTCCTCTAATGCCCTGGCAATAATATGCGACCACTCCTGTTCCCAGACAGAATAAGTCATTTCGTCTTGCCTGAATGAATAAGCCTGATTAAGCGCAGAAAATTTAGCGGGCTTCGATAAATCAGTTGTTGAAAACAGAATGCACAACATACCAACCCAGTAACATTTAATAATATTTTTACTTTCTTCAACAGGTAAACGTGAAGCGATATTTTTCATTGCAAACAATGAGGTAACCAAATGAAGAAACAGAAAATCACCGGGTTTAGCGAGATAAATCAATGTGATGACATAGAATAACTGAGCCCAACTTTCTTCTACATCTTGTGTCTCAATCCAAACCGGCAAACGATATATTTCTGGGTGGCCTTGCATTAAGATACGCGCAATACGATATTGAAGTCCCGATCTCTTTAATTCAGGATGTATTAAATCGGTATCGGCCAGATTTTCATTATTAACCAACGAATTCACCCAATCGGTCAATTCTACTTTCCTTTCCTCCCACAGCGTTGACATTCTCAATATAGAATCAAAAGCATTCTTGTCGTTTAGAGAATTATCAATAAACGCTCTCTCTGAATGACAAGGAACAGAGGAGAATGCCATGTAAGCAAGCCCTTCAATAATCATCCAAGGATGATCGACATCCAATGCCCAACCTAAATGAATGGTACCGTGAGTTAATGCACCAGCCCATCCAGACAAAAGCGTCGGCATATATTCTTGCAATACCTGTTCAATCCCTTTCTTTTTAATTTCCTCTTCAAAATAATCACAGTAAGAAGAATAACTTGTTCTTTTGCCTAAGAAATATTTCCAATTCGCACTGTCTATCACATGCTTTAATGTTTTAGGGGGTTCAAGCCCCATACCATAGGGCGTCAATTTAGCATAATTATCATAATAGTCTTTAATTCTATCCGCACTGATGCCCAAGCCATGCAGCGCTATAACAGCATGTTTAACGTGGTTAGTCAGGTGACCGTTAAATTCAATATGATATGAACGATCATTAAGTAGTTTGTTAATCATTTTTTTACCTTATTGTTGATGCTATTCTTATTTTGACTCAGTTGTTTTTCTAGTTAAGTAAATTCCTACTAACACAAACAATACTCCAACAATCTTCACTAACCCAGGAGTAATCCCCTGATATAACCAATCAAGCAGTACCGCTGATAACATTTGCCCGGCAATAACAAGGATGGCGGCATTCATCGCCCCTAGTTTAGGGAAAATATAGCTACTGACTGCTACAAACAGAGCGCCAAACACCCCACCCATATAAGCCGCTGCTGGAATAGAGTCAAAATCCCATTCATTCCATTGCCAACTCGATAAAAGCGTTAATACCACTGTTAAGAGAAAAAAACCACCGATATGATTCCAAAGTGAAGCACCAAAAGAACCTATCGAGACACTTAATTGCCCATTAATCGTCCTTGTTGCCGCTATAAATATGCCATTTAAAAAGGCAACAAAAATC
Source organism: Photorhabdus khanii NC19 (assembly GCF_000517265.1). Classification (GTDB taxonomy): domain Bacteria; phylum Pseudomonadota; class Gammaproteobacteria; order Enterobacterales; family Enterobacteriaceae; genus Photorhabdus; species Photorhabdus khanii. The sequence continues at coordinate 331,578 of NZ_AYSJ01000013.1, forward strand.
AAACTCAACATTAGTTGCTTCCCCCAAACAGAATTAACATACTGCCAAATAGAACAAAGAAAATAACATATAAATCTTGTATCACTATCTTTCTTTTTTTTGTTCTTAAAAACCCGAAATGATCAGCAACCAGACCAAAAAGTATTTGCCCAACTAACCCTAATGAAATTGTACTAGATAATGGTAGCCCACCATTAATAGCAACAGCCGCTAACACAACGGTAAGCGCACCAGGAATACCACCAAGATAAAACCATATAGGAATATTCGATTTCTTATGTTTCTTTTCGTCTGTTTCTTTTTTAGAAAAGCACTTAGCCACAATAATAAATAATATCAAAGCAACAATCGTACCAATACCATGAGCTACCCATGATGCAAAAAAGGGTGTTGTACTTTCCGACAATATACTATTGGTGTAAATCATCAATGTCAGTAGACTTCCACCAATAATTGCCAATAAGATATTTCTTATCGTATTAATCACTTAAGTATATTCTCCTCAATAATATGGCATACGTCATAAAAACAATTAGCAATCCAAGTTGGCCTGGCTTCTTCCAACATACCGACACTATGTATACCATATGTCACTGCTATTGATCGCATGCCAGCTGCCCTTGCCATATAAATATCGTGAGTGGTATCACCTACCATAACAGCCATCTCTGGTACAGCACCGTAATATTCCAAAATTTTCCTTCCTGATTCTGGATCAGGTTTAGGTTTTGAAACGTGATCAGCACCAATTATCCGGTCAAACACAGCGTCTATTCCCGCAGCCTCAAGTAATGCTGTCGCACTTGCGGTAAATTTGCTGGTCGCTACCGATAGTTTTATATCTTTTTTATTTAAAGCGATTAATCCATCTTCAACACCAGGAAATAACAATTCCTTTGCTTTTGGCAGAATACACCGACGATACTGCAATTGATATTGTTCAACAGCTTTAGAGATTAACGCCTTTTCAACAGATATATTTAAGAGCGTTGCAAATGCTTTCTCTAAAGGCAGACCAATTGTAGCGCGAATGTTTTCATCTCCTACTAATGGAATGTTAAATACCTTAAAAACAGCATTGAACGTTTCTATTATTGCTCGAGAAGTATCAAACAATGTACCGTCTAAATCGAAAATGAGTATTTTATTCATTAAAAATATCTTTAAAAGATCCTCAGTTATAAAAATAAATTAATAATTTGGCAATTTAATCAACAAGGTTTCTTTGAGTTTAATTTCAGGGAAATAAACCTCTTCATTCCATTTTTCTTGTTCGATCGGCTCTAATGAAATGGAAATAACCTCTTCTCTACAACCAAACATCTTTGTTACCACCTTTGTCAATTCTAAAGATAAGATATCTTTATCTTCTTGTGAGAGGTGAGCAGGAAAATGTTTTATATTAATATGTGGCATATGTCCTCCTTTCAATTCTAAAAGAGAATTACTCTAATTTTGTTATATCGCATTCAAGATGGTTTATAAGTTCCGAAATATCGATCACCAAAATCACCAATGCCTGGATTCATAAAAGCATCTTCATTAAGTCCATTTTCAATTGAAGAAGTAACCAGTTGAATTTTAGGATATGATGTCATGATTCTATGAAGACCAACAGGAGAAGAAAGAAAATTAACAACAATAATATTCTCTTCAGGTACGCCTTTTTCTTTTAATAAATCGATAGCCTTAGCTAATGATCCGCCCGTCGCCAACATAGGCTCAAAAAGTAAAATAGCTCTCTCTGCAATATCATCAGGTAAGTTCGAATAATAATAATGAGGCAGTTTTGTCAATTTATCTCTTTGAATAAGAATTTTTCCCGCTGGGGAATCAGGATACATTTTTCTATATTCGCCTTCTATGCTTTCTCCGGCACGTATTATCGAAACACCACAAAGTTTAGTATTTAAAACAGTTCCATTATAAATATCCCCAATGGGGGTTTGAATATGATGAGAGGTATAGGGTAGCAATTCAGATGCTGCCTCTAATAATAATCGAATAATACGATCAGAGTAAAACACAAACTCCGATTGTTCGGCATTACGATTACGCGCTTTTGTATGCAAAGAAGTCAAATACTGACTTTTCGGTAAAACATGTACGTTATTATAATTATCCATTATAACTCCAACTAATATTTATAGATAAATGTTATTCAGTTGTGTTTGATCTAAAATAAACTGGTGATAATCAATGTGTCTATTGAGATCATCCACATATCGATTAAAAGATAAACTCTCATATCCATTCTCTTAATGCAATAGGCCGAATCTACAGAATATTTTATATACTACTACTTTATTATTTAAATAGTTGTATTTAGCAATAAAATCAAAAATAGGCTCTTAAATTCAAGCCTTATTTTCAGACTTGTCTTATTTCTCTATAAACCTTTATATGGAACCATAATCTGACTTGTCAGAAAAATAAAAAATGGATAGATTTTAAAAGATAATTGCTATGGAGAACGGAAAAATAGAGCTTGGCATAGGTGGATAAAGCGAGAACCCCTTTGCCAAATTCAATTCAAGCCGCTGATATTGAATACAGTCTTGCTATGGCAATGACCGAACATCAACTTTACGCAATGTAATAATTTCTTATAGTCAATATATTAAGATAGTACATTTTCCCGAATAAATCGCAGAAAACTATTATAGCTCTTACCAGAATCATCAACAGATGCTAAAGTTGAACTATATCAATATTCCTAATTTCTAATGAGCATGCCATATGATCCAGGAAAAACGTGTTATTCGTCGAATCCAGTCTGGTGGTTGTGCGATCCACTGCCAGGATTGCAGTATTAGCCAGCTGTGCATCCCTTTCACCCTGAATGAACACGAGCTTGACCAGCTCGATAATATCATTGAGCGTAAGAAACCTATCCAGAAAGGGCAAACTTTGTTTAAAGCAGGAGATGAGTTGAAATCTCTTTATGCTATCCGTTCTGGCACGATTAAAAGCTACACCATCACCGAAGAAGGTGATGAACAGATCACAGGTTTCCATCTCGCAGGGGATTTAGTGGGTTTTGACGCCATCCTTAATACTCAGCATCCAAGTTTTGCTCAAGCCTTGGAAACATCGATGGTTTGTGAAATTCCGTTTGAAACACTGGATGACCTGTCCGGTAAAATGCCTAATCTTCGCCAGCAAATGATGCGTTTGATGAGTGGGGAAATTAAAGGCGACCAAGAAATGATATTGTTGTTATCCAAGAAAAACGCGGAAGAGCGATTAGCCGCATTTATTTATAACCTCTCCCGTCGTTTCGCTCAACGGGGTTTCTCACCAAGAGAATTCCGTTTAACCATGACTCGTAGTGATATTGGTAATTACCTTGGTCTGACTGTTGAAACCATTAGTCGTCTGCTTGGACGCTTCCAGAAAAACAATACTCTCGGCGTAAAAGGTAAATACATCACTATTGAAGATATGGATAAACTGGCCGACTTAGTCGGGAAAAAATCTGTTTCAATTACCTGATGTTAAAACCAGATTATCCGTCAATCTCCTTTCTACCTCGTCTTGAGGAGGATGGAAAGGAGGCAGTTTTCCCGCTCGGCGGCGGACAACATTGAATGGCGTGGCATATGACCTGCTTGTTCTTGAAAATGAGGGTTTAGGCTATTTTTGCCCATCCCCCGATAGGGTTCAAAGTTGCTTTTCAGGCCCTTCCACTGTTTATGACTTTAATCTGTAAATAATGTCGCCAGGTCAACCGACTTGACGAACTCATCAACGCTAAATGTTGTTGCTATGTCATTAAACTCAAATCGACCGTAGAAATTAATGTGTTGCCACGCCACTGGCGATATTTTCACCAGCTGTCCCATCTCAAATAAACCGTCAGGATCACCTCTTTCAAACAAACTGGACAAGAGTTCTGCGTTGAAATAAATAACTGCATTGGCTATGAGTCTGGTACATTCGTGGATAATATGTTGTTCATTTTCACTTTTTACATTCATTTTGCCCCCGTTGACATGCGCTATCGCTTTTTTCAATCGGTGGTAAGCTTCACCACGGTTTAATGCTTTGGCAACATATTGGCGCAGGGATTTATTATCAATATAGTCAAGCATATAGATGCTTCTTATAATATTATCCAGCTCCCACAACGCTTTTTTTGTTTTATTTTGTCGGGCATAAGAGCTTAATTTCCTAACAATGGATGATTGCGTCGTTTCCTTCTGACCAAGAGAAGCCATTATATGTTGAATATTTGGCCACTCTTCGATAATCAGTTCTTCATTCACTTTACGAATAGGCTTAATAAGGAACTCTTCACTGTATTTCCCGGGCGGCTCAAACCCAATGATACCCTCTGTTTTTGTTGGAAAATTTTTGTAACGTGGGGCAAACTGCCAGCCAAACGCGTATAAAATCCAAAAATTAACCTGATTAGTGCCGTGGGTATCTACAGAATGGCGATCGGGAGCTATCTCTGTCGTATTATTGTAAAGGAGGTCGAAAACAAAATAACTCTCGTGCTCGTGGGTACCTATTACTTTTGCATTGATTGGCACATGATTACCGACCAGTGTTAACGCTGAAATTCCTTTTTTAAGACCGAAGTATTTTGATGCATATCTTGCGTTGGCTGTATTTCTTTGGGTCTCAAACCGTTGCCCATCACTGCTGGAGTGGATCACATCCGACTCAATATCGTAGTGTCGGAAAATAGATAATTTGGCGGTCGCATTAGCGACAATATCCTTGGACTCCTTTAACGTTTCCATTCGGAAGAAGTTTTGATATGTCGTTTGTAGCACCTGACGACTTATGTCAGAAATCTCTCCCATCCTGCCCAGGCTCATATTGGTGCCAAGGGCAATAATCCAGCTGTAAAGGTATTTTTGAAGTGATTTAGTTAAAAAATTAACAGGGAAATCTTTGTCGGGTATTCGCCGCAAAATTTTTCCGTCCCTAAGACAAGTCAGGACAAAGATTGCGGCTTCAAGAAGTCCTGACTCATCGGTATGGCTACTAAAGTCCAGTACCCGGATAATTTGACGCAGATTCTTTTTAAAGGCGGCCGATAAGGTATCCAGGTGTTGCCAATGAAACTCCTCTTCACCAAAGCCTGATGATCCGATAAAGATGGTCACTATCTCCATTTTTTCCCTGTTCAACAATTGAAATGCTTTGGTTCGTATCTCACCAAAAGAGACATTGTCAGTGATGTCAGGGTTCAAGAAAAAAACCAATATTTTGCCCGTGGCCTTGATATCTTCATTCGCTTGAGACTTCCTTTTATACACCATATCCTTAGCAAACAGCTTAGCGGCTTCTTCATACTGGCGGACATGGCAAATAAAGGCTTCGACCAGATTGTCATTGATGACATGCGTTCGATGGTAGGTGTAGCAAAGAAGATAAAAATAAGCGATCAAAGGATCAAATCGCCGAAGCTTATAAACTGAATAATATTCAACCCGTGTTGCGTAATAGCGGATGCTTTCATTTGATATGCAAAGTGAGGGTAACCACTGACAGGCAAATTCATAAAGGGGACTAAGTTGTTTTACCCAGGCGGATTCTCTGACAATTTCGGTATAACTAAAGTCCCTTAGTGCCTTTTTTAGTTGGGTTATCCAGTGCAGACCCTCTGATTCTTCAGATAATAAATTTGTGAGTGCCTCTTCCATGTCAGGATTAAGATCTGATTTTTATTGAGGTGACTTAACAATGCCCGCAAGATAAACACAGGCTTAGCTGATCTTTTAACAACCCGTGCGGCCAGCTCAGCTACTTGTTCTGCCATGATACTGTTATAGCGTTGGTAATTCAGATGCAGGCAAATAAGTCTTTGCAGTTGTATCCGGGTCGTCTTGCCCTGGAACTTTTATATTGGCGGCAGAATGATCAGGGAAATGGCAAGCCAGAATATAAGAGATATCCGTGATGACATCTTCCAGCGTGTAGGTAAAGAACATTTGCCTGGATTTAAAATACCCAAGCATAAGAATGAAGTTCACCCTGGAGTTAACAGACCAGCCTTGCGGTATTATCTGATGCTCCGTGTCGGATAAGGTGAAGTAATATTCTCGTTCCTCCAAAGTAAATCGAGGCAGGCCAAAATAGTCCTGAATTTCAGGCAGAGTCAGTATAGTCAGGCGCTTTTTATTGGTATTCATTTTTTTATTCTTAATATGGCAGGGCTACATTGAGTATGTCACTTTATCTTTTTCCTGCTACCTTTAATAGACATAGATTTATATACAGTTTATATTACATCTTTCCATCCGTACTTAGGCTAGAACAAGGCTGTCAATTAAACCTTCGTTTAACTGACACATCAAAAGTGAGAAGAAAGCTTTATGGCGCAAAAAATTGATGTCCGGGGTATAAAAGTCTCTGTCTTTTCCGACAAACAAGATGACTATATATCGCTATCTGACATCGCTAAGTACAAAGATGGCGACCGCAGTGATTACATTCTGCAAAACTGGATGAGAAACCGCAGTACCATTGAGTTTATCGGTTTGTGGGAACAACTCCATAATCCCGATTTTAATTCCATCGAATTCGATGGATTTAAACATGAAGCGGGCGCAAACAGTTTCTCTCTCACGCCAAAACGCTGGATCACAACCACCAATGCAATCGGGATCATATCGAAAGCGGGCAGATATGGCGGAACCTATGCGCATCGGGATATTGCTTTTGAGTTTGCTTCCTGGATCAGCGCGGAGTTTAAGCTCTATCTATTAAAAGAATTCCAGCGGCTCAAACAAGCAGAAAATGAACAGAAAAATCTGGAATGGAATGTTTCGCGCACTCTGGCCAAGGTCAACTATCATATTCATACAGAGTCAATAAAAACGAACATTATTCCCGCCCTGGAGCTTAACCCAAAAGCAAGAAACTTTGCTTACGCTATTGCCTTTGATTTAGTTGTCGCTGACACTGAACAACAACATGGCCCAGCTTTTTGTAGCGATCCAATCCCTCAAGGACCAATCGTGGTTTCCTCCCTCAGTGCGTGACATTCGCGCTTTCAGAATTGAACAATGGTCTGAATCCTGATGCTGCAGACGCCTCATCGGCTGATTATCTTGCATTGATAGCGCGATTGACAGGAGTTAGTGACAAGGCGGCTTCAGGAGATGTGCCAGGATCAGATCTGTATCACCCACTAAAAGGGGGGATACCGTTTCCACTTCTACTCGAAGCCAAGCTCAGACACGCTGCTGAAACCGGAGAGTCAATTTAATTTGTCGATCTGCTCCTCCTCTGACCTGTCCGGTTTGCCTATATTGGTTTATCTTTAGTATTGAAACGTATTTTGTCTAGCCTCTGTGAGGGTACTATGTATGGCAAACTATCAAAACCTTTTAGTTGCAATTGATCCAAGTCAGGACGATCAGCCGGCATTAAGACGGGCAGTTTATATCGTGCAACGTAGCGGTGGCCGGATTAAAGCTTTCTTACCTATTTATGATCTCTCCTATGAGATGACAACCTTGCTCTCCCCCGAAGAAGCCAGTGCTATGCGTAAAGGTGTTACCAGCCAGCGCACTGCCTGGCTTAAACAACAAGCGCACTACTATCTGAAAGCCGGTATTGATATTGACATAAAAGTGGTATGGCACAATCGGCCTCATGAAGCCATTATCCAGGAGGTCATTACGGGTGAACACGATTTGCTTCTGAAAATGACGCATAAGCATGACAAGCTGGGGTCCTTGATTTTTACCCCACTTGACTGGCAGTTACTGCGCAAATGCCCATGTCCGGTATGGATGGTAAAAGATCAGATATGGCCGGATCAGGGCTCTGTTCTGGTTGCGGTTAATTTATCTAATGAAGAATCGTACCATCATGAACTGAACCTAAAACTGGTCAGTGAAACCCAGGAACTGGCACGCCAGATAATGCCAGATCCCGAAATTCATTTGGTCAGCGCTTATCCTGTCGCACCGCTGAATATTGCTATTGAACTACCGGATTTCGACCCAAGCATTTATAACCATGCGCTGCGTGGTCAACATCTTATCTCAATGAAAGAGCTTCGCCAGAAATTCTGCATTGATGAGAAATACACTCATATCCATGAAGGGTTACCGGAGAATGTTATTCCTGAAATGTGTGATGAGATGAATGCGGGTATTGTCGTTTTTGGTATTCTGGGCAGAACAGGGCTGTCTGCTGCTTTTCTGGGAAACACCGCAGAACATGTGATCGACCATCTAAAATGTGACCTGCTGGCTATCAAACCTGATGGCTTTACATGTCCTGTCAAAGCAGCCAAAGAGTAACAGTAACAAAATGATAAGTATCCATTTGGTGCTAAAACCCGGAACAGATTTTATGTCCCGGGTTTATTGACAAGAGTTTTAACGCCAGATAAACGGTTCAGGCAATGTAACGCCAAGGATCTCCTCGCGTGCTATGCGCCAGAAAAGACGAATACCTGCTTTAACTTGATGAGTTTCTTTCCCCAACACTTTGAAGATTAGACCGCATTGATTAGGTAAGCGACTGGCACCGCTGGCTATGCCGGTTTCAGCATTGTATTGAGGTATGATGCGCGCCAGAATGCGATCATGGTGAACCGAAGGTGTCAGTAAGATCACATTACCGAACACATGAAATGGCCCCATCACCCCGACACTGTTCAACGGTTGTTTTTTAGGCTCCAATACATAACGTTCAGCAAACAATATTTTGTCTTCGAAATCCATTGCCGTAATCCGTGATGAGTAAACATCAAATTTAAACCCCTGATCGGCGGGATGGTATTTACGACCAGACATGATTATCTCGGAATAAATTAACGTAGCAGTTGGGTGAATGGTTATCTGGGTATCAGTAATAAACCGGGAGCCACTATGAGGTATGACCGGATCGGGCATCATTTCCAAATAGCCTCCCTGCGCTATCTGAATAGTTTGTACCTGCGCCGCATAGTTATTCACCATTGAATGAATCTTTGTCGCCGATTGGGTGGTGACATGACCAAATGCATCTTGAGCAACATGAATGTCGAGCGCCAGCCTGTCCCCCTGCAATATACATCCCGACGTGGAGATCATAAATACACACGGCATCTGCGGCAGTGCCTCATCCCAATACAGCGCCCGTTGCACCAAATAAGGAACCCGGCGTTCCATGCGGGCCAGAATACTGTGGTCGCCACGCCGGGCAAACCCCAATCGCAGATAGCCGCTTTTACCGATATCACCGCTTGCCATCTGGGGAGGTTCATCCTGAAACAGGGCAAGTTCCGGCGCGTTGAAACCAAGCTCGCTAACCCGTTTATGTGCTTCACCAATGATTCTCTGCGAGCCGGTAGAGGTCATTGTGTCGCCTGTAGCGAGTGAGTAAATAAGAAATCTCGCATGATCATATTTACCAGCGTTTCAACGCCTTCACCCGTCTTGCAGTTGGTGAGGATATAAGGACGCTGACCACGCACGACTTGAGTGTCACTCTCCATTACTGCCAGACTGGCACCAACATAAGGCGCCAAATCGATTTTATTGATCACCAGAATATCCGCCTGTACCAGTCCAGGCCCGTTCTTGCGCGGAATTTTTTCCCCGTCAGCCACATCAATCACATAAATATAAAAGTCCGCCAATGCCGGGCTAAACGTGAGTGTCAGGTTATCCCCACCACTTTCAATTAACACGACATCCGTGTCAGGAAAACGAGCCTCCATTTCCTCGACAGCGGAAATATTCATACTGGGATCTTCGCGCACTGCTGTGTGCGGACAAGCGCCGGTTTCCACCCCGAGTATCTTCTCCTCATCCAAAATACCTTTCAGTGTCCGTTTGACCTGTTTAGCATCCTCAGTGGTAACAATATCATTGGTGATAATCAGGGGTTTTATTCCGCGCTGAATCAAAATAGGCGTGATCACTTCAATAACCGCCGTCTTACCTGAACCTACCGGGCCGCCAATACCAATTCGGGTAATTTTTTTCACAGAAATTTCCTCACTCGATTAAGACGTAGTTGTTAATTACTAAACAACCGGGTAAACGCACCGACGTGCAGTGCAGCCAATACATCGGTCACGGGTGCATAAGATGCCATCTGCTCAATTCCACCCTTTTCCGCCTCATCACAAAATAGCTCAATATCCTGATTCAGTGAGAACAAGATACGCTGAACTTCAATATGGGTGATGCGCATCAGACGTATGGCTGCACTGAGTATTGTCATTGCGACACCATATTGATGCATAACAATGACTTCACGCGGAACAGCACCTAATGCACTCATGACGACTGCCAGGGTAATCGGATAAGTCCCTGCGGCAATATCACTCTTTATTTGAGTCAGCCACCATGCAATCAACGACTCACCGGTTACCTCAACCGCCATTTCCGCTAACTTTTTCCCCATCCGCGTCACCATAGTGCGACTTTCTTCATTTAATTTGCGGTTAAATACTGCCCAATCATGGGAGATGGCGGCGTCACGCTGCCCATTATTCAGTGCCTGACAAGCAGCAATCACCGCCCGGCCATCACCGCTAACCGCCTGTAACAACGCCGTCCGGGTAAAATCGCTTAATGTTGCCACGTCATACACGATTTTACTCTGAATGGCTGATTCCAGGCCGTTTGAGAAAGAAAACGCGCCAACAGGCAACACGGAATCAGCAAATTGCATGATTCTGATTAAGCGGAGTGCATTCATTTTAATTTGATCACATGCTGATTCAGAAACGTGTTATCGACATGGACATGTGTTGCGGAATCCTCTGCACCACCAAATAATAAGCGTGCCTCGGAATTGTTAAGGTAAGGCAAGATCTCTTCGCCTTTGATAAAGGAATAAGGCAGCGCATGAAAACCATGCGTTTTCATTACCGAATCCATCACTTTAGTTGATACTGTCAGCGGAATATAAATCTGATTATTTTTAATCACTGACTTCCAATGCTGGTTACCTAAAGCATGACCAAGTTCGAAACTGGTTTTCATCACTGTCTCTGCATCCAACGACAGTAATGACTTCAAATGAATAACCATCACATCACGCAGGCTCATCTGGACAATAACGGCCAGCCCTTTAGTTTCATCCCACAACAAAATATCGCCGTCCGACAATACCTGATTGCGGTCAAGAGAAATCCCCAAATCCAACCCGTTAAGCGTGGATTTGCGGCAACGGCTTTTTTGCGCTTCCCATTGCGAAAGCACTAAAATATCCGGCGAGATGCCTTGCAAGCGATCTCGCCAGAAAGCATCTTTTTTGGCATTACCAAGAATCTGTTCAATAACAATCATAAGATAATCCTCTGAATGCATGGATCGGTTAATCCGGCCAGAAAAATATTCTCTGACCGGGCAGCAAAAAATAGGTCAACTAAAGAAATAACGCTGATTAAGTGCTACTGTCCTGACGGGTTTTACCGTGGCATATTCACCATTCACCTTGACGGCAAAGGTTTCGGCATCCACTTCAATGGTTGGCGTTTCAGCATTACGCACCATATCTTTCTTGGAGATAGCCCGGCAGTTGCGCACCGCCATAACCTGGCGTTCCAAACCAAGCCTCTCTTTTACCTCTTGTTCCATCGCGGCTTGGGAGACAAAAGTCACACAGGTTTCCTGAAGGGTTTTGCCCAACGCGCCAAACATCGGACGATAAAATGTCGGCTGTGGTGTCGGCAATGAGGCATTCGGATCACCCATCACCGCCCAGTTAATCATACCGCCTTTGATGACCAGCTTAGGTTTTGCGCCAAAGAAACGGGGTTCCCACAATACAAGATCGGCCATTTTTCCCACTTCAACTGAGCCCAGAACGTGGCTTATCCCCTGTGCGATCGCCGGGTTAATTGTAATTTTGGCGACATAACGTAAGACACGGAAATTATCGTTATGTACTGCATCTTCCGGCAACTTGCCTCGCGCTGCTTTCATGGCATGAGCTGTTTGCATCACCCGCAGCCAGTTTTCGCCTACCCGCCCCATAGCCTGGGAGTCACTGGAAAACATTGATAGCACTCCCATATCGTGCAAAACATTTTCCGCGGCAATGGTCTCCGGGCGTACACGGCTTTCCGAAAATGCAACATCAGCCGGTACTTTGGGATTAAGGTTATGGCAAACCATAATCATATCAAACAGTTCCGCTTGGCTATTAATACCATAAGGCAGCGTGGGATTAGTTGAACTGGGTAACACGTTCATCTGGCTGGCAACTTTGATGATATCTGGCGCATGTCCGCCACCAGCCCCTTCGGTATGAAAGGTATGAATGGTACGGCCTTCGAAAGCGTCAATGGTGTCTTCAACATAACCACCTTCATTCAAACTGTCGGTATGAACCGCTACCTGAATATCCATTTCATCCGCTACACGTAAGGCATGACGCAATGCAGAATTGGTTGCACCCCAGTCCTCATGCACTTTCAGCCCGGCCACACCCGCTTTGATCTGCTCTACCAGCGGCATAGCCACCGCAGCATGGCCTTTTCCCAAAATACCGACGTTAACCGGTAAACCTTCAAAAGCACGCAACATACGATGGATATGCCAAGGACCAGCGGTAACCGTTGTGCCGTTAGTTCCGTCAGTGGGACCAACACCACCACCAAAGAAAGTCGTCACACCATTGGACAAAGCGTGTTCAGCCTGTTGGGGAGAGATAAAATGAATATGGGTATCAATGCCGGCAGCCGTGAGGATCAGATGCTCACCAGATATCGCATCAGTACTGACACCAACCACCATGCCAGGTGTAACGCCATTCATCATACTGGGGTTGCCACTTTTACCTATCCCGACGATGCGCCCCTCTTTTATGCCGACATCGGCTTTAATGACGCCTTGACGTGCATCCAAAATCGTGACGTTGGTGATCACCAAATCCAATACATTTTCACTGGTCATACGGTTATCGGCACCCATGCCATCGCGCAGCGATTTACCTCCGCCATAGACCGATTCATCACCATAACCGCGCAGATCTTTCTCAATTTCAATAAACAGATTGGTATCAGCCAGGCGAATCTTATCACCGATAGTCGGACCAAAAAGACCGACATATTCCTGCCGGGAAATGGTTGGCATAGTTTATTCCTTTGTTCGAATAGTTTTCCGACGTTCGTTAACTTTACCTTGAATTTATTTGATGGTTTTATAACCCTAGTTTTATTACCCGGCGTGCAGCCATGTCTTTTCTACATATTCCTCAGTGGCAACCGGGATTTTACCCGCCCAACCATCGACTAAGTTATTAAATCCATAAACGTTTTGTTTCCCACCCACAGGGATTAATGACACCTCAATTTCATCACCGGGTTCAAAACGGATTGCGGTTGTTGACGTGATATTGAGTCGTTTGCCAAACGCAGCCGCACGATCAAATTGCAGGGCTTTGTTCACCTCAAAAAAATGGAAATGAGATCCCACCTGGATAGGACGATCACCTGAATTGCGAACCCTTAATTGAATAGCCGGACAATCTTCATTAAAGGATATCGGGCCTTCAGCAAGAATATATCCCCCCAACGGAGTAATATCTTCTTTATTATTTTCTTTCATCGGAAAATCTCCACGCTAATACGTGAACCAAGACTATAAATTAATATTTTGCCCAGATAACTTTTCCTGCTATTTATAATTTGTTTCAGCAATTATTGGATGGGATCATGCACAGTCACCAAACGACTGCCATCCGTAAATATGGCTTCAACCTGCACATGTGGAATGAGATCAGCTACTCCATCCATCACATCTTCTTTAGTCAGAACGTGCCTTGAATCATCCATGACTTCTTCCAGCGTTTTCCCTTCTCTGGCCCCTTCCAGCGCAGCCGCGGTAATAATAGCAACGGCTTCAGGGTAATTGAGTTTTAAGCCGCGGGACTTACGCTTTAATGCGACATCAGCCAGTGTATATACCATGAGTTTCTCAATTTCCCTTGGCGTTAATTGCATAAAACCCCCTAATAATTGGTTATTCCATACGGTCGCACTGTCATGCCAATAAGCTATAACTTAATACGCTTTTCCCAACAGACTTTATTCAAAATTTGCTCTTTTACCAATTTAAATATTGGAAAATATATCCTTTGGTAAAAAAGTTTTGACACCAGAATTATAATATGTCAATTAAGTAACTCCCCTTACAACAGGTTAGTCCTCTTACCTTTTATTTAAGTTTATCTAAGTTAATATTACAAGTTAATTAGTATTATGATTTAGCAAAAGACCGTACATTATTGCGTACAGAGGCTGCTTACCGTTTTTGTCTTTCAGAAATCATCCGCAAACGGGTTTAACATTGACAGGTTTCTTATATGAATAAAAAACACGCACTTTCGCTTCTTGTTGTTCTGATTGCCGCCAACTTACTTGCCTGGATTTGGGCATTTATCGCTTTCCGCCATCATGCAATCATGATGGGGGCGGCTCTGCTGGCATACGGTTATGGGCTACGCCATGCGGTCGATGCCGATCATATCGCAGCAATTGATAACGTCACCCGCAAACTGATGCAACAGGGTAAATCACCTATTGCCGTCGGCGCTTTCTTTTCTCTGGGACACTCTACCATTGTCATTTTGGCCTGCCTCGCTATTGTCCTGACTTCAATGGCTTTTAAAGATCAAATGGGCTGGGTTCATGACTATGGCGGCATTATTGGCACTCTCGTTTCTGCCTGCTTTCTATTGGCAATAGCGCTGATTAATTTGCTAATACTGAAAAGCGTTTATCAGAAGTTTCAGGAGATCAAACGTGGAAAAGAGTTGGCGAACAGTGAGTTAACCGTGCTGGAAACAACACCGGGTGGAGTCATGACCCGCCTGTTTCACTCGGTCTTCCGGCTGGTCAGCAAAAGCTGGCATATGTATCTGGTCGGTTTCCTGTTTGGACTGGGTTTCGACACCGCGACCGAAGTTGGGCTGTTGAGTATATCTGCCGCCGGCTCTCTTAGTGGACTGCCTTTATGGTCGCTGATGGTATTCCCGGCGCTATTTGCCAGCGGCATGGCGCTAATCGATTCACTGGATAATTTTGTGATGGTAGGTGCCTATGGCTGGGCTTTTTCCCAACCAACACGCAAACTCTACTACAACATGACCATTACTGCGGCTTCTGTTGCCGTGGCGCTGTTCATTGGTGGGCTGGAAGCGCTCGGCCTTATCGCTGAGCAGTGGGATTTGCATGGTACTTTCTGGAGCACCATCGGGGCATTAAACGACAATATGGGCAATGTTGGTTTTTGGGTTGTCGGGATTTTTATTCTGTTCTGGACATTATCAGTGATGAATTATCGCTGGCAGGGATACCACACATTGGAAATTAAGTAGTAAAAACAGTCTGTTTTCTGCAATTAACGCTACATATTGTCATTCTTACTACTCAATGATATCATTTGCGTTACTAGTGATATCATCATGAGGAAGACTATGCAGAAAAAACAAACAATAACCCTTCGCTTAAATGAAGGGTTAAAATCACGCATCAAATCTTTGGCTGACGTGCAAGGCATTTCTGCCCATTCACTCATGGTACGTTCAATTGAAAACGAAATTGATGCTCTGGAGGCCAGACAAAAATTTTTACGTGATGCTGAAAATGCCTGGTTAGAATATGAAGCTACCGGCTTACATTTGACTGGCGATGAACTTTCTGACTGGTTGGACGCTATTGCACGCGGAGAAGATAAGGATTTACCCGAATGCCATCTGTAGTCGTCACTTCAGCAGTTGTAAGGGACATAAAACGCCTTGTTGATTTTTTGCGTCAACGTGATGCAATTGCTGCAAAATCAGCATCTAGTGTCATTAGTAAGCACATCCGGGCGCTGAAATCTAACGTATTAGTCGGACGACCAACAGAAGTTTATCCACTTTTTGAGTTAGTCATCCCTTTTGGTGGCACAGGATATGTATTGCTATACAGAGAGTCTCCCGGAAGTAATACACGTTACGTTTTGGCTATCCGCCATCAGCGCGAAACCGACTATAAGCATTAACCCCAAAGTATAAACACCTAACGGAAAAGTGGGAAGACTGGTTTACCGAGCTGAAAGAGCTACAAACTTGTTCTGTCTCTTAATCAGGATATATAACTAAGAGACAGAAACCCAATCATGATTTGTAAGTTATAGCGATAAGGAATTACAGTGCACGAAGGATTGCTTCGACACTCGCTTTCGCATCACCAAACAACATCTGGCTATTGTCTTTAAAGAACAGCGGGTTTTGTACACCAGCGTAACCTGTGTTCATGGAGCGTTTAAACACAATAACACTCTGTGATTTCCACACTTCCAGTACTGGCATACCGGCAATTGGGCTGTTTGGATCTTCCTGTGCAGCCGGGTTAACGGTGTCGTTGGCACCGATGACCAGTACAGTGTCTGTATCAGAGAAATCATCATTGATTTCATCCATTTCCAGAACAACGTCATAAGGAACTTTAGCTTCCGCCAACAGCACATTCATATGCCCAGGCAGACGCCCTGCAACCGGATGGATACCAAAGCGAACCTTAATCCCCTTTTCACGCAGTTTGGCAGTAATGTCATGTACTGGATACTGCGCCTGTGCAACCGCCATACCGTATCCCGGTGTGATGATGACAGACGTTGAGTTTTTCAGCAGTTCAGCAACCTCTTCCGCTGTGGTTTCGCGATATTCGCCCATATCCTGATCATCACCGGTCGAGGAACCATCCGTCCCAAATCCGCCTGCAATCACACTGATAAAAGAACGGTTCATTGCCTTACACATGATGTAAGACAGAATAGCCCCCGAAGAACCGACCAGCGCTCCCGTGACAATCAACAAATCATTACTCAGCATGAATCCAGCGGCCGCGGCAGCCCAACCAGAATAGGAGTTCAGCATCGAAACCACCACCGGCATATCCGCGCCACCGATAGAAGCAACTAAATGCCAGCCAAACACCAATGCGATTGCCGTCATGATCAACAGGGTGGAGATTTGCAGGCCCGTACTTTCCGTTTTTACAAAAGTAATTAACAGGACAAAGGAGATAACCAGCGCTGCAAGGTTTAATTTATGCCGATTCGGCAACATCAGCGGTTTGGAAGAAATCTTTCCGCATAATTTACCAAATGCCACAACAGAACCGGTGAAAGTGACCGCACCGATGAAAACACCCAGGAATACTTCTGTCAGATGGATATTCTCCATCACAGGTTCCGCGAAACTATCGTGAGCAATAAAGCTGTTAAAACCAACCAGCACCGCAGCCAAACCGACGAAACTGTGCAATATGGCGACCAATTCCGGCATTTCAGTCATTTCAACTTTGTTTGCCAGACGAATACCAATAACCGCACCGATCATCATCGCCAGAATAACCCAAACAACATTTCCGGTATCAGGCCCGAAGATAGTCGCAATCAATGCGATTGCCATCCCGGTGACACCCAAAATATTCCCGCGTTTGGCGCTTTCGTGACGAGACAAACCCGCAAGGCTGAAAATAAATAAGATGGCAGCAACAATATATGCCGCTATAACGACTCCACTCGACATCAATTACCCCTTAGTCCTTACGAAACATTTTCAGCATACGTTGAGTGACAGTAAAGCCACCGAAGATATTAATGCTGGCAATTAAAATAGCGATAAATGAGAAGAAGCTTACCCATCCACCATCACCAATTTGCAATAACGCCCCAACAACGATAATTCCCGAAATGGCATTAGTTACTGACATTAGCGGTGTATGTAAAGCATGGCTGACATTCCAGACCACGTAGTAACCCACCACACAAGCCAATGCAAAAACAGTAAAGTGGGATAAAAACTCTTTTGGGGCGACATTGGCTAACCCGCTGAACAAAATAACAGCCAGTGCCAGCAAGCCATATTTCAACCAAGGTGAAGTAGATTTAGTCTCTGGCTTTTCTGCTTTGACTGGTGCCGGTTTTGTTGTCTGTTGAGCAGAAACTTGAATTGGCGGCGCCGGCCACGTCATTTCCCCCTCTTTTACGACGGTCACGCCACGAATAACAACATCATCAAAATCAATATTGATTTCGCCATTTTTCTCTTTGCACAATAGCTTGAGCAGATTAACCAAATTAGTCCCGTACAGTTGTGAAGATTGCGTTGGTAAACGGCTTGGTAAATCGGTGTAACCGATAATCTTCACGCCATTTTCTGTCACAACTAATTTGTCTGCTTGCGTTAATGCACAGTTCCCCCCCGTTTGAGCCGCCAGGTCAACAATCACACTGCCCGGTTTCATTGATTCAACCATCTCTTTGGTGATAAGACGCGGTGCGGGTTTCCCTGGAATAAGCGCAGTTGTCACAATAATGTCAACTTCTTTCGCCTGTGCTGCAAAAAGCGTCATCTCTGCTTTAATGAAAGCTTCGGACATGACTTTTGCATATCCGTCACCACTACCGGCCTCTTCTTCAAAATCCAGTTCGAGAAACTCCGCTCCCATGCTCTGAACCTGCTCTTTAACTTCAGGCCGGGTATCAAACGCACGGACAATAGCGCCTAAACTGCCCGCTGCACCAACAGCAGCCAGGCCAGCAACACCGGCACCAATAATCATCACTTTGGCTGGTGGAACCTTACCTGCGGCTGTAATCTGACCAGTAAAGAAGCGGCCAAATTCATGAGCAGCTTCCACTATCGCCCGGTAACCTGCAATATTCGCCATAGAGCTCAGTGCATCCAACGACTGTGCACGGGAAATACGCGGTACTGAATCCATCGCCAACACAGTGACTTTACGGTTTGATAATTTCTGCATTAACTCAGGGTGTTGTGCCGGCCAGACAAAACTAACCAACGTACTCCCTTCCTTCATTAACGCAATCTCGTCATCCTCAGGAGCATTCACCTTGAGAATGATATCTGAACCCCAAATATCATTACGATCGGTCATTTCAGCTCCGACCTGTTGGTAAGCACTATCCCCAAAGCTGGCTAAATGCCCTGCTCCATTCTCAACAACGACATCGAATCCCAATTTCAACAGTTGTTCCACAGTACTCGGCGTGGCTGCAACACGTGCTTCATTGGCAAGTCGTTCTCTCGGTACACCAATACGCATAATGTTCCCTTCCTAAAGCTTAAGATTAATGATGATTATTACTTGCTGAGGTCAGTTTAGCGATTCAATTAACTTTATTACTGCTATCAGCAAAATCTATCAACGAATATTTTGATAACCGACCGAAAATATTATTGGTGATCCATCACTAATGAGTAAGAAAAATAGCTAAGTAGTATTACCGGCTCACACTTTTCAGTGCCAGTTACTATGATGTTGATAAAAACGCGATGTCGATAAAAACGTGTTGATGAAAACTTATGGTGCCATTTCTATGAACTTGTATTCATTCATACTGATAGCATAAATTCGTGGGACATTAGCTATTATTACATGTAATAATCGTCGGCTATGTGATACATAACGATGTTCAGCAAGTTATAAGTAATTAATGCGCAAGGCGGAAGGATTTTTTATGAGGCTGAAAACAACGATCATCGCAGCTGCGATGCTCTCATTAACTGGTATTACCGCTGCTCAGGCAGCTCAGGAATTATCCCCGGAGAAAGCAGCAGAACTGAAACCCTTTAAACGTATTACGGTTACAGGCCCTTTTAATGCTATTTATGAAGCTGCCGACGCCGTTTCCCGTCGGGCAGATAAAATGGGCGCAGATGGATTTTATATCCAAAGCCTTGATGATCTGAATAATAGTGGCAACCTGCGCGTTGTAGCTGATCTGTATCACAAAGATGCAGAGAAAATTGACAATTCAATTAAATATCGTATGTTCCGCGGTATCAAAGAATTACCCAAAACAGAAGCTGTGACACTGGAACCATTTGATACGGTAACCATCAGTGGTTTTTACACTAATGAGCCAGATTTGAATGAGGCAATCGCAAAAGCAGCTAAGAAAAAAGGTGCAGCATCTTTCTTTATTGTCCGTCAGGTTTCAACCAACGATGGCGGTAATCAAACCGTTACCGCTTATGTTTACAAAGATGATGCGCCAAAACGCCAAATTCAGGCTAACGAAGCCGTAATCCCTGCTGATTCGGATTCAGGACGCGCTGCATTAGCAGAAGGTGGCACAGCAGCTAAGAAAGTAGAAATTCCTGGTTTAGCCTCTTCAACTTCAACCAGCAATGCTATTGGCCGCTTCTTTGAAACCCAATATTCTAAAGGTGAGCGTTACACTGTCACTCTTCCTGATGGTACGAAAATCCAAGAATTAAATAAAATCAGTGCTGCCCAGATGGTACCTTTTGATTCCATCACCTTTTCAGGTTACTACAACAGCATGCCTGATGTTGCCTATGAAGTCGCTAAACGCGCAGCGGCTAAAGGCGCTAAGTACTACCATATCACCCGTGAATGGCAATCCAGTGGTGGCTCCTCTACTATCAGTGCAGACCTGTTCAAATAATCTGTTTAATTTAAGAAAAAGGCACATATGGTAACCATATGTGCCTTTTTTACTGCAAGGATAATAAAATTCTTCAAATCAGCCGGCTGATTCTAACTTCAAACGGATACAATCAATGGCGTTTTGTACCGTCACCATTTTTTCCGCCTCTGTATCGTCAATAGTTATCTCGAAACGTTCTTCCAAAGCCATAATCAACTCGACACTATCTAACGAATCGGCACCCAATTCCTCGAATGTCTGTGTGGTAAGAATCTGGGTTTCAGGTATTCCAAGTTGTTCTGCAACAACATTTTTGACATGATTCTCTAAATTTTCCACGCTATTATCTTCCTAATGTACTCACATTCGGGGAAACTCGTCGTTTCCCCCTTTTTCATTAATTGAAGTTAAATATTTACACAACAGTCAAGTGCATGAATGCCCCTGTGAATCTGGCACTTTCAGGGATAAAACATAACAGACGCTGATCTTTCTTCAATTTACCCGACTTCATAAGCTCATCCAACATGATATAAATAGAAGCCGATCCGGTATTTCCTTTCATTGTTAAGTTAGTAAACCAACGCTCTTGTTTAATACCAAAATTAATATCTTCAAGACCCTCGGAAAATTTCATGCGGAAATATTCAGATGAATAATGAGGCAAGAACCAATCAATAGATTCTGCCGATAAGTTACGATCAGCAACTATCCGCCTCAATGGTTCGGTAAGTGTGAATTTAACGACCCTCTCATTTAAATATCTGACATCTTGTTTGATGCAGAAAACAGAATATGCAAGCCAATCAGCCTGACTCATTTGTGTCCAGCTTTTCAAACTGCCATCTGCTAACTTTTCTCCACCTGAGTACATACATGTCTCTTGCTCATTAGCAAAAGAGTAAATATCTATCCAATCAATTCGTAATGAAACACCATCAGGTCGAGGTTTATTTTCAAGTAAAGCAGCGCCGGCACCATCAGAAAGCATCCAACGCAGAAAATCTTTTTCAAAAGCGATTTCAGGGCGTCGTTCCAGTTCTGCAACCCGAGCTTCGTTTTCACTCTGGAAATTGCGAGCATGCAGTACCGTTGAAGGTGTTTCCGACGTTGTTGAAACCGCATTACTTGTCGTTCCCGAGAGAACGGACAGATAAGCATATTTCATCGCTGTCATACCCGCAGCACAAGCACCTGAAGTTGAGATAACCTCACAAGGTTTATTCTTGAGCTCTCCATGAACCATGACACCATGACCCGGTATAATTTGATCAGGAATACCACTGCTTGCTGCCAGACTTTGCATATCATCTAAAGAAAAGTGTTCATCAACCAAACCTTTTACTGCTTCGGCCGCCAATTGAGCACATGAATAAGTTGTCTCTCCTGTTTCCGGATCCAGCGCATAATGGCGATATTTAATACCATTATTACGGAGCACGATATGACGAGATCTTGATGGACGATCACCAACAAAACCAAGAACAGATTCTATTGTCTCATTATCTATTGGGTTTCCCGGCATAAAGGCGGAAACTTTAGTGATATAAACGTTGTTACTCATTTACTTATTTATCTCCTTTATCATCATAGCGGGCAGAACCAGATGGTTGTTCATAGTATTTTTGTAACTCATTAAGACGTTCTTTCAGTAATACGGTCAGCAAACGGCGAATAACCACTGAAATAGGTAAGACAACCAGTGCCATGAGTATCAAATAGATCACAAACATGGTTAATAGAGAACGCCTTACCCATTTTCCCCGTTTACCTACACGATAAATAAATCCAGACCACAATCTAAATCCCCGATGTATAGCACGTTCACCGAAAATAAAAGATTGATCAACAAATACGGCTCCTAACCCTTTCAACATCGGGTCATCAACTTTCTCTTTATCCGCTTTAAGCGCTGTTACTAATGCATCCCCGAAACGTTTAGCTCCCTGAACATCTTCCTTCGATACCCCGGCCGGCGGTAAACTGGCAATGGGTTGTTTTTTTCCTGTCATTAACCACAACGGGGTTGTAAACAATGTTGCAAAAAAGTTTGCTTTATCAATAAAAACCACGTTATCGCGCAGGGACGCCCCACTTTCATGTAAAAGCTTTTTGACGGTTTCCTGGGCCATCAGCCACATATTTCGACAAGCAATAACCGTTACCACGGGTCGACCATTGAGTAATCGTTTTCCTTCTTTACTCTTAAGAAATGCGGTTATCGGAGGAGATGGTGACAAATACCAAACTTGATAGCCTAATATGACCAAGTCAAAAGGTGCTTCATCCTCCAGATGCAAAGGTGCTAATTCAGGTGGATGTAACTGCACCGTTTCCGGAAAAGCATCAACAAATTTAGAAAATGACCAAGGAAATGGATACTCTGGAATGGGTTTCAGAACCACTTCACGAATGTATATCTCATCAGACTCATGCAAAGGTGAGATTAAACTTTTTACCACCTCGATCAATTGGCCACTTTGGGAATACGATATCACCAGAACACGCTTCATATGTTCTAACCTTTATGAATATTTAATACTAAGCCATTCGTCGGCGCCTAAAAGATAATAATTCGAATAACAACTATCGCCTAACTATCTAAATTTTTTAGCATATATACATATAATCATTCCTGAAAACTAAAAGCATCGACAAGAATATGAATTAATAGATAACAGGTTAATATTTTCACAAACAATATAAATCAAAGTGGTCGTTGTCAACATGATTTTTTTATTTTTATATAAGAATAGTTTTATGTCACATTAACGAACATTAATTTGTTACTGGTGAAAATAGTTGATGAAAAATATATTAACTCAAAGCTAAAATTAACAAAACAAATTAAAATACAAAAAATAATCAAACAAAATCAATTAATTAAAAAAATAAATATGGAAATTTTAATTTAATAATACATTCATAACATTATAAATCAGCGTACTAAAAAGAATGACTTAACTGTCTGATATGGAAACAAATGATTATTATTTCCAAGTAATAATATTACATAGGAAAATAAATATTAAAGACACCCCATTTACCTTTTGTAATTATTTTCATTAAACTTTGATATTGATTGGATAAATTAAAATAAAAATTACTTAATTAGTAATAACATCACAATGCTTTATATTTATCATTTACTCCTCTTAGCATAATAAATGGCATTATAAAAATAACCCATATAAGTTTATAAAAATAAATTGTATGAAATGACATCTTAACCATCACTCTAACAATGCATAAATTTTATAGTTATCTGCATAGAAAACCATTGCATCCAGTCCATACCCTCCGTAGAATCCCCCTCTATTTCTAGGTTTAACCAGTCTGTTTTTCCGTTCTATACAGCTTGGAAGCGACAAAAACCCAATGCCCAATTCATTTTTGTGATCGGGGTAATGAACTGGCTAACAATGCAGTTTATGTCATATTAGGAACATATCTTTGGAAAAAAAACTAGGTCTTACAGCTCTTACTGCTCTGGTACTCAGCTCTATGGTCGGCGCGGGTGTTTTCAGCTTACCGCAAAATATGGCTGAAATTGCCAGCCCGGCTGCGTTAATGATTGGTTGGGGAATAACAGGTGTCGGTATCCTGTTTCTGGCTACCGCCCTGCTATTTCTCTCTCGCCTTCGCCCGGATCTTGATGGAGGCATTTTCACTTATGCTAAAGAAGGCTTTGGTGAACTAATAGGCTTCTGTTCTGCCTGGGGATATTGGTTATGTGCGGTAGTTGCCAATGTTTCTTATCTGGTTATCGTTTTTGCCGCCCTGAGTTTCTTTACTGATAAAGAAGGCATCGTCATCTTTGGTGACGGCAATACCTGGCAGTCCCTATTGGGAGAATCTGTTTTACTCTGGTTAGTACACTGGTTGGTACTCCGTGGCGTTCAAACCGCAGCTGGAATCAACAAACTGGCAACAATGGCAAAATTGCTGCCTTTAGGCGCTTTCATTATTCTTGCCACAATCGCATTTAAAATGGATATCTTTGATCTTGACTTTACAGGCATCGACTTGGGTGTTCCTGTCTGGCAACAAGTAAAAGACACGATGCTGATCACCCTTTGGGTCTTCATTGGTATCGAAGGTGCCGTTGTGGTTTCAGCCAGGGCAAAAAAACGTAAAGATGTTGGGATTGCGACTATGCTAGCGGTCGTCGTCGCATTAGGAATATACATATTAGTTACCCTGCTCTCCCTTGGGTTAGTTCCGCGGCCTGAGTTAGCTGAAATACGCAATCCATCTATGGCAAACCTGATGGTAGGGCTTATTGGTTCGGCAGGTGAAATCATTATTGCCGCCGGATTAATTATTTCCGTTTGCGGCGCTTATCTAAGCTGGACAATCATGGCGGCGGAAGTTCCATTCATCGCTTCCCAACACGGCTCTTTCCCGAAAATTTTTGGCCTACAAAACTGTAACAACGCACCCTCATCCTCATTGTGGTTGACTAATGGGGCCGTACAACTCTCTCTCGTTTTGATTTGGTTAAGTGGGAGCAATTACAATTCATTACTGGCAATTGCATCAGAGATGATTTTAATGCCCTATTTTCTTGTTGGCGCATTTCTGTTGAAGGTCGCTTTTGATCGTAGTAACAAAGGATTATTGCTGATTGCTGTTGGGGCTTGTACTTATGGCCTATGGCTGCTTTATGCATCCGGTTTGATGAATTTGTTATTGTCTGTCGTTCTCTATGCTCCGGGTGTTATTGTTTTCCTGTATGCTCGCAGTCAAAACCCACAAAAAAATAACCTTTATCTGGCTGAAAAGCTCGCTATGGCTACATTGTTGATAGCAACAATCCCTGCAACTTGGTTGTTAATCAAATAATCCCGTCAAATCTAGGCCATTACTCTCCTGTAATGGCTTGCTGTATTTTTATATTTCAATTTGTTTAATTTTTGCACTGTTCTGGCATATTTTTTAGTTGTTATCTTTCAAAGTATGTTGTAACTAACTTCGTTAAAGCCGATCTAGGTCGCCACCGCTCAAAGCCGGTCATCGGAACTGTCCCTGTCTGGAAAATCCGCACCTCCCTGACAGAGACTAGATATCGCTCTTTAGTTATTCAGTTTGTCGGCCCAATCCGCAATCGCATCCGCTGTATCAATCGGTTTCACAGCGGGCAACGCATGGCTGGCCCCTTCGATCACAGCGACAGTAACACGGTTGCCGAACTCGTCCTTTGCTTCCATCCGCGACTCTTTAGGTCGGAACGGGTCAGACCCCGCTTGTAGATCGAGGATCGGTGCCGTCCCACCAGCCCACCAATCCTTACGATTAGTCAGCTTACGCGCCGCGGACTGGCTTTTTACGACATCAGAATGCCAACCCTCAAGCCAAGGTGTCGGATCATTACCTTCCGCGAAGAAGGCAAGCCGAAGCCGTGCCAGTCGCTCCTCGCGGGTGGATTTCGGATCATTGATCACAGTGATCGCATCCGAAAGCTCCGCAGGCCAAGATTTCGCAGCCCCTGCCAAAAGCACTATGCCACGCGTCATTTCGGGATAATCCGAGGAGATTGTCTTGGCGATCCAGTGACCATAAGCGTGACCCACTACGATTGCCTTACTGCCTTCCGCTGCAATCACCGCCGCAAAATCGTCGGCAAAGTCGTGGAAGGTCACGTTCTCCATCGGGCCAGTCGACCCCGAGATTCCACGTGGCTCAGGCAGAGCGACGCGATAGCCACGCTCCGCCAGTCGGTCCGCGAGCGGCGCAAATTCCGCCGTTCCCCGTCCGGTTGAGGCGAGTATCATGATCAGCGGCCCCTCCCCGCGTACCGAATATTCGATCTGAGCTACACCATTGGTGACGGTTTTCTGCTCTGATTCCATGGCCAAAACGGGCTGCGCGCCTGCGAGCACAAGGGCCAATAAGCCAAAGACGAACTGTTTCATTTTTCCTCTCTTACAATGTTGATTACGTTGAGGGTCATATTATCTTCGTTCAAAAGAGTTTCATTCCAGAATAGATGGCAGAGCGTGGTGTAGCTTACCAAGTATCGATTAAAAATGATTATCTCATCAGGCTATTTTTTCCTGCGACAGTATAGAAAAAAAGAATAAATTTTTCAGTGCGATACACTAACCGTGATATAAATCACAATTTATTTTATAACTAATTATTAATTAATAAATATTCTTATCCGTTAGCATAATAGTTTATTCCATATGATAAATTACAATAAACTTTGAAAAAAATCCTGTCTAGTCATTAATTATAGATAAAAATCTTAAATGCAGAATATTACCGAGTCATTCTTTGGATTCTTCCGAATTAATCGCTATTATCATCCACACTTTATCCTAAATAAGAAATACCAAACAAAACACCGTTTGACCTATGCTTCTGATTATCGGATAAGAGCTTTAGATACTTACATGCTGTATTGACATTTATACAGTCTCAGTTCAATCAATGTTTCTGTTTCCCTGCCGTAATACTCATCAGGGTTAGGATCTATTTACAATGAACACTAAACTGATTATTTCATCCTTACTTGTATCTTCTGTGTTTATCTCTGTAGCAAACGCGGCAGATGGAAAGATCAATTTTACAGGTAACATCATCGCTAATGCTTGTAAAATCGATACAGATTCTGCAAATCAAAATGTGAACATGGGGACAATTAGCTCAAATGCATTTAGTGGTGTAGATAGTGCCGCTGCTGCAACACCTTTTAGCATTAAGATGAGTGATTGCCCACCAGAATATACTCATGCACAAGTTAAATTTGATGGGCAAATAGATAATAAAAATAGCAATCTTCTCGCTTTATCCAATGATAAAGGCCAGGCAGTCGCCAATGGTGTTGCTATTGGTATCTATGAAGAAGATAATTCAACCCTGATCCCTTTGGCAAAAGCCTCCAAACTTCAGGCTTTTACTGATCAAAAAACCGCAGAATTGAAATTCATTGCAAAATATATTGCTACAGCTCAAACAATTAGCCCAGGATCTGGGGATGCAGTCGCTAACTTTACTGTTGTTTATAACTAAGACAGAACAAACTTAGAACAAAAACTCCTTCACGTTTTGTTTCTAATAAAGCAGTATGAGGCATGGATGCCCATAAATCCCACAGGATAGCGTATAAAAATACGATAAAATGGAGAGATTACCGTGCAATTCCAACGCCTACTAACTATGATATTTCTATATATTATCAGCATAAATTTTTCTATCGCAGGTGTCGTCATTGGCGGAACCCGTGTTATTTACATAAGTGATAAAAAGGAAGCATCCATTTCTATAAACAACCCGGAAAAAGATGCACCTTATCTGATTCAGTCTTGGATCCAAGATGAAAGCGATAATATGAAAACCCCATTTATCGTTACTCCCCCAATATTTAAACTCGCAGCAGGTCAAGAAAATATTCTTCGGATTGTAAAAACAGGGAGTAATCTACCCGAAGATCGGGAATCACTTTTTTGGTTGAATGTAAAGTCTATTCCTACCTCGGTGAAATCAGATCAAAATCAATTACAGATTACAGTTAAGTCAAAATTTAAATTGTTTTACCGCCCTGCAAATTTGGCAGAAAAATCAAGTACTGCATACAAAGAACTCAAATTCAGAATGGAAAATAATTTGTTAATCGCAGAAAACCCTACCCCTTACTTTGTCTCATTCTCTCACCTTAAAATAGATCAACATGAAATAAAACCTGCGGGAATGATTAGACCTTTTAGTCAACTAAGCTGGACTCTGCCTGCAAATAACATAAAGCAGGTAAGTTGGAAAGTTATTAATGATTTTGGGGGCGTCACTGCCGAAGAAAAAATAATCATTTAACAAAATAGTCACATAAATTTATTCTATGCTAGAAAGTTAATTATGGAAAAGTACTCACAGCATAAAACTAATAAGAAATCATATGATATTGAACATTCATGGCTCTCATTACCATTATTTATGACAGTTGGAGTACTTTTTTACTCTGCCAAAACTTATTCTGAAGATTATTTCAACATCCATGCGTTAGAAGTGGGAACTCATTTTGGTTCCCCTAAAGATATTGATCTCTCTATTTTTACACAGGATGACCAACCCCCTGGCATTTACTGGGTAGATATTTATCTTAATAAAGATAAAATAGAGACCAGAAACGTGAACTTTACTATGGTAAATAATAAATTACTTCCTAAACTAACCATTCAGCAATTACAGAACATGGGGGTAAAAATTGACACATTCCCAGAATTAATCAGTTTACCACCAGAAACAGAGCTGTCTGATTTAGGTCAATATATTCCATCAGCAAGCACTGTCTTTAATTTTGGTCAACAAAGGTTAGATATCAGTATTCCACAAGCAATGTTAAATAATCAGGCAAGAGGTTATGTTTCACCTGAATTATGGCAGCAAGGGTTAACTTCATTATTAATTAACTACAATTACAGTGGTTCCAATACCTGGCAAGACAATCCATCTGGCTCTACACAAACCAACTATCTGAATCTTCGAACAGGTGCTAATTGGCAAGCATGGCGTCTGCGCAATTATTCCACCTATACCAGCCGCGATAAGAGTTGGAAAAGTATTAATACCTACTTACAACGGGATATCCATTCACTAAAAGGACAGTTAACGCTGGGTGACAGCTTTACATCTTCCTATATTTTTGATGGCGTCCAATTTCGTGGCTTACAATTAGCTTCTGACGATAATATGTTACCAGACAGCTTAAAAGGTTTTGCCCCTACTATCCGGGGAATTGCTCAAAGTAATGCACAGGTCACAATCAGACAAAGCGGTTATATCATTTATCAAACTTATGTTTCACCGGGTCCATTTGTCATTAATGACCTTTTCCCAACGACAACAAGTGGAAACCTGGAAGTTATTATTAAAGAAGCCGATGGTCAGGAACATCGCTCTATCCAATCTTTTTCCACAATACCTATCATGTTA
Source organism: Photorhabdus khanii NC19 (assembly GCF_000517265.1). GTDB lineage: Bacteria > Pseudomonadota > Gammaproteobacteria > Enterobacterales > Enterobacteriaceae > Photorhabdus > Photorhabdus khanii. Next base: position 360,902 of record NZ_AYSJ01000013.1, read on the forward strand.
CGAGAAGGAGGTATTCAATATTCAGTCACTCTGGGTCAGTACCAATCATCAAATAATCGTGGGCGAAAACCTAATTTTTCCCAAGCAGCACTAATCTACGGCCTTTCCAATAATATCACTACCTATGGAGGGGCTATTTTTTCAAAAGATTATCAATCGGTTGCTTTAGGCTCAGGTTATAATTTTGGTATATTTGGTTCTCTCTCTTTTGACATAACACATGCGAATACCAATTTGCCATCAAATATAAGTACCAAAGGGCAATCTTACCGCTTTCAATATGCAAAAGATCTTCCATTAACCGGAACTAATTTTACTCTGGCAGGTTATCGCTATTCGACACGTGGCTTTTATGACTTTAAAGAAGCTAATGATATAGACAATCCCAATAAAAATGACTGGCGCTATCGCACCAATAAAAGAAGCAAACTGCAATTGCATATTAATCAGTCCATTGGGGATTTTGGTAGTTTATATCTATCTGCTTTTCAACAAAATTACTGGCAGCAACATGGCTATGAACGTAATATCAACGCAGGCTATAACATCAATTATAACAATATTAATTACAGTTTAAATTATACCTATAATCAACTCCCCGATACGAATAAAAATGAACAGCTTTTCTCATTCAGCATACAGGTTCCATTAGATCGCTGGCTAAAAAATAGCTGGGCCAGTTACAATTTGAATACGAATAAAAACAAGGATATTTCCCACCAAGTGGGTTTAAGTGGTACGGCACTGGAGGATAATAATTTAATTTATAGTTTACAACAGAGTTATGCTAATCACGGTACTGGAGCTGGCGGCCATATACACACAGAATATAAAGGATCTTATGGTCAGCTTAGTGCCGGCTATAGCTATGATAATCATTCCCGCCAGCTGAATTATGGCCTTCAAGGAGGAATTGTTGCTCACCCATATGGCATTACTCTTTCGCAACATTTAGGAGATACACTGGCATTAGTCCGGGCTGATGGCGCTCAAGGAATAAAGATCCAGAATAATGTAGGTATTACCACTGACCGGAATGGGTATGCCGTTATTCCTTATGTCAGCAGCTACCGTAAAAACCGAATTGCGCTGGATACCCACTCATTAGCTGATAATGTCGATATTGACGCTAATGCCCAAACAGTCATTCCCACTCAGGGGGCATTGGTCCTGGCCAATTTCAAAACCCGAATAGGCCACAGGGTGTTGATAAATATTTACTATCAAGAAAATCCGATTCCTTTTGGTGCTATTGTCACGTTAGAAAAACAGCATGAGATTAATGAAGCAAACAGTGCTATGGTCAGCCATGAAGGGCAAGTTTATCTCACTGGTTTACCCGATAGTGGACGGTTACTGGTTAAATGGGGTTATAAAGATATTCAGGAATGCTTAGCTCATTACAAACTGCCAGAAAAAAGCCCTTTATCTGGCATTTATACAATAGAAGCACACTGCAAATAACGATTTTCAGGAAAACACTATGCTCAGTAATTACAATAGGTTTAAATGTTTGTTAGTTGCCGTCATCTTATTTTCTGGTCTGGCAATTATCCCTTATAGTTTTGCCACTAATTGCCAATTTGATAAAGGATTTAAACCAGAAATCACTAATTTGTCTTTTGGAACCTTGTATGTTCCAAGAGATAAACCTATTGGCACAACCATTTACGAATATCGTGCAGATGAATTAGACAATAAAGGCAATGTTTTCTATTGCGATAAAAGAATAAATACATCATGGGGATATACAGCCTATAAAAGTGCAGATTACAATAAGGATGCTATTTACGAATCTGGTGTTCCCGGTGTGGGTATCAGAATAAATACCTGGGGTCCTGGCTATGGCATGGATTGGCTACCCCGTATTACTCATAACCCTGTAAGTTGTGACCATTCAAACCGTTGGTATTGCGGTAATACATGGGGTTATCTGACTATTCAGTTGATAAAAATAGCACCAACAACAGGCTCCGGTTTGGTCAAAAGTGATCAATTAATTCAGGCACGAGTAAATGATCGCATCGTTCATACTTATCGTTTAGGCAACACCCGGATTATTACCAAAAGCTGTTCGCTGAAAGATACCAATATTACTGTTCCTATGGGCGATATCAAAAAAAGCGATTTTTCTGGTGTTAACAGCACCGCAGGAGGAAAAGATTTCGAGGTTATTTTAGATTGTGATGATAATGTTCAAATTCAATTAATGCTTGATGGCAAAGAAGCAAAGAATAGCTTAAATCATGTATGGGCACTTGATCAGAATTATAATCGCACAACGGCTTCCGGTGTTGGTATGCAAATCCTTTATAACAACCAACCAGTCATTATTCACTCACAAATCAATATCGGTAACAGCTATTCAGGTGGGAAGTATTCTATTCCTTTACGAGCCCGTTATTTCCAGACAGACCGCAATGTTACCCCCGGTCAAGCAAATGCAACCGCAACAATGACATTAACTTATCAGTGATAAATTAACCTGCATCAGCTATAGAAATTTTATTTTTTAGCTGATGTGTTATTGTTTAATTATTTTATTTCTATCTTGGGAATTAGTTCATCCAGCGTAGCCGATAAGTTCATATTCAGGCTACGGGCGGCGTCTACCAGATCAGTTGTAAGGGTCTTCTTAAAATGATTTTTTCTTCAACCATATTATTTTTACCTTATCCTTTTTGTAACCACTATCCATTCTTAAGTTATTTATTTTATCAATTAATTTATAAAAAATTTCTTTTTATTATAAAATTATGCTTTTAAAACCGTTTGTTAGATTTAAAAATAAATTTCTTAATATATAGATTTTAGATAAATCTATCCTGCACTCTTGTACGATACGGGAAATCAAAATATTAGAATTTACGAATATCATTCTTGAAATGGTATGTCCAGAAAGGTATTCTTTACAACGAGTTGAACTTCGATTAAGGAAAGGTACCCATGAAACCATCCGTTATTCTTGAGCTCAAACGAAATGCGGTGCGAAAGCTACTAGTCGCTTTCGCACAGCAAACCCGCGCATCTTTGGCTCAGTGCTCCATGGCACCGACCAAGATGGTAGTGACCTCGATCTGTTAGTCGATGCGTTGCCCGGTACAACACTGTTCGATTTAGGTGGTCTGCAAGTCGAACTAGAATCGCTGCTCGGCGTACACGTCGATCTGTTGACCCCTGCCGACTTGCCACCTAAATTCCGGGCTAAGGTGCTTACGGAGGCACAGCCGATATGAACGGGAACTGTCTCCCTGACTACTTCGAACATATGCGACAAGCTACAACGGATGCGTGCAACTTCGTGTCAGCTATTAGCCACCTCTTTTTCAGAAGTGGCTTTACTGGCTTATAAAAAACAATATTGCTGAAATGTAAACTGCCTTTACCGCTCTCCTTAATTAGGAAGCAATCTGTTCCATATTCTGCAAAATTCGTTTATCAGAGATCGGATATGGCGTACCCAGTTGCTGAGCAAACAAACTGATCCGTAATTCTTCTATCATCCAACGAATCTCTTGCACCTCAGGTAACTGCTTCTGTTGCAGTGATAATTTCGCCAACCATAGTTGCCACTGCTGCTGAACATTCTCGACTCGCCCCATTTGCGTCCGATCCCTATGTGGGTCAATCGCCAATTTTTCAAGGCGACGGTCAATACCGTGCAAATAACGCAAAACATCCGGTAAACGTTTCCAGCTATTAGCGGTGACAAATCCTCTGAAAACTAAACCAGAAAGCTGTGCTTTGATATCAGATAACGCCAGAGCCAGCGAAATATCAACCCTACCCTTAAGACGCTTATTAATCGCAAAAACAGTGGTGAGTATCTGTTCCACCTGCCTGGCTATTTCCACAACGGTATCATTCAACTCAGCCCGAACCTTATTCTGTAGTTGAATAAAAGTCTGTTCATTCCAAGCCGGTCCACCATTCCCCGCTATTAATTTATCAACGCCACAAGAGATACAATCGTCAATTAAATCCAATACCTTGCCATAAGGATTAAAATAAAGCCCCAATTTGGATTTGTTCGGCAATTTCTCATGTAAATATTTAATGGGTGAAGGAATATTTAGCAATAACAGACGACGGGTGCCTTCCCACATGGCAGTCTGTTGTTCCAGTTCAGTTTCAAACAATCTGATACCGATGCTCTCTTTTTCATCCACCAGCGCCGGAAATGCTTTAACAGAGTAACCTCCACGTTTTTGCTCATATCGTTCCGGTAATTCACCGAAGCTCCAAATATGCAGTCCACTCTGTTCAATACCATCATCGGCAACAGCTGAAAGCGTCTCCTGAACTTTCTCTTTCAATCGTAATTTCAGCGCTGCTAAATCTTTGCCTTCAGCGATAGCCCGGTTCTTTTCTCCTGCCACCCGGAATGTCATTTTGAGGTGATCGGGCACTTGTGCTAACTGCCAATCATCACGTGACACTGTCACACCAGTCATACGCCGTAATTCTTTCTCAAGACTATCCAACAAAGTGGATTGGGGTTGAGGCACCCGCTCCATAAATGCCTGAGCATAGTTTGGCGCCGGCACAAAATTACGCCGCACCGGTTTCGGCAATGATTTAATCAGAGCGACGACAAGATCATAGCGAATACCTGGGATCTGCCAATCAAACCCTGCATCTTTAACCTGATTCAGTACCGGCAGTGGAATATGAACCGTCACACCATCGGCTTCTGTGCCCGGCTCAAACTGATAACTAAGCCGTAATTTCAGTGCATCTTGATACCAATAATTAGGGTAATCCAACGCGCTGATTTTATCCGCATCACCTTTGATCAACATATTTTTTTCAAAGTTGAGCAGGTCCGGTTGCGCTCTATTCGTCTTCAACCACCAGCGATCGAAATGACCCGTAGAAACCACACTCTGAGGTATACGTTGATCATAGAAACTGAACAGGATTTCATCATCCACCAGAATGTCACGACGGCGGGATTTATGTTCCAGCTCCTCAATTTCCTCACGTAATTTCAGATTCGCCCGGAAAAATGCATGCCGGGTTTGCCAGTCGCCTTCCACCAGCGCATGGCGGATAAACAATTCACGGCAAAGCATTGGATCAATTTTACTGTAATTAATCAAACGACTCGCCACAATTGGCAGTCCATATAAAGTGACTTTCTCCTTAGCCATTGTCGCACCCTGCGATTTTTGCCAATGCGGTTCGCTATAATGGTGCTTCACTAGATGTGTGGCTAACGGTTCAATCCACTCAGGTTCTATCCGCGCAGCAATACGCCCCCACAAACGATTGGTTTCAACCAGTTCCGCAACCATTGCCCATTTAGGTGGCTTTTTGAATAAGCCGGAGCCAGGAAAAATAGAAAAACGAGCATTGCGCGCACCAGTATATTCCTGCTTATCTGTATCTTTTTGGCCGATATGCGATAACAGCCCAGAAAGTAACGAAACATGAATACTGCGATAATCTGCATCCTGACTATTTACCGGCAGACCGACTTCTTTTACAACTTGTCGTAACTGGGTATATACGTCCTGCCATTCTCTGACTCTCAGATAGTTAAGATAATCCTGACGGCAAAGCTTGCGGAATTGCGAAGAAGAAAGCTCCTTTTGCTGCTCTTTCAGAAAATCCCATAATTTCAGAAATGCAATAAAGTCAGAATCTTTGTCGGCAAACCGACGATGTTTCTCATCAGAAACCTGCTGTTTCTCCAGTGGCCTCTCTCTTGGATCCTGAATAGACAGCGCAGAAGTAATTACCATCACTTCACGCACACAACCGTGATGACGGGCTTCCAGTACCATACGTGCCAACCGGGGATCAACCGGAAGTTGAGCAAGTTGCTGCCCTATTAATGTCAGACGGTAATTACCCTTCACCGTTGCGTGCTGGTCAATCGCCCCAAGCTCTTCCAGAAGCCGGACACCATCCTGAATATTACGTTTATCAGGCGGTTGCACAAATGGAAATGCGCCGATATCCCCAAGGCCAATGGATGTCATTTGCAAAATGACCGATGCCAAATTAGTCCGCAAAATTTCTGGATCAGTAAACTCTGGCCGTGAAAGGAAATCATCTTCTGAATACAGGCGAATACAAATCCCGTCAGATACACGCCCACAACGTCCTTTCCGCTGATTAGCCGATGCCTGAGATATTGGCTCAATCGGCAATCGCTGGACTTTCGTCCGATAACTGTAACGACTGATACGTGCATATCCGGTATCAATCACATATTTAATTCCCGGTACAGTCAAAGACGTTTCTGCCACGTTAGTGGCCAGCACAATTCTTCGGCCGGCATGCGATTGAAAAATCCGGTTCTGATCACTATTAGAAAGACGTGCAAACAGCGGCAATACTTCGGTATGACGCAAATTCAATTTATTCAAAGCATCGGCTGTATCACGAATTTCCCGCTCACCACTCATAAAGACCAGGATATCCCCAGGCCCTTCACGGCCCAGTTCATCAACAGCATCAATAATTGCTTCAAGCTGATCCCGCTCTCCATCACTGTCTTCAGCTATTACAGGCCGATAACGCACCTCTACCGGATAAGTTCGGCCAGAAACTTCAATAATGGGTGCATGATGAAAATGACGAGAAAAACGTTCAGGATCGATAGTCGCTGAAGTGATGATTACTTTCAGATCAGGACGTTTTGGCAATAACTGACGCAAGTAGCCCAGAATAAAATCAATATTCAAACTACGTTCATGTGCCTCATCAATAATGAGCGTGTCATACTGTTTAAGCAGTCTGTCATTTTGCAGTTCCGCCAGCAAAATACCATCTGTCATCAGTTTAACCAGCGTATTATCACTGACATGATCACTGAAACGGACTTTATAACCTACAGCTGAACCCACTGAGGTTTCCAACTCTTCCGCCAGGCGATTGGCAACCGCGCGAGCAGCCAGCCGACGGGGTTGAGTATGACCAATCAATCCTTTTATTCCCCTGCCCAATTCGAGGCAAATTTTGGGGATCTGCGTTGTTTTACCCGAACCGGTTTCGCCAGCAATAATCACAACCTGATGATCACGAATAGCTTTGTAGATATCATCTTTCTTCTGGCTGACTGGCAGGTTTTCTGGATATTTGATTGTTGGACAAACGGCCTGACGATTAATGATTTTCTGAGACTCTTTCACCTTATTTTAGTCCTTAGTGACTTTTTACTTTGCTGATTAGCCAGTTTTTGCTGATGACATAGTAGCATATCCTATTTATTGGCAATAATTTCAGCGAGTATTCCTGCTGCTATAGTCAACACAGATAAATGTTATTCAATAAATTTGAATGCTAATCTCTAAATATTGATCTATTACCAGAAGATAATAACTCATAGAATAACTGTATCGTGATTAACAAGTGAACGAACAAAAGTTAATTTAAGGAATAAAAATGAGTAAAGTTCTGGTTCTGAAATCCAGCATTATGGCGCAGCATTCACACACTAACCAAATGGCAGATTTCTTTATTGAAAAATGGCAAGCCAACCATGCTGACGACAGTATCACAATACGTGATCTGGCTGCACAACCTATTCCTGTTCTGGATAACGAACTGGTTCATGCATTACGTCCAAAAGGTAATGAAATGACTACCCGTCAGAAAGAGGTATTGGCGTTATCTGATGAACTTATTGCGGAATTGCAGGATCATGACATCATTGTTATGACTGCACCTATGTACAATTTTCACATTCCAACCCAACTGAAAAACTATTTTGACCTGATAGCCCGTGCTGGCGTCACCTTCCGTTATACCGAGAATGGCCCTGAAGGTCTGGTAAAAAGCAAACGCGCAATTATCCTGACTAGCCGAGGAGGAATTCATAAAGACGGTCCCAGTGATCTGTTAGTGCCTTATTTGCGCCTTTTCCTCGGATTCATTGGTCTTACTGATGTGGAGTTTGTGTTTGCTGAAGGTGTAGGATTAAGCCCTGATGCCGCAAATCAAGCGCAACAAACTGCACGTGAAGTTCTGGAAAAAATGACTGCCTGATAATTACACTCTATTCATACATTACCTATATATTATATTGCTGCATTTTGCGCACCTCCCGGTGCGCTTTTATTTCTTCAACCATTTCCCTGAGGTAACCAGAAACCTTGAATAACCAATGGGGAATAGAAAACCATACCATCAGCACCACCAATGGCATCAGTACAATGCCTCTTTTGATTATCAAATTATTGCCTCTCCTTATTAAGCCTTAGATCGGTTACTTCTATTGTTATTCCATAATTTAGTAGACACATCTCAAACTAAGATATTGATTATTAAGTAAATTTTGTTGAACATGTAGGAAAACAACAAGCAATACCCTTATAGCGTTACTTAATTTATCGGTTTATTTAATCCTTTACGTCAGCAATAATTTAAGTCCTAAACAATTTATTAGCTACTTAAATTATGACGGAGATAATTCCATGAAATTAGTCGTTTACAGTACCAAACAGTATGACTATAAACATCTGGAGCTGGTTAATCAAAAGCTCGGGTTTGATTATGATTTTGAGTTTTTCGATTTTCCTCTCAGTTCAAAAACTGCCAAAAATGCTATCGGTGCAGATGCTGTTTGTATTTTCGTTAACGATAATGCTGATCGTGAAGTACTTGAAGAATTGGCTGGAATGAATATAAAAATCCTCGCACTGCGTTGTGCAGGTTTTAATAATGTCGATTTGGACGCAGCTAAAGAATTGGGCATTCAGGTTGTTCGGGTTCCGGCCTATTCTCCTGAGGCAGTTGCTGAACATACCATTGGATTAATCCTGTGTTTAAACCGCCGTATTCATCGGGCTTATCAACGCACCCGTGACGCCAATTTTTCTCTTGATGGCCTGATTGGTTTCAATATGCACAACCGTACAGCGGGAATTATTGGAACAGGTAAGATTGGTGTCGCAACTCTACGTATCCTCAAAGGGTTCGGCATGCGCCTGTTAGCCTGTGATCCATACCCTAATCAAGCTGTTTTGGATCTCGGTGCTGAATATGTCGATCTGGATACACTGTATGCGCAATCCGATGTGATATCCCTTCATTGTCCGCTGACATCAGAAAACTATCATCTGCTGAATGAACTTGCTTTCAGCAAAATGAAAAACGGCGTCATGATCGTTAATACCAGCCGTGGCGCTCTGATTGATTCCGTAGCCGCTATTAACGCATTAAAACAGCAAAAAATTGGCGCTCTGGGTATGGACGTTTATGAAAATGAACGCGACCTCTTCTTTGAAGACAAATCTAATGACGTGATTCAGGATGATATTTTTCGTCGCTTGTCTTCATGTCATAACGTGCTGTTTACCGGTCATCAGGCATTTCTGACAGAAGAAGCCTTGACCAGTATCAGTGAAACTACGCTGAGAAATATCCAGCAATTAATCAACGGGAAAAATTGCCCGAACATTGTTAGTAAGTACCCTTAAAATAATATATTAGGAGATAAATATGAAAAAAATACTACCTTTGGCAACAGCCACTTTATTGTTAGCCACATTTCAGGCTTCAGCGACAGAAAACGTGTCAGTCGATGATTTACTACATCACAGATTTGTTCTGGTGAGCGTTAATGGCGAAGTCGCGAAAAATCAAGATGGTCGCGTACCATCCATTGAATTCGGTGAAAAACTGCATATCTCCGGCTCCATGTGTAATAACTTTATGGGTCAGGGTAAGCTGAAAAATGGTGTACTGACAGTTAAAAATCTGGCCAGCACTCAGATGCTTTGCTCAGATGATAAATTGAACAGATGGGATCACTTGATTGGTAAGGTATTAGAAGATGGCGTCAGAGTCACACTGAAAGATCAAAAGCTGACCCTGTCCAACCATGGCAATAAACTGGTTTATAAACTAAAGGATTATGTCCAGTAATCAGAAAGTAAGTTAGTTTCAGGTGCCGGAAAGCGCTTTCCGGCATTTTAAGCCTACAGTTGGATTAACCTCGCCATCTGAACTGTTCTACAGCAATATGTCGTCAATTTAATAAAAAAAGCCGCAACTAAGCGGCGTGTGTGGCAAAACCCATAAAAAGTTAGAATTGTTTTCTATTAATTCACTATTTATTAGGAAGCTTAATCTTGGAAATAATGGCTAACCTATCCATATAATATTCTGCATCGCCCCACAACCAACTCTGCTCTTTACCAACATCATCCTCAGTTAAGATATTTCTCAGTTCACAAGTCATAACATCATAACCATAAACATAAAGCCCAAACTGTAATGCTTCATACATTCGAGCTTGCCAGAAAGAGATATCGTCTATTATTTGATTGACGTTTGAAGCAGCGACATCATGTGTTCTAATCAGATAGTGAAAAAAGATTTTAGCTGCTAAATCACTTAATGCCGCTTTATGTTTTGGTTTCTTCGTTCTCCACACAAGCGTCTGAGATGCAGGACGACAGTTAAGCACCAAGTCATTCATCACAATAACTTTGTTGTAATAAACAACTTCCTTAGCGTCATCACTGAGTAACGCCAATTCAAAATGGGGCTCATCTATATCCAAATCTAACCGACTATCAACTCTGACCAATCGGTAGCCTGGTGGAAGAATGAGTTCATCCACATCATTCACAATATCAGTACCAGAGGAATCAAAAACATCATACAGGGTACGATTGAGCTCTGGCTCATTCAGGTGGCTGAAATCATTGGTAATTTTTTCTATGTTTTCCGAATGTCTTGGCATATTTTATGCTTCCTCTAATAAACCACAGGTTTAATTACCTTTAGGTAATAGTATAGATGCAATTATATACAATCAACCTTTAGTTCATTTTTGGTGGATACATGTACTGAATAACTGAGTTTTAGGGCCAGATCCCATTTGGGAGAAGACATAATAAGAGTAATAGAAAAATAATTTATTAAATTACAGTTAGTTAAATCATTATTCAGGTTTATTAATAATATGGTCTTCCCATTCCACAACATCAATTTCTCGTACAGCGATATGCCTGACAGAGATTCTTTCGCTATGCATTGCTGATTTAGACCCTCTAATCAGTGGATGCCAGGGTAACAATGTCTTCCCTTCTGCAAGCAAACGATATGCACAAGTCATTGGCAACCATTCAAACGTTGGCAAATTGTAGCGAGTCAGTTTGATACAATCCGGTTCGTATCTGAAACGATCTTCGTAATTTTTGCATTGACAAGTTTTTATATTAAGTTGATTACAGGCAACGTTAGTAAAATAAATTTCATCGGTATCATCATCCATTAATTTATGTAGACAGCATTGCCCACAACCATCACATAGCGATTCCCATTCTTTATCCGTCATCTGATCCAGGGTTTTTACCTGCCAGAAAGGTTGAGACATAACTTCTGCTATTCCTTATATTCAAATCACTCTTGTAGTGAGCGCATTATCATTCAAAGTGATCTTTAACACATCACCGGATTCCAGAACTCCAACACCTTCCGGTGTCCCGGTAAGAATCACATCTCCCGGCCGCAAAGTGAAAAAGTGAGACATATGGCTGATCAGAGGAATGATGGGTGTCAACATGTCATTGGTATCACCGTTCTGCCGTAATTCATCATTGACCGTCAATGAGAGCCGGGTATTTTGTGGATCACCAAAACTGCTCATCCGAATGAACCCAGATATCGGACAAGAACCATCAAACGCCTTACTTTTTTCCCACGGCTGACCTGCTTTCTTGAATTTGGACTGTAAATCACGCAAAGTAAGATCCAATGCAACAGCAAAACCGGCGATCGCAATGCCAACACGCTCTTGATTTGCTTGTTTCAGCTGTGTACCAATCAACACAGCCAGTTCAACTTCGTGATGAACAGCACCCAAATCTTTTGGAATCGCAATCGGCTGATGTATATCACACAATGCAGTTTCCGGTTTAATAAAAACAATGGGTTCTTCCGCTGGCTGAGAACCCATTTCTTTAATATGTTTAGCGTAATTACTGCCAACGCAAACAACTTTATTGACGGGAAGATCCAGTAATGCGCCCTGCCAGTCTCTATGCTGATACATACTCATTCCTTACTCTGGTTTATCAGGCATACCCCTGATTATAGCATTTATTGCACTACCCTATCAGCCATAACTCAACATCAATGGGAAAAAAACACCACGCCCGTTAATATTGCAGTGGTTAATAAAACTGCAATAACGGTTAATTCCACTCACCAAATCCTCGGATTTTTCTTATTTTTTCATCTGTTCCAGATGTGCATTCATTAAATTTTCGGCCGGGGGTGGGATTTGCAGGTAAAAACCCTGTTCAATTAACGATATTTTTACTTTTTCTATATCAGCACCCGCCAGTTTCTTTCTGTCTGCCAGGGAGATCATCATTGCGTATTGAGGCTGACCAAAACTTTTTAGTAACTCCTCAGGAACACGAGAAAAATTATCTCTTTTTTCAACATAAAGATATGTTTGCTCCCGTTTCGGGCTGCTGTAGATCACACAAATCATTATAATAAACTCTTTTAAATTAAGGCCACGACTTGCTTGAATAATTTAGTAATTATAACATGCTTATTGTATTTCGAAATATCGTATCCCAGATGTTGTTCTGGGGGATCTCAAATTTGCTGAATCTGAGTCAGGATAGATGTCACAGTCGCCAATTGAGCTAAAAGGCAGTAATTTTACGCTTTCAGTTGTTCATTTACACAATGACCAACCGGAAATTATTCTACAGGCCCTACAGGAAAAAGTGGAACAAGCACCGGATTTCCTGAAAAATGCGCCTGTTGTCATTAATATCTCCGCTCTGCCGGCAGGCGCTGATCTGAAAGCACTGCATCACGCTATTGATTCAGCAGGATTCCGGGTTGTTGGAATTAGCGGTTGCCGTGATGAGCAGCAACGCAGGGCGGTAATAAAAGCCGCCTTACCATTGCTAAATGAAGGCAAAAAACAAAAAACTTCGGTACAGGAAAATAAACCAACAGAGCCTACTGTTAAAAAAACCCGCATAATTAATTTACCTGTTCGCTCAGGACAAAGAATTTATGCCCAAGGCAGTGATCTTATTGTCACCAGTAATGTTAGTGCTGGTGCTGAATTGATTGCGGACGGCAATATTCATATCTACGGCATGATGCGAGGCCGGGCATTAGCCGGCGCATCTGGTGATCAGGAATGTTTGGTTTTTTGCACCCATTTAAACGCTGAGCTCATCTCTATAGCTGGGCAATATTGGCTCGGCGATAAAATCCCGACTGAATTAGCAGGAAAAGCCGCAAAACTTAGCCTGGTAAATAATGAATTAACTATTGAACCTTTAATCTAGCCCTTTTAATAAGGAATCGCTTCATGGCACGCATTATTGTTGTTACATCAGGTAAAGGTGGCGTTGGCAAAACCACTTCAAGCGCGGCCATTGCTACCGGCCTTGCCCAAAGAGGTAAAAAAACCGTTGTCATCGATTTTGATATCGGTCTGCGTAACCTCGATCTGATTATGGGATGTGAACGCCGCGTAGTTTATGACTTCGTGAACGTTATCCAAGGTGACGTCTCGCTTAATCAGGCATTAATCAAAGATAAACGTACCGAAAACCTTTACATCTTACCGGCATCGCAAACCCGCGATAAAGACGCGCTCACTCCTGAAGGTGTTGAGAAAGTTTTAGTCGATCTGGATAAACAATGTTTTGATTTTATTATCTGTGATTCCCCGGCAGGGATTGAAAGTGGTGCGTTGATAGCACTCTACTTTGCTGATGAAGCGATTATCACAACGAACCCTGAAGTCTCTTCTGTACGTGATTCAGATCGTATTCTGGGCATTCTGGCCTCTAAATCACGACGTGCTGAACGCGGTGAAGATTCCATTAAAGAACATCTGTTACTGACTCGCTATAATCCAGGCCGAGTAAGCCGTGGCGATATGCTCAGTATGGAAGATGTTCTGGAGATTTTATGTATTCCTTTACTTGGTGTTATTCCTGAAGATCAATCGGTACTGCGTTCATCCAACCAAGGGGAACCCGTCATTCTGGATACGGAATCCGATGCAGGAAAAGCGTATACAGATACTGTTGAGCGTTTATTGGGGGAAGAACGTCCTTTCCGTTTTATTGAAGAAGAGAAGAAGGGCTTCTTAAAACGCCTATTTGGGGGATAAAACATGGCCTTGCTAGATTTCTTTCTGTCGAGAAAAAAAACGACAGCAAATATCGCTAAAGAACGTCTGCAAATCATCGTGGCAGAGCGTCGCCGTGGTGATTCTGAACCAGCTTACCTGCCTGACATGAAACGGGATATCCTAGCGGTAATCTGTAAGTATATACAGGTAGATCCTGAGATGCTCTCTGTACAATTTGAGCAGAAAGGTGATGATATTTCTGTGCTGGAACTTAATATAACACTACCTGAGACAGAAGAAGCTCAAAAGTAATGTGGGTAAACCGTGCTGTTTTATCATTAATCACCATCAAAGTAACCAAGCTCATTATGTGACTGTCTGAGATGGGGTAACCCTAAACGGGAACCCCACTCTCTCTCGCACTTTAGTCTGGCATCGGACTAAAGCAGTTGCTCTCATCTGATATTTAGTTAATCAGGATAGTTCGCCAGAATTTCTGCAACTGGCCCAGCCAGCAATTCTCCCCGCCATCCACTAAGCAGTTCAGATTTGCCATTTAATTGCTTCAATTTCCAGTGAACACTGAGTAACTGATTAATCTGACGACGAGATGCCAGCAATTCAGAATTAAACCGATGCTGTTCACTTACCTGATTAATCAGCGCCTTAATATCCTTAAACGCCTTACGATAACCAGGTTGGTCAATCAGGTTTGTCACCAACGGAGGACATTCGCTTTCTGGGATATTTCCACTTTCAGCAACCATTGCCAACAGGCGACGTCCATGACAACGAATCTCCTGCCCGCTTAACCCCAGCGCATCCAATTCTGCCAAAGAGGTTGGCATATAACGCGCCACCTGCCACAAATTTTCTTCACGAATAACAAAGTTCACAGCTAAATCACGCTCTCTGGCCTGATTCAAACGCCATGCTGCCAGTTTTTTCAAACACGCAAGCTGTTGAGGACGTAATTGACAGATATTGCCTATCTGTTTATAAGCACATTCCGGTGTCAATATCTCTTTGCGACGTCGGCTGATAAGCTCACACTCACCCATCGCAGCCTTCATATACCCAGCTTGCTCCGTCGCAGTCATCAGAATATCAGCCAAAGGTAGCAGATAATAAACATCCGCCGCTGCATATTCACACTGCTTTTCACTTAACGGGCGGGCAAGCCAGTCAGTGCGAGATTCGCTTTTATCCAACTCAACATGGATATATTCAGCCACCAGCGCGGCAAAACCACATGACAGAGGGTGTCCGATAAACGCAGCCAGGACCTGGGTATCAATCATGGGTTCCGGCAAGCATTGAAAAGCATTCAGAAAGACTTCCAAATCCTCACTGCCAGCATGTAACAGCTTCAATATCTGAGGATGAGTAATTAATTCACGAAAAGGTTGCCAGTTGGTGATATTAAGTGGATCTATCAGAGAAAGTTGTTCGCCATCATACAGTTGTATCAAACCTAATTGTGGGTAATACGTCCGTGTGCGTACAAATTCAGTATCCAATGCTACTTTTGAGTATTGTTTTGCTCTTTCGCAGACTTGTTGCAACTGAGCATCTGTGGTGATCAACTGATAATTCAAAACATAGTTCTCTTAGCCATTCATGGTAATAAGCACGACAACGCCGGCTGAAACCGGCGTTGTCGTACTTATAAGTATTATGAAGAGAGTTAGGCTATAGCTGCATTCCTAACCTTTTTCTCTTCATCGCGCAGTTCTCTGCGGAGAATTTTACCTACATTAGATTTAGGCAATTCATCCCGGAACTCAATGATCTTAGGTACTTTATACCCTGTCAGATAACGACGGCAATGCGTTTTAAGCTCATCCTCGGTCAAACTGGGATCTCTTCGAACCACAAACACTTTGACAGTTTCACCGGAACTTTCACTTGATATGCCAACTGCTGCTGACTCTAGCACTTTCGGGTGAGCTGATACAACATCTTCAACTTCATTAGGATATACATTGAAACCAGAAACCAAAATCATATCTTTTTTGCGGTCTACGATATGAATAAAACCCTGTTCATTAACATTAGCAATATCACCTGTCGCTACCCAGCCATCTTTCAACACTTCTTCTGTCGCATCATGGCGATTCCAGTAACCAACCATAACCTGTGGGCCACGGACCCACAATTCCCCCTGCTGACCTATCGGCATCTCATTACCGTCATCATCTACGAGTTTGATTTCAGTTGAAGATACTGGAAAACCAATACTGCCAGTGTAATGTTTCGAGTTATAAGGATTACAGGAAACTAATGGTGAACATTCTGTCAGGCCATAGCCTTCTAGCAGAGGCCTTCCTGTCACTTCTGCCCATTTCTCAGCAACCGCCTTCTGTACTGGCATACCACCGCCAACAACGAGACGTAATGAGGAGAAATCAAGCTTCCTAAATTCTTCATTATTCAACCAAGCGTTAAACAACGTATTCACCCCAGTGACAGAAGTGAACGGGTAGCGGCTCAACTCTTTAGCTGTACCGGCAATATCACGCGGGTTAGTGATCAGAAGATTGCATCCCCCTAGGTAAATAAGTAGCAAACAGTTTACCAATAATGCAAATATGTGATAGAGAGGCAACGCAGTGACTATCAGTTCCTGACCAGAATGCAGTAATGGTGAATAAACCGCTTTTGACTGTTCAAGATTTGCCAGAATATTACGGTGCGTCAACATAGCACCTTTAGCTACGCCAGTCGTGCCGCCAGTATATTGCAGAAAGGCCAAATCAGCGCCGTTAATATCCGGTTTTACATATTGCATACGATAGCCTTTGTGTATCGCACTACGGAATGAGATGGCATCAGGCAGATTATACTTCGGTACCAGTCGTTTGATATATTTCACAGCAAAATCAACCAACGTACCTTTAGGACGGGATAGCTGATCGCCCAGACGCGTCAAAATAACATGCTTAACTTTGGTATTAAAAACGATCTTTTCCAGTGTATGGGCAAAGTTGGACACAATCACAATAGCTGAAGTGCCGCTGTCATTAAGCTGATGTTCAAGTTCGCGTGGCGTATACATCGGGTTTACATTTACGACAACCATACCTGCACGCAGAACACCAAACAGTGCAACAGGATATTGCAACAAGTTTGGCATCATCAGTGCAACACGATCCCCTTTACTTAATCCCAAACCATTTTGCAAATAAGCAGCAAACGCCCGACTACGCTCTTCCAGCTTACGGAAGGTCATAACCTCACCCATGTTGATGTACGCAGGCTGATCTGCATAGTGCGCTACAGCATTTTCAAACATCTCAACCAATGATGCATAACGATCCGGGTCAATTTCCGCAGGGACATCCGCCGGATAGTGTTTTAGCCAGACTTTCTCCAAGGTAGTACTCCTGAAATTTCAATTGCTATGTTATCACTCGCCTAATAAATAACGCACGCTTTGTTTTAACAAATTATTAACTCAGCGTACCAGTGTAAAAAAGAAACATTGTTCAGGTTGAGATACACATCACTAATTTCATGTTAATCCTTACATACAAAAAACAAAGAGAACTGTGTCGTCTGTAAATTATTTTTTATAATCAGTATATTATTGCCATAGTTAACATTTAACTTAGTTGCTATTGATTATACATTGACCTACTTATTTTTCGTTTAAGATAGCATTTTTGGAATAGCATTTATTGCTTTCATCTATTCCAATACATTATTAAAAAACTAAGGATAATAAAATATGACTATAAACAACATAACGGTTAGAATGGGAAACCATGAAGATAGTACTGTTATTAACAATATAGAACTACAAGCTGCTTCTCTTTTTCCAGACGAATTACTGCCAAAAGCACTCTATGATAAAACCCTGTCCCTGTATGAAATTGAATCAGCCATCCAGGAACAACAGCTTTGGATCGCTGAAATTGATCAAAAACAGGTCGGATTTGCCCTAAAAAGAAATTACTGCGGGTTTAGGTGCAAGAATTGCGATGAAATTAACGTTAGAACCAAAGAAATAGTTACATGGATCACCGCCACATAAATGCGGCGGCTCCGACTAAGAAATAAAGTTACAATGTCACAAGCCACACATTAACAAAACAACAGCTCTCGGTATTGAAATGACCTTACTCAATCAAAATAGTCTCAACAGGTGCCAGGCCGGGATAATACCCATCCCATCCCCAACCTGAATAATAGGGATAACCGTAATAGTTCCATGGCCCTGGGCCAGAAGGCATTAATACCCGTTGAGCAATCCTCCAACGCTGATAACCCGTGACATTAATCACAACATAAGCGTAATCCGCCTTGCCAATTTTCCCCTTTTCTACGCCCATGACCGAGCCAACGACAGTAATGTAATTTCCTTTAAAGTCATTCGGATCAAGGAAATTATTAACATAAGCATAAATACGACCGATGGAAGGCTCATGCAATCTCGGACTGGCATCAGATGCTAATGGTAATGACGATATTTCCAGGCGGGTACGGTTATTTTCATTCACCACATCAAGCACCTTACCACCAAATCTCCCTTCCTGGCCGATAAACAGATCAGGCGTATTCTTAACAGAAAGCAGATCCTGAACTGGCGTTGGTGATGTTCCCTTGACCGAATCAGGAATAGTGATACAACCTGTAAGCATAACAACACCTAACAAAATTGCCGCTTTAAAACCAGTCCGGCAGTTTATTACTCTTAACATAACCACCTTCTCCTGAAAATTGGCCCAACAACGATGTTTGAAATAACCATATGTTTAAAATAATTATGTCTATTTGATACTTTCTTTTACTACAAGTTTCATCAACCGATACTTAACGACCCGGTAATTTTTTCCAAGTCACTTCATTACGCAAATAGATCGGTTCAGCATGTTCTACGGCTGTCATCTCACCGTTTTGCCACATCTGTACAGCCAGAGGTAACATATCTTCAGCATGAGGTAATATGATCCCGCTGTCAGTCAGCGTTAAGTGACTTTCCATCAACTGAGGATAAGCCTGCCAACCGGTTCCGGCGATCATCCACCCACCATTTAACGGAGCCATGATCGCCTGAACCTGTTCCGGTTTCAGCACAGCTTCCGTTTCACTCCCTTGCCATTCACCTTTCTGATCACAGGTATATTGTCCCCAGTAAACTTCGCCCATCCGGGCATCAATAGCAGTTAATACCTGAGTTACCCCTGTCAGACGAAAAACACCTTGAGCCATTGTATTAAGCGTTGAAACCCCAATAACCGGCAGTTCAGCCCCCAGAGCTAAACCCTGAGCAATACCAACACCAATACGTACACCGGTAAAACTACCTGGCCCACGGCCAAAAGCCAAAGCATCAAGTTGCTGTAAGCTGATACCCGATTCAGCCAAAACAGACTGAACCATAGGTAAAATACGTTGTGTGTGTTCACGTGGAGAAATTTCAAACTGTGCCAGAACGGCGCCATTATTCCAAAGAGCAACAGAACAGGCTTCCGTTGCAGTATCAATAGCCAGAATTCGTGTGGACATGCCTTAACCTCGGCAAGAAATATGATTCGAAATAAGGCGCTATCTTATCATAGCCTGGCCTGTTTTACCCAATTGGCAACCATAAGAAGGCTATTACTCCTTGCCACATGTACACACAGGGTAGCGGTGTCTTTATGAGTTATCAGACAGAAGAGAAGTAAATTTGCCTGTCCTCCATCACTTCTTAACGTAATTCTACTGCCTCAATATGGAACATCCTTAATTATCATACCACGACAATGAACTCGCCTGACCGGCTTCGGGACATACTCGCTGAATCACTAAAATGCTCCTTTGAAGGGCAATAAAATACTACATCGCTCCAGTTTCTCATTCGGGGAAAAAGTTTTATTCCGAGCAGATATGCCAAAGCAAAAACAGGCTCACTCTGCCCCTGAGTATCCCGCATGTAATATATCAGGTTGATAGACGGATTTGTTAAGTAATAAAGCATCAAGAATATAAACAGTCTCCCAGACTCCACAGGATATAAAATGACTGAATAATAGTTCAATAATACGAAGGTATACTCAAAACAGTACCCCCTCATTGAAGATTTGACTCGCTGGGTTTTGTGACTATAATCATATACCGACTTGGCGCGAAAGGCATTTAATGAAATTGCTCCTATTCATTGGGATAATAATGATTATTTAAAAAAATTAATTGAGCATAAGGAGTCTTCTTTTTTATCTCTTGTCCTTCTAAATGAGCTTAAAAAGGTTGGTTTTTTTGATAAAAATGTACCTCAGTTCAACTGTAATATTAGCAATAACTTTCACAATAGCATGCTTCTTACAGCAAATGAGGATGTCGGTCTATTTTGGCGGATTGGTAGTTTTATTACTGTTCCGATTATAAGTGCAGCTATGGACTATCAACACTCTGCCTACACTATTTTGCTTGGTGGTTTTTTCATTATCGTTCTTTTTATATCTATCATTAATATGAAAGTCCGGAGGTGAGTTATGATATCAGTGCAAAATTTTTTTCTAAAAGATAACCTTCTCTCTATTAAATCATTAGACTTAGACACTATAATGAATATCATAGAGCTGGCTCAGAATTTTAAAGTATCAAAACCTGATAAAAAAATAAAAAAAGAAATGAAGATATCCTTGTTGCTTCACTTTTTTTTCAGCCCAGTACAAGAACTCGCCTCAGCTTTGAAAGCGCAGCCAACCGTCTTGGTGCAAAAATTATAGGTTTTGCTGATGGTGAGTCAAGCCGTTCTGGTTCAAGCTGGAATGAAAAATTTACGGATACTGCACAAATGATCAATGCGTATGCCGATATTGCCGTTATGCGCCATGCCAAAGTTGAGCCTGTGCATAACTATTGTATAAAAAGCCGCCTTCCCGTTATAAATGCGGGAAATGGTGAAGGATTAAATGCAGAGCATCCAACGCAGGCTTTACTTGATATTTTTACCATTCATCAATCTTTCCCTCTTCATAAATCATTAACTTTATTATTATGCTGTCACCCATCTTCCCGATCAGCGCGCTCCCTTCTCTTTTGTATAGCCCTGTTTCACAATATAAAATTATTACTTTGCACTGAAGAAAATTGTAAGCTTTTACCAGAAGACGAAGCGTACCTTCGTCAAACTGGTGTCACCTACGAATATCTCCGTAACATAAAAGAGGGGTTGTATAGTGCGGATGTTATTTATATAGCGGGTTATAAAGAAACAGCAAATCATTTACCCGATTCCAATTTGATGCTCACTCCTGATCTACTTTCATACTTACATCCCCGCGCCATAATTATGCATCCTCTTCCGCGAGGTTATGAGCTTCCTTATGAGTTAGATAATTCAGTACATTGTGCTTATTTTTCTCAGGCTGAGAACGGAGTTTTTGTTAGAATGGCAATTCTTCAAGGTTACTTCAACGTTATTGGGGGACGGTAAGGATTCGTGCGTAAACAGGAAGGGGTTTGGTGGTAGTTGGTCAGGTGATGTTCACAGTGGCGGCGATGACTCAGGCAGCATTAGTGATGGCTGCAAGGGCAAGGGTACATGTAGAGGCTTGCAATCAATAATCCGAGCCTATTTACGATTTTGTGTAAACGCCTTTTCTCAGAAGTGACCGTCAAGGCGATCACCGAACTCAATGATAAAGCGGCTCATCGCCATCCGCCAGTCTTTCAGCGGCATCGTCCATATCTGCGATGCTGCCAGGATGGCCAGCCACACCACCTTTTTCACCGAGTCGTCTGACGGGAACACTTTGCGCTTTTTGATGGCATGCCGGATCACGCTGTTCAGCGATTCGATGGCGTTGGTGGTGTAGATCACCTTGCTGATGTCGAGAGCATAAAAAAACATGGGGCAATCATTTAAGTGCATCCCTCGGACAGCCGTTCTAAATGGCGAGCTAAAGGCACAATTTGAGCGTTGGTATCCCGGCATCAGAATTAATGAGCTAACCAGAGTAAGGTTGATGGTTCTACATTAGCTATAGCAGCATAAACACCAATGTGGTGCCCCACACAATTTCATGCTCTCATTGACAACCCCTATTTCGCTCAGTTCCTCCATCGTTTCGTGAATTGCAGCAAACGCATTACTACGATACTTTTTAATCATATTCAATCCCTCCGAAAAATGACCTTTTTCAATTAGTTTTAATTTGGTCTTTAATGGTTTTAATGACCATTATCATGGTCATTAAAAATGCAAGATATGGGAGAAAAATTCAATGGATGTTCTTAATGGCCTCTATGTGCTCAACTTATAAAAAGCAGAAGAATATCCCGAATGAATGTTAAATGCCTGCGATAACTTTTATCTCGACTTTGTATTTTGGGTTCATTAACTTAGCTGCAACTGTGCAGCGTACAGGTGCACTTCCTGCCACAACCCATGCATCCCAGGCGGCATTCATTCCGGCAAAGTCTTCTCCATCGGCCAGAAAAATAGTGGCATCGATAATTTTGCTTTTATCAGACCCGAGGCGTTGTAGCATGATATCAATCGCGGCCAGTGTATCTGCCGTCTGCTCAGTAATATCACCATCCAGATTCTCCGGTACGCTGGTGTAATAAATTGTCTTATTGTAAACCACCGCTTCAGACCAACGATCCTGTGAATCAATACGCTCAATTGTCATGGATACTCCTTAATGTTAACTGCCATATGCCTGATTTTGGGTGGTGATCAGAACACAGTATTGGCATAATCTCCATCCATTCTATTGAAAGAGACAGTTTGTGTCAGACGATTTTGCGAAAAATGGTTCCCTTGCCAAAGCAATAAAAGGTTTCAAACCCCGCGATGCTCAAAGAGAAATGGCAACTGCTATTGAGTGTGCGATTAAAAACCATCAACAATTGGTTGTAGAAGCAGGCACAGGAACAGGTAAGACATTTGCCTATCTGGCACCTGCATTGCGCTCTGGGCAAAAAGTGATTATTTCTACAGGTTCTAAGGCATTGCAGGATCAGCTTTATAATCGTGATTTGCCGACTGTCGCTGAAGCAATTAATTTCACCGGTAAACTGGCGCTGTTAAAGGGGCGTTCGAATTATCTTTGCCTGGAACGGCTGGAACAGAACTCTTTTGGTGGGGGACAGCTGGAAGCAGACATTCTGTCTGATATCGTCCGGTTGAGAAACTGGTCTTCACAAACTGAAGAGGGTGATATCAGCTCCTGTCATCAGATAGCGGAAGACAGCCAGGTTTGGCCGTTGGTCACCAGTACTAACGATAATTGCCTTGGCAGTGATTGTCCGCGCTATCAGGAGTGCTTTGTTTTGAAAGCGCGTCGCCGGGCAATGGATGCAGATGTTATTGTCGTCAACCATCATCTGTTTATGGCGGATATGGTCGTGAAAGAGACCGGATTTGGTGAGTTGATCCCACAAACGGAAGTGAAGATATTTGATGAAGCGCACCAGATCCCCGATATTGCCAGCCAATATTTTGGTCAGCAGTTAAGTAGTCGCCAGCTGATGGATCTCGCCAGAGACATTATTATGGCGTACCGCACGGAAGTGCGGGATCAAGCTCAGTTACAGAAGAGCGCGGATCGTCTGAGTCAAAGTACTCAGGATTTCCGGCTGGCATTGGGGAAGAATGGCTATCGGGGGAATTTGCGGGAGTTGTTGCAAAATCCGCAGGTGCAACGGGCGCTGGTATTTCTTGATGACGCACTTGAGCTTTGTTATGACGTGGTGAAATTGTCGCTGGGGCGTTCAGTTATGCTGGATGCGGCCTTTGAACGGGCGACAATTTACCGTAACCGTCTTAAGCGCCTGAAAGATGTGACTATCCCCGGTTACAGTTATTGGTTTGAAAGTTATGGTCGCCATTTTCTTTTGGCGTTAACACCTCTGTCTGTCTCCGACAAATTCAGCGAAATTATTAATGAGCAATCAGGTTGTTGGGTTTTCACGTCAGCTACATTATCCGTCAACGAACAGCTTTCACATTTCACCGAACGGCTTGGGCTAAAAGAAGCGAAAACTTTACTGTTGCCAAGTCCATTTGATTATCAACGTCAGACGCTGCTTTGTGTTCCTCGTCATTTACCGTCACCGAATCAGCCCGGTGGTGCAAAATGGCTGGCGAGAATGCTTAAGCCGCTGATTGAAACTAATAAAGGCCGTTGTTTCTTTTTATGCACGTCACACCAGATGATGCGCAGTTTGGCCGAAGAGTTCCGGGCCAGCATGACGTTACCGGTTTTGGTTCAGGGTGAAACCAGTAAAGGTCAGTTACTTTCTCAGTTTATTTCTGCCGGGAACGCGTTATTGGTGGCAACCAGCAGTTTTTGGGAGGGTGTGGATGTGCGGGGTGATGCGCTTTCCTGTGTCATTATCGATAAACTGCCTTTTACAGCGCCGGATGATCCGCTGTTAAAAGCCCGCATTGAAGATTGCCAGCTTAAAGGCGGTGATGCATTTAATGAAGTTCAGTTGCCAGATGCGGTTATTAGCCTGAAACAGGGTGTCGGGCGGCTTATTCGTGATGTTGATGATTATGGTGTGGTTGTGATTTGTGATAACCGACTGGTGATGCGTCCTTATGGCGAAGTATTTCTTAACAGTTTGCCGCCTTCACCACGCACCCGCGATTTAGCAAAAGCTGTTGCCTTTCTGCAAGCCCGGCAATCTCTGAAAAGCTCCGGTAGGAAAGATTAATTATATCTGCTGATTGAGCGAACAATTATGAAACTATGATTCTAGGGTTGTCTGATGGAAAATTAGCCAACCCAAATTCTCCCAAGAAGCAGCCATGCTACTCGGAGAACAAATCAAGCTAGGCAGAAAACAACTCGGTGGTCAGAAAAGAATTTGGCAGAACGTGCGGGTATATCCAGAACTACACTGCAAAAAATTGAAAAAGGAGATATGGGCTGTTTATGAGCCAGAATTACCATTAAAATCAGGTATTATTGTCCCACTGAGTGACCTAACAATACCTGGCTGTATCCGCAATGCATCATTTTTTATCTGTTGATTACGCTCGGTTAAGCAGAATATTCAACATACGGCGCAACGGTTCGGCTGCACCCCACAGCAGTTGATCACCGACGGTGAGGACAGAATAGATTGGTTCATCATTAAGTGACATTTTCTTATAACGGCCGACACCCACGCACAAAGAGCCACTGATAACGCTGGATAAATGGCCTTGGTGTAATCGCCGCCTTGACAGGTAATGATTATGTCCATTTCTGCCAACGCATTGACCGAATTGGCGTCTTTAAGTTGATAAGTAATGCCATCAATGACAGGACCAGCGGAACCGGCACTTGATGTACTATAAAAGTGCGGGGCAATACCTCGAAAATCATTTTCTTCCAGCATACGCTGCAACAAAACAGAGCCCACCATTCCCCGCCAACCGATTAAACCGACCTTTTTCATCTATATATATTTTACCTGTATGAATTTATAAAATTGTTAAGCATTTTGTTATACATCAGTGATAGATTAATGTCATTAAGGATTACAACTGTTTGATAAGTTATAGATAAATCTCCTCACCGACATAAAAGATGATTAACAACGCTAACCTCATCAGCAAATCATACAGGTGGCATCCGCTCGATGGGTGATATGTCCGCAAATGACATCGCTTAAACAAAGCTCAGATTATTATAAGTTAATCAATCAATTAGAATCCAAGTCACTCTTACGGCTACGCCATCTTAATCATCACCATCCCGAGCAACAACAAAACAATACCGCCCCAACCTTTACAATTCAGACGTTGATTAAACATAACCCAGCCGGCAGCAATCGTGGCGATAATGCCGAAAGCGCCCCACAAAGCATAAGCGATGGAAAGTTCGATTCCCTCCACTGCCTGGGCAAGCGCACTAAACGCCCCAAGAACAGCAACCAGTGAGAAAACCCCCATCCAATGGCGTCTGAAACCATCAGACAATTTCAATAAAATATTCGCTAAAATCTCCAACACGACAGCAAGAAACAGGAACGCAGCATGCCACCATTCAAATTGTTGCAACATGTTATGCCTCCTTAATTTTACTGTTTTTAGTTACGGCGGCATTGACAGCTTTATCTGCCATCTTTTTCACCGCCTCAGCCGATTTCTTAACTGCCACTTTTTTAGTCCCGGATTTAATCAACATAATCCCTGTCACCAGCAGAGCCAGACCGCCCACTTTCATCAACGACAGTGATTCATCAAACCACATCACACTAAAAACAGTAATAAACAGGATACCAATCCCTTCCCACAACGCATACGCAACACCCAGCGCAACTTTTTTCACCGCCATTGCCAGCAAAATATAGGATGTAGCGATCATAATGTACATCACTGCCATGCCCCCCATCCCACCTGAAACGCTGGCATGTTTCATCGATAAAGTACCGATAACTTCGGTGACGATTGCCATTGCAAGGAATAACCAGTAAATCATTTTCTTTCTCCTGAACACGCAAATACGCACGTCAAGACGCAAGCCAGTAAAAACACTGAACTCATCAGCAAATGAGATGAGAAATAAATAACCTGACGTTTTGACGAAATAGAAATGCCGGTTGAAAACCGGTTAACAGGAGTAAGACGCTATAACGCACCGCACCAGTAGTGCTCACTGGATAAAATGGCAGAAAGGAAAAGCATGTGGGTAGATCTTTGAAACCGGACGCTTTTGGCGCTGTTCATGATATCTCATTCTTTCATCGCACTGATATTCCGCACGATATACTAAGAATCCTCATAGTTATAGTGTTATTTAGCCTATTACTTCTACCATATAGAATAATAGAAAGCAACTGCTCAATTTTATTCTTTTCTTGACTGAAGGCACAAATAAGCGAAAAAATTGGGGTATTCTATATCTTGATGACACCAACCCAAGCCGCTCACAACGCAGCTTGGGCCTCAATATAAGGACTCTTACAATCCCACGCTCATTACCCGTTATTCAAACTCATTCCACGAGCGGCCATCACGGGTGATCATGGCAACAGAAGCAACCGGCCCCCATGTCCCCGCCTGATAAGGCTTAGGCGCATCATTATCCGCAGCCCATGCATTCATAATGGAATCAACCCACTTCCAGGCTTCTTCTACCTCATCACGACGAACAAACAGCGCCTGAATACCTCGCATTGCTTCCAGCAACAATCTCTCATAAGCATCCGCCAGCAGAATATGGTTGAACGTTTCAGAGAAACTCAGATCCAGTTTGGTTGTTTGCAAACGATGTTTATGCTCAAGCCCCGGTGCTTTGTTCAACACTTCAATATCAATACCTTCATCCGGTTGCAGACGAATCGTCAACTTGTTCTGCGGCAGTTGCTGATAGGATTCAGAGAACAGGTTCAACGCTGGTTTTTTAAAATAAACCACCACTTCAGAACATTTAGTTGGCAAACGTTTGCCGGTTCTCAGATAGAAAGGAACCCCAGCCCAACGCCAATCATCAATATCGACCCGGATAGAGACAAAAGTTTCTGTCCTACTGGATTGGTTCGCCCCCTCTTCCTCCAGATAACCTGGAACCTTATTCCCCTGAACAAAACCGGCAGTATATTGACCACGTACTGTTTTCTCCCTCACGTTGGTGTGATCAATACGGCGCAAGGAACGCAATACTTTCACTTTTTCATCACGGATATGGTCCGTAGTCAGATCTGCCGGAGGAGACATGGCAATCATCGTCAGGATTTGCAACAGATGATTCTGAATCATATCGCGCATCTGCCCGGCTTGATCAAAATAACCCCAACGGCCCTCAATACCGACTTCTTCCGCTACCGTAATTTGAACATGATCAATGGTCCGGTTATCCCAGTTATTCACAAACAATGAATTGGCGAAACGCAGTGCCAGCAAATTCAATACGGTTTCTTTACCCAGATAATGGTCAATACGATAGACCTGACACTCATTAAAATATTTGGCAACTTCATCATTAATGGCCCTGGATGATTCAAGATCGGTACCTAAAGGCTTTTCCATGACAACCCGGTTTGGCTCTTTATTCAGCCCCGCCAGCCCCAATCCGTGGCAGACAGAACCAAAAGTACTCGGTGGCATGGCAAAATAGTGGATTGCAGGCCGGTTATCTTGCTTAAGAATTTTTTTCAGTCTGGTGAAATCTTCCTTTTGGTTAACATCCAGATTGCAGAAATTCAGACGCGCGCTCAATGCCTTCCATAATTCTGGATCGAGTTTTTCCGGCAAAAATGTATTCAGAGCTTCTTCAACAACCTGGGTATAAGCTTTTTTATCCCAATCAGCCCGGCCAACACCAATAATCCGGGTTTCTGGGTGGATATAACCCGCTTTCTCAAGCTGATAAAGGGAGGGTAATAATTTCCGGCGAGCCAAATCCCCTTTAGCGCCAAAAATAACTAAATCACAAGCCTGAGCCGTAGAAGTAACCGCCATATGTATCTCCTCATTGCGGGATATTGTAATTTTGTTACAGCCTTAACCGATAATGTACCCTTTTGGCTATATCGCGTAAACAGCTATAGCAAATAACCCTCGCCTTCATGTTAGCGACCTGTACCACCGCAGCTAAACTAGTGATAGTTTTATGTAATTTTCCAACTTACATGAAATATAGTTACCAATATGAAAATTAGACACTTGTCATACTTTTATGAAAAATATTGGATTATTGTGACTTCCCGCTGCCAGCTTCAATTTATTGCTAGTAATATATTTTCATAAAACTTACATAGATTTCTCCTCTGAATGAAATCGCTAAAATCACAGGTCACTGCGTTTTATGAATACACTGGAACGAGTCCAAAACAGTATTGAATACTTGAGCAAGTCAGAAAAAAAAGTGGCGCAAATAATCCTGGCTTCACCACAAACTGCCATTCATTCCAGTATCGCAACACTGGCAAAAATGGCGGAAGTCAGTGAACCCACCGTTAACCGTTTTTGCCGCCGTCTGGATACCAAAGGTTTTCCTGACTTCAAACTCCACCTGGCCCAAAGCCTTGCCAATGGCACGCCTTATGTAAACCGTAATGTTGAAGAGAGCGATACAGTCAGTGCCTATACCAATAAGATCTTTGAATCGGCCATGGCGACGCTGGACACGGTAAAAAACAATTTGGACATCGCAGCCGTTAACCGAGCTGTCGATTTATTGACTCAGGCGCGGAAAATTTCATTTTTTGGTTTAGGGGCTTCTGCCGCCGTTGCTCATGACGCGATGAATAAATTCTTCCGATTCAACATTCCGGTTATCTATTTTGACGATATCGTAATGCAGCGAATGAGCTGTATTAACAGTGCCGAAGGTGATGTGGTCGTGCTGATATCCCATACTGGCAGAACCAAAAGCCTGGTTGAAGCGGCGCAGCTTGCGCGGGAAAATGACGCGGCAGTCATCGCCATTACCTCTCACAATTCCCCTCTCGCCCGCGAAGCAACCCTGGCGATACTTCTGGATGCACCGGAAGATACGGACATTTACATGCCAATGGTATCAAGAATTGCCCAATTAACCGTCATAGATGTTCTGGCTACCGGTTTTACCCTGCGCCGTGGCGCAAAGTTTAGAGATAACTTAAAAAGAGTTAAAGAAGCGCTGCGAGATTCACGTTTTGATAAAATTGACTTTCCCCCAATCTGAAAGCCCTATAGCTATTGAATAAATCGCAAAAATTGGACTGAGCTCACCTCAAGTGAGCTACTATTTTTGAAACGTTGTTTAATACGATCACCTAAAAGAGAAATTATAAAGTCATGGGAGGAAAAATGTATATCACCGGGTTAATCTAATAAAATAATAATCACCCTGAAAAAAGCACCAAAATGAATAGTGTGAGAAATAATTTTCAAATATTTATCCGGCCACCCAGCCTCAGGATCTTCATTACCAACAATTATATAAAAAAAGTTATCCTTCTAAGTGATAAGGATATTTTATCCTATTTTCCCTAGACTAAACTATCATTGACATAAGTCGCAAAAATCATCTTAAAAATAATTTAACCAATTGATTATAAATCAATATTATTTAATTCCAGGAGAGCATATGAGTCCGAAAAATGATTTTAAAGCTTTTTCCATTAGTGATAACGCTAATGTAATTAACCAAGAAAAATATGAAGAAAATCAAAATATAAAGACAGGATTTCCGACAGAAAATATTACTACTCAATTGCTAAATAAGGTATTACGTCAATCATCAACAATATCATCTGTCATAGCTGATTTTATCGCGACACAATCTGGCAATGATGTGCTGGATGATGGTGATATAGCTAAACTCACGACCCAATTAGATGAAGCATTAAAACAAAAAATCACAACAGAAGTTCCGAACGCCTCATTAACACGAAAAGGCGTTATTCAACTCACAGAAAAAACAGGCGATAGTAATACACTGGCAGCCACTCAGAAACTTGTTTCTGATGTAAACGATAATGCTAATAACCGACTAGAAAAAAACCAAAACGGCGCAGACATTCCTGATAAAAATGCATTTTTGAAAAATCTCGGCTTAATAGAAACCATTATTAACACACAATATCCTGTAGGAATTGTGGTTTGGTTTGCCCAAAATAAAAACCCAAATGAGCTATTTCCGGGCACTAAATGGGAATATATCGGTGAAAATAAAACCGTTCGATTAGCCAAAGCCGATGGTGCCGATATTTTATCAACCGGTGGTAATGATTCGGTAAATCTGACGACGGCACAAATACCAGCGCACAATCATACATTTTTTGGGACAACGAGCACATTTGATTATGGCACCAAAACCACCAGTATCGCCGGAGATCACTATCATGATAGCGGTTGGGGTGAAGCTTTCGGTGGGCGTTATGGCTATTATGACAACACTAGAAACAATACAGGGTCAAGCTCTATAGATTCAGACAATTACAAATTCAACACCAGCACTAATGGCGCCCATTCTCATATTGTATCAATAGGATCACATAACCATACAATTTCAGGTAATACGGGAGACACGGGCGCCAATGCTGCGATTTCAATTACAAATTCATATGTCAAATTGATGGGATGGTATCGAAAAGCATAAGGCCACTGCATCCTCCTGAACGTTGACAAACCTCACGTAAATAGCTGTCTCTTGATCACAAATCTAACTTAAGAGACAGCTCACATAGTGGAATTTATCCTTCATCATTGAAAATACCGCTTACCGCTTTTCAATACCAAAACCCTTCAAGACCATTAGATTGTTGATAAACCGGGAACAAATCATGATAGGATAGAAACGCGGCAATAAATATCCCCGCCATAGAAGGGCTAGCTGATTCGCCAGGGCATAGTGATTGTGTAAAACGTTCCCCCTGTAGTTCCCCTACAGAGACAACTGTCAGCACAAGCACTACAGCGAAAAGTATCGGTATAAGCTGATACGGGTCACAAAAAGCCCTACGATAGTCGCTTGCGACTTTGCGGTGGGCATACTAACAGGTCAACGGAGTAATGCATGTCTAGACGGCTCAGAAGAACTAAGATTGTTACTACACTTGGTCCGGCTACCGACCGCGATAATAACCTTGAAAAGATTATTACTGCGGGTGCAAACGTAGTCCGCCTCAACTTTTCCCACGGCACCGCAGAAGATCACATCCAGCGTGCCAATAAAGTCCGCGAGATCGCCGCCCGCCTGGGGCGTCATGTCGCTATTCTTGGCGATCTTCAGGGACCTAAAATCCGCGTATCAACGTTTAAAGAGGGCAAAATTTTCCTGAATATCGGAGATAAATTTCTGCTTGATGCCAACCTTAGTAAAGGCGAAGGCGATAAGGAGAAAGTCGGTATTGATTACAAAGGATTACCCGCTGATGTTGTCCCGGGCGATATTCTCCTACTGGATGATGGCCGTGTTCAACTGAAAGTATTAGCAGTTCAGGGAATGAAAGTATTTACGGAAGTGACCGTGGGTGGCCCGCTATCCAACAATAAGGGTATCAACAAACTGGGCGGGGGTTTATCCGCTGAAGCCCTGACCGAAAAAGATAAAGAAGACATTATCACTGCCGCTAGAATCGGTGTTGATTACCTCGCTGTTTCTTTTCCCCGCACCGGTGAAGATCTCAATTATGCCCGCCGTCTGGCGCGGGATGCCGGTTGCGAAACACAGATCGTGGCAAAAGTTGAACGTGCAGAAGCCGTTAGCAGTGATGAAATCATTGATGAAATCATTCTGGCTTCCGATGTCGTGATGGTTGCCCGTGGTGACCTCGGCGTAGAAATCGGTGATCCGGAACTGGTTGGTGTGCAGAAAAAATTGATCCGCCGCGCCCGCCAACTGAATCGTGTAGTGATTACCGCAACACAGATGATGGAATCCATGATCACCAACCCAATGCCGACCCGTGCAGAAGTTATGGACGTGGCAAACGCGGTTCTTGACGGTACTGACGCGGTGATGCTCTCCGCTGAAACCGCAGCGGGCCAATACCCTGCCGAAACCGTTGCCGCGATGGCGCGGGTCTGTCTGGGAGCGGAAAAGATGCCAGGGCTCAGTGTATCCAAACATCGGCTAGACACGACTTTCGACAGTACCGAAGAGGCGATTGCCATGTCCACCATGTACGCGGCAAACCATCTAAACGGTGTTAAAGCAATTATCGCAATGACCGAATCAGGCCGCACTACACGAATAATGTCCCGCATCAGTTCTGGTCTGCCTATTTTCTCTATGTCCCGCCATGAGAAAACCCTGAACCAGACAGCACTTTACCGGGGCGTTACACCGGTTTATTGCAGCAGTCATACTGACGGCATCACAGCAGCGAATGAAGCCGTTAACCGCCTGCGAGATAAAGGTTATCTAATATCCGGCGACCTTGTTCTGGTGACTCAGGGCGACCAAATGGGAACCATTGGCAGTACTAACACCTGCCGTATTCTTGAAGTGGAATAAAAACTCACTACATTTTAGCGTCGGGCTTTCGGGGAGGACACAGATTAAATCGGGAAGACTGGCGCACTTCGCTTATCCAATACAACCGACGGTAAAAAAGTTTTTACCGTCTCAGATTGTTGACAAAATGCTGTTTTTTATCCGTCATTCTGTTTTCAATACAATATTAAACTTAGAGTAAATATCTTCACCCTAAATAATATAAATAATAATAATTTAAGTAGATTCTCATTAGCTAAAAATTAATCTCCATCAAAGCGCTACCTGTCTGATATATCTAAAAATCCAGTTTATATCTTCTGAGTTACATCATAAAAGGCAGAAAATTATATTGACAATCATTCAACATAACATTAGTAATTAGGCGTTGATATCAGCATTTTCCATGTGGAAATACCAAATTTCCCGATGATATACTTTTATTAGAAGGAAATAATGAGCTAACTAATTAATCATCTATACCTTATAGATTTCAAGATGCATCGCGACGGCAAGGGAGCGAATCCCCGGGAGCATAGCGAACTATGTGACCGGGGTGAGCGAGCGCAGCCAACAAAGAGGTAACTTGAAAGATAACCGGTATAAGAAATAAAGTGGAGATTATCATGCATAATACCTTAAATGAAACCGTTAAAACTCAAGAAGCACTCAATTCTCTTGCTGCATCATTCAAAGAGACTGAACTCTCAATTACTGATAAAGCACTAAACGAATTAAGCAATAAACCTAAGATCCCTGAGATCACGGCCTGGAACTGGTCAAAAAGCTTCCAGGAAATTTAAAGCTTATCCCATCAGGTTATTTTATTTTCCTGAAAAAACAATGTCCATTGGGATAAACAATCAAGTTGTTCAGTTAAAATAAATAATTTTTTGAACCTTAATCATAGGGTAATCCTATGTATTATCCGGGATTACCCTAAATACTTTCATAAAGTAAATATAAAAATTTGAATAATACAGATAAGTTTTTTTAACCTGAATGGAAGGTTTGTATTTTATCATTAAACACAACCACCTTTTACCACTAATATTATTGGATTTTTTCATTTCAAGATGAAAATATAATAGATTTCAGTAACTAAAAAGGGTAAAAATACGATAAAAAATCAATATTGGCAGAAAAAAACATTTTCGTTGGATCTTCATATATGTTATGTAGAATACTCAGAGGCAAGGGTTAAAAAATCCATACCCAAAAATTAATTTAAAAATTCGCCCCGCTAATAGCCAGCCTGTCCCAGCAGGTGTTACTGATGCAGGCAAATAAAATAGCCCTAATAGGATGGGCTTTAAGTAAGGAACGGTAGCCATAAATGAATGCTATTAACATCTCAGAATCCATGAAACGTTTCAATATATTGGTATCGATACTCTCAGTATCAATAGCAATATTAGCAATTTATTTACTTTCTACTGCCTTCTATTCAGATGCTCGAGTTGATAACTATTATCAAGATAATGGCAACATTTACCGGGTGGAAACCACCTTTAATTTGCCCAATGGAGAAAAAGTGAGATCGGCAAAATCGCCATTGCCACTCATAGACGAGCTAGAAAAAGATAAAAGGATAAATCGTGCAGACTACTTTTTCAAACTTAACACGACGATTGAGTTACAAGGAAAAAAGATCACCAAAGTTCCCGTGTTTGCAGTCAGTCATCAATTCCTGAATACCCTGTCTCCCTTTAAGAAAATCGATAATATCTTGGGAGCAAATGAGATTTACATCACAAAAAAGTTCAATAATCGCTATCTCGGCCTGGAAAATCCCAAAGGAAAATCTATTGTTCTGGATAACGAAACCTATATCATCAAGGATATCGTAGAAAAACGTCATGATTCGAGTCTTAATATGAATGCTATTATTTCATTTAAGCCAACACTTATCAAAAACTACAATAAAGAAATATTCAATTGGTATGATACACATGCTTATATTTTTATAAAATTCTCTGATGAAAAACCAATATCCAATCGCGATGCGCTTCTTAATCATATTATTGCAACCAAAGCCCCCAATCTTCCAGGCGCTCCATTTACTGCCAGTGAATTTATTCACCTATCATTAAAAAAATTAAAAGATATTCATTACCAAGATGGATTGCCTGATGAAATTTCTATTGGTTTATCAAAGGAGATAATTTATAGCTCATATATCGCGTTCGCATTTATCTTATTTTCCGCATTAACCAACTATTATAATTTAACTTCTGCTGATTCAGCAGAAAAAAGGGATATTTATCAGTTAAAGAAAGCGCTAGGCGCTTCAACTTTCAATATTATTTGCGATTCACTGCCGGCCATGCTGATCAAAATAATCCTTTCCACCCTTATCTTTTTGTTACTTATCATAACTATATTCAATGTCTCTCTCTATATAAATAATATATTTACCCTATTAGAAGCAGACAGTTTAATATATCTAGGGATATTTTCAGTTGTTATTTCCTTTATCTTTATTTCATCAATACATTTTTCATTCTCATTACGTTTTTATATTTATCAAAGAAACAGAAAAATGGATATGAGATATGAATCAACCCTTGCCTCTTGGTTTAGGAAATCATCATTGGCTATTCAATTACTTGTTTCCGGAATATCTATTTATTTAGTCACCGGATTAACCAATCAATATATTCACCTTGTTGATTTACATACTCCATATGATAATGCCAAGACAATATCAATAGCAATTAATAACGATAATAATAAAAAATCAACTATTGATGAATTAAGCTATGAGTTTATCAGAAAATACAATACTTCAAAAATAACCCTCAGTAATTGGCGACCATTTGATATGTCAAGAGAAAATATCACTATTAATTATTCCGGCCAACAAAACAGGAATAACTATATCTCTTCAAATGTTATTACTGCGGATGAAAATTTCACTGATGTGTGGAGAATGAAGATATTAGCCGGTGGTGATAAACGAGTATATCAGAGTGATAATGCTGATGTAGTCCATGCATTAGTGACAAAAGAATTTTTAAAACAGAATGGAATTCTCAAATATGATGATATTTTTAACAACTACTATTGGTACACAATGGAGGATAAAAAGATCCAAATCAGATTTATTCAGATTATAGATGATTTCAATTTAGGTGCTGTAGATGAACCATTCAGGCCAATAGTTGTTTTCATCAAAAAAGATCATGGAAAATATGCTTCGCTGAATTTAAACAATATGAAAAACCTTTCTCCGGTACTTAATGAACTATCAAAACAGGGTTTTGATAATAATGAAATTGATTTAACCAGTCACTTATTTAACTCTTATTATGATAATTATTTAAAAGTAATAAAATTATCATCTGCCGTCGCTATTTTCTCGGTTCTATTATTAGTCATCGCCTGCTTTACTACCAGCATGACTGACTTTAACGCGATGAAAAGGGAATTAAGTATAATGGAATCTATTGGTGGTTCTATTTACACCAATCTCATTCACTTTTTATCGAAAAGTGTCATCCCGATAATCGCATCAATTTTCGTGGCATATATATCAGGAAGAACTATTTTAGTTTATCTGCTTGATGAATATAGTGTGATTTACACCGATTCTTTTGTATACAGTGCTATCGCCCTATCTGCTACAATGATATTCACCGTTATTATAATGATGACTACCTATTTGGTGAATTATAGAAAATTATCCGCCACTAAATTTTTGTGAGATTAATTATGGATATAGAAATCAGAAAAAAAGGCATACATAACAGAGAGAAATTACTCATTCTCATTTTCTTTATCGCTTTTATTTCATTTGTTGTATTTATTATCTATTATGTCGTTTCGGCTAAAGACGCTTTCGTGAATGAAAATGAAGTTACCCAGTTTCAGGTCAGCAGCAAAGTAGATAGTGATATTCTGAAAACCAGGGCAGTTGTGGTTCCTGATAAAAGTGTCTCTATCTCAACCGAGATAGGGGGAATCGTTACCGATATAATGAAAAAACCATCACAAGATGTTTTAAAGAATGAAGAAATCGTGAAATTATCTAATTTTAATTTCACATTGAATAATTCTTCGATGTTAGCGGACGTGACAGATAAACTCAATAATTTAATAAACATAAGAATAAACTTGCAATCTGACTATCGGGATATCAATAACCGATTCTTAGAAGCCGCCAAAGAACTAAAAGAAGTAGAAGATAAATTAAAGCGATATCACGATCTTGTACATAAAAATTATATTTCTAAAGAAACTATGTCCGATTTAAGGATTAAAAGAGATTATTGGCACGATATTTATCTATTCTACAAAAAATTAAAAAATGATAAAGATCGTAATATATCAAAACAGTTAAAGGAAATCGACGAGTTTGTCGAAAAACAGAGAAAACTCGCTGACATCATCGAAAATGGTTTCGAGCA
Organism: Photorhabdus khanii NC19; assembly: GCF_000517265.1. Lineage (GTDB taxonomy): Bacteria > Pseudomonadota > Gammaproteobacteria > Enterobacterales > Enterobacteriaceae > Photorhabdus > Photorhabdus khanii. Next base: position 398,254 of record NZ_AYSJ01000013.1, read on the forward strand.
GCTTTCAATAAAATCCCCTATCGCCGGTAATATCAGTTCATTAGATTTAATTTTAGGACAACGGTTAAAACCTGGCGACAAAATAGCTATTGTTGATGATTTATCAAACTTTTATTTTGAATCAGAAATCAACGAATACTATTTAAACAAAATAACATACCATTCATCTGCCAGTTTAATCTATAACAATGGAAAAATACCTTTACTGGTGAAATTAATTTCATCTGAAGTGAATAATGGAACATTCAAAGTCAGATTTGAATTGGAAGATAAAAAAACAATTAACTTCAAACGGGGGCAATCCGTTGATGTCATGATTAAACTTGATGAAGATCGGAAAATATTCTCCGTACCTTCATCTATGGTGTTTTCTATTGACAATAAAAACTATGTGTTTGTTTACCATCCAGATAAAAAAATTGCCCGACGTATTCAAGTTTCCACCGGCCAAGATAATGGTTCTGATATTGAGATCAAAAGTGGTGTTACTGAAGGACAAACGCTCGTTAGCTTTGGTAAGAATAAATTAGTTAATAATGATACAGTAAGGATTGAATAAAATGATTAGCATGATGAATGTCTGTAAATCATATAAAACTAAATTCATTCAAACAAATGTTTTGAATGACATAAATCTCAATATAGATAAAGGCGAATTTATTTCTATAATGGGAGCGTCAGGGTCAGGGAAATCAACATTACTGAATGTCATTGGCATGTTTGAAACAATCGATAGCGGTCAATTAACACTGAACAATAGCAATATTTTAACAATGAAATATTCTGAAAAAATATCATTCAGACGAGAATTTATTGGTTATATTTTTCAATCATTCAATCTGTTACCCAATTTGACGGTATCTGAAAATATAGAGTTACCGTTAAAATACAGAGGTTTTCCTAAAAAACAGCGGAAAAGCAAAGTATTTAATGCAATAAATAGTTTTGGATTAGAAAATCGGGAAAATCATAAACCGATACAATTATCTGGTGGACAACAGCAACGTGTTGCTATCGCCAGAGCAATGATAGCAAACCCCACCATTTTATTAGCTGATGAACCAACGGGGAACCTGGATAGCGTAAATGGTCAGAATATTTTATCTTCACTTAAGGAGCTGAATGAAAACGGTACGACGATTGTTATGGTAACCCATTCCGTAGAAGCGGCAGCGTTTTCTGACAGAATATTAACGATGAGGGATGGCCACTTGCTTGTTTGAGCATAAATAACATAATAAAGGAGTTCTTTATGGACACAATAATCCCCATAAAATATTTAGATTCAGACGAATCATCGATTCTTAAGAAATCATCTAAAATTAACTACAGGCAATTAGCTTGCAGAATTATCGGTGAAATCTCCGCCGAAAAGATATTAGATGATGATGAACTGGCTTTATATAATAAAGAAATCAGTATACATTTCAGCCCTGAAATTATTAATGCTAATAAATTAGTTGTGGTTGTGAAAGCCACCAGGCTTTGCAATTTAAGATGCACTTATTGTCACTCCTGGGCAGAAGGAAAAGGAAATACCTTAACATTCTTCAATTTAATGCGTTCCATCCACCGTTTCTTATCCCTACCGAATATCAAGCGATTTGAATTCGTCTGGCATGGTGGCGAAGTAACGTTGTTGAATGTTAATTACTTTAAGAAACTCATCTGGTTACAGGAACAATTTAAAAAACCGGATCAAGTTATCACCAATTCGGTACAGACAAATGCCGTCAATATTCCTGAAGATTGGTTAGTGTTCCTCAAAGGTATTGGAATGGGGGTAGGAATAAGCGTTGATGGTATTCCGGAAATACACGATAGCAGGAGATTAGATTACAGAGGAAGGCCAACATCCCATAAAGTCGCGGCAGGTATGAAAAAGTTAAGAAGTTATGGCATACCTTACGGTGCGCTTATCGTCGTCGACCGCGATGTTTATGAATCAAATATAGAAAAAATGCTCTCTTATTTTTACGAAATCGGTTTGATGGATATTGAATTTCTGAATATTGTCCCAGATAACCGATGCCAGCCGGGTGATGATCCTGGAGGAAGTTATATAACTTACCATAACTATATTAATTTCCTTTCTAAGGTTTTCCGTGTCTGGTGGAATGGTTATCAAGGCAAAATCAATATTCGCTTGTTTGACGGATTTATTGACAGTATCAAATCGTCCCAAAAGAAAATGTCAGATTGTTATTGGGCGGGTAACTGTTCTCAGGAAATAATCACATTAGAACCTAATGGTACGGTATCAGCATGTGATAAATATGTTGGTGCTGAAGGGAATAATTATGGTTCGATTATTGATAATGATCTTGGGAATTTACTATCTAAATCAAATACAAATAAGGATCATCTTAAAGAGGAAATGGAATCATATGAAAAAATGCATCAATGTAAATGGTTTCATTTGTGTAATGGTGGATGCCCACACGATCGAGTGACCAACAGGAAGCACAATCCAAATTATGATGGTTCATGTTGTGGAACCGGCGGTTTGTTGGAGACAATAAAACAAACCATCGCGGCGTAAATGCTATCCTGATATTTCAAGTGCAAGTAAAATGTTTCATCATAATAACCCCTAATCATTAGATATGATGTCCAATATTAGGGGTTAAGTTCAAACTGTGATAATGACTTCATATATATACCGAATAGATTTCGAGTTGCAGCGCGGCGGCAAGTGAACGAACCCCCAGGAGCATAGATAACTATGTGACTGGGGTGAGTGAAAGCAGCCAACAAAGCAGCAACTTGAAAGATGAAGGGTATATTAGAATTAAAGATCTTCTCTATTATACGGCTCAATATCCCCTTCTTTGCGGGTCTTAAGCAATTTAAGGATCCAAGTGTATTGCTCAGGATTTGGCCGCACTAATTGTTCCAACTCTTCATTCATCCGGCGGGCAATAAAAGCATCATCCTTGCCTTCAATATCATCCATTGGAGGGCGAATATAAATATCAAGCTGATGAGTACGGTAATTATAAACCGGAAACAATGGCACAATCGCCGCACGACAAATCTTCATCAGCCTCCCAATGGCCGGTAATGTTGCCTTATACGTTGCGAAGAAATCGACAAATTCACTGTGCTCCTCGCCATGATCTTGATCAGGAAGATAATATCCCCAGTAACCCTGGCGAACGGTAGCAATAAAAGGTTTAATGCCAGCATCACGGGAATGTAAGCGACCACCAAAGCGACCCCGGACTTTATTCCACAGATAATCTGCTACAGGGTTCTTCTGATGATGAAACATCGCCGCTGCTTTCTGTCCATTGGCTGTCAATAATATCGCCGGAAGATCCACCGCCCAGCCATGAGGAACCATAAAAATAATGTTTTTTCCCTGCGCTTTCAGTTGGCGAGTAATCTCTTCACCATGCCAATGCGTCCGGCTTAAAGCTGATTTTGTGCCACGTAAACAAATCTCAGCCAGCATAACAAAAGGTTGAGGCGCAGTAGAAAACATCTCATCAATCAACGCCTCGCGCTGCTGCTCTGTCAGTTCCGGCATACAGTAGCACAGATTGATCCTCGCTCTGCGGCGCGCCCCTTTTGCCAGCCTGCCAGCCAGCCAGCCTATTTTAGCCAACAAAGGATCACGCATTTTAACCGGGAAGTAAGTCAGCCCAGCCAATACACCTACTCCCAACCATAATCCCCAATAGCGAGGATGCAGGTAGGATTTATGAAATGTCGGCACATAACCCACTTTACTGTCTGTATCTGTCTCTTTATGCATGAGCTAACTCTTTAGAACAAAACGATGTCTGCCATTTTAGTACAGAGATTTATATCAGTGGATATCAACCCATCTTTTTCTGGCATAGACAAAACAACGGCGGATGATATCAATCATCCACCTTAAAGTCTGTCATTAATGTTCAATTAAGCTAATCCAGCAAAAGCTGAGGTGTTACCTCTTTTACCGTTGCCAGAAATTCTGTGCGATCTTTACCACTCAGACCACCAGAACGCGGCAATTTCGCAGTTAATGGATTTACCGCCTGCTGATTGATCCAGAATTCATAGTGCAAATGAGGCCCCGTAGAACGACCGGTACTACCGGACAACGCGATACGATCACCACGTTTTACCTTCTGCCCTGGTTTCACCAACAGTTTTCTCAGGTGCATATAACGGGTGGTATATTGGCGGCCATGACGAATAGCGATGAAGTTCCCTGCCGCCCCATTATATTTGGAGACAATAACCTCACCGTCACCTACCGCCAAAACTGGGCTTCCCACCGGCATAGCAAAATCCACCCCTTTGTGTGGTGCGACACGCCCTGTTACCGGATTCACACGCCGGGGATTAAAGTGAGAAGATACACGGAATTGTTTCGTTGTTGGAAAACGTAAAAAGCCGCGTTCAAGACCGGAACCTTCACGATCATAAAAACGCCCATCTTCCGCACGGATAGCATAATAATCTTTACCGCTACTGTTCAGGCGAACACCCAGTAATTGGCTCTGTTCACTGTGACCATCCAGCATTTCACGGGAAAGTAATACAGAGAAGCGATCACCTTTATGTAATTTGCGCAAATCAATTTGCCATTGCAGTGCCTTGGTGACTTCACGTGCTTCACTGCTGGTTAATCCCGCGTTTAAAGCACTGCTGGTAAAGTTACTATCAACCACACCTATAATCGCGCTGTTTTTCCACTCACCTTTCTGAAATGATTTCGTTTCTTTAAAGACATCACCTTCACGGGTATAAATACGGCTTTCACGACGGGAAACACCCCAAGTCAGACTTTGCAGATCACCCGCTTCATTTACCGTCCATGATAATGGCTGACCAATGTTCAGCCCCCGTAACACTTTATGCTGACTTGCCAGTAACGCCACGTCAGAAGCATCAATACCAAATTGCGTCAAAATGCTACTGAGGGTATCACCGTCAGAGACAATATATTCATGCGGAGTTTGAGCCGTCGCTTCCGAATTCGTCTCTTCATCGGGAATGCCCTCATCCGGTAATTGCTCACTACTATCCGCAATAATCTCATCAGTATTTGCCGGGGCACTGATTGCAATACTGTCGGTGCTTATTTCTTCCTGTTCATGATGATAAGCAATTGGCTGCCACATCGTGACAACCAATGTCGCCAAAGTCAGCGAACCCAGCATAATCTTATGCGGTCGCGGTAACTCCCTATACACCAGAACGATAGTTTTAACTATCTGCTGCACTAATCGAATTCCTTATTACTTTAATTCAGGCAACTCGCGTATTGTTCCGACAACTGAGTTATAAATTTCATATAGCTGTCCTTATCCAATACGATGCGGCCTCCTAACGGGTCTAAAGTGCCCATACGCACCCCCGTATTCTTCGCTACCGCATTAATAACGGTCGGCCTGAATTGCGGTTCAGCAAAAATGCAGGTTGCCTGCTGCTCAACCAATTGTGTTCGTATATGATGTAATTTTTGCGCGCCGGGCTGTATTTCAGGGTTAATCGTAAAATGCCCTAACGGGGTCAAGCCATAATGCTGTTCGAAATAGCCATAGGCGTCGTGAAAAACAAAATACCCCCTACCGCGCGCCAGCTTAAGAATATTAGCAATATTTTTGTCAGTTTGCGCAAGATGAACGTTGAATTTACGTAGGTTTACGTCCAGTGCCGCTTTTTTCTGCGGATAACGCGCTAATAATTGGTCATGGATCCCCTGAGCAGCCTGTTTCGCTATTTCTGGCGACAACCAAATGTGCATATTATATTCACCATGAGAATGATGTTCATGGTTCTCTTCATGGTTATGATGATTCGATTCCTGTAAATCTTCATCATTCTTTAGCAATAGTGGTTTAATCGCCGGCAATTGCGCTAATACCAGCTGTTTATCTTGTGGCACTTTGGTTAACGGTTTAGACAAAAAGATTTCCATATCAGGACCAACCCACACAAATAAATCTGCCTGATTAATCTTCTTAAGATCAGACGGTTTCAATGCATAATCATGTGGTGAAGCGCCATCAGGCAACAATACCTGCGTATCAGTAACACCCTCAGTTATTGCCGCAGCAATAAAACCCAATGGACGAATTGATGTCACCACATCAGCATTAGCCGATGGTATTGTTCCTGACATAAAAACAGTGGCAATTGCAGCTTTGCAGAAAAATTTCTGCGCCAATTTATATGATTTGTGCAACATAATGTAAATATCTCGTGGACAGAAGCAAGAATTGTTATATTATAACATCTCAATGTTCACGCAAGATATATTTAGCATGTCGACACTCATCACTTTAAAAAATGTTGCAGTTACCTTCGGCAACCGTCAGGTATTAAACAATATTTCTCTTAGCTTGCAACAAGGGAATATCCTGACGTTGCTGGGTCCCAATGGTGCCGGTAAGTCAACATTAGTCCGTGTTGTTTTGGGGCTTATTGCGCCGTCATCCGGCACGATTGAGCATACCGATGGACTGAGAATCGGCTATGTTCCACAGAAGTTGCATCTTGATCCTACCCTGCCACTGACAGTCAAACGCTTTATGATGCTGAAACCTGGCGTAAAATCCGCCGATATATTGCCGACGCTTGAACGGGTTAACGCGGCTCATCTCTTGCAGCAACCGATGCAAAAATTATCCGGCGGAGAAAACCAACGGGTTTTATTAGCCAGAGCGCTATTAAATCAACCCCAATTGCTGGTGCTTGATGAACCGACACAAGGCGTTGATGTTAATGGTCAGTTAGCACTGTATGATTTAATTAATCAAATCAGAACTGAATTACATTGTGCTGTACTGATGGTATCCCATGATTTGCATTTGGTGATGGCGAAAACAGACGAAGTTTTATGCCTTAATCAACATATTTGCTGTTCCGGTACACCGGAAGTTGTTTCAACTCACCCTGAATTTATCGCTATGTTTGGTCATCATGGCACCGGGCAATTAGCAATATATCGGCATCAACATAATCACCATCATGATCTGAAAGGAAAAATTATCTTGAAAAATAACAGGGAATGCCAGTGATGATTGAATTATTACTCCCCGGTTGGTTGGCCGGCATATTATTGGCGATTGCTGCCGGACCATTAGGATCATTTGTTGTCTGGCGCAGAATGTCCTATTTTGGCGATACTCTGGCTCATGCGTCATTATTGGGCGTCGCTTTCGGATTATTACTCAATATCAGCCCTTTTTACGCGGTTATCGCGGTCACGTTGATATTGGCAATCATGCTGGTCTGGCTGGAAAAACGACCGCAACTGGCCATTGATACTTTATTGGGGATTATGGCTCACAGCGCCTTATCATTAGGCTTGGTGGTTGTCAGTTTAATGTCCAATGTGCGGGTTGATTTAATGGCTTATCTGTTTGGTGACTTACTGTCAGTCACTTATGAAGATATCTGGCTGATTGCAATCGGTGTCGCTATTGTTACTACACTGCTGTTCCGGCAATGGAACGCCCTGCTTTCTATGACAGTCAGCCAAGAAATGGCGTTTGTGGATGGCATTAAAATCCAGCGGTTGAGAGTGCTGTTAATGCTGGTAACAGCCTTGACAATTGGCCTGGCAATGAAGTTTGTCGGCGCTCTGATTATCACTTCTCTGCTGATTATTCCCGCTGCCACCGCGCGCCGTTTTGCCCGTACACCGGAACAAATGGCCGGTATTGCCATTATCGTTGGTATGCTCGCTGTCACCGGCGGATTAGCTTTTTCCGCCTTTTATGACACGCCAGCCGGGCCTTCTGTTGTTCTGTGCGCTGCGGTGCTATTTATTATCAGCCTACTCAGTAAGGCAAGAAGTTGATTCACTGAGTTGCTACGCTCAATTACCAATGGAGAAAACCCGGGATAGGGTTCCCTTGACGGATCCCCATCCCAATTAGCTCACACTGCAAACTGATTGTGCCTAATCTCTGACCATACCAAAATGGCGATAAGCATGATCGGTGGCGATTCGTCCACGGGAAGTCCGTTGAATAAAACCTTGCTGGATCAGGAATGGCTCCAGCACATCCTCAATCGTTTCCCGCTCCTCACCGATGGCGGCGGCAAGGTTATCCACCCCCACAGGCCCGCCCATAAATTTATCAATGATGGCAATCAATAACTTACGATCCAGATAATCAAAACCGGCAGAATCCACACTCAGCATATCCAGCGCCTTGGTAGCAATTTCACTATCAATCCCACCATTCCCTTTCACCTGAGCAAAATCACGCACCCGACGCAGTAAACGGTTGGTAATACGCGGCGTTCCACGGGAACGCATGGCAATCTGCCGCGCACCATCATCAGTAATATCCACCCCCATATAACGGGCACTGCGGGAGACAATACTTTGCAAATCATCCACGTTGTAAAATTCAAGGCGCTGCACAATACCGAAACGATCACGCAGTGGAGAAGTCAGGGAGCCTGCACGCGTGGTAGCGCCAATCAGGGTAAAAGGCGGCAAATCAATTTTGATCGAACGGGCTGCCGGCCCCTCGCCAATCATAATATCCAGCTGATAGTCTTCCATTGCCGGATAGAGAATCTCTTCCACCACCGGCGATAAACGGTGAATTTCGTCGATAAACAAAACATCGTGCGGTTCAAGATTTGTCAGCATTGCCGCCAAATCCCCCGCCTTTTCCAAGACCGGGCCAGACGTTGTGCGAAGATTTACCCCCATCTCATTGGCAACAATATTCGCCAGGGTTGTTTTCCCCAACCCGGGCGGGCCAAAAATCAGCAGATGGTCAAGGGCATCACCACGCTGTCTGGCCGCCTGAATAAAAATCTCCATCTGCTCACAGACCTGCGGCTGCCCGACATATTCAGACAGTAATTTGGGTCTGATTGCGCGGTCAATGGCTTCATCGTCTTGTAAAACTTCCGCGGAAACCAGACGGTCAGCTTCAATCATGGTATACCCCTGTGATTAAAGAGCGGCGCGAAGTGCTTCGCGGATAAGTGTTTCACAATCAGCTCCCGGTTTAGCGACTTTACTGATCATTCGGCTGGCCTCTTGCAGCTTATAACCCAGAGAGACTAACGCGGCGGCGGCTTCCGCTTCGATATCAGCATCAGAAGTTGTCTGTTTGGCGGTTGCCGGCAGATTAATATCACTGCTCTGATTAAACAGATCGCCATTAAGCCCTTTAAAACGATCTTTCATTTCAACCACCAGCCGTTCAGCCGTTTTTTTACCCACACCCGGCAATTTAACCAGAGAAGCAATCGCCTCTTTCTCAATCGCAGAAACAAATTGCTGCGCAGACATACCCGAAAGAATAGCCAGCGCTAGTTTAGGGCCGACGCCATTCACTTTAATCAGTTCACGGAACAGCGCCCGCTCCTGTTTATCATTAAAACCATAAAGTAATTGCGCATCTTCACGCACCACAAAGTGAGTAAACAGAACAGTTTCCTGTCCGGTCTCAGGCAATTCATAAAAACAGGTCATTGGCATATAAACTTCATAACCCACGCCATTCGTTTCCAGCAAAACCAACGGTGGTTGTTTTTCCAGCACAATTCCTCTGAGACGCCCTATCACTTGTTTACCCCCTGCAAATAAAACTGATTATTCTGCTAATGCTTATAACATAAAAAAAGCTGGATGCATATCCAGCCGTTACTTTAAACGTCCTCGCGCCAGCATTAATCTGGGATCACCAACACGCAAAAGATTCTGATTAAAGTGGCAATGAGTTATCGCAATTGCCAACGCATCTGCTGCATCGGCTTGCGGATTAGCAGACAATTTCAGCATAGAACGCACCATATGCTGAACCTGACTTTTTTCAGCCGCCCCAGTGCCGACAACTGTCTGTTTAACCTGCCGGGCGGCATATTCAAAAACCGGCACAGATTGATTTACCGCAGCCAGAATAGCAACACCACGCGCTTGCCCTAATTTCAGCGCTGAATCCGGGTTTTTCGCCATAAATACCTGCTCAATAGCAAAGGCATCCGGTTGGAATTGCGTAATAATTTCAAGGATACCGGCATAAATGCGCTGTAACCGGTTAGGCAGATCATCAACTTTTGTCCGGATGCAACCACTGCCAAGATAGATCAAATGGCGCCCTTGCTGGCGGATCACACCATAACCGGTGACACGGGAACCTGGGTCGATACCTAAGATAATCGCCATATCTGTTTATTCGCCTTTACGATCATCTTTAATAAGGGGGATAAAAACGTTAGAGAAAGTGCCCTGAACCCCCAGTGCACTTTCTCTACGCTGTACAACCCAATTGAAATTACAGCAAAGCGGCAACTTCATCAGAGATTTCACCGTTATGGTAAACCTCTTGTACGTCGTCTGAATCTTCCAGCATATCGATCAGACGGAGTAACTTAGGTGCGGTTTCCGCATCCAATTCAGCTTTAGTGGAAGGGATCATCGAAACTTCTGCTGATTCGGCAACAAAACCGGCGGCATCCAACGCGTCTTTCACGTCACCAAACGTTTCTGGTGAGGTGTAAACATCGATAGCGCCATCATCATAGGTTTCCACATCATCAGCCCCTGCTTCCAACGCCGCTTCCATAACAGCATCTTCATCCAATCCTGGCGCATAAGAAATTACGCCTTTCTTGGTGAACAGATAAGCAACAGAGCCATCCGTACCCAGATTACCGCCGGTTTTAGTGAAAGCATGACGAACATCAGAAACCGTACGGTTACGGTTATCACTCAGACATTCAACCATTACCGCGGTACCCCCCGGACCATAACCTTCATAAATGATGGTTTCCATGTTGTCAGCATCATCGTTGCCAACACCACGGGCAATAGCCCGGTTCAAGGTATCGCGGGTCATGTTGTTGGACAGCGCTTTATCAACCGCCGCCCGCAGACGTGGGTTAGCTGCCGGATCACCACCACCCAAACGGGCAGCCGTTACCAGCTCCCGAATAATTTTGGTGAAAATTTTACCGCGTTTCGCATCCTGTGCCGCTTTGCGGTGCTTGGTATTGGCCCATTTACTATGACCTGCCATAAGGTTCTCCGATAAAACATCTAATTAACTTAATTAATCACAAATTCTTCAATTGCCTGCCGATTACTCCATGACTTAGTGAGCTTTGCCGCTTTATCCGCATCCAGCCACTGGTAAGCCTGGTGTTCAGTCAACAGGAGTTCTCGCTCTTGAGGCAATGCCAGACAGAACCAGTACTCTTTATTACGGGTTACTCCCGGAGCATAACGATGACGCAAATGGGTAAAAATCTCATAATAAAGCGAGCGCCGGCAATTTATCAGTTCAAGATTTTCACCGATGATATCAATACCGACTTCTTCTTGCACTTCACGCAATGCTGTCTCACGCGGCGTTTCGTCCCCGTCAAGGCTACCCGTCACAGATTGCCAAAAATCAGGATCATCCCGCCGCTGTAGCATCAGCACCCGTCTGCTGGAAAACGCATAAATAACAACCAGAACAGATTCAGGGCGCTTATAAGCCATTATTCACTCTCTTTCCGGGCCACAACCGAAATTGACAGATCTTCAAGCGCGGCCAGATTTGCATAACTTGGCGCTTCGGTCATCAGACAAGCAGCAGCGGTTGTTTTAGGGAACGCGATAACATCACGGATGTTATCGGTCCCTGTCAGCAACATTACCAGACGGTCAAGGCCGAATGCCAGACCTGCATGCGGTGGCGTCCCAAACTTCAAAGCATCCAGCAAGAAACCAAATTTTTCCTGCTGCTCCTGCTCATTAATTCCCAAAATGCGGAACACCGCTTGTTGCATGTCGTTACGGTGAATACGCACTGATCCCCCACCCACTTCATAGCCATTAATCACCATATCGTAAGCATTGGCAATGGCTGAAAGCGGGTTTTGCGCCAACTCTTCCGCGGACATATCACGTGGTGAAGTAAACGGATGGTGCATTGCACTCAAACCGCCTTCATCATCATTTTCGAACATTGGGAAATCGATAACCCACAGCGGTTGCCAACTATTCAGTTGCGTCAGGTTCAAATCGCGACCTAATTTCAGACGAAGTGCTCCCAAAGCATCAGTGACCACTTTGATACTGCCGGCACCGAAGAACAGAATATCGCCATCCTGCGCACCGGTACGGGAAAGCAGACCTTCAATCACTTCTGCATTCAGGAACTTCGCCACCGGGCTTTGTACCCCTTCCAGACCCGCGCCACGATTATTGACTTTTATCCACGCCAACCCTTTGGCGCCATAAATCCCAACAAATTTGCCATATTCATCAATTTGTTTACGGCTCAGTTCAGCCCCACCCGGAACGCGGATAACCGCTACGCGGCCTTTACTGTCATTCGCCGGTTCAGCAAAAACGCTGAACTCCACATTTTTGACCAGATCAGCGACATCGACCAGTTCCAGTGGGTTACGCAAATCAGGTTTATCAGAACCGAAACGGCGCATGGCTTCAGCAAAAGTCATGACCGGGAAATGCCCGAGATCAACACCTTTAATTTCCAGCCACAATTCGCGGATCATTTGTTCCATCATTCCCCTTACCTGCTCGGCAGTCATAAAGGACGTTTCCACGTCGATCTGAGTAAATTCCGGCTGGCGGTCCGCACGCAAATCTTCATCACGAAAGCATTTCACAATCTGATAATAACGATCAAAACCGGACATCATCAGCAATTGCTTAAATAACTGCGGGGATTGAGGCAATGCATAAAATTTGCCTTTATGAACGCGGCTCGGCACTAAATAATCACGAGCGCCTTCTGGTGTCGCTTTAGTCAGCATCGGCGTTTCAATATCCAGGAAATCCTCACCATCCATAAAACGGCGGACAAAGCTGGTAATTTTAGCGCGTGTTTTCAGGCGATTTGCCATTTCAGGACGGCGCAGATCAATATAGCGATATTTCAGACGCTGCTCTTCACTGTTCGTCTGATTGCTATCCAAAGGCAGAGGTTCGGAACGGTTGATAATATTCAGGCTTTCCGCAAAAACCTCGATTTCACCGGTAGTCATATCTTTATTGATTTGACTGTCAGGACGCGCGCGTACAGTACCGGTGATTTGAATACAGAATTCATTACGCAGCTCAGAAGCCAAAGAAAACGCTGCTTGCTGATCCGGATCAAAAAATACCTGAACGATACCTTCACGATCACGCATATCAATAAAAATCAGGCCACCCAGATCACGGCGGCGATTTACCCAACCACAAAGAGTCACTTTCTGGCCTTCATGGGTCAGATTCAACTGCCCACAATAATCAGTACGCATACAATATCCTTTTATTCGGCTGTTGTGCTTTCGCTGCGGAAATTTTGGCATCGTTCTTGAACTTTTTTAAATACGAAAAGTTCAAGAACTGTCAAAAAAGGCCGCCATTATAATAGAAATTCTGCTCAGAGATAAGGGCAGGCAATATCCTGGATAATACAATTGCCTTGATGTCTGATAATCAGACAAATTTATTTTCAATTCCTGTTTTTTATAGCGACAGTTTTATTTTTGAGGTTTATCATAACCTAATTGGCCAATTTCGGTTAGGCAATGGAGTTAAAAATGGTTAGCTCGCTTTATGTTGTGTTGGGCGCACTATTATTGATTAAGCTGTCTTTTGATGTGGTTAAACTAAGAACGCAATATCGGGTTTCATATGGAGATGGTGGTTTTTACGAATTGCAAACCGCTATCCGTATTCACGGCAATGCTGTGGAATATATTCCCATCTCTATGTTATTACTGGTGATGATGGAGATGAACGGCTCGAATGTCTGGATGATACATGTCTGTGGTTTGATCCTGCTCACTGGCAGGTTGTTACATTATTATGGCCTGTACCACCGTGAGTTCCGCTGGCGACGTTCAGGCATGGTAGCAACCTATCTCTCCATGGTATTGATGGTAATTGCCAATATTTACTACCTGCCCTGGGAACAGATATTTTCTCTTTATGTCTGATATTGCCGCCACTGAAACAAACAGGCAGCGAGTTCTGCTGCCTATTATTCTAATCATAGCTGTTCCATTTATGAGGAAGACTTCCCGGGGTTGATATGCAAAACGGGCAAGTGTTTAAACCAAACGATAGCCAGAAGACCGCAATTTAATTTTATATCGGTTAGCTCGCCCACTTAATCTTGCAGACGGCACATGAGGGTTTTCTAAGCGTTCAACCAGTTTTTTCTTTAGCTGGTCCTTAACTGGATGACCTAGCTTCTTCCACTCTTTTAAGGCCCGCTTTTCAAATTGCAGACTATAGATCATCTAGATTCACACTGACAAATTCAGCATCTTTTAAGCGGTCATCCGCAATTTTGTTTAGTACGGCATCCTCGGCCAGTTCCTAATAGTAAGAAAATAATTCAGGTGGCACACAATAAAACGCAGGTTCATTCCGATTCAGGATTGCAATAGCTTCACCTTCCCCCTGCAAATATGTCCCCATTGGGTTACGTTTCAAATCGGTAATACTTGCCGCGACATTTGTTAAGATCTGATATGCCATACACCACCCCACTCTTTTATGTAAGCAAACAATAGGTCATTTAAAGGTGCTTTTTAATACAGAGAAAATTGGTTCAAGGTCAAGCTTTACATCTGTTAGAATGCCGCCTTCTATTTTTTCTAATAATCAATGCTGTTATGTCAAATCAAGATCCTCACAATCAAAGGGATAGCCTGTTTGCCGCCCCCATTGCCAATCTGGGTGACTGGCGTTTCGATGAACGGGTTGCAGAAGTTTTCCCTGATATGATCCAACGCTCTGTGCCAGGTTATTCAAATATCGTTTCCATGATTGGTATGCTGGCCAGTCGTTTCGTGACATCAAACAGCCAGATTTATGACCTGGGTTGTTCCCTTGGCGCATCAACCCTGGCAATGCGCCGCAATATTACCGCGGAAAATTGCAAGATCATTGCGGTTGATAATTCTTCGGCTATGGTAGAACGCTGTCGTCGCCATATTGATGCTTTCCGGGCGCGCGCACCGGTTGACGTTATTGAAGCCGATATTCTCAATATTGATATTCAAAATGCCTCAATGGTTGTGTTGAATTTCACTTTACAATTTATCGACCCGCAAGATCGACAAGGTTTGCTTAACCGGATTTATCAGGGATTACGTCCGGGCGGTGTGTTAGTTTTATCCGAGAAATTCAGTTTTGAAGATCAACAGATTGGTGAGTTGCTGTTTAATATGCACCACGATTTTAAGCGTGCTAACGGCTACAGCGAACTGGAGATCAGCCAGAAACGCAGCATGCTTGAAAATGTAATGCTGACTGATTCTGTCGAAACACATAAATCCCGCCTCCATCAGTCTGGTTTTGAACATGTTGAAGTCTGGTTTCAGTGTTTCAATTTCGGCTCATTACTGGCGATAAAAGGCTCTGACAAATGATAGATTTCGGTAATTTTTATCAGCTTATCGCCAGGAGCAACCTCCAACACTGGCTTCATTGTCTTCCGGCCCAACTGGATGAATGGCAAAAAGCCGCCCTGCATGGCAATTTTAAATCGTGGGTCAAAACCCTGGAAAACCTGCCCAACATTTCGCCGACCAAATTAGATCTAAAAAATGGCGTGATCGCAGAGCGGGATCCCCCCCTATCCGCCAGTGAAAAAGTCTGTATTACCAATATATTGAGAATATTTATGCCGTGGCGCAAAGGGCCATTCTCTCTTTACGGTGTGAATATCGACACTGAATGGCGTTCAGATTGGAAATGGGATCGGGTACTGCCCCACATTTCTCCCTTAGCGGGCAGAACAATTCTTGATGTTGGCTGTGGCAGCGGCTATCACCTGTGGCGGATGGTCGGTGAAGGAGCTGAACTTGCGGTTGGTATCGATCCGACTCAGCTTTTTCTCTGCCAGTTTGAAGCCGTCAGAAAGTTGCTTGGCAGCGATCAACGTGCTCATCTTTTACCTCTGGGCATCGAACAATTACCGGCACTGGCCGCTTTTGATACCGTTTTTTCAATGGGCGTCCTCTATCACCGCCGTTCCCCACTCGACCATCTTTGGCAGTTAAAAAACCAACTGGTGTCCGATGGCGAATTGGTGCTGGAAAGTTTGGTTGTTGAAGGTGATGAATACACCTGCCTAATCCCTGGAGAACGCTATGCCCAGATGCGTAATGTTTATTTCATCCCATCAGCGAAAATGCTGAAAGTCTGGCTGGAAAAATGCGGTTTTGTTGATGTGAGGATTGTCGATCACGCGGTAACTACCATGGCAGAACAACGTCGTACAGACTGGATGAAAACAGAGTCGTTATCTGATTTTCTTAATCCTGAAGATAGCAGTAAAACCATTGAGGGTTATCCCGCTCCGCTGCGTGCGTTACTGATTGCCCGTAAACCCTGAGTTTGAGAGCTGGCCCAACAGGGCCAGTGCGAAATTTGCTTAACAGAGTAGGATTTATTCAAACAAAGTCAGACTCAGCATCCCTTTCATAACCTCTACCGCACCACCATCAACGCAGTAATGTGAAAACTCATCCACTTCATTGTCAGAACTCATCGTCACCCCCGCTTTGCGGTAGGTCATGGTGGAAGGCATCACCCGGCTGGCAGAACTGTGAACTTCCGTTAGCCCTATATCCATAAATTTATGGATATTACTCAGGCGAACACCCGCGCCCGCCATAATAATTGGCCCCTGACTGGCCTGATGAAGCTCTTTCAATAAGGGTAACCCCAATTCAGCATTCTGTTGCTGGCCGGAAGTCAATATTCGCTTAACATCAAGCTGAGTCAGTTGATCCAATGCCACGTTAGGATTAAAACACATATCAAACGCACGGTGAAAAGTGACAGCCATATCGCCGGACAACGCCATCAATTGTTGCATCCGCGGCAAATCAATATGTCCTTCTTCATCCAATACACCAAAAACGACGCCCATAAATCCCATATCACGGATCTGGGCAATATCATTTTTCATCACCTCAAAATCTGAATGGCTGTAGCAAAAATCACCGCCTCTTGGACGTACAATTGGATGTACAGGAATAGTTAATTGCTCAATAGCCTGCTTCAATGTACCAAAACTCGGTGTTAATCCCCCTTCCGTCGGACTGGCACACAACTCTATCCGGTCAGCCCCAGCCTGTTGTGCGATTAATGCGCAACCTACGCTAAAACAACAAATTTCTAACTTTGTCATCAGAAGTTCCTTGAACACCCAGTCAATAACGAGTAATTAATGAACCTAAACGATTCAGTAACTCAACTCACTAACTATGACATTTAATTATTCTCAATGATTTGTAGGAAATCACAAGGTCAGAATTTTTATCTGGATCACAGGGATGGAAAAGTTAATTTTGCTGACTGGTGCTCACTTTTAACAATGTCACGCAATGTAAATGGGTGAAATTTGACTGTGATCTCACCATCAGTGATTGCTAAGGTAGGATTAGGCAGCCGCTCCTGCTCCCCTTTGGGCTGACTCTCTTTAACAGAAAAACCGGCCGGCAAAGGCTGCGGTAATAATGCCCTTGCTGCTGCCGATAACATTTCCGGCGCCACGGGCAGCACCAGCTCCACATGCTCCCATCCCTGATGTGCATAGGTTTTCTTGCCGGGGTATGGCAATTCAACACAATCAATCTGCCAGTTAAGCACCGTTATTGGCTGTGCCAAATCAAACAAACAGATTGGACGCCCATTAATCATACTTTCCGACATCAAACTTCCACACTGTAAAAAACCTTTACGCCAGCGCTCCGCTACGTCCATATCATGACAGCGTAAAGAGATATGATCGGCCTGATATTTATCAAAATCCAGATTAAGTCGCTGCCTGAATTGCGCTAGTTTATGTGTGAACATTGCCAGATCAGCAGCTAAATCCTGTAATTCAGCAATATTCTGTAATTCAACAACAAAAGAAAAATGTGTCATATCATCCTGGTTAACATGCAATAAATTGGTATCTCCTCCAGACCTGAACGCCGAGGAGCCTCCGCCGTTTCAAGCTATCAGAACTGGGAACAAGGGCGGGCTAAACCGAATAAACAAGCTATGTTACTGATTAAAATGGTGGATCGCCACCCACAGGCACTGGAATTTCTTGCCAGCCTCGCATAGCAATAGCTAAAGAACCGCCCTAAACAGCTGTCAAAAATTCGCAAGATGCTAGCTATCATGCGATTTAGTGGTCTGATATTGCTCAGTGAGCGCCCCTCTGACTCATTCAGTTTTATCGCCGTTCAGATAAGACACAATCACTTCCTGACCCTGCCATTCCAGGCCTTGTGCGAACCGTACCCAACAAGACGCGTTTTCATCGGCCTTATCATAACGATCCCAGTGAAAATGGACACGAATGCAACCGTCTTCATTAAGAAAGGCATAGATAAAGCAAAAACGGATGCCAATGAATTCTCATCCCCGTGGACACAAGGAACAGTATTTGAAGTAAATCGAATTATCACTTCATTTATAGCTCATCTCCGTTGATTAGGAGAACATGTTATCCATTGGAAAAAAGACTCTCTTCTATTCATCACATTTAGGAAGACAAAAATGTATCTCAATCGATTAATCCCTTTAAATAAGGGGAACGGAATTCGAAATTTGCCTCATATTGCTCATATGACAGAACTTGAGCAAGAAAAATTCTCATTTTTTAATTTACGAAAACTAAATTAGTAAATTACTCTCTCTGGTTTTAAACCTGAAAAATCAAATGCAGGAAAAGGAAAAACGGTAAAACTTGAATATCAATTTAATGAAAATCGGGAAATTTAAATACGGGTTAGGAAACGGAAAAAACACTAACAAAAATAATGCAATAAAAAAAAGGATTAATGGGTTAGTCAGCAGCCTGAAACCTGGCATTAGCCAGGTTTTTATTTATTCAGTTTACGTTAAGTAATCAGGATATTACTTTTCCCTAACACCTTCGACAGAAATCAGTAAATCCGCTTCCTGTGATTTAGGGCCTAAATCTGCTTTGAAATTAAAGTCTTTCAGGTTGATTTTACTGTAAGCTTCAAAACCTGCGCGGTAACCACCCCATGGGTCTTTACCTTCTCCCATCAATACTGCATTCAATACCACGGGCTTTGTCACACCATTTAAAGTCAGATCACCTGTAATAGTATATTTACTCCCCTCTTTTTTCACATCGGTTGAAGCGAATTTTGCTTCAGGGTATTTCTCTGTATTAAAGTAATCTTTACTGCGCAAGTGTTTATCACGTTCGGCATGGTTAGTATCCAAACTGGCTATTTTAATTGTGACATCAACTTTATCCGCCGCCGGGTTTTTCTCATCAAAGGTGAAAGAACCATCAAAATCTTTAAATGATCCATATAACCAGCTATAACCCAAATGCTGAATACGGAATTCAATAAAGGCATGCTGACCCGGTATATCAATTTTATAATTGGCTGCTAATGCAGAACTTGCATTCAGTAACAATGCACCCGCAGTCAGGCCAAGTAACGTCTTCTTCAACATATTATTCTCCATAATCGTTTTGTATTATTCAGGACGGAAACCCAGCATACGCTTCAGGGTTGCATCACGGTCAATAAAATGGTGTTTTAACGCAGCAACAGCATGTAATAACGATAAAATCACCACTGTCCAGGCAAGGTAAAGATGGATCATTCCAGCAGTATCTGCCTGTTTCCCCTGACCGGTTAATGTGGCTGGCACAGTAAACCAGTCAAAGACAGAAATTGGCTGCCCATCAGCAGTCGAAATTAAATAACCACTAATCAGAATGCTAAACAGTAAAATATACAACAGAATATGCACTAAAACAGCGCTGATTTTGGTCAGGCGACTATAACTGGCTAAGGGTTTTGGTGGTGGAGAAACAAAGCGCCAGATAACTCGTACCACCATCGCTATCAGCAGTATGATCCCGATACTTTTATGAATTTCAGGTGCACCGTGATACCACGTATCATAATACCCCAACGTCACCATCCACAGCCCCAGTGCAAACATGCCATACACGGTCAGTGCAACCAGCCAGTGTAAAAGGACAGATAAATGCCCAAATT
>NZ_AYSJ01000013.1:419836-480712 GCF_000517265.1 Photorhabdus khanii NC19
CTCGTTCATAGGGACTCCTTATTTCGGGTGTTAGTGTTTAGGTCAAGTCGTAATATGGCCTTAGTGACGTTATTTTATTTTCCAGTAATCAATGGTATCTCTGTTTATATCCACCCGATCATCAGGATATTCGACCCTTGAAGGTTCTTTACCTGGCGGGATAATAATTTTCGGCATCTTGTATAGCGTGTTCAATATCAGATCTTCCTGATGAATAAATAAGCGACTTTGATAGCATTACTTCATGTTCATATACATGTACCGAAAATCGACCTCTTGAGTACCGTTATCAATCTTACCGCCGCGATATTCAACCCATTCCCCTTGTTTGGTCACAGTGACCTTCGGAATTTTGGTTTCATCTAGATTAGGCTTAAAAGTGATTTTCCATTCAGCTCCAGGAGATAATTTCAATCGAAAAAAACGTGTACCTACTTCACCCCGTAAGAATAAGAGTTTAGGAAGTCCCTCAACCATTTCCAGAATAGGGTAATATAGCAGGTCTGAAATCTATTATATTCAATGCATTAATCTCAGTACCAAGAGCGATAAGTATTGCTTGATATTTATCATGGTAAATCCTCCTCAATTCCTACAGAGGTAGATATTATTTTATCTTCCAGTAGTCTATCGTTTGGCGACGGAGGTCGATTCTTCCATTAGGATATTCAACCCATTCGCCGCCTTTCTTATTAATTACAGTGATTTTTGGCATTTTGGTTTCATCCAACTTAGGTTTATAGGTGATTTTCCATTTAGCACCCGGTGTTAACTTCAACCTAAAGGGATACATACCAACTTCACCTTGTAAGAATATTCTGTTCGGTCGGCCTTCAACGACTTTCAAAATGGGGTAAATAACCGGGCTAAAATCAATCGTATCCAATGCTTCAATTTCGCTGATATTTGTCCGGGCTGCATCATTGATAAATGCGATTAAACCGGTTGCTGAATACGGAATAGCATCTTTTACCAAATGATGGATATCTGTATAACTCACTGATACAAAGGCCCGGTTAATTTTCCATTTGCACCGACCACCACCATTAAAAGGTAGTTTCGCCTGAAAATAACCGGTTTGTGGATCTGTTTTCACTTTCAGGCGAAGCCCATTATAAGTCGGCACCTTATAAGGTGACATATCAGCATGCAGCTGATATTCAAGGCAATCTTTTGAAATATACTCTGCGGATACATGCGGCTGTGTGTATTTCGGTGCCACTCCTTCTACGGTGATCCACTGATTCTCTTTGGGCGGAGAAAGCGGCTCATTAGGATCAGCACAACCTGATATTAAAATCACGGATAAGACAGATAAGTATTGCTTGATATTTATCATGATAATTATTCCTCAATTCCTACAGCGTTATCCGTATAGCGTATTAAGGCCAACGGTCCTTGTTTATCCTGTTGAGTACAAATCAGTGTTTGTTTCAACTGATGATCCATCTGTAAAAATAATATATCCCGTTGCCGAATACCTTGAACAATATCGGTCCTTTCATTCAACGTTTTTTCAAATAATTGTTCCTGATCCCGGAAAAAATGGTATTTCTCCGGCGCAACCAGTTCTGCTAACCGCGCGCCAATGTAGCGGGCATATTTCAGTGAACTATGATCAGGGAAACCCAAGGCATCTTTTTCAGTCGGATTCTCATTCAACGGAAACCATTTGGCTTTATCTGCCTCACTGATCTGTTGAAAAAATCTTTTCTGAATATCCCCAGCATCTTTCAGATTATTTTCTGTTTCACTGTTGAGTGATGGAATCAAATACAATTTTGTTTTGGTGGGTAAGGTGGTTCTGAGCCGTACATGATTACTTGGATTACGTTCTTCCAGCCATTCAATGACCAGATTGATCTTACAAAAGTGCACTATTTTCCCGTGATGCAAGAAAATTTCACCGCTTTTGGTAACATCCAGTAACTCAATAGGGCTGAATAAATAGCCGAGTGGCCCCCAACAATCATATAGCCAGTTATCCAGATTTTTTTCCGGTGGTAAGGAAGGGATTGGGTCATCTTCATTCACATGGCGGTAATGGGTGATATCTGCCAGTTCCCGTACCGCACTGATTGTTAACACCCGTGGCATTCCGTAGCTATAAAAACACGGATCATGTTCTTTTAGTTGCGCGCAGTGCAATAATGCCAGTGCTCCCCCCAAGCTATGACCGCAAACAAATAACCTTTTGCTTTTAGCCAAGTCAATGATGTCACTAAATACGTCTTGATCTGTATCACTGGGAACTCTTAATTTGCTAACCAAATTAAATGCTTCCCAAAACCCTTTATGTACTTTGCCACTGTGAATAAACTCACCGCACAATGTTTTTTCATCGCAACTTAACTCTAAAGGCTGGCACGTAGCATCTGTCAGGACATCCTCTGTACTGGCTGTACCCCGCCAACTGACAATCACATCGTTTTTACTTGTCACATAAAACAATTGAGTATTACCCTGCTTGTTATCCCCTGTTTTTGAATTAATAAATTCCACTTGAGTGTAACGTTCACTAAACGGCACATCGTAAACTACAGGCGTTGCCGACAATTCCTCCACTTTATAGGGAAATTTTGAAACATCCACCATTTGCCGGTTAAAAAAGTGTTTCACAGAACCTTCAATATCAACATCCCCATCGGCATAGGCCAATACACTCATCAAACACTGGTTATAAGCATTCACAATGGAATACTCTTTTTGATAATGCAGCAGCAGAACCCAGGCCCGAAAAGGACATACTTCCAGTACATAACGTCGATTTAACGGGTGAACCTGATAGCCTTTTGGCTCCGGGTCTGGGAAATGATAGGGAGGCGGAATTTTTTTAGGATCATTCCAATCGTCTAGCGCCGGCACCCCATCACTAATCTGCCCAATGGTCACATAGCAATATTGATGACCTTCGGCTTCCGCTTTTGGCTTCACCATCGACGCTTCTTCACCGCGTATTTCCCGTAACGGGCGCTGTTCCATTTCATCCGCCAAGGGTTGAGCAGCGATATACAGTGTTACCGGATGGGGTAACAGCATCTCTTCCCTAAGCACCCCGAAACCATCAGTTACCCCCTGACGCACATAACCTGGGGTTCCACGACTGATCAGGCGATAAGGCATGTTGACCAGCGGCTTATCCTGTTCATCCACCAACTGAAATTCTACCCAGTTTTTTAAAAACCGCTTACAATCGAAACATAAACGCGGATCGGATATACCCATTGGTTTTATTTCCTTCTTTTAACATTAAATATAGGCCCGCAGCCCGAACATCATCTCTTGAAAGTCCCACAAGACTTCACCTGTCTGACCATCAACTACCTTCATCATCAGAAACGCGCCCATGCTGATGAAAAAGGTCATCAGGCGTGTCACCACCAGGCAGAACTGATACATCTCCCCCTGATGGGTGAAACAATCCGGGTTCAGCGTCAGGATAAGCTGGTGACCCCGCACAGGAACCCCCTTGTCGAGGCGATCTATCGGGATGTTCTCCAGCCGGACGATACCGCTAATATGGGCCTGGAGACGTCGGCTTAAGGCCTGATCAGGTGAAAAATCAAATATTTTCAGAAACTCTTGCAACGAGTGGGTTTGAAATATTATCCAGGGCGAGCCGGCAAAGCAGGAAATCAACGGCCAAGCTGATCTTTCCTCTATCATGGAGGGATAACAGGCGGAAACCGGGGTGATATTGCTGACCGTCAACCCGGTGGCACTTTCGCCCGACAGATTGATATCGCCGATACCCAGGTCAGCCGCCTGCGACTGATAGCCGGTAAACTGGCAAAAAATGGACTGCGACGGCAGGTTATTCGCCGCTTTACCATGACAGTCAAAGAAACGCAGCTGTTGGCGGGTATGCTGCAAAATATCGCATTCCGTATTCAGCTGATAATAATAGAGAAACTCCGCATCCGGCAGGAAATGAGAGGTTAGGGTAGATTGTTTCACCGGCAGATAGCGATAGGGCTGCCCACGTTCCAGTTTCGGTTCTGTCGATACGTAAACGTGATCCAGGCTGAACAGTCGTTTTGTCGGTTCTAATGGGATTTCATAATCGCTGATGCCACTATTCACCGGGATTGCCGCACTGGTCATCGGCTCCAGTTGTCTGACCGGCACGCAATCCAGCAGAAAGGTTTGGGCAATATCAGTCAGTTCCAGACTGCCTTCAAACCGCAAAATCAACTCGAATGTCCGGTCAGCGTTCAACGCCACTAACGAACAACCCTCCTTGATATCAATCGTCACAAAATCATGCACATGCGGGAAATAGTAATATTCCATCATCAGTTGCAAAATGGAAAACGGTGAGTTTTCCCTGACAGGAAGAATGGCCACCTGCCGCTCTGTCCCCCACCACGCCGATACCGGGTAGCTGTCACGCAGCGTGACGGTTTTATCCTGCGTCCGTAACTGGATATCACAGAGATGAAAATCAAGCCACAAGGCTAATAGTGCCGCCTGCTCACGATCACAGCCCAAAAAGAAATGCAGCGGCTGACTTTGCCATTCCAGGGTATTACCTGAACAGCGCAGTTTTAACGTTATCTCACTGTACTCTGCGGTGGCGCTCAATTGCCGGTCAACCACCGTCAGGGGCTCGATATGCAGAGGACAACAGGTTTCAAAACGTATTTCCTGTTCGCCTTCACCGGCAAAAACTGGCGTACCCGCCGGCAGAGTCGTCGCCCCCAGGTGATTACCTTCTTGCGGTGAAAATTGAACGAGACTCGTTGGCGGTAACGGGCGCAGCGCTTGCGGCCAAATATGCGTTAGCATATTTAGCGTCACCTCAGGAAAATCATCCTCAATTTTGTGGCGAAGACGGGAAGCGAACAGGGAATAGACCTGTATTGCCCGTTCAGCGTCCGGATCACTGGCCCCTTCGGACAAAAAACTGGCTAAATGAGGGTGTTCTTTTCCGGCTTCCTGCGCCAGTTGCCGCATATAATTCAGCTCTTGCAGGAAAAGCGACATTCTTCTGTTCATTACACTCTGCCCTTATATATTTTGAGGTTTTATCCCCTTGTCGTATGATATTTTTCAGCATAAATATCCCGTCAGGAATTAAAATAATGGATCCCACCACCCTAAAAATAAGGGAGCAAAAATCCTATTACCACAGACAGAAAACCCAGCTCTATGCCGTGAGTAATAACAAATTGAACGACAGGAAGACAGCAATGTATTCCAATCGGTTAATCCCTTCGAATAAAGGGAGCAGAAGTTGAAATTCCCTTCATATTGTTCATATGATGGAAATTAAAGTAATAGTTATTAAATTTTCATCAGATAGCAAGCGTTTTTTATAAATTTACAAAAATATAAATTTGTAAGAAATTGTTACAAACTGTAAGAAAGCATGACAGACTCAGTACGAATTCAATTATCTTCAATCTAATAAACTATAAAAAGGATAATAGAAACCTATTTTCTCAGAAAAATAATCCACGATAGATAAAACAGTTTCTCATTCATTTAAATTCCGTCCAATTATCATTTTGGTAGAATAATACATTGATTTTTAATCAAAAAAAATATACTTATCCCAAGCTGTTGTGATAACCAATAACGCTATCTGTTTAATTGTTTCACTAATAGCTCATTCTTCATAAAATACCGGGGGTAAGTAAGGATATTACCCTTTGATGATGACAGTAGAAACAGGAGTGAAAGTTATCCTCTATATTGAAAAATAATAGCCGGCAGACGCCGGAAGTCATGAAAGCCATCCTATCGGTAATCAGGATCCTGGGATTATCTCATTCATTCTCGTGGAGAGAAATACAGATAACCTGAGATTGATTGCCGTGCTTAGCACAATTTACGCTGAAAGCAATGGCGGCTTGTAAGAAAAGTCATCGATGAAGCAAAAACGGATGCCAATGAATTCTCATCCCCGTGGACACAAAGAACAGTATTTGAAGCCAATTGAATTATCATTTCATTTATGGTTCATCTCCGTTGATTCGGAGAACATGTTATCCATTGGAAAAACGACTCTCTTCTATTCATCATATTTAGGAAGACAGTTAGAAGTATTCTTCCAAAGCATAGTAGTTCCTTTTTAGGTCAATGCTGGTGAGCTATTTTCTTGGATTTATTAAATCATAAACGATATTAATTTCTTTTTTATTAAAAATTTCAACAAATAATTTGCAAAAGATTTTCAATTTTAATCAATAAGATTCACTTAAAATAAAAAACATTAAATAACAACAAAATAGGAATTAATTACATTAGGAACAATGCCAAAAATATATATTATATATTTTTTTATTATATTGATTTTGGGATTTTAACTAANNAAAAAAGCAATTTTCTTATTTTCTGTTTATGAGAAATATAATTACCTAAAAAANAGGTCACTATGATAAAGACAAAATATCATTTTCAATGTAATATTTCANAACAAGAAATTGATCGTATTGCTAAGTAACGAAAACTTAACCGCATTTCTTGTTGTGTAAAGCCGCAACCATGACAGGTTTAGAAATTCGCAAGATGTTAACCATCATGTGCTATCCAATGTTCGTTATTGCTCAAGAGCGTCTGTAAGTAATCTGCACCAGTCAGGTTACTCATGCCCTCGCCATTTTCTAAACGCCCTTTCAACCTATGAGTGAGCCGTTCCCGTAATTGTCCTGCTGGCTCATCCAGTTCGCAAATACCTGCCCTTGCAAGGCGTAATCAGAATGGAACCAAGCCTCAAGTAAATGATGACCCAAGACAAAGGGCTTTTCACTCTCACTTTGACCACAATTTTCAGGGCGGGAATAAATTTGTGGCTCAGGTGCGTCGATCATTAATTCACTCACCGGCGTCAGGAATCCCGACCAGTCACTGATTATCATTGCCGGTAATAACTGACTGAGAATGCGGGGATCCATACTGCGCAAGAGCACTTGCCTCTCCTGCAATATCACCTGCTGGCGTGAACGCCAGTGATTAAGCTGTTGGGGCCATAAATCCTCACTGCGGTAAGCCCAGCCCCAACTGTTATCGCTCAGGGTTTGGCTATCAAGCAGGTAACCGATGACTGACAGATAGCCTGACTTGGGCTGAACCAGCCAGGGACTTTGTGCCAACAGGTGATCCATCGGTGTACCGCTATACAATGGAAAAGCCTGCTCTACCCAGTCGTTTTTATAAAAGAGAGTGACAGGATTCGGCTCTGCCAGTGAATTGAGCATAAAGAAAACAGGTGGCCTATTAGACGTTGTCAGCCACTGTTGCCAATTGATAGAAATGTTCATATATCCCCCTGGTTATCGATCATCAAATTAGCTTCCAATTGAGCCTGCACAGCACAAAGCGGTCTGGCTGGAAATTCGACACCCGGCAGAGGCGCAACACCCTCTGGTAATTGCAGAGACAAACCACGTCCGACACCGGCAGCGCCTTGCCCAACGGATAAATTGGGGGAGGTTAGAATACCGCCGGGCGTTAACCGGATAAAATGGCCGCCGATTTTTAAGGTAATTTCTGACGCTGCTTCCAACACAATTTTACCGCCGCTTTTCAGGTGCGTTTCCTGACCGCTTTCAGCGATCAACGCCTCCCCGGTCTGTAAATGCTGACTGCCGGTGATACGGTGCGATACATCCCCATCGGTACTGTATTTAACCCATTGTAGGTGCAGCCGGTGACAATCGGCCGATCAATATCGCCATTCAAATAGGAGACGATCACTTCCTGACCGATACGGGGAACCGCCATAAAACCGTAACCGCTGCCATTCCAGCCCTGTGCGAACCGGACCCAACAAGACGCGTTTTCATCGGCCTTATCATAGCGATCCCAGTGAAAATGGACGCGAATACAACCCTCTTTGCTGACATAAATCTCTTCCCCAGCCGGGCCCACCACGGTCGCCACTTCATCACCATCCGCCAGCGGCTTGTAGCGTTAGAGCGCTCGCCAATCCTTATAACCGGAAATAAAACTGAATTCGTTATGCAGAGAAGTTCCTGAGCCGCCTCCGGTTTCTTCCAGTGCCTGTGGACCCTTGCCGTAATGGTGAATGGTCACGATTTGCCAGCGGGTGTTCATGGCATCAGCCGGATGTTCGCTGAGGTCAAAGATTTTACCGGGCATCAGTTTAAAACAGTTGCTTTGCCCGCTGCCGGACTGACGTTGATTCTGAACGCCCCCCTGACGGCGCTGGACAAACGGTTTCGCCTCCGCGTCTTTTTGAAAACGGCCGTAGCTTTCAAAAAATGAAAACAGGGTTTCTTGCCCCAAAACACGCGGATCGACATTGGCCCGGTGTGTCAGGCGGTAAGCGGGATTTTGANGATTTCGGTCATTATAGATCACCCGTTGCGGGGTCATGGAGACACCCAGACGCACCTGATTAATCACATTCATNTCAGTGGCTAACTCTGCCTGAGGGTTGTAGACCAGCGGTAAATTGGCCGTCATGCCTAAGTGGCTGTCACTGAAAAACAATTTGTNGTCTTCAAACCAGAAATTCAGCCCTTCTTCGGCGACTAACCGGGCTAAAAAGTCATAATCGGACTCGCGCTTTTGCGTCACATACTNGCGTGTGTAATGAAATTCATTCAGTTGGGAATCGGCCAGAATATAGTGTTTTTTCAGTAAGCTGTTGAGGATTTCCGGNACGCTTTGCCGATGATAAATCCGGCTGTCCTGATTCAGGTTCATCCGCCAGAGCGCAGGCCGGACGGTGAGGTAATAAACGGTACGGTGAGTATGNGTGTCACCCAGTACAGCCTGTGCAATAATGCCGCTGACTTGGCGTTGCTCAACGCCGTTGAAAACCACCCGGAATTTCACCGATTGTAATAACAGTGATTCCAGGTCAATATCCGCCCGTTCACTGACCAGAGTTAAAGAGAGGGTAAACAGTTCGGATAATTCTTCCTGTAAAGAGAATTCTGCTACCGCAAATGTTTTCTCCGGCAAATCGGTAATCTGACAGAGAAAGTGAACCCCTCGTTCATAGGGACTCCTTATTTCGGGTGTTAGTGTTTAGGTCAAGCCGTAATATGGCCTTAGTGACGTTATTTTATTTTCCAGTAATCAATGGTATCTCTGTTTATTCCACCCGCCATCAGATACTCAACCCATTCACCTTTCCCGTCAGTCACGATGATCTTCGGCATTTTGGTTTCATCCAGCTTAGGATTAAAGGTAATTTTCCATTCCGCTCCTGGAGTTAATTTCAGCCGAAAAGGAAACAAACCCACCACACCCTGTAAGGAAATTCTTTTTGGCCGCCCTTCAACTAGTTTCAACACAGGGTAAATAACCGGGTTGAAGTCTATCGTATTCAATGCACGAGTCTCAGAGGCTTCAGAATAATTTGTTCGCGCTGCATCGTTGATAAAGGCAGTTAGACCCGTTCCTCCATAGGGTATAGCATCTTTCACCAGGTGGCTAATCGGCATAACCCACGGACACAAACGCCCGGTTGATTTTCCATTTACACCACCCTCCACCATTGAAAGGTAATTTCGCCTGAAAATAACCTGTTTGCGGATCGGCTTTTATATCCAAGTCTAATTCATAATAAGTCGGTACTTTAAAAGGCGACATTCCTGCATCCAACTGATACTCAAGACAGTTTTTTGAGATATATTCCGCGGATACATACGGTTTTGTGTATTTCGGCACGATTCCTTCCACGGTAATCAACTGTTCTTTTTCAGAAGATGAAAAGGGAAAAAGCCAATTAAAAAAGGTATCGCCCATAGACCAGTAAATAAAATACAAAAATAATAATGACAGTGTGACCTTTAATATTTTCATATTGGTGGTTCCGTGCCATAGCGTTTCATATTTATCATGGTCAGTTTTCCTCAATTCCTACAGTGTTATCTGTATAGCGTATTCAATATCAAATCTTCTTGTCCATCTTATTAGAAGTAAATGGGAGGTTCTGATAGCGTTACTTCATGTTCATATACATGTACCGAAAATCGACTGTTTGAGTACCGGTTTCAATTCGCCCGCCAGGATATTCAACCCACTCGCCTTTCTCGTCAGTCACAGTGACCTTTGCCATTTTGGTCTCATCCAGCTTAGGCTTAAAGGTAATTTTCCATTCAGTTCCTGGAGTTAACGTTAGTCGAAAAGAGCGCATTTTTGATACTTCACCCTGTAAGGATATTCTTTTCGGGCTTTTCTCAACCATCTTCAAAACAGGGTAAATAACCGGGCTAAAATCAATGATATTCGATGCCGCCGTTTCGCTAAGATTTGTTTGAACAGCATCGTTGATAAAGGCGGTTAGACCCGTTCCTCCATAGGGTATAGCATCTTTCTCCAGGTGGCTAACATCGGTATAACTCACGGACACAAACGCCTGGTCAATCTTCCACTTACACCACCCTCCACCACTGAAGGGTAATTTCGCCTGAAAATAACCCGTTTTCGGATCTGCCTTTACATCCAGGCGCAATCCGTTATAGGTCGGTACCTTATAAGGCGACATATCAGCATGCAACTGATATTCAAAGCATTTTTTTGATATGTATTCTGCTGACACATACGGTTTTGTGTATTTCGGCGCAACACCCTCCACGGTTATCCACGGCCCCTTTCCGTCAGATGAAAAGGGAAAAAGCCAGTTAAAAAAGGTATCGCCCAACGCCCAGTAAATAAAATACAGCAATAGTAGCAACAGCGTGACTTTTACTATTCTCATACTGAGAGTTCCTTACCATCGCAATAATGCTGTAAAGCCAGTTTCCCTTTTTCTGTCTGCTGACTAACGGCCAATGACGTTATTAATTGTTTGTCCATTTCCAGAAAACAGAGATTACGGTAGTAAATAGCATCTGGGATCAGGCTTTTATAAACATCCATTTTTTCCTTAAAGTGACGCTGACTGTCCTGATAAACCGTCATTTTATCCGGTTCACATAACTCTTTAAGACGTGCGTCAATATAACTGGCATATCTGGATGAGAAGTGATTAAGAATACTTAATTTGTCTTTTAACTCAGGATCTTTATTTTCAGCAAACAATTTATCCTTTTCTTGCGGAGTGAGCTGGTTAAACAGGGCGTTTTGCTGTTCACCTGCCTGCGCGAAAGAGTGTTCTGTTTCTTTATCCAGCTCAGGAATTAAATACAGCTTTGTCGTATTACTTAATATGTCCTCTGCACTTAATCTGGTTATCAATGATGCATTACTGGCAATAATCAGCCATTCCGGGCAGGCACCAGCTTTTAAGAAATGAACCACTTTGCCATGATGCAGATAAATTTCTTTACTGGCTGTCGCTTGTTTAATCGCTTTAACAATCGGTGAAGGTGACACGAGTTTCACAATTTCCCAGTCATACCCCGCCGGTGTCCAGTAATTGAAAAAACCATTATCCATATCTTTCTCACAGGGCACAGAAGGAACCGGGTCATCTTCATTCACATGGCGATAATGGGTAATGGAAGACAATTCTTCTACTGCACTGCGGGTTAATGTTCGTGGCATCCCATAACTGTATAGACAAGGATTGTGCTCTTTCAGTTGTGCACTGTGCAATAATGCCAGAGCGCCTCCCAAGCTGTGACCACAAATAAATAGCTTTTTCCTTTTAGCCAAGTCCAGAATCTCATTGAATACCATTAGATTTTCATCACCCGGGACTGTTAGCTTTTCAACCAAGTTAAACGCTTCCCAGAACCCTTTATGCACTTTGCCATGGTGAATAAATTCACTGCACAGCGCTTTTTCATCATCACAGCTCAATTCCAGGGGCTGGAACGTAGTATCCGTTAAGGCATCTCTCCAACTGGCTGTACCCCGCCAACTAACAACCGCATCATTTTGACTGGCCGCATAAAACAGTTGGGTATCCCCCTGCTTGTTGTTTCCTGCTCGTGAATCAATAAACTCTACCCGAGTATAACGTTCACTAAATGGCACATCATAGACCACAGGTGTTGCCGACAATTCCTCCACTTTATAGGGAAAGATTGAAACATCCACCATTTGCCGGTTAAAAAAATGTTTAACAGAGCCTTCTACATTGACATCACCATCGGCATAAGCCAGCACACTCATCAAACACTGGTTATGTGCATTGACAATGGAATACTCTTTCTGATGATGCAGTTGTAAGACCCAAGCCCGGAACGGGCACACTTCCAGTACATAACGTTGATTTAACGGATGAACTTCATAGCCTTTTGGCTCTGGGTTCGGGAAATGATACGGAGGTGGAATATCTTTGGGATTCCATCCCTTAATCACCGGCACCCCATCACTAATCTGCCCAATGGTCACATAGCGATATTGATGACCTTCGGCTTCCGCTTTTAGCTTCACCACCGACGCTTCTTCACTGCGTATTTCCCGCAACGGGCGCTGTTCCATTTCATCCGCCAAGGGTTGAGCAGCGATATACAGTGTTACCGGATGGGGTAACAGCATCTCTTCCCTAAGCACACCGAAACCATCGGTTACCCCCTGACGCACATAACCTGGGGTTCCACGACTAATCAGGCGATAAGGCATGTTGACCAGCGGCTTATCCTGTTCATCCACCAACTGAAATTCTACCCAGTTTTTCAAAAACCGCTTACAATCGAAACACAGACGCGGATCGGATATACCCATTGGTTTTATTTCCTTCTTTTAACGTGAATACAACACACGGCCTATATCCCACACAAAAAGCCGGATAGGCGGAAAACAAAAGAAACAAACACCAATCAGTTAATCCCTGTTGATAACGACAAAGAGTATCTGATGATATTCTTTCATATTCGGCCATATGACAAAGTTTATACAATAATTATTAAATCATCATCAGAGTGCAAGAACTTCTTTGAAAATTTACAAAAGAAAATTGATAATAATGCGCTATAAATATAAAAAGGATTCAGGTTTTCATTAAGCAAAGAATAGATATCGTTAAATTGACCAACTGATCAAAAAAACAATCTATATAAACAAAAAAGCCTCTAATTCACCATCTATCGCCAAATTATCATCATGACAATATTAAACTCAACATATTGATTATTAACAAATAATATATTTACTCCACGGTCAGTTATGATTCATATGTTTGGTTATTCCATTAATCATTGCATCACATTTTTGCCAGAAAAAAACCAAATAGATTAATCACGACATACTCATACTCTACGATTATAATGTGGTTTATCATCATGTTATTATTACATTCACACTGACATTTCTTTTCAAAACATTACAATTTAAAACTCACTTTGCCATTATTTATTAACGATTCGACTAACTCTAATCATAACCACACCGTTAAATAATCCGTACCGTGTTTTTTCATCATCACAGCAAATATCACCGGTTTATCCCCGCCAATGCGAGGAACTCATTCCTTATTTTTAACAACCAAATCTATATTATATGGTTCATCCCCGTGAACACGGGGAACACATCACAGATAAGCAATTCTTTGACCTTTATCTTACAAACTAGTTCTTATTTTTGCTGCTCTTTCGCTAAAATTATTAACGATTTTTTAAGAAAACACGTTTTTTGTCTTCTCATCCTATAGCTGAACAGTAGCAACAGCAGGGCTTTACTTGATCATGGTATTTGCTATACATTTTTCGTCTTTTTACCCGAATTTTATCCGAACTCACGTCTTTTTATCTGAATTAGCGTGTTTTTACGGTACTATACTTACTTTCTTTACTTCTCATTTCGTAATTTAAGGTAACCAGGTGAATATTCAGGCGATTCTTTCAGAAAAAGTCAGCCAGGCGCTGATTGCAGCAGGTGCTCCAGCCGACAGCGAAGCTCACGTCCGTCAATCCGCGAAAGTGCAATTTGGTGACTATCAGGCCAATGGTGTGATGGCTGCCGCCAAAAAAGTGGGTATGCCACCCCGACAACTGGCAGAAAAAGTTGTTAGCCTGCTGGATCTGCAAGGTATTGCCAGTAAAGTTGAAATCGCCGGCCCCGGTTTTATCAATATTTTTCTTGATAAAACCTGGATTACCGCGAATATCGAAACTGCACTGAAAGATGAGAAATTGGGCGTTACTCCAGTCGAACCGCAAACTATCGTTGTCGATTATTCAGCACCCAATGTTGCTAAACAGATGCACGTTGGTCATCTGCGCTCCACAATTATTGGTGATGCTGCGGTGCGTACACTTGAATTCCTCGGCCATAAGGTTATCCGCGCTAACCACGTTGGTGATTGGGGAACTCAGTTCGGTATGCTGATCGCCTATCTGGAGAAAGTGCAGAACGAAAATGCCGGCGATATGGCACTGGCCGATCTGGAAGCTTTCTATCGTGAAGCGAAAAAGAACTATGATGAAGATGAAGAGTTTGCGACCCGCGCCCGTGGCTATGTGGTGAAGCTGCAAGGCGGTGATGAGTATTGCCGTACGATGTGGCGCAAGCTGGTGGATATCACGATGGCCCAGAACCAGCAAACCTATGACCGCCTGAATGTCACTTTGACTCAAGATGCAGTGATGGGGGAAAGTCTGTACAACGATCTGCTGCCCGGTATTGTCGCTGATCTGAAACAGAAAGGTCTGGCGGTAGAAAGTGATGGTGCAACCGTGGTTTACTTTGATGAGTTTAAAAACAAAGAAGGTGAACCGATGGGCGTGATTATCCAGAAAAAGGATGGCGGCTATCTTTACACCACAACGGATATCGCCTGTGCAAAATATCGTTATGATACCCTGCACGCTGAACGCGTGCTTTATTATATCGATACCCGTCAACATCAGCATTTAATGCAAGCATGGGCCATCGTTCGTAAAGCGGCCTATATACCTGAAACCATGTCACTGGAACACCATATGTTCGGCATGATGCTGGGTAAAGATGGCAAACCATTCAAAACCCGTGCCGGTGGTACTATCAGATTGACCGATCTGCTGGATGAAGCCATTGAACGTGCCGATAAACTTATCCGTGAGAAAAACCCGGATATGCCAGAAGATGAACTGAAAAAAGTGGTTGAAGCTGTGGGTATCGGCGCAGTGAAATATGCCGATCTCTCCAAGAGCCGTACGACAGATTACATCTTCGATTGGGATAATATGCTCGCCTTTGAAGGTAACACCGCGCCTTATATGCAATATGCCTATACCCGCGTGGCCTCGATCTTCAAACGTGCCGATATTGATGAAAGCAGCCTGACTCTACCGGTTATCCTGAATGAGGATCGTGAACAAGCTCTGGCAACCCGTTTGTTACAATTTGAAGAGACTATCACCGCTGTCGCCCGTGAAGGTACACCACACGTTATGTGTGCTTACCTGTACGATTTAGCCGGTCTGTTCTCTGGTTTCTATGAACACTGTCAGATCCTGAATGCAGAAAACGAAGAACTGCGCCAGAGCCGCCTGAAACTGGCTTTGCTGACCGCTAAGACGCTAAAGCAAGGTCTGAATACATTGGGCATTGAGACGGTAGAGCGGATGTAACTGTACAATCACAGTTTTCTCTGAAAAATTGGCGTGATACAGGCATACATTGCCTTATCACGCCGGTTAAGGTTTGTACTATACAGTCATCATCCGTTATTGTTTGGTGCTCAATGCAATTCTGGTATGAATGATATTAGCAACCACTTTCGGGATATGCTGAATAAAGAAGTGATCAGAATCGACGAGGTGAATATCAACACCACCACAAGTGTAGCTTTCCCACGCCAGCATATCCTCTTTTGACATCGTTTTATCCTCTCGTCCATGAATTAAAACGAGTTCAGAGACACTTTGCTTTTGCCGCAAGTAATGCTTCATATGGTAATTAAGCGATAAATCATTACGAATAATAGGAAAGAATATCGCTTTGAAATCTTCATTATTGATGACCTCATTATGCGTTTCACCGTATTTTGCCAACAACTCACTCAATTGTGCATCAGAAAAATCAAATGGATCTTCTTTAAAATTGGTAATATGCGGAGCGGCTTCTGCGGAAATAAATACGTTTGCCGGAGATTGGTTCTCATTATTTAACCGGTTAGCCAATTCATAAGCAAACAAACCGCCGTTACTGTGCCCAAATAAAGAAAACCGGCTACCGTTAATCAGATGTCTCATTTCCCCATGTACTGCCTGCAAAATCTTTTCCACATCCCGGCTTAACGCTTCACCAAAACGACTGCCGCCACCTGGCAATTGTAATGCATATACCGCGATATTTTTCGCCAGACAAGTGCTCAGGCTACGAAAAACTTCTGCCGAGCCACCCGCATAAGGGAAACAGAATAATATATGATCAGTTTTACCTGATTGAATATGACTTAATTTTTCAAACCACATAAATTCTTCCCCACTCAGTTAAATCTATCAAGGTCAGTAAGTTAATCTATGACTTCTGAATAATCCGCTGAACACAGGACGATACCAATAAAAACACGACCTGGCACGCACAATGAACTTTTTATTCAAACTTTATTAAATTAAGTGACTATAACATCTGAGATATCACTTAATTATTAATATTTCAACGATGAAAATATATAAGTCACAAATCAATTAGTTGGTTACATTAATTCTATGCAAGTTGATATCCCAGCAATCTCCGAAAGCTCAAACGTGGCTTGATCCGAGAATAACCGCCGGGATACCTGAACTTATTTATAAACTACGGTGGGCAAAATCTTTCAACCGGAAACCCATCAGCATCAATGCCGCAAAATAACTAGCAGCCCCAGCGATAACCACCATCATTAACCGCAACAGACGCATAGCCATATTTCCCTGTTCCCATGCCGGCATCAACCATAAAGTCACCGCTAACACAGCAACCATTACTGCAACTGCCACAATCAGTTTAAATGAGAAAACACCCCACCCCACCAGCGGCTTAAAAATATTTTTCTTCCGTAATTGCCAGTAAAGCATACCTGCGTTGAAACACGCTGCCAAACCGATAGAAAGCGCCAACCCGGCATGTTTCAGTGGACCCACAAAAGCCAGATTCATTAGTTGAGTCAAAATTAAAGTCGCAATCGCAATTTTCACCGGTGTTTTGATATCTCCACGGGAATAAAAACCCGGTGCCAATACTTTAACAATAATTATCCCCATCAGCCCGAAACAGTAAGCAATTAATGCCTTCTGAGTCATTGCTGCGTCAAATGCGGTGAAATTACCATACTGGAAAAGAGAAACCGTCAAAGGTTCTGCCAGAATACCTAGCGCGATAGCACAAGGCAGTGCCAATAGGAAACAGAGCCGCAGCCCCCAATCCATCAGTTTAGTGTATTCCTCATGATTGCCACTGGAAAAACTTTTCGCCAGCGAAGGCAAAAGAATTGTTCCAAGAGCAACGCCCAATACACCGGAAGGTAATTCCATCAAACGGTCAGCGTAATACATCCAGGACACAGAACCGGATATCAGAAATGAGGCGAAAATCGTATTAATAATTAATGAAATCTGGCTGACTGAAACCCCAAGGATCGCCGGCCCCATCTGTCGGATAACCCGCCATACGCCACTGTCACGGAAAGAGATGCGCGGTAATACCAGCATTCCAATTTTTTTCAGATGAGGAAGCTGATAGACAAGTTGCAAAATACCGCCGGCAACAACCGCCCAACCCAACGCCATCACCGGTGGATTGCAATAAGGGGCGACAAACAGCGCAAACACAATCATGCTGATATTAAGCAACGTCGGGGCGAAAGCCGGTACAGAAAACCGATTCCAGGTATTTAAGATTGCCCCTGCCAACGAGGCCAACGATATCAGAAAAATATAGGGAAAAGTAATTCTTAACAGATTTGTCGTCAGAGCAAATTTATCCGCAGTATCGGTAAAACCCGGCGCGGTAATATAAATCACCCACGGTGCAGCTAAAATACCCAGCACCGTAACAACCGCCAGAATTAACGTCAGCATACCGGAAACATAGGCAATAAACGTCCGGGTCGCTTCATCTCCCTGCTGATTTTTATATTCAGACAGAATCGGCACAAATGCCTGAGAAAATGCGCCTTCTGCAAAAATACGGCGCAACAGATTAGGTAATTTAAACGCAACAAAAAAAGCATCCGTTGTTGCACCTGCCCCAAATATACGGGCAATAATGGCATCACGGATAAAGCCCAAAACCCGGGAAAACATGGTCATAGAACTGACCGCAGCCAGCGATTTCAATAAATTCATCGTATTTATATCTCAAAATCATGCTCAAAAAAACGCACCAACCGAAGTCAGTGCGTTAAATAAGTCAACTCATTAAAGCTTAATTTAATCAGGATAGAACTCTTGGGAAAAGATCTGATTTATATTCCAGATACATTCATCCGGGAACATATCCAGCCCTGTTTCGTCGGCAGCGGAAGAAACGGCATCAGCCCAAACTTTAGCAAACCAGTTTTCATCAGCAATGGTACTTTTCAGGCTAAGTGTCTCTTTTATATGCAATTCCAGTGCTTTTCTCTGTTCCCTGATAGTTCGTTGCCAGCTTGAACCACGACGGCCAGGCTGGAATTGCCATTTCAGAAGATGGGCCAACAAAACCGCCATACGACTTGCCAGTTCACGTTTTTCACTCTTGCCCACGTCCTCAATCTCCTCGGCAATATTAACTATATCGATCTCAGAGAATTTACCTGCACGCAATAATGCTGCTTGCTCATTCGCCCAAGCGACCACATCAGTTTCGTAACGGGTATGACTCATGGTTGCCTCCATTGGTAAGTCTGCTATATAGATAGCTCCTATGCATTGCAGTCTGTCAGAGAATACCATTTGCGTCAAAAGGGTATTATAAATCGATCTTTCTAATTTCTAAGCTGCCTGTACGGCAGTGAACGTTCTATTTGCCCGGTATCTCTGCTATCCGCATTTCTAAGCTGCCTGTACGGCAGTGAACGCGACCTGCTGACATACGAATGCGGGTATCGTTTTTCTAAGCTGCCTGTACGGCAGTGAACATTGTCGTCAGCAATCCGCCGTAATCTCGTGGTTTCTAAGCTGCCTGTACGGCAGTGAACATGGCAATCTCTACATTATTGATAGTGTTCGTTTTCTAAGCTGCCTGTACGGCAGTGAACGCTACTACCCCTTGATGACAGCGCCCCGGACTTTTCTAAGCTGCCTGTACGGCAGTGAACAGGAATGTGGACAACAGCTGAATTTTTGCAATTTTCTAAGCTGCCTGTACGGCAGTGAACCGAAATCTGATTACCAGTAAAACCTATAATAATTTCTAAGCTGCCTGTACGGCAGTGAACGAGGAAAAAATAAAAGCGCTGGATATGGGAACGTTTCTAAGCTGCCTGTACGGCAGTGAACTCCCTGTCAGAAGCAGCACAGCACTTTGGTATTTTCTAAGCTGCCTGTACGGCAGTGAACCGGAAGGTAAAACTAACCGCTCTCTTTCACCATTTCTAAGCTGCCTGTACGGCAGTGAACAGCATCTACGGTTATCAGACCTGGATTTGGGATTTCTAAGCTGCCTGTACGGCAGTGAACTCTATTGATGTCGATATCGGTAAACGCCGGATTTTCTAAGCTGCCTGTACGGCAGTGAACGAAATATGATATGTGCTTGACTGCTAATTTACTTTCTAAGCTGCCTGTACGGCAGTGAACCTGGTGCAAATGCTGCACCGGTTAGTGGTGCATTTCTAAGCTGCCTGTACGGCAGTGAACATCAGGGTGAATGCCCAATATGTAAGCGAAAATTTCTAAGCTGCCTGTACGGCAGTGAACTGTTGAATACTAACTTTAATCTCTTGATTATTAAAGAGCAAAATGACACAAAGGAGAAAAACCCTTTTTTTTAACAGATGCTAATCTCTTAAATAAATCAATAAATTATAATTAACTGAGAAAAAAGGGTCAAAAATAAGGTATGAGGAAACACCATCTTTCAAGTTACATTTCCCTCCTTCTCTCTACATCTGTTTGTTCATTAATGAGCAAAAGCCCCATGATGGGGCTTACGACGAGACTGTAATTTAAGTTCCGCTATAACTTTGTAACTAGGCAGTTTCTTGTTTATCTAGCAGTACAATCTGATCATCAGCTTTTTCCATTCCATTTTTCATCTGTCAGTGCGGTTAATACATGATCCTGCCAAATTCCATTTATCATCAGATATTTCTTTGCATATCCTTCACGCTCAAAACCCAATCGTTCCAATAATTTACCACTACGATGATTATCAGGCATATAGTTAGCCATAATCCGATGCATACCCTGCTGACGCTGCATATAACGAATAGCGGGTTGCAATGCCTCATACATCAGCCCTTTCCCCTGCCATTTTTCACCAAGAGAATATCCCAAATAACAGGCATGAAAAGCACCGCGCAAAATATTACTGAAATTCGCCACACCAATAACTTCATTTTCATTCGGATCAAGCAGCAAGAAATGAAAAGCTGCACTCTGTCTTTGCATTTCCGTGATTAAATTCAATCGGCTTGTCCAACCAGAAGGCTGACAATGGCTGTTATCCCGGGTCGGTTCCCAAGGTTTAAGAAATTCGTGATTTTCTGCATAATACTCAGCTAAACGATAAGCATCTCGCTCGTACACCAAACGCACCACCATTCGTTCTGTTATCAGACGAACCTTCGGTAAAGTGGAACGATAACCAAACATGATTTCTCCCTAGTTATGCCTAATTTATCCATTAAAAATTTAAGTCACTATCTGTAAAATATACCTGCCAGCCACCCGCTTACGATAAAAAAATATTATCTATAAATCACTACCCTAACGATTAAATTAAGTACAGAATATAGAAGAATTATATTATTTTCTCTTCCTAATATTCCAATGGTGAGAAATGTCACTGGTTTCGCAAGCACGTAGCCTGGGCAAGTACTTCTTGTTATTTGATAACTTGCTGGTCGTTCTGGGCTTCTTCGTCGTTTTTCCCTTAATATCAATACACTTTGTTGAACAACTGGGTTGGGCCGCGCTGGTTGTCGGTTTTGCTCTTGGTTTGCGGCAGTTTGTACAACAAGGCTTAGGCATTTTCGGTGGCGCCATTGCCGACCGCTTTGGTGCAAAACCGATGATTGTCACCGGGATGCTATTGCGCGCCCTTGGTTTTGCTTTAATCGCATTAGCCACTGAGCCGTGGATCTTATGGCTTGCCTGCATATTATCCGCATTAGGCGGCACTTTATTTGATCCACCACGGACCGCACTGGTTATCAAACTCACCCGCCCTCACGAGCGTGGCCGTTTTTATTCCCTGCTGTTAATGCAGGACAGCGCCGGCGCCGTTGTCGGTGCGCTGATTGGTAGCTGGCTGCTGCAATACGATTTCCAGATTGTTTGTTGGACAGGTGCTGTTATTTTCGTTCTGGCAGCCATCTGGAATGCCTGGCAACTCCCTGCATACCGGATTTCCACTACCCGTACGCCAATCTGGGAAGGTATGGGACGCGTCATTAAAGACCGTCGCTTCTTCACTTATGTGTTGACACTGACCGGCTACTTTATGCTGTCTGTACAGGTCATGCTGATGTTCCCAATTATCGTTAATGAAATCGCCGGGACGCCCGCAGCGGTGAAGTGGATGTACGCCATTGAAGCAACACTTTCGTTGACTTTGCTTTATCCCATTGCCCGCTGGAGCGAAAAACGTTTCCGGCTGGAACAGCGCCTGATGGCAGGGCTTTTCCTGATGAGCCTGAGTATGTTCCCAATAGGTTTGATTGGTGAAATCAATACGCTGTTTGGCATTATCTGCCTGTTCTACCTTGGTACAATCATCGCCGAACCTGCCCGTGAGACATTAAGCGCTTCACTGGCCGATCCGCGCGCCCGTGGCAGTTATATGGGCTTTAGCCGCCTCGGCCTGGCACTGGGCGGCGCTTTAGGTTATACCGGCGGCGGTTGGTTGTATGATACCGGCCACACGCTAAACATGCCGCAACTGCCCTGGATCCTGTTAGGAATTATTGGCTTTATCACGTTGTATGCACTGCACCGCCAGTTTAACCAGCGTAAAATTGAATCCGCCATGCTTAAGGGCAGTTAATGATGTAAAATCTGCCCTTCAAAATAAAAGGAGTCAATATGAGAAAATTTTTCTTGGGGGCAGTATTACTGCTGGCCGGGTTGGTCAGCGGTTGTGATCAATTCAAAGATTTCAGTGTCAGCGAAGAGCTGATTAACGGCTATCTGGCGAAACATGTCCATTACCAGAAACAGATTGAATTACATGGTATTGCCAACGCGGATATAGAACTGACAGAATTGTCCAGCCAAATTGGCCGCACAGAACCCGATAAAATGGCATTAACCGGCCAGGCAAAGGTTAATATTGCCTCCCTGCTTGGCCCGGCTAAAGCGGATATGAAGCTGACACTAAAAGCTCAACCTGTGTTTGATCCAGAAAAAGGCGCTATTTTTCTGAAAGAATTAGAAATCGTTGATTATCAAATCACACCGGAAAAAATGGAAAAGCCGATTAACGCGCTGTTTCCTTATCTGAATAAATCACTCAGTGCTTTCTTTGATATTCACCCCGTTTATGTATTGAAACCGGATCACAGCAAAGCTGAAGCCGCCGCCAAAAAATTGGCAAAAGGGTTAGAAGTCAAACCTGGCAAATTTGTTATCATGCTGACCGATAAATAATTTTTATCGAGATATCACAGAAAAGGCAAATAATCATAAATTATTTGCCTTTTTATCCGTTTCAAACTAAGAATCCAACTCTTCCCGTAACGCTTGCAACGCTTCACGGGTGATCGTCGCCAATGTCCGGTAAAAACCGGTTGTTGCGTGGGCTTCTACCTTTCCCAGCAATTGCCCACACCACGGCAGAAGATACTCATCAAACAACACAATTTGCCCCTGAACTTCATCTTCTGCGGCCTGATCTTCCAGCCATGAAGCCGCTAATAACAGAGAACCAAACTGATCAACCGGCCCCTCTGACAATGGCATACCGCGTTCGGTCAGAAACTGACGAATATCGTTTTCACTCTCCCCGGTATAGTCAGAACGGCGACCCGGCACACTGGCATCATCATCACCAAACAGCGCGGTATAATCCGTTGTCATTGCCGGCAGTTCACAACCCTGTTGCAGGCGATCTAACAACGCACCCTGCTCTAACGGCCAGGATTGTTTCAGTTTACCTTCCGCAATCATTGTCAGAAGGGGTTGCAGAACCGGATCTTGTGGCTGGCGGTTAAACAACGTCCCTAAAATGCGGCAGACTATTGAAAATTCATTCATCTCATTTTCCAAATAAATCGCTATTTTGCCGCTATTGTCCCCAATAACCGACCTTACTGTAAAGAGACACTGTTAATATCCCAGTTTGATATCCACAACACCCGTTGGTAATTCACCCTTTTCAATCCGCTGAATATTTTCACTGACCTTATCCATAGCGATATTGGGAATAGTAATAGCAGCAACATGTGGAGTAACCGTTATACGGGGATGCGTCCAGAATGGGTGCATTTCCGGCAAGGGTTCCTCAGTAAATACATCCAATGAAGCCGCTGCAATATAGCCTTTATTGATCGCTACCAATAGATCATGTTCTATCAAATGGGAGCCTCGTGCGAGATTAATCAGATAGGACTTCGGTTTTAACTGACTAAACAGCGATAAATTCAGAATACCACGGGTATTTGGTGTATCAGGCAATAGATTAATAAGCACTTTACTGCCGGAGAGAAAATCGCCCAACTGATCTTGACCGTAAAAACTGTCTACCTTATTAATCTGCTTCGGAGTACGGCTCCAGCAGCGTACAGTAAAACCAAACTCAACCAGCGTCTCAGCAACACTGCATCCCAAAACCCCGGCACC
Organism: Photorhabdus khanii NC19; assembly: GCF_000517265.1. GTDB lineage: Bacteria > Pseudomonadota > Gammaproteobacteria > Enterobacterales > Enterobacteriaceae > Photorhabdus > Photorhabdus khanii. The sequence continues at coordinate 443,596 of NZ_AYSJ01000013.1, forward strand.
CAACACACCAATTACAAAATCGCGGCGATCATGTGATTCGAGTTGCTTCCACATTCTCTGCCCTTGCTGTAGCTTATATTCATCCATGCGGCGTAAATAATGTAAAACCGTTGCTACTGCATACTCCCGCATTTGTAATCCCATACCTGCATCTTCGAGCCGCATTAATGGTACACCGGCGGGCAATATCCCAGGTCTTTGCTGTTCCTGCTTCAAAATGGCCTCTACTCCTGCTCCCAGGATAAAAATCCCCTTCAATCCGGAGCGATTTGCCAACATCTCGTAGGGAGGTGCCCAAGCCATTGCATAATCTGCATGAGCATTATCGCCTCGTTTCCATTGACGGATATTAATATTCGGCAGTCGATGCTGCATGCCTTGGATCCATTGAGCGGCATCAAAAAAAGGGTGGTAAAAGATAATATCCATGATTATTTATCCTATTTTATTTTTTTATACAGGGTTATCTGATTAATAGCAGGTTGCAAGCCCCTTTGTTAATCATATTTATGAAAATGTTGAGAATGTTAAGTAGTTAACGAATTCATTTTTTTCTTATCAAAAAACTTGCATTGGTTTACTTCAACAACGTCAGATGGGCATCAATGCATCGAATTGACGGTTATTTAGTTAATCAATCATAAAACCAAAGAAAAGTATTAGAAGAGTGTTGACGCTTGTAATGCTTTTCCCTATAGTAGCGCCCCGTTGCAGCGACGATATCAAACAGAGTGACTGCGACGAAAAAACACGGTGAGGTGTCCGAGAGGCTTAAGGAGCACGCCTGGAAAGTGTGTATACGTGAAAACGTATCGAGGGTTCGAATCCCTCCCTCACCGCCAGATTCGAAGAAGAGCTCAGGTTAAACACTTGGGCTCTTTGCTTATATACTCCCCCGATGCAGGGAGGGTTGAGAACCCTCGAACAGGGTTTGACAAAACGGCAACGCCGTTTTGGACCGCCAAAGGCGGCCCGGAGGGCGAGCGCTAGCGAGTCAATCCCTCCCTCACCGCCAGATTTGAAGAGAAAGCTTGAGTGAAAACTCAGGCTTTTTTGCTTATATATTCCCCGATGCAGGGAGGGACGAGGAAACGCGGACAGCCGGATTTTCCGGGCATGGTTTGCTATTAATAAACCCTTTTTCTCCTTTGGCAACATAATCCTTTTTCCAACGGTAAAAAGTATCCCGGTCTTCTTCCTTATTTATATTAACCTCAACTAACACCTGTTAAATATACATAAAACTGTCAGTCGAGGTCTAAAAATTCACAGGTTACAGCATAAGAAAAGACAATGTATTTTAATTCTTCTCAACTAAAAACAAAATAGTACGCTTTGTATCATTTTGTTTTATATTTATGAGTACATTATCCTTACGCCAATATTCATCATGCCAATATTCGTCAAAGTATTTTTCAAAACCCATACTTTCAACATATTTTATTAACTCTGATTTATTATTCAAATTTACATTTGAAAAAACAATTTTGTTAGTCATTGTCGGTGTTCCATCAGGTGAATCATAGTATATGATATAATCATTTGAAATTAAGGGAATGTTTTTAATTTCATCAAAAGTAAACATATTATAATAAATAAAATTTTTCTTTGTATATGACAAATTAACATTTGCAAGTGACATAGTAAAAATCAGAACACATCCAATGAGAATGGATATAACAACAATTATACGTATAAAACTACTCAATCGAAATCCCAGCATATTCCACATCTAAGTTAATCCCAGTCTGTTCGCTAATATGTATTATGTCATGACTTGTCTTTATATCACTTATGGGTGATATAGTATTTAAAAAACCAGGTAGAGACGTATAATAAGGTCTTGCATTATTTGGATATTTTTCAGGATTAGGAAATAATAATGGTTTAAAAATTTTATTTTTATATTTACCTATAGGACCATAGTAATCCCATCGCTCAAATGCTTCTTCTTTACTTACTACTCCTAACTGAGATAAATAATCAATGCCATTTACAGCCCGATAAAAACCAAGTAAATTAGAAATTAAATCTTCACCACTATAACCACTATCCGTAACCCAATTAAAAGGAAAAGAGTCTTGGTAGGACTCAAATAAATGAGTTGTATACATCATAATAGTAAGAGCAACTCTCTTCTTACCATACAAAGATAAACCCCGCCTAACTTTCCATCTTGTTATTTTAGATGTCCCATATTTACGCCCCTTCCCCATATATTGGACATATCTAACAGTAAAATATGATTCCTTAGTATCATCACCTGCATTTATAGCAGCCATTAGTTTTCTTACGTCATCACCTTTAGCATGTCCCAAGTCTACCCATCCTAACTTTTCTGTGTAAACCAGTCTTCCGTGTTCTATATCAAACCTTGTAGTCATTATAACTCCCGTAATTTATTAGTGATCTATATAAAAAATTCAGCTCACGTACAGTTTCGTTCTACCTATCATACTTTATTTCGGAACCAGCTATTTTTTCTTTAGCTTTTCTTCTGAATTATTGGGAACCTGATCAAATTTCCCTGCCAATGAATTAATCTGCTTTTTGATAAGTGGCGGCTACTGGCGTAATCATGCAAACAAACTCCGCCAACGACTCGCTGTTATACCCTATGGATTTCTTGCAAGTCATAAACATAACCAGAATATTGCATAGCAACTGACCACCCTTCTGAAAAATTGCACTTATTATTCGAATCTACCATATAAAATTAATAACCATTTAAACAGATAATGAAAATGTTTAATCCACCTCATCCAGGCGAGGTTATTGCTGACTTTTTGGAAGAGCCAGATTTAGGAATTCGTGACCTAGCGCGGGCATTGGATATTGCTCCGTCTACGGCTCAACATTTAGTGTCGTGTAAACAACCTGAGCTCAGGGTAAAACGCCTGAGCTTTTTTACCTGTATATTATCTGTCAAATGCTTGAGTTAAGCTTAAAGCACACCCTTTCTGTGTCCTCGTATTGACACGCCGTAAAATTTCAACGAGTACACCAGGATATTTACCATACTCTCTTCTGATTATCCCGATATCATCGGTGACAAGAAATGCGGGGTAACTCGTTGATGACGCATCCATATAACTCATCAAACCGGGTACTCCATCAGGTACAGGTTTCAACGTTTCAGGATCAAGTGCTCGCGCATATACCCACGGTGGAACATGTTTACGTTGCATCTCATCCTCAAAGAAACAAGTGTTGAGTTCAACTTGATTAAATATATCCCGGATCTGACTCATATTACTGAGGTTGAAGGTATCGAATAGAAGCTGATTGAAATCGTCGCGTTTCAGGGATTCTTTTTCGTAACTTTTCCAGCCTCCCCCCGTTATAATATAAAGGCTTTCATCACCAAAAAATGAGATATTTTTATCTTTCATATAATGGCAGAGCAAATAAATAAAGTATGGCGAACCGATAAGACAAATAACTTTCCCTTGATTTTTTATTCGTTCAAGGCTATTCAATGTTTTAACAAAATCTATTCGTTCTTCTGTTACGGTGAATGTCGTGGGATATAGCAATTCTACCAGGCTCATAACATATTTAAACCAAATGTTATGAGCATTAAATCTATCGGGTCCCAAGTTGACCAACTCCATTTGATGATCAAACCAGCTACCAACATATTTCATGCCATAATTCACAGAGCCTAAGAGTCTCTCAATACTTAATCTGTCACGCGCCACCTGACTTTTTAGACCATTGGTGCCGCTACTGGTAAACCAACTTTCAATCTCGTCATCCTTACAAGTTAATAAGCGAGTAAACTTAAAAACTGATGTTGGGAATACAGGTATATCATCAATTTCCGTAATATTGTCATCTACTTTGTGTGCCTGACAATAGCGACGGTATTCTTGACAATGTTTATAGTGATAACGAAACGCATCAAGTACAAGTTTTTTTCTGATTTTTTCCTGTTCATCATAAGACCAAATTAATGGATCGCTCGAAAAAATCAAATCATCAATTTCTGAGCTTGCTGTGATGTCTTGTTTCTCAATATATGCAGTCATACCTGTTTTACCTCTCCAGATAATATTAGAAAGTATGACAGCGCTGCTGCCATACTCTTTTATACCCGTTATCTTTCAAGTTGCCTCTTTGTTGGCTGCACTCGCTCACCCCGGTCACATAGTTCGCTATGCTCCCGGGGATTCGCTCCCTTGCCGTCTCAATGCATCTTGAAATCTATAGAGTATATTACATGTGATACTTTTTAATATTATCATTAACAATATCAATTGCGTTTTTCTGGCTCATCAAGTCATTCATTGGTTCAAAGGATAGTAATATGGTTTTTGCACCACACTGTTCAATTGCTAATTTAGCCGCAGCTATACATTCCATATAATCTCCGACGGCATTTTCTGTGATTATTTCTTCGAGTTTCTTTTCGAGATTTTCATCAGGGTGCATTTCAAGAACATAATCACGTATAAATGCACGTGTCTCTTCTTTAGCTTTCTGACTATCTTCATTAACGTTAACCAATATCATTAACTGATGATCTATAGATGATAGGTCAATACCCTGTTTATCAGCAATGACTTTATACCTTTCCGCATACTCATGTCTGACATCATTGGAATCATCCCACTTAAAGATAAGAGGAATGCCTTTTTTGGCTGCCCACTCCACGACATAATGACTCGTTGCTGTTACATATCTCCGAGGCCCGCCTTGCGTATAAGCATGGGGGTTTACGGATATTTTGGGGAAACTATAAAAATCGTTATCTGGATTACAATAGCCGGTTGTTAAAGCATCATTAATAATTTCATAGCACTCTTCAAATAATTGCTGTTGGTATTTATCAGGGCGATTAAAAAAATGCATTTCATCTTTTTTTTCACAATCACTAAATCCTAAAATAAATCTCCCTTCACTTAACTGATCCAATAAGCAAGCTTCCTCCGCTATTCGGACAGGATGATGAGTTGTAATGATATGATTCAATGAGCCAACTTTAATTCTCTCTGTTAAGCCGAGCAAAAAACCAGAAACAGTCAGAGGAGCACCGACAATGCCATTGCCTGAAAAATGATTTTCATACAACAAAATCTGTTCAAAATTCAGTTTATCAACATACTCGGTTATTTCCTGCATGCGGGCTATACTTTGTTCTTGAACCATTGTTGAATTGATGAAGTTAAGGAAGAACAATCCAAATTTCATTTCATTTTCCTTAGCTAATATAATAGCGAACGTTGTTTTTCTTTGATAAATGGCATGACATCAGACTGGAAAAGCCTCATAGAAGCAATAATTTCGTCTACTGTGCCATTAGCTTCAAACCCACAACAAATATTTGATATTCCCGTGGCGTCAATGTCTTTTTGAATTATATCAATGCACTCCTTCGGCGTTCCTACGGGATTGATTTCATAACTGTAATCAATACGGCGATTGGTATTTTTATGTCCTTTTAATACAAAGTCACGCCACTGTCCTTTGTTGAAATCATAACCTTTTGTTTGGTTTGAATCATCAAAAATGGTCGTAGCATTCACATAGGAATCATACCAATACCCCAGAAAATTCCGGCAAATTTCTTTCGCTTTAATTGAGTCATGATCTACGGATGTAATATATGATAAGCAATGGTCGATATTATGAATATCATGACCATATTCTTGAGCCACCTCGTTATAGAGCTCAATTTGCGCTCTCTTTTCGTTAGTATTTATAATCCAACTTAATATCATCGGTAAACCAAATTGAGCGGCCCACTCAGTTGTCGAGGCTGATTCAGCAACGACATAAATAGGTGCTCCACCTCTACTATATGCCGTCGGATTTACTTTTACCTTATGGAATTTGATATGTTCATTGTCAGCCTCCATATATCCCTCCGTCATTCCATTTCTTATTAGCCCATACCAGCACTCCATTAAGGCGCGGCTATTATCCATATCTGTACCAAATACGCGGAAGTCTTTATTGTAAAGCCCCCGGCAAATACCAAACCGAAATCGTCCTTTTGACATTTGATCCAGCAAATTCACATCTTCAAGTTGGCGTACCGGATGAGCGGTAGGGAGAACAATAGCAGCAGTCCCTACATTCAGTTTCTTAGTTGCACCCAGTAAATATGCAGCAGCGACATAAGGGTTACCAAGCAAACCAAACTCCGTGAAATGATGCTCAAGTAACCATACAGTATCAAAACCACACTCCTCAGAGACGCGGCCTAATTTAACCAAACGTTTCATTACCTCGGTTTGAGAAAGTTGAGGTGGTTGGTAGGTAAGTAAAAAGTTTCCGAATTTCATAAATAGTCCTTATGTTTCTATCCGAGTGATAGAGTTAAGACGGAGAAATTGTTTGATTTTCAATCTCAATTTTCATTCGGCGTTCATTGACTGTCGCAATAGTCAGATGTTCAAACGACGGCTCAGTAATATCAATATCGATATCCAAACTATCATTATCCATCGCGATAGCCGCTTTCGTAACTGATTGATAAAAATTGCGCAGGACCACTAAGTTCTCACTCAAATCATGTGAACCTCCTAGCAAAGAATATATCTTGCATCGATTACTACGAATATTTGATAACAATTTGATGACTTCATCTTGTTTTACCCAATCATCGTTATTTGCAGTAAAAGCAATAAACGGTATATCAAGATGCATCATGCTATTCATTGTGGAAGTTAAATCTTCCCAGCCAAAATCAAAGCAATCTCTCGCGAAGACTTCAGCACCCAATTTATGGCCTTCAAAATCCAGATTATTCGGCAGTTCATCAATGGGTAAGCTGAGATAGTCAAATCCTAAAGCTCTTTCGAGAGTATATCTTAAGTTAACAACACCCACCGCAGTGATTAAAAACGAAACATTGATTTCAGACAGGCTTGCATAAACTATCCGTGCAGATAAGCTTGAAGCCAAAATACCACGGTTATTTATTTTTTGTGTATTTAACCAATCAACTACGGCTAACAAACTCTGTTTTCCTATAGACATGGTAAATTCATCAATTGTCCCTGAACTCAATCCAACATGGTGAAGTGAATCATAGCGGATCACATGAAACCCATTCCGTGACAAATACTCCGCCAGACCAGCAAAATGATCCATCCTCCGGGCAAAGCCAGATGCAATAATAATTGCATTCTTTCTTTTTGGGCTGTTTTCTTCTGGCAGTGTTTCCCAGACATGAATTTCTTTATTTCCTTCAACGCAAATAACATGGTCGATGGTTTTATATCTGGATACATTTTCCATACTTTTTACCTATTTAAGGGACAAATACCAGGAACTTATCTTCTTCCAGGAATCGAGTCTGTTCTATTTCGACCGCAACATCCTTAACAGTATAGTGAGATGGCCTTTCATGAGAAATATATGTCACTAATCGTTGTAACGGTCTCATTCCATCATGAGATCCACCCACTCGAAATATGTTATTCATTCCTGCTTCTACAATCCTTTCAGCACCTTTTAATGCTAATTCGTCCCGATACTTAAATGCTGACTCCCAAGGAAAAATAGAGATGGTTTGCGTCCTATTTTTTTGAACATAAGGCAATATTTGCTCAATATTATCGACATGATGAAGGTACACACACCGGCCAAGTGGTTGATTAAGTTCCACACCCGCCTTTGACTCAATAATCATCCAGCGCTGATGAACATCAGCCTCTACTTTTAATCCAGCAAATAAACTTTCTTTTTGAACTAAGGAATAGGCTGCCTTTTCATCAAAATCTTTTTTGGCGTTTGGTAATATATGCGCATATAAGTTTAGTTTTTCTATCAACGCTAGCTTAAATTCTTCATAATGACTTCCCATGTAGTATATGTTTTGGGTGGAAAAACAAGCTTGTTGATCGTAAAAACAAACATCATGAGCCGCACCTGTCGCTGCGGACGTCAAATCAACAGGATCATCAATAATGCAGAAACTCTTCTTAGAGACAAATTTAATTACGTCAATATAAGGTGGTGCATGCTTTACAGCCCAATTAATCGCATCTTCCCCACCCCAAGCGACAATGACATCCGCATGTTGCATAATTTCTTTTGCGAGTGATGTATCACCTTGATGTTGCCAATATATAACAGACAAAGAGCGCGTTATCGGATGATTAGGGTCTACATCAATAAAGCTTAACGCTAATGCATTGGCTGTAAAAGGATCGGCGGATGAGGTTTTTATAATGCATTGATTCTTTGTCAAAATTGCGCGTAATATAGACATTATACCCGATAATGGGACATTACCCGCCAACAGATGTACAGATTTACCTTTCGGAAAAGCTCTAATATAACTTTCATCCTGAGGTAACCATTCATCCATGATATGGCGAGAACCAAGCTCATTATTTACAACATCATAAAGACCACCTTTAGAACATAAGATCATAGAGATCCAGTTGGCCTCCAGCTTAGCCATTGCTTCTGAATATCCCATGTATTTTTTCAGGTCGCGAATGTATGTCCTGCGTCTTGAATATTCTTCATTTTTCCATCTTTGCCCTACTGTGTAGAGAAAATTGATAATGTTATGCAGCTGTAATTTATTATTTTCATTATAATTAATAATGTTTTTTACTTGAGAGTCATTCAATATGGGCAGATGAACACGATTATCACCAAAATTAATGGATTGCACTAAATCATCACTTTCAGGAAATGCTTCGACTTGGCCGTTAATAATGAATGAAAATTTTTTAGTCATATTTACCATCCATTTAGTGGGGTAACTTCAACTTAAGTTACTGCTTGACCATCTTGCAAACTGGGTTGTATCAATAACTTACTTCTCGTATTTTGGTGTTATGGCAGTGTAAATAATAAAACATCCAAAAATGAGACTCTGATTACGCTGTACCTGAGCTGCTCCATCATATCAACAAGATTTGTTAATGAAAAGTTTAAATTAAAAGAGTTACGATTTTATTTATGCGTGATAATATTTATGAAAATTATTACCTTGTTTACGAATTAGTTTATATATAAATTAGACAGTGCGGCAGTGTTCCGTCATTATCAATCGCAGGATTTATCTTTATACCTAGACAACTCCCCCCACATCACATTAGTCATTTGGTCAATGTGATTAAAACGGCCCTCTATTTTTTCTAATACCTGAAGTGATAATGTGGCTTCAAACTTTAGGGCTAAAATAGATAAAGCTTTCCAATGACCAATCAATTCCGTGCAATGTTCAATCAGAGAAGGTGCAATATCTGCTCTGATTAAAGAATATTTTAACAAACTCAAATTGGGTATCACATACAACACACTGATATGATCAAACAATCTTTTGGCAGCCCGACAAGCTTTTTCCTTTGGCTGCTGAAACGCATTCAGGCATAATTTGCTATAATTTCTCAACGCATCATAATATTCGGGTAAAGTATTAAATAATTCAGCTTGACAAGTCAGTAATTTCCTTACCGACATGATCTCTAGATCTTTCAATGAATCAACAATATAAAAATGCCCCATATGATCATAAGTTTCACCGGGCACTTTATCGTAAAGCGCTAAATAAAATTGCTCGGAGGGCATCCATGCCTCACAAGCATAGGATTCCCGATCAACCACCAAAGAATCAAAGATACGCACTTGTGAATAATCATCCGCAATAGCGGTGATCAACACAGCATGCAGGTATTCTGGTTTATTGGTATAAACCTCAGAATAAGATAAATGTGCCGAATTGACCCAAGCAACTACGCCTTTCTTCTGACATAATAATTCATATAATTGACAACACCAATGTGTGTAATCTATCGGTAGTGAAACCATATTTGCACCTAAAGATACCGCGCCAGTTAGTCCAACAGTTTCAACCGAGAAAGTATATTCAGGCATATTCAACTCATCATAACCACTACGAAATAAATAACCATTGCCAGCTTCAAAGATCTCTGCCTCAAAAATCTCCTTACCCTGTAGATTAAGTAATCTTGTCAGGCTACCGGTAAAACAATTGATAGCGACGTTTATTTTCGATTTATCCATCATATTTTCCATAAGTATTTTATCACCTCGATACAATGGACTTATTTATGAATAACGGACCAAATATATTATGTCCTGCAATCACAGTTATTTTTCCTTTAATATTATTTTGGCTGCTTGTGATATATTTTCGATAAGTAAGTCAGGTTCATAATTCAAAGTATGTGATAACAGCGCCAAAAGTAATCTCTCCATCCCAAAAGCAATACAAGCAGAATGCATAGGGCAATCACTGACACGACTGATAATATTAAAATTTGTGGTAAATAAATCCCGGTGTAAATTTCGTGAACCAACACTAACGTTATATTTATCAAACCAAGGAATAAGCACTTCACACTTGACGCCCATTGATAATTGTACTTTCCGAGTCACTTTAGAATGCTCGCCATAAAATACATCGCTGGCTTTTTCCACCGAAATAGAAGGAAACAGTAGTCGTAAGAATTTAACGGTTTGTCCAAATATTATTTCACATTGCGTTTCTACTTTTTCCTGTATCCCCACCAATATTAATTCACGCATGGTAAAATTCCCCATGCGGGTAGGCTCATCTTTAACCGGTTCGTATCGATGACACTGTCCTTTAGCCGTAAAATATTTCAATTCCCAATCATGGGTGCTATCTATCAAATGAGAAAAGGTATGATAGCAAGTCGATGGACTCAATACCCATGCATCCCCCGCTTCCTCACTCATCACCTCATTGTTTAAATGAGGGTAAACATGCAACGGATTGCTAGGCAATTTATCAAAGAAATTTATACGTTCCAACGTGGAGCGAGGTAACAATGTAGTACAGGAGTGTGGCGTAACCGATATTCCTTCACACAAAACTTGCAAGAGTGTCGCATCAAGGACTTCGGCGGCATCATACAACCTATCAGTGAACCTGTACCCAATAAGACCATTCTGTGATTGCACAATGGATAACAGCTTACGCTGCTGAAGTTCTTTTATCATATTCTTATATTACCTTTGCTGATCGACAATTACCTTATATTATCCGGCAAGCAATCCCTGCCCTCCAAATTGAAAGGATGTGTTCCCATATCATCAAATATCATATCCAGATATTCTTCTAAGACGACAAGGAAACACATTTGAAATATCTAAGCTTTATTCAATTCAGTCATTTTCTTCAGGATTTCAACGTTATTCTTTCCATACAACAAATCCCTCAATATAAAGTTTATCCAGTGAGGTTTTCAAAAACGTATCTATCGCAACATCAGGTGACATGATAAGTGGCTGCCCCTTAACGTTAAATGAAGTATTCACCAGACAACCATAACCGGTTATTTCCTGTACCGCTTTTAATAACCGCCAGAAAGTCGCATTAAAATTACGTTCCACAAGCTGAATACGTGCCGTTCCATCAGCATGAACAATACCAGAGACCGGCCCTGCCATTTCTGGTTTTACTCCGGCAGTGCAAAGCATATATCGGGTCGGTGCCAGATTTCGTGTCTCAAAAATAATATCGCAGTCTTCATCCAAAATGGCAGGCGCAAATGGACGGAAAGCTTCACGAAATTTCACCGTGCTGTTAATTCTGTCTTTTATTCCTTCACCTGCCGGAAGCGCAAGAATTGAACGATTGCCAAGTGCTCTTGGACCAAATTCCATCCGGTCATGGAACCAGGCAATGATTTTATCTCCGGCGATATCTTTCGCCGCAGAAATAAAATAATCATCGTTCAACCCCAAATAACGCCATTTCATTCCTGCATTACCACCATGTCGGAATAATACATTACGGATCTCATCCGTTGAGAAGCGCGGGCCGAGATAGGGATTAAAGTAACGATCTGAATCATTGTGGTATTTACCGGCAACAAAAAGCGCCGCCCCCAAAGCAGTACCATCATCACCCGATGCAGGCTGGACAAAGACATTTTTCACTCCATCAAGCTGACAAAGAACCTGATTGGCTTTGCAGTTTAAAAATGATCCGCCGGCAAGACAAAGCGACGTTTCACCGGTTTTCTGCAACCAATATGTGACTAATTGTTTCAGCAAAAGTGTGAATTTTTCCTGCAATCCCGCAGCAAAATCCTGGTGAACATCCAGTAAAGTGTCATCTTCACTTCTCGGTGCAAGATCGAACATATCGCTAAGTTGTGCTATCGCGCCAGGATAGCCATATTCCGCATTATCAAACGCTTGTGATGACCAATTTATAGATATTGATCCACTATCTGCATCGAATTGAGCCAATTCGTTGAAAATATTGCGATATCGCTCAGGGTTACCATATGCGGCAAGTCCCATGACTTTATATTCATCACTATTAAATACAAAGCCAAGGAACCGGGTACAAATAGAATAAAATATTCCTAATGAAGAACTAATTGGCTGGCTGTGTAATTTTTGAAATTGCTGATCTTTAGCAAGATAAACACTCAAGGATTCTATTTCACCCATGCCGTCTGAAACGACACACAGTGCAGATTGGAAACCACTGGGATAAAAGGCCGACGCCGCATGAGCCAAATGGTGATCTACCGCTTGAAAACGCGGTTCAATATCCTGCCATCCGGCTGAAACGAATTCATCAATCACCGTCTTGCCACTGAAAACACCCTCGAACATTTTTTCGTTCGACATAAAAAAACGACGATAGTGATCGTAATTAAAACCGTGGGCGATAACTTGTATATCATCTTGTGTGAGACCTGCTTCCGCCAAACAATAGTTAATCGCATTGGCTGGAAACCGTCCCGTGCCTTTCTCTCCGGTAAAACGTTCTTCCGCCGCAGCGGCAACAACTTTTCCATCAATAATCAAACAGGCCGCACTATCTACTCCCTGACAAACACGCTCGTCTAATTTACTCACACGCGGATAATTTTCTTGCATAAAACGTTGAGAGTTGGGAAGACCACTGATACCTAATATAATCATATTATTAACCTCAAAATTATTATTTTTCTTTCATGAAAATCAGATTATGCGCTTTATATTTATAGTCCGTTTTGTATCATGAAGAATTAAGTCACCTTACCAAATAAAGTGATCGCGTTATTACCACCAAAGCCAAATGCATTATTCTGCACATAACGTAAATTATGTTTTACTTCCATATCATGAGTAATCAAATTAAATTGATATTCAAAATCCTCCGGCAAAATATTTGTTGGTGGCATAATCTGATCTCTCAAAGATAAGCAAGCACTGACTGCGCCAATCGCTCCCGCCGTTGCCATCATATGCCCTATAGTTCCTTTAATCGCTGAAACAACCGAGTTGGGGAAATATTCAGAAAATATTGACGCTTCTACTGCATCATTAGCTTTTGTTCCCGTGCCATGTGCATATATACCATCAATATCTCCAGCGTCCAGCCCTGCCGAATTTAATAATTTTTCATGGCATTGAGTAACACTCTGAATATCCAAATTAGTAGGATGTAATGCATCATTATTACTTGCAGTGGCGATCAATTCAGCATAAGGAGATTGATATTCGCTAACTCGCTTCCTATTCTGCAACACTAAAAAAGCAGCGCCTTCAGATATGGTAATAAAGCGTCTTAATTGAGAAAACGGACGGCACTGTTCCGCACCCAATGCATTAAGCATGTAAAAACCTGACCACACCTTTTTAGAAAAAGCATCTCCGCCACCTATTACGGATGTTGAAACTATCCCTGCTTTCATCATGCGTAGTGCTGTTTCAAGGGCAATATTTGCTGACGCACAGGTATTATGTATCGTCATGGAAGGTCCGGAAGAACCAATTGCGCGAGCAACATTATCGGAAACCGCATGACTCGAATAGATATTGGCATTCCAATTCACAGGCATACCTTCAACTAATTGATCAAGAATATCCGCCTCAGCCTCATTATTACCAACACACACTAATGCATTACGCAATTCAGCGCATCCCGGTTGTAATCCTGCATCTGCTATCGCCTGGAGTGCTGCGTCTACAGCATACAGAGAAGAATCAGGCACCTGTGCCCCTGTACATTTTGGTGCCCTGGCTTTTATATCCATACGCGGCCCAGCCGAAATTTTTCCGGCAACAAAATTTGGCTTCATAGAAGCATAAACAGGCGCCAATCGGGTAAAGTTTGACTCTCCAGCGCATAACTTCTTCCAATAACTTTCGACGTCTATACCAATGGGAGTGACGACGCCAAGCCCGGTAACATATATTTTATCCAACATCGTTCCCCTTCCTCTTAATTGATACAGCGTCATTTATCCAAAGCAATTTTTCCCCTTCACTATATGCCCATGCATCCCAACACATTATTGAACCAAACCGTGTCACTTTAGTCTCAATAAACACAGGAGAATTAATATGTTCAATCTCCGGACTGAAAGCCAATTCACCAAATCTGGCAAAAACATAATCACTTTCAGTTAAAATGTTTTGCTGCTGATGTTGCAAAACTAATGCCAAATTCCCCATTGCCTCAACAAGGATAAGCAAAGGAGAATAATGGAATTTTTGCAAATAAGCGGATTCATACTGCAATAATTTAATATCCAAATGACAATTTGCGCTATTTGACATATCATTAATATAGACGGTCTTCGGCAAAAACCAAAATTCGGGTTCACGCAATGGTAATGATAATAGAGAAGATGAAAAAAGATTTATTTTACTTTCGCATTTATCATCTTTGCCAGAATAATCCAGTAAAAAAGAAAAACAGAGTTTTCCGGATACGGTTGCAGAAATTTTATTCCTCTCCTGGCTATATTTAATGCTCTCATCAGGACGTATAAATTGATAAAAAGATAGATTTTTCAAATTGATAAAATCGACAGATTTATCAGCCATCTCTTTACAAAAAGCGGCTACCGGCAGTATACCAGGAACAACAGGGTTATCAGGAAAATGATATTTAAATATCTCCTCTTCAGATGAAAAGACCTGGCTAATATAATTAATCATCATTATGTATAACCCTTACGCCTGAGGCATTCATGTTATCGATTGTCATAAATATAAAAGCATCTTCTTTTTTACTGTGCAGAATAGCACTCATAAATTCATGAAATAGAAAAGCACTGTTATATTCTTGATATTCAATGATATTATAATCTTTAATCGTATTAATTAATGCTTCATTCTTATTTAACGTATTGAATATAAAAATTTTAGTACCCGGTGATAAAGCGTTAAGCTGCCTTTTTATTTCTTCCACTGTTGACCCAAAGAAAAAATCTGCCGTAAATTGTTTTCCACTCGATAAATCCACACACATCACGCCAGAAGATATTGATTTCTGGTTGTTGATTTTTTTTCGTATATCATCAAGTGCTTCTGCACAATAGATATCACCCAAAAACAGATGGCTAATACCTGCTGATCTATTATATAAATTAAGTAACGCCTGAATTAATACCATAACCGGCGTTTTACTGCCTGCATTGAGTGTACAGTTTCCTCCTGTCACCTTCTTGTCAATGTTAATAAAGATTGAAGCTGAACTTGTAGTAGCATAAGGAAATTGTTGAGCGGATACCGTCTTATCATTATTCCTTACCTGCTGCTGAAAACGAAGCATTGCGTCAAGGTTGCCATATTCTGTACCCACAATCACAGATTCATTCTCTGCATTTCTCTCTTCTGCAATAAGCTTATTTGCCAGATAGGTACAAATGCGGCTGAAGTCGTCACGAAAACGATCACCTTTATTGCTTACAAATTCAGAAATATCAGAGGGAAGATAAAATCCCTCCTCTCTCTCATTCCGAAATATATTCGGATAAATAGCTAAATTTTCTACGTTAAAAGTCAGCATTTTCACCAAGCTCATGTTTAAAGAATAGAAAATTCTAGAGCCTATCCCAATAAGCGTTATTGTTCAGACCGTTATTGTGAATGAATATCTAATAGGATTGGCTCTTAATTGTTGATTGAACGAATCCGACTATGGCAAGTTATTCTTTATTTCCTCCCAAAGCTCACCTACAGTTTGAATACGAGCAAGCGCATCTTCGGAAATCTCTTTTCCAAAGGTTCGCTCAACCGATAAAATAACATCAATTAACTTTAGTGAGTCAATGCCAAGATCACTCTTCAATAATTTATTCGAAGTTATTTCAAAATCAGAGTCTAACTCAGCAACATTCAACAGAATACTTGCTAATTCTTCATTAACCATATCAATATTGTCCATATCATCATCCCCAATATGCGTATATCCTACTTAATGGTTTATAGATCTATTTATATCAAGAAATATGTATATTGAAAAATTTATTCCTACTGATTTATTCAGAAAAATAATTCATAAACGATATAAGAATAAAGATGTTTAATAATTAGCTTTAGTCTTTATTCCAAATAGTTTGACCAAAACTGTAATGATAACCGGCAATCATTCTCACATTAAAGCGATTGGCAATATTTATGATGTTGCTATTAACCCATCAATCCTCCATCAATGCGAAGGGTTGTACCTGTTATATAAGTTGACGCACTCAATGCTCCGACACAAAAACGGGCAATTTCATCAACATCTGCCATTCGTTTTAATGCAATACTTTTGGCTAATTCCACTTTTTTCTCTGAAGAAATATGACGTAGCATGCCACCATCAACATACCCTGGCATCACAGCGTAGGCCCTGATATTAAACCGACCATAGTCATTAGCAATATTTTTTACCAATGCGTTCATAGCCGCTTTCGAACAAGAATAAGCCGTAGCTCCCGGCGATCCACGTACACTCGCTGTAGAAGAGATAAATTGCATCACACCATTACGATTCTTCATAAAATGCGGAAGCAAATACTTTGCCACTCTTGCAGCGCCGAATAAATTGACATTAAAAACATCATGCCAGCTTTCAATATCCTGGACATGCAACAAACCATCCAATGACATCGCTGGAGTATAGATAACCGCATCAATACATCTCATCTTTTCAATTGCAATTTCAATTGCTTCTTTTACGCTGCCATCCGACATAACATCCAAATGAATCTCTTCATTATGCGGTTTACGTGAAGTCCCTAAGACCTCATAACCACTCGCTACCGCATGTTTACAAATCGCATTCCCAATTTCACTTGATGAACCAATAATAAGTACCTTACTGTTATATTTATCCATTTAAACATTTCTACCTTATCTAAAAATTATCTTCCAACCGTCAACCCTACTTTAAATAGGGCATTCAGAATAAGTATCATTAAGATAAAAAAGTATTTTTGACTAATTTAATTCGTCTCATTACATGAGTCACTCTAAATAATAGGGTGGGTTTTTATATCTGTCAAATTATTAATCTAATATTTAAGAAACATTAAAATGTTGGTCAAATCACACACTAAACTAAAGAAAAAATAAATTATGAAATCATTTGATATGGCTAATTTAATCCTTGCATAATAAATACAAGTAGTAAATACACAATCAATTATTTAATTCCACAATAATAACAATTATAAATTGTCATCAAGCAGGTTAATTCATTACAAAAATAAATCTTATAATTCTATAATTAAAAAAATATATAGCTTAAGATCTCAAAACATTGATAATATTATTTATGAAATTAGCTTAATAAAATCTACCGATAAGAAAAAACACGTAATATAATTGATCCCAAGATATTTCCCAGTGATAAAAGCGTTATTCTCTCTTTTACTTTTTACTTCCCTGCCGTTAAGCTATTTACATTGAGTTTGATGTATGGCTCTATCGTTTTGAACTAAAAGTATTATTCCTGCAATTCGGATTATGATGGCCTTATTGCTTTTTCCTTTTATTTTTTTGGTTTATGCACAGATGAAAACTCGTAGAATGAATGGCATACGGCCATTTAGTGCTGTTATTGATGCTTGTTGGAAAGAACCCTACTCTTTTACCCGTTTAATTAAAGATATTATTGCCGGTATTACTGTCGGTATTATCGCTATCCCACTCGCGATGGCACTGGCTATTGGCAGTGGTGTCGCGCCACAATACGGGCTTTACACCGCCGCCATCGCCGGCATTGTTATCGCGGTAACCGGCGGATCACGCTACAGTGTTTCCGGCCCCACAGCCGCTTTCGTGGTCATTCTCTATCCGGTATCTCAGCAATTTGGCCTGAGTGGTTTGCTTATTGCAACATTAATGTCGGGAATTATCCTGCTGGTGATGGGATTAGCCCGTTTTGGCAAATTAATAGAGTATATTCCTCTACCGGTGACACTGGGTTTTACTTCTGGGATCGCCATCACTATCGCAACCATGCAGGTAAAAGATTTTTTTGGTCTGCAATTGGAACATGTACCAGAAAGTTATATCGATAAGGTTGCCGCGCTGTTTCAGGCACTGCCAACGCTGCATTTAAGTGATACGCTGATTGGCCTGGCGACGCTTTCAGTTCTGATTTACTGGCCTAAGCTTGGGCTGAAATTACCCGGACATCTTCCAGCCTTGATCGCGGGAACCGCCGTGATGGGGATCATGAATTTATTTGGTCAGGATGTTGTGACTATCGGTTCTGAATTCAGTTATATATTGAATGATGGTACGCAAGGTCAAGGTATCCCGCCTATCCTTCCTCAATTCGTTTTACCGTGGCGTTTACCCGATATGGGTTCTCATCACGTTGATATCAGTTGGGCAACAGTTTCAGCTTTATTGCCTGCGGCCTTTTCAATGGCAATGTTAGGTGCTATTGAATCACTGCTTTGCGCCGTGGTTTTGGATGGTATGACAGGTAAAAAGCACCATTCAAACAGTGAATTAATTGGTCAGGGGTTGGGAAATATCGCTGTGCCATTTTTCGGTGGTATTACAGCTACCGCAGCCATTGCCCGATCAGCGGCAAACATCAGAGCCGGTGCAACATCACCTGTTTCCGCCATTGTTCACTCTCTACTGGTGTTATTAACTTTACTGGCATTAGCGCCAATGCTCTCCTATCTTCCGCTGGCCGCCATGTCCGCCCTGTTGCTCATGGTCGCCTGGAATATGAGCGAGATACATAAAGTTATCGATCTGATCCGCCGTGCGCCAAGGGATGACATTATTGTGCTGGTTCTTTGTATGTCGCTCACGGTGCTGTTTGATATGGTCATCGCGATTACGATTGGTATCGTGTTAGCCTCACTGCTGTTTATGCGTCGAATCGCCAATATGACCCGCATCAGCCAATTGCCACAAACAAATGGGGATAAAGATCTGTTGGTTGTGCGTATCAATGGCCCGTTATTCTTCGCTGCGGCTGAACGTATCTTTACAGAATTAAAGGAAGCAAGCGCAGGTTATCAGACGATCCTCATGCAATGGGATGCTGTTCCTGTATTGGATGCAGGTGGGCTGCACGCTTTTCAGCGCTTTATTGATGAAGTGGGTAAGGATAAATATATTGCTGTTTGCGATATTCCCTTTCAGCCTTTAAAAACACTGGCCAGAGCCAAAGTTCAATTGGTTGAAAATCATCTCAGTTTCCATGCAACATTGCCACGGGCAATGGAAGAATTGAATTTCAATTGAAAAATGGATGACTGAAACCACTAGAAATAAGAGCTTAGCCAGCCTGTTACCAATAATGGCGCTGTAAACCAGCGCCAAACACATTCATCATGTGATATCACCAGATTATTTACTGGTATCCAGTTGAGAGAAGTTTTTCACCACGTCATCAATCGCTTTCATCTGGATCAGGAATGGCTCAAGCTTTGCCAACGGCAATGCTGACGGGCCATCACACATCGCATTTACCGGATCGGGATGAGCTTCAAGGAACAAGCCGGCAATACCGACGGCCATTCCCGCACGCGCCAGTTCAGCAACCTGAGCACGACGACCACCAGACGCGGCACCAAACGGATCACGGCATTGCAGTGAATGAGTCACATCAAAAATCACAGGATGCCCCCCCGTGGCCTGGACCATGACATTGAAACCCAGCATATCCACAACCAAATTGTCATAACCAAAGTTGCTGCCACGATCACACAAGATCACCTGATCGTTGCCGCCTTCTTTGAATTTTTCAACAATATTCCCCATCTGGGCTGGGCTGATAAATTGTGGCTTTTTAACGTTAATCACCGCGCCGGTACGGGCCATTGCCTCAACCAAATCAGTCTGACGCGCCAGAAATGCCGGAAGTTGGATCACATCAACCACTTCCGCCACCGCCTGTGCCTGTACCGGCTCATGCACGTCAGTAATAATTTTCACACCAAAAGTTTGTTTCAGCTCCTGAAAAATCTTCATTCCCTCTTCCAGCCCAGGGCCACGGTAAGAGTGAATTGATGAGCGGTTTGCTTTATCAAAGGACGCTTTGAAAACATAAGGAATGCCCAGTTTTTGTGTCACTGTCACATAGTGCTCACAAATACTCATGGCCAAATCCCGTGACTCAAGGACATTCATACCACCAAAGAGAACAAACGGCAGATCGTTAGCGACCTTGATATCACCAATATTAACCACTTTCTGTTGCATACTTATACCTTCTGTTAAGGGCAAATAAATTAACCAGATAAATCAGTGCAGAGCAATATCAGTGCAACACAACATATTGCTGCTCAATGGAGTATATCTGCATTCTGATCATTTCTACGACCGGATCTTCCGGGCAATGCTCGACAAAATAATTTAAATCAGAAACTGCAATATGATTACAATCAAGCTCGGCGTAAATAAGCCCTCTATCACGTATTTCATATGGGTCATCGGGATCAAACATCAGAACGGCTTCACTGGCTTTCAGCGCCAACTCCAACTGCCCTTCTTCCATTAACGCGATTTTTATGGTCTCCAGCACTTTGCGTATCATGCTGATATTATCAGCTTCCTGCAAATCATCCGCTGTCAATTCAGCTGTCTGGCTGATATTACCTTTTAGCCACACATCAAGTATATATTCACTCAGCACTTCACCATTGGTTGGATTAATAAACCTCACCGGTTTATCCGGGCAATCAATACGCAGAATCAATTGTGTCGGAAAAACAACCGGCATAAAGGGCAGTTCTAAAGCCTGAGCAATATGGATAAGAATGATGCCTAAAACAGCAGGAGAACCTTGGCGGGTTTGCAGTACTTTATCCAACCACAATGTATCTGACTGACAATAAACACCACTGGCACCGCCGAATTTCCAGTTCTGGTAAAACAGCTTGAGTAATTTTTCCAGCTGTTCCTCTCTATTCATTTGTGGAGATATTTCACGCCTGGCTTCATCAGTCAATACCTGAAGCTGCATCTCTACTGAGTTCTGAGGAAAGTCGGAGCGAATGGCTCCGGATATTAACAGAATACCGCTACTTAAAGATGCGTTATTAAATTCATAATCAGCTATGGCTTTCATCACTTTTCCACTGACCCAGTGTTATTCGCTCATTACCGCCATAATCCTGAAAAGTAGCCACCTGCTGATAACCACTCTCAGAAAACAGGCTTCTTACAACGTCTCCCTGTTTCCAACCATGCTCCAGCAACAACCATCCATCAGGTAACAGAAAATTACGCGACAAATTAATAATTGTATTTAGATCGGCCGTTCCCTGTTCTGCCGCAATTAATGCACTCTCCGGTTCAAATCGCACATCACCTTGAAACAGATGTGGATCGGCTTCATCAATGTAAGGCGGATTACTCACAATCATAGCAAATTGTTGATTATTCAACGAAGAGAACCAATTGCTTTGCAGAAAATCCACATTTTGTATTTTCAGTTTTTCAGCGTTACCCTGCGCCAAAATAACCGCATCAGGATTGATATCAACCCCAGTAATCTGGCAATCGGGGCGCTCACTGGCAATCGCCAGCGCAATCGCACCGGTTCCGGTTCCCAAATCCAGAATGTGACAAGGTGCCGGTGCAAGCCGTTCAAGCGCTTTTTCAACCAGACACTCCGTGTCAGGTCGCGGGATCAATGTGGCAGGCGAAACATTTAATGGCAACGACCAGAATTCACGTTCGCCGATAATGTAAGCAATAGGTTCACCTTTTACCCGGCGAGCCAGTAACGTTTCAAGCTGGCTGAACTGCTCTGAACAGAGTTGCGTTTCCCCAAATGCCAATAGGTAAGTTCGGGAATGGCGAGTGACGAGCCCCAACAAAATCTCCGCATCCCGTTTAGGGCTGTCACTGGCTGATAACTGTATTGTGGCTTGTTTAAGCCAGGAGTGATAATCCATCAATCCTGCTCTGACAACGCTGATAATTGATCGGCCTGATATTCATTAACGATCGGCTGAACAAGCATATCCAGTTTGCCTTCCATCACTTCATCAAGACGGTACAAGGTCAAGTTAATACGATGATCCGTCACCCGTCCTTGCGGGAAGTTGTAAGTACGATTGCGATCTGAACGATCACCGGAACCCAGCAAGTTACGGCGCTCCGAGGCTTCTGCTTCCTGGCGCTTACGCACCTCAGCAGCACGAATACGCGCGGCCAATACCGACATCGCTTTCGCTTTGTTTTTATGCTGAGAACGCTCATCCTGACACTCAACGACAATACCGGTTGGAATATGCGTGATACGGATAGCTGAATCCGTAGTGTTGACGTGCTGACCACCGGCACCAGACGAACGGAACGTATCAATACGCAAATCACTTGGGCTGATTTCTGGCAATTCTGCTTCTGGAATCTCCGGCAAAACCGCAACGGTACAGGCAGAAGTGTGAATGCGCCCTTGCGATTCAGTTTCCGGTACACGCTGAACACGATGACCACCAGATTCAAATTTCAGATGACCATAAACCTGTTCGCCGGAAATTTTAGCGATAATTTCTTTATAACCACCATGCTCACCATCATTGGCGCTCATCACCTCAACTTTCCAACGACGGGATTCAGCATAACGGCTGTACATACGAAACAGATCCCCGGCAAAAATAGCCGCTTCATCACCCCCAGTTCCGGCGCGAACTTCAAGAAAACAGTTGCGTTCATCATCAGGATCTTTTGGTAGCAGCAACAATTGCAACTGCTGCTCTAACTCCTCATTACGAACCTTGGCGTCCTTGATCTCTTCCTGTGCCATTTCCCGCATTTCAGGGTCATCAAGCATTATTTCAGCGGCCTTAAGGTCATCCTGCACCGTACGCCAGACCTTAAAACAATTCGTCACATCGGTCAGTTGAGCATACTCCCGTGACAAAGCACGGAAACGTTCCTGATCAGCAATCACATCAGCATCGCTGAGGTGAGCCAAAACTTCTTCGTGACGTTCTTGTAATGCTTCCAATTTAGCAACAATAGAAGGCTTCATTCGTGATTTCAGACCCTATTCCGAGATATGGTTAATTATGTTTCAGCCCCAGGCTGTCACGTAATAAATTAAGACGCTCCAGATCACCATCGCTGGCAGCCTGCTGGAGTGATTTGGTAGGTGCATGCATCAGACGATTCGTCAATTGATGAGTTAATTGATTTATTGTCTGTTCTACGTCAGCCCCCTGGTTGATAGCAGCCAGCGCTTTAGCGGTCATTTCAACCCGCATCTGTTCTGCCTGAGCACGATATTCACGGATTGAATTGACTGCGCCTTGTGAACGCAACCAGTCCATAAAATAACCGCTTTCCTGCTGAACAATATATTCAGCCTGAACAGCCGCCGCTTTGCGCTGTGCAAGATTGCGCTGAATAATTGCCTGCAAATCATCAACACTGTAGAGATAGACGTTATTCAATTTTTCCACATCAGGCTCTACATCGCGGGGAACTGCGATATCAACGAGCAACATCGGTTGGTTACGGCGTAACTTTAATGCACGTTCAACCATGCCTTTACCAATAATAGGCAAAGGGCTGGCGGTTGAACTGATGACAATATCAGCTTCGGCTAAACGTGTATCAATGTCAGGCAAAGTGATCACTTCCGCCTGAACTTCGTCAGCCAATACCTGCGCCTTCTCTCTCGTTCTGTTAGCAATCATCATATGGTGCACCCGATGCTCTTTCAGATGGCGGGCAACCAGCTCAATGGTTTCCCCTGCACCAACCAGCAAAATATTCAGTTCAGAAAGTGTTTCAAAAATCTGCCGCGCCAGGGTACACGCCGCAAAAGCAACGGAAACCGCATTTGAACCAATCTCTGTTTCAGTCCTGACGCGCTTGGCGACAGAAAATGATTTTTGAAACAATCGCTCCAACTCACTCGATAAAGAATGGCTGTCCTGCGACTCGGCAAATGCTCTCTTCACTTGCCCAAGGATCTGAGGTTCCCCAAGTACCAACGAATCCAACCCACTCGCTACTCTCATCAAGTGACTGACAGCTTCATTATCATGATGCCAGTAAATACTGGATTTTAGATCCCTGGGATTAAGCTGGTGGTATTCACACAGCCAGTTAATCAATTGTTCATACAGATTATCCTGCTGTTCTACACTGAGATAAAGCTCTGTACGGTTACACGTTGACAATACCACTCCCCCCCTCACCAGGGGTTGCTGGAGAAGGTTGTCGAGTGCTTCACTGATAGTGTCCGGTGAAAAAGTCACCCGTTCACGCAGGGATACAGGAGCGGTTTTATGGTTGATACCAAGTGCTAACAAAGTCATATTGAATTATCAGCAGGAAGGCAATTCATCGTAAAAAACATCTTGTTTTGATGAAATCATCACCCTTAATAAGGACTCTTAATTAGCTGTGCATTCTACTTGATACCTCCGTTCAATAAAAGACGCTCAACCACGTCTGATATCATTATTCAGGATATTTTTTGAGATTTAACTGGATTAATGCGCCATTCTTCACTATTAAGTGGTGTAAAAGTTTTCATGTTATTAATCAGAGATTGCCAATGAAGCCAATGCAAAAATTATCACTATTCCGTCTGCTGCCACTCTCTTGCGTGCTGTTGACCGCCTGTACATTAACGCAACCCGGTGGATACAGTTCGGCAGATTCCCCGCAGTGGCGGGCACACACACAACAACTACAGCAATTGAACCAATACCAGACCCGTGGATCTTTTGCCTATTTGGCTAATGAAAAGAAAGTTTATGCCCGCTTTTTCTGGCAACAATATAACCCTGAGCGCTACCGTTTATTATTGACAAACCCACTGGGCAGCACTGAATTAGAGCTGATCGTTCAGCCCGGTATGACGCAATTAACCGATAACCAGGGTAAAAAATATTTCAGTGATAATCCTGAAGAGATCATTTATCAACTCACCGATATGGATATTCCACTGGATAATCTGCGACATTGGATAACCGGTCTTCCTGGTGACGCAAAAGACTTCAAGCTGGATGCTAACTATCTGTTGAAAACTTTAAACTATCAACAACATGGCGCAACATGGCAGGTTAATTATCAATCTTACGATACTGCCACAACCCCCTCTCTTCCTGACCGTCTTGAACTGACTCAGGGCGATCGCCGCATTAAGCTGAAAATGGATAACTGGACCACAAAATAATGACGCTGACCTGGCCTTCACCCGCAAAACTTAACCTGTTTCTCTATATCACCGGTCGCCGCGCTGATGGTTATCACCAGTTACAAACCTTGTTTCAGTTTCTGGATTATGGTGATGAAATTACCATCACCCCACGTCAGGATAATGAAATCCGTTTACTGACGCCGGTAGAAGGCGTAGAGCATGATAATAACCTAATTGTTCGCGCGGCACGTCTGTTGCAATCCTACAGCCATCAACACGGTACCGGCATTACTCATCAAGGTGCAGATATCTGTATCAACAAGCGTCTGCCTATGGGCGGTGGGTTAGGCGGAGGTTCATCGAATGCCGCTACCGTACTGGTAGCCCTGAATGACCACTGGCAAACCAGCCTCACAGACGAGACACTGGCAACCCTCGGCGTCAGCCTTGGTGCTGATGTGCCAGTCTTTATTAAAGGCCACGCCGCATTTGCAGAAGGTATTGGTGAAATCCTGCACATAGCAAAGCCAGAAGAGAAGTGGTATCTGGTTGCTCACCCTGGGATTGAGATCCCAACTCTGCGTGTCTTCACAGATCCGGAATTAAAACGTGATACACCAATTCGCTCTCTGGCCGCATTATTACAGGCTCCGTACGCAAATGATTGCGAATCTCTTGTAAGAAAACGTTTTCGTAAGGTTGAACAGCTTCTTTCATGGCTGCTAGAATACGCGCCGTCACGCCTGACAGGGACCGGTGCATGTGTATTCGGTGAATTCGAATCAGAAGCATCGGCCCGTAAGGTGTTAAATCAAGCCCCTGAGTGGTTGCATGGTTTTGTTGCGCGTGGCGTCAACAATTCACCTTTGCACAGTTTCCGCTCTGGGATACCCGGTTATTGAACCAATGAATAGATACCGTTCATCTGAGCATTGGTCAACAATATCTCTCTGGACGCAAGCCTGAGGTTTTTCTCGTGCCCGATATGAAGCTTTTTGCTGGTAACGCCATCCCGGAACTAGCACAACGTGTTGCCAACCGCCTGTACACCAATCTTGGAGACGCTGCTGTCGGTCGTTTCAGCGACGGTGAAGTCAGCGTACAAATTAACGAAAATGTACGCGGTGGTGATATTTTCATCATCCAGTCCACTTGTGCACCGACCAACGACAACTTAATGGAATTGGTCGTTATGGTTGATGCACTGCGCCGTGCCTCCGCCGGACGTATTACCGCAGTCATCCCTTACTTCGGTTATGCCCGTCAGGACCGCCGGGTCCGTTCAGCCCGTGTGCCGATTACCGCAAAAGTTGTCGCAGACTTCCTGTCCAGTGTCGGCGTAGACCGCGTACTGACAGTTGATCTGCATGCTGAACAGATCCAAGGTTTCTTTGACGTTCCGGTTGATAACGTATTTGGCAGCCCGATTCTGCTGGAAGATATGTTGCAGCAAGAATTGGAAAACCCTATCGTCGTTTCCCCGGATATTGGTGGTGTAGTCCGCGCCCGCGCTATCGCTAAACTGCTGAATGACACAGATATGGCTATCATTGATAAACGCCGGCCACGCGCTAACGTTTCTCAGGT
This sequence comes from Photorhabdus khanii NC19, assembly GCF_000517265.1. Classification (GTDB taxonomy): domain Bacteria; phylum Pseudomonadota; class Gammaproteobacteria; order Enterobacterales; family Enterobacteriaceae; genus Photorhabdus; species Photorhabdus khanii. The sequence goes on from NZ_AYSJ01000013.1 coordinate 470,507, forward strand.
GATGCACATCATTGGTGATGTTGCTGGTCGCGACTGCGTACTGGTCGATGACATGATTGATACCGGCGGTACATTATGCAAAGCGGCTGAAGCATTGAAAGAACGTGGAGCCAAACGTGTATTTGCCTATGCAACTCACCCGATTTTCTCCGGCAACGCAGTGGACAATATCAAAAACTCGGTGATTGATGAAGTCATTGTCTGTGACACCATCCCATTGTCTGCTGAGATCAAGGCACTGAACAAGGTTCGCACTCTGACTTTATCCGGTATGTTAGCTGAAGCGATCCGCCGCATCAGTAATGAAGAGTCAATCTCTGCAATGTTTGAACACTAAGTTTCATCCATAATCGCCTTATAAGAAAAAACCCGTTGTCAAAAGCTTCAACGGGTTTTTTGCTTATCCAGAGACATAATCATATATCTCCATTAGCAAGAATTCTAACTAACACTGTTTTTGTTATGGATACCGATGATCACCACGACGATAACGCTCATCATAGTTTCTTAACCACCAGTAGCGATCTGCCACACCTTCCCGGCCTCCCACACCGGCACCAGCTAACCAAACAAGAGCACCAATAAAAACTCCCAATAGCGCTGCTTCAGATAAAAACTCAGGCCAGCCAAAACCGAAGATATGGGGCAGTAATGTATAAGCCAGGCTGCTAATAATGGTCAACATACCAATACCCATTAATACATTACCGACTATGAAGGCACTTTGACGTTTCATTTGTTACCTCCAACACTCTTCGTGCACACTAAGAACCGAAAAATTCAAAAGCTAACGTTAATTGACTCTATATAACTATATAGCCTATTTATAGTATAGCCCTATTTCACAAAAGGTCATTGCGGACGCGATCACAACTAAAGGAAATTTAATAACAATTCCTTAATCATTGTGAGAAATGACATGAATAAATAATGAGTTAGGTAGCATGAACTTCACTTAAAGAGAAGTTCAGGTTTTTAACTAAATATTGATGTATAACAATGATAGTTGTAAAATTCCATCCAAGTTATATATTTTTATTCAATGATCCCTACCGATATAATAAAAATCATCTTATTTTCAAACTGCATGATAACGGCTAAGAATAGTGAACTTCTCTGATTTTTCAATGAGTAATCATGCAATTAGTATCCCCAAAAATATCCAGCGCCTAATATAGCCCCGGAGTTAATACTATCCACCTTTGACTATATATCCGTCCAACAATATAACTTATACCAACCGATGAAGACTTACTCATAGCAGGTACATGACGAGGAGAATACCCTTGAGAATAAGTAGAATAAACTCCAAAGCTAAAATATCCATTTTTATCGGTAGTCATATTTTTGTCTTTATCATTCAGGAACAGATAAGATCCCATAGATACTTTTATAGTTACATTAGGCTCACCTATGCCATTCTTATATAAATATCCGGCTATAATACCGCTCGAAAATGAATATAACACATCCGGAAATTTTGTGATCTCTAACCGATATGGATTATCCGTGAAACGCATAATTGCAACCTCTGCAATATCTTCCGCTTGTGCTACTAGTCTCACCTCCCCAGCACTATTAGATTGTATTGAAGCTGTTATTTTACCATCTTTATCTGTTATACCCGAAGACGGAAATACCGTTGCCCAATCATCTACATTGAAGGTTATTTTTTGGCTTTTAATTCCGTTACCAGACTTATCATACGCAGTTGCAACTACTGTATTCTCATCGGTACTATTAGCCCATGCCTCATTTTTTCCTAAGTCAAGATTAAGAGTTGCCACAGGAATAGCAGTAAACTCGATCTGGAGAGGAGGGGCTTTTATTTGAGTATCATCTTCCAAACAAGCATATACATTCCCTTGACACGGAGTTGAACCAGTGGAAATTATTTCAACTGATATCTTACCCATTACTCCTGTACTTTTTATAATTTTACGATCATTATTCTCTTTAAATGCCATAGATTCATTATCTAACGTGAAAATTACATCCGTTTCATGCAACAAATAATTATCTTGAATTACTTTTATACCGATATGTATAGACTTATCCACAGTCTCGGTTTTTTCACTCGATATCCAATTTAATGTCTTAGAATTTTCTAGTACCTGTTCGTTATCCATTTCATTCTCCTAATTTATCACTATCATGTATATTTATATATGCTATCATCGATTTAAAGTTAAAAACAAAATGATTTCCACTTGATAACATTATGCTAATTAACAATATTCCTTACGTTAAACAGAAGGAAAATGTTTAAAATTAATAGAAAATTGAATCGACTGATCAATATCGGGTAAACTTATTATCACATTATTTTTTTCTGCTTTGGTATTAGTTATATGGAAAGTTGTACAACCATCCTTACTAATTGCAACCTGCAACTCTCTCTCGTTATCACCAAAACCTGAAATTATCGCTGAACCATCAGTACGAACAAGTAATCTTTTGCCAGAATAGACAGTGCGGTCCACAATAACATAAACACTACACACACTCACGCCATCAGCAGGAACTTCAGAGGTAAATGCATAAGCTTTGATAATATCTCCGCCATCTCTCCACTCACTAAATATTGCCTGCCCTACACCCGATGTTACAGACCCGTCCTCCGCAGAAACAGTACAGCGAAAACTACCCGTTTCCTCAGATTGCAAATGGAAATAAGCCAACCCGAAACTATTAGGGGCAAATTGATATTTTGCACCATCCCCTTCAACAATATTGCCTGACTCAACACTGGCCAATAACCTCTTTCCTGGCGGCCCATAAACCGCAACCAAATTTTTCGGGTTTATTCTGGGATATTCATTAGATAATATCGGCGCACCTTCACTAATTGACATGATGACAGATGACATATCCATTAATGACAAGATCACTGAACCTGGAGCAGAAATAGTATTACCAACCTCATAATACCCTGTTCCCACACCTTCCTGACCCAAACAAAGCACGTTTTCCACCGGCACCACTAAAGAAATATAACCCTTCTTAATATCCTCATCACTGACTGTTATGGGTTGTGCATCCCAGGCCGCCCTCGCAATTGGATCATAGTTAAAATTATGTCCCCGCCAGTGGAATATGACGCTATCGCCTTTCTGCATCTGCTGATAACTGATATGCACATTTAATCCACGATGTTGTATAAGAGATGAATAGTGAATAACGCCAGATGTTGAATCTGGGTAAATTGATGGTAATAATTTTATCGATGGAGAATTAATAACTTTAATAACAGCCGGTTTAGAGAAATTTTCATTCTCGAAATCATCAGCTGATGTATAAGTCACATTATAGCAACCATCAGGTATTTCAGAGAACGACATAGCTATAGTAAAAAAAATAGTATTAATATTCTGAACATAATATGGTCGAGAAAGGATTCCTCCAACACTTACTACTATCATATCCCAGATTTTTAACTTCTTATGATAGGGTACTTTGATAATTAAATATTGGTTCTGTTGAACAGAAACGTCAATCAGACCATCGTTATCTGCTTGCGGCAACTCTGGCGACGATAAAAGAATAAATGTATTGTCGTTATTGGCAATCATATTTCATCTCCCATTGGAATCGGCCTGAACGATAAAACAAAACTGACTTTATCCCCTGAATCTGAATCAGGCGCTGTTAGCCAAACATTAACTTTACCTACTGTGTTGCTAGTCACATTCACTGTCGCACTACCATCCTCCTTTAATGGAATATCTGCCCAGTCTTTATTATAACCATCGATAAGTGCATTATTATTAACTTTTATACGGATTTGATTAATATCATCATTATTTTCACGATCAATAAAAAGATATATCGAGCAAGGCGTCTTCCCATCCGCCGGAGCGCCTGTAGTATAATTATAGGCGGTAAATACTATAGCTTCATCAGACTGACGATAATTACCAAAAATAAGTGGAAAAGATATGACCTTATTGATATCCTCTTGTGGGTAAATCATCACAAAAGCCGAAAATTCTTCACTATTTTCAATATTTTTATGTTCAAACGGAGAACGAACATAAAAATGCCCTTTTCCAGTCTCATCTAACGTCAATGTGATCTGATCTACATCAACATTATCATCTACAATAAAAGCACCGATAGATGTCGTAGCATAGAATTTATACCCAGGTAGACCATATATAGTCACAATATTTTTGGGATTAAGATTAGGGTAATCGGTTAAATCACTTTTCGCCGCGTTTTCTGTGATAATCACACTTGATATGCTGTTATTCATATTGTCACCATTAACTCCATGATTTATTAATTGAAAATAAAATAATAATGCTTAATAAAATATTATAGCTGTAATAAGAAAATCTCCAATTCACAAATAAGAAACATGTCTGGGAAAATGGAAAACGCTTACGCATTTTCCAATAAACAAATAAAAGCTCAATCAGCTAAATTTATCCTCCAGGGGGAACAGTATCAATGAGTCCAAACCAAATCTTGGAGTTCTTTATTCTGACACTGTAAGTGATATAAACTAATCCTGGTCCATCATCATACGAATCTACACCCGTAAAAGGTGCCTGACCAAGTAGAATAATAGCCTCTCCAGCCGCCACTTCGTCGGCAGTTACCGTATGGGGTTCAAGAGAATAAATTTTTGAAGATGGAATATCATTGACAACACCACTAACGTAAAGACGTACATTGATAACACTATCCACATCTATTCCATTTTTTTTACCCACAGCAATATGCGCATCCAGCCCTCCATCTAAAATTTTTACAAGATTGATCTTACCTCGCTGTCCAAGTTCAATCTGACCTTTATGAGTAAAAATTCTAGGTGCTGCTAATGTACGCCTAATCTCTGGTGGTTGATTCGGTACTGACCTCGTTAAGTAGAAATAGAGGGCGGATGATATAGTTACGTTTCCCATTGTATCAGCCGCATAATAGTATAATTCATTATCGCCAATATTTGGAATACTGGCATATGGAACTGAAATAAATGGCATATCAAACTGATTCATATTAGAAATCACAGCAGATTGACTTTGAGTTTCTTCACTATCTTCTCTAATCACTAAGAAAATTTGATCTTGTAGATTAGCACCTGCATAAGATGGAATAATCACATGAAAACCTGTACTACTATTTCCTATTTGTGGTGTTAATTTATCACCAACCAATTCTTCAATGTTTGGTGCAGGAAGATTTGGAACAATATCTTCTGTAATAAATAGAATGCTTGATGAAGCATTTCTTAACAAATATGGCAGTTTTGTAAACATATGTACTGAATAGTTACCCTTAAATTTTTTAGGAAAAACTCTTAAGGCAACATAACCCCTGCTATTGGTATTAATATAATATTGATAATTACCATTTTCAATAATAAAAGGCAATATTTCTGTCGTAAGTTGATCTCTATCATCCTCAAAAATACGTACTGGCTTATCCGTTACCAGAGGAATTTGAAAATAGGGTAGCGGATCATTTGTTTTACTCTGAGCATACATATTAACAAGGAGGCTGCCATTGAAAAATTTAGAAGGTTGTTCATCATCCTCTGCCGGAGATAAATCTTTTATCAACGAATCGCCAATAATGATAGGTTCAAACGCTGCATGTGAAAAACCATTTTTATCAATAAGATGAAATGCTATCTCTAATTTAGCATCGGGGTCCGTAGTATTATCCATTGAAAATATTATGGTGAAATCACCGGCACCAGAATTGGCAGTAACAACAAATTTTGCAGTGCAAGTATTATTCTTGACATCCCTTGAAATACAAGGGGTCTCATCAAAACTGACATCTTGCTGATCACTGTACACTATATCAGTCGTTTCCGTTACTTTATGAGATTCATCACCTGAATAAATCACAGTGATAACAACTGGGCACTCTTCTAAAACCGTTATTCCTGAAACGATATCTGCTGTAATTGTCGACATATTAAACCTCATATTAAAGTTAAACACCAATAAGTAAAAAGCACTTAATTTTCTATCAAAATAATGCGCTTACACAACGATGCTTACTATCTACTATCTCCTTTCTACTTCTCATATAAATAAATCCCCACTCGAAGCATAAGCTTTATATCCAGATAACCATATATAGCCACCATATTTTAGGATCAAGATTAGGATAATTGTTAAATCACTTTCTGCCGTGTTTGCCATTCTTCATACTATCACTGTTAATTCCACGATTCACTGGTTAACAATAACAGGTAGATTCGCATAATAAGTAGAATGACCGGAGAAATGGAAAATGCTCAATCAGCTATACTGCCCAGGTGGAACAGTATCAATACGTCCATACCAAATCTTAGATTCCTTTTGGCCTACGCTGTAAGTGACATAAACTGAACCTGGTCCCCCATCACTATACGAATCCACACCAGTAAAGAACGCCTGACCAAGCGAAATAATAGTCTCTCCAGCCGCTACTTCTTCGGCAGTTACCGTATGAGGCTCAGGAGAATAAAGTTGCGAAGATGGATTCTCATGTACAATACCATTAACGTAAATACGCACATTGATAACACTGTCTACATCTATTACATTATTTTTACCCACAGAAATATGCGCATCCAGCCCCCCACCTAAAATACTTGCAAGATTGATCCTGCTTCTTTGTCCAAGTTCTTCCTGATCTTTATGAGTGAAAATTCTAGGTACCGCTAATGTACGCTCAATCTCTGGTGGTACATTCGGTACTGACCGCGTTAAATTAAAATAGAGGGCTGGTGACACAGTGATGTTTCCATTTGCATCCGCCACATAATAAGATAGCCTATTATCGCCAGTATTTGGAACACTGGCATACGGAACTAAAATAAATGGCATATCCAACTGATACGGCTCAGTGATTACAGCAGACTGGCTTTCTACTTGTCTATCACCTTCTTCAATTATTAAGAAAATTTGATCAAGTGGTTTAGCACCTTTATAAGATGGGATAATCACATGAAAACCTGTATTTCTATTTCCTATTGGTGGTGTTAATTTATCTCCAACCAATTCCTCAATTCCCAGAGCTGGAAGAGTTGGGTAAATATTCCGTGTAATCATCAAAATATTTGATGAAGCGTTTCTTAAAAAATATGGCAGTTTTGTGAGCATACTCACTGAATAGTTCCCTTTAGATTTCTTAGGGAAAACTTTTAAAGCAACAAAACCATCACTATTCGTATTAATATAATATTGATAATTATCTTTCCCGCTAATAAAATGCAATATTTCTTCCGTCATTACTCCTTGCTTAATCCCAAAAATACGCACTGGTTTATCCGTTACCAGAGGAATTTGAAAATAGGGTAACGCTTCATTATTTTTACCCAGCGCATATATATTAACAAGGAAGTTGCCATTAGATTCAAAAGGCTTCTTATCATCTTCTGCTGGAGATAAATCTTTTATCAACGAATCACCAATAATAATAGGTTCAAATGCTCCATATGAAAAATCACTTTCACCAATAGGATGAAACGTAATCTCTAATTTAGCATCGGGATCTGTATCCTTATCCATCGAAAATGTTACAGTGAAATCACTGGCACTGGAATGAGTAGTGACAACAAATTTTGCAGTGCAGGTATTTTTCTCGACATCCCTTGAAATACGGGGGATATCATCAAAACTAGCATCTTGTAGGTCACTGTAAACTATGCCGGTTTTTTCTGTTACTTTGTGAGTATCATCACCTGAATAAGTCACGGTAATAACAACTGGGCACTCTTCTAAAACCGTTATTCCTGAAACGATATCTGTTGTAAGTGTCGACATATTAAACCTCATATTAAAATTAAACACCAATAAGTAAAAAGCACCTAATTTTCCATCAAAATAATGCGTTTACACAACGATGCTTACTATCTATTACCTCCTTCCTGTTTGTCACGCAAATAAATAATTTACTTTAGCCGTTAATGTAATAGTAATAAATCCACCACTCGGAGCATAAATATAAAGATGTCCTTCTCTAATATCAATGTGAACTAAGCCACATCAATGTTATCAATGACAATAAAATCGTCGATAAATATCATCGCATAGACTTTATATCCAAATACACCATATATGGTCACAATATTGTTGAATCAAGATTAGCATAATTGGTTAAATCACTTTTCGTCATGCTTGTCATTATTCATACTGTCACCATTAGTCCCATGGTTTACTGTTGAAAACAAAATAACAATGCTTAAGAAAATATTATAGTATGTAATAAAGAAATCGCCAGTTTACAAACAAGAAAAAGCTCAATCAGCTAAATTTATTATCCAGCAGGAACAGTATCAATGTATCCAAACCAAATCTTCGATTCCATTTGGCCTACGCTGTAGGTGATATAAACTGAGCCTGTCGTACCATCACGATATGAATCTATATTAGTAAAAGGCGCCTGACCAAGCAGAATAATAGCCTCTCCAGCCGCTACTTCGTCGGCAGTTACCGTATGAGGCTCAACAGAATAAAGTTTCGAAGATGGATTCTCATTGACAATACCATTAACGTAAATACGTATATTGATAACATTATTTACCTCTATTCCACTGTTTTTACCCACAGCAATATGGGCATCTAATCCTCCGCCTAAGATATCGTTAAGATTGATCCAAGCTGGCCAGCCAAATTCCAACTGTAGCATATGACTAAAAATTCTGGGTCTCTCTAATATACGCCTAATCTCTGGTGGTAGATTTGGTGCTGACTTCGTTAAATTAAAATAGAGGGCAGATGACATAGTTATATTTCCCGTTACATCAGCCTTATAATAATATAATTCATTTCCACCAATATTTGGAATATTGGCATATGGAACTAAAATAAACGAATTATCCAACTGATTCAGATCAGTAATGATAGTAGACACACTTGGCGTTTCGTCATTATCTTCTCTGATCATTAAGAAAACTGTGTCTTTCGGTTTAACACCTTCATAAAATGGGATACTCACATGAAAACCCGTACTGCTATTTCCTATTGATGGCGTTAATTTATTACCATTCAGTTCTTCAATATCTGGTGCCGCCAGCGTTGGAGCAATGCCTTCTGTAATAAACAGAATGTTTAATAAAGATTTCTTTGAAAAATCCGGTAATTCTGTGAACATATCAACTGTATAATTACTATTCTTCTTCTTACAAGGGAAAATCCTTAAAGCAACGAAACCATTTTTATCCGTATTAATATAGTATTTATTATTATTATAATTTAGAACAAGAGGCAATATTTCTTCCGTAATTTGTTCTCCATCATACCCAAAAATACGCACTAAATTATCAATTACCAGAGGAATTTGAAAATAGGGTAGCGGCTCATTTATTTTACTCAGCGCATATAGATTAACAAGGAGACTGCCATTAGATGCAGAAGGTTTCTCATCATCTGCTGCCGGAGATAAATCTTTTATCAACGAATCACCAATAATGATAGGTTCAAACGCTGCATGTGAAAAACCATTTTTATCAATAGGATGAAACGCAATATCCAATTTAGCATCGGGATCCGTAGCCTTATCCATTGAAAATGTTATGGTGAAATCATCGGAGCCAGAAGCAGCAGTAACAACAAATTTCGCAGTACAGATATTTTTCTCAACATCTCTTGAAATACGAGGGATCTCATCAAAATGGGTATTTTTCGGGTTATCGTACACTATGTCAGTCGAATCCGTTACTTTATGAGTATCATCGCCTGAATAAGTCACAGTAATAACAACCGGGTACTCCTCTAAAACCGTTATTCCTGAAATTATATCTGCTTTAAGTGTCGACATATTAAACCTCATATTAAAGTTAAACACCAACAAGTAACAAACACCTAATTTCCATCAAAATAATGTTCTTTTACAATGATACTTACTACTTATTATCTCCTCCCTGTTTCTCACATAAATAAACTATTTACTTTAACCATTACTGTAATAGCAATGCATTCCCCATCCAAAATATCTCATAAAATTGGATGTAGTGCTTCCTCTGCATATTCAAGAAACTAAGGCAGAACTACCAGCATATGATCCACATATGAAAAAAGCACCTGACCAAACTGAATAACATCTACTCCAACCGCAGGGTGAGATCTCACATTTTTAATAAGGTTATTTTAGTTAAATAAAAATCAGAATATGACTTTTTATAGGCATTTCTCTCATTAAAACGTTAAGATCTCTCTCTTCCATAAAAAAGCGATCCTAATAATGAGTATTTCTAATTTT
>NZ_AYSJ01000013.1:481820-483564 GCF_000517265.1 Photorhabdus khanii NC19
ACTCCAACCGCCACATCTTCCTTGGTTAATGTATAAGGATCAATAGTAATAGTTACTGAATCTAACTCCTCTTCCATAGTACTATTAACGTAAACACTTACATTAATAATATTATCTACATTGATTTCAGTGAACAATTAAATAATTAATTTTTCCTCACTGTCCAAGTTCTAAATGACCTTGGTGAGTAAAAATTCCAGCTACAGCTAATGTACGAGAAACCTGTAGTGACTCATTAAAGACTGAATCTGTTAAAATAACGAAAAGATGACATGGCTAGGTTTTCGCTATAAGTCATAGTAGTGATAACTGAGCATTCTTCTAAAACCGTTATTCCTGAAACAATACCTGCTGTAAGTATCAACATATTAAACCTTATATTAAAGTTAAACACTAATAAATAAAAAACACCTAATCTTCTATCAAAATAATTTCCTTCTACAATGGTACTTACTACCTATCTATTATTTCCTCCCTACTCCTCACATAAAACCACATAAGCCTGTAGCCATTTATCGTTCTTATTCAACACATGAGCCTTAATACTCTTATTATTTATTTTTAGCCCCCCCATTCTTATTGCTCCAATACTTAATCCTTTAGTTGGATCACCTAATAAACCCTTTTGAATAAGATTTAAATCCAAATCATTAACCATATAATCAATTGATCTACCAAGATCACTCTCTTTTATCCTATTTCCTCTTGTACAACTAGGTAAAGGTTGACTCTTGTCAACACGATTCTCCGAGTTAACGTAACCGATCCCACGCCCTATCGGGTTAGAATCAATAATTACAAAGTGATCAATTTTCACATCGGGAATAATATATTTTAAATACCGACCAGATATTTGGTGTGTAAACGTCGCAGTTAATGTAACCATTCCTGCTTTTTTAACTTGAAAATGCTCTCCATACACATCAACTACGTTCCTATTACTTGAGTCATATACTCCAGTATAACTAACTATATATGATTCCTCAGGCAAATACCCGAGTTTAAACGTCATTTTTGGCCAAGCAAAATTCATTCTTTCTTTTGGAACCAAATGCCCTAAATCTTGTTTCGCTTCACGTTCATAATTATAATTCAATATAAAGAAGCCAGTAACATCCTGCTCATCAGCCTTAATTTCTACCGTTTTATTCTTAGAACCAACAGGTGAATCATTCACTTTAGCCGTTACCATAACAGCAACAAACCCGCCACTTTTGCTATATACCCGATATTGCGCTTTCCCATCAGCATCTGTTTTACCATCACCCACTACCTGAGTAACCAAGTTTTTATCAGTAATGGTAACTCCCTTACTATTTGTTGCACTCCAAGCCACCGTAACACCGCTTTTCGCCTGCCCGGAAAAATCTTTTACTGTGGCAGTAAATGTATAAGTATGCCCCTCGCCTCCTCCTTCCGTTACATGATCTGGGCTAACAGTAAGAGAAGCAAGCTCATCAGGGCTGATAAAACTGACTTTTTTATCAGCATTCCTTGGCGTCTGCTGGGTAGCCGTTTTGGCAGACACTTGTACATCAATCGCTACCACTGTGCTGCTTAACGTCGCGGTGACCTGTCCCTGTGCGTTACTCACCGGACTGCTCTGTTTCGTCAGGATTAATCCATCAACCGTTGGGTCTGTCTGCCAGTCGATATCGATCGGTTTATCCACTACCAGATTGCCATACGCATCTTCCACCGTCGCCGTGAAGGTATAAGTGTCAGTGCCGTTATTGTAGAGTCC
>NZ_AYSJ01000013.1:484206-642837 GCF_000517265.1 Photorhabdus khanii NC19
TGATAGCTGGTGCTGAGCTCCGCAAAGCTGACCGCCCTGTTAGCGTTTACCGCCGCCGACTGAGTGGCCGTTTTCGCCGACACCTGCACATCCGCCACTGCCACCGTGCTGCTTAAGGTCGCGGTGACCTGCCCCTGCGCATTACTCACCGGGCTGCTTTGTTTCGTCAGTTTCANATCCATCAACCGTTGGGTCTGTCTGCCAGTCGATATCGATCGGTTTATCCACTACCAGATTGCCATACGCATCTTCCACCGTCGCCGTGAAGGTATAAGTGTCAGTGCCGTTATTGTAGAGTCCGCCGTCTTTGTCCACCGTTACATGGGTAACCTGATAGCTGGTGCTGAGCTCCGCAAAGCTGACCGCCTGTTAGCGTNCNCCGCCGCCGACTGAGTGGCCGTTTTTGCCGACACCTGCACATCCGCTACCGCCGCCGTACTGCTTAACGTCGCCGTGACCTGTCCCTGGGCGTTACTCACCGGGCTGCTCTGCTTCGTCAGGGTTAATCCGGCCACCGTTTTATCCATCTGCCAGTCAATATCAACCGGTTTATCCGCCACCGGCTTGCCATACGCATCCACCACCGTCGCCGTGAAGGTATAACTGTCAGTGCCGTTATTATAGAGCCCGCCGTCTTTGTCCACCGTGACACCGGTGACATGATAACTAGTGTCGACCTCATTAAAACTGACCTTTTTATCCGTAGTAACACGTTCACCATTAATACTGACACTGACTTGTATATCGGATAATGGTGTTGTACTCGTTAATGTCGCAGTCTGTTGCCCATTTTTATCTGTTGCCTCTGAATCAGGTTTTAATTTCAATCCAGGATCTTTTTTATCCGTATCCCAAACCAATTTAGCATTTTCTATCGGCGTTTTTCTGTCAGCTCCAAGCAAAGTGGCTGTGTAGACATATTTCGCATTTCCATCAGCAACTAAAGGATCCGTTGTATTAACACTCAAAGAAATATTACGCTGCAATACATTGGCTTGTATCTGTATTCCCTGCTGATCATCCTTACCTGTACCTGTTATTACATAATCATTTTTTCCGTCAGGTTGATATTCTGGCAACCGAATTGTATAACCATTATTACTTTCTATATTTATAATTCCACCATTCTTTTGGAATAATTCAGGCATATCCCAAGCAATATTTTCGAATGGAGTGTCAGATTGAATCTTTATTGGTTTAACTTCACCACCGTAACCACTAATTTCTAATATAGGGGCCACTAATCTAATATGTTTCTGTTTTTTCAAGTAATTCAAAACAATATTATTATTTCTTTCAACTAAGTCGTAACGACTTCCTGCCAAGCTCCTTAGTGAGGAAACATTCTCCGGTGAAAGTTGCTCTGATAATGGCGTACCAAATCGATAATTCACATTGAGCGAAAATATACCATCACTTTTCCCCTCTTTTCCTAATTTATAGTCAACCCCAGCTGTTATCAGTGGAATTGGTGTATAATTTACCCCAATAGTTGCGGCATATGGATCTTTTTGCCTATTGTTAGTGCCGAATAACGCAACATTATCACCAAAATATTGTTCATATTTTATTTTGGCACCGAGTGACAGCATTGAAGGTAAATACATATCAGCAATAAGATCATAACCACTTGCCGGGCGTTCATAATAATTGGTTAAATCACGGGAGTTATGCCAATTACTCAAGCGAAAATATGCGTTAGTGGACATTTTTAGGTAGTTAGTCCACAGTTCACCACCCAGGCTGAATCGACTGTTATTACCGGTTAAATCATTATCGTAAAAAGTGTTCGCCCCATACATCCAGTCATTTATGAATAAACGGGTTCCGACGCCTAGATTCACCGTGTTACGGCTATCTTTATGGCGATATCCATATTGGGTATAAACAAGCCAATGATCTTTATCATCATAGAAAGGAATGAGCAAGTCTACAGAGCTTTCATCCAAGCGCCCATGATGATCAACATTTAAATTAATTTTAGCGGTACCAAACTGTGATAACCATTTCTGAGTGTTATTTGTTATTTGGCTATTCAATTTGTTGACAATATAGTCCTGCGCTAATTTTTTTGGATCTGTATTTAATAAACCAAGGAATTCAGGGCCACGGGATAAAATTAAAGGAGGCGTATTTTGATTATCATCTTGATGACTATTTTCATATAGTCGAGGTATTTTGGATTTTTCACCGCTATCATTTTTTTCTATTGCGCTTTTCTTTGACAACCACTTACCACATCCTTTCTGCTCTGATAATTTTTTTTCTTTATGAATGATGTCTTCGTGTAATTTCTTACTACCTTGCTCGGTTATCTGTTTTTTTCTATCAATATTATGTTCTATAACTGCTTTTTGGTGTTCTTGGCAACTTTCAATACTAATCGAAGATTTTCCTGTTTCAGGTAGAATAGGATAACTTTTCAGCGGTGTAAGCGCTGTAAGTAAAAAACAGACGATTGACACACCCTTAATTACCTTACAAATCATTACATCAAGAAAATTATGATTAATATTCATCAGCGATACCAGAAAATTCTTACGGTTATATTAAGTTACAACTGCTGAACACATTAAATTATCTTTATATAATTTTGTATAATGAAATTAAATTATCAGCCGATAACCATAAGTAATCACTTAGATAAACGCCAGGCCTGGTACCTCGATCTGCTGGCACAGTAGCCTGGGTACTAACCAAAAATAAAACGGAGTATGTGAGGCAATAAATGAGGTATCTCTAGAGTGGTTAATACGTTGATGTACTGACAGTTAAGGCCGACTCTCTGTGAACCCAGTAAATAACTCAGCTTTTTAAGGCTGTTGAAATAATGAGGACAGAGAGTGCGGATAACAACGTATAACAAAGGACCATGTGTCCCCGATTACATTATTCTTGTGGTTTTTCCGGTAGTTGTACCCGAACATTGAGTACTCGTCCATCAGGGATGTCGCATAACTCACCATCATTGTAATAAATGACTTCCCCATCACCGTTAATACTTTTGACGCGCTTATTTTGGGCAAATATCGGCGCATCGGTATTTTGACGATGATAACATTCGATGGTTATATCGCCGTTGGATGTGTCTACCGATTCATAAACCCAAATAAGATTTAACCCGTTACTGTCTGCCGGGACGATGGTACCACCGTGAACTCCCCATTCCCCATCTTTAGCAAAACCGTTACAGCCGCTGATGCGATATTTCCCGGTCTCTATCCGCTTAACAATCATCCCTTCCGCTTCGCGAGTTAGCTCATAAGTTCCGTCTGGATAAATACTCACTACGGGGCTGGATACTCTAAGATTACCGTTAGTATCGGCGATACAATTATCATTAAAAACGGCAATAGGGTTACCGTTATATCTCAACTTCTCGCCAACTGTCAGCCTGCCATATTTTTTTTCATTGCAAATATCAAAATCCGATGACCCGCCAATCGGAAATCCAACGAATGCCGTTCTTGTTGCCCCCTCATAAAACTGCAAATATGCATGTCCGCCTGTATCGTATATTATGTTAAAAATACCCGCACCCCCCTTTAAATTTGCCGATGCGGCTTCAATTCGACCCGCAGGAGAAACAGAAAAGACCCGATTATTATTAATATATGCAGCCAACTCACCACCGATTGTTAATTTGCTAGATTTTTTTTCGTTACAAATATCAAAATCCGATGACCCGTCACCTGGAAATCCAACATAAGCCGTTCTTTTTGCCCCTTCAATAAACTGACAATATGCATGTTTACCCGTGTCATGAGTTATATTAAAAACTCCGGCATTCCCCTTTATATTCGCTGACGCGGCTTCAATCTGACCCGCAGGAGAAACAGAAAAAACTCGTTTACCATTAATATCTATCGTATATCCGTAAGTATCGACGCTACCGCCACGCACAATACCTGTTTTAATATAATTGTCATACCAATTGTAAAGCGTAAACGCGACTATTTCACTTGTCGGTTTAGCACCCTGCAAAGAAACTAACATAGTCGCATTACGTTCAGTGGGCAGTGTTTCAACCTGTTTAAACCTAAAATACTGTGGATAATTTCCACCATTGGCCGATACCGCATTTTTTGCTAACGCTACCGTTTCCGATAAGCCGAGGTTTTTCACAAACGCGTTTTTATCAGGAATATCTGCGCCATTTTGATTTTTTGCCAATCGGTTATTAGCGTTATCATTTACATCAGAAACAAGCTTCTGCGTTACCGCGAGAGTATGACTATTACCTATTTTATCTGTGAGCTGAGTAACACCTTTTTGTGTTAATGAAGCACTAGGTACTTCTATTGCAATTTTTTGTTCTAATGCTCTATTTAATTGAACAATAAGTTTAGCTATATCCCCATCATCCAGAACATCATTGCCGGAATATGTTGCGATAAAATTGGCTACAACAGATGCTATTGTCGATGACTGACGTAATACCTTGTTTAGTAAATGAGTAGTAATATTTTCTGGTGGAAATCCAGTCAGCAAATCCTTACTTTCTTCATATCTTTCCTGACTCACCACATTAGCATTATTACTAATAGAAAAAGCTTTAAAATCATTTTTTTGACTCATACATCCTCCTAAAATTAAAAAAACATCATTTCATAATCAACATGTTGGATTATCGTAAAAATCGTTCTACATAATTTATTTCAATTATAGTCTATCTCGAAAAAACAATAATAAAACTTTCTTATGACTTAGGTAGTTAACTATTTTTGTACCACTGGCAATAATAAAAAATTTAATATTTTCAAACCAAACAGATATCAAAACTATTTGTGCTTAATATCTGTAAATGACTTTTCTCCTTCCAATTTCCTCTCGAAAATTTTCGTAACAATATTTCCAAGCTTTCAAACTGAATTTTGTACTTGTAGCCCCCGACAGGTAAACTATTCTTCTTTTTGTTTTACTGCCAAAAGTGAAGAAAAATAGTGAGTAACATAAAATTAATCGTCGGTCTGGCTAATCCCGGTGCTGAATATGCCCAAACCAGACACAATGCCGGAGCCTGGTATGTTGATCTACTCGCTCGGAGCCACAATCAATCACTGAAAGAAGAGAGTAAATTTTTCGGTTACACCGCCCGGATTAATATGTGCGGTCATGATATTCGTCTGTTAGTCCCAACGACATTTATGAATCTCAGTGGTAAATCTGTTGCAGCCCTCACCTCCTTTTACCGTATCCAACCAGATGAAATTCTGGTGGCCCATGATGAACTCGATTTACCGCCGGGAGTGGCAAAAATGAAGCTGGGCGGAAGTCATGGCGGCCATAATGGTTTGAAAGATATTCAAAACAAATTTGGCAATAATCCTAACTTCTATCGCTTACGTATTGGTATCGGTCATCCGGGCGATAAAAATAAAGTTATTGGCTTTGTGCTGGGAAAACCACCAGCCAGTGAACAAAAGCTGATTGATGACGCGATTGATGAAGCTCTGCGCTGCACTGATATTCTGATGAAACAAGATATGGATAAAGCGATCAACCGCTTGCACAGCTTCAAAGCCAGTGCCTGACGACACAGAATAGATAAATCCTATTTGCGGGATCGTGATAGCTCGCCATTCCGTGTATAATGGCGCCAATTTTTTTCTGATTCATCACAAAGGCTACCCCAGCCTTTTGATTTATAAGTAATTTAAGGTGAAAATTTATGGGATTCAAATGCGGTATCGTTGGCTTGCCTAACGTCGGAAAATCAACATTATTCAATGCGCTGACCAAAGCAGGTATCGAAGCAGCAAACTTCCCGTTCTGCACCATTGAACCCAATACCGGTGTAGTACCTATGCCCGATCCACGGCTTGAGCAACTGGCGCAAATTGTAAAACCTCAACGTATCCTGCCTACCACAATGGAATTCGTCGATATTGCTGGTCTGGTGAAAGGCGCATCAAAAGGTGAAGGTCTGGGCAACCAGTTTCTGACTAATATTCGTGAAACGGAAGCTATCGGCCATGTTGTGCGTTGCTTTGTTAACGACAATATCATTCACGTTTCCGGCCAGGTTGACCCTGCCGCTGATATTGAGATCATCAATACAGAACTGGCACTTTCCGATCTGGACACTTGTGAGCGAGCCATTCATCGTGTCCAGAAAAAAGCCAAAGGTGGCGATAAAGATGCCAAAGCTGAACTGGAAGCGCTGGAAAAATGCCTGCCGCATCTGGAACAAGCCGGTATGTTGCGAGCATTGGATCTCAGTGCCGAAGAGAAAGCCGCTATCCGCTACTTGAGTTTCCTGACGCTGAAACCCACGATGTACATTGCTAATGTCAACGAAGAGGGTTTTGAAAACAATCCTCATCTGGATATTGTTCGTGCCATCGCAGAACAAGAGGGATCGGTTGTCGTCCCTGTTTGTGCTGCGGTAGAATCCGATATCGCAGAGCTGGAAGATGACGAACGCGAAGAGTTTATGGCTGAACTTGGTCTGGAAGAACCCGGTTTAAACCGCGTTATCCGGGCTGGTTATCAGTTATTGAATCTGCAAACTTACTTCACCGCCGGTGTGAAAGAAGTCCGGGCATGGACAATCCCTGTAGGCGCAACCGCACCGCAGGCTGCCGGTAAGATCCACACTGATTTCGAAAAAGGTTTTATCCGCGCGCAAACTATCGCTTTTGAAGATTTCATCACTTATAAAGGCGAACAAGGCGCAAAAGAAGCCGGTAAAATGCGTTCAGAAGGTAAGGATTATATCGTTAAAGATGGCGATGTGATGAACTTCTTGTTCAACGTCTAAATATTTTTTTCTGTCTCATGACATCTCACGATATTTCATGAGGATCAGAAAAACACTTAAAATCCACGCAGTTGCGTGGATTTTTATTTTCAATCTTCGATTAGCCCACCTTTCACCGGCAGGCCAATAGTGTAATCCCTCTTTCACGGACATCAGTGTTGGCGGGCAGTTTTCGCGTGTCAGTAACCAATCAACCGTAGCCAGCAACTCAATTGTAGCTTGACGGCGTCGGTGTAACAAACCATCCCTTCCAGCAACGCAATCGGACGATGCTGATGAATAAGTGCCTTAATCCCCTTATCACAATTAATTGAATGCAAATTTTGCTTACTAACTGGAAAGTCTGCCTGAAATCCATCACTGTTGAACTTATCCAAATTTAATTTAAAGCCTTCTGTTATTTCAGAAGGCGCTTCAAATTTCCGGCAAAATCGAAATCGCTTTTTATTTATCTCCGACTTTCCCTTGATTAATATAAGTTCTTAAAGTTTCGTTATTATCGCCATCCTTCATATCTAATAACAATAAAACAAGATAAACCAAATGACAAAAAACATTTTAACCAAGACGATAATATAATCAACAACAATCTTCACTCGTAATTATTCATTTAAAATCAATATAAATAAAAAACAAATCAATATATAATTGATAATAAAATAAATTATTAGCAGATATAAATACATATCCAGTTGTATAATAAAGAGTTATTTTTATAAAATACTCTAAAAAACAAATTTCATGATAACAAGCTTTACATACTGTATTTTTAAACTATTATGGAAATATAATAGACGCAATTTCTATCAATTGACATAGATATTACCAGTTTTCAGAAAAAATATTTATCATACAAAATAAAACCATATCTTATTGATCTAAAATAAATTATATTTCCTGAAGACAGAATTAACCTGGATTAAAAGTAAATATTCAATAGTTAATTAAATAAACTTATAAGGAAAATAATCATGAAGAATATATTCACCAGCTCTGACTATGAATTTAAAAAGGCTCAAGAGTGGCTGGAGTATATTAAACAAGGAAAACTAAGATACCTGAAAACACAGGAATACCCCGATAACATTTTTTCTCATTCCCCGGCACCTGAAAATCTTTCTAACGTGCAAAGCCCAGCCAGTGTAGCAGTAACAAATGAATATTCAATATTTGCAAAGAAATCTGCTACATCATATAAATACCCAGTAAGCGTCACTGAGGGTTTGCAAACTATCATCAACTTATGTCGGATAGCTTCAGGTTATGACCCTTTAAAGCCAGAAGGTAATGGCAATGCGAAAAAGTTCATTGCATTCACAAAAGAAATAGCAAATATTCCATTTCTCTCTTTATTGTGGGCAGACTCAAGTATTGTGATTCAACAAAGCCATAATACCGATATCCTAATAGATTCTTTTGTCCAAGCCTTTAAAGGACTCTCTCCTCAGGATAAAATTACAATCAAAATCTATCTAAAAGCGCTGGCTAATACTGCTTTATCATATGCTGATGAGAAAGAAAGACAATCTAATTTCGTACAATACGCTCTTACTAAACCCCCAAATGGCGCTTCACTTGTATTGTATTCATCTGTGTTAACAATAAAGAGAGTGAATAATAAAGGTACTATAAAATTCACATCCAGTTATAAACTTTCACAGGCAGAATATAATCTCAGCCAAGCATCATGGGAAAATGTAAAACCGGCATTCGAGAAAGAAAATAAAATATCAATCGAATATTTAATTGACTGCATGACAACCAGACTAAAAACATAAATTAAAATATTTTTATAAATAGATTAATTGATCCAGATCAACGGAATTATTAAAAACATACTTTCGAGAATATTTTAAATAAATTTCCACCATTAATCATAGTTATCACATAGAATGACTAGTTTCCAATAAAAATAGATAACAATAATATAATGAATGAGATATACCATCAGTGCATATGAAAATATATCGTTCAACTATACAATATGAATTAATCTTATAAGATTAATTTCCAGAGAGAAAATTTTACAAATGGCGTTTTTATACTAATATAAAAACGCCACATGAACAATCATTTATCAATGAGAAATAAATTAAATTACATACTATCCATCATCAATATTTTATAATGAAAAACGTTCACTTATAGATATAATTGGCTCATAGGAAAGTGTGTTTATTAATCGTTTGAAATCTATTAACGAAAAATTTTAAGATAAAAAATAAGTTTACATAGGCATTGTTGCAAATAGGACTCAATATCGTTCCCTATTTTCAACAGTATTTTAACATTCAATATCTAGTTTAATAAACCTATAAAGGACAAAAATCATGGAAAATACCTTAAGCAATCCTGATTACGCAGTAAAAAAAACACAAGAATGGATGGAACATATTGAGAAAGGAGGAACAAGGTTGCTGAAAGATTGGCAACGCTCAGATAACATTTTCACAGATATTTCCGATCTTGAAGATTATTCCAAAGTACAAAGCCCAGCTAATGCCGCAGCGACAGAAAATTATATACTCCTGGCAAATCAATCTGCTACATCATATAAGTATCCGGTAAGCGTTACCGAAGGTCTGCAAACTATAGTGAATATATGTCGTGCAGTTTCAGGTTATAATGCGTTAGATCCTGAAGGCAAAGGCAATAAAGAACACTTCTTTGCATTTACAAAAGAATTATCGGGTGTACCGATCCTTTCCTTAATATCAAAAAGCGTACAAAATGTTGTCCAAAAAAGCCGTAATCTGGATGTTTTGATCAACTCTTTCCTGGAAAGCTTCCAAGGTTTAACTTATCTGGAGAGAGACCAGATGAGAACCCCCTTGAGACAACTGGCTCTCGCTGCGTTATCATATGCGGGTAAAAAGCAGACTCGATCTAATTTCGTACAAAACGTGCTTGCCACATCGCCAAGAGGTGTATCATGCTTCTTATATTGGTCTGAATTTTCAATAATCGCTTTAGAAGATAATAAAGGCACTATCGAATTTCAATCTACTTACCTTCTACCGCAAGCAGAATATCAACTGAGTTACGAAGCATGGAGAAACGCGCGGCCCGCATTCGAGAAAGCGCAGAAGGAAACATTAGAAGATTGGATTAACAATATGACAACCAGGAAGAAAGAAAAGAAGTAAGGGCACGTTGTATAGAATAAGTTGATATAGTGAAATAACTGACAAAATGGTGTCCGCAAATTCATCGTGGACACCATGATGAATATCTCTGATATAAAACACTTTATTAAAACAAGCAATAAATACAATAATTACCCCCTTAGTTGGTCCAGTTCTCCACGCGAAGACCAGAAACTCGCTCAAATTCACGCACATTATTGGTGACGATAATCAGTCCTTGGCTTCTGGCATGTCCTGCTATCTGGTTGTCATAAGCCCCAATGCACAAACCATTGCGCTCAAGCTCTGCAATGACTTGACCTGAGTGCACAGCAGCCTTACTATCGAAATTCAGCACCTCCAACCTGGCAGCAAACTCCTCAATTAACTTCATATTGGCCTCTGGATTTCCTGATTTCTCCGCCCCTTTCACCAGTTCCATTAATGTCACCGTACTGATACACAGTTGACCATGATGGCGCAAAAAAGCTTCACGCACCTTCTGGGGCCGGTTATTGAAAGTGTAGATACAGATACAAGTATCAAGCATGTATTTCAGCATCAGAGCCCCTCACGCTCTTGCACTGGCGGCTGCTCACGTTCTGCCATAAAATCGGCAGTCACACCAGGACCGTCAAACCAACTGTCCCAAGACTCACCAGCGGGCGTGATTATACGGGTACGCCCCACAGCCACCACATCAACCCGTTTCACTTCTTCCGGTAGAGCTACAGCTTTGGGAAGTCGGACTGCTTGAGAACGGTTACTTTTAAATACTGTTGTTTGCACCATAAGATCCTCCTCCATAGGGATATACTTCTTATATATCCATAATAAGCACCAGGAGAAATATGTCAAAGGGATATACCTGATTTTTTCTATTTAAGCACTCTATATGTGGCTTGCTCCTTCCTCTGTAGCGCTTGAACTAAGTTTCACCCTGACCAATGTGTTATAGTTATTATCCACATTCAGCCAATAAAGTATGGCAAAGATGACCTAAAGTCTGCATAGCACGTTCCATTTCCTCATTCCAATCAAAAGAGGCATTAAGACGAAAGGCATGGTTAAACTGTTGGCTGGTACAAAACATACTGCCAGGCGCAATACTGATCCCTTCCGCCAACGCCAGTTGATAAAGCCGCTCGGCACTAAACAGTGGCTCAAATTCCAGCCAGAGGAAATACCCGCCTTTCGGGCGATTCACTTTCACTGATGCAGGCATATAGTCACCAATCGCCCGTAGCATTTGGTGTTGACGCTGTTCCAATATACGGCGAAGACGGCGCAAATGTTTATCGTATCCCCCTTCGGCTAGATAATCGGCAATAGCCAGTTGTGTCGGCATGCTGGCAGAAACGGTACTCATCATTTGTAACTGCTGGATTTTTCTGGCGTGCTTTCCTGCCGCGACCCACCCCACCCGGAATCCGGGCGCCAGACATTTAGAAAACGAAGAACAATGCATAAAGTTGCTTTCACTGTCCAACCCTTTCGCCGGTACAGGCCGTTGCTGATCGAAATAGAGTTCACCATACACATCATCTTCAATCAGTACTATTTGGTTACTGTTAAGGATATTCACCAATCGTAATTTATTTTCGGCAGACATCGTTCCGCCCAATGGATTCTGGAAGTGAGTCATTAACCAGCAGGCTTTTACCGGATATTTTTGCAGCACCTCCTCCAACGCATCTAAATCAATACCGTTTTGCGGATCGGTTTTTATTGCCACCGCTTTTAAGCGTAAACGTTCAATTGCCTGCAAAGCACCATAGAAAGCCGGTGATTCAATGACCACCCAATCACCCGGCTCAGTCACTGACTGCAAACTGAAACTTAATGATTCCATCGCACCGGCGGTAATGACAATTTCATCAGGAGAAACATGAATACCATGCATCGCGTAGCGGCGCGATATGTTACGGCGTAACTTATCGTTACCCGGTGGTAAGTTAGCTAAAGAGCTATGCGGCGCAATTCGCCTGGCGACTGCCGCTAACGCTTTGGTAAGTTTAGGCTGAATCAATAAGGATGGATCCGGGAATGCTGAACCAAAAGGAATAATCGAGGGATCTTTGCACGCTTGTAATACATCAAAAATAGAAGCGCTTATTTCCACGCTTTCGCTCAGATGTAATCGCTTTCCCCCTTTCACCGCCGCAAATGGTTGTAAACGCTTGGTGACATAATAACCAGACTGAGGCCGGGAAGCGATCCATCCCTGACTTTCCAATAACTGATACGACTGAACAACCGTCATCAAACTCAAACCCGATAATTTCACTGACTCTCTCAGAGAAGGTAATCTATCGCCTACCAGCCAGGTACCATCTTCAATATGTTGCAGAATTTGCTTGGCAAATTGTTCATAACGCGTCATAAGTTCAGACCTCCGTGGAAACTGTTATAGTTAATATACAGAAAATTGTCACTATTATAGTTATTTTTTTCATGCTCTACTTACCCACATACTTTTCCTGCCTTTATTCAAACTAAAATAAGAGGTCACTATGTTTGGTTTAAGTGCCCTGGAACTGGCCAGAATTCAGTTCGCTTTTACTGTCTCCTTTCACATTATCTTTCCAGCAATCACGATTGGGCTGGCGAGTTTTTTAGCGGTACTGGAAGGATTATGGCTAAAAACCCGTCATAGTGATTACAAAGAGTTATATCACTTCTGGTCGAAAATTTTTGCCGTTAACTTCGGCATGGGCGTGGTTTCCGGCCTGGTTATGGCTTATCAATTCGGCACCAACTGGAGTTTTTTCTCCGAGTTTGCCGGTTCGATCACTGGCCCCTTGCTGACTTACGAAGTGCTGACCGCGTTCTTTCTTGAAGCGGGCTTTCTTGGCGTGATGTTATTTGGCTGGAACCGTGTGGGTGAGAAGTTACATTTTTTCGCCACCTGTATGGTTGCGCTAGGTACTCTAATATCCACCTTTTGGATACTGGCCTCCAACAGCTGGATGCAAACCCCACAAGGCCATGAAATTATCAATAATCAGGTCGTCCCCGTCGACTGGCTCGCAGTCATATTCAATCCCTCCTTTCCATACCGTCTGGCTCACATGTGTACTGCGGCATTCCTTGCCTCAGCATTCTTTGTTGCAGCTTCAGCGGCATGGCATTTATTAAAAGGCAATGACTCGACAGCAATGAAAAAAATGCTCTCCATGTCGATGTGGATGATCCTGATTATTGCGCCTTTGCAGGCGTTGATTGGTGATGCTCACGGTCTTAACACACTCAAGCATCAACCCGCTAAAGTCGCGGCAATGGAAGGCCATTGGGAAAATCGTCCCGGCGAAGCGACTCCGCTGATCCTGTTCGGTATTCCTGATATGGAACGGGAAGAGACGCGTTATGCCGTGGAGATCCCATATCTCGCCAGCCTGATTTTGACTCACAGCATCGATAAACAGGTTCCTGCTCTTAAAGAGTTTCCACCGGAAGACAGACCAAATGCCCTGATGGTTTTCTGGTCATTCAGAGTGATGGTCGGCCTGGGTATGCTGATGATCATTGCCGGTTGCTGGGGACTCTGGTTACGTTATAAGCAACGGCTTTACCAATCAAAACCCTTCCTGCGTTTTATATTTTTGATGGCACCTTCCGGCCTGATCGCCATTCTTGCCGGCTGGTTTACCACAGAAATAGGCCGTCAACCATGGGTGGTTTATGGTCTGTTACGCACTAAAGACGCTGTATCCGCACACGGTGAAATCCATATGAGCATCAGCCTGTTGCTGTTTATCGTGGTTTATAGCTCGGTATTTGGTGTGGGTTACGCCTATATGATGAAACTTATCCGCAAAGGCCCCAAAAAGGAGTTAGAAAATGGGTATTGATCTGCCGTTAATCTGGTTCATCATCATTGTGTTCAGCACCATGATGTACATTGTCATGGATGGTTTTGATCTTGGGATTGGGCTGCTCTATCCCACGGTTAAAAGCGACAGCGACCGTGATTTAATGATGAACAGTGTCGCCCCCGTCTGGGATGGTAACGAAACCTGGCTGGTACTTGGGGGTGCGGGTTTATTCGGTGCTTTTCCTCTGGCTTATGCTGTTATCCTTGACGCGTTGACCATCCCCCTGACATTAATGTTATTTGGCCTGATATTTCGTGGCGTCGCCTTTGAGTTTCGTTTCAAATCCACGCCTGAGCATCGTCATATCTGGGATAAAGCCTTTATCGGTGGTTCTGTGATTGCCACCTTCGTTCAGGGGATTGTAGTTGGTGCCTTTATTCAGGGGTTCCCTGTTGAAAACCGGGCTTATGCGGGTGGCTATTTTGACTGGTTCTCACCGTTCCCGCTGTTCTGTGGCTTTGGGCTTATCGTTGCTTACGCCCTGTTAGGCTGCGGCTGGCTGATTATGAAAACTGAAGGCCATCTGCAACAGGCGATGTACCGTGTAGCCCGCCCACTCATTTTTCTGATGCTAGCTGTCATCGCCATTATCAGTTTGTGGACACCATTAATCCATCCGGCAATTGCAGAACGTTGGTTCAGTTTACCTAATTTATTGTTCTTCCTTCCTGTACCACTGTTAGTGGTATGGTCCGGCTGGAAACTGCTGCGCTCCATCAAACACAAAACCCATTACACACCATTTCTGTTAGCGCTGTTGCTGGTTTTCCTTGGCTACAGCGGATTGGGTATCAGTATCTGGCCTAACCTGATCCCACCAGCGATCAGCTATGAAGCCGCCGCAGCACCACAACAAAGTTTAGGTTTTATGCTGGTTGGCGCCCTGCTGATCATCCCAGTGATCCTGGTTTATACCTATTGGAGCTACTACGTTTTCCGGGGGAAAGTGAACCATGAACAAGGCTACCACTGATCAAAATATCCAACGCCCTTCCGTATGGAAACGGATAGGCTGGATGGCGGTAATCTGGCTTTGCAGTGTGATGACTCTTTTTGCTGTCTCCACACTATTTCGCCTTCTGATGACAGCAGCAGGCATGAAATTAAAGTAATTGTTAACACTATTTAATAAATTGAGCTAAAGTTTTCATCAGTATCGCAGAACGGAATCTTAACCTGATGAAAACAAGTTCAAATAACTCTATCTTCACAAACCAAAAGTTGTTTGTAATCAACTCTATTATAAATTTATTTTTACTTTTTATACTGTTATTGATTAACAAACAGTCTATTCAAGATTTAATTCTACCGTTGCTGATAATGTTAAGCATTACAAATGTGTATTTCCTGATAAAAGTAGTATATAACTCTGTTCCTGTCAAAGAATGGCAACATTCAAGATACAAAGCAGAAATTAACGCACTGAAACAAAAAAATGGCCATTTGGATTTCCTCTGTCAAAGCCATTTCAAACTACAAAACTGTAAACTTCTTCCTGAAAAGCTACAGGAGATTTTTTCTCATCTCAATCGCCTGATCCCTTTCTGTGAAGCCAAAATCATCCTTTATCCATCGCAACAAGAATATTTCTTCCGCAATCCCCACCAGTGCCCCTATTTCGATATGCCTCTGATTATGAGATGGAATCTGGATGATAATATTGATAACTATGGGACACTCTGGATAAAAACACACAGAAATAGTGATCTGACCCCCGATGAAAAAAGCCTGGTTCAGAATGTGGTTGCCTTAATGACGAATAAACTGTTACGGGAAAACCAAATCCAGTGCTACCATCAGAGTATCTTGGCAGCAGAAAGGGCGGCTATTTCCCGCGAACTCCACGATTCAATTGCCCAATCGCTCTCTTTCCTTAAGATTCAGGTTAATTGCCTGTATATCGGTAGTGACAACTTATCCAAGCAAAGTTTAACCTCGCTCAATATGATTAAGGATGAATTGAATATCGCTTACCGCCAGCTAAGAGAATTATTAGCAACCTTCAGGAACGAACAGCCTCAATGTAATCTGCAAGAATCTTTACAGACGTTGATTAATGAGTTTAACCATCGTCTGGGCTTCAATATTGAATTCAATTACCGTCTGACACATCAGCACATCCCTGACAGTTACTGTAAACATTTAATACAAATCATCCGGGAGTGTCTAAACAATTGCTACAAGCATTCCAATGCAAACTGGATCAGTATCCGTATTTATCCTATTGATGACAAAATCATTGCTGTTGTCAGTGACAATGGCCGAGGCATCGATCTAAATGCAATTGATAAAAACAGATTTGGACTGGCTATTATGCAAGACAGAGTCACTCTTATCGGTGGACAATTACAGATAAAAAACCGTAAAAATGGTGGTACAGAAATAGAAATTCAATTATCACTGGATTGAAAAAGACAAATAAATCAAATTACTAGCATCAGTGCAATTTATTGAATGATAATGATTAGCATTTGTGTTAATTACTGTTACACTGCATTTTGCTTTATCAGATCATTACCTTCGATAAATTTTCCAGAGGAATTTTACGTGGCGAATAAAACAATTGAAGAGAAAAATATTTACCGCCCTGCACCACCGAGGCTTGTTCAGGTAAAAAAAATTTTCGACGTAACCCCCAATATGCGCAGCATTACTTTCGAAAGTGAAAACCTGAACACTTATCCCACTGAATGCGAAGGCGGGCTGGTAAAAATATTTTTACCTCTTCCGGGACAGACCAAACCGATCTTACCCACTCTATCCCCAGAAGGCCCAATATGGCCGGCAAAAGAACTGCGCCCGGTTACCCGTGCTTACACTGTTCGGGCTCTCCGTTCCGAACAAAAAGAGATCGATATTGAGTTCGCACTGCATGACCATGGCGGTCCGGCGGTGGAGTTTGCTCACAGAGCCAAAATCGGTGACTGGATCGGCATCACTAACCCCGGAGGCCCTGATCCACTACTGCCAAAAGTCAGCAACTATTATATGGCCGGCGACCCAAGTTCCCTGCCGGCAATTGCGGCGCTATTGGAAACAATGAAACCAGACGCTGCCGGGCAGGTGATTATCCGTATCGAAAGTGAACAAGATATTCAGAAGTTGAAAAAACCGGCGGGAATAACAATCCACTGGATTACCGGCGGTGTTGAAGTGACTGACAAGATGGTATCCACGTTCAAATCCTGGTCATTACCAACAGAAGATGTCACTTTCTGGCTTGCCGGTGAAGATAAAATGGTAAAAGCGCTTCGTCGCTATGTTCGCCGTGAAAAAGGTTATGAACGCCACCAGCTGTATGCTATCCCTTACTGGAGACATGGCTTTAATGAAGAAGGTTATCACGAGCTGCGCCATGAAGTGATGGATAGCTTTGCGCTATGATTAGTGCATAATTTCGGCCAGTCATAATAGGCAAAAGATCACGCCGGGAGATTTTTTCAGGAATCTTAACGGTGTGATCAATAGGTATACCTGCTTTCCACTTTTGGTTTTTTATTACCCAGCCAGCGATTTGGTGTGCCGAACCAAATCGCTAAATGCAATGCTCAGAAAGAACGCAAAATAGGATGAGTTGTATCACCGGGCTACCTCATAAATTATCGTTCAAGATAGTTGCTTGTATGTATCGCTTATTTCAACAATTGATGACACGACATAATTACTACAAAAATAATAGTTCTACAAAACATATTATAGGTATTCCCAAGAGCATAGATAACTCTGTGACCGGGGTGAGCGAGTGCATCCAACAAAGCAGCAACTTGAAAGATAACGGGTATATCTAATTCATCACTAACGTATTAGTATATAATAAGAGAAAGACCTTCAGTAATTATTAAATTCATACTAAATAATATCTCTTCGATAAATAAAGTACTTTGACCTTTAGCTAAGGATAAAAAACATGAAAGATAACACTTTATATGATCCTATTGCACATCTTTACGAGAGTTTTTCAGATGCTGCTGCCCATATCAAAGTAGAAATCAGAACTGTCTTCGATCTGGCAGGAGATATACACGGGAAATCAGTGTTAGATTTAGCCTGTGGATATGGTCTTTTTAGTCGAGAATACAAAAATCGTGGTGCGTCAAAAGTCATTGGAGTCGATATATCAGATAACATGATAGCAATTGCGAAAAGCAAATCACAACAATACGGTGACGATATCGAATTTCACGTAAGAAATGTCTGCAAGATGGAGTCATTTGGCAAATTTGACATAGTCAATGCAGCCTGGTTATTCTGCCATGCAGAATCTATTGAAGACCTTGAAACTATGTTCCGTGTCATTGCCGCTCATCTCAAGCCTTCAGGTAAACTCATTGCGTATACCGCTGAACCTGATTGTCGATTAGAAAAAGTGAAGTATGAAAATTATTGTATAAAAATTCTGAGTAAAGAGCCCGTGAAAGACACAACTCTCGTGAGAGCTGAATTTCTTACCACACCACCCAGCCCTTTCACCATGTATCATTGGAGTCGTGAACAATATCAAGCGGCTATCCAAAAAGCGGGATTCAAACAATTTAGATGGCAAAAACCAATGCTGTTAAAAAGCGATATTGAGGATTATCCCCTAGGTTTTTGGGATGATTATCAACGAAATTGCCTTGATACAGCTCTTATTTGTCAGTTTTAACAAGATAATCCCCGAGATCCGTTGTCTTTCCTACACAAATCCCTCGATTTTCATCGAGGGATTTCAGACCGCTGACAAACCTCATTCAAAATAATGGGGGTTGTTTTTTCCAGATAGGTTGGTAGGTAAAGCCAGAACAGGCTTTACCCCAATTAGGAAGAGGAGCAATCAAAATGTTCCATTAGCACTCTAATCAATCCTCATCTTCCGTTGGTAAAATAGCGTTGGGCAGAGCACTAAAGGTTCCCCAATAAAAGGCAATCAAAGACATCACTGCCACTGCAACGATATCCCAGGGTGCAGGAATAATGCCTTTCCCACCAAATGTGCCTAGATAGGACAAAATGATCATGGCACTGTAGAAACCGATCAGCCACAAGGCAGAGATTATCTGTTGGCGCAGGCTCACTTTGCCTGTGGGGATTCTGTTTTTGAATAACAAGTAGATGAAGAACAAGATAATTTGTAATCCGAGCAGCCAGGAAACGGTTTTCCAACCAGACCAGTAAACAATGAAGGCGGAAACAATAAAAGAGAGCGGGCCAATGATGATAAACCCTTTAACATAAAAAGGGCGTTTCATCCCTTTGGCATTACGGCGTAAAGCAGAGGCCGTGACTGGCGCTAATGCGTAGCTCAGGACTAACGCTGCTGAAACAACACTGATAAGTTTTTCCCATGAAGGAAAAGGTAATGTCCAAAAAATAGAAAGAATAAACGTCAACCAGAGTGCAGGACGTGGTATTCCCGATTTTTCATCGATATGGGTAAACACATTAAATAACGTGCCACTTTTTGCCCAGCCATAGATAACACGCGGAGTCGCATTCATATAAATATTCCCAGTGCCGCTTGGAGAGATCACTGCATCACATACCACCAAAAAAGCGAGCCATCCCGCACCGAGTATTAAGGCTATATCACGAAACGGCAGTGAAAAATATTGCCCAATTTGGTTCCAGCCGCCAAAGAGCAGATCAGAGGGTATTCCGCCAAGAAAAGCTAACTGTAATAAAACATAAATGACCGTAGACAGTAAAATAGACAGAATAAGAGCAATAGGGATGGTTTTTTGCGGTTTCTCCACTTCACCGGCAACAGAAATAATTGGCGTCAGGCCAAGATAAGCAAAGATAATACCGCCCGCTGAAACCGCGGCTTCAACACCAGAGATCCCAAACGGGGAGAATCCATGAACTTGCAGATTACTCGGATTAAAATAATTAAAAAGGATAGCAATAACGAGCAGCGGAACGATGAACTTGAAGAGACTAATAATATTGTTGAATTTCGCAAAAGTTTTTACGCTGTTGTAGTTAAGGTAAAAGAAAAATGCTAATAAAATAAATTGAACCAACCAGCCTGCCAGAGTCGGATCACCAGAACCCGGCTGACTGAGAAAAGGGAACCACGCAGCCGCATATTGCCGGGCAGCGACAACTTCAATGGCTATCAGGCTGGAAAACGCAATTAAGGTGATAGAACCCATTAAATATCCCATGAGTTCACCATGAGAAAACATCGGATAACGAATAATGCCACCTGATTTCGGCAGAGCTGCACCCAATTCGCAATACACAATGCCGAGTAAGAGCACAGCGATACCACCAATTACCCAGGAAAAAATCCCTGCTGGCCCGGCAATAACAGACACATGACTGGCAGCAAATAACCAGCCAGAACCAAAAATGGCACCTAATCCGATGAAAGTTAAATCCGTAAGTGTTAACTGTTTCTTAAATTTTCCCTGCCCTGAATTGGATTTTGGCAGTGGAGAGGTTTCATATGGCGCCATAATTATTCGCTCTTTTCTGTTTCTTATTTGATATACGCCAGTAGGGTAATTTCGCGTGACAGTGGCGCAATGTGCATAACTAGCAGCAATGCAAGTATTAAACTGATTTACAATGCATCCCTGCTCATCACCCCATTGATTAATCGGGAAATATTTAACGGATTACGGTCTTGCAGTGCTGGGGGAAGTAAGGATTCGGGATAGTTTTGGAAACATACCGGACGCAGAAAACGCCAGATAGCTAATGTGCCAACCGAAGTCCCTCTCGCATCTGAAGTCGCTGGGTAAGGCCCACCATGAACCATGGCATCACAGACTTCAACGCCTGTCGGGTAGCCATTGACAACCACTCTGCCGGCGATGTTCTGTAATCGTCGGCTGAGTTCATGCGCATTAGCTAATTCATCGTGTTCACCAATCAAGGTCGCGGTAAGCTGCCCCTGCAAACAGTCAATTGCGCGTAAAAGCTGGTGCTGGCTTTCAGCTTCAATCACAATAACAACAGGACCAAAAACCTCCTCTTGCAGCAGAGCATTTTTATTCAACAACAAAGCAATATCTGCACGATACAGCATCGTAGTTGCCTGATTTTCATGATATTCACCAGTGGCTAACTGCGTCATTAAGGGTTCATTATCCAGTTGATGAATACCTTCTTGGTAGCTGAGTAATGTGCCTTGGTTTAGCATTGACTGTGCCGGACGAAGAGTGATGTCCTGCGCTAATTGAGCAATAAATCGATCAAATTCTGGTGAACGAATACCCAAAATCATTCCCGGTTTAGTACAAAACTGACCGCAACCTAATGTGAATGAATTTGCCAGTTCTTGGGCAATTTGTTTTCCCCGCTGTATTAAAGCATTTGGCAGCACAATGACCGGGTTGATACTCGACATTTCAGCAAAAACCGGAATAGGTTGTGGTCGCTGCATAGCCATATTGAATAATGCACGCCCACCCGCGAGTGAACCGGTAAAACCAACCGCCTGAATCATTGGGTGTTTGACGAGATCCGCCCCCACACTATTGCCATAAATCATATTAAATACACCTGCGGGCATTTGTGTGGCGATGACAGCGCGTTCAATGGCTTGCGCGATGATTTCGGCGGTTGCCATATGACCGCTATGTGCTTTGAAAACAACGGAGCAGCCCGCTGCTAATGCTGACGCCGTGTCACCCCCCGCGGTTGAAAAAGCCAAAGGGAAATTACTGGCGCCGAAAACCGCAATAGGGCCAAGAGGAATATAGCACTGGCGAATATCAACTCTGGGGAGAGGTTTTCTCTCAGGTTGTGCCGTATCAATGCGGGCAGCATGAATATCACCACGGCGTAACAGCGTGGCAAACAGCCTCATTTGCCCGCTCGTTCTCAACCGTTCGCCCTGAAGTCGGACTGGCGGAAGAGCCGTTTCTTCCGATACAAGGGCAATGAAGTCATTGCCAAGAGTATCGATTTCATCCGCAATTTTATCTAAAAAATCGGCACGTTCTTCTAATGATGTTTGGCTATAACGTGAAAATGCATCAGCGGCAGCTTGAACAGCAAGATCGACCTCATGTACTGTCGCCTGATAGAACACATAACCTATTGATGAGTTATCCACTGCCCGCCGGCTGTGTAAACAACGTTCTCCCTCTGCTTGCCTGTGACCACCAATAAACTGCATACCAGAATGTGTTATTGACATAGCGATTCCTCCAAAGGTATCAAAATGGGCGCGATGGGTTATTACAGCCTAAAATGGCATTCAGAGACCGACATCAGGCAATGAAGGACGATTTGCGAGGGCTTTTTCTACAATGGCGCGTATTTCAGCCAATATTTCCCCCTCAAGTGGTAAACGGGGTGGGCGGGTAATCGCGCTGCCACGGCCAACCATTTCTTCACACAGTTTGATGCATTGCACCAAATCAGGACGGAAATCCAGATGCAGCAAAGGCATAAACCAGCGATATAACTCCCTGGCTTCTTCATAACGTTTCTGTTTAGCCAGACGGAATAAGGTCTCTCCTTCCCGTGGAAAGGCATTCGACATACCTGAAATCCAACCTTCTGCGCCCACGGCGACTGACTCTAAAACGACGTCATCCAAACCAGCAAAAAGAATGAAGCGATCACCTGCTTCATTGGGAATATCACTAAAAGGTCGGGTATTGCCTGATGAATCTTTAAACGCAACGATATTTTCGCAATCGGCCAGAGATGTCAGAATTTTTGGCGTAATGTCATTTTTATACAGCAGGGGGTTGTTATATAGCATGATGGGCAAATCAGTAGAGGCGGCAATGGTACGGAAATATGCCCTGCTTTCTTTAAGTGTTGGCGTATAAATCAGTGGTGGCATAACCATCACCCCATTCGCACCTGCCTGGCGGCATTCAGAGACCATTTTGCACGCATTGTCGGTGGTCAGTTCTGCAATACCCGAAAGAACAGGAACTTTCCCAGCAGTCACATCCACCGCGAGTTCAACGATAGCGCGCTTTTCCTCCATGGACAAGGAAGTGTTTTCCCCCACGGAGCCATTGACAACTAAACCGGAAACCCCATCTTTAATCAGGTTTGTCATCACTTTATGAGTGTCATCCAAATTAATGGAAAAATCGGGGTTAAATTGGGTTGTTACTGCCGGGAAAACACCATGCCAGTTAACCTTTTTCTTGCTCATAGTCTTATCCTTTGATTGATATTTGACATGCAAATTGTTTTTATTTTGTTAATAAAATGTGACTCATTGGTTTTGACTGAATGATGGCTATTTCGCCAAAAA
The DNA here is from genome assembly GCF_000517265.1 of Photorhabdus khanii NC19. Taxonomy (GTDB): domain Bacteria; phylum Pseudomonadota; class Gammaproteobacteria; order Enterobacterales; family Enterobacteriaceae; genus Photorhabdus; species Photorhabdus khanii. Next base: position 507,184 of record NZ_AYSJ01000013.1, read on the forward strand.
GAAGCTTGTCACTTTTCGCAGTGAACAATGACGAAATCAGCATAATAGGAATAACAAACTTAAAGCTGAGGGATTTTGCGGAAGCGGCGTGTGATTACTGTTGAGCTTCAGTATAAACCCCAACGGAAATGATTTTTCCTCCTATTTTTCAGCAACCATAAACAAATAAAGCTTTATTTAATATAGTTTATGCACACCGGTATATACATATCCGTCATTATACCAAATGAATATTTATAATTATTTACGACTAAGACAAACCAAACAAAAAAATACAATCTATAAATCAATTAATTAAATTTATTTTCATGATTAAAAATGACCATTAATATCTAAAGATGATTATAAAAGCACATTTATTTAATAAATGAATTAACCCAATGTCGTGGTAGTAAAACGACAAATTGGACCACAAAAGGATGGATATATCAGGCAAGTGGCAAATGACTCCTGCCCATTGACTGGCGAAAATTACTGGGCGTGATTCCAGTTAACGCCTTAAATTGCCGGGTAAATGCGCTGTGATCAGTATAACCACATTGCAAGGCAACATCTGTAATAGGTAGTTCTGTCGCCAGCAATTCAGACGCTTTTTCAATTCTGATTTTGTGGATCATCTGCCGGGGCGTCAGGTGAAAAATGCGTTTACAGTAACGTTCCAATTGAGCAACCGAGAGATGTGTTAGATTCGTCAGCTCTTCGAGACGAATTGTTCGATCAAAATGTTCACGAATATAATCATCAACGATAGCCAGTTTTTGGTACACGGGATGGTTTTCCTTAACTTCCATCAGATCATGAGAAATTCCCGCCATACCAATAATTTGATTATGTTGATTATACAACGGCAATTTATATGTCATGCACCAACCTGTTTTGCGTCCATGATAAAAATGGAGCTCCAGTTGGTTTTGGATAATTACCCCTTGGTGTAATACACGTAAATCTTGTTCGGTGTAACAACTACCCATCTGAGCAGGAAAGATCTCGGAGGAAGTTTTACCCAGTAGCGAAGAGATCGATTTAAATCCGCAGCGTGTAGCCAGCGTAAGATTCGCAATCAGGTAACGTGCTTTGGTATCTTTGATAAAGAAAACCACACTGGGAATCGCATTCAGCAATGGTGTAATTAAAGCAACCGCATTGAGAATATCTTGCAGGTGACTGGGTTTGTGATTAACAAGCCCACTACACAGTGTTGATAAAAACTCAATATTACAAACATCATGGTCACTTGTACCAATGCCGTTTTTTTCATTGTGCAGGTATAGGCTGTCATGGGCTATATTCATCATCAACATCTCCAGTCTATTATCATTAGAATAAGATTTTTAACGCGTGTATTTGGTTATTTATCTTGATTAAAAAGATCAAAATAAATATCAGATTCAACTTATCCGCAATGTTTAAAAGAACTATTTTGTGTTCATGTGATAATTATCACAGAAAGTTATTCCGATCGTTCTTATTTATCCATTTAATTTTTAAATCATTATTTTTCATGGTGTTTAAATGATAATTCAGTGATTTTTTCATTGTGCTGATTTCGGCATGTTGCGGTATGAAATGCATCAAGCGGCAAGGGAAATAGTACGCCACCATTTGTTAAAAATACGTTAATTTGGTGGCCTTATGGCAGAGAAAAATGAGTATCAGATTATTCGCGTCATTGATTCACACACAGGTGGAGAACCCACGCGCACCGTAATAGAGGGATTTCCATCTCTTGGCAAAGGAACTGTCGCCAAACAGCAGCAACGCTTTAAAGCCGAATTTGATCACTGGCGCAAGGCTCTCATTCTTGAACCCAAAGGGAATGAAGTGTTAGTAGGCGCACTCTTGTGTCCGCCCGCTGCACCTGAAGCAGATATAGGTGTTATCTTCTTTAATAACGCAGGGTATTTGGGCATGTGTGGTCATGGCACCATGGGCCTTATTGCCTCTCTCCATCATCTGGGCTGGTTGAGACCTGGCAAGTATAAAATTGAGACGCCTGTGGGCCTTGTGGAGGCCATGCTCCACGAGGATGGAGCAGTGTCTGTTCATAATGTCCTCTCTTACCGTTATCAGAAAAATGTCACCGTGCATGTGCCTGGTGTGGGTGATGTTAACGGGGATATTGCCTGGGGAGGAAACTGGTTTTTTCTGATCAGTCAGCATGGTTATTCGTTAACCACCCGCCATATCGATAAACTCACGCAATACAGTTGGGCCGTTAGGCAGGCACTGGAACAAGCAGGGATCACGGGGGAAAATGGCGAGTGTATCGACCATATTGAATTGTTTGCTCCTGATAACGATGCTGACAACCGCAATTTTGTGCTATGTCCGGGGAAAGCCTATGACCGTTCACCGTGTGGCACAGGAACGAGTGCTAAATTAGCCTGCCTGGCGGCGGATGGAAAATTGCAGCCTGGTGAGATTTGGCGACAGTCCAGCATTATTGGGAGTGTTTTTGAAGCCCAATATCAATGGGTTGGTCAGAAAATTGCCCCGGTGATCCGAGGAACAGCACATGTTTACGGCGATAACCAATTAATCATTGCGAAGGACGATCCTTTCGTCTGGGGGATCCGCGTATGACCCCACCTCAAATATCGGACATCATCATCGTTGGCGCGGGTATCGTTGGAGCCGCGTGTGCTTATCAACTGGTACAGGATGGTTTAAGCGTTGCTGTGATTGATGATGGCGGTAAAGGAGCGACACAGGCAGGAATGGGCCATCTGGTGTGTATGGACGATAATCCTGCTGAATTGGCATTGAGTAGTTATTCATTAGATATATGGCGAACATTAACCCCGTATATGCCAGAAAACTGTGCATGGCGTGGATGCGGTACGCTTTGGCTGGCGGATGCAGAAGATGAAATGAAACTTGCTGAGGAAAAAAGCGCACGTCTTGCCACCTATGGCATTGAGAATATTCCGATGACAGCGACACAGATTCACCAAATGGAACCTATGGTGAGGGCTGGAATCGCGGGTGGTTTGTGTGTTCCAGGGGATGGGATTATCTATGCACCGAATGTCGTACACTGGTTTCTTGCTGCCGGTAATGAAAAGATTCAGTTCATTAAAGGGCAAGTACACGCCTTAGAACCTCAAACCGTTGTGTTGCGTGATGGAACAAAATATTGCGCACCGAGAATATTGTTGGCAAATGGGCTGTGGAGCACACATCTGTTACCTGAATTACCTATTGTCCCTAAAAAAGGGCAATTGGCGATTACAGATCGTTACCCTACCTGCATCACACATCAATTGGTGGAATTAGGGTATAGCGCCAGTGCGCATGCCCCGGATGGTACGTCAACCGCTTTTAACGTCCAGGCCCGCCCTACGGGTCAGCTCTTAATTGGATCTTCACGCCAGTTTCATAACGAAAAACCCACGATTGATCTTGCCCTACTCCGTTCTATGCTCCAACGCGCACTCCATTTTTTACCTCAACTTGGTCAGATGAACATCTTACGTTGCTGGTCCGGCTTTCGTGCTGCGACTCCGGATGGCTTACCGTTATTGGGACAACATCCCGATTATGACTGGCTATGGCTGGCTGTAGGCCATGAAGGATTAGGGGTGACGACAGCACCGGGCAGCGCCAGAATCATCTCTGCATTGATGCTGAATAGAAAAACAGAGATTGATCCATCACCTTACCAACCTGCTCGTTTTACCCCTATGGCCCGTCAAAAGAGGTTGCCATGACACTCAAAAAACCACCATTTATTGCATTGTTTATTGATGGCGAAATGATCACAGTTCCTGCGGGGATCACGGTTGCAGCGGCACTGGCTTATACCGGTGATGAGCATTGCCGTATGTCTGTATCACATCAATTGAGAGTGCCTTTCTGTGGTATGGGGATCTGCCAGGAATGCCGTTTGATGATTAATGGTCGCCGTCGTGTAGCGTGCCAGACAGTTTGTGAAACTGATATGAAAGTTGAGAGGATCTGAATATGGCAACATCATCATCTTCTATGGTACTGCACTGTGATGTACTGATTGTTGGCGCAGGGCCTGCGGGATTGGCTACCGCACAGGCCGCCGTACAGGGACAGCAATCCGTGATCCTGATTGATGACAATCCCAGTGCAGGCGGACAAATTTGGCGTAAAGGGCCATCTCATGCATTACCACCGATGGCAAAACGTTATTTATCGGTGCTATCAGCAGATGCATTAATCTATTTACCAGGTTGTAAAGTGGTTGCAGTAGACAACCAATGCGTGATTGCTGAAGCGGCCGGTAAGCACCAAATTATTCACTACCAACGCATCATTCTTTGTACCGGAGCCAAAGAAAAATTACTTCCTTTTCCTGGATGGACATTACCGGGTGTCACGGGAGCTGGGGGATTACAGGCGTTGATAAAAAATGGCCTGCCCATGACCGATGAGCGTGTTGTGATTGCGGGTAGCGGTCCGCTTTTGCTTGCAGTTGCAGAAACGGTGAAAAAAGCGGGCGGGAACGTGGTTGGCATCATTGAACAGGCACCTTTGCACCGCTTATTTTGGTTTGGCTTACAACTGATCCGTTGGTCAGAAAAATTGCATCAAGCCACCACTCTCATGCCACTTAAAAATTATTACAAAAACAGTATGGTGTTGGGAGTGGAAACCTCAGCAGAAGGAAGGTTAACTGGCGTGTATATCAGCGATAAAGGGCAGCAGCAGAAATTATCCTGTACGCGTTTGGCTTGCGGTTTTGGTTTAAGGCCCAATACGGAATTGGCGCAATTGCTTGGTTGCTTGCTGGATGAACAAGGAAATATTCAGGCAGATGCATGGCAACAAACGACGATACCTGATGTCTATGCCGCAGGAGAATGCACCGGTATTGGCGGCAGTGAGCTTGCACTTTGTGAAGGATTTATTGCCGGGTTTGCCGCAAGTGGTGAATACGCATTAGCTGAAAAATGGCGGCAGAAACGGATAACATGGCGGCGTTTTGCAACAGCGGCGGCACAGGCGTTTAAATTGAATGAAGAGATCACACAGGTACTTCCACCCGATACCTTGATCTGCCGTTGTGAAGACGTGCGTTTAAAAGAACTTGAACCATTTCAGGATTGGCATAGTGCAAAAATGGCAACACGGTGCGGCATGGGGGCTTGTCAGGGAAAAATCTGTTCCGCCATTCTCCACGATATCAAGCATTGGGCAATACCATCCCCTCGCATCCCACTATCGCCTGTTAGTCTTGAAACGCTGACGACAGACGTTGATAAGACCATTGATTAATCATGAAGGGGCTTGATATTTTTAACAAAACAGCGCTGATTCCGTTACAGCCGCACTGCACAAAAAATTTCGTGACATGCATCACATTTTTGAAATTGATCGGACATTAGCCAACCAAACAAACAAGACGCAGTCAATTTTTTGTTATATTTTACCGATGAGATATTAAACAGATAAAACTACGCATTATTTGTCGTGACTCTCTCTTTGGTAACCGATGGTATAGCAGCCCAGGTTACCTGTTCAATGCAGGTTATCAACAAGACTATCAGCAACAGACTGCTAGCAACTTCATTGGCTTAATGTTTTTCCCCAAAGGGGTCTCTTTAACCCCTTGATGATTTTGACTACACGCAAAAAACCGCCGGACCGAGGGTCTGTGCGTTGAATATCCTCATGAAAAATAAGGGGGCGTGATGTCATTGCAGAAAAATCAACCCAGGCCATCTGGTGCCAAACACCTTGCCCGGTATACCTATGACGCCTTTGACCTGTTGAGCTGCGTTACCCACCCGGATGGGACCGCCCTCACCTTTGCCTACGACAAACTGACCCGCCTGACCGCGGTGACGAACGCCACCGGCGAGACCTATATGATGAAAATGGCCGGCGGGTGGAAAAAACCATGCATAAATACGGTTACCGGTCAAGGACGTTCTGTTACCACTGGGATGCGCATAACCAGCTGACTGAATTTATCACCCCGGAAGGGACCCGCTGGCGTTATCGCTATGATGCCTTTGGCCGGCGTATCAGTAAACGCAAGGAAGTGGACAGCACGCTGGAGGCCACTAGCCTGAAACGGTGGCTTGACGGGTTACCGGATCTGGAACTGAAACCGACGGCGATTATGGGTTACGATTACCTGTGGAGTGGTGACCAGCTGATAGAAGAGACGCCGGTGTATGCAGACGGCACGGTGGGATATGAGCACAGCATTCACTGGCTGTATGAACCGAGAAAACTGACCCCCTCGGCGCGTTATGAACAGGGGCAGCTGCATTATGTGGTCAGTGATCATCAGGGAACCCCGCGGGAAATATGCACGGAAGAAGGAAAAGTGGCGTGGGCGGGCAGGCTGTTCACCTGGGGTGAATCGGAGTTCTGGACCGTCTCAGCCCGGAAAGAGGTATGATTTATTTTGTTTACCCTGCCTTGTTTAAGTCATTTATCCACGATTCTATGCTCCACTTATTTTACATTTACCTAACCTACCTAATCATTTAAAAGCGAGAATACCAAAGTATTAAAGCTTTTATATCAAGGACAGATTTAACTTAATAAATGCAGCTTTTCAAAATAATAGTTAATGGCATTTAATCGAAAATTATTAACCATTAATCGCAAGTTGAAAAGAAATCACACGTAAAAAAAGACTTGTTAACAGGTCTTTTTCTGCCTACGATGAGACTTGTTAACCAGTCTTATTGAGAGGATGTATGGCAAACGTTATTCTAAGCGACACGAGCGCAAGCATCAGTGAGTTAAAGAAAAATCCAATGGCTACCGTGGGGGAAGGTGGCGGTTACCCCGTCGCTATCCTAAACCGCAATCAACCTGCCTTTTACTGTGTTCCGGCTGAATTGTACGAAAAGCTGCTTGATGCCTTGGACGATCAGGAATTATCACGCCTCGTCAAAGAGCGCCAACACCAACCATTAGTGGACGTGGATCTGGATAAGTATCTATGAACTACCGCGTAAAGTTCAAGGAGGAAGCAGCGAAAGAATGGGAGAGGTTAGATAAGGCAATACAGCAGCAGTTCGCCAAAAAACTCAAAAAGTGCTGTGATAACCCGCACATACCATCAGCAAAACTTCGGGTAATGCCTAACTGTTACAAAATTAAGTTACGCGCTTCGGGTTTTCGTCTGGTGTATGAAGTTATTGATGACTGCCTGATCATTATCGTTGTTGCCGTGGGTAAACGCGAACGGAGTGATGTTTATCATCTCGCCAGCGAACGCTTGCGCTAACAAGGGAAAATCACACAATAAGTTAATGAAGGTCACACTGAATAAAGCCGGAAAGATCTTCCGGCTATTTTAGCAATTATCTACTTCACAAAGGAAAAAAACCTCAACGGCAAGTTCTTCTTACAAGTTGAACAAATGCAATTACATCTGCATTACTCCCCTTTCGCCAATTGTTCAGCAATCACCGCAGCAAATCCCGCTAAAGTCGGATTATTAAACACAGTCGAGTTATCAACATGCATATTAAAAACATGACGAATCTGGCTATTCATTCTGATACTCAGAATGGAATCCCCTCCTAAATTAAAGAAATTGTCATTTCTTCCCACTTGTGGAGTACCGATGATTTTCATCCAAATTTTAGCGATTATTTTTTCAATGGTATTAGCAGGTGCAATATAGTTATCAGAAACAAACTCTGCACTGTCAGGTGGCGGTAATAGTGGTTTCCGTCGGCCCATAATAGTTCACCAATTTGATCTGTTTTGCGCTGCTTTCCAGCCAGGCATTAATCGCTTTAGCTGAAATTTTCTCACCACCAATACAGACACATTTCAGGCTTGACGTTGCATCAGGAAACCCGGTCTCAATCAACTTATTCCAGTACTGGAACGGCAACGATACATGAGTGATCCCCTGCCGGTCACACAGTGACCAGAACTGCATCAGTTCCTGTCTGGCATGGCTCTCAAGCAAGTGCACACCGGTACCGCTGATAAGCGGACAGAAAAATTTCGATACCGAGACGTCAAAAGAGAAATTACAAAATTGCAACAATCGGCTATCGGCATTAATTGCCAGCACGTCACGCAATACCGGTAATTTTCGCACAGCAGAATGATGTTCTATCATCACCCCTTTCGGCTGGCCCGTTGAACCCGAGGTATAAATCACATAAGCCAGATGGCGTGGTGTTAATCCTGTGACTTGCGGAGCCTGTTCCGGCAATGTTCGGGTCAGTTCCAATGTCAGCAAGCCATTTTCTTGTGCGGCTGTCAGTACCTTCTGGCCGGCATTATCATGCAATACCAATATCGGGGACGCATCCGCCAGAATAAAGTGCAACCGCTCCTGGGGATAATCAGGATCCAGAGGAACATAGCAGCCACCGGCTTTTAGAATTACCAGCAAACCGATAACCATTAATGGTGTCCGGTCAACACAAATCACCACCCGGCTATCCGGTACAACGCCTTCGGCAATCAGCCGATGTGCCAGTTGGTTAGCCCGACGATTAAGTTCAGCATAACTCAGGGCATGATCATTAAATATCAGCGCAGATGCATCTGGTGTCTTGGTAACCTGTCGCTCAAAGAGTTCATGGAGACAACCCGCTGACGGATAATCATCAGCCAGGTCATTCCATTGATTTATCAATAGATCTCTTTCCTCTGCCGGCAGAATATCAATATCTTTAACTGGCTGGGCAATCTTATCTGCCATTGCCTGCAAAATAATAATTCAGCTGACGATCTACAGTTTGTTTATTAAATCAAGGATTGTACGCAAAGATTCATGATGATTAATGATATAATTGAGCGCTTTCTCTAATTGACTGAGTAACCATAACCTATTCTGCGGTAAAGATAATGGAAACAGCTCTTCTAATCTTTCCCGCCTTATAAGCGATCGATTCTTACTCCGGTTATATTTTGATATCAGATGATAAAATTCATCTTTTTCACTCTCATCAAGATCACTCAAATATTCATTAATTCCCATAATAACATCCTAAATTCTGTGTCATACATTAACGAGTTTCATGAATCTTTTCTGGCTGGTCACTTCAATCAAATAGGCAATAGCTACCGCACAATCCTCTTTTGGACTGATATGAAATGTGGATAACCACAAATTTTGCAAGCAATTAACCTCTGACAGAAATAACAAGCTACACCTAAATCTGATAAAATATATTTAAATGATGATGTTACAAATAGTAAGATTGATGTAAATCATTCTCACTATAAATGCATGTTAAACAATCTGATATTTAATTTATTATGCTATATCAACAAGTATGTAAATTTAATTATAACCATCATCACACAATATAAAATATAACTCACTACAGGTATAATATTAATAATTATTTTTAACGCAAGCCATAATTTATCAAAAAATAAAGATCACCAAGAATAAAATAAAAAGATTTAAATATAACACTGGTTATATTTACTTAAGAAAATTTTATTAAAATTATAATTTACCGGATTGATATAAAAAAACAAAAAATGAATAACTTTAGTAAGATACTGCGAGAATATAATGGCATTATATTCAATGACTTTTCCAAGATAATCATTAATTATAAAAAATTTAATCTGAATTAGACGATGAAGGCAAAGACGCCGAATAATCAGAAAAACAGACTAAGGATCACGCCGTGAGGGATCTTGCAAAAAACCTCAACGGCGTTGGCAACAGAGCAATAATTAATTATCTGGGTTGTTAAGTACTCTTACAGTTTCCAGCCAATCGGAAGCCGGCATTTTTTGCTTCAACTTCTGTTTGAAAATAAACAGTATTCTTCTCCAAAATCGCCTTATATCCTGAACAATGGGAGAAATGATAAATTTTGCTATTGTTATTACCTTTGATTAATCCTGTATGTGACGAATCAGATGACACCCGTTTTTTCTGGGTATCTGTTTGATTATTCTTCACCTGCCCCTTTCTCTGCTCTGCTGGTGAAACACCGATAGCTGAATTCTTATGCCACAATTCCCATTTCCGTTCACCGGTAACAAAAGGATTATGATGCCCCATAATGCCGGCAATTCGGTTATCTCTCTCCCGTTCCCATTGATTTGGTGGATATTGACGATCCCAGGCCATGAATAACTGCTGCTGCTGACGTGACATAGAAAGATTATAACGATCGTGCATATAAAAATTGATCCGGGCAATTTGCCCTTTTACTGCGTCCCGCGGCTCGAACGTGCGAGATTTAGCATCGACTTTACTGGTACAAGCGCCATAATCATTCGGCTCATTCTTTGGTAACATTCCATAACTGAAATTACTGCGATCACCGTTAACCTCGCCAATGGATGGAGACAAATTATGCATATCAGATTCCATTGCCCTGAAAACCGGATCTGAGGATACACAATTTTTCCTGCCTCCCTTTTGCCAACACTGCCGCTGATGTCCAAAAACCCAGGCAGGAACAATATGTTCCCATTCAATCCGTTCGGCCCGGTCCCAATTTTGTTGTGACCTGACTTGATAACCACACGAAGACAGATTGACGCGCCCACCACTCTTCCCCGTCCATTGCCAATGGCAGCCACAATACAATGTTCCCGCCTTTGATTTAAATTGATCATGATAGATATGGTTACGCAGTTCAGTTTTAGCTTGCTCAAATGTAGCCGGAGCAGCAAAAGAAGATGATGGAACAATTAAACTGAAACACCCAATATAAATCGCCCAAAAATTAACTTTCTGTTTCAATGACATACCCTATTTATTTAAAATATCATTTTGATCTCTCCCTTTTATATTGCCTCATAATCGACCTATAAGACAAACATTGTTTATTTGCATTTCTTCTTAAATACTCCTTTTAAAACGAAAGACTATCTAACATGACGAAGAATGGGATCTGGCACTTGCTGACAAATAAATCCGATTTGCAATCCTGGCAATATATTTGGAAACAGTATGAAAAAGACCACGCTATCGCGTGGCCTTAAAACAAAGTAACTCCATCGGTAAAAATCATTGTTTTTCAGCAAGCAGTAACCTGTAAATTACACCGCCCACAATCCCGCCAATAATCGGCATAACCCAGAATAGCCATAACTGCTCTAAAGCCCAGGTATTCTGGAATATAGCAACAGCGGTGCTTCTCGCAGGGTTAACTGAGGTGTTTGTAACAGGAATACTGACCAAGTGAATTAAAGTTAACGCCAAACCTATTGCTAATGGCGCAAAACCCGCATAGGCTCGTTTATCTGTTACACCAATAATGACAATCAGGAAAATAGCCGTCAAAACGACTTCAGCAACAATAGCTGACTGAAGTGAAAATCCACCAGGTGAATGCTCACCATAACCATTAGATGCAAAACCACTGGCTGTCACATCAAAACCAGCCTGCCCACTGGCAATAACATACAACACAGCCGCCGCAAGAATACCGCCTATAACTTGAGAAATAACATAAGGAATAATTTCTGCGGCCCTAAAACGCCCTCCCACCCAAAGGCCAATTGTCACCGCAGGATTAAAATGTCCACCAGAAATATGCCCTACTGCGTACACCATCGCCACAATGGTTAAACCAGATGCTAAAGCGACACCGACAAAACCAATACCTAATTCAGGAAATCCAGCAGCTAATACAGCACTACCGCATCCCCCAAAAACCAGAACGAACGTTCCAAGCAATTCAGCCGTTAATTTTTTTAACATATTTTATCCTCACCCTGTTATCGAATAGAGTCACCTTGCTGGAATTAACTATAGCTAATAAATGAAAATCACGCTTATTTTTAGCATAACCGCATAAGCTGCTGATTGATTAGATATATTTATACTAAATTCACTTTAAGCACAATATTCAATGCAGAATTTGCCGTACTGGATCAACTTTTCGATAAAATATGGATCATTTAAAATCAATTATCTCCAGAATAAGCTCAACATTATTTTTAAAATATAAAAATCCGGTGCAGAATATAGACACCGGATTATCACATAAGTATTTAATAGCTTAATATATATTAAACAATGGGTACGATATAAAAGATAGCTTTTTCATTACTAAATAAATAACTCATCTGACTACCAAAACTGAAATATTTGCATACCCGACAATTCCTGAAGCGTTTGAACCTAATAAATGAGTCGAAATATTAGGTCGCCTGGAACCAATGATAATTAAATCGGCTTCAACCTCATTTGCTGTTGATAATACTTTGTCCCTTGGTGATCCAAAAGCGACGGAGAAAGAGACTCGCTCTTTTGGCAAGTCTATTCTTTCAGCAACTTTTGCCAGTTCTTCTTCTGACCTTGCAATAGATTTCTTGGCAAAAGAGTTGATCAGATCATAATGATAACTATAACTAACTGAAAATCTTGAGATATCAGGAATGGAATGAAAAAGATGTATATTGGCACCAGACAATTTAGCCAAATACTCCGCATGTGCAATCGCTTTATCGGTCAATTCATCTTCTGAAATTTCCACCGGTACTAAAATAGTTTTGTACATATACACTCCTATATTTATATACCAAACCGAACTACTTCAATGAGTATATGAAATATTCCATCATTTGCTGTGAGTTGTTTAACTAAATCAAACAAATTACTGTATAATTCGTTAATTCTACACAGACACATGCAATCTCAATGAAAATGAAGCCAGATCAAGATTTACTAAAACAGCTTTAGCTAATGGTAAGCCATCCTGCGATGGCTTATCCAATTATCCACTGTCCATATTAGCGGTTTATTCACAAGAACCGTTTTCAACAACGATACCTATCTGGGATAGGCTTTAAGCTTCAGCTATCTTACCTGATAACCAAAACAGATATTTTCGAGTATTTGACAACTCCTGCTGCATTAGATCCTAATAAATGCGTTGTGATATTAGGCCTCCTTGAGCCAATAACAATAAGATCAGCATTAATTTCTGTAGCAGTTTCTGTTATTTCGTCTCTTGGCGAACCAAATGCAATGGAATAGGATAGCTTATCATCAGGAAGAGCCATCGTATCAAGCAGCATTCTTAAATCATCTTCTGCTTTAATTGTCGCTTTATCCTTAATTTCCTCATATCCTAATGAATATGCATTAACAATCGCCGATGAGATTGGCAATACATGAAGTATATGGAGCTTCGCACCCGTTTCTTTAGCTAAAGACAGGGCATGCTTAACGGCTTTACTCGTTAATTCATCTTCTGAAATATCTACTGGTACTAAAATAGTTTTGTACATACGCACCCTCCTATATTTACATACCAAACCAGACTACTACATTCAGTATACTCTATATACTGTTAATTACTATGAGTTATTTAACCAAACGAAAACAATGATAAAAAGCAATAAAAATTCTTATATTTCATATCCATATAGAATATAACCAATATCTTTCACATAGAATTAATACTTATGAAAATAAACGTTTAGCATTTTCACATATGCCAAAAGGAAAATGTACAGGGGCAATAACATCAGCCCCTGAAACCTATTTTACTGCCGATATAACGCTTTTATCTGCTGAACGGTATTTTCAAATACCTTAGCCTGTTTTTTATCTTCCATTTCTGCAATAGCACGCTCTACATTCAGTATAACTTTCCCGGCATTAGCTTGCCCCATCGTTTTAAGAACCAAAGCCAACAACATTTTTAAACATGTCACTTCTGTTGCCAGAACTTCGGTATCGGAAGATGAAGTCAAATCAATTTTACTCATAGTCGTTACCTATCTTAAGTATTAATTACATCATGAAAATAATAATTATACCACATAATTTGCCCCCTATTTTTATACACCTGGCAAATAGATCTACAAAAACAAATGTTAACTTATTGTTAAATTTATTTATTTTATAACTATTTATGCAGTTATTAATTCTATTATAATCAGAATATTCAGGATGCTCCTGTTGTAAATAAATAATGTATATCGCCATATAAGATAATTCTCTTTTGTCTTTGAGAGATATAAGTATAATATTCACATTCCTGATGAGTTTTTGGGATAATTTATCTATTCTATTGTTTTATATAATTTTTACTAAAAATCAAAAAATAGCTTACTGAAGTTAACTCTTCCGAAACAAATTTAATTCACAAGCAATATCAATGAAAGCTCATGTATGAGCATAGGGCCAGTTGGAGACACTTTTTTGATAAATGTTTTGTTAGTCGATGATCATGAATTGGTCAGGGTTGGTGTAAAACGTATTCTTGATGACGTGAAAGGGATAACAGTTACAGGAGAAGTCAATTGTGGTGAAGACGCGATAAAATGGTGCCGGACGAATAAAGTAGATATCGTGTTAATGGATATGAATATGCCAGGCATCGGTGGCCTGGAGACAACAAAAAGAATTCTGCGTTATCATCCCGATGTCCGGGTAATTATGCTGACTATCTATACTGAAAATCCATTGCCAATGAAGATGATGCAGGCGGGTGCCAGAGGGTATCTCAGTAAAGCCTCTACTCCTCAGGATATGGTCAATGCGATTCGTACGGTTAATGCCGGACAGCGCTATATCGCTCCCGATATTGCCCAGCAAATGGCCCTTAGCCAAATTAACCCACAGGCAGATAATCCACTAAGTTGCCTGTCTGATCGTGAATTACAGATTATGCTGATGATCACAAAGGGACAAAAGGTGAGTGATATCTCTGAACAACTTAATCTCAGCCCAAAAACCGTCAATAGCTATCGCTATAGAATGTTTAGTAAACTAAATATCGGCGGTGATGTAGAATTAACACATATGGCAATACGTTATGGGCTGTTCGACACAGAGAGTCTGTTAAACAGTGACGGAACAATTTGATTCAAAAGTATTTTTAAAAACAGTAACCAGTCAGCCTGGTGTTTATCGTATGTATGACACCTTGGGAACGGTTATTTATGTCGGTAAAGCTAAAGATTTAAAAAAGCGGCTTTCCAGTTATTTTCGTACGCAGGTCGCCAGCCGTAAAACCGAATCTCTGGTCAGAAGCATTGCTCAAATAGATGTGACTGTCACACATACAGAAACCGAAGCATTGCTATTGGAACATAATTACATCAAGCTTTATCAGCCCCGATATAACGTTTTACTGCGAGATGACAAATCTTATCCTTATATTTTTCTCAGCGCAGATAAACACCCACGGCTGGCAATGTATCGGGGTGCTAAACATGCTAAAGGTGAATACTTTGGCCCATTTCCAAGCTCTTATGCAGTACGTGAATCATTAATCTTACTGCAAAAACTTTTTCCTATCCGGCAATGTGAGGATAGTATCTACCGCAATCGCTCCCGACCATGCCTTCAATATCAAATTGGCCGATGTCTTGGGCCTTGCGTTAATGGGCTGGTAAGTGAAGAAGAATATCAACAGCAAGTTGATTATATTCGCCTATTCCTTTCAGGCAAAGATCAGCAAGTTTTAACCAAATTGATTAGCCGAATGGAAGAAGCCAGCCAACAACTGAAATTTGAAGATGCTGCGAGATATCGCGATCAAATTCAAACCGTTCGTCAGGTCACTGAGAGACAATTTGTTTCAGGTACAGACGACGATTTGGATGTTATTAGCATTGCATTTGAAGCGGGCATAGCTTGTCTGCATGTCCTGTTTATACGTCAGGGGAAAGTACTGGGGAGCCGAAGTTATTACCCTAAAATACCGGCTGGGACAAAACCCGACGAGATTGTGCAGACATTCCTTGGTCAATTTTATTTACAAGGCAGCCAAAACCGGACTTTGCCATCAGAAATTTTGCTGGATTTTGCTCTGCAAGAGAAAGACATTTTATCTGATTCATTATCTGAAATATCCGGTCGAAAAATTCATATTCAAACCCGCCCTCGCGGAGACAGGGCCCGTTATCTGAAACTCGCCCGGACAAATGCAGCAACAGCTTTAGTTACTCGCTTATCTCAACAATCCACCATTCACCAAAGATTAGAATCTCTCGCTAATTTAGTTAAGTTGGCAAAAATTCAGAGAATGGAATGTTTTGATATCAGTCACACTATGGGGGAACAAACTGTTGCATCTTGTGTTGTCTTTGATAGTAATGGCCCACTACGTTCTGAATATCGGCGCTATAATATTAGTGGCATTACGCCCGGTGATGATTACGCTGCCATGAATCAAGTATTGCGCCGTCGATACGGAAAGACATGGGATGAATCAAAAATTCCCGACATTATTTTCATTGATGGCGGAAAAGGGCAATTAGCTCAGGCAATAGAGGTATTCCAGTCTCTTGATGTTGAATGGGACAAAACACGCCCTCAGTTGATAGGCGTTGCCAAAGGAAGCGATCGCAAAGCCGGGCTTGAAACACTATTTTTCGCGGCAGAAGGTGAAGGTATAGCATTACCACCGGACTCACCTGCCCTGCATGTGATTCAACATATCCGTGACGAATCACATAACCATGCGATAACGGGGCACCGCCAGCGGAGAGATAAAGTGAGAAAAACCAGTACGTTAGAATCTATTGCCGGTGTTGGTCCAAAACGCCGGCAAATGTTACTGAAATATATGGGGGGGTTACAGCCTTTACGCAACGCAAGTGTCGAAGAGATCGCAAAAGTACCGACTATTTCCTATGCATTAGCAGAAAAAATTCATAATGCATTGAAACACTAGGTGCATTGATGCACCATACTTATAAATTCCACTATAGCCAGATAGTTAAGAAGCACTATGCAATTAAATATACCAACATGGCTCACTCTGTTCCGTATCGCCCTGATCCCATTTTTTGTACTGGCATTTTACTTGCCATTCAATTGGGCGCCGATGGTCTGTGCCATAATTTTTGTTGTCGCTGCGGCGACAGACTGGTTTGACGGTTTTCTCGCCCGCCTTTGGAAGCAAACAACCCGCTTTGGCGCATTTCTTGATCCTGTCGCTGACAAAATCATGGTTGCCACCGCATTAGTATTAGTTTCCGAGCATTATCATACATGGTGGATAACACTCCCCGCTGCAACAATGATAGCACGTGAAATTATCATCTCTTCTCTCAGAGAATGGATGGCTGAATTAGGAAAACGCAGTAACGTTGCCGTTTCCTGGATGGGTAAGGTAAAAACGACAGCACAGATGGCGGCATTAATTACCTTATTATGGCGTCCTAATTTTGAATTCGAACTAGGTGGATTCATATTACTTTACGTTGCTACAGCGATAACATTTTGGTCAATGTTTCAATATGTCAGCGCGGCGTGGTCTGATTTGCGGGAAGCTTGATCGAAGTGACGTAAAAAACATCGAACAAACACATCCTAACAATAATTGTGTTGACTCGATACGTGAAGTAAGTAGAATGCAACGCATCGAACGGCACATGAGATTTACGAAAACAAATAAGTAAATCAGTCGGTTCGAAGCGGTGCGGGAATAGCTCAGTTGGTAGAGCACAACCTTGCCAAGGTTGGGGTCGCGAGTTCGAGTCTCGTTTCCCGCTCCAGGTTACTAGTTAGGATAAATGATTGGTAACTTAATAGCTGAATAAGTAAGGCGCGTTGGCAGAGTGGCCATGCAGCGGATTGCAAATCCGTTAACCTCGGTTCGACTCCGGGACGCGCCTCCAAATTCAGCCCAGGTGGTGAAATCGGTAGACACAAGGGATTTAAAATCCCTCGGCTGTAAGGCTGTGCGGGTTCAAGTCCCGCCCTGGGCACCATATAAAATTCACTGATAAAACAGTGAGTTAGGGAAAAGAAAAGGCCACCGCAAGGTGGCTTTTTTGTTGATACAAATCACATTTCACTATTCGTTCACTATATCCTTTCGCTATATTTTCCTCACTTCGGCACTTCCGGCCAAATCACATCAGGCGCTTGATTAACATCTACACGAGTGAGCAGAACGCGGTATTTCTTCCACTCAAGCAAAGCGGCTTTCTCTGAGTCTGTAGCGACTTCTAAGTCAACCGAGTCTTGTAGCAATGAGAGTGTTTCATTTGCTTGTTGTAACAGTGTGGCTTGTTGCTGCTTTGCTTCATCGATCTGACTGGCCTTCAAAAGGTCTTTATCAACTACCCACTCTTTACCGTTCCATTTATCGTAGTCGGTATCGGGTTTCTTGAAGGTCAGCGTATCCGGCAATTCACCGATTTCTGTTATCTCAGTTGGTGCACGAGTCAACGTATCGTAAGCTGTCTTTCCGCGATAGTCCGGGACGGTTTCCCAGCACTTTCCATCTTCGCTGCGACAAACGGCTTCATCATGAGAATCGGGCAGCTTTGGAGCATCAGGATAAGCACCGGCTGATAGACTGACACCCAGCATCACATATTCAATGTCTGAAACTGTGAATTCCCTCGTCATCTGATTAGTGTGGTAAATCTTTATCCAACCGGCTTTCTCGGCTAAACCATCTTTACCTAACACTGCTGTTTCATGCTCTAAAGAGTATTTTTGTTCTGTCATTATGCTGCTCTCACTATGTAATTAAATGCGACGTTGCGGGGGCGGGTTTCGTTTGCAGTACGTGCTACGCGTGATGCGTCAAAAGTAACGCCGTCTTCGCCGTGTTCGCCGGATGATTGATTTGCTACAAGCCCTGATGATGAGTTAAATTTACTATCAAAACAGCCAGTTACGCTTTGTAGCTGCGACCACGATTTGTGACGCCGGATTGTAAACCCGCCTGTAATATTTTGCATTGCATCACCCTGCCACGTTCCACACACCCGCCCCGGATCAACACCTCGGCTATCATCCCACCCCCGGATAAACTCGCCCCTTAAATCAGGCACTCTACCGGCAGGATAAGCTTCTGCTAGCTTTGGGTATAAAGACTTATCGAATGTCTGACCGTTGCATGTTAAGTAACCTGCGGGCGTATATCGATGGGGGTACGGAAGCGGGACGCCAACAGGAACGTTGATATCATCTAGCATTGCCAGAATGCCAGATTTCTTCTGTACACTTGCGTAATAGATTGTATCGCCGTTTTTGTCTCTATATGAGATCGTTAATGGGTCTTGCTCGTCGGGATTTGCATAAATTTGAACGTATCTACCGTCTTTTTTTTCTAATTTGATTCCGGGATACTCATGATTAGCAACAACATTTAAACTACCGCAAGTAAAATCGTCTTGTGATTTTTTCCGCGCATATGTGCTATCTGCATCTGTTTTAGATACCGCACTATTCGCCTTAGTCACCGTTTCCGACAAACCGAGGTTTTTCACAAACTCACTTTTATCAGGGATGTCGGCGCCGTTTTGGTTTTTTACCAGGCGAGTGTTGGCGTTGTTGTTGACGTCGGTAATCAACTTCTGAGTGGCTGCAAGTGTATTGCTACTCCCTGTTACATCGGTAAGTTGAACTATGCCTTTTTGGGTTAGTGAAGCGTCGTGAACTTCTACTGCGCTGCTGTCAATTAATTTTTTGATAGCAGCAAAAAGCTGACTGTCATTTTTACTGTCTAATTTAATCCCCGATCCCAATATTGCATTAATGAGTTCACGCTGAACGGTATTAAACCATCCTGCATCTAATATTGTCGGTGCAATACCAGCGGCAACATTACCGTTAGTAAATTCCCCATTCTTATCCGCAGTATTTGTAATATCACCAATTTTTTGCATAACAAAACCTCACAATAAATGTGATTTGAAAATAATAAATAAAGGGTTATTTAGTTACTGTAACCGAATTGCAGAATTGTATGTGAAGGACAAAGACGGTTAAATTGACATTCAAGCCGTTTGTTACCCCACGAGCGAAGCGGATCTCCGCAATAACTCCCACCGGCTACAGCGTAAAAGATGGTAGTTTTGGGGGCATTAATTCGCCATACGAAAGGCCAATCTTCACCGTTCAAGGCATCACAGCAACGAGACTGGCCCGCGCGTGCTTGTCGGTATTCCGTAATCGTAATGGTATAGCCCATCGTTGCCGCCAGATTAATAAAAAACTCTTTTGACTGCCCGCCATCTCTCAGTAATCGCGAAACAACGGTTTTCTGTCTTAAAGGGATAGTATCAACTTCCCCAATCCCGCAATCGTCGGGTAGCCCTAGCGATTTTTCCCATTCGGGTAACATGATAGTTACCGTTGCCGGGAAAGCCCCTTCAATTAATCCCCATGCGTCACGATCACTTCGATAATATGAGCGAGCAATTGCTTTTGCTACGGCACTCATGACTGATGAATGCTGACGAGTCCACGCCAAACCAACAGGCAATAGCCCGTTTAATGCTGATGTATAGTCTTCTACGCTATATCGACTCATGTATAGATAACCTCCCCTCTAAGAGGTAATTCCCCGGTACCGAGCTTAATGTTACTTGTCGGGGATGTGATAACAAACCCCGCAGTTCCCGGCACATCAGCAATCGCATATTGCAGCTCTGAAATAAGCACTCGCCCGGTCCCATCGGGGTTACCACTTTCAAAAAATACATTGTCAATAGCGGCGGCTATGGCATTCGTCACATCACGACTAACATAAGATATACCGTTGATTGTGATATCAATTTTACGCTGAATTGGGGAGCATACCCAGACTAATGCAGTGACTGGCTGCAACGGGTAAATATAATCAGCAACTCTCGCTTGGTCCCCTGTTGCCGCCGTTCCGTAATTTTCTAAGCTGGAAAATCCATCCGTACCCGTTGGGAAACCGCCTTTGCCGTTATTATCGCACATGATATAGATGCCAACAGTACCTGCCCCCATCGCTCTCCGACGAATCCAGACGCGGGTAATACCCGGCACAGATAACGCCCAAAGCCTATAGTCATCATCAGAACCACCGGACAAAAGCCCTTGATACGCAAGCAAAATCCGTGAGCGAAAATCAGATTCATCTTCAATGTCAGCCCCGCCGATAATTGGCGTCACTGCTTTTCCATGAACATCAACACCTGCAATACTCTGATCGAGTGTCAACGTCGTTCCTGCGTCAGCATTACCCGCACTTCCCCCACCCGTTGTATCATCAGAAATATCCGGCAAAATTGCCGTTATTAATGCATTAGCAGCGCCATCTTGTGCAATGCGGACATCATAAAGCGTTTTGTACTGATAACCGTCGCCACGATTTAATATTGTCCCGGCTGGAATAATTGTCCCTTCAATACCGGTAAATAAATAATCATTGCAAATGGCCGCGTTAGCCGGTTTGCGAAAGACTTTTTTCATTGCCCCCCAGCCCGCAAGATGTTCATCTGTGGCAGTAAAGGGCGTAGTTTGCAGTGCGATATAATCAAGATAGCCGTAATGCAGATGAGACATTCCCGCGTCCATATCAGCAAGAACACCCATGTTTGAGAATCTCAGCAAAGGACCAGGTTCATTGAGTTCTGACTGTAAGAAACTGCGGTTCTGCTCCCGTAATTCCGATAGTGTTTGTCGTTTAAATGGCATTATTTTTTTCCCATACCCAGAAAAATCTCAGGTCTTCGCTTTCTCTTCCGGGACGCTGATAACGAATGGCTATGTTTAACCGGTTTGGATAAACGATTTGAGTATTGATATTTACAGAAGCTACAACACCATCGTCTAACATCCACTGTAGCGCCTCACGTGCATAGTCTTCCGCTTTCAGTGCTACAGCGGTAGTGAGTTTTTGGCGCCGTATCAGCCACAATCGAGAGCCGATTTGATAATCTGAACCGATATCACCCCACCAGCCGCGCCGGTCTACTCCATCAATTTCATCATCAGGCCGGGCTTGTCTGTCTGTGAATAAGCTGATAATCATTGCAGTTTGTAAATCGTTGCCTATTACCAAATCTCCGTTCCCCGCCTGCCAGTCAGCATGAATTTTATTCACATCCCAATAAGAGGTAATATCACTCATTTCACTGGTTCCCCGGTTTGTTGACTCGTCACTGTTGAACCACCCGACTCAACACCAGATACTTTATGCGTGTGATTATTATACGAATCACGCAACTGTTTCATTGTTGAAGCATTGCTGTTGCAATTATCAATAATATCACCAGTCACTTTTAAAATTGGCGTATTGCAGAGCACACTCTCGCTCGCGTTAATAGTCACCTGAGTTGCATTATTCACAGTGACGGGCTGGCCTTTTGCCTCTATCGTGATCCCTGATTCGGTTAGTAAGATGTGTAAGCCCCACTGGTTATAAAGCACCACTTCGCCGGGATTTAAATTCCTATGCCGATATTTTTTATTGTTGCTTGCAATCACTACAGCACTTGAACGATCCCCGCCAAGATAACCAATTACAACATCTGTCCCGGCTGGAAGTGCAGACGAGAAGCCAAACTCAGCCATTCGGGCCGTGTTATCTCGGACCTCAATCGGCGTTTGATACTGAACAACTTGAATGTTTCCGCTATCACGTGAAGTCTTGATTTTTCCAAGCCCTAGCATCATTTCGACACGTCGAGATAACTTTCTGATTGCATCATTCATCATCTGATCGTCTCTCTCAAAATTGCGTAAAATTCGTATGGTTGAACAGCAAAAGCGGCTGGAGGCATTAAGACTAATTGCGCTTGTGTGCCATTATCGCCGTTACGCGTATAAGTGACTTCAGATAACAACCACTGTTCATTCTCAAGACCAAAAATTGGCATATGAATTGGGATTAATGTATTGGGTTGCCATAATTTACCGCCGCTATCCCGCCAGCTATCAATTGTGACTTTCAGCACTTTTGAGCGTCCGTAGCGTCGGTTCATTTCCCAATCAATGGACTCTTGTGATCGCTTTGCTGATATGAGTGTGCTTTCTATGATGGTGACATAGTTCCGATAACGCATCTTTTTAGCTTCGGGATCACTCGCTGTTGCTAACGTGACGACATCATAACCGCTATCATTACTTGTCTCATTGAGTCCGCTAATAGCAAAAGACAGGCCGGTATACTCAGAAAACCGTTCATTCATTGAACTATTATAATCTGATGTTTCGACGTTCTTCCCTTGCTCAACCCCACTCGCTGCCAGTTCTGTGCCTACTCGCGTCATGATTAAGTTCCCATCGGGCAAGTCGTAGTAAAGAAGAGCAGCAAACCGGGTAACGCGATCAATGACTTCTTGCGAGGATTCACCCCAGTTCAGTGTGAACTGAGGGACAGTTGGCATATCATCAACATCAGAGGTCACCTGAATGTCGTACCATTGGGCCAGTTTCTGAGCAATCTGTAGCGGAGTAGCCTGACTGATAACGTTGTTCGGCCACTTCGCTGAGCAGTCTACTAAATCCTGACATTTACCCCGTCCCGCTACTTTGATTTCGTGTTTATTTTTGGAAATAGACGGATTCCAGCTATCGATATATCCTGTCACTACCCGATCATCCCCAAGGAACACTTCGCATTTTTCGCCGGGTTCTACAAGCTGTTTCTCATCATTGCCGGGGTAGTAGTCCATCAGCATCAAATCAAAATCGGAGGGTAATCGTTCAATACCCCGCGTCACCCGTACACTATCCCAACCAAATATGCGGCGCCCGCCGATCACTAATGACAACTCATCATTTTTCACTGTTTCAGCGCCTTAAACTTAACGGGCATAAATGCCGGGTGAGTAGGAGATACCGCTTGCACAAGTTCATCACTGCGTCCCGCATCTTGATAGATTCGGTTAGCAATATTCAGTACAGGCAATACAGAGGGTAAGTTAAACTGGGTTAATCGCCCTTTTGCATCTTTCAGTGAGAAACTTTCGACAAACTCATAACGTAACTGAACTAATGATTGGAAAACATCATCAGCCGCCAAATCACCCGCTTTAATGATCGCGTTATCAAGAGACTCACAAACACGTCGCCGAATGGTTGCCGCCTCATCACGATTGGCCGGAATAAGTTCACTTGCTGTTTTTGCCATTGCTCCAGCAGACAGAACAACGAGTAATAATGTCGTGGCTTCTGCTACGTTCCGGTCTACACTGCTCTGCTGATATTGCGTATTTTTAAAACTGGCAAGATTTTCAAATACCCGGACTTTCTCTACTGTACTGCCCGTTGCGTTAATGATCACATTGATAACTAACTGCACCCCACTGGCCAAGCCCTCAATCGAATTAGCATCGTTAAGTTGCGAAAGGGCTTTTGATATTGCCTCTCGCCCCATCACAGCCCCGGCCATTTTTTCATTGACTACCTTTTTATAGTTTTCACTGTCATTGTTTCGTAGTACAACGCCGGTTGCCCCGGATACAGAGCCGCCGATCTTGCCTCGGCTGTAACGGCCGTAACGTTTGCTACCAAAGGTGGAATTCAACATGTCACTAAGATTGGTGACTTCATCAATTGACGATTGCACCATGTTTGTCCAAAAATTAATGGTCTGTTTGATGGTTTTCACGGCTTGTGTGACAGTGCGGATCTCGCCTTTCACCATGGCGATAAATTTAGCTGCTGTCGTTGTGACCGTTCTGAGCCAATTAGCATTCACTTTACTGTCTGCGGCGGTGCTATTTGTGACAGCAAAGACTTTGAGACCAGACTCAATCACAGTCAAAGTGAACTCAAACACCCGGCCATTATCCGCACTTTCATTTACACGCAAGCCCGATTCAGTGACGCTGACAGTTAACTCGCCAAGCGTGGGGTGAATCAGAGTACCGCTTACCCCTTCTTCGCATGCTGCCACCAAATTATTACGTTGAGTGATCACATCCGGCGCGGAATAAACTTTACTGTCTTGGATAATAAAGCCGCGCAAGGTGATTTTTCGGCTACTGCGCCCAAGGTCTTCAATCCACGCCGTATCACGATAAGGATATTCATGCACGGCTTGCCGTCTGCCGAAAACGCTTTCACCTGAAACTACGGCAAATGGCACACCCCGGAATGATGCCGGATGCAAATGTTCCGACCATTTCCAAGCCTCATCTTTCCCCAAAAGTGATGAAATGGCGTCTTTAATCAATGGCATATCACCACCTTGTGGTTATTTTAGATACAAAAAAACCGCAATTAAGCGGCAGAAATAGTTGCTTTTATCCCAAATTGGGACTAGTATAACTTTATGAAAATCATCTCAGTCAGTACATTAAAACAGTTCTGGGAAACGTATCCCGATGCTGAACAACAGTTAAAAGCGTGGGTTGACGAGGCCAAGAAAGCAACTTGGAAAACCCCTGCTGAAATTAAAACCCAGTACCGCAATGCGAGTATTCTAAAAAACAATCGCGTGGTATTTAACATTAAAGGGAACAGCTACCGCCTGATAGTTTCTATTGTTTATCCCATCGGCTGGGTGTACGTAAAATTCATTGGCACACATAAACAATACGATACTGTAGATGCCAATACCGTAGAACCGGAGTAAAAATGAACATTAAACCTATTCGTACCGAACAAGACTATCAGGCAGCGTTAAAGGCTGTTTCGCCACTTTTTGATAACCAGCCTGAAATCGGAACACCTGAATTTGATTACATGGAAGTAATGGTGCTGCTTATTGAAGCTTATGAAGCAGAACACTATCACATAGACCCGCCAGACCCGATTGAAGCTATAAAATTCAGAATGGAACAATCTGGATTAACAGCAAAAGACTTGGTACCAGCAATTGGCAAAGTAAATCGCGTGTATGAAATACTTAATCGCAAACGTAGCCTCACACTACCGATGGTATGGAATTTACATAAAATGTTCGGAATACCAGCGGAAAGCTTAATAAAACCGGCAAACCATGCTTAATTTCCCTAAATAACCCGCTATTAAAGCGGGTTATTTGTTAAGCCATCCTTGGCTTTGGGCTTAGAACGGACTATTAGGAATTCTCAGACTGTGCAATACTCGCCAGTCATTATCAATAAACGATGCACACTCAATATGTGCTGTCTCTCTTTCTAGCAAACGTCTGACTATATTTGTGTTTCGTGGATATTCACGTTGCATTGAATAGTATTTACCTGCAAGCCTATGCTCTGCTGCTCGAAGAATGGGATAAACATCAGATATTGAACTAATCATCTCAACAGCATTTCTCCATAACCAACATAAACTACACAACTCTTCATCAGTGAATTGAGTTTTATGAGGTACTGGTAATTCCTGTTGTTTTCCAAGGAACTCACCTTCTTTCTGGTTAAAATAAAAATCTTCCAGTGCTTCGAATACGTCCCACGCTTGATCTGTTTCCAGCATTTTGGCGTGACGTGCTGCTCCGCGCTCTGTCCACAGTGTTAACGCTCTGACATTCCTAGCAATTTCCACAGACTTACTTTGAGTAAGTTCGCGCTTTAACTCCCTAAGCTCTTCGCCTTCAAGTTTAAAATAATGCTTCCCGGCAATAAAACGGTCTGCATGACGAGAGAAATTAACTTGAATATTGATAATTTCAGTCCCATACAATTTAGCTAGCAACTCAGTAGTAATTACTGGAATGCTGTTATGGGTAATAACAGGCAAATTTTCAGCATTGATAGTGTTATGCATTTCATTAATTGCTATACTTGACATGTCGGTTTTCCTCTAAGATTTCCGGCCACTATAAGACCCCATTGGTGCCAGCCTTTGGGGTTTTGTCATTCTGGGATAACTATCCCTTCATTTTTTAGTGACTCCTTCACTCTCCGAAGAATTTCCTTACTCAAAGATCTATCACCTGCATCAGCTATCGATTGAAGAATCTCTTTTAGCTTTGTTGGCATCCGAACAGATACGGGTTCAGCCACTTTCATTAACATCTCCTTTGTATGCTTTTGTATGTGGTACGCATACATATTAATATGGTACGTATTGATAGTCAATAGGTACGCACTTAATCTATCTTATAGTTAACTGAATAATAGAAACTCATAATGACCAAGCGACCATACAAACACCCTCAAGTTAATTTAAGACTTCCTATTGAATTAAAAGAGGAAATGGCAAGAATTGCTGATAAAACAGGACGATCTCTTAACGCCGAAATGGTTGCGGCCATTGAAAATTGGATTTCTCAAAATTCAGATATAGTTCATAAACCAAGCATAGAAGAAAGATTGGTTTCTATTGAGTTGGATGTTGAAAAAATCAAAAAACTGATAGAAACCAAGAAATAGTTGATAAACTCAGCTCATGAGGCGTTTCATGGAAAAAATAAATTTTCTCGTGCAAGGATCAGCGGAAGAGCCATATAAGGCTACTTTTATAAAAGACGGAAAAGATTTCCTAGCATTCTGCACTTGCCCGGCAGGCGAAAACGGAATGTACTGCAAACATAGGATCAACATAATAAATGGAGATACTCGAAATATTGTCAGCGACAATATTCAACAGGTGGATATCATTTCAAAGCAATGGCTGCCAAATTCATCTATAGAAGCTGCACTTGAAGATATCAAAAGAGCTGAGTCTCTGCTAGATGATATAAAAAGAGCGATATCACTTGCGAAAAGGAATGCCGCTAAAGTGATGCGCGGTGGATAAAGTTTATTATCAAAGCCCCAAGCGGGGCTTACTGCAATGCTGAACTTATATCTAATAAACTAAATCATCAAGCCACTTCACAATGAACGTACCGTTCGCATATGACCCAACAAAATCACCGCCATCTTTTGTATGAATGACTACCTTGTTTTTTGATAAAACCATAAAGCGATCTATTTCAAGATTCCTATCACCTATGGTCACTTGTGTGATTCTGCCAGTTCCATAGCAAAGAGCATCTTTCCTTTCATAAAAATTCTGCTCATTACTATAGCAACCTTTACTGACGGCGTTTTCCATTATAAAAAATGCAGAAACCAAGATAATAGGGATAACAATAGACAGCACCCTCATTGTAGTTCTTAGTCCTGTTTTTTCTTTTTTAAAAGATAAATATAATGCAATAAAGAACAAGAAAACAAGCAACAGTATGACTTGCCAGATAGACATAAACACCTCCTTTTATTAAAGGGCCAATCATCATTTAGACAAGTAAGAAAATCAAGAATATTGCATTGAGGTTGTCACTCTGCCCCCAGTTTTTGCATTAAATTGCTGGCGCTCTCCGGTCTTGCTGTTGACCAGTGTAATCTCTACCTGGAATTTATTTTCACCTATTACCGATTGAATCGCCTCAGCCATGTTCTGAGCAAGCTCACTGTTATTTGCTTGATTTGCAAAGATGGAAGCGGATCTTTTATCAGACTCAGGCGGAGCGGGTTGATATTGCAGGCGTTGTAGCTGTAAATAGTTTATGTCACGTTTACCTTGCCAGCGCGGGTCAAAGATAGCGGCGTTTATTGCATCCGCGATTTGTTTTTGATTAAAGGGTTGTTGACCATGATTTTCTTGTTTGATCATCGCTTCCATCAGATTACCTAGCACTTTGGGGGCATGCATATCTAACTGTTGATTAGGAAGAAAGCCTGTCTCTTTTGACACGAAATTGATGTATGCCTGAGTATTATTTCTATCTATGCCTCCTGGCGGTGAATAGGTGCTAATTGTGCTACTAACGGTATTCTTTCCCCTGTCGCCGTTAAGCATTAACTGTCTAGCCATTGCAGAAAGACCATCATGACTATTATCGAACTTAACAAATGTTCCACTTTTCCCTTGTACATATCCAATGCCGTTTGGAGCGTCACGCACATTGCCGGGATTGTTATTTCTCAAACCGAATGAGTCTTTCACTGGTTTTGCGTAAGGATCAGGATATTTGGGAGGTTCTATTTTTTGTGGCTCTGGGATTTTCTGCGGTTGGGGAATAGCTTCATTTTGAGGATGCGTTTTTTGCCATTCATTATATTTTTCGCGAAAACCATCAGACATTACACCAAAATCAAGGGCAACCTTATCGCTCCAGCTTAAACTTTGATAAAACTCTGGCGTATTATAGCCCCACCTAAGCTGATCGGCTTCTTTGCCACGCGTAGCACCAAGCGCATGAGCCAGAGAAATACTGTCTAGCCCATTAGTTAGGATATCTGTTACACCTTCTAGCCCATCTTTAACTGAGCCATCGAAAGTTAAAAGGTTATTAAGATTATTTTCTCCTCTCTGTTTGAAACCCTCCCAAGATGCATTTAATTCCCTTAATGAACTATTAAGCTCATTAAGTCGATTATTAAGCTCAGGATCAATAGTAAAACCAAACCTATCAGATTGTTTTAATCGTTCTTTTAACCCCACAGCATCGCGTAATAACGCAAGAGTGTTATCATCAAGCCCAAGAAGTTTAGCTATTGTCTTCTGTTTATCAGAAGAATATTCAGGAAACACTTTAGCCAATTCTTGAATTGTTTTATATGCATCTGCGGTACCATCTTTATTTGTATAGATATGTACTCCCATACTGTTTAATTGAGCTAACTTAGCAACATTTCTCGTCTGTAATGGTTCATTAAATACCTCATATAAACTTTCAACGGCTTGGTGGGCTTTATCGGCCTCGGCACCAAGTATTATCATTGCCCCCCTAAGACGCGAAAAATTTTCAGGTGTCATTGCGGCATTTTTTGCACTCACGTCAAGATTGTAGGCATTAGAGGCACCCTCATTTAGAGTTTTAAATGCCTTTGTAGCGCCATAGGCTACCATACCAATGCCGCCAATTTTTGCCCCTATTCCGGCGTATTTTGTCGCAAGTTCGCCGACATTTTTAAGGGGTGGCACCATGTCACCGATATGCTGAACATTATCTTTTGCATATTGAGACATATCACGTAACTTTGTACCAAGTACATCTACCCCGTCAGTGGATTCGGATCCCCCAAATTTCAATCCCTCCTTGGTTTTTGCCAAGTTAGGATTGAGGCTATTCAACTTTGCATTGATTTCATCAATAACTTTCGTGACATTCTCATCAGCATTTAATTCAAAATCAAAAGCGTTAGCCATTTGTTCGTTCCTTATTCATTCGATTAGCTTGTTCAACCCACCACTCAAGCCATGATCTTGTCAGAAGCCACGCATCGCGCGGCCCCCACTTATAATAAAATGTGACGTCAGCGGCTAGTTGTTGCCAGCCATCGAGCGCTTCGAGTCCAAAAAACCCAGAAGGAACTCCTGACATTTGTGAAAATCACTGATAGCCATTTTTTTCAGTACTGGCTCGGGGATTTCTGAAACCAATGAAATCAACAGACGCATAGCGGCAATTGAATGATTTGATTTGTTCTGTGCTTCATAAAACTGCTCAACCTGAATCAATACCGGTTCTTTCAAGTCGATCTGCTCGTAGCGGACTTTGCCGTCATTGCTTTCAATCGGGGTGTTCAATACGATAGTTTTCGTTGTTTCTAACATGATTATTTCTCTCTTAATTAATTTTCAGTCACGGAAGTGCCTTCCCAGCGGACTTCGAAGGTTGCATCTTCGCTTGCCACTTCCTGCGTGTTAACCGTCCACATCCCTTCACCAATGATGGTCTTGCCGTTTGCCAGTTCAGCAACGATAGTGACATTCGTCTGATTATTAAAATCAGCAACGGTTGTCCCGCCGCTGTCACGAACCTTGCAGGAGATAAAGCCCGCTTGCGGCTTCTCTTTGTAACCGTGTACGTAGTCCATCCCCGTAAGAGTCTCGCGGGTGACTGTTGAGGGACTCCAGGTGAAATCCCCTGCGACCATTATTCGAATGCCGTCCACGGTGACATAAGCGGTACCCGCGAGTCTGTTTGATGTATTACCCATGTTTACCTCTTATGCTGCTGCCGGTTGCAAGCGGAACTGATTAAGGACGGCAAAGACACGCAACTGATTGATGAGTGTACCCGTCCACAGCACATCAACACGATTCGGATTCTGGGCATTAATTTCAACAATCAGCCCGCCCGCAAAACTTTTCGAATCCTGCACGTAGCCGTTATATTCCAATGACCTGTACTGAGCGATGAGTTCAGCGCGGATGACATTGGGCGTCACAATGGCTGAACCCGGGGCAAAGCGGGTACCGTTTTTCACCAGTTTCATGCGGGCAAACTTACTCGTAATTTGCGTGCGAATATAACGCGTGACGTACATCAACAAATACAGGGTTTCAACTTGCAAATAGCTGTCATCGTTATCACCGAAGCTATTCTTTTGATACGTCGTGATAACGTTCTCGACTTGTACTGTGCTGTCATCAGCGACGGTAAAGCTGGAAATCCCGCTGTGTAGCAAGTTATTACGTTCAATCAGATCAAGCTGGTCCTCAGATGCCGGGGCCAATACACTACTAATCGGCAATGTCTGTAATGGCCTGCCGGGGTCATTGCGTAGGCTTTGAGCGATTGCCCCGGTTAACGCTGCCGCCCAAACGTAGTTGGGAGATGGGGACTTTGTGACTCCGAACAATGTTTCATGCTGATAGTTACGCTGTTCACCGATTGTTGCCAGTTCCCCGTAAGTTCCGCCGACAGCGCCGAATGAATGTCCATATAACTGTTGCTCCCACGACCAACGCCCGCCGTTATCAGACAAGAACGCTTTCATGTCATCCAGTGACGCCGTGTCCGTATAAGGGTTGACGATAAAATCAAACGAGCGATCTTTCAGACTAGACAACGCATCTTTCAGTTCGGGGGCACCCGCCCCGCCTGCCATCGGCGTGATTTTCAAATCCATGCCAGGAGGAGTCGCCTCACCGCCTGCCTGCCCCCGGTAATTCAGACGTAAATCAATGCTATTCCCGGATGCACCCTTATTTTTGGCTGTCAAAGTCACCGCATCCGCCGAGTCAAATGCTACTGTCGCTGTAACAGGCAAGGCGGCTTTCTGATTAATCGCTGCTGAAAGTGCCGTAGCCACTTGCTCGGCTTTATCCGTTGCTACAGTCGTGATTTGCACACGCTGACCGCCGATATACAGCGAAATAACGCCGGTGTCGGTTGCTGGGGTAGACACTTTTACACTGCCCTTGGCTGCGACCATATTGTCAGCATCGCTTAAGGGAAGAACCCACGTTTCACCCGCATGATCGTTAGCAAAATACGCCGATGACATACTGTGTAACAGTGAACCATTACCGTATAGACTAGCAGCTTGAGCAGCGGAGGAGATGCGAGCGGGCACATTCGGTTTTTCTGTCGAAGTACTCAGCATCTGACCGATAATCAATGTTCGCTGAGTCGCAATAGCGCTGTTCGCCATCGAATTATCGAACTCGACATAAAACAGGGGTGCCCGAATGTTATTCGGTACACGTGAAAATGGGATAGCCATTATTCATTCTCCTTAACTGCCTTTTTAACTGCTTTTTCGGGCTGACATATTTCAACGTCACCGTCCTTTAAGCGACGATGCCAGAAAATATTATTGGGTACTTCCGCACCGGATTCGGGCAAAAAGACACCCTTTACGGGATCGCGTACACGTCTCCCGATAACAGGTTTTACAAACATGGATTACTCCTGAAAATCGATTCTGAAATGCGGTTCCGGGGTGCCGTCCGGCATAGCGATGGTGACGTCTATCTCGTCCAGTTGATCCGCTTCAATTTCGTAGAAATCTTCCGGCCCCTGGTAGTATTCGATGTCAAGTTCAAGCAGTAATTGTGCTGTATGGCCTTCCCCGGAAGCATCAATATCAATCGTCGAGCGGACTTGAGCAAATTGCTGAATCTGACGAGTCAGTTCATAGCTGTTAATCACTGCACGCTCTATCTGCTCACGTAACCGTTCCAAAGATTCTTCGGCTTTAGCTGCGCCATCATCTTCCGCTTCGCTGTCAAGTTCCTGCAACCGGCCAGTGACGCGAACTGTCGTAACAGTGTTGAACTGGGGCGCGTTACGTCCCAGTGACTGCTTAACATCGATTGGCGTCTGTACCAAAATAACTGGATACATATCTTCCGTTGTTGACCAGTCGCGCGGAGAATAAACCCGCGCTTCTGCATCGGTCTTATGTTTGAGCGCGTCAATGACTAACGCCCTGATACCTGCCGCGTTCATGATTTCACCCTGTTAAGTATTAATTTTGTCCCGCCGTGGCTATCGGGCTGAATATCAGCCACGGCAAACAAAGTATTGACAGGAACACCGCCCACAACACCAACCAATACCCGATCTCCCTTTTTTGGCGGCGCCTGAAACTCAATGTCGCGCACCCCAAGTACGGGAGAAGTTGTATTGATGGTGCTGCCGTCATCAAGTGATTCCACTTCTTGCGTGTAAGCCCGGTCAAAGATGCCGCTGATAGTGTAATGAGCGCCGCTTGCTGGACGGTATTCAACCGGGTCCCCAAACACATCATGCAGCGGCGCTAATAAATGCTGGTCCCAATTGATCCCCATAATCAAGCCTCATGACTGATTTTAACGCCGTCACTGACTGTGACCGTTGGGCCATGTTGAATAAGGGCTTGTTGTCTCAGCTTGTTAACGTCAGCCACAACCCCCAGTTCAATCAAGCGATCTGCATCCTCTTTACTTAGAGTGAGTTGCACGAACTCCTTGTATTCTTTGCTGTTATGCTTAACTGTTTGGCCTTTTAGCACAACAACAATTACCTCACCCTGATTTTCCTGCTTGTCTGTATCGGGAACAGTGGGATCTTCTTCCACCGTTTCTATCTGAGAAGCTGGCAACTCTTGACCATCGACCATCAATTCGGGCGGCAAGCCGCCCAGTTCGTTTTCAGTTTCTTGTTTCTTTGCCATATCACACCACCGTTGCACATAAAGCGGCATTCACCCGGCTTGGGATAACCAGCGGTGCCGATTGCACCATTAAATAACGCTGTGCCGGATCAGGGTTTAACCAGCTCTTTGGCGCATAGGCCAAAGGTCCGTAGTTGAAAGTGGGATCAAGAATCGCACCAAACGCACGCGTTCCCATCAAATCCGCACCTGACATGATAACCGCACCATCCGGCAACATGGGTTTTTCAACATTATCAACAGGATCAATAAACCAGTCGTTGTATAACCAGAGATTAAAGTTGCCCCAAATTCCCTTAAATACCCCTCCTTTTTGAACTGTTGGACCGATATTCACCTGGTTGCCGAATGGGTTCAACGATGGAAAAGTTATCGCGGTATCCTTGATAGATGTATCCAGACGGAATGCTTTCCATGAAGAAGGCGTAAAGACTAAATCAGTAGGTATTGCACCAGATTCTTTCAGAATTAATGTCTGCCAGGCTTCAATATCATCAGATGGCTGCGTGTTTGTTGCCCCTGCTGCGACTTTTAGCGGCCATTTGTCTGAACCACTTAATGTGACAGTCAAATTAGATGAGCGACCGAAATCAATTACTGTGGTCTCAAATCCATCACCTACCACAGTAATTTGGGATTTTACTAACGCATTTGCAGCCATCCATTCTAATCGCCGGTTAATCATGTCAATTTGATCGGCCATTTCGAATTGCAGATTTAGCATTTCGCGTTCTGCTGCTGTGTACTCACCGCCGATACGCTCCCCAATTTGACGACGAATCGGTTTACGTAAATCTGGGGCGCGTTTATCTTTTATATACGCGGGCTTGAGTGTGTTTGTCTGGTATTGACGACTTTCTACTAATTTTCCTTCCACAAGTGGCGAGACAAACGGCGCCATCCTGCGTTTACCTACATCTACATCAATTGAGACCTTCTCTGTATCTTCCGTTACTATATTGGGGAAAAATCGATCTAATAGAAAATTTTGGCTAGTCATTAGATTCGGGACGATTTGCACTAATACGTTAGTATCGTAAATGCTAATATTATTACTCATGCAATTTCTCTATATGCAATGCTGACAGCCAGAGCTGCCAGACTGAATTTAAAACGAGCGCATCCCTGCCGGGTTAAGGCATCAGGTGCAATTAAGTAAGGAGTTAAGCGATGGGGGCTTGAATGCTATCGCGAATGAAAATAGCTGATGTACGTAACGCGGTTTTCAGATCTTCAAGCGTCCAGCTCTTGTCAAATATCAGGCGATTTTGGTTAAACTCACCCATCAGATAAACCCCGCATGATTTTGATTCGGTTGTTGTATCAACATCATCAGCGAGAATAGCGATAGGTTTCTCTCTGCCGTCTGTCGATGTCTTAACGCTCAGGGCATACTCTTTTAATTCAGTGATTAGCCCTAAAACTGTCCCCCTCTTCAATAACCCTACCTTTGCAATGGTTACTGTATCAGTCACTAGTTGAAGCGGACCGGAGACTAGTTGATCGGGAACGAACATTGTCGATGTCATGCCGGGCGCGAATGGGTTTTGTCCGATTTGTTCCATTATTTCTTACCTTTTGCTGAGTTGTAGAGACGGGTTGCATTTGCTATAAGTGCCTCAACAGAGCCGCTAGCGGGTTGTCGTGCGTCAGGTCCCAGTCTGACTTGTTGTGCCTGTTGCATGCGCTCATCTAATGACGCGCGACGCGGAGCTGAAACACTCCCCATTGCGGCAAGAGTGCTAATGGCTTCACGCGCAGACATGCGAGTATTGAACGCCAGATGGGCGGCCATATCTGGGCGATTTGCTGCGTGTTTACTGCCAAAAATGGCAGCACAGCGCTTACGTTCAGCACGACGCCCCTCTTTTTTATCGTCATCCTCTTCGGCATCTTCATCGTCGTCGTTCTCTTCCGCCCGGCGAGACTTAGCCTTTTTCCCTTTTTTAGCTGATTTATCTTCATCATCTTGGTCATCGTCATCTTCCTCAGCGTCAGTATCATCTTCATCCTCATCAGCCTTGGTATCGTCATCCTCATCTTCGGCGTCTTCTTCGTCGCGGTCCTCTTCTTCGGCACGACGGGATTTCGCTTTTTTGCTTTTTTCTTTGTCGTCATCATCTTCCGACGCTGACTTTTTGAGACCCAACAAGTGGGCGAATTTTAAACTAGCCATCTATTAAGCTCCTGATTCACTCAGTAATTTTCGGAATGCAGCGTCGGGGGTAATTACCTCGTCAGCTAATCCCAGACCAACACCCTCGTTAGCTAAAAAGCATGCCGCTTGAGTGTTACGAATCGTTTTTTCAGAAATGCCCCGATTGCGGGCAACCGTACTCACGAACAGTTTTCCCATCGTGTCTACATCATCTTGTATTGCACCACGAGCCTGATCAGTTAGCGGCACATAAGGGTTGCTTTCCGCTTTTCGGTCTCCGTATGTGATGATCGTTACTTGTAACCCGTCATCTTTAATCCGCTGTGACCAGTCACAATGAATCACGATTACACCAATTGAACCGACGCCACCAGTTCGCGGAACGTAGATTTTGTCAGCGGCGCTTGCTAACGCATAAGCAGCGGAATACGCGCTTTCTGTCAAAATGGCATGGATCGGCTTTATCCCTCTTGCTGAATAAATCTCATCCACTAAGTCAAAGCACCCTGCAACTTCTCCGCCGGGGGAATCAATATCTAAGCAAATTCCTGTTACTTCGGGATCATGCAGTGCAGTCAGAAAGGATTGCCGAATACCGTCGTATCCCGTCATACCACTGTAAGGACGTAGCGAACCTAATTTTTGTACTAGCGTTCCCTGTATTGGGATAACCGCAATCCCTTCAACAAAATCGTAACCGGTGTCATTATTTCGGGGTCGGGAAAAACTGTCATCATCTTCCCATGCACTCATAGTATTAATCCGCGTGATGCCAAATCGGTCAGTCAGTGCAGCCATCACGACTTCGGCTTTGCGCGGATGTAGTGCCAGCGGGGTGTTAAATAGCCGTTGGGCTAAGTGTGGTAAATTCATTACTCTACCTTGGGATCTTGAATAGTTTTATCAGCGGGAACATCCAGTTGCGCCCATGATGGCGGAGTCAAACCGCGCTCTTCGAATGCATCAAGTTCACGCTTACGCTGATCGAGCATCTCTTCCCAGTCTTCACCCGCGTTCTCTGCTGCCTCCATCTCAAGAGTAGAAAGCCCGGCATCCATACCCAAGATAGCGCCCTTCTTCTCCGCAACAGGATCTACCCAACCCCGGCCCGGCCCCATCCACTGCGCCCGACAATAAGCCGCCCGTGCTTCCAGAAAATCTGGGGCACCCGTTGGCAGGGGTAAATCCTCTATGTCGTGAATTTCTTCAATAAACGCGGTCAAAATAGGTTGAGCAAAGCCGATTGAAAAATCAGCGCGACGCCGGGTTAATGTTTTCCACGCTTCTAACATGGCGGAACGCGCCGAACTGTAGTTCACATCAGACCAGTCTTGCGTCACTTGTTGAGTAGACAACCCCGTTGCTGCGGCGATATTACGCAGCGCCGCACTTTCAAAGCCTTCAAAATTGCTATGCGGTCTCGCAGCATTGACAGTAGTGATTTTCTCGCCGGGATACATAATTGGGATACGCGCCCCATTTTGTAAAGACAAGCGGCGATCATTGTGAAACTCGACACGTCCCTGTTGATACGCACCTAAATTCTCGTCTTCACTTTCACCCAAAGCCGCTTCAACTAACGCAGGATCATACGGGGACTCAATATAAGCCCCGAAAATAGCATTCAATATTGCCGCTTCAAGTTCGGACTGGTCATACTTAATCAGCATTTTCAGACGCTGAACAACTGGTGTCAGAATGCCGTTACCCCGATGCTGTGCCCCTCTTTCATGATCGTAATCATGAACTACATGCGGCCTACCCCACACAGTTTCACGCGGTATACGCTCCCATGTCATGGTTTTTGCACCACTCCACCAATCACCTATATGGGCTTCCCGAATATGATAAAACGTAGGGGCACCGTCATCGTCTATCTCTACGCCGCCTCTTATATGCGGCATGTCAAAATTTTGTTGCGGGTTGCTGAGTCGGTCCGGGTCCACAATTTGAATTGTCGTAGCATAACGCCCCTTGCCTAAACCCAATCTGTCTGTCCGATATTGCAGTACCGCAAGCGCATCACCATCTAACAATTTATGCCGGAAACCCAAACGCAACATCTGTGAAACAGTTTGCTTTCGCTCAACGTCACAATAGCGACCGGGATCGTTAGCCCAAGAACGCCAGTGCGCTTCTACGACTTTGCCGTATTCGTCAGCCCAGGTCGCATCAAATGCTTTATTACCGGTCACCAGCGACAGCATCCGGTAATCAGGTTTGATAATCGGCCGGAAATTAGCCCCGATAGCATTATCAAGAACTCGGGTGATCGCACCACTGGCCCACCCGTCATTTCTTGCCAGATCACGAACACGGGAAACAATGCGGTCGCGATAGATGTTGATTTCATTGTCTGGTGACCAGAGAGCCGGTTGCCAGTTCGCCAGCTGATCGCTAAATGTGTCGGCGGCGTCATAGGGCACACGACTGCCGCCGACTAGCATAGACTGCTTAGGACGGGAAGGTGGCAACGGCTGCCCGTTCGGGCCTAAAATTCGTATTTCACTCATATCAGTACCTGAGCCTTATCGGGCGCCGTGGCCGGGAGACAATGCCCAGTTGGGCTTGTAAGAGTTGGATCAGCGCCAGTAAATCCGCTAGTGAGCTTTGTTGATAAGAAACCGAACGGGTGCCATCCCCTTGTGTGTAAGAAAAAGACACGCCCCGGCTTCCC
Organism: Photorhabdus khanii NC19; assembly: GCF_000517265.1. Taxonomy (GTDB): domain Bacteria; phylum Pseudomonadota; class Gammaproteobacteria; order Enterobacterales; family Enterobacteriaceae; genus Photorhabdus; species Photorhabdus khanii. The sequence continues at coordinate 545,457 of NZ_AYSJ01000013.1, forward strand.
GTCGCCAGATCGATATAAGCTTGTTGAGCTTTCGCTAGTGCATCTTGAAGTTGCTCACGCGTCATTGCACCCGCTAACAAACTCGTGTTTCTGTTAAACATAAATATCCTTGAGATAGCTGAGGGTTAAGAGGGCAAGAGTTGGGATATACGCTTACGCTTCGGCTTTTCCGGTTCCTGAATAATAACGCCGGGATATTGCAAGCTCGGTTTCTCTTCCGGTTCTGCGGGTGGGGGCAATAATCTGCCCGGATTTTCTGTAATGCTTGTGACTAATGCATTCAGTTTTAGTCCCATATGCAGCAAGCCACACAGCGCAGCATAACCATAGACCCGACAGTCCAGCGCCTCGTTAGCCCTGCCGGGTAATTGTTCCCACACTCGGAAACGCTGCCCGCCTGACTCTTTTAATACAGAACGTTCCGCTAGAAGCTGACTGAAATAATTCAGATCCCTGTCTGCCGGAAAGTGCATATAGCTTGCCGCTGCCTCACCGGGTAGCGGTGGATTGATATGTAATCTCCCCCGGACCGTATCTTTTGCTGCATTAACACCGAGAATAATGGGCTTGAAACTTGACTTAGTACGGGATGTCGGTTTTTTGGTCGGCCAAACGGGGGAGCGTTTACCGCCGCGAGCCGATTCCCCTTTTATCGCCCATATTCTTCTGCCTATTCTGGCTTTTGAGAATTCGTAGACTTTCTGAGTGTGGTGACCGCCAGAATCCATGCATGCCGCCATGATAGTAAAACCGCGCCCATCAGCACGGCGCCAGACTTGCTTAAGGTAAGCATCTAATCGCTTCCACGGCTCATCAGTTTCTAAATCGCCTTCAATCACATCATAAGCAATAGACCAGCTTTCTTCGTTCCGGCCCCAGCCGATGATTTCTATTTCAAAGCGATCATCTTGGGTATCAATACCCGCCGTCAGAACCGCAACGCCATCCGGCACCTCTGCCGCAAAGACCTCGCAACGTTCAAGCAAACGCTTTTCACTGAGTGCTTTCTCGCCCCGATCTTCATACGGTTCACCCAGAACCAGGTTGATAAATGTCTGACGCATCAGCGGGTCATTTTTCACCCGCAACCATTCAGCAACTAAGTATTTCCAAGCGGCATTGGGGAACAGACTGTAACCCGCCCAGATATGAAACCCGGCATGACCTTTGAAAGGCTTCGTTGCCCGCCATTCGCCACGCTTCACCATGCCGGCTTTTTCGTTATGATGGATCACACAACCGTTGTGACGACAAACATAGTATGCTGATGCCGGTATCCCTTCCCCGCGTTCGTCTTTGTCCCATTTAATCCCATAGGGTGTATCTGGTCCGCCCCACTCTAATACTTGATATTCGTCACAGTGTGGGCAAGGGACATAGTAGTAACGCTGGTCGCTGTCTTCAAATGATTTTTCAATACGGCTGGTGCCTTTTACCGTGGGAGTTGAACCCAATGCGATTTTGCGGTTCCAGAATGTTTCAGAGCGCTTTGTACCCAGTGCTATCTGATCACCTTCGACACCGGCGCCGCCGGATGGGTAGCCATCCACTTCATCAAACAAGATGATCCTACATGTGATACGACGAAACCCGCCCGGGCTGTTAGCCCCTACAAGCGTTAAGTTGGCACCATTTAAAAACGTTTTTTTCAGAATAGTCTGATTGCTATTCTTGGTTTTGGGGTCACCAGAGATTTCAGCTAATACCGGAGTGTCACGCAGCATCGGCGCAATTTCAGTTTTACTGTAGTCCTCCGCATCCTCAACGCGCGGCTGAACAACGAGTATCGGAGAAGGGTCATGTGCCAGATAATAACCCACTACGTGATCCAGTATTTTTGTATAGCCGACACGCGCCGATTTCATCACTGAAACATAAGTAACAGCCGGGTCTGTAATGGCATCCATCATGCCATCTTGATATGCGAACGAACGAAAACGGCCTGTTTGGGCGCTGGTTTCTTTTGACAACACCGCATACTTATTAGCCCATGCGCTTAATGAGAGTGGCTCAGGAGGCCGAATATCAGGGCGACGTTTATATAACTCTTGCGTGAAATTTTGCCAGGCGGAGGTACTAGCTTTCTCCTCTATTGTTATCATCAAGGCTTAATTCCTCCATCGCCTCGTAAACCACCTCCTGTAATGCCTGTACAAATTCCGTATCATTGGTGGTGGAAGCCAGCACACGCAAACGAGGTCCGTGTTCAGGAGCAATAGCGATTAAACGAGTGCGCATTCTTGAATATTCTTGCCCAACAGCTTCAATCATGTCTTTGTAGGGAAGAACCTCTCCAGCCTTGATACTGTGTTCTAACTTTGTCAGCTCGGCCAAATAATGTTCTTTAATTGCTCTGGACTCTTCAATGTCACGAATCTCTATTTTTCCGCTTGACAGCTCATCATAAATTTCTTTAGCGCGAGCCTTGAGCTGATCGGTTTCAACATCTGGCTTTTTCTTTGCATTTCTTGTACGAATATCCGTCCCATCTCGATATCGGCGTAAGTTTGCGTCGCTGGCCTCAACATCAATTTTTTTGCCTTCCATGACGATATACTGATTAGATTTAATCCATCGCGTGATGGTTTTCCTATCGACACCAACATGCTCTGCATAAGCGCTGATACTCATTGTTGACATGGGACATTCCTTAAAAATGGGACATAACTAAAAGATGGGTAATGTCTCAGTTTTTTGGGACACAAATTGAGACATAAAAAAATCACCCGTTTCGGCACAAAGCCAGTCACGCCAGCGCACACAACACCCTCATCACAATGGGACATGGGACACAAATTCAAAAGTTCATAGCTAGTGAAACATCGGGGCGCGCAATGCCCTCATTTTAAGGGAGTCTGAGTAAGGACCCAAAAAATTACACAGCGTTACCATCTCTGTTACCTCGCGTTACCTGACCTCTTTTGCCTCCTTCACTTTCGTCGATAGAAGGCGCTGCATCATCAGCATTTGCTATTCCAGCTTTCACAAGTGCAGACAGTAGTTCTTGTCTACTCATCGATTTCAGACGAGCAATGGCCTCTTGTACTTGTTGCATTTGGTTATTCATAAATTAGCCTCACTGGAACCGCGATCCCAGTTATTATTTAGCTGTTCTGATTGCCTCGCTCAGTGCCTGACTGATAGCCTGTGGCATTAATGCATCAGCCATCTTTCTTGCGCGTTCTTGATAACCGAGTATTGGCGCAACAGGTAATGCATCACCGAACCGAATAAGTAATTTTGGTGGTCTTTGCTTTACCCTGTCCCGACGTGTGCCATTCGGAGAGCGTTTTAGCCGCTTTTTATTCTTCTTAACTTTCTTGGCCTTCTTACGCTGCCATACGCCATTAACATTATTACCGTATCGCGTTGTTACTTCACCGATGAATACATCGGGCTTAGCTTTTAACTGCTGGAGCTTATTGCGGGGTAAGTTGCCATACTTATTTAACTTAATATCCTTTGGGTTTAATAGAGCATTACCGTTGAGCTTATGGACTCCGCCAACCTCAAACGATTCTAAGTAACCCGCTGCGGTTTGCATAACAAAGACTTTGGCTTTCAGATTGTTTTTACGCGCACCAACAGAACGAACTGAGTTAACAGTAAAAGGAGTCGGACTATCTAACTTACGTTCTATCGCCTTTTTTTCAGCTTGTTCAATCTGCCGGGCAACTTTTGTTAATGCCTGAGCAGTGGCAAACGGGACTTGCTTCTTTATTTGATTCAGCTTATTAGACAGTTCTTTTAATCCTGCCATCTTATTGACCTTAAGTTAAATAGATAACTGTAGCTCTGCACCAATCAATCCAAGTGCGAAAACAGCCTCCTCTGGGTAATCAACCAGCATCTTACGTATTACCTTTTCGCATTCGCGGATGTTTTCTTGTTGCTGCTCTGACAATGAGGCAATTAACCCTCGAAACATCAGTATTGTTTGTTCATCTTGTGTCATCTCTTTCCCTTAAATAAAAAGGCCGCACTGGGCGACCGGGTTTGAATTTATGCCTGCTTTGTTAACCCACTCAGGCGGCATGGGCTTCCTGCTTTCCACAGTCAAGAAAAATTGATATGTTGGTCAGTCCACAGTCAAATGAGGATTACCCATGAGTAAGATCAACTACTCTTGCCCGCATTGCGGCAATCACCTTGTTGTAAGATCCCAAATCAAACTTAAGAAAATAAGTGATATCGATGGAACCATTTGCAGTAAATGCGGGAAGTCCATCAGTAAGGATGACATCGTCAAGCAGTCCAAAGATTATGCCAAGAAACTCGTCTCGGATGCCTTCAAGAAGGCAGGGTTCAAGTCTAAGTAACTCAACCAAGGTATTAATTTGATCTTTTAATTCACTGGCATCTAAATGTATTGATGCCAGTATTGGTTTTTTTATTTCCACATAAAAACCCTCGCTGAATTGTTTCCAAATCGGAAACAGTTGGAATTAGAATATTCTGCTAAAAAGTCAGTATCCGCCCGCTGGGTGGACATAAAAAAATCACTACTATCGTGCACTCTGTCAGCAGAATGCTCTGAATGAGTTACTTTGATGGCTTGACCGAGCTGTATTTACTCGCCCACGCTTTAGCAATATGCAGACAGTCGTCATACATCTTGCCTTTTCTGCTTGCCGATGAACTGCGCCGATAGTGATCTACCGCTTTGTCACTTGCCATTCCGGAAATAGATGAAGAAAAGCCGAGCTTGGTTAACTCGGCCTGGATGTTCTTCTCAATAAATTGTTCGTGGTTCATGTGCAATCTCCTTTGCGCCTCCCCCAACCAAACCGAGAGCCATCTGACTGATATCACCGATCAGCTTTTCAGCTTTATTGAGGGTAACTAGGTCATCTTGTCGCTTTCTTAGTCTGCGGCCTGCATCGGATGAATCCTCATCAGATGCCCTTTTTGCCAGAACAAGCATGTGTTGCAGTTGCTGGATGGTAAACCCAAATCCAGATTTAACCTCAAGTTCAGTCATGTGATCGAATATTTGAGCCTGTAACTCGTAACTGTAGCTCATTGCCATCAAACAGGATTCACGCTTGGGGAATCGATAGCATGGCAGCTCACGACCGGTACTGTCTTTGTACTGAGCGAAAAATTTCGCTGAGTGTTCCTCACCCAATACTTTTGGGACTTTCTTAAGAAAATCCTTGTGTTGGAGCTTCTTGTATTTCTTGCATGGAAATGAAAGTCCTTCCATCTCTGCTTTAGCTTTCCTTTCGGCATTGATGTAATCCACCATTTCAAGACTGGTCATTGTTGGGGCTTCGGTTACAGACGAATGTGTTTTGACTGTTAATGCGTTCATTTGCGTATACCTATAGAAATTAGAGCCTGCCAGCATAGAAATATCGCCCCAAGAAGGTCGCCACCTATAACGACATTTCTCAGGCTCTATTTCTGTAAGCTCTTGGTTGGGATTGGCGCATGCTAGTGCGCGGTGAAATACTGATAATAAAAAGCCCCGGATTAACCGAGGCTCATTGATTGGATATTCTTTATTTTGTGGATAACTTCACAAGATCTATAAAGTCTTGGCACAGTGCTAACTTATGTCCGTGATCGTCTACAAAGTTATATTTCTTAAAGTGCTCTAATATTTCATCGGGACTTTTCCCATATAGAGGAGATTTAGACATTGAATCGAGTTTCTGTTTCATCTTCAAACCTTTTTTCTGTTGGTTAATTCAGCGGGGCTATGCCTCGCTTTTCCGGCTTTCTGTTACTGACACTGAGTTTTAATGTAGTCCTGCAAGCCCTCTAATTGTGCCTGCATCGTTGTTACTCTTTCGGTGAGAGTGAAATAATCCCTGATAGCGGGGTCTTCCAATCTGGGGCTGGCTGCATCATCCACGCCGGGGGAGGAACTGGCTTTGTCTTGATCACAGGTGGCCGCGATGCGCAACCGGCGACGACCAGCGGCAACATCATCACGAAGAGCATCAATTTCAGATTTGGCATGAGCAAGTTCCTGTGTGTGCTGATTATCCAGTTCAGACAAGCGTTTTATCCTCTCCTGCTGACTAACGATTTCATTCTGTTGCGCCAGCAACTCGCTCTGTAACTGAACTGTCGTATTAAGCTGTTGGGTGTACTTGCCGTAGTAGTGGTAAGCCACCAGCGAGACAAGAACCAGTGCAACGAAGGTGTAACCGTGTGAGTTAAACTTCATCATATCGCCCTACAAAAGGGAAAAGGCCTTATCAATGACCGCGTTGTTATAGGGCTGACTGCCATTCTCTACGGTAATAATGGCCTGAATGAGTTTTGCCATAAATACCTGATTAAACACATCAACAACCTGGTCGCGAGTAACATCGGTGTCTTTACATACACGATTAACATAACCCTCGGTATTATTCTCGTTGGGAGGTGCCCAGCGTGAAATGATACCTTTTACTGTATTGATCCCGTATTTCCGGTTGTAATTCTGAAGAATTTTTATCATTGCCCGAATACCGTATTCAGGACTGACAAACTGACAGAAAGATTTATCGGTACGCTGTGATTGAGGAATCAGCCCTTGCCAGTCATCACCCCAACGGATATTGCCGGGGTTATTATTTCGAATACCTCTGCTTGTACTCATTCTTTTATCCCCGCTTTACGGTTCAAAGTCCCGCGCATCAACTGACCAAAAAAGTCGGTACCGAGATAACCAATAATGACGCTGCCAATGTAGGCCAAATCCGTGCTCAGATTTAAGAAGACCAACAAGTCGCGAATGAACCACGCAATTAATGCACACATCATCGCGTCAATGATCGTCTTCCAGAACTTACCCCCGTTATAACGACCTCTGAGGTAAGCCATTAAACCGGCTAAGGCCGCACCGATACCCTGCTCTTTGACTGACAGCAGCCATAACCATAGCTGCATCCATATATCAGGCTGCTTATCCATGAGTTTCATATCCACCCCCATAAAATGGGCGTCCGTGGGGTGAATGATGATCGCCCCTGTGAGTTGTAGTTAATGGGAATTGCCGATATGGGAATTTACATATCGGCAAGATTTCAATAGATTATAAAAAAAAGAGGGCGGTTATTCTGGAGCGGTTTGCTTAATAAGATCCATGGTCATTAGCTTCAAAGTTTCAGCCGCCTCGCTGTAGACAGTTAATAAATTCCCCTGCGGAATACGACATGATGCTGTTTCAGAGCTACCAGTAAAAACAAACGTGACAACCCCAGATTGCCTGCTTATCGTTATTGGGGATGCAATCCATGTAGATTGAGGGTCTTTCGTTGTGATAACAGTTTTGATAACAAACGACAAACTAAAGTCATCAGATAGCTTGAGTTCATGCAAATGCTTTTCTTTGAATATGCCATTCTCGTTAATACCCAGAGTCACAATTTTCTCTTGCTGGCCTTTGTGATCCCTGAAAGTCCGATCGACTATTGCAAGAGACTGTTCATATTGTTCAATAAAATGACTAATACACCCCCTCAATATCTCTGCGTGGGTGAATCTTTTTTCATTGGCTTCCTCTGCGGTTTTTTGTAAGTCCTCATAGGTGATCATGGTTTTTATCTCGCTATATCCAAATAGAACACTCATGTTTATCACCTTTAGAGAAATTTTACTGTGACCAATGCAAAAAAGGCCACGCTATACGCAGCCTCCGTAATCAATTGAATTCGTTCCGTTATAGGAGTTACTGTATCTGCTATTATTAAATCTCGACAAGTAACCATAGCTAATAGAAAGAGGAACTAATGAGCAGAACAATTAATGAAGCTGTCCGCGAGCTGGAAATCAGCATCACAGCTACAGAACGGATCGTAATTGCAATGTTACAACTGCTTTCACCTGTACAAAAAGATGCCCTGAAAGATATTCTCTTTTCAGAATGTCAAATAGCTTCTGAAATAATTCCTGCGGATAACGAACAATTAATCAAAAGAGAAAAACAAATCACTGAGAAGATTCACACTCTTTTGCAACTCTGAGCATAAGTTCCTGACGTTTTTTCTCCTGTTCAATAAATCCCCCCCACTTGCCATTAGGGTGAGGGGTGTTTACTGCTTCCAAAAACGCTTCGCGATCACAATTTTCACTCTCATCTTTGCATTCGTCAGAAACGCTGCTATAGCGCTCCATTGCGGTAAACGCAGCGGCAACAGCTTCACCTACAAATACCGCGTCAAGATCACTCAGTCCATCAGGTACCATTTGCGCCAGAATAGTAATAAGTGCCAATCGGGCCTGTTTTTGGGATTCTGGAGATAGTTTGTCAAAGTTCATACCCGACCTCTCGACGGTAATAAAGAAAAAAGCCACGCATTGCGCAGCCTGGAATAATGTGGTGGAACCTCATGGAATCGAACCATGTCCTAGTGATTTTCAGTCACCCGCGCGAACCTTCTACGCTAAAGTTCCAGATATAAAAAAACCCCGTGAGTACGAGGCTTGGAATTCAATAAGCTGTGTGACATAGCTATCACTCTTATCACATTATATTGGTTTTTGTAATTACACAACCCTTATTTATGTAAACTGATAAATATTTTCTTTTTGAGTTACTTCATCTATTTCTAATTTAATCTCAGCTATTGCCAGACACCCTTCAATAAATCCCTCTGCCGATTGCAGTCGTTTGGCTACTTGATTATGAGAAATACCAAGCTTTGACCCCATTATTCTAAGCGGCATTCTTCTCACGTAATACATAACAATAAGCTGAAAATAATAAGTGTTATAATCTTTTAGCCTTCTCATTGCCGCGTCCACCGCGAGACCATCATCATCACAGCACTGTGGCCGCGACTTAACTTTGTTTTGAATTAATCCTTTGAACCCAGCTGCAATATGCGACCAATCAACGTCACTGTTATCATTTGCCGCCCATGCTCCCCAACGCTCTAAAACTAGTTGAATGTCACGCATTATTTACCCCCGGAGAACTGAATGATGTTTATCGAGTCTTGTTGAATACATTGACTTGATATTGCCTTTCTTTATTAACCATCTCTCAGACAGAACTTTCATTTTCCCGTTATTACGTTGAACTACGGCAAACTGTTGATTAGCGATCTTGCATCTGAACCTAGCCTCTTCTATTGCTGCTTCAATATCAGTGAAGATTGTCATTGCTTAAGCTCCTGAGCTTTGCACGATACTCATCACAAATACGTTCGTAATCTTCACGCCGCCATTTCATTAGCGGCCTTTGCGTCATTAAAGCATCAAACCTCTCTTGCCCAATTTTCTCAATCAATCTGGGTTTATAATTAATTATATTTCCTGATAAATGGTTATTACATGCAGAGCATTGTTTATGAGTATTGTCTTCATCAAATCTCAATTCTGGATGAGCCTTAGTTGTTCGATAATGCCCTGCTTGATATTGTCCCTTATGAGATCGCCCGCAACTAATGCACGGAAGGTCTTTATCTCTTTCTCTGATATATGCATTAAATGCTTGCTGTGCCTGATTCCTGAAATATGAGATGGGCTTGACTGCTAATTTACGGGCTTTGAGTTTATCTTTCTGTTCTGTTAGTTCTTGCTGACGTTTCTTTTTAAGTTCCCATTCTGCTAATTCCTGTTTCTTTTTTCGGTCTTTCCTGCCTTTAGCTGCTGCACATTCAATTGAACATGTATTTTGAAATTGCCGAACGGGTTGATATTCTTTATGACACTCCTTGCACTTTCTTATTCGAAGTTTTTTCATTTCTATTTCTCCTCCGATCCCACTTCGCACGCAATAGCTCATAAACGTAATCAAACGTTTTAACTTCTGACTCTGTGGGAACTGGCTTTGATTTTTTATTAGACGGGACTTTATAGATTAGATTATTGATGACTCGTTGAGTCTGTGATGTTTGTTGACTCATTTAATTTCACCATATCTTTCTTTATTTTCCTGATAGCATTCAGTGCCCTTTTACCCTGCCTGAGTTGCCATAGCGCATAAATACAAAGTACTCTCGCAGCACACGCGAGCCACACAAGACCAAAAACAAATGTTGCTACGATGCCAGCAAAAGCATAGAAATAGAGTATCCAGTCATTCATTTATCTTGCTCCTGTTTTAATTTCATATATTGTGAATTATTTGGAATAGTCACTAAACACCCAATATCTAATGCCCATTTTTCAACTTGCGTCATGAAATAGAACATTTCACCCGTATCTAATTTAGATGTCTTTCTAAGTGTTCTTACCCGTTCCGGTGACTGAGTATTTAGATCAATAATATCTATTGCTTCATAACCCAAAAACGTATGCTTCAATGCCTCTTTAACTTCCTCCGGCGTTAACTTGGAATTGTGTAAATTCAAATAACGACTTATCTCACCGCACCACATATGAAATGTACTATTTTGTGGAATAGAACGAATATCTTTCCACGGCTTAATAATAATTCGATGCGGCTGTTTCGTTTGAAGTGTTTCTTTCAATATTTCCCATGCTTGGGATTTATTTGATTCGTGAAAACAAAAATCAGCTTCCATTTTTATTTACCCTCTGATTCCAGGCTTGAATAGCGTCATGTTCAGTATTTCGGGTTATTTTGATAATATCACGGCTATTACAGTGATGTTGAATCGTTACGCTGTATATATTCCAGCGCTGACCTGTCCACATTTGATTTGGAATAATGATTGTTTCATATCCAGCGCAAAATGGGCACGGCTTAAGTTTCTCTGTCATGTTTTCATCGGAGGGTTTGGGAGCGGTTGCCAGTGGGTTATCATTGAGTAATCATCATCAAGCAACCAATCACCTTGTCCGAAATCTTGACAAATAGACCATAGCCAGCCTTCTGAGTCCCATGTTCTAACGTAGCAGTTCCAAATGAATTCACCTTCGCTATTAAACCATCCAGCAAATACGGGCGTATCTAATTCCGGTAACTGCTCACTGCATTTAATCCAGTTCATATTAAAAATCCTTCATCTCTGTAACTGCTCTTGAAATACTTTAGCGCCATTGATCAGCATATCGTTAAAATCTCCGGTTTCGGGCCATCTGATACTCACTAACTCGACATCGTTGTTACTCAGAATATTTTTATTGCCACACTCAAACGCTGCCGCTAGTCCGGTTCCGTTACTATCTCTGTCAGCAAATATGATCAGATGCTTAACCCCTTTCGGCGCTCTGAACTTCCGTAAAAATCCTGCATTCAGTGTTGACCATGTGTTACATCCGTATATCTGCTTACATGACAGAGCTGTCTCTATCCCCTCAGCAATCCCTAATGTGGAAGAAACTGGAAACATGCGAATAGCAATGGAATTAGCAAAGTTCAGATAATTTTCTTCCTGCAATTTCAGCATCCGCTTATTGCCGTCGAACTCCGCTTTTTTCTCTCCATCAAGCACAGTTCTATGGAGATAACAGCCCGCCCCTTTATCGTCAGTCGCTATTGACCAGATCGCCTGTTTGGCTCCGAATGGTGTATTTTCGTCAGTGTTAAAGCGAATATGACCGGACGGTAATTCGAATATGCCGCGATTGAATAAGTAATGCTGAGCGGGTGTATCTTTGAGTGGGAGTAATGTTGAGAACTTACTAATGACTTTTACGCGAGTGGCCTGGATTTCTGGAGGAGGGCGCTGTTTATCTTGACCTCCTTTGTAGCTGTTTCCTATCAGTGAATCAATTTCTCTCGCTAGCGTCTTGAAATCTTTTCTTTGGGTTAATTCTAGTAACTTCCACCCATCCCCTGCACCACAGCTGCATATCCACGATCCGGTACCGTCCTTGTCATCACATCGGTATTTTCCTTTTCGCTGGCATGCCGGGCACTCTCCTGAATAGTGCTTTTTGCCCGTAACAGGAGGCAAATCGTAGTATTCGAATATTTCAGGCCACCGCCCTTTCACTGCTTCCACTGTCCGCATTTTTCTTCTCCTGCATCTTGGCCCATGCAATTTGTTTAGAACGAATGAAGTTGTAAACTTCCGGTGAGATTTCAACTAAGTGATCGCTTAAGTCTCTGGGCCATACGCCAAATTTTTTCTTGAACGTATGGGCACACCAGCCATCAGAAATAGGCTTTCCCTGATTAGCACGTTCACGCTGATAATATTTAATCTGTGACCACCAGCTTTGCTTCTCTTCTTTCGAGTAAATCTTGTCGCCCTTGCCCAATTTTTTCAGCCCACGAGATTCATCAACGTCAACGTTCTCGCCCATCAGTGGTTTAAACCCACACTTAGGGCAAACATAGATACCGGCTGGTTTCATGTAGTGACAGCTAGGGCACTCCTTCGGTAACTTTGCTTTCTTCTCACACTCGCTGTAACCAGACTGGGTTTTCATGCCATCGTTTTTGGAAGGTAATTTGTCGTATTCGATTTCATCCGGGAAACCAAGCAAGTGAACGCTGCCGCTGTGATCAAAAATAAGGCATTTGTCTTTGCCCTTCGCAGTTCTCAACCCACGCCCCAGACACTGAACCCATCTAATCTCTGATTTAGTCGGGCGAGCGTAAATGATGCACCGCACATCACTATCAAACCCAGCAACAAGCACACCAACGTTAACAATGATTTTTGTTGCCCCGTTCTCAAATCGATTAATGATCAACTGCCGCTCGTCATGCGGGGTTTCAGCTGTCATCACTTCAGCGTTAATACCCGATTTGTTAAATTCCATCGTGACATAGTTAGCGTGCTTGACATTCACACAAAAGCAAATCGTTGGCCGGTCCTCGCCATTTTCAAGCCAGAACTTAACGATATTACCGACCAGCGTTGAATCACCCATGATCTGCGCTAATTGCTCCTCGTTATAGTCATTACCAAATGCAGCTAGACTGGTCGTTTTAACGCCGCTTAAGTCGGGATTATCTGGCGCGTAAAACTCATACGGGCTTAAGTCACCGATACCGATCAACTCTTTCATCGTCGTTGGCTTAATCAACTTCTCGTAATATTTACCCATCCACGCCGCGAACGGCGTTCCTGATAAACCGACAACTCTAATATCGCTATCTCTGATAATTTCAAGCAACTTGCGGCGCTTCATGTGCGCCTCATCGATGATCAACAAATCGATGTCATCTGGAAATTGCCGGCGTATCAGTGTGTCAGCCGAAGCAATTTGGATTAGCCGGTCGGGATCGTGTAACGGATGATTACGCCACACATAGCTGATCTGGTCAGCGGGTAGTCCGTATTCAACAAAACGGGTCGCGGTCTGATCCAGCAACACTGTGTATGGGGCAACGAACATCACTCTCATACCATGACTGACAAATCCGTCAGCAATAAACGCCGCTATCGCTGTTTTTCCAAAACCCACACTGGCGGATAGCAAAAACGTTCGGTGTTTTTTCCATTCAGTCCGCAACATGTTTAATGCCGTGACTTGTTTTAATTTCGGTTGTATATTTAACATGATTAAGTTCCTCTAAGTTTTCGGGCGGAGATCTCCCTCAAAGTTTTCCGCCCGGCCTCCTCAAGTTTTTTTCCGTTCATCGCCTGCGCTGCCGAGGCGAAATCAATAACTCCAGGTAATTTTTCAGCGTTCAATGTGTAATACGACGCTTTGGGTATATTCCAGCTTCGACCTCCCCATACAAATTCTGGGTTAATTGCGTAAATCCCCCTCTTGTGTTTTATCAAGTTTTGCTTTGTAAGTTCCTTAACAGCTCTCTCAACTGTCCTGATCGTTGTTTCGAATCTCTCTGCAAGTTCAGCTTGTGTTGTTACGACTCTTCCCAGTCGCCAATCAGCGACATCAACCAAATACCAAAAGATTTTTTGGCCCGATGGACTCAGTTCAGATAGCCTTTTTCCAAACTCAACAAGCCTAAATGTTCTAACAAAACCCCGCATAAAACCTCTTAACATATTGATTTTTAAAGTTAAAAAACCAACCCGACAAGCCTTGTCGGTATAACCCGACAGATCCTGTCGAAAATTTTCTCGTAACAAATTGATTTATAAAGAATTTTAAAAATCACTCTCCTTGTCCTTAGGTTAGGTACTCTGTGACTCGATCTGCCGTTGACCTTGACCTTAATTTTTCGGGTTTTAGCCTTGTGCAAACCTTGCCTTTCAACACTTACCAGCAACACAAGCCAGATTTTTATGTTGGCTTCGGAGTTTCAGGCGACTGCCTGATAGGGTTGGTTCTCTGGCATGTGCTTTGTTGAAAGTTCCTGCGGGGTTGTTACATACCCCTGGCTGAAAGCAGCATATTTCCTGACAAACTCCCTTAATCGGATATTTGCTGATCGTCTTGCCGTGTTATCTTTCCGATATGAAACCGGTTCTTCATCCCAAGACTCTTGATAAACCTCGGCATACCGCACCGTAATTTTTCCGCGAGTTGACGGATCGAGCTGCAACAGCATTTCTCGGATCCATTTTTCATCATCACGAAAGAAATTAGCCGGCATCAAGACATTGACGTGATAGTCGAAACTGTCCATAATCACCTCGTTCTTAGCTATTCCTGTGCCCCATCTGTTCCCGCAGTCGGGGCGCTTTCTCTTAAGTGAGATAGCATTTCTTGCAACGCTTTAGCTATCTGTGCTGTTTCTTCTCCGTGGATCACTACTTCACTGATCGGAGCGTCAAAACCGATTGCTGCCAGCAATTTTGCGGCTTTTGTAACAAAGCCCGTCTGCTCTGTTTGCCAGCGACTTATCTGTGATTGATGCACGCCGCAGGCATTCGCAACATGTTTCGGACCGGTAATGACAATTCCCTTTCGTATTCGTGACTCGATTTCTACAGTTTTGCGTTCCATTGCGCTATTCATCTGTTAAATTTCCTAAATAAAATAAAGTTAATAACCCTGTTTTAGGGTTACGCTCCCCACTTTGTCTTTGTGAGGAATGCGCTTTTCAGCGCTATCTGTTAAAGAGCAGCGAGCTATACCGGCTCGCGGGTTTGTTATCGTTATGCCGCTTTTGGCGGGAAGATGTCATCTAAACAATACTTCCCTCCCAAGGAATTGAGTATGTACACAATCTTGCGACATGAGTGTAAATCTGGAGTTCTAATTCCAGACTCATAATTACCGATACGTGATTGTGACCAGCCGAGCTTTGTTGCTAATTCAGCTTGAGTAATGCCGATCACTTTCCTTGCATCTGAGATCTTGTTCATAGTTACTCCCTGTATCTAAATCATCATCATTAAACACAATTTGTGATTCGTTGTAAACACAAATCGTGAAAGATAAAAAACACGTGCTGTGTTAAATAAGAGTCCATGAAAACAAATGAAAGCGTTGGCGCAAGAATTAAGCGTCTTAGAAACAAACAAAAAATGAGCCAAGCTGCACTTGCGGAGCGGTGTGGCTGGGCCTCTCAGTCAAGAATAGGAAACTATGAATCTGGCACTAGAAATGTCAGCGCTGATGATGCAGTCATTTTATCTAAAGCCCTTGATGTTTCTCCATCTGAATTAATGTTCGGCGAACAACAAGAATGCTGTGTAGATAGCCAACTTAAAAGTAAGGAGTTGAGCCGACGTCAAGAAATACTTCTTGAACTATTCGATGAACTACCAGACAGCGAAGCTGACGAACTTTTAAAAACTCTTGAAGAAAAAAAACGGTATTACAATCAATTACTAGAAGAACTATCACAGAAGAAAAGCAAAAAGAAAGCATAAAGAATTTTTTTAATAATCAAAATGTTCCCCGTTTATGGGGATGGATCGCATTCTGAGCATTACCACACAATAACTTGGTAATAGTGATTCAGTATGGTGCCCCACACGTTGGCGAATAAGTGATTTGAAAGGCAAGTGAATTAAAATAGCTCACTCCTTCGCTACTAGTCAAAAATTGATTTACTTAAGGTGGCGTTATGAAAGAAGAGAAAAATACCATCACTGAGCGTTCCAGAAAACCGAAAACCATTAAACTACGAGCATTTAAAATAAAAAATACTGACATTACTAGATCTCACAGTGAGGTTAAAGACTCGTTACTTACTAAGCTTAATAATACAGCTATGGTAAAAGATAGATGCATGCTTCTTAGTTCAGAAGATCCTAAAAAAGAACAAGACCTAATTTCATGTTATCAAACGTCAGAACAAGCCAATGCTGTTTTTTGTACCATGCTCAGAATTGCACCAAGTAGTGAGATAGAGCAAATCCCGGATAATTTGCTTGAGAAAAAAAATTTCACTATGGAGGAGCTCGAAGGTGCAGGCATTGAATCCACGGTCATTTGTAAGGATCATTACTATTTTGCTATAAGCAATGATTTTTTAGTCACAAATTTAGCTCTAAATAAAACAATACCCTCTCTACAGACCTATATTGGCTGGTTTATAAACAACGAGCTTGTTGAGTTCACGCCTATGATAGACGTCAACAACCAGACTAAGTTGAAAGATATAAAAGCAATCATTGTCCGAGATCCTGCCCCTCTACCAGCATCTAGTAACACAGCAATAAATAATAAAAATCAAACGACACAGATAGCTGAATCATCAACAAAAATAAAACTAACGGAAGCGGTCATGGCCTATTTGAGTAGTGTAATGTCAAACACGACCACTTTTGCGCAAATCCAAGATAGTCAATTAATATCGGCTGAGTTATTGATAAAATTCAAAAAACCCAGAAAAATGACACAAGAAGAATACGCCAATATACTTGGTGCTTACTTGAAGCCAGTTAGTGATCTTGATAACATTTCATTCAAAAGGGCTGATGGAAAAACAGAAGTAAAAGGAAAAGATCTTTTAAGAATAAAACCTGTTGACATAGAAGTAACAGAAACAGGTAAACTTGTTGAACAGCAGGTTTTTCAAGAGATGAGCAAGTTCCTTGTTGAGCTGAAAAATGAAACGGAAAGTAGTTAGTTTACTATTTATCATAGTAATAGTTGTAGGTTGTTCATCCTTAGTTGATGCACGACCCGATTCCTTTTTGATCTCAACATTGTATACCGTAGCCGGAATCATGTTTTCCATCGGTCTAGGATTGATAGTTACATTTAATATATCTGGTGTAAAAAATAAAAATTACATCCAGGATATAAGGTTAAGCTTAAGGAGTGTTAGAAACTCCTTTTTAGTGCATTTTGGTTTAGCAACAACTTACCTTTTGCTAAACCAATATCTGCCTGATTCAAGCTATTCGTATGATATTAAAGGAATAACAATTTATTTTAGCTTTCCCATATTATTTTGCGGCCTGCTGATTTATTCAATTATTTTCTTTATTATCAATTTTTTGGAAGTTCAAAAATTGAACCACGATATCTTTGATAAGATAAATAGCGAACAATAACTAGCCCTCCCTTGAGGGCTTTTTTACTCCCTCCTCTCCCCCAATCACCCCCAAAGCCAATCTCTCTCCTGAAAAATTTTTTGAAATAAATTAATTTAAAAATCAAACACATGATATTTGCTCTACAAAATAAATCACATTTCGTGTTGACGATCAAAACACAATATGTGATTATCCATCACATCAAAGGCACACAAGATAGCGAACAGGCAGGGAAAGCCCATGAAGTATCTGCCGGTAGCGCACGAAGAACCGGATGATTCGCAAGTGCAAAGAAACAACGCAGTACCAGTAATAACAGTAAGCAGTAACTAACAGGAAGTTTCGCTCTTTAACAGACAGCACTGAAAAGTGCACATTTTCAACCAGTCGGTTTCTGACTGAGCTATCGAGATAGCTTAATCAGAAATCAACAGGAGAAAATTTATGAAATGTTATGCATATAACAACGCTGCTAAACGTCGTCGTGACAGTAGACAGGCATTGACTGAGGCATATAACCAAACAAACGGGATTAATCCTGATAAAGAAGTTAAGCCAGTCCGTCCGGTTCTGACAATTAAGCGCACTGCAATGAATCGAGTTGATAAAGCAGTTTCGGTAAAAACCACATCTGTTATTGATTCAATAAATAATTGTTTGATGCCTAATGTATTTATCTACTCAGTCGGCAAGAAAAGCAGCAAGAGTATCACAGCGAGGGGTTAATAAAATGACTATTGAAAATTTAGCTGAACACGAACTTAAAAGAATTACAGAAAGTATTGAAGCGTTATTGCGTGCAGAAAGAATTAATATTTTAGACAAAGAGAAATGTTTAAAAAGTTTAGCAGGATGTGTTGCGGGAATAAAGTGTATGAAAATATACGAAGACATTATCTATCCATTTCATTTGTCTCAGTAATAAATCCAGCTCATTTACGAGTGGGCTGTGGTGAGTTAATCATGGGAGGATATATGAGCGAAAGAGATTTTAAATACTATCGTCTAATTGGTGATATCGTTAAACAGATTGATGATGAATTTCAAATTATCAATGAGAAGCGAGCGGAAGTTCTTAAAACTGCAAAAGATAGCATCGGTGCAAAGGGGGCAACATTTCAACATGGGTATGGTGTAAATGGAACATTAATAGAAAGATTTGCTTTTCCAATAGAGAAAGAATTTGATTTTGCTGTAAAAATTATTGTGAAAAACGATGAATTAAAAGTAGTTCATGCAAAAAGCAATTCAAAGTCAGGGAAGGAATTTAATAAAAAGATTGCTGATTTAACCGAAGAAACAAACAGGAAGTTAAAGAAACTGCCTACTTACAAAGATTTTCTTATTGAGAAATTCAATATTTGTTGCACAACATTAGGAACTCAAAAACCAAATCAACGTGGCATTCCAGTGATTTCAACATCAGTGGGAAAGGCATCAAAAGATAATAGCATTCTTTTATTCGCTATTCCCAGTGTAGAGAGAGAGGATTGGGATACAATACCGAAAGTTCCTGAATGTTTTGAAGAGATAACTTACGGTACTTTTTATGATTTAAGCGAATGATTAATTTCGCCACACGGGGAATAACAATAGGGAATTATCGGCAGGGAAGCTATTTATTAAAAATGAGGGTTAATCATGAACGCAATCACCATTAATCAAGTTAAAGCAATATACGCAAAATTCGGAGCTAGAATTTCATAACGTGATTTTATCGAAGTTTGCGAGCAGTGCAATGAACAACATAATGTGCAGTACAATGATATTTGGGGTAAGCCAACTAAGCCCAGAACCGCTGAAGAATATGCTACAAGATGGGCTATAGAAAAAGCTAACGAGCAAAGTGCAGATGAAATGGCGATGAATAAATTTTACTCTGACGCCTTCGGTGATGAGTTAATTTATAGTATCGAAAACTAAATCATTGAGATAGCGAAATGATTACGACTAGAGGATAAGAAGATGGAAGATAAAAAAGTATTACAAATAAACATCATTAAAACAAATGTCGGTAAGTGCTTTATTACCGACTGCAACGAGATCAATGGTTATAATTTTAATTACCATAAAACACAAATAGACAAGCTTTTATTTGATGGTCATAAACCCAAAGAAACATTTGCGAGATGTTGGTTTGAAATACCAATATATCCAAAAAAAGTAGAAATATTAATTACTGGCGAAAGAAAAAATAAACGATTTAAATTAAAAGATGATGAACTTCAAAGTTCAAAATTTCCATTGGAAATACCTCTCAATGAGAGGAATGAATTTGATGAAGATATGTTGACTTCTCTTTATTTTCTGGCGTATGACATCGCTCCAGATTATTTAAAACAAATTAATGTTTATTTTAATTTAATATGCGAAGTTGATAACTTTAAAGATGCACCCGAATTTAACTATCCAGCGGTTAGGAAATACGACTTCTCAGAACAGCAATACAGCGTAACAAATCAAAATATAAAGCATTCTCTAATAGATTGCATTGTCGTTCCAGCTCCATTGCGAGCTAATAGTCCGTGTGAAATATCATCAAAAGAGATGTATGATCTTGTTCGGCAGCACGTTAGAGATAATATAAATCCAAAACTTGCAAGAATAAGTAGCGACTTTGGTTTTTGTTTTGAGGTTAAAAAAATAATACCCATACTCGAGCCTCATATATATTCTTATCATGATGTTTTTGCTAGAACTAAAAAGCAAAGAGAAAAGCTACATTTCAAGACAGCAAAATCTAAAGAAATATCCATTTACCAAATGACTCACGCACAAGAGAACTATAAGGGATATACAGCCATCAAGGGGTTTTCTGCAAGTAACGAGTGGGAATTAAAAGAAATGATCGATAATTTCTTATCAGAGTTGATGAACACTATTCACACACCGATTGAACAATGTTCTCATTGCAATGGAACTGGATATCTACAAAACAAATAACAGGAGTACACTTCATGACAATAGCAGAACTAATTGAACTGTTAAAAATGCGTTGTGGTAATGAATGGATGAACTGTAAATTAGACATCCCCGACGAATTTAACGGGGGGTGGCTAACAGTTGAACCTGAAAATGTTGTTATCGAATCTGATGAATTTATTCAATTAAATTGCTGGATGAGCTATCCAGATGAACTGAACTAAAGGAAACATTGTATGAAAGTTGATATCACATTAAAACAAGAAGAATTTGATGAGATTATAAATTCTTTAGTATGTAATGAAGATTGTTATTTTAATATGTGTCGGGACGCTCACAGTAATGATATAAACGCGCTCAGAAATTGGTTCGAAATGTTTTTTGAAGATCACGTACATGATTCAGCAGTACGAATTGATATAAATATTAAGAGAGATTGAATATGGCCGCACACGTACACGCTGAAAAAATGTTGCAATATGCTCAAGATGCGTTGAAAACTGATAAGCCGTGGAAGCTGTGGGAAATAGGTGACGGCGCTGACGGGTGGGATGACTTAGATGATCATCCCTGGTGGATCAAAGATTCTAAATATCGTCGCAAGCCAGAAATGATCACTATCGGCAAAGTCAGCTTTCCAAAGCCTGTTGATTATGAACTAAAAGCGGGGCAAGAGTATTGGTATGTTAATTCTTTGTTGGGTGTTTGCTATAATGCCTGGCGTGGAAGTTACGATGACAATTCTTTATTGAAAAATGGTCTCGTTCATCTAACAGAAGAAGCAGCTAAACAATATCATAAAGCATTAATTAAAATTAATAAGGGTGAGTTTTAATAACATGGAGTAAAAGCCAGCGGACGGCTCAGGGTATATCATGAAAATCAACAAACAACTTTTTGAGTTAGCTCAATGTGAAGCTTATATTGCTCGTCACTTAATGAGCGAAATAAACTGGTTTATAGCAATGCAATATTTGAGATTAAGCTATGAATATGATTAAAGAATGGCTCTTTGCTATGTTATATCCATCTTGTTTAATTTTATTCGCAACAATCATTTTAATTTTTCTGAGATAAACAATATGAAAACCCGCGGACAAATAGCTGATGAGAGATTATTAGCTTATGAAAAAATATTATACAACAATCCTTTAGAAGAGGAGATTATTGAATATAAAATTGAATGCAAAAGAAATGAATTAACTTTAACTTCGCTCAAAAGGGTTATCATAGACGCACGGATTTGCGGAATGATATTAAGCAATGATGATTTAAACGGATTAGCTGACTCTGATTTTATGGATGAATATTTATATGACACTCAAACGGAAATATTGAAAAGGATTTCAATGATTGAGCGTTATATTGAATTGAGTCAAGCTCAAGACCCAACTGAACTTGAATTATTAGATGCCAGCGGATGGCTTTAATTGGGGGTAAACGATGAAACCCGGTATTTATTATGACATATCGAATGAAGATTATCATCTTGGACCCGGAGTCAGTAAATCACAGTTGGATGTGATCGCAAAAGAGGCGGCGCTTTTATTGTGGGACAATGACGCTCCCGAAGATGAAGAGAAAAAGGATGCGCTTAATATGGGAACGGCTCTTCATTGTTTATTGTTAGAACCCGACGAGTTCAATAATCGATTTATCGAAGCGCCGAAGTTTAGTCGTCGAACTAACGCAGGGAAAGAAGAGGAAAAGGAATTTCTTGAAAAGTGCTCCGGCTCGGGGAAAACAGTCATGGACTATGAACAGCATCGGAAGCTGAAAATAATGCGTGATAGTGTCATGGCTCATCCGGGAGCCAGGCTTCTTTTGGAAGCAGATGGATATTGTGAATCATCAATTTACTGGAATGACACCAAAACAGAGGAGTTATGCAGGATTAGGCCGGATAAGCTAATACCCGACAAAGATATCATTCTTGATGTTAAAAAAGTTTCGGATATCGATAGATTTCCCACCCATATCGAAGAATTTCGCTATCACGTACAGGATGCAATGTATAGCGAAGGATATCGGCAGTATACAAATGGAACTATTCCCACATTTTGCTTTTTGGCGGTCAGTGAATCTATCGACTGCGGTAAATATCCAGTTCGCTTGTTTGTATTGGATCAATACGACAGGGAAGTTGGCTTCAATCTATTTCGAAGAGATTTAGATGTATATCACAAATGCCACTCAACGGGTAACTGGGGGCTGGGATTTGAAAAAATTCAACGCCCAATCTGGGCGAGGAGAAGAGATGAATAATAGTGTTATTAACCCGTTTAGCTCAAGTGCACAACATACGCAACAAGCAAATGGAATGGTTGCAGTTGAGCAACAAAGAGCCATACAAGAAGTTCAAGCCGCGATGGTGATCGCAAAGAAATTCCCCCGCGACCCAATTGTTGCAATGGACAGAATTTTGCAAGCATGTACACGACCCACTCTTGCGGAAAGTGCCTTGTATTCTTACTCAAGAGGCGGCGCTGAAGTGACAGGACCAAGCATCAGGTTAGCTGAGGCCGTTGCTCAAAACTGGGGAAATATACAGTTTGGTATACGCGAGCTTGAGCAAAAAAACGGTGAATCGTCTGTTGAAGCGTTTGCGTGGGATATTGAAACAAACACACGTCAAGTTAAGACCTTTACTGTTCCGCATGTTCGATTTACGCGACAGGGAAAGAAAAAGCTGGAAGATCCACGCGATATCTACGAAATTGTGGCAAACCAAGGATCAAGGCGTTTGCGGGCGTGTATTTTGGGTGTAATACCCGGTGATGTTATCGAAGCCGCAGTTAATCAGTGTGACGTGACACTCAGAAGCAACGCTGATACATCCCCTGATGCCATCAAGAAAATGGTCTCAGTGTTTAAAGATGAATTTGGCGTTACAAGTGAACAAATTCAGAAGCGCATACAGTGCCGTGTTGAAGCTATGCGCCCCGCTCAAATGGTCCAGATGAAGAAAATCTATGCAAGCTTGCGTGATGGCATGTCAAGTATAGATGACTGGTTTGAAAAACCTGAAACAACTCAAAATAAAGTTGATGAACTAAATAATATGGGGAATCCGACCAATGAAAGAGGAACCGAATAAGTATACTGGCAAACCATGCCCATTCGGGCATACGTTGAGATACATGGCAAACGGGAATTGTGTTGAATGTCAGATTGCCGGTCAAAAGAAATCGAAAAATAAAGCTCAAAAGCCCAAGCGAGAAAGTAAAAATAAAGTCAATCCCGATGATTTTACTCATAAAGTATTTGTTCTTGGAAATCCTGAAAGAGTGAATAAATTATTAATAGGATATAACAATGATCAATGTCGTTAGTTTTTCAGGCGGCAGAACATCGGCTTATCTCGTGTATTTAATTGAACAACGACGAAAAGCTGGCGAAGATGTCCGCTATATTTTTATGGATACCGGAGCTGAACATCCTCTGACATATAAGTTCGTCAGAGAAATAGTTAAATTCTGGGATATTCCGTTAGTCATATTGCAAGCTGACATGAACCCAAATCTGGGTTCATCTAATAGCTATACTGTCTGGGAACCGAAAGATATTCAAACGCGAATGCCGGTGCTAAAGCCATTTCGAGACATGGTAAAAAAATATGGCACACCTTACATCGGCGGCGCATTCTGTACAGACAGACTGAAATTAAGGCCGTTTCGTGATTATTGCAATGACAATTTCGGAAAAGGAAATTATCACACGTGGATTGGTATTCGTGCAGATGAGCCGAAAAGATTAACTCGCAAGGATGGAGTAAGTTATTTAGCTGATATCTCGGATTTTGATAAACAGGATATTATGAACTGGTGGAGTCAGCAACCGTTCGATCTGCAAATACCAGAACATTTAGGTAATTGCGTGTTTTGTATTAAAAAGAGCAGCAAAAAAATTGGACTGGCGTGTCAAGATGAGCCGGGCTTAAAAAGAGTATTCGAATTGACTTGTATTACAGGAAAGCATGTTAGAGACGGCCATCGGAAAACATCAAAAGAAATTATGTACAGAGGTAATATGTCACTTGACGGAATAGCAAGAATGTATTCGAATGCAGATTATCAAAATCTATATCAAGAGATGATCAGAGCAAAAAGATTCGATACCGGTTCTTGCTCTGAATCATGTGAAATATTTCAACTAGACCTATTTTAACCCCACCCTATTAATCAATAAGAGGCAATAATGACTGAATCTCAAATAAATATTATTTTATCCCGAAAAGCAATTCCAACAGATATTTTTCCAAATGAAGAACTCGAGCACTATTTCGCGAGAAAGTACAGAGCAAAAGTGAAAGAGTTTATCGAATTAGCAAATGAAACTCATAAACTAGCACAAGAAAGCAGGAGATTAAAGAAACGACTAGCTAAAGTCAATCGCCGCAATAAATATCTAAAAAAAGTTCTATTTGCCGGCGCATTTGTTACGAAGGGCATTGTTCATAAATACGCTCTCAATGTTGGTACAGAAACACATGCAAATGAATTTATCGATGAGGCTGAAAAATTAACGGGTAAAAAATTACCGAAGTTTATTTAATGAGGTGAATATGACTCAGAAAACGCCGTGGAATCCCAGTCAACGAGCAATTCAACGTGTTAAAGACCCGTTACCAATTCCTGTAAGATGTCGATACTGCTGCGGTCACATAACAATAGCTCATCATGAAAATGTATTCGGCAAAAGTTATAGCAAATGGCCGTGGCTATATATATGTACATCGTGTGGGGCATATGTTGGCATGCATCCATTTACAGATATTCCACTCGGCACATTAGCAGATAAAGCAACTCGTAATGCAAGACTAAGCAGTAAAAGATATTTTGAAGAAATATGGCAATCAGGGAAATTGACGCGAACGGATGCGTATAAGTGGCTGGCAAGAAAATTAGGAATTAATAAATGTGAATGTCACTTCGGCTGGTTCGATGTTGACACATGTCATAGAGCAAAAGAAATTTGTGAAAATATGATTATTAAAAAGAGGTAACTATCATGACTAAAAATACAGAGTCTTTAATATCTGCATGTCACGAGTTAGCAAGAGTAGCAAGCTGTGACGATTATTTAATTCTGAATGAAATTGCAGATAGATTAATTTCTTTGCAAAAAGAACGAGAAAACTATAAGCAGATGTTTGCTGAATCATGCATGGGTTTAGCTTCTATAGCTGATGCTGTGGGCATTAAAGAAGAAGATGACACGGGTTCACCGAATCAGGTAATTGCTGAAATCAGGAAAATTAAGGCTAATGCAATTCATGAATATGCCAATAAACTAATAGGTGAATAATGAATGATTATTTATGTCATCACTTTTATTTCATATGGAAACGAATGTTCAAGAGATATATTGTAAATGTACTTGTCTATCGTGGCATGAAATTATCCGACGCAAAACATGTAGCAGAATGTGAGATTGAATCATATTCAAAAAAGGATGGCGATTGGAAATATATTCATCCGCATGATGCGGCACAAAAAGCATTATCTTATTGGAGTGATTAATGGCAGACCTCGGAGGCAGTAATACTCCCAAAGAATTAAAAGATAAATGGCAAACCCCGATTGAGATATTCACAGCGTTAGACATAGAATTTGGTTTTTATCTCGATGCAGCAGCAGACTATGAAAATGCTCTATGTGCTCATTATCTAACGGAACGAAATAATGCACTAAATAGTGAATGGATTAGCTACGGAGCAATATATTGTAATCCGCCGTATTCTGATATATCGCCGTGGGTAATAAAGGCCGCTGAACAATGCAGGAAGCAACTACAGCCGGTTGTTATGTTAGTCCCGGCTGATACATCTGTGGGCTGGTTTAAATTAGCTATGAACTCTGTAGATGAGATTCGTATAATAACAGGTGGAAGGATTTCATTTATTAATGCTGGTAATGGAAAGGAGAAAAAAGGAAATACAAAAGGAAGCTTGCTATTAATATGGCGTCCGTTTATCAAGCCGCGCTGTATGTTCACAACAATTGACAAATCAGAGTTAGCTAGAATCGGCTCAAATATATTAAAGGAAATAAAGCATCATGAAACTTATTAGCACATTTCCGATCGAAACAAAGACTGTTGACTACTTCGGCATTCAATTAACAGTTCCGAGGCTTATAGAATGTCTCGCAACAGATAAAGACGGATTTATATATGCATATCGTGAAGCACCAAATTTGAATGACGGGGTGTGGCTTGCATCTAAATTTAGTACTTTTTGCATGCCAGTTGCGCGTGTCGATTTAGAAGATATCGACTGGAAAGAAACATTAGTTCAAGTCTGAATATGTCAGAGCAAATTTATGAGAACGGACGCAGAGCAATAGCAAAGGAATGCTTAAACGAGCTCACTCAACTATCGAAATACGATGACAAAGCAGTTACAGCTATTCTTGATAAATATACACAGCGATTCAAATTAATTATGTCTGAGCATCAGATGAGGAAGTCAACGCCGAAAGCCTGGCTTTCTCAGTATGTCAGAAATTTGCAAAAGGAATAAATATGGATGCGCAAACCGGCATTATTAGCGACACGGATATCGCAGAACTAACCGGATACAAAATTCCATCCAAACAATGCAAAGCATTAAAAGAGGCTGGAATATTTTTTGTCATCCGTCGAGACGGTAAACCAAAAACGACATGGGAACATTTCAACAATCCTCTGTCTCAAAGGGTTAGAGATTATTCTCAGTCTCCACAAGAACCCAATTTCGGAGCTTTAGACTAATGGGTAGAAAGCGTAAAAACCCGTCAGATAATTGGATGCCTCCGCGAGTTCGCCGGGGGCGATCGGCTTATGAATTTCTTGCACAAGATGGCCGAACTATTCGTTTATGTAGTTTTTCATCTACCCAAGCGGAAGTTTGGGTAGCATATGAAAAAATGCTATCTGAACAGAAAAATGAGGAAACTCTGGCAGGATTAGTTAAAGCCTTCTTCCTCTCACCTGACTTCACCGATCTAAGTGCGGAAACTCAAAAAGATTACCTCAAATATTCAAATAAATTACTGCCTGTTTTTGGAAAAATGAACCCGGATAATATTAAGCCGGAGCACATCAGAAAATATATGGACAAACGCGGGTTAAAGAGCAAGGTTCAAGCAAACAGAGAGAAAAGCTTTTTATCCAGGACATTTGGTTGGGGATATGAGCGGGGATTAGTTAAAGGAAACCCATGTAAGGGCGTGCGGCAATTTAAAGAAAAGGTGCGAGATCGGTATATTACCGATGATGAATATAACGCACTATATTCTGTTTCTCCTCCGGTTGTTAAAGTAGCGATGGAGCTTGCATATTTATGTTGCGCAAGACAGGCGGATGTTTTGGCTATGACATATGCCCAAATAAGCGACGCAGGAATATTTATTAAACAAGGTAAAACGGCGGTTGCACAAATTAAACGGTGGACAGAGCGGCTAAATAACGTTATTGAAATGAGTAAATCGTTACCACTGGCTAGCGGAATCAGTAGCATATATGTAGTTCATCAACGTAAAGGCTCCCGATATACTAGGGATGGATTTAATAGCAGATGGAGCAAAGCGCATGAAGAAGCTGTCAAAAAATTTCCGGAACTAGATTTTGATTTTACGTTTCATGATTTAAAAGCCAAAGGGATATCTGACTTGGAAGGACCATTAACAGAAAAACAAAAAATTTCAGGGCATAAGAACATTACTCAAACGGCGAGATACGACAGAAAAGTGAAAGTAGTTCCCGTCGTTGGCGGTCAAGAAAAATAGCTATTACATATGATAATTTAATGCCCGGTGACTTATAGTCCTTTCTATTTTGATCCCTTTTATCTTCACTATATTAATTATTTACGGTTTTTAACTAATTGATTTTCTTGATCGATAAAATCCATTTTTATAGTGAAAATAGAGTGTAACTATCTGATAAATCTCATTATAACACCTGATTTAAAATCCCTCGGCTGTAAGGCTGTGCGGGTTCAAGTCCCGCCCTGGGCACCATATAAAACTTGCTGATAATTCAGTGAGTTAGGGAAAAGAAAAAGCCACCGTAAGGTGGCTTTTTTTGCTTTCTGCGATGGCATGAAAATCGCAAAATGGCAGCAGATTGGCAGCACCTTGGCACCACTGTATAAATCCACACTATCTATTTCAGGCAATCTCTCCCCCTCTCGAAGCATCATCAGAAAAATATTTTTCACATAAAAAAGCACATCTGAACGAATCATGATGTACTTTTTATGATTATTTATTCAACGGATCTAATTAAAAAGACATAAGGCTCACTGATCATTAGTAGATTAATAGGATGAGGCGGAACCATCCCAATCAATGTTGGTGTAGTCACGAACCGGACAAAGGTTTCATAGCTAACGAACGTCGTACTACAATTGATATTCTGGCACTGGTTGTAACACTCTTTGGTTTGGGTTGTATGTCCAAAACTGCTGCGGATGTGGGCGGCATGACCACATAGAGAGGAATCTCATCATCGGCAAACACTTCAACAAATGGGTTGCCATAGCTGGAACTGACACTAAACATGACTACATCATATCTAAATCAGAAATCTTTACTTCCACTTCCAATTGCAGAGAAGACATTAACCCACTGTCACTTAGGGATGGGTTGATGGTCGGTGTCCAGTCTCTGCCGGGTCAATTTGAAACTTGAAGCCTGACGTCTACCGAAAACGCTTTCACCAGACACTACAGCAAATGGCACACCGCGAAACGAGGCAGGATGCAAATGCTCCGACCATTTCCAAGCCTCATCTTTCCCCAAAAATGATGAAATGGCGTCTTTAATCAATGGCATATCACCACCTATGGTTATTTTTAGATACAAAAAAAACCGCAATTAAGCGGCCAGATATGAAAAAATCTACCGAAAGCGGATTTAGCTGTATAATTTATCTTTGCTTATAATGTTAACAATATGATGGCAAGATTCTGGCGATAAAGGTCTTGGTTCCCACTTGGGTAACTCACTAACAGGCAAATCTAGGGCACTCCACGGAACAACACCATTTACACCGACGCCATGTGGAGTTAATACATCCAAGAACTTCTTTTCGATAACATCATAAATGCGAACTTCACCCAATTTAATGATACTACCAGCCCATAGAGAACCACCTGACAGACTCTGAATACTGTCGCAAATAAGATATCTATGTTTCAATAACAAAATATTATAAATGGAACTAGCCAGCCCTGCCCTCTGATAATCTATATCTATATAAACACCTTTTATTTGCTTACCAGTTTGGGTTATCTCTTTATCGACAAAATTAAAGTCGTTATATGAAACTCTTCCAACCAAAGCATCTTCTGATGATTCATGCATATCCAAAGAAAGTAATTCATCGATAATTCTCTCAGTGCTATACCCGCATTTTCTCAGACATTCTGCGTGTTCAGAGTAAAAATCAGGAGTAGAGCGTCCCATATAAATTATTTCTAAATAGTAATTGTACTCACTTCCAGTAAGAGCATATTCTATTATTTTCAATAAATCATCTTCCGGCGATAAATGATAAAACTCGTCAATAATATTCGATGAAACACAACTTGGCTTTTTGCTCAAGTCCTTTGAATATGAACTAATAAGATTGGGGGCCATCGCTATCCCTATAATAATTTAATGGGTAGTCGTTAGTTTGTAATTATCAATGAAAATCTTAACAACGGACTCAATCCGTTTCATAATGAAACTAATATCATCGCCAAATTCTGGATATTGATTTTCAGGAGAAACAAGATATTTCACCCTTTCCCTTCTGATAACCAATTCAGCAAATGGCACAATATAGAAATCATCACTTTTATTATCATCTTTAAGCGTTACAATAAACAATTGTCTGTTAGCATCCCGCCTTTCACTAAGGCGAAGGACGCAAAAAAGTTTATCTGTATTATTATCCTTGAAGGAGTCAATAACTTCTGTTGAGTGGCTAATAGTCTGTATAGATCTGGTATGTTCAGTTCTCATATAGCCCCCTAACATTATGAAATTAAAGTGAATAGATGTTTAGCAGTTATCAAATTACGATATCGCTACGGTGATAATAGTTCGATTGACCCCCTAGTTCAACAAATTTAACAACCAAAGTTGTGTTCTTGTTGTTCTGTAATGTATCAAAATGTTTCAGATTTAAGCCATCCTTGAATTAAGGTTATTCTAAGTTGCTTATGCTTTCTAATCTGACTGTCCATTAACGAACAAAAGCCCATAAGGGGCTCTGTTTGCCAGCGACTTATCTGTGATTGATGTACACCGACCGCATTTGCAACATGCTTCGGCCCGGTAATGACAATTCCCTTTCGTATTCGTGATAAAAAAATTATTGATGGAAAAGTGTATGCAATTGAACAGGATGGATTAAAACGCCTGAAATGTCTTTATAGACGCCCGAAAGGAAAAATTCTTATCAGAAGCTACAACCGTGATGAATACGAAGATGAGGTTACAGATGAGGATCAAGTGCTTATCATCGGAAGAATGTTCTGGTATTCCGTTTTAGATTACTAAGGTTATGGAATGGAAAATTTTAAGATAAAAATAAAACATCATGTTAACCACGTTAATAACGTCGGGCAACACTGCACCACCGAAGAAACAACTAAGCAGGCATTAATATTGCCTTTTTTAGATATTCTGGGGTTTAACCCGTATGATCCTCAAAAGGTTAAAGCTGAGTATGGGGCAGATTTCCCCGGCGTAAAAGCAAATGAACGAGTTGATTACGCCTTGTTCTGCCAAAGTGTTCCAGTAATGTTTATTGAGGCAAAAGGATACAGCGAAAAGCTGGATAATCACTGTCCTCAGTTATCTAGATATTTTAATTCCACTCCAGAAGTAACTATTTCGGCCATTACAAATGGAATAGAGTGGCGTTTCTTTACCGATTTAAAGCAAAAAAACGTAATGGACCCTACGCCATTCCTACGTATCAAAATGGATGAAGTTAGCGATGCAGACGTAAGCCAACTCTATCGATTTAGACACGATAAATTCAAACCAGAAGCACTAAGAACGCTCGCAGAAGAAAGCGTTTACCTATCCACCTTCACTAAAACCATTAGCACCAGCCTGAGGGATGTTGATAGTGAGTTTGTAAGGTATGTTGCCAGTAGGTCTAACGTCGAACGCCAATTAAATCAGCGTTTTATTGAATCAATCACTCCACTGGTAAAGCAAGCCGTTGAGAAATCTGTTAGCGCAATGGTTGTTTCTGGTCTCTCAAATAAACATGTTCCGATTGATGGCACTCCAGACGAAATAGAATCTCAAGAGAGCCTGCAAGAATTAGAAGAAATAGCAGATCCA
Source organism: Photorhabdus khanii NC19 (assembly GCF_000517265.1). Taxonomy (GTDB): domain Bacteria; phylum Pseudomonadota; class Gammaproteobacteria; order Enterobacterales; family Enterobacteriaceae; genus Photorhabdus; species Photorhabdus khanii. The sequence goes on from NZ_AYSJ01000013.1 coordinate 576,925, forward strand.
GACAATCCTAATATTGTTACCACTAAGAACGAATTGACTCTATATGAAAAAGCAAAATCAATAGTTGGCGATTCTGTTGATTTGCAATATAAGGATACAGAATCTTACTTTGGCATTCTTTATCAAGGAAAATCAAACAGATGGATTATAAGGTACTTTGACAAAAAGAATAAACCTTACATCCTGATACCTATTGAAATCACTGACATCCTAACTAACGAAGTTAATAGAGCTGGGTTATCTGTTAATAACTCAAGAATATTTATCGAATCCCCAGAAGATATATTGAGGATTACAGGTATTATCCTTGATGCTTTCGAGTTCGTTAAAAACGACAATAACTTTAGAAAGAAAGCGCAATAGTTATATCAGCCACTGCCAAGCGGTGGCTTTCCCTCACTCGCTTCTTACTACCAACCTAAAACGCCTAATCGGTCACATTTCAAACTATTCACAAAAATAAATCCATTTTAAAAACAAGTAAATATAAATTTCCATGAGCATTCCTTTGTTTTAAACAAGTAATTCTTGTTTTATATAAAGTATTAGGTAGATTCACATAATAAGTGCAACATCGTTAATCTGGAAGTAAACATATTCGCCAGTCCGAAACAAAAGTTCTGGAAAACATTATTGATAAAGCTTTTGGTGTAGAAACCGAGCCGCGCAAGGTATTAACTCTCAAGCACACGCCAGAAAACGACAGTGCAAATGTCATATTCGGTCTAATCACTCAAGTTAAAGGCAACGAAGAGCAACAAGAACCAACACCAAGTTTCAATAATTGCTGTATAAGTAAAGTAGCTCTTTATTCAGCAAAACATAGAAATCATGCTAAGATTTTGGAATCAGGTGAAAAAACGGCGAGAGCTTAATTTAAAAGGATTAGTAGGGGGGTTATTAAATGGGTAAAACGATTTTCAGAACAATTAACGGCCGAGTTGTACCCATGCTAGTAGATGACGAAATTGCTGCTAATTATAATATCCAATCTCATGTAGTTACACCAAAACATCAATCCAAAGATAGAAAGTTAAGCACAAAATCATCCTTCCTAATCCCTAATGCAACATGTCAAAAGTGTGGAAAGGATGTTTTTTATTATGATAATCTCCCTACGACAAATATTTCTCCAAAAATCATCAAATTATCATCAGACAAACAAGGGAAAATGATTGCATTACATTTAAAGTAAGATCTGATTCGCACGGTATTCTGGTATTGAGCCCCCTTTTGTACGCCCCATATCCTGATTGCCGCCTTCTGCGCCTGCGGCATGGGGATGAACCTTAATGTGACTGGCATCAATCATCAACCATTCGAAATCCGGTTCAAAGATGAGCTGCTCAAGCAATCCTTCCCATATTCCTTTGTCACGCCACCGACAAAAACGGCGATGCGTATTTTTCCAGTCACCATAATCGGGCGGTAAATCTCGCCAGGGTGCACCTGTCCGTAAAATCCAGAACACGGCATTAATAAATAACCGATTATCATAAGCGATGCTCCCCAGACTCACCTTTACGTCCTGGCAGGTGAGGCTCAAGTAAACACCAAACATGATCAGAAATATCGTGACGGCGGTGTGCTGGTGTGTTCATGGTTAAGTAATCCATTCATGTAATATGGGGTTATTATTACATGAATTTATTTATGACGACACTATCTAAGAATCAAGAAAAAATAATTCTTGAATTTAACCAAGATAAATCATTAGCATTAAATGTTAATTTAATTAGCAACTCTAATGCTGCAATATGCAACTTTTCGAGTTAGCTCAATATGAAAAAAAAACGATTAGCGAAAGTGATTAGTTAATAGCAATGTATTATTTTTAGGACATTAACGCTAATCTTCATGAGGTAATTATGTTTAAGATTCATTGTGATTTTTTTATAACTATCTCAACTAAAGACGGGAACATAATTGAAATAGATAACATCAAACAAGGATGTTATTATACAGGAAAATACAGAAGATGTATTTAACTCAACAACTTCTTGCTTCAATGAAATAAAGAAATATTTCGATATCCGGGGATATAAAATCGAGGACTTATAAAATGAATATTCATCAACATCAGGGGGAAAATAAAGAAACGGAACTCTATAATAAAATTGGCTATTCAAATAAAGAAATTATCGAGCACAGGAAAATTGAATATAAGCGCTCTATCCAAGGATTAGAGAAAAGCTACCTTTAGGTAGCTTTTTATGGCACAAATCACATTTCACTATAATTCTACCTCATCCTATTTACCTTTCCTTACTCCGGCACCTCCGGCCACTCAACATCGGGAGCCTGTGAAATATCTACCCTGCTCAGTAATACCCGGTATTTCTTCCATGCCAATAAAGCGATTTCTTCGGCCTCTGTCGCGATTTCCAGGTCAACAGAGTCTTGAAGTAACGATAGTGTTTCATTCGCTTGTCGTAACAGTGTTGCTTTCTGCTGTTTGTCCTCTTCGATTTGATGGGATTTCAGTAGGTCTTTATCAACTACCCACTCTTGACCATCCCACTTATCGTAATCGGTGACGGGTTTTTTGAAAGTCAGGGTTTCGGGTAGCTCACCTATTTCAGTAACTTCCTGCGGTAAACGTGTCTCCATGTTATAAGCTGCTTTTCCACGGTAATCGGGTACAATCATCCAATTACTTAAATCAGATGAACGGCAGGCAACATATCCCTCTTGGGTATCAGGTGGTGCATCTGTGCAAGAATTAGCAGGAAGACCGACACCAACAGGAAGATACTCATCAGTACTGTTTAAATACTCTAGCGTAATCGCATCGTAATTAAACACAATGATACTTCCGGTACTGATAGCAATATTATTTTTATCCAGTACAGCCTTATTCATCAGGCAATCCTCACAATGTAATTAAATGCTACGTTTCGCGGACGTGTTTCTGTTCCTGTTGAAGCAGCAACCGCATTATCCATATAACCGAAACCACCCGATCCCATTCCAATAGCAATGCCCAGTCCGCGAGAATCAATTCCGTAGTTAACGCCTTGGTAGACACTATTGAGAATACGGCTTGGTGTACCCAAACCCTCGGCTCCAGCATTTGAGTTGGACCACATCCGGCCAATCCTGTGACTATGTGGAGCAATATCTGCCAATTGATTGGAAAGTAGATATCGATTAACGTCCACCCCGCGCCCATCATCCCAACCACGAATAAATTCACCCCGTAAATCGGGTAATATGCCACTAGGATAAGCTTCCGCTAATTTTGGATATAAAAATTTATCAAAGATCGCTCCATTACATTTCGCCCACCCATTTGGTGGTATGTTAGTCGGCCAAGGAAGTGGTATTCCTACCGGGATCTCTTCAAGTACAGATATGTTCATTATGCTACCCTTACAATATAGTTAAATGCCATGTTTCGTGGTCTTGACACTCCTATAAAATTAGAATCCGCTGACCATTCTGTTCCAGTTGGATAATTTACAGCGTTTACTGAAAGATCGGGCAATGACCACGGAATAGGAGAACCCACAAGTATATTAATTTCTTCACGTAATGAATTTATTATTTTTTGAACAAGCTTTTGTGTAACCGCCAATGTGTCGTTATTGCCCAAATTTAATTGATCAATGAGTTTGGCTATCTTCATATTTTCCTTGACTCATGACATTAGTATTATCATTAATATATAAAGCCTTAAAATTATTTTCCTGCTCATATACTCCTCTTAAATTAAATGATTTTATCATGTAATAAACATATTAAGTTATTATAAAAACACTCCCTATTCAATTCACACCAATCAAAGTCTAGTTCAGAAAAAGAATAATGCGGCATTCCTATTTCTTATAAGGTTAACTGTTTTATATAATTGACAGAAATAAGTATTTCAATATTTCGGAATAGAAAATATATTCAAAATTTACATTTAACATCTGAAAATATTTTTCCTTTCATCCTTTCCCGCAATTCAATAAATATCTATCATCAACTTCAATGGGTAAAAAATAAGCCCCATAGAGGCTTTATTTAATATTATTCAACAAAACTTCCTGCGTTACTACCTCTAGATTATTTAGCAGCTTCAATCCGCTGGGTTTCGAGCATGATTGGTGTATGGTGATGTCCGGAAATCGCATACATAATAGTTCCAGTTACGCTCACACGGCGCCCGACAAGGCTTCGATACTCGTTATAAAATTCAGACTGGACTACCAGTTGCATAAAGTTACGATCCCCCCATTCTGGTGCACCCTTAGCGCATCCTATCGCCTTATCCGGTTGCAGCACCCAATAAGTCTCTGGGTCATCCCCGTTTTCCACACTTTCGTAATTTGGTGGGCCAGGATAGGTGATCCTTAGTAACGTGCCATCAAGAGTTATTTTTTGCCCTTCTTCATGGCAGTTCTCTGTTGTTTTACTCGCTGCAATTCTTCTGTACATTTCAGATGACCGTTGATACCAATTCTGAAGACATTCAACCGTTGTGCATTTCTCACGAAGTTTCCAATTTTGTTTTGCCAACGCTTTAAAGTCTGCATTGTTGGCTGTAGCCAATTTCGCCTGAAGGTAATCAATATACAGGCTATCGTCAGCTTGGGATAATGTGGTGGTCGAACAGATTAGCTTTTCAGCCTGACTGGCCGCTTTTGTACAGTCAAAGCTGGCAGAATTGGCAGCAAAAGACACCAGAAACAAAACAACAGCAACCTTCTTTAACATCCTTTACTCCTTAATCAATTACGCTTAATTTCTTATAATTCACTAATCATTTTATCTTGCTTATCTACTATTTCTTTCAGCATTGCTATTTGTCTTTCCGCTTGCGATGCTTTTCTGACAAGATACACGAAGATCTAACGGGATTTAGCCGAATCACCGGATTTATTCAACAGGCAATTTGTCAAAACTATATTAACTCCATCATCCAGAGATTTTCTCATCAGAAGTACATTGACTCCGTATTGCTCAGTCGCCATTACTATAGACATTGATTTCTTACCAGCCATAACATAACTGATCATCAGGGAATTCTTTTCTTTTAACGGAGCAGAGAACTCAAAGGTATTATTTACATCTGGAATATCAATTTTTATTTTTTTCTGAGAGCCGTCTCCGAATATATTTAATATTGCATTCCCTATAATTGGCTGATTATTTAACTCATTAAATGCCCCCCGCCGTCAGGAGCACTTCTTACCTTGCAAGAATATTCACCATCTACAATAGAGATGTTCATATTCTTATCTCTTTTGGCACCATTATTAGCAAATGCAAAAAATGGCAGTAAAATCAATAATATTAATTTCCTCATAATACATTTACACTCCAATTTTTTTATTTCTAACCATTCAAAACTATTTAAATAATGTTAGACACTAACCCATACATAAGAGTTCACTTCACAGAGGCGGTTAATGTGAGATGCGACAAAAAAGCCACCAAATCAGGTGGCTTGTTGTTATTAACATATACACTACGTATTTAAAGTGATTATCTGATCCGCAAAGGATCTAATATTTAATAAGTGTAAAAGCCCCTGCCGGATTTACGTCCCAAATGACCTGCATCGACCATTGTCCGCATCAGTGGGCAAACCCGGTATTTTGAATCCTGAAACATCTGGTAGAGCACATCGAGGGAATTTACCACCGTGTCAATGCCAATCAAGTCTGCCGTTTCGAGCGGCCCCATTTTATGGCCGAAGCATTCTTTAAATATGGCGTCCACGTCCGCGGGTTGAGCTACGCCGTCCTGTATGGTGAAAGCGGCTTCATTCATAAATAAATGGGAAATCCGGTTGGAGACAAAACCGGGGCCGTCTTTCACCACAACAGCTTTTTTAGCCAACATACCCAGGATCTCCAGGCATCGATCTTTGGTTTGTTCGGAAGTGTTAAGGCCGACGATAACCTCTACGGTATGCTTAAGATAAACCGGATTCATAAAATGCACGCCAATCACCTGAGAGGGCGTTTTATGGAACGAACCCAGTTTAGTGATAGGAATGCAGGAAGTGTTCGCCGCCAGCACTGCATCGAACGCGATAAACTCAGACATTCGCGCATATAACGACTGTTTAAGCGCTATATTTTCCGTGATGTTTTCCACCACAAATGCACAATCGGACACGGCTTGCAAATCCTGCGACCAGATGATGTTGGACAGTATCTCCTCAGGTGTTTTTCCTTTGGCGAGCGGGCTGAATAAGGGGGCGTAGCCGGCAGTTTCCGTGATGCGCGCCCTGCTCTGTTCGCAAGAGAGCGCGTCTTTTTCAATAACAACCACATCATGCCCCTTCAGAGCACAATCGAAAGCAAGACTGGAACCAATATTTCCGCCGCCAACCACGGCTATTTTAAGTTTTGACATAGTGACTACTTTCTTATTGAGTTTTAACAGGTTTCTATTTCAGGTTCACTTCTTGGATTACAACCATCGCTCAATCAGTGGAATCGGGAGAGATCACTTCCCACTTGCCAAATAGCGTTAAACCCGCCGCTTTAGCCAGCGACACAGACGTCTGATTATCAAGCTGACATCGGTACTGAGGTTCATATCCCTGATCACAGGCGTACTTGCTGATTGAACGTACTACTTTGCGAGCGTGACCTTTTCCTCTAAAGGGCGTTAGAGTCAGTACGCCGAGATCTGCAATTGGCGCATTCTCCCAAGGATACATGCTGGCGGCGCTGACCAGACGTTTTTGCTCAAAAGAACCGAACACTGCCCAGTGATCCAATTCCACATAAGCGTCGTCCAAGTCTTGTTCCGAAGCGGAGGACTGGAACTCGGAGAAAACCGCATCATCTTGCTCTGTTAACCGACGCAAGACACCTTCTAGGTTTTCTTGCAGCAATACGTTCTTATCCGCTTCTGAAAAATAAAAAAGATAGTCTGCACCATGCAGAGTGACTCCCGCTTCATTCAATTTCCGGCGAAACATCGACTCAGACAGATCTTGTCGCTGATACAGGCTTAACTTATCGGCCAGCGCCGGTGTCAGGACCGCCATAATCCGGCCATCGGAAGTTTCCAGCACCATGACCCGACGGTCTTCTCTCAGTTCAGGGTTGATAACAACAGTAAAGACTTCATCACGATAAAGAACGTCTCCGTTCAAAAATGGTGTCCGCCAGAAGTCAGTTATCGTTTGTGAAAATAAAGACATATTTCTTACTCGGCTTGGTTAGAATCATTAAGCACACAATCGCGCTCAGTTAAAGAACCGTGGGAAAGACGAACGGAAGTTTGTTCTGCCAACTCTCTGGCTCGTTCTTCGATCCATGGGATCACTTCATCATGGGTAAACAGGTAAAAATGTCCTCCTGTGAAAATTTTTTGCGTCACCGGCACAGTAAATACCCGATTCCATTCCGCCAGCCGGGAAACAGGAACACGACGGTCCTGATCACCTCCCACCAAATGAGCCTGGACATTTAACGCCGGCTTAGGCAACCTGGACAGAGACGCCAGCAAACGCAAATCATTTCGCATTACGCTAATCACATATTGTCGCCACTCAGGATCAGCCAGAATCTCTGAGGGCGTTCCCTCATACTGTTCAAGCAGGTGCAATATATCGGCATCCGACAACGCGTCATGCAGCTCACTCCCCAAGACGTCAGGCTCGACAAAGCTACGCGCGGAAATAATGAGGCTAAGCTTCTTTCCAGGCGCTTCGCGCTCAAGTCTATACGCAGTCTGATAGGCAAGCTCCGCGCCCAAACTGTGTCCGCACAACAGCAAGGGTTTATCCTCTCCTAATCCCAAATGTTTTATCGCAGCAAGGATATCGGACAGCACAGTTTCAACGTCCGACTGGAAAGGCTCGGAAATGCGTGCGCCTCTGCCCGCCAGTTCCAGACAATAGGCTTCAATCAATCCGGATAGCTTGTGAGCCAATTGCAGATAAGGGTAACTGGAACCACCTGCATGGTGTAAAAACACCAGCTGAACTTCGGCCTCCGGTCTTTTAATCGCAGGAAATAAAACTGAATTAGACAAGGTTAAGCCCTTTAGTTGTGTTGATGGGGAATGGGTTGCGCTGGTGAATGAGAGCGAACTCCGGAACGGCAGCAATTGGCGCGCTGGCTATCCATCCAGAGCCGCGCTCGCTTTTGAAATTGAAGTAATCCCGGTATTCCGGGTTGGTGACAAAGTTATAAGTCAAAGAAATGCTGGGCGATAAGGTATGCACCTCATGAGCGAGTCCTTTGGGTATCAGCATGATCTCACCCGGCAACAAATCGAATCGCCATATTCGATCTTCACTGTGAGGTTGGCCTCTCTGATTTTCCCCACCAGCGGGTTGTGATGAAGCAGCACGGCCCTCGGCAGCGTTTCTGACCGCATCTTCAAGCGAGGCGGAAAAGATCCAGCCCGCTTTTTTGCCCTCTACTTGGCACAACACCGCATTGGTCCGCATACCATCGACGTGTAAACGGGTGCAAGCTCCCGGTGCGGAAAAGTAGAGTCCCCAATCCTGGCACATCCGTTTGTTGGGATGCAGAGACCCCACCTGAACCCAAGGGATCTTATAACCGCCATCCGGCAGGAAATAAGGTCTGCGCCAATGTTCCTGAATATGTTGAAATGCTAGGAAACTGAACGAGTTAGTATTCACCCAATTGCCAAATCCCCAAGTGAGCAGCAGGTGTTTAAAAAACGAGTCGTAGGTGTATCGCAAATAATCATGGTCATTCCCCATCTCACCCAGTTCAACGGCAGGCAATGAAGCGATCTCCCGCAGGTAGGTTCGCAGCTCGACACACTTTTTCGGTTTGAATCCGGCATCCTGCAACTGCACGGACATATCGCCAAACTGCTGGCAAAAGTAGTCAAAACTCCAAATCTGCTGCGCTCGCCAGTCTCTTAAACCATCGGCGATAATAACCGGCTCGTTTTTCATCAAGTAGCGTTCGCTGAACTCGGTGATGGAAATATCCGAGACTTTCTCCACGTTGCGGTATTCGGCCGCCTCAAGGCGTGCCAGCGCGTCGTTGCTTCCAGTTTCCCGTTGCCCCCCCTGTCTGCGCCGATAAATGCTCACTTCTTCGAACGTCCACATCGCGATATCGCCGAGCGCATTCCATGTATTGCCGAAAAAACTCATGTTTCACCCTCCCTAAAAATTAAACTCTAAATCCACATCCCGGTCGATCGCCTGAGCAGACTCATCCAGCGTATGCTCATAGCCGAGGCTCTTGAGCAGTGCCTGTATTTCCACGTCAGGATCAGTAAGCACCTCATCTATCAAAGTGAAGAAGTACTCAAACACCGCCGCAATGGTTGCTTCGCTAAACATGCGTTCACGAAACTGTATAGTGCAATCAAAGACTTCTCCGGTTTCAGACACTTCCATCAACAAATCAAACTTGGCTGTATCCGACGCCAGTTCAAGTCGGGAAAATCCAGACCGCCAGGCCGCTTCATCGGCACCGTTCAAACTCAGGGGCAGATATCCGAAAACCACGTCAAACAGCGGATGCTTACCTTGACGGCTTTGGCAATAGCGTTCAGCACTCAGATCTTCCAGCAGTGTGCTCATCGGATAAGTTTGATAAGGCGCGCTTTCAGACCACTGCGCGTTAAGCTCCAGGAGATAATCCGCTATGAGAAAGTCCGCATCCGGCTCAATTTTCAAAGCCAACATGTTGACAAGATAGCCGACCAGAGTCAGTTCTTCCGGCTGTGTGCGTCCCGTGACCGGAACACCAAGCAGAAAGGACTCGGCACGGGCGATTTTCGTCATCAACACGCCGAACGTCCCGAGGAAAAAGGTAAACGTGGGCAGACCAAGCTCACTACAAAAGCACCTAATTTCTTCACTAGTTTGTGGCGAAAGACTTTTGACCAGCGTTACACCCCGGTGACTTTCAGTACCGACATGCCCGTCATAATCATCCACTGTCGGCAGCGCCAGCGGCGCTGGCAAAGGCAACAGGTTGGCAAGCCAATAGGCTTTATTTTTCCGTACCTGATCCTCATTTCCGGACTCTAACTGGTGGCGTCGATATGCGGCGAAACTATACTCCGGTGCAGCTAACCGCCGCCCCTCAAGCCTGCTTTGAAAATCATGGGCGAGGATGCCCAGAGAAACAGCGTCGCATACAATGTGGTGAACGACGATCAGCACCTGATGAAACCGGCCTGCGTCTGCGTCTTTTATCACCATGGCGCGAATTGGAAGTTCAGCATGCATATCAAAAGGCGTTCTGGCAAACTGTTCGAGGCGAGCAAGGTTTTCCTCCTGAGTCGGTCCAGCCTCAAACACGGTCAAGCTGACTTTAGCGTCAAGCTGAGGCAACATCATCAGATTGGCGTTCTGTCTTTTAAACAGACATTTCAACACCGGATGCCTGTCGGCAACCTGCTCTATCGCTGCGGCGATAGAGATCGCACTGACCGAACTCGGACATTGAAAAGCCACAGGCATGTTATAACTGGCGTCGGTAAAAGTTGTCTGATGTATGTACAGCAACTCCTGATCTGCACTGGCGACAATCGGTTCAGACAGATCGACAGCCAGCAAGACCGGATGGGAAGCCTCTTGGTCGTTGAGAAACTGCCGTTCAATCTCGCGGATGGTGGGTTGCACGAAAAAATCCTGAATGGAAACTCGTTTACCGAGTTTTTTATACACTTTTTCCGCCATTACAATGGTTTTCAGACTATCGCCACCCAGCTCCATAAATCTATCATCGATGCTGATGCCATCAACGCCGAGAATGCCGCTCCATATAGCAACGATTTCCTTCTGTATATCATTAGCGGGAAGTTGATAAACAGAGGTCAACGTTTCCGGCCTGGGCTTTAGTTTGACGCCACCTGCTAACTGCGCTCTGCGGTCGCCACTGGAGGTGCGCCTTCCTCCCCAGGCGTACAACCTGTCCATAAACTGGCCGGCAGAGAATATTTTCTGGTTTTCGTGGTCGTATTCACGCAGGCTACGCTCGAACAAGGCAGGAAACTCAGCGCCGGCGAAAGCGACTTCGTTGACGCCCCAAACAAACGTATCGCCTCGAGGATCCGCTTCAAAGTGGACGGTTTCCCAGTTCACAACGACCCAACGAGGCCCCGATGGTCTTCTGTTTTGAATCTGTCCCCAACTGTCCAGGAACAGGTTGGCCGTAGCATATGCCGCATGTGCAATACCGCCGAAAAACGTCGACATAGAAGAAGTTACGAAGCAATATTCGACAGGAATACTTTCGAATACTTTGGCCAGAACTTCCGCCACCCGGGCTTTTGGCTCAAGTTGTGCGCGGTAATGGTCGGCATTGAGCTGAACCAACGGAGAAAAAGAGTCCCCATCCGTGACGCCGGCAGCGTGAATAACCACACTAATATCGCCCAAACGATGACGAATGGACTCAAACGACGCCAATGCATCGGCTTCTGACTCCAGGGCATACGGGAAAATCTCCACCGCCCCGGCACCCGCTTCCTTCAGCTCCTCCTGCAAGCGCTTCATGGCAGGAGAATCAGCAGACTGGCGGCTGATTAACGCCAGCCGTCCCTGAAAACGCCGTGCAATCACCTTCGCCATCGCCCCGGCCATTCTGCCGCCGGCACCGGTTATAACATAGGTTTTCCCCGTGAAGCGCGCTTCATCCAATACCTCATTCTCTTCCGCATCCGGGCAACGGAAATCTTCAACAAACAGCCCCTCGTCATTAAGCTTCAAAGGCCCGTGCAGTGGAGTTTGCAACAATCCAGTCAGAACCGTAGGCGTCCAATCCGCACTTGGATTCTGAATACACAAAAACGCGCAATTAATGCCAGGGATCTCCTGGGGCATCACTAAAGCCAACGCCTTAAGAGCTGCCATCGTCAATACGGATTCGGTCAGGCGTTCGCTATCACCTGTTCTGGAGAAATAAGAGGTGATCAAGTAAATATGCACAGAAGTAAATGTGGAGAAATCGGCCTCTGCAAGCGTCTTGCCCAATTCAGATAAGATTTGGAGCGAAGTTGGAGAAAAGGAAAATCCATCCGTCGGGAACGCCAGCGACAACACCAGAGATGTGTCCTTTTGCGAGCCGATAGACAGCCCCGCGAGAGCACTTCGTACTTGTGCCGGGCACAGCATATTCAGGCTGACTGACTCAATCTGATTTTTGTCTGCCAACCCGCTGGTAAAAAACGCTAAAGAGTGGTCAACCAGCAGTACGACGTACGGCTTATCCTCTTGCATCGGTTCTCCCGGCAAGCGTACCGGCCGCCAGAATGGCACCAGCAGACCCGGCGCGTTTTTAGACAAGCTTTTACCGTCGGGTGCAGCAACAATGTTAGCAATTTGCGCCCAAGTCTTATCCGCAATGTGCCCTGCGCCATGCTCTTCGCGAATGAAAGCATATCCAGGCACATCCATTAACAATTGTCCGTTAAAGGGGTTGAAAAGAAGTTTTCCAAGCTCTTTCGTCTTACCGGACACCCAGTTGGAAATAGCCTCAAGCTTCTCTGAGAGATTATCTGGCAACGTCGTTTCTAAGACTTGTTTTTCCAAAGATTGTCGAATCAATGCCAGAACATCGGCCTCTTCACCAAGCGCCAGATATTGTTCAATTTGTCGCATCAGAGCAAACTTCGAATCCGCCGCGAACATCACTCGACACGGAAAATTATGTCGCTTGCTCAAGGTATGGGACAACGCAGGTAAATCCGAACCGGTTTGCGATACCAGCCAATGGGATACCGACGCCAATTGCAGCGCCAGAGAAGCTTTGTTTTTAGCTGAAAACGGGAAAAAACAGACTTCGGGCGCTTTATCGTCGCCGCTCGCATCACTGGCCTCCAGAGGGGAAGCATATTGCTGGAGCACTATATGCGCATTAGTTCCGCCGATGCCGAAGCTACTGACGCCACCGGTTCTCAATTTCCCTTCTTTTGAAGACCAGAGTTCAGCGCGGGTGTTGATATAAAACGGCGACTGCTCAAACTCCAACTGAAGATTAGGGCGTTGGAAATGCAACGTAGGCGGGATCACGCCGTGTCTGAGCGCCAACACCATTTTGATGAAACCGGCGATGCCGGCAGCGGCGTCCAGATGTCCGATGTTGGTTTTAACGGCACCCAGCGCGCATTGGTTTAACATACATGGATTCAAGGTCTCCACTGCACCAACGGAAGATCCCGCTTCATTGAAAACCTCACGCAACGCCATGAACTCGATGCTGTCTCCCAAAGAGGTCGCCGTTCCATGACACTCGATAAAATCCAGCTCCGCAGCGTCGATTTCTGCCATCTGCAACGCGGAACGAATCACTTCCGCCTGTCCCTTAACACTGGGGGCGGTATAGCCTACCTTGCGAGCGCCGTCATTATTAATGGCGGAACCTTTGAGAATAGCCCATATAGGATCTTTATCGGCGATAGCGTCCCCTGCACGCCGCAATACCACTGCTCCCAGGCCGCTGCCGAACACACTGCCGGTGGCCTCCGCATCAAACGCACGGGTCTTACCATCTTTTGAGAACAACATGCCGTCTTGATAGGTATGCCCATTTTGTTGCGGCAACAACAGACTGATTCCACCAGCGACGGCGAAATCACACTCGCCGCTCAACAAACTCTGCACGGCCTGATGCACGCTAACCAAACTGGTTGAACAGGCAGTCTGGAGGGTGAAACTGGGGCCTTCCAGCCCCAGCTTCCAGGAGATCAGCGTGCTCATCGCGTCTTTATTAGACAGCTGAGAGGCAAGAAAGCCACCTACATTCTCAACCTGTTCGGACAACATCGACTGCATGGTCCACTGCACCGTGCTGCGCGCGCCCAAGAACAGCCCGATATTGCGACCCCGTTTATCAGGATCGATACCAGCGTTCTCCAGAGCATGCCAGACGCACTCCATCATTAAACGGGTTTGCGGATCCAAAAGCGCCGCTTCCGCCTGACTGTAGCCGAAAAATTCCGCATCAAAATACTGCGCGCCTTCAAGCACACCGTTGACTGGCACAAAATCTTTATTGCGTATCTTGCTGGCGTCATGCCCCGCTTTAAGTAACTCATCTTCCGTAAAGCGAGAGATCCCGTCCCTTCCCATAAGCAGATTTCGCCAAAATTCACCGCAGTTTCCGGCACCCGGAAATCGACCTGACAAACCGACGACGGCGATATCCAAATCTTCTCTTATTTCTGCACTCATCATGTCTTACCTTGTTCCGGGTCTATAAAGTCATTGGGAGTTAATTGTTTAACGAATTCAAAGTGATCGCCGCTTTTGCGATGGACGGAGCAACATCCTTTTAGTTTTTGCGTAAGCCCATCAATACACTCTCCGTCTGCGTCGTCGGAAAAAAACATTGTGACGGAGACATTCTTTAACGACAGAGCCAAAATCCGTTCATAGAATGTTCTCTCTTCAAGGATCCGGTGCTGTAACCGGTAATAGCACCATTCCTGGTAAAGCGCAGGGAACTCCCTCTGTAACGTCTCAACATTAATACCGGCGCTATCGAAGGTCAGGCAATTAACGCCGCGAAAGAATTCAACGAACTCCGAATACAACTCATCACCGCCGAACACTTCGGTTTGCAGATTGGGATCAAGAAACACCAGCTTGTTGATGTGTTGTGACAATTCCGGTTGTTGCTCCAGCAATGACGCCAATATCTCAGCCCCGAGGGAATAGCCTCCCAGCCACAGCGGCCGTAACGGATGGGTACCCTGCGCTTCAATGCGTGACGTCAGAGTACTTAACAACGCCTCTTTAAACCCCTGCTCCGGCAGGTTTTCGACGGCACCGGGTTCTGTCGTCAAAACAGATACTGTCACTCGCCCCGCCAGCTTGTCCGCCAGAGCCTGCAATTCAATCAGCCCACCTAACGCCGGTGGCAGCAGCATGAGTTTGGGAATGCCCGGCTCATCAGCATTCAGGAAACGCTCCTCTAATAGTGTGTCGCGCACCCTATGAAGCTCCCGCCGTCCTTTGATCAACGACCATTGTTCGCCGATTGTGGCGTTGCGGAACACATCGACAGGGCTGAACGTAATACCGAACAGCGTTTCCAGTTGACACGCCAGACGTACAGCGCTCAGGGACGATCCGGACACCAAGAAGAAGTCGGAGTCCAGTGTCAACGCCCCTTTATATTCCAGACATTTCCTCCAGCAGGTGATCAGCTTTTGCAGCCCCTCGTCCATCATCGAAACCTGTTCTTCCATAGTTTGATGCGCGTATTCGCTCCACTCCTGAAACAGCGCCACGATCCGCTGCCGGTCCAGCTTGCCTATTTCAGTTCGGGGCAAATACGTCACCGGAAATATCGCTGACGGCAGATGGGATCGGGGGTAATGTCGGGCCAGATACTGTTGCAGACCTGATTGAATATTGGCTTTTCCTTCACTCATCTCTCCTTCAATCGCCAGAACCAAGCAGGCCTCCGGCGTTCCGGCGAACGCCACCGCAGCACCCGCCGCGGTCACGCCCGGATATTGTCCGGCTTTGTTCTCCAGTTCGCCCAGACCAATAAAATTGCCCCTCACCTTACAGCTATCGTCCATGCGCCCTTTGAGGTAAAACAGTCCGTCTTTATCCACCATTACTAAATCGCCGGTGCGGAAGAAATCCCCCTGATCGTCCCGACCAAATTTACGCGCGGTAAGCGCCGGATCATTCAGATAACCATGACGTTCAAAATCCCCATAGATCACCAGCTCTCCCCATTGACCAGGCTGGAGCCGAATGCCATCCGGGCCAACCACGGCAAAGGCGACGTGACCAAATGGTTCGCCGATGGAAAGCGCCGTTCCTGACGCCAACCGCGCACAATTCACCATCGATACGGCGATGCAGGTCTCCGTGGGGCCATAACTGTTCCAAATCTGCGTCCGTTCGAGCAACTGGCTGATATCTCCAGCGGCGAGGAAATCACCGCCGGAGATACAAACCTTGGGCAAGGGTTCCAAATCCGGCATACGGTTCCAGGCAGAGACAAGGGCAGGAGCGGCGGAAATGACATCGGGCCGGTAGTGAGCTAAAAACGCCCTCGCCTTGCGCTCATTCAGCAAACTGTAGCGGTCGGCCACTACGCTCGTTCCTTGCAACGCCCAGGCCAGCAAAACTTCTTCAAGATAACCGTCAAAACTGGGAGAAAACTGCTGCGCCACCCTCAATCCTTGTTTCAACCCCAGCGTATTGACAAGAGAATCCACATATTGCGCCGCCGTATGCGCAGCGACGCAAATGCCTTTAGGTCTGCCGGTCGTGCCGGAGCTATACAGTATCCATGCGATAGGATTATCGTCGCGGGATTTCACACTTTGAAAATCGCACCAATCTATGGGAGGAAGATCAACCATAGCGTTATCCTGCGATTGAGCGCATCCATCCGGCGCAACAGCGCCGGTCTTAACCACGAGATCTGGCTCCGCATGGCGGATAACTTCCTTAATACGTTCCTCCGGCGTTCCCGTCTCCAGCGCCAGATAGGTCGTGCGCGTCAGGAAACAGGCCGCCAAAAACGCCTGTAACCGACGCCCCTGACGCTCCAAAATTAGCGCCCGCCGGATCGTGTTCTGGTTTAAGGCCCGCGTATACACAGCGGTCAACTCGGCGAACTCCCCCCAAGTGACAACGCCTTCGTCGTCAATAACCGCTGGCCGGTCAGCCAATGTCAAAAACGCGTTAATCAGCATTGCATCAATTTGGGTATATGACTCACGCCGTTGAACCGACCGAAACGCCTTTCTAACCGCCCCGGTGGACACGATCAGTTCATCAACCTGCAAAGTGTAAGGGTCGTGACTCAGGACTTGCTGCAAGATTTCCTGATAGCGGATTGCGATAGTTTCTATTTGTGAATCCGTGAAGGTGTCAACCTGATACTCCAGAGTGAGTCGGCAGCTTTGCGCGCTATGGGTTACTGCAAGATTAAGCGGCCCGTGCGCTTCCACCGATGAATCGTCTGCGCCCGGCACCTCATGCTCCCCCTCCGCTATGTCAATGTAGGAATAAGCAACATTGAGCAACGGATTGCTGCCAAACATCCGCGGATCACGACTGAACAACGCAAAGGCTTCCTCAATCGGGAAAAAAAGATGATCAACCGCACTCCACTGCTCACCCGCCAGCTTTTTGATAAATTCATCCAAAGTCCCTGTCTGCTGATCAAAGCGAAATGCGCAAGGGGATAATGAAACGAACATACCCACCGTCTCCAGCGTGCGCCTTGGACGAAACGCATTAGCCACTGAAATGGAAAATGCATTGCTACGCCCCGCACGCGCTACGGCAAGGCCCCACACCGCCAGGAAGAGCGTAGCCGAGGTTACATTTAATGTCCCGCAAAGACGTTTCACTTCTGCCATGTTCGCCGCCGACAGGCACCAGGATACAGTTCCCATCTTGCTGCCAGCGTCCACCGCGCCATGCCCGAACGGATCGAACTCAAGCCCCTCAAGATAGTTTTTCCAAAATGTCCCGGCCTGTTCCCAAACCTGGCACTGACGGGCGTCCGTCAATGCCATAGCGTAGCTCCGGTAACTCAACACAACAGGAGCCAGCGATGCCTGCGCCAACAACTGCTCAAACTCGCTCTGGAGAATTTCCAGTGAAGGTTTATCCACTAATATGTGATGGATTTGCAACTGCAAACAGGCGTGCTCCGTGTTCACTTCCTGTAGATAGCCTCTCAGCAGAGGGCCCTCACCCAAATCGAAAGCCCGTACCTGCACTTGCAACCACAAGTTCCGCGCATCGATCAACACCCGATCAACCGCGAGTGACGGTAATATCTCAGCATAGGGAATCCCTTCGTTATTTATGCGGTATCGAGTGCGCAGAATATCGTGGCGATCGATCAGAGCTTGTAGTGCTCGTTTCACTGTGTCAGCGGAGACTTCATGCGATAAAGGGATCTCCAGAGCCAGAATATAAGCCAGTGATTCCGGATGCAGACGATATTGCGCATAAAGCCGGGCTTCTTGCGCCGATAACGGCCCACGCCCGTCAACCGAAGGCAGGGAAGCCGTTTCCAGCAGACGAGAGAAGCCGTTCATCGTCATGCTGTCTTCATCGATAAGTTGGGCGTCGATTATTTTCGCCAGACTTTCGATCGTATCGTTTTGGAAAAACGTCAATAAAGACACGACCTGTCCAAACTCATGTTGAATTTCCGCCAGAACTCTCCCTGCCCGCAACGAGTGTCCACCCAAAGCGAAAAAGCTTTTGTCTACCGACAGCGCATCAACCTCCAGTTCCAAATGCCGCGCCCAACAGGTCACTAGCCATTCTTGGGTTGGGCCGTTGGGCCGAACAATATCGCCATGCGCAGCTTTGCCAAGTATTTGTTTTAGCGCCTGCCGATCCAGCTTGCCATTGCGTGTCAGCGGCAATTCCGACACCAAAATAATCTGACTGGGAACCATATAAGCCGGTATCCGGCTTAATAACGCTTCCCTTATATTTTGCTCCGTTACCCAGCTGTCCATCGCAACGATGAAGGCCCCCACACGGGCGTGTCCCCGTTTGTCTTCTATGCCGATAACCGCCACTTGGGACACTATCGGTAAGTCCAGTATGCTCTTTTCAATTGCGTCCAGTTCGACACGGAAACCGTTCACTTTTAGTTGGCGATCGTGCCTCCCCAGGATTTCAATCTCTCCTTGGATGTCCCAGCAGCAGAGATCTCCGCTGCGATAATATTTCCCCTTCAGCCATTCAGTATCTAGGTATATAAATGCCTTCTCTGTGAGATCCGGGCGATTAATGTAACCTGCACCCACTCCGACGCCACCTATCAACAATTCACCCGGCACGCCGATTGGGCATGGCTCTAAGGTATCGGGAAACACCACGACACACTGGCAGCCGCTCACCGGCTTACCGACAGTCATTTTCTGGTCATTACGCACTATGGGCAAATAGGTGGTAATAACGCCAGTTTCGCTGGGACCATATACATTAAACAGCTCGTAGTTATTCTTTTGAAACGTCCGCAGACTTTCACCACCGAAATACAGTTGCTGTAAGCCAGGAATATCACCCTGCACCATGATCTCTTCCGCCAACACCGTCGTGGTGAACAACAGATCAATGCGGTTTTCCCGCAGGAATTTGACACACTTCCCGGCGTCTATGCGTGCCTCTTCCGGCAGCATGACCAATACGATGTCCTGCGTCAGACACTCGACACACTCCAGTACAAAGTAGTCAAAAGTGTGGTTCGCCATGGAGGCGACTCTGGCGTCAGCTGTGCGATACAGGGTTTGCTTTTCATAACTGAGATTGAGTAATGCTCTGTGAGTATTGACACTGCCTTTCGGTTTGCCCTCGCTACCGGAGGTCATCAACACGCACAATGCATCATCAGGGTTGACCGCCTCACCTTTGTGCAACAATGCCGCCAAGGCTGACGCATCCGCTATATACGCCAGACCGGCCAGAGAAGCCGGATCATAGTGAGGCAGCATGACGACCTGACAGCCCCGAGTGTGGAAGAACTCTTCCATCTCGCAGAAATTTTCCTGCAACAGAACCGTCTTGGTGTTATGCAACTCGACGATGTCCGATAACTGCCTTTCCGGAGCACTGTGCGATTGCAGACAAAACGGCTTACCGATGCGCATGCATGCCATTGCAGCGAGCGTGATTTCCACGCCCTTGGCTCCAACGATAAGCACGCAATCGCCTAATGATTCCCACTGGGGCAAATGGGGATCTGTTAATAAATCCTCCGTATACTGCCCTAACTGCTTAAAGTTAACAGTCTGACCATCACTTTCCAGAAACAGGGTTTCAGCTTTGTCGCGGATCGAAGCCGTGATGGCCTGCGCTACATTTTGGTACATCAGTGGCTGCGCCGGCACTGGCGCGGACAGAGCGGCAACTCGTTCTTGCTCTTGCTGAGGCGTCCAGAGCATTGATGCGAGCAGAGCACCTGGCTCAAACACCATGCCACTCAACAACAAGGCCAAGCGATCCATCAAAAGCGACATCAGTTCTGCGTCCACTCTCCCCGGGTCGAATCGCATGTGCAGACAGGTCTCCTCGGGGCGGGCTTGAATCCAGATGCTCAGTGAATAGCTCGTCGTATCCATGTTCTCAAAGGACACCTGCGTTTCAGAGTAACCCACCAGAACTTGCGGCAATTGTGACATGACAGAAGACACTGATTGCGGCGACATACCGGATGTCAACACAGCAACTTGCTTCCATTGTGCAAGCTCATCACCAAGCAGACGTTTCACCGGTTGCGCCAACTCCGCCTCCGTCAGGCACCATTTGGCGGGAACGAGATAAACGTCGGCGGGACAGCCTGCGGATAAAGCCGCCGATGTTATGTTCCCCGTCATGTCTTCCACCCCGATGGCCCAAGTCAAGCTCCCCTCTGGCTCACGACAGTGTAGAAATGCGAGATACTTGATGCAGGCGGAAAACAACGACAAACGATGCAGCGAAGACGCCGCCGCCATAGAGAAGATTCTGTTGTTCAGTTTTTCCGCCAGTGCGAATGACGCAGTGACTACCTGTGTGTCCATCTCCGACGCCGGTGGTGCCATCACAAAAAAGGGACACCCCTGATATTCCGCATCCAGCTGTTGACGAGCATAATCTTTTAGTGCTTGTTTTCTTGCATTCATTGCAATGGGATCATTAGCGAGCATTTCCGCGCCTTCCTACTTTACTTTTTATAACATCCAAAGTTTTCATATCACCCAACACTTAGCGCACTTTGCAAAATCGAGTTAAACAGCACTTCCCAATCCCTTACGTCGCTTCCCACATTGAACGAGAGGGCTTCCAGATGTACATCAAAACCAGCGGCGTGCTCGGCAACTTCACATGTCAGGTTCCAGTGCGATTGTTCGCCTGAAACGTTGGGGAGTTCCAACTGCTGGCAGGACGCGCCAGCGATATAACCGTCAAAACCCTCTTTTTGGAAGTAACCGAAAAAGGCCATGGGCGACAGCGCCTGTTTGGAAAGCCCCGGATATAACGCCGCTAATTCTTCAGCGTCAAACAGGTAATTTCGGCAGGCTTCACGCACCGCTGCGCTTACTGTCTCTAAGTTATTTATATCGCACAGTGCTTCCTGCTGCCCCACCTCGCTCCGCAACCTTACCCGCACGGGCAAAACCGCCATCAGCGGAGCGATAACCGCCTGCTGCTCCAACCTGTCCCGGCCATGAAATATCATGGAGGTAAGTTGATCGGGTTGATTGTCCAAACGAGCTTTAAACAGCAAAAATACCGCCATGAAGAATTCGGGAACCGTGATCTTCAATCGTGACGTGAGCGTTTCAATCTGCACTTTACGTCCGGCGTCCAAAGTAATGAGCCAAGTGCGCGTGACCCGTTGGGTGCCTTCCACATGAACAGGAAGTGACCAACCCTGCAACCGCTCTCGCCAGAAGTCTGCGTGTTCTTGTCGCAGAGTCGCAAATCCATTGCTATAGAAAAGCTCAGAATAGGTCGCCAAACTGGCACCTGAGGGAGCTTGGCTGTTTTCAGCGGCCAACTCGCTGAATATTTGCATCAAACCAGAACCATCAATACAGGCGTGGGAAAAATCCAACAGCAAAAGTGAACGCCATTCATCGACCACCCACCGGCCGCGGACATTCATGCCGTCCTCCAGCGAAAATGGGCGGATAAAATCGCGCAGGTCCTCTTCCAAAGAACCCAGACTTTGGCGTTTCTCCAGCCGGAATACAAAACGCCTGGCAGGCCGCAAATAGAGTTCGCCGCCGGAAAGAATGAATTGCGCACTGAGGCTTTCATGACGGGAAAGTACCGACTGCATCAGGTTGCGCAGCTGTTTAAGATCAGGTTCAGCGTCGCCGTCGAACGACAAAGCAATAAAGCTGTTGTTATTCAAGTCCTGGGGATTGAGTTTTACCGCTTTGTATATGGCTTTCTGCGCCGGTAGCGCCCGAATCCAGTCCACAGGCACCGTCCCGGTTTGCTCTGTTGAGTGCGCAAACTCCGGCTTCCGTTCCTCGTTTCCCCTTGCTATTTCAGCGTCGATGAGCCCGGCTTGCGACGCCAGATCCAAATGCCTTACGATCGCGCTCAGAGACAATGATACGCTGAACGTCTGCTGTATCCGCGTCATTAGCGCGACAGCCAGCAATGAATGCCCGCCCGCTTCGAAAAAGTGGGATTGACGCCCAATCGCATTCGTATTGAGCAACTCTGCCCACAATTTAGCCAATTCAGCTTCTGTTCCGTTCCGGGGAGGCTGCGCTGTCGTCGTTTGCACCATTGACGCATCGGCGGGAGATGGTAACGCTTTACGATCCAGTTTGCCGTTAGCGGTAAGAGGAAACGCTTCCAGCCAAAGGATGTTGGACGGTGTCATAAACATGGGCAAACACACCTGTAAATGCTCCCTCAGCGCGTGATTCCACGCCTCCTGATCCCTATCAGCATAGCCGGAGGCAGGTGTTACATAGGCGACCAAACGGGCATCCCCCGGAGTATCCTCACGCACCAGCGCCACACACTCTTTCACACTGTCGTGCGATAACAACGCCGCTTCTACTTCGCCCAACTCAATGCGGAAGCCGCGCAACTTGACCTGGAAATCATTACGCCCCAGATATTCAATGTCGCCAGCAGGCAGATACCGGGCCAGATCGCCGGTTCGGTACATAACGTGTCCTAACGCTGGATTAAAGGGATCTTTGATGAACTTTTCCGCTGTCAATTCAGGTTGATTCAGATACCCGCGCGCCACACCCACCCCGGCGATATGAAGCTCGCCCGCCACGCCGACCGGGCAAGGCTGGCCGTAAGCGTCGAGAATATAGAGCTGGATGTTATCAATAGGCCGGCCTATCGGGATCACACCTCCTGTCTCGACAAGACTGCAATTCCAGGCGGTTACGTCAATCGCCGCCTCGGTCGGCCCATACAGGTTATGTAATTTAACATTAGCGAATTGCTCCCGAAACCGATACACGCTGCGCGCTGGCAACGCCTCGCCACTGCAAAACACCCGTTGCAGGCAATCGCCAACTTCTGGAGAAGCCTGATCCAAAAAGGCGGACAGCATCGACGGCACGAAATGCAGGGTGGTTATCCGGCGCTCTCGGATCAGGGCACTCAAATAGGCGGGGTCTTTATGTCCTTCGGGCTTCGCCACTACCAAACGGGAACCGTACATCAGCGGCCAGAAAAATTCCCAAACGGACACATCGAAACTGAAAGGCGTTTTTTGCACAACAGCGTCATCCGCACTCAGTCGATACGCCTTTTGCATCCACACCAAACGATTGACGACGCCGCGATGCTCATTCATAACCCCCTTCGGCTGCCCTGTTGATCCGGAGGTATAGATCACATACGCCAGATGGGAAGAAGTAAGCCCTTTCTCCGCCAGAAGCAAATTGCCGACGTCTTGCCCGGACCATTTCGATTCATCCTCATTCAGGTCAATTACGTTAGCACCGGTGCCCGTGGCGTATTTAGCCAGCAGAGCACGCACCACAGCCGGCACCTCACCATGAGACAGCAAAGCCCGTGGAGCGGCATCACGCAGCATGTAATCAAGCCTTTCGCCGGGATAATGAGGGTCAAGAGGCACATAAGCTCCCCCGGCTTTCAGCACCGCCAGCAACGCAACCACCATTTCCATGCTGCGCTCCATGCAGACTCCCACCAGCGTATCCGGGCCAACGTCCAGATCCGCTCTTAGAAACCGGGCCAGTTGGTTCGCTTTTTGGTTCAATTGCGCATAGCTCAACGCCTCATTTTCAAACACAACAGCAATAGCATCCGGCGTCCGTTGCACCTGCTCTTCAATCAAGGTATGAAGACAAGCCTGTTGCGGAAAGTCAGATTCAGTCTGGTTCCATTGCCGCACCAGTTTGTCTTTTTCCTGTGCCGGCAACGGGTTAATCCGACCGATTATTCTTTCCGGCGCACTTTCCAGCACAGCGACGATTTCCTGCAACGTCGTCTGGAAGTAGTCACAAACCAGCTCAGGATCAAGGCCCTGTTCAACCTGTGCATTGACGACAAAGTCTTTGGCGAAATCATCGACATTGATAGAAATCGGATAACTGGTCCGCTCCATAATTCCGGAATAACTGAGTCCATCCACAGAGGAAGGATTCGCAGCCTGAAATGGGTCTTTCGAAGGGACGTTCCGCACCTCACTGTGGCGATAATTCAGCAATGAGGTGAACAAAGGCGTCGTTCCCTTCGTTTGTGCCGATTTCTGCGCCAGCGCCAATGGCGCTTGTTCATGTTTGACCAACTGCATCAGGGTATTCTGCACAGCCCAGAGACACTCAAATACAGGAAGGTTATGCAAATTCACCCGAATCGGCAGCGTGTTGATAAACTGCCCCATTGTATTTTCGGAACCCACGCCCGCAAACATGCGCCCCAGCAAGACCGTGCCGAAGACAACGTCGTCACACCCGGTCAGGCAGGCGATTACCCTGGCCCAGGCCAGGTGAAAAACCGCGGCGACGCTGACGCCGTGCACTTTAGCCTGTTGACGTATTTGATCGCACAAATAGTCCTGTAACGGCCGCCAGGCTTCCACCACCACAGCGTCGCCTCCCAAATATTCATCTGCGCCAAAAGGCGATGGAGCCGGCTCATAATCCCGCAACATGGTGTCGAAGAATGCTTTTTGCTCTTCCGCACCCATTGTGCTGAAAAGCCCCTCCCTCTCCTGACTGAACGAGATGGGTGAAGTCGGCTCAAGCGGTTTTGAAAGCAGTTGCGCTGCTATTTCCTGTAGCATTTTTTCTACAGTCACATGATCCACTGTCATATGGTGGAGCAAGTGCAGCAACACCCACTCGTCCCGTTTTGCGTCATAGCAATAAAGACAACGTTGCAAAGGGGCCTTGGCAATATCGAAACGCTGCATGGCGGGCTTGCAGTACTGTTTCAATGCGGTCAGCGGATCGTCGCAATCCGTCGCGGGTTTCAGCTCTTCCGCGGTTAATTCAGCTTCCCGCCAAACCACCTGAACCGGCTGAGAAAGCCCTTCGTAATGGATGCTGACGCGAAACGCGTCATAACGGGCAATCGTGCAGCGCAAGGCGTCGATGTAAGCGTGCAATAAGTCTGCGTTGCGGAAACGGGCGACTTGCCAGAGCACATAGGGATCTCCCGCCAAATTCGTCAGATAGTGATAGATCATTCCCTGCTGCAACGGCCCCAGGGGACAAATATCTTTAATATTGGCAAGACCGCCGGGAATGACGGCAGCCAGAGCGTCGATTTCCGTTTGGTCGATCTGCGCCCAGAGAGACGCTTCCTCCGTAGAGCGCCCCGCTATTTCTGCACCAGTCCCTAGTGGGTCGTACGCCCGCAACTGCGTCGCCAGCTCGGATAAGACAGGATGCTGATACAAAGTGTGCGCATCCACAATGAATCCACGGCGACGCAGAGCCAGCATCATTTTCACGGTAAGCAACGAGTGGCCGCCTAGGTTAAAGAAGTGTGAATTTCTGCCGACATTTTTAACGCCGAGCAGCTCACTCCATACCTCAACCAAGGTTTGCTCCAACTTATTTTTCGGCGGTTCAATTTTGACTTGAAAATCCATCCGTCCAAGATCTTCATCAGACAGCGACTGCAACAACGGCTTAGTAAGCATAACTCTCTTCCTTTAACTCAATAAGTTGACCGTTTTTCATGGTGATCAGGGTGTCAGCCTCCGAAAAATATTCGTCATCATGGGTCACGACAAAAACGATGCGCCCCTGGGCTTTCAACATAGGAAGCCATTCTCTATAAAATCTGGCTTTGGCGCGGGGATCTTGATCAGCTGCCCATTCGTCCAGGACCACCAGAGGGCTAGGATCGGCCAACAGCATGGCCAAAGAAAGACGCTTGCGCTGACCCGTTGACAACTTGATGTTGTCGAAGGCACCGTCACACAAAAGAGTCGCTTTTTGGGCGAGTCCCAACAACGCGATGTTCCGGTTGATGACCTCCCGCGACTGCAATAACGCAGGGTCATAAACCCGTTTGAGTAACCAATTATCGCTAAAGATTACCCGCGTCTGCTCCAGCAATTGACATTGGGAAACGGCTTCACCATTTATCTTTACCGCCCCTTGCACAGGCGCGTACAAGCCCGCCAGAATCATAGCCAGCGTACTCTTGCCGGAGCCATTGCCGCCGGTCAGAAAATAGCTTTTCCCCCTTTCCGCTTTCAATGAGACGGGCCCTACGCCAAAGCACTCTCCTTCTCCTGCTGTGGCCGGGTAGTGAAAACATACAGCAGACAGTTCAAGCGTCTTCACATCCTGAATCTGCGGCGGCGTCCCCGATGGGGAATCTGCCTGCATCGACTGACTGAACGCCACCATATTATTCATGAGACTCTTCAGCCTGATCAGCTCCGGCATGGCTGCCATCACCGCGTTAAGCGGCCCAATGAGGTATAGCAGAATGATCAGGTACTCTTTCGACGCGTCGCCGTCAAAACGGGGGATCAGCAGCGGAAACACCAAAGCCACCGCAACCAGTAACGCCGTGAGCAATGACTCGCCGATAAAGAACGCATTTAAAAAGCCGCGGTCGTACTGAATTCTCAAAGCCTTAAAACGATCCGACACGACCTGTGCATGACGATAGAAACTGCGTTTTACCGCTGCACGCCGCAGTCCTTTGTAGCCTTTCTGCAAATCCTCCACGGTGTCCATAAACTCGCTACGGGTGCTTAACGCCTGAGGCATGATGCGATTGGCGCGTTCGGAAACGTAGTAATAGAGCCCGATCATGGGCAATGCGCAGGCCAATAGCACAGAGGTAGCCAGGGGCGACTTGAACACCATCAGATAAGAGAACAAAAAGACGATGGTTAACAAATTGGCGAAGAAAGGAACGAAAGCCAGGACGCTTTTAGCCAGCTCTTGCGAATCCTCCCCGATGACAGACTGTATTTTCCCCGGCGATAACCGCTCAATGTTTTTATAATCCGACGCCAGCAATTTTCGAATGATCTCCATTCTCCAGCCCTGCACGAAGGAATGCCCAAAGCGCATAATCTGTTGTTCTGCGGCTCGACGTGCGGAAATATAGAAGTAGATGCAGTTGAACAGCAGGACGGCGCTGTACAACAAATTCGCCGACGGACTTTCGATAGCCTGAATGATGCATAAGACCAGCGCGGAATTGAGCAGTCCGGAAATGACTGTCAGACCAACAACTTTAGCGATCATCAGAGAGGAAAATGTCTTGCTTGTGTATCCATCGCTGGATTGCGCCACCAGGAAAAAGAACAGCATGACAGCGTTGACGAAGAAGATCAGCCCTATGGCAGCAACAGGCAAACTTAAGGGCCCCCAAACAAGCAGATTTGACCAGCCCAATCCCAACAACAGCGGAGGGGTAATCGCAAGCACGGACACAAGAGCCATGTTCTGCACGATGAGCCGGCAGAGGAAAGATCGCCAACCTCTGTTTTCAGCGGACTGCACGAAGCTTTCCTGTATTATCGCGCTCTCCACACGGCTCGCGAGGACACTTGCGTTGTCGGCGTCAGTCTCATCACTCCCGCCTTTATCCTTTTTCCCTCTTTTATACATTACCGCCAGTAAAATCAGCGTTCCACCCAGCCAGAAAATACCTGCCGCTACCGTGGAAGCCCTGTCTCCCATGTCAGCGGAGAAGCTCGCCGGCAAGCTTTCCGGCAAGACACTGCGCAGGTGTTCGAATATCGCCTGCCCCAGTTGGATCACTTGGGGGCTGTTGCTATTACCTAATAAGGAAACGCCCACGCCGGCCTTCGGGTCAAATGCGATATAAGCTGTGGCATTGGGATTCTGCCCCAAGTGGCTCCAGTTGGTGGTTGCGTCGGTTTCCACATCCCAGCCATAGGCATACCCCGCGTCACCCTCACCGCCATAAGGACGCTTCGCCTGTTCCAACGCCGCGTATAACGCAGACAACTTTTTATCGCTATCACCATCGCCGTTAATCAACGGCAGCCGGTGCAGCAAGAACTGTAACCAAATAGCCATATCCTGCGGAGTACTGAGCACATAACCCGCCGGCGTATTTTGCCAATAACGGGGCGCGTCATACGGCTGGGCAGCGGTAAAGCTGATTTTATACCCCGGAACACGCGTAGACGCAGCAGCGGCTCCCTCCACCGTCGTATCCTTCATTCCCAAAGGCAGAAAGATCTTTTCCCGCAACAACGTCGCAAACGATTTCCCCGTAGCCCGTTCAGCCACCAAACCCAACAGACTGTAATTCAGCGTGGCGTACTCTTCCCTGGCACCAACCGGATAAGCCAGCGGGATTTCTTTCAGCGATGCCGGCAGTTGCGATAAAGCATCGGGAGCACTGTTAGGTTGCAGGAGATCGAGCGTATTTCCTGCGATACCGCTGGTATGGAACAACAGGTTTTTAATCTGAATTGCGGAGTACCCCATTTCCGGACGCTCCGCAAATTCCGGTATCCACTGCGTAATAACGTCCTGCGGGTTGAGCACGCCTTCCTGTTCCAGCACCGCAATCAACAGGCCGGTAAAGGCTTTGGAGCAGGAGGCAAGTTCGAACGCGCCGGTTTCTGCTTTGCCCAGTCGCAGCGTACGCACTTTATCGCCGACTACGACGCTCATCCCCCCCGTGGGAACCTGATCGACGTCCCAACGACGACTCAGTTCGCCGACTATCTGCTCCAGGTCAGCGCTTTGCTTCGGGTTGGTGGTATCAGCGAAAACACGCCCCACCAGCGCGAGGTAGATTGCAACTAAAAAAACGCCTAAGCGGATCAATCCAGCGTTACTCATTGACTTCGCTCTCCTGCCTGGACGCTGCACCGCGCAATTTGCGGCGGGCCTGCAATGTGCGGCGTTTATCTCCCGACCCTTGTTGCGGCGTCTGTGGCTCTCCTTCCTCGGATTGCGACGGCGCCAGCTCTTTACTCAACTCCCGCAAGGAGGCAGCCTTAAACAGCAATGTCACCGGTATCTCCCGCTCCAGTCGTTGCTCCAGTCTTTTGGCGAACTGGATAAGGTCCAGTGAGGTAGCACCCAGAGTGAAGAAGCTGGCATCCACGTCCAGACCGTCGATTCCCAGAAATCCTTCCAACATGGTGCGCATCGCCGGTAGTAAGTCGTCCGCATTCGCGCCTTTAAGTGACTCGCAAGCAGATACACCGACGGTTCCCTGTACATCCAGAGTTGAGGCAGAACTAAACAGCATCTGCTGGGTATGCCGTTGCTTTTCCAAAACGGAGCCGATGGGAAGTTTAGAAACAGCGATATAGGGCAACCTGGTTTGATGAACAAGCGCTGCCATAGCCATGGCTATTTGCGTTCCTTCCAGGTTAGATAATCCTTCCTCCTGCAATTTTTCAACAAAGCTGACCGCTTTGTTGCGCTCTTCCATCGCGATAACAATCTTGCCGATATGTCGCCCCTGAGCCATAAACTGAAATGCGTCGGCAATCTCTTTGGCGGGATAAGCTTTTGTCGGCAAAGGCTTAAGTGTTTCGTCTTCCAACAGCACCGCCACCTCAGCCCAGGCTTCCTGATAGGCGGGATGCTCAGCGCCCGCCTGCACAGCGTGGAAACTGCCGCCCTCCGCAAAAATCGACAGTCCCAATTTCCAGTTTTGCAGAATGTCCCGTAAGCCAAGCTCCAGGAATCGGCCCTGTGGTGCCAATAAAGAGATACTTTCTTCCAGCATTTCCCCCGCCAAAGCGTTGAGAATCACATCGAAAGGCCGGTCGCCCAGCTCGCTGCGGAAGGCTTCTCCGAACTCCCGTGTTCTGGAGTTCGCCGCCCCTTGAGCACCCATGTCTTTGAGCAACCAGCGCTTTTCTTCGCTGCCCGCAGTCACCCAAACCTCTGCCCCCAAATACAGAGCGATCTGCATTGCTGCCATGCCAACACCGCTAGCAGCGGAATGGATCAAGATGCGTTCGCCCTTTTTCACATTAGCGGCGTGCTTTAAGGCGATCCAGGCGGTGGTAAAAGCGACCGGAACCCCTGCGGCTTGTTGAAAACCAAGCATCTGTGGAATAGGCGCGACAACGCTCTGCGGCATAACAACATGTTCAGCCAGACAGCTATGTCCCGCACACATCACGCGATCACCGACGCGAATGCCTTTAACTTCCCGCCCGACACGGGTGATAACACCCGCAGCCTCCTGACCAAAGGTCATTGTCGGGTCGGCGGGAGCCGGCAACACGCCGAGAGCGATCAACACGTCCTTAAAGTTAAGTCCCACCGCCTTAACCTGAATTTCCACGTCCAGTGGACCAGGTTCTTTACGTGCTTCAAGTTGCGAGGTAAAAGAAAAACCCACTCCTCCTTCTTCGCCTCCACACAGGCGCATGACGGTGTGCTGTGCTGCGTCCGCGCGATCATCATCAGCAACTTGAACCGGCGCTGTCTTGTCATCCTGTAACGCAGCGGAAACGTTAACCAATAGCAGATCGCTAATCGCCACCAGCAGCGCGTTCTCTTCCGAATAAATATTCACCTGCAACAACTTATTGGTGCCCAGACTCTGCATCTGGACACGGCTTTTCACTCTGTCACACATGGGAGCGAATTGGGTGAAAGCGCCGATTGAGACGGGCGCAAACTGCACATCTTCATCCTCCGGAGAAGCGATCAACGTCGCGGTATCTAACAGTGCAACATGAAGACCAGATGCCTCTGCTTCGCCCTGATATGCGGTTGGAAGCTGTAACAGATTCACCACTTCATTGGTTGCAGTCTGGTCAACCGAGATCACGTTTCGCCAGCGGGGGCCGAATGTCAGCACGCCTTTTGGACTAACGCCGACGTTGTCACTGGTGCTAAACAAGTTCAAGACAGACTGGGAAGAGATGGTTTCATAGGAAAGCGAAACATGACCGCTGCGGGGTTTAATTTTACCGCCAGCATGTTTAAGCCAGGTCTCATGGGAGAACTCGCCGTTGCCCGAGAATATCTCAACGGTGCCCAAGTCGTCCGCAAAGACCACGGCAATATCAAGCTCCGCGTCGTCAGCTACCACCAACGGCCTCTCAATGACAAATTCCTCTAATGAGAACGCTTCCACTACCGGAGTTCGCAATTCGGTCAATGCACGATGGGCCAGAACCACCATTCCCATCGCCGGCATCACGGCAGTTGACGCATCAATACGATGCTCGTCCAGCCACCAATCATCCCTGGCACGCAACGGTTGTCGCCAGATTGAGGTACCGGACGTCACAGCCTTTGCCGGATTCTTGAGCGCACGATCCCATTGTTGCGCGGAGCGTGTCGCCATGCCTGATTCCGACCAGTCATCCCAGGCAATAGCCAGCGCTTTGCCGCCTTTGGCACGGACCTGATCCGCATAAGCTTCCAGACAGGCGTTGGCTGCAACATAGGCGATCTGCCCGACCTTTTCCTTAGGCAGTAAATTGCCCAAACTGGAGAACAACAACAGTGCCGGGTTGCCAAGTCTATTCAGGTTATCGCAGAGGAAACGGGTTCCTGTCACCTTGGGTGCCAATGTTGCAACAGATTCTGCCTCAGAGCGCATCTGCAACATCGCTCCCTCTCCCCGGCCAGCAGTATGGAACACGTAATCAATTCCCACGCCTTGCGCCACCAATTGGAATACCGGCGCAAAAGCCTTCGCCAGCGATTCATCGTCGCCCAGATCCGCATGCAACAACTCTACCCGGCTTCCCCTGTCTTCAAGACTCAGAGCCCATTGCAGCAGCCCCGCGTGGGGGCCATTGCTTTCAATCTCCGCCATCCAATCCCGTCTTTTCGGCAGAGACTTGCGCACCAACAGTAAGAGATTACAGTGATAAACCTGCGCTAAATATTCAGCGATAGCCACGCCCATACCACCATTGGCACCGGTGATAAGCACCCAACTGTTGCGACTGATATCCGGTAGCGCATGTGTCAAAGCCTGTTTTTGCACGCGCGCAGTGACTCGCCGCTGCCAAAAGCCATCCCGGCGGTAACAGTAAAACTGGCCGCCGCACCAATCCTGACCTATCCAGGGTTGTAATCCACGTGCAACGTTCTCCGCTTCCGAATTCGCCAGATCCACGCAGAGGACAGTCATGTTGGGATACTCTTCCGGCAGGATCAGCAGCGGGCCAAGAAGCTGGTTTTTTTCTGCATTCAGCGTCTGCGCGCCACTCCATGCCGCCATTTCCGTCGCGGGGAAAAACAGCCGCATTTTCGGTGCAGGGTTTTGGGCTGCGCTCCATCTCGCCAGGACGGTGGGCAGCCAGAACGCCCAGAACTGCGCCTGCCGTGCGTCTAGATCATCCAGTAATCCGGTGATAATGACGTCCATAGCGGCAGACGCCTGTAATCCTTGTTGCGATAACCAGTCTTCCAACTCTGCGTAGATGTTGGCGAAATCGCCCCGCCAAGATGCACACTCGATAAATTTCAGTTCACCGTTATTCA
This sequence comes from Photorhabdus khanii NC19, assembly GCF_000517265.1. GTDB lineage: Bacteria > Pseudomonadota > Gammaproteobacteria > Enterobacterales > Enterobacteriaceae > Photorhabdus > Photorhabdus khanii. The sequence goes on from NZ_AYSJ01000013.1 coordinate 609,262, forward strand.
GTCCCAGAGCCCCAGACAGACTGCGTTCTCTTTCCGTAATCTGTTGGCAAATTATCCAGGTTGTCGGCACGTCCTCCGACTTGGCTGCTCCCTCCGGAACGGCTGCATTAACCTTTTCCCACTCCAATCCGTAATAATGCGAGCCGAAAAACAGGGATGAGATGGTCTGAGCGGCCTTCACGCCCGGTTGCGGAGTGCGCTCTTGCTGGAAACAGATATGGCGTTCAAAAGCATGGCCGGGCAAGTGCATTTTCTTTATGGGGAGGGTTATGGAACATTCGGCAGATGCGTGCGGGTGAATCCTGGCCCACTCAATGCCGCCACCATGCGTCCAGACTTTGGCAATAAACTGTAACGTCGCATTCACCTCGTGATCCGCTCCGCCGGTGCCTAAGGTCGGAACCAACCTTTCCACATCCAGGCGCAACCATTTACGCGCGTGCTGCAACAGATCCATACCGGCCCCTATTTGAGCGAAGAGTGACACAGGATGATCCTGCTCCATTTGCTTTAAAGCAGCTCCCCATTGCACAGGGGCCAGCATTTGATTGACCCAATATTGCGAGTCACACATCTCGTCCGCTTCGATTTTCCGGCCCAAAGCGGTTGAATAGACAGCACACTGTGCCGGTTGCAGATTATAGTTTTTCAGCAAGTCGCCAAACGCTTTCGCCGCCGGTTCAATCAAAGGTGTATGGAAGGCGTGGGATACCGCCACCCTCTTAAAAGTCATGCCTTGCTGCGTTAACCAATTCTCCGCGTCTGCGGCCATTCTCTCTTCCGTAGCCAACGTCCAAGTTCCCGGGCTGAGTTCCGATATGCGCCAAAGCGTCGCCGGAAAATCGCCGTCAAAACCTTTCTTACAGCTAACGGCAAAGACGGCACCTTTTGGCATGGAATCCATCAGCCCCGCCCGGGCAACCACCAACTCCATCCCCTTTTCAGGGCTGAATACGCCGGCAATAGCCGCCGCCGCGAATTCTCCCAGGCTAAACCCGGACAAAGCTGTGGGCTTGCAGCCAAGCCTCTGTAACCAAACGCCCAACGACACCTGAGCCGCATATAAAATGGGCTGGAGGTAATAGGTTGATAGTTGTTCAGGCCGCTTAACGCATTCGATTAAGGTTTCTTTATCAACAGATAATAGTGCCGCGGCTTTATCCAACAGCTCCAGATAGATTTCACCGAACGCCGGATATTCTGCCGCAAGGCGCAAGCCCATTTCCGGCGATTGCGAACCCTGCCCTGGAAACAGCCAAACGAGCCCTTCCATTGCTTTATAAGCACCATCCATTAGAGCCCAGTTATCAAGCTGTCGTTTCCAATCGTCGTTATTGTTAGCGACAAAGGCGGCACGCCTTGGGTATTCGGTCCGGTTTTCCTGCAACTGCCGGGCAATGACTTCAAGGTTTGAAGATCCCTCTTTGACTACGCTAAGGTGAGTCGAATAAGCCTCCACCAATCGCGCCAGCGCCCAAGGAGATTTGGCCGAGAGCGGCAGTATTTGCGCGGGTTCCTTACTCTCTACAGAGCCAGTATTGCTTTCCGAGTAAAGAACTTTGTCTTTACCGGCTGTTTCCGGCGGCTGTTCAAGCAACATATGAACATTAGTTCCACCTATGCCGAATGAGCTGACGCCAGCGCGCCGAATCGCCTGCTGCGCCGGCCAGTCGGCGGCTTGAGTCGGCACCCAAAACGGCGTCTTGTCCAGCGCCAAATGCGGATTCGGTTTATTGAAGTGCAACGAAGGCGGCATTTTACCAAAACGGACACTCAAGGCCGCCTTTATCAGTCCGGCGATACCGGCGGCAGAATCCAAATGCCCCATGTTGGACTTGACACTGCCCACCGCGCAGCGGAATTGACTGAGTTCGTCTGGAGAGAGCAGTTCCCGGGCGACCTTATTCAGCGCCTGAATTTCGATAGGGTCGCCAAGTACGGTGGCGGTACCGTGCGCCTCGATCATGCCCAGGCTCGAAAATGGCATGTCCGCCACCCGATATACCTGCGAGATGACCTCCGCCTGTCCCTGAATGCTGGGAGCCTCAAAGCTCACTTTTCTATCACCGTCATTGTTCATGCCGGATTCGACGATAACGGCATGAATAGGGTCGCCGTCCGCGAGTGCGTCTTCCAAAAGCTTTAACAGCACTATCCCCACACCGTTGCCATTCACCGTACCTTTACCATCATAGGCGAACGTCTTACAGTGCCCGTCAGGCGATAGGATCATACCATCCTGATACAAATAGCCTCCCGCCACCGGGTCAGTGATGCATGCCCCACCAGCCAGCGCCATTTCGCACTCGCCGGCCAGAAGCGCTTTGCAGGCCAGATGCACCGCTGACAATGAGGTCGAGCAGGCAGTCTGCACATGCACCGCAGGCCCGTTCAATTTCATGCGATAAGCAATTTGTGCCGCGAACGCAGCCGGGTCGTTATAGTTACCGACATCAAACATTTCCGAGATATCCTGACTGGCTCCCGCGAATTGACCCAGCCGCTCCAGATTCAACGTAGAGCCGATAAAAACGCCGGCGTTTAACATCAACTCACCAGGGGACAATCCCGCGTCAAGAAAGGCGTTGAAACTGACTTCGTGCAGCACCCGGAGTTGCGGGTCCATTTTCCGCGCTTCCCGTTGCGAGTAGCCGAAAAATTCATAATCAAAACATTCTGCGTCCTCAAGGGAAGCTTTCGCAGGGACGTAATTGGGAAGGTCGATGCTCTCAGGCGGCGCGCCAACAGCCAAAAGTTCTTCCCGAGAGAAAAACGACACCAATTCCCGCCCCGCCAACAGATTGTTCCAAAAGCTTCGCCAGTCTGGACTTTTGGGAAATCTGCAAGCAATGCCAATAATAGCGACTTCATTACCGGTATATTCACGCTTCATGATACTAAACTTCCTTTTACTTTACGCCGCCTGTCCGCCAGTCTGCTTTTACCTGACCGGGCCGACGAGAGAGTATATTCTTGGGATAGCTGCTTGCCGGAATCTGATCGAACGACTTCGTCGTCCGCATTTTCGGCAGACAAATTGCTCTGCTTGATCCAGTCTGCGAAGGAGGCAATGGTCGGGTATTCAAATAAGACGGCAACGCCGATTTCCTGCTTGAACGCCTGCTGCATCTGAGATTGCAGCGCGATTATCTTTATCGAGTCGCCGCCTGCATCGAAGAAATTAATGTTTGCAGCAACGACCTGGTTTTCCAGAACCGCGCTCCAGATAGCCTGCACTTTCGCTTCTACCGCATCTGTCAACGGCACATGATTCACGGAGGCCTGCGTTTGCAGTCGTTGAACCGCGTACTCCTGTAGTCGTTTACGATCGACCTTGCCGGTAATGGTGCGTTCAAAACCGTCTGCAACCACAATGAGCGCGGGTATCCACGACTCCGGAAAATGCTGGCGGATGTGTTCTCGCACACGGAATTCCAGCATCGCAGGCTGTTCGCCGCTATCGACGAAAAGATGCCATTGTCGCTTCCCTTCCCGTATCGTCGCCGGCAGCAAACAACAGGCTTTAACCGCCTCTAACACTTCAACGGTGCGCTCCAGTTCACGGGGTTCAATGCGAACGCCGTTCACTTTCACCTGATCGTCAATCCGTCCCAAGTACTTAAAACCTGACTCACGAGAAAAAGTGACCGCGTCACCAGTGCGATAAAAAGATTGCTCATTGTATTTGATGAAATATTTATCGGATTCAAGCGGATTGGTAGCGTAGCCGTGAGCAACCGCCGTGCCTCCCACCCAAAGCTCACCGCGGACACCTGCGGGCAGCGGCTTGCCGAATACGTCCGCGCAGTAGGCAGTGACGTTTTGAATTGGCCAGCCTAAGGATATTTCCGTGGTAAGAGATTGTTTGGCGCTGAGGCAATCCACAGTCGTCTCACTGGGACCATAGTGGTTGCTGACGGCGTAGCCCTGTTTCAACAGGTCATCCCTAAGCCGTTTAGGTAACTCTTCGCCCCCGAATATCCACAATCGCATGGCAGGGAAGAATGGCGCACCGTGAATGAGCTGCGCGATAGCCCCTGGAATAAAGTTGATTAGCGTGATTGATTCATCCCGCAGCAGATCGATGAACATCTGTCGCTCCAGCAATACATTGGGCGATGGATATATCAGCGTGGCGCCAACGACGAAGCTGGCAAACAGATCTTCCACGCTGGGGTCAAAATTCAAATCGGTTAGCCCGAGCACCCGGTCAGCAGGCGCAAGGCCGGTTTCCCTGACAAACCAGTCCAGCAAGTTCGCCACCGATTCATTACGGATGGAGATGCCTTTAGGCGTGCCGGTGGTTCCTGAGGTGAAAATGAAGTAAAACTCGCCTTCAGGCCGCCGGTTGCGCCATAGCGTCGGTTCGTCAGAGGACGGCGACGACGTCATTTCCGACTCAACATCTAACAACAAGTGATGCCCAATATCGGCACCGATCTCCCTGTTCAGAGAAGCGCCACATAAGACAATGCTGCAATTCGCCAAAGCTAACATGTTTTTTTTACGTTGCAGCGGATCTTTCGGATTTACGTAGAAGTAACTACCGCCACTGAACAATATCGCCAGTATCGCCTGGGTGGATAACAGCCCCTTTTCAAGGTGGACGGCCACTCTGTCGCCAGGGACGAAACCCGACACCCGTAGCCGTTCCTGCAAGGCACAAACGCCCCGCAACAGCTCGCGATTGCTGATACGATGCTGTCCGTCGATCAAACTTATCTCTTGGGGAGACTCACTAAGGCGCTGATAAATACCTAGCAGCAATGCATTGATATCCAGCGTTTGCGCATTTTGCTCCCCCATCACCAGAGCGCGCGCCTCTGCGCCGTTCGGACTGAGTTTTAAAGCCAGATCTTCAACCAACACATCCGAGGAACGCTTAACCAAATCCGCCGCCAAAGATTCAAAAGCGTTAAACGCCGTTTTTATCGCGGCAGGATCACCTTCAAAAGCCTCCCCCGTGCTTAACCCGACTTGCCATCGATCCACACCGGAAACCGTCAGAGTTAGGCCAAAATGCGTCGTCTCTTCGCTATGTAAATCCGTCAGAAACGCACCATAACCGGCGTCCTGCAACGTGGCATCGATGGGATAGTTATCGAAGACGACGATAGAGTCATAGAGTTCGTCACGTATCCCCGACTCTTCTCTTATCGCCAGGGGCGGTGTTTTTTCATGTTTCTGCGCCTGTTGCAGTGCCTGAAAAACGGCACGCAACGCCGTATCCAGGTTCCATTTGCCGTCGAGCGTAAGAATCAGCGGCACAGTATTAATGAACAGCCCCAGAGGTTGGCAGTCGGCGTTTTGCGTTAAAGCCGCTCCCCTTCCGGAAAATGTGCAGCCGAAAGCGACTGTTTTTTGGAAGGTAAACTTGGTCAGCACCAACGCCCAACACAAATAAACGAAGCTTGCCGGAGTAACGCCAGCGTGGCGACAAAGCAACTCTATCGCTGCTTTACGCTCTTCGTCCCACATGCTGTTCACCACCACTTTTTCGCCTGTTTTTCGCTTGGTCGCGGAATGATCGGAGGAACGGAACAGTGGCTCAACCAGCAGTTTTGTCGTCGCAGAGGCTTCTCCGTCAGGCAGGCGTTGGAAAACGCTTCGCCAGTGTTCGCGACTGAGCCCCAGATCTTCTTTACTTAACCCTTTCCAGAGTTGTTGCGCATACAGTCGTGAGGTTAGAGAGACGATCTTTTGTTTACGCAATCCCTGTAGCCAAAGGGAAATCAGCAGCGAACTACTCCAGCCATCCATCAGAATATGGTGAAAGGAGAAGGTGATGCTTAAGGTTCCCGCATGAACATCGTGGAAACAAACGATCCGGAATACCGCAGTGTCCAACTCAAACGGCGTCGCTCTCGACTGCGCCAGCCAATCGAGGCAGCGTTGCTTTATCGACGGCTGCGGGTCAGCCGGATCCACGCGGACATATTCAAGCGAGATCCGCGGCAATGCGTATATGACCTGATGGGGAACACGAATTCCTTTCCAGACAAAAACCGACCGCAGAGCAGGCTGTGACTGCTGTATCTGACGCCATACATCGAGAACCTCTTCTTCACCGGCGTCAGCTTTCAGGCTGAATGCCACGCCGATGTGATAGGCGCTATTTCCATCTTTTAATGCATGAAACAGCAACCCGTTCGCTTGCGGCGTCATTTGCAGCAATTCTTCAATATAGTTGGTATAGCTGGACCGCATCATACTCAACGCCCCACCGCATCAAACAGGCTTTGCAACTTCATCTTCTCCATAGACAAAGGGAGATCTCCACTCTGTTCAATAATCCCCAACCACTGCTGTGTGCGCTGGTGAAGAAAGTCGCATTCCTCAGGGTTCAGATATATTCCTTTTATCCTTTGTTTTACCTCATCCCTGATTCGACGCAGTCGTTCTATCGCCACCAAATCCGCTATGTCAGGCAGTTTTGAGCTGTAAAGATGGAAATAGCAACACCTGAAAAACTGCTCTAACCGACTCTCCGTGGAGCTTAATTTCTCGGCAAAAGTGAAAATTTCATCCGGTTCACACAGAGGCAGCATAGGCAATCCGGCGCGTTCAGACAGATAACTCAATACGGTTTTCGGTGAAATTTCCAAATAGCGGGTGACGCCGTTCTGCGCGACATACTGCAAACTTTGCAGCCATTGCACCGGGGAAGTCAGGTGCTGCAAAATTGATGATTTCAGGTTCTCCGCAGACAATTCAGCGCCACTGACGTTGCAAACAAGTCTGGAAATACGCGCATCTGGCTTGCCTGTATCAGGCAAAAAGTCAAGCAGCGCCTCTAATTCCGCTTTCGCCTCCGCCATTAAAGGCGAATGAAACGGGCCACCGATTTTCAACGGATAAAGCAACCCTCCCAACGCCTCCATACGAGGCGCAAAGCGTCTAATGTCAGCCATCACACCGGAAACTGTCGCCTGATCAAACGCATCGATGGCGGATATGTACACCGCCACGCCGTCGTCTTTTCTGGCTTTCTCAACTTCCTGAACTACAACTTCGGCAGGGATGTGCAATACCCAACACATTTCGCCCTGATCGTAATTGCGGGCGCAGGTCTCCACCACTTCCGAACGGATGTTCACCACTTTGGTCAGCGTCGCCAGATCAAGATATCCGGCGGAGCACAGTGCTGGATACTGCCCCAGACTGTGTCCCATCACAAATTCGGGAACCAGTCCGCAATACTTTCGTAATATGTCGGCAATGGCGACCGTCGTCGCCGTGAGTGCCAGTTGGGCGATACGCACTTGTTTTAAGGTATCGCGCTGGTCGCCGTGGATAACATCGTATAGATCGACCTGAGACAGCTCCGACACTTCTTCCAGACAGGCCCGATACTCGGGATACTTTCTGAATTCGGCAAACATGTCCGGTTTCTGCGCCCCCACACCGGGAAATAAAAATACTGTCTTCGCTGAGTCGATAGCAGTTCTCATGCTGAGGCTCCATTAATAATGAGATCGAGCTCCGATTGCGAGAGCTGACAAAGAGGAAAATCCGAAGGGATCAACGCCCGTTCCGGACGATGATCAGCCTGTCCGTCATACTGTCCGTCATGAAATGCCTTGTTCCAGACATCGTTCCAGGCCGATAACCTTTCATTCAATTGCGTCAGGTAGCGCCGGGCATCATTGCCGTCAGCGCCGGGAATACCTAATCTCAACTCAACGAAAACAGAACCAGACTCGCGACAGTCACGAATAAGCATGTCAAAATCGGCCACGCTCTTTTCGTCGGGATGTCGAAAACCGCCTGATAGGGAGTAGACCAGATTGAAATGACCCCATGTTCCGCGGCTACCCAGTCCTAAACCAATGTCGTTGACGCAGATTAGTGGCCGCACACCCGTGCCATTCAGCCCCAGTTGGTCTTGCCAGTTCAGACTGCTTTCATACAAGCGCGACTTTAAAACACGCAAAAAGTTCCTCGGACGACCTAAGGAAACATGAAGATTCAGTTGATTGAAGCCGGTAAACCAACCCACAGCGTTCGCCATTGCCACATTCCAGACAGCGGGCATTTCCGCCTCGGAGAATAAGCGTCCGTGATTTTCAAACAGCACAGCGGGCCGCTCCGGCAGCATTCCGTTATCCTGCATAACCTCCATCAAAGCGGCCGCGATCAATTGCGAACGTTCAGCTTTGCAGCATTGCGCCATAAACCCTAAGCTATCGCCGGAAATTGACAGCGCCAAAGTGACGGGAGCAATCGCCGGCTGATAAAAAGCGTCGTCATGTAACGCAGGTTCCGCATAAGAGGCGTGATCCCACAACCATTTCCCCCAAAGGAACGCCCCCTGCTCCACATCAGCGTTGGCCTGAGCCACCGATTCATTCAGCGCCTGATCCAGCTCATCCAACAAGAAAATCCATGAGTGCACATCGCAAATAAGGTGATGGCAAACCCAAATCAGATAGTTTTTGTTCGAAACCGGATCGAACACCACTTCATGAACGCTGGGTTGATTCTCCAGACAGACCTCGCCTTGCAATTTATTCAGTCTGTCTTCAAGGTGCTCTCCTTGCGCCAACGCCTCTCTTTGCTCCAACACATGGCCGCCATGCCGTTCCGGCTCTGAAGACGAAAAATAGAACTCGTTCAAATCCCGATTCGCTCTCAGGGAGAAGATTTTATGCCTTACTTTTACCGTTGCGACACCAACGTTTATACGCCCGGCGGAAATAGACCGCGGCAGTTCAAGCACCACGCCCTGTTGTAGTCGATTACCGTGTTTAAAGCGGTGCTCACGGAACCAACGCACGCTTGGTAAATACTTCACCCAGTTTGCTTCGAATGCTTCCAATACGGCCGCATCGGTTACAGTGTCCTCCGGCTTCTCCGCACAAGCTTTTTCAAGCACAGAGCCTAAAGCTGTCGAAGTTAATAGCTCACTTGCGCCGATCCGAACGCCTTCTCTGGCTAACAACGCGACAAGCCGGATCGCTTTGATCGAGTCACCACCCTGCGCCAAAAAGGGGGCCGTCAGGTCCACTGTTTGCGGCCAAATCGGCCTTAAAAATTCTACATCCAGCCATGAAGGGAGTTTGTAAGCTTTCGGTGCTCTCAGGCCTTTCTCATCAACTAAACAGATATGAGAAGAATCTGCCGCCACCCGTCTGGCTTCGGCGGTGAGCGCCGCCATATCGACCTTGCCATTGGCATTAACCGGCCAGGGCTGCACTGTGCAATACAGCCCCGGCAGCCAAGTGTCAGGAATTTTGTCTTTCAGGCTTCTCTGGAAGTCATGGCTGTCATACGGGACAGGCTTACTGCTGCACAAAACGACCGTTTCATATCTATCAATTCCATCAACATCATCAACAATCAGTTTCAGCGCCTTCAACTGCCAATGGTGATCGTCGTCTCGCCCAAGGTACGCCAGTGCGTCTTTCACAGCTTTTTCAATTTCCGCAGGATGAATCCGGTGACCACGCACTTTAAATTCATCGTCGATGCGACCGAAACAATGAAATATCCCCTGTTCATCCTGCAAGCCCAGATCGCCCGTGCGATACCAACGGCGTCGCCCGTCAACACTATGCACAAATTTTGCTTCCGTCTGAGTGCTGTTGTTAAGATACCCATCCGCCAGCACCGGACCGCCGATCCATATTTCGCCTCTAAATCCACGGGGCATATTTTGGCCCCAAGCATCTCTTATCGATATTTCTGCTTTGCCTAGCGCTTTGCCGATAGGCGTCGTAATCGCGGCGTTCGTCTTGCTGTTCCCATCAAACCCGCTCACCGAATAGATGCAACACCCTACTGTAGCCTCCGTCGGCCCATATTCATTGATTACCTTGCTGCCCGGAGGATAGAAATCAAACGCTTTGTTCACTAACGCAGCGGGCAAATTTTCTCCACCGACGACAAAAGTCAACGGATTGCGTCTTTTGGGGCTATGTTCAATCAGTAATGAAAAATGGGACGGCGTACATTTAACGCCCGTCAATGACTCATCGGCGAGAAGAGTCCGCAACAGTGCCGGATTATCACGAATGTCCTGTTCGTAAGCTTGTATAAAACCGCCCGATAAAACAGGGACCAAAATAGCAGTCTGCGTCAAATCGAATCCAAAGGAGGTGAACAAAGGCGTATTAAACGGCACCCCGGCAGCGTAAGCCTCTTTGGCCGCCAGCGCATAGTTCGCCAGCGCAATGGAAGAAATCGCAACGCCTTTAGGCTCTCCGGTCGACCCGGAGGTATACAGGATATAAGCAGGGTTGCTGTCTGCCTGTTTTGACCACGTTGCTCCCGGTCGTTCTTCTGGATGCGACATTGCGTCACATAACGTCTTATCCAGCGAAACGCGCAACCGTGGCAAATCCAACGCCTCCGCCAGGTCCTGATCAGCAACTGTGTAAATGCAAAGAGAAGCCCCCGAGTTACGGACAATAGTCGATAACCTGACCAAAGGCGTAGTGGGACAAACAGGAACCACCGTCACATTCTCAATAAGACAGGTCAGATAGGCGAGTATCGTTTCAGGGGAGCGTCTTCCCAGGATCAACACCGGACTGCGCCCGAAATGCTGGCCCCGCAACTGCACGCTGAACTTGCTAACCCATTGCAAGCCCTGCCGGTAAGTCAGGTCGCCCAACGCTACGTCCGTACCTTGTCTGAACAACACATTGTCGGTATAGCGTTCAAAAGCGTCGCGTAAATGAACACCTATCGGTTCTGCGCAACAATCTAAACGAGCGTTGACTTCTTCTGTTTGCCCCATAACTTCAGCGGCCGCTTCCATTGCATAGTCAATGACAGTTTGCAGGAACGCACGACATTGGTCGGATGACCACACCTTGCGAAAGTCCGCTTCAAGCTTGAAGCAGCCGCCCTCGAAGCGGTCGTGAATATGAACAGTGGCAAACAGCGCCTCCACCGCCTGAATGTGATTAATCTCTACTTCAGCGCCTGAGACAGTATGCTGAAACACCCCTGTTTGATAGGAAACGCCGAAGGCCGGAATAATCCGCTTCCAGTCTTGCGATACAAAATCCCCCCAACGGGCGCCTGGGGCATAGCGTGAATGCACAATAGCTTTTTGCAGACGGTTTTTAAGGATGCGGTAACAATCCGCCACCGTCTCCCCCGCCTCACGAAACACCGGAACCAAGACTGGTGCCACCGCCATAACAACTGATCGCTTTTCATCCTCGCTCCAGCGATTCAGCATAGGCGCCTGCAATAAAGCACCATTGCCGTCTTCAATCACCATTTGCGTGTACGCAACAGCGGCGAAAAACAGCCTGAAAACAGAACCGCCGCCGCTCTTGAATCTGCGTAGCATGTCGTTTTGCACTTCGCTCAAAGTGACCCGTACACGCACAGAGCGAGGCTCCAATCCGCGATAGTCGCCAATCGGATAGCGACAGGATATTTTGGTGGCACTTGCTGACTCCGTGTCGCCAAAGACACTCCGCCAATACGCAGCGTCCCTTTCCATACGCCGGGAGCCATCGTAGTCCCGCTCTCCCTCGGCAATAACAGAAAACAAGGGGGACGCCATCTTTCCCATGGCCGGCGCTTCCTGCTCCAACGCCTCCGCCAAATGTTCCATCAGTATCGCCAACGCTGCACTGTCTGCCGCTGCATGATGCGCCTTCACAAACCATCCCGACTGTTCTTGTCGGAAACGCACAGCGAAAATTCGTATCGGCGTGAGTGACAACGCCTCCTCCACCAACAGTTGACGCTCTGCCCAGCTCTCGAAAGCCTGCCCAGGCTCCGGATGCCTGCTGAAATCCACCTTCTCCACTTCAACCTGAGGTGCATCGCGCCGGACTCCACGCCACTGTATTTCCAACTGTCCGGTTTCTAAATGATCGGTGACAAATCCAATATGGAATACATCCTGAGAATCCCGGACAATTTCAGCCGCCCGCGCAAGCCGATCCAGAGAAATGTCTCCACTCAGGCGTGCAACGCCACCCAGATAAAACCGATGGCCGGACAGATGAAACGCTTCCATTTTAAAAACGGTCTGTTGTGACCGGGATAGCTCAAAAGTCGACTGATTCATGGCTTAAGCTACCACTTTGGTGAAAAACAGATCCCGTATATTCCTAGCAATCGCTTTTCTATCAAGTTTCCCTGAGCTGGACCTCGGCAAACTTAGGGTCTGCCAATAACGGGTGGGCAACATGTAGGCCGGCACTTGCGCAGAAAGAAATTGACGAATATCCTGCGAGTCAAACTCCTCTTCCCCTACCGCGATCGCCGCGACAAGCCATTGTTCCTGCTCTTCGTCCTCAACCATACAGACGACGGCCTCGGTAATAGCAGGATGATTGAGCAGGTGATGCTCTATCTCCCCCAGCTCAATGCGCAGTCCGCGTAGCTTAACTTGCGTATCCTTCCGGCCCTGGCAGAAAAAGCCGCTTCCTTCCTCATACCATCCAAGATCACCGGTCAGGTATATCCGTTGTTGAAGTTCCGGATGGAAGATAAATGCTTTATCAGTTAAATCCTGCCGGTTGTAGTAACCTTCGGCCAGACATATCCCGCCAATGGCTATCTCACCTTCTTCTGAGTCTGCTTTTAACGCCAGATTATCCGGGTTCAGTACGTACAACTGACACCCGGTGAGAGCCTGCCCAATGGGGATAACGCCCGACAAGGTTTCCACACAATCATAAAAACTGACATCAATGGCCGCTTCCGTGGGGCCGTATAAATTAGTCAACAGGCAGCGCGAAGCAAACACTTTCTGAAATTGATCAACCAGAGAGGCAGACAGCGACTCCCCGCTCACATATACCCTGCGCAGCGCCGGCAACGGCAAGGTATCCACATTGCCTTCCTGAAGCTCTAGCAGAACCGGTTTCAACAAACTGGGAACAAAGTGGACAACGGTAATATTCTCGTTTTCCAGCGCAGCCACTATGCCTCTGGGAAATGACTCCAATCCCGGTTGCAGCAGATAATTGCTCGCACCGTTCAAGGCGGGTAAAAATAGCTCCCATAAAGAGACGTCAAAAGTCAGCGCAGTTCTCTGTAGGATAATGTCCGAATCCGTCATTTCACTATGAGCCTGATGCCACTCCAGCCGGTTTATGAAAGCGCTATGATTTACCAGAACGCCTTTTGGCGTGCCAGTCGTACCGGAAGTAAAGATTAAGTAGGCGGGATCGGTGGCCCGCAGTTGAGGTACTTTTTTGCCCGCGCTTTCTAAACGATGAAAAGTGGATATTTCTGTCAGAAGTTCACGCCTGATCAACTCCAATTCGGAATTAGCCTCAATAAACAGACTCTCCTGCGCCACATTGCAAAAAGCGATACGACATCGAGCCGTCGCAAGCATGGATGCCAACCGGGCAACAGGGGTTTTTACATCAACAGGAAAATAAACGCCGCCAGCAAGCAGTACCGCATATGCCGCCACCAGAAATTCCGGGCTACGCTCAAGACCAATGGCGACGCAATCGCCCTGGCATACGCCGCGATCATTAACCAGATAATGCGCCAGCCGTTGCGCTCTTTCGTATAACTCGCTCCAGGATAAAGAGTTGCCTTTTCCCCACCGTATCGCCGGGTTCTGGTTATCTCTCGCCGTGTTTTCGAAATAATCAGTAATAAGTTGACCAGTTTCCATGATGCCTAAGTCCTCTGATTGCTGGCTTTGTTGCTCCCAAACTTCATTACAATCCGGCGTTACAGACGAACGCCAGGAAATAGAAACCCGTCAGCCAGACTAAGTAGTCTGTCTTTTCAGGGTGCATAAATTTAAGGCGCGGTTTATGAGATAGTCTGTGCAAGGTTGCAGTTGTACCGATTACATACCTCCTTGCCGATCAACATTTTTTGCAGCTCATTGCTACCTTCGACAACTTGCAATATTTTCGCATCCCGATAGAGCCGGCTGACGCCATTGCTCTCATCGCAACCGTGACCACCGTGAATCTGCACGGCTTTCGCTGCGGCAACGCCGGCTTCCTGCGAGGCGAAAAGCTTGGCTTGAAGAATCTGCTCAAGAGCCTCTTCCTCCCTTGCTTCTTTCGCTTTTGTCGCTGATAAACAAACGAGTTGAGAGGCTAGCAGACTACCGGACATTTCCGCCAGGTAACCGCGAATGATGCCTTGGTCCGCAAGTAACGAACCAAAGGTGGCGCGGGAGTTGGCCCTGCGTGCGGATGCTGCCAATGCCGCCTGTTGTATTCCCAGTGCCGCCCAGGCCACGCTGATGCGGCCATAGTCCAACGCGTTGTTAGAGATAAGATTTTGTCCAAATCCAGGCTTTCCTACGATATTCGTCTTAGGAACCCGGCAATCGGTGAAATCCAACACAGCCAGATATGCGCTCTTGAAGCCCAGCATATTTTTCTTGGCGGTCACTTTTAATCCTGGGGTATTTTTGGGGACCAACACCGCGGTATCCAACCCCTGATATTTACCGAATACCAGAAACAGATCCGCGATCTGGGCGAAAGTAATCCAGGTTTTTTGCCCATTAACGCTCAGATAATTCCCGTCTTCTTCAAACTTTGTCGACAGATTTTTAGAGTCTCCACCAGCGGAAACTTCAGTTTGTGCAAATGCGCCAATGATTTCGCCCTTCACCAGCGGCACCAGAAAGCGCTGTTTCTGATCTTGAGAACCCCAATCCTCAATGGTTTTCAGCACCATTGAGTGAACATTCAGCAAACCGGTGAGCGAGCCACTCCCAGCACCGATGGCCATGTTCAGCAATCCAAAAGTCGTGACGTCAAACCCCAGACCGCCGCTCTCAGTTTTCGCTAAACCACCCAGCCAACCGTTATGCGCAAGTTTTTGCACAACAGTTACTGGCGTCGCTTCCTCCAAATCCCATTCATCGGCATAAGGAGCGACTTCAGTAACTGAAAATTGCTCAAATGCCTGTAACCATGCATTTTGCGAAGGTGACAAAAAGCGATTAAGCATTTACTGCCACCTTTCTGTCTAAGAAGTTGCAGACCGCCTGAATGCTGGAAAAATTGGCATTATCAAGGTCATCGATTTCAACCTTAATTTTAAAGTTTTTTTCAAGAAAGGAGATTAACTGAATAGCGGCCAGGGAGTTAACCAAGCCGGTTTCGAAGATGTTGACTGAATCGTCTAAATCCTGCTTACCAGCAAGTTTGCACAGGTATTCAGACACTAACTTGTTACGCGCGGATACGTCCATTACTTACTTTCCTCTGTGAGCTTAATTTCATTGATCTTTTCTTTACAAAACCAGCCTGGAAACCGTTTATGAAAAAATTTCCTTTTTCAGGATCCATCTTGAGACGCCAAGTCGATTTGGCTCCGCCACAAACCAGTGCAAAATAAACATCCATGCTGCATGGCATGGAAAAACAGTTAACCACGAGATTAACCTTTCTCAGGATAATCTGACTTAAACGTAAGCGTTTTAGTTAACCTGTGAAACTATTGTTATATTTATGTAATCAATGTAAGCGCTTTATGTAACATTTGTCAATATACGTAAATTCGGTAAACATCTCCGGCTCGCTAGTTTCCCTACGCTGTTTATCTGAGGGTACTGACTCGATCCTATGTATTGGACGTAAAATGACTACCTGTGCGGCAGTGAACGGTTGTAAAGGGTTGATGATGATAGTTATATTGATTTTCATTTAAAGTTTATGTATTAAATAAATCATTTAGATAATGACTTAAGTAATAACCGAGGATTTACTATATGGAATATAAAAAAAGACCAAAAAAATATCACTCAGAAACTAATTTTAATATAAATCCAATCTACAATGGCATATATAATTAAACAATTCTCGTAACAAAGATAGCCATAATTATTATTTTCTCAAAAAATTTGTCTTTGCTGGTAATAAAGTATTAAACTGACTAACACAACTCAAACATACCAAGATTGATGTCCGAAAACTGTGGAAAAAGGAATTATGATATGACTCATCACATCACAATATCACCTCAAATTATCAACACACTCGCAGCAAGTAATGAACCTTGGGGAATCAAAGATAAAAATTCATGCTTTATTTACGGCAATCCGGCATTAAAATCTCTTCAGAATTTTTCAAATTCATTTGAATTTGAGGGGTTTTATGAGAATGAACTTCCTTGGGATAGTGCTAAATTTGCAGAAGAATTTATTAAAAATGATAAAAAAGTGATAGAAAAACAGCAAAGAATATGCTCAGTTGAAACACATATGTTTGGCAGAGAAAAAGTTCTGTCCTCTTACTTTTTCGAAAAATTTCCTTTTTATCATGAAGATGAAAGTTGCATAGGCGTTATATATCATGGTTGGGAAGCCCAAAGTTATTCATTAACTCATCTGCATCAATATCATAATAAACTCCCCGCCTCCATTATGCTCCAACCACCAATTGATCTTTTTACTCAACGTGAATGGGATATCATTTTCCTCTTTCTACAAAGAAATACCAGAAGACAAATTGGACGGATATTGAATATTGCCTACCGTACTGTTGAATCTTATATGACCCGGATATATAAAAAAATAGGTATTCACTCCAGTCAACAACTGGAAGAATATTGTCAGGTTAATAACTTTAATCACTATATACCGGAAAGATTTTTATTATCTTAAATTACGTATTTACTACCGGTTTCTATATGCTGCCCTTGTCCATAATTAATGGAAAAAATAGCCAATTTTTCTGAAATATATTTTTATTTGCAAATATCATAATTATATTCAATAATTTTTTAAAGGTTATTTATGAAAAAATTTGGATGTAAAAAAGTTCCTTTCATTACCACCCAGTTAACAAATACATGGGATAGAAGCACAGAATCATGGTTCGTAAAAGATAAGGAATTCCATTTTATTTATGCAAATACAGCTTCTATTAAAGCCAATAAGTTACCTAAAAACTTTAATATTATTGGATATACTGATAAAGAATTACCTACACCATTCAATCATTTTGCTGACCTTTTTGAAGAACATGACCGCAAGGTCTTAGAATGTATGCAACGAATATCATCTATAGGCACTTACCCTCAAGGCAATGGTCAACAGCCTAAATCCTATTTTTGTAATAAATATCCATTAATGGATGAAAATAATCAATGTATTGGCATCATTTCTCACGCCAAAGAAATAGATCATTTCGCAGTATCTCATTACATAATGAATAATACATCTATATCCATTAGATTTAGACCACCTAACAATATATTAACGCAGAAAGAATGGATAATAATATTTTTATTCTGTCGCGGCATCAGCAATAAATGTATTGCTGATGAAATGAGAATCTCATGCCATACCGTGGAAAAATATTTTGAAAGTATCTATGATAAACTATCAATCGGATCATCAATTGAATTAAGATTATTTTGCAAAGAAAATGGCTATGATATATATATTCCATCAAGATATTTTCAACCTACAAGTCACTTTTTATTATAAACAATCGATTTTATCATTATGTATTTTTTTCTCTGCTTTATTTAATTAATCTAATTAGCTAAGGAGATGAATGTAAATTTTCTAAAATAATTTCACATCAACAAATATCATTCATAATGTATAAACCATCGTGTTTTACTAAGCGTATATTAGATTCATCGTAATAGTTAACATTTAAATATCCAAATGTATATTTTTTCGCAGATTTTAGTATCAAACTCCCTGTGATAAACAAGCTATTATAATTAGCACTTTAACATCAGTTACCATTATTCATAACGAGTTGTAGTAATACAGGGCTACATAGCCCTGATTACATTATTTATTATTCTTTTTCAGATAGTTGCACGCGAACATTGATTACTCTTCCGTCTGGAATATCGCATGGGTCACCATCATTGTAATAAACTGCTTCCCCTATTGCCGTTACGCTTTTGACACGCTTATTTTGAGCAAATTTCGGAGCCTCTGCATTTTGACGATGGTAACATTCAATTGTTATATCACCGCTGGATGTGTTCACCGATTCATAAACCCAAATAAGATTTAACCCGTTGCTGTCTGCCGGAACGATAGTACCTCGGCGAATTCCCCACGCACCATCTTTAGCAAAACCATTGCAGCCACTGATACGATATTTTCCTGTATCTACGCGTTTAACAGTAACACCTTCAGCTTCGCTAGTTAGCTCATAAGTTCCGTCTGGATGAATATCTACAACCGGGCTGGATACTCTAAGATTACCATTAGCATCAGGACGCGCATTTTTATCTGTCCAAAGTCGGCTAACTTTTGTATCTCCACCCCCATCATTTCCGTGGATAAAGCTGATACCCGCATTGTCATAATGTGCGATAAATCCAGCCCATATATCATGCATTCTTGTTACATAGCCGCCTGACCATGGATATCCAATACCACCATGATTTTCACTAAATCTGAATGCATGACCGCCCTGCGGCAATAATCTTATCCAGGCGGTAAAATCACTTATATTTGCTTGAGTAACATACTTTGCCTGGATAAATTCAGATCCTTCGGATTTTGCATATACACCAATATCCGCCGCAGTCGGTTTATTTTTTGTTGTATAAATATCAACCCACCCCTCCTCAAAGCCATAACCATCACGGGCTGAACGATAAGCAATCCCTCTATTTTTGTACTGCACTTTCAGCTGAAAAGCTGGGCAGCTTCCAACGCCATTATTGAAATGAGCAACATGTGCAGAATCTACCCCAGGGTTCAACAAATCATATAACCCTGTATCTGCGTTCCAAGGGACTTGATTATCAACAGAATATTTTCCTGTCAATCCGAGCCTAAATGCTCTTATATCCCCGGCATTCAGAACGACATCTCCGTTCAACAACTTCCCATTAATTTTCCTGCTGTTCGGCACTGCATCTTTAGCCAAATTGACTGTTTCTGACAAACCGAGATTTTTCACAAACGCATTTTTATCAGCAATATCTGCACCATTTTGGTTTTTTGCTAATCTATTATTAGCATTATTATTGATATCAGAAACAAGTTTCTGAGTTGCTGCAAGTGAATAACTATCGCCTGTTTTATCTGTGAGTTGAACTATTCCTTTTTGGGTTAATGAGGCATTTGGAACTGTTGTTATGATTTTTTGTTCTAAAGCTCGGTTTAATTGTGTGATGAGCTTGGCTACGTCCCCATCATCCAGAACATCATCGCCACACTGGGTAGCAATAAAATTAGCCAGTACAGATGATATCGTTGACGACTGACGTAACACCTTATTGAGCAAATGAGTGGTAATATTTTCTGGTGGAAAACCCGTTTTTAAAAACGGGCTTTCTTCATATCTTTCTTGACTCACTACATTAGCATTATTACTCATAGAAAAAGCTTTAAAATCATTCTTGAGACTCATATACTTTCCTCAAATTAAATAATACTATTTTATAATCAATATATTGAATTATTGTAAAAATAATCCCCCGAAACTTACGTCAATCACAGTCTAGCCCTAGGCAATAATAATGAAATACTCTTATGACTTAGAAGAGTAACTATTTTTATATAATCAGCACAAATAAATAACCTAACAATTTATTATTCAACTACCAACGCACTTCCGATGTAGGTAAAAAGGTAATTGATTTCACACGCTCCAACAAATCGTAATCAAACTTCATGCTAACTGGAATACGAAAACCCAATAGTGTATATAGCTCAGTCCAACCAATATCTCTTTTTAGTCTTTTCCTTGGTGGAAGAAACTTTTCTGGTTTGCCAAATTGCTCATGAACTCATTGCCGGAACATCAATGGAATTAATGGTGAAGGCAATTCATTAGGAAACTTATATAAAGATTTCTTCTCATCGAGCAGGATCAGTATAATTTCTTTCAAACGCTTTTCTTCCCTATAAAAAGACAGGAAAACGCCTTCTTTAGCCATATCCAGACATATAACCATATCACCGGAAAAACCACTTGGTTTGCTCTTATAAGGAATCAACCTTTCATCAAAAATTTCTTGATAGGACTTCCCCAAACTATTTATTAGTGCTTCTACATTAACTATCATTATTCATACTCAAGATATGCCATACAGTGAAAAAACATGCTAAACATGGATAGTGGTTTGCTAGCCACTATCCAATGAAAGTAGAAAACTGGAAAAAAGCTTTTAAAGAAAACTCCCTCCTTTCTATATAACTACCAACGCACTTCTGATGTGGGCAAAAAAGTCACTGAGCTAACCTGTTCACGTAAATTATAAGAAATCTGCATACTAATTTCGTCTGTGAAACAATATAAGTCTTTCCAACCAAACTGCCGTTTTAAAATTTGCCTTGGTGGTATTGACTTAATCGGAACGCCTAAATTTTCCTTAACCCATTCCCTATGCATAGAATGCTTCAATGGTGATGGCAATTTATTTGGAAATATAAAAGAATTTTTGTCGTCTCTAAGCAACCTTAAAGTGACTTCGTGGACCAGCGGGGACATTTGAACAGAAACTTACGGTTTTGCCCTGTCGGTAGGCTCTGTACCGTAAGGTTCCCCATCAACAAAATAAGTGCCATGGGGTAATACGTGTTTATAGGGTAGTAAAGATATATGGGCTAATACATCATCATCTATAACTTCACCATTTTCACGTAACCCTTTAACAATGTTGCTTATTCTTGATGTGTTCCAGTACAGGATTGCATTGGATACCAGACTCAGGACGCTGGCCTTATTCATGATCTCTTCGTAATCACCAGTCGTGAATTCGCCCTGGTTTGCAAAAAAAATCCATCGAGGCAACTTATGTCGGTATTCGCCTTTATTGGGGTCCGCTTGGAAAACGGGTAGAGTCGAGATGTGGCGCGGTAATTTCTGTAGGTCAGGCATATCTGTTTCCGCCTCTTTCGATTGACGGCGCCTTACTGTTCTGACCATAAATCCCGTTTCCACACCCCGCTCATCGAACCGGACGTGCGCTTCTAACGCATCCGGCTCTCGGACAGAATCATGCCTTCGCCCACGGAAGCCTCTGCGGGAGTTTCGGCAACTGGATGAGTCCTAACTGATTGTAGAAGTATTCATCAGGGTATCGCTTTAACCCTTTGCTTCGTTGCTTATGTTTCTTGCAGAGCCACCGACGCAGCCGGGTTGTGGTGTAGCGATCTATAAACCGGTACGACTGCGTGACAGGGCCTAACCTGAAGTAGTTAGTCCAGCCACCCAGTTTCTGGTTCAACCGCATGACCATCTCACCGGCATCCATCCACTCCATGTTCCTGCTGGTCTGGAGCCTCACGGACTCAATCATTCGCTTAATGCTTTTCTTCGAGGGGCGAGTTCCTCTATACGGTTTCCTCGTCCGGGCTGAATATAAGCGCTTAAACGTGTATCCCAGAAAGTCAAATTCACCTTCCGGCATTCGACATAAGCGGGTCTTTTCTTCATTTACCGTTAGCTTCAGCTTTGCCATCAGTCCGCGCATTGCTGCCATTGCATGGCTGGCGTTACTGCCTTTACAGCAGATCACCAGATCGTCAGCATAGTTAACAATACGCGCACCCAGGCGCTGTTCGATCCTCAGACTTTTCCAGCCCATAATGAAACGTCTCATGTACAGATTAGATAAGAGTGGGGATATTGGAGAACCCTGTGGTATTCCGCACTGGTTATCCCGGTTTGCGGTTGTTCGCAGTACTTTCCCGTCCCGCATCTTTTCTTCTACTGGTGCTGCCAGCCACTGCTTAATCAAGCGCAGAACGTTACCGTCCACGATCCGGCGTGCAACTGACTTCATCAATTCAGGATGGGGTATGGTGTCGAAGTAGCCTGACAGATCCGCATCTACAATATCTCTATATCCGCTGGTCAGTAGACTGTGTACTTCCTGTACCGCGCTTTTTGCATTTTGGTTTCGCCGGTAGGCATGCTGTTCTGGGGGAAGATCGGCTTCGAATATAGGTTCGAGCACCAACATTGCTGCTATCTGGCAAACTCTGTCCCTCAGACACGCGATGCCCAGCGGTCGGGTTTTCCCGTTTGGCTTAGGGATATGTACCCGCCTGACCGGCTTCGGAACATATGTGCCTTCCCGAAGCTGTTGCGCCAGTTCTCCGAGCCATTGCTCCACACCATATGACTCAATATCATCGAAGGTTTGCCCATCCGTCCCCGCTGCACCTTTATTCCGGCGACAGCACTGGTACGCATGAGTCAGCACACTGCGGTGGTATATTTTGTCGTACAACGCATGGAATCGAAGCTCGGATCTTTCCTTCGCTTTCGCATGTAACGTCGTCTGTAATTCCTGAACGTATTTCGGAGTTCTTAGGTTTCCCAATCTCCAGTTCCTCATCACTTTCGGCGTTGTTTCTGAACCAAGGCTCCTTTCCTCCACCGGCATTACCCGGCTTCCCCGGTACTACGAGCCTCTCCGTCATCCTGTCGTGCCCGGTCTGGCCGTCACCGGCTTCCGGTTGGTGTTAGCGTTCACCACACGCAGGACTTCCCGTGTTGCCCCGGTCTTCCTCTTGTATACATGCTGTCGCTACTACCCCGGTGGAGGTTGCAGGGTGCGCTTTTCGTTCACTTCCCCTGTAACTGGCAGCTTTCCCCAATAATTTGGTGGGTCAGCCTCCACATTGCGTTTTTCGAGGCCTGCTCAGCGTTCACTCACGTTACGGCCTGCATACTCGCTGAATCACTAAAATGATCCTATACACCAGAGGCTTCAGCCGCTTTGTTACCGCCACGACTGCTCTGATTACTTCCGGCTGGAACGAAAGTTGCCGGGCGGGATTCGCACCCGCTGGAAGACCGTGCCTTTGCACGGCGCACAAAATATCCCACGTTAAGACCGTTTTTTAAACAGTAGGTATTTGCTGTTTTGCTTTAACTCTCAGAATTGTTTGCCGTGTGGTTCTGAATTCCCTGGCAATTGCACTTAGGGGTCCAGTGGAGGAACCCACGAAAATGACGAGTTGTCCGCGGGAAGCGCAAAAACCATACAGATTGCATAATAAATGCACCATGATTATGGCAACGATTTTTGCACTTAAAAAAACCGTTTATCGCGCTGTTCTCATCAAAATCACACGGGTGAAGAAAGCATACTTTTTGCACTTTCAGAATGTGGCTGCTCTCTGAAATATGTTCGATTGTTAAAATTGGTACAACGATGACATATACTTAATAAGTATAATAAAATCATAATGTTGATTACGTTATGGATTTTCTTCGTTATGGGCACTCGTCATTTTCGTGGGTTCCTCCACTGGGACCCCATCTAAGGATGTAAAAAAACCCGACTGGTGATCGGGTTCTTTACGTTCCGGTACTGAGTTGGTAGCTCTGACCGGATGAGACAGCACTCAGCTAACAAAGACAGTATACGCCAGAATGGCGGTATGTTCAAACCGCCATATAGCAGGTATAATCAACGGGTTAGTTTGGTTGTCTGTCTCACTCTACTTTTCCGCAGCGCGGGATGAACATTTCAAGTCCTGGCCGGATCACAGGTGGTGCTGGTTCTGGTGCTCTGATCGGAGTGAGACAGCACTCAGCTAACAAACCGAGAGCAAGCCGTTGTGACAGGTAGTGTAAGAGTAAGCAACGGTGGCCTCACTCCCATACGGGAGAAACGGGTGAAAGCTTTTTTAGATAAAGTTCTCATCGTTCTAAAGGCGCTTGTCGCGCTGCTGGAACTGATTCGCCAGTTTATCGATTGATGCCGGTGAAAACGTAACTAAGAGGGCGGGCTAACCCCCCGCTCTCTTTAATAAATTTCCGCTCCCTTTTCTGCCCTTCCCTCTTCTCAAATCAAACGTAGCGCACAATGCTATATAATATTATATAAAATATGTTGTGAACCCGGATTATTTCGGTGGCCGTTCTCTTGCTGATACGTTATCCACGCTGGTTCATGAGATGGTGCATGTTTGGCAACACTACACCCCGGCCAAAAAATGCAGGGGTGGTTATCATGATCGCGTGTGGGGAACAAAGATGGAGGAAATAGGGGTTTGGGTTGAGTAGACCCCCCATAATCGCGCATAGCGCGAGCAGCACCTAGCGATAGACCACCTGAAAAGGCTAAAAAACTGGCGTCGCTACGTGAAATCTGTAAAAGTTCGCGGGGTAAGTCACCCAATTTTTTAATCTCCATCGCCTGAAAAACATACGGCCATTTCAACACCGTCAGCAGTATCAGGTAGTGGTAGCTTATTATGACGTAAAGCCCGAAGGTGTCCGATCATAATAAATCCGATCACCATATTCCGGGATTGGACATTTTTTCCGATAGTTGTAGTGACGCGCAATAAATGCCCCTTTTCAAACCACATTGCGTGAGAATGAAACCACATTACTGATTCTTCCGCGCACCTTCCCTGAGAATGAGTAAGCCACCAGAAAACCGGCCGGTTTTCTGGTGGCTTACAGAGCAGTTTAAATTCTGTCAATGAATCGGCTGATAACTCACATTAAGACGTTTAGCCAGCTTCTCAAGTCGCTTATCCAGTGTCCAAAGTCTTGCCCCCGGTGTTATCAGGGTCGATGCCAGCAATGTAATATCAACCAGACCACATCCGAGGCCGTACAGCTTTTCGTTTTCAATGAATGCCATCACCTCGATGATAGTGGCCTGATGACTCTGTGGTAACAGCCCCAGATCTCCAAGCGTTCGCAGTCTTGGTGCCGGAGGGGTACCGCAGGCTATCTCTGCCAGTATCATCGGATGAGTCAGGATCAGATCCCGACTCAACAGCTGGATCAACCCGTCATTCCTGTTTTTGAAATGGTCAATCCAGACGGACGTATCAACCAGAATAGTCATTATGCGGATGGCTCCTCATGGCGGCGGGGGATCATCTGCATTTCAGGCGATGAACCGCCGAGCGAGGCCAGTCTTTTTGCTGCCTGAACCCGAACGAACGTTTTTATCGCTTCCCGGAAGATATCAGCCTTATCCATGCCAGGCTCGGCCATTTCCAGCGCCTGTGCATACAACACATCATCAATCGTGACCGTAGTTCGCATAGCATTACCTCATGTGATTCATATTTTGATGATATCTTGCATCAAAACCGAAATCAAAGCAATCTGTAGAGTAAGAAAAGAATAATGATAGGGTGTAACCTTGCGTTGATTTTCTCAATGAGTTTTCTTGTGATTTTTTTACTTTATTTGGGCGTTTTCTTGAATACAAGATAAACGGTCGTTTTTCTTGTGCCATATTCCGTTTTGGTTTTCCAAATTGCAACCAAATGATACAGCTTATCCCCGATTCAAAAGCCGATTGGCCCAAACAGAATTGGAGCATTTTTACACGGTGACTGATGCTGAACGAGGCTGTTGCGACAGTACAACTCGTTCAAGTACCACGCGCTTAGGATTTGCTTTGCTGTTAAAAACCTACCAACGGTTGGGCTATTTCGTCACTTCAGAGCAAGTACCCAATGCCATTGTCGAACATGTTGCCATCAGTATCGGCGAAACCCATGATCGAGAAAATTTACAGCAGTATGACGTTTCGCAAGCCAGACGTAAGCACTTATCGGTGGTGCGACAATTTCTTGAGGTCAAGCCATTCGGAGATGATGGTAAAGTTTTGATGCGGCAAACTTTTGCTGAAGCGGCATTGATCAGGGAAGATGTCATCGACATTATCAATATCGGCATTGAAACGTTGGTACGCCATCGTTACGAATTACCGGCGTTTGACACCTTGGTACGCGGAGCACGTGCTGAACGTGTTGCCGCTAATCTGGCGCTACATATGTCTATTCATGATGCGCTTGGCGATACAGGTCGACTATTTCTCGACAAGCTATTTATCGTTGGTGACGATCCCCGACGCGTAAGTCCTTGGAACGATGTTAAGCAGGATACTGCCAAGCCGACAGTAAATGGCATGCGTATTTTACTTGAGCGTTATGACCAACTAACCGAGTTGGCCTATCATACTCATTTGCTAAAACCCCTACCCGTCGTCAAAATTAAACAATGGGCACTCGAAGGTAACAGCCTTGATGCCGCCAGCATGGTCGATATGGCCGCGCCCAAACGCTACTCAGTTACTTTAGCCTTGATTCGACAACGCTTGGCAATTGTGACCGATGATCTCTGTAACATCTTTTGCAAGCAGATGGGCCGAACTTTACGGAGCGCAGAAGAAGCTCTGGAAAAATATCTGTCAGACAATCAAGAAAAAACAGATGAAATCTTGCGCCGTTTCGCGGCGCTGGAGGCACTCTTAAAATCGAGTCAGTCAGCAGACGAACAGTTAAAGGGAGTACGCCAAACTGTCACGGCACGCCCAGATTTATGCGAGTTCTCTCGCTTGCATGTAGAATATGGTGGTAAAAACGAGTGTCGTTTTATTTTGAAATTCTTCAAACCACGACGATCAGAGATGCTGCGGATTTTGAGGAAGTTAACGCTCAAATCTACCAGTCAGGATGTTAGTTTTGAGCGATCGCTAGATTTTATGCTGGAAAACAGTCAACGACAAGGCGAGTGGATGACACTCAAGGGCAAAGGCGAAACAATATTAACTTCAGACGATCTAGTCTGGATCCCTGAAAAATGGTGGAAACTGGTCACAGGAGAAGCCAAGCGCGATATTGCTCTAACCCGAATCAACCACCGCCAATTCGAAGCATGTGTATGTTTGCAAATGGTTCGGGAATTGAAGTCCGGCGACCTCTGTGCGATGGGTAGCGATGACTATTCAGACTACAGGGACGAACTGGTGCCCATGAGCGAATGTGAACATACACGCTCCGACTACGGCGAAAAAGTGGGCTTGCCGGTCGAGAGTGTTGAATTTATCAAGCATATTCGCGCCATGTTGACAGGGGTAGCGCAGCAAACGGACAAATCCTACTTGGATAATCCTTATTTCAAGATCATTGATGGCAGACCAAAGTTGAGTCGCCAAGATAAAAAAGAAAAACCGCCTGGATTTAAGCAGTTCGACGACGCATTGCGACGTAAGCTCGATAACTTGGGCCTTTCACTTCTGGATGTACTGACCGATACCATGCAATGGATTGGGTGGGGTAAACATTTTGGCCCGTTGAGTGGGCATCAAGGAAAGTTACAAGACGAAGATCGACGTAAAATTTTAACAGTATTTGCCTATGGTACTGGTTTGAGAGCATAAAAAAGTGTGGGGCACTTTATTTAGTTGGATATAAAGTCATACTTATCAGGGAATCTGAGCGAGTAGAGCTATTGGTTATCCGGTCAGCACTTCATCAGAACGTGATTTGCAAGACTACCGCTTCTTGCTCTCACATAATTGCCCCACAGATTTTTATGCTTTCCATAACCAACCATAATCCCAATTACTGTAATCTCTTTAGGTTCCAGAATGGCGTAATCTGCTATTGCTGCACCCGATTCAATCGGGTTTTCTGTCAATCTGAGCATAGATGAGTGGCTTTCAACAGTTACGGCATCTAACTGAAACTCACCGATTGAACGAGTGATAATAGAGGCTCTGGCAGTTAAGAAATCGCTGATTATGTCCATAACTTTTCTCTACAACGAAAAAAAACCGCAGTTAAGCGGCATAAGAAGGTTTTAAGTAAAAGAAAAGCCTCGCAGAAACGAGGCTTAGGAATTTTTATGCGTTTTACTTACATAGATAACGCCTTTAAAACATGAACCGGGTCTTTCTCTATTGCTTTCAACAAGGCTTTTGCAGGTCCGGTCGGTTCACGCCGTCCCTGTTCCCAGTTCCGCAGGGTTCCAACATTAACAGAAATTAACTTAGCAAAACCGGTCTGACTTAAACCGGTTGCCTGACGAATATTCTTTACTTTTACTGCTTCAACGTGAGTTTCACGAGAGGCAGCACGTTCGCCATTAATAATTTCGTTCATCTGTGTCATGCTTTCAGTTAGCCTGGAAAATAATTTACTATCCATTGTTACCACCCCTCATTTAGCGCTCTCAGGACTTTCTTTTCTGATTCACTCAGGTCGTCCTTGATACCTTTTTTGTAAATCAACAACAGCCTGATATGTGAGACATCTACTTTATAGTAATAAATAATGCGCACACCGCCACGCTTGCCTTTACCCCTAGATGCCCACCTGACTTTACGTAAGCCACTGGTGTGTTGGATAACATCACCAGCAATAGGGTTGTCTGCAAGATATTGCTGAAACTCACGATATTCATCGTCACTTAACAACTCTTTACAATCTTCAGTGAAAATATGGGTCTCAATAAATATCATGTCTCAGTGCGCCACTGGTGTATATTTTAGGTGATAATATACGCTTTGGCGGCATAAGTCAATGGCGCATATAAAGCATTATATATCATGTGGGTATATTTTAAATTTGCCATCCTTGGCTTGGGGGTTAGTACTTCCAGCAGTCTTCATCAGCAATGAGTTGATAGATAAAATCATTGGATAAGTATTAAAATGCTGATTAAACGTGTCTGGCTTCTGTAGTAAAACAGTATTGCCGTTATCATACTCAAATCACGACGCTGCGCAGCCACAGCCTGCGGCATGATCTGAGCATTGACTACCTGATTAATAGATAAGCTCATTTGCTAATCCTTATGTACAGTAATATCAACCGTTTTCGCCTGATACAACGGCGTTTCAATACGATGAATATGAGAGAGAGTTAAATCAATTTGTGCCCGTTGCTCCTTACCACCAGCAATAGCAGTCGGCAGGTTACGGATTTGGGACTTTCTGACCAGCCCTGCACCGATACGTGTTAGCAGGGATTGCGCGTAACTGGTGCTCAGAACGCTAGCCAGTTTTTCGATTATCAGATATGAGTTTTTGCCAAAGGCATTGACAGAGATAAGTGTCTCGCGCGTGAGAGTGATAATTTCGACTTCTTTCTTAGCGTTGAATTTATATTCTTCGCCCATTAATTCCGATGTTACCCGATTCACAGTAATAAACGATGCAATATCAGATAGATCAGTTTCACCGTCAGCATCAAGCACCTGAGTTTCAGGTAATTTCAAAACCGTCGCTATCGTCTGTCTGACTGCCTTCATATCGAGTTGCGAGAGAGTCGTAGTATCCCATAGTCATTCCATTGTGCATTACTGATGATGCGCCATCGATAGCCATTCCAGAAGAACAAGTCCTTATTTTTTTACTTCTTCCTGAGTCATCACTTTGACTGTTGGGTTATACCTATCCCCTTCTGGCAAAATTTGAAGATCTTCCGCTCCGGCTGGCTGAACGATACAAACAAGCACCCGGCTTTGACCGTCCGATGTCTTAAACTCCAGCTCTTGCCGGAAAAAATCATCATCGAAAATTTCATCAACAAAATCATCAATCACCTCGTACCTCATAAGTAATAGATTGGAGCAATTGGCCGGTCTCAATGAGTGGCTTACTTGATTTCTTCCTCTTGATAGTTGCCTGGCTTAATGGGGGATCAATACCTGCCTGAATTTTCCTTTTGACATCTCTGGCGACTATCTCCCCTAGCTTTTCTAGCGCTTGCTGCGGATCACCGTTATTTTTCAACTCAGACTTGATACTTTTCGCTAATTTATTGGCATACTTGCCTTTGTTTTCATTAAACGTAGAACGCAAAAATGAACGCTCAGGAATATTGATATTATTCGCAGCGGCTGACGCCAGAAAGCGATGACGCCATCTGAACGCTGTTGTCAGATCGATTCCTGTACGTTTTACTGATTCACGTAATGTCAGCCCGTCCTGCATACACCGCAGATAATCGAACCATTTTTCATGGTGATGGAGTCGGGCCAGCGGACTCCCAGTGAGGCTGTTAAAGGTCTTTCCGCAGTCTTTGCAACGGTATCATTGTATGTCTGAATCGTGTCCCCAGCGTATCGCCTTCTCACTGTGACAGTGAGGGCAACATAACTCAGGCAGGCAGGAGTTAATCACTGAGGCAGCATCCATCTGAAGGCTGTTATCCAGCCAGGAGATGAGGTCCAGCCTTGTATTAACGGAAAGGGATGAGAGGGTATTTTTGAGCTGTATAAGGTCTTGCTTTTTCACGACAACCTCCGTGCAGAAACACGCTTATACAGTAGTATATACAGTGTACGGTTTTCCTGCCAACGGAGACTGCGAACATAGCCTTACTTGTACAGTCAAAACCCTCCAAATCCGCACCACATAAGGCTTTGAGCCAAATAATACTGTCGTCATGGGGTGTCGGGGGTCGTAGGTTCAAATCCTATCATTCCGACCAAATTTCCCTAGAAAAACCAACCAGTTATGGTTGATTTTTTTATGCCTAGGATTTGCTTGGGGGAAAAACCCCAACTCCATATCTGGCATTGATAGACACTGACAAGCTAGCCTTTCTTACCTAAAAACATAAAATAATCTAATTAATATGAGAGTGTGTTTCGTTTTATTTACCGGCAAATACTTATAAACAGTAGACAGTGACGTATTGTAAATCAGTGATAACTGTTTCCGGCTATGGCCATTTCATGAAAAGAGCAATAAGGGCCATTGCTGGCCCCTTTCCTTTACTTCGGCACCTCCGGCCACTCAACATCAGGAGCCTGTGAAGTATCTACACGAGTGAGTAATACTCTGTACTTCTTCCATTCGAGTAATGCGGCTTTCTCTGAGTCGGTAGCGACTTCTAAGTCAACAGAATCTTGTAGCAATGAGAGTGTTTCATTTGCTTGTTGTAACAGTGCTGCTTGCTTCTGCTTGGCTTCATCAATCTGATGAGACTTCAGAAGGTCTTTATCAACTACCCACTCTTTACCGTTCCACTTGTCATAATCCGTGTCGGGCTTTTTGAATGTCAGTATATCGGGTAATTCACCCAGTTCAGTCACTTCTTGTTGTGCTCCCGTTTGAGTGTTGTAAGCAGTTTTTCCGCGATAGTCAGGGACAGTTTCCCAACACTTACCGTCTTCACTGCGACAAACGGCCAAATCATCAGACTTCAGCAGCTCAGGCGCATCGGGATAAGCACCGGCTGATAGACTGACACCCAACATGACATATTCGATATCTGAAACTGTGAATTCCCTTGTTGCCTGATTAGTGTGGTAAACCTTTATCCAGCCCGCTTGAGTAGATAAACCATCTTTACCCAATACGGCTGTTTCATGTTCTAAAAAGTATTTTTGTTCTGTCATTATGCCGCTCTCACTATGTAGTTAAATGCGATGTTGCGAGGTCTGAGCCGCAAGTAATTGGTTCCATGACCAATGATTCCCAATATTGATGAATTGTATCTGCGAGTCTTTGGACCGTTATATACAATGCCGTCTCCATATAATATGTCGTGCCCTAAACCACCTGTGTAGTACTCGACATATTGCGCTAATGCAGAACCTTCTTGCCAAGACAATAATACTCTCCCACTATCAGCTCCACGACTACTATCCCAACCACGGATAAACTCACCGCGCAAATCAGGTAATACGCCTGATGGGTATGCTGCCACTAATTTCGGAAATTTCGACTTATTAAAGGCCGCACCGTTACATTGCAGCCATCCAGTTGGCGGTATGGCAGTTGGCCAGGGAACAGGAACACCTACAGGAATATTATTGACTGTATTAATCAAATTATTAACTTCTGCCTTGGTATATGCACCTACATTACCCGCAGGGATATTAATATTTGCCGTACCATCAAAGGCAACTCCAGCAATCGTTCTGGCTGTAACCAATTTGTTAGCTGCTATAGCAGTGCCATTGGAAGGCAATGCCCCTATATCCACTGCATTCAGACTAATATCTGTACTTAACGCTTTCCCATTCACCTTCCGGCTATTAAATACTCTATTATTAATATCTTCACGCAATGAATTTATTATTTCCTGAACAATCTTTTGTGTAACCGCCAATGTGTCGCTATTACCAATCACATTGGTAAGCTGAACAACACCTTTTTGGGTTAACGAGGCATCTGGAACTTTTGTTGTGGTTTTTTGTTCTAAAGCTCTATTTAATTGTGCGGTGAGTTTAGCTATATCCCCATCATCGAGAACATCCTCGCCAGATTGTGTCGAGATGAAATCAGCCAAGACAGATGATATGATTGATGATTGACGTAGTGTCTTATTTAACACATGAGTGGGAACATTATCTGGGGGAAACCCAGTTTTTAAACTTTGTTCTTCCTCATATATTCCCTGACTCACCACATTAGCATTATTATCAATAGAAAAAGCCTTAAAATCATTCTTGTAACTCATATACTTTCCTTAAATTAAATGATGTTATAATCAATATATTGAATTATTGCAAAAATAATCCCCCTGTAATTCTCATCAATCAAATTCTAGTTCAGAAAAAAATAATTAGGCATACTTATTATTTATAAGGTTAACTGTTTTTGTATAATTTGCAGCAATAAGCAGTTCAATATTCTGGAATCGAAAACATATCCAAACAAAATTTATATTTAACATCTGAAAACTATTTTTCTTTTATTCCTTCCATCCTTTCCTGAAACTCCCGCTGCTTAATTATGCTCCTACTCAAGTTATTCATGTTTCAGATCCAAAAAAGTAAATTATTAGGGTAATCAGAAAGCTCCATATTGAGGCTGTATCAATCATTTTTATACCGCTAGACACTAACTCTTACATGGCATATAAACTTTCCAGTCTTCTACATCTGTATTCAATTCACAAATAGTTTTACCTTTTGACGAAACCCGATACTCACCGTAGAAAAGTTCTCCATCCTCTTTGATAACCCCTCTTTTAACAATTATCTCACCGTCGCGGTTACTATTGTATAAAAAATGAGTCATAGTTATAAACGTCAAGCTTCCATCTGTAATATATTTTTCACTCACATTCTCGTAATTGTTATCAGGTGGGATAGAAAAAGCATATATAGCATTATTTTCATTCCAAGCAGGAACTTCAAAATAGACAATTTTATTATAGTGTTCGTAATCTACAATTTTCATATTAAATAAAGTCATTTTGGGGTCTTTCGTGTAACGCTGTGTGATAATATTTTTTTTAATGATAGCTCCATCCTCGTCAGCATAAATTGCTCTAATGCTACTTTTAGGCTCATTATTTTTTGGTTTATCTTCTTCCAATGTAATTATAGCAACTGATTCTGCAGTATTCGGGATAACGTATGTTGTAATTTTCATTCCATCATCGGCAGCCTAAGAAGTTATATCTTTCAATTGATAACAAACCAAATCATATATATCGCGAGAATGGTCAAGTTTCTTGATGGTAAAAGAATCATGACTATCATGGCATTCAGTTCTCTCTGTATATTCCGAAATATCAGCGTTTGCGGAAAAAGAGTATAATAAACCTGATAAAGATAAGATAAATACCAAATTCTTTCCAAATCTCATATATTACCCCCCTTGATTTTTCATGAAACAGGGTACAGTGTAACAAATTCAATGAGTAAGTATTTTACTAAGACTGTGTATATGCTGTGATCTTGCTCTCAATTTTAGAGATAATCTCCGAGTCTATTTCACCCTAAATACTAATAAATCAATAGAATAGCTTATGATGACTATATTTTCAGATTACCAACGCAATGCTGATACAAGATAGAGAGCACCATCATTAAGCTTTGATTGAATAATTATATCTGAGAGGTTCTTATATTCCGTATCGAAATATTGTCATGGAGTGTCGGATCATAGGTTCAAATCCTATCATACCGACAAAATTTCCATAAAAAAACACCACAC
>NZ_AYSJ01000013.1:643036-697295 GCF_000517265.1 Photorhabdus khanii NC19
TCGAACAACCCGCCTATCCCCTAAATACCAACCGCAACTGGTCCGTTCTTTTATTTACGGGATTTACTTGGGGAAAAATTAGGGCCCCCCCCAACTCCATATCTGGCATTTATAACTACTTACAAACCCACCTTTATTACCTAAAAACATAAAATTATCTAATTATTACTGTCTGTCACTTCGGCTGTTTCGCCACTCAATATCAGGAGCCTATGAAACTTCTGTCTCTAAAGAGTACTTTTGTTCTGTCATTATGCTGCTCTCACAATGTAGTTAAATGCGATGTTGCGGGGGCGATTCTCTGAGGCTACAGGAACAACCCTTGCCGCGTTGAATCCAAAGCCGTATGGAGTATCCGTGTTAGAATTATTTACCGATTTGAAACTGCCATCTGTAGCTATTCCAAGAACTTGACTAGCATAAAAAGCGCCTCTTATTGCCAAATGATAGTTTGATGCTATCGTGCCAGCGAACGAACCCTCAATATTTCTGATAGCATCGCCCTGAGGAGTTAGAATTCTACGGCCACTATCAACACCTCGGCTATCATCCCAACCTCGAATAAATTCCCCTCTTAAATCAGGTAACTTACCATCAGGATAAGCTTCTGCTAATTTCGGAAATTTCGATTTATCAAAGAGCGCACCATTACACTGCAACCACCCAGCTGGTGGTATCACAGTCGGCCAGGGAACAGGAACACCTACAGGAAGGTTAGAGATATTTGAAATTTTCTGCTCTAACGCTCTATTTAATTGTGCAGTGAGTTTAGCTATATCGCCATCATCCAAAACATCATCACTAGATTGTTCCGCAATAAAATTAGCCACCACCGAGGTTATTGTCGATGATTGACGTAATGCTTTATTTAATACAGGAATAGAAATATTCTCTGGTGGAAACCCTGACTGCAAACTTTGACTTTCTTCATATCTTTCTTGGCTAATTCTATTAGCATTATTACTAATAGAAAAAGCCTTAAAATCATTCTTGTGACTCATATACCTTCCTTAAATTAAATGATGTTATAATCAATATATTGAATTATTGCAAAATAACCTCCCTGCAATTCATACCAATCAAAGTCTAGTCCAGAAAAAGAATAATACGGTATCCTTATTGCTTATAAGGTTA
Organism: Photorhabdus khanii NC19; assembly: GCF_000517265.1. Lineage (GTDB taxonomy): Bacteria > Pseudomonadota > Gammaproteobacteria > Enterobacterales > Enterobacteriaceae > Photorhabdus > Photorhabdus khanii. Next base: position 644,171 of record NZ_AYSJ01000013.1, read on the forward strand.
ACTGTTTTTATATAATTGGCAGCAATAAGTAATTCAATATTTTGAAGTCGAAAACATACCACAAATTTATATTTAATATCTGAAAACTATTTTTCGTTAATTTTCACCAAGCATTTATGGCTGATTTTTTATTCCTGTAATTTTGTTAAAGTAAAAGACAATTGGGAGAATTTACTTATTCTCCCTTTATTCGACACCAATTTAAGCCTATTGACTACAAAAGTTAAGATTATAATTTACATTATAAACTATATCTATAAAAACTAGTTTTCTAACAGAGAGTGAGATCGCTTACTAATATCTAAAATCCTACTCATATAATAAGCATCAGCATATTGACCATTGCGAAAAGCGTAACGTTTAGCTGTTCCTTCAATCTCAAACCCAAATTTCTTATATAATGCAATTGCAGCATGATTGTCTGTATACACCTCCATCTCTATACGTTCAATATTCAACCAATTATCACACATATTGAGCATAGCTTTCATCAATTCACTGCCAATACCGCGCCCCTGATAATCAGCATGTACCCCCATACCAAAAGTAGCAATATGGCGACGCCGCAAGAGCTGGCATATTTCTATACTCATCTGACCCACAATTTTCCCATCAATACAAGCAACTAAACAGAAACACCCCTCAGCAATATTCGTAATACGCTTCGCCCATGTTTCCAGAGAAGGATAGGGTAACTGCAAAGTATCACAGTAAACTTGCAGGTTAGCGTATAACTGATGAACTTGTTCACAATCGCCTTCTTCAATATGGCGAATCATTATATCCTTCATTTAAAAACTCCTGACTTTTAATTTGAGCATTAAGACTAACATAGATATTTTGCGGGAAGTATGGGAAAGTGCTGATGAGCCAGATCCAGCCGAGGGATTCAAAATTGAATTTTCCGAATTTTTATTATCCATATATAAATAGCCATGGAAAATTATCAATAGATTACTCTATTTATTAAAAAGCTGTTCCATTGGGTAAACTATCTTCTCCTGCTATATTGTTTACCCTTTGGAGGAATATTACCTAAAAAATCTATAAAAAAACCAATTCTTTAACCTTTATCACATTGTTAAGAAATATACCGGTATTAAAAGCCCCAAGCGTACCAGACACATCTTGACCCAACTACCGGTCCAAACTCTTTAGAGTTGCGACTCAGGGTGCCAAGATTTGCCGCAGAGAAGCCTGATAGTTGAATATTATTTATTTGCCAAATTGCTGTAGTAATTCCACCAGCGCTATCTTGCTGGCCAACTATAATAACCTTTTGTGGAAAAGGAATTGGGAAATTAACCTGAGCATTAGGATTAGCATATGTAGTAACATCAGACATTCCCCACTGAAATATAATCCCAGTATCACCACATTTCCACCAACCATTCTCCGATTTTAAGATTGTATTTTTAGCTCCTCGGGTATTAATTTGGTGATCTATTTCTGCTTTAGCATATGATCCTATATCCACGGCATTCAGACTGATATCCGAGCTTAACACCTTCCCATTCACTTTTCGGGTATTAGGTACTCTACTATCAATATTTTCACGCAATGAATTTATTATTTCCTGAACAAGCTTTTGTGTAACCGCCAATGTGTCGCTATTGCCAATCACATTTGTAAGCTGAACAATGCCTTTTTGGGTTAACGAGGCATCTGGAACTTTTATTGTGGTTTTTTGTTCTAAAGCCCTATTTAATTGTGCGGTGAGTTTAGCTATATCCCCATCATCCAAAACATCATTACCAGATTGTGTCGCAATGAAATTAGCTACGACAGATGATATAATTGACGATTGACGCAATACTTTATTTAACAAATGAGTAGGAACATCATTTGTTGGAAACCCAGTCAGTAAATCCTTACTTTCTTCATATCTTCCCTGACTAGCTACATTAGCATTATTACCAATAGAAAAAGCCTTAAAATCATTCTTGGAACTCATATAAAATCCTTAAATTAAATAATATTATTTTATAATTAATTCTAGTTCTGTTTAAGAACAGTGAGATATAAATTGCTGACAAAAATCATCGGCTTTACAGTAACGCTTTTCTAAATTAACCATACCTGAAGATTTCCACGATCAGAATCTTTGCAAAGACTCTGATCGTGCCTTAGGTACTCTATCAGATTAATTAAATATTCTTATAACTTATAATGTTAAAAATTTCTTATGATTGATTACAATAAGCAACTCAATATCAAGAAATTATTCTCCTCTCCCCTCTATTATTTCTTACCACAAATTTTCCATTTCAAATTCAAATCTGAATTTTTCAGTATCTGAACATCAACAAAATCATTATATAAACAGCCTGTCTATTCAGACCATTTTCATTATTTCGGCTGCTCCGGCCACTTAACATCAGGGACCAATGAAATATCAACTCTGTTCAACATCACTCTATATTTCTTCCATGCTAATAAAGCCTCTTTTTCAGCTTCTGTAGCAATATCTAAATCAACAGCATCTTGTAGTGGCGTGACGATATTATTAACTTTAGTTAGTAACTGAGATTTCTCATATTCTGCTTTCTGTATTAATTCTTCTTTAGTCGCAACATAAAGTAATATTTTCTGACCGTCAAATATCCATTTCTCTTTGGTTTTTTCATCAAATCCTATGGGCACATTATTCTTATTAATTTCTGCGACGGAAAAACCAAGTGGCGCAAGTTTAGATACATCAGTCGTTATTGCACGAATGAGACCCCTCGTATCATACATAATTTTTAATGTATCTATTGAAAATTGACTTTGAGATCTATACCAATCATTGCCCTGCTTATCTTGAAGATAAAGTGCAAATTGAATAGCGTTTTCATTGTCAGGTATATATTGTTCAAATGGACCAACATTTATTAAACTCATTATCATTATCCTCGTACGATAGTGAACCATTGACCGTTACTAGAGAACTGCATAGGGCTAGAATAAAGCATCTCGGCAGAATCATCTCCATCTCTGCTATAAATTTCAGCACCAAGACGGACGCCAGTAATATAATGATTCTCCGATTCTACTTTCGTATACTCTTCAATATTATTAGCAGAAGGTTTATTTAAGGTATTATATTCTTGAGCCCAAGGTGTCCATGGATTGTTATGAAACTGGCTGCGTGTGTATACCCGGCTGCTATTATAGACGAAATAGCGTTGAATGACCCCGGCCGCTTTCAATACAATAAGTGAACCCGCAAACGGTTCAGGGTAATTACTGCCATTTTTAGCATGAGCATTAGACTCTTGATAGTAAATTCCCGGTGTTTTGTAGCTATCTAAATTCGCACTACCACCTAAATTAATCGCCTGGTCAGCCAAGAGATCCTGAGAAGTAATATTGATATCCGCAGCTAAAGCTTTTCCATTTACTTTGCGGATCCCCGTAATATATCGAGCATCAGAGTCTGCTTTTGCATACGCTCCCACATCCTCAGCGGTAGGTTTATTTACCGCGTTATATTCTCTAATCCAAGGGGTCCATGGATTATCATGAAACTGGCTACGTGTATATATCCGGCTGCTGTTATAGACGAAATAACGTTGAATAACCCCGGCTGCTTTCAACACGACGAGCGAACCCGCGAACGGCTCAGGGTAATTACTGCCATTTTTAGCATGAGCATTAGATTCTTGATAATAAATCCCCGGTGTTTTGTAGCTATCCAAATTCGCACTACCACCTAAATTAATCGCCTGGTCAGCCAAGATATCCTGAGAAGTAATATTGATATCCTCAGCTAAAGCCTTTCCATTTACTTTGCGGATCCCTGTAATATATCGAGCATCAGAATCTGCTTTTGTATATGCGCCAACATCTTCAGCAGTAGGTTTATTCACTGCGTTATATTCTCTAACCCAAGGGGTCCATGGATTATCATGAAATTGGCTGCGTGTATATACCCGACTGCTGTTATAGACGAAATAACGTTGAACGACCCCAGCCGCTTTCAATACAATAAGCGAACCCGCGAACAGCTCAGGATAATTATTGCCACTTTGAGCACTAGAATTATACTCTTGATAATAAATTCCTGGTGTTTTGTAATTATCCAAATCCGCATTATTACCTAAATTAATCGCCTGCCCAGCAAAGATATCCTGAGAAGTAATATTGATATCCTCAGCTAACACTTTCCCGTTCACTTTTCGTGTGCTGTGTACCTTAGCATTAATATTGTCGCGTAATGAATTTATTATTTCCTGAATAAGCTTTTGCGTAACAGCTAATGTGTCACTATTACCCAACACATCGGTAAGCTGAACAACGCCTTTTTGTGTTAATGAGGCATTTGGAACTTTTGTTGTGATTTCTTTTTCTAAAGCCCTGTTTAATTGCTCGGTGAGTTTAGCGATATCACCATTATCTAAAACATCATCTCCAGATTGCGTCGCGATAAAATTAGCTATCATAGATGCTATTGTCGACGATTGACGTAATACCTTGTTTAACAGATCAGCAGGAATATCATTTAGCGTAAATCCAGTCTGCAAGCTCTGGTTTCCCTCATAATTTCCCTGACTCACTACATTAGCATTATTACCAATAGAAAAAGCCTTAAAATCATTCTTGGCACTCATATATACTCCTTAAATTAAATAGCATTATTCACAACCAATATGTTTAATAATTATTAAAGCAATCCTTCATAATTTACGGCAATCATAGTTTAGTTCATAAAAACAATAATAAAATGTTCTTATAACTTAGAAGAATAATTATTTTTGTATAATTAGAATAAATAAACAACCAAACAAATCGCAACCAGAAATATATCCAAGCCATTTATATTAATCACATGAAATTATTCCCTCCATTTCATATATCAGACTGAATTTTTCGGTATCATAATTACAACAGCAATAAAGTATTGTATGAATGGCCTGTTTATTCAGGCCATTTTCATTATTTTGGCTCTTCAGGCCATTCAATATCAGGCGCCTGCTTAATATCGGTCCTATTCAACATCACTCTATATTTCTTCCATGATAATAAAACCTCTTTTTCAGCTTCTGTTGCAATACCTAAATCAACTGCATCTTGTAGTGGCGCTATTTGTTCACTAGCCCCTAGAATAAGTTGTTGTTTTTTATTTTTAGCATATTGCTGCAACTCTTCTTTTGTTGCTGGAGGAATATCCGCCCATTCCAGTAAACCATTTTCACCTGCTATACGATATTTTCCTTCTGGTGCATTATTCGCGGCATATTCTTGATAAATATCATCACTAACTTCTATAATATCATCGGGCAACGAACCAGAAGCAATATAATTTTGTTTCAATTCTATAGGGTAGAATGCATTTGTTTTTGCACTATAGTAATACATAATTAATATCCTATCGCTAAATATCTCACTAAACAATTTGCTAAAGATCCTGTACCATCTCTGCACGTTAGAATAAATTGGCTCGCAGAGACGGCAAAAGCAGCAACACCAAGCCCGTAATTACCGAAACTGGAATATGTTGCAACAATCTGGCCGCAAGCATTAGGAAATGGAATCGTAAAATTTCTGTAATCATTTTCACTCATTGAGCCATTTGCTTGACCCCACTGAATAATTATTCCAGTATCACCGCATTTCCACCATCCATTTATTGAGAGCAGCGCTTTACTCCTATCAAATTCTGTTTTGATTTTTTGTCCCAAAGCTTTATTTAATTGTGCGGTAAGTTTGGTTATATCACCATCATCAAGAACATTATCACCAGATTGTGTCGCAATAAAATTAGCAACTACAGACGATATCGTTGACGACTGACGTAACGCCTTATTTAATACATGAATGGGAATATTCTCTGGTGGAAACCCAGTCTGCAAACTCTGACTTTCTTCATATCTTTCTTGATTTATTACATTAGCGTTATTACTAACAGAGAAAGCTTTAAAATCATTCTTAGGACTCATATATACCTCTTAAATTAAGTAATATTATTGCATAAGAAACAGACTAAATTATTGCAAAGATGATCCCTCTAAATTTTCATTGATAATAGTCTAGTTCATAAAAATAATAATGAGATTTTTTATGACTAAAAGGATTAACTATTTTTGTATAACTGATAGCAATAAACAACCCAACACATTACAAACACAAACACCCTAAAATTAATTATATTCAACATCCGAAATTATTCTTATCGATCTCTTTCATTTCTCTCTACAATTTTTATCTAAGTTTAATTTTTCAGTATCTTAACACTCTTATCAACAAAACCACGGTAAAAAAGGCCTGTTTATTCAGGCTATTTTAGTTATTTTACCTGCTCCGGCCATTCAATATCAGGCGCCTGTGAAATATCTACCCGATTCAGTAATACCCTATATTTTTTCAAAACTGTTAACAGCGATTTTTCATCATCACTTGCCATACCTAGATCAATAGCATCTTGTAACGGAGCTATCTGTTTACTTACAATAAGTAGAAGTTGCTGCTTCTTATTTTCCGCATCGTTAATGCTGGTTTGCTGAATATCACTTTTCCATTTTTTTTCATTATCTTTCGAAATTAACCATTCTCCATCCCACTTATGATATTGCGAAGGTCTTGACTGTTCAGTAAAACCATCAGGAATAATGACTTCTCTATTCTCCTGTGATTGCCCTGATACAATATCGTAAATTGTGACTCCCCTTTTATTCTCAACAAGCTCCCATTGCCCTGATTTTTCACATGGCCAAAATCCATCTTTAAATGGCGGTTGTATTCGTAAAGCATTCACCGGGGGTTCACTGTCCGGATTAGCATCAGCCGATCCAATAAATGGTCGATGTGGCTTAGTATTATCAAAATAATAATTTATCATTGCTTTGTTTCATGCTCCCAAATAAATTATGGGTATCATACTGACATTGAGCGGGCGATTTTCATTTGCCGTTGGCACTACTCTTGAAGCATCAAAAGTGGCATATGCGAATTTGGCATATTCATCAGGAGCATTCTTTTTCATAATACTTGCTTGGGAGGTCGCATTAACACCATAAAATGCTCCGCTAGTACGAGCAATAAGCCCATCATGCCACAACCCCACATCACCTGTAATATTTCTAATCGTATCGCCTTGTATCACACCAGGATTCAAACCCGCACGCATGAATACCCCTCTCCCATCAACAAACAGATTAGGAAGATTGATTTTATCGCCATTCTGCTTAATTCCCCATGCTGCCTTATATGCATCTGATAAATTATTCAATGATCTACCAATAATTGAATCAATCGCATAAATATCACCATTCGCAATATACTCTCCTTTAGCCAAATCTGATGCTGGATGTGCAGATAAATAGATATCTCCTGGGCGTTTCGCTCCGACATCAATCGCAGAAATAGTAATATCTTCAGACAATGCCTTCCCGTTGACTTTCCGATTATTAGGTACTCTGCCATTAATATTTCCAAGCAACGAATTTACTATTTCTTTAACAAGCTTTTGCGTAACAGCCAATGTATCGCTATCACCAACCACATTGGTAAGTTGAACAATACCTTTTTGTGTTAATGAAGCATTGGGAACTCCTGTTATGAATTTTTGCTCTAAGGCTTTATTTAATTGTAGAGTGAGTTTGGGTATATCACCGTCATCCAAAACATTCTCACCAGATTGTGTCGCAATAAAATCAGCTACAACAGACGATATTGTTGACGCTTGACGCAATACTTTATTTAACACATGAGTGGTAACAGTATATGGTGGGAATCCAGTCGGCAATTCTGAACTTACTTCATATAATTGCTGACTTACTACATTAGCATTATTACTAATAGAAAAAGCTTTGAAATCATTCTTAGGGCTCATATATACTCCTTAAATCAAATAATATTATTTCATAAGTAATATATTTAATTACCGAAAAAAGTCCCCAGTAATTCATGTCAACCATAGTCTAGTTTGAATGAATAATAATGAAATATCTTTATAAATTAAATGATCAATTATTTTTATATGATTAGCGACAATAAATAACCCAACATATTGAAATTAAAAACATACCAAAAATAAAACATACCTATTGTATTAAAACTAAACTTCTAAACACTATTCGTCATTATTCTATTTACTCAAGTATATCAGTGTATAGTTCATAATTCACTGACCTAATTATTAATATTCTATATTTCTATGAAAGCATTTCGTTTATTTATCATTTAATACTGATATAACAACGAGATTGTTTTATTATTTTCACGCCTCTGACAAATATCAATATATAATTCATCAAAATAAATTATATATAAACCCTACTCAATCCGTTGAGATTTATCATATTAGTTCTATAGTAATTTCCAGTCCCGTACTACCTTGACTTGGCAAGGTCTTAACGAATTTATAAGCGATTCTCCAAACACCAGCAAGCAGACCTAACGACGACTTTCGTTAACTTCGCGTCGGTATTTCCTCTCCTTTACCTTACCGCGTCTACACCACCGCTCGGCATTCCATCTCCGTAAGATGCGAGCCTCCTGTTACTCAAAGCACCATGCAAAATTATTTTAATATTTAAAATAATTTTTAAAAACAACTTGACTCTGAAGTTTTTCTGATTAAAATTACAGTCAGAATTTAGATTTTCGTGAGACAAATCACATTTTACCCATAAAGAGAACCTATCATGAAATCTGTCAAATCTTTTATATCGAGTGTTCACAGTGTTGTTATTTATCTGTCAACACCTCGTTTTCTTTAAGTTTTTATCCGATGAGTGGAAGGCCAGTTTCGAACTGGCTTTTATGCTGCGGAACGGGTCAAATTATCTACCCTATATTCTTGGCCTGACGACCAAGAATATATAAAACAATAGTTAGATGATATTAATAACTTAATGCATCAAGAAGTCGTTTCTTCAATAATGCGACATCATCCACACTATTCTGAACCAGCAGAGTAAGATTAGCTATATCACTTTCCAGAGATTGAATCTTCTCTTCCAATTCCTTATTCTTTGCATCCAATAATATATCAATCCTTGCCGATTCAGCATATACCTGCTGACCATTAACCGCCTCAGTACTGTGATTTGAAATATCCCCAGCTGCAACATGTATAATCTTACGTTCATGGCCCGTTTTTCCTACAGAAACAACATTCGGTTTATTAGCAATAGAATCTGCACCTAATGCAACGCTCCCTTGTTCTGTTGCAGAGGAGTGTTGACCAATCGCCACTGCCTGAGCCGCACTGGCAATCACCTTTTGTCCCAAAGCGATAGAAGCCAGGCCATTGGATACAGAATCAGCACCAATCGCAATGGGCCAAACGACTTTCGTATCACCTTGTTTACCCGCAATTTGATTTTGCCCAATGGCAATAGCCGCTTCACTGATTGTTTTAGAATTTCGGGGGGAAGCACCAATTGCGATAGAATGTACTGCCGGTGCTTCTGCATGTCCAAGTACAACTGAATCTTTACCTGTTGTTTGTTCAGCTATATTGGTATTTTCAATAGACATATTGAACCTCTTAATTTATAAATTAAATAATCATGCGTTGTTTGAAACTTAATAAAATATTCAACAGAATGCAATATAAATTACGTGATCTCATTTCACATATTAAAACTTAAATTAACGTTATATTTTTTCCACCGACAATATTAGATATAAATCCCAACTTGTAAATAAACTAAAATTATTGGATGGTGTAATACATTGCATGGAATTTATTTAATGTATTATCAAGCTTTATTGATTATATATTCAATAAAGCTCATTACAACCAGTCAATTAATATGAAAGTGATTAATTGATTTTCATATAATTAACCTACTCAGTGAAAACATGTTTTACAAGGCGCATTTCACTAACAGTATCAGCCAGTTCAATTAATTCAGCAGGGTAATCTTGTCCGGTAATAATTACGGTCTGATTAATGGGCCGCTCGTTTAGTGCTTTGATAATTTTATCAAGCAACAGATAACCACTATTTATCATACAAGCCAATTCACTAAGCACTACCAATGATAACGCAGGGTCACGCATCATTCGCAGCGCATGTTGCCAAACACCCGTGCAAGCAGCTATTTCCTTAGCATGATTTTGCATTTCCCCAGTCAATTCTATCGGCATGAGTTGACACTCTAATCCATGTTGTTCCAGCAAAGCACCTTCACCGGCTGACCATCTTCCTTTAACAAACTGGATAACCCCGGCCTTTAATCCATGCCCCAACGCCCGTGTAACCGTTCCCATAGCAGCAGTTGTTTTCCCTTTACCATTGCCGGTATAGATGATTACGATCCCACGGTTCTCCTGAGCCGCCGCAACTTGTGCCATAAATCTCTCTTTTTGCCGCTGTTTCCTCTGTCTATACCGCTCCTCACTCATTTTTATCACTCCAGTATGTTAGTCAGTCAAAGAGCGACTATCTGTTTTGTTCGTATCTGCTTGAGATAACTCAGAGAATAGTGTTTCTGTCACACGATCAACTTGTTGACGATCTTGACTGATCAACGATTCCGTCAACGACTCACTGGTAAAAAACTGTTCCCAAAAGTGACGACGTGCCGCCAGATGATGAAAATGCTGTTTTACCCGCTGGCGAAGTGTCCCGCCGTAAGCAGCCAGACGGCCAAGATGCATCGGTAACAACCGTTCCAGTTTTTCACGCAATAACCTGACCAATACCGGCGCATTACCCCCAGAGGAGATAGCAATTACCACCGGCGAGCGATCAATGACCGACGGTGTAATAAAACTTGCCTGTTGTGGTTCATCCACTACATTGCAGAAAATACGGCGATCCGTCGCACAATCACTGACATAACCATTAACGGCTGCATCATTGGTCGCAGCAATCACCAACCAGCAGAAATCAAGCCAATGAGGCTCAAATTCACCACGGATCAGTGTCACTTGACCCGCATCTTCCCAAATCTGGAATTGCGCAGTGAATTCCCTTGCATTAACCAGCAGACGCGCACCGGCATCCAATAATAGATGCGCTTTGCGTTCGGCCACCTTACCTCCCCCAACCAACAGACAGGTTTTATCCCGAATCTGACAAAACATCGGCAAATAATCCAACATGATCCCCTCTCCTCAGCTAGCGCACGCCACCCGGTATCATGATCAGCAAATGCTGATTCTCACCCATCAAGAATCCACCCTTGAATAAGTTCACCGCACGATGCGGGACAGCAAGTTTCAGCCATAACCCAATACCTGACGTAACGCCAATACCAACCGATGATTATCATGCTTGCCCTTTATGGCAACCCGGTAATGATCAGCACTCAAACCTGGATAGTTAGCGCAATGGCGGATAAGTATTCGGTGTTTCAACAACGCTTGCTGGAGATCGATTTCCGGGCGCAGACAACGTAAGAAAATATAATTCGCCGCGGGAGGCCAGACACATAATTCCGGCAACGCAACTAATGCCTGATAGAGCCAACGTTGCTGCTGTGCCAGCCAACGGTGTGTTGCCTGAATGTAAGCTTTATCATTGAAAACGATTTCACCGGCCAATGCCGCAAAAGCATTAATGGTCCACGGTTCCCGCCTGCATTTCATCTCCCGAATACCGGCTACATCACCGCTGACCAGATAGCCAAGACGTAATCCCGGAATAGCAAAAAACTTGGTTAATGAGCGCAAAATATAGAGGTGAGGATAATGGGCTATCTTGGGAATAAATCCGGCAGCATCCGGGAGAAAATCGATAAACGCTTCATCGACAATCAGCGCGATATTATGTTGGTGGCAACGTTCAAGCACCGCCTGTAACAGTTCAGCATCCGGCATCAGGCCGGTTGGGTTATTCGGGGTGGCAAGAAACAGGCAATCAGGGCGACAACGATCCAATGCCGCCAGCAAACACTCATCAGGCTGATAACCCTCTGTTTCACTCATCACATAATCATCAATCTGGCAACCAACCCGCAGTAAAGCACGCCGATATTCAGCGAATCCCGGCATCAATAGCATGGCACGGCGCGGCTTAAGATAATTCACTACCGCATAAATCAGTTCAGTAGCGCCGTTACCCGCTATCAGGTTTTCAGCGGTGCAATGATGAACATGCGCCAGCGCTGCATGTAATCGGCGATATTCGGTATCAGGGTAACATTCAGCACGTTGCAACTGATCGATAATGGCCGCTTTCAGGGATATCGGCATCCCCAGCGGATTAATATTAGCGCTGAAATCCGTTATTTCCTCTGCTGTAACACCGATTTTCTGCGCCATTTCCAGCACATTGCCACCATGTTCGCTCATCAAATGTCAAATCCACATGTTAAATAGAGAATCAAAGTGCCATCAATGATGAAACGGAAGCTAGCAACAAACGCTCCCGGTGACAAACCAATGTTTCCCGCAGACGCACCACATCACCAATCACAATCAATGCCGGAGCCGTCAATCCCTGAGCGGCCACTTGCTGTGCCAGCGTTAGCAAAGTTGCACTGGCTACTTGCTGTTGCTGGTGGCTGGCATACATCACCACTGCCGCCGGTGTCGTCGGTGCTTTACCACCTGCAATAAGTTGCTCACAAATGCTCGCCAGTTGCGTCATTCCCATCAGGATCACCAGCGTCCCTTCCAGCTTTGCCAATGTCGCCCAATCCTGCGGCTCATTTCCCTGACGCAGATGGCCGGTAATAACATGAAAACCTGAAGCATAATCACGATGAGTCACAGGGATCCCAGCACAAGCCAAACCACCAATTGATGAACTGATACCCGGTACAACTTCAAAAGGGATCTTCGCCAGTGCCAACGCTTCAGCCTCTTCACCACCACGGCCAAACACATAAGGATCGCCCCCTTTCAACCGGACAACATTTAACCCCTGTTGCGCGCACTCTACCAGGATCTGATTGATTTGCCGTTGCGGCACTGGGTGGTAATTCGGCGTTTTGCCGACGTTGATCATGTTGCAGCTATCAGGGGCTTCAGATAACAGATCCGGGCTGACTAACCGATCATATACCAGCGCATCAGCCTGACGAATACAATGTAATCCTCTGACAGTAATCAGTGCCGCATCGCCAGGACCGGCACCTACCAACCAAACTTTTCCGCTATTCATCATTTTTCTCACCCTGTAACGAAAGTCTGTTAGAAGATATATTACCGATAGCCAGCAACACGATATGGTGTGAGATCAATAATTCTTCACTTTTGCTGATGTATTGATGATAACAATCTGTCCTGGCACATTTTGACTTATCTGTTTGTTTCTCCTGGGAACTTAGCCCTTCGCCTTGACCTACGCCATTTTTATTACAACCCCTGATGTTTTTGTGATTACCGTTGAATTTTCGACCAAATTGCCGATATTTAATACTGATTTATAGAAAAAAATGCCAACATACGCCTTATTACAGACAAGAGGCGTAGCTATGGAGGTCAAGGAATTATTCAGTGTCGGTATTGATATTGGTACCACCACCACACAAGTGATCTTTTCGTGTCTGTCACTGGTGAACCGGGCAGCCGTATCACAAGTACCACGCTATGAGTTTGTTCGGCGCGAGATTATCTGGCAAAGCCCGGTGTTATTTACTCCCGTGGATTTCGCTGGACAACTGCGTGAAGACGAACTGCTCAACTTAATTCAGGCGCAATATCAGGCAGCAGGCATCGATCCGGAAAACATCGATTCCGGAGCGGTGATCATTACCGGTGAAACCGCTAAAACCTGTAACGCACGTCCTGCGGTCATGACACTGGCCCAGAAACTGGGGGATTTTGTTGTGGCAACAGCCGGGCCACATCTGGAATCAGTGATCGCGGGTTTTGGTTCCGGCGCTCAGGCACTATCACAACAGAAGATGGCCAGAGTGCTCAACATTGACATTGGCGGCGGCACAGCAAACTACGCGCTGTTCGATGCCGGACGACTGGTCGCCTCCGCTTGCCTAAATGTCGGCGGTCGCTTATTGGAAACCGATCCTCAAGGAAAAGTCTTACGGGCACATCCGCCCGGAACGCTCATCGTTCATTCTCTGTTTGGTGAAAACACAGATGTTCAACATCTGACAGCCACACAAATACAACAGATTGCCGCCCGAATGTCACAGTTGCTATGGGAAGTCGCCGTCGGGCATCTCACCCCACTGGCACGGCAATTGCTGATGACTGAACCACTACCAAACTGTAACGAACTCTATGCTGTCACCCTCTCCGGCGGTGTAGGTGAATGTTATCGTCAAGCGTCAGACAGTGACCTATTCCGTTTTCACGATCTAGGGCCACTACTGGCGAACGCGATTCATCATGATCCTAATTTCACCAAGCTACCGCTGCAAGTCCCAAAACAAACCGTCCGCGCCACCGTGATTGGCGCCGGCGCTCATACATTATCACTATCCGGCAGCACTATCTGGCTTGATACGCTGTCGCTGCCTCTGTGCAACATCCCTGTGGTTCATCCTGGAACAGAGGTCACTGAATCACTGACAGAAGCCTGGCTGCGAGCACTAACACAAATGGACCTCGACCCACAACAAGATCTGTATGCCCTGGCTCTGCCCGATGCCCTGCCAGTCAATTATGCCGCAGTACAAACATGCATCACCGCTTTACAGGATTTTACCGAACGCTATCCCTCTTCCCATCCGCTGCTGATCGTTGCCGGTCAAGACTTTGGTAAAGCACTGGGTATGCTGCTGCATCCTCTGATGGGAGAACGGCCACTGGCGGTAATTGACGAAGTGATTACCCACACCGGAGATTATATCGATATTGGGGTTCCATTATTTGGTGGCGCCGTCGTTCCCGTTACCATCAAATCACTGGCTTTTCCTTCCTGAGAGAGCGTAAACATGAAATTAAAAACACAGCTTTTTGGTAAAACGTATCAGTTTAAGGATGTCAAACAAGTGTTGGCAATGGCGAACGAATCGCGTTCAGGGGATATATTAGCCGGAGTAGCTGCCGAAAGTTCTCAACAACGTGTAGCGGCTAAACATGTTCTCTCGGAAATGACGATAGCGGATATCCGTATGAATCCGGTTATTCCCTATGAAGAAGATTGTGTTACCCGCATTATTCAGGATGACATTAACGAAATTGCCTACACTCGCATAAAAAACTGGCGCATTGGCGAACTGCGTGAATATATATTGAGCGATGACACCAGCGTGGATGATATTGCCTTTCTGCGTAAAGGAATAAGTTCTGAGGTTGTCGCAGCCGTGGCAAAAATCAGCTCCAACGCCGATCTGATTTATGGCGCGAAAAAAATGCCGGTGATCAAAAAAGCCAATACCACCATCGGCACGCCGGGAACATTCAGCGCCCGCCTTCAACCCAACGATACCCGCGACGAAGTACAAAGCATTCTGGCCCAGATTTACGAAGGACTGGCGTTTGGCATTGGTGATGCCGTCATCGGCGTTAACCCGGTAACGGACGATGTGGAAAACCTGACTCGCGTGTTGGATACCATCTATGAGGTGATCGACAAATTCGCCATCCCAACACAGGGCTGTGTCTTAGCCCATGTCACCACCCAGATAGAAGCCATTAAGCGTGGGGCACCGGGCGGTTTAATCTTCCAAAGTATCTGTGGCAGTGAAAAAGGGCTGAAAGAGTTTGGGGTAGAGCTGGCGATGCTGGATGAAGCACAAGCTGTCGGCGCGGAATATTGCCGTCTTGCCGGCAATAACTGCCTGTATCTTGAAACCGGTCAAGGCTCCGCCCTCTCTGCCGGCGCTCATTTTGGCGCGGATCAAGTGACAATGGAAGCACGGAACTACGGTCTGGCACGCCATTATGATCCATTCCTGGTTAACACTGTCGTCGGCTTCATCGGGCCGGAATACCTCTACAATGATCGCCAAATTATCCGCGCCGGACTGGAAGATCACTTTATGGGAAAACTCAGCGGTGTCTCAATGGGATGTGACTGCTGCTATACCAATCATGCAGATTCCGATCAGAACCAGAATGAAAACCTGATGATCCTGCTGGCAACCGCAGGGTGTAACTTCATCATGGGCATGCCGCTCGGTGATGATATTATGCTCAATTACCAAACATCCGCTTTCCACGATACCGCCACTATCCGCCATCTGCTCAATTTGCGTCCATCACCCGAGTTTGAACGCTGGCTGGAAAACATGGGGATCATGGCAAACGGGCGCTTAACATCACGCGCAGGTGATGCGTCGTTCTTTTTCTGATGCTTTGTTGAGATAAATCACATGAACCAAAAACAAATTGAAGAAAATGTAAGCAATGTGGTATCTGGTCAGGAACCACATGCCTCTCCTGAAATTACTGACGAAGCTGAAAGCTGTACGCTGGACTTAGGTTCCCTGGAAGCCAAACAGTGGATTGGTGTACAAAACCCGAACCGAATGGAAGTCCTACAAGAATTACGTCGCAGCACCGTATCAAGAGTCTGTACCGGCCGCAGTGGTCCACGTCCGCGAACCCAAGCATTACTGCGTTTTCTGGCTGACCACTCCCGTTCCAAGGATACGGTGCTGAAAGAAGTCCCGGTTGAATGGATAGAAAAACAGGGGTTGCTGGAAGTGCAATCTCAAATCAGCGACAAAAACCGCTATCTGACTCGCCCTGATCTGGGGAGAAAACTCAGTGCCAATGCTGTAGAAACTCTGCTGACACAGTGTAAAACTGATCCTGACGTACAGGTTGTTGTCTCCGATGGTCTCTCTACTGATGCTATTATTTCCAACTATGAAGATATTCTGCCACCTCTGCTAAAAGGGCTGGAACAAGCAGGATTGTGCATCGGCACGCCGTTCTTTGTGCGCTATGGCCGCGTTAAAATTGAAGATCAGATTGGCGAATTGCTGAAAGCGAAAGTGGTTATCTTACTTATCGGGGAACGTCCCGGATTGGGGCAATCGGAAAGCCTCTCCTGCTACGCGGTCTACAAGCCGACTGTAGAAAAAACTGTTGAGGCGGACCGCACTTGTATCTCTAATATTCATCGTGGCGGCACACCACCGATCGAAGCCGCCGCAATTATTGTCGATTTAGCTAAAAATATGCTGGCACAACAAGCCTCCGGCATTGCTCTTAGCCGTTGATGGAAACTGATTATTCCAGCATCATAAACAGGTAATTAAAAAATAATGAATTGAAATAGAGAGAATCCAGATGAGTCTTCTTTGCCTTGCAAGACCTTGTGAAAACATAACAAGAATGTTACGTCAGCTTCATTAAAAAGACGTAAAAAACACCATCCAAAAAGAGAACCATTGCAGAAGCCAGATTAAAGGAGATCAAAAAGAATGACTGGTAAACGTATCCCTCCAACCATAACACACGATGAAATGGTTGCTAACTGGATGAAAGATCCAAAATTCAAAGCTGAATACGACAAACTGGAAGAAGAATATACATTACTTGATGAACTATTAGCTGCACGCAAAGAAAAAACTTTCTTTATTTGAAAATTTATTAGGCATAATAAATAAAGGAATAAATATGTTCTGATAAATCAGAAATATTTACAAGATCGATAATAAATCATGAGTTCAAATTCAGAAGGCGACTGTTACCGTCTCTTAAGGAAATAGTCGCCCCAGCATTCCGAAAATTATTTCATAAGATTATTGAAATATCTCAACGACTCCAAGCAGGGAAAACTCTCATAGCTATGAGAACCGTACCTGCAAATATGAATGGAAAAGTGACAAGCGGCCAAGCTGTATCACCACCCATGCCTACGACAGCTGCTGTGCCGAAAAGAGAAACAATAAGGCTTTGACCACAGAAGTAGATAGCCACGGCCGAGCCTGCCCGGTCATTAAAATCAGCGAGTGCACCGTTGGCTGTAACAGATGCAATGAAGATCATCCCGACAGCCATCACCCACATAGGCAATACAAACGTGGCAAAGGATGGTTCACCTATCGTCCATGTTACAGCTAAGATTGCAGCACCAAAGACCAGCAGCGCCATGCCACGCCATACGCTACCAGCGATGCCCCACTTGCCGACAAATCGCTTTGCGAAACCTGTTGTCACTATCATGACAAGTGCAACAGTCGAGAAAGCAAAACTAAACTGTAATTCAGAATAGCCAGCTTTTCCGATCAACACTCTTGGTGCAGTGGAGAAAAATACGAAAAATGTCCCCATCGCGGTTCCAAAGGCGAATGTGTAAAGCCAGAACTTACCGCTTACCAAAATAGGAATGACTGACAAACCTCCGGAAACATCCGACATACGAGTTTCATGCCAACGAAATGCTGCGTGTAGTAACGGCAGAACCGCCACCAGAGCCAAGAACCAGAAGATCGCTCGCCAGCCGAACCCATCCGCCAAAAAAGCGCCTAATATCGGTGCCAGAGCAGGCACGCAGGCTAGCATTGAACTAAACAGGCTGTAGATTACAGCGCTCTCTGGACGGTCAGAGTATACATCACGTACCGTTGCAAAAGTCGTGACGAGCGCTGCTGACGCGCCGAGGGCTTGGATAAGTCGGAAGGCAACGAAGACAGAAGAAGAAGTTGATGTCGCGATCCCTACTGAGGCAATAACGAAGAAAGTGGCACCACCGAGCAAAACAGGACGTCGGCCGATGCGGTCAGAAAGTGGTCCAAAGAGCACCTGCCCCAATCCCAGGGCCAATAGATAAAGGCTTAAGGTGAGCTGGATAACTGACGGACTCGTATTGAATACGTCGGGCATAGCTGGCACCACGGGAAGGTAAATATCCATGGCCAGAGAAGCAAGTAAATCAAAAGGCGCCATCAGCAAAAGTGCTATCGGCATGGTGTATCGCCAAATTGAGTGCTTGTCAGACATAGTAAAGTTTCCGTTAAAATATATGAATTGCACGAATTTGAAATACATTACGGATTTATGCATATAACCTCAAGAAACTTTTAAAATTCTATTTATAATTAAGTAAAAACACATATAGTTTTATTAATGAAAATATGATAAGGAAAAATTAAACAGAATTATTTACAGGGTCAAAACTGTTAATTATCTACATTCGTTTTAAAATTAAAAATAGACTTCAATCATTAAGACTGACAATGAAACATGATAAAAATAACGAATTATATAACCACCAAATAAATATAATTTTAATAGATGAACCAAACTTACTTAAGAAAATTAATATTAATATGGAACTGCATACGTACAGTGATGTAAGAGGATGGCAGGCCAAAACCTGCCTCCTATTTTATGTGCCGTGCCATGGTTTTTTATCAGTGCGTCATCGAAATCTTGGGGAATGATGACATTACCACTATTAAAAATTTCAAAAGGTTCATTAGAATACATATATACCTTTCTTAATTTAACGTCAAATTCTTCCTGTAAAGAACTCGTTACAAATTCAACTTCTGCATCTAGTTTATCGTCCAGATTGAAGACTACAATTTTATAACGATAAAGAGTATTCATAAGTGATGGGAATATTTTAATTTCGCCGCCATAAACATCAGCATAGCTATACTGCTTATAATCTCCAATCGGAGGAGCCCAATAATTTATAACCCTAACTGGCACTACTTTATTGTTTCTTAGCGTTATCCCTTTGACAACAGAGGGCATTGGAAAATGGTTTTCACTATAAATCTCAACGGATTCAAGAGGGCGGATAGATATAATAGTCTTTTTTAATGTCATTATATTTTTCCTTATTATTTCTGTTAGTTAGATACATATATAACAGGTGATTTAACCTGTAAAATTTAACTTAACACTTTTCAAAAGCAGTTAAATATTGAAATTTATCAGTACAGTAAAAGATATCGTTAACGAATTCATCGTATATAAGTCATTATTCAACATTATAATAAGCAACCACCGAAATTAGATACCGTTTTTTCCGCGTTATCCTATTCTAATAACATTTCACTTAAGGGATAAATCACTTTTACATAATTAAGAATAAAATCACCCCATATAACGGCATTACGTAAACTTTAATTCCATAGAGGAGAAAAATTTTATGTGATTTTATTGAAAATTCATTCATTTTTTATTGGTTTTAGTTTATCGGCAAAACGGTTAGCATAATTCGAAAATTTACAAGCCCAACAAACCTGCGAAAAACAGATCTAAAGAACGCATTTATTAGGTATAATAAAAGAATAAATATGTTATGATAAATCATTATATCAATCATAAATATGAGGTTAAATAAATGGATTTGGAAAAATTAAGAAAATTAACACTCAGTAGCGGATTTACGTTTAAAGAGCTTCTTATGATGCAAAGGATCTTTAAAAATCTTGACGATGATGAAAGAAGATATGTAATAAAGTATTATACAAAAAGCTATAATATTTACAACGTTATAATAGTGCTTGCTGAAGATGCCGGCGATCCAGTGTTATTTTTTGCTCTCATGTATGCAGGCTGCATAATAATGGAGATTTTCCTCTATGACGAGAATTCAATATCCTATTTATCATTAGTATCGATTCTTTATATCATTTCAACAATAATATGCATATGCTATAAATCTTTTTATCATCGCTATCGTTATAATCTTTTCACATGCATAAAATTAGTCATTTTCTATATTCGTTTCAGAATAAAAGAACATTTAAAGCAGCTATAAAAAATTAAATATGTTACGACAAGCCATTTATATAGTTATAAAAACGAGTTTAAAAAAATGAATTTAGCTGACTTAAGAAAGTTAATATTAAATAGTGGATTCACCTTAAAAGAATTACTTAAGATAAAGAGAAGCTTTCTTGTCCTGCATAAAGATGACCCTGATGTTTATGATAAATACCAAAGTAAAACGGATTATTTTTGTCATTATCTACTATTTATAGCTGACGAGATAGCATTACCAATAATACTATTAACCTCAGTTTATTCATTTATGATGACAGGAATGTTTTTCAGTGGGAAAGCATATGGGATCCCATTAATGTCCTCTATTTACTTATTCTTTTCCATTTCTGCTTTTATTTATTATACTCTTTCCGTTAGCTGTAATTTAATCACAGGATTAAAATTAGCAATATTCTATATTCGTTTTAAAATAAAAAAATTTAATCCTTGAGTTTATTAATAAAACATGATAGAAATAACCAATTATAAAACTAAATAAAATCGGATCTAAATAAATGAACTTAACTGACTTAAGAAAGTTAATATTAAATAGTGGATTCACCTTAAAAGAATTGCTTAAGATAAAGAGAAATTTTCTGATTCTTCATAAAGACGACCCCTACATTTATGATAAATATAAAAGTAAAACAGATTGTTTTTGTCATTATCTGTTACTTATAGGTGAAGAAATCGCCATACCATTAATATATTCAACACTAATTAACTTATTTATAATATCAGGAATGTTTTTCAGTGGGCAAGCATATGGAATTCCATTGATGACTTTTGTTTACTTATCAATAACAACATCAGCTTTATTTTATTTCAGCTACTCTGTTAATTGTAATTTCATAATAGGATTAAAATTAGCAACATTTTATATTCATCTTAAAATAAAAACTAAATTTCAATCATCATGAAGTTTATATATGTCATCCATCAAAAGTTTGACTTTATATATACTACCAGATATTTGAATGGTTAACATAGGATTTGGTGTTAACCGCCATTTTCTGGCAAGATCCTCATTAATATACCTAAATAATTTTCCTGTCTCCGGCTTAACAGTATAGCCCCCCGATATATTATTCTTGGATTTAATAGGTTTAAGCTTAAGCATCCCATAAGTTCCATATAAACTTGCCACTAAATCAACTGAACTATAAGCAACATCAGCTACACCATCATCATAACCTAAAGCATGAGAGATATGCCGATATCCTGCCCTGACCCAGCCTATATCTTGATTCTCATAAAGAATCGGACTAATAGACTCATAAAAGTTATTAGCTCCATGAGCAGCTAATACAACACCTATTGACTGAACTGTTTTAGACTTTACAAGCCTCCCTGAATTAATTACAGCAAAACCAGCAACTGCTTGAACAATACCAGCAACAACCCCACCGCCTATTTTTGCGTATTTAACTACTCCCTGATCTTCAAATATATCGGTTATAATATATTTAGTATAATCCTTACGCCTTAATATCTGATATTCTTTTTCAGTCGTTTCATATTCATCTCTTACTTCATAAATTAATCTCTTTTTTTCACTTATATCAAATGTATTTTTAAACTCATATGTTTTCATATTAACAAAGTCATCAACTTCTTTTAAATATGACATTCTCAATTGACTATCTTCTATAAAAAAACTGGCAGCCAAGTGTGCTTTACGCTTCAATGACGAAGCGTAATTATTTAAGTCATAAGAAAGATGAGATATCCCTTTCATAAAAACCTCAATAAACGTTGTCTTCCCATATGCTATATGCACTGGTGCCAGACATAACATGTTCCCACGTGATTGACTGGTACATTAAAGATAAACTTTCCTGTGGCTGGCACTCATTATGTGTAGATGAATTTGGATAAAACCCATTCAATCCACATAGATATGCGCCGGTGAGTTTTATCTTATAATAGAGTTCCAAGCCACCTTTCGTTGATGTTCTGTAAAAATAAAAAATACATTGCAGTGATTCTTTATTGGTTATAGCTAAACCCAAAAGAGGAGAAGATTTATCAATTGGCTTTCTTATCTCAACCGGCTGATGGTTGACATGTTGACCTCGGGTTATATTCGATGTCAATTCATAAACAAATATATGGTCTTCACGACCAATCTGACATGTGTTGCCAATAGAATCAACCGTTGAACATCCTTGTGATATTCATCCTTGCTTATCACCCTTAATTTCTAAATAGATTATATTCGCCATAAATAACCATCAGTTAGTCAATTTTCAAAAACGTGAATATATATCAAATTAATAAGAATGATAATTAGTTATAAGTTTTATTCCAAAAAATGTGATATATTTCATGACAAGATAGATTCAATTAATACTTTTGCGTTAGCAATTTAATTAATTTACTAATCCAAGCAAACTCAGAATAGATGAGAGACATTGGTAATCAAATTGTACAAGATCTATTTACCTAAAACACTTAAAGTTTTTGCCCAAGGATAGTTATAGCAGAGCAGAACAAAAAGTCCCTGAAACAGATAAATTATCCTTTTCTGTTTCAAACATGAAAATAGCAAATATAAATGTTGACCAAGGTAATCAAAAATGTTTACCATAACTCTATGTTCAACAAAAAGGAGGGATGGTGAAACAACGCGAGTTTAGAAAGTGGCTCGAATCTCAAGGCGTCGAAGTTTGGGACGGTACAAACCATTTAAAACTACGATATAAGGGGAAACGAAGCGTAATGCCGAGGCACCCCGGCAATGAGATAAAAGAAGCACTAAGAAGAGCCATTATCAAGCAGTTAGGTCTTTAACAAATCCAGCCCTTCGTGGCTGGTACTTGCGGACTTTCACCATAAAAAAATATGCGATATCCAGTAAACTTACAGTCAGCCGATGAGGGCGGCTTTGTTGTATCGTTTCCCGATATACCAGAGGCCCTTACACAAGGTGATACACGCGAAGAAGCACTAGAGATGGCGCTTGATGCACTTATTACCGCTTTTGAGTTTTATTTTGAAGATAGTGAGAAAGTGCCTTTACCTGGTTCAATAACAGGTGATTTTGTCGATGTGCCGATAAGTGTTGCAGCAAAAATTATGATGTTGAATACGTTTATTGATTCCGGCTTAACTCAGGTGGAGCTGGCCGAGCGTATTACGGTTAAAAAACAGGAAGTACAACGTATTTTTAATTTACGACATTCAACAAAAATCGACACTGTTCAGCGTGCTATCGGGGCAATGGGTAAAAATCTTGAGGTATCCGTGACTTCACGCTGATAGGTAACGAAGGCAACAGTATAAAGCTTTATGCAGTCTCTTATTGGTGTGACCCACGCCAATGAGAGGCCAGAGATCAGCACTCAGTAAAATGCTGGCATAATGCAGGGTGTTTTCTAAATTGGCTTGATAGTTCGAACTCTTCGCTAAAAACGCGATAGGATGGATTATGTAGGTAAACCACATTGTATTCATTCACAGACTGAATGATATAGAGTTCCACTTATGTAGTTCATTTATTTAACTTCCACAATAATATATTTATTCCACAAATACTTTTATCTGGTGGGTTCACATATTTAAAGCTATTAATATTATATATTCTCTTTAAAATAAATTTTACAATTCAATCATCAAAAAATTCACATTTTATTTCTTTCGAAAAAAATTAATTTATATTAATCATCAAAAACTTGAATAATTAAAATAGGATTCGTTATTATATATCTACAAATTTAATTTATTAAAAGAATGGATAATTTTTCTATATACCTAATAGATTTCGAGTTGCAGCGCGGCGGCAAGTGAACGAATCCCCAGGAGCATAGATAACTCTGTGACAAGGGTGAGTGAAAGCAGCCAACAAAGCAACAACTTGAAAGATGAAGGGTATATCTGCCAAACAATTAAAACGGCAGCACAATATTACTTTCGGACAGCAATCCCATATTGTTATACGTAGCGCAAGCCGCATCCACCAAATGCATAGCCAGCGCAGCACCGCTGCCCTCTCCCAAACGCATGTCCAGATGCAAATAAGGCTCCAGTTGCAGATGTTGCAATGCAATGATTGAGCCTTTCTCAGCCGATAAATGTGACGGGATAAGGTAATGACGCACATCGGGAGCAATACGGCAGGCTGCCAACGCCGCAGCGTAAGAGGGAAAACCATCCAGTATCACCGGCAACCCGGCAGAAGCCGCGCCAAGCATCACACCCGCCATCCCCACCAAATCATAACCGCCGACTTTCGCCAACACGTCAATGCCATCGCTGGCATCAGGCCGATTAATTTCAATCGCCCGTTGCACAATCGCCACTTTATGATGCAAACGATCACAGGGAAAGTTAGCCCCAATGCCTACGATCTGTTGTGGATCGCTGTCCGTAAAAACGCTGACCACAGCCGCCGCCGGTGTGGTATTCGCCATGCCCAATTCACCTACACCAAACAGTTTCACGCCATCTGCGGCTTGTTCCAATGTCAGGCGGGCGCTTGCCAGCAACAGATCTTCCGCTTGCTGACGGCTCATGGCCGGTTCATGAGCAATATTGCCACTACCACTCCCTGCCCTCATATCCACCAATCCCGGCAGCGGATCACTGTCAATCCCTACGTCCACAACTTTAACCTCTGCGCCCGCATTCACCGCTAGCACGCAAACACCGGTGATCCCTTTCATCATATTCTGGGCATGAATAGCCGTTGCTGATTTGGGCGATATGGTCACACCTTCGTCATAAACCCCATGATCAGCCACCATCACAATGATTTGTTTACGATCAATATGATGGCCCGATAATCCGCGCATTCCGGCAAGTTGAATCGCCAGATGTTCCAAACGCCCAAGGCTACCCGTTGGTTTAAGCAATCCATCCAATCGGGTAGCCGTACGCGCCATAGCCTCGCTATCCAATGGCACAATCGCACTAATAATTGATGAAAATGTTTGCATGGGGTTATTCCTGCGTCTCAGGTTGCCAGCAAGCCCGGCTATTAAACGTACGCAACGTAGTCAATCCATGGCGGATTTCTATTACGCTGTATGCACCCTGTTCAAAATGAAAGTGCCACATGGCAGAAGGCGGCATAGCCAGCAAACGCGCCAATAACAGGCCCAAAACCCCCTGATGAGCAACCAACAACACATTGCCCTGACTTTCCTGTGTCAACAATTGTTGCGCTACGTTTTCTATACGGGCAGCAAATGTAGGAAAGGCTTCACCACCGGTAGGAGATGCTTGTTGCCAATCTTTTAACCAAGCAGCCCAAGCTTCAGCGTCTTCATATTGCAAATCGTGATGGTGGCGCATTTCCCATGCACCAAAATGCATTTCATTGAGTTGCGCATTAATGCTGGCTGATAACCGACGATCTGCCAAAATAATTTCCGCAGTATGACAGGCCCGTCGTAACACGCTGCTTATCGCTTGCGAAAATGTCACTGCCGATAGATAGTGGGCAACTTGCCGGGCTTGATGTATTCCCGTTTCGGTCAGTTCCACATCTGTCATACCACAAAAAACGCCGCCCACATTCGCTTCCGTCTGACCATGCCGAACCAAAAATAATCGCATCAACTTGACTCACAATAGCACCAGTAAAAACACCAATTCCCCAATTTCTACAGACGCGCCCAAGGTATCGCCTGTTTGTCCACCTAAACGACGACGCAGATAAACCGCCAGTAATCCGATAACCAGCAGCGTGATCACCCATGCCAATACACCCGGCACGCCAATCAGCAGAGCAATCAATACCATCCCACTCAACAACGTCAACAAGGTCTGATGACCATTAATCCGGCCAATATAAAGATTCCCCAACCCGCTCCCTTCACGGGCACAACGTTGGCGATACATTAACAACACAATCGCACTCCTGCCCGCCACTGACGCAGCTATTAAGGTCACCAACATCGGGACGTCACGCAGAGCCAATTCGCTCACGACCAGCACTTTCGCCAGAATAAGGAAGATCAACGCCAGACCGCCGTGAGTTCCCAAACGGCTGTCACGCATAATCTCCAGCATTCTTTCCCGGTTACGTGCAGAAAACACACCATCACAGGTATCCGCCAAACCATCAAGGTGAAGCGCCCCCGTTAGCAATGCCAGCACTAATACGTAACTTAATGCCGCCAGCGGCGCACCACACCAAGGCGCAAGCAGGGTAAAAATAGCGGCGGCAAATATACCGACGATCAATCCGACAAATGGAAAACCGGCAATACCACGCACGTATTGATCCATTTCCACTCCCTGTGTCCAACGCGACGGTACCGGGATGCGAGTCATAAATTGCAAGGTGGCAAGAAACAGACGCAGATTCATTTAATTTTTACCTCAATCCCCGAGACCATCAGAAATACCTCACTGGCCGCCGCCGCCAGCCGCTGGTTAACCCTTCCGGCAATGTCACGGAAATGGCGGGCCAGTCTGTTTTCCGGCACGATGCCCATGCCCAGTTCGTTAGTAACCAGATATATCGGTGAAGTCACGCCGGTACAAGCCGCTAATAGATCGCTAATTTGCTGCTGAATCCTCACCTCCAATACAGCAAAGTCCATCTGTTCGGGTGAAGTCTCTCCGGCTTGATCAAATAATAGATTGGTAATCAATGTCGTAATACATTCAAGAATGACCGCGTCTCCCGGCCGGGTTTGCGTGGTAATGACCGCACCGAGATCACGGTAACCTTCCCATGTGCGCCAATGAGCCGGCCGGTTTTCACGGTGCAGTCGTATACGTTCAGCCATTTCGCTGTCTGTCACCACGGCAGTCGCAATATACAACACCTGCTCACTGGCTTGTGCCGCCAGTTTCTCCGCCAGCACACTTTTACCACTGCGAGCGCCGCCAGTAATCAAAATCACGGTGCCAAGCCTTGTTGATGGTTTTTCATACACTGATAAATCCGTTCTATATCCAGATGTTCGCGCATTGCTTCCGCCAAAAGATCAAACTGTGTCTGTTTGTAGTCGGTATAATCCAATGTATCTCCCTGATAAGCCATCAATCCTTTGCGCTGACGCAAAGCATTAAGCAGAGCACGGGTAAAATGAGTACTATCGAACAGGCCATGAATATAACTGCCCATCACATTGCCCTCCCGATTGACCGCACCATCAAACCAGCTACCAGATTGACCGTTACGATAGGTAATACAGGCAAACGGTGTTACATCCGCCCCCAATAACGAGCTTCCCATATGAATCTCATAACCACGGACCGGTTGCTCAACACAATCTGATAACAAGCCCGGCAACGCCACCAAGCAGCTACCATTTACCTTGGTTGTCACTTTTTCATGGGCAAATTGGGTTTCCACATCCAGCAATCCAAGACCGTCCATCTGGTCAATACCCGATTCCACGCCATCGATAATCCGCTTACCCAGCATTTGATAACCGCCACAGATGCCGATAACCGGGATACCAGACTGATGTGCCGTCAACAGAGCATCCGCCAAGCCGTTTTGTCGCAGCCATCGCAGATCGCCCAGCGTGTTTTTGCTGCCAGGTAAAATAATCAGATCCGACGACTGCAACTCTGATGGCTGAGTCACATAGCGCAAGCGAACATCCGGTTGCATCGCCAGTGCGTTAAAGTCGGTAAAATTGGCAATATAAGGCAAACGAACCACGGCAATATCCAGCGCCTTTTCAGCTGCACCATCATATTTACCGGTTTGCAGCGCTACGCCGTCTTCATCTTCCAGGTCAATGTTCAGCCAAGGCATCACTCCCAGCACAGGCACCCCGGTTAAGGCTTCAATCTGTTCAATACCCGGCTGGAGCAGGCTGATATCACCGCGGAATTTATTGATGATCACCCCTTTGATCCGCGCTTTCTCTTCCGGCAGTAACAGTGCCAGCGTACCGTAAATGGCAGCAAATACGCCGCCACGATCGATATCCGCCACCAGCAGCACAGGCGCATCAACCATCTCCGCCATTCCCATGTTGACAATATCCCGATCACGCAGATTGATCTCCGCCGGGCTGCCAGCGCCTTCCAGCACTATCACGTCATATTCACGGGCCAGACTGTGAAAAACTTCGCAGATTTGCTGCTGCAAACGGGGCTTGTACTGGTGATACTCCACCGCATTCATGCTACAGGCCACTTTTCCCATCAACACAACCTGAGCCTTACAATCGCTGGTGGGTTTTAGCAATATCGGGTTCATTCGTACATCAGGTTCTATACCCGCCGCTTCCGCCTGAAAAATCTGCGCCCGCCCCATCTCTTCACCGTTAGCAGTGATACCAGAATTCAGTGCCATATTCTGTGACTTAAACGGCGCGCAGCGATAACCATCCTGAACAAAGATACGGCACAATCCCGCAACCAATATGCTTTTCCCAACATCGGATGCTGTACCTTGCAACATTAAAGACAGACTCATATGTCATTTCCTTAATTATTACGCTGACGTAGCAGAGCAAAAAGTTGCTCCTCAGTTTTACACAATGGCAACCCCAGTTCGCTGTGGATCTTAACCAACCAAGGCTGCACCAGACCAGCAGCCTGCAACTGCTCATGTTGCAGAAAGACCTCAGCAGTTTCACCTGCACAGACCAATTTACCGTGGGAGAGTACGTACAGATAATCACAGACGTTGTAGATTAAATCGATATCATGGCTGGAAATAATCACCCGTTTTCCTTCTGCCACAATACGTTCAATGATAGCGATCATATGTTGTCGGCCAGAAGGGTCCAACCCGGCGGTCGGTTCATCCAACAGCAGATATTCCGCCTCCATCACCAATGCCCCCGCTATCGCGACACGCTTTTTCTGTCCATGACTCAGATGTTGGATTGGCTTATGACGAAATTCATGAGCATCCACCAGCGCCAACGCCCGTTCAACACGCTGCGCAATCAGCACCTCATCAATGCCAAGATTACGTAAACTGAAAGCAATATCACTGTCGATATCGGTATAGAAAATTTGCTGTTCCGGATCTTGAAATACTGTCGTCACCCGCTGGCGCAAAGCCCGCAATTGGGCTTTACCATAACCGATAGGCTGGTCTTGCCATAAAACCTCACCCTGTTGTGGACGCAAGATGCCGCTCAGATTCATAAACAATGTGGATTTGCCACAGCCATTAGCGCCTAACAGGCCAGTAACGGCATGGTGGCTAAAATCCATGGTTAAATTCTGTAAGACCGGTTCATCCTGATAACTGAAACTTAACTGTCGGGTAGCTAACATCGGGATCCTGTCCTTACAGGTGAAAATTCCCCTGATAAAGTTTAATATCCAGCGAAACAATCATTTGCTGATAGCGGATCATGACGCGTGTAAATAGCATACTAACTAATATTGCCAGTGAACGGTAGCCACTTCCCAACGACGTGTAACCAAACCGCAGGGATTGCGCACGATGGATCGCCGCCGCTTCATCAATAAAAATAAAGATAAAACGCCAAGTCAGCAGGATCTGTTCCGTTAATAGATCCGGGACATGACAACGTTTCAACAGTTGGATCAATTGTGGAAACGGGGTATTAAGCACAAACCAGAAGGTAGCCGCCAATGCTGCCAGGCTGCGCCACATTGTCTGATTGGCGGTGGTCAGCCCTGCTTTATCAATACCGAACCAAAACTGGCCTGCCTGAACGCCCCACCACAGGGCGTCCGGCTGCCGGGAAACCGATAGCACAATGGCTATCAGTCCCACCAGTAAGAATGATAACGGTACAGATAACCAAAGCAGATAGCGACGTGGCCCGATCCGTAACAGATAGCAGGTCAGCGCCGCAATCACCAGCAATAGCAATGCCTGGTAGCGCGGCGGGCTGATCATCGCCAGTAGCAGAAACAAGCCATAGAGCGCCAATTTTGCCATCGGATCAACCCGCCGCCAGCGGCTTTGATAACTTAGTCGATCAATTCCCAACATGCTCACTGCGCTTACTCCGGTAGTAACCCAGAATATAGAAGATCACCGCTGCTCCTAATGAGCCTTGCAAGGTGAACAGCAAACTTTCAATCTCTCCGCTGGCCGGCTCATACAGCGGCTGGAACCAGGGTTCATAATCTGGAGCAGTGACCTGAATCAGCGCTTCTGCTTCTCCATCGGCTCCGCCATATTCGCCTCCGTGGTTAATAAAGAACGGCAGAATAACCAACGCGATTAACACCAACAGCAAGGTAATGGTCTTTTTCATGTTAATGACTCCTGACGTGGATAAGATGACGTTTAGTTAATTGGTCGTAAATCAATACAGTGAGCAAACCCTCAGCAATTGCAATCGGGATCTGAGTCAGACAGAACACGCTCATAAATTTGACGATAGAACCGCTAATACCGAATTCAGGCTCAGGGAAAGCCACTCCCAACTGTACTGACGTCACGAAATAGGTCACCAAATCCGCGATCATGGCACAGAGGAATACGGCAACATCACGCCGGAATCCGATTTTATTGGCCAGACGCCAGACCCAATAACCGACAATCGGACCAAACACAGCCATTGACATACCGTTAGCGCCAAGGGTTGTCAGACCGCCATGCGCCAATAGCAGTGCCTGAAATAACAGTACAATGACCCCAAGTACTGCAACGACCGAAGGACCAAATAAAATCACCGCCAGACCTACCCCAGTCGGATGAGAGCAACTACCGGTGACTGATGGAATTTTCAATGCGGACAGCACGAAAATAAATGCCCCACACAACGCCAGCAGCACTTTCTGGTTACTGTCATCACTGACAATCTGCCGCAATCGTACCAACCCCATAAACAGACAAGGCAAAAACAGAACCCACCAAGCCAATGCCCACATCGGCGGCAAAAAACCTTCCATAACGTGCATGGCAAAAGCTTGCTCCGGCACCAACATCAACAAGACTGCCATTGCCAACCCGGTCAACGAGAGTTTCTTTAGCTGTTGTTCCATAATCTACTCCTTGGTATGCCATTGTTTATTCACCAAAATGGTGGAGAAATAGGGTAGCGGCTGATCAGCCGCTACCTGATCCAGACAACGCCAACACTGCTCACCCGGCAATGAAGCGTCTGCCATCAGCAAAGCATGTTCAAACAAATTCAAACGTGCCAACAACGCACGCACGGTGGCAAAACGGTTATAAACTTTCATCAGCACCACACAATCATGGGCTTTCAATGCCTGTTCCAACTCAGCTTCCGGAGCAGTACAGGACATGACCGCCATTGATTGCTGCTCCATGGCAAGCGGCAGTACGGTTCGTGCAGCAATAGCGGCAAAAGAGGTGATACCCGGCACAATTTCCAGCCATTCCTGCCGGCCAATGCGCGCCAGCAAAAAGACCCAGGTACTGAACAGCATGGCGTCACCCAATGTGATAAACCCGACTTGCCGCCCTTCCATCACTTCATTTTGCAGTTGTTGCGCCACTTCATCCCATACCACCTGTTTTTCTTCGCCGTTACTGCTCATCGGGAAATGACAGGTGCGAATTTCAGTGTGTGGTAAGAGGTATTCACGCACGATAGAGAGCGCCAGACTATCTCCGCCTTTACGCCCGGCGGGTGCATAAAGTACATCAAGGCGGGCAAGTATCCGGGTGGCCCTTACGGTAATCAAATCACCGGCACCGGGACCAACGCCCATCGCATAAAGTCTTCCCTTCATCATGCCACCTCCTGTTGATCTGGCTGTAATGCGACAGCCAGATGTTGAACGAACATTTGGCGGATCAGTGGATTTTCACCTAACCCCTGTAACCAAGATTGGGTGCTGATCCCAACGGCTTCCAACTGAGAACGCCATGAGTCCGGCTCGTCTGATGCCATGTCGTTGATTGCATGATCACCCGCCACCAGCATTAACGGCATCAAATGTACCTTACGCACCGCCTGCCGCCGCAAGCGGATGATGAGATGGCCGATTTCCGGGTAACTTTCCACCGCCCCCACCAACGCCGGAAAATTAAGTGAACTCATCAGGTGATCAAGGCACGCGTAGACAGAAAATGCATGATGACTGGTGCCGTGTCCCATAAACACCACGCGTTCATCCGCAGCCAATGGCGGCATCTGATTTTCCAAGGCAATAAGCAGTTGTTGATAATCGGCAAAACTGTTAAGCAACGGTGTACCCACAACCAAACGTTGAAAACGTTTACTAAAGGCACTCACTTCACTGACGATCTTTTCATATTCGTCACCGTTGATAACATGCAGGGATTGAATAGCCACATCCTGATAGCCTTCTTTAACCAAACGCTCCAATGCCTGACGTGGGTTATCCATTTGTAGGCCATCACGTTTTTGCAATTTACGAATGATCATTCCTGAGGTAAATGCCCGATACAGATCACGATCAGGGTAAGCTGCCGCCAATTGCCGCTCACAGGCATCGATATTCTTTTGCCGGGTCTGCGGATAGCTGGTACCAAAGCTGATGATTAACAGTGCTTTTTTCATTTTATTGCCCTCTTATTGCCCTCGTTGTTCCTGCCACTGGGTCAGGTGTTGGACAAACTCATCCAGCGAACTAATCTGCTCTCCTTCATCTGCCTGTAAAGTCTGTGCAGGACGGCACACAACAATACAGGGAATATTGAGTGCCAGGCAGGGAGCCACTTTCTGTTGATATCCCCCCTCAGCACCAGACTCTTTAGTCATCACAACATCAGGGTGGCAAAACTCATACAACGCATGATTGAATTCAGCCGTGAATGGTCCACGCAACGCAATAATATGATCGACCCCCAACCCCAGCGCCTCACACTGAACCAGTACCTCAGCCGTCGGCAATACCCGTACCAGTAAGGTTTTTCCCGGCAGTAAACGCTGATACAGCGCCAGTTGTTTACTGCCGGTGGTCAGCAATACCCGCGGTCCCAGAGTCCGGGCAACGTCGCAAGCCGCCTCCACACTATCGACTTTGTGCAACAATGGGTGATTCAGTAAGTCAATCTCACTGGGACGTTGATAACGGGTAAACCGCAGTGACAATTGGCGGCAAGCTGCGATCACGTTGTGAGTTAACGCGTCTGCGTAAGGATGTGACGCATCAATTACCCAACCTACCTGATGCTGATCAAAATAATGCACCATAGCCTCGGCATCCATTCGCCCCACCACTACCTCTCCCTGAATATCACCCGCCAGTTGCCTCCCGGCATCGGTAGCAACAGAGAGACGGTAACGCGCTCCTGCCGCGTCCAGTGCCCGGCAGATCAGCCGGGCGTCACTGGTACCGCCGAAAACATGGATAGCCGGATGGCTCATAGCTCATACCCCCGTGGCGTGATCATCAGTCCATCACGGCAATAGGTCGTATGATTGCCAACGATCACCAGGCTGGTCATATCCACCGGTGAAAAGTCCATCTCGCCGAAAGTGGTAATCCATTTATCCTGCTTTTTACGCCCAGCAGCTTTTACCACCCCCACCGGCGTATGCGGATCTTTCCACGGCCGCATAAGTTCAAACGCTTTGGCAAGGTGCCCTTCACGGCCACGGCTGCGTGGGTTGTAAAAACAAACAACAAAGTCGGCCTGCGCGGCGGCAATCACACGTTTCTCAATCACCGGCCACGGTGTCAACAAATCGCTTAAGCTGATATGACAAAAATCGTGCATCAACGGTGCTCCCAGTAACGTAGCTGCGGCAATGCTGGCGGTGATCCCGGCCACCAGTTTGACTTCAAGATCGCACTGTTGCTGGCAAACCAACTCCAGCACTAAACCAGCCATGCCGTAGATCCCCGCATCCCCGCTGCTGATCAACGCTACTTTACGACCGGATAACGCCAGATCAATCGCTGTCTGGCAGCGTTCAATCTCCTTGCACATGCCGGTCTTAATCACTTCTTTATCCATCGTCAGATGTTTGACCAAATGGGTGTAGGTTTTATAGCCGACAATAATTTCAGCTTCGCGGATCGCTGCAATGGCATCCTGCGTCATCATAGATTCATTGCCTGGCCCAATGCCGATTACGGTTAACATAATTGTGATACCCCCAAAGTGATAGTGACGCCCTGCTGACGCAAGGTCCGACCAACCAGTTTTCCTTCGCTCATCAACCAGGCAACAGGTTGTGAAACACTGCCAACCCCTACCGTCTGGCGGACAAAATCGGAAGCGGGAAAACGTTGTTCATGGCGACTTAACTCATTAACACTGAACAACTTAAACGGTACACACCAACGCTGTGCAAGCTGATTCAACGCTGGCTCATCCTGCTTGATGACAACACTGCCGATGGCACTCAGGGCCATCAGATCAAAATGATTTTCCGCCATCTGCTGCTGCAATAGCTCAACCAGTATTTGTAACGGGGTGTCCCGGCGACAGCCAATCCCGGCCACAACACGTTTTGGCACCAATTTATAAACCGGCAGAGGCAGTTCGGGCAGTGAATCGTGCAACGTGACACACACCAGCACATCCAGCTCCGGCAATGCCTCCAGACTCACTACCGGGACAAAACCACGGGTATCAAAATGTTCACGTTCGTTAAGTAGTGATTCATCCCACCACAGCCCGACTTTCTGACCACTGACCAGCATTTGGTTGACCACTTTCACCACATGGCGAAAATCCTGCATATCTGCGTTTAACTGAGTGGCAAGCGTATCCAGCGCCGCCACCCCGTTGATATCCGTAGCGGTAGTAATCACCGGGTCGGCCCCCAACAGCTCCGCCAGATAATGAGTCAATGCATTAGCGCCACCCACATGACCGGATAGCAAACTGATAACATGTCGACCACGCTCATCAATCACCACCACCGCCGGATCATGCATTTTGTCGTTTATCAGTGGCGCAATCATTCTTACGGTGATCCCCAGCGCCGCAACCACCACCAGCGCCGAATAATGCTTAAACGCCTCGCGCAAGGTGTCACCAAAACTGCCATTAAAAGGAAGAAACCCCGGCTCCAGCAGCTTTTCGCTGGTAAAACAGGTCAGAGGTAGATGCGTTCTCAACCTTCGTACCAATCTGACCCCGCCCGGAGTCAAACAGAACACAGCGATCGATTCATGCCCGGCGATATTCATGGCTAAACCCCGCATCGTAGAGCTTGGAATAGTGGTACTCCTCTCCCAGGAAAGCACCGACCAGAATCAAAGCGGTTTTACGGATACCCGCGGCCTGTACTTTTTCGGTGATATCAGCCAGCGTACCGCGCACGGTATGACTGTCAGCCCAAGTCGCTTTGTATATCACCACGACCGGCGTTGTGACCGGGTAACCTCCGGCCTGAAGACGTGCGACCACATGCCTCATCTTCTGCACAGAAAGGTAAATCGCCATCGAAGTCTGATGAGCAGCAAAGGATTCCAACTGTTCGAGCGGGGGCACCGGTGTACGTCCTTCAATTCGGGTGATAATCAAGCTTTGTGACACTTCCGGTACGGTGTACTCCACCCCTAACTGCGCCGCGGCACCAAGAAACGCACTGACACCCGGCACCGAGACAAAACCAATACCGGCATCTGTCAGAGCTTCCCCTTGCTCACGGATAGAGCCGTATAACGAGAGATCACCGGTTTGCAATCGAACCACCAACTTACCCGCATGTACACCATCCACCATCAGTGCAACAATTTGTTCCAGCGTCAGACTGGCGCTGTCATGGCATTCAGCCTCTGGCGGGCAGTAATCCAGCAGTTCGGTGTTAATCAATGAACCGGCGTAAATCACCACCTGCGCCTGCTGCAATAAACGATAGCCTTTCAGGGTGATCAACGCCTTATCACCCGGCCCGGCTCCCACAAACCAGACTTTCCGCGGATCAAAATGTTCAGACATCGATCTTCTCCTTGTAACAGGAAATCAGATAAGTCGGATTATTCGGCTTGAAATAGTGACCGCTGCCAAGTGATGCCAAAGTAGACGCCTGTAGCTGTATGCACTCTAAATCACTTACCTGACACGTCCGCAAATGCGCCAGCGCATCATTCAGGTTATTCAGCAAAATGAACGTCAGCACCAGACGGCCACCGGGGTACATGTGATCCAACGCCCAGTCGATCAGTGCCGTCAATTGGCCCCCACTGCCGCCAATAAATACCGCATCTGCCATTACATCCAATGCTAACGGGGCCTCCCCAGCGATGATTTCCACATTATGGCAACCCAGCCGCTGACGATTCTCCCCGATCAAAGCCAGTGCCGCAGGGTTACGCTCAATGGCGGTGACCGTCAGCGCCGGGAATCGCAGCGCTGCCTCCAACGCCACACTGCCGGTCCCTGCTCCCACATCAA
Source organism: Photorhabdus khanii NC19 (assembly GCF_000517265.1). Taxonomy (GTDB): domain Bacteria; phylum Pseudomonadota; class Gammaproteobacteria; order Enterobacterales; family Enterobacteriaceae; genus Photorhabdus; species Photorhabdus khanii. The sequence continues at coordinate 680,907 of NZ_AYSJ01000013.1, forward strand.
TCAACTGGCTGGCATGATTCAATTCCAGCCGCTCCAATGCCAGCGCACGAACCGGCTCTTTCGTCATCGGCACTTTCTGTCCGCGTAAAAATTCGTCATCTCTCATAAGATCACCACCACGTTCATGTCATAGTCAGTCGCCACCGCTTCTGGCCGCAGACGGTGAATACGCTCATTAGGCAAAGAGAGGTTTTCACCAATAATCAATGTACGGCTCAGGCCACGCGCAATAATGGCCTCCGCAATTGCCCGCGGGCCGACGCGCCCATCAGTTACCATCGCTACTTTGTCGTGTTGTAAAATCCAGTCGAAATCCGGGGTACGCCCGTGACTGCTGGTCAGATAGATATCGTTCATATCCAGTGCCGCTTTAGCACACAGATACTGAATTGAACTGATACCGGGAATGATGCGCAGATCATCTGCGGTAAAATATTCAGACAACAATTTGCCGATGCCATACAACAACGGATCGCCGGACGCCAACACCACAATATGACGTGTACTGTTGTTCTGTAACCAGACAAGCAAACTGGCAAGATCGGCATCCAATATGCGGGTTTCATGGGTGATGCCACTAAATATCTCCAGATGACGCCTGCCACCGACCAGTACCTCTGCAGCAGTAATATAATGCTGCGCCTGTGGCGTCAGATACGCCGTATCACCGGGACCAATACCGACAACAGTGATCATCGCATCTCCTCCAAAATGTCATTCAACGGACGGCTGGTGCCGAGGATCTGATTATCAAAGGAGAACATAATGGCGTCACAGCGCGGTGGGTTAACGGCAAAACGCAGCATCTCACTCATTCGTTCACAAATACGTTCGGCGATACGGTCATAAACCGCTTGCAAGCCATACTCTGCAATCAGTTCCATCGCCGCTTCTGTGGTATCGCAGCGATTAACCTCCAACAGAAGAGCCTGCGGCGCCCCCATCAGGGCCAGATAAGCAATCAATGTTTCTATGCGGCCATCAGCAATGTGACTGTGAGTATGAAAAATCCCCGCAGCCACCTTCACTAATTTGCCGGGATGCCCTACCAGCATGATATGGCGGAACCCGAGCCGAACCGCTTCCTGCAACATGTAGCCAACAAAGTTGCTCATCGTCACCACCAGTTGACCATCAAGCCCCAATTGTTCACGCACAAAACGCTCGCCGTGATTGCCGGGAACCAGAATGACCTTTTCGGCTCCCGCTGCACGTTTCATTTCCAGCTCTATCGCCAGTGAACGTTTCCAACTCTCCTCCGACATCGGCGTGACAATCCCGGTGGTCCCAATAATGGAAATACCGCCAAGTATTCCCAACTTCCCGTTGTAGGTTTTCTTTGCCCGCTCTTCACCTTCCGGTGCAAAGATCTCCACCTCCGCTCCCCGCATGGGGCCAATAGCCTCCCGTACCGCCGCCTCAATAGTCTGGCGTGGAGTACGGTTAATGGCGGCACTGCCTACCGGCAGCCCGACACCTTTGCGGGTAACCGTACCAACACCTTCCCCGCCGCTCAGATGGATTTCACCGTGATCGCACAGCGTGACACGGGCAAAAATCAACATGCCATGAGTCGCATCTACATCGTCGCCACCATCTTTACGGATAGCGGCGGTCGCCTGTTGGCCTTCAATCAGTGGCTGTTCAACGTTAAGGCGTAATGTCACACCAGAAGGGGTAACAATAGAAACATGGTCAATAACTTGCTGACGCAACACCATCAACGCGGCAACCTTGGCGGCGGCAGTGGCGCAAGAACCGGTGGTATAACCTTTGCGATACTGCTTACCGTTGTGCCAGATGCTGTCTAATTGCATCGTATCGCTCATTGTGCCTCCTGCAACCGGTACAGAATGGCATTGATAATCGCCGCAGCGATATTGCTCCCACCTTTACGGCCTGCGGCCGCGATATAAGGCAATTCGCTTTGCATCAACGCCGCTTTCGATTCTGCCGCGCCGACAAATCCAACCGGTACCCCGATCACCGCCAATGGTGAAGCCCGCCTTTCCAGCAAGCGGAACAGCGCTGTCGGAGCATTACCGAACACGAATATCTTGTCGCCTTCCTCAGCCAATGCGATATCCACCGCGGCCATAGAACGGGTAATACCCTGTGCTTTCGCCATCGTTACCACCCGCGGATCACTGATATAACAACGGCATTCACAACCCATTTGCTGTAACAACGCTTTATTGATACCGGACTGAGCCATCGTGGTATCGGTATACAGAATGCACCCCCGGCGCAATGCCTCAGTAATACGAGTCAGCACATCCGGTGAAAACCACAAAATATCCAGCCAATCAAAATCTGCGGTAGTGTGGATCACCCGTTTAATCACCGCTTCCTGCATCTCATCAACAAAACAATAATCGGGGCGTTCACAGGCAATAATATCGCCAATGATTGCAAAGCTATTCTGTTCAATTTGCTGAGGTTTCTGGAGATAGTTCATATTCGTTGCCCTTTTCTAAGACATTCCGACCAACAGTAAGCGCAGCAACGCAAACAACAGTAAGGCCAGTTGCGAAGCTATCATCATCAAGTGGATACTGAGCGGGATATCCGTCAGCACGATTTCACGGCGTTCATCACCAATCCAAGGTTTATCTACCCGTTCACCAAAATAGTAATTCGGACCGCCAAGGCGAATACCCAAGGCTCCGGCAACCGTCGCTTCAGGCCAGCCACAGTTAGGGCTGGCATGTTGATAACGATCGCGCCAGCCAATACGCAGGGCCTGACGAAAATCAACCCGGATGAACCAAGCCGCCGCACTCAGCAACAGCCAACTCAGCCGTGCCGGTAACCAATTTGCCAAATCATCCATACGGGCGGAGACATAGCCAATCGCGCGATATTGCGGCGTTTTGTATCCCACCATTGAATCAAGGGTATTGACCGCTTTGTAAGCCATTGCCAACGGCACACCGCCAATCATCAGGAAAAAGAGTGGCGCAATAACGCCATCAACGCTGTTTTCCGCCACCGTCTCCACCACTGCACGCGTGATTTGCGGCTCATCCAGTTGCGAAGTATCGCGCCCGACAATCCATGACAATTGCCGGCGACTTTCATCCAAAGAACCCTGCTGTAACACACCATGTACCGCCAGAGCGGCATCACTCAGACAACGGCCAGCCAACAGGGTATAAATCATCCATACTTCGGCCAACCAGCCGATCCAGGGATGAATGCAGTTCATCAACCATAAACATCCCCAGCTCACCAGCCAGGTCAAGCCAACAACGACTATCCACAACACTGCTCCACCGACTTTCAATGCTCGTTCATTGTGGCAACAGCGCCGGACAGCCCGTTGCACCCATGAAATCAGATGACCAATCCAACGTACCGGATGAGGCCAACGCGGCGGATCACCCAACCAACTATCGAGCAAGAAAGCAGCAAACCAGGCGGCAAGTGTCACAATAGCCTCCTCGCATACATCAGCCAGCGATCAAGCAGGCCAGGACGCTGGGCAAAATGGATATGAAGATAACTGGCCAGCGTTTGCTGTACCTGATAGCCCCCCGCCCATTGCTGGATTGCCATACCATCACGCCATTTCGTGCAGTCAAAGACCGAAGGTACCGAACTGATAAAATCGGAATAGTGGAACTCGTGACCCCGTAAAACCTCACCCTCTGCGGCCAGCAAAGTGTCACAACGGGCTTGTGCCTGACAGTAACCAAAACGCATCAACCGAGTTCCCATACGGCTTTCTCCCGGCAAAATGCCGGCCATCTGGTGACGCGCTCCTTCTCCATCGGTCAATGACTCGCCAAGGTACATCAGGCCACCGCATTCAGCATAAAGGGGAACCTGACGATAATGCGCATCCTGTAACGCTTCCCGCATAGCACTATTGGCGGCCAATTGAGCGGCATAGATTTCAGGGTAGCCACCGCCCAGATAAATCATCTGACAATCAGGCAGACGGCGATCATGCAGTGGGCTAAAACGGTGAATACGCACCCCTGCCTGCTCCAGCATGTCCAGATTATCCGGATAATAAAAGTTAAAAGCCTCATCATCCGCCAGTGCCAGCGTTAGGCCGTCAGCCAGTGCGGGATCAGGCAATGATGGTGCCTCACCTTCCGGTGAAACAGGACAATCACAGAGCGCCAACAGACGATCAAGGTTGATATACGTTTCAACCTGTTGAGCCAACCGCTGCCAGCGAGCATCATCGGCAACCTGCTCCTGAGCAGGAATAAGCCCAAGATGGCGGGACGGCAACGACACATCTTGCATAACGGGCAAACGCCCCAGCACCGGAACACCACAATAATGTTCAATGGCACGACGGATGAGTTCGAAATGATTTTCAGAATTGACGCGGTTAACAATGACGCCCGCAATTGTCAGAGAGGGATCAAAACGACAAAAACCCAGAACAGTCGCTGCAACAGAAGTGGATACTGCCTTACCATCTACCAGCAAAATCACCGGACATCCCAACTGCTTAGCCATTGCAGCGCTACTGCAATAATTCGGGTTCGTACCATAACCATCATACAACCCCATCACACCTTCAATGACCGCCACATCAGCATGGCGCATATGCTGATTATAAAGACCGTTTAAAGTTGCTGTTGGCAACATAAACGCATCAAGATTGCGGGATGCCACACCACACACCGAACTGTGCCAGCCGCTGTCCAAATAATCCGGACCCACTTTAAACGGCTGGACAGCCAACCCGCGCAGCATCAACGCCCGCAAAATGCCAAGGGTAACCGTGGTCTTACCGCAACCACTCCCCGTACCTGCAATAACAAACGCCTTCTTGCCTGACTGTTGCATAAAAAATTCCCGATATATCGACCGAGAATAGGTGTCAACAAGACGTGCCTGACGCAGCATCAGCACTGCGCACATCCATTGGATGACAACCCGCTTCCCTCCGAAGGAGTTGAATGTCTCATACCTGTCAGGTCGGTCTTCTGGCTTAGCGTCATCCTTCCCCGCCACCTTCCCAGTCGTTCCGACCAGTGGCATCAGCGGAGTTGTCAGCATCACAGCAGCGGGGGCTGCGGAGGATTTTCACCCCCTTCCCAACCACACCGTTGAGGTGCAGTATTAACCCGACAGCGGTTTATTTATTTTTAACGTGACTATTTATTAAGTTATTAGATCGCTAATGATATATATCCATTTACATTATAATAACCTTATTAACTCCATTGAATTAAGATGCAAATTAAATATATATTCTTCATATCAAGAAGACGGCAGGATTTATTATTTTCGGCGATAAATTTATACGACTTATAACAAAAACCACCGCTAATCTGGTAACAGCGATAGTAACAACACCACAACAGATTAATCGTTGATCATAATCAACTATCTATTCATATCACATAAGTTTATGATGCAGTTTGTCATAAAATAGCTTCTTACACCCTCTGTATAACCGAATCACAATGAGAACTGCCGATGTTATTAGATACCACTGTTCCCCGCATTCTTGGCGCCTGTTTTTATTACTCACCGCTGTCAGAACAAGTCCGCCCGCTAATTCCATTGCTTACAGACATTGATAAATTATTTCCCTGGTCAGATAACGGAAAAATAGAAAATTTGACGAAAAAAATCGCTGCCTCGCCGGCGGAATCCCTGCAATATGACTATTCTATCCTGTTCGAAGGACAAGGAGCCATGCCAGCACCGCCTTGGGGATCCGTTTATCTGGACAGAGAAAACCTGTTATTAGGTGAAAGCACATTAGCTTACCGGGAATTTCTGGCGAAACAAAATATGATCATGTCCAGTCAACAACGGGAACCGGAAGATCAATTCGGCTTGATGCTGCTGGCTCTGGTTTATATTTTGGAACAAGGACATAAACCTGCTGCGCGTACACTGCTGGAACAACACTTGCTACCGTGGGCATATCGTTATCTGGAACTGACTAAAGAGGCCAAACTGGAAAATGATTTCTATCCCATTTTAGCCACTATTACTATTGACTATTTGCAAACACTACAAACTGAATTGGAATTAATTCCAGCAAAACCAGAATTATTTCGCTAACATTTTTATCATTCCTCAATTAATGCTCCGGGTGAGAAATTAAGTAAAAACTAACAAACTCATATTCCCCCGGAGCTTAAACCCTATTTAATCAATTCATCATTTATCACGACGAACTTATACCAGAAAAACGCTTATCGTCAGCTTTCGTTCCATTGAACGTTATAGCCCTATTGCCGTATATAAAACTGTTCAGATGATTTTTATGTTATTTATTATCGGGTACGGAACACAGGCACCCAATAGAATGACTTTATGCGCTAAAAAAATGTTTATTAATTCATAAATTAGTAATCATTAAATACCCCAAAAGAGGATTTATTAAAATCCTAAAAAAAGTTTAGCCATAGACATTATTTTATTGATCAGCTGTTTTCCTTACATGGAAATATTAAAAATGTAAACAACCTAAGGTCAAAATATGAAAAAAATCTTTTTAGCTACTCTTATTACAGGGATTGTATCAACAAATTGCTTCGCACAAACACTCCCTGAAGGCAAAAATGAGCATATTGCTCATCAGCAAGACAACACCAACAACGAAGCTCCACTATTAAAATCGACCGATCCAGGTGCAGATCGATTCAAGCATGTTGGAAAGTTAAGAACGAATGGCCTCTGTACCGCCACACTCATTGCCGGCTCAGAAAAACCGGATGCCAATCAACAGGCTCTGATTCTCTCCGCAGGCCATTGTCTTGACGATACCTTAGACACCAACGAAGTAATTATTGATCAACCCGCCGGTCTTGGTTGGACGTTTACACCAAATTACTTTATTGACTTGATTGATAAACATCAACCTATTGATATTGATAAAGTTTTATACGCAACCATGAAAGGGGGTGACTTGGCGGTTTTCAGACTGAAAGCAACTTATGGAGAACTGGCAAAGCGCGGAATACTGCCGGTGACATTACAAAAAGAACTTAAGCCATCAGATCAGGCCGTTGAACTCGCTCATATACCTGTCAATGGTGTAGAGAGTGATAAACGTTATCTGCGATATTCCGACTGCCACATACTTGGAGAGACACCGCTTTTGTATGAACATGTGTGGAATTGGACGCCAAGTGTTTCTGTTGATTGTGCTGGTGTTTCTGGGGGAACCTCTGGTTCGCCGGTTATATTAAAAAATCAATCTAAGATAATTGGCGTATTAAATACCACCGTCACACCGGGTTACACTGGTTGTGGGCTTGGCCGGCCTTGTGAATTAGTTGATGATAAAGGTTACTCACGTGAAGGTGCCAGTTACTATATGCCTGTTAATAAAATTGCACATGCACTTACCAGTGATGGAAAACTGGATTTAAATAAACTTGACGATGGCAAAGGGATCACCATTAGCGCCAGTGGCCCTCTTATTACTCAGAGTACCGTTAACGGCAGCGCTGCCACATGGAATTTACAACTGGGTGAGGATGGTTTTGACAAAATTCGCTATAAGAAAGGACTTGCAAGTCATACTGATTGTTCAAACCCTAAAGGCTACAGCAAACCCTTCTCAGTCACTGAGCAACCGCTGGATAAACTCCTGACACCTTCTAAAGAAGGAGTTTACACGATGTGTGTCATTGGACGACATGCTGAAAATAAACGCTGGCAGGATACGTCTAACGCATCAGTAAAATTACGTGAGATTGATAACACCCCTCCGTCAATAAAGCCAGCAATAAGATTAGTCTTTGAAGCGGATGACAGATGGGTTGTTAATCCCATATTTAATCAATGGGAAATTGTTGACTTACGTATAAAATCAGGTCCTCTGGAATCTACGAAGTGTGACGATTACACAGGATATTCTATCTATAGAAGAATACCGATTTCTCTTATGAAGAAAGACTCCCCAGTACGTTTTTGTGTATATGGATTGGATCAGGCGGGTAATAAAGGCCCAATAAATCATAGTGATTTTAGTGTTAAGAAATAAGTCTTTAAAATTGGCCAGTGTTTGCTGGCCTTTTTTATCTCTACTGATAAATATAAAATACGAATTATACTTACGACACTAAGGATTCAAGATAACAACTAATTAATGGAGAAAATAAATATTTTATGTAATCAAGCAACACCTGTTAATATCTATAAAAATATCCTCTATACGTATTAGATGTGATAGAAATCAGCATATCCATGAGTCAAGTAATAACCAAAATAACGATTTGCAGAAGAAATTATTAACTTAATATACCCTATAGATTTCAAGATGCATCGCGACGGCAAGGGAGCGAATCCCCGGGAGCATAGCTAACTCTGTGACCGGGGTGAGCGAGTGCAGCCAACAAAGAGGCAACTTGAAAGATAACGGGTATATCCTATGAAGACGATCTTATGGATGATAGTTAGCTCACAAAAATCACTTGATGAGGTTTCAAATAATTTCATTAAAGGAGCCTATAACATGACAATATCGAAAATTTTAACTGGTGCAGCTATCGTGGTTTTATCTTCGTCAATATCTTAAACGCTGGCGTGGTATAGCAACACGATATGCGAAAAATAATCAGTCTTTCCTCGCCGCTGTTCAGATCCGTTGTCTCGCGCTCTGGCTACAAATCTCATGACGATATTCTATAGGGGCTATTGACGTTTTGAGAAGAATTTTTAAATGAAACACCCAGAAAGCCGTTAAAACTGTTAACTGTGGTTGACAACACAAAAGGTTGTATTATAGAAATAAATGAGGGGTAAAATGATTAAAGTAAATCGAACGCCCGAAGTAGAGAGATGGTTAAAATCTTTGAAAGACAAAACCACAAAAGCAAAAATCATTATAAGAATTGATAGAATGAAAGAAGGTAATTTCGGAGATGCAAAACCTGTTGGGAGTTGAATGTCAGAATTAAGAATTCATCAAGGGAAGGTTTTCTGTAATCCGTTAACTGACAGCAATCTTTGTTAAAGCAGCTTTTAAGGACATTCAACGGGACGCAATATGGTAAAAATCGAGTGGATCTGTGTATCAATAAATAACCAAAATGATGAGAGAGAAATACACTAACTATGAATGAATTATAAGCACAGCCTGAGTGATAAATAGGCAGAAAAATTAGCATCACCTGCTTTATTTGCACAGAAATTCCATCACAATGCACCCCCAAGCAATAACGCTCTGAATTGAGGGTAGATGCCATATTTTACAATATCACTCATTAGCCAATAGATTAACCATTGGTTTGACGTAGTTCACTTGAGATAAATAAATTTGCTTTGCGTGTGCGTGTGTATCTTGATGTTAAGTTAAAAGGATGATTGAATTGATAAAAAGGCTGACTGCCTTTGGGGGTGACCTTAGAAAGCGTAGGGGAGATAGTCATCCATAACCGGAAAGATACTCCCGGTTTTGTATCCTAAAAAAGATCTACCTATCGACACTGCTAAATCTGTAATACTTTGGAGGTCATTATGTTTTTCTCAGTAGGTGTTGAGTTGCCGAAAGATGAAAACACCGTGTATGGTCTGATTATTCCTGAGCTGTGTACCGAAAATTATGGTTGTTTTTCTGTCACTGACAATAAAGAAGACATTGCTATATTGGTGCTACATTAAGGATGTTGGCTATCTGGCTTATGTAAAAAACACAGAATATCAATACGTTGATAGCTGGTTTGTTATCGACATTGATTAGAATAACTGACAGATGAAAATCAAAGGTATTCCATTTTCGGAAGTAAGGGGGAGGCCTTCTCATCTCTCAGAAGCTTAAGCCACTTATGAAGCGGATAAACAAGAAGAGGTGCTTTACGAGCTAATTCCAAAAATGAAACAGAAAGCAGGTATAATAGTTCTCAGTTAGCTGAATGACTGGGAATTACCCCACCCGAGGTGGTTAAACTTTACCATTCCACTTATCATTGGTACTACAGGGAATGTTCAACGAACATTTAATACGCTTATATGTAAGATTTCTGACTTAGGGAAAATTTATTTTATAACAATGTGTTAGAGTAAAATAAAAAGTCGTAGAGAAGTAGTATCGTTAGAACAGATATTATTCATTAATTATTAGGAGTAAAAGCAATTTTGATTTAAGATAGCTGTATCAGTTCGACTTGCCCATCAATCTCATAGTGACGACGCAAAGGACATCAAAGTAGTGAATGAACTAGAATTTGTATACATATCAGCTCCTATCACCTTATCTCATGTATTTTAAAAATAAGAAGGAGAGCTTGGAAAGCATCTAAGATACAGGAGCTTATGTGGGAAAACGACTAAATTATCTACCTTTGAATTTCATGAAGGAGCAAAATATCGTTTTTCTGGAAGAATCATTATAGTATAGGACTATGTTTTTATATGAATAAATACCTAAAAATTTTGAGAAACAAATTATTTTATCATGGATGTAGTATTCTCCCCAAATATGTAACCAAATCAATTTACAAAGACAGGTTACAGAAGAAACTTGATTTGAAAAACCCAACTACATTTAATGAGAAATTACAATGGTTGAAACTGAATAAATACAAAGATAGTAAACTTGTTACTATTTGTGCTGATAAATTTGCTGTAAGAAATTACATCATAGAAAGAAACTGTCGAGAAATATTAACACCAATTTATGGTATTTGGGATAGTCCTTATGAAATAAATTGGAGCGAATTGCCTAAAAAATTTGTAATGAAATGTAATCATGGTGCGGGTTATAACATAATCTGTAAAAATAAAGATCAGTTAAACATCGAAGATGCAATTAAAAAACTGAGTTTATGGATAAAAGAGGATTATTGGAGAAAAGCTGTAGAATTAGTGTATAAATATATACCTAAGAAAATAATAATTGAAAAATTCATTGAAACATCAACTGGTTCATTGCCTTATGACTACAAGGTATTTTGTTTTAATGGAAAACCAGAGTTTGTTATGATCTGTACTGAAAGAGAGTCAAATAAACCTAAATTCTATTTCGTTGATAAAAACTGGGAGCTTTTACCTTATGGGATAGATTATTTAAATATTAATAATATAGATCTAGAAAAACCTCAAAATTATGAGAAATTGTTTTATTACGCTGAAATATTATCCAGCCCATTTCCATTTGTAAGAGTTGATTTATATTTGAATGATGGAATTATAAATTTTGGCGAACTTACTTTTATTCATTCAGCTGGAATGGATAAAGAACTTAATAATGAAAAGCATGACAACATAGATGAAATAATTGGTGAGCTTATCAAGCTTGATTTAAATGATAAACAACCAATTTAATTAATTTTTTCATAGCATAGTAAGATAAAATATGTCACATAGAGAGCCTGCTATATCAGTAATAATGTCTGTTTTTAACGGACAAGAATTCCTGTTTGAAGCTATAAGTTCCATTTTAGAACAAACATTTATAGATTATGAATTCATCATAGTTAATGATGCTTCAATTGATAAAACTTCCAATATACTTTCAGAGTTTTCTATTAAAGACAAAAGAATAAAGATAATTAATAATGTCAAAAATATGGGGCTGGCTCGCTCACTAAACATTGCGATATCAGAAGCAAAAGGTAACTTTATTGCCAGGATGGATGCTGATGATTATTCATATCCAGATAGGCTATTAACACAATATCGATATATGAGTAAACACTCTGATACTATTGTTTGTGGAACATCAATGAGAACATATGAAGAACTTAGAAATAAAGTTCCTCCTCTGAGCCATGAAGAGATAATTTCAAGTATTGTATTCGATTGCCCATTTTATCATCCTACTGTGATGATTCGAAAAGATATTTTACTAAAGTCAGGTATAATCTATCCTGAAAGTTATGAAAAAGCACAAGATTATGGGTTATGGACGGAATTATTTTTAACTTCAATTAATAATAATTACAAGTTTATTAATTTACCTGATATATTATTGAAATATAGAACACACCCAAATAGAAACAGAAATGAATACTTTAGTGAACAAGAGTCTTATGCTGCAAAATCCCAACTTAAATTAACACATGCATTAGGCATTGATATTGACATTGAAAATATTATAAAAATAAACTCTTCAGAAAAACTATCATCAAATGAAGTTATTTATTTAAATAACATATTAAAAATCATGATAAATAAAATAAACATTTTTTTACCTGTCAAGTGTAAAAAGCACATTCAAAAAATTTACATAGCAAAAAAATTCAAACTATATTCCCGAACTAAGACTAATGACTTATTAGGTATTTTTCTGAAAATATATTCTAGATTTTTATATTTAGCAAATAGAAAGAAAATAAAGTCAGTGCTGTAATATTGTAAAGTACGATGGAGAACTACTATGAAATCTATATTATCTATTATTGTTACTGCACACAACTTTGAGCCATTTATTTCTAAATGTTTAACTAGCATTCAGAAATGTATTGAGACATATCCTAACGATATAGAAATCATATTGATAGATGACAAGTCAATCGATAACACATCTAATATCATGATGGACTTTTCCAATTCAGTAAAATATTCTAAGTATCTTAGAACTGAATTTGGAAATATAGGAAAGGTAAGAAACTACGCCATAAAAAATTGCAATAGTCAATATATAACATTTATTGATGGAGATGATGCTTTGCCTACATTTGACATAAACCAAGTGATAGGCTTTTTAGTGTCAAATGAAGTTGACATTCTAATATCTAGGATTAATGATGTAAAAAAAGATTCCGACTACATAGAAAAATCAATTTTTTCACCATCAACAAAGTTGACACAGCACAAAGCTATACAAGAGTTCTTAATTCATAAAAAGTTCCAAGCGCATTTATGTAGTAAATTTTTCAGCAAAAAATTATTTAATAATCTAGAAATCCCTGAAATTTCATGTTATGAAGATGCATTTATATTTCCTGATTTATTGCAAAAAAGCAGCAATATCTATATAACAAATTCTGTATTTTATAATTATATAAAGCGTAACGACAGCTTATCAAATGATATTACTAATCAGAAAGCTGATATTATGGCTGATGTAATTTCATATATGAATAATAAATTTGGTGATAAATATCAAAACATTGTTGCAACTCATGCTATTGAACATCTTTTAAAGAACGGAGATATATTATCTTCTGAGAAGAAATCAGCTCTTAAAGCTCTAATCAAAAATATAAGTAAATTCTCCTTCCTTATCGATCCAAACGTGAGACTTAGCTTTAAGAAAAAACTACTGAAATTATAAAAAGGAGGCTATGCATAGCCCCAAACTGCTGACAAACCTCGTTCTTTCAAACGAGGTTGATTTTTTGTGCGCCAATCAAGGCACATGAATATAAAGCGGTACCTTTACCGTTATCATCCACCGCCGCGAAGGGTGGATTATTGATTATTAGTATCCCACGCAGGTACGCTGGTTGAAATTGGTTTCGCGAATGGCCGGCCCAACAAACCGATGATCAAGCAAACATTGCAAACCGAACAGGCATTACCGAGTATTAAGCTCAGCGAATAGTCGGTTCGGTTGGGTAGCAACAGCATTAATGTGTGATCGATATTCTTAATGTGGCTGACGAATTAGCAAAAGCGACGGCAAGCCACACACAGCAATATCGGCGCACCTTTAATTCAGAAAATTTAAACGCAATAGCCGGAAAAACACGCACTGTGAATAAGAAATACGAGGGTGTTCATTGATTAGTAAAATGCCCGAACTCTTAGTTAATATCCAAGAGACGGGCAGCAGTTAAACTATACTAATTTTGAGGTTGACGCCACACGCCGCCGCATAGCGTTCAAGTGTTGCAACACTGGCTTTCATCGGGTTTTTTTCAACCTTAGCTACTGCCGGTGGGGTAATTCCCAATCTTTCGGCTAACTGTGAACTGTTAATACCCGCCCTGTTTTTCATACTCTGTATCAGCTCGTAGAGTTCCTCTTCCTGCTTGGCTGCTTCATAAGCAGCCTGAGCTCCGGGGGATGAAAGGGCTTGCGCCCTGACCTCTGACCAAGGAATGCCTTTAACTTTCATTTGTCATCTCCTCTAATCTTTGCAATGCCAGTTTTATTTCTGACGCTGGGGTTTTTAGTGTTTTCTTGATAAATGTACGGAGTATGTAAATTCGTCGGCCAGTGGCATAAGCAAGAATGGTCCGGGTAATGTCTTTATTGCCAACTCTTATTTACTGATCCACGAAGATGGCGTGGCATTTATGATTCGAGCTTTATTATTGCAGGGGATCTATTGAACACGTTTTAACACTCTGATGCATCCATGCACCAGAGTGTTAACTAAGTTCATGTCTTGCCGCTTCTGCCAAAAAGTGACTTCTGTCTCGATATTGTGCCGGACTTTCTTTGACGCGATTATCAATACGCTGAATGAGTGTATCAGGTAGTGAGATATTAATACGCTGCTGTTTTCCAGAAAACTCAGATAAATCAACATCGATAACAAACCAGCTATCAACGTATTGATATTCTGTGTTTTTTGCATAAACCAAATAGCCGGCATCCTGAATGTGTTCAACGGCTCTGCTGTTTGCGACCCTGTCTTCTACTGTTAACAAGATAGCCTCACGCGCCATTATCGCAATATCTTCTTTATTATCAGCAGCAGAGAAACAGCCATAATCTTCGGTACACAGCGCAGGAATAACCAGACCATACGCTGTATTTTCGTCTTTAGGCAACTCAACACCTACTGAGAAAAACATGATGACCTCCAAAGTTGGCGGGGATTAAATCCCCGCCATTTTCTTTATCGATTTGACGGTGCCGATAGGCAGATCTTTTTTAGGATGCGGGACCGGGAACGTCTTTCCGGTTATAGGTGACCACCAAATTTGGTGACTCCCTCCGTTATGCCTTTTAAGTTCACACCCAACGGCAGTCAGCTCTTTTATCAGGTCAGTTGATTTCATATATCCTCCCAACCTGAGATTAATATACACACATATACACATAAAGTGAATTTATTTATCTCAAGTAAACGATGTCAAAATAATGGCTAAGAGATTTGCCAGTACATGATGTTGAAAAATATGACATTACGGCAGGTCTACACCTAGAATTCAGGGCGTGATTGTTCGGAAGGAATAGGTTGAAAAAACAACGAAAGCCAGTATTGCGACACTTAAGCACTATGCAACAGCCTGTGGCGTAAGCCTAAAAATTAGTATCGCGTAATACGTTAATCCTAATGCCCGGTATCTTAATCAAAATTCACGATAAAGATACCGGGGGATATGGCTAAAATTAAAGTGTTATTTGGAGTTTTTCGACACCACAAGCTCGGGCATAGCGTGCAAGGGTATCTATGCTGGCCTTATTGATATTGCTTTCCATGCGAGAGACAGTCGGCGGCTTAACCCCCATGCGTTCTGCTACTTGGGCGCGTGTGATGCCGGCATTGCGACGCCATTCAGCTAGCAGCGCCTGTAATTTTTCTTTTCGCTCTTCTGCTTCGTATGCTGCCTGGTACTCCGGGTCTTTCATCCATTCAGCATGTAATTCGTCATGCGTTTTCAATTTCACGTTTGATCTCCTCCAGTCTTCGCTTAGCTAGCTCGATTTCGTTTTTTGGTGTCTTTTGGGTTTTCTTAATGAAGATACGGAGCATATAGATCTTGCTACCCACCTCATAAACCCAAATGCCGCGAGCGATGTCGTTACCCATTGTGCGGATCTCGTAAAGCCCATCACCAAGGGGTTTTGTATCCGGCTCCCGTAGGATACGTGGGTTTTCCTCCAGTTTTTTAACCAGCCGGTCATACTTCACTTTTGTGAGTTTCGGTAAGCTATCGGCTTCCTTGGCTGCTTCATCATGATAAATAACTTTAAACACTCTTTTTCCTCCTGAGATGAATGTTAGCATTTAAGCTAAATTACCTCAAAGGCTAATTTTATAAAAAAATGCATAGAATCCATGATGGAATGAACAATAACAAAAGCAATCATTACACCGTACCTGCTTGCCCGATTTGGCTCTTAAAAATTTCGCATAAATCTTATGCAAAAATCACAGATCCAGACAGTGCCAGTATTGATGAAAGGAGAAACAGAAAAGCCAGATATTGCAAGTAATTGAGGAAGAAAAAAGTTTTTGTAAAACTCTTCACAGGAAGAGCACAAAAGTAAAGAGTGGAGCATGAATGCATGGAGTGTAATATCGCTTATCTTCTTAAGAATTTGAAAGGTAGAAAGTCATATGATCTACGAAAGTAAATCATGCAAATCCGCCGATTTATCACTCAAAATATGTTCATAATTCCCTCACGGTTAATATCTTTCTCTCAAAATCTCCATGTTGGTCATTTATTGATACGTAAATATGCCCGATTTTTACCACATTGGATCCTGTTGAATGCTTTAACAGGCTGCCTTGACAAAGAATACTGTCAGTTAACGGGTTATGGAAAA
>NZ_AYSJ01000013.1:697327-701624 GCF_000517265.1 Photorhabdus khanii NC19
TTTACCTTAGCTGCGACTCCTAAAGCAGTTAAGGGCGCATATGATTTTGCCAATACGGCAAATGTAGAGGCTAAAAACGCTCATGATGAAGCAAATAGGGCTACAGATAATGCCAATAGCCNNTTGCTTTAACAGGNTNNCGNTGACANANAATNCTGTCAGTNAACGGGTTATNGAAAACCTTGGTTTGGTGGAAACGGTGGATCAAGCTAAGAATGCGGTGCCGGGCAGCCGGAAAATTAATGACAAGGCGTTGAGTGGGGATGTCAGTTTGAGTGCCGGGGATGTGGGGGCGTTTAAATTAGGTAGTAGCGGGGGTTATTCTTATAAAGATGGTGTTCCGTGGAATGCTGTTTCAGGAATATATAACTTAAGTTATTCTACTTATAGTGCGCTTATTGCTCATTTCAGTGATGGTATTGGGAGTTGTCCAGCATTTCAGTTGCATGTTGGTAACAGAAATTCTGGAATTGCTTATCGCTCTGCCCGCGATAGTTACGGGTTCGAGGAAGATTGGACTAATATCTATACAACAAAAAATAAGCCTTCTGCTGGGGATGTGGGGGCATACCATAAATCCGAATCTGATAATAAATATCAGCCAAAAGGGAATTACCAGCCTACAGGCAATTATTCCGTTCGAGGAGAAAGCTACACAAAACAGGAGTCTGATGGAAGATATCAGCCAAAAGATCGATCTTTTACTGTTGTTTATTCTGGAGTGTTACCGTCCAGAACCCCAGTAAATCTGGCAAAAAATATCTGGGGTAAACTGGTAATTTTAGAGAGAGAAGATGGCATTTTTTTCTTTTTTTACTGTATGTCCAGGGATGGTATTTATGCTATTGGAGGGGATAACTCAACAGAGATGAGGGTATCAGGGAATGGTAGTAAAATTGAATTCTGGGCGGGAGGTGTTCAACCAGTCAAAGTTTATATTTTGGAGTAATAAAAATGGAAATTTTTGTCAATAAAATTAATTTAGACCATTTTCAAACATTCCCTGAGCCAAAAAGTAGGTGGGATTTTTATTGTATTAAATGCAATGGAATTTTTGATGAGATTTGTAATTATGAATTTAAAATCGAAAATAGAGATTGTTTCATGTTCCTATCTAATAAATACCACGTAATTGCAGCGAGAAAGAGCGGGGAGATATATTAACCGAGGTGGTCATGAAAACACAGATCCGGCGAACTCAACTTATGTTGGGAATTATCACTGATGAAGGCAAAGCAAAATTAATTGAATGGATGCTATATGCGCAAAAGATACAAGCTGTAGATACCTCTACTGCCCCCGACATCCAATGGTCTAAAACGCCAGAGTAATTAAAGGGCCATTGCTGGCCCTCTGAATATTTTACTTCGGTACCTCCGACCATTCAACATCAGGCGCTTGTGAGGTATCTACCCTACTCAGTAATACCCGATATTTCTTCCACTCTAACAGAGCGGCTTTCTCTGAATCTGTTGCGACTTCTAAGTCAACAGAGTCTTGTAGCAATGAGAGTGTGTTATTTGCTTGTTGTAACAGTGCTGAGTGTTGCTGCTTTGCATCGTTGATTTAATGGGATTTTAAGAGGTCCTTATCAACAACCCACTCTTTACCGTTCCACTTGTCGTAATCGGTGTCCGTTTTTTTGAATGTCAGAGTTTTTGGCAATTCACCGATTTCTGTAATTTCAATCTGTGCTTGTGTTAGGCTGGCTGTATCCTTTAATTATTTAATCGTCTGTAAAAGAACCTAATATAGCCTAATTTCAACATCGACAGATAGTTTCGCGCTGTTTTTTCGTAACGTGTTGCAATACGTCGATTGCTTTTAAGAAAACCGAAGCAGCGTTCGACAACATTGCGGTCACGATACGCCTGTTTATCAAATTGCGTACGACCCTCTGCACTTCCTTTTTCGTTGATTTTATACGGAATAATGCTTTTAATTCTCAGCTTACGCAGATAACCGCGGAGTTTTCCCCCCGAATAGCCTTTATCTGCCAGTACCGCTTTGCCACGCCGTTTCATGAAACCATTTTTACGTTGTATACCAACGCCATCGAGCAAAGGAATGGTGGATTGACTTTCGTGGACCTGCCCAGCGGTCACAATCACGTTGAGGGGAAAACCTTTTCCGTCAGTTGCTAGGTGGATTTTGGTGCCATAATCACCGCATGAGCGACCCAGTGCATGATCGTCAGTGATATCAGGATGTCTTTTTTCGCCCCTGCGGCATCTTTACTGGCGCGAATATTACTGCCATCCAGACAAATCTCAGACCAGTCAATCAAGCCTTTTTCATCGAGAGTGGACAATAAGTGGTTAAACATTTTGTCGATAATGCCTGATTTTGACCAGCGGTTAAATCGGTTATAAACCGTTTTCCAGGGGCCATAACGTTCAGGTAAATCGCGCCACGGAGTCCCTGAACAGAGAACCCAAAACATTCCGTTCATCACACGGAGGTGTTCAACATGGGGTCGTCCCGCTCGCGCTGAATGGACGGGCGGTAAATACAGTTCTATCAATATCCATGCGTCATCAGGAATGTCGTAACGTGCCATCATCTTTTTCCAGTATTGAAACTAATTAGATGATAATACTATCAACTTACATTAAGGGACACAGTCTAGTAATTCTGTGCAAACCTCTCCCATCTCAAATCATTGAAGCATGGTCCTTGAGTTGCTTCTGAAAATTTAATGTCATTATGTCCTGCATTCCATTCCATAATTTGCACATTGCCACTCTGATCAATAATCAAATCCCAACCAATACATTTAACAAACGGATATCTTAAATGCAGTTGAATGACTATATCACAGCATTTTTTGAAGTTAGGAATTAGACCGCAAAACTCAGTATTAGTGTCAGGATGTTTATTGATGGTATTCCAGTTGGGAAGAAAACCATCACGGTATAACTCTCCTCTATCAATACTTACCGGAATTCTAATGTGACTAGATGATTTAACGTGAGTATCACTATCTCGACCCACTCGCAAATATGCAGCCCTAACATTACATCGTCCTTCATCATTAATGGCCGTTGTTAATCTTAAAGTTGCAACTGATTTATTACTGATAGAGTTAAAAAAATCATGCTGAATTATTATTCTTTGATATACTCCATTCAAAAATAACCTTTTCTTATTGAAATCTTTTTCTGTAATGAATTCAATTCCAACGCCCTGCTGGGACTCATCCGGTTTAAAAATTACTTGCTCATTATTCTGGAATAAAATTTCCATCGCCTTACTAATATTAATTATGCCTTTCCCTATTGGCTCGATTAATAATCCATTTGTTGAATATATTAAGTCAGGGATACTTTCTGTGTTGAATATCGTTCTACTTAATGGTTTTAAATCTGATGTGCTGGAGTAACTACCCGATATTTCTTTTATAACAACATTGCCGTAATAATTATCTGGTATCCACCCTTCTTTAAACTCACCAGATACTGAACTGTATACATATAACCAAGATGCATAACCCCTCCATTTAAAAACATCCATAGAATATTCATCACATATCTTTTTTATGGCAGGACTCAGCTTACCTTTTTGATTTTCAACTTCAGATAAAATACGTAAAGCCTGATCCTGATGAGACTCATGAAACTCATTAAAAACAATGCGTTTGTAATATCTCTTAATTTTCCTGCGTATGGTTTCTTTTATCATATATCATAGTATTTAAATGTAAATTTATCTTAACTTAGATATTATACCAAAAAAAATTTATGTTCAATAATAACCCTCTTAACTCCTTAATGTTAAGGGAGTCTTAATGAGTGGGTTAATCTACCATATATACACCAGATGCAGCCCCATAGTTACTACCCACCATATTTAACTGTCTGCCATCAGGGGAAACAATAAAGTCCCAAGAACCTTCAATCCCCATAGGAACACAAAATCGGATGCCTGGAATAGGAGGAACTAGAAATCCTGTCATTGAATTATTTCCTCTATTATATCTTCGTACGAATAAATATTTGCCTAAACAACTCTCACTGAGTGTTATTTCTGTGTCAGAAGCCTCACCCCCAAAATCACCAATCTTTCTCCATCTCTGAGCGGCACCTCGCACCTGATACCGACTATCAGATTCCGATTTTGTGTAGCTATCTCCACGAACAGCGTAATTCCCAGCAAGTTGATAGTTACCGCGCAGTTGATACCTACTATCACTCTCGGATGTAGCATAGCTCCCCACATCCCCGGCCCCCAAACTGATATCCCCGGTCAACGCCTTGCCGTTCACTTTCCGGCTGCCCGGCACCGCATTATTCGCCTT
>NZ_AYSJ01000013.1:701733-736356 GCF_000517265.1 Photorhabdus khanii NC19
TTTTTTATAAACTCACTTTTATTAGGGATATCTGCACCGTTTTGATTTTTTGCCAACCGGCTATTGGCATTATCTGTAGCCCTATTTGCTTCATCATGAGCGTTTTTAGCCTCTACATTTGCCGTATTGGCAAAATCATATGCGCCCTTAACTGCTTTAGGAGTCGCAGCTAAGGTTTCATTCGCGCTATCAGTAGCACTGCTTAACTGTACAATCCCCTTCTGGCTTAACGTAGCATCAGCAACGCTACTTAATTTACCTTCAGCCATTTTTCTAACATCGTTCACCGCTTTCGGCGTTGCTGCCTGATCTTCTCTGTCAGAATTTGTCGCGTTGTTCAGTTGCGAAATGCCTTTCTGCGTAAGCGAAGCATCCGGAATTTCCGCCGTAATTTTTTGTTTTAATGCCAAATCTAATTGCCCTACGAGTTTCTCAAGATCTCCATCATCAATAACATCTTCACCCGTTTTTTCTGCAATATATTTCCCAATCACCGCAGCAATAATTGAGGATTGCCGCCAAACTTTATTGAGCTGTTCACTCCTTGCTATTCCTGATTTAAATCCCTCTTCAATAAAACCTAAACTTTCATATTCTTCTTGCGATAATGTATTCGCGTTTTCGCCAGTGGCAAACGCTTTAAAGTCATTTTTAGCCATTTCTAACCCTCAACGACATGGTAATTAACCGTTATTCCCATTGGTTTAATGGAGAGATAACCCTGACGGATAATTTCTTTGGTGATAGTACTAATTGATTTACCTTTTACAGTCACGGTAAATGACATATCCAAGTTATCTTCAAAGGATATGGATATGTTATGGTTTGAATGAATAAAACTCAGGATGTGATTAAGTGATTCCCCCGTTCCATCCCAGTTGTTTTCCCCTATTTTGGCTTTAATCACGATTCGGTAATTGTTATCATCCAAGTCGATATAACTTTTGTCACTATCAAACCGATCTTTCCATGTGCCGTAATCAAATCCTAATTCAGGAATATCAAAGGAAAAGTAATAGTATTCAATCGGAGCCTGGATTGTTCGGTTTCTCCCTACCCATTCGCCGATAATATCAAGCTGTTTACCCACCGCTTTATCAAGGTCAAAACTGCTAATCAGTAATTCATTTGTAAGTGCACTCTGGTTCAATATATCAGTAACCACTTCAAGCATTCTGACGTATTTTTTACCCTCCATGTGATACGCCGGAATCAGTTTCATATATTTATTCATTTGAGCACCGTCACTATTTTTATATTTTCAGCTGAACAAGTCGGCGCTTCGTTAAAAGCAATGTTGATGTTCACCGAATCTATTGTTGATGCTGTTTTACCGGCCATCACAGACAAGACTTCATATGTCTGGCTGCCGTTTTTATTGCACAAGTTTGCCGGAACAAACAGGCGGGTAACATATATCCCATCACCAATGTAAAGTGAGTTGATATAGTCAGATATCTCTGTACGAATGCTATTCCCAATATCCGAGGTGTATCCGACAAAGGGCCTAATCTGAATTTCAATGTAAATTGGCACCAGCGAAGGACGATAGAAGTTTATCGTTTTTTCATTGCCAGCACTGTCTGTGACAATTTCAGCAGTGGTGCCAAATGTCGGTATGCCCGGCGTTTTCTTTTTTAAGATGGTCTGAGCAATTTCTTTCGAGTCTCCACCATCAATCACAATGGCTATACTGTGCGCGGGTATGCCATTTTCGTCGGTTTGATCCGTGTCGTTGTCGTATCCCCGATAACGTGAGACGCCATGCAGGTTAGCAATCGCACCGATTAATCCATCCATAATGGTTTGTGAAGGCAATGCGACTGAAACCGCCTGGCGTATTCGCAGTTCTGCATCGGATTCAATTCCCCGGCCAAGGGTGGCCGCAACAGGGTTTGTCACTGTCTGCCAACCCAAGGTTGGCGTCGCAATCTGATTAACCGTGTGAGGCAGTGCGCCAATCGCGCCGGTCTGTTGACATATGGCCGTCACAATAGCCTGCCCGTGCGTGTCGATAATCACTTCATCAGGGAGTGACCAGGTGTTTCCAGCGTCGTCCCGAACGGATGCGTTGCGAATAACGGTTCCGGCCCGACCGGTTATCAATACATCCACCGTTGAGTTACTGGGGCTTTTTCTGGTAATGCCATTGATTTTGACACTGCGGGAAAGTCCTTCACCCACCGCAGTTGTCGGGCTAAATGAGTTGTAGGAAGCAATGGTGGCGTTGTTACAACCGTGAATAACGTACGCTATCAGCGACAGAAAAACCCCGTCTTTACTGTCAGATTCAACGTAAATATCGTTCCCGTAGATGTCCCTGAATATCGCCTTCCAGCCATTTAAGATGGTTTGATAATCAGGCGCGTTGATCCCGTTTTTATCAATAGCAGGTAACATTGAGGTGATAATACTTTCATACATCAGCAGTTACTCCTGTCTGTCCATAAATCGTGTCAATCGTGGCGGTAATGGTGATTTTTCTTGTGTTGGGGTTTCTTTCACTACGGTAGTGGATAATTTCTGACACGCCCTGCGTTTGCAGTATTCGCTGTCTGATAATCAGGTCATAAAAACTTGATGTGCCTTTACCCAGTACTTTGTCGTAATCGGTTCCCTCCCGGTCATCAAGAAACCATTCGCCACTGCGCAACATCAGGCGGGTTTTCACCGCCTGCGCGACCGTTTCCGGTGAGTTGATAAGAAAACTCGCTTCACCACGACCAAATACATAGTCGTTGTCAATTTCTCTTCTGTATCTCATTGCGGTTTCCTCGTGCTACCGCTACCGGTTTGTACACCACCGTGCGTATGGTTCATCAGGCTTATGCCACCCGCGGTCAGATCTTTGTTCACCGTGACCGGGCCTTGCAGGGTTGCTGTACCGCCACCCGATCCCATTCCCTGCGATAAGTTGCCGTTAATGGTGACGTTGCCATTCAGGGTGATTTCAGGTGAGGTGATTTCAGTACCGCCATGTGCAGTGGCAATGAGTTTCGCCGGTGTGATCACTGTGACATTATGGCTACCGGGATCGAGTTCGATATAAGCGGCGCCATCATCACTTCTTAGCTGCGCGGTGCTGATGCTGATATCGGCTATTTTTTGTTGCTGGGATTGTGGGCCAATAATCGCAAATCCATCGGAGAGGTTGTGTTGCCGGGGATCTACCGGCTCTTGTACGCCGCCAGATTGCCACCAGTAATCAATACAGCGATCAGCAAATACAACCAGGCATTCATCACCCGCTTTTACCGGGAAGGTTAATGTCACTCCCCCGCCCCTTGGAAATATAACGGGCACATCGACCAGTAACGGCAAAGATACGGATTCCAGTTCACCGTCTTTTTTCCTGATTTTCCATCTGATAGCGGGTTGTGCTGTTACTGTGACCGCATCAGCGTTAAATGATTGAATAATGCAAGGTAAAGAGACATACAATCCGGCGCTAATGACCTCTTGCATAGAAAAAAAGACCGCTTCGGGCCTATTTAGTCGTTCATCAGTATTTATCATCAGGTGGTTGCCTTATCTTTATTGCTCATTAATTTCTTCAGCAATGTGTGATCACTTTTCGCAACACACATCATCTCCATGTACCAGTCAGTTCCGCGGGTGTCGCCGGAATAATTTACGCTGAAGACGATGTAATCACCGTCAGAATCCAATGCTGATGGTTGCTCTTTTGCATCTTTATGATTGTCAGATTTAGGTGTTTCATCGCCAGAAGGCTCAACCGGCTTGATTGAACGATTATCCAGTCTGATTAATGTGCCGGGGCCGATATTGGGATTGATTAAGCATTTAACGTTAATACCGGCGCCGATGGTCTGTTCAGGCATACCAATCAGACCGGTTTTTAATGTGAGTACAACCGCCTCTGTCAGATATTTATTCCTGGGCACAATATGCAACTGGTTATCTTCGTAACGCCAGTTAGCGTCACATTGCTTTGCCAAATTAGAAACTTCATTACGGTGCATACCAAAAAGCACTTTTCCCCTGGGAGATGCTGATTTGCGGAATTCCGGGCGCAAACCGGCGGTAATGCCATATTTGGCAATATCACGCATCAGTAAATGGTCTAAGTCTGCTTGCGAATATCCAGCGGCAATAGTGGTATTTACGGTCGCGTAATTGTGTGGCTCATCCCCATCCGCAGCCTGAATAACAACACAGGTATCGGTTGCGCTTTCTCTCTTCACATGTGTGTATTGGATTTGGCCTGAAAATATTTGTCCTGAATTCTCCTTATAGCCCGCTACAAATTTAATTGTTTTAAACTCATTTCGGCGTAATTTATTACTGGTTTCGTCATTGAGGTTATATATCGTGAAAACACCCGTAGCCGGATAGGAGTGTTCAGCTCTGTTGATATTAAATATGATTTTCAGGTTTGATAAATCTACTTTTTCACCCTTTTCGTCTACAACGATAAGGTGGCATTCTCTTATCCATTGTTTTGACATAATTCACCTAATTAACAGAAACAAAAAAACCGCAATTAAGCGGCACGTGTAATAAATCATAGGAAGTTAAAGGTTGTGGCTATAAAACTGCATCTTTCCCAAAAAGTGTATTATCCTCCATTTTTACCACGTTAACTTACTACAAAGTATAATCTATCCTCCTTACCAAGATTATTCCTGTAAGGTTTTTGCTGATTTATATCACCATAAAAGATTAATGAACCATTAAAACCAAGATGACAATATTGTTCAAGCAGATTAACCCCAAAAACCAGCGGCAAGCCATTGATTATGGGTTCACTGTCCGGCGTCATAATATCTAATATCCAGCCCGCAATATCACGCCACATCAAACGCATTTTATAGTTAATTCCATTTAACTGAACATCAAATTGCTGGTTTTTAGGTGATAAAGGAATTTCTACAATCCCAGCCATTTTTTACCTCGTTCTATAATAAAGTCAAGAATTCTTTGTGGTAATGACGGCTTCACCGTGACTTTGGTTCCGACATTAACCACAGGTGCCGTATCTTCAGAGTGTTTCATATTTTCCGCCGGCGCGGTCTTATTCGGCGATGTTTCAACAATCATAACTTCACGCAAGGTTAAAGTGACTGACAAAACGTTTTCACTGGTTTTATCCGTTGTAACACTTATATTTTGAATTAGCATGTTGTTGTATAAACGTTTCCCTGTCGCAACATCAAAAGGTTTATATGATGATTTCAGATCAAGCAACTGTTGATATACCGCACGCGGGTTGGTTCCCAGGCTCAATCCGGTAGCAATATCAAATACTTTTGTGGTATCCACAACATCAAGCAACGAACCACCACCAGCAAAACCCAAGCTCATTATAACTTCTGATGGCGTGTCATAAGCATGATCGCTGATTGTCGCCCCTTGCTGGACCGGATGATCTGTTATATTGGATGTATCCGTATGGGTTTCTGAAATAACAACACTCGGTACAATGACACCTATTTTTCTCGTTTGCTGAGAAAACATGACTGATAATATATCCATTGTTATCTCACCTGTGTTTGCATATTTCGAAGTAGCATACTGTGAGTGCGTTCTACTGTTTCCCCAGTCAGTCTTGCTGCCTCTCTGGGAGATTCAACGCCATTAACCTCAATATGATAATTTACTTCCCCTATCCCCATCACATTATTACCAGCTGGTATTGGCGTATGCAGCAGTAAATGGGGAGTCATTACCTGATGATTCATCATACTGTTGATATTTATCGCCGCACCACTGATTATTCGGGGATCAATCGAAATATTTTTCAAATAATGAGCGACATTATTCAGATGCCCGGCCAAGCCTGAAGGTTTATTCGCTGGCGGTGGCGCTCCGGTAATTGCCGCCCTGATCAGTTCAGGTGAATAAGGATTACCACCACTTTCTACTACCATCATGCTATCAATCAGCCTTTGCATCACATTAGGATCGGTGAGATCAATGAATGCATCCTTAGAAACTCCCATCATTTTAGACACGTTGGCAATATAAATTTTAGTCTTATTGCCATCTTTTGATGGTGCCCATGTTGGGATAATACTTGCAATGGTCTGTAGCTTTTTTCCGGTAGTTTGACCACGAAAATAACGTCTCAACTGATGGGCTGCACCTTTTAATCCACTGTAGGCATCTGGATATTTAGCAAATCTGGGTTTTGGGTTATCTTCAAGTACCGCCCCTGTCTGATGTGCAAAATTCATATTTAATGGATTATTATTCCGTACCCCTCTGGATGACATTATTTTCTTTAATCTTGCCCCTGTAAGCTCACTGTTAAAAACATTTATCGACTGGTTAGCTGTAGCCATTAAACCATGATGAGCATCATGCTGTTTAACAACACCAGTCTTAAGATGATCTTTATTTAGTGGCTTGTTCTTTCGTTCCTTTTTCGTTTTACTTGATTGGTCTGATACTTTAGCAGGAATATTATCAGTAACTTTTGGGCGGTGTCCTTTATCAATTATGGTTTTCCTGACATCAAGTTGTTGCTGGTATTTTTCATACTTATCTTTGCTGAAAAACAGTGTCCAGTCAGAAGCAATATAGATCCCATGTGTTGACATCCAGCTATTCAGTTGCTCAGATGTTATAAGTGGTTTTTTATTTGCTTCATACTCTCTTCGCCGCCGCATTAGAGTTTCACCCACGTTTTCGTGATTTCTTTTTGCTTCTTCCTGTAATGCATTTAACCGATTATTAAAATCAAAGAGTATACCCAGAGTGATTTTTCTTCCTGTGAATTTCCACAATTCATTCAGTGTCGCCAATAAACCTTTCGCTGAGATTTCCCCTTTGTCTAACCATTTGACTAATTCCTCAACGGCATTAAATATGTCATCACTATCAAGTGTGCCGGTGGATTGACCAGCACAATCCATTGGTGTTTTTAATAACTGTTCACTTATCAATGAGACCAAAGAAGCCGTATTACAATGGTTGCTATTTGTATCACTGGCCTGAATGCCCATGTTGGGCAAAAGCCCCTCAACATTTGCCCCAACCTGACTGACACCACCATCAATAGATTTAATTTTTTCAGTTGTTACGCCTGTTTTCTGCAATTGCCCACTGAGCTTATCCAGGCCGTTAGCGATTTGAGTGATAAAATTAACCACCGCTAATGTTGCGCTTTCAATTTCCGCCCGCATTTTAAGAACGTTAGACGTGACTTCCGTGATAACAGCCATGAATTTACGCTGCCCCACCTCGTCAATATCAAACCTAAGTGATACCAGGAAATCTTCAATTGTTTCAGTGTTATTGCTCACTTCGCCACCTCTCTATCATGGCCTCATTTTCTGATTTAACGTCAAGGGCATCATTCATCAGTGCAATATCAGCCAGGTCAAGAACGCCATCTTTCAAAGATTCATAACGGCACATCCCCGCAATGACCGGGCGTAACAGGTAATCACGCCCTTCCGGCAAGGTTTCAAAATTTAAGCTGGATTGTCCCGGGATTACACTACGCTCTCTAATGGGGCGGGAAAAAAATTTCCCAGTGAGTCTCTGATAATAAAACCCACAATTTTCAGCAACTCTAAGCCATTGATGTCATCGAACATCAATACCTGACCATTAGATTCATAAATCTTGCTCCAGATACCATTCTGTTCACGGGAAATTATTGATAAGCAAATGTCATTAATTTCATATCGGTTGGATTTTCCCAGTGCATTGATTGATTCAACCAGATAAGGCAGCAATTCTTCAAAGCTAGTCTCTCTTTCATCATTGTTGGCTGTAACAAGCTTTTTCATGAGCGGTCCAAGTGCCGGAATGGCTGGCGCCAAAGCCACTGCCAGATCCTGTTGCTGAAAAGCGTTCAGTTTGCCACCGCGATACTTTTTGCCGTCAATTTCAAATTCCATGATCACCCCTTAAAACCTATCCGCAAAATTGCTCAAGCCACCGAAATATAAGTCCAATGCTGGCTTGAGCGTTATTTCAGCGTCTATGAAGTCAATTCGTTAGAATGTGCCTAACATGATGTCGATTTTTCCGCAATCAAATATCCAGGCAACGGTATTGCCGGCTTTAGCATTCTGCAAATCCGGCTGCTTCTGAAATGCGACAGAACGGGCAACAGCTGTGTCGTTACTCTGTTTATTGCGAATAACAATGACGTTATTACCCCATGCTGCCGATGAAAGCGATTGTGTACTCAACATCGCGTTCAGTTTGGCGTTTACCGGGCTGGTTTTAAGTAAGTTAACGGTGATGGTGCCAGATTTGGTCGCATGCAATGAATGCATCACTTCACCGTCTGCGCCTGTGGTCATGGTGTTTTTACTTTCTGACATCGTGACGGTGATACCCTCATCAGAGAGAGCTGCGCCGTTGCCAAGATCAAAAGAACCACCGACTCCGGTAATAGACGCGGAGACATCAAGAAAAGAATATGTAGCCATTTTCAACCCTTATCTGTTTACATTAATAATGACATCAGCGTAGTGAACAGCCCCTGCTAATTTGATAGCACACTGGATAACCGGTGCTTTTCGGGCTTCCCTATCGACCTGCGCTTGTGTCGCGATTGGTGGTGCGTAAACGTAATAACCTTTCGTCAACGTTGCACCACTATTCAACGCACCAATGGGATCGCCGCCCCATACACCATGAGCGATCAATCCATTGGTCACCGCTTGATCAAGTGACTGTTCAACATTGGTAATCAAACGCGTGACACCTTCATCAGTCTGTGGGATCTTGCTGGTGCTGGTGTAAAGTAAGTTATAAAGATTGTTCTGAACGTAGTTCTGTAACCAATCCAGACCATGGCGTTCATCAATAAAATCGCCGTTTGCCATGACACCTTCCTGAATAATGGCCGTGTCGTTGTTGTATTTAACAAAAACGTTGCCGTTTTTCTTCTTCAAGGCGTTAGCTTGGGTTGCTGTCAGGCTTTCCGCAGTAACAGCAGGTTCCTGTTTGAATTTCAGGGTAATAGTGGTGTTATTGCCATTGAAATTCACGGTAAACATCCGTCCCATCAGAGAAGCGACGGTATACGGTTTACCGGATGAATATTGCCAGAGCGTGCGCTGATAATTTCCGCCTTTCAGCTGTGATCCGATATCAGTAGCAACGTCAGCATCCAATACGTCTGTTTTCTGTACTGTATGCCCATAGATACGAGAAACAGACGCGGATTCGATGTAGTCGGCAACAGACAAAATATCTTTATCTGTCAGAGTGTCATCAGCAATAACCAACCCGTACCAACCACTGGATAGCGCTCCCAGTGTCGCCACCGCCTCAGCAATCGTTTCTGCTTTCGTCGGTTCAGTAACCATAGCGCCAGAGACTTCATCCAGTTTTAACAATTCGCCAATATAAGTTCCGGTCGTTGCCGGTAAGATATAATCCATAGTGCCCGAAGAATGCGGTACGATGGTGAAACGTGAAGATGCCATGTCATAAGTGACTGAACAATCTTTCAACTTATCCTCTACCCGTTGGGCAACGCCATTAAGATTCGTCTCTTTACTCAAATCAATGCCGCTGCATATCACCTCTTTACCATTAATCATTAACTTAAAAGAACCATCCGTCACAGCAGTAAACTTACTGATCGTTTGCTGTTGCTTGTTCAATATTGCACTCTGCAAAGAGGAAATAACGTTGTCTTTAGCCCATCGACCAATATATAAATCAACCGGGCGTGGTGACTGGGAGTAATAAAGCGCTGCGGCCTGATACTCAGGTGAAGTCAGTCCAAAATCAGTACCGACACCATCGATATCAGAATACAGACGTAAACGCTCGTGAGTGTTGATCACGTTGCTTGCGCCGATGATCAGTAACGCACCAAAGTTCCGGGACTGGGCCGCATGAGGCGCCATATTCAACGTGACATTGATAATGTTTGAAACAGGTAAACCCTGCATAATTTAATCTCCAAAGAATTTGACAGGCGCTTCCACCAGTGATTTAACACCGTATTCACGCACTACTTTTCGCCGCAAGGTGATCGTCATGTCATAACGACGCACCCACTGGTTATTGATAAGCTCAGGTAAAGCAATCAACTGGCCGGATTTATCTACTGAGAGGCCGAAACGACTCAATTCGTCATTGTTCTGACTGACCGCCAGCCCATCACGAAAACAGGTGCCGTATCGCTGGCAATTCGGGCCATAAAATGAAACCAGGCATTCGATTTCTTCATGACGCCATAATTCAGTACTTTCTTCGGTCTGGTTCTCAAAAGCAGGCGTAACATCTGAAATAAAGCCCGTAATGCCAAAATCACACCCGTCATCATCCGCCGGTAACGGTGGCGATTGTGCGGATGTCCAGCGGGAACGCACTTTATCGTCAGGCAAACCAGAAACACCACACACCCAGCGACTTAACGTATGTTCCAGTTCCTCATCGTACTCAGGCCCAGACGTGACAGACGTTAACCAACCCGCTTTATCACTACTGTTGCTCATCAAAAACACCTCCATCAAACAGCAATAACTCACCATGTGCCTGGGTAAACCAAGCTCAATAAAGGCTTCGTTCCCAGTACCGGGTTATGATTGATTTAACAGGAATACCGACCGCAAATAAGGAAAGGAAATATGCGTGAGCGATTCGCGGCGGCAAAAACGAAAAAGGCCGCAATGAAGTGCGGCCTTTACAATTATTATTCAAATTTTCACTTCTATCGGTACGTAATAGCAAATGCTGCAAGAACCAAATGAAATAAGCCCCGATAAAAATATCGGGGCTTATTAGCTTTAGCGCTTATTCGCAACTTTAACTGATTAGTACACTACCATAGCTTTTTGCGTACGCGTAAGCTTTTTGTGCCCTCGTATTTCATCATCCATTTCTAACTTAATATTGAGCATAGCCAGACATCCCTGTACAAAACTTTCTCCCTTTTGTAACCGGGAACGCACTTCAATATCCGATACTTTAAGTAAACGCGCTATGGACCGTTTGGAAAGCCCTAAAGCGTAGTACATAAATAAAACTTCAATTTCTTCAGACTTATCTACCGTTTGTAGCTTTGCTATACAAGCATCAATGATCAAGCCGTCATTATCACAGCAGGAAGGACGCAATGGACGAGTTGACGTAATCAGACCTTTAAATCCAGCAGCGATTGGTGGCCAATTGACACCTGTGTCATCATCAACCCAACCGCCCCAACGTTCTAAAACTTGTTGAATATTACGCATACATTTTGACCTTTTAACTTTTAGTAACAAATAGTAGTAAAAATTATTTTCGGAATGGTCTCATGCATCCATGCATTCGGTATTATAACAAATTTCTCATTCTCTATTTCTGTATTTCTTTGTTGCTTAACTACATCGTCTAAATACATCTTCTTACTAAGTCTATTAAATGAAAACACTAAATAACCCCTATTCTGACCGGGCTTAACTTTAGAGGTAAATACATAATATCGTTGTTAATCCAGATGACTAAAAGGTGTTTTTCTTCCTCATTTAAACATTTCTCATTTAACTTTATAAGCGTCTCTTAATCCTCTAATATACCTTCTTTGAAAACACTCAGAACCTAAAAAAACACGAATGCTCTTTATTGTTTCCCGAAAATTTTCAAACAACATATCAGCCCCTCTTATTATAAGATAAAAAAACACATTAAATAAAAAATAGCACAGATTTTTTATCTCATAGATATTAAAGTGTAAAAAATATTCTGAATCGGCTTTAAAATCGGTCGTGAAATGCGGATTTCTACACCGAAATCAAGGATACAGAAATCATACTGTTGGTATGGCAATAAACGATAAACCAGCGTAAATACGGGATTTAACCAACAGTATTTTAAATATCTTAACCAGATTAAATAAAGCCTTTAAGGCATAAATAGGACTCATGTTGCCAACGAAAAATTACCAATTATCAGGTAAATATCTATGCGAAAAATTTTAATGCTGTCAAATATACCCTTCTTTGAGCAGTAAGTTTTCTAACTCATACTATTCAATAGACAGTTTATAGAAAATATTTTGCTAGTCTAAAGCTACTTTTATCTAATACGTTTTTACAATATCAATACCTTCCTCTATCTCTGCCATGCCTCATCTCTTTTTTTCCCGACGCTCATCAGACTAATAGATAAATACACGCCATAGCAAACATTTTCTTACGCCTGAAAGACTGACATCACAAACACTAATATTTTTCTCTGTTAGCTTTGACAAGCATAAATAAACTTGTATCACCTGAAAGTTTGTATTTATTTTATTTATGTTTTAGCTGTTCCAAGCTGATGAACTATTAATTTTTGCAGGTACCCATTTTAACAAGAAATTGTAACGGAAAACGGCAGATTTTTCTGGATATATAAACAGTATTTCTGTACGACAAAGATGAAAAAAGCCGCCATCTTCTGAAAGATGGCGGCTTCTCATTTGATTTGGTGCCGGCTACCGGAGTCGAACTGGTGACCTACTGATTACAAGTCAGTTGCTCTACCAACTGAGCTAAGCCGGCGTATTCCGGGGGCTGCCCCCGAAAGCGTGCGCAGTATATTACAACCTGATACAAATAATCAAGCATAAATAATAGATTATTTAAAAACACAGCCAAAGCCCTATCATTAGTAGTATATTCAACAACATACCACTATCCAAAGGCGCGCCCTGACGCCAAGTGCTACCATGCATCTTTAGCATCAAGAAACACGTCAACTTCTGACAAATCAGAAATAACAAAGAAATACTTCATTACAATTCGTCACCTATCAGAAGATAACCACTGGTCATAAAGTAGCCTTATTGTCTGACAGCAATGGAAGACAGGACATTCAAAGTTCCCAAATTATATGAAGGCTTGTTAACATGTTAAAAAACAAATACTCAAAAAAGGCAACAAAACAGCAATTCTTCCACTTACCTTTCATTTATTACCATCCGGAAATAGTTGACTGCTATAAATGCAATATGCTATTTAAATTAGACGCAAGTCAAAAAAACTAAATCAGGTATGCGCTAGGATTAGGTATAAATTAGATCATTTCTACATGTTATTATAACTCAAATTATTAATTATGAGGTAGATTATGCCAGGCAAAAATAACTTAATTGCACATCAAGTTTTTTTTACCTTCAAGGATGGAATAAACTGGGATAGTGAAAAAGCTATATTAGCAGAGAAAGTGACTTTAAATCATATCAATGAGATAGGTGAAATTAAAGGATGGTTTTGTGGTCGCAGTACGGTAGACAGAAAGCAATCGGTTGATTTTAGTTTAATTGGTTACTTTGAAAGTTACGAAGACCTGAATATATATATAAACCATCCGGATCATGTAAAAGGCGTAGTGCTATGGAAAGAAATCAGTACATGGACCGTTTCGGATATTATTATCGACAGAAATAAATTAATCAATTTTGCTCAGTTAATAGGAAAGTAGTATGGAGTTTGACGAAAGTCTGCATAAAAGCGTAGTCGTTATTGCTGATAGCCTGCCACTTGGTTTGGCAATGAATGCATTAAGTGTCATTAGTGTTTCAATCGGTAAAACTATTAATGGAATCGTCGGGCACGATGTTTTTAGTAAAGACAGCATTTGTTATCCCGGTGTTGTTAAAACACCTCTGCCTATTTTGAAAGCAAGCCATGATGTCCTGGATGCTATTCATCATAAATTAAAATCTGACGATAATTTTAAGTTGAGCCCTTTTTCTTGTTTGGCTCAATCATGCAGAACATATGAGGAATATGAAGGTAAATTATCCGCTGAACATTCTGATGAATTGAAGTTATCTGGAATTGGCATAGTTGGACCAAAGAAAGATATCAATAAACTCACTGGTAACTTACCACTTTACAGGTAACACATTATGTATTCTATTTTTAGAAGCGATCTTCATGAATTAGGGCTGAAATACCTGACTGAATTAAAACAATATATGTCTGGAGAGATAGATATATCTGCACTGGAAAAAATACAATATGAAAAACTGAAAGAAATCATCAATTATGCAAAAGATGGATCATCTTTCTATAGTGATCGTCTTAATGCAATAAATTCGAATGATGACAATAACAACTTATCTTCACTCATTGAAAAACTTCCCTTTACAACAAAGTCAGATTTAAGTAAAGCAGGGAACACAATATCTTCGGATAGCCTGAGTAACGCCTGGATATATTATGAAACAACAGGTACAACCGGGCCTTCAACACCTTGCCCCCGTAATGAAATAGATTCTTTAGTGAATAATAGTTTTCTGACACTACAATATGAGTCTATTTTTAATCAGGAAGGTAAACAACATATTATTGGCGTCATGGGGCCAACGGAATTGCACTCCACCGGCGATACATTTGAAGATGTATTTCGCAGTTTAGGGCATACTGTCATCAAAATGTGGCCTCGCTCGCCGGTTGTCGGTATGCACAGAGTGCTAAGGCTGATACAAGATCTCAAAATAACCGCTTTAGTTTGTACCGCTGCGGTCGCTGCTGAGTTGCTAAAATATTGCCGGGACAATGGATGTAATCCACAGACATTAGGTATCGAAATCATTTTAGTACTTGGCGAACTTATTACGCCAAACAGATTAAGAAACTTATCCCGCAACTGGGGAGCTAAAATTTACAACTGCATGTATGCATCGCAAGAAACCTCAATTTTAGCGGCTTGCAACGATACTAATAAGCTTATTACTATTCCATTCAATAATTACTATGAGCTGATTTGTCCTTTTACTCATCAAAAATTAAATGTTGGTGATAACCACGTTGCCGGCGAATTAGTGATCACACATTTATATAAAGGGAATAAGCCACTGATTCGATATAAAACAGGGGATATGGTTCGATGCAAAGCAATAGGCTTAAATCGCTGGGAAATCGAGCCTATCGGCAGAGTAAAAGATGTATTAGTGTTGAACAATACCAATGTGTACGCTTTTGACATTGAAAACGCAGTATTTGAAGAGCTTGAATATTGCTTTGAATACTTTATTGAAATCAACAATATATCGGGTACAGACGAACTGAAAATAACGTTAGAACCAAGCGATGAATTAAATGATGCTTCACTCATTAGCAAAATAAAGAAAAAAATGGAATCCAAATTCAATATGAAGGTCGATGTGCATGTCGGAGATGTTGGCGGGTTGATTGGCACGGCGGCAATGGTCAGCTGGAAAGCCGCACGGATCCATGACCTGAGAGATGATAACAACAATATTGAGCGAAATTCAGCTTTAGAAATCATGAAAAAGAGGGCAGCTAAATGACAACCAATATCGTTAGTCCGGTTCATAAAGATTGGATCGTATTTCTAGACGGAGAATATATTAACTTTAGCAGCGCAACCTTTCTCGCCAGTACCCAAGCTTTAAATTATGGCACCGGTATATTCGAAGGGATACGGGCTTATTGGGACCAGGATAACAACCAGCTTAATTTATTTAGAGTACATGAGCACTATGAACGGTTGATTCAATCTGCAAAAACACTGAAAATTGAATTACCTTATACCAGTCATGAATTGACCGATATTACCAAAAATATCATTACTAAAAACGGATTTAAACAAGATATTTATATCAGACCATTGGCGCTTAAAAAATCATTAATGCCTGGTGAAAAATTTGGCGTTAAGCTAAGTGGTGTAGACTCAACCCTCTGTATTAATATGTTGCCTATGGGCGCTTACGCTAAAAAAACGGCTTCCAAGTGTCTTATTTCAAAATGGCGGCGTGTATCGAATGCAGCCATTCCCTCTTCTGCAAAAATTACCGGCACCTATGTTAATTCTGCACTTGCTTACGAAGATGCCAAAGAACATGGATTTGATGATGCGATTATGCTGAATGAACAAGGCATGTGTGCAGAAGCAAGTACATCAAACGTTTTTATTGTTAAAGATAATTGTGTTATTACACCATCGCTTGATTCTGGCATTCTTAATGGAATAACCAGACAATCTGTTTTCGATATTTGTAAATTTCACAATATTCCCTGTATCGAGTCAGAAGTGCAACAAAAGGATCTCTATGAAGCAGATGCCTGTTTCTTAACAGGTACTGGCATTGAAATATCAATTGTTTCGCAAATAGACAATATATCATATATTCAAAAGGAAGATTCCATAGCCAATATTATCGCTAAAGATTATCAAGAAATAGTGAGAGGCAGAATCGGTGAGTTTTCACATTGGTTAAGTCCGGTTTATTAGTGTAAATCCAGGAGACACCATGGAGTGTGTTTTTTTTAGTTTCGACAAAGAGATATTTGATGTTTTAAATATAGCGACTTTAGGCCCGTCAGGTACAAGTAGTGAGCAATCGGCTATCCGTTTTGGTGAGTTTGCAATTGAAAACAAAGTAGCCAAAAGTTACCAAGTTGCTCTATGTAATACTTACGAAGAAGCCAGCAGTCAGATTATTTTAAAAGACTGCCAGGCATTGGTGGTAGCCAATGCTTATTACAATATTAGCGAGTTTTACATGGACAATAGATTTAATTTGTCCGCCGCGTTTTTAAATTACACACCAAATTATGGTATAGCTATTCGTGACGAATTAACTAAAGATAACATAGTCATTGCAACCCATCCGGCACCAAAGGCGTTAATCCCAGAATTGTTGCCCGATAGCCTGAAAATAGCGGATATCATTTTTAAAGATTCAACAAGTTCAGCCGCTAAAGCGGTCGCCAATTTAGAGGTAGATGCCGCACTAACGACGGAAGTGGCAGCAAAATTACACAAACTAAAGTTTATTTCTCATATTCGACCAATTAAAATGCTTTGGTCAGTATTTACATCTGCATAAGAGCCAATATCGCTCTGAAATATGCAACTATATAGATCTATTTAAAATTTCGATATACGGAGGTTATTATGTCTTTACTTACTTTACACTCAATTACTACCACACCTGAAAAGAGCAAGAGATTACTTCAGAGTTCCATTGATGATTTTGGCTGGGTACCTAACCAAAGTGGTTATATGTCAGAATCTCCTTCATTATTAGCCGCTTATCAACGCGCACATGACTTATTTATTGATAGCTCACTGAATGAAGAAGAAAAAGCGGTAGTGTGGATCACCACTGGAATAGAAAATGGTTGTGACTATACCGTTCAGGCACATGCTTTTATTGCCGTTCATAATGGTGTAGATAAAAAAACAGTTAAAGCATTAATTGAAAAAACAGATGATCTCTCCCCACGATTACTAGCGCTGCGTGAATTCACTGTAGACGTTATTTACTGCCGGGGACAATTGAAAAGAAGTGCCATTGATTTGTTCTTAAGCCGTGGTTTCAGTAAACAGAATATGCTGGATGTCGTGTTAGGTGTTTCTCAAAAGAATATGTCTACCATTCTCAATAGCATTGCCGGAACTGAAATTGATGATAATTTCAAGTTGGGCGACCTTTAATTGATCACTGATATTGAAAGGCATCAATATGCTTTATGTCGATAAAGAAGCCGTTGCACGTTATTTGACGATGGAGCTTAGTCTTAAACTAAGCGAAATAGCCTTTAAATTGCAATCGGAAAGAAAAGTAGAGCAACCTTTACGCAATATCGTAAAAGGCGAAGACGGCAGCTTAATGGGCACCATGCCAATTTATATAAAGGAAGGGCCATATCAAGGATTTGGGTTAAAGTCAGTGGTAGTAAGATTTCAAAGTAATGGTAGTAAACCTTCACACGTTGGTAGTGTGCTGGTTTACGACGAGCCAGGTGTTTCAGGTATGGCTGTAGTGGATGCTGGCGCTATTACCGAAATTCGCACCGCGGCCGCTTCTGCTTATGCAACCCATCTTCTCGCTGCAAAAGACGCCAGCCGGTTGGCGATACTTGGCACTGGCCTACAGGCAAGAGCACATTTGCAAGCCATGCTATATGTTCGTCCGATTAAGGAAGTCACTTTATGGGGTCGCAGTGAGGAAAGATGCCGTGAGTTTGCCACATGGTGTGATAAAACTCTCAACCTTGCTATTTCGATCAAATCCTCACCTGCTGAGGCGGTGCTCAATAGTGACATTATTTGCACAACCACAGCATCACGAAACCCTATAATCAGTAGAAAAGAGTTACCGGCTAAATGCCATGTCAATGCCATTGGCGCTTCGGCACTGGGATTCCAGGAACTGAACGAAGATGTGTATAGCAATACTGCCCTGTTTACTGATTCCAACGAATCGGTACTGGCTGCCTCACAATCTGTCATTAAAGCACGGGAGAAAGGCATTCTCAGCGAATCAGCCATTGGAATAGAAATTGGTACCGTTTCTCAATCTCATGCCAATTTGTCTGAGCAAGGTGTAACTATATTCCAATCCGTCGGTTTGGCCGTCCAAGATATGGTATTTTCCCGGGAAGTCATTCGACAACTAATAAAAATGTCTTAACTGTTTTAGATAAAAATGTGTCAAAGTTAAGGCAATCCATGTTAGAAAAATGGGGTTGTCGTTCTATACTAAAATCCTTACTTGTCACTTGCGTATGCAAGTGACATTTCTATGTTTAATTATTTCGATGGGTTATCTTTGAGAGGGAATATATGCTAGAAGTGTCACAAATACTCACTTATACAGCAGCACTTGCTGTTGCAGCCGCGATACCTGGCCCTGGTATGGCTGCCGTGGTTGCCAGAAGCGTGAATGGTGGCGCGTTAACGGCATTTAGTATGTTGTTTGGTCTGGTTATTGGCGATCTAACTTATCTGTCTTTTGCTATATTTGGTTTGTCCATTATTGCGAGCCACTTTGACACTTTATTTGCTATTGTGAAATGGGGCGCTGCATTATATTTGAGTTATTTGGCATGGCAATTCTGGTTTGCAGATCATCAGCCGATTGGTGAAGGCCAACCCACTAATAAGAAAGCACTGGCTGCGGCATGGTTATCTGGTCTAACCATAACATTAGGCAACCCTAAAACCATTGCCTTCTATCTTGCACTGTTACCTTTGGTCATTAACATGGAATCTATCTCGTTGCAAATCTGGGGATTCATGTTAGTGCCATTGACTATTTTTGTCTTACTCGCCGTGGGAGCGGTATTTATTTTCGGTGCCCTCAGTATTCGGCATCTGTTATCAAGCCAACGTGCACAACAGCTTATGTATAGAGGCGCATCGGTTATTATGTTAGGTGCTGCGGTCGCTATGCTGATTCAAAACGTTTGATTTCTTACTCTTTCCACGGTCTATTTCCACGGTTTTATTGAATAAGAATCTGTCCCAGCAGACGTTATTGTTGCAAATCATCATCTGAGTAACACACCACAATAAAAAAACCCCATGCACGTATGCATGGGGTGAGTATTTGGCGGAAGGATAGAGATTCGAACTCTAGGATGGTTTCCCATCGGCGGTTTTCAAGACCGCTGCCTTCGACCGCTCGGCCATCCTTCCATGGCGCAGGATTATGCTCTATAGCATGATAATATGTCTAGTCTTTATCGCAAAAATTCTGTGATTTCTTTACTGTTTGCTCAATCCTCGATCGACAATATCATTCCCTGCCCCGATCCTGCTAGAATTAACATAAATACATCGGATCATCAGATTCATCAACTTAACGAGCTCGCTAGCACAGCCAAGCAATTATTAAGGCTTTTACTCAACGAATGTATAACAAACAATCTTCTATTAATTCATCAACCATAAACCGTTACTATGGCCTGTTCATTGTTCTGCTTTTTGTTTCCCTGTTTTTATACAGCTATAACTACTTCAACGCTTGGCTGATGGGAAAAAAGTATGCACTGAATAGCGTTTCAACCAAAATAGTATTACAGATAGAAGATTATCGTTACCACGCTAATGCTATCTTTGAACAAGCCAATATCTCATCTTTTAAACCACAGGAACCCGTTTCGCTAATGAAGCTACGGCCTGATGTTTACTGGCTTGAGAGTCGTTATCAAACTGTCGATACCATTATTTTTGGTCACCATAGCCCTGCAAGTGCAGAGTTGGCGCAACGCCTTTCCAATTATATGGAGATTTTGTGGGGCGCCCGCAATGAATACAACTCGATGTACTATCTGAATGG
The DNA here is from genome assembly GCF_000517265.1 of Photorhabdus khanii NC19. Lineage (GTDB taxonomy): Bacteria > Pseudomonadota > Gammaproteobacteria > Enterobacterales > Enterobacteriaceae > Photorhabdus > Photorhabdus khanii. The sequence continues at coordinate 721,742 of NZ_AYSJ01000013.1, forward strand.
CAAAGATAACAGTCTGTTTCTGATAACAACTTATTCTATTCTTAAACCAGAATTAAGATTCAAAGAAAGTTATCTCACACTGACCGCCGAATCGAAACGTTCAGAAATGCTGATGCAATCCACAGCGTTAGATGAACGGGAAAATATTTCATCAATCCGCAAACTCAGTAGCGAAAATATCTATTTCTATACTTACCGGGCAACGTTTAATTCACCCGGACAACTGGCAACCGTTATCGCTTTTGATCTGCCTATCTGTCATCTTCTTCCTATGGATATGTCGGCAAAAAACTTCATCTTATTGTCTGACGACACACAAAATCCCCATGAAACTAATAAAGTGAATATCTCACAGAATGGCTTCTGGCTGGAATTTTCTCAACCGCTCAAGGGTACGCAATACAAACTACTGTATCGGATATCACTCAAAGATTTACTGCTCGATTTATTATACAGAAATATCTGGTTGTTACTGACTGATTCAATTTTTATTATCCTGTCTTTAGGGGGGCTTATTTACATTCGCAGAAAATATATTACCCCAAATGTACTTATGAATCATGAGCTGCAAATTAAGGATGCGTTAAGCCACGAGATTATCTCCAATATCCCAATTGGCTTACTGATTTATGATTTCTCAATAAATCAGATAATTATGAGTAATAACATTGCCGATCATCTGTTGCCTAATATCGACTTAAACAAAATTAAGATGATGGCAAAACAGCATCATGGCGTCATTCAGACATCCATTGACGATGCAGTCTATGAAATTAAGGTGTACAGCATCCACCCGTTACCTGAAACTTATCTGTTTTTACTGCAAGATAAAGACCAGGAAGCATTAATTAACCGACGCCTACAACTTGCCCACCTGGAACACGATAAAAGCGTACAAGCCCGGCGTTTTATGCTGACTAATATTCGTTCTGAATTAAAACAACCAATAAAGGAATTAAATAATATCGCTTGCCAACTTAAGCAAATGCTCATAGCAGAAAATAGTGATCGTATCGTCGACAATTTATTAGCTAAATCCACAGATATATCCGATTGGATCGAGAATATCTCATTACTCAATGAATTAGAATCAGGTGACTGGCAAGCAAAGAATGAGCAATTTTCATTATCATCCACATTAGAAGATATTCTTAAAGAAGTATTTCCAAAGATGAATAATAAGGGATTAAATTATTATTATCATTGTAATATTAATCCTGAATCACTATTGATCGGCGATGGCTTCATCATCCGTAAAATCGTCCTGATGTTGGTTAATTATGCAATCACGATCACATCTTATGGAAAAATATCACTTATAGTTAATTATTCTCAGGAATACAAAGATCACATCCAGATCGAAGTAATGGATACCGGTTCCGGGCTTAATGCAAAAGAATTGACCAATTTGAATTACCCATTTTTAATCAAAACAACCGGCGATAAATATCAATCCAATTCAGGAATGACCTTTTATCTATGTAATCAATTGTGTAAAAAATTAAATGGTCATTTTACGATAAATAGCAAACCCAGCCTTGGAACACATTACACTATCAGTCTGCCCTTGATAATCGACCAAGACCAATGCCCGCAGCTACTGGAAGACATTACCGCTTTACTGGATATCAGCAATACTGAAATCTGTCAGATTACACAAAATCACCTGAATCATTATGGCGCGGCTTACTTTGATAAAAAGAAAGAAAATATGCGCAGAGAATACGATATCATATTGACAGATAAGCCGTATAACTCAACGAAATCGACTATATTATTGGCTGATGATTTGGCTGGCTTTGAGCAGATAAAACCTGACTATATTCGGTGTAATTACAATCTAAGCGAAGCTGTTATCAATGCCATTTCGTTATTAATTGAGAGAAGCTTCAGTTTTAACGAATTGGATGTCGATTCAGAAATGTCAGTATTTACCGATAAAAACCCTGATTACGATTTTGACAATGTTATAAATAGTTATCAAAAACAGTTGTCTAATAGCGATTACCGACAATTATTTATCGAGACAGTACCGATAGATATTAATAAACTGTATACTGATATAGAGCAATATGATTTGGTATCACTTTCGCAAACAGCACACCGCCTGAAAGGCGTCTTTGCTATGTTAGACCTGGAATTCCTCAAACTTTCTTGCGAAACACTGGAACAACGCATAACAGACAGTCACAAAATAGAAATTAAAAATAGCATTAGCCACATTGACGCCATCGTCAAAAGGCTATTGCAGCAGGGTAACTAAATAAGATGAATAACCTTAATGTCATTATTGCTGATGACCATCCAATTGTTCTGTTTGGCATCCGCAAATCACTTGAACGGCTTGACTGGATCAACGTTGTAGCCGAGTCCGAAGACTCTACTACATTGATCAACAATCTGTCCTGTATTAAAGCAAACGTACTGATCACTGATTTATCCATGCCTGGTGACACCTATGGTGATGGGATCAATTTGATTAAATACATCAAACGGCATTATCCCAGGTTATCAATCATTGTTCTGACTATGAACAATAATCCAGCAATTTTAAGTGCTGTACTTGAACTTGATATTGAAGGAATAGTCTTAAAACAAGGAGCACCAACAGATTTACCTGATGTACTGACCGCCCTGAAACAAGGGGAAAAATTTATACCGGAGAGCGTTGCCGAACTGTTGAAAAAAGTGACGAAAACCCCCTACGGCGACAAACCAATATCACAAAAAGAGAGCGAGGTCATACGCCTGTTTGCCCAAGGCCTTCTGGTAACAGACATTGCCAAAAAACTCAATCGCAGTGTCAAAACAATCAGCAGCCAGAAAAAATCAGCAATGGTAAAGCTGGGGGTCAATAACGATATTGCACTACTCAATTATCTTGCTTCTGTCGCTGTCAATACAGATGATCATATTCAGTAAATACGGTCCGTTATTTTAAAATGAAAGTCATTCTGATGCCCGGCAGCTACTTGTACCGGGCATTATTTCAGGTGCCAATATTCCTGACCTCACTCAATATTTGTCTAAGCGTAATCAGAGAAACAGGCTTAGACAAACAGTCATTCATTCCTGCATCAATACAGCGTTGCTTTTCTTCTGCAAGTGCATTTGCCGTAATACCAATAATCGGCAGCGCATACTCTGCATTGCGTAAATGCGTTGTCAATGCATAACCATCCATATTAGGCATATTGACATCCGTCAGAATGATATCAACACGCCCTTTCTGCAAATACTCCAGCGCATCTAATCCATCATTCGCCATCGCTGTCTGAAAACCAATAGATTTCAACTGGTCAGTCAATAAATGGCGGTTGATAGGATGATCATCCACCACCAAAACCATAATAGTATTAAACGGGGTAATCGTATTAAACGGGGTATTTGCCGGTAAAACAGGCAATACGGTATTCAACACCTCGTTATTACCCGGTGAAATCAGCTTCTCAATCAGTATGGGTAAATCATGCAAATGGTAAGTATTATGTAGCCAATAACTTTTTCTGATTTGTTCCGGCGAGCCAATATAGTCCGTCGATAACTCAATACAAGCATATACGGAGGAAGTCACGGCATCAGGGAAATCACTGATAATAATTTCACTGCCATCAGTGTTCTGACCACTATATAAAACAATGTGTAAACCATGATGAATCAGAAAACGCTGTAAAAAATCCTCAAGATAAAGATTACGTATAGCCAAAATAACTTTTTGCTGATGCTCATTTGTTAGCTGAATTTTTGGCTTATATTTCGCGTTGTATAAAGGCAAGCGGATAGAGAACATACTGCCTATCTGTGGCTGTGAAATCACTTCAATATCACCATCCATCAGGTTGATCAATTTTTCACAAATTGCCAGGCCAAGACCGGTTCCCTGAGATGAGCTTTCCATATTTGGCATTATTTGAAAAAACGGATCAAACAACTGAGTCAGCGCTTTATCAGAAATACCGACTCCCGTGTCCTTTATTCTGACGTACAAGTAATCGCTATCCACTGTCATATGAATAATCACACACCCAGTATCAGTGAATTTAATCGCATTATTTAACAAGTTAGAGATGACCTGCTGCAATCTAACAGGATCATTGCGGATATAATCCGGTACATCCGGTTCGATATAGCAATATAAAGTCAACGGCTTTTTCACAACTAACGGCAGATAGTTAGAAATAACATGAGAGATAACTTCCTGACAGGAAAATTCTCTGGATTCAATTTTGAGCTGTTTAGATTCAATCTTTGAGAAATCGAGAATATCACTGATAATTTTCAGCAACAGAGCCGAAGAGTTACTCATTGTTGATAACAAACGAACAGATTCAGCCGGCAATGAATGAGCCTGTAACAACTCCAGATTGCCAATAATACCGTAAAGAGGCGTTCTCAATTCATGGCTGACCGTGGCCAAAAACATCGATTTAGAGTAGTTAGCCTGTTCCGATGCCAATGCCATTTCCTGTAATGATTTTTCCATCCGTACACGGACACTAATATCAACCAATACACAAATTGCCACCTCTTCATTTCTGTAGCGGGAATGGACAAAACTGATTTGCAAATGATGATGATTACTGGTTACCACATCAACATAACTGCTGGTTCTGTCACAAATAATATGAATAATACGTTCCCGGTCTTCATGAGTCAGCATTCTCAAATAATTATGCGCCAACTCATTACTCAGAATATTACTGCCATCACTTACCCGCAATATACTGATCCCAACCGGGGCTGAAGCGACAATTTTATGATTAAACTGTTCATGCTCCTCCAGACGAATGGCATTTTCTTCAGCCGGAACAAACATCTTACGCTCAAACAGATACACCAAAGTAATAATGACAAAAGCAGATAGTACATTAAGCACAATACTGCTAATAATCTGTAGTTTAAAACCCTCGAAAATGTTTTTCAGTGGAAGCGCGTAAATGATACTGAATGAAGATGGCATTAGCCGACGTTTTAACAATAAATCAGTAAAATTATCATCATAGCCAAAATAAGGTGCTTCCAGCTGATAATCGGCATAATGAAGTTTGTACTCGTCATTTGCCGGATAGTGCAAAACCGGTTGATTACTGCGATTTAATAAGGTTATTGAAATCGGACGGTCTTGTCTTTGAATAAAAGTATCTAATCTGATGAACTGTTCAATACCTATCATTGCAACCATCTGACCATTGACATATACCGGTGCCAACACATAGAGATGGCCGCTATCAGATCTTGCTCCAGGCGTAACCCAATAAACATTTCGTTCTTTACCCTGATCTTTCAAGCTAATCAGTCTGCGTGAGTTCTCATAGACTATTTTTTTCAGCGTATCAAGTTCAGTCGTGGTATTACGAATAGAAAAATTCACCATACACATACTTTTCGTTCCCACCAGGAAAACCTGATTCAAACCCTGAGGAGCGGCAAGATTATCTTTCCAATAAAAGATCAGGTTATTCAACGAATTTAAATAACTATGGGTATTTTTGCGAAAGGTATGGCAATCAGCGCTTTGATTCAAAGGATGATAAGAAAACGCCGGGTTATTATGTGGAACATCGAGAATAGCAATTTTTTCATTAGAATTGAGCAAATGCTTTTCTGTCATATATTGAATATCCCGCAAAACACTGGCTGTATGACGCACATAAGAGAGTGTGGAATCATAATTAGCATTGTATTCTTGCCGGATATCAGACTTTACTTCATTAAAAATGTTAACCAGGTAAAAAGCCGTTAATAAGGCGCCCAATGCCCACAACATAAAACCAAGCACCCGAAAAAGATAACGGGATATTTTCAGCGATGTACGAAAAGAAGAAAGATATCTCAAAAGGCTACCTGATAACAACGAACATCATTCAATGTAATGAATGACAGGATATACCAGAGTTCAAGGATCACAAAGAATCACCTGTTGCATATTTCGATATTAATCAAAATCTTTTTAAAAAAAAACAGGTACCAAAGTACCTGTTTCTTCATTGAGTGAAAAAATGTCTTCACTTAAACCGGGTCAATTGACTCGCTGTTGCCAGCATCAGATGAATGGGTATTATCGTTTTCCAATTCCTCCCCTTCTTCCGCCAGCCCATCGTCATCATCTTCAGGTTCAGCAACCCGTTGCAAGCCGACAACTTTCTCATCCTCAGCGGTACGAATCAGTGTTACACCCTGAGTATTCCGGCCAACAACGCTGACCTCAGATACCCTGGTACGTACCAATGTACCAGCATCGGTAATCATCATAATCTGATCAGTGGGATCAACCTGAATTGCGCCGACCACATTACCATTACGCTCGCTGACTTTAATTGAGATAACCCCCTGAGTTGCACGGGATTTGATTGGATACTCGTTTTCAGCGGTACGTTTACCGTAACCATTTTCAGTGACAGTCAGAATCTCCCCTTCTCCACGCGGGATAATCAGGGAAACAACTTTGTCTTCACCGCTCAGTTTGATACCACGTACACCAGTAGCTGTACGCCCCATTGAACGAACAGCGCCCTCTTCAAAGCGGACAACTTTACCCTCAGCGGAGAACAACATAACTTCGTTACTGCCGTTAGTCAGGTCAACGCCGATCAGCTCATCACCTTCATTGAGATTAACCGCAAGAATACCGGCACTGCGCGGACGGCTGAAATCTTGTAATGCCGTTTTCTTCACTGTCCCACTGGCCGTAGCCATAAAGACATACAGCCCTTCTTCATATTCACGCACCGGCAGAATCGCAGTAATTCGCTCATCTTGCTCCAGCGGCAAAAGGTTCACAATCGGACGACCGCGAGCACCACGGCTGGCCTCAGGTAATTGATAAACCTTCATCCAGTACAGGCGGCCACGGCTGGAGAAGCAAAGGATCGTATCGTGAGTATTCGCCACCAGCAGCCTGTCAATGAAATCTTCTTGTTTGATACGTGCTGCGGATTTCCCTTTACCACCACGGCGTTGCGCTTCATAGTCAGACAATGGCTGATATTTGACATACCCCTGATGTGACAATGTGACAACAACATCTTCCTGATTAATCAGATCTTCGATATTGATATCAGCGGTGTTCTCCGTGATTTCAGTACGGCGGGCGTCATTATATTGCGCTTTAATTGCCAACAGCTCTTCACGGATCACCTCCATCAGGCGCTCCGGGTTTTCCAGAATGAACATCAGTTCGCCGATTAATGCCAGCAATTCACGGTATTCATCCAGCAATTTTTCATGCTCAAGGCCAGTCAGTTTCTGCAAACGCAGATCCAGAATTGCCTGTGCCTGTTGCTCGGTCAGATAATATTTACCCTCATGCACGCCATATTGGGGCTCCAACCATTCAGGACGGGCGGCATCATCACCGGCACGCTCCAGCATAGAAGCAACATTGCCTAACTCCCACGGTTGAGCAATTAATGCGGCTTTTGCCTCGGCCGGTGCCGGAGCACGGCGAATCAGTTCGATAATTGGATCGATATTCGCCAGCGCCACCGCCAATGCTTCAAGAATATGGGCACGATCACGGGCTTTACGTAATTCAAAGACCGTGCGACGAGTGACCACTTCGCGGCGATGGCTGACAAACGCAGAAAGAATATCTTTCAGATTCAACAGCTTTGGTTGCCCCTGATGCAGAGCCACCATATTGATACCAAAAGAAACCTGAAGCTGAGTCAAGGAATAGAGGTTATTCAGAACCACTTCCCCCACAGCATCACGTTTCACTTCGATCACAATACGCATGCCGTCTTTATCAGATTCGTCACGAAGAGCACTAATCCCTTCGATGCGTTTCTCTTTCACCAGTTCGGCAATTTTTTCAATCAGGCGGGCTTTGTTGACCTGATAAGGAATTTCGTGAACCAGGATAGTTTCACGGCCATTTTTCTCATCAACTTCAATTTCAGCACGGGCGCGGATATAAATTTTACCGCGGCCAGTCCGGTAAGCCTCCTGAATACCCCGACGACCATTAATGATCGCAGCAGTCGGGAAATCCGGGCCAGGAATATACTGCATCAGCCCTTCAATGCTGATGTTTTCATCTTCAATATAAGCCAGACAACCATCAATAACTTCGGATAAGTTATGAGGAGGAATGTTAGTCGCCATACCCACTGCGATACCCGAAGAACCGTTGATCAGCAGATTAGGTACTTTGGTCGGCATAACTTCCGGGATCTGCTCTGTACCATCATAGTTCGGCACAAAATCGACAGTCTCTTTTTCCAGATCCGCCAGCAGCTCATGGGCAATTTTCGACATACGCACTTCGGTGTAACGCATCGCCGCGGCTGAGTCACCATCGACTGACCCAAAGTTACCCTGACCATCGACCAACATATAGCGCAGGGAAAACGGCTGCGCCATACGAACAATCGTGTCGTAGACCGCGCTGTCCCCATGTGGGTGGTATTTACCGATGACGTCGCCGACAACACGGGCAGACTTCTTGTAGGGTTTATTCCAATCATTTCCCAGTACACTCATTGCGAAAAGTACGCGACGGTGTACCGGCTTCAGTCCATCTCGAACATCTGGTAGTGCGCGCCCGACAATAACAGACATCGCATAATCCAGATACGAGCTTTTCAGCTCTTCTTCGATATTGACCGGTGTGATTTCTCTGGCAATGTCGCTCATGAAGCCCACTATCCCTCATAATTCCGGATTCAAAGGTTTAGAACTATACCACAAATCAACAGTTTTATAAAAATCAGATACGGGTATTTAAAAATTAAGCCATGTATACTATGACTAAAACGGAGTAAATCCACCTGTAAAGCAAGTTTAAGGAGCGACAACCGCTGATGAACGTTAACACCCCCTCCACAACAAGCAATGTTGACCAACAGGAAATAGAGAAATTTGAAGCGGTTGCTTCCCGCTGGTGGGATTTGGACGGTGAATTTCAGCCACTGCATCGGATTAATCCACTGCGCCTGAATTATATTTTGCAGCGTTCCGCAGGCATTTTCGGTAAGAAAATCTTGGACGTGGGTTGTGGCGGCGGCATTTTGTCGGAAAGCATGGCCCGTGAAGGTACAGACGTGACCGGGCTCGATATGGGTACTGAACCGCTTCAGGTAGCCAGACTGCACGCCCTTGAAACAGGCATCCCTGTGACTTATGTACAGGAGACCGTAGAAAGCCACGCAGAAAAATATCCACAGGCTTATGATATCGTCACCTGTATGGAAATGTTGGAGCATGTACCGGACCCACAGTCGGTTGTCCGTGCCTGTGCGCAATTAGTCAAACCCGGTGGGCACGTCTTTTTCTCTACCATTAACCGCAACAAAAAAGCCTGGCTTATGGCGGTAATCGGTGCGGAATATATTTTGAAAATGGTGCCAAAGGGAACCCATGATGCGAAGAAATTTATCCGCCCATCAGAATTAATCGGCTGGATTGACAGAACGCCACTGCAAGAACAGCACATTATCGGCCTGCATTATAATCCGCTAACGGATAAATTTAACCTCGGTCACAATGTGGACGTTAATTATATGTTACACACCCAGTATGTCTGACATATTCATCTGATAGATTAATAAAACGGCAAATAAACCCTATTTTCAGGAATTTTTTTACTCATTTTTGCCGGTGTTCCTGTCAAGGTAACCGCTAGTAATGATGCAGGCTTCCGGCTTTTTAATAAATTTAGTCCTCAAGTTATCCACAAAAATCCGTGTTTTTGTACACTTGATAAAAGCTGTTTTTAACATTATCTTGTTGTCATTATTTAGTGTACCCCCTACATATTGTGTTCCTTAACATTCCATTACCACTACTCTCTCGTTGGTTTCTTCACCACTGAGGGGGTTATGTTTTGGTCTGAGTAAAGACACAAAGCAGGTGGGAGCAAGTCTGAAAGTAAATGTAAGGTATGCCTGTCCATGAACCATAGTCTGCTAGTAACAAAGCGTGATGGCCACAAAGAACGAATTGACCTTGAGAAAATCCACCGGGTTATTAACTGGGCAGCCGACGGTCTGAAAAATGTCTCGGTATCACAAGTAGAACTGCGTTCCCAAATCCAATTTTACGACAGTATCAAAACCTCAGATATTCACGAGACGATGATCAAAGCTGCTGCGGACCTTATCTCCGGTGATGCGCCAGACTATCAGTATCTGGCAGCCCGCCTGGCAATTTTCAACCTGCGTAAAAAAGCCTACGGTCAATTTGAGCCACCAGCCCTGTATGATCACGTATCCCGTATGGTGGAAATGGGCAAATATGACAAACACTTGCTGGCAGACTACTCGAAAGAAGAATTCGAGCAAATGAACGAGTTTATTGACCACTGGCGTGATATGAATTTCTCTTACGCCGCGGTCAAACAGCTCGAAGGTAAATATCTGGTTCAAAATCGTGTTACCGGTGAAATTTATGAGAGCGCCCAGTTCCTTTATATTCTGGTAGCCGCCTGCCTGTTCTCCGGTTATCCGAAAGAAACCCGTCTGGGCTATATTCGTCGTTTTTACGACGCGGCTTCCACGTTTAAAATTTCCCTGCCGACTCCCATCATGGCAGGTGTCCGCACCCCTACCCGTCAATTCAGCTCCTGCGTGCTGATTGAGTGTGACGACAGCCTGGATTCGATTAATGCCACCTCCAGCGCCATTGTGAAATATGTTTCCCAACGCGCAGGTATTGGCATCAACGCGGGCCGTATTCGTGCATTGGGCAGCCCAATTCGTAACGGTGAAGCCTTCCACACCGGCTGTATTCCGTTCTACAAACATTTTCAGACAGCGGTAAAATCCTGTTCACAGGGAGGTGTTCGTGGCGGTGCCGCGACGCTGTTCTATCCACTGTGGCATCTGGAAGTTGAAAGCCTGCTGGTGCTGAAAAACAACCGTGGCGTTGAAGGCAACCGTGTCCGTCATATGGACTACGGCGTACAGCTCAACAAATTAATGTATGAGCGCCTGATCAAAGGTGAAGATATTACCCTGTTCAGCCCATCTGACGTCCCTGGATTATATAATGCATTCTTTGCTGACCAGGATGAATTTGAGCGCCTGTATACTCAATATGAGCAGGACAGCAATATCCGTCAGCAACGCCTGAAAGCGGTTGATCTCTTCTCTCTGATGATGCAGGAACGTGCTTCCACCGGACGTATCTACATTCAGAACGTAGACCACTGCAACACTCACAGCCCATTTGATCCATCAGTCGCCCCTGTGCGCCAGTCAAATTTGTGTCTGGAAATTGCACTGCCAACCAAGCCATTGAATGATATCAATGATAAAAACGGCGAAATCGCGCTGTGTACGCTGTCCGCATTCAACCTGGGTGCGATTGAAAATCTTGATGAGCTGGAAGAACTGGCAACTCTGGCTGTCCGTGCGCTTGACGCCCTGCTTGATTATCAGGACTACCCGATCATTGCCGCAAAACAAGGGGCAATGGGTCGCCGTACTTTAGGTATTGGTGTCATCAACTACGCTTATTATCTGGCAAAACATGGCGCGCGTTATTCAGATGGCAGCGCTAACAACCTGACGCACAAAACATTTGAAGCTATTCAGTATTACCTGTTGAAAGCCTCTAATGAGCTGGCGAAAGAGCAAGGCGCTTGCCCGTGGTTTAACGAAACCACCTATTCTGAAGGTATCCTGCCTATTGATACCTACAAAAAAACGCTGGATACATTGGTCAATGAGCCACTGCACTATGATTGGGAAACGTTGCGCCGTGATATCAAACAACATGGTCTGCGTAATTCAACATTATCCTCTTTGATGCCGTCAGAGACATCTTCACAGATCTCTAACGCCACCAACGGCATTGAACCGCCTCGTGGTTACATCAGCATCAAAGCATCAAAAGATGGCATTTTGCGTCAGGTTGTACCGGAATATGAACGTCTGAAAGGCGCTTATGAACTGCTGTGGCAAATGCCGGGTAATGATGGCTACTTGCAGTTGGTTGGTATCATGCAGAAATTTATCGATCAGTCGATCTCTGCCAATACCAACTATGATCCGACACGTTTCCCTAGTGGAAAAGTGCCGATGAATCAACTGCTGAAAGATTTGCTGCTCGCCTACAAATATGGTGTGAAGACACTGTATTACCACAATACACGTGATGGTGCGGAAGACGTTCAGGGTGACCTGGAAGAAGTCGTGGAATCGGCTGATTCCGATTGTGAAGGCGGCGCGTGTAAGATTTAATTTGAGGAAGTTATGGCCTATACCACCTTTTCGCAGGTAAAAAACGATCAGTTACAGGAACCGATGTTCTTTGGTCAGCCGGTAAACGTAGCCCGTTATGACCAGCAAAAGTACCCGATTTTTGAGAAACTGATCGAAAAACAGCTCTCCTTCTTCTGGCGTCCGGAAGAAGTTGACGTGTCCCGCGACCGTATTGACTACAATGCGTTGCCGGATCATGAAAAGCATATTTTCATTAGTAACCTGAAATACCAAACGCTGTTGGACTCTATTCAGGGTCGCAGCCCGAACGTGGCGTTTCTGCCCTTGATCTCCATTCCTGAGCTGGAGACCTGGGTTGAAACCTGGTCTTTTTCCGAGACGATTCACTCACGTTCTTATACGCACATCATCCGTAATATCGTTAACGATCCGGCGGTTGTGTTTGATGATATTGTCACTAATGAAGAAATTCTGAAACGTGCGAAAGATATTTCCGCTTACTACGATGATCTGATTGAGATGACCAACAACTACCAGTTGTTTGGTGAAGGAACGCATCAGGTTGCGGGTAAAACCATTACTACCAGTCTGCGTGAACTAAAAAAGCAGTTGTATCTATGCCTGATGAGCGTTAACGCACTGGAAGCGATCCGCTTCTACGTCAGCTTTGCCTGTTCATTTGCTTTTGCCGAACGCGAACTGATGGAAGGTAACGCTAAAATCATCAAACTGATTGCCCGTGACGAAGCACTGCATCTGACAGGCACTCAGCACATGCTGAATCTGTTGCGCTCTGGTCAGGATGACCCGGAAATGGCTGAAATCGCCAAAGAGTGTGAACAACAGTGTTACGACCTGTTTGTTCAGGCGGCGGAGCAAGAAAAAGAGTGGGCGGATTACCTGTTCAAAGAAGGTTCTATGATCGGTTTGAATAGAGATATTCTGTGTCAGTATGTTGAATACATCACCAATATCCGTATGCAGGCTGTTGGGCTAAAACTGCCATTTGAAACACGTTCTAACCCAATTCCGTGGATTAACTCTTGGCTGGTGTCCGATAACGTTCAAGTCGCGCCACAGGAAGTTGAAGTCAGTTCCTATTTGGTTGGTCAGATTGATGCTGAAGTTAACCCAGAAGACCTAAGTGACTTTGAACTCTGATGACAAGCTATAAAATAACCCTGCATGGTATGCAGGGTTATCATATTCACAGCTCTCCTGAGCTACATAACAGTCTGCTGGAAGCGCTGGAACAAGGTAAAGTACAGGCTGAATACCAGTGCCGTGAAGGTTATTGCGGCTCCTGCCGTGTCAGATTGGTAAAAGGTAAAGTAGGCTATCGGCGTAAGCCACTGGCTTTTGTCAATGAAGGCGAAATTCTACCCTGCTGCTGCCATCCACTCAGTGATATTGAGATTGAGCTTTAATCATTAAGATTGGTCTTCATGGTGGGCAGATAATAATGATTATTTGCTCATTATTACACGCACCAAGAATGTAAACCCAAAGTAATAACAACTATGTTATTAGCCCTTCCAAGGGTTAATAACAGTAAGCCCGGCAGCTTCAAAGGGTGATGTGTCGCGGGTTGCAACAATCAGCCCATTCGCCGCTGCGATAGCCGCAATATACCCGTCAGCCTTCCCGATGGCTTTCCCCTCGCTCTTCGCTCGCGCCATGATCTCGGCATAAGCTTCCGAAGCGGCCGCATCGAACGGCAAGATGCGACCGGTAAACAAGGGAACAACACTCCGCTCTAGGTTTCTATGCAGAGTATCTTTGCGCTTACCATTGGGCAGCACTGCGACCCCAAAGCGAAGCTCAGCCAAGCTGATCGCGGCCAGGTAAAGCGTCTCGACATTCTGTTCATCTATCCAGGCAACCACAGCGGAGTGACCACTGAGCCGCAGCGGCTCGGAAACCACGTTCGTATCTAGCAGTATCATTCAAAACTCATCGGCTCGGCAGGTGTCTTATCACGCTCAATCTCAAGATCGACGCCCCCCGCCTCGCGGCCGATTTTTGCCAGCAAGGAACCCAGCTTGATACGCCCAGCAGGTTGTACGGCGTTTTCCAGAATAAACCGGATTTCGGCCTCAGCACTACGACCGTGTGTGGCTGCACGTACCCGCAAGGCGCGATGCACTTCGTCCGGTACATTTCTGACAGTAATAGATGGCATAAATTCATTTCCTCATTTAGCATGCATTGCAAGCAATATATATTATTGCAATCATACCTGCAAGCATATGGGATAGAAAGAGAGTTAATTACATTCAATCAAAGTCCATTAACCATTAACAAAGAGTTGAAAAGAAATCAGCAAAAAAAATATTATTCGAATAACAGAGAGTTAAGCGTTTTCTTGCCATTATTTTACGAAGCAAATCATAAAAAACAATGCAATAAAAAAATGGATAAAACGGTTAATGTGGTAGGGTTTAAGCC
>NZ_AYSJ01000013.1:737570-764493 GCF_000517265.1 Photorhabdus khanii NC19
GGGTTTAAGCCCTGAAAAAACTTGATTATCGGAAAAGACATATAAGGAGTATCTTTATATCATCAAGCTATTTACTGACTGATTTATCCCATTCATCTTTCAAATTGCTACTTTGTTAGTTGCTTTCACTTGCCACCATGCTGCAATTTGAAATCTAATTGGGAATAGATGTGAACCCACATGTCACTTTGGTATAATAGATTATAAGAAATACGATGAAGATTATATTAACTCACTTGATTCAGAAGTAAGAAACATGTTATATAATCATATATTAGAGTAAAAAATGTGATAAACCAGATTTAAACTATAATCTTCATCAATATTTTATTAATAAAAAATTCGACATAAGCATATTGGGAAAATAAAAGTGAAAAAAACAATAAAATGGGGCATTATTGGTTGTGGTGATGTTACTGAAGTAAAAAGTGGGCCCGCTTTTTATAAATTGGATAATTCTGAATTAGTTGCGGTAATGAGGCGCAATGCTAACTTAGCAGAGGACTTTGCCAGGAGGCACAATGTCCCTAAATGGTACTCCGACGCAAATTCACTGATTAATGATAAAGACATTGATGCCGTATATATTGCAACCCCACCCTCTACACATAAAGAATATACTATTTTGGCCGCTAAAGCGGGCAAGGCGATATATGTAGAAAAGCCTATGGCATTAACATTCGAAGAATGTAATGAAATGATATCGACTTGTAAATCGCAAAATGTCCCATTATTTGTTGCTTATTACAGGAGAGCATTACCAAGATTTTTAAAAATCAAAGAATTAATTGAATCAGGCGCGATAGGAATACCCAGAATAGTAAATTGTATACTTTATAGAGAGATAGAGCCCTGCTATCAAGATCCTCATCATTTACCTTGGGTTGTTAAGCCAGAAATCTCCGGTGGTGGATTATTTGTTGATTTAGCGTGTCATACTCTTGATATATTAGATTTTCTTTTAGGAAAAATTATTTCTGTCAAAGGACATGTAAATTCACAGGGGAATGCTTATCCAGCAGAAGATTGCGTATCAATGTCATTTATGTTTGAAAACAATATTCAAGGTGTAGGTATATGGAATTTTGTATCGAATTCCAGACATGATAATGTTGAAATAATTGGTGACAAAGGAAAAATATCTTTTTCCACCTTTGGAAATTCAGCCATTTCATATTATGACCAGAATAACAAATTACACCAATTTAATATTGACAATCCAGAACATATAGAAATGCCATTGATTAGTACGATAATTAATGAATTACAAGGCAAAGGCTTTTGCCCTTCAACCGGAGAATCAGGCTCACGAACCAGTTGGGTAATAGACCAAGTATTAAAAGATTATAGAATGAATAATTATTTATAAGGAATTTGTTTTAAAAAAATATATTGTAATGTCACACTTGTAATGTAATGGCAACAGCGTTACATTAGTGTGTTATTTATACCATCTCTACAGCCAAAGGAGATTTAGAATGAATGTAACAATTGAGAATCGTAAAAATAAGACGCTCAACTTGAGGATTAGGCAGGAAGATCGAGATTTAATCGATAGAGCAGCAAAAGTAAAAGGCAAAACCGTCACCGAATATGTCCTTGATACAATCAAGCGTGATGCTGAAAACACCCTATTGGAACACTCATTTATGGTTGTTTCTCCAGAGGTTTTTGATGCTTTTATCGCTAAACTTGATGATCCAGCAGCACCAAACGAACGTCTTATCAAAACAGCAAACATGAAAAAACCGTGGTGATACAATGACATGTAATGGCCCAACTCCATTAACAGACGATCACAATTTAGATAGCTTTAATTCAGGGGTTGACACCCTTGACAATTGGTTAACAGACAGAGCATCAAAAAACCAAAAAGGAAATGCCTCACGAACATACGTTGTAAGCGAAGATAAAAATGTTATTGCCTATTATTCGTTGGCTACCGGCTCAATTATGTCGCAAGAAGCGATAAGCAAATTTAAGCGCAATATGCCAAACCCCATTCCGGTAATCATTTTGGGCCGTCTGGCTGTTGATAAAAATTATCAAGGAAAAGGGTTTGGCCGCTACTTAATTAAAGATGCTGCCATTCGTGTCACGCAAGCCGCAGATTTAGTTGGTATTAGAGGGTTAATTGTCCATGCTATCTCAGAAGACGCTAAAGCATTTTATAAATCTGTGGGTTTTGATGAATCGCCTTTAAACCCAATGACGTTAATGATCACATTAAAGGATTTAAAGACGGCTTTCGGAATCAAAGGTTAATGTATATTGAATAGCTATCTAAACCTTTTTAAATAATTAGCGGACACATAATAGATATTACGTGTCTACTTTAATTAACTCTATAAATCAAAGATTATATCTAATCAATGCAAAAACAAACTGCTACTTTATCGTCAAACATAGCTTCTACAACGTGAAAAAGCCAGTCGTAATGCTGCACCAACTTCCTCAGGGGAACTGTCCGCAGAAATTACGACATGATCAGATTCAGAAATACCATCTTCAGACCAGCCATCCAATTTTTCATGGCGGGATGGTCGTATCATTATTTGACCATCAAGCATGCAGATACCACAGCTTAACATTTTTTTAAATAATTGACGTTTTGAACGATAGCCATAAAATTCCATCATCTTAGTTATCCAATTTTTATACTGCTCATTACTTACATCATGATCAAAATAATCTCCACATTCATCAAGCGAGATTATTCTGCTTTTTGATAAAGCATCAAGTACAGCCTTTCCTAATTCTTGATCAGATACAATTGGCTGTAATAAATGTTTGCTACCTAAGGGATCTGCCCTTAATAAGCCGTTACCTGAATAAGTTTTAACAGAGTAAAAATCTCCATTAAACATAGCGGTTGCATTTAACCCTTGCTTAAAATCCATACTCATTATTCCACCACTGTAATTTTAGAGGTAAGGCTCACTTAATAACTATTCAAAGACGGATTCGACTAATAAGCTACCCTTCCATTTTTATACTTGCCTGTAAAATATGATCCATATCCAAGAATAGCTAAGAATTTTTCTTCTCTATTTATTTTTTCTACAATTTCTTTTAAGCATTCTTTAATGCCGTCCATACTACTGATTAGTCGAATCCACCGATAATTATTATTTTCAAATAGCAATATTATCAAAATAAGATTTATTTTTCCTATAGAAAAACAAACTCATTGCAAGCCCAATACAAATAGAAAGAACATGACCTGGCTTAGGGTAGTGAATATAAATAAGATCTAAAGCCATTGCCGGTAGCATGGAAAAAACAACAGCAAACTTTAATATACTAGAGGTATGCTCTTTGACAAAAACCATCAGCAATGCAAAGGAAGATACGCCCAAAACAGCTTGTGATGCTCCTGTACCAATATTCCAAGGGTAACTAACAAAGTTAGTGCTATAAAGAGTTCCCAAAGCACCAGAAGTAAACCATAAAACTAATAAAAATTTAGATCCAAGATGTTTTTCTAATAAAATTCCCAGTATGAAAAATGATAGCACATTGTAGACCATATGCAATTGTTTAACATGTATGAACTGAGAAACCAGAAGTCGCCAATACTCAAATTCATATAATCTATTTGGTGTTAACCCTCCATATTTCTCTAGATCTATAATACTTATTTTACCGATAAAGCTATCTGTTAATGAATATGAAACAAATGTGGAATAAACAATTGTCACACATACTATAAATACTGTTGTTATAGGAAATTTTTCAATTTGGAACATTCAATACTTCCTTCATAATCATTACATGACATCATAAATTATATCAGGTAAATCTTTCAGTTCAATATCTATATCATTCATTTTACTTTATTCTATGCTACGCTTAAAGTTAGTTACAATCTCAGGATTATCCAACCATCTTTTTATTAAGCTAGACCCATTAGATTGATTTTAAAAATAAAAACTAAATTTTCTTTTGTTTGTCAACTCCACTATCCATTGATAACCCAAAGAAATGTACTAGAACTGGTAAAGTGAATCTAATTGATTCCAATACTGTGTTTGGACCAGATTTGGAGTATAGAAATGATCTGTTGTTTGTTGAAGCCTCTAGTGCCAACTTTAGAATGCATGCTCTATCTGCATACTTCCTATTTAAATCTATGCATTCATCATACAATTTCTTATTCCAAACAATAGCCATAAATATTTTAGGTTTCGATGGATGTTCTAAAGAAGTTTTTAATACATCAAAATAACCTTCTTCACATCCATTGCAGAGAATTAAAATAGAAGGAATGTCCTGCTGATCGATTTGATAGTTTGAAACTGGCTTAAATAATGGAACAGTCTCTAATCTATGAAATTTTTCAACCATATCAGAATTTGGGTAATAATTTGTAGTTCTAATCGTCAAATCACTACTAAAATATTGATGTATTTTAATATCTAACAGACCAGGATTAGTCATGAAGTTCACGGTGTTGAAATCAAAATCGAATTTTTTTGAATGCATGGACTATTTGTGCAATAACACCTTTTGTCGATATAATTAACGATGGAAAATCATTTTCAATGACACTCGATAATGATTCATTTAATACCTGCTCATTATTAAAATTACTAATCCACGAATCAATATCATCTATCAACTCATCATATAGCTTCAATTTAATGTGAGGATCATAGTAACTTGCAGCAATCTCTCATACACTGAACCTTAAGCATTAAGTCTCTCGAAATAACCCGAATAACTTGTTATTGAATAAAAATCACCATTAAATACACATCTGGCATTTTTCCATCGTTCAAAAATCTCACTCATTATTTCACCACTGTGATTTTAGCGGTAAGGCTAATTTATAACTATTTAAACCTTTTTGAGATAATTAGCGGACACATAATAACTATTATGTGTCCACCTTAATTAACTCTATAAATCAAAACTCATAACTAATCAGTGAAAACAAACTATTGCTTTATCGTCAAACATAACTTCTACAACGCGAAAAAGCCAGTCGTAATGCTGCGCCAACTTCCTCTGAAGAACTGTCTGCCGGAATGACGACATAATCAGATTCAACAATGCCTTTTCCTGTCCAAAGCTCAAGTTTTTCATGGCCTGTAGGCCGGATTGTGATATTTCCATCCAGCAATTGTATTCCACAATCTCGCATTCTTTTAAATAATTGACGTTTTGAACGATAATCATAAGTTTTAATTAATTCATCAATCCATTCTTTATATTGTTCATCACACTTTTCAGGCTCAAAGAAATCATCTATCTCTTCTAGAGGAATGAACCTACTCTTGGATAACGCATCAAAAACTGCCATACCTAATTGCTCATCATCTATATCAGGGGATAGTAAATAATAACTCCCTTGTGGGTCAGCACTTAACATCCGATAACCAGAAAAAGTTTCAACACAGTAAAAATCGCCGTTAAACACGCATCTAGCATTTCGCCATCGTTTAAAGATTTCGTCCATTATTTCACCACTGTGATTTTGACATTAATATTTTTTTCTGCACCATAAGATATTGCACGGTTAATTTGCTCCCATTGATCTACCGTTGTAGCTTTTGGTACAGCAATCCGAACTTCACGCTGTGAAATCATTCCTGCATTTATAACCTTTTTATCCAGTCTCGCCTCGGTAAAGTTTACCGTGGCATCTATATTCCCTTTTATGGAAGTATAAAGTTGCTTAGGATCTTTAATTCTTGCCGCAGTACCAGTATCCAATGTCTTAACACTGGTAGCTATACCTGTTTTCTGATCATAAAAATCAAAAGTCTTAAACCCTTCGGGTAATCGAGTACCTTTAGGCATCTGCGTAGCAACAAAGTCCTCAAAAGGATACCCCTGTTTATAGTTACCTTCTCCCCACGTCATTTGGGTTTTGCTACCATCTTTTTCTACCCGATACACATGCCTTATGTCTACTGTTGGGTGCGGATCTTTTGATATCACTTTCGATAATTTAGCTGCACCAGATGTCGATCCCTTGACCGCGCCAAGGCCACCGGCTGCCATACTGGCTATTTCAGTAACAATTTTTCCTGCTTCCAAGCCAGCGTTATAGGCTCCCTCAGGACCCGCTTTTTCATATTCAGCTTTGACAATATCAAGCTGCTTGAGATAACCCTCCTTTGTTGCCTGCCAGATAAAGCCGGGCATATCCTCCTGAATCAATAGCGTTTTAAGTGCTTCAATGACTTCCGAAGGATTAGATACCGCTCCGACAATTGCCATCACACTATCATAAAGTTCTGACGGAATACCGGATATAAAACCCGCCGCTAAAGACCCGTCTTGCGT
Source organism: Photorhabdus khanii NC19 (assembly GCF_000517265.1). GTDB lineage: Bacteria > Pseudomonadota > Gammaproteobacteria > Enterobacterales > Enterobacteriaceae > Photorhabdus > Photorhabdus khanii. The sequence goes on from NZ_AYSJ01000013.1 coordinate 743,865, forward strand.
GTTACTAATCAAGCCCCATTTAGCAAAAATCTGCGCTTTTTTAAGGTAGTTGGATTCTGCGGCAAGCTCTTTCTCCATTAATTGCTGTTGGTGATGAGCCAGGTAATTGTAACGGAAAGTATTCTCCGCACCGCTTGCTCCACTATAAGCACCGTCTGCTTTACCGGTAAATACCGCACCGGCAAAACCACCAAAAGCACGGGCAATTTGCGCTTGCCGTTCCGATGTTCTCTGCCACTCTTCAGCTTTGATGATGTTATCACCCATCATGATACCAGCCAGTTCCGCAGCCAAAGCCCCCGCCATTGCACCTTTGGCATTTCCCCGGCCAATTTCAGCGCTGATCCCTGCCACAACTGCGTGGCTCAACGTTTTGCCCGGCACTCCCAATACCTCGCCATTATCACCAATCAATCTGGCACCCTCAGCATGAATCTGGCTGCCAATATTAGCCAACAGAGCAGTAGTCAAATTATCTTTAAAACTGCCGCCGTTAATGGTGGTATTCAGGCTGGAACTAATAATAGATTGGCCCGCTACCCGCTGGACGACTTTGTTCCAATCACCATTGCTGATTTGGGGTAATTTCGCTTTTGTCGGATCTAATTTAGTGCCATCAGCTGCTTTATCCCATCCCATATAGGAATCAAATCCGGCCAGTGCGCCACCAATCGCCATTGAGGTAATCGTTGATTTAATGACATCACTGCTACCCAATGCTTTTAGCGCTTTGGATATATCACCCTGATTGTCTACAATAGCGACAGCCGCCTGTGCAGCCAGTGATGACATACCCGCAGTTAACGCGCCACCCGCAACGCTATTACCCGCATAAGATGCAACAGATGCTGACAGAGAGCTGCCTGCTGTTGCCGCCGCCGCTGCAATAGCAATCACCGCAGAAATCACTGGATTTAAATGCTTGCTCTTATGATCCCAACTGTTATAAGCATCTTTGACCAAATTCCACTGAATATCTTTGTTCCCACTAAGCCCTTTCAGCCAGGCTGTTTCTGGCGTATTTCCCAATACTGCCAATACATTTTGTAATGATTGACCATTTTTTGCTTTAATATCAGCGCTAACACCATTTGCTGCATCTACGGTAAGTTTTCCGCCGATATGAATAGCAGGAAGAATCCACGTATCTTTGGTATAACCTTTATCCCTGTGTTTGATATAAAAACCTTTGGAGTTGGTAATGGTCTGCTCAAAAGTGGTATTTTTTACCGCCTTAAAGTTGACTTTACCGTGAGTGCTGGTCAGTTTGGCATTTTTATTAGTGGAGATTTTACTGGCTTCATAAGTGCTGTCATCCCGGCTTAACAGATTAATATCACCACCAGCGATAAATTCAGTGACTTTGTTAGTGACATCATGACGGGTACGTTTAATGGTTTTCTTCTTGCCATACCATTTACGCTTTGTCTCTGTTTTCTCATAGTGGCTGGATTCTTCCATCGCCTGAGCGTATAGATAACCCCCTTTTGCCGCGACATCCATCGCACCTTTAGCAGCCAGTTTGGTGGCCTGGAAAAGAATGCTGCCGTTTGAGATAACTGTTAGTACACCGCCGCTGGTCAATTCACTGCCTTGCTGAGTCACTGATTCGGTGAATTCCCTGCCACTTTCCCGGTAAGTGTGATTCTGCACCGATTCAAAACGCATATTGCCACCGGAAGAAATTGTTGTATTTCCTCCTGAGCTTAATGTGGCTCCTTGAGTCATCAGCGTTCCATTAGCAGCTACAGTAAGTTGTTTTCCACCATTGACTACAGCAACAATATGACGATCATCCTTATTGTTATCGTTCTTGTTATCAATAGCGGAATAGCCCAGTGCTAACAGATTAATATTACGACCTGCTGATAATAATGTGTTACCTTTGGCGTTAATTTGAGCCGCCTTTCCATTGATATCTGCACCACTGATAACACTAATATTATTTCCTGCGGTTATACGACTACTTAATTCCCCGGATCGAGACGAGGGAAATAACTCATTCTTGGGGAGGGGGACAAAACCCATTTGAAATAACCCATCAAATGTTCGACCTAATTCACTAGGATTAAATGGTCTATATGAGGGAACTGATTCACTTAATAAATGAGGAAATTTACGATGATTCAGTACAATATCTTTTGCAGAAGTTAAACTGATATCTTTACCTGCTGAGATATTAACACCTTCAGCACGTAACGTTCCTCCAGCATTAATCACAACAGAGCCTTTGGTGTCTAATTTACCTATTTTGGAGAACATATTATTAAAGAATTCTTGTTCTCTGTTGCCAGATAAACCTCCCCTCATTCGTTTATGTGTCAATAATGCGTTATTGTTATCAATAGTAATGTCATTGTTTGCGGCTAGAGAGATACTATTACTCTTAGTTAGGAATAAATTTCTCAGAAGAATATTCTTACCAGCATGTAATAATAAATCACCAGTAGCTTCCAAACTACTTATTTTACGCGTACCATCAAGATTAAAATACCCGGTATCCTCACTGCTTTTAAAACTTAAATCAGCATTTTTACTAATAGCGGTAATATTTTTACCCTTTAATTCCCCTTGTACAGAATTAATATCATTTGTAGCTGTCATAGATAAATCACCACCAGCTAAAATCGAGCCATATTTAATATCAATTCCGTCACCCGCAAGAATATTTATCCCATCAACAGATTTAATATTATTATCTGTGACATTTATCTTTTTTGAGTTCAACAATATATTTCTTGCTACTAATGCATCAGGTCGTTGAACCCCAGAGATTTCTGAAACTCCCTTGATATTAGAGATAGATGGAGTGTTAATATCAATATCATCTCTAAAATCAGCAACTAAATCCCCACCAGCTGAAATAGTAGCTAAATAATATTTTTTATTTTCCCATTCATTGGCCGATCCTGTATTTTTAAATTCAATATCATTCTCCATATACATAGGAAACTCATCTATCAAATGTTCCAATCCGATAATTAAATCCCTACTACTCTCAGTATCATTCAATGGATTGAAATCAGTTGAGAATTTAGTAAAATAATTTATCACCCCTAAGTTTTTAGTGAAATTTTGAAGAGTCAGGCCCGTAAGAAAAACATTTTTTAATGCTTGTATTGAGCTTGCTTCATTTAATATTTTATTTGAATTGACATACATATTACCACCGGAAAAAATGACAGCTTCTGATGTCGATTTACTTAAAATCAACTCTTTTCTACCGGTATTTATCCAATTATTTTTATTAAAATCGACAGTACCAAACCATTTCTTAACTTCAGTGTTCTCTAATACTGGTTTAAATCCATTTAAATGGTCACGAAATAGCAGTTCAAAACCCAAATATTCAATCTTATCCGAATCTGGGTTTTGTATTTTCCACCCAGTAACAAATTCACTACGAACATTATTTAGTTCATTAGTCCTAACAACCAAATCCCCTTTCACGGTCTTTATCGTCGCAGATTTATTCTCAATCAGTATACTCTTATTCCCCTGAGCATCTTTCTGTAACCACATATTATTATTGGCTTGCAGAAGTGCTTTATCTCCAGTATTGCGTAAAGTATCACCCAATATCCGCATATCCCGACCCGCAGTTACATTCCCTTTATTATCCAGTTTAGTACTTGCCAAAGTAATATCCCGTTCTGCCTGTACCTTGATATTAGGGGCAATATGCGTTTCTCTGGCACTGAGATTAAAATCCGTCTTAGCTTTGGCATTTCCCAGTTCGATTTTGCCATTAACGTTTAAAGTAATATCACGCTGGTCGCTGGTTAAATCTTTCAAATTAACCCCAACGCCATCTTCAGTAGCAACCAAGCGAATTTTATTGGCATACATGCCACCTAATGCCTTGGTATCAACGGCTAATTGAGGTTTAACGCCTTCCCCAGTGATTTTCTGCACGGTACCATCGTTAAAATCAATCCGATTAGCACCCTGTGTAAAGGACAAGTTGTTAGCCTGAATTTTTCCATTTAACTCAGTCGCCCGGCTGATAATGTCAATATAATCCGTCGCCTTGCCATCCAGCCCTTTGCCACCAATCGTAATCTGGCCTTTTTTGACTTCCAATGCTTCCAATGCACCCTGTTTGTCAAACTGAGGTTTCCCGGTAGTCACTGTTGCGCTGGAGGTATTAATAAAGCCACAGCCATCACAGGTAATGCCGTTAGGGTTGGCAATCATCACATTAGCTTTATTACCGACTACCTCCAGTTTGCCTTGCAGGTTAGACCGCCCGTTACCAGTGACTTCATTAATAATTAATTCGGCTGCTTTACCTTTCAAGTTGCTATTTGCATTTAATTGCCCGGCTAATTGAGATTTAGCCGCCTGAGTAGCGTTATTTAATACAGCTCCCTGAGTAGCAATATTAAACTCTTTATAGGTATTATGAGATATTCCGGCGCCATTAGGAGTAGCAATATTGACAACCGGCACATTGCCCTGATTTTGTACCTGTGTACGGTTATTGTCAGGTGTGATCCCAGCCGCTATAGCGGGATGCAGGGGGTATGTCGCAGTCAGATAAATTAAAAGATAACAAGCGCCCCTTGCCATAGGGTTGTTACATCTATCCATCATTCTATCCTTTTTTCTTAATTTAAATACAAGGTTATTGGTATAACTCCCTGTATTGCATCGCTAAAAAATCAGTGATGCAGACCAGTAAACCACCCAGTTATCTGGTTTCAGATGATCAGGGTGAGTCAATGGTGTTCCTAAAGTCATAGTCTGATTAAACCTGCGATTGGTCAGTGAGACGCCAAGCGCAGTGCCGGTGACATTACCGCCATCAATTTGTCCGGTTTTTTTCTGTAACCAGCCGGTATCCAATGCACCGGTTAAAGCGAGCTCCCCCAACACAGGAAGTTCTGCAACCCGCCAATTCAATTCATTACGCCAATATCCGCCGCGATTGCCGGTAAGATATTGCTCCTTAAATCCCCGGACAGAATATTGCCCGCCCAGTGATAGGCTTTCACTGGCGTAAAGGTTGTCCGGTGTGGTCTGGCCGTAAATAGATGAGAGGTAATAGATGAAATCCGTGACCGGAATAAAATAGCTGGCACTTAGACTAAATTTGCGAAATTGACTCCGTGGCATATCGGGGAAATGTGGGTCATCTTTTGTGGCACCTAACACGGATAAGCCACGGCTCAATACAGGATTGAAAGTGATATAGCCACCCGCCAATACTGAACTGTAATTAACGCCAAAGTTGATAACACTTAATGTCGAGCTGCTAATGGATAATTTCTTTCCCGCCATCACGTTGGTCGTCTGACGGCGCGTCATTCCTACATTCAGTGCCAGTTTCTGCTTACCATCACGATATAGCGTCCGATTTACCGCCAACCGATGAGTCTGGCTATCACCTTCATAGCGATTGGTTCGTGAACCTATCGGAATATCCTGAAAAGAATCATTCCACGCATATTGATAACTGAACAGCCAGTAACCATAAGGCACGGTCACATGGGAAGAGAGGCTCCGGCTCTGATGGTTATTACGAAAGTCACTGTTCCGACTAGCAGATAATGACCACTGATCAGCAAAATGTAACAGATTATCCAAACTCATACTGGCATTGAGTTGCCCAGTACCTGTACTTTTTTGACCGCTATTATCCGCACCAAAGCTGACACTGACCGGTAAACGAGTCGATATTCGTTTCAAGATAACTGTGGAATAACCGAGTTGCTTTCCCGGCTGAATATCAATCGTCATTTGTTGAGAAGGAAGCCGATTCAGTTGTTCCATCCCCTGTTCAATATCCCGTAGATTCAACGTCTTACCAACTATTCCTGGAAAGGCCATTTTCAATGAGAGCGGAGTTTCATCGTCAAGGCTGATTGATTCAACTTTACCTTCGCTCACGGTAATAATGAGAATACCGGTAGATAAATCCTGCGCCCTGAGTCCAGCTCGGGAAGTGACATAACCCCGTTCGATATAGGCATTCGATACTTTACGCACCAGCCCATTAATATCCTGTAAGGTTAAGCAATGGGATAGATAAGGCTGTGTTAAACCGTCCCGCACTGATCGGGAAAGACTTTCAGCACCTTCAAATTGAATACGGTGAGTGGTATGACAAATAGATTCAGCGCCATCAAGCTTGGGCTCTAAAGATGGAGATAAGGTAATGTTATTACGTATAGCATCACGCTGCTGTTGAGCTTGCTGCAACAATGCCTTCTGTTGTTGAGTGATAATCTCCTGATCTGCGGGGCTAATGAACTCTGAAGCATAAGCCTCCCCTGATATCGCTAACTGAACAGATACCACCAACCCTCTTAGACAAACAAATATTCTTTCCATTGATAAATTTTATTTCATAATAAGTGAATTGTTAAAAGAATTAATAATGCTTATCTTACCCGCCAAATCAGATAGTAATAATGAGCACAACCTTTAAATGTGATCAATAACCTGATTAATTGACAATTAATAAAATTAGTAATTATTTATATTTACTCAAATACATAATTCAGTCTAATGCAAAAATATATAATGTAATTATTTATTTACATTTTGTGTAACCGTTATTTGACATAAATAAATTGATCCTTTAGCCTCCCTTTCTATAACTATTTCAATCAGTTCAGAAGCAGAGGAAAGCGTGAAGAATCGCACTATTGGCAGTATTTTTATCGTCGCCGGGACAACAATTGGTGCAGGGATGCTGGCTATGCCACTGGCTGCGGCCGGTGTTGGTCTTGGGACAACCTTCGTGATGTTAGTCGCTCTTTGGGTTTTGATGAGCTATACCGCTTTATTGCTGGTGGAAGTTTATCAGTACAGCCCAGCAGATACTGGCTTAGGAACCGTGGCAAAACGCTATCTGGGACGTGGTGGTCAATGGCTTACCGGTTTCAGTATGCTATTTCTGATGTATGCCCTGACCACCGCTTATATCAGCGGTGCCGGTGAATTGCTTGCAGGCAGCCTGTCTTCATGGCTGGATAGACCCATTCCGGTCTCATTTGGGATACTGATTTTCACCGTTGTCGCGGGTTGTGTTGTCACTATCGGTACTCAATCTGTCGATATGATTAACCGCCTGCTGTTTACTGCAAAAATCATCTTCCTGGTGATTATGTTGGCAGTCATGATGCCTCATATCAACAACACTAACTTGCTTTCCATGCCCCTGGAGCAAGGTCTGGTATTATCAGCAATTCCCGTAGTATTCACCTCTTTTGGCTTTCACGGCAGTGTGCCAAGCATCGTCAGTTATATGGGCGGCGATACCCGCAAGTTACGCAAAATATTTGTTATCGGCAGTGCTATCCCATTGACTGCCTATATTCTGTGGCAATTAGCAACACTAGGAGCGATTTCTTCCCATACTTTTGTCGGTATTCTGGCAGAACAGGCGGGGTTGAATGGGCTGTTACAGGCAGTGAGAGACGTCGTTGCCACTCCCCGAGTAGAACTTGCTGTCCGTCTGTTTGCTGACCTGGCACTAGCAACCTCATTTCTTGGTGTCTCTTTGGGTCTATTTGATTACATGGCAGATCTGTTCAAACGCCGTAACAATGCGACAGGCCGCCTGCAAACAGGGGTGATTACTTTTGTTCCACCCTTGCTTTGCGCGTTGTACTATCCAAACTTTGTTATGGCTCTGACTTTCGCCGCGGTAGCACTGTCCATTCTCGCTCTGCTGCTGCCTTCAATGCTGGTATGGCGCAGCCGCCAAATTGAACAAACAGCTTATCGGGTCATAGGCGGAAAACCCGTTTTGGTGCTGGTGTTTCTCTGTGGAATTGCAGTTATTGCTATCCAGATTGGTATTGTCAGCGGATTGCTGCCAGAAGTGGGTTAAGCCTAAGTTGAAATTGTCCGCATCAGAAATGATGCGGACTGAGCCCATAAAAACCGTTTAGAAATTCAAACCGGCACCAACATAAAATCCATCAGCCAGTTTGTTATCCCTGTGCCCTTCTTTCCCTCTCATATTCATCACTCGATAACCTGCATCCACTGTCAACGGCTTAAATACGGTAAAACGCAAGCCACCCGTCGCTTCAGTATAAGAATCAATGCCAGAAGTTAAACTGGATGGCGCACCGTAAACTTCACTGTACAGAGATAAAGATGGCATAACCGCCCAACTCAAACCCACACCACCTGCCAATGCCTCACCCTTTTTCCCATCTTTAGGTGATAAATAGAGAACCTTACCGCCAATGCTAGCAGTCAATGGGCCGACGGGCAGACTAAAGGCCGTTCCCAAACTTCCCAGTTGCCCATTATGATCACTGCGTGCCCAGTTACCGTTAAAAGATAATCCAGCACCGTTATCACCAATTGCCGCTGAAGTATTGGTGAAATGGCGACCAGCCTGAACATTCACCGAAATCGCATTTGCTGTCCCGGCAATGAACAATAAACTGGTTGCTGCTGCGGCAAGATAAGCCTTCATATATTTCCTCTTTATTTACTTAATGTTAAGCATCTTACTTAAATAGAACTAAACCTGTAGACAACAAAAGGAAATGAATCATCTATACTTACTAAATATGTGTGAATTTTTCATTTCATTTACTTAATAATTAACTATATAAATAATTTTACATTAAATAGTAAAGGAAAAAACAATAAATAACTTATAGAAAAAACACAACATTTGAATTTTAACATTTGACCAGAACTGTTTTTTTTAATCAGCGATTACGCTGTTTTTTTTCATGTAAAACAGGAGAAGTGTGATGAAAAAGAGAGGACTTACAACGAATGCCGGAGCCCCTGTCGTTGACAATAATAATGTCATAACCGCAGGCCAACGTGGTCCTATGTTGTTACAAGATGTTTGGTTCTTAGAAAAACTTGCCCATTTTGACCGTGAAGTTATTCCAGAGCGTCGTATGCACGCCAAAGGCTCTGGAGCTTATGGGACCTTTGTCGTTACTCACGATATCACTAAGTACACCAGCGCTAAGATTTTCTCTGAAATAGGCAAAAAAACAGAAATGTTTGCCCGTTTCTCAACCGTCGCCGGTGAGCGCGGAGCAGCAGATGCGGAACGTGATATTCGTGGTTTTGCGCTTAAGTTCTATACCGAAGAAGGTAACTGGGATTTAGTCGGTAACAATACCCCGGTATTCTATCTTCGTGACCCCCTGAAATTCCCAGATCTTAACCATGTTGTTAAACGTGATCCGCATACCAATTTGCGTAATCCCGCCTATAAATGGGATTTCTTCTCTCATCAACCTGAATCACTGCATCAATTAACCATTGATTTCAGTGACCGTGGTATACCCAGATCTTTCCGCCATATGCACGGTTTTGGTAGCCATACATTCAGCTTTATCAACTCAGATAATGAACGTTTCTGGGTGAAATTCCATTTCCGTTGTCAGCAGGGCATTAGAAATCTGTTGGATGACGAAGTGGAAGCGCTGGTCGGTAAAGATCGCGAAAGTTCTCAGCGTGACTTGTTTACCGCAATTAAGCAAGGAGATTATCCACGCTGGAAATTAAAAGTTCAGATTATGCCAGAGAACGAAGCTTCTCAGACGCCGTACAATCCGTTTGATTTGACAAAAGTATGGCCTCATGGCGATTACCCAATGATTGATGTCGGTTATTTCGAGCTGACCCGTAACCCTGAGAACTACTTCTCAGAAGTTGAACAGGCCGCTTTCAACCCTGCTAATGTTGTGCCAGGTATCAGTTTCTCCCCTGATAAGATGTTACAGGGCCGCCTGTTCTCCTATGGTGATGCTCAACGTTATCGTCTTGGTGTTAACCACCATCAAATTCCGGTTAATACACCTCGTTGTCCGTTCCATAATTACCACCGTGATGGTGCAATGCGCGTGGATGGTAACAGCGGAAACACGGTGACTTATGAACCAAACAGTGCAGGATTGTTCCAGGAACAACCTGAATTCAAACAACCATCATTGTCTTTAGAAGGAGATGCCGATAACTGGAACCATCGTCAAGATGAAGATTATTTCAGTCAGCCCTGCGCACTGTATAACTTAATCAGTAGTAAAGAGCATCAGCGTATGTTTGACCGTATCGCCAGTGAACTGTCACAAGCACATGAAGAGACTCAACGCCGTCAGGTTGAGCTATTTAGAAAAGTTCACCCAGAATATGGTGCTGGTGTCGAAAAAGCACTGCAAAAATTAAAGACTGATTGCTAACAACACCGTATCATTAATTATCTCTGCCCATGACTCCATTAGCGATAATGGGCAGTACGAAATTCAACATATTGATAGCAAATCAAAATAGCTCAAGAGCAACCGGGTAAATCCAATACCCAGTTTTTGATCTGCTGACGGGATATTTTAATACCATCATTTTTAAACTGCTGAGGTAAGAGATAGTAAGCTGCCGGACGCTGAAAAGCCGCCAGTTTATCAACCAACCATTCAGGTAATAAGTCAATAATTTCAGGTGAGTCACTATCAATGACAACGACAGGCCGATAACCAAATTCAGGATCGGGCACCGGAACAGCAAAACTCTGCTCTACCTGTGGATAGGTGTTAACCATTCGTTCAATCTCTTCCGGTTGAATGCCTTCTCCACCGCTGAAAAACTGATTATCCATCCGGCCAAGTATGCGTAATTCACTCTGTTGTATTACTCCCCGATCACGGGTATGAAACCAGCCATCACGATCAACCAATGGTTGTAATTTTCCATCCAGCCAATATCCACAGGCCAGGCTGTCAGAACGAATTTGAATCTCCTCCTTGATTAAACGAACTTCCTTGCCCGGTAATGGATTTCCCACGCCAGGAAACTCATCTGCCCGTTTAACGCATACCGTTGAAGCCAGTTCGGTTAAACCATAACTACACCAACAACGAATACCTTGCTGCTCTGCCCTTTGCGTCAATTCAACGGGGATCATTGCCCCACCCAACAGCACCTCTTTCAAATTCGGCGGCTGATTTTGTGACTGCTCCAGTAACCGCCAGAGCTGAGTCGGAACCAATGAAGCGTGAGTACAATCGGCTAAAGCATGCTCCAGTGGATTGATATTTCTCAATACCAAAGAAGCCCCTCTCATTAACCAACGCCAGATAATCCCCTGACCAGAGACATGAAACAACGGCAATGAAAGCAACCAGCTATCTTGCTGCTGAAAATTCATCACAGAAAGGACATCCCGCGCACTGGAAAGATGTGCATGAATTGAGTGAACGGCAGCTTTCGGTAACCCGGAAGAGCCGGAAGTCAAAATCATACTGGCGGGACGCATTGCATCCCATGCTACTGAATTATCATCAGAATTCAGTGGCTCACTTTGCCAATCAAGGGATCTGGCCTCTATAGCGGGCAAGTCGCCACTATAGAAATCAGCAACAAAATCAATATTCAAATGTGGCAGTAATTCAGATAGAAGCACTTCAGGCAATTGAGGATTCAGCGGCAACACCCGCGCACCACACTGTAATGCAGCGAGATAACTCAGTAACATCTGTTCGCTATTTTTCCCCCGCAGCATGACACCACTGCCCTCAACTACCCCTTGTTGGCGGAAATTTGCCGCTATCGCATCCAAAGTAGCAACCAACTGATGCCAGTTTAAAACGCGATCACACAACCTAATGGCAATATTTTCGGGGCTAAAAGATGCCCAGTAGCGCCACGGCCACTGGGTAAATGGATTTAACTGCACCATGCGATTTCCAATTCATCCAATCCTGTCACTGGCATCGTGCTATCCGGCCAGCAGCGCACTAACTGAGACTGAACAAGTTCCAGCGTATCCAACCCTGGAATGGAAGCAGGCGTCAGCCAATGAGCAATGCGGGCAAGCTGAGTCAGACCAAAACTGGTTTCAATACTGGAGCTGATCACCGCTTCCAACCCGGCACTACGCGCTGTTGAAATCAACTGACAACAACGGGCAAGACTTCCTGTCAAAGTAGGTTTGATTACAATAGCCGCAACACCTTCCTGAGCCTCCACATTAAAACCTTCATCACGGAGACTTTCATCCCAGGCAATGGCGATCCCAGTATCACGGGCAAAAGCGAGAGAGTCTGCCGGGGTTTGGCAAGGCTCTTCCAAAAAGGCAATCCGGTGGCGGTAATCAGGATCGATATATTTAGCGAAACCATTCGCTTTAGCACGACTCCAACTACGGTTAGCATCCAGTCGCAAAGATAAATCGGGTACAGCTTCCAGCAGAACATTAACCACCATACCGTCACGCACCGCTTCGTACAGCCCGACTTTCACTTTGGCAACTTTTTGCCCACTCATTTCACCAAGACGAACAATCAGCTCATCAGGATCACCGTTACACAGTGGCGCTTTCCGGTAATCAGCTGCTTCCGGCAATTCACCCTGTAATTCAGCTAAGGCGCAGCTAATCCCAAATGCGACAGAAGGCAATTCACTTTCGCCCGGTTCAGCACCAAGGCACCACTGTTTAAGCCATTCCACCGTTGCTTCCCGCGCCAGCTCAACAGTTTCTTTGCTAAATTCCGGCAGGGGTGAAATCTCACCCCATCCCTGGTGATCATTTTTCTGCAAGTGCACCAGAAAGCCATCGCGGGTTTTAAGCCGCTGATATCGCAGTATAACGCCGGCCTCCATCGGCAGTCTGAACCGGTATAAAGTCGCAATACGCATTATGGGTTACGTTTAAACTTGCTGAAATCAGGTTGGCGTTTCTCATTAAAGGCGTTACGCCCTTCCTGACCTTCTTCTGTCATGTAGAAAAGCATTGTGGCGTTACCGGCCAGCTCCTGCAATCCAGCCTGGCCGTCACAGTCAGCATTCAACGCCGCTTTCAGGCAACGCAGGGCTATTGGGCTATTTTCCAGTATTTCACGGCACCAGCGGACCGTCTCTTTTTCCAGATCTGCATAAGGTACAACCGTGTTAACCAACCCCATATCCAGTGCTTGTTTTGCATCATATTGACGGCACAGAAACCAGATTTCGCGGGCTTTTTTCTGACCGACAACCCGTGCCATATAAGATGCTCCCCAACCGCCGTCAAAAGAACCGACTTTAGGCCCAGTCTGACCAAAAATAGCGTTATCAGCAGCAATAGTCAGATCACACACCAAGTGCAATACATGACCGCCTCCAATCGCATATCCGGACACCATAGCAACGACGGGTTTTGGACAGGTGCGGATCTGGCGCTGGAAATCCAACACATTCAGGTGATGGGTGCCTCTGGCATCTTGATAACCGCCGTAGTCACCCCGGACTTTTTGATCGCCACCGGCGCAAAAGGCCTTTTCACCCATACCGGACAGGATAACCACACCGATAGTGTCATCATAACGAGCATCATCCAGCGCTTGCATCATCTCTTGAACAGTCAATGGGCGGAACGCATTACGTACTTGCGGGCGATTGATGGTGATTTTAGCAATGCCATCGGTGGATTTGTGATAAAGAATATCTTCAAATTTTTCAGAGCAGTCCAGCCACTCAATCGGGGCATATAGCTCTTCTTCGCTCGGGTAAATCATATTCGTATTCCTTCAACCAAAGAGTGATAAAAAATGGTTTACTGCCGCAGCAAACGCCGCCGCGTTCGATCGGTGAGCATTATGCCCAACATGCGCAATGGTTTGCAGTGGTAAAGCGCAGTACTTTGCTACTTGCTGAAATTTTTCGTCTTTTTCGCCACACAGATAAGCAAAAGGCAACGCCAGTTGTTGCAGTTCAGGCACCAACCAAGGCTGATAACCAAGCGAGGTATTTTCCAGCATATCAGCCACACCACCGCCATGATTATGGCGGCGCATCTTAATCAGTTGTCGGCGCTGCTCAGGTAATAGATCAGAAAAAACCGCCTGCTGATACCAATCGGACAAAACCTGTTCAATCGGCTGAAAACGAAAACGTCTGGCCCAGCGTCTATCATGCTCAAGACGGGCATTTCTTTCCTGTTGGGAGAACAAACCAGGGTTTCCTCCTTCAACCAACAACCCACACAATCCCTGAATATCACCATAACAGACATGATGCATGGCGATACGGCCCCCTAAGGAGTAGCCAATCAGCCAGCATTTATCAATTTGCTGTTCTGTTAATGTTTCAGACAGAAGACGACTCATATCGGTGAAATCTTTTACCTGAATACCCCTGGAATCACCATGACCAGGTAGATCGATGACCAATGAGGGATACTGAGCGCACAGATTCACTAATGGCAACCATTCATCACCATTACCCAATAATCCATGCAACCACACCAGCCAGGGATGGCCATTATGGCTATTGAACTTGCGACAAGCCAGACTCACAACATGGCCACCTGTTTTAAAAGCTGTTGCAAACACTCAGCCCCTTCTCTATCCAGCACTTTCAGTTCAATCAGCGTGGTTTCATTTTGTTGCCATGCCTGCTCAGTACATTGTCGCAATTCAATCCAGCTTTGTGGACTGGCATAATTCAAACCAAACATCGCCGCCGCATGATCAAAATTAACGTGCTGAGGCATACAGTAAAAACGCTGCCTCTCTTCTTCCGGTGTAGGCAGTAAAGAGAAAATTTGTCCGCCATTATTATTTACCACGATTAATACGATTGGCGCGGAAGGATGACGCAACAATGCCAAGCCATTCAGATCATAAAGTGTAGATAAATCACCGATAATCGCCAAGGTTGGCTTTGCCATTGCCCGCTGCACGCCTGCTGCAGTGGAAATCAATCCATCAATACCGCTTGCCCCCCGGTTACTGTAGACCGGATACCCTGCCGGTAATTGTCCAAGTGCATCGATCAAACGCACAATCAGGCTGTTACCCACAAATAATTGTCCACATTCAGGCAGTAATTCATGTAATTGATAAGCTACGGCGGCTTCACTGCACTTCCCTGTTAATTCTGTTCTGACGCAGTTAACCGCTTTCTCTGACCAGATTATGAGCTCTTCTGCCCACGATGTACGCGATTGTGCCGGATGAGCCAGTAACCAGTCAGCAATATTACAGGTTAACTTTCTGCCGCAATGATTGGCGGGATCAAGCCGGCCTGGGATTGGATCAATAATCCAAAACTCCTCCGGCTGGCATTTAGCCTGCCACTGTAACAGATGTTTTCCTATCAGACAGGAACCAAACTGGACCACTAGTTGCGCTTGCGCCAAAATTGCCTGTGCGTGAGGATTATCCAACCATAAATCGGCACAAGGCAATGGTTGCCCGGTCTGTGAAAGCGCATTGCCAATCAGCGGCCAGCCCAATGTTTTCGCCCATTCAGCAACATAAATTCCCTCTTCAGCACTCATTCGTCCAGCCAATACAACCCCTTGTTGCTGTTGCCAATAGCTCCAATCCGGCACTTCTGCCACAGCACAGGTCGCCGGTTGACTCAACCAAGGCCGGTTGTTTTTCCACCAGCTGCCCAACTGTTGCTGCCACTCATAATAAGCAGGCTCTTCATTACCATATAAAGGTTCAGCGAATGGACAATTAATATGCAAAGCACCATGTTGCAAGTTCGCCATACCATTATCTATGACAGAAACCAGCCAGCTTGCAGCGATATCGTCTGTTGGTCTTGGCAAAGAAATTGTCTGGGATGGATGAGAAGCAAAAATACCCTGCTGATGAATAGCTTGATTCGCCCCACAATCCATTAACTCCGGTGGCCGATCGGCAGTCAGGAAAACCACGCGTTCACCCGTTAAGCCGGCTTCGATTAATGAAGGATAAAGGTTCGCCACCGCCGTCCCGGAAGTGACGATAACGGCGACAGGCTCTTTACTTGCTTTGGATAATCCCAACGCCAGATAGCCCAATCCGCGTTCATCAAAATGGGTATGACAAATCAGTTTGTTATTCTCCGCTGCGGCCATTGTTAAAGGTGTGGAACGTGAACCTGGCGCAATGCAAACATGATGTAATCCGTGGCGGGTAAGTGCTTCCAATAAAAGTTCCGCCCAGCGGCGGTTAAATGCGCTGTTTGACATATTTTACTCAACAAAACATTGTAAAAGCCCGCTGTCAGCCTAACGACACAGACAATTTTTTCTTTATCCTAGTTCAATGAATTGCCATTTAATCGAAGACTTATCCCATCAAATCACATTCTCGATCATATGCAGGCGCATACTTTTCCTGTATCAGCGACCACCTTGGCAGTTTGATTTACAACCTTGTCCCAAAAGACATGATAAAAAGTAAGATTATACGGAGCATTAATAATAATTAAAGCCCTGATTATTTGTATCGTTATGCTTATTTAATTCCATTAGCAGCGAAGGCTCTCTCTCCAACGTTGAAACCGGATAAATCAGAAGTTTTTCCCTTCCGACAACGAATATTAAGTTCATTAATATGATCAATTTGCACTATGTAATTGGCAAAAGGCGAACTCTTTCAGTTACTGCTAAAAACTTACTAAATAAAGACCGTTATTATAAGCCAGGAAATAAAACAAACCTTTATTTCCCGAATAAAATCCTTTCTCTAAAGAACATATCTTATTTGTACAATAGTAAAATAGAATTATAAAAACACCCCCCTTACTTGTTAATTCCGGCCATTATATGAACAATTAAGACTTTAGTTAAAATATGGATCTGAATCTTTATTCCATGACACAAGATAAATAGGCTGCAATCTTATCCACTTTTTAAACACGCCATAAACGGTAAATCAAAAACATCCAGCTTATCCTTTATAAAAAGACCATATTACCTGCCTCTTAAATCAAAAAGGGAGAGATTATATAATCATCACACAGCAATATAAATGTAATTATTTGTTTTAAAATACATTTTCACATAAATAGCATTTAAATATTTCATATTTTTCATTCTAACATCAAGAAAGAACATAAAAACCCATAACAAACAAATAAGAAAACCAAAGTATTATTTTAAAAATCAACAACTAAATAAAAAATAAATTTACAACATTTAAATCCTAAAATTTTATATTTATCAATTTAAAATATCAATATCCAATGCAGATCAAAATACAGACAAATCTTTAATTAAAATTATGTATTAAACTGTTTTTTCAACAAACAATCACACTAATCAATGTATTTTTAATTAAGATTATTCAATAAAAAATACAACGTAGATTCAACGGCATGGGTATTATGACATCCGGTTGTGCCTTGATGTATTTAATAATTCTTTCAATGAAGCAATAACCACTAATGGAGAAATATATGTTATTAGCTCAACTTCCAGCGGAAAAAACACTAAATGAAACAGATATTCCCTCGGCTACCTTGCAATTACTGACAGGTAAACAAGCAGGGGTTGCCCGCCCCGGTGGAATATTTACCAAAGAAGACCTTATTAATATCAAACTATATGTTAAGAAGGGTCTTTCACTACCTTTTAATCTGGAGGAAGTAAAAAACTATCTAGGTTACCAAAAGGTCGATATTCCTGGACTGGAACCAGAAGATATTCATATTTTGTTTGAAGAAATCCGCACTCACTCACTTAGCTGGAGCGGAGTAGAAAACGATATTATGCAACAGAGTATGGATCTGGAGATTGTCGGTCAACAAATTACCGAAACCGGCGGGAATATCATCAGCATCATTAATGAGATGCCAATTATTGAACGCATAAAGAAGAAACTGGGAGAGTTATCGGATAGACAATTAGCCAGTATCACCTACACCAATGAAGATAAAGAGGTGTCACATGCGCTGGAAGAAATCCTGGATAACATGAAGATCGATATTCAAAAACAGCAGCAGAAAACCGAAAAGGTCAAAACCGAAGTATCTGATTTCAAGTTAAGACTGATCGGCGGCAGACTCTCCAATGGCAGCATTGCATTTGGTTTACAGCCACAGGTAGAAAATAAGAAAAAGCTGATGAAAGACAATAAGATGTCAGTCAGCATCAAAGATCTGGATGACAAAATCACCGAGAAAAAAGCAGAAATCACTCAACTTAAAAAAGACTACGACAAATTCGTGGGTTTGGCTTTCTCCGGCATCGCAGGGGGACTTATCGGCCTCGCGATTACAGGGGGCATCTTTGGTGCTAAGGCAGAGGAAGCACGCAAACGGAAAAACGCACTGATCAAAGAAGTACGCGGCCTGGAAGAAAGCATCAAAGGTAAACGCGCGCTGCAAGAATCCATGACCAACTTATCTATTGATTTTAGCGACATTGATACCCGTTTACTGGACGCAGAAGTCGCACTGAACCACCTGGATTACATGTGGCAATCCATGCTAACTCAGATCAATGCTTCCAGAGATAAATTCGCCGAAATTAACGATGCACTGAAACTGACCTCTTTTATCACTAAATTCCAGCAAGTGATAAGCCCTTGGAAAGAAGTAGAAGGTTCCGCTAAACAATTGGTCAAAGTTTTCGATGAAGCGTTGAAAGAGTACAAACAGCGCTATAACTAATCACATTCCCCCTGTATTACATAGGAAATAGAAAAAAGGAGCATATTAAAATGACTGAAATCATCACCTTTCCACAACACTCTGCTACTTATCCAGAAATCAACATAAAAGTCTTGAACCAAGCGGTGAAAAACATCTGGCGTCTGGTGCAACAACAAACTTCAGGCATTGAAATAATCCAGGAAAAAACGCTACGGGTCGGCGTATACAGCCGTGATCTTGACGAAACGGTACGTATCTCTGTGCCTCACCTGCAAACTGCCCTGCGGCAGCTCCCTCCTCAAGAATACTTCCAGACCATCCTCGAAATTGATGCAGCTCTGGAAAATTCTGAGTTGGACGATGAAACCCGGGAGGCGCTGTTAGAAGCACGTTTAGAGCAGGTCCGCAACCTGAATAAAGATGTCAAAAACGTTATTCTCAGCCTACATAATGAAGCTAACCAACTGGCCGGCAAAATTGCTGATGTACGTAACGTTGTGATTTCAGAACGCCTGGGAGGCATCCTGGAAGAAGAGCAAGCACGAAAAGTAGAACTGCAAGCCAATATTGCCCAGAAAGAGCAGAAAAAAACCAAACTAACTGAAGACCGCGACAAGATCATCGAAAGCCAAGATGTCATTCGCCAATACAATCTGGCCGACATGTTCAAGGACTACATTCCCAATGCCAGCGAAGTGGACAAACTGGATATCAGCAACCCTAAAAAAGAGGCTATCAAACAGGCACTTAAGCAGGGAATTGAAATCGCCAAAAAGATTCTCGACAATATTTCTAGGGGACTGAAATATATAGAATTAGCCGATGCCAGATCCAAACTGGATGAGCAAATCACTCAGTTGAATAAGGAGTCCGATAACCTGAAAACTCAGCTGAAAGAGACAGAAAAACGGATTACCGGTATAGGCGCTGCACAGCAAATCGAGACAGAGCGCACCACACTACTGAGCCAGGCAACAACACTGGAACAAGTATGGAGTCTATTTGCCAATCAATTACAGGAGACAATAGACAGTAAAACCAACCAGCAAGATCTGACCAAATTCATACATAATCAGCTGGCCTTCCTTAATAATCTAGAGTCGCAATACAGCGCGCTTCTGTTGAGCTAAACACACCTGCCCCCGGGCTTTCACCAGGCAATACAAAGCATAAGCATAATAAGTCAATGAAACTTGTGTGAAGTGCAGCTCAGGGGAAGAAAGCGTTATCAACAACTCATAATAACCCGGTAAGGGCAACCTTACCGGGTCAGGTTATTGACCAACCCATTTAAAAACATCCCCAAAGACATAAGTAGGGCCACACGTCTGCTAGATTAGGGACGTAATACCATTACGCGGAAACTGAAAGATTTTCACAAATCTACCCTTCTAATAAGTATCAGTCCAGCATTATCGATTGTGTTGCATGATCATGATCGAGTGATGTTTTAATGCTCGTCACCATATTTTCGATATAAATTAGGAGAATGTAAATGAACAAGCTAATTCTGCCCACTGATATGTTGTTGAAAGAGGAACAAACTGTTTCGTTGACCCAAGTAGACCTAACCAAAGAAGACTCATCTCTGCTGGAGTTGCTACAACAGCAAATTGAAGCCGAGGACAGTCTCACGCAACAGACCGGACCACGTTGGTATCGCTCTGGTTTAGGCCCTAAACCCACTCAAGGCGGAGCGTATATTTCTGGTACAACCTTAGCTCCCTCGAACGGACCGACACCTTCAGGAATTGTGAACACCATTCTGTGTACCTATGACCGAATCAATTGGGCTGGCTGGCAAAATCAAATCACGCTGCGTCTTTTCATCACCACCCCGGATAATTCTGCTGCATGGGAAGCATTTCTGGATGTAGCCAGCGACTCGGCCACGATCAATGCCGCAGGAGCGAATGTTCCAGCAGACTGTAGGATTACCCTGCAAATGAAAGTCGGAAATATCACGGGTGGGTTGTATCAGCCGCCGTACATTTCATCCTATGACTGCTGGGTAAACTACAACTAACACGAACTGTTGAAGACGCGTCTTTGGTTATGTGCCAAAGGCGCGTTTGTGACTGCTCCCCGCCGTAAACGGCCAGGCTTCCCACTTCCTAGGCCGCAGCCGTCTGTGCGACGGATTTACGCAGGCCTCCATGGGCAGAAACGACGAGTCCCGCCGCCTGTAATTCAAATATGCCTTGCTGTTTAATATTCAGTGCAGCGTTGAGATCCCGATCGTGCTCTGTGTGGCATGCCGGACATTGCCAGAGCCGTTTGTGGC
>NZ_AYSJ01000014.1:0-141178 GCF_000517265.1 Photorhabdus khanii NC19
GAGCTGAGGTTATTTAATTAATACACAACCTTATGCCCATAGCTTTCCAAAATACCTTTCACTCTGTCCATTGTCTCTTTTGCCGGCGGTTTAACACCTTCCAGCTTATATTCCTCACCTAGGGTAATCCATTTATGCTTACCCAGTTCGTGATAAGGTAGAAGCTCAATTTTTTCAATATTTTTCATATTGCTGGTAAATTCACCCAGCATATGAGCGGATCCATTATCATCGGACCAGCCTGGAACAACAACGTAACGAATCCAGGTTTTTTGATGACGTTTAGCCAGATAGCGGGCAAACTCCAAAGTGCGATGATTTGAAACACCCACCAGCTTTTGGTGGATTTCATCATTGATCTGTTTTAAATCAAGCATAACAAGATCAGTCGCGTCCATCAGTTCATCAATAACCGGATCATAACGGCGGACAAATCCATTGGTATCAAGACAGGTATGAATGCCTTCGGCATGACAGGCTCTAAACCAGTCACGTACAAATTCAGCTTGAAGAATGGCTTCACCACCCGATGCGGTAACGCCGCCGCCTGAGGCGTTCATAAAATGACGATAGGTTGTTGCCTCTTTCATCAATTCTTCGACAGTGACTTCTTTACCACCGTGGGTATCCCATGTATCGCGATTATGGCAATAGAGGCAGCGCATCAGACAGCCCTGAAAAAAGACGATAAACCGGATACCTGGGCCATCAACAGTGCCACAGGATTCGGAAGAGTGAATACGGCCAAGTACGGACATAATAGGATTGCTCCAAAACTGACGGGATAAATGAATAAAGGCCCCAGAATTCAGGGCCTTTTGGCAACACATTATTACATAGATTGATTACATAGATTGCGTGAAAGTACGGGTGATCACATCCCGTTGCTGTTCTTTCGTCAATGAGTTGAAACGCACGGCATAACCCGATACCCGAATAGTTAATTGAGGATATTTTTCAGGGTCTTCCATTGCATCCAGCAACATCTCCCGGTTCATTACGTTGACGTTCAGGTGCTGACCACCCTCAATGGTTGCTTCGTGGTGGAAGTAACCATCCATCAGACCTGCCAGGTTAGTTTTACGTGCTTCATCATCTTTACCTAACGCATTCGGCACGATAGAGAAAGTATAAGAGATACCATCTTTTGCATAGGCGAATGGTAGTTTAGCAACAGAGGTCAGGGAAGCGACGGCCCCTTTCTGATCACGGCCATGCATTGGGTTAGCTCCAGGGCCAAATGGTGCGCCAGCGCGGCGTCCATCAGGCGTGTTGCCGGTTTTCTTGCCATATACCACGTTAGAGGTGATGGTCAGAACTGATTGAGTAGGCACGGAGTGACGGTAAGTATTCAGCTTCTGGATTTTCTTCATGAAGCGTTCAACCAAATCACAGGCGATATCATCAACCCGTGGATCGTTGTTGCCGAATTGTGGGTATTCACCTTCAATGTTGAAGTCAACAGCTAAACCGTCTTCGTCACGGATCGGTGAGACTTTGGCATACTTAATGGCAGACAACGAGTCAGCAGCGACAGACAGACCGGCGATACCACATGCCATAGTACGGTAAACATCACGATCATGCAGCGCCATCAATGCCGCTTCGTAGCTGTATTTATCATGCATATAGTGGATGATGTTCAGTGCGGTAACATACTGTTTTGCCAGCCAATCCATAAAATGATCCATACGGGCCATCACTTTATCGTAGTCCAGTACGTCATCTTTCATTGGCTCTTCTTTTGGGCCAACCTGTATTTTTAACTTTTCATCCACGCCGCCGTTGATTGCGTACAGCATGGTTTTCGCCAGATTTGCGCGGGCGCCAAAGAATTGCATCTGTTTACCCACAATCATTGGGCTGACACAACAGGCGATAGCGTAGTCATCGTTATTGAAATCAGGACGCATCAGATCATCGTTCTCATACTGTAAAGATGAGGTGTCGATGGAAACTTTTGCGGCGAACTTTTTGAAACTCACAGGCAGTTTTTCAGACCACAGGATAGTCATGTTGGGTTCGGGCGATGGGCCCATGGTGTATAAAGTGTTCAGGAAACGGAAACTGTTTTTGGTCACCAGAGTACGGCCATCCACGCCCATTCCGGCCAGAGATTCTGTTGCCCAGATTGGATCACCGGAGAACAGTTCATCATATTCAGGTGTACGCAGGAAGCGAACCATACGCAGTTTCATGACCAGATGGTCGATCAATTCCTGAGCTTCGATTTCTGTTAGTTTCCCGGCTTTTAGGTCCCGTTCGATGTAAATATCCAGGAAACTGGATACACGCCCGAAGGACATAGCGGCACCATTCTGAGATTTAACCGCTGCTAGATAAGCGAAATAAGTCCACTGTACCGCTTCTTTAGCATTAGTTGCGGGACCAGAAATATCATGGCCGTATTTAGCGGCCATCTCTTTAATTTGATTCAGAGCACGATGCTGTTCGGCAATCTCTTCGCGTAACTGAATGGTCATCGCCAGATCTTCGCCATTTTCCAGTTTTTCCTGCAACGAATTGAATTGGGCGAGTTTATCATCACGCAGATAGTCGATACCATATACCGCAACCCGGCGATAGTCACCAATGATACGACCACGGCCATAGGCATCAGGTAAACCCGTTAGAACACCGGATTTCCGGCATTGCAGAATATCTGGAGTGTAAACATCGAACACGCCCTGGTTATGTGTCTTGCGATATTCAGTGAAAATTTGTTTCAGTTTAGGATCGAGTTCACGACCATAAACTTTACATGATCCTTCCACCATTTTGATGCCGCCAAATGGGATCAGGGCGCGTTTCAGTGGGGCTTCAGTTTGCAGGCCGACGATAGTTTCCAGATCTTTTTCGATGTAACCTGCGTCATGAGAGGTAATGGTAGCAGCAACATCAGTATCAAAATCAACCGGCGCATGAGTACGGTTTTCGATTTTGATACCTTCCATGACTTTTTCCCACAGGGCATCAGTTGCTTTGGTCGAATCTGCCAGGAAAGATTCATCACCCTCATATGGTGTATAGTTTTTTTGGATGAAGTCGCGAACGTTAACTTCGTTCTGCCAGTCACCCTGATTAAAACCTTGCCATGCTACAGAGAATTTTTCATTTAATTCAGTCATGATACTTCTACCTTTTAATAATCGAACTTTTGAGAAACCCGGCGAGGGCGCTAATTAATGTTTTTGCTCGCTACGCAGATAAATTAACCAGTAAGTCAAACCCACCAAAATTGCGCCACCGATAATGTTACCGATAGTGACCGGAATTAAATTGTCAGTAATAAAGTGTGAAAGGGTGAGTTGAGAAAATTGTTCAGGTGTCGCTCCCACATTGATCCAGAATTCAGTTGGTGCGCAATGCTTAATAACAATACCAAGCGGAATTAAAAACATGTTAGCAATACTGTGCTCAAAGCCGCTGGCGACAAACATGGCCACAGGTAAAATCATGACAAATATTTTGTCGATTAAACTCCGTCCGGCATAACTCATCCAAACCGCGAGGCAAACCATCAGATTGGCGAGAATGCCTAAAAACAGGGCTTCAATAAACGTGTGGTGTACTTTATGGTCAGCCGTTTGTAGTACGTTTAGGCCCCATAATCCATTAGCAACATTATATTGACCGGCAAACCATATTACCGTGACGAAAAATAGCGCGCCAATCAGATTACCCAAATAAACGTTAATCCAGTTTTTAAACATTTGGTTCCAGGTTATCCGCCCGGTTGCTTTAGCAATAATCGTGAGCACAGTGGAAGTAAATAAGTCTGCGCCACAAACGACAACTAGCATTAATCCGAGGGAGAAACAAATTCCGCCAACTAATTTAGCCAGCCCGTAAGGGATAGAGGCGGTTCCTGTGGTGGCGGTAATATAAAAGACAAATGCAATAGAAATAAAAACCCCGGCAGTGATGGCTGACATATAGGTTATTGCAGGATGTTTGGTGGTTTTATAAACACCAAGATCATCGGCGATTTGTGTCATTACCGCAGGTGGCAATAAGTTAAAAGGGTTGTCAGCTCGCATACTAACATTCTCTTTATTATTCATTAGTTATTGTACGTAATGATAGTAACAAAGGCTCTTGGGGCTAAATTTGATATAGATCATAATCCTCAGAGAGCAAACGCTGTTTTGATGGACTTGAATGGATAAAATATTAATAAATTTATTGAGTTACGTGAATTAAAATTTTTTTAAATTTTATTGTATTTTTTTATTCGCTTATTGAAAGGCAATTCAACAAGTAAAATTTCAGGTTAATTTGTTATTTATTTGTTGTTTTAAATAAACTTAATTTAACCTGAACTTTACTTTTAATAATAAATTATCTTTTCAGCCAAATTGAATATTATTTGGCGTTCCAGAAATGATATTTTGCTTTTTGCAACTTCTCATAAGCGGCTAATAAAGCCTGATGAGCAGCCAGTGATTTTAAATCTGAATCAATTGACCACAGGCCATAAAAACAATTTTCACCGGAAATAGCCGCTGACGCTGCTTCAACAGCATCCTGCCCGTACATTTTTATGAATGCTGGGTAATATTGCGAAGGCGCTTTATCCGCTTCCAAAGCAAGTAAAAGCAATGTTTGCAGACAGCGATAATAGTTAGCCCGTTCAGCCGTAAAGATTGAGGCGTTAAAATCCTGAGTCCACTCTACCCAAATCAGTGCTTGTTCCAGATCACCACCTGCCAGCGCTAACATGGATTTCAGTTCACCAATACGTAAATTGCTCCAGCCATTGTCTTTACCAACAGCTATGCCAAGCAGTTCACGGACGCGGGTAAAATCGTCCAGACCTTCTTCATCTAATTGCTCAAGCAGGGCCAGATATTCTTCCGGTTGCCATTGACTATCCGGTAGCGCGAATAAAGTTTCCCTCAGGTGGATCCCCATGGTGTTATTGGCAATATGCAAATCTTCCACGGGATAAATATCAGACATACCCGGCACCAGAATACGGCAGGCATAAACACCAAGATGTTCGTAATCAGCAATATAAACTTCCGCATCCAGTTGCTTGAAGATAGTCATTAAGGTGGTAAATTCTTCTTCTGTGGTGCCGCTGAAATTCCAGTCAGCGAATGTATAATCAGCATCTTGCTTGAAGAGATCCCAACTGATTAATCCGCTCGAATCAATAAAGTGGGTTTCCAGATTGGTATGTTCCGCAACTTCTTCATTATCGAAAGTGGGGGCATTGAACACATCCAGATCTTTCAGACTGCGGCCCTGCAACAGTTCGGTAACTGTACGTTCCAGTGCCACACCAAATTCAGGATGAGCACCAAAAGAGGCGAAACAGGTACCATTATTGGGATTAAACAGAACGACGCAAATAACCGGGAATTGTCCACCAAGAGAAGCGTCATAACAATAGAGTGGGAAGCCTTCATCCTGTAATTTGTTAACCGCTTCAACAACCCCAGGATAACGATTCATCACTTCTTGGGGAATTTCTGGCAGGCTGATGCCTTCCGCAATAATCCGGTTTTTTACATAGCGTTCAAAAACTTCTGATAACCCTTGAACTCTGGCTTCATTAATCGTGTTGCCTGCTGACATCCCATTGGAAACATAAAGATTGCCAATAATATTCATTGGAATATAGACAGTGTGGTTATCAGATTGACGGGTAAACGGCAGTGAGCAGATACCACGTTCTTTATTGCCTGATTGCAAATCAACTAACTGACTTGCGCATAAGTCATTGTCAGGATTGTAAAACTGACGTAACCGGGCATCCAGAATGCCTTCCGGCAGGGAATCATCATCCGGTAAAGCAAACCATTTTTCATTGGGGTAATGGACAAACTCACCGTTAGCGATAGCCTGCCCTAAATAGAAATCAGCAAAAAAATAGTTGGTTGACAGACGTTCAAAATATTCCCCTAAAGCAGAAGCTAAAGCGGCTTTTTTACTTGCACCTTTGCCGTTGGTGAAACATAAAGGGCAATCGCGGTCGCGGATATGAACTGACCAGACATGAGGGACCGGATTCAGCCATGAGGCTTCTTCGATATTAAAATCAAGATGTTGCAGTTTTTGCTGAAAGCTATTGATTGAGTCTTCCAGTGCGGCGTCTTTGCCGGGAATAAAGGTTTGCGTCATGGTATTCACTTATGAGTGCTCATTACAGAGCGCTCATCATACGAGTTTTTCTTCGGCAGCTCTATTCCTTACTATAAAGTCTAGTACGCATCACAGATTTATTGTTATCATCATTCATAATCGGACAGGATATTTTTTATTAAGGAATCAGCATGAAGAAGATTAACAAAACAGCTTTAGCCAGTTTATTGGCATTAATCAGCGGTTCTGCTTTGGCTTTGCCAAATATTACACTTTTGGCAACAGGAGGAACGATTGCAGGTGGAGGTAAGTCTGCGACTGAATCCAGCTATGTTGCTGGAAAAGTTGGGGTTGATGCATTAGTCGATGCTGTTCCTGAAATCAAAGATATTGTCAACTTGAAAGGTGAGCAGGTATTTAATATTGGCTCACAGGATATGAATGATCAGGTGTGGCTGACACTGGCGAGAAAAATCAACGCTGATTGTGATAAAACCGATGGTTTTGTTATCACTCACGGCACAGACACGATGGAAGAAACTGCTTATTTCCTCGATCTGACAACTCAATGCCAGAAACCGATTGTGATGGTTGGCGCAATGCGCCCATCTACTGCGCTTGGTGCTGATGGCCCGTTAAATCTGTATAACGCAGTCGTGGTTGCAAGTGATAAAGAATCAGCCAACCGTGGCGTGTTGATGGCAATGAATAATGCGGTTATCAGCGGGCGTACCGTGGTGAAAATGAGTACGACTGAAGTTCAGGCGTTCCAGCCAATTAATGCTGGTGCTGAAGGTTTTGTTCATAATGGCAAAGTCAATTATTACACTGAAGCGAAGCCGAGAGCGGACAAGGCTATTTTCGATGTCAGCAAACTGGATAAGCTGCCAAAAGTCGGCATTGTTTATAACTATGCGAATGCTTCTGATCTGCCAGCGAAAGCACTACTAAATGATGGCTATCAAGGGATTGTCAGCGCCGGTGTGGGCAACGGTAATATGTACAAAGCGATTTTCGATACCCTGGCTAAAGCCGCTAAAGAGGGGGTTGTGGTCGTGAGAGCAAGCCGTGTACCGGTAGGATATGTCACTCAGGATGCGGAAGTGGATGATAGCAAATATGGTTTTGTGGCATCTGAACGCTTGAATCCGCAAAAGGCCAGAGTGCTTTTACAATTAGCACTGACTAAAACTCATGATCCGGTAAAAATTCACGAGATGTTTGTTAAATATTGAGTTAGCGTTCCCTGATTGTTTGGGGTGATAAAAAGTTAAGTGTGGGCGCTGTAAAATACAGCGCCTTGGATGTGTTGTTTTCCCCACCACATTATCATTACGTCATCAATACATGTTATTTTTCGTTTATCTTTATTCCGCTATTCAATAACCATTGCAGCAATGAAAGGGGAATGATACAACCGATATATCAGATTCTTTTTGTTATTATTATCATTTCGTCAGATGGAGTGAAGTAAATGAGTCAGGTATATAATTTCAGTGCAGGCCCAGCAATGTTACCGGTTGAAGTATTGCGCAGAGCAGAACAGGAACTCTGTAACTGGCATGGTATCGGGACTTCGATTATGGAAATCAGTCACCGCAGTAAGGAATTCATTGCTGTAGCAAAGGAAGCAGAACAGGATCTGCGGGATTTATTGTCAGTACCTGAAAATTATAAGGTATTGTTTTGCCACGGTGGTGCCCGCGGTCAATTTGCGGCTATCCCAATGAACTTTTTGGGTGATAATGTTAAAGCCGATTATATTGATGGCGGTTACTGGGCTGAATGTGCAGTCAAAGAAGTAGAAAGATATTGCACGCCGAATGTGATTAATATCAAAACCGAAATTAATGGCTTGAAAGGCGTTAAGCCAATGAGCGAATGGTCATTAAGCAATGATGCGGCTTATGTCCATTATTGCCCGAATGAAACCATTGATGGTATCGCCATTCATGAAAATCCAGATTTTGATGATAATAAAGTTATTATTGCGGATTACTCTTCCTCTATTCTTTCCGGGCCGTTGGATATCAGCCGTTATGGTATGATTTATGCCGGAGCGCAGAAAAATATTGGTCCGGCGGGGCTCACACTGGTTATTGTTCGTGAAGATTTATTAGGTAAAGCCCGTAAAGAAACACCGTCGATTTTTGATTATACCGTTCTGGCGGAGTATGATTCCATGTTCAACACACCGCCAACTTTTGCCTGGTATCTCTCCGGCTTGGTCTTCAAGTGGCTGAAAGGGCAAGGCGGGGTACAAGAGATGGCAAAACGTAATCAGGCCAAAGCCCGGCTGCTTTATCATGCCATTGATAACAGTGATTTCTACCACAACCAGATTGCTCCTGAAAATCGTTCCCTGATGAATGTACCGTTTCAGATGGCAGATGCTTCACTGGACAGGAAATTTCTGGCAGAAGCAGAGGCTCAGGGATTACAGGCACTGAAAGGACACCGTGTTTCCGGCGGTATGCGTGCTTCTATTTATAATGCTATGCCGATAGAAGGCGTTCAGGCTTTGGTTGATTTTATGGCTGATTTTGAACGCCGTAACGGCTAACTTGCCAACCATGACCGGGAACAAACGTTCCCGGAATATTCAGGGTTAAGGAAATATTTCCTCAAACGTAAAAATATCTCACTTATACTTAAAATAATTTCATTGAGAATCGGAGATCCTGTTATTTATGCAATCCCTGACGCTGCAACCTATTTCCTCTATTAATGGAACCATTAACCTGCCAGGGTCAAAAAGTGTTTCCAATCGTGCATTATTACTGGCGGCTTTCGCCAAAGGCACAACCTGTCTGACTAACTTGCTGGATAGTGATGATATCCGCCATATGCTCAATGCCTTGACGGCATTGGGGGTCAGCTACCGTCTGTCTGATGATCGTACCTGTTGTGAAGTTGACGGTATGGGTGGGGTGATTACCGGTAAAGGCACGGTGGAACTGTTTCTTGGCAATGCCGGTACGGCAATGCGCCCATTAGCTGCTGCTTTATGCCTTGGTAAAAATGATGTCATTCTCACTGGCGAACCCCGGATGAAAGAGCGTCCGATTGGTCATCTTGTGGATGCTTTGCGTCAGGGGGGGGCGGAAATTGAGTATCTGGAGCAGGAAAATTATCCGCCGTTACACATTAAAGGTGGTTTTGTTGGCGGTAAAGTGACCGTAGATGGTCGTGTTTCCAGTCAGTTTCTGACTGCGTTGCTAATGACCGCGCCATTGGCAGAAAAGGATTCTGAGATTCATATTCAGGGTGAATTGGTTTCTAAACCTTATATTGATATCACTCTGGCACTAATGAAAAGTTTCGGAATTACCATAAGTCACGATCAATATCAGGTTTTCCATATTAAAGGCTGGCAGCAATACCACTCTCCGGGTCACTATCTGGTTGAAGGTGATGCGTCTTCTGCTTCCTATTTTCTGGCGGCGGCGGCAATCAAAGGTGGCAGTGTGCGTGTGACTGGGATTGGTAAAAACAGCCTTCAAGGGGATACCAAATTTGCCAATGTCCTGGAAAAAATGGGGGCGAAAATTCGCTGGGGTGATGACTTCGTTGAATGTGAACGTGGCACCCTGACTGGCATTGATATGGATATGAATGCGATCCCTGATGCCGCGATGACAATCGCCACGACCGCGCTGTTTGCGGAAGGGGAGACCGTTATTCGTAATATATACAACTGGCGGGTAAAAGAGACAGACCGGCTCCATGCAATGGCAACAGAATTGCGTAAAGTGGGCGCGGAAGTGGAAGAAGGGGAAGATTATATCCGGATTACACCGCCACAAAGGTTACTGCCGGCTGAAATTGGCACCTATAATGATCACCGGATGGCAATGTGCTTCTCGCTGGTGGCCCTGTCTGATACACCGGTTGCTATCCTCGATCCGGGTTGTACAGCAAAAACCTTCCCGGACTATTTCAATCAATTGGAAAGATTAAGCCAGCGGAAGTCATAACTGGCGACGATTATGACTCAATAAAGCGTATTTCTTTGATCAAAACCTACTTACCGTAGAATCCGCTTATTCCGCTTCCCTTTTGAGGGCGTATAATAAACTACAGATATTGATTGTTTTATTGAGTAAATATTCAGCATCCGGCGAAGAATGAATTCGCCATGCGAAAGGAGAACAATAATGGTGGCGATAGCCCCAGTAGTAACTGTTGATGGGCCAAGTGGCGCGGGTAAAGGCACTTTATGTCAGGCATTGGCGGAAGCTTTAGGCTGGCAACTGCTTGATTCAGGTGCTATTTATCGGGTATTGGCGCTGGCGGCGATTCATCATCAGGTGGATATCCGGTCCGAAGACGCGTTAGTTCCTTTGGCGGCTAATCTTGATGTCCGTTTTGTCCCGGAAAAAGGGAAGCTAAGTGTGATACTTGAGGGGGAAGATGTCAGCAATGAAATCCGTACCGAAACGGTGGGAAACACCGCTTCACAGGCAGCTGCTTTCCCTCGGGTTCGTGAGGCGTTGTTACGGCGTCAACGTGCTTTTCGCATTGCTCCGGGTTTGATTGCTGATGGTCGGGATATGGGAACGGTGGTGTTTTCTGATGCGCCGGTGAAAATATTCCTTGATGCCAGCGCAGAAGAACGTGCGCGCAGACGTATGCTACAGTTGCAGGAAAAAGGCTTTAGTGTTAACTTTGAACGTCTTTTATCCGAGATACAGGAACGCGATTATCGCGACCGTAACCGGACAGTTGCGCCGTTAGCGCCCGCTGAAGACGCATTAATATTGGATTCAACCAGTATGTCTATCGAAGAAGTTATCGATAAAGCGCTAAATTATGTGAAAAAAACACTTTCATTACCTAAGCAATTTTAAGTTTTTAGCTTATAATTGATGGTGATGTACTGAAAATTAGGTACGTGGGCTAAAAAATTTTCCCACAAACCAAACAACCTTGTCACAGGGAATAGTGACAGGGCATGTAAAACAACCCCATTCGGCGGGAAGCTAAGTGGACGTTAAATTGAAATCTTGAAGATCATTAACATGACAGAATCTTTTGCTCAACTCTTTGAAGAATCCCTGCTATCTATTGAAACTCGTCCAGGTGCTATCGTTCGCGGCATCGTTGTTGCTATCGATAAAGACGTTGTATTAGTTGACGCAGGTCTGAAATCAGAATCTGCTATTCCTGTAGAACAGTTCAAAAATGTTCAGGGTGAGCTGGAAATCCAGGTCGGTGATGAAATTGATGTTGCGCTAGACGCTGTTGAAGATGGTTTCGGTGAAACTGTTCTGTCCCGTGAGAAAGCAAAACGCCATGAAGCGTGGCTGATGCTGGAAAAAGCTTACGAAGAAGCAGAAACTGTTACCGGCATCATCAACGGCAAAGTGAAGGGCGGCTTTACTGTCGAACTGAACGGTATCCGTGCATTCCTGCCTGGTTCTCTGGTTGATGTTCGTCCAGTTCGTGATACGACTCACCTGGAAGGTAAAGAGCTTGAGTTTAAAGTCATCAAACTGGATCAGAAACGCAACAACGTAGTTGTTTCCCGTCGTGCTGTTATCGAATCTGAAAACAGCGCAGAACGTGATCAACTGCTGGAAAACCTGCAAGAAGGTATGGAAGTTAAAGGTATCGTTAAGAACCTGACTGACTACGGTGCATTTGTTGATCTGGGCGGCGTTGATGGCTTGCTGCACATTACTGATATGGCTTGGAAACGTGTTAAACATCCAAGTGAAATCGTCAATGTGGGCGATGAAATCGCAGTAAAAGTACTGAAATTCGACCGTGAGCGTACCCGCGTATCTCTGGGCCTGAAACAACTGGGCGAAGATCCATGGGTGGCAATTGCTAAGCGTTACCCAGAAGGGACTAAACTGACTGGCCGCGTGACTAATTTGACTGATTACGGCTGCTTCGTAGAAATCGAAGAAGGCGTTGAAGGTCTGGTACACGTTTCAGAAATGGACTGGACCAACAAAAACATCCACCCATCCAAAGTTGTTAATGTTGGTGACGTTGTGGAAGTTATGGTTCTGGATATTGACGAAGAACGCCGTCGTATCTCCTTGGGCCTGAAACAGTGTAAAGCTAACCCATGGCAGCTGTTTGCTGAAACTCACAACAAAAATGACCGTGTTGAAGGTAAAATCAAGTCTATCACTGACTTCGGTATCTTCATTGGTCTGGATGGCGGCATCGACGGCTTGGTTCACCTGTCTGACATTTCCTGGAACGTTACCGGAGAAGAAGCCGTTCGTGAATACAAAAAAGGCGACGAAATTGCCGCTGTTGTGCTGCAAGTTGACGCAGAGCGTGAGCGTATCTCCCTGGGCATCAAGCAACTGGCGGAAGATCCATTCAATAACTACCTGTCTGTAAACAAGAAGGGTGCTATTGTTAATGGTAAAGTCACCGCAGTTGATGCTAAAGGCGCTACCGTAGAACTGGCTGACGGCGTTGAAGGTTACCTGCGTGCATCAGAAGCTTCTCGTGACCGTGTTGAAGATGCGACTCTGGTTCTGAACGTTGGCGATGCAGTTGAAGCTAAATACACTGGTGTTGATCGCAAAAACCGTGTAATCAACCTGTCTGTTCGCGCTAAAGACGAAGCTGATGAAAAAGACGCTATCGCTTCTGTGAACAAACAAGAAGACACAAACTTTGCTAACAACGCAATGGCTGAAGCTTTCAAAGCAGCTAAAGGCGAGTAATTAAAGTTAATAACGGTGGATAATACATCACACGTTCGTGTTATCCAAGTACGGTAGTTTAGGGAGGTACTAATGACCAAGTCTGAATTAATCGAAAGACTTGCTGGCCAGCAATCTCATATTTCGGCCAAAACCGTTGAAGATGCAGTGAAAGAAATGCTCGACCATATGGCAATAACATTGGCAGATGGTGAGCGTATAGAGGTGCGCGGATTCGGCAGTTTTTCTCTTCACTACCGTGCCGCGCGCGTAGGTCGTAACCCTAAAACGGGTGATAAAGTGGAACTGGAAGGTAAATACGTTCCCCACTTTAAACCTGGCAAAGAGTTACGTGATCGCGTGAATATCTACGATTAAGTTTGAAGATAACAAGTTATTGCTTATTCTAAACAGCACCTTTGGGTGCTGTTTTAGATTAATAACAAAGTGTTGACCTTTTGGTCAGCGTTTTGATTCTAATAAGGCTCATACAAAAAGAGCTGATTATTATGTTAAGAAAACCTGCCTCCATAATCTTGTCAATCTGACATGATTTCCCCAAAAAATCATTTGGTACATAAAACCGATGTTGCCATTGATTTTAAATTCATTTGTGATTCCCTCCTTTGCTGAAAAATTGTATCAAAATTGTTACGAGATATGATGAATTACCAGAATCAATCAACCTCATTTCTATAATTTTCGGAATATTCCTATATCTTTCTAAGTGAAATCTATTGCAGTATTGATCATCTATTAGCCTATAAGTGATAAGAATATGATGATAATTTCAGTTAGGAACACTCTTCATGTGGTAAACCAATGGAGAGGCGAATAGGATGGCAAAGGGCTATTATCTGCTCGTTGATGATAAAACGACCTGTGGTGGAGTCATTATCACCGGTGACCAGACCATCACATTTAACGGGCGGGCAACCGCCCGTGAAGGGGATCATGTCACCTGTGGTAAACATTCCGGTACTTACATAATTGCCGGGGGTGTACCCAGTATGTTTAGCATGGGACGACGATTGGCGGGCACATTAGATAGTGTCAGCACCTGCCCCTGTCGGGCCCAGCTGATTAATTCCGTGATGGACAGCTATGAGAAGCAGGAAGAGCCTGCTGACCGGGTTGTTGCTCCCACTAATATGGCGGCGCAGACTGTCTCTTTGCCTGTGAAGGCTGCGGGAAGCGTTCAGCCCGGTCCACCGTCTGTGACGCAGGCTCCCCCACCGCCGATACCGGTGTTTACGAAATCCTGCCAGCGGGGCAAAGGCTGTACGGACGCGGGAACCGAAGCTGAACCCGCGAATAACTTTGGCAGAATGGGGATATATCAGGTGCCGTCATCTCCCGCTCCGGTAGCGGCGCAAAAGCCTGAACCACCTCCTCAGGGCAAAAAACACCCGCCTGAACCGGATAAGCCGCAGGATAAAAAATTACCGTGGTATAAACGGTGGTTTGGCGGTGGAAAGGAGAAGGTTGAAGCGGCGGCTACGGCAGTGGCGGCCACCACCCGCAGCGCGGTAGCGGATGGGGAAGCGCTGGTGATGCGTTACATTGGCGGTGGCGCTGCCAGCTCCGGGCGTTGGCTGGCTGCCCCAAATCCGTTGACGGTCGGGTTAATGGGATTGTTTTATTCACCGAAGCTGAATGAAGGCGAAGAGGACTACTTAAACCGCTATCACCTGAGTGAAATTGCTGAACAGTTTGGCAAAGCCCCGACGCGTGTGCGTTTCCGCTGGATCAGAGATGAAAAAAGCGGCAGGATGACAGTTCAGGGGTATCACGTTAGCCCGGAAAGTGGTCTGGATAAAGTGTCGGTTACTGAATCGGACCACGGGTAATTATGAATTCTGGGAGCCGGGAGAGCACAGGCCGACGATTTTATGGACACCGAACGAACAGGAGTTTCAGGTTCCAGCCCATATTGATAGAGACTTTGATGCAATAACTCCAGCATGAAAGGATTATGGTGCATCAGAAGCGCAACTTAAAAATGCTCGGGAAAAAATGCACGAACTTAATGAAGAACAGAGGCTATATAAATGACAGTCAACGTAGAGGCATTAATAAACAGTCTGGGGAAGTCTTATCAGGAAATTTTTAATGAAGGATTAATCCCTTATAAAACGAAACCAACAGGATACCCTGGAGATCCAGATATTACTTTAAATATGGCTAAAGAGGGTATGCATTTAGCTTTTAAAAGGGATGGTAAGGTTTTATTTGCTGTAGAGCTTTTTCTGCTTGATCAGAAGAGACCCTCATACCAATTCCCTAATGAATTACCTTCTCCTTTGAAGTCCTTAATGTCTAGGAAATGGGTTCACGAGCAGTTTGGTAAGCCTGAAAAGGCTCTTCCGCCGCGAAAATTTCTCAAGAAAGATGTCGGCTGGACAGAACTGTATACGCTACTGGATTTTCGGATACCAACCAGTATGCAGGTTGATTATGACCTGTTTGAGCATGTTGATTCTGTAATGTTTTTATCCACATCAGAAGTGCGTTGGTAGTCAATAATAGAGGGGCGGTTCTTTTTGAAAGCCAATTCATTTGCGAACAGTTTGAAAAACAAAATCGTAGATGAATTGGTTTAATCAAGAGCTGGGGTTATATAAATAAAGGCGACCATTTAGCATGTTTTTTTCACTGTAGGGTATATCTTGAGTATGAATAATGATAACGAAAGGATTTTCTTATCATTTTTTTGAGAAAATAATATACTGATTGAGATAACATTAACTTTAATTGTTCATAAATGACCTGATATTATATTTCATAATGAATTTTTCTCTCTTTTGATCAACGATAAGTGATGAGACTATCGTGATTATTTTAATTTCAGCTTTTTCTAAGTACAGGTACAGAAATTTTTAATTATGCCTGAGGATATCCATGACTTTCGTTTGATCAAGAATTTTATTCATTCCTCAGGCACTGCGTTTCCTGCTTAAGAAAAATGCAGATTGAATAATGTTATTGAATATGAAAAGAAATAGATCCCAAGCATAATCAAAATGACTCCACTGGTATAATTAATAAATTTAATAACACGATGACTGAGCATTTTCCTGGAGAAAAATATAACAGCATTAATCAATGCCACCCAAAATATAACACCAATAATTGTCCCTGATGCACCAATAGCTAAACTATATTTACCTGATGTAATATTGTTGAGTTGCGCACTGACAGACAACCAGAAAATAACATTGTACGGATTTAATAGTGTTAAAAATACACCATCAAAAAATTGTCTGTGATAGGGCTTTCGTATGATACTTCTGTTTTCTTCGTTTTTCTTATTTAGAAAACTGGTAATACCAAACCAAATGACAATTAACGCACCTAAAAAACCCAGAATAGGCATGAAAATAGTATTAGAGAATAATTGTAATACCCCGGCACCTAAAAGTAATAAATAAATTATATCGGCAAAGCAAGCACCTAAACCGAAAACCACAGCGTGAAGACAACTGATATTTAAGTGTCTGCGCATAATCTCTATATTTATAGGGCCAACGGGAGCTGCAGCTCCCAATCCTAAAAGAAAAAACGTTCCTAATGTACTCATTACATCAACCATATAATTAATTCCATAGCATGAGATGTTTATTTAGTGATAATCCAATGAAGCTTTGTAATGATATTCTACACCCATCGGAAAAACTGCGAATGGCATGGGGCTTCCTGGTATTTATTATGATCAAATCTCCTTGTTCTGGTTTAATAAGGATGGAAGGCGGAAGAGTGCCTCGCCAATCATTTTCTGCATTATCTTCGATTAACTCGGTGATAGGAATTGCAGGGACATCCCACAGTTCTAGCTCTCCTCCATTTACCGGCATTTTTATATATATATTTACCGAGAATTGCCCTAACAAATTAACAGATTGCTGTTGAAGCCCATCAAAATGAGGTTGTTTTTCAACCATGAAAGAGAGTTCGGGCCTTTTCATCACCCTGGCGATGCCAACGTGCATCTTTTTACCTTCAAAGTTTGCAATACTGGCGCCCGGGGACCAGACTTCATCCAACTCTAAACGCAATTTATCGAAAGGGGCTAACATTGGGGCACAGAAATTTCTGACATTTCTTATTGCGGATAACGCGTTCTCAAAATATTTTTTATAACTATCGCTATCTTTGGATTTTCCAAAGGTCGTGTTGTAGGATATACCAACTCTATCAACGCCATAATCCACAAAAATAGTTTTGTCTCCTTTTTTTAAATCATGAGCGTGAAGTTCTAGATTCTCATGAGTGAGGAAAAAATCTGAGAGTTTGTCTGAAATATGACTATCGACATATTTTTTTACATGAATTGCTAACGCTTCATCATTAAATAGTCTAGTGAGATCATTCTCTTGTAAAGAGTCAGATAAAATTATTTCATTTTTCATAAAAACCACCTTGTTTGTATTTAACATGATTTCTGATGATTTTTCACATAAAAATAGAGTATAAAGAGTAATCTTATTCATGTTTAATCAATGCGATATTAATCACAAAAATCAGATAGTGATTTTTGTAACTTTGCCAAATTAGTGTTCAATAATAGAGATAATACCTGGTGGTAATGATTTTTTATTTTACAGCCTTTACTAATGATTTCAAAAACAATAGATTTAATGGTAATAGTAAATAGATAATATAACTTCTTGATAGCTTGGGTTGCGCGTTTGTGTCTGTAGTGCGAGTATGAATTCGCAATGTATTTTATTCTATATCTGCGCTGAATATAAAGAGAAAAAATAATATTACAGTTCCTGACTGTTTGCGAAGCTGCTCACGTTTTTATATGAAATTATTATTAACCTAAAATTAATCTGCGAAGGTGTTTGATAATTCTTCTGATACCTCTGGCAGCCTTTTAAATAATAAGAAATACTTTGTTGAGTAAAATAAAAGGGTAAGGATAGGGTAAATAAGGATGTGGTTTTCAGTCTTGATAAACAGGATAACGACAAACTGGAAACAGCCTGTTCCGGTAATCAGTGTGAATCAGGCTGCGGTAGCCATTATTGCCGGTATTATACCCTTGCTTTTTCTGCCTGAATTACCGCAAAAACAGCAGATTATTGCATTGATATTATTGGCTTTATTTTGTTTGTTTTTGCCATCCTATCTTTGCCGGATGGTATCAATTTCGTTGCTGGCATTTCTTATCGGATGCTGGCAGGGAAATCATCTGCTCGAACAGATAATCTATCTTAGTGAGAAAGAGCACTTATCGCAGGGAATTGTTGAGAGCTTGTCATTAGGTGATGAAGTCATTGAAGGAAAAAACAGGGTTCTTCTGCGTATTATTGCAGATGAAAATAAAATTATTTTCCCGCCACTGTATATCTCTGCCTATTGGAATATTCCACTTAACTCTCTGTGTGCCGGTCAAAAATGGCAGCTAAAAATGAAATTACGGCCAGTTCATAGTCAGCTAAATCAAGCTGGTTATGATAGCCAGCGCAGGGCATTAGCTATCCGTCAACCTTTAACCGGAAAAGTCATTCACGCTGAATTAATTGACGATAAATGTAACTTACGCCAGCAACTGGTCAGTAAGATTGCTCCGGCCATGCGTGAGTTAAAACACAGTGGCATTGCAATGGCATTAGCATTCGGTGAGCGTCAATGGCTAAGTAAGGAGGATAACTTATTATTACAACAGACAGGTACCGCTCACCTTATGGCAATTTCCGGGTTGCATATTACCATTGCCAGCATGTTTGGTTGGGGAATGGCAAGGGTATTGCAACTTTTCTTTCCTGTACGCTGGATAGGGCACAAATTCCCACTAATTACCGGCTGGATAGTGGCAATGAATTATGTCTGGCTATCGGGTTGGGGAATTCCGGCTATTCGCGCATTACTTGGTTTAACTCTCTGGCTCTATTTACGCTACAGAAATATTCTGTGTTTCCCTTGGCAGTGGGCATTGTGGACAGCCGCAATTATTCTCTTATTTGATCCCCTGACCGTGCTTTCTGATAGTTTCTGGCTCTCCTTCTTTGCTGTGATGGCGTTGATGTTCTGGTTCTACTGGGCACCGTTGACTGAGCCATTTCGTTATGGCTGGAAATGGCTATGGTTGCGTGGGTTATATATGCAAATGGGCATGATGCTGATGCTCATTCCCCTCCAGCTATTATTGTTTCATGGTGTTAATTTTGCCGCTTTATTTGCTAACTTTTGGGCAGTGCCAATCATCTCTTTTATGACTGTGCCGTTGATTATGCTGGCATTAATAAGCACTTTTTGCCCTGTTATTCACGCTTTATTATGGCAATTAGTCGATTACTCTGTGACCTTCTCTTTGATCCCTTTGCCAGTTTTGCAACAGTCATGGAGTGAAACTGGCCGTTTTCCTCTATTAATCACATTTATTACCTGGTTTATTGTCATTATCTGGCGATTCGCCTGGTGGCAATCATACAAATGGCTGATTGGCATTTCTTTAGCGGTCATGCTCTGTTATCTGAGGCGCAACGAAGAATATCTATGGCGGTTTTCTATGCTGGATGTTGGGCATGGGCTGGCTATTATCATTGAAAAAGAGGGCAAGGCGCTGATTTTTGATACCGGTAATCGCTGGGAAACCGGCAGTATGGCCGAGAGGGTGATAATTCCTTATTTGCGTTGGCACAGATTAACGCCGGAGCAGATTATTATCAGTCATGATCACCTTGACCATACGGGCGGGCTGGAATTCTTACAACGGAAATATCCTGATATTCCTGTCAGAAGCCCTTTAATTAACAGTGAACATCTTCCATGTATACGCGGTGAACAGTGGCGCTGGCAAGGGTTGAGCTTCCGTGTATTATGGCCGCCGGCAAGATCATTACACGCGGGTAACAATGAATCCTGTGTCATTCGTGTAGATGATGGCAAACACAGCCTGCTTTTGACTGGGGATCTGGAAAAGCAGGGGGAATATAAGCTGCTGGGAATAGAAAAAGAGAATTTAAGATCGACGATATTGCAAGTTCCACATCATGGTAGTAACACATCATCTACGGCAACTTTTATTCATACCGTGGCGCCGCAATATGCATTGGCCTCTGTTGCACGCTATAGCCCGTGGAGGCTCCCTTCGGTCAAGGTGCAGCGGCGTTATCGTAAGGCCGGGGCAGAATGGCGTACTACCGCGGTGTCTGGGCAAATAACGGGTTGTTTTTATGGTGATTACGTTGAAATTGTGGACTACAGGCAACAAATTATGTCACGTTGGTATCATCAGTGGTTTGGTATTCGTGGTGATCATGAGTAGAATAACCCGCTATTTCTTTTGGTGTTGGTAACTCAATAATGAATGATAAAGACCTTTCTACCTGGCAGACCTTTCGCCGACTATGGCCAATCATTTTTCCTTTTAAGATTGGGCTGATAGTTGCTGCGGTTGCACTGATCCTTAATGCTGCCGGTGATACGTTAATGCTTTCATTGCTTAAGCCTTTACTTGATGAAG
This sequence comes from Photorhabdus khanii NC19, assembly GCF_000517265.1. GTDB lineage: Bacteria > Pseudomonadota > Gammaproteobacteria > Enterobacterales > Enterobacteriaceae > Photorhabdus > Photorhabdus khanii. Next base: position 20,239 of record NZ_AYSJ01000014.1, read on the forward strand.
GTTTCGGCAAAGCAAGCAGTGATGTACTGAAATGGATGCCACTGGTTGTGATTGCTTTGATGATTATGCGTGGGCTATCCGGGTTTGTATCAAGTTACTGTATCTCCTGGGTCTCCGGTAAAGTGGTTATGCAGATGCGCCGTCGTCTGTTCAGCCATATGATGGGGATGCCGGTGTCATTCTTTGATCAACAATCTACCGGGACACTGCTTTCCCGCATTACTTATGATTCTGAACAGGTGGCCTCCTCCTCTTCCAGTGCACTGATTACCGTGGTCAGGGAAGGGGCATCAATCATCGGCCTGTTTATCCTGATGTTCTACTATAGCTGGCAGCTATCAATGATCCTGATTGTGATTGCGCCGATAGTGTCATTAGTTATTCGTGCCGTATCGGGGCGGTTTCGCAGTATCAGTAAAAATATGCAGAACAGCATGGGGCAAGTCACCGCCAGTGCGGAGCAGATGCTGAAAGGGCACAAAGAAGTGCTGATTTTCGGCGGGCAGAAAGTAGAATCTGAACGCTTTAATACAGTCAGTAACCGTATGCGTCAGCAAGGCATGAAGATGGTTTCCGCTTCATCAATTTCTGATCCGATTATTCAGCTTATTGCTTCGTTTGCTTTGGCTTTCGTACTGTACGCGGCAAGCTTTCCGGATATTATGGAAACCCTGACCGCCGGTAAAATTACCGTCGTATTCTCATCCATGATTGCGCTGATGCGCCCATTGAAATCTTTGACTAATGTTAACGCGCAATTCCAGCGTGGTATGGCTGCCTGTCAGACTCTGTTTGCTATTCTGGATATGGAACAGGAAAAAGACGATGGCAAATTGGAGCTTAAAAAAGCGAAAGGGGATATTGAGTTCCGTGATGTCACTTTTTGCTACCCGACCAAAGAACTGCCGGCGTTACAAAGTGTTTCCATGAATATCCCGGCCGGCAAAACTATCGCGTTGGTGGGGCGATCGGGGTCTGGTAAATCCACAATAGCCAATTTGATGACCCGTTTTTATGATATCAGCGCAGGTAACATTTTGCTTGATGGTCATGATTTACGGGAATATACGCTTTTCTCTTTGCGTAGCCAGGTGGCTTTGGTATCGCAAAATGTCCATTTATTTAACGACACCGTAGCGAATAATATTGCTTATGCCAGTGAAAACCAATACAGCCGCGAAGAGATTGAGAAGGCGGCTGAGATGGCTTATGCAATGGATTTTATCAGGAAGTTGGATAACGGTCTGGATACCATGATCGGTGAAAATGGTGTTCTGCTTTCGGGTGGTCAGCGTCAGCGTATTGCTATCGCGCGCGCCTTGTTGCGTGATTCTCCGATTCTGATTCTTGATGAGGCAACTTCAGCATTGGATACTGAATCTGAGCGGGCGATTCAGGCGGCATTAGATGAATTGCAGAAAAACAGAACTTCACTGGTTATCGCACATCGCCTTTCAACCATTGAAAAAGCGGATGAAATTCTGGTTATTGAAGACGGGCATATTGTTGAACGAGGCAACCATCTCTCTCTGTTGGAGAACAATGGGGTTTACTCACAACTACATCGGATGCAATTTGGGCAATGATTGAACGCATATGGTCAGGCCGTTCATGGCTTTATTTGCTGTTATTACCTTTTTCAGCCCTTTACGGGCTGATAAGTGGCTTACGGAGATTGAGTTATAAAGCGGGGTTGAGTCAATCCTGGAAAGCGCCTGTACCTATTGTGGTGGTGGGTAATCTGACTGTTGGCGGTAATGGTAAGACGCCGGTTGTTATCTGGCTGGTGGAACAGTTGCAGAAAAAAGGTTACCGGGTTGGTGTTGTGTCCCGTGGCTATGGCGGTAAAGCAGAAAATTATCCTTTGTTGGTGACTGACAAGATCACTACGGCTCAGGCAGGTGATGAACCGGTGCTGATCCATCGTCGTACTGGTGCACCTGTAGCGGTTGCGCCAAAACGGGTTGAAGCAGTAAAAGCGTTACTGGCAGATACGTCATTAGATATTATCGTTACTGACGATGGTCTACAGCATTATGCTTTACAACGGGATTTTGAAATCGCGGTCATTGATGGCGTACGCCGTTTTGGTAATGGTTGGTGGCTTCCGGCTGGCCCAATGCGTGAGTTATCCGGGCGGTTGAATAAGGTTAATGCCGTTATTACCAACGGCGGTACTCCTGAATCAGGCGAATTATCAATGACATTAGCCGGCAGGCTGGCGGTGAATATGGTTAGCGGTGAAAAACGAGCAGTGCATCTCATACCTCACGCTGTTGCTATGGCAGGAATCGGGCATCCACCACGGTTCTTTGCTACTCTGCAACAGTTGGGTGCTGATGTACAAAAAGAGTATGCATTTGCTGATCATCAAATGTACACCGAAGAGCAACTGAGTCATCTGGCTGATACAAACCAGAATTTACTGATGACGGAAAAAGATGCTGTTAAGTGCTTTAAATTTGCCCGGCCAAATTGGTGGTATTTACCGGTAGATGCCCAATTACCACAGGAAAAAGGGCAGGCAATGTTGAATGAAATAGATTCATTATTGGAAGCCAATAAAAAGTTTAAGTAAATTTCACAGTTGAACTAAAGCAGCCCAATGTGAGCTGATAGCGGGCAAGGAGGCTGTTCTATCCGCTTCCTTATCAAGCCGTTCTCTTCTGACCAATTCGTAAAATTTCAGTAATTATTCCAGATTTATTTGATTTTTTATCGTTGTTAAATGATATTAAAACGATGCATTGTGGATGAGCAACCGTTGTATGAACTTGGTTCAGTCATCGGCAATGTTGGCAGGATACTTGTTGTTTGTATTCATTACTTAAACAAATGTGCTACTCGAATTAAGTGTATTTTAACGTATTGAAACTGAGACGAGGTTCTATTCGAAAACTTAATCAAGGGTAAAAAACATCAAAAACAATAAATTAAATTATTGTGAGATGAGCAAATGGGGGATTTATCATGACATTACAATTAAAGATGGGCAGAGTGAAATGGTTTGATGAGAATAAAGGATATGGTTTTATTTCTCCACAAGATGGGGGACAAGACATATTGGTCAGAAGAAAAGCGATTGCTAATACAAAAAGCAAATCACTCACAGAAGGACAAAATGTAGAATTTTCAATTACTCGCAACGGTTATAGCTTAACTGCAACCGATGTAATTGCATTTTAAGACTTCATCTCATTAGATTATTTTATTTGTCGCTCTTTATGATTAAAGAGAGAGCTAAATCGGTTCTCAGACAAAAGCATAACATCTACTGAGAGGGTTCTGAACCTTCACATTTCCTCTATCTGGATTTTTGTGAATGATATTGGGAAAAGGATCGAAAGATCAAATAACAAGAGTTAACGGTGACACCAGGCTTATGTTATTCTGGGCCGCATCGAATAAAAGCTCCACAACTGGAGGATGTATATGGATCACCGTTTACTCGAAATTATTGCTTGCCCTGTATGTAACGGCAAGCTCAGTTACGATAAAGAGAATTTTGAACTTATCTGTAAGTTGGATCGACTGGCATTTCCTGTGCGTGATGGCATTCCCGTTCTGTTAGACCACGAAGCCCGTGAGTTACCTCTGGATGAGGGAAAATAAGGCATGTTCACCGTTATTATTCCTGCCCGCTTTGCTTCTACCCGTTTACCCGGTAAACCATTAGCCGATATTCATGGTAAGCCAATGATTGTGCGGGTTATGGAGCGCGCCATGCGTTCGGGTGCTGAACGGGTTATTGTGGCAACGGATAATCACGACGTTGCTGATGTGGTTGTGGCTGCGGGTGGTGAGGCTTGTTTGACTAACGAGAATCATCATTCTGGTACTGAGCGGTTGGCGGAAGTTATTGAAAAATATCAATTCTCCGATGATGAAATTATTGTCAATGTTCAGGGTGATGAACCCTTAATTCCTGAAGAGATTATTAAACAAGTCGCAGAGAATCTGGCGGCTTGCCAAGCCGGAATGGCAACCTTGGCGGTGAAAATCCGTGACGCGGAAGAAGCCTTTAACCCCAATGCGGTGAAAGTGGTTATGGATAAACAGGGTTATGCACTCTATTTCTCCAGAGCGACGATCCCCTGGGAACGTGATCGTTTTATGCAATCACGGGAAATGATTGGTGATAATTTCCTGCGTCATATTGGTATTTATGCTTACCGCGCGGGTTTTATCCGTCGTTATGTGCAATGGGAGCCAAGCCCGTTAGAGCAAATTGAAATGCTGGAACAATTGCGGGTACTTTGGTTCGGCGAGAAAATCCATGTTGGTATTGCACTGAAAGCGCCGGGAGCGGGGGTTGATACGCCAGAAGATTTAGCCGCAGTCAGAAAAGTTTTTGCTAAAATCTAATGACTTGTTTGCACCCATTCTCGAGTTAACGAAAGCGCGTCATTTTATTACTATTTGCGCTTTCGTTTCTCCATGTTATTTCAAGGCATGGTTTGTGGATCATTTACCGGTTGAGCATGCTCTGGTGTTTGTGGAGGCTCTGAGCTTTTCGACGGTTTAATACGTTGCCAGAGAGTACCTAAAGTTTCATACCATACCCGCTCTGAATGAGACAGGAAATAAGCAGAGGGCAGGTATTTTTCCCAGGGATGTAAAGAGGACGTGATGGCTAATTGATTTGCCGGGCCGGGAATGGGGTTCAATCCACGTTGTTTAAAGAAAGTTATCGCCCGCGGCATATGATTGGCGGAGGTGACCAGAATAAAAGAGCGCTTGCCAATCAATTTTTCAACTTCATGTGCTTCTTGTTCTGTATCCATGGGTTTTGTCAGTGCGATAGTATCTTCTGCGGGTACGCCCAGAGATTGTGCTACTATAGCGGCGACTTCCGCGTTGCTTTTAGCACTCTCTCCCTTACCACCGGTAAAGACCATTTTAGCGCCGGGGTTTAGGCGATATAAACGGATGCCTTCTGTTACCCGTGGCAAGCTGTTGTTAAACAAGTTTGAACTGGGTGCCCAATTTGGGTTATAAGTGAAACCACCACCAAGAACGACGATATAATCAACAGGTGGATTGATGTGACTGGGATCAGGTTGGTAGGCTTTAGCGTAAACTGATTCCAATGGTAACAACAGCTTATCGGCAACGGGTTGCAGGCTGAGTAGAAGCAGAGTAAGCCAACTGAGTGTCAGAACTGTTTTTCCTGTTTTTTGCCAACGGGTAAACCACAACAGGAATAAGGCAGCAAGTGAAATCAGTAATATTAGTGGCAGAGGCATTACCATCGCACCAACGTACTTTTTAAATAAAAATAGCATTTATTTGCCTTAATTTGATTGAATTATAGCCATCTGGCCCACGATTTGTAGTCAAAAGTGGTTATGTCAATGAATGCTGTGCCAAAATAGCAGTTGGCATAATGAAATCTCAACAGATAAATCAGATCTATTCCATTAGTGAGGCAGTTTTTCATGCGGGATCGCAATTTCGATGATATTGCAGACAAATTCTCTCGTAATATTTACGGCACAACCAAAGGTAAAATCAGGCAAGCCGTTGTCTGGCAGGATATCAGCGAATTACTGGCTCAATTACCACGACGTCCACTGCGTATTTTAGATGCGGGTGGCGGTGAAGGGAATATGGCATGCCAATTAGCTGAACTGGGTCATCAGGTGATACTTTGCGATTTATCAGAAGAAATGATCCAACGGGCAAAGCTGACCGCTGAAGAAAAAGGGGTCAGCCAAAATATGCAATTTATACAAAGCCCGGTACAAGAAATTAGCCAATATATAGAACAGCCGGTAGATCTGGTATTGTTTCATGCAGTACTGGAATGGATTACCGATCAGAAATATGCAATAGAAGTGTTAACGAATATCATTAATCCTGGCGGCGCGCTGTCTTTAATGTTTTACAATGCCAATGGTTTGGTCATGCGTAATGCTATTTTAGGTAATTTTCATTTGGCGACACCTAATATGCCGCGTCGCAGAAAACGTTCACTGTCTCCTCAGAATCCGTTGGTGCCTGAACAGGTATATCAATGGCTTGATGAATTAAATATGGTGATTACCGGTAAAACCGGGGTGCGTGTTTTTCACGACTATTTGCAAAGTCGCCAATTACAGAGCAAAAACTTTCCAGCGTTGCTGGAATTAGAACAGCGTTATTGCCGACAGGAGCCTTATATCAGTTTGGGGCGTTACATTCATGTAATGGCACGCAAGCCGGCATTAAAGGATGAATTATGAGTGAATATTCCCAGACTATCCCGGAACTGGTGTCCTGGGCCAGGAAAAATGATTTTTCCATCTCCTTGCCGGTGGAAAGGCTGGCTTTTCTGATGGCAATCGCGGTACTAAACAGCGAGCGTCTTGATGGTGAGATGAGCGAAGGGGAGCTGATTGACGCTTTTCGTGAAGTTTGCAAAGGATTCGAGCAAACGGCGGAATCCGTCGCGGTGCGGGCTAATAACGCCATCAATGACATGGTGCGCCAGAAACTGCTTAACCGCTTTACCAGTGAATTGGCCGATGGCAACGCAATCTATCGCTTAACACCGCTTGGCATCAGTATCAGTGACTACTACATTCGTCAGCGGGAATTTTCTACCTTACGCCTCTCTATGCAGCTTTCGATTGTGGCAAATGAGTTGCACCGGGCGGCAGAGGCGGCGGAAGAAGGGGGAGATGAATTTCATTGGCATCGCAACGTCTTTGCGCCGCTGAAATATTCTGTCGCGGAAATCTTCGATAGCATTGATATGTCCCAACGTCTGATGGACGAACAGCAAAACTTCGTTAAAGAAGATATCGCGGCGTTGCTGAATCAAGACTGGCAAGCCGCGATTGCCAACTGTGAACAGCTGTTATCAGAAACATCAGGGACATTGCGGGAGCTGCAAGACACACTGGAAGCGGCGGGAGATAAACTACAGGCCAATTTGCTGCGTATTCAGGATGCGAATATGGGCAGTGGCGGATCAGAGCTGGTTGATAAACTGGTATTTGATCTGCAAAGCAAACTGGACCGTATTATCAGTTGGGGTCAGCAGGCGATTGACTTATGGATCGGCTACGACCGCCACGTTCACAAATTTATCCGTACCGCGATTGATATGGATAAAAACCGGATTTTCTCTCAGCGCTTACGTCAATCAGTGCAGCACTATTTTGCTAACCCGTGGACACTCACCGTTGCCAACGCAGAGCGTTTACTGGATATGCGTGATCAAGAACTGGCGTTACGTAATGAAGAAGTGACCGGCGAACTGCCATTAGAACTGGAATATGAAGAATTCAGTGAAATAAACGATCAACTGGCGGCAATGATTGAAAAAGCCCTGTTGATCTATCAGCAGGAGCAACGCCCGCTGGATTTGGGGGCGGTGCTAAGAGACTACCTTGCTCAACATCCGCTTCCCCGTCACTTTGATGTGGCGCGTATTTTGGTGGATCAGGCTGTGCGGTTGGGGGTTGCAGAAGCGGATTTCTCTGGGTTGCCAGCGGAATGGTTAGCGATTAATGATTACGGAGCCAAGGTACAGGCACATGTCATCGACACATATTGAACAATTTATGCCGGTTAAACTGGCACAGGCGTTAGCCAATTCACTTTTCCCGGAACTGGACAGCCAGCTTCGCTCGGGCCGTCATATCGGGATAGATGATCTTGATAATCACGCTTTTCTGATGGATTTTCAGGAGCAATTGGAAGAATTTTACGCCCGCTATAATGTGGAGTTGATCCGTGCACCGGAAGGCTTCTTCTATCTGCGGCCCCGTTCGACCACCTTGATCCCCCGTTCGGTATTATCAGAGCTGGATATGATGGTCGGCAAAATCCTCTGTTATCTCTATCTCAGCCCTGAACGGCTGGCTAATCAGGGGATTTTTACCTCTCAGGAACTGTATGAAGAACTGATCTCGCTGGCTGATGAGAGCAAACTGATGAAGTTTGTCAACCAGCGTTCTTCCGGTTCGGATCTGGATAAACAGAAATTACAGGAAAAAGTGCGCACGACGCTCAACCGTCTGCGTCGTTTGGGCATGGTCTATTTCTTGGCGAATGACAGCAACAAATTTACCCTCACTGAGGCGGTATTCCGTTTTGGTGCTGATGTACGCAGTGGCGACGATCCTCGTGAAGTACAACTGAGGATGATCCGTGATGGTGAGGCAATGCCGGTTGAAGGCAGCTTGTCGCTTGATGACAGTGAAAATGATGAAACACAGGGTAATTCAGCAGAGGGTGCGGGAGATGAACAACCATGATTGAACGCGGTAAATTTCGTTCGCTGACGCTGGTTAACTGGAATGGTTTTTTTGCCAGAACTTTTGATCTTGATGAACTGGTGACCACCTTATCAGGCGGTAATGGCGCGGGTAAATCCACCACGATGGCGGCATTTGTCACCGCGCTTATCCCTGATTTGACGCTGCTCCATTTCCGTAACACCACAGAAGCGGGTGCCACTTCCGGCTCCCGTGATAAAGGCTTGCACGGCAAGTTACGCGCGGGAGTCTGTTACTCAACCCTGGATGTGATTAACTCCCGCCATCAGCGGGTGGTGGTTGGGGTGAGATTGCAACAAGTGGCGGGCCGTGACCGCAAAGTTGATATCAAACCCTTTATGATTCAGGGCCTGCCGACGGCTATCCAACCCACTCAGTTATTGACTGAAAATGTGGGTGAAAGACAGGCGCGTGTATTGCCGCTGAATGAACTGAAAGACCGTCTTGATGAAATGGAAGGCGTGCAGTTCAAACAATTTAACTCCATTACGGATTATCATGCGCAGATGTTTGATTTGGGCGTGATCCCCAAACGCCTGCGTTCAGCCAGTGATCGCAGCAAGTTTTATCGTCTGATCGAAGCTTCCCTGTACGGTGGTATCTCCAGTGCGATAACCCGCTCCCTGCGCGATTACCTGTTGCCGGAAAATAGCGGTGTCCGCAAGGCATTTCAGGATATGGAAGCCGCATTGCGTGAAAACCGCATAACGCTGGAAGCCATTCGGGTAACCCAATCTGATCGCGATCTGTTCAAACATTTGATCACTGAAGCAACTTCCTACGTTTCCGCCGATTATATGCGCCATGCCAATGAGCGCCGCACTCATCTGGATGAAGCGTTAGCATTGCGTGGTGAACTATTTGGCAGCCATAAACAACTGGTGACTGAGCAGTATCGTCATGTCGAAATGGCTCGTGAACTGGCTGAACAGAGTGGCACCTCGTCTGATTTAGAAACTGATCATCAGGCTGCCAGTGACCACTTGAATCTGGTGCAGACTGCCATGCGCCAGCAGGAAAAAATCGACCGTTATCAAGCGGATCTGGAAGAGCTGTCTTACCGTCTGGAGGAACAGACAGACGTTGTTGAAGAAGCAGGAGAGCTTCAGGCTGAATATGAAGCCAGAGCGGAAGCGGCGGAACAGGAAGTGGATGAACTGAAAAGCCAGTTAGCGGATTACCAGCAAGCGCTGGATGTTCAGCAAACTCGGGCTATTCAGTATCAACAGGCATTACAAGCGCTGGAACGTGCCCGTGAGCTTTGCCGGTTACCGGATCTTTCCGTTGATAACGCAGAAGAGTGGCTGGCAACCTTTCAGGCTAAAGAGCAGCAGGCGACAGAATCCCTGTTGGCGCTGGAGCAGAAATTAAGTATTGCGGACGCGGCGCATAATCAGTTCGAACAGGCGTATCAACTGGTCAAAAGCATCGTTGGTGAAACCAGCCGCAGTGAAGCATGGCAGAGTGCCCGCGAATTGCTGCGTGATTGGCCATCACAACGACATCTGGCCGATCGGGTACAGCCATTGCGGATACGGTTGTCTGAACTGGAACAGCGGCTGAACAACCAGCAGAACGCAGAGCGTTTATTGAGCGAATTTTGTCAGCGCCAGGGGCGTCAGTATCAGGCTGAAGATCTGGAAGCGTTGCAAAATGAACTTGAAGCCCGGCAAGAAGCGTTAAGCCTAAGCGTCAATGAAAGCGGTGAACGCCGCATGGAGATGCGTCAGGAACTTGAACAACTGAAACAGAAAATTCAGTCACTGACTGCCCGTGCACCGGTTTGGCTGGCTGCGCAGGATACTCTGAACCAATTGTGTGAACAGAGTGGTGAGGCACTGGCAAGCAGTAATGACGTAACCGAATATATGCAGCAGTTGCTTGAGCGTGAGCGTGAAGCTACGGTAGAGCGTGATGAAGTTGCGGCGCAAAAACGTGAGCTGGAAAAGCAAATCGAGCGCCTCAGTCAGCCAAGCGGCGCGGAAGACAGCCGGATGATTGCGTTGGCAGAACGTTTCGGCGGGGTTTTGCTGTCAGAAATTTATGACGATATCACCATTGATGATGCGCCGTATTTCTCTGCCCTGTATGGACCGGCACGTCACGGCATTGTGGTGCCGGATCTTTCTCTGGTACGTCCGCATCTTGAAACGCTGGAAGATTGCCCGGAAGATCTCTACTTAATTGAAGGGGATCCACAATCCTTTGATGACAGCGTATTTGATGCTGAAGAGCAGACCAATGCGGTATTGGTCAAATCTTCCGACCGCCAATGGCGTTATTCCCGTTACCCTGAATTGCCGCTGTTTGGTCGCGCCGCCAGAGAAAACCGTTTGGAAGCCTTGAACCTGGAGCGTGATGCTTTGGCAGAGCGTTATGCCACGCTCTCTTTTGATGTGCAGAAAATTCAGCGTGCTCATCAGGCGTTCAGTCAGTTTGTTGGTAAACACCTGTCGGTGGCATTTGATACCGATCCGGAAGCTGAAATCCGTGAACTGAAACAGCGCCATACGGAACTGGAACGTGAAGTGTCCCGGTTTGAAGAGCAGACTCAACAGCAGCGCCAGCAATATACACAGGCGAAAGAAAGCCTGACGACATTAAACCGATTGATCCCTCAAGTGACTCTGTTATTGGATGAAACTTTAATTGATCGCGTAGAAGAAGTGCGCGAAGAGAGGGACGAAGCGCAGGAAGCCGCGCGTTTCCTGCAACAACATGGTTCGGCGCTGACAAAACTGGAACCTATGGTTGCGGTTTTGCAAAGTGATCCACAGCAACATGAACAGTTGCAACAGGATTATGCAATCGCCAAACAGAGCCAGCATCAGGCTAAACAACAGGCTTTTGCGCTGGTGGAAATCGTGCAGCGCCGTGCGCATTTCAGCTACAGTGATTCTGCGGGTATGCTCAGTGAAAATGCGGATTTGAATGACAAACTGCGTCAGCGTCTGGAACATGCGGAATCGGATCGCAGCCGCGCCCGTGAACAACTGCGTCAACAGCAAGCGCAGTATTCCCAGTTTAACCAAGTGCTGGCATCCCTGAAAAGCTCCTATGAAACCAAACAGGATATGCTGAAAGAGCTGCTACAGGAGATGAAAGATATCGGTGTGCAGGCGGATGCGAATGCTGAAATTCGCGCCCGCGAGCGTCGTGATCGACTCCATGAAGCACTCAGCGTTAACCGTTCCAGAGTCAATCAGCTTGAGAAGCAGATCGCCTTCTGTGAAGCGGAAATGGAAAGCGTGCAGAAAAAACTGCGGAAACTGGAACGCGATTACTATCAGATCCGTGAACAGGTGGTTTCTGCTAAAGCAGGCTGGTGCGCAGTGATGCGCATGGTGAAAGACAATGGTGTTGAGCGTCGCCTGCATCGCCGTGAACTGGCGTATATGGAGGGTGGCGCGTTACGTTCCATGTCGGATAAAGCGTTGGGGGCATTGCGTCTGGCGGTGGCTGATAACGAACATCTGCGTGATGCTTTGCGTTTATCGGAAGATCCCAAACGGCCTGAACGTAAGGTACAGTTCTTTATAGCTGTTTATCAGCATCTGCGTGAACGTATTCGTCAGGACATTATCCGCACTGACGATCCGGTTGACGCGATTGAACAGATGGAAATTGAGCTGGCCCGTCTGACGGAAGAGCTGACTGCCCGCGAGCAAAAACTCGCTATCAGTTCGAAGAGTGTGGCGAATATTATCCGCAAAACCATTCAGCGTGAGCAGAACCGTATTCGTATGCTGAATCAGGGATTACAAGCCGTCTCCTTTGGTCAGGTTCGTGGTGTGCGGTTAAATGTGAATGTGCGTGAAAGCCATGCAATATTGCTGGATGTCCTTTCTGAACAGCAGGAACAACATCAGGACCTGTTTAACAGCCAGCGATTGACCTTCTCAGAGGCAATGGCAAAACTTTATCAGCGTCTGAATCCGCAAGTGGATATGGGGCAGCGTTTGCCACAAACCATAGGTGAAGAATTGCTGGATTACCGTAACTATTTGGAACTGGATGTTGAAGTTAACCGCGGATCGGATGGTTGGCTGAAAGCAGAGAGTGGGGCGCTGTCTACCGGTGAAGCGATTGGTACCGGCATGTCGATTCTGGTGATGGTGGTGCAGAGTTGGGAAGAGGAATCTCGCCGTTTGCGTGGTAAGGATATTTCCCCTTGTCGGTTGCTGTTCTTGGATGAAGCGGCGCGTTTGGATGCCAAATCTATCGCTACTTTGTTTGAATTATGCGAACGCCTGCAAATGCAGTTAATTATCGCTGCACCAGAAAATATCAGCCCTGAAAAAGGGACCACCTATAAATTGGTGCGTAAAGTATTTAAAAACCACGAACATGTTCATGTGGTCGGGCTGCGGGGATTTGGGCAGGATGCTCTGGCAACTCAATTGATTTCAGATGCTAACGCTTAATTAAATGGATGACTTGCGATAGTCATTGATAGAGAAAATAAAGAGATTGCGCCACGGATGGCGCAATAGATAGTTTAGCTTGAGATTGTACAGTTTATTTTCTGCTTATCAGATTAGATATTATTGATACGAGAAAAGGACATATTATTCAGTCCGCTTGGTTTTTTGCTTAATATTCCTTCAATATAAAAGAAAGTATGCTACCATTCACCGATGAAGAGAAAAAATACACCAACGCCACATGACGCTGTTTTTAAACAGTTTTTAAGTCATATTGATACTGCCAGAGACTTTTTGGAGATCCATTTGCCTGCGACATTACGGGCAGTTTGTGATCTGGATACACTGCGGTTGGAATCAGGGTCGTTTATTGAAGGCAATTTGCGTGCGCATTATTCCGACATTTTGTATTCATTGAAAACAGCGCAGGGTGACGGATACGTATATTGCGTGATCGAACACCAGAGTTCCCCGGATAAGATGATGGCATTCCGGCTGATGCGATACAGTATTTCCGCAATGCAGCGGCATCTGGAACAGGGACATGAAAAATTGCCGCTAGTTATTCCGGTGTTGTTCTATCACGGGAAAATACAGCCGTATCCCTGGAGTACCCATTGGCTCGACTGTTTCGATGATCCGGCCTTGGCGGAGGAAATCTATTCCAATAAATTCCCGCTGGTAGATGTGACGGTAATTCCTGATGATGCAATCCTGACGCACAAACGGGTCGCGCTACTGGAAATGGTGCAAAAGCATATCCGGCAGCGAGATATGGCAGAGTTGCTGCAAGAGTTGGTCATACTGCTGACGTATGATTACTATACGGATGAACAGCTAAAAAGCGTGCTAAACTACTTATTACAGGCGGGAGATACCGCCGATCCAGAGGGTTTTATCCGGCGACTGGCAGAACAGTCCCCGAAGTATGAGGAGGTACTGATGACAATAGCGCAGAAACTCGAGCAGAAAGGACGCCAGGAAGGACGTCAGGAAGGACGTCAGGAAGGACGTCAGGAAGGACGTCAGGAAGGATTGCAGGAAGGCGAAAAACGGGGGATCTTGAAAGTCGCGTGGGCGATGATCGACATGGGTATCGACCGTGAAACGAAAATGAAAACCACCGGGTTGAGCCAAAACGAACTTGAGCAAATGCGCCACTAACTCGTATTGAGAGCTCTTAATCAGCATTCAACGATTCGTGTTAAAAGAGGATCTTACGGTGACTGTCAGAACAGTCACCAAAGTATGAGTATCGACCGTGAAACGGCGATGAAAATTACTGGACTGAGCCAGAGTGAGCTTGAACACATGTCCGACAAATTTACTGTTGATACGTTATCGGCATAAAAATGCGTGAGTCAATGCACGAAACGCATAGAAGCGGCACATTTACATTCCAAGCGATAAGACCGAGTCTGAATCTACGTGCTTCTGAAATCTCTGTTCTTAAGCAGAACTGAGGTTAATTAAATAAGCATTTTGTGGGTAAATTTTGGCAAGATTACTTTTTCTGACAACAGAATGATAAGAAGCCCGTTAAGCGGATTAACGCGCTTCTTAAAGATATAGAGAGAACGCCATTCCGTGGTATTGGTAAATCTGAGCCATTGAAACATAATCTTACAGGTTATTGGTCACGTCGTATTACCGATAAGCATAGGCTAATCTATAAAGTGGAAGGTGATCGATTGATTATTCTTTCTTGCCGGTATCATTATTAGTGGGGTAGTACTTCATATTTCTTGTCTGAAATTATTTGTAAATTTTTAAGAGTAAATAAAATCAGGATAATCCGCCAAATACTACTATTTATTTTACGGTAGTCATATGAGTAGGAAAAAATGCGCCCCGGAGGGCGCAATAATATTGATTTTATTTATTGATAGTGACATTTACCTAAGTATTTTTAGTTTATGTCAGAGGCCAATTCAAGAACACCACGCTATCATTGTAATGACTATTGTTACCATTTTCAGCACCGATAATAGCGGTTCCCGGTTTTCCATCAAATATATTATCGAAATAACGAAGCTTGCATGGTTTGCCATCCCCCTCAATCTCAATACAGACCTTGCCTGTACCTGATGTGTAGGCTTTAGTTGCCATTAGATTATTTTGTCCTTTACCGGTTAATGTATCTACCAGAAGATCGTCAATATATACTTTTACAGTTTGCGGAATATTTTTATTAGCGTAGGCTGTCAGGCCAAATCTAATACTTTGAGGTAACTTGAAACAATGTTTACCCGTGTCATTAGTACCACATGTTCCATTACAGACTTTACTATTGCCTGCATTATTGTCTCGGTGGCTGCCTAATAAATCGGTATCGACCGATACTGCCGATTGAATATTTTTGAAGGTTAACCCTCTCCAACCCTCATTATCGCTGGAGATGATGATTGGCCCGGCATCAAGTGCATTCAAATTTGGGTCGAACCGAATAAAAGAATCACCTTTGAAAAAATAAATAAAATTTCCATCGATATCTGGCCATGAAATAACAGCACCCAGATTGCTACTAAATGCTGTATATTTCCCGGTCATTCCCCACCGATCTGAAATAGTGTTGGTCTTAATTGTGTGTAAATCGATGGTGTAATCTACACAATGTTCACCTTTAAAGAAACAGACGGTGTTTGTGGTCAATTCTATGGCTGCATCTATTCCATTTTCCAGTTCTGTTCCTTTTAATCCAGGCCACCCATCTATAATGAAGTTCGGTCCATCAACGACCTGTGCTTTCGCGATATCGAATTTAAGATATAGTGAACCTTTAAAAAAATATAAAAAACCATTTAAATTAATAATATCGTCAATATATCTTTGAAACCCGGCAGGCAGATTGGGCCAATCTTTACTGATGGGTTGGGGGTAACTAATGTATGTATTTAAACATTGATTATTGAATTTAATGTTTTCTTCATTCAGGAAGAAATAACTAGATATATTCATTGTTATATATCCTTTGTGGTTAGAAAATGAGAGATAATTTAAATCTTTTTGGTACAACGGAATTAAAGTTTCATAATAAAAGCTAATAAATAATAAGGTGGAATTATATCAACGTTATGATTGTGGTAAGGGGACGATGCTGTTGCCGAATGATTATGTCCTTGTCCTCCTCCTGTGTTTGATGTATATGCGTAATAAGGAGCGTCGTAAGCAGCCATTACTGTGTCAGATTGATTAAGTATTTGTTTCATATTAGTGCCACCAGGGTAATTATAACCATATTTCATTCCATTATAATTCACATAAGCCATCCCCCCAATATGTTTATGACTAGGTATTTGTGCTTCTGTTAATGCTGTATTTCCCACAGTAACATTTACCGAAACTGTAGTTGATGTTGTATTTTTGAAAAAGTTCTTTCCGGTGCCACTACCATTGGCTTTACTACTGCTTTGCCCTGTTTCAGAGATAGTTTCCCCGCACATGACAAAACGACTTCTTAAATCTGGGGTTCCATTATTACCATCACAAAAAGCCCAGCCTGTAGGAGCATGAGTACCGGAGAACATCATAATCATTCCTTTTGGCAGTACATTATTGGGATCAATACTGATACCGTTACTGTCTACTTTAATACCATTACCCGCTTTTACATTTAGTCCATCTTTATCTGCTTTTAAGCCGCCATCCGGGTTAATTTTTATTGCCTGTGTATACTCATCACCCGGTTTTAGCGCTGAATTTGGGTTATTAGTCCGACCGGGCGTTTTACCAACTATATGGCGATCCATAGTATTGGTATTCTCTGTGTTGGATTCTGAAGTGGACCGGTTATATTTTTTTTCCATTTTTATCACCTTGTATATGATATTGAGTTGTTTTGTTCAACAATGAAATTGATGATTTTTTCCTTTATTTACTATTTACATTTAAGATATAAAAAACGTTTATTACTTTGTTTTCATTAGTTTTGATTCAAGGGTATAGCTACCGCAATAACATGATTTATAGATGTTATTATTTATATTTAAAAATTTATCCAATGGTTATTTAAATAATTCTCTGTGAAACAAAATAATTATGGGAGATGAATTTTTAGACGCAACATCAATTAATAATAGTGACTGTTAAATGTTTAGTGGGTTGTTTATATTAATAAATAAAACAGTTATAGTTTGGAGAATAATTCTAGATTATTTTTTTGCAATATTTGAATGAAATATCTATGGAGATAGAAATAGAGGGCAGTGGAATTTATTATTTATTTGCTACATTTACCAGCTAATGCTAAATATTTACTTAAATCATTAGAGCAGGTAAGTGGCGGAAATTTTCAGGGAAGATAATTAAATAAATAAGCGTTTTGTGGGTAAATTCTGGCAAGATTACCTTTTCTGACAACAGAATGATAAGAAGCCCGTTAAGCAGATTAACGCGCTCCTTAAAAATATAGAAAGTGAATCATCTATTTAAATTACAGGCTTATACTGGTGATTCTTTTGTCTTATAATTCTCAGATATTGTTGATGAAAAATGACTTCCCGCACTTTCTACCTTACCAGTAACAACATTGACTGGTGCCGATAATATTCCGGAGCAATTATGGCAAGCAGCAAAATCACTTCCAGCTTGTCTTGTTGTCAGTCGTTGAGTAAAAATAGATGATTCCAGCATATCCCGCATATATTCGCCTATTTTTCGACTTCCAATAGCTTTCCCTTCCCGTTCATCATTTAAAGTTAATAAATGGTTAAGGGCTTGTACCTCTGCATGCAAACCAGCAATACCAGCCATCGTGGGTAATACACCTGCATTATTAATCATGTGCTGTTTAATTAAGGATTCAATTATTGGATGTAAAGAATTTCCTGCTTTCTCATACATATCCTTTATCCCTGAAATAAAGGATGTAGAGTCAGTGATTATATATGCTATAGATTCATCTGTTGGTTGAATTTCCGTTTGTCCTTGTCCATTTTTCTTTATTAATTCTTTATGGTGTTTAACTAATTTAATACCAGGAAATAGTTTTCTTTCAGCTAAATTTCTATCATTATCCTTAAGATTGACAAATTCATCATCATAATCATCATTGTGTACATATCCTGCATGGGCAGCGAAATTATCTAAAGATTTTTTTGAATAAATAAAACTTCCACCAGGAGCACCATTCGCTTTTAAACCAGATACAGAAAAATTACGTTGCTTTGTTGCAGATTTTTGCTGACCAAATTGTCTTGAAGAGTCGAGGATTAATTGTGTCTTTGCACTAAAATCAGATAATTTAGGTGTTTTTTTCTTATAAGCAGACATGATTGCTCTAGAATCAGGAATATCCAGATGTAATGCATCTAATAACGTTGCATCTGAAGTTTTTTTTTCGCAAGATTTGCGTATTTCTTTACAAATATCATTTTTGTACATTATAATTCCCCAGCCGTTGTAATAAACTTCAATATTGGCATGTCTGTCTTGGGCGTCTTTGGTTTCACTGCGTTTGCCGAGAAATATCTAGCCCGGAAACGCGGTTAAAGGGGATTCGCTCCCTTGCCGTCGCGATGCATCTTGAAATCTATAGGGTATAAAAGTGGTGATTATATATCTACCCATTTATTTTTCCGCTTTTTAGATGATAGGAAGTGTGGGGGCCTTATCTCGGGTAAATATAATCTGGTGTTTAAAGTTAAATTTTTTCCTCATTTTATTTAAATGTTCCTGCATAGGATTAATACTGAGGTGAGCATCCCCTATGGAGACAACAAATGTATGATTTTCATTTTCAGCGGCATGTTTTGCAATTTTTTCTGCTAACGTTGGATTGACATATTCATCACGCCATCTACCCGAAGTGAAACGCATCATTTCTAGAGCGATTTTATCTAATTCCTTGTTACTTCCAGCTTTCGCCATAATTTCAAGAAATTCATTACTTAATTGCTTAAAATTGGGTAAAAAATGCTGAATAGCAGTCGTATGTAATTCATAAAAGGAGGAAATATCTTTTTCTGTTAATTTCTCTGGTTCACTTATTGATTTTGCCGATAGCTCAAACATCTCTTTCATGGCATTGGATAGCTCTGAATCCTCCCATCCAACAATTCCAGCTCGCCTATTTTTATTCATAAACCAGCTTGGTTTTGCCATAAATTCTTTTGGTGTATACTCCGATCTATTTTTGTTTATCTGTTCATCTGTTGCCTCAATATAAAGTTGAAGTGTACCAGCATCAAAACTGCTATTAACATCAGGTATATTTTTTGCGTATTGAAAGGGTGGTTTATTATGACCATCACCAGCAATAATAATTTTAGGCTGTTTATTTGAGAATATTTCTTTCATTCTTTCTGTAGTCAGTTCCACCTCTTTATCACCTTCATAAGTAAACCATTTTTTATGATGATCGGCAGGTGTGACGGAGTTAGAGTTTTTCTCCAGTTCTAATTCCAATGGATTGCTATCATGATGAGTTGCGTTATTTGACTGTAATTGGCGTTTTTTTTGCTTTTGCTGTGCTTTTTCGCTGTATTCGTGTTCCATATTATCACCTGTTAGGTTGATATAAGAAATATATTGAAGATGGTAGATTTACATAATAATCTTTAGGCAGTTGATTATAAGCTAAAAGTCGTTGTGAATTACCTTTTAGCCAAGATTTATCAGTTTTTTCTTGGTTTTTATATGTAGGCATAATTTCTCCTTAATATATTAGGTAAAAGTTTGTTTATATAAAATTATCAATTGGTGGAAATTAGATGAGATAATAATAACCTCTGATGGTTATAACAACCGTTTTTTGAGTGAATTGATAACTTTAATGGCATTGCCTTTCTTGTTTGATGGAACAATAGCATCTTCCGACAATACCTTGACGTTTATTTTTCCTTTATCGTTAGCCAGTAGCGCATAGCTGTAGCCAACCCTGCCAAGATAGGGTTCTGTAGGCTTGCTTTCGTCATAGTTAAAAACGCTGACATTTTCTGTTTCTGCTGGATTGTTAATTTCAACTCCCTTTTTTCCCATATAGGTAATAACACTCTGATCATATGTTGCAAAAACATTGATTAAATCGTTGTTATGTTCGCTAACCGTAATGGGTTCGCTGTTCGGCAAAAGGGCTTTATGGCTTTGATGGGTAGTGGTAACGCCTTGCCGACCTGTTTTCCATTCATCATCACCGGGTTTCTGCCCTGTATGATAGGCAAAGAAATAGTTACCCTTCACGGCATATATCATGGTACAACCGCTCAGCGCGCCGGATGTGACAATGACCGGATATCCGGGCTGAATATCTTTTAAATCAATTCTTATTCCTACGGTTCCCGATGCGCCATTAGCTACATTAATACCGGTAATATTGGGATCCAACGTGTTTTTTCCCCAATGTATTCCTATTGTTCCTGAGCCCGATTCTGAAGATGTCACTTGGTCCCCATGGAATCCTGTAATCACATCATGAAAAGAGTTTTCCTCATTTCTTAAGGATACCGCATGTGCAAGCTCTTGGTTGCTGTCATAACGATGAGCGGTAACTTTTACGTTGATAGGTGTATTACCGCTACCTACTAATAACCCTTTATTCTCCAGTGGGGAAATATGCCCTTTGTTAATTTTTCTATCCGCAAGAAATTGTTTTAATCCTTTTATTTGCCTGTCTGTATGGCCTTTTTTATCTTGCTGGAGAGTCAGGGATTCATTGGGTAGTTGGCTGTCCTCATCTGAATCATTTTTTTGCCATTTATTCTTGTTAGTTTTACTGGTTTTTTCTTGGTTTTTATATGTAGGCATAATCGCTCCTTAATATATTAATGGAAGTCAAATCCCAAGTTTAGCTTTTAAGTTTTCAATATTTTCAAAGAAATTGTTTTTATCATATTCTCTTAAATAAATATTAACTTCTTGATCTCTTTTAAATCTATCTAACTTTACGTTGGATATGTTTTTATTTATTTCAAGTAATTCTGCAATGAGTTCCTTTTGCTCACTTTCAGATAATATATTGAATTCATTACTTAATAGTTTTTTTAGCTTATGAGCATTAATTGGCTCTTTTCCTCTGGAACTTAACCAGTCTACTATTTTAAGTGCAGGTAATATTCCATTGCCTAAATCTGACTGATAAATATATCCTACAATTCCTTGGCTGGTTGATGTAATATCAATCAGAAACATATGTCCAAATCGGTGATCATTAACTAATGCAACATAGCTCCTCGAATCGTTGAATTGATCAAGTTTTTCGGAAAACTCATTGCCGTTTATTTTTTCTTTTTTAAATTGTTCTACAGGATTAACCGCCTGTTCTGCTTCGGTCATTAATTTAAATATATTTTGTGCAGACAAGCCACAAACCGGTTCAATGGGATCATAAGGGTTTTCTCCAACAATATCTTTATAAGCTTCAAGTCCTCCGAATTGAGAAACATTTTCATCAATTGCTTTAAGTATAGCATCAGAATTTCTATCGATGATTTTATCCTCCCAATTATCATACCAAAGTAATTTGTTTCCCTTGGGATCATTATGGAGTTTTATAATATCATCTATTAATTCTGTAGAATTTTCGTTATCGTCTTGGGGGGATAATCTCCCCCTCAGTTTAGATGGTTTGGTGTGACAACCCACTTCCAGGTGCAAGTCTGTTACTGTATTTTCACTATATTCGTTTTGCATTATTTTACCATTTTATCTATAGAGTGAATTCGAGGAATGAATAGCATATTTATAACATGGAAAGCTGAAATAAATATATTAAAAATAATTAGTTTTAATAAGTAATTATTTATTAGGTGAGTGATTGTTTGTTATTTTAATATAAAAATAATTTTAAATTCCAGTTAATCTATCAGAGTTTTCTTTAGAAATAACAACACCAACACCATTTATCTTAACAATAGCCGCTTGGCTGTTTTTCCATTTTTCAAGTGTATCTTTTATTTGTGGTAAATATGTTGCACTAGTCATACCGGAAACTTCAACAATAACGCTTTCATCTTCTTGATTTTGATTATTTTCTGTATCAGGCTCGGTTGTCAGATTCACTTTAGCAAGGGCAAGACGTACATCTTGTGTGCCGCCTAATTCCATGCATAATTTATCTATTAAAGCCTGGTTTATTTGTGAATTATCCAGACTGGGTTTTTGGTTCACAGAAGCGGATATTTTACTTATTGGGGTTACACTGTCTTCAATATTTTGCAATTTCATCGGTACAGTAATGGAATATAATAGAGAGAGGCGAGGGCGATTACCGAGAGCCTGCCAAAAGTTACCTAAGCTATTTAAATTCTCCTGTTGTGGGATTACGCGGGCATATGCGCCGGGTATGCCGGTTAATTGACGATTATTAATCAATGCATTTAAAATGCGGGTCATCACTTGTGCCGCCTGATTATCCGGCTGACTGTCCGGGCTGGAGCTGTCGCTGGACGGTTTATTGGCATCCCAGTAAGTGATTAAATAGTTACAATTGATGTTGAACCATCCCGGTAATAATGTACTGGTTAGCGGGTTATAACGTCTTGCTTCGGCAGAGCGTAATTGCAGATCTTCATGTATATCATAAAGAAATACGCTGACTGTCGGTTCTGATTGAATTGAGTTAATTTCTGGTAGGTCAAAGCGGATATTAATATTCTGACCAGGAATGTTTAAATATTTAATTAGAATATCATTTAATGCTTTATTAATCTCGATAATCGCGTTGTCAGAAGAAATTATAGTTGTCATATTGACTCCAATTCTACTTAATTTTTAAAATACCAAGCGGCCCGTTTTATTTAATTCAAGTATCACGGCCCGTTCTATATGTTTATTTTCAATCTGTCCAATATTATCATTTGTGGCTAATATGGATGATAATAAAGCGATATTTCTAATGTTTGCTCCGGTTAAATCAGACCGTTTAGCCAGATGTTCAAAATCAATTTCGTTGGATAATATCAGCTGTTCAGGCCAAATTTTTTGCCACATTTTGTTGCGTAATGCTTCATTCGGATAAGTAAAACGGGTAATAAAGGTAAAGCGACGGTTAAACGCGCTGTCCAAATGGCTGCGGTTATTGGTGGCTAAAATGACTAACCCTGGATAATCCTCCAGCCGTTGTAATAAATAAGAAACTTCAATATTAGCGTGTCTGTCTTGGGCATTTTTGGTTTCACTGCGTTTGCCAAATAAAGCATCGGCTTCATCGAAAAATAGCACCCCGGAATCCGCTTCGGCCAGATCAAAAATACGGGAGATATTTTTTTCCGTTTCACCGATGTATTTATTCACCACGGTAGACAGATCCACTTTAATTAAATCCACGCCAAGATGACCGGCAATTACCTCGGCAGCCATGGTTTTACCGGTACCTGATTCTCCGTAAAATAATACACTAATACCGGTACCATAGCTGATTTTTTCCTGAAATCCAGCGCTTAGAATTTGGTCACGGTAATGAGTGGCCGCAATGATTTCTTTTAACTGTTGCGCCAATGTATCTGAAATCACTAAATCATTAAAATTGCGTTTTGGGGTGATTCGTTGGGCTAATTTACCGAAATTCTGTTGAGCGCGAAAACTTAATGCCTTACGCAGGTCTGTTTCTTTTATTTGATCTTCTGGTTGCCGAATCATTTGATATTGATGCGCTTCTTCAAGAATGATCGGTAATGTTTCTGCGGTAAAGGAGAAACGTTGACAGAGCTGAGTAATATTGATTTCCTGAGCGACATTCTCCGGTAAACTTGCTTTTAGCATTGTTTTTCTCTCTGCTAAAGTTGCTACTGGCATATCAATTTGCACCATTGGTAAATGTTTAAGCCAGACTAATGCATCTCCCGGTTCTGTCAGGCAAATTATTTTTAATTGCGGCTGGTTCAGTAAAACAGATAATTCATGGTGTAATCTTTTCTTTTCCTCTGCAAGCAAAGAAAAATTACGGATGAGTAAACAAGCATCGTGTAACCGAATTTCCCGTATTGCGCCCGTTAGTATGAATATTGTGACACTATTTTCTTCGTCGGGCAGGTGGGCTAAATCCAGGACTAAGGTATGAATACCATGAGATGCCATAATATTGCTGACCGCTAATTCTCTGGCGCTGTCCTGTTTTCCTCTGAGTATGACTAATGGGCGTATTTCATCGGTGTCATTCAATAATATCTTTTCAAGAGAAGAATAAAGAGTTTGCGGATACCAATTATGTGAGGCTGGAATACGCCAGTTAGCACAGGTTATTAGGGGTGGTAAAAGTGTTCGTTGTCCCGATAAAAAATGCCAGATTGCGTTGTGGGTTAAAAATTGCGTTTGTAACCAGATAGATTCTTCGTGATTATTGAGTCGTAATAATTGGTTACTGATTAACGGTGTTTGCGGTAACAAGCTGTTTTGCAGTAATTGCCGATCACTTTGGCGTTGGCTAAATAATTCAATGGCTAAAGT
Organism: Photorhabdus khanii NC19; assembly: GCF_000517265.1. Lineage (GTDB taxonomy): Bacteria > Pseudomonadota > Gammaproteobacteria > Enterobacterales > Enterobacteriaceae > Photorhabdus > Photorhabdus khanii. Next base: position 44,312 of record NZ_AYSJ01000014.1, read on the forward strand.
AAAACTGGGCCACTGTTTTTTACTGCTACCATTTAGAGCGGCAAATAACGCATGATAACGGCTATCGAAATGGGGTAATAAACCTAATAATAAAACATCACGCTCAAATTCGGTCAGTTCAAAACGTTTGACCAACAATGATAATGCATCAAGGGCAGGGCTTTCCTCGATTTCTGAATAGCGAATAGGATTATTCGTTTTAGTCAGCCAATGAGGCATACCTTGCGGTGATATTAAACACTGTTCTACTTCCTCTTCGGCCAGTAAAAAACTTTCCGGTAATGAATCGTACTGATCTCCCTTTTGATAATAATAGTGCTGTAATAGCAGATCGATACGTTCCAGATGGGGATAAATCCAGTGTAATTCTGTCACGCTACAGGGGTTATTTGTCAGTAGGTAGTCCATATAAACCTTCTAAATATTTTTCCAGTCAATCTTTAAAGGGCGATCCAGCCAGGGAAGCTTAGCGATATTTAATGGCCAAGGCCAATCGGCTAATAGCACATCAAACGGCTGATGCTCTACCGTGATTTTGATTTCTTGATCACTGATCAGCAATTCACCCGGTCGTTGTAAAAACAGTTGGCGAACGTCATTGCTGCTTAACTTTTTCCAGCCAGGAAGTTGGCTGATAACGGCGTCTAGCCATTGATTTATTATCAATTGTTTTTCTGGTTCAATAGGGGTTAATTCAATCATTTCATCAACCATTAATCCACACAGAACGTTATTCATAATCTTTCGTTCTCCCTGTATTTCTTCATTTCCCCAAACCAAGTAGTTAAGGAAATTAACCGCGCTAAACTGGGCTTGACGATGAATAAATTTTTGATCTTCAAGTAAGCCAAGTTGATTAAATAATGCGGGTAGCATCGGCCATAAAATCAATATTCCGGTGTTATTCACCTGATATGGAAGAATTCGTCCGGATAACAAAGTTGATTCAGGACGTATTTTTCTGATAGTTCGGAATTGGCTACATTGACTATCTTTAACAGATAGATTATTTGATGTTGATGATATCTTATGGTTTTCTGATATTAACTTTTGATTTGTCGAATATTGATATTGCTGGATGTTTTGAATATCAACGTGAGTAAAGGCTAATTTCTTACTAGATTTATTTTTATCTGCATGGACTGAAACCAAATGTTCTGAAGTATATTGATTTTCTTGAGTAATTTTGCCGCTAATGTCAGTAATAACTGACTGTTTGCTGGATTGCTTTCTATTCGTATGGTTTTGAGTAAAATATTCAGATAAATATGGTTCTTCCCGAGTATTAATGTTGTCATGATAAGTAGAAATTAATTTTTTACCGAGTGTGTTTTTATCCATATGATTTGAGATAGAATGTTCAGGTAAATATTTTTCCTGTTGGATTTTCGAGATATTCTTGTGAACAGTAGTTAACTCTATATCAGAACGATTTTTATCTGTACAGTTTGCAGTAAAACGTTCTGATAAATATTGATATTCTTTATCAGATAGATGTTTTTTACTTAATCTTGCAACAGAAATAGTTTGCCAGATCTGTTTTAACCAACTATTTAATGGAATATTGTGAATGATAATTTGGCGAAATAACGTAATAATAGATGCTGCATTAAGTGTACCGCCATCTAATGCAGTAGTGATATGTAATAACACTTTCGCATCCAGTTTGGGTATCCCCTGTGTGCTATTTAGTTGTATATATTGTAAAGCATTGAGTATCAGTTGCCCTGGGGAGACGAGCTCCCCTGAATATTGTAGCCTGTTTATTTTGTCGGATAGTCTATGATTAATAGCGTTTAATAAATCGGGTTGATTGAGATTTAACAACCGTTGCAGACTTGGTTCAGATAAACAGCTTTTTGCCAATAGTAGTGCCAATTGATTTTCTGAGCCTGCTAACTGATTAATTAATTTCTGAATATTGATATCAATATTTTGATGATTGTCTATGACCTCCATTGAATTTGATATGGAATTTTCCTGATTTAAATAATGAATGAAATTCTTAAGGTCAATTAAATTATTATATAATAAAGATGAGGTGTTGGTTATTTTCTGTGGTTTTGATTGTTTTAGGTCTGTTTTTTTCTCCCGATTGTTGGTTTGATATTGGCTTAATGCTTTATTCAGCGTAGTGTTAAATCGTACAGGGAATAGTAAATTAAAATTATGTAAACTTATTTCACCAAGATCCAGAGTTAATGTTTCTAAATAAATGTCCTGATTGATGGGATATTTAGTAAAGAATGTATTAAATAGGTTGTTTATATTGGCTTGATTAAGCAGGGAGCCATGTAATACTTTTTTAGCTACCTGTTGATTATTAGCTGAAATAGTAATGGTAATCCGATTTAACAGATTTGGCTCCGAAGTCATATTAATATCTCATGTTTAATTGATAAATGTAATTAATATAAAAGTTTTATATATGGAGTATATTATACTGATTAACGAGTCTATTTTTTCATGATATATCTCATAAAATACACATTTGCTACTACATGTGTTCCATACTCTAACTGCCAAAAATCAGTCTTTGTATCTCCCCCACCTGAAATTAAATTAATACTGTCAACTGAGTCGTGTTTATTGCTATTAGTATTTAAGTCAGGTGTGCCATTAGTTCCATCACACCATACCCAACCAGAAGGAGGGCTATCATAATTGCCATAAAATGGCACAATTGTTCCTGAAGGGATAATTAGGTCAGCCAGTGCTGATGCAATTGAATTGATATCAACACTTACGCCATCACTGTCTACTTTAATATAATTACCAGCTTTAACTTTTACACCGGCAGAACTCAGGCTCAAGCCACTGACACCACTCCAACCATTACTGGTATTACCCCCTTTTAATTTTAAATAAAGACCAGAACCATCAGTGACTGTAATACCACCGCCATCCCAACATTTAACAGCGACTCCCTCGTTATCAACGGCAATAGCACCATTATTCTTAGCTTTTACAGAGACGCCATTACTATCAACGTTAATACCATTGCTGGCCTTAACATCCAATCCTCCACCAACTTTTACCCCCCAACCAAGATTCACAGATATTCCCGTAGGATCAACGCTAATTGTGTTATCTTTGGATTTTACAGAGACACCATTCCAATCAGCGGTAATACCATTGCCGGCCTTAACATCTAATCCATCACCTATTTTTATTCCCCAACCAAGTCTTACGGATATCCCTGTAGGATCAACGTTAATTGTGTTGTCTCTGGCTTTTACAGAAACCCCATTCCCATCAACATTAATACCATTACCCGCTTTAACTTTTACACCATTTTTACTTAAACTCAAACCACTGGTGCCACTTGAATCATGTGTATCACCTCCTTCTAGTTTTAAATAAATACCCGTATTGTCAGTGACTTGAATACCACCGCTATCCCAACATTTAACAGCTAAACCTTCTGTACTCAAGCTTAATCCGCTTACGCCACTCCAACCGTTACTGGTATTACCCCCTTTTAATTTTAAATAAAGTCCATAACCGTCAGTTACCGTGATACCGCCTGCATTCCAACATAGAACACCGACGCCATCTTTATCAGCGGAAATAGCGCTATTGCTTTTCGCTTTGATAGCGATATTACCTGTATTCACTTGAATACCATTACCTTCGCCCACACTTAATCCATCTTTATCTGCTTTTAAGCCACCGGTAGGATTAGTTTTTACTGATAGTCCAGAGTTATTATTCAGTTCTAGTCCTGAATTTGGGTTATCCGTCTGATCGGGAGCTTTGCCCATTGCCCGGCGGCCAATATCAGCAATATCAATCAGATCTGAATAATCCGTTTGTAGGGGAATACTGCCCTCTTTAAAGCGATTTTTAAGTGCATCTGTTGAAGGTCCTATTGATTTAGTATTTTCTGTATTGGATTGCGAAGTCGATAGGTTATATTCTTTTTCCATTTTTCTTACCTTATATATAATATTGAATTATTCTGTTTTAAATATTCTGTCAATGTTGCCATATAATGAAATGACAATTAGGGAGAATATTTTATTTAACTATGAAATCGATATTATTCAACTAATCTATTTTTGCTATTATTTTTACTTAAATTTTTGGTACATATAATAACTGATTATCTTCTATTACCTTTTCGTTCCATTCGGTTCCAGAGTCACCAATAACTTCTTTGCGCTGCTGTTCAGTGGCGATTCGCATATTACCGGTACCGGTTGCCGTTGAAGGTAGACGCCCTAACGTTAAGGTTTCTAAGATATTATAGGCTTCATCACCCAGAGGAGCGCCATTGTTCTGCCAACGCTTATAAGTACTGGCAAAATTCTTGAAATGTTCTGGTGATAGCCAGTGGAAAATCATAGAAAGATGGGCGGGAAATTCGGTTAAGATCTCTGTTTTTACCCACGCCTCCAGTTTATAAGGATCGACCTTATCATTCTCAATAAGCTGACGATTAATCACTACACTGACTATAAATGAAAAACGGTCAGCCAACGCGTATTTTTCATTGGAAAAATACCAACGATAGCGCCATGCGTCTTCTGATTTCGGGAAATCATATTGTTGGCCTGATATTTTTTTAAGTAATACTCGGCCTTTAATGCGATCAAATTCCACTACTTGTGCTTTAAGTGCATAATCGGCGGGAGAATCATTATTAACTAATGTTTTTGTAACTAATGTTTTTGTCGGCGGTCCATCGGGGGTAATAATATATTTCAGGGTGATTTCATCATTTATTTCGATCATAGCAGGGAAGGGACTTTGGGGGCTGGAGATTATCCAGCGTTCATCTTCTGTTCCCGTTTGATATGCTTCACTGGCATAAACCAGTTGATAATCCATATCTTCCATCCATACCGGGCTATTACACCAGCGTAAATTACCTTGCTCAAACGCAGTTTTCACGCGGTCTAGGTTACGTTCTAGATAACTGCTATTACGGGTGTTAAGAGAGAAGGCGTCTCCGGTAATATCGGTGATCATTTGGCCCCGTAATGTGAATTTTCTGTCGCCCTCAATAGTAATCAGATTAATGACCTGTCCGTGCAATAATTGGTCCGCTGCTCCTTTCTGGGTAATGATTAATTGATGATTTTTAGCATTGGGGTCACTTTTTATTTCCAGATTATCGGGCTTTTGCTCACTATCGAATTTTTTGTCAGGCTTTACCGGTAATAGCTGACGATGTTCAATCAGATAGAAAGGCAAATTAGCCAAGTTGGGGTTGTCTTTGAAACACTCGCCACCTAAGCCAATACGGGCGGCAATCCGTTTTTGCAGCGCTGACACTTTATCAATACGAATATTATTACGCTGGTAGGTCAATTCAGGTTGTTGAGCCAAATAACCGCGCTGAGTAGAGAGAAAATCCAATGAATCCAGAGTGAGTGGTCTGGCCGCGCGATGCGTGCCAAAATATTCCAATAAGTCATTCAGGATTGATAATTCTTTTGCATAATTTTGCGGATGGATACCGTCATCATTATTAATTTGGGAATTATTATTTAATTTTTCCATCAAATCAGATTTTATATTTTGATGGACTTGCTGATTAACTGTATTGGCTTTAAAAGGCCATTGGGTGCCATATACTGCATTTCCCCGTTGTTTAAAGGCTAACAGTTTCGGCAAAATAGCGAGTTCGGCGCAGCCATTAGCCAGCATCTGTTCAAAAGGCAACATAAATTGGTGCAAGTGTATTTGTTGTTGGGTCTCGGCGCAGGTTTGTAATCCATAGCAAGCGGGTAATTTATTGCTGATCGGATAATAGTCCAGGACTTTACGATGTTTGCCCCAGTTTAATAATTCAGGCTGTGTCTGAATTAATGGTGCAATAGTAATTTTGTTCTCTATGTCTTGTTTAGATACGGCAACTTTTACTCCACCTTTGGCGGTAATAATGAGCGGGCTTGCTGGCGAGGAAATTAAGCTTAAGGGATCACTGCCCCATAGCCTGGGATAATATCTTTGAGCGATGGTCCAGGACCAATTATCGTCTGCCAGCGGAGAAATGTTTTCATCGTGTTTGCCTAATGCCAATCGGGTAATACTTTGTACTCCGGGAATAGCCAATAAACGATTAGCCAGATGGCTGAGTTTTAATTCTGTCGCCGTGGTGTAATCTTTGGCCGCAGGTAGTTCAGGTATCCAGCCGTGATGTAAATAAGGTCCCGCGAATATTTCTTCATTGCTGTAGCCTAATTCTTTCATGGCTTGAGTGGTATAACGTAATGGTGTTGTCAGTACCGTCTGTGCGGTTGTTATATAGACTTTGGCGAAGATGTCAGCAATATCTCTCACATCATCATCCAGCTCAATATTAAGCTGTAAGAGGAAATCCGTGGGTTGTAGCCAGATAATTTTACTGACGGATTCCCCCAGATTACGGTTGTTTTTTAAGAAAGTCGCCAGACTTTGCTGCGCCAGTACCTTATCGGCCTCAGTTTCCCGGCTAGGGAGTAGATAAAGCCAGTAATTACCTCTTAGTGTTAACTGTTGGCTATCTGGAGTTTTAATGAAACTGTATTCACGTTTTTCTTTGTTATACCAGTATTCATAGCGTTCGCTTGCAGGTTCACGAACTAGCTGTACATCGTTAAAGAAAAAATAACCTGTGCTTTTGTCGTTAATGTTATCGCTGCTATGCAAATCCAGTAAGGCGCGGCGATAATCTTCCGCGGTAATTGGGCCACAGGTCAGCATTTGTTGTGGACCGAATTCTTGTGGAAAAATGCCATCGTCCGGTGTCTGTTCTTGTTTTTCGGGGGTAAGCAGATCACGTAGGGGTAGCGAATGGCGATAGGCTAGATCAGATGCGCCGTAACAACCGGCTTCTAATAAAGTGATACCGGGATCATTTTCTGCTGTATTGCTCCAGAGTTGCCCAGACTGTTGTTCAATGACCGTCTTGGCTTGAGTGAGTAGGGCCTCAAAGGCGATGTCGTCTTTAACGATGGGAAACAGGGCATCTTGATTATCCATTGTCTGCTCCTTTATTAGCGGAACTCTTTTCTGACCAAACCAAAATCAGTACTTCATTATCAGCGGCTTCTACACTGTCACCGATGGCTCCTGCGGTTTGGGGCGATTTTTTCAATGTTAAGTTGGTGACCCGTTCCACTAGAGGTGACTGCTGAATGGTGGCTAATAACGGGTAGTAATCAATGCGGTTGCCGGTTGTGACGCCGATAGCGCTATCTTCTGCCCACGGCATATATTTTCGGCTGAGTTCCTGCTGTAACTGATGGCGGCCATAGTCGGGATTAACCCCCGTAGCAAACACCAGTTGATAGCTGATCAGCACGTTAACGTAGGTGGGGTTGTCGATTTTGAGGGTGGTCCAGGGGCTGCTGAGTTGGCTTATCCAGTCGGCCATTTCCGCCAGTCGGGCCGGATTCAGGATTGGGCGTAGCGCATCGTCGTTATCTTTGTAACGGCTGTTGGGGATCACAATCAGTTGTTGCGTTTCCGGAGCCGGGATTTTGGTTAATTCATTGGCGGAAGGGTATTTGACATCAAATATGCTGATAAAATTCTCTTTCAGTAGCGTAACAATATTATCCCAACTTAAAGCACGGTTACGATGGGACAACCGGGGCGGAATTCGCGTAAGAAAAGCGGATTCTGTTTCTTTTGGACGACCGTTCCAGGATGCCCAGGGTTGCTTCACACGGCTAATGGCGACGGACGCGCTGACGGTTTGCTTGATGCTATCGGCGGCTAATCCATCGATAAAGTGATCATTTTCAACAGTTTCTGGGTTGATTAATGTAGCGGTGGTGGCGTTATACAGTATGCCTTGCATTTTGGGGTAATTCTCAGGGGCGGTTTGTTGAGAGATCTCTGCTTTCAACCAGTATCGTCCTGACGGCATTAAGGTTGCCTGATTTGACGCGTCTTGTGGCAATAACGTACTCCATATCCCCCGGTCAAACAGGTTGTGAGTTTGATCGTGAACCAGTTGATTTAATGGCTGCCAGGTGTTTTGTTGATTCAGATAAGACCAAAATAGCGTAATTTCTTGAACACCGACTAATTGCCAGTATAGGGATAAGGTTTGTCCCGGTGACACGTTAGTGAAGCCCAAATAGAGTGCGTCATTGGCGAATGAAGGCGTTTCAGCGTTCGCGTTTCCCCAACCAAAAGGAGTGAGAGGATAAACGGTATATTGCTCAGTTTTTACTTTAGCGCTGAATGCGATTTGCAACGCACTGATTTGTGGGGTGTAGGGTAAATTCTTACCGGTCGGATCTTGCCAGTATTGGGTGTGCATAAAATCTTGGTCAACCAATTCTATGCGCACTGATGCAGGCCAGTCATTAGGTGATGGATTATCAGACACAGAGTAGTCCATTGTCGGTAAGGTAAAACTCAGGCTTTGTCCTTGTGGTACATCGGTTCCGCCAAATAATGATGGGGTTCCAGTGAGCTTCTTTCTTTCCTGAGGCGTGACTAAATAGCCCTGGGCTTTAAACGCGCTATTATCCGGTTCAGGGGTGTACCCTTTATACCACGCTTTAAAACTCTTTGTGGGCAAGCCAACCCATTGCGGAATCAGGGTAAGCGTCGCGTTTTCAGAACCATACCATTCAGGGGCAACCAGATTAAAACCGGAACCCAACAGTGGATATTGACCAAAGGGGAAACTGGTTTTATCTGTTTGTTCAGTTCCGCCATCAGAGGCATAGTGCACACTGCGGTTGCCGTTGATATTGATTTCAATACCGGTAATTTTTGGCAGTATGGGTTGCTGAGCAGTGCCTAATTTTAATACCGGTACGTCGAATGTCATGCCATCAAGGTTATCTGGCGGGTTGATAGGATCAGCCGTGGATGATAATCCAAGTTCAATGTTCTTTTTGTCGATAAGTTTTACCGACAACGATAACCAGTGATCTTCTGCACTTATTTTGGCGGTGAGATGTTCAGCTTGACCTTCCCAATCGTTTTCCAGCGTCAAGGTGATATGGCGTTCTCCGGCGGACATAGCAAATAAAGATGAGGTAATCAGATATCCGGATAGAACCGACACATCATTAGCTGTTGGGCTAAAAAGTCGGATACCATTTTCAGGTAATGCAATGTTATCCGAAAGATTAAAAGGTATTGCCGATTGCCGGCCATTGTTGCCATCTTTCCGATACCAACGCAGGTCGGTCAGCGCCCCTTGATTCGCCAATAAATCCGCGTCTGACGCATACTGTAACGAATTGCCAGCGCTATCTTGCCCGGCATCAAACAGGGTACCTTGTGCTACCAGAAATTCCGCGTTATCTGTATTCAGGGTAACGCTGATAGCAACGCTATCAGCCTGGGCATTTCTGGGGTTCAGTCCCAGTAATTCTCGATAATAAAGATCACGGTGTCGTGCCGGGAAGGTGTTTAATAAGCGTTTGGTTGTTTCTAATAGTTTTAAAAAAGCCAATATAAAAGCTTGATGTGGCGGTAAAAGACCATCGGCTTGATTCGCCTGTTGGTAAATATTGGCTAATTGTTGAGGATCGTTTTTATGAATAAAGTAGAAACTGTCCCAGAACTGTTTTTTATCTTGATCGAAAGGGATGATTGCGGCGTATTTTTTAAGCCAGTTTAAAATATCCAGCGTGCTTCTTTCATCAAGTTTAAACGCAGTATTTGGCACGATAGCGGAGAGTTTACTATCTAACTCGGCCTGTCCCATATTTACACCACCTATTATTTGAATATATCCCTGATCAATTCTCAGGAGATCATAGTTATTTAGAAATAAGGTTGAAGGGGGGATTTATCCGGCACTGACGATATATTGGCTGGCAATAAAGCGACCTTTTCCCATACTCGGCGTTGTCACATCCGGGCCACTCGATGGATTATTCGCCGGTTGTGTCGGGGTGAAACGGGCGGTAAATTGCTGCCCGACCACGATCACCGTGGCGGTGCTGCGACAAAAGTTTGCCTGCTGGCTGGTATCCAATTGAGCAATGGTGATCATCCCCATGCCGGGTATCGGGTGGCTAGGGGTAATATATTGCGCCTGAAACTGGACCTTTTTTTCGTCACCCACAATGGCGATCTTTTTGCCTTGGATCTGGGCGTGCCCGCTGCCTCTAATGGTTGCCGGTCCCAGCAGGGTGGCTTGCCGGTTGCCGAATAGCGGTTCAAATAGCAGATTGTCACCATCCACCACGAGTTGTTTACTCATAGGTTCACCCACACCTGGCCTTCGCTGACTTCAAGGATGCCATCAATTTGTTGGTTGATTTCGCTGCCTCTCAGGGAGTAAGTCACTTGAACATGGAGGGTATTTGGCAAGTCCGTTCTCTGATTGACCTGAATCACCGTGATTTCCGCGCGCGGTTCATAACGCAGTACGCGTTCTTCAATTCGAGTTTGGATTTCTGCTATCAGTGCATCATTGATATTGGCAAACAGATAATCATTCAGGCCACAACCGTAATCTTCACGCATAATTCTTTCGCCGGGTTCAGTGAGAAAGAGAATTTTCATGCTTTGGCGAACATTTTCCGCACCGGCTGCCATTTGGACACCGGTGGGTATTTCTGACTGTATATTCTCTTGGATAAAAAACTGTGGCGGAAAAGCCCAACCCCGGCCATAAATATCGGCTAATATGTTGTCTGTCATTTTGCTGTCCTATTATTGTGTTAAGTTAATTTTCGCACCTTTAATATCGACGCCGGACTTTCCAGTGGCTGACAAGGATTTTTCCGCCTGTAGGTTAATTTCCTGGGCTTTGGTGATCAGATTTTTCGCTGAATCTAGCGTGATATCTTTATCCTGTTGCAGTGATAATGAATGTTTTCCGCTATTAAGGGCGGCAATTTTATCTTGATGATTGAACACTAATGCTTGTTGATTATCCCCTTGTTTAATGACCAGGGTTTTTATTGGATTTTTTTCACTGGGTGCTATTGGTGCTTTATTTTTCGGGTTGTGCATAGCGCCTAATATCACCGGGAAGCGGGGATCGCATTCAAAGAAGCCGATAATCACCTCATCCCCCGGTTCCGGGTAGAAACAGAACCCGCTTTCATGACTGGCATAAGGTTTACCCAGTCGGGCAAAAAGTACGCTGTTGGTTAAGTTTAACGCCGGTATTCTGACCGGAATTCGGTCCAGTGACTGCTTGTCCTGTTGGTATTTTTCCACAATCCCTACATGCAGCTCTTTAACTTGCGGGATCGCCGGTTCTGCCTCCGGCAACAGGCCCAGAGTTAGCCGGGTGCGCCAGCCTTGCCGCTGATTGATGGTTTGACTGACGCCGGTGATAACGCTTTTACCATCCATTCCCTGACCAAAGCCGCTTAACGCCAGAACATCCCCCGGTTGATAGCGGCTATTCCCTGCGACTTCAACATTGCCGGAGACGTTATCACTTCGCAGGTTATTCAGGATGCCTTGCGCAAGGTATTTGGCTTGTTCATTATCTTGCGGATAGCTAAAAACCCATTGCCATGTCTGATCGGATAAGGTTGCCAAACTGTCTGGCGCGAGTTGACCACTGCCAAACCCGCTGTTTTTTGCCTGAGTGGCCTGAGACAGTTTTTGTTGTGCGATATCCCAGGATTGTACGCTCACCGTTTTGGGGCTGTGCCGGTTATCCCATTGCAGATCTGCCTCAAACAGCACAATGTCTTGATCACCGGTACGTTGTTTAATTGTGTGCACGGTCGATTGATTCAGTGATTCTGGCGTCACCAGCGTGACCGTCTCGTTACCGGGTAATAACCAGATATTGGTGGCGATCAGCCGGTTTTTTAAGAATTTCCAGTCATGGCAGCGAAACTGGACCATTTGCTCATGTTCAGTTTTAAGCTGAGGCGCCTGTTTTATCGTGACAGGTATACCTGCTTGACTGAATAGTTTTCTGATAATGGCTTCATCACTTTGTTGACTGAATAACTGTGAATGGAAATTGTCAGTGAGTTTTTGCAGTGGATGTTTCGCCGTTAGGGTAACCAGACTGTCCTGACCTTTGAACTTAAGCGCTTGCCGAACAATGATCCCTTTAAACAACACGGTTTTTTGCAGTCTCACGATCAGTTCTTGATTGGGCCGACAGCTTGTGAGTTCAGCTTGAGCTTTAGCGGCAAAAATCGCGTTGGCGTCACCGGCTACGCTAAGCGTGATATTGGCTGTGGGGATACCGTTGATTGGGTGGTTTACGGTCAGACTCATCACAGAAAACTGGCTGAGGGTTTTCCCCGCTATTTTAACGTCTATCGCCGGTATCTTCATGCATCCCCCTGTGCCTGTAGCGTTTGCCCCGGGGTGAAATCATCAAGATTATCCAGATTGTTTTGCCAGGCGAGGGTGAGGTAATCAATGCCGCCTGCCAGAGAAGCCCCGGCGCCTAAGGCGATTAACGGCAGAGAGAGCATATCGGTCACGCTGACTGCGGTGATCGGCGGTGATTTTAACTGCTGTTCAGTGGCTTGAATAACAAAGCTTTCGTCCGCAATCAGCGATAACGTGGCGCTGGCTCGCAGTGGCGTAGCGTCCCGGTCAAATAGGGTGTAATTGAGGGTGAGATCACTAGCCCGGCAGGCGAAATAACCTTTGTTTTCCCAACGCATTTTGCCCCATTTGATTTTGAGGAAGTGGGGCACGTTGGTGCTGGCATCCACCGTACACAAAGCTTTCAAGGTTGCTAGTTGGGTTTCTACCGGGATGTTGTTGCCCGGCATGGTCGCGTCAAATAGCAGAACTAACGTCAAACCGGCGGGTTGTGATAGCACATATCGGCTGCTTTGGCTGGCATTGTTAACGCTTTCATCCTGTTGGTAGTGGGTTTGATAATCGAGCTGGATCCCATCAGGGTTATACATTGCCTGTAAGCTGCCTACGGAGATTTTCCCTTCCCGGTCTTTAAAGGCGGTCAGGGTGAGTTTGGACAGGCTGCGTTCAATTAAGCTCATAATAGCCTCCTGTTTCACGCAACGCCTCTAACACTTCCCGTTTGATAATCTCGATCAGACGGGCGTTATCTAGCGTCTCTTGGGCTAATGTCTGTGATGTGATGGGATTACTCTCGGAATCAGTCACTTTAGCTCGAATAATCAGCTCCTTAATTTCGACGGTCATACTTTTACTCCTAACCAGCGCATATCTTGATAACGCAACTCCAGTGAATTCACCAAAACGGTATTGCTATTGGCGTCAAAGTCGCCGGTGGACCAGCGTACCGGTAGTGCGTTGCTTAATGTCCAACTTGCCACGGGTAACGAATTTTCATTCAGTAACATAATCACGACATCGGCATAGACCGCTTTTTCGCCACGCAGGACACGATCAAACACCAGCGTGAGGGGTGTCACCGTCATCACGCCACGCTCCAACATCAGACTGCCATGTTGGATTTTTTCGGCCAGCCAGGTATTTCTGGCGTTTTCCCCGCCTTGGCTGTGTTGGCTAGTTTGTAACTCACGGCTCAGGCCCGATATCCGTTGAAAGGCGATATCCAGTGGACTGGGAATGTTGTTAAAAAGAAAACTGGTGATAAAACGGTGTGACACTGCCGGGGTGTAGAGGTTGTTCATATGTTGCCTCTGTTTAACTTAGCGGGTGGTACCGGTACGGGTATCGAATGTCAGGCTTAACTCAATAAATTCGGCTGGAATTAAGACCGCGAGGCTGATTTTTATGATCATTTTTCCGGCCCGTATATCGGCTTCATTCATTGATTCACCAACACCGAGCAACACCTTGAAAGCTTGATCTTCTTGGGTTCCTCGTAGCCCGCCGTTTAACCATAACTGGCGTAACCAGTTATAGGTTTGCCCTTTAAACTTCATCCAGGTGATGGCGTTATTGGGTTCAAAGACGAAGGCCCGGCCTAGTTGAGTCATATGGGCTTCGATATAAGAAACCAGACGACGGATCTGGATATAACGCCAGAGGGAACCGGGGGTATTGTCCAAGGTTCGGCATCCCCAGATCCTAATGCCTTTGCCGGGAAAGCTGCGGACTAGATTCAGCGAGGTGCCATCTGGGTTAAAGAGTGCATTCGCTTCAATATAAGAGTGTACCGGGCTAATGACTTTGGCTAAGGCAATGTTGGCCGGAGCGGTCCATACGCCTTGTTGGTTATCGTTACGCTGGATGACGGCAGCTACTGCGGCGGTCGGTGAAAGTACGATAGGGTTTTGCGTATTATCCTGATAGGCGCTTTTTAGCCGCGGCCAGTATACGGCACCCCATTGTTGATCAGCGGAAGAAAACCGTTTTAAACACTCAGCAGCTAATGTGGGATTGTCTGGGGCATCCAATAATCCCATGATACCGCGTCGGCTCTTGCAAAGATTGAGCACCGATTGCCAAAATTGTAACCAAAGATCTCTTTGAATATAGGAAATATCTGTCTGATTAAAGCGGATAACATCTGGGGTGATAATCAGGGTAATGTCGTTCTCTGCGGCAATCGTTTGAGTCAGCCACTCTTGTTGTAGTGCAGTGATCAATGACGGAAAATCGCTTAATTGTTTATCAGTACCCAGTGACAGCACATAAGCTTGTTGACCGCCGTTTTCAAAGAAATGGCGCACGGCATAGTACATTAACCCTGTTTTTTTAAACGACAGGGTAAAATCGGCTAAGCTATTTAGTTTGATGGTGGTTTTATCACTGACATGGCTATTTTCAGCAGGTTGGGTATAACCAATAAAAACCGGTATACCGATAAACGAGTCATCCTGTTTTGGGGATATCAGATTTTCTGTGACGGTGACGCTCGGCCGTGTTATCTCCATTATCGTCTCCTTAACGACTGAATAGACGCGGTGTTTAACCGCGTCTCAGTACGATTACTGTGCTACATTTTGTGAAAACTGAAGGATAATAAATTCAGCCGGACGTACCGCAGCCATGCCCACTTTGACAATCATTTTCCCTTGTTTAATGTCGTCGTCAGACATGGTGATGCCTTTACCAATCTGAACAAAATAGGCTTCTTGCGGTTTATTGCCTGCTAATGCCCCTTGTTGCCATAAGGAATAGAGATAGTTGTCAATGGCTGACTTCACTCGTTCCCAGGTGGGTTGGCTGTTGAATTCAAAGACGACGGATTGCATAGCTTGTTTGATATCTCGCTCTGCGCTATTAAAGAGACGCCGTACCGGAATGTAACGCCAGTTGTCATCATTTTGCAGAGTACGTGCGCCCCACACCACAAATCCCCGATGGTTGAAGTAGCGGATGGCATTGATGCCCTGTTGATTCATGGTGCCTTGTTCATCGTCATTGAGTCGTTCAGTGACATCACCAATTCCGCTTAGCACGACATTCGCCGGGGCTTTCCAGACACCACGGCTGGCGTCCGTGGCGCAGTAGACTCCCGCCATCACTGCACTGGCAGGAATAGTGTTGCCGTTGGCGGTTATTTTGTCCTGTATTGCTTTAACAACTTGTTGGTAGACAGCGAGGTTTTTCTGTTTGAGTTGCGCCAGATTTGTGATTGCATCGGGTTTTGTTTCTGCATCTTCATAACCTGAAACTACGATCAGGCTATCTTCCACTGGAATAAGTTGTGAGACTTTCACCGCCGGATAGTAAGTTGCGGTTTGCGATTGCACATTAACGCCAGGTATGCTGGTTTTAGTTTGGCTGTCAGCGATCAGGAAATGCCCGGCATTCAATAATGCGGGTGTTAAGCTGCCGTATATTGCACTCTGGTAAGAAGAATCCTGTTCAGGGCAGACGATTAAGGTAATCTCCAGAGCTTGCTCAATTAACTCGGGGATTAATGCCAAAGTGGCAGTCTCTTGGGGATTAGCAACCGGCAGGATATAACAAGGTCCACCGCCATTTTGAAAATAAAGTTTTACCGCATCACTACTTGTTGTGTAAGTACCGACAGTGACAGCGTAAGTGTAACTGGAGCCTGTATCACCCGCGTTAACAGCGATATTGGTAGTGGCAACAACCGCTGTATCGTTTTCAACGTTCCCGGAAGGAGGAGAGGGAGGCGGTGGTGTTGGTTTTGTCGATGTGATGGCGATTGACGTAATACAACCGACATTAAATAGATTCATAAAATCCAGCCAGCTACTAACACGTATCGCTTTTAGGGTTGCACGGGTTTCTTTAGGCTGGAAGCGGCCAATAAAAACAGGTATTGCGGTGTTCCCGTGGCTGATAGAGAGCGATAATGACGCATCTTCTTCAATATAGACGCCGGGATAGGTCGGTGTTGTTGGCATGCTGCCTCCCATTATTGAGCGATATTCTGCGTGAACTGCAAGATAATGAATTCGGCTGGACGGACAGCGGCCATACCGATTTTGACGATCATTTTGCCTTGCTTGATATCGTCATCAGTCATGGTGACGCCTTTACCGATTTGAACAAAATAAGCCTGATCGGCCTTGTCGCCCATCAACCCGCCTTGCTGCCAGAGGGAATGGAGATAGTTATCAATGGCCCGGCGTACAGCTTCCCAGGTGGGTTGGCTGTTAGGCTCAAACACCGCGAAACTCATGGCATTTTTAATGTCCCGTTCCGCGCTGTTAAACAGGCGGCGAACCGGGATATAACGCCAGTTATCGCTGTCCTCAAGGGTTCTGGCTCCCCAGACCAACGTACCGCTCTTAGGAAAGGTACGGATCATATTCAGTGCCTTACCTTGGTTATATTTCCCTTGCAGGTCGTCGGTCATCGGATATTTAGGTTGTAATCCGCCCTGAACAGGGACATTGGCGGGAGCTTGCCAGACGCCCCGGCTGTTATCGACACTGGCATAGATACCGGCCATGACGGCACTAGGTGGGATATCAACCAGGGCTCTCTTTTCTCCCCATTCGGCGGTCAGCCAGGGGTAGTAAACTGCGCCGTATTGAGTTGCTGAATAAGGCTTAAGGACATCATCTGGTGTTTGGGTTGAGCTTATTTGAGTTTTAGGGCCGTCAAAAATGGCGAATACTCCTTTGCCTAATTGACAAAGTGTTCCGACGGCGGTTGTGATCTCTTCTCCGGTGGCAACCAATAGCGTGACATCATCAAGTACCGGTACTTGCTTTTCTAAATCTTGCGTTTTGACGAGATAACCATATCCACCGCCGTTAATAAAATAGGCTCGCAGTGCGATATCCAGTTTATCGGAAGGATTAAATTGCCCACTTTTTAGTGTTAAATACTCCAGCCAGCTACTGACGCGAATATAGGGCTTACCTGATATTAATGAATTATTATTTGCGACGGCAAAAACAGGCACTGCCGTTGCACCGGAACGAACAGAGAGGGACGGTGAAGCGTCCTCTTCAATATAAACGCCGGGATAAGTTGGGGTTATTGGCATATTGCCTCCAAGTTATTGTGCGATATTTTGCGCAAACAGTAGGATGATGAATTCGGTCGTGATGAGCCATGCCAATATTGATCATCATGTGTTAGCGCATGGATAATTGGCTATGTCAGACGATTATCTTCTGCAATATAAACATCGGGATAGATTGTTATTGTGGATCTATTAAGGTGCTTGAATGGTAACCCGATCTGCGACCAGTGCGATTTCTTGAACGGCAATATCATTGCTGGTGGCATCAAAAGAGGGGGAGGTGAATGACGTTGGGAAAGCATTTGCCACATTCCAGGTCATTAAAATTTCGGTGCCGGCTTCATTGGTCAGGCTAATTGCAATATCTTTCTTTTCAACCTGATTAAGTTGAATAGAGTTAATCCAGTCAAAAAGTTTAGTGTCTCCAGGGAATACCCCTTTACGCAGGGTGATATTGATTGATTGACGTTGGCCCGGCATTTTGTAGTAATTACCGGTACCATCTTTATATTCGATGACTTCATGAGAAATATCTAGCCCGGAAACGTTGTTAAAGGGGATTTGTTCGTCACCAACCGAGACAACAAACCGATAAGTAGGAATGGGATAGTCAACAGCGATTTGTGCTGGAGTTGTAGCCATGGTTTCTTCCTTTATTATTTACATTTGAAATATAAGAAAAACGTCTATTATGTTGTTTTTCCTAGTACTTGACTATTGGGTATAGCTACCGCAATAACCTGGTTTATATCGGTTATTGTTCGTATTTAAAAAATTGTTCAATGATTATTTAAATCACCTTTGATAAAACAAAATAATTATAGAGAATGAATTCTCATGAGGAATATCAATTAATAATAATGGTAATTGTTAATTAATATGGTAGGTGTTAATTATTTCATATGTCAACATTTCCCTATTGTTTCTATAAACAGGGTGATAAATTACATTTGTGATATTTAATTTTTAATAATATTGTATGTTTAAGGAATGTTTTATTGTCATGGTGGAATGGTTTTGCTGATAAACTAATAATCAGGAAAAAATTAATCACTCTGATGATTATTAATGGAATAGGTTATAATGCTTATTGGAGTACAAGGGAATGAGCTTTATTCTAGGGTAGAGAAAATAAAAGAGAGTGCGCCATAAATGGCGCAAAATTTATTTGATCTGGCTTGATATTGTATTTTTATTGGCTACCCATTGTTTGGGTGTTATTGATACGAAAAAAATATTATACGAAATACGACATATAAAGACGGGTTAATCTCCTTTATTCCTTTGGACCAGGCATTTTATGCCAGATGTTTGTGCCTTTCTTTTTGTATTCAGTAATAAAATTCAGGGGAATCGGGGTAATAAATGTCAGCTCTTCTGTACGCGCGGGCATCATTGCGACGAATTCTGATTGTTGAAGAGTCTGATGGCTCATCAAAAATGCGGGATAATTAATTCCTCTTTTATCTTGTTTAATTTCCTGACCAATAGTTTCTCTACTCATCTCCTGCGGTCTTAGTCCAGGAATTTCCATCTTGTACAGGTAGGCAGCGTGTCCCCCATATCCACCACAATCGGTATTTATTCCTGTGGATACATAGTTCTGATTTGGACTCCTGACATGTCCTACCATATGCGCTGATGGTCCATCACTAATAAATGCATCCGTCAATGCATTCTTAATCTCGGTAACGTGTTTTTTTGACCATGGATAAAATCCACCTGCTGCTACGATTTTTTCAGGGTCCCGATTATCTCCTCTAAAAATAATGACATCTTTTTGATCTGTCAGTTCTAATTCATGTTTGCCAACGGGTAAAGTTGAAGATGTTATGTCATTAAAACTTGATGTTAATAATGTCTCAGAATCTACAGTGGAAGACGTTGATCGATTAGCTGCTGATGTTGAACTTTCCGCAGTTGTAATATCTGGAAGTTTTTTTCCCTGCAAAAATGCTGGCTTTGGTTTTGGCTTTGGTTTATTAGTAGTTACAGAAGAACTGCTTGATGAAGAGGGCATCGCAAATTGGGAAGAGGATTTTGGGGTGTCGGAGAATCCTTGTTCATTCAATGCCTTTATACGTTCACTTATTGTCAATGTACGCTCAGTAGGAGCCAAAATATCAGTTTGTGATGAGCTTTCTTTTTGCTTTTCATCTTTGTTAGATTCGTTTTCCATATTATCACCTATTAGTTTTGAGTAAGAAGTATATATAGGATAAATAATCATATTAAGAGTTTATGTTTAATTCAATAGCCTTGCCTCACAGCATAATTCTGTATGTTTTAATTTTTTCATTTAACTGTTTGTATTTTATGATGGAATCACAAGATAGATGATTTAATTAAAATTAATTTTCAGACTTGTCTTATTTTTTAATGAATGTTTTGTTGCAATAAAAACTGACTAATCAGAAAAATAATAAAATAGATGGATTTAAAAGATTAATTATTATGGGGAATGGGAAAATAGGGTTCAGCATTGCTGTGTCCCAGATATTTTCCCTGATTTGGTAGGATGAAATGATTGTGGTTGAATGGTGGTGTTTTTGTATTTTAAGCGATTTTAATTATCTTTGTATAATTAATTTTCTCTATTCCCTGATGAAAGTTTTAATACTTGTTTGTTAATGCTATTAATTCTGATTTCTATTTTATTTCTTGTCCTTGCTAATGTATCTAAGGTTAATTTTTCTCCCTTTACTTTAGAGGAAAATCCGGAAAGGCTCATTGCATCATCGCCATAGTTTCTACGCATAAATGTGACTGCATCAGAATGGCTTTCATTGAGAACTTCACGGATACTGTTGGTGAAATCTAATATATGTCTGGCTTTATCATCACTCAATCCTGCTAATGCTTTATGGTGCGATACGGCCAGTTCAGCAAGTTGATAGGCAGGAATTCTTGCCGGAGATATTTTGCTTACAATTTGTGATGTGATTAAACCGCCGGCAGTCACTTTTAGATTATCTTTATTACCAAGTTTTTTCTTTATTGCTTTTAAGATAGGGTTTTTATCGTAATTATTGATATCGAATATCATATTTCTTGTTTTAGGGTAAGGGTGTGCGATTTCCAATTTCTCATTTAATTTTTCAATCGCTGTATCATTAAGATAATTTAATCCTGTTCCGGCTAATGCGCCAATACCTATGCCAGCCAGAGTGCCAATACCGGGTGCTATAGCACTTCCTATGGCCCCGCCAATAGCGCCGCCGGCTATACTGCCTCCTGTATTTAATAGGGTTTGTAATGCAGTCGTCCCTATATTTTTAGCCATATTACTTCCAGCAGATTCAGGGGAGTCCATTGATTTTAAGGTCCAGTCTAATTGTTTTAATTGACCTTTAACCACAACCATCCATTTGTAATATTCGGAAATGTTTTCTTTCCAAAATGTATATTCATTAATTTGGTCTAAACTAACAGCACTATTTCCCCTCATGTGATTTAAATCTAATCCCATACCTAATGATGTGCTGCCTATATGACTCTCATCATGTTCAGTCTGTATTGAAGGTCTTTTAACGCTATTCTCTAAATGTTTAGTATTTTCACTGTGTTTTTTGTTTGGCATATTACCCTCTTTTTATTTATCCAAGGCAAGTCCATAAATTAAGATATGATTGGCGTGTGAAATTTTCCCAGTACTACGATTTCAGGCGGACTATAACAACCGTTTTTTGAGTGAATTGATAACCTTAATCGTATTGCCTTTCTTGCCAGGCGAAACAATAGCATCCTCCGATAATACTTTGACGTTCACCTTGCCTTTATCATCCTTGGCCAGCAGCGCATAGCTGTAACCAGCCCTGATAGCCAGTTTTTCAGGCTTGATTTCGTCATAGTTAAAAACGCTGACATTTTCTGCTGTGTTATCAATCACCGCTCCCGGTTTTCCCATATAAGTAATAACACTCTGATCATATTTGGCAAAAATATTCACTAAATCGTTGTTTTGTTCACCAGCCGTAACCGGCTCGCTATCCGGTAAAAGGGCTTGATGGCTCTGATTGGTTGTGACAACACCTTGCCGTCCCGTTTTCCACTCATCATCACCCGGCTTTTGCCCCGTATGATAGGCAAAGAAATAGTTACCCTTCACGGCATACATCATGGTACAACCGCTCAATGCGCCGGACGTAATAATGACCGGATATTCAGGCTGTATATCCGCTAAATCAATTTTTATCCCTACGGTTCCCGATGCGCCATTGACCACATTTATACCGATAATATTGGGGTCCAACGTATTTTCGCCCCAATGCACGCCTATGGTTGCTGAACCTGATTCGGAAGAGGTGACCTGGTCGCCACTAAATCCGGCAATAACACCATGAAAAGGATTTTTATGATTGGAGTGGCTATCTTTCAGAGGCATCGCCTGTGCAAGCTTATGATTACTGTCATAGCGATGAGCGATGACCGGTATGTTAATGGGTGCATCTTCGCTGCCGACCAATAGCCCTTTATTTTTCAGCGGGGAAATATGTCCTTTGTTAAGCTCTCTATCCGCGAGAAGTTGTTTTAATCCTTTGGTTGGCCTGCTTTCATGGTCTTTCTTCACAGGCTGGAGGGTAAGAGGTTCATTTCCATCAGAAAAGTCTGATAATGGTGATATCCTGGCGGTATTTTTAGAACGTCGTCTGGACGTTGTCTGAGAATTAGCACGTTTGAACATGAATAAGTCCTATTAAGTTAATTAGTTAATCAAATACAGTTTTAACTGGTGATGACAATATTCCAGAATAACTATGGCAAGCTGAGAAATCATCACCGGCTTGTTTCGTTGTTACTCATTAAATAATAGTTTTAAATTACAATTAATTTATAAGATGTTGCTTCGGAAATAATAATGTTAGTACTGTTTATTTTAATAATAGCTTCTTGGCTATTTTGCCATTTTAGAAGGATATTTTTTATTTGTGATAAATAAGTTGATTGGGTAATGCCAGAAACATCAAGTTCAAGGATCATGTTTTTATTTTCCTGATTTTCCTTGGTAAGTTTGGTTGTCAGATTGACTTTAGTCAGGGCAAGATGGATATCTTCGGTACCACCTAAATCGGCACACAATTTGTCTTTCAGAGCTTGATTTATTTGTGAACTGTCCAGATGGGGTTTTTGAATCACAGAAGCGGAGAT
Organism: Photorhabdus khanii NC19; assembly: GCF_000517265.1. GTDB lineage: Bacteria > Pseudomonadota > Gammaproteobacteria > Enterobacterales > Enterobacteriaceae > Photorhabdus > Photorhabdus khanii. The sequence continues at coordinate 66,720 of NZ_AYSJ01000014.1, forward strand.
TTTGCCGACTGGGATTACACTGTCTTCAATATTTTGCAGTTTCATTGGTACGGTAATGGAATACATTAAAGAGAGACGCGGGCGATTACCAAGAGCTTGCCAAAAATTACCCAGGCTGTTTAAATTTTCCTGTTGCGGAATAATCCGGGTGTAGGCTCCGGGAATGCCGGTTAATTGGCGATGATTAATTAATGCATTTAAAACCCGTGTCATCACTTGTGCGGCTTGATTATCGGGCTGACTATCCGGGCTGGAACTGTCGCTTGAGGGTTTACTGGCATCCCAATAAGTAATTAAATAGTTGCAATTGATATTTATCCACCCCGGTAATAATGTGCTGGTCATCGGGTTATAACGTCTTGGTTCCGCAGAGCGTAATTGTAAATCTTCATTGATATCATAAAGAAATACACTTACCGTCGGCTCCGATTGAATGGAATTAATTTCTGGTAGATCAAAACGTATATCAATTTTATTCCCATTAGTATTTAAATACTTGGATAAAACATTATTTAATGCTGTATTAACCTCAACAATCGCATTGTCAGAAGCAATGATACTTGTCATATTGACTCCAATCTTATTAATTTATTAAAAAACCAGTCGGCCCGTTTTGTTTAATTCAAGTGTAACGGCACGATCGATATGTTTATTTTCGATTTGTTCACTGTGATCATGCTTTGCTAACATGGATGCTAATAAAGCAATATTTCTGATATTAGCGCCGGTCAAATCAGCCCGTTTAGCCAGATATTCAAGATCAAGTTCATCAGATAGTTTAAGTTGTTCAGGCCAAATGATTTGCCACATTTTTTTACGTAACGCTTCATCAGGATAAGTGAAACGAGTAATAAAGGTGAAACGGCGGTTAAATGCACTGTCTAAATGATTGCGGTTATTAGTGGCTAAAATCACTAATCCCGGATAATTTTCCAATCGTTGTAACAAATAAGAAACTTCAATATTGGCGTGTCTGTCTTGTGCGTCTTTGGTTTCACTGCGTTTGCCAAATAGAGCATCGGCTTCATCGAAAAACAACACTCCAGAATCCGCTTCGGCTAAATCGAAAATACGGGAGATATTTTTCTCCGTTTCACCAATATATTTATTCACCACTGTAGAGAGATCGACTTTAATTAGATCAACACCGAGATACCCGGCAATGACTTCTGCGGCCATGGTTTTTCCGGTTCCGGATTCGCCGTAAAATAGTGCACTAACGCCGGTGCCATAACCGATTTTTTCCCGAAAGCCGGTAGCCAGAATTTGATCACGATAATGAATAGCGGCAATGATTTCTTTTAATTGTTGCGCTAATGCATCGGAAATCACCAAATCAGTAAAGCCGCGTTTGGGGGTTATTCGTTGAGCTAATTTACCGAAATTTTGTTGAGCGCGGAAACTTAATGCTTTACGCAGATCGGTTTCTTCTAATTGGCCTTCTGGTTTTCGTAGTATTTGATATTGGGATGCTTCTTTAATAATCAGTGGTAATGTTTCTGGTGTAAATGAAAAACGCTGACACAATTGAGTGACGCTCATTTCCTGAATTATATTATCCGGCAAGTTTGCTTCCAGCATCGTTTTTTTATCTGCTAGCGTGAGGGCCGGCATATCAATTTGCACCATTGGCAGGTGTTTAATCCAGACTAACTCATCTCCCGGTTCTACCAGACAAATTGTTTTTAATTTTGGTTGATTCAGTAAAGTGGATAATTCGCTGTGCAATATTTTCTTTTCATCTGTGAGTAAAGAAAAGTTACGGATTAATAAGCAGGCATCGTGTAGCCGGGCTTCCCGTACTACATTTGTCAGTAAATTAGATATTGTGGTTTGGCTCTCGTCGTCAGGCAGGAGAGCTAAATCGAGAATTAAAGTATTAATATTATGAGACGCCATAATATGACTGATCGCTATTTCTCTGGCGCTGCCCGGTTTTCCTCTGAGTATGACCAATGGGTGAATATCGTCTGTTTTATTCAGTAATATGTTTTCAAGTGAATGATAAAGGGTTTGTGGATACCAACTCTCTGAGTTTGGAGTACTCCAATAAACACAGGTTGTTAGAGGCGGCAAAATAACCTGTTGTCCTGATAGAAAATGCCAGACAGCGCTGTGAGTTAAAAATTGTGTCTGTAGCCAGATAGGTTCTTCGTGTTGATTGATTCGTAATAGTTGGTTACTGATTAATGGTGTTTGCGGTAAAAAGCTGTTTTGCAGTAATTGCCGATCACTTTGGCGTTGGCTGAATAGTTCAATCGCTAACTCAAAACTCGGCCACTGTTTTTTACTGTTACCATTGAGAGCAGCAAATAGTGCATGATAACGGCTGTCAAAATGCGGAAATAAACCTAATAGCAAAGCATCCCGTTCAAATTCAGTGAGCTCAAAACGTTCGACTAATAATGACAATGCATCAGGGGCAGTATTTTCCTTTGTTACTGGATGGCTAATAATATCATCGGGTTTAGTTAGCCAATGGGGAATGCCCTGTGGTTTTGCCAGATGCTGTTCTAATTCATCTTCGGTAAGTAAAAAACTTTCTGGTAAGGAATCGTATCTGTCACTCTTTTGGTAATAATAATATTGTAGCCGCAGATCGATACGTTCCAAATGGGGATAAATCCAATGTGATTTTGCCACTATATCGTGGTTATTTGTCAGCGGGTAATCCATATAAACCTTCTAAATATTTTGCCAGTCGATGCGTAAAGGGCGATCCAGCCAGGGAAGTTTGGCGATATTTAATGGCCACGGCCAATCAGCCAACAGCGCATCAAATGGCTGATGCTGGATGGTGATTTTGATTTCTTGCTCGTCTGCCAGTAATTCCCCCGGTCGTTGTAAAAACAGTTGGCGGACATCATTACGGCTTAATTTTTTCCAGGCAGGAAGTTGGGCAATAACTGCATCCAGCCATTGATCTGCTATCAATTGTTTTTCCGGCTCGATAGGGAGTGATGTAATATTTTTATCGGCCATTAGCCCACACAGAACGTAATTCAGTGCTTTTCTTTCTGCTGGTCTCTCTTCGGTTCCCCAAATCAGGTAGTCAAGTAAATCAACGGCATTCAACTGAGCCTGACGATGAATAAATTTCTGTGTTTCAAGCAGGCCAAGTTGATTAAACAGCGCGGGTAGCATCGGCCACAGAATTAATATCCCGGCATTATTGATTTTGCTTGGAAGGGGTTGTTCAGGTAGTAAAACCCGCTCAGAGTTGGGTTTGTTGATAGTTTGAAGTGGGTTATGGTTATTTCCTCTTATAATCGATGTATTATCCGATGTTGATAATGTTTGCCGATTTTCGGCGATTATCTTTTGATTTGTCGAATGTTGATATTGCTGAATATTTGAAATATCAACATGAGTCATGGTTGATTCTTTACCGGATGCATTTTCATCTATGTGGTTTGGCATAAAGCATTCCAATAGATATTGGTATTCTTCAACCGACAGGTGATTTTTGCAAAGCTGTGAAATAGAAACTGTTTGCCAGAGTTGTTTTAGCCAACCATTTAATGGCGTATTGTGGGTCATAGCCTGGCGAAATAATCTAATAACAGGCGCGGCATTAAGTACACCGTTATTGAGTTCAGTGGTAATACGCGAGATGACTTGCGCATCGGGTTTAAGCATTTCCTGTGCATTATGTCGTTGTATATATTCCAGTGCATTGAGTATCAGTTGTCCGGAGGAGGCAAGCTCCTCCTGATGTTGTGGTTTGTTTACTCTTTTGGATAATCTGCGGTTGATGGCGCTCAATAAAGCGGGTTGTCTGATAGCGGAAAGCCGTTGCAGGCCATGTTCAGATAAACAGCCTTTTGCTAATAATAATGCGGATTTGTTTTCTATCCGTATTAATTGATTTATTAATTGCTTAGTCTTTATGTCACTGTTTTTATTATTAGTTATTTCCTCCATTGTATTTTGTTGGGAATCTTTTTGATATAAAAAATGAATGAAATTTTCTGCATCAATGAAATTATTATTGCCAGATAAAGAAGGATTATGGGTGATTTTATTTTGCATTGGTGCATTTAGGTGAATTTCTTTCTTATGATTTATCTGGTATTGTCTTAGTGCTTTATTTAAAGCAGAATTCATCCGGATTGGAAACAATGAATTAAAATCATGCAAGCTTATTTCGCCAAGATCCAGAGTTAATGTTTCTAAATAGATACCCTGATGAATGGGATGTTGAATGAAAAATGTATTAAATAAGTTGTTTATATTGATTTGATTAAGCAGGGAGCCATGCAATACTTTTTTAGCTACCTGTTGATTATTAGCTTCAATAGTAATGGTAATCCGATTTAACAGATTTGGCTCCGAAGTCATGCTAATATTCTCTTTATGATTAATGGATGATTTGAATTTTTAATAAATATTATGTTTTCATAATGAAAGCAAGAATATAATAAGGAGGAATAATATTAGCGTTAGCATCAACAGCATGGGTGTGTTCTTCTCCATTCCCAGTGTCAGATGTGTGAAAATAATAGGATGTGGTGTCATATCCCGTTTCGACAAAAAGGTTTCTGCCTTTTCCCCAAATACTCTGAAAATCTTGAGTGCCAGGATTGTTATCAAGCTTTCTTTTATTATTCAAAGTAGAATTTCCATATATTGAACCTGAGTCACTAAAGTAACTCATTCCTCCTTTATGATTATGTTTTGGCATTTGACTCGAGGAAAGCTTTGTGCCTTTTATTGTGATGGTGAGTTTTTTATTCGTCGTACTTATTCTGAATTCTTTAGCATTAATACTACCTGAAGCTTTATCATTACTCTTTCCATTAATATCGGAGAGTTTGCCTCCTAGAATAAATCGATCGATTAAATTGGGTGTATTATTATTACCGTCGCACAGTGCCCAACCTGTAGGAACACTACTACCAGAAAACATCACAATCATTCCTTTTGGGAGTACTTTATTGGGATCAATACTGACGCCGCTTGAATTAACCGTGATACCGTTACCGGCTTTGACTGAAACACCATTACTATCAACGTTAATACCATTACTGGCCTTAACATCTAATCCATCACCTATTTTTATCCCCCAACCAAGTCTTACAGATATCCCTGTAGATTCGACGTTAATTGTTTTATCTTTGGATTTTACAGAGACACCATTAGTATCAACATTGATGCCATTATTGGCTTTGACTGCAACACCACTACTATTAACGGTGATACCGTTGTCAGCTTTGACAGCCACATTATCATTATTGACAACAATGCCATTGCCTGGACCAACACATATTCCGTTGGTTTTATTAACCAGGCCACTGCCAAGATCTACGGATAAAATATCCTTTTCGAGTATTAATGGAGAAAAGTCCTGGCTGGAAAGAGTGCCCATTTTCAAATTGAGCGTACCGTTATCAGCCAGTTTTAATCCTTCTCCTGGTCCATTTTGTTGTGGTGCCAGGCCACAGGCTTTGCGACCGATATCAGCAATATTAATCAAGTCGGCATAATCGGTTTGTAGTGGAATACTGCCCTCTTTAAAACGCTTTTTTAAATCATCTGCTGATGGGGAACTTGATTTGAGATTAATATCTTCCAGATTGAGTTCTGCACTGTATAGATTATATTTTTTTACCATTTTTATCACCTTATATTATGTGTGCTATTATACTAAAATATATTTAAATAATAGAGAGTTTTTAAAGTATTATGATATGGGAATAAATGAGATATTTATTTTTAAAGTTTATTTCCATCATAAATAAAATGAAAGCCAAATTTTGTCCGTGTTTCTCCTTTAAGGTCTTTAGGGTCAGATAGGTAATTCAGTGATAAAATCAGGGGTTTTTCGGTATAGAATGATGCGCCAGAAAGATCCTGATTATCGCCTAATACAAATCCATAATAGAATGACCAGCTATTTCCTGCCGGGAGATCATATAAATTCATTGATTTCCATGATAAGTTAAGCCCTACTTTTTTTCTTCCTTTAATATGCAATATCTCATCGGTAATAATACCATTTTTGTTTTTCTTAACTTTGACATAATAATCTGTCCATGCATTAGCTGATTCCAGTACTGCATATTCAGGTCCTATTTTATTATCATCGGTTAAGAAAACCAGTTTTCCTTTATTATCTACAGGTTGATACAGAAATTCTGAGACAACCGTGTATTTATCATTCTCTTTATTAAGGTCAATATCTACCCGTACTACCCTTTTAGTATAAGGCACATACAATAGCTGATTGGATTTTATGACTTCTTCGTGCCATTTATCTTCAGATTCACCAACCACCTCAATACGCTGCTGTTCGGTGGCAATTCGCATACTGCCAATACCTGTTGCGGCAGAAGGCAAACGTCCCAGGGTTAAGGTCTCTAATATATGGTATGCCTCATCCCCTAAAGGCGCGTCATTGTTTTGCCAGCGTTTATAGGTGCTGGCAAAATCTTCAAAATGTTCCTCTGAAAGCCAATGAATAATCATCGAAATATGAGCGGGGAATTCAGCTAGAATCTCCGTTTTCACCCAAGATTCCAATTTGTAAGGATCAACACGTTCATTCTCAATGAGTTGGCGGTCAATTACGACACTCACTATAAATGAAAAGCGATCAGCCGAAGCATATTCTTCGCTGGAGAAATACCAGCGATAACGCCAGGCTTCTGCTTCTAATGGGAAGATATTCAGTGAGTCGTTGTTGCGTCTAATTAATATTTTACCCTTAATGCGATCAAATTTAATGACGCGCGCTTTGAGTTCATATTCGGATCGAGGTGCAGTACGAACGGCTCGAGCTGATATTTTCTGGGATGGTCCAGAAGGTGTAATGACATATTTCAGGGTGATTTCGTCATTGACTTTGATCATTGCAGGGAAAGGGCTTTGAGCGCTGGAGGTAATCCAACGTTCATCTTCGTCAGCATTTTGATACGTCTCATTGGCATAAACCAGTTGATAATCCATATCTTCCAGCCACACCGGACTATTTTGCCAACGCAGCTTATCCTCATCAAATGCCTGTTGTATTCTGTGCAGATTGTGCTCCAGATCCGTGCTGTTTCGAATGCCAAGAGAGAATGTATCTCCTGTCACCTCGGTGATCATTTGGCCCCGTAACGGAAATTCTCGGTCATCTTCAATGATAATCAGGTTAATTACTTGGCCTTGCAATAACCGACCCGCTGAATTTTTCTGTGTGATCTTTAATTGATCATCTTCAATTTCCAGAGAATCGGGCTTTTGCTCTTTATCGAATGTTGTGTCGGGTTTTACCGGCAATAACTGGCGATGTTCAATCAAATAGAAAGGCAATTCAGCCAGATCGGGCGTTTCACTGAAACATTCTCCGCCCAGCCCTAGTCGGGCAGCAATCCGTTTTTGCAGTGCCGATACTTTATCAATACGAATATTATTACGTTGATAGGTGAGTTCAGGCTGTTGAGCCAGATAGCCGCGTTGGGTAGATAAAAAATCCTGTGGATCGAGTGTCAGGGGTCTGGCTGCCCGTTGAGTACCAAAATAGCCCAACAGATAATTTAGAATTGTCAGCTCTTTTGCATAGTTTGTATAATCTTGTTGTTGAATATCATCAATATAGATTTGTGAATCATGAGTTAGCCTGGTCATTAAATCAGGCATGATATTTTGATGAACGTTATGGCTGACGGTATTATCTTTAAAAGGCCATTGCACACCGTATACTGCTTCTCCCCGTTGTTTAAAGGCCAATAGTTTCGGCAACAGAGCGAGTTCGGCGCAGCCGTTAGCCAGCATTTGTTCAAAAGGCAGCATAAATTGGTGCAACTGTATTTGCTGTTGGGTACTGGCGTAAGCTTGCAATCCATAGCAGGTGGGTAATTTATTGCTCACCGGGTAGTAATCCCGGATTTTACGATATTTACCCCAACCTAATAATTCAGGTTGTGTATCAATCAGGGGATTTGCAATTATTTTTTCTTCTATCTGTTGTTTAGAAACAATAACTTTAACCCCACCTTTGGCAGTAATGGTGAGCGGACTGGTTGGTGAGGTGATCAATTTTAGTGGATCGCTGCCCCAGAGTTTGGGGTAATATCCCTGAGCGATTTCCCAGGACCAATTATCGCCCGGTATTTGAGTAATGGTTTTATTGTGATTAGCTAATGCCAGCTGGGTAATACTTTGTATCCCTGGGATAGCTAATAATCGGTTAACCAGATGGCTTAAATTTAATACGGTAGCGCCGGTGTAATCTTTAGCCTGAGGTAATTCCGGTATCCAGCCGTGATGTAAATAAGGGCCGGAAAATATCTCTTCATTACTGTAACCCTGATCTTTCATGACCTGAGTGGTATAACGTACAGGCCTTGCGAGTACCATTTGTTCCGCTGTCATATAAACTTTGGCGAAGATGTCGGCAATATCTTTGACATCATCATTCAGTTCAATATCAATCTGTAAAGAGAGATCGGTGGGTTGCAACCAGATAATATGACTGATGGATTCTCCCAGATTACGGTTGTCTTTCAGAAAAGCCTCTAGCTTTTCCTGAGCTAACTTATTATTAGCTTGAGTTTCCCTGCTGGGAAGTAAATAAAGCCAGTAGTTTCCTCTCAGGGTTAATTCGCCATCTGAGCCTAAATCGTTAAAGGTATATTCACGTTTCTTTTTGTTATACCAATACTTATAGCGTTGATTGTCAGGTTCACGAACGAGTTGTACATCGTTAAAGAAAAAATAATCTTCACTGGTTTCACTCACGGTGTCGCTGCTATGTAAATCCAGCAAAGCCCGACGATAATCTTCCGCAGTGATGGGGCCACAAGTCAATATTTGTTGTGGACCGAACTCTTTAGGGAAAATACCGTCACCGGGCGTCTGTTCTTCTTTTTTAGGCGTAAGCAGATCTTTGAGTGGTAATGAGTGGCGGTAAGCCAGATCGGAGGCTCCATAACAACAAGCTTCTAATAAGGTGATACCGGGATCATTTTCACTGGTATTGCTCCAGTGTTGGCCGGATTGCTGCTCAATAACCGTTTTGGCCTGAGTGAGTAAAGCATCAAAGGTAATATCGTCTTTGACGATGGGAAACAGGGCATCCTGATTATTCATTGTTAACTCCTTGGCTTGAGGAACTCTTCTCTGACCAGACTAAAATTAGCACTTCATCATCGGCGGCCTCGATACTGTTACCTACGGTAGGTGTGGATGGGGCATCTTTACTTGCACTGATATTGTTCACCGGCGGGATAACTTTTTCCAAAGTTAAATCCATGACCCGTTCAACCAGAGGGGATTGTTGGATGGTGGCTAATAACGAGTAATAATCAATGTGATTACCTGTCGTTACGCCGATAGCGCTATTTTCTCCCCACGGCATATATTTTCGGCTAAGTTCTTGCTGTAGCTGATGATGACCATAGGCGGGGTTAATACCTGAGATAAATGCCACTTGGTAATTGACATTGACGTTAATGTATTTTGGATTATTGATCTTAATCGTTGTCCAGGGGCTGCTTAATTGGCTTACCCACTTGACCATTTCTGCCAGCCGGGCCGGGTTCAATTCTGGACGCAGTACATCATCGTTATCTTTGTAGCGACTGTCGGGGATCACAATCAGTTGCTGTTCTTCCGGTGCCGGGATTTTAGTTAACTCACTGGCAGAAGGGTATTTGACATCAAATAGGCTGACAAACTGCTCTTTTAGTAAGGTGACAATGTTTCCCCAGCTCAATACCCGGTTACGGTGAGATAACCGGGCCGGGATCCGCGTCAGGAAAGTTTGTGCTGTTTCTTTTGGGTGACCATCCCAAGATACCCAGGGTTGAGTCACACCACTGATGGCAACGGATGTGTTGACCGGCTGTTTAATGCTTTCTGCGGCTAATCCGTTGATAAAGTGATCCTGCTCAATGGTTTCTGCGTTGACTAACTTGGCGGTGGTGGCGTTATACAGTATGCCTTTAATCCGTGGGTAATCTTGGGCTTCAACCTTATTGGTTATCTCTGCTTTCAGCCAATACCGTCCTGTCGGCATTTGGGCGGCTTGATTTGATGCATCCTTTGGCAATAAGGTACGCCAGATCCCCCGGTCAAGCAGGTTACCGGTTTGGTCGTGGACCAGTTGATTGATTGGCTGCCAGATATTTTTCTGATTTAGATAAGACCAAGATAAATTGAGGGCTTTAACGCCTTCTGACTGCCAGTATAAAGATAAAGTTTGTCCCGGTAATACATGGGTAAAGCCTAAGTAGAATGTGTCATGGGTTAATGACGATATATCTGCTTCGCCCCAATTCAGGTGGTCAGATTGAACTTCGAGATCATGGGATGTTTCGCTAAAAAGTTGAATACCGTTTTTGGGGAATTCAATGTTATCTGAGTCGCTTAATAGTATTGCTGATTTCCAGACATTGCCAACTTTCCGATGCCAACGCAGATCGGTTAACTTTCCCTGATTCGCCAGTAAATCCGTATCAGATGCATATTGTAACGGATGACCTGCGTTGTCTTGCCCCGCATCAAACAGCGTTCCCTGGGTTATCAGAAATTCTGGGTTTTCCGTGTTCAGCGTAATTTCGATAGCAACTTTATCTGCTTGAGCTTTTTTGGGTTCCAATCCCAATAATTCCCGGTAATAAAGATCACGGTGCCGTGCCGGGAATGTATTTAATAGTCGGTTGGTTGTTTCTAATAGCGTTAAAAAAGCCAAGACAAAAGCTTGATGTGCCGGTAAATATCCATCTGCTTGATTAATGTTTTGGTAAATATCCGCTAATTGTTGAGGATGATTTTCCTGAATAAAATAGAAATTGTCCCAGAACTGATTTTTATCTTGATCGAAAGGAATGTTTTCAGCGTAAGCTTTAAGCCAGTTTAAAATATCCAGCGTACTTCTTTCATCAAGTTTAAACGCAGTATCCGGCACAATAGCAGAGAGTTTATGATCTAACTCGGCTTGTCCCATATTTATACCACCTGTTATTCGAATATTCCTGATAGATTTTCAGGAGAGCGTTGTTATTTAACAATAAGATTAAAGGGAATTATTTATCCGGCATTGACAACATATTGACTGGCAATAAAACGGCCTTTGCCCATACTTGGCGTTGTGACATCCGGTCCGCTTGATGGATTATTCGCCGGTTGTGATGGGGTAAAACGGGCGATAAATTGCTGGCCGACCACAATGACTGTGGCAGGGCTGCGGCAAAAGTTTGCCTGCTGGCTGGCATCCAATTGAGCAATGGTGACCATTCCCATGCCGGGTACCGGGTGGCTGGGGGTAATATATTGCGCCTGGAGTTGGACCTTTTTTTCATCGCCGACAATCGCGATTTTTTTGCCCTGAATGTGGGCGTGTCCGCTGCCTCGGATGGTTGCCGGCCCCAGAATGGTGACCTGCCGGTTGCCGAATAACGGTTCGAACAGCAAATTGTCGCCATCAACCACCAGTTGTTTGCTCATAGGTTCACCCGTAACTGGCCCTCGCTAACTTCAAGGACACCTTCAAGTTGCTGGCTGATTTCGCTGCCTCTCAGGGCGTAAGTGACCTGAATATGCAGGGTATTGGGTAAGTCCGTTCTCTGGTTCACGTGAATCTCGGTAATATTTGCGCGCGGTTCATAGCGCAGTACCCGCTCTTCAATCCGGGTTTGAATCTCTGCCATCAATTCGTCACTGATATTGGCAAACAGATAATCATTCAGGCCGCAGCCGTAATTTTCACGCATAATTCGTTCGCCGGGTTCAGTCAGAAAAAGGATTTTCATATTCTGGCGAACATTCTCTGCGCCTTCCGCTATGGTGACGCCGGTGGGTATTTCAGGGTGAGAATCATCTTTTATCGAAAACTGTGGCGGAAATGCCCAGCCCCGGCCATAAATATCGGCTAATATTTTGTCTGTCATGGTACTGCCTTATTATTGTGTTAAGTTGATTTTCGCACCTTTAATATCGACCCCGGATTTTCCAGTGGCTGACAGGGATTTTTCGGCCTGTAGGTTAATTTCCTGGGCATTAATGATGAGATTCTTGCTGGAATTAAGCGTGATATCTTTATCCTGTTGCAGCGATAACGTATTTTTTCCACTATTGAGTGCGAGCGTTTTATCTTTATTGTCGAAGATTAATTCCTGCTGGTTATCTCCTTGTTTGATGACCAAGGCTTTCGTTTGATTTTTTTCACTGGGTTCTATTGGGGCTTTATTTTTCGGGTTGTGCATGGAACCTAATATCACCGGGAAACGGGGGTCGCATTCAAAGAAACCGATAATCACCTCATCCCCCGGTTCAGGATAAAAGCAGAATCCGCTGTCATGGCTGGCATAAGGTTTACCTAAGCGGGCAAAAAGCACACCGTTGGTTAAGCTTAAGGCGGGGATCCTAACGGGAATACGCCCCAGTGACGGGTTATCTTTTTGGTATTTTTCCACGATACCGACATGCAGCTCTTTAACCTGCGGTACAACCTGCTCGGTTTCCGGCAGCAAGCCCAGTGTTAGCCGGGTGCGCCAGCCTTGCCGCTGATCAATTGTCTGACTCACACCGCTGATAATCGCCTGACCATCCATCCCCTGACCAAAGCCGTTTAACGCCAGGATATGGCCCGGTTGATAACGATCATTGCCTTCGACTTCGAAACTGCCGGAGACGTTATGATTTCGCCGGTTATCCAGGATGCCCTGAGCAAGGTGTTTGGCTTGCTCGTTATCCAGCGGATAGCTGAGAACCCATTGCCATTCTTGACCTGTCAGTGGTTGCAAATTGTCTGTGGCAAGCTGATTGCGGCCAAGCCCGCTGCTTTTTGCCTGATTTACCTGAGATAATTTTTGTTGGGTGATATCCCAGGACTGCACACTCACCGTTTTAGGGCTGCGCTGGTTATCCCATTGCAGATTTGCCTCAAATAGCACCACATCCTGAACGTTGGCTCGCAGGTGGATCGTATGGACGGTTGACTGATTCAGCGATGCAGGTGTGACCAGCGTCACGGTATCATTGCCGGGCAGCAGCCAGGTATGGGTGGTGATAAGCCGGCTTTTGAGAAACGTCCAGTCACTACAGCGGAACTGCACCATTTGCTCATGCACCGTTTTAAGCTGAGGCGCTGATTTTATCGTGACAGGTATACCGGCTTGGCTGAATAGCTTTCTAATAATCGCTTCATCACTTTGTTTACTGAATAGCTGCGAGTGGAAGCTGTGAGTCAATTTTTGCAACGGATGTCTGGCTGTCAGGGTAATAATGCTGTCCTGACCTTTAAGCCCAAGCATTTGCCGAACGATGATCCCCTGAAACAGCACAGTTTTTTGCATCTGTACGATCAGTTCATGATTTGGCCGACAGCTTGTGAGTTCAGCTTGAGCTTTAGCGTCAAAAATATGGCTGGCATCGCCGGCGATGCCTAGCGTGATGCTAGCAGAAGGAATGCTATTGATAGCGTGATTGATTGTCAGATTGATAACGGTAAATTGATTGAGCGTTTTGCCACCTATTTTGATGGTTATCGCAGGTATTTTCATGCATCCCCCTTGGCTTGCAGCGTTTGTCCGGGGGTGAAATCGTCAAGATTATCCAGTCCGTTTTGCCAGGCCAGAGAGAGATAATCAATACCGCCCGCCAGAGAAGCGCCGGCACCCAGGGCAATCAACGGCAGAGAGAGCATATCGGTTACGCTGACCGCGGTAACCGGTGGTGATTTTAATTGCTGCTCGGTGGCCTGAATAACAAAGCTTTCGTCCGCCACCAGAGATAAGGTCGCGCTGGCCCGCAGTGGGGTGGCATCCCGGTCAAATAGAGTGTAATCAATGCTGAGGCCGCTGGCTCGGCCGGCGAAATAGCCTTTATTTTCCCAGCGCATTTTGCCCCATTTGATTTTCAGAAAGTGGGGCACTTTAGTGCTGGCATCCACCGCACACAGGGCTTTCAACGTCGCCAGTTGTTTTTCTACCGGGGTGTTGTTGCCGGGCATCGTGGCATCAAACAGCAGGATTAACGACAGGCCTGCGGGTTGGGATAACACATAACGGCTGCTCTGGCTGGCACTGTTAACGCTTTCATCCTGGTGATAGCGAGTTTGATAATCAAGCTGGATGGCATCGGGGTTGTACATCGCCTGTAAACTGCCCACGGCGGTTTTCCCTTCCCGGTCTTTGAAGGCGGTAAGGGTAAGTCGGGATAGGCTGCGTTCAATTAAACTCATAATGGCCTCCTGTTTCACGCAATGCGTCCAGTACTTCCCGTTTCACCATTTCAATCAGACGGGCGTTATCCAGCGTTTCCTGCGCTAGTGTCCGTGGCGAGACCGGATTATTCGTTGAATCGGTGACTTTGGCCTGAATAATTAGTTCCTTAATTTCGACAGTCATACTTTCACTCCTAACCAGCGCATATCCTGATAACGTAATTCTAGCGAGTTCACCAAAACGGTATTGCTATTGGCATCAAAGTCGCCGGTGGACCAGCGCACCGGCAGGGCGTTGCTTAACGTCCAGCTTGCCACGGGGATTGAATTTTCATTCAGCAGCATAATGACGACATCGGCATAAACTGCTTTTTCACCGCGCAGGACGCGATCAAACACCAAAGTGAGCGGTGTGACTGTCATGACGCCGCGCTCCAGCACCAGACTGCCGTGCTGGATCTTCTCAGCCAGCCAGGTATTTCTGGCGTTTTCCCCGCCTTGACTGTGTTGGGTGGTTTGCAGTTCACGGCTAAGGCCCGATATGCGCTGGAAGGCGATATCAAGTGGACTGGGGATATTATTAAAGAGAAAACTGGCGATAAAACGGTGTGACACCGACGGGGTGTATAAATTGTTCATATTTTGCCCCTGCTTAATTTAACGGGTGATCCCGGAGCGGGTATCAAATGTCAGGCTCAACTCAATAAATTCCGCTGGAATTAACACGGATAGCCTGATTTTCATGATCATTTTCCCGGCTCGCAGATCGGCTTCGCTCATTGATTCATCAATGCCCAGTAGTACTTCAAATGCTTGATCTTCCTGGGTGCCTCTCAGTCCACCTTTTAACCATAACTGACGCAGCCAGTTATAAGCTTGACCTTTAAACTTCATCCAGGTGATGGCGTTATTCGGTTCAAAAACAAAGGCCCGGCCCAGTTGGGTCATATGGGCTTCGATATAGGAAACCAGACGGCGGGTTTGAATATAGCGCCAGGGCGAGCCGGGTGTGTTGTCCAGGGTGCGGCATCCCCAGATTTTAATCCCTTTGCCGGGGAAGCTTCGGATCAGATTCAGTGAAGTGCCGTCTCGATTAAAGAGGGCATCGGCTTCAATATAAGCGCGTACCGGGCTGATCACTTTAGCTAATGCCACGTTAGCGGGTGCATTCCAGACGGCCATTTGGTTATCGTTGTGCTGGATGACGGCGGCAACTGCTGCAGTAGGCGAAAGCACGATATTTTTTTGATCGCTTCCTTGATAGGCACTGTTTAGCCTTGGCCAGTATACGGCACCCCACTGTCGATCACTTGAGGAAAATTGCGCTAAGCATTTATCAGCCAGTGCCGGCTCATCCGGGGCATCCAGCAAACCCATCATGCCGCGCCGGCTCTTACAAAGATCGAGTACCGATTGCCAGGATTGTAGCCAGAATTGAATTTTGTCGTGTTGAACGATGTCTGAATCGGGATCATCCATTTGGTTAAGATAGACAAGATCAGGGACGACGATCAGCGTGATGGCACTCTCTGCGGTAATCGCTTGTTTAACCCAATCCTGTTGCAATGTGGTGGTCAACGATTGAAAATCGTTCAGTGGTTTATCTGTTCCCAGTGACAATACATAGGCTTGCTGGCCGCCGTTTTCAAAGAAGTGACGTACTGAATAGTATATTAATCCTGACTCATCAAATGACAGGGTAAAATCGGCCAGACTGGTGAGCTTGACGGTTGTTTTATCGCTGATACGGCTATTTTTGGCGGGTTGGGTATAACCAATAAAAACCGGGACACCGATAAATGCATTATCCTGTTTCTGGGATATCAGGCTCTCCGTTATTGTGACGCCAGGCTGTTTTATGTCCATTATCATCTCCTCAACGACTGAATAGACGCGGTATTCAACCGCGTCTCAGTACGGTTACTGTGCTACATTTTGCGAAAACTGAAGGATAATAAATTCAGCCGGGCGTACTGCCGCCATACCCACTTTGACGATCATTTTCCCTTGCTTAATGTCGTCGCCGGACATGGTGATATTCTCACCAATCTGGACAAAATAGGCTTCTTGCGGGTTATTACCGGCCAACGCGCCTTGTTGCCAGAGTTGATGGAGATAGTTGTCAATCGCTGACCGAACTCGTTCCCAAGTAGGCTGGCTATTGGGTTCAAAGACAGCAAATCGCATTGCCTGCTTGATATCCCGTTCTGCGCTATTAAATAAACGCCGAACCGGAATGTAGCGCCAGTTGTCATCGTCTTGCAGGGTACGTGTCCCCCAGACGACAAAACCTTTGTTGGTGAAATAGCGGATAGCATTGATACCTTTTTGGTTCATGGTACCTTGTTCATCTTCAGTGAGCCGTTCGGCTACATCACTAATTCCGCTGAGAACAACATTAGCCGGTGCTTTCCAGACGCCACGGCTGGCATCAGTGGTGCAATACACGCCCGCCATGACAGCACTGGCAGGAATGATGTTGCTTATGTTCTGTATTGCATCAACAGCCTGTTGATAGACACTTAGATTTTTATCTTTGAGTTGCGCCAGATTTTTAACTTCGTTTGATGCTGCATCCTCGTAACCTGAAACTGCGATCAAACTATCTGCCGCTTGAATAAGTTGTGAGACTTTAACTGCTGGATAATAAGTTGCGGTTTGTGATTGCACGTTAACGCTGATGGCGGTTGCTTTATCCTGATTGTCAGCGATAAGAAAATATCCGGCATTTAATAAAGAGGTCAGGTTGCCATATATCGTACTCTGATAAGAAGGATCCTGTTCAGGGCAGACGATTAAGGTAATGTCTAAAGCCTGCTTAATTAACTCAGGGATTAATGCCAACGTGTTGGTATCGCTGGTATCAGCAATTGGCAGGATATAACAAGGACCGCCGCCATTTTGGAAATAAAGTTTTAACGCATCACTACTTGTTGTGTAGGTACCGATAGTTACCTCGTAGGTGTAACCGGGTTCTTTATCTTCCGTATGGGGAGCGGCCTTTGCTGCGGCAACAACTTCTGTTTCTGTACCTGTATCGTTTTCGGCCCCTTTATTGTCTTCGGCTGAGACATCGCCGTCGACGGTTTTCGGTTTTTCAGGAGGAATCGGTGCGGTTGATTTAATCGCTATTGACGTAACACAACCCACATTAAACAGGTGAGTGAAATCCAGCCAGCTATTAACGCGTGTCACTTGTGGGGTGGTGCTGGTTTTTTTAGGCGAGAAACGGCCAATAAATACGGGAATTGCCGTGTTCCCATGACTGACAGAAAGCGCCAGTGAGGCATCTTCTTCAATATAGACGCCAGGATAAGTTGGTGTTATTGGCATATTGCCTCCAATTATTGAGCGATGTTCTGAGTGAACTGCAAGATAATAAACTCGGCTGGGCGAACAGCGGCCAGACCTACTTTGACGATCATTTTGCCCTGCTTGATATCGTCATCGGTCATGGTGACGCCTTTACCGATTTGAACAAAGTAAGCCTGTTCGGCTTTGTTGCCCATCAAGCCGCCTTGCTGCCAGAGGCCATAGAGATAGTTATCGATAGCCTGTTGCACGGCTTTCCAGGTGGGTTGGCTGTTTGGCTCAAACACCGCGAAGTTCATGGCGTTTTTAATATCCCGCTCTGCGCTGTTAAACAGACGGCGAACCGGGATATAACGCCAGTTATCTGTGTCTTCAAGGGTTTTGGCTCCCCAAACCAGCGTGCCGCTTTTAGGAAAGGTACGGATCATATTCAGCGCCTTGCCTTGGTTATATTGTGCTTGCAGGTCATCGGTTACCGGGTATTTAGGTTGCAATCCGCCTTGAATCGCCACATTAGCCGGTGCTTGCCAGACTCCCCGGCTGTTATCGACACGGGCATAAATACCGGCCATCACGGCGCTGGGTGGAATATCAACGAGGGCTTTCTTTTCTCCCCATTCAGCGGTCAGGTAAGGGTAATAAACTGCGCCATAAGGAGTAGGAGAATAAGATTTGAGGAGATCGTCTGGTTTTTGATCCGAAGTTATTTGAACTTTTGGACCATCAAAAATGGCGAATAAGCCTTTGCCTGGTTTACACAGTTTTCCCGTCACCTCATTGATATCTTCTCCGGCGGCAACCAGCAATGTGACATCATCGAGTTTTGGCACTTGTTTTTCTAAATCTGTGGTTTTAACGAGATAGCAATACCCACCGCCGTTAATAAAATAGGCGCGTAGAGCAATATCAAGCGTATTAGCCGGATCAAATTGTCTGCCTGCGAGTGTCAGATATTCTAACCAGCTATTAATACGGGTAGGTGCATCATCTGATACAAATGAATTTTTGTTTTTATCATCATCGACGGCAACAGCAAAAACAGGCACTGCTGTTGCACCGGAGCGGACAGAGAATGACGGTGAGGCATCTTCTTCAATATAAACGCCGGGATATGAATATGTTGGCATGTTGCCTCCAATTATTGTGCAATATTCTGAGTAAACAGCTTTATAAAGTCAGTCTTAAGACGCTTGAATGGTTACTCGATCGGCTGTCAGGCTAATTTCCTGAACGGCAACTTCATTGCTGGTGGCATCAAAAGCAGGGGAGGTTAAAGAGGTTGGGAAAGCATTTGCTACATTCCAGGTCATTAAAATTTCAGTACCGGCTTCGTTAGTCAGGCTGATTGAAATATCTTTTTTCTCAACCTGATTAAGCTGGATGGAATTAAGCCAGTCAAACAGTTTCGTATCACCGGAGAAGACACCTTTACGCAGGGTAATATTGATCGCCTGACGTTGACCCGGCATCTTATAGTAATTACCGGTGCCGTCCTTATATTCGATGACATCATAATTAATATCGAGCCCTGAAACGCTGTTAAAAGGGATTTTTTCATCACCGATTGAAACAACAAACCGGTAAACAGGAATCGGATAGTCAACAGCGATTTGTTCTGGAGTTGTAGCCATAATTTTTTCCTTGATTAGTTATTTACGTTTGAAAGATAAACAGAGCGCTATCGCCTTGTTTTTGCTGGTACTGAGCTATGGGTATAGCTACCGCAGCAACCTTACTTATGGAGGTTATTATTCATACTGAATTTTTTATAATGATTATTCAGGTCATCATTAATAAAGCGACATGATTATAAGTAATGAATTTTTGGAGGGAATATTAATTAATAATGAAGGGTAATTATTAGTTGGTATGGCAGAGGTTAACCATTTTAGGTATTTGTGCTGTTTTATTTGGTTTTAGGGGTAGAGAAATTATGAATGGAGAATTATTTTCTGTTTCATTGATTAATTTATGATCAAAAAATCGACACCTAAATAACACCAGACAAAACAAGAGAGAAGAAAATAACATCAAAGCGGTCCTGCTGGCCTCTGAGGGTTGGAGTTCTGTCATGATCGCTCAAGCCCTGCGCCTGCATGAAACGACCGTTAATCGTCATATCAGCGATTACCTTAATCACCGCAAACTCAAGCCCGACAATGGCGGCTCTCAGAGCCACCTCAGCGAAACACAGACGCAGGAACTTATCGCTTATCTGACCGCGAATCTTCTGCCCACCACACAGGCGGTTATCCGCCTTGTTAAAGAAGCGTGGGATATCAGTTACACCGTTCCCGGCATGAATAAATGGCTGCACCACAAGGGATTCAGTTATAAAAAACCGACCGGCGTGCCACACAAGTTCAACGCGGAACAGCAGCGGGCCTTTATAGAAACCTACGGGAAGCTCAAGCAGGAAGCCGGAGACCATGAGCCCATCCTGTTCATTGATGGCGTCCATCCCACGCAGGGGACGAAACTGGCTTATGGCTGGATGCGTAAAGGCCAGAAAACCGTAGTGAAAACCACAGGAAGCCGTACCCGTCTGAACCTGATGGGGGCCCTGAATCTGGCCGATATCGGTAAAACGGTGGTACGCGAGTATGACCGTATCGACAGTTATCACATCGCAGAATTTTTCATTGCCCTGCGTGAAACCTATCCGGTCAGTCAGAAGGTTCATATTATCCTTGACGGAGCCGGTTATCACCGGAGTGAGTTGGTGAAAGACTGGGCTTATGTGATGAATATCGAGCTTCATTACTTACCCCCCTACAGCCCGAATCTGAACCCGATAGAAAGGCTGTGGAAAGTGATGAATGAACAAGTCAGAAATAATCGTTACTTCGCCTCGGCGGCCTTGTTCAGGCAGGCGATACATCGCTTTTTTACGGAAATATTACCGGAACTTGCCGGGAAGCTGTCGCGCCGTATTAATGACAACTTCCAGATTCTGAATCCTGCATCTTCAAGTTAAGCGAGTATAAGAGGAAAAGTATCTCTTCCGATTAGAGAAGAAAAAGATAGTCTTATTGCAGTGCTAATAAAATGGATTTTTTACGGTAGTAATAAATAGATAAAATGAAATCATGTTTGAAGTTAGATTGTTTCTTTAGGGCGACAGATAATACGTCTATTATAGTTTGAAATTTGAAATCAATATTAATTATGTTCAGGAATTGGTACTTCTTTGATTACTTATTGATTATGAGATTTAGTAGTAATTCGATTTAATCGATTTTCTACGAAGTTCAGTAAATAGTTAAAATTGATATTTGTTCATTAAGACAATAATTGGTTTATTATAAGATTATAATTTTTTTTATAAACCGTGATTTTGTTTCCGCAAACAACTCACCTAATCGCGTTCCCCATGCTCTTAAGGTGTCATTTTGCTCCCTATAAATAAGAACAAAAATGCCGATTTTGAATATCGGCATTTTGCTGTGAAAAAGAAGATTAATTTAATGCTTTAATGTTTCAATTTTATCCCGGCTCAGTCCGGTACTGGTGACAATAATGTCCAAACTCACGCCATGCCGTAATAAGGCACGGGCCGTTTCCAGTTTACCTTCCTCTCTACCTTCTGTTCGGCCTTGCTCAATACCTTGCTCGCGCCCTCTTTGTTCAAGCTCTTCTGCAATAGTCATCAACATCGTTTCATGCTCCGGAGATTGTTCAATCAGTTGATGGACAAATTGGGAGAGATCCAGCGTATGTCCATTCAGTAAAATATAGCTTAACACAACATTGCGCTGCTCGGCTGTATTATACCCTGCATTCAAGAGTTCCACCAATTGGGGGACCCATTCCAGCATATCCCGGCAGAAAATACACTTATAATTAAAATATTAATATAAAACAATTAATTAAATAAAAATTCACCAATAATAAATACCAGAATGTACACATGCATGTACAAACAAAAAAGCACTTAATATGGAGTGTAGCGATAGATTTCTTAATATAAAACCGATCACCCGGCTTTGTTATTTACCGGAAAATATTTATATATCGTAGATAATGATGTGTTGTAAATTAATGCCAACTCTTTCCGACTATGACCTTTCGTAAGTAATCTTGCAGCTTGTTGCTGTTCAACGAATGAAAATGACACCGGCCTGCCCCCAACTCTCCCCTGAGCACGAGCGGCTATCAACCCAGCATTCGTCCTTTCAACAATCAATTCACGTTCCTCTGCCAGTGCACTCATCACATGAAAGAAGAACCGGCCCATAGCAGTACTGGTGTCAATGCTATCGGTCAGACTTTGAAAGTGAATGCCACGTTCTTTCAAATGCGCATTCAACGCAATAAGATTCTGAACACTACGCCCCAGCCGATCTAACTTCCAAACAACCAGCGTATCCCCCGCTTGTAAGCATTCAAATGCTTGTTTCAATCCCGGTCTGTCCGCTGTCCTGCCACTGATTTTATCTTCAAAAATATGTTCACAATTTATACTCATCAATGCATTTCGTTGTAAATCGCTGTTTTGGTCATTTGTTGATACACGGATGTACCCTATTTTCATTGCTTTTTATCCTCATAAAATGATGAAAATATGAAAAATGGAGGCTGATGCGAGTTCCCGTAAAACCTCGGTTTGGTGGAAACGGTGAATTTAGCTAAGGGGGCCTTGCAATCTAACGGTACGGCTATCCTTTAGTCTGACAAGTAGCAGTGGCTATTACATATCCATGCAACCCAATGGAAACAGTATCAGGAAGAGTCCAGGAGTAACCTTGTTTATCCCGCACAATACCGTTTTTTACAACAGTACCAACGGTACCAGTTAGCTTAACGTCTACCGTCGAATACGTTGATGCATGCCGAGCTATCCCGTTAATTTTAACGTTATTTGACAGCGCTGCGCCGGTTCCTGTTGATGGACTAAATGAGTTATAAGCAGCAATCACAGCATTGTTCGCATCGTGTACCGCGAGTGCATAAATTGCGATCATTTGACCGTCTTTGCTATCGGGATCTAAATAAGCATCAGTACCATAGATTTGACGGAAATATTCCGAGAGCTTATTCAAAATGGTCTGGTAATCAGGCGCACTGATGCCCGAAGCTGTCACAGTTGCGGCCAGCCCCAAAGTGTCAAGATTTAACATTATGCCTCGCTTGTTACCGTGGTTTGTCCGTAAAGGGTGTCAATAGTGGCGGTGAAAGTCAGGCGGCGTGTCGTACCGTCATTACGAGTGTCAAATGAAAGGATGGATTTGACACCCTGAGTTTTTAGGACACGGTTGCGAACGGCAAGAATATAAACATCAGAGCGTTGTTTTCCCAAGACGGACTGTACGTATGGCGTACCTTCTTTCATATCTAAGAACCAGTCACCGCGCCATAGTGCCAGCCGGGTTTTAACAGCCTGGGCTACAGCTTCTGGGGAGTTAATCAGAAACGTATTATCCCCCTGGCAGAAACTGTAATCACTATCCGGATCTTCTCGTCGATATCTCACTGGGGACCTCCCGTCTTACTTCCACCCGATTGCACTCCACCATACACATGATTTTTAAGGCTAATCCCTGCTGCTATCACATCGTTACTCACGGTGACCGGACCTTGCATCGTTGCCGTACCACCACCCGCACCCATACCCTGCGATAAGTTACCGTTAATGGTGACGTTGCCATTCAGGATGATGTCAGGTGATGTAATTTCGGTACCAGCATTTGCAGTAGCAATAAGCTTTGCCGGTGTGATAACCGTGACGTTATGGCTACCGGGATCAAGTTCGATATACGCCGCGCCATCATCACTTCTCAGTTGTGCGGTACTTGTGCTAATCCCTGATATTTTCTTTGCCTGTGATTGCGGACCGATGATGGCAAAAGCATCAGATAAACTGTGCTGGCGTTCGTCTGCCGGTTCTTGTACTCCCCCCGATTGCTACCAGAAATCAATACAGCGATCGGCAAATACCACCAGACATTCATCACCGGCTTTTACCGGGAAGGTTAATGTCACTCCTCCGCCTCTTGGAAATATAACAGGCACATCTACAAGCAGGGGTAAAGATACCGAGGTAGTTTTCCCCTCCTGATCAGCAATACTGCTTTTAATTGCAGGCTGAACAACGCACGTTACCGCATCAACGTTAAAGGATTGAATAATGCCGGGTATCGCTACTCTAAGCTGAGAAGAGAGAGAATGATTGATGGCTTTCAGGGTTTCGGATAAATCGCCGGTTCTTGATTCTGTTGATACTGGCATGTGAAAACTCCAATAAAAAAGCCGCAGTTAAGCGGCTTAATTGTTAGCTTGTGATAGATTATTTCTTAAGGTAGAGATTAAGCAAAAACATAATGATAGGCATAGCAATTGAGAATACTAATATACTTAGAAACCAAACCTTAGCACCATCTATTCGTTTGTCTACAACACTAATTTTTTCAGACAATGATAATTCAACGGATTGAACTTTATTGCTTAATGATGTTTCAACGGATTGGATTCTGTTGCTTAATGTGGATTCAACGGATTGAATCTTATTGTTCAATGATGATTCAACCGACTGAATTTTATTACTTAACGATGATTCAACTGACTGAATTTTATTACTTAACGATGATTCAACTGACTGAATTTTATTATTTAACGATAACTCGGTAGCTTGAATCTTCCCAAGCAAAGAAGGCTCCATTTCTGCTATTTTTTTAGAGGTTGCAGATATATCTTTTTTCGCTTCCCTGAAATCTAGCTTGATCTCGTCAATAGATTTTTTGATGTGTTCAACATCAGACTCAAGTCTTGCTACACGAGCTTCCAACATATCTCCACCTCCACCGTTTCCGCTACCATGACTTACAGTTTCAGGCAAATGGTCATTTAGTGGCGTATGGGCAGATGACCATCGGCCATTAGAAAATCGCACGCCATCAATGACAGAATTTTCATTATTCATTATATGCCTCCTGTGGGATTATTCTAAAGTAGGCTTCTGATTTATGAATAGTCTCGTCAGGCATATCAGCACGGGCTATAGAACATTTTATTATATGAATACCGGTATTTATTATTCTAATTGAAACCGAAGCACTCAAAAACCCAGGCACATCTGTTGGTTCTGCTTCAAGGTCATCAGCGGTTACTGATATCTTTGCGGGTATTTCTTCCGCTCGACCATGCAGAATTGTTGTGCCGTTGCTGTCCGTAATATCTACAGAAATTAGATAGTCTTTAGATTGGTGCAGCCCAACAAAAGCGACAGCAATAGTGATTTTTGTTTCAGCAGGTAATGCGGCACACCGAAAACTGAGGATCGGCGCCTCTCTACCTTTAGCATCTTTTGTCGCCGGAAAAATGAACGCTATTTTCTCTGAATTCATTCAAACCTCACTTCCCACTTACCGCTTTTACATTTGCAAGAAAAGCTTCTTGAACTTCTTTATTATTTGGGTTTAACGATAAGTTGCCGTTCTCATCAACAATTATCTTCCCCTCACCTATTGCGGTTCCATGAACAGATGCTTTCGTGATCCGCATTAGAATTTTATCAGGAGGCGCAGTAAAGTAACGCATCGCTCTTGCTAACCGAGTCATAGCTTCCTCCTAACGTTATGAAATTAAAGTAAATAGATGTTTAGCGGTTATCAAATTGCGATATCACTAGTGTGATAATAGTTCGATTGAACCGCTAGTTCAACGCATTTAAGCAGCATAGCTGATCAAATATCAGGATTTTCAAAAGACTTGACTGACGTATATTCATTATGCTTCACCAAAGTTCCTTCGATAGTCAGCGTAGCTTTTTCATTGAAAATAAGAATGCTGATAACTCTCAGCAAAGAAATGATCACTCTTAATTTACTGGCATAGGAGCCATTGAACGTTACTGTCCAAACCGGTATTCACCATAAAACTCTCCAAAGCGGTTATTGTTGAGATCATTCACTCAAAACCCGCATGTCTCATGATCGCCTCGATACTGTGCGCATGGATTAAAGCCAAGCATGGGAAGAAGGTAAAAATTAAGAAAAATGGTGTCACTATGGAGTTTAAAAACCTAACATCCGCCGATCTTGCTAAAATATTAGAGCAAGAACCGGGGATTGAACTGGCCGTGGAGGAAAACAAGGAACCCCAGTCCTCTACAGAAAAATGAGACGCAAAGCCCGTAAAGGGCTTTTATAGCTTAATCCGCTACTTTCTTACAAGGAAAAGAGCCGATGATTTTAGGCGCATCCATAGCGTTTTGCAGTAACTGGACGTTCAGCCACGCTTTACCATTACGCTTGATAAACTGGAAGCCGTACATGTTGCCGTCGCGGGCAGGCATGAGGCCCATGTCTGTTTTTACCTGATCCCAGTCATCTTTTTCTTTCAGAAATGTAATTTTCTGAGAAGTAACTTTTTCACCGTTTACTCGCGTCCAACCATCATTACCCGCATGGAGCGTATACCCACCGTATTGCAGGTCAGCTAAAGCTGAACCACTTATCAAAAGCCCAAGCATAACTGCTAATTGGCTTACCTTTACAACCGTCATTCCGCACCTCATTCCTGATTTAAAAATAGTGTGATCTTACGCATATTTTACATATTTATTGCTCCCATGAGATTGACGGCGATCGCCCATTTTGATCTATTACTTTTATTTGCCGGAAAGTGAATATGCCCAAGTCAGAACCTGCCATTAAACGTCTTGATCACCTTGGTCTCATCGCGGCTTTCTGCTATGAAGCCGGATTGCCCCGTATCATTGATGCCATCATGCCAAAATATTCGGGTCACACCGTTTCTCATGGCGAGGCTTTTCTTGCGATGATCCTTAACGGGCTGGGGTTTCACAGCCGGACACTGCACATGTTTTCCGGTTTTTTCCAACACAAGCCGATTGACGCTTGATGGGCCCCGGCATTGACGCAGACCACCTCAATGACGACGTCCTCGGCCGTACACTGGATGCTTTATATGAGGCCGGCGTATCAGAAGTCTATCAGATACTGGCTGAACAGGTCATTGATAAATTAGGCATAAAACCCCAGTCTGTGCATCTCGACATCACCAGTTTCCACGTGGATGGCGAGTACAAGTCTCCCCCGAAGACGACACGCAGCGCATTGAACTGGCGCGGGGGTACAGCCGCGACCACCGCCCCGACCTCAACCAGGTTATCCTTGAACTGATTTGTGAAAATCAGGCCGGGATACCCGTTTACATGCAGGCAATGAGCGGAAATACCAACGATACCAAAGCGTTCACAGAAGTCACAAAACACCATATTAGTTGCCTGAAAGCAGCGCAAAACAGCCGCTACTTTGTCGCCGATGCCGCCCTGTATAGTGAAGAGGCAATAACTTCACTGCATAAACAAAAACAACACTTCATTACCCGCGTGCCGTTAACGCTCAAAGAAGCCAAACAGCAGCTGCGGAACGTGAATACCCACCAACTACAGCCTTTCACCGAAGGTTACGCGGGATGCTGGATTGAATCCAACTATGGCGGGATCCCGCAACGCTGGTTACTGCTCAGCAGTACGGCTGCCCGCAACGTGAAGCACAGACTTTCACGAAAAACACCCTCAAATCAACGGAAAAAGAGCTGAAAGCGTTTGAAAAATTGTGCAAAAAAGCGTTTGCCTGCAAGGAAGATGCGTTACACGCCCTGCGTGATTTTGAATCCGAATGCCAGTTTATCGCGATTGACGCCCCACAAGCGAAGGAAATCATGACGTATCAAGGGCGTGGACGCCCGGCGAAAGATAAACCCGCTCAGATTCATTACCAGCTATCAGGCCGGGCTTACAGTCAACTGGATAAAACCGCCGATGCCAGACTCAAGGTGGGGATGTTTATTCTCGCCACCAACGAAACGGACGAGAAAGCCCTGGATATGGAAACGTTGCTCACCAATTACAAAGCCCAGCAAAAGTGAGCGAGGTTTTCGATTCCTAAAAGGTCCCGAGTTCTTAACCTCATCCATGTACCTGAAAAAACCGGAACGCATCGAAGCCTTATTGATGGTGATGACGTGTAGTTTAATGGTATATGCGGCGCTGGAACATAAAATTCGCACGGGTCTGAAACAAAGCAAGGCATTCTACCCGGATATGAAGCAGCAGCAGACGCAATCGCCCACCGCTCGTTGGGTATTTTTAACTTTCGAAGGTATTAATACCTTTGAATTTCAAGAACACCGGATGGTGACGGGAATGCAACTGTACCAAAATGCTTTGCTGAAAATATTGGGGCCACCATACGAGTCTTTTTATTCCTGAATTGGGTGCGGAATGTCGGTTTTATAATAACTTCCTTTTCTATCATCTTTGTCTTCATTAAAAAATAGCTTTTCACGTAAGTTATTTTTCTTTCCACCTTTTATGTGAGCCGAAAGTGTAGGGTTTCTATCTCTGGTAAATATAATTTTATGTTTGAAATTATATTTACCCTCATTTTATTTCTTACAAAAATCTATGACTTGCTGCTGATTTAAAACAAAATCGCCATAATCCATTTCCCCAATAGATGCAGGTATTGCGCAGATTTGACCTTCTTGATTAACAAAATTAAGTTCTTCTGTAGATAATGCTCCCTTATATCTGACGGCCCCATGAGGTTCTTGTGGATCTTGTTCTAATCCTTTTTCGGTGAATATGTCCTCTTTGACTGCTAATATAAGAAATAGATTTTTTTCTTCCTGTAAATGTTTCATATATTCCAAAAGTGTGTTTTTGTGTGGGGCAAGATAGATATATCCTTCAGTATTTTCAGCTTCTCGTTGCTGTATCATTTTTGCTCTGCTTGAAATAATTTCGTTAATCCTTTCATCTTGTTGCAGAATAGCTTCTCTCTCATTGTTGATAATAGTTTGCTTACGGGCACTGTGCTTCTCCATAAATTTATTTTGGTCAAGTTTGTCGATACTTTCCGTAATGGATTTTCTTAATAATTGTTCATCGATATTTGTTTGAGTGGGGATGTTCTGATAAAAATTTTTGAACTCATGCCAAAATTCTTGAGGCATAAGGAAATTATCTTTAGAGATTCTCTTTGCTTTAGGGTTTTTATTAATAGTCGTGGCTATAATAGAGTAGATAATATTTATGATACCAATTTTTCTACGTGAAAAATCTTCTTCAGATAAGGTTGGGCCAGGTGAGCCTTGCGGTTTAAATCCGTTTTGTAGGAAGCTTTGTAAATTATTTCCTCTGGAAATATGATAGTAATATCCATCTTCGGGTTTTTGAGGGGCATTTGTTAAGGTGGAAGACGTATTTCTTATCATTTGATCTAAATCTAGCCCAACTCCTAAGGAATTATTTTTTATATCCTCATCATCTTGAGTAGAGTTTTCTGGTTGTATTGAGAATTTTCTTTCTCTATTTCTTGGGTGTTTA
This sequence comes from Photorhabdus khanii NC19, assembly GCF_000517265.1. Taxonomy (GTDB): domain Bacteria; phylum Pseudomonadota; class Gammaproteobacteria; order Enterobacterales; family Enterobacteriaceae; genus Photorhabdus; species Photorhabdus khanii. Next base: position 95,540 of record NZ_AYSJ01000014.1, read on the forward strand.
GTATCTTTATTGTGTTTTTCTGTGGATAACATATTATCTCCTATTAATATTTTGGTGAAAAAATGTGTGAAAAGAGATGATAATAAAATATCGATGATTAAATTTTTATTTCTCGACTTTTTTCCATTCCTTCACTTTCACGTTTCCTGGGATTTTTATTTCAAGACTGCCATTAAACTTACTATCTATACGTTCCAGAATCCCTTTTGCACCTAAATACTGTAATTGAACTGGTTTTATGCCAGATTGTTTTAATAATAATGATTTTAAGTCAGATAGTTTCCCTTTTACAGCAGGGGCTTGGGAAAGATTTTTTTCGTGAAGCAAATCAGGAGAAGCAAAGAACTCAGTTTCATCTAACCCAAGTTCTTTAAGTTCAGCAGGGTTTTCTATATCAATTTCTGCAAAGTGAGTCTTATTAGACAGGAATTCTCTATCAGATACTTCTCCATCTATTGCTAACAAGAAGAAAGTAAATGCCGTATTTCCTAGACGGTTCCAATCATCTTCATTAGTGTTGCTTCCTTGAGTACGCTTTAATGTTTTTATTCCTTTATTTACCAAATTAAAATTTGATCCAATCTCATTAAATGTAGGTTTTTTCTGCCCATTTCCAGAAGTATAATGCCTCAGCGTGAATTTCTTATCTTTTACTTTATCTAAATGACTTTCGGGTGCTTTTTCAGAGGAGAATGCTATTTCATTATTGGTGATTTCATTCATTATTTCAAATGGTAATTTTCTATCGGAAGGCGAAAGTCTATCTTTATACCTATGGAAAATATCTTTAGCTTTGAGTTTTTCATTCGGACTTTTGCGAGTGTTCGGTGTTACTGAGCTTCCTTTTTTCATCACCAAATCTGGTGTATGCGCTTGTGCTTTACTTTCACTGCCACTGTTCTTTACTTCGATTTCTAGTTTTTTGGTGTGCTGTTGATTTGGGGTGGCTTGTGCATTTAAATCTTTTCTATCTCTTCTATTTTTAGATGTATCAAGTTCAAGGTGTTCAGTTTGGTGCTCAGCTTGTTTACTGCTATTTGATCTTGCAGGAGCACCAATAGCTTGAGCTGCTTGAGGGCTAATTTCGAATTTTTTTATAAGGTCACTTATTATTGGCATGATATTACCACCTATGGGTTGGATTGATTTAATAGTAAATAATATATGGATTAAATTAGTGTTTCACTGTTTTAATTTTATTAACACTAACACGGGAAAATAAAATAAAAATATTAAAAATAATTAATTTTAATAAGTAATTGTTTATTAGGTGAATGATTGTTTGTTATTTTAGTATAAAAATTAATTTTAAATCCCAATTAACTTATCCGCATTTTCTTTAGAAACAACAATGCCGACACCATTTATCTTAACAATAGCCTCTTGACTGCTTTTCCATTTGGTAAGTGTATCTTTTATTTGTGGTAAATAAGTTACGCTAGTAATACCCGAAACTTTAACAATAATGTTTTCATTTTCCTGATTTTGATTATTTTCTGTATCAGGTTCAATTGTCAGATTCACTTTAGCAAGGGCAAGACGTACATCTTCTGTACCGCCTAATTCCACGCATAATTTATCTATTAAAGCCTGGTTTATTTGTGAATTATCCAGACTGGGTTTTTGAACCAAAGAAGAGGATATTTTACTGACTGGGATTACATTGTCTTCAATATTTTTCAGTTTCATAGGTACAGTAATGGAATAAAGTAAAGAGAGGCGAGGGCGATTACCAAGAGCCTGCCAAAAATTACCTAAGCTATTTAAATTCTCCTGTTGGGGAATAACCCGGGTATAAGCACCGGGAATACCGGTTAATTGGCGATTGTTAATCAATGCTCTTAAAACACGCGTCATGACTTGTGCCGCCTGATTATCTGGCTGGCTGTCCGGGCTGGCACTGTCGTTCGATGGTTTATTCGGCTCCCAGTAAGTCATTAAATAATTGCAGTTAATATTTATCCATCCCGGTAATAATGTATTGGTTGCCGGATTATAACGTCTTGATTCGGCAGAGCGTAATTGTAGATCTTCATGTATTTCATAAAGAAATACACTGACTGTCGGTTCTGATTGAATGGAATTAATTTCGGGTAGATCAAAACGAATATCAATGTTTTGACCGGGAATGTCTAAATATTTAATTAGAATATCATTTAATGCTTGATTAATCTCAATAATCGCATTGTCAGAAGCAATTATAGTTGTCATATTGACTCCAATTCTACTTAATTTTTAAAATACCAAGCGGCCAGTTTTATTTAATTCAAGTATCACGGCACGTTCTATATATTTATTTTTAATCTGTCCAATATTGTCATTTGCTGCCAATATGGATGATAATAAGGCGATATTTCTGATATTCGCTCCGGTTAAATCAGATATTTTAGCCAGATGTTCAAAATCAATTTCATCGGATAATGTCAGTTGTTCAGGCCAAATTTTTTGCCACATTTTCTTACGTAATGCTTCATCGGGATAAGTAAAACGGGTAATAAAGGTAAAGCGGCGATTAAACGCGCTGTCCAAATGGCTGCGGTTATTGGTGGCTAAAATGACTAACCCTGGATAATCCTCCAGCCGTTGTAATAAATAAGAAACTTCAATATTAGCGTGTCTGTCTTGGGCATCTTTGGTTTCACTGCGTTTGCCAAATAGGGCATCGGCTTCGTCGAAAAATAGTACCCCGGAATCCGCCTCGGCTAAATCGAAAATGCGTGAGATATTTTTTTCCGTTTCACCGATGTATTTATTCACCACGGTAGAGAGATCCACTTTAATTAAATCAACGCCAAGATACCCGGCAATCACTTCTGCGGCCATTGTTTTGCCGGTTCCTGATTCACCGTAAAATAGCGCGCTAATACCGGTACCGTAGCTGATTTTTTCCTGAAATCCAGCGCTTAGAATTTGGTCACGGTAATGAATGGCCGCAATGATTTCTTTTAACTGTTGTGCCAATGTATCTGAAATCACTAAATCATTAAAATTGCGTTTTGGGGTGATTCGTTGGGCTAATTTACCGAAATTTTGTTGAGCGCGAAAGCTTAATGCCTTACGTAGATCGGTTTCTTCCAATTGACCTTCCGGTTGTCGGAGTATTTGGTATTGATATGCTTCTTTAAGAATGAACGGTAATGTTTCTGCTGTAAATGAAAAACGTTGACATAATTGAGTCATATTTATTTTCTGAGCAACAGTATTCGGTAAGTTTGCTTGTAACATGTTTTTTCTATCCGCCAGAGTAAGTGCTGGCATATTAATTTGTACCATCGGCAGGTGTTTAATCCATACTAATGAGTCTTGTGGTTCTGCCAGGCAAATTATGCGTAATTTAGGCTGATTGAGTAGGGTGGATAATTCGTTATGCCATGTTTTCTTGTATCAATAAAGAGAAGTTGCGGATTAATAAACAGGCATCGTGTAGACGAGCTTCCCGTATTGCATTTGCCAGCAAGTTAGCTATTTCAGTTGGGTTTTCATCATCTGGCAGACGGGCTAAATCAAGAGTTAACGTATTGATATCATGAGAAACCATAATATTGCTTACTGCTAATTCTCTGGCACTGTCCTGTTTTCCTCTAAGTATTACCAGTGGAAGAGTCTCGTCGGTTTCATTCAATAATATTTTTTCCAGTGAATCATAAAGAATTGGCGGGTACCAATTTTGCGAGGCAGGAATGCTCCAATAAGCACAGGTTGTTAGAGGCGGTAAAATAACCCGCTGGCCTGATAAAAAATGCCAGATGGCGCTGTGGGTTAAAAATTGCGTTTGTAACCAGACAGATTCTTCACAGTTATTGAGTCGTAATAGATGATTACGTATTAATGGTGTTTGTGGTAACAAGCTGTTTTGCAGTAATTGCCAATCACTTTGGCGTTGGCTAAATAATTCAATTGCTAAAGCAAAACTAGGCCACTGTTTTTTACTGTTACCATTTAGAGCGGCAAATAACGCATGATAACGACTGTCAAAATGGGGTAATAAACCTAACAGTAAAGCATCACGTTCAAATTCAGTCAGTTCAAAACGTTCAACCAATAGTGATAATGGATCAAAGGCAGGGTTTTCCTCGGTTGTTTCTGAGCAGTGAATAATATTATCTGCTTTAGGTAGCCAATGAGGAACACCAGGGCGCGAGCATACTTTTTTAACACCTCTTGAATGAGAAGTAATGGCATGATCTAATGAACCTTATTTCTCTTCTAATCGTTTGCATATGACCCTGATTGAACATTTATCCGTTGTGAAAGAAACACGCTCTGATATTAATCGTCAGTACGAGCTGATTGATGTGATTTTCCTTGTCGTCAGTGCCATCATGGCGGGAGCCGAAGGCTGGCAAGACATTGAGACTTACGGCCGGGCAAAAATTAAGTGGCTGCAAACATATCGTCCATTTCCTACTGGGATACCCCGTCGGCATACGATTGCCAGAATACTGCGCGCTATCGAGCTGGATTCCCTGCTGGAAGCCTTACTCAACTGGGTTAATGAGCAGCGTGAATTGGGGAGCAAACCCGTCATCGCTTTTGATGGGAAAGTTCTGCGACGCGCCTATCGTAACGACAAGAAAAACGCCGTCCAACTGGTCACTGCCTATGATACCGAGGCGGGATTGGTGTTAAGCCAGAAAGCGACTGCGACCAAAAATGGGGAAATCAGTATCGTCCGCCAGATGCTGGATATCCTTAACCTAAAAGGCAGTATCGTGACCCTTGATGCTCTGCATTGCCAGCGTGAAACACTGGAAAAAATCAGCGAAAAGAAAGCACATGTGGTTGTGCAGGTGAAGAAAAATCAACCTAAGCTGTGGGAAGCCGTTCAGTCTCAATTTCAGGCCGTGTTTGATGCCGGTAAAGAGCAAGTGATGACGAAATCAAGCAAGANGCCCATGGCCGACGTGAAGAGCGCTATGTCTTCCAGTTAAAACCGAAATTCACACCCGAAATGGCCGAGAGATGGCCAACTATTCGTAGCATTATTGCGGTTGAGCGTCATCGGACACAAAAGGGTAAAGGAACAGTAGATACCTCGTATTATGTGAGTTCGCTTTCCCCCCGACATAAATCTCTGGGGTATTACATTGGTCAGCATTGGCGAATTGAAAATAGCCAGCACTATATTCTTGATGTCGTTTTTAAAGAAGATGATTCACGGATTGTTTTGGAAGGTGCAATTGAGAATCTGGCCTTATTCCGGCGTCTTGTTTTGAATATGGTCAAACAATGTGATTGTGGGGCACCAAGCCAAAGAAATAAGCTTAAAAAAGCCAGCTGGTGTGATGATTACCGTGCAAAAGTTTTCTTTGGCTGAATATCAAACAAAGTATGCTCGCGCCCTGTCATCGTAATGACTGTCAGAAAATTCTCTAACCACTTTATTTCTATTACCTTCCTGTATTCTGAATATCATTTAAACCCTATTTTATCACATCGTTGTTTCCTAACCGAATACCATCGGTAAGCCGGAACCGCCGAAATTTCCGTCACCTTAAGTTTACTCTTGTTTTTTCAGCATTAATCCAAATAATGGATTCTCAATGACCGAAATAACAGTAATATTGGTCTGATCTGATATCGGTAAAAAATCAATATTTATTAACTCATCAAGTCGTGAGGGTGCTAAATAGGTCCCGTCAATATCATTGGCATATATCGCCATGCCAAACTCATTTTCATCCATCGTCGCAAATCGGTTGCTATGCGTATTACGGGTTCTATTAAATAATATATAACCTACCACATCCGGATCTTTTTCAATGAGTCCCAATGTATCAAGTTCTTGCCGGATTTTTTTTAGCTGTTGATTCCTCATGACCAATTCTCGTTAGCTATTATTTTCTGTTCTGCTGCGGGTCAGTGTCCGATAAACCTTGGGTCTTGATACTGAAAAAAGCTCGGTCAAATTACTGATCGAATACTCTCCCGTCCTGTGCATCCTGCACAATTCTTTCTGTTGCTTGTTAGACAATTTAGGCTGTTTTCCCCGCAGTTTTCCTTTTGCACGGGCTATCGCCATGCCTTCTTTCGTTCTCAGGCGTATCAAATCACCTTCGAATTCCGCAAAGGTGGCCGCCACATTAAAAACCATTTTCCCCAGTGGGTCTGTCGGGTCATAAATACTCTGGCCCAGAGCCAATTTGATGCTTCTCGCCTGTAATGAATCTGCAATGTCACGCGCATCCGGTACAGAACGTGCCAGTCGATCCAATTTTGGGACAACCAGCGTATTACCGTGTCGCACTGCGGCCAGTGCCTGATCCAATCCACATCTGCTTTTTCCCAACCTGCTGGTAACAGTTTGTTTTTCACTCAGGCACATGCCGTTAAACTGCCGATGCAGGTCAGCGATGGAGGTACAGTTTCCTTTGCTCAGTGCAGCAATCAGACTGAGAACCAGAGACGGTGGCCCAATATTCCAGAGCTGCTCCATAAAGCCACATCGGCGGGCGGTTTTTTCAAGAAAAGCGTCACTGAAGAATGGCATTAACTAAGGTTTTGTGGAGATAATTGTCATCGGCTTTATTCTCTGCTCTCGGTATTTTGTTTGGCGACAATTATCAGATCATAAATAAAGCCTTTTTTCTAGCTAAAATAACAGATTGCCGCTAAAGATCCTGTTTATGAATATTTATTAATAAATTTTATTTTGTCATCGTATTTTCTCCTATAAGCATGACGAATTTCAGAGAAAGTTATTGCTTCAGCATATCCATCTTTTCCATCTTTCCTTCTATTGCCATTTTTCCATGGTTTATCTGATATTATCTGATCGGTAGTCAATTTTTCTCCGTTATATCCGGCGACAACGAATCTGAAATCGGGTGAAGCAAGTTGTTCTATAAACCAATCCATTCCTAGTTTACTTGTTTGTCTAAAAAATGCAGTTGCTATAATATCTTTTAGCCATGATTGTTCTGTTTCTGATAAGTTTTTTTTAGCATCGTCAGCATTTTCGGCTGAAGCAAACGTCATTAATATGTCTCTCTGTCTTTGCATGGTTAAATTGTTACCATTACTATTTTTATAGATAAATTCATCTAATTTTTGGTATTCGTTTTTACTGATCAATTTACTAAAGAAATTTTTCTTCTTTGGTATAAGATTATTTATCTTACTTTGAATGTCTAATTTTTTATTATATAAAAACTCCATGCTTTAGTATAAGCATGTTGTTGTTCTTTGGCATTCATTTTAATATCAGGAGTAGCCGATTCCGTATCTACCTCCATAGCAACCAGATAATTTAGTGAGTGATTTTCTATATTTTTCTCGCTCAATTCAGGGAGTTTATTTTCCTTAAGATCTTGGGAAATCCTGAAGTAATCAGATAAATTTAATTCTCCCATGATTCTAAGTCCGGCGTTATATTCATCGATGGTAACAGGGTTCTTGTTAGCGGAGAATGCTTTTGCCATCTCTGACATGCGATGATGACTGAAACCATATATAACCGCGTGTTCGATATCTCTATTAAGTTTTCAAGAAAAGTTAATTGCAAATTGGTCGCCATAACTTTTCAATAAAGTATTTAACTTATACTCCATTGTATCCTGAGTCCAAGTGATAAAACGTCGCCAGTGGTATTTGGCCTGTTTCCAGACGATTTCAATCAGATTCAGCTCTGGGCTGTAAGCGGGAAGATAGAGTAAAAGCATGTTGTGTTCTCGTAACCCGCCATTTCTGATTTTTTCCTCGATCCCGTGATGGATACGCGCATTATCCAACACTAAAAATGTCAGGCGGTTGTCCCCTTGTTTGGCGACCTGCGCTAAAAAATCAATCACGTCATTTCGCGTGATACTGCCTGACGTTGTCTGGTAAAACAGCGTGTTATCCGTGTAATTTAACGCCCCCAGAACTGACCGTCTGTCATGCTCTTGAGGCTCAGTTTCATGGGGCTTACCCCGTGGACTCCATCCATATTGCACCGGAGAAGACGTGGCAAAACCCGCCTCATCAAAATAGACCAGACGGTAATGCCCTAACCGTGCTCCGGCCTTCATTTTATTCAGCAAGGCGGATTTTTTAGCAAACTCCGTTTCGTTGAGCTTTTTTTAAGCGACAGGCGGGTTCGTTTATAGTATAGATAACCCGGAGACTGCATCCTATTTCAGCGGTGATCTGGGACGGCTTGATTCCTCTGGCAAGCATGAACAAACCCGTTTCTCGCGTACGAATGTCCCGGTGTGGGTGATTCAAAGCGAGTTGTTGCAATGTTATTCGTTCAGGCTCAGAAAGTATTATCTTCGATTTCATAAGAACAGGCAGAAAGTCGGGTTATCGTGTTATCGATTATAACAGTAATGCAGATAATTTATTTGATTAACTTATCATGATATATTGATAGCTGTGTTTTTATTCTTTAAAGTGGTTTCCTCCCAATAGCCATATTCGTTCAGCTTGTAAGTACCTATTGGATCTTGCGATACTAGGCTAAGGTTATCGCTTAATAATTCAGGGCTGATTGCAAGTTCATATAAATATTCTTTCACTTTATCTTCCTTTTTACGAAGTGGTCCCTTCCATGCATAGCCTTTTTTACCTAGTTCTTGTAGGAGAAAATTGTGTTCCTCTAGGTTTGTGAATTCGGGAAATAGATGAGGATTTTTTTGGGATTGAGTTTGCACAGACCTCCTAATTGCGTCTGCTTTTTTACAGCCTGCTGTTGACTCATCTGCATAGTAAGCATCAGAATGGCTGTCCGGTTTGAGAATTTTGATTTTTTTCGTTACTTTAAATTTGTATGAGAATACTGTGAGTACTTTTCCTTTTTCCCATGGTTTCTCTCCTGCGCTTTCCCGTAGTTTGTTGTAGCTTTCTGGAGCATTATCTTTGTATTCATCAGGACTTTTTTCTAATGCTAAGTATTGACCAGCCCACTGTGATTCTTCTTTGAGTTCTGGCTTTAAATGTCGTTGCTGATATTCTGCTATACCCAGTGTTTTAGCTGTATTTAAATAATCTTCGATAGCTGTTGTCTTATATAGAAAAGTATCTGCTTCAATCGTGTCTATAATGACACCGTTTGATTCGGTTTCAGGGTTTATTTCTAGATGGCTGCCTGTTTCTATATTTTCTGATTCTTCGTTGTTTGTTCTTTGGTCATCTTTTTTACTGATTGAGAGAAACATATTATTATCCTTTGACTCTTTTAATAAATATATTAGGAATGAATAATATATTTATTAATGTGTTGTTGATATTTGATTGTCAATATAATATAGATATATTTTCGAATCTTTGAATGTAAATTAATACAATGTGGTTATTAGAATCATTGAATTTATTGATAAATATCCTCCCATTTATTTTTTATTGAACTTTTTTACTGGCGCGCCAGATATTCTTCTTTTAGCACAGATTATTTTTCATATCAAGAAAGCAGTAAAAATATAACCCGTCAAAAGTTAAACTCATCTATAATTAGTGGTTTATCAGACATTAGCTGATAATGATTGAAAAAATCAACGCTATATCGGCAAAAGAACGCTATAGCAACTGTTTTTTGAGTGAGTTGATGATCCTTTAATGGTATTTCCTTTCTTGCCTGGTGAAACGATAGTATCCTTAATACGTCATTCACGATGCATTTGGTAAGTTTTCTTCTAGCTTGCCAAACGTTCTATCATATATTTTTAAAACTTCAATAGGAGCATCTTTATTTGCAACAAAACCTGACTCACTTTTGCTACCTAGAGATAAATATTTTGACTTTATTTTAACGATGATCCCATATCTGTTCCTTGAGAAACGACTAAATACCTCTTCATCTACCGAGAACTCTGGCAAATATGCGCCTTTTCCTACTTGTTGGCGAGCGTTTTTTGTCGTGGGAGGTGGGGTATTGGTATTGGCAGTTTCTCCTCCTGCGCTACTATTTTGATACATGTCCAAGGCTGTTTTGCTGCTTACTCCACGATATAAAATGAAAGATGCTTCTGGGTCTATTGCTTCTTTAATAGCTCTGGCTACTGTGTGATATTCTAATGTCTTAAATTGACCGGAAGTTATATCATCTGGTAATGGACCATCCTTATCTTCGTCTGGATCATAATTATCATCATCTTCAGATAGTTGATTATAAGCTAAAAGTATCTGTGAATTGTCTTTTAGGGATTTTTTATCAGCTTCATTAATTGGATATTTAAGCATAATTATCACTCTATAGCTACTAAAATAAGTTATTTTATGTAAGTTATTTTTGTCCCTTGTCGATTTGATTAGTTAAGGGGGGAAAGTTTATTAAAGAGGTATGGGAATGCATGAGATTGACTATCTTAAATAAATTTTTAAAGAACAGGCATGGATAAATGAGTTAAACTCTTTTGCGAAGTTAAAAATCTCACTTCTTTTTCCAGCAAGCATATTTCTTATTGTTGTCTATATAGGTCTTGGTATAGGTACCAAGTAATTCTTCTGATTCCAAAGTGAGATGCTGGCGTAATAGGTTGGGGCTGATTGCGAGCTCATAAGAAAATTCAGTTCCTTCTTCTGGATGAAGTAGCCCCATCCATGCATATCCTTTTTCTCCAAGTTCTTCTAGGAGAAAGTTTTTGTCTTCTAGGTTTTTTAACTCGGAAAATGGGTTGTCATTCTTTTCGGATTGAGATTGAACATCATTCATTATCTCTTTTGCTTTCTCCCAACCTTATGCATTGCCTACGTAGTAAGAATTAGAATTGTTGTGTGGTTTGAGAACTTTGATATCTTTTGTTACTTTAAACGTGTACAAGAAAACTTCTGCTTTTTTCAGCGGATCCTTTCCTACGTATTCCAGTAGTCCGTTGTAGCTATCTGGTGCTCCATCTGCATATTCATCAGAACTTTTTTCTAAGGCGAAATATTGCCCTGTCCACTGTGAATCTTTTTTGAATTTTTCAGCATCTTCAAAGTTACCTAGGTTTAAGTAATCTTGTATATCTTCATGTCGTTTCTTATATTCTGCTAAACCTAGGTTTTCTGCGTTGTCTAAAAAATCTGGGATAGCGGTCGTTTTATATAGAAGAGTATCTGCCTTAATGGTACCTGTAGTGACATTTTTTGGTTATCATTTTTATTATAATATGTGCTGGACATGTTATCACCTTATGATTATTTTAATAAATATATTGCAATATTTAGCATGGTAAGTGTAACATGCATGACTATGCAAATAAATAGATTGGTATTCTTTTAAATAACTTACTGGATATTTTGTACTTCAATATTCATATGAGAGATTGTTTTTTTATTTATTAAGGCTCTATAATTGATCTGACTGAGATAACTTCACCCATTAATTTTGATTAGGTAGGTCAGGTATTTTCCCCAATTTTGCATATGTTTTCCAATCCTCTAGTAATTTACCATCTAGTTTATTAAATGGTTTACCTTCTGCATAAGCTTGTCTTATTTCTTCCAAAGAAGAATGTTTTGATTGAATCATAAATTCAACAATATTTCCTCCCCATATTTTAATTTCTTTACCGTCTAATCCCTTAGTAAAATAATTGGTAACATAGTCTTTATCGGGTAATATTTGTTTATAAACTTCTCTTGCAAAATAGTCTGTCACATATTCATCATAATTTAGGTTGTCTGCTTTCGTATCAGTTTGAGACTGTAAGCCTTTATGCTGATGTGATGACGCATGAAGGCTTTCATGAATTATTGTAGATATTATTTTTGCCAAATTGAGCTCAGATTCTCCTCTATTATTCAAATGCGAGTATTCTGGAGAATTTATTCCTATATAAATTTTTCCATTATCAGGATTCGTCCAAGCTATAGGGTTATCCGTTATATCTTCATCGTTGTATTTATATTGCCTATATTTTTCATCAGCTTTTTTCATTTCCTCGATTATTCCTTTCATAGTAACGCCTATGGGGTCCAATGGTTTTATGTCTTCTTTTTTCAATACTTCTTTGATTGCTTTAGAAATTGTAGAGAAACCGCCTTCTCCTAGATAATTTTTTATCTGTTCTGATATTTCCCAATCTTCAGATTCTACTGTTCCGCTTTCAGTGAAAAGTACATTTTCATCTTTTGGTTTGAACGGATTATTATTTCCTACATTATTTGGTGACCTTTCCTGAGGAAGGTTGGGAAATAATTCTGGTAGTGGTGGTGGTGGTGTGCTGGAAAGTTCTAAAGAATTGCTGTTTATCTCCCTATTTTGGGGATCTTCTGCATTATTTTTTGTTTTTTTACCATGATCTTTAACATATTCGTTTAGCATTATTTCACCTATAGAGTTTGAAGAATGACAATGAATAACATGTGGATTAAGTTAATAGTTTTATAACATGGAAATCTCAAATAAACATATTAAAAATAATTGTTTTTAATGAATGATTATTTGTTAGGTGAATGATTGGTAGTTATTTTAATATAAGAATTAATTTTAAATTCCAATTAACTTATCAGAATTTTCTTTAGAAACAATAATACCAATACCATTTATCTTTATAATAGCCTGTTGGTTGTTTTTCCATTTTTTAAGTATATCTTTTATTTGTGATAAATAAGTTGCACCGGTAATACCGGAAACTTCAACAATAACATTTTGATTTTCCAGGTTTTTATTGTTTTCTGTATCAGGCTCGGTTGTCAGATTCACTTTAGCAAGGGCAAGACGTACATCTTCTGTGCCGCCTAATTCTGCACATAATTGATCTGTCAGGGCTTGATTTATTTGTGAACTGTCCAGGCCAGATTTTTGATCTACAGTAGAGGATATTTGGCTAATAGATATGATATTATTTTCAATATTTTTCAGCTTCATTGGCACAGTAATTGAATAGAGTAAGGAGATGCGTGGGCGATTACCCAGAGCCTGCCAAAAATTACCCAGGCTGTTTAAATTCTCCTGTTGTGGAATAACGCGCGTATAGGCACCGGGAATACCAGTTAATTGGCGATTATTTATTAATGCATTCAAAACCCGTGTCATCACTTGTGCCGCCTGATTATCCGGTTGGCTATCTGGGCTGGAGCTGTCACTTGAGGGTTTATTAGCATCCCAGTAGGTGATTAAATAGTTACAATTGATATTAACCCATCCTGGTAATAATATGCTGGTTGCAGGATTATAACGCCTTGGTTCAGCAGTGCGTAATTGTAGATCTTCGTGTATATCATACAGAAATACACTCACCGTCGGTTCCGATTGGGTTGAATTAATTTCCGGTAGATCAAAGCGAATATCAATTTGTGAACCTGGTATCTGTAAATATTGCGATAAAATGGCATTTAATGCTTTATTCACTTCAATAATGATATTGTCAGAAGCAATTATAGTTGTCATGTTGACTCCAATCCCACTGAGTATTTAGAAAGCCAATCGGCCGGTTTTATTTAATTCAAGTATCACTGCTCGCTCTATGTGCCTATTTGCGATTTGTCCATTGTTATCATCCGCGGCTAATATCGATGATAATAAGGCAATATTTCTAATGTTTGCTCCGGTTAAATCAGACCGTTTAGCCAGATGTTCAAAATCAATTTCATTGGATAATATCAGTTGTTCGGGCCAAATTTTTTGCCACATTTTTTCACGTAATGCTTCATCGGGATAAGTAAAACGGGTGATAAAGGTAAAACGGCGATTAAACGCGCTGTCCAAATGGCTGCGGTTATTGGTGGCTAAAATGACTAACCCTGGATAATCCTCCAGCCGTTGTAATAAATAAGAAACTTCAATATTAGCGTGTCTGTCTTGGGCATCTTTGGTTTCACTGCGTTTGCCAAATAGGGCATCGGCTTCGTCGAAAAATAGTACCCCGGAATCCGCCTCGGCTAAATCGAAAATGCGTGAGATATTTTTTTCCGTTTCGCCAATATATTTGTTCACTACGGTTGAGAGATCTACTTTAATTAAATCGACGCCAAGATACCCGGCAATCACTTCTGCGGCCATTGTTTTGCCGGTACCTGATTCACCGTAAAATAATGCACTAATACCGGTGCCGTAGCTGATTTTTTCCTGAAATCCAGCGCTTAGAATTTGGTCACGGTAATGAATGGCCGCAATGATTTCTTTTAACTGTTGTGCCAATGTATCTGAAATCACTAAATCATTAAAATTGCGTTTTGGGGTGATTCGTTGGGCTAATTTACCGAAATTTTGTTGAGCGCGAAAGTTTAATGCCTTACGTAGATCGGTTTCTTCCAATTGACCTTCCGGTTGTCGGAGTATTTGGTATTGATATGCTTCTTTAAGAATGAGCGGTAATGTTTCTGCTGTAAATGAAAAACGTTGACATAATTGAGTCATATTTATTTTCTGAGCAACAGTATTCGGTAAGTTTGCTTGTAACATGTTTTTTTTATCCGCCAGAGTAAGTGCTGGCATATTAATTTGTACCATCGGCAGGTGTTTAATCCATACTAATGAATCTTGTGGTTCTGCCAGGCAAATTATGCGTAATTTAGGCTGATTGAGTAGGGTGGATAATTCGTTATGCCATGTTTTCTTTTCTTGTATCAATAAAGAGAAGTTGCGGATTAATAAGCAGGCATCGTGTAGACGGGCTTCCCGTATTGCATTTGCCAGCAAGTTAGCTATTTCAGTTGGGTTTTCATCATCTGGCAGACGGGCTAAATCAAGAGTTAACGTATTGATATCATGAGAAGCCATAATATTGCTTACTGCTAATTCTCTGGCACTGTCCTGTTTTCCTCTAAGTATTACCAGTGGAAGAATCTCGTCAGTTTTATTCAATAAGATTTTTCCAAGTGAATGAAAAAGAGTTTGTGGATACCAATTTTGTGAGACCGGGATACTCCAATAAGCGCAGGTTGTTAGAGGAGGTAAAATAACCCGCTGGCCTGATAAAAAATGCCAGATAGCACTGTGGGTTAAAAATTGCGTTTGTAACCAGACCGATTCTTCGTAGTTATTGAGCCGTAATAGGTGGTTACTAATTAATGGTGTTTGTGGTAACAAGCTGTTTTGTAGTAATTGCCAATCACTTTGACGCTGGCTAAATAATTCAATTGCTAAAGCAAAACTAGGCCACTGTTTTTTACTGTTACCATTTAGAGCGGCAAATAACGCATGATAACGACTGTCAAAATGGGGTAATAAACCTAGCAACAAGGCATCACGTTCAAATTCAGTGAGTTCAAAACGTTCAACCAATAGTGATAATGGATCAAAGGCAGGGTTTTCCTCGGTTGTTTCTGAGCAGTGAATAATATTATCTGTTTTAGGTAGCCAATGAGGAACGCCGAATGGTTCTGCCAGACGTTGTTCTATTTCATCTTCGGCAAATAAAAAACTCTCCGGCAATGAATCGTATTTGTCTCTTTTCTGGTAATAATAGTGCTGCAATCGCAGGTCAATACGTTCCAGATGGGAATAAAGCCAGCGTAATTCAGGGGTTATAGGTTGAAGTTCACCGTGATTATTTGTCAGTAGATAGTCCATATAAACCTTTTAAATGTTTTGCCAGTCAATTCGTAAAGGGCGATCCAGCCAGGGAAGTTTGGCGATATTTAATGGCCACAGCCAATCGGCCAATAATGCGTCGAATGGTTGTTGTTGTATTGTAATATTGATTTCCTGTTCATTGATTCGCAATTCACCCGGACGTTGTAAGAATAATTGGCGGACGTCATTGTGGCTTAATTTTTTCCAGGCAGGAAGTTGGGTGATAATAGCATCCAGCCATTGTGTGGTTATTAATTGTTTTTCTGGTTCAATAGAGATTGATTCACTATTTTCATCAGCCATTAACCCACATAGAACGTTATTCAACATTTTTCGTTCTGTTGGTGTTTCTTCGGTTTCCCAAATCAGGTAGTCAAGGAAATTGACGGCACTAAACTGGGCCTGACGATGGATAAATTTTTGTTCCTCAAGTAAACCAAGCTGATTAAATAGTGCTGGTAGCATCGGCCATAAAATTAATATTCCGGTGTTACTGACTTGATATAGGGTGGTTTTTTCAGGCAATAAAACGGATTTAGAATGTGACTTGTTGATAGTTCGAAGTTGGCTTCGGTTATTGACTCCTGTAACGGATATATCCGGTGCTGATTCTGAATTGGATCTATTTTTATCTGCTTTATTTGAAATAAAGTGTTCCGATAGATATTGGTATTCTTGAACTGATAGATGTTTTTTACAGAGTTGTGAAATAGGAATTGTTTGCCAGAGCTGTTTTAGCCACTTATTTAACGGGGAGTGGTGAGTTACAGCTTGACGAAATAATGTCATAATAGGTTCATCATGTTGTGAAATTTTATTTAGCTCGGTTGTGATATGAGATATCACTTTTGTATCAGGTTTGGGGATGTTCTGTGTATTATGCCGTTGTATATATCTCAATGCATTGAGTATCAGTTGCCCGGGTGAGACTGGTTCCTCCTGATATTGTGGTTCGTTGGTGTTTTCCGATAATCTGCGATTGATGGCGCTTAATAAAGCGGGTTGTCTGATAGCCAAGAGTCGTTTTAAACTCTGTTCGGACAAACAGCTTTTTGCTAATAATAACGCGGATTTGTTTTCTATTTGTGTTAATTGATTTATTAATTTTTTGATGTCGTTATTTCTATTATCTTCTATTGACTCCGTTAGGTTTAATGGGGAATGTTTCTGATATAAAGAGTGAATGAAATTCTCTGTATTAATTAAATTGTTATCGCCAGATATAGAAGGCTTATCGGTGATTTGATTTGATATTGTTTTATTTAGTAGAATTTCTTCCTTATGGTTGTTTATCTGATATTGGCTGAATGCTTTATTTAGTTCCATCTTGAGGCGAGCAGGAAACAGTGAATTAAAATCATGAAAATTTATTTCACCAAGATTGAGGGTTAATGTTTCTAAAGAGATATCATGATGAATGTTATATTCATTAAAGTATGAATTGAGTAATTTATTTATACTGGTTTGATTAAGCAGGGAGCCATGTAATACTTTTTTAGCTACCTGTTGATTATTAGCTTCAATAGTAATTGTAATCCGGTTTAACAGATTTGGCTCCGAATTCATATCAATATATCCTTGGTAATGAGTAAATAATAAATAATTTAAAACTGTATTTGTGAAATAGAATTAAAGTTTCATAATAAAGGCTAATAAATAATAGGGCGGAACTACATCAACGCTATGGCTATGTGAAGGGGATGAGGCTGTTGCTTGGTGATTATGTCCTTTCCCTTCGCCTGTTTTTGATGTGTATGCGTAACGAGGTGAAGTGGCTTTAGTCATTCCTACGGAGGAAGGGTTGTTGTTTATTACGTCTGTCGATGTCTCTGGACCGAAAGAGGTTTCATATTGCATTCCAACATTCATATAATAAGCCATTCCCCCAATGTGTTGATGACTAGGTATTTGTGATTCTGTTAACGTTGTATTTTGCACATTAACAGTGACAGAAACTTGAGTTGATGTTGTATTCTTGGAAAAATTTTTTCCATTACCACTCCCACTGGCTTTACTGCTGCTTTTTCCTGTCTCAGAAATAGTTTCACCACACATGACAAAACGACTTCTTAAATCTGGAACTGTAACTCCATTATAAGTTCCTCCATCACAAAATGCCCAACCTGTAGGGGAACTATTACCAGAGAACATCACAATCATTCCTCTGGGAAGTACTTTGTTAGGATCAATACTGACACCGCTTGAATTAACAGTGATACCGTTACCGGCTTTAACTTTTACACCATTTTTACTCAGGCTCAAACCACTTACACCGCTCCAGGCATTACTTGGATTTCCTCCCTCTAATTTCAAATAAAGACCAGTATTATCAGTTACCACAATACCGCCCCCGTCCCAACATTTAACAGCTATACCCTCTGAGTCAACGGAAATACTGCCATTATTCTTGGCCTTAACTTCTACTCCATTTCCACTAACAGTAATACCATTACCTTGACCAACACATATTCCGTTGTCTTTATTAATCAGACCACTACCAAGCTCTACGGATAAGATATCTTTTTCAAGTATTAATGGCGAAAAGTCTTGGCTAGCAAGCGTGCCCATTTTTAAATTAAGCGTACCATTATCATCCAGCTTCAATCCTACTCCTGGTCCATTTTGTTGCGGTGCTTGCCCGGTTGCTTTACGACCAACATCCGCAATATCAATCAAATCATTAAAATCCTTTTGTAAAGGAATACTGCCGTCTTTAAATTTATCTTTTAATTTATCAGTCTCAGGCCCAATACCTTTTGAGTCAGTTAATGTTTGTTGCTCTTGTGTTTTTACAGAATAACGAATTTCTTTCATGGCTAACTCCATAAACTATGTTTAATCTAAAATTGTGATTAGTAGATATTTTTGCTTATTCGTTCTCTTTCGGAACATAGAACAATTCATTCTGGATTATCTTTTTGGTATTCCACTCATCGTTGTTTTCACCGACAACTTCCTCTCTTTGGTGCGGTGTAGCAATTTGCATTGTTCCTATGCCTTTTAAAGCAGAAGGTAATGTACCTAATGTCAGGCTTTCCAGAATCGAATAGGCAGAATCACCCAAAGGTGCACCATTATTTTGCCAACGTTGATAAGTCATGCCGAAATTTAAAAATGCGTCCCGATCCATCCAGTGAATAATCATAGAAATATGGGCAGGGAACTCGGTAAGAATGGTTTCTTTAACCCATTCTTCTAGTTTATAGGGATCAACACCGGGCATGTTAATTGAATCACTGTTTACGACTACGCTGATAACAAATGAGAAACGATCGGTTTTTTCATAATCCTTACCTGAAAAATACCAACTGTATCGCCGGGCTTCTTTCGGAGCAGGGAACTTCAATGTCGAACTATTCTGACGTTCAATAATCAAGGTACCCTTGATGCGATCAAAGCTGACAACTTTTGCATACAACTTTTCTGATTCATCTGCATATTCCTGTGTAACTCCTGTTACCCCTAAATGTTTGGTCAGGGTAATTTCATTACCTACCGCAATCAGGGACGGGAAGGGGGTGTATGCTGTGCGGGTCAGACGCCGCTGGTTGTCAGGCAATGGCTGGTCATTCAGGGATTGATCACTATCGTAGGCCAGACGGTAGTTCATATCTTCCATCCAGACCACGCTGTTTTGCCAGAACAGTTTTTCCGCGTTGTCAGCGGCTATTATCCGTTCCAGATTGTATTCCAGTTGCGTACTATTACCCACGTCCAGCCAAAACTGATCTTCCTCGGCTTTGACTATCATCTGACCACGCACTGTAAATTGGGTGTTGCCCTGTTCGCCTTCACAGAGGATTAAATTGATCACTTGCCCCTGTCTCAGCTTGCCATTAATACTGTCTTGCTTAATCACCAGATAAGGCGGTTTTTTGGTCTGGCTCTCTTCCTCTTTCTCTTCTTCTTCCTCTTTCTCTTCCTTATATACACAGTCCGGCTTCTGCTTTGTATCAAACTGGCTATTGGGCTTGATTGGCAGCAATGCCCGGTGTTCCACCAGATAAAAAGGCAGTTTGCTCAGATTCAGATCAGGCTTCGGTTTAAACAGATCATCGCCTAACCCTATACGGGCAGCAATGCGCTTTTGCAGCGAAGAAACCTGATCAATTCGAATGTTGGCACGGTGATAAGTTAATGTCGGTTGTTGAGCCAGATAGCTCTGTTGCACAGTGAGAAAATCATCGATGGGGGTGGTAAAGGTATGTGGCGCCCGTTCAGTGCCAAAATAGCCGAGCAGGTAATTGACGATATCCAGTTCGTGATCGCTATCGAGGGCGATCTGTTTTAACAGTGCCTTTAATGCAGGGGCGTAATCCTGATGGGCTTCATCATTGACAGAACCCGGCTTAAACGGCCACTGATCACCCCAGACTTCATATCCCTCGCGCTCAAAAGCCAACAATTTCGGCAGCATGGCAATTTGCTGGCAACCACAAGCCAGCATTTGTTCAAATGGCAACATAAACTGATGAAGTGACAACAGGCGTTGAACATGTTCACTCTCAGACAAGGGTTGTTGTAACCCATAGCAAGCGGGCAGCGTATCGCTGACGGGATAATAACTAGCTACATCGCGATGCCGACCGTAAGCCAATACCACAGGTTCATTCTGAATCAAAGGTGGATTAGGTAAACTGTTCTGAATTTGTTTTTCATCAACCGTAACGCTGATCCCGCCTTTGGCGATCACCCTGAGCGGGCCATCCTGTTGTGCCAATTGATGGAGCGGATCTTGACCCCACAAGCGAGGGTAATAGCCTTCTTTAATTGACCATGACCAGCTATCCTCTTTGATCGGTTCAATCAAGGTCTTGTCAAAACTATCGTCCAACTGAAGGCGATTCACATTCTGAATACCCTTAATCTCAAGCAGTTTATTAACCAGCCGGCTAAGATTGAGTATGATCCGTTGCGTATAGTCACGGGCTGTCGGCAATTCAGGGATCCAGCCATGTTGCAACTGTGGCCCTTCAAAGATTTCATCATTGTACATTCCGGCATCTTGCAGTGTTTCAGTGCGGTAACGCTGTGCCTCAGGCATCAGATACTGCTCTGCGGTGCTATAGACGGCCGCGAAAATACCGGCGACATCCTGTACATCATCACCCAGTTCGATATCCAGTAATAGCGGAAAATCAACCGGTTGTGACCAGATAATCTGACTGACTGACTCCCCGATATTGCGGTTATCGGTTAAAAAATCCTTCAATTGTTGGGTGGCGGTGGCTTTGTTCTTTTCTGTATAACGGCTGGGTTCCAGATAAAGCCAGTAATTTCCCCGCAATACAAACTCTTTCACATTTTCACTATCACCCTTTTGGAAACTATATTCCCTTGTGTCCGGATTATACCAATAGGTATACCCCAGATTTTCCGGTTCACGTATCAGTTGCACATTACGGAACAGAAAATCTTCTTTATTCTGTAGAGTAGTTTCCCCTGCCCAGTCGCTGCTATGCAGGTCCAGCAACGCTCTCCGATAATCATCGGTAGTGATTGGCCCACAAGTCAGCGTCTTATGAGGGCCAAATTCAGCGGGAAAAATTCCGTCTTGCTGGATCTGGTTATCTGGGGCAGGAGTCAGTAAATCTGCCAGGGGAAGGGTGTGACGGTAAGCCAAATCTGACACACCGTAACTGAGTCCTTCCAGAAAGGTGATGCCGGGGTCGTGTTCCGCCGTGTCGCTCCACAGTTTTCCGGCCTGTTGCCCAACCACCTGATGGGCTTGTTCCAGTAAGGTATCAAAGTGAATATCGTCTTTCACTTTATGAAACAGTGCATCTTGATTATTCATCGTTATTTCCTCGGCATTGCAGCTTATTGTCTGCTTCCCAGACTAAAATCAGCACCTCATTATCTTTGGCTTCCACCGATACGGTGATATCACTGCCTTTAGCCGCATCCGCCCGACACAGTGTCAGACAGGTGACCCGCTCAACCAGCGGCTGCTGTTGAATGGTCGCCAGTAACTGGTAATAGTTAATGTTGTTATTCAACATAACGGGTCGCTGCTCATCGACGCTCCAGGGCATATACGCCTCACTGAGTTGCTGCCGTAGCTGGCGATAGCCAAAATCGTTGTTAACATCCGGCTTAAAAACCACCGTGTAATTAATGTTCACATCAACATATTGGGGATTGTTGATCTTAATCTCAGCCCAGGAAGAGGCTTTTTGCTGTAACCACTCGGCCATTTCTTGCAGACGTGCCGGGTTTAGTACCGGACGCAAAGGGTCATCGCTGTCGTTGTATCGGTTGGCAGGAATGATTGTCAGTTTCTGTTCCTCCAATGTCGGTACTCGGGTGAGTTCATCATTGCCTGGGTACTTAACATCAAAGATGCTGACATAACGCTCTTTTAACAGTGTCGCCATATTGTCCCAAGTTAAGGCTCGGTTACGGTGGGACAGGTGTTGAGCTCCCCGTTCAAAAAAAGCGCTGTCGGTTTCCGGTACACGTCCATTCCATGACGCCCAAGGCTGGCTGATTGAAGCCACGACAATGATGGGTTCAACCGGACGCTGAATAGTGCCTGCCGGTAATGGCGTTAAGAAATGGCTGTGACTGATGTTATCGGCATTCACCAATGTTGCTGTCAGGGCGTTATAGATCAGACCGTATAACCAAGGGCTTTTTCCCCATGAGCCGTTATGTGTGGGGATAACCACGATTGCCTTTAACCAATAGCGTCCCGCTGGCATCTTTGTTGCCTGTTTGGAGGCGTCAGCGGGCAGTACAACCTGCCAGGTGCCATCCTGATACAAATGTTTGGTTTCATCATTGACCCACGCATCCAATGCAGCCCATTGATTTTCTTGATTCAGGTAATACCAGGAAACTTTTTCGGGTTGCTGCGGTGATTTTAATTTCCAATATAGCGATAAGGTCTGTCCCGGCTCGACGTCAGTGATACCGAGATATAACGCGGGGTTTGCTTCCAATGGCTCAATCTCATGACTATAACCAAAGGGGGTGATGTGATACGTTTCGAACGAGGCTTTATCTACGGCCTCTTGCACTTTGAGTTCGGTCACCGTGGGCAGTGCCTGGCTGTCTTTTCCCTGTAGCCGGAGTACTGGCTGGGTGAAAACCAGGTTATCCAGATCCTCTGGCGCACTGATTGCCGGCTCTTTATCCGAAAGTGTCAGGATAACTTCTTTTGTATTTTTCCCGTGAGTTAACATTAAGGCCAGCCATTGGTTGCCACTGCTGATTTGTGCCAGCAAACTTTGGTTGTCTATGTCTTTCTCAAAGGTAACAGTTATCTTTCTGGTCCCTTCTTCCATCGCCAACTGTGCGGAAGTGATCAACACACCGCCCAGCACAGATTTATCCTGATCCGTTTCACTGAATAACCGTATCCCATCAGATGGCAATGCTATCTGTGCCTGTAAATCCCAGGGGGTCGCGCTAACCCATTGCTGCTGTTCTTTATGCCGTAACCAGTACAAGTCACTGATATAGCCTCGGTTCGCCAGTAAATTGGCATCCAGCGCATATTGCAGGGCATTGCCTTGTTCATCTTGCTCCGCTTCAAACAAGGTGCCTTTAGTGAGCAGTTGCTCTGTGACGGTTGAATTCAGTTCCACCGACAAGGCAACCTGATCGGGTTGTGCCGGGCGGGGGGACAGCCCCAAAAGCGCCCGATAATAGAGATTGCGATGAGCCGCAGGTAAGGTATTCAATAAGGAGATTGGTGTTTCCAATAATCGTAATACCGCTAATAGAAAAGCTTGATGAGGTAATAATTCCCCATTGGCTTCGATTTCCCCTTGATATAATTCAGCCAGTTTCTCCGGCGTATTATTCGCCATAAAGAAAAAGTCATTCCAATGTTTATTGCCCTGATTGAAGGGAATGATTTTGGTGTACTCTTCAATATATTGGAGTAATTGCAAACTGGTTCGATTATATAATTTAAAACCGTTCGTCGGCATCAAGTCTGACAATGTATTATTTAACTCAGTTAATTCCATAATATCACCTGTGTGGCACAGAGATTCCTCTGTGAATAAAGGATTATTCACACTGTTTAATTTCGGTTTGTTTCAGCCAATGCCTTAATTCACGGTGGCAAAATTTTGTTGAGTGATAAAACTGCCTTTGCCCGATGAAGGCGTTGTAACATCCGGTTGCGGCGGGTTCACGGTATTATTGATGGCGGGTGATTGAGGCGTAAACATGGCTGTAAACTTCTGCCCCTTGATAATTAAGGCCGCGCCACTGGTACATTGAAGGGCTTGCTGGCTGGCATCCAACGCACTGATGGTAATGGTGCCGGTTCCCGGTGTTGTATGCATTGCTGTGATATAGGTTGCAGAAACCCTGACTTGTTTCTCATCCCCCAGAATGCAGACTTTCTTGCCGTTTACCTGCGCATGTCCTTTACCGCTGATCTTACCCGGGCTGGAAACCGTCACCTGTCGATTTCCAAAGTTGGGATCAAACTGGAGTATGTCACCGTCTGTCACAATGGACTCACTCATACCACCTCCATTACCCGACCTTCACTCAGTGCCAGTGTTCCCTGAATTTGCTGATTGATATCGCTTCCCCGCAGGCGGTACATGACCTGCACTTGCAGGGTATTCTTGCTGTTTGGTGATTGAAGAACTTGGATATCCGTAATATCCGCCCGTGATTCATAACGCAATACGCTGTCATGGATACGGGATTCAATTTCAGCAAACAATTCGTTGCGGATATTTTCAAACATAAAATCATTTAATCCGCAGCCATAATTTTCGCGCATCAGGCGCTCCCCCGGCTCAGTGCTGAACAGAATGTGCAAACTCTGGCGCACATCTTCCGCCCCCTCAGCCATTTCCACCCCCTTTTCAAGGGAAAACGCGGGAGGGAACGCCCAACCACGACCATAGAGTTGTGTCAGTATTTGGTTTTCCATTGTTCACCTTTCACTGGGTAAGATTAATTTTGGCACCTTTGATTTCAACACTGTTTTTGCCGGACAGATTGAGCGATTTATCCATTTGGGCATTCATTGTCTGCGCTTTCAGTGTTAATTCTTTTTTCGTTGATAGAGAAATATCTTTATCCTGTTGGAGCGTGATTTGATTATCTCCCGCATTGATTCGGATAATTTTTTCTTTGCCATTGATGACAATTTGTTGTTGGTTTTCACCTTGTTTAATCACCAAAATTTTTTCCTGATTATCTTGGGTAGGTTCTAAAGGTGCTTTATTTTTCGGATTGTGCATTGCCCCCAGAATCACCGGATAACGTGGATCACTTTCAAAGAATCCGACAATCACTTCGTCACCGGGTTCCGGGTAAAAACAGAAACCGCTTTCGTGGCTGGCGTAAGGTTTCCCTAGTCTTGCCCACAGAAATTCATTCGGGCGATTCAACACCGGCAAAATAATCGGAATGCGGTTCAAGGCTGCCTTGTCCTGCTGATACTTTGCTACTGTCGCAATATGCAGTTCGGGGGCATCGGGCAACACGGGCAGATATTCCTGTTGTAAGCCCATGCTCAGGGTGGTTTCCCAATCAATTCGCCGGTTAAAACGATGGCGAACCGCAGTAATGCTGGCTGTACCATCCAATTGTGAACCAAATCCCGTTAATTGAATGTTATCCCCTAACTGATAACGCCCATCGCCTTTAAGCCGGAATTCGCCTGTGACGCCAGAAACACGCTGATTCAGCAATAGTCCCTGTGCCAGATAGCCGCTTTCTTGGGTGGTTAACGGACTGCTGTAGCGAATATCCCAACTTGTTTTATTCAAAGACGCCAGCCTATCAGGGGAGAGTGCCGCTTTCCCCACGGCAACACTGCCGTAGCGGCCACCTGACAACTCCTGTTGTTTACTGATATCCCAGCCACTGACTTCCAGTGAAGCGGGGTTAAGATGATTGTCAAACTGCCAGCTTGCATCTTTGACGACGATATCTTTTTTCTCATCCCCCCGGTTTTTCAGGGTATAGGTTGAGTTAGATTTCAGGGATTCAGGTTGGACAAGTCGGGCGCCTTCTGTCGTGGGTAACAGCCATACGCCAGTGGCTGATAGCCGACACAGCAGAAAACGCCAGTCTGAACAGCGAAATTGCACCATCTGCTCATGCTTTTGATCTAACGCGGCTATCTGTTCAAAGTGAGCCTTGATGCCAGCCTGATTCAATAGGGTGTTTAAGACGGATTTTTCGTTGCTGTCTTTAAACAGTTGTGAATGTTGGGTATCCACCATCAGTTGCAAGCGATGTTTGACGAGCAACGTGAGCAATAATTGCTTATTTTTGATCTTCAACGTGTTACGGGTAATCAGGCCGTTAAACAACACCGATTTCCGGCCGCCATCAGTCACTTCCAGACGCAGGGTTTTGCCTACTTGACAATGGGCCAGTTCTGCCTGTACATCTGTCTGGCTGAAAGAGGAAAGTGGCCTGTCCGGCAGGCTGAATTTCAGCGTTGCCGAAGGGATGCTGTTAACACGGTAATAGGTATCCACATCGACGGCGGCCAAAAGAGACAATACCTTGCCATCTGCAATAATTTTCAGTTGATGGCTCATGGTGCGTCTTCTCCTTTGGTGGCCTGTAATATTTCACCCGGTACAAACCCATTGAGGTTATCCAGACCGTTTTGCCAGGCCAGTGTCAAATAATCGACGCCGCCGGACAGAGTTGATGCCGTACTCGCTGCCATCAGCGCCAGCGATGCGCCATCTTGTACCCGTAAGGCGATTTTTGCCGGCGATTTCAGGTTCTGTTCTGTCTCCTGCAAGACCAGACTTTCATCCGCCACCAGTGTCAGGATAACCCGCGCCCGCAAGGGAGTGGCATCACGATCAAACAAGGAGTAACTCACAGACAGATCTTTCGCCCTGCCGGCAAAATAACCGCGATTTTCCCAACGCATTTTTCCCCATTTAATTTGCAGGAACCGCGTTTCACTACTGGTGGCATCCACGCTGCACAGTTGTTTGAGCTGCATTAGCTGTGCTTCAACGGGGGTTTTGTTACCCGGCATCGTGGCATCAAAAATCAGCTCAAGGGATAACTCTGGGGGCCTGGTCTGTACATAAGTACTGCTTTGTTTCTCGCTATTAATAGCCTGGGATTGTTGATAATTCGTTTGATAATCCAGTTGCAGGGAATCGGGGTTATACATGGCTTGCACGGTGCCTGCCCGTATTTTTCCTTCCCTGTCTTTATAAGCATTAATGGTCAGCTTCGCTAAACCACGTTCAATCAGACTCATGGACGCCACCCTTCCTCATCGCGTAATGCGGCCAACACTTCGCGTTTAATTTTTTCAATCAAGGTTGCTTCATCCAGACTTTCCTGAATCAGCGAATGGCCTTGTTGGTCTGATTCAGTCGCTTGCGTTGGTCGTATTGGAGCTGATGACACCACTTTTGCCTGAATGATTAACTCTCTGATTTCTACTGTCATACTTTGACTCCCAACCAGCACATATCCTGATAGCGTAGTTCAAGGGTATTCACCAAAATGGCGTTGCTGTTCGCGTCAAAGTCGCCGGTTTGCCAGCGTACCGGCAAGGCATTGCTCAGTGTCCAACTGGATACGGGCAATAAATTTTCGTTTAACAGCATAATCACCACATCTGCATAGGCGATTTTTTCTCCGCGCAATACGCGGTCAAACATCCAGGTCAAAGGAGAAACCGTCATCACGCCACGTTCCAGCGTTAATGTGCCGTGTTGGATCTTCTCGGCCAGATAGTTATTGCGGGCGTTTTCGCCGCCTTGACTGTGCTGGGTCACCTGAAGCTCCCGACTCAGGCCGGAAATGCGCTGAAAGCGGATATCCAGCGGATCGGGAATGCCATTAAAAATAAAACTCGCCATAAAACGGTGGGATACCACGGGGGTGTAATAATCGTTCATTGTGCTCTTTCCTTCTTAAGACAAAAGTGCTCCCGTTTGGGTATCAAAGACCAAACTGATCTCAATAAATTCAGCGGGAGACAATACGGCTAGGGCGACTTTCATAACCATTTTCCCGGCACGGATATCCTCTTCGGTCATCGTCTCATTTACCCCTAACAGCACAGTAAATGCCTCATCTTCCTGTGATCCGTACAAGCCGCCCTGTAACCACAATTGCCGTAACCAGTTGTAACTTTGCCCCTTGCATTTCATCCATGTCAGTTCGTTATTGGGTTCAAAGATGTACATACGGGCCAATTGCGCCAAATGTACGGTGACATAAGAAACCAGACGCCGGGTTTGCAGGTAACGCCATGGCGTATTATTGGTGTTTTCCAGCGTGCGGCATCCCCATACGCGTATGCCTTTGCCGGGGAAACTGCGGATCAGATTCAGCGAGGCGCCATCCGGGTTAAAGAGTGCATTCGCTTCAATATAAGAGCGGACCGGGCTAATCACTTTGGCTAACGCGATGTTGGCGGGGGCAGTCCATACGCCTTGTTGGTTATCGTTACGCTGGATGACGGCAGCCACTGCGGCGGTCGGTGAAAGCACGATAAAGTTTTGTTCTTTATCCTGATCCGGATAGGCACTGTTTAGCCTTGGCCAGTATACGGCACCCCATTGTCGATCATTTGAGGAAAACTGCGCTAAACATTTCTTTGCCAATTCAGGATTATCCGGGGCATCCAGTAATCCCATGATGCCGCGTCGGCTCTTGCAAAGATCGAGTACGGATTGCCAGGACTGTAGCCAAAATTGAATTTTTTTGTGTTGAGCTATGCCTACTAAATCAGGATCGTCCATCTGATTAAGGTAGACAAGATCAGGGACGACGATCAGCGTGATTGCGCTCTCTGCGGTAATCGCTTGTTTAACCCAATCCTGTTGCAGTGTGGTGGTCAACGATTGAAAATCATTTAGCTGTCCATTAAGACCTAGTGACAATACATAGGCTTGCTGACCGCCGTTGTCAAAAAAGTGACGCACGGAATAGTACATTAATCCCGTCTGTTTAAATGACAGGGTAAAATCGGCCAGGCTATTGAGTTTGATGGCGGTTTTATCACTGGCCTGGTTATTTTCAGCAGGTTGGGTATAGCCGATAAAAACTGGTATACCGACAAATGCCTCATCTTGTTTCTGAGATATCAGGTTCTCCGTGATGGTGACGCCGGGCTGTGTTATTTCCATTCTTGTTTCCTCAATAGAACAGGCGCGGCGAACCGCGCCTCAGTAGGGTTACTGTGTTACATTTTGCGAAAATTGCAGGATAATAAATTCAGCCGGGCGTACGGCAGCCATACCGATTTTGACGATCATCTTCCCTTGTTTAATATCGTCGTCAGACATGGTGATACCTTTACCAATCTGGACAAAATAGGCTTCATCTGGTTTAGTTCCTGCTAAACCACCCTGTTGCCACAGTCGATACAGATAGTTATTGATGGCGCTACGTACTCGTTCCCAGGTGGGTTGGCTGTTGGGCTCAAAGACGGCAAATTGCATTGCCTGCTTGATATCGCGTTCTGCGCTATTAAATAAACGTCGAACTGGAATGTAGCGCCAGTTATCATCATTTTGCAGAGTACGTGCGCCCCACACGACAAAGCCTCGATTATTGAAATAGCGGATGGCATTGATGCCTAATGGATTCATGGTGCTTTGGTCATCATCGGTGAGTCTTTCGGTAACATCACTAATCCCGTTAAGCACAACATTCGCTGGTGCTTTCCAGACACCACGGCTGGCATCAGTGGCACAATATATGCCAGCCATGACAGCACTGACAGGAATGGTGTTGTCGCTGGAGGCTATTTCGTCCTGTATTGCTTGAACCGCTTGTTGGTAGACAGTTGGGTTTTTCTCTTTGAGTTGCGCCAGGTTTTTGACTTCATCGGGTTTTGTTTTTGCATCTTGATAACCTGATACTGCTATCTGGCTATCTTCTGCTTGGATAAGTTGTGAGACTTTAACTGCCGGATAATACGTTGCGGTTTGTGATGCTACGTTAGTACTGGGTAAGGTTGTTTTGTCCTTGTTGTCAGCGATAAGGAAATAGCCGGCATTTAATAAAGAGGTTAGGCTGCCATATATCGCCTTCTGGTTATAATCACTTTCTTTAAGGCAGACTATCAGTGTAATTTCTAAAGCCTGTTCAATTAATTCAGGGATTGAGTCCAGAAATCCTTCTGTTAAATGACTTGGTCGTGGCAGGATATAACAAGGCCCTCCACCATTTTGGAAATAAAGTTTTAAAGCATCACTGCTTGTCGTGTAGGTATCGGCATTGACATCGTAATTGTAACCGGTGCTTTCATCTTTGGCTTCTGTATTACCTTCTTCTTTTCCGGGAGTAGGAGGCACTGGATTAGGCGCAGTTGATGTGATTTCTACCGACGTAATACAACCTACATTAAACAGATTAGTAAAATCCAGCCAGCTATTAACGCGTGTTACTTGTGGTATTGGATTGGTTTTTTTTGGCGAAAAAACGCCAATAAAAATGGGTATTGCCGTGTTCCCCTGATTAACAGAAAGGTTTAATGAAGTATCTTCTTCAATATAGACGCCAGGATAAGTCGGTATTGTTGGCATGTTGCCTCCAATTATTGAGTGGTGTTCTGTGTAAACTGCAAGATAATGAACTCTGCTGGACGAACCGCTGCCATACCGATTTTGATGATCATTTTTCCCTGTTTGATATCGTCATCGGTCATGGTGATATCTTTGCCAATTTGAACAAAGTAAGCTTCATCTGGTTTATTTCCCGCTAAACCACCTTGCTGCCACAGACTATACAGATAGTTATTGATGGCACTGCGTACTCGTTCCCAAGTCGGTTGGCTGTTGGGTTCAAACACCGCGAAGCTCATGGCATTTTTAATATCCCGCTCCGCGCTGTTAAACAGGCGGCGAACCGGGATATAACGCCAGTTATCTCTGTCCTTAAGAGTACGAGCGCCCCATACCAGTGTGCCGCTCTTAGGAAAGGTGCGGATCATATTTAGTGCTTTATCTTTGTTATATTGTCCTTGCAGCTCATCAGTCACCGGATATTTAGGTTGTAATCCACCTTGAATAGCCACGTTAGCCGGTGCTTTCCAGACGCCACGGGTGCTATCGACAGAGCAATAGACACCAGCAATAGCAGCACTTGGGGGAATATCGATAGTAGTAGTCCAATCGGCGGTTAACCAGGGGTAGTAAACGGCAGCAAAAGGATTTGGGTCATAATCGCTGTTGGGTGTGCCATCGGATTTTAACTCTGTGGTAGGACCATCAAAAATAGCAAATAAACCTTTGCCCGGTTTGCAAAGTGTACTTACAGCAGTAGTAATATCTTCTCCGGCTGCAATCAGCAATGTCACATCGTCAAGTTTTGGCACTTGTTTTTCTAAATCTGTGGTTTTGACCAGATAGCAATATCCACCACCGTTAATAAAATAAGCGCGCAGTGAGATATCAAGTGTATTGGCAGGATCAAATTGTTTATCTTTTAGTGTCAGATATTCCAGCCAGTTACTAATGCGAATATAGGGCTTATCTGATATTAATGGATTGCTATCTGCGACAGCAAAAACAGGCACTGCCGTTGCACTGGAACTAACGGAGAGTGACAGAGAAGCGTCTTCTTCAATATAAACACCGGGGTAGGTCGTTGATGTGGTCATAAAATCTCTCCGTTATTAAGCCGCTTGAATGGTTACACGATCTGCTGTCAGGGCTATTTCCTGAACAGCGATTTCATTGCTGGTGGCATCAAAATTGGGGGAGGTGTATGAGGTCGGGAAGGCATTCGCTACGTTCCAGGTCATTAAAATTTCGGTGCCGGCTTCATTGGTTAGGCTAATTGCAATATCTTTCTTCTCAACTTGATTAAGTTGAATAGAATTAATCCAATCAAACAGTTTAGTGTCGCCAGGGAAGACTCCCTTACGCAGGGTAATATTGATCGATTGACGTTGGCCAGGCATTTTATAGTAATTACCGGTGCCATCTTTATATTCGATGACATCATAATGAACATCAAGCCCGGAAACATTGTTAAATGGGATTTGCTCGTCACCAACTGAAACAACAAATCGATAAGTAGGAATGGGATATTCAACAGCGATTTGTTCTGAATTTATAGCCATGATTCTTCCTTTATTAGTTATTGATGTTTAAAATTTAAGAAAATTACTATTATTTTTTACTAGCATTGAAAATATGGGTATGGCTACCGCAATAATCTGATTATTAAAGGTTATTATTCATGATGGATATTCTTTTGATTTGTGAAAATAATTTTTATTTTATTCATATCATTAATTAACAAAGTGATTCAAGATAAGTTTTTTAATAATGTTACATAACCGACATTTTTATATAATTTGTAATAATTAAGTCTGATTATTGAAAACGGTGGGTGATATTAAATGTCTGTGAATTTTTTATTTCACTATGAAGGAAGGAGTTCATGATAAGTTAATTATCTGGAATAAACTTATATTGGGATATCTGCTGTGCTTAAAGTTAATAAAACTCATCCAATGTTTTGAGTACACAGCCCAGTAGATAGTTGTGCGAAAATTTTTTCATAAGGCAGGAGAATATAAAAAACTTGACGTTTTATTACAAATGACCATTAATTATATATATGATTTTAGTTTCAATATGTTTTCCCTTTAATTAATAATTTTAAGATGAAATTATAATATTAATATACTACCTATCAGTTTAAAGTTCAACAAATAGCGATTTGTAAATAAAGTTTGTGTAATGTTTTTGACTTAAGAAATCTTTATTATCTCATAGGAAAAATTATGGCTCTATACAAAAGAGTATTTGTTTTTTTTATCATACTGCTCACCCCTATAATCTCATGCCTTGCTGATACGAAACTTGATACATTATCTATAGATGATTATAAGGCCGTATCTGAACTTTTAGATAGTATTAAGGTAAATAATAAACCTAAAGTGATAAATCTAACTATTCCATCTCATAAAAAGGGGTATATAGCTCTGTTACGCTACGGTGGTATTACTGAACAGAAGTATCCTGATGTTTTTAAGGATATTGAGACGATAAAAGCAAAGCAACATGCACTGATTAAGAGTGGGAAATCGCTTGAAATACATCGCTCGAATAAAGATCCTGAAAATTTTTTCGGGCAGGCTGTAATAGTACCTTCTAAAGATTATAAATCAATTTCAGCTACAGTTTTTAATTCTCTTTACTATCCTGATCCTTCCCTTCCTTCATCGTTCCAAGACACACTTGTGGTTTTTGCACTTGATAAAGATAAAAAATCTAGACAGCTAATCGCATCAGGTTCAAGCAGTATAGAGGGTAAGGAAGTACGGAGCCATACAACGGAAGCCGTTTCTGAAGAAGATATACCTAATGGTATTAATAATCCTAATCAATCTTCTGTTATCGCTGTTTCAACATATCAGGGAAAAATAAATGGAATAAGTATCAGTGACGGGCCAATTATGATGAAATCAAATATACTTGATTTCGACGATGTTCCAAAAGAGATGTATAATACGGCACCGACTCGTGTAAAAAATATGGATCCAGATCAACCGATAATCGTTTGTCTAAATAGAGAAAACTCTGAGCGAAATACTCCTGATGCTTGCGATTATGGTCCAATGACGCCAAAGTTGCCAAATAAGAAGACATATATCAATATGGAAATCATTGGCAGTGTTGAATTCCATGACTATATTCTGATTGATGAGAATAGAAAGCCTAAGGGAACCAAGAGATTACCAATACACGCAGATTTGACGTTGGTTGGCCTTGATACTGGTGGTGGATGTAAGGTAAGAGCAATTGATGAAAATATATTTTGGGAACATGTGACGGTTGATGAAAGCGGTAAAAAATTGACATGGGATTTCTCCAAAGACTCAGGCTACGCTAATTTTGGGTCAATATGCTGGAAAAATAACGAGAAGTATGTATTGGATTTACAGGTTACTATTCTCACAACTCCTGATAAGTCTGATAAGCAAGCATATCCTATTCAATTCACTTATACTAATCATCCCGGAAGTACTCCGTCTGATTTACAATTCATTTACCCACCAATTAACATTCAATATGGTTGTATTGCTGAAGGTACATTAATAGATATGGCTGATGGTTCTAAGAAGAAGGTTGAAGATATACGTCCAGGTGATAAAGTCCTAACAAAGCAAGGCGGTATATTACAAGTGAAAAGCCGTATTGTAGGCCATGATACCGAATTTGTTGATTTAATTTATAATAACGGTGAAAAAGTTTCATTGACGCCAACGCATCCTGTTGCAACATTACGAGGAATAGTAAAAGCCGATGAACTTAAGATCGGTGATACAATATATACACGTGGTGGTCAAACTACCCTTAGCTCAGTTAAATTGAGAAACACAGATCCATTAAACGTGTATAATTTCGTGTTAGAAAAAACAGATGATAAAAGTCAATTATTACCTGAAGATGCCTTGCTTTTCGCTGGTGGCATTTTAGTCGGTGATAATAACCTGCAAAGAAAGGTATCGATAGCAAATTGATATCTCAGATCGTTGACAAACCCTATTGAAAAGATAGGGTTTGTTTTTTAGTCATAGAAAATTTCAAACATCATTTTTGGCAGTTGACGAGTTTTTGGTGGCTTCAAAATCCTGTTCAACGGTTTTTCCAGCATTAAGTTGGTGGATTTTATCTGCCGATAATAGAGCTGTATCCCCCACCCCCCATTTTCATAAAAATGTGATCTGTGACAAACGCTTCACAACAGTAACGCTTAACAACAACCCTGCTAAATTAATTAAAAATATTTACAAATAATCATTTCTAACTAATTGACAGAATAAAATCCTTTGGTTTTTTAATGAGCTATATCATTAGTTTTAATCGATACTCACGATGGAAATTAATATATTTGATAGTTTTTAACGATCAATTGTGTGATTTTTGAACGTTTTAAACAATTTTATTTTTCAAATTATAACTTATAATATTAGTTTCAATTTGAAATATTACAATTTTATGAATATTTCAATGTATGTAATTATAACGTATATGTTTTATTTCTTTTTGTAAGCATGTGAGTTTTCAGTTCAAGCGGCAGTTCTGAAGTCGCGCGTTGGAGCGCGTCTATCATTTTGATTTTGGAGTTATCAGCATGAATAAGAAAGTCAGTGTGTTACTTAAAGCCAGGCGGCAATCGGGTTTTACTTTGATTGAAGCGTTGGTTGTGATGATTGTTGGTATTGTGATATTAGCCGCAGCCGCAGCGGGGATTGGTAAGTTGTTCCGGGCTTCGGAAATTTCGACAGAATCGTCGAATATTACTCAGATGGCAGCAAATTTGAAATCAATTAAAAATGGTGCCAAAGGCTATGACAGTTTGGATAACAAAATTGCCATCCATTATAAGGTTGTTCCGGCCAATATGACTCAGGATGGTACCAGCGGAATTATTTTTAATAGTTGGAATGGCAAGGTGCTTATTTCGCCGGGAGATGCTACCGCTCAGACGTTTAAGATTGAGTATCAAAATGTGCCTGATGAGGCTTGCCAGCAACTTTCGTTGAAGTTGCGGGTGGCGGGTTGGTCGAAAATGACCGTCGGTGGTGGCGGGAAGGGGCAACAGTCGGCCACGGAAATTAAGCCGGATTCGACGTTGGCGCAAATTAATACTGCATGTAATGCCAATGATGCCAATACGGTGACGTTTATTTCTGCCAGTTAGGTCAGTTATTGATTCTTTATGTGATGGGTAGCTTGAGGGGCTTGTGGAAGGCTTTCAAGCTACCTGGCGGGTTTTGATCTGTTTTGCGCTAATTGTGCCGGGAGATGATCATGGTGACCGAGTGGCTGCAATCTTCGACTGGGTGTCTGGTCCTGGTGGTTGGATTACTGGGATTATGTGTCGGAAGTTTTCTAAATGTCGTGATCTTTCGCCTGCCGATCATGATTTTTTCTGAAATCAATAATGAGGTGGCTGGCTTTAATCTCTGTTTTCCCGGTTCGCATTGCCCACGTTGCAGTCACACGTTGGCGGTCCGCGATAACATTCCCCTGTTGAGCTATATGTGTCAGAAAGGGCGTTGTCGATATTGTAATGGGATGATTTCAATACGCTATCCGCTGGTTGAAGGAACGGTGGCGCTGCTTTTCTCTTTGCTGGCTTTAGATATGGGCTGGAGTTACTCGCTGTTGGGGCTATTGGTGCTGAGTTCTTTGTTGGTAGCGCTGGCGGTCATTGATTTCGAATATTTGTTGCTGCCGGATCAACTGACACTTTCTTTGTTGTGGCTGGGGCTGCTGTTCAATCTGCAATCTGCCGGATTTGTGGCACTGCCTTTGGCCGTGAGTGGCGCGGTTTGTGGATATCTGTTTTTTAGGCTGGTTGAGTGGAGCGCCCGGCGATTGACTCAGCGTGATGCATTGGGGATGGGGGATGCCAAATTCCTGGCGGCGCTGGGTGCCTGGTTGGGGGTGGAAGCGCTGCCATCCGTGGTTTTGCTGGCGGCAGAGTTCACGTTGATAAGTTATCTGGCGATTCGCTGGCTGCGCAAAATGAAAACACCACAAATATCTTTCGGGCCAGGTTTGGCGATGGCTGGGTTAGTTGTGGCGTTTTTCCATCGATAGCCGGATATGAGCGCAGCACCCTTGGGCAGAATTCTCTTTTGGGTAAAGAGTCCATCGGATGAAATAGATGTTGATACTTTTAAGAAGGGCTGTTTATGCATGATGAATCTGTATCCATATTAACAATACGCCGCCGTAATGCAGGTTTCACTTTGCTGGAAGTGACGGTTGTACTGATGGTGTTGGCATCAATGATGGTGGTTGGTGTGGTTTATCTGAACAGGCAGAGTGATATGCTGGTTAATCAGGTAGTTGCCGGGCAGATCCAGCATCTTGGCGATGCAGTGGCGGATTATGTGAATGATAATTACACCGCTTTAAGTCAGGGGCCCACGCCGGCACCTATCAATTGGGCAGAGATGCTCCCCTATTTACCCCCGGGACTGAACCAGAATACGGTCAATCCGCTGGGTCAGAAATATGATGGCGTATTACGTGTTGTCATGTTGCCCAATGGCAAGAAACGCATTGATCCATTGATTTACACCGTTCCGGCAATGGCTGACGGCAAGCCGCCGGACGTTGCTGGTCATTCGATGAAAATCGCACAGTTGATTGGTGTTGGCGGTCTCTACCTGGATTACCGGGATCGTGACAGTCATAATCCGGCCACTTATTGGAACAGCTACGGTCAGGTCAATGCGCTTGAATCTTTTGCCGGTTTTTTCAATGAACAACCTAATGAAATCGGACGCATTTTTTATGCTCCGTTCATCCGGGACGCGGCAACCTATGGGCCAGGTACATTAGCCGGTGATTTGCTTCACCGGCAAAAGATAGATGGTCATCCAGAGTGGAATAGGATGGAAACCAGCATCAATATGGGCGGCAATAGACTCGATCAGGTGGATACGCTGTCGATGAAAGGCGCTGGTGTTGTTGATGGTGTGAATAAGATGGTTTTCTCTTCCCGTTTTCAGGAAAAGCAATCTTATGTTGCGCAAGGTGATGATGGGAAAATTGTTGTCAATCCAGCACATGGTACGTTGTTTATCTTGGATGGCAACGCCAGTGCTAATAGAAAAGGCACCCTGGCCGTCGGTGATGTTCATGCAGATAAGGATGTGGTTGTCGGTAACAATTTAGTGATAAACACCAAAACCGGAAGTTTTGCTGGTGGCAGTTGTCCGGCTTTGGGGAATGTCTCCATGAGTAAGCAGGGAGAATTGTTGGTGTGCCAGCAAACAAGCACCGGTATTCCCGTGTTGCGATGGAAAGAGGCGACCGGAGGCGGGAGGTTGTTTACGAAACAGACGGTTATAGGAGAACAAAAATGTGGCCATTAGCTATTGTTGGGATCGTCATTGTATTTTTCATGCAACTGATTTTCGGCCAGTTATTGCATGAAGTCCGTGTGCAAGCGGTGCGGGCCAGAACGGATGTGGCGGCGTTGTTTCGTAGTTATGCTTCAACCCGTGAGCAACTGCTTAATCATCATGCGCAGGGAGAGGTCAGGCGTCGGAAGATGCGGCAGGTCTTGACCGCAATGCACATGGAGTGGGTGAACACTGATGCCTGGTGTGACAACTTTTCTGGCAAGTGTCTCTGGGGAGCCTTTATCTCAGGGTCCCATGTCTATATTTTCCGCAAAAATATCAGCTACGGCGACAATGTGCTGCTGCATGGCGCTTTCGCAGAATTGCTGAGATGGGGGGCGGAACCCGATCAGATCGGTTTCAAGAGCGGTTCCAGGCTGATCGACGGCAGAGGAAAACGAATAGGCAGCCCGCTTGCCAGACAATTACCCGATGGTGTCCGGAAATTTATATCTGACGGCGCGCTGGTGGAAATACTGTAGTTGCTGTTCGGCAAGTGGGCTTTTTTGGGTAACTAACTGATTAATAGGTTGTTTGGCTACTTCTTTTTCTTTGGAAAGATCAATGAACAAAATAATCGCATCTGTTTTTACGGCGCTTGTCTGTCTGTCAAATGTCGCCGTTTGTGCAACACCGGTGCCAACGCCGGCTCCTTTGGCTGCGGTGTGGACTGCAACTCCAGGGCAAACTCTGCGTAATGTTACGCAAGCATGGGCAAGCAAGTCCGGCTATGAAGTGGTATGGGATGCCTCCTATGATTTTCCGATCCGGGCTGGCCTGCGTTTCAAGGGGACGTTTATTCAGGCGATGAGTGATCTATTCGACGCTTACACGATGGCGAACCGTCCTTTTACCGTTGATATTTATCAGGAGCAGCGGCTTGTTCATGTACAGGCGCAGGGGTAATAACCATGTCTATTCAGTTTTTGACGTTTTCCAGATTGATATTGCTGTCCTGCATCGCTGCGGGTTTGTCAAGTTGTGCGGCAATCAACAAGGTCGATCATCAGGCGGATAATGAAATGGCGAATGCGACCAAAATTATTAAGGGATTGCGCAATAGTGCTGCTACCACCTCAGTGCATGTTCATCAATATGGTTATTGGGTATCAACCAAGGAGATCCCATCGAAGAGAGAAAGTGAAACGGTCTCCTGTAACTTAACCTTGCAGGAAGCGGAACCGATGACGTTGAGTGAATTTGCCGGCAAGATCAAACGCATTTGCGGGGTACCGGTAGTGATCAGTGCGGATGCGCGGCTTGCCGCGTATCCCGGCTCGTCATCGGGTGAAAAGGGAAGTGAGCGAGGGGTTGTGGTTGTCAATTCAGGTTCGCAACCCGTATCTGAAAGCGGTGAACCGGACGTGTTGAAAATCAATGTGAATTGGCATGGATCTCTGGCGGGTTTGCTCGATTCAGTCATTTTATCATCAGGGTTGCATTGGAAAGTACATAATGGCGCAGTGCATATTTTCAAAACAGAGACGCGGGTGTTTCAGATATATGCATTGCCGGGCACGGATGCATTGTCTTCCAGCGTGACCGCGACGACCAGTGCGACGTTCGGCGGTGGTGCGGGTGGGGGCGATAGCGGTAACAGCGGCAGTACGCAAACCCTTGCCACTTCTTTGACACGTTCGGTGATGGATGAGATCCAGAAAACGGTGTCAGGGATGCTGACGCCGGGAGAAGGTAAGTTAACTTTGTCGATGGCGACGGCATCATTGGCGGTAACCGACTCCCCTGAAATACTCGACAGAGTTAAGGATTATATTGATCAGCAGAATAAATTGCTGACTACGCAGGTGGTGCTTAATGTCAAGATCCTTAATCTGACGTTCGATCGGGATGATCAGTATGGCGTCGATTGGTCGTTGGCTTATAAAAGCGCTCATATAGGATTGGCTGATAAGAACTCGACTGCTATTGATGAGGGAGGTATCAATACCAATATCCACATTCTCAAAGGACCATTCAGTGACAGCGCTTTGCTGATTAAGGCGTTATCGGCGCAGGGCAAAGTCTCCATAGTGACGCAACCCTCGGTTACCACATTGAATTTGCAGGCGGTACCGATGCAGGTGGCAACTCAGACCGGGTATGTTTCATCAATTTCTAACACCTTGACGCCACAAGTC
This sequence comes from Photorhabdus khanii NC19, assembly GCF_000517265.1. Lineage (GTDB taxonomy): Bacteria > Pseudomonadota > Gammaproteobacteria > Enterobacterales > Enterobacteriaceae > Photorhabdus > Photorhabdus khanii. Next base: position 134,970 of record NZ_AYSJ01000014.1, read on the forward strand.
GGTACTTCGGTGGGGATTGAACCCGCGACAGTGACGACCGGTTTTAATATGTTGATGCTGCCTTATGCCATGGCTGATAAGCAAATATTGTTGCAATACAACATTAGCTTAAGTGATTTGAAGAAGCTGGCGAAATTTGGCAAGGAAGAGACCGGTCAGGTGCAATTGCCGACGATAGATTTACGTGCGTTCAGCCAGAAAGTGCGGTTGCACTCAGGTGAAACTCTGGTGTTGTCAGGGTTTGAGCAACAATCAGATACCAGTGAACGCAGTGGCTTGGGCAGCCCAGATAATCAGGTTCTGGGAGGGAGTCGTGAGGGTAAAACAAATCATAATGTGATCGTGGTCATGATTACCCCTATAGTGGTAGATTGAAAGATGATCCGGACCGGGACAGACGTGGAGCACGTCATGCAAATCAAGCTATATGGTAAAACGCTGGTGGCTGGCATCATCTGGCGACCACCAGTAACTGCGTTGGCGCGTTCTAACATGCGCAGAAATGGGATTGCGGCGGGGTTTACCCTGGCTGTCCGGCATCGTGTCGGGCAAGGTATTCAGATCGGCTACGTACCAAAGGAGGCAGGGGCGCCGGGTGATTATTCATTGGCCGCTACCCTTGCCAAAGCGGTAGATAAACCTAACTGGATCGGCGCGTTTCGTTTGCCTGATGGGCATTATGCGTTAGTCGCGGTACATCAGGGTGCAATCATGGCTGGACGTGACTTGATCGGCGTCCGTGAAGAGATCGAGGCGAAGTTGCGTGATACGGTACAACTGGTAGAGGGAGCCAACGGGGTATGGAATGCAATTTATGCGCCGAAGGAGTTTGAATCGTTGTGGCCGGAGATGCCATTGGCGCAGTTATTGTCGAAATCTGCATTGAAAAAATCTGTCGGTCAGCTGGAAAGCTTAACGGGTGAAATGTCGAAGCATCAAATTAAGCTCTTTGGCATGAGCGCGGGTTTGGCGATTTTGCTGGCCGGTGGTTGGTGGGGGTGGCACACCTATAAGCAGAATACGGTATTGATCACACCGGATTTATCCAATGAAGTTGTAGAAATTCCACCGCCGCATCCGTGGCTTGCACAACCGCAAATAGCATGGCAATTCGCCGCATGGAACCGAGCGTTAGCCAGGATCCCTTTGTCCCTTGCGGGTTGGCAAATTGACGCCATTCTTCTGGATGCTGATACGATTTCTGTGAGCTACCAGCGTCATGAAGGAATGCCGATCAATATTTTTCAGGTTGCTGCTATCAATATATTCCAGTCTGGCCCTGTGATTTCCAATGGCGGAGAGCAGGCACAGGTATTGATACCGTTCAGTCAGCAGAATGAGGATCTGCCGGAAGGCCACGACGACCTATTGCTGTCGTCAGATCAGGCGCTGATTGAGTTAACGTCTTATTTCCAGGCGCTGGATTTGCCGCCTCCGGTCTTAACTGAGAGCGCCTCTGTTATTCCGCCACCCCCGCCTCCTGCGGCAGAAGGGGAGACTCGCGTGTGGGCGAACCCTGATTGGCAGACTTATAGCTGGACGCTTTCTTCTCAATTACCGCCAGATGCCTTGTTTTCAGGTAAGCCGCTCCCTGGGTTGAGGGTCACCAGCGCCAGAGTTGTGTTATCTGACGGTTTCCCTCAGTGGGAGCTTAGTGGAGTTTTCTATGCAAAAAATTAGTCAGTTTATAATCAGTGTATTGGTGGTGTCGGTATTTTCTCTGGCATATGCACAAACATCACCTGCTGAGATCCCGGCGGTTCAGGCAAAGCCTGTGGCGCAGAAACCGGCATTGCCGGCGGCAACGACTGACAATGTTGCTGAACAATTGGCAAAGTTACAGACCGAGGTGATGTTACTTAAAGCTGAAACCGCCAGAGCAAATGCGCAGGCTGAACTCGATAAAATTTCCAGCGTCGTGAATAAAAGTGGCGCGATTAATAATGATCTGCCTTTAGTTAAGTCAATCTTTGGGCGCAACGGTGCGCTGATTGCCACGCTGCGGTTTCGTTCGGGTGGCATCATGGATGTGAAAGCCGGTGATCAGTTGCCGAATGGTTATAAAGTGGTGCGCATTAATAACGGTGTGGTCACTTTTACCAAACAGGGACGATTCTATGATGTGGGATTGACTGCGACTAACGATGCATCGTTATTGGATAGCCTGGATTTAATGGTTGCACCGCCGTTGCCGTTAAGTCGTTAATTGCTGATAAGTGGACATTCCTATGGTAATAACAAGTTCCGATCTGCTGTGTATGGTCAGGCAGGGGGCAAAAGTGTTATCTGCCCTGAGCGGCGCACTTGAAATAGAGTTGGCGAACCGCAGTTTGATATGTCTTATTGAGTTACCCCAGCAAAAGGGGCACTGCGTGCTTGCTGTATCCGCTTCTCACCGGCTCGATCCCCATGTATTGGCCTATGAGGAAACGGTTAAAAGACACGGTTTCATTTATCAGATTGTCACCTGTGGAATGGGGAACATATTGGAGTTGTACCGTCTCAGCAAGAGCCATCATCATCGTCATGGGCTGGGAGGCACAGAATCCGATGTTCAGCGTTATATCACTCGCTTAATCGGAGAAGCCACGCAGGAGCGAGCGTCGGATTTACATATTGTCGCCCGGCATAATTATTGTGAGATCCGTTGCCGTATTGATGGTTATTTGCGGCCTGTTGAGCAGTTGCGTCCCGAAGAAGGATTACGACTGTGCGCGACGATTTACCAAAGTATGTGCGACGTGGCAGAGCCGACTTTTAAGCCGATGCAGGCACAGCGTGCGCGAATGAAGGATGAATTTCTTACCGAATGCGGGCTTTCCGGGGCGCGGATTAATACCCGCCCGCTTGATCGTGGCATGTTAATGGTACTGAGGTTGTTGTATGCGGATAGTCCCGGTACGGTGTGCACCCTGAGTGATCTTGGCTATTTGCCGGAACAGTGTCAGATATTGGAAGAGTTGATGGACCATCGGGCCGGGGTTGTCCTGTTGTCCGGCGCGACCGGTAGCGGCAAGAGCACTACCCTGAAAGTTGTGATGCAGAAGCTGATAGCGGAACAAGCGGGTATTCATTTGCTCACGCTTGAAGATCCACCTGAATATGAGATTGAAGGCGCTAATCAGTCGCCGATAACCGGCGATCGTGGCGATAGCGTGGTTGTTGAACAAGAATGGGCAATGGCAATCGCTGATGCTATGCGGCTCGATCCTGATGTCATTATGGTCGGCGAGATACGTGATGCGGTTACCGCAAAGATGACGTTCCGTGCCGCAATGACGGGCCATCTCATTTGGACCACGATACATGCAAACGATGCTTTAGCGATCCTGCCCCGTTTGCAGGATGAGGCGGTAATGGAATCACTGTTGATGGATCCGCGGTTGGTGATTGGTTTAGTCAGTCAATCGTTGGTTCAAGTGTTATGTCCCCGTTGCAAAGTTCCCTTGCAAGGGCATGAGCAGGAAATTTCCGGGCGTCTGTTAAAACGGTTGAATCTTTATTGCCAGCCGGAATCGGTTTGTTTGCAGGGAGAAGGCTGTGATTATTGCAAGCAGAGCGGCATCGTGGGCCGAACGGTAGTCGCTGAAGTGGTACGTACATCTCCGGGCTTAATGCAAGCTTATCGAACTGGTCATCATCACGGGGCAACTCGGTATTGGATGACGGAAATGGGCGGATTAAGCAAGATCGATGCACTTATTCACAAAATAAATGACGGAATCATCGATCCCCGAGCTGGAGAACGCGTCATGGGGCCGATTATCCCCACGATCCATCAAATAGAGTAAAACACCATGTTCCTGACCGATTTTATTGAAAGACTGAACTATCGAATGGCGAAGATACAGTTCGGTAAGAAAGCGCGGATTCGTTTCTATGGGCATCTTATTATGATGCTGGAAAATCGTGTCATGCTGATTGATGCATTACGCGAAATGTATCATGTCGCCAGTAATGAAGGCCAAAAACCCAACGGTGGTTATGCGTTGGTCTTGAGTCGTTGCTATGAATCGGTGAGTCAGGGCAGCACTTTGGCAGAGAGTTTGCAGCAATGGATTGGTCCTAATGAAGTCGCGGTGATTGCTGCGGGTGAGCGCTCCGGCGACATACATAGCGCTTTCATGGATGCGATCGCCATGATTGAAGCGGGTAGCAAGATCCGCAATGCGGTTGTCGGTGCCTCTATTTATCCGGCGGTACTGATTGGGATGATATGCGTCTTGTTGCACATTGTGGCGGGGAGTCTGGTTCCCAAACTGGCGGCGGTTTCTAAGCCGGAAACCTGGGATGGCGCGGCTTATACCCTTTATGTGATGGGAACATTTGTTAATGACTATGGGCTGTATTCGCTGATATTCCTGGTGATATTGATCGTTCTGTTGTCATTATCATTGCCTTTTCTGGGCGGGCGGTTGCGAACGGTGCTTGACCGGTTTCCGCCGTGGTCACTGTACAGAACCATTCATGGCAGCATGTTCATACTGAATGTCTCGTTGCTGATCCGCTCAGGGATGATGTTGCAATCGGCGCTGGAATTGCTGTTGGAACAGGCGGGTTCGCGTTGGTTGTATGTGCGTATCGCTGCTACGCTCGAACACATTTCAATGGGGGCTGGTTTTGGTGAGGCGCTGCGCGATACGGGTTATCGTTTTCCCGATAGCGAGGCGATCAGTTATCTGAGGCTATTGTCACGATTGCAGGGTTTTGATCAGTCAATGGCGAAGTTTGCACGGCACTGGCTGGATGAAACGATAGTCAAAGTTCAGATAGTCACCCGCGGATTCCTGCTGGCTTCAATCCTGATGATTGGTGGCATGTTGATGCTGGTTGTTACGGCAGTATCTGGTATTGAAAATGCCATTGAACAGTCGTTATCTCTACCGTCTGCTTAACGTTGAAATTAATGATGAAAACCAGACAGGACATTGAAATTGGAACCCGTGAAATTCAGGGAGTGGATGGTGTATATCGTGAGGAAATGTTGGATGAGCTGAGACAAGCTTGCGGGCCTGTTATCCTCCAGGCGCTTGATGATAAGAATGTGGTGGAAATCATTATTAATCCTGATGGGAAACTGTGGATTGAATCGCATAACCAGAACATGAATGAAGCTCAATCCGATTTTCCGGCAGAGGCGGCAGCGCGGATTTTGCTGATTTCTGCTTCATTGCAAAAAGCGGATATGGGTACCGATGTGGGCCTGATTGAAGGTGAATTCCCGTTGGGCTGTGCCCGCATTGCCGGCGTACTGCCTCCGTTGGCCAATGCGCCTGCTATTGCCATTCGCAAACACTCTCCCGTTGTATTATCGCTGTCTGATTACCGGAAAAGCGGCATTATTAAGCCGATAGGCGCTGCTGCCATGCGGCGGACTTCCGGGCTGGCGATCCACAAACGCAGCTTTGAGCACCCGATTGAGGCAATTCGTGAAGCTGTGGTTATGCGCAAGAATATCTTGATCGTTGGCGGTGCTGGTAGCGGGAAAACGACGCTGACAAATACTATTTTGCATGAGATTAGCCTGCAATGCCCGTGTGACCGTATCGTGGCGATTGAAGATACGATGGAATTGCAGCTTAACAATGCTAACCGTGCACTGTTACGAACCAGTAAAGATGTGGATATGCGCCGCTTACTGCGAACGACGATGCGTTTGCGTCCGGACCGTATCGTGGTAGGAGAGATCCGCGGTGGTGAAGCTTATACTTTGCTCAAAAGTTGGAACTCCGGGCACCCTGGTGGGGTAACGACGATGCATGCCAATTCATCTGAGGAGGGGTTGCAAAAATTGGCGCATTACATTTATGAAGATGAGGCGGCGCAGGGGTTTACTCCTGAGACGATCGGTTGGATGATCGCCAGAAGCGTGAATTTGGTGGTAGTGATAGAAAAGATTGTGACGGATCCGGGGCGAATGGTGACGGAAATCTGCGAAGTTACTGGGTTTATGAATGATCGTTACAATATGAATGTCTTGTGCTTGCAGAGTAATGGTTATTGTGAATTCAGACCACGTATTTAGGTTTGGTGTGATATTACGAATAATTCTGGAGGTTATTATGTAAGGCATTCATTTGATTGTTCAAAGCACAGTTTTAAATAAAAAGTTTTTAATTTTTTAAAAGGAGATTTATTTTACATTTGGGATATTTGTTTTACGCTTTAATGGGTTAATGGGTTAATGGGTTAANGGGTTAANGGGTTAA
>NZ_AYSJ01000014.1:142214-185468 GCF_000517265.1 Photorhabdus khanii NC19
GCACCTTTATTAATAAGCTTTGATAGCTCTGATGTGTGTTTTTGAGCTTTAATTGATTTGTTTTTAAGTGAAATATCCATATTAAAAGTATGAGATCTCGCCTTGCCAGACATGCGTTATCAATTTCTGCATAAATTATTCTAACGTTCATTTATTTTTTCTCCGTAAGTAGTAGGATTTGATTTTGGCAGAATCGTGGTGACTGTAGCTGGTTGGGATCTGCCTGTTGTTGAATTAGCTCAACAACAGGCAGTGAATTGGGTTTCTATCGAGAAAATCGAGAAAAGCCTTTCAGGTCAGCCACCTATGGCTGTTGGTATTTAACTCTCAGTTTTAATACCGGCATTAATCATGTTGGTTGAGCCAGGAACAAGGTTTAAATCTCTTGAAAAAGATGTTTCGGCGTTTTTTGGCACTTTTTTATTTGGTTTTCTTGCGGTTGCTGATTATATTTCCTGTGTGGACAAATAACTTATAAAGTAATTAACTTATTGTTTTCCTTCGCTTGGATGCTGGATCTGCCATAGTTAGAAGTAATTTATGAGAATGTTCTGAAGGTGGGCATGTTGATATGGTAAAAAAAGTGATAAAGCCGCTGTGCATTTCGGTTATTTGCAGTACATTAATGGTAGCTGGCTATGCTTTAGCCAATCAGCAGAGTAGGCCGATGGAAAGTGATATGCAGACTGAAAAGGTATCTGAGACAGCAATACCTGAGCAAGTACAGATTCAAACTTATGTGGTTGCACAAGAAGAGAATCGCAGAGTGCTTCAAAGCTGGTTACCGAAGCAAATTAAGCCCATTTTCTTTGATCGATTGGTCAATCTGTATTCATCTAACCAGATGCAACCTTTATGGCAGGACAAAACCGCTGTTCAGCGTTTTGAACAACAACTTTTAGAACTGGCATTAGCTGGATTTCAGCCACAATTCGGCCAATGGCTGATTGAACTCAATGATCCTCAATTGAGCGATATGGGGCGTGATCTCATTTTATCTGATGCTATGTTAGGTTATTTGCAATTTGTCTCCGATGTCAGTTATCAGGGCGAAAACTGGCTCTATCGCACGACACCATATAAAATTGTTTTACCTTCATCTGCGATCATAGACCGGTGGCAGCAAGCGATTACAGATCACAATGTGGCCGCTTATGTTGCGGCATGGATGCCGCAACATCCTCAATATGAAAATATGCATAAGGAGATGATGAAACTATTGGCTGATAGTAAACCGTGGCCACAGGTTTCTGACAAAAGTGCATTAAAGCCAGGGCAGAGTCGCCCGGATATCACGGTCTTAAGAGAAATACTTATCCGTACCGGCATGCTGAATGATGTGACAACTAAATCAGGTAATATCTATGACCCTGAATTGGTTGCTGCGGTAAAAAATTTCCAGCAATGGCAGGGGTTGGTGCCCGATGGAGTGATTGGTAAACGCACCAGAGATTGGCTGAATACGTCACCTCAAACCAGAGCTGGATTAATGGCGCTTAATATTCAGCGTTTGCGGATTGTCCCAGGGCATGTTTCCACCGGCATTATGGTCAATATTCCTGATTATTCGTTGCATTATTATCTTAATGATCAGGAAGTGCTGAACTCGAAAGTGATCGTTGGTCGTCCAAGCCGTAAAACACCTATTATGAGTAATGTGCTGAATAATGTCGTGATTAATCCCCCCTGGAGTGTGCCAACTAGTCTGGCGAGAAAAGATATTGCGCCGCGGGCGGTTAATGATCCCGGATATTTCCAGCGTCGGGGGTATGTTATTTTTTCAAACTGGCGTGCTGATGCCAGTGTGATTGATCCTTACACTATTGATTGGAATGTGATTACGCCGGCGAATTTTCCTTATCGGGTATGGCAGGCTCCGGGGCCGGCTAACTCATTAGGCCGCTATAAATTCAATATGCCAAATTCTGAAGCCATCTATTTGCACGATACGCCGAACCATAGTCTGTTTAACAAAGATATCAGGGCGATCAGTTCTGGTTGTGTCAGGGTTAACAAAGCGTCAGAATTGGCAAGTATGTTATTGGGAGATGCTGGTTGGTCACAAAGCAAGGTGGATAATACGCTGAAACAGGGCAATACGGTTTATGTTAATATCCCACAGCGTGTTCCTGTTTATTTGTATTATTTGACTGCCTGGGTAGATGAGCAGGGTGTACCTCAGTATCGCACTGATATTTATGACTATGATAATAGTGCGAGACAAGGTTCCCAGTTTTTGTCAAAGTTGTTGTCTTTACAAAGCTAGATGCAACTAATTTTCATTATTAGCTGTCATAGTGACCAGCGACTTATTTTTTCATAATCTGGGTAGATGTTTCTTCATGGATATAATCGATCATAATCGCCGCAAGTGGCTTGGTGTGGGGGCTGCCGCTTTGGGTTTGAGTTTATTGCCGGGGCACGTTTTTGCGACTCTGGCCACTCCCCGCCCACGAATTTTACGTTTTGACAACTTACATACGGGCGAAACTATCAAAGCCGAATTCTTCGATGGTCATCGTTATAACAAAGATGAACTGGCTCGTCTGAATCATCTGTTTCGGGATTATCGTCAAAATAAAGTTAAAACGATCGATCCTCAATTATTTGATCAGATCTATTTGCTGCAAATGATGATGAGCATTAATAAGCCTGTACAACTCATTTCTGGTTACCGCTCACTGGTGACCAACAATCAGTTGCGCAAGAAAAGTAAAGGCGTGGCTAAACAGAGTTACCATATTCGCGGGCGAGCGATGGATTTCCATATTGAAGGTATTGATCTTAGATATATCTGTAAAGCCGCTCTGAAAATGAAAGCGGGCGGTGTGGGGTACTATCCACACAGTAATTTCGTTCATATTGATACAGGTCCCGTCAGGACGTGGTAATCTGGTAAGTAACTATTTTGTTTTGACTATGGAGTAAATGAAATAATGAAATACCAAATTATTCCTGTGACTGCTTTTATGCAAAATTGTACCCTTATTTGGAATGAAGAGAGTAAGGAAGCGGCAATTGTTGATCCAGGCGGTGAAGCGGCAAAGCTGATCGCTGAGATTGAGGGCCGTGGCCTGAAATTGACCCAGATTTTATTGACTCATGGTCATTTTGACCATGTTGGTGCAACAGCAGAAGTCGCTGAACATTTTAATGTGCCGGTTTACGGGCCGCAGCAGGAAGATGCTTTTTGGATCGAAGGCTTGCAGGCTCAGAGCCGGATGTTTGGCATTGAGGAATGTGCATCATTTGAACCTGACCGCTGGCTGAATGAAGGTGACGAGTTGCATGTTGGCGGGGTCGATTTGTCTGTATTGCACTGTCCGGGCCATACACCAGGGCATGTTGTATTTGTTAATCATACAGATAAACTGATCTATATGGGGGACGTACTGTTTAAAGGGGGGGTTGGGCGCAGCGACTTTCCGCGTGGTAATCACCAGCAGTTAATTAATTCAATTAAAGATAAACTTCTGCCACTTGGTGATGATTATAAATTTATTCCAGGGCACGGGCCAATGTCTACGCTGGGCGATGAACGGCAGACTAATCCATTTTTACAGGATGAAGTACCAAGTTGGTGATGCTGAATATCGTTTTTATGCCAGACGATAAAAGCCGCTGAAATGGAGCGGCTTTTCAAAGTAAGGTGAATGTTAACTCAGAGTACCGCAACAATGGCTTCACACAGTGGGGCCATATTTTCCAGTGTCAGGCCAGCGACGTTAATACGACCGGAACTGACAGCGTATATACCAAATTCTGTACGCAAGCGCTCAACTTGTTCTTTTGTCAGGCCACTGAATGAAAACATACCATTCTGGTTGATAATGAAGCTGAAATCTTGTTTTGCACCTTTTTCTTGTAAGGTGTTCACAAACAGCTGACGCATACGCTGAATACGTTCGCGCATGGTGGTCAGCTCTTGTTCCCAGGCGGCTTTTAGTTCTTCATTTGATAAAATAGTGGCGACAACAGATGCACCATGAGAAGGTGGGTTGGAATAGTTAGCACGGATAATGGCTTTAGCCTGGCTGAATGCTTTTTCTGCTGTATTGCTGTCACCGGCAACGATAGTACAGGCACCCACACGTTCATTGTACAAGCCAAAGTTTTTGGAATAAGAGCTGGCAACGATCAGTTCATTATGATTTTTTGCAAAAATACGCAGGCCTTCCGCGTCTTCGTTCAGGCCTTTGGCAAATCCTTGGTAAGCGAAATCAAAAATGGGCAGCCAGCCTTTTTCCGCAGACATTTCTGCCAGTTTAGCCCACTGAGCTGGGGTTGGATCGATACCTGTCGGGTTGTGGCAACAGCCATGGAACAGAACAACATCACCTGCCTGAGCGTCAGACAGGCTTGCCAGCATGTCTTCGAAATTCAGGGCGTGTTTTTCAGCGTCATAGTATTTATATTCGCGAACTTCCAAGCCTGCGGCAGAAAAAACGTTTTTATGATTTGGCCAGGTTGGATTACTAATCCAGACTTGTTTCGCGTTAGTTTGTTTGGCAATAAAATCCGCAGCAATACGTAAAGCACCTGTACCACCTGGGCTTTGCGCTGTACGGGCGCGTTTGTCTGTTACCACTGGGTGATCTTTACCAAACAGCAATTCTTGCGTCACAATGCCGAATTCAACTAGGCCGCTAATCGGCAGGTAATTCTTTGTTGCTTCGTTTTCCAGCAGATATTGTTCCGCTTTTTTGACACTGGTCAGAACGGGGGTTTTTCCTGTTTCATCTTTATAGACACCGATGCCAAGGTTGATTTTATTTGTACGAGGATCAGAACGGAAAGTATCGGCTAAGCCAAGAATAGGGTCGGCAGGTGCTGCTGTGATTTTCTCAAACATGTTTGTGATTCCAAAGCTCAGGGTTAAGCCTAAAAGGGTAGTCAGGTTAACGCCGCAGAAACAGTTTGCCAACTATTTGTAGTAAAAAGAATATAATCTTGTGAAGCAGTTTGCGGAGTGGGAAAAAGTTTAGCTAACAGCAAGAAAAGATAGAATAAAAAAGCAGCGCCTGAGCGCTGCTTTTGTTTAAATATGATTAACATATTCAGTTAAGCATATTTATTAATGGTAATTAGAACTGGTAAACCATACCTACGCCAACAACGTTGTCAGTGCTGATACCAAATGCTTTGGTGAATTCGTTGTCATCCAGCAGGTTGATTTTGTAATCAATAAAGGTAGTCATGTTTTTGTTGAAGCTGTAGAAAGTACCAACAGAGATATATTTAACTAGATCGTGGCTGCCAGATTCTTTCTCTTCCCCTTTAATGTCACCGAGCAGGCTTTTACCTTTAGACTGTACGTATGCCAGAGATGGACGCAGGCCGAAATCGAACTGATACTGAGCCGTTAATTCGATGTTTTGGGTTTTGTTGGCGATATTTTGCCAGTTTACACCATCAACTTTTCCACCGAAGCGAGTCATGTTACGGGTTTCACCGTACATTGCTGCCAGGTAGATGTTGTTGGCATCGTATTTAGCACCGATGTTCCAAGCTTCAGCGCGGTCACCTAAGGCAGTAGAACCTGTAGGTTTATCCCCTGAATCGTTAAAAGCTGCTTTTTGTGCAGAAGTACGAGCAGAATTAGAGTATGCGCCACCGACACTGATACCATAACCTGCATCATAGGTTGTAGCGAAACCGTAACCATCACCGTTGTCTTTACGGTCTTTTCGGCCATTAGAGGTGTTATTACTGTTCTCACCCTGATATTGCAGGGCGAAGTTCAGACCATCAACCAGGCCGAAGAAATCGCTATTACGGTAAGTTAACAGACCAGTAGAACGGCCAGTCATGAAGTTGTCAGTTTGAGCCATGGAGTCACCACCAAATACTGGCAACACGTCGGTCCAAGAGTTGACATCATAAACAACACCGTAGTTACGACCATAGTTCAGTGAACCGTAGTCGGAAAGTTTCAGGCCAGCGAAAGCCAGACGAGTTTTGGTTTCTTCGTCAACGGCTTCTGCTCGGTTACCTTTGATATTGTATTCCCAACGACCAAAACCGGTCAGTTGGTCATTGACTTGAGTTTCACCTTTGAAACCCAGACGGGCGAAAGTGTCATCACCGTCTTCGCCGCTGTTGTTGTTAGCGAATTGGTGACGTACTTCAACTTTACCGTATAGGTCCAGTTTGTTACCGTCTTTATTATAAATTTCAGCTGCATTTGCTGCGCCAGCAGCCAACAGAGCTGGGATTACCACTGCAAGAATATTGTACTTCGTCATTATTATTACCCTCATTGGTGTTATATTCGGACACCTGCCACTGCCAAAAATAATTCTTTAAAAATCTATGGAACTATTTGTGAGAGTTTAGTGTCGTCTGTTTCTCTGTCAAGTGTTTCATTGGTTGTTATTTTTATCCACTCACAAAATGCTATAAAAAAGAAAATTTAGTAAGAATTTGCAACAAAGTGTTTCAAAGTGTAAATGAGAGATTAATTTTTGAACTCTGGTCAGCCCAGTTGGTCAGGAAAGTGGAAATGAATCGCCGTCAGTGAAGAAGACAAATTATCTGTTGAGCTTAGTAAAAAGAGTAAAATACGGTGTTCATTTTGTCATCAGATTTTTTATAGGTAACTTGTTGATGTTCTTGTCTGTATGCCATGTACTATTTTTCAACAGATGACTGATGATTATTCTTCTTGAAAAAAGAATAGCGCCTACTTTAAGTGAGCGCTATCACATATTTATTAAGTTTTTTGTATTTATTTCAGTTGAGGTTAGAACTGATATACCAGACCTACACCAACCGCGTTATTGGTGTTAACGTCGAAATATCGGGTAAATATGTTGTCCTTTACCAAATTGATTTTGTAATCAACATAGGCAGACAAATTTTTATTGAAGTTATAATAAGAACCAATGGAGATATATTTTACCCAGTCCTGTTTGGTGAAAAAGGTTGTCCCTTTGGATTGAACATATGCCAGAGATGGGCGCAGGCCAGAATCGAACTGATATTGAGCAGTTAATTCGAGATTTCGGGTTTTTGCCGAGACAACATCCTGGTAACCGAAGGACGTCATATTGTGGGTTTCACCGTACATCGCTGCCAGATATACGTTGTTTGCATCGTATTTAGCACCAATATTCCATGCTTCAGCTCTTTCACCGCGAGCGACAGAGGTAACGAGTCTTTCATGTATGATTGGGCGGTCAGCGTTGGAATAGGCCCCGCCCACGCTGATACCGTACCCAACATCATAAGTAGCGGAGATGCCATAACCATCACCATTACTGCCACCGTTGGGTTTAATGATGTCGCCTCGCTGGCGAAGTGAATTACGACCATTTTTGTTGTTGTCGTCGTTCTTACCCTGGTATTGCAGGGCAAAGTTCAGGCCATCAACCAGGCCGAAGAAATCAGTGTTACGGTAAGTCAGGACTCCCGTGGCACGATTCGTCATGTAGGTGTCAGCCTGGGACATGGAATCAGCACCGAATACTGGCAGTACGTCGGTCCAGACGTTGATGTCATAGAGAACACCGTAGTTACGACCGTAATCCAAAGAACCGTACTGAGCAAATTTCAGGCCCGTGAAACCTAGGCGGGTTTTGTTGCCTTTGGCACCGTCTGATTCAGCGTTGTTAGCCTGAATCTCGTACTCCCAGCGCCCATAACCCGTCAGTTGGCTATTGATTTGAGTTTCACCTCTGAAACCCAGACGAACATAGCTTGCATCACCATCTTCACTACGGATAGGATCATTCTCTGATTTTTCGGTGGCTTTAGAGAATTGATGACGTGCGTCAACTTTACCGTACAGATCCAGTTTGTTATCGTCTTTGTTATAAATCTCAGCGGCGTTTGCTGCCCCAGCGGCTAATAATGCTGGGATGACCACTGCAAAAATACTACCTTTCATTAATTGTTACCTTACATTGCTTCATTAATTACCATCATTGGTGTTATCCGGACTTTTGTTACTTACAGAAATAATTCCTTTAAGAAAATCTTTGAAACTATTTATGAGAGCACCGTATTGTCCGTGTCGGCGCACAGTCTTTCATTAGGTAGTGAGCTTGATCCACCATTAAATTGATACAAAGTGACGTTTTTTGTAACAAAGTTGAAGTAATGTGTGTGAAAATGTAAATACAAGAATATTTTTGATCGAAAATTTGATTAAAGAAATAAAAAAGCCAGCTTTCGCTGGCTTTATATACATAATGATTTTTTAATATTTACTTTATGGAATTATCAGAAATTGGCGCTTCTTGGAGTGCGAGGGAATGGGATAACATCACGCACATTTGCGACACCGGTCACATAAGCGACCAAACGCTCAAAGCCTAATCCGAATCCGGAGTGAGGAACAGTGCCATAGCGACGCAGATCACGGTACCACCAGTAGTCTTCTTTATTAAGCCCCATCTCTTCCAGACGCTTATCCAGCCTATCCAGACGCTCTTCACGTTGTGAACCGCCGATAATTTCACCGATGCCCGGAGCGAGAACATCCATTGCCGCAACGGTTTTACCGTCGTCGTTCATTCGCATATAGAAGGCTTTAATATCTTTTGGATAGTTTTTCACTACCACTGGCGCCTGAAAGTGTTTTTCTGCCAGATAACGCTCATGTTCTGATGAGAGGTCAACACCCCAGAATACCGGGTTTTCAAATTCCTGGCCGCAATTTTGCAGGATTTCAACGGCATCGGTGTAATCAATTTGAGCAAAATCAGAATGGATAAATTTCTCCAGACGGGTGATAACATCTTTATCTACACGTTCAGCAAAGAATTGCAGATCATCAGCGCGCTCTTCCAATGCGGCTTTGAAAACATATTTCAGCATATTTTCAGCCAGTGAGGCGGCATCGTCGAGGTTAGCGAAGGCAATTTCCGGCTCAAGCATCCAGAATTCTGCCAGATGGCGGCTGGTATTAGAGTTTTCAGCACGGAAAGTCGGGCCGAATGTGTAAACTTTGCTTAATGCACAGGCATAGGCTTCGCCATTTAACTGGCCGGATACGGTCAGGAAAGCTTCACGGCCGAAGAAATCCTGGTTGAAATCCACTTCACCTTTATCGGTTAAAGGCAGATTTTGCAGATCCAGTGTGGAGACACGGAACATTTCACCGGCACCTTCTGTATCAGCCGCAGTGATAAGCGGGGTTGAAACCCAGAAGTAGCCGTTTTCATGGAAGAAACGGTGCAGCGCTTGCGCAAGGGTATGACGCATACGGGCAACCGCGCCAATCAGGTTGGTGCGTGGCCGCAGATGAGCCACTTCGCGCAGGTATTCAATGCTGTGGCGTTTGGCGGCCATCGGATAGGTGTCAGGATCTTCAACCAGACCGATCACCACCACTTTCGTCGCTTGCAGTTCAAAACTCTGTCCCTGGCCTGGTGAAGCAACAACTGTCCCTGTGACTTCGACAGAACAGCCGGTGGTTAAAGACAGAATTTCATTCTGATAATTGGGCAAATTATTATTAACGACGGCCTGTAATGGATTAAAGCAGGAACCGTCATAGACGGCGAGGAAAGAGATACCAGCTTTAGAATCTCTCCTTGTACGGATCCAGCCGCGAACGGTGATTTCACTATCAACCGCAACCCGGCCTTGCAGTACGTCGACTACAGGCGCTACGCTCATAAATTTCTCTCTTTTGTTATCAATTTAAGTTAGTGAAAATGAATACCCCTATGCAAGGGGCTGCTTGTTCTATGTTACTTGCCATATTCCAGGAAACAAGAGGAAATCACTAATTTGAATGGTGAATAAGAGGGAAACCGGTTTTTTCAGATATGCCACTGCTTTATTTACCAGCGGCACAGTTGTGTTTTATAAAAATGGTGTCAACAAGCTTGCTTGACGGATATATCAAAAGCGGCGCGTAGCTTGTTAACAAACTCATTATCTTCACAAATGGTTTTGCCGGGGCTGTCTGACAGTTTTGCTACCGGTTTGCCATTACATTCGACAAGTTTGATAACGATGTTCAGTGGCTTAACGCCTGGAATGTTGCAGGTCAGCCGTGTGCCGATGCCGAAAATCAGGTTTATTCTGTTGTGGAAATGGCGATAAAGCGCTAACGCTTTCTGGAAATCCAGGCTGTCAGAAAACACCAAAGTTTTCGTCATGGGATCGATGCCCAGTTTTTGATAATGGGCGATCGCTTTTTCACCCCATTCAACTGGATCGCCAGAATCATGGCGTAAACCTTGGTATCTGTTGGCAAACTGGGCATCAAAGTCCCGCAGAAAAGCATCCATTGTGATGCAGTCAGTCAGAGCGATACCTAATTGGTTGGGATATTCATTTAACCAACTTTGTAATGCTTCCCGCTGACTGCTTGCCAGTTCCGGGCTGATTTGCTGGTGAGCCTGAAACCACTCATGCGCCTGTGTACCAACAGGGGAGATCCCAAGCTGTTGTGCAAGTTGATAGTTGCTGGTGCCAATCAGGTAAGGAAAATTCTGTTGCAGTTCGCTGACAATGGCATGTTGAACACCGTGTGAGAAACGGCGGCGTGTGCCGAAATCCATCAGTTTGAAACCGGAGAGATCAATTCCTTCATCTTCTGCATCTTGATAGAACAGTTTAATTAATTTGCGAAGCTGCTTGACGGCATTTTCAGCTGCGTTATCCGGCGAGTGGTGATGGTGAACCAACTCACTGAGCAGCGCCAATAATGGCACTTCCCACATAATCACTTCATGCCATAATCCTGAAATACGGATAGCTAACTGACCACTACCGGTTACAGAAATATTGACTTGCTGTGGATTAAAACGAAAGGTTTTGAACCAATCCAGATAATCAGCCTTGAAAAAAGGCAGGCTGGAAAGATAATTAAACTCAGCATCAGTTAATGCCAGATCAGCCATCATATTAACCTGATGGCGTAATTTTTTGGCATATTCACCCAGCAGTTCATCACCGCGGCAGCGAAACTCTGCAACGACAGGCATGTGGCTGTAGTGGTGGTACACTGCTTGTTGCATATGAAGTTTATAAGCGTCAGTATCAAGCAGTGATTTAATAATCGGGGTAGCGTCTAGGGTCATAGCGCGTTATGCATCCTCACGGAGCCTATTCGTGTCAGCTAAATCGATAAAGTTGGAAGAGTATACCGGGATTATTTTGTTATTGAAGTCACATAACATCATATCGTTCACCAGATGATCGAAACTAAAAAGGTCTTTGGTTGAATGTTATCATGTTATTTGATCATTAAGTGATAACAAGCACCAAAGAGCAAACATATTCTTTACATAACATCATACTCGTTCTTAATGCATGTTTAATGCCAGAAGGTGCGTTATTTCACTCTTGAACTTTAACCTCTTTCTGTGGCAGCGTAAGATTTGGTATTGAATTAATTCCATAAGTATGAAACGACAAAAAGGTTTCTTATGACACAACAGCGACAAGCTAAATACCGCCGGGATTATCGCGCTCCGGACTATACGATTTCTGATATTGAACTTGATTTTAATCTTGATGCTGATAGCACAGAAGTCACCGCAATTAGCCAGATAAAACGTCTGAGTCATGAAATAACGCCATTGGTGCTGAATGGTGAAGACTTGACGCTGAAAAGCCTTCATGTAGATGGTCAACCGTGGGAGCATTACCGTGAACAGGGTGATACTCTGGTCATTGAGCAGTTGCCGGCTCAGTTCACTTTGAAAATTGTTAATGATATCCACCCAGCGAAAAATACCGCTCTTGAAGGCTTGTATGTTTCTGGCGATGCACTTTGTACCCAGTGTGAAGCAGAAGGTTTCCGCCACATTACCTACTATCTTGATCGTCCTGATGTACTGGCTCGTTTTACCACCCGCATGACAGCCGATAAAGCCAAATATCCGTATCTGCTGTCAAATGGTAACCGGGTTGAACAAGGTGAAACCGATGATGGGCGTCATTGGGTGAAATGGCAGGATCCATTCCCAAAACCAAGTTATTTGTTCGCTCTGGTTGCGGGTGATTTTGATGTTTTGCGCGACTCTTTTACCACCCGTAGTGGCCGTAAAGTTGCACTGGAGCTGTTTGTCGACCGTGGCAATCTCGACCGGGCTGATTGGGCAATGGCTTCCCTGAAAAATGCGATGAAGTGGGATGAAACCCGTTTTGGCCTTGAGTATGACCTTGATATCTATATGATTGTCGCGGTGGATTTCTTCAATATGGGCGCAATGGAGAATAAAGGTCTGAACGTCTTTAACTCCAAATATGTGCTGGCAAAATCTGAAACGGCGACGGATAAAGATTACCTTGGTATAGAAGCCGTGATCGGCCATGAATATTTCCATAATTGGACCGGTAACCGTATCACTTGCCGCGATTGGTTTCAGCTTAGTCTGAAAGAGGGATTGACGGTATTCCGCGATCAGGAGTTTAGCTCTGATCTTGGTTCTCGTTCTGTTAATCGTATCAATAACGTGCGTGTTATGCGTGCGGCACAGTTTGCTGAAGATGCCAGCCCAATGGCGCATTCAATTCGTCCTGATAAAGTGATTGAGATGAATAACTTCTATACAGTAACTGTGTATGAGAAGGGCGCGGAAGTTATCCGCATGATTCACACCCTGCTGGGCGAAGAGCAATTCCAGGCAGGGATGCAGCTTTATGTTCATCGTCATGATGGCAGTGCTGCAACATGTGATGATTTTGTTCAGGCAATGGAAGATGCATCAAATGTCGATCTGTCTCTTTTCCGTCGTTGGTATAGCCAGTCTGGTACACCGGTGCTGGCCGTTCGTGATGAATATAATGCGGAAAAGCGGCAGTATAAGTTGCATGTCAGCCAGATGACACCTTCTACCGCCGATCAAAAAGAGAAACAACCTCTGCATATTCCACTGGATATTGAGCTCTATGACAGCAAAGGCCATGTGATCCCATTGCGTTATGATGGTCAGCCGGTTCACCATGTGCTGAATGTAACCAATGCAGAGCAGACGTTTATATTTGATGATGTGCCGTCATTGCCGGTTCCTTCTTTACTACGGGAATTCTCGGCGCCTGTGAAACTGGATTACCCATTCAGCGATCAGCAATTGGCATTTTTGATCAAGCATGCCCGTAATGCGTTTTCCCGCTGGGATGCGGCTCAGTCGCTGATGGCAAACCATATCAAACTGAATGTTATCCGTTACCAGCAGAAGCAGCCAATCGAACTGCCAATGCATGTGGTCGATGCTTTCCGTGCGGTGTTGTTGGATAGTGACATTGATCCGGCTCTGGCTGCTCATATTCTGGCTTTGCCGTCAGAAGGTGAGATGGCGGAATTATTTACGATTATCGATCCAAAGGCGATTCATGAAGTTTTGCATACAATCACCCGTACTTTGGCACAGGAAATGGCGGATGAGTTTGCTGTGGTTTATCACTCTATCAATATAGGTGCATACCGCGTCGATCATCAGGATATCGCCAAACGTTCTCTGCGTAATATCTGTTTGTATTATCTGGCCTTTGGCTCTCAAGAGCAGGCCGATAAACTGATATCGAATCAATATCATCAGTCTGACAATATGACTGATGCATTGGCGGCGTTATCTGGCGCGGTGATAGCGGAGCTGCCTTGCTGTGATCAACTGATGACAGAATTTGATGAGCGGTGGCATCAGGATGGCTTGGTTATGGATAAATGGTTTAGCTTACAGGCAAGTAGCCCGGCGGCAGATGTTCTCGCTAATGTGCGTAATCTATTGAGTCATCGTTCATTTAGCATGAGTAACCCAAACAGAGTGCGTGCTCTGGTTGGGGCATTTGTTAACAACCCGGTTGCATTCCATGCTGAAGATGGCAGTGGTTATCAGTTCCTGTTGGAAATTTTGACCGATCTTAACCGCCGTAACCCACAGGTTGCTTCCCGTTTGATTGAACCGTTGATTCGCCTGAAGCGTTATGACGAAAAACGCCAAAGCATGATGTGTAACGCGCTGGAGCAATTGAAAGGATTGGAAAACCTGTCTGGTGATCTGTTTGAGAAAATCACTAAGGCGTTAGAAAGCTGATAGCTGTTTATCGGGCTAATGGTTATTTAGCCCGATATTTTTTTGACCTATTTTCTTAGATAATAAATTTATTCTTGCAATCGTTTACTTTCGGATCAGATCTTATTAAGATGCCCGGCGCTTAATTTACGGCAGTCACTCCCTGTTATCTTGATCTCAGGAGATCGCATGTATTACTCTCTCATCAGGAAGGCGTTGTTCCAGCTTGATCCGGAACGGGCGCACGAGTTAACCTTCCGCCAGCTCAAGCGTATTACCGGTAGTCCTTTCGAATTTCTTATCCGTCAGTCAGTTGCTACAAAACCCGTTACTTGTATGGGGCTGTCATTTAAAAATCCCCTTGGTTTGGCCGCAGGTCTTGATAAAGATGGCGATTGTATTGATGCATTTGGTGCAATGGGATTTGGTTTTATTGAAATTGGTACTGTAACCCCACGAGCTCAGGCAGGAAATGATAAACCCAGATTATTCCGTATTGTTGAAGCTGAAGGGCTAATTAACCGTATGGGCTTCAATAATCTTGGTGTTGATAACCTGGTGGAAAATGTCAAAAAGGCAAAATATGGCGGAGTTATTGGGATCAATATTGGTAAAAATAAAGATACGCTTGTAGAGCATGGGAAAGATGATTATTTAATCTGCATGGATAAAATTTATCCTCATGCCGGCTATATTGCGATTAATATTTCTTCACCAAACACGCCAGGTTTAAGAACACTGCAATATGGCGAAGCGCTGGATGATTTATTATCTGCGATTAAAGATAAGCAGGGTGAACTTCAGCAAAAATATCAAAAATATGTTCCTGTTGCGGTAAAAATCGCACCAGATCTTTCTGAAGAAGAGTTGATCCAAATTGCAGATAGTTTAATTCGTCATAATATCGATGGTGTTATTGCAACGAATACAACATTAGACAGGAAATTAGTTGAGGGGCTTAACTATTGCCAACAAGCGGGTGGGTTAAGTGGCCGACCGGTTCAGTTACGTAGTACAGACGTTATTCGCCGGCTCTCTCAAGAATTAAGAGGTGAAATTCCTATTATCGGTGTTGGGGGAATAGATTCACTGACTGCTGCCAGAGAAAAAATAGCCGCAGGGGCTTCTTTAATACAGATTTTCTCCGGATTTATCTATCATGGTCCAAAATTAGTCAAAGATATCGTCAATCACATCTAAATTTTCCTGTTAATTTATCATTGGGGGTTTATTTTTGCCCCCAACTCGTCTATATTCGCTCTGATCGTCTAAATTTTTGTCAGTCCCTCATATATCTAATATATGGCAGGGCTTATTTCACTGAATAGCGGACAAGTTATTTACAATCTGTTTAGTGCATCTATTTAGCGATGTCAGTTTTTTTGCATAATAAGGATAACCCATGAAACTTAAACCTGATGACCAATGGCGCTGGTATTTTGATACTGACCATGACCGCGTAATGCTCGATCTGTCTAAGGGTATGGTTTTCCGTTCCTGTTTTCCTGCAAAGATGCTGACGCCTTATGCAATGGGAGAGACTTCATTTTCTGTAGAAGATGCGGCGCTTTATTATTGTTTTGAAGAACAGACACGTCGGATTAATATTTCAGATGAATTCAGGGCTGAATTAATTCTTAATGCGTTAGTTGCTTTTCGCTTTATAAAGCCGCAAATGCCAAGAAGCTGGTATTTTTCCCGGTTTGCCATGATAGAAAAACCTGTGCAAGGAGAATTAATTCAGGTACAGCTTCAGGATTGCGGAACAGAGGCTATATTTCTGGTGGCGGAAGCTGGAGATAGTGCGAG
The DNA here is from genome assembly GCF_000517265.1 of Photorhabdus khanii NC19. Lineage (GTDB taxonomy): Bacteria > Pseudomonadota > Gammaproteobacteria > Enterobacterales > Enterobacteriaceae > Photorhabdus > Photorhabdus khanii. The sequence continues at coordinate 158,003 of NZ_AYSJ01000014.1, forward strand.
TCTTTGTTTGCTGGCTCAACCTAAATTAACGTTATCTGATCGCGTAATGAGCTTTTGCGATCCAATCAAAATTATGAATGATCGATTGATGCCATTTGTGGAACCTGTTCGTATGCCAATTTATGGCACTGCGGTTTGATTTGGGTTTAAGATCTATTTGCTCTGTGATTCCCGGAAGTAAAACCACTTTTTGTAATTCAATTACAAACCAGAATATATTACCGTAGAAACCTACCCATGATATGTAATAGTTACAGATCGCCCATTTCAATATTTTCCCTTGTTTCAGTACAATGATAATAGAGTGGAGTAGGGGATATGGCCGGCTTGGGAAATATTGTCGCGCAAGGAAACTCTGCAACTACTCGTCCTTTATCTGTCAGTTCCGCGACAAATTAACGGATATCAAGTTGTTCCGCTGTTTCCAGCAGATCAGATTCCATCAACTCCAGTTTGATAAATCGCTTCAAACAAGGAGCCTGTACTTTTTTATTTGACATATTGAACACTCCATAAAAAAGTAAACACGCCTGCCGGAGTGGTAGGCGTGTGATGCGGTCAGAGTTGGAGGATTGGAAAGGAGAGACAAAGCATTAATGGCTTTATTGCTCAAGAATTAATTGTTCTACGTGCTTAGAAATCTCTGCCAGTGCATCGTGGCTTGCATAATCTTTTTGGACGATTTGTGCACGTTGTTTAAATAAGTTTGTGCTAAGAATGTTTTCCACTGTTTGTTTAAGCTGAGATTCAGTCGGTTGTGCTGTATCCAGATTAATACCACATCCAGCCCATACGACGCGAAACGCTGTTTCCTGCTTGCCTTCTCCTGTATCGGCAATGAGCACCGGTGTACCGTGGTTGAGGGCGTAATTAATGGTTCCGTAACCTCCGTTAGATATTAGCAATGAAGCTTTTGCTAGCCAGTGCTCAAATGAGATAAATTCTTCGATACGTGCGTTTTCAGGTATGTTCTCTTGCCGTATTTCTACCGATCTACCACCGGTGGTTGCCAATACACGTACTGGTAATGTAGCCAGTGCACGCAATGTGGGGAAAATTAACTGGTTTAGATCGGTATTAGACATGGTACCTTGAGTGACTATAACCAATGGCCGTGGATCATCTTCTTCCCATAATCGAGGTGGTACTGTTGTCGGTGCGGGGTTGGGGAGTGGGCCAATAAAATGGACTGTATCAGGCAATCCTTCTCGTGGGTATTCAAATGCCAGGGTTGAAAGTTGCAAAAAGCGATCAGAACCCAAAATGACTTCATCGTTGAAAAATCGGGTTAACGTAGCGCACCCTGACTGAGCTAATGCGTCATTGAAGCTATCCTGTACTTCGGTTATTAGTTGTCGGGTTTCCTCATCCACGAGTTGTTCATGTGTCAATTCTGATGGTAATAATGCGGGTGGGATACGTGGCCCCCAGAAAATTGAATCTTTTGAAGAGTAAGCCAGAGGCGTTATGCCAATTATGATCACTGGAAGGCGATGAGCTTTTTCTTTTTGCAGCAGTGGCAATATGCCATAGAAGCAGTTCTCGGCTATAAGTAATTCTGCTTGCTGTTCATGGATGATTTGTTGTAGTTGGCGGTCGAGGAATGGGATTGGACTACAGAAGAAATCTTTAAACGCGAGTGCCATTTGCAGATTTCCTGGAGGAAGGTGCGCTCGGTCAGGAAAACGTTGCTTTAAGTGGCGGTAATCAAAGTCTATATGATCATCAAAAGGGATAAATTTTCCGTTTAAATCTTCTACCTGTTGGCGAAATAACGCGCCAGTGAATACAGCTACCTGATGTCCTTGTGTTATCAGTGATTGAGCTACCTTTAACATCGGATAGACATGCCCGGGTGTTGCAACCGCTGCAATGACAATACGTGCCATACTTGCTCCTTCATACTGTGTTGATTTAATTACGCTAACTAACTCCTGACTCAGGGTGTGATCATTTTATGACTACTGTCATAAATTGATTTTAGTAACAATAATTAGTTATGACAATAATCACTGTTGTTTATTTTTTCATAAGGTTATGAAACATGCCGATCTCCTCCCCCTTTTAGTCTGTGTTAGCACCAAAATGGAGAGGGAAGATGAAGGTATCTAAGGCTTAGTTAATGCGGCTTTGTTCAAGAATTAATTGGTCTACGTGACGGGATATTGCTGCTAATGCATCATGTTTTGCGTAATCTTTTTGGACAATTTGCGCACGTTGTTTAAACAAGTCTGTACTCAGCATATTCTCCACTGTTTGCTTAAGTTGAGATTCAGTGGGGTGCGCTGTATCCAGATTAGTACCGCATCCAGCCCATACAACACGAAAAGCAGCTTCTTGTTTGCCTTCTCCTGCATCGGCAATGAGCAACGGCGTACCGTGGCTGAGGGCGTAGTTAATTGTTCCGTAACCACCATTGGATATTAGCAGTGAGGCTTTCGGCAGCCAGTGCTCAAATGAGATAAATTCTTCGATGCGGGCGTTTTCAGGTATGTTTTCACGCAATGTTTCTACCGATCTGCCCCCGGTGGTTGCCAATACACGTACAGGTAATTTAGCCAGCGCATGCAAGGTGGGGAAAATCAACTGATTTAGATCTGTATTGGAAATGGTGCCCTGAGTGACTATAACCAATGGACGTGGATCATCTTCTTCCCATAATTGAGGTGATTCTATTGTCTGTGCAGGGTTGGGGAGAGGACCAATAAAGTGGACTGTATCAGGTAATCCTTCGCGCGCGTATTCAAAAGCCGGGGTTGAAAGTTGCAAAAAGCGATCAGAGCCGAAAATGATTTCATCGTTGAAAGATCGGGTTAACGCGGGGCAGCCGGACTGAACTAATGCGGCATTGAAGCTATCCTGCACTTCGGTTATCAGTTGTCGGTTTTCTTCATCCACTAATTGTTCATGTGTCAATTCTGGAGGTAATACTGCGGGTGGGATACGTGGTCCCCAGAAAATTGAATCTTTCGAAGAGTAAGCCAAAGGCGTTATGCCAATGGTGATGACTGGAATACGATGGGCTTTTTCTTCTTGCAGCAGTGGCAATATGCCATAAAAGCAGTTCTCGGCTATAAGCAGATCCGCCTGTTGTTCACGGATAATCTGGCGTAATTGACGGTCGAGAAGTGGGATTGGAGCGGAGAAGAAATTCTTAAATGCCAGCGCCATTTGTACATTTCCCGGCGGAAGCTGTGCACGGTCGGGGAAATGTTGTTCTAAATGACGGTAATCAAAGTCTACCTGCTCATCAAAAGGGACGAATTGTGCGCTTAAAGCTTCTGTTTGTTGGCGAAATAATGCACCGGTGAATACGGTTACTTGATGTCCTTGTGCTATCAGTGATTGAGCGACCTTTAACATCGGATAGACATGTCCGGGTGTTGCGACTGCTGCAATGACAATACGTGCCATGACTTGCTCCTTCATACTGTTTTGATTGAGTTGCGTTAGCTCCTGTTAGAGTGTAATCATTTTATGACAGTAGTTATAAATTCATTATGGTAATAATTAATTCATTAAAGTAATAATCATCATTCTCGATTTTTTCAGGGAGTTATGCATGTAGTTCAGGATGTTTTATAGAGCCAAACCGCGTGCCGGCTTATGACACGGCGGTTTGATTTGGGATTAAGATCTATTTTCCGCCGCTGCTTTCAAGAATGAGATCATTCTTTGGAATACAACAGCAAGCCAGGATATAGCCATCATTTTTAATTGCTGTGGCTTTTAGTGGGGAAACATCTCCTTTTACTAAAGAAATTTTACAGCATCCACACAGGCCCGCTCGACATGAATAGGGCACTCTTATTCCTTGTTGTTCCAATTGCTCTAAAATGATTTGTTGATTATTACCTGTAAAAGTTTGTCCGTTATATTCAATAGTGACAGATTGTTCATTTGTCTTTGGCGCATCAATGTCTTCAGATTTTTCTCCGCTGCCATATTTACGGGGATCTTTTTTAGCTAATATTGTGACACTATCCCCAATCCGAATAATACCGCTGGAACGGGCAATTAAATTCTGACCAAAATCGACATCACCATTTTCTGCTGTACGGAATGATTGTAATGTCGCTAATGGTTCTCCGTTTGGATTTTTAATTCCTTTGTCAATGCTGACGGTTGTTAGAATACAGCGGCTGCATGGTTTGGGTAAATCAAAGATAACATCCCCAATTTGGATTGATTGCCAACTGTCTTCGGCAAATGCTTCTGCGCCCGTAATAATGATATTTGGGCGAAATTGTTCTAATCTAATACTGGCTGGGCAACGTTGTTGTAATAAATGAAATGAAGCTTCATTAATAAGTAAAAATGGATAACCATCCGCAAATGATAATGGAATATCAGGATGTTTTTTTACCCTTCGGGTTAATTCATGGCTTAACCAACGCAGTTGTACCGGAATGTCAAAAAAACCGCTTAGCCACTGATTAACTGCTTCTGGCGCAATTAGAGCGGTGAAATGATTACCCCATACTTCAGTGGGTTGCTGTTCAGGCAGGAAATCACTGTAAAGTACAGAGGCGTTCTCTCCGTTAGGTGCACGCAGATAAATGCCGTTATTTAACATAGCAGGGGTGAACAACAGCATTTGAGGATACTTACGTGCGGTAATAAAAGTCCCGTCTGTCGTAGTGATCATAAAATTGCGGTCAAATATAAGGCCGCTTTCACTGACTAATGCATGGGAAAGTTGCAAACCACGCATAGACTTTACCGGGTGAGTATACAGGCGAGACAGAGTTATCATCCATTAATCTCCATGAAACATTTTTTACACGCTCAACTTTATGACATGTCACCCGGATTAGCTATAATGCGTAACAATTTTCTTTTTTGGTGATATGCAATATGAATTCTCTGTTTGCCAGCACGGCGCGCGGATTAGAAGAACTTTTAAAGAACGAATTGGAAATGCTGGGTGCGCAATCGTGCAAAATTGTGCAGGGCGGAGTTCATTTTCAAGGTGATGACAGAGTGATGTATAAAAGTCTGATGTGGAGCAGGCTAGCGTCACGTATTTTATTACCGCTAAACGAATTTAATGTTTACAGCGACTTAGATCTTTATCTTGGAGTTCAGTCTATTGATTGGAGCCAGGTTTTCTCTGTAGACAGCACTTTCTCTGTGCATTTCAGTGGCATAAATGAAGAGATACGGAATACCCAATATGGCGCGCTCAGAGTTAAAGACGCCATTGTTGATAGCTTTATCCGTAAGCTGGATCAGCGCCCAAATGTGGCAAAGCAGCAGCCGGATATCCGCATTAATGTTTTCCTGAGTAAAGAAAAAGCCAGTGTTGCGCTGGATTTGAGTGGTGAAGGTTTGCATATCCGCGGTTACCGCGATCTTGCTGGTCAGGCCCCACTGAAAGAAAATCTGGCAGCCGCGATTATTCTGCGTTCAGGTTGGCAGGTTGGTACTCCGATGGTCGATCCCATGTGTGGTTCAGGCACATTATTAATTGAAGCGGCAATGATGGCGACTGATCGGGCACCGGGGTTGCATCGTGATCATTGGGGTTTTACCGCTTGGTTGAAACATGATGAAGAAATTTGGCATGAAGTCACTGCGGAAGCACAGATCCGTTTCCGTAAAGGTCTTCAGGAGACAAATGCCCGTTTTGTTGGTTCTGATATTGATCGCAGAGTGCTGGATATGGCGCGGTCAAATGCCCGCAGAGCAGGTGTTGCACAGTTGATCACTTTCCAGCAAGGTGATACAAGCCGCTTGGAAAACCCGTTACCGGAAGGACCGGTGGGAACAGTGTTAAGTAATCCACCCTATGGTGAGCGCCTGGAAAGTGAGCCAGCATTGGTTGCATTGCACAGTTTATTTGGCCGGGTGATGAAAAGCCGCTTTCCTGGTTGGCGCCTCTCTCTATTCAGTGCGTCGCCTGAATTGTTGAGCTGCCTGCAATTGCGGGCTGAACGTGAATTTAAAGCCAAAAATGGCCCACTGGATTGCGTACAGAAAAACTATCAGCTATCAGATAAACCTCACTCATTAGAGATGGATATGGCGGAAGATTATGCCAACCGTCTTCGCAAAAATGAAAAGAAATTCACTAAATGGGCGAAACAGCAAGGCATTGATTGCTATCGTCTGTATGATGCCGATTTACCGGAATATAACGTTGCTGTCGACCGTTACGCGGATAAAGTGGTGATCCAGGAGTATGCTCCACCGAAAAGTGTTGATGCCAATAAAGCACGTCAACGTTTATTCGATGTTATCAGTGCAACAATGCAGGTTCTTGGGCTTTCATCAAATCAGTTAGTGCTTAAAACCCGTCAGCGCCAGAAGGGCAAAAGCCAGTATGAGAAAATAGCAGAAAAACAAGAATTCTTTCTGGTAAATGAATATGGCGCAAAATTTTGGATCAACCTGGCTGATTATCTGGACACGGGCCTGTTCCTTGATCATCGCATTGCCCGGAAAATGCTGGGTGAAATGAGTGAAGGAAAAGATTTTCTGAATCTGTTTGCCTATACCGGATCAGCAACGGTACAGACTGGGTTGGGAGGCGCGCGTTCAACGACGACAGTAGATATGTCCCGTACTTATCTTGAGTGGGCTGAACGGAACTTACAGGCTAATGGGTTGAGCGGACGCCAACACCGTTTGATTCAGGCTGATTGCCTCGCTTGGTTGGCACAGACCCATGAACAATTTGATTTGATTTTTATCGATCCGCCAACTTTCTCCAATTCTAAACGGATGGAGGATACATTTGATGTACAACGCGACCATATCATGTTGATGAAACAGCTTAAGCGCCTGTTGCGTCGTGGTGGAACTCTAATGTTCTCCAACAATAAACGCGGTTTTAAAATGGATTTTTCTGAGCTGGAAAAAATTGGCCTGGTGGCGGAAGAGATCACCAGCAAAACCCAGTCGCAGGATTTTGCCCGTAACCGTCAGATTCATAACTGCTGGCTATTACGTCATGCTGGTGAGGAAAAATAATTACTATGTCATTAATCAATTTATCCGGTGCATGGTTGTCATTCAGTGATGCGCCGTTACTTGATAATGCAGAATTGCATATAGAAGAAAATGAAAGGGTTTGTCTGGTTGGTCGTAACGGTGCCGGAAAATCGACTTTGTTGCGGGTATTAGCGAAAGAACAGTCGCTGGATGATGGTCAGGTTATTTATGAACAGGATCTGATCGTTTCCCGTTTACAACAGGATCCTCCCCGTGATGTGGAAGGGACTGTTTTTGATTTTGTTGCCGAAGGTGTTCAGGAACAGGCGGAATACATTAAATCTTTCCATCAGGTTTCCCGTTTGGTGGAACATGATCCAAGTGAGAAGAACCTCAACCGTTTGGCGGAATTGCAAGAAGTGCTGGATATCCGTGGATTATGGTCACTGGACAGTCGTATTAATGACGTGTTGAAACAGCTCTCTTTACCTGCCGAAGAGAAACTCTCTGCTCTTTCTGGTGGCTGGTTGCGTAAGGCTGCATTGGGAAGGGCGTTGGTCAGTTCACCAAAAGTCTTGTTTCTTGATGAGCCAACCAACCACCTGGATATTGATACCATTGAATGGCTGGAAAATTTCCTGAAAGATTTTCAAGGCAGTATTGTTTTTATCTCCCATGACCGTTCGTTTATTCGCAATATGGCAACCCGTATTGTCGATTTGGATCGCGGTAAATTGGTTTCATGGCCGGGTAATTACGACAAGTTTCTTGAAGGCAAAGAAGAAGCGTTGCGTGTGGAAGAAATGCAGAACGCTGAATTTGATCGCAGATTAGCGCAGGAAGAAGTGTGGATTCGCCAGGGGATTAAAGCACGCCGTACCCGCAATGAAGGGCGTGTCAGGGCGTTGAAAGCGTTACGTGTTGAGCGTTCCCAACGTCGTGAGGTGATGGGAACAGCCAAAGTACAGATGGAAGAAGCAAGTCGTTCCGGTAAGATTGTATTTGAACTGGAAAATGTGAATTATCAGATTGGTGACAGGAAACTGGTCAGTAATTTCAGTGCTCAGATTCAGCGTGGGGATAAAATTGCACTGGTGGGGCCAAATGGCTGTGGTAAAACAACCTTACTGAAATTGATGCAAGGCGATTTGCAACCCGATAGCGGCCGTGTTCATTGTGGTACTAAGCTGGAGGTTGCTTATTTTGATCAGCATCGTACAGCACTTGATCCTGAAAAAACGGTAATGGACAACCTGGCTGAAGGTAAGCAGGAAGTGATGGTTAACGGCCGTTCTCGCCATGTTTTGGGTTATTTGCAGGATTTTCTGTTTCATCCTAAACGGGCGATGACGCCGGTTAAAGCGCTTTCCGGTGGTGAGAGGAACCGGTTGTTACTGGCACGTCTGTTCCTGAACCCCAGTAATCTGCTGGTACTTGATGAACCAACCAACGATTTGGATGTGGAAACACTGGAATTGCTGGAAGAGCTGGTAGACAGTTATAAAGGTACAGTATTGCTGGTCAGCCATGATCGTCAATTTGTTGATAACTCAGTCACTGAATGCTGGATTTTTGAAGGCAATGGTGTGATCAAAAACTATGTTGGTGGTTATTACGATGCTCAACAACAGCGTGAGCAGACTGTATCACTGCGCCAGCAAAGTGAGAAAAAACTTCAAGCTGAAGTTAAAGCGGAGAAGGTTAAAGAGTCGTCAAAACGTCTTGGTAACAAAATGAGTTACCATTTGTTGCGTGAATTAGATCAATTACCGTCATTGCTGGAGAAACTGGAAGAAGAGATTAATCAATTACAATCTCAAGTGAGTGATACTGAGTTTTTTAATCAACCACATGCAGTGACCGGAAAAATATTGACAAAACTGTCTGAAAGAGAGCAAGCATTAGAAGTTGCTTTTGATCGCTGGCAGGAATTGGAAACATTGAAAAACGGCTAATAATCATCATACTTAGCAGAATCATACCGTAGGATCACCTTGAGTATGATTCTGCGGATATTCCCGGTTTTCTTACAGGAGAAAGACCTTGTGTTCCAATAACCATCACCATGACATGGTATTGTGCTCTCAATGTGATTTGCTGGTGGCATTGCCAGAATGGGTTCAGGGAACCAAGGCGGTTTGTCCCCGTTGTGAAACGACGTTAGTCACATGGTGGAAGGAACCTAAGCATCAACCAACGGGTTATGCAATCAGTGCATTATTTATGCTGTTGATTGCTTGCTTATTTCCGTTTGTTCGCATGAATGTGGCCGGAATTGGCAGCGAAATTACCTTATCTCAAATCCCACAAGTGCTGTTCAATGAAGATTACGCCAGTATAGGAACATTTTTTCTGCTCTGTGTTCAATTGGTGCCTGCGTTCTGTATGGTAGCGGTTATCCTGTTGTGCCAGGGTGTTGTTATTTCTCAGAAGATAAGAGTTTGGCTGGCCCGGGTGCTATTTCAGATGAAGAACTGGTGCATGGTTGAAATCTTTCTGGCGGGGGTATTAGTCAGCTTCGTCAAATTAATGGCTTATGGTGATATTGGGTTAGGTTTAAGTTTTCTGCCATATTGTCTGTTTTGTCTTCTCCAGGTGAGAGCATTTCAGTGTCTGGATCGCCACTGGCTATGGAACCAGATTGTGCCCGCGCCTAAAGTAGATATACCGTTACAGGCTGGGAAATCGGGTTTGGTGCAGGGCGTCCGGTTATGTCAGTGTTGTACGGCTATTTTACCGTCAGACCAGTTGGTATGCTCACGCTGTCATACCCGGGGACATGCCCGTCGCCGTAACAGTCTGCAATGGACAATGGCGCTGCTGGTTACGGCTTTAATGCTTTATATTCCTGCTAATGTCATGCCAATGATGGTGACAGAATCGCTCGGCAGTCAGAGTGATTCCACGATTATGGCTGGGGTGATATTACTGTGGAGTGTAGGTTCATACCCGGTAGCTTTAATCATTTTTATCGCCAGTATTATGGTGCCATCACTGAAAATGCTGGCAATTGGCTGGTTGTGTTGGGATGCAAAAGGCCACGGTAAACGGGATTCCGCACAGATGCATTTTATTTATGAAATTGTGGAATTTGTTGGCCGTTGGTCAATGATTGATGTATTTGTTATTGCAATATTGTCATCACTGGTGCGTATGGGGAAATTGATGAGTGTCTATCCTGCTATGGGGGCGGTTATTTTTGCTTTAGTTGTTATCTTGACTATGTTTGCGGCAATTACATTTGATCCTCGTTTAATTTGGGATAGAGCCAACGTTAAACATTCGTTATAAGGCAATGAAGGAGTGTCAAAGTGACGGATAAAGTTGAAGACCAGAATCAGGCCAGAATCGATAAAATTAAAAGTTGGTCGCCAGTCTGGATTGTGCCGATTGTGACCGTGCTGATTGGTGCCTGGATATTATTTTACCATTTCAGCCATCAAGGGCCGGAAGTGACGTTGATTACTTCCAACGCAGAAGGAATTGAAGCAGGTAAAACTAAAATTAAGAGCCGCAGCGTGGATGTCGGCGTGGTTGAGAGGGTCATGCTGAGTGATAATCTTAGCCAGGTTATTGTCAAGGCCCGGCTGCATGATGGTATGGAAAATCTATTACATAGTGATAGTGCCTTTTGGGTAGTGAAACCGCAGATTGGCCGTGATGGTATATCGGGTCTTGGTACTCTTTTGTCCGGGGCTTTTATTGAACTTCAACCGGGAACACTTGGTGATGAAAAAGATGAATTTAATTTGTTGGATTCACCTCCATTGGCTTCACCTGACGCAAAAGGTATCCGTGTAATACTGACCAGTGATAAAGCGGGTCAGCTCAATCCGGGCGATCCAGTGCTGTTTCGGGGCTATCGGGTTGGCTCTGTTGAAATCAGCGAGTTTGAACCAAAATCCCATCTGATGCGATACCAGTTGTTTATTAATGCACCTTATGACGGTTTACTGACAACCAATGTCCGTTTTTGGAAAGAAAGTGGTATCACGGTTGATCTGTCTTCTCAGGGGGTACGCGTTGACATGGCTTCGCTATCAACTCTGTTTGGTGGGGGTGTCAGCTTTGATGTACCTAAAGGTTGGGAACTGGGTGGGCCGGTTAAAGAAAAAGCCACTTACAAACTTTTCGATAATAAAAAAAGCATTCAGGATTCTTTATATACCGAACATAAAGATTATCTGTTGCTCTTCTCTGATTCAGTCCGTGGGTTGCAGCCGGGCGCGCCAGTGGAATTTCGTGGGATTCGTTTGGGGACGGTGGCAAAGGTACCGTTCTATTCGGAAGGGATGATACAGCGTATGGATAACGATTTTCGTATTCCGGTACTTATCTCTATTGAGCCAGGGCGCTTTGAGAAAGAGTTGGGAGAAGGGTTTGATGTTGAGAAAGAGCTGAATAGCATAACTAAACGTGGTCTGCGGGCTTCTCTCAAATCGGGTAACTTGCTGACCGGAGCGCTGTTTATTGATTTGGATTTCTATCCGAATGAAAAAGGGTGGCCCGGACCGCATGAGATCGCAGGTTATCCGTTATTGCCGACAATCAGCGGTGGTCTTGCTCAGATTCAGCATAAAATTATTTCAGCGCTGGACAAAATTAATAATATGCCCATTGAACCGATGTTTAATCAGGCTATCCGTACTCTGGAAGAGAGTCAGAAGGCTATCAGAAAAGCGCAACGGACCCTTGATGAATTGAATAAAGTGCTGGCAAATCCTGAAACGAAAGATCTGCCGAAAGATATACAGAAGACATTGCAGGAGTTTAACCGCAGTATGCAAGGTTTCCAGCCTGGTTCACCGGCTTATAACAAGATGCTAGATAATATGCAGAGACTGGATCAAGTATTGAGTGAATTACAACCTGTCTTGAGGACATTGAATAATAAGAGCAATGCCTTAGTTTTTGAAGCTAAGCCAATTGAAGATCCAGAACCGAAGAAGGCTAAAAAATGATGAGAAGGTTGGCGTTAACTTTGATAATTTTTATTTCCGCTTGTAGTAGTCAGCCGGAAAAGACCTATTATCAATTGCCGATAGTAGAAATAACATCACAAAATAGCGCTGTTGTGCAGCATGATCGCCAGTTATGGGTACAACGGGTTATGTTATCCGATTATCTGTCATCCCCAGGTGTGGTGTATCAAAGTAGTGATGTCAGTTATGTCAGTGCGGCGAATCATCTGTGGGCAAGTCCATTGGAACAGCAGTTACAGCAAGTTCTGGTAGCTGAATTAACCATGGCGTTGCCTTGGTGTTTGGTTTCTGCCCAACCGCTGATTAATAAACCTGATACTTTGGATGTGACAGTGACCCGCTTTCATGGTCGCTATGATGGCAAGGTGATTCTGCAAGGTTACTGGACGTTAGTCCGTCAGGGGAGTGTGATTAAACAGCCTTTTAATCTGGAACTGGAACAGGAAGAAGATGGTTATGATGATTTAGTCCGCACATTGGCAAAAGGATGGAGCCAATTGGCGCAAGCTATTGCTAGTCAACTGATTTCCCAATCGTAACCTCTGCCATTCTCCGGGCGTAAAGTTTTTTATTCCCGGAGAAAATAAATATTCTTCGCAACGTAAAAATTTCTCTTTATTATTAGTCTGTTATCGATTTCTCTGTACTAAATATAACAAATATTACATTAATATGAATTTCTTGACTTGATTTTCAAAACTTATAGGGGTATTTCTAAATTGTGGTTGGATAAATGACGACCACTGTTTTCTTTCTACTGATATAGCTTATGAGGTAAATAAGGCATGAAGAGACAGAAACGAGATCGTTTAGCACGTGCGTTGTCGAAAGGGTATCAGGCTGGTATTTTAGGACGTCCAAGGGAGCATTGCCCCTATTGTTCATTAGATGCCCGTTCTCATTGGTTAGGAGGGTGGCGTCAGGCTATGGAAGACAGGGCAACGATGGCTTAGTCTGGCAAACTAAGGCCACGAATTAAAGTAATAATTAAGTGAGCAAAATCTCTACTTTTTATCAATGTATATTAACCTAAATTTGATCTGACAGTGACTGATTAATACAGATATCTGTCAGATTAAGCCTTGTTGATATTTTTTCTGTTTAGATTTCCCTTTGCGGTGATTAAAGTAAAAATGGCCATATCGCATAAAAATAAATTTATTCCGGCACTAATGGCTTACCAATATTTATTTTAACGCATTGTGTGATAAAGGTCTTGGTGCACAGTGTGCAATAAATCGGTAAGTATTAGTAATGTCAGGATTCCAATTTTTTCATGTTGTTGTGCACCTTTGATATTTTATTTGCGAATTCAATAAAATGTGAATCAATGGCCGCCAGGTGACACATCCTATTTAACCTGTTCAACATGGCTCATGCTGCGGCCATTAAATAATCTACTTACTAATACGCGGGATGGCGTAATTTAATAATTGCAGTAAGCTGCATTTGATAAACATTTATGATGTAATTCAACCCAAAAGAGAGGGCTATATTCCTCAATCCCATTGATTGAGATGGTTACAATTTCATGACTTGTATAGGCTGTTTGAAGCAATGATAATAGCGTCGCTCCGCCATTAATAGTACATACCCACCTAAATCCTTGGGCGTGAGTAGGGGTCATTATTTTTCCATAGCAATCTCCATTCGTGTTAGGTGCTTTTAGCATTTCGACGGTACCGTCAACCCTATCTAGTTTTTTTGCTATGGTAGTTGGTGTAAGAGTCAATGCTACGATGATGAGCATTATTTTTCTGATGTTCATATAAATCACCCTTGGTTGTGTTTGTTAATAATAATTATAAATTTTATGAATATTTTTCACCTGCTATCAGTATGCTTTTGTGAGCTTATTGATATATCAGGTCACTTTGAGCATAGCACAATTTGCCAATTGCATACTAATCAGTCAAAGAGAATAAGGGCCCATGATGCAGATTGAGCAGGTATGGTTTTACGTAGAAATATGTGCAGGCAGGTCTAAAATTCAGAACTTAATTTGATTTTTACGTTCTATTGCCATTGCTGGGTATCAAACCCCAGATTTTGAGGTGTCGCCGGAATGGCCTTTGCAGGAAGAATATGTTATTCCAGATATGTACACTGTGTTACTTGATGTTTCGCTTTTAGTAAAAAGGTGAAAAGCAATTAGCCAGTCACCTTGCTTTTTGATATTTCACTGGTTATTTGTCAGAAAGTGCTGGTATCTTTAAACAAGCCCACTTTCAGATCTGTTGCAGTATAGATAATTTTGCCATCTACCAGGACTTCACCATCAGCCAGACCCATAATCAATTTACGGTTAATAACACGTTTGAAATTAATACGGTAAGTGATTTTTTTAGCTGTTGGCAATACCTGACCAGTAAATTTAACTTCGCCAACACCGAGCGCGCGCCCTTTGCCTTCGCCACCTAACCAGCCAAGGAAGAATCCCACTAATTGCCACATCGCATCAAGGCCAAGACAGCCCGGCATTACCGGATCGTTAGTAAAATGGCAGTCAAAAAACCACAAATCAGGATTAATGTCCAATTCAGCTTCTACATAGCCTTTACCGTGGGTACCACCGTTTTCTGTCATCTCAATGATGCGGTCCATCATCAGCATATTGCCTGATGGTAATGGTGGCCCATTTTCTCCGAACAATTCACCTCGCCCAGATGCCATAAGATCTTCTTTTGTGTAGGATTTGCGTTTATCAACCATATTCTAAAATAGCCTTATATTTAATGTAGGGTAAATAATAGTGTACACTTGTACGCTGAACAACTCCGATCAGACATTCTGAATTAACCTAACCAGCGAAGAAACCATGGAAATTTAGGTCGTTCCTGATTATTCATCTGGGTTATACGTTCCTGTATCATAGCTAACAAGTGTGCTTCTTGTTCATCATAATAAGGGACACCTGTCAATAAAGGTAGTGCTTCAGAAACATGTTTTACTGACCATAAATGAAATTTTTGTTCTTTTACCGCGTCTACAACAGCTTGATTAAGACATAAATGGCGGATATTTGCTGTTGGCAGGATAACGCCTTGCTGGCCGGTTAGCCCTCTGCGATGGCATACTTCAAAAAAGCTTTCTATTTTTTCGTTAATACCACCAATGGGTTGAACATAGCCAAATTGATCCACCGCACCTGTGACAGCCAGCTGTTGATCGATGGGTTGCTGGGAAAGAGCGCTTATCAGTGCGCATAATTCGGCAAGTGAAGCGCTGTCACCATCAACTTCACCATAGGATTGTTCAAATACAATAGATGCAGAGAAAGGTTGCGGTTGATCTAGCTTTAGCTCGGAAATCAGAAAGGCTTGCATAATCATCATGCCCTTAGCATGGATATTGCCACCTAACTCGACTTTGCGTTCGACATCAATAAATTCCCCATCTCCCACATGAGCCACACAAGTGATACGGGATGGCTCGCCTACTGGGTCAGGATGACCGGGATACTCCAGCACAGATAATCCGTTAATCTGACCAATAACCATACCTTGGGTATGGATAAGAATCTGACCTTGATGAATCTCATCTAAGCCACGTTCGGGCAGATAGTTGTGGCGCCAGCGACGATTCTCTTCTGCTTGTATAATTGATAGAGCGGTAATCTGATTTTCTTGCTGATAGAGTGCCGCAGCGGTCAGTTGCCGGTGTAGCCAGAGAATATCCAAAGGCAAGCTGTATTGATCTTCTACATAGCGGGTTGCTTGTTGGATAAATTCAGGCCAGGCATTATCGCTCAATGGCGGCAATTGCCACTGCTGAATAAGCCCATTGATATAACTACACCACAGACTTAAATTTTGCTCATTATGCAGTGGCATATCCAGCTCAAATTCACCATATAGCGCGTTTTTTACTAATTCAGGCTCGGTAACCTGAAACTCTTCAAGGCTCAGACGATCCCCAACCAGAATCAGACGCAGATTTAATGGCATGAAGGGAATCGGTAATGGCAAAGGTTTATTATTATCCTGAGATAACCATTCAAAGCGTTGCTGAATAATCATCTGTTTCAGGCGAACCCACATTAACGGCTGAGATAACAGGGTACGTAATGGCAGGATGAGTACGCCGCCATTTACCTGATGGACCAGGCCGGGTTGCAGGTGAATTTCTCCGTGGTGAGAATGGACGCAACCAAATAATTGCTCTGCTTCTATCCATTCACGATAGGCTACTCGCAACTCAGGTGTGAAATGGCCTTCTGTTGAGGGGTGCCAGCTGATTTTTTGTTGCTCTATCTGATAGTCACCACCAATTTGAGGAGCTTCTTTGGGGAGTAATGGATGGATGGATTCAGCCAATGTTGACAAATAAGTATCACATTCTTCGGCTTTCAACAGCATAAAAGGCTGGCGGGAATCCATCCGGCAGAAAAGCTGCAAACCACTATGTAGCCGTGATTGAACGGCTTCCATACTGGCAGGCGTCTGTTGGGAAGCAGAATGAAAAAGCGCTTCATAGGGTGCGCAATTCGGCAGTAATGCCTGCCAGTCTAGTTTGTTATTGGTCAAAGTGATCGCTATATATGTGAAGTAGGAAAGCGTCGATTATACAAGATTAAGATATAAACCAACATGCTTGAATGTTTGCTATTTCGGACGCTTTATGTAAGGCATTATTTTGAGCAAAAAATAGGTATTAATCAGTTTGGTTATAAGCAATTTGTTAAAATAGTTGCTATGCTTATTTTTAAGTTACGCTGTCACCGGGAAAATAAGATGAAATATCAACAACTGGAAAATCTGGAATGTGGCTGGAAATGGGCTTATCTGATTAGAAAACATCAGGAAGGTGAGCCAATTACTAAATATATAGAAAACAGCGCAGCTCATGCAGCGGTTGATAAGCTGATCAAACTTGAGAGTGAGCCGGTAAGGGTACTTAAATGGATTGAGCAGCATATGAATCCTGATTTATTCAACCGAATGAAGCAAACTATCCGAGCCCGGCGTAAACGGCATTTTAATGCAGAACATCAGCATACCCGCAAGAAATCTATCGATTTAGATTTTCTTGTATGGCATCGTTTATCTGCACTTTCTCAGAGACGGGGTAATACGCTGTCCGAAACTATCATACAATTAATTGAAGATGCTGAACGTAAAGAAAAATACGCCACCCAAATGTCCAGTTTGAAGCATGACTTGGAAGCTATTCTGGGTAAGAACGAGTAGCCTCAGTTGTTGTGGGTTGGTATTGCAACGAGATTCTTAATAAAACTGTGGAATTTTCCCGCCTAAATTCTCATGGAGAGCGAAACGAACTTTTAGGATTAGGGGGAGACAGCTAAAAGAAAACCCCATCTGAAAATGGGGCTTTCTGCGCTTTTAATGACTAATGTAATCAATAACGGCGATTAATGAGCAGCTTTTTGCGCTTGAGTAACAACTTCTTTAATCCCCTGGATTTCGATCTCTACACGACGATCTGGAGCCAGACAGTTGATTAAATTCGGTTTTTTGATTTTGTCGCAAGTAGAACCGGTTACTGGATTTGCTTTACCACGGCCTTCTGCGCTGATGCTACCGGTAGGAACGCCTTTAGCTACCAGATAGTCAACTACGCTTTGAGCGCGTTTTTGAGACAATGGCTGGTTGTGTTCGTTTTTACCGATACGGTCAGTGTAACCCAGAACCAGCACTTTACCCTGAGTTGGGTCAATGTTTGCCAATTCAGTATACAGTTTATCCAGAGTATGCTTGCCTTCTGCTTTCAGCTCAGCGCTGGCGAATGCGAACAGAACATCAGAACGCAGAGTAAAACGTTTGTTCTCAACAACTGGCGCTGGCGTTGGAGCGATAACTGGAGCTGGGGCAACAACTGGAGCGGCTGCTTCATCTTGGCCGAAGCGATAAGAAACACCTACGCTCAGCAAGCCGTTATCAGGACGCGCACCGACTGAACCTGCATCACCGATATTGTTAACCCATTGGTAGTCCAGACGAGTCGCCCAGTCTTTGGTCACCGCATACTCGACACCAATAGCTGCCAGTGGCGAAACGCCTGTATCATGATTTCTCAGATGAGTATTGGTGGCACCGTAATTCGCTTTGGAATCTGCACGCCAAACCATACCACCCAGACGAGTATAGACGTCCAGATCATCCATAATTGGATAACTCAATTTAGTCGCCAGTTGGAAACCATGAGCTTTGAAGGCGCCATTGTTTACGTTACCTTTGTAAGGCATACGGCCTAACCAGTCATAACCTATTTCAAAACCAAGATATGGGTTAGCTTGGTAGCCTAAGAAAGCACCAGCACCCAGTTGGCTTTTGTGAGTAGGGCCATTACCGATTTCATTGGTATAACCGTTACCGTAGAAGTTTACGTCATGGTATTGGGACCAACCCAATTTACCACCGGTATACCACGTGTTGTCTTTTGGAGCTGCTTGCGTTGCAGTTGTGAAAGCGGCCACTGCCACTGCTACCGCGATAGCTGTCTTTTTCATTTTAACGCCTCGTTATTATCATCACCCAATAGGCAATTGGCTTCGGGAGCCTTTTTACTTACTGCCTATCCCATTAGGTTATTTCCTTTGCCATTCTTTAGTAATAACAGTGAACACTGAGCAGGGCTCAAATTCTTCATGTACCGTTACTGCATGTACGTTTTAAATTTTGTACGCTATCGGTGTTCACTATTTGTCCATAAGAATAGCCTGCACTAAATTATATCTACTGAGATAGGCTATTAGCCATATTGATTAAAAAACTCAGTTAGGAATACTGCACTTCTATCAAATCAATGGACCAAACAGTACATAAGGAACCAAGGGCAGTAACCTTTAATGGTGTAAAGTCTACAACGAAGTTAAAAAGTTACAAGTGGCCCTTGATTAATAGAGCAAAAAATTTAAAAGATAATGTATGATTTTAAAAAAAACTTTACTATTCTTTACAACTAATCCTATCTTAATTAATTGATTTTAGTTGTGATTAGTGATTCTAAGCCTGAATTGGTTATTTTGTGTCATGAATATTGGAATAATTCCTAATTTTGGTCAATGATAGTAAATAGAATGAATTTTTAGTAAATTTGATTGCGATTCAGTGCCATTGGCTCCTTTATTTACATCTTGTGGGCGCATAATAAAGGCCAATGCATTACCTTTTTGTGCCGCAGACTGTAATCTTACTGTATCTCTTGCTAATAACGTTGGCAACCAGCCAAGCACCACGCTGTAATTACCACTTGCTAACGCTCTTTCCATTGCGTCTACTGTTGTAATAGAGTTGATGCGATTTAATTGCACAATTTTATCTAAGGGTAATCCAGAGCGAATTAGCCATTGGCGGCTCAGTTTTTGATGTGGACTAACCCATAGCAACCAGCGGGCTTCATTTCCTGACTGGCGTAACAAAGGTAGCAATATATGATTAATGACAGCTTGGTTATCACTATAAATCAATTCACTCACGATACCACCACGTCCGGCTGAATTATCTTGCGCAGGTGAAGAGAGTGATAGTCGCTTTTCTGTTAGCTGATGTTTAGGAAGGTAAACCCAGGATGATTGAATGCCCATAATGAACCCCGCCACAAGTAACTGTATTAATATACAGTATCTTCATGTCAGGCTAAGATCAAGTCTATTTTTTCAAAGAGCTTCGCAAATATTTACGATAAATGGCTTGAAACTCATTTAACCATTGGCAGGGAAAATTGAATTGCGTATGTTTTCAATTGCTTGTTCCTGTTATTTATTTCTCTAATAGTTGGGACAAATCTATGGATAAAAGATTTATTTGCACAAAACTCATGGAGTGATCAGTATGTTGTTGTCTGAGGTGCGTTTTACTCAACTCAAAAATGGTTTTTCTTCATTTGGAAGATTGACAAGGAAGCCACAGTTCGGCGGTTACAGCCTGCTGGCTGACGGGATTATGTTTGCTATTATTGCTGATGGAGAATTATATTTACGGGGAAATGGCCATGCTGAAGTATTATTTAAAGCCAGAGGGATGAAAAACTATATTTACTCGAAAAAGGGAGTGCCGGTAATTTTGCGTTATTACCAGGTTGTTGAATCACTTTGGCAAGATCAAGAATTATTATCTCAATATGCGTATTTGGCTTATCACTACTCGTTAATTGAAATGACGGGTAAAAAAAAGATGCCAACACGCTTGAAAGATTTGCCTAATCTTGGAATGTCTCTTGAGCGTCAGTTATGGAAGGTAGGAATATGTAAAGTTGAAGATTTACGGCTGTTAGGCGCGAAAGCCAGTTATTTAAAACTACATCAGTATAAAAGAAAATCTAATGTTAATTTATTACTTGCTCTGGCTGGTGCAATTGAAGGATGCCATTCAGCCGTTTTGCCGGTACAGATTCGTAATGACTTATTACGCTGGCATAAGGAATTGGCTTGTTAGATCTTTATCGTGAACAGCTAAATAAAAGGGGCAGTCAACTGCCCCAGTATATCAACCTGGCTATTATTGATTAATTTTTTTAATCAGAGAGACAATTTCAGGCAACAATCCTATTAATAAACTTGTTTGTTGCAATACCAGCTGTTCTTTACTGTCTCTTTCTGCCGGGGTTTGCTCAATTCTTGTCGCTATGTTGACAGATATTTGCTCAATTCTATCATCATCTATTAATCCCGGTTTTAATGCTGCATCGACATAACAAATAGCATCATTAAGAATATCCAGAATAACTTTGTTATCCAATTTATCCCGATGCGCTCCCAGTGCAGAGATATAACTTAACATGGTGTGATTCAGGCACAGTAACCGGAACACTTCTTCTTGGGAGGTCTGGTAACTTTTCGGTTCGGCAGACATGTTTGAAATAACTGATGCCAGCTCTGCGTCACTATTGTGAGCATCACGGCGGGCAATTCGGTAGTTCAGGCCATTATCTTTTCCCTGACAATATTGAACTAAAATCGCATCGAGGTAGCGGCAATGGGTGTTCATGGTCCGGCTTATCACTTGTGGTAGCTGGCGAAATTTCCAGTCTGGCCAAATGAAATTTACTGCTAACCAGGCGATACCACAGCCAATTAATGTGTCAACGATCCTTGGTAGTGCGACTTCAAAACCTTCACCCAGCAAATTGAAGCATAGTAATACCAGTAGTGTGATAAACAAGGTCGCGTGTGCATATTGAATATTACGGAAAGCGAAGAATAGTACCCCAGAGATAACAATCAGTACCAATTGTCCCTCAATAGATGGCACAAAGTAGAGGATTGGCAAGCCGATTAATATTCCGGCAATGGTGCCTATTATTCTCAGTGCCAAACGGCGGCGGGTAGCGCTGTAGTTGGGTTGGCACACGAACAGGCTGGTGAGTAAAATCCAGTACCCGCGTTGTAGATCTAACCATTGGATCATGGCGTAGCCACTGCACAACAGAACAGACATACGGATCGCATGGCGGAATAAAGCTGCTTGTGGCGTCAGATGACGGCTGATCCTTAGACGGATATCGCGCCAGCCAGTTAAACGCTCATCAGATAGTTGGGTCTCATCTTTTCTTTCTTTGGAAAGATTGTATTGCCCAGAACTGATGCTTGATAGTTGCGCATCAATTGCCCGCAGGTTTTTCAGCAGGTTATATAATGCAGTAATTTTGAGATTATGTTTCTGTTGTTCATTGAGTTGTTGCAGGGAACTTTCCAAATAATTAAATGCTCGTTCAACGCGTGGGTTGTGCTGATATTGCTTGTGCCAAAGTATCGACTGAGCAACTTGTTCACAAGCACGGGCTTGCATGGCGAGAAGACGTTGAAACCGGAACAGAACATCGCTATAGCGGAAAATATTCCGCAGGCTTTGGTATTGCACGTGAGATGAACTTGCCCGTTCATGAATATCTTGTGCAATAAAGTAATAATGCAGAGTTTGGCGAGTTCCACGCTGGCCGCGATCGCCTTTCAGACGGGTTAGCAAGGAGGCTTTGGCTTGATTCAGTGTGTTCACTAAATCACCGTTTGCCATTGCCACATTAACGACAGCTTGCTGGTATTCTTCTTCTATATCAGGATCAAACAGATTAGCTTTGGCATCAAGGTAAGCTGAAAGTTGCTGATAACAACGCGCCAGATTGTCCTGTAACGGCCGGATAGGGAACAGTAAATGGCCGGTGAGGGTGAGCAGGTTATACCAGATTGCCCCTGTCAACAGTAATAGCGGTTGCTGATACCATAGTGGGAAAATAGATGCGCCCAGCATGGTATAAATTGCAATCAACAACGCGCCAAATGCAATAGTTGCATAACGCTGTCCAAGGGTGCCCAGTAAGATAAAGCTACAGGTGGATAACGCCAGCCCGATGGTGAAAAGCCAAGGATAAGGGAACAGTAATTCAATGGAGGCTGAAGCGATAAAGAAAGAAATCAGCGTGATCACCAGATTGCGTAAACGGCCAATCAGACGATCATCAAGATCAGCCAGTGCTGCGGCAACAACGCCCAAGGTCAATGGTATGGTTATTTTAGGTTCTTTATCCAGAAACCAAGGCGCTAATGTTGTTCCAGTCAGGGCTATCAGGATGCGGATATAATAGAGAAGATGACTGTTATAAAGAAAACGGCGCGGACCGGGGGAAACAGTTAGCACAAAATACCTCTGAGGTAATGATAACGGTCATAAATAACCATTATGATAAAAGGTTTATTAGTGATAAAAAACCCTTATAAGACATAGTTCAACTATTTTTCAGGTATGGCGCTACGATAATGGAACTTAAAGCAACACGAATTGGTCAACGCCTTGCTCAACATCCTTATAACCGGGTGCGTTTGCTGAATGCGGGTATCGAAGTCAGTGGTGAGAAGCATCAATACCTTATCCCATTTAACCAGCTAATTGATATTCAGTGCAAACGAGGCATTGTCTGGGGTGAGCTGGAGTTTGAACTACCCGGTGGACAAGCTATTCGCCTTCATGGCACTGAATGGCGGCAAACTCAGCGCTTTTATCATTATCTGCTTGATGAATGGCAGAAATGGAGCCAGGAAATGAGTGATGTCAGTGCTGATGTACTGGCGGCTCAGGTTAATGAAATCAATAAAATTGAGCAGCAGGATCACTGGCTTAAAAAAGCGGATTTGTTCCAGTTACAGCAGCGGATTCAGGCAGTATTTCAGGCTTTACCGCTGCCATTACAGCGTCTGGAGCAATTTGATAATTGCCGGGACGGGTATCGAATTTGTTTGCGTTGGCTTGAGAATGGTGAAAAGTCTGTTGAAAAGATAAATCTGCAATGGACAGAACGTATGTTGGAACAACACCGTGACTTTTTTCAGCGGGTAGAAACATCTCCTTTAAACCTTTCTCAGAGCCTGGCCGTTGTTAATGGTGAAAATTCAGTACTGGTTCTTGCTGGTGCAGGTAGTGGAAAAACATCCGTACTGGTGGCGAGAGCGGGTTGGCTATTGCTTCGTCAACAGGCGATTTCTGAACAGATATTACTGCTCGCGTTTGGTAATCAGGCTGCTGATGAGATGAATGAACGGATTCAGATTCGTCTTGGTGTGAAAGATATCAAAGCGAAAACGTTTCATGCGCTGGCGTTGTATATTATTCAACAAGGAAGTAATAGAGCACCTAAAATCAGCACATTAGAAACTGACGGACAAAAAAGAAGGGATTTTCTGATTAAACACTGGCAGCAACAATGCAGTGAGAAAAAAGCACAAGCTAAGGGTTGGCGGGAATGGCTGACCGAGGGGCTGAAATGGCAAGTGCCGGAAGGTGAATTTTGGCGTGATGAACAGCTTGCTAACCGTTTGTCAGGCAGGCTTGAGCGCTGGCTGGGCTTAATGCGTATGCACGGTGGTAGTCAGAAGGCTATGACAGAGTTGGCTCAGGAAGAGTATCTGGATCAGTTTCAAAAGTGTATTCGCTTGATGGGGCCTTTATTAAAAGCGTGGAAATCTGAATTGAAAACAGAAGGCGCTGTTGATTACTCAGGGTTGATTCATCAGGCCGTGAATATTTTGGAGAAAGGACGGTTTATCAGCCCGTGGAAACATATTCTGGTCGATGAATTTCAGGATATTTCACCATTAAGGGCTAAATTGCTCGCTGCATTGCGGGCGCAAAACAGCCAAAGTTGCTTGTTTGCCGTAGGGGACGACTGGCAGGCAATTTATCGTTTCAATGGTGCTGAGTTAGTGTTGACTACTGCATTTGCTGATTATTTTGGCAAAGGTACTGAATGTGTACTGGATACCTCTTATCGGTTTAATGATCGGATTGGTGAGATTGCTAACGCATTTGTGCAACAAAACCCAAATCAATTGAGGAAGCACTTAAACAGTTTGACTAAAGGTAACAAAAAGTCTGTTGTCATCCTGCCGGAAGATCAGCTTGAACCTTTGTTAAATAAAATGAGTGGCTATGTCACCGAGCAGGAAACAATTTTATTGCTGGCACGTTATCACCACTTGCAACCTGAATTACTAAGAAAAGCAACGACTCGCTGGCCTAAACTTAAAATAGAGTTCATGACGATTCATGCTTCGAAAGGGCAACAAGCGGATTATGTGATTATTCTTGGGTTGCATCAGGGAAAAGATGGTTTTCCTGCACCGGTAAGGGAATCGGTGATAGAGCTGGTTTTATTGCCACAACCGGAGGAATTTCCTGATGCGGAAGAACGTCGTCTTTTGTATGTTGCATTAACCCGGGCGAAGAAGCAGGTTTGGTTGATGCAGGACAAGAAAAATCCATCTGTGTTTGTGCATCAACTGGAGCGGTTAAATGTACTTGTTCAACGTAAGCCTTAAGATATCGTTTTGGCTGAATAAATAAACAAAGTGAAAATACTGGATTTTGTTAAGGAGTAATAAATGAGTGACCAGCAAATTGCGGACATACTGAGACGAGTGAAAACTATTGCGTTGGTAGGGGCCAGTGAGAAAATTGATCGTCCGAGTTATAAAGTTATGGCTTATTTATTGGAACAAGGCTATCAGGTTATTCCTGTCAATTTGAAACTTGCCGGGCAAACATTGCTTGGGCAACACGTTTATGGGCAATTAGCCGATATTCCTCAGCCTGTTGATATGGTAGATGTATTCCGCAACGCTGAAGCTGCCTATGGAATCGTTCAAGAAGCTATAGATATCAAAGCAAAAGTGCTCTGGTTGCAACTTGGTGTTATTAACGAACAAGCAAAAAGGTTGGCGGAGGAAGCAGGTCTGGAAGTTGTTATGGATCACTGTCCGAAAATTGAAATCCCAAGATTAGGTGCACTGCCGGATAGGCAGCTTAGAAATTTCACTCATTGACGAACAACCGAACAGAGGGTGTACTGCCGTACAGGCAGTTTAAAAACAGAATAACTGCCTTTCGAGGAATATAATATGGGTTAATTGCGCAGTCGTGGGGCTAATAACTGATTACGGATGGATTCTGCTAACTCATCCAAGGAAGGTTGTTCTGGATGGTCATCGGATGCTTCATAGGATAATTGCGCTTCGGCTAAATAAGTATGTACAGGCTGGCCGTCGTCATCTTCCATCACAACATGATACCAGGGAGCAGAACGCAAGGCTGCATTGGATGCAATGTCATCTTCTTGGGGTTGTTCCAGAGAATATTCCACATCAATATCTACGATAACGCCCAAATAACCTAGAAGCTTGTGACGTACTTGTTGGCCGAGACCGAATTTGCTGGCAATAATCATAGCCACCTCCAAAAAAACCTTGCATTGATACGAATATGAGGGCAGTAAGGTGAATTACAAGAGCATACCCGGTAGTTGAAGTCATTTTCTTGCTTTAATAATTGCGAGAGCGACTTCACCTAATTTCAGGTTAGCTGTAGTAAATATAAAACACAACCGAGAATGGTGTGCTTAACTATATATGTGAGCGATACCGCAAGGTGACTGGGTAGATAGGGGGGCATTATGATGAAATATGGGTTAACCATTTATGTTTATGGCAGGGTCCAAGGGGTTGGATTTCGTTATCAAACTTTTCGTTGGGCGAAATCCAATAAGCTGACTGGTTACGTCTGTAATTTGCATGATGGTAGTGTCAAAATTGTCGCTTATGGTGAAAGTGAGCAACTGGATAAATTAACCCATTGGTTGGAGCAGGGTGGGCCACCGAGGGCGCGGATCGATAGTTTTTCGTCTCAGTCCTGTGCCGTGGAGGATGTGGCAGACTTTAGCGTCCGCCACTGAGTCAGATTGTTATTAGATACATTTTACCGGTTTTGGTAGCCCGGCAATTTTAGTTGCCTGCTTTGCTGGCCCTTTGGGAAACAAGCGGTAAAGATAGCGGCTGTTACCTTTTTCTTCTCCATACTTTTGTGCGATTGCTTTTACCAGCATACGGATAGCCGGGGATGTATTAAATTTTTCATAAAATCCCCGGACAAAACGAATGACTTCCCAATGTTGCTCACTCAAATCAATATCTTCTTGTTCGGCGAGTAATGAAGCCATTGCTTCCTGCCAATCACTGCTGTTTTTCAGATAACCTTGTGCATCGGTTTCGATCTCACGACCTTCGAATACCAACATAATCGTTTAACCATCAAGAAAAGATGGTAGTAATTTAGCAAAAATCACTGTTATACCCAAGGATGGTCTGTATATATGCGGAGAAAATAAGCCAATAACAGTGAAAAAGAGTAAATTTACGGCAATTGAACAAGAGGGGGCTTTACATCTTTATCAGTGCTGTTTATAGTGCACGCCATTGCGGAGGGGTGGCCGAGCGGCTTAAGGCAGCGGTCTTGAAAACCGCCGATGGGAAACCATCCGAGAGTTCGAATCTCTCCTCCTCCGCCAATTTAACTTCTACTAACATCCCTTAAAGTCTACTTTTACCAATAAAATCAATAAGAATATAGAAAACAAGTATCTTAAAGACTCTTGGCATCTCTTAAAATCGACAAGAATTTGTGTATAGTTTTGTGTATAGTTTTTCCTATACAAATTTTCCTATACACATTGGTGAGATGATGAAGCTAACAGACATGGCTATCAAGAAAGCCAAACCGGAAGAAAAGTCTTACACGTTGTCTGATGGAAATGGGCTTTCACTATTAGTAGAACCGAATGGTTCTAAATGGTGGAGATTCCGTTATCGTTTTGATGATAAGCAGAAGATGATCTCTTTAGGTACTTATCCTGAGGTGCCTTTAACGGAGGCCAGAAGAAGAACGGTAGAATGCCGCTCAATGGTTGCTGGTGGAATTAATCCTTCCGAGGACAGAAAGCAGCGAAGACGAGAAAATGCCATCACGTCAGAAAATACTTTTGAGAAAATCACTCGCGAGTGGTATGAAAAGCGCAAAGATAGGTGGTCGGTAGGATATCGCTCTGACATGATGAGTGCATTTGAAAATGATGTTTTTCCTTATATTGGAGACAGGCCAATAGCAGACATAAAACCACTGGAGTTATTGGACGTTCTTTCAAGAATGGAAAAGCGCGGGGCAACTGAGAAGTTGAAAAAAGTCCGTCAGCGTTGTGGTGAGGTATGGAAATACGCCGTTATTACAGGTAGAGCTGAATACAATCCAGCCCCCGATCTTGCCGGTGCG
>NZ_AYSJ01000014.1:186769-204672 GCF_000517265.1 Photorhabdus khanii NC19
TGCACGGGCCTTTAATTAAGTACTTTGGTAAAGAATTTAAATATAAAGCATTGGATGTGAAGAAAGCAATTAATGCGATGCGTTGTTTATTACCGGGTTTTGAAAAATATATGATTGAGGCCCATAAAAAAGGGCTGACGTTTGCTATTTTTGTCGGCGGTAAAAATATCAACAAAGATGAACTTGATATGACAAAAGGCACTGATGATATTCATATTTTGCCCGTAATTATTGGTAGCAAACGCGGGGGATTATTTCAAACAATATTAGGTGTTGCTTTAATTACCGCAGCAACTATTGCATCTGGAGGGATAGCCGCAGCATTTACAGCGGGTGGATTGTGGGGAACAACTGCAATGGTAGGCGCATCAATGGCATTAGGCGGTGTTGTCCAAATGCTCTCACCACAACAGCCCGGCTTGCGAATGCGTGAGTCACCAGACAACAAACCCTCTTACGCGTTTGGTGGGCCAGTCAATACAACGGCACAGGGTAATCCCGTTCCTGTTCTGTACGGAACACGAGAAATTGGCGGAGCAATCATTTCAGCCGGGATATATACCGAAGATCAGCAGTGATATTGCTCGGTAACGAAACGATAAGCTAGGGCAGTTTCCCGCCCTAACTTGTTAGTGATGAGCTATTTCCTTTCTGGCTAATTCAGCGAGAAAAGCAGAGCGGTTTTTATAGTGTCCGTTTTCCTCAATGTGGCGATCTATAGCAGTTAATAGATTGCCGGGCATAGTTAAATTGAACTTGATGGCCTTTGACTCATATTTCGCAGGGTCTAATTCAATGAGGGCTATAACCCCTCCATCCTCAGACAAGCGAGGATCACCGATGTAATCGGATGAGTCTTTGGGGGCTGGGACATAGCCGCCGTGTTCGGTTAAAACATTCATGTGTTGGGCGAATGCTTTTTCTGCATCACGGATAACATCCGCTAAAGTGTTACCAGCAAAAAAGCAGCCCTCGACATCGGGGAAGTAACCATCAAACCCATTTTCCGTTTTAAATATAAAGAGTGGATAAATCATAGTATTACCTTTTAATTTGATGATGAACTTTGCAGAGAAGGCGCGGTTATACCGCGCCCTTTATCATAATAATTTCAGTCCTGAAATATTTTGCGCCTGCCGGATAACACCTTTTGATGAGTCCTTTCTTGGGTGCGGTATTGTGATTATTTTCGCAACACCGGATTTAGTTAGAGTGACGTGACTACCGTCTTGTCTGGCCTTAACCCATCCGTCAGCTATCAAGCGTTTTATTAACTCTGCACTGCTCATCAATCCCCCATTTCGTTAACGTGTGGGTATAATACCCATATCTGATTCCATCGTCAATATTTTTGTAGGTATTACACCTACTTTTATGGAGTGAGTCATGACAACTTTAACAATCAAAGGCCGCAAAGGTGGCGGCAAGCAACGCACGCCGATTGAATCCCCAGACAGTATTCAGTCAATATCGAAAGCTAAAATGTTAATAGCTCTTGGGGAGGGGGAGTTTGCTGGTGGGTTGGATGGTACCAATATCTATCTGAATGATACCCCTATAGCTAACGCTGATGGAAGTTTGAACGCTTCAGGTGTTAAATGGGAATTCCGCCCAGGCACACAGGCTCAAGAATATATTCAGGGAATACCCGCCGCTGAAAATGAAATCAGGATAAATACGGAACTGAAAAGTGATCATCCGTGGATACGTGCTGTCTCTAATACCAAGTTATCAGCCGTTCGCTTACGTTTTGGGTGGCCGCAGTTACAACGGCAGAAAGATAACGGCGATACCGTTGGTTACCGAATTGAATACGCCATTGATCTTGCTACTGATGGTGGAGCTTACAGAGAAGTCTTAAAAGCGGCGGTTGATGGTAAGACAACAACACTGTATGAGCGTTCTTATCGTATAGATTTACCAAAAGCCACTACGGGTTGGCAAATCCGTGTACGACGGCTGACGCCGAACAGTAGCAGCAATAGAATTGCAGATAAAATGTTAGTACAAGCGATCACAGAAGTTATCGACGCCAAACTCCGCTATCCGAATACCGCATTGCTCTATGTTGAGTTTGATTCTAAACAGTTTCCTGACATCCCAAGAATTAGCTGCAAGCCAAAGGGCCGTATTATCCGTGTGCCGTCAAACTATGATCCGGGTAATCGCACGTATTCAGGAATTTGGGACGGTACATTTAAGTGGGCGTATTCAGATAATCCCGCATGGGTTTTTTATGACATTATCGTATCTGAGATGTTCGGACTTGGAAACCGGATTAATTCAACTCAAATCAGCGAAGCAGAGCTATATCGTATTGCTCAGTATTGCGATCAGTTGGTACCGGACGGGAGAGGTGGTGACGGTAAAGAACCGCGCTTTACTTGCAACGTTTACATCCAGTCTCGCAATGATGCGTGGACAGTACTAACGGATCTCGCGGCTATATTCCGTGGAATGACATACTGGGGGCAAAGCCAGCTTGTTGCATTAGCTGATATGCCCCGTGACATGGACTATATCTTTAACCAGGCCAGCGTCATCAACGGTAAATTTTCATATACATCTGCCTGCAAGCGAGAGAACCCGATATACAACTGCAATGGTGAGCTGGTCAGATCCCGACAATCACTATGCTGATGCTCTTGAACCGGTTTTTGAAAATGCACTGGTGCGTCGCTACGGTATCAATCAGACTGAAATTACGGCAATTGGATGTACACGGCAGAGTGAAGCTAACCGGCGTGGACGATGGATATTACTGACCAACAGCGAAGATGACGCTATATCGTTCAGTGTTGGTTTGGAAGGACAAATCCCTTTACCCGGCCATATTATTGGTGTTGCTAATAGAAATCGTGCCGGCAGAATAATTGGTGGCCGCATCAGTGTTGTGTCAGAACGCAACATTACGTTAGACAGAAAGCCAGATGCTAAAGAAGGCGATCGCCTGTTAATCAACTTACCCTCCGGTAAATCAGAAGGCCGGACAATTCAGGCAGTAAATGGAAAGATAGTCACAGTTACGACATCCTACAGTGAAATACCGGCTGTTGAATCAGGTTGGGCGATTGATGCTAATGATCTCTTTGTTCAGCAATTCAGAGTGACAGGAGTACGCGATAAGGGTGATAACACATTTGAAATCAGCGCGGTTCATCATGACCCGGATAAATATGCCCGAATTGATACCGGCACCCGGATTGATGAGCGTCCTATTTCTGTTATTCCTCCTGGTGTTCAGGCTCCGCCGAAAAACGTGTCCATCAGTTCTTATTCTGCCAAATACCAAGGGCTGGCTATCACGACAATGCGAGCAACGTGGGACGCTGTGGAAAATGCCATTGCTTATGAAGCTGAATGGCGGAAAGATAACGGCAACTGGGTATCAGTTCCCCGAACTTCAACACAGAGCTTTGAAGTCCCAAACATCTATGCTGGACGCTATCAGTCACGTGTCCGGGCTATTAATGCGTCTGATATTTCAAGTATCTGGGCCAATGCGCAGGAAACTCAGCTCAACGGAAAAGAGGGTAACCCTCCGGTACCTTTGAACTTCCGCACAACTCCCATCATTTTTGGTATTACTATAGATTGGAATTTTGGTGATGACACGTCAGACACACAACATACTGAGATTCAGTACAGCAAAACAAATGACGGCAATGACTTGATGCTGTTGTCTGACGTTCCTTATCCTCAGCGAACTTATACGATGCAAGGGCTTGCTGCGGGTGTGGCTTTCTACTTCCGTGCCCGGCTCGTTGATAAGACTGGCAATCAAAGCGCGTGGACCGAGTTTATACGCGGCGAATTATCCTCAGATGCAAGCTGGATAGTTGATGCTGCGGGCTCAGTTCTTATCAACAGATGCCGGGAAAGCGCTTCAATCACAGATTGATGATAATGCAGAGGCTGTGCTTGAAAATGCCACTGCAAGGGGAGCCGATACTAAGCGCTGGATGAAAGAGAATGGAAACAGAAAAGCTGAGATTGTCGAAATACGCGAAGTACAAGTATCAGATCAGCAGTCACTTGCACGTTATCAGCAGCAAGTAAAAGCTGAATTTGCTGGAAACAAGTCTCTCATTGATGAAAACAAAACAGCAATTTCTAAAACTAATGAATCTCTTGCAGAATATAAAACTCTCACTGAATCTGAGTTTGAAAAACAAAAGGCAATGATTGAAACCAAGGCGACAACTGTTTTTGATCAGAAAGGCGACGGTTCAGCAACGTATACAGTAAAAGCGGGAGTTAACTATAACGGACAATATTATGACGCGGGGATGGTTATCGGTACCGAAGTTAAAAACGGAAAAGTCAGTACAAATATCGGGTTCAGTGCAGAGACATTCGGTGTTTTTAATCCATCAAGTGGCAAGCTTGAATCTGTCTTCTTTATCAAGAATGGGCAAGTGTTCATCCGCAGTGCATTCATTGACAGTGCGACAATTCAAGAGTTGTTAGTCAGTGTTGACCTTAAATCTATTAATTATGTGCCGAATAAATCGGGTCTGCGTATTGATATGAAAAATGGAGTGTTTGAAGTAAATGGCGTGTCTGGGGGCTACAAAATGAGGATAACTAACACGGGGATATATATATTCAATGGCTCAGGTGTTCCAATAATTGAATTGGGTGAATTCTTATGAGTGAATATGGTTTAAGGATTACAAATCCTTTTGATTTTTCAAGATTTATATTTAATGAAAAAACGGCGCCCGCATATATTGTGTGGGTCGGAGTTATTACTCCAGACGCGCCAGGTACCTTCTGGGGAGACGGATGGAATACCTGGTGGAAATGCCCAAATCCAATACCACCCGGTCATGATTATGCAATATCGTCCCACAAACTTGGCGAAATAAAGTGGAGAGATGATGGGCCTGCAAGTTATCCGGATGGGGGGAAAGATCTATCTGTTACTCGCGATAGCCAGGGGTATCTTACATTTTATTGGCCAGAATTTTTAGATACGGGGAAAAATCATTTCATAAAATATATTGTAATAATTGCATGGCCGACAATATCAGGGGGAAATCACGGATTAAGGATATCGGGGAATACTAATTTTTCGTCTTTAAATTCAGGTGTTAAATACAGCTACGTATCACATAAAAAAGAACTTACATTAAGCGGTGAATTTAATTTGAGCGTTATTGATAGTAGGTTAAATTTTAATAATTGCTTTCCATTTTTCTACACTGAGGATAATAATGCATTTGTTGCTTTGAATATTTATCGCGGATATGAACGAACACCGAAAATCACATTGGAAGTCAGGAATCCAAAATCAGCTGATATGACTTTGGGGAAATTTAAAGTTGTTATTTTTTCGAATTTAAATTTTGATAATGATTTGCGTAATGATAAGTATGGTTTAAGAATTAGAGATAATTCTAATAATATTAGATTTTCATCAGCCGTGGGTGTATTGACGCGCCCTGTATCTGTATCCTTAAATGGATATAATGAAGGGGATAAAGTTGCTATACCTGGCATATCAAGGCCCATGTACACGCCGTGTAATTTTGGGGAGTCAATTTATCAAAGAAATAATAAAGTAATAGCTGTTGGTGGAGTTGATGGGGAATATATAACACCATGTGTTTCCAAAGATATTAAAATACAAAGAGGATATTGGGGATATTATACTTATATCTCTTCGCTGAAATCATTATATATTGACGCTGAAACATATTTTAATTTTTAATTATTGAGGTTAATCATGTCTTCATACAACTTCGGCACAATTTCAATTGCTGCCAACTCAGATATTGCTACTGGCACAAATACAAAATGGAAAGATAATAAGTTCGGTGTTGCTCCGGCTCAGACTATATTAATCAAGGTCGGGAATGCTTTTAAATTATCAGCAATTAAAAACGTTAATAGTGATACCGAATTAGTCTTAATCGATAAGTTCCCCGATGCGGTTTCTAATGCTACCTATTTTATTCAAACCTCTGTTCCTGACACTTATTCAGATGCAGCAAGAAAAGTTACAGCGCAATTGGGTTATACAGATGAGCTGTTATTAAACTTAAACAAGTGGATGACAGAATCCGGGGTGGTAACTATTATGACCCCGGAAGGCAAATCTATTCAACTTAAGTCTATCAATGCACTTGCATCAGATATCAGCAACAGACTGACAAAATTCCAGAACGGCGCAGATATCCCCGACAAGAATACCTTTGTGAAAAACCTCGGTTTAGTGGAAACGGTGAATCAGGCCAAGAATGCGGTGCCGAGTAGCCGGAAAATTAATGGCAAGGCGTTGACTGGGGATATCAGTTTGAGTGCGGGGGATGTGGGGGCATATCCAAAATCCGAAGGATCAGAGTTTATTCAGGCAAAACATATTAACTTGGAAACATCGTTGATTTTGCAACGTGGATAAAGGGCCTGCGTAAGGGCGGTCATTCGTTTAAATTTAGTAATAATGATCCTATTGACGGAAGTTATGATTACTCATGCGGTTACGTGACGAGACAAGATGATACATGGGCGGGATTTATCGCATCGTACCGCGGTGGAAAAATTACTTTTATCAGCGGATTTGATGGCGGCAACCCAGGTATGAATAAAATGACACTCTGGAATGATTGGAATGCAAAACCCGACGCTAACGGATTCCTTAAACAATCCTCACCTATAGTAGAAATTTACCCTGATGGCACATTCTCAACTAACGAAGAATCAGAGGGGGCAGAAGTCACAAAAGAGGGCACTGGCATCTACCGCATCTCTAATGTTTGTGGCTATAACACAGACATGGGATGGGGAGTACACGGTGGTATCTCAGTACCGAAAGATAATAACAATCTTGAACTGATTTTCGTTGATGACAGGGTACAACCTGACGGCGCTATCATCATCGAAACCTTTCACAGGCAGCACTTTCACTTACCAACCCGTTTTCAGAACTGGCGACTCAAATCCATTGATGAAAATGGCGAGAGGGTATTTTATGAAGACGGAGAGCCATGCGATATTCCTGAACACTGTAGATTAGATGTTAGAGTGCAAATGCCTAAAGTTAAGCAGCGGGAGTTTCAGGAAAGGATGGAAGGAATAAAAGAAAAATAGTTTTCAGATGTTAAATATAAATGGATTTAGTATATCTTTGGTTAAAAATATTAGATTTTTACTATTGGGATTATATAAAAACAATAAGACTTCTGAGTTATAAGAGTGTTTTATTATTATTTTATTGAAATACACTGAATTGTGATAAGTCATCTATAAATCGATAATATTATTTAATTTAAGGAGTATATATGAGTCAGAAAAATGATTTTAAAGCTTTTTCTATTAGTTATAATGCTAATGTAGTGAGTCAGAGATTATATGAAGAAAGTAAGGATTTACTGACTGGGTTTCCACCAAATGATGTTTCCACTCATATGTTAAATAAGGTATTGCGTCAATCGTCAACCATATCAGCTGTCGTGGCTAATTTTATTGCGACACAATCTGGTGATGATGTTTTGGATGATGGGGATATAGCTAAACTCACCGCACAATTAAATAGAGCTTTAGAACAAAAAACCACAATAAAAGTTCCCGATGCCTCATTAACACAAAAAGGTGTTGTTCAGCTTACAAATGTAATTGGCAATAGCGACACATTGGCGGTTACACAAAAGCTTGTTCAGGAAATAATAAATTCATTGCGTGAAGATATTAATAGTAGTAAAACCAATGATATACCCGTGGGTACTCCTATTCCCTGGCCTACTGCTATACCGCCAGTTGGGTGGTTGCAATGTAACGGTGCGGTTTTTGATAAGTCGAAATTTCCGGAATTAGCAAAGGCTTATCCTAGTGGTTATTTACCCGATTTAAGAGGTGAGTTCATTCGTGGTTGGGATAATGGCCGTGGTGTTGATCCGGGTCGGGTTTGCAGTACGTGGCAAGGTGACGCGATTAGGAACATTACAGGTTCGTTCCCTGGGGCTATCGCAGATAATTATCATCTTGCAACAAAAGAAGCTTTCTACGGTAAAATTAATCTTGGAATAGCAACAGATGGTACGACCAAGTCAAAGAATATTCATAACCCGGATAATCCATACGGCTTCGGATTCGATGCGTCAAGGGTTGTTCCTGTAGCCTCAGAGAACCGTCCCCGTAACATCGCATTTAACTACATAGTGAGAGCAGTATAATGACAGAACAAAAATACTCTTTAGAACATGAAGTAGCCGTATTAGGTGAAGACGGATTAGCAACTTAATCCGGTTGGATAAAAGTTTATCACTCGAATCAAATCACACGAGAATTCACAAACGCTGATATTGAATATGTCATGCTCGGTGTCAGTCTATCAGCCGATGCTTATCCCGATGCGCCGGAACTACCAAGTTCTGATGATAAAGTCATCCGTCGCAGTGAAGATAGAAGCCGTTGGGAAATAGTACCGGACTATCGCGGTAAAATCGCTTATGACACGCAAACACGAGAGCCGATTAAAATAACAGAAATCGGTGAGCTACCAGACACGTTGACATTTAAAAGACCTGATACCGATTACGATAGATGGGATGGTCAAAATTGGGTAGTTGATAAAGACCTACTCAAGTCTCATCAGATCAATGAAGCCAAGCAGAAGCAAGCAGAACTGTTACGTCAGGCAAATGAAACACTCTCATTGCTACAAGACTCTGTTGACGTAGAAATTGCAACAGAAGATGAAGAAGCCGCTTTGCTTGAGTGGAAGAAATATCGAGTTCTGCTCACTCGTGTAGATACCTCACAGGCTCCTGATGTTGAGTGGCCTGAGGTGCCGAAGTAATTGTTGACTCATGCATCAATGTGTTTAGCATTAACTGACTACTGTACAAGTAGCTTAGAAAGATATATTTCTAAATCAACTGCCGTACAGGCAGAACGGAGCCGGAGCTAATCCGGCTTTTGTTAAACAAATTATTTTGTGTATAGCAATGTGTATAGGTTTATTTTTACAATTATTTTACGGTGCGTTTATTCTTCCAAATGAAAGGTTAAAACCACCGGCTTTAGCCGGTCAGCTTTAGCTGTAATACTNTGTTGTACTGGAGGTGCAACATGGATTACAGATATGGCAGCCACACGGTATTTCAGATTGAATACCATTTTGTGTGGGTAACGAAATACAGATATAAAGTGTTGACAGGAGAAGTCGCGAGCCGAGTGCGTGAGTTAATCCGTCAGACATGTGAATCTTTTGAAATCAGGATATTAAAGGGAGTTGTTAGCAAAGATCACGTGCATATACTTGTGAACAGTCCCCCAATATTAGCGCCAAGTGAAATTATGAGAAGGCTGAAAGGGAGAACGGCCAGTAAGCTGTTTGAAGAATTTTCACATTTGAAAAAGCGGTACTGGGGCCAACACGTTTGGGGTCGAGGCTATTTTTGTGCAACCGTGGGACAATTAACGGAAGAGATGATAAAAAATTATTTGGAGCATCATTTTGAGCCGAATCCGAATGATAATTTCAGAATGGATAATTGACGCGTCGTTTAGCCGACGCGTATCCGGACTTTCAGTCCGTTAATCACTAACCCACCTACTTTAGTAGGTGGTTGTTTATTTTATTTTATTTGATCAAGATAGTTAAATGCAATTTTCGAATCTCTCCTCCTCCGCCAGTTTCACTTCTAAAGCCGGGGGTTTTAACCTTTCATTTGGAAAAATAAAATAAAAAAATAGTAAAAAGAAACTTTCGAATCTCTCCTCCTCCGCCAATTTCACTTCTGCCAGCATCTCATAAAGTCTATTTTTCCTATACACACGGCGCGTTTATAAATCTGATAGACATAACAATCAGGAAAGCCGGGCTGGAAGGGACGCTTTATATAATGCGGATGCTAACGGTAACGGATTGTTGTTTCGGGAACCGTATCATTAACTCTTGGCGATGTTCTCAGCTAATTCGTGATGAGCTTAATGCGTCGCATTTGTACGATACCCAAACCTGCACTTACAGCACATAGTTGAGCTTCTCCGTCACCAACAGTCAAATACGGTTTCATGAGCCGGTTAAAAGCATTTCCATCAGGCGCTTTGAATGATCAGGCTCTCGGATTGCCATCCGACTGACCATACACAATGCAATTCAGAAAAAGAGATATTTAATTTTAACTCTGGGTGCTTCTGACAGAATTCCGTTAATAACGGCATAACTTTCAGGCAACCAAAAGGGTTGGGTAAATCTATACGTAATCGTCCGGTTGGGATATGGCGTTGAGCAAAAAGATATTATTCCTTAATTAACTATAAAAATATTTTTCTTAACTTGAATGAAACCCACAAAATGAATATGTTGGGCTTTATTTTAAGATTCGTAATTAGGCAGGAAATGTTATTAGTTACAATCATTCTATCGCTGGAGGATATATATTGCCAGTCAGTTAGGAATTATCATGTTTAATTGAAATTTATATAATGAATAAAGATGTATAGGGGAAGTTGAAAAATAGTGTTATTCGATATTATCTTTTTTGGTGAATTTATTTTATTTTATTGTTTGTGGTTTTTTAAACTGAAATGAGATAAAAATAGTGAATTAAATAATAATATTTCCTTTGTTATTGGTTTATTGTTAGGATAAAATGCTTAAATGACTGTATTTATAAGATCCGTAAAGAAGATATTTTTTCTAATAAATTTAAATGGTTTTTTCGGGAATACATCGTGAGAGTTTAATAAATGCTAACTTTAATTTTATCTTGCTTTGGTAAAAATGATTACATTAAAAAATTTAGAAAAAAGATAAACGGAAATAAATGTGTATATAGCCGACATCTTATTGTTGTATAAGTTATTTTTTCCTCGTTCCAATGATTAAAAAGCTTGCATAGAAATCCACTTTCAATGTCTACCAAGTTTTACCTGGGTT
The DNA here is from genome assembly GCF_000517265.1 of Photorhabdus khanii NC19. GTDB lineage: Bacteria > Pseudomonadota > Gammaproteobacteria > Enterobacterales > Enterobacteriaceae > Photorhabdus > Photorhabdus khanii. Next base: position 197,661 of record NZ_AYSJ01000014.1, read on the forward strand.
TACATTTTTATTGCTAAGAAGGATGGTGTCTCCTTGGCGCCTTGGCTTTGACCCTTTTTTATCGGTAAATTATAATTCATTGATTTTAAATAGTGTTTTATCTCTTCTGTAAAAAAGGGTTTTTTGACTTTTTATAACTATACTTTTTAATAGTCAATAGGTTAAAGTTAGTCTGTAACAGTGCACTGCCGTACAGGCAGCTTAGAAATGATGAATACGAAGATGAGGTTACAGATGAGGGTGCACTGCCGTACAGGCAGCTTAGAAATTGAGTTTCCGCACTTAGATCGGTGAAGTCAGGTGCACTGCCGTACAGGCAGCTTAGAAAAAATGGAACGCCAGTCGCTACTGCTGGCTATATGTGCACTGCCGTACAGGCAGCTTAGAAAATCACAAATTACGCTGATTATCAGGGTGATTTGTGCACTGCCGTACAGGCAGCTTAGAAAGGACGGATATGCAATCGCTAGCTGAGGATATTGTGCACTGCCGTACAGGCAGCTTAGAAAATTTTGGGGAAATAAACGCCTGCCTGCAATTGGTGCACTGCCGTACAGGCAGCTTAGAAAAATAGACTCTGTTTATGGTCGTTAGCGTGTTTGTGCACTGCCGTACAGGCAGCTTAGAAATTATCGGTAATGTCATAATGACATGATAGCATGTGCACTGCCGTACAGGCAGCTTAGAAAATGTCTGACCAGCGCGGGTGCGAGAGCGTTATGTGCACTGCCGTACAGGCAGCTTAGAAAGAGTTTCTACCTGCTACGTCAACAATGATGTGGTGCACTGCCGTACAGTCAGCTTAGAAAACTCGGTGTTATTCCTGATTCATGAAAGACACTATGTAATGTTTTGGTAAGGAATTGTAAATTTTTTTAATTTACATTCCCGATATTTTACTTGTGTAAAATTTATGCATAATATTTTCTATAAGTAAAATTAATTATTTGGGCGATTCTTGACTATGGATAACAACTTTTCTCCGAGTGATCTCAAAACGATTTTGCATTCCAAGCGATCGAATATTTATTACCTGCAATATTGTCGAGTATTAGTGAATGGTGGTCGTGTTGAATATGTCACTGATGAGGGAAAACAATCACTGTATTGGAATATTCCAATTGCCAATACCACCGTTATTATGTTGGGAACGGGGACTTCTATTACTCAAGCTGCAATGCGTGAATTCGCCAGAGCGGGTGTTTTAGTTGGTTTTTGTGGTGGTGGAGGAACGCCGCTGTTCGCAGCTAATGATGTTGAGGTTGATGTGTCCTGGCTTACGCCACAAAGTGAATATCGTCCTACTGAGTATTTACAAGATTGGGTGAGTTTCTGGTTTGATGATGCGAAACGATTAGCAGCAGCGATTGCTTTTCAGAAAGTTCGCATTGCACAAATCCGTGAACATTGGCTGAGTAGTCGAATGCTTCGGGACAGCTCTTTTATGCTTAATCGTGAACGTTTATTGTCATTACTCACCCGTTATGAGCAGAACCTTGAAAATTGCCGCAATAATCAGGATTTAATGGTGCAAGAAGCTGTGATGACTAAGGCATTATACAAGCTGGCAGCGGAGGCAGTGAGTTATGGCGATTTTATCCGGGCAAAACGAGGTGGTGGTGTAGATTTAGCAAACCGTTTTCTCGATCATGGTAATTATCTGGCTTACGGATTAGCGGCTGTTGCAACTTGGGTGATTGGTTTACCGCATGGTTTGGCTGTGTTGCATGGAAAAACCCGTCGTGGGGGGTTGGTTTTCGATGTTGCTGATCTGATTAAAGATGCGTTGGTATTGCCACAAGCATTTATCGCTGCAATGGCTGGAGAAGATGAACAGGAGTTTCGTCAACGTTGCATTAGTGGATTTCAAAAATCTGATGCATTGGACACCATGATTGATGCACTGCAAACAACTGCTCAACAACTGAGTCAGGTGGCACAATGAATATTCTTTTAGTATCCCAATGCAATAAACGAGCGTTAACTGAAACCCGTCGAATATTGGATCAATTTGCTGAACGAAAAGGTGAGCGAACCTGGCAGACGGCCATTACATTGGAAGGTTTAAACACCTTGCGTAAGTTATTGCGTAAAACAGCACGCCGTAATACCGCAGTTGCCTGTCATTGGATAAAGAGCGGAAACCAAACTGAATTGTTATGGATAGTCGGGAATTTACGACGCTTTAGCCCGCGAGGAATTGTACCTACCAATACGACACAACGTGATGTGCTGAAAAGTCAGGATGAAAATCATTGGCACAGTGTTGAGGCCATCAGTTTATTGGCCGCTATCGCCGGATTATTTCATGATTTTGGTAAAGCTAATGCGTTGTTCCAGCAAGGTTTACAGGGCGATGGGCGGTTTCAACCGTATCGGCATGAATGGGTATCTTTGCGGCTGTTTCAGGCATTTGTCGCGGAACAAGATGATAAGGCGTGGCTGACTTCGTTAAGTCAGATTGATTCTGGTGATGAGGATAAAGTTCTTTCCTATTTGGTTAAAGTTAAAGACGGTATTGTTCCCAAATATGTAAACCCTTTTATTAACTTACCGCCATTAGCAACCACTGTCGCCTGGCTGATCCTCTCGCATCATCGTCTTCCCGTTTATCCTCGTTATAATGAGCGATACACCAGTGAACCACAGTTAGAAAGTATTAAGAGTTGGCTGACCAAACAGCTAGAGTCATCATGGAACTCAGTCAACATGACGGCTAAAAATTGGAGTAATCAGGATAAACGTGATGTCTGGACATTCCTAAATGGTACACCTATCCGTAGTCAGACTTGGCGCCAGAAAGCACAGAAATTTGCGAACAGAGCGCTGCAATCAACATCATTATTGCAATATGGCGATTTGAACCAGCGTTTCACCAGTCATATGTCCCGATTAGTCTTAATGCTGGCCGATCATCATTATTCATCATTACCTGCAACCCTTGGTTGGCAAGATATTAACTATGGCGCATTTGCCAATACCGATAGAACCACCGGAAAGTGTAAACAACGGTTAGATGAACATAATATTGGTGTTGGGCAGAATGCTTTGCTATTGGGGCGAAGCTTGCCACATCTTCGTAAAACGCTACCCGCGATTACCCGTCATAAAGGATTTAAACAACGCAGCAAAGATGAAAAATACCGCTGGCAGGATCAGGCGTTCGATGCCGCATATGCTTTGCGCGAACGTTCAGCAGAACAGGGTTTTTTTGGTGTTAACATGGCTTCCACGGGTTGCGGTAAAACCTTTGCCAATGCACGGATTATGTATGGGCTAGCTGATGAAAAACAGGGATGCCGTTTTTCTGTCGCTTTAGGGTTACGGACGTTAACGCTGCAAACCGGTGATGCGTTACGTAAAAAACTGCATCTGGAAGAAGATGACTTGGCGGTACTTATTGGTTCGCAGGCAGTAAAAGAGTTACATCAGCTTCGTCATAAAGGGCTTGAGCCTGATACCGGCAGTGTATCTGCTGAAGCACTCTTTGCTGAACATCAGTATGTCAGTTATGACGGTAGCTTGGATGATGGTCGCCTAAGCCACTGGCTGAGTAAAGACAATAAACTGAATAAACTACTCAGTGCCCCTGTGCTGGTGGCGACCATCGATCATTTAATTCCGGCTACTGAAGGCATTCGTGGCGGGAAGCAAATTGCACCTATGTTCAGATTACTCACTTCTGATCTGGTGTTGGATGAACCGGATGATTTTGATATTAACGATTTACCGGCTTTATGCCGATTGGTGAACTGGGCAGGCTTGTTGGGCTCGCGGGTCTTGCTTTCATCAGCCACATTGCCGCCGGCGTTAATTCAGGCATTGTTCAATGCTTATCGGGCTGGACGTCAGGATTACCAGTTAGCATGTGGTCAGCCAGGTGCCCCAGTTAATATCTGTTGTGCCTGGTTTGATGAATATAATGTGGCGCAACTGGATGTTACCAATGCGCAACAGTTTAAAGATCAGCATGATGCTTTTGTCGTTAAGCGCGTTGGCTGTTTAGAAAAAAAGGTGCCATTACGTAAAGCTGAATTAGTGCCGATAACGGCTGAAAAGCATAAAGACGAGGTTGTGATCCAAGCCATGGCAAAGGTGATGCATCGCTCCATGTTGAGACTACGTAAGGAACACCATCAAATCCACCCATCGGGCAAAACCGTTTCTATCGGTTTGATTCGCATGGCAAACATCGATCCACTCGTTGCCGTAACACAGCGGTTATTGCAGATACCGTCTTCTAAAAATGTACATATCCATTACTGTGTCTATCACAGTCAGCATCCACTGGCGATACGTTCCCATCTTGAACATCGGTTGGATTCCACATTAACGCGTTACGATGAAAAGGCGTTGTGGCAGGTGGCAGAAATCCGTAAGGCATTGGAGGAGATGCCGGAAAAGCATCATATTTTTGTGGTATTGGCGACTTCTGTAGCAGAGGTTGGTAGAGACCATGATTACGACTGGAGCATTGCTGAACCGAGTTCAATGCGCTCGCTGATACAACTTGGCGGACGTATTCAACGCCATCGGCAAAAAGAGCCAAAGATACCCAATCTGCATATTCTGGCGAAAAACTATAAGGCACTTAAAGCGACTAATTTAGAACATCCAGTCTATTGTCGTCCAGGATTTGAGTCGAAAGATTACCTCCTTGCCAGTCATGATTTAAGCGAGTTATTAGAACATGACCAATATGAGCTAATCAGTGCATTACCAAGAATAAAGAAACGCGATAATGCTGGAGAGTGTTCACCTTTTAAAAATTTGGTTGATCTTGAGCATCGACGTTTGTGGGAAGAGCTTCAAGGTGATCCTAATGATGATTATCGTTATTGTGCTGCTTTCTGGTGGCGTGAACAGGCTTCATGGTGTGCAGAATTACAGTGTCATAAGCCGTTTCGTCAGTCTGAACCCGATGAGTTGCATTATCTATGGCTTGAAGAAGAGGGTGAAAAAGCGAAGTTTATGGCGTTGGACAGCGGCCCGGTAGGAATGAAAGCAAATGGAGCTTTTGATTATGTATCGGAATTATCGTTTGTGCCGGGTGTGAGTAGCTGGATTGAACTTGATACTGAGACGATTTATCAGCATTTGGCTGATACTTATCAGGTAGAGTTAAAAGATGTTAGTTTACGTTTTGGTGAGATTCGTCTTAGGAAAAAAGACGATGGAGAAGCATGGTGTTATCATCCATTTTTAGGGGTGTTTAGCGAAATTGGCTGAACAATATGCGGTGTTTTTAAAATCTGGTAAATAAGGATAAGTGTATCATGAAAAAAACAGGTAAAAACTTTAATCATCAAAGGTAAAAACTGTGATTAAGGTTTTTTTAAAACGAGTTTTAAATCGATTAACCAGGTGGCGAAGTTAACCCAATAGCAAAAATATGAGATTATATTAAAACATTTAATGGGTTAATCGCATAGTGAAAAAGATAGCGTTTAGCCGTATTAAAAACGATTAAAGCAATGGGCTTGGATTTTAATCCTATGGGTATATCTTTTACCCTCTCTGGTTTTAAGCCTAAAAATCAAATACCGTGAAAAGAGAAAACCTGAATATTATTTTAATGAGAATAGTAAAGTTTAAATACGAGGCAGGAAACCGAAAAACGATTAGATTTAAAAAACTATTCAATAGAAACCCTTCGTTTTTGGCGATTGTAAGCACCTTTTTATCGGTGATTAAATCAGATATCCGTTAAATAAGAGTAAAGAAATAGATCCCCAATAATACCAGATTTTTTAAAAAAACGACGTGACTGAAAACAGCTTATTTTCTGTCACGTTTAATTCATTTATCGGCGATGTTATCCTTCATTTATTTATACCTTCTTGATCATTTAAAATCGGGAATATAAAGGAATTAACGATTTTATATAAAAGGCGGATTTGACTTAAGAAAGGGATTTTTCAGATAGATAGTCAATTGCGTTTAATCTAATTCCATTAAACATTAAAAGAGAGTTGAAAAAAATCGGCACGAAGAAAATATTATCTAAACAGGTTCATATTAAAATTTTTTCTCGCCGTTGTTTTACGAAACAAGCCATAAAAATAATCTAATAAAAGATAGTAAAACGATTAATTTGGCAGGATTTGAACCCTGAAAAAACATAAAGGAGTCTCTTTATATCATCAGGCCATTTACTGGCTGATTTATGAAGAGAAAATAGGGGGTGATGATTTGTTAAAACCGCTCATGACTGTCAGTAAAACAGCGTCAGTAAAGATAAAATCGGGTATGATTAACGAGGGTTAAAACGTAAAACACTATGCCCCATGATGATTAAACTTAATAAAAAGTAGGGATTAAAAGTGGTAAAATCAAAGGTTAAAACCTTATACCGATTAAAACCAGAGGTTAAGAAAATGAATTTTAATAATAATTTAAAACTTGCTTATTATAAAACCATCAGCGAAAAAATGAGAAACAAAAATTGGTTTTATTGATGCTCATATTCCCTGGAGAGAAGGATAAATAAAAATATGAGTAGTTTGATCAAACAATCTATTTTCCCAAAGGAATCGGATTTAATAACATTTTCAACTGGCAATAAACTTTTTCGTAAACCAGTTAAATAATCGGTTATAAGAAAGTTTTCAAATGAATGAGTTAACAGAATACAATACTTTAAATATGCCAGATTAAATTTGCTTTTACGCTATTATTAATCCGTCATTCCGCACCTCATTCCTGATTTAAAAATAGTGTGATCTTACGCACGCTTTATATCTTTGTAGCGCCAATAAGATTGACGGCGATCGCGCATTTTGATCTATTACTTTTATTTGCCGGAAAGTCACTATGTCCATACCTGAGCCTGTCATTAAACGTCTTGATCACCTGGGGCTTATCGCCGCTTTCTGCCATGAAGCCGGATTACCCCGTATGATTGATGCCATTATCCCAAAATACGCAGAGCATATTGTTTCTCACGGCGAGGCGTTTCTTGCGATGATCCTCAACGGACTGGGATTTCACAGCCGGACACTCCATATGTTTT
>NZ_AYSJ01000014.1:205051-226677 GCF_000517265.1 Photorhabdus khanii NC19
ATGCCAAAGCGTTCGCAGAAGTCACAAAACACCCTATTAGTTGTCTGAGAGCAGCGCAAAACAGTCGCTATTTTGTCGCGGATGCCGCGCTGTATAGTGAAGCGGCAATATCTTCTCTTCATCAACAAAAACAACACTTTATTACCCGCGTGCCGTTAACGGTTAAGGAAGCTAAACAGCAGCTGCGGAACGTGAATACCCGCCAATTACAGCCTTTTACCGAAGGTTACGCGGGATGCTGGATTGAATCCCATTATGGCGGGGTCCCGCAACGCTGGTTACTGCTCAGCAGTACGGCTGCCGCGCAACGTGAAGCACAGGCTTTCGCGAAAAACACCCTGAAATTAACGGAAAAAGAGCTGAAATTGTTTGAAAAATTGTGCAAAAAAGCGTTTGCCTGCAAGGAAGATGCGTTACATGCCCTGCGTGATTTTGAATCCGTCTGCCAGTTTCTCGCGGTTGATGCTCCGGAGGCGAAGGAAATCGTGACTTATCAGGGGCGTGGACGCCCGGCGAAAGCTCAACGCGCTCAGATTCATTATCAGCTATCGGGCCGGGCTTACAGTCAGCTGGATAAAGCTGCCGATGCCAGACTCCAGGTGGGGATGTTTATTCTCGCCACCAACGACATGGACGAGGAAGCCCTTGATATGGAAACTTTGCTGGCCAATTACAAAGCCCCGCAAAAGGTTGAGCGGGGCTTCCGGTTTTTGAAAAGCCCGGAGTTCCTGACCGCTTCCCTGTATCTGAAAAAACCGGAACGTATCGAAGCTTTATTGATGGTGATGACATGCAGTTTAATGGTTTATGCGGCGCTGGAGCATAAAATTCGCAGCGGATTGAAACAAAATGCGGCATTTTACCCGGATATGAAAAACCGGCAGACACAATCGCCCACCGCCCGTTGGGTATTTTTAACCTTTGAAGGGATTAATACCTTCGAATTTCAAGAGCATCGGAGGGTAACGGGTATACAACCGTACCAAAGTGACCTGTTGAAAATATTGGGTCGGTGGTATGAGTCTTTTTATTCCTGAATTGGGTGCGGAATGTCGGATTAATCAATCTGGTCTACGAAATGTGGTTTGATATTAAATCAATTCAGATCGTTACTTTTCAAATCGTTTTTGCGATCTTTAACGTTTAACACCCATTCAACCCTCTTTGGAATGGATTTTCAGCAACCCGACAATCAAAATGTATACTTTTTGATGGGTAATGAGTGGTGATTGTCGTTCGATTAGACTGTGCTAAATGAATCGAACGATATTAGTGAGTCTACAAACAAGGATATACTTTTTGCCAATGAAGCCAAAACTTAATTTGGTGATATGCTGTTAAGTACGATACAACGTAGTTATCCAGCAACGGAGAAATATCAAATGATCACTAAAATTGACACTGAAATTCGTAGGGTAACTCCAGCCGGACATAATATATCTTCTGAATTAGGTTTTACTGAACAAGAGGCTCAACAACTTCATGTAACCTCTTTACGAGAAATAGAAAACACACTGCAAATCAAATAACGGTTAATGAATGAAACAAACTAAAGTCGCAACGGTGTTACACATTTCTCGACCAAAAGTATCTGATGTTGTGAATAAAAAGGTAAGTAAATTCACCATTGAGCATTGGTTAATATGTTAAACCGTATAAGGAAACCTGTTCAGATTACGGTGGGTTAAGACCCACACATAAGGTCATTAGAGCAATTCAAAACAAGAGGCACCTAGAATGGGCGCCTCTTGGCATTTCAAAATTCTATTCATTGGTGCTTTGATATTTTATTAAACCTATTTATATGTATTTTAAAAATTTTTTATATATAAAAAATTATTGATTTATGGTACCTCCCATGCCTATAAAGATCAATTAGTAATCACTTTGATTTGGTTCCATGAGCACATTTGAATGAGGATATATGGAATGAAGGGGAGCGAGATGGGGAGGTTGGGGTATGTTTTATTCTTTGTCATCTGGCTAAATTGTGCAAATGTTTCTCATAATGAGTTGAATATGATAATAGGTCGGAAGGTGTATATATTTTGTCGCTATAGACAGGGACTTTATAAAGATATTGGTAGTTTGTAATGGATGTGTATGGCAGCGCACTGGGTGGCGCTGCCTAAGCTGCCTGCGCGGCAGTTGGTTTTTGTCTTAAGGTAATAGACATAAAAATATTTCTAAGCTACCTGATACGGCAGTGTCTAAATTATAAATGTTTAGGGGATTAAATTCTATATAAAATTGTAGATTTTCCTTCAAAAGTATTTATATTGAATATTATTTTGTTCCTAAGTTGGGCGTCAATACACAGACTCAGTGGGAAGGCGGGATTGCATTTTTTTAACAATAAGTTGAACTCTTAAAGAAATAAACTATCTTATGAATAACCATTGATGATGGGATGTCTTGATACTTTGCTTCTCACTGGGATGATAGTCAGGGCTGGAGATATTTATTGGTTGATGATGTACCAAATTTTTTTGCGCTAAATTTAGCGGGCACCTGGATAATCATTTTGATAAGGTAGGTAAAATCCTATGAATGAAAATGGATTGAGTCGATTTATTGTGGATTATATTGAAAGCTGTAAACAGTCAAAGCTGGCGGTCTTTGATAAAAAGGCGGAAAAGAAACTGGCAAAGCTAACCACTATGGAGGATATTACGCTAGTTAAGGAAGAGTTAGCTGAACAGCGCAAGGAATTGGAAGAGAGGTATGAAGTTAGAAATTGGCTGGACGATGCCGCAAATCGGGCAAAAAAAACCAGTCGAGCGACACATGCTCCGAAATATTCCCATAGTGATGCAAAAGGAAGCAGTATTTTTTCAGTATCATCAGATGTAAAAGAAAATACCGAGTATCTTTCTACTTCTGCTTTGTATAAACCGGCAATCGACGTAGTAGCAGATGCGAAATATCTTGATGTCGCAAAATTGTTGCAAACGGAATATCGGGGAGATTCATTGATGGAGTGCTTGAATAGGAGGGATTATTCAGCATTGGCTGAATTGGCGGAGAATGAAAAGCAACTTAAACGTTGGGTAAGTGGATTTCGGCAAGTTCTATCAGATGAAACTCTTTCCTCGCATAAGCTGGCAAAGCAGCTTTATTTCCCGATAAATAGTGATGGTGATGAGTACCATTTATTAAGTCCACTATTTTCTTCATCGTTGGCGAGTGCTGTGCATCATCGTATTGTTGACGCCCGCTTTAGTGAATTATCTAAAGAAATTAATAAGTCTAGAAAAGAAGAAAGTTGGCACCCAGGAACTAGAGTGGTTTACCCTAATACTGCGGTACAGAATTTCGGAGGTACTAAGCCACAAAATATCTCTTATCTTAATAGCGGGCGAGGTGGGAGCACTTGGCTTTTATCTTGTGCTTCTCCCAATTGGCTAAGTATTACCAAACCTCCTATGGAGCGCAGGTCCATTTTTGATCGGCGTAGTGAGTTTGTCTCATTAGCTCGTGAAACTATCGGAAAGATGCGGCAATATTTATTCGTTGTTCAAGATATCGAGAATAATAGAAAAATCAAAAAACTCCGTCAGGAATTTGTCGATCAAATTATTGATATTTTGTTTAACTATGTTGCTGGTATACAAAATCTGTTTGAGCTTAAAGGCTGGAGTGCTAGTGATGATTGTGAGTTAAAACGTACTCAACAGCTTTGGCTTGATCCTTATCGTTGCCAACTGGATAAAGAATTCCGATTTGAACGTGAAGGTGGCGACTGGAAAAAAGAAATAGCCGCAGATTTTAGTTACTGGCTGAACCAGAGTTTGAAGCATGAACGATTAGAAATGGAATTACCTGAACGTCGTGAGTGGGCTTCTGAGTTTAAGAAACGGTTACGTGAATTTGAGGATGAATTGCCGGAGGTGATGCCATGAGTTATCTAATTGTTTTGCGCCATATTAAAGTGGAAAACGCGAATGCGATTGCAGGTTTAACCTATGGTTTTCCAGCAATCACCCATTTTCTTGGGTTTACTCATGCACTTTCACGTAAATTACAGCAGCGCCATGATTTAAGACTAGAAAATTGCGGCGTTATCTGCCATAACCACCAATTACATGCTTATCAATCTGATCCTATTAGGGATAAAGTTTTTGCATTAACCCGAAACCCGTTAACTAAAGAAGCAAAAACGGCGGCATTTAATGAAGAAGGCCGTATGCATATGACGGTTTCTTTATTAATTGAATGCATTGGTGAAATTGAAAATGGTGACGAAGGATCTAGGAATTTAGAAAAACATTTATGGGAGATCTGCCAAACTCAGAGATTAGCAGGTGGTACTATCACTGAAATTGCTAAAGTAGATGTTATTGCTTTTCCGCAGCGAGAACAGGAAACCCGTAAATTAATGCGTCGCCTGTTGCCGGGGTTTGTTTTGTTGGATCGTTCAGAGTTATTAGCCAATCACTACGATGCATTAAAGCAAAGCAACCCACAGGCAGAAATGATTGACGCCTGGCTTGATTTTGCCGCTATTAAAATGAGGGCTATTCCTAAGCAGGAAGATAAGCAACCTGAAGTTGGCGACCCGGCACATTGGGAATATGTTCCCAAACCCGGTTCTGGATATTTAGTCCCTTTGATGACAGGTTATCAAGCTATATCGCCGTTATATCCCGCAGGGAAAGTAGAAAAAACCCGTGATCCTAATACGCCATTTTGTTTTGTTGAAGCAATTTATGGGATAGGCGAGTGGAGAAGTCCGCACCGTATTAATGATATTCGCCAGTTACTTTGGTGTCATCATTACCAAGAGGGCGTTTACCGATGCTGTAATCAGCAGTCTGTTACCCATCAATCTAAACCCAATAAAAAAGTAAGAATCGACTGATTAATTTAAAAAAGGATATTCATATGTCTAAATCAACCATTAAAACGGCTTCTGTACTGGCGTTTGAACGTAAACTTTCTAATTCTGATGCGATAATGTTTGCTGGAAATTGGGAACAGATCAGTGGTGAATGGAAGCCTATTGTTATTCAGGAAAAAGCAGTCCGAGGAACGATTTCCAACCGCTTGAAAAACGCTTTAACCAGCGATCCGGCCAAACTGGATGCAGAAATTCAAAAAGCGAATTTGCAACGTGTTGATGTTGCTGCATTGCCTTTTGATGCTGATACCTTGAAAGTCAGTTTTACATTACGCGTATTAGGTAATCTTGCTATGCCGTCTGTGTGTAATGATCAGGATTATCAGGCTGAACTGGCAAATGTAATCAACGGCTATATTGCCGAGCATGGTTTTAAAACGCTTGCTGCACGATATGCAGAAAATCTGGCTAATGGACGATTTTTGTGGCGTAACCGGGTTGGGGCGGAAGAAGTTAAGGTTCGTGTGAAGGGTAAGAGTGGCGAATGGTGGACTTTTAACAGCGAAGATTTTAGTTTACGTGAATTCGGTAAAGTGGAAGGTAACTTGGCTAAACTTGCTGCCGAAATTGAGGAAGGGTTGGCGGGTAGTGGATCAACATTCTTCAACGTTGAGGCGTTTGTTCGCTTAGGCTGTGGTCAGGAAGTTTTCCCTTCTCAAGAATTAGTTCTCGACAGCAACAGTAAAAAAAGCAAAGTGTTGTATCAGGTCAATGAGATTGCTGCGTTGCATTCACAGAAAGTAGGCAATGCGCTTCGCACCATTGATACTTGGTATCCTGATGCATCTGAATTGGCTCTTGGCCCCATAGCTGTTGAACCCTATGGTTCAGTAACCAGCCGGGGTAAAGCTTATCGTCAGCCTAAAGTAAAAATGGATTTCTATACTCTGCTGGATAACTGGGTTGTCAAAGGAAAAGCACCAGAAGAAGTAGAGCAACAACACTACGTTATGGCGATTCTGATTCGTGGTGGTGTTTTTGGTGAAAAAGGTGAATAAGGGGATACGATGGATTATTACCTCGAAATCCGTGTCCTGCCCGATCTTGAATTCGGTCAGCAAGATCTTATGGCGGCGCTGTTTGCTAAGCTGCATCGAGCCTTGGGGCAGGCAGGCAATGGGCGGATTGGTGTCAGCTTCCCCCGCGCGGGAAAAACGTTGGGGAACACGTTGAGGATTCACAGTTCAAGCGAAGCGTTGCAGGATTTACAGGCGTTACCTTGGTTAAAAGGGCTCAGGGACTATACTGAAATGGTTGATATCCAGCCAGTACCTAAAAACACTCGATATCGTTGTGTTAGCCGGGTACAGGTTAAAAGTAACGCAGAGCGGCTTCGTCGTCGTTCGGTTAAAAAGGGCTGGCTAACCGAGGAACAAGCTCGGCAATGCATCCCAATAAGCAAAGAACAACGTACTGATTTACCGTTTCTGAACCTCAAAAGCCTGTCATCAGGACAAAGCTTTCCGTTGTTTGTTGAACAAGGACCAATAGAAGACAGACCAACACAAGGAGTTTTTAGTTCTTATGGATTAAGTGCGTCAGCTACCATCCCCTGGTTTTGACCCTTTTTTAGCGGTTAATTATAACCTTTTGATTTATTTAAGAGATTAGCCGCTGCTTATAAAAAGGGTTTTTCCGCTTTTTTTAACTATGCTCTTTAATAATCAGTAGATTAAAGCTAATATCTAACAGTTCACTGCCGCACAGGCAGCTTAGAAAGCGCAAAATGGGCACACTCTTAGATATATGGGTTCACTGCCGCACAGGCAGCTTAGAAAAAGCCGACTTATTGAAACTGGGCTATTCCGATGTTCACTGCCGCACAGGCAGCTTAGAAACATACAAAGTGGCTGTGCAAGTACCATATCGTGTTCACTGCCGCACAGGCAGCTTAGAAATTAATAACCCACGGAGATATATCGCTATACGGGTTCACTGCCGCACAGGCAGCTTAGAAAATACGAACTGGAGAAAGCAGCAAGTACATTCAGTTCACTGCCGCACAGGCAGCTTAGAAACTACATCAAGCGGGTTCACACTGTTCATTAAAGTTCACTGCCGCACAGGCAGCTTAGAAATGCTCATACTATCAATATTCCTGAGCGTTCATGTTCACTGCCGCACAGGCAGCTTAGAAAATAGTGAGTTAAGCGCCGAGAAAGCCAGAAAAGTTCACTGCCGCACAGGCAGCTTAGAAAAGATGAACTAGAGGAAACATTGTATGAAAGTTGTTCACTGCCGCACAGGCAGCTTAGAAAGTGGGTTATTAAGGCCGCTGAACAATGCAGGAGTTCACTGCCGCACAGGCAGCTTAGAAAGTTAGCCATCCCCCATTAAATTCATCAGGAATGTTCACTGCCGCACAGGCAGCTGCGCGCTCAATTGAGCGCGCTAAAAAATAAGCTAATCTTGTTTTCTAATATGAGTTATTTCTTATGGTTTTGAGCATATTCTTCACTGTTAACCCATTGATGGTCTTTCTCCCAGGTAAATAGCCACTTGCGAGTTGGTCCTGCCATGACATTGAGATAGTAGTTGTTATAACCAGCAATGGTTGCCACTGGGTGATAGCCCTTGGGAACAATGACCACATCTTTGTTATAAACCGCCATTGATTCATCCAGTGAACAGTTATCGGTATAGACTCGTTGCATACAAAATCCCTGCGCTGGGTTCAGGCGATGGTAATAGGTTTCCTCCAGATAGGTTTCCTGTGGTTCATTGTCAGTATCGTGTTTGTGGCTGGGATAGGAGCTGGTACAGCCCTCATCGGTAAAAACTTCGACCACTAATAAGCTATCAGCAGGTTTGTTATCCGGCAGGATATTGTGAACATAACGTTGGTTGAAACCGCTCCCGCGTTTTTCTGCGTCAATATCCTGTGGTGTAATCAGGCGAGTTGGGTAATTTCCTTTACCCGGAGCCTGACACACCGCCAGTTCGAGAGCTGTATCGGCAATAACGTCAACAGATTCACCTGCGGTGATATAGACGGCATAGGGCTTTTTGCGTTCAAATGGCTCCATGCGATCACCAATATGCTCAAATTTCTGATATGGTGTGATAACCGTAGCTTTTCCTGCCACCAGCACCAGACACGTCTCGTTTTCTGATGAGGGTAATGTGATTTTCTCACCTGTGGTTAACTCATAAACATCAAAGTGGACATATTTCCAGTTTGCAGATTCCGGTGTGATATGTTGAGTTCGTTTATTCCGATCCGGTGCATGATATTTTGATAGTAATTTGGACATATTACCTGCCTCAGCATTGCTTTTGCCGTGATTAATTAAAACAATCCGGCATCTCTGGCAAATTTGTGTAAATTGTTATAACCCATCGTTGCGTAGGTGAATGGGTGAGCAACAGCCGGGTCTTGTTCTGCTTCAACCACCAGCCAGCCTTGATAATGGTGTCTTTTCAGTACCTGAAAAATTGCGGGATAATCAACGCAACCGTCTCCCGGTACGGTAAATACGCCACTCAGCACTGCATCAAGAAAACTGGTTTTGCGGTTTTTCACATCTTTGAGTACATCAAGGCGAATATCTTTACAGTGAACATGGTTGATGCGTTTCGCCCAACGTTCCGCGACTGCCAGTGGATCAGCGCCGGCAAATGTCAGATGGCCGGTATCCAGCAACAATCCAACTTCTTCACCGGTATTTTCCATGAGATAATCAACATCTTCCGCAGTTTCGATTACGGTCCCCATATGATGGTGATAAGCAATTTGAACCCCTTGTTCTTGGGTATAATGGGCGAATTCAGTCAATTTCTCACCATATTCTTGCCAGCGATCAGCGGGAAATTGAGGACGAAGATGAACCGGCTTGCTCTGATCGCCGTGAATACAATTTGTCACTTCAGCAAATACCATCACATTAGCCTCCAGTTCGCGTAACAGCGTCAGGTGAGAGTGTGCGGCTTTAATCTCTTCTGCTACCGAACGGGTAAGTAATTCGCCGGAGTACCAACCGGATACCAGTTTTAGATCGTGTGTGGCAAGAATGGGACCTAATATGCTGACCTGACGAGGAAATTTATTGCCCAGTTCAAAACCGGTAAAGCCTGCCTGACGGCCTTCAGTTAAGCAGGTTTCCAGGGGCGTTTCTGCGCCGAGAGTGGGTAAGTCGTCATTGGTCCAGGTCAGAGGGTTGATACCAAGCTGCACAGTCATGATGAGTCTCCTGTAAAATGAAACAATTTTGTTATGTTCCTATCCGCGCTGACGCCACAAACTAATCAGGTTGTGATAGTTAGTTTTTATCTGTTGAATCAGTTCGTTATCATCAATTTCATTTTTTAGCCACTGTAGCGATGGCTGGCCGAACAGGGTTCTTCCGACAGCAAAACCTTTGACGATAGATTTTCCGGCCGCGGCATTGAAACCCGCTTTTAGCTCTTCCTGTGGAGCATCAAGACCAAGAATAACTACGCCGCGGCAATATGGGTCCCGCTGCTGGATTAAATGGTTAATATTGTCCCAGCTATCAGCGTTGAGAGGAGGAAGTTTCCACCAGTCCGGTTTAATGCCAAGGTTATAAAAGCGTTTGAACGCACGGATATAGTATTCATCTGAATGTTTCATTTCCGCAGGTAAAATCACTTCCAGTAAAAGTTCATGGCCGGATTTACCGCAGGCGGCATAAATTTCCTGAATTTTTTTCTCTTGTGCCAGGCGAAGAGGGTGAGCATCTTCTGGATGAAAAAACACCAGACATTTGACGATGTGTTCCAGTGGCCAATCAATAAGCTGGGAGCCGATGCTGCCATGTTCCAGACAGAGCGGGCGGGAGCCAGGTAGTTCAATTGGCCGGCCTATCCACCAACCCTGACCCGTAATTTCATTCAAAACATCTTGACCAAAAGTGCTGTCACATAACAGGCCCACTTTTCCTTGTAATCCAGCTTCTGCGGCAACTTCCCGGCTGGTGCGCAGTAAAAGTTGCTTTAATGATGGGATACGCTTGATATCGGCATTGGCTTGATGGGCCATTTCGATAAATTGGATTCGGTGGTCAAATGCCATCACGCACAGTTCATCCCACTGATTTTTACGGGTGCCAATACGGTGTAGGTGATTCAGTGTTTCATCCAAATCAGGGCGTAGCACCTGATTGGCTCGCGATAGATAGTTATCAAGCTCTTTTTTATTTGGCATGGCGGGAGCACACCCATGACGGGAAACGACTAATGCACCACAGGCATTTGCATAGGTACAGGTTTTTTCCCAGCCTTCGTCATTAAGATAACCCCGTAACAGGCCAGACATAAAAGCATCCCCCGCACCCAGTACATTGAGAACATCAATCTGAACTCCCTGTACGGTAATGCCATCATCCAGATTATCAGGGATTACAGCGGTAAAAACAGAACATCCCAGTGCTCCACGTTTGCAGACCAGTTCAGCCGAAGTCTGCTTACGGATATTGCGTAGTGCTTCGATGGTATCGGTGGAACCACCCGCAATGTGGAACTCTTCTTCTGTTCCAACAATCAGGTCAAACCGCGATAACACTTCCTGTAACTGGGCTGTTACCTGTGCTGATTCGATATAACGGGTTTCACCATCGCCCAGAGACGTCAGCCCCCAAAGTACAGGGCGATAATCAATATCGATAACCGTTTTTACACCATGACGGCGGGCGTAGTTTAGGGCAGTCAAGACGGCATCGCGGGTATTCGGATGAGAAAGGTGCGTCCCAGTAATTGCCAGACAACGGGCTGATGCAATGTATTCTTCGCTGAAATCATCACGGGTAATTGCCATGTCGGCGCAGTTGTCACGATAGAAGATCAGCGGAAAAGTTGTTTTATCTTTGATCCCCAGAAGCACCAGCGCAGTAAGACGCTCTTTGTCAGTGATTAGATGGCTGGTATCACAGCCAACACGTTGTAACTCTTCCCGGAGGAAACGCCCCATATGTTCATCACCGACTCTGGCCAGCATGGAAGATTTAAGTCCCTGACGGGCAGTACCATAGGCGACATTACCGGAAGAGCCACCAAGATATTTTGCAAAACTTCCCATGTCTTCCAGTCGAGCACCGATTTGCTGACCATACAAGTCAACGGCAATTCTGCCCATACAGATAACATCAAACTTTTTTGTCTGATCCATTGAACAACTCCTTATTGAGTACAACATCAAGTGTTGATATGGTGTGCGCCGATAGTGGAGCGTAATAAGAAAAATTAATTAATTTCAGTGACATTTACCCAACGTTGTTCTTTATAAGAATGGGCAATAGCATCCAGAATGCGCGAGACTTTCCAGCCTTCGGTGAAATCCGGCCACATCTCTTGATTGTTGGCGATGCCATTAATTAGGTCCCTGATTTCCACTGTTTTTTGATCATTGAAGCCGATGCCATGACCTGCGCCGTTGCAGAATGGGGCGTAATCGGGGTGTTCCGGGCCGACAAGAATAGTTTTAAAACCTTGGCGGTTTGCAGGTTCATCGTGGCGGTAAAGTTTTAATTCAGCCATTCTTTCCTGTGTGAAACTCAAAGTACCTTTTGTTCCTGTGATGACGTAGTTCAATCCCATTTTTCGGCCACAGGCAACACGGGAAGTTTCAATAATACCCATTGCTCCGCTGTTGAAACGCACCATCGTATGCGCTTGGTCTTCGTTTTCTACCGCCGCCATGATGTCGGAACCTGTTTCTTTCGGGCGTTTTTTAACGACGATTTCCATATCCCCGCAAACAGTTTGAATATCTCCGACCAGATATTGCGCCATATTGATGATATGAGCAGCAAGATCACTCAATGCACCTAATCCAGCTTGATCTTTGAAACAGTGCCAGTGAATAGGCGTGAGGGGATCAGCCATATAATCTTCGTTATGAGTGCCGTAGAAATGAACGATTTTACCGATTTCACCATTTGAAATGATCTCTTTAGCCAGTTGTGCAGTGGGGTTTTTCATATAGTTAAAACCTACCAGTGTTTTCACTCTGGCTTTTTTGGCTGCTTCGGCCATTAATTTTGCATCAGTTGAATTGAGTGCCAGCGGTTTTTCGCAATAAACATGTTTGCCGTGTTTGATCGCTTCGAGCGCCATCTCTTTATGTAGGAAGTTGGGTGAGCAGATATCGACAACATCAATATCAGGATCTGCCACTAATTCGCGCCAATTATCGGTAAAGCGCCGGAAACCTAATGTTTCAGATCGTTTTGCTGCAAGCTCAGTAGTCACTTCCGCTACCATTTCACGAACGAGTCTGCCAGCCAGAGGGAAAACCGTCGGCGCTTGTGCATAAGCAATGGCATGTGCGCGCCCGATGTAACCAGTACCGATTAAGCCGATACGAATCTCTTCCATTATTGTTTCTCCAAATTAAAGCTGACAAACCGTTTGTTGTGTACAGTAGGTTATTGAGTGTTTTTTAACCTTTCTATTGTCGCATACCCGTTATATGAAATATTTATTTCAAATTCAATGTAATTGGAAATATTAATTCTTGTTTGTGATCTGATCAGGGTTTTTGAGGTAATATAGCGTTATATATAGTTAATTTTTTAATAAGTTGCATATTTTCCAAAGATAAAGGATGAATATAAGTGGATGGATGAAATTTTTATTTCATCTTTATTTTGGTGTATGTGGAAAGTGTGTATTGGCTTTAGTTAAGCCATCTCTTCCCTGCAATAAAGGGAAGAGATTTTTCTATTGTTTCCTAAACAGAGCACTACCCATTTTATAGAATACATAAAGCAGTATTAATGTCGCCATCAGATAATAAATAATCATTATTATTGTGGGAACATGATGTGCGAGAAATACGTACATAGAAATCGACCCCAGAACAATTAACCATGCAACAGGTTTCACCATAGACCACGGTGTAATATCTACCTGCTCGGTATAAACATCTTCAAATGGTTTGGCTGGGAAGAAGTAGCCAATAGCCAGCATGAAAATAACATTGAGGATAAATAAAATACCGACTAAATGAAAGAAATGCAGGTCAATTTTTAAAATGAAGTTACAGATAATATAAGCGGACATACCGAATAACAGGCCGAGTTTAGCGGCAATAGGAGGTACACGTTTAGTCAGCAAACCAACCAATACCACACTAAGAATGGGCGCGTTAAAAATTCCCTGTAATTGTTGAATAAGATAGAACAGACCATCCGGCGCATTAGCAACTAATGGGGCAACAATCATGGTTGTTAAAGCTAACCCAAGTCCCAGATATTTACTGACAGCGACTGTTTGAGCTTCAGTGGCTTTTTGGTTGATTCGTTGTCTGTAGATATTAACGATAAAAAGTGTTACAGATGAATTAAGTCCGCCACTGAATGTGGAGAATACGGCACCGACAACGACAGCCGCAAAAAAGCCAACCAATATTTCAGGCAGAACCAGATGTACCAATTGTGGATAGGCATTATCCGGGTTGTCTATTTGTCCTTTGAAAATATGGAACGCAATAATGCCTGGTAGAATAATAATGGATGGAATAATGAGTTTAAAGAAGGCACATAACATGACGCCTTTTTGCCCTTCGGCCAGGTTTTTTGCACCAAGGGCTTTCTGAACGATTGATTGATTGGTACACCAGAAAAACATATTGGAAATAATTAAGCCGGTGAATAACGTGGAGAAAGGAACCAGTGAATCCTCACTGCCGATAGAGTTAAATTTATCAGGGTTAGTCTGGTAAACCTCAACTAATCCTTGCCAGGCATTGCCGCTGCCGACATAGAGCAGGGCAAAAATTGTTACCATTAATCCTCCAACGATTAAGCCGACTCCGTTAATCGTATCCGCGACTGCAATCGCTTTAATACCACCAAAGATAGCGTAAATGGCACCTAATCCACCGACTCCCCAAACCATAATCCATAAGGCTGTGGTTTTATCGACACTGAATACATTTGAAACCTGGAATAAACTTTCTAATGCAATTGCACCTGTATACAGCACAATGGGCAGCAATGAAATGACATACATAGCCAGGAATAATATTGAGGTGATCAGTAGGGTATTTTTGTCAAATCGACGTTCAAGATATTCAGGAATGGTTGAAATGCCGAGTTTCAGATATTTAGGCAGGAAATAAAGAGCAAATAGAACAATGGTAATAGCGGCTATCACTTCCCAGGCCATGACGATAAATCCGGTTCGGAATGCTAACCCATTCAAACCGACTAAATGTTCTGTAGAAAGGTTCATCAACAACATAGAGCTACCGATATAAATACCGGTGAGAGAACGCCCACCAAGAAAATAGCCTTCAGTAGATTCTGTCAGACGGGCATTATGTGTTTTGTAATAAGCAAAACCAGCGACTAATAGGGTAAATCCGATAAATGAGAGAAAAGCTAACATACTATCCTCCACGCCTGATTTACGGTTTTCAGGCAGCAATGTGCTAACGGGAAAGTGGTTTTTCCCGTTTTTATTGTGAAAACAAATTGTGAATCGGTTATTCCGGTTGGGCCTGTTTTATAATTTGATTTCTTTACCGGAGTACAGGGATTCAAGCGCTTTATCTGCCAGATAGAGTGCTTGTTTGCCATCAAAACCACTGCATTCTGGTGTGGCACGGTCAGCCATGACATCGACGAAATGATCCCATTCAGCAATGTAGGCTTCCCGGTAACGTTGCAGGAAGAAGTGCTCTGGTCTGGCGGCTAAACAGCCGGTGTTTTCCCAGAGTTCAACACTGTTTTCTTTGATGTTGCCGGCACTAAGCAACCCTTTTTCACCATGTAGTTCAATCCGCTGGTCATAGCCGTAACCTGAGCGGCGGCTGTTGGTAATGGCTGCCATTGCACCTGATGGGAATTTCATAACGATAAAGGCGGTGTCGATATCACCAGCTTGCCCAATTGCCGGATCAACCAGATTACTGCCTTGGGCATATATTGAGTATGGTTCTTCACCGATAATAAAACGTGCCATATCGAAGTCATGTATTGTCATATCCCGGAACATCCCACCAGAGACTTTGACGTATTCAGCAGAGGGAGGAGAGGGATCACGGGACGTAATCAACAAAGATTCGGCTTTTCCAATCGTGCCGGTATCAAACAGTGTTTTTAACCGGCGGAATTGCGGATCGTAGCGACGGTTAAAGCCAATAAACAAGGGAACTTGATACTGTTTAACGGTTTCAAGGCAGTGATGAACACGTTCAATATCAAGGTGAACCGGTTTTTCACAGAAGATTTTTTTGTGATGCTTTGCTGCGAGTTCGATGAGATCTACATGAGTGTCCGTCGCTGAAGCAATAAGGACACCATGAACTTCCGGATCAGATATTGCCTGTTCAATGGCTTGTACTTTTGTTTGGTATTTCCGTGCTAAAGATTCAGCACTCTCTTGGTTCGGATCGACAACAGAATAAAGGCAGGTTTCTTTATGATTCGCGATATTCGCCGCATGTACCTGACCAATACGCCCGGCGCCAAATAATGCAATGTTAAACATAGATGCTCCTTGATACTTGGGTACTGCTTGTGGGGTATTCAGGAATATATCAAATAAAATATTTATTTCAATTTTACTATATTTGGAAATTATATTTTTGTGTGCCGGATAGCATTTTGTAATCATAATATTAAATTTGTGTTAAACAGATCACGTAAAGTAAGATTCATACTGGCCGGAATAAACTATTTTTCCTTTAAAAACAAATAAAAATATCGATTTGATTAAGTCATTGCTACACTTAACAATAAAGATTGAATAAGAAGGATAAAGCAATTCATTTTCGAAATAAAAATTTCAAGAATAGTATTGGAAGTCATTGGGAAAAGTGGCCTGCCAGGCAGCAGGCCGTCAACTTTTTTTAATACTGACGTATTTTAGATGCAACCATCTCCTTTATTTTCTTTGATGCAGATTCTATAGCTGGATTCTCGGCTACCTGTGCCGTTCCTATGCGCCACCATGATTCATAGCCATGTGTCATGGTCTTAGGCAGCACTTTGATATCTATCAACACGGGTACGGTTTGTTTTCTGGCTTCCTGTAATGCGTAAAACAGTTGCTGTTCATCGTGAACTCTGTAACTTTTGCAGCCGTAGCTTTCTGCATTTTTGGCAAAATCGACTTTAATCAGTTTTCCATCCATGTAGCCACTCTCTGGGTTCCGGTAACGGTTTTCTGTGCCAAAACTGCCCATCCCTTGGCTCATTTGCAGGTTGTTGATACAGCCGAATCCCGCATTATCAAATAGCAGCACGGTGATCTTGATATTTTCCTGTACTGCGGTTTGCAGCTCCGAATGAAGCATCATATAAGAGCCATCACCCGCTATGGCATAAACGGGTTGGTCGGGGCAGGCGAGTTTGGCACCAATAGCCGCGGCTATCTCATAGCCCATACAGGAATAGCCATATTCAAGATGATAGGTATCCGGTTGTTTAGGTTGCCATATCCGCTGTAAATCGCCGGGTAAGGAACCGGCGGCACCAACAATAATGGCTTCGGGTTCAAGGTGTTTATCCAGTAATCCCAATACCCTGGTTTGTGTCAGGCGGGTTTGTAATGTCTGGCTGTACTCTTCCAATTTATCATCAAGATGACCGGGGATTTCTGGCGTAAAACCTTCCTGATACTGCACTTCTAATAGACGATTTAACTCTTTTCGCCACACTGCCCGCACCTGAGGAATTTCATCTTGATAACTACTGCGATAACTTGATTGAGTAAGCTTCTCTGCAATAGCATTTAATCCTGCCCGGGCATCTGCCACGACAGGAATTGCATCTAGTTTACAGGCGTCGAATTCCGCTACGTTGATAGTGAGAAATTCAACATCTGGATTCTGAAACAGGGATTTGGATGCGGTTGTGAAATCAGTAAACCGGGTGCCGACGCCAATAATCAAATCGGCTTCTTTGGCTATCAGGTTTGCTGCAAGACAGCCTGTTGCTCCTAAACCACCACAATTAAGTGGATGGTCGGCAACCACAGCACTTTTGCCTGCCTGTGTTTCAGCAAGAGGGATATTGAAGTTTTCTGCGAACTGACGGAAAGCTTCATGTGCTTCTGAATAGCGCACGCCGCCGCCGCAGATTAACAAGGGTTTTTTCTTGCGGCTTATTAGTGTCACCGCATCGTTGATCATGGCGACAGATGCCGGGCGGCGTTCAATACGATGGATCCGTTTTTGGAAGAAATAGTCCGGAAAATCCCAAATCTCGCCTTGAACATCTTGTGGCAGACAAATTGTGACCGTGCCTGTATCAGCGGGATCGGTCAGAACCCGCATGGCATTAATCATCGCGCTCATGAGTTGTTCAGGCCTGGAGATACGATCCCAGTAACGGGAAACAGGGCGGAAACAGTCATTTGTACTGATAGTATAGTCATGGAATTGTTCAACTTGCTGTAAAACCGGATCAGGCTGGCGGCAGGCGAATAGATCACCGGGCAGTAGCAACAGAGGGATCCGGTTAGCGGTGGCGGTTGCCGCGGCTGTTACCATATTAGCGGAGCCAGGGCCGACAGATGAGGTCACGGCAAAAATCTGTTTGCGCTTTTTCTGTTTGGCAAAACCGGTTGCGATATGAGCCATGCCTTGCTCATTGCATCCCTGGTAAATTGTCAAGTGACCGGGAGCTTGCTCCAGCGCCTGCCCTAATCCGACAACATTACCATGACCGAAAAGGGTAAAAACGCCTCTGATGAATGGATATTGTTCACCATCTACTTCCACATATTGTTGATTCAGGAATTTCACCAATGCCTGAGCGGTTGTCATTGTTGATTTGTTCATTTCACAGAACTCCACTTTATTCCATCGTTGGCATGATAAAACTGCTGGAATGATGTTCTAACCTGATACTTTCCGGCCAACGGCTGGTGACGGTTTTCATGCGGGTGTAAAAACGAACACCATCATTGCCATGAACGTTAAGTGGACCAAAAATCGAACGTTTCCAGCCACCAAAGCTGTGGAATGCCATAGGCACCGGAATGGGGACATTAATGCCGACCATACCGGCCTGTACATCTTCGCTGAACTGGCGGGCAGTTTCTCCATCGCAGGTGAATATGGCGGTACCGTTACCATACTGATGGTGATTAATTAACGTGAGTGCGGTGGCATAATCAGGCACACGAACAATGGTCAGGACCGGGCCGAAAATCTCTTCCTGATATATTTTCATCTCTGGCGTGACGTTATCAAATAGTGTCGGGCCAATAAAATAGCCATTTTCATAACCAGGAACGTTGAGTTGACGGCCATCGATCAATAGGCTGGCTCCTTGTTTTTCGCCGCTGGCGATATAGTCACAGATTTTGGCTTTGTGTTGGGCCGAGATAACCGGACCCATATCATTCTCTTTACCTTCAGTCATACCGGGGCCGACAAACATTTTGTTGATCTGCTGATGTAGTTTTGCAATCAGGGCATCAGCCGTTTCATCTCCAACCGCTAATACAACAGACAGTGCCATGCAACGCTCACCTGCTGCGCCAAAAGCCGCGCCCATAATTGCATTACAAGCCATATCAAGGTCAGCATCCGGCATGAGAATACAGTGGTTTTTGGCTCCCCCCAGTGCCTGACAGCGTTTCCCATGTGCAGAGGCGGTCGTATAGATGTATTCGGCAATGGGGGTAGAACCCACAAAGCTAACGGCCTGTACTCTCGGATCAGTCAGTAGTACATCAACTGCCTCTTTATCGCCGTTGACAACATTAAATACGCCATCGGGTAAACCGGCTTGTTTAAGCAGTAGTGCCAATTCAACAGCAACAGAAGGATCTTTTTCTGACGGCTTCAATACGAAAGTGTTCCCTGTAGCCAGGGCGATGGGAAACATCCACATAGCAACCATTGCCGGGAAGTTGAAAGGGGTAATACCGGCGCAAACACCTAACGGTTGCATCAATGAGTGGCTATCGACGCCTGTTCCGGTATTAGCGGAATGTTCACCTTTTTGCAAATGAGGAATACCGCAGGCAAATTCAACAACTTCCAGGCCGCGAGTTAATTCACCGATGGCATCTGAGTAGATTTTTCCATGTTCTTCTGAAATCAGTCGCGCTAACTTGTCTATATTGGCTTCCAGTAATGTTTTGAACTGGAACATCACCCGGGCACGTTTAAGTGGTGAAGTTTTAGACCATCCACTGTAAGCCTGATGAGCAGTTTCAATTGCCTGTTCAACTTCATCGGCTGTGCTTAGTGCTACCTGACGTATCTGTTTGCCCGTTGCTGGATTGAAAACAGGAGAAAAACGGGTGCTGTGACTAGGAATGAGTTGCCCGCTGACATAATTCTTTATTTGTTCCATTCTGAGCCTCACTTGCAGATTGTAATGTTTGTACTGAATCAGAAACGTTGGTAGTAGATATATGGAATATTTATTTCGTTTTCAATGATATTTGGAGCAAAAAGCAATTGGTGTGATCGGAGTAATGTTTTTATGAATGACAGGTAATTAGGTGACTAATTAGTTGTTAATCAATGTGATGATAATAATAAATTATTGCAATTAATGGATTATATATTTCATTTTGAACTATAAAAATGAAATATGATTCATCTTGTATGGTAAAACTATTACAATTGCCGGTGATAAATTTTATGGGGGATTTATGTCTGTAGCATCGAATCTGAATGAATTTCAAGAACAAGTCCGTTCACGCTATGGTGAATTGAGTAAACGCTTGCAACAAGTAGCCCGATATGTGCTGGATAATACTAATCGTGTAGCTTTTGATACTGTTGCTGTGATAGCCAGAGAAGCTGATGTTCCTCCATCAACATTAATTCGTTTCGCTAATGCATTTTATTTCAGTGGCTTTAATGAAATGAAACAGCTATTTCGTGTACATATGGTAGAAGAGACTGCCAGTTATGCAGACAGAGCCAGATTATTCAGGGAACTGGATGGTGAGCAGGAGCCGCTGGAAGATCCACAGCATATTTTGCAGGAATTTGCTCGTTCAAATGTGCAGGCTATGCAACAGCTGGCTACCCGAACAGCCCCTGAAGATTTAAAAAACGCGGTAGACTTGTTGGCTCAGGCTAAGAA
Source organism: Photorhabdus khanii NC19 (assembly GCF_000517265.1). Taxonomy (GTDB): domain Bacteria; phylum Pseudomonadota; class Gammaproteobacteria; order Enterobacterales; family Enterobacteriaceae; genus Photorhabdus; species Photorhabdus khanii. Next base: position 224,972 of record NZ_AYSJ01000014.1, read on the forward strand.
TATCTACATTATTGGGCTGCGCCGTTCTTTCAGTGTGGCTGTTTATCTTTCTTATGCATTGAGTCATCTGGAGTGCCGTCCATTATTAGTGGATGGTTTGGGGGGGATGTTCAGGGAGCAGATTAACTTAATTGGGCAAGAAGATGTTGTCGTTTCAATCAGCTTTACCCCTTATGCAGAAGAAACATTGATGATCAGTGAGAGGGCGGCAAAGGCAGGGGCAAAACAGATAGTGATTACTGATAGTCAGATTAGCCCTCTTGCCAGTTTCAGTGATGTCTGCTTTGTGGTTAAAGAAGCACAGGTGGATGCATTTCGTTCCCTGTCTGCAACGTTGTGTTTAGTGCAATCTTTAGCGGTTGCTCTGGCTTATCGACAAGGGAACACTATTTAATTGTGAAATGATGTTCTTGTATTCCTGATGAACACTTTAATCATTATTAACCCGTTGGTGCCGGCGGGTTAATTTCTACCAGGTTAGTGGAAAAATCTCTGTTTAAACAAAATGTAAACCTGATATTGGTAACTGGTTTTTATGCGTAAATGTTGTTGATTCCTATTGGCAATAATTATTTAATAAATGTTCGAAGTTATGGTTTTACAGAGGGATCATACGATGATTAAAGGATCGCGTTACATTTTTGTCATTTTATCTGCAATTTCTTTCCAGGCATTTGCTTTAAATTTCCATTACAAAAGTGATATTCCGGCAGACAATAAGCCATCGGCAGAATATATGAAGCAGAGAGAAAATCTTGCGTCTAAGCATTTGAATGTGGATAAACTCACTGCGGATAATGAACTTGTGAAAAAATGGGAACAGGGAAGGCAGGTTGAAGAAACAAAAAGATATGCTGAACGCTGGCAGAATAATGAACAATTTAATCATGGATTCAATAATTCAATCCTGCGGGATATTGAGCGAGCTAATCGAATTGAACAGAACGGGGGAATGACCAGAAGTAACTTTTTTGATAGGAAGTGATCACTATTTAAAGCTATTTGAATAGTAAATTGAATGAGTTACCGAAAAAAGCAGCTTGTCGATAATTGTTGACAGCCTTTCGAAAGAATTTCCTCTACTGTCATGTGAATATAATGATTTCATACTGAGTGGAGAAAGACATGGAACAGATCGAATGGGCTGATTTTGAAAAAGTTGACATGCGGGTTGGCACAATTATTTCGGCAGGATTGAATGCCAAAGCCAGCAAACCTGCCTATAAATTACAAATTGATCTCGGTGAACTGGGGGTTAAAAACTTTCAAGCGCTCAGATAACCGCACATTACACACCTGAGCAATTAATCGGCCGTCAGGTTCTTTGTGTGTGCAATTTTCCACCAAAGCGGATCGCGGGTGTCAAATCAGAGGTATTGTTAACCGGTAGTGTCGATGAAAATGGTGCGGTGGTGATCGCAGAATTTACTCTTCCTGTCCCTAATGGTCATAAGTTGTTGTANACCNCNTTATTTTGTTGTCGAATGATTGGAGTGTGTTTTAATCAGCGACAATAAATATGTCTCATCAATTACCTTCATTACATTTACGCCGGTATTCAGCTGAAACTATTAGCCATAGCCATCAGGGGTTATGGCAGTTCGTTTTTGGCTATGACGGGCAGTTGGAATTAAAGTATATCTGGTCGACCGCCGGGACTGTGTTTTAATCACTACCGGTAAACAAGTCCTCTCATTTACCTCCCT
>NZ_AYSJ01000014.1:226690-312931 GCF_000517265.1 Photorhabdus khanii NC19
TGGAAAATTGCAAACAATAAGAACCAGACGACCGAGGAAAAATCAGCGACAATAAATATGTCTCATCAATTACCTTCATTACATTTACGCCGGTATTCAGCTGAAACTATTAGCCATAGCCATCAGGGGTTATGGCAGTTCGTTTTTGGCTATGACGGGCAGTTGGAATTAAATGTAGAAGGGCAGCAAAGTGTTGTTAATTTCGGAAATGTTGCCATGATCCCACCGGATGCGAAGCATAGTTTTTCCGCTAAGGGTGAAAATCAGCAATTAGTGTTGGAATTACCTTCAGCCCTGTTTGGGCAATTATATCGTGATTCTTTCTGGCAACCATTACCTGCATCTGCTCTTGCGCTTATTAAATGGCTGCACGATTACCCACAGCCACCCGCCAGCCATGCCGATGTGGCCCGTTTACTACTGGCTCAGTTACCACAAATGAGTTCGCCTTCCGCCCTGGTAGCAAAACTGCATCAGGGGCTTGCCGGGCGTTTGCATGAAAAAATGACGGTGGTGGATATGGCTGATATTTGCGCGGTATCTGCCAGCACTTTGCACCGCAAACTTTTTATTGCAACTGGCATGAGCCCAATGGCTTATTTGAAAACGTGTCGGATGAAGCTTGCCTATAATTTATTGGTTAACAGTTATAAGCCTTTGGCTGATATTGCTTTTCTGTCCGGCTATGCCTCCCAGTCAGCTTTTACCTTTGCATTTAATCAGCATTTTGGCTGTACACCAGCCAGATTACGTAAGACAAAATGATATTTTCAGAATTTTATGACTTGATGCACAATGATATTGTGCGTAATATACAGATAACGAGGATGTTATGGCGGTTGAATTCAGGGATAGGTGGTTAGAAAGATTTTATGAACAAGATTTACCACACAAATGTATACCCGTTTTTCTACAGAGCGCTTTATACAGAAAACTGCAAATTCTGGATGCTTCAGTTAAAGAAGCCGACTTAAGAATTCCGCCGGGAAACCATTTTGAACATTTGAATGGTTATTTAAGGGGGTGGTGCTCAATAAGAGTAAACAGGCAATACAGGCTTATTTTTCAATGGATTGATGGTATTGCAGTTGATACATATCTGGATCCTCATAACTATTAAACTGAGGGAAATAAATAATGAGAAATACAAAACGTCGCCCTGCAACTGTGGGTGAAATATTGGTGAGTGAGTTTCTGGAGCCTCTTCATATTGAAATTAATGTATTGGCTGAAGCTATGGGTGTTCATCGCAATACGCTAAGCAGAGTTGTGCACGATAAAGGCGCGTTGACTGTTCCTATGGCGATTAAATTGGCTGCGGCCTTGGGGAATACAGCAGAGTTTTGGCTTAATATTCAACATGCTGTTGAACTGTGGGATGTGCGTAATCATGCATATCAGATGGAATCACTGAATGTAAAACAGATAATTAAGCCATCAATCATAACGGCAGTACACTGATGGATTTGTTTTTAGGGGCATAAAGCCATCTTATGATTCAGATGGCTTTATGTTGGTTATAAATATTATTATTGCGCTTTCGCTTCTGATTTGTCGGCATTATTAAGCAAGCGGCGAATGGGGATAATTAACACCATCAACACGGCGGCGCAAATGATCAGAGCCAGAGATACGCGGGAGAACAGATCAGGTAGGCTGTCCAGTTGATCAGCACGAACATGTCCACCAATCAGGCCAGCAGCCAGATTACCCAGTGCATTTGCACAGAACCACAAACCCATTACCTGACCACGCATTCGGGATGGTGCCAGCAGCGTCACAGTGGCAAGGCCAATCGGGCTAAGGCACAGTTCACCGAGTGTCAGAAACAGAGAACTTGATACCAGCCAGAAAGGAGAAACGGTTTCACCTGTTGCCAGCACATTTTGCGCCGCCAGGATCATCACGCCAAAACCACCGGCAGCGAACAGAATACCAATAATAAATTTACTGATACTGCTCGGGTTGATATTGTTTTTTGCCAATCTGGGCCAGAACCAACTGAATACTGGGGCCAGCAGGATAATAAACAGTGCATTAATCGACTGGAACCATACTGTCGGGATCTCAAATCCCATTACTATACGGTTAGTATAATCATTGGCAAACAGGTTGAATGAAGTTGGCGTTTGCTCGTATGCAGACCAGAAGAATGCAGCAGATACCAGTAGGATAAAACAGACCAGCAGGCGCGAACGGTCACTACTGCTTAAGCCAGCAAACAGGAACAGATAGGCAAAGTAAAGAGTTACACAGGATGAGATCACATAAACCATTGCGCTGGCTACGGCTACCGGATTGAATGGAATGACACCAAGGATTAGCAGAGCAATAATGGCAATAATAGCGATAGCAGTAGTAAAAACCCATTTGCCAACGTTTTTACGCTCCACTGTAGGGTGGTCCCAGCTTGAATCCACACCACCCTCTTTATCATATTGGCGCATCAAAGGGATCGTGTAAAAGCGGAATATTAATAGGGCAACCAGCATTCCCAACCCGCCGATACCAAAACCCCAGTGCCAGCCATAGTCACGAACCAGCAAGCCAGTAGCCAGAGGAGCAATAAAGGAACCGATGTTAATCCCCATATAAAATAGGGAAAAACCACCATCACGACGTGGATCATCTTTTTTATACAGAGTTCCGACCATGACGGTGACACAGGTTTTAAACAGTCCTGTACCTAATACGATCAGTAATAAACCAATGAAGAACAAGTGATGACTTAAAAAAGCGGAAAGTGCGATAGACAGATGCCCTAACGCAATAATGATCGAACCATACCAGACGGCTTGACGTTGACCTAACCAGTTATCTGCCAGCCATCCGCCAGGCAGGGCAGTCAAATAAACACTACCGGCAAAAATACCGACAATAGCAGCTGCTTGTTCACGAGGAATACCCATACCACCATCGTAGATGGATGCTGCCATAAACAAGATCAGGAGTGGGCGAATGCCGTAGTAAGAGAAACGTTCCCACATTTCTGTGAAGAACAGCGAACTTAATGGATAAGGATGCCCGAAGAAGGTTCGGTTTTTTGTGTTGTTAATGGAGGATTGCATCTAAGTTTTCCTATAATACTGCACTCCAGGAGTGTCATGTGTGCAACAAATAAAGCTTTTTCTGATTTAGGTTTAGAGCAAACAAAAAAGCCACGTTTTTTTATTAAATGACGTCCTGTCTTATTAATGTATTTTTAACATACTTTTCGGCTAATTTTATTAACAAACCAGATATCTCTTACTTTATATTCCATTTTTCATAGCAAAGTTCGACAGAAATCCCATTTCTTATCACTGGTTGATTAAAGTGATGATGAGGACTATTGACTTATTTATGTTTTTCATGTTTTTGTAAATAAAAAGATTTTAGAGTAATAAATTAAGTAATAGCTATGAAATATAAATAATCTTTTCAGAAGCCAGATATTGAGAGTGATAATGAAAGGTAAAAAAGTACAGTCGTTTGATTGTTAGCTTTGTGTTTATTTAGCTACTTTAGTTTCTATTTTTATATAAAAATCGGCAATAAATCAAATTAAAAGATACAACATCAATATTAGAATGAAATAATGGATTATTAGGCTGTATGTGACAGTCATTATGGCCGTTTCTTAGATGAAGAAACAGCCGTTAATGATATTTAATGGACTTTGTCAGCCTGCCCGTACAGAGAAGGCTGACCATTAGGCCGGGTTTTAAAGCGACGATGTAGCCACATATATTGGTCAGGAGCCTGTAAGATCTCCTGTTCCACCACTTTGTTCATAAAAGCTGCTGCTTTCACTTCATCGTCTTTAGGGAATCCATCTACTGCGGGTTGAATAATTAATTCATAACCTTTTCCGTCAGGTAGACGGCGGGGGGTAAATGGGATCATTGCCGGATCAGCGAGACGCGCAAGTATAGAGGTGCCTGTGGTTGTTGCGGCATGTTCTACTGCAAATAGTGGCGCGAATACGCTGTTTCGTGGTCCGTAATCATGATCGGGTGCGTACCAGACGATTTCACCATTTTTCAGGCAGCGGATCATGCCTTTGACATCTTTCCTATCCAGCATATATTTGTTGGAGCGCAGTCGTCCCCATGTTTGTAACCAATCCATAACCGGATTATCATTTGGGCGATAAACACCAATCCCCGGATTGAGTAAACCGAGAATTCGGGCACCCAGTTCCAGCGTCAGGAAATGAATACCGATAACGATAATTCCTTGTTCGCGGGCTTGGATTTTCTGGATATTTTCCCGCCCGGTAACTTTAAACCAGCATTTTACCCGCCAGTCAGGCCAAAACCAGGCTATACCCGTTTCAAATACCCCCATTCCGACGGATTCGAAGTTTTTTATTAGCAGCTCATTGCGCTTCTCTTGGGGCATATCGGGAAAACATAGCTCAAGATTTCTTTCAGCAATCTTGGCGCGTTTTTTCAGAAAGCGCATGGAGAATCTGCCCAGGCGAGTACCTATCCAATAAATAATGGGGTAGGGGAGCAGAACCAGCAAGTAAAGCAGACTGATACCAAACCAGGTAAGCCAATAACGGGGATGAAGCAGTGAGCGTTGAAAAGAAGGTGCGTGTATCATGGATTCTCAGGTTATTTATGGTTCCAAATAAGATGGACAAAACAATTCGTCTATTGTGACACTTTTTGACGGGATATCGAAGTTTTCAGACATGAAATGTTTAGGATATCGATTGTGAGTCATATTTTTGCCGGTTCTACTAAACTGCCTGCCGCTTTCTTTCGCTAGTATAGTAGCGTGTTCGTCTGTCATCCAGTTTTGCTATCCGTAAAGAATGATGTCTAATAAATTGCTGATGATTGGTTCCAGCCTTGAATGAGGGTTAAGTTAAACTACAGTCAGTTAAACCTCCCATTTTATTATTGATTTCCTGTTACCGCGTTATAAATTACTACTCGTTGAAAATCATTTTCGTTATCATACCCGCTTGATGGCGGAGGCCATCACTTATTACATCTAATCTTATGACTTGAAATTCAGGAAAGTACACCATGCCAGTGTTACATAACCGCATTTCTAATAAAGAGTTGAAAGCACGCATGCTGGCGCAGACCCAGCCTCGTACTACTATCTCTTTTTATAAATATTTTAATATCTTAGATCCTCAGGCTTTCCGTGACAGCCTGTATCAACAATTTACTGAGTTTTCAGTATTTGGCCGGGTTTATATTGCCAAAGAAGGGATCAATGCGCAGATAAGTTTACCAACTCATCATCTGGAAGCATTCAAAGCTTTATTGTATGGCGTTGATCCTGCGTTGGATAATCTGAGGTTGAATATCGCACTTGATGATGATGGAAAGTCTTTCTGGGTTTTGCGTATGAAAGTGCGTGACCGCGTAGTGGCTGACGGTATTGAAGATGAAACTTTTGATTCATCAAAAACCGGTGAATATCTTAAAGCAGAGCAGGTCAACCAGATGTTAGATAATCCTGAGACGCTATTTGTCGATATGCGTAATCATTATGAATATGAAGTCGGGCATTTTGAAAATGCAATTGAAATTCCTTCTGATACCTTCCGCGAACAATTGCCAATGGCAGTGGAAATGTTGCAGGATAATAAGGATAAAAACATTGTGATGTATTGCACTGGTGGTATTCGTTGTGAAAAAGCCAGTGCTTATATGTTGCACAATGGTTTTAAAAACGTATATCACGTAGAAGGCGGTGTTATCGAATATGCCCGTAAAGCCAAGGAGCAGGGATTACCAGTGCGTTTTATGGGTAAAAACTTTGTATTTGATGAGCGGATGGGAGAACGTATTTCAGATGATGTAATTGCTCATTGCCATCAATGTGGTACGTCTTGTGATAGCCATACTAATTGTAAGAATAACGGTTGCCACCTGTTGTTTATTCAGTGCCCGGAATGTGCCGCTAAATTTGACGGTTGTTGCAGTGAAGCATGCGGGGAAGAAGTCAGGTTACCAGAAACGGAACAGCGTGTTCGTCGGGCTGGCCGAGAAAATGGAGCAAAAATATTTAATAAATCCCGGCATCGTTTACAGGATGGATTGAATATTACCTCATTACAGTTGACTAAATAATATTATTAATAGCTGGCACAGAGATTGTTGTGCCAGTTTATTTATTTTAAGATAATAGCTTTTTCAGTAAAGATATTTAAATACATTGTAAATAAAACAGAGTTCAATTCTATTATGAACTTTTATTTTTTCAGTAATATGCCTTTTATGAGAATATACTGTGCTATTACTGATGTTTAGTTTTTGAGATATCTGGTAATTGGGAATTTCTTTCATCCAGTAATCGATGATTTTATGCTCTTGTGGACTAAAAATAGAACAATGCTCATCAATTGTCATCTGATGTTTCTGAATTTCTTGTAATGTTATTTTACTCAATTTATTAAGCAAATAGGGAAGGCTTTTCTTTGCTAAAATAAAAGCATTGTTTTTCAGTGTAATATAATTTTCACAGTAAGGATAAGCACTATTAAGATATATATAGATACGCGTATTATCTATAAGAGTAATAAATTTCTGTAAATTAGAACAATAACTGGAATGGTGACAATAATGAGTCAAATTAGCTAAAACAATATCAGGAGAAAAACGAGCTACAATATCTATAGAGTCGTTAATTGAAGGTGAGTCAACAACTTCAATATCTTCAATATTGTCATTTTTCTTTAAAAATTCAATGATACCTGAACGGGTGTAATAGCACTCTTCAACGACTAAGATTTTCATTATTGTACGTCCCTGTTCTTGTTTGGCCGAACTCACAATAAACGCCTTATCTATTGATAGTCAACTCGGCAATTGCGATAGTTAAGTCAGCTTAATCCGAAATTATTATCTAATGATATGGTATTACAGATAAAATCGTTGGAGTGAATCAATGTTCCTCCAGGCCGGACACCCAGTTATTTGGGTGTCCGGGCTTGAGATTATTAATGCTTAGTATGGTTCAGATCGCTGTATTCTGAGGATTCGATCTTTTCAATTCCTGCCTGGAGGATGTATATCAATTGCTTTGCAATGTCAGTTGTCAACCATAAGGTTCGATCTACCATGACATGTTCTGGTGTTTGATCTTGGGAGGACAAATAGTGAAGGCGTAGCATCACAGCATCATACGTATCAACGGTACTGACATCCCAACCTACAACAGGATGCGTTTGAATAACTTCATCTTTACTGCCCATAAAACCTCCTAATCAGATCACTGCATTATTTATTAATATCATTGACTAAGAGCAAACTACCTCATTCTTGAATGAGTCATTATTAGTATATGCTTTTTAGTGAAAGTAAGAAGGTTTTTTGTTAGGAATTATTGTCCCATTCGTTGGTGGGTTGATAGGCCATGTAAATTAATGGGGACGATGACTATCCCCATGTGTATGTCAGTCTGCTACTTTTACTTCCCAGCGGGCATCTTCGCCAGCCAGAAATGGAATAAGTTTTTCATTATTGCAATCAATGTGCTCGATGACCGTGGAAGATTTGCGAGTCAATTCGACAAAGCCTTCGTTGACGGGCAGTCCATAAAATTTAGGGCCATTAAGTGAACAGAAAGCTTCAAAATGTTGTAATGCATTCATCTCTTCAAACACGGTTGCGTAAGCAGGTAACGCAGATGGCGCGTTAAATACGCCAGCACAACCACAGGGTGACTCTTTTTTGTGTAGCGCGTGCGGCGCAGAGTCTGTACCTAAGAAAAAGCGATCACAGCCACTGGCGACGGCGGCTTGCAAAGCCTCCTGGTGAATATTGCGTTTCAGAATAGGCAGACAGTACAGGTGTGGGCGTATCCCACCGACCAGCATATGGTTGCGGTTGAACATGAGATGCTGCGGAGTCAATGTTGCTCCTAGATTATTGCCACCTTCCAGTACATATTGTGCGGCTTCTTTGGTTGTTATGTGTTCAAACACAACTTTCAGTGCTGGGAACTGATTACGCAATGGTTCCATTACCTGTTCAATAAAACGGGCTTCTCGATCAAAAATATCAATATGGGAAGCAGTAACTTCACCGTGTACGAGCAGAGGCATCCCCAGTTTTTCCATCATTCCTAATAATGGATAAATATTCTTTATATCAGAGACACCGTGACTTGAATTGGTTGTGGCATTGGCAGGGTAGAGCTTACAAGCGGTAAAAATGCCTTCTTTATAACCAATTTCTATCTGAGAACTATCAGTAGAATCAGTAAGATAACAAGTCATAAGAGGCTGGAAATTATCTCCTTCGGGGATGGCTGCCAGTATTCTGTCTCGATAAGCTTTGGCGCCAGCCACTTCTGTAATCGGCGGAAGCAGATTAGGCATGATGATAGCCCGCCCGAAATAGTGACTGGTATAAGGAACGACAGTTTTTAGCATTTCATCATCACGGAAATGAATGTGCCAGTCATCAGGGCGGCGGATTTTTATTGTATATGATTTAGTGGTCATGAAACCGGCTCCAGTATATATGATAGGAAGGAAATATGCTGAGTTCAGCATATTCAAGCCGGGAATGGATAATAAAGCTAAAACAGTTAAATAGCTATTAATGAATGTAATCTTTAGTAAAAAATTTAGCTAAATCAATAAGTTTAGGGTAATCAGAGGTGGATTTTCTTATCAATAAGGAACAAATGAAATATGAGGGTAAAACAAGAAATGAAGTTGGCTCCTCCAACTGGACTCGAACCAGTGACATACGGATTAACAGTCCGCCGTTCTACCGACTGAACTATGGAGGAACTCCTTCACAACGGGGCGCATATTAGCGGTACATTTTTGCTTTGTCAAAGCAGAAAATAACAAATAGTGATTGTTTGCTGGCAAACTGCACTCGTTGGTTTATTTTTATGCTAGTAAATGGTTATTTGATGGAATTATATGCTATAAAAATGGGTTGGATAGCGTTATTGTGTTTGTGTGATGATGTCAGGTAACCAGCGAAATCAGAAAAGTAAAAAACCCGCATTAAGCGGGTTTTTCTTAATTTGGCTCCTCCAACTGGACTTGAACCAGTGACATACGGATTAACAGTCCGCCGTTCTACCGACTGAACTATGGAGGAATTGCTTCACAACGGGGTGCATACTAGCGGTACACTTTTGCTTTGTCAAAGCAGAAAACAACAAATAAGGTTTGTTTGCTGGTAAACTGAACTTATTGTTCTGTATTTATGCTGAATGAAGGTTGTTTGCTGGAACTGTATGCTATGGAAGTCGGTTGATTAGGGTTACAAATGTTACGTTGTAAGTGGAGAGTGGAATCAGAAAGGCAAAAAGCCCGCACTAAGCGGGCTTTTCTAATTGGCTCCTCCAACTGGACTCGAACCAGTGACATACGGATTAACAGTCCGCCGTTCTACCGACTGAACTATGGAGGAATCGTTCTTGGGAACGAGGCGAATAATAGCTGGGTATTTAGGGCTTGTCAAAGGGGAAAAGTGGAAATTGAGTTTGATTGATTAACTGGTGCTCAAAACTGTGTCTTTTACTATTTTTTAATCAATTGAATTTTATTTCCTGTTCAGGAAATACAAGAATTAACTAATATCTATCTATGATAGTTAGATAGTGGGAATATTATCTGTTTTTTATTTATAAAATAATTGATTATGAGTATTAAAAATATAAGTAAATATATCTTTAGTAACTTTATTTCAATGTTATTTATAGGATTTTTATATTTAATGATAATTTTCCTATTTTATTTATTTTAATAGATCACTTATTGTCTTTTGATATTTATTAGTGAATTTACTTGTCTATAATTCTTAATTGAAAAAGTAATTTTTCTCTGACCTTCAATTTATTAAACATGGTATTTGTTGAGATTGAAACAGATGTAAAAGAGCTCGCCGTTGATAACGAAGTTTTATTCACCGATAACATGCTAAGATATTTTCAATTTAATAATAGACTTTCATTAATATACAAAGTGCAATAAAAAAAGTAAAAGATATTTCAGGAAAAAACATTACAAAATTGAATAAATAAAAATTGAGTGTTTTAAAGTTAAGTTATTATTAAGGAGGTGAAGATAATTCTAAATATAAAGTCAGTAGATAATATTTCTTCCGAAAAGAGTGGCTAATTTTCTGGTTATTTCTATAAAACAAATGAGGAAAAGTCATGAAGTTTTTAATTAATACTGATGTAACTAACTGGGTTTCACATAAAGATTGGTTTAACGTTCCATTACGATTGTTTGTAGTTACAAAGGATGATGATGGTTCGACATCATTAGATAATTATAAAAGTAAAATTGTGGTACATGGCTTGAATGAGGGCGAATATGAAATTGTAAATAACAATAACTTATTCGATCCTATCAGTAGAGCATCTGAAATATTGGTAAAAGTCAAAACAGATCAACAGGTTAATTCTACAGTCAAATTTGTTGCTGAAGTAACAGATGCTAGTGGCAGTGTAGTCGCAGAAGCTGTTCTCGATCGATTCAAGCTAAAATCAGCAGGATTGGCAGCACCTATATATCCGGCAAATTATGATAATGTTATTGACAGTGGTGATATAAGAGCAGGCGTTAAAGTACTTTTTGCTGATTCGAATATTTTAAATAAGCATGAATTGAAATTTATTTTTGATGATAATGTTGAAGTTGTTCCGAGTATACAAGATAGTAATGATATCCGTAGCTTATCTGTAAAGAATTCTCTTCTTACTGCGGGTAAACACGATAGTGTTTATTATACTATTAGTGAAAGTGGCAGTGCTAAATTCTCTACTGTTCAACGTGTACTTGTAGAGCTTGATGAAGATCCTGGAACAGTTCAGATTCGTCGTGATCTTGAAGTGCCTTATATTGATGAATATGATGAGAGCAGAGGCCGGCCAATTGGTGAGAGTATTATTGATTATGATATCAATATTATGGTCAGTGATGTTAAACTTAAAGATAAGGTATTGAAGAAAGGTACAGTTCACATTAAAGGGTATTCTGCTGATAATCAGGATGCAGGAGAAATAGTATTAAAGATAGAGCCTTTAAGTGGTAATGAAAATAATATTTTCCGTTTAGCTGTAATTAATCCTAAAGAAAATGCTGATGGTCAGCCGGGTGGTATCGATTTCTTCAATTATATAGGTAATGGTCGGGTAAGAATTCATTACGAAATATCATTTGTTGGTGAAGCAAACATACTGCATAAATCTAAAGAAAGAGTTTATAAAGTCGTTCTGGATTAATCAGGTTGGTATTCCTAAATGCACTGTTTCATACATAAAAAAAGCCCAATTTTCATTGGGCTTTTTCATCTGATAGTGCTGGAAATCCTTTGCAGTATCTCCAGACTTGAATTTGGCTCCTCCAACTGGACTTGAACCAGTGACATACGGATTAACAGTCCGCCGTTCTACCGACTGAACTATGGAGGAATCGTTCTTGGGAACGGGGCGAATACTAGCGATGAACCGAAACGCTGTCAACGCAAAAAATCTTACTGTTTTGTTGTTTGTTCGCTATATGAACGCATTGTATTATAACTGTGCTATTTTACTGAAGCTGAGTGTTTTTATTCATTATCGGCAATGATGTTGCTGTGTGCGATTGCTCAGGGAATGTCATGATATAAACATCATAAAAATGTATTTCACCTTTCATTTTTATGATGCGCTTGATTTCATCCTTTATTGCCAATGGAACATGAGGGTGGAGATGAAGCTCTTTGATTGCTTGGTCTGAGATTTTTTCGCTGACAAACCATTCGCCGTTGTAACATACCCGTAGATCAAGCACACCGATATCATCAAACCGATATACGGGCTTAATTTCGAATAATAAAACAGCCGCCATAATAATGAAAAGTACGGTGAAGGCTAGCAATGAAAGTAAACCAAAGTATGGGGCGTACCAGATAAGCGCAGCGAGAGTCAGATAAGATACGAGCATAGCCAGGCAAAGGTAAGGATGGTTGCTGATAAACTGGCTGTTAAAACGAAGTTTGCCATCACGCTGTTCTTCAATGTTGATTCGTTCAAGATCCTGAATCAGTATCTGCTTAATGATATTCATATGTTGACCTGATTAAATGAAGAGAAAGTGAAATATTTTCATAGTTATCGGTCCTTAAGGCTAGCATGAGAAAGACGAGTTAACGTAGATCAGTTATTTTATTTTAATCTGACAACTGTTATTGATTGAGATTAATCTTAATACTTTCATTAAGATAAAGATTGAATAAATCAAAAAAATTTATAACTAATGACTTTATTTTTTATATCATTGCTCTAATAATGAGCGTAAACGTTTTTTTTAAAACACGAACACATAAAAAGGTTGCTATTCTTTTTCTATCATGAGTTAATGCTGCCGGCCTGATAAACAGACCTACTTTATGTACGACATCTTGAGTTAATGAGTTATGTGTAAGTGTTATCCTCAGATAGCCTTTGTTGACGCGTTTCCTTCTTAGTGCCTCCATAAGTAATAGCTGATAACTGGCCAGTACATGCCCATGTTGGCAAATTTTTTTTGATATATAGGAAAGTCACAATGTCTGACAAAATGAAAGGTCAAGTGAAGTGGTTCAACGAGTCTAAAGGCTTTGGTTTCATCACCCCAGCTGACGGTAGTAAAGACGTATTCGTTCACTTCTCTGCCATTCAGGGTAACGGTTTCAAGACTTTGGCAGAAGGCCAGAACGTAGAATTCACCATTGAAAATGGTGCTAAAGGCCCAGCAGCAGCAAACGTAACTGCTATCTGATTGCCTGAATGATTTTTAAGTCCGTCATTGTCTTATATAGTGGCGGACTTTTTCTTTATTAAAGTAATATCCTTCTTTACTTATTAATTACTCCTGATTATACTTCGTGCAAATTTTATTGAGGAGACTAGAGTCATTGGACAGTCAAGGTTTTTGGTTAGATAAAAAATAAAACGGCAAGCTGTTCATTTCCTTTCGATTTGCTGCTTGCTGAACAAGGCGGGCGGTACCACTCAAAATATCTGAGCTGTACTTACTCAAAAAACGGTATTATCCGGTACTCAGTAGAGTTGCTGGGAATGGTATATCGGGTTTTCTATTATGCTGTTATATATTTACATTTTGTTACCTCCAGGTATGTACAGAAAATAATGCTGAATTAAACATTCGGCACAAATTTCTGTGTGCAAAATAAATGCACATGATTATTTATCCATTTAGTTGTATGGAGAATGTCATGTTAGTAACTCCTTTTGTCTTTCATTTATTATCAGCTATGTGCTTTGGTGCGTTAATCGGTGCGGAACGTCAATGGCGTCAACGTATGGCAGGTTTGAGAACTAATGCATTAGTTGCGACTGGTGCCGCTGTTTTTATACTCAGTTCAATAACAACTTCACCAGATAGTGCAGGCCGTATTGCTGCGCAGGTTGTTTCAGGTATTGGTTTCCTTGGTGCCGGTGTCATTATGCGAGAAGGCATGAATATTCGTGGATTAAATACCGCAGCAACCTTGTGGTGTTCTGCTGGAATTGGTGTGTTGTGTGGTCTTGGACAATATTGGCTGGCGGCGATAGCGACAGCGATTATTCTTTGTGCAAACATATTGTTACGTGAAGCTGCCCAACGTATTAATTTACAACCCAGGCAGCAGGCCATTGATCAGGTACAGTGTTATAAAATTCACGTAGTGTGTGACAGTAATGACGGAATTCTGGTGAGAACTTTAGTGTTACAGGCTCTCAATGGAGTAGCAGTGAGGCTACAATCACTGAGTTTCACTGAGATGATCCAATCTGGAAAACTTGAAGTGTGTGCGGAAGTATTAGCAACACTCACTGAGCAAAAAGAGATAGAAGCGATTGTTTGTCGTATGAGTTTGGAAAAAAGCGTTAGTTCAATAAACTGGAAAATTGCTTCTGAACTGTAAGCCTGAAAATTATTTGTATAAAGCAACAATAATTTTGTTTGATAAACAGTCAAGACTGATTTTTCATCATGTAAAAAAAACAGAGCGCGTTGCCTATGGCATGTTTTCTCCGTTAGGCAACGCATAGTTTTTTAGGGTAATTATTTGTTAATAGCTTCATTGGGGTGATAGTTCCATGTGGTATTTTTACTTATGTAATTATCGTTTGGTTAACCATTGAAGTGTTGCTGATGATTGTCATTCTCATATCAAATCTAGTAGAGGTAAAGCTGATATAGGTGTCATGCGCGGATACAGAAAAATTGATGAGTTAACATTTAATTTTATTCGGCATCGGTTACCTATTACTGTTCAGAACTTTCAGTGGAAATATCAATTAACTTGCAAAAGTGGAGTAGAAGAAATGATCTAACTTTGTTCTTATATAAGAGTAAAATAGATAATAATTCTGCTTGATCAAGCATGCCGTGAAAAAATAATGGTAGTAGCTGATGGTTACCATCAGGCAAGATTTCAGTGTATTAATTTGGCAGCTCGATATTTGTCCAGTGAGAAAGTAAAAACACTAGCCATTGTTTGATGATAAAGGAGCGGTGATATTACAAGAATAACTAACCGTTTTTGATCCTGTAGAGAAGAGGGCTACCTCTGCTATTTCTATATTAAGAGAGGATGGTGGGAGAGCAAAAGTTCTTACCGAGGATAATTCTGTTATTACTGTCATGATTTGTCATGATGTAGGATTAGATTCCGAAGTTATTTTAACAACTCAACAGACTGATCCGATAGGTGTGGGGATCCTGAGAAATGGAATAAGATCGGTATTTAGTAAACTGAGAGTTGTAAAAATCCCATGTTATAAAAGAACCGGTATACAATGGGTTTACTTGGCGATGACGTTAATGATGCCGTTGTATTGAGATATGCTGATGCTGCAATTTCTGTTGACACAGATATAGATATACAAAAAGCACTAGATATTACCTGATTTGAGAAAAATTTGTGGGTGTTAGACAACGGATAGTTAAGGGCGATAGACGAGAAGTAATATCATCAAGTGATTGAATATAACGGTCAGTTCAGACCTTGGTAATGTGTTTTCAATGTTGATTACCAGTACCTTTATTCCATGTTTTCTGATAGGGAATATTCATTGACTAGTACAAGATCTAATGTGTGATATTTCATAGCTTGCTTTACATTGAGATAGAATGGATAAAGAATTCCTGAAAAAAACCTTATGAATTAGGTAGTAAAATATTGGGTGTTTTATTGTATTAGTAGAGTTGTTTTGTTCTTTTTTAAGAATGCAGACATATATATTGATATAATATATTATTTTAGTAAAAAATTTTGTATCTGGGATTTTATTCCAGCCAGGTTGGTGTATTAAATGGCAGATGAATTTTGTTCGTATTTTGCTCGCCTGGAGAGTGTATTTTATCCAAAACACAACGGTATTTTCACTATTATTGATTGCATAACTGATAATGATTCTCGATATCTATTTTCCTCTTTTCTCATTTAATGAGCCAATGGGTTTAGCGTTTTTATCCTAAGAATATTTTCTGTGGTTAGATGAGACTGTAATCAGTTGCTGCATTATTTTCCATGTTTGGCAAGTGGTTATGATTGCTTGGAAAATTATAACTACTATTTATATGAGGAAATAAATTGTTCATCAAAGTAATATCTTTTTCATCTTTGATATGAAAATATTATGGCATTTCTATCATGAATAGTTATTAATGCTATTCATGATAGAAATGGCCTTGATTTTTATTTTACTGCCATATTGATATCTGTTATTTTTACAATAAATCTTAATCAATTATTTTTTTCTTGTGGAATTAATTGTTTTATTTATGATTATCATTTTAAAAAATGGGGTCATTAATATACACTAATGATAATTATATTTTTATTTTTTGCATGTGAAAATGATATTTTTGGGATGAAGATTGTAAATATTATATGAAATAATGAATGATGGGAAAAAGGTCTTTTAATGTTTTATTTAATTTGTATTATAAGGATATGAACTTTTAGGTAGTGCATATTATTTATCTAAATATTAATGTGTCAATTATGTTTTTATTGAATTATATAAAGAGTGGTGATTTTTTTATGATTTTTATTCAATAATGTTATCTATTAATGTGGGTTGGAAATTTTATTTCTGGAATTATGTGTTTTATAATCCTTTAAAACAAGTTTTTTGGTTAATAAATGATCTATAATTTATTTAAAAGTCCTAATGTTTTTAGAATATATATATTGATCATGTGTAAATTTAATTAATGAGTAATTTTAGACATGAAAACTAAAGGTAAAAAAGATAAAGTCATCAATGGGGGGATTTTGCGTGTTATTATATTATGACGCATGACTTTTAATAAGTTTTTTTAATGATTTTTGCTGTTTATTGGGTTGTCAGGAGCCAAAATGGACTGATTTTTGGGATTGTCTCTAGGCTAGATATTGGCTGTTATTCCGGCAATGCAATGCTGTTGTAGTTGTTTTTTTATTCATTATCTTACTGTATTTTATGCTATTTTTGTATGGTTAGTGTTATCTGTGCATGTTGGTGTGTGTTTTTAGTTAAACCTTGAGGCCAAAAAAAGTACAAATCTAAACTAAAAGTGATCATACCAATATCTTTTTTGCAACTAAATTTTACATAAAATTAATCTGTTTTATCGTACAAATGGAGGTACCAGTTCTTAGAATAAGATTATTGTTTATACTTGTTACTCAGGGATAATTGTGATTTTATAGTTAAAATTTTACTAAAGGACGTGTTTTTTGTTGTTATTTTAAGTTTATAAGTTTAATAGATCGTATAAAATCAAAAAATATACCTAATATTTTTATTTAGATAATTTAACTTATTAAAATTGGGAATTCGGATTTTATTTAATTGTTTGAATAATTAATGATCAATTTATCGATTAAATGCATATTAAAAGCCTTTATTTTTGTGAGTTATGTCACATAGTATTTAAAATTGCGTTCTCTTTCCGTTGTATAAGTTGATGATTCAGGAGTAAAGTTGTTCTGTATTAAGAATATTCTTAATCGATAGTAGAAATGTTATATCAGGTAACGTAATAATACTTTTGCAGCCCACTACCGTAATATTTTTGACGTTGGACGAATCAAAAGTAATACAAAGGATGGTTACTGCTCTGACTAAGCCTGTATATTTTAGTTATGTAAGAGATTATTAATCCCTAAGCTATTTTAGGAATTTTGTCACGAGTGGTTTTTCGAACACTTAACTGATTTTTTAATGTAATCGGACGGGATAGAAAAATGAGTACGGTTGAATTGCTCAAACATATTTATGACATAAATTTATCGTATCTGCTTTTAGCTCAGCGGTTAATTAACCATGAAAAAGCATCAGCGATGTTCCGTTTAGGTATTAGCGATTCTATGGCTGATACGTTGTCTGAATTGACATTACCTCAGTTGGTAAAGCTCGCCGAGACTAATCAATTAGTCTGTAATTTCCGGTTCGAAGACAGTGAAACTATTCAGCAGCTTACCAGGGAATCTCGAGTGGATGATTTACAACAAATACACACAGGCATTTTGTTATCGACTCATCTGTTTCAGCAGTTATCTTCGAAAGATGATACTTCAGTGAAAAAAAGAGCATAAGAGATGGCCGAGAAAAGTATAGTTCAAGAAGCTAAGGACATACATCTTGCGATGGAACTCATCACTTTAGGCGCACGGTTACAAATGCTTGAAAGTGAAACGCAATTAAGCAGGGGACGGCTAATTAAGCTTTATAAGGAATTGAGGGGAAGCCCTCCGCCTAAAGGGATGCTGCCTTTTTCAACAGATTGGTTTATGACTTGGGAACAGAATATTCATTCATCAATGTTTTATAATGCCTATCGTTTCTTACTCAAGAGTGGTTATTGTGACGGCGTAGAGGCTGTTGTTAAGGCTTATCGGCTCTATCTTGAACAATGCCCTCCTGCTGAAGGAGACGCACCTGTTCTGGCGCTGACTCGTGCCTGGACTTTGGTACGTTTTGTGGACAGTGGCATGTTGCAACCTTCACAATGTCGTACCTGTGGCGGAACTTTTATTACTCATGCCCATCAACCTGTGAATAGCTTTGTTTGTAGCCTTTGCCAACCACCATCACGCGCCGTAAAAAAACGTAAACTTTCCTCTCAGTCTGCCGATACTAATTCACAATTGCTGGATGGACTTGCTCAGCGCGCAATGTGAATTTAAATGGGAAAATCATTCCTACAGGTTACGGATTTGCACTTTTTTTCCTGTAACCTGTGTTGAAACTGCAACCATTCTGGATTCAGACTGTTCAACTTCCCATCCGCTCACCAACTTAGCTAAAGGATATCGCGTGTTAGTACTTTTAGGATATATCGTAGTTTTTGGTGCGGTAATCGGTGGTTACCTGATGGTAGGTGGTCATTTGGGCGCACTTTATCAACCCGCTGAATTTTTAATTATCACTGGTGCTGGTATCGGTGCTTTTATTGTTGGCAACAACGGAAAAGCGATTAAGGCAACATTGCGTGTTTTGCCAAAGGTAATGCGCAGATCTAAATATAACAAAGCGATGTATATGGATCTGATGGCTCTGCTTTTCCGGTTGTTAGCAAAATCCCGTATGCATGGTGTTTTGGCATTAGAGCGGGATATTGAAAATCCGCAGCAGAGTGATATTTTCACCCAATATCCACGTTTGCTTAAGGATAAGCATTTGATGGATTTTATCACCGACTACATGCGGTTGATTGTGAGTGGCAATATGAATCCTCATGAAATTGAGGCTTTGATGGATGAAGAAATTGAAACCTATGAGCAGGAAAGCGAGATACCGGCGACCAGCCTTATGATGGTTGGGGATTCACTTCCTGCTTTTGGTATTGTTGCAGCTGTCATGGGGGTTGTTAATGCTTTGGGTTCGGCAGATCGTCCGGCAGGAGAGCTTGGTGTACTGATTGCTCATGCTATGGTTGGGACATTTCTCGGTATTTTACTTGCTTATGGTTTTATCTCGCCACTGGCGACTTTGCTGCGTCAGCGCAGTGGCGAACATATTAAAATGATGCAATGCATTAGAGTGACATTGTTATCTAGTCTGAATGGTTATGCCCCGCAAATTGCTGTTGAGTTTGGCCGTAAGACATTGTACCTCACGGATCGTCCTTCTTTCACTGAGTTGGAAGAACATGTTCGCCGGGTGAAAGCGCCTGTTCAGCAAGAAACTGAAGAACAAGTATGAAGACGAGTAACGTCTCTGTCATTAGAGTAAAAAGACGTAAAAGAAATGACATCAGACATCATGGAGGTTCATGGAAAATTGCTTATGCTGACTTTATGACCGCGATGATGGCATTTTTCCTGGTTATGTGGCTGCTGGCAATTTCCAGTCCGCAGGAATTGACCCGAATTGCAGAATATTTCCGTACTCCGCTACAAGTCGCGATAAATAAAGGGGAACGCAGCAGTGATAGCTCTAATCCTATCCCAGGGGGAGGGCAGGATGTGCTTTATCAGGAAGGTGATATTCTGCGTCAGGTTGAAGTCGTTGAAGATAATGATGAATCCCGTAGGTTAAACAGGCTACGTGAGCAACTCGATCAGTTGATCATTACTGATCCCCGCCTTAAAGCATTACGTCCACATCTGTTGATTGACATGATGGATGAAGGATTGCGTATCCAGATTATTGATCGGGAAAATAGGCCAATGTTTATGGTTGGCAGTGCAAAAGTCGAAAGCTACATGAGTGATATTTTGCGAGCTATTGCGCCAATTCTGAATGATATTCCAAATAAAATCAGCTTGTCTGGTCATACTGATGATTTGAAATATGCCAATGGTGATCGTGGTTACAGTAACTGGGAGTTATCCGCAGATCGGGCGAATGCATCAAGGAGAGAGCTGCTGATAGGCGGGTTGGATGAAGGAAAGATATTGCGGGTTGTCGGGATGGCTTCAACGGTCCGCCTGAAACAGGAAGATGCCAATTCACCGGTTAATCGTCGCATCAGTATCTTAGTGCTCAATAAGCAAGCGGAAGAGCGGATTGAACAGCAAAACACCGGCAGCGATTCTTTGATTATTAACGATAGTAAGGAAATTCACGAGGTGATTGGAAAGGATTCGGCTGGAAGCAGGCCAACACAACAATCCAATGAAATCACAGTATCGGCTCAATCAACATCACTGAGTATTGAGCTTAATCGTGGTACCGACTAAGGTGACAAAGTAACAATGGATATTACCGCGTTTTATCAGACTTTTTTTGATGAAGCAGACGAATTGCTGGAGGATATGGAGCAGCATCTATTGCAGCTCGATCCCGATGCGCCAGATCAGGAACAGTTGAATGCTATTTTTCGCAGTGCTCACTCAATAAAAGGGGGGGCTGCGACTTTTGGTTTTATCAAACTACAGCAAACGACGCATGTTCTGGAAAATTTGCTCGACAGCGCCAGACGAGATGAAATGAGTCTGACGACTGACATTATCAACCTGTTTTTAGAAGCGAAAGATATTATGCAGCAACAGTTGGATGCCTATAAAAGTTCTCAGGAGCCGGATGAAAGTACGTTTACCTACATCTGTGAGACTTTGCGCCAGCTTGCATTGGAAGTACAGGAAGAAAATGAAGGTGAGGTTGAATCTGTCATCGCTGAGATAGCACCAGAATTGCCTGAATCAGAACCAGAATTAAAATCAGCACCTGTTGCGACTAAAAACCAACAAGGCAGAGTTCGGGTTCATCTTTCAGGTCTGAAAGAGCGTGAAGTTTCTTTGATGCTGGATGAACTGGCTAATCTGGGGGAGGTTTATGATGCTGAACAGACCCGGGATAGTGTGGAAGCCTCATTGGTAACATCAGCCACAGAGGATGACATTACCGCTGTACTCTGTTTTGTGATTGAACCGGAACAGATCACTTTTTTGCCGGTAGCCGAACCAAAAGATGAAGTTAAAAACCGGGATACAGATAAAGCCGTCAAAGCGACGGTGCCGGAAAAAAGTGCCATACCGCCTGCCGGGCGTCCCGCACCTGTGCCACCGGCTGGATCGCCACGTCAGCGTGCAGAATCTTCCAGCATTCGGGTTGCAGTTGAGAAGGTTGATCAACTGATAAACCTGGTGGGTGAATTGGTCATTACACAGTCTATGCTGGCACAGCATTGTAACGATCTTGAACCTAATTCACATGGCGATTTACTGAATTGCATGGTTCAGTTACAACGAAATTCCAGAGACTTGCAAGAGTCTGTGATGTCTATTCGTATGATGCCAATGGAATATGTGTTCAGCCGTTATCCACGTTTAGTCAGGGATCTTGCCGGTAAACTGAATAAAAAGGTGGATCTGACCTTGGTTGGCAGCTCCACTGAACTGGATAAGAGTTTAATTGAGCGCATTATTGATCCGTTGACTCATCTGGTCCGTAACAGCCTTGATCATGGTATTGAAGAACCGGAAGTTCGACTCGCTTCGGGTAAGCCTGAAACGGGTAACCTGACACTTTCTGCTGAACATCAGGGTGGGAATATCTGCATTGAAGTTGTCGATGATGGTGCTGGGCTGAATCGTGAAAAAATTCTGGCCAAAGCGATATCACAAGGGTTATCAGTCAGTGAAAACATGAGTAACGAAGAGGTTGCTATGTTGATTTTCGCCCCTGGTTTTTCCACGGCGGAAGTGGTGACAGATGTATCTGGCCGCGGTGTTGGCATGGATGTGGTTAAGCGAAATATTCAGGAAATGGGAGGGCAAATCCAGATTAACTTCCAGGCAGGTAAAGGCACAGTTACCCGGATTTTGTTACCTCTGACGCTGGCAATCCTCGATGGTATGTCAGTGAAAGTGAATGACGAAGTGTTTATTTTGCCATTGAGTGCGGTAGTTAGTTCCCTTCAGCCGCAGGAAGAAGATATTTATCCATTGGCCGGCGATGAAAAATTACTGCATGTCAGAGGCGAATATTTGCCACTGATTAAGTTATATCGGGTTTTTGATATTCCTGAGGCGAAAACCGATCCGACTAAAGGAATTGTTGTGATTGTACAGAGTGCTGGTCGTCGTTATGCCTTGCTGGTTGATCAATTAGTTGGGCAGCATCAGGTGGTTGTGAAAAATATCGAAAGTAACTACCGCAAAGTGCCGGGAATATCCGCTGCCACCATTATGGGCGATGGCAGTGTGGCACTGATTATTGATATCTCTGCGTTGCAGCAACTCAATCATGACCAATTGGCACTCAGCAAAGCTGAGTTATTAGAAAAAAATAAACATTGAATGGGGGTTATCCCCATAGAAAATCGTCAATTTCACAGCAAAAGGTAAGATTATGTCGGCCATAGAAGCTTTTAATAAATTGTCAGGGGAAACTGCCGGGGAAGGATATCTGGTTTTTACCCTGGGTGATGAAGAATATGGTATCGAAATACTTAAAGTACAGGAGATACGTGGCTATGATCAGGTCACCCGTATTGCAAATACTCCTGTGTTCATTAAAGGGATAACCAATCTACGTGGTGTCATTGTTCCTATTATTGACCTGAGAATTAAGTTCGCTCAGGAAACTGTCACTTATAATGATAATACCGTGGTTATTGTTCTGAATCTGTTGAACCGGGTGGTTGGTATCGTTGTTGATGGTGTTTCAGATGTTTTATCGCTCAAAGCTGAACAAATCTGTCCGGCTCCGGAATTTGCAGTGACATTGTCTACTGAATATCTGACGGGCTTGGGTTCACTTGATGATCGTATGCTGATTTTGGTGGATATTGAGAAGTTACTTAATAGTGAAGAGATGGCTCTGGTAGATTCAGTGGCTAAAAACTAGTTATAAAGAATAGTCATCGAAAATAGCTGCCATGATTAATAGATGGCAGCTATTTTTTTGTCCATTACTTGCTGATCCCAACCAGAAAAAAATATTCAAATTTCTTTTATTTAACCAGTAAAGTTTCTTTTAGCTATGCCGATAACAGAGCCATGCTGATCTATTGTAAAAAAGGGAAAACATGTTTAACCGAATGAAAATAGTGACCGGGCTGATGGCGGTCATCATATTATTTGGTGCTCTGCAATTTATATCCGGGGGACTTTTCTTCCATGAGTTGAAAGGTAACAAAGAAAACCTGGAAATACTGGATAAGATGCGTGAGCAGCAGACATTTTTGAATGACACCTGGGTTAATTTGCTACAGGCTCGTAACAATCTAAACCGTGCTGGCATTCGGTACATGATGAAGGATGAAGGCGTTGACAATTATTACACGATGGAACAGCTGCTGACTGATGCCAGAAGTAACTTGTCTATAGCAGAGCAGCGCTTTGAACAATATGAACAAACGGCGAAATTGCCTATTCATGAATCAGAAAGCCTCAATCGCCTTAAAAAATCCTATGATGTTTATATTGCAGCACTCCATGAACTTATCGTCCTGATTGAACATGATCGGGCCGTGGAATTCTTTAATCAGCCAACCGGCAAATATCAGAGTGCTTTTGAGGAAGAATATAACTTCTATCTGACTCAAAACGATCATCTTTACTCCGATGTTGTATTTGATGCGGGCATATCCTACAGAAATGCAGTGATTATGCTGGTTATTGTCATGCTAATTCTGGTTTCAGCCATGATTTTCAGCTGGGTTAGCATCAAGCATAGTTTGCTGAATCCATTAAATAAATTATTGGAGAATATTAAGGCGTTTTCTACGGGTGATTTGACACAGAGAATTACTGTTTCAGGCAGAAATGAGATGAGTATGGTAGCTGTCGGCCTGAAACATATGCAGAAAGAATTTATCAATACTGTTAGTAGTGTCCGTCACAGTAGTGAAAATATTTATAACGGAACCAGTGAAATTGCTGCCGGGAATAATGATCTTTCTTCACGCACTGAAGAACAGGTTGCCTCTTTGGAAGAAACAGCCGCAAGTATGGAACAACTGACGGCAACGGTAAAACAGAATGCGGAAAATGCCCGTCAGGCAAGTCACCTGGCTGACAGCGCCTCTGAAATTGCCCGCCAGGGTGGGAAAGTCGTGGCGAATGTTGTGCAGACAATGCATGAAATTGCCGGCAGTTCTCAGAAGATTTCCGATATTACCAGTGTTATTGATGCTATTGCGTTCCAAACTAACATTCTGGCGCTTAATGCCGCGGTAGAAGCCGCACGTGCCGGTGAACATGGGCGTGGTTTTGCTGTTGTGGCAGGAGAAGTCCGTAATCTTGCACAGCGTAGTGCTGAGGCAGCAAAAGAGATCAAAGCATTAATAGAAGATTCAGTCAGCCGCGCGGATACCGGTTCTGTCCTGGTTGAAAGCGCCGGTGAAACAATGAACGACATCGTGAGTTCAGTCACCCGTGTCACTGACATTATGGGTGAAATTGCATCCGCATCTGATGAACAAAGCAGAGGGATAACTCAGGTTGGCCTGGCTATCTCTGAAATGGATCGTGTAACACAGCAAAATGCTTCTTTAGTTGAACAATCAGCCGCGGCTGCGGCTGCACTGGAAGATCAAGCGGCTGGATTGAAGAAACTTGTTTCTCTGTTCCAGTTACCGAGTCTTGACGATAAGTCTCAACCAGAAACAAAAACTGAGCATTTACCTGCGGTTAAGACTCTTCCTACTAAATCGAATCTACCCGTGCTGAAGAAAGTCAGCAATGTGGAAGAACAATCTAATTGGGAAACATTTTAAGACACTAAGTGATAACCACGGCTGCATATGCAGCCGTTAACCGAGGTGATTACATGTTAGGCAGGCTTCGTATATCAACCAGTTTATATCTGTTATTGATGATGTTTTGTGTAATGCAGATAATCTCAAGTGGTTTATCACTTGGGATTATTCACACAGACCAGACTTATATTGAGCGGATTGATCTGGGCACACAGAAGAGAGACACTTTAGGATTAAGTTGGGCGGCTTTGCTGCAATCGCGTAATACACTGAATAGAATCGCTGTAGGAAAAACGCTGCAACAATCTGAATCCCATATTGACAGCATGGTTGCTAATGTTAAGGAGACGCTGGATAAGGCTGAAATGTATTTTGCGGAGTTTATCGCGCTGCCTAAATTAAATGAAGAGGATGGCAGCAGCGTATTACTGGCATCCGTAGAAACCAGCTACAAGGAATATATTAATGCACTCAGGGAACTCTCTGCTTTCTTGGAGCAGGGGAATTATGATGCATTTTTAAACCAGCCAACAGAAAAGTATCAGCAGCAACTGGAATCTGATTTCAACCAATATATGCAGTATATCGGAGAGGAAATTAAGACTGCTGTTCAAGATGGTCGCTTTTATTATCAAATTGCAACTGCCATGTTTGCCGGAGCGATCCTGATGGTACTGGTCGTTGCTTGGGCAGCCCATTGGTGGTTAAAAAGAAATCTGCTCAAACCATTCGCTAATATGCGCAATCACTTCCAGAATGTTGCAGAAGGAAAATTGAATAAAGAAGTTTCTGTTTTCACTCATGATGAAATCGGTGAAGTTTTTTCCAAATTGCGTGAAATGCAGCGTTCACTGGTGAGTTCCATTACTTCGGTGAAAGAGAATACTAATCTGATGTATAGCGGTATTCAGGAAATTACTCAGGGTAACACTGATCTCTCTTCCCGCACTGAAGAGCAGGCGGCATCACTGGAAGAAACAGCCGCAAGTATGGAGCAATTGACGGCAACGGTAAAACAGAATGCGGAAAATGCCCGTCAGGCCAGTGAATTGGCAGTATCTGCCTCAAAAACAGCCTCTAAAGGCGGCGAGCTGACAACCAGCGTTGTGGAAACGATGGATGCAATTGCCAATAGCTCACAGAAAATCAGTGCAATTATCAGCGTTATTGATGGCATTGCATTTCAGACTAACATTCTGGCGCTTAATGCGGCAGTAGAAGCTGCACGGGCAGGTGAGCAAGGCCGCGGTTTCTCTGTTGTTGCTGGTGAAGTCAGGGATCTCGCTCAACGAAGTGCCGAAGCGGCAAAAGAGATTAAAACATTAATTAGTGAATCCGTTCAGCGGGTGAGTCAAGGTTCTGAATTGGTCAGTGATGCAGGGAAGACCATGAATGAATTGGTCGCTTCGGTAAACCGGGTCACGGATCTGATGGCCGAAATTGCTGCGGCATCTGATGAACAAAGTCGCGGTATTCATCAGGTGGCACAGGCAGTTACGCAGATGGATCAGGTTACTCAGCAGAACGCTGCATTGGTTGAGCAGTCAGCTGCGGCCGCTGCGGCACTTGAAGATCAGGCCGATATTCTGGTGAAAACAGTCGCACAGTTTGAATTACCGGATAATTCAGAGAATAAACTTGAGAATGAACTTTCACTTACGCTGAGATCTGCGGACAGCGAAGGGGCGGTCAGTCAGACTCGCTGAGGCCAGATGAAATCAAATTTAATTGCTTCAGCGACAAGTTTGTCGTCTTTGCCACTGAACCACATGATTCAGCGTTATACCCTATCAGATGCGCATTTTGAGCGCATCTGCCAGTTTATATATCAACGTGCTGGTATTGTGCTTGCCGCCCATAAACGGGAGATGGTCTATAACCGTTTAATTCGGCGTTTACGAGCGCTTGGAATGCGTGATTTTGGGCAATACCTGTTCATTCTTGAGAATGATACTAACAGTGAGGAGTGGCAGGAATTTATCAATGCGTTGACGACTAACCTGACGGCTTTTTTCAGGGAAGCGCATCATTTCCCTTTGTTAGCTAAACATGCAAGTAAGAAGAATGGTTCGTACCGGGTGTGGAGTGCGGCAGCATCCACAGGGGAAGAGCCGTATTCAATTGCTATGACGTTGAGTGATGTATTGGAGCATCGTTTTCAGCGGGTAAAAATTATTGCCAGTGATATCGATACCAATGTACTGGAAAAAGCACGTAAAGGTGTTTATCGGCTGGATGAGTTGCGCCAACTGACAGATCAGCAGAGAAAACGTTACTTTTTTAAAGGTGTTGGATCTTATGAAGGTTACGCGCGTGTTCGGCCCCAACTTGCTGATATGGTGACATTTCAGCATTTAAACCTGTTAGACCCCAATTGGCCGCTTGAAGGTAAATTTGATGCCATCTTTTGCCGTAATGTAATGATTTATTTTGATAAAAAGACGCAGGAACGGATACTGCGCCATTTTGTTGCTTTGTTAAAACCTGATGGATTGCTTTTTGCCGGGCATTCCGAAAATGTCACTCAAATAAGCCGGGAATTCTACTTGCAAGGACAGACTGTTTACGGTGTAGGCCGGGCAAGGAGAGGTCATGAATAAGATAACTGTCCTTTGTGTCGATGATTCAGCGCTTATGCGCCAAATCATGCGGGAGATCATCAATAGCCACCCGGATATGGAGGTAGTGGCTTGCGCACCCGATCCACTGGTGGCACGAGATCTGATTAAAAAACATAATCCACAAGTACTCACGCTGGATGTTGAAATGCCACGTATGGATGGCATTGATTTTTTGGAAAAATTAATG
The DNA here is from genome assembly GCF_000517265.1 of Photorhabdus khanii NC19. GTDB lineage: Bacteria > Pseudomonadota > Gammaproteobacteria > Enterobacterales > Enterobacteriaceae > Photorhabdus > Photorhabdus khanii. Next base: position 254,100 of record NZ_AYSJ01000014.1, read on the forward strand.
CGCCTGCGGCCAATGCCTGTGGTGATGATTTCTTCTCTGACAGCCAAAGGTTCTGAAATCACATTAAGGGCATTGGAACTTGGTGCTGTTGATTTTGTCACCAAACCTCAATTAGGTATTCGTGAAGGAATGCTGGCTTACAGCGAGCTTATTGCGGAGAAAGTGCGGACAGCAGCACAGGCTAAATTATCTGTGCCAATAACCACACCGGCAAACTCTGCGCCTTTAAGTTTTAAGCCGCTGTTATCCAGCGAAAAACTGATTGCAGTAGGTGCTTCGACTGGCGGAACGGAAGCGATAAAGAATTTGTTGCAACCGTTGCCGGTAACCAGTCCGGCACTACTGATTACGCAACATATGCCCCCGGGTTTTACCCGTTCTTTTGCTGAACGACTGAATAAACTTAGCCAAATTACAGTAAAAGAGGCTGAAAATGGTGAACGGATTTTGCCAGGGCACGCATATATTGCCCCAGGTGATCGCCATATGGAACTGTGCCGTAATGGTGCTGATTATCAGGTTCTGATAACTGATGCACCGGCGGTTAATCGCCATCGTCCGTCTGTGGATGTGTTGTTTCGGTCAGTGGCTAAATCTGCTGGAAGAAATGCTGTTGGTGTATTACTGACAGGAATGGGAAGTGACGGCGCGGCGGGTTTGCTGGAGATGAAGCAAGCCGGAGCATACACATTGGCACAAGATGAAGCGAGTTGCGTGGTGTTTGGTATGCCAAGAGCTGCAATACAAATGGGAGCTGTGGATGAAGTCATGGATATCCTCAAAATGAGCAAGAGAATGCTGGCAAAAATAAGCTCGGGGCAGGCTGTCCGTATTTAACGGCTGCCGGATAAATTTAATTTTTTTAAGCGGCTCTGTGCTGACTGGTAAATAATTTCAAGGAGTTTTTATGGCGAATAAGGATCTTAAATTTTTGGTGGTTGATGATTTCTCAACCATGCGTCGCATTGTTCGTAACCTTTTGAAAGAGTTGGGCTTTAATAATGTAGAAGAAGCTCAGGATGGGACGGAAGCCCTGACTAAGATTCGCTCATCTCAATTTGACTTTATTATCTCTGACTGGAATATGCCTAATATGGATGGTTTGGAGTTGTTAAAAGTCATTCGTGAAGATGCGCAATTGGCTAAGATACCCGTTTTGATGGTGACAGCGGAAGCGAAGAAAGAAAATATCATTGCTGCTGCGCAGGCCGGGGCAAGTGGTTATGTTGTTAAACCTTTTACCGCTGCTACTCTGGAAGAAAAGCTCAATAAAATATTTGAAAAACTGGGCCTCTAAGGAGACATAATGCGTGTAAATCCAATCATGCCAAGGGATGAGACCATTAGTGCCAGTGAAATTATCAGCCGTATCGGCCAGCTTACCCGTATGTTGCGTGATAGTTTACGTGAGCTGGGATTGGATCAAACGATCGCGCAGGCCGCTGAGGCAATACCCGATGCGAGAGAACGTTTGGACTATGTCGTGCAGATGACAGCGCAGGCCGCTGAAAGGGCGCTTAACTGTGTTGAGGCGGCGCAACCTCGTCAGAATGAGTTGGAATCATCGGCAATTTTACTGACTAAACGTTGGGATGAGTGGTTTGACAATCCGGTTGAATTGCCTGTGGCACGCTCATTGGTTACCGATACCCGGAATTACCTCAATACTGTACCTGAGCATACTGCTTTCACTAACGCTCAATTGCTGGAGATCATGATGGCACAAGACTTTCAGGATCTTACCGGTCAGGTTATCAAGCGGATGATGGATGTTATTCAGGAAATAGAAAAACAGTTAGTAATGGTATTGATGGAAAACATGCCGGCTGACCAGGTCGCGAAATCGAAAAAAGAGACTGACAGTCTGCTAAATGGTCCGCAGGTGAATCAAAATGGCGTGGGTGTTATCGCTAATCAGGCCCAGGTTGATGATCTACTGGATAGCTTAGGTTTCTGAAATAAAAGTGGCAGGATCAGCCTGCCACTCAGGATTAATGGTTTCACGAAAAGTCCCTGATAGGCAAAAATATTGCTGCGGGTGATTTCCGGCAGAAATCAATTAACTTGCATCAGAAAAGATATTTGAATCTGGCGCGTGCACCGTAGCGCTGGTCGTTATCACTGTTGGCGATTTTATTGTTAGCATCTGCCTCCAGCATAGAGACATAGGCACCAAGATAGAGATTAAAATTCTGCATATCCATGATGTCAGGGATCAGATATGACATATGGATGGTACGGATGTCGTATTTGCCTGGCTCATTGAAAGGATGGTTAATATATGCGGTGATATTGTCAGTGTTGAACTCTTTGATATTGTTGTGGGCATAGATATAGCCCAGTTCAAAGCGATGCCACGTAACATTGATTCCGGCAGTGAAGTTCTGCTCGCCTGAGGCATCCAGATAGGCGGTGTTCAGGTTGGCGACAATGCCATTATCTGGATTGGTCACCAGACCGTTCCAACTTAGCGTCATGCCGTAGCCATTGCGTTTGGATTGATCAATCCATTGCCCTTGGGCATTTTGGTAGCCGTAAGCGTTGTTGACCACATTACTCTCCATCGCTATTGCTGCACTGAACTGGTCTTTTTTCCAGGCTGCTACTGGGCGTAGATAAGCAACATTTTTATTATTATTCAGTGTATGACCGTGGTAGGTCTTATCTTGGAATAGCGAAGTGCCATCCTTAAACAGTGTATTGAGTTCGAAATACCAATTGCCTGAGTATTTGCTCAGCATCAGGTTACCGCCGCTGTTACTGCGGCCCCGTCCTTCTTTCATCATGTAGATATAACCGAAACCATCAGCATACAAATCGTTGGCGGTATTGCCAGAATACTGAATAAAGGTGTCCTGATTGAGAGGGAACATATCGTAGGCTTCAAAACGCCCGATTTTGGCCTGCCAATTTTTCTCGTTGCCGAAGAAGAAAGCTGCATCGTCGAGATTCATTTTGCCGGTCACGTCTGCTAGTGGTTGCACACTGAAACCGGCGAAGTCGCCGTTCTGATTGCGACGGTAGCCGTCCAGCCCAATCAAGATGCGGCCATTAATATTCCAACGTTCTTTGTCGCCGGGCTTCCAGTTTTTGTTTTCATTGGTTTTCAGTGAAGTAAGCTGACCGCTTCGGCTGGCGCTGTCGAGATTGAATTCTACATCACCGTACAGTTTTAGATCGCCAAAGTTATTCAGCTTCAACTTGCTGGCTGGTGAAGCGTTATTTTCCAGCGAAGTCATGGGTTGTGCCACCTTTACGGTCTGCTGTGTGGTTTCGGTAGTGTGTTGTTCCAAACGTTGTGCGCGTTGCTCGGCGGTTATGGCACGTGCTTCGGCCTGGGCGGCGTGTTGTTCTGCCTGTTGTAACCGTTGCTCCAGTGCATCAAGGCGCGCTTCGATGCTGGTGGCGGGCGAGGCAAGGACGGAGGCTGAAAGGATTAATCCTGGTGTGACAATAAGATAGCGAAGGTTTTTCATAGTACTCTACCCTTTGGGATATTAGTTATTATGCTTTATTACATCGTCAAACGGGTTTTCAGGCTAAAAGATAATTGAGTTAAGTTAGCGGGTGCCAATCAATGACTCATTAGCAAAAATCGCCTTAAACCCTCGCCCAGTGCGGGCGGAGAGATAAGGCGAAAATCCTAAAGGGCTTTAAGAGATTAATCAAGTGTATTTGGGGCGTGTTAAGATACATATCTGAAGTGGAAATAACCGCATGAATTAATCACGTTGTGGTTCTATTTTTTATAGAAAGAAGAGGGGTAAAGTAGGATGTATTTGGTTCTATTATTATAGCAATAACCTATAGCTGTCATAGATATAAATTTATTTAAATAAACCTCATGGAAATTATATTTTATCTTATTATTTTTTTAATTTAATATTTAAATGATTGATAGTATATTCAAATAGTTGCGAAATATGTTTTTATATGTTGATATGCCATTCATTGAACTATGATATCAGTTGGGTAGGATATAATAAATCTAATTTAATCATGTGGTTGGATATATCGGCACCTTTTTGTGATCACTCCCTCATTAAGACAGATTCTTTTATGATAAAACATAAGAGATAATAAGCTAAATTTTTGTAAAATATCACTATTAATACTGTGTAATTTTATCAATTCAATTTAATGTATTATTCGATACAGCGAGGTCATTATTGACATTCATCACAGAATAGAATGAGTTTTGATGTGAGCATAAAGTCTTAAGTTCGATTGATATAATGGGTGTTATTATTTTGGAGCCATGCCTTGGTTAAATATAAGAATACCTAATGAATCGTTTGTCGGGAAAATCTGATCACTAAAATAATTTAGCAAAGTAATGAATAATTCGAGTATCTTAATCATTGCAGGATTCAAAGACATAGGTAAAAACCTGTTTTTTAATCGTAACGTAATCATGGAAATGCCGGTGTTTATTGGCTCCGTTCTTAGCGAATGGCTATTGTTCAACGGTTGGAGTTTTTTAAATGGCGTCACATTGTGTTCAGGACAATGCTCAAAATTCGGGAAACACCGCGACAATCAAAGCTATTCATGGTCATGGAGATACTTTTGCCTACCACGTCAGGCGTATAAACGTTATTAAGAAATGTGACCGCATATCGCCATCTTTATGTAATCCGTGTGGCGGGATTACCCGTGTTTACTTCTTTATCGGGATTGATAGTCTCTCAGGCAGTTACGGCAGGGGCTACCCCGAGTTTGCTTCTTTATCAGGCATTAGGCGCAATAACGACAACTACCACGTTAACTATTTGTGAGGAAAAAGAGAGTGATAGACGTACAGATCAATGAAGTACCTCTTAAGGAACACAGCCCTTCAATGGATAATTGTCTGGATGAGCAAAAGTTACTTTATGACATGCTGCTGTCACGGGAAATTGATAATCGTAGTGCGCTAGTCACGCGACAAGGCCGTGCCTGGTTCCATGTGTCGGCTGCTGGACATGAAGGGCTGGCAGTGTTGCCGCAGCTTATGAAAAAGAATGATGTGCTGGTTCCTTACTATCGTGATCGGGCATTAGTTTTAGCGCGTGGTATGTCTACTGTTGAAATGGCAAGGGAACTGATGGGAAAGGCCACTTCTCACTCAGCCGGCCGGACCATGTCGAATCATTTTTGCGACAAAGAGAACAATATCTTCTCGGTAGTCAGCCTGACCGGAACCCAATGTATTCCCGCAGCCGGAGCTGCCTGGGCAAGTGTGTTGGACAATAAAAATGGGCTTGTCGTGTGTGGTGTCGGCGATGCAGCAACCCGGCAGGGAGAATTTTATGAAGCGGTCAGCTTTGCGGTTGAAAGGCGTTTGCCCGTAGTTTTTGTGGTTTCCGATAATAAGTTGGGTATTAGTACGTCAACGGAGGCAATGGCGCCGTATCGATTGGGAATCTTTAACGAGTGTTTAATCCGCCATGCTGATGCCCGCAGGCCGGAAACCGTGTTTCCTGTTGCACAGGAGGTGTTCAATAAGGCGCGATTTGAGCGAACTCCCTGCATCTTGGTTTGTCGTATGGATCGGTTAGATTCTCATTCCAATTCGGATTCTCACAAGTTGTACCGTTCTCAGGATGAACTGGAAGCGTTACAGGATCCTATTGAGAATTATGTTGCCTATTTAAAGGAAAAAGGGGCGCTTAATGATCAGGATTTGGCTGAACAAAAAGAGAGCATCAAATCTGATGTAGCGGAAATATTTGAGCGTGTTTATCACGAGGAAGAGCCTGATCCTGAAAGTGTAAGTACCTATTTGTGCAATCGTCAGGGGGCTCCTGTCGTACATGCTGAGATGGAAGCCGAAGAGACACAGGTTAAAGCGGTCAATCAGGTTTTGAATGAGGCGTTAAGTCAGCATCCGAATGTGCTGTTATTTGGTGAGGATATTGAGGATCCTAAAGGGGGGGTTTTTGGTTTCACCCGTGGCTTGTCCACCCGCTATCCTGATCGCGTTATTAATGCTCCTCTTTCTGAAGCCACGATTATTGGCTCATCTGTTGGGTTGTCCGCTTGTGGCTGGCGTCCGATTGTTGAACTGCAATTTATCGACTTTGTTGGGCTGGGCCTTAATCAGTTACAGTCACAACTTGGCACTTTAAGCTGGAGAACGGTGGGGAAATGGCGCTGTCCGGTGGTGATATATGCTCCTTATGGCGCTTATCTCCCAGGAGGCGGTATATGGCATAGCCAGAGCTCGGACGGTATCTTAGCGCATATTCCCGGTATTAATGTTCTTGTTCCAACGACACCTGCCGACACTATTGGATTATTCCGTACAGCATTAAGTCTGGACATGCCGAGCCTGATCCTGATCCCTAAACACCTTATGCGAGAGCGTCATGAGCGTCGGCAGGTGAGTCCGGTGCCTCTCGGCCAGGCGAATATCGTCAGGGCAGGAAAGGATATTACGCTGGTTTCCTGGGGAAATACTGTTCAACTTGCGACTATGGCTGCTCTTCAGGCGGAAAAAGACAATATTGACATTGAAGTGATTGAATTACGTAGTCTGGTACCTTGGGATAAACAACGGATTGCGGAATCTTTACGCAAAACCGGGCGGCTTATCGTTGTACAAGAAGATACCCGGACAGCCAGTGTTGGCGCATCCATTATTGCTGATCTTTTGGATGAGAATGACAATTTCTTCTCCTTACTGGCACCTCCGCGCCTGGTGACGCGTGAAGATATTCATATTCCTTTTAATCCTTGTTTAGAGAAAGCTGTTTTGCCCGGCACGGATGACATTTTGGCCTCCGTATATGCGGTAATGAGCTAAGGAGAACTTATGGCACAGTTGCTTATTCCCCCGATGGGAGAAGGAACCACTGAAGTCGTTATCACCCAGCTACTTAAGCAGGTAGGAGATCATGTCAAGCGTGATGAACCTGTTTATGAAATGGAGACGGATAAGGCCGCTTTTACCATTGAATCTGATGTTGAGGGGATCCTGGAAAAATGGCTGGCTGCGGAAAATGATATTATCCCTGTTGGGTCGCCTATTGCGGTCATCAGAGCCGTCGGTGAGTTGGCAGAACCTTCCCCTGTCAGTGAAGAGTTGACGCCTCCGCCGGTTAGCGTGGAGAAAGTGGAGGCTGTTCCTGAGGTATCTGCTCCTCCTGCACGTATTCCGCCCAAAACCCGTCAGTATGCACAAGAACACCAAATTAAGCCCCACATTCTTAATCAACTGGCGGAAAAATACGGGACATTATTGCCCAGCCATATTGATGACTACCTTAAGCACAGCGAAACTAAATTGCCAGAAAATGGCCATTCCAAAGATGACAATATTGGTTTTCTGTCAAAAGATCAGCAGCGCTTTAATCGCGCGTTACGGCTGAATAGCGGTACGGTACAACCTTGTTGGGCAGGCAAACCCCTGTCGATTGAGCTGGTTGATAACGCCATTCGTCATCTAACCGAGAACTCCGGGCAGCAAGAGTGGATAACACCGTTTCAGGTAATCACTTACGCAGTTTCTCAGGCGCTGAAAAAATTCCCAATGTTGCGTTCAAGGCTGCTGGATCAAGAGCGTTATCATACTTATACGGATATCAATCTGGGTATTGCTTTTCTGGATGAAAAAGGTGATTTGAGTTCATTAAAAGTGCCTGGCACACAGACCATGGGCTTTTTCGAGTTCAGGCAGCATCTGAATAGTGTACTTGATCCCGATGCTGAAAGAATGCCCGTCGATATAGATGTTCCCATGATGATCTCGTATACCGGCAGCGATGGTGCTACCTCGGCTGTACCGCTTATCGTGCCGCCATCTCAGTCAACATTGTTCATCGGTGCTCCGCACAACAAAGAAATGAACCTCGTTTTGGCATTCAATCACTATTTGCTGAATGGGGTAGAAGCGGCTGAATTTCTTACCGAGATTGCTGCTGAAGTTCGCGTTCTGTCCGGGCCGCAATCTGTCGCACATCAGATGGAAGGTCAATCCGGTAAACCGGTTGCTGGGCAGTTACGCACGCTCCTGGCTGACTTCCTGAATTGGGACGAGGATTTTACTGAATCAATGATGCAACGTACCTGGGCTGATTTGGGCATTGATTCGCTAAAAGCGGTAAAACTTGCGGAGCTGATGTCAGTGCGTTTTCGCCGGAAATTATCGCCCACGCTGTTCTGGCGTTATAGCTCACCGCATCGGTTGATTGAGTATCTTGACGTTTCCAGAACTGAAGTGGCCGAGAAGAAACATTCCTTAGATGACTTTATTAATGCGGTGCGTTGTCTTGATGGTGAAGCAGCATTAGGATTGCAGCGCCTCATAGAGGGAGGTAAGCATGGATAATCTGCATCACATATATCATTCACTCAGCCTGGAGGAACAGCGGATAGCTAAATCCGCCTTACTGGAACATCTAAGCTCTATGGCTCCATCAGTAAGCAGTTCAGGTGATACGAAACAGATGCCTATTGCTATTGTGGGCATGGCCTTCCGACTACCTGGCGCGGAAGATTCCCCAGAGCAAATGTGGGAGATCATAAGATCCGGACGTAGTGTAATAGAAGAGATCCCAGAGCAGCGGCTTGCGTCTGGAAAACCTTACATTATTCCGCTGCCTAAAAAAGCATTAAAAGCTGGGTTACTGAATAATATTGATGGTTTTGATGCACCATTCTTTGGTATTTCTCCGCGAGTGGCCGCCATGATGGATCCGCAGCAGAGAATGTTGTTGGAGCTGACTTGGCAAGCGATAGAAGATAGCGGTACTAATCCGCTGAGTTATTCAGGGTCAAAAACCGGTGTTTTTATTGGCTCGTGCAGTAATGATTATCGTGAACTTGTCGCGGCTGATATGGCAATGGCGAATGCTTATGCAACGACGGGAACACTGAATTGCCTGTTGGCAAACAGGTTATCATTTTATTACAACTTTGTTGGTCCCAGCTTGCAAATTGATACCGCGTGTTCAAGCGGATTAACGGCGCTGACTCAGGCGGTAAATTCATTGCGTTCTGGGGAATGTCATCAGGCGATAGTTGGCAGTATTAATTTGTTGAGCAACACATTTAACATGGCCGCATATTACCGGGCAGGAATGTTATCTAAGGATGGTTGTTGCCGAGTTTTTGACGCGGACGCGAATGGCTTTGTCCGTGGTGAAGGCGCTGTGTGTCTGTTTTTGAAAACGCAAAAACAGGCATTGGAGGATCAGGATCCTATTTATGGATACGTTCGGGCATCGGCGGTAAATCATGGTGGGCGTGCTAACTCACTGACTTCACCTAACCCTGAGCAGCAGATTGCATTAGTCAATGATTGCTTGCAACAGGCTGGCGTTGCTGCGGAGCAAATCAGTTACCTGGAGGCACACGGTACGGGAACTTCGCTGGGCGATCCCATAGAATTTAACGCGCTTAACGAAGTCTTTAACCATGATCAGTCAGGAAAAATCCGGCAACCTTGCTATATTGGCTCAGTAAAAGCCAATATTGGGCATTTAGAAGGGGCGGCGGGGTTAGCGGGTATTGTTAAAGTTTTATTGATGTTGCAGCATAAATCCATTGTGCCTTGCGCGGCATTTCAGCGTTTGAACCCTGAAATTGATAGCGCTGACACGCGCTTACAACTGGCTACAGAGGAAAGCGCCTGGCAGGTGGATGCCGGGCAAAAACGTTTTGCTGGGCTCAGCTCTTTCGGATTGGGTGGCAGTAACGCACATGTTATTTTGGAGGAGGCACCGACCAAAGTTCAGCAACAGATTAAAGCCAGTTCGGAGAGATATTATTATCCCATCGCGGCCAATAGCCAGGCATCGTTGCAAAAAATGGTGGTTATGCTGGGAGATTTTATTGAGAACGATGAAAACATCGATCTACAAGCGGTTAGCTGGACATTGCAGTTTGGCAGGGCGGCGCTATCTCATCGGGCATTGTTTGTTGCAACATCACGGCAGGATCTCCTGAACCAACTCCATGATTTTGCTTCATCTGCTGCAACCAAAGAAGATCAATGGCTTCATATGGCAGAGGACGATTCTCGATTCTTATGGTTACAAGGTCAGGATATAGATTGGCGTACCTGCTGGCCTTCCGGGCAGAAACCGTTACGTATTCGACTGCCCAAATATGCTTTTGAACATCGGCGTTACTGGTTACCTCACAATGAAACTGTGGTTGAAAAACCGTAGTTGGGGGCCTCTCTTTTCCGTATAAATTCCCTGTTGTAAAACGGGGAATTTATCAGGTCTATTAAACAACCCATTTAAAGAATGGGGAATGTTTTCTCTTCATTGAAAATTTTAAATAGCGTATTGTCGGTTGATTGGCTTTCTCTCATGCTTAATAACGTTTTAATTGTATTAACGATGATAAAAAGTCTGACGGATTAATTAACCAGAAAGGTTATAACGATTAAACTGGTATTTAAGCGTTAATAGAGAGAGAAAATAGCCTGGAAAAATAACGAAATTGATTTTGGTATGAAATTACATTAAAGGTATGAAAAAGAGGGGTGGTTTAAATCAAACTTTTTATACCGATTTTTATGATCGGTAGATTCACATAATAGGTGCAATATTGTTAATCTGTAAATAAACATGTTCGTATTCCCTTAAATAATTCATTTGGTGTTTTTTCCACCCCGTGTTAGATAAGGGGGCCCCGGCGTTTATAATCCACTTTACTGACCGCTTCTTTGCCGTTTAATAAGAATTTCACCATAAAGGCGACTGCCAGCGCTTTATCATTGCCATTGCTTAAGAAAGCAAAGGAATAACTACTGACGTTAGGGATAAAACTACGCCCAATAAGCTGATTGTGATTGCAATTAAGCAAGCGTGATTTCATTGTCTATCAGAGCCTTCACAATCAGCTCAGGAAACTGGCTTTCCTGAGTTTAGTTTCAGTGAAGCCATGCCTGCCGTCGTGGAGTGTCATGTCAAGCTGTCATGGCTTCATTGCTTTGAACCAGTCTTGTTATCCGTCTTGATCCCACAAATACCCCGTCAAATTTCTCATTGTTCCAGCCATCGAATTTTTTCTCTTTTGTCATGCTAGCAGTTATTTAATTCCATATTTTCTGACCGACAACGTTTTAGACGCTGACAAGGAAAGCCGTGGCCGAAGATAGCGATCTTGAGAAAACAGAAGAACCCACGCCCCATAAACGGGAAAAAGCCCGGAAAGAGGGGCAGATAGCCCGCTCCAGAGAGCTGAGTTCTATATTGATGCTGACCAGTGGCCTGAGTTTGCTCTGGATAAGCGGTCAATCAATTACTCATGAATTGTCGCTGATGGTGTTTGAAGGTTTTAACTTCGATCACAGCATGGTCAGCAATGATAAACAGATGGTTCAGCAGATTGGCAGGTTGCTCCGGCAAGCTGTTTGGGCTTTATTACCGGTTTTTGCTGGATTAGTGTTCGTTGCGTTAAGCGCTCCGGCGCTATTGGGTGGATTAGTATTCAGTACAAAATCCATCAAATTTGATGCGAAAAAATTGAATCCTATTTCTGGTCTGAAACGTATTTTTTCAATGAATGCGTTAGCTGAATTATTCAAAGCGTTGCTTAAAGCAGGGTTTGTCGGAATTGGCGCGGCTTTATTTCTTTGGATGAACTGGCCTGCCATGTTACGGCTGATCGCGCAACCACCGCTGTTGGCATTGGATGATGCAATGCAAATGCTGATATTTGCCGGTTATGTGGTGGTTTTCATGTTGATACCGATGGTGGCTTTCGATGTTGTTTACCAGATATACAGCCATCTGAAAAAACTGAGAATGACCCGACAGGAAATAAAGGATGAATTTAAAGAACAAGAGGGGGATCCACATGTTAAAGCGCGTATCCGTCAACAACAACGGGCGGCTGCCCGTCAGCGTATGATGGCGGATGTACCGAAAGCGGATGTGATTGTCACCAACCCAACTCACTATGCTGTCGCCCTGAAATATGATGAAAAAGCGATGAGTGCGCCAAGGGTATTGGCGAAAGGGGCGGGGATTATTGCATTGCGGATTAAAGAAATGGGTACAGAAAACCGCATTCCATTACTTGAGGCACCACCACTTGCCAGGGCGCTTTATCGCCATAGTGAAGTTGGGGGACATATCCCCGCGACACTTTACGCGGCGGTAGCGGAAGTGCTTGCCTGGGTCTACCAATTGAAACGTTGGAAACGGGAAGGCGGCTTGAAGCCGAAGAAACCTGAAAATCTGCCAGTGCCGCCAGCACTGGATTTCGCTGGAGAAAATAATCGTCATGGCTAATCTGGCCTCTATACTTCGTTTACCGAGCAATATGAAAGGTTCGCAATGGCAAATTCTTGCCGGGCCGGTATTGATCCTCATGATTTTGTCGATGATGGTCCTGCCGTTGCCGCCATTTATGCTGGATTTGCTGTTTACGTTTAACATCGCGCTATCCATTATGGTGTTGCTGGTGGCGATGTTTACCCGGCGTACTCTGGATTTTGCCGCATTTCCGACAATATTGCTGTTTTCCACTTTACTGCGTTTGTCGCTTAATGTGGCTTCAACCCGTATTATTTTATTGGAAGGGCATACTGGCTCTGCGGCGGCGGGCCACGTTGTAGAAGCATTTGGTCACTTTCTGGTTGGCGGTAATTTCGCCATCGGTATCGTGGTTTTTATTATCCTGATATTGATTAACTTTATGGTGATTACCAAAGGTGCAGGGCGTATTGCTGAAGTTGGCGCCCGTTTTGTGCTGGATGGTATGCCAGGTAAACAGATGGCGATTGACGCTGACCTGAATGCCGGATTGATCGGTGAAGAAGAAGCGAAGAAACGCCGGGCGGAAGTCACCCAGGAATCGGATTTCTATGGTTCGATGGATGGTGCCAGTAAGTTTGTGCGTGGCGATGCGATTGCTGGATTAATGATCCTGGTTATCAACGTCGTCGGTGGCTTAATTGTTGGTGTGGCTCAGCATGGCATGAGTCTGGGGGATGCGGGGGAAGTTTATACCCTGTTAACCATTGGTGATGGTCTGGTGGCGCAGTTACCTGCCCTGATTATTTCGACTGCGGCCGGTGTGATTGTTACCCGCGTGGCGACTGATCAGGATGTTGGTCAGCAGATGGTGACTCAACTGTTCAATAATCCACGGGTGTTGATGTTGAGTGCGGGGGTTCTCGGATTGTTGGGCATGGTTCCGGGAATGCCCAATTTTGTTTTCCTGCTATTTACTGCGGCATTGGCAGGTCTTGGCTGGTATCTCTATCGCCGTGCTGATGGCCCGGTGATGAATACGGAAAAACCAAAAGTAGAAGAACAACAGCAGGCATCAGAAGCTTCATGGTCTGATGTTCAGCTTGAAGATCCGCTGGGGATGGAAGTGGGATATCGCCTGATCCCGATGGTTGATTTTCGTCAGAATGGCGAATTACTGGGGCGGATCAGTGGCATTCGGAAGAAATTTGCTCAGGAGATGGGATATTTACCACCGGTGGTTCATATCCGTGACAACCTTGAACTGGCTCCGGCTGGCTACCGTATTCTAATGAAAGGGGTAGAAATTGGTCGTGGTGAAGCCCATCCGGGGCGCTGGCTGGCAATTAACCCTGGTGGTGCAGTAGGGGAATTGCAAGGTGATATCACCAAAGATCCGGCTTTTGGACTCTCTGCGGTTTGGATTGATGACAGCCTCAGAGAACAGGCGCAGGTTCAGGGTTACACAGTCGTTGCAGCCAGTACGGTTGTGGCTACCCATATGAATCATCTGTTGACGCAATATGCCAATGAGCTGTTTGGCCGTCAGGAAGCTCAACAGCTGTTTGAGCGTGTCAGTCAGGAGATGCCTAAACTGACGGAAGACTTTATTCCCGATATCGTTAGTCTGACAACACTGCATAAGGTTTTGCAAAACCTGTTGTCCGAACAGGTGCCAATTCGGGATATGCGGACAATTATTGAGACACTGGCTGAACATGCTCCGGGGCAAACTGATCCTTATGAGCTGACATCTGTGGTCAGAATCGCGCTTGGCCGGGCAATTGCTCAACAGTGGTTCCCGGGAGCGCAGGAAATCCAGGTCATCGGACTGGATGCCGGTCTTGAGCGTTTGTTAATTCAGGCGTTGCAAAATGGTGGTGGTCTGGAGCCAGGATTGGCGGATAACCTGCAACGGCAGGCAACGGAAGCACTGCAACGTCAGGAAATGCTGGGTGCTCCTCCGGTACTGTTGGTTAATCATGCATTGCGTCCGCTGTTATCGCGTTTTTTGCGAAGGACTTTACCTCAATTGGTTGTCTTATCTAACCTTGAAATCAGTGATAACCGTCAAATCCGTATGACAGCAACCATTGGTGGTAATGGATAGTTGTATCAATAAAATAATGGGCCATTTTATTCGTAAATGGCCTTTAATATTCTTTTTTAAGAAAATTGCCCGTTTTGGATAAAAGTGGGATTTTTCTTTTATCATATTTACATTTACATTTACATTTACATTTACATTTACTGCCGGAGAAATTTCTATTCACTTCGGTTTTTTCATTATTAAATAATCATCATTAATGAGCTTGGAAATAGGTTGGTAAAGAGAGTGATAATTAATTTTTTAATGTTGTTAGTTTTGATTTTAATATTATCTAAATATAAAAAACTTTCGAAACAGATCGAAAATAGAGTAAATCATACTGAGCAAGAATAATACACAACAAACTAAAGAGTCGAATGTTGAATTAAAGAATGATAATGATAAAGGAAAGATAAAAAATAACACACCAAATTTGGTGACGAAAAAATAAAATTCAGTAATATTTACCGCTCTAAACAATTCAAAAGGATGAGAGTTAAATATGTATAAAAATATGTTAAAATCCGTAACATCAAGAAAAACAGAAAACGGACCTCAATTAAAAGGAAATGAGAACACATATGATACATCAATATTAAAAGGCAGCCCTGTAGGACGAAATGATATTGGAAATTCAGCACCACTACCCGCTCAGGCAGAAGTTTTTCAAAAAGTTGTCGACGAAAAAATAGAAAGCTTTAAAACAAAGGGAAATCCAATATCAATTGTTGTCTGGCGTAATAACCAGACAGGGCTTACCCACATATTGGATGGTCAGCATCGATTTATTGCTGCATGCATACTTGGAGTACCCGTTAATTTGACATGGAAAAAATTCGGTATACCACCTAATCAGATAGACTGGAGTAGTACAAGATTCTCAAATGGAATACCAGCCAAGACCAGGATATTTGGAAAATAATTGATTAAGTTAGTTTAATGTGTATTAGGCGTGACTTGATCTGACACAGGACCTTGAAAGATTGAGAGTTACCGGTTTTGATATAGATGTTGAAATCTTAAACAAAATGTGAGGTAACTCTCATGCTTCATCGTGGTGAGCGGCACTTGATTAATATTCTTTATGTTTAATTGCGGTTATATCATCCCGGATAAATTCAAATATAATTGAGAATGTAACGGGTGCTACGACCGCCAGCTCCGGTGTTTTCTAAACAGCCTAGCTTAACCAAATGTGCCAAATGCCTTGTTGCCGTGGGGCGACTTACTTTTGCCACTTTTTGATATTGGCTGCTGTTAATACCCTGCTCAAAATCACCGTCCAGCATACGATTTAATACCTTTGCCTGCTCTTTAGTCAATTGGGTCTGATCTATCCGCCGCCAAAATTTAGCTTTTAACACAATTCGATTAATTTCTTTCAGTTTGTTTATTAAGGTTTCATTCAGTATTTTCAGAAACCAAACTATCCAGGCGGTAATATCCAAGCTGCCTCTCTGAGTGCTTTCAAGGATTTCGTAATACATCTTACGATGCTCACAAATACTGACTGACATTGCGTAGAAACGGATTGAACGGTTTTCGGCTTGGGCGAGTGCAAGGTCTGTCAAAAATCGGGTCACGCGCCCGTTTCCGTCTTCTAAGGGGTGGATTGTCACAAACCATAAATGAGCAATTGCCGCCCTAATGATGGGATCGAGGCTGGCATCTGTTCGGGATTTATTGAACCATTTTATGAATTGAAGTACTTCGGCGACGACTCTTTCCGGTGGTGGCGCTTCAAGGTGAACAGTCGGCTTATCCAGACGACCGGATACTACTTCTATCACCCCTTCGCGTAACTGACCTCCCTGTATCGGATTGAACAGGATATATCCTGCGGGGAACATCAACTGATGCCACCTGAGGATACGCTCAAGGGTCAGCTCGGAGTCACTGTTTTCTATCACATCAAGGGCGACCTCGGTAATGCCGTCAGTTCTTTCTGTTGTTGGATAAGGTTTCTCTTCTGTGATACCCAACCTGTTCGCTAATGACGAGCGTACAGAAGCTGCGTTTAATCGCTCGCCTTCAATTTCGCTGGAATAGATTATGTTGGATAGCAGGCTATCTAGCGTTGCTTGCTTGGCGTCTTCATACTCAGATTTGCCTAATAACAATCCTTGGTTGAACTGCACGTCTCGTAGTAATGGCGCAATAACGTCGGCATTCCAATGGAATTCAGGCCAATTCTGTTGTTTCCATATCCACATTGATTTCACCTATGAGTTAAATAAGACCTCTATTCTACTCACTAAATGAGGCGAATGTTAATTTTATTTGACTCATTTACAGTTTTTTAAGGCAATAAAGGTCTTATTGACCTTGATGGAGGGTTGGGCGGGATCTCACTTATCCCTTCTTTATTGCGTTATTTCTATGGTTTTCTGTGTAAAATAATCGGGAGAAAGCACTTGAGTGTGATGCTGTCCTTTAAAAAGAGTATTTATTGAGTTAAATCCACCTTTTATATAAAAGCTTTAAACACTTCTTTTTATCTTTATTGATTAAAGTTTTTACCTGTTTTTTCATAATGCGTTTGTCCATTTTTCCAGGTTTTAAAACCACGCTGACAGACAAAAAACGGTTTTTTTAACTGCTGTTTTATCACTTTCAGATTCTGAATTATTTAATGTGGATAATTATGATTTTGATATTATTTAAATATATTCGCAATTTTCCTTAATGATTTAAATGGCGTGTTTTTATTTTTTAAAAATCAAATGATTATGTGTAAATAATGTTATTTTAGTGTGTTATCGGTTATTTTGTGTTTTTTCAATAAATTTTTTAATGAATTGATTTAAATCTAATTAAATTTATGGCTATTGCGATAATCGTGGTGAGGAGGATATTATTTAAGTGATATTTTATAAAAAAAAGCTGTTAATTTTTTATTAAATAACTGGCAAAAATTCACTTTTCCGCAATGCTTAATTATATCAGGTCGTGCCTCACAAAAAACCAGTGACATAGTCAAGTTAAATATTAAATAAGTGTTATCGGGAACATATTTTTCGATGGCGGTAGCGTACCTGAGGCAATAAGAAAAGTTAAATCGTTTCAAATCCGCAGGGTAACTAAGAACGGGTTTCTGATGAGGAAAACATTATGTCCATTGAACCACCGCTATATCAGGAAGGTATTGTCGTGATACATGTTGCTACGCCCGATGATTTGGTGAAATTTGCCGATCAAGCCCTCTTCTGGAATAAAGAAACCTATGAGCAGATGAAAATTGCAGAGGTACTGTTTACGCCAGCAGGAGAAACGCCACCTGGTCTGGGGATTAAACATGTCGCTACACCCGATGATTTGGCGAAGTTTGTCGATGAAGAATACTACTGGAATGGGAAAACCTACGAACAGATGGAAGCTGTAAAGGTGTTGTTTATACCAGCGGAAAAAATACGCGGTGTAGGGATTAAACATGTTGCCACACCCGATGATTTGGCGAAGTTTGCCGATGAAGAACTCTTCTGGAGTAAGAAAGACTACGAGCAGCTAAAAGCCGCAGAGGTGCTGTTTGTACCAAGAGAGGAAATGCCCGGTTCGGGGGTTAAACGTATTGCCACGCCGGATGATTCGGCAAAGTTTACCGATAAAGCGGCTAATTGGAATAAAGAGAAACATTAAGAGAGGGATAAAGCCGGAATATTGTTTATCCCGAAAGTAAAAGAATAAAACAGAGTGTGACAACGTTAACTTATCTGCCATTCTGCATTGGAGGTATTAAATGGCTCACAACAAGACATCTACATCCAGCGAGAATAATCTGTTGAATAAAGAGGAGGTTAAATCCTGGTTTAAATTATATTCCCTGCCGAAAAGTGAAAATTATACTCAATTGGTGCAAATAGCGGCAGAAGGTCGGCGTTTAGCCGGGCTGGATCCTGCTCAGCCCGATAATAATCCAGGAGCAGGATTGAATCGGGATCTGGATGAGGTGAATTTACTCTTAGTGAATCCCGGTGAAGGGGTGCATATCGGAGAAGACCGTGAAATTGCTGTCAATATTGATAAGAGCAGCGGTTTACAGTTCATTAATGGCGAATTGGGATTACGCCCCGACTTTAAATTGTCGCTGGAATTGTTTGAGAGTTTTACGCAGGAACAACAAAGAGAACTTTACCGTTGGCTGATTCATGCTGGGGAGATGGCAGCGAGTAAGGTGCAGTTGCCCGCGTTTGACTTGCCGGCCAACGCTAACAATAAAAACCTTGGCGCTGTTGTCAGTGTCAGCGGCGATGGGAAAACTATCGCGCTTAGTGGGGCAGAGGCTAAGGAACCTGTATATCTATTTTCTTATACCGATAACGGTTGGCGGCAGCAATTCGCTGATTACGTTAGTGGTTATGGCGGCAGAGCGCTAAGTTTGAATCGAAATGGTAATGTTCTCGCGGTGGGTATTGATAACCGAAACAGTGATGGTGGGCATGGTTCAGTGTTCGTTTATCACAGATTGGCAAATGGCACGTGGGAAAAATCGGCCAAACTTTGGCTTAGTGAGGCGAACGTTCAGCAGCATTTCGGTTGTTCTGT
The DNA here is from genome assembly GCF_000517265.1 of Photorhabdus khanii NC19. GTDB lineage: Bacteria > Pseudomonadota > Gammaproteobacteria > Enterobacterales > Enterobacteriaceae > Photorhabdus > Photorhabdus khanii. Next base: position 272,928 of record NZ_AYSJ01000014.1, read on the forward strand.
GAGCCTGAGCGCGGATGGCTCACTATTAGCGGTAGGCTCTTATGGCTGGAGATCGGGTTTATTGACTAACTGCGGCGCAGTGTATCTTTATCAGTATGACGGGAAGAAATGGTCACAGCTTGGTGAGCGTCTGACCTTAGCTTCTCCGGCACAGGGCGATATGTTTGGCGGCAAACTGAGCTTGAGTGCGGATGGTTCAACCTTGGCAGTGGCGGCAACGGGGCGTAATGGTAATGGTGAAGTGACGATATTTCATCGTCACGGGGAATACTGGCAGCCGCAACCGCCACTCAATTCGCTGACTTCTCCTTCACTCGACAGCAATGACGGCTTTGGTGCCAGTCTCAGCTTAAGCGATAGCGGCGATATTCTGGCGGTGGGATGCCCGGGAGAGAAGAACAATGTTGGTGCGGTCTATTTGTACCAGCGTCATCGTAATGGATGGCAAGTTATAGGGATACTGAGAGAAGCGGTGACTGCCGGGGAAAGGTTTGGCAGCGAGTTGTCTCTGAGTAGTGACGGCCAGATACTGGTGGTGTCAACACCTGTTGGTAAAAATGACACAGGTGTGCAAACCGGTGCGGTATGGTGGTTTAGCTATCAGGATGAACAATGGATTATGCAGGGCAAATTACTGGAGCTGGATGGGGAATTAAACCATAAATTTGGTGCCGGCGTTTGTCTCAGTGGTGATGGCAATACGTTGGCGATTGGTGCCAGTGGCTGGAAGAGTGGAGAAGGGAAAGTTTACCTTTACGACTAGCTAAATGAGGAAAAAACGATGGCGAAAGAGATAACAGATGAAACGGTTAGCCAGCTTAGTACCCACTTCGCCCCTGGAAAGATCCCGACTGAGGCGGCATTTTATTCACTGATTGATTGGGCCACGTTGTGGCGACAGCTTTTTGGTTGGCAGGATGGTGATCAAGCTTATCATCCGGGAATTGGGTTGCAGGTTATCGACAACCGTTTGGCAGTTAAGACTGGTGATGGCATTGCGTTGGAACCGAAGGGGCTTGCGTTAAGGCTACAGCCCAATGGGGGATTGATGTTGGATAAATCTGGGGCGTTGTCAGTGGATGGTACTGTAGCGGTTTCAGCACAAGCTTTTAAATTGCTTCCTGAGGAGACGAGGGAACAAATTGCCAAGTTGTTATTGAATGCTGAGACAGAAGGCAGAAAACAGCGAACAGAAAACAGATGACGGTGACTGTCTAATACGGCTTTTGAGGAAATATTATGACTGATAAAGAAATTAGTACTGTTGACTCATTGAAAGCGAGTTTTAAGTCTGGTGTTCCGCCTACGCCTGAAGCATTTTCCCTCTTGATTGATGAGGCATATAAGGCATATGAAATCATTGATGGTGATAAGGGTGATGGCCCGACCGCAGGCTTGGAACGAGATGACAAAGGAAAACTGGCCCTCAACACTCACCATTCTGGCGGGTTAAACCTTGAACAGAGGGCTTTGGCGCTGTCACTGAAGCCAGACGGTGGGTTTTCTTTTGATGGAGGAAGGCGTCTGAAATTGGATGCCAATCGGCAAGTTCAGTTTGCCGATTTTTTCAGTTTATCGCGGCGGGAGCGGATGGAGATCGCACAGTTGTTGGGTTTGAAACGCAGTATCAGCACCACGATGACGCGTATTGTTGCTCCTTCCCCTAAAGAGAATGAACGCTTTGGCACTTCTGTTAGCCTGAACGCGGCGGGAGATTGTTTAGTGGTTGGGATGGGGAAAGTGCTCTATTTGTATATGTGCCGGAGGGGTGAGTGGTGGAATACAAGCACGCCCATTGTGTTTGAGGCTGATGGAGATAAATATCGCAGTGCTTCATGGAATGTCAGTCTGGATGCGGAGGGAGATAACTTGGCAGTGGGATACTTAACTGATTTTCGAAAAATGGAGGTTTGTGTGTATACGCGCACAAATGGCGTCTGGGATACAAAAAGTCCTATTGTGTTTCCGTTGGAAGATGAATATAGACACGCTGGTGGTGTGTATGCCAGTTTGAGCGCCGCAGGAGACTGTCTGGTGGTGTGGGGGGGCGTCTATACGTTCTATGTGTATACACGCACGAATGGGATCTGGGACAGAGAAAGCCCCATTCGGCTTTATTTTTCGAGTTCTGGTCACGGGGTTGCCATGATTTGTCTGAGTGCCTCGGGAAACTGTCTGGCGGTGCATGGTACCGAAGTTAATTATCCTTCTTCTCCCGCAATAAACATGGTTTATGTATATACACGCACGAATGGGACCTGGGATGAAAGCTACATTAGGTTCAATCCCCCTGAAGATAGCTCACCCGGTTTTGGCAAGGTTTTTAGCCTGAATGCAGAGGGAGATCGTCTGGCGGTGGGGGCGGATGATGATTCACCCATTATTAATGGGAAGGTTTATCTGTATACGCGCACGAATGGGATCTGGGATACACAAAATCCCATTAAATTTTCGGCTCCTGCAAGTGGCGTAACATATTTTGGCTGCGCTATCAAACTGAATGATGCGGGAAATCGTCTGGCAGTGGGGGCGGCTTCCAGGGTGTATGTGTATACCTATCTGAATGGTAAGTGGAATATGAAAACACCTATCGAGATTTTGGACCCTTCAGGCAATTTAGACAATGTAAATGGCTTTGGTAAGGCTGTCAGTTTGAATAAGTTAGGAACGAGTTTGGCGGTTGGTGCGGTTTTAACCAAGGTCGGTTCTGCGCCTGAAGCTGGTGCAGTTTGTATCTTTGATAATGTCAAATGAAGACAGAGAACAGGTGACGGTGACTGTCTAATACGGCTTTTGAGGACATATTATGACTGATAAAGAAATTAATACTGTTGACTCATTGAAAGCGAGTTTTAAGTCTGGTGTTCAGCTCATGCCTGAAGCCTTTTCCCATTTGATTGATGAGGCATATAAGGTATATGAAATCATTGATGGCGCTCAGGGTGATGGCCTAACTACAGGGCTGAAACGAGATGGCAAAGGCAAACTGGCCCTCAACACTCACCATTCTGGCGGGTTAAATCCTAATCAGGGGGCATTGGCGTTATCATTGAAGCCAGAAGGTGGACTCTCTTTTGATGGGGGAGGGTATCTGAAATTGGATGCTGGTCGGCAGGTTCAGTTTGCGGATTTTTTCAGTTTATCGCGGCGGGAGCGGATGGGGATCACTCAGTTATTGGGTTTGAAACGCACTATGATGACGCGAATTGTTTCTCACTCTCCCAAAAAAGGTGATTACTTTGGCAGCTCTGTTAGCCTGAACGCGGCGGGAAACTGTTTAGCGGTTGGGATGATTAATAAAGTTTGTGTATATACGCGTCGGAAGAGTGGTGAGTGGAATACAAGCACGCCTATTGTGCTTGAGCCTTTTCAAAATGACTATCTTGGATCTGTATGGAATGTCAGTCTGGATGCGGCGGGAGATTGCCTGGCGTTGGGAAATAGAGCGCCCGCTGATGCTCGAATGATGGTTGGTGTATATACGCGCACGAATGGCGTCTGGGATGCAAGAAATCCCGTTTGGTTTCCGGCTCCGGCCCGCAGTGAAGAATTTGGTATGAATGTCAGCTTGAGTGCAGCAGGAGACTGTCTGGTGGCTGGGGGCAAATACTACTCGACGTTCCATATGTTTACACGCACGAACGGGATCTGGGATAGAGAAAATCCCATTGAGTTTCCGGTCCCTCGGAATCTTTCTGAGTTTGGTTGGGTTGCTCTCCTGAGTGCTGCGGGAAACTGTCTGGCGGTGTTTGGTGAAGATGGTTACACAAACACGATTTATGTGTATACACGCACGAATGGAATTTGGGATAGAGAAAACCCCGTTAAGTTCAAGGTCCCTGAAGATAGCTCATCCAGTTTTGGCAGGGTTTTTAGCCTAAATACAGAGGGAGATTGTCTGGCGGTGGGGGCGAATGATTATTTGAAGGTTTATCTGTATACACGCACGAATGGGATCTGGGATAGAGAAAATCCCATTAAGTTTTCGGCCCCTGAAAGGGGTGGAGCGTATTTTGGCTGCGCTATCAAGCTGAATGGTGTGGGAAACCGTCTGGTAGTGTGGGCGGCTTCCAAGGTGTATGTGTATACCTGTCTGAATAATAAATGGAATATGGAAACACCTAGCGAGATTTTGGACCCTTCAGGCCCTCCAGACTATTTCAATGGTTTTGGTAAGGCTGTCTGCCTGAATAAGGCGGGGACGAGTTTTGCTGTTGGTGCAATGGTAGAGAGTGTCGATTCTAAGCCCAGAGCTGGTGCAGTCTATGTTTTTGAGAATGTCAAATGATGGTCTAATCTAGGATAGCCCCATTTTTTGTATATATTACAAGGAAATGGGACTACCACAATGGGTGGTAATGTACTGACGCAGTGTGCGGCTAATGGTCGGTAAACTATATAAGTAAGCCGCTGAAATTTCTGTCAAACTCAGTAGATTCAATATTGTTTGAAAAGATAGTCGATAATATCCTGTTCAAATTCAAAGGAATCACGTCGTTCCGCAAGGTGGCTTTTTAGTACAGTAAGTGAACGCAAGCTTTCTCGCAGTTGGGTTTCATTTTCTATACTTTGCCGCAATTTTTTGCAGTGTTCGCGGAGGTTATTTTCTATTACCTTTGATGTTTCACCTCCCAGTGTGCGCCAAATCATGCCCGGTAACGAATCAGATTTTTTTAACTGATTAAACTCATTGGCTAGTATATCTATACGTGTTTTTAGCAACTTATTGATGTCGGATATATCCCGACTGTTAAAACTGAAAGTTGAATCAATGTACTTGTAGTACATGTTTATTATCGTCCAGACATCATTATCTTTCTTGGCTTTTGATAACTGCATCATCAGCTGGTTTTTTTTCTTTTTCTCATCCAAATCCTGTTCACGATCCGGATGTAATACCTTGGCTATTTTTCTATACATTTGGCTCACTTCCTGCGATTTAAATAAATCATCCAGTTTTCTCTGGTCTTCTTCCGCAGGATCGAAATCATCGGTATCTTCTGCATCATATTCATCGTAGAAATGTTCTGATTCCCGTTGAAAATGCTGTTCTATGGTGGCACGCATTTTTTCAGGATTTTTCATCATATCAAGTAATTCTTCATCAGATATTTCTTCATTAAAATCAAAATATTCATCCAGAGTCTGCCGGATATCAGCCATCTGTTCTGGTGTTGGAGTTTCCTCTTCTTTCAACGCATGAAGATTGGAAAAGTGATCGGTCAACTTATTGAGATCAAGGTTTTCGTTAAAGGGGTAAGTACATAACTCAGCAAGTTCTTCTTCTATCCAGAAAAATAATTCTCTCCGTTGGTTTTTCCCCAGCGATTTTTTATCGGCAAATGAAAGCAACCGTGCTACTTTATCATATCTGGATTGTATATATTGATGCTCTACCGGTAAAACTTCCTGTTGAAAGCGCATGAAAAATTCGTCTTGTTGCTGTTGCAGCTTGGCGATCTTCAATTGGTATTTTTCGATGGACTTCCAGTAAGCTTTGAATTGTTGCTGAGGCGTTTTTGGTATCTGCTGTCCGCTCGATTTTCTTTTTTTTAGTTGCTTGTGCATCAGTATGTTATTTCCAGTATAGATCAATGGGAAAAGAATATTCTCGCTGTTAATCAGCCAGCCTGACTTTTGATAATCATCAACCACGGTTGAAGGTTAAAAATTATGTTGTCAATACCCGTTGTCGTTTATTCTTATTCTGCAATATATTTTCGTAATACGCAAAACATTATCGTTGTGCAATTGTTACGTTGGCTTACAAACGGTGATTTTTGCTAATCAATAAAAAACGGCACTACCGCGACGGGCGGTAATGCGCTGAATCAAACCTGGACTTTATGGCCGGAAAGCATGGAGTGACGAGTAGCCTGACCGTCTGAACCATAAAGAGAGGGGCTATGGTGGCTTTTTAGAAAAGCGATAGCTTTACTATTTAACTCAAGATGCTGGGCTAACAACAAACCATTATGGGTGTTTAAATCACGAACCTGGATAGTTGCTTTGTCGATCTGTTGCCACAATCTGGCAAGCATAGGCTGTTTATCATAAGGGGCAATGGCCTTTAATTCTTTGCTTAAATTAAGACGTTGCTGTTCTAAATGGCCAAACGCGGATAACAGAAAATTTTTTCGTTCTGTTACCCGGTGCAAATCTCGTGCTTCAATAAAACCCTCGCACAGAATACGCTGTTCTTCCGCCATTGTTTGGGTCAGCGAGGTTAAATAGGTAACTTGCTGTTCGAGTAATTGTTGAAGTTCTTCCATAACGGGTTTAATTACTTTTTATAATACGGAAAATTTTCGGCGGCTTCTCTGAACAGAGCGTCTGCGATTTTACCGCTGTTCATTTTTAAGGTTCCCTGAGCGATAGCGTCTTTCAGTTTTTGCACTTTTTGGATGTTGATATCCTCGCTGCTCGGCTGAACCAGTTTTGTTTGTGTTTCGCTCAGTTTTACTTGTGCATCAGTGCTTTTTAACGTAACGCCGGAGGTTTTTCGGGTGCCCTGGGCGCTTTCATTAGTTGGTCGCTGTTGAACAGCAGCGATAGCTAATAAGGGTTGAGTGCGTTCGATACTCATAATCATTATCCTTTATGGCCAGGCATAGGTTCACCTATGGATCGGAGCAGGTTACATGCCATTTGCATACCTGCAAATCATGCTCTGCTGGTTATATCGGCACAGTAAAAGAAAACTTTAGCAACTTATAACATGATTTTTACACTGCCGTTTTCTAGTGCTTGGCCGGTTATAACGTGCCCTGAATTCATTCGAACCCTGACTTTATCAGAAGTTACAGCGTTATTAATAGCTTTCCCTTCATTACGTATCTGAAAACCCTTTCCTTGTACAATCACCCCCACATTTTGACCTGCCCGTACAGCCCACGGGCGGCGTAACATATTGCGGGTGATTGCCTGTCCTGCCGGAATGCTGCGTATAGCAACACTGTTTTTTATTTCATTTTTGTTAATAATCAGATCGTTCGGTAATTTTTCCAGCAATCCGCTTCTGACCTGAAAATCTTTCTCCGATAAAACATCATTACGGGAGAGGGCGCGGCGGGTAACCCAATAATGTCCTGTAACGCTGACAGCGACCTGAATAAATTTGCGTTTTTGATGACAAACGATAGGTAAAGAGATATTTCCCCAGTTTTGATTACTAATAGGAGGGTGAATTTCCGGTGATTCACACTGAGGCCATTGCTGTTCCGGTGTTCTGATTTCAACAGAAACTTTTTGATGATTATCCCTGTGTATCTGCTGAAAATAGTGCGTTATGGCCTGAGGCAGATTATTTCCCCATGCCATCGGAGTCATAAAGAAAAACGTGAATAGCCCGATAATCTTTATAGCTTGCATTTTCTCGCTCTCATTATTCTGTCAATAAAGTAGATAAACGCGGCTGTTGGGTGGCGCACAGTGTACCTGCATTGAATATCGGTCAATGGGATAAATAGCAATTCAATTAGCGTCTATTCATCCGATAGGCTTTTCTTTCTGCGTTTATTCTGTCTACTGCGAATTTCGCGATCGCGAATTGCGCTATTAAGGTTCATAACACAGGTAAGTCACATAAGAGGGAGGAATATGCTCGATAAATTAGATGCAGCCTTTCATTTTCAGCAGGAAGCTTTGTCATTGCGATCACGGCGACAGGAAATATTGTCCGCGAATATCGCCAATGCGGATACTCCAGGGTATCAGGCGCGGGATATTGATTTCGCCACACAACTGAAAAAAACCATTGCGCACGGTCGGGTCACCGGAAACGGGATCGGGCTGACGCTGACATCGGCTCGGCATATTCCAATTCAGCCTCAGAAGAGAATGGAGATGGACTTGCTGTATCGGGTGCCTTATCAGGCGGCGATGGATGGCAACACGGTGGATATGGATATGGAGCGCGGCAATTTTATGGATAACAGCCTGAAATATCAGGCTGAACTGACGGCGACCAGCTCCCAGGTTAAAAGCATGATGTCAGTCTTACAGCAAGGATAAAGGCCATGTCTTTACTCAGTGTTTTTGATATTGCCGGTTCGGCATTATCAGCTCAATCCCAACGATTAAATGTCAGTGCCAGCAATATGGCGAATGCCGATAGCGTTTCAGGGCCTGATGGCCAGCCATACCGGGCGAAACAGGTGGTTTTCCGTGTCGCCGCACCGGCAGGACAAGAAACAGGCGGTGTTCGGGTCAGTGAAATTGTTGATGATCCAACACCTTTCCGCCTTGAGTATCAGCCAGGGCACCCGCTGGCCGATGAGAAGGGTTATGTACGAATGCCAAACGTTGATGTGGTTGGGGAAATGATTAATACCATTTCGGCTTCCCGTAGCTATCAGGCCAACGTTGAGGTACTGAATACAACCAAGTCGATAATGCTGAAAACATTAACGTTAGGTCAGTAACAGGAGCGACTCATGGGAATTGCCAGTGCAATGAACGAACCAATGGATAACACCATCATTGGGGAGATGGCATCGTCTAGCGATACAAAGAAGAACAGCAAAGAGCTGAACAGCAACTTTATGCAACTGCTGATTGCACAGATTAAAAACCAAGATCCAACTAACCCGATGAAGAACAATGAGTTGACCTCCCATTTAGCGCAGATTAACACGCTAGAAGGGATCGAGAGGCTGAATACCACGCTGGGGTCTATTGTTGGTCAGATTAATAATAGCCAGTCTTTACAGGCATCAGCTTTGATTGGGCGCGGCGTTATGATCCCCGGCGATACGATTCTGGTTGGTCCCAGCGAAGACGGGGGGGCCAGTATTACGCCATTTGGTATTGAGCTGGAAAGGCCGGCGGATAGTGTGAACGTGACCATTACGGATAAACAAGGGGCTGTTGTAAGCCAAATTGATCTCGGTGCGCTGGAAGCGGGGGCCCATAGCTTCGGCTGGGATGGCATAAAAGGAGATGGCACTGGCACTACGGTTGCGAATGGCGCTTATAAAATCACCATCGCAGCCAGCTATAAAGGCGAGCAGAGAGTGTATCAGCCACTGATGTTCGCTGTTGTGAAAGGCGTTACCCGTGATGCGGACGGCGCTAAGTTAGATTTAGGGCGGTTTGGTACCGTCACTATGGATCAGGTACGTCAGATTCTTTAACAAACAAGCATTTTAACGGAGAGTAATATGGCTTTTTCACAAGCAGTGAGTGGCTTGAATGCAGCGTCAGCTAATCTGGATGTTATAGGTAATAATATCGCTAACGCAGCGACATATGGCTTTAAATCCAGTACTGCTGCTTTTGCTGACATCTTTGCTGGCTCTCAGGTGGGTCTGGGGGTAAAAATGTCGGGTATTAACCAGAACTTTAAAGATGGTACGCCAACTACCACCAATCGTCCTCTCGACCTGGCGATCACGCAAAGTGGTTTTTTCCGTCTGCAAGACAGTAATGGTGGGATCTACTATTCCCGTAACGGCCAGTTCAAAATGGACGAGAACCGTAACATTATCAACATGCAAGGCATGAAGCTGACAGGTTATCCGGCAGTGAGTATCAATGGGGGGGTACCGCAGGTTCAGAAGGGTGCTAACCCGGTAGCGATTACGGTATCTCAGGATATGTTGCTGGCTAAAGCGACAACTGAGGTGACGATGCAAGCGAACCTTAATTCGATGCATAAAGTACCAACGGAGGCTTTCTCGCCAGATAAGCCGGACTCTTATAACTACCCTAACACGATCACCGTTTTCGACAGTTTGGGCAACCCGCATGGTATTAGTGTTTTCTTTGTAAAAACAAATGATAACGAATGGCAAGTTTATGCGCGGGATGGGGATGTTGCCGGTGCTAAAGAAGCTTCACTCGGAACCCTGAAATTTGATGGTAACGGTAAAGTCATTGGTAATGATAACCAGTTCACGTTTAACGTTCCTTCACTGAATGGTTCTTTGGCTTCGGATATTACGATTAATTTTAATAACAGCCGGCAACAAAAAATTGATGCTGACAGCGTAACCAAACCTACTCAGAACGGTTATGCTGCTGGTCAGTTTAGTGGCTACCGTATTGAGAACGATGGTAGCGTCGTCGGTACCTATTCCAATCAGCAATCCCAATTGCTTGGGCAGATTGTAATGACTAACTTTGCTAACCCGGAAGGACTGGCAGCACAGGGTGACAACGTGTGGTCAGAAACCGGCGCTTCTGGCAGCCCGGTGGTGGGTACTGCGGGTTCAGGCAATTTTGGTAAATTGCTCAGTAATACATTGGAATCATCCAACGTTGATATGAGTCAGGAACTGGTCAATATGATCGTGACACAGCGCAACTATCAATCCAATGCCCAGACCATTAAAACTCAGGATCAGATCCTGCAAACTCTGGTCAGTTTGCGTTGATAGTTTCAGGATAGCATTATGGATCATGTCATCTATACCGCAATGGGCGGTGCTCGTCAGACTCTGGAACATCAGGCGGTGACGGCAAATAACCTGGCAAATGCATCAACGCCGGGTTTTAAGGCACAACTGGCTGCATTGCGAGCGGTTCCTGTTGAAGGGGCTGCCTATAACACCCGCACTTTGGTTGTGGCTTCAACACCGGGCGTTGACCATCGTCAGGGGCCGATGAGCTATACCGCGCGTCCGCTGGATGTGGCGATTGGGCAAGGAGGATATCTGGCGGTTCAGCTTGAAGATGGTTCTGAGGCTTATACGCGTAACGGCAGCATTCAGATTTCAGCGGAAGGTCAGTTAACTGTCCAAGGTAACTTGTTGATGAGTGATAATGGCCCGATAGAGGTTCCTCCGCACGCTGAATTAACCCTGGCAGCTGATGGTTCGCTATCTGCACTGGTTCCCGGTGATCCGCCAACACTATTAGGGCAACTTGGTCGATTGAAAATGGTAAAACCAGAGAGCAATCAACTTGTCCGTGGTGATGATGGTCTCTTCCATATGACTGAACAGGCACAAGCGTTACAGGGTGATGTCTTACCTGCCAGCGATGAGGTGAAATTAATGCCCGGTACTCTTGAAGGAAGTAACGTCAACCCGATGGAAAGTATGATGAGTATGATTGCCAACGCCCGTCGTTTTGAAATGCAGATGAAAGTCATTCATAGCTCAGATGAAAATGCACAACGTGCTAATCAACTGTTATCAATGAGTTGATTTAGATACAGAGGATAAAATCGATGATCCGATCATTATGGATTGCTAAAACAGGGTTGGATGCCCAGCAAACCAATATGGATGTGATTGCCAATAATCTGGCAAACGTCAGCACCAATGGTTTTAAACGCCAGCGTGCCGTTTTTGAAGATCTGCTTTACCAGACCATTCGTCAACCAGGAGCGATGACATCGGAACAAACCCGCTTACCTTCTGGTTTACAGATAGGTACCGGGGTGCGTCCGGTAGCAACAGAACGTATACATAGTCAGGGAAACTTATCTGAAACTAATAACAGTCATAATGTTGCCATTAGAGGGAAGGGTTTCTTTCAGGTTCAGCTACCTGATGGTACCAGTGCTTACACTCGCGACGGCTCATTTCAGGAAGATCCAAATGGGCAGTTGACTACCGCTAGTGGTTTTTTGATATTCCCTACCATTACCATTCCTGATAACGCGACGGATATCGCCATTAGCCGTGATGGTGTTGTCAGTGTGAAAATACTGGGGCAATCGGCACTTCAGCAAGTTGGGCAACTTACCTTGACAACCTTTATCAATGACAGCGGGTTGGAAAGTATGGGTGAAAACCTTTATCTGGAGACCAACAGCTCTGGAGTACCGGCTGAAAATACACCAGGAATAAATGGCGCTGGATTGCTCATACATAAATATGTAGAAACATCTAACGTCAATGTGGCTGAAGAATTGGTCAACATGATTCAGACGCAGCGGGCTTATGAAATAAACAGTAAGGCTGTGTCGACTTCTGATCAGATGCTGCAAAAACTGACTCAGTTGTAACCTAATCATCAATCAGAACCACGGGGGAACGCGATTTCCCCGTTATTCAGAGATAAATTAAGAGTATCGAAGATGGATACAATGGCTGTGGCCGGGATTAGCGTTGTTTGTCATACCCGCAATTTACGGAAAAATGTGACCAATAAATGGCGTTGCAGTATAGCACTGGCGATATTGTCACTTACGGGCTGTGCTTATATCCCGCAAAAACCGCTGGTTGGGGGGGCCACAACCGCAGCACCTTCTGCTGCAACCGCGCCAGTACCTAATGGCGCCATTTTTCAGGTAGTGCAGCCTGTTTATTATGGTTATCAGCCGTTATTTGAAGATCGCCGCCCCCGAAATATTGGCGATACCCTGACGATTACCTTGCAGGAAAATGTCAGCGCCAGTAAAAGTTCTTCCGCCAATGCCAGCCGTAACGGGAAAACGACGTTTTCCGCCGCACTGACACCCCGTTTCCTGAAAGGGTTAATGGGTGGAGATAAAACCGATCTGGAAATGGAGGGTGAGAATACTTTCGGCGGGAAAGGGGGGGCTAATGCCAATAACACGTTCAGAGGTACGATTACCGTGACGGTTGATCAGTTACTGGCAAACGGCAACTTACATGTTATCGGTGAAAAGCAGATTGCCATCAATCAAGGGACAGAATTTATCCGTTTCTCCGGTGTGGTTAACCCACGGACTATCAATGCCAATAATACCGTCAGCTCCAATCAGGTCGCTGATGCCCGCATCGAATATGTGGGTAATGGTTATATCAATGAAGCGCAGAACATGGGTTGGTTACAGCGTTTCTTCTTGAATGTTTCACCGTTTTAAAAGGGGATGGTTATGATAAAACAATTCGCTGTCAGCCTTCTTCTTGTATTGCTGACTCTGATAACAACGACCGCATCGGCGGAACGTATCCGTGATCTCACTACGGTTCAGGGAGTGCGGGAAAATGCGTTGATTGGTTATGGATTGGTTGTTGGATTGGATGGGACCGGTGACCAGACCACACAGACGCCATTTACCACTCAGAGTTTAAGCAATATGTTATCCCAGTTGGGGATTACGGTTCCTCCAGGAACCAATATGCAGTTGAAAAACGTGGCTGCTGTGATGGTAACGGCAAAATTACCGCCATTTGGCCGTGCCGGACAGAATATTGATGTGGTGGTTTCTTCTCTGGGCAATGCCAAAAGCTTGCGTGGCGGTACTTTGCTGATGACACCACTAAAAGGCATTGATAATCAGATATACGCTCTGGCTCAGGGCAATATTCTGGTTGGTGGCGCGGGTGCCAGTTCTGGTGGCAGCAGTGTGAAAGTGAATCAGCTGGCGGGGGGCCGGATTAGTAACGGTGCGGTTATTGAGCGTGAGTTGCCAACACAATTTGGTGAGAATGGCATACTTAATTTGCAGTTAAATAACGAAGATTTCTCCCTGGCACAGCAAATCAGCGATGTGATCAATCGTATGCGCGGAGCGGGGACAGCAACGCCGCTGGATGCTCGCACGGTGCAATTACGTATGCCGAAGGATAAGAGCGAGCAGGTTAAATTCCTTTCACATGTGCAGAACCTGACTGTCCGTGTTGATGTGGGTGATGCCAAAGTGATTATTAACTCCCGCACCGGCTCAGTGGTGATGAATCGCAACGTTATGCTGGATAGTTGTGCCGTTGCTCAGGGAAATCTTTCTGTCACTGTTGATAATCAGGTTGTTGTTAATCAGCCAAATACCCCATTAGCAGGTGGCGCGACCGTTGTCACCCGTAATCCCAGTGTGGCTGTCCGTGAACAGGGAGGGGCATTGCAGAAGGTTAATGCCAGTGCGAGTTTGAATAGTGTTATTCAGGCACTGAATGCATTGGGTGCTACACCGAATGATTTAATGTCGATCTTACAGGCAATGGAAAGTGCGGGTTGTCTGCGGGCAAAACTGGAGATCATCTGATGAGTGATTTTTCAACCCTGTCCGGCGCTGCTTATGACGTACAATCGGTTAACGCGCTGAAATCCAGTTTGGCGAAAGATTCACAACAAGGGCTACGGCAGGTAGCCCAACAAATGGAAGGCATCTTTGTTGAGATGATGCTGAAAAGTATGCGTTCGGCGCTGCCTAAAGATGGCATGCTGAGCAGTGAACAGACACGTCTTTATACTTCGATGTACGATCAGCAAATTGCCCAGAATCTGTCTCAGAAGGGGCTGGGTTTTGCCGATATGATGCTAAAACAGCTTTCTAACGCCAATACCGCGCCTAGTGAAATGGCGGGGAAAATGCCCATGACACTGGATAGCGACGTTTTGCAAACATTGCCAAGACAGGCGCTTGAGCAATTTATCCGCCGGACGGTGTCGAAACCGGAGACGGTGCCTAAGCCGTTACCGTTGAACAGTACCAACTTTGTTTCTGCGCTCTCCGTTCCCGCTCAAATAGCCAGCCAACGCAGTGGTATTCCTCATTTGCTGATTATCGCTCAGGCAGCGCTGGAATCGGGCTGGGGGCAAAGGGAAATCCTGACTGCCGACGGTAAGCCAAGCCATAATCTGTTTGGTATTAAAGCGGGTAAAGGTTGGAAAGGGCCGGTAACCAATATCTTGACGACGGAATATATTAACGGCGAACCACAGAAAATGAAGGATAACTTCCGTGTTTATGGTTCTTACGTGGAAGCGATTACCGATTACGTCAAGTTACTGACAGAAAGCCCCCGTTACGCCAACGTTGCCAGTTCGGTTACGCCGGAGCAGGGGGCTTATTCTCTGCAACAGGCGGGCTATGCAACCGATCCTGGCTATGCGAAAAAACTGGTCTCGGTTATTCAACAGCTGAAAGGTGCCGGAGAGCAGGCGGTGAAAGCGTATACCCACGATTTAAGTAAACTGTTCTGATCCACATTTTGCTCAAGTTTTATTGAGTTCAGCCGATAAATTATAACAGTTCAGACACTGTTTTTACCTATCTGAAGGGTTGTTTGCCGCCGCCAGCGGAGACATAACTAAAACTCAAAAGGATCTACTGATGTCCAACAGTCTTATTAATACCGCGATGAGCGGCCTTCAGGCTGCTCAGATTGCTCTGGGAACAGTGAGTAATAACGTCACAAACGCCCGTGTTCCCGGTTATAACCGGCAATCAACAGTGATAAATCAAAATGGTGGTACGATGACATCCATTGGCTTTATGGGAAATGGTGTTACTGTCACCAGTATTAACCGTCAATATAATGAATTCATTAATAACCAGCTTTCTGCTTCTCAGGCAAAACAAGGTGCATTAACCACTTATTCCCAGCAAATTTCCCAGATTGATAATTTGCTGGCAGATAAAGCGAATAGCCTTTCAAACACCATTGATGACTTCTTTACCAGTTTAGGCAATGTCATCAGTAATGCTGAAGATGATGCCGCCAGAACGACAACTATTGGTAATGCAAAGGGGCTGGTAAACCAGTTGAAGAGTGCAGATACCTTCCTGCGTAATATGGAAAACAACATCAACAAAGGAATAACTGACAGCGTTGATTCCATCAATAACTTGACCCAGCAAATTGCCAAACTGAATGGTGAAATTACCCGAATGAAAGGCGGTAGTAATGCTGAACCAAACGCATTACTGGATCAGCGGGATCAATTGGTCAATGAGCTGAATAAGCTGGTCGGCGTGAGTGTGACTCAGCAGGATGGCGGTTCTTATAATGTAACTTTTGCGGGTGGATTGACGTTGGTTCAGGGGACAACCGCATACAAAGTAGACGCTGTTTCATCCAATGCGAATAGTAGCCGCATCACGCTGGGTTATGATCGTGGTTTTGGTGACGTGGTTGAGATTAATGAAAAATTCATTAATCAAGGTGAATTAAGTGGCACATTACGGGCGCGTAGTGAAGTGCTGGATAATTCCCGTAATCAATTAAACCAATTAGCCTTGGTATTGGGCGATCAATTTAATCAGGTTCACCGTTCTGGTTTTGATTTGAAAGGTGAACCGGGTAAGGATTTCTTCACATTTAATAACCCGGATGTGATTTCCAACAGCAAAAATAAAGGTTCTGCCGATTTCAAAGTGGAATATGCAGATACCTCGGTAGTAAAAGCCAGTGATTACCATATCAGCTACGATGGCGCTAATTGGAAAATACAACGTGCCTCTGATAAAGCAGATATTTCTGCCAAAGTGACGGGCAATACACTGGAATTTGATGGACTGAAAGTTGAAATTAATTCAACCAATGCACAAGCAAATGACCAATACACACTAAAAGCGGTCAGTGGTGTTATTGGCGGCATGGAAGTTAATGTTAAAGACGCGTCACAATTTGCTGCTGCCGGTACGAAAGACTCCGGGCCAAGTGATAACGTCAATGTAAAAAAACTCGCTGAATTGCAGAGCAAAAAACTGGTCGATGGTAAAGCCTCATTTTCCGGCGCTTATGCTTCGATGGTCAGTACGATTGGTAACCAGACCAACACTGCCAATGTTGATTTAAAAACTCAGAACAATATTACTAAGCAGCTTTATGCTGAACAGCAAGCTGTTTCTGGTGTCAATATGGATGAAGAGTACGGCGCGTTGCAGAGTTTGCAGCAATATTATCTGGCGAACGCGCAAGTGGTCCAGACCGCCTCAACGCTGTTTAATGCCATTTTAGATATCCGTCGCTGATAAACGTGGCACTTATTAAAAATAGCCTGAGGATACTCAGATATCCTGGGTATTTAGCTAACTATTTGAAAGGAATGATATCGTGCGTGTAAGTACCAATATATTATACGACCAGAAAATGATTGGTATCACTTTGGCCCAGTCAAAATGGATGCAGCAGGGAGCACAGTTATCCAGTGGTCAGAGAGTGATAAACCCATCAGATGATCCCATAGCCGCGTCTCAGGGCGTGATGGTTGCTCAGGCTGAATCTCAGAATCAGCAATATATGACGGCCCGTTCATTTGCCAAAAATGCGATTTCTATGCAATTAAGCGTCGTATCCAAATCCGTTGGTGTCGTACAAAATGTTAGTGAAAGCCTTGTCGCCACAGTAAACGGTATATTGAGTGATGAAGACCGTAACTCGCTGGCTATCCAACTGGAAGGTTTTAAAGAACAACTGGTTAATCTGGGTAATTCGACCGATGGTAATGGCCGCTATATTTTTGCCGGCTATAAAACGGATGTAAAACCTTTTGATGAGAATAAAAGCGGTGTAGTCAGTTACAACGGGGGCTATGAGGAAATGACTCAGAAAGTGGATAGCAACCGTTCTATGATTATCGGGCATACCGGGGAGCAGGTATTTCTCTCTTCTACCAGTAACCCGGAAAAAGAGCCGGATGGCAGCCCTAGCGAATCGGATATATTCAAAACCATTGACATGGCGATTCGGTCATTAAGAACACCACTTAAAGGGGCAGATCAAGAAACCCGTGATGATGCGCTGGAATTGCTGAATAAGGCAAACCGTGGTGCCCGTAATGCGTTGAATAATATTTCTTCTGTGGAATCAGTATTGGGTTTACAACTGAAAGAAATTGAAGAACTAAACAGCTTGGGCGCAGAACGTAGCCTGGCAAATAAAAGCCGTTTGAGTGAATTAGTCGATGTGGAATGGAACTCGACGATTTCTAATTATTATCAGCAACAAGCTGCGCTTCAGGCATCATATAAGACATTTACCGATATGAAAGGCATGTCGTTGTTTGAGATGTATCGTTAATTCTATTTCCTTGCTTATCTCTTGCTAATTAATCGCTGGTTTAGGCCAGCGATTGTTTTCAGTTACGTATCCCAGATAATTACTTATTTGGCAAGGCGATATATGTAGAAGTGCTAAAGGTTTTCTACTGTGTTTTATCGCAGGTTCAGGTCAGCGATTCTGTTTAATCGCATTCGCATTGAGGCGGTTAATTCTAACGCATTAAATTCCTTATCGTTATTTGTGATATTCCGCAAAAAATCTTTAATTTGACCAGAATAAAATTTCGTTATTAAAAGAAAATAAGTGCATTATTCCTTCCCTTTTCTATGCTCCCGTTCATATGTTAAACAATCAAACCGACAGGGTGCTGATAATTTCAGGCAGAAATATGAAGTCAATGCCCTGTCCAACAAGGGTAGAGAAAAGTTTAGCCCGTGGCTTTGCCGGTCAAATACATTCGGTCATCATTTAAATTGATGAAGGTTGGATTATGGTTGTATTAAACGATTTCTTTCATTTCCTCAGCGTCAATATCACTCAGTCAGGAGGGCAGTAATGGCAGATTCAGGACTGGTTTTTACCCTCACCGTAGGTAATCTCCCGGAGCAAACTTTTGCTGTGGTTGAATTTACTCTGAATGAAGCGCTGTCAACATTGTTCTGCCTGGAAGCCACGTTAACCAGCGCTGATCCGGATATTGACTTTGCTGATGTGTTGGATAATTCCGCTACATTGACCGTTTATCGCGACGGGCAACCGGAGCGCAGTGTGACCGGGATGGTGACGCAGTTTGAACAAAGCACGACAGGTCGCCATCGCAGTCATTATTCCCTGACACTTCATCCGGGTTTATGGCGTGCGGGATTACGGGTGAATTCCCGCATTTTTCAGCGCCAATCCGTGACCGATATTGTCGAAAAATTGCTGAAAGAAAATGGTGTCAGGAACTTCGCGTGTAACCTGCGTTATGAACATCCTGAACGGGAATTTTGTGTTCAGTATGATGAAAGCGACCTGATGTTTCTCCAGCGCTTATTGGCGGATGAAGGGATATCTTATTACTTTGTGTTCACCCCGGAGCCGGGTGAACCGTTAGTGGCTTTTTTTGATTCTCATCGAATAAATGGTAACCATTCACTGCCTTACCATCCCGGATGGGATGAGACAGGAAGCCAATGCTGTATCAATCAATTTCGCTGGCGTGAACAGGTCGGCATTGCGCGTGTTGCTTTGCGCGATCGGACCTTTAAAAATCCCGTTTGGGCCGCCGAGTATTTCTATCATGAACGTCAGCTTCACCATCAACGCTCAGATCTGCACAGCTACCGTTACTACGATTTTCCCGGGCGCTATAAAGACGGGACGGGACAGCGGATCAGTCAATATCGTCTGGAAGCCCTCCGCCGTGACGCGATGCTCGGTCACGGGCAAAGTGACTGTTTTGCCCTTTCGCCTGCTTCGGGATTTACACTTACCGATCACCCGAAAGAAAAATTTAATACTCTCTGGCAAGTGATTGAAATCAGTCACCACGGCAGACAACCGCAGGCGGATGGATCCCGTTTTGGTGAGAGGGGGACGAGCCTGACCAACAGCTTCACCTTTGGTGACTGTTACCGGGTATGGCGTCCTTCACCTTACCCGAAACCGCGCATTGATGGCCTGCAAATTGCGACGGTGGTTGGTCCGGAAGGGGAAGAAATCTTTTGTGATGAATATGGGCGGGTACGGGTGCAATTTGCCTGGGACGAATATGGCAAATTTAATGATAACAGCTCCTGCTGGATTAGAGTCAGCCAGGCTTGGGCCGGCCAGCGTTGGGGCATGATTGCCATTCCGCGCGTGGGTCAGGAAGTGCTGGTGGATTTTTTGCATGGTGACCCGGACCAGCCGATTATTATTGGGCGCACCTATCATGCCAGCAATATTGTGCCGAACCCGTTACCGATAGCAAAAACCCAGATGTCAATCCGTTCAAAAACCCATAAAGGAGAGGGTTTTAATGAACTGCGGTTTGAGGATGAAAAAGACCGGGAAGAAGTCTTTATTCACGCCCAAAAAAATCTGGCGATTCAGGTGCGTAATTCCCGGGATGAAAAAATTAATTACAACCGCACAACCGCGATTGGACATGATGACGAACTGGCCATTGCCAATAACCGTAAAGTGACTGTGGAGGGGCAACAGGACCATAAAACCACTGGTGATTATATTGCTCAGGTTGACGGTGACAAATCCTTGCAGGTTAAAGGCGATGTGATACAGAAAATACAGGGCGTATTCAGTATCGATACCAATGATGATATCACGGTAAAAAGCGACGGCAAAATCACCCTGAAAGTGGGTAATAGTTTTATCGTTATTCATGCGGGTGGTGTGGATATTAAAGGCCCGTCTATTAACCTGAATTCGGGGGGCAATCCCGGCGTCTTATTACAACCGGTTAATCCTGCTATTTTGCAAAGTGCCGCTCATGCCGGTTCGATGTTTGTTGCACATTGTCCGATGGAGAAAAATCACAATGGTTAAAGAAAAGCTGTATGCCGTCGTTGACGCTGCAACAGAATCGAGGTTGCTGCTTATATTGGGGCATTTTAAGCCCCCTTACACCTGTCTTTACGATGAATCTTTATCGCCTGAATTGCTTAAGGTTGCGCCTTATTTAGTCGAGGTAACAGAAAAGTTCAAACTCTATTTGGAGGAGTGGAAAACGCCCTGGGGAATTTACTTGAGTACTCAAGCGGATATGAAAACATTACGTCGGCATCTGCGTAAGCATTTACAAGTATTATTACCCGGTCAGAATAAACCGGTTTTTTTCCGGTTTTATGATCCGCGCAATATCTGGGAATTTCTCAGTGTTCTGAGTGACTGGGAAATTCACTGCTTTATGGGACCGATAGATAAAATTGCCACCAACTATCAGGGTAATATTCAAAGTCATGATTTTCTCGCTGCCAGAGAACATTATCCGCAAGGTGCCAGCAATAAAAGAAAGCTATTGTCGATTACGTCAGAACAACTGGAAAAGATTGATGCTGCTTTTGCTGAACGTTATGTACAGACATTAGTGGCATCAGTAATCGAGTGGGAAATTATTGAGGGTTTTGATTACGTTGGCTATATCCGGGCACTGGTTACCGAGCTAAAAAATATCGGTATCACGGATGATCACAGTGTCCGGGGAATACTGAAATTATACTTCTCACAAAGATATCGATCTGTTGAAGAATCGCCCACACGCTACAAACGCATCTTGAATAATATCTATGAGCCGGGGCATCTGCGGGCTGAAAAACTGTTATTTCAGGAATTAAGTGATTCATCATCACCTTGGTTCCAATTTAAAGACTAATTATTTTAACCTCGTGAGAGATGAGGAGGGAATATGGGTAATGCGGTAAAAATCGGTGATATTGGTACGGCGCATGATGATTGTCAAGCAACGCCGATTATTTCGGGATCTGTCAGTGTGAAAGCCGATGGTATTCCTCTGGTTCGTCAGGGGGATATTTTGGCACCTCATTCATCCCATTCACGGATAATTGCCGGTGGCTCCAGCACCGTTTTTATTGACGGTAAACCCGCTGCGAGAACCGGTGATGCGGTGAGTTGTGGCGGAATAGTGATTGGTGGTGGCAGTGTCAATATTGGCTAAGGAAAAAACATGCTCTCAGTTAATATGAAAAGTGCCGTTTGCGATTGTAAAATCCCGGACCCCTGTATTCATAAATTAACCTTAAAAGTCGGTAAACGGGTTTTTATTTATAACCAGATTGAACCGATAGGGGATATTTGGGTGGTTGATGAAGCCGACGGTATTCCCGTGACGATTTCCCTGGTGGGAAAACGGTGTGTATCTGATAATCCACACTGCCCGAAAGCGATTTTTTATAGCCCGGATAATCCGATGTTTCAGTTTCATGAATTGGCTAAAAATCCGATAAAGGGGCCGGGTACCGAGGATGAAATCTGTTTTTCCCGCCACACCATACCGGTCGATCCGATAGAACATGATCCGCTGGGCTTTATTGCATCGTCACTGTTTCAGCAGGGGGAGCTGAGTCATTTGCCCCATACCGATTATATTCTTGAACTGACGCAATGCTACGGTCAGCCTTTTGTCACGCGCTCATTCCCATTGGCGGACAATAAGGTGAAGGCGTTGTTACTGGGCCCGGTCGATGCGCTTTACACGACAATTCATGTTTTGCCGCAATATGAATGGACGCTGGATATGACGATAGGGGCGGAGCAGGCAGTCCGGGAAAGAAGTGTGGCGGAAAGAAAAGAGGAGGCGCTTACAGCGAGGAAACAAGTCAATCCGCAGGCGAAAAGGCCGGGTGAAAACTGGCATAAACGCACCGCCGGTTATGAATTAACGGATACGTTAACTATCGAAGGGCGTTTTGCTTACACCCTGGGCCCCTATTCCCGCACCTTTACGCATGAGTTGGAAGAGGAATTTAAAACAAAACGCAAGAAACTGGGGTTAGTGAATAAAGGGCTTCAGGCGGTTGATACGCTGCAAAAACTGTTTTCCAGTGAAGGCAGCCAGGAAATAAAACTGCTGGAAATGGAAATCCAGACGCCGGAAATAAAATTAAGCGGCGGCAGTAAACTGGTGAATGCCACGCATGGCAATGAGGCGTATTTTGAGCAGGCGATTTCGGTGGAATTAGCGCCGCTGATTGGGATGAAATTGCGGCTGGATTTAATTCAGGCATTTGCCACGGAATTCGGTGTTGAGAAGTTAATAGCCTTAATTCGTGAGCAGGGATTAAAAGGAAAGGCGGCGGTAGACGAAGGGCGGGACGGCGCTTATCTGGGGGCGCAATTAGATATGGTACTGGAAGGGGCGTTAAACCTGTCGTTTAAATATGCCAGCAATGAAGAGCGGGAGATGGAATTCCAGTTGGGGGATATGGTCAAAGGTACGTTGGCGATTAGTGCGGAAACGAATATTCAGGCGGGCTTTAAATATTATCTGGTGGAAGGGTATTTTAAAGCCGGTGCAGATATTGAAGCGGAAGGGTGTTTTGAATTGGATAAGCAGGATAACGGGTTATATCTGGTGTTTTTCCATGAGGGGATTGTTGCCAGTTATTATGTGGAGTATGGGGTGGGCGTAGCACCATCTGAAAATAATGGTAAGTCTATCGGATCAGGAAGCAATGTGGATAATAAGAAACAAAAAAAATGGGAGATATATCCTAAACTGCCAAAAGAAAAATCGACATACAAACTGAGGCTATCGCAATGAATAAAGTTATTTTGTTTTTTATGGCCTTATTTTCATTATCAACCTATGGGAAGAATACGATGGATAAAGTTAAATATATTACTTATTTAGAAACAAATCAGGCATTTTGTGTACTGACAGTCAATGGGATCTACACTTTAAGTAATCTGGGCTCGATCAGCGGTACTATATCAACTGGCTACAATGTTGCAGTGATATTGCAAAACGGTAAGAACGTTATCAGTCTTGATATGGGGCCATTAAGTGCCCGGGATGATAAGTATATTTATAAAGAAAAAGATGCGAAATGCAAGGTCCGATTGGTGAGGGCGACTCCCTATGATTCTGATGAAATTACTAATATTGTCACCAAGGTAGTAGATAAAGATGGAATATTAAAACCTAATAGCATGCAGTCTGTTAATTTTAATATTGATACTGAGCAATCCAGTAGAATTACGACGAAAGAATATCCGGATAAATTTTATTATCATACGGAACGGACAGTGACATTAAATGATCTGCCTGTCTGGGCCTGGACGACGGCTACGCCTTTGCCGGAAACGGAAACAAGCACGGAATTGGTTAAAAAAGCCTATGAAGATATCTGGAAAATAATGAAAAATAAAGATTCGGGGGCTTTACAACATGCCGCCAAAATAATGTTGTATGAGCATGCGCAGGCTAATGACAGTACGGAACAAAGTTATTTTGATTCTTTAGACTTTGGGAGAAATTTTGATGACGGTTATCAGGCTATACCGATAGACTGGAGAAAATATAAGTTAGTGCGTTATCTGGGGGGGCGGTTATTCCGTTTTGAAATTGAAGATAGTAATAATTCGCCATTGTTAATTAGAGATAAAAATGGTGAAAACGGTCGTACATTTAGCCCCTATTTTTCTTTAATCAATGGAAAAGTGGTTATTTCAAGATAACTATGGCCTTTTTAAAATAACTCAGTATTAACTGTTTCCGGCAGTTAATACTGAGAGGTAAGGAAAAACTATGCTTTCAGTTAACATGAAAAGTGCCGTTTGCGATTGTAAAATCCCGGACCCCTGTATTCATAAATTAACCTTAAAAGTCGGTAAACGGGTTTTTATTTATAACCAGATTGAACCGATAGGGGATATTTGGGTGGTTGATGAAGCCGACGGTATTCCCGTGACGATTTCCCTGGTGGGAAAACGGTGTATGTCTGACAATCCACACTGCCCGAAAGCGATTTTTTATAGCCCGGATAATCCGGTGTTTCAGTTTCATGAATTGGCTAAAAATCCGATAAAGGGGCCGGGTACCGAGGATGAAATCTGTTTTTCCCGCCACACCATACCGGTCGATCCGATAGAACATGATCCGCTGGGCTTTATTGCATCGTCACTGTTTCAGCCAGGGGATCTGAATCATTTGCCCCATACCGATTATATTCTTGAGCTGACGCAATAATTGTCATCGGCTTTATTCTCTGATTTTGGTATTTTATTTTGCGATAATTATCAGGACATAAATAAAGCCTTTTTTCTATCTAAAATAACAGGTTGGCGCTAAATATCCTGTTTATGAACGAATGCTAATCATATCTACTTTTTATCTTTACTGTCGCTGTTTTACCAGCAGTTTTAATAAATCACCATCCTTTATTTTGTCTTCATAAATCAACAAGTAAATAGCTTGATGATGTAAAAATATCCCTTTCTATTTTTTTCAATAATCAATCCTTTTTTCAGAGCTTAAATCCTGCCAGATTAACCATTTTATCTCTTTTTTATTGCGTTATTTTTACGATTTTCTTCATAAAATAACCAGTGGGAAAGCACCTTAATCCCCATCTATTTGGGTAATATTGTTTTACATGCAGATTTATTTTCAACTCACTATTAATGGTTAATGATTTCCGATTAAATGCTATTAACTCTCCTTATGAAATATTTTACCAAGTTAAATCTGCCCTTGATATAAAAATTTAATACTTCTGTATTTGCACTTTTAAATGATTATGGCAGGTTAGGTAAATGTAAAATAAATGAAGTATAAAACCGCTGATAAATAAATTAATATGGCAGGAAGAAAGTTAAATCCTACCTTGGGTTTTATGACAGGTAGGTTTTAATCTGTTATTAAAAGTCATTCTTTTAATTTATGGTTTTAATCGGTATAACGTTTTTACCGTTGTTTTTACCATTTTTAATACCTGATTTTTGTGAAGTTTAATCATCATCGGTTATTGTATTTTACCTTTTAATCAACGCTAATCATATCCGATTTTTATCTTTATTGACGCTGTTTTACCCGCAATTTTAATAAATCACCCCCTTTATTTTGTCTTCATAAATCAGCCAGTAAATAGCCTGATGAGATAAAAATATCCCTTTCTGTTTTTTCCAATAATCAATCCTTTTTTCAGAGCTTAAATCCTGCCAGATTAACCATTTTATCCCTTTTTTTATTTCTTTTCAGATCCCTGCTAATGGTTAATGGATTTCGATTAAGTGATTCAACAATGAAGCGTGATGAACATGTTTAACCTGCCATAATCATTTAAAAATGAGAATACAGAGGTATTAAATTTTTATATCAAGGACAGATTTAATTCAATAAATGCAACTTTTTAAAAGGAGAGTTAATTGCATTTACTCTACGAATCCAAGATCTTCTAATTTAGAGAATTGCTCCATTAACGGCTGACCAATGATAAGGTTGCAATTCACGTATTGTTTTAAATAATAACGCGTTTTTATCATTAGTCACAGCCACTTTAACTGAACCGCCCCAATGAACCAAACGTTCTTGACATATTCCGCAGGGTGTCAAAATGATATATTCACAATCGGCATCCTCACGACAGAGACATAAGGAGTGTGTGACCGCTTCATTAAGTTTATGTGCCTCCAAATAGGCACCGACTTCCATACAAAGGGATAACGCGTCATTTTTGGTATCAGGCGCAATACTGGTTAAAATCTTACCCGATTCTGTCCGTACTGCGGCTGCGCCACCCCATCCCTTTGGATATCGTTTTTCAATTAAGCTAATCGCGGCGTTATATAACTCTTGTTCTATATTCATTAATTTACTGCTCCTGAACCATTAACCTATTTTATTTTTCTGTTTTAATAACACCGTTGGAAATAAAATTTTACAGTATTAAATAATAGGATTTATACAGTATATAATACTTATAGTTTTTTAAATAACCATGCCACTGATAATTATCGCCAGCCGATTAAACAATTCACTGAACAGACGCTCAGAAAATGGCGCCAGCATGGGGATTAAAAGTGTCAGTACCAGGATACCGGTAGTGAGCGTTAGCGGAAAACCAACCACAAAGATGGAGAGTTGTGGTGTCATACGGTTTAAGATCCCCAATGAGAAATTCAGCGTTAATAGCAGAGTGATTAATGGTAGAGCCAGCATCATGCCGTTGATAAATATCATGCTGGCGCTTTGTGCCAAGAGCCAAAATCCTTGAGCACTGAGTTGCAATGGCTGTACTGGTATAACCTGGAATGTATCCGCCAGAACGGATAATAGCCACAGATGGCCGTCAAAAGCCAGAAATAGCAGTAAAGTCAAAAGGTTAAAGATACGCGCCAGAATGGGCATATTAGGGCCGCCGGAAGGGTCAAAAAAGGTGGCGAATGAGAGGCCCATTTGTAAGCCAATGATTTCACCTGCATGACGCACTGCGGCAAAAGCTATTTGCATGGTCAGGCCGAGTGATGCGCCAATCAGGATTTGCTGGATAATCACCCAAAATCCGGCGACAGAGAAAATAGGCACTTGCGCAGGTTGCAGGTTTGGCATTAAGAGCAGCGTTACCATCACTGCTAACCCGATCCGAACTTTTTTAGGGGCCTGTTTTTCACTGAATAATGGCGCGGTACTGAACAGCGCAAGGACCCGGACCAGCGGCCAGAAAAATTCACTGATAAACTGGATCAGCATTTCACTGTCAAAAGAGATCATAATCAGCCGATTATCACGGGTATGCTGCTGTAGAGTCCACGCATGTAGTCCAAAAATAGATTCAGCATCCAGGGACCCGCGATAACTGTAGTGACAAATACCGCCAGAATTTTGGGGATAAATGACAGCGTCATTTCGTTAACCTGTGTCGCGGCTTGTAATAAGCTGACAATTAAACCGCATAATAAAGCAGATAAAAGCAGCGGTGCAGCCAGCGCCAGTGCGATTTTCATTGCTTCTGTACCCAGTGCCATTACCGATTCAGGAGTCATAATGTTTGTCTCTTTTCAGGTCAACCGTAGAAACTTTGTGCCAAAGAACCCAGCAATAATTGCCAACCATCAACCAATACAAACAACATAAGTTTAAAGGGCAATGAGATTGTCGCGGGTGGCACCATCATCATTCCCAGCGCCATCAAAACGCTGGCGACCACCAAGTCGATAATCAGAAAGGGGATGAACAGGGTAAAACCAATCTGGAACGCGGTTTTTAGCTCACTGGTAATAAATGCCGGCATCAATACCCGCATAGGAACTGACTCTGCTGTTTCAAAAGGGGGTTGGTCAGCAAGGCGGGCAAACAATGCTAAATCGTTTTCCCGTGTCTGACGTAACATAAATTGCCGTAATGGCTTGGCGCCATTTTCTAAAGCGGTTTCCAGGCTGATTTTATCTTCACTGAAAGGCAGATAAGCATCCTGATAAACTTTATCGAAAACCGGCGACATAATAAAAAAGGTCATAAATAGTGTCAGCCCCAGTAAAACCTGATTGGGCGGAGCCGATGGGGTGCCTAATGCATTACGCAGTAAACCCAACACAATAATAATGCGGGTAAAACTGGTCATCATGAGTAAAGCCGCAGGAATGAAACCCAGCGCGGTAATAAACACTAATGTTTGAACCGGCAGGGACCAGCTTTGTCCGCCATTAGCCAGCGGTTGGCTGATAATCCCCGGCAGCTGTGCCGCGACATCCATGGGTAAAATCAGCGCAGTGAGTGCCATTGCCAGGCGGCATGATAATGGGAATTTATTGCCTGTCATAAAGAAAGAACTACTTTTTTTCATCGGCCTTGCCTTGTCGCATCAGGGTATTTTTGAGAATCTGACCAAACAGTGCCGGTTTTATGGGGTGTCCTTCGGGGTTATCACCGTTGGATTCAGGTATTGGCATCTGATGTAACAAATTAATCTGCTGGGCAGTAACACCTAATACTAACCAGTCATTTTCGACCTCCACAATGACGACACGTTCACGTTGCCCAAGTGAACAACTGGCTTTGATACTGAGTTGTTGCTGTGTTTTTCCTTTGCCGGAAACCAGCCCCATACGGCGTATCAGCCAGGTGAGGGTGAAAATCAATAGCAGGACACCCGCCAATGCACTGCTGATCTGCATCAGTGTCTGACCGGCGGGAATTGGCGCAGAAGTGGCTACCTGAGCAACCGCTTGGGTTTGCGCGACAGGTTCTGCCGCGCCATGATGAAGAGAAGGCTGGAAAGCCATATTAGCGACTCAAGCGACGCATACGTTCGGAAGGGGTGATGATATCGGTGATACGGATGCCGTATTTATCCGATACAACCACAACTTCACCCTGCGCAATCAGGTAGCCATTGATTAAAATATCTAACGGTTCCCCGGCAAGGCCATCAAGAGAGACAACGGAGCCTTGAGACAATCTCAGCAGTTGTTTGATCGTCATTTTTGTCCGGCCCAGTTCGACGGATAATTTGACCGGAATATCCAGAATCAGGTCGATATCCGATAAATGAGCCAGTGCATCCTGAGGCTCCAGAGATTCAAATATTGCCGCGCTGCTGTCAGAGGTTTGTTGTTGCGCGGCCTGTTGTTCCAGCGCTTCTGCCCACATATCTTCGGCAGACCCGGTTGAAGCGGTATCTGTGGGTTGTTTAGCGTCACTCATTGGGCTGTTCCTCATCCAGAGCATTTAAAACAGGGTTAATAAGATGTTCGACACGCAGGGCGTATTGCCCGTTTAATGTTCCGTATTGACTGGTGAGCACCGGCACACCATCGACGTGAACGATCAAGCGTTCGGGTTTATCAATAGGTAATATATCGCCCGGCTGAAGTTGCAGAATTTTTGATAGCCTCAGCGGGATGTCAACAAAGTTGGCGACCAGCTCCAGTTCTGAATGCTGAACCTGTTTTACCAGGCTTTCCCGCCACAGACTGTCTTCTTGGCGGACATTTTCCAATGGTGGATTGGTCAGGCGTTCCCGCAGGGGTTCGATCATGGCAAACGGAATACAGATGTTAAACTCACCACTCAACGCGCCAATTTCCACCTGAAACGGTGTCGTAACTACAATATCGTTCGGTGATGTCGTGATGTTGGTGAATTTCACCTGCATTTCAGAGCGGATATATTCCACTTCAATTTTGAAAATGGAATCCCAGGCATCACGGTAGGAATCCAGCGCCATACGTAACATCCGGTTAATCACCCGTTGTTCCGTATTGGTGAATTCACGGCCTTCTACTTTGGTCGGGAAACGTCCATCACCACCAAACAGGTTATCTACCGCGATGTAAACCAGGCTGGGGGCAAATGCAAACAGTGCGGTTCCTCTCAACGGTTTCAGATGAACCAGGTTAAGGTTGGTCGGCACTGCCAGATTACGGGCAAATTCATGATAAGGCTGAATTTTTATTGCACCGACAGTAATATCAGGACTACGGCGGAGCATGTTAAACAACCCCATCCTGAAATGACGGGCAAAGCGTTCGTTAATAATTTCCAGTGCTTGCAGACGTTCCCGAACAACACGGCGTTGGGTATTGGGATCGTAAGGGCGAACCTCGTTTTCCCCGGACGCGGTGTTTTCTGCGTCGTCACTGGCACTGTCGCCATTGAGCAGAGCATCAATCTCGGCTTGTGAAAGAATATTGTCACTCATGGTGATTATCGCAGAATAAACGTGGTAAACAGCACATCGGTGATGACCTGATCCGGCTCACCGGGTACCAATGTTGGACGCAGCGTTTGCTTGATATCGTCCATCAGACGCAATTTGCCGCTGTCGTGAGCCAGATCCGCTGATTTCTGGCGTGATAGTAATAACAACATACGGCTACGAACTTCCGGCAGATACTCATGGAAGCGCTTGCGGGTTTTTTCATCGGTTAAACGTAAGGTCACGCCGATATAGAGCACACGGTCAAAGTGATCTTCATTGTCAATCAGATTGACGGTGAAAGGTTCCAGAGTCATAAATACAGGGACTTCTATGATTCGGGGTGCTTTAGAGTTACTCTCTTTTGCCTGCTTAAATGTCCACCAACTGTATCCTCCGATGGCGGCACCGATAACGGCAATCAGTACTAACAGTATCATCCAAAATGGATTTTTGCGTTTACGCTCGTAGCTATAGTCAGACATGGACAGACAAGTTCCTGTTTTCGTTGCGGACAAGTGTCCACTCATTCCGTGGCGGACCTGCTTATCCATCAATATCGATAATAATTATCCCGCGTATTTCCGCTGGCAATAGCCGGAACAAACGGAGAAAAAACCACTAACTCATTCGTTTGTTGTGAGTCTTGTTTACTACGGATAAATACTTTCCATTATCAGGCGAAAATATCCACACCTCCCCGGACTGACGCCAGTTGGTGAGGTGTTAAACGTATTGTGGATTCAGTAGCCGAATGGTTTTCTGGCGTGGTGTCAGTGTCATGACCGCCAGTTCCGCCTGAATTTTGTGAACTGGAACGTTGTTCTTGTTGCCACGGGCTGGCGTTGTCGCTGCTGACATTGCTTTGGGTAAGTTGAATTCCACTTTCTGCCAATGCATGACGAAGCCCAGGTAACGCAGCTTCCAGGGCTGCCCGAACATGACTGTGAGCAGATGCTAAATGCAATTGCGCCTGATTGTCTTCAACAGACATACGAATTTGTAATGCACCCAGCTCTTGTGGATGCAGGCGCAGCTCTGCTTGTTGTAATCCATTGCGGTTGAACAAGATAATCTGTTGGTTTAATTGTTGCTGCCACTCTTCACTACCCAACTGCGCATTCAGCAAAGGTGTGGAGGCGCTGGATAACTGAAACTGGGCCGTCTGGTTGTGCCCTGCGGAAAGCAGAGGAGATGCGGTTACTGAGGGAGCTTGTCCGGTTTGCTGATGCTCAGCTGCTACGGCAGCGGGCTGAATTTCAGTCTGAACGGTGGTCTGGATCAACGCAGATTCACGTGAATGACTTTGAGGTGCATTTTCATGTTGAATAGCGACGGTAGGGATCTTTGGTTTTATCTGAGGATTCTGTACTAATCCGTTTTCAGGTTTTGCTTTAAAAAGACTTTCAAAACTTTCCGTTTTTTCTTCATGTCTGGGTTGTTCCAGCATATCCGTCAAAAGATTTTTCTCTGTCGGTAATCCTGTCATCATCCATTCTTTAGTGAGAACCGGACGGTTTTTATCACTATTTTTATCACTATGTTTAATCAGTTCGGTTGGTTGTGGATTATCTTTCTGGTTTTCTGATCTGATGGTTAATTTGGATAATTGTACGGGTAAACTTGCCGCCAATTCTTCTGCTGACATGAGCTTTTCATCAACAGGAGCTGGTTGTTTGTCTGCCTCTGCTTTTACATTCAGAGGAATCAGTGAGGAGGCGATAGACTCCGCTGGAATTTCATTTGAGACAGATGATACAGATAATAATGGCGATAAACCGTTGTCTGTTTCATCCGTGATCTCTTTTCCGTCTTTGGATGACACTTTTCCCGGTTTGGTCATACCTTTCTGTGCCGGCTCGGTTTCCAGATTAAGAAACTGAGCAAAGTCAGAAGGTTGATCGGCGTCGGTGAGAGAATCACCGCGCGTTTGCTGATTTTCTGCCGGTTTCAGGTCAGCAGGCAAAAGAGTGACATTCATTATCCATTTCTCCGTTGTGCACTACGTTGGGCATACTCATCCATCTGTTTTTGCTCCGTTCTGTTCTGTTGTAATCTTCGGTTGTTATCTGCCCGCTGTTGTAACGTATCAAAGGCATTGAGACGTTGTTGCTTTTCTTGCCACTGTGATAAAGCGGTCTCAAGCCGCTGTTGCCATTGATTGAGCTGTAATTTGTGTTGTTCAATCGCTTTTTCCAGCGTTTTCATGAATTGCTGGTAGTTTTGCCAGGTCGTACACGGCATACCGTTACTGAGCGTGTCGTTCAGGCGCATCCGGTACTCATCCTGATAGCCCATCAGTGTTACAAGTTGTTGCTCCATTTGTTGATGGTTCTGACGAACTTGTGCAAGGTGAGTGGCGGCTTTCTCCACCGCATGTTGTGCAAGTTCACGCAAGGTCATGAGCGGTGATTGTTGCTGCATCTTATTCCTCGCTTTTTAATGGCAACATGCAGAAAATCGTTACGTTATATAGGTAACAACTGTTGCAGTTGAGTACAGGCCGCTTCATATTCACTACGTTCTTCAATATCTTGCAGTAAAAATTGTGCCATGTAGGGATAAAGTTCAATCGCTTTGTCCAATAGCGGATCATTGCCCGCAGCATAGGCACCGACGTTAATCAGATCACGGTTGCGCTGATAGCTTGCGAGCAGTTGTTTAAACTGCTGTACCCGCCGATAGTGCTGTTTATCAATTAATGATGTCATGGCGCGGCTGATAGAGGCTTCAATATCAATTGCCGGGTAGTGCCCTGATTCCGCCAGAGATCGGGAGAGCACGATGTGACCATCCAGAATCGCCCTGGCAGCATCGGCTATTGGGTCTTGCTGATCATCACCTTCGGTCAGTACGGTGTAAAACGCGGTAATCGAACCGCCGCCGTTCACGCCATTTCCTGCTCGTTCCACCAGTGTCGGCAGTTTGGCGAAAACCGAAGGTGGATAACCTTTGGTCGCCGGTGGCTCGCCAATGGCCAAGGCAATTTCACGTTGAGCCATACTGTAGCGGGTCAATGAATCCATAATCAGTAATACATGTTTACCCCGGTCACGAAAATCTTCGGCGATCCGGGTCGCGTAGGATGCGCCTTGCATACGCAATAAAGGTGAGATATCGGCAGGCGCTGCGACAACCACTGAGCGGGCTAAACCGGTTGTACCAAGGATGTTTTCAATAAAGTCTTTAACTTCGCGGCCACGTTCACCGATCAAGCCAACGACGATCACATCGGCCTGTGTATAGCGCGCCATCATACCAAGAAGAACGCTTTTACCTACCCCGGAACCGGCAAACAACCCCATTCGCTGACCGCGTCCTACTGTGAGTAAGGCGTTAATCGCCCGTACTCCCACGTCCAGTACGTCACTGATCGGCGTACGTTGCAGAGGATTGATTGGCGGTGTGGTGAGTGAGGCGCGATAGCCGGTATCTGGTGACGGCAAGCCATCCAGTGGGCGGCCGGCACCATCTAAAACCCGTCCTAATAGTTCTGGGCCAAGAGGCAGCTGGCGTCCGCTACCGCAATCTTCACTGTACGGGCGGGCATAAACCCGCGCGCCGGGTACAATACCTTCCAGATCTTCAAGCGGCATCAGTAAAAGTTTTTCGCCATTAAAACCAACGACTTCACTTTCAACCTCTTCAATATTGCCGCCATTTTGCCGTTCAATCAGGCAGGTTGCTCCCAGAGGCAGATGTAAGCCCGTTGCCTCCATGACCAGACCTGTCGCTCTGGTCAGACGGCCATAACGACGAACCGGCGAAGTCTTCTCCAATTTTTGCTCAAAAGCATCCAGTGTTGCCAGCCAGCGCCCGAGTCTTGCCGTCATTACAATTCCCCCGGTGCTGCCAGCCGGCATAATTCATGCCAGCGCGTCGCCAGGCTGGCATCCAGATCACCTTCATCTGCACTGATTTTACAACCACCCGGATGCAGCTTGTTATCTGCCAGTAAACGCCAGCCGTGTAATGAGAGCGTATTGCCTAATTGTTGTTCAATCATTGGCATATCGCGAGAATGAACCCGCAATTGAGGTTTACCACTTAACATCGGTTCCTGTTGAATAAATTCACGGATCTGATTGAGCAGGGCAGTACCATCACAAATCGCAGGCTGACCTAAGATCTGTTTTGCAGCGGTCAGTGATAATTGCATCAAGCGGGATGCAATGATCGTGTCAAGCCCTTCCAATGAATGTTGGAAATCGGCCAGCAGATTTTGCCACTGCTCTGTGATAGGTTGCTGCTGCTGACTTGCGTCCTTTAATCCCTGTTCCATACCGGCTTCTAAGCCGGATTGGTATCCTTTTTCATAACCTTGTGTCTGGCCTTCGGCAAATCCTTGTTCATGGCCTGCCTGCCGGGCCTGTTCTTTCAGGTTATCCAGCATTGCCGCCTGTTCAAGAATTTCATCACGCCCGGAAGTTTCCAGTGAGTCATCAGTAGGCTCTGGTTTAACACGCAGTTTTTCCCACTGCGTGAGTTCATTGGGTTTCCAGGGTTGCCAGCCAGCATTGTTCAACTTATCAGACATAGCTATCGTCGCCACCGTTCAGGATAATCTCGCCGCTTTCTGACAGACGACGAACAATAAGCAGAATGGCTTTCTGTTCGCTTTCCACTTGAGACATACGCACCGGACCACGGTTTGCCAGGTCATCGCGCAAAATCTCTGCGGCACGCTGAGACATATTGTTGAGGAAGTGATCGCGTAGTTGCTGGTTGCAGCCTTTCAGTGCAATAAGCAGGGAATCGGTAGTGATTTCCTGCAACAGGCGCTGAATACTGCGGTCATCCACATCGATAAGGTTTTCGAACAGGAACATTTCATCGATGATTTTTTGTGCCAGTTCGTTATCGTAGGCGCGCATTGCTTCGATAACATTCTCTTCCTGTTGGCTTTTCATCAGGTTGATAATTTCAGCGGCAGTACGAACACCGCCCATCTTGCTGCGCTTGAGGTTTTGACCATCTAACAGGTTATTGAGCACTTCTGTCAGTTCAGCCAGCGCGGCGGGTTGTACGCCACCGAAAGTGGCGATACGCAGCATGATGTCGTTACGCAGTTTGTCATCAAACAGCGCAAGAATATCGGCTGCCTGCCCACGATTTAAGTGAACCAAAATGGTGGCGATAATCTGTGGATGCTCTTCACGGATCATATCGGCTGCCATTTGTGGTTCCATAAAGTTGAGGGTCTCCATACCGGTAGTGGTTTCACGGGATTCGAGAATATCCTCAAGCAGACTGGAAGCGCGTTCTTCACCCAGCGCTTTAATCAACACCGAACGCAGATAATCACTGGCATTGATACTCAGTGCCGCATACTGGCCGGAATCTTCTTCAAACTCAGCCAAGACATCGACCAGTTGCTGGTTGGAAACCTGGCGCATACCCGCCATGGTGATACTGAGTTGTTGGACTTCCCTAGAGTTCAGGTGCTTAAACACCTCGGCCGCCTGATCTTCTCCCAGGGTCATTAACATGACGGCGCTTTTTTCTGTTCCGTTCAGGCTCATTGTTCGTTACTCATCCATTGACGGATCACCAGCGCCACTACGCGAGGATCTTTTTCTGCTAATTCGCGGATACGTTGGCTTTGAATTTCGGCACTGACCCGTTGACGTGTTAGTCTCTGGCGGGTTCTGTCATCCATTTCTGCACTGGATTCAGTCACTTGTCTTTTATGAACTTTCTGTGCGTCAAGCGCGGCTTTATCTGCGGCCCGTTTTTTGGCGAGTTGAGGAACCACCATTTTGCGCCACAGGAGCCAAGCCACCAGTATCAACAGAAGGTAGCGACCAAAATCAAAGGCTTTTTCCAGCAGAGCAGGGTTCTGCCATACCGGAATTACTTCGATATTTTCTTTGCTTTCAGTAAATGGTGTATTAACCACATTTAAACTGTCGCCACGCTCTTTGGAAAAGCCCATGGCTTCTCTGGTCAGCGCTTCTATTTTCGCCAGTTGTTCCGGTGTCAGCGCCTGAGTTTCCGGGCCATTTTTGCCGTCGACCGTGACATAATTGACCACAACCGCCACAGATAAGCGTTCAACACCGCCGGCTTGCTGCTGTACATGGCGAATAGTCCGGTCCACTTCGTAGTTTGTGGTTTCGTCACGGCGGTTATTGCGATTATTGTTCACCACGCGCTCGTTATTGTTACCGGCGGATGATGTTTTCTTATCGCTCTTGTCGTTTTTATTACTCTCTTTGGTATTCGGCTTATCAATCGGCGCACTTGGAGGAGGGCTGGGTTGATTGGAAAGCGCGCCAGGAATGCCACCAACCAGAGAACCACCACTTTGCTCGCTTTCACTTAACTGTTTCGAGCGAACCGCCGCCTGATTAGGTGGCTGATTAGGTTTATATTCCTCTGCGGTCTCTTCACGGCGGGAAAAATCTACCTGGGCAGTCACTTGCGCGTGAACGTTACCACGACCGACAACCGGGGTCAGAATGGCTTCAATACGGTGCTGGAAGCGATTTTCCACTTCCTGAATGTATTTCAGCTGACTGGTGTTCAGATCACGTCCGGTAGCATCCGCTTGTGTCAGAAGACGTCCGGTCTGATCAACAATGGTGACATTACCCGGAGGTAAGCCAGCGACACTGCTGGAAACCATATGGACAATGGCGTTAATTTGGCCTTCATCCAGAGAACGGCCTTGCAGTAGTCCGACCGTAACGGATGCAGAAGGGGACTTCTGTTCGCGGACAAACAGGGAAGGTTTGGGTAACGCCAGGTGAACACGGGCATTTTGCACCGGTCCCAGTGATTCAATGGTCCGTGACAACTCACCTTCCAATGCTCTTTGGTAGTTAACCTGTTCACTGAACTGGCTGATACCAAATTTCTCTTTATCAAGCAGCTCAAATCCAGCGGCACCACCTTTAGGCAACCCTTGTTGTGCCAGTCTTAGCCGTGTCTCATGGACCTGCTCGGCAGGGATCATGATAGCAGCGCCATTTTCGGCAAAACGGAACGGAATATTTAATTGGGTTAGTTGCGTGACAATATCGCCACCATCTTTATCGCTCAGATTACTGTAGAGCACCCGATAATCGGGGCTGCGTAACCACAAGAAAAGGGCAATGACAATCGCGACGGCTGCGCTGCCTGCAACTAATAATGGTACTTTAGGATCAGCTTTTATCCGGTTAATGATAGCACTGAAACCGTTAGTTTGATTTTCAACGTCGGTTGTTGCGGCACTCATAGACGATCCTTGCCTTGCTGTTCAACATGAATACTAAAAGCGTGGCGTAACAAAACAGACTCCCCATACGCAAGCGAAAAAATTTTTCCTGTTTTCAGTCTTGTCATTATTCGCTGTTCACTCATCTTTTAATGGCGCAATAAGCCCTGACTTTTTACGTTAATTACCCGCTTTAGATTGAAGGGGCTATGTTAGGGTGGCAGCGTGAAAATATGCCGTATAAAACTTTGGTTAATATGGCATTGAATTGCGTAGGGTATAAGGTGGTTTAACACGAGGTTTTTATGTCAATTCAGGCAATTGAAGGAGTACTGCAACAGATGCAGGCTCAGGTATTACAGGCGGCAAGTATCGCAAAACCCATGCCATTGCAGGGGGGATTTGCCAGTCAACTGACGGCGGCGGTTGGTAAAATTAATCAGACACGTTTACATGCCACGAAACAGGCACAGGATTTTACCCTGGGGGTACCGGGTATTGAACTGAATGATGTGATGGTGGATATGCAGAAATCCAGTATCTCCTTGCAAATGGGCGTTCAGGTGAGAAATAAGCTGGTGGCTTCTTATCAGGAAATTATGAGTATGCAGGTGTAGGAATATTAACTTATTGATAGATATTGTGATAAACCTTTTGTATTTCTTGTTTGGGGCATGAGTGGGGTATTTGGGCTAATCTTTTATTTTAGTAATGAATTTGAACATCACTATTTTCATTCATGTCTCATAGATGTTATAAATTATTTGTGATGGAATATGACCTATTTGTGTTGCAATAACGAAGGATTGAGCACGCCAGATGACATCCTGAATATATATGTGAGTCTGGTTTGGTATTTCTTTTGTGGTAACTTTTCTCAGTTAATATCTTTTTGTCAAGAAAGTTTGCTTTTGCTGGTAGCTCGTCATCTAGGGCGCGAGCATACTTTTGGGCACACCTATTGATGAAAACTAATGACATGATCTAATCAACATTATTTCTTGCTAGCGCCTGCACATGACCCTGATGGAACATTTATCCGTTGTGAAAGAAACACGCTCCGAGACCAATCGTAAGTACGAGCTGATTGATGTGATTTTCCTTGTCATCAGCGCCATCATGGCGGGAGCCGAAGGCTGGCAAGACATTGAAACATACGGCAAGGCAAAAATTAAATGGCTGAAAACATATCGTCCATTTCCCACCGGAATACCCCGTCGGCATACCATTGCCAGAATACTCCGCACCATCGAGCTCGAATCCCTGCTGGAAGCCTTACTCAACTGGGTCAATGAGCAGCGTGAACAGGCGAGCAAACCCCTCATTGCCTTTGACGGTAAAGTCTTGCGCCAGGCCTACCGCCATGATGCAAAAAACGTCTTTCAGGTTGTCACCGCTTATGACACAGAGAATGGCCTGGTCTTGTGTCAAAAAGCCACGGAGCACAAAAAAGGGGAAATCGCGATGGTGCGGCAAATGCTGGATATTCTGGAACTTAAAGGCAGCATTGTGACGCTTGATGCGCTGCATTGCCAGCGTGAAACGCTGGAAAAAATCAGCGAAAAGAAAGCCCATGTTGTTGTTCAGGTTAAGAAAAATCAACCCAAATTATGGGAAGCCATTCAATCACAATTTCAAGCGGTATTTGATGCGGGTAAAGAGAAAATCGTCACTGAAATCAAGCAAACGGTTCATGGCCGTAAGGAAGAACGTGATGTATTCCAGCTAAAGGCAGCCTTTCCCCCGGAAATAGCGAAAAAATGGCCGACAATCCGCAGCATCATTGCCGTTGAGCGTCACCGGACGAGGAATGGCAAAGGTACCGTTGATACTTCCCACTATGTGAGTTCATTCTCTCCCCGACACAAATTATTAGGACATTCCATTCGCCAACACTGGCGTATTGAGAATAGCCAACACTATATTCTTGATGTGGTTTTTAAAGAAGATGATTCACGTATCGTTCTGGACGGAGCCATTGAGAATTTGGCGTT
Source organism: Photorhabdus khanii NC19 (assembly GCF_000517265.1). Lineage (GTDB taxonomy): Bacteria > Pseudomonadota > Gammaproteobacteria > Enterobacterales > Enterobacteriaceae > Photorhabdus > Photorhabdus khanii. The sequence goes on from NZ_AYSJ01000014.1 coordinate 311,911, forward strand.
ATTCCGGCGTTTTGTTTTAAATATGCTGAAACAATGTGATTGCGGTGCGCCAAGTCAAAGGAATAAGCTTAAAAAAGCCGGCTGGAGCGATGATTATCGGGCGAGAGTCTTCTTTGGATGATGATTAATCAAAGTATGCTCGCGCCCTGGCTCGTCATCAGCGTGAACAAACATAATAATAACAATGCAAAGCATATCACTCTTATAATTTCAATATTCTATTATGTAGGTAAGTAAAGAGAGACTTTAATCATCAGTATTTTCTATTTAAAACCATAAAAAACATCAAATGAGTAAATAATATATTATTTTTGTTAATGAATGTAATTTTTATAGTATTAGTTTGTTATAATTAGTTTCTTTGGTGTTGTTTATCTTAATTATATAATTTGTATTTTTTTATGACTTTTGAATTTTATGGTGTTGATAATTAATTGTTTCTAAATTGTTTTCTTGGATTTTTGGTTAAGTTAGTCTATTTTTGTTTGATTTGTACTAAAATATATAGTTATATGTAATAGTTTTCCTTTAAGTATTGATGAATATTTTTGTTCCGAAATTAATTTAATTTCGTGCGGTAGCTGTTAATATTAGTTTGTGTTTTTTATGAATTCTGCTCTATGAGTGTTTCTGGGTTTTTTATGGATATCCATATTAACTTTGAATGTTTATGGTTTTACATAGTGAAATATTTTATAAATGTAACTTTAGCTCGATATATTTGTATGGTTATGAATGTAGTAGATTGTTTTATAACAAATAATTATGACATCTTGTTCAATGTATTGAGTTATTGATGACCACTAATATGATATGATTTTTGATTATTAAGATACATGTTTCTTCAACAAGAGTACCAAATACCTCTTCGTTTTTTGGGGTAATTTCGACCCGTTTTATGAAAATATGGAATAATCTTTCATACATTTTCTAAATAATTGTCATTGTACTAAATAACTTTCCATAATACCGCTACACTTTTACTGTTCCTGCTCGACTGCCCGGGAAGGGTGAAGCGGCA
>NZ_AYSJ01000014.1:313704-361203 GCF_000517265.1 Photorhabdus khanii NC19
CCGCACAAAGCGTTTTAGCCACCTGAGTGACAGAATCGCCACGATGTAACATTAACATCGCCATTAACCTCCTGGCGTGGTTTTTATCCTGCGTTTGATGAACAACTTTTTGCATCAGGCGACGTTCATTTCGGGGTATAGGTGCTATGATTGGCATCACTCAGTCCGGTTGGGTGGTTTTTTTCTTTATTGGTGATTGATCAGATCGCTCAAACCGGATTGAGTTCCCTCAAAGTGATTTACTATTTTGAAAAGTTATTTAGAGTAGGGTTTTAATAAGAATAAAATTCTACCGCTATGATAAATGGGTTATAATTTTAACATTAAATACTTAATATGTTAGTGGAATTGCCTTAGTTTTTTATATTTTTTGATTTAGAGTGTTGTCGTCTAATTACTCATTTATTAAAAAGCTTATTCGTTTTTTATTTTTAGTATAAATATAACAGGTTCATATAAAAACTTTATAGGTGAATTTATGGATAAGATAAATAATTTAAGTCAAGAAAAAGGCAGACAACTTCTGCGGAAAATTAAACAACGTAATTCGGGAAAAAGAAAAATAATAACTCAAAAATATGACAATAATTTAGTTTCTTTTTCGCAACGTAGGTTGTGGTTTCTGGATAAAATGGAAACAAAAAACACTAACTATAATATTCACTTATGTTTTTCTATTATTGGTAAACTCCAGGCCGTTGTTCTCTGTGAAGCTTTGAAGAAAATTGTTGAACGCCATGAAAGCTTGCGTACAGTCTATCAGGAGATAGATGGGGAGATATTACAGGTAGTATTAGTTCCTTCGCAATTTGAGGTGCCAGTAATCGATATTGCTGGGTTGGATGAGGTAAAAGTGGAAAACATTCTGGTAACAGAAGCAAGGAAAGCATTTGATCTTTCTTTGGATCTGATGCTGCGTGCCACATTGTTTCGGTGTTCAGAGCAAGAGCATCTGTTATTGTTGATGGTACATCACATTGCGGCAGATGGGTGGTCATTGGGGATTATCAGTCATGAATTGAACTTGCTTTATGAAGCGGGTCTGAAGGGAGCACCGTATCCTCTGATGCCGTTAGCACTACAGTATAGAGACTATTCTCATTGGCAGCGGGATCAGCTTCAGAATGGTAGTTTAAAAGAAGCTGAATGGTATTGGTTGGAACAGTTAAAAGGGTTACCGGCGGTGCACAGTCTGCCGTTGGATCATCCTCGATCAGTAGAACAGAGGTTCCGTGGAGCAGTTCACCGTCAGACGCTGAACGAGGAGTTGACAGCGAAGCTAAACTGTTTGAGCCAGGCGCAAGGAGTCACTCTGTTTATGACATTGCAGACGGCCTTTGCTGTCTTGCTTTCCCGCTACAGCAACGAAACAGATATTGTGATGGGAACTCCTGTTGCGGGAAGGGAGCTGGTAGAGTTGGAAAATCTGGTAGGTCTGTTTGTCAACACGTTGGTATTAAGGACCGATCTGTCTGGAAATCCTCGTTTCAGTGAACTGCTGGAACAGACAAAGGTAATGGCACTCAATGCCTATACGTATCAGGATTATCCGTTTGATTTACTAGTAGAGAAATTGAATCCTGTAAGATCACTGAGTTATAACCCGGTATTTCAGATTATGTTCATTTTTCATAATCATGATAAGGGAAAGATTAAGTTATCAGATTTAGAAACGAGGTATAGAGATTTTGCGACTAATAATACTAGGTTTGATTTAAGTTTAATTCTTTTCCCCAATGAAAAAAACATTGAGATAAGTTGGGAATTTGATATCGATATTTTCAATGTATCGATGATAAAAAGTATGGCATCAGTATTCAGATGTATTATTGAAGACATCATTTTGGATTTAAATAAGCCAGTAGATAAAATTTCATTTATGCCTTTAGAGGAAATGAATCGACAGTTTGATATTTCTTTTTGTGAAGATAGTTGTAAAGATTTTTTAATGCAAAGTTTGCAAGAACAATTTGAGGCACAAGTGGCACGGACGCCGGAGCAGGTGGCGTTGATTTACCGGGAAACGGCGCTGAGTTACCGGGCGTTGAATGCGCGGTCGAACCGGCTGGCGCATGCGCTGAGGTGCAGGTATGCAAAGGAGACCGGCGGGGCGTTGGTAGCGGATACGCTGATAGGGCTGTATGTTGAGCGGGGTCTGGAGATGGTAACGGGTATGCTGGCGATATTGAAGGCGGGCGGGGCGTATGTGCCGCTGTCCCCGGAATATCCGGCAGAGCGGGTGGCGTGGATGCTGGCAGATACGGGGTCGCGGTTGGTCTTGACGCAGGGGGCCTGCCGTTCGCAGCTGGAAGGGGTGATAGCGGGGATGGCGCAGCCGCCGGGATTATTGGTGGTGGATGATGAGGAGGCGGTATCCGGGTATGCGGAGGAGAACCCGGTCAGGAGAAGTGGCGGTGAAGATCTGGCGTATGTGATTTACACCTCGGGCACCACCGGGCGACCGAAGGGGGTAATGGTGCCTCATGCAGGTGTTCTGAATCGTATTCACTGGATGCAGGAGCACTATCCGCTGGATAGTCATGACCGAGTGTTGCAAAAAACCCCGTATACGTTTGATGTTTCAGTATGGGAATTGCTCTGGGCGAACTGGACGGGAGGGGCTATCGTGATGGCAGAGCCGGGAAGTCATAAAGAGCCGGAGCAAATTTATCGGCAGTTAGTGGAAAATAAAATCACGACCCTGCATTTCGTACCGACCATGCTGTCGGGATTCTGCCATGCGCTGCAAAGTATGAAATTAACACTCCCGGAGACGGTTAAGCAGATATTTTGTAGCGGTGAAGCGTTAACACGGGAGCAAGTTAAAGCGTATGAGCAAATAAAACATCCGGGAACTCGGTTGCATAATCTGTATGGCCCGACAGAAGCATCGATAGATGTGAGTTACTTTGATGATGTAAATTCGTCGCTTTCGGTAATTCCGATAGGGCGAGCGATCAGTAATACACGCTTATTAGTCCTGTCACCTGGAGGAATGCTGTGTCCGGTCGGTGTCCCTGGCGAGTTGTATCTTGGCGGGGTGGGGCTGGCGCGAGGTTACCTGAATCAGCCGGCATTGACGGCGGAACGGTTTGTGCCGAACCCGTTTGCGACAGAGTCAGAACGGGCTGAGGGATTGACCCGGCTTTATCGTACCGGTGACCGGGTGCGCTGGTTAGCGGACGGGACACTGGCCTATCTTGGCCGGCTGGACAGCCAGATTAAATTACGGGGGTTCCGTATCGAGCCGGGTGAAATTGAATCGCTCCTGCGTACGGTGCCCGGTGTGGCCGATGCCGTGGTTCAGCTGCGTGAAGACCATCCCGGTGAAAAACGGCTGGCGGCTTATCTGGTGGCCGAGCCTGACGACCAGTCCGGTCCGGCCTTGTTGACACGCGGTCATCACACCCTGACTACCCGGCTGCCCGACTATATGCACCCCGCCGGCTGGGCGCTGCTGCCGGCCCTGCCCCTGATGCCCAGCGGCAAACTGGACTGGCAGGCGCTGCCGGTGCCGGCGCCGCTGCCGCAGGAGCCGGCGGGGTATGTTGCGCCGGTCAGTGAAGCCGAACGCCTGTTGTGTGATATCTGGCAGGCGGCCCTGCATCTGCCGCAGGTCGGGGTGAACGATAACTTCTTTACGCTGGGCGGGGACTCCATTCTGGCGATTCAGGTGACCTCGCGGGCGGTACGGGCCGGGCTGGCGGTCAGTGTGCGCCAGTTGTTTGAACACAAGACGGTGCGGGGACTGGCGGCGCATCTGGGGGCGGTTACGGCGGTGTCGCAGGCGGCCCTGCGGGGGGAGGTTGGGCTGCATCCGGTCCAGCAGCGCTTCTTCGATGAAACGCCGGCTGACTGTCACCACTATAACCAGTCGCTGCGGGTCAGTGTGCCGGCGGATTTCAGTCTGCCCCGGCTGGTGCAGCTGGTAACGGCGCTGTATGAACGTCATGACGGGTTGCGGCTGCGTTACCGGCGGGGGGCGGGGGGACGCTGGTTTGGGCAGTATGATGAAACGCCGTTGGCCTTACAGGTGGCGGCGAGTATTCAGCACCGGCGGTTCTCGGGCGAGGGGCAGGTGCTGGCGGCCCGGGCCGCGCAGCGGAGTCTGTCGCTGGAAAAGGGGCCGCTGTTGCGGGTGGTGTACTTTGATGAAGAGGACGGCGGGGGCACGTTGCTGCTGGTGATGCATCACCTGATAGTGGACGGGGTGTCGTGGCGTATTGTGCTGGATGATATGGCGGTGGGGTATCGTCAGATAGTGGCGGGCGAGGCGGTCAGGCTGGCACCGAAAACCAGTAGTTATGCGCAGTGGCTGGCGCGTTTGCAGGCGTATGCCGGGAGTGAGGCATTGCAGGCGGAACGGGAGTACTGGCAGGCGCAGCTGTCGGCCACGGGAGACGGGCTGGCGGTGGATTATCCCGGGGCGGGGGTGTCGTTACAGGCGGACAGCGAGGAAGTGGTTATCCGCCTGACGGAGGCGGAGACCGGGCAGTTATTGCAGACGGCGGGAGCGGCCTACCGAACCCGGGTTGATGAGTTGTTACTGGCCGGGGTGTTGCAGGGGTTCTGGCGCTGGAGCGGTCAGGGCGAGTTGTGGGTCTGGCTGGAAGGTCATGGGCGGGAGCTGTTGTTTGATGAGCTGGATACCAGTGGCACGCTGGGGTGGTTTACGTCGGTGTACCCGGTGAGGCTGTCGCTGACGGCCGCCGGGGGGCTGGCGGGGTTAATCCGGCAGGTGAAGGAAACGTGTCGGGGGGTGCCGCATCATGGGATAGGGTACGGTATTTTGCGTTATCTGGCCGGCGACCCGGCACTGGCGGCGGCGGAAGCGGCGGGCGGGCCGGCAGTGGTGTTTAACTACCTGGGTCAGTTTGATGGGGGCGAAGGGGGCCTGTTTACGCCGGTGCCGGGTGAAACGGGTGAGCCGGTGAGCGGGCAGCATGAACGGCATCACCGGTTAGGGTTGAACGGCTGGGTGGCCGGGGGCCGTCTGCATCTGGTGCTGGATTACAGCCGGCGGGAGTACGAGCGGGTCACGATGGTGGGGCTGGGTGAGGCGATAGAACAGGGGTTGCAGGCGGTGACGGCGCACTGCGTGGCGGTCGGGCATGGGGGGTATACGCCGGCGGATTTTCCGCTGGTGCGGGTGTCAGAGTCGCAGTTGTCGGCCTGGGAGCAGCAGTACCCGGGGTTAGAGGACCTCTATCCGGCGACGCCGATGCAGGCGGGGATGTTGTATCACGACCAGCTGTCGGGGGAGAGCGGGGGTGTGTATCTGTGTCAGACATTGGTGGTCCTGGAGGGGTCGCCGGATATTGCGCGGTTACGGTGGGCCTGGGAAACGGTGGTGCAGCGGCATGCGGTGTTGCGCACGCAATTTGTGGCGGACAGTGAGGGGGGCCTGGTGCAGATGGTGCGTTCCCCGGTGACGGTGAGGTTGCCATGGTCGGAGGCGGACTGGTCGGGGCTGACGGAGGCGGAGCAGGCGGTGGCGAGTGAGGCGTGGCGCCGAGAGGACCGGGCACGGGGATTGGATGTGACGGCAGCGCCGCTGATGCGGATAGGATTAAGGGTGTGTGGCGGCGGGCGTTACCGGCTGTTGTGGACATGCCATCATATGTTGCTGGACGGGTGGAGCGGTCCGCTGCTGTGGCAGGAGATACAGCGGTTGTACCGGGAAGGGGAGACGGCAGCGCTGCCGTTACCGGTGGCGTATAAGGAGTATATTGCCTGGCTGGGCAGGCAGGACAGGGAACGGGCACGAGCCTTTTGGCGAACGGAGTTATCGGGGGTGGAAGGGCCGACGTCGTTGCATGTGGAGCGGGTATCGCGGGGAGGGGCGGAGACGGCGGGGAGGAGGCACACGGTCAGGCGGGTGTTATCACGGGCGGAGACGGCGCGGTTGCAGCAGGTGGCGCGGCGGAGTCAGACGACGATGAGTACGCTGTTGCAGTGTGCGTGGGGGTATCTGCTGCACAGTTACAGCGGCGAGGAGACGGTGGTGTTTGGTCTGACGGTATCGGGTCGTCCGGCGGAGGTGGCCGGGGTGGAGGGGATGGTGGGATTGTTAATCCAGACGGTGCCGGTGAGGATGGAGTTTGGTGAGGGGGTCGGTCTGGATACCTGGTTGCGGGCCCGGCATAGCCGGCAGGCGGCGTACACGGAATACGGTTATCTGGGGCTGAGTGAGATCCGGCGGTTGAGTGAGGTCTCGGGAGAGCAGGGGTTGTTTGAGAGTCTGCTGGTGTATGAGAATTACCCGGTAGATGAACGAAATGAACAGATTGAAGAGGCACTATCAATCAAAGGTCTCCATAGTTATATGGAAACTAATTATAAAATAACGTTACAAATAGTTCCTGAGGAGGAACTGGAAATAAGAATAAAGTATTTCGCCGATGTTATTGATGAAGTCTATGTTAAGGATATGCTCGTAGGGATGTATGAGTTATTGATTAAAATGTCATACTTTAGCAGTGATACATCATACCGGCAGTTAACGATGTTTTCTGAAAAAGATCATAAAAATCGACTAGCTATAATTTATGGGAAAAGTTATATTCATGAAGTAGATATAGGTATTCATGAGCTCTTTGAAAAACAGGTGTATAAGACACCAGAGAAGAAAGCAATTGTTTGTGGACAAACTTCCATAAGTTACGTTGAGTTAAACACTAAAGCTAACTTTCTCTCAAGTAACCTAATGAAAATTGGGATAGCTAAAGATGATAGAGTAGCTATTTACATGGAGAAATCCATAGATTTTGTGATAAGTATTTTGGCTGTATTAAAAAGTGGCGCGTCATATATTCCTATTGATGCTAATACCCCGATTCAACGTATTAAATATATTATAGAAGACTCAAGGCCAAAAGTTTTTATTTCTAAAGAAAATGAATTAGATGAATTGCATAAGTTTAATTTAAATCTTAATAAATTAGATATTGATAAGGTCTTCTCTTCCTATTGCAGAAACTTTGATGCGTATGAATATGAAAGTAAAAATATGTTTTCAAAATGTTCTCATATAATTTATACATCAGGTACTACAGCGGAACCTAAGGGAGTTATGGGAACGCACGAGTCTGTCATAAACAGGATCACATGGATGAATAGACGTTTTCCAGTGTTAAAAAACAGAAATGCATGCCATATAACTGATTTTTCATTTATTAGAGCCGTATGGGAACTTTTTGCTCCATTGTTACATGGTGTTGAACTTCATTTAATTAATGTAAATTATTATCAGTCTCTTGATGATTTCTCGGAATTCTTAGTGAATAAGAATATACAATCAATCATTACAACACCTACGATGTTGGGTGAGATTATACGGATGCCAAAATATGTATTGGATGGATTTAAAAAACTCTCCTATTGGTTTATAAGTGGTGAGAAATTCCGTATGGATATTGCTAATAAAGCCATTAATCTATTTCCAAAAATGTCTTTTGTTAATCTTTATGGTTCGACAGAAAATATGTCGGATGTATGTTTTTATGAATTAGATAATAATATTAAGGATAAGGAAGTACTTATAGGGAAACCGATAGATAATACAGCGGTTGCTATTGTTAATAGAGATTATGAGCTTCTCCCTGTAGGAGCTGTGGGTGAAATATGTGTATCTGGTCGCTCTTTAGCATTGGGTTATTTCGGTGGGGGAAAAATTCAGAGTGCTAAACTCATAGAGGGTAAACGTAATCTATTTAATGGTGAAAAGTTTTATTGCACTGGTGATTATGGTATTTGTAGATATGATGGTAATATAGAGTTTATAGGTAGAAAAGATGAATTAATTAAAATTCGTGGATATAGAGTAAGTATAACAGAAATAGAAAGTGCCTTCTTATCTTTGGAGTATATTGATTCGATATCCGCGTTTTATAGAAAAAAGAGTGGTAGAATATCAGCATATATTATTTTGTCTGATGTTAATGGAAAAGATAGTGATGTTTTTTTAGATAGAATAAATAGAGACATTCGTGATTTTATTTCTTACAGAATATTACCGATAGATATTATATTTTGTCAGGAAATACCTAGAACAAGCAATGGAAAACTAGATAAAACTTTATTTGATACTGAGCATTATGTTGCTATAGAGCATGAACCGCAACAACAACCATTGAATTATATAGAACAATATCTTTATAATATTTGGAGCGATATATTAGCAAGAGAACCGGAAAATATCCATATGACATTTTTTGAGTCTGGTGGAAATTCTATATCAGCAATGAGAATGATATCGAAAATATATGATGAATTAGGTGTAAAAATTCCCATGAAATCAATATTTGATAATTTGACGGTATATAAGTTAGCAAAGATATTATCCGATAATTTAAAAGAGGAGATAGAAGAAATACTGAAGGATGAAGAGATTAAAAAATAATTTTAATCATGTTTATATTTTTAAATTTCTGGTGTTTGTTTTTAATGACAGGGAAAAACTGACTCTTCTTCATAGCCAATTTTATTTTAATTATTTGATAAAAGGAAGAATAATATGAATTGCTCGGGGCGGGCCTCATGTGTTTTGATAGGCAACACTTCTATGGTGATAGAATGTGCAGAACAGTTATTACGTCGAAATGTTGAGATAAAGGCAGTTATTACCGGTGATAATCTTTTATCTACATGGGCTTTTGAATGTGGGATTAGATGTTTTACCACAATAGATGAGTTAGATGATTTAGTGTCTATAGAGCCATGCTCTTGGTTGTTTTCAATTATTAATCCGATATTGCTGCCTTTATCTTTGATAGAAAAGTTTCTACATGGGGTATTTAATTACCATGATGCACTTTTGCCCCGTTATGCGGGCTCTTATTCTACCGCATGGGCTGTTCTAAATGGTGAAAAGCAGCATGGAATAACTTGGCATAGAGTTGATGAGGTTATTGATAGGGGGGATATAGCAGTAAGAATAGTTGTAAATGAAGTAAAGGATGATACAACTTTTTCTTTGAATTTAAAATGTTTTCAGGCTGCAATAGAAGGGTTTAGTATTTTATTGGATAAGCTTTTAAATAATACATTAGAGTTGATAGCTCAGAATAAGGCAGAAAGAACCTATTATGCTAAGGATTTTAAACCAGTATCATGTGGTTTTCTGCTCTGGAATTTAAAGGCAAAAGAATTATCAGCTTTAGTTAGATCGATGAATTTTGGCGAGGATAATTATAATCCTATTACTACGCCTAAAATGTTATTGAATAATGACATAGTATATATATCTGAACTTCTGGTAACTACTCAGCTTTCTCTTTGTTCTCCGGGAACAGTACTCAATATTAATGAAAGCGGTATGGTTGTCGCGACCAGCGATTATGATGTAATAATTAATAATTTTAGAGATAATTTTGGCAATAAGTTAAGTGCATCGGAGTTTTTTCCTGAAATAGGGAATGTCTTACTCTTACCTGATATACAGGACTTGAAAGAATTAAATAAACTTTTGAGAGAATTTTCTGCGAGTGAAGAATTTTGGATTGAAAAACTGATTAATTTTAACAGATTAGATTTTCCATTGCTTGGTAAGAATATTGATTTATATAAAGCTAAATATTCTACTTCTGATTGGAATAATACTGATTTTCTTAATGAATTTAACTTTCAGGATAAAATTAATCTTATAGTTTCTTCTATTATTGTTTATTTGTATCGAATGTCTGGGCAGCATGATATACAATTAGGAATAATAAATGATTGTTCTGTTGCGTCTCAAGATATCTTTTTAAGTAAAATAGTGTCATCTATTATTCCTGTCAATTTAACTATTAATGAGAATTTTTGTTTTTTTGATGTCATGAAGAAATTTAATGAAGGAATTAGTGACTTATTAGAAAAAGGAAGCTTCCCTTATGATATTTTTATAAGAAAACCAGAACTTAATCCAATTCATTGGGGAGTAATTATTCAGTATGTGACGAATCACTCGCTTAGTATCAATAGCTATCATGATGATCTGTGCACAGGTCTGAATGAAAGTATAATAAAAGGAGGATGTTTAATTTTTCAGATAAATACAGATACCGGTGAGTTTAGATATTTGTATGATGATATTTTTCTTTATAAAAAGAATTATATGTGTGATTCTATTTTGTTAATATTGAATACTATTGTTGAAAAAGAGAATCTATTTCAATCTATAAATAAAATAGATTTCATGGTTGTTGAAGAGAGAAAACTTTTACTGGAAAATTGGAATCATGTAGAAGAGTATTATCCAAATAATCTTTGTTTGCATCAATTATTTGAAGAACAGGTAATTCGTTATCCTACTGCAATAGCACTTGTTCATGGTGAAATTGAGCTGACTTATGACACTCTAAACCGTCGGGCTAACCAGTTGGCTCATCGTCTTATCCAGATGGGGGTGACTCCTGATTCTTTGGTTGCACTTTGTGTTGAACGCAGCCCGGCAATGATCATTTCCCTGTTGGGTATTTTGAAAGCCGGGGGAGCTTACCTGCCTATGGAGCTTGGCAGTCCACAGCAGCGTCTATGTCAACAGTTAATGGATGCTTCGCCAATACTACTGCTTACCGATAAGGTAGGTCATCGGCGGTTGGAAAGGTATAAGCCTGAGGAGTTGCCAGAGCTGGAGTTTTCTGTGATGGAAAATGAGGAGGGGAATTTTAGTGAAGATAACCCAGATCCTTATATAACCAAGGTATGTGAGAAGCATTTAGCTTATGTTATTTATACTTCGGGCTCAACAGGGAAACCGAAAGGGGTGATGGTTGAGCATGATCAAATTGTTAATATTGTCCACTGGCATATTTTTCGATTTCGATTGGGTTTAGGTAGCCGTAGTGCTATGACGACAAGTCTATCTTTTGATGCTAGTGCTGGTGATATATGGCCAGCATTATCCTGCGGTGGAACGTTGGTGCTTGCACCCAGTCAGCTTGCCAACAATGTACCTGTTTTGCTTGAATGGTTGAACAATCAAGCATTGGATATCACCTTTTTAGTTAGCCCAATTGCAACTTTGGCGATTGAGGAGGGTAAATTAAATCATCATTTACGTTATTTGCTAATTGGGGGAGATCGTTTTACGTTCCCTCTTATATCGCTTCCATCTCAATTAACGTTGATTAATAGTTATGGTCCGACAGAAACCACGGTATTAGTGACCTCTGGTGAGCTTGGTCACAATGATCATGTTGTTCACATTGGCCGTCCGGTAGCCAATGCACGTATTTATTTATTGAATGAATACAGGGAACCAGTACCACTGGGTTGTGTCGGGGAAATTTATATTGGTGGCGTTGGGGTGGCAAGAGGTTACCTTAAAAATATTAAACTGACCATAGAGCGTTTTATGGTGGATCCTTTTAGTCCCATATTAGGTGCACGTATGTATCGTAGTGGAGATCTTGCGCGCTATCTTCCAGATGGTCGAATTGAATATGTTGGCCGCAATGATCAACAAATAAAATTACGAGGTTACCGGATTGAACTTGGAGAAATTGAAAAACGACTGAATCAACATTCTGATATCAGTGATAGTGTTGTTGTGCTCAGGGAAGATATAGTAGGTGATAAACGGTTAGTTGCCTATTTTATTCCTATAAAAGAACAGAAGAAAATGGGGAAAAATTTATTAAATAGGATGTTGCGTAATTTTCTCTCACAAACATTGCCAGACTATATGTTGCCTTCTGCCTATGTGTTGCTGGAATCATTTCCGTTGACTTCGAATGGAAAAATCAACCGGCAAGCTTTGCCTAAACCGGATATAGAGGCTGTGCGCTTTATCACTTTTGAGGAACCGAAAGGTGAGGTTGAACAGCGTTTATCGTTACTTTGGTCAGAGCTTTTAGATGTGGCTCAAATTGGACGGCAAGAGGATTTTTTTGAAATTGGAGGACATTCGTTACTTGCTGTACGATTGCTTAATAGAATTAATCAGTTATTTTGTATTTCTTCGACTCTTGAACGTCTTTATAAGCATCGTACTTTGGCTGATCAAGCAGATATGTTGGTCAAATTACAGGGGCAAGAAGATGTGTTAGTGAAACTGCCTCCTGTAGTACGCTTTCCTCGCGTAAATAAATTACCTTTATCCGCTTCTCAGCGGAGGTTGTGGTTTTTAATGCAAATGGACCCGAAGGAATATTCTTATAATGTTCCTTTACTTTTAGAAATATGTAGTTGGGTTAATATTGAGGCCCTACGTATTACATTAGGTAAGCTTTTCGAACGTCACGAAGTATTACGGGCAACCTTTTCCGTAGAAAATGGAGAACCTTACATCCAGTTATTACCCGCTGACTCTTGCATACCGTTTACTGAGAGTAATCTTAGTGACCAAAGAAATATATCTAAGCAGCGATTGAATAAACTGTTTCAGTTTGAAGCTTGTCAATTATTCGATATGGATCAAGGTCCATTGTTTAGAGGGCATTTATACCGGATGGATAGTGAAGAGAATTATCTTCTATTAACTTTTCATCATATTATATTCGATGGCTGGTCTGTCAATATTCTGCTAAATGAACTTAATATATTATATCAAGCAGAATGTAATGGTTTGGAGGCACAATTGCCGGAATTAGATATTCAGTATATCGACTATGCACTCTGGCAATCACAGTGGTTAACCGATGAATATCTTAAAATGTATGCAATGTATTGGCAAGAAAAGCTCTCTGGTGTTATTCCATTGTTGCCATTGCCAATTGACAGGCCGAGGGTAGAACAACAGAACTTTATGGGTTCCGCCTTACCTATTGAAGTTGGGGCATTACTTTCTTTGCAATTAAAACAATTAAGTCAATGCTATGAGACAACATTATCCACTACTTTGCTTTCAGCCATAGCCATTGTTCTTGCCCGTTTGTCGGGTCTTGATGATGTCATTGTTGCAATTCCAGTTGCTAATCGTGGTAGGTATGAATTAGAACCGTTAATTGGTTTCTTTGTTAATACGTTAGTACTGCGGATTGATCTCTCGGATGAGCCTGATGGAGCAACATTGCTTGCTCGCGTGAAACAGACTGTACTTGAAGCGCAGGATAATCAAGAGTTACCGTTTGAGAAGGTTGTGGAAATTGTTAACCCGCCGCGTAGTATGGCTTACACGCCTTTATATCAAGTTATGTTTTCATGGGAAGAGAATGTTAAACACGAATTTCCTGGATTCAGGGTACATACGAAAGAAATTTTTTTAAATAGAGTGAAAACAGACTTAGAGTTTATTTTCAGTGAGAATGAACATGGAATAATTACTGGGCAAATTCGATATGCTTGTGCTGTTTTTGATGTTGATACAATCGAGAGATTTCGCATATATCTGTTAAGCATATTGCAATCTATGGTAGAAGGTATCTATCTCCCTGTTTTTACATATAATATGATTGGAGAAGAGGAACGAAAACTTTTACTGGAAACGTGGAATCAAGCAGAAAAATGTTATCCAAATAATCTCTGTCTGCACCAATTATTTGAAGATCAGGTGATACGTCACCCTGATGCAATAGCACTTGTCTATAATGAGACGGTGCTTACCTATGAGACTTTAAATCGTCAGTCTAATCAACTGGCTCATTGTCTTATTGAGATGGGTGTTATACCTGATTCTCTGGTTGCCCTTTGTATCAAACGTAGCCCAGCAATGGTTATTTGTCTGTTGGCTGTTCTGAAAGCAGGTGGCGCCTATTTGCCTCTAGATCCTGGTAGCCCGGCACAGCGTCTGTTTCAACAGCTGGAGGATGCTTCGCCAATACTACTGCTTACCGATAAGGTAGGTCACCGGCGGTTGGAAGGGTATAAGCCTAATGAGTTGCCAGAACTGGAACTTTTCACATGGCAAGATAAGTGGGATAATTTCAGTGAAGATAATCCGGATCCTAATGTAACAAGAGTATGTGAAAAGCACTTAGCTTATGTTATCTATACCTCCGGCTCAACAGGCAAGCCCAAAGGAGTGATGGTCGAGCATGTTCAGGTAGTGAGATTGTTTCAGTCAACTGATTCTATTTATAAATTTAACGAAAAGGATATATGGTGCCTTTTTCATTCCTATGCATTTGATTTCTCTGTTTGGGAAATATGGGGAGCTTTGCTTTATGGAGGAAAGCTGGTTATTGTTCCAGAACAGTCCGTTAAAGACACGAAGGAATTTTATGAATTGGTTTGTAGAAAGAGAATTACTATTTTAAATCAAACTCCTAGTGCTTTTGAACTTTTTATTGATGAGCAGGGAAAAAGAAGATTACCGAATGATTTAAGATATGTTATTTTTGGTGGAGAAGAATTATCTCCATCAATGCTTTCTGGGTGGTATTTTGAACCTTCTTCACCTAAAACACAATTCGTCAATATGTATGGAATTACTGAAATTACTGTGCATGCAACTTATCATATCATTCAGATGTCCGATATAAAATCTTCTTGTAAATTAATAGGAAAACGTTTGAAAGATCTATGTATTTATATATTGGATACTTACCTTAGACCTGTTCCGACCGGTGTGAAAGGAGAGATATATATCGCTGGGCCTGGAGTAGCTCGTGGATATTTAAATAGGCCAAGATTAACACAAGAAAGATTTATACGTAATCCATTTTCATCGACTGATGAGATAATGTATCGCACAGGTGATATAGCTTGTTATTTGAATGATGGAAATATTGAGTACCTTGGTCGTAATGATCGGCAAATACAGTTAAGAGGTTTCCGTATTGAATTAAAAGAAATTGAAGCTATAATAACAGCATTAGAAGGGGTTTTAAAAAGTGTTGTTGTTATTAGAGGAGAAGGCGATAATAAGTATTTATCTGCCTATTTAGTATGTTCTAACGTTTATGTTTGGAGTAAAATAAAAATTAAAGAAAAATTATCTTATACTTTACCAGAATATATGGTACCAACCACATATACCTTTCTTGATTCCATACCTCTTACTATCAATGGAAAAGTAAACTATTCTTTGTTACCAGAACCAGATCGCAATGACGAATGTAGTTATGTGGCACCAAGTAATATTCTGGAAGTGAAAATATGCCAGTTATTGAGTCAACATCTAAAGTTAGAGCGTGTGGGGATATTTGATGATTTTTTTCAATTGGGGGGTAATTCTATATTAGCTGTCAGATTAGTTGCAGCTATGAACGATTCTTTGAATATAGCTGTCGAGTTGTCTGATATTTTCCTTGGACGCAATGTATTTGGAATTGCTAAAATGCTTCAAAACAGAGGAAAAAGCGAGGATAGAATACCTAAAATTTTCTTAAGAAATAAAAATAATAAAGGAGGTTTGGTAATTTAAGGCGATTTTATACACTGAACTTTAAGTATTAAGCCTCTCGAAAATACCCTCCAACGTATTGTTTTTTATTGGATTTTCTTTGAGTAAGCTTCAACGCATTTTTAGAGAGATATTTCATGGCCGAATCCAGAGGGTGTTCTATTTCCGACCCGGCATAATGAATAATCGCGCCTAATATCGGCAACAACTAAATAAGTTTTCATAATTATGCTTCACTTCCAACCAGCCCTTATGTACCAAGACATACAGCCTTTTCATCTAAACGGCCCGTGGAAACAGTGAGATAGACTATAGAACCAATATTGTTCAAGAAGAAAACAAAGTGAATAGGTGTATCGGTATTATGGAAAGCTATTTATACCCAAGAAACTTCAAGATGCAGTTTTTAGCACCTGAAAATGGTCGTTAATTCTAGACGTTAGCGAGTCCGCTATATCAGGTAGCGTTGTGGTGAAAAATTTGAAGACTTTGTCTCGAAATTCATGTTTATCCGCGAAATAACGGTTATTTCGAACATGTTCATTCATGACCTTCCATAATCGCTCTATTGGGTTTAAATTTGGGCTGTATGGCGGAAGGTAATGTAATTCAATATTGCTAACATAAGCCCACTCCTTCACAAGAAAAGGAGGGGTTCGTCTTTCGCTGTGACTTTAAGATTTTCATAATATTCAATAAATTGTCGCTGTTTCTCTGCCTCGAATTTATGAGGAACGCCACACGGTTTTTTATAAGAAAAACCCTGACGGTGTAGCCATTTATTCATGCCGGGAATGCTAAAGGTAATATTCCAGAGCTGAGCGACATAGGCCACGATTTCATGGGTGTGATGGAAAAGATGTTGAGATAAGTGGTTGACTAAAAAATCAGTTTGTTCTCGGGAAAGTAAACTGTCAGACCCCCCATTACCCGATTTAAGTTTACCGTGATTAAGGTAATCACTGATATGGCGGTCAACCGTGGTCTGATGGAGTCGCAATGCCTGGGCTATCATAACAGAACTCCACCCTTCAGAAGCCCGAAGGATAGCTTTTATTCTGTCTCGTACTTGACCATCGCGAGTGGTGTCGTGAAGACGCTCAAGTTTGATTTTTTGTTCTGATGTAATAAATATTTTCATAGCGGGGATAATGATCTCCATTTCGGATAAAATCAAGCATCTTCAATGATTACGGGTATATAATATATCTCCGAGATATTCGCGTAAAACAAATCCGGGATGTGCCGGGTTATACATTCTGCTCATTTTGTTATTCCTCAGTGATAATCTTGATAGTTGACGAGAATGGTATTTTCACCTTCAAATCTAAATGTTAATCGCCAATTGCCATTAACCGATATAGCCCAGTGACCTTTTAAATCAGCTCCTTTTAGCGCTGATTTGTGGGGTCACTTCACTATGGGGCCCCTGTGGGGCAAGGTCGCCTAAATTTTCCTTCATGATGAAGAGCCGCTGGGTAAAATATCCAATAAATGGGATTGGCTTCACATTAGTGGTTTTTTTGTTATAGCAAACAATGAGTTTTGGATGTTGCACGTATAGGTTGAATTAAGCTTTTTATATGCGAAATTGGGTATTAAGGTTATTCTTGTTTCGCCGGGTTAGATATTGACAGAATGATACAGATTGAAATTTCTGAATGGAGCTGCTTAATAATTTTCAACTCTAATTTTTGAGTGTAAGGTGAAGTTGTTGATAAATATAAAAAAGATAAGGGGAATGAATAGCATATCCTGTTATCGTTGAATCTTGAGTTTTTATTTTGGTTCCATTAATTCATCAAAATTTACTGAATGTTTAATAATAGATTGAAAGTTGAATCATATAGTTTGATTTTTAATTATTTATAAATGTAAGGAAATAGTATGTCTGAAATTATGAAACCTGAGAATGAATGTCCGTTTGATCCTAAGCAATATGAATGCCATTGCCTCGTTGCTCCGCTCGGTTCTTTTTCTTGGGCTTTGATTCAATTAAAACTACGTAAGCGTGTTGCTCGTTCTGTTTGGGGTGATAAAGGTATGTATTTGGCTATCACTCCACGTGTAAATGATTTAACCGTTGAGAAAGATAGTGCTTATGCTGTTGATGGTGTAGCCGTTGGCACTAAATATGATTATTTGACGCATATTGATCTACGCAATGAACATGGCAATTTTGTACCATGGCAGCCAACGCAAGAAGATATGATGGCGTGTGATTGGGAATTTTTTGAAGATAAGGCTAAGCCTGAACCGCAGCCAGAGCCGAAACTAGAGACTCCAAAGTATAGTTTAGCTTTTGATGTAAAGACTGAAGTAGCATCACTGTCCGGTACTGGCTTGTGGGGAGCGCAACCAACAAATGTTGAAAATAATCTAACAACAAATGGAAGGCCTTACAATATTTATTGGTTTGGTCCTGGGTATGGTACTGCGGCAGCTAATCAACTCAGAATAGATTTTAAGGCTGTAACTGGCTCGGCTGCTCAAGTTCCAGATTTGGATAATAAAACTTTGATAACTACTGTAGATGGCAAAAAGTATAATCTTGGAACTTTAACAGAAAAAAGTAGCAACTCAACAGGCCAAGAGGTGCATATTCACTATCGGAATGGTGACACAGCAGAACTTGGTAAGTTGTTAGAACAAGTAGGAAAAACATTCCGCTTACATTGCGGATGGTATGATTAAATTGTAATTCTTTATCTATTTCTTATAACCTGAATTGCAATCAATGCATTCTAAACTAAACTCACAAGATGAGTAAATAATGGTGATGAAGATACATCACCTTTATTTCTCAATTACTTCTGTTCCGTAGAGCTCATAAGAGTATGATAGGGTTCAACAGGAAATTGGCCGTAGCTATCATTTAATAATTGCTGTCGGCCTGCTTGTTTGATGAGTTTGCTGAGTTCATCAAGTCTTCTCTGTAGCAGTCCTTTTATCTCATTTTCATTATCTAAAATTGTCTGCAAAATGTGGGTCATTTTCTGCTGTAACGAAAGAGAGGTGGCAGATGATATTGAAGATTGGCTGATCACTTCTACTGCTTTGAGGTAGGTGATTTCCATATCAACAAGCTCATCCCATTTTTCGTTTTTAGCTAAATTAAGCATCTGCTCACTTAAACTTAGGATCCGTTGGTAAGCTGACAAAAGATCCATTTCATTATCCATTAAACAATATCCTGACTGGCGTTGTAATGAGGGCCAATTTGCCGCCAAGCTTCTGAAATCTCGGTGAGTAACTTTATAACTTCGGTAATGGCTGGCTCATCATTGCGTAAATTAGCGTGGAGTAAACGTTGGGTCATATAGTCGTAAAGGGAAGCAAGATTGTGTGCCAGCTCTCCGCCTTTCTCGTTATCTAACCCCTGTTTGAGGCCATTATCAATGATATTGATCGCTTTGGAAATAGCTGCGCCTTTTTCCGCGATATTACCTTGCTCCATCAGAATAATTGCCCGACGCAGGGCGCTTAGCGCCCCGTTGAACAAAATCTGAATCAACTGATAGGGGGAAGCATTCATAATTTCGCTCTCCACATCTATCTGGGCATATAATTGACTTGCCGAACGTTGATACATAATTTCCTTTAATTATTTCATCTGTTGTAATAGGAAGTTACTGGTTTGCTTCAGGGAAGAGACCATCTTATCCAGTTGTGAAAATTGGCGTTTGTAACGTTCAATCGTTTCGTTAATGTTGATTTGTGTTCTGCCCACTTGCTTTTCAAGTGTTTTCAGACGCTTGTTAATGCCGTTAGTTGCGGTGACTAATATACCTTCATGGCTATCCAAGGCATTTTTTAATAGTTTGTGTGTTTGGGTGGCAAAACCGGTTTCTTTACCGTCACCCATAAAGAAGGCTTTCACATTAGCGGGTTTTTCTTTTAGATTTTTTTCCAGTTTTTCGGTATCGATTTCCAGTTTGCCGTCAAGTTTCTGTTTAATGCCCAGTTTATTCAGGGTCGAAATATCATTAACGGCCTGAAAACTGAAAACTTGGCTTCTCAGTTGGTTTTGTATTCCACGTAATGTGCTATCACCTAATAAAGCGCCATTATCTTTCGACGGTTCTTCCCCCTGTTTTACCGGTTTAAATTTGGTCAGAGAATCAAACGTCGTTTGCAGCTCATTATAAGCATCAACCCAGTTTTTAATCGCCTCTTTCGTCGGCTCAATATCACGGGATACCACTAGCAATTCAGGCTTATGTTCCCCCGGTTTATCTTTATCGTGAGTCGTTTTTTTCAGATCCAGCTTAACGCCTTCTGGTGCGTCAGTAATATGGTTTGTTTGACGCTCAATTTCGATATTGTTAACTTTCAAGAGTGCGTTCTTAGCTTCAACGGTTTGAGTTAACCCACCTGTGCCTTTACCGCCATCTGTGCCCGGAGTGTAGTTCAGAAACTGACCCAGTTTGTCGTCACCTTCAACCTTGATTGTCATGATTGATTTAGTGCCGGCTTTTTTAGCCGTCAGAACTAAATAGTTTTCGCCATCTTTTGCCTTAATAATACTGGCGTTGACATTACCTTCCTGTTTATTAATTGCGTCACGCAGTTCAAGGATGGAAGTTTGTGCGTCTGTCAACTTGATTTGCATTGGCTTTTTTTCGCCAGGCTGAGTGATGGTGATTGTCCGGGTTTTGCCTTCGCCCAGAGATTCTCCTTGATACGTTTTCAGATCATCGACTTTTCCTGTCTGTAATGCCTGCGCCTGCGCCAATTGTTCAACTTCAATACGGTAGTTACCTGGGCTGGCTTTAGAGTCAGTCGTAGCAGTGAATGCCTCATGTTTTTCACTGGCGGTGGTTGTATTGAGTTTATCGAATTTTTTCAGTGATTCAGACGCAGTTTCCAGCTTTTCCAGGCTGCCTTTTAGCGTACCAAAAGCTGTTAGCTTACCTTTATAACTGGTTTGTTGTTGTGTCAGTGGTTCTAAACGTTTTTGTTCTGCTGCCTGAAGTTTATCCAGTATAGAGCCCAGATCCATCCCCGATCCGGCTCCTAATGAAGAAATGCTAGCCATTATTGACTCCTTTATTAGTAAAGCTTTGTTGAACCGGTTATCGGTAAGTTTCGAAAAAAGTTTACTAATAAAAATAATTTTTTGATGGTAGGAATAATCGCCAAGAACGGGCGCTGTTTGGCTTATAAGGGAAGTGTGATAAAAAAGAAAAAGTTTTTTCAAGAAAAATTAAAGGTTTTTTGAGGAACGCCGATAAAACTGTTGGCGGTGGTGAACACCGTGGGCAAAGGCCCAAACTTATTTATCGACTTGATTTTAAAAGGAACTCTAACTATGGCACAAGTCATCAACACCAACAGCTTGTCCTTGCTGACTCAGAATAACCTGAATAAATCCCAGAGTGCTTTGGGTAACGCTATCGAGCGTTTGTCTTCTGGTCTGCGTATCAACAGCGCGAAGGATGACGCTGCTGGTCAAGCGATCGCTAACCGTTTCACTGCAAACATTAAAGGTTTGTCTCAGGCAGCACGTAACGCTAACGACGGTATCTCTATTGCACAGACTACCGAAGGTGCGCTGAACGAAATCAATACCAACTTACAGCGTATTCGTGAACTGACTGTTCAGGCGCAAAATGGCAGCAACTCTGAAAGCGATATTAGCTCTATTAATGACGAAGTGACTCAACGTTTCGACGAGATTGATCGTATCTCTAAACAAACTCAATTTAATGGCGTTAATGTCTTAAGTAAAGATAGTGAATTGACCATCCAGGTTGGTGCTAACGATAATGAAACTATCACCATCAATCTGAAACAAATCGACAAAGGAACACTGGGGCTGGACAAATTTAATGTTAACTCATTAGTTGGAGTACATGTTGGCGTGGAAGTTAAAGAAATTCCAAAAGGTGACGGTAGCCCTGACAAGACTCCAGTAAAACCAGTAACTGATCTTGATAGTGTTAAAGATCCCAAAGTCGTTAAATCCATCGATAAAGATGGTAAGGAAATTGAGGGCGAATACGTTATAACCGGTAAAGATAAAGAAACTGGTGAAGACGTATATTATAAAGCCACTATTGACAATGAGGGTAACGTTAAGGTAGGCGTTAAAACAAACCTGATTGACAAGAATGCTAAGCCATTAGGCGATTTAGACAATGCTCTGTCACAAGTTGACAAACTGCGCAGCTCTCTGGGTGCTATCCAAAACCGTTTTGAATCTACCGTTAACAACCTGAACAACACCGTTAACAACCTGAGCGCTGCTCGTAGCCGTATCCAAGATGCTGATTACGCGACCGAAGTGTCTAACATGAGCCGTGGTCAAATCCTGCAACAGGCGGGTACTGCGGTTCTGGTTCAGGCTAACCAGGTTCCTCAAACTGTCCTGTCTCTGCTGCGTTAATTTCTCGGCTAAGACAATATGTGAACCTGATTCACATAAAAATTCAAATAAATCAAGGATCGGCTCGCCGGTCCTTCTTTTTTAGTCGTTTATCGTGAACAGCCTAAAATTTGTGTTACTATTAGGCGGGCAATAAATTTCGCATAGGTGAAAAAGAAGTGCTTTTACTACATTGTTCAAACGATTGCCCTTGTTAGGGGATTGGATAATGGTAGTTAGTCTCTTATTCCAAAGGTGTCTGTTGTTGTGAGCGATTTGTATACCGCCGAAGGCGTGATGGACAAAAACAGCCTCTGGAAGCGCTATGTACCATTAGTTCGCCATGAAGCGTTAAGGCTACAAGTTAGGTTACCCGCGTGTGTGGAGCTGGATGATCTGCTTCAGGCCGGGGGAATCGGCTTACTAAATGCGGTGGAACGTTTTGATTCCTTACAGGGAACCGCGTTTACCACTTATGCGGTACAGCGCATCAGAGGTGCAATGTTGGATGAGTTAAGGAGCCGCGATTGGGCTCCGCGTAGCGTGCGACGTAATGCGCGCGAAGTGACGCAAACCATCCGTAAACTTGAGCAAGACTTAGGCCGTCCAGCCAGTGAGCAGGAAGTTGCTAAAGAATTAAAGATTGATCTGGTAGAATATCGGCAGATACTGTTAGATACGAATAACAGTCAATTGTTTTCGTATGATGAATGGCATGAAATGCATGGTGAAAGCTGTGAGCCTGCTATTGAAGAAGGGCATGAAACCAATCCCTTACAACAATTGCTGGAAAGTGACGTTCGTCAGCGGGTAATTGATGCTATTGATTCGTTACCTGAGCGAGAAAAAATGGTTCTGACGCTGTATTATCAGGAAGAACTTAATCTGAAAGAGATTGGCGCAGTACTTGAAGTCGGGGAGTCCCGTATAAGTCAGTTACACAGCCAGGCGATTAAACGCTTGCGGGCACGCTTAAATCCGGAAAAGTAACTTTTTGCTTATTTGTTTTTTGTTTAAGACTACACACAGGGCTTTATCTCTTATGTCTGTTACAACACAAAAGAAACGGCCGCTCAGCCGTTACATTAAAGACTACAAACATAGTCAAACTCATTGCTTGCATTGTCACAAAGCTCTTGACCGCATCTCTTTGGTTTTTAATGGCCAGGTGATCAACAAAGAGTCTATCTCCGAAATGACGGAGTTGATTGATGACAAGACCTGGGATGAACTGCAAGATAAATTTGTCGCGTTATGCCGTTTTTGCAGTGAGATTTACTGCAATAGCGAGACAGATTATTTTGACATCATGTCTTTCAAACAGTACCTGTTTGAACAAACTGAAATGAGTCATAGTACTATTCGTGAGTATGTGGTTCGTTTACGACGTTTGGATGAATTGCTCACTTCAAGCAATTACCCTGTAAAAGAGTTCACAACAGAGAAAATTCAGGAACAACTGAGTGATAAACTGTCACAGTCAGCATTCAGTAACTACAACATTGCTTTGCGGAAGTATGAGCAGTATTTGAGCTGGCAACAGGGCGGCCACTAAGCTGGAAATATAATATAGCAAAGAGATGTTCAATTTCAGGGGAACACATTTTCAGTGTGTTCCCCTTCGCTTTTCTGGAATTAACCGATAGTCATCAGACTGGCATTGCCCCCTGCCGCGGCAGTGTTAATGCTCAGTGAACGTTCATGCAGCAGACGTTCTAACAGCAGGTTAGTTTCTCCACGGGCAAAACCTTGTACGGAGATGATGGCGCCTTTACGTTGGGCGATGTGTTCACAAACCTGACGGAGTTGATCAGAATCGCCGTGGTAAATGACGGCTTCAAATTTCGTATCTTCATTCTGCCAGTCCCGCACCAGAGTGATTGTTTTACGGACACTATCCGGCAATTGGCGGAACAGTTGTTGATGTATTTCATCATCTTGCCACAGTAACTGACAGCCAACAGATAATGTCGCTACCAGTTGGATCCATGTATCCTGTTGATTATCCGCCAAACACAGTACCTGACCACGAGGTAACAGGGTATAGGTATTGCGTTCACCTGTCGGCCCAGGCAACAGGCGGGTTGTTCCCCCTTGTGCCAGCAATTTGTACTGTTGAACTAACTGATTTAGTTCTTCATTGTGCTGAGTGGTAATCCATTCTGCCAGTGCATCAAATGGTGCCATCAGCACTGAACGAGCATTGGCATCCAGCGGATACTCAACATCCTGACGTTCCAGCGTCTGATTAATGGCATTCTGAGGGCGGCAAGAGAGCAGGCGATACAGATAGAGCGGACCACCCGCTTTTGGACCTGTACCGGATAAGCCTTCACCACCGAACGGTTGCACACCAACAACAGCGCCTACCATATTGCGGTTAACATACAGGTTACCCACTTTCGCTTTAGAGGTGACTTGTACAATAGTTTCATCAATACGGGTATGTACGCCCAGTGTCAGGCCGTAGTTGGAATTGTTTATCTGATCAAGTAACTTATCCAGCTCATTACGTTTAAAACGGACAACATGCAGAACCGGGCCGAAGATCTCTTGTTTCAATTCATCAAAACTTTCCAGTTCAATCAGTGTCGGTTTAACGAAAGTACCTTGCTCCCACTCTTTACTGTCAGCCACATTGTCTTGCGCTGCTTGATAAATCACACGTCCTTTGGTGCGCATTGCCTGAATATGACGATCAATACCGGCTTTGGCTTCAGCGTCAATGACCGGGCCGATATCGGTAGAAAGACGTTCAGGATTGCCCATTCGGCATTCAGACATTGCGCCTTTCAACATGGTGATGGTGCGTTCTGCCACATCATCTTGGATACAGAGGATGCGCAAGGCAGAACAGCGTTGACCTGCACTGTCAAAAGCAGAGGCGACCACATCAGTAACAACTTGTTCTGTGAGAGCGGAAGAGTCGACAATCATGGCGTTCAGGCCACCGGTTTCTGCAATGAGCGGGGTTGGGCGCCCTTGTGTGTCAAGCCGTCCGGCAATATTACGTTGTAACAGGCCAGCCACTTCAGTGGAGCCAGTAAACATCACACCACGTACTCTTTCATCACCAACCAGAAGTGAACCAATGGTTTCACCCCGGCCAGGTAATAATTGCAGTACATCATGGGGAATTCCTGCCTGATGCAATATTTTGACCGCCGTCGCGGCGATTAATGGGGTTTGCTCCGCCGGTTTTGCCAACACACTGTTACCGGCAGCCAACGCAGCCGCTATCTGTCCGGTAAAAATGGCTAATGGGAAGTTCCACGGGCTGATACATACAACTGGCCCCAGCGGGCGGTGGGTATCATTAGCGAAATCGTGGCGGACCTGCCCTGCATAATAATGGAGGAAATCTACCGCTTCGCGTACCTCAGCAATCGCATTATTAAAGGTTTTGCCAGCTTCCCGGACCAGAATACCCAACAGCGGCTGCATTTGGCTTTCCATCAATTCAGCAGCGCGAACCAGAATTGCTGCGCGCTCTGATGGCGGAGTCGCAAACCAGATTGCTCCGGCTTCTGTTGCGGCATTCAGAGCATAAGCGACTTCTTGTTCAGTTGTTTCACGAACATGGCCGACGATATCCAGTGGTGCAGCAGGGTTAATGACAGGCTTGGCAGCAGGTAGTTCACCTTGATGGCAATAATTGCCACCCAATAGTGGTTCACTGTACCGTTCTTCAGTAGAAGAACTTAATAGCGCACTGGAAAGAGAAGCCAGCCGATGTTCGTTGGAAAGATCCAGACCGGCTGAGTTTGCGCGATCTTTGCCATACAGGTCATGAGGAAGCGGGATTTTCGGATGTGGAAGACCGATTTGCCCTTCGGTTTCGGCCATCTTTTGAACTTTTTTCACTGGGTCAGCAACAAGTTCATCCAGTGGCAACGTGGTATCGGCGATACGGTTGACGAAGGATGTATTAGCACCATTCTCCAGCAGACGACGGACCAGATAAGCTAATAGTGTTTCGTGAGTGCCTACCGGTGCGTAAATACGGCATGGGCGGTTTAATTTCCCATCAGCAATTTTCCCGACCACTTGTTCATACAGTGGTTCTCCCATGCCATGCAGGCATTGGAACTCATATTGACCAGGGTAGTAGTTTTGACCGGCCATATGATAAACCGCAGATAAAGTATGAGCGTTATGGGTAGCGAACTGAGGGTAGATCAGGTTTGGTACTGACAGTAGTTTGCGGGCACAAGCCAGATAGGAAACGTCGGTATAGACTTTGCGGGTGTAAACCGGATAGCCTTCCAGCCCATCTATTTGCGCACGTTTAATTTCACTATCCCAATACGCGCCTTTTACCAGTCGCACCATTAGGCGACGACGGCTGCGTTGTGCTAAATCAACTATCGTGTCGATAACAAATGGACAGCGTTTTTGATAAGCCTGAATGACGAAACCGATGCCATTCCAACCGGCCAATTGTGGTTCAAAACAGAGTTTTTCCAGCAAGTCGAGAGAGATTTCCAGACGATCGGCTTCTTCTGCATCAATATTGATGCCAATATCATATTGACGGGCTTGTAATGTCAGGGAAAGCAGGCGCGGATACAGCTCGCTCATGACCCGTTCGTACTGAGCGCGGCTATAACGCGGGTGCAGGGCAGAAAGCTTGATGGAAATCCCAGGTCCTTCATAAATACCGCGGCCGTTGGATGCCTTACCGATAGCATGAATTGCTTGTTGGTAGGAAACCATATAATCCTGAGCGTCTTCCTCAGTTAAAGCGGCTTCACCCAGCATGTCATAGGAGTAGCGGAAGCCTTTTTCTTCCAGTTTACGTGCGCTTGCCAATGCCTGAGCGATAGTTTCACCTGTTACAAACTGCTCACCCATCAGGCGCATCGCCATATCTACGCCTTTACGAACTAATGGTTCGCCGCTTTTACTGATAATGCGATTCAGTGAATGGGAAAGTTTGGCTTCGTTGTGGGTAGAAACCAGTTTACCGGTAAACAGCAGGCCCCATGTTGCTGCGTTGACAAACATGGATGAACTTTGGCCCAGATGGGAGTGCCAGTTGCCATTGCTGATTTTATCGCGGATCAGCGCGTCACGGGTGGCTTTATCTGGAATACGGAGCAGGGCTTCTGCGAGACACATCAGGGCAACGCCTTCCTGAGATGACAGTGAAAACTCCTGCAACAACCCTTGAACCAAGCCAGAACGTCCAACGCTGTTTTTCTGGTTACGCAATTTTTCTGCAATGCTGTAAGCCAGTTTATGCGTCGCTTGTGCCTGATCTTCTGGTAATTGCGCCTGTTGCAGCAGCATTGGCACTGCTTGTGTTTCCGGCAGGCGATAACCTGCGGTGATTGCAGAACGTTTTACTGATTGAGGCAGGATATGTTCTGCGAAGTCGAGGAAAGGTTGATGAGAAGAGTCTATGACAGTTTCTTCTGCGGTTATCTTCTCTTCTTTAAGATCCTGACTGGTAGATAGCTCAGTGATCTGCTCATCATTTTCAAGACGTTCAAGGTAATTGAAAATAGCTTGTTTAATCAGCCAATGCGGAGTGCGGTCAATCCGCAGTGCAGCGGCTTTAATGCGATCACGAGTTGCCTCATCAAGCTTCACGCCCATTGTTGTACTACCCATCCTCGCTCCTCAATAGGTAAGGTTTATCTAAGTTACATGATAATATCTGACATGTTGCAACTTTGTGCAACCTTATGAGCATTACTTGTTTGATTTTTGTGAAATTAATCCAGTTATTATAATTAAGAGGGGATATTTATTTTTGTGACTTTATCTAATTGATATATATTGGTTTGGCATTTTATGGTTAATGCTAGGGGGGTAACCATGAAATGGTTAAAAAGTATAACCTTTAAATCAAATAAATGTGACTCAGCAAACGTTTTTTATAAAAAATGGCGTTAATTAGTTGTTAAATTACCTGCTGCTAATCTAGGATTCATTGTGACTTGCTAATTTGTTACAAAAATAATTATTTCAATTTTAAATTATAAACCATCTTTAGGTGCAATCAGGTGCAACGTTCCTGAACCTGACAGGGAAAACTCTGTGTCCCCAGGAGAACTGCGGCTTTGCAAAACACAGATAACACTATGGAGAACCTGCATGACAGTAAATACACCAATGCTAATCACCTTTATTGTCTACATTACTGGAATGTTGTTGATAGGTTTTTTGGCTTATCGCTCAACCAAAAATTTTGATGACTATATTTTGGGAGGAAGGCGATTAGGTAGCGTGGTAACGGCTTTGTCTGCCGGTGCTTCGGATATGAGCGGCTGGCTATTAATGGGTTTGCCTGGCGTAGTTTATTTCGCTGGGGTTTCAGAAAGCTGGATAGCGATTGGCCTTTCTTTAGGCGCTTACCTGAACTGGAAATTAGTTGCGGGCAGGTTAAGGATCCAGACGGAAGTCAATAATAATGCGCTGACACTACCCGATTATTTCACCAGTCGTTTTGAAGATAGCAGTAAGATCCTGCGTATTATTTCCGCACTGGTTATCCTGATCTTCTTTACTATTTATTGTGCTTCTGGCGCTGTTGCCGGAGGATTGTTATTTGAAAGCACTTTCGGTATCAGTTATCAGAAAGCCATGTGGCTTGGTGCTGCGGCAACGATTGCCTATACATTCCTCGGTGGCTTCCTGGCTGTCAGCTGGACGGATACTGTTCAAGCGTCACTAATGATCTTTGCGCTTATTTTGACCCCGATTATCGTTATTTTCTCTATCGGCGGCATTGATACTTCTATTGCTTTGATAGCAGCGAAAAACCCCGCTTATATGGATATGTTTAAGGGGTTGAATTTTGTCGCTATTATCTCGCTATTGGGTTGGGGATTGGGTTATTTTGGTCAGCCACATATTTTGGCGCGTTTTATGGCGGCAGATTCCCATCACACTGTTCGTAAAGCTCGTCGCATCAGTATGACCTGGATGGTGTTATGCCTGGCAGGAACGATTTCTGTCGGTTTCTTTGGTATTGCTTATTTTGAAATGCACCCTGACCTGGCTGGTCCGGTCACTGCCAATCGTGAGCGTATCTTTATGGAACTGGCAGTTGTTCTGTTTAATCCGTGGATAGCGGGCATTTTATTGTCGGCGATTCTGGCTGCGGTGATGAGTACGCTTAGCTGCCAGTTGTTAGTCTGTGCAAGTGCATTGACTGAGGATCTTTATAAGCCCTTTATTCGCAAATCTGCCAGCCAGAAAGAGCTGGTATGGGTGGGGCGTTTCATGGTGCTATTAGTGGCAGCCGTCGCTATGGTAATAGCAACTAATCCTGACAATAAAGTGCTGGCACTGGTAAGTAATGCCTGGGCCGGGTTCGGCGCGGCGTTCGGTCCGGTGGTACTGATCTCTGTTGTCTGGAAACGTATGACACGCAATGGTGCACTGGCGGGTATGTTGGTGGGTGCAATAACCGTATTAGTGTGGATGAAGTACCAGTGGTTTGCGTTGTATGAAATTATCCCTGGTTTTATCTTTGCCTCTATTGCGATAGTTGTTGTCAGCTTGTTGGGTAAAGCGCCAAGCAGAGAAGCGCAACAGCGTTTTATTGATGCTGAAGCGCAATACAACACTAAGTGATTTAAAGTAAAACCGGAAATTGTGAAGGCAAAATGCCTTCACATTAATCTTTAAATAAGTTAGCTGTATAAGCGAGTTCTACGTTTTTTTACAATTTGAAAACCAATAATTAATACCAGAAACCAAACCGGTGTGATGGTTAATGCCTGGCGGGTATCATCTCGTAATGTGAGCAATATCAGAACAAATGCAAAGAATGCCAGACAGACCCACGACATAATAATCCCCAGCGGCATTTTATATATTGAAGCCTTATGTAATGCAGGGCGACGTTTCCGGTAAACCAGATATGAACACAGGATCATACTCCAGACAAACATAAACAGAATGGCTGAAATGGTTGTCACCAATGTAAATACATGCATCACATCAGGAATTAAATAAATCAGCACCACACCGCAGGATAAACATAAACAGGTGAAAATTAATCCTGACGCGGGCACGGAACGGCGTGAAAGGCGGCTAAATTGCTGTGGTGCATCACCTTCTTTTGCCAATCCAAATAGCATACGGCTGGTGGAGAAGACACCACTGTTTGCTGAAGATGCGGCAGACGTTAATACTACGAAGTTCACGATACTGGCGGCAGCGGGTAAACCAATCAGAACGAACAGCTCAACAAAAGGGCTTTTGTCTGCAATGATTGAACGCCACGGTGTGACTGACATGATAATTATCAGAGCCAGTACGTAGAAGGTGATAATACGAACCGGGATAGCATTAATTGCTCTGGGAAGTGATTTCATTGGATCTTTAGTTTCTGCGGCAGCGGTACCCACTAATTCAATTCCTACAAAGGCGAATATGGCTATCTGGAACCCGGCAAAAAATCCACTTAACCCTGTTGGAAATAATCCACCATCATTCCATATATTTGTCAGTGAGGCGGTATGACCCGCAGGGGATTGAAAATGCATACCAATCAAAACAGCGCCAATCACAATTAACGCGACAATGGCAACTATTTTTATCATGGCGAACCAGAATTCCATTTCACCGAATAATTTCACTGTTGCCAGGTTAAGGGCCAGCAATAGTGAAACGCAGAGCAGGGAAGTGATCCATTGGGGAAAATCGGGTTGCCAGTAGCTGATATATGAGGTGATGGCGACTACATCGGCGATACCGGTAATGACCCAACAGAACCAGTAAGTCCAGCCGACAAAAAAACCAGCCCAGGGTCCTAATAAATCTGCGGAGAAATCACTGAATGATTTATATTGCAGGTTCGAGAGCAGTAGTTCACCCATTGCGCGCATAACGAAAAACAACATGAAGCCGATAATCATATAAACGAATATAATCGATGGTCCGGCAAGAGAGATGGTTTTCCCTGATCCCATAAACAGACCTGTGCCAATGGCACCACCGATAGCAATAAGCTGTATATGCCGATTGCTTAGATTGCGTTGTAGTTGCGTTTCCCCGGTTTTAGCGGAAAGTGTTGTTTGTATATTTTCTGCCATAGAATAGTGTCCAATATTTTCCTAGGTAAATTGTTACGGCTCTTTAAGTGGCCTTATATGTGGTGATGTTTGCGGAAAATATTGTGACACAGATTACTATAATAATAACAGCTTGATCTCACGTTAAAAACAAATTGGTTACAATTTGGCTTATTAGTACTCTTGGGATTGAATATGAATTATTCGTTTAGAAAAAAAGAGTAATAGATATTGACGACAGCTTTGTATAGGAGAATAATCGTTCACATTGGGTTGTTAGCTCAGTCGGCAGAGCAGTTGACTCTTAATCAATTGGCCCGGGGTTCGAGCCCCCGACAACCCACCAGTTAAATCAGTCAGTTATCATTAACTTCCTTTATTTTACTTCTAATGTGGGGCATATTTGGGGCAAGCTTACCGAATATTGTATCTATTTTTTTGTATGCTCAGGTAAATGAAACTGTTAAGACCGGGTACTATTCTACCTCGGTCTTTTTCCAGTGACTATAATTGCAAAGTTGGCCAATTAATTTCCGGTATTTTAGATGTATCAACCCGATTAAGCATGACTCGATATTTTTTCCAAGCCTATTGTAGGGCTATAGTGATACATGTGCATTCCTTACCAGCCAATAGCAAACCAAAAAACTCTGGCTGGATTAAACTAAAGAAGTTAATGTCACTGACATGCAGAATTAAGATGAAATTTTTGAATAGATCACCAAGATTATAAATCATATAACATGACTAACCTTGGTGATGATATGATCTTTTTATTGCTTAAATTAGAAACGATAGCCGACGCTTATATTAAAGCCATTGGTGGAAATTTTATATTTATCCACACCGTCTTTGATATCAAATCGGCTGCCTTCGTAACCGGCTGTAATTGATGTATTTGTTGTTGGGTTTACAATAAAGCCAGCTCCCCAACCTAAGGCATTTTCTTTTATTTTTCCATCATTATCGTTAGAAAATTTTATATTTAATTTGGATAGACCCACTTGGCTGTATAAACTAATATAATCGTTAATTCTATAAGTTGGGCCAGTCATCAAAGAATAATACTTAGTATCAATTGTTGGGAAATCCTCGGTTTTTTTCTCATCTCCTTTAGCAAAGGTAAATGATGATAACACTCCCCATTGATCATCCAATTCATATCGGTAACTGAGCGTCGCGCCATTTAGCGCTTTAACGTCTTTTGGTTTCACATGGGCATATCCGATAGAAGCTGTATGTTGTTCAGCATGAGCAGGTAAAGTTATTGCGGATACAGAAAAAAGAACGCCACAGCTTAGTAAAAGTTTTTGCATTTAATTACACTCTATATAATTTCGAAGTAAACTAATTTATAACTATTTGAATGACTTTCTAACCAACAGCTATAATAAATATCATAAATTAAACTATTAGATATATTTTTTCACAAAACTCACATTTAAGACGCAAATAACTAACTATTATTATTACTTTTTCCTGGTGGATAGCAGTAGATAAGGATGGCTTTAATTATTATAAATAATTTCTTTATTGTTTTAATATTCATCAGTTATTAGCTGGAAATTCTTTACTCTTTTCTTGCCAATAATTTATCTATACTAAAGACTCCTTATTCCTATATTAAGAAAAACGCCAATTTATATGCTTTATTCTAATAAAATTAAATATAAATCGTTTATTACTATTAGCAAAAAAATAATTTTATCTATTTCTATCTCATTCGATAAGAATGGTTGTCAGACGTAAGCTAGATAAAAATGAATAAGCTTTACTGAGTTAGCTAACTTAGTAGTCTAATAATATAGGAATGTCTATTCTTATAGCCGAAAATTGTGATAAAGATTTATAATTATCTTATATGGAATCATTATATAAAACTAATCTCACTGAGGTATTTATGTATAAATATATTTGTTTCATTTGATCTGTGACCTTAAGCTTACCTTGGTAAGGATGGACTTTGCAGAAGAGGGAGTTCAGCCTTGTTGGTCATATTTTACTGGAATCAATAAATGATGAGTTCAAAGGCACGGTAGAATGCCTTGTTAAATTCTATGGCGATGAGTAATCGCCACTGAAAACAGAACAGATTTGATGTATCTATTAACGGCTGACTGTATTTTTATCCATTTATGGTTGATTTCAACCATTGAATAAATGCATTGACTTTCTCATTCTGTTGTTGGGGTAGGGTACAGGTATAGTAATACTGTTTACATAGCACTTCGGTGTTGGGGAAGGGCGCGACTAATTCGTTGTTTTCAATTTTTTCCCAAATCATATTTTTTCTTCCCATTGCAACACCTGCGTGGTGCATTGCAGCGACGGAAGCTAAGTCAGAGCGATCGAAAACTATACACTTTTGTGATGGGTCCAGTGTAATATCAAAGTGTTCTGTCCAGGTGTCCCACTCTTTGGTGTCAGAATCGTAGCTCCATGCTTGTTTATCATGCAATAGTGTACAATATTGCAGATTATCGATATTTCCCATCAGGTTATGTTTTTCTGCATATTGTGGACTACAGACCGGGGTAATGTATTCACTCATCAGATATTGATGTGATAGCTCATTGGACATAATATCATCAAAGTAAATCGCAAGATCGATACCATAACCGCGGAAATTCACATTTTCGTTACCGACCAGAATATTCAGATTAATGGACGGATATAGTTGATTAAAAGCAGCCAATTTGGGAACTAACCAGCATTGAGTAAAAGTAGGGCGGGAGTAAATAGTCAGATTACCTGATAACTCCTGATTTTTTATTTCCAGAATTTCCTGATTCAAATGCTCCAGAGTCGATTTAATTGTCCAAAATAAACGCTTTCCTTCACAAGTTAATTCAATCTTTCTGTGAAAACGTTGGAAAAGTTTGAACCCCAGTTCTTGTTCCAGTGAACTGATTCGATGGCTGACTGCACTGGCACTGATAGCTAGCTCATCAGCAGCCAGAGCAAAAGAACAGTGACGGGCCGCTATCTCAAATGTATGCAGTTTTGATAACTGGTTTCCATTGAGTAGCTTATTTACAACCATGAAATTATCATCTGTGTACATATGTATAATGTTTCTGTTTCATCGACGACGAGATAATGCAACCGTATCATTAAGGCGGCATGTTTCAGATAGTTTTAGTGATTCAAATCTCAAATAAAGTAAAAAATTTGATCTGCATCACTTAATTGGCTCAATCTGGCTCATGCATGACTATGTATTAATCATTTGTCAAAAATTGAATATTCATATTCAATAGTGAAAATGCATGTAACAAGCAGAGGCTAACTGTGGGGAATGGTTAAGTGGATTCACAACCTTGGGTGATAGGTACGTTACTCACAAGTATTGTGTTAATTGTATTTACGATAATTAAATTAAAGATTCACCCTTTTTTGGCGCTGTTGTTGGCAAGTTTTTATGTCGGTGCATTGATGGGAATGAACCCTGTTGAGATGGTAAGTGCTATTGAGAGAGGGATTGGTGGTACGCTGGGTTTTTTAGCCGCGGTGATTGGTTTGGGAACCATTCTTGGTAAGATGATGGAGATATCCGGTGCAGCAGAGCGTATTGGTATCACATTGCAAAAATGCCGATGGCTTTCACCAGATATCATTATGGTACTGATTGGCCTGGTTTGTGGTATTACGCTGTTTGTTGAAGTGGGGGTGGTCTTACTAATCCCACTAGCGTTTTCTATTGCCAGGAAAACCAACACGTCACTGCTGAAATTAGCGATCCCATTGTGTGTGGCATTGATGGCGGTTCATTGTATTGTTCCTCCACACCCGTCTGCATTATTTGTGACGAATAAACTGGGTGCGGATATTGGTTCAGTCATTGTTTATGGGTTGGTAGTTGCTCTGTTTGCTGCTTTAATTAGTGGCTCATTATTTCAGAAATTCCTCGGTAGCCGTCTGCCTTTTAAATCGGTTCCGGCTGAATTTTTTAAAATTAAAGTTCACAAGGAAGAGGATTTACCCTCTTTAGGCATGACATTATTTACTGTGTTATTGCCAATTGGGTTAATGCTGATTAAAACGGCTGCCGAATTAAATATGGAAAAAAGCACCACGTTTTACACGGTGTTGGAATTTATCGGCAACCCTACTACAGCCATGTTTATTGCCGCGTTTGTTGCCTATTATACTTTGGGCATTAAGCAAAATATGGGCATGAGCACACTGTTGACGAAGACGGAAGATTGTTTCGCTTCTATCGCTAATATCTTATTGATTATCGGCGCAGGCGGAGCATTCAATAGCATTCTGAAAGCAAGTGGGCTTAGTGATATGCTGGCCGTTATTTTGTCGGGCCTGGATATGCATCCAATTCTTTTATCTTGGTTGGTTGCTATTATTTTGCATGCAGCGGTTGGTTCAGCAACCGTCGCAATGATGGGCGCAACAGCGATTGTTTCACCAATATTGCCGTTATATCCGGATATCAGCCCTGAAATTATTGTGTTAGCTATTGGTTCCGGGGCTATCGGTTGTACTATCGTCACTGATTCACTGTTTTGGTTAGTTAAGCAGTATTGCGGCGCAACCCTCAGTGAAACTTTTAAATACTATACAACTGCAACATTTATTGCATCTATTGTTGCGTTGGCTGGGACATTTCTTCTTTCTACCATTGTGTAATCAGAGGGAATAATAGCTCAGTCTTGAAAAATAAGAATAAGAAGTGCGGATGTGTCAGTACCAGGGAAGCCTATAAAATAGGCAGCTTTATAGCTAAAATAATAAAAAATAAACAGTAACGTAGTAATCAAAGTGAGGGGAAGATAAAAAATAGATAAACTGTGATGTGCTGATGTTGTGTAGAAAATCGTAGTAAAAATAACATATTGAATATAATAAAAATTCTAATAATTAAAGAAGTAAGAGTTGTTTTTTTATATACCAGGGAAACACCAATCTTGGGTTAACACATAAATGAAAAGTACTGAGATTCAACAATTACTAAATGAATATCCGTTAGTAAAAAATTTAATGGAATTGGAGGAAATCTTCTGGTTTAACCCTTGTAACACCACGTTTAAAGAGGGATTACCTTTCGTGGGTTTGGATGCTAATGATGTCGGGGATGCTGAAGCGCGCCTGAATCGTTTTGCACCTTATTTATGTAAAGCTTTCCCGGAAACAGAAGCCACACATGGCTTTATTGAATCAGAGATAGTCGCTATTCCTGCGATGCAGAAAACACTGGAGCAACATTATGGTGTGGATATCGCAGGAAAAGTTTTACTCAAAAAAGATAGTCACTTGCCCATTTCTGGTTCGATTAAAGCCCGTGGCGGAATTTATGAAGTATTAACTCACGCGGAAAAATTAGCATTACAGGCTGGTTTGCTTTCTGAAAACGATGATTACAGCAAACTGTTTTCAGAAGAGTTCAGGCAGTTTTTTAATCAATACAGCATTGCTGTAGGCTCCACCGGTAATTTGGGGTTATCCATAGGTATTATCAGTGCGAAGCTGGGTTTTAATGTCAGTGTGCATATGTCTGCCGATGCCCGTGAATGGAAGAAGCAAAAGCTACGTTCACATGGGGTTAATGTTGTGGAGTATAAACAAGATTATGGGGTGGCCGTGGCCCAGGGCCGTAAAGAAGCGGAATCTAATCCCAACTGTTTCTTTATCGACGATGAAAACTCCCAAACGTTGTTTCTGGGATATTCTGTAGCAGGTGAGCGGGTAAAAGCGCAGCTTGAGCAAATGAATAGGGTCGTTGATGAAGATCATCCATTATTCGTTTACCTGCCGTGTGGCGTTGGTGGTGGTCCTGGCGGTGTCGCGTTCGGATTGAAGTTAGCTTTTGGTGATCATGTGCATTGTATTTTTGCTGAACCTACCCATTCTCCATGTATGTTGTTGGGTGTATATACTGGTCTGCACGACAATATTTGTGTACAGGATATTGGTATCGACAATATTACTGCTGCTGATGGTCTTGCGGTAGGAAGGGCTTCCGGCTTTGTTGGGCGCGCTATGGAACGCTTGCTGGATGGTTTTTATACCGTTCATGATCAAGAAATGTATAACCTGTTGGGCTTACTTAATCGTGATGAGGGTATCCGATTAGAGCCTTCGGCGTTAGTTGGGATGGCTGGTCCTGCTCGTGTTAACGGGAACCTTGATTACTTGAGTAGTAAAAACCTTTCGGTGAACAAGATGAAACAGGCTACACATCTAGTCTGGGCAACCGGCGGTGGTATGGTGCCTGATGATGAAATGACAAAATACCTGGCTGCCGCCAAAATCTAATCGTAAGTAATTTGAAAGTACCCGATTTGTATTATGAGTGTAATTCATTGGTGAATCTGTTCAAAATCGGGTCTTTTTATTGATGTCCTGCCGGCCTCCGGGCTATTGCTGAAAAACGCTTTGATTTGGTTTTCTACTCTGAAAAGTCATCTCCTTAATGCTTTTTACGTTATATTCCCGCCTGCATTTGGCGGGAATATATCAGTACACTTGTTACTTACATCAAGTATTTTTGTGATTAAATGAATGTGTTCCTGAATATTTCCACAACGGTTCCCAGTAGGATTCTATGAAAGCTTTCACCGCATCTTCTCCCTCAATAAGATAGTTGAACTCCGAAAGATACCCCGGATAGAGATTATCAGAACCAACCACGTAGAGTTCATCATCAATTATTGTTACTTTTGCATGATTTCCAGGAGCAGGGGGGACTTTGGGATATACCGGACCACTTGCTTTAATTAAGGATCGGAATGGGCGTCCTATAGCACCTACCTGTGGAGCTCTTTCAGAAAGAGACGGTTCTTTTAGCGTGGCAGTATAAGAATTTTCATCCGGGGTTGGCCATTTGTATGTAGTACCTTCAATCAAAAGATCTTCAGGTACTTTGTCTGTAAAGAAAAAAGGGGCAACTGCTATTCTTTTCAGTGCGGCTTGCCTGATTCCATCCGGATCTTCCAGTTTCTCATCGGTATGCTCATCATGTGTTAAATAGTATTTAAATATTTCAAACGTTCTTTTGGCTCCAGAACCAAAAGAATATTGATCACCAGCAGCACCTGCTGCTGCATCAAGTGGCGATACAACAATTTGAACTTCCAGCTCGGGGTTGGAAAGTAATGCTTCGATCAACCATCGGCACACATGATGGTCTCGCCATTGTTTTTTCCATGCACTGACAAGATCTTGTTGGGACATGCGAATTTTTTTCTTTGCATTCTTTATTATAAACTCTTTCATTATTTCAGAGCCTTTTTTATAATCCGTTCGCATATCAGGCCCAGACCAATATTTACCTACGGATAATATCCTGCTGGCTTTCTTATATTCTGGGTCCTTAGGTGGGTTTTTTAGGCATTCTTCTTTTTTTCTGTCTATATATTCAGTAATGTACTCTTTTTTTAATGGATCTTCCGGCTTTCCCACAATACCATTTGCATTAATCCACCTATTTTTATCTATATCAAAGAATTCTTTAGTTAAGAGGTCTGTATTAGCCTGCCACATGTTATTTAAAAATAATTGTGAGCTTAATGATGCCGTTCCTATAACTTTAACTGAGACATCATGAACTGGAGGGTAATTTCTAAAAAGATCCATATTTAAATTATGGCCCCCGACAAATGACTCAATTCCATCAACGGCGATAATTTTTGTATGATTCCATGTCATTCTGGTATCAGCTTCTGGGATCATTTCCTCTGGCAGCAGCTTCTTATCTAATGATATTTTAAGCCCGTCTACTATCCTGTAAAACCTACCAATCCATATTTCAGGTATACACTCCCAATTATCTCTCCTTTCCTGAATTAATTTGATAATATCATTCTTCAATGCCAGATATTCAGGGGTACCTTCAAAATATGAATTCACACCGTTTAACAAAGATGTTGGTGTTTGAGCGAATAAGAACCTTATCTGAGTTCTGTCCTTCCTGTTGATTTTTTTTGTAAATGCGCTATCAATAGCTGATAGGATAACTTTCCTCCACTCTGCATCTGGGGCATTCAAGGAGGAAATATCACAGCGATAACGCATGTTTTCCAGAATGCTGACAATAGCATCTTCAAATTCCTCTGCTCTTTTAACAGCCTGTGGCATTATCTCCTTTCCAAAAGGAAGCCCCCATATTTTGGGAGTATCAAATATTTTTACATAGTTAATTCCACTTGTTTTATTAAAGTAACCATCTAGTTTTTTTTGTAAATTATCTAATAAATTCATATAGGTATTCTCCTCGCAACAATTTTCTGACATATCAATTAACAGCCGGTCAGCATCAGGTAAGCCATTTGTAATCATAACCAATTTTTGAGGGGAGAGGGCTAAAAAAGATAAAACTGAGCTTCATTGCGCCCTTTCTAATGGCGTTAACGAAGAGCTTGCATGGATCGTTTAGAAAGAATGATGCTGGTGAACAGCATATGTCCTGACATCGAATGTCAGATCCCTCTTGTTTAATGTAACTGTGTAAGTTACATTAATTCATATCAGGCGGATCCCCCGTTGCTAAGGGTTTGAGAATGAATACATTCCCTGACCGATGTTGTTTGCTGGCGGTATTACCTGGTTATGTACCTATTGATGATTTGCAACGAAGTGCATTTATTTAGTCCATAGTCCATATGAGAGAAAAAAATATGCCTACACTTTTTGACCCAATTCGCATTGGTGATCTCGACTTGCCGAACCGTATCATTATGGCTCCTCTGACGCGTAGCCGTGCAGTGGGAGAAGGACGTATCCCCAATGCTCTGATGGCGGAATACTATGTTCAGCGCGTATCTGCTGGTTTGATTATTAGTGAAGCGACTTCAGTAACGCCACAGGGTGTGGGTTACGCTGATACTCCTGGCATTTGGTCAGACGAACAAGTTGCTGGGTGGCGGTTGGTTACGGATGCGGTACATGCTGCCGGTGGGCGTATTTTCATGCAGCTTTGGCATGTGGGGAGGGTATCGGATCCCGCTTTCCTTAATGGGGAGCGACCCGTGGCTCCAAGCGCGATTGCAGTTGATGGTCATGTCAGCTTATTACGCCCAAAACGTCCTTTTGTGGTTCCACGGGCTCTGGAATCGGATGAAATTCCCGGCATTGTCGAGATGTTCAGACGTGGAGCGGAAAATGCGAAAGTGGCAGGATTTGATGGCGTGGAAGTACATGGCGCCAATGGCTATTTGTTCGATCAATTCTTGCAAGATAATGCTAATTTTCGTACGGATCAGTACGGTGGTTCAGTAGAAAACCGGGCACGGTTGTTGCTGGAAGTGACAGATGCTTGCATTTCAGTCTGGGGAGCATCTCGTGTTGGTGTACATTTGTCACCACGTGGTGGTCATTACTCCATGGCGGATTCTAATCCTATGATGACTTTCGAATACGTCGCGCGTGAACTGGGTAAACGTGGAATTGCTTTCATTTTCTCACGTGATCCTGTTGTTGACGGTGATTTGGGTAAGATGATAAAAGAAACTTTTGGGTCAACTTATATTGCCAATGAGGAACTGACAAAAGAGAGTGCCGCGCAAGCGCTTGCTGACGGCAGGGCTGATGCAGTGGCTTTCGGTCACTTGTTCATCTCTAACCCAGACTTACCTCACCGGCTTTTAATTGAAGCGCCATTTAACGACCAACAACCGGAAACCTTTATGGCTCCTGGGCCTGTAGGCTATATCGATTATCCTGTGCTTACCTAGGTAAGGGGATATCTTACCCACAATGGATAGCCTAAGATGAAAGATGTTCGAGTTATTTTCCGGGGATGTGAATTCAACGTTCCATAGAATTTCTTTACTGAACATTCCGGGATATCAGGTCGGCTCGTTTTACCAGAGTCGACCCTATTTCATCGCGGGATAATTTGAAGGAGAAGTATCAATGTCAGATTCATTAAATATATCTATTGTTCGTCGTTTTTACGATTCTATGGGGGATGTCGGTATTCTTCGCCAGATCATGGGGAGTGATATTGTTTGGGATATTACCGAAGGCTCTCGATATAGTGGGGTTTATGAAGGAATTGAAGATATATTGAATAATTTTTTTGTGCCACTTTTTAACGATACTGATGAATTCGTTGCAGATGGCTCTGAATATTTCGAGTCAGGTGATCATGTCATTGTATTGGGTAATTATTTGGGACGAGTAAAGAAAGGCAAACGATTTATTTCTCGTTTCGTTCATATATGGACAGTGCGGGATGGGCGGTTAATTAAATTACAGCAGGTTGCCGATACTCTTCAGATTGAACGTGCCCATGCAAATCGTATCTAACCTGATATATCAAGCTCGTCACACTCGCTAAACCAGATAGTGATGTGGGTAACAGATCGGGAGGAGCAGGAATGTTAATCAGACAGATTGACATCCTGAATTTCACTATTTACTATGCGGCGAAATTAGTTATATATCATATAACTTTTTTCTTATTTTCTGCTATTCTCAATGACATTTTTAAGATATACAGGGTTTTCTAGTGCCGACATCTACTCGTTTTGCCGTGGCTATTCATATTCTCACTGATATTGCGCTTCATCATGGTCAAGCTGTACGCTCCGAAGATATCGCAAAAAGTGTGAATACTAACCCAACGGTCGTTCGCCGGCTTCTGGGCGCCCTTGCAGAAGCCGGGTTGACCTACTCGCAAATGGGTCAGGGAGGGGGAGCGTTATTGGCCTGTCCACCGGAGCGAATCTCATTATTGGATATTTATCGTACAGTTGAAGATCCATTATATTTTACGTTGCACCGTTCTAAACCCAATCCCAAATGTTATATCGGACACAATATCACTCCGGTTTTAGAAGATGAGTTCTCGCGTATTACCTGTGTGTTGGAAGCTACCCTGGCTGAAACGACAATTGCTGACATAGTCAATCGGGTTGAAGACTGTGCGGGTTTTCCTTTTAAGCAGTTGTCAGCAGATAAATAATTAGCGCTTTTATAGGCTCTTGTGGCACTTTACTGGGATTTTCAACTCCATCAAGCACTTTGTCTTGGCTCAAATTTATACGAAAACAGGTGATATTGATTATTTTGATATTCTGGCTCATCTTCATCCTGTTTATTAAGTAGTTTTACCAGCCATTTTCCTGTGTCCTTGCCTATTTTGGGGTAATCAATGCGGATTGATGTCAGCGTTGGTTGCGTGTGATCACAGTTATCCGATCCTTCCAGACAGGCAACAGCCAGATCAGCCGGTATTTTAAGCAGACGACGCTGGCATTCAAACATGACTCCCAGAGCAATCACTTCATGGCTGCAAATCACGCCTTCCAATTCAGGTTGACGTAATAACATTTCGGCGATTGCCTGACAACCAAATTGCATACTGGCAGCATTTGGCGTAGTGATATTTTGGTCTGCGTTCTGATAGTGATGTAGCATGGCTTTATTCCAGCCATTAATTTGCTGATTTTGCAAACGATTATCCATTTGTGCGCCAATATAACCAATATGCTTCCGGCCTTTATTCAGCATATGCTCAGTCAGGGTATAAGCCGCTGCGGAAAAATCCGTTTCTATATTGATTGTTGTCTGTTGTTGATGAGATCCCGCGACATTGATAATCGGGATATTGATATGCGAAATATTGTCATAGGTTTTATCTGCCAGTTGAGAACCGAAGATAACCAATGCGGCTGCGTTGCTTTGCAGCAATGTCATGATAATTTCGGCTTCCTTATTGCGGTTATATTCATGACATCCGAGTAAAACCTGAAAGGAATGTTTATTCAGCACTTGTTGCAGGGACTGTATAAATGTGGCGCTGGCTCTATCTGTCAAAGACGGAACAAGAACCGCGATAATATTGCTTTGGCCGGAGGCAAGTACGCCGGCAGCGCCATTGGGGATATATCCCAACTCCTGTATGGCGTGTTCAATTTTTTCCCGTAATTTATCCGATACCATGTCTGGTGTTCTCAATGTGCGAGAGACCGTCATTGAACCGACACCGGCATACTTAGCAACATCTTGTAATGTTACTCGCCCTGTATTACGGCGTTTTCGTGTCTTTTCCATCAATATTTTTCTATTTTTTTCATTAACGGCTATGAATTTGACGGTAGGATTCTACCTTATCTCAGGCAAGTCGTGGGAAAAAAACCATGATGTGTTTTTCGTATTCAGGTAAATCGATTAGATAACAATGATAGCGCTATCACAATAATGAATTACGATGATAGA
Source organism: Photorhabdus khanii NC19 (assembly GCF_000517265.1). Classification (GTDB taxonomy): domain Bacteria; phylum Pseudomonadota; class Gammaproteobacteria; order Enterobacterales; family Enterobacteriaceae; genus Photorhabdus; species Photorhabdus khanii. The sequence continues at coordinate 356,549 of NZ_AYSJ01000014.1, forward strand.
TAGCGCTACCATTTGTGATTAATATCTCTGGAGAGAGGACAGGGGTATAGAAGACGGAACACAATTTCAACCAGGAGAAACTGATGCTAAAAACTTTACTTACCCGTAATGTGATCCAAGTGATCCCTGACGCTAAAGATTGGCGCGAAGCTATTGCTATTGCTTGCCAGCCTCTGGTGGCAAACCATTCAATCTCACTCCGTTATATTGATGCTATTTACTGCTCTCATGAGGCCATTGGGCCCTATTACGTTGTCGGGCCGGGAATTGCTATGCCACATGCCAGACCTGAGGAGGGGGTCAACAAATTGTCTTTAGCATTAACCGTTATTAGCAACGGTGTTGAATTTGGTTCTGAAGAAAATGATCCGGTCAAGCTATTGATTGTCTTAGCAGCGACTGACAGCAATAGCCATATCGAAGTGATTTCTCAACTTGCTGCACTGTTTGATAATCAACAAGATACGGCGCTGCTGATAGGCGCTAAAAGTAAAGAAGAAATTCTTTTCGTTATTAACAAATACTAATTTGTTATTTTTTTGTTATGGGAAAACAGTATGAAAATCACAGTCGTTTGCGGAAATGGGTTAGGTACCAGCCTGATAATGGAAATGAGCATTAAAAATATTCTGAAAGAGATGGGGATAGATGCTGGCGTTGATCATGTTGATCTGGGTTCAGCAAAAGCAACTCAAAGTGATATTTTTGTTGGTACTAAAGATATTGCAGAACAACTGGTTGCTCAGGCAGTCGATGGCAAAATTGTTGCACTGGACAATATGGTGGATAAAGCCGCAATGAAAGCGCGTCTGTCCGTGGCGTTAGCCGAACTTGGTGCGTTGTAACCGGAGGCTGTCATGGAATTCTTCCATTTTCTGATGAGTGATGTCCTGTCAGAGCCTGCGATTTTAGTGGGATTTATCGCGCTTATTGGTCTGGTCGTGCAAAAAAAGCCGGTGACTGAATGTATCAAGGGCACCATAAAAACCATTATGGGTTTTGTGATCTTGGGGGCCGGGGCTGGATTAATCGTCTCTTCATTGGGGGACTTTGCGGCAATTTTCCAACATGCTTTTGGTATTCAGGGAGTAGTACCAAACAACGAAGCGATTGTTTCCATTGCGCAGAAAAGTTTTGGTAAAGAAATGGCAATGATTATGTTCTTTGCTATGGTGATCAATATCTTGATTGCCCGTTTTACCCCGTGGAAATTCATCTTCCTGACAGGGCATCATACGCTGTTTATGTCCATGATGGTCGCGGTCATTCTGGCAACTGCGGGGATAAACGGCACTATGCTGGTGGTTATTGGTTCGGTGGTTGTTGGGGTTGCTATGGTTTTCTTCCCGGCGATTGCCCATCCATATATGAAAAAAGTGACCGGTTCTGACGACGTTGCCATTGGGCATTTTTCCACGTTCTCCTATGTTTTGTCCGGTTTTATTGGCAGCAAATTGGGTAACAAAGAACACTCAACGGAAGAGATGAATGTACCGAAAAGCTTGCTGTTTCTGCGTGATACACCGGTTGCCATCTCTTTCACGATGGCAATTATTTTCATGATCACTTGTTTGTTTGCCGGTGGTGATTTCGTCAGAGGAGTCAGTGGTGGAAAAAATGGGTTTATGTTTTCGTTAATGCAATCCATTACCTTTGCCGCAGGTGTATATATCATACTGCAAGGTGTGAGAATGGTGATTGCAGAAATCGTCCCTGCGTTTAAAGGAATTTCTGACAAATTAGTTCCGAATGCTAAACCTGCTTTGGATTGTCCGGTTGTATTCCCTTACGCGCCTAATGCGGTATTAGTTGGTTTCCTGAGTAGTTTTATTGCCGGTATCATCGGTATGTTTATATTATATGCATTGGGTATGACGGTAATTATTCCCGGTGTCGTGCCACATTTCTTCGTTGGCGCTGCGGCTGGGGTATTCGGTAATGCGACAGGTGGTCGCAGAGGCGCTATTCTCGGTGCTTTTGCTCAGGGCTTGCTGATAACTTTTCTGCCTGTATTCCTGTTACCTGTTCTGGGGGATATTGGTATTGCTAACACGACATTCAGTGACGCTGACTTTGGTGCATTGGGCATTCTGTTAGGCGTTATTGTTCGTTGATTGGAATATCTGGAGTTTGAAACAGGGTTATAAATACCCTGTCTCGATCTCTTTTACCAAAATATTAATGCAAACCATTCGACCATAATAAGCTTCAATCAGTGCTCATGCTGGTCTCGTGGTTTCTTAATTTTCTAAAAGTCTTTAACAAAAGAAACGAGTGAATAAATATTCAGAAAAATGATAATTTAGCCTCGTATTAAGCCCTTTATTTTTATTTATCAAATTGTTTTCCATATATCAGCTTAGGGGGGAGTTTAATCGAAAAGTAGATTAATTAAACAGGTCAGAGAGAAATACGTAATAATGAAATCGTGATTATTTATAGCAAAATGTGGCCTATAGACTGAAGGTATTTTGGGGGGATATAAAGATCATAAGCATTCTCTTTGCAAAATGTTCTTAATTCAATAGCTGAGTTAACTGATAGTTTCTCATAGATACTTTCGAAATATTTTTCCACAGTGCGATATGAAATTTTCATTTCTTCAGCAATATATTTATTGCTGACGCCACGGCAGAATAAAAAAATTATTACCCATTCTTTCTCTTTTAAGATAGCATTTGGTGGCTGAAATATAATCGATATAGGAATATCATTCTCCATATAATGAGACACGGTAAAGTTATGTATTTCTCTGGCGTGAGCAATTACGCCAATACACTGATTATTTTCATCCATTAATGGGTATTTATTACAAAAATAGGATGTAAATTGTTCGTTTTTGTTTAGAGCATAAGAGGTAAGAGATGATATTCTCTGCATATACTGTAAGACCTTACGATCATGTTTCTCAAAAAGGTGAGTAAATTTATTAACTGGTGTTAGTAATTCTTTATCGGTATATCCAATAACATTAAAGTTTTCAGGTAACTTATTGACTTTAATAAACATTGCATTTGCATAAATAAAGCGGAATTCCTTATCTTTTACAAACCACGGTTCTGAGCTTTTATCCCACATATTAGTTAGCTGAGGAGTAATAAAAGGGACTTTTTTACATCCTGATTGACTCATATTTGACCTTTATAACATTATTACCTTATAAAAATTTGAGTAAATAGACGACATTTATAAGTAAGACAATAAAAATCTTTTTGGTGCATAGAGATCAAAGCTATTTAGTCGGCAATATTCCTCCAATTGTGAATCTGAACTAATGTTCAACTTATTGTAAATCTTTCTTATGTATACATCTATGGTTTTATCAGCAATATTAAGTAATTGGCTGATTTTCTTCCTGCTATATTTTTGCAGAAAAAGGAAGACTACCTCCCATTCTCGCTCAGTAAGGAGGTGAGTCGGTGATTGAAATATAATAGAATTGGGTAGTTTGCTATGGAATAGCCGAGTGAGTGAGTTATCCTGAATTTTCCAGGCATGGAACAGGATGCCGATACATTTTTTTTCATCATCATAGAGTGGAAACTTTTCCTGTAAATAAGATGATAAAACTTTATCTCGTCCAAATACATGCGTTTCTAATGATAAAACACTCTCTTCATTTGCTATTACTTTCAAGTCATGTTTAATAAAATCTTCAGAAAATTCATTGCCTTTCCAGGGAATGTCACTATCATATTTACCTTCATAATCATAAGTGGTATTGATATTTTGAAGTTTAATTAATGCATCATTACCATAGAGAAAACAGGAGGATTTATCTTTTACTCCCCACGGTTCGTTGCTGGTTTCCAGGGTGTTTATTATTTGTGACGAAATAGTCGAATTTTTTATAGTCATATTTATTGTTATATAATATCCTGATTTAGGAAAACATGATGCTCTCTTGTTGCAAAAATCTTTCTGGTACATAGAGATGAAAACCATTAAGTCGACAATATTCTTCCAGTTGTCGGTCGGAATTAACTCCAATTTTGCAATAAATCCTTGATATATGAATTTCAAGGGTATGATAGGATATATTCAGTATTTTCCCGATTTGTTTACGGGGGGATTTTTGTAGAATCAAGAAAATAATATCACACTCATGTTGAGTAAAAATTTCAGATGGCGCTTGGAACATAATGGATTCGGGTAATTTTCCATAAAACAGATGTGTTAGAGAAAAATTTTTTACTTTACCTGCATGAAATAGAGTTCCGATACAATTTCCTGAGTCATTATAGAAAGGGTATAATTCAAATAAGTATGAACAAAGAATTTGATTTTTACCAAAAGGATGGGTTTCCAGTGAATATGTTTTTTGCTCCAGTTCTTCTGCTTTACGATCATGTGATTGAAAGTCTGCTTCAAATTCTGCTGTTGGGGCAGGAAGCTCTCTATCATATTTTCCTTCAATATTATAATTATGAGGTAAATTAAGGAGATCACAATAGGCTTTATTGGCATTACAATATACTTTGCCAGATTTCACTGATTTGATTGAACAACAGCAAATCATCTTTNTCTTATGGATGGGGATGATTTGGTGGATCGTTGCTTGTCTCCATCGTACACAACTGACCGAGACAGAAAGATATCAGATTTCCAGTTTAAAAAAAGCGGGTTTTTCACAGCGTTTCATTGCTGAGTCACTT
>NZ_AYSJ01000014.1:362108-378487 GCF_000517265.1 Photorhabdus khanii NC19
ATGATTTTTTATCTCTGATACCCCATGGATCGTTGCTTGTCTCCATCGTATTGATTATTTGTTGGGGAATAACTATTTTATTGATATTTTTCATTATTAAGTCCTATTTATATATTTAATAAATTTATAATTCTCTGCTTCCGAGAGATATAAATCTCTCAGGAACATAAAGATCAAATTTATTCTCTTTACAGAAGTTTTTTAATTCTATCTGTTGTGATAGATTAAATTTTTGGTAAATTGATTGAATGCAGTTAACAATATGTTCTGTACTCAGCATTAATTCTTCACTGATGCTTTCTTCATCCAATGAGCGAAGAACGAGAAAAAGAACTTCCCATTCAATTTGTGTCAATAAATCATTAGGTGGCGTGAATTCCAGTTCTGCCGGAGGGGTTTTTTCATAATAATAAGAAATAGAGAAATTTTGAGTTTTGTACATATGGAAAGTGATACCGATACAACGGCCATGATCATCACAAAGTGGATATTTGTCACAAATATAGGTTTGCTTAGTTTTATTTTCTCCAAATGGATGAGTTTCCATTGAAGTTACTTTTTGCATAGTTTGAATAACTTTTTGATCCTGACGGTAATATTCTTCTTCATATTCTGCAATAGGCGAGGGTAATTCATCTGTGGAAAGCCCGGTAATATCAAAATCTTCAGGTAAGTCGAGTAGTTGGTAAAAGGCAGGGTTGGCATAGATAAATTTTGACTGGCAATCTTTAGCCCCCCAAGGTTCATTACTTTTTTCCCACATGTAAATTAATTGCGGGGTGATATTGTTTGGTTTGTTTCTTATATCTGACATGGCAACTCCTTAATTATCATTTAAGTAATTGTCTGAAGAGTTTTTTAATGATTCTACTTAAAATAACCTGATCATATAATATATTGCAACAGTTAATTCGTCAAAAAATAATATTTTTTATTTTTACCTATATGTGTTAATTAAATAATTTATTATTTGATGTATAAATATCTCTATATGGGAAATATAACTTCTGGTACGATTTTGTATTGGAATTATTTAAATATTTTTATGTGAATTTAATCTAATACTTAACATCCCTTGTCTATTTTCCTATTTTTCTTATTTGTCGAGATCATATTCCTTGTCATGGATATTATTTGAGACAGATTAAGCATAGCATCACAGGAAGATGAAATGATATCTATCCCATTGTTTTAAATAATAAATAATTGAAAAGGCAACATGTGACTTTTAAACGTATAAGTACCCTCGAAAATCATATTTTTGCGCAAATAATTAGCTGAAAAGGGTAATAATGAGTCATAATGTCTGGGTTTTTGAAGATACCACTAAGTAGTAAAGGGCATTATTATGGCGACATGGATAAAATTGGGCGGTGATTTTGAAAAATCGAACGTCGTATCTGGCTGTTGTACAGCATTGTTTTGTGCAAAGGAACCTATGCTAATGTTACCAGCCCAGCCAGTCATTTTGTTGCCTGCTGGATTTCTCCGGCAGAAGAATAGAGAGATGGAACGTTTATCGACAGCCGGCAAGTATTAGCACATCAACATCCTTCCTTGTGATTTGAACCAAAAATCAATCTGGCTGACAGGTCCTTTTGTTAAAATGGTTGTTGGGCCTATCACAGTGATTTTTGTTGATATTTTCAGTCAACATGACTCATTTGATGAGGGATGATTAATTGAATCACTATTTTTCTTTTTATTGTGTGATGGTAAGAATAGAGGAGGGTTACAGGAGAGCAGACATTGAAAACCTATCTATTACACAGCTTGAACATGGATCAGGCACAGCAAAAGCAATTTCGTTCAGTCATCTGCCGCTATTTTGGTGCAGATTTAGTTACTATGGGGGATTTAGGGTTGGTTCAGGGTCTTAATCAGTTACAGATAACGCAGTGTGTTCAATGCGTTAAAGCAAAGAATATTTGGGATAGACCATAATGGGTCAACGAAAACATCTGACGCAACACGAAGTGGAAAGTATGCTGGAAGTGGCAAAAGAGAGCTCTAATCGGGAGCGCGACTATTGCCTGGTATATATGAGTTTTGTTCATGGCTTACGTGTTAGCGAAGCTAGGCATCTACGATTATCCGATCTGGATTTGGACGATGGAAGTTTGTACATCCGGCGTTTAAAAGGCGGATTTTGTACCAATCATCCTCTCTTAGGTTATGAGATTCGGGCGATCAAGGCGTGGCTCAAAGTGCGTAAAACCTTTCAGGGTGCAGATAGTGATTGGTTATTTTTGTCACGTTACGGGAAGCCGTTGACCCGTCAGCGCATTTATCAAATTATTAGCCAGCTAGGGCAACGGGCTAATATTTCTATAGGTTCGCATCCGCACATGTTGCGGCATGCCTGCGGTTTTGCTCTAGCAGATAGGGGAGTGGATACCCGGTTGATACAAGATTATCTTGGACACAGCAACATTCGCCACACAGTGCGGTATACCGCCAGTAATGCAGAGCGTTTTCACGGTGTTTGGAGTGTAAAAAGGAACCGACATCGGGAATTACACTTCGATTATGTCCCAAGGGCTTCTGCTTGTTCAGTTGAATAAGCAATTCTGATGTATGCGCCTGTTAAGGCGCATACATAAAAACGATATTAATGAATATTGCCGACAATACAGGTAAGTATGTTTTCATATTTATCATGGTCAGTTTTCCTCAATTCCTACCGCGTTATCCGTATAGCGTAATAAGGCCAACGGACCTTGTTTATCCTGTTGAGTGCAAATTAGTGCTTGCTTCAACTGATGATCCATCTGTAAAAATAATGCATCGCGCTGCCGAATATCCGCCACAATATCGGTCCTTTCATTTAGTGTTTTTCAAATAATTGTTCTTGATCCCGGAAAAAATGGTATTTCTCCGGCGCAACCAGTTCGGCAAGCTGTTTTGGCTCCGGGTCCGGGAAATGATAGGGAGGTGGAAGATTGTTAGGATCATGCCAATGCTTAATCACCGGCAACCTATCACTGATCTGCCCGATAGTTACATAGCGATATTGATGGCCTTCGGCTTCACCATCGACGCTGCTTCACCGCGTATTTCCCGCAACGGGCGCTGTTCCATTTCATCCGCCAACGATTGGGCGTGGATATACAAGGTCACCGGATAAGCTGACAGGTCTTCTTCCCTGAGCACCCCGAAACCATCGGTTACCCCCTGACGCACATAACCTGGGGTTCTGCGATTGATCAGGCGATAAGGCTGGTTGACCAGCGGCTTATCCTGTTCATCCACCAACTGAAATTCTACCCAGTGTCTCAAATACTTCTTACAATCTAAACCCAGAAGCGGATCTAATATACCCATTGGTTTAACCTCCTTCTTTTAACATTATATAGGCACGCAGACCAAACATCAGTCATTGAAAATCCCACAAGATTTCTCCTGTTTGATCGTCAATCACCTTCATCAAAAATAACATAATAAAAATCCCATTGCTGTCGACAAGAAAGAGTGCTTATGTCGGGTGTAATGGTTATTTGACGACAGGAATACAAAAATGCATTCCAAATCGATTAATCCCTTTGAATAAGGGGAACAGGGGCTGAGATTTCCATCATATTGCCAATATGATGGAATTTAAGTAATAATTATTAAACTTTCATCAGATAGCAAGCATTTTTTATAAATTTACAAAAATATAAATTTGTAAGAAATTGTTACAAACTGTAAGAAAGTATGACAAGTTCAGCACGGATTCAATTATTTTCAATCTAATAAACTATAAAACGGATAGTCATGATCATTACGACAGAATAATACTATCTGTTTGCTAATTCCTTCAATTGGAGATATTTAAAGAACGATATCGGAAAAAGTGTGCGTAATCTCAAAAAATCGCAATATTATACAGTGCAAATATTGAATAATAATTAATCATACTCCACACTGGTTGAAACGTTTCAGTTTTATCTCATTTTCCTTTGTGGTGGGTTTTAACGCTTTTTTTCTCAGCATAACTGAGACGATTCTATCTTCAGTAAGAGAGGAAAACCATGTTCCAGTTGGCTCTGCAAAATATCCACACTGGTGCAACTGCAACCAGTAAAGAGGATGCTATTCGCCAGGTGGCGGCCATGCTAGCCGCTAATGGTAACGTCAGTGATGACTATGTTGACGGCATGCTGCAACGTGAAAGGCAAATTTCTACTTACCTTGGCAACGGTATCGCTATTCCGCATGGCACGATCAATACCCGTGATTTGGTGCTGAAAACCGACGTACAGGTATTTCACTTCCCACAGGGTGTGGAATGGGATAAAGGCGCTATGTGTTATGTGGTCATTGGTATCGCTGCATGTTCCGATGAACATTTGTCACTATTGCGTCAGTTAGCACACCTGTTGAGCGACGATCGCATTGCCGGGCAGCTAAAAACTGTCGATTCAGCTCAGGCACTGCGTAGCTTGCTAATGGGAGAAGGCCAGCAAGCCGAGTTTAAATTCGATACCAGCCTGATTTCTCTGGATATTAATGCTGGCGATCTGATGACACTACAAGCGCTGAATGCCGGGCGGTTACAACAAGCGGGTGCGGTGGATACGACTTTTATCAGTAAAGTGATTAACAGTAAGCCGCTGGATCTCGGACAAGGTATTTGGTTGAGCGACAGCCCCGACGGTAACTTAGCTAGCGCGGTAGCCGTCAGCCGGTTATGCACGCAGGACAACGAGGTAGTGGTGATGCTGTTGACCGTTGCGGTTACCGACGACCAACCGCTGAATGTGTTGCATCACCTGAGCAATTTGCTATTAACACAAAAAGCGGAATGTTTGCTGAAGGCTGATGCGCCGACAGTGCTGGCATTGCTGACCCGTGGCGCACCAGAGCAAAGTGAAATATTCAGCAGGGAGTTCGTCGTGTGTAATGACCACGGTTTGCATGCCCGTCCAGGTGCGGTGTTGGTCAACGTTATCCGGCAATTTTCCAGTGAAATTACCATGCTCAACCTTGATGGTACCGGTCGACCGGTAAATGGCCGCAGCCTGATGAAAATCATGGCGCTGGGCGTTAAAAAAGGTCATCGGCTTCACGTCGTTGCCAACGGTGATGATGCACAGCAGGCGATAACTGCCATTGGTGAAGCGATTGCTTCCGGTTTGGGTGAGGGGGAGATGTAATGAAAACGTTGCTTATCATTGATCCTTTGTTAGGACTGGCCGGAAGTTATCTGGTGAAAACTGTCCTCAGTGCTGCTGCGGCGGAAAATGGGCTGATACTGACAGAAAATCCGGTTGAAGCCGATTTGGTGGTAGTGACTGGCGATACCATACCTGCCGATAACACCCTGAATGGCAAGCGAGTTTATCTTGGCAACACGGAACAGGCATTGCATGCGCCGGAAGATTTCTTTCGGCAAGCAAAAGCTGACGCACAGCCATATCAGATGCCGGCAACTGACCTGAGTTGTGACACAAAACGTATTGTTGCGGTTACCGCCTGTCCTACGGGGGTGGCGCATACCTTTATGGCAGCCGAAGCTATCGAAACCGAAGCCAAAAAACGTGGCTGGTGGGTGAAGGTGGAAACCCGCGGTTCAGTGGGGGCGGGTAATGTCATTACGCCGGAAGAGGTGGCAGAAGCGGATCTGGTGCTGGTAGTCGCGGATATTGACGTGGATCTGGCGAAATTTGCCGGAAAGCCCATGTACCGTACCTCAACCAGTCTGGCGTTGAAGAAAACGGCTCAGGAGTTTGATAAAGCATTGGTTGAAGCAAAGCCTTTCGAGCCGGAAAGGCAAGATGCTAAAACCGGGCAAGGGGAAGAGAGCACTGGCATCTATCGCCATCTGTTAACCGGTGTCTCTTATATGCTGCCGGTGGTGGTGGCGGGTGGGCTGTGTATCGCGCTGTCATTTGCCTTTGGTATCACCGCATTTAAAGAACCGGGCACATTGGCGGCGGCGCTGATGCAGATCGGTGGTGGTTCGGCTTTCGCCTTGATGGTGCCCGTGCTGGCAGGTTATATCGCTTTCTCAATCGCTGATCGCCCCGGTCTGACGCCTGGACTGATTGGCGGCATGTTGGCCGCCAGCACTAACGCGGGCTTTATCGGCGGCATTATTGCCGGTTTCCTTGCCGGTTACACAGCGAAGCTGATCAGTGCCAAAGTGAAGTTGCCGCAGAGTATGTCAGCATTAAAACCGATCTTGATTATTCCGCTGTTCGCCAGCCTGATTACCGGTCTGATTATGATCTACGTTGTCGGTAAACCGGTCGCCGGTATTATGGCGGGTCTAACGCATTGGCTTTCAAATATGGGCACAACCAACGCGCTCCTGTTAGGTGCCATTTTGGGTGGGATGATGTGTGCCGATATGGGGGGAGCGGTAAACAAAGCCGCCTATGCGTTTGGTGTCGGTCTGCTCAGTTCACAAACCTACGCGCCAATGGCTGCCATTATGGCGGCGGGAATGGTTCCACCGTTGGCAATGGGCGTGGCGACACTGATTGCCCGGAAGAAATTCGATAGCGTTCAGCGGGAAAGCGGCAAAGCCGCATTGGTGTTGGGTTTATGCTTTATTTCCGAAGGGGCGATCCCTTTTGCTGTCCGTGATCCGATGCGTGTACTCCCATGTTGTATCGTCGGTGGTGCGGTGACCGGGGCTCTCTCTATGGCTGTGAGCGCACAACTGATGGCACCGCATGGTGGCTTGTTTGTACTGTTGATCCCAGGGGCTATCACACCAGTACTGGGTTATTTGATGTCGATTATTGTCGGTACACTGTTGGGAGGATTAACTTACGCAGTGCTGAAACGTCCGGAGCCAACCACAATCAAAGCGTAAAAATAGTTTAATGAAGAGACGAATTTTGCGGCAATTGCAAAAAAACACTCATTTAATCGTGACCTCATTCGCATTTTTACTATTTTCCGATTGTTATTTGTCTCCTTAAATCGGATATAAATACATTCAAAAAAATGAAGAATAATTATGAGTCATGGTCTGCTTAAAAAAGAGGGGGTCGCTCAGGCATGTTTGGCGCGTTATCTGCTAGGTGAGTGCAATGGTAACCGCTTGAAGACCATTGAAGAGCTGTCATCTGACTATGCGTTGTCGGTTGGGTTGGTACAGTTTGCATTAAAAAAACTGGAGAATTCCGGTGCAATTTGTGTGGATCGACGGGGGCGTAACGGTAGTTACCTGGTCAGTCTGGATCACAAGGCGCTGTTAGCACATGCCGATATCGGTAACGTGGTTTGTGTGATGCCGTTGCCTTATACCCGATTGTACGAAGGGCTGGCGAGTGGTCTGAAAGCGCAATTTGATGGTATTCCGTTTTACTTCGCTCATATGAGGGGTTCAGACGCCAGGGTGGAATGTCTGCGTAACGGCATTTATGACCTGGCAGTGGTCTCTCATCTGGCGGCGCAAACTTATCTGGAACAGCGTGATGTATGCTCTGTACTTGAATTAGGCCCACATACCTATGTTGGCGCACATCAACTGATTTATCGCAAGGGAGGTGAACATAACATCCGTCGTGTTGGGTTGGATAATCGTTCTGCTGACCAGAAGATCATGACTGAGGTGTACTTTGCCGGGCAGGATATCACGCTGGTGAATATCTCTTACCACGAGAGCCTGTACAAAGTGGCGAAAGGTGACATTGACGCAGTGATCTGGAACGTTAGCAGAGAGGATGAACTGAGTTCCCGGGAGCTTATTGCGGTACCGCTCCATGGAAATCCGTTCTTTATACAAGCTTCTGAGGCGGTGATTTTAACCAGAGTTGATGACATTCCGACTCAACAACTTTTACGTACTACAGTGAATAAAACAGAGTTGTTAGCTCATCAACAACGTGTACTGACAGGTCAACAGGATCCAAGTTATTAGTTTGAAATGGACGGAGTAAATGAAATGGAAAATCGACTGAATCTGCTCTGTCAGGGAAATGTCATCGATCAGGATATCTGTGATGGCATGCTGCAAGTTGTGACTCAGCTTGAGAATGATTGGGAAATCCCTGTCAGGAACGGGCTGGGAGAAATGGTAATAACACATATGGCAAATGCGTTGATGCGCTCGCGCCGGGGAGAACAAATCGGTTCAATGGATGCTGAACTGCTGATGGAAGTACGTCAATCTGATGCTTTTGCGCATTTGCAGGCGATTAACGCTTCGTTGCTGGCACAATTTGACGTGCAATTACATCCCTGTGAAGAGGGTTATCTGCTGGCGAACTTGTTTAGCCTTTGGGCGGCAAAAGATCAGGAGTAGCATGGCAACAGAGGTGAAGGAATTTTTTTTCCATCAAATATTCAAAAAAATAATTATTTAAACATTTATTTCTTGCTTTGGCATTGACCGCTGTCAGGCGTACAAGGAGGTACAGCATGTTTATTAACGCACTAAAAAAACAAAATCCTGCACTGATTGAAGCCGCCCATACATTATGGATGCAAGGAGCTTTACTGCCTGATACTTATGTCATTGACGTTGATCAGGTTTTGGAAAATGCCAAACGGTTGCTTGCGGTAGCGGAGTACCATGATATTGTGCTGTACCTGATGACCAAACAGGTTGGGCGCAACCCCTGGTTAGCACATAAGCTGATAATATTGGGTTATCAGGGTGTCACTGCGGTGGATTTTAAAGAAGCCAGGATATTAATGAGTAGCAAGATCCCGGTTATCCATGCCGGTCATCTGGTGCAGATCCCCCGTAACATGATGCTCTCTGTGATACAGCAACATCCGGAAGTTATCACGGTATTTTCTTTGGAAAAAGCGGAGGATATTTCCTGTCTGGCACAGCATGAGGGAAATGTGCAATGCATTATGCTGAAAATCTATGATGATCATGATCATTTATATCCTGGACAGGAAGCGGGTTTTCATTTGTCGGAATTGAACACCGTTGTTCAACGCATTATGGCAATGCCCGGCGTAAAACTGATGGGATTAACGCATTTTCCCTGTTTGTTGTGGCAAGAGGCTTTGCAACAGACACTGCCTGCATCAAACTTATTTACCTTATTAAAAGCAAAAGACATTTTACAGCGGGCAGGGGTTGAGGTAACACAGATAAATGCACCGTCGGCATCAAGCTGTAGTACGCTGCCATTACTGGCAAAATATGGTGTTACCCATACAGAACCCGGACACGCACTAACCGGAACAATCCTTGCCAATTTTCAGGGAGAGCAGCCCGAACGTATTGCCATGCTGTATCTGACAGAAGTATCCCATCGGTTTAATGGCAACAGCTATTGCTATGGAGGCGGTTATTATCGTCGTGGGCGAGCTCATAACGCGCTGATATTCATGCCAAACGGCCAGATCATATCCACTCACCTGTTACCGATGGATAACAGCAGTATTGATTACCACTTTTCCCTTAGCGGTGAATTTCCGGTCGGCTGTGCTGTCGTGTTGTGCTTTCGCACTCAGATATTTGCCACCCGCAGTGATGTGGCGTTGGTTAGCGGCATCCAATCAGGGCATCCGGTATTGGAAGGGCTTTACGACAGCCAGGGAAATCGTATCCCTGCTAATGGGGAATAAATTCATTTGCATCATCCTCACATTTGGGCAGCATTCTCATGACTCAGCAAGATAGATTTGATGCATCCGGCTATACCTATGCGCATGAGCATCTGCATATTGATTTATCGTCATTTAAAAACAACCTTGACTGCCGGCTGGATCAATACGAGCTGATTTGTGATGAGATGAAAACATTGGTCAGCCTGGGTGTACGCAATATTGTAGAAATGACCAATCGCTACATGGGGCGTAACCCACAGTTTATGCTGGATTTAATGCGGGATTCCGGCATTAACGTAATCGCCTCAACCGGTTATTACCAGTTTGCTTTTTTTCCTCAGCATGTGGCACACACCACAGCCCGACAACTGGCGGATGAAATGATCGCTGAGATTGAGCAGGGTATTGATGCTACAACGCTGAAAGCTGGGGTCATTGGGGAAATTGGTTCCAGCAAAGGGGTGATTACGCCAGATGAAGAGAAAATATTTCACGCTGCGGCTATCGCGCATTTGGAAACCGGGCGTCCTATCTCTACCCATACGTCATTAGGCACGATGGGGCTTGAGCAATTAACGTTACTGAAAAAGCAGGGCGTAGATGCTGAACGGGTGGTTATTGGTCATTGTGATCTCAGAGACAATCTGGACAACATACTACGCATGATTGAACAGGGAGCTTACATACAGTTCGACACGATTGGCAAAAACGATTACTACCCGGATGAAAAACGGATCGCCATGTTACAGACATTGGCCCAACGCGGCCTGCTTAACCGCGTCATGTTATCGATGGATATTACCCGCCGTTCCCATTTGAAGGCCAATGGTGGCAATGGGTTTGAATATTTAATCAGCACCTTTGTGCCGATGTTAAGCCATGCCGGATTGACACAGATAGAAATTGATTTGATGTTACGTGATAACCCTGCTGTATTTTTCAAATAAAGGAAAAACATATGAGATTTGTTATTGGAGGACAAATTGAGAAAGAAAAAATTGCTGAAACCTTACGCCGCCTGGCCGGGGATAAAGTCTCATCCATTACTGTAATGGGTGATATTGATGCCGCTATGGCCCTCAAGAGCGGTAATGCGGATTACTACTTGGGGGCTTGTAATACCGGTGGAGGCGCTTTGGCAATGGCGATTGCTATCGTGGGTATTGATAAATGCGTCACGATTAGCATGCCGGGGAAAATCCTGCCTGATGAAGAAATTATTACCCATATTAACGCGGGGAAAACGGCATTTGGTTTTACCGGTCAGGATATAGAAGCCGTTATTCCGGTGGTCATCAGGGCTATTTTTTCTTCATGAGGACAGGAAGATGGAATATGAGTTTTTCACACGTTTAATGGAAATTGATCCGTTTAAAGCGGGTTTATTGGCCGTTATTGGTGGAATATCCACCATGATGGCTAACCGTGGCATCGCGGTGTTTCATGATGGTTTGCGCCCTTTAATCCCGGAACATCTTGAAGGGCGGATGAATCGTAAAACCCTGGCTGCGACCAGTTTTGCCTTAAGTTTTGGCTTGGTTATCGGTTTTGGTATCCCGTTTTCGCTGACGGCGCCAATTATTCTGGTGCATAGCCTGTTGCTGGGAACCGACGTCATTGGCACTTGGTGTGCAAACAGTAAAAAAGGTTTCATATTTTCCGGGATCCTGGGGGCACTGTATGCCGTCGCTTTGATGACGGGTTTACGATCGGTTGTCGATATCTTTGCCCATTTGCCGGTGAATTTCATGAACAACCTGAGCAAAGTTGGCGATCCCATTGTTGCCTGCTTCGCGTTGTTTCCTGCCATTGTTGTGGCCTATCAATACGGATATGGCAAAGGGATATGGGTACTGATTGCGACATTGGTGGGGTATGTCGCGACCAAAGCGATGGGCTCACTGAGTTTTGGCGGTTCCCTGGATAAACCGGTACAACTGGATCCTAACGGGATAGCGCTGCTGATTTCGATGATTGTGATGTTCTACTTTGCCATGAAAGAGCGTGCGCCCAAAGCAGGGGATGGGCCGGCCACGGCGAAAGGCGCGAATGAGATGCTGGTCGGCTTGTTTTCCACGCGGATCCAACGTATTCAAAACAACCTCTGGTTACTAGTGCTCAGTGGGGGTTTAACTGCGGTAGCGGCCTCGATGTCACTCAGTTTATTGGCGGAAGGTCCTGTATCACTGCAACTGATGGCTCAGGGTGAAGGGGCTAATGCCATGTTGGTTGCGCTTGCCAGGGCGATTAGTTTTGTTCCGTTAGTGGGGATGACGGCGATTGCCACCGGAGTTTATAGCCCGGTCGGCATGAAGTTCGTGTTTGTCGCTGGATTAGTCACGAATAACCCGTGGATCGCCTTCATTGCCGGCAGTGTGATTATGTTTATGGAAATCAAACTACTGGCAAGAATTGCTATCTGGCTGGATAAATATCCTGGCGTAAAAGCATGTGGCGACCATATTCGTACTGTCATTACCCGTATGTTAGAAGTTGCGCTATTGGTAGGGGGAATGATTGCTGCCAATGCTATCCTGCCGGGCATGGGATTTATGGTGGTAGCGGGCATTTACCTGCTCAACCGTACATCTAAGCGTCCTTTGGTTGAAATGGCTATTGGGCCTATTGCAACGATTATTGTTGGGGTTTTAGCCAACATTATCCATTTGATAGGCATCGGTTAATCGAATCAACTTCCCCCTTTATTTTACGATGAAAAAAATAAAGGGGGAGAGCAGGGGAGCAGATATTGAACACTTATCCATTACATAGTCTGAATATGGAGCAGGCACAGCAAAAACAGTTTCGTTTGGTTGATATTATCTGCCGTCATTTTCCCGGCGCAGACTTTCTGACTACAGGAGATTTAGGGTTGGTACCGGGGTTGAACCAGCCACAGATGACACAGCGAGTTGAGCGGATCATTGCTGATTTCTTTTCGGCTGAGGCTGCTGTGTTGGTGCAAGGGGCGGGAACTGGTGCAATACGTTGTGGTTTAGCGGCATTGCTCAAGGCAGGCGATACCTTGCTGATTCATGATGCGCCGTTATATCCCACGACAGCGATGATTGCTGAACAGATGGGATTACATCTTGTTCGGGCGGATTTTAATCAACCAGAACAAATACGGGTTGCGATTTTGCAACATTGGCCGATGGGGGGATTGGTACAGCATACGCGGCAGAAAATTGATGATTCTTATGAGCTGGCGGCTGTCATATCACTGCTGAATGCGGCGTCACTACCGGTTCTGGTTGACGATAATTATGCTGCTATGAAAGTGGAACATATTGGTTGTGAATGTGGTGCGGCGTTATCGACTTTTTCCAGCTTTAAACTGTTCGGTCCGCAAGGTGTCGGTGTTGTGGCAGGTCAACAAACGCTAATAGACCGCATCCGGCGTAATATGTATTCCGGCGGAAGCCAGATACAAGGATTTCAGGCATTAGAAGTATTGCGTGGACTGGTATTTGCGCCAGTGATGCATGCGGTACAGGCTCAGGTTAATGAAACGCTGGTTATCTGGCTTAATCAGGGCGTTATACCGCAGGTAAAACAGGCGGTTGTCGCAAATGCACAATCGAAAGTATTGCTGGTGGAATTTTATGAAGAGATTGCAGAGCAGGTACTTTGTTTTGCCCATCAACTCGGTGCATTGCCTTATCCGGTGGGGGCCGAATCAAAATTTGAAATACCGCCGCTGTTTTACCGGGTGTCCGGTACATTCCGTCAGTCTGATCCCACATTAGAAAAACGAATGATAAGGATAAATCCCAATCGAAGTGGGGCGGAGACGATAATGAGGATTCTGAATCAAAGTTGTGCGCAGGCCGTCGCCTTGCTGTAAGTAAGAGGCTAAAGTAAACAGAAGATTATTCTGGACACGGTAACATCCGCCGCAATGGGCGGTATATAGTCAGTCATCCAAAACGTTTTCAATATATTATTTTGATTATAAAAAATTCAGCATAAAGCCTGATCATTTGAGGGAGTAGAAAAATTTGTGATGCCATTATTGTATTCCTGATTATTACTTCAATGATCAATAGTTTAGTAAGAAACGGCTAATAGTAAAATCGATTATTTATAATAAGAAATGACCTATGGACCGAGAATATCTTGGTGGGATATAGAGGTCATAGCCCTTTTCTTTGCAAAGTAACCTTAACTCCAAAACCGATCCGACGGAGAGTTTCTCATAAATATTTTCAAAATGTTTTTCCACAGTACGGCATGAGATATTCATTTCCGTGGCTATATCTTTATTGCTAATACCACAGCAAAATAAAAAAATAATTATCCACTCTTTATCTTTCAATAAATTATTGGGTGGCCTGGGGCAGATAGATATTGGCATGTTATTCTTAACATAATGAGTTATGGTAAAATAATCTATTTCTTTGGCATGAGAAATGATTCCTATGCATTGATTATTCTCACACATCAGTGGATATTTTTCGCAAAAATAGGATTTAGGTAGCTGACCACTACCTTGAGGATAAGTACCAATAGATGATATTCGTTGCATACACGCTAAGACTCTGCGCTCATGTTCTTTAAAATGGTGAGCGAAACCACTAACTGGTGTTGGTAATTCTTCATCAGTGTACCCTATAATATTAAAGTTTTCAGGTAACTTATTGGCTTTAATAAACATGCTATTTGCGTAAATAAAACGAGATTCTTTATCTTTTACAAACCAAGGGTCAGAACCTTTGTCCCACATATGTGTTAACTGAGGGGTAATAAAGGGGACTTTTTTAAATTCTGATTGACTCATATATATCCTTTAAGGCAATTATTGTTTTTTAAAATTATTGAACATAAATACTTATTAACAACAAGGAAAAAATCCCATAGAGCTGTCTATTTTATCAATAAATAATGAACAAAGGTAGTATATATAAACCGGGAAGTAATACGTAATCTAAGACAATAGGAATTTTTCTGGGATATAATGATTGAAATTATTGGCCAGACAGTATTCTTCCAGTTGCCGACTAGAGTTTATGCCTATTTTACGATATATTTTGGTCATATGTGTTTCAACTGTATGATAGGCGATATTCAGTATTTTCCCAATCTGTTTCCTTGAGTGCTTCTGTAAAAAGAGAAAGATGATATCCCATTCGCGTTGAGTAAAAAGATCCGTCGGTGGTTGGAGTATAATGGATGATGGTAGTTTTTCATAAAATTGACATAATTGGGTCAAAGAGTATTCTTTTGCTTTCCACATATGGTACATAATTCCCACACAATTACCATTGTCATGATAAAGCGGTAATTTTTCGCAAAAATAGGATGACAGAGTTTGCTCTTGTCCGAATACATGAGTTTCAATTGAACATACTCTTTGTCTTTTTATCATTGTATTTTTATCGTGAGTAATAAATTCTTTTGAAAAAACAGCACCATCCCAGGGAAGTTCATGATCATAAAGCCCTTCATAATCAAATGATTCTTTAAAATTGTGAATAAATTTTTTTGTTGCTGAATTACCATAAATAAAATTTGAAGAACTATCTTTTATCCCCCATGGTTCATTACTCATTTCCATTGTATTAATAATTTGCGGTGATATTGTATAGTTCTTCTTCATGTTATTAAAAACTCCTTTTTAATCTGTTGGTTATATGAACATTCTGCTTTCTGGGTGTACAAATCTTTCTGGTACATAGAGATCATAATCATTTAGCCGGCAATACTCTTCCAGTTGATAACTGGAATTAACGCTAATTTTTTTATATATTCGTGAAATATGAGTTTCAACAGTGCGATAGGAAATATTCAACATTTTGCCCATTTGCTTACTGGTATACTTTTGTAAAAGAAGGAAAATAATATCCCATTCCCGCTGAGTGAATAAATCAGTCGGTGGTTGGAACATAATAGATGCAGGGAGTTTTCCATGGTATAGACGGGTTAATGAGAAATCTTGAGCTTGCCAACCGTGAAATATAGTTCCAATACAACTCCCGTTTACATGATAGAGAGGTAATTTTTCAAAAAAATAAGATGAAAGAATTCGCTCTTTTCCATATATATGTGTTTCAAGTGAACATATTCTTGCTTCTTTTGTCATTACAGTCTTATCATGGATAATAAATTCTTTTGCAAACGCTGCGCCATCCCAAGGAATTTCATCATCAAAAATCCCTTCATAGTTAAAAGAATTTGAAAGATTTTGAAGTTTTTTAAATGTTAAATTAGCATAAATAAAGCATGAATTCTCATCTTTTATTCCCCAAGGATCATTACTTGCTTCCATAGTATTTATTACCTGTGGTGAGATAATTATTTTATTACTCATATCATAATCCTCTTTTTAACTTTAGGGTTAAGTTATTAATATTTAAATTTATAGTCGATCTAATTCTATACTACCAATAGTGACAAATCTTTCTGGAATATAAAGATCTAATTTGTTTTCTTTGCAGAAATCGTTTAATTCTGCATGCAGTGGTAAATCAAATTTTTTGTAAATTGACTGAGTATGGTTAATCACATCTTCCGTACTTATCATTAATTCTTCACTGATACTCTCTTCATCTAATGAACGAAGGATCAGAAAGAGAACTTCCCATTCAGTTTGCGTCAATACGTCATTAGGTGGTATGAATTGCAGTGCTGACGGAGATGTTTTTTCATAATAATAAGCAACAGAAAAATTTTCAGTTTTATACATATGAAAAGTAATACCAATACAATTACCCTCTTCATCACAAAGTGGATATTTATTACAAAAATAGATTTGCTTAATCTTATGTTCTTCAAATGGATGAGTTTCCAATGAAGTAACCCGTTGCATGGTTTGAATAACTTTTTGATCCTGACGGTAGAATTCCTTTTCATATTCCGCAATAGGAGAG
>NZ_AYSJ01000014.1:378927-380959 GCF_000517265.1 Photorhabdus khanii NC19
GAAAACATTTTAGAGTGATTACTAAGTAATTAAATTAATGAATTAGATTATTAAGTCATTGGCAATTAAGTGACATATATCAAGAATTTTCTGTCATGAGCTAAAGATGGAGCGAGCTATTGATGTGACAATGATTTGTAACAAGATGAAAGAAAAGGTGTTATCTCTGAGCCAGAATAATGCGAATAAAATAGTACTTAATTGAAATAATGTGCGATCAATTAAAGAATGCTTCTTAAATAGAGCAGGCGAGATATTGTAATTCGGTAATATATATTTTGGAAATGTAAGCATAATCAACTATATGAGCTTTTCAGCCAAAAATATGGGTTTAAATTTACCTACTGTTGGAATAGCTATTCTTAAATAAAATTAAGGTTAGTCAAGTTCTGCTTAATTTAGTTTTTGAAGAATAATGGGATAAAAAACTTACTTAAAATGGTATAGCTACGAGATATAAAGTTGTATTTTAAGTTCAACTTAGATATTTGTAACAATCCGGTGCTGGATAAGCCGTGGGATAAAAAATTGCCATGGTATAAACGGTGGAAGTGGCAGGATGACAGTTCAGGGGTATCATGTCGGCCGCGGAAAGCGGTCTGGGTAAAGTGCCGGTTTGCAAGATGAAACTGAATCGGACCATCGGTAATTATGCATTCTGGGAGTCGGGAGAAAAGGATTTCTGCGATTATATTCTGATCTTCCCCATTCTGAATATGCCGCCAGTGCATGTGTATTTAAGTAAACTGCCGGTGAAACCGCTAGCAGTGGGGGAATATCATGATCTGGCTGGACGCAGTTGTCATGATGAGATGAATAAGGGGGGATGAGTAATGCTAACAGTGATTAAAAATTTAGGGCTAACGGCCGATTTTTTAGTTGAAAAACAACTTATCCGAACCGGAAGGTTTGAATATATGTTTGAAGGGGATGAAGCGTTTTTTTGCAAACCTGAGTCAGGTCTGAGGTTGGTTTCGTTTTGGATGAAGAACTATCTTTTATTCCCCACGGCTCATTGCTCATTTCCATTGTGTTAATAATCTGTGGTGGTATTGTCTAGTTCTTCTTCATGTTAATAAAAACGTCTTTTTAATCTAGAGGCTAAAGAAACATTCTACTTTCCGGATGCACAAATCTTTCTGGTACATAGAGATCATAATCATTTATTCGGCAATAATCTTCCAATTGGTAACTGGAATTAACGCCAATTTTTTTATATATCCGTGAAATATGAGTTTCAACAGTGCGATAAGAGATATCCAACATTTTGCCCATTTGCTTACTGGTATACTTTTGTAAAAGAAGGAAAATAATATCCCATTCCCGCTGAGTAAATAAATCAGTTGGTGGCTGGAACAGAATAGATGCAGGGAGTTTCCCATGATATAGACGGGTTAATGAATAGTCCTGAGCTTGCCAACCATGATATAGAACGCCCATACAACTCCCATCTTCATGATAAAGAGGGTATTTTTCAAAAAAATAAGATGACAGAATTTGATCTTTCCCATGTACATGTGTTTCAAGTGAACATATTCTTTCTTCTCTTTCCATCACTTTTTTATCATGGAGCATGTATTCGTTGGCAAAATCGGCACCATCCCAGGGAAGTTCATGTTCATACAGCCCTTCGTAGTCAAAAGAACTTGGAATATTTTGAAGTTGTTTAACTGCTTGATTGACATAAATAAAACATGCGTTTTTATCCTTTATTCCCCAAGGCTCATTACTTTGCTCTAATGTATTAATTACTTGGGATGAAATGGTTAATTTACTATTCATATTATCATTCCTCTTTTTCTAGTCTTAAAATTTGATTATTGATATTTAAATGTATAGTCGATCTAAATCTATTCTACCAATAGTGACAAATCTTTCTATAATATAAAGATCAAATTTATTTTCTTTGCAGCAAATCGTTTAATTCTGCATGCAGTGGCAAATCAAATTTTCGGTAAATTGACTGAATATGATTAACCACATCGTCTGTACTTATCATTAATTCCTCACTGATACTCTCCAACAGGAGAGA
>NZ_AYSJ01000014.1:381078-385455 GCF_000517265.1 Photorhabdus khanii NC19
GGGGGGTTCAGCTATGCAGCCGAGATATCGAAATCTTCTGGTAAATTGAGTAGTTGATAAAAAGCGGAATTGGCGTAGATAAACCTTGATTGGCGATCTTTAGCTCCCCAAGGCTCACTACTTCTTTCCCACGTATGAATTAATTGTGGGGTGATACTATTGGATTTGGTTTTTATATGTTGCATTTTGACTCGTGAATGATTCTCTCAGCCGTTATCCCCGAGGTCTGCCTGCGAGTTATACCTTATTTATACCTAAAATATCTTGGTCCCATAATAGAATATAATAACTCGCGCGTCAAAATACATATATTTATTAATTAAACCTTTTATTGTTTTATGTAGGGAATTTAATTGTGAGTAAATATAACAATTAATACTATTAAATATAAAAACATTTTAGAATGATTACTAAGTAATTAAATTAATGAATTAGATTATTAAGTCATTGGCAATTAAGTGACATATGTCAAGAATTTTCTGTCATGAGCTAAAGATGGAGCGAGCTATTGTTATGACAATGATTTGTAACAGGATGGACCAGCAGGAGCATGAGAACAGAAACTTACGGTTTTGCCCTTTCGGTAGGCTCTGTACCGTAAGGTTCCCCATCAACAAAATAAGTGCCATAGGGTAATACGTGTTTATAGGGTAGTAAAGATATATGGGCTAATACATCATCATCTATAACTTCACCATTTTCACGTAACCCTTTAACAATGTTGCTTATTCTTGATGTGTTCCAGTACAGGATTGCATTGGATACCAGACTCAGGGCGCTGGCCTTATTCATGATCTCTTCGTAATCACCAGTCGTGAATTCGCCCTGGTTTGCAAAAAAAATCCATATTGTTGCCGCAGTCAGGCGAGCTTCCAGCCAACCAGGATAACGAAGCGTAAAAGATTTTAGCTTGTCCTCTTTCTTGAATGCGTTAATTCCCTTTTCCTCTCACGTTTCTATAGAAAGAACTAACTTATTGAAAATGTTAGCTACGTGGAAACGCCGGCGACGGCATTGAGCAGTTGGCCAGCTCACCCGCGTTGAGCGGTCGGAACAAAAAATTTGATGAACTACAGACATAAAAAAACCCGATTGGTTATTCGGGTTCTTTATGTTCCGGCGTTAAGTTGGTATCTCTGACCGGAGGGAGTCACTCTTCATCTAACGTCTTAATTATATCTCTTGAAGCATATTTTGCAACCAACATTCGGTTAATGGTGGATGTATGGCTACAAGCGGGTATAATCAGCAAGTTAGCGCTGTTTTGTGGCTCTCCTGCCCTTTATCCACTTCGTTGGGTATGAACGATTTTAAAGTCCTGACTGAACAAACAGGTGGTGCTGTGTTCGGTGCTCTGGCGGGAGGGAGTCATTCTTCATCTAACAATGAGAAAACCGTTGTGACAGGCAGTGTAAGAGTAAACAACGGTGTCTCCCTCCAGTTAATCTGGAGAAACGCATGGGAGCTTTTATTGATAAAGCAATCATGGTTCTGAAAGCGTTAATCGCGCTTCTGGAACTGATCCGAACCTTGTTCGCATGATGAAGTGACGGAAACGTAACTAAGGCCGGAGGTTAACCACCTTCGGCCTTTAATAAAAAATAAAATTGTAATGTACAATACAATATAGGGTTCCTGAACGGTCTAACAGGGGTCAGCTTGGAGATCGGAAATTATTGTACGTTTAGCGCATGACCTAAACGCAATTCCGCCAGAATAGGAAATGCCGTAATTTTTACCATAAATACGGAATTGATGCAGGTGATCATCCTGCCATCCCTGCGCGATCTAAATGATATAGTAAAAGCCGCTAAAGAAGTCTCGCCTGATAGCCGAAATCGGCGCCAGACCATAGGGCTGACACCGCGAAGAGCCACTTTAACGATATAGGCTTTCATGGTGAGCTGCCTGCTAAAAACCTGCCAATTCGTTCATCCTATCACCAGCTTAACGGAGTGCCCCAAGGTTTTTTATGCTCTCCATTATTCAAAAATCTGTCAGTTTGAAATCTATAACCTTTTTTAATCGGAAGTAAGTAGCGCGGGAAATCCCCGTTCTTTCCATGACAGTCTTAGCAGGTTGGTTCTGGCGGATAAGTTCCTGGGCTATTGCCGACTTCTTGTGTGGTTTTCGTCCAAATTTAACGCCCGATTGTCATTTTCAGAAGACAACTGCACGAAATGTCAGGAGTCGGCTGCACTGCTTGTCGGAACTATTTCTTTCGTGAACGTTCTATGTGCAGGACGGCGTCAAGCAATGGCAATGAATCGCAGGTGTCGGATGCGTAAACCGTGCGCGTCCCTGGGTCATAAGACACCATGACAAAAGGGACTGATGCGCGCGTTCCGTACTCCGCGGAGTTTGCCGCCTGGAGCGATACGCTCTGCATACCTCTCTCTTTTCAGTAAGTTGCTGGCTGATCTTCTTCCAGTCAAAGAGATAGTCGGGATACAACCGCCGCATGTCACGCTTGTCCTGCGGCGTAAGCGTATAGTTCCGAATACGCATGATGTTAGAATTGCTTCTGCCAACTTTGACCGTGAGATAGCAGAAGCCCTTTCTGGTCGTGACGAAGGCACTGCTTTGCTTGCGACTCATCATTGTTCACTCCCGTTTTGCAATGCGGCATACAGGGCTGTCTTACTGATTCTGAGCCGTGTAGCGGCCTCGCGGACGTTCAAACCTGTGGCAATATACTCACGCGCCTGCTGCAACTTGTCGGCAGTGACAACAGGCTTGCGCCCGCCCTTTCGCCCGCGAGCAGCAGCAGCGGTCAACCCGGCCCGGGTGCGCTCGCGGATCAGGTCACGCTCAAACTGGCTCAGCGCACCAAACACATGGAAAATGAGTAGCCCGCCTGGCGTGGTGGTGTCGATGTTCTCGGTCAACGACCGGAAGCCGACACCTCCCGACTCCAGCGCACTGATTGTCTCGATCAGGTGTGCCATCGAGCGACCGAGTCTGTCCAGCCGCCAGACGACCAGCACATCCCCGTCGCGCAGCCAGGCCAGCGCGGCAGTCAGTCCTGGGCGGTCGGTCCTGGCCCCGGAAACCGTGTCTTCAAAAATTCTCTCGCAACCCGCCTTGCGCAACGCATCCGTCTGCAAGGCGGTGTCCTGTTCCGCCGTCGATACCCGCGCATAGCCAATCAGTGCCATTTTGCCTCATTTGTCCGTCATTCCGTCCGCCTATCTTAATGTCCGACAAACCATTAAACAAGTATATTGTCGGACAGATTCCGGTCTGACCGTCAAACGTTC
Organism: Photorhabdus khanii NC19; assembly: GCF_000517265.1. Classification (GTDB taxonomy): domain Bacteria; phylum Pseudomonadota; class Gammaproteobacteria; order Enterobacterales; family Enterobacteriaceae; genus Photorhabdus; species Photorhabdus khanii. Next base: position 384,339 of record NZ_AYSJ01000014.1, read on the forward strand.
GTTTGATGGGCAGAGCGGTCTGATGGCTTTATTTATACATATGTGCTAATGTGGGTTTGTGTATTTTAAAGGAGATGCCCTCTATGAGCCGCCTGACAATCGACATAACAGACCAGCAGCACCAAAGCCTGAAAGCGCTGGCAGCCCTACAAGGTAAGACCATCAAACAATACGCTCTCGAACGTTTGTTCCCCGGCGATGCAGATGCTGATCAGGCATGGCAGGAACTGAAAACTCTGCTGGGAAACCGCATCAATAACGGGATTGCAGGGAAGGTGTCCACCAGGAGCATCGGAGAAATTCTTGACGAAGAACTCGGCGGGGATCGCGCTTGACGACCTACATCCTCACGGCGGAGGCTGAAGCAGATCTACGCAGCATCATCCGCTACACGCGCAAACAGTGGGGCACAGCGCAAGTACGCCGCTATATCACCAGGCTGGAACATGGTATTGCCTGCCTTGCCGTAGGGCGAGGTACTTTCAAGGATATGAGCGAACTCTTTCCTGAGTTACGGATGGCGCATTGTGAACATCACTATGTCTTCTGCCTGCCACGCGGGAGTGCGTCCGCACTGGTCGTGGCGATTTTTCATGAACGCATGGACCTCATGACACGACTGGCAGCGAGGATCAGCAGAGAGAGTTAACGATCACCAGCCGGAGGAAGAGATATCGTGCACCGGAGTTCTAGGCAACTTCGCCCCTTCATGACGTTTCGTGCACAGGACTGCTGACGAAACCTGTTCAGAAGTTGGCTGCACATCGGGCTGTCAGCCCTGTGAACTGGTGCAGTCGCCTTCTGAAAATGACACTTAACGTACCGTCCAATCATTTGTTTGTTAATATATTGGGGTTTGAGGAGCAACGGAACCATAAGTACTGATAAGTGGTTAAATAGAATGGCTAATATTCATAAAATCAAATAATTATGAGTTTTACATTACCTATTATGAATATACGTCCAAGATCCAAGATGAGTATAGTTAATTTGGCTATCGTAAAAGAGGTGGCTAAAAATGGCAATCGGCGATGTAAATTGGCTGGTTGATTTTTGGCTATTTAAAATGACCGCTTAACGGCGTTTACTGCTCCATTGCTCCGTGCGCTGTGAAAAA
>NZ_AYSJ01000014.1:386986-422731 GCF_000517265.1 Photorhabdus khanii NC19
TTGAAGGGACTCAGGGACTTTCTATGGAAGAATCTGAGTACCCGACAAACGGCAAATCCTGAATACCGTCATCAGAGTGATCAGAGGCTGGATAAACTATCACGGCATATCTGATAACCAGAGACGAGTTGGGCAGTTTATCTACCAAAGTATGCGAATAATCTATAGATGGTTCAACCGTAAAGGGGGTCGTCGCCGACTGACGTGGAAAAAGCTGAATCTGATCTTGAAAATGCTGGGTTATCCAACGAAATGGAAAACCCGATCAATACTCTGGACTCGCTGAATATGTGTGGGGACACTGATCTGTCGGGAGCCGGATGCGGTAGTTCCGCACATCCGGTTCTGAGGAGGGGCCCGTCTGGGTAACCGGCGGGTCTACTCAACCGCAACCCCAAATATCCCACACATTTTTATGCTCTCCATTTACGCAGGAATCCTTACGGTACCCGTAGCAGGGAGCATATGAAGCGCAGCTCTTTGTCGGTCTTCTCTTGCATGTCAGTTTATCCCATGACGATTTTAATGGATGCTCCACAAGCAGCCGCATATCGCTCAAGAGTTGAAACACTGGCTTTAATTTCTCAGTACTCACTCTATGTGCCGTTGATAATCCATAGATTGATGCAGAACTCTTACAATAGTGATCCCATTTGCCATTAAACGAAAAAAGATAATGTGTGAAGCAACCGGGAATGCCTTTAGCCCAGGTCGAACATGGCTGTAACTCCGGGCCAGCCTGGGCTCTTCGGCAAGTGTATGAAAAGCCCTGTCGATATCCTTGATATATTGATGCGCTTTTTCCAGGCCAAATTTTTGGTAACTGTATTCAAAAATAGCCTCTAAGTCCTGTTCAGCTTTAGGCTTTAGAAAAAAGGTTTTACTGGACATTATGTGCTTTATTTTTCATACGGGTAAAGAAGGTATTTATATCCCACGCTATGGCTTTGCCACTGTTATCACCTTCATCAATTAGCTGACGAAGCGCTTCTAGTTTAGACTCAGCTTGCTTTTCCTGTAACAACCGTAATCCCTCCCGAACAACTTCACTATTAGTTTTGTAATAACCTGATTCGACCAGGCTTTCTACAAAACCCCGTAATTCTTCGCCAGTATCCACTGTCATTGTACGTGATACCATAATACACCTCATTTCAGCTCATTAATTAATATTCTATAGTATAAGACATATTCTTACACTCTGGGAGTGTCCTTTATTTTTCGCGTGACTACCGCCAAATGTCCATTTTGGTTAAAAAACATACTTTTCGTGCGTTTCCGTACTGTTGGGCTTCAGACCCCTTATACAAGAGAGCATAAAAAAGTGTGGGGCACTCATGCCGCAACAGCCTCCGACAAATAGTGATCCGTTTCCTCGCTTAATTTGATCCCAGGATACCAATGCTCAAATCGAGTTTTTAAATCATTATTGAGTACTGCTATTCGTGTCTGGAGCAAGTAATGTGCACCCTGTTGACTCCATTGCATTTGCTGTTTCTTCACCATACGTTTAGCGATAACTTCATTGATCGTCGATTCAACAAATGAAGAGGAAATCGGTTCGCCATACCGGTACATTTCACCATAATTTGGGATCATCATGCGGTTATTCTTAATATAACCTCAGCTTTGCTTAAGGATAGCGATTTCAGAATCACGTGAATTTAAGCTCGGTTTTTTCGGTTGGAATGGATATGCAATTAAGCCCGATACGACCTCCAACAAAAAGCCGACTATACTCCGATGTCGTGAATGTTCTATCTGAGAAATATTTTTCAATCGGTCATTCACGGTCTCTATCAAAAAACGCTTTCTTAACATAATCTTATCCCAAATCGATAAAAACTTGGCTTTCCTATTGCAACGAACACGTGTGATAAGTGTTATCCCTTCTGCCTCCAGTTCATCACTTAAAGCTTGTGATAAATACCCTTTGTCGCCATACAGATGTCCTGTTAATCCTTTTACCCATTCCTTAACCGGATAGCGAGCATCTGTATTTCCCCGCGTTAATTTGACAGACAAACGCTCCCCACAAAAAGCCAGGANCNNATACCCTTTGTCGCCATACAGATGTCCTGTTAATCCTTTTACCCATTCCTTAACCGGATGGCGAGCATCTGTATTTCCCCGCGTTAATTTGACAGACAAACGCTCCCCACAATCATTAATGACCAAATGAAGTTTAAAACCATAAAACCCCCCCATACTGGTTTTCCCCCGTTGTGCTACCCCCTCAAAAACCTTATTTCGGGGAATACGAAGATTATGGCAAACGGCGATTTTGGTGGAGTCGATAAAAGCCATGCCTTGTGATTTTTCTTTGCGTGAAGAAAGAAAAGCGCACAACGGGATAATCGCGCTTTTCTTCAAGGTTATTATTCGGTTGTCACTGACCAGATGGGGGAAATCAGCCTTAAGATACTGTTGCACATGCTCAATATAAAACGCTTTGAAATGACGATAGTGGCTCATGTGAAATAAAATGAGGAGCGTCATGATTTCACTCAGTGACAGGGAAGCGGCGCGATGGCGTTTAAGCAGGTTATTCTCGATGAGCTGTTGTTCCCAAAGCGGAATAAATTTTTGGCAAAAATCATCGACGCNGCAGTAAAGTTCTTCTAAAGTCATCATAGCCTGAGGATCTCCACGATTTTGTTTTCTATACAAAAACGTTGATCGTGCCTAAGGCTCTTAGTTCCTTTTTTCTTTCCTTTCTTAAGCAGAGTTCAGGTTAATTAGATAATTTTATGCTTTAAGTGATGGAAGATGATTTGTAAATGCCAGGTTTTAAATCGGAGTTTTACCATAATTTTACCAGAGACAAATCTCAGACATAAAAAAACCAACCCTAACAGGTTGGTTTTTCTGGGGAAATTTGGTCGGCATGATAGGATTTGAACCTACGACCCCCGACACCCCATGACGGTGCGCTACCAAGCTGCGCTACATGCCGATAACTTTTATTATACTACTGATTTTATGAATTAAAGCAAGTGCTAAATTCAATGACCGATTGATTTTTAAGCATTTAATTAGCTATAAAATGTTTAACCTCTGTGAGTATCTGTAACAGTTGTGCCAGATTGGGTTTAGCATCTTTAACTTCGTTGCCTTCGAGGTCATATAAGGAATAATCACCGTTTTTATCCAGAAACAGGGTGTTCTCACTGGTTGTAATGATCAGAGAACCATTATCACCGGTAATAATCCATGGGCTATTACGTTGCGCTGTAAACAGATCTTCGCCTTGAGAGTAATCATCAGGAGAGTTGCTGACATGTAACAAACGTTGCATCAATGTTGTCATAACATCCTGATGGCTTGTCAGCTTATCAATGGTCTGTGATGGTGTTCCTGGCCAATGAATAAGCAGGGGAACATGCGTTTGATCACGATTAAATCTGCCATTATTTATCCATTTTGGTGGATGCGTAGCTGTGATTTCACTATGCGCGGCGGTAATAACAATGACCGTGTTATTTAGCGCGTTTTTGTTTTTCAGCGTCTCTAATACAGCATTAATTTGAACATCGAGAGCCGCCGTATTACCTTGTGCGTTAGTTTCATCCAGTCCACTCATTTTCAAGAGGGAGAACCACGGGGCGCTGTTAGTGGGTAAATTCAGCCATTGCTGCCACTGTGTTACCGTAAGTTGATTACTTTGGTTGATCGCAGTGGGCAATGAGTAGTCGGAAAGTAATGCCTGACGATAAAGCGGAGTATTAAATCCTGTAGAGGAGAATAAGCCGAACTGATATCCCTGATGAGTCAGTGCATTAATCAGTGCGGATGATTTACGTCCAGCAAGTATTCCATCCAGATAGCCAGAAGAAATACCATAAAACAGCCCGAATAGGGCGGTATCATTTTGGATTCCATTACTGAAATGTTGATTGAACTGAATGCCGGTTTCTCTGAAATGGGAGAGTACAGGCATATTCTCTGTAATGTCTTTATTATCCAGCCCATCAACCACTAGTATTAACAGGTTGTATCCGCTGCCTTTATCCTGATAAGTCAGATCGTTAAGTGGATATTCCACTGTTAATGCAGCAGGATCTCCCTGTAGCATAAGACGGCGCTGATATTCTTGTTGATCCAGAAGGCCATGTTTTTCAAGAAACTTGCGCGCTGTCATTGGATAAGAGAGCGGCAGGTTAGAGCGTTGCATGGTTATCGGACGATAAAAATTAGCATCAGCCCAGATATACATCATATGGGAAGCCAAAAAGGCAGAAATAAGGACGGCAGCCAATGGCTTACCAATCCGTTGCCGACTCAGGCTGCGTAGTTTCTGCCAACTCCAGGTACCAAATAACATCTGTACCAGAAAAATGACTGGAATACAGATGAACATAAGTTGCCAGTCCCGCGCCAGTTCCCCTTGATCAGGATTGATAACTAAATCCCAAACTAAAGGTGTTAGGTGAAGGTGGAAACGGTGGTAGATGGTAATGTCGAATATTAACAGTGTCAGCCCGGCTGTGGCGAAAATGGCCGAAAGAAACCTGAGCAGGCGCTGTGACATGACAATAAATGTCAGTGGAAACAGAATCAGCAGATAAGCGGCAAAAACAATAAAACTAAAGTGCCCAAGCCAACTGGTCAAAGCATAGACTCGGCCGAGCAGCGAACCCGGCCAGTCAGAAACAAACAGGTAACGGCTACCTAATCCAAGACTGAGTAGGATGTTAAACAAGGCAAACCAATGCCCCCAGCTAATCATCTGGGACACTTTTTCACGATAACGCTGACGGCTAGTCACCATATTTTGTTTACGTTGTGGTCTTTAGTTAAAAATTAATGGGCTTTATCTTCGTTTACTGAAGATTTAAGCGCGTGTGCAAACGAGTCGGCAATATGCCTGCGCTGGGCAGGAGACACACTCGTATTGATTAAATTTGTTACCATATTGCCAAGTACCATCAGAGAAAGGTCTGTCGGCGTATGGTTTTTTTCCAGAACACTGACCAATTCTGTTAATAAACGTTCAACGTGTTCGTCACTATAACGAGATGACTGTGGCATAAATTTAGACTTCCTGAACTAACAAAGCACACTATCTTACCGTATAGGTGCGTGATTTTCTGCTCTTTTGTGGCAAATTAATTCACGGTTAAGATTTTATGTTGCAGTAATAGCGCGTCTTTAGCAATTTTCTGATATCTGTCAGTAAATAATAGTTGATGGAACGTGGCGAAACATTATTTTTCCCAGGGTTTTTTATTGCAGCAGTTGGTTATCAGTGTTTGAATACGCCGTTAGATGCGAATGAAATAAGCAGCGAAAGGAGTAGAAAGAATGAGTCTGCAAATAGACCAAATTGCCTTGCATCAATTAATCAAGCGTGATGAGCAGACGCTGGATGTCGTGCTGCGTGATTCTCTGCTCGCCACCGATCGGGTGGTGGAAGATATGATGGCTGAATTACACCGTGTGTATAGTGCAAAAAGTAAAGCTTATGGCCTGTTTAATGAAGAGAGTGAATTGGCAGAAGCGCTCAGACATCAGCGTAAAGGTGATGAAGATTTTCTGGGGTTCAGTCGCGCAGCAACGGCACGTCTGAGGGATGAACTGGCAAAATATCCGTTTGCTGAAGGTGGGACGGTCCTGTTCTGTCAGTATCGCTATCTGGCGGTAGAGTATTTGCTGATTGCTGTACTTAATAGCTGTAACAGTATGTCTGTTAACGATAATCTGGATCTAAATACCACGCATTATCTGGATATTCCTCATGCTGATATTGTTGCCCGTATAGATTTGACTGAGTGGGAAACCAATCCTGAATCAAGCCGTTATTTAACGTTCCTGAAAGGGCGGGTAGGACGTAAGGTTTCAGATTTCTTTATGGATTTTCTCGCTGCCAGTGAAGGGATGAATGCTAAGGCTCAGAATAAAGGGCTGTTGCAGGCCGTTGATGATTATTGTGAGTCAGGTCAGCTTGATAAAAATGAGCGTCAGGCATATCGCCAGCAAGTATACAGCTATTGTAATGAACAATTGCAGGCAGGAGAGGAAATTGAGATTCAGGAGTTGTCTCAGGAATTGCCAACATTTGGTGAGCAGAATTTTCAGCAATTTTCTCAGGAACAAGGTTATGAATTGGAAGCGTGTTTTCCAGCAGATCGCAGTACATTGCGTCAGTTAACTAAATTTGCCGGAAGTGGTGGCGGATTGACAATTAATTTCGATGCAATGTTATTTGGCGAAAGAATTTTCTGGGATCCGGTAACGGACACTTTAACAATTAAGGGCACTCCACCAAATTTACGTGACCAGTTACAGCGCCGTAGTGGTGGTCATTGATCCCTAAAATAAATAACGCCGCAAATGCGGCGTTATTTACTCGGCGTCCCGAAAAGCTCGACTGTGGCTAATTAAGCACGCAGGAAGTCAATGTGCGCCAGTTTTGGTTTAAACGGATGGCGCTGTACAGCCTGCACTTTAACTTTAGTTTCTTTACCGTCGATAACCAGAGTCAGAACTTCGCTATAAAATTCTGCTTTTTGTTCCATATTGATAACTTGATCGTGATCCAGTTCAATAGAAACAGGTTCCTGGTTGCCACCATATACGATAGCTGGGAACTTGTTAGTTCTGCGCAGGCGGCGGCTCGCACCCTTGCCCTGCTCTTTACGTACTTCTGCATTAATAGTAAACATTATTTTTCTCTTTAAAGAAGAAAATAAATCCTGCTACAGGCGACCCAGCAGCAGGTTCGGGATTTGGTTTAACGCGGGCGCTAAACGGGCGGCATTCTAGCGAAAAATGGTTGTGACAGCAAATGGAATACGTCAATTGGGGCCTATTAATACAATTCATCTGCCCGGCGAAAGCGTCCTTGATAATCAAAGATCTTTTCACGAATCTGCCAGAACTGACCTTTTTTACGGGCGACGACAAAATCGGGATGACGTAATAAAGGTTGCTGATTAACGATGTCTGAAACCGTTTTCCAGTTAAAAGGTACCGCTGGGGCACGTTGATGCTGATGGAGAAACTGGTGTTCAAAGAGCCGTCGTTGAGCCGGGGTTGTAAGCCGGAAGCGTTCAGAGGCATCGGCACCATCTTCATCATAATAGATGATTTTCAGCCATTCTCCTTTACTGTCAGTTCCTGGGATGAGTTGCATACCACCGCAACGCAGTACCAAGGCATCTTTGAGTTTTAATGCCGCTTTCAGCATATCATCGGGATCGACCAACACCTCCTGGCAACTGTGACAACGCCGCGCTGCAATGTCATTTTCTGCACCGCAATGAGGACAGAGTTTAAAACGAAAGCGGAAATCGCATTGATGACGTTTGCCGTGTTGATCATCTTCCCAGCCCTGACAGCGGCGTCCAAAGTGTTCGATAATTTCACCGTCGGAGGTACATTTTCCCCAAAATATATTGGCAAAGTGACAGATAGGACAGAATACCTGAACCGGTTGGCTCTGCTTATCTGGCCGACTGTTGCCAACTTCCGGTGTGTAGAGATCGTGAGGATTTCCTGCATAGTCGAGAATAAGGCAATCTTTTTTACCCGGAAATAATCTTAAACCACGGCCGACAATCTGCTGATATAAGCTGACGGATTCGGTAGGGCGCAGAATGGCTATTAGATCGACATGAGGTGCGTCAAATCCGGTAGTTAATACGGTAACGTTAACCATGTAGTGCAATTGCTGAGTTTTAAAGGCTTCGATAAATAGATCACGATCAGTAGGTGATGTATTGGCGCTGACTAATGCGGCTTGGCCGGAAGGAAGTAATTGAAAGATCTCTTTGGCATGTTCGACTGTTGCAGCAAAAAGCATAACGCCTTTACGGTCAGCCGAATATTCAATGATCTGCCTGATAATATGAGGTGTGATGCGTTCTTGTCGTTTGATTTCACGGTTCAAATCCGTTTCATTGAAAATACCTTGCTGACTGGAGCGGACCTGGCTGAAATCATATTGCATAACTGGCATATCCAGTCGCTGCGGAGGGACCAGGAAACTGTGCTTAATCATATAGCGTAATGGCAATTCATATATGCAATCACGGAAAAAACTATTTTCATCACCGCGGATCATACCGTGATAGTGATATTGATATATCCAGCCGATAGCCATCCTGTAAGGTGTCGCTGTTAAGCCAAGAATACGGAGTTGCGGGTTATTTTGCCGAAGATGATGAATAATTTGCAGGTACTGGCTGTTTTCATCATCACTGATACGATGGCACTCATCAATTATCAGTAAAGAGAATTGATTATCAAAGTGCTGAAGATTACGGGCGACAGATTGTACGCTGCCAAAAACCACTTTTCCTGAACTTTGCTTCTGCTGCAATCCCGCGGAGAAAATATCTGCTTGTAAACCATATGCGCAATATTTGCTGTAATTTTGTGCAACTAATTCTTTTACATGTGCCAATACTAAGACTCTCCCGCGAGCCAATTTTGCCAGTTCAGCAATAACCAGGCTTTTACCTGCTCCGGTTGGTAACACAATAACTGCGGGTTCACGATGATGTCGGAAATGATTAACGGTGGCATCCACAGCTTCTTGCTGATAGGGACGTAAAGTGAAAGTCATATTCGTTCCGCAACAGAAAAATATTCGCGGAAGAGTAACATTTTTCTTATCAATTTGCTGTGGATAGAAGTAAGGTGAGATAATTGTCTGATTAAGTGAAACTATAACCCGTTATAACAAATAGATAATTGTTGTTTATAGTAAACATGGTTATGATTAGCTTTGAAAGCTTTTGAATTCATCTCACATCATCTTTTTTGGTGGCTTTGCGTTGTAAGATCAAGATAGTAGGGTCACGTTTATTTTTAAATTAATTTAATACAGGTATCTTCATCCATGCGATTGGATAAATTTTTGTCACAACAGCTTGGTATCAGCCGGAATGAAGTAGGGCGTGAGTTGCGCGCGGGGCGTATCACTGTTGATGATGAGATTGTAAACGCCGGGGCTTATAAATTAGCTCCAGAGCAACAGGTTATGTTTGATGGTTCATTACTGGAACAGCAGCAAGGGCCTCGCTATTTTATGCTAAATAAACCGCAGGGGTATGTCTGTTCCACGGATGATCCGGTGAATCCGACGGTTCTCTATTTTGTTGATGAGCCAGCGGCGCATAAATTACACACGGCTGGCAGGTTGGATATGGATACCACGGGTCTGGTTTTGCTGACTGATGATGGTCAATGGTCCCATCGTATTACTTCCCCAAAACATCATTGTGAAAAAACCTATCTGGTCACTCTTGAATATCCTGTTGCAGAAGGGACAGCAGATAAGTTTCTTGCGGGTGTCCAACTCAATGGTGAAAAAACACTGACAAAACCTGCTCAACTGGAAATTCTGGCACCTCAATTAGCCCGTCTGACTATCAGTGAAGGGCGTTACCATCAAGTAAAACGCATGTTTGCAGCGGTAGGTAATCGGGTAACAGAGCTTCATCGTGAGCGAATCGGTGAAATTATCTTAGATCCTGAATTGGAACCCGGGGAGTACCGACCGTTAACTGAGCGAGAAGTAGCCAGTGTCAATGCCCCTTAATCTTAGAGTTCATCCCTTTAGGGCTATTACACATTCACAAGAACAGTCCGTAACAATCATGCCTGCTGGGGCAGGTTCTTAGTTTTAGTTAATCATTTTAAATTATTGGAGTAATACGCGTGCAACAACAACGATCATCCTATTTAGGGTTGATTTTGATCCTTGGGCTGCTTTCTATGTTAATGCCTCTTGCCATTGACATGTACTTACCCAGTTTGCCGACCGTTGCCGAAGATTTCGGTGTGGACAGTGGGCGGGTTCAGATGACATTGAGCAGTTATATTCTTGGTTTTGCTATCGGTCAGATGATATATGGCCCAATGGCTGACAGTTTGGGCCGTAAGCCGGTTATTCTGGGTGGCGTTATTGTGTTTGCTCTGGCTTCAGCCGCGTGTACGATAGCCAAGGATATTGACGATTTTATTTATATGCGGTTTTTGCATGGGTTTTCCGCCGCTGCGGCGAGTGTTGTTATTAATGCTTTGATGCGGGATATGTTCACGAAAGATGAATTTTCACGCAGTATGTCTTTTGTGATATTGGTAATGACCATTGCACCATTAATTGCGCCAATTCTTGGTGGCATGATGATGATTTGGTTCACATGGCATGCTATTTTCTGGAGTATTGCAATTACTGCTGTTATTGGGGTATTCCTTGTCGCTTTCTTTATAAAAGAAACTTTACCGAAAGAGAAAAGACAAAAGTTTCATCTCCGTACAACCATAAGCCAGTTTATTATGTTATTCCGCCAGCGTCGTGTGTTTTGTTACATGCTTGCCAGCGGATTTTCGTTTGCGGGAATGTTTTCTTTTCTCAGTGCCGGGCCATTTGTTTATATTGAGTTGAATGGTGTGTCGCCGCAGAAATTTGGTTATTATTTTGCGATTAATATCGTATTTCTGTTTGTGATGACAACAATAAATAGTCGTTATGTACAGCGTTTTGGTGCGTTGAGAATGATGTATTTTGGTTTGAGTGTGCAGTTTATTATGGGGATCTGGCTGCTGCTTTCTACCGCACTGAATTTTGGTTTTATTTCTTTGGTCATCGGTGTAGCAGCTTATGTCTGTGGTATTGCTATGATTACATCCAATGTAATGGCGGTGGTTTTAGATGGTTACCCGCATATGGCAGGGACAGTATCTTCACTGGCAGGTACCATTCGTTTTGGGATTAGTGCTTTGGTTGGGGTATTACTTGCCATGTTACCTGCGCGCAGTGCCTGGCCAATGGTTGGTTCTATGGTTTTATGTGTTATTTTGGCTACTTTGTTTGTTATATATGCAAAAAAAGGTCGTGGTTAAAAGTAGAAGGCTGCTTTATGTGTAGCCTTTTCCTTAGGGAGGCGTAATTTATTACAGAATGATGTCTTTCTTCGTTGATATATTCCTTTAAATAACCATTCAGATTAGGAGATTGTGCCACATTGTGTTATTAGAATATCTGCTATTAAGCCATGGGATAGTATAACTGTGTGGTATAAAAAACATTTTCTGTATCACTAAAGTTTTTATTAAAAATTCTAATGATATTAGCGGGATTATTGGGTTGCCTCCTGAATATTAGGAATATTTAGATATTGAATGGTTTGATGATATCTATATTCTTCAGGAATGAAGCTATTGTTGTTTCATTCTTTTGTTACTTCTTATATGCCGTATTTATTGATTTTTATATTCGGATTGGGCTGAGAGGTTGACGTGTAAATGCAAGGAAATTCCGAACTGTTTTGCTGTGGGAATAAGTAATTATTAATACATTGATAGTGATTATAAGTCTGTTGTTGTATTTTTGTTAAATTAAAAATATTCAAGAGCGTTATCATTAGGTTATTATTAATCTTTCCTTATAAAACACATTGTTATCTATTTGTTTTTACAGTTCTTGTTTGATTTTTATGTTAAAGATTTGAGTTGAAAAAATAAAATATGTAAACAATCATTAAACATACAGTTAGTTTTTTGCATAAAAATAAGTTGAGTTTTCTTTTAAAAAAGTATAAATATATGCGAAATGCGAGCTTGATCTCATTTTTTCTAAGGTGAAGTTTAAAATTAATGTAATACTATAAACACAAATTTAACTTTTTGTTTACCTTTTTGGGGAGTTAGTTATTCGGTTTTGGCGAGTAGAACACCTGAAGATAGTCGCTAACTTTAACTTTTGTATCTATGTTCTTTCAGGTAGGAATAATTTGTGAATAATATTCAGCTTTCGGTGGTACATCGACTACCGCAAAGTTACAGGTGGTCACCCGGTTTTGTGGGTATCAAAGTTGAGCCACTTCCAGTTGATGAAGTGAATGTAAAAAGCAGCCTGATGGGGTTGAAGTTACTCAGCCACGAGGATATGGCTGCATGGAATGTTATGCAAAAATTACAGCAATCTCTTGCTGATATGCAAATTGAAAGTACTGTGATTGAGTGGGAAGGCCAGCCGTGCTTGTTTGTTGACAGTGAAGACGAGAGTGCGGTTATGTGTCGCTTGAAGACGCTTGGCGCTGCGATTGCTGAAAAGATAACAGCTCTCTACCCATTCTGATATAAACGCGAAAAGCGCTTCCTTTGGTGGAAGCGCTTTTTTGTACGCAAGGGAAAGAATTCTTAGCTGTTAGGAGGCGTTGATGACCCGGCGACCACCATAATAACGTTTGCTCCAGTATGCGCTGTTTAATCTGGAAACAATCACACCATTGCTGGTGGAGGCATGAACGAATTGCTCATTGCCAACATAGATACCAACATGCCTTGTGTGGGCACCTGTCTTAAACAAAACCAGATCGCCAGGACGTAATTTTGAGCGGTCGATTTTTTTACCAATGTTTTGTTGTTCAAATGTTGAACGTGGTAGTTCCATGCCAAACTGGTCATGGAAAGTACGTTGAACAAAGCCAGAACAATCAATACCGCGTTTAGTGTTACCGCCGAGTCGATAGGCAACCCCCTTCCAGCCATTGTATTGGCTAAGAATTTTGGATTTTATGTCCAGATTACGAACCAGCGCTTCGAATTCATCCTGAGACGCTTGAAGTAAGAAGCCGTTCTTACCGTTTACTGCATGCGTATCAGTTTGTGTATTGCGAAACTTTGAAGAATCTGGTGAGCTGCACGCGGATAAAGTGATCGCTACGAACAGCGCGGGTATCAGCCGCGTAATGTATCTCAGTACCGGTTGAGACTTGACCATTATTTTTGTTTTCCCTTGCTATCCTTACCTTAAATTGGTCGCTATTATTGAAAAATATCAAACGCTTCGAAGACTGGTGTTAGAAAAAGCAATAAGTAAACAACGCGCTTGGTGCAAAAACGCGCTGGACGCCACGTTTTATAACGATATTTACAATAAATGTTATTCAGACCGAGAGTACAGAAACAATCAGGAAAAGGCGAGTATTTAATGGCATAATTTACAAAAAATTAGATTTCTTAGTACGAGAGATTAGCAATGTTGCTAATTTATGTTATTTATGTGGATCTTATGAGCAATCAGGAAGGTTAAATACCTCCCCAATATTCATCAGTAAAAAGGGTGTGCAAGAAGGGTTTTATACTGGGTAACCAATTTGCGGTAGATTCTTATCCAACCAGTTAATCATTATGTCACTTAATGGTGTTAGTAATAACCAACTTGCTCCAATGAGAACCAGAGATAAAGAACCGACTGCAATATCAGTAAACCAGTGTGTTCCCGCCATAATGCGGGGTAACGCAAATATGACCATAATCAGTAATGCAATGGAGAATGCTTTAACTGAGATATAGCGAAGTATGAAGCAACTGAAAGTGAGTAGCATTAATCCATGATCGCCTGGAAAACTATCGCCGGATGAATCCTTAGTCATCAGATTAGCCATTTCGCTAATGCGATTGATATTATCAAATGTTAATGTCGGGCTTGGGAATGGACGAATGACAGGGAGCTGATGACCGATTTGGTTAAGTATAATTGTGCTTATCAGTATGACCAGGCCAATCATGAATAATCTGCGTTTGCCTGCGTAATTCTGCTTACGAAATATGCTTTAATAAAGTAATCCCATACATAAAAGTGAAATTACATCGAAAGCCTTGATATTCACAAATGCTACAAACTCTGTAAATTTTGAACCTGGTATTAATTTCTCATTAAAGAAGTAGAAGATTGAAGAATCGATATTTAACCAAAAACTGTGGTGCTTTGGTAAATACCAGGAGAGAAATAAAGTAATCCCTAACAGGTTAAGTGTAAATATGGCAAATGGGTGACTGCATGTCATAGGATACCTATTTGTTAAAAGTAAAATTCAGTAATAATCAAGCTCATAATTATGTAGGTTAATGTAACAAGTGTTAGGTAATAATGTCATGAATCCAGTTCCTATCATAAGTTAATCTGGTGTTTTTTTTATCTATTTTGTGCTTTTTCCTTCAGATGTTTATTTGATTTGGTAAATATTTATGCTCAATTTTTTCGTTTTTATTGAGTGATGGCGGGGATATTTAAAGTTATAAATTTTTAATTTATTAATAATTACTTCTGATAATTTCCATGTTAAAAGATGTAAATATTTTAATCAGTTTTAAAAGCTAAATACAGTAAAAAAACAACGAAAATAGCCGTTACCAATAGCATGGACTCATAAATTTTTCCGATTTCCAGATTGATTTTACATTTGGAGGTCTCAGCAAATAATGCTGTCTTATGGCGAGGGCTTTATGTCTATGTTCCGGGTTATGGTGGGTTGTTTTTTCCTGATGATTCCTGGTGTTGTGAGTAGTGAATCAGAGACACAATCAGGTACAGGGGTTATTCACTTTTCAGGTGCAATTGTTGAATCACCGTGTCGTTTTGATTGGTATGATCACTGGACTGATACCACTTGCTGGCGAAAAGGAGATAAAATTACCCAGCGACGAAAACTGGATTTCCAAAATGATGTTTATTTTTATTTACCACACCAAATTGGTGTAACAGAAATTAAATGGGTAAAAGGAGAAAAGAAAATTGGAATTGTTACAATTTCCTATAATTGATATTAAGAGAAATCTTAAATATTATCTCTTCAATACTTAACTGAAGAATATTTGGAATTTTATTTTTCATTTTCTCATCATATTAATGAAAGTCAATGACGAATTTACGCTTGCATTTTATTTGGAAATTCAAATCATGTCTAAAGTATAAAGGTAAACGGATAGTTAATGAAATAATCGAAAATAGGTTGCTCTGTTTTATACAGAGCAACTTAGGATTAGCTAATGTTGTTAATCACAACGCCCCATATAGCGACGTTCTGCAATATGAATACGGATTTTTTCGCCGTTACTGATATATTCAGGTACTTGGACGATCAGCCCGGTACTCATTTTTGCAGGTTTTGTCCGCGCACTGGCTGAGGCGCCTTTAATTCCGGGGGTAGTTTCTTCAATGACCATATCGACTGTCTGTGGCAGTTCAAGGGCAATAACTTGCCCCTCTATGGTCAGAACTTGCATACCCGGCAGACCACCTTCAGGGATAAATAGCAATTCTTCTTCGATTTGTTCTTTTTTAAAATGATAAGGCGTGAAATCTTCATCATCCATGAAGACATATTCATCGCCATCAATATAGGAAAAATTAACGCTGCGACGAGTTAGGTTAATTGTATCAATGATATCATCGCCTTTGAAACGTTCCTCCACTTTTTGCCCGGTGCGGATATCGGTAAAACGCATTTTATATAGTGTACTGGCTCCCCGGGCGCTTGGTGCTTGAATATCAATATCTTTGACCAGCAGTAACTTACCATTATAACTGACGGCGATACCGCGTTTAATTTCGTTGGCTTTAGCCATATGTAACCTTCCATAAAACTGGGAGAGAATAATCGGCGACAAAATTACTCGCAGTTAGGGAATTAGGCAAGTGGGGATCAGAAAACCCCAGCGTTTTTTTACGTTGGGGTTTGTAGAAAGAATATCGGGTATATCAGCGATACACGGGCAATAAATCAAAGGAGGCCAGGATATGAGCTACAGCGTTCATCAAGCCAAACAGAATGATAAATCCGATAAGGAATTTCCCGCCTGGCACCCGATAACTGGCATCAGGGAAGCGGCGACGGCTTGCCCGCGCCATAAGTGCAGGAACAATAACGGCCCAGATGGTTGCAGCTAATCCGGCAAAGCCAATGGCGTACAGAAAACCATTGGGAAACAGCAAAGCCAGGGCTGTAGGTGGAATAAATGTCACTAATGCAGATTTTAACCGGCCGGTGTTGTTATCTTTAAAACCAAAGAAATCAGCTATGTAATCAAACAGCCCTAAAGAGACACCAAGAAATGAACTTGCCAGCGCCATATAAGAGAATGCGTTTAGAAGCTGGGTAACGGTTGTGTTGTTGGTTGTATTATCCATTTGTTTCAGTAAATCACCGATATTCCCGCCATCAGCAATAATCTGTTTGAATGCTTCACGGGGAATATTCCCCTGAATAACATATTGCCATAGGATATAAATAGTCAGTGCGATTAATGTACCAAATAACAGACTGTGAACAACGGCTTTGCTGTCTTTATGATAATATTTCACCAAACCTGGGACGTTACCGTGATATCCGAATGAAACCAATAAATAGGGCAGAGCGGCTAAAGCGTAAGGCATATAACTTGCTGCCGTATCCCTTGGTATAGCATTGCTTTGATTGAACAGGATAACAGATTTAACTTCTGTAAACATGCCACTAACGGACATAAAAAAAGCAATAACCATACCCCCGATCAAAATCGTGCTCAGACGATCGACTGCTTTAGTTGATAGCCAGACAATAAAAGCGACGATAAAGGCGAAAATAAAGCCGGTGCTAGCCTGTGATATTGGAATAATATTTTCAAAATTATGGGCAATGATTGAGCCGCCGGCTGAAATATAGGCGTAGGTCAGTATGTAGAGAACGAATGCAATTGAGATGCCGTTGATCGCATTCCATCCTTTGCCAAGTAAATCTTTAGTCATAGTATGGAAGCTCGCACCTGATGGATAATTCAGGTTGGCTTCCAGAATCATTAAGCCGGAAAAATACATACAAGCCCATGTGTAAACCAGCAGAATAATTGAGCCAGTAAACCAGATACCGGAAGTCACCACGGGAGTGGAGAACATTCCTGCACCAACAGAGGTTCCGGCAATTATCATTGCTCCACCAAGTATGGAAGGGCGCTTTGAACTCTGAGTTGTCTCAATGGACATATTAACTCCTGCTGAGTATATTGTTTCTTTGTACTAGCTTAAAGATACATTTTTGTATATAGAGTGTAAATAGACGTCATAAAGGATTATTTGAAATTGAACTGATATAAGTTGGTTCATTCAGTAAGATAGAAGCTATTCTCTTGCCACATTTTTATGGCATTCCGGCTGGCTTCAAAATGAGGTTCAGGGAGATTATCAGGATCGCACCACATAAGTTGTTCGCATTTTTCCGGCTCCATTAATTTTGGCTCACCACCTGGGTGTTTAGCCAGCAAACAGACTGAAATGGTATGTTTTCCTTCTTTTTGATACGTTTGAAGATTATTACAAACACCATAGACTTTTGGTGATTGTATCGTCAGACCTGTTTCTTCTTCAATTTCACGGATTGCACATTGTTCAAATGTTTCTCCGGCATCAACATGACCACCAAATATTGACCAGTATGGCGCATGTTTACTGCTGCGTTTTCCAAGTAATACCTGACCATATTCATTCACAATAACAACGCCAACACCAACAATTACGGACATTTGATATATTCCTTCAGATAAGTTTCAGCAAATTAGCATCTCTTTTTGAGAAAAAAATTCAAGACTATTCTTACCCGTAAATCAGTTTAAGACAACGATCAAGAAAGTATGGAATTTAACTGAAACGATTCAATTTTAATGGTATAAATGGAACTGAAAATTCATAGTAATGATGATGATTATCTACTTAGGAGACATCGGGCAAAATGAGCCGTAGAGTTGCCACTATCACCTTAAACCCAGCTTATGATTTGGTTGGATTGTGCCCGGAAATCGTCAAAGGGGCGATTAATCGTGTGCAAGCAGCCGGACTGCATGCTGCTGGGAAAGGCAATAATGTTGCTAAAGTTTTGCGTGATTTAGGCATTGATGTCACTGTCAGTGGTTTTCTGGGTAGGGAAAATCAGGAAGGATTTCAGCAATTCTTCAGTGAAAATGGCATGGAAAATCGTTTCCATTTAGTGCCAGGTAGAACACGGATTAATGTTAAATTGACAGAAGAAAGCGGTGAAGTGACGGATTTCAATTTCTCTGGTTTTTATGTTAGTGAAGCGGAATGGTCGGAATTTGTTAATGATTCGCTTTCATGGCTCGGACAGTTTGATATGGTTGTTGTCAGTGGTAGCTTACCGGCGGGTGTCTCTGCTGAATCGTTTACCAATTGGATGTCCCATCTGCGTCAGCTTTGCCCTTGTATTATTTTCGACAGCAGCCGTGAGGCGTTGGTTGCAGGTCTGAAAGCGTCTCCCTGGTTGGTTAAACCGAATCGCTATGAGCTTGAGGTCTGGGCGGGGCGCTTGTTACCTGAACTATCCGATGTGATCATGGCTGCACATCAACTCAGGGACCAGGGAATTGCTCATGTCGTTATATCTTTGGGTGAGCAGGGCGCATTATGGGTTAATGCATCTGGAGCATGGTTGGCAAAACCACCGCATTGTAAAGTTGTCAGCACTGTGGGGGCTGGTGATTCAATGGTCGGTGGTTTGGTTTATGGTTTGCTGATGCGGGAATCCAGTGAACACACGTTGCGATTGGCAACGGCTGTGTCGGCGCTTGCCGTTAGTCAGCCTAATGTGGGTATCAGCAATCGCCCTGAATTAGCTGCAATGATGGCTAAAATTGAACTGACACCCGTTAAATGAAAAGGACCATTAATTTTGTTGTGATTTCAGCCAGGCGATTTCTTGTGGCCAAATATCTGGATTAATTGTTTCAAGGATTAGCGGAATTCCATTAAAACGAGCGTCTTGCATAATATAACTGAACGGTGTTTTGCCAATATTCCCTTCCCCAAGGCTATGATGTCGGTCAACACGGCTGGCAAATTCACTTTTTGCATCATTTAAATGCATTCCGCACAGATATTGAAAGCCAACAATTTTTTCAAACTCCTGAAAAGTTTGCTGACAAACGTCATCGGTACGCAAATCATAACCAGCGGCAAAGGCGTGACAAGTATCAATACAGACGCCAACTCTGCTTTTATCTTCAACTCCGTCAATAATTGCTGCCAGATGTTCAAATTTGAACCCCAGATTTGTACCCTGACCTGCCGTATTTTCGATAACAGCGGTGACTCCCTGTGTTTTATTGAGAGCGATGTTGATAGATTCTGCAATTCGTGCCAGGCATTTATCCACATCTATCTTATTGAGATGGCTGCCAGGATGGAAATTCAATAAATCGACACCCAGTTGTTCACAACGTTGCATTTCATCAACAAAAGCCAGCCTGGATTTTTCCAGTGCTTCAGTATCTGGGTGACCAAGATTAATCAGATAACTGTCATGAGGGAGAATTTGCCGGCTACCGTATCCATAGCGCTCACAATTTTCTTTAAATTTATCGATAATGTCAGTGGCTAAAGGTGGTGCATTCCACTGGCGCTGGTTTTTTGTGAACAGGGCAAAAGCAGTCGCTTTTAGTTCGTGAGCCCGGATAACTGCCTGATCGACGCCGCCGGCAGCGCTGACATGTGCTCCAATAAATTTCATCATTCTTCTCCTTCCTATTTACACCATTTTGACATTGTTCAATCGCTTATTGAACCTTAAGAACGGAGAAGGTCATAGATTGTTGAAGCTCTTCAATGCATATGTTCCGATCAACCAAACCAATATTGAACGCCCAGATTTATCAAGAATCCACCAACCATCAGCCATACAAACAAAATCAGAGCCAGTAAAATGGGTTTAAATCCAGCCTGACGGATGGCACTCACATGCGTGGTTAAACCTAGTGCAACCATTGCCATGGCAAGCATAATAGTATCAATCTGAATCAAATAACTCACTGTTTTTGCAGGTAATAAATCGAACGAGTTAAAACCTGCTATTGCAATAAAAATTACCGCAAACCAGGGAATGGTAATCGGCGTTCTCGCTTGGTTTTTCTCTCCGTTTTTTGCGCCAGTCCGGCTGATGTAACTGGATAAAAATAACAAGAATGGCGCCAGCATCATAACTCTAATCATCTTGCTGATAACTGCCGCGTTTTCAGCTTGATCATCAATAGCATGACCGACAGCAACAACCTGAGCAACTTCATGAATGGTGGAGCCTGTAAAGATACCGAAAGCTTCTTGAGTCAATGGGATCCACTGATAATGCTCATTGAGCTGATAGAACCATGGATAAATGAAAATAGCGATAGTACCGAAGATGACAACTGTTGACACTGCAACAGCAACTTTGCTGGCGGGGGCATTCACTACCGGTTCTGTTGCCATAATGGCCGCTGCACCGCAGATACTGCTGCCGGCACCAATCAGCATTGAGGTTTGCTGATCTAATCCAAAGAGTGATTTGCCCAGCCAGATTGCAATAAAGAACGTTGAAGACAACATAATAGCGTCAATCAAAAGACCGGTAGTGCCTACATCGGCAATTTGCTGAAATGTCAGACGGAAGCCATAAAGAATAATCCCTGCTCGCAGAAGATAATGTTTTGAGAAATGGATACCCTTATCACAATGAGATTTGAGTAAAGGATAGACGGTATTACCGGCAACGATTCCTGCAAGGATCGCCAGTGTCAGTGCACCCAGTCCCATATTAACAAACCACGGGATATTTCCGGCGTATATTGAAATTGCAGTTAGTATTGCCGCCAGTATGAGTCCAGGTATTAAGTTCATACCGGGAATTGACGGTTGTTGACTGAGTTTTTCTTCATGAATGTCAGACATAGATATTTCTCACTTTGCTTATATGTTTTAAACATAAGCATATAGCAAATCAATTTATCATTAAAATTGATAATATTTTTATGTATAATCGTAAAAAGTGGTAATAAAAAGAGGGTTTTTGTTAAGTTGTTTATTACTGTATAAAATTAAAACAACCTATTTCGATGACACCATATTTTGCGGGGCAATATGCATATCACATTGAGGCAATTGGAAGTTTTCACGGAGGTATTGAAAAGCGGTTCAACGACACAAGCCTCCCAGCAGTTAGCGCTATCTCAATCCGCAGTGAGTGCTTCATTAACGGATTTGGAAAGCCAGCTTGGCGTACAGCTCTTTGACCGAGTAGGAAAACGGTTGGTGACTAATGAGCATGGTCGTTTACTTTACCCCAAGGCTTTGGCATTGCTGGAGCAGGTGGGGGAAATTCAGCTGTTATTCAAACAGGAATTGGGGGCATTACGTATTGCTGCCAGCAGTACCATTGGTAATTATATGTTGCCGGAAATGTTGGCAAATTATCGCCAGGATTTTCCGGATACACCTCTGGAGTTAAACATCAGTAATACACAGGATGTTATCAATTCTATACTCGAATTCCGCGTTGACCTTGGTTTGATAGAAGGTGCTTGCCATAGTCCTGAATTGATAACTCAGCTCTGGATGGAGGATGAACTGGTTATTTTTTCTTCTCCTAAAAACCCATTAGCTCAACAGAATCTGAAACTGGATGATTTAGCCAAAGCATCATGGATATTAAGGGAAAGGGGGTCGGGGACAAGAGAGGTGTTGGATCATCTGTTGTTTGCCCGCTTACCTGGGTTCAAGATTTTGATGGAGTTGGGAAATTCCGAAGCGATAAAACATGCAGTCAAATTTGGTATGGGGATTAGTTGTTTATCCAGACGGGTCGTTGCAGAGCAATTGGAAAATCGTACTTTGCTGGAGTTAAAAGTGCCGGAGTTGAAACTTTTCAGAATGTTGTACCTGATTCATCATCGGCAGAAGCACATGTCCAATGCACTGCAAAAACTGCTCAGTTATTGCCGGTGAGTTTTACATTCTGTTTAAAATTTAGAATTACCTGTATTACTTATAATTTTCTCTGAATTATGAAGGTATCTTATAACAGCGCTTCCTCGCTATTTTGACAGTGAGGATTTGCTACAATCCGCCATCAGACTTATTTGCAGCTAACAGGAACAGAATGTCTCAACAACAACAAAGTGTTTCCCAGAAACCAGTAGCGCAACATTTGCGCCGTGAATTGAAAGCACGGCATATGGCGATGATTGCCATTGGCGGATCAATAGGTACCGGGCTATTCGTGGCTTCAGGTGCGACGGTTTCACAAGCCGGGCCTGGCGGAGCATTACTTTCCTATGCATTAATTGGCCTGATGGTTTATTTCCTGATGACCAGCCTGGGGGAATTGGCTGCTTATATGCCTGTCTCCGGTTCTTTCTCAACTTATGGTTCCAAATATGTTGAAGAAGGATTTGGTTTCGCCCTTGGCTGGAACTACTGGTACAACTGGGCGGTGACTATCGCTGTGGATTTGGTTGCTGCTCAGTTGGTGATGAATTACTGGTTACCCGATATGCCGGGCTGGATCTGGAGCGCGCTATTCCTCGCACTGATTTTCCTGTTGAATTTTATTTCAGTGAAAGGTTTTGGTGAGGCTGAATATTGGTTCTCTTTGATTAAAGTCAGCACAATTATTGTCTTTATCGCGGTTGGATTACTGATGATAAGCGGTATCATGAAAGGTGCGGAAGGTGCCGGATGGCATAACTGGACTGTGGGTGATGCGCCTTTTGCCGGTGGCTTTTCTGCCATGATCGGCGTGGCAATGATAGTGGGGTTTTCTTTCCAGGGAACTGAACTGATTGGTATCGCGGCGGGTGAATCCAAAGATCCAGAGAAAAATGTTCCCCGCGCGGTACGTAAAGTATTCTGGCGTATCCTGCTGTTCTATATTTTTGCGATCCTGATTATCAGTCTGATCATTCCTTATACTGACCCAAGTTTACTGCGTAATGAGGTCGGTGATATCAGCGTCAGTCCGTTTACGCTGGTATTTGAAAATGCCGGTTTATTATCAGCTGCGGCTGTGATGAACGCTGTTATTTTGACAGCGGTGTTGTCTGCCGGTAACTCAGGTATGTATGCCTCTACCCGTATGTTGTTCACACTGGCAAAAGAGGGCAAGGCACCGAAGATTTTTGGAAAATTATCCAAAGGGGGTGTACCGCGTAATGCTTTGTATGCAACAACGGTTGTTGCTGCTTTGTGTTTCCTTAGTTCAATGTATGGTAACCAGACCGTCTATTTGTGGCTGTTGAATACCTCAGGTATGACAGGTTTTATTGCCTGGTTGGGGATTGCTATCAGCCATTATCGTTTCCGCCGTGGTTACATCGCTCAGGGGCTGGATTTAAGTAGACTGCCTTATCGTTCAGGGTTTTTCCCGGTTGGTCCAATCTTTGCGTTTATTCTGTGTCTGACCATCACATTAGGGCAGAATTACCAGGCATTTCTACAAGACAAAATTGACTGGTATGGTGTAACCGCAACTTATATTGGTATTCCATTATTCTTGTTGATTTGGTTTGGTTATAAATTGGTGAAGAAAACTAATTTTATTAAATATAACGAGATGAAATTTCCTGATATCCCAAATAAGTGAATTTGATCATGCTAAATGATGATTGACAGGCCGGCAGGGATCTTGGGAAAAATGTTAATTCGGCATGGTTTTACGGGTTTTTATTTTGATTCACGATTGATTTATTATTATCTTAACGTTTATTTATTGGAGTAAATAAACAGTTATTAATAGAAGTCAGAAGAAACTGCCCATTTTGTAACCGAATGGGCGGTTTTTTATTTTTCATAGGGTTAGTATGAAATTAGTTACTCAATTTACTAAAATCTGTGTAAATAACATTGATAAGTATTCTCGTTTACTTTATTGTTAGCGCCATAATTATTAATATGAAAGGGGCTAGCAAAGTGAAATTTGTATCTCGATCTATTGCAAAAAGTATCAGTATCGGCCTATTGGCGGGTTCAGCAGTCATGGCAAGCTTCGCGTCATGGGCTGAAACGGTCACTGATGTAGCGGGTCGCACTGTTGAAGTTCCTGAGAATATAAACCGTATTTTGTTGGGCGAAGGCCGTTTGTTTCATGCTGTCGCTTTACTTGAAGGAGATAAGCCCCTGGCTCGTATCGCGGGTTGGCAAGGTGATTTCCGCAAATTGGACCCACAGTCCTATGCTGTCTATAAAGCTAAATTTCCTGAAATTGACAAGATCCCTTTGATTGGTAACACCAGCGCTGACAGCGTTAGCGCTGAAAAAGTGTTAACCCTCAATCCAGACATTGCTATTTTTGGCTTATCCGGTCATGGGCCTGGTAAGAACAGTGAATTAGTTACCCAGCTTGAAAAGGCAGGTGTTCCGGTTGTCTTTGTTGACTTCCGTACTGAGCCGTTAAAAAACACGCTCCCGAGCATTCGTATGCTAGGTAAAGTACTGCACCGTGAAAAACAAGCGACAGAGTACGCTGATTTTTACGAGAAAAATGTCAAATTGGTGACTGATATCACCAGTAAAATCTCAGAAGAGAAAAAGCCAAGCGTATTTATCGACTTGAGAGCCGGCGCTTTTGAAGACTGCTGTGGGACGGCCGGTAATGGTAATTTGGGTAACTTTATCGATCTGGCTGGTGGCAAAAACATTGCTAAAGATGTTCTGCCAGGCGCGCTTGGCAACATGAACCTCGAAAAAGTTATTGCCGTTGATCCTTATATTTACATTGCCAGTGGAGCAAAAGCGCCAGACAGCAATGAACCTGGTGTAAAGCTAGGGGCGCAATCAACGCCTGAATTGGCAAAAGCCAGTCTGAAAACAATGACTGAACGTAAAGGTATTAGCTCGTTGACTGCGGTTAAAGAGGGCAGAGATTATGCTATTTGGCATAACTATTACAACTCTCCGTATAACGTGATAGTTGCTCAGGTATTTGCTAAGTGGTTCTATCCTGAACAGTTTGCAGATTTAGATCCACAGAAGACACTGAATGAATTACACAATAAATTCCTGGCAGTTGAGCCATCAGGTGTTTATTGGGTCAGTGAGAAGTAATTAGTAAGATAGGTAACAGAAACAATGAGTGCCACTACCGAGCTTATGCCAACGGTGAAACAACAATCAGATGACAACGGTGTAAAAGCCCATTACCAACATATTTTACGCCGGCGTATCGTGATGATGGTGTTCATCTTCCTGGTTATCGGTGTTTCCTTGGTAATAGATTTTACTATAGGGCCATCAGGTTTATCTTTGCAGTCTCTCTGGCAGACTTTAGTGTCACCAGAGAGTATGGATGCGGGTACACGGGTTATTGTTTGGGATATCCGTTTACCTTACGCTTTGATGGCGGTGGTGATCGGTCTGTCTCTTGGGCTGGCTGGTGCTGAAATGCAGACAATTCTGAATAATCCATTGGCAAGCCCTTTCACTTTAGGGGTTTCTCAGGCGGCTGCATTTGGTGCTGCGTTGGCCATCGTGTCAGGTGTTGGTATTCCGGGCCTGCCTGACCAATGGCTCATCTCTGCGAACGCCTTTATTTTTGCTTTTCTGTCAGCGTTGATGCTGGATGGTATTACCCGTTGGACACGGGCTGCCACTTCTGGCGTGGTGTTGTTTGGTATTGCGCTGTACTTTACTTTCAATGCACTGGTTTCCATGATGCAGTTTATTGCAACTGAGGATACCCTTCAGGGGTTGGTACTCTGGACAATGGGTAGCCTTGCCAGAGCAACTTGGATAAAACTGGGTGTTATGTTGCTGGTATTTGCAGCTATATTTCCGATTTCAATGATGAATGCTTGGAAATTGACAGCGTTGCGTTTGGGTGAAGATCGTGCAATCAGTTTTGGTATTGATGTTCGTCGCCTGCGCTTGGGTACATTGCTGCGTATCAGTATTCTTTCCGCTTTAGCGGTTGCATTTGTCGGACCAATTGCCTTTATCGGTTTGGTTGCACCCCATATTGCTCGTATGATGTTTGGGGAAGATCACCGCTTCTATTTGCCTGCCAGTGCACTGATTGGTGCATTAGTGCTGTCTATGACGTCGATTGTCTCGAAGAACTTGATCCCAGGTGTCATTATTCCGGTTGGGATAGTTACCGCATTAGTTGGGGTTCCATTCTTCCTTAGCATAATTTTACGCCATAGGGGGAATGTATGAATCAGGGATTAACGATTAATAATTTTTGCGCGGGCTATCCGAAAAATCCGGTCATTGAAAATTTAAATGTTTCAACGTTATCCCGTGGAAAAATTACGGTATTACTGGGGCCAAATGGTAGCGGAAAATCAACACTTTTGCGTTCTTTGGCTGGATTAAATCGCGCAAGCGGGCAGATCTGGCTCGATGGTCAGGATTTGATGAAAATGAATTTTGCCCAGCGGGCAGAAAATGTGGTTTATTTGCCACAAAGTTTGCCTGCTGGTGTTCATTTACATGTGCTGGAATCCATTATTGTTGCGCAGCGGGCCTCCGGTGGGCGTCATTCTGAAACCAGCGAAGAAGAAGTGATGTCTTTATTACGTCAGTTGGGGATTGAACATCTGGCGTTATGTTATTTAGATCAATTATCCGGTGGTCAAAAACAGTTAGTTGGATTGGCACAATCGTTAATTCGTAAGCCAACATTGTTATTATTAGATGAGCCACTCAGTGCGCTGGATTTAAATTATCAATATCATGTCATGGATTTGGTTGCACAAGAAACATATCGTCGTAATATTATTACGGTAGTAGTGGTGCATGATATTAATATCGCTTTGCGCCATGGTAACCATGTATTAATGTTACAAAAAGGGAATTTAATTGCTGAAGGCATTCCTGAACAAGTTATTACGCCGGATAGTTTGGCACAAGTTTATGGGGTCAGAGGCAGAATTGAATATTGTTCTCAGGGTGTTCCGCAGGTATTGATTGATGGATTGGTTTCCAAGTTAGCCAGTTAGAACCTATTGTAACGTATTGTTTAAAAAAATATTATTGATAAAACATGGGAATGGACAGCGCATAGAAATCGGAACGGTACTTATAAATAAGTGAGGGATGGGCTATTTCGCTCGTATTATCATGCGCTTAAAAACGATTATTTTTGTCTAGGTAATGTTCAGATCCATTATTTATTGCAAAGAATGAAAAATAAAATAATTTAATGAGATAGGAAAATTACTTATATTTTATGATCATAAAATATAAGTAAATCTAATAAAAAAACAATAAAACCACACAGAGGTAAATATTTTTCCTCGTTATTTGAGCATATGTTGATTATCCATTTTTACATATGAATAAAACATAATTATATTTCTTGGAGAATTGGGAATGGGTGTTTTTAATAAAAGAAAAATCGCGTTAGGAGTTATTGCTGCAATCTCATCTGGCTCTGTTTTTGCGGCCAGTGACAGTAATGACACTATTGTTGTAACTACTGCTGCAGGCTTCCAACAGAAGATTGAAGATGCGCCAGCGTCTATTTCTGTGGTGAGCCGTGAGCAATTGGAAACCAAGGCTTATCGTGATGTGACTGATGCACTGAAAGATGTGCCAGGTGTCTTGGTTACAGATGGTGGTAGCTACAGTGATATCCGCATTCGTGGTATGGCATCGAAGTATACTATGATTCTGGTTGATGGTAAGCGTGTTGATACCCGTAATACCCGCCCAAACAGTGACGGTTCTGGTATTGAGCAGGGGTGGTTGCCGCCATTGGCTGCTATTGAACGTATTGAAGTGATACGTGGTCCTATGTCCTCTCTGTATGGTTCTGATGCGATGGGAGGAGTGATCAACGTTATTACCCGTAAAGCGCAGAAAGAGTGGAAAACCAGCCTTCGCGCTGATACCACTTTGACTGAACGTAAAAATTCCGGTAACAGCCATCAGAGCAGCATTTATGCAGCAGGCCCGATAATTGACGGACTATTGGGATTAAAAGTGCATGGCCTGTATTCTCACCGCAACGAAGATAAATTTATTGGCGGCTTTAACAAGCAGGAAATGCGCAACGGTTCAGCAACTTTTTCTCTGACACCTGATGAACAGAATACTTTTGATTTTGTAGCGGGTCGTTATGAGCAGGATCGTGATTCAACTATCGGTAAGACGCGTGAATGCACGCCAAAATCTTGTGATGATAATGTAAATCGCTATAAACGTAATAATTATTCTATCACCCATAATGGCAACTATGACTTTGGTACCATAAATACCTACATTCAGCGTGACGAGTCAAGTAACCCCGGCCGTGACATGAAATATAATGAGACGGTATTTAATAATCATTCAGTCTTCATGCTGGATGATCATACAGTAAGCATTGGTGGTCAGTATCGTTATGAAGATTTGCGAGATGATGGTAACCAACTGCCTTCAGCAAGAGATGTGAATAAATTAACTCGCTGGAGCTGGGCGTTGGTTGCTGAAGATGAGTGGCAAATGACTAATGATTTTGCTCTGACTGGCGGCATCCGTATGGATAAAGACGAAAACTTTGGTGCACACTGGACGCCTCGTTTGTATGGTGTGTGGCATGCGGATGAACAATGGACGATTAAAGGTGGTGTCTCCACGGGTTATCGCTCACCCGATCTGCGTCATGTAGCCCCGAATTGGGGACAAGTAACAGGTGGCCGTTTCTTGAAGGGCATGATTTTAGGCAATTCAGATCTTAAGCCAGAGAAAACGGTTAGTGAAGAAATTAGTGTTATCTGGAACAATCAGGATAACTTTAATATTGGTATAACTCTCTTTAATACAGATTTTAAAGATAAGATCACTGAAATTAGAGATTGTGATAAAGACAGCGCTAAACCATGTGCTCCAATTAATGGAATAAATTATGACTTTATTAGTAAACGTGAGAACGTTGATAAAGTAAATATGCATGGTGTGGAGGCGACAATGAACTGGGATATCATTGAAGACTGGTCGTTGACAGCAAACTACACTTATACTGATTCAGAACAAAAAAGTGGGGATTTCAAAGGTAAGCCACTGAACAAAACGCCTAAGCATATGGCAAATGCGACTTTGAACTGGCAGACTTTACCGGAAATGAAAACCTGGACGCGCGTTAATTTCCGCGGCAAAACTTCGGATTACTTGTTACGTACCCGTATGGACAAGGGGACTCCATCCTATACCTTTGTGGATATCGGCGTTAGTTATAATTTGACTAAAGAGTTACGTGTGCTAGGTGGGGTATACAACGTATTTGATAAACGTGTTACTGAAGAGAATCATGGCTCGGTACTGGATGGCCGTCGTTATAACATTGGTATCACCTACGACTTCTGATAATTAGTTTTAGCTATAATGTGCTATAACCCCCTTGTTTGTTTCTGGCAGGGGGTTTTGTTTTTTTACTTCTACCTGCAAAAACTGAATGGCAATCCGTTTTGTGTTGTGCTACAACTTAATACATGTCAAAAGAATGTATAAGACATAGTTAAATTCCATAGCGTAATCAATTTGTGTGATAAAAAATAATGGACTTTTAGTGCGGTGACTATTGCTATTTCAAGTCTTCAAGTGCAGAATTCGCCCACTGGAAAATAACTGATGCGTTTATATGTGTCGGTTATTTTTTTTGCTTAGACTTATTTTTTACTATACTAGAGGCCGGATTCTGAGCCGGATAGATAATTGGCCCACGAGCAACCATAACAAGAATCGGTTGCCGTCATGAGGAACGCTAATATGGAGCAATTATTCTCTTTCGCACTTGTGCCAATTGGCGCAAGCTGCTGTTTTGATGACTACGGAGCGTTGAGCTCTGCGTATAATCCAGCCTCTAACTCCACTGCCTATAGGCAGAAGCGAAGTCTTCCCAGTAACTGTCGATTAAGTAGTACCGTAACACGAATCGAAGTTATGGGAGGTTTCGCTCATGTCGCATGATACTGTAATTCCAATTGGCACCAACCAAACTGGTGCGAACAATCGTGTTCAACTCAGAAAAACACTGACCTTAGTTCAGGTGGTGATGATGGGGCTTGCTTATCTGCAACCTACGACCATCTTTGATACTTTCGGGATTGTTTCTGGTTTGACCGACGGTCATGTAGCAACATCTTATGCTATTGCTTTGATCGCAATTCTGTTTACTGCCCTAAGCTATGGGAAATTGGTAAAACGTTTTCCTTCTGCCGGATCTGCATACACTTATGCACAAAAATCCATCAGCCCTCATGTTGGCTTTATGGTGGGTTGGTCATCGTTGCTGGACTATTTGTTCATGCCGATGATAAATATCTTGTTGGCGAAAATTTATCTCCAGGCCATTTTTCCCGGTGTAGATCCGTGGATCTTCGTTGTAGGTTTGACGTTTCTAATGACCGTTTTTAACCTGCGTGGGATTAACGTTGTTGCTAATCTCAACACAGGTATTGTTATTGTTCAGGTTGCAGTTATGCTTGTATTCGTGGGCTTGTTGATCCACGGCGTATACAATGGAGAAGGCGCAGGAACTTTATGGAGCGCAAGGCCATTTACTTCTGAAGATGCTCATTTAATCCCGATGATTACCGGGGCAACGATTTTATGTTTTTCATTCCTTGGGTTTGATAGCATTAGCACGTTGTCCGAAGAGACGCCGAATGCAGGCAAGGTGATCCCGAAAGCGATCTTCCTGACGGCATTAATTGGCGGCATCATCTTTATTATGGTTTCTTATTTCTTACAGCTCTATTTTCCTGATATCTCTCGGTTCAAGAACCCGAATGAAGCTCAGCCAGAAATTATGCTGTATGTAGCGGGTACTTTATTTCAGTCCATCATTATGGTGTTCTCTTGTGTCACCGTTTTGGCTTCTGGTATGGCGGCTCACGCAGGTGTTTCCCGTCTGCTTTATGTTATGGGGCGTGATGGTGTATTTCCTGAGAAAGTATTCGGCTATGTGCATCCGAAATGGCGAACTCCGGCAATCAACGTATTGCTGGTCGGTCTTGTCGCGCTGTCCGCAATGATCTTTGATCTGGTTACTGCAACGGCTCTGATTAACTTTGGCGCGCTGATAGCATTCACTTTTGTAAACTTGTCGGTCATCTCTCAGTTCTATATTCGTGAACGTCGTAACCGTACACTGAAAGATACAATCAACTTCCTGGTATTACCGGTGATTGGGGCTTGTACTGTTGGTGTGCTGTGGATGAATCTGGAACAAAGTTCTATGGAGTTAGGGCTGACTTGGGGAGCAATTGGTTTGATTTATATGGTATTCCTGACCCGCAGCTTCCGTCAGCCGATGCCTCAGTGTTCTGAAATGGTTTAGTATTCGGTTTGAAAAAGAATAACGGCACCGAATTTGGTGCCGTTTTTTTTATGTTTCCCATTGTTGCAATAATTCAGAATAAGAATCTTAGGAAAAAAAACAGGGAGGTAGTTTGCAGATAAGAAAAATTTCAACGGTAAATGGAGAAAAACAATCTATGCTCTGAGAGGCGATTAAATTATAGAGGAAGAGACTATGAATGATACAAAGACCTCTCAAAATCAACAACTCATCACTGCCCTGACCAATATTGTCGGTAAATCTCATATCCTGACTGCTCCCCATAAAACGGAACGTTATCGTAAAGGTTTTCGCTCCGGCCAAGGTGACGCTTTAGCTGTGGTATTTCCCGGTTCGCTGGTGGAACAGTGGCGTGTGTTTAAAGCCTGCGTTGAAGCAGATAAAATCATCTTGATGCAAGCGGCTAACACCGGTTTGACCGAAGGTTCTACACCAAATGGTAAGGATTACGACCGCGACATCGTGATCATTAGTACGTTGCGCATGAATAAAATACAGATCCTGAAACAGGGCAATCAGGTAGTCGCGCTGCCTGGCAGTACATTGTGGCAACTTGAACGTGCTCTTAAACCTCTGGGACGCGAGCCGCATTCCATTATCGGCTCTTCCTGTATTGGTGCTTCTGTGATTGGCGGTGTCTGTAATAACTCCGGCGGATCTTTGGTTCATCGTGGGCCAGCTTATACTGAAATGGCGTTATACGGACGAGTTAATGAACGTGGTAAACCAGAATTGATTAATCATCTGGGTATCTATCTGGGAGAAACACCGGAAGAGATCCTCTCTTGTCTGGAAGGACAGCGTTACAGTGAGCAAGATGTAGAATATGGTCAGCGTAAAGCGTCTGATTATGAGTATGCGCAACGAGTACGTGACGTAGATGCTGATACGCCATCTCGTTTTAATTCTGATGAACGCCGTCTGTTTGAAGCCTCAGGATGTGCAGGTAAATTGGTTGTGTTTGCGGTTAGGCTTGATACTTTCCCGGCAGAGCCTTTATCTCAGGTATTTTATATTGGTACCAATCAAACTGATGTATTGACGGAATTGCGGCGCCATATATTAGCGAATTTTCGTCATTTACCGGTGGCGGGTGAATATATGCATCGGGATGTTTTCGATATTGCAGAAGTTTACGGTAAAGATACATTCATTATGATTGATAAGCTTGGTACGGATAAGATGCCAGCTTATTTTACTTTGAAAGGGAAAATGGACGCTATTTTCAACAGGATCCCATTTTTACCTGCCAATATTATTGATCGAATGATGCAAGGGTTAAGCCGCTTACTTCCTCCCCACTTACCTAAGCGTTTGAAAGAATATCGTGATCGGTTTGAGCATCATTTGATATTAAAAATGTCTGGTGATGGGGTTGAGGAAGCTAGAAATTGGCTGGAAAGTTATTTCAGCCGGGTAGAAGGGGATTTCTTTGCTTGTACACCGGATGAAGGCGCTAAAGCGTTCCTGCATCGTTTCTCCGCGGGTGGTTCAGCGATCCGTTATCAAGCCGTGCATAGTAACGAAACGGAGAATATCCTTTCGCTTGATATTGCTTTGCGCCGTAATGATCGTAAATGGTTTGAACAGTTACCACCGGAGTTTGATGATGTATTAGTGCACAAGCTTTATTGTGGACATTTTATGTGCCATGTGTTCCATCAGGATTACATTGTGAAGAAAGGTGTGGATGTACATGCTCTGAAAGAAAGAATGATGGAACTGCTTGATAAACGAGGCGCGGAATATCCCGCAGAACATAATGTGGGTCATCTGTATCAGGCTAAGCCTCAACTTAAAGCTTTCTATCGAATGACCGATCCTACTAACACTCTTAATCCAGGCATTGGAAAAACATCCAAGCTGAAAAATTGGGATGGGGAATCTTAATGTTAATATTCTCAGCATTTACAACGCTATGCTGATGCTAAGAAAGTTTAAATCTGTCAGAATGAATGAAAATTATCCTGTTAACAAGAAAGGCGAGTAGATATAGCTCGCCATTCTGTGCTTATCCGCTATTTGCCTAATTATCCAGCCAGTTTCGCTGCATATTCCATTAATGCTTTAAGTTGATGGCATTTTTCTTCGTTGCCTTGATGTTCAATAAAGAGCTGTTCAATGATAAAGATATATTCACTGAGTTTGTCCTGAGTTAATACATCTTGACGATGACGCAACCAGCTTTGTTGTTCATCATAAGTCAGAGTAGCAGGGTAGTTTCTGGCTCGATAACGGAATAACAGCTTTTTAATCCTTGGATCTTGAAAAGTCAGATCTAGTGCAGGTAAATTCTGAGGTAATGTTTCACGGATAATATTCATTGCTGTTTTATCTGCATCACTAAAAAAGCCATTGTACAGTTGAGCGTCAATATTATCTGATTCAGGGAAAGGTTTGGCCTCAGCAAAGAGTTCTACAACTTTTTCTCTGATTTGTGGATTCTTCCGCAGAATAGAGAGATTTCTTTCACAATGATCACGATCCAACCCAAGACGTTCAGCATCTTCTGTTCTCAAAGTATTATCAGGTGCGATTATCGGACACTTATTAATATGAACCAATTTGACAGGAACTGATGGCTGATCGGGCAGCAATTCATCATGGCGGGTATATAGGCGTTCACGTAGAGCATCAGCATCCAACTCCAGTAAAGGTGAAATATCTCTTGCCAAATCGCACATGATAACGGCATTCCGATTTACCGGATGCCAGGCAAGAGGTGCAACCAGGCTGGTATTGCTGCGGGCAGCGCCAAACATACCGGAAACATGAAGCAGTGGTTTCATTTGAGGGATATCAATGAGATTGCTGACTTTCTGCTTATTTCTCAACTGAAAGAAATAATTGAACATCCGTGGTTGTGCTTCTTTAAGCAATTTTGCCATGGCAATCGTGGCGTAAACATCGGACATTGCATCGTGAGCATGTGAATGCTCAACGCCATTTGCCTTCGTCAAATGTTCCAGTTTAAAGCTGGGCAGACCATCTTCATTTTTTGGCCAGATAATACCTTCGGGACGCAGGGCATAACAGGCACGTAATACATCCAGTAAATCCCAACGGGAATTACCTTTTTGCCAGCTATAAGCGTACGGATCATAAAAATTGCGGTAAAAAATATTCCGGCTGACTTCATCATCAAACCGGACATTGTTATAACCGAGAATACAGCTGTTTGGCATACTGAACGCGTTATGGATTTGACGGGCAAATTCCGCTTCGTTGACGCCTTTTTCCAAGGCAATCTGAGGCGTAATTCCTGTAATCATGACCGCTTCTGGTTGAGGGAGATAATCATCAGCAGGTGAACAGTAAATAACTAACGGCTCTTCAATAATATTGAAATCCATATCGGTGCGGACACCGGCAAATTGAGCTGGTCTGTCCAATGCGGGATGTTTACCGAAAGTTTCGTAGTCATGAATATAGAAGTTGGGTTGTTCGCTGCTGTTTTTCATTGTTGTTCAATGTCCAATGAGGTTAATTATTTGTTTTTTCTGCTTTTTAGAGAGGGGAATGATATTTTGTTCAGAAATGTAGGTAATCATTGCTTACTATCTTAGAGAATCCATGTGATTGCAATATTATATCCATATTTTCCTACTTTCTGCGCCACGATGGGATGTCAGTTATTAACATTTTTGGGGCTTGGAATAAATTATTGTATGTTTTTAGAACATTTATCCTTGACAATACTGATCTGCCTACTGCAGTATGCATTAAAGTATTGAAATGATAAATGAGGTGAATATGTCAAATTTAATTTATTTAACGATTAAAGGTGAAACCAAGGGTTAATTTCTGCGGGTTGTGGCAGAAGAGACTCAATAGGTATCAAAGTGCAAAATGGGCACGAAGATCAGATTTTCGTCTATAGTCTGCAACATCTTATGACTCGCAAACAAAATGTTTCACATCATCCGGTAATTATCACTAAACCTATTGATAAGGTAACTTGGATTTACTCTATTTTTTGGTTGAGAGTAAAATGGAGTCATATGTCAGAGCGTTAGAGGCGTATGAAGAAGATCGCAGTTTATTTAATGCGATATTTAATGAATTCTCCGCAGGACTGGATAAATGCTGATGGCGATAATAAGTATATTGATGAAAATAGTGATGCATATAATTCAAGGGATAATTGGTGGGGTGAGTGTATTTTCAGTTATGGGATTAGTTTATTTTACCTTGATGTCAACATTAGAAAATCGATATCAGTATGCGATAGTTGCGGGTACATGCTTGGCGTTTTCTGCTTTTATTTTCTACATAACAGAAAAAATAAAAGAAAAATGCCAATTATTTCAGTAAATTTCAATGCAGATATAATAAGAGATAGAGATATTAGGGGGTGTTATTATTTACTATCTTACATCAGGTCAGCACTTTTACCAGCTAATTACAAATGTATTCATCAGTGAATAAGATATAAAACAGAATAAACTGATATGCAGTACCTTGGTAATTTCCAAGGTACTAAAGTAGAAGGATATAACCTCCTGTTATATCTGGTTTTTTAAGGATAATTAATTTCTTGAAAATGCTCATTAATACGCTCAATATATTGATCTTTTAAATCAGTTTCGTATTGGATTCTTTCAAGCAAATTCGTTCTATTGACACTATAGAATGGCCTAATAGAAAGGCCATTTTTGGGATGGATTATTTTTATAATCGGAATTTTTGTTCTACGGGCATAGCCAAAGGATATTTCGTAACCATCTAAATCAAAAGGGATTTTTTTCATCACTTAACCTAATCTTCGTCATGTTTTTCGTCGATTTTAATACTGTTTCAGTAATAAGGAATTTTTTATTTTATTATTAAGATGAATATCACAAATATAGTCATTTTTGAGATGTATTTAAAT
>NZ_AYSJ01000014.1:422739-747051 GCF_000517265.1 Photorhabdus khanii NC19
AATAATTATTTTTGTTATTATTTTATGTTTTTATTAAAATGGATTTTCTGGAAATTATATCTGTTACGATAGTTCAGGCTATGCAAGATGTTTATTATCTAAAGATTTAATAGTGTTACATGTAATCAACTAGCTTTATTTTATTGTTTTTTTGATAATGGGCTTAGTGCTTCTATTTCCAGAAAAATAAGATTATTTTATTTTTTCTCATTTAATTTCCATGAAATGATTATCACATATAAGTCTTTTCTCTGATAGATATATAATTCCTTCTTTAGGCCATTGTAGCGATTATAGTGCTTAACAAACATCGTGCCTCGGAACTAACTGTAGTAAGAAATGGAGAGGGCAGGGAAGAAAAAACTTGTGTTTCTACCAGTGAAAGATTGACTGTTTGTTATTCATCTACATTGACCTATTGTTTTCGATTAATCGAATTGCTGAATTTTTCAGCTAAAAATAGGAAGCTAGCTGGTTGTTATAATCAATTAAAATCAATAAAGAATGGAAACTGACTTGTCTATTAATGGCTTTAGCCTGTATTGTGTGATCAGATTGGATAATTTGTATGTTTGGGTTAAAGAAAGGTATGAAAATGGATAACGTAAATAAACCGTCATTCCACAATGTGTTGGAGTTTGTGCGTATGTTTCGCCGTAAGAATAAGTTACAGCGTGAGATCGTGGATAACGAAAAGAAAATACGTGACAACCAGAAACGTGTTTTGTTGCTTGATAACCTGAGTGAATACATCAAGCCGGGTATGTCAATTGAGGATATTCAAAGCATCATTATGAACATGCGTAGTGATTATGAAGACCGTATAGATGATCACATTATTAAAAATGCGGATCTTTCCAAAGAGCGCCGTGAGTTGTCTAAGAAACTGAAAACAATGGGTGAACCCAAGTAATATCATCAGATAACCACGCATGATTGCGTGGTTATTTTCTTAGCGATTACGCAACAGGCCAATCAGGTTTAAGCTCTGGATCAACCAAGGCATAAATCTGCTGATATGAAGATTCCTCTTCTGCCATTATTGCCAGTTGATGCGCAACATCTTTGCGGCTGACGACACCATGAATGTCATTCTGATATCGTTGGCAATGGCCTGTTCCTGGTTTATCTGTTAATCCGCCTGGGCGGATAATTGTGTAATTCAGAGAGCTAGTTTGAAGGTAGCTTTCTGCCATTGATTTGCGTCGGACAGATTGACCAAATAGTGATTTAGCCCTGGGTGACAGGGTTTTCCAACCTTCTCCACAACCTATTGATGTGACCAGTAACATACGTGTTATTCCGGTTTTCTCAATGGTATTAATGATAGTCATATTACCGAAGAGATCTGAATCAACTCCACCAATAGTAGAAAACACAACGGCTTCTGAACCTGCATCCTGTACGGCCTTTTCTACATTGATAGCATCACAGGCATCACCTTGTATCACTTTGACGCCCAAGGCATTGAGCTCAAAAGCTTGCTGAGAATTGCGGATCAATGCAGTTATGGGGCGTTTTTGTTGTAATGCGATAGTGACTAAATGGCGTCCAATCCCACTACCTGCACCGAAAATAAGCCATGGTTTCATAGGGTTGTTCTCCAGATCAAATAATAATGAATTAGTAGAGTGATAATTGCTCAATTTTAAACTTCATTCAGATGGAATGGAACTAACGATAAGTATTTTTGTGGGAGTGGTGGCAAAAAAAATGGCTCCCAAAAAAGAGCCATTTTGCTAATATTAAATGATATTGTTATTCAAAAGATCGCGGTTTAACCATCGGGGAAGTGGCTGCGTTAGTAGCTGAATGGCCTCCAGCGCCTCCTTTCCCTTCGAAATAAGAAGAAGGGCGTTGCCATTCGTTGATAACAATAGATTGTTCGATCATCTCTGGAGCGGGTGCTTTGGTCATTGGTGCGTATGCATGATGAACTTTGGCTATAGCAACAGGCTGTTTAACTGTTTTATCTTTACTCTCTTCAACAGTAACCACTTCTGCAATTTCCTCAGAAGTAACAACTTCTCCTGTCTCTGGTTGCTGTTCAAATTCAGGTATAATCGGTGTTATTGCAACAACCTCAATAACTGGCAATGCTTGCGGCACTGATTCAGTTTGTTGCAGAACAACAATATCATCTTCTTCTGCAATGGCTGCTTCAGGCTTAATTTCATCTTGATAAGTTTCCGGTACCTCTGCTACCTGAGGTGATTCAGTGATGGTTGGTTCAGATTCAGCTACAACGATTACCGCAGGTGCTGTTTCTGCTGTTATTGTTACCAGTACTTCATTCTGTTGTTCGACAACAGCAATTTCCTCAGGAATTTCTGTGGAAACCGGCACCACCGGATAGCGAACCCAAACTTTGCCGGAAGCCATTTCCGGTGATGCAACAGCCAGCGATAATGGTACCGGTGATTGAGGTAGATTTCTCTCATCACGGTAACGGCGGCGGCGTTGACCACTGACACGCAGATGGCGAGGTGAGCGACGAGAGCGGCGTGGCATCACATTGTCTTGTTGCTCTTTATTTTCAGTCTGCTGCTGTGGCTGAACGGTTTCTGCTTGCATGTCAACTGGTGCAGGTAATGGTTCTTCTGTAACAACAGGTACAGGCAGTGGAGTAATCGTTGTTGTTTCTTTCACTTCATCTGTGATGCGAATTTTTTGCTCAAGCTGACGACGTTGGCGGCGTGGGATAACCTGCAGACGTTCTTCAACCTCACTTTCAACGACTTCTGGTTTCTGAGTTTCAAGTTGCTGCTGGCGTTTTTCTTCCTGACGACGGCGTTGACGTTCTGCACGTTGCTCACGACGTTGTTGCTGTTGGGTCTCACGAGCAGCGATATCTATAGTTGCAGTAGTTGCAGTTGCGTTGTTATCTTGAGCACCATTTTTCTGTTGAGTATGACGATTTTTCCGTTGTTCGTCACGGTCGTGGTTATTACGTTGCTCATCACGCGGATTATTATCATCACGATCTTTGCGTGGATGCTGGCGGCGCTGATTGCGTCGTTCAGAAGAGCGACGGTTATCATTACTTGGTGATTTATCGTCTTTTTTCTGTACAGGCTTCTCTTCTTCTGCGCTGAACATTTTTTTCAAAGCAGTAATGATGCGGCTTAAGAGGCCAGGTTGTTCTGTTTTAATCTGAGCAGGGTGGTTAGGCTTTTTCTCTTTTGCTTTATGTGATGGCTGTTGTGCTGTCGCATCGGTTGGTAAGGCAAAAGCAGAAATAGCGGGCTGCTCAGGTCGTTTACGTTCAGGTTGGACATCTTCTTGAGGATTTGCCATTCCAGTTTCATGAAGCTGAGGAAGCAGATAACTCAGTGTAGAAACTTCTTCACCTTTACGCACGCGCAGAACAGAGAAGTGCGGCGTTTGCATTTGATCGTTAGGAACGATCACCACGCCAACATCCCCCTGACGACGCTCAATTGCACTGACTGCCTGGCGTTTTTCGTTTAACAGATATGAAGCGATTTGTACCGGAACAATGGCATGTACTTGATGCGTGTTCTCTTTCAGCGCTTCTTCTTCAATCAGACGTAAGATGGACAGTGACAGAGATTCGTTATCACGGATAGTCCCGGTGCCACTGCAACGCGGACAAACATGATGGCTGGATTCACCCAGAGATGGGCTAAGACGCTGACGGGACATTTCCAGCAGGCCAAAGCGCGAGATACGACCAATCTGAATACGGGCGCGATCCTGACGGACAGCATCACGTAAACGGTTTTCCACTTCCCGTTGATGGCGTACAGGCGTCATATCGATAAAGTCGATAACAATCAGGCCACCAAGGTCACGCAGGCGTAGCTGACGGGCAATTTCATCCGCTGCTTCAAGGTTGGTATTAAACGCTGTCTCTTCGATATCCCCTCCGCGTGTTGCACGGGAAGAGTTGATATCAATCGCGGTTAATGCTTCTGTGGTATCAATAACGACAGCCCCACCTGATGGCAGGCGAACTTCACGCTGAAACGCAGATTCAATCTGGGATTCAATCTGATAATGGCTGAACAGGGGAACTTCGCCACTATACAGTTTAATTTTGCTGGTGAAATCTGGACGGCCAAGTGCGGTGATATGCTGCCGTGCCAGATCGAGAATCTTGGGATTATCGATTAATATTTCGCCAATATCCGGGCGCAGATAGTCACGGAAAGCACGGACGATGACATTGCTTTCCTGATGGATTAAGAATGGAGCGGAACGGTTTTCCGCCGCCTTTTTGATCGCTTCCCAGTGTTTGAGGCGGAACGATAAATCCCACTGTAGCGCTTCGGCGGATTTACCGACGCCGGCAGTGCGGACAATCAGCCCCATTCCTTCCGGCACTTCTAAAGATGCCAGGGCTTCTTTCAGTTCTGTGCGGTCATCTCCTTCGATACGGCGGGAAATACCACCGGCACGGGGATTATTAGGCATCAATACCAGATAGCTGCCTGCCAGGCTGATAAACGTGGTTAATGCAGCCCCTTTATTGCCACGCTCTTCTTTATCGACTTGAACAATAACCTCCTGGCCTTCCCTGAGAACATCTTTGATATTAGGGCGACCATGAGGGTGATAGTTGCTGGGGAAGTATTCGCGGGCTATTTCTTTAATAGGAAGGAAACCATGCCGTTCAGCACCATAGTCAACAAAAGCGGCTTCCAGACTAGGTTCAATTCGGGTGATTTTACCTTTGTAGATATTTGCTTTTTTTTGCTCGTGTCCTGGACTCTCGATATCCAAATCATAAAGACGTTGCCCGTCAACCAGAGCAACACGCAACTCTTCTTGCTGAGTTGCGTTGATTAGCATTCTTTTCATTGTAACTTACTCATTATTTTTTACATTAGTTATAGAGCCACGGGCAAATATAGATGAGCTACTGATAACCGATGGTCTCGTGTCTTTTACAAATCCGCCAACCTCCCGGTTGTCGTTTGTATAGAGACGCATATTTTCGGCGAGCCTGAATTTTCACTTAAAAAACAGCACTCTTTTCTAGGAATAATCTGCAAATATGAATGAAGCGGATTTGATCCAATTCCAGTAAGCTGCTACCCGTAGCCCGCTAATTATTTGATTCCCCAGTACGTCTTACGCCATTGCTGCGTTTTTGTGCAATCAAACAAAGAACAAACGTTTAACTTCGCCATTCAGAATTAAAAAACTGATGGTGGCTACGCATTATTCCATTGCTGTTGGGGTGATAGCAAGGTGACTTTATGCCTTTAAGCGGTTTTTCTGATGAAATAGGAAGAAATAGTTAATATTTAGTCTTTCTCTTAAAGTAGGAAAGGCGACAGCCGGAAAGTATGCATGATTTTTACTCATATTTAAAAATGAGTGGCGCTCTGCTTGAGTGGTAATTAAAATCACTGTCATGAAAACGAATAATCAAATTGTACAATTTGTCACTATTGATGACGATGAGGCTGGACAGCGTGTTGATAACTTTTTATTAGCACGTCTGAAAGGTGTTCCTAAAAGCATGATTTACCGGATTGTACGTAAGGGTGAAGTCCGGGTAAACAAAGGCAGGATAAAACCTGAGTATAAATTGTCTGCGGGAGATGTCGTTAGAATTCCGCCTGTCCGGGTTGCAGAACGGCAGGCGGTGCCGGTTTCAGCCAAACTGGATAAAGTGGCTGTACTGGACGACTGTGTCTTATATGAAGATGACTATATTCTGGTGATCAATAAACCTGCCGGTACCGCTGTGCATGGAGGCAGTGGCTTAAGTTTTGGCGTTATTGAAGGGTTACGGGTTTTGCGCCCGGAGGCAAAATTCCTTGAATTGGTGCATCGTCTGGATCGTGACACATCTGGAATTTTGTTAATTGCTAAAAAGCGTTCAGCTTTACGGGCCTTGCATGAGCAATTACGACTTAAACAGATGCAAAAAGATTATCTGGCTTTGGTGCGGGGGCAATGGCAATCACATTGCAAGGTTGTTCAGGCGCCACTGCTGAAAAATATCCTGCAAAGTGGTGAACGGATTGTGAAAGTGAACGGCGAAGGTAAACCTTCTGAAACCCGTTTTAAAATAGAAGAGCGTTTTGCCGATGCAACACTGGTGAAAGCCAGTCCGGTGACCGGCCGAACCCATCAAATTCGGGTGCATGCTCAATACGCTGGGCATCCGATCGCTTTTGATGATCGTTATGGCGATAAGGCTTTTGATTCTCAGCTATCAGATACCCGCCTTAATCGCCTGTTTTTGCATGCCAGTGCGTTGAAATTTACCCATCCCTCGACGGGGGAGACATTGCGACTTGAAGCACCAATGGATGAACAATTGCGCTACTGTATAAAAGTACTGCGTAAAAGTAATTGTAATTAATATATCGCCGTCAGTGGGTTTACCCCCTGGCGGATTAATAATTCGGTCAATGTAATTAATGGTAAGCCGACCAGAGTATTTGGATCTTTTCCTTCAAACCGATCAAATAAAGTGATCCCTAATCCTTCGCTTTTAAAGCTTCCGGCACAATTAAGCGGTTCTTCTGCTGTTAAATAAGCCCGGATTTCATCATCAGTCAGATCCCTGAAATAGACATTGAATAATTCACAGCGGGTATCAATTACCCCGGTTTTGCTGTTGAAGAGAGAAATGCCGGTATAAAAGGTGACGCAATGACCACTGGCTTGCCGTAATTGTTTAAATGCATTTTCAAAACTGTGTGGCTTGCCGGTAATTTCGCCATTAATAACACAAACCTGATCAGAACCAATAATCAAGTGCTGAGAATATCTTATTTGTAATGCCTGTGCTTTGGCTTGCGCCAGGCGCATAACGAGCTGTTCTGCATTTTCATTAATCTGAGGTGTTTCATCAACATCGGGAGCCACACATATAAAGGGCAAACGGAGTTTCTCCAGTAGCATACGGCGGTAAGCTGATGTGGAAGCTAAAACGATTTGTGTCATATTTTTTCCAAAATACATGGCGAAATAATTGCAGGCATTTTAAACTAAG
This sequence comes from Photorhabdus khanii NC19, assembly GCF_000517265.1. Lineage (GTDB taxonomy): Bacteria > Pseudomonadota > Gammaproteobacteria > Enterobacterales > Enterobacteriaceae > Photorhabdus > Photorhabdus khanii. Next base: position 429,719 of record NZ_AYSJ01000014.1, read on the forward strand.
CTCGGCTTAATAAGCGAATATTTGGCGGAAAGGTGCAGATGTGTGGCCTTTTTCTTTGACTATATCTCATTACAAAGATAATATGCGCGCCTTATGCAAAAGGTAAAATTACCCCTGACCATTGATGCGCTTCGCGCAGCTCAGAAAAGATTAGACTACACAGGTAGTTATTCACCTGAGCAAGTTTTGCGTATCGCGGAATCTGTGGTTAGCGTGGACAATGATGTAGACAGCGTTTTATCGTTTCAGATAGATAATCAACGCCTGGCAGTTGTGCGAGGGCATTCCAATGTGGATGTTACGCTTGAATGCCAGCGTTGTGGCGGTAATTTCAGCCATCACGTTCACATAACATATTGTTTCAGTCCGGTCATCAATGATGAGCAGGCTGAAGCATTACCGGAAGAGTATGAGCCAATTGGCGTTGACGAATTTGGCGAAATAGATTTGCTGGCGATGATTGAAGATGAAATAATTCTTTCTCTGCCGGTAGTCCCGGTACATGATTCTGAACACTGTGAAGTGTCCGACGCGGATATGGTGTTTGGTGAATTACCTCCAGAGGCTGAAAAACCAAACCCATTTGCCGTATTAGCCAGTTTAAAGAAAAGTACTTAAGGAGTAAGGTCAATGGCCGTACAACAGAATAAACCAACTCGTTCTAAACGTGGTATGCGTCGTTCCCATGATGCACTGACCGCACCACTATTGTCTGTAGATAAAACCTCTGGTGAAACTCACCTGCGTCACCATGTGACTGCCGATGGCTACTACCGTGGCCGCAAGGTCATCAACAAATAATCTCCGCCAGTCATTAGCAAGTTGATACCTTGACTAATCTGACTTTAGCGTTAGACGCCATGAGCGGGGACTTTGGTCCTCGCGTTACGGTGCCTGCTGCGTTGCAGGCGCTGGCGTCTAATCCTAGACTTAAATTATTGTTGGTCGGGATCCCCGATACCATTTCTCCTTTTTTTGCAAATATTGATGCTAAGTTGCTCAGTCGTTTGCAAGTGGTTCCTGCCGAACAGGTTGTGGCTAACGATGCAAAACCATCGCAGGCAATTCGTGCCAGCCGTGGGACATCAATGCGTGTCGCACTGGATTTAGTGAAATCCGGTGTAGCACAAGCGTGCGTCAGTGCAGGGAATACTGGGGTATTGATGGGGCTGTCCAAATTGGTGCTAAGATCTATTGATGGCATCGACAGACCTGCTTTGATGCAAGTAATGCCCAATCTGAAGCAGCAGAAAACGGTAGTACTGGATTTGGGCGCCAATGTTAATTGCGATAGCCGTATGTTGGTGCAATTCGCCATTATGGGTTCAGTAATGGCAGAGGAAGTGGTCGGTGTGGCTAATCCTGCGGTAGCATTGCTTAACATTGGTACAGAAGAGAGTAAAGGGCTGGATAATATCCGCGAAGCCGCCACTATTTTAAAGAACATTCCGGCAATAAACTACATTGGTTATCTGGAAGGCGATGAATTGCTGACAGGCAAGAGTGATGTATTGGTGTGTGACGGCTTCGCAGGTAATGTGACGTTAAAAACGATGGAGGGAGCAATCAGGATTATCTTATCTTTGCTCAAATCATCGGATGGACAAAAGAAACAATTCTCCTGGTTGTTGAAAATAGTCAAGAAGTGGTTGCAAAAACGGATGACAAAACGCTTCGGTCACCTGAACCCTGACCAGTATAATGGCGCATGTCTGTTAGGATTACATGGAGTCGTAATCAAAAGCCATGGGGCGGCTAATGAGCATGCGTTTAAAGCCGCAATCGAACAGGCTGTTCAGGCCGTTGAAAGGCAGGTTCCTGACAGAATTGCTGCCCGCCTGGCAACAGCATTACCCAAGAGTGACTGAACATACATGTATACAAAAATTTTAGGTACAGGTAGTTATCTGCCTGCGCAAGTGCGCACTAACGCTGATTTAGAAAAAATGGTGGATACCTCTGACGAGTGGATTGTTACCCGCACAGGTGTCCGTGAACGCCGTATTGCTACTGATGATGAAACAGTTGCGATGATGGGTCTTTGGGCTGCGGAAAAAGCAATTGAAATGTCTGGCATTGATAAAGATCAGATTGATTTAATCATTGTGGCAACAGCTTCATCCAGTCATGCTTTCCCAAGTTCAGCGTGCCAAATTCAGCACATGTTGGGTACCAAGAATTCAGCTGCTTTTGACATTTCTGCTGCTTGTTCTGGTTTTGCTTATGCACTGAGTATTGCTGACAAGTTTATTAAAACGGGTGCGGCAAAGCATGCGTTGGTCATTGGCTCTGATTCTATTACCAGAACGCTTAATCCAGACGATCGCGGAACACTTATTCTGTTTGGTGATGGTGCGGGCGCGATGGTGGTAGGTGCTTCTGATGAGCCAGGAATTCTTTCGACTCACCTTCATGCAAATGGTAGCTATGGTGAATTGTTGGTATTGCCTTACCAGGATCGCCAGAATCGGAAAGAACCTGCGTATGCCAGTATGATCGGTAATGAAGTCTTTAAAATTGCAGTCCGTGAATTGGCTAATCTGGTTGATGAAACATTAGAGGCTAACAATCTATCGCATAGTGAGCTGGATTGGTTGGTACCTCATCAGGCTAATTTGCGTATTATCGCGGCGACAGCTAAGAAATTGCATATGACTATGGATAAAGTGGTGGTAACGCTGGATCGTCACGGTAACACTTCCGCGGCATCGGTACCTACTGCATTTGATGAGGCAGTGCGTGATGGTCGGATTAAACGTGATCAGCTAATCTTAATTGAGGCTTTTGGTGGTGGACTGACTTGGGGTTCAGCACTGATACGTTTTTAATTTGACAGGAAAATGAACATGTCTGAATTTGCAATGGTATTTCCAGGGCAGGGTTCTCAGTCCCTTGGTATGTTGGCTGATTTGGCCACAGCGTTCCCGGTTGTAGAGCAAACTTTTGCTGAAGCGTCTGATGTGCTGGGATATGATCTCTGGGTTTTGGTTCAACAGGGGCCGGAAGAAGAATTAAACAAAACGTGGCAAACCCAGCCCGCGTTATTGGCAGCCTCGGTTGCTATTTGGCGGGTCTGGCAGGAAAAAGGTGGAAAACTGCCATCACTGATGGCTGGACACAGCCTTGGTGAATATTCTGCACTGGTTTGCGCGGGTGTCATTGATTTCAAACAAGCGATTAAACTTGTTGAACTGCGTGGCAAATTGATGCAAGAAGCTGTACCTGAAGGCATTGGTGCAATGTATGCTGTTATTGGTTTAGATAATGAATCCATTGACAGAGCCTGTAAAGAAGCTGCTCAGGGGCAAATTGTTTCCCCTGTTAACTTTAACTCGCCTGGGCAGGTTGTTATTGCCGGTGAGAAAGAGGCTGTAGAACGTGCTGGTGCTGCATGTAAAGCCGCAGGCGCAAAGCGTGCGCTGCCTTTAGCTGTCAGTGTGCCGTCGCATTGCGCATTGATGAAACCAGCCGCAGATAGGCTAGCAGTTGTTTTGGAAGGAATTGAATTCAGTCATCCTCAGTTCCCGGTGGTAAATAATGTTGATGTGAAAATAGAACAATCTGCTGAAGCTATCCGTGATGCACTGGTACGACAACTGTATAATCCTGTCCGTTGGGCGGAAACAGTTGAATTTATTGCTGGACAGAGTATCGGACAGCTATTAGAAATAGGGCCAGGTAAAGTTTTGACGGGTTTAACTAAACGAATTGTCAATACCTTAAGCGCAGCAGCGGTAAATGACACAACTTCATTAGTAACCACATTGGAAAATAATTGAGGACAATACATGAGATTAGATGGAAAGATTGCATTGATAACAGGTGCCAGCCGTGGGATCGGCCGTGCAACTGCTGAACTATTAGCAGAGCGTGGAGCCCATGTTATTGGTACCGCAACCAGTGAAAAAGGCGCTGAAGCTATCAGTGCTTACCTTGGTGAAAAAGGTAAAGGTTTTGTACTGAATGTAGCTGATCCTGAATCTATTGAACAGCTGATGTCCATCATTCGTACAGAGTTTGGTGGAATTGATATTTTAGTGAATAATGCCGGTATCACTTGTGATAACTTGGTGATGCGCATTAAAGATGATGAGTGGCAGGATGTTATTGACACTAATCTTTCTTCCGTTTTCCGTATGTCAAAAGCGGCAATGCGCTTTATGATAAAAAAACGTTATGGCCGTATTATCTCTATTGGTTCTGTTGTTGGAGTAATGGGTAACCCTGGGCAAGCGAGCTATGCCGCGGCAAAAGCAGGAGTTATTGGTTTTAGTAAAACATTGGCCCGTGAAGTCGTTTCTCGGGGTATTACGGTTAACGTTGTTGCTCCAGGGCTTGTTGAAACGGATATGCTCAGGAAGTTGCCAGATGAGCAGTTGGTAAACTTTTCGAAAGACATACCCGTTAAGAGACTTGGCGATGTGAAAGAAATTGCCAGTGCTGTGGCTTTTTTAGCTTCTGATGAAGCGGCCTACATCACAGGTGAAACAATACATGTCAATGGCGGCATGTACATGAACTAAAAATGAGCGAACCAGTTGCATTTTTTGTGTTAAATAACGCAAAATAGAGCAAGATTGTGGTTCGACCAGCCGGGATTTGGTTGCATCTTTTCCTGTATTTTATAAACTACGAAAACCATCGCGAAAGCGAATTTTGATAGGAAATTTAATAGCATGAGCACTATTGAAGAACGCGTTAAAAAAATCATCGTTGAACAACTTGGTGTTAAAGAGGAGGAGGTTGTCAATTCAGCTTCTTTTGTTGATGACTTGGGCGCTGATTCTCTTGACACAGTTGAACTCGTAATGGCTCTGGAAGAAGAGTTCGATATCGAAATTCCAGATGAAGAAGCAGAAAAGATCACTACAGTTCAGGCAGCTATTGATTACGTCCAGAACCAAAGCGAATAAGTGAACACACCTAGGCGGTCACTCGACCGCCTATGTTTCTGCCCTAAATTATTTCCCTCCTTGGAGGATAAGCGTGTCTAAGCGTCGAGTAGTTGTGACCGGACTAGGCATGTTATCTCCTGTCGGTAATACAGCTGAATCTTCTTGGAAAGCTGTTTGTGCCGGACAGAGTGGTATCAGCCTGATTGACCATTTTGACACCAGTCGCCATGCAACTAGATTTGCTGGTCTGGTTAAAGATTTTAATCATGAAGATTTTAATCTTTCGCGCAAAGATGCACGAAAGATGGATGATTTCATTCAATATGGTATTGCAGCAGGTGTGCAAGCTATTGAAGATTCTGGAATCGAAGTAACAGAAGCCAATGCTAGTCGTTTTGGTGCTGCTATTGGTTCTGGTATTGGTGGTTTGGGTCTTATTGAAGAGAATCACGGTGCGTTAGTGGCTAGTGGTCCTCGTAAGATCAGCCCGTTCTTTGTTCCTTCCACGATTGTAAATATGGTGGCAGGTCATCTGAGTATCATTTACGGTTTACGTGGCCCAAGTATTTCTATCGCCACAGCATGTACATCAGGTGTGCATAATATCGGTCATGCTGCTCGTATTATTGCTTACAATGATGCGGATATTATGCTGGCAGGTGGCGCAGAAAAAGCCAGTACGCCTCTGGGGGTTGGTGGCTTTGGCGCTGCCCGTGCTTTGTCTACCCGTAATGATGATCCACAGGGCGCAAGTCGGCCGTGGGATAAAGACCGCGATGGTTTTGTTCTGGGGGATGGCGCAGGTATTCTGGTGCTGGAAGAGTATGAGCACGCGAAGAAACGCGGTGCGAAAATTTACGCGGAGATCGTTGGCTTTGGTATGAGCAGTGATGCCTACCATATGACATCACCACCAGAAGATGGTGCTGGCGCTGCGCTGGCGATGGAAAACGCCCTGAGAGATGCCGGTATTACCACCAAGCAAGTGGGATATATTAATGCTCACGGTACTTCAACACCCACCGGCGACTTAGCGGAATCCCATGCAGTTGAGTCAGTATTTGGTGAAGGCACAGATGTTTTAGTCAGTTCTACCAAATCAATGACTGGCCATTTGTTGGGCGCTGCTGGTGCAGTGGAATCTATTTTCACCATCCTGGCACTGCGTGATCAAATTGTTCCGCCAACTATCAACCTGGAAAACCAGGATGAGAGCTGCCGTCTGGATTTCGTTCCTAACGAATCCCGTAAGGTGGAAGGCCTGGAATATGCGTTGTGTAACTCTTTCGGTTTCGGTGGTACTAACGGCTCATTGATTTTCCGTAAGATATAAGCCTGATGTGAACTTAAACATGTTGCTGAGTTTCTCTACAGTATGATTTTGTGAATACTTTCAGGCGACAGAATAAAGAGCTCCAATAGTTAATAATTATTGGAGCTCTTTACATGGCAAGTTCTGCGGGCATTTTTGCACTCATGCCAGCTATATACTATGATACCGCTTCTTGATAAGTTGGTTGAAATACCTTTTCTGAGCAATTAAGAACACAGTGATATGTATTGGATTAATGGTGAGCGGTGCGACTATTTGCCAGTGAACGATCGTTCAGTTCAATTCGGGGATGGTTGTTTTACAACAGCAAAAATAGAGCAGGGGCAGGCCGCTTTGTTGTCATTGCATATCCGAAGATTACAGAAAGGTGTTGAAAGGTTATACCTTCCCCAACCCGATTGGCAACAGCTTGAAAACCATATAAAGCAGATTGCTTCCACTACTGAACAAGGTGTACTTAAAGTTATCCTTTCCCGTGGAGCCGGAGGGCGCGGTTATAGTGCACAGGGTTTCACGCAACCAAATCAGATCCTGTCTCTCAGTCCTTATCCTGAAAAATATCTGAAACAACGTCAGAAAGGCCTCTTTCTGGTTCTCAGTCCGATACCGATGGGAATAAACCCTTATCTTGCCGGAATTAAACATCTTAACCGATTGGAACAGATATTGATTAAATCATTTATCGAAAAATCTAATGCTGATGAAGCCTTGGTACTCGATACAGAGGGTTTATTGGTTGAGTGCTGTACTGCAAACATTTTCTGGCGTAAAGGAAAAGATGTGTATACTCCTGATTTGCGGGGCTGTGGTGTTGAAGGTGTGATGCGGGAAAAAATAATACAGTTATTATCAGAAAGCGATTATTACCTTTCCTGTGTAAATCGTTATCCTGAAACATTGGCTTATGCAGACGAGGTAATAGTTTGCAATTCTTTAATGCCGGTGATACCTGTTAGTGAAATTCAGGCTCATGAAAATCAGCCCGTATGGAAATATCAGTCAAGGGAGCTGTATGAATATTTGCTTCCTGAATGTTTGAAGTTGTAATTCGCTCTGTGTTTAAGTGATTAATTGATGAAACGGAAAAAGCACTTTTTTACCTTATTGGCTTTGATTGTCATGGTAGCGGCAATATTACTCTATGCCGGCTATAAGAAAGTTGAAAGATTTGCAGATCAAACATTGGCAATCAAACAAGATCGGGTATTTACATTGCCGGCAGGTATTGGCCGTCATAGTCTGGAAGCATTATTGGTTCAGGATAACCTGATTAAAGACAGTCATATTTTCCCTTGGTTATTAAGGCTGGAGCCAAAACTTGCTGAATTTAAAGCGGGAACTTACCAGTTAACACGAGAAATGACATTGAGGGAAATGTTGCAATTACTCTCCAGTGGCAAAGAGGCGCAATTTACGGTTCGTTTTGTCGAAGGCAGCCGTTTATCTGACTGGTGGAAAATACTCCAACAATCTGAGTATCTTAAACATGAACTGAATGATAAAAGTGCTCAGGAATTGGCTGAGATACTGGGTATCAAAGAGACTGATACTCTGGAAGGGAGGCTCTATCCGGATACTTATCACTATACGGCGGGGACGAGCGATGTTGCATTACTAAAACGGGCATACTGGCAGATGGAAATGACGCTTGAAGAAGAATGGCAAAAGCGCGATAAAAACCTGCCTTATAAAAGTGCTTATGAAATGTTGATTATGGCGTCGATAATTGAGAAAGAGACCGGTGTTGAGGTTGAACGGACAAAAGTGGCTTCTGTATTTATTAACCGTTTACGGTTGAATATGCGGCTACAAACTGATCCGACCGTGATCTATGGTTTAGGCGAAAAATATACCGGCACTATTTTTCGCAAAGATTTAACCACACTGACGCCATACAATACTTACATGATTAATGGCTTGCCACCTACGCCAATTGGTATGCCCGGTCTTGCTTCGATAAAAGCAGCTGCGCACCCGGCAAAAACTGAATTTCTCTATTTTGTAGCGGATGGTAAAGGCGGCCATACTTTTACGACCAATCTGGCGGCGCATAACAGAGCGGTGAATATTTACCGTCAGGGATTAAGACAGAGCAGATGAACAGCAAATTTATTGTTATTGAAGGGCTAGAGGGTGCAGGAAAAACTTCAGCGATGAAAACGGTCGTTGAAAGATTGCAGCAGCACGGTATTCAGGACTTAGTTTTTACCCGTGAACCGGGTGGAACACCACTGGCAGAAAAACTACGTGAGTTGATTAAGCAAGGTATTGAAGGTGAATCTCTGACGGATAAAGCAGAGGTGCTGATGTTATATGCAGCCAGGGTGCAATTGGTCGAAAATGTGATTAAACCTGCTCTGGCCCGTGGTGCATGGGTTGTGGGTGATCGTCATGATATCTCTTCTCAGGCGTATCAAGGAGGAGGACGTGGTATTGATAAAAACTTGATGACCTCGCTGCGTGATACCGTTCTGGGTGATTTTCGCCCTGATCTGACTATTTATCTCGATCTTCCTCCTCAGATGGGTCTACTACGCGCCCGGGAGCGTGGGGAATTAGACAGAATTGAAAAGGAATCGATGGATTTCTTTGATCGTACTCGCAGCTGTTATCTGGAATTTGCGGCACAAGATAAGCGTATTGTGACGGTTGATGCTGCTCAACCAATAGAGCAGGTACAAGCCGATATTTGCCAAGCCCTTGAGCAATGGCTGAAACAGCAGGAAAATGGCTGATGAAGTGGTATCCGTGGCTTAATCAGGCATACCGTCAGTTGGTAGAATTCCATCAGCAAGGACGAGGCCATCATGCTTTATTGCTTCATGCTAATGCCGGCACTGGGGCTGATGTATTGATATATGGGTTAAGCCGCTGGTTGATGTGTCGGAATAAACAGGGGATGAAAAGTTGTGGGGAGTGTCATAGTTGTCACCTGATGATGGCAGAAACTCATCCTGATTGGCATATTATGTCACCGGAGAAGGGTAAAACCAGTGTTGGTGTAGAAGCGGTACGTCAGATTACAGAAAAGCTTTATAGTCGTTCTCAGCAAGGCGGCGTAAAAATTGTCTGGCTGCCTTTGGTTGAATGTCTGACAGATGCTGCTGCCAATGCATTATTGAAAACTTTGGAAGAGCCGCCGGAACATACCTATTTTCTTCTGGAATGTCGTCAGCCAGCCAACCTTTTGGCAACGTTGCGCAGTCGCTGTTTTTACTATTTTCTGCCGGTACCTGAAGCAGAAACCAGCTTTTATTGGTTGCAAAAACAGTTACCTGTCATTTCTTCGGTTGATGCAATGACGGCTTTGAAACTGTCTCAGGGAGCACCTGTTGCGGCAGAACAATTGCTGCAACCGGAACGATGGCAGATTCGGAGGCAATTCTGTCAGGCTGTTGAACAAGCTTTGGATAAACGTGATGCTTTGTCACTTTTATCCCAGTTAAATCAAGATGATGCGCCGCACCGCCTTCATTGGCTTATCAGTTTGTTACTTGATGCGGTAAAGTGGCAACAGCAGGCGCAGAGTTATTGCATCAATCAGGATCAACAAACGCTGATTTATCAATTAAGTTCCGTGCATACTATGGCTGTTTTACTACAAGGCGTTGATGACTGGATGCATTGTCGTCATCAGCTACTCTCAGTCGTGGGCGTAAACAGAGAATTGTTACTGACAGAGCAATTGCTCAATTGGGAAAAACAGTTTACTTCACAATTCTGAAATCTTTTTTGTATACGAGTTTAATATGTTGTTAGTGGATTCGCATTGTCATCTTGATTGTCTTGATTATGAAAAACTACATAAAAATGTAGATGATGTTGTCGCAAAAGCGGCGGATCGGGAGGTTAAATTTATGCTGGCAGTAGCGACTACGCTACCTGGTTTCCAGCAAATGAAAACCCTGATCGGTGAACGGGAAAATATTGTCTTTTCCTGTGGTATTCATCCGCTTAACCTGGATGAAGGCTACGATTTTGATGAGTTGGCACGTTTAGCTGCCGGGAATGAAGTTGTCGCATTGGGTGAAACCGGACTGGATTACTATTATCAGCAGGATAATGCTGAACTACAACGAACCTCGTTTCGTGAACATATTCGTATCGGACGTAAACTCAATAAGCCAATTATTGTTCATACCCGCAGTGCCCGTGATGATACTTTGCGGGTATTGCGTGAAGAACAGGTACAAGAATGTGGTGGTGTTTTGCATTGTTTTACTGAGGATAAAGATACCGCCAGAGAATTATTGGATTTAGGCTTCTATATTTCGTTCTCCGGTATTGTGACTTTCCGTAATGCGGAGCAAATTCGTGAAGCGGCAAGATATGTACCGCTGGATCGTATTCTGATTGAAACCGATTCGCCTTATCTTGCACCGGTGCCGCATCGTGGCAAAGAAAACCAGCCGGCATACGTGCGTGATGTTGCGGAATATATGGCTGTGCTCAAAGGTGTGAGTATTGAGGAACTGGCTCAGGTTACCACGCAGAATTTTTGCGATCTATTTCATGTTGATGTATGCAAAATTTGATTTATTAACTTGAATTTGTGATTTGTAAGCGCTCATATATCTCTTGTTATTTGAATAAAAGGAAAATGTGATGGCAGAAGAAACTATTTTCAGCAAAATTATTCGTCGTGAAATACCTTCTGATATTGTTTATCAGGACGATCTGGTCACTGCGTTTCGCGATATTTCTCCACAGGCACCGATTCATATTCTGATTGTTCCCAATGTCTTGATCCCGACAGTGAACGATGTCAAGGCAGAGCATGAAGCCGCGTTGGGACGAATGATGACGGTTGCAGCGAAAATTGCTGAACAGGAAGGCATTGCCGAAGATGGATATCGCTTGATTATGAACTGTAACCGTCATGCGGGACAGGAAGTTTACCATATTCACATGCATCTGATTGGCGGCCGCCATTTGGGGCCATTACTGTTGAAGTAAATGTGAAGTCCCAAAATTCGTCTATATAGTATATAGCCAGATATTCGGGGGTATTGTTCTTAAAATGGTCCCGGATATCTTGATTTTTAATAAATGCTACTGATTTTATTACTGAGATTGAACCGATAATAGATTGCTGGTGTCACAGCAGAAATTTATCTGTTTCTTTAAACTCTGTAATTGGAATATAGGTTGATGAAAAGAATTGTTTTTGTAGCACTATCTGTCATGTTTCTGGCTGGTTGTCCATCTTTGCCTCCGCAGCAGCCTGAGCCTCCCACTCCGGTTATACCGGTGACCCCAACGGAACCGACGCCACCACCTGAAAAAGTTCCAGAGCCACCTAAAACGCGCGAAATTGACTGGGAAGGGACTGTACAACCATTAGTCGAGCAAATGGTTAAGGCGAATGGGCTGGGAAGCGGCAAGTTACTGTTAGTTGATACAGTAAAGAATAACACCAACGGTGTGTTGCAAACCATGCAAGTCACTGATGCCTTGCATCAAGCCATCAATAGCAAGAATGTTTTTGTATTAGTACCGCAAAATCAGGTACAGAACGCCCGCCAATCTTTGGGTCTGTCTGAAGAAGATAGTCTGGGGTTACGCAGCAAAGCGATTGGTTTGGCTCGTTATTTAAATGCGGATTATGTTCTCTATTCTATCGTTTCAGGGAACAGTGATAAGCGTGATATTGTCATGCAACTGATGATTGTACAGACAGGTGAGATTCTTTGGTCAGGGCACGGTGACGTTAAGTAATCAAGATGGTTTATTGCGGGCGTTATGCAGGCAATGGCCTTATACAACAGCAAACAGCTGGAAGATAAGGCCGTTAAGCGGTCTGACAAATGAAAGCTATTATGCCACCGATGGCGAATATCATATTGTCGGCCGCAGACAGTGGCAGCAAGGGAAGCAGCTTGGCGTTGACCGTCAGCGTGAAAATGCCATCTTGCGTCATCTCAGCCAGACAAAAATTGCTCCGCAAGTCATTGCAATGGATCCCCATTGGTTGTTATTGGAATGGTTGCCTGGTCATATTATTGAGCAAAATGAGTTTTCTCAGCCCGATTTTCTGCAAAAACTGGCGGCATTACTGACCACTTTGCATCATCAGTCACTGTTCGGTTATCCGCTTCAACTACGGCATCAGTTAGCAAGCTACTGGTTGCAAATTGATAAAGCGCGTCTTACTCCTCGTTGGTTGCGGTTGCATAAACAATTTATATCGTCTTCGATGCCTTCAATACTAAAACTATCACCTGCTCATATGGATGTTCATTGCGGTAATTTGCTTAATACCCCTCAGGGGCTGAAACTCATTGACTGGGAATATGCAACTGATACCGATATCGGATTTGCGTTAGCGACACTGTTTTGCACCAATCATTGGGATGAACCGCAGCAACAGGCTTTTTTGCACTGCTATTGCAGTCAGCCATCAGGATACCGGGATCGAATGTTATTGACGCGTCAGATTAAACGTTGGCAACCTTGGGTTGACTATATGTTTTTGATGTGGTTTGAAGTGCGTTGGAAACAGAGTGGTGATCCGCAATTTTTAGCGTTAGCGCAACCGTTGCGCCTCTCTTTTGGTCTAACGTTTTAAATCTATTACGCTGCATTGATTGCAGCATATGAATGCAAGTGAGGAATATAATGGGTCCGGTAATGTTAGATGTTGTCAGTTATGAACTGGATAATGAAGAGAAGGAAATTTTGCAACATCCATTAGTGGGCGGTTTAATTCTGTTTACCCGCAATTTTCATGATGTTGAGCAATTACGTGAATTGGTACGTCAAATTCGTCAGGCATCCCGTCATCGCCTTGTGATTGCCGTTGATCAGGAAGGTGGCCGAGTTCAGCGTTTCCGTGAAGGTTTCACTTGCTTACCGGCGGCCCAATCTTTTGCTGGATTGAGTGATAATTTCAATGGCATTAAATTGGCGGAAGAAGCAGGTTGGCTGATGGCATCTGAAATGATTGCAATGGATATTGACATCAGTTTTGCGCCTGTTCTGGATTTAGGTCATCAATGTGTGGCTATTGGTGAGCGTTCATTCCATGAAAATCCTGAGCAGGCCAAGATGATGGCGGAGCAATTTATTAAAGGAATGCATTCTGCCGGTATGAAATCAACGGGTAAACATTTTCCGGGGCATGGTGCTGTCTGTGCCGATTCTCATAAAGAAACACCTCATGATGATCGTCCGCTGGACGTTATTTGCCGTCATGATATGTCTATTTTCCGTGATTTTATCCAGCGTAATTTGTTGGATGCGATTATGCCGGCTCATGTGATCTATTCTCAGGTGGATAAGCATCCTGCCAGCGGATCGTCATATTGGTTGAAATCAGTGCTGCGTCAGCAATTGGGCTTTAATGGCGTGATATTTTCGGATGACCTCTCGATGGAGGGGGCGGCGATTATGGGCAGTTATGCTGAACGCGGGCAGGCTGCGCTGAATGCAGGTTGTGACATGATCCTGGTGTGTAATCACCGTGATGGGGCGGTCAGTGTGCTTGATAACTTGCCTCAGACCAAAGCAGAGAAAATATCAGAATTGTATCATCAGGGCGGTCAATTCAGTTTGAATGAGCTAAAGGGTTCAAAACGCTGGCAGCTGGCTAATGAAGCATTAACGGTTTTACATGAGAAATGGCAGTGTTGTGGAAAAGTTCCCAACTTGTCTGAGAAGAAATAGGGGAATACGGGTGAGTTACATACTCCCCGTTTATCGAATCTGGTGTGCGCTATTACCTATCCGGTTTTCTGATGTTTATTTATTCAAAAGAATTTGATGTTGTTCAATTTTGGTATGACCAACTAACCAGCCGTGATATTCTGGTACTATCACATCAGTTATTTATTTCAAACTAAATGTTATCTAAGGATATTGTTTTAATATCCTTAGATAACATTTGATTTACATTTTTAGTGGAGTAGTCATGTCAACACCAAAGAAGAGAATTGTGATCATTGGTGGAGGTGCTGGTGGTTTGGAACTGGCAACCAGTCTGGGGCATAAGCTGGGGCGTAAAAAGAAAGCAGAAATTGTGCTGGTGGATCGTAACCAAAGTCATTTATGGAAGCCGTTATTACATGAAGTCGCGACAGGATCACTCGACGATGGGGTTGATGCGTTGAGTTATCTGGCTCACGCCCGTAATCACTATTTCAGTTTTCAATTAGGCACGTTGACCGATATTCATCGTGACACCAAAAAGATTTCTTTGGCTGAGATCCGGGATGAATATAACGAGGTGTTGGTTCCTGAACGTGAACTGAGTTATGACATTCTGGTTATGGCCTTGGGCAGTAAATCTAATGATTTTAATACGCAGGGTGTGAAAGAGCACTGCATCTTCCTGGATAACCCACAACAGGCACACCGTTTCCATAATGAGATGTTGAATCTGTTTCTTAAATATTCTGCAAACAGTGGTCAGCAAGATAAGGTTAATATCGCTATTGTTGGTGGTGGAGCGACAGGTGTTGAGTTATCAGCTGAATTACATAATGCGGTAAAACAGCTTAACAGCTATGGCTTTGAGGGACTGAGTTCAGAAGCGCTGAATGTGACGTTGGTAGAAGCGGGTGAGCGTATTTTACCTGCATTGCCAGCACGCATTTCCGCTGCGGCGCATCAGGAGCTGACAAAGCTTGGCGTTCATGTATTGACCAAAACTATGGTAACCAGTGCTGATGAACATGGGTTGAATACCAAAGAGGGTGAGTTGATTAAAGCGGATCTCATGGTATGGGCGGCGGGTATCAAAGCACCTGATTTTATGAAATATATTGCAGGCCTTGAAACTAACCGGGTTAATCAACTGGTGGTGAAGCCAACGCTGCAAACGACATTTGATGACCATGTTTTCGCCATTGGTGATTGTGCATCATGTCCGAAGAAAGAAGGGGGTTTTGTTCCTCCAAGGGCACAGGCGGCTCACCAAATGGCTAGCCGTTGCCATAGCAATATTATGGCGTTGTTGAATGACAAACCGTTAAAAGAATATATCTACAAAGATCATGGATCTCTGGTTTCATTATCTAAATTCAGTACGGTTGGTAGTCTGATGGGTAATTTAATGCGCGGTTCAATGATGATAGAAGGGCGTGTGGCTCGTGCTGTCTATATTTCATTATATCGAATGCATCAGGTAGCTTTGCATGGTTATATTAAAACTGGCCTGATGATGTTGGTCGGTGGAATTAACCGTGTGATCCGTCCACGGTTAAAATTGCATTAATGACTTAACCGATATAAGGCCACCCGTGAAATAATGGGGTGGCCTTGATAAGGCATCACTTCTTTAGTTTGAAATAATTTATCTTAATTAAGAAAGTAGACGATCAATTAATTTGAAAGCACTCGCAACATTTGGACGTGATCCAACCCCCTGTAGTTCTCCTGTTGAAAAACCACTATTTCTAACCAGTGTCGCTATTTGAGAGCAATTAAAATATTTATGATATTTTAATTTGGCATAGGATTGAATGAGTGCTAACGCCCCGGAGACTAAAGGTGTTGCACTGGATGTCCCATTATAACTACGGGTATAGTTCCTATTATTTCCTGGCAGGTGCTGCAAGTTTGAATATCCAGTGGTTGCGACATTCTCACCCCAGGAATTTAAACTGGTATAGAGATTATGATTGGAAAAACCTAACCTGTATCCATTAATTGATGTACAGGCGCCAATCATAATACCGCCATGATCGCCATAATTAGGGAAGGTGAAATCATAGGCTAAATTAATACCGCCATTACCGGCAGAAAAGATAATAATTGCACCTGCGTCAGCACAGCTTTTTATTTTCTGCCAATTAGATGCGATATAGGTAAAAGGGTAATATCTATTATTGGCGACAATTTGAATATTTAAACTAATAATATCTCCTGGCGAAAAACTATATATTATTCTGTCAAAATCATCAATGTCGTAAAAACGGAAATGACATTCGTGAGCTATACCTGTCACACCCAATTCATTATTCTTTGCTGCAATACATCCGGTGGATGCTGTACCATGGTTACAGTCTTGTGTTTCAGGGCGACTGTTGACCACAGTAATATTACCAACCAAATCTTCATGGTTTCGGTAAACACCAAAATCAAGATGGTGCACAGTGATGCCCCGACCTTTATAACCAGTAGCCCAGGCATTTCTGATATTCATCCCATTGTGTTCATCTAAATACCCTTGCAGATATGAAAAATCAGGCGTAACGATATGAGAATCAAATTCGGCAATCACCTCTTCTGTTTTGGATGAAATCAAAGGAGGCGGAGGCTGATATTTTAAAACAGGAGTGAGAGAGCAAAATTCGATATAATCCAGTTTTTCCAATTCATCGGCTAACTTGACTAAATCAGAATGATTAATATTCGCTTCTATTTTGTAAAGATAAATTAATTTATTGAATTCTTGGGTTTTCCAGGTTTTTTTATCGAAATCGTCTTTATTAAAAACAGGTTTTATCTCCATTTTATGTTTAGATGCATTAAAAACAGGTAATGAGTCATTTTTTTCAGATTCTAATCTTTTTAATCCATCTGGGGAAAACATGATTTCAAGATTATACTTCAAATTATCATTTGGGATATGATTATTTCCTTTTAAAGAAATAACATTATCTTCAGACGGTATTTGTTTAAGTAATGGATAGCTAATATTGTTGCTTTCATTTTTAATGATTTTATCTATTTCTCTATCTATATCAAACAGAAAATCTGATTCTTTTATTTCTATATTTTCTGGTGGAAGTTTTTTAGTTACCTTTCCATTCTCAATGATAGTGGTTTCTATTGTGTAATTTGCAGGTTTAAGTGAGGTAAAACAGGCTAATTGATTGTCGTCACTATAGTATTCATATATATCTTGTGTATCTGGATCTATTAGCTTGTATTTTACTTCTATGTTGTCACTCATTTCACCATAACATTTAAGATATAGATTACCGTCAAATTTTGCAGATTTAAAGTACTCAAGGGATATAGACATTGTCATTCTCCTCTTTGGTTAATTGCCTCCTTAGTATAACTATAAGTGGGTATTTCATATTATTATTATTTCTTAGTCCACTATTCTGTTAGAGAGTGGCTGTATTATCTGTATTGATTGTTACTGAATGTGATTTTAAGTTGAATATATAGTTCTGTTTGTTTGGAATTTATCTCTCATTGGAATGAACGGAGGGTTTTTATTAATAAAATCAGGTATGAATATATTCCATGAATAGTGCAGGGTTATTCGTGTTTTTATCTATTGCTTCTCCTTTTTTTACGAAACCACAGCTAAGATAGAAACCGATAGCGTTCTTATTTTGACAATAAACCTCTAATTCCAGTTTATTTCGTAGATTTTTGGCATAGTTGATCAGCTGCTTACCGATACCTCTTCCTTGCGCTGGTGGTGAAACAATGAATTTATGGGCAATCAATGATGCTGATAGCCAGATATCCAGAATAGTATCCATATCCTGCGCGTTAAAAGGGCGGATTATGATTGACTCCCAACATTTATATCTGTTTTAGTTGTTAGCTACATTGTAGTGGCAGAGTGACCAGCATACTACAACGGGAGTCAAGATAATGGATTCTTTTAGCCCTTTTTATGCGATTAATGCTTGATTGTTAAAGACCGGATCAGACTGAATATGGATCCTCTGCAAATGTCGTTCTGATTTAGACGTGAATCCTTCACGCCCATGTAGCAGAGAGAAATTATCCACAATCACTAAATCACTTTTTTGCCATGCATGAGCATATAAATGGCGCTTATCGTATAGCGTATTGATAAAATCTTGTTGAAATTCTGCTACCTGATCAGGATTGATATTATGATACTCAATAGCATGTTTATTCAGAAATTTCTCACCATCTACTGCGGGTTCATTATATCTGATAACAAATCCATTTCCATCGGGATGTTTTTCCAATAAAGGCGAATGGACTTCGCCACCATAATGAGTGACTTTATTAATACGATAAGTAACAGATATATTTTTCCATTGTTCTAATTGCTGCTGAGTTGCATTAGCAACCACAAGGTGGGTATTGACGAAGGTTGTTCTACCTCCTTGGTCACCATCTGGCGCGTGTGCGCAATGGAACATAATAAATTCGGGAATGGTCGGTTTATACATGCCATCCCAATGAAGCGGCATATAACTGTTATCAAATACATGATCGGTCGCATCCTGATGTTCACGGACATCTAAAACAGCACCGAACGGCCACATCATTATTTCTCCCCAATCACGGGCATAATCTTCATATTTTTCGTGATCAGATAAGTCAGATTTGAAGCCACGTAATATCAGTAAGTGATGTTTTTTGGTCAGTTTTTTTAATTCTTCCACTGATAACGTATTAATATGCTGGCCGGAATATTGCGGTGTAATCTTCAGGCCAAAAGGTGTCATCTCTTCTGTCTGAAATTTATTTAAATTTGTCATAGTCATTTTCCTTTAAATTACATAATGGCTGGGTTTTCCATGAATATTTACTAATTTTCCGCCCATCATTTGAACTTCTTTATGTTTCATTAATATGAACTGCCCATTTACATTGGCTGCGACACCATGCCAAGGGGTTAACCAATCATCCCTGGTTGGCATCATATGAATACCGAGTTTAATACTGTCTGCTGGTTGAGGATGAATAGACAGACGTATGGCTTCTGGGAAATGCGTATCTAATAAACTTCCCCATGCCCAACTCCGCTGAATAACACCAATAGCTCTTTGTTTGGCATCTTTTTGCAGGGCATTGTTTGAGCCGGTATAGCCGGGTAATAAGCTGTCTTCATATAAAAAGCGGGTAACCGCGCGATACAATTGCAATCCATCACTGTTTTGTAACAGTTGGTTTTTAATGGATTCCTCAGTTCGGGCGTAATGTTTTACTAACATATGCCTCTGTAAATCGAAATCATCACTGTGCTCGCAGAGGTTCTTATCGTCATTGAGATTAAATGTACTTAAGTTTATAGCCCCCATCTCATTGATTAATTGTTTAATATCTTCATGATATTGACTGATAACCTCATCACTGACACGAATGAGATCGCCGAAAACATGCCCATCGGAACAGATAATAATACGGGCGCCAAGAGGATAATAAAGCTGTATTCGCTGGCACAGAGAATTAAGAAAACTCAAAGATAAGCGTTCTGCCATGTCGGGAGCAGTGCCAAGCACTTTATTTTTATTTGGTGATTTTGTTGGGAATGCCGGCAAAATAAATTCGATAGGTTTTTTATTCCTGATGAAATATGCAATTCTGGGTAATTGTACGCTTTTAACAAGCGCTTCTTCTTGCGCTAAATCTCTTTCTGAGTCGGTAAGACGTCTGCGGTATTGTAACAACTCATGTAGAATCTGCATGGAAATATTGCTAGAAGAAACATTATCAGAAGTAACGTTATTGTAAGTAATGCTTTGCATAATGACTATTTCTCTTTCTTGTCATAAATATCTATTCTCTTAAAAACAGATAAATACGAGTTTAACTAATTGGTATAGACGAAGTGTAAAATAGTGCAATTAAAATATAATATAATATTTAGGAATAAATAATAATTTATTTTCTAACAAACAATATGTTTGAATGTAATTTTTATAATCACTCAATATATTTGATTGATTGTTTCAATAAAGCACAGTTTTCCTGGGTTATTAGAATCTCATATTACTGGTACGATCACTTTAATTAGATACCACTTAAGGTTAGGTGAGGTTAGCTAAATGAGGTTGTTGCACCATTTTATATCAGCAATTTTTCTGAAACTTATCGCAAATAAGACGAGTAAGGCATATCTTTATTTTATCTAATATATTGTTTCTGGTTATGAAATGTGTAAATTACATAAGTAATGGTTATGATTATAACAAGAGAAATAGGATTTAAGTTAAAAAAGTAAACTATATATAAGGTTGATAATATAAGCTGCTATTATGAATATAACTCTATTTGGCTATTATTTTCTGAAAACTGAATTTTCCTCTAATTCAATCAGGCAATAGTCCGGATTCCATATGAATATGGCGGTATTATGATTATTTCAGAATAAATATTAATGAGTAAATCACAGTACTTCCCCACGGACTGATAATTAATCACAGGGGAAGTGTAAAAAAACAGCTTAGAAGCTCACTTGATGGTGTTCAAAAGTACTCAGTAATTGCTGAATAAACTCCAGACGCGCCATCCTCTCGTTCAGGTCAGTAATGAATTTCAATTTAGCGGGGCCATCCAACCGGTAAATCTCAGGCTGTCTCTGTAACAGGCTGATCAGATAAGTGGGATCAACTTTATTTTTTTCACTAAATTCGATGAAACCGCCTTTTTCATGGGCTTCTATGCGCTTAATCCCTAATTTCTGAGCGGATAAGCGAATGGCCGCTGATTGTAATAAATGGCGCCCAGGATCAGGTAATGTGCCGAACCGGTCTACTAATTCAACCTTTAATTCTGCCAATTCTGATTCGTCTCTGGCGCTGGCAATGCGTTTATAGAAAGATAAACGCATATTGACATCAGGAATATAATTATCAGGCAGTAAAACAGGCAGACGCAATTCAACGTCTGTCTGGTTATTCACTAAGTCTTCAAGTGAAGGTTCACGACCTGCTTTTAATGCATTGACTGCACTTTCCAGTAGCTCCATATAGAGTGTGAAGCCAATAGTTGTCATCTGACCACTTTGTTCTTCACCGAGAAGTTCACCGGCTCCGCGGATCTCAAGGTCATGAGTCGCCAGTGCAAAACCAGCGCCTAAATCTTCAAGGGAGGCGATTGCTTCCAGACGTTTGTGCGCATCGGTGGTCATTGCCTTCGGATGTGGCGTCAGAAGATAAGCATAAGCCTGATGATGAGAGCGTCCGACACGTCCTCGTAGCTGATGCAATTGAGCCAGGCCGAAATGGTCAGCACGTTCAATAATGATAGTATTGGCACTGGGAATATCAATGCCTGTTTCAATAATGGTGGTGCAAATCAGGACATTAAACCGCTGATGATGGAAATCGGTCATCACCCGTTCCAAATCCCGTTCACGCATTTGCCCATGACCAACGGCAATCCGTGCTTCTGGCACTAACTCTTCGAGGCGCAGTTTCGCTTTCTCAATATTTTCAACATCATTATAGAGGTAGTAGACTTGACCACCGCGTAAAATTTCACGCAGCATTGCCTCCCGAACAACCAGGCTGTCATATTCGCGCACGAATGTTTTGACCGCCAGGCGACGGGCGGGCGGTGTCGAAATGATCGAGAGATCCCGCATACTACTCATTGCCATATTGAGCGTTCGTGGGATTGGGGTTGCGGTGAGCGTCAGAATATCCACATCGGCGCGCATAGCTTTGATCTGCTCTTTGTGGCGAACACCAAACCGGTGTTCCTCATCGACAATTAATAAACCAAGGTCTTTCCAGCGCAGGCCACTTTGCAGCAATTTATGAGTACCAATAATAATATCGACTTTACCTTCAGCCGCCATTTCAACGACCTGCTGCTGTTCTTTCACGCTGCGGAAACGGGAGATCATTTCAATTCGTACCGGCCAATTAGCAAAGCGGTCACGGAAATTATCAAAATGTTGTTGAGCCAGAAGGGTTGTCGGAACCAATACCGCCACTTGCTTGTCATTATGGACTGCCAGAAATGCAGAGCGCATTGCCACTTCGGTTTTACCGAATCCCACATCGCCGCAAACCAGGCGATCCATCGCTACGGGTTGACACATATCATTGAGGACAGCGTTAATCGCTTGCTCTTGGTCTGGCGTAGTTTCAAATGGAAAGCTTTGACAGAACAGTTGGTATTGTTCCCAATCATGTTTGAAAGCAAATCCTTGTTTCACGGTGCGGTGAGCATAAATATCAAGCAGCTCCGCAGCCACATCGCGTATTTTTTCAGCTGCTTTCTGGCGGGCTTTGCTCCATGCCTCTCCGCCCAATTTATGTAATGGCGCATTTTCATCTGCGCCACCTGCGTAGCGGCTAATCAGATGCAGGGAAGACACCGGAACATAGAGTTTGTCGTTACCGGCATAACTCAGGATCAGATATTCAGCCTTGATCCCCCCTGCTTCCAGAGTGGTTAACCCCTGGTAACGGCCAACGCCATGTTCCAGATGGACCACTGGCTGACTGGGGTGTAATTCTGCAAGGTTACGGATCAGGGTATCTGTATTGATTGTGCGGCGGGTATCCTGACGGCGGCGAACAACACGCTCACCGAGCATGTCACTTTCACAGATCAGAGCAAGCGCATTCTTTGCATCAATAAAACCATGTTCAGCCGCACCAATCATTAAAAAGTGGCCTGATTGTTGTGCTTCATGTAATTTGCTGATTTTAATTGGTTTAATCTTTATTCGTGACAACAATTCTTGCAACGTTTCTTTTCGGCCTTCACTCTCAACGGAGAAAATAACGCGGCCAGTGAACTGTTCAAGGAAACGGCGAAGCTTATCCAGCAGTGCCTTATGTTGTGCAACCACGGCGAGATCCGGCAGTCGCTGATAATCAAGATTGATGTGGCTGGCTTTTTTACTGAGCTCTTCTGTTTTGAGTTGAATGCGGGGCCAGTTTTTGAGTTCTGAGAATAGCTTATCAGCCGGAAGCCAAAGTTCTTCCGGTGGTAAGAGAGGACGCATGGGGTCAACTTTACGGCTCTCAAAACGTTGTTGAGCATCTTGCCAGAAACGTTCTGCGGAGGGGTTTATCTCTTGATTGATAATCAAGGTGTTGTCTGGCAGATAATCAAATAGCGAAGGTAAGGGCTGGTTGAAAAACAGGGGTTGCCAGTATTCTATCCCTGCCGGTAATGTCCCTTTACTGACCTGCTGATAAATATGCTCACCATCACGACGGACTTCAAAACGTTCCCGCCACTGGCTACGAAACAGTTCAATCGTCTCTTTATCCGTTGGGAATTCATGAGCAGGCAGTAAGTTGATTTGCTTGACTTCGGTCAGCGTGCGTTGGCTGTCAACATCGAAAATTCGCAGACTATCAATTTCATCATCGAAAAAATCAATACGATAAGGGTGCTCGCTCCCCATTGGAAAAAGATCAAGCAGTGCGCCACGGGTAGCAAATTCGCCATGTTCAAGAACTTGTTCAACACTGCGATAGCCCGCTTGTTCCAATTCAGTACGCAGTTTATCCCGCGAAAGCCTCTGACCTTTGCACATAACCAGCGCATGCCCGTGCAGAAACTCATGCGGGCAAACCCGTTGCATTAAGGTATTTATCGGCAGGATTAAAACACCTTTGGTCATTGTTGGCAGACGGTAGAGTGTGGACAGGCGATTGGAAATAATTTCCTGATGAGGAGAAAAACTGTCATACGGCAATGTTTCCCAGTCAGAAAGGAGATCAATAGGACAATCGGTAAACTGATGGATTTCATCATGCAGACGTAGAGCGTTTTGCATATCCTTGGTTATCAGTACCACAGGGCCTTGATGGCGTTCGACAATTTCAGCACACTCTACAGCATAAGCGGCGCCAGTAAGTTGGCCTAACTGGCGGCTATCACCGCGGCGTTCAGGAAGTTCATAACGGTATTTTGAGGACATAAGCGTTAATGTGTTCTCTATGATTCAGTCCATTCCCAACAGATTTTCGACGCATAATGGTCTTAAAGTAAATACGCTGGCAGGTTGAGAGAAAATAAAAAAAACCACAGATCCGGGCGTTGGTGGTTCCATAAAGTATAGCTACCCTTTATTATCCCCGAACACTTTGCTTTGGCAACAGGGGAGTAACAGATTTCATGTTTCAATCTGTCTCATTATTTATAGGTTTGCGGTATATGCGTGGCCGTGCGGCTGACAGATTTGGCCGGTTTGTTTCATGGCTGTCGGCAATTGGTATTACTCTCGGTGTTGCTGCATTAATTACAGTACTGTCCGTGATGAATGGTTTTGAGCGTTCACTGGAAACCAGTATTCTTGGTTTTATGCCACAGGCTGTTGTGACGTCGGTGAAGGGTTCTCTGGATCCGGAAAAACATCCGGCCAGCGAGCTTGCGGATTTGAAACAAGTTAGCAGGATTACACCTTTGGTGATGGGAGATGTCGTATTACAAAGCCCCCGCAATGTCGGTGTAGGCGTGATGTTGGGTATCACTTCTGATGAATATGAGCCGCTGACGGAATATCTGATCAGCACTTATCGTCAGCAACTTGAACCCGGCAGCTATAATGCGATTTTGGGCGAAAAACTGGCCAGGGAGCTTGGGATAAAGCGTGGTGATCGGGTCCGCTTCATGGTGCCGGGGGCCAGCCAATTGACACCGATGGGGCGTATTCCCAGTCAGCGCCTGTTTACCATTGTGGGTACTTTTGCTTCTAACAGTGAAGTAGACGGCACACAGGTTCTGGTTAATCAGCAAGATGCGGCTCGTCTGATGCGTTATCCGCAGGGTAACATCACCGGCTGGCGTCTCTATCTCACAGAACCCTTGGCTGTAGATAGTTTGAGTTTACAAACCTTGCCCGAAGGGTTGTTGTGGAAAGATTGGCGTGAACGTAAAGGTGAATTTTTCCAGGCTGTCAGGATGGAAAAAAACATGATGGGTTTATTGCTGAGTTTGATTATTGCTGTAGCTGCATTCAATATCATTACTTCGCTTGGCTTGCTGGTGATGGAAAAGCAGGGTGAAGTGGCGATTTTGCAAACACAGGGATTGGTACGTCGTCAGATTATGACCGTTTTTATGATCCAGGGAGCAGGTGCCGGGATCATCGGTACATTACTGGGAACCGGGCTTGGTGTTCTGCTTTCCAGCCAGCTTAATAACTTAATGCCATTGGTTGGCCTGTTAACCGCAGGTGTTGAATTGCCTGTTGCGATTGAGCCATTACAGGTAGCCACAATTGCAATTTCAGCGATGGTAATCGCCTTGTTATCTACGTTATATCCTTCCTGGCGTGCTGCTGCCATTCAACCTGCTGAGGCTTTGCGTTATGAATAATCAACCATTACTGCTGTGTAATGACTTATGTAAAAAATATCAGGAAGGGCAAGTACTGACCGAAGTGCTGAAAAATGTCGCTTTTGCTATCAAACCGGGTGAAATGATGGCGATTGTGGGGAGTTCCGGCTCAGGTAAGAGTACGCTGCTGCATTTGCTTGGTGGATTGGATACACCGACCTCCGGTGAAGTCCTTTTTAAAGGGCACTCTTTGAATAAAATGTCTGCCAAAGCCAGAGCAGCACTGCGCAACCATGAATTGGGTTTTATTTATCAGTTTCACCATTTGTTGCCTGATTTTAACGCAATAGAGAATGTGGCGATGCCACTGTTAATTGGCGGAAAGAACCGCAGTCAGGCACAAAAGAA
This sequence comes from Photorhabdus khanii NC19, assembly GCF_000517265.1. Lineage (GTDB taxonomy): Bacteria > Pseudomonadota > Gammaproteobacteria > Enterobacterales > Enterobacteriaceae > Photorhabdus > Photorhabdus khanii. Next base: position 455,276 of record NZ_AYSJ01000014.1, read on the forward strand.
AGCATTGGAAATGTTGGCGGCTGTTGGTCTGGAGAAACGGGCCCATCACCGCCCGTCAGAATTATCAGGGGGTGAGCGCCAGCGAGTGGCGATTGCCAGGGCCTTGGTTAATGAGCCGTCTTTAGTTTTGGCTGATGAACCTACCGGTAACCTTGATTTACGTAATGCAGATAGCGTTTTTGAATTATTGGGCGAACTTAACAGACAGCAAGGCACAGCATTTCTGGTTGTCACCCATGATTTGACACTGGCTGGCAGATTGAATCGTCAGGTGGAGATGCGGGATGGTTATTTACAGGATAAATTGACCCTGGCGGGGGCATTGTAATGGCGAATTTGCCTCTCTCTTTAGTCACGGCTCTGCGATTTAGCCGGGGGCGTCGTCGGGGTGGAATGGTATCCCTGATTTCAGTGATTTCTACGCTGGGGATTATGCTTGGTGTCGCTGTTCTGATTATTGGTCTGAGTGCCATGAATGGTTTTGAACGGGAATTGAGAAACCGGATCCTTTCTGTCGTTCCTCATGGTGAAATCTATGCGGTCAATCAGCCTTTTGAGCAGTGGCGGCCAGCATTGGAACGGGTAAAAAACACAACCGGCGTAGTGGCTGCTTCACCTTATATTACTTTTACCGGATTAATGGAAAAAGGTGCCAGCTTACATGCTGTTCAGGTGAAAGGTGTTGATTTAGTCACTGAGGCTCAGGTCAGTTCATTACCACAGTTTGTACAAGGTAATGCATGGCAAAACTTTCAGGCAGGTCATCAACAGGTCATTCTTGGGCAGGGGGTTGCTAATGCTTTGAAGGTTAAGCAGGGCGATTGGCTGACTGTCATGATCCCGAACAGTGATCCAGAAATGAAACTATTGCAACCAAAGCGGATCCGTTTACAGGTTAGTGGAATTTTTCAGCTAAGTGGCTTACTTGATCATAGCTTGGCTTTGATTCCTTTGGCTGATGCACAGCAATATTTGGATTATGACCAGGGGATCACCGGCATTGCGATCAAGGTTGATGATGTGTTTGCCGCTGATCAACGGGTAAGAGCTGCCGGTGAAGCATCACAAGAATATGTCTATATCAGTAGTTGGATAAGAAATTACGGTTATATGTATCAGGATATTCAGATGGTACGCGGCATTATGTATCTGGCGATGATTTTGGTGATTGGCGTGGCATGTTTTAATATCGTTTCTACGCTGGTTATGGCGGTAAAAGATAAAAGCAGGGATATCGCTATCTTGCGAACCCTCGGCGCGAAAGATGGGCAAATCAGAGCGGTTTTTCTCTGGTATGGATTACTGGCGGGTATGGCAGGCAGTATTGCCGGCGCGGTAGTCGGCGTGTTGGCATCACTGAATCTGACGGCCTTGATTCATGGTCTGGAAAAACTGATCGGCCATCAATTTCTTTCTGGCGATGTTTATTTCATTGATTTCCTGCCATCTGAGTTACATAGCATGGATGTGCTGTATGTTCTGGCGACGGCTTTGATTCTGAGTTTACTGGCAAGTTGGTATCCGGCCAGACGGGCAAGCAAACTTGATCCGGCGCGGATTTTAAGTGGGAAATAATAAACCTGCTATTGGCATGAGCTAAACAAAGGCGCTATGGTATAAAAAACAGAAACCTAAGCAATATTGAGAAATCTTATAAGGAAATCATATGCGTGTTCGTCGTCGGCTTGGTCGGTTTCGTAAGGTTAAGCGTTTGCGGCATCAGAGGTTTCGTAGCCGAATTTTTTATAGGGATAATCGATTGGCTCTGAATATGAAAAAACCCTATGTAGTAGTATTGACCGGTGCGGGTATTTCAGCTGAATCGGGTATTCGGACTTTTCGTTCCTCTGATGGATTGTGGGAAGAGCACCGGGTGGAAGATGTTGCTACACCTGAAGGTTTTCAGAAAGATCCAGAATTAGTACAGGCATTTTATAACGCCCGGCGTCATCAACTTCAGCAGCCAGAAATAAATCCGAATGCGGCGCATTATGCTTTGGCGGCACTGGAAAATGAGCTTGGCGATCATTTTCTGCTGATTACCCAGAATATCGATAATCTTCATGAAAGGGCGGGCAGCTATCGTACTGTGCATATGCATGGTGAGTTACTCAAAGTCCGTTGCTGTCAGTCTGGGCAAGTGTTTGAGTGGACAGGTCCTCTGACAACTGATGAACGTTGCCATTGTTGTCAGTTTCCATCACCGTTGCGTCCGCATATTGTTTGGTTTGGTGAAATGCCTTTTGCTATGGAGCAAATCTACTCTGCACTGGCTCAGGCGGATATTTTTATTGCTATCGGTACCTCCGGGCATGTTTATCCTGCGGCTGGATTTGTGCATGAAGCTAAACTGGCAGGGGCACACACAGTAGAGCTGAATCTGGAGCCGAGTCAGGTAGAGAGTCTGTTTGATGAAAAGCATTATGGACCAGCCAGTAAGATAGTGGATGAGTATGTCCGAAGATTAATTAATAAGATAAAAGAATTTAAAGCTGACTTGACGCAATAATTATTCTGTTTCTCTTCCTCATAATGGGCTGTCAGGTTCCTGGGGGAAGAGAATAATGGACAGACTACTAGAGCGTTTTTTAAAATATATATCTTTTGATACTCAATCAAAGCCGTCAGTGAAAACCATTCCCAGCAGTGATGGTCAGCTTGAACTGGCCAAAGCGCTGAAACAAGAGCTGACCGAGCTGGGTTTCTCCAATGTGATACAGAATGATTATGGCTGTGTTATGGCAACATTACCTGCCAATACACCGTGGCCTGTACCGGCTATCGGTTTTATTGCTCATCTTGATACTTCGCCAGATTTTCCTGGAAAAAATGTCAGCCCACAAATGCTGGAAGATTACCGGGGTGGTGAGATTGCCCTGGGGGCGGGTGATGAAGTGCTATCGCCAGTCATGTTTCCTGTATTGCATAGCATGTTGGGGAAAACATTGATTACCACAGATGGCAGAACGCTGCTTGGTGCTGATGATAAAGCGGGTATTGCAGAAATCATTACTGCAATGGTTCGCCTGAAAAACAGCAATATTTTACATGGTGATATTCGGATAGCGTTTACGCCTGATGAGGAGACCGGCAAGGGCGCTCGCTATTTTGACATTAATTCATTTGATGCTGAATGGGCGTATACCGTAGATGGTGGTGGTGTGGGTGAACTGGCGTTTGAAAACTTCAATGCGGCGGTGGTAACAGTCAAGATTGTTGGCAACAACGTTCATCCTGGTAATGCTAAAGATGTCATGATTAATGCTTTATCGCTGGCAATCCGTATTCATCAGGAATTGCCATCGAAAGAAACACCGGAACATACCGACGGATACGAAGGTTTCTACCATCTGAAACGTATTAAAGGTACGGTGGAGCGCGCCGAAATGCACTATATTATTCGTGATTTTGATCGGAATAACTTCGAAGAACGTAAAAAGAAGATGATCAAAATTGCGGAAAAAGCCGGTGAGGGATTGCACCCTGATTGTTATATCGAGCTGACTATCGATGACAACTATTACAATATGCATGATGAAGTTATCAAATACCCACATGTTATTGAGATTGCCAAACAGGCGATGTTGGATTGTGACATTGACCCCATTATTAAACCCATTCGTGGTGGTACTGATGGGGCACAATTGTCATTCCGTGGTTTGCCTTGCCCGAATATATTCATGGGAGGGTATAATCATCATGGCAAGCATGAATTTGTTTCATTGGAGGGAATGGAACAGGCTGTGAGTGTGGTCATGCGTATTGCTGAGTTGACTGCACTGTTGTCTGAAAAAGTTGAGAAAAATCCAAGAGCTTTACACTAATCCTGGCGCCACAGGCTTTTGCATTTACTTCATCCATTATTTAAAATTTTCTCAGGCGGGTATAACGATAATTAAAGCAATCACGATTAATACAACTTTTCGATAACTGCCTTTTAATCGGAAGATCTGATTAAAAGGCAGTGAGTTAATAACCGGGTGAGAAGTGACACAAAATTATTTAAAGGCACACCTTTTATGATGATGTATTAATCATTAAAGTACCAGTAGCCACTGTTTACCAATGCAGTGAGCAGGCTGATAAAACGCACATCATCTATCGCTTCACCCAGCATTTCTGCATTAATCTCATAATAGTGGCAAAGAACATCAGCGGCTTTAATATGAGGTGTCTCTATTAATTCACCGTTAACAAAGCACTGATCACCAATTCTTATAACGCGCAGTCCGTTAAGGCGGTGGAGATTTTCACCTTGTTTCATTAATTCATAAATTTCATCACTTTCATAGGGCGGCTCTGGTGGGGCAATATCAAGCTCATGTCGGGACTGAGAGATGAATTCACCAAACCATTGTTGGAAAGTTTCAGGTTGTGCCAATAACTCGTTCATCATTGCGTGCAGCGCAGATAATTCATGTTGCTGGACCAGTGCCGGGTTTTCGCGGGAAGTCAGATCAGGATCGCTATAGCGATAACTGCCTAAATCATTAGCCAGCACATAATCGGCAAAACTACTGAACAATTCGCGGGAATTGGGGGCGCGGAAACCAACTGAATAATTCAGTGAGTCTTCAGTCGCATAACCTTCATGCGGAAACCCAGGTGGAATATAGAGAATATCACCGGGTTCCATCTCTTCATCAATAATGGCGTTAAATGGATCGACCTGTAATAGATCGGGATGAGGGCAGCGCTGTTTCATGGGGATCTTTTCCCCAACGCACCAACGGCGGCGACCCATTCCTTGAATGATAAACACATCATATTGGTCGAGATGCGGGCCAACACCCCCACCGGGAACAGAGAAGGAAACCATGAGATCATCCATTCGCCAGTCAGATAACACGCGGAATGGTTGCATTAATGCAGCGGAAGGATGATGCCAGTGATTAACCGCTTGTACCAACAGTGACCAATCCTGTTCACCTAAATGATCGTAACTTTCGAATGGACCATGAGAGACATCCCAACGGCCATTTTTCTGGCTGACCAGACGGCAGTCAACTTCATTCTCCATAGCCAGACCTGCCAGCTCATCGGGAGTAAGTGGATCAATGAATTGACGGAAGCCTTGTTTAATCAGTAAAGGGCGTTTTTGCCAGTGATTTTGCAAAAACGCCTGCCAGTCCAGATTCAACTGATAGTCCATAGTGACATCCTGAGTGTGAAGTGAGTTTCAGGATATTATAACGAATTAGTTGAATCGAGTATCAGACTGCACAGGCATATTTAGCAAAAATAGCCGTAAACCTTCGTCCAACGCGGGCGGAGATATAAGAGTGGAGAGCAGTCGCTTAATCGTCATCATCAATTTGCTGACACCGGAATATGACGCAAATTCTGGCACCGCCAAGCGGGCTGTCACTGATACTGATATCGCCGGTATATTGTTCAATAATTTCAGAAGCAATTGACAACCCAAGCCCCTGACCAGGCCGTAAAGTATCGACACGCTGGCCCCGTTGGAAAATCATTTCCCGTTTGTCAATTGGAACGCCTGGGCCGTCGTCATCGACAATAATCATCACCGAATCGTGATCAACATTGACTGAGATTTCGACAAATTTAAGGCAATATTTACAGGCATTTTCCAGCACATTGCCCATGACTTCCATAAAATCATTTTTTTCACCAAGCCAGGTGATCTCCGGCGAGACATCTAACGTAAGGCTGACCCCTTTACGTTGATAGACTTTTGTTAAAGCGCTGCACAGGCTATCCAATAAAGCAGGAACAGAAGAAACTTTCCGCATAATAGTACTGTGTTCGCTGCGCATACTGGCCCGATGCAGGTAATAGCCTATTTGCTGAGAAATACGGCTGATTTGCTCAAGCATGATGGGTTCGGCCTGTTGAATAGTCATTTGCTTACTGTTACGTAAAGAACGGAGGGTTGATTGTAAAACAGCCAGTGGGGTTTTCAGGCTGTGTGTCAGATCAGCCAGCGTTGTCCGGTATTTTGTATAGCGGTTGCGTTCATTATTGAGCAACACATTAAGGTTACGCACTAATCCCCGCAGCTCGGTCGGTGGGTTTTCATCCAGTTTTTCCCGTTCACCTTTTTCCAGCGAGCTGACTTGATGAATCAGCGACTTAATTGGCCGCAAACTCCAGTGTGCCGCCAGCCAGATTAAGGGGATGACCAGAATCAGATTGGCAATCAATACATAGCCGAACCATTCCCACACCATAACCGTTTTTTGTAAATCCTGGGGAATAGTATCGATGACGACAATGGTTAATGCCGGCAGATGATCTGTCGCACTGTATTTGTTAACAGAAACGGAGTGGGTCAGCTCATTGTCTTCATTTTCGTCGAGCTCGTTAAGTTTACCTAATTGTCCTTGCATATTGGCCGAGTCTTTTAACAAATCCCGGCTGTTTTTCAGGTCAGTATCCAGATCATACAAACCATCTTCCTTCAACCATTCACTTGGAATCGAGTTCTCTATTTTCGGGAGATGACGTTGACGCCAGAGGATAGTCCCTTTGTTGTTATAAATCAGCACCAGTGATGGGTTATTCAGGGTGAAATTGGGAGGGGCTGAAATATCCAGTTTATTGTTATTCCACTGGGCAAGACTGAAAAACAGGTTACTCTGACTGCGTAGCAATGTATAAGCGGTTTTATCAAAACTGACCAGATAACCGACAATGGCAACAATACCGTAAGACATTGTCAGCGCCAGAATAACGGCAGCAGTCGCCATTAAAAACCGGGTACGGAGTGAGAAAGGTTTCTTTTTGTGTTTCAGCACTGTTTTACCCATCAAAGTTTTATACATCAAAGCGATAGCCTTGACCACGGACAGTCACGATAGCTTCATAAGGCCATATATCTTGTATTTTCTTTCTTAACCGACCGATTAAGACATCAATGGAATGGCCTTCGCGTAGTTCAGCATCGGGATATAACTGGCGCATTAATGCATCTTTAGTAACCACTTTGTCACTATTACACATCAGTATTTCAATAATCCGGTATTCAAACGCGGTTAGTTTGACATTTTCACCATGTACCGTTAATTCTTTGCGTGACAGATCAATTCGGAAGGGGGGAAATTCAATAACCTGAGAAACTAACCCATTATTACGGCGCAGGAGTGCCTGCATCCGGGCAATAATTTCTTCAAGATGAAATGGCTTGGTGACATAATCATCCGCCCCTGCATCAAGAACGGTGACTTTTTCCTGCCAGCTTTCACGGGCTGTCAGAACAAGAATGGGGAGTTTTTCATCTTTTTGGCGCCAGCGACGGATCAGACTCAAACCATCTTCTCCGGGCAAACCAAGATCAACAATAGCAATATCGGGTTCGCTTTCTGCCAGATAGTAATCGGCTTCTTTGGCATTTGCCGCAGCATCAACCAGATGGCCTGTGTCACGAAGCTGTACTGTCAAATGATGACGCAGCAGCATGTTGTCTTCAACGATCAATATCCGCATGGAATATTCCTTCTAAAACGCCAACTGGCAGTATTGTAATAATCAATTTACTCAAACTGTTATATGGACAAAATTGCCGGTAAAAAATGCAATGCAATGGGCCTGGCTGAATATGTTAGATATATGGATCTGTAACAGCAAGTCATCAAGTAGAAATATAGAATATAACTTCAATGTGTGTTTGGAATTGGTTTATAAAAGGATAGAAAAAAATGGATATTTTATTCGTCTCAGGTTGTTGACCAATCCATTTAAAAACATCCTAAAATACATAAGCAGAATGCCACACATCTGCTGAGTTGGGGGATGTAATACCATTAAGAAACTGAAAGTACTTTTATTGATATAAAAAAGAGTATTTCCATCCTTATCGCCACTTCCTAGCATTTAATACGTTGCATTCCCCATTATCAGGATTAAACAACCCGATCTTGATCACATTTCGTGCTATTCATTCAGGCGGATAATTAATCACAAATTAGAATAGTTTGATTATGTCACTATCAAATTATCAATATTTTCTATGGAAAGATTACCGTTTTATCACCAAAGCCAGATTAACTTAAGAAAAGAGACAGTACGATGGATAAGCGCAACACCCCGGTGGTCAGGGCCACGAGTTATCTTTTTAATTTATCTTACCGCCGTTTATCCCCTTCATCCGGCTATCGCCGCCGGCATAACGCCGGATAATCACCACACACAGGTACAAAATCAGGGTAATGTCCCGGTTAGGTGTTGCTTTAATTACCACAGCAGTTATTGCATCCCGGGGGATAGCGGCAGCATTTACGGCGGGTGGGTTGTGGGGAATGACTGAAATGGTAGGTGCATCAATGGCCCTCGGCGGTGTTGTCCAAATGCTCTCACCACAACAGCCTGGCTTGCGAATGCGTGAGTCACTGGACAATAAACCTTCTTACGCGTTTGGCGGCCCGGTTAACACGACAGCGCAAGGTAACCCCGTTCCTGTGTTATATGGAACCCATGAGATAGGCGGAACAATCATTTCAGCCGGGATATATACCGAATCAACAGTAGTCAGCTCGGCTAGGGATGGCTTAAATCTGAAATATTTTAATCATTATCTGTATATACAAATTTCATATTAAAGTAATACATATCACCTATTTAATTGTGCAAAACACATTGATATTTTGTGAGTTGTTTAGATCTGTTTCGTGGTATATTCTGTATATACAGATTAACCATGAGTTAAAGCACATGAAGCTCTTGATATCATCGAACATCAGATTGAAATTAGCAGGCAAAAACCCGCCTGTTAATGAAGAAGATATACTCCAATGTTTTTCTAATCGGGTTGGGCGTTTTCTTGAAGATACAAGGGAAGATAACAGAACCGATCCACCCACTAAATGGTTTATATCCGAAACTGATTACGGTGTTAAGTTAAAAATAGTCTTTATCTATTACCCTGAAAAAGGGATTGCAATAAGGACAGCTTATGCACCCAACGAAGATGAATTGAGAATTTACAGAAAATACGGCCTAGGAACAGAGAAATGAGCAATCAAACTGAGAAGCGAGCAAATGACCTGATAGCTTCCACTGACGAAGCGTGGGAAAACGGTGAGCTTGGTTGTAGTGAGGCTCACATTAAAGTATCTGATGATATAACAGAAGATCTGATTAACGATGCGCTGGAGTTACAGCCTATTTCAATCAGATTAAATAGATCTCTGATAGAAGACTTAAAAATGATAGCCGATCTTAATGGCTTAGGCTATCAGCCATTAATCAGACAAGTTTTAAATCGGTTTGCCAATAGTGAGAAAAAACGGATACTTGTCGAAGCTCACAGTAAAGTAATGAAAAGTGAAAAAAGAAAATCCAATAAGCATCATAAGGCTGCTTAACTACATAGTATACAAATGCTTAGCTTAAGCCTCTTCGGAGGCTTTTCTTTTACTTAAAATCCACTAGCCGCTTAATTGCGGTTTTTTATGGGTAAAATGATGTTTTCTCTCCCAATGTCAGTTGAGCATTGAATTTTTTACCCGTCTTTACAGACAGTTAAAACAGGTTAATAAGGAACAATAGTCAGTATTATTATTCATGATAAAAGCAAAAACCTCGTTATTTTCAACGAGGTTTGTCAGCGGTCTGAGACGGATATTTTATCCGTCTGTGGAATATCAATTACTTTAATTCATCAACCAGCGTGATTGCGCGGCCAATGTAATTTGCCGGCGTCATTGCTTTCAGGCGTGTTTTCTCTTCTTCAGGTAAATCCAGCCCATCAATAAAGGTTTTCATCCCTTCAGCATTAACGCGTTTACCACGAGTGAGCTCTTTCAGCTTTTCATAAGGCTTTTCGATACCGTAGCGACGCATGACGGTTTGGATAGGTTCAGCAAGGACTTCCCAATTTTTATCCAGTTCATCCAGCAGATTCTGTTCATTGACTTCCAGCTTATTTAAGCCTTTCATTGTAGATTGATAAGCAATCAGAGCATATCCCAGACCAACGCCAAGGTTACGTAATACGGTTGAGTCAGTCAGATCACGCTGCCAACGGGAAACCGGTAACTTGCTTGCCAGATGACCCAGTACGGCATTTGCCAACCCCAGATTACCTTCAGCGTTTTCAAAATCAATTGGATTGACTTTATGCGGCATCGTGGAAGAGCCAATTTCACCGGCAACCGTTTTCTGTTTGAAATGGTTGAGTGCGATATAACCCCAAATGTCACGGTTGAAATCGAGCAGAATCGTGTTGAAACGGGCGATGGTATCGAACAATTCCGCAATATAATCATGAGGTTCGATTTGAGTCGTGTAGGGATTCCATTTGATGCCCAGTGAAGTCACAAACGTTTCACTGAATTGGTGCCAGTCAACCTGCGGGTAAGCAGCTATATGGGCATTATAGTTACCCACTGCGCCATTGATTTTGCCTAATATTTCGCTTTGCTCCAATTGGCGATACTGGCGTTCCATCCGGTGAGCAACGTTGGCAAACTCTTTACCCACCGTGGAAGGCGTGGCAGGTTGACCGTGAGTGCGGGATAACAGCGGCAAGTCCCGATATTCAGCCGCCATTTTTTTAATGGTATCAATCACCTGGCGCCATTGTGGCAAAATCACTTCTTCACGGGCTGTTTTCAGCATCAGCGCATAAGACAGATTGTTAATATCTTCAGAAGTACAGGAAAAGTGAATAAACTCGGCAACTTTATGCAGCGCCGGAACATCTGCCACTTTCTCTTTCAGAAAATATTCCACCGCTTTGACATCGTGGTTAGTCGTGCGTTCGATCGTTTTGATACGCATTGCATCCTGTTCATTGAAATTTGCGATAATTTCATTCAGGTAAGCGTTTGCGTCTGCATCAAAAGCCGGAACTTCTTTAATTTCAGCACATTCTGCCAGTTTTTGTAGCCAACGTACTTCAACCTGCGTGCGGAATTTCAATAAGCCAAACTCACTAAAAATGGCACGTAATGCACTGACTTTATCGCCGTAGCGGCCATCAATCGGAGAAACAGCAGTTAGTGAGGATAATTCCATTGGTAGCAACTCCCTGATTTTATTTAACAATGAGCAAGAATATCTTTCGCCTGTTGGAGTAGGCGTTGACGAGAAAACATTAATTGCCAGCGACTACCGCCAACTTGTTGCCATAAGACAGCACAACGAACTCCTGCCAGTAGAATAGCCCTGACTTTCGCTTGTACAAGTGGATTGCGCAGAATATCAGGGGAACCTGTCACCTGGATCCTTGGACCTAATGGGCTGACAACATCAACATAAATACCGGCCAATGCATTGAACATGCCTTCTGACATGGGTTCAAAATAAGTCTGTTGGCGTTCTAACTGGCTAATGCGGTTGCCCAGTGCATCGGAAGCGTCCTGATTTTTACTCAGGCGGCGCTCCAGTACCATCAGGCTTAACATATAGCGGGTAAGGTCGGCAGAAACACGACTGTTAGAGCCATTGAACATCCCTAGCATGGCATCCAGACCAATTCGCAGATTGTGTTCATGATTGCCGAACACATCTAAAACAGATGCCGGGTTGGTGTTCAGAATGCTATTAACCATAGTTGCAACAGCATCGGTATCACACTGGTTTTCGTGAGCAAGTTGCTGTACCAGACGACTTGACTGGCAAATTCCCGCCAGAGCCAGTGTAATGTTGTAATAATTCTTTGCCACAATTACTCCTGCAAACGTTGTTCAATCACGCCACCGCCAAGACAAACTTCCCCCTGATAAAAGACGGCTGACTGGCCGGGGGTGACTGCGGCGACAGGGTTAGCAAAACGTACTTCTATTTTGTCTTCGTTTATTGGTGTGACAGTGCAAGGAATATCCTGCTGGTGATAACGTGTTTTAACCACGCAGCGGATTTCTTCAGTCAGTGGCTGTTTGTCGACCCAATGAAGTTGTTGAGCAATAAGGCCGGCAGACATCATACGGGGGTGTTCGTGTCCCTGAGCCACGATCAGAATGTTATTTTGAACATCTTTGTCTATGACATACCACGGCTCTTCACTGCCTTCTTTAGTTCCGCCGATCCCCAGGCCTTTACGTTGACCCAGCGTGTGGTACATCAGCCCCTGATGCTCGCCAAGGGTTTCTCCATCCACAGTCATAATCTGGCCCGGTTTGGCGGGCAAATAATGGCCAAGGAAATCACGGAATTTGCGCTCACCGATAAAACAGATGCCCGTTGAATCTTTTTTCTTTGCCGTCACCAAACCGATTTTTTCAGCGATACGACGAACTTCTGGTTTTTCCAATTCACCGACAGGAAATAAGCTTTGCGCGATTTGCTGGTGGCTCAGGGTATATAAAAAGTAGCTTTGGTCTTTATTGTTATCGAGCCCCCGCAATAATTGGCTCTTACCGTTAATATCCTTGCGGCGGACATAATGACCTGTAGCGATGTAATCCGCACCTAAATCTTCAGCGGCAAATTCCAGAAATGCTTTAAATTTAATTTCTTTGTTGCATAGAATATCTGGGTTAGGGGTTCTGCCCGCTTTATATTCAGAAAGGAAATGCTCGAAAACATTATCCCAATATTCGGCAGCAAAATTGACGGTATGAAGTTCAATACCCAGTTTATCGCAAACGGATTGAGCATCGGCCAGATCAGTCGCGGCTGAACAGTACTCTTTATCATCGTCCTCTTCCCAATTCTTCATGAACAAGCCAGCCACTTGATAACCTTGCTGTTGCAGCAGGTAGGCGGAAACGGAGGAATCTACACCGCCGGACATGCCGACAATGACTTTTTTCTGGCTGTTATCTGACATGGGAATCTCACTGGAGAAAAAAACAAGCGCCGTACTTTAACACGTTGTAAACGGGGGTGCATTAAACTCATTACTGTTTTGCCATTAATTAACCGCAGAGACATAGTTATCCAGCAGGGTGAGAGGATGTTTTTCGTTTTGCAGATAACAGCGGATACTTTCTGCAACGAGTGGCGAACGCAGACGATCACTCTTTAATATTTGTTCTGCGGTAACCCAGTGGCAGCAGTCAATATCACTGTCTTGTGGATGAGGTGCTGTTTGCTGTTCCATTTCAACCAGAAACAGAAAGCGAATAAATGGTGTGCTGTCCGGTGCAACCCACTGATAAATTTTCAGCAGCGCTTGTGGTTTAGCCCGGATACCGGTTTCTTCCCATAATTCACGCTCTGCTGCCTGTAATAGCGTTTCATCTGTTTCAAGATGACCCGCAGGTTGATTCCATAATGCTTTGCCATTAATTGTCTCTTCAACCACCAGGAATTTATTCTGGGCATGGACAACACAGGCAACGGTAATGTGGGGGTTAAACAAAATCGATCTCCTTCCATTCGCCGGGTTTCATCTCGTCTAATTGCCAGTTTCCCATACTAAAACGAATCAGCCGAAGGGTAGGGAAACCAATATGTGCTGTCATTCTGCGCACTTGGCGGTTTCGGCCTTCATAAAGTGTTATTTTTAACCAGCTCACCGGAATGCTTTTACGTTCACGAATCGGTGGATGACGATGCCAGAGCCATGTTGGTTCATGAACTAACTCGGCACCTGCGGGCAGGGTAGGCCCATCTTTTAAAACAATACCGTCACGCAGCTGATCGAGCGAGGCTTCATCTGGAACTCCTTCAACCTGAACATAATAAACCTTGGCGGTTTTTTTATCCGGTTGAGTCAGATGTGCCTGAAGTTTACCGTCATTAGTCAAAATCAACAGTCCTTCACTGTCACGATCCAAACGTCCGGCGGCATACACATCAGGGAAGGGGATAAAATCTTTCAGCGTTGTTCTGCCCATTTCATCGGTGAACTGGGGCAAAACATCGTAAGGTTTGTTAAATACTAACACCCGGCGAGGTCCTGTTAGTTTTTTGGCAGAATGTGATGTTTTTCTTTGGCTGAATTGGTTAACTTTGCGTTTTTTAATAGAGAAATTTGTCATCATAGATCACTAAGCGAAATGGGGTGGGTATTATACATGAGTCTGCTATCGATTGGCGTTTGCAGAATATTCAAGTAGTATTGACAGGTCCCTTACAAAAAATTAACAAGGTATTACGCTTACTTGAAAGGAGAGGTTAATGGAAAGCAAAGTAGTTATTCCGGCGGAAGGTAAAAAAATAACAGTCGACGCTAAAGGTAAACTGGTTGTTCCGAATAACCCGGTCATCCCTTATATCGAAGGGGATGGGATTGGTGTCGATGTTACCCCTGCAATGTTGAAAGTGGTCGATGCAGCGGTTCAGAAAGCCTATCAGGGTGAGCGTAAAATTTCCTGGATGGAAATCTACACCGGTGAAAAATCTACTCATGTATACGGTAAAGATGTTTGGTTGCCGGATGAAACTCTGGATCTGATCCGTGAATACCGCGTCGCCATCAAAGGCCCTCTGACGACGCCGGTTGGTGGTGGTATCCGTTCTCTGAACGTGGCATTGCGTCAGCAATTAGATCTGTATGTCTGTCTTCGCCCTGTTCGTTACTATCAGGGAACGCCAAGCCCGGTTAAACACCCTGAACTGACCGATATGGTCATCTTCCGTGAAAACGCAGAAGATATTTACGCCGGTATCGAATGGAAAGCGGGCTCTGCGGAAGCGGATAAAGTGATCAAATTCCTGCAAGACGAAATGGGCGTGAATAAAATCCGTTTCCCACAGCAGTGTGGTATCGGTGTGAAACCCTGTTCTGAAGAAGGCACTAAACGCCTGGTTCGTGCTGCTATCGAATACGCGATTGATAATGACCGTGAATCAGTCACTCTGGTTCACAAAGGCAACATTATGAAGTTCACCGAAGGTGCTTTCAAAGACTGGGGTTACCAGCTTGCTCGTGAAGAGTTCGGCGGTGAACTGCTGGATGGTGGTCCTTGGGTGAAAATTAAGAGCCCGAAAAATGGCAAAGAGATCATTGTCAAAGATGTGATTGCTGATGCGTTCCTGCAACAGATTCTGCTGCGTCCTGCTGAATATGATGTTATCGCCTGTATGAATCTGAATGGCGACTATATTTCTGATGCACTGGCTGCTCAGGTTGGTGGTATCGGTATCGCTCCGGGAGCAAACATCGGTGATGAATGCGCTCTGTTTGAAGCAACTCATGGTACAGCACCTAAATATGCGGGTCAGGATAAGGTGAACCCTGGTTCAGTTATTCTTTCCGCTGAGATGATGTTGCGCCATATGGGGTGGACAGAAGCTGCTGATCTCATCATTAAAGGCACGGAAGGCGCGATTGCTGCGAAGACCGTGACTTACGATTTCGAGCGCTTGATGGAAGGTGCCAAGCTGTTGAAATGTAGCGAGTTTGGTGACGCTATTATCCAGCATATGTAATCCGTTATCTTCTGAAAACTTCACGGTAGCTGATATTTCCGTGGAGTTTTCTCATTTCTTGAAACTTTTGCTATAGAACTCTTATAAAATAGCCATAAAAACGTATTTATTGATATTGCTATGATTTATCAATTTTCCCTTGCCATCATGTAGTTACCTATCATTTTTACACGTTTATGTCTTAATGATTATATTGGAAAGATTCAAGTACCCAAGTGCGATATTTTGTTGTTTTTATTGAATGCAAAATTTTGCAAGTCACATATGCCAGAGTGTATACTGAGGTTAATATTTGTTCTGTCTGATATTGAGGGGGAAAGATGAGTGACTCAGATGATAAAAAAATAGAGTTCAGCACGAGTGATGTGTTAAATGCTCTCTTGCATCGAGGGCAGAATATGCAACATCTTGCAACTCAGGAAAGTGTTGATAATCTGCGCCGTGAGAATGAGGCTAGCTTTACGTCACTTAAATTTGATATTAATCAGCGGTTTGAAGCTATGGATAAAGCCTTTAACCAACGATTTGAAGCTATGGATAAAGCCTTTAACCAACGATTTGAAACTATGGATAAAACATTTAACCAACAATTCGAGTCTGTGGATGTACGTCTTAGCAAACTTGAAGGTAAATTTGATCGTCTTCAATGGTCTATTGTTGCTGCGACGCTGGCGTTTCTTTTTAAAGAATATATTTTTAAGGCGGTTGCTCTTATCCAGTAACGTGCAAAATTTTGCACGTTACAGTTGTTTTTTTTGGACTTTACTATTTTCTCTTCTGCTACGGTGCCTTACCCGTTTATATCGGAATGGTACTGTAGCCGCATCTGTAACACGTCATATGGGCTGGATAGAAGCTGATGACTATATCCTGTAATAAGTAGAGTATGACCTTCCTTAGCTGGTTAGTGAGCTGTCAAGGGTGATTTTAGTGGGGAATGCGACGCTATAGAGTATCATTTTTATTTCAGTTTGGTCTGATGACCGATCAGTGAATATAGAAGTTAAAACTGGATAGTTAATTTAATGGCTTGTAAAAATCTTTATGGTAGATGTGACTAAGTAAAAGCCGCTAACGGGAGTTTGTTCTCCCGCTGTTTTTATAACTGTAAATATAGTACTTACTGTATAATATTTTAATCGTTATGATTTAGTTATTATTTTTCTTATTAAGAATTTTTTCATATTCCTCCCAAACGACAGATAATGGTGAGCTTAAGCAACAAATGGATATAGAACCCCCTGATGGAGGGTGGTATTCATATTTAGATCTCCCACGATAGACTCTTATAGGTAAATTGTTATCAGTAGGATTCTTCCTTTTTCTTCTTAACGTCATTCATAACCTCAACGTATATTGTTTAAATTATGTATTGAGAATAAAAGTGAGATATTTTTGCAATATTAACTTCATAGACATGTTTTTTTTGTAAAAGATAACAAATGAAAATATTAGCAGTAGATAATAAAAGATCCAGTTTTATGTTGCATATAAGAGAAGTTTTTTCATATTTTTTACGAAATTAATTCCGTTATGCAATAATATTTTATTGAAATTAATAGTAAATGTTAAATAAGTGTTAATAAAAAATTGGTTGTGACTATGCATGGTTGTTAAGTCTGTTGTTTTTGTAGATTAATGGGACTGTAATTAATCGTGAAAATATTAGTTTTGGAGAATATTGATGCTTAAAAGTAAAAGAGTTGTTAAAACAAATATTGAGCAGGATTTTAGCGAAAAATGTTGTAAACCCTCTAAATTGGAAAACTTGTTTGATAGCATGGAAAACAATCGCTTAGGCTATATTTTTCTGGTTATATTAATGAATTGCTGAGTTGGGCTTTTTGTCGAAGATTTAGCCAACTATTTGGCAGATGATCGAATTTGTATTTATGCACTGGAAAGCTGCCAGATAATCGTTATTTATTTCCCGCAGGCGACCAGAGAATGGTCTGATTATTTTATAAGAAAAAATCTTGCTATATCAGGGCTATTGTAATTTCACTTTAATTTATTTGCGGGAATATTGGACAATAAATTTACAGAAAATACAGCAATAACAGAGATTGGACATATATATTCAAGTGGTCAAAAAACAAGCGATAATGTATTAATCGTGACCATATAACGAAGTGCAGAGTATTTGTTAAAATCTTCTAATGTTAATTATAACTTAACACAAATAATCAAAAGAAAAATATCATTTATTCTTTTGATTTGGTAAGCCTATAGTTGCAGGGCAGTTATAGGTTTACCTTTTTATAAGTTTTTTGCATGTTGGTTATTCATTGAAATGATATTCCCGGTATTAGCATTCGATATTGGTGTTGCATTGTGATTTGATAAGAGGTGATAAGTTATCTTTTTGATTTTTAATGTTTTATATGATGGTCGTCACTATGCGAAATTTTTTTAAATTAATTGCGATTTTTTTCTTAAAGCTGATAATCTGCTCACAAAATTAACCACAATATCTTATTTTTGAATCTTTTTTCTTGATATTAATTGCTTGTTGATTTAATTAACAAGCGATTCACAGACGGGAGGTGATAGATAATGGTGTGTATGAAGTTACTGGTGGGCAATAGTTGATTGAATGACATAAATCTATTAACTCTCGGCCAAGAGAACAGTACATCAAACATTCATTTAATCTGATGGATAATGTAAAAATGTCAGTAAACATTACACATTAATTTCAAACTTGTGTTACATTCATAGCGTTTTTCTGACCAGTATCTCTGTGTTTTTTTTAAACGGCATTGTGTTAGTTGTTAATTATAAAGGCATATTAAGCGCAATGAATTCTGCCGGATACGATTTTATGGTCAGACTGGGTTTGCTAATTTAAGGGGAAAAATATTTTGACGGAACTGATTAACTTTTTTAACAACATCCTTTGGGGCTCCGTACTGATTTATCTTCTTCTTGGGGCCGGTGTTTACTTCACTATATGTACAGGTTTTATACAGATACGCCACTTTGGGCATATGTTTTCAGTACTGAAAAACAGCAAAAAATCTGACAGTTCAGGTATTTCGTCATTCCAGGCGTTGTGTACCAGTTTAGCTGCACGGGTAGGTACGGGCAATCTTACCGGTGTGGCAATCGCCTTAACGGCGGGTGGGCCTGGTGCCATTTTTTGGATGTGGGTTGTTGCCCTGATTGGGATGGCGACCTCTTTTATTGAGAGCACACTTGCCCAGCTGTACAAGACAAAAGACGATAAGGGGAATTACCGCGGTGGCCCGGCCTATTACATGGAAAAAGGGCTTGGGGTACGTTGGATGGGCATTATGTTCTCCATATTCCTTATTATTGCTTTTGGTCTGGTATTTAATGCTGTCCAGGCAAATTCAATTGTTCAGGCTGCTGCTTTCGCGTTTAATTTTAATCCGTTATATGTTGGTATTGGCCTGGTGATCCTTAGCGGGGTCATTATTTTTGGCGGCTTGCGTTCTATTGCCAGAGTTGCGGAGCTGGTTGTCCCTTTTATGGCGGCAGCTTATCTGATCCTGGCATTTTGGGTCGTCGGGCATAATTTTGAACGAATGCCGGAAGTGTTTGCATTGATCTTCAAAAGTGCATTCGGTTTGCAGGAAGCAGTTGCAGGAACCGTTGGTTACGGTGTTGCGCAGGCAATGACGCAAGGCGTCCAGCGAGGATTGTTTTCAAATGAAGCAGGGATGGGTTCAGCCCCTAATGCAGCCGCATCCGCATCTCCATATCCTCCTCATCCGGCATCTCAGGGGTATGTGCAAATGCTGGGTGTCTTTATGGATACTCTCGTTATCTGTAGCGCTACTGCTGTTATCATCCTTTCATCGGGTGTGCTTGATGGTGATATTTCAGGAATAAGTGGAATAGAGCTGACTCAGCGGGCATTATCCTCAGCTGTCGGTGATTGGGGATCTGAGTTTATCGCGTTAGCTATCTTCTTTTTCGCCTTCACATCAATCATTGCGAATTATGCTTACGCTGAAAGCAATATCGTATTTCTTGAACGTAATCATACTGCGGGTTTGATGATCCTCCGTCTGGCGGCACTAGGTATGGTGATGTTTGGTGCGTTGGCTGAATTGCCTTTAGTGTGGAAAATGGCTGATTTATCTATGGCATTGATGGCAATTACCAATCTAACCGCTATTTTGTTACTTTCCCGCGTCGCATTTAAACTTGCAAGAGATTATAACCAGCAGAGACGTGCCGGTAAGTTACCGACATTTGATATCAATCAATATCCTGAGATTCAGCAAAAGGTTGAAGTTGGTATTTGGGAGGAAACAGCAAGTCTCGCCCAGTCGAATCAAGCGACCGACCACAAGTGAGATACCAGGACAGAAGGTATAGTTAATATTATTTAATGAGATAGAAGCTGATTACCTTTTAGGTCTTGCTTGTTACTTTTGCCTTATTCCTATTTAAATTATGGGAATAAGGCACTTTCTCTTGTGTTTTATATCAAGAATAAAACCGATAATTTTATAAAAAGATCATATAAAATATAAAATTTATTTTGTATTCATTTGATTTCTTTGTGTTATTATATTGTTTTCAATTAATAGGTGGGACAGGGAGATTATGAAGAAGATCATATTGGTTGGCTTATTTATGCTATTGGCCGGGTGTTCCAGCCAGCGTCATCTGGAAGATCGGGGCACTTATAAAGTTGATAGCTCTTTTCCTTCGAAAAGTCAGAATGACAGAGTAAGGTTTTTGGTGTTCCATTATACTGCTGTCAATGATGAGGATTCTTTACGTATATTGACTCAGGACGGTGTCAGCGCCCATTACTTGATCCCATCATTACCGAATTATGTGAGCCGGAAGCCGGTCATTCTGGAATTGGTTCCTGAAGGTAAGAGAGCATGGCATGCTGGTGTCAGTGGATGGAATGGTCGAAAAGATTTAAATGACACATCGATTGGTATTGAAATTGTCAATAAAGGATTTACGGAAAGGTTACTTGAGAAAGAGTGGTATCCGTTTAATGAGCAGCAGATCGATCTGTTAACGCGTTTAGCGAAAGATATTATTCAGCGTTATGGCATTGAGCCTGTAAATGTTATTGGTCACAGCGATATCGCGCCGCTGAGAAAATATGATCCAGGTAAACTTTTCCCGTGGAAGAATTTAGCTGAACAAGGTATCGGTGCATGGCCTGATGATGCAACAGTTGAAAAATATATGGCTGGCAGAAAATGGAATGACATGGCTTCTGTTGCGTTAATACAGAAAACATTAGCTAAATATGGCTATACCATTCCACAAACCGGTGTACTTGATGAAGATACCCTTAAAACAATCAGTGCATTCCAAATGCATTTCAGACCAGATGACATCAGTGGTAATCCTGATGCGCAAACTGAGTCAATAGCTCTGGCTTTGGTTGAGAAATATAAAGGGTAGTTTGTCTCATTCAGTAAAATCGTGCCATAAAAGTTGCTTTATCAGGGTGACTTTTATGGTATAGCTTTTCGATAATTAGCACGATAAAACTTTCATAGTTCGCTCTTCGGATCCCTCTTCACGTTGTTTTAATCTGTAATCGCAGACTATTTCGGCAATGATTAATCAAGAATTTCCTATTTCATTTCCACTGTCTTGATTCCAGATCTCTTTCATCATTATTTTAACAAAGTAGTCGTCAGACTGGATTGTAAAAATCCGGTCATGGTTGAATAATAAAATAATCAGTAATAATACAATGTATATAAATAATCGTCGTTTTATTTTATAATGACGATTACTATCTTAAGTAATCGTCAGATGAAATAACGTTTTTGAGATATAAAGTCAATATTACCTTTTATTATCGCTTTTTCTTGCCGGGAGAGTAAATGCAAGAATGATCCCTACCAGGCTGATAAACGGTGAATAGTTCATTATTTTGTCAGAAAGATAGTTTGGTAACACACTGCATAGATAGATAAAAATAGATATTGGCCAACCATACAATCCCACCCCATTAAATCTGAAAGCGGTTTTCATGATTAAATAATAAATAGTGGCGAAGGAGCACATTGCCCATACGCCAATAGAGATCATGTACAGCCACACGGATAATCCATATTGCATATAAGCGGCATAATTGTTTTCTGCCAGATAACCAGAGAGAAAAATCAGCATTCCCAGGATAACTGCCGCTGTAATAAAGCTAATAATATAATCTTTCCTACTCAGTTTTTGTCTGAAATAGTTTTTTATTGAGCTAACTAGAGAATCATCCATAAATAACAGTCAGGTAAATAAGAGTAAATAGATAATAACTGATTTAATGATGGTATGAACAGAAAAACATAAGTCAGATATTAGATGAAAATATTTTAAAAGTCATTCTGCGATTTAATTTGTGGGAATAAGGTGATGATTGTTAAATTATATGATATACCCGTTATCTTTCAAGTTGCCTCTTTGTTGGCTGCACTCGCTCACCCCGGTCACATAGTTCGCTATGCTCCCGGGGATTCGCTCCCTTGCCGTCTCGATGCATCTTGAAATCTATAGGGTATAGTTTGTGTTCTTTATGATCTCTCTGGTGTTTTAGTCATTCTTTGGAGAACCCGACAAGTGATTATTCGTTTATCTAAGGTTTTGATGGTCTGTGCAATAGCGCTGTTTGCTACATTGGTCGCTTTTGGCAATATCACAGACTATGGTACTAATTTCGTATTTGTACAGCATGTATTGATGATGGATACCATTTTCCCTGATGCAACCATTACCTATCGCGCAATTCATTCACCGGTGTTACATCACATTGGTTATATCGTCATTATTTCTTTAGAAACGTTAACCGCAGTGTTATGTTGGATTGGCGGTATCCGTTTACTGGCGAATTTAAAATCTAATGCTGCTGTCTTCAATAAAAAGAAAGCTATCGCGATAGCTGGCCTAACCTTGGGTTTCCTGACCTGGCAGGTGGCATTTATGTCAATTGGTGGTGAATGGTTTGGGATGTGGATGTCTAAACAATGGAACGGAGTGTCCAGCGCTTTCCGTTTCTTTGTTACTATCATTCTGGTATTGATTTATTTGATTCAGCGAGACAGAGAACTCGACCAAGAATAAATATGAGGATAGATGTGAAAACAAGGATCGAACAACACAAAGCGACAATATACGGAGTACTGGCGATTGTATTGTGGAGTACAATCGTTGGGTTGATAAGAAGTGTTAGTGAAAGTTTTGGGCCTGTAGGTGGCGCGGCGCTTATTTATACCGTTGGCGCAATTTTTCTGGTTTTGCTAATAGGTTTCCCAACAATCAGCACTTTTCCCAGAGTCTATTTGTGGCTTGGGAGTTTGCTATTTGTCGGTTATGAAATCTGTTTATCACTCTCATTAGGTTTTGCCAATAGTCGTGCTCAGGCAATTGAATTGGGTATGGTTAACTATTTATGGCCAGGTTTTACTGTCTTATTGGCGGTCATTATTAATAAGCAGAAAGTGAACGGGTGGCTCTATCCTGGTTTGTTATTGTCTATTCTGGGGATTGGTTGGGTGATGAGTGGTGATAATGGCTGGTCATTCAGGCAGATGGTGGAGAATATCCAGAGTAATCCATTAAGTTATGGGCTGGCTTTTGCTGGCGCAATTATCTGGGCGGTGTATTGTAACATTACAAAAATCATGGCGGAGGGTAAAAATGGTATGACGCTGTTTTTTATTCTGACTGCTTTTGCATTATGGATTCAATACTTCTTCACATCTCCCCCTGAAATGGTAATAACTCTTCGTAGTGTCAGCATATTATTGTTTGCCGGAACTGCTATTGGTGTGGCGAATGCGGCTTGGACAGTGGCAATCATCAGAGGACATGTTGCATTATTGGCTACGTTATCTTATTTCACGCCGATTATCTCTACCGCTTTTTCATCCTTGCTACTGAGTACTGCGCTCTCTTTTTCATTTTGGCAAGGTGTGCTAATGGTCACAGTTGGATCAATTGTCTGTTGGTTAGCGACCAGAGCCAAATAATACCTGTGAAGCCAAGATATCAGGGTGGGGTTAATAGAGAATAAATCGCTTTACAAGAATTTGTTTATCGCTATTGCCACCCCATCTTGTTCATTTGTTGTAGTAATAAACTGAGCGATATCTTTGACACCTTGTTCGGCATTACCCATTGCGACACCAACAGCGGCGAATTCGATCATAGTCAGATCATTATTATGGTCACCAATACACATAATTTTATCTCTGGTGATACCGAGATAATCAGCAACGGCTTTGACAGCAGTACCTTTATTCACTTCTTTGCTGAGAATTTCCAGAAAATAGGGGCTGCTTTGAATCAGTGTATAGTGCTTATAAGCTTCGGCAGGAATGAAGTTGATGGCATCACTGAGAATATTAGGCTGGTCGATCATCATTAATTTAGTAAAGTGCATTCCACGGTCCATTTCATTGACAGGACAATAAATTAGTGGAGTGTCGGTAAGAAAAGCTTCTCTAACGGTATATGGGCTGATATCACGATTAGCGGTATATATTTTATTGAATTCCAAAGCGTGAAGATGAACGCCAATTTCACGGGATAGTGATTCAAAAAACAGATAGTCTTCAAAATCCAGTAAATTTTCCAGCAAATGTTCACCACCATACGCTTGATGGACAACACTACCATTATTGCTGATACAGTAACTGTTGGTTTCGTCCAGCGCTAATTCCTGTAAATATCGCTGGATACCGGTAAAAGGCCGACCAGAAGCCAAAACAATATGAACGCCTTGCTTTTTGGCCCGATGGATAGCTTGTTTGACTGAGGGAGTGATCTGATGATTCTCGTTCAGTAAAGTGCCATCAAGATCAATGGCGATCAATTTTATTGACATATCTCTCTCCTGAAAATCTGGTAACCCGATTGTGGTATGGCTGCGTTTGTTGGGTAATTAGCCGTTTAAAAGGCACTTTCTGGTTGCCGTGTCATGAACAGTTAGTGGCGAAATGCAGAGGTCGTTTAACCTCCAGCTCAATATCTGGATTCTGCCGGAAATCATAGGGCGTTATGCCATACTCTTTGCGGAACATATAAGTGAAATGAGATTGTGAGCCAAAGCCGAAATCCAAAGCGATGTCAAAAATAGGCAAAGTGCTGTTTCTTAAAAGATGAACAGCGCCGGTCAGACGTCGCTGGCGGATATATTTGCCAAGAGAAATTCCGGTAACTTCCTTGAATATTTTCTGCATGTGCCAAAGCGAATAGCCAGAGTAAGCAGCCAGTTCTTCCAGATGGATTACCCGGCCAAGGTGATTCTCAATCCATTTACTGAGAGCATATACAAGTGCTGAGTGATTATCCTGTGGCATTAACAATTTTGTTCTGGTTGAAAGTGAAAGGGAGTATACACAACTTTTTCTATTTTTTCTAAAGATGGTGAAGCGTTGACATAGCGATTCAAATTATAACTGAATGTGATAATTGATTTTTTTGTTCTGGTGAATAGAATCCACATAATTAGTATTTGTTTAAATTCGTTCTGGTACATTGCTGTCATAAAACTGTGAGCCAGTACGGTTTTTTTCACAACGGAAAGCATGAGATGAATATTTTTCCTGTTGCACTATTGTAAAATATCGTTTTCCAACTTTATTCTTAACATATTGCGTACTGACCGAACTTGAAGGAAACAGAATTGGACATAAAAAAAACCATTGCAATCTTAGTATTACTTGGAATATGTCTGTTCTTGTATCTGTTAGCTTTGGATAGCTACTGTGATCAGGGTGAAAAGTTTGATTCAGGTATTTGTTTTGTGACCCGGTATCTGCCTTTCTGATTAGTTGCTGATACTCATCAGCCATTTTCCCATCATGTATCTGTGCTAACATATGCCTTCAATATCCACCCTTTAAAGCTAGTGTTTTGTTTGCTTTAAATAAAGCAGATAAATGGGAAGCGGTTGTTTTCCCACTAATAATAAAATAAAAGTTGCAGCAAGAGGAAAAGATGGCAGAACAATCGCAGGGATCAACACTTAAACGCGGTCTAAAAAACCGACATATTCAGCTTATTGCTTTGGGGGGGGCCGTCGGGACAGGGTTATTTCTCGGTATTGCGCAAACCATAAAAATGGCAGGTCCCTCCGTAATTTTAGGCTACGCTATCGCAGGCTTTATTGCATTTCTGATTATGCGTCAGTTAGGGGAGATGGTGGTTGAAGAGCCTGTAGCGGGGTCGTTTAGTCATTTTGCTTATAAATATTGGGGGGAGTTTCCCGGTTTTTTATCAGGCTGGAATTACTGGATGATGTTTACTCTGGTCGGAATGGCAGAGTTGACGGCTGTAGGGATATATATTCATTACTGGTGGCCTGATATTCCTACCTGGGTTTCTGCTACGGTATTTTTTGTCCTAATTAATACGGTAAATTTAATTAATGTCCGGTCATATGGTGAGACAGAATTCTGGTTCGCTATCATTAAAGTGACAGCAATTATCTGCATGATTGTTTTTGGCGCATACCTGTTAGTCAGCGGTAATGGCGGCCCGCAAGCCAGTATTGCTAATCTTTGGCAGTATGGCGGTTTTATGCCGAATGGGATCTCCAGCCTTATTATGGCAATGGCTGTGATTATGTTCTCTTTTGGTGGGTTGGAGCTGGTTGGTATTACTGCTGCGGAAGCGGAAAATCCCCGTATCAGTATTCCTAAGGCAACTAATCAGGTGGTATACCGGATATTGATTTTCTATATTGGTTCTCTGACTGTGTTGCTGTCGCTTTATCCGTGGGGCAATGTTATTGAAGGTGAAAGCCCATTTGTCATGATTTTTCATAACCTGGATAGTTTCTGGGTGGCTAATGTTCTGAATGTTGTTGTTCTGACTGCCGCATTGTCCGTTTATAACAGCGGTGTATATTGTAACAGCCGGATGCTGTACGGTTTAGCAAAGCAAGGCAATGCACCTAGAATGCTGAAAAAAGTTAATGAGAGTGGGGTTCCTACCAAAGCAATCGTAATGTCTGCATTGGCGACGTCAATTGGTGTTTTGATTAACTATGTCATGCCGGGCAAAGCATTTGAATTATTGATGGCGCTGGTGGTGACAACACTGGTTATTAACTGGGTCATGATCTGTATGGCGCATTTAAAATTCCGGGCAAAGAAAGTTAAAGAGGGGGTAGAGCCTTCATTTAAAGCATTCTGGTACCCGTTTAGTAATTATCTGTGTCTGGTTTTCCTGGTCTTTATACTGGTCATTATTTTGATGATGGACAGTATCCGTATTTCAGTCATTTTGATGCCATTCTGGATTGGTATTTTATGGCTCGGGTTTCTCATATCCCATTCCCGCAAGAATAAAATGGAAACCATAAACCAGGGATAACACATATACCCTATGGATTTCACGATGAGGATACCAGGCTGATGTCACCCACAGCCTGGTATTTTTTATCTGGCTACCACTGCCAGCGTAACCAGGCGAAGAGTACGTTACCGTTATTATATGTGCCGGGAATGTATGTCCCCTGGAACGATAACCGATTATATTCTATGGAGAATAGTGGCAGTGGGAGTGGAATAGGGACATAGTAATACTCATGACGGGCTGTGACACTTAACGTGAAGCCAATACCTATTCGGAAGCCATCTAAATCGCCGGGTATCCACATTTTCTGAAAACCATAACCCACGATGGGTTCTAGACGGTTATGAGAATCCATAAAAGCCATGGCATAGAGAGAATGCCAGTCATTGTCTTCGTCGTAACGGTATTTACCATAACCGAAACCCCAGGGACGCTCATTATATTGGTTAATTTTTTCTTCATCGTAGGTATGTCTGTTATGCCAGGTAATTACCGGCAGATAAAGTTCATTGCTGGGGGTATCCCAAGTGAGAGTGACATTATTGTTGAATTTTCCCCATAAACTGTCTGAACTGTTGCCATAACTGGTCTGTGGATGGGATTGCGTGGTTGTTAATGATTGATTGGTGGTATTTGCCGTTGTTGCAAACACTGTCCCAGATGAGACGAGAAAAGTTACTGATAGGGCACAGGCTGCGGTTAAATCAAACTTCATTATTTATTGCTCCAATTCCCCGGCGACATAAATTGGCAAGATCCTTTGCATCACGCAAAATATGACAAACATCTAAATTCAGGAATTCTACTCTTGCTATTTTCAATAAAACTTAAACGAGAAATTAATATTAAGATGTTACATGTATTAAATGAGTATATTTAATACTGCTATTTGGACTGACGCATATTGGGAAATGTGTTGACTCTTTCTTTCACTCAAAGAGGGGTGATTCGCGCCTGTAGACATACCCTAGATATAAAGACTCTAATAATAAGACAGGCAAAATAAATTAAGATTATTTATGTGGTTTGAGGTTTTGTTGAGTGGATAAACTGTAAGCTAATTAGGATAACCTTGGATTTTCAAATTTTTGCGGTTATGTTAAACAATAATTGTTGTTAAGAATTTTAAATATGTGCGTTAGCTCCATAGCTGATAAAAAATGGCTTGCCATCATATTAAGAATATGTGATAAATCGTTCGGGTAAACGAGGTACGGTTCTGTTAATAGCAGCAACTCACTCTGGTTTTTATGTTGCGCCGAACGGCGAATTAGAATTAAGTGATCCAAAGGAAATTCTTAAAATGGCAAAAATCACTGGTACTGTAAAGTGGTTCAACGAATCTAAAGGTTTTGGTTTTATTACTCCAGCTGATGGCAGCAAAGATGTATTTGTACATTTTAGTGCTATTCAGAGCGAAGGTTTTAAAACTTTGGCAGAAGGTCAAAAAGTTGAGTTTGAAATTCAGGACGGCCAGAAAGGTCCTTCTGCGGCAAACGTCACAGCAGCATAACTTCTTTTTGTCAATCATTTTGAATTGACGAAGTAAATTTGTTGTCTTAATTGGTTTTTTATTGGCAACAATGACATACCGATATCACCCTGTTGGTTATCTAATAGGGTGTTTTTGTTTTGACTCGGGGTGCTCTTCATTGAGCTGAGATGAACCCGTAATACCTGATCTGGATAATGCCAGCGTAGGGAAGTCAAGGTGTCTTTTTCCTGATACCTGCTTTTCTTTTGCTGGTGGGAAGGAGTACCTATGGTAAGAATCAATTCACTGACAATTGCCGGGACTGATCCTAGCGGTGGTGCCGGTATTCAAGCTGATCTAAAAACTTTCTCTGCGCTTGGTGCTTATGGCACAACAGTAATGACAGCTCTTGTCGCACAAAATACGCATGGCGTGCAATCTGTTTATGACATAGATCCCGCTTTCGTTGCTGCACAGCTGGAATCTGTGCTGTCAGATATCAGAATCGATAGCGCCAAGATAGGTATGTTATCTAATGCGGCCAATGTTGCAGTAGTTGCAGACGCAATAAGCCGTTATTCAGTACCTTATGTTGTATTGGATACGGTGATGATTGCGAAAAGCGGTGATCCGCTGCTGGTGCCGGAAGCGGTTTCTGCGGTTGTTGAACGACTATTACCGAAGATTTCGTTGATGACGCCGAATTTGCCGGAAGCTGCGACCATATTGAGATGCTCTGTAGCAGAAACCGAAGCAGACATGCAAAAACAAGGACGTGAATTATTATCACTGGGATGCGAAGCGGTTTTACTTAAAGGCGGACATCTTACCGACTGTGAAAGCCCTGATTGGTTATTTACGGAGAATGGAGAATGGCGTTTTACTGCTCCCAGAATCAAGACTCGTCATACTCATGGTACAGGGTGTACGCTTTCCGCTGCATTAGCGGCTTTGCGTCCACGTTATCTGGATTGGCAGGCAACGCTTCCTGTTGCCAAATCATACCTCCAGGCGGCATTAGAACAGGCGGATTCTCTGGACGTTGGAACCGGAATTGGGCCTGTACATCATTTTCATCAGTGGTGGTGAGGGGCGTGATTCGGTGATAATGAGTCATGAAGGGTAAGATGCCTGTGCTATGAGGGCAACATGGCTCAGAATGTGTCATGTCTTCACGATTTTATTCATCATCACCGATAGCCTTGTTAAGCGATAGTCACTTGTTGATCCAGATAGACATCTTGAACCGCGTTAATCAGTTCAACACCTTCTTTCATGGATTTTTTGAAAGCCTTACGACCGAGGATCAACCCCATACCACCTGCACGTTTATTAATGACGGCGGTACGAACTGAATCACTCAAATCATTATCACCGGATGCGCCGCCTGAGTTAATCAAGCCGGCACGACCCATGTAGCAATTAGCTATCTGATAACGGACCAGATCGATTGGGTGATCAGTGGTCAAATTGGAGTAAACACGTTTATCTGTATGACCAAAACCAATTGCAGTATAGCCACCATTATTTTCAGCCATTTTCTGTTTAACGATATCGGCACCGATAGTGGCGGCTAAATGGTTAGCCTGACCGGTTAAATCAGCGCTGGCGTGATAATCCACTCCCTCTTTTTTGAAGGCGGAATTACGCAGGTAGGCCCATAATACCGTGACCATGCCCAATGCATGTGCTCGTTCAAAAGCCGCTGAAACTTCCTCGATTTGACGACGTGATTCAGCAGCACCAAAGTAAATAGTTGCACCAACGGCTACCGCGCCCATTTCAAATGCCTGTTCAACGCTGGCATATAAAGTTTGATCATATTGGGCAGGATAACTCAATGTTTCATTGTGGTTCAGTTTAACCAGAAACGGGATCTTATGAGCATAGCGACGGGAAACCGAGGATAATACGCCATAAGTAGAGGCGACACAGTTACAGCCTGCTTCAATAGCCAGTTCAACGATATTCTTCGGATCAAAATAGAGTGGGTTCGCGGCAAAAGAAGCGGCAGCAGAATGTTCTATACCTTGATCCACCGGCAAAATAGACAAATAGCCAGTACCGGCAAGGCGACCATGATTTAGCAATGTTTGCATGGAGCGCAGAACCATATTTGGCCGGTTATTGTCGATCATGACGCGGTCAACGAAATCGGAGCCTGGCAGATAAAGATTTTCACTCGGAATGGTGCTACAACGATGCTGCAATAAACTGTCTGCATCTTTGCCTAACAACTTAGCAATATCAGTCATGTCTTACTCCAGTTCACAAAAGAGACTATTGATTGTCATTTATCCGTTTTGAAATAACAAGTTGTATTAGGAGGGAAGTGGTAGTGGATCGCTTCAGGTAGGCTTTCAAAGTGAAGTTTATTGCCTGAAAAGGAACCCTTAACGTAAAAGCTATATTACCGTGCTTTCAAGTGATTTACGTATTCAAGGGAATGGTTTTGTTTATAGGAGAAGTTTTGGAAAATGGAATTTAAAATATTTCTGCTCTACTGATGTGATTTTCATACTTAAATATCTATTCTAATCTCGTCAGGTTAAATCGGATTTTGATTTTTGATGTTGGTGATTTATCTTCTGTCCCTCAGTTTTAAGTATTATAAAAGCCCGCACCTTTAAGGTGGAGGGAATTATAGGGCTGTGCGAACGATATGAAGATTTCAGATGGTCGTATTCTTTCACTTAAATTGTAAATGCCATCCGTTAAATACTAATGTGATGATTTTTGATTTTAAGAACATTAAAGGTGGTTTCACGATGATACACAAAAAATACAATCCCTCTTGGGAAGGTTATATGGACTATAGACTGAAAGGTGGTAACTATTTGATATATTAAATAATATTCTGGATGCCTCCGAATGTCTATGTAAGAGATATTAAACTATGTGATTAATATTATTGTATTGTGCATTTGCACAAATAAGTTCATTGGTTACATGAAATGCGTACAAAAACACAATATATCCTGATGTTATTTTAATGAGATTTATAGGGTTATATATTAATATTTTTAAGTTTTTATTTTGGCAGTTTATTTGTTCTAATCATATATAATAAATAAGGCTTTGGGTCATCACAGTTCTAAAATATATATAATCCTGTAAGCGATAATCAATGTGGTTATTTATCCTATCGTAAAAATGATTATAATGTAAAATAATTATTGTGTTAAATTTTTAGTTTCAGCCTGTATTTATCGATCAATTAACTGATTGATAAACATATAAATATAATTTAATTCTTTCACAGATAGAAAATTCCTCATGGTTTTTTATTTCAGATGGTGATACTTAACTTTTTTCTCTTTATAAAAAACATTTTTCCTGTTACGTTTCTTTTTTGGTAAATAGTGTTATATCAAATGGTTAGATTGTTGATGGAAGATGTTGCGTTTGGTAGATAAGGCAGAATGATTATTGTTGTTCCCCACTGGACTGTCTTTTCCTGAATGTTATTGCCAGATGATATTTTCACTCTGGATCCAGTGCAGAAATGTGTTTCTATCGTCCTTTGATTTGCTAGCCGGCACTTGTTGTGAGGTTAAGATGAATATCAATTTCATGCTTGTAAGGTACGGGATGTGCTGCATTGTTGTTCACCGGCCTGTGGTCGATGATTGTTATTTTACCCTTGTTAATATTATGGCTATATGAAACAGAAGCTGCTCAGTGTTGATAACCAGAATAGTCAGGTAAATGTTGAACTAATAGTTTTAACAATAAGTAAATTGCAATTATCTATTTTCATAATTTTCACCTGATTAATTCTATCGAATTGTATAATATTTAGTCTAAACATGATGGATTTCTTGAATTATTGAACAGTGAAAAATTTTAATTACATTTCTTTAGATAGTGTGATATTTCAATAAGTAGAAATATTTTCTTATTAATGCATAGAGTACAAGAAACATATTAATATAAAGGTTTATTAATTTAATAGTTAAGTTTATCTATTTAATTAATCATGTAAATAAATCCTGTAACTTGTTGATTTTATTTATCGGACAGAAAAAGAAAAGGCCAGCTCAAGGGAGATTGAGCCGGCCAAGGAGGTGGTTCCTAGTCTTACTGTAGAACTTTTTTAATTTTTTATTTTTCACCAACAATACTACGGTAAATAAAATAGTATTGATGTGATCTGTTTCTAAAAAAAGAAATATATCATCACCAAGATGGTATATTGGTGATTATTTGTCTGAGTTTCGGTTAGTTTGAGCATATTGAGAACTAATACCATTTAGATTGCGTATTAATAAGGCGTAATTAATATCAATTTGTTTAGGGATTGGTAAATAGACAATATACCCATCTCCAGGAGCAACTTCCATTGGTTGGCCTTTTTTATCCTGCATTGCTTCCAGTGTAAACTGGATATTGCCTGATGGTGTCATTAATTCGAGGCTGTTTCCAACCATGAATTTATTCTTAACTGCAACTTCAGCCAATCCGTTGACCCGTTTCCCCGTAAACTCACCGACAAATTGTTGGGTGTCGGATATTGAATGACCGTATTCATAACTCTGATAGGCATCGTGGGTATGGCGGCGCAAAAAACCTTCGGTATATCCACGGTGAGCAAGTCCTTCCAGCGTTGTCAGCAGGGTTGGATCGAAAGGTTTTCCTGCGACAGCATCATCAATGGCTCTGCGATAAACTTGTGCTGTGCGGGCACAGTAATAGAAAGATTTTGTCCGTCCTTCGATTTTCAACGAATGAACACCCATTTTAGTTAATCGCTCAACATGCTCAATCGCGCGTAAGTCTTTGGAGTTCATGATATAAGTGCCATGTTCATCTTCAAAAGCCGACATATATTCGCCTGGTCGTTTCGCTTCTTCGAACATAAATACTTTATCTGTTGGTGCACCTTCTCCCAATGTCGGCTCGATATTTTTTGCCGGTATAGGTTCATGCATATGCACAATGTTACCGATATCATCCTCTTTGCCTTCTTGAACATGATATTCCCAGCGACAGGCATTAGTGCATGTTCCTTGATTTGGATCACGTTTATTAATATAACCGGATAACAGGCAGCGACCGGAATAGGCCATGCACAGTGCACCATGTACGAAAATTTCCAGCTCCATATCGGGAACATGCTGGCGAATCTCGTTAATTTCATCCAGAGAAAGTTCACGGGAGAGAATGACTCTGGTCAGGCCCATTTGTTGCCAGAATTTGACTGTCGCCCAGTTAACCGCGTTAGCTTGAACGGAAAGATGAATTTCCATTTCGGGAAAAGCTTCACGAACCAGCATAATCAGTCCGGGATCGGACATAATTAGCGCATCAGGTCCCATTTCAACGACAGGTTTCAGATCACGGATAAAGGTTTTCAGTTTGGCATTGTGCGGCGCAATATTCACCACAACATAAAAACGTTTGCCAAGCTCATGCGCTTCTTTGATACCTAGCGCCAGATTTTCGTGATTGAATTCATTATTGCGAACACGCAGGCTGTAACGTGGTTGACCGGCATAAACTGCGTCTGCGCCATAGGCAAAAGCATAACGCATATTTTTCAGCGAACCGGCAGGGGAAAGTAATTCTGGAGTAAACATGGTTAAAAAGTTCTCGGTCTGAGTTCAGCGCAATTTTCACTACAAAAAGTGAGGGTAAGGCGGAGGATTCTAACGCTTAATTTGTTGAGGATACAAATTTATTAGATTGAAGTGCTCAGTTCTGTTGGTCGATGAAGTTGCACCTTATCCGTTGAATATTAATTTCAACTGATAAGGTGCAGTTTATGATGAAAAAATATCACTCTGACTTTGTCAGATCCCGGACATTTTCGCTTGAACCATTCTTAATGGCAGACTGAATGCCCTTTTTAGCAATGGTTTCATTATCGAAAGATTCGCTGATGCCGATGACTTGGTAGTTTCTGGCTTTCAGCACGAAATAATGCTTGCCAGATTTGTGTTCCCTGATTTCGAAGTTTTTTTCTGCCGGTGAGTTTGCCTGGACAGAACGAATCCCTTTATTCGCCGCTGCCTTTGTGGTGTACATTTCACTGGTGAGGATAACGTCACCGTTCGATGCTTTTAAATTGAAGTAATACTGCTTGTTTTTTGTTCTTCTCAGATCATAATAAGCTACAGCCATAAGAAATTCCTCCAATCAAAGGTAAGTATTTTTAATATAGCTGAATTTCTGACCGGCGAAAGGTTGAGAGAAATTTAATTCGGTTAAAGTGTGACAGTTATAACAAACGGCATATATCCGCTTCCCACCGGTAACCCAGTCCATAAATAGAGCGAATGAACGTTTTACTGTTGTCCAATTGGTCCAATTTGCGACGCAGATTTTTAATATGGCTATCAATAGTACGGTCTGTCACGATCCGGTGATCGTCATACAAATTATCCAATAATTGATCGCGGGAAAACACTTGCCCTGGACGACTGGCCATCGTTTTTAATAACCGGAATTCAACCGGTGTCAAATCCAGTATTTTATCGCAGTAACGTGCCTGGAAGCAGGCTTCGTCAATGTGTAGATCACTTTGTCTGACAATATCCTGCGGCCGGTAACAGCGGCGAAGAATGGTTTTAACTCGCGCGACAATTTCACGCGGGCTGTAAGGTTTACAAATGTAATCATCCGCTCCGATTTCCAGCCCCAATAAACGGTCAATTTCTTCCGTTTTGGCGGTAACCATAATAATCGGCACGTCAGAGAAGCGGCGGATTTCCCGGCAGACAGATATGCCATCACAACCTGGCAGCATCAGATCCAGCAATATAATATCTGGATTATGTTGCTGTACATGGGGAACAACTTGATCACCACGCAGTAACCATTGAGTTTCGTAATCAGCCGCGCGCAGGTAATCAACCAGCAACTGGCCGAGTTTTGGCTCATCTTCAACAATCAGAACAGTATAATGGTCAGATTCTGTACTCATATCGTTTCACTGTCAGGGGATTCAGTTAGCGGCAATTCTACGATAATTCTTAAGCCACCTAAAGGTGAGGGTTCAGCACAGATCGTACCGTTATGTGCTTCAACGATGTTATAGCAAATAGCCAGCCCAAGCCCTGATCCACCACTGGCGCGGTTTCGTGAGGATTCGCTGCGGTAGAATCGTTCAAAAGCCCGTTGGCATTGCTCGGGTAACAGGCCAGGCTCGCTATCCTGCCAGTTCAATATAAAGTGATTATTAGCAGAATACCCCTCAATAGTCAGTTTTCCATTATCAGTGGTATAGCGAAGGCTGTTTTCCAGCAAATTATGAAAAAGCTGGGTCAATCTGCCTGGATCAGCAAACATCATGATAGTTTCAGGCAGTTTAACATCCATCTGAATTTGCTTATCAAGGAAGCGTCCACGATAAGACGCGATAGCCGCCTGAATTAACTCACTGATATTGATAAATTCTTTCCGGTATGCCAGCGCTCCGCGATCTGATAACGAGAGCTGGTGCAGATCATCAACCAGTTTGGTCAATGTGGTGATCTCTGCCAGTAACGAATTCAGTGTTTCGGGTGTTGGTTGGCGAACGCCATCCTGCAAAGCTTCCAGTTCACCGCGCAATATGGAAAGGGGGGTGCGCAATTCATGGGAAATATCTGCCATATAATCGCGGCGCATCTGCTCATTTTTTTCCAGTGTACTGGCGAGCTGGTTAAAATTGTGGGCAAGCTGACCGATTTCATCTTTACTTGATGGTGTT
This sequence comes from Photorhabdus khanii NC19, assembly GCF_000517265.1. Lineage (GTDB taxonomy): Bacteria > Pseudomonadota > Gammaproteobacteria > Enterobacterales > Enterobacteriaceae > Photorhabdus > Photorhabdus khanii. Next base: position 491,041 of record NZ_AYSJ01000014.1, read on the forward strand.
ACCCGAACACTGAAATCGCCCGACGCCAGTTTATGTGTCCCTTCGACCAGACGCTTAACGGGTTTTAACATGCCGCGGGATAACAATAGTGTGGCGATGCTGGCCAGCAGAGTAGACAAACTGGCAATTATCCAGCTTGTCAGTTGTTGCTGGCGATCAAAACTGATATCTGCTTGACGGGTAATTTTGTCTGATAAGCTGACAATGACCCAGCCAACGACCTGATGATTAGAGGTGATCGGTTTGCGATAAGTATCTTCCGGAATTTTACCTTCATGACCGGCCAGCAGTTTCATATCCTTGTCCACGACCCAGAATTGAGTTCGCCAGCCACGAGGCGGTGGACCTTGGCGGCTTTCACTGGTTTGTTCAATGGAACGAATGATTTGAAAAATGATCCGGTCATTTTTCTTTAAGAATTTCCAGCTACCATATTGTTGATATTGTTCAGCCAGTGCTTCAGCCAGCATAGATGTACGTAACTGGATATTTTGTTTTATGTAACCCATAAAACCATGTTGAAAACTGCTTCTTACGCCCCAGTGCATGGTGATAAGTACCAGCATGCAAGTGGCGAAGATAGCCATAAACAGCTTACCGCTGATCCCTGGTTTCATCGTTGCCCCGCAATCTGTTTGGTGGCATGCCGTTGTTGCCATTTCTCCCTCAGCCGATCAAAACAGAGATAGACAACCGGTGTGGTATATAGCGTCAAAAGCTGGCTCATGACCAAGCCACCAACGATGGTGATTCCCAATGGTTGGCGCAATTCCGCTCCATCACCACTGCTCAAAACCAGTGGCAGGGCACCAAACAAGGCGGCCAGTGTAGTCATCAGAATTGGGCGGAAACGTAACAGGCTGGCCTGGAATATCGCGTCACGGGCGCAGAGATTACCGTTACACTGAGTTTCAATGGCAAAATCCACCATAATAATGGCATTTTTTTTCACGATACCAATCAACAACATGATGCCTATTAAAGCGATCAGGCTGAATGGTGTGTCAAACAGTTCCAGCGCCAGCAGGGCACCAATCCCGGCAGAAGGCAGAGTAGAAAGAATGGTCAGTGGATGGATATAACTTTCATATAATATCCCCAGTACCAGATAAACAGTCATAATGGCAGCCAGGATCAAGAATAATTGTGATTTCAGGGTTTCCTGAAAAATCTGGGCGGTGCCGGCGAAAGTGCCGCGAACCGTTGAGGGCACACTCAGTTCGGTCATGGTTCTTTCAATCGCATTAATAGCGTCGGAGAGGGTATAACCTGTCGGTACATTGAAAGAAATAGTAGACGCAGCAGAAAGCCCCTGATGATTTACACTTAACGGCGCGTTAGCCGGTTGCCAGTGGGCGAAATAGGAGAGTGGAACCGCGTTTCCTTGATTATTTATCACAAACATTTTTTCCAGTGCGCTGACATCCTGCGTATATTCCGGTGCAACTTCCATCACAACTTTGTACTGATTTAGTGGCTGATAAATAGTGGATATTTGTCGTTGACCAAAAGCGTTATTCAGCAGGCTATTTGCTTCACTGACATTAATTCCCAGTCGTGACATGGTGTCACGATCATAGATTATTGCCATTTCAGCCCCTTTATCTTCTTTATCGGAATTAACATCGGTCAGTTGGGGCAGTTGCCCTAATGCTTTACGAATAATGGGTTCCCATTTGCGGAGATCATTGAGGTCATCTGCCAGCAAGGTAAATTGGTAGCTGGCATTAGACTGACGACCTCCAGCCCTGATATCTTGTACTGGAATCAGAAACAGGTTTGCCCCCGGTTCATTGGCAAGTTTAATTCTCAGGTGTGAAATAACCTGTTCGGTACTGTCTGAGCGCTCTTTCAATGGTTTCAGAGAGATAAAAATAAAGCCATTATTGACCCGTCCACCACCAGTGAAACCGGTAACGCTGTCTACCGCAGGGTCGGCATCGATTGCCTGCATAAAATTTTTCATTTTTTCACTCATAGACTGGAAAGAGATACTTTGATCTGCCCGGACAAACCCAAACAACCGGCCGGTGTCCTGTTCTGGGAAGAAAGTTTTTGGGATATTGATATAGAGCCAAATATTCAGGGCAATAATGCCAGACAGGATTAACAATACCCAACGGCTATGATTAAGAGTCCACATTAGAGAGCGCCCATAGCCTTGTTGAATTTTCAACAGAACTTTACCGAATCCACGGATTCTTTTCTGTGCTTTGGGTGGTTGGGATTTCAGTAAATGGGCGCACATCATCGGCGTCAGTGTCAAAGAAACCAGCAATGAGATGCCGATTGATGTGGTTAAGGTGATGGCAAATTCACGGAATAGCCGACCGACCAGTCCATCCATTAGCAGAAGTGGGATAAAAACGGCGACCAGCGAAATACTCATAGCAATAACAGTAAAGCCCACTTCCCGGACACCGCGCAGTGCGGCTTGCATCGGTTTGATACCGGCTTCAAGGTGGCGGGAAATATTTTCCAGTACCACAATCGCATCATCCACCACAAATCCCGTCGCAATCGTCAGAGCCATCAGGGAAAGGTTGTTCAGACTGAAACCGCACAGATACATGGCGGTAAATGTTCCAATGAGTGAAACGGGTACCGCCATTGCCGGGATCAACGTTGCCCGGCCAGAACGTAAAAACAGAAATACCACCAGAATCACCAGCCCGATAGCAATCACCAGCGCCCGTTCTACCTCAACCAATGAAGCGCGAATCGTCGGTGTGCGATCTTGAGCTACTTTAAGCTGAATAGAGGCAGGAATGGATTCACTCAATGCCGGTAATTGTTCACGGATCCGGTTTACTGTGGCGATAATATTTGCACCGGCTTCACGGCGAATGATCAGCAAAATAGCCGGTTTACCATCAGACATGCCGGCTGCTCTGACATTCTGAACAGAATCTTTTACATTCGCGACATCCTGCAATCGCACCGGTGAGCCGTTATTATAATGAACGATTATCGGGCGATAGCTTTCGGCTGTTTTTAACTCATCATTGGTTTGAACTTGCCAGCGTTGTTGCTCGGAATCCACATAGCCCTGTGGACGATGAACATTGGCATTGCTGATCGCTTTGCGCACCGTATCCAGAGAAACACCCTGATGAAATAGAGCACTGGGATCCAATTCAATTCTTACTGCGGGTAATGAACTGCCGCCAACAGAGACTTCACTGACGCCTTCAACTTGTGCAATTTTCTGAGCCAGTTGAGTAGACGCAAAATCATAAAGCTGCCCCTGATTATAGGTATCAGAAGTCAGTGTCAGGATCATAATCGGTGCGTCGGACAGGTTTGCTTTGTAATAACGCGGTCTGCTGGGCATACCAGAAGGCAACATACTTTGGGCAGCATTCAGAGCTGCCTGTACATCCCGTGCCGCGCTGTTAATATCACGACTCAGGTCAAATTCAAGTGTGATATTGGTATTGCCAAGGGAGCTACTGGATGTCATTTCATTGACACCGGCAATTCGGCCTAAGGCACGCTCCAGCGGAGTCGCAACAGATGAGGCCATTGTCTCCGGTGAGGCGCCCGGTAATGAGGCATAGACGGAGATCACCGGAAAATCTACTTGCGGTAAAGGGGAAACCGGCAACAGGGTAAACCCCAATAGTCCGCACAGGGTTATGGCTAAACTTAATAGCGTGGTGGCAACCGGGCGCTGGATAAATAAAGCAAAGAATTTCACCGCGGCTCCTGATGATCAATGGATGAAATATCCGGTACTGAGAACGTGCGGTTGCGGCGATAGTACGCCAGCCGGTCAAACAGTAAATAGATCACCGGGGTGGTAAACAGCGTCAGGATCTGGCTCATAATCAGTCCACCCACCATACAGACACCCAGAGGACGACGTAATTCGGCACCTGCACCGATGCTGAACATCAAGGGTAGCGCGCCAAGCAATGCTGCCATTGTGGTCATCAGTATCGGACGAAAACGCAATAAACATGCCTGATAAATTGCTTCGTAAGGGGATAATCCTTGTTCGCGCTCTGCCGCCAGTGCAAAATCGATCATCATGATGGCATTTTTCTTCACAATACCTATCAGCAAGATAATGCCGATGATCGCAATAACATCCAGTTCGTGACCTGCCATGATCAGTGCCAGCAGTGCACCCACTCCTGCGGTTGGCAAAGTGGAGAGAATTGTCACCGGATGGATAAAGCTTTCGTACAGGATCCCCAACACGATATACATGGCGATGACGGCAGCTGCGATCAGCCACAAGGTATTACCCAGCGCGCTTTCAAATGCCAACGTTGCTCCCTGGAACTGGGTGGTCATGTCTTTGGGCATTTTGATTAATTGCGTGGCATCACGAACCGCATTGACTGCCTGTTCAAGAGAAGCGTTTTCGGCAACGTTGAAAGAAAATGTTGCTGCGGGGAATTGCGCCAGATGGTTAATTGCCAATGGGCCAAATCTTTGTTCAACAGTAGCGATAGCCCTGAGGGGGACGGTATTGCCGTCAGTTCCGTTGAGACGGATATTATCAAATGCTGCCAGACCTGGAGTTGATGTCACATCATGTTCCAGTACAACCCGGTATTGATTAGCCTGAGTATAAATTGTTGAGATTAGCCGCTGGCCGAACGCGTTGTAGAGTGCGTTATCTACGGCTGCCATTGAGATGCCTAATCGGCTGGCGGTGTCTCTGTCCACTTTGACATAGGCGATCAGCCCTTGGTCTTGCCAGTCACTGCTGACATCAACCAATTCTGATCTCTGTTTCAGTCCAGCCAGTAATTTGGGCACCCAAATACCCAGTTCATTCAGGGACGTCGCCTGTAATGTAAATTGATATTGGGTACGTGTAACCTGAGTATCAATCGTCAGATCCTGCATGGGTTGCAGATAGAGTTTTACGTCGGGTATAGACGCAATTTTTTCCTGCAAGCGTGGAATAATTTCGGCGATTCTGTCATCACGCTGATTGAGTGGTTTTAGTGTGATTTGCAACCGGCCATTATTCAGTGTTGGGTTGCTACCATCAATGCCGACAAATGTAGTGATATTTTCCACTGCTGGGTCTTGCAACAATAAAGATGAAACCTGCTGTTGTTTATCCACCATTGCCGCAAAGGAGATGGATTGCGGCGCTTCCAGTGTTCCCTGAATCAGCCCGTTATCTTGCAATGGAAAAAATCCTTTTGGAATAACGAGATAAAGCAGGGTAGTCAGTGCAAGGGTGCTCAAGGCGACGCTAAGTGTGATCCACGGATGGTCCAGCGCTTTTTTCAGCCATACGGCATAACCGGCAATTGTCCGTTCAAAAAAGCGTTCACTGGCCTGCTCAAAACGATTGTGTTTTACCTTTGATTCTGGTTTGAGCATTCTGGCGCACATCATAGGTGTCAATGTCAGTGAGACAACAGCTGAAATCAGAATTGCCACGGCCAGAGTAATAGCAAACTCACGGAAAAGGCGGCCGACGATATCGCCCATAAAAAGCAGCGGGATCAGCACTGCGATTAAAGAGAAAGTCAGGGAGATAATGGTAAAACCGATTTCACCTGCGCCTTTCAATGCGGCTGCCATCGGTTTCTCCCCTTGTTCTATATAGCGGGAGATATTCTCGATGACCACAATGGCATCATCCACCACAAAACCGGTGGCAATAGTGAGCGCCATTAGTGTCAGGTTATTAACGGAGAAACCGCAGAAATACATCACTGCGAACGTACCGATCAGTGAAAGAGGAACAGCAATACTTGGGATAAGTGTGGCGATACCGTTGCGTAAAAACAGGTAAATCACCATAACAACCAGTGCAATCGCCAGTAATAGCTCAAACTGAACATCTTTCACTGAGGCACGAATCGTTGTGGTGCGGTCGGTCAAAATTTTCATATCGACAGATTTCGGTAAACTGCTGCTGAGTTCCGGCAACATCTGACGAATATTATCCGTGGTTTTAATCACATTAACACCCGGCTGGCGCTGGATATTAATCACAATTGCCTGTTTGTTATTTGCCCATGCGCCCAGTTTCGTATTTTCGGCCTCTTGCTCAATGGTTGCTATGTCTTGTAACCGCACCGGCGCACCTTTTTTATAGGCAACGATCAGTTTGCGGTAATCATTTACTGACTTCATTTGATCATTGGCCGAAAGCGTGACAGAACGGGTCGGGCCGTCAAGACTGCCTTTAGCGGAGTTAACGTTGGCATTGTTGATAGCGGTACGGATAGTTTCGCTATCCAATCCCTGTGCGGCGACAGCCTGAGCATTCAACTTCACTCTGACCGCCGGGCGCTGACCGCCGGCTAGTGTCACTAATCCAACACCATTTACCTGTGAAATTTTCTGTGCGATACGGGTTTCGACCATATCCTGAATTTGCGTCATCGGCATCGCCTCAGAGGTGACGGCCAGCGTTAGGATAGGGGGATCTGCGGGATTGACCTTGTTGTAAATGGGAGGATAGGGCAGGTCATTGGGCAATAAGTTACTGGCGGCGTTAATGGCCGCTTGTACTTCCTGCTCGGCAACATCTAATGGCAAAGTCAGCTGAAATTGTAATGTGATAACGGAAGCTCCGCCGGAACTTTGGGATGCCATCTGTTTAAGGCCGGACATCTGTCCAAGCTGGCGTTCCAGTGGTGCGGTGACTGCGGAGGTCATCACATCAGGGCTTGCGCCGGGGTAGAGTGTGACAACTTGAATTGTGGGATAGTCTACTTCCGGCAGTGCAGACACCGGTAACATGCGATAACCGATAATTCCTGCCAGCAGGATTGCCACCATGAACAGTGTGGTGGCAACGGGTCGCAGGATAAACAAGCGTGATGGCCCGCCGCCTGGAATTTGGGAGTTTACCTGCATCAGGAATTCTCCGTTTTGCCGTGTTTTTGCGGCTGAATCTTATTTGCCATCGGTGTGACAATATCCACCTTAGCGCCATCTGTCAGGCGATCGATACCATCAGTCACCACTTTATCACCCGCCGTCAGGCCGGTATTGATAACAACCCGCTGTGTATCCTGCAATTTGACTGAGACCAGATGTTTGCTGACTTTATTATCTTTACCCAATATCCAGACAAAATTCCCTTCATTACCCATTTGCAGAGCCGCATTTGGGATCACCACTGCGTTTTCCAGCGTATCAACTTTAATACGGATATTAACGAACTGATTCGGGAACAGAATGTCACTTTGATTGGCAAAACGGGCTTTCATCTTAATGGTGCCGGTAGTCGCATCGATTTGATTATCAATACTCAGTAATTTTCCTTCGGCAAGTTGTTGCTGGTTGTTGCGATCCCATGCGCTGACAATGACATCATGATTCGCTTTCTGAGCTTGCAAAACGGCATTGATATCGTTTTCGGGTAATGAAAACAGCACATCAGCCGGATCTGTTTGTGTGATAACAACAATAGGCGAATTATTGCCACTGGCGATAAAATTCCCTACATCGATCTGTTTCAGACCCACCCGACCGGAGATGGGCGCAGTAATACGACTGTAAGTGAGTTGGAGTTTTGCACTGTCAATTGCGGCTTGATCAACTTTCAGATTGGCTTCATGTTGGCGGACAAGTGCACGCTGATTATCCATTTCTTGTTGGGAAATCAGTTTAGTGTTTGCCAGTTTCTGGTAGCGGTTTAGATCCTGACGGGCATTCGCCAGTATTGCCTCGTCTTTGGCAAGTTGGCCTTTGGCTTGTGCTAACTGAACCTGAAAAGGACGAGGATCAATTTCTGCTAATAAATCACCTTGTTTAATCTGTTGACCTTCCTGAAAGTGCAGAGCCATAAGCTGACCTTCAACCCGGCTGGTCACGATAGCGGTATTGGCGGCCTGAATGGTGCCGAGTCCAGTCAGAAAGCGGGGTACGGTCTGCTCTTTTACGGTGGCAATTTGAACAGGAGGCAACGGAGGGTGCCTTAAACCAGAGGATTGATCCGATGCGCCTGATTGTTGAAGGGCCGAAGGCGTTTTAAATTGGTGCCAGATAAATATAGCGGCAGCGATGGCAACAGCGGCCAGTACTGCACGGAAAAGGAGGATACGGCGTTTATTATTTTTATTCATCTCTTCGACATGCTCTCAAATGCAAGATGTTGCTTAATTATGTCCGACTGTAATAGCGGTTTAATCGTATTCTATTAGTTTAGCCAGTGAGGATAGGCTAAAAAATGGAGGAAATGTGGAAAATATGTCAAGAAAGCGCTTTTTAAGTCAAATTAAGGTTTTTTTTGTCAGTTTCTTCGAGACTGCTCCAAGAATTATGTAAATGACTGCAGCTTGTTACTTTCATTTTTTTGCAGTTATTGGATGACATATTTTAATTTTTCATAAAATTCATGATGATTATAAAACAGAGGGAAAATGGAATAATACTAGAAAAAGGTCATATGACTTTTTTTTCAGGGAACTTATAACCTAATGTAAGGAGCATGATATAAGAGAGGTATGTGATGAGACACTTTATTATCGATACAGATACGGCTTCCGATGATGTGGTTGCATTGCTAATGGCGCTTCGTGAGCCATCAGTCTTTATTGAAGCTATCACTATTGTTGCAGGTAATTGTGTTATTGATCAGTGCAGAAAAAATGCATTAATTAGTATCGAAAAATCGGGGACATATATTCCTCCGGTATATGAGGGAATGAGTAAACCGTTATTTAGAGAACGCTATACTTCACATCATATTCATGGAAAAGATGGCATGGGTGATATGAATTTACCGGAATCATCATTAGTATCAGAGGATAAACATGCAGTAGATGCAATTATTGATATTGTAAGAAAATTTCCTGGTGAGATAGAGATAATTACTTTGGGACCACTGACAAATTTAGCGATGGCGGTGTTAAAAGAACCTGATTTATATAAGTTGGTCAAAATCGTTTATATCATGGGTGGTGCTGGATTGAAACCAGGTAATATTACCCCATTAGCCGAATTCAATATTTATGCAGATGCTGAGGCAGCACATATTGTGTTGAACTCTGGATTACCTCTTGTTTTTTGTGGATGGGAGTTAGGTATGGAAGACGCTTTTATTAATGAATTCGATATGGATAAATTAAGTTCTATAAGTGATCTTGGTCAATTTGCTGTGAGATGTAATAGGACATTGATGGAATTCAATGCAGGAAGGTGTGATAAGAAAGGGTTTGATTTGCCTGACCCCATAACAATGGCGGTTGCTTTATATCCGAATGAAATGATAGTCGATAAATTAGCGGTGTATGGCTATGTTGAGTATCAGAGTGAACGTTCATATGGGCATTTAGTGATTGATTCAACTCATCTTCTCAATAAACCTCATAATATGACGGTCATTACGAAAATTAAAGGCAATGTATTTAAGCATAAATTGTTTACACTGTTATCGTGAATTCTAATGCTATAGGAGGATAAAAAATGAGTTTTAATCTTGATTTACTGAAGAAAGTCGAATTACATACGCACCTTGATGCGGGGTTGAGTTATCATTTCATCAAAAAACAGGTTCCGGATATTACCCAAAAATTATTTCGTGAAAAGTATATCGCGACTGATAAATGTCATAATCTAGGCGATTTCTTAAGTAGAATAGGCCCTTCATTAGATCTGTTGCAAAAAAAGAATGTGATAGCTGATGCTGTAGAAGATCTTTTTAGACAATTAAAAAACGATAATATAGTCTATGCTGAAATTAGATTCGCCCCTTTACTTCACCTTCGCCTGGGATTAAGTGATTGCGATATTGTTGAAACTGTTCTGGTGGCAATGGAAAATTCGTCGATTAAATATGGCATAGAGGCAGGTTTAATATTATGTACCTTGCGGCATTTTTCAGAAGATCAAAGTTTGAGAACAGCTTATCTTGTAAATAAATATTCTCATTATGGTGTCGTTGCTCTTGATCTTGCTGCTGATGAGGCAAGATATCCGCTTAATGCTCATTTGAAAGCATTCAGACTGGTATTGGAAAATGGCGGAAATGTTATTGCGCACGCAGGAGAAGCAAAGGGAGCTGAAAGTGTGCGTGAGACTATGAATAAATTAAATATTTCTCGTATAGGTCATGGAGTAAGAAGCATTGAAAATCAAGGTGTTATTGATTCTCTTATAGAAAGAAATATACATTTAGAAATATGTCCGACATGTAATATTGTTTGCGATATTTATGATACTTATGAAAACCACCCGGTTAATATTTTAAAGCAGATGGGGGTAAATATTGGTATTAATACAGACACCAGAACAGTGGCAAATATAACTTTATGTGAAGAATATTTAAAGATTAATAGATGTTTTAATTGGCAGGATAGTGATTTTATTGAAACGAATTTGAATGCATTACACGCCTCATTTTGTAGTAAAGAACTGAAGAATAAATTGGAAAAAGAAATAGTGATATTGCAATGGTAAAAAATTGGCAGAGAGTCAATGGAAATTTCTTAAATGTCATAATATACTTGGTCATGGCGTGATTTAAGAAAAGGGTAGGTTCAATATGTGCCGGGATAAAGAAAGAAAATTAACGTATTATGTGGATAAATATCATCTTGATAAGATTATTTCACCAGAGCTTATGGAGAAATCAGATGTGGTAGAAATGAAGAAAAATGTTTATCTTACACATCAATTATCAAAATTTACTCATCTCTATATTTTGGTTGAGGGTAAATTGAAAGTTGAATATTATAATATTAATGGGAAATTCTTTGTTTTTGCATTAGCCACTCCACTTTTTCTTATTGGCGATTTAGAGCTTTTTCATTCCCAGGGAGATAGCATAATGAATACTATCTCTGCTCAGGAGCCGTCAGTACTCCTATCAATGCCCTTAGAAAGGGTAAAAATATTTGGTTTAACGGATCCTCGATTTCTTGAATTTGTTTGTAAGCAACTCAGTAATAAGCTTTTTGAATCTTCTTTATTGCAGTCTGGCGCATTCTTGACTGTTGAAGATAAATTAAAGAGATTTCTTTATTATAACGCGAAAAAAAAGGGTTCGATATTTGTATTAGAAAAAAGAGAGAATTTAGCTGCTATTCTCGGGGTTTCAGTTAGACAATTAAATCGGGCTATTAAAAGCTTGAATGAGAAAGAGATAATTATGTCAAAGAATAAACAGGTTAAAATTATTGATTGTAGACTTTTTGGTAATAATATTGAATTTTAAACAATGAAAATTAAAATCCATATATTCTATCTCAAAATAGCTGCATTGTTAGCAGGATGAACAATGCAGCTATAAATGAAGTGATAATATTACGATATGAAATTAAAGTAACCAGATTCTGAGAAATCTTTGCCGGATTCTTTGAAACGTTGCTTCGGTAATGGATAACCAAAAGAGAGATATTTTTCAGCAAAATACAGTGAGCTTTGATTGGTTAATCCAATAGAATTAAGATTTTTAACAATGTTATTTGGCAGATCGCATTTAATATCTTTAACATAATCAATGATAGTATTTTTTACACCGCTACCATCCGGCATTCTTATTTTTGGCCGGTCAATAATATATTCAGGTATTTTTCCTCTGAATGCTTCCCGTAGAATATGTTTTTCTACTCCGTTACTCAGTTTGTAAGAAAAATCCAGGCTTAAAACATAAGGAACCAGTGCTGAGTCCATAAATGGCACTCTTGCTTCAACGGTATTTCTCATGCTTGCCCGATCAACTCTTTGTAAATCAGTCCTGTGAAGATTATTTAATCGATAGAGAGAGAGATTATGGGGTTCTGTATGCGTTTTAAATAAATCATAGCCGGCAAAAATTTCATCGCTACCTTCTCCACATAAAGCGATTTTAAAACCAAGGCGATTAGCAATATAGTAACCAAAATGAGCAATAGTCGAGTCAATAGCATCAATTTGTTCGAAGAATTCACCGTAATAAACTGAATCTTGGATATTATTTATTAATTCTTCCTGGGTAAAAGTATATATAATATGTTTTATATTATTTTCAGAACAATATCTTTGGGCGATCTCAATGTCCTTTGAGCCGGGTAAACCAAATGAGATTGCCGTAACATCGTGGTGATATTTTTTGGCGAGATAAAGCACGATGGTACTGTCTATACCTCCGCTAAACATAATTGATACGGGCAGATCTGTATCAACTCTCTTTTTGACAGCATTATCTAAAAGTGAGTAGATTTTTTCTTTTGCCTGTTCGAAATTATCGCTGCTTGCTAAGATAGTTGAGTTATAGTGAATATATTTCTCACTGGTAAAGCCATCGAAAATTGAACCGGGTTCAATGGGTTTAATTTCTGAGCTAAACCCGATCAATGATTTTATTTCTGACGCCACATACCAATTACCTTCTTTATGAGTGTAATATAGCGGCTTTATACCAACATGATCTCTGCCTAGTAAGAATTTATTATTCTTATTGTCAAATAGAATAAAACTAAACATTCCGTCCAATTTTTTAATAAATGATTTTCCATAGCAAATATAAGCAATCAGGGCGACTTCAGCATCTCCACCATTTTTAAATTGATAACCTTGTTCAATTAATTCATTCCGAAGAGACTTATAGTTATAAATCTGACCATTCAGAACAAGATGAAGATCATGTTCTTGATTTGAAATAGGTTGATATGCTGAGTCGCGTTCGACAATAGCAAGCCTGTTTGTGGCGATTGAAAAGTTATTTCTGACAATTTTCTCATTAAAACGAGATAAATCACCCCGATGAGATATTTTTGACATTATAGTCTGTAGCTTATTCTCAATATCATCGATAAGCTTGTTTTCTGTATTAAAAACACCACCAATTCCACACATAGTGAATTCCTTTGGTTAAGAGTTATCAATGATATTTAAATGTCTTCTGGTATAGGGCTGGAATATTTTAGTTCATTTACATTGGCACCTAATGTGGAGATCTCGGAGAAATATTCAGGATAGGTTTGACCAACATGATATGGTTCACGAATAATGAGCGGTGCATCACAATGCAAACCTACTGTCGTGAGAGCCATGATTAATCCATGATCGTAATGACCATCAACGATAACGCCGCCTTTATATCCATATGGATTGCCATAAATAATTAATTGATCCAGTTTCTCTTCTGATCTGACACCTATTTTGTCTAATTCCCGTCGAAAATCAGAAATTCTGTCTGATTCTTTATAACGGATATGTTCAATGTTATAAAAAACGCTCTTACCCTCGGCAAACGCCGCTAATGCGGCGAGGGCAGGTACGGCATCGGGTGCCAGTGAACCATCGAAATCCTGCGCTTTTATTGCTCCTCCGGAGCGAATATTGAGACAATCTTCCCGGATAAAGTTGATTTTAGCTCCACCGTTAATTAAATAGTTCACAACGGCCCCATTACCTAATTCCTCCTCAAAGAAACCGTTCAGGGTGACGTCAGAATTAAGTGAGGCACAAAGTGCAAGGATTGCCGCAGTACTGGCTGGATCGGCACCGACATTAAATTCTGATGCGATAAATCGACTATTTCCTGTGGTAAAGAAATGGCGGAATTCGTCATCATATTCAATATTAATACCGGCCTTACGCAGGTTATTAATTGTAGTATGCACCATTGATGGTGCAGTTATTGTATCGGTCACTTTTATATGGAGATCCTGTTCACTAATGGCACCTAAATAAAGTAATCCACTCAGGAATTGAGAACTTTTTCGGCATGAAACTTCCGTGTAACTACCGATGTTTCTGTTTGATTTAATACTTATCGGCAAATGTGAATCGGGTCCAACGGCGGTGCATTGAATGTTGAGTAATTTTAGTGCATTAACCATTTCTGATTGTGAGCGGGTGCCAAGAGAATAGCTGTAATCTGTAATAAATTCGACATCAGGCAGATAACCGGATACTCCCATTAATAGCCGTAATACCACGCCGGAATTACCTGGATTGAATATGATTTTTTTATTAATTTTTTTAACGTTTATGCCTGTTACGATGGTCCTTGAAATCTCATTATTAAATGATGCGCCTAAACGGGAACAATTTAATTTCATCGCTGTTGTGTTGTTCCCTGATGCCATGTTATTTATTTTACTTGTTCCTTCCGTCAATGATGCTATTAGGATGGCACGGGTTGAGGAACTTTTGGATGCCGGTAAAGTTATTGAGCCGTTTAATGACTTGGTGTTATTTATTTCAATAAATGGCGGATGATTATTTCCATAGTATTTCATATTTTTATCTCGTTTTTACATTGTTAGCTAACTTATTCTGGCACCAAGAGAACTTAAAGATTGGATAAATCCAGGAAAGCCATCATCTAATTTATTAATATTATTAACCGTTGTTCGCTCTCTTGCCCCTAGTGATGCAATAATATTGGACGCGCAAATCCGATGATCATAATAGCTGAATACCTCAACGCCTCCATTGAGTGGCCCGTTGCTGTGGATCCTTATTTTGTTGAAAGCACCAGTGTCATTAAAAATTAAATAACTTTTTCCTCCCATCATTCGTATATTTTCATTAATAATGAATGCTCGTTGACATTTATGGTTATTTATCGCATTAAGCCCGGAAAATGTGATATCTCCCTTGCCATTAATCGCTGCGGCGATAATATTAGTGGCAACAGAGGGAAGTTCATTTAAGTAAATTTCACCTGTAATCGCGTTACGCTCTCTTGCTAAATTAATATTGAGTTCATTCTTCGTTGAGTTATATTCTAAATTTATACCAAATCTTTTATATATGTTAAATAATACGCTTTCGTTAATGGTATTTCCCTGAGAGTAACGTTTTATAGTTACTTTGCTTGGCCGATTAATACTTAATATTGACGAAGTAATGTAGCTTAGTGATGTGAAATCAGTAGGAATGTTAATGATAATATCCCTTGCTTGATATGCAGTTGAAATAAATGCATTACCTATGCGGGTGATTTTACTCCCCAGCAATGCCATCATTTTAATTGTTATATCAATATATCCATTATTGGTTTCACTGTCGTTGTTAATAATGATACTTTTCCCTTTAATAAATGGCGAGACAAGAAGAGAGAATGAGAGAAACTGGGTACTTTTATTGAAGTTCAATGGGGATTGTGAGGGATATATCCTTCTGGAAACAACAACGATATTCTCTTGTTGCTTTTCTGCAAATACATTCAGATATGAAAAAAATGCTTCGTCATACAGACTTTCTCTGTTAAACAGGGAGTCATTGCATTTTATATAAACTTCTTTTTCTGTTAGTGAGGCTAAGGCGACACTTATTCTGAATAGCATGCCAGAACCATTAGCATGAATAATTCCATGACAATGATATATTGGATGTGCCCCTTTCAATGTGATGTGATTTTGACTTCTATCCAGAATTTGCAGACCAAATTGTTGTAACGCGGTAAGTAAATCTTCTGTCTCGGTACACCATGATAAATTATTTATTGTTGTTTTCTCTTCATTTAACAGTGCTAATAGTAGAGCCCTTTGGATATGAGGCTTAGATGAGGGTATGGTTATTTCCCCATTAAGAGTGGAACCAGGGAGCACGTTAATTTTATTCATGCCAAGCCTCCAGGTAGATCAATTTCCATTGATATTGTTATTTTATTCAACTATTTGCTGTCGATAGCAATAGTGGTAATTTCAACATAATGTTCTGGCTTTACCATCGATTTAACCGCAATCGTTGTATTAACAGGACGTATATCGCCAAATTTCTCGTTAAATGCCCGGCAATAATCATCAAAATGTTCGAAATCAGTTAAATGCGTTACCGTACTGACAACATCGGTTAGTTCTGTGCCAAGCTCTTTTAAATATTTTTCAATTTTTTCTATAATAAATAGCGTTTGTTCGTAAGCATTTTCCCCTATAACATTGCCATCGCCGTCTGAGGCGACACATCCTGCAATAAAGATTTGATTACCAACCCTTTTCCCTCTTGAGTATCCCATTTTGTTTTCCCATGGAGATGGGCTGAATACTGTTTTTTTAAATTCATGAGACGACATAAATACTCCTATAGATAAAAAATATCCGGGAACAATAAATTAATTTAAACAATTTATTCCATTAACTAAAAAATATCCGTAAATTGATGTTGCATTAATAAAAGTATATAAATGATGATATGTCAAAGTAAATTAAACATTAAAATAGAATAGTTTTTGATTTTTTTATTTAAAAAAGTAATAAATGTTTTTTCTGACGGTGAAGTTATTTTTTTGTAAAAAAAATTTATTGAAATTTAATTAGTTACGTATTAAAGACTTTAAGTTGATGGTTTTTATATTTGAAAGTTACCCTTGTTGAGACTATACATGATAATTAGTTTTTTTAATTCTAGTATAAAATTTTATTATTAATAAATATAGGTTGTTTTCGGAGTGAAAAAGATAAGTATATATTAATAAAAAGCAACTAATGGTGGGGTAGATATGGGCGTTTTTATTTTTCTTGAAGTAAGACCGACTGAATGCTTGGCAATTGATTATATTAGATATTTAGGATTTTCTCCGGTTTTGTTGACTTCAATGGCATCAATGAATAAAGGATTATATGATGATTTAAAAAAGGAATTATTCGATAATATTTACTATAAAAATACCAGAAGTAGCACAGATAATATTAATTTAATTAAAGACAAAAAAAATACTGCTGCCACGATCCTTGGCTGCTATGATGATATGATGATCCCGGCGTCCGAAGTGGCGTTAGAATTCGGTTTACCTCATCCCGATCTAAAGGGTTTGAGGAATGCATTCAGTAAGAAAAATGTCAGGGATATTCTTGTACAATATGGTTATTATCAACCTGCCTACGAGGTTTTTTCTTATAATAATATTCCAGAAAATCCTAAAGTTCCTTTTCCATTTGTTATTAAGCCACTCCGTGATGCGGGAGCTTATGGGGTTTCACTTTGCAAATCTAAAGATGATTATCGCAATGTGATTTCAGACATTTCGTCTAGCGGCACGATGTCAATGCTCGGTAAAGTTAATGAGGAATTCTTGATAGAAGAGTTCCTTCAAGGCAATTTTTATGGGGCTGAATTGATCTATAATCATGATAAATGGCATTTAATTGGCATCAATAGAATTTTTGTTTCTCCTGATGATGGCTTGTGTATGATAGGTTTATCTCATCCTGCTGATGATCTGTCTGAAGTTGAATTTGCTATTGCCTGTGAGCTTGTGAAAGGGTGGGTAACCGCTCTGGGGTTACGGGGTGGTGCAATAAATGTTGAATTTATTTATACATCTCATGGGCCTGCATTAGTTGAAATAAACTTGCGTATAGCGGGTGCCAGAGCGGCTCAACAGATTTTCATGTCCACCGGGGTGAATATGGTCAAATATTTGGTTGATTTCGTTTGTGGTATAGAAAGCACTATATCACCAGAATTAGTAATGACCTATCCATTCGTCGCTGATGCCTTTATTTTCCATCGTGGCGAAGCTATTGTGAATGATATTAGCGTAGACTCTGATTCCCCTTATTTTATTTCCGCCGGGTTTAAAAAGACACCTTTCAGTATTTCGTCGAAAAATAAAAACTTTGGTTCTATTGTCGGTTATGCCCTGGCTCATGGTGATAGCTGTACAGAAGCTATGGAAAATGCAATGCGCATTGCTAATAGTGTGCAATTAAAAACAAATTAATAAGAGATCATAATTATGGCTATTTTGATGGGATTGATTTCGGCATTGTGTTGGGGAAGTACTGATTTTTTAGCCGGGCAAGCGGCAAGAAAAATCGGTGTGGCTAAATCATTATTCTATAGTCAGTTATTTGGTTTTTCTGTTTTATCTTTATTGCTGTTTTTTTATTTTAAGATGTCGTTTGTCAATGCTAGTTTTTTTCAATTGATCATTTGTATTATTGCTTCTGTTTGCAATTTAATGGCAATGGTATTTCTACTTAAAGCGTTATCGATTGGTAAAGCTTCTATTGTTGCACCGATTGTTTCGCTTTATGGAGCAGTGACGACTATTTTGTCACTGATAAGTGGGAAACCGATCACCGCTTTGGTTTTATTTAGTCTATTTATGTGTGTTGTGGGTGCATGTTTAACCAGTGTGCCGAAATCTAAAGATGGACAGCGAGAATCGTCGGGTTCAATTCTCTTTGCATTTTTATCTTCGCTGATGTTTGGTTTAGGTTTCTGGTTGCAAGGGGAATTTGCTGTGAGAGATCTTGGTGTTATCAATGCGTTATGGGTTTACTATTTAACCGCTGTAGTGCTTTTATTTCTCACATTGCTGAAAAATGGGGATTTATCTTTACCGCCAGTTTCAATTATAGCGTTGGTTTTTTTAATTAGTTTCTTTAGCCTGATAGGGTTTTCCTCATTGGCTTACGGTTCTGCAACTGGGCAAGTTGCGATTGTTACTGTTCTGAGTTCATTAGCAAGTGGAGTCACCGCTTTGTTAGGTTTTTTTATTCGTGGAGAACGATTGAGCCGTATTCAGTGGATGGGCATTATTATTATAATCGCAGGGGTCATTTTGTTGAAGTTGTAGTCGTTATAATGGATTGTTTCCCCGAAAAATTCGGGGAAACAGTGAGAAAATTAGACTGATTGACGAGAGTTGTGGCGCCAGATTGATTATTTTGCTGATGATGATCTAATGCCGCTATGGACGAATAAATAAATCGCTATGTTGATTCCTCTGCTATTTCTAATTGCCAACCTGTAACGTTATGCCAGTATTCCTGCTCTTTTTCCAGATCAAGTTGCATCAGGGTGTTTGCTGATAAGTAATTGTAAGGCAGATAGAGTGCCCAATGACCATCATCAGTAATCAGTCTGAGTGATTCAGGGGTGGTTGTGGATTGACGTTGATTATTGAGTAAAGTCGCCAGCCGCAGGATTTGAATTAATGGCAGATATTGTTTTTTCTTAAATAGATTGAATCTTGGCAAATCATCCAGTTTTATTGTTTTGCGGTGACAGCGAACCAATGTTGCCAGCAGTAATTGTTGTTCCTGATTAAAGCCGGGCAAGTTGGTATTTTGCAGAATATAAGCAGAGTGTCGCTGTAATCCGCTTAAGTTAATACTCAGCCCAACTTCGTGCAGCATTGCCGCCCAGTGTAAAATCGCTTCGAGTTGGGGCTGCACCAGCTTTGGGTTCTGGATGGCCCACTGTTGGTAAAGCAATTCAGTGGTATCGAGCACACGCTTTGCCTGTTCTCTGTCGATATTATAGTGTTCAGCCAGGCTTTTTGCCGTTCTCCGGCGGATGTCCTGGTGGCGGAAGCGACCTTCCATTTCATATAAAACACCTTCACGTAGAGCGCCATCTGATAGCTGTAGCTCTTTTATATGCAGGGCATCGAATACACCGCATAAGATAGCCAGGCCGGGAACAAAAACGTGTTTACGATCATCGGATAATGCAGGTAAGTCGAGGGTTGTAAATTTTTTGAATTTAAGCACCTCTTTGACCAACATTTCCAGCCGTTCAGGTGTGATTAATCCATCCTTTTCTCCCATTGCGACCAGTACTTCATAAACGGCTTTAATTGTCCCGGATGCGCCGAGCGCGGAGTTCCAGCCTTTTATGCGGTATTGCCATGAGAGGTTCTCTAGTTTTTGAGCGGCTTCAAGCCGTGCTCTGCGGAATTTCTCCGCACTGATTTCACCGTCGGAAAAGAATTGGTGAGAAAAACTGATGCATCCCATCCGGCGGCTTTCTATTAATAAGGGTTCAAAATTTTCGCCGATCACCAGTTCAGTAGAGCCACCGCCAATATCAATCACCAGCTTACGATCTTGTTCTGGCTGAGTGTGTTCGACTCCCATGTAGATCAGGCGGGCTTCTTCGTGGCCGGAAATAATTTCAATCGGATAGGGGATGACCTCTTGTGCCCGCCTGATGAATTCTTTGGCATTGCTGGCTTCACGTAAGCTGTGAGTGCCGACCAGACAGACGTTATCTGCCGGAAAACCTTGTAGCCGTTCAGCAAACAGCGCAAGGCAAGCCAGGCCGCGCTCCATGGCTTCTTCGCTTAATTCGTTTTTTTGATTCAGGCCGTAAGCAAGGTAGACATGTTGTTTTAATCGGCCAAGGATCTGCAATGCGCCGTTAACGATTCGTGCAATGATCATATGGAAACTGTTTGAACCCAGATCGATAGCGGCAATTTCCATTGGTCGGGGCGTAGATTTATCGTGTGTTAGCGGCATGGATTAGGCTCTTGGTCCAGGTTGTTCGAGGGATTTTATATAGTCATAAATCGCCAATTGTGCACGGATTTTCCGTTTATTGCCCCGTGGCACATAACTGTTGCTCAGTTCTTTATCGACGTAACGGGCCTTTACCGTATCGTTGAATTGTAGTTCGAGAATATCCAGTACACGTTGTTTCAGTTGTGGATCAAGCAGGCAGACAGCAACTTCAATCCGGTAGTCGATATTACGGGTCATCCAGTCGGCAGAGGAGAGAAAGACTTTTTCATCGCCGTTATTGGTAAAGGCATAAACCCGATCATGTTCGAGGTAACGGTCAACGATACTGGTGATTTGAATATTTTCGCTGAATCCTGGCTGATTGGGCACCAGTGAACACATACCACGTATTAGCAGGCGTACTTTTACACCCGCTTCTGAGGCGTCGTACAGGCGGTCCACCAGCTCTTTATCAACAAGGTTATTGATTTTTAATGTAATGCCTGCGGGTTTATCTGCTTTGGCGTTTGCTATTTCCTGAGAAATAAGCTGGTTGAGCATCGCGCGGGAATTTTGTGGCGAAACCATCAGGTTTTCAAAGTTGACCGGGCGATAGGGGTTTTCAATAAAGTTGAATACCCGACGGACTTCGTTGGTAATTTTCGGATTGGCTGTCAGCAGGGAATAGTCGGTATAGAGACGCGCTGTTTTTTCATTAAAGTTACCTGTACCAATATGGGCATAGCGAACAATTTCTTCGCCTTCCAGACGGGAAATAAAAAACAGTTTTGCGTGGATCTTTAGCCCCGGTGCCGAGAAAATAACATGTACACCTGCTTCGGTCAGCCGTTTGGCCCAATGAATATTGGCTTCTTCATCAAATCGTGCCTGCAATTCAACAACCACGGTAATTTTTTTACCGTTATGGGCAGCGTGAATCATTGATTCAATAATGCGGGAGTCTTTTGCTACCCGATAAATATTGATCTTGATGGAAAGCACGCTTGGGTCAAAAGAAGCCTGGCGCAGTAATTCCAGCACGTGTTCAAAGGTGTGATAGGGATAATAGAGCAGAACATCCTGTTCACGAATAGCATCAAAACCATTGCGAAAATTATCAAACCAAGTGTGCCGTAATCTCGGTAAGGGTCTGTTTAGCAGGTTTTTCTTTCCCTCATTGGGAAATTTAATGAAATCTTTAAAGTTGTGATAGCGTCCGCCAGCGATCACCGAGTCGTCATTTGACAGGCCAAGCTTGCTACGCAGTAATTCTACCATTTCATCCGGCATTTCTCTTTGATAAACGAGTCTTACCGGTTCCGCAGTCAGCCGTTGTTTCAGGGTGGATGACATCAATTCGAGCAGGCTTGATTCCATCTCTGTTGCTAAATCATATTCAGAATCACGGGTCATTTTCATTGAATAGGCATTGAGTGAATCATAGTCAAAGAAGCCTTTGAAAATTTCATCAAGACAGTAGCGCAGAATATTATCCAGCAGGATCATTGATTTGCGGCGGCGTGGCATTTCAGGCGGCAAATTAACAAAACGTGGTACCTTATCTGACGGAATTTCCAGTAATGCATATTGGATATTCTGGCCGTGGACAATTTCAACTGCCAGATAAGTGTAGTCATCTTTCAGAAATTCAACCAGATTCGTTTCCGGGTTAATCAGGATTGGTGTGATATGGGGTCGCAGATGTTGACGAAAATATTGGCGTAACCAGATTTGCTGATTCGGTGAAATTTGCCGTTCATTGATCAGGAAAATCTGATTGCGGGCCATTTCCAGCAGTAATTCATTATAGAGCACATCAAATTCATGATCGGTTTTAGCGACTTTGGATTGGATCTTTTTCAGTACATGCCGGGAGCTGGTGGCGGATCCGCGCTCTTCATTAATCAGTATCCGCCGTTTCACATCAGCAAAACGAACTTTGTAGAATTCGTCCAGATTATTGGAGTAAATACCTAGGAACCGCATCCGTTCTATCAATGGGTTGCTCTTATCCGCCGCTTCCTGAAGCACACGTTCGTTGAAGGATAACCAACTAAGTTCTTTCTCGGTATAGAGCCTGTCTTGGGACATTGTTACTCCAGGTGTTGAGGTGAATGTGTTGAATTTTTGAGTATTATTAGTCGTGGACTGTTGTTATAACCTCGTCTGTCATGGTGGGTTCAGGCCTTTTTATCTGCCTTGGACGCGAAATATTGATGTTGGAAAACACACATGCGAATTGCTGTGCGGTAACAGCCATTAATAAAGAATTCATCTATTAATTCGCCCTCAGTGTAGAAACCCAGCTTATTATAGATATGAATGGCTTTAATGTTCTCCTTATCAACAATCAGGTAGAGTTTATACAGATTGAGCACAGAAAATGCGTATTCCATCGCCAGTTTTGCCGCTTTGGTTGCATGCCCCTGGCCCTGATATGCCGGATCAATAATGATCTGAAATTCTGCCCGGCGATGGATGTAGTCGATTTCGACTAATTCAACCAGCCCAACTTTGGCGTCAGAACTGGCGATAATAAACCGGCGCTCGTTCTGATCGTGAATATGTTTGTCGTAGAGATCGCTCAGTTCAACGAAAGCTTCATAAGGCTCTTCGAACCAGTAACGCATGACGCTGGCGTTGTTATCTAATTGATGGATAAAAGGCAGATCTTCCCGCTCAAGGGGGCGTAACCTGACAGGTGGAGAATGAGAACCACCAGACATTTGATACCTCGGTGTTTTTAATAAGTAAGAGAGTATTATTAATAATAGTTCGCAGTGCTGGGTATATTACCACAGCACTGTAATTAGGGGTGAATAAATAGATTATTCTGTGGCATAGCCTTGTGGAGGAAGAATATTCCCATCCAGATGTGCTTTGCCA
Source organism: Photorhabdus khanii NC19 (assembly GCF_000517265.1). Classification (GTDB taxonomy): domain Bacteria; phylum Pseudomonadota; class Gammaproteobacteria; order Enterobacterales; family Enterobacteriaceae; genus Photorhabdus; species Photorhabdus khanii. The sequence continues at coordinate 514,032 of NZ_AYSJ01000014.1, forward strand.
TTAACCATGCTCAGGCGTCCTTCGACAAACCAATTGATAACTAATGGGTAGATATCGTGCTCCTGAGTTTGAACCCGTTTAATAACCTCATTTTCCTGATCATTTGCAAAAATAGGCACTTTGGCTTGCAGGATAATCGGGCCGCCATCCAGCTCTTCTGTCACAAAATGAACCGAAGTGCCGTGTTCTGTATCGCCATTTTCCATTGCTTTGCGGTGAGTATGCAGACCGGGATATTTTGGCAATAGAGAAGGGTGAATATTCAGCAGGCGACCAAGATAGTGCTGAACAAAATCCGGCGTCAGGATACGCATGTAACCTGCGAGAACGACCAAATCGGGTTGATACTGATCGATGGCGTGTTTCAGTGCTTGATCATAAGTTTGACGATCCGCATAGTTTTTCGGGCTAACAACATGGGCGGGAATTTCCGCCTGTTTAGCCCGTAGCAGACCGTAAGCATCGGCGGTATTACTGAATACCGCACAAATTTGCCCACTGATTTTGTTCTGCTGGCAGGCGTCAATCACCGCCTGGAGATTGCTGCCGTTACCGGAGATCAAGACAACGATGTTTTTCATTGAATAACAACCTGTTGTTCGTTCTCTTTCAATGTAGCAATGGCGCCGATTTGCCAGGCTTTTTCACCGGCGGTATTGAGTAATTCAAGCGCTTGTTCAACGGCTGTTTGTGGTAATGCAATGACCATCCCGACACCACAGTTGAATGTACGGTACATTTCATGACGGCTGACATTGCCGGTTTGTTGTAGCCAGTTAAATATTGCCGGCCATTGCCAACTGGATTCATTAATTTGTGCCTGGGTATTTTCAGGCAGGACTCGTGGAATATTTTCCCAGAAACCGCCACCGGTCAGATGAGCAATCGCGTGAACATCAAGGTGTTCAATCAGGGATAAAAGGGATTTCACATAAATTTTTGTCGGGGCGAGCAGGTGATCTGCCAGTGATTTGCCTTCCAGCTTGGTTGTTTCTGGATCTGTGTTGCTGACAGCCAGAATTTTGCGTATCAGAGAATAGCCGTTTGAATGAGGGCCACTGGCGGCGAGAGCAATCAGGGCATCACCCGCCTGAACTTTACTGCCATCAATGATTTCTGATTTCTCTACGACACCAACACAGAAACCGGCAACATCATAATCTTCACCGTGATACATCCCCGGCATTTCCGCAGTTTCACCGCCAACCAGAGCACAGCCGGATAATTTACAACCTTCCGCGATACCGGTGATAACGCTGGCGGCGGTATCAACATCCAGTTTTCCGGTTGCATAATAATCAAGGAAGAACAGGGGTTCTGCGCCCTGGACAACCAAGTCGTTGACACACATTGCAACTAAATCAATGCCGATAGTGTCATGGCGTTTGAGATCCATCGCCAGACGCAATTTGGTACCCACACCGTCGGTACCGGAAACCAGAATAGGTTCGCGGTATTTTTGCGGTAATGCACATAAAGCGCCAAATCCACCTAAACCGCCCATGACTTCTGGACGACGAGTCTGTTTTACAACACCTTTGATACGGTCTACCAAGGCATTACCAGCATCGATATCTACACCGGCATCTTTATAGCTGAGAGAGGTTTTGTTGGTCACTGAGAGGCCCTCAAGGCGATTGCATTTGATAAATTAAGATAGAATGCTGACAATTCTAGCAGCCTAAGCAAACGTTTGCGAGACTCTTATTCAGGATCTCAGTTATCGGAGAGAAGCCGTGCGCTTGATTAAAATCAACAGATTGGTAGTGGTGTTATGGTTAAAAGGCGGTATAATCTCGCGATTTTTTGTCTGCCGGCGACTTGACATACAGTAGGAGAAGTCCATGAAGATCGTTGAGGTGAACCACCCACTTGTTAAACATAAACTCGGCCTGATGCGAGCGAATGATATCAGCACCAAACGCTTTCGTGAACTGGCCGCAGAAGTCGGAAGTCTTCTGACTTATGAAGCAACCGCTGATTTAGAAACCGAAAAGGTCACGATTGATGGCTGGTGTGGCCCGGTAGCTGTTGAGCAGATTAAAGGTAAAAAAATAACCGTTGTGCCTATTTTGCGTGCAGGGTTGGGTATGATGGATGGCGTATTGGAGAATGTGCCAAGTGCCCGGATCAGTGTCGTAGGCGTGTATCGTGATGAAGAAACGTTAGAACCTGTCCCTTATTTCCAGAAACTTGCTTCCAATATTGATGAACGTCTGGCGCTGGTGGTTGATCCCATGCTGGCGACCGGCGGTTCCATGATTGCAACTATTGATTTATTGAAAAAAGCAGGTTGCCAGTCGATTAAAGTTCTGGTTTTGGTTGCGGCGCCTGAAGGTATTGCTGCGCTGGAAAAAGCCCATCCCGATGTAGAACTGTATACCGCGTCTATTGATGAGAGACTCAATGAGCAGGGATACATTGTGCCTGGCCTGGGGGATGCGGGCGATAAAATATTTGGTACAAAATAATAAGTTAGCCGACTTTTGAGTCGGCTTTTTTTTGGTTCGTGATGCGATAATATGAAGAGGATAAACGAATGACCCGTCGCACTATTGGGGTAGATGAGCGGCCTCCACTTTTACAGACCATTCCACTGAGCTTCCAACATCTTTTTGCTATGTTTGGTGCAACGGTATTGGTGCCGATTTTGTTTAAAGTCAACCCGGCGACGATTCTGCTATTTAATGGTATCGGTACATTGTTATATCTGGTTATCTGTAAGGGAAAAATTCCGGCGTATTTGGGATCGAGTTTCGCATTTATTTCGCCGGTTTTATTGTTGTTGCCGCTGGGGTATGAATTAGCGTTGGGCGGTTTTATCCTGTGTGGTGTGCTGTTCTGTCTGGTTTCATTGATTGTCAAAGTGGCGGGACGAGGCTGGATTAATGTGCTGTTTCCACCTGCGGCAATGGGGGCAATTGTTGCGGTTATCGGGCTGGAGCTTGCAGGTGTTGCGGCTGATATGGCCGGTTTGCGTCCGGCAGAAGGCGCTGATGTTAATCCAACGGCGCTGACAATTTCGCTGGTCACACTGGCGGTTACTGTTCTTGGTTCCGTAATGTTCCGTGGATTTCTGGCTATCATTCCGATTTTGATTGGGGTGTTGGTGGGTTACGCACTGGCATTCCTGATGGGGGAGGTTGACTTGACACCTGTGCGTGAAGCACCGTGGTTTGCATTGCCAACTTTTTACTCACCCCGTTTTGAATGGTTCGCCATAATGACGATCCTGCCTGCGGCACTGGTTGTTATCGCGGAACATGTTGGGCATTTAGTTGTTACGGCAAATATTGTGAAGAGGGATTTGTTGAAAGAACCCGGTTTGCATCGTTCTATGTTCGCGAATGGTTTTTCAACTGTGATTTCCGGTTTCTTTGGTTCAACCCCTAACACGACTTACGGCGAAAATATTGGTGTGATGGCAGTTACCAAAGTATACAGCACTTGGGTTATTGGTGGCGCTGCGGTATTGGCGATTCTGCTCTCTTGTGTCGGTAAACTGGCGGCAGCGATTCAGGCCGTGCCTGTTCCGGTCATGGGCGGTGTTTCTCTGTTGCTTTATGGTGTTATCGGAGCATCAGGTATTCGGGTGCTGATTGATTCCAAAGTAGATTACAATAAAGCACAAAATCTAATTCTGACCTCCGTTATTCTTATTATTGGTGTCAGTGGCGCGAAAATAAATATTGGCGTTACTGAACTGAAAGGTATGGCGCTGGCAACGATTGTGGGTATTGGTATGAGTCTGATTTTCTGCTTGATGAGTATTATTCGTCCTGAAAAACAATATATTGAGTCTTCAATTGAATCTGTTAAGCGTGATAAGTCATTGAAGTAATAAGTTCGATTTATTTCCCCGCTTTGAATGGTTTTAATCAGGGAGGGCGGGGATGGGTAGAATAATTTATTTTATCCGTGGAGGAGATTAGGGAAGCAGATGTTCACCACCAATTGGACGTAAACTTACTGGCGGCATATTTGTTATGGAGAAAAAAGGAGCGACAAGCTCCCTTCAAATGTTTATCGGACTACGTACCAGTTCTGCTTTTCACTGAGATACCGGACAGTACCCTCTTGTTCGGATTTCTTTAGGGCGTTGTAAGCAGCTCTCATACGTTCAGCCTTTTTAGCTACCGCTTTTTCGAGTTCAAGCTTTTCTTTTTCTTCAGCTTGTTTGTTATGTATGTATGACATAACCCCTCCCGCTTGGATCTAATTTATCTGTCATGGTAAAACCGTTTTGTGTCACAAATCGATTAATATGTCGTTTATAGACCCGGTTCAGTCGCTCATCTGCGGCTAGCAAAATGTATCCACTAGGACTAACCGCATTATAGTGCTCATTAATCAACCTTTCAACTTCGGACATAATTCCTATCATCTGATGATGGTTATTTGTAGGGTACCTCTCAAATAGCGTGTTATTATCTAAATTGTTTTTTGCATCAAATGAAACTTCAAAGCAACTGCCCCGGTCGAGTCTGTAATTTTCAGGCAGAACGACAGAAGAATCCCCCTTTGAGATAATTTCCATTATAATCAAGGTGTATTCCACGCTAGACACCTCAAAGTCTGAGATATGTGCTTCGCCATATCCGAGGTTTTCTATTTTAAAAGGCATAGGTTTTCCCAAAGTTTCAACATGTTGAAACTTTATATTTTCAGTATTCTTCAATCAATTGATTTCATAGCAGTATTATAATGCAGACTTTCCTGTTCAAACTTAGCAGGAGAAATAAATGCGTGTTACGCCGCAAAAAAAGAGGTCACAGGGTCAGTTACGATTAAAGGATATCAGTATTAGTCTTTGAGTGACTAATAACTGATATCTCTTTAATTTTATGCTCGTTCTGGTTTCAGGTTATTCAACCAGGTGCAGATTATTCATTAAAATTGCGGCAGGTAATCACGATTTATCGCCAATACGTCATCCAAAAGCGGTGAAGCAATATCGACATCGGCAACCAGTGGGTTGGTGATCAATGCCCGCAGTGCAGCGTTGCGATCGCCATGAACCGCTGCTTCAATCGTTAAACGCTCGAAGGTTTTTATCTGTTGGGTCAGAGAGTACATACTGTCAGGCAGGCGGCCAAATGTCAGCGGGTGGGCACCTTCTGCATTAATGATACAGTTGGTTTCAATGACGGCATCGTCCGGCAGGCCACGAATAGCACCGTGGTTAGGGGTATTAACCACCAGCTGGCTGCCAAGATTGTTGTGAATAGCGCACATCAGATCCAGTGCAACTTCAGAATAGAATGAACCGCCGCGGAAACTGAGCTGTTCTGGTTTGTGAGCAAGGTCTGGATCGGCATACAGTTCAAACAGCTCCTGCTCTACTTTCATGACTTGTTCTGCCCGTGTGCCTTGTTTGGCAGCGGCTTCGCGCTCTTCCTGCAACATGCTGCGGGTCTGATAGAAGTAACGGTGATAAGGGCAGGGGATTGCGCCTAATGCTCTGAGTAATGGCGGGGGCCAGGGGGATTCTTTAATGTTATTCATGGTTAATGCTACACCGTTGCATAACATATCAAGTACCCGATGCGTTTCATCCCGCCCTGAAACCAGTACCTGGTGTACCCAAACCATATGATTAAGCCCTGCAAAACGTAATTGCACATCTTGATGAGGATGTTGCAGCATATTGGCAATCATATGGTGCATGGTGACCGGGACATTACACAGGCCGATTATTTTTGCCTTGCTGTAACGGGAAACCGCTTCGGTGACGATCCCTGCCGGGTTAGTGAAGTTAACAATCCATGCATCTGGCGCAAGTTGTTCAACTTTACGGGCGATATCCAGCAAAACGGGGATGGTACGTAACGCCTTGGCAAATCCTCCTACGCCCGTTGTTTCCTGACCGATTAAACCGTATTTCAGCCCCAGACGTTCATCCATAGCACGCGCTGGAAGCTGGCCGACACGCAATTGAGTCAAAATAAAACTGGCGCCGCGGATTGCATTATCTGGTGTGAAATGTACGCTGACGATAACGTGTTCCAGGCCATGACGGGCCAACATACGACGGGTAAGTGCAGCGATAATTTCTACTTTCTGTTTTCCACCATCAATGTCAACTAATGCCAATTCAGAGAGTGGAATGCTTTTGTTGCGCTGAATGAGTCCTTCTACTAACTCAGGTGTGTAGCTGCTACCGCCGCCGATAACGGCTATTTTTATCTGTTTCATATTTTTTCCTCCTGTGATGGCATCCGGCGGTAGAGTTCAATCATATCGCCGGCAAGATCCTGAATAACCATCGCGTTCATTAAATGATCCTGTGCATGTATAGTGATCAGATTGACAGGCAATTTACCGCCGCCTTCATCCAACCCGATTAGAGTAGTTTGAATGGCATGCGCCTCCTTGATTGCCTGTTGGGATTCCGCCATCAGTGTGTGTGAAGTTTGAAAGTCACCGTTTCTGGCATGTTGTAATGCCATCAGCGCATGGCTGCGTGCGCTCCCGGCATGAACCAGCAGTTCGACAATAGTTTGTTCCAAATCCATGTGTAAATCCTCCGAAGATTATGGCTAAGATTGAGTTTCTACGCTGGTGGATATCGTCTCTTCTTGCTGTTTATTTTCTTCATTGATTAATTGCTTTTCATAAACTTTGAAGAAGGGATACCAGATGAATAGATCGATTATCATCAGCACGATAACTAGCACTGCCGCACGGTAATCCCAGGCGGCGGAAAGCATTGCACCGAATGGGGCCGGTGTGGTCCAGGGAGAGATAACGACCATTTTATGCACCAGATCAAGATGCAGGGTACTGTAAGACAAGACTACATTGACCAATGGCACAACCAATAGTGGAATTAATAGGGTTGGGTTCATAACAATCGGTGAACCAAATAACAGAGGCTCGTTAATGTTGAACATAGCCGGAACTGCGCTTAGTTTTCCGATAGTACGCAAGTGTATAGAGCGGCTGCGTAGGTAAAGAATAGCCAGAGCCAGGGTGGAACCGGAGCCGCCAAGACAGGCATAAAATGACCAGTATGGATCAGTGAGAATTTGGGTTGCCGCAGCTCCTTGAGCTATTAAGGCCGCATTGGTGGCAATATTTGCCATAAATATGGGGCTTAATAGGACAGTAATAATGTTGGCACCGTGAATACCGGCAAACCACAGTAGATTGGCAATCAGCACTGCCAACATAATGGCTGGCAGTGTGTCACCGACGGAAATGAGGGGTTGAAAAATCTGCATGACGGCGGCAGGGATGAGCAGATTGAATTCACTCTGTAAGAGCAAACTGATCGGGTAAACCGTCAACAGGATACCGGTGACCGGATACAAAAGTTCAAAAGAACGGGCGATCGCCGGTGGTACTTGTGCCGGCATACGGATGGTGATGTTATATTTTTTTAATAAACGCGTCAGTTCAACTGACCAGATAGCGCAAATCAATGAGGTGAATACGCCTGCTCCTCCGAGAAAATCGAGTGCTATTTTGTTTTCGATTTGTGGTGCTGCCGCTAATAAAAACGCCATTAGTGACAGTAAAGCAGAAGTTAACCCATCCAGACCGTAGGATTTAGCCAGGCTGTAGGCCGTGCCGACCGAAACAAATATGCTCATTAATCCCATGGTCATAAAGTAAGGCATGGTGATGGTGTCCCAGTGAGTTTTCGCAAAGGACAACCAAGCCTGACCGAATGAGGATGAAGTTTGTGCATCAAATGGTGGGTTTGCCGCAATTAACATGATACTGCCGATGAGCAAAAATGGCATGGCTGAGATAAAGCCGTCACGTATCGCACTAATATGTCGCTGGTTACCGATTCGTCCTGCAAGCGGGACAATATGGCTTTCTACGACGCGTATGAACGTAGTATAGAGGCTCATAGGGCACTCCGTATGATGATGAAGTTGATTATTCCAACAGGCTTAATGCCTTATCGAGAACTTTGTCACCACGAAGAGCGCCGTAATCCATCATGTCAATAATGTCTATCGGCTTGCCGAGTGGGTTGGCGATAGCGGAAAAATGAGCCAGCTGATGTCTTACTTGTGGGCCAAGTAAAACAACGTCGGCATCGGTTATCAGATGTTTTAATTCGATGGTAGAGGCGGCCTTGATCTCAATGTCTAACGCTCGTTTGGTCACTTCTGCCTGCATACGTTGTACCAGCATGCTGGTGGACATGCCGGCAGAGCAACACAATAGGATTTTTTTCATTACTCAGCTTCCTGTTTATTATGTCAGTTGATCATGGGGTAGGTGGTAAATGAGAGCACACCCACTTCTTATTAAGATTAGCACTTATGTTAAATTTGTTGCGATTTTGTGGCATGTTAATCAGAATAGTGTGAGGAATAGCGATAGAATGTGATCTTTGTTTGTATTGAACATAGCGTGAAAATGTCAGGTTGTACGGGGCGTTGCAGAGGGATTTCTTATTTCATGAAAATAGTGGGTTGCTCGTTTTTACGTCAACCGAACGTTGATTATTTATCATTTTGCTAATACACTGCGTAGCAGATATGGTTAATGCCGAAGCTTACATCATGGGATGATTTCTATATAACTTGGGCTGATTATTGTTGGGGCCATGACAAGGATTACCACTATCATCGCCTTTTTGTTATCAGTAAAGAACTATTACATTGATCCTTCTTAAAACTGACAAATCTCAACATCTGACGACTTTCTCTTAAATAGCATAAAATTAAAAAGTTAGATCTTTCCTGTTTTCGCATTTAGAATATTTCACCGGTGCTTGCCGGTTGTTCTGTATTATGAAGAAATATTGTGCATTTAAGGGAAGACTGAAATGGGTTTAACTTATTGAATCCAAAAAATAGTTTTTTTATTATTTATCTATGCAGTTCATTTACAACTATTTTCTGTGATAAACTTGTTTGCGCTTGTTACCTGCTCTGTTTGAGGTGCTTCTGAACACACCATCGCAGCTTTCATTACCTTTATATCTTCCCGATGACGAAACTTTTGCCAGTTTCTTTCCGGGGGAAAACGCTACCCTGTTAGCTGCAATTAAATTGGCCATTAATCAGCCGCATGGCAGCTATATTTATTTTTGGTCCCGTGATAGTGGGGGGCGAAGTCATTTGTTGCATGCCGCATGTGCTGAATTGTCCCTGAAAGATGAAGCTGTGGGCTATGTTCCGCTGGATAAACGTGCCTATTTTATTCCTGAGGTGCTTGATGGCATGGAACACTTATCACTGGTTTGTATCGATAATATCGAATGTATTGCTGGTGATGAAGAGTGGGAAATGGCGATGTTTAATCTTTATAATCGCATTCTGGAAATCGGTCGCACTTGTTTGCTTATCAGTGGCGATCGTCCACCTCGTCAGATTGATCTTAGGTTACCTGATTTGGCTTCCCGTCTGGACTGGGGGCAAATTTATAAATTACAACCACTTTCCGATGATGAGAAATTACAGGCTTTGCAACTGCGTGCAAAATTACGTGGGTTTGAGTTGCCGGAAGATGTGGGGCGCTTCTTACTGAAAAGATTAGACAGAGAAATGCGGACGCTGTTTATGACCTTGAATCAGTTAGATCATGCTTCGATAGTTGCCCAGCGCAAGCTGACGATTCCATTTGTGAAGGATATTCTGCATCTTTGACGATGATGGTGATTTCACCATCATCATATCTACCCGATTAGCCAAGAATTTCTTTTACTTGTTCTGGTGGGCGCCCAAGCCTGGCTTTATCACCACAAACGACAATAGGGCGCTCAATCAGTTTAGGATTGGCAACCATCACTTTCAGTAGATCGTGTTGAGTGAGTTTTTCATCGGCCAGATTCAACTCTTTGTATAGATCTTCTTTAGTTCGCATCAACTGGCGCGCATCATGAAAACCAAGCTGTTTTAACAGAACAGATAATTGCTCTATCGTGGGAGGGACCTCCAGATAGAGAATAATCTGCGGCTTAATGCCTTGCTCTTCAATAAGAGCCAAAGTTTCACGGCTTTTGGAGCAGCGGGGGTTATGATAAATGATCACCTGTTGCATGAAAGTTCCTTAACGTTGGTATTGATTGTAACGCTGTTGTAGCTGGCGTAACTGATCGATACGGGCATCATAACGTTCTTGATCGTAACTGCCTAATTTTACCAGTGCGCTGGCACTGCTGAGGTATTTAATGGCATTGTCAAACTGACCATGAAGTGCCATTTCTTCAGCATACGCTGATAATTCTTCATGGCGTTTGCCTTGTTGGGCGGCGGCTTCCCTCATCAGGTGCCAACCGTTTGGATCATCAGGATTATTGAACGTATAACGGTAGAGCAGCTTTGCAGCCTGCGGGTATTGCTTTGCGCGAATGAGCGCATTTGCCAGATTAATCTGTAAGACCAAATTGTCTTTTTGTTTCTGTAAGGCGTTTTGTAATCGGGTGATAGCCTGAGCCGTTCGGTTCTGTTCAATATCAATATCGGTCATCGTGTCAATAAACCAGAGGTTATCTGGTTGTTTTGCTAATAATGGTTCCAGAATAGCCCGTGCCTCAGCGTATTTTTTATCCTGAGAAAATAAGATTGCTTGTCCATAAGCGGCGGCGAGTTGCTCTTTAGCTGTGCCTTTACGGTAATTTTCTAAAATTTGTTCCAGATAGCCGCGCTGCTCCGTAGTGTACATTCCCATAATACGGACTCTGGCAAACAGAAAATCTTGAGATTGTGGAACACGCTTGGCGGGATATTGGTTAGCACGGTTACGGGCATCAGCAAGGCGGCTGTCGGGTAATGGGTGAGTCAGCAACATCTCTGGTGGTTTGGAACTGTAACGGGTCTGATCTGCCAGGATCTGCATAAAATCCGGCATGCCTTGAGGATCAAAACCCGCTTTGCGTAGCGTCTGCATGCCAATGCGGTCAGCTTCCTGCTCATTGGATTGAGTAAAGCTGATCATACCTTGTTGTATTCCGGCAAGCGTTCCGCTGAGTGCCGCCATTCCTGCTTGTGGGTTAGCCATTATCAACAGGATAGAACCCAGAGCACTTGCCCAGGCCAGTGGTGCTGTACGCTGCTGATCTTCCATCATTCGTGCCAGATGGCGCTGAGTGACGTGGGAAATTTCGTGGGCTATAACGGATGCCAGCTCGCTTTCATTACGGCTATAACGAAAAAGTGCGGCATGGAGTACGACGTTACCGCCAAAGAAAGCGTAAGCGTTGATATTCGGGTTATTGATCAGATAAAAATGAAAAGGTGTTTTAACTGAATCTGCATTAGCCACCAACCTTTGTCCAAGGGTATTGATATATTGCGTCAATAATGGGTCATAAATCAGTGGAACGTTGTCACGCATCTGGCGGACGTAAAAATCGCCCATTGCCAGTTCCTGATTGATGCTTAGGGTTGAACCTGCCGTGGTACCTATATCCGGCAATGAATCTTCAATAGAGGCGCTGAGAACAGGGGGGCTTACTAGCAATAATGTACTGATTAATATTGCTGCCAGGGATTGATTAGACATTATTTTCATAAAACAAAAATGATCTCATTTGGCCATCGTTTTAGATAATGCGTGTATGATGAGCAAGGGTACCTTAAAATTAACCAATTAGTACAATTTTTAAGAAAAATAGAAATATGAATATTGCTATCAAGGAGCCTGGTCAATGCTGGAGATGATTATACAGTGGTATCGCCGTCGGTTTACTGATCCGCAAGTGATTGCGTTGTTTGTCATCCTCTTGGCAGGGTTTTGCATTATTTATTTTTTACATGGCATTTTAACGCCATTACTGGTGGCGATTGTTCTCGCTTATTTATTGGAATGGCCAACGGCCCAACTTGAGAAGTTGGGATGTTCGCGGACAGTGGCTGTTTGTATTGTACTGATTATTTTTTCCGGGATCAGCTTGCTGGTTATTCTGATTGTGGCACCAACGGCATGGCAGCAGGGAATTAATCTGTTGTCAGATATGCCTAATATGCTTAACCGGTTTAATGAATATGCCCAAACATTACCGACTCGTTATCCGGCTTTGGTTGATGCCGGTATCATTGATATGATGGCGGAAAATCTGCGCAGTAAGATTTCAACTGCCGGAGAATCCGTGGTGAAGTTTTCGGTAGCTTCATTGATTGGTTTGCTGACATTGGCTATCTACCTGATTCTTGTGCCATTAATGGCCTTTTTTCTGCTAAAAGATAAAAACCAGATGCTGCAAGCGTTACAACGGGTTTTGCCACGTAACCGTATTTTGGCCGGGCAGGTATGGCGCGAGATGAATCAGCAAATCACTAACTATATCCGTGGTAAAGTTACGGAGATGGTGATTGTTGGTATCTGTACCTACGCTGTATTCGTATTTCTTAGGTTAGATTATTCATTACTGCTTTCTGTTCTGGTTGGGCTGTCAGTATTAATTCCTTATGTAGGGGCAGTGATTGTCACTATTCCTGTTGTACTGGTTGCTTTATTTCAATGGGGTGTCGGGACAGATTTCTGGACCTTGATTATTGCTTATCTGGTTATTCAGGGGCTGGATGGCAATTTACTGGTGCCGATTTTGTTCTCTGAGGCAGTAAACTTGCATCCGTTGGTGATTATTCTTTCTGTGATTACTTTTGGTGGTTTATGGGGATTTTGGGGCGTATTCTTTGCTATTCCGCTGGCGACGCTGATTAAAGCCGTTATTCATGCATGGCCGGAAGAGATAGTTATAACAGAAGACGATGAAATAAAAGAATAAATCTGTTTTTAATATGAAAATGGCCTTTGTATTTATTTCTAGGTTAATGCCGGTTACTTGTTATTAGAGTAAGTACAGGATAGGAATTTCTTTCCCGTACTTACTCCAGGTATCTTGAGTTGCTGAATGAAATACGATTAATTTTTTAGCGGTTTTTTATTAAGGATGCTGCTTCAGATAATCCACCACTATCTGATGGTGATCACTGGTCTTAAATTTATCAAAAACGTGCTCAATATTACCTTTGGTATCAATCAGGAAACTGATACGGTGAATACCATCATAGGTTTTCCCCATAAACTGTTTCTCGCCCCAAACACCAAATTGCTCAGCAATTTGATGATCCTCATCGGACAACAATGTGAAGTTCAGCATTTCTTTCTCCACAAAGCGTGACAGTTTACTTGGGTTATCGGTACTGATACCCAATACCTCAACACCTGATCCCTTTAATGTATCCATTTCATCGCGCAGACCACAGGCTTGTACAGTACAACCAGGAGTCATTGCTTTAGGGTAAAAATAAACTAAAACACGCTGACCTTCGAAATCAGACAAGTTGATTGTTTCTCCATCTTGGTCAGGAAGGCTGAATTGAGGGGCCTTATCACCGGCTTTCAATGGGCTCATCACGTATTCTCCGTTTAATCTTTCTGCTAAAGTGGTTCAAGAATACTAATACTGCCTTGTGCATTTAGATCTGTACATAGCTTATTAAACGCCTGCTTAATAATTATGCCGTCATCATCTAATAGACTATGAGCGGTGATCTGGATTTGTAGCCGGGCAGGGATACCATCTTCTGGTGGCTGTGTTTTTGATACCAGTTCAGCAATATTAAAATACTGCGTGGTAAACAGATTGGTAAACTGTTCAACAATACCCGGTGAATCATCAACATCAACCTTGACGGAAACTGTGGAAGGAAATGCTGTATGATCATCACATCTTGTACGTTTCATGACGAGAAGAAGATCCAGTTCGGCTCCTTTCTGCGGCAGTGAAGATTCAATCATGGTGATAGCGTTCCAGCTACCGGAAAGTAGCATAATGAAGGTGAATTCCTCACCAAACATCGCTAAACGGCTGTCTTCAATGTTACAACCACATTCACTCACAAGACGAGTGATCGTATTGACGATACCAGGACGGTCAGCGCCTAAAGCGGTTATAACGAGAAAATGTTGTTCTGATTGTGGCAAAGTCACTTTTCCTTCTCTGCTGTGGTTTATTTAAGGTAAACACAAAAAGGGTATACTGCCAAGGTCAATCGTATCAAAGTTGCTCTATTGTTCTCATTCCCTGCCTTTGAATTTCAATAAATTACTCCGGTTATTACTTCTTTTTAACAGAGGTTATCCGGTATTAACAAAATTCATTGAAATCCTGTTTAAATAGTTTCCTTCTGTATGACTAGAAAGTACCATTGAACTCTTGTTTGTATAGGGGGGTATGTAATGTCTAGCGGGAGCTTTGAATTTACAGGCAGTATTGTTGCGCTGGTAACACCAATGGACGCGAATGGTCGCGTTGATAAGACTAGTTTGAAAAAATTAATTGATTACCATGTTGCCAGTGGTACATCAGCGATTGTCTCGGTAGGAACAACCGGAGAGTCTGCCACATTGAGTCACGATGAGCACGGTGATGTTGTTTTGACCACGGTGGAACTGGCTGACGGACGTATTCCGGTCATCGCCGGAACAGGTGCAAATGCGACTGCTGAGGCAATATCTCTGACGAAACGTTTTGAAAACAGTGGTGTTGTTGGTTGCCTGACGGTAACGCCTTATTATAATAAGCCATCGCAGGAAGGTTTATATCAGCATTTTAAAACGATCGCTGAAAATACTGATTTGCCACAAATTCTGTATAATGTGCCCTCCCGTACAGGATGTGATTTGCTGCCGCCAACTGTAGCTCGTTTGGCGAAGATTAAAAATATTGTCGCAATTAAAGAAGCGACAGGGAACTTAAGTCGTGTCAGCCAAATCCAAGAGTTAGTTAATGATGATAGCTTTATCTTGTTGAGTGGTGATGATGCAAGTGGGTTGGATTTTATTCAGCTTGGTGGTAAAGGGGTAATTTCTGTTACTGCAAATATTGCGGCTGCTGAGGTGGCTAAATTTTGTAAGTTGGCACTGAGTGGCCAGTTTGCGGAAGCGCGTAAACTGAATAACCGCCTGATGGATTTACACCATCAACTATTTGTTGAACCCAACCCCATTCCAGTCAAATGGGTATGTTACAAATTGGGGCTGATTGCTGATGACACGTTGCGTCTGCCGATGACGCCATTGACAGATGCAGGAAAAGTCTCAGTCGAAAAAGCCTTGAAAATGGCCGGATTACTGTAAAATTTAGGGAATTTTAATGGCAATATTGTTGCAAAAATCAAAGGTGATGAAGGCTGCTGGTATGTCACTGGTAGTGTTATTGGCAGCGTGTTCTGGCGACCAAAGTTATAAGCGCCAGGTCAATGATGATGACACGTATCTTGAAACACCTCCTCTGAAAGCGCTGAATGTTCCTGCGGGTAT
Organism: Photorhabdus khanii NC19; assembly: GCF_000517265.1. Lineage (GTDB taxonomy): Bacteria > Pseudomonadota > Gammaproteobacteria > Enterobacterales > Enterobacteriaceae > Photorhabdus > Photorhabdus khanii. The sequence goes on from NZ_AYSJ01000014.1 coordinate 529,269, forward strand.
GATATTGCCATTACAGAATGGTGAATATGATATTCCACCAACAGCATCTAAAGGATTGGTTGGGAAAGAGCTTGATATTCGGCCACCATCGCAGGCATTGGCCCTGTTGAGTGGCTCCCGTGCTGAAAATAGTGTGAAGAGCAGCAAATTGCTGCTTGAAAACACGTCTGAAAATAGCAATTTGTGGTCGCAGATTAATCATGTTCTGCTGAAAAAAGGTTACAACGTTAGCCAGCGTGATGATGCTGGTCAGACATTGACAACCGACTGGATTGAATGGCCGCGTGCAGATGAAAACGTTCCGTATCAGATTCGCTATCGTATCAGTGTTGCACGCCAGAGTTATCAGATTGAATTATCCGTTGCCAATGAAGGTCTGAGACAAGGCGATCAACCCATAATTGATCCTATCGAAGTCCAACGTTATAACGCACTGATGCTCAATGAATTGATCGAAGGTGTGAACCAGCAGCGTGAACGGATTAGTGATAATACGGCAGCACGCAATTTGGGGCCGTTAGATGTACAGAGTGGTGGTGATACTTCTGGGTTACCTCAGATGATTGTTCGTGCGCCATATAATATCGTCTGGGATAGGTTACCGGCAGCGCTGGAAAAAGTGGGTATGAAAGTGGGTAGCCGCAGCCGTTCGACGGGTTCTATCGCTGTAACGTATAAAGGTCTTAGTGCATCGGGCTGGAAATCAATGGGGGTTAATGAACCTTCTATCAGCGAAGGTGATTACAAATTACAGGTGGGTGATTTGAATAACCGCAGTAGCTTGCAGTTTATTAGTGATAAAGGTAAGCCGTTGACTCAGTCACAAAATGATGAACTGGTTGCAGTATTGAAAGCCGCTTTCAGCCAGACGACAGGATCGTAGATGTAAAGGATGTAAATAAAGGGGCAAAATGCATTGCCCCTGAGATTGTTGACAAGGTGCTGATTTTTTAGTCAGTGCTTTGATCTCATAAAAGTCTGCACAAAAAATAAGCCTGTTTTCATGCGAAGAAGCGTTCTTCCACCGCAATTCTCCCTGAAGGGTGTCCTTTGAAGTTAAACATCATCTGATCTGTAAAACTGACTCGACGAGCAATATGGGTTGTTTATATACAAAAGACAGACTAGATCTGACAGTCATCCTATTTCTGAAAGCTTAAAATCCTGTTATCAAAATAATTGGGTTTCCTTCTCCACTATGAACGATCATCTAACTGATATATTACTGACTGAGCTGGCAGCAAAGCTGGGTATGAGTAAACTCTCCTTTGATAAAGAGGGGAATTGTTTCTTATTGGTCGATAACGCTATACCTATTATCTTGCGTCGCCAGGAGGAACATTTAGCTATTATTGGTCAGATAAATATGGAACTTCCAGACTCAGCGGATGTTGATACTCTGCGTTATTTACTCAATACAGCCCTTAATCCATTAAATAGTCAGATGCCGGGTATTGGCTGGTATCAGGAACTTGGGGTTGTTGCGTATAGAATATTAACCATACAACACCTAACGGCCAATAAGTTGGAAGATAAATTGTCTGAATTTATTACCTGGATAAATGAATTTCCAACATCACTATCACAGAAAAATACCCTACAACCATCTTATGACAGGAGAATGATTTATGGTCGAGTTTAAGAATCTTGCTGTATTACAGAATGCCCCATTGCAAATACAAGAACAGGTTCGTAATGAAGGTAAACTGCAAATTGCTGGCCGTGAATATCATATTAATGCAGATCTGCAACAGGTTTTGCGTACGCACCCAAAAAGTGATCACTTTGCCCGTTTCTTGGAAGGAATAAGTAAATTTTTCTTAAGTGGCAGTGGTGCTTCCGTAGCTAAAGAGGCGACTAAAACCCTCTTTTCTACAGAGGGGGCGCAACAACAGCGTCTCCAGAGTACAGACTCGGTCAGCCATGCCCGTATGTTGTTTAAGGATGGTAGTTTACAGACATCGGAACAAGTGCTGGAGAGATTAAAAACAGCAGATACCCATAAAATGACGGAAGCAATGTTGGCTGAACATTCTCTTTTGCTACAGCGTGCTATGTCAGAGTCACTACTGAATACAGAAACGGGTAAAAAATTACAGGAGCTAATGGGACACCAGGCAACAGCTCAACTGACCAGTAAACTGGTTGCCCCTGAGCAGTCTTTTGTCAGCTTTGAACAATTACGTAAGCAACCTTCGGCTTCTGGCGCTGTCGCTAGTCTGGAGCCAATTTTGATGATGGAAGAAAAGAATTTGCTGGCAGCTCAGCAGCATCAAGAGGCAATAAAAGGCCAAGATCTTAACCAAGGTATTTACGCGGAAACCCTTTCTGAAGATTTTTATAACCCAGGCAAGTTAACTGATGATGTTGACAAGGCGGCCGCTTGGATTCTCAAGGCATCCACTTCAGGTGGTAATGAATGGAGTAACTTCACGGCGCTACTGAAGGAATACACCCATAATGGAAAGGATTTAACGGATAGCCAAAATCTTAAGGAGCTTCATCATAGGTTGGTTCCAAACATAGAGCGTGATTATCGTGGTCCAGCAATCAGCGGGGGGAGCCTTCCTTCCAGTATAGGTGGTGCGGCGTTGCTGGCACGTCATCTGGAAACTTTGGATAAGGAAGATCCTCAGATTGGGAAACAACTCTTTGCGGCTGTCGTTGGTTTTCACGGTTTCACTGATGGCAATGGCCGGATGGGGCGCCTCCTCTATGCGCTGACAGAATTAAGAGCGGGTCAATTCACTCCTCTTTCTGTCACTACAGAAAACGCTTTGCATGGCATCCACTAAAAATGCAGGCTAAAGTGCTGGCTTTTTAGTCAGCACTTTGAACTAACAAAATCAGTTCAAAAAATGAACTCACTTCCATGTTAAGAGACTTCCTCCACCATAATTTCTCCCTGCAAGTCTGTCCTTTGAAGAACTGGTGTCTAAACATATTTAGGGTTTGCAAGGCCCATAGATAATACTTATCTTTCAGACACAGTATTTGTTGTAATGGTTGATGCACAAGGTAATGGTTATGAGAGAATTTTTGGATTCACAAAAAGCAAAATTTTATTTGTAGGTAATAATTCTGGTTATTTTAATTGGATGATAAATGATATTAGGTATAGAAGAATTCACCTCTATTTATTAATTTGAATAAATGATGGGGAGTTCTTTATTTTCGACGGGGACTACTTTTTTTGAGGAGCGTCGCCAATGGTTTAAGGAATGGCTCTTCGAAGGTAATCAACTCAGATTGAGATTGATGAGGAAGAGGTTTTTAGCCTAAAAATCAGTTCGTTTTATAGACTAACCCGATAACTATAGAAAAAATCGACCTTTTGAACAGGATTTTGTTAGCAATCTGCTTTATTATTTATCTCTGACGTTTATTCAGTAGTGATATTTTGGAGTATATAAGATGCAGAAAAAAGCTGAGTTGTATCGTGGAAAGGCAAAAACGGTGTACACCACTGATGATCCTGATTTACTGGTGTTGGAGTTCCGTAATGATACATCTGCATTGGATGGCGAACGCATTGAACAGTTTGACCGTAAGGGGATGGTGAATAATAAATTTAACCATTTCATCATGAGCAAACTGGAAGAAGCGGGTATCCCGACACAAATGGAACGTCTGTTATCAGACACCGAAGTATTGGTTAAAAATCTGGATATGGTGCCGGTTGAATGTGTTATTCGCAATCGGGCTGCGGGTTCATTGGTCAGACGCCTTGGTGTTGAGGAAGGTGTGGTATTGAACCCTCCTCTGTTCGATCTATTTCTGAAAAATGATGCCATGCATGATCCAATGGTGAATGAGTCTTATTGTGAAACGTTTGACTGGGTTAGCAAAGAACATCTGGCTGAGATGGAAAGATTAAGCTACAAGGCTAATGAAGTATTGAGCAAATTATTTGATGATGCTGGTTTGATTTTGGTTGATTTCAAACTGGAATTTGGTTTGTTTAAAGGGCAGGTGGTTCTGGGAGATGAGTTCTCTCCTGATGGCAGCCGTTTGTGGGATAAAGAGACTTTAGACAAAATGGATAAAGATCGTTTCCGCCAAAGTCTTGGTGGCCTGATTGAAGCGTATGAAGAGGTAGCGCACCGTATCGGTGTTATTTTGGATTAATTACGCAAACGATTACCTGGGCCGAAAGGCCCTTTTACTGGCATAAATTCATTTTGGTTATAATTCTTTTATTTGTTTTTTGTGACCAAATATTATCCGATTATATGAGTAATGAATATGGATAATTCAATATAGAGTAGGCTACCGCTTTATTAGTCATAACTTGCTGAAATTATGGGCAATTCAAGGTGCGTTAATATTGAATAGGAATTCATTTATATAATCGCTATATATTTGTGGAAATCATTATAATTCGTTGGGATTATTATCAGTTTTTCCTCTATTTATGATTCATGGCTTGGAGCCAGTTATTTATTATTCACATTGGTGATATATCTTTCAATTAGGATATTAAATAACCTCACAAAGGTATTGACATTATAGAATAAGATATAAATTTTGTTTTCTTGTGATAGTGTTTATAAAGACTTCAATCAGATAGTGATAAATGCGGATATTTTGCGATAATTGCATTTTGCTAATTGTGAACAAGATCTTGCTGCTGTAATCGATCTGTTATTAATAATCCCGATGTTGTGAATAACATCCCTAATTTTACTGAGGTGCCATAACCAAAAGATGGAAAAAATCATGTCAAAGAAGTTAACTGTATGGCGGATACTGCTACATAGCGCCGTACCATTTAAGGGAACGGTTGTATGTGCTTTTCTGGCTTTAGCCGTGACATTATCCTGTGATCTGAGTGGTCCTTATATTATCAGGAATTACGTTGATAAGGCGACATCAGGTACGACTGTTGATCAACTTATCATGCTGGCAATCATTTATATTTTTATCGCGTCGATTGGTGTGATCGGTAGTTTGGTGACCAGTTACATGAGCACCAAGGCAGGTTGGGGTATTGCCGATACCATTAGATACAAGCTCTTTCATCATGTGATGACAGTTTTACCTGTATTGGAAATAGAACGAAGATCGCAGGGAGAGTTGCTGGAAAATATCGAAGGTAATGCTGACATTATCGGAAAAACGATTTCTAAAGCGGGTTTCAAAGCCATTGCTAATTTAGCGATGACACTGGGTACATTGATCATTATATTCAGCGTCATGCCCCAGGCAGGTATTGCTATGGCTATTGTCGTAGTACTGGTGGCGTATGTATTAATTCAATTAACTCGACTTTCTGTTCGTCGCTGGCTAATTGCGCGCAATGAAAAAGCTCGAATATTTGGTTTTATCGGTGATTCATTACATGCTATGGATGATTTACAGCCATTGTCACAGGCACATTGGCCTGCCACTGCATTTCGTAAGATGCTGTCGGTATTGCTCAAATTTGAACGCAGTGCTTATATTGGCGGCAGAGCGTTCTGGCCCATTACTCAGCTCTTCTTTGCTCTTTGTTTCGGTATAGGTTTTGGTTTTGGGCTTCAATTACTTGGTGAGAACAGTTTAAGCATTGGTACATTAACCATGATTTATCTCTACGTTGATAAACTTCGCGAGCCGGTGGAGGATATGTCGTCAGAGATAGAGCTGATACAGAAATTATTTGCTGCTTTATCGTTGGCGACAAAAACATTAAATGAAGGTACGTCAGGTAAATCATCAGATAATTTATTGCCTGATGGTCCTCTTTCTATCCATTTTGATCATGTTGATTTTAGTTATAACGGGGAAGAAGCACAGGTTTTGCACGGTGTTAATTTTTACGTTGCTCCGGGAAGCAAAATTGGCATTATCGGCAGAACAGGTGCGGGAAAAAGTACCATTCTTAATTTGATGTGTGGATTTGCGCGACCCGACTCAGGAAGAGTGACCATTGGAAATATTGATGTCTCAACAATTAAACCGGAAGAGTTTGCAAAAAAGGTTTCCGTGCTTAGTCAGCGTTCTCATCTGTTTTCTGCAACGCTGCGAGAAAATTTAACGCTATTCAGTGATGAAATATCTGATAAGCAAATTTGGGAGGTTCTCCAGGAATTAGATGCGCTTGAATGGGCCAGAGCATTACCTGACGGCCTTGATACGCAGGTTGGCACTAATGGTCGGATGTTGTCGGAAGGTGAAATTCAGATGATAGCGGGTGCCAGAGTGATGTTGCAGCATTGTTCTCTGGTGATTATTGATGAGGGAACATCTCAACTTGATCCCCGGACTGAAGAGAGTTGGCTGAAATTACTTGAAAAATTAAGCCGCAATCGCACCGTAGTGATGGTCGCACACCGTCTTCACACGCTTTCCGCCGTTGATGAAATCATCATTGTTGATGATGGACGGATTCAGCAGCGAATTCCAGAAGCTGAAATTGCAACATTAACGAGCAATCATGGACTCATTGTATGACTATATCCAGTGTATCAACTAAACCCAAAATGTTACCGGCCTTGATTGACCTCATGAAAAGGTTTGCGCCTCTCTATTTCATCACCATGGTTGTGTGGACACTTATGCACGGTTTTCCGCTATTGGTTGGTTACTTGATCAGCCAGTTACTGGATAGAGCGATGAATGAACCGACTAACCCTGTGGTCTGGTGGTTGCTTGCCTCTGCGATTGCAACCATGGTCTTGCGATCATTGATCCTCTTTTTGGGATTAAGCCTGGACTTTACGCTGATCTTTAAAGTCAGTGCTTACCTGAAAGAACGCGTTTTGTGGGGCGTGAGCCATTGTTCCCACAATCAGAGACACACTTTTTCGCAGGGTGATCTTTTGAACCGCATTCGTGATGACAGTGATGAAGTTGCGGAATTTTTGAGCTGGACCTCTGATTTTCTCTACCGTGCCTTACTTTTAATTATCGCATTAGTTGTGCTTATCAACACCGACACAATAACCACGCTTGCTCTTATGCCGATGATTGCGGGCCTTTGGATTGGGGCGATACTTAAACGCAAAGTAGGTAATTTACAAGCGAGTAAACGTCAATCCCAGGGAGATATTGCCGGCAAGATTACTGATGTTTTAACGGGTATACGCGATTTACGTCTTGGCAATAAAATTGAGGGGCAGATTGAGAGATTGTCGCAGAAATTTATCAGTCGCAGGGCTATTCAAGCCAGACATCAGGTATTTACTGACCTGCTTTCTGGCTTGTTCAAAAATATTGTGATACTTGGAACGTCAGCTGTTTTATTGATAGTCAGTAAACGAATCGTTGATGGCAGTTTTACCGTAGGTAACCTGGCATTATTTTTGACCTACATAGGCTGGATAAGTGAACAGATATTTTTCTTCGGCCGGGCTGTTGCCTATTACAAAAATGCGGATGTGTGTTATGGGCGAATCAAACAGCTTTTGCTAGATAAAAAAGAGACCAAAGAAGATGAGCAAGATGAAAAAGGTGAGGCGTTGCATAAGCTGAGTGTTAATCATCTTGTCTGTTCAAATACTCAGCTCCCGGTTTCGTTTGAGGCAACTGCTAATCAGATGATTGGCATTGTTGGTGATATTGGATCGGGTAAAACGACCTTTGTGCGCTACTTGATTGGCCTGGAAAAATCCAGCTCCGGCAGTGTGCTGTGGAATAACAGAGAAGTGTTGGGGAATAAAAACTGGTGGCGGAATCCACGTATCGGCTATGCCAGAAAGAAAGCGGGTTTTTTTGGTGGAACGGTAAGACAAAACTTAGTATTGGGTGATACGGATATTAACGATGATGTCATGGTGCGGGCTTTGGAGGCGGTAGGGTTGACTCCTGGATCATATGAATTGCCGGAAGGGCTTAATACTGTCATTAATTCTGGCAATGCCGGGCAATTGTCTGGTGGTCAGCGTCAGCGTTTGGCACTGGCCCGGATGCTATGCCGTCCTGCTGACGTTTATATCGTTGATAACTGTGATTCGTCATTAGATGCAGATACGGCCCGTCGTTTGTGGTCTACCTTACCTGAGCGCTGGCCCGGTTTGTGGATTGTTGTTTCACATAATGCCGATCTCCTCGCTAAAGCTGACCATATTGTGACTGTTCAACGGCAGAGGGAATTAGCATAATCCACTTGACATCCACTCCTATTTAAGTTGATGAGTGGGTGTCAATAATGAAATGGTATATATTTTTTCCATATCTGGTGAGAGGGGATTATGAGTAAGTAAGCTATTTCTACTACAAAACTTGAATCAGATCTGAGAGATCACTTCGTGGCGGCTACTGCGGTGAATATGTGAGCATTTGCAATATGGTTGAGTTGGAAGTTTACTCTGCTATATTGTAAATATGAAAAGAGAGGTTGTTATGGTAAAAATCGCTGATTATCCACAAATGAAAAATTGTGCCTGGTATCTGGCTGAGGATACTGAGCTAACTGATCGTGATGCGCTTGCATTTTACGAACGCAATTGGAAATATGTCGAAGAAGATAAGCTTGAACCTCAAGAGCGTCAGCTGATTGAACGACTCATCCATGAACAGGGGCATGGTTTTTTGAATGTCTAATTTTCGTCTTGAGCATCATAACCGTATTGCGAAAGTATTAAGTTCTTTATCACATGGATTTCTTAATGACGCAGATTGCTATTTTGCAGGCGGTACTGCAATAGTTATGATGCTTTCTGAATATAGGGAATCGGTCGATATTGATTTTTTGTGTTCTTCACGTGAAGGTTACAGTAAGCTTCGTTCAGCCCTTTATGGGACAGACTTTTCCCCACTTTTTACATCACCTGTGCCCACCATTGGAGAGATTAAAAAAGATCAATATGGTGTTAGAGGACGCATCAATGTTGATGGTGTTCCTATTAGACTTGAATTTGTTAGTGAATCCCGCCTGGATCTTTCGTTTGGCACCCGTATTCTCGGTGTGCCAACGCTGGGTAAAGTAGACTTATTGGCAGCTAAACTCTTGGCTAACGCTGATCGTGGTCTTGATAAAGCTTCGCAGAGTAAAGATCTCATCGATCTGAGCATGATGCAGTCCGAATGGGGATGCATCCCCGTTGAAGCTTGGAATAAAGCGCGCTCTGCATATGGTATTACAGTGGATAAAGCTTACGATTCTGCCATTCACATGCTGAATAATAATCAAGCTTATTTTGATAAATGCATGAAGGATTTGGTTATTTCTGCTGAAAATCAGGAGAAGATAGTTAATACCTTGAAGTTGGAATTTGTTCCTCCTGAGCTAGATAGTTATTATCACGATTATTAATCTAAGATAGCATTAATATGAAGCGGAGCTAAATGAATTCTAAGTAAATATGGTCAGGTAAAAATTGGTATAGAAAAGCAAACTGCGCTGTTATTTGAGAAAAGACATGCTTGTTAAGAACTTAATTGCCACATTGGATGGGGAAATACAGGTATTAATAACTGCGTTGTTTGACGAGCAGTGGGAAAGGGCCAGGAAATTGATGAGTGAGCCATTGCGTATGACGGCTGATGACCTGACCTTAACTGCGTTGGCAGACAGTTTGTGTCACTCAGATATTGATATTATCTCCCGGCAGGAAGATGCTTGTCATCTGCGACTAAATACCTTGAATGGAAAGTTCAACCTTTATATTGGGCTGAAAGATCAGCTAATTAGCTCGCTTATGCTGGCTCCGTGCCCGCTACCTGATGCGTATGAAAAGTCAGGTATCTTCACCGAAAAAACGCTAAGGGCGTTTGGTCTTGAAGATGTTCCAGACGGTCTGGTGTGCCTGCCATCCTCCCAAAATACTACAGCACTTGTACTATTGGTTGCGGGTTCTGGTCCGCATTCGATGGATTATGATGTTGGGCCTAATCCACTGTTTCGTATGTTGGCACATGAGTTAAGTCAACATGGTATCGCCAGTGTGCGTTTTGACAAACGCTACTATCGCGCCTGTCAGGAGAATACCGACTCTGAGGCTATCGATCTCAACACAGAGGTTATTGATGATGCCTGCAATATTTTAGCTGGTCTGATAGAACATGCTGAATTCTATCATGTGCCCGTATTCCTTGTCGGGCATAGTTTCGGCGGATATGTCAGCCCGCTCATTGCAAAGAATTTGCGGCAAAGATCAGGCAGAAATATTATGGGCATTGCGATGCTGGCTACGCCTTTTCGTAGTTTACTTCAGGTGATTTTATCCCAGTTACAAAATGTCAATTTGTCCCCGGAATGTACCATCAGCCCAGATACCAGCGGGAAAAATACCACATCCCTCGCAGATTTCCTTGCAGTGCCAGATCGCTATCTCAAGCAGCTTAAGGATTACCACGCATTTACCTGCTTAACCCGCTTGCCCGCAATGCCTCTATTCTTCGCTCAAGGCGATCAGGATTTTCAGGTTCCGCATGATATTGACTTCACAATGTGGAAAACCGCATTGAAAGGTAATAAACAGGTGGAGTTCAAGCTCTATACGGGATTAAATCATATTTTATTGCCCACGACAGGATGTGCTGGTGGCGAGGATTATCTGCAACCAGGGCAGATCTCGGCGCAGGTGATTGCAGATCTTGCTGCATGGATCAACCACCATTCATCACTAAACGACAGACTGTGACGTTAATCTTTTGCCATCAGATTGACCCAGTCATTGATTGTCGGCCACCGGACTAAATCCACAAATTTGACTGGATACCCTGCATACTTTAGCCGATCAACCAGCATCAGCATTTTTATCGAGTCGAAACCGATATCAAAAAGATTTTCATCTGCTGGTATTTCCTCCGCTTCTGGGTGAAGATCCATGATTTCCTGGTGTAGAATTTCATACAAAAGCTGATTTTTCATTGTGTCTCCAAAGTTGCATTAAACAAAACAAGCTACAATTCCCTGATCCCTTCGATCGGTGCGGATGCGGCTGCGCGATGTGATGGATAGACACCAAACACTACCGTGATGAAGCATGTCGAGAGGGAAGCCAATAAAAAGGAATAAAAAGAGAAACCAACAGCAATATCAAATAACGATAATATTCTGAAACCGATAAATGAGAATAATAATCCCAATAACGCACCCAATAATGAAATCAAAAATGCTTCGGTAAGAAACTGATAAAAAATATCGGAATAACTTGCGCCTACGGCAAGCCGTATGCCAATCTCCCGTCTACGTTCTCTGACACTGATCAGAATGGTATTCATGACACTGACACCGGCAACAAAGAGTGTTACTGATGAGATTGCTAACAGGAAAAGATTAATTTGCGATTGCGTTTCATTCAGTGTTTTTAACAACTCCGTGGTACTACGTATTTCATAACTTTGTTGACGTTTAAATTGTGACAACCGTTCCTCAACGGCGTGTTTAACCGGTTCCACATGGGTGGCATCTTTGGCTTTCAACACCATGCCACTGGGTGGTGTATTGCCGAACAGCCGCACCAGATAACTATTTCTTGGTAAAAACGCAGTATCATCGACCCCGGCATCCATGCCTTCGCCTTTCTGTGCCAAGATACCAATAACCCGCATAGAGATGTCGTTGATCTTGATACTCTGCTCAGATGCCGATTCTTTTTGCGGAATTTGCAGAAATAGTCGCTCGGCCAAGGAAGCACCCAAAACAACCACATTTGCCAGGGCAGCATCTTCTTGCGGTGTATAAAAACGCCCCTGTCCGATGACCAAATTACGGATAACCGCGATATCCGCATTGGCACCGATTAATTGAGCATCGGCAGTGCCTTGTAGAGAAACTATCGTTGCTGTAGCAGTGGAAAAAAGGGTGCTGTGGCTGATATGTGGATTGCCTGAAAGTGACGTTATATCTGCTTGTGTCAGATAATCGTGATGGGAATCGAAAGCGCCGTTTTCCTGTCCTTTGTATTTTACGGAAATAATGTTACTCCCCATTGAGGAGACCATTTTGACAACATGATCCTGAGTTGCCGATCCGATTGCTTGCATGATCACAATCGAGGTTACCCCGACAGCAATACATAACAACGTCAGGAAGACCCGTGTTTTATGTGCGGCAAGGGAACGTGCTGCCATCTTGAGATTAAACAGGATAACAGTAGAATAAACGTTAAACTTTAAGGATATTTTACTCATGCCGATTGAGTCACCAAAGAACCATTATCCAGATATAGCCTGCGTTTTGCATATCCGGCGACAACGTGATCATGCGTCACCAGGATGATGCCACATCCACTATGATGTAATTCAGTAAAAAGCTGCATGAGATTGGTTGCATTGGTGGTATCCAATGCACCGGTAGGTTCATCGGCAATAATAAATTTCGGATTATTAATTAATGCGCGGGCCACAGCAACGCGTTGCTGTTCTCCCCCTGAGAGATGGCGCGGGTATTTAGCTAATAACGGATTAAGATGGAGGCGATCTATTAAGTAATTGAAGCGTTTTCTGTCATATTCGAAGTTTCTTTTTAAATAGTACATGGGCATCAGGATATTTTCATCAATGCGGTAGTTATCGAGCAGGTTATAGTTTTGAAAGATAAAACCAAAATATTTCCGCCGTAAAAGTGCTAATGAGTGAATCTTTTGCTGAGTCACCTTGAGGTCGTTAATAAGATATTCTCCTGCACTGGCGATATCTAAAAGCCCTATGAGATTCAATAAGGTACTTTTCCCTGAGCCGGAGCGCCCAAGAATGGCAACATAGTCATTCTGGCCGATTGTTAAACAAATATTTTTCAGGACAAGATGTTTTTTACTCTCATTACCGTAGGTCTTGCAGATATTATTTAGCGTTATCATTTTTACCCCCGGCATTGTCCTGCTTGGCAAGTACAACGATTTGCTCGTTGTTCTGCAATCCGCTGGTAACGACTGAGCGTACACCGTCGTTATGCCCGACAAGTAATTTTCTTACGACGATATTTCCATCTTTCATCTCACGTAAAAAGTAAGCGGTTAGATTATCATCCAAAGGTTGATGTCGCTTATTATTCAGCACGTCACTGGGGATGGTCACTACTCCGCTGCTTTCGTGCGTCACAATAGTAACATCAGCACTCATGCTGGGTTTTAGCAGGAAATTGTCATTAGGCACATCAAACAGAACGGTATAATAAACTGCATTATTCATTAAGTCTGGCTTATACATAATCTTCTTAACATTACCGTGCCATATATGCTTATTTGCCCCATAGATCCTGAAGGAAGCCTTTTGTCCCAGCGCGATTTGGTTAATATCTGCCTCGGAAACTTTTGCATAAACAGTCATATTCTTGAGATCGGCAATCTGCATGAGAACCGGTGTTTGTTGATTAACATTCAGGGTTTGCCCTGGATCAACATGGATTGCGGTCACTACGCCGGCAATAGGTGAATAGATTTGGGCATAACTGAGGCTGACTTCTTCATTATGCAAAATATGTTCATTTTGCCTGATATCCGCTTTGAGGCTTTCAATTCTTGCCTGACTTTTCTTTACGCCAAAAGTGGCTTCATCCAGCAATTGCTGGCTGGTTGCAGAGCGCAGGTTAAGTTGTCTCTGGCGTTTTTCTGTGATGGACAGAAGTTCATAGGTATATTGTTCTTCCTTCAACATGGCACATAATTTTTCCAGCCGTGCACGGCTTGCTTCAACTTTAGTGCGATAAAAAGTGTCATCAATACTGGCAACCAGCTTACCTGCTTCGACTACATCTCCGACCTCAACATGCAATTGGATTAACTGGCCTGAGATTTGGCTACCCACATTAACCTGGCTGGTCGGTTGTATAACACCGGCAGCGCCTACCATCGTGATAACATTACCCAGTGTTCCGGTGATGATTTGTTCTGTCATCACCACAGGCGTTTCTTGCCGATTGAATTTGTTATAAATCACGGCAAGAAAAACGATCATGACAGTAATGATAACTACCCATTTCTTTTTTTTAACCAGCACAGTCAGCATCCATCTTAGTCGTTGTTATAATTCCGTATTGTCAGGCGTTAAGTTATGCTCAACGCCCATGCAATCCAATAAATCAAGCAAAAACAGCCCCATGTCGCTGATGATATTTTCAGAGAAAATATCATCGTCGTAGAGCCATTCCAGGCCTATCCCAGTTGATGAATTGACCAGTTCGAGCGCAATATCCCCTTTAGGCTTGAGCCCCTTGATTTTCTCTTTTGTGCAATGGGTTTCACCAAGATACAAATCGGTGGAGAATCCTATTTGAGAAGAGAAGTAATAAGTAACTTCTGGCAACTGCATACCGTGGTGATGGTGAAGGTGTTGTTTCAGATACGCCAGCGAGATATTTGAATGGGCATTTGCATCCATCAGGAAATCACGGACATACTTGGATACGTTAATTAATGAGGTTTCCGCAGTAACATAGGGCAGTAGTAACGTTGTAGCAAAGCTGCCGACACCCTCGAATGGCACAGGCGGAACACGGTTGGCACAAGGGATACCCAGAATCAGCTCGTCTTTATTATTGAGTAATGATCTGATAGTCATCAGAAATGCCCCAATCACGATATGTTCCAGAGTCACCATGTGTTTCTTTTGCACGCAGGACAGTATGACAATTAATTGAGGAGGCAACGGCATCGAGTAGCGTCGGCCACGAACCCGAAGATTAGCCCCTGATGTAATATCTTGCTGTCCGGCAACAGAAAGTACGTTGAGCAATTTTTCTGTCCAAAAATTTAATGTTTCGTCCGACATGCGCTGATTAATTACGGTAACGCTTGTTTCCGTCGTTGCTGCAATTTTCACTGCATTATCCGTATAAGCTGAAGATAATTGTTGCAATACATGAGAAATCGACATCCCATCACAAAATGCATGATGGAAATTTAACAAAAGGGAATGCTCATGCTCTGCTATTTTCAGCAACTTAAAATATACCGGTGGATTGTCCTGCAATGACATCGGTTTGAATGCCATCTCATTTAAGATCTTGCGCAATGAAATCTCAATATTGATGCCAGTAGCATGAGTCAGATCGATATATTCGAAGGGTAGGTTTTCTTCGGTTGCCGGTGAGAGGGTTACAGAGAGTTGCCCATCCGTCATGGTGACTCTTTGGCAGAGAGCAGGGAAATATTGCATGGTATACAGTAAAGCAGAGCGTAATTTCTTTAAATCGATATCACCGGCCAGATGATAATATAGCGGGATATTATGGGCACCTGAACGATTAGAAATAGTATCAATGATCCAATAATACTGGTCGTGTTGTTCTGTCAGGCAAGTGCTATTTTTATGGGTTAGAACCGGCATTTGCCCCTGTTGAATGACAGATTGCAATAAATAACCCAATCTGGGGGATTGGTAGAAATCTTCCAGGCGGATAGAACAATCAAAGTATTGCTGGATCTTATTAATGAGTAATAATGCTTTAAGCGAAGTACCGCCTGCGTCAAAGAAATTCGTATCTTCATCAATAACTCTATCGCTATCGCCAAAGACTTCGCGCCACAATGTAAAAAATATTTCGCGTTTTTCTCCTTTAAGCCGCGAAACATTATCTTCTTTATTCAACTCTGTTACGGGGACGGAATAATTGGATAATGCTGATTCGACAATAAAAGGCACCTGTAATTTTGGATAACATCCACGCAGGAATGAGACGATTTCGTGACGTGCAATTGAATATGAGCTATTAGGGATAAATATATTGATATACTGATACCCGGTTTCATTCTCTTTTATCGTTAAATGAATTTCATCAATATCCATTGCCGCTGTGAGTATTTTTTGCATTTCGGCCAGATCGACACGTTTTCCATCAATTTTGTGCTTTTTGTCCAGTCGGCCAATGAAATTTAAATTTCCCTGGGCATCGTAAAACCCGCGGTCTCCCGTTAAATAATAGATTCTTCCATCGTTCAACGGTAAGAATTTACGCGAGGTTGACTGATTGTCGTTAATATATCCGGCACAGATAGAATCCCCACGAATACATATTTCTCCACTGCTGCCGATAATGATATTATCAGTTCCATATTCCCGAATGACGATAGAACTATTTGCTAGTGCTTTACCAATAATATTACCGGGTTGAAACTCATCATCTATTTTGTGACAGCTTGCCACAACACAACATTCTGTTGGGCCATAAGAATTAATCAGAGAAATTCCGCATCCTACTTTTTCCAACCAATGGTGGATGGCTTTATCCATTGCCAGATCGCCACCGATAATTGTTATTCTGATGGTCGGTGACAATTCTTTAATGGCCGCGTGCAGGAAAAAGACAATTTGATGCCAATAATTCGTAGGAAAGTTAACGACGGTTACCGATTGTGCATGGCAAAATGAAAACAGTGAATCAAGCTCAACGATCATCTGATCACTGGCAATTGCCAGTGTAGCTCCCCGATAAAAACAGCCAAATACCTCCTCAATATAGGCATCAAAAACCGGGGTACTGAAATTAAGAATAACGTCATCTTGTTGAATATCATATCGATCTGTCATAGCGGCTAAATAAGCATAAAGCCCCTTGAAAGTTATCGGTACCGCTTTCGGTATTCCGGTGGTGCCTGATGTAAAAAAGATATAGGCTTCGTCCTCTTTGGTCGCGGGGCATTTTATGTCATTTTCCAGAGATATTCCGGAGGGGGAAGTGTTCATATCTTCAATAAAGAAAATATGCGTATTATTAATATCATTCACTTTCTTATGATGGTGACGAGAAGTTATTAATAAAGAGATATCCAGCCCACGCAATATATTGCTAATTTCTTCTCGTCCGAATGTCATGTTGATTGGAATAAAGCATAATCCCGCCGTATGGATTGCTAATATAGACAATAAGGATTCCATTCCTCTGGGCAATAACACTGCTATCCTTCGGTTTTTTAGTGGGCAGGATAATAGCCGTTGGCTGAAAGCTAATAATTTACTGTAGAGTTCATGGTAATTAAGGCAATATGCGGAGTTTATTGTGGTTTGATTCCCGCAAATTACTGCCTTTTTATCCGGCGATACTGTGGCGATTTGCGCGATTCGGGTAATTATATTCTCTCTGATGGGGTAATTAACGACAATATTCTCTGGAGTTCCGCCAGATATCATATTGTCCATTAGTTCAATGATTTTATATTTTTCCCAATATGTTTCGACAGTTTCATTGATATTTTCTGCAATGGCGTTATAAATACGTAAATAATCATCAATCAAAGCATCGGCGGTAAAGGTATTGTACAAGCGGCTTCCTGCATCCAATTCAACTAATGCTGATTTTCCGTCAGAAGAAAACCGGATATTAACGCCATAATCATTTACTGCGCCAGAAGTCATACAGCCGCGAATAGCACGGTTATTTTTCATAAGATCATGTTCAATTTCATGCAGTAAATTGACATAAGGAATAGCGGTTAATTGATCTGCCCGATTTATCGCGCCATCATTCAAATCACTGATATCAATACGGCTATGCCTGCTATGTAGACTCATTTGCGACTGTATTTCCGTGAGGATCTGTTTTATCGTTGTTTCTGGCGATAAAGAAACCATCAGAGGTAAGGTGTTCATCGCCGGGCGATAATAACGGTATTCTGCTTTGTCACGTCGGTTAGAGAAAGGTAAATTAATGATACTTGTTGATAAACGGCCTCGTTTAGTCATTTGCAGGCATAAGGCCAGTATCATCATTAATTTATCATTAAAGGTAAAACCCTCGTTGTTTGCGATGAGTGGTCGGCTCACTTTAATTGCTTTCGAGGGAAACAGGCGTTTACCGGCATAATCCTCTAATTTGGGAAGTTGGTTGAGGTAATTAGCCCAATAGTTTTTGTCGTTGGCATAATGCGCGCTTGCTTTATATTTAATATCGTTGAGATAAGACTGGTAGGTAAAAACAGGCTCTGATGTTGGGTGGAATAATTGTTGTTCATAGCAGGACAAAACATCGTGAATTAACTGACCTATTCCCCAATAATCTGTAGCGACATGGTGAGCGATAATTCCCCAAAAGTAGCATCCAACATCATTAAAATAAAGATAATGCCTGATCGTCACACCATTTTCAGGAGCCAGTGGTTCAGTTATTCTTTGGTCGAAATCGGCTTTTGTAGCTTGTTCCACTGCCGGATCTAACAGTTTTATTGATATAACTTCGATCGGCGTGGAACACTTCCCCTGAAAAATATTTTGCTCAGAAATACGATAACGTAAGGAAAAACCATCATTGAAGCGATGAATGGTCATAATGGCCTGTTCCAATCTTTCCAGGCAAATATTGTCATTGAAGCTGACGAATTCGCCGACATTAAAGACAGACTTATCGTCAGCAACAGTATTAGCAATGGCTAACCGGAGCTGTGTATAGTTCAACGGCCAATAATTGTCGCTATATTCCATTATTTTGCTGCTCCCCGTTATATTTTATCTCGTAATTCGCCCTTTATTTTTTCGAAAACAGATTCATCTATGCATAATCCAATATTGCCTTCTGCACTAAAGCATATTAAAGGGCGTTTACTTACTCGTAGAATGAAATATTTGTTTCGTTTCTTTTGGTAATATCCCGACGAATAATGGATGATATGTATACCATTACTGCGATGAAAATCTTCCAGGGAAACGCCTTCTTCCCGGTGCAATGAGGAAATAGCCCATTCATGTGAATATACTCCAGACTTCATCAATAATTTCCCTTCCTTGATCACCGCTTTATTTGACAACAGTTGATAGCCTATAAATAAGGCAATGACCACGAAGAGAGTCGTCGTAATACTTGCCGCCAGTTTATTTGGGTTACTGCTATTAAGCCAGTATGGTACAGGCAGAAAAACCAGGGCGATTAGGACGAACATGGCGACGTTCATTAATATGACTTTGAAGTCTGGATTCAATCCCACGATATTGCTCATGCGGCTGCCATTCCTAAAGATAATTCGGTAAAAAGATGAATCACTTCTTTACGCTCTTCGCGTGTTGCCGGCAGATTGATATAACCACATTTTTGCGCGGCAAACAGGCAAGCGGTGATTTCCCTGCGGATAGCTTCTGTGACCAGGGTGTCCACCATCTTTTGGTTGTTATAGAGCCTGGCAAGATGAAGCGAAGCCGTGCCAGTTGAAAGGTCACTGTGATCGATTTTGGGTAAATAATTTGCCATACATACAGTGACGGCGACTTGCACTGCCAGGCTCAAATAGGCTGCTACATTTACTGCTGCCGCTGCATTCACTGCCGCGACGACTCTGGTGCCGACAGCCACATTAACCGCAGCAACTACGTTTGCCCCTACGACAAGACGGGCAATTTCGATACTGGTATCGTCTTCACTGTTCAAAGGTTCCAGAATTTCCTTCAACCTGATAAGGGGAGGGCTGTTTGTATCTTGAAGTTGGTAGGATTCGATGTGTTCTTTAAAATGTGCAACAAGGCTGGCGTCTTGATTGAGATGATGGTTGATCCGGCTCCTCAGGCTTGAACTTCTTTCGTTTAAACCATAGGCCTTTAGTCGGGAAAATAATTCTTCATAGTCATTGGTTTTTACTGCATTCATCAAATCCTTATCATAAGTGATGAATAACAGTAATTCCTCTGCTGAACCGGGGCTAACGATATTTTTGTCTATGCCAAATTCAGCCAGGACTTTCTCCGGTGATTCCCTGTATTCTAATGCTAAGTTGGGCTGTTGTTTTATGGTTTCCCAAAATCGGTTATAGGTGATGATCTCTTCCCAAACTTCAACCGGGAGTTTCGCGTTTGACATTGACAGCCTTAACTTATTTTCTTCAACCTCTCCTGGAGAGAGCAATGAACGAGGTACGCCAAAGAGGCGATTGCTATCAGCACTGGCATTAACGGTTGGGATGACACTGCCAATAGCTGCTCCGGCTGCTACGCCAATAAATGTACGTCTTTTCATGATTCGTTCCTTTCTAAGTTGACGGAATTCTTTTTCTACTGGGTGCTATATAAGATGAGGTCTAACCTTTTCTTATTAAATTTATTCTCTGCTGAAATAATTTCATATAATAATTATTTGACTAATATTTCTTACCAACGATATTTATCGTAAGTGTATATTGTGATTGCTGTAACAATATTTTGATATTATTCCTAATGCTCAGTGTAATGTTCAGTGGTGAAGCATAGAATAATTGTCCTCGGCGCTATTAAAGGGTGGACGATACTAACTATTAGCTGGATGGTTCAATTTTGCAATATGTTAGTTGATTAAATTTGTATTTTGAGTGTTTAGACTAAATATATCTTATTACAAAATCTGCTTATTTAGAGTCTGCTCACAAAACAGCAGGTGAAAATATTCCTAAAGGAGAATAAAGTATTTCTTTTCCTTGATTACCACCTTATTCAATAAAAATTTGATAGCCGGTAAATACTGATCATGGTGATATTGATGAGTATGACGTTCAGGCCTGGATTCAATTCTGTCGTATTATACGGCTAACGGCTGCTCCCACCGTTATGCTAATAAATGTATGTCGCTGCATTATTACTCCTCAGTTAAGTTAATGGCGTTTTTTTCTGCTGAATAGCAGATCAAATCCAGCCTTTCTTTGGCATTAAATTTCTTCATCACCGGAATAATTTCCCTATGATAGTTATCTAACAAATTCTGGCGTATTCCTTCGTCTTTATGCAGATGGGCACAGGCTTGGCAGGGATGAACGATTTTTTCCAGATTAATGTTGCTATCATGTGGGCGATATTTTTTTAGAATTTTGTACGGCCCTTCTGTTCGCAACCATACTTTCATAAAGTCTTCTTCTTGTCCTTTGAAAAGCTGGGATAAATCGCCTCCCTGCAACCGGCCCAGTTTCATCTCAGGGATATGCTCTAATGTCAGCCCACAGCAGGCGGAGATTTCACCGTGTGGTGTCAGTACGATATTTTCAAAGACCTGATCGCACCCTTTTGTCAGCTGCTCATCCCGGTTTGGAACGTCTTTTCGTTCTTCACTGGTGTCATAGAACGGCATCCATGTGTTGCGTTGTAAGTTAACTTTGTTTTGTTCTTTGAGGCGCTTGATGATCGGATTCTGTGTGATTTGTGTCGCAATGGCAGAATCAGCGGTATCTTGTTCCACGGTAATCAGTGTCGTAATATTTTGCCTGGCTAATGCTTCTGCCGCTGCAACTACGCTGTCGATAGGTATCCATTCACTGTGATCTTTCCCTGTGCTGATATTTATTTCAGTGATACCGGCATCGGTTAAATCTTGTGCGATTTTTTGTGCCTTTTCTCTGTTTTTTCCCCAGTAGCCGTTAGTCACACAGCGAGTGAATAAGCCGTGATCTGAAGCGAAACGAATGGCTTCAATCAGATCTTTACCTAACAGGAAACACTCTCCACCACTGAAGACGACTAACTTTAGCCCCGGGAAATTGGCCTTTGAGTGTGTAATAAATTGCTTAATTTCATCCAGGCTCAGACGCGCTTTCACCGAGGGATTACATTCAAAACAACATTCTTTGCAGGCAGCATTGCAAGTATATGTTGTGATCACGGTGGCAGTATTCGGATATTGTTCCCAATATCCGGTAGGAAAGCATGACATAATTTACACCCTGTTGGATTAAAGGTCAGATGATATTTACTATTATCAGTATTAATTTATTTTGCAATGAATTGGTTAATTGAATTTGTATTTTTGAGTGTTTGGACTAAGTATGAGTTGTTAAAAAACATTTATTTAGAGCTTGCTCACAAAATAGGGGGGTGTTTCTAACGGAGGTAAAGTAAAAATGAGTGACTATCGTTGAAGTATTATATGCTATTTAAGCTGAGAAATTTCTTATAGAAAATCATTTTGGTTATTTTAGTCTCACAAGGTGATTTTATTGATGGCATGCAAGACTATTTCTACAATTTTTTGGCAATAATAGTCCTTTAATCACTAAATTAATTAAAAATATCCATTTATTGAGAGTGTTTATTTTATAAAGAAAAAATATTCCCATTATAAACTTGTTAATTGTCTGAATTAGTAGGAAAATATCGGTTATTTCTGTGATATAAGGAAAAATTGCCCTGGCCTGATGGGATATAGGCTGCTATAGGGTATTGAAGTCTATGAGCCATCTTGATCCGACTTTACTTGTGCTGCTGGTGTTGGCGGCATTGGGTATCATCAGCCACAACATGACCGTCACTCTTGCAATGTTGCTCTTGCTGGTTATCCGTATAACACCGCTAAATCAATTCTTCCCCTGGGTGGAAAAATATGGGTTGACTATCGGTATACTTATTTTGACCGTGGGCGTAATGGCTCCCATCGCCAGCGGGAAAATTACGGTACAAGCGGTTCTTCATTCATTTTTGAATTGGAAATCGTTACTGGCAATAGTAATAGGTGTATTAGTCTCTTGGCTGGGCAGCCGCGGAGTTTCGTTAATGTCTAACCAGCCGTCCACTGTTGCGGGTTTACTGGTGGGAACCGTACTGGGTGTTGCCTTGTTTAAAGGGGTTCCGGTGGGGCCGCTGATTGCTGCCGGGATTTTGTCATTACTGATTGGTAAATCGTAGTCGCTATGTTGCCGGAACTGAGTGCGATACAGGCGGAAATGCAGCGGCAAGGATTGCGTCGCTTATTGGTGTTGAGTGGCAATCATGATTGGTGTTATCAACAGGCTAATGAATTACAGCAGAGATTTGCCGGTGATTGGTTATGGATTTCTTATCGTAAAGAGAAAGCGGTACCACCAGCAAAAGCGGTCAGCTTATTAGGTCAGGAATATCTGCACGGAATATTTGATGCTACCGAAGGTTTTAATGCGGAAGCACTGGCAATATTAGCGGGGACATTGAAGGCCGGCAGTTGGTTGGTAATGATGGTTCCATCGTGGGATCAATGGCGTTATCAACCAGATAAGGATAGCATGCGTTGGAATGAACAATCAGGCGCTATCCTAACTCCGCACTTTATTCAGCATATTCAGCGGCAACTTATTAACGATCCTCAAATTTTGCTATGGCGGCAAAATACTTTTCTTCACCTGCCTGAATTTCCGCAATACAGTGAGTGGCAACTGCCTGATGGCAATCCGACCGTTAGCCAGCATGCCATTTTAGCGCAACTTTTGCGGGCAAATCAGGGGGTATGGGTCATTACGGCACCAAGGGGGCGCGGTAAGTCGACGCTTGCAGGCATGTTAATGCAACAATGGCAAGGGAATAATTGCTGGCTGACGGCACCGGCAAAAGCAACCACTGAAATTATCAGAGGCTATGCGGGTGAAAAAGGGCAATTCTGGGCAGTAGATAATTTGCTGAAATATTGCAGACAAAACCGTGTGTCGGATATTGATTGGTTGCTTATCGACGAAGCCGCAGCTATTCCAACGCCTCAGTTATTTGAGCTGATCAGCTATTTTCCCCGGGTATTATTAACGACAACTGTGCAGGGATATGAAGGTACAGGGCGGGGATTTCTACTTAAATTTTGTGCTGAAATTCCTGATTGTCATATTTTGAATCTGACAGCACCTGTACGTTGGGCTGAGAATGATCCTCTGGAGAACTGGCTGGAAAACGCGTTATTGTTTGAGGATGCTATCCCGGCAAACAATTCTGATAAGGCGATCCGTTATCATATATATCATCAGCAGCAATGGATTAAACAGCCTGAATTGCTGAAACAGTTTTATGGCATATTAACCAGCGCTCATTATAAAACTTCACCTTTGGATTTACGGCGTTTACTTGATGCCAAAGGAATGCAGTTTATCGCAGCGCTTGGGGATAAGACTTTGACAGGGGCTTTGTGGATGGTTGACGAAGGTGGATTGTCGCCTGAGCTGGCCCATGAAGTCTGGGCAGGCAGGCGTCGCCCCAGAGGAAATCTGGTCGCTCAATCGTTAGCGGCCCATAGTGGTTTACCTCAGGCGGCAGTCCTGAAATCTCAACGGATTAGCCGGGTTGCCGTACAGGCTAACAACCGCAGACAGGGTATTGCTCAGGGAATGATCGCGTTTCAGCGGGCAAGGGCAGAAGGACAGGGAATAGATTTTATTTCTGTCAGCTTTGGTTATACCGCTGAACTGTGGGCATTATGGCAAAAATGTGGTTTCCAACTGGTACGTATGGGAACCCATTTGGAAGCCAGTAGCGGTTGTTATACCGCAATGGCGATTTTTCCACTGAGTCAACCGGGGATGGCACTTTGTATTCAGGCACAACAACAATTTGCCCGTGATGCATATTGGCTGGAGTCACAGATTGGGTTCAGCTTGCCTGTTGATGACCAAATTGACCTCCATCTGAATCAGAGTGATTGGCAGGAGCTTGCCGGTTTTGCATTTGCTCACCGGCCATTTTCTGCTTCATTACCGGCTTTGCAACGATTGTTACTGAACAGTGATTCGCCGTTGCCCGCACTGAGAAATCATCTCCAGCAGGAGATGAGTATTGAGCAGTGTGTCACCGCGTTGAAGTTAAGCGGATATAAGGCATTAACATTATTCTGGCGGCAAGAAACCGCACAGGCGTTGGCAAGTCTCGACAAGAAACTGGCTAGGCATTGGCAAGAATGGACTACGGCTTTTTCTGCGGCCAGTCGTCCTTATCATCCCACTTGTCATTAAAATCCCGGTGAGGAGGAAGCTCTGGTTTATTATCCAGAAATTTTTTGACGTCCAGGCGGCGTAATTCTTTAATGGCATTGAGAAGAACGCCAACTAATAAAACTAAAATAATCCACCAATAATCAGCTAACCATTGCATTGGGTTATCTCCTGCGCAGTACCGAGGTAGTTCTCAAATAGATAAGGCAAGTTAGCCGATAACCAGTCAATACCTGCGATATCATGCTGTTGCCATGCATCCAGTAATATCTGTTTAGTCAGCAATTTTTCTAATTGCCCGGATAGTGGCCGGTAACTGATATGCCACGGCTCATAAGCGACACCATCACGCTTACCGACAAAAGGGCGATAAAAACCGAAATGGGCCATATTCTCTGTCAACCAATGTGTTAGCGGTTCAAAGTAACCACCATTTTCATATTCCCAGGGTTCCAGCTGTAATTTCTGGTTTTCCGGCAGCATCGTTGGATCATAAATATCCAGGTCAGTTCCCCAATGATGGCGGCTGGCACCGGGCAGGGCCGACCAGCGGAGAATAGCCTGACAAAGTTCTCCTTCTGTTAATTGGGTGATATCCATTGGTTGGCTGTTTTCATCCAATACCGGGTGTTCGCCACGGAATTTGCCATTCCAAATAGTCTGTTGACGCTGGAAATCACGGAATGTGCTGGCAGGTTGCAGATTAATTCCCGCATTTGCTGCTGCTTGCTGCATGGAAAGAAAAGATTTTACTGCTTCTGGTTGTAATCGGTGATTGCCAGAGAGAGAAATCAAGTGCCCGGTAGCCAGGCCAGTTAACATATTTGCGGTTATCACTAGATAAGTTGCTCCATAACGCGCTGATAAATCCGGCTGAGTTGTTGCAGATCTGCGGCACTGACGGATTCATTAACTTTATGAATTGTTGCGTTGAGTGGCCCCAGCTCGATAATCTGAGCGCCCATCTGAGCAATAAACCGCCCATCTGATGTGCCACCACTGGTAGATAATTCAGGCTTATAGCCGCAATAATGGTCTATTGCCTGTACGACGGCATTAACTAACTCGCCTTTGGCAGTCAGAAAAGGCTGGCCTGACAATATCCACTCAATCGTAAAATTCAGATCGTGATTTTTCAGGATTGTCTCAACCTGTTCACGGATTTGGTTATCGGTCAGTTCCGTACTGAAACGGAAATTAAATTGAACCTGCAAATTCCCTGGGATCACGTTATGACTGCCGGTTCCCGCATGAATATTGGCAATTTGCATACTGGTTGCCGGGAAAAATTCATTTCCTTTATCCCACTGGGTGTTGACCAGCTCTTGTAAGGCCGGCAGGGCCCGGTGGATTGGGTTATCAGCCAAATGCGGATAGGCAACGTGGCCTTGAATACCCTGTACAGTCAGATTAGCCGTCAGGGAACCGCGCCGGCCATTTTTCACCATATCGCCAAGGTG
Source organism: Photorhabdus khanii NC19 (assembly GCF_000517265.1). GTDB lineage: Bacteria > Pseudomonadota > Gammaproteobacteria > Enterobacterales > Enterobacteriaceae > Photorhabdus > Photorhabdus khanii. The sequence goes on from NZ_AYSJ01000014.1 coordinate 555,193, forward strand.
ATGCTGACTGGACGGTTCACCAATCAGACAATAATCCAGCCGTTCATGACGGGATATCAAGGCTTCAACCACTTTAACTGTGCCATGGGTGGCTTTTGCTTCCTCATCTGAGGTAATAAGAAAGGCCAGGCGACCACTGTGGTTGGGGTAATTGGCAACAAATCGTTCAGCCGCGACAATCATGGCAGCCAGCGAGCCTTTCATATCTGCCGCGCCCCGGCCATATAACATGCCATTACGAATAGTCGGCTCAAAAGGGGGTTGTTCCCATTGAGATTCGTCGCCCGCAGGGACAACATCAGTATGTCCGGCAAAAGCTAACGTTGGGCCTGTGCCGCGATAGGCCCAGAAATTGTTTGTGTCGCCGAAAGGCATCCGTTCAATGGTGAAGCCAATGGCTTGCAGACGGGCGATCATAATATCCTGGCAACCTTTATCATCCGGGCTGACAGAGGGGCGTTTTATCAGTTGTTGTGCAAGTTCAATTACAGGACAAGTCATTTCAGAGTGCCTCAGCAAAAAATTGCTGATATTCATCTGCCTTATAACCCAGCAGGCAGTCACCTTTTGCAGAAATTAACAGTGGACGTTTGATAATTGCCGGTTGTTCCAGCATCAACGCTTTTGCTGTTTCAGCATTATTGATTGTCGCGCGTTGTTGATCACTCAATTTACGCCAGGTTGTACCACGGGTGTTAATTAATGGTTCCCAGCCAAGTTTGTCAATAAATGACTGCAAAAGCACGGCATCTAATCCATCAACACGATAATCATGAAACAGGTAAGCGATTTCCTGCTCTTCCAGCCAACGACGGGCTTTCTTCATGGTGTCACAATTCTTGATCCCATAGAGAGTAAAAACAGGCTGAGAAGATTTATCCGACATAACTAAGAGATCCTTAAAAAAGAATTTAAATACCTTAACATAATGCTGGAAAATACCTGTTTTTTCTAGATGATGTCCTGATTTTTATTATCTGGGATATCAAAAGGGGGGAACGTAATTCTTATCGGCCTGTCATCATAGCGATAAGAGCCGACCTCCGGCAATAAACCCAAGAGGGCGGCTCAGGAAAAACATTAAGCTACGCCATTTTTCCTGTGTTGCAGATACATAATTGTTGCAGCCAGGCGGGAACGTACGTTTAGTTTTTTTAACAAGTTTCTGATGTGTACTTTCACCGTTTCTTCGGAAATAAAGAGGACATCAGCAACTTCCTTATTGGTCATGCCACTGGAAACTTCTTTTAAGACATCTAATTCACGCTTGGTCAATTCAGATAAAGGATCAACATGTTTATGGCGGTTAGCCAGATGTTGATATATTTTTTCACTAAAGACAGTTTGCCCTCGGGCTGCGTGACGAATACTGCTTAATAGCGAATCTAAGTCACTGTCTTTCAGTAAATAGCCATTGGCTCCTGCGTCAATGGCTGCGTAAACATCATTCCGGTCATCTGAAACAGATAATACCAGGACATAAGAGTTGATCCCTTTTCTACGAATAGATTTAATCGTATCCACGCCAGAAAGACCATTCATATTGAGATCTATCATAATGACATCAGGTTTCAGTTTGCATGCAATGTTTATTGCTTCTTCACCATTGTCAGCCTCTGCTGTTACGGTAAGCGCTCGATCGAGCTCTACAATCTGTTTCAAGCCATGGCGAATGAGAGGGTGGTCATCAACTATCATCACTGAATGGTTATACATTTTCCTTCTCCCTAAAAGATTAAAGCCACGAAATGCACGATTAAAAGGCAGTAATGAATGGGTCTGCCCTAAATTAAATTACTATGAAAAAATTTACTCAAAACCGATTGATTTACAGAATTGATAGCTCTGTAAGTCCAGAAAGCACATCCTGATATAAAAATATAAATAGCGCAAATTAGTTTGATAAGTAAAAAAAGAAGATGAGTAATTTTCACCAAAAACATATAACATTGATGTGAAAAATAATATTGTAAATCAATTTGTTATAAATATAATTATTAGATTTGTTTTCTTTTATAAAATTTATTTTAATTGAATTTATATTGAGAGTTTTTATTAGTTATAATTATCATGGTTATTATAACTCAAATAATATTATATAAATTATAATGTTTATTTATTGATGTTCCCATACTCAGTCGGTGGTATTGATAGGTAAATTTGGTCGTGTTTTTTGTGAGCAAAAAAGTGCTAATTTATGGGTAAAATGCTGTCAATGTTATGATTTAGCACACAGTACCCATTATACTGGTCCCGCTCTTACTCCAGATAATGTATATAAAGGATCCGACGATGGATGAAAAATTAAAACAGAGTGCATTGGATTTTCACCAGTTTCCACAACCAGGGAAAATCACGATTACTCCAACTAAGCCTCTGACAACTCAGCGGGATTTGGCCTTAGCTTATTCACCAGGTGTTGCCGCGCCTTGTCTGGAAATTGCAGAAGATCCATTAGCGGCTTACAAATATACTGCGCGTGGCAATCTTGTCGCTGTGATTTCTAATGGTACTGCGGTTTTAGGGTTGGGGAATATTGGTGCACTGGCAGGTAAGCCAGTGATGGAAGGAAAAGGCGTACTGTTTAAAAAATTCTCAGGTATTGATGTATTTGATATCGAAGTTGATGAGTCTGATCCTGATAAATTAATTGATATTATTGCGGCACTGGAGCCGACTTTTGGGGGAATTAACCTCGAAGATATCAAAGCACCGGAATGTTTTTATATTGAAAAAAAACTCCGGGAAAAAATGAATATTCCGGTATTCCATGATGACCAGCATGGCACCGCGATTATTTGTACCGCGGCTGTTCTGAATGGCTTGCGAATTATGAAAAAAGAGATTTCAGACGTTCGTCTGGTGGTTTCTGGTGCAGGTGCTGCATCAATTGCCTGTATGAACTTGTTGGTTGCGCTTGGATTGAAACGTGAAAATATCGTGGTATGTGACTCTAAAGGGGTTATTTATCGTGGCCGCGATGAAAATATGGAAGAAACTAAAGCAGCCTATGCGATTGAAGACAATGGCTGCCGTACATTAGGTGATGCTATCCCTGGTGCGGATGTTTTCCTCGGATGTTCCGGGCCGGGCGTATTGACTCAGGACATGGTGAAAACCATGGCGAAAGATCCCCTCATCATGGCGCTGGCAAACCCTGAGCCAGAAATTCTGCCGCCATTGGCTAAACAGGTTCGCCCTGATGCGATCATTTGTACCGGTCGCTCTGATTATCCGAATCAGGTTAATAATGTTCTCTGTTTCCCATTTATTTTCCGTGGTGCACTGGATGTGGGTGCGACAACCATCAATGAAGAGATGAAACTGGCTTGTGTTCACGCTATTGCTGATTTGGCGATGGCAGAACAGAGTGAAGAAGTGGCTTCTGCTTATAATGATCAGGATCTGTTTTTTGGCCCGGAATATATTATTCCCAAGCCATTTGATCCACGTCTGATTGTTAAAATTGCCCCGGCAGTGGCTAAAGCCGCAATGGATTCCGGCGTGGCAACCCGCCCGATTGAAGACTTTAGTGCGTATATAGAGAAACTGAATGAGTTTGTCTATAAAACAAACTTGTTTATGAAACCTATTTTTTCTCAGGCCAAAAAAGCGGAAAAACGGATTGTTTTGGCTGAAGGGGAAGAAGTGCGTGTATTGCATGCGACTCAAGAGCTGATCTCTCTTGGATTGGCTTATCCGATCCTGATTGGCCGCCCCAGTGTTATCGAAAAGCGTATCCAGAAACTGGGGCTGCATATTGAAGCAGGTAAAGATTTTGAGGTCGTCAATAATGAGAACGATCCACGCTTCAAAAAATACTGGCAAGAATATCACCAGATTATGAAACGTCGTGGCGTTTCCACGGAACAGGCGCGCCGTGCAGTCATTGGTAATCCAACCTTGATTGGGGCAATTATGGTGCTGCGTGGGGAGGCTGATGGCCTGATTTGTGGCACTGTGGGCAGTTACAGTGAACATTATGATGTGGTGAAAAATGTCTTTGGTTTCCGTGATGGGGTTCATACTGCGGGTGCAATGAACGCATTACTCTTGCCAAGTGGTAATACTTTTATCGCTGATACCTATGTCAATAATGATCCAACACCTGAACAATTGGCTGAGATTACGCTCATGGCCGCAGAAAGTGTTCGCCGTTTTGGTATTGAACCAAAAGTTGCGTTGCTTTCTCATTCAAGTTTTGGTTCTGCGGATTGTCTCTCAGCCCAGAAAATGCGCCGGACGCTGGAATTGGTCAACAAAATGTCACCTTCACTTGAAATTGATGGTGAAATGCATGGTGATGCAGCGTTGGTTGAAAGTATTCGCCGTGACATCATGCCGGATAGCCCACTTAAGGGGGCGGCAAATCTGTTGATTATGCCAAATATGGAATCCGCCCGGATCAGTTATAACCTGCTACGTGTCACCAGTTCTGAAGGGGTTACCGTTGGCCCGGTACTGATGGGCGTTGCAAAACCGGTACATATTCTGACGCCAATTGCTTCTGTACGCCGTATCGTCAATATGGTCGCTTTGGCCGCCGTTGAAGCGCAGACTCATCCGTTGTAATACCAATGGGTTAAACCGGGCCCGGCTCTCTGGAAGGAGCCGGGCCCGGTTATTGTAAATAATTCTTATTATCTATATGATGCGGAAAAATATTATATGGATAACGGACATTATGACATTTCTCACCTTTGTAAAATCTTTTCTGATTATCTGTGGCTTACTTATCTTATCCGGGTGTGCATCTGTACAACAAAAGCCCACTCCCCAAGTGCTTTCACCCGAACTGACTCAGCAAGGGATGGTTGTCGATCTTAAAACAGGCAACGCTCTTACTCCTGATGAATTAATCAACCAATTGGCATCACATCAGCGGATCATTGTGGGTGAAAAACACGATAACCTACACCATCATCAGATTGAGCTTTGGCTGGTTCAGCAACTTCGTCTTAAAAGAGAACATGGTGCGGTTTTGCTAGAAATGATTAACCCTGATCAGCAGGAAAAAGTGAATAAAGTTAAAAGTTGGTTGCAAACTAAACCTAGTGTGCGTGAAAGCCGCATAAAAGAGTTGCTGGCATGGCACGATGGCTGGCCGTGGCAGTTGTATGGCGGGTTGGTCATGGAGCTTATGCAGCAGCCTTATCCGTTACTGTTTGCAAACTTGAATCGCAGTGAAGTTAAAGCTGCTTGCTGCAACCCACCGGTTCTCCAGGGAGAAATTTCCGTCGCCAAAAATGTAAAATCGCGGATTGAAGCGACGATTAAAGAGGCTCATGGTGGTGAAATAACAGCACGCCAATTATCTGTTATGACAACTATTCAGCAAATGCGGGATCGCCGAATGGCAGAGCAGCTACTTAAAGCCCCGACGCCTGCCACATTGATTGCGGGGGCATACCATGCAACGAAAATAATGGGTGTTCCTTTACATGTTAAGGATCTGTCACCACAAGAGGATCTGGTGGTGCTGATTATGGCTGAAAAAGGCAATGTATTGGACAGTCAACATGCAGACTATATCTGGTATACACCAGCAAAAAAACCATAGATATTTTAAGTAAATGATGGTTTCTTTCCGGTAGTTAAAGGGCCTTGGCACATGGATGTGCGCAAGTTAACGATATATATAAAAATAATTTTCATTAGCATATGAAATTAATTATCATTACTAAATGATAATTAAAATTATGCGCTGTAATCCATGTTGACGCTGACAAACCCCATCTTTCAAACAAGTCATTTCAAAAAAGGGCTTGTTTTTGCTATTGCTGCTCACCTCATTTGGATTGTGTGGGTTATCTATCAGCCAGAAGAAATCCCTGATGAACTGATGCCACCTCCAGCCGTGATGATGGAATTTTCATTACTGACAGAAGCGACACATCAAGTACAGAAACAACCTATTGGTATTGAACAGCAGATTTCTGTTGCCAGCCGGCAACAGGAAAGTGCGGTTAATGAGATGAAAACACCTGAGCTGATTAAAAATGAGCAGGCTCAAATACTGGTGCATAAGCCTAAAAAACAGAAAAAGAACCCGGAAGAGTTTAAGAAAACACCGCCAGTGAAGCGGCAGCAGGCAGAGGAAGAGAGTGAAAAGTCTCAGAGTAGTGCAGCCAGGGTAAGCAGTACTGCCACGTCGGCTAATTTGACTTCGCGGGTTGCCGCCTCTTATGACAGTGATTCAAATGTTGTCGTTGATGCGGATGCTTTATGGCGGGCTGAGGTTATCGGGCATTTGAACCGTTATAAACGTTATCCTGAGGATGCACAGAGAAGAAACCGCACTGGCCGGCCTACCGTCAGATTTACCATTAATAAGCAAGGTTATGTCACTAACAGCGATTTAGTCCGTCGTTCAGGTACCCATTCTCTGGACAGGGAAGCGAAGCAAGTTCTGGCGAGAGCGCAGCCATTACCGATTCCTCCTGATAGCGTTTTAAAAGGCAGTGAAATTACGATAGAACTGCCGATTGATTTTAATTTAACTAATCGAATCTTTTAGCGATTTAAGGACAGCAGTATGTTAAGGCAGCAAGCGCGGTTTGCCCTGAAAACTAAAGGGCTGTTATTAACGTTTTTATTGAGCGGCTGGTTGAATTCTGCCGCCGCAGAAGGAGAAATTATGCCACCAAAGGCCATGAAACAACCACATCAGATGACGATTCACGGTGATACCCGTACAGATGACTATTACTGGATGCGGGATGATAATCGTCAGGATCAAAAAATCATTGATTATCTGACAGCCGAAAATAAATACACCGAACAGATGCTGAAACCCGGAGAGCCATTGCGGGATACATTATATGAAGAAATGGTCGGCAGGATGAAACAGGATGATCAGTCTGTACCTTATACTTATAATGGGTATATTTATCGTACCGTCTATGAAGCGGGAAAAGATTTCCCGATTTATCAGCGTAAACCTGTTGATGGCTTATCAGACTGGCAGGTTCTGGTTGATGGTAATGAAAGAGCTAAAGGTCACGAATATTATCAACTGGGTCATTTTGCTATCTCTCTGGATAATAAACGTATTGCAATTGCTGAGGATACCCAAGGGCGTCGTAATTATCAGATCTCTTTTAAAAATATCGCTGATAACCAGTGGAATAATGGTGTAATAGAAAATACTTCCGGCAACATTGTTTGGGCAAATGACAGCAATACACTGTTTTATGTGCGCAGGCATTTACAGACTTTATTACCATATCAGGTATTTCGTCACCAATATGGTACAGATACCACCGAAGACCAGAAAATATATCAGGAAGAAGATGAGCGTTTTTATTTAGATATAGAGAAAAGCTCCTCCCGTGATTATATTATGTTGTCGGTAATCAGTAATTCGACTTCTGAATATTTGCTGATTGACGCGAATAAACCACAAGCTGAACTCCAGGTGTTTTCTCCCCGTCAAGAAGGCCGGGAATATTATATTGACCATTTCCGTGGCCATTTTTACATTCGCTCAAATCATGAAAGCGCAACTTATGGGCTTTATCAAACTGATGCCATAAATACGCCGTGGAAAACAGTGATTGCTCCGCAACAGGAGACGGATCTTGAAGATTTTGCACTGTTTAATAACGGGTTGGTCGTTCAGGAGCGAACGAAAGGATTGCCGACAATTCGTCAGATTAATTGGGAAACCGATCAGGAAAAACAGATTAAGTTTGATGATCCAAGTTATATGGCATGGATTGATTACAACCCTGAACCTGATACCGATGTTGTGCGTTATGGTTATTCATCCATGACAACACCAAGCTCAACATTCCAGTGGAATATGAAAACCGGTGAGCGGGAATTACTTAAACAGCAGGAAGTTAAAGGCTTCGATAAACATCATTATGAGAGTCAGCGTATTTGGGTGAAAGCCCGTGATGGCGTGGAAGTTCCTGTTTCTTTAGTTTATCGTAAGTCACTGTTCAAAAAAGGCCAGAACCCGATCCTGATATATGGTTATGGGGCTTATGGTATCAGTATGGACCCTTCATTCAGTTCACCACGATTGAGTTTATTAGATCGGGGTTTTGTTTACGCGCTGGTACATGTGCGTGGTGGCGGTGAATTGGGTAAAAAATGGTATTTGCAAGGTAAAGTCGAAAATAAAATGAATAGTTTTACTGACTTTATTGATGTGACCAAAGCACTGATTGCTCAGAAATATGGTGACAGCAAACGGGTTTATGCGATGGGAGGCAGTGCCGGTGGTTTGCTGATGGGGACGGTGATTAATCAGGCTCCGGAATTATATCGTGGTGTGGTTGCTCAGGTGCCATTTGTTGATGCGGTTACCACCATGCTTGATCCTTCTATTCCATTGACAGTAGGAGAATATGAAGAGTGGGGTAACCCGGAAAATAAAGAAGATTATCTTCGGATTAAATCATATAGCCCGTATGACAATATAAAGCATCAGCGCTATCCAAACTTATTAGTCACAAGTGGATTTCATGATTCACAGGTTCAATATTGGGAACCGACTAAATGGGTAGCAAAATTACGGGATATGAAAAAAGGTGACTCTATTTTATTATTGGAAACCAATATGAGTGCCGGGCATGGCGGTAAATCAGGCCGCTTTAACCGACTGAAAGACACCGCACTGGATTACAGTTTTATTTTGATGCTGGATGATGCTAAGAAATATTTTCCACAATTAAAAGATAACTGAAAGAAATTATAAATATAAGTTTCTATTAAAAGCACTGATAATTATTTATCAGTGCTAAATATTTCTATTGTTTTTTTGAAAACGGGATGTAAGCAAATATTTATTTGTATGCAATTGGGATGATTGAAATGAAAATAATGACAAAAATAGCAGGGGCCAGCGTTGTTTTTATTGGGCTTCAAGGACTTGCGTATGGTGAGGAAAAGCAAGAGGGGAAATCAGATAAGGTGCTGAAATTCAGTAGCCTTAAGGTTTCAGGTTCACAGGATAATGCTGAAGTGCGGGCAATGGAAAAACCCGGTTCTTACAGTTCTAAAGGTGAAGATACTAAACTTCAGTCAATAGATAGTCTATTACGCAGTATGCCAGGAACCTATACTCAAATAGATCCGGGGCAGGGAACGGTGAGTGTGAATATTCGCGGACTAAGTGGCTTTGGGCGAGTGAATATGATGGTTGATGGTGTTAGCCAAAGTTTTTATGGTTCAGCGCCTACCAGCGTAATACATGGTAATAGTAATAATAACCAGTTCGGTACATTAATTGATCCTAACTTTATTGTGGGGATGGATATTAGCCGAGGCCAATCTGATGGCTCTGATAGTGTCAACGCATTAGCGGGCAGTGCTAATTTCCGTACAATTGGTATTGATGATGTGATATTCAGTGGCAATACACTGGGAACTCGTACAAAAATGACCTATGGAGATAATGGCATTGGTCGTAGCGGAATGATAGCCATTGCTGGTAAAACCCAGGCTTTTAGTTCTGAAGGGTCAATCGGTGCTATGTTGGCCGCCAGTGGGCATTCTATTGATGCTAATTATAAAAACGGTGATGGAATATTAAGTGATGAATTTGCTACGGATGAATCTTTTAAACAGAAACCCAATTCGCAATTAATGAAGTTAAATATTAAGCCAAATGATTTTCATGATATGGAACTGAGTAGTCGTTTTTATCACAATAAATTTACCCGTCGCCATATTGATAATGAGGATATTTATTTTAAGTATAATTATAAACCATTCAGTGAATGGGTTGATATGAAATTATTGGTTAGTTCCAGTGAAAGCAATCAGAACTATGAAAGTAACGCACTTCTTATCTTGTCAAATAGTAAAACTAAAAACAAATCAAATGCCGTTAATATCAGTAATACCAGTCGTTTCAATTATGGAGATATAGATTTTGAATTGATATTCGGTAGCAAACTGATGAAAACTGAATATAGTAAGACAACTGATACTAAATACACAGGTAATAAAGGTAATAATGAGGAAGAAGCTAAAGCAAATGAAAAAATAGATCACGATGCAAAAGAGAATAATGTTTTCGCACCAAAAGGTAAACAGGATATTGCCAGTATTTATAGTGGGTTGAAGATTAGTCGGGGTATTTACCAAGCTAATATTAATCTTAACTATATGGATTATAATGTAAAAGGCCATAAACCGGCTTGTGAGTTACGAGTTAACTGTTTTCCTCAAGGCGAAACCGAATTGAATTTGAAAGAGAATGGGTTTAATCCGGGTATTTTGCTGTCAGCGGAGATCATTCCTGAATTCGAGCCTTTTGTCAGTTATACCCGTTCAATGAGAGCGCCAAATGTGCAAGAAGTTTTCTATGGAAATGAAGGCGGTGCATCCATTAACCCATTCCTGAAAGGGGAAAAATCGGACACTTATCAAATCGGTTTTAACAGTTTCCGTCCTGATCTGTTGGTGAAAGGAGATATTTTCCGTCTGAAAGCTGTTTGGTATCACACTAAAATTAAAAATTACATCAATAATGAATCATATACTTTGTGCAAAAACGGTAGGAAATGCAAATATTCAACATTGACAAAAGAAGATTGGAAATATGTTGATGTTAACTTTAATATGTATATCTATAGCAATAGCATAACCCCGGTAATAATGCGTGGCTATGAAGTTTCTGCTGATTATGATGCCGGTATATTTTACAGTAAGCTGTCTTATAGCCAGCAAAAAACACACCAACCAACGTCTATTTCTACCGCGATTTTTGGTGCAGATCCTGTTTCGGAATTACCTAAAAATTTTATGACCTTGGATACAGGGATCCGCTTATTGGACGAAAAACTTAGTATCGGGGCAATAGTTAAATATACGGGGGATTCCTATAAGATGGATAGAGACCCATATAATCAGGATGCTGATGGGCGAACATTGATGCAAAAAGAGCAAAAAATCCCAACTGTGTTCGATCTTTATAGTGATTATCGGATAAATAAAAATGTGTTGCTGAAATTCTCAGTACAAAACTTGACAAACAGAAACTATTCTGAAGCACTTAATCGCTTAAGTTCTGCTCCAGTTATCGATGAGCTAACTTTAGTTGATCAAACCGCCCGAGGCCGGACTTATATTGCAGGAGCAGAAATCCGTTTCTGATATAAAATAAGTGGCAAGGAATGCCACTATTTCTGACTTGCTGATCGTTTTTTACGTTCTTTCTTAATTTTAATCACTTCACTCTCAATCCATCCATCTTGTAACCGGGTTCTCAAAGTATCACCAACATGGACTTGTTTGGTTTGTTTCAGTAATTTTCCATCAGGGGCTTCGCTGATGCTGTAACCACGGGCCAGTGTTGCCAGTGGGCTGACGGCTTCCATTCGTGAACAGGAGACAGCAAATTTTTCTCTGGAACGGCTGATTTGTCGTTCGATTGTTTGTCTTAGCCGAAAATATTGTTGCTGAACCTGTTGGCTATACTGACGGATCTGCTGACTGGGTTCTGAATACCAGAGCCGTTGTTGCAATTTCTCATAAGCCAGATCGCTTTGTCGCAAATGTCGTTGCAAGCTGTCAGTGAGCCGTTGGCGTAAACTGACCAGTAAGTTTTGCTGACGCGCCAACCGTAAATGAGGGTGCTGCTGCTGTAAACGGTGAGATAACAGGCTGAAAACCTGCTGTTTCTGTGCAAAGAAGTAATCCATTACCATTTCCAATCGCTGTTGTTGTGACTGGATTTGACGTAACAATTCGAGCTGATTACGGCTGACCAATTCAGCGGCTGCTGATGGTGTCGAGGCCCGCAAATCTGCCACGAAATCAGCAATGGTAACATCCGTTTCATGGCCTACTGCACTGACTATCGGAATATCACTGTGAAAAATTGCTCTGGCGACACGTTCATCATTGAAACTCCATAAATCTTCCAACGAACCACCACCGCGCCCGACGATCAATACATCACATTCCTGCCTTTCATTAGCTAATTCGATCGCCCGAATAATCTGTAGTGGTGCTTCGGTTCCTTGAACGGCTGTTGGATAAATGACGATTGGCAATGAGGGATCACGGCGTTGCAAAATATTTAGAATATCATGCAGGGCGGCACCACTGGCGGATGTAATCACCCCAAGCTGTTGAGCCGGAGAGGGAAGGGGTTTCTTATGACTCTGAGCAAATAATCCTTCGTCACTGAGTTTCTGTTTCAATAATTCAAACTGTTGCTGTAACAGGCCATCACCGGCGGGTTGCATACTTTCAACAATAAGCTGATAGTCCCCCCTGGGTTCATAAAGCGTAATTGCCGCGCGAACTAAAACCTGCTGACCATTTTGTGGCTTGAATGTCACCCGTTGATTACTACTGCGAAACATGGCGGCCCGCACCTGAGCACGTTCATCTTTCAGGGTGAAATACCAGTGGCCGGAGGAGGGTTGAGAAAAATTCGATATTTCAGCACTCAACCAAATTCTGCCCATTTCCATTTCGAGCAGTTGACGGACAGTCTGATTGAGGCGACTGACAGAAAAAATTCCAGTGTTAGAAGGTAGTGACATGTGAGCCAGATCAAATTCCAAAACAAGGGTTTAATTCACCGATACTAACGTTCGTTATGAAGTAAGCAAGAAATTTTTTAATAAAATGCTGGAGGCAACCGATTACGTTCTGTATAATGCCGCGGCAATATTTTATTCCTTAAATTGTCCGCAGCCTGGTGAGATATTGCTTATGTTACGAATTAAAAAAGAAGCTTTAACCTTTGACGATGTTTTGTTAATTCCTGCCCACTCTTCTGTTCTGCCTAACACTGCTGATCTATCTACTCGACTGACTTCCACTATTCGTCTGAATGTTCCTATGCTGTCTGCGGCTATGGATACCGTGACTGAATCCGGCTTGGCTATTGCGCTGGCTCAGGAAGGCGGAATTGGTTTTATTCATAAAAATATGTCTATTGAGCGCCAGGCAGAAGAAGTTAGCCGGGTGAAAAAACATGAGAGTGGTGTTGTGACAAATCCCGTCACGGTGGCTCCTAAGACAACGCTGCGTGAAGTTCAGGCACTGACAGAGCGTAATGGTTTTGCTGGCTATCCTGTTGTAACGGAAGGAAATGAGTTGGTTGGTATTATTACGGGTCGTGACGTACGTTTCGTTACCGATCTGGATCAGCCGGTTACTGCGGTAATGACACCCAAAGAGCGTCTGGTAACGGTAAAAGAAGGTGAAGCCCGTGATGTTGTGTTGCAGAAAATGCACGAAAAACGAGTTGAGAAAGCGCTGGTGGTTGATGAAGACTTTCACCTGCTTGGCATGATCACGGTTAAGGATTTCCAGAAAGCGGAACGTAAACCTAATGCCTGTAAGGATAAGCATGGACGTTTACGCGTTGGGGCCGCAGTTGGTGCGGGTGCCGGTAATGAAGAGCGCGTTGATGCGTTGGTTGCCGCGGGTATTGATGTTCTGCTGATTGATTCATCACACGGTCATTCTGAAGGTGTATTGCTGCGTATTCGTGAAACCCGCGCTAAATACCCAAATCTACAGATTATTGGCGGTAACGTGGCGACGGGAGAAGGTGCAAAAGCGTTGGTAGCGGCTGGAGTCAATGCGGTTAAAGTCGGAATTGGCCCTGGTTCTATATGTACTACCCGTATTGTGACGGGTGTCGGTGTGCCGCAAATTACCGCTATTTCTGATGCAGTTGAAGCGCTGGAAGGCACAGGTATTCCGGTTATTGCTGATGGTGGTATTCGTTTCTCCGGTGATATTGCAAAAGCGATTGCCGCAGGGGCCTCCTGTGTCATGGTCGGTTCCATGTTGGCAGGAACGGAAGAATCCCCAGGAGAAATCGAGTTGTTCCAGGGGCGTTCATTTAAATCTTATCGTGGAATGGGTTCTCTGGGCGCGATGTCTAAAGGTTCTTCCGATCGCTATTTCCAAACTGATAATGCCGCAGACAAACTGGTACCGGAAGGCATTGAAGGGCGTGTTGCCTATAAGGGGTTGCTGAAAAACATTATCCATCAGCAAATGGGAGGCCTGCGTTCCTGTATGGGGCTGACTGGCTGTGCAACTATTGATGAATTGAGAACCAAAGCCGAATTTGTTCGCATTAGTGGTGCGGGTATTCAGGAAAGCCACGTTCACGATGTAACCATCACCAAAGAGTCGCCAAACTACCGGTTAGGCCTGTAATTCATATTTATTGTGGCTCCTGTAGGAGCCACCTATCTTCTTTGTTCTTATTCACTTGTTTTTTGGAATTCGCCGCACATGACAACAAATATCCATCAGCACCGTATTCTTATCCTTGATTTTGGTTCGCAATATACTCAGTTGATTGCTCGCCGGATCCGTGAAATCGGAGTTTACTGTGAACTTTGGGCATGGGATGTAACGGAAGAACAAATCCGCGAATTCAATCCAAGCGGTATTATTCTTTCTGGTGGCCCGGAAAGTACTACAGAGCAGGGAAGTCCGCGTGCACCTGAATATGTTTTTGATGCCAATATTCCTGTACTGGGTGTCTGCTATGGCATGCAAACTATGTCGATGCAATGCGGTGGTCAGGTAGAAAGTTCTACTGAACGTGAATTTGGTTATGCTCAGGTTGAAATTAAAGCGGAAAGTGCATTGCTTCGTGGTATCCAGGATTCGTTGAATGAGCAGGGTAAACCGTTACTGGATGTATGGATGAGTCATGGTGATAAAGTCACTGCAATCCCGGCGGATTTTATCACTATTGCCAGCACTGATACCTGCCCGTTTGCCATTATCGCGAATGAAGAAAAACGTTTTTATGGTGTACAGTTCCATCCGGAAGTCACCCATACCCATCAAGGGCAACGCATACTGGAACGTTTTGTATTGGATATTTGCCAATGTGAAGCTCTGTGGACTCCGGCTTCTATTATTGAAGATGCGGTTATACGTCTGCGTGAACAGATTGGTGATGATCACGTTATTTTGGGGTTGTCCGGTGGTGTTGATTCCTCTGTTACCGCGTTATTACTGCATCGTGCAATTGGTAAACGCTTGACTTGTGTATTTGTCGATAACGGTTTACTGCGTTTGAATGAAGCCGATCAAGTGATGGAAATGTTTGCCGGTAAATTTGGGCTGAATATCGTCCATGTTCCTGCAGAAGATCGCTTCCTTACTGCATTGGCTGGCATCAATGATCCGGAAGAAAAACGCAAAACCATTGGCCGTGTGTTTATTGAAGTGTTTGATCAAGAGGCAAGTAAACAGACTCAGGTTAAATGGTTGGCACAGGGCACTATTTACCCGGATGTGATTGAATCAGCGGCCTCTGCGACAGGTAAAGCACACGTCATCAAATCTCACCATAACGTAGGTGGTTTGCCGGAAGAGATGAAACTGGGTCTGGTGGAACCTCTGAAAGAGTTGTTCAAAGATGAAGTTCGCAAGATTGGCCTGGAGCTGGGATTGCCTTATGACATGCTGAACCGCCATCCATTCCCAGGTCCTGGTCTGGGGGTTCGTGTCTTGGGTGAAGTGAAGAAAGAGTACTGTGATCTGCTGCGTCGTGCGGATGCTATCTTTATTGAAGAACTGCACAAAGCTGATTTATACAATAAGGTAAGCCAGGCATTTACTGTATTCCTGCCGGTTCGTTCTGTGGGTGTTATGGGGGATGGCCGTAAATATGACTGGGTTGTCTCTTTACGTGCAGTAGAAACAGTCGATTTCATGACTGCACATTGGGCGCATTTACCTTATGATTTCCTTGGCCGGGTTTCTAACCGGATCATCAATGAAGTCAATGGAATTTCAAGAGTTGTATATGATGTCAGCGGTAAACCGCCTGCGACGATTGAGTGGGAATAGTACTACAGCATCCAAGGACGTCTCAGGACGTCCTTTTAATTTAATTGAAACAATAAATTGATCACATTCCTCTGTCTGAAAGAATCCAACGAAAATCACTTGCATACAGCTATTTCTACCGTGACTGGTTATGAGAAAAAATTATAGGGAAATGCTATGTTGACGGAAACTAAGCTCAAGCTTCTGAAACCTAGGGACAAAACCTATAAGCCGCTCAAAATACCGAGATCTGTCTATGGCCGATAATCGAAAACTGTCTCCAAAAGGTATGGTCGGAAACCTGTTTTTGGCTGGAAAAGGCCCGAGCGTATTTATGCCAGAATGTTTTCAAAACACCACAAGGAAAATCATGTAAAAACAAAACATTGGATGCGTGTTTTGAAAGACTTAATTCTTAAGATCCTGTATATAAGCAGCCCCTAGGTCATATCGCAAAAAGATCACTTGATAAACTTTATACTCAAAATAGAAAGGAGGCTATTAAACAACCAGCTATCTTGGACAAAGAAGTCTATGATGGCGTATCGCATCAAAAAGAAAGGTTGAGTGCCGAGAATGTTGCTGAAAGGGAGGCATGATAGATGTAAGCATTAGCTACTAAAAGACCTGGTATGATGCTCTATTATTTGATAAAGTTTATATATGGAAGACCGAGAAATGAACATATGAACTTAACAGAAAGAGATAGTGCATTGTTGAATAAAGTTACTTCTTATTCAAGGGGTAATGAAGCTTATTGGTCGTTTAAAGGTAGGGCAAAAAGGCAATACTGTCATGCTCTGATTCAGTATCCAGCAATGATGGTTCCAGCAATGCAGGGGGAGCTCATTGACGCCGTATTAGAAACAGATTTAAATGTAAAAAGCATAATCGACCCGTTTGTGGGTTCAGGAACTACACTTGGCGAAGCTATGTGTAGAGGTCTTGACTTTGTTGGAATAGATATTAATCCTCTTTCAATTTTGGCTTGTGAAGTTAAGAGCGGGCCATTATATATTGATGCATTTAACTTAAAATACAGTGTCCTAACAAAAAAAGTACAGAATGATAAAAGCATAGATGTAGCTGTTCAGATAAAAAATATTGATAAGTGGTTTACTAAAGAGGTTCAACAGGACTTAAGTAAGTTATATAGAGCCATACAAGCTGAAAAATCGAAATGGGCGAGGAAAATTTTTTGGTTGTGTATGAGTAACACTGTTCGGACGGTTTGTAACTCAAGAGGATCAACTTTTAAACTACATATTAAGTCAAGTGAGCAGATTGGGAGTACACCAAATACACTAGAGGTATTTGCAAAGAACATTGAGAAAAGCATAGTTGCTTTAAAACAGCAAAAAGCAGTACTTGAAGAAATGGGAAATCTAAGGAGAGCAATTTCTAAGAGTAAAGTGAGTATCATGCATGCGGATACATCAAAAACAATGAAGAAAAACTTCCAGTGTGATTTGCTCGTAAGCTCTCCTCCCTACGGAGATAACAACACTACAGTTACGTATGGGCAGTTCTCATATTTATCCTTAAAGTGGATTGATGAGAGGGATATAGATAACTTAGAGATTAAAGGCTTGTTGGAAAACCAAAATAAAATTGATTCAAGCAGTCTTGGTGGTTCTCTAAGGCAAGCTTCTGAAAAACTAGAGTCTCTAAGGTGTAAGTCTCCATCATTAATTAGGGCTGTAAATGAAATTCAAGAAGTTAATCCTGATAATATTAAAAAATTAATTACTTTTATTTTTGATTTAGATCTTGCTTTGGATAACTCATTATTAAATCTCCGGGATAATGCATATATGATATGGACCTTAGGTAACAGGAGAATATCTAATATAGAAATACCATTAGATAGTATCATGAAGGAGCTTTTGGAGTACAAAGGTTGTAGTTTTATACATCAGATAGAAAGAGAGATTCCATCTAAAAGAATGGCAATAAAAAATAACATTGCAAGTACAATGGATAAAGAATTAATCCTTATGATGAGGAAGTAGCGCTTGACTTTTCGGATTATTTTCTATGTGATCTTTCTTGATTTTATTTATAACGATTGTTTTTGAAAAAGGAAAGTTTATTATATGTCGTTTGCATCACTTAAGTTTGGTGGAAAGTTAATTGAGGAACTTTCTCAAAAAATTCCTTCGTCGTTATTTGCTTTAAATGAGTTAATAAAAAACGCATATGATGCATTTTCTCCTGATGTCACAATTAAAGTTTCTCTATCACAGCAGACGATCATTATTTCTGACAGAGGAAATGGTATGGGGGAAAGTGAAATTAAGTCACTATTTCACATATCAAAAAGTACAAAAAGCTACGGGCATGAGGTACAACAAGATGGTATAACAAGAATTATTCAAGGTTCCAAAGGACTAGGCTTTCTTTCAGCATTTAAGTTTGGAGATAAGGTCGAGTGGAATACATGTAAAAATGGGGTGCGTAGCATATTCTCTGTAAGAAAATCAGACCTTGTCTCTAAGGAGGATGTCTCTGGCGTTGAAATACCAATAGTCACAGATATCGGAACAGGAAATGGTACTGAAATTACAGTTTATGCAAGTAAAGAAGAAATAAATAAACTGCTATTGGATTTGTCTGATGAAAAAGTGACTGAAAAGCTAGCTGCATCAGTAATAGATGAATCATTTAATATAAATATAGAAATAGAAAACAAGCAAAAGATAGTTTCTACAAATAAGCTAAAGTCGTTTACGTTGGAAAGTGAAGACAGTCAACTATTCTATGTGAAATATGACTCTTTTAAGGAAAAAGTGGAGTTTTTCCATAAGGGACAACTTTTAAGAACTTTGCCTTTTTCTATAGAACGAGCTGATTACTCAATTAGTTTAGAGTTGGTTATTTTTCATTTTCAAAAAGGAAAAACTTCAAAAGTAGTATCGGAACTCTATAAAAGGGTTCATGATAATGCTCTTCACCCCCTTATATATATTAACAGAAACCTTTTCAATAATATAATCATATTTGATCCTGATGTATTAAGGAAGAAAAGTTCGGGTGATACGCTCGCTCAAATGATTGGTAGAGTATGTATTCGAAGTCAAAGTGAAGACATTGAGTTTAACTCAGATAGAACTAACTTTGTTGATAACAATTTAACCAGAAGTTTGGTTAAGAATCTTAGACGCCTGAATGAGTCTATCCAAACAAACGGTGCTGAGTTAAAGAAAGGACTAAAAAATACCAAAAAATTAGTATTAACGGGAAAAGCTATCCCGGATAAGGCAACTATAGAACCCAAAAATAAGACAGCGTTGATACTTATAGATAGAAAGAAACCAGCCAACTTTTATATTCCCTCGGAACAAATTGATCTAGATGAATATATTTTTCAAGTAAGAAATAGCAAGGGTGAAGAGGTAGATAAAAGTGATGTTGAGATCAAGGTTGATGGGGAACTTCTTACTAACAGAGTGTTGATATCGATTGAACATCCGCGTGAAATAAAGGTTAGTTATAGATATAGAGATGAAATTACAGGCCTTGTTTCTACGGAGATTACACTTTCTTTTGAGAAACAAATTTCCAACATTTCAGGAGATGTACGGAATAAATCTTTATTTACAATACAGTCTGGATCTGGTTATAAAGTTAGAATTGAAACTGTGTCAGATCTTATTTACGCTATAGATAAAGTGTATTCAACAAGATCTAAAGAAGAGTATCTATCACTAATAGCGTGCTCAATTAGAGCTATTTTTGAAATCTCTACGGATAAAGTATTGAGGACTCATAATCAATTATTTACGAAGTTCAATACAAAACTATATAGTGCGACAACTAAGAGAGAGGTGAAAGATAGCCTGTTGAGAGATGTGGTACACGTGCTTGCTTTGGTTAAGGAAAACCCGGAGCTAAGAACGAAAATATCAGAAGCTTTAGATATTAATTTTTCTACATTCACTAATTCATTGAGCATTAATGATTTCAAAGTTGCTATAAAAAACTCACATGTTGGAGCCCATCAATCAACTAGGTTTTTATCAAAGCCTAAAATAGAAACTTGTGCTGATGCCTGTGGATTTTTCGCAGTGATCTGTGACGTGTTGATAAATATAGACAAGAGTGAAATCAGCAAGTTAGATATAATCAAAGTTGTTGAGTCAGACTTAAATAGATACTTTGACTCTTAGCTGGGTAGATTATAGGCGGTTAAATTTTGTCATCGTAATTAATAACGGAATCATCAGCTATCAAAAAGGTAGAAGTAGTATGAAACTTTATTACTCTCCCACAGAAGCTGGTGATGATCCTGCTTTTATTGCGCGTGCGCGTGGTGGTATGACTCAGGTGGCAAAAGATGCCGGTCTGTCTCGTGAGAGTTTATACCGGGCGTTATCTGATGATGGCAACCCTGAGTTTGGTACTATTCTGAAAGTCGTTAAAGCATTAGGTTTGAAACTCCATGTGGCAGCGGCATAATATTGACACAGAAAAGTGATAAATAACGTGTTATTTGCTGAGCTGTTAGTTAGTTGTGGAGAGAGGATAAAATTGAAAAGAGTGAACTAATACCGACTACAGAGAAGGTTCACTCTTTTACGGGTGTTGAAGTTAACGTCGTATATAAAGTTACAGATTCAGATAATTAACTAATAATTTCTTTATTTTTTTCATATCCTCCGAAGAAAACTCCAAAGACTGATACTACCTTTGTCTGCTGTAGTTTTTCTGCTGAACAATCAGATGCGAATGTACTTTCTAGATACTAACATCCACATTATCCAGACCTATATTTCCATTAATCCACTGATTAATGTTTTTCCCTGAAAATTGTGCCGCAGTATTTATTTTTTACTCTGGCCTATATTGATTTATCTTATAAATAACGTTTCATAATTCTGCTACACATAACCATCTTCAACTCATTGTTATACATAGAATTATAAATGACATAGGATGTAGCACCATTTTGAAATCTTATTTATACGATTGTGGATTTCTGTTCAAAACATAAATAATTAAAATCGTTGTTACAGTACCGCTTCCGATAATGCTTGCTAACCAATTATGTCCATTTAATCCTAATACTAAAGCAATAAATAGAGAGGTGAAAGTCAGTAACAGTCCACAATTTTGCCCTCTTATACCTTGTTTTATTGTTTGTTCTAAGGCAATTTTTTCCATTTCATGCCTATGCTTCTGTTGTTGCTCGATCAAGATTAAGAATCTATCAGTGGCTCCCTTTGTATATCGTTCATAAATAGTTAATATTTCCGAATCAGGAAGCTGGTAATATAATGGGTTGATATCACTTGGATAGATTTGTTTATCTATTTTCGGGTGTTTTTTGTTTATTCTTTTGGTCATATATCGTCTCTTTCCCTGTAGATAATATAACTTCATCATTGAATTGCCTCAGTACAACAGCAAAATCCGCGCGGACTTTATCCAGATCATCAGATAAAGTATCAACATCACTTTTTGATGGAATAAGATCAAAATAATTTTTATTCGGCATAATATCGAATCTTGGTGAAATAGATCTTAATTTATTAAAATATTGTATAAAAATGTTCATTCTATTACCTGTATTATTAGCTGTTTATGTTAGTTGAATCACTTATTAATAACGGGTGTTTTCTTGATTTTTGATTGGGAAATAATACCTGATAAATATATTTATTCCACAAAAATATTGCGAGCTGGCTCAAAGATAATGCTGAAAATAGTGGAATGTAATTTCATTTAAAATAATGATTAATCGCTTATATAGAACTATTAAGTAGTATGATTTACGATGAAAAGTATCAGAATATGCTATAGTATCCGCTGATTTTTACTTATTTTTTGGGAATCATATGTCTTATCAATGCCCCTTATGTCATCAACCTTTATTGCTAACCCGGCAGCAATGGCACTGTGAAAATAATCATCAGTTTGATTGTGCTAAAGAAGGGTATGTCAATCTGATGCCCGTTCAGTATAAAAGATCCAAAGAGCCAGGAGACAGCCCGGAGATGATGCAATCAAGAAGGGCATTTTTGGATTCAGGATATTATCAGCCATTACAACAACGGGTTTCAGAACTGCTGGAAAAGTATCTGCCAGAAAATGCAGATAGTTTGCTGGATATAGGATGCGGTGAAGGTTACTACACTGCCGCGGTTGAAGAACGGTTAAGTAAGGGGCGTAATCTTAACATCTATGGGTTAGATGTCGCTAAGATCGCTGTGCGTTATGGCGCTAAACGCTATCCTTCAGTCAGTTTCTGTGTCGCGTCAAGTCATCGTTTACCATTTGCCGATAAGTCTCTTGCTGGGGTGTTGCGAATTTATGCACCTTGCAAAGTAGAAGAGTTGGTAAGGGTGATTAAGTTACAAGGAATTGTTCTGACAGTGACTCCTGGTCCTCGACATCTTTATCAGCTCAAGGAGTTGATTTATCAAAATATTCATCTTCATCCATTGAAGACAGAACAATTGGCAGGATTTGAATTGATAATAGATGAGTCATTATCTTATTCAATGAAATTAGATGGAATACAAGCGTGTCATTTATTACAGATGACGCCATTTGCCTGGCGGGCAACTGAAACGATGAAAAAAGAACTAGCAAATAAGGCGCTGTTTGAATGCGAAACTGATTTTATATTGCGGGTTTATCAACGCCTGAGGTAATTAGAATTTCAGCCCAAAATACAGTTCTTGAGAGATTAATATTTTGGGCTGAAGATGTTATTTCGCGTACATAAACAATTCGAGATGCTCAAATAAGATATTGAAACCAATCGCAATCAGAGTAAACCCACCGATAAATTCAGCGCGTTTGCCCAACAGCGGGCCAATATAGCGACCGATTAACATCCCCAATGTTGCCATAATCATTGTCATCATACCGATAGCCATAGCAGTATGCACAATATTGACCTGGAGAAAAGCGAGCCCGATACCGATTGCCATTGCATCCAGGCTGGTAGCAATGGCTGTTGTTATCAGCACGATTGAGTTGTGGCGACAGGGTGATTCGCACTCTTGTTCTTGATTCGCTTTAAAACTCATTGTAATCATTCTACAGCCCAGAATAAATAACAGAGTGAAAGCAACCCAGTGATCCCACGCCATAATATATTGGCTGGCATAAAGCCCGATATACCAGCCAATCAGTGGGGTACAGGCTTCTACCAGGCCAAATATCAAACCAGTACGGATTGCTTCACGAAAATGTGGTTTATGTAGTGCGGCCCCTTTACAAACTGCAACAGCAAAGGCATCCATTGAGAGTGCTAAAGCTAAGATAAGGGTTGCGTACATATTCATTAAAATAACCTCGGTTGGGTGTTTCCATATACATATAATCCACCCCCAACCAATGATGGTGTTATATGCTATGGTCTTGCCAACCGAAATAAGGCTGCCCGCACCACGTTTTACTTTTAAACGAGCGTGTTGATACGAGCTTTTCAGAAAAATTGACTAAGCTAATTCTCTGAAACAGGCTACTCCCCATGACTCTTTAAAAGATAGCATAATAACTCAAAAAGGGAAAATAATATTATTTTTAGGATTGAGGTGTGATGTCGATAATAGTTATCATTATCTATTGATGTGGTAAAGATAGGGTAAAAATAAAAGTCAGCATCAGGCTGACTGTTTATTATTTTTTTATATATTATTAATGTTTATCTATCTGTTTTCGATGAGAAATTTATAAATCTTTTCCAAATCATCAAGTTGGCTTACTGAGAGATATAACTTCTTATTTTCTAAGCCAATAACTAAGATGCCATCTTCAGATAAATTTATGGTTTTTATCCGATCATAGGAAATAAATGTGTTTGCATAGAAGAAACCGTTATTTTTAAATAACAATTTAGGTGAGCGTATATAGGCAATATAAATAGTCACCAGGATAGTAAATAACAATAAATATGTGGTTAAACGGCTGCCATAAGCCGTGATGTTATTATAAACAACAATAAGTATCAGGATAATAAAGATGAGAGCATCAATTTTGTGCTTTCTTTTTAGCTTTATTTGTAAGTAAGTTTTCCCTTTTAGCAGATTAACCACAAATTCATCATAGACAGCGAAAGCCAGCATGAATACGATTAAACCAACTAATACCATATCATTAAGGCTCATTCTTTAATCCCTGTATTGCTGTAAAAAAGAAAATGCGGGGAGGAATTCCTCCCTCCCCGAATGATTAATTATAGACCGAGGAAACCAAATCTGGCACCAATAATCCCCAGAATAAAGAAGCCAATAATAATCCACAGGGCATTGACTTTATTCCGTAATAGCCACATACAGGCAAATGTCAGTAAAAGTGGGACCAGGCCCGGCATCAACTGATCGAGGATATTCTGAACTGTGGTTATTGTATTTTCACCTGTTTGCTGGTTAGGAATTTCTGATACAACCAGCGGGATATTGACTTTTGTCCATTTATTAACTAATGCCCCCATGACAAACAGGCCAAGAATTGACGCCCCTTCCGTCATTTTTTGCAGGAAACCACCACCCATATCCTGAACGATATCAATCCCTTTCTTATAGCCATAAGAGATACCTGAATAAAGAACCAACAGGCGTACCAGGTTAAATAAGAAGAAGAACAGCACAGGCCCAAGCCAGCTGCCACTCATGGCGAGACCTGCACCCAGAGCAGCAAACACCGGCCGGACTGTGCCCCAGAAAATCGGGTCACCCACACCAGCCAGTGGCCCCATTAAACCAACTTTGATACCGTTGATGGCACCATCATCAATCGGAGCACCGTTAGCGCGCTGTTCCTCCATTGCCATCGTGACACCCAGTACAGGCGCGACGACGTAAGGGTGAGTGTTAAAGAATTCCAGGTGGCGTTTAATTGCTTGTTTACGCTCATCGGTATTTTCCGGATACAGGCGACGAAGAGCCGGAACCATAGAGAAACAGAAACCCAGAGCCTGCATACGTTCAAAGTTCCATGAACCCTGAAATACATTAGAACGGAGAAATACACCGCGGATGTCACTTGGTGTCAGTTTCTTCTGGTCTGCTGTCTGAGCCGTCGTTTTTGTTGTATCTAACATGTTTGCTCATCCTCTTAATCTAATTCGTTATCAAGGTGATTATTGGCTTGTCCAGGGGCAGCTACCACCTGAGGTTTGTTATATTTGGGGCTTAACTGGATGTACAGTACGGCCATAACAATACCAATAATACCTAATGCAACCAGGTTGAAGTTAGTGAATGCCGCTGTGACGAAGCCCAGGTAGAAGAATGGCATCAGGTAGCCGGCACGCATCATATTGATGACCATTGCGTAACCAACAACCACGATCATTCCCCCCGCGATGTTCAGGCCATCTGTGACTACTTTAGGGATAGATGCGAGTAATTGCTGGACTTCATTGGTGCCAACAGATAATGCGACAATCAGGGCCGGGATGGCGATACGCATAGCCTGGAGCAGTAATGCGGATAAATGGATAAAGCTGATTGCACGAAGGTTACCACGTTCTGCTGCTTTGTCAGCGGCATGTTGGAAGGCAACAGTGATAGTACGTACAATGATGGTCAGCACTTGTCCTGCGGCTGCCAGAGGAATAGCCAGGGCGATACCTTCACCGATATCACGGCCACCAGCAATGACCAGAATAGTTGAGATGATTGATGCTAAGGCAGCATCCGGGGCAATTGCAGCACCGATATTCATCCAGCCAAGCGCAATCATTTCTAGTGTGCCGCCGATAATGATACCGGTTGTCATATCACCAAGAATGATCCCAACTAAGGTACAGGCCACGAGTGGGCGATGGAATTGAAATTCATCAAGAATGGAATCCATTCCGACTATACAAGCTACGATGAATATCAATGCAATTTGAACAACGGTAATTTCCATTGTTTGTCTCCTATAACCAAATTAAATTTGGTAAGAAATTTTTGTCATTGAGTAATAGTTAAATTGCTCTGGTTTGTTTTTCGTTTTTAACCTTCTGGAGCAGATCCATCATTTGCAGACGGCTGTCACTGGCAACTTTACGGGCTTCGAGCTCAATGCCACGTTCATCCAATTTTTTGAAGGCCGCAATATCGGTTTCATCAACGGATATCGCGTTGTTAATCTGAGTTTTTCCCTGACGGAATGCCATGCCACCGATGTTTATAGATGTGATGTCAACACCATCCTCGACCAGACGTAAAACATCTGTTGGATTTGTAAATAGCAACATAACACGCTCGTTAGCGTATTTGGGGTTGTTATAAACGCGAACACATTTGGCAACGTCAACAACGTGAGCACTGAGTCCCGGTGGAGCAACCTGTTTTAGCAGGGTGGCGCGGACAGTATCGGCAGCAACTTCATCACTGACGACAATGATCCGTTTGACATTGGTTTCTTTTGTCCAACGAGTCGCAACCTGACCATGAATAAGACGGTCATCAATCCGGGCCAGGGCTATTTTCATATGACCACCCGCTGAGGGGGTAGATGAAGGTATAGTAGGCGCTACCGGTTTAGCCGGTTCGGCTTTTTGGGGCTCTTCCGTTTTCAGGGCCCGAATACCTTCTTTTCCTGTTTCCAGAGCAACAGAAACCAGTTCTGTCAGAGATGGGCCGTCATCCCGGCACATAAAGGTTTCAACCAACATCGGAACGTTAACCCCGGTGATGATCTCATAATTTTCTTTATCTACAGCGATACGGTTAGCTGCATTGAATGGACTTCCTCCCCATGTATCAACAAGGAACAGCACACCTTGTTCTGTGTTAAGTGCTGCAAGTTTACTGTTGTATTTTTCAAATAAAGTGTCGGCATTTTCACCAGGAACGAAGTCAATATAAGAAACATTTTCCTGTTCCCCAATTAACATCTCTGCGGTACGAAGCAGTTGTTCTGCCGCAGCGCCATGTGTGCCAATCATAATGGCTATACTCACCTGTTTTCCCCTCTGTTAACAATATAAACGTAGGATTATTACAAAGTTATTCCAATAATTTTGATGAATCATTCCTCCAATAAAAAGCATGTTTGTACGAATAATAACCTTTTATCAATGTGATACCTGAATATTTGACTTGATTTAGACTTTATCTCTTATTGACTGAAAAAATAGGCTGCTAGATTACCATCAGAAATACCTGAGGAAAATTGCTGTCAGTCAGAAAAAATGAAATAGATGAAAATGTTAACCACAAAACAATTTAATAAGCTAAATATTGTGAAATTAATTTATAATTATCTTAAATACTCATATTTGTGGTTATTTATTCTGTTTCCGGTGACATCTTATTAATTAAAATTTAAAAATATATTCATCTTTTTCGATCGAAAAGTGATCATTGTGGGTTTTGGCTAAAAAATATCCCTACCCCAAGGTAGGGATATCAGATTATTGACAAAGTGCTGGTTTTTTACCCGGCACTTTGCTTTCATTAAACATATTAATCCCAAGACCGTGGCTAAATGGAAAAAATGGGCATCAGTAAATGGGGTCCGACTGGGTAACCGCAGGTTAAAAATGCCTGTGATGTGTTATTTCAAATGCAGTTACATCACAAGCTTTACCTTTCACACTGGGATCTGGCACGCAAATACAGCACATTGTGCCAGCCGAGCTTTCTCAGGTATGTGTCCTTAGCAAAAGAAGCTAACTAATGGTTATATAAATTAAAATAAAAATAACTTATTTGTCTATTAAAAAATTAACGGATCCTTACGTTCACCCATTATTGGAGGCTAATTATGGAGTTAGAAAGTATAACTGCCGTTCAATCAGGTCGACCTATTACATGTCATGCATGGTTGTTCTGGTTAAGGAAGTTCACCGGGAGCATATCCAACAGCGTACTAGTAGTGATGGGCTCATTATTCATGAGCGTGGTATTCATGCCAACTGCTGATGCATCCAACACGCGGGTTTTTTCGTTGCAAGAAGCAACCATCAAACAGATGCAGCAAGCGATGGAGGCTGGTGCGTTGTCAAGTGTCGAATTGACGACAATGTACCTGAACCGAGTATATGCCTATGATCTCAATGGTATAAAACTGAACTCCATTCCTGTCTTAAATCCAAGCGTGCTTGAGGAGGCTGCGGAGGCAGACCGTCTGCGGTCTGAGGGCATTATACTCGGACCTCTTCATGGGATCCCTTACACTGTTAAGGATAGCTATATGGTTGCTGGTCTCACCGTAGCTGCGGGATCGCCCGCCTTCAAAAAGCTGATGGCAAAAGATGATGCTTTCATGGTTAAAAAGATTCGGGAGTCTGGTGGAGTACTCATCGGAAAGACAAACATGCCTCCGATGGCAGCCGGTGGCATGCAGCGAGGTGTTTATGGTCGTGCGGAAAGTCCCTACAACGCCGACTATCTTACGGCCGCATGGTCTTCCGGTTCATCGAACGGTTCGGCGACTGCAACGGCTGCAAATTTTGCGGCCTTCGGTATGGGGGAGGAAACTGTGTCGTCTGGTCGTTCACCTGCGTCTAATAATGCTCTGGTGGCCTATACTCCTTCACGTGGATTGATCTCAATCCGAGGCAATTGGCCTCTGTACCCTATACGTGATGTGGTTGTCCCGCATACACGTACTGTTGAGGATATGCTTCAAGTCCTGGATGTGGTAGTGGTTGATGATCCGATCACAGAGGGAGACCTCTGGCGTCATCAGAAGGTTGTCAAACTACCTGCTGTGACTTCAGCACGCCCTAAAACCTATCTTGAACTCAGGGACACAAATTCGCTGAAGGGACGAAGAGTTGGCGTTCCAAAGATGTACATTGGCAAAGATTTTGGTGGAAGTGATCCCGTTCGCGTCAGGCCGTCTATCATTGAACTTTGGGATAAGGCTGCTGTAGACCTTCGTGCGCTTGGTGCTGACGTGATTGAAATCGATTTCCCACTCCAGAATAATTATGAGGGGGACCGTGTAGGTACTAGAACGATGGAAGAGCGCGGACTTATTCCGCTCGACTGGATGGAATTGGAGTTTAACTACATAAATTCCTATGTGGCGGAAGAGTTCCTTAAGAGTGTAGGAGACCCGAATTTCCCTTCTTGGACTAATATCGACCCGGCGACAGTATTTCCGAGCCCGCCAGGATCCGTCGATGCGTGTCGCGGATTTAATCAAAATTCAGATTATAAATTGCTCATCGATACAATCAAAGCTGGGGTCCAGCCCATAGAGAAACTACCGGGTTTTACGACTATGATCCGCGGCCTCGAAGAAACGCGAAAGATAGACCTTGAGAACTGGATGAAGGCGGAGAAGCTTGATCTCATTGTTTTTCCCGCAAACGGCAACATCGGTAAAGCTAACGCAGATGTCAATGATGTCTCGTACGACGAAGCATTGCAGAATGGTAACTTTTACTCGAACACCAACTATGTTCTCCGTCACTTGGGCATCCCAAGTGTTTCAGTGAGCATGGGGACCATGAAGGACACGGGTATTCCTGTTAACTTAACATTCATTGGACCAGCTTACAGCGACAACGATCTTCTTCGGTACGCATACGCTTATGAATTCGCCACCAATAACAGAACCATAGCAACCCGGGTTCCCCCATTGGCCGACGAAATACTGGACTACTCAGACGGAAAAACAGTACCACCGGTGCAACGTACAGATAAGCTGCCCCCGGCGTTAGTATTGAATGCATCTCTTGCTGGTACTACGCTTACAATTTCTGGTACGGCGAAGGACATAAGTAAAATTGCGACAACGCGTGTTTATGTTAATGGGATAAAGATACCATTTGATGGCGATTTGGTTAACTGGCAGGCGAAAGTTGACACCAAAAAATACTACAACATCAAAGCATTAGCTGCAAAAGCACTGTTCGTGGTTGTTATTTCTAAAGACGAATATGGTAATACGGCCGTGGCAACTAAAAGTATCAAGTTGCCGGTAAGCGAGAGTAAAGCGGCAGTACAGATCGGCGACTGGACTACGCCATCATCTGTATGTCCGTCAGCAGTCATACCTGCGTGTATACCTGGCGACGCCCCACAACATATTGGTTAAACAGGCGGATAATTGACTTTTGGTTCTTGGACATAAGGGACTTTTTATGGCTTATAGTTATCTGCTAGTGTCGTGGGGGTCCTCGGCCCACTTCTAGCTGCTGGGCACCAACTGCTTCAGGGTGGTCACATTGTTCGCGTAATTGCGGCTGCATCACTCCAAGAGGAAATTAATGCCGTTGAGTATTGTTCCGACAGGTTAGTACCTGTTGCGATGCTTTCTCCTCATATCGCAATCAGGCCGATTCCTGGGATACCGCCTATCATCCCTACCCTAAGGTAGGGATATTTTGATGGCAGAAGGATTTACTGATCAAAAAACAGGTTATTTATTTGATTAATCACACTGAACTTTAATCGCCAGACCACCACGGGATGTTTCACGATATTTAGCGTTCATGTCTTTGCCTGTTTCGTACATAGTTTCAATGACTTTATCGAGAGAAACACGTGGTTCACTGGTACGACGCAAAGCCATGCGGGAAGAGTTGATTGCTTTTACTGAAGCAATGGCATTTCGTTCAATACAAGGCACCTGTACCTGGCCTGCAACCGGGTCACAGGTAAGGCCGAGATTATGTTCCATGCCGATTTCAGCGGCAATACAGACCTGTTCAGCACTACCACCAAGCAGTTCAGCAAGGCCAGCTGCTGCCATTGAACAGGCAACACCCACTTCCCCTTGGCAACCCACTTCAGCTCCAGATATAGAGGCGTTCATTTTATACAGAATGCCGATAGCGCCGGATGCCAGGAAATAGCGGATATACAGCTCTGGTGTTACAGGCTCAATGCAATGGTTGTAATAAGCGAGTACGGCAGGAACAATGCCACAAGCGCCATTGGTTGGTGCGGTAACAACACGCCCACCCGCGGCATTTTCTTCATTGACTGCCAAGGCGAACATGTTCACCAGATCCACGACATTCATTGGATCATTAGACAGGTTGTTTGATGAGGTCAGCATACGATGTAATGCCGCTGCACGGCGTGGTACACGCAATGGGCCAGGCAAAACGCCTTCTGTGTTCAGACCACGCTCAATACAAGCCTGCATGGTATCCCAGACATCAGCAAAATAAGCGTTAATTTCTTCTTTACTGTGGAGATCCAGTTCGTTTTTCATCATCAAACCGGAGATAGATAGCCCGGTTTTATTACAATTCATCAGCAGTTCTTTTGCTGAATTGAATGGATATGAAACAGGTTTGATATCCTGAGAGGGTTTACCAAAATGCTCTTCATCAACAATAAAACCACCACCAATTGAGTAGTAGGTTTTGCTATAAACTTCTTTGTCTCCCGCGAATGCATGAATTTGCATACCGTTTTCATGTAACGATAGGTTATCACTACGGAAAACCATGCCGCTGTCACGTGGGAAATCGACTTCATGTAAGCCATTGGCCAGCTTAATACGCTGAGTTTGCTCTACATCACGAATAAAACCGGGGATTGAATCAATATCAACGGTCGCTGGCAAATTACCTGCCAGGCCCATGATAATGGCTATATCCGTATGATGACCTTTGCCGGTTAATGAGAGTGAGCCGTAAACATCAACGGCTACACGCGTGATAGAAGGCATTAAGCCCTGGTTTACCAGATCGTCGACAAACTGTTTGCCGGCTTTCATCGGGCCAACTGTATGAGAACTAGATGGGCCAATACCGACCTTAAACATGTCGAAAACGCTAATCACGCCAGACTCCTTAAAAAAGATAGAGATATAGTTATATATATTGGGGTACGCTACTTTACTGTGATTTAGTAGTGTTGATAAGTGAGTTTACAGTTTTTTTTGAATTATGATAGCAACTGTGACAAAAATGGATGAAAAAAACACAGGGTGATTATTTCTCATGATTTGGATCAAACCTGAACCTGTTGAGCTAATTGATAAATGATAGCCGCTGTCAGGCCCCAGATAAGTCGCCCCTGATACCAGTGAAAATAGATGCGATATTGCTGACCACGGCGGTTAACATCAAGATAATGATAACTTGAAAGAGAAAGCGCTTCAGATAAAGGGATTTCGAATATACTGGAAACTTCTGTCGGGTTGCTGTGGAAAGACAACTCTGGGGCTAATAACCCAACAATGGGTGTCACCAGATAACCGCTCATGCTGTCTAAGGGCATGAGTTGCCCCAAAACTTTAACTTTCTGATGGGGGATGTTGACTTCTTCTGCTGCTTCCCGCAGTGCTGTAGCAATGATTGATTTGTCTTCGGGATCTGCAACCCCACCGGGAAAGGCTACTTGACCGGCGTGTGATCGTAATGTGGTGGCGCGCTGGGTCAGTAATAGCGTTGGTTTCGGCTTGCAGATGATCGGTAATAACACCGCAGCATGGCGGGTGTTATTTGCAAGCCGTTTAGGGGGTGATGGAATCTGTAACTGAAATCTGTTAATGAAATCAGATAATGGCATCATATCGATTTTATTTTTCCCAGTTGCGGTAAAATATGATTCAACTTATCAAATGTTTCCTGATACTCGTTTTCAGCAATACTGTCGGCAACAATTCCGCCACCTGCCCAGCAATATATTTTTTCTTTCTCGGTCAAGAGGGTACGAATAGTAATATTACTGTCCATCGTGCCACAAAAGCTAATATAGCCAATTGAACCACAATATCCATGCCGGCGATGAGGCTCAAGCTCTTCTATTATTTCCATTGCTCTGATTTTAGGAGCACCGGTAATAGAACCGCCTGGAAAACAGGCGCGCAGTAAGTCCGTGGCATGTTGTTCATTTGGTAGTACTGCGGTAATTGTGCTGACCAGATGGTGAACGGCAGGGAATGGTTCAACGACAAATAATTCAGGAACTTTAACTGATCCCGGTGTGGCTACCCGGCCAATATCATTACGTAATAAGTCGACAATCATCAGGTTTTCGGCCCGGTCTTTTTTTGATGCCGCCAGTTTTTCAGCTTGTAATGTATCCTTTTCTGTGTCGTTTAAGCGCGGTAATGTTCCTTTGATTGGCCGAGTCTGAATTTGCTTATTTTCCAGGAGTAGGAAGCGTTCAGGAGAGACACTAATGACACTGTTTTCTGGTAAACGAATAAAGGCAGAAAAAGGTGCGCGATTGCTCTTATTCAGTTTGATGAATGCTTGCCATTCATCTCCCCGGTAATCAGCGCAAAATCGCTGTGCCAGATTGACTTGATAACAATCGCCGTCTAATAGATAGTCATGAATACAGCTAATCTTTTCATTATATTGCTCTGCACTCATATTTGACTGCCATTCGCTGGTCAGTGTAAAAGCCGTTTTTGGCGAAGCCTGGTGGGATATAAGCCAGTTCAGGCGTGTATCAGCATCACTGTAGCTAAATAGAGTCACCTCTTTTTTATGATGATCAACAATCAGCGCCCAGTCATAAATACCTATTGCCATATCTGGAAATGACAACTCATTTTTGGCTTGTGACGGTAATTTTTCGATACAACGTCCAAGATCATATCCCCAGAGACCCAGTGCACCACCCTGAAATGGCAAATCAGGATCAAACTTTGCTGTAATATTTAACTTTTCCAGTTGTTTTTTTAGCAGATAGAAGGGATCTTCCTCAGTAATATAAGTATCACCACGTTCATTTATTACGGTTGATTTTTCATGACTGAGCAGGGTTATTAATGGTTCTGCAACCAGAATATCAAACCGGTTATGGGGATGGTTTGCAGAACCAGAATGGAGCAGCATTGCCCAAGGCTGGTTTGAAATCGGCGCGAAATAGTTGATGGCTGCGTCTGATTGATAAGGTAATTGTCGTTTTTGCAGTGAAGTACTCATTATGGTGTTGGTTTTAACCGTTGTAATGCAAGAGTTGGCATTGATTTTCATCCCCAGAGATTAACATAGAAATCCACTCCTTACCTGAGATAAAAATCGCTATACTCTTCGGCGTCGATCAGTTTATTTAGAGGTTATTATCATGTTTTCAAGTATGCCAACCTTATCTCATGAGGAACAGCAATTGGCAGTGGAGAAAATTCAGAAATTAATGGCTGAGGGAATGAGCAGTGGAGAAGCCATTGGGTTGGTTGCTCAAGAGCTTCGTGAACAGCATCGCACAAAAGGGCAGGTTAATGTGATGTTTGATGATGAGAAATGAACATAATTAAATTATTTATTTAACAATAATCACACATTTATTTCACCTGGCATGTTAGGTTAGCTCCATATTTAATCTCTTATTTTGAGATATTAACAGGAGGTAGTATGAAAGCATGTCATATCATGAATAGCGTTGGCCTATCAGGCGCTGCACTTTTGCTCGCTGTCTCATTTGCAGCATCTGCTGTGTCAGAGAGCAAACGTGTTGATAAATTTGTCTCTTGCGATAATTTAACAAAATCGCAAATTGCCGCTCAGGTAAAACGTGATTTTCTGCAAAATCGTATCAACCGTTGGTCAGAAGATAAAAAGCAGTTGGGGACATCTACACCTGTGGCGTGGGTAAATGAGGAAAATATCACTGGTGATAAAGCTATATTAAAAATTCCCCTTACTGTTCGTGGTTCTAAGCGTGACAAAGATTACCGTGTTGTTGTTGATTGTCAGCAAAATACGATTAGCTATAGTGAATTGAAATAACATTTTCTGATAGTTATTTCCAACCCGTCATTAGATGGACACCAGATTTGGTGTTAGCCAGTAAAGGAAATGTTATGTCAGAATTGAAAAAATTATATCCGGCCTGTGAAGCTTACCGTTCTGGTTATTTGGACACAGGTGATGGTCACCAAATCTATTGGGAATTATGTGGTAATCCTAACGGTAAGCCTGCGGTATTTATTCATGGCGGACCGGGCGGTGGTATTGCCTGTTATCATCGTCGGCTATTTGACCTTAAGAAATATCATGTCATGTTATTTGATCAGCGTGGCTGTGGGCGCTCAAAACCTCATGCCAGTCTGGAAAATAATACCACCTGGCATTTAGTTGAAGACATTGAGTGCTTGCGTCAATTAATGGGGGTGGAAAAATGGCTGGTATTTGGGGGCTCCTGGGGTTCTACTTTATCTTTAGTTTACGCCCAGACTCACCCCCAGCGAGTTTCTGAATTAATTCTTCGGGGAATTTTCTTGCTGAGGCCGCAGGAGTTGCACTGGTATTATCAGGATGGCGCTTCTAATTTTTTCCCCGACAAATGGCAACGCACGATATCTATTTTGTCGGAGGAAGAGCGAAGGGATATTATCGGAGCATATAATAAACGGCTGACCAGTGATGATCGTCAGGTTCAATTAGAAGCAGCTCGCCTCTGGAGTTTATGGGAAGGAGAGACGGTAACATTGCTTCCTTCAGATAGCGCAGAATCTTTCGCAGAAGATGAGTTTGCCTTGGCGTTTGCCCGAATTGAGAACCACTATTTTATCAATGAGGGTTTTATGAATGACGATCAGCAACTGTTGAATAACATTGATGTTATAAGGGATATTCCGGCAGTCATCATTCATGGTCGATATGATATGGCTTGCCGGGTGCAGAATGCCTGGGATCTGGCACAAGCATGGCCGGAAGCAGAGTTACACATCATTGAAGGTGCAGGACACTCATTTGATGAGCCGGGTATTTTACATCATCTGATTAGTGCAACGGATAAATTTGCAGAGCAATAATTTGGTATAACCACCGGTTATCCGGTGGTTGTCAATTCTTAATAGATGGTCAGCGGCCTTTCGGCTCATAAGGTAAACGGGAAAATTGTTTGGATAACTGGCGATAATGCACCAAACGTTGTTGAAAATACTCCCTAAGGTGTGTGGGTTGTTCCTGTTCGACTGTGTCAGGAAATATTGGCATATTGTAACGCTCTTTAAAAGCCACCCCCGATGCCGCCAAATCAACATTTACTTTATCCATACTCTCTGTAGAAAGCCCGGCCAGATTATGTCCCATAAGTGTCTCGCTGAATTGAAACTCTAATTCACAAAAAGATAAAGTTAATCCAGACTCGGTTTTCTGGCAAGGGCTGAATTGATTATTTTATAAATATAAATAATATTCATTATCATTAAATATAAAAATTTCTTAGTGAATGTTATTTTGTAAATAAAATTCATTTCCATTTAGATATATTAAATGAGATTCATTTCTGTTTGTGTTTTTTGAAAATATATTTTTATTTCAATGCCATACGCATATTTAATTTATTTTTGCTTATTGGGTTTTATTATTTTAATATAATTGGCATAATACAGGTAAATTAATAACTGGAGTGCCTATTATGTTAAATCAAGAAATGGTTAATAAATTAAATGAGCAGATGAATCTGGAGTTCTATTCTGCGAATTTATATCTGCAAATGAGTGCATGGTGCAGTGATAAAGGGTTAGCAGGTGCCGCCGCGTTTTTTAAATCACACTCTCAGGAAGAAATGCAGCATATGCATCGCTTGTTTGATTATTTGAGTGATACTGGTGCGATGCCACGTTTGGGGCAGATTGATGCGCCTTCGACTGATTATGAATCCATATCCCATGTACTTAAGAGAACTTATGAGCATGAGAAATTCATTACTGCTGAAATTAATAAACTCGCCCATTTGGCGATAACGGCGCAGGATTATTCTACTTTTAACTTCCTGCAATGGTATGTAGCAGAACAGCACGAAGAAGAGAAATTGTTCAAATCTATCCTTGATAAACTGGATATGGTTGGCGAGGATGGTAAGGCGCTCTTCTTCCTGGATAAGGATCTGAAAGCTCTGGCTGCTGCAAATCCTGTCTGACTGAATGGGATGAATTAACCGCAGTAGTCGACAATAGTTTTAGATATTTAAGGCTAATACTGCGGTTTTCCTTTATTTTTGCGCGATAGTTCACAAGACGAAATTCTCATTGTAAGTTATCGCGGATAAAATAATCCTTTTGATATAAGA
The DNA here is from genome assembly GCF_000517265.1 of Photorhabdus khanii NC19. GTDB lineage: Bacteria > Pseudomonadota > Gammaproteobacteria > Enterobacterales > Enterobacteriaceae > Photorhabdus > Photorhabdus khanii. The sequence goes on from NZ_AYSJ01000014.1 coordinate 591,876, forward strand.
TGATATCAATTTATAGAAATTCATCTGAAAATTAAGAGGTCATTTATGGCTATCAGCAAAATTCACTCTTTTTGCCGAAAGTTATCTGCTTTAGTTGTCCTTTTTGTCGGCATGTCTTGCCAACAAGCTTTGGCCCATGCGCATTTAACAGAACAAATTCCAGCAGAAGATACGACAGTAGAAAATACACCACAGGTAATTACTTTGAGTTTTTCAGAAGGTATTGAGCTGAATTTCAGTAAAGTAAAAGTGACTGGCCCGGAAAATAAACTTATAAAAACGGGTAAACTGAAGCTTGATCCGGCAACCAATACAAAACTTATTCTTCCTGTCGAAGATAAGCTAGTGGCGGGTAAATATGATGTTGACTGGAGAGTAGTCTCTGTTGATGGGCATAAAACTAAAGGCGTTTATAGCTTTACAGTTAAGTAATTATGTCTCTGGCCGCGCTGTATATCCTTTGTCGCTTCACTCATTTCGTGGCAGTCATGTTGATGTTTGGTCTCAGCATATTTACTGCCATGCTGGTTCCCGATCGTTTATCTGTTCTGATTGATGCCCGTCTCCGTTTGGGGGTAATTATCAGCACGATTGGGGCACTCATAACGGCAATTGGCTGGTTGGCGATGCAAGCGGGGATAATGGGGGATGGTTGGCAAGATACTTATAATCTGGAAATCTGGCTAGCAGTACTGGGAACAACTTTTGGCAGAGTTTGGCAATGGCAAATACTGGTTTCAATAGTTGCTATAGGGTTATTGTTTATCAATAACCAAAAAACCAGAAATGTTACGATGTTAATTATCTCTGCCATTTTACTGTCTTGTCATGCTCTTATCGGCCATTCAGTAATACATGATGGGATGACAGGTGTTTTTCATCAGATTAATCAGGTCATTCACTTATTGAGTGTTGGATATTGGTTTGGTGGATTATGGCCGTTTTTGTTGTGCCTGCAACTTTTGCGTATAAAAAATGAATTGGCTGTAGGGCTGGATAAACAGATTATGATTTCTATGATGCGTTTTTCCACATATGGTCATATTGCAGTAATTCTTATTATTGTTACAGGCACCATAAGTAGCTTGATTTTGCTCCCTGATTGGCCGGAATATAGTGGCAGTGAATATCAATCAATGCTATGGCTAAAGATAGCGCTGGTGGCGGGTATGGTGGTGCTTGCATTAATGAATCGCTATATTTTGGTTCCTAAATTGAGGCAACCCGGCCGCTATCAATTGTTAGTTATCAATAGTTGGGTTGAAATTATGCTTGGAGCACTGGCTTTATTATGTGTTGCTGTTTTTGCTACTTACCAGCCGGTTTGATTTTCTTAATTCATCCCCCTGTTTCGGTGGGGGCTATTGGTGCAGTCTGTTTCTGACAATAGAATATAGCGAGAATACGGACTGCGTGCAGGAATCGGAGTGTATAGGTAGTGCGTGAGAATGAATCTGCTTTTTTCGTTCTTATATCTACATTGGTAACTATTATGAAACGTTTATTTTTATTGCTTCCCTTGTTTTCTTTCTCTTTTCAAAGTGTTGCTGCGCCTATTGAAACGGTGAGTAAGCTACAGTTTGGTGATAAATGGGCATTTACACGGGAAGAAGTGATGTTGGATTGCAGAGCAAATCGGGCTCTGTTTGTGATTAATCCAAGTACGTTAGTGCAATACCCATTGAATGATATAGCCACAGAGATGATGAGAATAGGGAAGGTGAATGCGAAGTCTTTGGATATTATTCTATTGAATGATAGCAAAAATCCGACTCAAAAAATGAGTATAGAGCTATTCCAGCAAGCAGCTTTAGCATTGTGTGATAAAAAATAATGCCATTGAGTTAAGCGGTAGCATGATGTCTGGCTATTTATTATCCAAAAAATTGGTAAAATGCCATATGTCAGCTACGCTTTAAACTGTAAGTTGTTTACGTCTCAATGACACTTTTAGCGCACGGCTCTTTAAGAGCCATTTTCCCTAGGCCGAGTAGAGGAGTCAACTCGGCCTTTTTTTGTCAAAAGTTTTTTGGACATCAGACCACCCTCATAACCCATGCATGTTTTTGTCTATCGTAATGTTTTCTGTATAGCAGAATGTGCTTATCGTCTAGTAAGGCGGGAATACTGGTATGTTCATCCCACCCATCCAGTTGCATACAAAGCTCGTGGTCAGAATTACAAGGAATGCTAATGGTAGTGTCATCTTCTTCGGTAGATGAAGACAGAATTGCATCATCAATTTCGTAGCTGGAAATTCTTAACTTTGTCTGATTCATGATGGTTCCTTAGCTTTTAGTTAACAGGTACGACCAGTAAGGCCATCATTTGAGAATAGATCAAATGACTGAAATTGCCAGTAATAATATTTTCCGTGCTGTATTATCGGTAGATGATATTGCTGTTATAATTATCTGTTCTAAAACTTAGTCTCGTCATATTGCTTTTTTCATCTTCGCTATTCTTTGACCTTTTCCACATTTAGTAGGAAATATTTATTTGGTGTGGTCGTAGGAGCTGAAAGTGTTAACGATAAAGTGGTAGTGCAATAATTCTACGGATAAATTGTTTGAATGTTTTGTTTTTTACTTCATGAAGCGTTAACTCTAAAATGAAAGAAACTAATGATTGGTACGGTTATCAGATAATTGATCTTTATAATTGCGGAATAATTCAGTCTGATTTTTATTGCGTAAGGGCATTGAGGTGCTTACAGTGAATCATATTCATACTGGCTACACTTTTGATAATGTTTTGGTAAGAGGTGTGATATCTCACTAGCCTTTACCTATGCTCAATAAATATAATAAAGAATATCTTATTAAAGACAGTAAAAAATTTACGTCAGTGTGACAGGCTGTTAACCTTATTGTTATGGGCATTTGATATTTTTTTGATACAAAAAAATAGAGATGCATTTTGTAAATTTCATCGGATAGGTCAATATGAATAAAAATGAGTTCTATCGGGAGCTTGCAGCGGACTTAAAAGCTCTGTTGTCTGGTGAGTTTGACTTAATAGCGACGTTCGCTAATGCCAGCGCATTGTTGTATGAACGCTTGCATGACGTTAACTGGGTCGGTTTTTACCTGATTGATGGTGATACGTTGGTTCTGGGACCATTTCAGGGAAAAGTTGCCTGTGTGAGAATACCTGTTGGCAAGGGGGTATGTGGAACTGCTGTATCAGAAAAGCGTATTCAGCGTGTTGATGATGTTCATGCATTCCCCGGTCATATTGCTTGTGATGCTGCCAGTAACGCTGAAATTGTGTTGCCATTAATCGTAAACGATAGAATCATTGGTGTATTGGATATTGATAGCACGATTCTTAATAGATTCGACGAAAAAGACGAATTTGGCTTACAAACCCTTATTGATGGGCTTTGTGCTCATTTAGAACAGTGCGTTGTGCCGAAATATGTTGAACTGAATGTAACTTAACATATGGATAACGTGGCATTTATCAGCAACGCTATTATAATGACGCCAGTTCATGCCTATGCTGGTTGGCAAAACCGTTGTAATCAGGAAATTTCATGGAAAATCAACCTAAGTTGAATAGTAGTAAAGAAATTATTGTTTTTTTAGCTGAGCGTTTCCCGCTCTGTTTCGTAGCCGAAGGTGAAGCTCGTCCTTTAAAGATCGGTATTTTTCAGGATATCGTTGAACGTATCCAGGACGAAGAGTGTTTAAGTAAAACACAATTGCGCTCTGCCTTGCGTCTGTATACATCAAGTTGGCGTTATCTGTATGGTGTTAAAGAGGGCGCGCAGCGTGTTGACCTTGATGGTAATTCATGCGGTGAACTGGAGGCGGAACATATTGAACACGCTCTCCAGCAACTGACTGAAGCCAAAGCACGGGTTCAGGCACAGCGTGCGGAGCAAAGAGCTAAAAAACGTGAAGCTGAAAATGCGGCTGCCGGTGAAAAAAATGAACGGCCTGTAGCCAAAAAGCCAGCTCCTCGTCGTCGTGCCAACAATACTGAAGGGGAAAAACGGCAGCCACGCCAACAAAATCGTCCTCAGCAGGCACGTAAACCGGCGGATAAACCTGCTCAACCTGCACCGACTCAGATCGCCGATGTTTCATCGCTGAAAATTGGACAGGAAATTAAAGTAAGAGTGGGTAAAAGCTCGATGGATGCTTCTGTGCTTGAAATCGCCAAAGACGGTGTACGGGTACAATTGCCTTCCGGTTTAGCGATGATTGTACGCGCAGAACACTTACAGTTCTGATACGGAGGCCAACCTGGGCATGAACACATTCGTCAGACTGGCTTTTGTCTTAGGCGTTTCAATTTTTGGTATTTGTTATGCAAATACAAACAGTCCAGTGGTTGTTCCTGTTCGTATTGAGCAACTGCCTGTATTGAAGCAAGAGCCTCAGCACTCAACAGTGAGCGAGCGGGTAACATCCCGCTTCACTCGCTCTCATTATCGTCAATTTGATTTAAATGGTGATTTTTCAGCAAAAATATTTGACCGCTACCTTAATATACTGGACTACAGTCATAACATATTACTGGCGTCAGATGTAGCTCAGTATGCTGATAGGAAAAAGTTGTTAGGCAAGGAATTGGAAAGCGGGAATCTGGAAATCCCGTATGACCTGTTTAATTTGCTGCAAAAACGCCGCTTTGAGCGATATCAGTATGCTTTATCTCGTCTTGAACAGCCAATGAATTTTGGTGGTAATGACACAATTGATGTTGATCGTTCCAAAGCCCCTTGGCCGCAGAATATCGAAGAGTTAAATAAACTTTGGGATGCTAAAATTAAATATGATTGGCTCAATCTCAAACTCACCGGTAAAGACGATAAAGAAATTAAACAAGTGCTGACCAAGCGCTATCAGTCTGCGTTAAAACGCCTGACACAAAGTCAGAGTGAAGATGTTTTCCAATTGATTATGACGGCGTTTGCCCGTGAAATCGATCCTCATACCAATTATCTTTCACCACGCAATACTGAACAGTTTAACTCAGAGATGAGTCTTTCCCTGGAGGGAATTGGTGCTGTTTTACAGATAGATGATGATTATACCGTCATAAATTCTATGGTTGCCGGTGGACCTGCCGCCAAAAGCAAAGCGTTAAAAGTGGGTGATAAGATTATCGGTGTCGCTCAGTCAGGGAAATCCATGGTGGATATTATTGGCTGGCGTCTGGATGATGTGGTTGCACTGATTAAAGGCCCTAAAGGCAGTAAAGTACGGCTTGAGGTTATTTCTGATACCAAAGGGGCAAAACCACGTACTATCACTTTGACTCGTGAACAGATCCGTCTGGAAGATCGGGCAGTGAAGATGTCAGTCAAGACAATTGGTAAGGAAAAAGTGGGCGTTCTTGATATCCCAGGTTTTTACGTTGGCTTGACTGATAATGTTAAAACTCAATTGCAAAAACTGACTAAACAGCATGTCAGTGCTGTTGTTATTGACCTGCGTAGTAATGGTGGTGGTGCGCTGACAGAAGCGGTTTCTTTGTCTGGCCTGTTTCTCCCAAGTGGCCCGGTTGTGCAAGTCAGGGATAATAACGGGAAAATCCGCCAGGATTCCGATACTGATGAGATGGTGTACTACAAAGGGCCTTTGGTTGTTCTGGTAGACCGGTTTAGTGCTTCTGCTTCTGAGATTTTTGCCGCAGCAATGCAGGATTATGGGCGGGCGCTGATTGTTGGTGAGCCAACGTTTGGTAAAGGTACGGTTCAGCAATATCGTTCTTTGAGTCGTATTTACGATCAAATGATGCGTCCTGATTGGCCATCACTGGGTTCTGTTCAGTATACGATTCAAAAATTCTATCGTGTGAATGGTGGTAGTACCCAGCGTAAAGGTGTTACACCTGATATTGTGATGCCAACGGGGATTGATCCGGCGGAAACAGGAGAAAGTTTTGAAGATAATGCTTTGCCTTGGGATAGCGTTCCTCCTGCCCGTTATACGGGGTCTAAAGTTATTGCAGGGTTAGTTCCGCCGTTGAATGTGGCTCATAGTGCCCGCATCGCGGATGATCCAGAGTTCAAATATATCAATGAGGACATTGCGCACTATAAGGCAATGAAAGAGCATAAGAACATTGTTTCTCTTAACTATGCACAAAGAGAGAAAGAGAACAAAGAAGATGATGCTTTAAAACTGAACCGGATTAATGATCGCTTTAAACGCGAGGGTAAAAAATTGTTAACTTCACTGGATGATTTACCTAAAGATTATCAGGGGCCGGATCCTTATCTTGATGAATCAGTGAAAATTGCACTTGATTTATCCCATCAACCTGCTGAGAAAGTGTTAGCTAAATCTAAGTAGAGTCATTTTTAAATAGCTCGTTAACGATGTCTAATACCGTTCACTTGAGATGTTTTGAGTGAACGGTGTATTGGGTTTTTAGTCTCTGCATAAACGGCGCTTTTTGAATTGTTCTCCCTTTTTCAGGAAGGATGAACTGTTTCACATTTTCTCTGTGTTACCGGGTATCAGAGTATTTTGCTTAACCAATTGGTGTTAGGCTGATACCGGTTTTTTTATAATTTTGTAAAGTTGTGTTGATTTTATCGCTTGAAGAGTTCAAAGCCTTGAATATAGCAAGAACAGCCTTATTTATAGATTAACTCTGAAAGTGCATTGATTATTAATAAAGGAAGCCGGTTTTTATGATGCGAATTGCTTTGTTCCTCCTCACTAACCTTGCTGTTATGTTGGTGTTCGGGATAATACTTTCTCTGACAGGAATTCAGGGAAGTAGCGTACAAGGTTTAATGATTATGGCTGGTCTGTTCGGTTTCGGTGGGTCGTTTATTTCCCTGCTGATGTCCAAATGGATGGCTTTGCGTTCTGTTGGTGGTCAGGTCATAGAGCAGCCAGCAAATGAAGTTGAACATTGGTTAGTTGAAACTGTTCGCCGTCAGGCGGAGCAGGTCAATATTACGATGCCACAGGTTGCTATTTATGCTGCACCTGACATTAATGCCTTTGCTACCGGAGCTCGTCGTAATGCTTCTCTGGTCGCTGTTAGTACTGGTCTGTTGGATAATATGAGCAGGGCAGAAGCGGAAGCCGTTATTGCCCATGAGATTAGCCATATCGCTAACGGTGATATGGTGACGATGACTTTGCTGCAAGGGATAGTCAATACCTTCGTTATCTTTATCTCCCGTTTGCTGGCTCAGGTTGTATCAGGTTTTCTGTCTGGCAACAATAGTGAAGAAGAGGGTAACTCTTCTGGTAACCCGATCGTTTACATGGTTGTTTCAATGGTGCTGGAAATCGTATTCGGTATTCTGGCAAGTATTATTACGATGTGGTTCTCCCGTTACCGCGAATTCCATGCAGATGCAGGTTCTGCTAAGTTGGTAGGTCGTGAGAAGATGATTGCTGCTTTACAGCGTCTGAAAACCAGTTATGAGCCGCAGGAAGAAGGCAGTATGATGGCATTCTGTATTAATGGTAAATCCAAGACGTTCAGTGAGCTGTTTCTGTCTCACCCACCATTAGACAAACGTATTGAAGCTCTGCGTAGTGGGCAGTACCTGAATAAATAATATTGTGAATAAGATAAAAAAGCCGAAGAATGATGTATTCCTCGGCTTTTTTTATGATTTTTGAAATTCAAATCATAGCTGATTTAATTCAACTTCATCTTCCTGATTGAAGGTGGTTTTATCAGTTTGCCCCATTAACTGGCTGGTAATTGTACCGGCGGTCATTGAACCACTCACATTCAGCGCAGTACGGCCCATATCAATAAGAGGCTCAACAGAAATCAACAGTGCAATTAGCGTTACAGGTAATCCCATTGCAGGTAAGACAATCAGTGCGGCAAATGTAGCACCGCCACCCACACCAGCAACGCCTGCGGAGCTGATAGTCACAATACCAACCAGTGTTGCAATCCATACAGGATCAAATGGGTTTATGCCTACTGTCGGCGCAACCATGACTGCCAGCATGGCAGGATAAATCCCGGCGCAACCATTCTGACCAATTGTTGAGCCGAAAGATGCTGAGAAACTGGCGATAGATTCCGGTACACCGATACGGCGTGTCTGGGTTTCAACATTCAGTGGGATACTGGCTGCACTTGAACGGCTAGTGAATGCAAAGGTCAATACCGGCCAGATTTTTTTGAAAAATTTAAGTGGATTGATACCGGTGAGAGAGAGCAGAAACCCGTGAGCAACAAACACCAGCGCTAGTGCAATGTAGGATGCGATAACAAAGCTGCCCAGTTTCGCAATTTCGTGGATATTAGAGTTGGCGACAACTTTGGTCATCAGAGCCATAACACCGTATGGCGTCAGGCGCATAACCAGGCGAACCAGTTTCATTGCCCATGCTTGCATAATATCGATAGCGGCTAATACACGTTCACCACGTTCGCGGTCATCTTTCAGCATTTGTAGTGCAGCAATCCCCAGGAAGGTCGCAAAAATAACAACACTGATAACAGATGTTGGATTGGCGCCGGCTAAATCAGCAAATGGGTTTTTAGGAATAAAAGATAAAATTAACTGCGGCACAGACAAATCAGAGATTTTGCCTATGTAGTTGTTTTCGATAGCCGACAGGCGTGCTGTTTCTTGAGTTCCTTGCACCAGACCTTCAGCAGTCAGGCCGAATAGGTTAGTAATAATGATACCGATCAGCGCTGCGATCATCGTAGTGAACAGCAGGCTGCCGATGGTTAGAAAACTGATTTTTCCCAGAGAAGATGCTTTATGCAATCTGGCAACAGCGCTTAGAATAGAGGCAAATACCAGCGGCATAATCACCATTTGCAGAAGTTGTACATAGCCGTTACCTACAATATTGAACCATGAGATTGATTCTTTCAGTATGGTATTATCAGCTCCATAAGTCAGTTGTAGCGCCAGACCAAAAATAACGCCAATGGCGAGGCCAAAAAGAACCTTTTTTGACAGACTCCATTGGTGTGAGCTGGCTTTTGACAATAGCAAAAGCAGTGCTGCGAAAACGAGCACATTTAGAATTAATGGTAAGTTCATCCACAAACTCCAGATTTTAATTATTGAGGGAGTTAAGCTGTATTAATCGAGTTAAGTTATAAACTTATACCCTACAGCAAGTAATTGAGAATATGGTACCAGCTAAGGTTATCGGCTCTTATAATTAAATCGAATTTGATATAATCATCATGGCAATTAAGAGTGATTTTTATGCGATTATAACATTGAAAATATTTTCAAAGGTTATTAAAAATACAGTTTTTTGATGTAATCTATAAAAATAAGTATAGAGTATTCAATATGTTCTGGCAGAAAAACGGCAATGACAACCAGCAAGGCAGAAATAAACCTTTCTGCTTTCTTATTTCCTTGTTTGCCAAGTACAGACAGGCGGAAACGTGTCTTTATTGGCCATAATAACGGTACACCAGCGGGAGTCAGCATATCCGCTACCAGATGACTTAGATAACCAATAATCATGGCATGGAAAAAATCGGTTGGTACAGGCCACTCTTCTGGTATTTTGAGCCAAAGTAAAGCGATACCTAATGCAAGAGCAAGTAAACTGTGAGTGAATCCTCTGTGACCACATAGTTTGGCAATTGGAATTGAGATAAATCTGAATAATCTCCCCAGGGTTGAATTTGGGTGATCTATATCTGGTAACAATGCAGTAAGCAGCACGCCTGGTAGCATATGCAACCAGTCACCATTGGCTATTTCTGGTGTTATTTCAAGTTTGTGCGCCATAATAATACTGGCAACTGAAAATAAAAGATGCCCTTCTGCGGTCATAAATTCCTCTGACTGATAACTGTCTATCCATACAGTTGGCGAAGTATAGTGGGTTTTATGCGGGTAAGATAGGGGGTGAAAAGCAAAAATATCTTATTTATTAATATATAACGTTAATATTTAATTGGATTTTCATTTGACAGAATAAGGAATAAACGCTACGGCGGCTATGTGAGCAATTAGAAACGGCCATTTAAACAGATAATGGCAGCTAAAGTTATGGTCAGATGATATCTGTTACACTTAATTGTTCAAGTGAGCGTAGTTTAATATCTGCTAATATCCAACGTAGATCATCGAAATAATGGGCTGTTGGCACAACGATTGAACACATTCTTGCTGCTTTTGTCGCTATCATTCCATTAAATGAATCTTCCAGAGTCACACAACTTATCGGGGAAACACTCAGTTGTTCAGCAGCGCGCAAATAAACTTCGGGATGGGGTTTACTGTGGGGTAATTTGGCAGCAGAAACGACAGTATTAAAATAATGACTCAAGTTGAACATCTCAAGTACTTGTTCCAGCATATATTGTGGAGAAGCTGAGGCCAGACCGATTTTCAATCCTTGTTCACGGCAAAGGTTTAAAGAATATTCAGCACCTGGGAGCAGGGGATGGTTTTCTTTTACCTGTTTGATTACATAATTTGTAATCCGCTGTTCCACTTCTGATTTTGATGCACCTTGCCACGGAGAAGTTTGGTACCATAGCTCCACAACATGGTCAATACGCAACCCAAGAGTGTCTGGTAGTTTCTTTGCCAAAGATAAATCCAGACCTAATTCACTGAATACTTCTTTTTCTCCTTGGATCCAATATGGTTCAGAGTCAATCAGTAAACCGTCCATATCAAAAATGGCCGCTTTTATTGGTAAATGAAAAGACATGAGTATCTCCCACTGGTCAGACAGTTAGCGAAAGCTGATTGTCGCAATCTCGGCAGATGAAATCTTTTTCTTGTGGGGAACAGGGTAAGAAATGCTTAGTTAATTAAATATAAAGTTAAATTTAATGGTTGATGGGCTATGATTAGCCAAAAATAGAATCTATTTACTGCTATGAGGGGTATCATGACTTACCAAAAAGCCGGATACATCGCTATTATTAAGCGAGTTTTAGGTTGGATGATTTTTATTCCGGCACTCTTATCGACCATCGTTTCTGTGATCAATCTTGCCTGGCTACAGGGTATTAAAGGTGATGGCATTAATGCTGTTTTAGATGATTTTCTGAAAATGATGGCCGAAATGGTGCGCTTTAATACGCCATTTTTGGAATTCTTTTGGAAAAATTCACCAATTCCCGTTCGTTTGTCTGGTTTCACTGGAGAAAATATGAGTTTTCTGATTATTTATTTTCTTATTTTTGTCGGTCTTGCTATGAATGCATCAGGTCAACGTATGTATAGACAAGTGAAATTTGTACGCGAAAATATTGAAGATCAATTGATTATTGAAAAAGTCAAAGATAATGGTGGCCTGACAAGAGAACAGATTGAATCAAGAATCAAACTTCCGCCCCATACATTGTTTAGTCAGATTTATATTTTATATGTTTCACCGGTAATTATCGGTGCAATTTTTTATTTTCTACTGGGAATTTTAGGCTGGTAAATCTTCTGGTTGTGATGGCTGCGGAATGAAGTGTTTCCGCAGCCAGTTGCTTCTTCATTGCATAATATCATCAATAATATCTTGAGCCGTAATAAAATTATCACCACCAAACAGATTACAACGGTTAAGCAAATAATAGAGCTGATATACAGGTTGTCGATCAATAAAATTGGCAGGCAGTGGCCACACACTCTGATAACCATCAAAAATTTGCATTGGTAAATCAGGGTATAACGGCAGCATAGCAAAATCACACTCACGATCTCCCCAATAACAAGCAGGATCGAAAGCAACGGCGTGATCATCCAGAGAAGCGCAATTAGCAGGCCAGAGATCGCCATGTAAGAGAGAGGGCTGTGGTTGGTGATGTTGAAGTTTGTTACTTATGACCCGAACAATATTATCAATATCACCAAATATCATGCCTTTTTCTGCTGCAATCTGTAATTGCCAACCAATTCGTTTCTCTGCATAAAACTGATGCCAGCGTCGTTGCCAACCATTTGGTTGTGGTGTTGTTGCCAGCATATTGTCAAAATCAAAGCCGAATTGGGGTTGCTCACTCCACTGATGAAGTTTTGCCAATTGTTGACCGAAACAATAAGCATTATGTGGGTTAAAAGATTTTAAAGGCAGAAATTCAAGTAACAGAAAACTGTAGTCTCGATCACAGCCAACACCATAAACAGCTGGGACACGAATAGTTTGACTGCGTGCCAGTAGTTCAAGTTGTTCAGATTCTGCTTTGAAGACAGGGAGCATTTCCTTCAGATTTGATTTGACAAAAACTTGCCGCTCGCCATGAATGACTTGCCAGGCTTGATGAATATCGCCTCCAGTTAACGCAGTTTTATCGTGAATCTCGGCAGCACCGAAATATTCATTTAGTAAACGATTTACTGCCTGCCACATGGTTCACCTCTCTAAATCGTCAATCACTTTAATGAACAATTATAGTCAGAGAAAATATATGAGTCGGTAAAAAAGATGATTAGTGGGGTTATATCTTAAAACAGATATAACCCTTTTTGTTATTAATTAGGTTCGTCGGAGACTTGGAGAGTAGCTTGATGGGTTTTATGTTTGAGTTTCATTCTTGCCTGTTTTATCTGGTTGTAACCCAGTGCCAGTGTAAAGAAAATAGCCTGGACAAGAACAATGCATGGCCCTGTTGCTCCATCAATATGGAAACTAATCAATGTACCAAGAACACAGGAACTGACCGACGCAACAGTAGCGACAATTAACATTCGGTCAAAACTACGGCATAACATAAAAGCGATAATCCCGGGCGATATTAACATTGCGATAACCAGAATCATTCCCACGGCTTGCAGGGAAGCGACAATAGTCATTGCCAGCAAACAAAGTAAACCGTAATGCAAAAACTTAACAGGTAACCCTACTACGCGCGCTTGGTTCGGATCAAAGCAATAGAGCATGAAATCTTTACGTTTTAGCAGTACCACAGCCATGGTAATACAGGTAATCCATAATGTTTGATTCAATTCATCTTTAGTGATCCCCAGCATATTACCAAACAGAATATGAGTGAGATGTTGGTCGGTATCTATTCGGGCAAAAAGAACCAAACCAAAAGCAAACATGCCGGAAAAGACGATTCCCATCACAGTATCTTCTTTTATCCGGCTGTGTTCTTTCAGATATCCTGTTGCAAAAGCGCAAAAAATACCAGAAAGAAACGCGCCAATAGCCAGAGGTATCCCGGCAGCGAAAGCCAGTACAATCCCCGGTAATACGGCATGAGAGATAGCATCTCCCATTAACGACCACCCTTTAAGCACCAGGTAACAAGAGAGCATCGCACATACTGCGCCTGTCACAATGGCTGCGAACATTGCCCGTTGCATAAATGGAAACATAAACGGTTCAGTGATCAATTGAATCAACTGATTCATAGCGGTGTCTCCTTAGCCAACGCCACGGATTCTTTTCTGGCACGTATACGGGATGCGACTAATCCGTGTTTTGGTGCAAAGAAGAACGCCAATAGGAAAATAACGGTTTGTAGCGTGACAATAACACCGCCGGTGGCACCATTAAGGAAGAAACTTAAATAAGCACCAAACGCACTGGTCAGAGAACCAATAGCTACTGCAATTATCAATAAGTGTTTAAAACGATCAGTTAGTAAATAGGCGGTTGCTCCTGGAGTTACTACCATTGCAATGACCAGAATAGCGCCGACAGTTTGTAAGGCAGCAACGGTACAGGCACTCAGTAAAGTAAAAAAAATGATTTTCATCCGTAAGGGAGATAAGCCAATAGAACGTGCATGGGTTTCGTCGAAGAACACAACTAGCAAATCTTTCCAAATAAGCATTAACACGATAAATGAAACTGCAATGATAATTTCAACCTGGAGAACATCTTCATCAGCGATACCGAGGATATTACCGAGAATAATGGTTTGCACGTTAACGGATGTGGGGTTGAGAGAAACGATTAATAAGCCGGCAGCAAAGAAAGTAGAAAATATAAACCCGATCACCGCATCTTCACGTAAGCGAGTGATATGGCGAACGAGAGTCATTGATAGCGCTGCCAGCATGCCGGTAAAAAAAGCGCCACCTGCATAAGGAAGACCCAGTGCGTACGCACCGGCGACACCAGGCACAACCGAGTGAGAGAGAGCGTCTCCCATCAGTGACCAGCCTTTTAGCATCAGATAGGCAGAAAGAAAGGCACAAACGGCACCGACAATTGAACTGACCCAGATAGCTTTCACCATGTAGTTATAGTGAAAAGGTTGCAGCAAAAGTTCTATCATGGTTTATGTTTCTCCTTTTGCTGGGTTTGCCTCGGTGGAACATGGTGATCTTGACCGTAAAACACCGCTGCACGTTCATCATCAGTAATAACCGTCAGGGAACGTGGATCATCATCATTATGCAACTCCGGCCCGGATAGATTAATGTGACGAAGTACTCCACCAAAAGTCATCTCCAAATTCTTCTGGGTGAACGTTGTTTCTGTCGGGCCACTTGCCAGAACAGTTCGGTTGATCAGGATAACGTGGTCACAGAATTCGGGAACACTGCCAAGGTTGTGTGTTGAGACTAAAACCAGATGACCCTCATCACGTAAATCACACAGCAGGTCAATGATGGCATTTTCTGTTTTTACATCAACACCGGTAAAAGGTTCATCCAGTAACAGAACTTTTCCTTCCTGAGCCAGCGCTCTTGCAAGAAAAACCCGTTTTTTTTGCCCTCCTGAAAGCTCTCCAATCTGCCGGTTGCGCAGAGCCGTTAAGCCAACACGTTCAAGTGCTTCATCAACAGCTTGGTGATCCTTTTTGCCTGGGATTCTCAAAAATCCCATTTTGCCGTAGCGGCCCATCATAACGACATCAGAAACCAGTACCGGGAAGTTCCAGTCAACTTCTTCTGTTTGAGGTACATACGCGATGATATTTTTCTTTAATGCACTTTTGACAGGCATATCGCTTAGGGTAACTTTCCCTTGAGATGGGTTTACCAGCCCCATAATGGTCTTAAACAGTGTGGACTTACCACTGCCATTAATGCCAACCAATGCACAGATAGTACCGCCGGTGATAGAAAAACTGGCGTCATAAATAGCAGTGTGGCCGTTGTTATAAGTCACAGTGGCGTCATCAACCACTAAATGAGGACGCTCAAACAGCATATTGCTATTCATTGATTAAATCCTTTTGCGATTGTATCTACAGTTTTGTTCAGTAAATCAATATAAGTGGGTACTGGCCCGTCACTGCCGGAGAGTGAATCTACATAAAGAACGCCACCATAACGGGCATCGGTTTCTTTGCTGACTTGTTTGGCTGGTTTATCGGAAATGGTACTTTCGCTAAACACCACCGGGATCTTATTTGCTCTTACTGTATCAATCACATGACGAACTTGTTGTGGTGAACCTTGTTCTTCCGCATTGATTGGCCACAGATAAACTTCCTTAAATTGATAATCTTTAGCCAGATAGCTAAAAGCCCCTTCACTGGTGACTAACCAACGTTGATCCTGTGGAATACGGGCAAGACGCTCTCTCAGTGGAGAATCCAGTTGGGCGATTTTTTCAGCATAGGCTTTGGCATTCCTATTATAATTTTCTGTATTTTCAGGATCATATTTCACAAATGCTTTGCGGATATTTTCAATATAAACCAAAGCATTGGTGGGTGACATCCAGGCGTGAGGGTTAGGGTTTCCGTTGTAAGGCCCTTCACGAATAGGTAATGGTGTAATGCCTTCAGTGATGACAACGGCGGGCACATCTTTGAGGTTTTCAAAGAAACGTTCGAACCAGCGTTCCAGATTCAATCCATTCCAAAGGATCAAATCAGCATGTTGAGATTTTATAATATCTTTGGGAGTAGGCTGATAATCATGGATTTCAGCACCCGGTTTAGTAATTGATTCAACAATTGCAGCATCACCTGCTACATTTTGAGCTATATCCTGAATGATAGTAAAAGTGGTGACGACTTTGAATTTTTTGGCGGCGGATACCTGCTGGCTAAATAAGATTATGGATAAGAGAATCAATACGATTCCTGATATAGGGTAAGGAAGCAGAGAGAGTTTCTTTTTCATGAATTCAAACCTTTACTTGTTATAAATATGTATATGATAACGATTATCAATATCATTTAAGTAAAGTCAAGATTATAAAATTTAGAAACAGAGATTATTACAATAGTCACTTCATATGATATGAACATGAATAGAGTTAAAAGTTAAGTAAAATATTTTTGGGTTGTGAGTGAAATTGTATATGCTGCGCTGTAGTAGATTTGATCCAGAGGATTAAAGGGTGAAATTAAGACTCAGCTTTGTGGCACTGATTGTGCTATTAGTCGGTTGTGCTGGAAGGAATGCCCAGCAAACCAATATCGGAAAACAGTCAGGTCAGCAACGTATGCTCAGTGGTAGCTCTGCTAATGTAGCTGGGTTTTCTTCTTTCCCGCCGACACCTTTTGATACATTTATTCAACAGGCATCCAATCGGTACGGTATTGATGAAACGCTTATCAGGGCGATTATTCAAGTTGAATCAGGTTTCCGCCCCGATGCCGTCAGTAAATCGAATGCAATTGGCCTTATGCAAATTAAAGCATCAACAGCAGGACGGGATGTGTATCGACAGAAGGGGCGTTCTGGTCAGCCGACAACCCGCGAGTTGAAAGATCCTAAAACCAATATTGATCTTGGTACTGCTTATATTAGTCTTCTAAAAGAGCAGCATTTGGCGGGTATTGATAATCCGGAGACGCTCTACTATGCCACTATCGTTGCTTACGTCAATGGTGCAGGTGCGCTCTTGCGCACTTTTAGTGCTGACCGTCAGTTAGCCGTTAATAAAATAAATCGGATGACACCGGATGAGTTTTATCAGCATGTCAAGGATAATCATCCGGCACCTCAGGCTCCACGCTATTTGTGGAAAGTGAAGAATGCTTACCGTTCATTGACTATGGCAGATTAGATTAAAGAGCTGACAATAATGGCTATTCCATTTCGAATGAGTTTTTCTGAAATATATATTTGATTATGATTATATTCAGTGAGAACTGGGAACCGCCATTACTGTTTACTCATGTTTCCTATAAGATTTTTTCAAGACTTGCATTGATTTCAATATCCAGCTGGCGATATCTATTCCGCTCTGTAATAAGAGCAGAAATCGTGTTTTTTCGTTGTTGCTATGATCGTGTTATTGATGCAGTGGATTATTGAGGCTGTATGTCCTTTGATTTTGTGATTAAACATAGTCGTGACCTGAATGTTTGTTGGTGGTATATTTTCGCGATGTTTCGGTATCAAAGGCAGTCACTTTTTACATCGTGTACCAATCTTAGTACCAAACTTTAATGGATTGACTAGATAATAATTTAAATCGTTATTTTAGTTGAATATCGAACTCCTTCAAGTGACCTTTCGTGCGGGTCACCACTGTAGATAAGGATTTTAAATGCCTGTTATTACTCTTCCTGACGGTAGCCAACGTCAGTTTGATCGTGCCGTTTCTGTAATGGATGTTGCCTGTGATATTGGTCCAGGTTTAGCGAAAGCATGTATTGCTGGCCGCGTAAATGGTGAGTTGGTGGATGCCTGTGAATTAATCGATTCTGATGCAAAACTGGCTATTATTACCAGTAAAGATGAGGAAGGGCTGGAAATTATCCGCCATTCATGCGCACATCTGTTGGGCCATGCGATTAAGCAATTATGGCCAGATACTAAAATGGCCATCGGACCTGTCATTGATAATGGTTTTTACTATGATGTCGATCTTGGCCGTGCCCTGACGCAGGAAGATATTGAGCTGCTTGAAAAACGCATGTTGGAGCTTGCTAAAAAAGACTATGACGTCATCAAGAAAAAAGTGAGTTGGCAAGAAGCTCGTGATACGTTCGTCGCCCGTGGTGAGGATTACAAAGTACAGATTTTGGATGACAACATTGGTCGTGATGATCACCCTGGTCTGTATAATCATGAAGAATATGTTGACATGTGCCGTGGTCCACATGTGCCAAATATGCGTTTTTGTCATCATTTTAAATTGCAGAAAGTGGCAGGGGCATACTGGCGTGGGGACAGCAACAATAAAATGTTGCAACGGATATACGGTACTGCGTGGGCTGATAAGAAACAGCTCAACACTTATCTGCAACGCTTGGAAGAAGCCGCTAAACGTGACCATCGTAAAATTGGTAAACAGCTAGATTTGTACCACATGCAGGAAGAAGCGCCGGGTATGGTATTCTGGCATAATGATGGCTGGACTATTTTCCGTGAACTTGAAACTTTCGTGCGCACTAAACTGAAAGAATATCAATATCAGGAAGTTAAAGGTCCATTTATGATGGACCGTGTGATGTGGGAAAAAACGGGTCACTGGGAAAACTATGGTGAGCATATGTTTACCACTTCTTCAGAGAACCGTGAATATTGCGTTAAACCCATGAATTGTCCAGGGCACATTCAGATTTTTAACCAAGGTTTAAA
Organism: Photorhabdus khanii NC19; assembly: GCF_000517265.1. GTDB lineage: Bacteria > Pseudomonadota > Gammaproteobacteria > Enterobacterales > Enterobacteriaceae > Photorhabdus > Photorhabdus khanii. The sequence goes on from NZ_AYSJ01000014.1 coordinate 610,264, forward strand.
ATCTTATCGTGACTTGCCTTTACGTATGGCTGAGTTCGGTAGCTGTCACCGTAATGAACCGTCGGGTGCATTACATGGTTTGATGCGTGTTCGTGGTTTTACTCAGGATGATGCTCATATCTTCTGTACAGAAGAGCAAATTCATCGGGAAGTGAGCAGCTGCATTAAGATGGTGTACGACGTTTACAGCACTTTTGGTTTTGAAAAAATCGTTGTTAAGCTATCGACCCGTCCGGAAAAACGCATTGGTACTGAAGAACAATGGAGCCAGGCCGAGGAAGCTTTGGCGGCAGCGCTGCAAGAAAACGGTGTTCAGTTTGAGTATCAGCCAGGTGAAGGCGCTTTTTACGGACCAAAAATTGAATTTACTTTGCATGATTGTTTGGATCGTGCGTGGCAATGTGGTACTGTGCAGCTTGACTTTTCACTACCGGGCCGTTTGAGTGCGTCCTACGTAGGTGAAAACAACGAACGTAAGGTTCCTGTAATGATTCACCGTGCGGTTCTGGGTTCACTGGAACGGTTTATCGGCATCCTGACTGAGGAATATGCGGGTTTCTTCCCGACATGGATTGCTCCGCAGCAGGTAGTTGTGATGAATATCACAGATAGCCAGGCTGATTATGTACAGGAATTAGCAAAAAAACTTCAAGATGCAGGCATCCGTGCAAAAGCAGACTTGAGAAACGAGAAGATTGGTTTTAAAATCCGTGAACACACTCTGCGTCGTGTTCCTTATATGCTTGTTTGTGGTGAAAAAGAGGTCGAATCAGGAAAAATTTCTGTTCGAACCCGCCGCGGTAAGGATTTAGGTAGCATTGATGTTAACGAGTTCATCGAAAAACTGCTGATAGAAATACGCAGTCGCAATCTTCATCAATTGGAGGAATAAAGTATTAAAGGCGGAAAAAGAATTCAAACGGCGCGTCCTAATCGCATTAATGGAGAAATTCGCGCTTCTGAAGTTCGTTTAACAGGTTTAGATGGCGAACAGATTGGCATCGTCAATCTGAGAGAAGCTCTTGAAAAAGCTGAGGAAGCGGGTGTTGATTTAGTTGAAATCAGCCCGAATGCCGAGCCGCCGGTTTGCCGTATCATGGATTACGGCAAGTTCCTCTATGAGAAGAGTAAGTCAATCAAAGAACAGAAGAAAAAACAAAAGGTTATTCAGGTTAAGGAAATTAAATTCCGTCCTGGTACTGATGAAGGCGACTATCAGGTCAAACTACGCAACCTGATTCGTTTTCTAGAAGATGGCGATAAAGCCAAAATCACCCTGCGTTTCCGTGGGCGTGAAATGGCGCACCAACAGATTGGTGTCGAAATGCTTAACCGCATTCGCGCCGATCTGGATGAACTGGCAGTGGTCGAATCCTTCCCATCGAAGATTGAAGGCCGTCAGATGATAATGGTGCTCGCTCCTAAGAAGAAATAGTCGGGCAATCAAGTAATAAGCTCCAGCCGGTTCGTCTGGTTGGGGCTTATTCGCCTGACTGATTCGTTATAATTAACAATGCGAAGTGGAAATTAAAATGCCAAAGATTAAAACAGTACGCGGCGCCGCTAAACGCTTTAAAAAAACTGCAAGTGGTGGTTTTAAGCGTAAACGCGCTAACCTTCGTCACATTCTGACTAAGAAATCAACCAAACGTAAACGTCATTTACGTCCAAAAGGCATGGTCTCCAAAGGTGATCTGGGCTTGGTTGTTGCTTGTCTGCCGTACGCATAAGCAATTTTTAGATTAGAATTTAGAGACGATAGGAGAAGTATATGGCTCGTGTAAAACGTGGTGTTGTCGCCCGTGCACGTCACAAGAAAATTTTAAAGCAAGCGAAAGGTTACTATGGTGCCCGTTCGCGCGTTTACCGTGTTGCCTTCCAGGCAGTAATCAAAGCAGGGCAGTACGCTTACCGTGACCGTCGTCAGCGTAAACGTCAGTTCCGTCAACTGTGGATTGCACGTATCAACGCTGCTGCACGTCAGAATGGTCTGTCCTACAGCCGTTTCATTGATGGCCTGAAAAAGGCTTCTGTTGAAATCGACCGTAAGATCTTGGCTGACATCGCTGTGTTTGACAAAGTGGCGTTTGCTGCTTTAGTTGAAAAAGCGAAAAGCGCTCTGGCATAAGTTAGAGTAGTGAGAGGGGGAGCATGCTCCCTCTTTTACCTTGTTTGAAAATGTGGCTTACTAAAGCGTCGTTGTCAGAAAACATATTTTTCCTGAGAGAACCAATATTATGTCTTTAGCTTTTTTTCGCTTCTTTTTTTATTTTAGCGCCTGAATTCAGGGGGCTTTGCGCGTAAGAAAAGAAACGAAAAGTAGCGCCTGAGCCTCCGTTGTGGAGGCTTTTTTGTTTTTATCACATAAAAATAGAAGCAGGTTTATAGAGTCATTAACGATCATTATTAGCAGGCCGTTAGGCCGAAGGAAGAGGAAAACGATGCCACATCTCGCTGAATTGGTTGCAAATGCAAAAGCAGCCATAGAAGATGCCCAGGATGTTGCTGCGTTGGATTTGGTGCGTGTTGAATATTTAGGCAAAAAAGGCCATTTAACTCTCCAAATGTCATCGCTGCGTGATCTGCCGGCCGAAGAACGTCCAGCCGCAGGGGCGGTTATTAATCAGGCGAAGCAGGAAGTCCAGGAAGTTTTGAATGCCTGTAAAGAAAAACTGGAGACTGACCTCCTGAACTTCCGTTTAGCCGCAGAGAAGATTGATGTATCTCTGCCTGGTCGCCGTATGGAAAATGGTGGATTACACCCGGTTAACCGTACAATAGAGCGTATTGAAACTTTCTTTGGTGAATTAGGTTTTTCTGTAGAATCAGGCCCTGAAATTGAAGATGATTATCACAATTTCGATGCATTGAATATTCCTGCCCACCATCCTGCACGCGCTGATCATGATACTTTCTGGTTTGATGCCAAACGTCTGTTGCGTACTCAGACTTCTGGTGTTCAGGTCCGGACTATGCATAACCAACAGCCGCCCATTCGTGTCATTGCACCTGGCCGTGTATATCGTAATGACTACGATCAGACCCATACGCCCATGTTCCATCAGGTGGAAGGTTTGATTATTGATCGTGACATCAGTTTTACCAATCTGAAAGGGACGTTGCACGATTTCCTGACTAACTTCTTTGAAGAAGACTTGCAAGTTCGTTTCCGTCCTTCTTACTTTCCATTTACAGAACCTTCGGCGGAAGTTGACGTAATGGGTAAAAACGGCAAATGGCTGGAAGTGTTGGGCTGCGGTATGGTTCATCCTAATGTGCTGAATAATGTTGGCCTTGATCCTGAAATTTATTCTGGTTTTGCTTTTGGCATGGGGGTGGAGCGCCTGACAATGTTGCGTTACGGTGTAACTGACTTGCGTGCGTTCTTCGAAAATGATTTGCGTTTTCTCAAACAGTTTAAATAAGGCGGGAATATCTCATGAAATTCAGTGAACTCTGGTTGCGCGAGTGGGTAAACCCAGCCATTGACAGTGAAGAATTATCGGATCAAATCACCATGGTTGGTTTGGAAGTTGATGGCACTGAAGCTGTTGCTGGTCAATTCCATGGTGTGGTTGTCGGCGAAGTTGTTGAATGTGACCAGCATCCAAATGCGGATAAATTACGGGTTACAAAAGTGAATGTCGGTGGTGATCGCCTATTGGATATCGTTTGTGGCGCACCGAACTGCCGTTTGGGGTTGAAAGTTGCAGTAGCTACAGTGGGTGCTGTGCTGCCAGGTGATTTCAAAATCAAAGCGGCTAAACTGCGTGGAGAGCCTTCTGAAGGAATGCTGTGTTCTTTCTCTGAACTGAGTATTTCTGAAGATCACGACGGTATTATTGAATTACCCATTGATGCGCCTTTAGGTGTTGATTTGCGTGAATATCTGAAGCTGGATGATAGCGTCATCGAGATCAGTATTACACCTAACCGTGCTGATTGCCTGAGTATTATGGGGGTTGCACGTGATGTGGCAGTCGCTAATAAAATGCCATTATCTGTACCGCAAATTGAGGCAGTAAAGCCAACAACAGATACTGTTTTTCCTATTCATGTTGAAGCAACAGAAGCTTGCCCTCGTTACTTGGGGCGGGTAATCGAAAAAATCAAAGTGAAAGCGACAACGCCATTGTGGATGCGTGAAAAACTGCGTCGTGGTGGTATCCGCTCTATCGATCCGATTGTCGATGTGACTAACTATGTGTTGCTTGAATTAGGTCAACCATTGCATGCATTCGATTTAGAACGCTTAAATGGTTCAATCATTGTGCGTATGGCGAAACCGGATGAAAAACTCGTTTTGTTGGATGGCACAGAAGCCAAGCTTTCTGCTGATACTCTGGTTATTTCTGATGAAAAACAAGCCATTGCAATGGCGGGTATTTTTGGTGGTGAACATTCAGGTGTGAATGAAGAAACTCAAAATATTTTACTTGAATGCGCGTTTTTTGCACCTTTGGCGATTGCTGGTCGTGCTCGTCGTTATGGTTTACATACTGACGCATCTCATCGCTATGAGCGCGGTGTTGATCCTCAATTACAGCACCAGGCAATGGAGAGAGCGACCCAACTGCTGATAGATATTTGTGGTGGTGAAGCAGGCCCGATCATTGATATTACTGATGAATCTCAATTACCAAAACCTGCGACAATCACACTGCGCCGTGAAAAATTGGATCGTTTGATTGGTCACTGTGTGCCTGATGAGCAAGTTGGTGATATCTTGACCCGTTTAGGTTGTAAAGTCACTGTTCAGGAAAACTGCTGGCAGTCGATTGCACCAAGCTGGCGTTTTGACATGGAGATTGAAGAAGATTTGGTGGAAGAAGTTGCCCGTATTTACGGTTACAACAATATTCCAGATGTACCAATGCGCGCAGATCTCCTCATGAAAAAACACCGCGAAGCGGATCTTTCCCTGAAACGTGTTAAAACCATGCTGGTTGACAGGGGTTATCAGGAAGCGATCACCTACAGCTTTGTTGATCCCAAAACTCAGGCATTGTTGCATCCACAGCAACAAGCATTGATGCTGCCTAACCCAATTTCAGCGGACATGTCTGCAATGCGTTTATCTTTGCTGACGGGTTTGCTGACAACTGTGGTGTATAACCAGAATCGCCAGCAAAACCGTGTACGTCTGTTTGAAACCGGCTTGCGTTTTGTTCCTGATGAAAATGCGGGGCAGGGTATTCGCCAGGAGCTGATGTTAGGTGGTGTCATTGCCGGCAATCGTTTTGAAGAGCATTGGTCACTGGAAAAACAATCTATCGATTTTTTCGATATGAAAGGCGATTTGGAAGCTATTCTGGAATTAACTGGAAAATTATCTAAGATTTCTTTTAGAGCAGATGTCAATCCGGCGTTGCACCCAGGTCAGAGTGCCGGGATTTATCTGGAAAATGAATACATCGGATACATTGGTGTTATCCATCCAGAATTAGAGCGTAAACTTGACTTAAATGGTCGTACCGTAGTATTTGAAATACTCTGGAACAAGCTGTCAGACCGCGTGGTTCCTGACGCGAAAGAGATTTCACGCTTTCCGTCAAACCGTCGTGATATCGCAATTGTGGTGCCTGAAAACGTTGCTGTAGAAGATGTTTTGGCAGAATGCAAGAAAGTTGGCGTAAATCATATAGTTGGCATAAACTTGTTTGACGTGTATTGTGGTAAAGGTATAGCTGAGGGTCATAAGAGCCTTGCTATAAGTTTTATCTTGCAGGATACCGCATGTACACTGGAAGAAGAAGAGATTGCTGCAACTGTCAATAGATGTGTTGCAGCACTGAAACAGCGATTCCAAGCATCCTTGAGGGACTGAACCTATGGCGCTTACTAAAGCTGAAATGTCAGAAAATCTGTTTGAGAAACTGGGAATTAGCAAGCGTGATGCTAAAGATCTGGTTGAATTGTTCTTTGAAGAAGTGCGTCGTTCTTTGGAGAATGGTGAGCAGGTAAAATTGTCTGGATTTGGCAACTTTGATTTACGGGATAAAAACCAACGTCCGGGACGTAATCCTAAGACGGGTGAAGATATTCCGATTACAGCTCGCCGAGTAGTGACATTCCGTCCTGGTCAGAAGTTAAAAAGCAGGGTTGAGAAAGCCACACCTAAGGAATAATCAAAAAGGCCGCATTAATAGCGGCCTTTTTCTTATAAAGATCCTCTCTCATGAGCTGATTTCCAATGCAACCCACCTATTCCATTGCTGAGTTAGTGACTCGTCAGAAAAGGCGTGATTACCGCTTTCTGGCAATTCTCGCGTGCCTATTTCTATTTGTTTTTTTTCTCTCACTTTGTGCTGGGGAAAATTGGATATGGCCTGATAAGTGGTTTTCTGAAACGGGTCAATTGTTTGTGTGGCAACTACGTTTTCCCCGTGTTCTGGCTGTCGTTGCGGTAGGCGCAAGCCTGACTGTGGCGGGGGCGGTGATGCAGGCACTGTTTGAAAATCCGCTGGCCGAACCGGGATTATTGGGGATCAGTAATGGCGCCAGTGTGGTGGTTGTGTTTTTGGTGCTAATGTTCCACGGTATTACGCCATTCTGGTTGTTGAGTATTGGCGCTGTGTTGGGCGCGCTCACTGTCACCATGATATTACTGACCTTTTCAAGAAAGCGTCATCTGAATAATGCCCGTTTGTTATTGGTGGGTGTCGCTTTCGGTGTCGTCTCCGGTGCATTGATGACATGGATGGTTTATTTTAGTACCAGTCTGGATTTGCGCCAGCTAATGTATTGGATGATGGGCAGTTTCAGTGGGATAGACTGGCGACAGCAATGGTTGGTTGTTGCTTTGTTTCCTTTAATTATTTGGTTGAGCAGTCAAGGAAAAGTACTTAATTTTCTTTCATTGGGAGAAACAACGTCTCAACAGTTAGGTATTTCACTTTATCGCTGGCGTAATCTGTTTGTATGCGCGATTGGATTGCTGGTGGGGTTAAGTGTTGCACTTGCCGGAACCATCAGCTTTATTGGTCTGGTGATTCCGCATATTTTACGTTTATGTGGCCTGACAGATTATAAAACTTTACTGCCTGCATGTGTTCTGGCAGGCGGCTATGGATTATTGTTGGCTGATTTACTTTCTCGCCTTAGCCTGACGAATGCAGAAGTACCGATTGGTGTTGTGACTGCAACATTAGGAGCGCCGGTATTCATCTGGTTATTATTAAAAGTCAGAGACTGGAGTTAAGCAAGTGAATGATGCGAAAATCACCAGCCAGTTGATGACTCTCCGGCAAGTCTCAGTACAAAACCGATTAATGCCGCTGACCGCCTCGGTACAACAAGGTGAACAAATTCATCTCATTGGGCCGAATGGTTCAGGGAAAAGTACGTTATTGGCCTGTATGGCAGGTATTTTGCCGTGTAGTGGTGAAATTGCTTTGCAACAAAAATGCCTGAGTCAATATAGTCATGGTGAATTAGCACGGCACAGAGCATGGCTCAGTCAGCAAATTTCTTCTATACCCATAATGCCGGTTTTTCAATATCTGCAACTGCACTTGATGCACCACCGGGTTAATTGTGACGATGTGCTGTCAGAACTCTGTTCTTATTTTAAGTTGGGAATGCTGCTGGAGACACCGGTAGGAAATTTATCGGGTGGTGAATGGCAAAGGGTGCGGTTAACCGGGGTTTTTTTACAGGTTTGGCCATCAATTAATTCAAAAGGTAAATTATTACTCCTGGATGAGCCGGCAAATAACCTTGATATCACTCAGGTGGCAGCACTTGATCTGTTGGTAAAGAAATTCTGTGCACTCGGTGGAACCGTCATCATGAGTGGTCACGATCTTAATCACAGTTATGATAAAGCTGATCGGATTTGGTTGCTTGCCAATGGCCTATTGGTTGCGGATGGAAAACCGGATGAGGTAATGAAAGAAAATACGCTCTCCAGCGTTTTTGCGGCTGATATCAAATGTGTGTCAGAGAAAAGGCATAAATATTGGCGAGTTTTTTTGCTTTGATCATAGTTCAGTCACAGTGAACCTATTGTAATTTTCACTTAATTTGCTAAATCATACCTGCGTTGATGATTCGTTAAAATATAGTCATCTAAGATGTCATCATATTATGAATGAATTGGACTGTGTTTTATGGATCGTTTTTTGCCATTTTCCCGTCCTGCCATAGGTGATGAAGAAATTCAGGCAGTAGAGAAAGTTCTTCGTTCGGGCTGGATTACAACAGGCCCGCAAAATCATCAATTGGAACAGGATTTCTGCCGTATGTTTGGTTGTAAACATGCGGTTGCCTTGGCTTCTGCAACGGCAGGTATGCATCTGACATTAATGGCGTTGGGTATTGGCCCCGGTGATGAAGTCATTACTCCATCTCTAACTTGGGTTTCCACAATAAATATGATCTGTCTGCTTGGTGCTGAACCGATCATGATTGATGTCGATCGTAATACTTTAATGGTCGAAGCAGAAACCGTAAAAAAAGCAATTACCCCCAGAACTAAAGCGATTATTCCTGTTCATTATGCTGGGGCTCCCTGTGATTTGGATGCACTGCGTGTCATTGCTCAGGATGCCGGTATTCCGTTAATTGAAGACGCGGCTCATGCAATAGGGGCTCGTTATAAAAATGAGTGGGTTGGTGAGCATGGTACGGCTATTTTCTCTTTTCATGCCATAAAAAATATCACCTGTGCGGAAGGGGGTTTAATTGTTACTGATAATAATGAACTTGCTGAACGGATCCGGTGTCTAAAATTTCATGGATTAGGTGTTGATGCTTTTGATCGTCAAATTCAGGGCAGGAGACCACAGGCGGAAGTTGTAGAACCGGGTTACAAATATAATTTATCTGATATTCATGCTGCCATTGCAGTTGTGCAATTAAGCAAATTGGAATCAATGAATGCTCGCCGTCGGCAAATTGTAGCCCGTTATTCAGCGGCATTAAAAAATTTGCCGTTGCAGATGCTAAGTGTACCCGATTATGAACATTTACATGCACATCATCTGTTTATGGTGCGGGTTAATAAAGATATCTGTGGTATTGACCGCGATACATTAATGGAGCGTCTCAAAGAAAAAAATATTGGCACAGGTTTGCATTTCAGGGCTGCACATACGCAAAAATATTATCGGGCGCGTTACTCGCAGTTGTCGCTGCCTGAATCAGAATGGAATTCAGCAACGCTTTGTTCATTGCCACTTTTCCCTGATATGAGTGATAACGATGTGGATTGTGTCATTGATGCTTTACAAGAAATTATTTCGGAGCGCAGATAAGTGTCATTTGAGCAAATTAAGAAAGTTTCTGTTGTTATTCCAGTTTATAACGAAGAAGAAAGTTTACCTCTTTTACTGGAAAGAACTTTGGCGGCTTGTAAGCAATTGACTCAGGAATACGAGCTTATTCTTATTGATGATGGCAGTAGTGATAAATCTGCGGAAATTCTGATTCAGGCAGCGGAACAACCTGAAAATCATATTATTGCAATTCTGCTTAATCGTAATTACGGTCAGCATTCAGCAATCATGGCGGGTTTTAATCAGGTCAATGGCGATCTGGTTATTACGCTTGATGCAGATTTACAGAATCCGCCAGAAGAGATCCCCCGTCTGGTTAAAACGGCTGAACAGGGTTATGACGTTGTGGGTACCCGCCGGGCTAACCGGCAGGATTCCCTGTTTCGTAAAACAGCTTCAAAAATCATCAACGCTATGATTACTAAGGCAACAGGCCGTTCTATGGGGGATTATGGTTGTATGCTTCGTGCCTATCGCCGTCACATTATTGAAGCCATGTTGCAGTGCCATGAGCGCAGCACCTTCATTCCTATTCTGGCAAACACCTTCGCCCGTAAAACGATAGAGATTGATGTTGCCCATGCAGAGCGTGAATTTGGTGATTCCAAATACAACTTCATGAAGCTGATTAATCTGATGTATGACCTGCTTACCTGCCTGACAACAGCCCCATTGCGTCTGTTGAGCGTAGTCGGGAGTGTCATTGCGGTTTCAGGTTTTTTACTGGCGGTGCTGCTGGTGACTTTACGTCTGATTTTCGGTTCTATTTGGGCAGCGGAAGGGGTGTTTACCCTGTTTGCCATCCTTTTCATGTTTATTGGCGCACAGTTCATTGCAATGGGCTTATTAGGTGAATACATAGGCCGTATTTATAACGATGTCCGTGCGCGCCCACGTTATTTTATTCAAAAAGTGGTCGGAAATAAAAAGACCAACGACAACCCAGAAAACCAGGAAGAGTACTAAATGAAAGCAATTATCTTTGCCTATCATGATATCGGCTGTGTCGGGATCAATGCCTTAACTAAAGCGGGCTTTGATATTCAGGCAGTATTTACCCATACAGATGATCCTACTGAAACCCATTTTTTCTCTTCTGTTGCCCGTTTGAGTGCAGATTTGGCGCTGCCGGTTTTTGCACCAGAGAACGTTAACCATCCACTTTGGATTGAGCGTATCCGGGAAATGAAACCTGATGTGATTTTCTCTTTTTATTACCGGGACATGCTGAGCGAAGATATCTTATCACTGGCGAGCGCCGGGGCATTTAATCTGCATGGCTCTCTGTTGCCAAAATACCGTGGCCGTGCCCCCATTAACTGGGCGATTTTGCATGGTGAAACAGAAACGGGTGTTACCCTGCATAAAATGGTATTGAAACCTGATGCAGGGGATATTGTCGCTCAACATAAAGTCACTATTACAGAAACAGATACTTCGCTGATTTTGCACGGTAAAATTCGTGAAGCGGCGGAAAAATTGCTTGATCAAGTATTACCTCAGATCAAAGCAGGAACTTACACTGCCACACCGCAGGATGAGAAGCAGGCAACTTACTTTGGTCGCCGTATTGCCGCTGATGGAGAAATTGATTGGGGCAAATCAGCCACCGAAATCAACAATTTGATAAGGGCTGTGACGGAACCTTATCCTGGGGCATTTACTTTCTTGGGTGAGCGCAAGATGACTATCTGGCGGGCTTCCGTGCTGAATAAAGCGCATAATAAACAGCCAGGTACGATATTGTCTGTCGCTCCGCTGATCATTGCTTGTGGTCAAGGTGCGCTAGAAATTATGAGTGGGCAGAATGAATCCGGTCTGTATGTTCAGGGAACTCGCTTGGCGGCAGATATGAGCATTGTGACTGATATCCGTGTCGGCCCAAAGTCAACCTCTCAAATTAGCCACCGTAAACGTGTATTAATTCTGGGTGTGAATGGTTTTATCGGTAATCATCTGACAGAACGCCTGTTGCGTGATGGCAACTATGATATCTACGGTATGGATATCGGTTCTTCTGCTATTGAACGTTTCATCGGTAATCCACGTTTTCACTTCATTGAAGGTGATGTCAACATCCATACGGAGTGGATTGAGTATCACATCAAGAAGTGTGATGTGGTTCTGCCGCTGGTGGCTATTGCAACCCCGATTGAATATACCCGTAACCCACTGCGCGTATTTGAACTGGATTTCGAAGAGAATCTAAAGATTGTTCGTTATTGTGTTAAATACAATAAACGGATTATTTTCCCGTCCACATCAGAAGTTTACGGAATGTGTGATGATAAAGAGTTTGACGAAGATGATTCTCGTCTGATTGTTGGCCCGATTAATAAACAGCGCTGGATCTATTCTGTCTCCAAACAATTATTGGATCGTGTTATCTGGGCATATGGTGAGAAAGAAGGGCTTAAATTCACGCTGTTTCGTCCATTTAATTGGATGGGGCCACGTTTGGATAACCTGAACTCTGCGCGTATTGGCAGTTCCAGAGCGATCACACAACTGATATTAAACTTAGTTGAAGGCTCACCGATCAAACTGGTGGATGGTGGTGAACAGAAACGCTGTTTTACTGATATTAATGATGGTATTGAAGCGCTATTCCGGATTATTGAAAACCGTGATGGGTTGTGTAACGGTCAAATTGTCAATATTGGTAATCCAACTAACGAAGCCAGTATTCGCCAGTTAGCAGAAATGTTACTTGATAGCTTTGAGAATCATGAGTTGAGAGGTCATTTTCCTCCGTTTGCTGGATTTAAAAAGATTGAAAGTGGAAGTTACTACGGTAAAGGCTATCAGGATGTTGAACACCGTAAGCCCAGCATTAAAAATGCGGAGCGGCTGCTAGGTTGGAAACCAACCATTGAGATGAAACAGACGATAAATGAAACATTGGATTTCTTCCTGCGTGGTGAAGTGGAAGAATTAGGGAAAAATGCATGAAACAAGTTGGCTTGAGAATTGATGTGGACACCTATCGGGGAACCGTTGAAGGGGTACCGCAGTTGCTTAAAATCTTGGCGAAGCATCAGATTCAAGCCAGTTTTTTCTTTAGTGTCGGGCCGGATAATATGGGACGCCATTTATGGCGTCTTTTACGGCCGAAATTCTTATGGAAAATGTTGAGATCAAATGCGGCATCTTTGTATGGTCTTGATATCTTACTGGCGGGTACGGCATGGCCGGGTAAGAAGATAGCCAGGGATTTAGGCTATCTGATGAAGCAAACGCTGGCTGCAGGCCATGAAGTTGGCTTACATGCCTGGGATCATCAGGGCTGGCAGGCGAAAGTTGGCCGCTGGTCTGAGGCTCAGTTAACCGAGCAGGTTAAACTGGGAGTGGAGGCTTTGGTACAGGCAACCGGCCAACGGGTAACGTGTTCTGCTGCTGCTGGCTGGCGGGCGGATGAACGCGTACTTGCAGTAAAGCAGCGATTTAGTTTTGATTACAACAGTGATTGCCGGGGGACCCATCCATTCAGGCCCATTTTACCTGACGGTACTATTGGCACTGTGCAAATTCCGGTGACGTTGCCGACGTATGATGAAGTGGTAGGAATTCAGGTTAAAGATGAAGATTTTAATCGGTTTATCCTTGATGAAATAAAAAACAACCTGGGAGTCCCGGTGTATACCATCCATACGGAAGTGGAAGGGATGTCCAAATCCACAGAATTTGAAGCCCTGCTGGAAATGGTTCACCGGGAAAACATACAATTTTGTGCATTGAGTCATCTGCTGCCTGAAAATACACAGCGAATTCCAGTAGGAAGAATCGTTCGTTCCGAATTTCCCGGCAGAGAAGGGTGGTTAGGATGCCAACAAGAGGTTTAACTTATCTATGTTAAATAACCGGGCGTGTAAAATAGGGGCCTTTCTGATGGCTCTTTTTTTTGCCCTTACCTATTTATTACCCCTTAATGGCCGTCTGTTATGGCAGCCAGATGAAACCCGTTATGCAGAAATTAGTCGTGAAATGCTGCAACGAGGAGATTGGATTGTTCCTTATTTGCTAGATATTCGTTATTTTGAAAAGCCGGTAGCCGGTTATTGGATTAATAATATCAGCCAATGGATTTTTGGTGAGAATAACTTTGCTGTCCGTTTTGGATCAGTTTTCTGTATTTTCATCAGTGCAATTTTATTATATCGGCTTGCTATGATGATGTGGCAGGACCGGCATATTGCTTTTGCCGCCAGTTTGATTTATATCTCAACGTTTCTGGTTTTGGCGATTGGCACTTATAGCGTGCTTGATCCGATGTTCTCGTTGTGGGTGACAGCGGCCATGGTGTGCAGTTTCTGGGCATTAAAAGCGGATTGTACCCGGCAGCGGGTTATAGCATATCTGGTGCTTGGTTTGTGTTGTGGTATGGGTTTTATGACGAAAGGGTTTCTGGCACTGGCCGTTCCGGTGATTGCTATGTTGCCGGTTGTCATTTATCAGAAACGGGTCCGGCAAATAGTCTACTTTGGTCCGCTTGCTATTATTTCCGCGATAGCAATCAGTTTGCCGTGGGTTATTGCGGTTGCCCTGCGTGAGCCTGATTATTGGCACTATTTCTTCTGGATTGAGCATATTAAGCGTTTCTCAGCCGATGATGCTCAACATATAGCACCATTCTGGTATTACATACCGATTCTGATCCTTGGTGTGATCCCGTGGCTTGGATTATTGCCTGGGGCCGTGATTAAAGGCTGGAAAGAGAGAAAATCCCATCCTGAAATGTTTTTTCTGCTTTGCTGGTTTGCGGTGCCATTATTATTTTTCAGTATTGCAAAAGGAAAATTGCCGACTTACATCTTGCCCTGTATGGCACCATTGGCAATGATGATGGCTAAATTTGGTGTAGATTGTGTAAAAAATGGCAAGATGAAATTACTGAAGATCAATGGAATAGTTAACGTATTCATTGGGTTGCTGGCGGTAATGGCTTTGTTTGCTATGGAAGTAGTGACAAAACATGCGTTATATCAGCCATCAGAATGGCCGAAATGGGTTTTAGCTATTGTTGCCTTTGGGATCTGGGCAATTATTGGCTATCTGTGTTTCATGCTGAATGGGAAATACTGGTTGTGGGCGGCATTTTGCTCTATTGTTGTCAGCCTGACGATTGGTAATGCTTTGCCTGAAAATATCATTAACTCCAAATTGCCTCAGAGTTTTATTAACCTGCATCATCAAGAACTTGCGGACAGTCGGTATATTGTATCGGAAAGTGTTGGCCTTGCGACCAGTGTTGCATGGGAGATGAAACGCAGTGATATTTATATGCTTGAGCGTTTTGGTGAGCTGGAATATGGTTTGAATTATCCGGATAGCCGATACCGACATATTAGCGATAAAGATTTTCCGCAATGGCTGGAAAAAGCCCGTAAAGAAGGCCGGGTATCAGTACTCTTTCATTTGTATAAAAATGAAGAATTACCTGATTTACCAAAAGCAGATCAAGTCAGCCGTAATTACCGCTTCGTTATTATGGTCTATGAGAAACGCCCATGATAAGTTTTGCTTTGTTGTTGCTGGTCAGCATGATGACATGTGCTGGTCAGCTATGTCAGAAACAGGCTGTGATATGTTGGAATAAGAAAGCATTAGCGCTGAAATGGTTGGTAGGGGCAGTGATTCTGTTAGCTGTTGGGATGTTATTTTGGCTGCGTTTGTTACAGATATTGCCGTTGGGAATAGCTTATCCTATGTTGAGTATCAATTTTATTATGGTTACTTTAGCGGGGAAATTTCTCTATCAGGAAAAAGTAGGCAGGAAGCATTGGAGTGGGGTTGCTTGTATCATGTTGGGAATTTTGTTGATGAGCCTGAATGAATGAAAGGTTATATTTGGGGATTAGCTAGCGTATTATTGGTGACAGTAGCACAGTTATTGCTGAAATGGGGCGTTGTAAATTTGCCGGCATTGAACTTTGGCTTGCATTGGTTTGATGTTGAGTGGCTATGGGATAATCGCAATTCTCTCGTGACGATAATGGCTGGTCTGGCTGGGTATCTGTTATCTATGCTATGTTGGTTATTTGCACTGAAATATTTACCATTAAATAAAGCTTATCCGTTAATAAGCCTGAGTTATGTCTTTGTTTATTCAATGGCGGCCTTATTGCCCTGGTTTAATGAAACAGTCACCTTGTTGAAAACAGTAGGTGTCATTTTCATTTTATTTGGTGTCTGGTTGATTAGCCGTCCAGAACGAATAACCAAATAAATATTTAGCTCTTTTGCTTGAAAGACAGCCTTGTTTTTTGGTTGGAGGCTGGATAAAGTTAGCGTATTTTGTGGGTTCTGTGAGGTGAGATTGATGACGATAAGAATAAAAGAGCTGTTGTTGCTACTCAGCTTGTTACTTATTGGTTGTTCCAGTCATACCCCCAGAACCCAGGCTCCTGCGTTAAAAACGGCGCTTTCTGATCCCATCATGGTGATTGCTCAACTTAAAGAGCAGCTTAATCAATGGTACGGCACACCCTATCATTATGGTGGGATGGATCGTAGGGGAGTCGATTGCTCTGGTTTTGTTTACCGTACTTTCAGTGACCGGTTTGATATTCAATTACCTCGTACTACCCGTGGGCAAATAGGGTTAGGAACCCGCATTGATAAAGGTGATTTAATGCCGGGTGATTTAGTTTTTTTCAAAACAGGCAGTGGTGAATATGGGTTACATGTTGGTATTTATGATGCCAACAATGAATTTATTCATGCATCAACCCATAAAGGTGTCATTCGCTCATCTATGAATAATGTTTACTGGAGAAAAGCTTTTTGGCAAGCCCGCAGGATTTAACGTAAAAACAGGTAAAAACTTTAATCAGCAAAGGTAAAACAGTGATTAAGGATTTTTTAAAGCGGGTAAAAAATTCGATGTTATATTAATATATGAGATTATGTTAAAACATTTAATGGGGTTAATCGTTATTTACGCCAGCAGATTCGCCAACATCAGTTTTCAAGTGTGTTTTGATTTTTCAAAGCACAATTTTAAAAAAAAGGTTTTTAACTTTTTTAAAAAGAGATTTATTTTATATTTGATATTTTTTTAATGGTTTAATGGTTTAATGGTTTAATGGTTTAATGGTTTAATGGTTTAATGGTTTAATGGTTTTTGTTTTGTCTTCATTAAAATGGTTATTTTAGCGTAATAAATGGCATGTGCATTTAGTCAAAATTATTTTTAAAAGATTGGGATTCTTAACTACCACCTACTGAAGTAGGTGGGTTAGCGCACTTCGGTGCCGACGACTGAAAGTCGTCGAACCACGCACCTCGTAAACGCGCATATGTCAAAAAATTAAAGTCAAAGTCACCGTCTAAAGACGGTGGTTTTAACCTTTCATTTGGAAAATAAAAATAAAATCATTTATTTATTAAAATAGGCTCGTCATATGATTCTAGATTTTCACTTAATCCCATTGACCCATATCTATTTAAATCATGTTTAAATAACTTGGTCAGTTAATTTAATAACGCCTTATTACATCAATAATGGTGAAAAGTCTGGCAAATTAATCTGCCAGACAGGTTATAATGATTAAATGAGCATTTAAGCGTTAACAGAGCGCGAAAATAGCTTGAAAAATAACGATATGAATTTATTTTAGCGTTAAATTATATTAAAGGTATAAAAATAGGCATGACTTAAATCAAACCGTAGAAAAGCAATATTATTGGATGGGATAAGATAGTGTAAAACATGTTTAAACGGGCGTATTTAATGTATCACGGTGTTACATAATAAATGCAACATAATAATGCTAAAAGTAATCCAGTTAGTATTCGATTAAATGATTTATTTGAGGATTTTGTTATTCAGATTTTTTATAAACGATTATTTAACATTTTTTACGGCTATATACATGAATAAAACCAATTATTTTTCTCGTTTTTCACTGATAATTTTATGATGGGCAGGTTTTAAATGGTTAGTAAAAGCCATTTTTTAATATCTGGTTCTAATCGGTATAATAAAGGATTAACCATTGTTTTCACTATTTTTAATACCGATTCGACTAATAAGTGCAATTTTTCAGAAAGGCGGTCAGTTGCTATAGTAGGCACCTTTCCCGCCACAGGAAAATGCACTATGGCCTATACACAACTGACCGAGACAGAAAGATATCAGATTTCCAGTTTAAAAAAAGCGGGTTTTTCACAGCGTTTCATTGCTGAGTCACTTAAGCGAAGCCCGTCGACCATCAGCAGAGAATTGAAGAGAAATCAAGAAGTCCAGACATACTGCCCTGAACAGGCTCATTTGAAGGTATTGGCTCGTCGTCATTTTGCTAAGAAAGCCGTGAAAATAACGCCGGAAGTAAAAAAATGGATAAAACGGTTAATTTGGAAAGACTTAAGTCCTGAACAGGTGGCTGATTATTTAAAGCAACATAAAGGGATATCTTTGCATCATGAGACAATTTATAGACTGATTTATAAAGATAAAATAGAGGGGGGTGATTTATGGCAACATCTGCGAATTGCCCGAAAACCCTATCGTAAACGTTATGGTAGCTATGAAAGAAGAGGCAAAATTAAAAATCGGGTCAGTATTGATGAACGCCCGGAAATTGTTGATAAAAAAGAACGTATTGGCGACTGGGAAGGAGATACGATAATAGGGAAAGGAAAAAAAAGTGTCTTATTAACATTGGTTGACCGCAAGACGCTGTATACAATTATCGTTAAACTTGATAGCAAGCGAGCTTCAGAAGTCGCGAAAGCGGCAGTGAAAGTATTATTTCCGTTAAAACAAAAGGTTAAGACCATCACGTTCGATAACGGTCTGGAGTTCGCAGATCATGAAATCATCAGTGAAAAATTAGAAACCCAAATTTACTTTGCTCACCCTTATTCGCCTTGGGAAAGAGGGATCAATGAGAATATCAATGGGTTAATCAGACAATACTTTCCAAAGGGAACCGATTTTAATGAAATCTCTGATCAGGAAATAAATTTTGTGGTAAACCGATTAAATAATCGCCCCCGGAAAACACGGGGTGGGAAAACACCGAATGAATTATTTAAGGGAATACGAACATGTTTACTTCCAGATTAACGATGTTGCACTTATTATGTGAATCTACCCCTGATTTCTATTAGATTTAATCATCATGGTATATTGTGTTTTACATTTAATCAACATTAATCATACCCGTTTTTTATCTTTTTTAATGCTGTTTCACTGGTAATTTTGAACAGTTATTATAAGTCACCCTCATTTCTTTTATCTTCATAAATCAACCAATAAATAGCTTGATGGTATAAAGATGCCACTTTATATTTTTCTAATAATCAATACCTTTTTCAGAGCTTAAACCCTGCCAAATTAACCATTTCATCTATTTTATGGTTTTTTCATAAAATAATGGTAGAAAAGTACCTTTAATATCAGTCTATTTGGATAATATGCTTTTTCTCGCTGATTTTTTAACTCTCTGTTAATGGTTAATGGATTTCGATTAAACTTAATTAACGTTCTTTTAAAAAGTTGCACTTATTATGTGAATCCACCTCCGTCTTTTATATAAAAGCTTTAATATTTCTGTTGTTGTGCTTTTAAATGGTCATGCAGGACAGTTAAATGTAAAATAAGCGGAGGATAACATCGTCGATGCTAATCACCGAAAAAAAGCAGCTGGCCGCCTGTGGTGCTGACGGCAATCTTTGGAGAATAATCGAGAAATTATTACCAAGTGACCGTAATTTCTCCCATTTGTCCTGCCACAGGTACTGTTCCGCCATTTGCAACTCTCAAAGCATAAAAGAACTGCTGTGCCGGGCTTCTAGTATTGAATGCAGCTGTCGACATTCTCCGGGTGCGAGAGATATCAAAGCAATGGTTGGTATCTCCCTGACAAAGATAAACCGACAGTCCTTGAGGCCATCCGACAACATTCCAAGTCCAGGATACATTGCTAATACTGCCGGAAGCTGGTGGAGATCCGAATGCCAAAGCAGGCAGGATTAATTTGGGTGGATTAATCCCAAAATGCAATGGGTAACTTGAATTTATGTTAAGTAAATCTAATCTATTTTTGCTGATCGATGTTTTTGCATCTCACTTAAGTTACAGCCTTTTACAAGAGAATCTTCCCATGATATAAAGCCTGATAAACGATCGAATGGAGCCTGTGACACATTTAATGGATGTCAAAAACGATGAATAAATCAGACATGACAATCACAACTTCCCAGTGTGGAGAAGTTTTGATTTACATGGAAAATATTTGTCGAACCTATCGTATGGGGGAAAAGTATCATCCAGTGCTGGATCAAATATCACTAACCATAATGCGTGGGCAAAGTTGTGCTATTGTCGGCGCTTCCGGTTCGGGTAAAAGCACACTGCTTAATATTCTTGGTTTATTGGATCAACCGACTTCTGGCTGTTTTCAGTTTAGTGGCGTTAATATAACAAATGTTACTCCTGATGAGCGGGCGAGAATAAGAAATCAGGAAATGGGTTTCGTATTTCAGAGTTTCAACTTACTTCCCAGAATGCAGGCATTGGATAATGTGGCGTTGCCATTGTTATATCGTGGATATTCACGTTCTCTGGCCCGGCAGGAGGCGAAATGCCAGCTTGAATTAGTTGGTCTGGCTGATCGTATTCACCATCGTCCGGCAGATCTCTCCGGGGGACAACGCCAACGTGTTGCCATCGCCAGAGCCTTGGTCGGCAAGCCTTCTCTCATTCTGGCTGATGAACCGACAGGCAATCTCGACAGTACTACAGCACGCGATATCATGGCGCTTCTTCTGTCACTGAACCGTGAGCAGGGCGTGACACTCGTCATGGTGACACACGATGAAGCAATCGCCAGAAATATGCAGCGCTGTCTGTATGTCAATGATGGGCAGCTTTCCGAAACCGATCTATGGCCGGATATATCCGATGCTTAACGTGAATTCTGGTCGCCACGGATTTTCCTTCTCGCAAGCTCTGCGTGAATCGCTGGATAGCCTGCGTTTACTGGGGCGGCGTTCCCTGTTTGCGTTGCTAGGTATTGCCGTCGGATGTGCTTCAGTCATTGCACTTCTGAACATTGGCTATAATGCTGCCAATGAAGCTATCAGCACTTTCAAGAGTATGGGGAGCAATATGCTGGTCGCCCATTTTGATTTTATGTCGGGCACTGATGTCAAACCCGCCCCATCCACACTGGATACGCAGATGCTTACCCGAATACTGCCCACGATCATGCATGCTGCGCCCATCACGTTATACTCAACCCGAATACGTTTCCTGGGACAAGGGATTGATACGAATATTACAGGAACATCCTCTGATCTGGCTGCGGTGCTTGATTTACAGATCGAGCAGGGACGTTTTCTATCGGACTATGATCGCCAGACGACTTATGCCGTGATCGGGGCAGATATTGCAAAACAGTCAAAAGTACCAAACCAACCTATCCGGGTAGGTAGTCAACTGCAAATTGAGGGATATATGTTTGAAGTGATAGGCATTCTCGCTGCTCAGGGAATAAATCCTTTACTCCCGGTTTCTGTTGATGGTTCCGTGATATTGCCCATTGAAGGCATGCGGCGGTTGCGGCCTGCTCCAGAGATAGGCAGTGTCATTGCCAGAGCGCGTGACGTAACAACGTTAAACAGTGATGCGGTATCATTGCGTGACTATCTTGTCTCATTATCAAACGGTCGTAATGTCGAAGTTCAAATTCCGCAGCAATTACTTGATGGATTGACGCGACAAGCCAAGACATTCTCCTATTTGCTTGCCGGATTGGGGGGCATTTCATTGCTGGTGGGCGGTGTGGGTGTCATGAATGTCATGCTGATGAATGTTTCGGAGCGCAGGCGTGAAATTGGTGTTCGTATGGCTCTGGGAGCCAGGCCTATTGATATCGGTGTACTTTTTATGCTGGAAGCTGCCACTCTGTCAATTGTCGGCGCAGTAGCGGGATCGTTGTTGGGGGTGACCGCTGGGTACCTGTTTGTAAAATTTTCCGGCTGGGTATTCACATTATCCCCATTCTCTTTGCCGCTGGGGGTTGCCAGTTCATTAGTGATCGGCTTATTTTTCGGCATCAACCCGGCATTAGCTGCTGCCAGGTTACAACCTGTAGAGGCACTTCGTGATGATTAGCCAAACTTTTCAGCGTGTTATTGGCATCATCATTGCGCTGATGATAGCTGTGCCTGGCGAACAAGCTTTAGCGGAGCCGCTGACGCCGTCACAGGCAACTATGCTCACAACGAACACAATTTCTCTTAATCAGCAGACTATCGATCTGACACTCAGTGATGCGATCTATTTGGGATTACGAAACAATCGCTCGATTCGCAGTGCTTATTTGGATCGGATTGCCCAGAAATTCGATTTGCGGGTTGCGGAAGATCGTTTTACGCCGAAGTTGCTGCTCAATAGCCGTTATATTGCTGCCCGTAATCAAGATGATCGTTACCGTCAGAGCGAGATTACGCCCACGTCTACAATGCTTGGGGAATATGGTACCCGGTTCAGCTTGTCGTGGACGAGCCGGGCGACATGGGCGGAGAATGCTGGCCGTAGCCGTAATGATGGCGTTTCATTTTCAGTGATCCAGCCGCTGTTGCGCGGTGCCGGCAAAGATGTGGCGACGGCACCGGTACGCCTTGCTCAACTGATGGAGCAAATAAATCGCCTGAATCTGAAAGCAACGGTATCCCAGACTATCAAGCAGATTATTATGGCTTATCGTGAATTGCTGCGCGCTCAAGAGCAATTACAAATCGCGCGTGATGCACTTGAACGTTCACGTCAACTGCTGGAAGTTAACAAAGTCATGATCTCCGCAGGCAGAATGGCCGCTTTCGAGATTGTTCAGACTGAGGCCGATGTTGCCATGCAGGAACTGGCTAATGAGGAAGCCGCTAATCAACTGGATACCAGTCGTTTAGAATTGCTGCGTTTGCTCGCCTTAGACTTGCAAACTCAGGTAAAAGCGACTGACAAATTGGATGCCAAACGCATAGATATTAATCTGCTTCAGGCGCAACATTTGGCACAAGAGCAGCAACCAACCTATCTCACCCAATTGATTACCGCAGAGCAGGCTGGCATTAACCTGACAGTCGCCCGTAATGACCGTTTATGGGATGTCTCTTTGGTCGGTGGGGCCAGCCAGGTACGTGATCGAACAGGTCCAAACAGTTCCCGAAGTTGGGAAAATTACGCGGGTGTTCAGGTGGAGATACCTATTGGTGATTTGAGTCAACGTCAGGCGGAAGTACGGGCGCGAGTTGATGTTCAGAATCAGGATATCCGTCTTACTGAGGCAAAACAGTTACTGGAGCGTGATGTCGGTAATGCGGTGCGTGATATTGGTACGCGCTGGCGTCAATATGAGATCGCACAACGTGCCAGAGATCTATCCCGACGTAAGCTGGAGATTGAACGTGAAAAACTGACAGTCGGCCGTTCCAGCAACTTTCAGGTATTGAGTTTTGAAACTGATCTGCGTAATGCCGAGAATGTTCGCCTCAATGCGTTAATCGCCTACCTGAATGCACAAGCGGAGCTGGATGAAACATTGGGCACCACTCTGGGGAGTTGGGATATTGCACTTAATGACTAAGCTCAGGGCATTTGCCCATTTCAGGCGTAAGACTCGTTGGCTGGTAGCGCTTGTTATTACGTTAGTCGCCGGGGCTGCCATTGCTTATGTCTATCTGCCGTCTTCAACTGATACATCATCACAGAAACAGTGGGTGCGTGTTGAACCTCAATTGCTGGAAAACCGTCTTGGGTTAGTTGGCCGCATTCAGGCTGCCACCAGTTTGACGATTGCGGCACCATTCGAGGGTGTTATCGCTGACGTCGTGGTGACTGAAGGCCAGCGCGTTAAGCGAGGGCAACCCCTGTTGAGCCTTGATACTGCGCAATTGGATATCCAGTTGCGTCAGGCGCTTACGGAACTATTGAAAGCCCAGAGAACCGTACAAGATTTGGTGGAATGGGAGAACAGTCAGGACGTCGCCAGGGTTCGCAGGACCTTGACTAATGCTCAGTTAAGCCTGAGTGATACCGAACGTAAGCTGGTTGATACTCGAGCCTTGTTCGAACGTGGCATTGTTCCGCGTATGGAAGTTGACACACTGGAGCAGCAGGCCAAAGTCCAACGGCTCGATCTTGCCGCCGCTAAGGAAGAGCTAAACGCTACGCTTGATAAAGGCACAGGCGAGAATCGCCAAATCGCCGATATGGAACTCGCCAACGCTCAATCGCGTTATCAGGCACTCCAAGTTCAGCAAGCTCAACGCGAGCTGGTTTCTCCTTTTGACGGAATTGTTGTTCGTCCTCTTGTTCAGGGATCAGACAAAGCGTTATCTATTCAAAAAGGGACACGAGTCACTCAGGGTGCACCGCTTTTTGGGATAATTAATTTAGAACAAATCCAGGCGGTAGCACGCATTGAAGAGGCAGATCTTCACCAATTGTATGAAGGAATGCCAGTTCAGATCACGGGTGATGGTTTTGCGGGGTTATCCTTGCAGGGGCAGATTAAGACGATTGGCGTACAGGGTCGTTCAAGCGAATCGCAGGGAGCTGGTGTAAATTATGATGTGTTGGTAGCGATTGATCCTCTTACACCCGAGCAGCGGCAGCGTATCCGTCTGAATATGAGTGCTAAACTGGCTATTGTCACGTATCGCAATGAACATGGATTGGCGGTGCCTGCCGGGGCATTACGCCAGGGGCCTGACGGGCAGATTTTTGTTACCTATAGACGTGAGTTACGTGATCCTGCACAGCAGATTACGGTAACACCAGGGTATGCTGTTCCTCAAGGGGTAGAAGTTGTCGGGTTAGATGCAGGCTATGTTGAAATTTCTGGGCAGCAATGACCGAGATTTGACCACGTGTATTGGATAACTTGGCTTTGGTACAATTGTTTGCATTGGCAATTTGTATGTTGAGATTCATTCTTAATATCATCTATTGCAACTCATTTACTGTTATATATTTATACTGCTTAAATTCTTGTTAAGATGATATCGAATTTAAAATTTCTGCGGAGTATTGTGACGAATTAATATTAATCTCCATTGGGACGATTTAATTTTACCATGAAACTGTTTCTATATAATTGTACCGATATTTATTCTCTTATTCCCCTAAGATTAAAATATTTTTGGATTTTATAACTAAGAGTCTTTTATCTATTTGAATAAATTCTGATGACAATGGTCTATATTATAAATATATAAAGCAGAAATTTGCTTTATGAATTTGGCGTATATATCGTGCGTCAGATAAGTTTATAGAAGAAAAAGTTGTATCAAAATGCAGTCAGCCATTCTAAACAACATAAGGAATATCTAATATGTTACTACGTAAATCGTTGTTGGCCCTGTTTGCAACTGCTTCCTTAACTGCTGTAGGCGTCGCTCATGCAGGTCCGCCCGTAACAGTTACATTTAAGCATCTTGGTGCGCCGGGTAGCGCTGATGCTGTTTATACCATCATTACTAACAATGAAGCCGGAACATACGCAAATGCAACACCTAAACCTGATTCAAGTGTAGGACAAGGAGGGTTCAATAGCTATCAGGTTCAAAGTCCGCTATCACCTGATGCAAATTACGCAATGGTACGATATAAAATAGGGTTTAAGAGCTGTGAATTTATGACCACTTTCGTGAATACATACGTCAATGGCGTTAAAATTCCGAAGTGGAATAAGGGAGCAACACCGAGCGGTGGCGCTGTTTGCAATGCAACCATCACCTTTACTAACTTTGTGACTTACGCATGGTCAGTTGAATTTACTATGAAGTAGTGAATAATGAGTCAGATTATTCTATTAGAGATATCTGGCTCATCTTGTTTTTTTGTTTTCGGTAGATTATATAATTATCAAAGATCATTGGCAGGATTTTCTCTTTACTATAATGTTAGTATAAGTGATATTATATGTGAGATACATTAATACTAAGTTATAATTGGAAAATATACAGTAATTTGGTTTTGTCATTGTCAATTAATGTTGAATGTTTGTTTTTATTTAGTTTAATTCTCTTTGGTATTTTATTGACGGACTATTAGTTCTACACTATTTTTAAAGTTGTAAAGTGTTTTTATAAGTTTATGGATTATGATGATTGAATATAGATGTCAATAAATTAGTTGAGTTTTTTGGTGTAATATGAATTTCTATATTTATAACTTGATGCTAAATCTAATATTATAAGGGTTAATATATTATGACCGATCAAAATAATGTTTCTGAAATAGTTTCTTCTGGTGTATCTATTTCTGATGTCACTGTATCTTCCATTGAAATTGCCCCAGATATAGCCAGAAACAACGTTCATGTAGTCATTACTGAAAGCAAAGATGGCAAAGATGGTACTCCACAAAATTTTCTTCTAGATAACTCTGCTGGTGGTTATCAAGGAAATGGTAGTCTAATAACTTTGATTTTAGCACACCTTGGTGCGAAAAAAGTTAATATTAGAACTACCGGATATGTATACAATGGTTATGGATACATCAACGGCGTATTACTTAAGACTGAAAAGCCAAAATCATAATCAAATACTTAAAAGAATGATAAGTAAGACTATGATATAATGAGAATTCCTATGGAAAATATTATTCGTTATTATTTGCATTAAAATACTAAGAGCACATCCCATTAGGTTATTTTATTTACCATTTTAAGCCTGGGCAGTGTTCAAACTATTTGCAAGAATAAGGACTGTTTGGATAAGCAGTAAGTTGAAATTAATTTTAAATAAAACCCTGATGTTCAATCTTCAGGGTTTATATTTATTCGCAGTTACATATGCACTAAATTTTAGGGGGGGAATCCCTATGGATAATTTCTATTGGTTTTTTTGTTAAGTATTATGTGAATCTACCTATTCTATTTATTTTAAAATTATATTAACCTGTTTATTAACGTGAACCAATAAAATAGAGCAGATTTTATTGTCATTTCATGAGGTGGTTATCTGAAATTACGTATGCTGATATATGTGGTAACGGTTAAGGAAAGCTAGAAGATTTATAGAAATCTGTTCTCTATTTCGAAGAAATAAACTGGGATTAGTCAAAGTGAAATGATATTAGGTACTCTTATTTAGGTAAGGGAAATAAATGTTAAATTAATCAGTTAGCTATCTGGGAAATTCTTATCTGGTTTTTGTTCCATTGGCAGCGTTAGTGAACTCAAATAGCATAAAAGAGAGATGGCCAATAAAACTATTGGCCATTGAGGGAGATACTACCAATAAGACAATTAGCAAATTGGTTATTACTCACAACTTAAGAAATACTTTAATTCAGGTAGATTACCGTTCTCCCTGAATCTGGCCGGTGTGGTGTTAAAGTGTTTTTTAAAGATCCGGGTAAATGTTGCTTGAGAACTGAAACCATACTGTAGAGCAATGTCAAGAATCGGCAGATTTTCTTCCCGCAGAGATTTTGCTGCTTCATGCAAACGCCGTTTGCGAACATATTCACCCAGAGTACAACCTTTCACCTCTTTAAATACCCTTTGCAGATGCCACTTCGAATAACCGCTCCTATTAGCAATGGTATCTATTTTTATACCTTCGTTACGTTGAAGCTGGGTTTCAAGCCATCGGACAATATCGTTTACTACAGTTTCGGACATTTTCACCTCCCACTAATGGTGGGCCAGTTGCTAAAATATTAGAATTAGTTAGCTATTCTTGTAATGATAATAACGATGGTTATTATCATTAGTATTTTAAGATAAATTGGAGATATCTATAGGCGAAAAGTGCTACTTGCAATTGATAATTACCACTATTCATGTAAATTTCCTTTGCTTTAACAACAAGTAGCATCAAATGATCCTCACCAATTTATTTAAAGCAGTATCATCGTTCGTCATTTAATTTAATGGAGGTTGTAATGCAATCGGACGTGGTTTTTTTAACTAAAAAACTGGCATTCTTTGTTTTTTATGCTCTGATTTTGTCCATAGTTATCGGCTTACTTTTTATCGATGTTGTCTATTTGCAGAATGCAGTGAAGGAGAGCTCATTAACTGAGATTGCTCAGGAGAGTATACTGTTTGTTATTTCTGCTGTATTTCTTCTGGAAGCAAGGAAGAATAGTCAATTACGTCCCGCATTAGTTTTGGTGTCAGGTTTTTTTGCTTGTTTGTTGATAAGAGAGTTGGACTCCATATTTGATCAAATATTTCATGGTGCCTGGGTGTGGATTGCTGTTCCGTTGGCGTTAATTTGTATTTTTTACGCAGTTTACCGAGGTCGGGTTACATTGGTTGGTCTTACTCATTTTGCCCGCCATCAAAGTTACGGCATGATGGTTTCAGGTATCTTGTGCGTGTTGGTTTTTTCCCGTCTGTTTGGTATGGGCGTGTTATGGCAAGGTTTAATGTTGGAAGATTTTGATCGAACTGTAAAAAATGTAGTTGAAGAGGGATGCGAAGCTCTGGGTTATTATTTGTGTCTGATTGCAGCTTTCTGGTATCTGCCTGATGCAATAAAATTTCGTAAGTAAAAAGTAAGACAGGCAAATGGCGAAAATAATTTGCCTGTCAGCTTTTGCTGTTATTGTCTTAAATAAATTTGAGGTTGTTGAGTCTCAGGATGGCGGGTAATACCAAGATCGGCCTGATACCATTTTTTTAGAATTTGATCACTCAATACCTCTTCTGGTGTCCCGGCTGCGACCAGCTTCCCTTTATATAACAGAAAGATTTTATCTGCGTAGAGAGCGGCAAGATTGAGATCATGCAGAACACAGCACATTGCCATCGGTTGTTCCCGCGTCAGCCGGTAAAGCAGACGCAGTGTATGTTGTTGGTGATAAAGATCTAAGGCTGATGTCGGTTCATCAAGAAACAAACAACACTCTGTCGGTGCTGGAGACCAGAGCTGGGCAAGGACACGGGCTAATTGTACTCTTTGTTGTTCACCACCGGATAATTGCCGGTAGTCCCGGTGGCGTAACTCCTGGCAATCCGTTTGTTCAATGACGGTATCAATGGCTGCTTGTTGATGATGAATACCATGAGGAGAGCGCCCCATAGCAATGACCTCTTCCACACTGAAAGGGAAGGAGAGTGAACTGTATTGACGCATGACTGCCCGGGTTCGGGCCAACTGCTGAGCCGGCCATTGCTCAATGGGTGTTCCCTGTAAATAACATTGCCCCTGTTCAGGTTTCATATATCCCGTCAGCAGTCGCAATAATGTGGATTTTCCTGCGCCGTTTGGTCCGATGATGGCGACAACTTCACCTTTATTGACCGAGAGCGAGACATTATCAATAATTTTCCGGTTGCCAATTGAATAACTCAGATTTTGAGCTTGCAGAAAAATATTATTTTTTATGGCTTCCATTATATTCGGCTCCCTGGCTGTTTGAGTATCAGCCATAGAAAGTATGGCCCACCGATTAAACCCGTGATTAAGCCAACGGGCATTTCTGCCGGGGAAACCAATGTCCTTGCTAGTGTATCTGCGGTAAGTAGAAGAGAGGCACCCCCTAATGCGGCACCGGGAAGCAGCCAGCTATGATCGCCACCAAACTGCATCCTGATCAGATGGGGGATAACCAACCCGATAAATCCAATAACACCACTTAATGCAACGGCGCTACCAATCAGCAGGGCGCTGAGAAGTAATAACTGGAATTTGGTGCGCTGGACGTTAATGCCGAGATAGTGGGCTTCTTCATCTCCTAATTGCAACAGATTCAGTTTACGGGCCTGACTGAAAGTCAGGATGGCAGCCGGAATAATTAAGGAAGCGGCAATTGCCAGTGTCGGCCACTCTATTTGGCTGAGTGAACCCATCATCCATAAAGAGAATTGGCGTAGTTGCTGATCATCACTGATATAACTTAGGACTCCAATAGCAGATGCGCAGAGCGCATTGATGGCGATCCCGGCCAGTAATAAACGAGCCAAATTTCCTTGGCTATATTTATTCAGTGAAAAAATCAGTAGTGAAATTAACAGGCTGCCAATAAATGCGGCAATAATATGCCCATATACGGCAATGGCAGGTGGCAGGCTAACGGGCAAAATAATCGCCATTGCAACCATCAATGCTGCTCCACTGCTCATACCCAGTAAGCCAGGATCTGCCAGTGGGTTACGAAATAGTCCTTGCATTACCGCACCGGAAGCGGCTAAGGCACAGCCAACCAGCATCGCCAATAATACTCTTGGTAATCTGATGTTCAGCCAGATTTGCCATTGGGGATCACTGATCGCAGATTCCCACAATGTCTTAAAAGATAATGTTAATGCGCCCAGATTGGCGGAGCCAATAGCCAACCCAGACAGTAGTAGACAAAGAAATGCTAAACCCAATCCCGGAGACTTCATACGGCTCATTGGGCCTTCTCCGCCGCCTGTCGTAGTTGTTTCATCACTGTAGGGGTTTCGAGGCCAAAACCAAGCAGGCCCATATCGTCGGCAATTAAAATCTGTTGTTTCTGACCTGCCGGGGTATGTTTCAAGCCCGGTAATTGCCAGATTTTATCCAAGCCGCCCATTGATTTAATGCCATCCTCAGTCACCAGTAATAAATCTGGTGCACTGGCAATAACGCCCTCCTGCGAAAGAGGACGATAATTGTTAAAACCTTGCATTGCATTAGTTGCGCCAATAGCACGAATCATTTTGTCGGCTGCGGTTTTTTGCCCGGCAGCCATTGGCATGATACCCCCGTGGCTCATCACAAACAGAATACGGGTTGGTAATGGGGTTGTTGGAATGCCTGCCAGTTTTTTCTGATATTGCTTAATCAGCTGTTCACCGCGTTCAGCTTGATTGACCGCCTTGGCGACGGTCTTGATTTTCTCAGGAACGGCTTCTAACGATGCTTTTCCGGTTATCTGAATAACGTTTACACCAGAATCCTGGAGTTGCTTCAGTGCCAGTGAAGGTTTTGCTAGCTCACTGGTCAGAACCAGTGTCGGATGCATAGAGAGAATGCCCTCAGGATTGAGCAATCTCATATAACCGACGTCGGGTAAGGCAAGCAATTCTGTTGGTTTCTGACTGGTGCTGTCTCTGGCAACAACTTTGTTACCTTCACCAAGTGCAAAAACAATTTCAGATACATCGCCACCAATGGTGACGATCCGTTCAGTGGAAAAAGCACTGAACGATACCGCAAGGGCGAATGTCAGAAGCCATTTTTTCATGCTATACGCTCTTCCTGTGCTGGTTGCAGTTTTGGCAGCGCTGCTACTTGCTCACGCCACTGAGTTTGTTCAGGAGTGCCTTCTGTACGCTGACCAAACAGTTGAGCGATCTGATTGCCATTAGCATCAAATAACTCAAGACTGGTGACGAAACCATCAGCCGTTGGTTTACGGGTTACCCAGCTTTCAGCGATAGCACTCTCTATTAAATGTAGTGTGAAATTACGATTAAAGATATTAATCCATTTCTGATCTGAGTTTTCTTCCTGATATGGCATCAGGCGTTCCAGCTTGCCGGTGAAAATTTGTACGCAACCATGGTTGCTGACAAAAATCATGATTTCATTCTGATCGCTATAAGCGGTATTAATAAGCTCATTCAGGGCAGAATTTTCCACTCTGTAAGCCAGATCATCCGGTACCGCGTCGAAAATTTGCTGACGGCTCAGGTTATGACGTTTGAGCATAATAAAGAATTGATGAACGTCAGTCATTGCCCGCCATTCTTTATCAAGCTGTGCTTTCAGTTCATGGGTTATGGTTGAGTGATTGGTTTTTTCTACAGGAGTGATAACCAGTGCTGGGTTTTCTTCTGTCTGATATTTTTCGATCAGTGCTTCCCAGGCTACCATATTGGTATTATCTGTTGCATAAATTTTATGCAATGCATCACCCTGTCGATCAAAAAATTGAATGCTGTGGCGCATACCCTTTTTGGCTGGCTCGACCAGATAGAACACACTACTCCAGTGATCAAAGAATATCCGCAAATCGAGTTCACGAGGATTCAGGATCAATCCTGCATGGCTGCTGAAACGTGTATTTTCATACCGGCCAATTTGTTCATGGACTGCAAAATCATTGCGGGTAATCGCTTTAGTTTCACCCACAACAGCCAGTTCTTCCAGTAAAGTTGGTGCGTCAATGTCAAGGCGTTTGGCATCTATCCCAACGCGGCTGTGCAGTAACTCACCTTCACTGACATTCAGATAAGCAGCCAGATCGCGGGCATATTTGGCTTTATTATCAGTTTTGGCTTGCAGGTAACGTTCATAAAGTGATGAATTCACAACTTAACTCCTTGAAAATACATTATATTTAATTACCACTGGTAGCTCACCAATAGTTTGGCATTGCGGCCATCCTGCGGTGTTCCCTGTGGTGAGTAGTATTCTTTATCAAAGGCATTGCCCAAAACTGCGGTAGTGGTCACACCTTTTAACATCCCTTCACCCTGATAGCTAATGTAGAAGTCATTAATGCCATAGCCAGCTTGTTGCTTATATTGCCCTTTAAAATCAGTATGCTTGGTAAATTGACCTATCCAGCCAACAGAAAAACCGGTTTGTGCAACAGGGATATCCAGTGTGCTGGTGATAGTATCTGGGCTGAGGTTGTTGAGAGATTCACCGCTCTTTTCGTCCTTGCCCTCAGTACGGTTATAAGCCAACTCCCAGGAAA
This sequence comes from Photorhabdus khanii NC19, assembly GCF_000517265.1. Lineage (GTDB taxonomy): Bacteria > Pseudomonadota > Gammaproteobacteria > Enterobacterales > Enterobacteriaceae > Photorhabdus > Photorhabdus khanii. Next base: position 642,184 of record NZ_AYSJ01000014.1, read on the forward strand.
ACAGATTGGATTCATAGTTCATAGAAACATCCCAACCCCAGATCTTGGCTCTGGGTACATTAACAGATGTTGTATTTTTGTATAATGTACGACCATATTTCTGATAAGGGTTAATGACATCTGACTTAATATAGTCTTTGGCTTTGGTATCAAAATAGCTGGCTTTGAATTTTAGTTCATCATTGTCTGCCAGCAGGTTATCGAAACGTAATCCAAAACCAGATTCCCATGTTTCGTTGCTTTCTGGGCGGAGATTTGGATTAGAAATCCAGAAGTTTCCAGGATAGTGCATAGAATCGTTATACATTTCACCCATCGTCGGTGCACGGAAAGCCTGAGAATAAGAGGTAAACAGCATTGACCAGTCAGTTGGTGTGATGCTGATAGCCCCTTTGGAAGACCATTTATCAGCGCTGACATCCTTATATTTAGAATTTGTTCCTTTATAGTTGTTATAGCGAGTACCGGCGATAATAGATATTGGCAAATCGCGCAGGGTTATTTCATCCTGCACCCAACCGGAAGAAAAGCGGATATCGGCATCGGGGAAGCTATCAGTGTTACCGCCTGGGGTTTGTTTCTGTTGGTAGGTTTCACCACCGTAGGTAAGTTGGTGTGCCAATGGGCTGTCTGTCCACAGGCGGGAGCGGTTTTCCAGTTTTACACCATAGGTTTTCTGCTTGCGGCCTTCGAACCCCTTTTCTTGAGTGCGGGCATCGATAGTCACATCCGAATAATAAAGGTCAGCCCTGGCATTTAACCAATCATATTCTGTCGGATTTAGCTGGTAGCTGAGTTGGGCATCACGCTGAGTTGTCGTCCGATCAGTCCACGAGTTAGATTTTTCATTTTTCCCGATGAGTGTTTGTGGATTCTTAGGTTGATTAGCTTCATTACGGTAATAACGTAACTGACTGCTTAAAGATTGATTCTCATCCACTTTCCAACTGCCTTTTGCTATCAGGTTACTGATAAATTCATCATTATCAGCCGTCAAACCACCACCATGGCGGATATTACCTGCATCACGAGTACTGAAAGCAAACAAACCGTCCAGAGAATCTGTTTTCCCGAAAGTTGCACCACCAAACCCCATACTATGGTCACCGGTTGCACCACGGGCGAAAACGCGAAATCCGTGATTTTGACCTGCTTGCAGCAGATCTGTGGCATCAACAGTCTGATAAGCAACAACACCACCTAAAGCACCACTGCCGTAGAGCAGGGCAGAGGGACCACGCACAACTTCGACTTGTTTAATTAATGCCGGATCCAGAAATGTACCATTAATATGACCGGTATCGGTGCCCTGCCGAATACCGTCAATTAATGTCAAAACACCTTTTGGCCCATAACCCCGCAGACTGATATCTTGCCCATTAGCACGATTTGTACCAGCTATATTAATACCGGGTATTTTTCTGATGAGATCCCCGGCATTGTTTGCTGTTTGACTTTGTGGTGATTTGTTATTTATCACTGTCACCATCATGGGTGCTTCGAAATTATCCCTTGCATTACCTGTTGCATAAACAGTTACCACATCACGGGATGATTTATCATTATCCGAATCGGACGATTTTGTTGCTGCATATGCGGTTGAAAAGCTACTGATAATCGCTAGGCTTAATACTGATAGCTTGAGTGTTGATCTTGCAGATTGAGACATCAGACGAATCTCCATAAGAATATTTTATGATTTATGGATATAGCTGGCTGCCCCGATACGTGATCTGGGTGGCTGGCTGAGTTATTTTTTTATTTAGTTAGTATCAGCTTTCCGGCTTTAGTTTGGCGCAATTGGTAGAATTCCCCTTGGTGGCGAATTCGGGTAATTCCTGACTCACCTAACAGTTGTTTACTGTCAACGTAACTAATTTGCATGATTTCAGCAGGATGAGTGTTGCACCATTCTTTAAGTGCAGTATAGGAATGTTGGTGACATACTTTAGTCATAAATCCACTTAGCAAATGCTAACTATTATTATAGTGAGAATCATTATCGTTATATGGAGAGGTGACTTCAAGCAATATTTTTGATGCTCAGAACAACATATTAACGAGGTTTATTAATCTGCGATAAGTTAGCCTTCCGTGAATAAAAGGCTAACTCAGACAAGGGTTCAGAAGCGGTAATTGACTGCTTCAGCAAGAATTTCAAGAAGTCGTTCTGTATCTTGCCAGCTCAGACAAGGATCTGTAATAGATTGACCGTAATTCAGTGGTTGCCCCCGAATAATTGTCTGGGCACCTTCAAGTAGAAAACTTTCAGCCATCACACCGACAATAGCCGCAGAACCCTCCTTAATCTGTTGGCCTACCTCTTGCGCGATGTCCAGTTGGCGTTTGTGTATTTTCTGACAATTAGCGTGACTGAAATCGATAACTAAGTGCTCTGGTAAATCAAATTCACGTAGCTGATCACAAGCTGCGGCAATATCTCCGGCACTGTAATTAGGCTGTTTACCACCACGCATAATAATGTGGCCGTATGGGTTGCCTTCGGTTTGATAGATGGTCATTTGACCATGCTTATCCGGTGATAGATATGTGTGACAGACACTGGATGCGCGGATAGCGTCTATAGCGATACGGATATTGCCATCAGTGCCGTTTTTAAAGCCAATTGGGCAGGAGAGGGCTGATGCCATTTCCCGGTGAATCTGGCTTTCTGTTGTTCTGGCTCCGATAGCCCCCCAGCTAATGAGATCAGCAATATACTGGCCGGTCACCATATCCAGAAACTCAGTAGCTGTGGGTAAACCCAGCTCATTGACATCAACCAGTAATTTACGCGCCAAAGTAATACCACGATTAACTTGGCAAGAGCCGTCAAGATCCGGATCTGAAATTAAACCTTTCCAGCCTACGACTGTGCGCGGTTTTTCAAAGTAGGTACGCATAACAATTTCCAGTCTGTGCTGGTATTTTTCACGTAATGTGTTCAGTCGCTGAGCATAATCTAAAGCAGCATCAATATCATGAATAGAACAAGGACCGACGATAACCATCAGTCGTGGGTCATTCCCCGATAGAATATCTGCAATACATTTTCGTGACGTTGTCACACTGTTGGCGATTTTTTCAGACACAGGATATTGAATTGCAAGAGCCTGAGGTGTGACCAAACTATCGACGCGGTGAGTCCTTAAACCATCTGTTTTATACATATATTTTCTCAAAGTTCGTTTTGCACTAGCGGGTATACCTGTGGGTAATTGAAATTACAATAAACGAAAATGACTAAATTAAACAAACAATATAGTTAGCTACATCATAAATTTTTTTCAATTATTCATATTGATATATTTCTAAAACATACGGCGGTTCAGCTTCATCGTATCGATTATTTTGGTCGAGATTTCTTCAACAGAATAATTGGTGGTATTAAGATAATTAATCTTATTCTTACGGAATAAAGCTTCAACTTCGGAAATTTCTATTCTGCATTGCCTCAATGATGCATAACGGCTATTTTCTCGGCGTTCTTCTCTAATAGCGGCCAGCCGTTCCGGGCTTATAGTTAAACCGAATAACTTATGCTGAAATTGTTTTAATGTCGCAGGTAATTGTAAATTATCCATATCATCCGCGGTGAAAGGATAATTTGCAGCCTGAATACCAAACTGCATGGCTAAATAGAGACTGGTAGGCGTTTTTCCGCAGCGGGATACGCCCAGTAGAATAACCTGCGCTTGGTCAAGGTTGCGTAAAGAGATACCATCATCGTGCGCTAGGGCATAATCAATCGCTGCTATACGTGCATCATATTGACTGAGGTTCTTTGCAGTCAGACCGTGAGTACGGTTAAGTTCAGGTTTGGGTTCCAGTCCGGTCTCTTTCTGTAATGGGGCTACTAGTGTTTGGACAATGTCCTGACAGAAACCTTCACTGCTGGTGATAATATTTTTCACTCCAGAAGAGATAATGGAATAGAAAACTAAAGGTCTTATACTCGTATCTTGATATATTTGATTTATTTGTTGCTTTATTTCTTTTGCACGGGTTTCATTGGCAACAAAAGGGAGGGTATATGAGGTTACTTTGATGGGAAATTGTGATAATACCGCATGTCCTAATACTTCTGCGGTAATTGCTGTTCCATCAGAAATAAAGAAAACGGTGCGTTCAACACTATTCTCAACACTATTACTTCCTGCTGATATTTCTAATTTGGATTTTGTCATGATATTTATAGCAGCCTTCTATTTTTCCAGTTGTTTAGTTAAATGCGACCGGGCATCAATTTTCTGCAAAGTATACCTGAGAAAAAAATAATGTGTTGGGTTGATCGATTCACCTTTCTATGTGTGCCAAAACATTGTGTTAGTCTATTTATGACTGCTAAAAATGCAGTGCCAATTTTCCGACTTGTACCTCACGAATGTTAAAAGGATTGTTTTAATGCCCAACAATAACCTCCCCCCGTGTAATGTGCTTTGGTATAACCAATTAGGTATGCATGATGTTGACCGGGTTGGTGGTAAAAACGCCTCCCTGGGAGAAATGATCACTAACCTGTCAGAATTGGGAGTTTCTGTCCCGAATGGTTTTGCGACCACCGCACAGGCATTTAATGATTTCCTGGAGCAAAGTGGTGTCAATCAGCGGATTTATAGTTTGCTGGATGAAACTGATGTTGATGATGTGAATCAACTGGCCAAAGCGGGCGCACAAATTCGTCAATGGGTGATTGATACGCCATTGACGCCGCAATTGGAAAAAGATATTCAGGATGCTTATCAACAGTTATCTGAAGGGCAGCCGGAAGCCTCTTTTGCTGTACGTTCTTCAGCAACGGCTGAAGATATGCCGGATGCTTCTTTTGCCGGGCAGCAGGAAACTTTTCTGAACGTACAAGGCATTGATGCGGTGATGATTGCCATTAAACATGTGTTTGCTTCACTGTTTAATGACCGGGCTATTTCTTATCGTGTCCATCAGGGATATGACCATCGGGGGGTTGCGCTGTCAGCGGGTGTACAGCGTATGGTGCGTTCTGATCTCGCCTCTTCCGGTGTGATGTTCACTATTGATACTGAATCAGGATTTGATCAGGTTGTCTTTATTACTTCTGCTTACGGCTTGGGTGAGATGGTTGTTCAGGGGGCGGTGAACCCGGATGAATTCTATGTTCATAAGCCAACGTTGAATAAGGGTAAACCCGCCATTGTTCGCCGCAATCTGGGTTCTAAAAAACTGCATATGATCTACGCTGATAATAAAGAGCATGATAAGCAGGTACGTATCGAAGATGTGCCGGAAGCACAACGCAATCGTTTTTCTTTAGTTGATGAAGAAGTTGAAGCATTAGCTCGTCAGGCGTTGTTGATTGAAAAACATTATGGCCGGCCGATGGATATTGAGTGGGCCAAAGATGGTCATAATGGCAAGTTATATATTGTTCAGGCACGTCCTGAAACTGTCCGCTCAAACCAACAGGTTATGGAACGCTACCAACTGAATGAACAAGGTCAGGTATTGGTGGAAGGGCGCGCCATTGGTCATCGTATTGGTGCGGGTACAGTAAAAGTTATTCATAACTTAAATGAAATGGATCGTATCCAGCCGGGTGATGTTCTGGTCACTGATATGACCGACCCTGATTGGGAGCCGATTATGAAAAAGGCGGCTGCGATCGTGACTAATCGTGGTGGCCGGACTTGTCATGCAGCGATTATTGCCCGTGAATTGGGCATTCCTGCGGTTGTTGGATGTGGTGATGCAACGGAACGCCTGAAAGAAAATCAACAAGTGACGGTTTCTTGTGCGGAAGGCGATACGGGTTTTGTTTATCAAAATCAACTGGATTTCGTTGTACAAAGTTCTCAGGTCGATCAATTACCCGAGCTTGATGTAAAAATTATGCTCAATGTGGGTAATCCTGACCGCGCATTTGATTTTGCCTGTTTGCCAAACGAAGGTGTTGGTCTTGCCCGTTTAGAATTTATTATTAACCGAATGATTGGTGTACATCCTCGCGCATTACTGGAATTTGATCAACAAACGCCGGAATTGCAGCAAGAGATAAAATCTCTGATGGCGGGTTATGACAATCCGGTTGAATTCTATGTTGGACGCTTGACTGAAGGGATTGCAACGCTGGCGGCTGCATTCTGGCCAAAGCGGGTTATTGTTCGTCTGTCTGACTTTAAATCCAACGAATATGCCAATCTGGTGGGTGGTGACATTTACGAACCTGATGAAGAGAACCCGATGTTGGGTTTCCGTGGTGCGGGGCGTTATGTCTCTGACAGTTTCCGCGGTTGTTTTGCATTGGAGTGTGAAGCGGTTAAGCGTGTACGTAATGATATGGGGCTGACCAACGTCGAAATTATGATCCCCTTTGTGCGTACTGTCGCTCAGGCTGAAGCGGTTATTGCTGAACTGGCGTCGCAAGGGTTGAAGCGTGGTGAGAACGGATTGAAAGTCATTATGATGTGTGAGATTCCGTCCAACGCAATTCTGGCGGAACAGTTCCTTGAACACTTTGATGGCTTCTCTATTGGTTCTAATGATATGACTCAACTTACTCTTGGTTTGGACCGGGATTCCGGCGTGGTGTCTGAGTTATTTGATGAACGCAATGATGCGGTTAAAGCTATGCTTTCATTAGCTATTCAGGCGGCCAAGCGTCAAAACAAATATGTGGGAATTTGTGGGCAGGGGCCTTCAGACCATCAGGATTTTGCTTATTGGTTGATGGAGGAGGGAATTGATAGTCTGTCATTAAACCCAGATACCGTGGTAAAAACTTGGTTAGGATTAGCGAAAGAAAGTTAATTGAGAATAATACGCAATTGAAATTCAACGCCCGTCAGAATAAATGGCGGGTTTTTCTAATGAATAAAGCGGCTGATTACAGCGTCATAGAAAAGTCTAAAAATAGTGAAAAAAAAAGCCTACCATGGGCGTGATAGGCAAGGACTACACACAGCAATATACGTACTTCTAATAAATAGAACTATCAAAAGGAGAAATAAACGTCTCGTTTACAGCCCGCTTATATTAATTTAGTTAAATAGTTTATTCATTAAGAATTGTCCTAATTTCTGAATTATTTATGGTTATAAAAAACCAAATTTAACTAATTTTTAACATAATTTTCACAATAATTAAATCTAGCAAATAAAAGTAAATGAGTATTTCAGATGAATGATTAGTTTTTAAAGCTATGCTTTAGCGAAAGAGTTAATCCTCTTTCGCTATGTGTGGCAGGATTAATGATCATACAAATTATTCTGAAAATTTTTTTTCCAGATATTTTTCAGTTTCTGCTAAATTATTTTCAGGTTCTGGGACTTCGTTCATCCAGGCAATTAATAAACGATAAGCAACGGCTAATACAACCGGCCCGATAAATAAGCCAATCATGCCAAATGAGAGTATTCCGCCAATAACGCCGGTTAATATCAGCGCCATCGGTAAATCTGCGCCTAAACGGATTAAAAATGGACGAAGAAAGCCATCCATTGTTGTCACTATGCAGCTCCAGACCAATAGCACGGTGCCCCAGGTTGTATCACCTGTCCAGTAAAGCCAGGCGACAGCCGGCACTAAAATCAACAATGGACCAAGCTGGGCAACGCAACAGACAAACATAAGTACTGTCAGCAACGTAGCATAATGGATCCCTGAAACAGCCAGGCCAAGCCCACCGATAATGGCTTGAACCAGCGCAGTAACGACGACGCCGAGCGCGACAGCGCGGATGGATTGTGCTGCCAGCAGGATGGCTGCATCTCCGCGTTTATCTGCCAGGCGAACGGCAAAATGGCGAATACTCATCGTCACCTGTTCGCCTTTCAGATATAGGAGCACGCTGAATAGCACCATCAAGCCAAGATGGAAAACGAAGCGTCCGGCATTGGCCGCCTGAGTAAAGAACCAGGTTGCCGCCTCTCCGACATAGGGCTGGACTTTAGCAATCAGCACATTTCCACCATCAGTAATCAGTGAGTTCCAGCCGCTGTAAAGTTTATCGCCAACCAGTGGAATGCTGTCCAGCCAGGTCATTGCCGGCATTTGAAAATTAGCCGGGGATTTAGCCCACTCGATTAATGGCCCGCTGTTTTCCAATAAGCTACTGACCAGTAATGCGATGGGGATCACAAACAACAGAATTAATAATAACGTCATGATGGAAACCGCAATCCAACGTTTACCCCATAAACTGTTTTGTATTTTTTCCAGTAAAGGCCAGGTAGCGATAACCACCATTCCTGCCCAGACAAAACCAAGGATAAATGGTTTCATCACCCAGAAACTGGTCACAATTAAGAGTGAAAGAAAAATTAAAGTAAACAATAGTTTTGGTAGATCATAATACGGTTGAGATTTGTCCATAAGTTAATTTCTCTAAGGAGTTGAGTGGCGCTAAAGATAATAAATAAATAGGATGTTATCTACAGGTTACTCAAAATAGGTGAATATTATGATAAGGTAACCGCTTGCCTTCTCAGACAAGTCAGTTAACGGTGGTTAATGGTTACGGCTGACTAAAGCATTGATTCAAAGATAGTATAAATAAAGCAATGTGGACACTCATTTTAAAAGGGTCAAAAAGATAATGATCCCACGCATATCACAAGCCCCTCACGTTAGTGAGTTGGCACAGGCATTTTTGGATACACTCAAGGAACAAGGATTTACCGGAGATACCGCAAGCAGCTATGCAGATCGCCTGACGATGGCGACAGATAACAGTATCTATCAACTCTTACCACAGGCTGTTGTTTTCCCTCGATCCGGCGCAGATGTGGTTTTACTGGCCTGTGTCGCAGGCGAAAAAAAATATCAGAATTTGACATTCACCCCGCGCGGAGGCGGTACAGGCACAAACGGCCAGGCCCTTAATGAGGGTATCGTGGTGGATATGTCCCGCTATATGAATCGTATCCTTGAGATTAACCCGGAGCAGGGATGGGTCAGCGTTGAAGCGGGCGTCATTAAAGATCAACTGAACCAATATTTGCGTCCATATGGTTATTTCTTTTCACCTGAGCTTTCAACCAGTAACCGTGCAACATTGGGCGGGATGATCAATACCGACGCTTCCGGTCAGGGTTCACTGGTATATGGTAAAACATCCGATCATGTTCTTGGCTTACGGGCAGTTTTATTAGGTGGCGAATTACTTGATACCCGCTCAATGGACATCGCACTGGCGGAATCAATTGCTCAGGAAGATTCTGTTACAGGCCGTATCTATAACACCGTACTTAACCGCTGCCGTGAGCGACGTGAACTTATCGTTGAAAAATTCCCCAAACTCAATCGCTTTCTGACAGGTTATGATTTGCGTCATGTTTTCAGTGACGATATGCAGAAATTTGACTTGGGTCGTATATTGACCGGTTCAGAAGGAACGCTGGCTTTTATTACCGAAGCGGTTCTGGATATTACACCGTTGCCGAAAGTTAGGCGGTTGGTGAACGTAAAATATGATTCATTTGATTCAGCACTGCGTAATGCGCCTTTTATGGTAAATGCAAAGGCTCTATCTGTTGAAACCGTGGATTCAAAAGTTCTGAATTTAGCGCGAGAGGATATTGTCTGGCATTCAGTGAAAGAATTGATTACTGATATTCCCGGCAAGGATATGCAGGGATTGAATATTGTTGAATTCAGTGGTGATGATCAACAATTGATAGACCAGCAGGTGGACATGCTTTGTCAATGCCTTGATGAACTAATCGAAGGTCGTCAGGGCGTTATTGGCTACCAGATTTGCCGGGAGCTGGCTGATATTGAGCGTATTTATGCAATGCGCAAGAAATCGGTTGGATTACTCGGTAACAGTAAAGGTGTGGCGAAACCGATCCCATTTGTGGAAGATACGTGTGTGCCTCCACAGCATCTTGCTGATTATATTGCGGAATTCCGCCAGCTACTGGATAGCCATCAGTTGAATTATGGTATGTTTGGTCATGTAGATGCCGGTGTGTTGCACGTTCGGCCAGCACTGGATATGTGCGATCCGCAGCAAGAGATACTGATGAAACAAATTTCTGATGAAATTGTCAGTCTCACCGCCCGTTATGGCGGTTTGTTGTGGGGAGAACATGGTAAAGGTTTTCGTGCTGAATATAGTCCGGAATTTTTCGGTAGCGTCTTGTATGAGGAATTGCGCTGGATTAAAGCGGCTTTTGATCCGGATAACCGCTTGAATCCGGGAAAAATTTGTCCGCCGATGGGTGTTGATGCACCAATGATGAAAGTTGATGCTGTCAAGCGGGGGACTTATGACCGGACAATTCCAGTCAATGTAAGAAATACATTCCGTGGTGCGATGGAATGTAATGGTAATGGGCTGTGTTTTAATTTCGATGTGCAAAGCCCGATGTGCCCGTCAATGAAAATTAGTCGGCAGCGTATTCATTCACCGAAAGGGCGGGCAACATTAGTGCGTGAATGGCTTCGGCTTTTGACCGAACAAGGTATGGATCCGCAACTATTGAAGCAGGGATTGGAACAAAAACGGCCAAGCCTGCGTGGTCTGATTGAAAAAACGCGTAATAGTTGGCAAGCATGGCGTGGAGAGTATGACTTTTCCCATGAAGTAAAAGAGGCGATGTCTGGTTGTCTGGCATGCAAAGCCTGCTCAACACAGTGCCCAATTAAAATTGATGTGCCGTCATTCCGTGCACGTTTTCTTGAGTTATATCACGGCCGCTATCTTCGTCCTTTGCGTGATTATATTGTGGCAGGTGCGGAAAGTAGTACGCCGTTAATGGCTAAGGCACCACGGGCATTTAATTTCTTCCTGAAACAGCCGTGGGTGCAGGAATTGAGTCGTCGGACAATCGGGATGGTGGATCTCCCCTTGTTATCCAGTCCGACACTACACCAACAGCTTGCAGGTCATTACGCGCTTTCGACCACACTGGAACAGCTTGAAAAAATGGATCAGGCTCATCGTAACGGGCATGTGCTGATTGTTCAGGATCCGTTCACTAGTTATTACGATGCGAAAGTGGTGGCTGATTTTGCCTGTTTGGTGGAAAAATTAGGATATAAACCGGTATTGCTGCCATTTTCCCCTAACGGTAAGGCCCAGCATATCAAAGGATTTTTATCCCGCTTTGCTAAAACTGCCCAAAAAACGTCAGATTTTCTCAGTCGGGTATTTGAACTAGGAATTCCTATGGTTGGTGTCGATCCTGCATTGGTACTGTGCTATCGGGATGAATACAAAGAAATTCTCGGTGAGCAGCGCGGCAAGTTTGAGGTTCAGCTTGTTCACGAATGGCTGATCAACACTTTGCCGGAGGAAAAGGACAATCAGGCCGTGTTCGGTGATAAATGGTATCTGTTCGGACATTGTACGGAAGTGACTATGCTACCAGGCAGTAGTCAACAGTGGGAAAAAATTTTCCAGCGGTTGGGTAGTAAGCTGGATAATATCAGTGTAGGCTGCTGTGGAATGGCTGGAACATATGGTCATGAAAACAAAAACATAAAACACTCTATTGGTATCTATAAATTATCCTGGCAACCTGCCTTGCAGAAATTACCTCTGGAGCGTTGCCTGAGTTCCGGTTATTCCTGCCGCAGTCAGGTTAAGCGGGTAGAAGGGCAAGTACTTAAGCATCCGTTGCAAGCTTTATTGGAGATAATCCCATGATTTGGAAACGTGATATTGGACTGGATAGCCTGAATCAAGTAAATAGCCAATGTATGATGGGCCATCTGGGCATAAAAATCACGCATATCGGTGATGATTTTATTGAAGGTACAATGCCGGTTGACTATCGTACCCGTCAGCCGTTTGGTTTATTACATGGCGGGGCATCTGTTGTACTGGCAGAATCACTTGGTTCTTTGGCTGGGTATCTCTGTTCCGAAGGTGAGAAAAAAGTTGTTGGGCTGGAAATCAATGCCAACCATATCCGATCTGTTCGCAGTGGCGAAGTTAAAGGGGTGTGTAAGCCTCTGCATATTGGCCGAAATCACCAGGTATGGCGAATCGATATTTTTGATGAACGTCAACACTTGTGTTGCACTTCCCGGTTAACTACTTCGGTGTTGCCTGGATAAAATAATAGTAGGTTATTTTTCTATGGATTAATAACCTACTCATTAAGTGAAAAATTTATTTTTATAATGTCATTGCTTATATATCTAACTAATTTAAATGTCGAGTAAAATATAGATAGTGAATTATATTGAAGGGCTTAATATCGAAATAGATAAAAACTTCCTTTTATTTAAATCTATAAACGCCGGGATGTATTAATTAATGCTAAAATTTCAGCGATTTTAATTTGTGTCATTTTCGCTGGGATTTATACCGAATATCAGCCGTAAATCACAAGTCAGGGATGGCTTACTGTAAATAAACTCAGAAACATAATGTAATATATAGATATCTGTATTCTGCTTTGATATATTCTGTGCGGGCGCTTGAGACTATCTGTCTCTGGCGCGCTGGAGCGGATAGAAGAAAGCCCCGAGTGATCTTTCAATCAACCCGAGGCCTATCCTTATGCTAGACAACATAAGATTAGCCTCTTACACGCCGAAAGGCAAGGAGACGCTAACCATGAAACAGCAAAAAGCGGTACTTATCGCTATTATCGCTATTATCGTTATCTGTATTGCCGCTTTAGCGGCTGTGCTGGTCACGAGGAAGGATCTCTGTGAGGTTCGCATCCGAAGCGGCCAAACGGAGGTTGCTGTTTTCATGGATTACGAACCCAAGTAAGAGCAACGGCGGGGAGCAATCCCCGCCAGCACGAAACGGCGTAAACAGATTTAATCAAAGGAAATATTTATCTATTTCGATATTAATCCCTTTAATATAATTCACCATGTCACCTCAGCGAAACATTTAAATTCATCAGATATATAAACAGATCACATAAGCTATGCCCTCCACCCCGGCGGTTAAAATCCCGGGATAGCAATTAATAGATGGCGGTTGAGGCAAGGAGACGCTAACCATGAAACAGCAAAAAGCGGTACTTATCGCTATTATCGTTATCTGTATTGCCGCTTTAGCGGCTGTGCTGGTCACGAGGAAGGATCTCTGTGAGGTTCGCATCCGAAGCGGCCAAACGGAAGTTGCTGTTTTCATGGATTACGAACCCAAGTAAGAGCAACGGCGGGGAGTCATCCCCGCCATCTCTAATGTTGTTGAATATGGCTCTCAAGCGCCCGATCACCAACTATTAATTGCTATCCCGTCATTTTATCCATATTTTGATAATATCATTGCTTATGTGATCTGTTTATATATCTGATGAATTTAAATGTCGAATAGAATGGACATGGTGAATTATATTAAAGGGATTAATATCGAAATAGATAAATATTTCCTTTTATTTAAATCTATAAACGCCGGTATATACCCGTGCTCATTGAAACTGCTTGATTTTCGCCCAAATGAGGTTCATGGTATCCGTTATGAAAATATTCATTACCGATGAACAAAAAGCCGAACTTGAACACCTCCATCACACCTGCCGTGATAAGCGGGAGTGTGATCGCATCAAAGCGGTCCTGCTGGCCTCTGAGGGTTGGAGTTCTGTCATGATCGCTCAAGCCCTGCGCCTGCATGAAACGACCGTTAATCGTCATATCAGCGATTACCTTAATCACCGCAAACTCAAGCCCGACAATGGCGGCTCTCAGAGCCACCTCAGCGAAACACAGACGCAGGAACTTATCGCTTATCTGACCGCGAATCTTCTGCCCACCACACAGGCGGTTATCCGCCTTGTTAAAGAAGCGTGGGATATCAGTTACACCGTTCCCGGCATGAATAAATGGCTGCACCACAAGGGATTCAGTTATAAAATCTATGGTCACCCCCGTTTTTGCAACACAAATTTTGATGTATGGTGGGCTTGCGTAAATCTATTCGGCGTCTGGTGAGCAGTCATGCCCGCGCCACGATGAGTTCCGTGCCTGCCGAACCTAAAAACCGGTCGCTCAGAGAGCCATTTTTTATATCAGGTTCATCAGCAGGCCGATATGCCGTTCATGTCATCAATTATCTGTCGTCGCAAAACCAGATGGTAACTGCTTAACTTACTGAGCTAACGCAGTTTTTCGTTGGCTCTTTTATTTAATGAACACCGTCTGATGTGCCGTAACGGCCCAGGCTATTCGTGCCAGTTTGTTCGCCAGCGCGCACGCCACAACGTTCGAGTGATGGCGGGCAAGCTGCCTGTTCACCCACTCTGCCAGACGCCCTGGATTATGCTCCAGCCGCTGCATAAAGACCCTGGCACACTGCACCAGCAGCCGTCTCAGATTTTTATCACCCCGCTTGCTGATGCCCATCAGTGTCGTTTTTCCACCCGTGCTGTACTGGCGGGGAACCAGCCCTGTTGAAGCTGCAAAGTCACGGCTGCTGGCATAGTTTTTACCGTCCCCCAGCCGCATGGCTAACAGACTCGCCGTTACCGGCCCAACGCCAGGAATGGTCAGCAGGCGTTGCGCGGTTTCATCTTCCGCCAGATGCGTTTTCAGTTCCTTATCGACTTCCTCAATTTCTCCGCTGAGGTAAACATAATGACTGTGGAGTCTGCTCAGAACCCTTGCCAGATAAGGCGGAAAGTCATTTTCTTCCAGCACAGTGGCCAGACGTCGTATCACGGCAATACCGCGCGGCAGACTGACGCCGAACTCCAGCAAAAAAGCGTGCATCTGATGGGTGGTTTTAACGCGTTGCCGTATCAGTGAGTCTCTGACGCGATGGAGGGCGGCCATCGCCTGTTGGTCTTCTGTGCGGGGGGGCACAAAGCGCATGGAGGGCCGGGAAGCTGCCTCGCAGATAGCTTCAGCATCGACAAAATCGTTCTTGTTACTCTTAACAAAAGGACGGACGAACTGCGGAGAAATCAGCTTTGCCTCATGGCCTAAATCAGCGATCCGGCGAGCCATAAAGTGCGCCCCACCGCAGGACTCCATCACTACGGTTGCAGCCTTGCAGGAACCGAGAAAATTAATAAGCTGAGTGCGGGAAAACTTCTTACGCAGCAGGGCGTTACCCTGCCTGTCCTGACAGTGGACATGGAAGGAATGTTTACCGAGATCGATACCAATAAGCGTAATGTTTTGCATGATGGTTCCCTCTAAAATAAAATACCCTGCTAGCGTACCTCTCACAGGGTGGGGGACACCATCACACAAAACTTTCCACAGCCTTTCTATCGGGTTCAGATTCGGGCTGTAGGGGGGTAAGTAATGAAGCTCGATATTCATCACATAAATACCGTCTAGCGTACCTCTCACAGGGTGGGGGTGACCATCTCATTAACCGACCGGCGTGCCACACAAGTTCAACGGGGAACAGCAGCGGCCCTTTATAGAAACCTAAGGGAAGCTCAAGCAGGAAGCCGGAGACCATGAGCCCATCCTGTTCATTGATGGCGTCCATCCCACGCAGGGGACGAAACTGGCTTATGGCGGGATGCGTAAAGGCCAGAAAACCGTAGTGAAAACCACAGGAAGCCGTACCCGTCTGAACCTGATGGGGGCCCTGAATCTGGCCGATATCGGTAAAACGGTGGTACGCGAGTATGACCGTATCGACAGTTATCACATCGCAGAATTTTTCATTGCCCTGCGTGAAACCTATCCGGTCAGTCAGAAGGTTCATATTATCCTTGACGGAGCCGGTTATCACCGGAGTGAGTTGGTGAAAGACTGGGCTTATGTGATGAATATCGAGCTTCATTACTTACCCCCCTACAGCCCGAATCTGAACCCGATAGAAAGGCTGTGGAAAGTGATGAATGAACAAGTCAGAAATAATCGTTACTTCGCCTCGGCGGCCTTGTTCAGGCAGGCGATACATCGCTTTTTTACGGAAATATTACCGGAACTTGCCGGGAAGCTGTCGCGCCGTATTAATGACAACTTCCAGATTCTGAATCCTGCATCTTCAAGTTAAGCGAGTATATATCAATTAATACTAAAATTCAGCGGTTTAATTACGTCATTTCAGCTGGGATTTATTCTGGGCGGGTGCTTGAGACTATCTGTCTCTGGCGCGCTGGAGCGGATAGAAGAAAGCCCCGAGTGATCTTTCAATCAACCCGAGGCCTATCCTTATGCTAGACAACATAAGATTAGCCTCTTACACGCCGAAAGGCAAGGAGACGCTAACCATGAAACAGCAAAATCGGAGGTAGTATACGTTTATTCCCATGGGATGCAAGATTCCGAAAATATTTATTACGGTCACGTAACACCTTCAAATTAAATTATCGGATAATAAAACTGTTAATAAATAAAGAGAAAAAATGTTGAGAGTGGAATATATAGATAAAATTGTTTATGAATGCGTTTAATTAATTGCATTGATTAAATCGAAGCTCTATTTGTATATATTGTAATCATAATGGCAACACCTATGCTGCATCTCCGGTATATCTGAAAGCTCACATCAAATAGTATTTATGATGAACCTTTTGTGCTTTTATTTTGTATCAAAAAGTACAAATCAGCACAATTAATCAAACTAATAATATATATATAAAACAAAGAATTAAAAATATATTTTCATATGCGATGAACATAATTCGTTGTGTTTGGGTGAAATTTAACCTATTTAAGGTATATCCTCTTAAAACAAATGGTTGAAGTGATAAGGGTTATCATTACCATTATGTGGTAACGAGAATGCTCCGATAACAGCGGCAAAAAATTGCTAAAGAAAAATATGAGGTCAACGATGACAAATAGTGTTGAAACCTTCTCTCTGAATGAAACCGCATGGCAAGGAATCACCATCACAGAGAGAGCCGCAGCACAGATCCTAAAATTGATGCAGCAGAACCCACAAAGTAAAGGGTTATATCTGGGGGTTAAACAGTCAGGATGTGCCGGCTTTGGCTACGTGTTTGAGATGGTTAACGATCCTGCGCCTGATGATTTACTGTATGAAAATGAAGGGGCATGTCTATATGTTCCCCTGAAAGCTATGCCATTTATCGATGGAACTGAAGTTGATTTTGTTCGTGAAGGTTTAAATCAGATATTTAAATTCAATAATCCAAAAGCTCAACATGCCTGTGGGTGTGGTGAAAGCTTTGGTATATAAGTGTACCAATATATGTCTCAGAGCAATGTAGAAATCAGCGATGATGTGCAGACCTGGCTCAGCGATCATCGTTATAAAGAGGGTTTTTTCACTCAGGTCGCGACTGATGAGTTGGCTAAGGGGTTGAGTGAAGACGTTGTGCGGGCAATTTCCGCAAAACGTAATGAGCCTGAATGGATGCTGGCGTTTCGGCTGGAGGCTTATCGCCATTGGCTGGGAATGGAAGAGCCGCACTGGTTGAAGGCGAATTACCCTAATCTCGATTACCAGGACTATAGCTATTATTCAGCACCTTCATGCGGTGCCTGTGATGATAGTTGTAGTTCGCAATCCGGTGCTATGCAGGCAACGGGTGCAGAGCAAACGAATAATTATTTGACGGTAGAGATTGAAGAGGCATTTGATAAGTTGGGCGTTCCTGTGCGGGAAGGTGAAGCTGTCGCAGTAGATGCTATTTTTGATTCAGTTTCTGTCTCAACAACCTATCGGGATAAATTAGCGAAAGAAGGCATTATTTTTTGTTCATTCAGCGAGGCAATACAGGAATACCCTGAATTAGTCCGTCAATATCTCGGCAGTGTGGTTGCAAGTCACGACAATTTCTTTGCCGCGTTGAATGCCGCGGTTGCTTCTGATGGTACTTTTGTTTACGTGCCAAAAGGGATTCGGTGCCCGATGGAACTCTCCACCTATTTTCGTATCAACGCGGCGAAAACCGGTCAATTTGAGCGCACCATTCTGGTTGCTGATGAGGGCAGTTATGTCAGCTATATAGAGGGATGCTCTGCACCTGTACGTGACAGCTATCAACTGCACGCTGCTGTTGTGGAAGTGATTATCCATAAAGATGCCGAAGTAAAATACTCTACTGTACAGAACTGGTTTTCAGGCGGTGACAGTGAGGGGGGAATTCTTAACTTTGTGACTAAAAGAGCATTGTGTGAAGGTGAAAATGCCAAAATGTCCTGGACGCAATCAGAAACGGGTTCAGCAATTACCTGGAAATATCCAAGTGTGATCCTGAAAGGGGATAACTCGATTGGCGAATTTTTCTCTGTCGCCCTTACTAATGGTACTCAACAGGCAGATACCGGCACCAAGATGATCCATATTGGGCGTAACACCAAATCGACCATTATTTCAAAGGGTATTTCTGCTGGCCGTAGCCAGAACAGTTATCGTGGGTTGGTGAAAATATTGCCGGGAGCGGAAAATGCCCGTAATTATACTCAATGTGACTCCATGCTGATTGGTACTGAATGTGGCGCGCATACATTTCCCTATGTAGAAGTACAGAACAATACTGCGCAACTGGAGCATGAGGCGACAACTTCCCGCATTGGTGAAGATCAATTGTTCTATTGTCTGCAACGCGGCATTAGTGAGGATGATGCGATTTCAATGATCGTTAATGGTTTCTGTAAGGATGTGTTCTCTGAACTTCCCCTTGAATTTGCCGTTGAAGCGCAGAAATTACTGGCAATTAGCCTTGAACATAGTGTTGGGTGAATTCTCCCTGTTTCCCTTTTTTATGACAGAACGTTAAGCCGTTCGAAGGCATGTAATATGTTAAGTGTTAAAAATTTACGAGTCAGTGTGGAAGGTAATGAAATCCTGAAAGGATTAAATCTTGAAGTTAAACCGGGTGAAGTTCATGCCATTATGGGACCGAATGGCTCCGGTAAAAGTACATTATCGGCAACGTTAGCTGGCCGTGAAGAGTATGAAATTGATGATGGTGAAATCATCTTTAAAGGAAAAGATTTACTGGAATTTGAACCGGAAGAGCGGGCTGGTGAGGGGATTTTCCTGGCTTTTCAATATCCGGTGGAAATTCCGGGTGTCAGTAATCAATTCTTCCTGCAAACGGCAGTGAACGCTGTCCGTGAATATCGTCATCAGGAGCCGCTGGATCGCTTTGATTTTGCCGATTTTATCGAAGAAAAAATAGAACTGCTGAATATGCCGCAAGACTTGCTGACACGTTCAGTCAATGTCGGTTTTTCCGGTGGTGAGAAAAAACGTAACGATATTCTGCAAATGGCCGCGCTGGAGCCGACACTCTGTATTTTAGATGAAACAGATTCAGGTCTGGATATTGATGCACTGAAAATTGTTGCTAATGGTGTGAATTCCCTGCGTGATCCAAACCGCTCATTCATTATTGTGACTCACTACCAACGTATTTTGGATTACGTGAAACCTGATTTTGTCCATGTGCTGTATCAGGGGCGGATCATTAAATCCGGTGATTTCAATCTGGCGAAAAAATTGGAGGAGCAAGGCTATGGCTGGCTTATTGACCAACAGTGAAAAAGCTGAAAAGACGCGTCAGGTTGCAGAGCGTAATCAGCAAGCCTTAGCGCGTTTCGCTGATTTGTATCATTGCCGCCATGGTGATGATTCATCTCATGCCAGTCTGCATTGGCAGCAAGTGACTAAAACCCGGTTTCCTCAATTCAGACATGAAGATTGGCGCTATACTCCGCTGGAACAACTGTTAAGCCAGCAATACAGTGGCAAAACCTGGGAATTGACCGTAGCACAATGCGAACAACTGGCGATTCCGATGGATTGCTGGCGTATCGTTATGGTGGATGGTTGTTTTTCTCCTTTACTGAGTTCCTGTGAATTTGGGCCGTATCAGTTGAGTTTACTGGATAACAAAAGTGGGCTTCCGGCGTCGATCCAGAGCGAGATTTTTCTGCATTTGACAGAAAGCCTTGCTCAACAGCCTTTGGTCATGACATTAAAAGCCGGGCAAGTTGCGGAAAAACCCCTTTATCTGCTGAATATAACCAGTGGTTATTGTAATGAAGCATTAAATACCAGCCATTACCGCTATCACATTACTGTGGGAGCGAATGCAGGCGCCAGAGTGATTGAACATTTCGTCAGTACTGATGAGCAGCAACCCCATATGACAGGAAGCCGATTGACCGCAGACGTGGGGGATAACGCCAGCTTAATCCATATAAAACTGGGCGTTGAGAATAGTGAGAGCTACCACTTTGCACATAACGATATTGTGGTTGGTCGTGATGCCCGGGTGAAGAGCACCAGTTTTCTGTTAGGTGCCGGGCTTGGTCGACACAATACCAGCGTTCAACTTAATGGCGAAGGGGCGAATCTGTCGTTGAACAGCTTGTTGTTGCCGCAAGGAAAAGAGGTCGCTGATACCCGTACTTATCTGGAACATAATAAAGGCCATTGTGAAAGCCGCCAGTTGCATAAAACAATTGTGATGGATCAGAGTAAAGCGGTATTTAACGGCATGATCAAGGTGGCGCCTCATGCACTGAAAACCGATGGGCAGATGACCAATAACAACTTGTTATTAGGTAAACAGGCAGAAGTGGATACCAAACCTCAACTGGAAATTTACGCTGATGATGTGAAATGCAGCCATGGTGCGACTGTTGGCCGGATAGATGAAGAACAACTGTTCTATCTGCAATCACGTGGTATCAGCCGGTGTGATGCGCAACATATGATTATATTTGCTTTTGCTGCCGAACTTACTGAATCTATTGAAGATGAAGCCCTGAAAACTGTTGTCATGAAGCACATTAAACAGCGTTTAGCGGGAGTGGAAAAATGACCTTCTCTGTAAAAAGGGTGCGACAGGATTTCCCGGTACTCACTCAGCAGGTCAATGGGTATCCACTGGTTTATCTTGATAGTGCCGCCAGTGCTCAGAAGCCGGTTTCGGTTATAGAACGGGAAAGTGAATTCTGTTTACACCAGTATGCGGCGGTTCACCGGGGAATTCATACTCTCAGTTCTGCGGCTACTCGTATGGTTGAAAATGTACGCCACCAGATGGCGCAATTCATCCATGCTCAAAGTGATGAAGAGATTGTTTTCGTCAAAGGTACGACGGAAGGGATTAATCTGGTAGCTAACAGTTATGGCCGCAAATTTATCAATAGTGGCGATAATATTGTGATTACTGAAATGGAACATCACGCCAATATTGTTCCGTGGTATATGCTGGCGGAACAAATTGGGTGTGAAATCAGAGTATGGTCACTGAATGAAACCGGTGAGCTGGATCAATCGGTTTTAACATCCCTGATTGATTCACGTACTAAATTACTTTCTTTTACTCACCTGTCTAATGTGCTTGGCACCGTGAACCCTGTACGTGAAATTATACAACAGGCAAGAAGAGTGGCTGAAGAGTGGGGTGGTCAGTTACATATTCTGGTTGATGGCGCTCAGGCCATTATGCACAAGAAAGTTGATGTGCAGGATCTGGGGTGCGATTTCTATGTTTTTTCCAGCCATAAATTATACGGACCAACAGGAATTGGCGTGCTTTATGGGCGTAAATCCCTTCTGGAAGCCATGCCACCTTGGGAAGGTGGCGGAGCAATGATCAAACACGTCAGCCTGCAAAAAGGGATAACCTATGCGGGATCACCATGGCGGTTTGAAGCGGGGACGCCGAATATAGCGGGAATTATTGGCCTTGGCGCTGCGGTTGATTATGTCACTTCACTGGGGCTGGATGAAATTCAGCAACATGAACAGGCGCTGATGGATTATGCGATGACTCGGCTGAAAGAGGTTAGGTCACTGAAATTATATGGTCCTGAGCAACGTCAGGGGGTTATTGCGTTCAACCTTGGCCGTCATCATGCTTATGATGTGGGAAGTTTCCTTGATCAATATGGCATCGCGATTCGTACCGGGCATCATTGCGCACTTCCGCTGATGGAGCATTATCATGTTCCCAGTATGTGCAGGGCGTCACTGGCGATTTATACTACGCAAGAAGAGATTGATGCTCTTGTTGCTGCATTGCAGCGGATAGAAAAACTGCTTGGTTGAGACGGTTACAGATCGAAAGGGTGATAAAGGAAAAAGTCATGGCAAGTTTGCCCGACCAAAATAGATTGTTACGTAATTTTTCCCGCTGCCAAAATTGGGAAGAAAAATATCTCTATATGATTGAACTGGGGGCGAGGTTGTCCCCATTGACTGACGAACAACGTCAATCTGAGCATTTAATCGCCGGTTGTCAGAGTCAGGTGTGGATTTTGCTGAGGAAGAATGACCAAAGCAAAGTGGAATTTGTTGGAGACAGTGATGCCGCTATTGTGAAAGGGCTGGTTGCGATGGTTTTTATTCTTTTTCAGGATAAGACGCCTCAGGAGATTCTGGATTTGGATGTAGCTGAATATTTTGCAAAACTTTCTCTGGAGCAACATTTAACACCATCACGGACACAGGGGCTACATGCGATGATATATGCCATCCGCAATACGGCAAGTAAAATGGTTTAAGTGGCAGTCTTACGCGTTTCTTTCGCGGCTGATAATATACACGGCCGCGACAGGTGAATAAGGCTACAACCATTCGCGCTTAATTTATCCGATAACATTCAGAAGTCATTCCAGGAAGCAAGCATGAAACGAGTTTTAACGTTTATCGGCATGTTGTTGTTAAGTGCGCTGACTAATACCGTCAGCGCTACAGAATATACCTTGCCCCCTGCCAATAGTCGTTTAATTGGCGAAAATACGACATTTGTTGTGCCAGATGACGGACGTTCTCTGGAGGCCATTGCCGCCGAATATCAAATTGGATTACTGGCAATGCTGGAAGCTAACCCCGGTACCGATCCTTATTTGCCTGCTCCGGGTTCTGAACTGATTATTCCATCCCAAATGTTGTTGCCTGATACACCGAGGCAGGGGATTGTGATTAACCTTGCGGAGCTCAGACTCTACTATTTTCCGAAAGGAAAAAACAAAGTCATCGTTTATCCCATTGGCATTGGACAGCTTGGTCGTAATACACCGGTGATGACAACATCGGTAAGCCAGCTGATTAAAGATCCAACCTGGACGCCGACTAAGAATATCCGTAAGCATTATGCTGAACGGGGGATTATCTTACCTGCGGTTGTTCCTGCTGGCCCGGAAAACCCAATGGGAGCATTTGCTTTGCGTTTAGCCGCTGGACGCG
This sequence comes from Photorhabdus khanii NC19, assembly GCF_000517265.1. Lineage (GTDB taxonomy): Bacteria > Pseudomonadota > Gammaproteobacteria > Enterobacterales > Enterobacteriaceae > Photorhabdus > Photorhabdus khanii. The sequence continues at coordinate 665,216 of NZ_AYSJ01000014.1, forward strand.
GGGAGTACTTGATTCATGGTACTAATGCTGATTTTGGCATCGGTATGCGGGTGAGTTCGGGTTGTATCCGTCTGCGTCCTGATGATATTGAAGCTGTGTTTAACACGGTTTCCCGTGGAACCAGAGTACAGATTATCAATGAAGCCGTTAAGTATTCTGTTGAGCCAGATGGTCAGCGTTATATTGAAGTCCATCAGCCGTTGTCTAAAAAAGAGGATGATGATCCACAAACATTACAAATTATCCGATCAGCTGGTTTGAACAAGTTCATTGATGATAACAAGACAGATAAAAATATTGTTGAACAAGCGATTGTACGCCGCTCTGGTATACCGGTGCTGGTAAGTGAGAATACACAGCCTGAAATACAACAGGGTCTGCCAGAAGAAAATAGAGTACCGATGGAAGACGATGCTAAAGATGCAGAACAAGAAGTCAATGAGGTTGTGTCTGAATCGTTTAAATTACCACCATTATATCAGCCTGGGCCAATATATCGGGAAAATTAATATTTTATTGCGGACAAGGAGGTCAGCAAATATTTGTTTAACAGAATTTCATGGTAAAAAAACGGCGCACAGATAGACTGTGCGCCATTTTTGTACTTTATTACAAAAAATTATTTTTTGTAGGAACGAACTTGGTTATCCAGACGCTGATTTGCACGAGCTGCATCGTCTTTAGCGGCTTGAATATCAGTACGCACTGCATTCACGTCATTGCTCAGTTGATCAACTTTTGCATTCAGAGTTTGAACGTCAGAAGACAGTTGGTCAACCTTAGCAGTGCTTGAACAACCAGCCAACAGAGTAGAAGCCAGAACTACTGCACCCAGTACAATTTTAGTACGATTCATTATAATACCCTCTAGATTTAAGTTAATCTCCAAGTAGCCATATAAGTATTACACAAAGTTTTTTAGAAAGAGAATAAATTTTTGTCATGAAAACCAATTATTTCAAATTTTCTCTTTAGTAGGTGGGCAATTTTCATCTGAATGTAAAGAAACAAAACGATTGAGTAACATTTTAATCAAAGAAATCCTATTCCATAAGGGGATGATATTCTCCGAAATAATTTTAGTTAAAAATTCTTATAAATAAAAAACACCACATCGAAGCCATCTTGTGTCTATTGAGTCATAGGGACGTGTCTTACATGGAGACATTCCGCATACATAAATTTAGGGTTTCGCTTAAAACAAATTTGTTAACTGAATCTTATTGTAGATAAGCATCTTGACAATACTCAGGTTGAATTCTAGGCTCAGATTCAAACTGGTAAGAGGAGTATTCTATGCTAATTGATCAATCCAACGAGTATTTTAATATCACCGTTGACAACGGGGTCGCTCATTTACAACTCAGTCGTCCCGAAAAGGCAAACAGCCTGGCACTGGCGTTCTGGAAACTATTTCCTGAGGCAATAGAGCAACTCAGTCGCTCAGGAGAGGTACGGGCAATGGTTATCTCTGCGCAAGGCAGCGCATTCTGTGGTGGGCTTGACTTGCAAATTTTCGCCTCCAGCAAAGAAACCCATACGACTAATCCTAATGAGCGGGAAGCTATGCAGTTTAGCTTATTACAAATGCAGGAGGCGATAAATGTATTGGAACGTGCCCGCTTCCCGGTCATTGCCGCAGTACAAGGAGCCTGTCTCGGTGCAGGATTTGACTTAATTGCTGCATGTGATTTTTGTTTTGCTTCTGAAAATGCGAAATTTCGTATAGAGGAAACCAATATTGGTATGATGGCTGACTTAGGTATCCTTCAGCGTCTGCAACATCTGATCCCTGGTGGTATGGCTCGCTATCTTGCACTCACAGGGGATACGTTACATGCCGCTCAGGCTCATGATTTAGGACTTGTGGTAAAGCTCTTCCCTTCTGCGGAGACATTGATCGAGGGGGCTTTAGCGATTGCCCGACGTATAGCGGATCGGCCTCCGGTTGCTATTAACGGGATTAAACGAGCCATGCTTTACAGTCGTGATCATGGTGTTTACGAATCATTGCAACAAACAGCATTGTTGCAAGCTTCGATTTTTAGCCAGCAGGATATCTTATGCTCGATTCAAGCAAAAGCAGCTGGAGCAACAAGTGAGTTCCAGAACTTAAACGAAGTAGGTAAAGCGTTCGATGAGCGATGATTAAGACAGAGATGCCGATAATATGTAAAGTGGGCTTTCCGCAAATGACGTAATGCCGGGAAACATCATCGTGGTTGAGGGTTAAGCCATTTTCTGATCAGTAAATAGAAAATGGCGTCATGACTACACAGGTTCGAATGAATAGGGCAGTATGGCTGAATGGATAGAAATATGGTGGAGACAATGACGCTAAGGTTGATGACCACATATTAGTTTTGTTTTAAAAGATAAATAACCACACCAACTAATAAAGTTTTTCCTTATTTAGTTTTCACCGATTGAACTATCTTGACTATTAAGCATAGAATAAATAGCCGGGATTTATTCGTTCATAGATCTCTGTAGCGGTGGCATTCCCCAGGAACACTGAATATATTCTCATTCGCATATTATGAATGAGAATCACTCTTTCTTACTATTGTTTTATGTATTTGATTGCGAACTTGAAAATAACCTTAGCTGTGATGAATATAATACAACTAACTTAATAATAACATAAACTTAACGTTTTCATTGGGAATTTATTATCCTGATTATATAAGAATAAGCGAGCTTTTTCATTTTATGTAAATAAATATCATTTTTTATATTTTATTTAAATATTATGTAATTTATCTTTTTGTATCAGATTTTATATTTATTTGGTATTTAACATATTGTGCTATTTGATAAAAATAGTTGATTTTTATATGCACCTATTAGGAGAATCGGATTATTCAGTAACAGTCCATCCTATTAATGAATCGACTCATTGATGGAACGGGAATAGCCCGATTAATTATTTATATCCCGGTTAACATCCGGTCGGGAAATACCTGATCTGATTTGTTGTTTTCCTGATTTATTCTGACTGACTCCTGAATTCTTATTCGGTTTTCATACACTGAACTTTAAGCATTAAGTCTCTCAAAAATACCCTCTAACCCAATAATAGCGCTCAATATTGGCAACAACCAGACAACGTTCATGAATCATTGTTATACATAAAGACAGAAGAAAAATTTACCAATGCAAAAATCCCAGCTTAAGCTGGGGTCAAAACTGAGGTCTTATACGAAAGGTCATACACCTAAATAATGTCCTGAAACACCGTCGCTTTTGCGGTGTTTCAGAAATAAAGTTACATATCAAATCAAAGAACGTGGACAGACGACGTATTGGTTGTACCACTTGGCACCAGAGCACCAGATACCATAACCACGATTTCGCCTTTCTTCGCCAGCCCACTAACCAGTGCTGCTTCTTTACCGATGCGATAGAAATCGTCGGTAGATGCGATTTCTTTAACGATTTGAGTAGAAACACCTTTAACTAATAGTAATTGGCGTGCAGTTACTTCGTTGGTGGTTAATGCCAGAATAGGTGCACCAGGGAAGTACTTACGGATAGATTTGGCAGACTTACCGCCATAGGTTGCGACTACAATCAGAGGGGCTTCCAGTTTTTCAGCTGTTTCAACAGCACCACGGCATACTGCTTCGGTCACGCGTAATTTACGGCAATTGACAGCTTCAATGCGGCTTGGCATGACACGATCTGTGCGCTTACAAATCGTTGCCATGATAGTCACCGCTTCTACCGGATATTTGCCTTTTGCACTTTCACCGGAAAGCATAACTGCGTCAGTACCATCCAAAATGGCGTTAGCTACGTCACCGGCTTCAGCACGGGTAGGGCGTGGGTTTTTGATCATGGAATCGAGCATTTGAGTTGCAGTGATAACAACTTTGCGGGCCATGTTACATTTTTGAATCATCATCTTCTGAGCGAAGATAACTTCTTCTACCGGGATTTCAACACCGAGATCACCGCGGGCAACCATGATCCCATCAGAAGCTTCCAGGATCTCATCAAAGTTGTTCAGACCTTCCTGATTTTCAATCTTAGAGATGATTTGAATATTTTCACCACCGTGCGCTTTCAAATGTTCGCGGATTTCCAGAACGTCAGAGCGTTTACGGATGAAAGAAGCGGCGACGAAATCAACACCTTGCTGGCAGCCAAAGACCAAATCTTGTTTATCTTTTTCTGCCAAGGCAGGCAAGCTGATAGATATACCTGGCAGGTTAACACCTTTATTTTCACCCAAATCACCGTTGTTCAAAACCTGACAAATGACTTCTGAGTGAGTGACTTCTTTAACTTTCATGCCGATCAGGCCATCATCAACCAGAACGGTGTTACCTGGAGCCAGATCCGCAGGGAAACCGCTGTAAGTGACAGCAACGCGGTCTTTATTACCGATAACGGTGGTGTCGGTGGTAAAAGTGAAAGTCTGACCCGCAGTCAGGGAGACATCATTGCCGCTTTCCAGCTTCATGGTACGAATTTCAGGGCCTTTAGTATCCAGCAGAATAGCTGCCTGTTGACCTGTCTTAGTTATAACTGAACGGATATTTTGAATACGCTGGCCGTGCTCTTCATAGTCTCCGTGCGAAAAGTTGAGGCGCATAACATTCATGCCTGCATCCAACAGCTCGGTCAGTTTTTCTTCGGATTCTGTTTTTGGTCCGATAGTACAAACAATTTTGGTTTTTTTCATGGCAACTTATCTACAGGTTTTAATGGATAAAATAGTGAACCGCTAACTTTATGGTTTGCGCAGATACCATAGGGTGCTGAATGTTGCGCAACTTCATTGAGGGCAAGCGACGGGGATTTTTTGTGTGAAATCAGTCATATGTAATTATGTGAGCTTATACAGACTATCAGTCTGTAATTTTTTAGCGTTCAGCAAATTAATTTGCTGAAACCATTCAACTATAAATTGGGCCGTATTATAGAGATTTATTTCTGTGAAATGAATCAAAAAATGATTATATGAATTAATTATAACGTTAGGACGAAGAAATAACGCAAATAACGGCAGGGTGTTGTAATTTGTTGCGTAATTTTCTTGTGAACGGTCAACTGACTACTTCAGAACAGAAAATAATTCTAGAGATTTGGTGCGTCCGAGTGGACTCGAACCACCGACCCCCACCATGTCAAGGTGGTGCTCTAACCAACTGAGCTACGGACGCACTAAAAAGAGAGCGCTATCAATCAAGCAATCTGGTGCGTCCGAGTGGACTCGAACCACCGACCCCCACCATGTCAAGGTGGTGCTCTAACCAACTGAGCTACGGACGCAATCTAAATTGCATTGGTGACAACGGGGACGAATATTAGCGGCGAGTGAGCCTTCTGGCAAGGGGAATAATACAAATTGTTGTTCAACTGTTCGTATTTGCATCTGCTACAGCGAATTTGTCGTTTATTCCACCAGTTAAATATTTGTCCCCGGTTTTAGGGAAAGCAAATCAGTGGCTTGAGCGTCGCAGAATGACCTCATCTGATTGTTTTTGTGCCCACAAAATACGGCAGGATATCATCACTGCTGATGCGGTCAGGCCAATAATAAAGCCAATCCAAAATCCTTGTGGCCCCATAGCGGGTACAACATAGTCGGTTAATCCCAGAATGTAACCACTTGGCAGCCCCAGAATCCAGTAGGCGATGAAAGTGATATAGAAGATAGAACGCGTATCTTTATAGCCACGTAAAACACCGGAACCCACCACCTGTATGGCATCAGAGAGTTGGTAAAAAGCGGCAAACAGCATCAGATTGGACGCCATGATGATAACTTCAGGGTTGTCGTTATACATCAAGGCAATTGGCTTTCGCAAAATGACAGTAAAGGCTGCGGTTAAGCAGGCAAACATCAAACCGACGGCAAGACCGGCATAAGCTGATATCCGGGCATTTTCGGTAGATTTTTTCCCCAGGTTGTAGCCAATGCGGATAGTGGTTGCCGCGGCTAAAGATATTGGGAACATAAACATCAATGAACTGAAATTCAGTGCAATCTGGTGCCCGGCAACCGCGGTAATGCCTAAAGGGGTGACCAATAATGCCACTATCGCAAACAGCGTAATTTCAAAAAACACGGCCATAGCAATAGGCAAACCAAGGGCCGAAATGCGTTTCAAGGTATGCCATTCAGGTGCCGCAAAACGATGTTTAGGGCGGATATCCTTTTGTGATGATGAATGTTTCACATACCAGCGCATTGACAGGAACATGGCCCAGTAAACACTGGCAGTAGCGACACCGCAGCCAACACCACCCAGAGCGGGAGCACCGAATTTACCGTAAATGAGTACGTAGTTAATCGGAATGTTAAGTAGTAACCCTAAAAAACCAATGATCATTCCTGGTTTGGTTTTCGATAAACCTTCACATTGATTACGGAGTACCTGATAAAACAGATAGCCCGGTGCACCCCACATTATTGCGTGGATAAATCCAACTGCTTTTTCTGCCAAAAGCGGGTCTATATTGTGTTGCCTGTCAATAAGAAATTTGCTGTTGTATAAAATAACAATAATGATGATTGAGAGGAAAGTCGCTAACCAGAATCCTTGCTGAGTTTGATTGGCAATCAGGTTTCTGCGACCAGAACCGTTCATTTGCGCAATAATGGGTGTCAAAGCTAATAGTAAGCCGTAACCGAATAAAATCACTGGCAGCCAGATAGAGGTACCAACAGCAACCGCGGACATTTCTGTTGCACTAACGCTACCCGCCATAACGGTATCCACAACCCCCATTGCAGTTTGTGAGAATTGGGCAATAATGACGGGGATCCCCAAAGCGAGCAGACTACGCGCTTCTTTTAAATACTTCTGCACGTATTACACCTTTTTTAAAAGTAAAAGAATATTAAGAAAAACTCCTGCATATAAGAAACGATTTTTGAAAAAGCAACCGTTTACTAACCGGGGTATTGTATCTGTTTAATACTATATTAGCCAACAATAATGCTGAGTTTATATTCAAATGCTCAGGTGGTATTTATCAGTGACAACTTGATATAAACTTACTAATAATTTTACATGGTCATCAAGAGGTTCTTCTATGTTCACGGGTATCGTTCAGGGAAAAGCACCATTAGTTGCTATTGATGAGAAAAATAATTTTCGGACTCATATCGTTAAATTTCCGGCTGAATTATTGCGAGGTATTGAAGCAGGCGCATCGGTTGCTAATAACGGTTGTTGTCTGACGGTAACCAAAATAGAAGGCGATGAGGTCAGTTTCGATTTAATGAAAGAGACGCTGCGATTGACCAATCTTGGCGATTTACAGGTAGGGGATTATGTGAACCTGGAGCGGGCCGCTAAATTTGGTGATGAAATTGGTGGACATTTGATGTCCGGTCATATCATCACTGTTGCTGAGATCGCTAAAATTTTCACTTCAGAAAATAATCATCAAATATGGTTCAGGATCCACGATAAGCAATTGATGAAATATATCCTGCATAAAGGATTTATCGGCATTGATGGGATTAGCCTGACGATTGGTGATGTTGTGAATAATCGTTTTTGTGTCCACCTTATCCCTGAAACACTGGAGCGTACAACATTAGGTAAAAAACGTCTTGGCCATAAAGTGAATATTGAGATTGACTCACAGACTCAGGCGCTTGTCGATACAGTGGAACGCGTTCTTGCTCAGAAAGAACGGGAACGCGTTATCTCTCAGCAGTCAGCCACTGTTATTGGCGAATAATCAATAAATTAAGAAGCGACAGGAAGGCTTGGCTTGTCGCTTCCGAACAAAATTAGCCTGTATTCCAACAAGGCTCGTTGAGCCTATTAGTGATTATTTTGTGATTTGCATCTCAGTATTCTGGGTATTATGTTACTTAATATAGTTTCTATTGTTATTATTGTGTTAATGCGCTTTTTCGTAAAGTGCAGGTTAACCTTACAATTATATTCTTAGAGACTACTTTAATGGAAAACGCGATTGAATTAGATGAATGGCTTGAAGAACCTACACATGATGATGCTGTTGAAATGATGAATGCACAAGCTATTGTACCCTTTGGTACAGCACTTTGGCCTTAATGATTTCTATAATAAAGCCCTTAGCGGTTCTCTATAATTGAAGTAAGGGGGCTTCCCCTTACTTAAAAGTAAATAGGATTGCCCTCATGGATAAAAGTTTTGAAAATATGTATCGCTGTGTATCATATCACCCCGCAATTTTGGATAAGGTAAAAAAGGGTGAATGTATAAAAATATTGATTGGATCTGATACTGAGCATAGCGATATTGCACAAAAGATGCATGGATATGAAAAGAATTTTAATGTAAAATCTGATTTCGCTTCTTTAGAAGAAACATCAGTAGACAATATAAAACAAAAAATATCCGATTGTGATTTATTTATCTTTCTTTACGCATCATCAACATTAAAGAATGTATCTCCACAAGGGCCAGAATATTTAATCAAAATAAGAAAATTTATTACTGAATCGTGGAAGAAATCAGTACTGTTTAAAGATTATGGTCCTCATTTTATTGAGGCATTCAGTGAACCACAAACATCAATAACAGAAAGGAACCAAAAGCTGATTGAACTATCAAGTCAATCACAGAAGATTCAATATACAGATAATCAAGGAAACTCAATTATAGGTTATTTGGAGAAAGACCATAAGTGGACGTCCATTGATGGTAATGGAAATCTTGATGTTATTCCTGGGGAAATTGCGAGCCATATAAAGAGTCTTAACGGTAGTGTTAGTTTTAGTGGCACCTTTTTGAGTACTGCGCCATTTGCCATAAAATATGGGGTTGTCAATGATATGATGACGATCAATATAAAAGAGGGTGAAATCATTGGGTTTGATTGTGACAATGCAGAATTTAATAGAGACTTTAATTTATATCTAAACCATAATCACGGAAATCGTATTGTTGAAGAATTTGGTATTGGCACCAACACGGGAGTGAAAGCGCTTTACGGCAGAAATGCAGGTTTTGAAGAACGCCATCCTGGTTTACATCTTGGCTTAGGGGGCGGTGTAAAGGGAAGCCATCATTTAGATTTGATATTTTCTGGTGGAAAAATAGCATTTGATCAAACGACCTTTTTTGATAATGGCTATGTTGGTTATTTTCGTTAGTGAAAAATACATCTATAAGCCACAGTGGGTTCCCACTGTAGCTTTGGGTTAATTACCGGGCTACTCGTAACCCGCCTTCGATACCTTTTGGGCTGAACATGATTTGCCATAATTGAATATCGCGCGCACGAAATGCACCTGCACTGGCATTCAGGTAATAGCTAAACATGCGTTTAAATGTTGGGCTATAGTTATCTTGTATTTCCGGCCAACGGGCAATAAATCTTTCATGCCAGGCCATCAGTGTGCGATCATAATCTGCACCAAAATTATGCCAATCTTCCATAATAAAACGGCTTTTGCTGGTGTGTGCTATTTGCTCAATAGAAGGTACGCAGCCATTGGGAAAAATATATTTGCTGATCCATGGGTCAGCGCTGACTTTGCTTTTGTTGGAGCCGATGGTGTGCAGCAGGAATAAACCATCAGGTTTTAGGTTTCTTTGAACAACGTCGAAGTAGGTCAAATAATTTTTAGGCCCAACGTGTTCAAACATACCAACAGAAACAATTCTGTCAAATTGCTTATGTAAATCCCGATAGTCTTTCAGAATAATGTTTACGTCCAGATCTGCACATTGTTTCTGGGCATATTTCTGTTGTTCAGCTGAAACGGTTACTCCGGTTACGGAAACACCATAGTTTTTCGTAGCATAACGCGATAGCCCTCCCCAACCACACCCAATATCCAGCAAGGTCATACCTGGAGAAAGTTCTAACTTCTCGCAGATGAGCTTCAATTTATCAAGTTGAGCTTGTTCCAATGTTTCTGCTTGTTTCCAATAGCCGCAGGAATATTGCATATAAGGGTCAAGCATATGGGTAAAAAGATCATTGCCTAAATTATAATGTTTATGACCGACAATCCATGACCGTTTTGGTGTTTGTAAATTACGTAAGCGGGTTACTGCGATTTTCAGTGTATCTTTGAAATTATTGGGCATTTTATTTTCTAATCCAGCACGTAAAACGCGATAAAAGAAAATATCTAATCGCTCACAATCCCACCAGCCATCCATATAGCTTTCACCTAATCCCATTGAGCCCTGTTGTAAAACTCTTTTATAGAAATCAGAGTTTTTTACCTGGATATCATAGGGATTGTGACCATTAATCTGAATCCCTGCTTCTTGTAGCATTTCATTAGCAATTCGCTGCCAGGAATTAGTGACGGTTTTTTGGTTTTCAATGTGCGATGAACTCATATACTCTCCAAGGTTAGGGGGGGAATATTGAGGGGCTCGTTTTAGCTAACAAAGCAGAATGCGAGGGAGCAAAATGCAAAAAATAGCAAAGAATTAAAGCGAGAAACCCTAAAAATGACTAATCCATAAGCTTAATGGGGGTCATCATTGCTCCTGAAAACCTCAAATTCAGGTTATTTAGAATAAGGAACTTGTATGAGTATAAAAGCGGAAAATTGTTTCATCAATTAATAAATAAAGACTGTAATTAATTGATAATTAACAGTCTTTATTGAAGTAACGATTTGATTAATATCAGGAATGTTTTTCAACAGCTTGAATATAGCGATCAGCTTTTTTTTTCCACTGTATAAAATATCCTAGGGCCATCAGAATAACGGTAGAAGCCATGACAGTGGTTGTCGATATAAGTGGATTGTTGACGAATGCTGAAACAACCAGGCTGGCAATAAAACAGAGCCCTAATTGGAGGGTGTTTTGCAATGCGGCGGCTTTTCCACTGTCTTGTGGGTAAACGGATAAAGCATTAGCGACTGCAATGGGATATGAAGCTCCATTCATAGCGGCCATAAAACAGAAAGGAATCAGAATCGTCAACATGGTTGGTTCGCTGAATTTTGCGATTAAATACAGCACAATCATGCTGACAGCATAGCCAACCAACAAATAAGGGAAAACAATTTCACTTCTTATTTTGCTCAAGATACTGCGGCATCCATAACCACCGGCCATAAAGGCTAATGTTTGTGGCACGTAACTTAGGCCGATGTCATTTGGGCCATATCCCATCTTGCCAAGAATAAAAGGTGAACCTGTTAGCCAAGCGAAAAAACCAGCGCTACATGATGCAAATATCAGGACGTTGCCACTGAACACCGGCGATTTTAGTAACGTAAAAAAAGATACATGGTTTTTCTGCGTTTCAGTCTCACTGTTTTTTTTGCGGTTTTCTTGCAGAAATAGCGTAGGCAACAGCAGTAATAATGTAATTGCCAGTAATACCAGGAAAATGATGCGCCAGCTGCCATGTTGTAACAGCCAGGCTCCCATCAAAGGTGCCAGAGCAGGGGAAAGTGCGACCAGTGGCATGATCGTGGCAAAAACGCGTTTGGTACGGTTAGCGTCATAACGATCAATAACTAATGCTTGCCATGAAACAGCGGCTGAACAAACACCTATGGCTTGGATAAAACGCAAAACTAAAAGTTGCGTGGTGTCTGTTATCCAAAGCATACCCAGACAGCCAACAGAAAACATTAATAACCCGGTGATGATAATCGGTTTTCTTCCAAAGCGATCTGAAAGAGGCCCCCATAAAAGCTGAGCAAAGGCAAAGCCTGCAAGAAAGATGCTCAGGCTAGCACTGATTGCTCCCGCCGATGTGCCCAATTCTTGTTGCATAGGGCCGAATGCCGGTAGATACATATCAATAGCCAGGTAACCCAGCATACTCAAGCCTGCAAGGTAGAACATGAACTGACTTGAGTTTTTCATTTGATTATTCTCTTTGGATGTCATGATTGAAATAATTTGCTGTGTAGGTAGATAAGAATATTTATACATATTCTATATGCCGTGATTTTTACTTGTGAAACGGTAATATTTGGATAATGCTATGAAAAAAATTGAAAGGTAAAATTATGTGGTCAGAATATTCACTTGAAGTTGTGGATGCTGTTGCCAGAACGGGAAGTTTTAGTGCCGCTGCATCAGAACTCCACCGCGTCCCTTCTGCAATCAGTTATACCGTAAGACAATTGGAAGAGTGGCTTGCCGTCCCGTTGTTTGAACGTCGTCATCGGGATGTGGAATTAACTGAGTCAGGCACTATTTTTATCAAAGAGGCTCGCGCTGTTATCAAAAAAATGATTGACACTCGTCATCAGTGCCAGCAGGTTGCAAATGGCTGGAGAGGGCAATTCAGTATTGCTATTGACCGGGTTGTTAAACCAGAACGCAGTCGTCAGCTTATCCTTGATTTTTATCATCATTTTCCTGATATAGAGCTGTTTATTCATCAGGAAGTATTCAATGGTGTATGGGACGCGCTGGTGGATGGTCGGGTTGATGTTGCAATTGGTGCCACCCGGGTAGCGCCGGTAGGGGAAAGGTACAGTTTCCGGGATATGGGATTTATGCCCTGGTTGTGTGTCGTCAGCATCGGTCATGCTTTGACTCAGTTGAACGGTCCATTGTCTGATGATCAAATGCGACCTTATCCTAGCTTGTGCCTTGAGGATACATCCCGCAATTTACCAAAGCGTGATACCTGGACTCTGGATAATCAGCGCAGGTTGGTGGTTCCTGATTGGGAATCTGGTCTGGCTTGTCTGAACAAGGGCTTATGTGTGGGGATGGTGCCTAAGCACAGGGCAATGCCGCTGATCCGGCAGAAGAAACTGGAAGCATTGGGATTAGAGCAGCCTTTGCCTGATAGCCCATGCTGTTTGACATGGGTGCAAAATAGCCATTCTCCGGCATTAAGTTGGCTTCTGGACTATCTTGGCGATAGTGAAACACTTAATGCTGAATGGCTTCAGGATGAATAGGGAAAATTAACGGCGATAGTCGATAAATGGGCCATCTGCGACAGAACGCCGTTCAACCAAACGTGGATGTACTTCGATAGTTTGTGCATCTTCACGTTTACTGACTATTCTGTCCAGTAACATAGAAAATGCCATTTGCCCCAGGCGTTCTTTTGGCTGATGAATCGTTGTCAATGCCGGAGAGAAATAACGGGCGTTGCGTATATTATCGTAACCGATCACAGAAATATCTTGTGGGACGCGTAATCCTAATTCATCAGCAGCACAAATAGCTCCCATTGCCATAACATCGCCACCACAGAAAACCGCAGTCGGGCGCTGTTTTTGATTCAGAATTTGATGCATAGCTTTGTAGCCCGATTCTGGTTCAAAATCCCCCTGAACAATCCACTCTTCTTTGATTGGAATGCTGGCTTCTTTTAATGCTTTCAAGAATCCCTGATGACGGCCACCACCGGTATTTCGTGCCAGGGGACCAGGGATTGCACCAATATCACGATGACCACGCTCAATAAGATAACGACCAGCCAGATAACCACCGTGGAATGCGTTATCAATAATGGTATCAGTGAAATCACTTCTGGCTTGCCCCCAATCCATGACGACCATGGGAATATTGCGATAATCTTCTAACATTCCCAACAACTGTTCCGGGTATTCTGAGCACATCACCAGCAACCCATCCACCCGTTTTTGTGCCAGCATGGACAGATAGGCTTTCTGTTTATCAATGTTATTGTGTGAGTTACACAAAATCAGCGTATAGCCTTTGCTATAACAACTATTTTCAACAGATTCAATAACTTCAGCAAAATAGGGGGCTTCGCTGGACGTTGCCAGTAATCCGATCGATTTTGTATGGTTAACTTTCAGGCTGCGGGCAACGGCACTGGGTGAATAATTCAGTTCTTTGATAGCAGCCCAAACGGCAGCCTTAGTATCTTCGGCGACGAAACGGGTTTTATTAATAACATGGGATACGGTAGTGGTTGAAACGCTAGCGTGTTTAGCCACATCTTTGATCGTTGCCATGAGATGAAAGACTCCTGACCTTTTGGTCTAAATTTAAAGCACTTTGTTAATCGTTTGCCAGTATCCTTATACATTAGGGTGTCTGCTGGCAATAAGTTAGCGATAAATCCTGAATTTTGTCTGATCTGGCTCAAAAGTGAAAGCAATAATCAATGTTATAAAATACAGGGTAATCGCTATTTTATGTTTTTTCCTTAATGTTAAGGATAATTAACCATGTTAACTGAATGGTATTTGTGGTTATAGACTTCTATTCTGAGGGGGATCGATGAATACCGATTTGAAGCTTGGCTTATTTACTGCGGTGAGCACGTTGGTGATGATTGCCATTTTTGCCGCTGTTTGCGTGATCTTTGCCTGATGTTTTGAATTGATTAGGTGATGTAAAAATTGGGTTTTTATATTGAAAGGAAAGAGGGCAGGCAGCTTCAATGGCTTATCTGCCCTTTGAATATAACAGTCAAAAAGAGACCATCTGTTCAAGGATAAGAAAATATCAGGATGCATATTGGTGAAAGAAAATGGTATTCTCCGCCAATATTGTGACGATGTTGGTTATCAACATACTGTTGGTTTAAAGGAAATAAAAATGACGACTATTGATAAGATTGAGCGCCAAATTAAAGAGAACCCGATTCTACTGTATATGAAAGGCTCTCCTAAATTACCAAATTGTGGATTTTCTGCACAGGCTGTTCAGGCTTTATCTGCATGTGGTGAACGTTTTGCTTATGTAGATATTTTGCAAAATCCAGATATTCGTGCAGAATTGCCAAAATATGCTAACTGGCCGACTTTTCCTCAGCTTTGGGTCGAGGGTGAGTTGGTCGGTGGATGCGATATTATCATTGAGATGTATCAGCGTGGTGAGTTACAAACATTAATTAAAGAAACCGCTGATAAATATCGTGTTCAGGACGAAAACGCGACAGAATAATTTTTAAATTAGCGACAGGCTATTATGCTATCTCCCCATATGCTGATATATGGGGGTTTTGTTATTGCTTAAATTTTAATTTGATTGTATTAATCTTATAGTTAGCTATAAGTTTATCCGATTTTTTTTCTTCTGTTGTCGCTAAGGGCCAGCCACCAAGTTGTTTCCAGCGATTAACCATTTCACAGAATAATTTAGCGGTACGTTCAGTATCATATAAGGCGCTGTGAGCCTGATTATTGTCGAATGGGATCCCGGCTGTAGCGCAGGCTTTTGCTAAAATCGTTTGTCCTAATACCAGACCGCCTAAAGCAGCTGTATCAAAAGTCGCAAATGGATGAAATGGATTCCGTTTCAGTCTGGCGCGTTCTGCGGCAGCCATAACAAAGCTATGATCAAAGTTAGCATTGTGCGCAACGATAATGGCCCGGCTGCAATGATTGTTTTTTATTCCTTTACGAACCATTTTAAAAATAGCGTGCAAAGCTTCATACTCGCTCACTGCTCCACGTAGCGGATTTGATGGATCGATGCCGGTAAACTCCAGGGCTGCTGGTTCAAGATTTGCTCCCTCAAATGGCTCAATATGGAAATGAAGTGATTCGCTGGGCGCCAGCCAACCTTGATCATCCATCTCCAGTGTGATAGCGGCAATTTCAAGTAACGCGTCTGTTTTGGCACTAAAGCCGCCAGTTTCAACATCAATAACGACAGGGTAATAACCTCGAAAACGCCCACTAAGGACGTTTAGCTCTTTTTTGTCAGACATCAGATTGAGTTACCCAGGGCGTTGCTGGCATTTGTGTTTTCAATAAGTTCAATTTTGTAACCATCCGGATCTTCAACGAAAGCAATAATGGTTGTTCCACCTTTTACCGGGCCGACTTCACGGGTAATGTTACCACCTGCTTTGCGAATAGATTCGCAAGTGGCTGCGACATCATCGACACCCAATGCAATATGACCAAAGGCATCTCCCATTGCATAATGGTCAACTCCCCAGTTATAAGTTAACTCGATCACCGCCCCTTCGCTTTCATCTGTGTAGCCAACGAAGGCGAGTGAGTACTTATATTCTGTATTTTCACTGACGCGCAGTAGGCGCATTCCGAATACTTCAGTATAAAAATCAATGGAGCGTTGCAGATCACCAACGCGGATCATGGTATGGAGTAAGCGCATAATTACCTCTCATTTAATGGTTTTACCAGTATTTTTGTGCGGTCTGCCGTACAAAAACCACTAACTATAACGTGTCTTACGGTTACAGTTCAATTTATCCATAATTATAATTTATTCTCATCTGGGTTTATAATTAAATATAGTATATGAATTGTATAGGAAAGGGGATGTGATGGTCGAGCAACTGGAGTTCTTTGCTATTCCCAGCCCTTGTCGAGGAATCTGTCAGGCTAATGAGCGGGGTTTTTGTTTGGGATGTTATCGCAGCCGGGAAGAAAGGTTTAATTGGATGAAAATGTCAGACGGGCAAAAGCGTGAAGTATTGAGATTGTGCCGGCAAAGATATTTACGTACAGTGAGAGCACAAAATCAGACAGATGAAGAACTCCCTGAGCAGCCATCACTATTTTAATTAGAAAATTTTGAGGTTATTAGAGTTAACAATTCAATGATTTACTTATATAGGGTTATATTTTTGGCGAAGTTATAAATGTTCTACTATAATTTACGGTGTTTTGTTTGTTATTTTTTTATTTATTGCTTAGCGTGAAGGCTAACGGTTTTTATTTTGAGTGTTTTTATAACTTTATGTTTTAAATGGAATTTTTAGTTTGATTGTGTGACAAATGTAAAATAAAAACAACATTAATGTAAAAATAGATAGCTTAGCATTTAGATGACAGCTATCCTTATAGTACTTGGAATAAAGTATTGAATGATATTTATTGGTTTCTATTTGTTTGTATTCATAGTTCTGATAGTTTTTGTGTTAAAAATATTGTATGTTAATTGTTTTGTTCTGAATTGAATTTAAGTTTAGTTGTTCTTGGTTATAGTTACCTGAATTAGTTAGTTACTAAGAGTTTACTGTGATTGCACAGAAGTTATATATACTTTTTTAAGGCTAATTAGCCTGATTTAGAAAAATTTGGCTGTTATGTTTAGTAGGCTAGTTATTTAAGGAGGGACAATTGGAATCTACATTGGGATCAGATCTGGCACGGTTAGTCCGTATTTGGCGTGCTTTAATTGATTATCGTTTAAAGCCGTTGGAATTAACTCAGACTCATTGGGTAACGCTATACAATATTAGCCGGCTACCCCAGGAGCAATCTCAGATACAGTTGGCGAAAGCTATCGGTATTGAACAACCATCTTTAGTCAGAACATTAGATCAGCTTGAGGAAAAAAGACTTATCACTCGGCATACTTGTGCCAATGATCGTCGTGCAAAAAGAATCAAGCTGACTGAAGACTCTGCATCAGTTATTAGGGAGTTAGATGGTGTTATTGCATCGACAAGAAATGAGATTCTGGATGGTATTTCACGCGAGGAACTTGCTTTTCTTTCCACTTTAGTGCAGAAACTAGAGCAAAATATTATCCAATTACAGAGTAGATAGTAATTACGATATCCATGAAATGCTAACCGGATGAAAGAAGACCGCGACTTACAAAGATGAAGTCACGGTTTTCTTATCTATATTTTATTGTCGAGGTGAAACCGTCAGATTATTGCCCTGGCCTGCGATTCTGACACGTTGGCCTTTACTGAAGACTGTTTTGCCTTGTTTTTGAACAACAATGATGCTTTCACCACTGTCACGACGAATTTCCAATTCTACACCTTTAGTTGTGTTGAGTGCCCCCTGAATGTTTTGGCCTGCAACGCCACCGGCAACTGCACCCGCAGCAGTCGCCAATGTGTTGCCGCTGCCACCACCAATAGTATTACCAACCAGGCCACCCAGAACTGCGCCACCGATAGCACCTAATACATTCTCATTGCTGCCTGCTTGAATATTGACAGGACGAACGGAAACAATCGTACCGTAAGAGACTGTCTGGACTTGTTTAGCTTGTCCGGCAGTATAGGTATCACCAGAAAGGGAATCGGTGTTGACACAGCCTGATAATGATGCGACTGCAACCGCGCTAACTAAAAAATGCTTAAACATAATAACTCCTGATTTTAATGCCTGACTGCGGAAATCTGATAGCTTATGGGCAACCAAGCTACAACCGGCATTGGCAACAAGTAATAAAAAATTTATTCGGATAGAATAGTCGGTACATTAGCAATCTAGTGCTAAACATATATTAAACGTCAATAGAGATTTTTAAAAGAAATAGCTATTAATGAAAAATTCCACATTTTTGTGAAGTTGTTTCCAAAACTTAGGTTTTATTCCTTTGTTTTCCTATTAACCATATACAGCTAAAACCACTGCGCTTTATAGTTATTGGCGTGGTTTCTGATTTTATCAAGACAGATTCTAAGCAGGAAGGCAAATTAATGGTTATGAAGTCAGGTCGTTATATTGGTGTTATGTCGGGTACAAGTCTGGATGGGGTTGATGTGGTGCTTGCAGCAATCAGCGATAAAGTTGTTGCTCAACAAGCCAGTTATTCACATCCATTTCCATATGAACTGAAGCAAAAAATTCTCGCAGTTTGTCAGGGGCAACAAACGACATTATCTGCGATAGGCCGGTTAGATTATGAACTGGGTTCTTTATTCGCTGAAGCCGTACAAGGTTTACTGGTTAAAACAGGGTTAACTTCAAATGAGATTATTGCTGTGGGGTGTCATGGGCAGACCGTTTGGCATGAGCCGGACAGTCACATGCCTTTCACCATGCAGCTTGGCGATAATAACCGTATCGCGGCTTTAACCGGGATGACCACTGTTGGTGATTTTCGCCGGCGGGATATGGCATATGGTGGGCAGGGCGCGCCATTAGTGCCGGCTTTTCATTTCGCTGTGTTAGGTCATCCAACAGAACGCAGGATAATTCTCAATATCGGTGGTATTGCTAACATAACGACGCTGTTACCTGGATCGTTAGTTAAAGGGTATGACACCGGTCCGGGTAATATGCTGATGGATAGCTGGGTATGGTGCCATCAGAAAAAACCTTATGATAAAGATGGTCAATGGGCACGAGAGGGTGCCGTCAATAACAGCTTACTCAGACAAATGCTCTCTGATCACTATTTTTCGCGGCCCGCCCCTAAAAGCACCGGCCGGGAGTATTTCAATATGAGTTGGTTGGAAGCACAATTAGTTAACTTTCCTGATATATTACCCGTTGATGTTCAGGCCACACTGGCCGAGCTGACAGCGGTATCTGTGTCACAGCAAATCATGTTGAGTGGTGGGTGCGAACGTCTGCTGGTTTGTGGTGGTGGCGCGCGTAATCCACAAATAATGAGTCGACTTTCTGCATTATTGCCGGGGACAGAAGTGTGTCCGACAGATAAATATGGTCTTAGTGGTGATGATATGGAAGCACTGGCATTTGCCTGGTTAGCATTCCGTACGATGTCAGGAGCTTCAGGGAATTTACCTTCTGTTACCGGCGCCAGCAGTAAAACTATTTTAGGTGCAATTTATCCTGTTACTAATGAATAACAATGGTAAGCTGTCTGGTATTTGATAAATCATAAGCAGAGCTACATAATGTCAGAACGTAATGAATTTGATGTTGCAGAATTACGCCGCGAATATGTCCGTGGCGGGTTAAGACGTAAAGATTTGACTAAAGAACCCATCGAACTTTTTGAACGTTGGCTAAAGCAGGCATGTGAAGCCAAATTGTATGATCCAACGGCAATGTGTATCGCAACGGTCGATGAGAATGGTCAACCATATCAACGTATTGTTCTATTGAAGCATTTTGATACCAATAGTTTGGTTTTTTATACAAATTTAGGCAGCCGAAAAGCAAAACATTTGGCGCAGAATAACAAAATCAGCCTTCATTTCCCTTGGCATCCACTGGAAAGGCAGGTTTCTTTTCTGGGTAAAGCTGAACGCCTTTCTCCTGTTGAAGTGGTGAAATATTTCCATAGTCGCCCCAAAGATAGCCAGATTGCTGCATGGGTGTCGCAACAATCTTCCCGTATTTCCACACGTGGTGTTTTGGAAGGGAAATTCCTTGAACTAAAACAGAAATTCCTAAATGGTGAGGTTCCTTTACCCAGCTTTTGGGGGGGATTTAAAGTGACCTTTGATTCTGTTGAGTTTTGGCAGGGTGGTGCAAATCGGCTCCATGACCGGTTTATTTATCAACGGGAAGGCGATAGCTGGCATATTGACAGGCTTGCACCATAAATCGTGGATTACTATTTTTAGTACTGGCACTTATAGTATTGGCGCTTTATGCTATGCCGCACTCTTTTTGAATCGCGATTTATATACCCTATAGATTTCAAGATGCATCGAGACGGCAAGGGAGCGAATCCCCGGGCGCATAGCGAACTATGTGACCGGGGTGAGCGAGTGCAGCCAACAAAGAGGCAACTTGAAAGATAACGGGTATACAACAGACAAAATAAATAAACTGATGGAGCCATTAATGTCTAGCAATAACCTGATAAAACAACTGCAAGAGCGGGGCCTCATTGCCCAGGTTACGGATGAAAATGCGTTAGTAGAGAGACTGGCGCAAGGCCCTGTTTCCCTCTATTGTGGTTTCGATCCGACCGCTGACAGCTTGCATTTGGGGCATCTGGTTCCTTTGCTGTGTTTAAAACGATTCCAGCTGGCCGGGCATAAGCCTGTGGCGTTGGTTGGTGGGGCTACGGGTTTGATTGGCGATCCAAGCTTCAAAGCCACTGAACGTAAATTGAATACCGAAGATACCGTTAAAGAGTGGGTAGAAAAAATCCGCCGGCAGGTTTCACCTTTCCTGGATTTTGATTGTGGTGAGAACAGCGCTAAAACAGCCAATAATTATGATTGGTTTGGCAACATGGATGTTTTGACTTTCCTGCGTGATATCGGCAAACATTTCTCGGTTAATCAGATGATTAACAAAGAAGCGGTTAAACAGCGTTTGAACCGTGATGATGTGGGTATTTCTTTTACTGAGTTTTCTTATAATTTGCTGCAATCGTATGACTTTGCCCGCCTGAATGAAGTGCATGGTGTTGAGTTGCAGATTGGTGGTTCTGACCAGTGGGGGAATATTACTTCAGGTATTGATTTAACCCGTCGTATCAACCAGAAACAAGTATTTGGTATGACTGTTCCTCTGATTACTAAATCTGATGGCACTAAATTTGGTAAGACAGAAGGTGGGGCTGTTTGGTTGGATCCGAAGAAAACCAGTCCATACAAATTCTATCAATTCTGGATTAACACTGCGGATGCTGATGTCTATCGCTTCCTGAAATTCTTTACCTTTATGAGTCTTGAAGATATTGATGCTTTGGAAGAAGAAGACAGAAATAGCGGCAAAGCGCCTCGTGCTCAGTACGAGTTGGCAGAACAGGTCACCGGCATGGTGCACGGTGCAGAAGGGGTGGCAGCCGCTAAACGTATTACAGAAAGTTTGTTCTCCGGTGCAGTCGCTGATTTGACCGAAGAGGATTTTGCTCAACTGGCACAGGATGGTATGCCTGTAATCGAGTTGGAAAAAGGCGCAGATTTGCAACAAGCTTTGGTTAATGCCGGGTTAGTCCCTTCCCGTGGTCAAGCACGGACTATGATTAGTTCCAACGCTGTTGCGGTTAATGGTGAAAAGCAGTCTGAACCTGAATATGTGTTTACTAACAGTAATTGTCTGTTTGATCGTTACACATTGTTGCGTCGTGGCAAAAAACACGATTGCTTGATCTGCTGGAAATAACCAATATTGCGTATATACCCAATAGATTTCAAGTTGCAGCGCGGCGGCAAGTGAACGCATCCCCAGGAGCATAGATAACTTTGTGACTGGGGTAAATGAAAGCAGCCAACAAAGCAGCAACTTGAAAAATGAAGGGTATAAATGGGCAACGGTAATGTTGCCCTTTTTCTTACCCTAACTTTATCTTACAAACAGAAGCCAGAATAAAAATATAGGCCACAATTGTGAAAAATATCCTTTCGATTCAATCTCATGTTGTTTTTGGGCACGCTGGTAACAGCGCTGCGGAATTCCCTATGCGTCGGATGGGGGTAAATGTCTGGCCGTTGAACACCGTCCAGTTTTCAAATCACACCCAATATGCTCAATGGAAAGGGTGTGTTATGCCGGCTAACCATCTCACCGAAATCGTTCAGGGTATTGAAGAAATTGAACAGCTCAAATCTTGTAGTGCAGTTTTGAGTGGATATATCGGTTCACCAGAGCAGGGTAGTCATATTATCGATATAGTGAAACGGGTAAAGGCGGCGAATCCTGATGCTTGGTATTTCTGTGATCCTGTTATGGGACATCCAGAAAAAGGTTGTATTGTTGCCCCCGGGGTTGCTGAATTTTTGTGTGAAAAAGCGCTCCCTGTGAGTGATGTCATTGCACCAAATTTGCTGGAGCTTGAAACGCTCAGTATGCAGAAAGTGACCAATGTAGAACAGGCGGTTACGGCTGCCCGATCTCTGTGCGAAAGAGGTCCGGATGTTGTACTGGTTAAACATCTTAGTCGTGCTGGTTATCGGGCTGATCGTTTTGAAATGCTATTAGTGACTCAAGAGCATAGTTGGCATGTTAGTCGGCTTTTAGTGGATTTTGGCGAACGTCAGCCGGTTGGTGTTGGTGATTTAACCAGCGGTTTGCTATTAGTTAATCTATTAAAAGGAGAGTCTTTACAAACGGCTCTTGAACATGTCGCTGCTGCGGTTTATGAAGTTATGATAACAACCAAAGATATGGATGAATATGAGTTACAGATTGTAGCTGCTCAAGACAGAATGGTGACGCCTGACCATGAATTTCGTGCGACACAATTAGATTAATACGTAATTAGATTAATAATGTATTTAACCGTTCCACTGATGTTGTGTGGAACGGTTTGTTTATCTGTAGATCAAATTAATCCTTCAGCTTTCAATGCATCACGAACGTTTGGACGTTCTGCAATTTTTTCCTGATAGGCTTTAAGATGTATCAGGCCGGATAAATCTAACTGAACCAAAGGTGCCCAGTTGCTGACCGTAAATAAATAGGCGTCAGCAACAGTAAAATTATCTCCGGCAATGTAGGGCTGGTTTGCCAATACTTCATCTATATAATGGAATTTTTTAAGTAGATAATTAATAGCAACAGGAAGATAATTGTCTGGTGTTCCTGGTAAAAATAGTGGTGAATACCCTTTATGAATCTCACTGGAAATATAACTAAGACATTCAAGCTGGTGATATCGCTCCATCGTCCCGGCGGGTGCAATTAATTTTTTCTCCGGTTTCTGGTCTGCAATATATTGAACAATAACAGATCCTTCGGTAAGGATCTCATTGTTATCTAACAGAAGAGTTGGTACCTGGCCTTTTGGGTTAACTGCGAGAAAATCGTCGCCGTTCTCTGTTTTTTTCGTTTTTAGATCAACTTTAATAACGCTGAAATCAAGCCCTGCTTCACGGAGTATGATGTGAGGAGATAGGGAACACGTTCCAGGTTGGTAATAAAGTTTCATGTATCGCTCCTTAAAAGTTTCCGGTAGTAAATACAATTTAAATTACAGGTTCTGGGACAAAGGAACTCAGCAAGGCTTTTGTCATAGCCTTGATATATATTATCACGATATATGGAAATATGTTATGTCAAATTGATATACCCGTTATCTTTCAAGTTGCCTCTTTGTTGGCTGCACTCGCTCATCCCGGTCACATAGTTCGCTATGCGCCCGGGGATTCGCTTCCTTGACGTCGCGATGCATCTTGAAATCTATAGGGTATAATTAAATAAATATAAGGTGTGTGATTGTATTGTGATGAGATTTTTTTATCTCTTTGTTTATATCATTGGTGTTCTGTTTTTTTATAATATTTCCGAATAGATTGGTGGCTAATATAGAAGTTTAGTGTTAGTTCTGGATGCAGTTACTTATCCAGAACTGACTTGTATTTTGTGTTATATAGCATATTTTCAACTAATTATATTATAAAAAGTAAATAATAGAGATTGTTGATAATTTCATCTTATATTGGCTATAAGATAATTAATACATTATTCTTATTAAATAACTTATAATCATAAGAAAATAAATTGAATTTATCCGTAAAGTTACTAAAGTAAACCATGCATTGTCTATAGTTTCTTGTGAAAATATTTTTTTTATTTTCCTCGTTAAAATATTCAATTAACTCATTGTAAATGTCGTTAATTGCTTTTATTTGTCCATTAAGCCTATTAACTGAATTGTTTATAGTTTCCAAGCTAAATGAAACATCTGATATGTTTAAAATGATTTCTTCCATCAATAGGGAAATTTTATATATTTGATTTTTATCTTCTCCGTTGGGAATGTTTTTTAATAATTTATGAATTTTTATATGTGTTTTTCTGGCGAAATTTTTCTTATGCTCAAAGTTAATTTTAGATATTTCAAATGATTGTGGTATTTTTGAAATAAAACTATTTACTTTACTAAAATCTGATTCAATTTCTTTCAATGCATGACTGACTATGGCAATATAGCCATGACCTAAATATCCACAGCTAAGTGATCCTAAATAAGTTGTTACTTTTTTTATATTCTTAATAATTGTGTCAATATCTTGTTCATCGAAATTATATGCATATTCATAATTTTCCAGTGCTGATGGCCAGCCATATAATGATCCACTAAATTCACGCCAAAAAGAATCAATTTCTTGTGATGGGTCATAATTTTTAAGACATTCGGGTAGTTTTATATTCGTAATTGATTTGAACATATTGGATATAATTAAAAAGTCATTTTTCATTTTATGCACCTTGCTAAAATAATAAACATTATTAAACCCTATAAAAGTATGAAATATAATATCTGAACTAAAAGGTTAAAATGATAATAAAAAAATATTGTACTGGTAATCGACTTTATAAAAGTTAACTTATTGATTATATTAAAGGACAGATTACTGATTAGTGCAAGAAAATGAGATGATATTTTTTATTTCATTAAAATAATTATAAGGTGATATCATTTAACTCTTTAATTACAAAAGCTTTAATCGATTTTTTAAATATTTTTTATATTTTAATTTAAAACTGATTCTTATCTATTAGTGATAATTTAATTAAGTAATTAATCTATTGTTTTTATCTATAATATAAAGCCCAAAAAATTCACTTTTCGGGCCTTATTAAGTTAATAATCAATGATTATTAACCAGATTATCTTAATTCCAGCTCATTCATTGCTGCAATGCTAAAACCGCCATCCACATGCAGGATTTCACCGGTAATACCGCCGGACAGATCCGAGCATAAAAATGCCGCAGCGTTACCGACATCTTCAGTTGTTACCGTACGGCGAATTGGGTTAATGGATTCACAGTGAGCCAGCATTTTACGGAAATCTTTGATGCCGGAAGCGGCCAAAGTACGGATAGGGCCAGCAGAGATACCGTTAACACGAATACCTTCCGCACCCATGGTGTTAGCCATATAACGAACGTTAGCTTCCAGAGATGCTTTTGCCAGGCCCATCACGTTATAGTTAGGGATTGCACGCTCTGCCCCTAAATAGGTGAGGGTCAGTAAAGCAGAATTTGGGTTCAGCATTTCACGGCAAGTTTTTGCCATAGCAACAAAGCTATAAGAGCTGATGTCGTGTGCGATTTTAAAGCCTTCGCGGGTAACGGCATTTACATAGTCACCATCCAACTGATCAGCAGGTGCAAAACCAATGGAGTGAACAAAACCATCAAATTTTGGCCAGATTTTACCCAATTCAGTGAACAGGGTTTCAATACTTTTATCTTCAGCAACATCGCAAGGCAGAACGATAGTTGAGCCTAGGGAAGCCGCAAATTCTTCAACACGAGGTTTCAACTTGTCATTCTGATAAGTGAAAGCCAGTTCGGCTCCCTGATCATGCATTGCTTTTGCAACACCATAAGCAATGGAGAGTTTACTGGCAACGCCAGTGATCAGAATGCGCTTGCCGGTCATAAAGCCCATAACAGTATCCTTGTGTGATAAAGCCAGTAATGATATTAATGGATTAGAATTGCTAACAGAGATAATATCAATATGGCATTTTATTGTTAATAAACCCAGTGATTCTATCACGCTGGAGAGAAATGTGCTGTATTTTGCGTTCTGCTCCGAGCAGTGATTATCGTTTTGTATGCGTCAAGGAATATCCTGTCGCCAAGCATCAGAGGTGAGTGGCTCACCGAAATGGCTGGCGATCAGGCGGCGGGTTATATCATGCAGAGGAGAAGCCAACACTTCAGCTGTATTTCCCCGTTCGATAACTTCGCCTTGATGCATGACTAGGACCTGATCGCTGATATGTTTCATCATGCCAAGATGCTGGGTAACATAGAGGTAAGAAATACCCTGCTTTTCCTGTAATTCCAACATCAGATTAATTATTTGAGAGCGCATAGACATATCAAGTGATGCTAATGCTTCATCGGCAATAATAATCTGAGGCTGTAATATTAATGCCCGCGCCAGTGCTACCCGCTGTTTTTGGCCTGAGGCTAACATATGTGGATAATAATTGGCATGGTCAGGCAGCAGGCCAACTTGCCGCAATGTTTGATTGATCCGTTTTTCCCGCTCGGTTGTATTGAGTTCTGTATTGAGCAGAAGAGGAACGTCAAGAATTTGCCCAATCCGCTGGCGAGGATTCAGTGAGGTGCTTGGATCCTGAAATATCATGCGAATGCGTTGACTGCGATAACTATAGTCACCATAAGTGAGTTTATGCCCTTCAATCATGATTTCGCCGGAAGTGGGTTCCATGACACCTGAAAGCATTTTTGCCAGGGTTGATTTGCCAGAACCGTTTTCACCAATAATCGCCAGGGTCTGTTTTGCCTTTAAGGTAAAGCTGACAGGTTTTACTGCGTCAAGATGCTGACGATGAAAAAAACCGGTACGATAACGGAAAGTTTTAGCTAAATTCCTGACTTCCAGCAGAGTATTAACCAATTACTGCTCCTCCAGATTTAATGGAAAATGGCAGGCAAAAGCATGGTTTTTAATTACCCGCAACCGTGGTGTTTCAATACAGGTTTTTTGTGCGTAAGGGCAGCGTGGACCTAAACGGCAGCCAATGGGCAGGTGCTCAAGGGATGGAATGGTACCGGGTAATGTATTTAATCTGCTTTTATGGGGCAGCGAGCTGCCGAAATCAGGAATCGCACGGCTTAACGCTTGTGTATAGGGATGGTGTGGTGTTACCAGCAATTCATTGGGCGCGGCGCTTTCGACAGTTTGACCACAATACAGAACATTAATGCGATCCACCAGTTTACTCATGATTTGCAAGTCATGGCTTATCAGTAAAATTGTGGTGTTATTGTTCTGATTCAATCGTGCTAACAGACGGAAAATCTGAGCTT
The DNA here is from genome assembly GCF_000517265.1 of Photorhabdus khanii NC19. Taxonomy (GTDB): domain Bacteria; phylum Pseudomonadota; class Gammaproteobacteria; order Enterobacterales; family Enterobacteriaceae; genus Photorhabdus; species Photorhabdus khanii. The sequence goes on from NZ_AYSJ01000014.1 coordinate 692,504, forward strand.
GCGTGGTTGGTTCCATCGCATTAGTGGGTTCATCTGCAATCAGCAAGCGTGGTTGGTTAGCCAATGCGATAGCAATCATCACTTTCTGGCATTCCCCTTCAGTTAATTCGTAAGGGAAGCTACTCATAATATCTTTATGATCTTTAATTCCCACACGGTGAAGTAACTCGATGACCCGGCGTTTTCGCCATTTGAAGCGTTGCCACCAACGGCCTTTATAAGTCCAGCCGGGAATTGCCTGAATAAGTTGCTGACCAATATTTTCAGAAGGATCAAGACAAGATTGTGGCTCCTGAAAAATCATTGAGATATTGTGGCCGATCACTTTTCGGCGCTGTCGGGGAGTCAGGCGCAGCAGATCAATATCATCGAAGCGAAAACGGTCAGCGGTCACTTTGAGATTATCTTTAGTGACCCCGCTTATCGCTTTGGCAATCAGGCTCTTGCCAGAGCCTGATTCACCAACCAGACCGCGTATTTCACCTTCTGTCAGTGAGATACTGACGCGATCAACGGCTTTAACTGGCCCTTTGGCAGTCATAAATTCAATAGTGAGATTGCGAATATCAAGTAATGGCATTATTCCACCCCGGAATTAATTGCACGGTGTAATCCATTACCCAGCAAATTGATTAACAAGACACTCACCATTATCGCCGCGCCGGGCAACATAACGGTCCAGGGCGCAACATAGATTAGCTCCAGCGAATCGCCCAACATAGCTCCCCATTCAGGTGAGGGAAGTTGGGCACCAAGATCAAGAAAACCAAGAGAAACGATATCAAGTATGGCAATCGAAAGGGCGCGGGTCAGCTCGCTGACCAATACGGCGGTAATGTTTGGTAATACGGCATACCATAGAATATGGTAATTGGAGGCACCATCCAAGCGCGCGGCAATGACATACTCTTTATCCAGTTCATCATGAACCGCACTGTAAACTGTGCGAACGATACGTGGTAATAGCGCCAGCCAAATAGCGATTATGGCATGGGACAAACTGGCGCCGACAAAGGCGACGACAATAATTGCCAGCAATAATGAAGGGATAGAAAGTAATGAATCAAGAATATGATTGAGTACGGCGGATTTCAGTCCCCGTGTCATACCTGCCAGACAACCGATGATCAGACCGCATAAAGCCGCTGCCAACGTGACCAGTAGTGCTGAACCGAACGTGGATGCCGTACCTATCAATAATCGGCTGAGAATGTCGCGCCCAAGATCATCGGTACCTAAAAAAAAGGCGATATTACCGTGATGTGACCACGAAGGTGGCAGCAACTGATGCCCAAGAAATTGTTGATCAAGCTGATAGGGTGCCAGATACCCCCCAAACAGACTGAGGGCAACCAGAATAAGTACCCCATAGAATCCCGTCATTGCCAGTATATCGGAAGAGAAAAAATGCCAGATGACCTTTATCGGTGACGGCATTTTCTTTTCACGATAAAAATTATCTAAGGGCATACCATTCCTTATGCTTCAGAGGGGTAGTCATCGCGCCAATGATATCAGACAGAACATTGACTAAAATAACCAGCGTGCCAATAACCATCACACCCGCAGAAATGGTGGAGTAATCTTGCTGGCGGATTGCACTGACTAACCAGTGACCAAGCCCCGGCCAGTTAAATACCAGTTCTGTCATCATAGCCAGTGTCAGCATGGTGGAAAATTGTAATCCCAGTTTCGGAATGATAGGAGGCAGCGCATTATGCAGGACATGACGACGGATAATTGTCAGCCTTGATAAACCCCGGGTTGAAGCGGCTTTAATGTAGTTTTCACCAAAAACTTCCTCTGTGCTGTTTCTCATCAGCCGGATAACTTCGGTTGTTGGTGCCACCGCGAGTGTGATCACGGGTAAGAGCAAGTGTTGCATGGTACTGATAATCATCTCATTGCGATAGGGTGATGTTGATAACCAGGCATCAATGAGTGAGAAACCTGTCACAGTCTCAATCTGATATAGCAGATCAAAGCGGCCAGAAACCGGTAGCCAGCCAAGATAAAGGGAAAAAAACAGGGTCAGTAATAACGCCAGCCAAAAAATTGGAATAGAAAACCCAACTAAGGCGATGGAAGTGATAACAGTATCCGCTGTTTTGTTACGCCACACCCCCGCAATAATACCCAGTGGAATACCGGCCAGTAAGGCGGCAGAGAAAGCCAGAATACAGAGCTCCATTGTGGCAGGAAACACTTCCCTTAGTTGTTCACTGATGAGTTCACCATTAATACTGGATACACCAAAATCCCATAACAATAAACTGTGGAAATAGAATGTATAAGCGTCAAACAGCGATGCGCCGCCGAGAGGGGCATTGGGGGTAAAGTAACTGAGGCTGAAACTTATCAGCGACAGGAAAAATAGCGTGATAATCAGTAATAGCAGACGACGGAGAATGTAAATAATCATTTGTCGTCCTTCTGAGTTGTTGGGTGAGTCTCTTTTTCCCGGTAAACACCGGCAAAAGAGGTATTCCCAAATGGACTGAGTATCAGCCCTTTAATATCGTAACGGTAAGCTTGCAAGCGCAAGGAGTAGGCTAATGGTAATACCGGTAATTGCTGTTCAAGAATTTGTTGAGCAGCATGATAATACTTTATTCGGGATAATAATTGTTGGTTAATCAAAGCCTGTTGCAAAATCTTATCAAATATTGGATGACACCAATGGCTGAAATTTGTCTGTGAAGCGATCGCAGCACAACTTAACAATGGTCGGAAAAAACTGTCTGGATCATTACTGTCAGTAGACCAGCCTGATAGCGTCATATCATGGGATTTATCCATCAGTTTGGTTTCCTGAAAGCGGCCTTCAACAGGTTTGATATGCATGGTAATACCTACCTGCGCTAAATCAGCCTGGATCAATTCTGCCATTTTAAGTGGACTTGGATTATAAGACTGAGAAGTGGAAGGGACCCATAAGCTCAATTGCATCCCATTCAATCCAAGGTCATTGAGCATTTTGCGGGATTTTTCCGGGTTATATTCTGTAATTTCAGCTTGATTATCATAAGCCCATGATGCCCGCGGTAAAATTGATGCGGCGGTTTCCGCCGTTCCATAATAAATGGATTGCATTAACCGCTGGTTATTAATTGCGTAGGCAATGGCTTGTCGAACCTGTAATTTATCAAGTGGTGGTTTGCTGGTATTGAAAGCCAGATAAGCGATATTCATTCCTGGGCGTAAAGTGAGGCGCAGGCGGGGATCGTCCCGCAGGACTTTAAGCTGACTGGCCGCAGGATAAGCTAATACATCACATTCGCCAGTTAAAAGTTTAGACATTCTCCCGGTGCCGCCGGCACCGACGTCAATAACGATTTGTTGCATCTGCGGCTTGCCTTTCCAGTATTTATCATGGCGAACCAGACGGATAAATTGCCTGGTTCGATGATTTTCCAGCATAAATGGGCCTGTGCCGACAGGTTTCCAGTCAATTTGCTCGTGGCGGTTCATTTCATGCAATTGCTGCCCATATTCTTGTGAAAGTATCGGGGCATAATGGGTTGCCAAATGCCAAAGAAAAGAAGCATCGGGTTCGTTCAGACGAAATTCCACCGTATATTTATCAATTTTACGGATACTTTGAATAGAATCGGCCAGTTGGAGACTGTCAAAATAGGGATAATGCCCGCCATTGACGTAATGATAATAGTGTTGCTTATCAAACAAACGTTTAAAGCTAAAAATGACGTCATCGGCATTCATTTTACGGGTCGGAGTAAACCAGCCTGTTGATTGAAATGAGACATTATGGCGCAAATAAAAACGGTATGTCGCGCCGTCATCCAGCGTTTCCCAGCGGGAGGCTAATTCAGGCAGCAGACGGTAAGTATAAGGGTCGACATCCAATAGACGTTCATAGAGTTGCGCTGCCAGAGTATCGACCGTTAAACCGCTGGTGGTCAGTTGCGGGTTAAAGGTATTCAGGTTGCCACTAACGCAATAAACAAATCCTTGCTGCCGGATATCAGCTGGAACCCGGGGCTTTTTTTCAGGCGTAGCCATTGTCTCTGCAATAGCCGGAGCTGAGAGGGATAATATGATCCAATAAATCAAACTACGCATATAAGGCATCTGTTATTAATTAGAATTGACACATTGTATCTCAATTAGCGCTTGAGCCCAAAAAAACCGGGCGATGACGATAATGAGAAAAATTCTCAATAAAGTGCTTTACAAATCGTATTGAGAAACATTATCATTTGTATCGCACTTCCGGGGAACAGTCTTTGTTATCCTAGGAAAGGCACGACATTGCTCACATTGCTTCCAGTGTTTTTTAGCCAGCTCGGGTGCTGGCTTTTTTTTATCTGTCATTCGGATCACTTATCGTCTGTACTGATATTATGTTTCTTTATTAAGCCGCGCAATTGATGATAGGTCAGTCCTAGCTTTTCTGCCGCTTTTCTCTGATTAAACCTATTTGCCTTTAATGATAATTCTATTAATTGTCGTTCGCTGTCGTGTTGCCATTGTTTCAGATTAACCGGCAGGGAAGGCAGAGGCGGTAAAGATGAATCGTTATTGTCATCAACATTGACGATAGAATGCGGCGCAGAAACGAATGGATTAATAATGATATTATCAAGTTGATCGAAATTTTCACCGTGACGATAAACAGAGCGTTCCACCACATTTTTCAGCTCCCGGATATTACCGGGCCAGTTGTAATTTTGTAATCGTTGTTTTGCCTGTTCAGTGAAGCCGGGAAATAATGGCAAATCCAACTCGCGGCACATCTGAATAGCAAAATGTTGTGCCAGTAACATAATGTCCTGCTGCCTTTGGCGCAATGGTGGGATTTGAACCACATCAAACGCTAATCTATCGAGTAAATCAGCGCGGAATTTACCCTTAGCTGCCATGGCGGGCAGATTATCATTGGTCGCGCATATCAATCGAACATCGACCTGCAATGGTTGGCTGCCGCCAACCCGTTCAAGATGCCCATATTCAATGACGCGCAACAACTTTTCCTGAACCTGCATGGGGGCGGTTGCCAGCTCATCAAGAAATAACGTTCCGCCATCAGCACGCTCAAATCTTCCTTGATGTCTTTTTTGTGCGCCAGTAAATGCGCCAGCCTCATGACCAAATAACTCTGAATCCAATAAATTTTCATTCAAAGCAGCGCAGTTTAGGGAGATAAATGGTCCTTGCCAGCGGGGGGATAAATAATGCAAACGGCGGGCAATCAGCTCCTTGCCTGTTCCGCGTTCACCAATAACCAGCGCTGGTTTATTTAATTTTGCCAGCGCGGATACCTGCTCCAGAATTTCAATAAAGCTGTTTGCTTCACCTAATAGGTTTTCTGTAACTTCATTCATGACTATTTTCGCTAACAGTTGGTTATTATGACCACTCTATTTCGTTATGATAAAAAATCAAATAAAAAAATTTATTTATATTTCATGTGGATAAAACGAATAAAAAAGTTGGCACGACTCTTGATAGTATGTCATTAGCAGTACAACAAATCTAAAAATCTTAATCAAAGAGGATAATTTACTATGGGTATTTTCTCTCGTTTTGCCGATATCGTGAACGCCAACATCTCTTCATTACTGGATAAAGCGGAAGATCCGCACAAAATGATTCGCCTGATGATTCAGGAAATGGAAGATACTTTGGTTGAAATCCGCTCAACTTCTGCGCGCACGCTGGCAGAGAAAAAACAGTTATCTCGTCGCATTATGTCAGGCGAACAGCAAATACATGACTGGCAGGAAAAAGCTGAATTAGCGCTGAATAAAGACAGAGAAGATTTGGCGCGGTCAGCACTGATTGAAAAACAGAAAGTTGCTGCTTTAGTGGATACATTGAAGCATGAATTAACCATACTGGAAGAAACCCTTGAGCGCATGAAAGGGGAAGTCACTGAGCTTGAAAACAAACTCGGTGAAACTCGGGCAAGACAGCAGGCATTGGCTTTGCGTCATCAGGCTGCCGCTTCTTCGCGACAGGTTCGTCGCCAGTTAGACAGCGGTAAAATTGATGAGGCAATGGCTCGCTTCGAGCAATTTGAACGCCGTATTGATCATATGGAGGCTGAAGTGGAAACTGTGGGCATGGGAAAACAAAAATCCCTGGATCAACAGTTTGCTGAATTAAAAGCAGACGATGAAATTAGTGCGCAGTTAGCAGCAATGAAAGCTAAAATAAATGCTAATAAAGAACAACATTAAATACTGGTGTACTCAACTCACCATTAAGGAAAAGTGATGAGCTCTATATTTATTAGCATTCCACTGATTATCTTTGTACTTTTTGTTTTACCCATCTGGCTGTGGTTGCATTATAACAGCCGGAATTCAAGCCAAAGTCAGTTGGATCAGAATGAAGTTCAACGCCTGGCAGAGCGTGTACAGCATATGCAGGCACGAATCAAAACGTTGGAAGATATTCTGGATGCGGAGCATCCTGACTGGAGGCAATCATAATGTCGAATTATAACCGCCGGAAACTGTACCGAATACCTGAAAAAGGCAAGATTAAAGGTGTTTGCGCTGGGTTGGCTTACTATTTTGATGTACCCGTAGGTTTAATTCGTGCAATGACTATATTGTCACTATTCTTTGGCCTGTTTGGTTTAGTCGTTATTGCTTATATTGTACTGGTTTTCGTCTTGGATCCGGCACCGGCCAGTTATACCGAAGAAGCCAGTTTTTCGGTACAGAAATTACTGAATGAAGCAGATTATCAATTGAAAGCGGGTGAGCTTCGTCTGCGTCAAATGGAACGTTATGTCACCTCAGAAACATTCAGTGTTCGCAGTCGTTTCAGACAACTTTGAGAGTAAGAATGGCATATTGCTTAGCTGATATAATAAAATTGTCGTAAGACCTACCATAGGACAGACATGAAACGGCTACAACATGAATTAACGGCGCTTGTTAACCGCGGGATGGATCGTCATTTACGGTTAGCTGTTACAGGATTAAGCCGTAGTGGTAAAACAGCGTTTATCACATCTTTGGTTAATCAGTTACTTCATCTCCATAGCGGTGCCCGGTTGCCGCTATTTTCCGCTGTGCGTGATGGTCGCCTGCTGGGGGTGAAACGGGTTCCTCAACGGGATTTGGGTGTTCCTCGTTTTGCTTATGATGAAGGATTGACTGCGCTTTATGGTACACCTCCCGCCTGGCCGACACCGACTCGCGGTGTCAGTGAGATCCGTTTGGCGCTTCGTTATCGTTCTCAGGATTCCCTGCTGCGCCATTTTAAAGAGACTGCCACGTTATATCTGGAAATTGTCGATTATCCCGGCGAATGGCTATTGGATTTGCCGATGTTGGCACAAAATTATTTAGTATGGTCACGCCAGATGAATGGTTTATTGCAGGGACAGAGAGCCGAATGGGCAAAACCCTGGCTGGAACTGTGTAAACAGTGCGATCCACTGGCACCGGTGGATGAGAATCTATTGGCTGCTATTGCTCAGGCATATACGGAATACCTGATTAAATGCAAAGAACAAGGATTACATTTTATTCAGCCGGGGAGATTTGTTCTGCCGGGTGAAATGATGGGGGCTCCGGCTTTACAATTTTTTCCGTGGCCGGATATCGGTCATATCACTGAGTCACAGTTTGCTCAGGCAGATCAACACACTAATATCGGTATGCTGCGTAAGCGTTTTGAATATTACTGTCAGTCGGTCGTGAAAGGGTTCTATAAAGAACATTTTCTGCGTTTTGATCGGCAAATTGTGTTGGTAGATTGTTTACAGCCATTAAACAGCGGGCCACATGTGTTTAATGATATGCGTCTGGCGCTGACACAATTAATGCAGAGTTTTCATTATGGTAAACGAACACTCTTTCGCCGCCTGTTTTCCCCATGCATTGATAAGTTAATGTTTGCTGCCAGTAAGGCTGATCATGTCACCGCAGATCAGCATGCCAATCTGGTTGCTTTACTACAACAGTTGGTGCAGGAGGCCAGACAAAATGCGGCTTTTGAAGGTATCAGCATGGATTGTGTTGGTTTGGCATCGGTACGGGCGACAGAAAGTGGAATGATTGAACATCATGGCGAAAACGTGCCGGCGCTGAAAGGACATCGCCTGACAGATGGTCAATTACTGACATTTTTCCCCGGTGAAGTGCCGCGGAGTTTACCGGGGGATGATTTCTGGCAAAAGCAGGGCTTCTGTTTCGAAGAATTCAGCCCCCGGCAGGTGAATATTGATGCACCATTGCCGCATATCCGGTTGGATACCGTGCTGGAGTTTTTACTGGGAGATAAAGTGAAATGACAGATTCCCTGAAGCCAAGAATTGACTTTGAAGACCCCTTATTGGAGTCGCAAGAACCGGTTTTAAAACCTGCTCAGATCTTTGATGGAAAAGACACGACGAATTTCTGTCCTGCTTCACCAGAGCTTGAGGCTGAAGAGTGCGAAGGCCAGGTAGAAGGAATAGTGAATGCGGCATTGAAACCCAGGCGCAGTTATTGGCGTAAAATGGTCTATGGCGCTCTGATTTTACTGGGAATGAGTGTTGTTGCTCAGTCTGTGCAGTGGATTTATCGATCATGGCAGCAACAGGATTGGATCGCGTTAGGTGTGGCAGCGGCGGGGGGAATGATAGTCTTTGCCGGTATTGGTTCTGTGGTCAGTGAATGGCGTCGTCTTTACCGGCTAAGAATGCGTGCTGAAGAACGTGATACAGCGAGAGAGTTATTGCAAAATCATGGTGTGGGTAAAGGCCGGGTATTTTGCGAGAAGCTGGCAAGTCAGGCAGGTATTGAACCGCATCATCCGGCGTTACAGCGTTGGCAGGCTGCTTTACATGATGCACATAACGATCGTGAAGTAGTGGCGTTGTACGGTAAATTGGTTCAGCCTGTTTTGGATTCTCAGGCGAGAGCTGAGATCAGCCGCTATGCGGCGGAATCAGCATTAATGATAGCGGTCAGCCCGTTGGCAATTGTCGATATGGCATTTATTGCCTGGCGCAATATCCGGCTGATTAACCGTATTGCGGCACTGTATGGCATTGAACTGGGATATTTCAGTCGTATTCGGCTTTTCCGTCTTGTTCTGCTTAATATTGTTTTTTCGGGTGTTTCCGAGGTGGTGCGGGAAGTTGGGATGGATTGGCTATCTCAGGATATCGCGGCGCGTCTTTCTGCCAGAGCTGCTCAAGGGATCGGTGTGGGGTTACTGACAGCCCGGCTTGGCATTAAAGCCATGGAGTTATGCAGGCCATTGCCTTGGATAGAAGGTGATAAACCTAAATTAGGAGATTTCCGTCGTCAGTTAATCACCCAACTTAAGAATATCCTGCCAAATAAATCTAAGAACATAGTTGATTAAATGATATATACTTTAATTCTATACTAACGCACAAAATATCCAGATAACGGCGGCATTTTACGTTATTTTATTAAACCGTTTTATAGTTAATCTTAGAATCTGTTTATTTTAGTGAAAGTTTCAAATGCTGTGTTATTTACTCCACTAAAAAACTGGATTCTTGTCAATTTTTACTGACAGAATGCTTCATATGAATAATCGTAGAGAGTAGTATTTAGAAAAATTATATGCATTAGTGTAAATAAGGTCAAAACAGATGCGCTTAGAAGTTATTTGCCATGATCGAATCGGGTTGACCCGGGAATTGCTTGATCTACTGGTATTACAGAATATTGATTTGAAAGGGGTGGAAATATCCCAAACTGGCCGGATTTATCTTAATTTTTCACCCGTTGATTTCAACATATTCCGTAGATTAATGGCAGAAATTCGCCGTATTAATGGTGTTATTGATGTTCGTACGGTCTCTTTTCTACCTTCGGAAAGAGAACACAAAGCGATGTGCGCACTGTTGGAATCTTTGCCTGAGCCTGTTTTTTCAGTTGATCTAAAAGGAAATATTGAGCTTGCTAACTCTGCGGTGTTCAAGCTGTTTGGCGTTAGTGAGGAAGAAATCTATCAAAAACCTATCGGGCAGTTTATTAGCGGTTATAACTTCACGCGCTGGTTTGAAAATAAAAATAGCCAGCATCGTGCGGAAAGGATAACGCTCAAAGGTTTGGACTACCTGATGGATATTATGCCAATCCAACTGACTGACGAAAAGCAGCAAATACAGTGTGTCGGCACGGTGATTATGCTCAAATCCGCTGCCCGGATAGGTCATCAACTGAAAAAACTGACTGTCAATGAGGGTGGCGAGTTTAGGAAAATTATCTCTGTTAGCCCAAAAATGGCTCATGTTATTGAGCAGGCCCGCAAAATGGCGATGTTGGATGCGCCACTGCTTCTGATTGGTGAAACCGGAACCGGTAAAGATATTTTGGCGAAAGCTTGTCATTTGCACAGTTTGCGCGGGAAACAACCCTTTCTGGGTTTAAACTGTGCATCTATGCCGGATGATGTCGTAGAAAGCGAACTGTTTGGTTATGCAGCCGGGGCTTATCCTAATGCCATTGAAGGGAAAAAAGGTTTCTTCGAGCAGGCCAATGGTGGCACTGTTTTGCTGGATGAAATTGGCGAAATGTCGCCACAGATGCAGATTAAGCTGCTGCGTTTTCTTAATGATGGGACTTTCCGCAGAGTAGGGGAAGAAAACGAAGTTAAAGTGAATGTCAGAGTCATCTGTGCTACACAGAAAAACTTGGTTGAATTAGTGCAGCGGGGGGAATTCCGCGAAGATCTCTATTATCGCCTTAATGTACTGACGATTATGCTTCCGCCACTGCGTGATCGTAAAGCGGATATTATGCCGCTGGTGGAATACTTTATTGAGCGCTTTGCTGAAGAACAAGGGGTACCGAAACCTAAATTGTCTCCTGAACTTTCTCACTTTTTGGCTAGTTACAGTTGGCCCGGTAACGTAAGGCAGTTACAAAATGCCATCTATCGGGCATTGACTCAGCTTGAAAATATGGAGCTGGCTCCGCGGGATATACAACTGCCGGAATTTGAAACAGAGATCTCTTTTAGTGAAGATGTGTTCAATGGTTCCCTGGATGAAATCAGTAAACGTTTTGAACGCTCGGTGTTAACGCGTCTTTACCGGCACTACCCAAGCACTCGTAAACTGGCTAAACGCCTTGGGGTATCACATACTGCGATTGCCAATAAATTGAGAGAATATGGCCTGAGTAGCAGGAAGCATTCTACCGGGCATGAATTGGATAATGATGAGTGAAATAATGCCCACATTAAGTGGGCATTATAAAATCAATGGATTTATTTCAGTGCCGCCAGTGCGCTGTCATAATCTGGCTCATTAGTGATTTCATCAACTAATTGGCTGTAGATCACGTTATCGTTTTCATCAAGCACAACGACTGCCCGGGCAGTGAGACCACTCAAAGGACTGTTGCTGATAGCAATGCCATAATCTTCAGTGAAAGTACCGCCACGCAGAGTAGAAAGAGTGACCACATTAGATAACCCTTCTGCGCCGCAGAAACGTGACTGCGCAAAAGGCAGATCGGCGGAAATGCACAGTACAACGGTGTTTTCCAGGTCATTCGCGACCTGATTAAATTTACGGACTGATGTTGCGCAAACACCGGTATCAATGCTTGGGAAAATATTTAGCACCTTACGTTTTCCGGCATAGTGGCTGAGAGAGACATCGGAGAGATCTTTGGCTGTCAGAGTAAAATCTTTCGCTTTTTCCCCTGATTTTGGGAAATGGCCGCTTACGGAAATATCATTGCCTTGAAATTTTACTGTTTGTGTCATAGTTTTCTTCCTCTGATAAATGAACCACAGCCTCCCAGTGTAGAAGAATAGTCGGCTCTTGCCCATCAAAATAGCGTCTGTGAAGTAAAATTGTCTGATTGTGTCACTTTGACAATGGCTTATAATTCGGTTCTGGAATAATTATTTTACATACAGAGCAGATTACCTTAATGCGCTATTTCAGCTTGACTTCATGTGCACTACTTATCAGTGGCTCCTTTCTCATGGCTTCTGCCTTCGCTGCGGAAGTGCCTCCTGGTACTCATCTTAATGACAAACAAGAACTGGTGCGTCATCTAAAAGACGAACCGGCATCCTTAGACCCGATTAATGCGGTGGGCTTGACTGAAGCTCAGGTTCAGCGTGATCTGTTTGAAGGGCTGGTAAATCAGGATGCGTATGGCAATGCAATTTCCGGCGTCGCGACAGCGTGGAAAACGGCGGACAACAAAACCTGGCTTTTTACCTTGCGTTCTGATGCCCGTTGGTCAAATGGGGAACCGGTTACTGCGACGGATTTTGTGTATAGTTGGCAGCGATTAGTCACCCCGGTTAATACCTCTCCTTTTGCCTGGTTTGCCGCACTGGCGGGTATTGAGAATGCGCAGGAAATTATTGACGGGAAATTGCCTGCTGTAAAACTGGGTGTTAAGGCCATTGATAAGCACATATTACAGGTGACGCTAAACCGGCCTGTGCCTTACTTCCCCAATCTGACCGCGAATTTCAGTCTCTATCCGGTCAATAAGAAAACGGTAGAAAAATATGGGAAAGAGTGGATAAAGGTGGGTCATTTGGTGGGGAACGGTGCTTTTAAATTACATGATCGGGTTGTGAATGAGAAAATCGTTCTGACGCCAAATTCTTATTACTGGGATCATAAAAAAACCATTCTGACCAAAGTCACATTCGTACCCATTAATCAGGAATCACACGCGACTAAACGCTATCTGGCTGGTGATCTGGATATTACCGAATCCTTCCCGAAAAATATGTATAAAAAGTTGCGCCATGAATTACCTGGGCAGGTTTATACGCCGGATCAATTGGGCACCTATTATTATGCTTTTAACACCCAACGTGCACCAACCAATGATGCCAGAGTGCGTAAAGCGCTTTCTATGGCGATTGACCGTAAGATTATTGCGGAAAGAGTATTGGGGACAGGAGAGAAACCTGCCTGGCATTTCACGCCGGATGTGACCGCCAGCTTCCATCCTGTGACCGGTGATATGGAACAACACACACAAGCAGAGCTGGATCAACAGGCTAAGACGTTGTTACAGGCGGCAGGTTATGGTTTGAACAACCCACTGAAACTTTCTCTGCTCTATAATAGTTCTGAAAACCATCAGAAAATTGCTATTGCTGTCGCCTCTATGTGGAAGAAAAAACTGGGTGTGCAGGTGAATCTGGTGAATCAGGAATGGAAAACGTATATTGATAACCGTAACACCGGCAATTTTGATGTTATTCGTGCATCTTGGGTGGGGGATTACAACGAACCATCCACGTTTCTGAGCCTGTTGACTTCAACGCATAGTGGCAATATTGCCAAATTCCATCAGGCTGATTATGACAAGTTGTTGCAATCTGCCAGTTTGCAAACGGATGATGCCCGGAGAAACGATGACTATAACAAAGCGGAACAGATGATTGCTGAACAGGCACCCATTGCACCGATTTATCAGTATACGAACGGCAGGTTGATAAAGCCCTGGTTAAAAGGATACCCGATCACCAATCCTGAAGATGTGGCCTATAGCCATACTATGTACATTATCAAGCACTAAAGTAAGGAGCTGGATGTGGAAACAATTTATGGTTCATCATTTAAAGATGCCGATGCAGTCTATACTTGTCAGTTTGATGGTCAAGGTGGAATGACACTGATAGAGATGAATGCATTAGCCACACCAGCTCAACCTTTCTGGCAACATCTGGATTACCGTAATCCCAAGAGTTATCGCTGGATAATAGAGACGGATTTATTACCAGAATCGGTTAAAGAGGGGCTGGCTGGGGAAAGCTTGAGGCCGAAAATAATCCGTACCGGCGATGGTACGATGATCACGCTGCGAACAATTAATAGTAATGAAAGTGAACGCCCCGATCAGCTGGTGGTGTTCCGCATTTATATTAATTCTAAAATGGTTATTTCCAGCCGCCATCGTAAAGTTCATTCCCTTGAACAGGTTTTGAATGATTTGCAAAATGGCATTGGCGCGCAAACTACCGGGCACTGGCTGGTCGACATGGTTGATGCAATCACTGATGAAGTCGGTAATTTTATTGAAGATCTTCATGACAATCTTATTGAGCTTGAAAATATGATCCTGGAGCAGCGGATACCGGGGCGGGGTGGATTGGCCTTGCTGCGTAAGCAATTGATTGTTTTGCGCCGTTATATGGCACCTCAGAGAGATGTATTTGCCCGTCTTGCCAGTGAAAAATTACCTTGGATGAGTGATGAAGATCGTCGCCGGATGCAGGAGATTTCCGAGCGTCTGGGAAGGGAATTGGATGATTTGGATGGTTGCATTGCCCGTACCGCCATTATTTCAGATGAAATTACATCAATGATGGCGGATGCGATGAATCGTCGTACTTATGTCATGTCATTATTTGCGATGGTTTTTTTGCCAACAACATTCCTGACCGGATTATTTGGCGTCAACCTGGGTGGTATTCCTGGCAATGAATATTATTTGGGTTTTAGCGTTTTTTGCTTGTTGTTATTGGGGTTGATTATATTTGTTGCGTGGTGGTTAAGACGCAGTAAATGGTTATGAAAATTAAACGATTGCTCAGAGAAATAAAACACAACTACCGGGAAATATTGCTAAAATTGGTCCTTAAATTTGAGATATATCAATACTCACCTGGCATTATTCAGGCATTATGACTCCCGCAGGTGAAAACAACGTTAAGTGATGAACGTTGTTCTCCATAATTGTAGTTTTTCTCACATGAGTCTTTATATAGAATAATTGCCCATTCTTGTGCCGATATTACTTTTTAATATCGGCTTTTTTTCATTGTTGTCATAAGCCGAATAGGGAAATAGCAAATAAAAATGGCAGTGAAAAATAAAAAGAAATTACCGCCCTGAAATATATCTGGAGCGGTATTACTAAGAATAACTATTTTACTTCGACAATATCCAGCCGTTCTGATTGATAATCGGGTTGATCTTCTATATCACTGGCGGGCTGTACCGGTAATTCTTCGCGGTCAAAAGCGAGATCACCACCATTAATAATTTCACTTCCATGAGTGATATTTTTAAAATCAAACAGATTAAAATCACTGAGATGGGATGGAACGACATTTTGAACCGCACGGAACATCGTTTCAATTCTTCCCGGATAGCGTTTATCCCATTCCCGTAACATATCTTTGATAACTTGGCGCTGCAAATTGGGTTGCGAGCCACAGAGATTACAAGGAATGATAGGAAACGTTTTGGCGGTTGCATAGCGCTCAATATCTTTCTCACGGCAATAAGCGAGGGGACGGATCACAATATGCTTACCATCATCACTCATCAACTTCGGTGGCATCCCTTTTAGTTTGCCGCCGTAAAACATATTGAGAAACAGGGTTTGCAAAATATCATCGCGGTGATGGCCTAATGCAATCTTAGTTGCGCCCAACTCGGTCGCTGTGCGATATAAAATGCCCCGCCGCAGACGGGAACAAAGAGAACACGTTGTTTTACCTTCGGGTATTTTTTCTTTCACAATGCCGTAAGTGTTTTCTTCGACAATTTTATATTCGACACCCAGTTCGTCCAGATAAGCGGGAAGAATATGCTCAGGAAAACCTGGTTGCTTCTGATCCAGATTAACTGCAACAAGTGAGAAATTAATTGGAGCGCTTTTTTGCAGATTTTGCAGGATGGACAACAGGGTATAGCTGTCTTTACCACCGGAAAGGCAGACCATAATACGGTCGCCTTCCTCAATCATATTGAAATCAGCGATGGCCTGACCGACATCACGGCGTAAACGTTTCTGTAATTTGTTCTGGTTATATTGTGCTTTCTGATCCACCACGGACGCTCTGTAAATAATGTTTAAATGGAATTTAGGGGGGAGAGTATACCATTTTTATCACCCGGCACCTTAAAAGAGTTTGTGACAGATTCCGCTCGTTTTTACCCGTTAATACTGATGAATTGACAGTTCTTTCTGTTATAGAAGCAGAGGAACACGGCTTCTGATTGACTATAGGTATTCTATATTTACATTTATATAAGATATCTAACTGTTTTTTACAATTTTATCATTGAAATATAAAGAAAGCAGTTCAGAATGAAAGATTAAGCAGAAATATAGGATAAATAGTATGGCAAATATGATTTATGTAACGATAAAAGGTGAAACGCAAGGGCTTATTTCTCAAGGATGCTCAACTCTGGATTCTATTGGTAACCGGTATCAGAATGGACATGAAAATCAAATTATGGTACTGCAATTTAATCATGGCCTGACTGTCGCGCAGAATGTAAATTATCAGCCGGTAAACTTCATTAAACCATTAGATAAATCTTCACCATTACTCATGATAGCGGCGGCTAACCATGAAAAACTGGAATTGACATTTGATGTTTATCGGACCTCACAAATAGGCTCACAAGAACTTTTCTATTCCATCTTGCTCACTGGGGCAAAAATTTGCGGTTTAAATGTTAATTATCCGCATGTTATTAATGATAATAAAGGTCAACCGGAGGAAGTTGTTTCAGTTCAGTATGTTAATATTACTTGTCGGCATTATATGGCAGGAACATCAGGATATTGCATCTGGGATGAGATGGTTTATTGATAACTATAATTTATACGCTTAGTTTTTATTTAATAATTAAGCGTGTTTTTTGAATAAACATATTAATATAAAGAAATTGTGGTTATTATAATCCTAACTCTAAAATACAATTCATACGTTTAGATTTTAGTTAGTAGTTAAGCATACTTTTCGAATAAGCCAATGACTATTGATATAAAGAAGAATACAAAACTTATATTAATGGTAATGAAATAAATTTTTATCCAATGAGTTAAACGGGAAGGTAAACTTTGAATAAAGTCGTAAGATTCTTGGTACATGTATTTGCTATCAGGTTTATTTATTCTCATTCTTTTTCCAGTTAATAACATGTAGAAAAATGTAGCAACCTGAAACTGACCATAAACACCTAGAAATCGGCCAATATTCACGCCTGTCGACAAGCAAAGCCCTTTTCCTATATATAATTCAATAATTTCATCCATTTTTTTCTGATTTATTTTGTAAATGGCTATAGATATAACGAGAAAAAGAATGGCGGAAATATAAGAAATAAGTAAGATGGTAAAAGTGGTTCTATTCATATTATTATCCTATTGAGAATTTAACAGATTTGATTTTTCTTAGTTTTTACTTTAGAAATAAACGTATTTCATAAATAACTCCATAGTTATTGGTGTGGAAAAAGATAATAAAGAGGGAGTA
The DNA here is from genome assembly GCF_000517265.1 of Photorhabdus khanii NC19. Taxonomy (GTDB): domain Bacteria; phylum Pseudomonadota; class Gammaproteobacteria; order Enterobacterales; family Enterobacteriaceae; genus Photorhabdus; species Photorhabdus khanii. The sequence goes on from NZ_AYSJ01000014.1 coordinate 709,721, forward strand.
ATATAGGTGTCTGTTATTATGATAGATTTATACATTGATAATCCTCAGTGAATTTTCTATTTTAAAATAAAAATACTCTTGGTTAATAGTTTCTCAGGTGTATTTGAAACATAAAGCAAATAATATTGCAAAGGCGAAGGATAACAGGCTGATAGAGATAGTTAAAATATAAATTTTCAACCAATTTGTCATATTTTTAGGTAATTTTTCAATAAAATCATAGGACTCCTTATACATATATTTACTATCTTTTTCATTTATTCTCATCCTCATACGATTCAATAATTTTATCTATCTTCTTCTGATTTATCTTGTAAATAGCTACTGATATAATAAAAAATCCAATAAAGAAAATATAAGAGATAACAATGATGAGAGGAATTATTCTGTTCATGTTAATTTCCTATCGGTCATTAAATTAATAGGGTTTGCTTTATGTATTCGTTAACCACTTGTATAACAAGACAAGTATACTACTTAATGTGAATAAGAATAGAGAAATAGAAAATGAATAATAATAGATAATTATTATTGAAGCGAATTTTTTAGGTATATTCTTTGCTAACTCATATGCTTCTTGCGGTATGGAATTACCTATGTAAACATAAGACATGATTGTTTTTCTTCCAGTTATTATCTGGTAGAGGAAACATGATAGATAATAACTGTCAAAAAAACCAAAAAAAGATGTTGCATATATAATTTGTGGTATAAAAAAGCCCTCCTGTGTATATTTTTCTCTGATTTCTGTGAAAGCCTTCTTATTTATTCCATAAAAAATCAATAAAAATAATAGCAAAAATATGCTGATTGAAAATAAAGAAATCATGATACAGTTAATTGCGTTAGTTAGAATATTCATATTATTCACTTGTGGTCTCTCAGAAGTATTTGAAATATAAAACAAATATCATTCCAATAGCAAAGGATAACAGGCTGGTAGAGATAGTTAAGATATAGATTTTCAACCAATTGGTCATGTTTTTCGGTAATTTCTGAATAAAATCATAAGACTCTTTATACATATATTGACTATCTTTTTCATTTATTCTCATTTTCTTGCCGATTAATAATTGGTAAAAAAACACTGCGACATAAAATTGACCATGGATACCCAAAAACCGGCCCAATTTTACACTTGTTGATAAATAAAGTCCTTCGTTAATATATGATTCAATAATTTTATCCATCTTTTTCTGGTTTATTTTATAAATGATTACAGATACAGCAAGTGAAGTAAGAAATAAAATGTAAAGGATAAGCATGATAGTATAAATTATTCTATTCATATTAATCTTCTATTAAGTGTTCAACAATGAATTCACTAAAAAATTCTCCACCTTTACTTCCAATATAGCCTCCTGTTAGTCCGCCTCCAGCTACGCAGAGAAACCTCCCGTTGCCGCTCCAAGAGCGAAACATGCCGCACCTGCTGCTATACCGCCATAATATCCTCCTGCCATCCCACCTCCCGTTCTACCAGCAAATTTACTATATTCCTTAATTGCCACTTTTTCACATTGTCCTGATTGTCCATAATTACAGGCATCAATAACTTGTCCGGTGGTATCAATAAAATCCAGACCAATCGCAATACGACCACCGTATTTCATCCATTTAACCATTTTTGCACTTTGGATAATTGTTTGACTATATCCCTTTATTGCACCAATCCCTGCTTTATCTCATTGATGAGCAATGGATTTAGTTGATAACTTTAGTGCATGTTTTAAGTTAGGATGTTCTTCGATTTTTAAAGAAAGTCGCCCAACTTTATTCAATAGTCTCTTTAGGTTACCCATGATCTTCTGTCTTTCTAGATAAAAATCGGGGCTGGCATACTTCTGATTTAGCCCATTTAACCTATATTCTTTCTGATAAAGAGACTGTAACCTTGACAGGTTTTTATTAATTTCAGAAAAATAGCTTTCACTCAGTGATGAAGCGGTGCTGATAAGCGTCCCACCCTGATCCAGTAAATAATGAAACAGACCAAAATGACGATGCAAAAATGTGGCATATTCATCAGGCAAGGGAGCAACGGATTGATTTATTTCATACTGAGATTGCTTTAAGAGCTGCATTATATGCGGCGGATTATAAGAATCGGGATCGGCAACAAGCAGGATCTGCCCTGGTTTTAGGAATCGGTTGTCTGAGTTCAGCGCCATAAAATAATGAGCTGCTTCGCTATTTGAATGGCTGAACAGCAGGTTTGCCTGAAAGCTTAATCCTCCGGGTTGTTGTACTACACAGAAACCGGGTTGAATGTTCCTCTCCATACTATTTTGCCTCTCAAAGCATTTTGAAATAAGATTACTCGAATTCAGACAGTATAAGTTTATTTTAGTTTCACGATTATTGCTTAATCAGATAATAGGATTATTTTTAATTTATAAATATATCGGTTCTTAATCTCTCGACGCTATATTTCATCAGGTGATGGTAAAGGTTATCGCGCTGAATGATTTTGGTCTGAATCGCAAAACTGGAAGCTATCATTAGCACTTTTCCATATTTCTTGTAAAATCTTTACAACGATCTTCTTGTCATCAGGACACTTCCACGGGCACGCTGTAAATAATGTTTAAATTGGATTTAGGGAACGAAATATATCATTTTTGTTACGTTACTCTTGCCAGAATTTGTGATAGATTCAGCTCGTTTTTGTCTATTAGTATTGTTCAATTTATGTTTTTCTGTTATAGAGAGTAAAGTTATGAATGGATTTGTATATTTAGCAATGGCAATTGTTGCTGAGGTTGTGGCAACCGCTTCATTAAAAGCTTCCGATGGGTTTAGTAAATTATTCCCTTCTATACTGGTCATTGTTGGATATGGCATTGCTTTCTGGGCATTATCTCAGGTAGTTAAAGTTGTGCCATTGGGCGTTGCCTACGCGATATGGTCTGGTCTTGGTATTGTGCTGGTTTCTGTTGCGGCGATATTTTTATATCAGCAGAAGTTGGATTGGGCGGCGATGTTAGGTATGGCGCTTATCATTGCGGGCGTTATGGTAATAAATTTGCTTTCTGACAGCGGTGCGCATTAATTAATGATGCTGCATGGTTTTCCCTGAATTGTTTTTCGGAGAAGAGATATGTTAAATATCGACGATAAGAAAGGATTCAACAAAGCCTTATTAGGAGGAGTACTCTTTAATTTTGCTTTATTGGCTGGCTGTAGTAGCCAAACAGGGAAAACATTTGTCCAATATCAGGCGATGCAATATTCTCCGCCAGAAATTGGTCTTGGAATTAATGCCAGAGCAACGTGTATTTATGCAGGTGGTACACCCGCATTAGCCGTACAATTAAATGGTACACAAACACCGGTTTGCCAGTTGGTAAATGGCAAGCGTTGTAACGAAAGGGCGTTGCTGCAAGGTTCTTGCGCACCAATTTAAGGTTGAAGCAACTGCCTGTTATGAGCAGGAACATGCCGTTGGGATCACTGTGGTAGACACCTTTAGGCATGATTCTGCGAGTATATTGGATTCACCAGCCAACCGTTTTAGCGTCTGAATGGGCAATTATTTCCGATTAAAAAATTGGCTGACCAATACTAATACAGCAACAACCAGATAAGCGGCAAAAATACCGACTAACCATTGTGGCATCTCTAATGACAGAAATTGCCATTGTCTTGCTGAACAGTCACCGGAGGCTTCAAACACCGAAGGGAGCCATTTATCTAATGCCAGCCATGAAGGAAAGTTTACAAAAAAATCACATGTATTAAATGGGGAAGGATATAACTGGATCATCGTATGTTCCCATGCCAATTGCAGGCCACGCCAGGCACTGTAGATCCACAAAATAATAGCCAACCAACGTAACGGCGTTTTTGGTGCGATCGCGCCCAGTAATCCAGCACCTAACACACCAAACAGAGCAACCCGCTCATAAATACACATCACACAGGGCTGTAATTTCATCACGTGCTGAAAATATAAGGCTGAACCTTCCAGTATCAAGGCAATAAAAGTCATTAACAGCCATGCGTTTCGTCCTTGGGAATAGTGGTTTAAAAATCGCATCATGTCCTTTTTTCCATGCAGATAAGATAAATAATTGAACGTCTATTTTGCCGCCTAAAATGGAACAAAAAAAGTCAATTAAAGTAAATCTGTTTTTTCGGGTAAAAAATAAAGTCGGATTGAGCGTAATTTGCGTTCAATCCGGTGTTAGTAATAACGTTATGAAATAAATTTGTGGCCGACTATGCCAAAGCGATTAAACCCCAATGAACCATGATGTCAGTCACCGGAATTAACAGAAATTCCACACATAGTAAACCGACCAGTGTCATCACGATGGTATAGGGTAATGCCATCATGACCATGCGGCCATAAGACAGACGGATTAAAGGTGATAATGCCGAGGTCAGCAGGAACAGGAATGCGGCTTGTCCGTTAGGTGTTGCGACAGAAGGCAGGTTAGTACCGGTATTAATGGCAACAGCTAGATATTCATATTGTTTATGTGAGATCAGCCCTTCTTGCAGTGCTGCTTTGGCTTCATTGATATAAACCGTACCAACAAACACGTTATCTGACACGGCTGAGAGCAGGCCATTAAACAGATAGAACAGAGAAAGCTGAGAAGTTTCTGAAGCTTGCAAGACGAACTGAATAAATGGTGTAAACAGTTGTTGGTCAACGATCACGGCAACAATGGAAAAGAAAACCGTTAATAATGCCGTGAATGGCAATGCCTCTTCAAACGCTTTGCCCAGCGCATGTTCTTCCGTGATACCGCAAAAAGAGGTGGTCAGAATGATAACTGACAGACCGATCAGACCAACCTCTGCCAAATGAAATGCCAGAGCGACAATTAACCATAGGCCAATCAGTGCCTGAGCAATAAGCTGCGCTTTTTCCTGGCGGGTTCGTTTTACGCTGGTTTTTTTATCATAATTTTCCAGTACTTGCCGGACACGTTCCGGCAATTCTGCACCATAACCGAATATCTTAAAGTGTTCGACCAGAAAACAGACCAGCAGTCCACAGATAAAAACAGGCAAGGTAACCGGAGCCATGCGAATAAAGAAGGTGACGAAATCCCAGCCAACATTTTTGGCGATAATCAGATTTTGGGGTTCTCCCACCATGGTCATCACACCACCGAGCGCAGTCCCTAAACCTGCATGCATCATCAGGCTGCGTAAAAAAGCACGAAACTGGGCGAGCGTTTGTTTCCTTTTCTCTGCATCAATGTGACGATCATTATTCGGCTTCAGTGCATCATGCTGATCAGAGATAAAATTGTTATAGATAGAATAGAAGCCAAGGGAAACACTAATAACCACGGCGATAACCGTCAGGGCATCAAGAAATGCCGAGAGGAATGCACTGGCTAAACAAAATGCCAGGGCAAGCATCCGTTTAGATTTTATGGATAGAAGGAGTTTAGTGAACGCAAATAATAATAGCTGCTTCATGAAGTAAATTCCTGCAACCATAAATATCAGCAGCAGAACAACTTCCAGGTTATTAGCAATTTCATGACCAATTTGTTGAGGTGAGGTCATGCCGATGAGGACCGCTTCAATTGCCAACAGGCCACCGGGTTGTAACGGGTAACATTTAAGTGCCATTGCCAACGTAAAGATAAATTCGACAACCAGCAGCCAGCCGGCAACAAATGGGTTGATGAAGAAGAATACAAGCGGATTGATGATGAGAAAAACGATGATAGCTAACTTATACCAATTCGGCGAGTTGCCGAGAAAGTTTTTTATCGCCGCTTTCCAAATATTGGTTTCCATGGTAATTAAAATTCCTCTAAATTCGTAAAGTCGTGTTCTCTAAACAATAGTACGCTTTAATACAAAATATTTTAAGGGAGATGAAGCACAATTAAACAATTCGTGTGCTTTTTTCGTGACCGTTTTTGCGGTTTCTAGACTAGACAGCTATATTGGAGGGGCGCATTCTGATATAATTTCATCTATTATTAGTTGAAAAATTCACGTTGGAATAACAAAAATATGGTCATTAAGGCTCAAAGTCCCGCAGGTTTTGCGGAAGAATATATTATTGAGAGTATATGGAACGGCCGTTTTGCTCCTGGCTCTATTCTTCCAGCAGAACGTGAATTATCTGAGTTAATTGGTGTAACAAGGACTACCCTGCGTGAGGTATTGCAGCGTTTGGCACGTGATGGTTGGTTAACTATTCAGCATGGCAAGCCAACAAAAGTGAATAACTTTTGGGAAACATCAGGTCTTAATATTTTAGAAACACTGGCTCGCCTTGATCACGATCGCGTTCCTGAATTGATTGATAACCTGCTGGCCGTGAGAACGAATATTGCTGCAATATTTATTCGTACGGCTTTTAGGCATAATCCAAGTCAGTCATTGGAAGTGTTGGCAAAAAAAGAGAATGTGGAAGATAACTCAGAGTCTTTCAGCGCTCTGGATTATGATATTTTCCGTGGTTTGGCTTTTGCTTCAGATAATCCAATTTACGGCCTTATTATCAATGGGTTAAAAGGGTTATATACCCGTGTAGGGCGTTATTACTTCTCTAATCCTGAGGCACGTAAATTGGCATTGAACTTTTATCAGCAGCTGGCGACGTTATGCCGTGATAAATCCTACGATAAAGTCATGGAATGTGTGCGTAACTATGGCAAAGAGAGCGGTATCATCTGGCACAGTATGCAAAGTACGATGCCAAGTGATTTAGCTGAAGTTTGTCGTTGATACCCCGTCAGTATTTTTACTTAATGCCAAGTCTTAATCCAATTCATTAGTTTCAAATCAGAACTATTTTGAATTGACCCGGGTCAGAATGCGCTGCCCCGGGAATTTTGTTGTTTTTTTCCTCATATCTTAAGGCAATCACAAGGTGTCAATTTTAGAATATTATTCCAAAATTATGGATTTTTTTTGGACTTTTATTTCGATTAATTGATGGTTATTGGTATCTTGTGGTTGTTTAATTGAATCATTATTTTCGCTGAAAAACTAAGAATAATTACTGGATATTCAATAGTTATCTTACGACATGAATCGTAATTTTTATTTTAATTTCATCATCTTAGTACCATTTTTTGTTAGTTGCTTGTATACAGGCAATAAATATTCTTGTTGCATAAATGTAATATTATTGTGACCTAAATCATAAATGTAGATTATTGACGTTACCGAGGATTGTCCTATATTGGTTTTTTTTAGGCAGCATATTATGCTTGGCTAAATTTTTAATCATCAGGGGACCATGATGAAAATCCTTGTTTTAGGTAGCGGCGTTATTGGTGTAACCAGCGCCTGGTATTTGGTACAGCAAGGTCATGAAGTAACTGTTATTGATCGTCAGGGAAGTGCTGCTCAGGAGACCAGCGCGGCGAATGCCGGTCAGATTTCGCCGGGATACGCGACGCCGTGGGGAGCGCCGGGCATTCCACTGAAAGCCATTAAATGGATGTTTCAACGTCATGCTCCACTGTCTATCCGTCCTGATGGTTCGCTGTTCCAGTTACGTTGGATGTGGCAGATGCTGCGCAATTGTGATGCAAATCACTATGCAACCAATAAAAGCCGGATGGTACGGCTGGCAGAGTACAGCCGCGACTGTATCAAACAGTTAAGGGCCGATACCGGTATTCAATACGAAGGTCGTCAGGGGGGCACGCTTCAATTATTCCGCACCAATAAGCAGTTTGATAATGCGATGAATGACATCGCGGTTCTTGAACAAGAAGGTGTGCCTTACAACCTGTTAACGGCAGATAAGCTGGCGACAGTCGAACCGGCATTGGCCCATGTTGCTCATAAACTGACGGGAGGCTTACAGTTACCGAATGATGAAACGGGTGATTGTCAGCTTTTTACCAAAGAACTGGCAAAAATGGCAGAAGCGGCTGGGGTTACGTTTCTGTTTAATAAACAGGTCAAACAGTTGCTGGTAGAAGGGCATCGTATTACGGGTGTCCAGTGCGAAGATGGCGTCATGACGGCAGACAGCTATGTTGTTGCGATGGGAGCCTATTCCACTGAACTGTTGAATGGTCTTGTCAAAATCCCGGTATATCCATTGAAAGGTTATTCATTAACTATGCCGATTGTAGATGCAGAACGGGCTCCGGTCTCGACTGCGTTGGATGAAACATACAAAATTGCGATCACCCGGTTTGACAATCGTATTCGTGTTGGCGGCATGGCAGAAGTTGTGGGCTTCAATTTGAATGTGCTTAAAACACGTTGTGAAACATTAAAAATGGTCGTGCAGGATCTCTATCCGGGAGGGGGCGATATTGCTCAGGCTAATTTCTGGACGGGCTTACGGCCAATGACACCCGATGGGACTCCAATTGTTGGTCCGACTGAATATAACAATCTCTACCTCAATACAGGGCACGGCACGTTAGGATGGACGATGGCATGTGGTTCCAGTCAGTTACTGGCGGATCTTATTTCAGGTAAGAAGCCCTCCATTGCATCTGATGATTTGTCAGTATTCCGTTATATTAATGGTTTTAATACGAAATTGGGGCCATTGGGCCATCAATTGCACACTGAACTGAGGAACTGATATGCCACGTCCGATTTCGGCAACGATCCATCTTGATGCGTTGAAAAATAACCTGGCTATTATTCGTAATAAGGTCGGCAATAGCAAAATCTGGTCTGTAGTTAAAGCAAATGCTTATGGGCATGGTCTGCGTTGTTTATGGCGGTATCTCGATCAGACAGATGGATTTGCTTTACTTGAGTTTAATGAGGCCATTTTATTGCGGGAACAGGGTTGGCAGAAGCCGATCTTGCTGTTGGAGGGTTTTTTCAAACCTGAAGATTTGCCGATAATTGATCAGTATCAGTTGACAACAGTGGTGCACAGTCATTGGCAACTTAAAGCAATAGAGATGGCTAATTTGAGTAGGCCAATCGATATTTATCTAAAACTAAACAGCGGCATGAATCGATTGGGTTTCCCTGCGGATCAATATAGAGAGATTTTATCGCTGGCAAGGGGTATCCGGCAAATTGGGCAAATAACGTTGATGTCGCATTTTGCGAATGCAGATAATAAAGAAATCGGCGTTACTGAACAACTTAACGTTATTAATTCAGTCAGTCAGGGGTTGGATATTGCTCAATGTTTGGCTAATTCAGCCGCTTCTCTGTGGTATCCGCAAACGCATCGGGATTGGGTACGTCCTGGTATTGTGCTTTATGGCGCTTCTCCTAGTGGAAAGTGGAAAGATATTGCGGATATTGGGTTGAAAGCCGTGATGAGTCTGCAAAGTGAGATTATTGCTATTCAGCATCTCAAGGCTGGGGAAAAAATCGGTTATGGCGGTAAATATACAGCATCAGGTCCTATTAGAGTCGGCACTGTTGCCTGTGGTTATGCTGATGGTTACCCCCGTAAAGCAATGACAGGAACACCGGTTATTGTCGATGGCGTCAGAACTCAGGTATTAGGGGCAGTATCAATGGATATGTTGTCAGTGGATTTAACACCTTGCCCGCAGGCCCAAATTGGCAGCCCTGTCGAACTGTGGGGGCAAAACCTGCCGGTGGATGATGTGGCAGAGATCCCTGGCACTATTGGTTATGAATTGTTGTGTGCATTGGCGGATCGGGTCCCGGTATCTATATGTCGTTAAATATCAATGTCGTTAAAATCAGACAGGACGGTTTTGCTCTAATAAAGGGAATGATAAATAATAATTTATTGCTGGTATTATTATAGAATATAAGTTATCGATTTCACTAAATTAATATATCTGTGTTTTACCTATAATTTGTCTGTTTTTGCTAGGAAAATTAAGCAGAATTTAGACATATAGTGCTTTTTGGACAAAAATACTACGTTATTACTTGGAAATAAGGGAAATGATCTTTTACACTTACACTTGATAATAGCCAATCGCATAATTGTTTTATAGGAAATAGTTAATAATGATCAACAAAGCAAAAGTTCTAGCGGCAGCCATCACTTTTTGTTTTTCTTCATCGGTAGCTTATGCAGGGCAGTGGTCAGTTGGCGTATCTGTTCTGGCTCAGTCACTACCTTATAAGGGAGTAAAGAGCGAAGATAAAGTGCTACCTGTTCCAATGGTTAATTATGAAAATGACAATTTCTATTTTCATACTTTAGCTGCTGGATATTATTTGTGGAACGAACCGAAAGATCAATTATCTTTAGACGTGTATTATTATCCTCAAAGTTTCAGTCCAAAAGACAATGAAGATAAGCAGTTGAAAAAGCTGGATAAACGTCGCGATACTATGATGGGTGGTTTTAGTTATCGTCATAATGAAGATTGGGGGACATTACGTAGTGCTTTTGCGGTGGATACTTTAAGTAAAAGTAAAGGTATTACGGTTGACCTGGCTTATTTATATGACTTTGACATGGGGAGTTGGTCATTACAACCAGGGTTAGGTGTGGTCTGGAATAGTAAAAAACAAAATCGTTACGAATATGGTATTAAGGAGAGGGAATCACATCGTAGCGGGTTGGAAAAATATACTCCAGGTGATAGCTGGACTCCTTATTTGGAATTATCTGCCAATTATGAATTTAGTCAGAAATGGTCTGCATTCATGATGGGGCGTGTTGAGTGGCTACCGAGTGAAATTAAAGATAGCCCAATGGTTAATAAATCATATTCAAGTATTGTCTGGACAGGTATTACATATAGTTTTTAATTACCCGAAACGATAATACCGGATAGAGACTGAGTCCACCGGATTGTATTCAGTCTTTTTTGTGGCTTTTTTTGAGATATTTACTGATGGTCTTTCCGGCAACGAATGACAACCGAAATGTGGGCTGGGCTATCATCTTTGGCAATTAACGGTTTATTTATACGAGCTGTTTCTACACAAATCATATTTTTGTAACCTTCATCACACATATCTTTCATATTATTCGATAATTCAGCGCCTGGATTCCAGCATACAACATCACTGTGATGGTAATGGTGAATTTCAATGGTTCGTTTCAGTGAGTTATCTCTTATCAGATTAAAATCTTCTGGCTCTGTATAGATGCGATCAGTACGGCCGGTGAAAATAAGATCTTCTCCTGTTGTGTATTGCTCTTTGTCAGCAACAGTATCAATAAAATGTTTACCCAGGCCACTGACTGAAATTTGATTAATATTGCCTACATTCAGGTAAGTGTGCAGGGCGCAGGTTGCCTGATAATCACCATAGGCTTCCAGCTCCACTTCACAGGTTTCACACAGTTTAAAACGGGCAATCAGGGTAAAATCATAAGGCCACAATTTACGGCTATATTCATTGCCTTTCAGCATGAAAGTTAATATTACGCCATTTTCATGTTCATTATGTGCACTAAATTCCCAAGGAAGCGTTCTGGCAAAACCATGTTTTGGTGCTCCTGTGGGGCCAAACCAGGGCCAACAAATAGGAATACCCCCGCGGATAGCGGTGCCGGCTTTAAATGCTGTTTTCCTGCTCAACCACAATCCCGGTTCTTCATCACAGGGTTGCCAGGCGATAAGGTGCGCCCCTTGCAGGCTGATTGCGCCCCGAACTTTAGGATGAGATACGACTATCAATGGGAAGCCATCTATATTCCGTTGACTGATAGAAGGGGAGATCTGTTCTGCAACCGGTAATGCAAAAATTTTATCGTTCATGTGTCATGACCTTATGAACCCAAGGCAGTCATATTGCATGGCCCAAGAATAACGCATGTTGTACGCAGATTAAAATAAAAGAGCCGCCAGGAAAGGCAGCTCTTTTCAGGCAAGGTAATAACTCAGTTATTTAGAGATGTGAGTGATCAGATCCAGAACTTTGTTAGAGTAACCTGTTTCGTTGTCATACCAGGAGACCAGCTTCACAAAGTTATCGTTCAGAGCGATACCGGCTTTTGCATCAAATACAGAAGTCAGTTTTTCGCCGTTGAAATCGTTAGACACCACGTCATCTTCGGTGTAACCCAGAACACCTTTCAGTTCACCTTCAGCTGCGTCTTTGATGGCATCACAGATTTGCTGATAAGTGGCTGATTTTTCCAGACGTACAGTCAGATCAACAACAGAGACGTTAGGAGTAGGAACACGGAAAGCCATACCGGTCAGTTTACCGTTCAGCTCAGGGATAACTTTACCTACCGCTTTCGCCGCACCGGTAGAAGATGGGATGATATTCTGAGCGGCGCCACGACCACCACGCCAATCTTTCGCAGAAGGGCCATCCACGGTTTTCTGAGTCGCAGTGGTTGCGTGAACAGTGGTCATCAGGCCTTCAACGATGCCGAATTTATCATTGATAACTTTAGCCAGCGGCGCCAGACAGTTAGTAGTGCAAGAGGCATTGGAAACGATGTCCTGGCCTGCGTAAGCTTTGTGGTTAACACCCATAACAAACATCGGTGTGTCATCTTTGGATGGGCCGGTCAGAACCACTTTTTTCGCACCCGCGGTAATGTGCTTACGTGCAGTTTCATCAGTCAGGAAGATACCTGTTGCTTCTGCAACAACATCAACGCCCACGTCATTCCATTTCAGGTTAGCGGGATCTCTCTCTGCTGTCACACGGATAGTTTTACCGTTAACAACCAGGTGGCCGTCTTTTACTTCAACCGTTCCATTGAAGCGGCCGTGAGTTGAATCGTATTTCAGCATGTAAGCCATGTATTCTGCGTCCAGCAAATCGTTGATTGCGACGATTTCGATGTCTGAACGTTCTTGTGCAGCACGGAAAACAATACGGCCAATACGACCAAAACCGTTGATACCTACTTTGATAGTCATAGTGTTCCACCAGCTATTTTTTAGTGAATTAAAAATTATTACTAAAGTTACCAAAACCTTGCCAGCCGTCAAGCGGAATCGTGTCAATAGTCGAAAAATATCGACTTTGAGTGCACCATTTAGACGTTCGCTATGCGGTACTGGCAATCGATTTGCCCCTCATTATCGGGGTGCAGACAGATATTTAAAGTTAATCGGTTAGATATGCGAGTCACATCACAAATAGTGGGATAAACATCTTCAGTTAACCGCTTAAAATAGATTCCACTGATGTAATGTTAATTTCTTGTTATACCCTATAGATTTCAAGATGCATCGAGACGGCAAGAGAGCGAATCCCCGGGAGCATAGCGAACTATGTGACCGGGGTGAGCGAGTGCAGCCAACAAAGAGGCAACTTGAAAGATAATGGGTATATTATCATTTGATTTTATTGAGAACACGAGTCTTATTAAGGTGGTCGTTATGGCTAAGAATCCTGATGTTTCCCTTTATACAGAGCTTACTGATATTCAGCGTCATGTTACCCAGAATGCCGGGACGGAACCGCCATTTTCGGGGAAATTGCTACATAATAAAAAAAGTGGCGTGTATCATTGTCTGTGCTGTGGGCAGCCGTTATTTATGTCCGATACTAAATTTGATTCTGGCTGCGGTTGGCCGAGTTTTTACCAGCCTGTCAGCGATGATGCAATACTGTATCTTGATGATAATAGTCATAATATGCAGCGTATTGAAGTTCGTTGCCGCCATTGTGACGCTCATTTGGGGCATGTGTTCCCTGATGGCCCGAAACCGACAGGAGAACGTTTTTGTATTAACTCGGTTGCGTTAAGTTTCACTGATGAAAATACAGGTGAAAAAACAGTAGGTTAATCATTTTATCATTGCCGGCATTGCCGTTAATTTATGTAAGAAAAATCGTTTCAGCTAATTCTGGAAAATAATGAGGAAATATCAATGGAACTGGATGATCTGTTATCAGTAATGACACCAGAGATATATCAACGCTTGGTTCAGGCAGTCGAACTGGGTAAATGGCAGGATGGTGTGCCTTTAACTGTGGAGCAGAAAGAGAATAGCCTGCAAATGATTATGTTATGGCAAGCAAGGCATAACCATGAACCTGAGCATATGACAATCGGTACTGATGGTCAGTTGGTGATGAAGAGTAAACAAGAACTGAAAGCGGCCTTTCAGTCTGAAATGGTGGCAACATTCAAGACATAATCTTCGCAAGATGGATATGAAAAGGCTGAGTTTGTTGAACTCAGCCTGGCCTTGATTGTTCTCAGAAAAGGGTGCTTTCCAGTTGGGCAAGTTCTATCAGTATTGCACCTTGCGCTTTTATCTCTTTGAATGCGGATTGGCTGTCGCCTGGACTGAGATTAACCCCCCGGCAACCATCAGCAATTACCCAGGTTTCATAACCTAGTGCCAGCGCATCTAGCGCGGTAAACTTCACACAATAATCAGTGGCGATACCAATAATAAACAGGCGCTCAATTTGCTCTGTTTGCAACCAGTCATCAAGCCGGGTTTTACTCTGATAGCCGTTGTCAAAGAAAGCACTGTAGCTGTCTATTTGTGGATTTTCGCCTTTGTAGAAAACCTCAATAATGGCCTGCTTGTTCAATTGTGGATGGAAATCAGCGCCATGTTGCCCCTGTACACAGTGTTCCGGCCACCATACTTGTGGAATACCGTTCAGTATACCGATATCCCCGATCTTCTGGCCGGAGTTGACTGCGAAGCTCATATGTTCAGCAGGGTGCCAGTCTTGGGTGGCAAGAATGCTGATATTGTGTTTCAGACAGATATCAATTGCCTGATTTGCAACATCAATGACGTGCTCACTCTCTTTTACGGCTAACGCACCGCCGGTACAGAAATCGTTCTGTAGATCAATAAGTAATAGGGCTGTTTTCATCTCTTTCTCGGATTATTTGTCGGCATAACTTAATTCACCACGTAAATTTTGTTGCATTAAATAACGAATTTTTTCACTGCTATAGGGTTGACTGAGTAAATAGTGCAACTTAGTTAAAGTGGCTTCAAAGGTCATATCGTAGCCACTGATAACACCGGCTTCAGCCAGAGCATGACCGGTTGCGTAACCATCCATGTTTACCCTGCCAGAAATGCACTGAGTCAGATTGACAACCACAATCCCTCTCTCTGTTGTCTGTTTTAGCTCTTTCAATAATTCAGGATGTTGTGGCGCGTTGCCGACGCCATATGAGCGCAGGATTAAGGCTTTAACCGGTTGCATTAAAATATTATTCACAACCTGACTGGAAAGGCCGGGATAAATGGTTATCACGCCAATGGGCTGAGGGGTGATCTGATGAGTGATAAATTCGTCATGGTTGGCAGGGGCCGGACATGCATTGAAGGTTTTGATGTTAATACCTGCTTCCATCAATGGGGAACAGTTTGGTGAGGCAAAAGCATCAAAACCGTCTGCATGTGCTTTGACCGTCCGGTTCCCACGGAACAATTTATTATTGAAAAACAGACTGACCTCGTTAACCGGGTAGTTAGCAGCAAGGTAAAGCGCATTCAGCAAGTTTGTCTGCCCGTCAGAACGCAGTGCTTCCAGTGGAATTTGCGATCCTGTCACAATTACCGGCTTACCCAGATTCTCAAACATAAAAGAGAGAGCGGATGCGGTAAATGCCATCGTGTCCGTGCCATGCAGGATCACGAAACCATCATAATCATCGTAATTTTGCCGGATATCATCAGCGATAAGTTGCCAGTCTTCTGGCGTCATATCAGAAGAATCAATCAGTGGTTGATGTTCACGGAGGGTGAATGTCGGCATTTCAGACCGGTGGAATTCGGGCATCTTGGTGAGTTGGCGCTGTAAATGCCCGGAAACGGGAATATATCCCTGAGATGAGCGTTGCATCCCAATGGTTCCGCCGGTATAGACGACATAAATAGATTTCTTCTGCATGACTGTGCCTCCTAAAAAGATCAGCTGGATTATAGGAGTATTACAAAATAAAAAAAGCCTGACAGGGTATCTGTCAGGCTAAAAACATCATTAATTAAGTTATCACCAGAATCATACCGGGGGATTCTAACGGCATGTTTCTGCTAATATTATGCATTATTATGGTTTTTTAGCGAATATCTCCGCAGTTTAAACAGAACGCATAACGATTTTGTGGATCATTCAAATGGCGATAAAACTCAGCTTGCTGTTTTACTGCTTGCGCGACCTGCGTCAGTGGCGCAGGCAACCATGCCTGAATTGCTTCCGGTACAATCGCTTGAGCGGTTGTCGTCAACTGGCTCATCAGCAACTCACTGAATGACATTTCCGGCTGCATCCAGTCAAGTTCTGGATTATCCAGTTTTGCTAATTCAGCCGCTTTGGCAACTGCGTCGTCGAAATCACCTAATTGGTCGACCAATCCATTGGTTTTAGCATCATTTCCAATCCACACATGCCCTTGAGCAATTTTATCGACCTCTTCTGATGTCTTATTGCGTGAGTCAGCAACAAGGCCGATAAAGTTCTTATAGCCGCTCTCAATATTAAGCTGTATCAGCTCTGAGAACTCTTTACTGAGCCCTTTAGTGACAGAAATACCCGCTAGTGGTGTCGTGGAAATGCCGTCAGTGTGGATACCAATATGATCCAGACTGTTTTCATAAGTGGTAATGACGCCGAAGATACCAATAGAACCGGTCAACGTACTTTGGTTTGCGATAATGTAATTCGCAGGGGTAGAGATCCAGTAGCCACCGGATGCAGCCATTCCACCCATAGAAACAACGATCGGTTTATTCGCTGCACGCAGAGCGGCCAGCTCAGTGCGGATAACATCGGAAGCGCTAACACTGCCGCCAGGACTGTTTACTCGCAGAATAACGGCTTTGATATTATTATCTAAACGCGCTTGACGGATTTGAGCGGCGGTTGTATCACCACCAACCATTCCTGGAACCTGTTGCCCATCAACGATCGCGCCCTGCGCTATGATAACGGCAATATTGCCTTTGGATGGTGATTTGTTTGCCAGCAATTGTGGCGCGTAATCATAAATACTGATGGCATTGAAATGTTGGTTTTTTTCATCCCAACCAAAGGCTTTTGTCATCTCACTTTCAATGATATTGCGTGGGGCGACATAATCGACCAGTTTGCGTTTAAGTGCATATTGGGCATTGTCTCCGCCGACAGCACGCAGGCCGGCAATCATCTCATCCGCGCCTGGGAATACTTGATGAACAGAAAGTTTGCGGTTAGCGGCGATAGTATTGAGGTAGTTTTGCCAAAGACCGTTGACCCAACGGCTGTCAGCTTCCCGTGCTGCCGGAGACATATCATCACGCATAACCGGCTCGACGGCTGATTTATACGTCCCGACCCGGAAAATATGTGTGGTGACTTTCAGCGAATCCAGCAGGGATTTGTAATAGAGGTTATTGGTCGAATAGCCATAAAGACCAACTGCACCTTGTGGTGACAGATAAATTTTATCGGCGAAAGTGGCCAGATAATATTGCGGCTGGTTGTAATTATCACTGATCGCGTAGACGGGTTTGCCTGAGGTTTTAAACTCATTAATCGCTTTACCGATATACTGCATAGATGGCTGGTCAGCGCCGATGAAATCGTCAAGTTTCAACACCAGACCCGTGATTTTGTCATCGGTTTTTGCCAGGCGAATGGTATCAACAATATCAAACAGAGAATTTTCCTGTAATTTATTGCCGGATGAACCAAACAGTTCACGTCCTAATTGATTCAATGGGTTACGGCTGGAAACCTGATCCACAACAACACCGGTGAGATTGACATATAATGCTCCCTGATAACTATCCACCGTTTTATTGGGCTGTTGATAAAGCATAAAGCCCCCAACAATCACCAAGATGAGCAGGATAAAAATCAGGTTTGAAATGACTTCCCGAACAAAATTCAGCAGTCGCCAACTCCATTTAAATAATCTTGCGACCCACTTCCATAAAATACGCATATCATCTCCAAAGATAGGATCAAGTAGGGCTATCCTAATGACCAGACATATAAATGTCAGCTTCAAATAGTGTCAAATTGTCCGAAAAGGCCGCTTTTGGGCTTTTATTCGTTAACAAATAAACAGAAAATGTTAGCTTATAACAAAATAACTTATTCAGGAGAAAAAATATGAATGCATTAGAACTCTTGTTGAACCGACGTTCAGCATCACGTTTAACGACATCTGCGCCTCAAGGTGAAGCATTACAGAATATTCTGGCCGCGGGTATGAGAGTGCCTGATCATGGCGCCTTACGGCCGTGGCGCTTTATTGTCATGCAGGATGAGGGTATTGATCGGTTTAGCCAATTACTCCACCAGGCTGCCGTTGACAGTAATCTGGGGGTTGAAGCGGAAGAAAAAGCCAAAAGTGCGCCTTATCGTGCACCATTAATTATCGCGGTTATTGCAAAGGTAATGGAGAATTCCAAGATACCGGAATGGGAACAAGTGGTTTCTGCCGGCTGCGCTGTGCACGCGATGCAGATGGCTGCGGTGGCGCAAGGGTTTGGTGGTATCTGGCGTACAGGTTCATGGACTGATGATGATACGGTGCGTACTGGTCTGGGTTGTAATGAGCATGACAAGGTAGTAGGTTTTCTCTACCTTGGAACGCCTGTTTTGAAAGCGCCAGGCAAAGTTGCCACGCCGGATATGACTAATTTTGTCAGCTACTTCTGACCGGAGTCTGTTATGTCAACAGAAGTTCGTCTTACCCAGTACAGCCACGGTGCTGGATGCGGCTGTAAAATTTCACCGAAAGTTCTGGAAACCATTCTGCATAGTGAGCAGGAAAAATTTCTTGATCCTCACTTACTGGTGGGTAATGAAACGCGTGATGATGCTGCGGTTTATGATATTGGCAATGGTACGGGCATCATCAGTACGACAGATTTCTTCATGCCGATCGTTGATGATCCGTTTGATTTTGGACGGATTGCCGCGACAAATGCTATCAGCGATATTTATGCCATGGGCGGTAAGCCCATTATGGCGATAGCGATCCTGGGATGGCCGATGGATAAACTGGCGCCGGAAATTGCCCGCAAGGTGATTGAAGGTGGTCGGGCTGCTTGTAAAGACGCGGGAATTTCACTGGCTGGAGGACACTCTATTGATGCACCTGAGCCTATTTTTGGTCTGGCTGTAACCGGTATCGTTAATATTGATCGGGTGAAACGGAACAGTACAGCAAAAGCTGGTAGCCAGCTATTTCTGACAAAGCCGCTTGGCATTGGGGTATTGACCACGGCGGAGAAAAAAAGCCTGTTGTTGCCTGAGCATCAGGGCGTCGCGACAGCAACCATGTGTCGCTTAAATAAACTGGGGTCTGATCTTGCCGAAATTGCGGGTGTTACAGCAATGACTGATGTGACCGGGTTTGGTTTGTTAGGGCATTTGAGTGAAATTTGTCAAGGATCGGGTGTCCGGGCAACTCTCCGTTTTGCAAAAATTCCTAAACTACCGGAAGTGGGATCCTATATTGAAAAGGGGTGTGTTCCGGGGGGCACTGGGCGTAATTTTGACAGTTATGGTCATCTTATTGGTGAAATGACAGCGCTTCAGCGTAACCTGTTATGTGATCCGCAAACATCAGGCGGCCTGCTGCTGGCCGTTCTGCCAGAAGCGGTAGATGAAGTGAAAGTGATTGCACGATGTCATGGCATTGAACTGACAGCAATGGGTGAGTTGTCTGAGCAACAGTCAGGCAGAGTGCTGATTGAGGTTAATGAATAATATCCATGCAGCTTTTTATTGCAGAAAAACCAAGCCTGGCCAGGGCGATTGCTGATGTTTTACCGAAACCGCATCGCCGTGGTGATGGCTTTATTGCTTGTGGAAATAACCAGTTTGTGACCTGGTGTGTTGGGCACTTGCTGGAACAGGCGGAACCTGATGCTTATGACAGTCGCTTTGCCCGTTGGTCACTGGCTGATCTTCCCATCATTCCGGAAAAATGGCAGCTAAAACCGCGGCCTTCTGTGGCGAAACAGCTCAACATCATCCGGGAGTTGCTGGGAAAAGCAGATGAAGTGGTACATGCGGGTGACCCGGATCGTGAAGGGCAATTGCTGGTGGATGAGGTTCTGGATTTTTTGAAATTGGATGGTGAAAAGCGAAAAAAAGTTCGCCGTTGCCTGATAAGTGATCTAAATCCACAAGCGGTTACCAGAGCTATTGATAGGTTAAGGGATAACCGGGATTTTATTCCGCTATGTGTTTCCGCTCTCGCCAGAGCCAGGGCTGATTGGTTGTATGGTATTAACATGACCCGGGCTTATACCTTGCTTGGACGCAATGCGGGGTACCAGGGCGTATTATCTGTCGGGCGGGTTCAGACACCGGTTTTGGGGTTAGTTGTTCGCCGGGATGAAGAGATTGAACATTTCGTACCAAAAGATTTCTTTGAGGTGAAAGCCCATATTGTTACGCCAAAGGATGAGCGTTTTACCGCTCTCTGGCAGCCAAGTGAATCTTGTATTGATTTTCTGGATGACGAAGGGCGATTGATACATCGGCCTCTGGCTGAGCATGTTGTTGCCAGAATCACCGGCCAGCCGGCCTATGTGACATCTTATCAGGATAAGCGGGAATCTGAAGTTGCTCCTTTGCCGTTTTCATTATCTTCGTTACAGATTGAAGCTGCTAAACGTTTTGGCCTGAATGCACAGCAAGTGTTGGATATTTGCCAGCGATTGTATGAAACGCATAAACTGATTACTTATCCCCGTTCTGATTGCCGTTATTTGCCCGAAGAACATTTTGCAGGGCGCCATGCGGTGCTTAATGCAATCTCTGTTCATACAACCAATTTGTTGCCACAAGCATTACTGGAAACCGACAGAAAGAATCGTTGTTGGGATGATAAAAAGGTTGATGCCCACCATGCAATTATTCCTACGGCACGAAGTAACCATATAAATCTGACAGACAACGAGGCTAATATTTATGGTTTGATTGCCAGACAATATTTGATGCAATTTTTCCCAGATGCCATATTCCGCAAATGTATTATTGAATTGGAAATTGCCGGTGGAAAATTTATTGCTAAAGCGCGTTTTCTTGCTGAGGCAGGTTGGAGAACATTGCTTGGCAATAAAGAGCGTGATGAAGAAAATGATGGAACGCCATTACCGGTTGTTGCTAAGGGTGATGAATTATTGTGTGAAAGAGGAGAGGTGGTAGAACGCCAAACTCAACCACCAAAGCCATTTACTGATGCAACTATCCTTTCTGCTATGACGGGGATTGCCCGTTTTGTGCAGGATAAGGAATTGAAGAAAGTCCTTCGCGCAACGGATGGGCTGGGTACTGAAGCAACACGTGCCGGCATTATCGAACTGTTGTTTAAACGGGAGTTTCTTTATAAAAAAGGGCGTCATATTCATGCAACGCCTGCGGGTAGGGCACTCATTCATGTATTACCTGATATGGCTGCTTTACCGGATATGACAGCCCACTGGGAGTCCCGATTAACGCAAATCAGCGAAAAACAGTTCCGCTATCAAGATTTCATGGGGCCACTTGAGGAGACATTGCAGCAATTAATTTGGCAGGCTAAACAGAACCGTAACTTAAAAGCTTTTCGTGATTTGCCCCCGGTTCCGATTAAAGAGAAAAAAGGGAAAAAAACAAAATCGACAAAAAACGCTAAAGCAATTGCGCCGTAGGGCGCAGTTGCTACGTTATTTTAAAGGAAATGATTGATATTCGGCGTTAACAGAATATCACATTTCAAATTCTACCCAGACAGGCGCATGATCTGACGGTTTTTCCATTTCACGGATTTTATAATCAATACCTGTCGCAATACAGCGCTCCATCAAGGGCTTACTGGCAAGAAGTAAATCTATACGTAGCCCGCGATTATCATCAAACCCTTTTGATCGATAATCAAACCAGGAAAATTGGTCGATACATTCAGGATTCATATTCCTGAATGTATCGACCAGACCCCAACTTTTCAGGCGATCCATCCAATCTCTCTCTTCTGGCAGGAAAGAACATTTACCTGTTTTTAACCAGCGTTTTTGGTTGTTCTCTCCAATGCCGATATCCAGATCCGTCGGACTGATATTCATATCCCCCATAATAATCACTTGTGATTGAGGCGATAAATTTTGTTCCAGATAGCTTTGCAGGTCCTGATAAAATTTCTCTTTTGCAGGAAATTTCACTGGATGGTCACGGCTTTCTCCCTGTGGAAAATAACCATTAATGACTGTCAATAGCCCGTGTGGGGTTTCCATATCTGCCATGATAATACGGCGTTGAGCATCTTCATCGTCCCCGGGAAAACCATGGCGCACAGTAAGAGGAGCCTGACGTGTTAACAGTGCAACGCCGTAATGGGCTTTCTGACCGTAATAAAACACATGATAGCCAAGCTTCCTAACTTCTTCTAAAGGAAACGCCTCATCATGGACTTTTGTTTCCTGTAGGCCGATAACATCGGGTTGATGTTGCTCGACGATCGCAGCTAACTGATGGGGGCGGGCACGTAATCCATTAATATTAAAAGAGATCAATTTCATCTTTTACAGCCATCCAGTAAAAAGACACAAGAACAATAATAACAGATGGATCTTAAAAAGTAACTATTGACAATGGTCAGGACGAAATAGTAACGGAACCCTAATATTATAATTAATTGTGAAAAATATAATAATTTATGGTGAGAAAACACTGAGGTTAGACCGTTTTTATCTCTAGTGTTACAAAAATTGATTACTGAAAAATGTAGAACCCTATCCTAATCTTTGATAGAAAATTGAGCTCGTTAGTAATGTTTATATTTTCTAATGGTTGATTGGTTGAGATTAATTTTTGAACCATGATAAACATGAATAAATAGAGTTTATTGAGCCACCTATGTATTGAACATAAGCTTTTTTTATGTGGTATATGTTTGAGAAGTATTTGTTTTTTTGTACAAAATTTACGCCTTCACAGTATCGAACTGATTTATCTGTCATTTGGTGAAGGCTATTTCAAAGAAATTATTTTAGCCACAAGTTATATAGGAACGGTGAATTATGTTTTTTTCTCGTAAATTAGAAGCATTCATGGCAGTGGTGGAAAATGGTTCTTTAAGTAAAGCGGCAAGAGTGATGAACCGAACAACTCCTCCAGTAGCTAAATCAATCAAAGACTTCGAAGCAACATTAGGGAAGCGCCTTTTCAAAAGGGAGAAATTTGGGATGAGTCTGACTAAAGATGGTTTAGAATTATATAATGATCTTAAAGATCTTTATTTACAAGAAAAAGAAATAACTAAAAAACATATCAGTGGTAGTATATGTAACATAGTTAATATTTATTACGATTGGGGGAAAAACAAACACCTAATTTATTTATATAAGGCAGCTGACAGAAATAGCTCCCAAGTAAATATATTCCGGTTTAGTTATGATAACATTGAAGAAATAGTGGATTACGACGGCAACACGCTCATTATGAGCTCAGAAAAGATACTAAGTGACCGTTTTAGTCTTATTCGTAAAATAAAAGGACCAGAATTGGGAATTTGCTGCCGAAAAGAGTTATTGGATATTGCTGGTGGTGATGTGATGCAATTGCTAAAAAATAATACTTGGTTGTGTGATCCTGTACTTTATAAAAGCAGTTTCATTAAAAATCTGGAAGAAGAAGTTATTCAAAGTGGTGGGAAAGTGAATATGCGTCAGATGGATAATATGGGGTGCTGCATGAATTTCATTTATTCAAGAGACTATATTTTCATTACAGATTCTCATCCTGATGAATTGGAAGGAGGTGATGCTTTAAGTTTTGTTCCTATTGAAAAACCGGGTACAGCAAACCAATGTTATATTTATAAGTCTAAATCACATTCAAGTGTACTTAATCGTTTTATCGATTCAGTAAATGATATGAGTTAAATTTATTTTACGCGGAGTAGATTATTGTAAGCTCCGCGTTGTTGTTTTGCGGAGATGACGATAGAAAGTTTTCACTGTACCCAGATGATAAATTTATATTTGTTATTTTTTGTTATACCCGGAATAATTTTTCATGGTAGTAGGGAAAGATAGACTGTTTCCTCGCCTTTTGGACTAACACGCTGCAAGCACTACGTTGTTATTTTGCTTTGCTTAATTCGAACCTTGCTCGAAGTGCAAAGCATCCTGCATGTGAGTACCATGTATTCATTGAGATGGGTGATACATGATTTCTAAGCCGGGGTTCTCCCGGCTTCAGGCTTTCAGGGACGTTCCTGGTGATACTTACCCTCTGGCGCGTTTACCACAACCTTGTCTTATTGTTTTAGCCACGGCGTTGCCGTACTCCAAAAAATGATGTTCGCCCCCAGGTAGTTTTCAGCGAAATCAGCAAACTCCTCCTGAGTGAAGGGTTTCTTGGTTTTTGGGTTAGTGTAGGTCAGAGTCGGTTCCTGGACCGCCATTGCGACCAAATCTAGCTTGCCTTTGTAACGGTTGAAAAAGGGATAGGCGTTTTTCATCTGTGCGGATTGATATGGCACGATATCGGGGCCACCCAGGCCGATCTTATTTTTTGACGCGAAATTAAATAGGCGGGACATGTATTGGTGATCATTATTCCATTCGCATGGCCAGAAGTTAACGTATTGCACCACGTAGGATTTTTTGAATACCTGGCGGGCAAATTTAATGTTATCAAGTTCAGCGGCAAAATAGTGGTCGCAACTAAAACCGGTTGTGTCGTGCTTCATGTCAATATCAATGGCGGTTTCTGGCAGATTAATGCCGGTAATACGGCCATCAAACTCTTTTGCTAATGCAGAAAGGAGATTCTGATAGCGTTTGCGCAGATCGGTATTCCACTGAATAGCAACCCAGCCATAACCTTGCGCTTTACCTTCACCGGGATTATCAACTTGTGCAACTAAACCACCTTGATATTTCGAGCTCTGTTGAAGATAAAACGGGATATAGCGGGCATCTTTCTCAAAAAAGCGATCCTGAATCTGGATAAACAACTTCTTTTGGATTTTACTAAGCAATGCGAGATCTTTTTCGATCGCGGAAAAATCATATTTTCCCGGCGCACTCTCCAGTTGTTTCCAGTTATAAACAATTTGTACACCATCGATGTCCTGACGTTCCAGCAATTCATGTAGCTGGTTGAGGTCATCAGATGAAGTGTAGAGATAGTTTCGAGGTTTCGCTGCTAATGCAGCAGTTGACAGTAAACTAAAAATCAGGCTGGTGGAGATAAGTTGTCTTAGCATTTTTTTCCTATTCTTAATGCGAGGTCTTATAGAGTAGCGCCTTTGCGCTATAAATTATGGTTTATCATTTTGCTTTTAATACTGGTTGCCGGCACACTCGTTTATGCTTTTCTAAAAGACACGACCGATTTCGTTCACGCGGCGCTTTATAGCAGCTTACCTTCCTTTCTTGTATGGCTGATGTTATTCGGCGTGGTGCTGAACCGCTATGAGCGATATTGTGTGGCAGCATGTGCCTGGGAAGAGGCCAGTGCTGAAACTCGCTTCCAATGGTAGCAATAGCAGATGTGGTCAGTAATATTATTTTGACGCCTGAACAGCAAGGCATGGCATCACTATTAGGCGATATTGAAAGATATTCCTGCTTTTCCTCATAGAGAGCGTGCGCTATTTTCGCCATCAAGAGATATCCCGCCATTATTGGATAAAATAGATCAGGATTTTGAGAAACAATGCCCGGGTTATCGCTATCTTTTACGTAAGGTTTATCTCGCAGAATCCCCTTCTATAGATTTGTCTCGCTATCAGGAATTGATCGGCCAACGCTGGAAAGTACAACGGGTACACATAGCGAATCGGGATGAGATCGATAAGTTATATAATGAGGCGGCTTTTGAGGGGCTGATAATGGTTATCGCATTGCAGCTTTGGCCTGCCAAGGATGACAGAAAGGCGTACAGTGAATTTGTTTCTGCTCAACTATTCTCATCCACAAAATTTGCTATTCAAAATAAGTTAAACATCCTTGCTGGCATGGGGTGGCCTTTACCTTCGTTACCGGGAGAAATAATAAAAGATTTGCATGTATTGTTTGAATATAACCGTATTGATAAAAAGAACATGAAACACCTCTGGGTAACGGGTATCACTGATAAAGTGCGGACTGAGCTGATGATTTACAGTTATGATAATTCGCTCAGTTTCTCCCCGGAGAACCCGATTCATTTAATTGATCACTCTTTTGGTCAGTCGGGGCCGCTGTCTGTATTTTTGACATCAGCTATGCTGACTGAAGCAATTCACCTGACAAATAGCGACCATATCGTCATTAATCAATTATCTGAGGGTAGCGCAGTACTCTATTTAATGACGAAGGAATGACATCAATGAAAAAACAAATAACCTCAATGCTATTATGGTGGGAGTGTTTTCTCATAATGATGAGTCATGATCTTTTCTTATTAAAGCGGCTCATCAATTATTGGAGTGAGCCGCGGAGGAGAGTTGATAACTTTAATTTATCTCCATTGACGGAGAAGTAACCGATCTGCAAATAAAAATCATCATTATTTCTTAGCCAGAAAAGGGGCGGTATATAGGATAGTCGATAGCCAGAGACTTGCCGTAATGAACATAATAACAAGTCTGGTGAAACGCGAATAAGACGGCTTTGGAGTTGTATCAGTGGGCGTGGATAATTGGGTATTTTTTGACTGATTATCATCTTGTTCATTATCCTGAAATGGCAGGATAAAACGATAGCCTTGTCGGTATACGGTATGGATTGCTTCACCCAGGTCACAATAGCGTAGTGTTCGGCGTAATTTACAGATCAATTGCAGCAGATTGGTTTCTGCTACACCATTTTTGCGTTCAGGCCAAACCAAAGGGATTAGCTGTTCCCGGTTTAACGTATTCCCTTGCGATGCATGTTCCCACAGTGCGAGTAGCAGGCGTTTCTCTTTTTCCGTAATGACAAATATATTTTTACCATGGATTATTTTGTTTAAGTCACAGTCTAAATAAACATCTCTAGTTATTTTCAGCATAACGCATTCTCTGCCTCTGTTTAGTGTTTGTCTATTCGTCATAGCTAGGAGAGCTCAAATAGGCTTATGCCTGTTAAAATTTATATAATTTCTGCATGAGTAATGCAAGAAAATAAATGATTTAAATTTTTTTATTTTATTTTTTCATGTGGGTTATTTTTCTGTTTCTTATTAAGAAATAAAATTAATGATAATTATTTATTTATCAGTTTTATTTATATTTAATGATGAGTTATCTATTTACTTTGGAAACAGAGGGGTTTTTATAATTCATACTATAGATAAGAGCTTTTTATGGATTAATGAGTGAATAAGTCGTCATGAATAATAACCCAATAAACTGAGTGGTATTTTGTTATGATATTGAATTAATGGAGAAAAATAGAAATTAAAATAATTAATTTTTATTTTTAACTTTTATTTAAGTGTGATTGCGTGATTATTTAGCCATGACTAATTCCAACGTGATGTTTATCACGTATTAACTGAGTTAGTCATTGGTCAGTAGTCGTTAGATCACCTCATTCTTTAATGAGGAGGTGGATATATGAATATAAATCCAGGCGAATATACCAGAATTAGGCATGATACCTAAGGGCGGTAGCGTACCTAAAATGATAATGATGAGTATTCTAACCCAGCTTATTAAATGTAATAAACTCCTTAGAAGGAAATAACAATGTCTACAACTGCCGAGCAAATTGCTGTTCAATACCCAATTCCCACTTACCGTTTTGTCGTTACTGTCGGTGATGAACAAATGTCTTTCCAAAGCGTATCGGGATTAGATATCAGCCATGACACAATTGAATATCGTGATGGAATTGGTAACTGGTTACAAATGCCTGGTCAGCGTCAGAGGCCAACGATTACCTTGAAACGCGGTATTTTTAAAGGGCAATCTAAATTATACGATTGGATTAATTCTATTTCTCTTAATCAGATAGAAAAGAAAGATATTTCTATCAGCTTGACTGATGAAACCGGTTCAAGTTTGTTAATTACCTGGAATATTTCTAATGCTTTTCCAGAAAAATTAACCGCGCCCAGCTTTGATGCTTCCAGTAATGAGGTTGCGGTGCAGGAAATCAGTTTGAAGGCCGATCGGGTTACTGTTGAATTCCATTAATACACTGTTTAGTGCCACGAATAGCTTGGCATGTCAATTCAGTGGTTTTTAAAGGCTAATATTATGACAACTGTTACAACTTATCCGGGTGTCTATATTGAAGAAGATGCCTCATTGGCACTCTCTATTCGTTCAAGTGCAACGGCGGTACCTGTTTTTGCTGTTGAAGATCACAATTCATTTGTATCAGCTGGTACCTCTCTTCGAGTTAATAGCTGGTTGGAATATCTGACACTAAAAGGCAGGTCATTTAATTCTGGTGATAAGCTTGATATTTCACTGCGCGCCTATTTTATTAACGGCGGTGGATATTGCTATCTCGTCAAAGCCACAGATTTAGAAAAACAAGTTCCAAAGCTTGACGATGTCACATTGCTGGTTGCCGCTGGAGAAGATATCAATGAGGTGACGGGAAAACTGTGTAAAACGGGCAAAGGATTATTCGCCATTTTTGATGGCCCAGAAGATCAAATAACTTCGGAGCAAAAACCAGACGAACTCCTCGAATCTTATGCCTCTACTCCTTATGGCGCGGTTTATTATCCTTGGCTGACCGCTGAATGGGGAGATAAAAAAGCCAAAGTTGATATTCCTCCCAGTGCAGTGATGGCGGGTATCTATGCTAGTGTCGATAACAGTCGGGGTGTTTGGCAAGCACCGGCTAACGTGGCTATTCAAGGTGGATTACAACCTAAATATCTGGTAACTGACGATCTGCAAGGGGAATATAACCGAGGAAAGGCGCTGAATATGATCCGCACCTTTCCTAAGAGCGGCACATTGGTTTGGGGAGCCCGTACGCTTGAGGACAGTGATAATTGGCGCTATATCCCGGTTCGCCGCCTGTTTAACAGCGCAGAGCGGGACATTAAAAATGCCATGAGTTTTGCGGTCTTTGAACCTAACAGCCAACCTACTTGGGAAGCAGTGCGTCGGGCTATTGATAATTATCTTTATTCCCTTTGGCAACAAGGCGGATTGATGGGAAATAAAGCTGAACAGGCTTATTTTGTTCAAATCGGTAAGGGTACCACCATGACTGATGACGATATTAAACAGGGCAAAATGATTGTCAAAATTGGTATGGCTGCTGTTCGTCCAGCTGAATTTGTTATTTTGCAGTTTAGCCAGTCAATTGGGCAAGCCCGATAAATAATTGTAGCCTGCTTAATAGTTGCTAATCATCTAAATTGAATGAGGAAGTCATAATGCCGTCTGACGCATATACTACACCCGGTGTTTATATTGAGGAAGATGCTTCGCTATCGTTATCAATTAGCACCAGCCCAACGGCTATTCCGGTTTTCATTGGTAAGTTTTTTAAAAAAGACGGTAGCCAAATAAAACAGAGTAGCTGTATTAAAATTACCAGTTGGTTAGATTTTATCTCGCAGTTTTCATTATCTTCATCTTTTATCGTGTCAATACAGGCTACAGAAGAAAAGGCAGAGGAAAAGACGGAGGAAAAAGCAGAAGAAAAAGCAGAAGAAAAGGCAGAAATAAGCGCAGAGACTGTTGCTAAGCCACTAAAAAACAGTCAGAAAAATGCTAAAATTGGTAGTGGTATCTTAGTGGATAAGGAAGTTAAAAAAACCTATACCTATGTTGCCACTGTCCAGATCGCTTCTTTCAGTGCTTTTGCTGTGCAGCATTATTTTAGTAATGGCGGTGGTGTTTGTTATTTGCTGCCATTGGTAGCGGCAGCGACAACTGATATTCCGAAAGTAAAAGCTGCTAAAGCAGTAAAGACTGCTGAGGCTGTAAAATATGAATTAGCAACTCTGCCGGACTTGATAGAAAAACAGCAGGAGATCACCTTACTGCTATGCCCTGAAACGGATAAAACGTTAGCACCTAGTCAAAAACAGGAGGTTTACAGTGGAGTAAATTCTTTGTTAAAAAACAAAGTGGGTTATTTCCTGATTGCTGATAGTACAGGTGGGGAAGATAAACCAACTACACAGCCGGATAAAACCGCTGTTTATTATCCTGATTTAGAGACCTCTTTTACTTATAACCAGCCAGCGGATGCTGATATTGCTCTGAGTGGTTATGAGGATCCATCAGCTAATCTGGAAACATTGAAAACAGCTTCACCAGAGGAATATGTTAAAGCTAAAAAAGCTGTCGATGACGTATTTAAAGCGACTAAAATCATTTTACCCCCAAGTGCCGCAGTCGCGGGTGCCTATGCGGCAACCGATGCCAGTCGGGGGGTATGGAAAGCGCCAGCCAATGTCGCATTAAATAATGCGAAACCTGTTGAGGTCATTACCGACAACGATCAAAGCACGATGAATAAAGTGGGTATTAATGTCATTCGTCACTTTACTGGCAAAGGCACACTGATTTGGGGCGCACGAACCCTGAAAGATGATGATAACTGGCGCTATATTCCGGTACGGCGTTTATTTAATGCAGCAGAACGGGATATCAAACAGGCAATGCGATTTGCTGTTTTTGAACCCAATAGCCAACCAACCTGGGAGCGGGTGCGGTCAGCCATTGACAACTATCTCCATCAACTCTGGCAACAAGGGGCGCTGGTCGGCAGTAGTCCCCAAGAAGCCTATTTTGTCCAAATTGGCCTAGGTGTCACTATATCTGACGACGATATTAAGCAGGGAAAAATGATCGTCAAAGTGGGTATGGCGGCAGTACGTCCGGCTGAATTTATCATCCTGAAATTTTCGCAAAAAGTAGCACAGTAATCATACTGAGGCGCGGTTTGCCGCGCCTGTTTTGTTGAGGAAACGACAATGGCGATTAAACAGCCGGGTGTCATAGTAACGGAAAACCTGATATCCCAGAAGCAGGATGATGCATTTATCGGTGTACCGGTTTTTATTGGTTGTATTCAACCTGCTAAAAACAACCACATCAGTGATAGAACCGCCGTAAAAATAAACAGCCTGACCAATTTTACCCTGAAATTTAGAGAGTCAGGATTAATGTACTACTCCGTGCGCCACTTTTTTGAAAATGGGGGTCAGCAAGCCTATGTCCTGCCACTGGGGCCTGATGAGCAATTAAAAGATTTTCAGTCATTGATCACTACGCTACAACAGGAATGGATTAAACAGGCTATTGCCGCAGAGATTACTATCACACTGATTGTGGTCCCTGATATTGTCCGCTTTAATCAGGAGGGGGAGTTTGGCGCCACCGTAGATCTTTGGTTACAGTTCTGGCAGTCAGTGTTTGATCTTTGTAAAAGTCGGCGTGGCATCATGGGATTGCTGGATGCTCCTGATAACCCAGCATTGGCTGCTAAATGTTTAGCGCAATTTTCTTCAAATGATCGGCAATGGGGAGCGGTATACTGGCCGGGACTGAAAAGTGCATACCAAGAAAGTGGTGAACATATCATCCTTTCGCCTACCGCGGCGGTCGCTGCTATCATCCAGAATCACGATAATCAGAAAGGCATATGGACCGCCCCTGCTAATGTGGTTTTAGCCAAAGTGGTTAGCCCGATACGCTCTTTTATTGAAGCTGATGCACTCTTTAATCGGGATGACGACATCCCGCTGAATCTGATTCGCAGTTTTCCTGGCAAAGGGATTAAAATCTGGGGATGTCGAACCTTGGACAACACACTTGATTCCCCTTGGCGCTATATCCAAATTCGCCGCCTGGTCTCCTATATTGAAGCTCATATAACCCGACTGGGCCGGGCCTTTGTTTTCGAACCCAATAATCCGATCACTTGGATGAAACTTAAGGGCCAAACCTACAACTGGCTGCATCAGTTATGGTTAAAAGGTGGACTGTCAGGTACCCAGGAAGAGTGGGCATTTGACATATTACTCGGTGTTGACGAGTCAATGAGTGAAGCGGATGTGCTGGCCGGGAAAATGATCATGAAAATCAAACTGGCTCTGCTCATTCCGGCGGAATTTATTGAGCTGAACTTAACGTTTGATACTCGTACCGGCGCAACCCAATTAAGTTAATAAACAGAGGCAAAATATGCATAACCTCTACACCCCGTCAGTATCACACCGTTTTATCGCCAGTTTTCTTTTTAATAATATTCCCAGCCCATTTGATATTGCCTTTCAGCAGATATCAGGTCTCAGCCGTGAATTGCAAACGACTCAACACAATCAAGGCGGGGAAAATGCCAGAAATATCTGGCTGGCCGATAAGATCCAACACGGTAGTTTGGTGTTGGAACGTGGTGTTATGACAGTGACACCGCTCACTCTGATATTTGATCATGTCTTGCGCGGAGAAAAGGCGATTTATGCCGATGTGGTCATTATGTTGCTGAATGAAAATTTTTTACCCGTGGCGAGTTGGACAATCAGTAATGCGTTACCGGTTCGTTGGTCTACCGGTAACTTTGATGCCAATAGCAATGCTGTTTTGGTGAATTCTCTGGAGTTACGTTATCAAGATATACTCTGGTTAGGAGTGAAAGCATGACTGTAGAAATTAAGGAACTGATTATTCAGGCTAAAGTTACCGATTCTGCGAGTGATTTATCATCTCCGCGAACATTAGTGCAGGAAGCGTTGGACGACGCTCGCCTGATTGAGAGGATAAAGCATGAGGTGTTAGAGGCACTACGGGAAACAGGAGGCCATTATGAGCTTAATTGAACGTAGTCTGTCCAAACTCACGCTGACGGCTTTTAAAGATCGGGAAGGTAAAACCTTGGTAGGCAGTTTACAGATGATGTATAACCCTGATGCTATCCAACTGGATTATCAAGCCAGTTATAAAAAGGGTGAAAGTATTACCAGTACCCACCAAAGCAACCACTATGTGTCATCTCAACCTGCTGGCTTGTCATTAGATCTGTTGTTTGATGCATCCATGCCCGGCAACACTACGCCGATAGAAACCCAACTGGCGATCCTGAAAACGCTCTGTGCCATTGATGCTGGTACCAAAGTCTCTCACTTTCTTAAAATCAAGTGGGGGAAAATGCGCTGGGAAAACAAAGGCTATTTTGCCTGCCGGGCCACCGGTCTCAGCATTCATTACACCTTGTTTGACCGGGACGCTACCCCGTTGCGGGCCACTGCCACCTTATCTCTGGTGGCGGATGAGAGCTTTGTTATTCAGACTACCGAGCAACAGTTAAGGTCACCGCCGGTTACTGCGGTTAACGTAACCGATATGCTCTCCCTGCCATTGATTGCACTGGGCGCTGGCGCTTCTCTCGCAGGGGGGATCGATTATCTCTCCCTTGCCTGGCAAAACGGTCTGGATAATCTTGATGATTTTACTCCGGGACAAACGCTACAAGCACGGAGGGAGGTATGAAGATACCCACAATAGCGATTAAGATAGGCGGCAAGGTACTCAATCAGTTTACTGTCATCAGTTTGTCAGTAAATTATTCTATCAATGGCATTCCTTCGGCTAACATCACTCTGGGTATCATCGGTGATACCAGCCATATTTTTGATGCCAAGGCGCAGGCTGAACTGGCAAGTTGTCGTCCGAATCATGAGCTTATTGTGCAGATCCAAAAAAATGTGTTGTTTAAAGGGATCATCGTTCGGCAGACCTTGGGGCTTAAAGGTCAGGACAGTCTGATGATTCTGACGGCAAAACATCCACTGCAAAAATTAACGCATAGTTTCCACTCGCAACTATTCAGTAAACAGAGCGATGAGGCGATTATCAAGAAGCTATTCAGTCAGGCTGGTGTGCCCGTCGCGATAAAACAAGCGCCTCAGCTTAAGACGGTGCATGAACAGATGGTGCAGTTTCGCTGTAATGACTGGACTTTTCTAAAAAGCCGGCTTAGTGCTACCAATACTTGGCTACTCCCCGGCAATGACGCCAATACGTTGGTAACGCCGGAATCACTGAATCAATCAACTGTACATACCCTTCGTCAGCGCGGCAACCACCAGGACGTGGTGCTGTTTGAAGCTAATCTGCAATGGGATAATCAGCGCAGCCCCAAAACGATAAGTGTACAGTCTTGGGATATTACCCAACAAAAGCTGTCTCAGGCGATTCAGGCAAAGAACAGCGGGTTTGGTCGCGGTCAGCTTGCTGCGGACATTCTGAAACCGCTTACCGGCCAAGAGTGGCAATGGATTTTCAGCTACCCATTGGATAATGAACAAACCAAGCAGTTTGCTCAAGGCATCATAGGCAACCGACGAAGCCATAATATATCCGGTAATTTTGAGGTTGAAGGTGATGATCGCTATAAACCGGGTGATGTTTTGGCATTAACTGGCTTTGGTCAGGGGATGGATGGTCAGGCGATTATTACCGGTGTAAAGCAGACTATCACTCAGCGGCAAGGCTGGCGTACCCGGTTAACTTTAGGTATGCAATCAGATGTAGAACACGTTGTGCCTCAGGTTAAAGAGCTGCATATCGGGATCGTAGAAAAATACCACCAAGACAGCCAATCGCTGGGCCGTATTCCGGTCAAAATACCGGCTTTAAACTTAACCAACGGCACTCTTTTTGCCCGCTTAAGTAAACCTTATGCCAGCCATGAAAGTGGATTTTGTTTCTACCCGGAACCGGGGGATGAGGTGATTATCGGTTTCTTTGAATGTGACCCCCGTTTTCCGGTGATATTAGGATCTATGCACAACCCTAAAAATAAACCGCCGTTGGAACCGAGTGAAAAAAATCTGGTGAAAACGTTAGTGATTAAGCAAGGAGAGAATCAGCAAGCACTCATATTCGATAATAAAGATAAGACGCTCGCATTTAATAGTGGAAAAAATACATTATCTTTGCAACAGGATAAAGATATCACCATCAGTTCCGCTAAAAATCTCATCACTCATGCACAGGAAATTAATCTCCAGGCCGATAAATCCCTGTCAGCCGCTGGAAAATCTGGGGTTGATATTAAAGGGGCAAAAATTAATTTAACACAATAATAGGGTAGTGAGATGGCAGATAAAATATTAGCTGATATTTATGGTCGGGGTTGGGCATTTCCGCCTCAATTTTCTATTAAAGATAATGCGCATTCTGAAACACAATCTGGCGTAATAATGGCGGAAGGAGCAGAGCATGTCCGCCAGAATATGAAAATTCTTTTTTTAACTGAACCTGGTGAACGGATTATGCGTGAAGATTACGGTTGCGGCTTAAATGATTATATGTTTGAAAATATCAGTGACGAATTGATGGCACGGATTCAAACGCGTATTGAAGAACGCGTATTACGTTATGAACCCCGTGCAGCAGTGACTGAAATTCAGGTGAGTCAGGGAGCAGATTTGCTTAATACCTTACATGTTCAGGTGACTTATGCCCTAAGGGGCAGCGAAATCAGCCAACAAATTGAAGGTATTCTTGAGATTGGTGAAGGGCCGATACGGGTGATCTTATGAGTAAACAACTGGTTATTGATGGCGACATCCTGCTATTCGAACCCTTGTTCGGCAACCGGCAGGTCATCATTTTGGGGTTGGCAACCATCAGGGGCAGTGGGCACGTGCAAATCCGGGGAAAAAAGATCGTGATTGTGGGAGATGAAAAAAAGGTACAGTTTCAAGCGCAGTATATTACCCCGAGTCACCCGATACCCGGCATGGGCATGGTCACCATTGCTCAATTGGATACCAGCCAGCAGGTAAACTTTTGCCGTAGCCCTGTCACGATGATTGTTGTTGGGCAGCAATTTATTGCCCGTTTTACGCCGTCACAACCGGCAAATAATCCATCGACCGGACCGGATGTAACAGTCCCAAGTATGGGAAAAGGCCGTTTTATTGCCAGTCAGTATACTGTCAGTGCCGGGTAGATAACCTCGCTAATCTTATTTTTAAATAACAACGATCTCCTGAAAACATATTAAGGTTATATTCAAATAACAGGTGGTATAAATATGGAACAGACCGGATTAACGAATAAACTTGCCGCTATCGTATCGGATACTGATTTTAAACTTGATGAAAGAAGTACACTGGATATTTTAAACTGGCTTAAAGAATACGCTGAAAAAATCCCTTTCGATCAAGAGAAAAAACAGTTCTGGAGTAGCTTCTATTTTTTTCAGAAAAATAACCCTCAGGAATTAGCGAATATTTACCAGAATGCGAATAAAGCAAATGGTCTTTTACCCGCTCATCAGGCTTTTTTACTGGCTTTTTTAAAACTATTAGAAACGACTAAAGCATTATTTAATACCTTTCCGGCTCGGCATCGAAATCTTTATTATCGGGAATTATTGGGCTTGAAACCGAGAGATGCTCAGGCGGATCAGGTGGCGATAGGTATTACCCTGAATTCGGATCGTATTGAATATCTTGTTCCTAAAGGAACCCGCTTTGATGCCGGACATGATAGTGCGGGAAATCCGTTACAGTATGTGTCCGAGTCGAATGTATTGGCAAATCAAGGGGAACTGACCGACTTACGTTGGTGTCGGAAAGAGGGTGATGGCTGGAAATCGGCAATACCATTAAATCTTGCAGATAACATTGTATTCCCTGAAAACGGTATTCAACTTTTTAGCCCAAAGCTTAATGGTGTTCCGGTTCTTTACGGCTATCTGATCACTTCGCCGCTATTTGCGATGCTGGCAGGAGAAAGAAGTATTAAAATAACACTGGCAGACAAGTGGGCAGGTAATGATTGTCACGTCACCGCTAAGATTAGCTCGGGAGATCACTGGCTTTCTCTGTCTGTAAAAAAAGAAAAAGATACCGATTATCTGATGCTTTGCTTATCAGCTAATGATGATCCTATCACTCCTCCTGACAACCTTGATGGAATGACATTTGATGCACCGGTTGTACCAGTGCTTAAATTGGGCACTGCTCAGGGACCTGTGCTGCCCAAGATTAAAGATATTGAGATCAGCATTAACGGCAACCGTAATGTGCACTATGCCTCTGACGGCGGTATTGAACAGACGGATACAGCCAGTTTTCCCTTTGGTCAATTGCCATCGTTAGGTGCTGGTTTTAATTTGGTTGCCCCGGAATGGTATGGCACTGAAAGTGCAACGCTCACGATGACTCCTCAATGGGTTGGCTTGCCCAAAGAGGGTTTTAAAGAGTGGTATAAGGAGGTTAAGAAGAATGAAGAGGGCCAAGAACTCTGCCCTGTTTATAGGATTACTGCAAATGATGCATTTAAAGCACAGGGTTACTTAGTCACTCCTCAGAAGAGAGAAAAGCTTAATGAGGTGCAGTCATTATTCAGTGGAGATAAAGAACCACAAGGACAAAGCCTGAAATTTACCTTACCGGCAATGAATTACCCTCTTGCAGACAGCCCAAAGCCCAACGACTGGCCTGCGTCAATACGCCTAGAACTGGTCGAGCAGGATTTTATGCATACCCAATATTGGCAAGATCCTACCGGTAAGAATTTGCCCTATACGCCACAAATCAGCGCGTTGCAGATTCAATTCAACGCTAAAGCTAAGCCTGAGCAATTTACTGTTTATCCTCTGACGCCTTTT
>NZ_AYSJ01000015.1:0-51205 GCF_000517265.1 Photorhabdus khanii NC19
AGAAAGTAGGGCAAAATCGCAGAGGGTGATTTTGAACGTCGCGAAAAGCGGCGGTCCGAAGGGCGAATGGCAGAAGGGCCATTTGTAAACTGCCCTGATTGGCATTGAAATTTTATGTTGTGGTAACGACATAGAGGACAAGAAATTCGGTGGTGCGGTAGTTCAGTTGGTTAGAATACCGGCCTGTCACGCCGGGGGTCGCGGGTTCGAGCCCCGTCCGCACCGCCACTTAATTTCTAGAGAAACCCTGAGAGAAATCTCAGGGTTTTTTCTGTTTAATAAATATTAAAATCAATAATTCCCTCATTATATTTGATAGAATCAGATGGTTTTAATATTACGTTCTGCATTGAAGAGGTTTTTCACGTGATAAAGAAAACCTATGCAATAAGATATGTCGCAGGGCAACCTGTTGAACGTGTCTTTCCGATGTCAACTCATCAGCTTGGACGGTCATTACCTGTAGGTATCCCTTTGATTACTGATACAAATGAGCTTAGGGTTGTTGTATGGAATATTTATAAACAGCAGCGCCCTTCATGGAGAAAGGTTTTGAAGGAGCTTACTAATGAAAGCCAGTTAATTTTATTGCAAGAAGCGCAGACAACTCCTGATTTAGTTGAATTTGCTACTTCAAATTATCTGACAGCTGATCAAGTTCCTGCATTTTTATTGCCTCAACATCCCTCTGGTGTAATGACGCTAGCAACTTCTCATCCTATCTATTGTTGCCCATTGAGAGAGAAAGAGCCTCTTTTACGCTTATCTAAATCAGCTCTCATCACTGTTTATTCTTTACAGGATAATCGCCAGCTGATGGTTATTAATGTACATGCGATAAATTTCAGTTTTGGTGTGGATGTGTATAGCCGTCAGTTGAATAATATTGGTGCTCATGTTCGTTTACATAATGGCCCAGTAATTATGGCTGGTGACTTTAATGCATGGAGTAAGCAACGATTAAATGCTCTTAAGCGTTTTACCGGACATTTACATCTTAAAGAAGTATCTTTTGCTGATGATTGTCGAACAATTGTATTTGGAAGACCTTTAGATTTTATTTTTTATCGAGAGTTAAATGTAGCTAATGCTATTGTTATGCCTACGGATGCTTCTGATCATAATCCTCTTATTGCAAATTTTTATTAATATTTTAAAAATATGTTTATCTATTTTTTATGAAAGATCATTATTTGATTTTTCATTTAACTTATTGAAAGTAAATATAATTAATTTTTTGTTATGTGTAAATGGATTTATATTTCAAAAATAAAAAATCACTCTTATTAAAGTAATATATATCATCATTCCAATTTTGAAAATTTAATAATATAAATAGATTAAAATTATTTAATTTATACTGCTTAACAAAATGATATTAAAATATTAGTTATATCATACTCAAACAGATGAAAATAAATGCCAGATTATTCTGGCATTTATAAGGATGAATTATTTAATTTGGCGGGTTTGGGAAGTGTTTTTCTTTATGCCTAAGAAATAGGTAATTGACAATAAGGCTACCCATGCAATTCCCACAATTAATGCAATACGGGTTTTCTCAAAATAGCCCAGTAATATAATAACAAATACCATAAAGATAATTGTTAATATTGGTGCTATTGGCCACATAGGAACAGGGAATTTTAATGTTTTAACTTCTTCTTTACTCATTTTGCGGCGCATAGCTACCTGAGAAAGCAGGATCATCAGCCATACCCACACAGTGGCAAATGTTGCGATAGAAGCAATGATAACGAAAATTTCATTCGGAAGCAGATAGTTAAGAACAACGCCAATCAGCAGGACGGCTGACATAACTACCACCGTCATCCACGGTACACCATTACGGCTCAGTTTGGTGAATAATTTAGGTGCCTGTCCTTCTTGGGCCATACCATACATCATGCGGCCAGCACCAAAAATATCGCTGTTAATCGCAGAAACTGCGGCAGTAATAACCACAATGTTAAGAATATTAGCCGCAGAATTGATACCTAAACTGGAAAAAATCTGTACGAATGGGCTCCCTTCTTGACCAATTTGATTCCACGGATAGATACACATCAGAATAAACAGGGTCAAGACGTAGAACAGCAAAATACGGAAAGGAACAGCATTGATTGCTTTTGGAATAGTTTTTTCAGGATTTTTAGCTTCGCTGGCAGTGATACCAATGACTTCAATACCACCAAAAGCAAACATCACAATGGCAAGTGAAGCTATTACACCACTAATGCCATTAGGCATAAAACCGCCATATTCCCATAAACTGGAAATTCCGGTTACATGGTCTGTTTCCTGACCGAATCCATATACCATGATAGCCATGCCGCCGATAATCATAGCGATAATTGCGGTAACTTTTACAATAGACAGCCAGAATTCCATTTCACCAAAAATCTTCACATGGCAAAGATTAATTGCGCCAATGAAGCAGACAATACTCAGCACCCAAATCCACTGTTCTACATGAGGGAACCAGAGTTTCATATAAAAGCCGAATGCAGTAACGTCAGCCAGGCAGACAATCAGCATTTCGAATATATAATTCCATCCGGTTAGAAATCCGGCCAAAGGGCCAAGGTAATGGCTGGCATAGTGAGAAAAAGAACCGGCTACTGGGTGGTGAACAGCCATTTCACCTAATGCACGCATCACCATAAATACGGCGGCCCCGCCGATTAAATAGGCGAGTAATACGGCTGGGCCAGCTTGCTGGATAGCAGCTGCGGAGCCATAGAACAGCCCTGTTCCTATTGCGGAGCCTAATGCCATAAAGCGGATGTGCCGCCCGGTTAGACCCCGTTTCAGCTGAGTTTCATTATTCTGCATTATTTATTCCTGTCACTTTCTCAGTGCTAGATATATTTTAAGCACACAATGCCCCGATGAGCTTCATATTAGCCGAGCGAAGCAAACCCTGTACCTTACCATAAAGATTGATGTCCGCGGGATAGATATCTGTAATAATGCATTCCTATCTAATGAAACCAGAGATTTTTATGTTTTACCCGATTAACGAAATATTCCAGACATTGCAGGGAGAAGGTTTTTTTACGGGAGTCCCGGCAATTTTTATTCGTCTGCAAGGGTGTCCGATCGGTTGTAGCTGGTGTGATACTAAACACACCTGGGAAAAAGAAGCCGAAAAGCAACGGGCATTGGAAACAATCTTACTGAAGACGAGTGAAAGCGATAAATGGGGTGAAGCATCACCTAAGCAAATTGCAGCACTGTTTGTTCAACAGGGATATACCGCGCGTCATGTTGTTATTACTGGTGGTGAGCCTTGCCTTTATGATCTTACTCCTTTGACTGAAGAGTTAGAAAGCCTTGGCTATCAATGCCAGATAGAAACCAGTGGTACGTATCATGTTAAATGTTCTGCTGCCACTTGGGTGACAGTTTCGCCAAAAGTTAAAATGCGTGGTGGTTATCAGGTATTGCAGCAAGCTTTGCAGAGAGCTAATGAAATAAAACATCCAGTTGCACGTGAAAGAGACATTGAAGCACTGGATGAGTTATTAGCGATATTGGATGACAACTCATCGCGTATTATTGCATTGCAACCGATTAGCCAGAAAGAAGACGCTACCCGTTTATGTATTGAAACTTGTATTGCGCGCAATTGGCGGCTTTCTATGCAAACACATAAGTATTTGAATATTGCCTGAGAGATTACTGCACTGGAGGTTTCCTGGTGCAGTAATTTGTTTCACTTTCCGCGGAAAATACATCCTGCGTTACAGGTTTCTTTCACCATAACGGCACTGAGTTGTGGAATTGAGGGTTTAACTTTAGCCCAAATCCAGGCTGCCAGTACCTCGCTGGTTGGATTTTCCAGCCCAGGGATATCATTCAGGTAGTGGTGATCTAGCTGTTCCCAAATGGGTTTAAATACAGTTTTTAGATCAGCAAAGTCCATAATCCAACCACTATGAGGATCGACCTCCCCGGTAATTTCCAGTCGAACCATAAATGAGTGCCCATGCAGGCGTCCGCATTTATGACCTTCTGGAACATGTGGCAGGTGGTGGGCGGCTTCAAACTGAAAATCTTTAAAAATAGTTGTGCGCATAGTGGTTCTCCCTGACTTCAAAAAACCCGCTATTCTACCTGATCCTCTGAATTAAACCCGGTTTTTTCCTTTTTTTGCCATTGCCCTTATTAACTGTTTTATAGATATATTAAATCTGTAAATATGGTTAGGCGTTTTGGTTATTTGATATTGCGATAGTTTCTTTAAATAGTGACAAGTCGCTGAGATAACCTTACTAACTACCCCTATTTATTTTCTTGACTAAAGATAACAGACATTGGTAATCGTAAAGGGCAGCACAGGATAATGAGCATAAAACCACCTTCAATTTCATTTCTGCCGGTTTCGCCTGAACAGCTAGCGCGTTTGCAATCGGCAATTGGGGATTTTTCACCGAATCAGTTAGCTTGGCTGTCTGGTTATTTTTGGGGAATGACGAATCAACAGCCAAAGGTTCAGTCTGTGGCTCCAGCGATTCCGGCACAGGAGACGATTACATTAATCTCAGCTTCACAAACAGGTAATGCCCGTCGTTTAGCTGAACAGCTTCGTGATGATCTGTTGGCAGAGAAGCTCAATGTTAATCTGTTCAATGCCGGTGATTATAAATTCAAACAAATTGCTCAAGAGAAAATGCTCATCGTTGTTGCTTCCACGCAAGGTGAAGGAGAACCCGCCGAAGAAGCGATTGCATTATATAAATATCTCTATTCTAAAAAGGCGCCGAAGCTGAGTGATACTGAGTTTGCTGTTTTTGGTCTGGGTGATACTTCTTATGAGAAATTCTGTCAGGCAGGAAAAGATTTTGATAATCGTCTGAATGAATTGGGGGCTAAACGGCTTCTGGATCGTGTCGATAGTGATGTGGAATATCAGGAGGCGGCGGCTCAGTGGCGTAAGCGATTAACTGAAATCTTGAAACAGCGTATTCCTGCGCAGACAAATACAGCGATTACTTCTGTACAGAGCGAATCGGTACATGAAGTTTTTTCAACTTCGTATACTAAGCAGGCACCATTGACAGCGGCCTTAGCAACCCGTCAGAAAATAACGGGCCGTGGTTCTGATAAAGATGTTCGCCATATTGAAATTGATCTGGGAGATTCAGGTCTGCGTTATCAACCGGGTGATGCTTTGGGGGTCTGGTTTAAAAATGATCCGGCTCTGGTGGATGAATTGTTGAATCTACTCTGGTT
This sequence comes from Photorhabdus khanii NC19, assembly GCF_000517265.1. Classification (GTDB taxonomy): domain Bacteria; phylum Pseudomonadota; class Gammaproteobacteria; order Enterobacterales; family Enterobacteriaceae; genus Photorhabdus; species Photorhabdus khanii. The sequence continues at coordinate 5,239 of NZ_AYSJ01000015.1, forward strand.
GGCAGGAACCGAGCAGGTTGAAGTTAATGGTCAGACATTACCATTAAGGGAAGCACTGATCAGCCATGTTGAGCTAACCCAAAACACCAGCTTGATTGTAGAAAAATATGCTGTGCTGGCAAAAAATGAAAAATTACTGTCTCTGATTGCCGATAAACAGGCATTACAGCAATACGCTCACAATAAACCTATTGCCGATATGGTCAGAGAGGCTGCTTCTCAGCCAGAAGCTCAGCAGGTTATTGATTTATTGCGGCCTTTAACGCCAAGGCTTTATTCAATTTCTTCCTCTCAGGCTGAAGTAGAAAATGAAGTTCATATTACCGTCGGTGTTGTTCGTTATGAAATTGATGGCCGGGCCCGCACCGGTGGCGCATCCGGCTATTTGGCAGATCGCTTACAGGAAGAGGGTGAAATTCGTATTTTTATCGAGCATAACGACAATTTTCGTCTGCCTGTTGATCCGCAAACACCTGTCATCATGATTGGGCCGGGAACTGGAATTGCGCCATTCCGGGCATTTATGCAGCAAAGAGATGCAGATGGTGCTGAGGGGAAAAATTGGCTGTTCTTTGGTAATCCACATTTTACGGAAGATTTTCTCTATCAAGTGGAGTGGCAGCGTTATGTCAAAGATGGCCTGTTGACTCGTATTGATCTGGCGTGGTCCCGTGATCAGCAGCATAAAGTTTATGTTCAGGACAAATTGCGTGAGCAGGGCGAAGAAGTGTGGCGTTGGATAAAGGAAGGGGCACATCTGTATGTATGTGGTGATGCAAACCGCATGGCGAAAGATGTGGAACATGCGTTGCTGGATATTATTTCTGAGTATGGTGGCATGGATACCGAACAGGCAGATGAATTCTTAAGTGAACTGCGCCTTGAGCGCCGTTATCAGAGGGATGTGTACTAATGAGTGATAAACAACATGGTCCTTTGATTGTCGAAGGTAAACTGGCTGATAGTGAGCGTATGAAGCAGGCGAGTAACTTCCTGCGAGGTACAATTAGTGAAGATTTAACCAATGGCTTAACGGGCGGTTTTGCAGGGGATAATTTCCTGCTGATTCGTTTTCATGGCATGTATCAGCAGGATGATCGTGATATCCGTGCTGAACGGGCAGAGCAAAAACTGGAGCCACGCCATGCGATGATGTTGCGCTGTCGTCTGCCGGGTGGCGTGATTACGCCACAGCAATGGTTGGGTATTGATAAGTTTGCTGAAGAGAACACTCTGTATGGCAGCATCCGGTTGACTAACCGTCAGACATTTCAATTTCATGGTATTTTGAAAGGGGATGTAAAACCTGCACATCAATTACTGAATCAGGTTGGTCTGGATTCGCTTGCGACAGCGAATGACGTTAACCGAAATGTGCTTTGTACTTCGAATCCTATTCAATCAGAGCTGCATCAGCAAGCCTACGAATGGGCAAAGAAAATTTCAGAACATTTGCTGCCACGCACCCGAGCTTATGCTGAACTCTGGCTGGATAAAGAAAAAGTCGCAACTACTGATGAAGAGCCGATTCTTGGTGCTACTTATTTGCCTCGTAAATTTAAAACCACGGTTGTTATCCCTCCCCAGAATGATGTTGATCTACATGCTAACGATCTGAACTTCGTTGCCATTTCAGAAGGTGGCAGACTGATTGGTTTTAACGTGCTGGTGGGTGGTGGTTTGGCGATGACTCACGGCGATAAAAATACCTATCCACGAATGGCGAGTGAATTTGGTTATATTCCGCTTGAGCATACATTGGCGATTGCTGAATCTGTGGTGACCACTCAGCGTGACTGGGGTAACCGGACCGAGCGTAAAAACGCTAAAACCAAGTATACGTTGGAGCGGGTTGGCGTTGACACTTTTAAAGAGGAAGTGGAAAAACGTGCGGGCGTGAAATTTGAAGCAATCCGGCCTTATGAATTTACTGGCCGTGGTGATCAAATTGGCTGGCTAAAAGGAATCGATGATAAATGGCATTTGACGCTGTTTATTGAGAATGGTCGCCTTTTGGACTATCCGGGCAGGCCACTGAAAAGTGGCGTTGCCGAAATTGCAAAAATCCACAAAGGGGATTTTCGCCTGACAGCCAACCAAAACTTAGTTATTGCTGGTATTCCTGAAAGTGAAAAACAGCGCATTGAAACTATCGCCCGAGAACATGGGCTGATTGATGATAAAACCACCGTTCAGCGTGAAAACTCAATGGCTTGTGTCTCTTTCCCAACTTGTCCATTGGCAATGGCTGAGGCTGAACGTTTTTTGCCGGAGTTTGTCACTCATGTTGAACAACTGATGAATAAACACGGTATTGATGATGAACATATTGTTTTGCGGGTGACGGGTTGCCCGAATGGTTGTGGCAGAGCTATGTTGGCGGAAGTGGGGTTGGTGGGTAAAGCGCTTGATCGCTATAACCTTCATCTTGGTGGAAACCGGATCGGCACTCGTATTCCACGAATGTATAAAGAAAATATCAGTTCTGAAGCGATCTTATCCATCATGGATGAACTTATCGGGCGCTGGGCGATAGGGAGGCAACTAAATGAAGGCTTTGGCGATTTCCTGATCCGTACCGATATTATCAAACCGGTATTGGATGCGGCCCGCGATTTTTACGATTGGCAGGAGGCGGTATGAGCCAACTCAGCTTATCACAATTGGTTGGAGTGGCGACAGAACAGCAGGAGGCATCACTGGTTGAAATTAATCAGCGACTTGAAATTATGGATGCTCATCAGCGGGTAAATTGGGCATTGGAGAATTTGCCGGGGGAGTTTGTTCTTTCTTCCAGTTTTGGCATTCAGGCGGCGGTATGTCTTCACTTAGTGGCACAGGAATACCCGGATATTCCTGTCATTCTTACTGATACCGGCTATTTGTTCCCTGAAACTTATCAATTCATAGATAAATTAACAATGCAACTGAAACTGAATCTGCAAGTATTCAGTGCTGAACACTCTCCAGCCTGGCAAGAAGCTCGTTATGGAAAATTGTGGGAACAAGGTGTAGAGGGAATAGAACGTTACAATCAGATTAATAAAGTTGAACCGATGAATCGGGCTTTGAAAAATCTGAGAGCACAAAGTTGGTTTGCTGGTTTACGCCGCCAGCAATCTGAAAGCCGATCAAAATTACCGGTTTTGTCTGTACAGCGTGGCGTATTTAAGATCTTGCCGATTATCGACTGGGATAACAAACATGTGCATCAATATCTTACAAAGCATGGCTTGGAATATCATCCATTATGGGAACAGGGTTATCTCTCTGTTGGTGACATCCATACAACCCAAAAATGGGAACCGGGCATGAGTGAAGAACAAACCCGTTTCTTTGGCTTGAAGCGAGAATGTGGGTTACATGAAAATTAAAAAACCGGATATTTCCTAAGTGGAATTAATGATAAAGCCCTCGCTTTGTTTTAGGGCGAGGGTGATTATTAATATAAATAACAGCCGGTTGCCCCGCTACTGTCATTATATTTTGTTCTTTCATTTTCATCCTCATGCAATCTAATGAAAAGTTATTCTAGAGAGGTTACCTATATTCCATTACAGAACAATTAATTCCTTTTTGTCATTTTATAACTTTACCACCGACTCATATATTCATTCGAAACAGTTTCAGTACTTATAAATATTTCACTGGATACCAAGGGCAATTGTGGATTACTTACCGATATTTGTTGAGTTAAAAGGGCGGCTTGTATTACTTGTCGGTGGTGGAGAGGTGGCCGCACGTAAGGCGACTCTACTACTACGGGCAGGTGCATTATTACAGGTTGTAGCGCCTGAATTATGCTCTGAATTACAACAGCGTTATCAAGCTGGTGAACTGGAATGGTATAAGAGAGCGTTCCAGCCTGAATATCTTGATGGCATTTTTCTGGTGATTGCAGCGACTGATGATTACGGTCTAAATCATCAGGTTTTTACCGAGGCGGATAAGCGCGGTATTTTGGTCAATGTCGTTGATGATCAATCTCATTGCTCATTTATTTTTCCATCAATTATCGATCGTTCTCCTGTTTTAGTGGCGATTTCATCGGCAGGAAAAGCGCCGGTATTAGCGCGTTTAATCCGCGAGAAACTGGAAGCATTACTGCCTTCCAGCCTTGGTATGATGGCAAACATTGCCGGGAAGTGGCGCGAGCGGGTGAAACAGCGATTAACTTCCATGCGCCAGCGTCGTTCTTTTTGGGAACAGGCTTTTAATGGTCGTTTCGCTATGTTGGTTGCAAACGGTCAGATCCAACAGGCGGAAGAGCAACTTGAGCAACAGCTGGAACAGCCTGATTCACCGGGAGAATTGGCTCTGGTCGGTGCAGGTCCAGGTGATCCGGGATTACTGACGTTAAAGGGATTACAGGTTATTCAGCAGGCTGATGTGGTGCTTTATGATCATCTGGTCAGCAGTGAAGTGCTGGATCTGGTTCGCCGGGATGCAGATAAAATTTGCGTTGGTAAAAGAGCGGGTAATCACTCGGTTTCTCAGGAAGAAACTAACCAATTGATAATGAAATTTGCCAGACAGGGGAAAAAAGTGGTTCGCCTTAAAGGTGGTGATCCCTTTATTTTTGGCCGTGGTGGTGAGGAGTTACAGGTTGCGGCATCAGCAGGGATTCCTTTTCAGGTTGTACCGGGAATTACCGCCGCTATTGGAGCGACTGCTTACGCGGGAATTCCGCTGACTCACCGGGAGCACTCGCAGAGTATCACTTTTATTACAGGTCATTGCCGGGAAAATGGTAATGAGCTGGATTGGCAGGCTTTGGCCAAAGGCAATCAGACTCTGGCGATTTATATGGGGACGGTGAAATCCGCCTTGATAAGTCATCAATTAATTTTACATGGGCGGGCGGAAGATACACCCGTAGCTGTTATCGGTTGTGGTACTCGTCCAGAGCAGCAAGTGTTGACAGGCACTTTGCTGGAACTGGAACAGTTAGCACAGCAGGCACCGTCACCGGCGTTACTGGTAGTGGGGGAGGTAGTTCAACTCCACCATCAGATAGCCTGGTTTGGGCAACAACCTATTGCCAAGATAAGCCGTCCGACAGTAGTCGATTTTGCATAAGGAGTGGTAATGGACGAGAAAAGATTGACACACTTGCAGCAACTTGAAGCTGAAAGTATCCATATTATACGAGAAGTGGCCGCAGAGTTTGAAAACCCAGTGATGCTTTACTCTATTGGTAAAGATTCTTCGGTCATGCTTCATCTTGCACGCAAGGCGTTCTATCCGGGAACCTTACCATTTCCTTTGCTGCACGTGGATACGGGCTGGAAATTCCGCGAAATGTACGAGTTTCGTGATCGTACCGCGAAGAATTACGGCTTTGAACTATTGGTGTATCGCAACCCGCAAGGGGAAGCAATGGGAATCAATCCATTTGTGCATGGTAGCGCCAAACATACCGACATCATGAAAACGGAAGGGTTAAAACAGGCACTGGATAAATATGGTTTTGATGCGGCTTTCGGTGGTGCCCGGCGTGATGAAGAAAAATCACGTGCTAAAGAGCGTATTTATTCATTCCGTGATCGCTCACATCGTTGGGATCCTAAAAACCAGCGTCCTGAATTGTGGCGCAATTACAACGGCCAGATTAACAAAGGTGAAAGCATTCGCGTATTCCCACTTTCCAACTGGACTGAACTGGATGTTTGGCAATATATCTATCTGGAACAAATTGATATCGTTCCTCTTTATTTTGCTAAACCGCGTCCGGTAATAGAGCGTGATGGCACGTTGATTATGGTTGATGACGACCGGATCAATTTGAAACCTGGCGAAGTTATCAGTCAACGCAAAGTTCGTTTCCGCACTCTTGGTTGCTGGCCGCTGACGGGGGCCGTGAAATCTGATGCTGAAACATTGCCGGAAATTATTGAAGAGATGCTGATATCCACGACCAGTGAGCGGCAAGGGCGGCTGATTGACAGTGATCAATCTGCTTCTATGGAACTGAAAAAACGTCAAGGTTATTTCTAAGGAGAACAACCATGCCTGCACTTGCACAAAATGAAGTTATTGCTGATCAAATTAAACAACAGGGTGGTGTGGAGGCCTATCTGCGTGCTCAACAGGATAAGGGATTATTGCGTTTCCTGACTTGTGGCAGTGTGGATGATGGCAAAAGTACCCTGATTGGCCGTCTGTTACATGATACCCGTCAGATCTACGAAGATCAGCTTTCAACCTTGCAGAATGACAGTAAACGAATCGGTACTCAGGGTGAAAAATTGGATTTGGCTTTGCTGGTGGATGGTCTCGCCGCGGAGCGCGAACAGGGCATCACCATTGATGTCGCTTATCGCTACTTTTCCACCGAAAAACGCAAATTTATTATTGCCGACACGCCGGGACATGAACAATACACCCGCAATATGGCGACAGGTGCATCGACCTGTGATCTTTCGATTCTGTTGATTGATGCCCGTAAAGGTGTTCAGGAGCAGACCCGTCGTCACAGTTTTATCAGTACCTTGCTGGGGATCCGCCACTTGGTGGTTGCGGTGAATAAAATGGATCTGATGGAATACAGGCAGGAGGTTTTTGACCTGATAAAACAAGATTATTTGAACTTTGCCGCGCAGTTGCCGACAGATTTGAAAATTTATTTTGTTCCGATCTCTGCACTTGATGGCGATAACATTGTCACCAGAAGTACCAATATGGTCTGGTATGAAGGACCCGCATTGCTGGATATTCTCGAAACCGCAGATGTAAAGAAAGAAGCTTCGAAGCAGTTACTGCGCTTCCCGGTACAGTATGTCAGCCGGCCTGATCTCGATTTTCGTGGTTACAGCGGTACACTTTCATCTGGGATTTTACGCAAAGGGCAGAGGATTAAAGTCATGCCATCTGGTGTCACCTCGCAAGTAGAGCGGATCGTGACTTTTGATGGTGATTTGGATTTTGCTGTCCCTGGTGAAGCAATTACCGTGGTGCTGAAAGATGAAATTGATATCAGCCGGGGCGATCTCCTGATTTATGCTGATGATGAGATGACGGTTACCCGGCATGCGTTGGTGGATGTCGTGTGGATGTCTGAACAGCCTTTGGTGCAAGGACAAAATCTTGATATCAAAGTGGCGGGTAAAAAGAGCCGTGGGAAAGTTGAGAATATCCAGTATCAGGTGGATATTACGAACCTGACACAACGGGTGGCTGTTGATTTACCATTGAATGCCATCGGATCAGTAGAGTTTTCTTTTGAAGAGCTATTAATGCTCGATAGTTATCAGCAAAATAGTGACACTGGCGGCATTATCTTTATTGATCGGCTGACTAATGTCACGGTTGGTGCTGGTTTGGTGCGTGAAATTCAGACAGATGTTTATGAAGGGCCAAAAGAATTCAGCGAATTTGAACTGGAGTTGAATCGGTTAATTCGCCGCCATTTCCCCCATTGGGGGGCCAGAGATTTACTGGGAGGTAAATAAATTGGCAGAAGGAATTGAAAATTTGGCGTCAGAAAATGTTGTCTGGCATCCATATCAACTGACCAGAGAGCGACGGGAAGCAGAAAATGGGCATCCCGCATTGGTTATTTGGTTCACTGGCTTATCGGGTTCAGGTAAATCCACGGTGGCTGGGGCTTTAGAGCAAGCCCTGTTTCAACGGGGAATAAAAACGTATCTGCTTGATGGTGATAACTTGCGTCATGGTCTTTGCAGTGATTTAGGTTTTTCAGAACAGGACAGGCAGGAGAATATTCGCCGTGTGGGTGAAGTCGCCAATCTGATGGTAGATGCGGGTTTAGTCGTACTGACCGCTTTTATTTCTCCTCATAAAGCAGAAAGGCAAAAGGTTCGTGAATTGCTGGAACCGGGGCAATTTATTGAAGTTTTTGTCGATACACCATTGGAAATTTGCGAATCCCGTGATCCTAAGGGATTGTACAAAAAAGCCCGTGCGGGTGAAATCCGTCATTTCACAGGGATTGATTCAGCCTATGAGATTCCCGATAACCCGGAAATTTATCTTTCAGGCCAACAACCTATTGAAGTATCAGTGGAGCAGTTGCTGGTGGAGTTGAAAAAGAACGGCATTATACGTTCAGGGGTTAATGGCGTATAACATCAACATAAGCACATTATTGAATCTTCGGTGATGTGCTTATGTCATAACTTTACTCTCAACTATTTTTCCCCCATCCTGTTTTGTGATAGTAGCGTCGCTCTTTGAGTTATGGGATGATTGACGGATATTTCAGGGGGCGGAAATGGGTAAGCTGACGCTACTATTAGTGGTTTTACTCGGATGGTTACAGTATTCACTGTGGCTTGGTAAAAATGGTATTCATGATTATGTACGGGTTAAGAATGATGTTGCTATGGAAGAGAGCAAAAACAGCAAACTTAAAGTGCGTAACGATCAGTTATCGGCGGAAATTGACGATCTTACTGGTGGACAGGAAGCCATTGAAGAGCGATCCCGTAATGAATTGGGTATGATCAAACCAGGTGAAACTTTCTATCGTTTAGTCACTGATAAATCTAAAGAAAATAATTCACGTCCCTCGACTCCAAATAATACTCAATAATTAAAATGAACGATCTATTATTGCATTCCTGTGCTGATATTATTGCTTTGGTACCCGCAGCGGGCATTGGTAGCCGAATGAATTCGGATTGCCCAAAGCAATATCTGTCTATTGCCGGAAAAACTGTTATTGAACATACTCTGGCTGCATTACTTGATCATCCCCGCATTCAACGCGTTGTGGTTGTTTTAAATCCGGCTGATACACTGTTTCAATCTCTTGAGGTTGCATCAAATCCGCGCATTACGACGGTAATCGGTGGGAAGCAGCGGGCAGATTCTGTATTGGCTGGTTTAAATTATCTGGCTAATTTGGCCGGGAATGATAATCGCTGGGTTTTAGTGCATGATGCGGCCCGTCCTTGTTTACACCGTGACGATCTTGAACGTTTGCTACAATTGGCAGAAGCGGATGAACAGGGAAATAGGGCATGTGGTGGTATTCTGGCATCTCCGGTCAGCGATACGATGAAACGTGGACGTGTTGGTCAGGTTATTGACCATACGGTAGAGCGCCAAGATCTCTGGCATGCGCTAACACCGCAGTTTTTTCCACTGGTGTTACTGAGGGATAGCTTATCAAAAGCACTGTCACAACACGCTAATATCACTGACGAAGCTTCTGCACTGGAATATTGTGGCTATCAACCGGTATTGGTTAACGGGCGTTCTGACAATATAAAAGTTACGCGACCCGAGGATTTGGTATTGGCAGAATTTTATCTGTCCAGAAAATGAAGGAACAGACATCATGAGAATCGGACACGGTTTCGATGTGCATAAATTTGGTGGTGAAGGGCCGATTATTATCGGTGGTGTCCGTATCCCTTATGAACAAGGGCTATTGGCGCACTCTGATGGTGATGTTGCTCTCCATGCAGCGACTGACGCCTTGTTAGGGGCGGCGGCATTAGGTGATATCGGGAAATTATTTCCGGATACTGATCCGGCATTTAAAGGTGTGGATAGCCGTAAGTTATTGCGTGAAGCTTATCGTCGTATCAGAGAAAAGGGTTATCGGATCGGTAATTTGGATATTACGATTATTGCTCAGGCACCAAAAATGCTGCCCCATGTCCCACAAATGAGAGTCAATCTGGCGGAAGATCTGCAATGCCACATTGATGATATCAATGTTAAAGCTACAACGACCGAAAAATTGGGATTTGTTGGACGTAAAGAAGGTATTGCTTGCGAAGCGGTGGCTTTGCTGGTTAAGGAATAATTGATGGCATTAGCTGAATTAAATTGGCTGTATGGGCAACCGGAAGCGACGGGGATATTAAAAGCTTCACCGGATGATTTTATCGTCCGTGAAGATTTAGGTTTTTCTCCTGATGGGGAAGGTGAGCACTTGATGGTGCATGTCCGTAAAACGGGTTGTAATACCCAATTTGTTGCAGATAATCTCGCCCGTTTCGCGGGTATACCGCCTAGATCGGTCAGTTATGCAGGTTTAAAAGACCGTAACGCAGTAACAGAACAATGGTTTTGCTTACACTTACCGGGTAAACAGGATCCTGATTTTGCATCGTTTCAGCTTGAAGGATGTGAGGTTCTGGTGACAGATCGTCAGAAACGTAAACTACGTATTGGAGCGTTGAAAGGAAATTCATTTACTCTGATCTTGCGGGAAATCAATCATCACCAGTTTGTTGAAAACAGATTACAACTGATTCAACAAGGTGGGGTTGCTAACTATTTTGGTGAACAGCGTTTTGGGCGGGATGGACAGAATCTGGTTCAGGCGCAACGCTGGGCGGATAATGAAATCCGGGTAAAAGAGAGAAATAAACGCAGCTTTTATCTTTCAGCCAGTCGCAGTGCTATGTTTAATGCGGTGGCGAGTGTGCGGATTGCTCTTGGACAGCAGCAGCAGGTCATTAATGGTGACGCCTTACAATTAACGGGGCGTGGTAGTTGGTTTGTTGCTGACGAAGCCGAGTTGCCTTTATTGCAGCAGCGGGTCACCGACGGAGAGCTACAGATAACCGCGCCACTGCCTGGCAGTGGTGAATTGGGAACACTGCATCAATCTGCGGATTTTGAACGGCAATATTTACAGCCTTATGAATCATTGTGGGAACTTATCAAACGGGAAAGAGTGGATTGCACCCGTAGGGCTATTCTGGTTCGGCCTCAGGATCTGTGTTGGGAATGGCTGGATAATAGCACGGTAAAGATCAGTTTCTGGTTGCCTGCCGGCAGTTTTGCTACCAGTGTGGTCAGGGAAATCATCAATCAGGATCAAAATAATGTTACGAATATTGCTGAGTAATGATGACGGTGTAACTGCACCAGGTATTCAGGTTTTAGCGACAGCATTGCGGGAAAGCTATCATGTACAGATTGTTGCGCCTGATCGTAACCGGAGCGGTGCATCTAATGCACTGACACTTGATCGTTCATTAAGAATTCATACGCTGGCGAATGGGGATATCTCGGTGCTGGATGGCACGCCAACAGATTGTGTTTATCTCGGTGTTAATCGCTTAGTCCTTCCGCGTCCGGAAATTGTTGTTTCTGGTATTAACCGTGGACCCAACCTTGGGGATGATGTGATTTATTCAGGTACTGTTGCTGCCGCGATGGAAGGCCGCCACCTGGGTTTGCCGGCATTGGCCATTTCACTTGATGGCCAATCGCATTATGAAACGGCGGCAGAAATCACATGCCGTTTGCTGCAAATGTTACAAACAACACCTTTGAGAGCGGGTAATATTCTGAATGTGAATGTGCCTGATCTGCCTCTTGAGCAAATTAAAGGTTTCCGGGTGACGCGTTGTGGTAGCCGTCATGCAGCGGAAGAAGTCTACTCTATGCAAGATCCGAAAGGAAACATGCTTTACTGGCTGGGGCCGCCGGGAGATAAACATGATGCGGGGCCTGAAACAGATTTTGCGGCTGTAGAACAGGGATATGTCTCTATTACGCCATTGCAGGTCGATCTGACTGCGTATAAAGCGCAGGGGTTAGTCAGAGACTGGTTAGCTAAAGCTGAGGTTGATGGAGCATGCTAAGTCGGGCAATGAAAAATTTGCTGACACAATTACGCCAGCAGGGAATAGAAGATGAACGTTTACTGGCCGCCATTTCTGCTGTGCCCAGAGAACGTTTTGTCGATGAAGCACTGGCACATAAAGCGTATGAAAATACAGCTTTGCCTATTGGTTATGGGCAAACGATTTCTCAGCCTTATATTGTCGCCCGTATGACTGAACTGCTTCAGTTAACACCTGATGCTAAGGTACTGGAAATTGGTACAGGCTCTGGTTATCAGACGGCAATATTAGCGCATTTAGTCAAACATGTTTTTTCGGTAGAACGGATAAAAGGTTTACAGTGGCAGGCTAAGCGCAGATTAAAACAACTTGATTTGCATAATGTCTCAACCCGTCATGGGGATGGTTGGCAAGGATGGCCATCGCGTGGGTTATTTGATGCGATTATCGTGACTGCGGCTCCTCCATATATCCCACAAGAACTGATGCTCCAGCTTGCTGATGGTGGTGTTATGGTTTTGCCCGTTGGTGAACATACACAAATTCTTAAATCTGTGAAACGTCATGGCAATGGTTTTCATAGTGAAGTGATCGAAGCTGTACGTTTTGTGCCTCTTGTGCAAGGGGAACTGGCTTAAATTCGTAGTCTATTGCAACTATTTTTCAATTAATGGTTATATGCGCTTTAATAAGCGAAATTATTTTCGTTTGGAAATTTTTATGGTTATGTATAACCTTTAAGAGTTATTGATTTTTACGCTTATTATTTGCCGTTATGGGGGAAGAAAGTATGAATTCGGGAAGCCCAATGAAGAAAATACAGCGGATTGTAATTTGTTCATTGATGGGAATCTGGTTAGTCGGTTGTACAAATCCGCCAACTCGCCCAGCGCCTATCACCAGTATTAATCAGGAACAAAGCAGGGGGATCAGTCGCCCGGTAATCTCTTCAGACAGCTCTGCTATATCTACACCAATGCCATCTTCACCTTCGTCAATGAGTGCTACCGGCAGCAATTCACAAGGGAGAATTATTTATGACCGTGATTATGAAAGTATTCCTAAAGGTAGCTATAACGGCAACACTTATACCGTAAGGCACGGTGATACTCTGTTTTATATTGCTTGGATCACGGGGAGTGATTTTCGTGATCTTGCGAGCAAAAATAATATTTCAGAACCTTATAGCCTGACTGTGGGACAGACTTTGAGGACCGGCAGCGGCAGGATGTTAACCACTTATAGCCATAATCAAATTCAAACAACGCTGGTTGATTCTCAATCAACTAATGCGTATCCTGCAAATTCAGGAAAACAGAAAAGTGTAAAAATGTTGCCACAGGCAACTACGTCAACCGTAAACAATACGTATGTAAAATCACCGACGACAACCGCAAGCAGTGGAAACAGCGCTGTCAGCAGTTGGATGTGGCCTGCAGAAGGCAAAGTGATTGAAAATTTCTCTGATACCCAAGGGGGTAACAAAGGGATTGATATTGCTGGTAGCAGTGGTCAGTCAGTATTTGCAACAGCAGGTGGTCGAGTTGTTTACGCCGGAAGCGCCTTACGTGGATATGGAAATCTGATAATTATAAAACATAACGATGACTACCTGAGTGCCTATGCTCATAACGATACAATGCTGGTTCGTGAGCAACAGGACATTAAGGCGGGGCAAAAAATCGCCACTATGGGTAGCACGGGTACCAGCTCTGTAAGATTACACTTTGAAATTCGTTACAAGGGAAAATCCGTAAACCCGCTGCGTTATCTTCCGCAGCGATAAACTGGGCAGAATGCTGAATTCTGCCTGCATTATCATGGGTAGGGGCAGCTTATGAGCCAAAATACGCTGAAAGTTAACGAGTTGTATGATGATGCGGATTTAGATGAAAGTGGTATTGAAGCTGACGACTTCGATGAGAAATTATTGAAGAATGGTGAGGATGACCTAACTGATCTTGAGCATGACTTAGATGTATTGCAGGGTATGAACCAGCGGGTTCTTGATGCGACACAGCTTTATCTCGGCGAGATTGGTTTTTCTCCTTTGTTGACCGCAGAAGAAGAGGTTTTTTTCGCCAGGCGGGCATTACGTGGTGATGTTCTGGCCCGCCAGAGAATGATTGAGAGTAACCTGCGGTTGGTTGTCAAAATCTCCCGTCGTTACAGTAACAGAGGGTTAGCGCTTCTTGATCTGATTGAAGAAGGCAATCTTGGTCTTATCCGTGCTGTTGAAAAATTTGACCCGGAGCGCGGGTTCAGGTTTTCTACCTATGCAACATGGTGGATTCGGCAAACTATTGAACGGGCGATTATGAATCAAACCCGTACTATCCGGTTGCCAATCCATATTGTTAAGGAGCTCAACGTCTATTTGCGTACGGCAAGAGAACTCGCCCATAAATTAGATCATGAACCTAGCCCGGAAGAGATAGCGGAACAACTGGATAAATCGGTTGATGATGTAAGCCGCATGTTGCGGTTAAATGAACGTATCATTTCGGTTGATACACCCATTAGCAGCGATTCCGATAAAGCATTATTGGACGTTTTATCTGATGAGAATGAAACAGGGCCAGAGGGAACAACGCAGGAAGATGATATGAAAAAGAGTATCGTCAAATGGTTGTTTGAGTTGAATTCGAAACAACGTGAAGTATTAGCGCGCCGCTTTGGTCTTTTGGGGTATGAGGCTGAAACTCTGGAAGATGTGGGCAAAGAGATCGGTTTAACAAGGGAAAGAGTGCGTCAGATCCAAGTCGAAGGTTTGCGGCGTTTGAAAGATATTATGCAAACCCAGGGTTTGAATATTGAAGCGTTGTTTCGTACTTAGTTGTTGAATAGTTTGGCTACTTGGGTTCTGAAGAACTATTGTCCATATTTTTGCGTTATTAGTGCTCGGTATTACCAAGTTCTTCAGTACCCGGTAAAATTATCCTAACCCTGTCTGGGATGATGGTGAATCTTAATCAAGGGCTTATAATGACTCCTTTTTCAGGAGTAATTTCATTACTCCCGCTAGTACTACAGCCATAGAACAGGTTCTACAGCCGGTATTAATGTCATGCAAGCTCCAAAGATTGCTACCCGTCTTGAGGTGTTGAATAGAGCTGTAAAAATTGAAGATGTAGATATCCCTGGCTTTTTCTTACACCCACTTGCAGGAAACCGGAATGGTGTGTGGTCTATTACTGTGACAGGGAATTGGCGAATTACCTTTGAGTTGTATGATGGTGATGTCTACATTGTGAACTATGAGGATTACCACTAATGGCTATGATGTTGGTTGTTGGCAAGTCTGATGTTTCGCTAGAAATGGCACTGAAATTATCTGCCGTTATTGGCAGTTCACCTCAAGTTTGGATGGGAATGCAGGTGGATTACGATTTATGGCAGGTAAAACGGCATATTGATGTATCTCACCTTCATCGATTGCAAATAGCTTGATTAATAATTTTAGTGCCCCTAATTTTGAATCACCTCAATTGCTTCGTCATTGGTTTAAAGGTGAGTATAAGCTCACCTTTTTTAATCAATGTTATATTCAAGTTACAGGGATACCACTGTGGAATTTAAAATCGCTATCTGGATTTTGAATCAATTCAGCTTCAACACGGCCAAAATAGTTCACCCGCTCGGTAATATCTTCATTAGCAATAGATTGTGCTAGTGAAAGATAGTCTTGGTAATGGCGAGCTTCAGAGCGAAGTAGTGAGATATAAAATTTACTCAATTCTTCATCAAGATGAGGTGCCAGTTTGGCAAAACGCTCACAGGAGCGTGCCTCAATATAGGCACCAATAATCAGTTTATCCACCAGTGTATAAGGCTCGTGGTTGATGATATGGCTAAGAATGCCTTTAGCATAACGGCTGGCACTGATACTTTCATAGCTAATATTGCGTGCATCCATGATCTCTAGCACCTGATAGAAGTGATGTAATTCTTCTTTAATCAGCAATACCATTTTATCAATCAGATCTTGGCTATATGGTGAATTAGCTTTGGCGGTGATCTGTTTGGTTGCCTGATTTTGGCCTCTTAGTGAATTGAGATCGCCCATTTTCTTGTAAGCAAAATCTTCATAAGGTTTAAACCATGCCAGAAGTGCATCCGCACTTTGCTGATCCACTGCATACTTGCGGATCAAATACATAGCACTCTGTGCTGCTTTCAATTCACATAACAGGTGATCGCGCAGAAGCACAGGTAAATTTTCCGGTTGTTTTGCTTTATCTACCCACAAATCCGGGGTTTCACATTGCAAAAAACGGGATATTGGTTGTAAAAGGTTTTTATCGAACACTTTTTTACACCATATCTTTCAGCCGATAAATCCATTCCAATGCCTGACGGGGAGTCAGAGAGTCTGGATTGAGATTTTCCAATGCTTCAACCGCCGGTGAGGTTTCTTCTGTTAACAACGCAAGTTGCGGTGTATCCACATGACTTGCAGTTGCATTATTGGACAGGGATTCCAGCTCTTTAAGTTTCTGGCGCGCCCGTTTAATCACTTCACGGGGAACGCCAGCGAGGGAAGCAACGGCCAGCCCATAACTCTTACTGGCTGCACCCTCTTGTACACTGTGCATAAAGGCGATGGTATCCCCATGTTCTACCGCATCCAGATGAATATTAACTACACCTTCGAGTTTTTCCGGCAACGTGGTCAGCTCAAAATAGTGAGTTGCAAACAGAGTCATTGCTTTAATGCGGTTTGCCAGATTTTCTGCACATGCCCATGCCAGAGAAAGACCATCGTAAGTTGATGTTCCTCTGCCAATTTCATCCATCAACACCAGGCTTTGTTCGGTCGCATTGTGCAGGATATTGGCAGTTTCCGTCATTTCCACCATAAAGGTTGAACGGCCAGATGCCAGATCATCGGAAGCGCCCACACGGGTAAATATGCGATCAACAGGGCCGATTACCGCTTTTTCAGCAGGCACAAAGCTGCCGATATAAGCCAGAAGTGTAATAAGTGCGGCCTGACGCATATAGGTACTTTTACCGCCCATATTTGGACCGGTAATAATCAGCAGACGTCGCTGCGAGGATAAAGAGAGCGGGTTGGAGATAAATGGCTCACGCAGAACTTGCTCAACAACCGGATGACGACCACCGGTGATTTGAATTCCCGGTTTATCACTCAATGTTGGGCAAACATAATTCAGGGTTTCAGCCCGTTCTGCCAGATTTGCCAGTACGTCAAGTTCAGCCAGTGCTTCGGCACTGGTTTGTAATGCGGCTAAGTGAGGCAGTAATAGATCGAATAATTCTTCATACAGGGCTTTCTCTATTGCTAGGGATTTGCCTTTCGAAGTCAGAACCTTATCTTCATATTCTTTTAACTCAGGGATGATATAACGTTCAGCATTTTTCAGTGTCTGGCGGCGGACATAATGAATGGGCACCAGATGGCTCTGCCCACGACTGACTTGAATATAGTAGCCATGAACACCATTAAAGCCGACTTTCAGAGTATCAATACCCAGTTTTTCTCGTTCGCGGATTTCTAGCTGTTCCAGATAGTTACTGGCACCATCAGCCAGTGTGCGCCACTCATCCAGTTCACTGTTATAACCCGGTGCGATTACGCCACCATCCCGAATCAATACCGGTGGTGTTTCTACAATCGCTTTTTCAAGCAATTCCTGTAACTCATCAAAATTACCAATATTTCGCTGTAATTGTTTGATATATGGCGAATCGGATGAATCCATAATCTGATGGATATCTGGTAGTTGCTGGAATGCATGGCGCATTCTTGCCAGGTCTCGTGGCCGGGCAGAGCGTAGAGCCAAGCGGGCCAATACACGTTCCAGATCACCGACTTGCAGTAAAAATGGCTGCAACTCCAACCCAATTTCCTGCAAGGTAGCAATGGCCTGCTGACGGTTTTCCAGTATCTGGCGATCCCTGACGGGAGCATGCAACCAGCGCTTCAACATTCGGCTACCCATTGGGGTAACACACAGATCAAGAACAGAAGCGAGGGTATTATCAGTACCGCCAGACAGGTTTTGTGTCAGCTCCAGATTACGGCGGGTTGCCGCATCCATAATAACCGTATCTTGCTGACGTTCCACCGTGATGCCACGGATGTGAGGCAACGCTGTGCGCTGAGTATCTTTGACGTATTGCAACAGGCAGCCCGCGGCGCGCAGAGCGAGTGTTGCTTTTTCCACACCAAAACCGACCAGATCACGGGTACCAAATTGCAGATTAAGTTGCTGCTTTGCTGTATCCAGTTCAAATTCCCATAAAGGGCGGCGGCGCAGGCCATGATAATTTTCAATCAAAGCCATATGCTCAAAACTTTCAGGATAGAGCAATTCAACAGGACGGCTACGTTGCAATTCGGCTGACATCGTTTCTTGTTCTGCCGTTTCGGATATTTGGAAACGGCCGGATGTTAAATCCAGCGTGGCATAGCCAAATCCCTGATTATCGTGCCAGATGGCTGCGAGCAGGTTGTCTTGCCGTTCCTGTAATAAAGCTTCATCTGTCACGGTACCGGGGGTAACGATGCGAACGACTTTACGCTCAACCGGGCCTTTGCTGGTGGCAGGATCGCCAACTTGCTCACAGATAGCGACTGACTCACCTAATTGAACCAGTTTAGCTAAATAGTTTTCTACTGCATGATGTGGCACGCCTGCCATTGGAATAGGGTTACCAGCCGATTGGCCTCGCTTGGTCAGCGAAATATCCAGCAATTTTGCGGCTTTTTTAGCATCGTCATAAAAGAGTTCATAGAAATCCCCCATTCTATAAAACAGCAGGATATCGGGATGCTGTGCTTTAAGACGGAGATATTGCTGCATCATGGGCGTGTGGGTATCAAAAGTTTCTGTGTTAATCATGCAGTTGTCTTACGTTAAATTTGTGAATTAATTCTTTTGTTATGGTATCGCACCAAGCTTTAAACTTACACAAGTAAAATCTGGAAGTCATTCGCAAATTGGACTGGATAAATTGTAAGGATTTGAATAGAGCGGAAATAAGGACAGAAAAAGGATTTATTTTGGCCTTTGCGACTTAGGAATAGGTAAAAACGAATGATCGATGAAATGATTGCTCAAAAAATTGACACTTTAACCACCCAATGGTTTACTATTTATTATATTGTTACACCAAGGGTGAATCTATGTCATCAAAATTAAACTGGCTTTTGCAAAACACTACGCCGGGCTCCTTAGTGTTGCAATCCTGGCTAACAAAGCACAGCATCAGTCCCTCTTTAGCGAATAAGTATATGAATAGCAATTGGCTGCAAAAACTGCGGGCCGGCGTGTATGTACGAGCAGGGCGTAAGCCAGAGTGGAGTGATGCTGTACAGTGCTTGCAAAACCAGCTTTCTATCCCGGTTCATTTAGCGGGGCTCACCAGTCTGGTGTACCAAGGCCGTTCTCATTATCTACAGTTAAAGCAGCAAAGGATATGGCTCTGCGTGAAAGATAAAGCTGCGTTGCCGAAGTGGTTTAAAGAATTTCCCGATGTTGACTGGTTTTTGCTTTCTAATTACACAATCTTGATCTTATGTCAAAAGGTAAACATATTCAGGCGTTGGATAAACTAGAAAAAGCGTTGACTGAGTGGCTGGATTAATACAGCCCTATTATCCCCCTATCTGGCCCGGTGAAGCGCAAGTAGATGTTTTCCTTTTGCACCGGGCCAGCAGCTCACGATCGTCTAGTGCGAAGCTGGCTCCTTCCAGATTACTTGATCACTGAGGCATCGATCAAGGTGATGCCGCCGAGGAGAGCCCAGGTGGTCCACGATGATGTGGCTGATGAGGTTGTTTGCCAGAGGTGCCAGAGTGCCTTATCAAGGCCAAGCACAAAGACCTCAATCCGGCCGTCTGAATTCTTCGCTACCGTTGGGGCACTGGCGATAATGCCTGTAAATGAGCTCCAGTTAGACCATGGGCCGTTATGGGAAGTTTGCCAGGTGCGCCAGAGCGTGTTATCAGCGCCGCGAGCAAAGACCTCAAGCCGACCAGAGATATTCTTCACCACCGCTGGGGCGCTAGTGATCACACCATCCAAACACTGCCAGTTTGACCACGAAACGGAATCAGAACCGATCTGTGAAATGTGCCGGAGTGTGTTATCGGCACCGCGTGCAAAGACTTCGAGCCGATCATCGCAGTTGTCGATGATTACTGGGTCGCTAGTGATTATACCTTTTAGTGACTGCCAACTTGACCATTGATCAGTGTGAGCGGCTGTTTGCCAAATGTGCCAAAGGGCATTATCGGCACCACGTGCAAAGACCTCAAGCCGGCCGTCGGCATTGATATGTGCAGCCGGGTTACTCGTGAGTGTGCCACCCAGAGATTTCCAGCTTGACCACGAATTGGTATGGGCCGCGGTTTGCCAGATGTGCCATAGCGCGTTATCTGTGCCGCGTGCAAAGACCTCAAGTCGGCCGTCAGAGTTGATACATACCTCAGGGTTGCTGGTGATACCTCCATACAGCGGCTGCCAGCTTGACCAGGTATTGGTATCAGCGGCGGTCTGCCAGTTATGCCAGAGTGCATTATCCGTACCACGCACGAATACTTCCAATCGACCGTCTGAATTACGATGAACGGCGGGTTTGCTGGTTACTACACCGTTAAATTTGCTCCAGCCGGGCCAAGAGGAGTTTGGGAGCGGTATTGTTTGCCAATTGTGCCACACTGCGCTATCAGTGCTTACACCGAAAACCTCAAGTCGATTATCGGCATTGTTTGCTACTGAGACAATTCCAGATAACGCTATCGCAGAGTTCTCGATTTCTACCTCACCTGCAACATATGACTCGATATTATTTGGATTTAATGTTTTGATAGATTCTTGTTTCATATTACATATCCTCTTTAGAAATAACTTTTCAGGTTCACCAAATAGTAATTTAATAAGTAAGATATTTAATTTTTAGATTACTATTTTTTACTCCTCCACTCCTTTATTATGTTATTAATTGAATAAATAATTAATATTTTAATTGGTGCTGGCTTCTGGACGGTAAAGATTTAAGCAAATATAATTATATACTATAAATCTCCTTATGTTGATATATATTTTTACATGCAATAATTTAATCGTTATTAATTAAATGTAAATTATTTTTTATTTTAAAATTACCTTTAGTTTCTATTATGAATGTATTTGTATCGTAGTTGTTTTGTTTGAAATAAAAAGTTATTTGTCTAAATATTTAATCATTTTTTGATGTTTTATTTCAAATTATTATGATTTTTATAAGAAATTTACTATTAAGATTAAATTTTTTGAGATGAGGTTGGGTTATTTGGTGGGTTTGTTTGAAATAATGTTTGTTAATATTCTTATTATAATAACTTGAATAAACTAATTACTTTTGCGTTCTATACCTAATAGATTTCGAGCCGCAGCGCGGCGGTAAGTGAACGAATCCCCAGGAGCATAGATAACTCGGTGACTGGGGTGAGTGAAAGCAGCCAACAAAGCAGCAACTTGAAAGATGAAGGGTATATAAACTGACAGGTAAAATATGGAATTAATTTGCAAATTGGCTTGAGTAAATTGTAAGAATCTGAATAGAAATAATGGGCAATATTTTGCGATGGCGCTATAAAATTAAAGGTAAAAAATGAGAAGAATGATAGAAAAAGGATTTATTTTGGCAACTCAAAACCTTTTTCCCATCGCCTTAGATTTGGCTCAAGCGCGTAGCTGCCATCCTCGTTATATGCCACTGGCCCGATGCAGTGCAGTGGATGTTTTCCTTAAAATGCATCGGGCCAGAAGGTGACGCTTATCTTATGCGAAGCTGGCTTTTTCCAGATTATTTGATCGCTGAAGTGTCGATTAAGGTACCGCCGAGGGATGACCAAGCAGACCACGATGATGTGGTTTGCCAGATGTGCCAGAGCGCGTTATCACCGCCGCGTGCAAAGACTTCAAGCTGGCCGTCAGCGTTTTTCGCCACCACTGGGGCGCTGGTAATTACGCCATTCAATGAGGCCCAGTCAGACCATGAACCAGATGCTACCGTCTGCCAGATGTACTGGAGTGTGTTATCGGCACCACGAGCAAAGACTTCAAGCCGGCCATCGGCGTTGATATATACCGCTGGATTGCTGGTTATTTCACCAGACAGTGACCGCCAGTTTGTCCAACCTGAATTGGGAGCGACCTGCCAGATGTGCCAGAGCGCGTTATCAGAGCCGCGCGCAAAGACCTCAAGCCGACCATCAGCGTTGCTAATCACCACCGGGTTGCTGGTTATCACGCCACTCAGTGACTGCCAGTTTGTCCAGGGATAGGTATGAGAAGCCGTTTGCCTGATGTACCAGAGAGCGTAATCGTTGCTGCGCGCAAAGACTTCAAGCCGACCATCGACGTTGACATGTACCGCTGGATCACTGGTGAGCACGCCATTTAGTGATTGCCAACCAGACCATGGACCGGAATGGGGGGCTGTTTGCCAGATGTGCCAGAGAGCATTATCAGAGCCGCGTGCAAAGACCTCAAGCCGGCCATCGGAGTGGGCATATATCACCGGGTTGCTGGTGATCGCACCACCCAAAGACTGCCAGCCTGACCAACCGTAATTGGGCGCGATTTGCCTGTTGTGCCATAGCGTATTATCTGTGCCACGTACGAATACTTCCGGTCTGCCGTCTGAATTAATGTAAACGGCGGGTTTGCTGGTCACTCTGCCATTAAGCGAGTTCCAACCTGACCAGGAAGAGCCGGTGTTTGGTGCCGTTTGCCAATTGTGCAACACCGTATTGTCGGTGCCCACACCGAAAACCTCGAGCCTGCCATCGGCGTTGCCTGCTACTGAGATAATTTCGGATAATGCCATCCAGGAACTTTCGTTGGATATTTTTATTTCGTCTGTAACATATGACTCGGTATTATCTGGAATTGATGTATTAATAGATTCTTTTTTCATATATATATTCTCTTTGGGAATGGTTTTTTTAGACTCAATAAATAGTCATGTAATAAGCAATATATTTAATTTTTATATTAATATCCTTGCTTGTGTTTTTTATTAAGAAAAAAATGGTAAATATTTTATTTGATACTGATCTCTGATCTTTAAGGTGCCTGGCAAATGTGATATTACATTATAAAATTCCATGCGTTTATATATATTTTACATACAGTAATTAAAAAATAATAAATTATAAATGAATGGTGGATTCACATGAAAAGTGCCATTTTTCAAAAGACCGTTAATTAAGTTTAATCCTAAGAAAAAAGAAGAAAACAGAGAGTTAAACAATCAACAAAAAAAACCATATTATCCAAATAGACTGATAAGAAAGGTACTTTTCTACCATTATTCTTTGAAAAAACCATAAAATTGATGAAACGGTTAAACTCGCAGGATTTAAGCTCTGAAAAAGGTATTGATTATTAGAAAAATATAAAGTGGCATCTTTATACCATCAAGCTATTTATTGGTTGATTTATGAAGATAAAAGAAATGAGGGTGACTTAAAATAACTGTTCCCAATTACCCTGGAAACAACATGCTCAAAGATAAAAAACGGGTATGATTAATGTTGATAAAATGTAAAACACAAATATACCCGGTGATTAAAAATGGATAAAATCGTGGGTTGATAAACACTTTAGTCGCGACCACGTGGATGATTATGNNANNTTCGTATTCCGGTAAATAATTCATTCGGTGTTTTTCCCACCCACGTGTTTTCCGGAGGCGATTATTTAATCGGTTTACCACAAAATTTATTTCCTGATCAGAGATTTCATTAAAATCGGTTCCCTTTGGAAAGTATTGTCTGATTAACCCATTGATATTCTCATTGATCCCTCTTTCCCAAGGCGAATAAGGGTGAGCAAAGTAAATTTGGGTTTCTAATTTTTCACTGATGATTTCATGATCTGCGAACTCCAGACCGTTATCGAACGTGATGGTCTTAACCTTTTGTTTTAACGGAAATAATACTTTCACTGCCGCTTTCGCGACTTCTGAAGCTCGCTTGCTATCAAGTTTAACGATAATTGTATACAGCGTCTTGCGGTCAACCAATGTTAATAAGACACTTTTTTTTCCTTTCCCTATTATCGTATCTCCTTCCCAGTCGCCAATACGTTCTTTTTTATCAACAATTTCCGGGCGTTCATCAATGCTGACCCGATTTTAAATTTTGCCTCTTCTTTCATAGCAATCATAACGTTTTCGATTTGGTTTTCTGGCAATTAGCCCATGGTGCCATAAATCACCCCCCTATATTTTATCTTTATAAATCAGTCTATAAATTGTCTCATGATGCAAAGATATCCCTTTATGTTGCTTTAAATAATCAGCCACCAGTTCAGGATTTAAGTCTTTCCAAATTAACCGTTTTATCCATTTTTTTACTTCTGGCGTTATTTTCACGGCATTCTTAGCAAAATGCCGACGAGCCAATACCTTCAAATGAGCCTGTCAGGGCAGTATGTCTGAACTTCNTGATTTNTCTTCAATTCTCTGCTGATGGTCGACGGGCTTCGCTTAAGTGACTCAGCAATGAAACGCTGTGAAAAACCCGCTTTTTTTAAACTGGAAATCTGATATCTTTCTGTTTAAGTCAGGTGAGTTTAGGCCCTTGAGCAATTTCATGGGGCGGGAAAGGTGCCCACTATAGCAAGTGGCCGCCTTTCTCAAAAATTGCACTTATTAGTCGAATCCGCCAATTGTTTTTACCGGTTTAAAATTTCATTTTTCTTATGTTTGAAAATATATTTTTGTCGTAATTATTATGTGAATCTACCTTTTAATTTTATTAAAAAAACTGACAACCAAGCGGTTACTCTGTGAGAGAAGCTTATCAGACATATCAACCAAGAATCTATTTTAAGTACCACTGGCCCGATGCGACTCAGTAAATGTTTTCCTTGTGCACCGGGCCAGAAGGTGACGCTTATCTTATGCGAAGCTGGCTTTTTCCAGATTATTTGATCGCTGAAGCGTCGATCAAGGTACCGCCGAGGGTTGCCCAAGCAGACCACGATGATGTGGTTTGCCAAATGTGCCAGAGCGCGTTATCACCGCCGCGCGCAAAGACTTCAAGCCGGCCGTCAGCGTTTTTCGCCACGACTGGGGCGCTGGTAATTACGCCATTCAATGAGGCCCAGTTAGACCACGGGCCAGTGTGCGCTGTTGTCTGCCAGATATGCCAGAGCGCGTTATCGCCACCGCGTGCAAAGACTTCAAGCCGGCCGTCGGCGTTGGCATATACTGCTGGGTTGCTGGTGATCCGGCCCCCCAGTGATTGCCAGGCTGACCATGGGCCGGCATGGGGAATGGTTTGCCGGATGTGCCAGAGAGCATTATCGCCGCCGCGCACAAAAACCTCGAGCCGACCATCAGAGTTGCCGACTACCACTGGATCACTAGTGATCCCGCCACCCAGAGAGTGCCAGCTCGACCACGGACCGGCATGGGGTACGGTTTGTGAGATGTGCCAGAGAGCGTTATCGGCACCGCGTGCAAAGACTTCAAGCCGGCCATCGGAGTTGATATGTACCGCTGGGTTGCTGGTGATCGTACCACCCAGAGAGTGCCAGCTCGACCACGAACTGGAATGGGGTACGGTTTGTGAGATGTGCCAGAGAGCGTTATCACCGCCGCGCACAAAGACTTCAAGCCGGCCATCGGAGTTGACATATACTGCCGGGTTGCTGGTGATCCCACCACCCAGTGACTGCCAGCCTGACCAACCCGCATTGGGGGCGGTTTGCGAGTTATGCCATAGCGCATTATCTGTGCCACGTACGAATACTTCCAATCGACCGTCCACATTGAGGTAAACAGCGGGCTTACTGGTGACTCCTCCACCAAGCGAGCTCCAGCCGGACCAGGAAGAGTCGGTGTTTGGTACTGTTTGCCGATTACGCCACACTGCGTTGTCAGTACCTATCCCGAAAACCTCGAGCCGACCATAGGCGTTGCCTGTCACTGAGACAATTCCGGATAATGCAGTGACATAATTTTGGGCATTATCTAAATTTAATGTATCTACAGAGTCTATTTTCATATGTATGCCTTATTAAAAAAGTAATTTTTCAGGTTAACTTGATAGTAATTTAATGAACGAGATATTTAATTTTGTAGATTGATATTCTCATTTATGCATATTGTTTTTTATTAAGAAGAGAAATGATTAATACTTTATTTGAAGCTAATTTTTAATTTATTAAGTGTCCAATAAACGTGATTCTATTTTATAAAACCCTATGTGTTAATATGTATTTTTGCATACGATCATCTAAGAATGATTAATTACACATAAACTATTTCTTATTTGAAAGTCACCCTGCATTTCTATTAATAATATATTTATACCCGTTATCTTTCAAGTTGCCTCTTTGTTGGTTGCACTCGCTCACCCCGGTCACATAGTTCACTATGCTCCCGGGGATTCGCTCCCTTGCCGTCGCGATGCATCTTGAAATCTATAGGGTATATATCATGGTTATTCTGTTTTTATTCGAAATAAGAGTTGTCAGATACAGGAAACGGCTAATGAGGAGGGGAAATTTATCCAATCAGGGAAGAATGGTTTTCCTATATTGATAAAAAAATTTTGATACATATTAAAATTAAGCGGGAATGGTTAATGGCAAAACGAAATTATTTGGTATATTCATTTGAAATTATATTTATTAATGGCTTGATAATAATAACTTAAATAAACTAATTACTTGTGCGTTCTATAATCTTATATAGGTAGAATTTGGATTTAATTTGTAAATTTGGTTTTGATTTTCAAATTTATTGCTATGTAGTCCTTTAAAAATTTAGTAAAACTTTTATTCTATTAAGATATTTATAAATAAGCCATTTGTGTGTGTTTTCCGTATTTTCGGGAATGGACCTTATCTTTTATGTATTAAGGATAGAATCGAAAAGTGTTCCCTGTGTTCACGGGGATAAATAGGGTTCTGTCAGAAAAAGGCATATCAGCTCAGTGATATGCCTTTATTTTAACTAATTGATTTAAAAGTAAGTTGTGAGCCCGGCACGGAATGTCCTTCCCGGCGATGGAATATAACCCAGGCTGAGAGGCTGGATATAATATTTGTCGAAGATATTATCCACACCAAACTCAAACTCGACATGTTTATTCATTCGGGCGGTCAGAGAGATATCTGCCACCGTTGCGGGTCGCCAAATAATGGGGGCCAGCAGGGGAGCGGAACCTTGCCCCGGTTTTGCTGCGGGTACAGATCGTTGACCATAATGTGAGACTCTTGCATTGAGGGACATTTTGTCATCTAGAAATTTTCGTGTCAGATCGAGTGATACAGCATATTTAGGCGGAATATGGTTAGTGGCATAATCCGAAGGGAGGCTGCGAGCGACACAACCTTCATTTTCAGTACAGAATCTGACTTTCGTATAGTAATTCATAGATAAACGCGCATCAAAATGATCACTGTGGTAAACACTTGCTAATTCTAATCCTGCGAATTTCGCGGCTTTAATATTGCTGATATGCATACTCCAGTAATCATCCATCCATGACCGGTTGATATAGTCTTTCACCCGATTATCGAAGTAGGATATTTTGATATCGAAACTGTCATTGTCAGCAATCACACCCGGGAAACGTGATGTCAGCCCGAATTCTATATTTTTTGAAATTTCAGGTTTTATATAATCGTCAACACTCATCATGTAGCCACGAATACCTTCAACCATTGATGGAAAGCGTGGCGCATAGGTATATTTGGCGTGTAGCGCAGTTTCATTATTCAGTTCAAATTTAGCGCCTGCCCAGTAACCATGAGCGTGATCCTGCTTGTTGTTTACTTTTCCTGAGGCCAGTTTCCGACGAAGAGAAGGTACTGGACTATAATCTTCGACTTGATAGGATTTGTAATCCCATCCACCCATTAAGGTAAGGCGTCCAGTAAGCATATAGCTGCCGTTTAGGAAAAGATGGCCTTCCTTACGCTCTCCTTCCCGATTAACGGCATACTCCCATTTTCCTTCGCTTGGGCCTGTGCGTTCACGAATAAAGCTGGCCCCGTAATTCAACTCAATATCTTGCATTGAAAGCTCAAATAATGAGGTGTTACTCAGATTCATCCCTACTGTGCGCATGAATTTCTTATCACCGAGGGTATTATTTGAGGTTCGGGGGCGATCGTTAACCCGTGTTTGCCACACGCCTATGTCCAAATTAATCCAGGGATTTGATGACGGCTCCCATTTATAATTGAGGCTGTGCCTGTTCATGTTGAGCCGTGTCAGTGGACCCTGATCTAAGATCATGAATGTTTGGCTCAGGTTTGCCATATCTGCAACATAAGATTCTCCGTAGAGATTTTGATAATGACTAACGATAGCGGAGATTTCATGACCATCACCAAAACGAATTTTGCCTTTACCCAGTAACGATTGGCTATCTTCAGAAGTGTTAGGTACGGCATCTCCCATTGCATATAGCGAATAACCTGCCATCTGTTCACTGAATTGTGGAATGAGGCAATCCTGTGGATCGCTTTGACACAGGTAACCCGGCATCCCACGTTCTTTGGCCCCTGGCCCGTGTTTACCCGAATGGTAATTGCCACGCTTGCGCTGAGAAGCACCAAACAGCAATTCATAGGAAGGTTCAGCCACTGCGAAAACAATACTCCCGGTTCGATTCCTGGCATCAAAGAAAGCGTTTTTTGATGGGGATGGCCAGTCATTACGTTGATAATCGTCAGGATTAGAATGGTTGTTCAATAGACTTCCCTTCAAACGAAGTCCGATTTTTTGTCCATCAAGCAGGATATCGCTGGCTTCGATGGTTTTTATCTCCACGACACCGCCAATGGCCCCGATACCACCTTTTCCTGTCGGGCCTTTGCTGATATCTACCCGGCCAATGAAATCGGGATCAATAAAGGAACGGTTGGAGACACCTTGATAACCACGATACAGGGCAGTCTGGTTAGATGCGCCATCAACGGTGGTTAAGACCCGGCCTTGCCCTTGCAGACCCCGTATATTCACATCCAGGCTGCCTGAACTGCGTGCTTCACCAGACAATACGCCTGGGGTTGTTTTAAATATATCAACAGGATGGATCACACCAAATTTTTCGATATCTTTACCTTTGATGGTGGTGCTATCGAAACGCAATGGCTCATTACCTGAGTACCCGCGACTGCCTGTTACCGCAAGGGGACTCAGTGTTATTGCACCTTTGCTGGTCGTATTTTTTGCTATTTTTACTAACGTATAGCTGCCATCGGCGCGTTGGGAAAGTCGTAAATGGCTGCCTGTGAGTAGTTGTACCAAACCTTCATGGGCGGTAAAGCTGCCATTTAATGAAGGTGCTGTCAGTCCATTGGTTAAATTCGGATCAAAGGAGAACGCCGTACCTGTTTGAGCAGCAAAACGGGACAAAGAATTTCCCAATGCCCCCGACGGAATATTAACGGAATAAACGGTCGCGGTTTGTGTGGCGGCATAAATGGGCTGTGCCGACAGCAGAATCAATGGAAATAACAATGTGGTTAAGGACTTTTTTTGCCAGCGTGGTTGTGATCCCTGGCAGTTAACATGATGTGGCATAGGCAATTTCTCCATGCTTTTTAAGCTTCTTTTGTCTCTATGCCGTATGAGATTGAAAAAAGTGTCAGTAAAAATAATTATTTTTATTCATTGGGTGGGTAGAGGGTAATCCAATAGCGAGTCAGGCTGTGCATTGAGAGCGGATAGGTTTGTAATAGCATATGCAGCGCCAGATCCGTATCCCGTATAGGAAAGGCACCAGAAACCCGCAGATTTGCTACTGCATCATCACAGCGGATCGCGCCGGAGCGATAGCGATTCAGTTCTGCAATCACCGTTGCCAGCGGTAAGTTATCAGCCACTATCATACCTTGTAACCAACTTAGTGATGTTGCTGATCTGAGATGTGGTGGAGCAACGGCAAACGGAGTGAAATATGTTGCTTTTCCGGCATACAATATTTGTGGTGAACCATTATCTGGAATAATACGAACTGCCCCTTCTGCTATTTCCACCTGAGTGTGGGAGGCTTGCTGGCGGACACTGAATTTTGTTCCCAACGCCACAATGGTGCCTTGTTTAGTTCGTACTTTAAATGGGCGTACCGGCTGGTGGCTGTCTTTATGGGTTTCAATATACATTTCCCCCAATTTTAAATGAACAAGCCGCTGGGTATCGTCGTAATGAACATCCGCTGAACTTTGTGTGTTTAACGTTAGCTGACTGCTGTCTGGTAATGACCAGTGCTGTATTTGTCCTGTAGCGGTGTGATAATCGCCAATCAGAAGCTTAAATTGATCGGATTGCCAGAAGAACGATGCTCCAGTCGGAATTAACAACATAAGAGTGAGTTTTCTGATAGCTTCCCGGCGGGCAAGGGGGCGTTTATTGTTCAACAAGGGTGATGCGATATGAGGTGGCAGATGATGTAACCGTGCTAACA
The DNA here is from genome assembly GCF_000517265.1 of Photorhabdus khanii NC19. Classification (GTDB taxonomy): domain Bacteria; phylum Pseudomonadota; class Gammaproteobacteria; order Enterobacterales; family Enterobacteriaceae; genus Photorhabdus; species Photorhabdus khanii. The sequence continues at coordinate 35,248 of NZ_AYSJ01000015.1, forward strand.
GGCATTGTGCCCGCTCCCAGGCTTGAGCATGTTCTGGGCTTTGTGCACACCAGGCGGCACAGGCGTTCCGGTCAGCTTCGCTGACATGACTGTCATTCAGAATGGTCAGCCATTCTGCGGCTTCTGCAAGTATCGTTTCAGAGGTTGTACTTGATGAATGAGATGTATTGGTGGAAGCCATGGATCAATCTCTCTATGTCATAGCGATCAGGCACTGATAAAAGCCTTGTTTCATATAGCGTTTGACCGTAGATAGCGAAATATTCATGTGATTTGCAATATCTTCATATTTCATTCCCTCTATCTGGGAAAGCAAAAAGGCAGTCTGTACCGGCGTGGGGAGTTGACTGAGCATCATATCAATTTCTTGAAGCGTTTCGAGAATAATAAGCCTCTGCTCTGGAGCAGGAATAAGCTGCTCGGGCAGGCTGGCGAGCAGCTCCAGATAAGACTGTTCAAGTGATCGACGGCGATACCAGTTAATCATCAGCCCCTTAGCGATAGTGACGATATAGGCACGAGGTTCATTTAACTGCTGTGGCAGGGGCGAGCGAAGTAATTTGACAAAAGTATCCTGAGCCAGGTCTGCGGCGGTTTCATCGCAGTTAAGACGATGCTTAAGCCAACGGAATAGCCAATCATGATTGTGGACGTACATCCACTGGATCTTTTGAGTGTCTAAAGCATTAACGATCATTTTCATGCCATTTCACAATGTAAATGCAAATCATTATCATTTTTGGTATGTTACAGGTAATTACTCTCCGTTACCAATAAATAATTTTCGGAGATATGTTGTTCAGATGGGATTTTATTTATCATTAGCAGGGTTAAATTATAAAAGTGCTCAATAGGCGATCGGGAATTTAAGATAGGTATTGTTTTTTAGTGTGACAGAATTAAATTATTTTCCTCTGAAAACTTATTGTTTTTTTTGAATTATTTTAGTTTGGAATATTTTTCATAAATTAAATTAATTACACCGAAGGGTAAAATAAATATAATAGTAAAATCTATAAAAATAATTAGAAAAAACACGTAAATTATTGCTGTGAATTATGCTTTCCCTGAATGTATTCATATTGCCTTGAACTCTAGCTTAATGATTCATTCAATGATATCAGTAGGGCCTATCTCGGTTATTTCACATTAAACGAGATAGGCTAGTTTATTTAATAAACTTGCTGCTCTTCATTGCTATCCGTGAAACCTATCCGATCAGTCAGAAGGTTCATATTATCCTTGACGGAGCCAGTTACTATCGAAGTGAGCTGGTGAAAGACTGGGCTTATGTGATGAATATAGACTTTCATTATTTACCGCCCTACAAGCCCGAATCTGAACCCGATAGAAAGGCTATGGAAGGTGATGAACGAAAAGGTCAGAAATAACCATTACTTCGCCTCGACGACCTTGTTCAGGCAAGCAATACATCACTTTTTTACGGAAGTATTATCGGAGCTTGCCGGGAACCGGTCGTGCCGTATTAATGACAACTTCCAGGTTCTGAATCCTGCATCTTCAAGTTAAGCGGGTATATCACTATTCAGTTTTAACTAAAAGTGCGAAACTAATAGAGCTGAATTTCTACTTTAAAAAGTGGTCAAATTACGATGATTTTAAGAAAATTTATATTTTAAATGAGTGAATAATAAACTATGATATTGAGCATTTAATATCATATAAGGCTATAAAAATGAATAGAAACGAATGGAGTGAAGGATGGGATGATGGATGGATATACAGGAACAAAAACGGAGAACTCATAGATCCGTTAGATGTAGCTAATAGTGGATTGGCAGGTACAATCAGTGATATTGGGGAAAGTGTTTATTTAGGTGCTAAACGAGCAGTTAAAAGGACAGCCCATTGGTTCTTACCTCGTGATATCTTAGGTGATTCCTATGCAGAATTCGAAAAAGCAGTTTATAATCAATATGGCCGGGAAGTAAAAGAAGAAGACCGCAGAATATTTAATTTATTAATAAGCATTATATCAAAGCCAGAATATATTGAATTTGCAGTAGAGGTTATTATTGATGACCTTATTGATTCCTCAACATAAATAAGGAAACAGAAAGTAGAAAATTATGCAAGAGCAGTACAAAAACCTATTGTAAGTTTTATTGGGAAGTATGCAAAAACTAAAGCTATTGTATATGCGATATCATATTATATAGCTCAGAAAATAATCAAAGATATAACAAAAAAAGAAGCAGTAAAAAAATTTGTTGCTTGGCCGTTATCAGCTTTTTCAATTTATGGATTAGTTGATAAAGTTAGCTCTGCTTCAAAAAGACTAAGAAGAAAATGTCCTAAATTATATTATAAATTAAGAAAAGATAATTTAGATATGATGTATTATTTTATTGAACCATACTTAGGAAACTTAATTTAAATGTATTGCTCCGGTGATTTATCTACCGAAATGGACGAGAGGATAATTTATGAGCTCAACAAACAGATCGAATAATGATAAAAATTTTTTTTATTTTATTAAAAATTTCTTTGTTTTTCTTTACCGTGAATTTAGGGAAGTAATGCATATAGGAATAACCTTATGTCTTTGTATATTTTGGATTTGGCTATTCCCTTTTGAATTTATAGCAGTAATAGGATGTGTTGTTATTATTATAGTAATGTTTATTCTAAGCATGTTTTTCCTACCATGATTTCTAATTGTACATGTAAATATAATTGAATATTTACATGTACTTTTTAAATATATTATTCTTTTATTGATATATCTAGACATTCTAGTTATATAATATCAGTGTGTACCAAATCGACATGAAAATAATCTATCCATAAGATAAATATTTATATGTCTAAAGATTCATTTTCTAGACAATTCCAATCATGAAATAAGATTAGATAAATATCATGATAAGTCACGTATTTTATTATCAATGGTCAGATTGTTATAATTATTTTCTGTAAAATTTTTTAGATCCATCGATGAGTTTATAGCATGGGAGGATTTTACTTCTTCTTTTAATCCTGAGAATTTTTCAATCTGCGTTCAGGCGGCATCGAACAAACGATGAGATTTACGTTTGCGGGTGTGAAGAGCTGTGTTTCGGTGTTTCTCTTTGCAATATGGCGTGTTGAAGAAGATATAAGATAGTACGAATAAATCCATATGTTAATATATATACACTGGGGGCTAACTCCCAGAAAATATACGTTACCTTTTTGTGTAAATTTAAAAGGATTTTGACTGTCATAAAGCCAGGAGCATAGTGTCTTAACATCGTGTTTGATAGGAAGGAATAATGCCGAAACTAATTTATTATGTCGCTGCGACAATAGACGGTTATATTGCTAATAATAACCACGGTCTGGATTGGTTGGATGAGTTTGTGCTTGGAGATGACGCAACACCTTATGATAATTTTTACCAAGGTATTGGTGCTGTGATTATGGGTTCGGGAACATACGAATGGATAATGGCAAATTCATCGGATGATTGGCCATACAAAAATGTTCCCGCATTTGTTCTTTCTCATCGGGCATTGCCAACGCCAGAAGGGCTGAATATCACCATAACCGATAAAACAGCGGGAGATATTGTTGCTGTGGCGAAAAAAGCGGCTAATGGTAAGAATGTCTGGTTAGTGGGAGGTGGTAAAACCGCTGCGTATTTTGCCGAAATTGGTGAATTACAGCAAATATTCTTAACCATGATCCCGGTATTTTTAGGCACAGGTATTGAAGTTCTTCCTGTGAGTGAAAAAGTGAGTGTTACACCTAAAACTCAACGTTTTTTACGTAGCGGTGCCATTGAAATCCTGTTGGATGTAAATATCGATGAAGTCGCCTCCTACAAATAAGGAAAGCTGCCGTAAGAAAGAGTGAAGTTCTTATCGCGCCATATTGATGGCACAAAAGTGGCGCGATTATCTGAATTGCGCCATAATCGCGCCATATTCTTACTGAAATTTGTCGTTTACTATGAGTTCAATTACTAATATTCATAAGACCTTGTGTGTTGCATCACAGCCTATGTCTGTTTCGGATTTATTAGTGGAGCATCCTTCTGTTCCCAGAAGGACTGTCCAACGTTGGCTAGGACAGCTTGTTGAAGATGGAAAAGTACACGCTTTGGGAGAAGGACGGGGTCGTCGCTATGTTATTTCTGAGCGAGAAACATTAAAGCAGGTAACAGAAAAATCCGGCGATTTCCCGAGCTATATTCCATTGTCTGAAGATAGTAAGGATGTTCTCCGTTATATTGATCAACCCATGAAAGCCAGGGTGCCAGTTGGTTATCAACGAGAATTTCTGGAATCGTATGAACCCAATGTGACTCATTATCTGTCAGTTCCAATTCGTAATCAGCTTTGGAGAATGGGAGGAACAAAACAGACCTCACAGCCAGCGGGAACTTATGGTAGAGCTATTCTGGATCGTTTGCTCATTGATCTATCATGGGCCTCAAGTCGTTTGGAAGGAAATACTTACAGTCGATTAGATACGATCGAATTAATTGAGTATGGAAAGGTTGCTGTAGGAAAAGATGCGATTGAAACTCAAATGATCCTCAACCATAAATCCGCTATTGAATTACTTGTTGATGGTATAGTTGAAGCTGATTTTAATCGATATACCATTCTCAATTTGCATAGTACATTATCTGAAAATTTACTGCCCAATCCTATAGATGAAGGACGCATCCGTCAGCATCAGGTTGAAATAGGAAAAAGTGTTTTCAGACCGTTATCAGGAGAGGTTCATATTAGTGAGGTTTTTGATTCGTTGCTTGCGAAAGCACAAGTTATTTCAGATCCATTTGAGCAATCGTTTTTTATCATGGTTCACTTGCCATACTTACAACCTTTTGCAGATATAAATAAACGAACTTCCCGCTTGGCTGCTAATTTGCCGTTGCTCCGTTCAAACCTATGTCCGTTGACTTTTCTGGATGTATCAGAAGAGGCATATAGCCGTGCAATGCTCGGTATTTATGAAATGACCAGAGTTGAATTGCTACGAGATCTCTACCTATGGGCTTACGAACGTTCTACCCAAGAATATTTGGCTCTTAAACAAGAAATAGCAGAACCAGACCCATTAAGATTGCAATATCGAAATACCGTTAAACAAATTGTTTATCAGGTTGTTGTGGCTCCGGAAATGGATTCGATTGAGGTTATAGATAAATTAATTTCCAATCAATTAAGTCAATCTGAACGTGACACGTTAAAGGCATTGGTTATTGAGGAGTTACGACGATTACATGAAGGTGTTCTGGCAAGGTATGGTCTCCGGCCTTCGCAATTTGAAGAATGGAGGAGAAAACGCAGATAATCTTTGCGTTAACTTCATTAAATAGTCGTTCGTCCGTGAAAATATCTATATTAATCATTCTATTAAATTGTTTTTGTTAGTAAATTAGCCTTTTCGCTATGTTATCCCATCAGGATTTACGCTTGCACCGCTAAAGACTGAAAGCAATTCGCATATGATTGTATTGACATCGCTAAACACCCATCAGTATTTTCATCTCAACTCGGTCAGACATTATATATGCAGGGTTGCTGGCATCAATGAATCCTTGATGAAATGGTACAAATATTTTACTTACTTATCAAATGGATGGATAAGGTTAGTCACGTTATCAAGTTGTTCTTTGCAATACGATGTCGCTTTAATTCTGGTTTGTGCTTAAACAGATAAACCGGAAGTGTATTTGTTTAAGTAAGGCATCTTTATACAGGATTATCCTAAAAAAACAGAAAGTAGTGTTTTTTTGATCTAAATTTTCGCATTATGTTCTAAAAGTAGGCAAAAGAAATGTTTAAGTAAGGATTTTAAATGGAAATACCAATTTATTTTCAATACTGGGGTAAGGCGAAGCGAACATCAGAATCTGAGAGTACAGATTATCATCTACTTCCTTATCATTGTTTGGACGTGGCTGCTGTTGGCATGCAGTTACTTTCTTTAGAAAGATCGCTGATTAAAGATCTCACTAATTTTTTAGCATTATCGACAAAGCAGTTACAAAGTATTGTCTCTTTTGTACTGGCGTTGCACGATATTGGTAAATTCGCATCTGCTTTTCAAAAATTATTGCCTGGTCAGTCAGCCGGTCTGTATCGACCTTATTGCTGTAAAGGCTATGATGGACGTTATTTTTGTCATGACCGTATGGGGCTGTATTTTTGGGAAAATATCAAACCGAAGCTGCTTAAAAATCTGATTAATATTGAGGATGTTAAACGGAGAGAACAGCAAGAGATTTTCGATACCTTAATGGTGCTGATGGACTGTGCATTAGGACATCATGGTCAGCCAATAGATAAAACAGACTATAAAGCTATCGAATATTTTACTGAGCCTCATAATCTCAATGCCGCCACACTCTTTGTTCATCATTTAATTGAACTACTCCAACCTGAGTTTCCTATTGAAAAATTGCAATCCAAAGAATGGCGACGGCGATTAGAGCAAGTAAGCTGGCAGTTTGCTGGTATTGCGATATTGGCGGATTGGATTGGTTCTGATAATCACTATTTTGTATATCAATCCGAACCTATGCCATTAACAGATTATTGGCAACATGCTAAAGCCATGGCAAAAAAAGCGGTGATGGCGACAAATTTAGGCAAAGCGCCGGTAGTAAAGCCATTTATTTCTATTCAGGACTATTACGGTTTTGCTGCGACGCCATTGCAGCAGTGGGCTGAATTAATACCTGTAGATGATTCTCCTCAACTCTTTATTTTAGAAGATGTTACCGGGGCAGGAAAAACAGAGGCGGCATTAGCGCTGACACATCGTTTAATGCAAATAAAAGCAGCCGATGGTTTTTATTTCGGTTTGCCTGATATGGCGTCTTCCAATGCAATGTTTCACCGGATTGCTGAATATTATCAGCAAATGCTATTAACAGATGATGGCAGCAAGCCAGGTATTATTTTTGCTCATGGTGCACGAGAGATGAATGATCAATTTCGTGGAGCCATTCTGGCGCTAGGCCACTTAGACAGAAATTATGGTGAAACAGATATCACCACTTCAGCGCAGTGCAATCAATGGCTGGCGGATCCACGCAAGAAAGCATTGTTAGCGCCTGTTGGCATAGGCGCTATTGATCAGGCTTTATTGGCTGTATTACCAAGGCGTTATCAGGCACTGAGATTATTTGGGCTTAATCGTAAGGTATTAATCGTTGATGAAGTTTATGCCGCTGATGAGTTTATGTTTAATTTATTGGAAAATTTATTAGCTCTGCATCTTTATCAAGGTGGTTCGGCTATTTTGCTGACAGCGACACTGACCCTGAAACAGCGTCAACGTTTAACGGATATTTGGTTGAACGCCGGTGGATTAAGCTCACAACTATTGCAAAAAACGGATTTTCCTTTAGCGACAAAAATAAGCTTGAATGCCATATCGCCTGTTATTGAACAACCGTTATCAAGTCGAAAAGATGTTAGCCGGGAAGTTAAAGTTGATTTCTTAAATAGCTTTGTCTGTTGTGTTGAAAAAGTATTGGCTGCGATTGTACAAGGGCAATGTGTTGTTTGGATCCGAAATACAGTAGACGATGCCATTGAGGCTTATCAGACGCTACGAAGCTTGCTCACTGAACCTGAACGTTGTCTGTTATTTCATAGCCGGTTTGTATTGCAACACCGGAAAGAAATTGAAAATCATGTCATGACGATTTTTGGTAAAAATAGTCATAGTGAGATACGCCGCGGTAAAGCGTTAATTGCTACACAAGTATTCCAGCAAAGTTTGGATGCTGATGCCGATGTGATGATTTCAGATATTTGCCCTATTGATGACCTGATTCAGCGAGCAGGGCGTTTGCAACGCCATACTCGTGATAGTGATGGCGTTTATCAACATGGAATTAAAGATTCACGTTCTGCGCCAATACTCTTTATCCACGCGCCTGAGTGGAGGGAGCAACCCGAATCAGATTGGTTAAGCCATAATTTCCGTAGCACACAATATGTTTATCGCTCGCCTGCTCGTTTGTGGTTAAGCATGCGTGTGTTGAGAAAGCTGGGTGCAATACGCATGCCTGCGGAAACCCGTAAGTTAATTGATGAGGTTTATGGTCATGCTTATGAGCAAGCGCCTGAAAAGTTAAAGCGTCAGGAAAATGTATTAATTGATGAGGAACGAAGTCAGGAAGCCAAAGCGAAGTCTTATTGGTTACAGTGGCAGTTATATGGTTATTGTGATCGAAGTGCTGATAATTGGTATGAAGATGATGCCGATATTCATACCCGCTACAGCGATATTGAAACCGTTGAGGTGTTATTACTGAAAAAGACTGATTCTGGACAACTTGTACCTTGGGTAAATTCCGCCGAATTTTCAGTGTTATTGAGTACGGTTACATTATCTAAAAATAAATATGCGGATAAATTAGCGCCAATTCCAAGGAAGTTAATTCCCGCTCTCCATGCATTACAACAGAGATATCGCCAAATTAAATACTTGCAACCTTGGTTGCCAGAACAGGACCCAAACTTTACTTATTCTTCAACAATGGGCTTTTGTGAAAAATAAAAGCAGGAGGTGTTATGAACTTAGTTCAGGACCCGTGGTTGCCTTTCCGATTACGTGATGGCAGTGAAAAAGTACTGCCCATTAATGCGATATGTGACCATGATGTTATGGACTTTGCTTTACCGAGAGCTGATTTTCAGGGAGCGGCTTGTCAATTCGCTATTGGCTTATTGCAAACTGTTTTTGCGCCGGAAGATCAATATCAATGGCATTCCCTGTATGAAACATCGCCTGATAAGAAAGCATTACAACAGGCTTTTGATAAAGCTGAACATGCTTTCAATATTACCGGTACAGGGCCCCTTTTTATGCAGGATTTTGATCCTCTGCGAAAGGTAAAATCAACCACTGTCGCTGGACTGTTAATTGAAGCGCCAGGAGCCAATGGTTTAAGACTGAATACTGATCATTTCATTAAGCGTGGCATTGGTGATGTGATGTCTCTTGAAATGGCCGCTTTGGCGCTTTTTACCTTACAAATTAACGCGCCATCGGGTGGGGTGGGACATCGGGTCGGGTTGCGGGGGGGAGGGCCATTAACTACGTTAATATTGCCAGGCCAGGCTGATGTAACACTATGGCAAAAACTGTGGTTAAACGTCATTAATCGAAATGGATGGCGTTATGTCGAACCTGATTTAACCAGTGCTCAGGTTTTTCCCTGGTTAGCGCCAACAAAAGCAAGTGTTAAGGAAGGAACGGAAATTTATTTTTCAGATGTTCATCCCTTACATATGTATTGGGCGATGCCAAGACGTATACGTTTTGTGGTGGAAGAGAAGGAACAGGTTTGTAAAATTTCAGGCAAGCATTCTGCATTAACTGTTTCTGAATATCGCACACAGAATTATGGTGGCAATTATTCAGGTGATTGGTTTCATCCATTAACGCCCTATAAATGGGACCCCAAAAAATCAGCGGAACATTTATCTGTTAAAGGTCAGCCAGGAGGCGTGACCTACAAAACTTGGGATACTTTGGTATTTAGCAATCATGAAAGAGGGCAACGCTGTGCGCCGGTAGTGAGCCATTTTTATTCTTTATGTCGTGATTTTGCTGAACTTCAAAGTGCCATGCCTTATTTGTGGGTGTTTGGCTACGATATGGATAATATGAAAGCACGTTGCTGGTATTCCGTTATCATGCCGCTGTTTTTTGTCTTACCTGAACAGCAGGAAGATATTCTGTGTCAAGTTAAAGATCTACAAAAGCTGGCAACCACAATAATTTGGTTATGCCGAAACCAAATAAAAGCTGCCTGGTTTGAAAAGCCCGCAGAGGTGAAAGGAGACACTTCTTTTATTGACCTTGCTTTTTGGCAACAAAGTGAATCGTTATTTTTTTCAGTGGTTCATCAAATTATCGACAATGCACGTTCGAATGATCCTTTTCTTACCCCGGAACAGGCCAAACATTGGCTCAATACTTTGCGTCATCTCTGTCTGGGTTTATTTGATGAACATGCTGCTTTATCTGAACTTGGTAATGAGCGCTCAATGGCGAAACGTATAAGAGCGCGTCAGCAGTTAATCATGGGGTTATATGGGCAAAAAGCTTTAAAAGAGATCAAAACATTTATTACCAATAATCATATTAACTCTGGCAAAGAGGAGGCGTAATGGACAGTAAGACTGAAATGATATTATTGCGTTGGTGGCAAAGTATGTTTCTGTCACCAAAGCAGTTAAAAGAGAAAGATATTATTCCAGTTCCTTCTACTTATAGAGCCCAGTTAAAGCGCTGTGAAAATGTTGAAATGGCGATGTTAACTGAAGGTTTTCGGGCTTTATGGCTCAGTTTACCTGACGAGATTAGTTTATCTGATAACCCGGTAAAAATAGAATATTGGGCTACGATGGCGGCGGTATTAGTTTATGTCAGAAACAACAATGGCATTAAATTGGCGGTCGCGGCGGGTAAGAAAGGGGGGGGGAATAAACCGGTTGTCAGTGAATTGCGATTCTCACAGTTACAAAATGCGAAAACACCGAACGAATTATTACGTCGATTACGTCGGATCCTACAGCAAGTAAAAGGCAATATTTCTGTTCTGGCTTTAGCTCAGGATATTGAGGAATGGTTTGCTGAATATGGACAATTACGGCCATGTAAAGCGAATAAACGTATCAATGTAAAGTGGGTGATGGATTATTACTGTGCTGCCAGTAGTAAATGGGTTGATTTATCAGATTCTTATTAATCAAATTTAGGAGAATGACTATGAGTCAGTTTATTCAATTACACCTATTAACCTCCTATGCACCATCTAATCTTAATCGTGATGATTTAGGCCGGCCTAAGACCGCGAAAATGGGTGGTTTTGAACGTTTACGTGTGAGTTCTCAAAGTTTGAAACGTCACTGGCGCACTTCTGAATTATTTGAGCAAGCGTTATCAGAGAATATTGGTATTCGCACAAAGCGCTTTGGTATCAAGGTATTTGAAGCCTTGATCAGTGCCGGCGTGAAAGAAAAATCAGCTAAGGCATTGGCTGCAAGTATTGCCGGTGTTTTTGGCAAAACTAAAAAAGATGCTTTAGAGACTGAACAATTGGCACATATCAGCCCGGCAGAGCAGCGGTCTGTCATGTCGCTGGTCGCCGTGCTGGCAGAAGAAGGCCGGGCACCAACATCGGAAGAGCTTAATCTGTTAAAAACTGAACAAACCGCTGTGGATATTGCTTTGTTTGGTCGAATGTTAGCTTCAAGCCCTGCATTTAACGTCGAAGCCGCTTGCCAGGTTGCTCATGCGATTAGTGTGCACAGTGTTGTCGTTGAAGATGATTATTTTACGGCGGTGGATGATTTAAATGATGGTAAGGAAGACACCGGTTCGGCCCATATAGGGGAATCGGGTTTTGCGGCTGCGTTGTTCTACAGTTATATCTGCATTAATAAAACGCAATTAATAGAGAATTTGGATGGTAACAAAGCACTTGCTAATAAAGCGATTAAAGCATTGACAGAAGCGGCGGTGAAAGTCTCGCCGACGGGTAAACAAAGTAGTTTTGCTTCCCGTGCTTATGCCAGTTTTGCTCTCGCTGAAAAAGGCGAACAACAACCGCGTTCTTTATCCGTCGCATTTTTAAAACCGATTCATGACAGTGACCAGGGCCCATCGGCAATTCATGCATTAGAAAGCCAAATGCACAATATTGATCTGGTTTACGGTACATGTGCCGATGCCCGCTATAAATTCAACACATTTACAGGGGAAGGAAGTTTGATCAAGCTGCTTGAGTTTGTTGTGCAGTAATGGGGGCATAATGAAAGCGTATTTAGTCTTTCGATTATATGGCCCGATGGCAAGTTGGGGCCAGCCTGCGGTTGGTGGGGAAAGGCCAACGGGATTATATCCTGGTCGTTCTGCGATTTTGGGGTTATTAGGGGCAGCGTTAGGTATTCGGCGGGATAATGAGTCTGAATTAACCAAATTACGAGAAAGTGTGTTGATTGCAATTAAGCAAGTTGTTCCCAGTTCTTTAATCCGTGATTACCATACGACGCAGGTACCAACCCACGAGAATAATGTGATTCATCAGAGCCGTAAAAGTGAATTAAGTTCAGATAAACTGAATACCATATTGTCTAATCGTGACTATCGTTGTGATGGTATTTGGATCGTTGCCATTGCATTAACCCGACATGCTTCTTTTACTCTGGAACAATTGCGGGATGCTTTACTTAAACCGGTATTTGTCTTGCATCTTGGACGTAAATCTTGCCCACCTGCTTTACCTCTCTGTCCTAAGTTAACTGAGAGAACGATATTAAAAGCGGCGTTGGATATCTCTTTTCCACCACTGATTCATTCTAATGAAGAAGATAAGTTATGGTTGGGAGCAAATGGTCTTGTTACTTATTTTTGGGAGGGAAAGAGAGATGAAATTATCTCTTCAAATATCTTAATAAGCCATCCTTGGGATGAGCCGATCAACCGGGGGCGTTGGCAATTCAGGCAACGTACTATGTATCAACTTTCTGTCGAGGAGGGTGTTAATGTATTTGTCTAAAATTACACTTCGGCAATCAGGCCAGACTGCAAACATATTGGCGAAGCTTGGTGCAAATGGAGTTTATACCTCTCATCAATTGCTATGGAAATTATTTTCGGAAGACGTACAGCGTCAATTTCTATTCCGGCAAGAAATCGGAATAATGGGATTACCTGTATTCTATGTTTTATCTAAAACATCGCCTCAAACGCAGTCACCATTGTTTGATGTTAAAACGAAATCATTTTACCCTCTATTGTATGAGGGACAGCGTTTAGCTTTCAAATTACGTGTTAATCCAACAATCTGTATTACCGATATTTCTGGAAAACGTCGACGTCATGATGTCTTGATGCATGCCAAATTTCAGGCAAGACGGCAAGGTGAAATTGAACAGGGAAAAATAAAGATCATGATGGAGGATGCTGCCCGTAATTGGCTCCTGGATAATCGTCGTATGCAACAATGGGGTATCCAGTTTGATGATTTACTGAATATTGAAGGTTATACTCAGCATCGAAGCGTAAAAAAGAAGGGACAAAAAATCCAGTTCTCCAGTGTCGATTTTCAGGGGCTTTTGACGATTACCAATGGTGATTTATTCTTGGCACAGTATGCAAGAGGTTTTGGTCGATCTAAAGCGATGGGATGCGGATTGATGTTAATCAGAACAGTATAATGGTATTGACTTCATTTAAATCTATTTCTGTTGGGGATCGTAATATAATCGCCTTAAGGGGATTGATTGTTGAAGATAGTTCATTTGTGCTATTAGGTGTTCGTGTTATGCTTTGAAAGCAGGGTAAAAGGCGATATTGTTAATTAATGTATTCGTGCCGCGATATTCTGTCGCGTTGGGTGCAGTCGCTACTCTAAAAGTATTGATAAAATGATTACTGTGTTCCTCACATCTGTGGGGATAAACCCGAATTTTGGTATGCATTTAAACCAGGAAGAATATGCTCCCTTTGCTTAATGGGATAAATCGCTATAATTAACCATAAGAAGGTCGTGTTGGTGAATGTTCCTTGTGCCTACGGGGATGAACCTAACTCGATAAATCTTATCAATGAACGAATTTATATGTTCCCTGCATTGGCGGGGATAAACCGCGTCATGAGTGATGCTTTAGTAAATTCACTAAACGTTCCCTGTCATTACAGGGATGAACCTAGCAGTGCTCCGAATAGCATAAAAGCCAGGAATAAGTTCCTTGTAACCTGCGGGGATAAACCGGACAGTAACAGGGGCGTAATGGGCGGTAATCGGTGTTCCTTGTATCTACAGGGATAAGTTGTTTTGGATATTACCGCTAAAGGCAGTTAATAAAGTATCCCCGTTTACGGGGATGAACCGAACTGATACTGTTGTATATCTGGTTTGGAAAAACGTTCCCGGTATTTACTGGGATAAACCGAACAGTTAGCGGTTGAGTTAGCGGAAACATACATGTTCCCTGTTGCTACGGGGATAAACCGCTAAATACAGAGTCATTTTCGTCTGTTGTCACTGCGTTCCCTGTAACTTGAGGGGATGGACCGTCATCGGGGAGGGAAATTCCCGCAATAGTGCTGAAGTTCCTTGTATCTACGGGGATTAACCAGATTCTGGTTTTGTGGTGGTAGTAGAGTAAAAAGGTTCCCCGTGCTTGCGGGGATAACCCCGATAATAGAAACAATTTGGGCAACGAGTATGACATGTTTCCTGTACTTACGGGGATAGCGTAGTTGTGTGTTGTTCATTGAGCGCCTGCGAATAATCCTCACTGGTCAGGTTGCTAATGTCATCGCCGTTTTCTAAATGCGCTTTCAGCCAATGAATAATCTGTTCCACTAACCGCCCCTCTGGCTCATCCAGTTTTTCAGCTAATTCTCCGTGGTTTTCCCATAAATTATCACCAATCACAGATGCCATCCCTTTAAGGGCGTAATCGGAATGATGCCAGGCATGTAGTAAATGACTACCCAGAACGAAGGGTTGTTCATTGCCACCGTGACCACAATTTTCAGGACGGGAATACCACTGGGGCTCAGGTGCGTCGATCATTAACTCACTTACCGGTGTCAAAAATGCTGACCAATCGCTGATTATCATTGCCGGTAATAACTGACTGAGAATTCGAGGATCCATACTGCGTAAAATCATCTGCTTCTCCCGCAATATCACCTGCTGGCGTGAACGCCAGTGATTAAGCTGTTGGGTCCATGAATCATCACTACGGTAAGCCCACCCCCAACTGTTATCACTCAGGGTATGGTTATCAAGCAGATGACCGATGACTGACAGATAGCCTGACTTGGGCTGAACCAGCCAGGGGCTTTGTGCCAACAGGTGATCCATCGGTGTACTGCTGTATAGCGGAAAAGCCTGTTCTACCCAGTTGTTTTTGTAAAAGCGACCGATTGGGTTAGGTTCTGCCAGTGAATTGAGCATAAAGAAAACAGGCGGCTTATTAGGCGTGGTCAGCCATTGTTGCCAGTTTATGGAAGTGTTCATTTATCCTCCTGGTTATTGATAGTCAAATTAACGTCCCTCTGGGCTTGTAAGGCACAAATCGGTTTGACTGGAGATTTCACATCAGGCAGCGGTTCTACACCTTCTGGTAATTGCAGAGACAAACCACGTCCGACACCGGCAGCGCCTTGCCCGACGGATAAATTTGGGGAGGTTAGAATACCGCCGGGCGTTAACCGGATAAAATGGCCGCCGATTTTCAAGGTAATTTCTGACGCTGCTTCCAACACAATTTTACCGCCGCTTTTCAGGTGCGTTTCCTGACCGCTTTCAGCGATCAACGCCTCCCCGGTCTGTAAATGCTGACTACCAGTGATACGGTGCGACACATCTCCATCGGTACTGTATTTACCGGAGCCGGCGATTTTTCGGTGGTCATCGGCACTGATTTCACTGTACCGGTTATTATCGATCCGCTGTTTATGGTCGTGTTTAATATGCCAGTAAGCATCGTGCTGAATATGGGCGGTCAGATCTCTCTGTCCGTGCAGGTAAATCTCTTCCTGATCTTTAGCATCCTCAAACCGCAATTCGTTAAAACCGTCACCTTTGTGGGTCCGGGTTTTAAACGTGGTGCGGGTTTTCTCGGCGGGTAAATCCAGCGGGGGCCGGTTTAAGCCGTTGTAGGTGCAGCCAGTGACAATCGGGCGATCAATATCGCCGTTCAGATAGGAGACGATCACTTCCTGACCGATACGGGGAACCGCCATAAAACCGTAACCACTGCCATTCCAGCCCTGTGCGAACCGGACCCAACAAGACGCGTTTTCATCGGCCTTATCATAGCGATCCCAGTGAAAATGGACGCGAATACAACCCTCTTTGTTGACATAAATCTCTTCCCCTGCCGGGCCCACCACGGTTGCCACTTCATCACCATCCGCCAGCGGTTTGTAACGATAGAGCGCTCGCCAG
>NZ_AYSJ01000015.1:51904-146825 GCF_000517265.1 Photorhabdus khanii NC19
CAGAGAAAGTGCAACCCATCGTTCATAGGGACTCCTTATTTCGGGTGTTACTTTATGTATTGATAATCGACTTCTTGTATTCGTTTGGACTGCATCATTGATAACAACCTGATATTAATGTGGCTAACAAAACCAATAAGCCTTGCTTGATATTTTTCATGGTCAGTTTCCCCGATAAAATTACTTTATATACCGATAATCGATTTCTTGGGTATTGGTTTCAATGTGCCCATTTGGATATTCAACCCACTCCTTTTCTTTAGTCACGGTGATTTTAGGCATTTTGGTTTCATCCAGTTTAGGCTTAAAGGTGATTTTCCATTCCGCTCCCGGAACTAACGTTAATCGAAAAGGGCGCATTCTCACTTCGCCCTGTAAGAATATTCTGTTCGGATGTTTTTCAACCATCTTCAAAACAGGGTAAATAATGGGACTGTAATGAATGGTATTCGATGCTGCCGTTTCGCTAAGATTTGTTTGGATTGCATCGTTGATAAAGGCGGTTAGACCCGTTCCTCCACCTCCCTCATATATAACAACATCTTTCATCAGATGACTAACATCGGTATAACCCACCGATACAAAGGCCCGGTCAATTTTCCATTTACACCAGCCTCCGCCATTGAAAGGTAATTTCGCCTGAAAGTAACCCGTTTTCGGATCGGCCTTCACACTCAGACGTAATCCGTGATAGGTCGGTACCTTATAAAGAGATATATCTGCATGCCATTGATATTTTAGACAATATTTTGATATATACACAGCAGACACATTCGGTTTTGTGTATTTCGGAGCGACGCCTTCTACCGTGATCCACTGATTCTTTTTAGGGGGAGAAAGCGGCTCATTTGGGTCAGCACAACCTGATATTAATGTGATTAACAACACTAATAAGAATTGATTGATATTTTTCATGGTAAATCTTCCTCAATACCTACCCCGTTATCCGTATAGCGTATTAAGGCTATATTTCCCCATTTATTTTTCTGGAAGCTTTGATGACGTTATTTTCCAGTAATCTATTGATTGCCGATTGAGATCGATTCGGCCATTTGGATATTCAACCCATTCACCTTTCTTTGTCACCGTCACCTTCGGCATTTTGGTCTCATCCAGTTTAGGCTTAAAGATGATTTTCCATTCTGCTCCTGGCGTTAATTTCAACCGGAAAGGATACATATTTACTTTGCCTTGTAAGAATATGCGTTTCGGGAATCCCTCCACTAGGTCCAAAACAGGATAAATAACCGGGCTGAAATCAATGGTATTTAAGGCCGCGATTTCGCTAATATTCGTCTGAACTGCGTCGTTGATAAAGGCAGTTAAACCTGTTCCCTCTGCTCTTGGATTCTGGATAGCATCTTCAACCAAGTGACGTACATCGGTATAGCCTACTGTCACGAAAGCCCGGTCAATTTTCCATTTGCATCGACCGCCACCATTGAAAGGTAATTTTGCCTGAAAATAACCGGTTTGTGGATCGGCCTTTACTTTCAGACGAAGGCCATTATAAGTTGGCACCTTATAAGGCGACATATCGGCGTGCAGCTGATATTCAAGGCAATCTTTTGAAATATACTCTGCTGATACATAGGGCTTTGTATATTTAGGTGCTACACCTTCAACTGTAATCCATTGATTTTCTTTAGGAGGAGAAAGCGGCTCATTTGGGTCAGCGCAACCTGATATTAATGTGATTAACAAAACCAATAAGCTTTTCTTGATATTTATCATGATAAATCATCCTCAATTCCTACAGCATTATCCGTATAGCGTGTTAAGGCCAAAGACCCTTGTTTATCTTGTTGAGTGCAAATCAGTGCTTGTTTCAACTGATGATCCATTTGTAAAAATAATGCATCGCGCTGCCGAATACCTTGAACAATATCGATTCTTTCATTCAGAGTTTTTTCAAATAATTGTTCCTGATCCCGGAAAAAATGGTATTTGTCCGGTGCAACCAGTTCAGCAAGTCTCGCACCAATATAACGAGCATATTTCAGAGAACTATGATCAGGAAAACCCAGCGCATCCTTTACGGTCGGATTCTCATTCGACGGAAACCATTTGGCCTTATCCGCATCATTTATCTGCTTAAAAAATCCTTTCTGAATCTCGCCAGCATCTTTCAGATTATTTTCTGTTTCACTGTTGAGTGACGGAATTAAATACAGTTTTGTTTTGGTGGGTAAGGTGGTCCTCAGCCGAACATGATTACTGGGGTTACGTTCTTCCAACCATTCAATAACCAAATTAATTTTACAAAAGTGTACTATTTTTCCGTGATGCAAGAAAATTTCACCGCTGCTGGTAAAATCGAGCAATTCAACAGGGCTAAATAAATAGCCTAGTGGCCCCCAGCAATCATACAGCCAGTTATCCAGATTTTTCTCCGGCGGTAAAGAGGGGATAGGATCATCTTCATTCACATGGCGGTAATGGGTGATATCTACCAGTTCCCGTACCGCACTAAGGGTTAACACTCGCGGCATTCCGTAGCTGTAAAAACACGGATCATATTCTTTCAGTTGCGCGCAATGCAGTAATGCCAGTGCACCGCCCAGGCTGTGACCACAGACAAATAACCGTTTGCTTGTAACCAGCCTGATAATATCAGGAAATACTTCTTGATTCTTATCACTGGGAACGCTTAGCTTACCAACCAGATTAAAGGCCTCCCAGAACCCTGCATGCACTTTGCCACTGTGAATAAACTCACTGCACAGTGTTTTCTCATCACAGCCCAACCCCAAAGGCTGGTACGTCGCATCCGTAATGGCATCCGTCATATTGGTTGTGCCCCGCCAGCTGACAATCACATCATGCTGACTGGCCGCATAAAACAGCTGAGTATTACCCTGTTTATTATCCTCTGTTTTTGAGTTAATAAACTCCACCCGGGTATAACGCTCACTAAACGGCACATCGTAAACAATGGGCGTTGCCGACAATTCCTCCACTTTATAGGGAAAGGTTGAAACATCCACCATTTGCCGGTTAAAAAAATGTTTAACAGAACCTTCAACATCAACATCCCCACCGGCATAAGCCAGCACACTCATTAAACACTGGTTATGTGCATTGACAATGGAATACTCTTTTTGATGATGTAGCTGTAATACCCAAGCCCGGAACGGGCATATTTCCAGAACATGCCGACAGTTTAGATGGCGGGAATAAAACCCTTTGGGTTCCGGATCTGGAAAATGATAGGGAGGTGGAATTTTTTTAGGATCATTCCAATCATCAATCACCGGCAGCCCATCACTGATCTGCCCGATAGTCACATAGTGATAGTAATGGCCTTCCGCTTCCGCTTTCGGCTTCACCATCGACGCCGCTTCACCGCGTATTTCCCGCAACGGGCGCTGTTCCATTTCATCGGCCAACGATTGGGCGTGGATATACAAGGTCACTGGATAAGCTGACAGGTCTTCTTCCCTGAGCACCCCGAAACCATCCGTCGTCCCCTTGCGCACATGATCCGGTAGTCCCCGGCTTATCAGGCCATAAGGCACATTGATGAGCGGTTTTCCCTGCTCATCCACCAACTGAAATTCCACCCAGTGTTTCAAACGCCTGCAATCAAGACATTCACGCGGATCTAATTGACTCATCAGTGTTGTTTCCTCTGCTTGCTATTAAAGGTAGCAAAAATCCTATTACCACAGACAGAAAACCCAGCTCTATGCGGTGAGTAATAACAAATTGAACGACAGGAAGACAGCAATGTATTCCAATCGATTAATCCCTTTGAATAAAGGGAACAGAAGTTGAAATTCCCTTCATATTGTTCATATGATGGAAATTAAAGTAATAGTTATTAAATTTTCATCAGATAGCAAGCGTTTTTTATAAATTTACAAAAATATAAATTTGTAAGGAAATGTTACAAACTCAGTACGGATTCAATTATTTTCAATCTAATAAGCTATAAAAAGGACAGTAATATACTATTTTATCAGAAAAATAATCCACGATAGATAAAACAGTTTCTCATTCATTTAAATTCCGTCAAATTATCATTTTGGTAGAATAATACATTGATTTTTAATCAAAAAAATATACTTTCCCCAACCTGTTGTGATAACCAATAACGTTATCTATTTAATTGTTTCACTAATATCTCATTATTCATTAAATACCGGGGGTAAGTAAGGATATTACCCTTTGGTGATGACAGTAGAAACAGGAGTAAAAATTATCCACCCTCTTGAAATAAAATAGCCGGCAGACGCCGAAAGTCATCCTGTCGGTAATAAGGATTCTGAGGTTATCTCATGTATTTTCGTGGAGAGAAATACAGATAACCTGAGATTGGTTGCCGTGCATAGCACAATTTACGCTGAAAGCAATGGCGGCTTGTAAGAAAAGTCATCGATGAAGCAAAAACGGATGCCAATGAATTCTCATCCCCGTGGACGCGAGGAACAGTATTTGAAGTCAATCGAATTATCACATCATTTATGGTTCATCTCCGTTGATTCGGATAACATGTCATTCATAATTCATATGGATTCCTTTATCGTAAATCTGATGAAGTATGAAAATGATAATAATAACCTATTAAGTAAAAAACAATCTGCGAGATATAAAAATCTTTTGTTGATCTAATGACGTCTCTTTCATGGTATTTTGATGAATCTGATTTATCTTTAATGATGATAGTAAAAACAATGAAAGTTATCGGCGATTTATACACTATTATTTAAGAAACTTTAACAATAGGTGAATTATGACATTATATGATATAAAACCAAAGTTTCAAAACTTACTCAGACCTTGGGTGATACGCCTTTATCAACGTGGTGTTACTGCTAATCAGGTGACGCTGTGTGCAATGATAACCTCGGTGATTGTAGGTGGAATTCTGGCATTTTTTCCTTATCCACATCTTTTTCTTCTCTTACCTCTTTTTCTATTTTTCCGTATGGCGCTTAATGCTATTGATGGCATGTTGGCAAGAGAGTTTAATCAGCAATCCCGATTGGGTGCCGTATTAAATGAAATAGGTGATATCGTGTCTGATTTTGCGTTATATTTACCTTTTGCTCTTTTAGCGAATACATCGCTTTGGTTAGTTATTTTTACTGTGATATTTGCCATATCTACTGAGTTTTGTGGTGTTGTTGCGCAGACCTTGACTGGTATACGCAGTTATAAAGGACCTCTAGGGAAAAGCGATCGGGCTTTCTTACTGGGTGTTTATGGGATATGTATCGCACTTTGGCCGCAATCATTGGTTCATTCCAATTATATTTTCATTGCAGCAATATTATTACTGTTCTGGACGTGCATTAATCGTTGTCGGGATGCGATTGGGCAGCCTAAACAAGAGGAATGACGATATATCTCTTTCACATCGCTATGGAAGGTATGACGCTGTGTAAAGTGCAGGTGCAGTTTGACTGGCAGTAATCTGAAAACACCACTGAAACTGCACTCGATACTGAATTATGTATCACCTATTCCGTGAGAAAAATAAGTTCAAATTAAGCACCAGTGTCCGTAGTAGTGATTCATCTGAAATTTTTCTCTGTGATGATAGGTTTATCCTATGATTAGGCTTCGTAGTTCCATAAGGGATAGTGACGGTCTCGTGACCAGCGATAATAGAGCGCTAAAAAGGCATTAATATTGTCCGGATAGAATTGCTCTGGGTCGAAATGTTCATTTTCAGGCAAACCAAGCGATTCATTTATCCATTGTAGTGTTTCTTCATATTCTTCATGGTCAGGATCATTAAGTATTTCTATTTGGTTTTCATAGCCATAAATACCACCGGTATCTTCAAGAGGACATGCGCGGGCACCATCCAGACAGTAAAAAGGCAGCGGAAGATCATTCTCAGGATAATGACTGTTTTCTAAAACAATTTCATGTTCCCAGTTATCGCCAAAATCATAGAGATAGGTAAACGCTCGACCTTTTTGTTTAATCAGATCAACCAAGCGATATAAACATTCTTCCTTGCTATCAGACGGGCTTTCTGGCATTTCTGTTAGTCGCAGTTTGCCAATACGAAATTCATGTAGATGGCTATCTTGCCATCCCATAACAATTTGTATCACATCATGCAGCCTGTCGAGTGAAATAGAGGCGGGAACGACAAATTGTCGCCAGATAGCGGGTTGTGAGTCTGTAAGCGTTATTTTTAACTGATAGAATTTCTCGTTCATTACTAATCTCCTATAGTTGTAGGATTATTCTTTCAATGTGTTCCATCTGTTGTCAATATTTCGTTGAATTTCTCTGGCTAAAATTGCTGGAATACCAACATGTTCTGCTTCTGTATGAAAATCTTTGGCTATGTCATAAATTTCAGCGGCTATATTCATAATCGCTTTTGCGCCTGCTAACCCGGCCTGACCTGCCATTAATCCCATTGTCTGTTTTGTTATTGTCGAGCCATAGCCATTGAAAGCGGTCATATGTTCATTATAGCGTGATGGACTATACATAATGTCGTAGAAAGGGGAAATACGCCAGTTATCATTATCGTCGGCCAGGAAAGCGAAGTTCTTTGCATGGTCATCTTGGTTTATCATCAGATAGTTAAATATGGCTCTGTAGAGAAATTTCTTGGCTTCATTAGTGTTACATAACATTCGGGTCGCTTTGATCAATTCGATATAATCCAGCGAAGGTTCTCTGAAAGGAGCATCCAGTAACCCGCAAGCAGAAATCATATGAAAACGCCTTTGTTCACCTATACAGTCAAAACGGGATTGCTGTAACCAATATTGCCCATTCCCGGCATCAAATAACTCAAAATCGGAAACTTCAATATTTACGCGTTCTGCTATTTTCATATAGATATATTCAACAAGGCTTTCATGATGCCCTAGCGCAAATTTTTCTGAGGTCAATTTGATAATCAGTTTTTCGCCAATAGCATCTTGTTTTGTGGTAAAAGTCCCATTTGCCAGTTTGGTTACATTAAGTTTTGGTCTTGCACCACCTGAACTCCCTGCGTTCATTAGGTGTGCTATTAGGTGAGATTCCGTTCCTTCAAATTCTTTAACGGCTTCTGTACCTAATGTAATGAGTTCTATATCTTGATATTTGTCTCTGTTTTCAATTTGTATTTCAGGCTCATAGGATAAAGCGCCAGGGCCACGATTGCCGATAAACGCCAGTCTTTCCAATGCTGTGATATTTTGGGGAATATAACCATTTTGGCGGAAAACGCGATTCATCAAATATAATCCCCATCCATCGGGCAAGCTATCACCAAAAACGCCATGTAATCCGTAGTGAGGTTGATAGGGTGCTTTTTGCAATGAATCATCGTACTCAAGATTAAATGGAGCAATAGAGCTTTTATGTGCTGATAAATAATTATCATCGTATTGAAAGTAAACTCCGCTGCTGTTTTCAGCTAATTTACCGACGTTCTCCACGTTTCCATTACTGAATCTGCGCTTTACCAGTAAAGGGATATTAAGCATGTTTTAAAACCTCTTCGATACTTTGGGGATGGGGTTTTATTTTGGTTATCTGATGAATATCATTGAGATTGCACAGTGCATCATAAAGCATTAAGAATTGTCTTAAAGAGATATTACCTGTTGCTTCAAACTTTCGAATCGTACTGTTAGGGACACCGGAATGTTGCGCTAGTGCCTCAATGGATAACTTACGGTTTTTGCGAACTTTCTTCAGATATGTCTTAAACGCAATCTGAGTGTCGTATGGGGTATTTAGTGATAGCATTTCAGCACCTATTGAATTGGAAATATTGCTACTATGATAGCAAAAATAGGGTATTTTTGCCATTTTTTGCTATCATAGTGGCAATTTTGTGATGGTGAACGCCAGGGCTTTTAGATCTTATGGATTAAGTACATTATTTATCTTTGATTTTGACCCTTTTTTCTACTATTTGCAGCTGTTTTCATAACACACTCCAGATCATAATTTATGTGCATAATTATAGCTCACAGATAATGAGCACAACCAGAAAATCCCAGAATTTTTGTTATTAATAGGAAAACGCAATTTATTTACATATTTTTAATCAAATATTGCAGATCAATAACTAAAAATCTTATATCCTAACTGGCTAAAGAAGTTCTGAACTAAACGACAGCGAGATGATAAAGTGTTTTTTAGGTATTCGTTTTACTATTTAGTATAAAAATCTGAGTGATGTCGTTTAAAGTTGCATAAAGAATAGATGATATGTGGAATATAATCGTGTTGAACAAAATATTAGCACAACGGATTGCATTCAAGCTGGGGATTGATCAACCATAGATATTTTAATTTTGCAAAATTATCCATATTGGTAAGAAAAAATTATAAATTTTTGAGTATCTCTTCTATAAATTAAGGAAACGAGTTAGTTATGTTATTAAGTAAAAAATTCCGAGAAGCGTTCACTTTGGTGTGCTTATTTAGCTTTCTCACCTTAGCCCATTTAAGTCTTGGGTATCAGTTAAAGTTTATATATGTATTCAGTGCTTTTTCGATTCTAATATTGTTATCTAATTTTAGCTTCTCTATATATTGTATCTTTATACTTGCTATTGGATTAACTGGTGTGGTTTATTCTCCAGTAGGGTTGACTTATGGTTATCCTGATATTAATTCAGTAGGATCTTTAATTTATACCAACAAAAATGAAGCTATTGAATTCATCAGTGGGCTTCCTTTGTTTACCTATTTAGTTGCGTTGGCAATCATTGTCTTAATGTTTTTTTCTTTCAAGCTAAAAATAACTTTTAAGCGAAATAGTGTCATATTTCTGTCTCTTTTTTTTGTATTGTCAGCTTTTTGGTCACCGGTGAGAGGATATATAAAGTCTGATTTTAATCCTGATTTTAGTATATTAGCTTCTGGTTTACCTGAAGTCAGGTTTTTTAGCGATCTGGTGGAGAGCTATAATGAAGTTAATTCTGAAAGGGTTAAATTTGCTGAAATAATAAAACAGAAGGATTCATGGCAGCCGGTGGTGGAAGAGGATAAATATGAAACATATATAATGGTAATTGGTGAAAGTGTTAGAAAAGATTTTATGAATACATATGGTTTTCCTTATAATAATACGCCGTGGCTGGACAAAGCCAATGGCAAGATATTTACAAATTATATTTCATCATCGGCGTCTACCCAGCTGTCTTTGACGAACTCACTTGCTCTGAAAGACGACAATACTATCAATTTAAACAACAGTGTCATAACGTTGGCGAAAAAAGCAGGGTTTTATACTTATTGGATATCTAACCAAGGTATGAAGAGTGCTTTTGATTCTCCGGTCGCTTTAATTGGGCAGCAGGCAGATAGTTTTAATTTTCTGAAAAGCGGCAGTTCTGATGACAGGCTTTATTTACCTGATGATAAATTGATGCCTTATATTAAAAAGGCGTTAATGTCAGAAAAGAAGAAAAAGCTGATTGTTATTCATCTGATGGGGTCTCATCCACAGGCATGCGTCAGAACTAATGGAAAATATGATCTGTTTTTACAATCGAAAGAAATTTCCTGTTATATAAAAAGTATCGCTAATACAGACAAGCTTCTTTCTGAAATTGTGTCTGAGGCGAATGATAATCATTTAAAATGGACTATGATGTATTTTTCAGATCATGGTCTTTCTCATGTTGATGAAGGAACCGAGCAGGAAAATCTGACACATAATGACAAGAATAAACAGAGTTTTCAGGTGCCTTTTTTTATTACCGGAAACGATTATTTTCATCGTGAAAAAATAACAGCGCAAAGAAGTGGATTACATTTTCTAACTTTATTTTCTCAATGGATTGGAATAAAGGAAAAAAAGATCCCCGATGATTGCAATATGATATCTAATAGCCAATGTAGTGGGCAAGGTAAGATTATTACATTTGAAAATGAAGTTAAAGATTATGATGAGTTGAATGAAGATTTCCTCGATACACAATTCGTCTCGGTGAAAAATAGTCATTAATCTATTTTTAATTATTTTAAATAATAATTTTATTGATTATTAAACTGTTGTGTAAAATTAAATGAGGTGAGCGGGTTTTCTCCTTGAATAAAATTCAGGGAGAAAAAGTCCTCTTACCATCATCCGCATTTTGTTAACACTATGACTTGAGCCAACTTTTCTTGCGTTAATGGAGATTAGTCGAGCCCTTTTGAAGGTGTTTCCCATATTCTGGAGAACCGTTTTACATTACTTGCTGTGTAAATAACGGTATGAGATATATTTCTGTGCCCGAGGTAATCTTGAATAAGGCGTGTATCTTTTCCCAAATCAGCGAGAGCATAACCGCAAGCATGTCTTAACATATGTGGGTGAGGTGAAATATTAACTAATGCTTGCTTGCCATAACGTTTTAATAAACCGTAAACTTGCTGGCGTGAAATCGCACCTGATTTTTGCGATAAAAAGACCCACGATGTATCTGATTCTCTCCACTGCTTCCTTATGTTAAGCCATTGATTTAACGCGCTGATTTCTTCTGGAACCAGTGGATGTGTTGTTGATAATCCTCCTTTTAGCCGCCTTACATGAATAATTTCCGAGTTAAGATCAAGATCGGATAGCATTAGATTACAGAGTTCACTGACTCTAAACCCATGAATGAAGCACATGAGTATCATGCAGTAATCTCTCTCAGCGTGACGACCTTGACGTGCTTTTTCTAAAATCGCATTAATTTCATGTCTTGTTAAGAATTTACGCTTCTTCATGAAAATAGTTCCTGTGAAATTTGAGCAGATAGTTATTGGTAGAAAATAATATTAATCTACCGGAATATATCAATTAATAGAGCTTTTATAAAATTATTGGCTGGTAATTCTATTTATTTTGGACAAAATCTATAAATACCTTTTTCAGATAGTTATAAATCGTCATTTTTTAATAGAAAATATCAGCTTGTAAACTTTGTAATTATATATTTGGAAACTATTAGACAATAAAAAGAAACTAAACAGAATGCACCAAACTGTAAATATGTTCCTACAAAACTACCTCTTAAGTCAAATTTAGTGTAATTCCAGATTGCCAATATTTAACTATTTATAATATATATATTTTCTTAGATATTTTTTACTATTTTCAGTAAGTAATTTAAATTACATTGTAAAATATCAGTCAATTCATCTGAATTCAGTCAGATATTAATTAATTACTTGGGTTATTAATTTTAAATAATATGAAATTTTGAATTTTTACTCTAAATTATTATGTCTTATTAGTATTTTTAACCAAATAAAACAGTTTGGTGCATTTTGTTTGGTTTTAAAAAATATTAATCCGAAATTTTGAAACCCTATTTTGTGCCGGATATCGGGTGCATGGATCGGGAATCCTGCGCTGCTATTTTTTTATGGTTATGGGTATTTTATCCTTAAATTCAAGGAATTAATTTACATGAAATTGAATAAATTGGTTATGGCTCTGGGATTGGGCATGGCTTTGGTCGCGGGTTCTGTAAATGCGGCTAATCCTAGCCAAGGTCATGGGACTGTGACTTTTACGGGTTCTATCATTGATGCGCCTTGTTCAATCACCCCGGAAACGGTTGATCAGATTGTACCATTGGGTTCTATCTCTAACGCGTCTTTGAAAAACGGCGGTCGTTCTTCTTCTAAGTCGTTCAAAATTTCTTTAGAGAACTGCACGACTGAAACGATAAATACAGTAACAACCACGTTTACCGGTGCTAAATCCAGTATCACTGGCGGTGATGATCTGCTGGGTATTGAAGGATCGGCTAAAGGCGCAGGTATTGCGATCACTGATGGGGGTGGCAATAAGATTAAACTAGGTACCCCTTCTCCCGCAGTAGCACTGCATGATGGTAGTAATGATCTGAACTTCGCTGCTTATCTTCAGGGTGATACCGGGCCTGATGCAGTTGTTCCGGGTGATTTCACCGGCATTGCCAATTTCCAACTGACTTATCAATAACTCTTTCATGCATGGAAACGCCTACAGGGAGGCAGGTGTTTCCTAATCAAAAATTTTGAATAAATTTGGTCGGAGAGAAGTCATGAGCCGATATTCTGCCGTTGTGGTGGTGCCCTGCCTGCTAATGTTTTCCTGCATTGCTGTCGGCGCTGAAGCGACTGTACCACGAGGAACACAAGGGCATGGTCGCGTTAGCATGCAAGGTGCCATTATTGATTCGGCCTGTGCGATTGACGCAGGTAGTCGTGACCAGACGATTGAGTTAGCCACGGCCCCAGTAAGCCAGATGGTCCTTGATGGACAGGGACCAATGAGCCCTTTTTCCATCCACTTGATTAATTGCGTACTGACCTCTGCCACATTGGGTAAGTCTGACTGGCATCGCTTTCAGATGACGTTTGACGGCATGCCGGATGGGAATAATTTTCGATTGGATGGTGTGGCACGAGGTGTCGCGTTGCAAATTACTGACATATACGGCAATCAGGCCTATCCGGGAACGCCATTACCTGTGGGGGATTTACAGGAAGGACATATGACTCTTAGTTACGCGATGCGATTGGTGGGTAATCACCAGTTATTGCAGGCGGGGCAGTATCGAACCACTGTCCGGTTCAAGCTGGATTATCACTAATCATCGATCAGAGAATGTTATGGTTTTGTTTTTTGGTTTGACCGCCGAACATGACAGGGTGGTCCCGGTTCGGCGTGTCCTGAATTCTTTTACTGTTTTGGGATTGCTTGCCTTGGTTGGGACTCATGTTGCGTATGCGGAAGAAGAAATTGAATTTAATACCGATGTATTGGATGTTCAGGATCGTTCGCGGATTGATTTAAAAGAGTTTTCCCGTGCTGGTTATATTATGCCGGGGGATTACCAGATGATGATACGCCTGAATAAAAACGAGCTGTCTGAGATGCCGGTGACTTTTATGGTGCCACCGGATGATCCGAAGGGCAGTGTGGCCTGTCTGCCGCCTGATATGGTGAAGCAGCTAGGACTGCGGGCGGAATGGGAATCAAAGATTACTTGGTGGAACAATAATCAGTGTCTGGAAATTAACACGCTGCCAGGAATGATGGTGCGCGGCGATTTGGGCAGCGATACGTTATATCTGAGTGTGCCGCAAGCTTATCTTGAATACAGCTCATCAGACTGGGATCCGCCATCACGTTGGGATGAAGGGATTTTGGGAATGATGTTTGATTATAACGTCAACGCTCAGGTATCTAAGCCGGCTAAGGGAAATGAGAATCATAATATCAGTGCCAACGGCACAACCGGGATAAACTTTGGGGCGTGGCGTCTGCGGGCAGATTGGCAGTCACAATATAACCACATCACTGGACGGGAAGGGAGTACAGAGAGAAATTGGGATTGGAGCCGTTACTATATGTATCGGGCGATACCGCATTGGCAGGCCAAACTGACACTGGGTGAGGATTATCTCAATTCAGGTATTTTTGACAGCTTTCGTTTTACCGGGGCGAGTCTGGTGACGGATGACAATATGTTGCCGCCAAACCTGCGTGGTTATGCGCCGGAGGTGACTGGCGTGGCGAAAACCAATGCCAGAGTGACCATTCGTCAGCAGGGCCGGGTGTTATATGAGACTCAGGTTGCGCCTGGCCCATTCCGTATTCAGGACATCAATGATGCGGTCAGTGGCAAACTGGATGTCCGGGTGGAAGAACAGGATGGTGGCATACAGGAATTTCAGGTCGATACAGCGAGCATTCCTTATCTGACCCGTCCGGGCCGGGTGCAGTACAAACTGGCGGCGGGTAAGCCGACCAATTGGAAGCACCATAGTGAGGGGAACGGCTTTGGGTTGGGCGAATTTTCCTGGGGGATAAACAACGGTTGGTCACTGTATGGTGGGTTATTGGGGGCCGGAGATTATAACGCGCTGTCGTTGGGGGTAGGGCGTGATCTGATGGCCTTCGGTGCGTTGTCGTTTGATGTGACTGAATCCCGTGCCCGCTTACCGGATGAGGGTAAAACTTTGACCGGCGGCTCTTATCGTCTCAGTTATTCCAAGCGTTTTGAGGAATATGACAGTCAGGTGACGTTTGCGGGTTATCGCTTCTCGGAACGTGACTTCATGAGCATGAGCCAGTATTTGGATCGCCGTTATCACGATGGGGATGCGGAGAGTAATAAAGAACTTTATACCATTATGTTGAATAAACAGTTCACGGATTTAGGGATCAGTACTTATCTGAACTACAGCCACCAGACTTACTGGAACCAGTCGAACAATGATCGCTACAACATATCGGTATCACGCTATTTCGGTATTGGAACCATTAAGAATATTAACCTGAACCTATCGGCTTATCGTAATAAATATGAAGGTAAGAATGACGATGGCATGTATATGACGTTATCCCTGCCGTGGGGGAATTCAGGAACGATCAGTTATAACGCGATGGTCAACCGCAAAGGTAATTCCAATACGGTAGGTTATTACGACCGGATTAATGAAAACAGCAGCTATCGTTTAGCGGCGGGTACCAGTATTGACGGTAAGGCAGCGGCTAACGGCTATTTAACCCATTATGGTGATCTTGCCCAACTGACGACAAGTGCGAGTTATCAGGATGGGCGTTATACCTCGGCGGCGCTTGCTGTTCAGGGGGGGGTGACTGTCACGTCAGAAGGTGCGGCATTGCATCGCATCAATACGCCGGGTACGACGCGTCTGATGGTAGATACCGATGGTGTCGGGGGTGTCCCGGTGAAAGGCTTCGGTGCGATTACCCATACCAATATGTTCGGTAAGGCGGTGATCTCTGATGTAAACAACTATTACCGCAACAGTGCGAGTATTGATTTGAATAAGCTACCGGACAATGTGGAAGCAATACGGTCGGTACAACAAGCGACGCTGACGGAAGGGGCGATTGGCTACCGTAAATTTCAGGTGATATCCGGTGAGAAAGCGATGAGCATGATCCGTTTGTCGGACGGGAGTATACCTCCGTTTGGGGCCACCGTATTGAATCAGGATAAACGGGAGATTGGCATCGTCAATGATGGTGGGAATACCTACCTGAGCGGGATAAATCCGGGGGAGAAACTGGATGTACGCTGGGATGGGGAGTTGCAGTGTGTGATTGAACTGCCGCATGAATTATCAATAGTCGAAGAGATGGCCTCGTTATTACTGCCTTGCCAGTTGGCTGGCGGTAATAAGCAGCCATAGTTTCAACTAACAGGCAGCGTGAAAACCTTGTTGCTGTCACCAGAACTTATCGCGGTGACCCGTAATGACGCTGAAATGACATATTCTGAGAATGAGTAATTGAGCATGAAATTGAAGAAAACAATGAATGCAGTAACGATCGCAGCCCTGAGTTTGTCAGTGGTCAGTGAGTCAATGGCGGCCATTGCACTGGATCGTACCCGGATAGTGTTTAACGGTGAGGATAAATCCACCAGTATGGATATCAGCAACCAGAACAAAGAGTTGCCGTACCTGGCTCAGGGCTGGATAGAAGATGAACAGGGTAACAAAATCAATGGTCCGTTAGTGGTGACACCGCCGGTGCAGCGAGTGGAGCCGGGGGCAAAGAGCCAGGTGAAAATACAGTCACTGCCGGCAATAGCACAGCTGCCACAGGACCGGGAAAGCCTGTTCTATTTTAATTTGCGTGAAATACCGCCGCGCAGCAAGAAACCGAACACATTGCAAATTGCGCTGCAAACTCGGATAAAATTGTTCTATCGGCCAAAGGCGATTTTTGCCAGTCGCACTGATCTGGATAACCCGTGGCAGGAGAAGATGACACTGACACGTCAGGGGGATCAATATCAGGTGAACAACCCGACTCCGTATTACATCACCGTGGTGGATGCGTCGAATCAGCTTAAAGGGAAAACTGTGGCGGATTTTAAGCCATTGATGGTGGCGCCAAAAAGCAGTGCGGTGCTGAGTGGGAGTGCGGGGGCTTTGGGAAGTGCGCCGGTACTGACCTACGTCAATGATTTTGGTGGCCGGCCACAACTGACTTTTAGCTGTGCAGGAAACCAGTGTCAGGTGGCTGAACGTTCGTCGTAACGGGCGAAGCCGCGAGGAGCGACGATGAACATAAAGCGGGCAGGTTGCGCACTGGTGTTGGCGATCTTACTGATACCGGTGACGGTGAGTCAGGCGGTGGAGAACCGGGTTGCGGATATAGATAGTCACCACGGTGAACTGCATGTGTTTGGTATGTTAACTGAGGCGGCGTGCCGTCTGGATATGACTTCTGAGTGGCAGGAAGTGAGTTTGGGCACGACGCTGAACAGTGATTTACGCCAGCCGGGAGATAAAGGCACGCCGATACCGTTCACCCTGAAATTCCGCGACTGTTTACGGACCAAAGGGGCGGTGCGAGATACCCGGACAGGCAATCTGACGTGGAGTAACTTGCAGCCGGTGGTGACCGTCAGTTTTGTGGCTGCGGCGGATCGGGATTATCCCCATCTGGTACGGGTGGCGGGCATCACCGGGTTGGGATTGCAGATCACAGATACTGCTAACAATGATGTCCGATTGGGAGAACGGGGACGCCCGCATTTTGTGACAGCGGGGCAGGATAGTCTGGTGTATTACGTGACGCCGGTGCGAACGTCGGGAGCATTGGAGGTCGGGCATTACTGGGCAGTGGTGGATTTTAGGGTGAATTATGACTAAGCCTCTGCGAATAAGAAAGCCATACCGCAGGCGAAAAAAATGGGTTGTATTACTGCTGGGTTGTTTGCTGAGTGCTGGTGTTCAGGCTGATTTACCGACAAAAAGGGTAAACGTCGCAGCAACGCCAGTGAGTAGTCTTTCGGGTAAAACGCCGGTCAATATTTATGGCGTTGTTATCGCGCCTCCACCTTGTGTGATTAATAATGGTAATACTATTGATGTGGATTTTGGTGAAGTGATGATTACTCGTATTGATGGGGTTAATTACATGAAGCCGGTTAAGTACACGGTGAAATGTGAAAAAATGCCGGCCAATGCGATGAAAATGATGATATCGGGTAACACTGCCAGTTTTGACCGGGCAGTGTTACAAACCAATCACTCTGGGCTTGGTATCGCGGTTATTCATAACGGACAGAGATTACTCGTCAATGACTGGATGAAATTTACCTACCCGGATTTTCCTGAGTTACATGCGGTGCCGGTAAAAAATATGACGGCAGTATTGAAAGGTGGTGGTTTTGGCGCAGCTGCCACGATGATGGTTGAATACCAATGAACAGGAGACACTGATGAAACATTTGATTTATCGTGCTTTCTGGACGGTTTTCCTGGGATTGATCAGCGTGATGCCGGGGCAGGCGGCAGAGAATATGTGGTTTCATGGCACACTGCTTGAACCGCCCCCTTGCATTATTAATGACGGTAATATGATTGACATCTATTTCGGTCATAACGTTGGAATACATCAGGTGGATGGGGTGAATTATACCCAACCGGTGAATTATCAATTGGTGTGTGCGCCTAATGTTTCAGGCTGGAGTTTAGGATTGACGGTGATTGGCCCACAGACTTCATTTGATGCTGCTGCTTTGAAAACGAATATCACCAATTTGGGTATTCGTCTGACTTTGGATGGTAAAGCATTCACTCTTAACAAACGTGTTCCGGTGACATCACAGAAACTGCCGGTGATACAGGCTGTGCCGGTGAAAAAACCGGGAAGCACGTTACCAGAAGGGGCATTTGAAGTGACGGCGACATTACTGGCGGAATACCAGTGAAAGGAAAGCCAATGAACTATTTCAAGTTATTCGTGTTGCGCGTTAGTTTTATGATTGTTACTACGGCGGTTTATGGCAATCAGCTGGTACAGGCTGCGGATAATATGCGTTTTTACGGCGCATTGGTTGAAGAACCCTGCACGATTAAACCGGGTGATGAAGATACCCGGCTCGATTTGGGCACGATTGCTGAAAAATATTTGTATATGCATGGCAGGACCCATAGTGAGCCTTTTCAGCTAAAGCTGTCTGGCTGTGATATGAGTGTGGGGAAATCTATTAAACTGACATTCAATGGGGTGGAAAATACACAACTTCCGGGTTTATTAGCATTAGGCGCGGGTAGCCAGGCTTCCGGGATTGCCATTGGTATCGAAACGGCTGAAGGCAAACGGTTGCCGTTGAATAAAGACGGGGATGCCTATCCGCTAAAAGAGGGTGAAAACGTGATTATCCTGAAAGCGTATGTGCAGGCTGAACCAACGGCGTTGGTTAACCAGACGATAAAACGGGGCGTGTTTCATGCTATTGTGACATTTAATCTCAACTATGACTAATCGCACAGTTTTGGTTTTATTTTATTAGGTAAGTAAATGAAAAAATTATTCTCTGCTTGTCTGGTATTTTTATCGCTGTTCTCATCAGGTGCTGCGGCATCAATATTTTCATATATCACTAAATCTGAAGGTGTTCCGACAAATGCCTATTATACTTTTGTGATTGAACGTTGGGACGAAGAAAACGATTTTACGCCAAATCCTTGTTATGGTTATTCTGCGTGTTGGGTGTCTGTTAACCATCGTCATAGTGTAGACGGTTATTCAGGGCAGCCATATAAACTATTCAATATCCGTGTAGAGAGATACAGGACGATGAAACAAGTTCAGGCTCAGATATTGAAACAAACCAGTTTTCCAATTACCGGAATTGCAAAACATGTTGGCCCGGCTATTCAGTTTCATCAGGAATGTGTGGGGTTGTTTTATGAAACTGATCGAAATGGTTTTAGAGGGAGACTATTGCCGGGATCTTTATGTGGTGTTGCACCCCCTCCGATAGGTTTTTGTCAAGTAAGTGAGGGGTCAGTTGAACTTAATTACGGTAATATTGATGAAGCAGAATTGGAAGGCGCAAGCAGAACTGAGAATATTAATGTGACCTGTAATAGAGATATAGAGATTGTTGTGACAGCGACGGGTCCTGATAGGGGATTCGTACCGTTGAGAAGTGATGGTAGTTTAAAAGCCCAGTTGTTATTAAATAATAGAAGAGGCGAAGAGGGTGTTTCTGTTTTTGTACCGGCTGGAGGAAGCGTACCAGTTATGGTGAAATCAGTTTTACAGAAAAATGGCAAAGTAGAAGCCGGTCCTTTTTCTGGATCAGGGGCAATAATTTTGGCAATGCCATAAAATAGGGTGTTATTTTAAGCTAAAGGTTGGGATGAAAATGAGACAAGATCATCTATTAGTAGGGAAGCGTATTCAGAAAAGAAGGAAAGAATTAGGCATAACCGCAGTAAAATTGGCGGAGCAAATAGCTATCAGCCAACAACAACTTTCACGCTATGAGAGAGGGATAAACCGCATTAATTTATCCCATTTGGTGCAGATTGCTTCAATATTGGATACACCGATAAACTGGTTTTTCCTTGATTGTTGTTATCCTGCAACCAATAACAGCGTCAGTAAATTAACAGACCAATATATTCCTATTGCGGAAGCGACATTGGGTAAATTTGGATGTTAACTGATTATGGCTTAAATAGGGGGAAGATATAAACCGGTTGATGGCTGAGTTTCGTGACCGACGGAACGGTCACTTTAATGGTTTTTTGTCAGTGATATCGCCACAAGAAATGAATAGTTTATTCTTATCTATTTATTTTATTTTTTTAACAATCATTAATGCTATAACTGAAATATTTATTGAAATTTTAGAATAAAGTCACCACCAACGTGTAACTCTCTTGCGCCTTCCCATTCTGCTCCTTTTAACTCATGATCGAGATATTTTTCCGGTAACTCTTTATCTGAAAAAATCAGTTTCATAACCTCAATCATATCGTTCATATTTCTACGACCAGCCCGATTATAACGTTCCCAAGACTTTGCAAAAGTACGTGTATACTCTATCCGTCGGGGTAATTTACTCCGTTTGTTGTTTATCATTCAGTCCCTTGAGCATGGTTTCTACAGAGTGATAACGATGTTCTGCTTTTATTTCCAGTTCTTTGGCTTCTTGTAAGGCTGCCAGTGTCTTAGTAGAGGGGCGTCGTTTAACTTCAAAGGGTAACCCTTGAGATTGCACAACTTGTTCTAAGAATAGACGAATGGCACTGCTGACGGTGAGGCCACAATCATTCAGGACAGTCATAGCGTTGTTTTTCAGCTCTTCGGAGATCCGTGTCTTAATACTTGTTTGCATGATATCCTCCTCATTATGTTGTGAGTACATTGTGCCCACAAATAAACTTGAATTCAACTTTTTCTTACTTGCCAATGGTGAGGAAGCAGTTAAAGAGTATGATACGGATGTTGATTTATTTAATGATATAACTGAAAGATTCATTGAGATTTTACGACACCCTCTTTACGGCGGGGAGCAGTCACAAGAGTGAAAAAATTAAGAGTATTATCAATTTTTTTTAAATTCATAGAAGCAATTATTGGTTTTTTGTTGGTTGTTCTATTTTATTGAAATTCCACGATAAAATTAGAAAGCTTTTAGTTTTAAAGGTTTTTTGTGATGAGTGATACTCAGCGTGTTTATCTGACATTCCCATCATTAAAAAATGTGTTCTCTGACTACGGAAGCACCCATTTCAGATACAGGTGCTTCCGTATTTGCAACAGTATTAATTACATAAAATATACATTATACCAATAACACCGCATCTAACCCCGCATTTCTGTTATTTCAATTTCTTTATCGAAACGTAAATGCTCATCGGCAGCCATTGGAATTAACCAACGTAAGTTATAGATAACATTATCGGGTAATGCATTTGTTTCATAGATATTGACGATCTCTTTTTCAATAGATTTTGCAGAATAAACCCGATCATCACACATAGAGAGAAAATTTACCCGATAAATGTCAGGGCGAGTTAAGATAGTAAATAGTCGCCATTCTTCAGGGCGTGTTTCAATTCCTGCTTCTTCAGCGAATTCTCTTGCCATTGCCTGTTGAGGGTTTTCACCTGCCTCTATTTTACCGCCAATCCCGTTAAGTTTCCCTGTTTGCCAACTGGGTTGTAATTTTGAGATTAAAGCGACATGTTTTTTATCTTTAGAAAACATAAATCCAGTTACATAATGAATCATTATTTTTTCCACTATTATTATTGAATGACTAATGTCTGATTTCTATCTGGTCCATATGAGACATACTTGATAGGAACTCCAGCATAGTCTTGAATAAAAGACAAGAAGTTAATCAATTCGGTGGGAAGCTCTGCCAAGTGTGTATATGATCCGTTAAGCTCTCCCCAGCATTTAAAGGTTTTATAGATAGGTTTTGCTCTGTCTAACTGTAATAATGCGTTATCACAACTCACGATTTCATCGTCAATGTCATATGCAATAGCCGCTTTTATTTCGTGTAAGCCAGCAAGAACATCAACATTCGTGATTGCCAGTTCTGTTACCCCATTGAGTTTTACCGCATGTTTAATCAGAGATAAATCCAACCAGCCACAACGTCTTGGCCTTTTTGAAACGGTACCATATTCGTTTCCACGCTCCCGAATATAATCAACTTTTTCGTCAGATAATTCTGTGGGGAATGGCCCATTACCTACGCGGATCATATAGGATTTCATCACACCGACAATATGTATTTTCTGCGCCGGTATACCTATCATAGCAAAACAAGTTTGAACTAATGTTTGATACGCTACGGTATAAGGATAAGTACCGAAACTATTATCTAAGAAAGTGGCTTGTGATGTTTCAAGTAAAACATCTTCTCCAGCATTCAGTAAATCACCGATAACTTCATTGGTGAATGTGAAATAAGGCTCTATTCTCTTGCCATATTGATACGTTTTTTCTAGCATCTCCTCAAAATCTAATGTGGCTTCTTCATTAAAAACATGATTAATCTGTTTCTCCCTGATATCCCAAAGAAATTCTAATTTAGTTCTTAATTTCTCTTTATCTAAGGTATCAATAAGCCGGATACCATGACGATTAGATTTATCTTCAACACAGGCACCGACGCCGATACCAACCGAGCCTATTTTATTTTTACCTTTATATTTCTCTGATGCTTTATTTAGCTCGGCATGTAATGGTAAAACAATATGGCAGCGGGGATCGATAAATATGTTAGAGTTAATGTTTTCTTTTTGTATGAAATCAATCTCTTTAATGAGTATCGGTAGGCTAATTAACGCTCCTTGACATATATATAAATTTTTTTCATTCAATGATGAGGGTAATTGGGAGAATGATCCTCTTATGTTTCCACATTGTACACTATGGCCGGCATTTGCTCCGCCATTAAATCTGGCGACGTTATTAATATTAACGGATAAATAGTCAACAAATTTTCCTTTCCCTTCATCTCCGAATTGGAGTCCAACGACAGAAATTAACATAAATTTATTCCTTTTATTTATGGAGTTAGCATAGATAATAGTTAAACTTTATCTTTAATCATTTATTTTTAAATGACCAAACAGATTTCTTTTTATTATGGTTATTTTGGGCAGTTATTTTTAATAAATCCCTTTTTATTGTTTATATACCAGCGAATCGGCTATTAATAATGCTTCACTTAAGGTATCAACAATGGGGACACCTGCGGTTTCAAGACTTATACGGCTGTGGGTTCCCCCGGTATATAGAATGGCATGAGTACCTGCCGCTAATGCCGCAATGGCATCATCAGTAGCATCACCAATAACAACACTTTGCTCAGGGGAAATATTGAGGTTTTTTACGTGATTAGCCAATTGCACTGATTTGCCGGTTGTCAATAATGGCGTATTTCTGCCATCTATACAGGTAAAGAATTTGCCAATGCCATGATTGTCAATCATAGGCAACAATTCATCATGTTGCATCAGTGAGCATAATGATTGAGTAGCACCAGCTTGATAGCGGGAAGCAAGTAACTGGCTTACGCCTTCAGTTAAACTGGCTTTTTGCAGGCCCGGTCGATAGTGAAGATTAAATGTGTTTCCGATCACTGACCATTCAGAGGATGAGGGTTCACGCCCAATCACTTGTTTATAGAACGCTTGTACCGGAACACAATAATATTCCCGATATTGTTCCAGCGTCAGTGGTCCAATGCCAATTTCAGCAAGTGCAAAATTCGTTGCATTTAACGCTGCGTTGACGTCATTAAGCAATGTTCCATTCCAATCCCAAATAATATGTGCTGTTGCCATAATCAATTATTTCCCTTTTCCAAACTAATTTTCCGAGCAGAACATTCAGGGCATTGATGTGCCAAGGTCTTAAATGCATCTATTGGTTGCTCACAATTCAGTGGTGTTTGTGATTCCAGATTCGATAGAAAACGCAATAATTTTGTTGCCCATGTTGAGTCTGCCAGGGTGTCATGAAGGACAGATAACAAACTGTATGAATAGGCGACCCAATCCGCAGTGGTTGTATGAGCATATTTACCATCAGTTAAGAGCTGGGTAACCAAACTGTTTAGTACCCGATGATGTCTGAAACACCAAGGTGTCAATACATCTAAAGTTTCGGGGCTAAATATACGATCAGGATGCCCATAAGTACGGGTACGTAATAGTTTTTCCCAGTGTAGTTCGATGGCTCGTGCTTTCGGACGTTGCCCGGTTTCCGTTATCACCAAGTCGATCGCCTGACGTAAGGTATCTCCTGTTCCACAATTATCATCAATAATCGTCACTGTTTGCCCAGACGGAATGTCATGTCCCCACAGACGATTGCTCTTATTAGATGCATCGTCGTAGCGTGAGATTTTCACTAAATTGAGATCGCTGCCCCATGCCGCTGCGGTGACTGCTGCTGCCGATGATCCTCCCAACATAATGCCAACAACCGAGGCGTTTGGGCATGCATCAATTTGTGCCGCGGCTAACGTTAACAGGTGATTATCCCCTTCAATATACGGTCTGGGCACTTTGTGTTCCGAAGAAAACGGCAATTTCAGGTCACGGATCGAGGAGGATGAAAAAGTGAATGCTGTGCCTGTCAGTGTTGAGCTGACGACTTTAGCGCACTCTTTGACCCCATCAATGAACGGCACAATATCTTCGTTAACAGTTTGCGGAGAGCTTAATAAGCTATCAATAACTCTGAGCAACTTTGCCAGGATATGATCGGCTAATATATATTTTGATGGGGTGGCACACAGCTCATCTGTACACTGGAGTTGAGTGATGTGCTCCGCGTAATATTTCGCTGTCGCTAATAGGTCCTGGCAAGATTTTTGTTCGTAATAGGCAACGCCGCGGGAACCGACGAATTCCGATGTCTCTGTGAGTAAGCCCGGAAGCGACACGACTTCTTTTGCTAAATAGCCTGCTTCAGGTATGCCGCGCAACTCACCCAATAAACCAATAGCGCGAAGATTCAAAGCCGGAGATAAAGAGAATGTCCAGGACATATTCAACTCCTCGGCGATTGCGTTGCGGCAAGGGCGTCTTCGAGAGAAACTTTACCGATATGTAAAGCCTGACCAAGAATTGCACCTTCAACACCCAGCGTGTACATGTCCGCTAAAGCACGCAGATCATCTATGCTTGATACCCCGCCGCCGGCAATCACGGGTGATGAAGTTTGCGCACAGACTTCACGTAATAGGGTGAAATTTGGTGAACTCATCATGCCGCCCCGCTCAACATCGGTCACGACGTAGCGCTGACAACCTTGTCTATCAAGGCGTTCAAGTACATCCCAGAGATTGCCATTGTTGACATTCCATCCGTGGGTTGTCAGTTGATAACCTTCTGATGTGCTTCTTACATCTAAGGCGATTGCGATTTTATCGCCATGCTCTGCAATAGCCCGGGCACACCAATCTGGTTTTTCTAATGCGGCGGTTCCCAAATTAACCCGCTGGCATCCGGTTGCTAATACTTTGCTCAAAATCGCTTCATCTCTGATCCCGCCACAGACCTGGACATGAATATCGACTGCGGCAATAACATCAGCAATCAAATGGCTGTTTGAACCTCGCCCTGATGCCGCATCAAGATCAACAACATGTATCCATTTCGCCCCGGCATTTTGCCAGGCCAGTGCGACCTCTACCGGGGTACCTAAAGGTCTCCGCAATGTTGAATTTTCACCACGGGTTAATCGAATCGCAGAATTCGATGTCATCGCTATGCCGTCAACAATATCAACAGAGGGAAAGACCTCAAATGTTTCCTTACTTATCATTAGATTCACCTAAATAATCCCAAATATATAATTTATAAACTAATAACAATATGTGATTAATTCAATTATAGGTTGTAACTTAATTAACAGAGATTCTTCTTGGTTCTTTGAAAATGAACAGATTAATTAATGATTCAAGCTAATCGTTCATCAACTCATAGTAATGAAAAGAAAAAATTTCTCAACATAGTTATAACGAATTAAATAAATTATATGGTTTTATTCAGTTGCTGAATCTCATGTTTAATTAATAATTTACTTAATAAGAGTTAGTTTGTCATTGGAGAAATATAAGTTCGGTTGAAATGTGCTGAAAATCAACACTGACTTTATTTTAAATAGGAGGATTGATTACTCTTAATCAATATGCTGATCACCTAACAATAAGTAATACTGTTTTTTTAGGTAAATGTTTTATATATTGTAGTCTGTATTAAATAAATGAATCATATTGACTGTAAGTGAATAAATTTAAATAATTTAATTCTGCTGGTTGCTTTGTCTGTTTATATTCATATATATTATGACAGGTGTCTATTTTATCATTAATATTAATATAATTACGAATATGTAATTTCATTAATCACTTTGTTGGTGGTTTATATTTTTAATTTCATTAATTTGAAAACATATAATGTGAAATAATCTTATTGGAAAGATTAATTATAAAGGATTAAAACACAGGGTAATTGAGTAAACGCAGTCTGGTAACAGACTGCGATTCACCCAATTAATATTTTTTTAATTCAGGAAAATGCCAACAATGGTGAGATACACAATAGGAATCCGGTAAAGATAATCAGGATCAGCGATATTCCTTTATATTTGTGCAACGCTGGCACTTTGTAGACCAAATAAGCCGGGATTAGGCAACCAACCATACCGAATATTGGGCTACAGATTGATGTAAAACTCAGTACCGGTGCATTCAGAATAATCGCTCCCCAAGCCAGCAGGATAGCGAAAATCATGATGCCTTTTTGTACCCAGTTTTTATTGATTCTTTCTGCTGGCATGATACGCGCCAGAATATTCATCACTATGCCTTGGGTTGCTTCACGGAAGCCAAGATAAACGCCAAAGAAGGCGGTCATCACAGCAAAGATATTCAGCAAGACACTGATAGCCGTTACCCAGCCCCCGGGAAAGAATTTTGCCGCAATCGCCAAAGCAGAGATATTTTGTTCATAAGCTTGAACCGCTTCATCATGTCCCATTGCTAAGGTGAATGAAACTGCATAGAAGAAGACCGTACAGAACAGGACGCCAAAGGCGATATTCATCGCTCTTAATGCCTTATAGCGGGCGACTTCACGATTTTTCTGGTGATGGCGATAAGAGATAACCATTGGGCTTAAGGTTTGAATAAACAGAATGGAAGTCAGGGTAAATGGCAGCGTAATGATCGCCTGTTTTATCAGCGTTCCTGCTGGTGGCAGCGCGCCGATATTATATAAGTGCCACATACCTATCATGGATAAGCCAAGCGTCGCGACGACAAACAGTTTGGACAGCACCATAAAGCTGGATAATTTGAACAGGAATCGCTCACCACAGGATGAAAGCGCAACCAGAATACAAATCAGTACCAGTCCGTAGAGAGGATTGTCGGATAATAAACCTTCAGTGACGCCGAAAGTTTGCAGGTAGGAAGCGCTGTCATTGGTGATGGCTGTTGAGTAAACAAACATCCAAATTACCAGCATAACAAAGTAGAGCGCACCCAGCAGAATGCCCCAGTTTTTACCGAGATAACCGCTGATAACGCTAGGGTAATCTTTGCATTCGGGGGATTCCGCCAACGTATTGATAAACAGACGTTGGAACAGGTACATCGCCGGATAACCAATCACCGATGACAGCAGGAAAACCCACAATCCCATCAAACCAACCTGAACCGGCAGGAAGACAATACCGGCACCGATTGCCATGCCGATGCTCATGATGATCCAGCCAACATCAAGATTGTTGAATTTGATAGCTTCCCGCCATTCATTTTCAGTCATGTTTGCCCGCTTTGCCGCAGGAGAATCTGCGACCATGATAGGGTTATTTTTTGCCGTTTCCAAAATGGCTCTCGCTTATTATTTACGTTAAAAATGTAAGTGTTATAGGGAAGAGATGCAGCATGATGATGCCAACCCTATTTTTTGAGATTCGTATATATCAGTGTATTTCACTATGCAGATTAGTCGTCAGTAAGAAGATAACGGGTGTACATTTTCGCGTTACAGAATAATCGATCAGGTATAAGTGAAAAATAGAAATTATTTTTTAATGACATAAATTGATAGATCATAGTGAAGTATTTTAATTAACTGATTTTAGTTTCTTTTTATTCTGTTATAAACAGTGAAAAGAAGAAAATTGAGCAAAAAAAACCAACAATTATAAAAAATAATGGTAAGTGGCTTTCACATTAGATAGTTTAAACAGAGATAACAGAATAAGATAATGATTTATGTCAATTAAATATAAAATATCAAAATGTTTCACTGCCGGTATCGGGTATTGTTGCAAATAAAGAACCATGCTGGAATATCTCTGTCAGTTATTCACATGGCATGGTTCAGGTAAATTCAGCAGGAAAATGGGCTAAGAGTTTTTCTCTTCCTGCTGCTCTTTTTGACGAATTTCTCTATACCAGCGAGGATGATGTTTCTTCGCCCAGCCGCGGGTTACCCAGCCTTCCACCATCGATCGGATAGAGCCTTTCACCCAAAATGCGGCGTAGGCATGTATCATAATCAGCAGGATTAGGCCAACTCCGGCCAGAGAGTGCACCAGAAGCGCAAGCCGGATCAGCGGGATAGAGAAGAAATCGGCAAAATAGGGACGCCAGATAATCACGCCACTGATAGCCAGTAAGATCAGGCAGCCGCTGATAGACCAGTAAATGCCTTTTTGACCCAGGTTATATTGGCCGATATCGCCGGCTTCCTCATTTTTCAGGACCTTATGGATGTTTTTTAGCCAGACAATGTCTTCTTTGTCGATAAAGTTATGCTTGAAGTATCTGAAAAACATAAAGATAAACAAGAAAAACATCATGGAGCCGATAAACGGATGTAATATCCGTGCTAACTGAGGTGTGCCGAAAATATTCATTAACCAGTTAAAGGATGGGAAGAAGAAACCCAACCCACTGATCCCCGTAAACAGAAAACAGAGCACCACTGACCAGTGATTCACCCGTTCAATCGGTGAGTGGCGGAGAATCGTATCCTTCTTTTTCATTACAACTCCTCCCGATTAGCTGATTTTGTCGGTACCTCATCATCTTGACGGGCATGTTCTTCGTCTTCTTCGCTGGTGCGGTTTGGACCAATGCCGACATAGTGGAAGAGGCTGGCGGCGAATGTTGCGGCAAAACCCACCGCTGCCAGTGGTTTCCAGATACCTTTCCAGAAAGTCACGGTTGGGCTGATGGTCGGATTATCCGGCAAACCGTGATAAAGCTGCGGTTTATCCGCATGATGCAAGACGTACATAACGTGCGTACCACCAACACCTGCGGGATCGTAT
This sequence comes from Photorhabdus khanii NC19, assembly GCF_000517265.1. Taxonomy (GTDB): domain Bacteria; phylum Pseudomonadota; class Gammaproteobacteria; order Enterobacterales; family Enterobacteriaceae; genus Photorhabdus; species Photorhabdus khanii. The sequence continues at coordinate 80,469 of NZ_AYSJ01000015.1, forward strand.
AACCCGGCGTTCTGATAACCACGGCCTTGCAGTTCAGTTACCCGTTCGGACGCCAGATTTTTCATATCTTCTTTGGTGCCGAAATGGATTGCTCCGGTCGGACAGGTTTTCACGCAGGCAGGCTCTTGGCCAACGCCAACACGGTCAACACACAGGGTACATTTATATGCCCGGTTGTCTTCTTTATTGATCCGCGGTACGTTGAATGGACAACCCGCGATACAATAACCACAGCCGATACAGTGTTCTGACTGGAAGTCCACAATGCCGTTCGCATACTGGATAATCGCACCTTCTGACGGACAGGCTTTCAGACAGCCCGGATCCGCGCAGTGCATACAGCCATCTTTGCGGATAAGCCACTCCAGTTTGCCGTGCTCTTCCACCTCAGAGAATCGCATCACGGTCCATGATTTAGCGGTCAGATCGGCTGGGTTATCATAAACACCGACATTAAAACCCACTTCGTCACGGATATCGTTCCATTCTGAACAGGCCACCTGACAGGCTTTACAGCCAATACAGGTGGTGACATCGATCAATTTTGCCACTTGTTCCTGATGATCACGCACACCAGGTGCTGGGGTAAAGGAATGGGTGGCAGATTTACGAATAATGTCTTGAGATTGCATTGCCATAATTCGCTCCTGTTAGACTTTTTCCACATTCACCAGAAACGCTTTGTATTCTGGTGTATACGCGTTGGCGTCACCCACGGAAGGTGTGAGAGTGTTTGCCAGAAAACCTTTCTGGGTTGCCCCGGCGAAACCCCAGTGGCAAGGAATACCAATGGTTTCAACTTGCTTACCGTTAATAGTCAGTTGCTGAATTCGTTTGGTGACAACGGCTTTGGCTTTGATAAACCCGCGTTTGGAAGAGACTTTGACTTCATCCCCCTGAATAATGCCTTTTTCTGCCGCCAGTTTTTCACCGATTTCAATAAATTGTTCGGGCTGAACCACGGCATTAAGCTGAGCGTGTTTTGTCCAGTGACGGAACAGTTCGGTAATGGAATAAGTCGTTGCGACATAAGGGAATTCATTCGCGTCTCCCATATAAGCCACATCGGCATGAAAGATGCGGGCAACCGGATTGGAGATCACATTCGGATGGAGTGGATTGGTGCCGATAGGGGATTCAATCGGCTCGTAATATTCAGGGAATGGCCCATCAGCCATTTTATCAATGGAGAATAAGCGAGCGACGCCTTCTGGCTGCATGATAAACGGCCCGACATGGGTTCCCGGTGCGGCGTTGCTGTAATCAACAACATCAAAGCCATGCCATTTGCTGCCATCCCATTTGATCAGCTCACGGTTCGGATCCCACGGTTTGCCTTGTGGATCAACCGATGCGCGGTTGTAGAGCACCCGGCGGTTTTGTGGCCACGCCCACGCCCAGCCTGGAGTACAGCCCAAACCGGATGGATCTGAGTTATCACGGCGGGCCATCTGGTTGCCTTGTTCGGTCCAGCAACCGGTGTAGACCCAGCAGAAACTGGATGTGGAACCATCATCTTTCAGTTGAGAGAAACTGGAAAGTTGCTGACCTTTTTTCAGCATGATATTGCCGTTTTCGTCTTTAATATCCGCTAATGCTTTACCGTTAGCTTCACGGGCAATCTCTTCTGGTGTCGGATCTTCAGGATTTTGGTAATCCCACGACAGATTCATAATAGGATCGGCATAAGCGCCGCCTTCTTCACGGTAGAGTTCACGCAGACGCATCAGCAACTTGCCAAGAATTTTACCATCGTGCAGGGCTTCTCCCGGTGGATGAGCTCCAGCCCAGTGCCATTGCAGCCAGCGACCTGAGTTAGCAATCGATCCATTTTCCTCGGCAAAACAGGAAGAGGGCAGGCGGAAAACTTCGGTTTGAATATCAGCCGGATTCACATCATTCATCTCACCGTGGTGTTGCCAGAAGTTAGATGATTCTGTGACCAGCGGATCGATCACCACCAGATATTTCAGTTTAGCTAATGCTCTGCTTGATTTATTTTTATCCGGGAATGCTGCCAGCGGATTAAAGCCCTGAACGATATAGCCGTTCATTTTGCCTTGAGTCATTAATTCGGCTTGAGTCAGGATATCGTAGCTTTTATCCCATTTAGGCAGCCAGTCGTAACCCCAGTCATTTTCTGCTGTGGCGTGTTCACCCCAGAAACCTTTTAGCAAGCTGATAAAGAAGTTTGGTGTGTTTTTCCAGTAATTAACCTGATTTGGCACCAAGGCTTTCGGTGTGGTTTGCGCCAGATAGGTTGCCAGGTTCTGCTGTTTTTCACTCGGCAGAGGCAGATAACCGGGCAGATTAAGCGATAATAAACCAAGGTCACTGTAGCCCTGAATATTGGAGTGACCGCGCAATGCGTTAACACCGCCGCCCGGCATTCCCACGTTACCTAACAGTAACTGGACCATTGCGGCGGCACGGATAATCTGAGCACCGCCAGTGTGGTGAGTCCAGCCCAGTGCATAGAGAATGGTTGCGGTGCGGTTGGTGACTGAGGTACTTGCCAGTTGGGAACAGATATAGAGGAAATCCTCTTTTGAAGTCCCACACAGGCTGGAAACTTGTTCCGGGGTATAACGTTCAACGTGATTTTTCAACAAGTTCCAGACACAGCGTGGATGAGACAAGGTGTCATCCCGTTTGGCATAACCTTGTTCATCGGTTTCATAATGCCATGAAGATCGGTCATAGCTTTTGGTGGCTTGATCAAAACCGCTGAATAAACCGTCTGTAAACTGATAATCTTCACGAACAATCAAACCCGCATTGGTGTAAGCCTTAACATACTCAGACTGGATTTTGTTGTTGAGTATCAAATAGCGGATCACACCCAGTAAGAAAGCGGTATCTGAGCCGGCACGGATCGGCGCGTAAAAATCAGCTACGGCGGCACTGCGATTGAAACGCGGATCAACCACGATCACTTGAGCATTGTTTTTGATTTTTGCTTCAATCACCCATTTAAAACCTACCGGGTGCGCTTCAGCGGCGTTTCCGCCCATGATCAAAACAACGTTAGCGTTTTTGATATCGACCCAGTTGTTGGTCATAGCACCACGGCCAAATGTTGGCCCCAGGGCCGATACCGTTGGACCGTGGCAGAGGCGTGCCTGACAATCAATGGCGATCATGCCCATGGAGCGGGTGAATTTCTGATCGAGAATACCGGTTTCGTTACTGGCAGCGGAGGAGCAGAGCATACCCGTAGTCAGCCAACGGTTGACGGTGACATTGTTTTCATTCTTCTCAACAAAGTTGGCATCACGATCATCTTTCATCAGACGGGCAATACGTTCAATCGCTTGATCCCAACTGATACGCTGCCATTTATCAGAACCTGGAGCGCGGTATTCGGGGTAATGAAGGCGGTTTTTACTGCGAATATAATCGAGCACTCCAGCCCCTTTCGGGCAGAGAGAACCCCGGCTGACCGGATGATCCGGATCACCTTCGATATGAAAAATGCTTTCTTTGGCGTTTTTCGCACCATCGCCCAGGCTGTACATCAGAATGCCACAGCCAACGGAACAATAAGTGCAGTTATTACGAATTTCACGTGAGCGCAGTAGTTTGTACTGACGAGTTTCAGCCAGCGCTACGGCTGGAGCAAATCCCAGCGCGGCAATTGTTGTTCCCGCCATACCACCCGCGCAGATCTTGAAGAAAGCTCTTCTGCTGATCTGCATCGGTCTTCTCCTTATTTTTTTGAATGACGACATTGCTTTACTTCTGATGCAATAACACCTTGACGAATCAGGCGAAATTGCTTTCATAGCCCGGCTCGTTTTTCATTCAAAACATTCCTGGGTATCGCGGAGAACCCACTGCATTGATGAGTTATAAACTACCTGAGGTTATCATTATTCATAATATCATAAAGCGTATTATGTTGCTAAATATGGATAAAATAGTTTCAATATGAGCGATAATATTAACAGTATTTTATTATTATGTTATGAAGTTATTGGTGACAAGGTTGCGATATATTTGAGTTAGAAGCTCGTGTTCCAGCGTACGCCAAACCCCTTTTGTTTACTGGATCTTGGGGTAGTGACCGGGTAGCTGGTCACTACCCCATCTTAGCGCAACAGCTAGAAATGTAATAGCGTAAAAACTAATTTTGCATTCTCATAACAGCTAATTATTAAGCATCTGGCGGGGAAAGAATATGGCAAAAACTGGAAACGAAAGGTTAGCAGAAGCACTGAAAGCGGCGAGTAATGCGGCTGTGGGTAACGTATTCAACTCCAGATCAATCACTGATAAGCAACGCACTTTTCTCGTCAAGAAAGGCTATCTTAAGCAAATTATCAGGGGATGGTATCTCCTGGATGCAGACCTCACGACTGAAGAAAGCTGGCGATTCAGTGCTTACCCCTGGACGGTAATTAAGCTTAAAAATAGAACTCAGTATCTATCGGCGCTGGAATCGGCTTCGGTAGGAAAGAACGTAAGCCATTTTCGGAATTTGTGAAGCAATCCATGCAGGAGATAGCCGGGTAGCACTTGCTCCCGGCTGTGGTGAACTGCCCCAAAAAAACTTGGGCAGTTTAACTAAGTGAGTTGCCAGATGTTTATCGTCCAGTAAATTATTCTGACTATATCGAGAGAATTTGCATTATATATCCGCTCCTGGAGCAAACCGGGCTACCGTTAATTCCACTATCGTTTTCACAACTTCGCTGGCTGCATGCAGGGATTTCACCGGCAAATATTCATAAATTGAATGGAAATTATGTGCGCCGGTAAAGAGATTCGGGCAAGGTAAACCTTTTTGGGAAAGAACGGTGCCATCATCGCCACCGCGCATCGGAATCGGGTGGGGGGTAAACGTGGTATTGATTTTGGTATAAGAAATAAAACGATCAACAATATTCATGTTTTTCTCCATTTTGTTTGCTATATATAGAAATATTCCTGTTTTACTTGTTTAGCTTAATTAATTGGTTATTTTTGAACGATATTTAATCATCAACAAATAGATTTTTTGATATCAAATACCAATAATTTCATTAACAGTATAAATATTAATAAAATATTTAAATTATAATTTAAGTTAATGTGATTTTATTCGCTAGGGAAATAAAATTTAATAATGAAAGTGTGATATAACGAATGGTTTTTTATTTTTTTAGCATAAAATTCTGGTCACATAGCTCAGGCTTATTCATAATAATTTCTGATATAAATAGATTTTTAATGGAATATGTCATCTGCCTATTTTTGCATTTTAGGTGGATAGGCTAATAATTTTATGTAGGAATATGTTTTATGCAGAGTAAGTTGATTTTATCTTCAATTTGTTTGGCTTCGGCAATATTAACAGGGTGTGCAACTGAATCTTCCAATACCGTTCAGGTGCAAAAAGTGAATTCTTATAACACTGTATATCAAGGTGTGCGCAGTCCAATTGCTATCGGTAAGTTTGAAAACCGTTCCAGTTATCAAAACGGGATTTTCTCTGACGGCGTTGATCGTCTCGGTAATCAATCTAAAACGATTTTAATCACCCATTTACAGCAGACCGGGCGCTTTACCGTTCTGGAACGTACCAACATGGCGGAACTGAAAGCGGAAGCGGGTTTACAGGGTAAATCACAGAAGCTGAAAGGTGCTACTTACGTCATTACCGGCGATGTGACTGAATTTGGCCGTAAAGAAGTCGGCGATCATCAGTTATGGGGCCTGCTTGGACGCGGTAAATCACAGGTGGCTTATTCAAAAGTCATGCTGAATGTGGTGAATGTGGAAACGTCCGAAGTGGTTTTCTCTGTGGCAGGCGCGGGTGAGTATAAATTATCCAACCGTGAAATTATCGGCTTCGGTGGCACTGCCAGCTATGATTCCACGCTGAATGGTAAAGTGCTGGATCTGGCAATTCGTGAAGCGGTAAATAGCTTGGTCGAAAATATTGAAACGGGTGCATGGAAACCTTCTAACTAAGAAATATAGGGATATATTCTCATGGTATTAATGAAAAAAGCGGGCTTATTACTGGCTACGATGGTTTTGGCGGGTTGTATCAATCAGCCGAAAACGATTTATGAATGGGATGAATACGAACCTACAGTTTATCAGTATTATCAGCAGGATAAGATGGGGTTTGAAGAACAGCTACAGGCTTTGCAGAAAGTGATTGAAAAAGCGAAAGCGAAAGATAAATCTGTACCGCCTGGGTTGCATGCACAGATGGGTTTGCTGTATAGCAAAACGGGTCGTGTTTCAGACGCGTTCCATCAGTTTGAAGCAGAGAAAAAACTGTTTCCTGAATCAGCGCCATTTATGGACTTTTTATTAAGTAAAAATAAAGGAACTATGCAATGAACCGTATTCTTATGGCGTTAAGTTTATTAGCTACGCTTGTGCTGACTGGGTGTAGCAGTAAATCTGTTCCTTATGATTACACAGCATTTAAAGAGAGCAAGCCAAAATCCATTCTGGTATTGCCGGCGGTGAATAAATCTTTGGAAGTAAAAGCAGGTCACAGCCTGATATCTCAAGTGACTTATCCATTAGCAGAATCTGGCTATTATGTTTTTCCGGCTGCGGTGGTGGAAGAGACATTTCAGCAAAATGGCGTGACAGTGGCGCAGGATATTCAGAATATCAGTTATAAAAAACTGCATGATATTTTTGGTGCAGATTCCGCGCTCTATCTGGATATTGAAGAGTACGGCACGCAATATCAGATTATCAACAGCGATACCCGCGTAACGGCTTCCGCGAAACTGGTGGATCTGCGTAGTGGTAAACAATTGTGGAATGGCCGGGCAGTTGCCTCATCGACTGAAAATCAAGATAACTCGAATAGTAGTCTTATTGGAATCTTGGTGTCTGCGGTCGTTTCACAAATCGCGAATACCATTACGGATAAAGGCCATGAAATTGCCGGCATTACAAGTAATCGTTTACTGACAGCTGGCGGTAGTCGCGGTTTACTTTATGGTCCCCGTTCTGAGCATTATGGTAAAGAAGAGCATTTAATTTCGAAGTAATGGGTACAAGGTGATAATGGGCAGGTAAATATCCTGCTCATTATTATGGTTGTATTTTTACTATTTTTTGCTGTTATTTCGTTTAAGTTTTTTTACAGAAGTATCCTGTGCTTCTTTAATATAAGTCGTAAATAAGCTCGGTTAATAGATGTAGTTTTATCGCCTACCTGTAATTTCGTTATTTTTTTAAATTAACCATCGTTAAGACAGTTATTATTCATAAAACCATGCGATACGAGAGAATTATTTTAAAACGTATACTTATAACCTTCCAAGACTTTAGCCGTCATAGGCAGCCCTTGTTTAAAGAGCATATTCAGAAACTCGTCGGCATCCATTGGGGGATGCTTCAACGACTTACGCTGTCTTCTGACTGCTTCTAGAGCAAACGCAGGATTTAAATCGAATAGATCAGAAATGAAGGCATCAGGATGCAAGGCTTCAATGTCAAAAGCAGCTAATACCTCTGCCGGGAAGTCTTTCAGATTTACCGTTACAATCACTTCGGCTTTAGCTCGGATCGCAGCAGCTAGCACATGGCGGTCATCCATGTCAGGAAGTGTCAGACCCGTAATCAAAGGCTCGTATCCCGCCACGTTGGCATCGGGCAGTGCCCTATTCATCAATTGAATAGTTCGGGTTAAAGCTTCCGCTGTAATTTCAGGCCGTTGTTTTAAAAGGTTTCGTTGCCATTCATCGTGGATTTGAGCACTCCATTTAGGTTGATAAAGGCCGATTATCCCCAGATGCATTAACAGATCACGCAGTCTGGCCGGATACAAAACACAGGCGTCTAGAAGGACAGGATAGGGCGAATGTCTCATTAGTAACCCATCCCCAGTTCTTGAGCTTGCTCTGCTAACGCTTGCATAGCTTCTAGGCTGTTCTGATCACGTTGACGCTTGTAAGCCATTAGATCGGCAAACAATACGCGACGATGCCGGCCTGTTTTATGAAAAGGCAGCAATCCTTCTTCCAGTAATTTCACCATATGTGGACGTGACACATTCAAGATATTTGCCGCCTCTTGCGTCGTCAGTTCTGCATGAACTGGCACGATCTGAACCGCATTGCCAGCAGCTAGCTCACCTAAAATTTCCATCAGCAACATCATCGCTGAGGTTGGAAGCTCGATTGTATGAGATTGCTGGTCTTCGCCCATAATCTCGATTTTCTGGGTTTCCAGTTTCGTTGACAGATAGGCCGCTAATTCGCGTTGGCTTTGCTGGGCTAATTCCGTTTCGAATTTGTCCGGCAGATTAACATTGGTCAGTTGCTTGGTTGTCATCGTTATCTCCTAATTAATTGTGTTGCCTTGATTGTAAACGAAATAATCGAAATATACAATAAACGAAATAATCGAAAATCAATGCATTTGAGATGTATTAGGTTTTACTCCTAGACCATCTAATCCTCGACTTTCTGCTTGCCTCGTTGATATTAAAAACAAAGGTGTCTTCCATTGTAGAGGGTAGTGGAATTATAAAATCATCAATTGGGAAGGATACAACATTGGGGCTCCCGATGAAGGGGACCCCAGGAGTGGGGGTTATATGGTGACTTCAATCACCAATAATCTGTATTAAATATCTAATCGCTTGGTTTGCCATCTTTTAGATTTCCAACGCCAGGTATTAACGAATCCACGCAGCCATTCATCACAGAAGAAACCGATCCAAATACCTAAGATCCCCATTTCCATCTTGATGCCTAGAAAGTATCCCACAGGAATAGCAACACACCACATAAAGAACATAGCGGTATATAACGGGAAACGGGCATCACCGGATGCTCGTAATGCGTTCACCATAACGATATTAGCGGTACGAATTGGCTCCATAAAAACGGACAGCAAGAATAATGGCAATAGGAGTTTAATAATGGCTTCATCTTGCGTCAGGAAATGCAGAATCGGTATTCTGAACAGCCAGAAGATGGCGACAACACCAATGGTTACGACACAACCAATTTTCAAGCTGTTAAAGCCGCGAATATAGGCATCTTCAAATCGTTTGGCCCCGACCAGATGGCCAACCATAATTTCGTTACCAATACTGATAGAAATTCCAAACAACATCACAAACAGTGACAACTGGAAATAGAGGGTTTGTGCTGCCAGTGAGGTTTCACCCATCAGTCCAATAAATGCTATGGCAGTCATATATTGCAGGACCCACACCACGTTTTCACCCGCGGCGGGTAATCCAATATGTAAGATTTTGCCCAACATATTCTTCGACCAGCGCAGGAAACCTGACAACTTAAATTTAATCCGCAGGCCATAACTGAGCAGACAGAATAACAGGATAACGGCAACAATCCGGCCAAAGACGGTAGACCAGGCAACACCTTCCAGACCATATTGAGGTAATCCGAAGAAACCATACAGGACAATCATATTACCTAATATCGTCAGCAAGTTAGCAATCAGCGTGACATACATTGCCGGCTTGGATTTTCCGTAAACCCGTAAACAAGTCGCCAGGATAAGCGACATGGCTTCCGGGATCAGACAGATCCCCAGAATGTGCAGATAGCTGAAACCGTCTTCCATCAGGTGTTCTGGCATGTTCATGATATGTAATATCTTATAGCCGAAGAAGAGGGTAATCAGTGCACAGCTAAGCCCAAGTAAGAAGTTGAATGCGATAGAAATATGGATTGCCTGACTGGCCTTATTCTGTTTGCCAGCACCAATGTATTGCGCAATAACAACACTGCAACCGACACTGATAAAGCTGAAAATAGTGATAAACAGGTCAAAGACCTGATTACCTACTGCCATGGCAGCCAGATAAGAAGTAGAAACATGGCTCACCATATAGGTGTTAATTAATAAAGTGGCCAGATGGAGGAGAATATCAATAAAAATCGGCCAGCTTAATGAAAAGAGCGAACGCTCAGTAACATCAGTTTGATGCATTTGAAAAACCTGCTTATTGAAAAAGGTAAAATAAGTAATTTCTTGAGATGCAGCGTACTCAGAAAATATTCATACATTGTACATGGTTTATTCATCTGTTAACAGCGAGAGGATAAGAATAAAAAGGTGAATGCTATTTTTCAATTTGTCTGTATCTGACTGTTGAGATACCAGGTAGATTTGTGAATAATTTCAGATCTATATCAAGTAGATTGTTGTCTGATAACAGTAGAAAGTAAAAAAATTTATATGTTTTATTTGATTGTTTTGGTAACGTTTTCATATGATTAACACTGATATAGAAGTTGGTACAATTAGAGATTGTTATTTTTATGTTTGATAAATTTCCCAAATAATATCTGTATTTTTGTGTTTGGGTAATATTTAAAGTTTAACTTATCTAAATAATTTTATTTCTTCATTAAAACTTAAACGCTTCATCAACGAAAAGATAAAAAAATTTACCTGGTTAAATTTTGTTCTATAATCAGTTGCAGGAGTAAAATATATGGAAATAAAAATATACCATTTAACGAGGTGATATGATGATAAATAGACTACAGCGTCGATTAATAATGACTATTTTGATGTTGACTTTTTTTTCTACTTTTTCTGCATCTACCTATGCTTGTGTATTAAAGCCACATTTCCCTATATGCGCAATAAAATGTGTTATTTTTTCATCCCATACGGCGACATGTATTATCGGTTCTGATAGTCCTAATAATTCAACTCCTGAACAATCAACCCCTGTTGTATTTAAGAATAAATAATTAATCGAGACTGGAATTAATTAATTTTCAGATAGCACAGTTATTGTGCTATACAGAATTCTATTTCTGTTATTTCTATTCCGCCCTTTAATAAGGGCGGGTTTTATAAATAAATCAGACTCTAAGGTGTTCTATTTAAGCTAATGAAAATAATCTAAATGAGTTTGTTTTAGATTTAAGTAATTAGAACAATTTATTAAACTGAAATATAATTAATCAATAACAAGTAATGTGTTTATTGGTATATTGTTTATGTTTTCTATGAATTGGCTGAAACGTAGCAGATAGCCATCGGGATCTTGCACCAGGAATTCTCTTTGGCAGGCCAGTATTTCATCAACACGGTAATGATTGTCTTTAACTTCTCGATATAGTTTTATGCCATTAGCTTTTAAGTTGTTAAGTAGAGGAGTTAAATCATCAACTTCAATTTGAAAATTCACACCTCTTCCCAGAGGATAATTTAGTGAGGCAGTATTCCAGCCATCATCATGTAGTGCTTCAAGCATTAGTTGTGCTTCGCCCAATTCTAGATACGCGAAATCTGGGGTATCTCGGCGAATAAGTAATTGGAAGCCGAGGATTCTTTGATAAAAATCCAGAGATCGAGAAAAATCAGTGACGGTCAGTTCTGGGACCATACGATTCCAATAGGGTTTATGTTGGCTCATACGTTATTCTTTAGCTCTGTGATATTATAAGTATTTTTCACTCTATGAACAGCTCTGTTTTTCGTAGTAATTGCTATACTATATAGGAAAATGCAGAAATTAAAAATATTCTTATTGTGTTAACTTTTAGTTTTATTGATTTAGTTTAATTGTGTTGTTATATTTTTTTCATTGGTTTTTATACGATGTTTATTAACTGTTTTTTCTTGAGTATATAATCGATTTACTGAGGTGTATATAAATTTCTATTTTTTATAATTTTTGTTTTTTGCGTGATTGGTCACGGATAATTTAAATATTATCTATATCTTATTGAACAGTTTTAACTGGGGGATAAGTTCATTTTATGATTTCTATATTTTTACATTATCATTTTATTTATTCTTGTAATATACAGGCATGGTTTAATGTCGATCACCGTATTTCTAACTATTTCCCTAATTAATTCCTCTAATTGTATCTTTAATTAAATCTTTATTTTTAATCACTGCATTTATTGTGGCGTATTTCTGTGTGTTTTTCAGGGGCTTTCCTGAATTATGCAGTATAGACAATTATTGGATAAAATATTTATGAAACGTATTCCAGAGCCTTTCCGTATTAAAATGGTAGAAAATATCCGCATGACTACGCGTGCGGAACGTGAAAAAGCATTAGAAGAGGCTGGATATAATCCATTCCTGTTGCCAAGTGATGCTGTTTATATTGATTTGCTGACAGATTCCGGTACCGGTGCAATGAGTGATCGCCAGTGGGCGGGAATGATGATGGGTGATGAGGCTTATGCGGGTTCCCGCAACTATTATCATTTGTGTGATAAAGTTAATGCGCTGATTGGCTATCAATATACTATTCCAACCCATCAAGGCCGTGGCGCAGAGCAAATTTTATTCCCATCATTGATTGCCCGCAAAAAAGCGCAAGGGGGCGCAACACATCCGGTCTTTATTTCTAATTTCCATTTTGATACCACGGCTGCCCATGTTGAATTAAATGGCGCAAAAGCGATTAATGTTGTTACGCCAAAAGCCTTTGATACAACCACCTATTACGACTGGAAAGGTAATTTTGATATTGATGAATTGAAAAAAACGATTGCGGAACAGGGTGCTGATAATATTGTAGCGATTATCACAACTGTGACTTGTAATAGTTCTGGTGGTCAACCTGTCTCTATCGCTAATATGAAATCTGTGTATGAGATTGCGAAGCAATACGATATTCCTGTAGTGATTGATTCGGCTCGTTTCTGTGAAAATGCCTGGTTTATTAAGCAAAGAGAAAAAGGTTACGAGAATAAATCAGTCAAAGAAATTGTCAGGGAGATGTATCAATATGGTGATATGCTGACAATGTCAGCTAAAAAAGACCCGATGGTCAATATTGGTGGTCTTTGCTGTTTCCGTGACGATGAAGATCTATTTAACGAAGTGCGTACCCGCTGTGTGCCAATGGAAGGGTTTGTTACTTACGGCGGCCTTGCCGGGCGTGATATGGAAGCTCTGGCAATTGGCCTTGAAGAGGGTATGAATGAAGATTATCTGGCATATCGTATTAATCAGGTGGCTTATTTAGGCAACAGATTAAGAGATGAGGGTATTCCTATTCAGTATCCTACCGGTGGTCATGCTGTATTCGTTGATGCTAAATTATTATTGCCACATATTCCAGGAGAGCAATTTCCTGCTCATGCATTGAATAATGAACTGTATCTGGATGCAGGAATAAGGAGTGTCGAAATTGGCTCTTTATTGTTAGGTCGTGATCCGAAAACAGGAAAGCAAAAAGAATCACCAATGGAACTTTTGCGTTTAACTATTCCTCGCCGGGTGTATACCAATGATCATATGGATTATATTGCAGAGGCTTTTATTTCCCTGAAAGAGAGAGCGACTCAAATTAGAGGATTAACATTTACTTATGAGCCTTCAGTATTACGGCATTTTGTTGCAAGATTAAAGCCAATTAAATAATAAAAAACGGGGTGCTTCTATCTGCAAGCATCCCAAATTTTATTTCGTATATCATAAAGCCACGCTAGGATTACGCACATGGCTACTTTACTAATAAAAAAATCGTCTCCCTCTTTACTTGGCGGCGCAATGATCATTGGCGGAACGATTATTGGCGCAGGCATGTTTTCTTTACCCGTTGTCATGTCAGGAGCATGGTTTTACTGGTCAATCGCTGCTTTGGTCTTTACCTGGTTTTGCATGTTGCATTCAGGATTAATGATATTGGAGGCCAACCTTAATTATCGGATTGGCTCAAGTTTCGGAACGATAACAAAAGATCTTTTAGGCAACGGATGGAATATCATTAATGGTATTACGATTGCGTTTGTCTTATATATTCTAACTTATGCTTATATTTCTGCCAGTGGATCGATTATTCAGCATGTCATAGGGGATATGGAGATAGATTTTTCGCCGCGACTGGCTGGTTTTTTGTTTGCTTTTGCTGTTGCGTTTGTTGTCTGGCTAAGTACAAAAGCGGTTAGCCGGATAACCTCTATTATTCTTGGTGCCAAAGTATTAACTTTCTTTATGACTTTTGGTGGCTTGATTTATAACGTTGAACCTGCGGTTTTATTTAATACTGTTGAGATTAATCCGACTTATTGGCCTTATGTATTAGCAACTTTGCCTTTCTGTCTGGCTTCTTTTGGATATCATGGCAATGTTCCTAGTCTGATGAAATATTATGGAAAAGAACCTCAGAAAATAAAGAAATGTCTGTTTATTGGGACGTTAATGGCGTTAGTTCTTTATCTAGTCTGGTTGATTGGAACAATGGGAAATATTCCCCGGTCAGATTTTATTAAAGTTGCGGAACAAGGGGGAAATATTGATGTTCTGGTCCAGTCATTAAGTGGAGGCTTAAACAGTTCAACATTGAACTTATTGTTGACCCTTTTTTCTAACTTTGCTGTTGCCAGCTCATTTCTTGGTGTCACGCTGGGACTGTTCGATTATTTGGCCGACTTGTTTAAATTTGATGATACCAAACTGGGGCGTTTTAAAACCGCATTGGTAACGTTTCTTCCGCCAATGGTTGGAGGGATGATTTACCCGAATGGTTTTATTTATGCGATTGGCTTCGCCGGCCTTGCTGCGACAGTTTGGGCTGCTATCGTTCCCGCTTTACTCGCCAGAGCATCCCGTAAACGGTTTGGTAGCCCAGCCTATCGGGTTTGGGGCGGCAATGCGATGATCGGCTTGATTTTGCTGTTTGGCGTATTGAATGTCACTGCTCATATCTTATCAAGTTTTAATCTACTGCCCGTTTATTCATAAAAAAACTCCTGCGGTGGGTGCCGCAGGAGCCTGGTGTTGACGGAGATAAGCTCCGAAAAGGAAGAAAACAAAGCAGGTGTATTTATGTTTTAATTTAGTTTGTTAACTCCCAACATCTTACAGCAAGGTTATTAACAGGAAGTTCTTATGGCTTCCCTTTAGAACATGAGCACCTGACTGCTTTATTTAGTACAACTCCTGACAGACATATCGTAAGAAGCTGTGACTAATAGAACAATAGCATCAGAATGCACTATTTTGACAACTTTTTGCTTAGTCATTAATTAGTTGTATACAATCTTTCAGTGTAAGTACTGCTTCTGAACCGGTATTATCGTTGCTGGTCAGGCCCATTAATGTTTACTCCTGTTTCAGTGGTTGTTCGTGTTGAGTCACAACTTAAGTCATCATCATCTGTTGGTATTCGCTAATCACCTGTTGGCAGAATTCAGGTGAATTCACATGATGAGAGTTTTTAATTAGTTGTCTGTTTTCCGTTTCTATAAATGTAGACTCAAAAGCGTTGATAAAGGCTTGAGTCGCATCAGGATTCCAGAAGGGGCCACCTTCAATGTCCAGAGCGGAAAAACCGCCTTCAGGAATAATAAATTTTAATTTTCCTTCGCACCGATTAAGTTTTTCCGCAATCCAAATTCCCATTTGGCGGTTCTCTTCTGGTACGGTGCGCATTAATGTTACCTGAGAGTTGTGGCGGTAAAATTGCCGGTATTTGTAGCGTTCCGGGATAGTATTCAGATGCCCGAAATTTACCATATCCAATGCGCCGCAAGAGCCAATATAAGGTATTTGTGTGCGTGCTATCGCCCCCAAACGGTCTGCATCACAGGGTAGAGCACCACCAAACAGATAGTCACAGACTTCAGTTGTGGTGATATCCAGCAGGCTATTTAGCAGACGGCTTTCGGCCAGTTTTTCCATTGTTTTGCCGCCGCTGCCGGTTGCATGGAAAACCAGACAGTCATACTGTTGCTCTAACTCTTTGGTCAGTAATTGTATGCAAGGTGTTGTGACGCCAAACATTGTCAGACCGATAGCCGGCTTATCTTCAACATTGTTCTCCTGGTAGAAATAAACTGCGCCTGCAATTTGATTGGCCGCGTTTTTCAATACCTGACGGGAGATACGGTTAAGGCCGGACACATCAGTGACTGAATAGAGCATGGCGATATCACTGACACCGACATAACCTGAAACATCACCGGAAGCCATAGTAGAAACCATCAGTTTTGGTATACCGACAGGCAAAGATTGCATCGCGGGTGTAATCAGTGCTGTCCCGCAGGAACCCCCCAGACCTAGAATCGCTAAAACATCAGTTTGTCTTGATAAAAAAATATTAAAAGCGACTGACATTGCGGATATCGCTTTCCCCCTATCACCACAGAAAACGGCATCTTTGCCTTGTGGATGATGCTCTGCTACTGTTAATGCAGTGATGTCCGCACCTCTTTCGAGCGGGCCAGATTTAGTAGTTAAATCCACAGTACGAACGGCAAGGCCAGCTTTTTCTATCAGATCCCTGACGTAGAAGATTTCTGCGCTCTTGGTATCAAAAATAGTGGCGATATAAACACAGCCTTGGCTTTTTTTCATTATAATTATGAATACTTCCCTGGTGCTGACTACTAATTCATGGACAGATTATAGACAAGATGAGACTCTAGTATCACTATTATATTACCAAATTGAGACTATCATCTCATTTTACCCATAAATAAACTGAATCAATTTGGGTGTTTTGTAGATAGTTAAGTAGAGTGATGATAGCGAAGAAGAATTTTAACCATAAGCTTTATCTAGAGATTTTTATTGTGAAAGAGTTGTGGCAATGATGGATTCGAATACTAAACCTCACTTTACCGGGACCCGGAAAAAAACGTATGCATTGCTGATAAATGCTGCACTGGAACTTTTTGAGCAGAGAGCGATACCTTCGGTTTCCGAATTGGCACTGTATGCTGGTGTTTCCAGAGCAACGGCGTACCGCTATTTTCCGACCCAAAGCGATTTAATTGACGCAATTGTTGGTGCCAGCCTTGGGCCGATTCTCACCTGGAAGCCTTCCGGTGAAAAAACTGAAGAGCGGATTATTGAGCTATTGGATTTTGCCTATCCCCGTATGTTTCAACATGAAGGCGCATTGCGGGCGGCTCTGTTGGTTTCCTTACAGCAATGGGCTCAGGGGAGTGATTTGTCTGCGCATAAACAGGAGAAGAAACTGGTACGCGGGCATCGTAAGGAGGTCCTTGCAACGGTTGTTGAACCATTAAAAGGGCATTTCCCACCGGAGACTTTGGAAAATGTCATTCGTTCTTTTTCCCTGATTTATGGCTCTGAAGTCTTTCTGGTAATGAAAGATATTTGGAATATGGATAACGAGAAGGTTATTGAAATCACTAAATGGATGGCAAAAGCCATTATTAATCAGGCGTATAGAGATTTTGAGTTATAGTTGTTTCAGATAAGCCATTTAATAACTCAGTGTTAATTGGCGAATTTCACAGGGCGGATATTTTGCATAGATTTCATATAACTTATGATTATTCTTATGCAAAATATTCCTATTAAATACTTTAAAATCTAACAAATCGATTATCAATATAACTATTTCTGGTTGATCATGATGGAAGTCATAATTAATCATTTAATTACACCTATATTTTTGTTTTTCTGACTAATCAGAACCTTACGGCTAAAAATAATATTTTGAAAAATAGGACAAGTATGAAAACACAGTTTAATTACAATGTGTTATTTTTAATTTAACCTTTAAATACAATCAGTTAGATTAATTTAAATGGTTTTCGATATTATATTTAATCCCGTAAAATGTTGCATTAAATTAATATGTGTGAGAACTTATTTACCAGCCGACCCCTGGTGGTTTTTAAATATCATTAAATGTGTCACAGCATATTAGATTGCTATAAATAGACGTTAATTTTTCTCTTCGTTTATTTCATCTTATTCGGTTATTTAATCAGGCTTGGTGTGGTTTAACGTAAATTTGACACTTTCATTGGAATTTCAAGTTGAAAGTGCGCTGCCTGGGCTGCACGGATCAAAAGCTAACTCGACCAGTTTCTGGCCGAAGTGACCTCAGGTTTGCTGGTGGTTTACAATATTAATCATAATAAAACAAATATTAACATTTTGTTAAAGTTAAAAAATAAATATATGTAATAATTAAACTAAAATAACAATTTATTAAACCGAATATATTTATTTGTTTTAAAATGATTTAATGAAAAAAACAGCATCAAAATCAAAAAATATTTCAATTTAAATTGACAAGCTACATATTTAACATTAATAAGTTACGATGATTTTTTAATTTATTATGTTATTGAATTTTTTTAATTTTAATCTTGATCTTGATAAGGTTTATCCTAAAAAACCAGGGGGGCGGTAGCATGGTAAATAACTATACGCGACACAACATCACCAAATGAAAAAGGAGATTTCAACTGTTTACCAGACGATTTTAGAAAAGAAAAGTATAACGAGTAGTAAACAAAAGAAATAGTTTTAATAAGGACGTAAATCGGATTTTTTACAGAATAAGGAAATTATAAAGGCAGGAAAAGTTTATTCTGAAAACTGCAAAAACTTTGGCAATCATTTTTCTCTGCCGGAGTCTTTTCTGATCACGATCGAACAGATCGCCCAATTAGGATTAAATTCCTTTAAGTAATCTATTATTTGTAACAGTTATTCAGAGGTTACATTATATCAGACAGAAATATTATCAGCTATTTTTCAACTAGACTTAATCACAAATATTGAATTTGAATTATAGTTTACAATCACTTTTTAATTTTCTTTATATTTAAAGGTAAAAACATGTCAGATGAATATTTAAGTGCTCTTGATGGGAGTGAAAGGGAGTTGTTTTATTCTTTGGTGAAAAATAAAGAGGGGCAACAAGTTATTCATAAGAAATTTGAAGCAGAGATATTCCCATTATCATTTTCGCAAAATAGATTATGGATGATTAGTCAGCTTGAAGAAGGGGGAGGCGCTTATCATATACCCATTATATATAAAATAACGGGGGCGTTAGATATTGATCTATTTGAGGAAGCAATAAATTTTATCTTCAAGCGGCATGATTCTTTGCGTTCTACGTTTGTTTTAAACGATGGGGTACCTAATGTGCGTCTTTTGCCTGTGGATACCCATGTGCCGCTGGTTGTTAGCGATTTGCGCAATTCAACCCTGCGAGATGAGGATATTTTAAGAATTATCGATAAGATAATTAATTTGGACTTTGATCTGAGTCTCGGCCCTTTAATTCGTCCTGAATTGCTCCATATCGATGAAAATAAATATATATTCATTTTAGATCAACACCATATTATTACTGATGGTTGGTCTATCGCCATTTTTCTCAAAGAAATGGAACATGTTTATAATAAGCTTATTAATAAGCAGTTAATTTCACTGGAACCTTTGCCATTGCAGTATTCAGACTATGCTGTTTGGCAGCGGGAGAGTATTACAGAAGAGAAGTTATCTACACAATTAGACTATTGGAAAGAACAGCTTGTTGATCTACCACCATTATTAGCGTTGCCAACGGATAGACCAAGAGCAAAACAGAAATCGTCAGAAGGAGAGATTGTTTCGATTACAATTGACAGTAATACGACAAAAAAACTTGAACAACTTAGCCAACAGCAAGGCGTTACGCTTTTTATGATGTTGATGTCTGTTTGGGGGATCGTCCTCAGCCGGCTTTCAGGGCAAAACAGTATTGTGATTGGGATCCCTTCGGCTAACCGGGGAATGGCCGAAGTTGAGAAGATGATAGGTTTTTTTGTCAACACGTTACCTATACGGATTGATGTTAACAATGATACTCAAATTACAGATTTATTCTTACAGGTGAAAGATAAAATCATTACGGCTCAGGATAATCAGGATGTGCCGTTTGAACGTATTGTTGAAGCGGTTAATCCACAGCGTAGTTCTGCCTATACGCCTGTTTTTCAGGTTATGTTTTCCTGGGAGTCACATAATGGAGAGCCTGTTTCTTTTGCTGATGTTGTTTTGGAACCGATACAGCCTGATAACGTTAAGTCCAAATTTGATTTGGAATTTGCGTTGCAGAAAAAGGACAACACGCTTGTTGGTGCAATTAATTACGCTACAGACTTATTTGATAAAGAGACCATAGAGCGACATTTAGGCTATTACTTAATGGCGCTTGAATCCATAGCGAATAACGTATCGCAATGTATTAAAGATATCGATATCTTGCCTATTGCAGAGCGTGAGCTGCTTTTGAATCATTGGAACTCAACCCGTAGTGACTTTCCAACTGAGTGTTTGATTCATGAAACATTTGAGCGGCAGGTGATCAAGACTCCGAATGCGCCGGCACTGGTGTTTAACCAGCAGATAATCTGTTATGACGAACTGAATCGTAAAGCGAACCGATTGGCACATCGTCTTATCGATCTTGGTGTTGTACCTGATAGCCGGGTCGTAATTTGTGTAAGCAGAACGCCTAATATGGTCATTGGCTTATTGGCGATTTTAAAAGCTGGCGGCGCTTACGTTCCCCTTGATCCGGCGTATCCGAAGGAGCGATTAGGTTATATCCTTAAAGATACTGAACCAGTGCTGATCCTGCACGATGAAATAGGAAAGCAGGCACTGGAAGATGTTTTAGTCGGATATCAGTGTGTAGATTTGAACAAAGCGTCATTTGGTGATTGTTTAGAGGTCAACCCGCACGTTCTTGGGATGAATTCGCGTCATCTTGCCTATGTTATTTATACCTCGGGTTCTACCGGTAACCCCAAAGGTGTTCAGAACGAACATCGTGGCGTCATAAACCGACTGCATTGGATGCAGCAAACCTATTTATTGACACAAAATGATGTCGTATTACAAAAGACAACGTTTAGTTTTGACGTTTCGGTGTGGGAGTTTTTCTGGGGGTTTATGGTTGGGGCGAGTATGGTGCTGGCAACTGAACATCAGCAAAAAAATCTTTCGCAGCTAGCCGATATTATCCGTCAAAATGGGGTAACGACGCTGCATTTTGTTCCTTCTGTATTCAATGCCTTCTTAAAACAGCCTAACCTTTCTGGTTGTGTAACGTTAAAACATCTGTTCTGTAGTGGCGAAGTATTACATCCCAGTACGGTTAAACAATGTCAGGCTTTGTTGCCCTGGACCAGGTTATATAACTTATATGGCCCAACAGAGGCTGCAATCGATGTGACCTACTGGCATTGTCCTGAAAATTTTAACGGCCAAACCGTTCCGATCGGAAAACCGATTGCGAATACGCGTATTTATTTGTTGGACGACCGTCAACAACCTGTACCGTTAGGTGGCGTGGGTGAGCTGTATATTGGTGGGGTGGGGGTGGCCCGCGGTTATTTAAATCGCTTTGATCTGACAGAACAACGTTTTGTTGCCGACCCTTTTAGCGCCCAACCCAACGCCAGAATGTACCGAACTGGCGATCTGGCTCGTTATCACTATGACGGTAATTATGACGGTAATATCGAATATATTGGTCGTAATGATCACCAGGTAAAAATCCGTGGTTTTCGTATTGAACTGGGTGAAATTGAAGCTCATCTTGAATCGCATCCTGCGGTGCAGGAATCGGTTGTGATTGCTTGTGAAGGTGCAGGAGGAGACAAACGTTTAGTTGCTTATCTGGTGCTGACAGCTGAATTGAATGCCGATGATGCAGCGGTAGTTTTACGCCAGTATCTGCTGTCTGGTTTGCCGGAGTACATGGTTCCCGTTGCTTTTGTGACATTAGCTCATTTTCCATTGACACCAAACGGTAAGCTTGACCGTCGGGCATTGCCGGCGCCGGATGCTTTGGCTTACCAGCATCAGTATTACGAAGCACCTGAGAATGATATGGAAATGTTATTGGCCGAAATTTGGGGGGAGCTGCTTGGAACGGATAAAATTGGTCGGCATGATAACTTTTTTGCTTTGGGTGGTCACTCTTTGCTGGTCATACAACTTATGGGCTTACTCAGAAAACACGCTTATACGGTGTCGGCTGGTGCTCTATTTTCTACGCCAAGATTGTTTGAACAGGCAGCGCTCATTAAGAAGAATGATAATTTACCCGTGATCCCGGCGAACCAAATTACCGGGGATATCGAATGCATTACACCAGAAATGCTGCCACTGGCTGAAATAAATCAGTCTGACATTGATAGGCTTATCAACCAGATAACGGGAGGGCTCCAGAACGTTCAGGATATTTATGGACTTTCGCCGTTGCAGGATGGAATTATGTTTCATCACTTGTTGGAAAATCAGGGTGATTCATATCAAGTGATATTCCGTCTGGCATTTAACGATCGGGCGGGTTTGGATGCTTATATTGATGCGCTGCAACAAGTCATCAATCGTCACGATATTTTGCGAACGGCTTTCTTTAGTGAAGGGTTATCCGGTGGCCCAGTACAGATTGTGTTAAAGAAGGCGTTATTGCCGGTCAATGAAATAACACTCTCAACCGATAAATCTAAACCGTTTATCGAACAGTTAGCTGCGCATCATACGCTGTCAGATCATCGTCTGACGCTTTCCGATGCACCATTACTGCGTTTATTCGTGGCACAGGAACCGGGCAGTGAACGCTGGCTGGCGCTGGAAGTTATGCACCATCTCATCGGCGACCATACCACTTTGGACGTTATGCATCATGAGATAGGGTACATTTTATCAGGCCGTGCAGAACAACTTCTCCCTGCGGTGCCTTACCGTAATCTCATTGCTTATGTGCGTAGGGCTAACCAGCATAAAACCTATGAATCTTATTTTCGGCGTATGTTGGCGGATATAGATGAACCTACAGCACCGTTTGGTCTTTATAACGTCGTGCAGGCGAATAGTCAGATTGATGAGTATCATCTTGCGCTTTCCGAAGAATGTAATACTGAGCTGCGTGGGTTGGCACGTCGTTATGGCGTTAGCTTGGCAAGCCTGATTCATTTAGGTTGGGGAGTGGTATTGGCGAAAAGCAGTGGGCGAACCAACGTGGTGACCGGGACGGTAATGTTTGGGCGTTTAAACGGTGAGAGTGGCGCTGAACAAGGAATGGGGCTGTTTATCAATACGTTGCCGCTGCGGTTGGACATTGACAATAGCAGTGTGGTGAAAGTGTTAGAACAAACCCACCAGCGTTTGTCGGAATTACTTAACTATGAACATACTCCTCTGGCCGCTGCCCAGCGATGCAGTAGTGTAGCAGCGCCGGCACCACTGTTTACGGCCTTGCTCAATTATCGCCATAACCGGGCAATCAACACCGAAGATACCGCGTCTGAAGGATGGAAGAATATTGAAATGCTGGAAGGTGGAGAGGAGAAGTGTAATTATCCTGTCGGGCTTTCCGTTGATGATGATGGTCAGAGTTTGGCATTGACTGCTCAAGTGATAGCGCCGCTTTCGGCTTCTCGTTTATGTGGTTATTTACAGCAATCTTTAGCACAGTTAGCGTGGGCGTTAAGAGAGCAGCCGGATAAGCCGGTTTGTCTGATCGATGTGTTACCGCCTGTGGAACAGACGTTATTGCTGGAGACGTGGAATCCGCCGGTGACCAATGATTATCGCAAATGTGGTATTCATTTCCTGTTTGAACAGCAAGCCGCTGCTGTGCCGGATGCTGTCGCTCTTGCTTTTAAAGATCGGGTCATCACTTATGAAGAACTGAATCGCCGGGCAAACAGGCTGGCACATCAACTCGTTGCCCGAGGCGTCAAGGCTGATAGCCGGATAGCGATTTGCGCTGACAGAAATCCGCAAATGGTGATGGGTTTATTAGCTATTTTGAAAGCAGGTGGAGCGTATGTTCCCCTTGATCCTGATTATCCACAGGATCGACTCAATTTTATCGTTAAGGATGCGGCTCCAGTACTGATACTGCACGATAAAGTCGGTAAAAGCGCGTTACAGTTGCTGGAACATGGATTGCCAATGCAGTCGCTTGATGATCATGCAGAAACCACCGAATTAGAACATAACCCTCAGATTGCTTCATTTTTGCCGCATCATCTGGCTTATGTTATTTACACTTCGGGCTCGACCGGACGGCCTAAAGGCGTCATGGTTGAACATTCGTCTATAGTGCCAAAGTTGCTGACGTTGAGTCACACGTTGGGTATCAACCGGGCCAGTCATATCCTACAGTTTTGTCATTTTTCGTTTGATGTATCCGTTTCTGAGCTGTTTTGTCCGTTAATCAGTGGTGCGACGCTTCACCTGATTGATAACGAGTCGCGTCAGAATGTGACACAATTTTGGGCGTTGTGTAAGCAACAGGGAATTACTCATATGTCGTTGCCGTTTCAGTATTGGAATAGTCTTACTGAGATCGGGTTCCCTGATCATAACTCAAGCTTATTATCTATTTGTATTGGTGGTGAAAAAATTCCGGCTGATGCCATCAACAGGTGGATGGAGAGTCGTGCCGGCAGTATTAAATTGGTTAACTGTTATGGGCCGACTGAAACGACGATTACAGCAACATTATATTGCCCTGAGCGACACGATAAATATATCGACAGTATTGGCAGGCCCCTTGATGATACCCGTATCTATCTGTTAGACAAATATCAGCGACCAGTGCCATTGGGGGCGATCGGGGAAATCTATATTGGTGGAAACGGCGTCAGCCGGGGATATCTAAACCAGCCACAAATGACGGCTGAACATTTTATGGCAGATCCTTTCAGCTCTCAACCGGGGGCCCGCATGTATAAGAGTGGTGATTTAGCCCGTTATTATCCGGATGGTGGTATAGAGTATATTGGGCGTAATGATCACCAGGTAAAAATACGTGGCTTTAGGATCGAGTTAGGTGAAATCGAACAACTGTTAACTTCACATCCCGTTGTTTATGAAACTGCTGTTATTGCCCGTCGTGATATTGATGATATTCCTCGACTTGTCGCTTATCTTACGCTTAAGCAAGGAGAAGAAATACCACAACTTGCCGAAATATTGCGTCAATATTTGTCTGCATCATTACCGGATTATATGGTTCCATCGGCGTTTGTCGTCCTGGCGCATTTACCATTGACACCGAATGGTAAATTAGACCGTCAAGCGTTGCCGATACCCATTGATACTGATTATGAACAACAAGTTTACGCGGCACCGCAAAACGAATTAGAAGAAATATTGGCTGAAATATGGAGTGCACTGCTTAATATAGAAAGAATTGGACGTAATGATGATTTCTTTGTACTAGGTGGTCATTCCTTAAGTATGGTAAAACTGATATCTATTTTACAAAGTGAAATTGGATATAAAATTCCAATGAGTAATTTATTTAAATATTCCACGCTGAAAAGCATGTCTGAATATCTATATCGGTTGTCAATTGTTCATGGTGGTGAATAAGTTTTAATTATTAATTCATCGCACTCTTTAATTTGAAAAATAAATTATCCATTGGGTAAATGGATATTTATTACTATGTCAATTATGTTCTATAAGTAAGGTGTTTAATATTATGCAGAATGACGGAGTGAAGAAATTTAAACTTGGTGCGCTATTGAAAAAAGTACAGCAAGATCGCATTGAACTTTACGATGATAAAACCGATTTCAATATTGAACGTAATGAAATAAATATAATAAATAAAACAAATGTGGTCACTAATATTCCCTTGAGTTTTGTTCAAAAAAGGTTGTGGTTACTTTATGAAATGGATAAGCATTCAGTCGCTTACCATGTACCTTCAATCTATAAATTTGGTGGTAATCTGAACGTTGATGTTTTTAGGCGATCACTTGACGAACTTATTAAAAGGCATGATTCGCTACGATCTTACTTTAAGGTAGAAAAAGGTGTTCCGTTTGTTAACCTGTTAAATGAGAATATCTGTTTTCCTCTGGCGTTTACAGATCTAAGCCATGAAGAAAACAGACAGATGTTAGTAGAGGGAATTATTGAGAGGACGATATCAGAGTCATTTGATTTTACACAAGGGCCTTTAATCAGGACTCATCTTATTAAAGAGTCTGATGAGAATTTTCTATTTATATTAAACCAGCACCATATTATTACAGACGGCTGGTCTATCGGTATCTTCTTCAACGAACTTAGTATTCTTTATGATGATCTTATTCACCATAAAGAAATTTCACTGGCTCCGGTAGAATTACAGTATACAGATTATGCAATTTGGCAAAACCGTTATTTGACTGATGAACGATTATCAAGCCAACTGGAATATTGGCAGTCTCAACTTGCTGATATTCCTCCATTATTGACTTTACCTACTCACTCAGACCGGCCGGAGAAGCCTTCACAGCAGGGGGAAACACTTTCTTTTACTCTCGATAAGCACTTGAGCGAAGAATTATTGCAGCTTGGTCAGCGGCAGGGAATGACATTATTTATGATCATGATGGCTGCCTGGTCGGTTGTTCTTCATCGTCTTTCTGGTTTGGATAGTATTGTTATTGGCACGCCTTCCGCTAATCGGGGAATGAGTGAAGTTGAGAATATGATCGGCTTTTTTGTCAATTCTTTGCCAGTCCGTATTGATTTCAGTCAGGAAATGACGATAGGCACGCTTTTGCAGCAAGTGAAGGCTCGCATTATTAGTGCGCAGGATAATCAGGATGTTCCTTTCGATCGTATCGTAGAATTGATTAATCCTGAACGGAGCTTGTCTTTTTCACCATTATTTCAAGTACTGTTTTCCTGGCAGGAGTTTGACGAAGGCAAAATTACTTTTAGTGATATTGATGTCGTCGCGTGTGAAGATCGCGCTGAAAGCATCAAGTTTGATATGGAACTGTTTTTATCTCATCAGGCTGGTAGCATCAGCGGCGGCGTCAATTATGCTGTTGATCTTTTTGATAAGGGGATAATTGCCAGACATCTTGATTATTATTATGCGGTACTTAAGGCGATTACGCAGGATAGTCAGCAATATATCGAAAATATCAATCTTCTTTCCGATAAAGAACGCAATCTATTGTTAAACGAATGGAATCATGTGGTGAGCCATTCGAATGAACAGACTATTCATTCTTTATTTGAACAGCGTGTTGCTATTGAACCGGATGCAACCGCTTTAGTATTTAATGACACAACGTTAACCTATGCGGAATTAAATGATAGAGCTAATAAGCTGGCTTATATTCTGATTTCTCAGGGTATAAGGCCGGATGATCGGGTAGCGATTTGCGCTGACAGAAGTCCGGAAATGGTGGCAGGTCTGTTGGCGGTTTTGAAAGCGGGAGGGGCTTATGTCCCTTTGGAGCCGGAATCTCCCCAGGAACGGCTGGATTGTATTATCCAGGATGCGGCCCCGCGATGGGTGTTACATGACGATGCAGGCGCAAAAGCGCTGACATTAACTTGTGGGCGAGAGTTGCCCATGCTGGATCTGTGTCATTTTCCCGCAATACAAACGCCAACGAAAAACCCGGATATCAGCTTATTGACCCCACGCCATCTGGCCTATGTTATCTACACTTCTGGATCGACCGGGCAACCTAAAGGGGTGATGGTTGAGCATGTCTCTGCGGCGCAAAAATTGCTGACACTAGGAAAAGCATTAGCCATTAATCACTCTAGCAGCGTGCTGCAATTCTGTAATTTCTCATTTGATGTGTCTGTATCAGAGTTCTTTGGTCCGTTGATTGCTGGTGGCACACTTCACCTGATTGATAATCAGAATAGACGTGATTTGACACAATTCTGGCAGGAGTGTGAAAAATACGCTATTACCCATGTTTCACTGCCATTTCAATTTTGGAGAAAGCTGATTGAAACAGGATTTCCTCAAGAACACTCAAGTTTGCAGTGTGTCTGTATCGGCGGAGAGAAAGTTTCAGCCAGTGCGATCAAAGCCTGGCTGAGTAGCCGTGCCAGCCGGATAAAACTGGTCAACTGCTATGGGCCGACGGAAACAACAATTACAGCAACATTACACTTTCCCAAATCACAGGATAGACATATTGACTGTATTGGCAGGCCGCTTGCTGATACGCGTATTTATTTACTGGATAAACAGGAACGTCCAGTGCCTTTCGGGGTGATAGGAGAACTGTATATTGGTGGTAGTGGTGTTAGCCGGGGATATTTGAACCAGCCTGAGATGACAGCGGCAGGTTTTATGCCTGATCCTTTTAATCCGCAGCCAGGTGCCAGGATGTTTAAAAGTGGTGATTTGGCGCGTTACTGTCAGGATGGGGGTATTGAATACATTGGGCGTAACGATTATCAGGTAAAAGTACGGGGTTTTCGGATTGAATTGGGGGAGATTGAACATCGGCTGGTTACCCATCCGGCTATTCGTGAAGCGGCAGTTGTTACGCTTGCAAATGATAATATCCCTCGTTTAATTGCCTATATTACGCTTAAATCTCCTGAAGAAAGGGGGCCGATAGCGGGACTGATGCGCAATTACCTGTCAGCGACGTTACCTGATTATATGCTGCCGTCGGCGTTTGTGGTGCTGGAGAATTTGCCTCTGACGTCGAATGGCAAGTTGGATCGCCATGCATTACCCGCGCCAGCAGATACGGACTATGAACATCAAACGTATGAAGAACCGATCAATGATACCGAGCGCATGCTGGCAACGATTTGGAGCCAGTTGCTAAAAATACAGAATATTGGCCGGCACGATAACTTTTTCACGCTGGGCGGGCATTCCCTGTTGGTTGTGCAACTCATGAGCATGTTGAAGCAGCGGCACTATACTATCAATGCAGGCGATCTCTTTTTAACGCCGGTCTTGTTCCAGCAAGCTGCATTACTCAGGAAAGCGCAGCAGATATCCACCCCTCCGAATCAGATCGGGCCAGAGACCACGCATATCACACCGGAATTGTTGCCGTTAGTTCAGGTGACTCAAGCTGATATCGACACGGTTGTTTCTCTGGTGGATAACGGAATTAACAATATTCAGGATATCTATTCACTCTCTCCATTGCAGGATGGAATTCTATTTCATCATCTCTTAGCTAAACAGGGTGATCCTTATCAGGTCATCTTTAAAATGGAATTCAGTGATCGTCAGCGCCTGACCGCATATTTACAAGCAATTCAGCAGGTTGTCGATCGGCATGATATTTTACGTACCGGCTTTTTTTGGGAAAATTTAACGTGCGGGTCATTGCAGGTAGTACAAAGGACGGCGATTTTGTCGGTGACAGAAGTGACGCTTGATCCTGATGGTACTGAACCTTACATTGACCAATTAGCTGAACATTATGATTTGAACCGGCATCGAATGGATTTATCCCAACCGCCGCTGTTACGTTTTTTTATTGCTCGAGATCCCAAAAGCCAATGTTGGTTTGCATTGGAAATTTTGCACCATTTAATTGGTGACCATACGACGCTGGCGGTAATGCATAAGGAAATTAGCCTTATCTTGTCAGGAAAGACCGAAGCGCTGCCTCCAGTTATCCCTTTTCGCCATTTTATTGCTTATGTCAATCAGGCTAATGCAGAAAAAGCTTATCAGCCCTATTTTCAGCGTATGCTCGGTGATATTGATGAGCCGACAGCGCCATTCAATATCTATGATGAAAAAGGCGATATGGGAAAAGTTAATGAAGATCGTATTGCCCTATCTGAAGAGGTGAACCAGCAGTTACGCAATCAAGCGCGTCAATTAGGTGTCAGTCTGGCCTGTTTATGTCATTTAGCTTGGGGAGTCGTATTAGCTAAATGCAGTGCACGGGAGGCCGTAGTCACGGGGACCGTTTTATTTGGTCGTCTGTTTGGTGAAGATGGGAATGGACAGGGAATGGGGCTGTTTATTAACACGCTTCCCCTGCGTTTGGATATTGATGATATGACCGTCATTGATGCGGTTTACCGAACTCATGAACGGTTATCTGAGTTACTTTCCTATGAACATACGCCGTTATTAGAAGCCCAGCGTTGCAGTGGTGTCAGTGCATCAACACCACTATTCACGGCGTTGTTGAATTATCGCAATAATCGAAGTGACAGCGAGTTGGATGCTCAATCTTTACAGGGAATTGATATTATCGATGGTGAGGATAAAACTAATTACCCCATTATTCTTTCCATTGATGATGATGGCGATACGCTGGCGCTAACGGCACAAACAGTGAATTCTCTCAGTGCACAGAGAATTTGTCGCTATATGCAGCAGGCATTGACTCAGCTTGCCTTATGGTTAAACAGGGAACCTGCACGAGCAGTAAATACGCTGGATATTTTACCTCATGCAGAACGCCAGTTTCTGTTGGAAACACAAAATGTGACCTGTTTTGATAATGATTACGATGGCTGTGTACATCACTTATTTGAGCAACAGGCTGTTAAAACACCACAGGCGATCGCGGTTGTCTATAACGATGAGCGGTTGACTTACGCTGAATTAAATCAACAGGCTAATCGACTGGCCCATTATTTAATTGCACAGGGTGTGAAGCCAGAAGAGCGGATCGCGATTTGCGTTGATCGCAATGTAACAATGGTGATTGGTCTATTGGCGATATTAAAAGCCGGAGCAGGCTATATCCCTCTCGATCCGACTTATCCGCAAGAACGCTTACATTATATTCTTCATGATGTAGAACCGGTTTTGGTGCTATACGATGCACTGGGCAAAGAGGTTTTGGGGGAAGCTATTGATGATGTCGTGGCAGGTCTGGCGATCAACAGTCCGGCTATTGCAGACATGGCGGAGAGTAATCCGGTTTTGGCTGCGTTAACATCACAAAATCTGGCCTATGTGATTTACACGTCAGGATCAACTGGGCAGCCGAAAGGTGTCATGGTACACCATCAGGTCTTGAGTAATCTGGTGCAGTGGCAGCACCGGCACTATCAGAAAGTGAAATCCTCATCGCAATTTGCGGCTCAGGGATTTGATGTCTCTTTGCAGGAAGTCCTGACTGCACTTTCTTTTGGTTTGACGTTAGTCATGATCCCCTCTGAGATAAAACTGAATATCAAAACGCTGTTTGATTATTTAAATAAACATGCTGTTGAACGTGTTTATTTACCGGCTGGTTTTCTCAGTACATTTATTGACGCGCAGATCTCAATCCCAAGCCTGAAAGAGCTGATTGCTGCCGGCGAACAATTAATCATTTCGCCGGAAATCAAATCATTTGTTTTGCAGCACCAATGTTATTTATACAACCAATATGGACCTTCAGAAACACATGTTGCGACAGATTATCGATTGGCTGGGACTTTGACACATTGGCGTCATACACCGCCAATTGGCAGGCCGATAGACAATATGCGGGTCTACCTGCTTGATGTACAGGGGCAGCCCGTGCCGCTGGGTGCGGTGGGTGAGTTATATCTCGGTGGAACGGGTGTCGCCCGTGGTTATCTGAACAGGCCGGATCTGACCGCAGAACGTTTCCTGGATGACCCATTCTCAGCGATCCCGGGTGCTCGCATGTATCGGACAGGCGACCTTGCCCGTTATCTGCCTGATGGTAACCTGGTTTATGTTGGGCGCAATGATCAGCAAGTGAAAATTCGTGGATTTCGTATAGAGCCGGGAGAGATAGAAGCCTGTTTGATGGGATATCCTTCGGTTCGGGAGTCACTGGTTATCCTCCTCGGTGAAGGAGAGGATAAACACCTGGTGGCCTATGTGGTCGTGGAGGCTGAGGAAGAGCTTGCTCAACACTTGCGTCTGTATCTGTCAGCCCGATTACCCGAATATATGATACCGTCAGCGTTTGTCAGGTTGGATGCTTTCCCGTTGACCCGGAACGGCAAGTTGGATCGCCGGGCGCTGCCGGCTCCTGAGCAGACTGCCCTGACTCATAAGGTTTATGAGGCGCCACAGGGGGAAATCGAGTGCACATTGGCCGCTATCTGGCGTGAGTTACTGGGGGTAGAACAGATAAGCCGGCATGATAACTTCTTTGTGCTGGGAGGCCATTCATTACTTGCAGTCAGAATGTTGAATCGTGCCAATGCGCTGGGCATGGAATTACCATTAGCCTCATTATTTTCAGCGCCTTCTTTGGCTATGTTTGCTGAACTCTTTAGAAAACAACAGCAACCGACAGAAGGGATATTACCACCGATTAAGCCGGTTAAGCGAAGCGGCGTATTACCACTCTCATTTGCCCAACAGCGGTTATGGTTTCTGGCTCAACTTGAAGGAGGCAGCGGAGCTTACCATATTCCTCTGGCTTTGCGTTTACAGGGAAATATTGATGTTGAGGCTGTACAGTGGGCTTTAGATACTTTGTTTGCCCGGCATGAAAGTTTGCGTACTGTATTCGTCAGTGTTGGGGGGGAGCCGCAGGTTCAGATTCTGTCGCCGGATAGGGGTTTTCTTCTGCACCTGCATGATTTGCGGGGGGTAAAAGATACTGCAACTAAAATAACACATTTCATTGATGAAGAAGCCCATGCACCGTTTGATCTATGCCATGGCCCGCTTATTCGGGGCCGGTTAATCCTTGAGCATCAGAAAGAAAGTGTCCTTTTACTGACTCAGCATCACATTGTGTCGGATGGTTGGTCGTATGGGATATTGCTGCGGGAATTTAGCGTACTTTACACGGCTTTCTTACAGAGGGAACCTGATCCACTGCCATTATTGAATATTCAGTATCCGGACTATGCGGTTTGGCAGCGTGAATGGCTCTCGGTTGAACGTGGAAAACAACTGTCAGACTACTGGCGCAGTGAGCTGTCAGAGGTTCCTGCATTATTGGATTTACCAACGGACAGGGAACGTACTGTTGAGCAGTCATTTACCGGGAATATGGTTCCGATCAATTTGGACAGGGAACTGACTCAAGCGTTAAAACACCTGAGTGTAGAGCATGGATGCACATTATTTATGACACTATTGGCGGCATGGGGTGCAGTTCTCTCTCGTTTGTCAGGACAAGAGGCTTTGATTATTGGCACGCCGAGTGCGAACCGGTCTCGGCTGGAAACTGAGTCATTGATAGGTTTCTTTGTCAATATGTTGCCATTACATATAGATTTAACAGGTTCCCCAAGTTTCTCTGAGTTACTGAATCGGGTGCGGTGTACTGTGCTGGCGGCGCAGGATAATCAAATGCTGCCGTTTGAACAAATTGTAGAGGTGGTGCAACCCGTAAGAAGTCTGGCGCATACCCCGTTGTTTCAAGTTATGTTTGTCTTACAGAACAATGAGAGTGCGGAATTGCATCTTCCTGGTATCGCTATTTCTCCGATGGAGCAAGTGCATGATACTGCCAAATTCGATATTGAATTGGCTTTATCCGAGGAGGATGGTCGGATTGTTGGCGGTATGGGATATGCAACAGCATTGTTTGATCGCACAACAATAGAGCGGCATACCGGGTATTTGCAGACAATGCTGAAAGCGATGGTAGCAGAGCACGATCAACGGGTAGATGAAGTGGATCTTCTGACATCAGAAGAGCGCAGGTTGCAGCTGGAAACGTGGAATGCAACGGAGCACACCTATCCGGAACAGTTATGTATTCATCAGTTATTTGAACAGCAAGTGCAAAGGACACCGAATGCGACAGCACTTGTGTGTGGGGCTGAGACACTGAGCTATGCTGAACTGAACCGACGGGCAAACCGGTTGGCCCATGAGCTTATTGCACAGGGGGTGATACCGGAGCAACGTGTTGCGCTGTGTGTCTCCCGTTCTGCATCAATGATGATAGGGTTGCTGGCTATATTGAAGGCCGGAGGTGCTTATGTTCCACTGGATCCTGCGTATTCGGGTGACCGTTTGAGGGGTATTTTAAGTGATGCGACTCCTGTCATGGTGGTGGCGGATGCGATGGGGCGTACGGCTTTGGATCAGGATGCACTGAAAGGGTTGACGGTATTAGAACCGGATACTGATTGGGGACAACCGGACAGCAACCCTCAAGTGTTATCACTGAATTCAAGACAACTGGCTTATGTGATTTATACCTCGGGTACCACCGGTGTGCCCAAAGGGGTGATGGTGGAACATCGTGGCGTAATAAATTTGGCAGCANCGACCATGTTATGCGCTTAGGTGTTGGCCGGATAGCCGGGTTTTGCAATTTGCTTCGTGAGTTTTGACGCCTGCGTTGCGGATATTGTGATGGCCTATGGTGTGGGCGCTGCCCTCCTNANTCAGGCNAACGATGTTGNCTATCATATGCTTGCTTTGTGGCCTTANCTGGATGAACAACCTATTACTTATCCTCCTTTNNGCCTGCCGACCTCCAGAATGCCCTGAACTCCCGGGTATTNCANCGCATTTAACCTTGATNCTGGGGGGGGAGGCGCTGGGTTCTGATTTTTGCTGCTNATCATTGGCAGGTATAACACCTTTGTATTTATGGCCCAACCGAAGGCCCGGTGCGGTCATGGACTGGCATTGTCACCCCGATTATCACAGGGAAGAGATCCCTATCGGCCGTCCCATAAACAATNCCCGNNTCNCATGCTTGATGGGCGAGGTCAGCCGGNACCGANGGGTGNGGNNNGNGAACTCNNTCTNNGNGGNGTGGGNGTCNCCCNGGGTTATNTGAACCGGGNATTNTTGANNGNANNGCGTTTTCTGGATGNCTNCATTTTCAACTATTCCGGGTGCCCGCATGTATCGGACCGGTGACCTTGCCCGTTATTTGTCGGATGGTAACCTGATTTATGTGGGACGCAATGATCAGCAGGTAAAAATCCGGGGATTCCGTATAGACCCCGGCGAGATAGAGGCGCGTCTGATGGAATACCCTTCAGTTCAGGAGTCTCTGGTGGTCACTTATAGCAAAGGGGAGGATAAGCGTCTGGTCGCTTATGTGGTCGCGGATGATGAGGAAGAACTGGCTCAACATTTGCGTTCGCATCTGTCAGCCCGATTACCTGAATATATGATACCGTCAGCGTTTGTCAGGCTGGATGCTTTCCCGCTGACCCGGAACGGCAAGCTGGATCGCCGGGCGCTGCCTGCTCCGGATCAGATGGCATGGCCCGAGAAGTTTATAAAGCACCACAGGGTGAGATTGAGTATACGCTGGCGACTATCTGGCGTGAGTTGCTGGGGGTAGAGCAGGTAAGCCGGTATGATAACTTTTTTGCACTGGGCGGACATTCTCTGCTGGCCACTCAATTTATTTTTGAATTGAAGAAAAAAGGCTATTGTTCATCAATTCGTGATTTGATGTTAAATCCAACCCTCTCTCAATACGCTTTGGTGTTAAGAGGAGAGCGACATTTCAATCAACCCGCATTAATTCCTTTTAAAAAGGGTAATGCACAAGCTTGTCTCTTCTTCCTCCCGACCGGAGAAGGTGATCTGTGGTATGCCAATGAAATTTCGCAAGTGCTGCCAGGGGAGTATTCCTGCTTTGGTGTACCTTGGCCCTCCGTAGAGCGCGGGGGAAATATGGAACAGATTGTTAATGAGATGGTCACGTTAATTTTAAGCCAGCGCGGTTGTGAACGGTATCGTCTGGTTGGTTATTCGGCGGGTGGCATATTAACTTATGCTATTGCGGAAAAATTACAGCGAATGAATTTAAATGTAGATTTTATCGGGCTCATTGATGTATTACACCCACGTTTATTGCCAGAGGAAACGAGAAAGTACGGACCTAAGGAGCTTATATTACATTCACTCATTCTGGATGGCATTATTCGGCATAATGAACCGTTAGTTGAGGCGTTGCAGCAGCGTGAATTTGAGCATCTGGCTGATTTTATCTCCTGTTTAAAACAGTCATCTTATCTTGATGACGTGTTCGATGTACCGGGTGAAGCCCACCGTTGGGAGCAGAGGGATCGAATGATTAAAGCGATTGCTGACTATGTTCCTCCTGCCGTTGATGGTCGGATTCATATTTATCATTCATCGGATGAGTTTGTGACAAAGGGAATGTCCGGCGAAGAGAATGTTTGGCAACCGACTAAAACGCTGGGTTGGGAACATAGTATTACGGTAGACAAAATAGTTTCTGTCAAAATACCCGGTGATCATGCCAGCATGATGTCTGATAAAGCGCACAGAAGCGTATTGATTGATGAATTATCCCGGGTGTTTAATTGAGTAAATAAAATTGAAGCGGCTCCTCAGCTGAATAGGTTGAGGAGTTGTGAAGGTGATGTTTATTTTTGAGGTCTTAATGAAAAATTACCAGGAAAAGGTGAGTGTATTTTTTTACTCCCTGGCTATCTTATATAAAACGATGCCGGTTTATTTCTTTATATTTTTATTTCTTATTCTGATCCAAGCTGTGCTGCCAACGATTGGTGTCGTATTGAGTATTGATATTATCAATAGGATAAGCGATGGGTTTTTTGATGATTTGTATATAATGGTTTCTTTCTGGATGTTGTCGCTTATTTTACCAGGAATAATCACGCCTTTTGTGACAACAATACAAACCATGATGAATCAGCGGGCATCCTACGCGATACAAGTGAGAATAATGACGCTAACTGCCAATATTACTGATTTGAAAATTATGGAACAGCCGGAGGTTCATAATACATTTGACGTCTTATCGAAAGAGGCATCCTACAAACCACTTAGTTTTCTGATTAGTCTCATTGATTGTTTAAAAGGGAGTATTACGCTTATCTCACTGTCTATCATCTTGGCCTCATTAAGTTGGTGGTTACCTTTTGCACTTTTATTACCGATAATTCCTGTCACACTGTCGTTAACGAAAGCGCAGATTGATGTATTTGAAACGATGCTTGGCAAAGGGTTAACATCCCGGTTAATTATCTACTATTTAAGCGTTATGCTGAACATACATTTGATAAAAGAAATTAAGATGTACGGTCTTTCTGCTTTTTTTATGGGAAAGCATGAAAAGGAGTTTAAGAATCTTGAAAAAGAGTTGAATCATGTGAGGAAAAAACAGCTCTATATCCCTCAACTTTGGAATGCTGTTTATTTAGCGGTATCAATTCTCTCTATGTACTGGATTGTGAGTAACATTATAAAAGGGGAGATCTCTTTGGGCGGAATGGTTGGGATTATACAGTCGATTTCTCTGTTTTGCGCTTCTTGTCAATGGCTTGTTTTTTCATTCAGCAATCTTGGGGTATCTCAGCTTTTTTTCTATCGACTCAAAGAAATAGAAAATCTGGCTTCCAACCAAGAGCACAAATATGTGTTATCAGCCATGCCTGAAGACAGAACGATTAAGTTTGAGAATGTCAGTTTCTCGTATAATGATACAGATAAAACATTATCAAATATTAATTTGACACTTTATCCAAATGATAATATAGCTATCGTTGGTGAAAATGGTTCTGGAAAATCAACATTAATAAAACTACTGTGTCGATTATACAAACCGACTGAGGGTGTTATTACTATGGGAGGGGTTGATATATCAACTATTGATATTAATGTCTGGTATAAAGAATTTTCGGTTTTGTTTCAAGATTTTGGTAAATATAATTTATCTATTTCGGAAAATGTGACTATTGGTAATTCAGAACAGTCAAATAACAAAGCCAGGTTTATTAAAGCTTGTGAAGATGCTGGCTTCGAGCTCAATTGTTATCCATCCGCAAATCATATGTTAGGGCGAGAGTTTTACGGTAACGATCTTTCTGGTGGTCAGTGGCAGCGGCTTTCTTTGGCGCGATCTTTTTTCTCCGGTGGTTCTGTCATTATATTTGATGAACCTACCAGTGCTATTGATCCGAAAGCAGAAGCCTATCTTTTTGATACATTCTATGAACTTTCTAAAGGACAAACTTCGATTATGATAACGCATAGATTGGGTGGTCTTAAACACGTTAATAGAATCATTGTATTGGCATCAGGTGAATTAGTCGAGGATGGCAGCCCTGAAGAGTTATTGAAAAAAGAAGGTTATTATTCTTATTTATACAATACTCAGAAAAAACAATATTATTGATTTATTTAATTGGAGATTTTTAAAAATTAAGCATGTTAATTGACAATGGTTAATTGTTCTGAGTTATTGCGATTTATATTTTTAAGTAACCTGTCATTCAAATGGAAATATTTAATTCATTCAATAAAATTGGACGCCCTATTTATGTGTGATAAAAATAGAAATATTGTATTATCAGAAATGTCAATTGGTCATTGTTATCCTAATCTGTTCTTGACTGAGAATACTCATCAATTTGATGAGTATTGCCTGGAATTATCACCTCAATTCACGACTGAGTTGCGTTTTCAATGTGATAGTTTGGCAGTGAGTTTTGCCAGCCTCTTTCACCTTGCCTGGGGGGTTGTGTTAGCAAAATATAGCGGTCAAGAGCAGGTCGTTATTGGTATACGACAAAATACTCAAATCGGTGCCGACCAGCACAATCAGGCTGGTCAGTCTATTTTATCTTTACATTTAAGTTGCCATGATCAGGGTGTCAGTGATGCGTTACGGTTTGTAGAACAATGTCTGTCATCGCCGTCAGTTAATACTGAAAATGAATATACGGTTGCTGCGCCGCTTCTTGCATTCAGCGACTACCAATGCCAATCTGACAATAACCCAGCCTGTTGGAGAAATGGCCCGGGGAAAGAAGAGGATCACCGTTTACCGTTAACCCTGACCACTGTTGATGACGGTATACATCTAACATTAACGACATGTTTGATGGCAGCCTCTGTATCCGCCAAACGATTATCAGGTTATTTGCAGCAGACATTGGCGCAATTGGTATGGGCGCTGCATGAACAGCCGAATTTTGCTATCAACCAGCTTGATATATTACCTCCTGAAGAACGCACGTTATTATTGGATCTCTGGAACGATACTCAATCTGACTATCCGGACGATGTTTGCATTCATACGTTGTTTGAACAACAGGTTGCAACTCATCCAGAAGCAACGGCGCTGGTTTTTTATAGTGAAACCCTGAGTTATGCGGAACTTAACTGTCGGGCAAACCAGTTAGCTCATTTTT
The DNA here is from genome assembly GCF_000517265.1 of Photorhabdus khanii NC19. Lineage (GTDB taxonomy): Bacteria > Pseudomonadota > Gammaproteobacteria > Enterobacterales > Enterobacteriaceae > Photorhabdus > Photorhabdus khanii. The sequence continues at coordinate 119,028 of NZ_AYSJ01000015.1, forward strand.
TAATTGCTCAGGGGGTTGTTCCTGACAGCCGGGTGGCTATTTGTGTTGAACGAAGTCCATTAGCTATTATCAGTCTGCTGGCAATTTTAAAGGCAGGAGGGTGTTATGTGCCGTTGGATCCAGATTATCCGCCAGAACGGTTGCACTATATTTTGGACGATGCTGCACCAGAAGTTGTATTGTACGATACACAAAGCAATGCAGTATTAACGGCTTATCTCAAAACCGGGAAGAAGAGTTTAGATATTAGCCAGTTAACATTGTCGGATTTATCGAAAGAAAATCCGAATATACCCGCTTTAACTTCACGTCACTTGGCTTATGTGATTTACACCTCTGGTTCGACGGGAAATCCTAAAGGAGTCATGATTGAACATCGAAGCCTGGTAAATCTATTGCTGGCAATGAGTAATAAACTGAATTTTACCCACAAGGAAAGGATATTATTTTCCAGTACGATTTCATTTGATCTTGTGGCGTTGGAAATATACCTGCCATTAATTAATGGCTCAGCGGTGTTTATTGCCCACAAAAAAATATTCCTCAATAAAGAGGCCTTAGTCAAAATGTTGCTGGGCAATCAGATCACAATGATCCAAGGCACGCCTTCGACTTATAGCCTGATTACCAATGAAGATACTCAGTTTTTAAACAATATAAAAATATTATGTGGGGGAGAAGCACTGCCAATAAGCTTGGCTAACGTTTTATCTGTAAATAGTCACTCTGTCTGGAATTTGTATGGCCCAACAGAAACCACGATTTGGTCTACAGCCCATATTTTAGAGGATGAAGAGCTTGCGGTTGCCAACTATCCATCGATCGGTAAACCTATCGCTAATACGCGTATTTATTTGTTAGATAACCAACATCAGCCCGTCCCTTTAGGTGCTGTTGGTGAGCTGTATATTGGTGGAATGGGTGTTGCGCGGGGCTACTTAAACCGTGAAGAACTTACGGCAGAACGCTTTTTCCCAGATCCTTTTCATTCAGAAGGGGAGAATCGTATGTATCGCACAGGTGATCTGGTGCGTTACAGAGATGACGGTAATCTTGAGTATATTGGCCGCAATGATTACCAGATTAAGATCCGTGGTTTTCGTATTGAACTCGGAGAAATAGAGGCTCGTCTGCTTGCACACCCATCGGTACTGGCATCGGCAGTAGTTGCTATTGAAAACGAAAAAGGTGACAAACAGCTGGTGGCATACCTGGAGTTATCACCTGAGCTAAATCAGCAATCAGTCGCTGCGGTTTTACGTCAGCACTTGTTATCCAGCCTGCCAGATTACATGGTTCCCGTTGCTTTTGTTGCCTTGAAACAACTTCCGCTGACGTTCAATGGCAAACTTGATCGTGCTGCGCTGCCTGTACCGGATGAATCCGCTTATTATCGTCAGGATTATGAAGCCCCGCAGGGAGTAAAAGAGTCTCTCCTGGCGGAAATCTGGGGGCAATTGCTGAGTATTGAGCGTATTAGCCGCCATGATAATTTCTTCTCGCTTGGCGGACATTCGTTATTGACGGTTAAGTTGATTAGTCAGCTGAGAAAAGCAGGATATACCGTTCAGGCTGGGTCTCTGTTTTTAACACCTGTTTTAGCTGAACAGGCCGAGTTGCTGCGTGATTCAGACAATACGATAACCATTCCACCGAATCGGATTGGCACCAAATGCCATAAGATTATCCCTGAGATGCTGCCTTTAATTGAGATGAGCCAGACGGATATCGATCGGTTAGTCGTTCAGGTTCCGGGTGGTGTCACAAATATTCAGGATATCTACGGATTGTCGCCGTTACAGGACGGAATTTTATTCCATCATTTGTTGTCTGGCGAAGGGGATATTTATCAAATGATCTTTCGTCTCGCGTTTGATAACCGATCCTGCTTAGATAATTATATTAAGGCGTTACAACAGGTTATTGAACGTCATGATATTTTGCGCAGTGCTTTCTTCCGCAATGGACTGGACTGTGGGACGGTGCAGGTTGTGCTTCGGGAAGCCCCGTTACACATTGAAGACGTGACACTTTGTGCTGAATCTTCCATGTCGTATAGCGAACAATTGGCGGCAAGGCACACGCTTTCGCACCATCAATTAGACTTAAGTGAAGCTCCGTTACTGCGTCTGTTTATCGCTCAGGAACCAGATAGTGAGCGTTGGCTGGTACTGGAAGTGATGCACCATTTAATTGGGGATAACACCACACTGGCGTTAATACATCATGAGATAGAAACACGGTTAGCAGGACACAATGCTGACTCTCTACCGGTGGCTGAACCTTATCGTAATCTCATTGCAACCGCTTCTATGGCGAATCAAGACCAGCGTTATGAAGATTATTTCCGCCGTATGCTTGCAAATATTGATGAGCCAACCGCCCCATTTAATCTGTATGACGCGGTGCAGAGTAATACTCAATTCGACGAATGTTATCGTGAGCTGCCAGATGAGCTCAATGCTTCCCTGCGTAATTTAGCCCGGCATTATGGTGTGAGCCTGGCGAGTTTAGTTCATTTGGCTTGGGGCGTTTTATTGGCTAAAAGCAGTGGCTTGCAAAAGGTTGTTACGGGAACGGTCTTATTCGGTCGCATGGGGGGAGAATTTGGTGCTGAACAGGGGATTGGACTGTTTATTAATACGCTGCCGTTACGGTTAGATATTGATAAAAGCAGTGTAGCTGATGCTTTAGTAAATACGCACAAACGGCTATCTGAGCTGCTTTGCTATGAGCACACACCATTAGTAGAAACTCAACGCTGTAGTTCAGTTGCCGCACCCGCACCGTTATTTACCGCATTACTGAACTATCGTCATAGTCAAACACGGGTAGAAGAAAAGACGGCAGCTTTTCGTTCGCTGGGAATTGAGTTTTTGGGTGAAGAGGAGCGCAGTAACTATCCACTTAGCTTGTCAATAGAAGATGACGACCTTAGCTTATCTTTGTCTGCACAGGTCGTAACTCCTTTGTCAGCGATCCAAATTTGTGACTATGTTCAACAGACATTGATACAGCTTGTTCAGGCACTGGAGCAACAGCCGACACGGCCTGTCTGTCAATTAGATATATTACCCACAGATGAACGGATTCGGCTGCTAAATACCTGGCACAATTCCCGAATTGATTATCCTCTTGCCTGTTGTATTCACACGCTTTTCGAACAACAGGCAGAAGCAAATCCCCAAGCTACAGCACTGATATTTAAAGGGGAAGTGCTGAGTTACGCAGAGCTGAATCGTTGGGCGAATAAACTGGCACATTGCCTTGTCGCAAAAGGTGTTAAGCCTGATATGCGGGTTGCGATCTGTGCGGATAGAGGTTTTGAGCTGATTATTGGTTTATTAGCCATATTAAAAGCCGGCGGTGCTTACGTTCCTCTTGATCCTGTTTATCCGCCAGAGCGTTTACGCTATATCCTTGAGGATGCTCAACCCACTCTGTTATTACATGATGCTGTAGGAAAAGAGGTACTGAAAGCAGTCTCTATTGAAGATAGTGCTTGCTTAATGCTTGAGTTGGCATTATTTGCGGATAGGAGTGAAGCTTCCCCGGTAATGACTGCGTTAACAGCTAAAAATCTGGCTTATGTGATCTATACGTCAGGTTCTACAGGGCGGCCGAAAGGGGTAATGATAGAACATCAGGCAATTTATCAGAGAGCGTGTTTTTTCAAAGATCAGTTTGCCATTTCCGCCGAAGATAGAGTGTTACAATTTTCTTCCATCTCGTTTGATGCTTCTGTAGAGGAAATATTTTCATCACTGTCTCATGGTGCAACCCTTGTATTGCGTGATGAGAGTTGGGTCACCTCTGCTCAGACGTTTTTGGATTGCTGTGACATTAACAAAATTACGACGATGTTATTACCTGCGGTTTTTTGGTCTGAGATTGCGGACAAAATGCAACAGTGCTCGTTGCCTGATTCCATTAGGTTAATGATTATCGGTGGGGAAGCGGCAAAGAAATCTGCTTTTGATTTATGGTTTAATGCTAAAGGCCACAGGCCGATGCTGATTAATGCTTATGGGCCAACAGAAGCAACAATTATTGCTACGACTCAGCAGGTAACCAGCGCAGAATATGGCAACTATATTGGGCGGCCCGTCACGAATGCACGTATTTATTTACTTGATGATCAGCAACTGCTTGTTCCCTCAGGTGCTATTGGCGAAGTGTATATTGGCGGCGAAGGGGTTGCCCGGGGTTATTTAAACCGTCCTGAGCTCACCGCAGAACGCTTTTTTCCTGATCCTTTTCATCCTGAACCTCATGCACGTATGTACCGCAGCGGTGATTTAGCCCGTTATAATGACAAAGGTAATCTTGAATATCTTGGTCGTAATGATCATCAGATTAAGATCCGTGGTTATCGTATTGAACCGGGCGAGATTGAGGCGTGTCTTGATAACCATCCCAGGGTTCTGTCATCCGCCATTATTGCCCGTGAAGACCGTACTACTGGTAAGCGATTAGTCGCTTATATCGTTATTTCCGCTGATGTGGCTAAAGAACCACTGGTGGCGACTTTGCGGCAATATCTGTTGGCTATGTTGCCGGAATATATGGTTCCTGCGGCTTTTGTTGTATTAGAGCGCCTGCCGCTGACACCCAATGGCAAGATTGACCGTAAGGCATTACCTGCTCCCGATATTTCTGCCTATGAACATCAGAGTTATCAAGCCCCTCATGGGGAAATCGAACAGATGGTGGCTGATATTTGGTGTGAATTGCTGGGTATTGAGAAAGTGAGTCGCTTTGATAATTTTTTCTCTCTCGGGGGCCATTCTCTACTCGTTATACAGTTGATGGGATTATTAAGAAAACGGGGTTATGTCGTTCCGGCTGGCTCTCTTTTTTCTACATCAAAGTTAGCGGATCAGGCTGCGATACTTAAAGAAGCGGATGAGGGATCATTAATACCCGCTAATTTGATTGGTGCTGACGGTGAGCGAATTGTGCCGGAAATGCTGCCGTTGGTTAGCATGAACCAGACTGATATCGATAAGCTGATTGGGAAAGTACCGGGAGGGGTGAGCAATATTCAGGATATTTATGCTTTAGCACCGTTACAGGATGGTATCTTATTCCACCATCTGTTGGCTCAGGAAGGCGACCCTTATCAGGTTATATTCAGGTTGGCTTTTAACGATCGGCAAAGTCTTGATGCTTATATCGACGCGTTACAGCAGGTGGTGAATCGTCACGATATTCTGCGCACCGTATTTCTGGCAGAGGATCTTAGCTGTGGGCCGGTACAGGTCGTTTTAAAATCAGCTTTGCTACAGGTGACAGAAGTCTCCCTCGCAGCGGGATCATCCATACCCTTTATAGAGCAGTTAGCGGCTCATCATACCCTTGCTCATCATCGTTTGGCATTGAATGAAGCGCCTTTATTGCGTTTGTTCATTGCACAAGAACCTGGCAGTGAGCGCTGGCTGGTACAGGAGGTGATGCATCATCTGATCGGCGACCATGCCACTTTGGATGTGATGCATAATGAAATCAGCCTGTTGTTGTCCGGACAGGCAGAACAATTATCCATACCTGTACCTTATCGCAACTTGGTAGCCTGTGCCCGCAGAGCGAATGAGAACCGAGCTTATGAAGCTTATTTTCGTGCTTTATTAGCTGATATTGATGAACCTACCGCACCTTTTGCTATTTATGATGTGGAACAAGATGGCGGTCAGGTAGATGAATATCACCTTGAGCTGCCTCATGAACTTAATGTTGCGTTACGTGGTTTAGCACGGCACTTCGGTGTCAGCCTAGCCAGCCTGATGCATTTGGGCTGGGGGCTGGTGCTGGCGAAAAGCAGCGACCGGCAACAGGTGGTTACCGGGACAGTACTGTTTGGCCGAATGGGAAGTCATACCGGCGCTGAACAAGGAATGGGGCTATTTATTAATACCTTGCCACTACGGATGGATATTGATACTCAAAACGTAGCTGATGCATTAATCCAAACTCACGAACGTTTGTCGCAACTGCTTGCCTATGAGCATACGCCGCTGGCGGAGGCGCAACGTTGTAGTGGTGTCGTTGCACCAACGCCACTGTTTACCACACTGATTAACTACCGGCATAACCGGCAAATGGATAGCGGGAAATCCGGTTTTTGCTCTTTACGCAATGTAGAGCGACTTGGAGAAGAAGAGAGAAGTAACTACCCTTTGAATCTCTCGGTAGAGGATAACGGCAACAGTTTAGGCTTAACGGTTCAGGTTGTGGCTCCCCTTTCAGCGGTACGGCTGTGTGGCTATATTCAGCAGGCGCTGGAACAAATTGTATGGTCGTTAAATGAACACTCAGAGCTGCCTGTGTGCCAGCTTAATATTCTGCCGCAGAATGAGGTTCAGTTATTGCTTGAGGAGTGGAACCGGACGCAAGCGTCTTATCCTGCTGAACTTTGTATTCATCGTTTGTTTGAGCAGCGGGCAGAAACAAATCCAGACGCTCCAGCGATTGTTTTTGATGGGGAAGTTCTCAGTTATATGGAGGTCAACCGCCGGGCAAATCAGTTAGCTCATGCCTTAATTGCTCAAGGCGTTATTCCCGATGCCCGGATTGCTGTTTGTGCGGAAATAAGCCCTGAGATGGTCGTGGGGCTATTGGCAATACTCAAAGCCGGTGGGGCTTATGTACCTATTGATCCCCGCTATCCGCATGAACGTTTGCGGTATATTGTAGAAAATGCAGAACCTGTGCTGGTTTTGTACGATAAAAGCGGGGAGGAAGCATTAAAAACAGAATATGACTTGGTTAAAAAAGGTTTTGATCTATTCCGCCCGATAGATTGTTCAGGCTTGAATCACAATCCAGAAATAGCCGGTCTGAATTCAAGTCATTTGGCCTATGTGATTTACACTTCGGGTTCAACCGGGCAACCGAAAGGCATCATGGTTGAACATCGTAATATCGTGAACCTCATCAATTGCATGATGAATAGCATAATGCTGCCTTTAGGTTTTGTGACCACGCCGACGGTCAGTATTTCCTTTGATGTCTCGGTCAGAGAGCTGTTATTTGCGTTATGCAGTGGTGCTCAGTTGCTATTGCCGCCACTGGAAGAGAGTAGTAACCCGATATTCAGCATGGACTGGCGAGCCAGTCAGCCCATTGATTTGATGTATCTGGTTGCGCCTCTGGCGTCGGAAAGTGTTAAAAGAGGCAAACTGCCTGCTTCATTAAAATACTTGATGACCGGGGGAGACAAATGCACTCTGGCTCATGCCGATTTGCCCGCAGGATGTACGCTTATTGATAACTACGGACCGGCAGAAACCACGGTTGATTCAACGTTTGGAGTGTTTAGTGCGGATGATATTAAGCATCACATTGGACGGCCTATTGCGAATACTTCCATTTATCTGTTGGACCGTTATCAGAATCCGGTGCCATTGGGGGCTGTAGGCGAAATTTATATTGGTGGTGCAGGGGTTGCCAGAGGTTATATAAAACAACCAGAATTAACGGCTGAACGTTTTCTTCATGATCCATTCTGTACTCAACCCGGTTCCCGCATGTATCGGAGTGGAGACTTAGCCCGTTACGATCATGACGGCAATATTGAGTATATGGGCCGCAATGATCGTCAGATCAAAATTCAGGGCGTTCGCATTGAACCTGGAGAGATTGAGCTGCTTATTGAGCAATATAACGATATTGAGCAAGTTGTGGTTATTGCCCGAAACGATGTGGGTGAGACTCCCTGCTTGGTTGCCTATTTAGTTTTATCTTCTGAGGCGAATAATAAGAACTTACTGGAAACGTTACGCCATTATCTGCGTGATCATTTACCCCCGCATATGATACCCGCAGCTTATGTGATACTTGACTCTCTGCCGTTGAGTCCAAACGGTAAAGTTGATCGAAAAGCGTTGCCGGTTCCTGACCAGACAGCCTACGCCGCCTCGCACTATGAACCGCCTCAGAATGAACTGGAAGAAATGCTTATCAGCCTTTGGCAAGAGCTTTTAGCGGTCAATAAGATAGGCCGAAATGATAACTTCTTCCAATTGGGGGGACAGTCACTGTTGGTTGTTCGGTTTGTCTTTCGGCTTCAGGAAGAAACCGGCTTTTTGCTGCCATTCTCCTCGGTATTTAAAACACCGGTACTCTGCGATCTTTCTGACAGCATCATCCTGTCCCTGATTAATAAGAACTAAGGGTTATTACGATGAAAGACATAAAAACTATTCTTGCCAAATTCAATGAGTCAGAACTGAATCGGATAAAAAACCTGGGGCGTTCTTCTTTATTGGAAAACCGTTCTGATGAAGAGGTGATTAAACCATTAGCCAGATTAGTACAGGGTGAGCATTTATCCGCATCACAGAAACGGATGTGGCTGGTACATGAAATTGAAGGTGGATCGGTTAACTATCATGTTCCCGTTGCCTATAAACTGGACGGGAATTTAAACACAGAATTATTCTGTCAGGCGTTGAATGCCGTATTTCGCCGTCATCAGGCGCTACGCTCCACCTTCATCGTACAGAACCTGACGCCGGTTGCTAAAATATTAAGTGAAGAGACACCGTTTCCCCTTATTTTTTCAGATTTGAGACCTGTTGATGACAAAGAAGAAATATTAGCTCAGTTGATCGAAGAAACATTTAATTTGCCTTTTGATTTTGTTCAGGGGCCTTTATTAAGAGCTTGTCTGGTTCAATTACAAAATGATGAATATATTTTTTTATTAAGCCAGCACCATATTATTACCGATGGTTGGTCTATCGGTATATTTATTAATGAATTATGTACCATTTATAATGACCTCATTCATCATAGAGCAATTTCGCTTCTTCCACTTTCATTAGATTATTTTGATTATACTGCCTGGCAGAATCGATACCTGACTGAAGAGAAACTTGCTTTACAAATGGCGTATTGGAAGCCGCAGCTTGCCGATATTCCGCCGCTCTTAACACTGCCCACAACCTACCCAAGACCTAAAAAGCCGTCACAGCAGGGTGATACATGTACGTTTACTATTGATCAACAGTTAACTGAACAGCTCAAATTGCTCAGTCAAAAGAACGGAATGACAGTGTTTATGACGGTGATGGCTGCCTGGGCGGTTGTGCTTAACCGGCTTTCTGGTCAGGACAGTGTGGTTATCGGCACTCCCTTTGCCAACAGAAACCGGGCAGAAATAAGAGAAATGGTCGGGTTCTTTGTCAATATGTTGCCGGTAAGGGTTGATATTGATCGTGAACTCTCCATTGGGGAATTGCTAAATCAGGTAAAAAATACGGTTATTAATGTACAAGATAATCAGGATATCCCTTTTGAACGCATCGTTGAGGTGATAAATCCTGAACGTAGTTTGTCTTATTCACCGATTTTTCAGGTTTTACTGGCCTGGCAGGATTTTTATGAAGGGGAATTGGCGTTTGCAGGTATTGAGGCGGCTCCGGTTAACTATGCGGCTAATAAGGTAAAGTTTGATCTTGAACTTTTTATGCACCAGCGTGGTGGCGAAATTGTTGGCGGCATAAATTACGCTACGGAACTGTTTGACAAACAGACCATTGAGCGTCATTTAAGCTATTACCTCATTGTGTTACGTGCGATGGTAGGCAATGTGGCACAACGTGTCAGAAACATAGATATTCTTCCTGAAAGCGAACGTAGTTTGCAATTAAATCAATGGAGTAAGATTTCAATTGATGGGCAGGTTGACTATTGTCTTCACCAGTTAGTTGAGCAGCAGGTTGCCAATACACCCGAGGCTGTAGCATTAGTCTTTCAGGATAAGACGCTAAGTTACGATGAATTGAATCGCCAGGCTAATCAATTGGCTCATTGTCTGATTGCGGAGGGGGTGAAGCCGGATGACCGGGTAGCCATTTGTGTTGACCGAAGCTTGCAGATGATTATTGGGTTATTGGCTATCCTAAAAGCCGGGGCCGGCTATGTCTCACTCGATCCGGTTTATCCTAAAGAACGGCTCCAATATATTTTACAGGATGCGGCTCCTATTCTAGTGTTACAGGATAATGCTGGTGCAGAAGCGTTGCAGGGGGTGCTAAGTGATAAGCAGAAGGGCATCCATTTTAGTCAGGTTCAAGACAAAGATTTGTCGGAAGAGAATCCTAACGTCTCGGCCTTGAAACCGCATAACCTGGCTTATGTTATCTATACTTCTGGCTCAACCGGGCATCCTAAAGGCGTGATGGTTGAACATCGTCAGGTTACACGACTTCTAACTACCACTGAAAGGCTGTTTTCTTTCAAACCGGATGATGTGTGGTGTCTCGCGCACTCATTTTCTTTTGATTTCTCGGTATGGGAAATATTCGGAGCACTTTATTTTGCTGGGCGTCTGGTGATTATTCCTTCGGATAAAATCAGATCGATTGATGATTTTTATCATATTGTTACTAAGGAAAAAGTTACTGTTTTAAATCAAACACCAAGTGCCTTTAATAGTTTTATCGAGGTTTATCAAAGTGCACAAAGTTGCCTGAGGTACATTATTTTTGGTGGCGAAGCGTTGATGAAAACAACGTTGGAGAAATTTAGGGCGAAAGAGCGTAATCACAATATCAAGCTGATTAACATGTATGGTATTACTGAAATTACCGTTCATGCGACGTTTAGAGAGGTCAATGAAGAAGATATTGATAACCGCGTCTTAATTGGTCATCCGTTACCTGATCTTTCAATTTATATTGTAAACGAGCAACTTCATTTACTGCCAGCGGGGGCAGTAGGTGAAATGTACGTTGGAGGAGCAGGGGTTACCCGGGGTTATCTCAACCGGTCTGAACTGACCGCACAACGTTTTATTACTGATCCATTTAATCCTGCATCAGATTCGAGGATGTACCGCACAGGTGACTTAGCGCGTTATGATCATGAAGGGAATATTGAATATATTGGTCGTAACGATCATCAGGTGAAAATCCGCGGTTTTCGTATTGAACTGGGTGAAATAGAGGCTTGCCTTGAAACCCATCCACGAGTACGGGAAGCTGTGGTGCTTGCCAGAGAAGGTAACGGTGGCGATAAACGATTGGTCGCGTATGTTGTCCTTTCTTCCTTACAGGTTAACGGGCAGATGTCGGCAACGCTGCGTCAGCATCTCTTGTCCAGTTTGCCTGAATATATGGTTCCTGCGGCTTTTGTTGTATTGGAGCACTTTCCGTTAACAACGAATGGTAAGCTTGATCGCCAGGCCTTGCCGGAACCCGATGAATCGGCTTATCAGCGACAGGTTTATGAAGCTCCCCGGGGTGAAATCGAACAGTTATTAGCACAATGCTGGTGTGAGCTGTTAGGTGTAGAAAAAGTTGGCCGTAATGATAACTTCTTCACGCTGGGAGGGCACTCTCTGTTGGTTGTTCAATTAATGGGGTTACTGAGAAAACAGCGTCATACAATACAGGCAGGCGCATTGTTTTCAACACCTGTATTTCATGAACAAGCCGCATTGCTTAAAGAAGCAAATGATGTTTCGGTTATTCCATTAAATCAAATAACGCCTGATACAGATTCTATTACGCCTGAAATGTTACCTTTGGCAGAGATGACACAGGTTGATATTGATACATTGATTAGCCAGGTTCCCGGTGGGATTCAAAATATCCAGGATATTTATGGATTGTCGCCATTACAGGATGGCATTTTCTTTCATCACCTTCTGGCAAAAGACGGTGATCCCTATCAGGTGATGTCTCAACTCGCTTTTAAAAATCGAGCTTGTCTTGATGCTTATATTAATGCTTTGCAGCAAGTCATTCATCGCCATGATATTTTGCGTACCGCTTTTTTCAGCGAACCACTTTCTTGTGGGCCGGTACAAGTCGTGCTGAGAAATGCCCGATTACAAGTCAAAGAAGTGAGTTTATCGACAGTTTCATCAGATTCATTTATTAGCCAGCTGGTGGCCAGCCATACCATTACGGGTCACCGTATGGCGCTTAATGAAGCACCTTTATTGCATTTATTGATAGCAAAAGAGCAGGAGAGTGAACGCTGGCTGGCGTTACAGGTTATGCACCACCTTATCGGCGATCATACGACGCTTGAAATCATGCATCGTGAGATAGAGCACATTCTGTCTGGACAGACGTCCCTATTGCCACTGACAGTTCCTTATCGGAACCTGATCGCATATGCAAACCAAGTCAATAGGGATAAAGCCTACGAGCCTTATTTCCAACGTATGCTGGCTGATATAGATGAGCCTACAGCGCCATTTGGTCTCTATGATGTGATGCAGGATGGTAGCCGGGTAGATGAATGCCATATTGAACTACCGGCAGAACTTAATGTTGCATTGCGTGAATTGGCGCGACGCCACGGTGTCACCCTTGCCAGCCTGGCCCATTTAGGATGGGGAATGGTGTTAGCCAAAAGTACCGGACGAGAGCAGGTCGTGACGGGAACGGTGCTGTTTGGTCGTTTAGGGGGAGAAACCGGCGTTGAGCAAGGAGTGGGGCTGTTTATTAATACATTACCACTGAGGCTGGATATTGATGAACGTAGTGTGGTGGATGTGTTGGAAGAAACGCATCAACGTTTATCTGATCTGCTGTCCTATGAGCAGACACCTTTGGTTGCCGCACAGCGTTGTAGCGGTGTGATAGCGCCGGCACCGTTGTTTACTGCTTTGTTTAATTATCGTCATAATGAGCAAGACATCTCGGAGTATCGTAAAAGTTATGAACAGTACGGTATCGAGATGTTGGATGGTGAAGAGCAAAGCAACTATCCGGTAAGTATCTCGGTAGAGGATTGTGGTACTCAACTGGGATTAACGGCTCAAGTTGTCTCCCCTTTATCTGCTTCTCGGTTGTGTGGCTATTTGCAACAGGCTTTAATACAGCTGGCTTGGGCATTGAATGAACAGCCGGATCTGCCTGTCTGCCAGTTGGATGTTCTGCCTGCGGCAGAACGTTCGTTGCTGTTAGATACTTGGAACTCAGTCCGGATAGATGACAAAACGGCACAGTGTATTCACCATCAGTTTGAGTTTCAGGCGGTTGTGACACCAGACGCAATCGCATTAGAATTTAATGGGTTAAAGATAAGCTACGCAGAGCTAAATAGTCAGGCAAACAAGCTGGCTCATCGGTTGCTGGCAGAAGGCGTTAAGCCTGATAGCCGGGTAGTGATCTGCGTAGCTAAAAGCCCTGAGATGGTGATGGGTATGCTGGCGGTTTTAAAAGCTGGTGGCGCTTATGTTCCTATTGATCCCGATTATCCTCAGGCCCGGCTGGCGTATATTTTGCAAGATGCTGCGCCTGTATTGGTGCTTCACGACCAGGCAGGTGAAAAAGCGTTGTCGGCACTGAACAGTGAATTTACCCTGTTGGATCTTAACCAACCATTAGACGTCAGTTTGTCAAAAAGTAATCCTGATATTCGAAATCTGACAACAGAAAATCTGGCTTATATCATCTACACCTCGGGTTCAACAGGACAACCGAAAGGCGTCATGGTTGATCATCAGGCCATTTATCAAAGATGGTTAGGGTTTAACGAACTGTATAAGGTGACACCGCAGGATAGGGTACTGCAATTTTCCTCTTTCTCTTTCGATGCTTCGGTAGAGGAATTTTTCTCGTCGCTATGCAATGGTGCAACATTAGTGATTCGCGATAATCACTGGTTATCATCTATTCAGGAATTTATCTCGCAGGTGAAGAAAAACTGTATCACGGTGATCTCTTTACCCACATTATTCTGGGCTGAACTGGCTGCCAGAGACAAAGCGCTACCGCTGTCTGAGGATCTCCGATTGATTATCATTGGTGGAGAAGCGGTGAAGAAGAGTTCAATACAAGCGTGGTTTTCACATGAAACTCACCGACCTTGTTTATTAAATACATATGGGCCAACTGAAAATACGGTTATTGCAACCTGTCAGGAAATCGCTTCAGCCGATCATGTATGTTCAATAGGTAAACCTGTTATGAATACAGCTATTTATCTGCTGGATCAATATGGTCAACCTGCGCCATTAGGCAGTATTGGCGAAATTTATATTGGTGGAGTGGGGGTTGCATGTGGCTATCTCAATTTGCCAGAACTGAGTGCGGAGCGCTTTGTCAGCGATCCTTTTGCCCGGCGGGCTGGTGCCCGCATGTATCGAACCGGAGATATGGCTCGTTATGACAATCAGGGGAATATTGAATATCTTGGTCGCAATGATCATCAGGTTAAGATTCGGGGTTATCGCATTGAGCTTAGCGAAATTGAAGAAAGACTGGAGAATCATCCCATTGTCAATAAATCGGTAGTACGGGCTCGTGATACTGCGGGAGGCAGTAAACAACTCGTTGCTTATTTAACGGTATTTGAAAAGGGAGAGCATCACCATCTTATTGAACAATTACGTGAATACTTATCGAATGATTTACCGGATTATATGATCCCTGCGGACTTTTTAATTCTGGATAATATGCCGATGAATACCAGTGGTAAAATAGACTATAAATCTTTACCACTAGCTAAAATACCCCAACAAAGCACTGATGATTTTTCCCCTCCGGCTAATATGGTGCAAAAAGTCATTGCTGAAATATGGATGAAAGTTCTTGGAGTTTCACGAATAGACCAGAATGACAATTTCTTTAATATCGGTGGCGATTCAATTTTAAGTATTAGAATGAATGGTATAGTTAAGAACGTGTTTAATATTGATGTTGAATATTCCAGGGTTTTTCTAAATCCCACATTAAAGCAGTTTTCTTCTTTTGTTTCTATGAAGATAGGAATGGACGCATGATTATTTTTTATTGATTTTTTAGCCTAAAAAAAGTTATATTTTAATATTGTCGATAGTCATAAATAGTTAATTATATTAATGACTGACTATGGCGATTTTATAATAATGGATAGGTAATGCCTTACCCCAACTATAATAGTTGGGGTAAGGAAAGTATTTTTTCTAATGAGTGGATGTATGCCCTAAGTTTCATAAAGTAATAAACGGACTTGTTCGATTTTATTTATCTACGTGAATAGACCGATTGAAGTAACAATTTGAATTTATTGCTGATTTTTAAAGTCAGGTTTGCCATTTTTAGCTCGCCATTCTTTTACAACTTTAAGTACACCTTCCGGACTATCTTCAGTACCATCTTCTGGATAAAATATTAGATCACCGCCAGAGGGGTGCTCTGAAATCCTTTTAAATTCATCGATAGCTTTTGATTCATCCTCTTCTGTTTGGAAATCCCCATTGAACATTTTCTTTATCAAAGATAAAAATTCGTTTTCAGTAATATCTATTACATTATTTCCCATAATTTATTCACTTCACTTATGTAATTCGCCATGCCTTTTTGGAGTAACAACTCTAATGTTGTCAACATCATAAACACCTCCACTTTGGGAAATAGGTTTTTTATGATGTAACTCGTATTTTTTCTTTTTCCCTCTCCATTCGTTTTCCCTTGGAGCGGGATCTTTTCCCTTTTTCATATTTCCCATGTTTGCAGCTTTTTAACTTAAATTTTAAAACCGGGTTTACCGTTTTTAGCTCGCCACTCTTTAATTTTTTTCACTATTCCTTCTGGTGAATCATCTTGGTCAGGTGATGGATAAAAGAGGATATCAGTACCATCTGGATGTTCTGATAAGAGGATGAAATTTTGAACTGCAACATCCGCTTCATCTTCAGTAGCATAATCTGCATTACACACTTTTCTAGCAAACTCTAAAAATTCGACTTCGGTATAATCTTCTAACTTTTCTTTTAGCTTCATTTTATTCCCCTTTATTTGAATGGATTTCGATATGTCTTTTTGGCGTTATCACACGAAGATTATCGAAATTGTAGACTTCACCACCATCTTTAATAAATTTAATATGATGGATTTCGTATTTTTCTCGATTTCCAACATGTTCTTTTTGTGGTGAATATGGTGAGTAACCCTTTTTCAAAAATGCTTTGTTATGTGAATTAAACTGCCGAGATAACTCCGTATCATTCCCAACCTCTTTCCAAAACGTTTTTCTGAAATCATCAAAGTTATTAAATTTTCGCCCCCGTAACTTATCTGTTATTTGACTGGGAATGGGGGACTCTTTATAATTTTTTTATTAATAATACATTTATGGCAATAGGCTGGATCGCTAACCTTTGCAGCTTTTTAACCTAAATTTTAAAGCCGGGTTTACCGTTTTTAGCTCGCCATTCTTTTACAACTTTAAGTACACCTTCCGGGCTATCTTCAGTACCATCTTCTGGATAATACAGCAAATTTGTACCGCTAGGATATTCTGAGGCTTTCACAATGTTGTTTACGATTGCATCGTGTTCTACTTCCGAAGAGTATTTCCCCTCGAAAATCATGTTAATTAATTCAAAAAATTCAGCTTCGGTATATTCTTCTATCTTACTTTTCAGCTCCATACTATTTCCCCTCTTTATTAGAATGAATTTCAATATGTCGTTTTGGTGTTATTATTCACAGATTATCAAGTTCATACACAGAACCATCATCTTTAATAAACTTAACATGATGTATGTCATATTTTTGTCGCCCACCTACTTGTTCTAACTTAGGTGGGTAAGGAGACAATCCATTTTTCATATCTTCTTGATTGGTTTTTCTGAATTGCTTAGACAACTCCGTATCATTCCCAACCTCTTTTAAAAACGCTTTTCTGAAATCATCAAAGTTATTAAATTTTCGCCCCCGTAACTTATCTGTTATTTGACTGGTAATGGGGGGCTCTTTATAATTTTTTTATTAATAATACATTTATGGCAATAGGCTGGATCGCTAACCTTTGCAGCTTTTTAACCTAAATTTTAAAGCCTGACTTACCGTTTTTAGCTCGCCATTCTTTAATTTTTTTTGTGATTGTTTCAGGAGTACACTCGCTATCAGAAGTAGCATAATAAATAATATCTGTTCCTTCTGGATGTTCTGTTAATTTTTCAAAATGAGATAATAATGTATCTAGTTTTTCATCTGTTTTCGCAATATTCTCTTTGAGAATTTCTTTTACAAATTCAATGAATTCAGCTTCTGTATAAAACTCTATCTTATTTTTCAATTCCATATTATCTCTCCTATTTATTAGAATGTATTTCAATATGTCGTTTTGGTGTAACCACTTGTAGATTGTCTAGATCGTAAACAGATCCTCCATCTTTCAGTGATTTTACATGATGGAGTTCAAAAGAACTTCGTTTACCAACAGCATCAATTCTACGAGATTTAGCAGCTTTACCTACTTTCATTCGCTCATAATTGGAAATGATAAATTGTTTAGACAACTCCGTATCATTCCCAACCTCTTTCCAAAAAGCTTTTCTGAAATCATCAAAGTTATTAAATGTTCGCCCACGTAACTTATCTGCTATTTGACTGGGAATGGGGGCGCCCATACCTTGTCCTGCACTGCTTAGCCAATTGCCTTCGATTTTTTGTCCCTGACCAGTTACTATCCCCGGTTGATTTCGAGGAGTGTTGAACATCACATAGATCGGTTTAATACCTGAATCGGCCGGAAATACCAGAATATAATCACGAAAACCTTTTTCTTCCGGCATCGGCAACGATTCAATATCGCTGCCTACTTTATCCGGTAGTGGTAATACGGTTATCTGCGACGGAATAAACGGCTCTTCTTCATTCCCGGTATGGGATGGAACTTTAAATTCTTGTTCGTTGGGTGTCCATAAAATCGTTGGCCGGTTTTCTCCCGGCTGCCAAAATTCATAATGACCTGTGGCAGAGTTCAGCGTCATCATCCTGACCGGAACCTGATCAAACCCACCATCTGGACTGGTATGGTAGCCGCGAGGGATTAACTTGCCTGTATTGGCGTCAGTTTCCCAACGGAAACGAACACGGGTTGGGGCGGTGCCGTGTTGTTTGGCAAGCGTCTCCAGTAGCCGGCTATCCAGATAATCGGATTCTCCTTCATTCAGTTTGGGTGAGTACAGGATCCCCATTACACCTACGCCTAACGGTGAGGTACTGACCAGCCAGCGTCCTGCGCTTGCCAGAGTGCCACCAATAAACCGCATTACAGCAAGGCCGGTTTCGCCTGATGCTGCCGTTCCGCCCGCAGATACAGGGACTGATGCAGCGGCCTGATAGAATGCCGTTTGCCCAAAATTGCCGACCGGCTCACTGTTTGTGCCAGCATCGGTACAGCCTTCACTCCGTAAACAGGATTTGGTAAAAACCGGCGTCATAGGGCGGGCATTGTTTTCGGTTATCGCGGTGGCTTGCGGTGCTGCGGCAGCCGTTGGCGTTTGAGTATTTGTTTCAGCATAACCGGCGATAAATTGACTTACCCCGCCATCTTCCACCTGAAAGAGTGCTTGTGAGGCAATTAACGTTGCACCACAAGAGGTTTTCATACCTTCCAGTGCCACC
This sequence comes from Photorhabdus khanii NC19, assembly GCF_000517265.1. Lineage (GTDB taxonomy): Bacteria > Pseudomonadota > Gammaproteobacteria > Enterobacterales > Enterobacteriaceae > Photorhabdus > Photorhabdus khanii. The sequence goes on from NZ_AYSJ01000015.1 coordinate 137,390, forward strand.
ATTTGGTCGTCTGGGCATTTTACGCCCGGTGTTCCCTCAATAATGGTTTGATTGCCACCACATTTTGGGCAAGAGACCGGATCGCCGATTCTTGCTACCCTTTTGCCCAAAATTTTCAAGCTCTCTTCTCCTGCCAGGACCTTGCCACCGTGCGAGGTTGCATCACCTTCCCGAACGACACTGCGCAACATTGTTTATTCTCCTTAGAATCATGAGAATGCTTCTAACGAAATAATTAGAATTCAGTTGATTAAAATGGATTACGATCACCTATGGAAATAAATTTGATCATTTTTTCACATGTGTCAATCTAACGATAAAGAGTGATTAAGGAGAAAGAGGTTGGCAGATGCCAATGAAGGTGAATGATTGATTCTAGAATAGAAAGTTTAATTATTTCTTTTTTTTTTCAGTTAATTATGTAAATCTATGAGTAAGTATAAGAGATTAAACTAAAAAAGGGAGGCTGCTTAAAATAGCTTTTATCATATTGATTTTTAATAACTTAATTCACATACTAGATTTAGTGACTGAAAATTCCTAAATTATTCACTGTTTTATATGTAACAGGTTAAATTTAAAGTAAAAATTAATGCCTTTAGCAAAAAGTGCGATTTTTAATCATAATTAGTTTTTTTAAGTGTGAAACTCGAAATCTATATGATGACTCATCTGGCCGCCATCTGGCGGCCTCCTGATCTGAAAGTCAGGACTTTTTTAAATCAAATTAACGTTGGCTTTTCTCTTCCAACATAAACATCCCAAATGGATGAATTTCCAGATAATAATTATCGCCAATATTGGGTTGTAATTGAGTGGCATTAATCTGTAGCAGCAGAGTTTGATCTTGCCAGTTTACCGTGACTTCATATTGTGGACCCATATAAGCCACATGGCTGATGGTACAACGCTGGCTCGCATTTCCGTGACGGCTCAGGGTAATGGCTTCCGGCCTGACACCTACCGTTACCGATTGACGGTTGGTGGTAAAATTTTCTGGCCGTGGCAGGCGATAGTGGAAAATTTCCACATAATCAGAACCCAGAGTAGCAGGGAAGATATTGGCATCTCCCATAAAGCTCGCCATAAACTCAGATGCAGGTTGGCGATAGAGTGTTTGTGGCGTGCCAATTTGCATGATTTTGCCTTTATTCATCACCAGCACAGTATCGGAAACCGCAAACGCCTCACTCTGATCATGAGTGACATATAACGAGGTGATATTGAATTGTTGCTGCAATTCGCGGATCTTTTCGCGCATGCTGCGGCGTAGGTTAGCATCAAGGTTACTGAGCGGTTCATCAAAAAGCAGGACTTTTGGCTTAAGGATCAGAGCGCGGGCGAGTGCAACACGTTGCTGTTGACCACCGGAGATCTGATCTACATAACGATCTTCAAAACCAGCCAAGTCTACCAATTCCAATGCCTCTTTAACCCGCTCGCGTATCTCTGCTTTAGGCTGCCCCAGCATTTTCAGTCCATAACCAATGTTTTCTCCCAGCGACATGTGCGGAAACAGGGCGTAGGACTGAAATACCATACAGATATCCCGCTGCTGAATAGAACGGTCTGTAACATCTTCACCATCAATGAAAATTTTACCTTCGCTGGGTTTTTCCAGCCCGGCAACCAGACGCAATACGGTGGTTTTACCACAGCCGGATGGTCCTAACAGCGTTACCATATGCCCTTGTGGGATAGACAAATCCAGATTATCGATCACGGTGTTGCTACCGAACCGTTTGGTTACATTTTTCAGTTCGACAAAATTTTGTTGTGCCATGTCGTCACTCCGTGATTACTGTGCATTTTTGGCTTTGGAACGGGAAACCCGTGCTTCGCCAATCAGATAGTCAAATAGGAAAATAATGGCCAGCATGACCACAATCAGAATAGAGCCGTAAGCGATAGCGACGCCATATTCACCATCTTCCACCCGGTTCAGGATATAAGCGGTTGCTACGCGGGTTTCTGGTGTGACCAGAAATACAATAGCGCTGACGGTAGTAATGGCGCGAACGAAGCTGTAAATCAGGGCAGACAGGATTGCCGGGCGCAATAATGGCAACAGAATATGGAAGATGGTTCTCATCGATCCGGCGCGCAGGCTTAACGAAGCTTCATCCAGTGATTTATCAATCTGCCCAAGGCCGGCAATTCCTGCGCGGATACCTACCGGTACGTTTCGCATAGTCATAGAGATAATGACGATAGCCGCAGTGCCGGTGAGGTAAAAAGGTGAATCATTGAAGGCCAGAATGTAGGAAACCCCGGCAACGGTACCCGGTACGGCAAAGCACAGCATGGTGGTGAATTCGATCGTTTTCTTACCCCGGAATTCTTGACGTACAACGATATAAGCGATGAGCAGGCCAAGGATAGCGGTGATAGGGGCGGCGATACCGGCGTAGAGCAGGGTATCCAGTAATGAAGGCCATGCGCCATCATGCATCCCCTGACCAAACAGCTTGATAAAGTTGTCCAGTGTCAGTGTGTAATCCACACCCCAGTTTACGGTGAAACTGCCGTAGAAAATGCTGCCATACAACAGAACATTGAACACAACCCAGATAAACAAAATGGCACAGATACCCCAAACCAGCGAAGTCGGCAGCGGCTGTACATCACCACGATAGGATTTACCGGAAACCGTGACATAGGAGCGCTTACCAATCCACATATACTGAACGCAGAATATCAGCAGAGAGAAAACCAGAAGCGAAGCGCCCAGCGTACTGGCTGCCTGATAATCAAGTTGGGAACCGGTGATATAAAAATAAATCTGGGTCGCCAGTACATCAAAGCTACCACCCAGTACCAGTGGGTTACTGAAATCTGCCAGCGATTGAACAATCACGATCAGGAAAGCGTTTGCCAGTGCAGGTTTCAACAGCGGAATAAAAACATGGAAGAAAGTTTGATAGCGATTGGCGCGCAGAGTATAGGAAGCTTCTTCCAGTGAAGGATGGATAGTTTTGATGGCGCCATCAAGGATCATAAACGCCATTGGCGTAAAGGCCAGTACCTGAGCCAGCCAGATACCGGTAAAGCCATACAGCCAGTTGGTATTGGTGAGGCCAAGCCAGGTTGCCATAAACTCAGTGATATAACCGGAACGGCCCATCATTAGCGTAACACCCAAACCGACAACAAACGGGGGTGTGACGATGGGCAAGATAGAGAATACCCGGCCAATAATGGCGGAGCGGCGTGCGATTCTGGCGGTATAAATTGCCAGAGCCAGCCCGAAGAAGGTACAGCCTACACCCACTGCCAGCGAAAGCAGAATGGAGTTAGTGATAACCTGGATAATATGTGCCTGTCCCAAGATCGAGATAAAGGCAAATGGAGCAAATTGACTGGCATCATCCGTAAACATCGGTATAAAGATGGCTATACTCGGATAAAGGATAAATGCCCCGATCAGGGCAATAACCGCAACCAGTGAGCCGATAACAAAACGATCACCACCCAGCCATTCAAGGCGGGTCAGGGCGAGGGTAATAATTGCGCTCAGTGAGATAAACAGAATAATCGTCGAGTAGCCTAGTCCACGACCAATCATGGCCGCACTGATAATGACAAACAAGGCGCATAATAAGGCGTAACCCGCATCAAAATAGTGCCGGTTACGCTGATTGCGGTTTGCTGGTGTGAGTGGGCGCAGTAACAGCGCCGATGGGAGCAGGAACCACAATAAGCTGATGTTTAATCCGTTCCAGCCATAGGCGGTGAAAATTTCATCTTGAGTGGAGTCGAAAAGGCCATAGTCCAGGCTCCAGGATGGTAAAAGGGCAAAAGCCAGCCACGTCAGGGCAATCCACCAAAACACCGCATCCCGCTTTTGTCTGGTAGGCAAAGTCAGAGCGTAAGACATAATTTCCCTCTTTTATTATTATCGTGAGGTAACAACAGTAAGAATCTATCCTTGAGGCGTTATTAATATGGGAAAACAAGATAGCCCGATGGATAGTTTCTAAGGGCGGTGTTATCCGCCCTGGATAGACTTTATTTAGCCATCTTCACATCTGTCACCCATTCGGTAATGAGTGCTTTACGCATATCATTGGCGCCAAATTTATCCATGTCGTAATTGATCAGTTTCAGATCGGACAATTTAAGTGCCAGAGGAGACGCTTTTGCCGTGGTGTTGGTCAGGATCTGATAGGCTTTACCTTTCTTCCAGCTCAGTTCTTGTGCTTCTTTGGACAGCGCCCAGTCAATAAACAGTTTAGCGTTGTCCATATTGCGGGCATTTTTGATGATACTCACACCGCCGATTTCATAACCGGTGCTTTCACATGGTGCGATAAGTTTCAATGGTGCGCCGTTTTCCACTTCCAGAGAGTAATCATGCAAGAAACCGATGCCGATGGCGGATTCACCACGGGCGGCGTTACGTGCTGGTGCGACACCGGATTTGGTGTACTGGGAAATGTTGGCGTTCAGCTTTTTCAGGTAATCAAATGCCTGATCTTTGCCCCATAACTGAACAAAAGTTGCCAGTGCGGTGTAAGCGGTGCCTGAACTTTGAGGATCAGCGATCTGGATTTCACCTTTATAAATCGGTTTGGTCAGATCTTTCCAGCAGGTTGGAACAGGGATCTTTTTCTCTTTCAGACGTTCGGTATTGACGCCATAGCCAAGAATTCCGACGTAAACCGCAGAGGTGTAGTTGCCCTTGCGTTTGGCCGGATCACGGAACTGCGGCATGATTTGCGCCAGATTAGGGGATTTATAGGGGGCCAGCAGATCCATCTCACCCGCCTGAGAGTGTGGATCCAGCGTGCCGCCGTACCAGACGTCAGCTTGTGGATTGCGTTTTTCCGCTTCAATTTTTGCCAGAGTACTGCCTGAACCGTTACGGACAAAGGTGGTTTTCACATTATATTTTTCACCGAATGCTCTGGTTTCGGCTTCACACAAGGCGTTAGTCGCACTGCAATAAACGATCAAGCGGCCGGCGGCCTGAGCACTGTGGGTAAATGCAGCAACGACCAGACCTGCTGCGATAAGTGTAGAGAGAGATTTCAGTTTCATTATTTTGTCCTTTGTATTCAGAACGTCTTATCATTGGAAAGTAGCGATGCTACCCCTGCCATATGTTCCCTTTTACTGACGTCTGCCATTAACAGTGGCATCAACAGCAAACCCATCATGGCGGCTGCGATGGTGAGCAGGGCAAACATCCCTGACCAGCCATAGTGTGCAACAACCTGACTTAGCGGCCAGCCTGCCATTGCAGCGCCCAGGTAGGCGTACAACCCCAGATAACCAGTGACCGTTCCGGCGGCTTGTTTATGGCAATATTCTGTTGCCGCCAGCCCAATCAGCATTTGCGGGCCAAATACAAAAAAACCGATACTGAAAAAACAGACGGCCAACAGCGCATAGTGATGAATAGGCATTAGCCACAATGCGGTGACAGAGATAAACAACCCCAGTGCAAACAGTAAAATCATCGGGGCGCGTTGACCGCGGAACAGTAAATCAGATCCCCAGCCGGAAAAAAGTGCGCCTGTTAAACCGCCCAGCTCAAACAGCGAGAGTGTTGCGTTAGCACTGAGCAGATTGGCACCATGTGTTTCTGACAGCCACAGATTTCCCCAGTCATTAATCGCCATTCTAATGAGGTAGACCAGAATGTAGGAAAGTCCTAATAACCAGATAGTTCTGTTAATCAGAATTGAGTCCCGCAGTATCTGCATCATCGGCATCGGGGGCGATAACTGTTCGTGCCGAAGCTCCAATGGATCCTGTCGCCAGTGCCCTACGCTGGGTAAACTTTGCTTTTGCGGTATGTCACATAACTGATGGCAGAGCCAAATACCCAGTAAAATGCCAATAATTCCCGGCATCATCAGCGCTGCTTGCCAGCCGTAAGTCGTCGCCAGAAAAGCTGACAGTATCGGGATAGTGACACCGACAACATTGATGGAGATATTCCAGCATCCCCACCAGAAACCCCGTTCATTGCGGGAGTACCAGTGTGTCAGTAGCCTGGCGCAGGGCGGCCATCCCCAACCCTGAAAGAAACCGTTCAGTGTCCAGATAATCAGTAGTGCAGGAAATGATGAACAAAAAGCGAAAATAATGTTCAGCACGCCCGTCATCACTAATCCGGCACCCATAAACCCGCGATAGCCGGTGCGATCATGGAATACACCGGAGACAAATTTTGAGCCGCCATAAGCCAAATAAAACAGACTGGTTATCCAGCCGATATCCCCTTTATCCAGCCCCAGTTCCAACTGCATGACTGGCATAACAAAGTTGAAGCTTTTTCGTGTTAGATAAAATGTGGCATAGCCAATAATCATGGAAATCAGCAAACGGCTGCGCCAGTAGCGATAACGTTGTGAAACTTGTTCCTGGCTGGTGGTTTGCATATGCGGCTCCTCCATGAAAAGGGAATGTAAATAAACATTAATGAAAATGGATGGGATAAGGTTTTAGGTAACTAGGAGTAATTCTTAGTTATGCTTGATTTTCATCAGAATTTGTGGGCAGGTTAACAATTATGCGAGTGCCGTTATCGTTATTTAGTTGCCAGTCTCCCCCTAACGCCCGGATGCGCTCTTCAATCCCCTGGAGGCCAAATCCGCCTTTCCTTTTATCTTCAGTGATACCGATGCCGTTATCACTGATTCTGAGTTCGACCACATCCCGGCGTTGCCGCAGCGTGATATCGATGCGGGTTGCTTTGGCATGTTTGTTGATATTGTTCAGTAACTCCTGAACCAAGCGGTAAAGGGTAAAAACCACCGTTTCATTGGCTGGATTTTGGGGAAGCTGATAATTCAACTGGCAATCAATCCCCTGCTGCTGAAAAGCAAACTCATTGATTAAATGGTGGAGCGCTTTTTCTAAAGACATCTCTTCCAGCACCGGTGGTCGCAATTGGCGCAATAATTGACGGGTGGATTGATGGATTTGTTGGGCAAGATGATTGATTTGCTCTGCGATCATTGCTATTGCCGGGGTGGTGGCAGTGCGTTTTACCAGTGTCGCCTGAATTTGGATAGCAGTAATATTCTGACCAATTTCGTCATGTAACTCGCGGGCAATACTTTTGCAAATATCTTCTTCTGTGTGAACCAGTTTCTGCATCAGAATATGGCGGGCGGTTAACTCCTTCTCCAATAATTCACGGTAGCGTTGCAGGTTTTCAGCGAGTTGTTGTTGACGGCTGATGGCTATTCCCAGCCCTATTCCTAATAGCGCCTGAATGGTCAGGAACATCTCCAATTCGCGTAAGTCGTTAAAAGCGCCACTGAATTGCCGGGCTGACGTTATCATCAGGCTGCCCAGTAAAGCCGCCAAGACGCCACCTTGCCAGCCATAACGATAGGCCATAAATACATTGGGAATAAATACCAAAATCACCAAAAGCCTCTCAATTTCTGGTGACATAAAGATCTGAGCGCTCAACCCCAGTAAACAGAACAAACAGCACCACATCAGCAGTGAAGTACGTAACTGCGGATCCGGATGGTCAGGTTCCAGCATATTTCTCAGATGTTGCTGACGCAGATATTCATAGATCAGATAAACAAAAGGCGACAGTAAAACACCGCCGGTCAAAGAGGTAAGAAACAGATGATTGGCACTGGCAGTCAGAGAAAATCCCAGACAGACAGCCTGTAACACACTATTGGCGGCTACGGCTGCCAGCAAAATAGAGAGCCGTTGCCAATACAAGGTATAGCGCCACCAGATCCGCTGTACCATAAAGGTAGGTATCAGGCTGAGAAATGGCGATAGCAGAATAATATTGTTAGTCATAAGCTGCTCGCTATCGAGCCATAGCAAGATAATAACCTCGGTTGCTAACAGGGTTGGCAGGTAGCGACGTCCCAGTAGAACAAACAGCGCCAGCCGTAACCCTTGTGGCAGCAGCAATGTGGCTTGTTGCCCATTGTTATTCAGGTAGAAGCTGATGGTCCACAGAGCAAGCCAGCTCAACGAATAAAAAATCAGCAGGAATAGTGATAACAGGCCAAATCGTGATCCTCCGTTCATACGTTACCTGTCAGAATCTGATGTTGCAGGGCATAATGAACCAGTTCAATCGTACTCTCGCACTGCAATTTGCCAAGAATATTGGCACGATGAACATGAACAGTTTTATGGCTGAGATTAAGTTGTTCTGCGATAGCTTTAACCGTGATGCCATTGATGAGCAGATCAAATATCTCCCGTTCTCTGGGCGTCAGGGCTTGCAGTGCTTTAACTTCTTGTGGTACCTGACGCAGGGCTTTCAGAGCATCAGCACACAGATAACAACCGCCTTTATGTACGGAACGCACAGCCTGTACCAACTCTTCAGGGCCACATCGTTTGGTGAGATAACCGCAGGCTCCGGCATCCAACGCGCTTTGTACAAATGCGGTGGTGTCATAAATGCTGAGAATAATGGTGCGAAAATCAGGCCGTTTTTGCCGTAACCGGGTGAGCAGGTGCAAACCGCTCTCATCCGGCATAGCGATGTCCATCACCGCCACATCAATCGGGTTTCTGAGTAAATCCAGCCAGGCTTCGCTGGCACTGGCGTATTGCCCGGCAATTTCAAGATCATGTTCAAGCGTTAGTAATTGGGCAAAGCCGGAACGGACGACTACATGGTCGTCAATAAGTGCAACTTTAATCATAGCTTTTGTTAAGAAGTCATTATAAATACAATAAGTTCCATGATGTGCAGGAAAGGCAGGTTGTGCAAATTAATCAACTAAATCTGCAAGAAAGCTAACAGATTTAGCAAATTGTAGGGTGATAATTAAGTAGATAAGTGGAAGGGATTTCGGTGAAAGTGTGAATATGTTCCGGTTTTGGCGTCAGCTTACCTTTTTCAATTTTCACCATTTTCTCTGCACTGACTAACCAGTGCGAGATCTCACCTTTTTAGCATGGGCAGGCTTTAAACTGTTATTAAAAGTCATGTTTTTAACTTATGGTTTTAATCGGTATAAAGTTTTAACCGTTGTTTTTACCCCTTTTAACGCCTGCTTTTTTGTTAAGTTTAATCATCATCGGTATTGTGTTTTACGTTTAATCAATGTTAATCATACTTGCTTTTTATCTTCATAAACCAGCCAGTAAATGGCCTGATATCTAAAAATACCCCTGTCTGTTTTTTCGGATAATTAACGCCTTTTTCAGGGCTTAAATCCTGCTAAACTAACTGTTTTATCCCTTTTTTATTGCGTTAAATCCGTCCTTGATATAAAAGCTTTAATGCTTGTGTATTTGCATTTTTAAATGATTATGGCAGGTTAGGTAAATGTAAAATAAATGGAATATAGAATAGCTGATAAATGAATTAAACATGGCAGGGTAAACGAAATGGGATCGTGATACCATTCATTTGATTGTTCAAAGCACAGTTTTAAATAAAAAGTTTTTTTATTTTTTTTAAAGTAGATTTATTTTACATTGG
>NZ_AYSJ01000015.1:146838-153208 GCF_000517265.1 Photorhabdus khanii NC19
ATTAAAATGGCTATTTTAGCGTAATAAATGGCATGTGCATTTAGTTAATGTCATTTTTAAAATATTGGAGTTGTTAAAATAAAAATTTTTATTTTATAAAATAGGATCGTTATATATGATTTTAGATTTTAGCTTAACTCCATTCACCCATATCTATTTAAATGATGTTTAAATGGATTGGTAAATTAATTTAATAACGCTTTATTGCATCAATAATAATGAAAAGTCTGGCGAATTAATTAGCCTGAAAGGTTATAATGATTATATAGGTATTTAAACATTAATAAATCACGAAAATAGCTTGAAAAAATAACGATATTAATTGATTTTAGCGTTAAATCATATTTAAGATATTATTTAAATAAAACCGTAAAAAACAATGCTATTGGACAGGCTAAAATAGTGTAAAACAAGTTTAAGCGGGCGTATTTAATGTGTTTTATGAATGATTATTTAACTGGTTTATGAAAAGGTTTATCCCCAGTTTAAAACGTTATTAAAGTCGGTTCCTTTTGGAAAAATAGATTTCCTGATTAACCGATTGATATTTTTGTTTATTTTTTTTACGGAGTATATACCTGTGCTCATTGAAACTGCTTGATTTTCGCCCAAATGAGGTTCAGGGTATCCGTCATGAAAATATTCATTACCGATGAACAAAAAGCCGAACTTGAACACCTCCATCACACCTGCCGTGATAAGAGAGAGAGTGATCGCATCAAAGCGGTTCTCCTGGCCTCTGAGGGCTGGAGTTCTGTCATGATCGCTCAGGCCCTGCGCCTGCATGAAACGACCGTTAATCGTCATATCAGCGATTACCTTAATCACCGTAAAATCAAGCCCGAAAATGGCGGCTCTCAGAGCCATCTCAGCGAAACACAGACTCAGGAACTTATCGCCTATCTGACCGCGAATCTTCTGCCTACCACACAGGCGGTTATCCGCCTTGTCAAAGAAGCGTGGGATATCCGTTACACCGTTCCCGGCATGAATAAATGGCTGCACCACAAGGGATTCAGTTATAAAAAGCCGACCGGCGTGCCACACAAGTTCAACGCGGAACAGCAGCGGGCCTTTATAGAAACCTACGGGAAACTCAAGCAGGAAGCCGGAAACCATGAGCCCATCCTGTTCATTGATGGCGTCCATCCCACGCAGGGGACGAAACTGGCTTATGGCTGGATGCGTAAAGGTCAGAAAACCGCGGTGAAAACCACGGGAAGCCGTACCCGTCTGAACCTGATGGGGGCCCTTAATCTGGATGATATTAGTAAAACGGTAGTACGCGAGTATGACCGTATCGACAGTTATCACATCGCCGAGTTTTTCATTGCCATCCGTGAGACCTATCCGGTCAGTCAGAAGGTTCATATTATCCTTGACGGAGCCGGTTACCACCGAAGCAGGCTGGTGAAAGACTGGGCTTATGTGATGAATATTGAGCTTCATTACCTGCCACCGTACAGCCCGAATCTGAACCCGATAGAAAGGCTGTGGAAGGTGATGAATGAACAAGTCAGGAATAACCATTATTTCGCCTCGACGACCTTGTTCAAGCAGGCAATACATCGCTTTTTTACGGAAATATTACCGGAACTGGCCGGGAACCTGTCGTGCCGTATTAATGACAACTTCCAGGTTATGAATCCTGCATCTTCAAGTTAAGCGGGTATATAAGCGTTAATAAAGCCAATTGTTTTTCTCATTTTCATTGATAGATTTATGATAGGCAGGTTTTGAATTTTTATTAAAAGCCATTTTTTAATCTCTGGTTTTAACTGGTATAATAAGGTTTTAACCATTATTTTTACAGCTTTTTATATCTGATTTTTATTCAGTTTAATCACCATGGTATATTGTATTTTACGTTTAACCAGTGTTAATCATACTCGCTTTATCTTTACTGACTCTGTTTTAATGGCAATCATGAGCAGTTTTCATAAGCTATTACCCTTTATTTTTTCTTCATAAATCAACCCGTAAATAACTTGATAGTATAAATATACCTTTTTATGTTTTTCGGATAATATCTTTTTTCGCTGATTTTTTTCAATTTTCTGTTAATGGTTAATAAACTTCTATTAAATTCAATTAATGTCTTTTTAAAAATCTGCACTTATAGTTAAATTCGTCTTTTATATAAAAGCTTTAATATCTCTGTTTTGTGCTTTTAAATGGTCATGGCAGGACTGTTAAATGTAAAATAAGCCGAGGATAATATCGTCGATAAAATACATTAAACATGACAGAGAATAAGCCGTTTTTAGTCACTCTGTACCTTTTAAAAATCTGGTATTAATGGATACCTGTTTTTTACCCTCAGATAACTAATCACCGAAAAGAAAACAGCTTTCCAATCGTCCAAAAAGGGAAAAAAATCCCAGCTTTTTTATGGCTGGGATCTTGATTTAACCGATACAGAGACTAAGGGAGAACCTCAGCCCCGCACTAATTTCAGTATCAGAGCTATTAATAGGAAGTATCACGTAGTCCGATTCCGATATATTATCACCAGACCAAACTTCCAGTTTTTCATGTTCTTGAACAACGCACGTTTGGTTTTATAGCCATATTTTTCCATCAACATTGCTATCCAGATAACATATTGCTGTTTGCCTTTTTCGAGATCAAAAAAAGCCACACGTTCATCAAGAGAAGTTAATGTTCTACTATTTAATAACGCGCGTAAAACATCCTTACCAATACATTTGTCATCGGCATCAAGAGACAATATATGAGGATTATAAATTGGGTCTCTACGGGTTTTACCAAGACCGGAGTAAGTTTCAATAAGTAAAAACTCATTAGTGCTGTAGCAACTAGCCCAATAATCTTGATCTTTGTTAAACATCATCGTTTCACCTGTGTCACTATTACCTTAACACCCTGATTTTTCCCGTATTCAATAGCCCGATTTATTTCTAACCATTGAGCCTTTGTTGTATTCGCCGGAACTGCTAATCTGATTTCTCTATTCTATTGTAATTGTAGCTAATTCAGCGGCAAAAGTACTCAAGGTTAAATGGCCTGAGTCTGGTTGAGTTCCAGACTCAGGTATCATTAACCGCCTAGTGTGACCTGTCCAACTTTTGGGGACAGTTCATATTCATACTGGGATTAAAATTATAGATTTACTATTTTTACTAAAGTGATTTTCTCCTCAAGAAAAATACATTCTGGAATATCGTTATATATATATATTTCATCTCCCAAATTAAGCAAGCTAATCTGACCATAATTATAAAAAATAAAACTAAAGCCAATGACACATTGCTCAATTTCAGAGTAAATAGCATTAAAACAAGATAACTTCTGGCCTATCAATCCATTGAATATTGAATGTTGGGATATATCCTTAATTATTTGTTTCCCGTATTCACCTAAGTCACTCTCGATCATCGGCTTATTGCATACAACTAGTGATGAGCCGTCTTGACCGCAAGATATCTTCCTTGATATACCAGCCCCTTCAAATTCGAAAAATAATTCTTGAGGGTGCTCTATATCCTCTACATGCAGCATATAGACTAATCCCTGAACAGATTTAAGGTGGTTGCCAATAATACCTATTCCCCAATCATGGGCTTCTTTAGAGATAATATTCAACGAGGTTCTCCTTTTAGGGAATTTTTGACAGAAGTATTATTAACCCCATCTTTTAGTATAGTAACAAAAGTTCCGTCTGGTTTAGTAACAACAACATCATTACCCTTTATTTTGAAGAACACACCACTTCTTGTTCCATTAGGGCCCTGTCCAGCAAAAACTCCTGGGATTGTTTTATCTGCGTTGTTACCTATATCATTTATTTTATCCAGCAGCATTTTTTTATCTGTAGCATTTGATGCATTACCGCCAAAAATTGAATGACCTGAGTCCAATGCAATACCGGACTCAAGCCATGTTAGCAGCCGGATGAAACTGTCCAAAAATTGAGATACAGTTCAAAAAGGCCGGTATCTTTTATCACCATCCTAACAAGTTATTTAGTCCTTTAACTGAATCATTAATATAACTTTCATATTGACTTAGTGGTTCATTTCTATCTAAAGCTACAGCATAAACTTGCTCTAAACTAAACCAATGCTCATAAAACTGTTCTTTCCACTCATTATTCACATCTTGTAAGCAATCCAATAAATCTCTCAAGCGATCAATGAGTACATTTAAAGGAAGTCTGTTTTCAACATAAGCTCCTAGAGTCTCTTTCATCAAATTAAGTTGTCTAAGATCGTACTCAGTAAGAGCAATATTGTTTAATTTTTTCATTGTCTTATAATCCCGAAATCTACCGTAACCACACGGCCAGATTTTTCATCAACAATTATAGTAAGGTTATTCGTTTTATCGTGATAAGCCATTGTGCTTGGAATTTTTCCTTTCACTGCATTTTCTGGTTTGATAGCGTTTTCTACTACTGTAGGTGTGATTCCTTGTCTTTGCATACGATCAAGTGAATGGCTGGAATAGTCACGATTTCCAATTGTGGTTGGCTTGTTTATTCCGTCTGGAACATTCAGTGGATTACCTTTAGAACCTGTTGGGGTTTTTGCAGATATCTGCTGACTTGCTTCTTGAATAAGTTTAGAAGCTTCTCCAACATCTCCATTCTTCAGGGCTTTCTCTGCTGCCTTGATAGTCTTTCCGGCAGCATCACCTGCTCCAGGAATAATAGCTATCGCGGCGACCAGATAATCTAATACGCTCTCAGCCTCGACAAAACCTTTAATATCCCCGATAACGGGCACGAAGTCAGTACCAACGCTGATAATTTCCCTGGCTTGCTTACACGCCTCCGGTGATTGCTGACAAAATGCTCTTTTTTTCTCCTCGTAAGCTTTGATTGTACCCCGTTTTTTTCTCTGCCGCGGACAGAAGGTGTGCTAGTGAATTATAGACAATAACGATTTCCTCGGCACACCCAGAATTTCCCCGTTATGCCCAATCAGTTTGGCCTCTTCCGCATTCATCTGGTTGCCGATATGGTTCAATAACGCGGTTTGCAGATTATCCGTAAAACTGCCGCCATTCATGGCCGTGCCTATTGTTGAGTTCACTACGGAATTGTGGATAGGGGAGTACATCCACGATGACAACCATGAAAGAATCAGCTCAAAGTTAAATGGTCTGAGTCCAGAGGGGCTCTGGACTCAGGCATCATTAGCTGCTTAGTGTAGGGTTAGTTCAGGATCCTTTTTAACGTGACCAGAATGGCGGATCGTGTGGGCCTAAAGCATCGTATTGCTCAAGAGGGCGATCTCTATCTGTCATAAAATCAGGCATGTCTGTTATCACTATTCTAACTGGCTTATAAATACCCCAGTCTTCATGAAATCCTTGAGCGGATTTTATACAATGTTCCATTCCTTCAAAATATCTAAAAAATCTGTATTTCAGCTCCTCTGATAATCCCTGCCGAAGCTGTGTCATTAACGAAGATGCTTCTTCTAATTCATGAAGATGAAGATACTTCTGATAAAACTGAGACAAGATTTTTTGATCGTTAACATCATGTATCTGTTTATTCAAAACAGAAAAAAAGTGGGCCATTTCTGAAGCAGAACCAAGCTCTACAATAGAACTACCACCATAAAAACCAATATGTTTCATGTTAGTTACCCTTTAAACTCGATCACCGCTGGATCTATAATTCCATTTGATTTTTGAATAATCCCTTTAATAATTTCCCGCTCCTGTTCTGGTGACACAGTTTGTCCACGGATATCAATAACTACTCTTTGTTCCATTCCTGCGGGAAGGTTTTTCTGCCGCTCAATTGCCTGTTTGGCAACATTATTAATCAGGCCATTTTTATTCGTTGCAATGTTATAGTTTTTCACTTCAACACTGCAAACATTGCCCTGACACCAGTCTGGGCGAACACTGCCTTTAGTGCCATAGGGGACTTCTTTACCCTCTTTAAACGTCACTTGACCACTCCAGCCATCCCCTAAATCTTTCCCGACATCAATTTCTGATTTTCTGTGGCCGGGGCGTGAGATTGATGTAATTTCATCACTGGCCTTATTGATAAGTGTAGAAGCTTCCCCAACGTCGCCTTTTTGTAAGGCTTTCTCTGCCGCCTTGATAGTCTTCTCAGCAACATCACCTGCACCGGGAATAATGGCCATCGCGGCGACCAGATAATCTAATGCGCTTTCAGCCTCGACAAAACCTTTAATATCCCCGATAACGGGCACGAAGTCAGTACCAACGCGGATAATTCCCCCGGCTTGTTTACACGCCTCCGGTGACTGCTGACAAAATGCTCTCTTTTTCTCCTCGTAAGCTTTTATTGTACCCCGTCTTTCTTTCTCTGCCGCGGACAGAAGGTGTGCCAGCGAATTATAGACAATAACGATTTCCCCAG
>NZ_AYSJ01000015.1:154998-155396 GCF_000517265.1 Photorhabdus khanii NC19
CTGTTAGCCTGTATCTGAACGGCTTTTCCATTAATATCACCGCCACTTATCAGGCTGATATTATTCTTTGCTGTGATCCGGCTGCCTGATTCTAATGAACGTGACGGTGGAATATAATTACCCGATAAAAAAATGCCTTCCAGTTTACGAAAAACTAAGGCTCGGGAACCGAGTTCAATATGCTTTGCCGCACTTAAATAAACATCTTTTCCGGCTGAGATGAAAGCCCCCTGAGCAACGAAATCACCTCCTGCATGAATCATCAATGACGTTGAGGCATGTAAAACGCCGGTCATTGGCAACAGGAAATGAAGATTTCCCTGTTCCTGTTCAGGCAGAATAGCATTCAGCAGATCCGTATCCCATTTGTCCGGAGGCATAGGACCCGTTTGTCGAGC
>NZ_AYSJ01000015.1:156375-172917 GCF_000517265.1 Photorhabdus khanii NC19
GAGGGCGGTTTTTTTTTGGAAAAACGGAAACCCCACGGGGAAACCGGGGGGGGAAAGGGCCAATTTTTTGAAGCATATTTATGTTTGACCGGCCTGGGACCCAAAAGGGTAAAGGACCTGTGGATCCCTCCCAATAAGGGGAGTTCGCTTTCCCCCAGACATAAATCTCGGGGGGTATTACATTGGTCAGCATTGGGGAATTGAAAATAGCCAGCGCTATATTCTTGATGTCGGTTTTAAAGAAGATGATTCACGGATTGTTTTGGAAGGTGCAATTGAGAATCTGGCCTTATTCCGGCGTGTTGTTTTGAAAATGGTCAAACAACGTGACAGCAGAGCAACAACCAAAAGAAACAAAAATAAAAAAGCAAGCCATTCCAACCATTTTCATTTGATAAGGCATTTTATTCGGCACCGTGCATAATGATAGAGGTCTCAACCCCACATTAATGAGTGCAGAATATATCGCCTAACTGTGCGGAATTAGTTACCGTGCTACAGATTTAAAGGAAAAATGGGTAAATTGAATAAATTACAGTCATATTTATGACGCTAGTTGTGTAAAAATTTTTTAATAGATGAAACGCAATTGTCGCTTCATTTATCGAGCGGATAGGCGAGATTTATCGCGCGCGGCATCACGATGGCTGATTAGCTTCGGAAAAGAAGGAATGTTATGTCAGAAAAATTACCACACCCAGAGTATGAACCAGTCGAGGCTGCATACAGAATTGTGGTTGAGCTAATTAGAGCGGGGGAATATAGCCGTACCGGCACTGACTCCAAATCTAAAGCCATCATTAAAACTTTCGATGAACTTAAAGTTCATTTTGAAAAAAGCAAAAAAGATATTAATTTTGGTAACATAAACTAACAAAGGCATTTTTAATATTCCGAGCCAATTTCTCCATTGGCTCTTTTTCAATATGTGGGCGCTCAATAATTAATCGAGACAAGCAACTTGCGGCAACCAACTGAATATCGACTGGTAAATCTTCAAATTTCATAACTACCTCTCTTAAATAAAAAAAAGCCACGCCATGCGCAGCCTCGAATTTGAACTATCCGGAATTACCGGAGAGTTGGAAACTGTTATCCGTGATGAAGGAGGGGTGTTCTCTTTTTCGCTGAAAATCAGATTAACACATTGATTTATCTGGCATATAATGGTGTTCTCTAACCCGTTCGAGTTGTAAACTCAGAGCTGACAACTGCCCGATCTCTCGCTCAGTCTGCTTAAACCGTTCTGCTTCCAGTTCAACCCCTAACACACGACGATTGAGTTTTAACGCCGCTTTCAGTGTCGCCCCGGAACCCATAAAGAAATCGGTTACCATATCCCCTTCTTTGCTGCTGGACTGGATAATATGCGTCATCAGGTCCGCGGGCTTTTCGCAGGGATGCTTGCTCGGAGAATATTGGACAGGCGCAAACTGCCAGACATCGGTATAGGGGACATCGGGTGTGACGGAGAACGAGCGGCGCAATGACGTGTAATCTTGCTGTTTCAGCGCGTCCTTGTGTTGCCGTGATAAACGTTGGTATTCTGCCACCAGCTCTTGATATGGCCGGTTCAGTTTCCCGCCAAACAAAAGCTGCAGCTTTTGATAGTCCGTTTCATTGGGTAACGACCATTGACTCTCGCTGAACCAGTGGCGTGACATCTGCTTGCCCGTCGCCTGATTGATGTCTTTCACCCTGACGCCTGACGCTTTCAAAGCATTTTGAAAGTAATCTATCAGGGGTTTAAATACCGTCCCGCTCAGCGCCTGATATTGGCGGTAACGTCCATTATCCTTCGGGTAATCAAATCCCCCGTAATGTTCGGCAAAAATAATCCGCTCGGTGGCCGGGAAAAACATCCTTAGACTTTCTTTATTTTGTCTGCGCCACGGGCCGGACGGTTTCGCCCAGATAATATGGTTTAACACATTGAACCGTTCACGCACGAGCAGTTCCGTATCAGACGCCAGACGCGACCCACAGAACATATACAGGCTGCCGTTCGGTTTCAGTACCCGCCAGAATTCAGCCAGCACTTCATCCAGCCACGCAAGATAAGTGGTGACATCTTTCCACTGGTTATCCCATTGGTGCTCTTTCATCTGATAATAGGGCGGGTCAGTGGCGATCAGGTCAATGCAGTTGTCCGGTAGTGTTCTGATAAATGTTAGCGCGTCGTCGTTAATGAGTGTTATGTCACTGAGATTCACAATGGTTTTCCTGAATCGACGAAAAGCGGGGAAATTAGAAATGAAAAAGCCCCGCGAGTTCGAGGCTTGAGTATGCGTGTAGACTTGGAGATTATTTCCAGTTGAGGCAAAAATGCAGCGTTTTACTGACGTTTTGTTTCAGTAGATCGCCTAGTTTTGGGGCGCCACCAGAATGATAGATGAAATAAGTTGTAGAGCCTGTTCTAGAACCAAGACTATAAGTTGAACCATCAACCGTTACTTCAAGATTCTTACCCCCTAAGTCTGGTTGGTTTTGGGTATCAAACTGCAAGGCAATACTCCCAAAAGTTCCAATGGTATTTTCAACTAGCATGAACTCTAAGATGTTTCCAATACCTATCGTATTTTGAAGATTAGTCAAAGTGCCAAAAGGCGAGCCAACACTCCTAAAGTCAATCCCACTTGGAGTCAAATACCCCCACACTTGCCCACTATCGCTAGCATATTTGCTAGTCCCTACCATAAGGTCAAAAGACAGCATACAATCTTCTGCCTTCACTAATTTCCAATCACAAGCCATCAAGTCTTCTGGTGTTGGCTCCCAAGGAAATGGAAAACTTTGTCGGTCATGCTTCTCAATATGAACTGGCACACCACCACCGCTTTTAGCAGTAAGCTGTATGTATTCATTAGCATTCCATTTACTACGGCCCAATATCTTTCCGAAGTACACTTGAATTAGCGCCCATGGAAGAGAGCCGACAGGTGGAATACCATCAACCTCAACATCAATTTTTTTCTTATATTGGTCTGGATCAAACGGACATATAGTATTCTTTAGCTTATTAACTTCAGACATAAATCCCTCACTTATTATTCGTTAAAGGTAATTTCATCTTATTGATAAATCGCCAATCAATATTACTGAGGTCAGATTTCTATCTCAATCAAATCCCAGCCGTAGCAGGGCTTATAATTTGGCAGATACTGAGCCGTAAGCTCAAAGCTGACTACTGACAGAAAGCAAAAAACCCCGCACTGGGCGAGGTCTGAAATTAATAAGCTGTGTGACGTTGCTATCACTCTTATCACAATATACCGACTTTTGTAATTACGCAATCTTGTTAACGGTTTCTTTTTGCACGCATTTATCTGACTCTAATGTGACCTCTGAAACCGCCAAGACGCCTTCAATAAATCCCTCGGCAGCCTGTAACCGTTTCGCTACTTCGTTATGGGAGATGCCTAACTTGTTGCCCATTGTCCGCAGTGTGCACGCCTTAATGTAGTGCAATACGATGAGCTGATAATACACTGCCTATGATACCGAGGCGGGATTGGTGTTAAGCCAGAAAGCGACTGCGACCAAAAATGGGGAAATCAGTATCGTCCGCCAGATGCTGGATATCCTTAACCTAAAAGGCAGTATCGTGACCCTTGATGCCCTACATTGCCAGCGTGAAACACTGGAAAAAATCAGCGAAAAGAAAGCACATGTGGTTGTGCAGGTGAAGAAAAATCAACCCAAGTTGTGGGAAGCCGTTCAGTCTCAATTTCAGGCCGTGTTTAATGCCGGTAAAGAGCAAGTGATGACAGAAATCAAGCAAGAAGCCCATGGCCGACGCGAAGAGCGCTATGTATTCCAGTTAAAACCGAAATTCACACCGGAAATGGCCGAGAGATGGCCAACAATACGTAGCATTATTGCGGTTGAGCGTCATCGGACACAAAAGGGTAAAGGAACAGTAGATACCTCGTATTATGTGAGTTCGCTTTCACCCCGACATAAATCTCTGGGGTATTACATTCGTCAGCATTGGCGAATTGAAAATAGCCAACACTATATTCTTGATGTCGTTTTTAAAGAAGACGATTCACGGATTGTTCTGGAAGGCACAATTGAGAATCTGGCCTTATTCCGGCGTCTTGTTTTGAACATGGTCAAACAATGTGATTGTGGCGCACCAAGCCAAAGAAATAAGCTTAAAAAAGCAAGCTGGTGTGATGACTACCGCGCAAAAGTTTTCTTTGGCTAAATATCAAACAAAGTATGCTCGCGCCCTGACCAAACGGTCACAGACCCCAGCATGAAAGGAGTCTCACATCTACCGCTTGGTGCGTCCGATCGTTTGCAGGCTGGAACCCGTGCCGAGCAATTGCTGAATTCCGCCAAGGTGATCGCCAAACCAGCCTTTGTGGCTAAAGCGGAACAAGAGCCGTTGAATGCTGTCGGAGCCAAAGCAGTGATGGATGAGGCTCAATTGGCGAGAGTCAGTTGCTCCAGTAGCTATAGGGATATGCCGGCTGGTTACAGTCATGCCACCTTGGCGGATATCCCGTCCTCAATATTGGCTCGCCGGGAGAATGGCAGTGGCGGGACGGGCAGTGAGTTAACCCTGCATGTTCGCTCTGGCAAGGGGGAGAATGAGCCTTTAATCCTCGAGGGGGATGCTTGGTCTGCGCTCAAGGTTGCTGTCTATAAGCGTGACGATACCATGGTGCTTTCCTTTGTGGGCACTCAACCAACCAAGCGTCCTGGTACTGTGAAGAGTGATGTTGGCGCTGCTTTAGGGATCAAGGACAGTGCGTTTCAGGATGCTGATCGCTTGGTCAAGGCCTTTACCAAACAATATGGCGGCAAAGTTGAGGTTCTGGGTCACTCTTTAGGCGGTGGGTTGGCGCAATATTCGGGCATCAAACATGGGATCAAGGTCACCGCATTTAATAGCATGGGATTGCATGTAGGATTGCGTGATCGGCTGGCCGACAAGTTGGATAGTGCCAACGTTACCCACATCAATACCAGTAGCGATCCGCTGAGTCAGAAGGCCGAACATGGTATTTTTGGCCTGGACGCCTCTTCTCAGGTAGGCAAGCGTTATGTGATTGAGGACTCAGGTGGTCACCGTATGGAGGCGGTGACCGCTGGTCTGGAAGCCTTACTTGCTTAATGACTCGATATGTCATAGACAACGCCTCCTGTGGGAGGCGTTGTCGCTGCTAACAGACATTGTATCTAACGTAATTGCACGTTATTTCAGCGTATTGAGGATTTGCCAGGCCGCTTTGATGCGCGCCTCGTTGGGGTAGTTTTTGTTGGCTAGCAGCACAATACCCATTTGCTCTTGCGGCACAAACGCGACATACGCGCCGAAGCCATTGGTGGCGCCGGTTTTATTGATAAAAAGCGCCTCTGTTGGCGGCTCCGGCGGCGATAGTTCCGTGGTTTTGTTGGCTTGATAAGCGATCTGCGCCGAGTTGCCGCTCAGTACCTGCTCAAGGGTAACGGGCCAGTGATAAAGCTCCCAGCCCAGTCCTTGCGTCATTTCCCCCACCCGGTAATAGCCGGTATGGGTTGCCCGAATGGCCTGTGCCAGCTTGCTATCACCTATGCGGGAAGGATCGATATTCGCATCAACGAAGCTGATCATATCCTGCACACTGGCTTTCAGACCATAGGCTTCTTCATCCAGTACGCCGGGGGTTACGCGAATCGGTTTATTCTCTTTTGAATAACCCCAGGCATAATTCTTCATATCCTGTTCGGGCACGTTAAACCGGGCATGATGTAGACCAAGCGGTGAAAGAATTTGGTTTGTTACCAGCATTGAGTAAGGTTTTCCAAGGCGTTGGGCAGCGATATAGCCCGCCAGGCCAATGCTGGGATTGGAGTATTGGCGGTAAGTTCCGGGCGCATACTTCGGCTGCCAGTGCTGATACCAGTTCACCATTTTGCTATTGCTGTCGATCTCATCAGGGAACTGTAATGGCAGGCCGCCCGCGGTGTAGGTGGCAATATTTAGCAGGCTTATATTGTCAAAGGCGCTGCCTGCAAGTGGTTGAAAATGCTGGCTGGCCTTATCGGAGAGGGAAATGGCTCCCGTCACTTGCGCCCAAGAAATCAGGCTGGCGGTAAAGGTTTTGCTGACTGAGCCTAATTCAAAGATCGTCTCTTTGGTGACCGGCGTGTTGTTCTCTTTTGACGCGTCACCGTATTGATAGAAGAAATGCTGACCGCGGAAAGTTACCGCAATCGCCATTCCTGGAATGTCATATTCCTGCATCAGGGAATGTATGGTCTTATCAACAGTATTTGTTAGATGGGACTGATCGGGTGTATTCGAAGCCTGAGCGCCGAGAGAAGCAGCGAGCAGCAGCCCGCCAGTCAGCACCGAAAATCGTTTTGTCATGTGGTGTGTCCTTAATTACAGTGAGAGCGTTCAGTGCTGGATTTTATCAGGATTTGTACATCCAATCACAAAATTTGTGATCTCTATCACCTGACAAAATAAAACTTTGTGGTTGCTGATTGAAAACCCAGGGCTTTCGTTTCTTTATATCAATTTCTACTAAAAAAGCGGATGAAAGCTTATTTTGGGGTAAATAATCAGTAACAATAGAGCCTAATATTTTCTTTCGTTTTGTTTCTAATCGAAACTTTTTTCACCTTATTTTGTCTATATAATAGACTGCAACACCGATCACAATTTCATTTCATAGCTTTTGTTGTAATTTAATCGAAAGAGAGAGAAAGCAATTCATCACAGGCGACGTGAGCTTGTCGCTGGAAATCTGAGGAGCATAACGGAATGGCAATGGACACTGTAAAAAGACGTGAACAGATTATCGACCTGCTGTGCCATGAGGGCAGTGTACGTGTTGAGCATTTGAGTTCCCGTTTTGGGGTTTCCAGCGTCACTATCCGAAATGACCTGCGTTATCTGGAGCAAAAAGGTTGTGCGTTGCGTTCTTATGGCGGCGCCATGTTGAATCAGCAATTCGCCTTTGATCGCCCCCTGCAAGATAAAGGCCGGATGAATCGTGATGTGAAATCACGTATTGCGGCCACGGCGGCACAGTTTGTTAAGGATGGTGATGCCTTGATCCTTGACTCCGGCTCCACGACTACCCAAATCGTGCCATATCTTAAAGAGCGGCGTGATTTGGTAGTCATGACTAACGCGTTGAATATCGCCTATGAACTGGCGGGATTTGATCGGATGGAGGTGATGGTGCTTGGCGGGAGTGTGCGTCAGAACTCCTACTCGCTTTATGGTCCGGCGGCGGAACAGCAATTGCGTCAGTATCGCTTTAATACTCTGTTTCTTGGTGTCGATGGGTTTGATCTGGAAGCAGGGATTACCACGCCACATCCCGGCGAAGCTCACCTTAATCGCGTAATGTGTGAGGTGGCGCATGAAATTATCGCTGTGGCGGATGCCAGTAAATTTGGGCGCAGAAGCTTTTGTATGATCCGTCAGGCTGGACAGATTCATCGGCTGATTACTGACAGCCGGATCCCCGATAACTACAGGCGGGCATTAACTGAATTCGGCGTAGATGTGGTTATTGCCGACGAATAACTCTTACAGAGATTAGAACTTGTCTAAGAGTTTATAACCGGGTTTTTGCCCGCATGGGAGACACCATGCAGTCACTATTACAACTTATTCGTCGCCATAAATCAGGTGAAGCGGTGGGGATCTATTCGGTCTGTTCCGCCCACCCTTGGGTATTGGAAAGTGCTTTGCGCGTCGCTAAAGAGCGTAAGACGCCGATACTGATTGAAGCAACGTCTAATCAGGTTAATCAGTTTGGGGGTTATACCGGTATGCAGCCCGCTCAGTTCCGTGATGCCGTTTGGCGACAAGCTGATCTTATCGGTTTACCGCGTGATCGTGTTTGGCTGGGCGGTGATCATCTTGGACCGAACGCTTGGCAGGACCGCACAGCAGCAGAAGCGATGAAACTGGCTGAAACGTTGATACACGATTATGTGGCCGCAGGATTTCGTAAGATCCACCTCGATTGCTCTATGTCTTGCGCCGATGATCCAATACCGCTTGGTGATCATGAGATTGCGGTACGCGCGGCTCGTTTGTGCCAGGTGGCAGAACGTTGCTGGCAGCAGGTGGGGGGAGAATCACCGGTTTATGTGATCGGCACCGAAGTGCCGGTACCGGGCGGCGCTAAAGAAGCGTTGGAAGGAATGCAGGTCACGACACCTCAGGCAGCGGCCACAACGTTGAATGTACATCAACAAGCCTGGCGATTGGCCGGGCTGGAGCAGGTCTGGCCGCGGGTGATTGCGCTGGTGGTGCAGCCGGGTGTGGAGTTCGATCACCATAATGTCGAACATTATCAATCGGGACGTGCAGCGGCACTGAGTCAATATATCGAATCTCAGCCTTACTTAGTCTATGAAGCGCATTCTACCGATTATCAAACTGCACAGGCTTACCGTGAATTGGTTCGTGATCATTTCGCTATTCTCAAAGTCGGTCCCGCTTTGACTTTTGCTCTGCGTGAGGCGCTTTTCGCGCTCGATAAAATTGATGGTGAATGGAATGGGGAACAGACAGCGGCGAATCTGTGCGCCATATTGGAACAGGTTATGCTTGAACAGCCGGAATACTGGAACCGATATTACCACGGTACACCGCATCAGCAGTTTATTGATCGTCAATACAGTTTGAGCGATCGCGTGCGTTACTACTGGCCGCACCCGCAGGTACAACAGGCCGTGAATACTTTGATAGATAATCTGCGCCGTCATCCGGTTTCCCTTTCACTGCTGAGTCAGTACCTGCCAGAACAGGCGCAGGCAGTTAACGCGGGAAGGTTGGAAAATGACCCGCATGCCTGGGTGTTGGACAAGATTCGTTCTGTGCTTTTGAGCTATGCCCAAGCTTGTGAGTCTGAGGCACAAGGAGCTCTCGTATGAATGAGCTGTTTTTCTATAGCGAAGCCTGGCTGCGTGAGCATCACGCGTTGCATACTGCCAGAGAGATTCACCAACAGCCTGCGCTTTGGCGTCAGTTATATCAAAACCTGCAACGTGAGGAAGCGTTGTGGCGACCTTTTTTGCTGCCTTTGTTGTCTGATCCGCAGTTACAGATAGTGCTGTGTGGCGCAGGTTCATCCGCGTTTGTCGGGCGCGCGCTGGCTCCCTGGTTGCGTGAACAGTGCGGGCTGAATGTGGTTGCGTACAGCACCACGGACATTGTGCCTTCTCCTTTGCAATACCTCGATCCAACACGTTCAACGTTGCTGATTTCTTATGGGCGATCCGGCAATAGTCCGGAGAGCGTGGCAGCAGTAAAACTGGCCGATCAGATACTACCACGCTGTTATCACCTGATGTTGACCTGCAATCCCGATGGTGCACTGGCACGTTATGCCGAAGGACGCGCTCATGTCTGTTCATTGAATATGCCGCAGGGTTCTCATGACCAGAGTTTTGCCATGACATCCAGTTTCAGTTGTATGACGTTGGCGACAGCGTTGCTGTTGGGGCCGTTAACGCTGGAACAGAGTGGTGTGCCACTAATGGCGATGGCTGCGTTGTGCGAGCGAGAGTGGAGACAGTGGCAGGTACAGACTAAGCGACTGGCTCGCAGCGGTTTTAAGCGCATGATGTGTTTGGGTTCCAGCTGTTTTACCGGTATAGCCGAAGAAGGGGCGCTCAAGATGCTGGAGCTGACCGCCGGGTATATCGCCACCCGTTACGATTCGTCGATGGGGGTGCGTCATGGGCCGAAGTTTATGATCGAACGCGATACGCTGGTGGTCATGATGCTTTCTGTTGATAAGTATCGTCGTCGTTATGATCTCGATTTGTGGCATGAACTGAATCATGACGGTCTGGCGCGTCAGGTTGTTGCTCTGAGTGGCACGCCGGGGGAAGGATTAACGGCGATTAACAGTGAACAAGATGATATCTGGCTGCTTTTTCCCTATCTGATGTTTTTGCAGATGTTAGCGTTTGAAACCTCGCTGGCGTTGGGTATCACGCCGGACAATCCATGTCCAACAGGGGAGGTCAACCGTGTAGTGAAGGGGGTGGAAATTTATCCTTATCTCTCATCTTATTCACAAAGAACAGCATGTAAGCAGGAGTGATTATGTCGATACCGAATATTTTAATGACCCGAATTGATAACCGGTTGGTGCATGGTCAGGTAGGTGTGACCTGGACCAATTCACTGGGGGCCAATTTGGTATTGGTGGCTAACGATCAAGTTGCCGGTGATTTGATGCAGCAAAACCTGATGGATATGGTGGTTTCCGATGGGATTCAGACCCGCTATTTCACTCTGCAAAAAACCATTGATGTGATCCATAAAGCGGCTGAACGCCAGAAAATTTTTATCGTTTGTAAAACACCGCAAGATGTACTGACGCTGGTTAAGGGGGGAGTGCCGATCCGATTTGTTAACGTGGGCAATATGCATTTTGCTGAAGGGAAGCGCCAGATCCATAAGACTGTTTCGGTTGATGATAGTGACGTAGTGGTGTTTCGTGAACTAGAGCAACTGGGTGTTACCTGCGAGATACGGCGGGTACCGGATGAAGCGGGAGAGCTTATCGATAAACTGTTGTTCTAAAGAGGTGAGTTATGCTGATTGATGCGATATTGATTGGATTACTGGCCGGGTTGGCGGGAGTGGATCTGTTTGATGGATTGACCCATTTTCACCGCCCAGTGGTGATTGGCCCGCTGGTCGGGTTGATTTTAGGGGATGTACAGACGGGTTTGCTGGTAGGGGGGACGCTGGAGCTGGTCTGGATGGGAATGGTGCCACTGGCTGGTGCTCAACCGCCAAATGTGGTGATTGGTGGGGTAATTGGTACCGCATTTGCTATTTTGACTCAGGCCGATCCTAAAGTGGCGATTGGTATAGCGGTACCATTTTCCATTGCGGTACAAGGCTGTATTACGCTGTTGTTTACCCTGTTCTCACCCATGATGCATAAATGCGATCAGATGGTGAAAGCGTTGAATTGGCGCGGTGTGGAACGTGTGAACTATCTGGGTATCACCATTTTGTTTTGCTTCTACTTTATTGTGGCGTTTTTGCCAGTCTATTTTGGTGCCGACGCTGCCAGCGTCATGGTGCAGAAAGCGCCGCAGTGGTTGTTGGACGGGTTGGCCGTTGCTGGCGGAATGATGCCTGCCATCGGTTTTTCCATGCTGATGAAAATCATGATGAAAAAGACCTATATAGCTTATTTCATTCTGGGCTTTATTTCGGTCACGTTCCTTAATATGCCAATTATTGCCGTAGCACTCGGCGCATTGGCGATAGCATTAATCGATTTCTTTAACCGTTCCCGTATAGAAGATGCAGCTGAACGCGGCGCACCTACCACCCAATCTCAGGAGATGGAAGATGGCATTTAACGATACCGATGCTGCTATGGCGGCTAAAGCTGAGAAAGGGATGGCGCAGGCACTAGCAACCAGTCAGGTTGAGCAGGATGATTATCAGGACAGTACACCAGGTGAAGAGCTGACTAACCGCGATCTGAATCGTATGGCGTGGCGCTCCCTGTTGTTACAGGCATCATTTAACTATGAGCGTATGCAGGCGGGAGGCTGGTTGTACACCTTGATCCCTGGGCTGCGTAAGATCCATAGGGATCCGCAAGATCTGGCGAATTCTATGAAAATGCACATGGAATTTATCAATGTGCATCCGTTTGATGTCACCTTCCTGTCCGGGTTGGTGTTGGCGATGGAACGGAATAAAGAGAAAATTTCTACTATCCGTGCCGTGAAAGTCGCGCTAATGGGGCCGCTGGGCGGGATTGGTGATGCGTTGTTCTGGCTGACGCTGTTACCCATCTGTGCTGGGATTGGGGCATCTCTGGCGCTACAGGGCAGTCTGTTTGGCCCCCTCGTATTTCTGTTACTGTTCAATATCGTACATTTTGGCTTGCGCTTTGGTCTGGCGCATTATGGTTATCGTACCGGAACCAGTGCGCTGGTATTGCTAAAAAAACATACCAAAAAGATCTCCCATGCGGCATCAATCGTGGGAATGACGGTGATCGGGGCATTGGTGGCTTCCTATGTTCATCTCTCGACTCCGGTGGTGGTCAACGCCGGTAAGGCTAGTGTGGCGTTGCAAAAGGATGTGCTGGATAAACTGATGCCTAATTTATTGCCGTTATGTTTCACCCTGCTGGTGTTTTGGCTGATGAAAAAAGGATTTTCGCCGGTCAAGTTGATTGGTTTGACGGTGGTGATCGGCATTGTGGGTAAATTTGTTGGTTTTCTTTAACAAGCGCACTGAGGAGATGGCATGTTAGGTATTGTAATCACCGGTCATGGGTATTTTGCCAGTGGTTTGTTGCAGGCGGTGGAGCAGGTCGTAGGGCAACAGCCCCAGTGTTGTGCTGTCGATTTTCCAGAAGGGATCAGCACTGAAAAATTATTGGTGTTGCTGGAGGCGGCTTGCTCCGCCTGTGATAGTGGCGATGGTGTGATTATCCTCAGTGATTTGCTAGGCGGATCACCGTTTCGGCAGGCGGCACAACTGGCGATAGTCAATCCACGTTATGAAGTTATCACCGGGACTAATATGCAGTTGGTGGTAGAAATGATGCTGGACCGTGAAGGTATGGCGCTGGAAACCTTTCGTGATATGGCGCTGGAATGTGGGCGGCGGGGATTGACCAGCCTGTGGCATGAACAACAGAAACGGCGATATGACAGCCTGAATCTGGATGGCATTTAAGGAGCTTGTATGTACCTGATTTCCAGCCGTCAAATGCTGAAAAAGGCTCTGCGTGAAGGTTATGCGGTTCCTGCTTTCAACGTCCATAATCTGGAAACTATCCAGGTGGTAGCGGAAACCGCTGCCCGCCTGGCATCACCGGTTATTCTGGCGGGTACGCCGGGCACTTTCAGTTATGCGGGGACTGACTACCTGGTGTCAATCTGTCAGGATGCCGCTCGCCGCCACAATTTGCCACTGGCATTGCATCTCGATCATCATGAGGAATTGGAGGATATCAGCCATAAAGTGACCGCAGGTGTACGTTCAGTAATGATTGATGGCTCGCATTTACCCTTTGAGGAGAATATTCGTAAGGTGGCTGAGGTGGTACGATTTTGCCATCGTTACGATGTTAGCGTTGAGGCGGAATTGGGGCGGCTAGGCGGGCAGGAAGATGATTTGCAGGTCTCCAATGCCGATAGTTTTTTTACCGATCCGCTGGCAGCAAAAGCCTTTGTTGCCCGTACCGGTATTGATTCTCTGGCGGTAGCGATTGGCTCTGCGCATGGTTTATATCATGGTGAACCGCATCTGGATTTTGATCGGTTAGCTGCAATCTGTGAACAGGTGAATATTCCGTTGGTGCTGCATGGCGCATCGGGTATTCCTGAAGTGATGATACAGCAGGCGATTGGTCTTGGCGTATGTAAAGTCAATGTGGCGACCGATCTGAAAATTGCTTTTGCTGATGCGGTAAAGCGCTATTTCATCCAGCATCCAGATGCTAATGATCCACGTAAATATATCGCGCCGGGAAAACAGGCTATGCAGGCAGTAGTAGAAGAAAAGATCCGGATTTGTGGCAGTACAGGCAAGCTGTATTCGTGAAGATTCTGTTTTTTCATTCTGACTATAAGGAAACTGCTGTGAAAATAAGAACGTTAAATAAAATTACGTTGAGTTTATTAGCCAGTTCCGTGTTTTATGGCGCTCCAGTCTGGGCAGATAGCTGGCGATTGGAGGGTGACAATTATCATGTAGCGGTTAGCGATGAACACGGTAAAGTGACGCAACTAAAATTTGAAAATCCGAAAAACCACGATCAAATCATTACTGACAGTCTGTTTGAAATCACGTTGAAATCAGGAGAGAAGCTCACGGCTAAAGATTTTCAGATTACTGATATCAGCAAAAAGCACAATCGTATTGTTGTTTCCTTGAAACATGGCGACATTCAGGTAAGCAATATAATTACTGTGGAAGGTAAAGATAAGTACGGCTCGTTTGAAATCACTATTACACCGCAGGAAAACGCGTTGGAACTCAGCTCCGTCTCGTTGATACCATTCCACACTAAAACCGCTTTTGTTCACGGCTCTATCGTCAGTTCACCGATTATCAGCGATAGATTCTTTATTGTTCCCGGTAATCCATTGATTAACACTGAGGCTTATAAAGGGGACACTTCGCAAAAAATTGCACTCTCTATCCCGTTAGAGCCGGGGAAAACGTTAAGTTATAAGACGTATATTGGTGTTTATCAAGAAGGGCAATTGCGGCGCAACGTCAATGAATTTTTAAACAACGCTCGTCCGCGTAAATACAGCCCTTACCTGCATTACAACTCTTGGTACGATATTGGTTTCTTCACTCCTTATACCGAACAAGAGGCGTTGACCCGTATCAATCAGTTTGGGCAGGAGTTGGTGACTAAGCGCGATGTGAAGTTGAGTGGTTATCTGTTTGATGATGGTTGGGATAACCTCAAAGGAGATTGGGGTTTTAGTGAGGCATTTCCCCATGAATTCAAAAATCTTAAACAGGCGGCAGATCAATATCGTGCTCGTTTAGGTATTTGGCTTTCTCCTTGGGGCGGTTATGGTAAACCCGGTGAGCAACGTGTTTCTCATGCGGAGGAGTTTGGTTATGAAGTGATAGATGGCCGATTTGCGCTTTCAGGCCCTAATTACTACGCCAATTTCCATAACCGGGTGCTCAACCTGATTCAACAACAAAATGTATCCATGTTTAAGCTAGATGGCACCGGCAATGCTGATCGTGTGATTAAAGGGAGTTCATTCACCAGTGATTTTGATGCCGCTATCCATCTTATTGAAGATATGCGCGGTACAGGAAATGATCTGTTTATCAACTTGACCACGGGCACCAAAGCCACGCCTTCCTGGCTATTTTTCGCCGATTCTATTTGGCGTGGTGGCTATGATGTGGAGTTTTACGGTAAAGGTTCCAAAGTGCAGCAGTGGCTTACCTACCGTGATGCGGAAACTTATCGTAATGTCGTAAGAAATGGGCCGCTGTTCCCACTGAATTCGTTGATGCTGCATGGTATTGTTTATGCTAAACAGGCTAAGCATCTGGATAAACAGTCACCTAAAGATTTTGCCGATCAGGTTTGGAGCTATTTTGGCAGTGGCACTCAGTTACAGGAGATGTATGTTACGCCTGAACTGTTGACCACAGAGGATTGGGATACGCTGGCAAATGCGGCGAAATGGTCAGAGGAAAATAAAGATGTGCTGTTTGATACCCATTGGATTGGTAAAGATCCTTCCGATCTAGCGGTGTATGGTTGGGGAGCCTGGAGTCCGAAAAAGTCGATTATTACTTTGCGTAATCCTGCTGATGAGGTGAAACAATATTATCTGGATCTGCAAAGCGATCTTGAATTACCTGATAATCAGCCTTCGGTATATGACGTTAAGATAGACTATGGCGAGAACAACTCGGTGCCGAAGTTTATCAATAAAACAGCGCTGATTACCCTTCAGCCGTTGGAAACGTTAACGTTTTCTCTGACGCCATCTAAATAATCACCGTGTTATTGAACTGCCCTGAATAATGATTTTATTCGGGGCAGTGATTATTTTGTGAAATTATTGTGATGGTGTCTTATTAACCTCAGCTTGGTTTAAAAAAAGTGATATTACAATCCCGTAAATCCAAGCTCGGTTTTTTAGGTTGGAATGTATAAGCAATTAAGCCAGCGACGATTTCCAATAAAAAACCGAGCTGACTGCGGTGTCTTGAATGCGCTATCTGAGAAATATTTTTGAGCTGATCCACGACCGTTTATATCAAAAATCGCCTTCTTAACATCAGCTTATCCCAGAGAGATAACGCTTTTGCCTTCATGTTATTACGGACATGAGTGATTAACGTTATTCCTTCCGCTTCCAGTTCATCGCACAGGGCCTGTGACAAATACCCTTTATCGCCACAAACACCCTGTTAACCCTTGTACCCGCGCTTTGACGGGATGACGATCATCTTTATTTCCTGAGGTCAACTTAACCGCCAAAAGTTCACTACAATCATTGATAATCAGATGAAGTTTAAAGCCATAAAACCGCCTGTACTCGTTTTTCCTCGCTGTGCGACGCCCTTAAATACGCGATGACGGGGAATACGGAGGTTGTGACAAACGGCAATTTTGGTTGAATCAATAAAAGCGATCCCCTGGGTTTCAGCCTTGCGTGACGAAAGAAAAGCACAGAGGGGAATGAGCGCCCTTTGCTTCAAGGTTAACATCCGGGTATAGCTGACCAATTTGGGAAAATCGGCCTTAAGATAGTGTTTAACATGCTGAATATAAAACGTTTTAAAATCACGATAATGGCTCATGTGGAATAAAATGAGGAGAGTCATGACTTCACTGAGAGAAAGGGAAGCTTCGCGGCGACGTTTGAGCAAGCCATTTTCAATTAACTGTTGATGCCAGAGAGGAATAAATTGTTGGCAAAAGTCATCGACGCCGCAGTAAAGTTCTTCTAAATTAGACATGCCTGAGGATCTCCACGATTTTGTTTTATTTGACAAAAACTTTGATCGTGCCTCAGGCACTG
>NZ_AYSJ01000015.1:172946-434087 GCF_000517265.1 Photorhabdus khanii NC19
CTTGATTAAAATACCATGGACGATAGCCAGCAGGATCAGGATCAGCAGAAAGACAAATTCTATGACGCTTATTAATAGGATCATATACAATAATAATATATTCATTGTCTAATGAATATAAGTCATAACCTTCTCCAAATCCTGATTTCTTTAGCATTACTTGTAATTTTGATTTTGTGGGAGATTGAGACGCGAGCTCAATGCCCATATAACTTCCCGTTCCAGCAGTAAAAACATCTCCGCGTACCCAATACAAATCTTTATTCAGTTGAGAAATAGTTGTAATCGCTCCATCCACAGGCACAGGAGTATTATTGAGTACCCATTTAAATGAAGGGTCTGTATGTGCAGGTGTTTGCGTATAATCAGCTGTTAATATACTTACCTGATTAGCGAGCACTACTCCAGCTTTCGCATATCTGCTAGTAAAGTTTTCCTGTCTATAAATATGATATGTAGCCATTTTTTAAAACCTCCAATTAAAATTAACAATTATATACTAGATTATAAAAAATTTTTTCACATTCTTATTTTTATATATGACTTAATAATAACCATAATATTTCGACACTATTTTTAAAATTTCTATAAATAGGGAGAATATAGATGCACAGCGTGGTTTTACTTCAATTAAATTATTTTTTCTGGTATTTTTCCCTCAATGAAAAAGACTGCGTTGACCATTCAGGAAATATATGACTGTGATGTTCTACACATTCCATGGAACGAGTTTAAAGTTGGAAAAAATTAGTCGTGAGAATATTTTTAAAGCATCTTCTTACTATAAAAAAGGGTGATAATAGTCAATTTCGTAACAGAGCACCACGTAACCCGCGCTTCAGCGGGATCAATACCGGAATTAAGCTAGGGAGAATTGGTTTAAATGCCATCAATTGAGCTAGGTCTTAATCCAGGTTTATAATGAGTAATGCTAGTTATTCGCGTTCTAAACCTGTGAGTGACAAAATAGTCGGCTACCCGAACAATATTTCTTATACCCATCATGGGTATTGGTGTTGATGGTGGGTATGAGAGGTGCTATCATTCTCTTGGTTTTGATTAAAGAGAGGGATAATGTCTAGCGATGAACTAATAAAGCAAATCAAAGCGGTTGGCTGGAATTTTGTGCGAGCCAATGGTTCGCATCATGTTTTCGAGAAATCAGGGGAACCCAGCCCGATAGTAATTCCGCATCCGCGCAAAGATTTGGCGGTCGGGACGCTCAATAAAATACTTAAACAAGCAGGACTGAAATAACTTAATTAAGCGGTTGAAAGGCCGCTCTTTAATCAAAGAGAAGGTGTAAGCATGAGATATCCTATTTATTTACATCAGGCTGACGACGGATCGTTTTCCGGTTTTGTGCCAGACGTGATCGGATGTTACTTTGCTGGCGATACCATTGACGACGCTATTAGCGATGCTCAAAACGCATTAGATACTTATTTTGAATACATGAGCGAAAAGGGTGAGGCTCCAGTACAAGCCAGAACTGTTGCTGACCATCTAAGCAATGAAGATTGCACCGGCGGCAGTTGGGCTTATGTTGACATGGATTTAACTAAATACGATGGAAAAGCCATCAAGCTAAACATTACTATGCCCCAACTTTTGTTGGGTAGAATTGATGAATACGTGAACTCACATCGTGAGTATCATAGCCGCAGCGGATTCTTGGCTGAATTGGCTCGGCGTGAGCTGTCGAAACACTCGTAAGATAATCCCTCTATCAAAACCATGAAAAGCCCGCTAACAGCGGGTTTTTTCTTTTAAGAATACCAAAGTGACATGACTAACCTCAGTTTCGTTTAAAAATAGCGATATCACAATCCCGTAAATTCAAGCTCGGTTTTTAACCCTTGTACCCGTGCTTTGACTGGATGACGATCATCTTTATTTCCTGAGGTCAACTTAACCGCCAAAAGTTCACCACAATCATTGATAATCAGATGAAGTTTAAAGCCATAAAACCGTCTGTACTCGTTTTCCCTCGCTGTGCGACGCCCTCAAATACGCGATGACGGGGAATACGGAGGTTGTGACAAACGGCAATTTTGGTTGAATCAATAAAAGCGATCCTCTGGGTTTCAGCCTTGCGTGACGAAAGAAAAGCACAGAGGGGAATGAGCGCCTTTTGCTTCAAGGTTAACATCCGGGTATAGCTGACCAATTTGGGAAAATCGGCCTGAAGATAGTGTTTAACATGCTGAATATAAAACGTTTTAAAATCACGATAATGGCTCATGTGGAATAAAATGAGGAGCGTCATGACTTCACTGAGAGAAAGGGAAACTTCGCGGCGACGTTTGAGCAAGCCATTTTCAATTAACTGTTGATGCCAGAGAGGAATAAATTGTTGGCAAAAGTCATCGACGCCGCAGTAAAGTTCTTCTAAATTAGACATGCCTGAGGATCTCCACGATTTTGTTTTATTTGACAAAAACTTTGATCGTGCCTCAGGCACTTAGTGCCCTTCTTAAGCAAACCTCAGGTTAAATAATAAGTTAGTGAAAGTTAAACAGCGGGTAAATTACGTCCATAGTAAATTTCTTGTATCTCTTTTTTTAAGAGATGGGTAATTTCCAGCTTTTCAGTTTCACTTAATTGCTCTGGTGTGGCATTAAATAAACAATCATTCAGGTCAAATTCTTTTAGCATCATTTTTGTATGAAATAAATTTTCCTGATAAATATTGACATCCATCATGTAATACTGTGATTGCACTTCTTCGGTCATATAATTCTGAATAGAACTGATTTCGTGATCGATATAGTGCTTCACGCCATTCACATCTCTGGTGAAACCACGCACGCGATAATCCATTGTGACAATATCCGATTCCAATTCGTGGATCAGATAGTTCAGCGCTTTGAGAGGTGAAATAACACCGCAGGTTGATACTTCAATATCAGCCCGGAAAGTGCATATGCCACCGCCCGGATGACTCTCTGGGTAAGTGTGGACACAGATATGGCTCTTATCCAAATGAGCAACGACAGAATCGGGTAATGGACCTGGATTTTCAGTATTGTCTACATCCTTTGGATCCATCGGCTCTTCGCTGACGAGTATAGTGACACTTGCCCCTTGTGGCTCATAGTCTTGGCGGGCAATATTCAGAATATTTGCACCAATGATCAAACAGGTTTCGCTGAGAATTTCCGTTAAACGATTAGCGTTATATTGTTCGTCAATGTAGGCGATATAACTATCCCGATCAGCTTGGCTTTTTGCATAGCAGATATCATAAATACAAAAACTCAGGCTTTTTGTCAGGTTATTAAAGCCGTGCAATTTCAGCTTGTGCAATTTATTTCACCTCTTGGCTTATGGGTGATTATGGGTTCTTGGATAGTGCATCCAGCAGATATTGCGGTAGAGCAAAGCTACCTGCGTGAACGGCTGGGTTGTAGTAGCGGCAGGTAAAACCTGCGGCATTAAAGCGCTGTTGCAGTGTTGTCGGATCTACATGACGTAATGCCCGGTTCTGGCTTGCCCATGCAAAGGTCATTATTCCACCATAATAGGTTGGAATAGCAGCCTGATAGAAACTGCTGTCAGCGAAATAGTTGCTCAATTTTTTATGGCTGGTTACCGCTTCATCCTGTTGTAGAAAACAGACGCCATTCTGGGCAACCAAAATGCCACCTTCATTCAGACAGCGCTGGCAACCTTGATAGAATTCCGATGTGAATAATCCTTCACCAGGTCCGATCGGATCAGTGCAGTCAGAAATAATGACATCGAATTTCTGGTCGGTGGTGCTAACGAAATTAACACCATCGTCAATGACCAGGTTGAAGCGCGGATCATCATAAGCACCGGCATTATGGTTAGGCAGATACTGACGGCAGAATTCAACTACGCCGGCATCAATTTCAACCATAGTAACGCTTTCAAGGTATTGATGACGACAGACTTCGCGCAGCATACCGCCATCGCCACCGCCGATAATCAGCACGCGTTTGGCGTTTCCGTGGGCGAACAGAGGAACATGAGCCATCATTTCGTGGTAGATAAATTCATCACGTTCAGTCGTTTGTACTGTACCATCCAGCGCCATGATGCGGCCTAACTCCGCATTTTCAAAGATAATCAAATCCTGATGCTCAGTTTTATCGTGATAAAGCACTTTATCGACCGAAAAATACTGACCAAAATTGGCGTGCAGGGTTTCGTACCAAGTTTCTTTTTGTGACATTCCGCAGCTTTCCTCCACTGTGATGGCCGTGAAAATTGGGCTCACATAATAGCCAACAATCCTCACAGTTGCACGGTGAAATTTACCCCTTAAGGGGTATTAGGGGAGGAACTACTTCACGTAGGCAAATAGGCTCAACGAATCTCTGGCGAGGGCATGGCACTTTATCGCATTGGAGAGGTAAATACCTTTCAGATCCTGATAGCTTTCTTCATTGAGTCTATCCATCAATTGGCTGTTGTAATTGGTCAAATCCCACTTATTACGTTGAGCGAAATAGATAATGGCCCGCTTAATTTCCCGGTCAGGGATTTGGCTGTAACCACAGTCATATTTCAGATAGATAAACACCGCCGTCAGATCCGCCAGATCTTCAGCTTCATTTTCTGTCAGCGCTTTTGCGGGGTGGGAAAAACCGAAAAGAACTAATAGGTAAGTCAATAAGGCTAATTTTCGCATTTGTATTATTATAATGAATTCGTGTCAGGTTACGTTAACATATTAATATCTTTGTCCGGTAAAATTTATTTTTTTAAATTATTGTAAAGATCGATTTAAATCACATTCCCATTGCTTGACCTTCCTGTAAGGGCAACCTTTACGTTGCTGTTATGTGTTATTTTTTGCCAGTTTAATCAGGAGATTGATATGCAACGACGTGATTTTATTAAATTAAGTGCCGTTATCGGTGTCTCCGGTATGTTACCTGTCTGGAGCTGTTTCTCCTTTGCTGAACCCTATCCGGCGCTCCCCATTCCTCCACAGATAGAGCCAGATGCATCAGGTAAAATTGCTATTGAAATCAAAGCCGGGCAATCCTGTTTTAGAGCGGGATCGGTGACTAAAACTTGGGGTTACAATGGTGATTTACTTGGCCCGGCATTGAAATTGACTTCAGGTAAACCTGTTACTATCGATATTCGTAATCATCTGCCGGAAGAGACGACGGTTCACTGGCACGGTCTGGAAATTACCGGGGAGGCTGATGGTGGTCCACATGCGATGATTGCACCAGGTGGGAGTCGAACCGTGAGTTTTACCCTTGAACAACCGGAAGCAACTTGCTGGTTCCATCCGCATACACATGGTAAGACGGGTTATCAGGTGGCAATGGGGCTTGGTGGATTAGTACTGATTGAAGATGAGAACAGCATTAAAACGGGTTTGCCAAACCAATGGGGGGTGGATGATATTCCGGTGATTTTACAGGATAAACGCTTGAATAAAGAGGGTCAGATTGATTATCAACTGGATGTGATGAGTGCTGCTGTTGGTTGGTTTGGCGATATGATGTTGACCAACGGCGTTGTTTTACCTCAGCATATCGCGCCACGTGGTTGGTTACGCCTGCGTTTGCTGAATGGTTGTAATGCCCGCAGCCTGAATATTGCTGCTGGTGATGGCCGCGAATTGTATGTTGTTGCCAGTGATGGCGGCTTGTTAGCGGAACCCGTTGCGGTTAATGAGTTATCGATTCTGGCGGGAGAGCGTTTTGAAGTCGTAGTGAATACGTCGGATGGAAAACCTTTCGATCTGGTGACGTTACCGGTAGTTCAGATGGGAATGACATTACCGCCGTTTGATCAGCCATTACCAGTTTTGCGCATTCAACCTCAGCTTTTTTCTAGCCGCACAATACTGTCGGAGCAGCTTGCCACTCTTCCTATCTTGCCTTCCTTAAAGGGCTTAAATAGACGTAGTTTGCATCTGGCGATGGATGGTCGTCTGGATATGCAGGGGATGATGCTGTTGTCTCAGCGCTACGGTGAGCAAGCTATGGCGGGTATGGGAATGCATCATGGGAATATGAACCACGGAGATATGCATCATGGCGGTGAATTCAATTTCCATCATGCGAATACCATCAATGGACAGGCTTTCTCTATGACAGAACCTGCTTTTGATGTTAAACAGGGGCAATATGAGCACTGGGTGATTTCGGGGGTTGGCGATATGATGCTGCATCCGTTCCATATCCACGGTACCCGTTTCCGCATTTTGCGTGAAAATGGCCGCAAACCTGCCGCTCACCGCAGTGGCTGGAAAGACATTGTTCATGTGGAAGGTAAAGAGAGTGAAGTGCTGGTTCAGTTCAATCATACGGCGGGAGCTAAACATCCATTTATGGCGCATTGTCATCTGCTGGAGCATGAGGATACCGGTATGATGCTGGGTTTTACTGTTAGTAAATAATCTTGCTCACATTGCCTCTTATTTGGTTTTATCGTGTTTTTTAGGCCATGGTGGCGGTCAGTATCAATAGAACACCACAAAGCGTTGTACAGTGATTGCTGTAGGCACTAAAATAGACGCAGATTTTTGAGAGTTATTTGTCCTGTTTAAATGAAGGTGTTGAGATGCTTAATGTAAGGTTTGACTCAGAAAAGGCTGTAGAGGCTATTCTGTATGTTGCCTCTGTAGCGCCAATCCCTGATATTTATCATGTGGGTAAAATTCTGTATTTTGCTGACAGGCTCCATTTAGAACATTATGGACGGCTTATTACCGGTGATAACTATCTTGCGATGAAAGATGGGCCTGTCGCAGAAAATGCTTATGATATTATAAAGATAGCCAGAGGTGACGGGCGCTTTATTCCAAATGGGTGTGACATTGATGTTATTCGATCATCTTTGTCAGTAGACGGCAGTAATGGAAATCATCAGGTGCGTGCGTTACGTAATTTCAATGAAGATGTATTCAGTGATTCAGATATTAATTGCATAAATGAAGCAATTGAGAAGTATGGGAATCTTTCTTTTAAAGAAATACGTGATATCAGTCACGATAGCGTTTGGATGGCCGCTGATCAGAATGGTGAAATTCCATTGGAAGTAATAGCGGCCAGTTGCAAAGATGGTGACAAATTAGTTGCTTATCTGACTTCTGCTGAGTAGCTGATGACTAATCTTGGTGACAAATTTCCTGCATCTTTTAGGGCAGATTTCTTAGCCCGGCAGAGTTTAGCTATAGGAGATGTTCTTTATCTTCACTGTCCTTTTACAACGCCTCCAAAGTTAAAATATCTGTTGGTTTGCTACTGTGAGCCGCTGCTTGTTCTGATAATTAATTCTAAAATCAGCGAATTTATCCAATTACGGCAGGAGCTTCTTCAATGTCAGGTTGATCTGCTTCAGAAAGATCATAAGTTTTTGCAATGGGATTCGTTTGTTAATTGTATAGATGCTCATGCGGCATTTGATATTAATGATATTAAGGGAAAAATCAGCACTGATTATCATAATATTGTTAAAGGTAAAGTCGCTGATTATTGTATGCGTGAAGTTTATAAGGCGGTTAAATGTTCCCCGACGATGAAACGTGGACAGAAACGCAAAATATTAGAGTCACTAGAACGATTTGTTGGTTAGCTGTATCTTATTCTGTTCAAAAGAACGGAGTATCAATCGGCATACTAATAATCATGATTTTCACTGTGCTTTATCATGATTATTATTTTTAAAAACAATTGGTTATATTTATAATGAAACACACTGTAGAAGTTATGATCTCCGAACAGGAGGTTAAGCAACGTATCGCTGAGTTGGGAAAACAGATCACTGAACACTATCGTGACAGTGGCAACGAGCTGGTTATGGTCGGGTTACTGAGAGGCTCATTTATTTTTATGGCTGATTTGTGCCGTGAAATTCAGGTTCCTCATGAAGTGGATTTTATGACGGCTTCTAGTTATGGCAGCGGTATGAATTCCACCCGCGATGTGAAAATTCTTAAAGATTTGGATGAAGATATTCGTGGCAAACATGTGCTGATTGTGGAAGACATTATTGATTCAGGTAATACTCTGAATAAAGTGCGTGAAATTCTGGCACTGCGTGAGCCAAAATCACTGGCAATCTGTACTTTGCTTGATAAACCTTCCCGCCGTGAAGTTGATGTT
The DNA here is from genome assembly GCF_000517265.1 of Photorhabdus khanii NC19. Classification (GTDB taxonomy): domain Bacteria; phylum Pseudomonadota; class Gammaproteobacteria; order Enterobacterales; family Enterobacteriaceae; genus Photorhabdus; species Photorhabdus khanii. Next base: position 181,049 of record NZ_AYSJ01000015.1, read on the forward strand.
CCGGTTGAATGGATTGGTTACTCAATTGAAGATAAATTTGTTGTGGGTTACGGTATTGATTATGCGCAGCATTATCGCCATTTGCCTTATATCGGCCATGTGATTTTGTTGGAAGAGTAATTTTGACAGAATCTGGAAGCGGCAGCTTTCGGGTTGCCGTTTTTATTTTGTGATTCAGGAATGATGTATAGGGCTGCGTCCCTATCTACATTTCGGCACTGGTGCCTAATACGGCTTCCGGTCGTAGAACCATATCGGCAGATATCCCTGATTAACAGTAGAATTTATTCCAATATGTATGGCCTTTTGTCACCTTGCAGCTCTTGACCAGCGACTGGGTTTAAGCAAGCCTCAATAATATCCCTTCGTTGAAATATTGCCATTACACTTCATTCCCTACAGGCTTACTGGCATCCCATTCTTTTAAGATTTCAGGCATTGGTGCTTCTGAGTCACATAAAGCAAGTCGATCGGCTAATTTGTACTTGGGACGATGGTTTACCGCAGAGATCACGGTTTTCCTTTGTTCTTCGACAATTGATAATTGGTCACCCTCTTTCAGGTAGAGGGATTTCAATAGTTGAGCTGGAATAATAGTACCAACAGAGTTTGCAATTTTTCTGACATGAGTGAGCATAGAACTTTCCTCGCAAGTAACTGTTATCACATTGTTGACACTTTAGAGTGGTCTTACCGAAATATCAACATTGTTATTACAGGTAATGTGATTAGATCGCCCATAAAAATGTTCTTTTTCATGAACTATTTTGTTTTCTTTTTATTACCATATGCGTACATTCGTAAAATAAAGAAATCAAAATAGATACTTGATATTTAAATAGGCAGCGATTTAATAAAATGAAAATCTGTATTAATCTTCGTTTAATTACGCTGTAGAAGAGGTTAAATATAACCTTTTCTACAGCGTATTTTGTTATACCCGTTATCTTTCAAGTTGCCTCTTTGTTGGCTGCACTCGCTCACCCCGGTCACATAGTGAGCTATGCTCCTGGGGATTCGCTCCCTTGCCGTCGCGATGCATCTTGAAATCTATAGGGTATAGTTACCTGAAAACTTACTTTTTATTCGTCAGTTTGGATACGGTCTGACGATAGGCAAGTTCCAGCTTTTCACGACTGTCAGCCGTGACGTCCAGATCCTGCAACTGACCATTATGGATACCGTAAACCCAGCCGTGGATCATCACTTTCTGTCCCCGTTTCCATGCGGCTTGCATAATAGTTGAGTGACCAAGGTTATACACTTGTTCGACAACGTTGATTTCGCACAGACGGTTCAGGCGTTCATTAGGCGGTAATTCACCTAGCATAGAACTGTGTTTATACCAGAGATCGCGGATATGCAGCAGCCAGTTGTTAATCAATCCCAGTTCAGTGCCATCAATTGCGGCTTCGATACCACCACAGCCATAATGGCCGCAGATAATAATATGTTCAACTTCCAGTACGTCTATTGCGTATTGAATAACAGAAAGACAATTTAAGTCAGTATGGATAACCAGGTTTGCCACATTTCTGTGCACAAACAGGTCACCGGGAGCGGCATCAATCAGTTTTTCTGCGGGTACCCGACTGTCTGAGCAACCAATCCACAAGAAATGGGGTTTCTGAGACTTTGCTAATTCTTTGAAAAATTTTGGGTTTTCTTCGTTAACCGATTCTGACCACTGCTTGTTATTGGCAAGCAACTCTTCTATTTTTTTCATCATGGTGAATAGCCTGATAGCGTTTATTTAAGATAGAATCATATACAACATCAATTAAAATTTTAATATTTTGTTGCTGTTTGTTTTTCATCTTTCTACTGTTTTTGCAAAGAAAACCAGGCAGGAAAGGCGCATTATATTTTCATATTGCACGCAAAAGCGGCCAGATAATAAAGGTTTTTTTAATTTATGACTTATGCATTGGAGTTAACGCAGCTTACCAAGACCTACACTGGTGATGTTAAGGCGCTGCGTGGGATTGACCTGAATGTAGAAGCAGGAGATTTCTACGCGTTATTGGGTCCGAACGGTGCAGGGAAGTCCACCACAATCGGTATTATCAGTTCTCTGGTAAACAAAAGCAGCGGTAAGGTTAAGGTGTTTGGCTACGATATTGATACGGATATTGTGAATGCTAAGCGCCAGTTAGGTCTTGTTCCGCAGGAGTTTAACTTTAACCCGTTTGAAACGGTGTTGCAGATTGTTCTCAATCAGGCGGGTTATTACGGTGTGCCGCGAAAAGTGGCTCAAGCCAGAGCGAAAACTTATCTGTCAAAATTGGATCTGTGGGAAAAACGCGATCAACGGGCGATCCGCTTGTCTGGTGGTATGAAACGGCGTCTGATGATTGTACGTGCTTTGATGCATCAGCCTAAATTATTAATCCTTGATGAGCCGACAGCCGGTGTTGATATTGAACTGCGCCGCTCTATGTGGAATTTTTTGCAAGAGTTGAATGCACAGGGAACAACGATCATTCTGACCACGCATTATCTGGAAGAGGCAGAAATGCTATGCCGTAATATTGGTATTATTCAGCATGGTGAGCTGGTGGAAAACACCAGTATGAAAAATTTACTTAGTCAGGTGGAATCTGAAACGTTCTTCTTCGATCTGGCGACGAAAAGTCCAGCGCCTGAACTTGCCGGATATAATTACCGGGTGATAGACACATCGACCCTGGAAGTCGATGTTCAGCGTGAACAGGGGTTAAATGGTGTATTTACCCAATTAAATGCTCAGGGTATTCAGATCCCAAGTATGCGTAATAAAGCGAACCGTCTGGAAGAGTTGTTTGTCAGTTTGGTGAACAACAAGCAAGGAGACCGTAAATGATTCAGCTGTACTGGGTGGCGCTAAAAACGCTCTGGATTAAAGAAATTACCCGTTTTGGTCGTATCTGGGTACAGACTTTATTACCGCCGGTTATCACTATGTCACTCTATTTTGTTATTTTTGGTAGTTTGATCGGTTCGCGGATTGGACAAATGGGCGGTGTGGATTATATGCAGTTTATTGTCCCTGGCCTGATTATGATGGCAGTGATTACTAACTCTTATGCCAATGTTTCTTCTTCTTTCTTTGGGGCGAAATTTCAGCGCAGTATTGAGGAATTATTGGTAGCGCCGGTTCCAACACATATCGTTATTGCGGGTTTTGTGGGTGGCGGTGTTGCTCGTGGTGTCTGTGTCGGTATTCTGGTGACATTGGTTTCTCTGTTTTTTGTTCCGCTTCATATTCATGCGTGGTGGATGATTGTTGTCACTTTGCTGATGACATCAATTCTGTTCTCGCTGGGTGGTTTGCTGAATTCTATTTTTGCTAAGACATTTGATGATATCAGCATTATTCCGACCTTCGTATTAACGCCTCTGACTTATCTTGGCGGGGTGTTTTATTCGCTGACATTATTACCGCCATTTTGGCAAGCTGTTTCCAAACTGAATCCGATCGTTTATATGATTAGTGGTTTCCGTTACGGCTTTATGGGAATTACCGATGTTTCTTTAACAGTAACGTTGGGTGTTTTGACTGCGTTTATTGCGGTTTTTTATTTTGTCGCCTGGTATTTGATTGAAACAGGGCGGGGGTTGAGGACTTAATTTGTAAATTGTTTTGTAATTAAGTGGTGGTGATGGGTAGGGGAAGTTTATTGATAATGTCTTCACGACCTACCCATTATTAATCATGTGGTGAGTATTCAGGCCACTTGAACCGGAACGGCTTTGGCAATACGGCTCATAATATTGTCACCGTCAAAGTAAGCCATATTAGGCTTATGATGACGGGCATCTTCGTCAGAAATTTGTATATATGAGCAGATAATTAACTTATGACCTACCTTAGCACGGTGAGCCGCTGCTCCGTTGACTGAAATGATTCTGGAACCACGTTCAGCGGCAATAGCATAAGTGGAAAAACGTTCGCCGTTATCCACGTTATAGATATCAATGGCTTCATATTCCAGAATACCGGCTGCATCCATAAAGTTCTGATCAATTGCACAGGAACCTTCATAATGCAGATCTGCCTGAGTGACTTTCACTCGGTGCAATTTCCCTTGTAGCATAGTGCGCAACATGGTTTTCTCCTGATTTGATGACAACTTAGAACCTGTTATTTTATTTTTCTGCGCCAATAACGTCTGACAGAACAGACTATTATTGAGTTAAATCGACCTGCTGATTATCGATTAATCGGGTTTGCCCTAACCAGGCGGCCATCAGAATAACCGCGTTTTTACTTTCGGTATTCAACGGTGTCAGAGTTTCGGCATCACGGATAAACAACTCATCAGGCATAAAACCCGCTTCACGTAGCTGTTCGGAAGCTTGAGTGAGTAATTGTTCTGTGTGGCGTTCACCCTGCGCCATTTTTTCAGCGATAGATTTCATGATCTTGCTGAGTTCTGGCGCAATTCTATGTTCATCGGCGGTTAAATTGTTATTACGCGAACTCAGTGCCAGGCCATTTTTATCGCGTACCGTTGGTACTGAAACCAAAGTAATATCATAAGCCAGATCGGCAATCATCTTGCGGATAAGTTGTAATTGCTGAAAATCTTTCTCGCCAAAATAGGTTAAATCCGGTTGCACCAGATTGAACAGTTTGCTCACCACGGTTGAAACACCGCGGAAATGACCAGGACGGCTGGCACCTTCCAGTATGGTAGAAAGTTCAGGAACTTCAACATACGTCTGATGTTCCATACCATTGGGGTATATTTCCTTATCGGAGGGGGCAAAGACCAGATCAGCACCATGTTGGTGAAGTTTTTCGCAATCTTTTTGTAAGGTACGTGGATATCTTGCCAGATCATCCTGACGATTAAACTGCATCGGGTTAACGAAGATACTGACGATGACAATATCTGCCTGCCCTTTGGCTTCATCAACTAATGTCATATGGCCGTTGTGCAGGTTACCCATTGTTGGCACCAATGCAATGCGTTTCCCTTCCTGACGCCAGCGGCGGATTTCACGGCGTAGAATCGGTACTGTTTCGACAATCAGCATTGCTTAATACTCCTTAATGTGTTCAAAGTCTTCGGGCTAACAAGGATAATTTATTAATCAAATGAATGTTCTTTACCAGGATAGGATCCACTTTCTACCTGCTCTTTATACAGGCGGATGGCATCGCGCATATTTCCTGCCTCTTCAAGGAAGTTTTTCGCAAATTTAGGTGGTCTGGCGGTAATTCCCAGTGCGTCATGCATCACCAAAACTTGTCCGTCAGTCACATTACCGGCACCAATACCAATCACCGGGATTTGTAATTCATCGGTAATCCGTTTAGCTAATTCGGTAGGGACACACTCCAGCACCAGCAATTGTATGCCCGCTTGTTCCAGTGTAATCGCATCTTTTATCAACTGATTAGCCGATTTTTCATCACGTCCCTGGACTTTATAACCCCCAAGAACATGAACAGACTGAGGCGTTAGTCCCAAATGAGCGCAAACAGGTACGGAACGTTCGGTAAGCATCTTAGTGGTATCGCTTAACCAACTGCCGCCCTCAATTTTCACCATGTTAGCTCCGGCACGCATAAGTTTGGCGGCGTTTTCACAACTTTGTTCCGGTGTGGCATAACTCATGAAAGGCATATCGGCAATAAGGAAAGTATAGGGCGCACCAGCACGGACGCAACGAGTGTGGTAGACAATATCTTCGACAGTCACTGGAATGGTGGTATTAGCCCCTTGTAATGTCATACCCAGTGAATCACCAACCAGCATGACATCAATACCTTGCCCGGCAAATAGCTGGGCAAAGCTGGAGTCGTAAGCGGTAATAGTAGCGAATTTACGTTTTTCTTTTTTGAGCTGATTCAGATCAGCCATGGTGATGGGTTTCATTATCTATCTTCCTCCTGCAATTTTTCTTGTTATATACAGAAATCGGCCACGGACTGAACTGAGATCCTTATCTACAATGATTAGGATCAGAGGGCTGCGGTGGCTGCCAGAGTACCAGGCCGTTTTCCGGGATATGTTTCAGTCTTTCAGATAAAGCTTCCCCATCAGGAAATACCAGGTCAGGGGCGATTTCAGCCAACGGGTAGAGCATGAATTCGCGTTGTTTCAGTCCATAGTGGGGGATGGTTAAGCGTTCGGTATCAATCACCTGATCACCAAATAGCATGATATCCAGATCAAGTGTCCTTGGCCCCCAACGTTCATCTTTTCTGACTCGTCCCTGAGCCAGTTCAATCGCTTGAGTGTGATTGAGCAGCTCTTCCGGTGCCAGAGTGGTTTCCAGTGCTACCGCCATATTCAGAAAGTCAGGCTGATTTTGTGGCCCCATCGGTTTGGTTCGATACCATGAGGAGCTGGCAATAAACTCTGTTTCCGGTAAATCTTTTAATGCAGCAAGTGCATTTTTTACTTGCTGCACAGGTTCTGCCAGGTTGCTGCCAACCGCGATATAAACACAGGTCATGATGATCAGCTGTCCCTGCTCAGTCTTGGTTTATAGTGGCGGCGTGGTCGTGTGCGACGACGGACAATATCACTGCCCAGCTCAGAAATCATACTCCGTTGTTGTGATGCATTGGCTTGCTGGAATGCTTCCCACCAATGAGCAAGGTCTTTTAGCTCATTGCGGTTTTCGACATTGGCACGCAGTTCCAGCAGGTCATAGGCGGCACGGAATTTAGGGTGTTCCATCAGTTTGTTTGCCCGTCTACCATGGCGGCGTGGCAGACGTAACTGCAATTGCCAGATATCACGCATGATGGTTGTCAGGCGCTTAGGAATGGCAAGAGAGTGGCACTGTTCGTCCAGAATATCATTCATCGCCAGGGCGAAGGAGTCGTAGTAAGTCAGACCACTTTCCTGAGACAGCTTTTCTGCATGTTCAACCAATGGATACCAAAGCATTGCGGCGAACAGAAACGCGGGGTTAACCCGTTTATCATTTTGTAACCGATAGTCGGTATTCTTCAAAACCTGATTGAGCATACGTTCCATAGGCGAATCGTTATTTTCGGTGAAATAGCGTTGGACCAATGGGAATAGCGGTTGAAACAGGCGGTATTTGCGCAGAAGTTTATAAGTGCTGTAGCCTTGACCTGTTTGCAACAATTTTAACGATTCTTCAAACAGACGAGCTGGTGGAATATTACTCAGCAGAAAAGCCAGACGGGAAATAGGCTCGGCAGTATCTTCGCTGATTGTCATATCCAGTTTGCTGGCGAAGCGAACTGCACGCAGCATTCTGACCGGATCTTCCCGATAACGGGTTTCTGGATCGCCAATTAAACGGATAACACCGGTTTCCAGATCATTAAGGCCACCGGCATAATCACGCAGAGAGAAATCGTTGATGCCGTAATAAAGGCTGTTAATGGTGAAATCACGGCGCATAGCATCTTCTTCAATTGAACCAAAGATGTTATCCCGTAACAACATACCGCTCTGAGCCTGTTGTGACTGATTTTTATCGTCAGAATCAGTCTGCTCATGTGGTCCACGGAATGTTGCGACTTCAATCACTTCCGGGCCAAACATAATATGGGCTAAACGAAAGCGGCGTCCAACCAGACGGCAGTTGCGAAATAATTTACGGACTTGTTCTGGTGTTGCATTGGTTGCAATATCAAAATCTTTCGGTTGTGTGCCGAGTAGTAAGTCACGGACACCACCGCCGACCAGATAAGCTTCAAAGCCGGATTTATTTAAACGATAAAGTACTTTCAGGGCATTTTCACTGATATCTTTGCGGGAAATATTGTGCTGCTCCCGTGGAATTACCGTTATTGGTAAATCCAAATGAAGACTCTCCTGCTCAACCTTCCTTTGTGTTTTCACGTTGGATGAGGATTGATGGGGGTTTTGGCGATTAGAGTGAAGAGTTACGTACTCTTCCTGAGTAGAATGGTCAGATACGGTGACTGGCCTTTCACTGGCTGCCTGTAGCTCGCGGTTAATTTTCCCCTCGCGGATCAATAAATTACGGCAGAAATTTGCTACTCGGTTAAAAATGGTACACCTCGATAAGTAACTAATCATATAAAACGAATAAAAAACAGCAGCTAATCATAGCCTACTGTGTATTTTTTGAGAATGGTTGTTATGACTAACCTTAACTTTATTCACGTTACCTGTATATTTTACCTTGCCGTGGAATTCGATCCAAATCCCAACGTGCTGTTGCTTTTTTCAACAATTGATCGCGGGAAAGATCTTGCCAGTTTTTTATGACAGGCTGATTAAGAAAAGATAATGCTTCAATTAATAACGGCCGGGGATCATCTAATGGGATTGGCTGGGCGTGATTTTGTTTGGAAAGTTTGTTGCCGTCCTTATTCAGAACCAGTGGCAGGTGAATGTAATCAGGTAGCTTGAGATTTAATTGCTGATAAAGTGCAATCTGGCGGACAGTTGGCTCAATTAAATCAGCGCCTCTGACGACCTCAGTCACGCCTTGGTAATCATCATCGATAACAACTACTAAATTATAGGCAAATAGACCATCACGACGATGAATAATAAAATCTTCTTCAGCCATGACAGGATCGGCGTTTAGGTATCCCTGCAACTTATCTTTAAAACCATAAACAGGGTTGTTTTGTTTTAGCCGGATTGCGGCGTGATTAACAGGCAAATTTAATTCACGGCAGTTTCTGTCATAAAAACCATTAACTTGTTGAATACGTTGACGGGGACAGGTGCAATAATAGCTTAAACCCTGTTGTTGTAACTGATTAAGTATATGACGGTAAGCTTCATGGCGATGAGATTGATAGAGAATTTCACCATCCCAATGTAACCCATAATGCTCAAGAGCGTAGAGAATACGGCTGGCCGCACCGGGAACCTCCCTGGGGGGATCAATGTCGTCAATACGTATCAGCCACTTTCCTTGGCAAGCTCGGGCTTGCAAATAGCTGCCAATTGCGGTGATTAATGAACCAAAGTGAAGATCACCAGAAGGTGAGGGGGCGAAACGCCCAATATAAGCGCGGGGACGTTCAGGTTTTATCATATGGGGATCAGCGAGGGTTGTTCGTACGGCGCCGTTAAGGCGCCGTATCAAAACACCATTAATTAGCCTGCCATCTGCTTTTCACGGATTTCGGCCAGGGTTTTACAATCAATACACAAATCTGCGGTTGGACGGGCTTCCAAACGACGGATGCCTATCTCAACGCCACAGGATTCACAAAAACCGAAATCGTCGTCTTCGACTTTTTTCAGTGTCTTCTCGATCTTCTTAATCAATTTACGTTCACGATCACGGTTACGTAATTCAAGACTGAACTCTTCTTCCTGCGCTGCACGGTCAACTGGGTCTGGGAAGTTCGCTGCCTCATCTTGCATATGAGATACAGTACGATCGACTTCATCCCTGAGCTGATTGCGCCATGCTTCAAGAATTAGCTTGAAATGCGCCAACTGGGCATCGTTCATGTATTCTTCACCTGGCTTCTCTTGGTAAGGTTCTACCCCAGCGATGGCGAGAATGCTTAAGGACGAGGTTTTACGTTTTTGCCCTTCTTGCATAATACTTCTCCTAACACACGCACTATCAAACGAACCCCTAGCGGGGAAAAAAACAGGCCGCTATAAATAGCAGATGGAGCATGGGTTGGCAATTGTTCCTGCCATTAGTTTCACAATGGTGTGAAGACAAACGTAGTGAATGACTTTACACCCTCTACAACTTGACTGTAAATATTAGGTCAATCAATAAATTAACGACTTAGTACAAAAGTTAACTTATCGCCTAAAACCATCCCTTTTTCTGTAATGCTTGCCTGGTAACAGATAACTTCGACCCCAGAGTTTCGTGCTTGTTCCAAAAGAGATGAATAATTGTGATCAATATGCGCAGCCGCCGCGACTTGCCTGATGCCAGAATGCAAGACCGCAAAAAATAAAACCGCTCTTTGTCCTTGCTCCGCTATGTGTTGTAGTTCCCGTAAGTGTTTCTGCCCACGGGTAGTAACAGCATCGGGGAAATAGCCACAATTTTCCTGGAGAAGCGTCACTGATTTCACTTCGATATAGCAATTAATTTGTTGCTCTGCCTGTAACAACAGATCTATCCGGCTACTCTCTTTGCCATATTTTACTTCCCGGCTGATTTTTTTGTATTCAGAAAATTCTGAAATCGCATTTTGTTGAATCGCCTCGGCCACTAAATCGTTTGCTCTGAGCGTATTGACACAAATCCAGTGACCATCCTGTGTTTCGGTCAATTCCCAACTGTTGGGATACTTACGCTTTGGATTGTCAGATGTGGAGTACCAAACGGTATCTCCTGGCGTAGCGCAGCCAGTCATCGCGCCGGTGTTGGCGCAGTGGATAGTCAGTGTTTCACCTTCCGGTGTGATGACATCAGCCAGGAAACGTTTATAACGACGAATCAGAGTGGCGGATTGTAAGGGAGGATGGAACTCCATAAAAACTCCTTAATGACTGATGGCATAAGATTGAAGCAGGCAATGCTACAATGTTGGCCGTTGAAAGTTAACTTTCTTTAATGGAGTATTTGTGTCTTTACTGCCTGTATACGAGGTCGTCGAATCTGTCCTGAGTGCGCTGAAAAGCTCACCACAGGTGCTGCTTCATGCGCCTGCCGGTGCTGGAAAATCTACGGGTTTGCCACTGGAAATTCTGAAAAGAGCAGATTTTTCCGGACGTATCATTATGTTAGAACCACGGCGGATTGCCGCTCGCAGCGTTGCCAATCGTCTTGCGGTTCAACTGAATGAAAATACCGGTCAGACCGTGGGTTATCGGATGCGCTCAGAAACGAAAGTGAGCACGGCTACCCGTCTTGAAGTGGTAACCGAAGGTATTTTAACCCGTATGTTACAGCAAGATCCGATGCTGGAAGGTGTTTCACTGGTGATTCTGGATGAATTCCATGAGCGCAGCTTACAGGCTGATTTAGCGCTGGCATTATTGCTGGATGTACAGGCAGGGTTGCGGGATGATCTGCGGATTTTGATCATGTCGGCTACGTTGGATAATCAGCGGCTCTCTTCTTTATTACCTGATGTGCCGGTGATTATTTCCGAAGGGCGTAGCTTTCCTGTCACCAGAAATTATCATCCTCTGCCTGCTTATCAGCCTTTTGAACAGAGTGTCGCCACTGTTGTATTACGGTTACTCCAGCAAGAGCAAGGTTCTGTGCTGTTGTTTCTGCCGGGGAGTGGAGAAATTCAACGGATATTTGGACTGCTTAAAGGGAAAGTTTCTGCGGATACCGATCTTTGTCCGTTATACGGTGCTTTGTCATTGGTTGAACAGCAAAAAGCGATCGAATCTTCACCGTTTGGACGCCGTAAAGTTGTTCTGGCGACTAACATTGCGGAAACCAGTCTGACGATTGAAGGTATCCGGTTGGTGGTTGATAGCGGTCTTGAGCGTACAACACGTTTTGAACCCAAAAATGGGTTGACTCGTCTGATGACTCAACGTATCAGTCAAGCTTCTATGACACAGCGAGCTGGCCGCGCAGGGCGGTTAGAAGCCGGAATTTGCTGGCATCTGTTTAGCCAGGAACAGGCAGAAAGAGCAGCAGACCACAGTGAACCTGAAATCTTGAATGCAGATCTCAGTAGCTTATGGCTCTCCTTATTGCAGTGGGGATGTCGCGATATTTCCCAATTACACTGGCTGGATATGCCTCCTGTGGCGTCGCTGGCGGTAGCCAAATCGCTTTTATTACAGTTAGGTGCGGTAAGCCATCACAATCAGTTGACGTCTAGAGGCAGAAAAATGGCGGAGTCTGGCAGTGATCCACGCCTTGCTGCGATGTTATGTGCTGGTTTAGAACAGGGAACCGATGCGTTGGCAACCGCCGCTATGCTGACAGCGATTCTGGAAGAACCGCCTCGAGATGGTCAGCCGGATATCACTTATTGGGTTGAGCAGCGTCAAACTCAGTGGTTACGACGGGCAAAACAGCTAGCCAGAAATATGAACGGTAATTTTGGTGAGCCAACCAGTGGATTAGCGGCAATGTTATTGGTTCACGGTTTCCCTGACAAAATAGCCAAAAATCGGGATAAGCATGGGCGTTTTCAACTGGCTAATGGTCTGGGTGCGATGATCGATGATGAAGAAAAGTTATCAGATGAATCGTGGCTGGTGGCACCTTCGTTATTACAAAATAGCAGAAATCCTGATGCCCGCATTCTGCTGGCTTGTCCGTTGGATATTGAACAATTGCTACAGCAACAACCGGATTTATTCAGTGAACAAAGTATCGTTGAATGGGATGACAATAAAGGAACATTGCGGGCATGGAAACGGCTGCAATGTGGGAGTCTGGTAGTAAAAGCGCAACTATTGGCAAAACCTTCAGATGAACAATTACAACAGGCCCTGCTAAACTGGTTACAAAGTGAAGGATTACAAGCGTTGAATTGGTCACCTGAGGCTGTGCAATTATGTACCCGTATTCAATGTGCGGCTAAATGGTTGCCTGAAATACAGTGGCCTGCGGTAGATAATGATTCTTTGATGGATTCTCTTGATCATTGGTTAATGCCGTTTCTTATTAGTGTGCGTGATTTGAAGGGGTTGAAACAGATTGATTTGTTGCCGGCATTGGCAAGTTTACTTGACTGGCAACAGCGCCAATGTCTGGATAATGAGCTGCCCATTTATTACACTGTTCCTACCGGCAGTCGGATAGCAATCAATTATTTCAGTGATAAACCACCGGTATTATCAGTGCGGATGCAGGAAATGTATGGTGAGCAGCAAAGTCCATCGTTGGCAAAAGGGCGGGTAGCATTGGTACTTGAATTATTATCGCCGGCCCAGCGCCCATTGCAGATCACGCAAGATTTGGCTGCTTTTTGGCAGGGGGCATATCGGGAAGTGCAAAAAGAGATGAAAGGGCGCTACCCAAAACATCTATGGCCGGATGATCCGGCAAATACGGCACCCACTCGGCGGGTAAAAAAATATTCGTAATAGAATTTAACAACTTTCTTGTAGGCGAATAAATTCATTAAAAAAGATATGAATACCCATTATTCAGCGTTTGAATGGCTTTGGAGAATTTTGGAATGTCTGGTGAAGATCATCAACCAATCGGACGTAAAAGCAAGAAACCGGTATCCCGCCGTAAACCGCCATCGAAAAGACGGCATTTGTTGGATGATTATGATGATGGTTACGAAGATGACGACTACGATGATGAAGAGGATCAACCCATGACAAAGAGAGGCAAGTATTCCTATCCACCTAAGAAAAAGTGGCGTTGGTTCTGGTTATTATTCAAGATATTTATTGTCTTTGCTGTGTTGCTGGGGGGGTATGGTGTTTATCTGGATGGCAAAATTCGTGACCGCATTGACGGAAAAGTCTGGGATCTGCCTGCGGCAGTTTATGGCCGGATGGTCAACCTTGAACCGGGCATGAACTACAGTAAAAAAGAGATGGTACATCTGCTGGAAGGAATGCAGTATCGCCAGGTGACGAAAATTACCCGTCCTGGGGAGTTTTCTGTCAGAGGCGAAACCATTGAGATGCTGCGCCGTCCATTTGATTTTCCTGACAGTAAAGAAGGGCAGATCCACGCTCTGTTGACTTTCAGTGATAACCGTTTGGCAGGGATAGAAAATATAGAAAACCAACGTCAATTTGGTTTCTTCCGTCTTGATCCTAAACTCATTACCATGTTGCAGTCACCCAATGGTGAGCAGCGGTTGTTTGTGCCGCGCTCTGGTTTTCCTGATTTACTGGTCAATACCTTGCTGGCGACAGAAGACCGTCATTTCTATCAACATGATGGTATCCGCATCCTTTCTATCGGGCGTGCGTTTCTGGCTAACTTGACGGCGGGGCGCACTGTTCAGGGAGGAAGTACCCTGACGCAACAATTGGTCAGAAACTTGTTTCTGACCAATGAACGTACCTTGGTGCGTAAAGCGAATGAAGCTTACATGGCGGTTTTGATGGATTACCGCTACAGCAAAGATCGTATTCTCGAATTGTATCTGAACGAAGTTTATCTGGGGCGAAGTGGTGGTGAACAGATCCGGGGGTTCCCGCTGGCGAGTCTTTATTATTTTGGCCGTCCGGTGGATGAATTGAGTTTGGATCAGCAGGCGTTGCTGGTCGGCATGGTGAAAGGTGCTTCACTCTATAACCCGTGGCGTAATCCGAAACTGGCTCTTGAGCGCCGTAATGTGGTGCTTAAACTTTTACAAAATCAGCAAATTATTGATGAGGACCTTTATAAACTACTGAGCGCCCGCCCACTTGGGGTAAAACCGAAAAGTGGTGTCATCACGCCACAACCTGCGTTTATGCAACTGGTTCGTCAAGAGTTGCAGGACAAACTGGGCGATAAAGTTAATGATTTATCTGGTGTGAAAATCTTTACGACTCTTGATCCGGTATCCCAGGATGCAGCTGAAAACGCAGTGGAAGAGGGAATTGCTAGCCTGAGAAAAACCCGTAAAATCGCCGATCTTGAAGGGGCAATGGTGGTTGTCGATCGCATTAGTGGTGAAATCAGGGCGATGGTTAGTGGTTCTCAACCGCAGTATGCCGGATTTAACCGGGCCATGATGGCGCGCCGCCCGATTGGTTCTTTAGCAAAACCCTCTACTTATCTGGCTGCACTGAGTGAACCTGATCAGTATCGATTGAATACCTGGCTGGCGGATGAACCCCTTTCCGTGAAACAGCCGAACAGTAAGGTTTGGGAGCCGAGAAACTATGACCGCCGCTTCCGTGGACGTGTCATGTTGGTGGATGGGCTAGCTAGTTCACTGAATATTCCGACGGTGAATCTTGGATTGGCTGTTGGCCTTGATCATGTAAGCAACACACTGATCCGGCTTGGTGTTCCGGCAGACGTTATCCAGCAGGTTCCGGCTATGTTACTGGGTTCTCTCAGCTTGACACCGCTGGAAGTGGCTCAGGAATATCAGACGATGACCAGTGGCGGCAACCGCGCAACGCTTTCTGCGTTACGTTCTGTCATTACAGAAGAGGGGACGGTGATATATCAGAGTTACCCGCAGGCTGAACGGGCTGTTCCTGCTCAGGCGGCTTACCTGACACTGTATGGTATGCAGCAGGTTGTGGCGAATGGGACTTCGCGTTCTCTGGCGGGTAAGTTTGGTCGTTATAATCTGGCAGGTAAAACCGGTACAACCAATGATCTGCGTGATAGCTGGTTTGCCGGGGTAGATGGCAAAGAAGTGGTGATTTCATGGGTTGGCCGGGATAACAACGATCCGACTAATCTGACTGGTGCCACTGGTGCGCTAAATGTGTATCGCCGTTATTTGGAAAATCAGACACCGCTGGTGCTGAACAACATTCCGCCAGAAGGCATTGTCGATATGGTGGTTAATCAGGACGGCAGCTTTAATTGTAGCGGTGGCAGTGGCTGGAGAACATTACCGGTTTGGACTTATGATCCACAGAGTCTGTGCCAGCAAACAGCGGTGTCAGCACCTGTTCAGCAACAAGAACAAGCGCCGGGCTGGTTGCGGGAGATGTTTGGTCAATAAATGAATATTTGATCAGATGAATGACAAAGCGCTGATCTTTAGGTCAGCGCTTTGATTTTCTGAGTATTGTTTTTCGGCTGCAAAGCCACCGTTCACCGTTTTTTTCATCAGCTTCCCAAACATACCGCGTCATTACCTTTTCAGCTTTACACCATTATCGCAGTAGTAATGCTCATATATGTTTCATATTTGCATGAAAAATGTTGCAAAATATGGGTTTTTACGCCCATCTGAGACGAAAAAATCAGTAACTTTCGGAATATTCCTATATGTTTTTTAAGTAAAATCTGATGAATTATTGATCATGCATATTAAGTAATAGAGTGGTAAGAATATGATGATTCCAGTCAGATCCTTTCTTCATGCGGTTAGTCAATGGAGAAATGAATAGTGGCAATAGGGTATTTCCTGCTCGTAGGTGACAAAACAACCTGTGGTGGTCAGATTATTACTGGTGACCACACCATGACATTTGATGGACGGGCAACCGCTCGTGAAGGGGATAAGGTTACCTGTGGTAAACATTCTGGTACTTACATGATCGTCGGTGGTATATCAGATATGTTTGACATGGGACAACGGCTGGCTGGCACACTGGATAGTGTCAGCACCTGTCCCTGTAAGGCTCGGTTTATCAATTCCATTATGGATTGCTATGAGAAAGAATCTCAGCCGGTCAATCAGGCCGTGGCTCCGGCTAATATGGCTGCGCAGAATCTCTCATCGCCTGCGGGGAAAACAGCAGGTGTTCAGTCCGGGCCGACGCCTGTCCCGAAAGCACCGCCGCCAATACCGGTGTTTACGAAATCTTGCTTGCGGGGCAAAGGTTGTACTGATGCTGGAACCGAAGCTGAACCCGCAGATAACTTCGGCAGAATGGCGATATATCAGGTTCCGTCATCTCCTGTTCCCGTAACGCCGCAAAAACCAGAACCGCCTCCACAGGGCAAGCAACACCCACCTGAACCGGATAAACCGCAGGATAAAAAATTACCGTGGTATAAACGGTGGTTTAGCCGTGGCAAAGATAAAGCCGAAGCAGCCGCTACCGCTGTGGCCGCAACTGCCCGCAGCGCAGTAGCGGAAGGGGAAGAGCTGGTGATGCGTTACATTGGTGGAGGTGCTACCAGTGCCGGGCGCTGGCTGGCGGCACCCAATCCGGTAACGGTTGGGTTAATGGGGCTGTTTTATTCACCGGAGTTGAATCAGGGCGAGGAGGATTACTTAAATCAGTATCAACTCAGGCAAATAGCCGAACAGTTCGGTAAGGCTCCGACTCGTGTACGTTTCCGCTGGATCAGAGATGAAAAAAGCGGCAGGATGACTATTCAGGGGTATCACGTCAGCCTGGAAAGTGGGTTGGATAAAGTGCCGGTTCATATGATGAAGCTGAATCGGACCACGGGTAATTATGAGTTTTGGGAGCCGGGAGAGCACAGGCCGACGATTTTATGGACGCCGAACGAACAAGAGTTTAAAGTTCCGGCCCATACCGGGAATGAAGAACAGCCGTTTATTCCGTCACAAATAACCGTGTTGCCGATCCCGGATAAAGTGGGCAGTGATATTGAATCGCTACCGATGCCGGAAGAGAAGGATTTCCGCGATTATATTTTGGTATTTCCAGCCGATTCTGGCATGAAACCGATTTACGTGATGTTCAACACCCCCCGAAATCAACCGGGGACGGTAACCGGCCAAGGGCAAAAAGTCGAAGGCAACTGGCTAAGTCGCGCAGGACAAGATATGGGAGCCCCAATTCCCAGTCAGATAGCGGATAAGTTGCGTGGGAGGACATTTAATAACTTTGATGATTTCAGAAAGGCATTTTGGAAAGAGGTTGGAAACGATCCTGAGTTAGCAAAGGATCTTTCTGATGTAAATAAAAAAAGAATTAAAGAGCTTGGATATGCGCCGTTTGCCATTCCGATTGAACAAGTAGGTGGAAAGAAAAAATTCGATATCCACCATGTAAAACCAATTAAAGATGGTGGGGCTGTCTATGATCTCGATAATTTACGGGTAGTCACCCCAAAAAAACACATTGAACTCCATTCTAATTAGAGAGGGGATGTAAGATGGAACTGAAAAACAAACTGGAAGATTATACTGAAGCTGAATTCTTATCCCTATTGAATAAAATATGGGCTGTGGATGTTTCAGAGGAAGAACATGATAATTTAATAGATCATTTTGAAAAACTTTCAGAACACCCGAACGGAAATGGACTAATTTTTTATCCAGAAAATGGAGTTGAAGATAGTCCAGAAGGTGTGCTTAAAGTGATAAAAGAATGGCGAGCGAAAAATGGCAAGCCGGGTTTTAAAAAGTAGCCGTAATTAAGTAAATGATGAAAAGGATTCTTACAATCCTTTTCATCATAGGCAGGTTAATACCTTTCAGGACGATGAAGCTGAATCGGACCACGGGTAATTATGAGTTCTGGGAACCGGGAGAGAACAGGCCAACGATTTTATGGACGCCGAACGAACAGGAATTCAAAGTTCCGGCCCATAACGGGAATGAAGAACAGCCGTTTATTCCGTCACAAATAACCGTGTTGCCGATCCCGGATAAAGTGGGCAGTGATATTGAATCGCTACCGATGCCGGAAGAGAAGGATTTCCGCGATTATATTTTGGTACTCCCCATTCCGAATATGCCGCCGGTGTATGTGTATTTGAGTAAACCGCCGGTGAAATTGTTTGAAGTGGATTTGTACAGCAATTTTGCGGGCAGACCAAGGAATGGAACACATGCTGATCATATGCCTTCGGCTGCTGCGGTTAAAAAACATTTGAAGAGATTAAATTCCAAATTAACAGACGCCCAATTGAATCAGCTATCTAAAGATGTTGCCGCAATCATCATTCCAGCTGAGATTCATCAGAAGCTCAGTGCTACCTATGGAGGCCGGAATTCTCCAACTCAAATAGAACAGGATGGAAAGGACTTGAAGGCAGCTGTAAATCGTGATTTTAATACAATAAAATCAGAGCTGAAAAACTATGGTGTAACAGAAGAACAGCTTGAAAAAGCTAGAGAAAAGATGCATGAGATTAATCAGAAACAAGGGTTATACGAATAATGGCGATTAACATTGAAGCGTTAATTAATAGTTTAGGGAGAGACTATAAAAATATTTTTGATGAAGGGCTAATTCCTTATAAAACGAAGCCAAGTGGTTTTCCTGGTGATGAAGTGATATGTCTGGATATGATAAGAGAAGGGGTTTTTTTGTCTTTTTATAGGAAAGATAGAAAATTAAAGGAGATTACATTAACCTTAATTAATAATAATAAGCCTACTTACTTATTCCCCGGTGAGTTGCCATCACCATTAATCCTTAAAATGTCACGTAAGTGGATTCATGAGCATTTTGGGGAGCCTGAGAAATCTCACCCTCCCGAGATGATTATGAAGCGCCAGTTTGGTTGGACAGAATTATATACATTACTTGATTTTCATATTCCCACAAGTATGCAAATTTCTTATGATCTAACTGAATTGGTTGAATCTTTAACTTTTTTACCCACATCAGAAGTACGTTGGTAGTCAATAATAAACATGGGAGATTCTTTTTAAGAGCCAATTCATTTGTGAACAGCTTGGAAATTCAAATAGCAGATGAATTGGTTTCACCAAGAGCAGAGGTTATACAAATAATGGTGGTTAATGTTGAAGTGTTAATAAATAGTCTAAGAAAATCTTATTAGGAAATTTTTTATTGAAGAGTAATCTCTTAATTATTTTTCTTGGATAAAGGGTGTTAATTACGACTATTTAATCTATTTACGACAAAGTTTACTCCAGATTGAAAACGTTAATAAAATCATTTCATTTTGGAAAATGTATTTTATGATTAAACGACTCATGTTCTTATTTTTCTTTTTTCCCAAAATGGATATAAGCATTAACAGAGTCAATTTTTGTTTTTCATTTTTTACTGATAGTTTTATAATAAGCCGGTTTTAAACTGTTTTAAAAGTCATGGTGTTAATCCTCGGTTTTAATCTGGATAAAATTTTAACCACTTTTAACGTCTGCTTTTTATCAAGTTTAATCATTATGGCATATTGTAGCTTTACGTTTAATGAACATTAATCATAGCCGATTTTAGCTTTACTGACGTTGTTTTACCGGAAATCCTAGGTAGTTTTAATAAATTACCACCCTTTATTTTATCTTGATAAATCAGTAAGTAACCTGATGAGATTAAAGATATCTTTACGGATAATCAACTTTTTTCAAGGCTTAAATCCCGCCAGATTAACCGTTTTATCCATTTTTTTATTGCGTTATTTTTAGGGTTTCCTTCACAAAATAATGGCGAGAAAGCGTTTAAATATCCGCCTGTTCGGATAATATTCCTGTATTCGCATTTTTAAATGGTTATAGCAGTAAAATAAGCAGAGTATAAAATCGCTGATAAGAAACCCCACGCTAATCACTGGTGATTGAGCGTGGGGAGTAAATCACACAAGTCTATCGTAAATCAAATATCTTCAATGATTACGGGTATACCAACAAGTTTGATTCACGACTCTACATTTACAATGCTTGTTGCTTCAGGAACCTCAATTAATTTTCCTGACTTCACATCATAGATGTACCCATATATAGCAATATTTTCGGGCACAAGGGGGTGAGTACGAATACGGTGAATATCTTCAACTAAACTATTAACTCGATTATCAATGGTAAGCCATTTGATATATTTTCCCTCGGATGAACCTGTGCCGTTGCCGATATCTTTAAATCCCTCATCCGTCATGATGACACTTTCCAGGCTGCTTTCCAGTAGATCGCCCATGATATTGTCTGTAAAAAGCTCCATCCCACAATGAGTATGATGAATGACAAACCACTCTTTTGTTCCAAAAAGTTTGTAAGAAATTATAAGTGAACGAATGGCGTCATCACTGGCTCTTCCGCCTGCGTTACGAATAATATGAGCGTCACCTTCCGATAAACCTGCAAATTTTGCTGGGTCCAGCCTGGCATCCATACAAGTCAATATGGCAAATCGTCTGACAGCCGGTAAACCAAGATTTTTTTTATCATCACCAAAAGTTGTTGCATATGCAATATTAGCATCACTTATTTCTTTGATAACGTTGCTCATCCTCTCTCCTTCATATTTTCTGGTTTAGTAAATTATGATGTAAAACAAAAAGATAGAAATAAAACTCAACTTCTTGATAAAGCCAGAATATCTATTTAATAAATGAATATGAGTCTGAAAACACGGAATACATAAATAAAATTTATGAAAAATATATACTTGTATCCTTTGTGCTGGTCAAGTGAAACAGGGTGTTTTTTTGAAGGGCAACGGATTTATAACTTACCGTTAAATCGATAGCTCTTTATAGCATCATGTTTGATCTATATCTTGAGATATACCCACACTTGTAATATGCTTTGATATATACCAATCAGTATTAGGAGGTTGTATGGGGCATATAGCTAAATTGTTTATGAATGGGAGGAGTCAAGCGGTACGTCTGCCAGCGGCTTATCGATTTGATTCTGATGAAGTTTTTATCCGAAAGGATCCTGAGACAGGAGATGTAATACTGTCCCGTAAGCCACACAATTGGGATGGATTTTTTGCGGCATTGAAGGGAACAACTATTCCTGACGATTTTCTGAGTGAAGGAGAACGGTGTCAGCAAGAGCAATCTCGTGATCCGTTTGAGGGATGGGAAGAATGAAGCATTATATGCTTGATACAAACGTAGTAGGGCATTTTATCAGAGGGCACCATTCAGTCGTGCAGCATGTTCTATCTGTGCCAATGTCGTCACTTTGTATTTCAGCTATTACAGAAGGTGAATTATTGTTCGGATTGGCGCGTCGTCCAGAAGCAAAGCAACTCCGTATGGCAGTAAGAGAGTTTCTCATGCGGATTGATGTCTTACCTTGGGATAATTCTGTTGCTGAACACTATGGTATGATCAAGGCTGAGATGCAAAGACAGGGTAAGATATTAGCACCACTTGATTTACTTATTGCAACGCACTCGCTAAATATGAAGATGATATTGGTTACAAATGATCGTGCTTTTCAATATGTACCGGGATTGCATATCGAAGATTGGACTGTTTAAATTGAAGTTACCTGATGTTATGAGCGCCGTAAAAATACGGCGCTGTTATTTGAAGCAAAAAAATTATTTTAATTTGGCAAAGCAGCGGGCGGCAGCATTAACAGTACGTTGAATATCTTCATCAGTATGAGCGATAGACATAAAACCCGCTTCAAATGCAGAAGGAGCTAAATAAACCCCTTCATCAAGCATCAGATGGAAGAAACGTTTAAAGCGTTCAATATCGCAATTCATCACATCTTGATAACAGGATACTTTCTCCGCATCAGTAAAGAAAATACCAAACATCCCGCCAACATGGTTAACCACCAGCGGAATGCCAGCCGCTTTTGCTGCTTTCGTCAGGCCAGCAGACAAGTTATCTGTCAGTTCAGTCAGGCGCTGATGTACACCGGGCTGAGAAACTTCTTTCAAACAAGCAAGACCCGCAGCCATGGCAATTGGATTGCCGGATAAGGTTCCAGCCTGATAAACCGGGCCGGTTGGTGCTAATTTTTCCATCACTTCATGACGTCCACCGAAAGCACCAACGGGCATACCACCACCAATGATTTTGCCAAGGCAAGTCAGGTCAGGCTCTACATTGTAATAAGATTGCGCACCGGATAAGGCGACGCGGAAACCTGTCATCACTTCATCGATAATCAATAAAGCACTGAATTCATCACACAGTGCGCGCAGGCCAGGTAGAAATTCTGGCAGTGGCGGCACGCAGTTCATATTACCGGCAACGGGTTCGACAATAATACAGGCTATCTCTTCAGGATATTTTTCAAACGCTTCCCGAACCGAATCCAAATTGTTATAGGTACAGGATAGTGTGTGTTTGACGAAATCAACCGGAACCCCCGGAGAGTTTGGTTGGCCGATAGTCAGCGCGCCAGAACCGGCTTTGACCAGCAGGCAATCAGCGTGGCCGTGATAACAACCTTCGAATTTGATGATCTTATCGCGGTTGGTATAGCCACGAGCCAGACGGATAGCACTCATGGTCGCCTCTGTGCCTGAGTTGACCATGCGCACCATATCCATTGATGGCACCAGTTCAGTCACTAATTGAGCCATTTCTACTTCAGTGGCAGTGGGTGCACCAAAACTTAACCCTTGTTCGGCGGCTTTGATGACTGCATTACGGATAGCGCTGTGGTTATGCCCCAATACCATGGGACCCCAGGAGCCGACGTAATCAATATAGGCTTTACCATCAACATCATAGAGATAGGCACCGTCAGCGTGTTTGATAAACCGAGGCGTACCGCCAACGCCGTTAAATGCACGTACCGGAGAATTGACGCCGCCGGGAATAAGCTGTTTGGCCTGAGAATAGAGGATTTCTGATTGGCTCATTAAAAGGCTCCTGAATGTAACTTTAAATGGGTTTATCGCTTGCCTCACTGATTATAATGATCTTAGGACGATAATTCCGGGTTTATTCTTTACGTAATCAAGGAATGGTGAATCGACCACTTTTTTATTGGCTGCAAGTGAAGACGCATTTCTAAACATTGGGCCATTATCTGTCATAATAAAAATCCCTGTATGCGTGACATCCAGCCCGGCAATATGGGTGTATGTTCCTATATAATCTCCCGTTTTTAAGTGTTTAATCACGGAATCATTCACTTTATTACCTGGAATATATTGAATATCTCGGCTGATAACACCAAGTCCGGGGATATATTCGCCACCATCCGCTTTTCTATTCAGACTTTTTGTGATTTTTATGTAAGAAGAACTTATTTCATTCGTCACATCTTTGGCATTTAATTTTTCTCTGGTTGACCAGTCTGTGAAGAAATGTTTTCTTTGTAAAAAACTGATTTTTTCGTCGATATACCTTGTCTGAATGAGATTCTTTATAAAATCCTGTTGGTCATTTGATTTCCTTAGCGATTCTACGTAATCAAGAAAAGTAAAACAGTCCAGGCCGCTAAAATCTATAACTAATTTTTCAGGCTCAGTCGGGGAACCGACCAGTTTGTTTGCGACATAAGGTGTGTTGATGAACTGATAAGAGATATTTTTTATCATTTCACCAGGATTGTCTTTATTTCCCGGTTTTATCTGGTTTTCTATGATGTCATTAATTTTCTTCGAGGTATAACTGTCAATATCGACTGGCTTGCTATGGGCTACGCAGCCTGCAAGGGTGACAACCAGCATAAGTGGTAATATTTTTTGCATAAGAACTCCGCATGGTGACTTTAATAAATATTCAATAAAGTAACTAATAATCATGATAAATCAATAAATTTTCCTTTTTATAGTGAATTGATTAACTGATGATTGAACTATACTTCATTCAGGATCCAGAAAGTGCTTATTGATATTGTCTGAATTCTGCATATCTGTCAGTGGCTGTAACTGGTGGTCTCATTTGCCTCTTTTCACTGGTGCATTTTGGACTCGCTGATTCATCAAGGGTTAACCTCAATGTTAAAAGATGCTCAGACAACTTGTTAGCTATTCTTGAGTTGCTGAAATGACAAAACTTGAACGAACTAACCAGGTATTAGATAATTCGAATTATTAATAAATCGGCAAATTTCTGTTGTCTTGTGAATGTCTTTGCCGGGTTCCGGTCTGGAGTAAAAAATGATGAGCGATGATATAGCATTACCTTTGCAGTTTACTGATGCTGCCGCCAGTAAAGTGAAAATCTTAGTTTCGGATGAAGAAAATCCAAACCTGCGTTTACGGGTTTATATCACAGGTGGCGGTTGCAGTGGTTTCCAGTATGGCTTTACCTTTGATGATCAGATCAATGAAGGCGATATGACCATTGAGAAGCAGGGTGTCGAGTTGGTTGTTGATCCGATGAGTCTGCAATATTTGGTTGGCGGTTGTGTTGATTATACCGAAGGTCTGGAGGGTTCACGCTTTATCGTCACCAACCCTAATGCTAAGACAACCTGCGGTTGTGGTTCTTCTTTCAGTATCTGATTCCAGGTTGTTTCCCGCAATGGGTCTGTGAATAATATGACCCATTTTCGGGATATTCCTGTAATCCCACTAAACTATTTTGCTTTATCCGGACCCCTTATCGTTCAATTGCTGGCATAGCTGTTCGGCGGCCAGAACGATACGAGGCCCTGCGCGATGAAACCAATCTTCATGCAATGTAATCACTTTGGCATTTAATTGTGGATGCCAGAAATTTTCAATTAATCTGGCTTGTTCCGGCCCTCCACTGATAACAATCGTCTCAGGTTTCCGAGTGAGTACTTGCTCACGGCTTACCTGTGGCCAGGGAACGGGGCTGTCAGCGAAAATATTTCTGCCACCACAGGTTGAAAGCACTTCACTTTGCAGTGTCTGTCCTGAGGCAGTAAACAGAGACTGAGTGCCGAATTGTAAAAAGACAGGTTTTGGTGTGGTCGCGGCATATTTTTGTTTCAGAGCAGCAAACCGTTGACGAAGTTCAGCCGCAGATTTTTTTGCCTGTTGAGGATGGGGACTGTATTCAGCCAGTCGTTCTAAATCTTGAGCTATCTGTTCGGTGGTTTTGGGGTCGGAATAAAAGATTTTAATACCAAAAGAGGCGAGTTGTTCCAGTGGCCGTTGGGGATTACCTCCTCGCCATGCCAAGATTATATCGGGTTTAAGCGTGATAATTCGTTCCAGGTTAATGCCTTGCCAGTTCGCCACTTGCTCAAGTTTGCTGGCTTGAGGGGGATAATCAGAATAAGCACTGGCGGCGATCAGATTGTCGCCTAACCCGGCAGCATAGGCCAATTCTGTGGTTGACGGGGATAAACTGATGACACGCAGAGACTCGGCATGCAGAGAATGGCCGAAACCACTGAGAAGCAGTAAAAGTGATAACCAAACTGAACTCAGGCTTTTTATCCATTTCATGTAAGGCGTGCCTTTAAAAGATTAAATATATTGTCACCAGACACGCCCTGCATTTTTCCCGAAAATATCAATCAGGGCGTGATTCTATCGGTAATATCTTATTGATTCTTGCTCAATTCAGTCAGCATTGCGTTAACCATTAATGTGGATTGGCGGGCTGCCACGGAAAGAAATTCATCAAAACTGAGATGAGATTCTTTATCTGCCACGTCAGAGATTGCACGTACCACAACAAATGGTGTGTTGTATTGGTGGCAGACATGCCCTATCGCTGCTGCTTCCATTTCTACTGCGGTAACCTGTGGGAAAGTGGCCCGGATACGTGCCAGTGGTTCTGCTCCGTTAATGAATGCATCACCGCTGCAAATCAGCCCACGTATCGCATTCAAATCCAGTGAACGAATACATTTTTCTGCCAGTGCGATCAGTTGGTTATCCGCCAGGAACGCAGGGGGGCATTGTGCCATTTGACCCGGTTCATAACCAAAAGCGGTAACATCAGCATCATGATAGCGAACTTCGCTGGATACCACGATATCACCGATTTGCAGTTGCGGATTAAGGCCACCTGCGGAGCCTGTGTTGATAATCACATCAGGCTGACAATGTTCAAGCAGCAAAGTCGTACCAATTGCAGCAGAAACTTTACCAATACCGGATTTTAACAGTGCGATCTCCACGCCGTTGAGCTTACCGGTATAGATTTCGCAGCCACCTCGTGACAGTGTCTGACGATCTTCGATTTGATCGCGCAGTAAAGTCACTTCTTGCTCCATAGCACCTATCACGCCTACTTTCATTATGTCATACTCGCTGTTGATTAATTAATCATATAAAATCATTCAGCTCTTGAGTTTAACATTTAATACAGAACAAGCAGATAATCTGTGGTGTAAAACAGTGCTATCTCACAAGTCGGGGGATAAATGTCCGGGATAGACTTTAATCAGAAGCTTAATTATCAACGTAAATACAGCTATTATGATGTTGATCCTAATGATGAAGAGCAAGTTATTCGCCAGTTTGAAAGTGATCGCGGGCGGATTATGAATTCAGCGGCGATTCGTCGTTTACAGCAGAAAACCCAGGTTTTTCCTTTGGAAAATAATGCCGCTGTCCGCAGTCGCTTGACTCATTCATTGGAAGTGCAACAGATTGGGCGCTATATTTCGAAAACGATTATCAATGAGCTGAAAACGCGTAATTTGTTGGTTCAATACAGGCTGGATAAACGGCTGTTGCCATTTGAGAGCTTGATTGAAATGGCTTGTTTAATGCACGATATTGGTAATCCACCTTTTGGTCATTTTGGTGAAGCGGCAATTAAAGACTGGTTTGCCAGAAAGCTCGATCTTAATTTTGCCCTGGAAAATATTGAGCGAAAAGATCAATGTGAAATGCCTGCATTGCATTTGTGCGGAGATGTGCAAAAAGATCTTTTCCGGCGTCAATTACGTAAAGATTTATGTCAGTTTGAAGGGAATGCTCAGGCTATCCGTATGGTACACAGCTTGTTAAAACTCAATCTGACTTATGCTCAGATTGGCTGCATTCTAAAATATACCTGTCCTGCTTTTCGTCTTGAAAAAGAGCTGGATCAATTTAATTACCTGATGAAAAAATCGGGCTTTTATTGGTCGGAAGAGAATTTTGTCCGTGAATTGCGTCGCGAGCTTAAAATGGGGGAATTCTGTCGTTTCCCGCTGACTTATATTATGGAAGCCGCAGATGATATCTCTTATTGCATTGCTGATCTGGATGATGCGGTTGAAAAGGATATTTTTGGCGTAGATACCTTGATGGAATATTTGGAACAGGAGTGGGAAGAGAACGGTGGTCATCGGTCTGGCGATCTGTTCGACGCTACGATTAGAAAAGCTTATAAAAGAACGAGTGGCAACGAATTACGTCGAAGTCAGCAGGACCAATTTTTTATGTATTTGCGGGTTTATATTACCGGCAGGCTGGTACCTTATACTGCCCGTCGTTTTATTGATCATCTGCCTGCCGTTTTTGAGGGTTCATTTAATCAAGCGCTGCTTGAGGATAAGAGCAAGGAGCATCGGTTGCTTCAAACGCTGAAGAACATTGCTTGTAAAAGAGTGTTTAATCATCCGGAAATTGAAGAGTTGGAATTGAAAGGGTATAAAATTATCAATGGGTTGTTGGATTTTTATTGGCCACTATTGAAGATGTCCCGCCAGAGTTTTATGCAATTAAACCAGAACAATTTCCATAAAGATTATTTTATTGAAACCCGGTTGCTGCACAAACTTTCCACTAAGCATCGCCTGGCTTATAACGAAGCGGTAGAAGGCATTATCGCCACTGATGAATCTGAAAAAGACCTGATGGAATTTTACTACCGTGCTCGTCTTATTCAGGATTACATCAGTGGCATGACGGATAATTATGCTTACGAAGAGTATCGCAAATTCATTGTGTGTAACTGATATTTTGGCCGTTACTCAATAGCTTTTGGGCAGCGGCAAGTACATTGTCAATTTCATCTATTAGCTCCAGTAATTCAGGTTCTATATCGGTTAATGGAATGTTTTTTTGTAATTGTTGTTCAATTAATTGGCAGAGTGTTTTAAGTTGTGGCACGCCGCTGTAACAGCAACTACCGTGCAGCTTATGGATCTGCTGCTGATAATCGTCAACAATGTCGCCGGATAAAACTTTTTCTGTGATTGCTTTTATATCCGGTAGAGAATCCACCAGCATTTTTATCATTTCTATCGCCATCTGTTCTTTTTTTGCTGCCTGTTGCAGCGCTAACTGCCAGTTAACAGGTTGTGATTCCGGTGCTTTAATGTGACGGTTTAGCACAGTTCTCAGACCATCTTCATCCAGGGGTTTGGTCAGAAAATCTTCAAATGGTGATTGATCTGCATCGCTCCTTGGCCGGCAGGTATAGGCTGTGACGGCGATAATGGGGGTATTACAATGTTGTGGTAGCTGGTGGATGCGTTCAGAAGTACAGATGCCATCCATACCCGGCATATGGATATCCATCAGAATGACATCAAAATGGTGAGATTTTGCTGATTGTAAAGCGTCTTCTCCATTGTTACATATCACTGTTTTTTCTACGATCTCTTCCAGTAATGAGCCGATTAGTTTGAGGTTGGCCGGATTATCATCAACGGCCATGACTGTCATGGGTAAACGTGGGGATTGACTAATCGTTTTTTGCGGTACAACAGAGCCGGTTAGAATAAAGTCATCTTTTCCTAGCCACAAATCAAAACGAAAAATGGAACCTTTTTCTTTCTCGCTGGTAAAGCTGATATTACCACCCATTTCGCGGATCAGTTTCCGGGTAATCACCAGACCAAGGCCGGTACCACCGTAACGGCGGGAAATACTGGCATCTGCCTGATGAAAAGCCTGAAACAGATGGGGTTGCTGTTCAGGGCTGATACCGATACCGGTATCTCTGACCGTAATCTCTAAATTGATTTTATGAGATTGCAGTTGTATCAGATTGATTTTTATCTCCACAAAACCTTGTTCAGTGAATTTAATGGCGTTACCGATGATATTGGTGAGTATTTGCTGGAGGCGCGTAGGGTCGCCTATGACCAGATTCGGTATTTGGGGATCAACGCTGTGCGTGAGTTGAATGCCTTTATTTTTGGCGCTGGGGGTCAATAAAACTATCACCTCATCAATCGTATCTTGTAGAAGAAATGGAATGTTTTCCAGTACCAGCTTATCCGCTTCAAGCCGGGAAAAATCCAATATATCATTGATAATATTCAGCAGATGATTGGCAGAACGTTCAATAACATACAGATATTCAGCTTGCTGTATTGTCAGAGAGGTTTTCAGTGTTTGGCGGGTAAAACCAATGACGCCATTAAGTGGTGTACGTAATTCATGAGACATATTTGCCAGAAATTCTGTTTTTATTCTGGCGGCTTCCTGAGCGCGTTTTTTTGCTATTGCCAGCTCAACGTTCTGAATTTCGAACTGTTCCATCGTCTCCCGTAGATCTGAAGTGGTCTGATCAATATCGTTCTGCATCTCTTCTTTATAACTGGAAAGGGATTTTGCCATGGCATTAATGCCATTTTTCAGCGTATCCAATTCACCAAAATATTTCCCGCTGACACGGCTGTTTAACTGCCCCTGGCGAATTCTATCAACTGTACTGACCATATCGCTGATAGGTTTTGTGATTTTGCGGACCAAATGGTAGGCAAACAGTGATGCCCAGCCAAGGCAAATCAATAATAGCAATATAAAGATAACTATCTCTTTATATTGCTGCAAGTGAGCTGACCGTAAATCAAGATCAATGGCGATATAACCGATTGGATGTAGCGATGGGGTATCCGCGTTCTGCTGATTTTGAGATAAATGGCGCTCTGAGATAATCGGCATACGTAAAATAATACTGTTTTTGACTTCCATTCTTGTCAGGGTGGTTGGCAGTGGCGTACCTGATGTGATCTGTAGTTGAGCTGAATTGTATTTATAGTTTGATATATCAAATAGCTGATTATCATCATTAAAAATGGCAATCGCCCGGACTATCTCCGAGTTTCTGCGATGAAGCCGGGTTATCAATGAGTTGACGCGTTCACGGTTATGCAGGTTTATCCCGATTTCACTGGCAATCGAAAGCGGTTCGATAATACTGACCCCGGATCGAACGATTTGGTTTTTCAGTTCACGATAGTGATAGCAGAGAAACGATATACTGAAAAACATGCCAATCAGTAAAATCGGAATCAGGATCAGGCTCATCATTCGAAAGCGTAAGCTATATTTGGTCATAGGCGTCCATTATGGGAAAATAAGAACTTAATAATTCATAGTCCGTAAGAATCATGGTGCAATTTTATTCCCCCAATCGCCGAACAGTAAACCGGCATATCATCACAGTCACTGCTGATAACCTGGATGCCCAAGGACAGGGTGTAGCTCGTTATCAGGGTAAAACCATTTTTGTCGCCGGATTATTGCCCGGTGAACAGGCACAGGTACAACTAACGGAAGAGAAGCGCCAGTTTGCCAAGGCAAAGTTGGTTAAGCGTTTATCTGACAGTCCATATCGTGTAAATCCCCGCTGCCCGCATTTTGGAATATGTGGCGGTTGTCAGCAACAACATGTTGCATCTGATTTACAGCGTGAGAGTAAGGCCAGTGTTTTGGAACATCTTATTAGGCGGGAAACCGGTATAATTGTCTCCGCCAAGCCGGTGATTCTCAGCCCTGAATATGGTTACCGGCGTCGGGCAAGACTTGGTTTACATTATCAAATTAAACAACGTCAACTCGTAATGGGGTTTCGTCAGAATCAATCCAATGAATTAGTTGCGATAAAAACATGCCCTGTTTTACAACCTGAATTGGAACGGTTATTGCAGCCACTATCTCAATGCCTGAATAATCTAAAAGCAGCTAAACGGTTGGGACATGTGGAATTGGTGCTGGCAGATAACGGCCCATTGATGATATTGCGCCACCTTGATCCCCTGAAAGGGGAAGATAAAGCAAAGTTATCCACGTTTTCTGTGCAGCACAATGTGGCTGTCTATCTGGCGGCAGATGAAACTTCAATTGAGTCACTGAATGAACCGCCGGAACCTTGGTATCAGGTAGGTGGCCTGAAACTGGTTTTCAGTCCAAGAGATTTTATTCAGGTTAACGATGAAGTCAATCAGCAAATGGTTGCTCAGGCGATGGAATGGCTTGATTTACAACCGAATGACAGAGTGCTCGATCTGTTCTGCGGGATGGGAAATTTTACCTTACCTATTGGCCGGATAGTGCAGTCGGTGGTCGGAGTGGAAGGGGTTGCCACGCTGGTAGCGAATGGGCAATATAATGCCAGATTAAATAATTTGGATAACATATCTTTCTTCCATGAAAACCTGGAAGCGGATATACATCGTCAACCCTGGGCAAAACTGGGGTTTAACAAGGTATTATTAGATCCGGCGCGTGCTGGTGCGGCAGGAGTCATGTCACACATCGTCGAGCTGGCCCCTGAAAAAGTGGTCTATGTCTCTTGTAATCCAACAACATTGGCGCGGGACAGTAAGATTCTGCTTGAGGCTGGCTATCACATTATCAGTGTGCGGATGCTGGATATGTTTCCGCATACCGGTCATCTGGAGTCAATGGCGCTATTTAGCCACCAGGTTGCGGTTGGGTAGAGGCTGTGAAGTATCAGGAGAGATTATGGTTGCGGTAAGAAGTGCTCATTTAACCCCTGCGGGAGAGTTTGCAGTAAATAAGTGGATCGCCAGTTTAAATATAGCGAATCTTCAATTGGGTGAGAAATTAGCCGAAACCTGGCGTTATTGTCACGAAAAAGCGCAAAATCATCCTGATTCAGAACTTCTGTTATGGCGCGGTGTGGAAATGGTTGAGATCCTTTCCACGCTGAGTATGGATAATGACAGTATGCGCGCTGCGCTACTGTTTCCACTGGTTGACGCCAAATTGCTCGACAATGAAACCGTCACAGAGGTGTTTGGCAGTGCGATTATCAATCTGGTGAAAGGTGTCATGGATATGGATGCTATTCGTCAGTTGAAAGCCACGCATAATGATTCGACCTGTTCTGTGCAGGTTGATAATGTCCGCCGGATGTTGCTGGCAATGGTAGAAGATTTTCGCTGTGTTGTTATCAAGCTGGCGGAACGTATTGCCCATCTGCGGGTAGTGAAAGAGGCGGCTGAAGATGAGCGTGTACTGGTTGCTAAAGAGTGTTCCAATATTTATGCGCCGCTTGCTAACCGCCTGGGGATTGGTCAACTCAAATGGGAACTTGAGGATTACTGTTTCCGTTATCTCCATCCTGATGAATATAAAAAAATTGCTAACTTACTGCATGAGCGGCGGATTGATCGTGAACAGTATATTGATCACTTTATCAGCACATTGCGTAAATATATGCTCAAAGAGAGCGTAACAACTGAAATATACGGACGACCTAAACATATCTACAGCATCTGGCGCAAAATGCAGAAAAAATCACTGGCATTTGATGAGTTGTTTGATGTCCGGGCTGTGCGGATTGTGGTTGAACGTTTACAGGATTGTTATGCGGCGCTGGGGATAGTACATACTCACTATCGTCATTTGCCCGATGAATTCGATGATTATGTTGCTAACCCGAAGCCTAATGGTTACCAATCCATTCATACCGTAGTGCTTGGGCCGGGTGGTAAAACACTGGAAATTCAGATCCGGACCCGTCAGATGCATGAAGATGCGGAATTGGGAATAGCTGCACATTGGAAATATAAAGAGGGTGCGACGGCGGTTGGTCGAGCGGGGTATGAAGGACGTATTGCATGGCTGCGTAAACTGATCGCATGGCAGGAAGAGATGGCTGATTCTGGCGAGATGCTGGATGAGGTTCGCAGCCAGGTGTTTGATGATCGGGTATATGTATTTACGCCGAAAGGAGATGTTATTGATCTGCCTGCCGGCTCTACGCCACTGGATTTTGCTTACCATATTCACAGCGATGTAGGGCATCGTTGTATTGGGGCGAAAATCAGCGGTCGAATCGTGCCATTTAGCTACCAATTGCAGATGGGCGATCAGATTGACATCATCACGCAGAAACATCCGAACCCAAGCCGTGATTGGCTGAATCCAAATTTGGGGTATGTCACCACCAGCCGTGGCCGGGCGAAAATTCATAACTGGTTCCGCAAGCAGGATCGGGATAAGAACGTCATTGCGGGCCGTCAGATGTTGGATAACGAACTGGCACACTTGGATATCAGCCTGAAAGAAGCAGAAAAGCTGCTAATTGCGCGTTATAACGTTCATACCCTTGATGAAGTGCTGGCGGGAATTGGCGTTGGTGATATCCGCATTAACCAGTTGGCTAACTTCCTGCAAAGCAAACTCAATAAAACCACTGCGGAAGATGCAGATCGGGAAGCGCTTCGCAATCTGGAAAGCAAATCCCATCCGCAGCGTAGTTCTGCTAAAGATAACGGGCGGATTGTGGTAGAAGGTGTTGGTAACCTGATGCATCACATTGCCCGTTGCTGCCAGCCCATTCCGGGGGATGAGATTGTCGGCTTTATCACCCGTGGCCGGGGAATTTCCATCCACTGGGCTGATTGTGAACAATTGGCGGATTTGCAGGCAAGTGAGCCTGAAAGGGTGGTAGATGCGGTTTGGGGAGAAAGTTATTCCAGTGGTTACTCACTGATTGTGCGTGTGATAGCGAATGATCGCAGTGGATTACTGCGTGATATCACCACGATCCTGGCGAATGAAAAAGTGAATGTACTTGGGGTGAGTAGTCGTAGTGATGTAAAGCAACAGATTGCCACCATTGATATGAATCTTGAGATTTATAACTTGCAAGTATTGGGACGGATATTGGCAAAAACCAATCAGTTACCGGATGTTATTGAAGCTAAACGTCTTCATGGCAACTGACCGCAGGGAAATTAGGATAAAAAATGAAGTCACCCGCTATAGAACGGTTACTGGGGATTATGGCGCAATTGCGCCACCCTCAACAGGGATGTCCCTGGGATAAAGAACAGACATTCAAAACTATCGCACCTTATACATTAGAAGAGACTTACGAAGTCATTGATGCCATTGAACGTGGCGATTTTTCTGATCTGAAAGAAGAATTGGGCGATCTATTATTTCAGGTGGTGTTCTATGCTGAAATGGGCAAAGAGCAGCAGTTATTTGATTTTGATGACATCTGCAATGCCATTAGCGATAAGCTGGAGCGCCGCCATCCGCATATTTTTGAGCCGCAGCAAAATATCCGTAGTGACGTGGCTATCAGTGGCTGGGAAAAACGCAAAGCGCAGGAAAGAGCACAAAAAGATCTTCATTCGCTCCTTGACGACATTCCGGCAAGCCTGCCGGCGTTAATGAAAGCGTATAAAATGCAGAAACGTTGCGCTTCCGTCGGTTTTGACTGGGACACTCTGGGGCCCGTGTTAGACAAAGTTTATGAAGAGATCGACGAAGTGATGGATGAGGCTCGTCAGGCAGTTGTTGATGAGCCGCATTTGGAAGAAGAGATTGGTGACTTGCTGTTTGCCGTTGTGAATTTGTCGCGCCATTTGGGGTATAAACCTGAAATCGCGTTGCAAAAAGCGTGTAATAAGTTTGAGCATCGTTTTAAAGGCGTGGAAAAGCTGATCTTGGACAAAGGCCAGACGTTGGAAGCGGCGACATTGGAAGAGATGGAACAAATGTGGCAACAGGTTAAGAAACAATAAGTTGAAGGAATAGCCTGAAAGCTGAAATTTTTAGTTTTTTGACAGGAAAATTTATGTTAAATAAATTTTCCTGATCTTCGCGTAAGAAAGGATTAAGTGTTTCTGGATTGGCTATTCTATTATTTCGTGATGAATGTCTTGCTCGTTTTTCCAATGATAAATTTTTTTCAAAAAAGAATATTCTCAAGAATAGAGGGTAATATTGGAATATCATTCTCACCATTACCCAATAATTTTAAATGCACGGAAGAGGTTTACTCAATGCTGATGGATATCAATATATTTATACATCAAAAGGAAAATCAATGCCGATTGTATTTAAGTAAAAACCAATGTATTGTGTTTAGTAACTATTTGTATTTACATTCCAGGATGAAGTTTCCAAAAGACTCACAAAGGACGTTATTTAGATTCTGGTTTTAGAGGGTTGTATGAATTTAATAATAGCTGATGCATTGGAGTATAAAGGCAGGATAAAGAAATTTGCTTCCGGGAATAAAAATGTCATTATATTTCTCTGTCTTTTATTACTCCCGGCAAAAGCCAGTGGTATAATTGAAATCTTAATTGTTTTTTCTTCGAATATTATTACGCCAGGGAGTTACATTAAATCATTTTATTTCTCTTCCATATCGTTAATAATTTATGTGTTATTTTATTTGGTTAACATAAGATTTTTCCCTACGGCAAGAAAAAATTCATTTGTTGTTTCTTTGGTAGATAAAAAAACATTATTTCTTTGTCGTGTCGTTTTTTTTATTTACAGTGCTTTCCCGATGATTATTTTCTTTTTCTTGGGTTTTTTCTCTGGAAATGTTAATTTTTTGTATTATTTCTCATCTATGTTGTTTTTGATTATTTCTTTTGCTGTAATTGGATTTTGCCTATTTGAGTTAAACTTCTTATGTTTTGTTTTTGTTGTTGCATTCTTTATTTTATCTGCATCATTCCGAAATGGAATATTATATAATTTTATTTTCACGTTAGCTATTTTATTGATAGCATTTAGATTATATTTAAATCCTACATTATGTTACCCAATTAATCAAAACAAGAAGTTGCTTTCATCAAGATTTTTTTCATTACTTTATATTATAAATCTCCGATATTATTTTCATAAAAATAAAATATCGTCACTTATTATGTTATTATTCGTTATAATATTATATATATCATGTGAAAGTGCTTTTTCTCAAATTCCAGCCAAGGCTGATTATATATTATTAGTATATTTCAGTGTTGTTACATATATATGCATGTTATTGTTCTATAATTTTTCATATATTGAAATAAATTATCTTTCATATTTATCTAATTTTTTGTCTATGCGGAAAATTTTGTTTTATAATTATTGTATTTCTTTGTTTTTATTTTCTTTTTTAACTTTTGCTTTTTGTTTTTTGGTTATTAAATCATTCCCTGTTATTATGTTTATATCTTATGTTTTTCTTTTGGTTTTTTTGTCATTTATTTCTCTATTAAGAACACAGTACACGAAACTTATTATTCTTTGTGTTATTTTCTTTTTTACATATTTTTTTGGGGTTATTTATGCTTGAAGTTATTGAACTGGAAATTATTATTAATGATAAGACTATTTTTTCAGGCGTTAATTGTAATTTTTATGTTGGATTAAACCGTATTGCGGGAATTAATGGTGCGGGTAAAACGGCTTTTCTTTCAAGTATTGCTGGTGTAAATAAGGTTAAAAAAGGAATGGTTAATTTTATAAAAAAGGAGAAAACATATCGATTTAGTTTACAAAGGCATGGTTTTTACATCTCAGATAATGTTGATTTTTATAACTTTATTACTGGAATGGATGTGATAAAGCTAGGTAAACATTATCGGAAAAGTAATCTAAAACATCAATTAGACTACTATTTAAATGGTTTTGGCATATCTAAATATTCTGGTATTGAATATGGGAAAATGTCACTTGGGACAAAAAAGAAATTTTTATTGACATCGGCTTTTATGACAGATGCAGATGTTTATATTTTTGATGAGCCAACAAATGGCCTTGACTCAGATTCTATAACATTTTTAATAGCGTTGATGATTTCTCTCGCAGAAGAGAAAATTGTTATTTTTAGTTCACATGATGACAGTTTTTTACAAGCATTAAGTTTCACTACCTATGAAATAAATGGTAATAAAATAATGTATCATGGTAAATAAAATATTTTGGTAATATTGATAGCTGTACTATGGTCGTAAATAAATATTATGTGGCGATTTTACATAATAAATGCAACATTATAACGTTGAAAGTAACCCGATTCGTATGTTGTTAAATCGTTTATTTGCGGATTTTGTTATTTAGATTTTTGTTTATCCTTTTTTCAGTAAACATAAGCATTAATAAAGCCAATTTTTTTCTCATTTTTCACTGATGGTTTTATAATTGGCTGGTTTTAAACTATGATTAAAAATCATTTAAATATTTTTGGCATATTAGGTAACTTGAGTTTCGTTTGAGAAGGGAACTAACGTGTCTCAGACACGATCAGCATTTTTGACGAAAAATTAGCGGGATTTGTTGTTTTTTTGCTTAGTTTTCCTTCAGTATAAAAGAAAGTATGCTACTATTTGCCTATGAAAAGAAAAAATACACCAACGCCACATGATGCTGTTTTTAAACATTTTTTAAGTCATGTGGATACTGCCAGAGACTTTTTGGAAATACACCTGCCGGCGACATTACGGGCAGTTTGTGATCTGGATACATTACGGTTGGAATCAGGGTCGTTTATTGAGGATAATCTGCGCGCACATTATTCTGATATCCTGTATTCGCTAAAAACAGTGCAGGGTGACGGATACGTATATTGCGTGATTGAGCATCAGAGTTCCCCGGATAAGATGATGGCATTCCGGCTGATGCGATACAGTATTTCCGCAATGCAGCGGCATCTGGAACAGGGACATGAAAAATTGCCGCTGGTCATTCCGGTATTGTTTTATCATGGTAAAACTCGGCCGTATCCGTGGAGTACCAACTGGCTTGATTGTTTTGATGTTCCGGCATTGGCGAAGGAAGTCTATTCTGCCGCATTCCCTTTGGTGGATGTGACGGTGATTCCGAACGATGAAATTTTAACGCACAAACGGATTGCGCTGTTGGAGATGGTGCAAAAGCATATCCGGCAGCGTGATATGGCGGAGTTACTGCAAGAACTGATCATACTGCTGACATATGATTACTATACGGATGAGCAGTTGAAAAGCGTGTTAAACTACTTGTTACAGGCGGGAGATACCGCCGACCCTGAAGGGTTCATTCGGCGACTGGCAGAGCAGTCCCCGAAGTATGAGGAGGTACTGATGACTATAGCGCAGAAACTGGAGCAGAAAGGGCGCCAGGAAGGACGTCAAGAAGGGCGTCAGGAAGGACGTCAGGAAGGGCGCCAAGAGGCAACTCTAAAAATCGCGCATGCATTGCTGAACAGCGGAATCGATCGTGAAACGGTGATGAAAACCACCGGTTTGAGTGAGAACGAGCTTGAGCAAATACGCCACTAATTCACACTGAGAGTCTTTATCGGTGTAAAGATTCATGTGTAAATGCCCGAAGCGCATAGAAACGGTACACCATTTGGGTGAGTTCGGGTTTGTATTGCTCGGGCATTCCGCTTTTGAATAAAATAAAGCTGATGAGTTGTTTGTGTCAGTCTAGACAAGGATTGGTGGTTGAAAAGAAAGTCAAAATACTTATTGCAGGCGGAGGATGACGCCTGTAAAGAGCTTTATTTAGCGATTGGCAGAGCAGTCCCCGAAGTATGAGGAGGTACTGATGACTATAGCGCAGAAACTGGAGCAGAAAGGGCGTCAGGAAGGACGCCAAGAAGGACGTCAGGAGGGGAGCCAAGAGGCAACTCTAAAAATCGCGCATGCATTGCTGAACAGCGGAATCGATCGTGAAACGGTGATGAAAACCACCGGTCTGAGTGAGAACGAGCTTGAGCAAATATGCCACTAATTCACACTGAGAGTCTTTATCGGTGTAAAGATTCATGTGTAAATGCCCGAAGTGCATAGAAACGGCACACCATTTGGGTGAATTCGGGTTTGTGCTGATAATTTTTCAAAAAGGCGCTTACGATTGCTGAAAAAGGAAATGCAAGTAAAAAGGAGAAAATACACCATGTTAAAAAGATGAGAAGCCTGTAAAATTATTCTCATTACGGGAGTTTTCTTATTTTTTAATTAAAAATTCATTTAATACATGGCTTTAAGGAGCAATTTTTGTCAATTTAATGGTTTTTTCGTTTTCTGATCTCTATTTAACTTCTCTATTTTAATTAAACTGATAATTAAGTTTTCTCGTTTTTCTGTATTTGATTTTTTAGGTTTAAAACCAGAGAGTAACAGATGTGTTAATGGTATTAAAACAACGCTTATTTCTTTAATAATCTTTAATGTTTTTAAACATATTTGTGCTTTTTTACTAATGATTTGCTTAATACGGTTAATTCTATTAAATGTTTTAATATAATCTTATGTTTTTGTTATTGGATTAATGTTTTCATTTTGCCGTTTTATTAATCAATTTAAAACCCGTTTTTCCTGTTGTTTTCTCTTTCTAATGTCAGCAGAGCATTGAATCTTTTACCCGCTTTAAAAAATCCTTAATCACTGTTTTTTACTTTTAATGATTAAAGTCTTTAACTGTTTTTTCAAGATTTTAAAACCACCTTGACAGGTGAAAAACCGTTTTTTTTAACTGCTGTTTTATCACATTTAGATAAAGCGTGTGAAATGCCGCCCAATAAGGGCAGCGATTAAACCTCAGTAATTAATGGTAATAATCCCAAATTTAATAACTGAATTTCAATATCATTGGCTTTATCAATATCATCCTGATTTTCGCCGTTAAAAATGCCTTTTTTGGTGATAATTAATGTACCCAATTGTTCTTTATCATTTGCAATCGGCAAGATTTCATCTGCCATTGGTAACAATGAGGGATCTATTATGGAGGGTAAATAAATCATCCAGCCGGCACTTAACCTGTCGGGGAATACCTGATTTCGCTTCAAGGTATATCCGTTAGTTTCTACCATAATATAGGGGGCATTACGGCTGAAAACCAAAAAGGTAATAAAATCAATTAATCGTGAAAATTGAAATTCTTTTTCGTCAATATTGAGATCTATTCTTACCTTAGTTTGTCCTAACCTGTCTCTACGATAGTTCTCATAAAATAGGGAACAGCCAAATTCATCATTTTCGCCATCCCAGATTTTTTTTCCTATAAAAGGGAAATCTTCTTTGTAACTTTTTTCAAACACCTGAAACGCTTTTTCCGTCGGGTGGTCCCCTTCAAAAACAAGGTATTCCAATGCTTCTTTACGAGTATGACCTGTCAAATACCAGGTCTTATGACGGCAAAAAAAGTGATCGATTTGCTGAGTAATTCGATACAAATCAGCCAATACTATTTGGGGAGTCAACGGTTCTTGCTGGTCAAAATACAGCTTTATTTCTGGTGATAAAATAGTCATTTATTGTCTCGTATTATCTGAGTAAAGGGGTGTGAAATACTTTAATATTGAAATATTCAGCAAACTCCTGTGAGTAGTAAGCGGCGCTTACAGGCTCCATAAAATGCCAGTGGGAGAGTGGAATATCATTCAATGAGGCGCACACATCTTGTTGTCGTCTACCCTGCTTTTTCATGGATTCATCACCAGTCCACCATATCACTGGCTTTCCCTTCCTAAAAAACTGATCATATTTAGCCTTGGATTCCAGAAACAGGCATGCTTTTGGTCGCCAGCCATCGAAGCTGACTCCCAGACATTCCCATACCTGTATGAGTTTTGTGTCCGGTTTGTAAACGGTTTTGGCTATCTGGATTTGATAATCAAGGGTCACCTGCGAGTATGAACGGGTGCTTTCCCAGCTGGGACTTACTTTCTCAATGGCTGGACACGCCTTGCATTTTTCCCTTGTTGTACTGATCGCGTCCGTTTGGGCTTCCGCTTGCTCTTTTTCATCATCCTTGTCTTTTGTCATTTCCGTAACGCCGAGGCCAACACCAACGCCAACCAATATGCCCGCAAGGGCTGATGCTGCATATTCGGCAGCAGTCAGGGCTACCGGAATTACCAGAGGTAAAGGCATGTTAATTTCTCCTTTTCAACAAGTTATCTATTATCCTCAAGATATCTTTGTATTGTTGTTCCGGGTTTTCTCCTGCTTCAAGGGCATTTTTGATTTCTGGTACACCATGGAAATTAAGATTAAATGCAGTTAAATAAAGGTATGATCTAACCAGTTTTTTATCTTTAAAGCCCAGCTCGCTGATTAAATACCGATACGCCTCTTTCAGTCGCTTATGCAAATTTTTTTCATCCTCATGCACAACCAAGTCGGCATGTTCTGACAAAATGCATTGCCTGATTTTTTCAATATAAGTATTGTCCTCTAGATCTATAATTTTATCGAATTGTTCCTGAGTGAGTTTAATCATGGCATTGCTCCTTAACTCATAAGCTACTATTACCTATATTGGGCCTTTTATCTGTGTGCAATTTAGACGAAACGATCACCATGGAAGCAATCATACTGTTTTTTAATCAATTAAGGCAATAAATTCATTCGAAATTGAGAAGAGACAATAACGATTGGCTTCATGAAAAATGAAGTTTGTGTCTGTACACCTGTCTACATTGAAAATGCTGTGGAGGGGGAAAATACCTTATTTTCGTGCAGATTATTTGTAGCGAATTTAAGGTTCGGGTATACTGCTTTCCCGTCCTGGTTATATCCATCATCTTTAAACCTAAACTTTCAGGTTCAGCATGAAAACTAATTATATTTTTGTGACCGGCGGGGTCGTATCCTCTCTGGGTAAAGGCATTGCCGCAGCCTCTTTGGCCGCTATACTCGAAGCCCGTGGACTTAATGTCACTATTATGAAACTGGATCCGTACATCAACGTCGATCCGGGGACGATGAGCCCAATCCAGCATGGGGAAGTTTTTGTTACCGAAGACGGCGCTGAAACTGATCTCGATTTAGGTCACTATGAGCGTTTCATCCGCACTAAAATGACCCGCCGTAATAACTTCACCACAGGCAGGGTTTACTCTGAGGTTCTGCGTAAAGAGCGTCGGGGCGATTATTTGGGTGCCACTGTTCAGGTTATTCCTCACATCACCAATGAAATCAAAGATCGCATCATCAGTGGTGGTGAAGGTCATGATGTGGTGTTGGTGGAAATTGGCGGTACTGTCGGTGATATTGAATCTCTGCCATTCCTTGAAGCCATTCGTCAAATGGCAGTAGAAGTGGGGCGTGAACACACGTTATATCTGCATCTGACGCTTGTTCCTTATCTGGCCGCAGCGGGAGAAGTGAAAACTAAACCAACTCAACATTCGGTAAAAGAGTTGCTTTCTATCGGTATTCAGCCAGATATTCTGATTTGTCGTTCAGATCGCGTCATTCCGGCTAATGAACGGGCAAAAATTGCGCTTTTCTGCAATGTGCCGGAGAAAGCGGTTATCTCCTTAAAAGACGTTGATTCCATTTATAAAATCCCAGGGCTATTGAAATCTCAGGGCTTAGATGATTATATTTGTAAACGATTCAGCCTTGATTGCCCGGAAGCAAATTTGTCCGAATGGGAACAGGTTATTTACGAAGAAGCGAATTCTTCCGGTGAAATCACTATCGGCATGGTGGGTAAGTATATTGAATTGCCTGATGCTTACAAATCGGTGATTGAAGCGTTGAAGCATGGTGGATTGAAAAATCGTCTGACTGTTAACATCAAACTGATTGATTCCCAGGATATTGAAACCCGTGGTATTGAATTGCTGAAAAATCTGGACGCGATTCTGGTTCCTGGTGGTTTTGGTGGTCGTGGTGTAGAAGGCAAAATCATGACAGCCCGCTATGCCCGTGAGAATAAAATCCCTTATTTGGGGATCTGCTTGGGAATGCAAGTCGCATTGATTGAGTTTTCGCGCCATGTTGCGGGCTTGGAAAAAGCCAGCTCAACAGAATTCGAACCTGATTGCCGGTTCCCGGTTGTCGGCCTGATCACCGAATGGCGTGATGA
Source organism: Photorhabdus khanii NC19 (assembly GCF_000517265.1). Lineage (GTDB taxonomy): Bacteria > Pseudomonadota > Gammaproteobacteria > Enterobacterales > Enterobacteriaceae > Photorhabdus > Photorhabdus khanii. The sequence continues at coordinate 223,837 of NZ_AYSJ01000015.1, forward strand.
GGATGGTAATTTAGAAGTGCGTAGCGAAGAGAGTGATCTTGGTGGAACGATGCGTGTGGGGGGTCAGCTATGCCACCTGACAAAAGACAGTCTGGTGCGTACCTTGTATGGGGCAGATACCATTATTGAGCGCCATCGGCATCGTTATGAAGTGAATAATTTGCTGTTAAAACGTATTGAAGATGCCGGTCTGCGGGTAGCAGGCCGTTCAGTAGACAATAAATTAGTGGAAATTATTGAGATCCCAGACCATCCTTGGTTCGTGGCTTGTCAGTTTCACCCAGAATTTACTTCTACTCCTCGTGATGGTCATCCGCTGTTTGCCGGTTTTGTCAAAGCAGCCGGTAAATACCAGAAAGGCCAGCTCAAATAAGATGTGCAGTAAGTGGCGGCATGAGGTATTCCGTCGCTTACCTGAAATGTAACTTGTACTGAGGAAAACCTAATGTCCAAAATCGTTAAAGTGATCAGTCGTGAAATCATTGACTCCCGTGGTAACCCAACCGTAGAAGCAGAAGTGCATCTGGAAGGGGGCTTTGTTGGTTTAGCGGCGGCACCATCGGGTGCATCTACCGGCTCCCGTGAAGCGTTGGAACTGCGTGACGGTGACAAATCCCGTTTTATGGGTAAAGGTGTACTGAAAGCTGTTGATGCAGTAAATGGACCCATTGCCCAGGCAGTTATTGGTCAAGATGCTAAAGATCAGGCTAACATCGACAGAATCATGATCACCCTGGATGGTACTGAAAACAAATCTAAATTCGGTGCTAACGCGATTCTGGCGGTTTCTCTGGCTAACGCGAAAGCAGCGGCAGCGGCGAAAGGTATGCCATTGTACGAGCACATTGCTGAATTGAATGGCACTCCAGGTAAATTCTCTATGCCGTTGCCGATGATGAACATCATCAATGGTGGTGAGCACGCGGATAACAACGTTGATATTCAAGAGTTTATGATTCAGCCAATCGGTGCAAAAACGCTGAAAGAAGCGGTTCGTATCGGCTCTGAAGTGTTCCACAATCTGGCTAAGGTTCTGAAAGCGAAAGGAATGAGCACCGCTGTGGGTGACGAAGGGGGTTATGCGCCTAACTTGGAATCCAACGCTGCTGCACTGGCCGCGATCAAAGAGGCGGTAGAACAAGCAGGCTATGTTTTGGGCAGAGATGTCACCTTGGCGATGGATTGTGCCGCTTCTGAATTCTACAACTCAGAAACAGGTCACTATGAACTGAAAGGTGAAGGTAAAACTTTCACTTCTCAGGAGTTCACCCATTACCTGGAAGATTTGACCAGAAAATACCCAATCGTTTCTATCGAAGATGGTTTGAATGAATCTGACTGGGACGGTTTCGCTTACCAGACGAAAGTGCTGGGCGAGAAAATCCAGTTGGTTGGTGACGATCTGTTCGTGACCAATACTAAAATCCTGAAAGAAGGTATCGAGAAAGGTATCGCTAATTCCATTCTGATTAAGTTCAACCAGATCGGTTCTTTAACTGAAACTCTGGCGGCGATCAAAATGGCAAAAGACGCCGGTTACACCGCGGTAATCTCCCATCGTTCCGGTGAAACTGAAGATGCGACAATTGCTGATCTGGCCGTAGGTACAGCCGCAGGGCAGATCAAAACCGGTTCTATGAGCCGTTCTGATCGTGTTGCTAAATATAACCAGTTGATCCGTATTGAAGAAGCTTTGGGTAACCGCGCTCCTTTCTATGGCCTAAAAGAAGTAAAAGGTCAGGCTGATCGGTAATTTTAAGTAATCAGTATTAAACAGGAGGGGTAAAACCCTCCTTAATGTTTTAATAATAATACGCGGGAGTTTGAGCGAGTGTCGGCTCTGATGCTGGAATATAGGGTGAAATAACTGGTTGGCGTCATCTTCCGTAATTGAGAGATTTTTTTAATACGTTCGTTAATGTATTTAATGCTGCTTCCAATATTTCCCAAAATAACTATAATTTTTGAATATTCTAATATCCGTAAAAGAACACTACTTAATAATTAAAGTTCATTTATGATCTGTTAGCCGTTAGATATAACATTTTCCTATTCGGAGAATACTTGGCTGTACTTAGCGGGGTTTAACGTCTTAGTACAGCTATTTTTAGTATTCCGCATCAGTGCGGACTCAGGGAAAAAGCTGTAACAATATAAAAATATTAATTTGAAGAGAAGATGAATATAGCACCTTGAATAACCAAACTGAGGAGAGAGGAAGGAATGATTGTAAAAAACGACTGGCACCCAGCGGATATTATTGCAGGACTTAGAAAACGGGGAACGTCGTTATCTGCTGTTTCAAGAGATGCGGGGCTTGCATCATCCACTTTATCAAACGCTTTGCACCGTCCGTGGCCTAAGGGTGAGCGGATCATTGCTACTGCTTTGGATTGTGAGCCTTTCGAAATATGGCCAAGCAGATATTCTAAATAAATTAAAATAAACTTCTCGTAAATAAGTCAATGAGGAGAGATTAAGTACCCGAAACTTTTTTTGTGTCTTGTGAAAAGCTTCGGGTATGATCATCGGATTAAAATAGCGTTATTAAAGCCTTTCCTTGATATTTGTCATAGTTAATTTTTCTGCATCAACTGTTTAATCTTTTGTATTATTTTGACACTCCTCCCTGTATTTTTTTTCTGATTTCACAGATATTTTATATTGAATATATCTAATCCATGAGCATTCAACCGATAATTAAAGCATATCGAAGATCGAGATTTGGAATGAGAAAGTTTGATATACGAAGTGATGAGAGTTCAAATGCTTTACTTGTTAAATCGTGAGAATTGTTTATAGAGGCGTCATACACTGAACCTTAAGTATTAAGCCTCTCGAAAATACCCTCCAACCCATTATTTTTATTGGATTTTCCTTGGGGCAACTTCAACGCATTTTTGGCGAGATATTTCAGGGCCCAATCCAGAGGGTGTTCTATTTCCGACCAGGCATGATGAATAATCGTGCCCAATATCGGCAATAACCCGACATCAACATTTTTGGCTGCCTTGAGAAAGGAAACTGAAGGCAAAAACCGCCTCGCCAGACTGCGCCGGACTATCAACGCTAGCAGACTTGCCCAGATGAGCCCTTCCGCTATCGCTTTCTGGCCGGTCGCAAAGCTTGTCCAGTGGGTGTGGGATTTTAGTTCCCTGAACAGCAGTTCGACCTGCCAGCGACAGCGATAGACCGCCATGATGTCATCGGCGGTAAAGTGGGATGGCGGCAGATTGGTGAGCCAAAAACAAAAGCGTTTTTCCTGCGCAAACCAACGCCGGATGACCCGAAATTCGAATCGGCCACGCCGACAGGTGAAATCCAGCACTTCAGCACGGTTGTTTTTGCGACTAATCTCCCGGAGTTGCTAGGTAAACTCAGAATTGCCACAGTAAAACGCGATGCGGAGATTGCCGAAGCAGAGGCAACGCGGGATGCCCGGATTCAGAAAGCCAAGGCAGAGGAAGAAGGGCAGAAGGCTGAACTCATTCGAGATACGAATATTGCGGAGGCAAATAAGGAAAAAGAGCTGAAAGTTGCTTCATTCAAGAAGGAACAGGATACGGCTAAGGCAGAAGCTGATCAGGCGTACCAGATTCAGGAAGCCAAGGCGCGACAGCTCATGGTGGAGGAACAGATGCAGGTGGAACTGGTACGGCAAGATCGTGAAGTTGACCTTCAAGAGAAAGGGATCCTCGTTCGGCAGATGCAGTATGATGCAGAAGTGAAAAAGAAAGCCGATGCGGATAAATACGCGGTCGAGGAGGCAGCAGAAGCGGATAAAGCGCGTAAGATGCGTGAAGCAGAGGCGATGCAGTACTCTATCGAAGCTCAGGCGAAGGCGAACGCTGAGCAGAAGCGGCTTGATGGGATGGCGATTGCAGATGCGGAGCGAGCAAAAGGGACTGCGGATGCTGAAGTTATCCGTCTTCGTGGCTTTGCGGAAGCGGAAGCCAAGGAAAAACTTGCTGAAGCCTTCCAGAAGTTTGGTGAAGCTGCCGTACTCGATATCATTGTGAAGATGCTACCAGAACTTGCAGGCAAAATTGCTGCGCCGCTTTCATCAATTGATAAATTGACTGTTGTTGATACCGGCAATGGTGAAGGCGCTGCCCGCGTTAGTAACTACGTCACTCAACTGATGGCGACAGCCCCGGAAATGTTGAAGAATATCTCTGGCATTGATATTGAGCAATTGATTAAAGGCATAACTGGGAAAGCCGAAGAATCGGCAGAGAGCCATGTACATACACCGCAAAAGCTGAATTTGTAATTTGACGTATTAAGCACATGGAGACTGTTCGGAGGATTGGGCAGTCTTATTCTGCTTCTGTTAATCGACCTAACCCTATTTTGACATTAATTTTAGTTTTTGGTTTTTGCCATCGAATATTATTTCTTAATTTTGGTGAGTGTTTAAGCTGTTCAATCCATTGTTTAACGTGGGGTGCTGGGCACATAATGGCATCGCTAAACGGCAAACGGCTTCAGTCTATTTGAAACAGTTGTGTAATACTGGGGTATTACAAAAAATTCAGGCCGGAAAAGAATAACTATCTGTGCGGCAAAATCGGAAATCATTTACTGGTTTCTGATTTTTTATATGTCTCTAACTTTTGCTCTAACTGATTTTCTCGAAGAGTCACCTGTTAATGTCGCCCAGTTGACGACCTTTTCCGAACATATCCCCGATAAGTGGGTGGCTAGAGCCGCTTCCCTCTCTGTCCAGGCAACCATAAGACGCCGACGACTCCTCAGCGATATGGTACTTTGGCTTATTGTCGGTATGGCCTTTTTCAGGAACGAGTCTATTACTGAGAAAAGTGATGAGTAAGGCTTTATCTCTTGGCAATATGCCCAAAAGATTAAAGGCGTTGAGAGGAGACCTATCGGCGCTCTTCATAGAAAGACGCCCCAGGTCATCTAGGCCTAGGGTGGTTAAGATATCTAAGACCCGCTATCCGGTTAATCGCAAAGCAGCTTCTCTTAAGTGAACTACATTGCGCTATTGGATCAATATTGAGTGATGGCTTATTTATATTGATTTTATTGGTTTTTTATTAATCTATCTTTTTGTTAAGTACACGTAAAACAGAAGTACTCAGCAAATTGAGCTAATCTTGTCCACCAGTTCCCGTAGGTGCTGTGCTAACTGGTCAACGGTTTTCTCACCTGTAGCAGCTTCCACCGTTAAGTTTTCCAGCATATTGTCGTTATCACGGATCTTGATACCGTTGCGGTAGAGAAAAGTCATGGTAACAAAAAACGCTGTGCGCTTATTACCATCATTAAAGATATGACCACGAGCGATAGCCACCCAGTAAGTTGCGGCCAGTTCAAAAATATCCGTTACGCCTTCATAGTGTGTACGGTTTTGTACCCGATAGATGAGCGCTTCAGCTCTGCCGGGATCGGACATACCGGCAACACCAGGAAGCCGTTGTAATATACGGTCATGAAAAGCGATAACTTCCTGTGCGCTAACCCATATCATCGGTTTGTCAGCGCCTCTACCGTATGCCCATGATGCTGCATAATCACATCAAACTCTGCATCCAGCTTGGCGTTCTGGTATGCCTCGAATTCAGATTTGCTGATAACCACCGCTGAGCTACCGTCTCTACGGGTGATTTCAACCGGTTCGCCATGAGTGGCTGCATCCAGTACTTCTGAGATATTGGCTCGAGCTTGAGTCGAGGTGTATGTACGCATGATGTGTCTCCTAAGATGTACGTTTAAATTGTACATTTTGAGTGCTAATTATTCAATCATTACAAAGAAACATCAAGAGAAACATATACACTGTAGAGATATTGTACGAAGCCTTATAAAAACATCAAACTGTTGCAAACCAAAAATACCTCGCGACACGAATCACTCTTGAACAGTTTGTTATGTGCGTGGTTAAATTTTTGAAGAAAGCATAAAAAACCTTGGGGCAATTATGTGAGAGCAGGAAGCAGTAGTCTTGCAAATCACGTTCTGATGAGATGCTGACCGAATAACTAATAGCTCTACTCGCTCAGATTCCCTGATAAGTATGATTGTTCGCTTTATCATCATGGTGAAAGGGAAATTATGCCCGCATATACAGTAAAAGCCGCCATTCGAGATGTCAGCCCTATGATCTGGCGACGTTTTCGCATTCAGAGTGATATGTCACTAGGCGCTTTTCATTTTTTACTGCAATTTGCTTTTGGTTGGGATAATGACTATCTCCATACCTTTCATATCTACGGTAAAGACTATGGTGTCAGCTATGAAGGTGGTCTCAGTTTTTATAATGATCCCTGGGCTGTTTCACTTGCGTCTTTTCATTTCGAAAACCGTGATAAATTCACTTATGAGTATAATTTCTATCGGCATGGGTTACTGGATATCCGCATTGAAGCGATTGAACCTGACTCAAATAAAAGCACGCCATTCTGTCTCAGTGGGCAAGGTATGCCTGATGTCACTCAATATGATGAAACCGAAGCGACATTGAAGCTATTGGAAGCCATTGTCGAAAGTGATGACAGTACAACGTTTGGCGACATCCAAGAATTCATCGACGAGTTCAATCGCGTCAAATTTAATCGCCATCGACTCAACCCAAACTCCCTCAGATTGACGCGCTGAGAGCGAAAGGCATTAAGTTAAAGCTAGCCTGTGATAATGTGGGATTAGGTATTTCTACGTATTATAAATTGCGTCACCGGTTAAAAAATAGGGGTATACCACAGCGATAGCCCCGGGAGGACAGCATCATGCAACTCACGATCCAAATTATTGCGTAAGGTGTGAGGGGCAGGCAGATAAGCCCGCTCGGAGGCCGTGTCTGCGGTCACCGTCATGGCGATGGGTGATTGGCTGAACAAAGACAGGGTCATATGGCACTCAACCGCCGCCTTCAAGGGACTGAAACAACAGGGAAAAACCCCGGCTAACTCGGGATGAACGTTGAATGAGCTGCCATCCTGCAAGAGGATATCGTCAAACTGGCTGAATTTTTTGGGTAAGGGGGCAAAGCTTTTTCAGTCAACTGAGCCATAGCGAACGTTACCAGTGTCTTCATAAAATCGGCGAAGGCGCTTTTACGCAACTGATTATGGAAGGGCTTATAGGCGACAGTGTGTTTTTCACTCAGACACATGCCGTTAAATTGCCGGTGCAGGTCAGCGATGGAGGTGCAGTTTCCTTTGCTCAGTGCGGCTATCAGACTGAGAACCAGAGACTGTGGCCCAATATTTCTGAGTCGTTCCATAAAGCCACATCGGCGGGCGGTTTTTTCAAGAAAAGTGTTACTGAAGAATGGCATTAACTGAAGTTTTGTGGGGATAATTGTCATCGGCTTTATTCTCTGATCTCGGTATTTTGTTTGGCGACAATGATCAGATCATAAATAAAGCCTTTTTTCTATCTAAAATAACCGGTTGGCGCTAAAGATCCTGTTTATGATAGAGGCGTACAGGAGCTTCTACGTGCCGGGGTATAGGGTTCTCTAGGCAGAACCCTAATGGCATAGTGACGACAGTGATGTTGTACATTGTTATGCTAAAGGTATATAGGGGTTAGGATTAATAAATCGGGTAGGAGCATAGTTATCATACCCTTTGCCCCTGCAATATTCTTTTAACTGGCTTAATGAATTTATCCCTATTTTCTGATAAATTATTTGTAGCCTGCTTTGTACCGTTCTATATGAAATATTTAATTTTCTAGCTATATCTTTAGCGCTTAGTGATTGCAAAGCAAAAAATACTATATCGAACTCTCTGTCGGTAAAAATCTCAGTTGGGTTGCCAAATGATAGTGATTCAGGAGGTTTATTAATTTCCATATGATACATTGAAAAAACTTCTAGCTTTCTAGCTTTGCCTACTACGCCAATCGACTCTCCATTTTTTATCAAAGGCGCGACATGCGCCATAAATGGTTGAATAATTTTATCCCTACCACCATACATAAATGTAATCAAAGTAGGAATGACTTTTTTTTCCTCCATTACTCTACGGTCATTAGATTGAATGATATCAGCAACCTCAGACCAATAAACCGGACACTCACTATCCAGTTTACCTTCAACATTAAACCCTTTGGGTAGTCCGCTATGATGAAGTCCATAATCATTCATATAGATAAATCTCGATTCTTTATCTTTTATATACCAAAACTCATTACAGTTCTCCATGTATGATATGAAGGCATCAAAGCTTTTTGAATGAACATCCAGATCTTTGTTTATAGAGAAACTCATATTTTTGTCATTCATAATTTCACCTATCATGATTAAACTGTAAAACCCTAATGGTATAGTGACGACAGCGATGTTTTGCATTGTTATGCCAGAGGTATATAGGGGTTAGGATTAATGAATCTGGTAGGAGCATAGTTATCATATCCCTTACCCCTGCAATATTCTTTTAACTGGCTTAATGAATTTATCCCTATTTTCTGATAAATTATTTGTAGCCTGCTTTGTACCGTTCTATATGAAATATCTAATTTTCTAGCTATATCTTTAGCGCTTAGTGATTGCAAAGCAAAAAATACTATATCGAATTCTCTGTCTGTAAATAAATCAGGTGTGCCGAAAGTTAATGAGTCCGGATTCCTGTTGTTTTCAAAATGGTACATGGAATAAATTTCAAGTTTTCTACCGTGTCCTACAACCCCAATGCATTCTCCATCCTTCATGAGTGGTGTAATATTAACTAGAAGTGGTTGGATTATTTTTTCTCTTCCTCCATAGGTGAAGGTGTTTAATACCGGGATGGTTTTTTGACGAGTCATTACGTTTTTATCATTGGCTTGTATAATATCTACAAACTCAACCCACGGTCCCGGACATTCAATATCAAGCCTACCTTCCATGTTAAAACCCTTAGGAAGGTTGCAGTAATAATGTGTAACATCATTAGCATAGACGAATCGAGATTCTTTGTCTTTTATAATCCAAAAGTCGTTGCTGTTTTCCATGTATGATATGAAGGCATCAAAGCTTTTTGAACGAACATCCAGATCTTTGTTTATAGAGAAACTCATGTTTTTGTCATTCATAATTTCACCTATCATGATTAAACTGTAAAACCCTAATGGTATAGTGACGACAGCGATGTTTTGCATTGTTATGCCAGAGGTATATAGGGGTTAGGATTAATGAATCGGGTAGGAGCATAGTTATCATATCCCTTACCCCTGCAATATTCTTTTAACTGGCTTAATGAATTTATCCCTATTTTCTGATAAATTATTTGTAGCCTGCTTTGTACCGTTCTATATGAAATATCTAATTTTCTAGCTATATCTTTAGCGCTTAGTGATTGCAAAGCAAAAAATACTATATCGAACTCTCTATCAGTAAATAAATCAGGTGTGCCGAAAGTTAATGAGTCCGGATGCCTGTTGTTTTCAAAATGGTACATGGAATAAATTTCAAGTTTTTTACCGTGTCCTACAATCCCAATGCATTTTCCCTCTTTCATTAGCGGTGTAAAATTGACCAGAAATGGTTGGATTATTTTTTCTCTTCCTCTATAAGTGAAGGTACTTAATACCGGAATGGTTTTTTGACTGGCCATTACGTTTTTATCATTAGCTTGTATAATATCTTCAAACTCAGACCACGGTGCTGGACATTCACCATCAAGCTTCCCTTCTATATTAAAACCCTTAGGAAGGCCACTGTAATAAATCATAATATCATTCGCATAGACGAATCGAGATTCGTTGTCTTTTATAACCCAAACATCGTTGCTGTTTTCCATGTATGATATGAAGGCATCAAAACTTTTTGAATGAACATCCAGATCTTTGTTTACAGAGAAACTCATATTTTTATCTTTCATAATTTCACCTATCATGATTAAACTGTAAAACCCTAATGGCATAGTGACGACAATGATGTTGTACATTGTTATGCCAGAGGTATATAGGGGTTAGGATTAATGAATCGGGTAGGAGCATAGTTATCATACCCTCTACCCCTGCAATATTCTTTTAACTGGCTTAATGAATTTATCCCTATTTTCTGATAAATTATTTGTAGCCTCCTTTGTACCGTTCTATATGAAATATCTAATTTTCTAGCTATATCTTTAGCGCTTAGTGATTGCAAAGCAAAAAATACTATATCGAATTCTCTGTCGGTAAGTAAATCAGGTGTGCCGAAAGTTAATGAGTCAGGATGCCTGTTGTTTTCAAAATGATACATGGAATAAATTTCAAGTTTTTTACCGTGTCCCACAATCCCAATACATTCTCCATCCTTTATTAGCGGTGTAATATCGACTAGAAATGGTTGGATTATTTTTTCTCTTCCTCCATAAATGAAAGTATTTAGTACTGGTATAGTCTTTTTACTAGTCATTACGTTTTTATCGTTAGCTTGTATAATATCTTCAAACTCAGACCACTGCGCTGGACATTCACTATCAAGCCTCCCTTCTATGTTAAAACCCTTGGGAAGGCCACTGTAATAAATCATAGTATCATTCGCATAGACGAATCGAGATTCGTTGTCTTTTATAATCCAGAAATCGTTGCTGTTTTCCATGTATGATATGAAAGCATCAAAGCTTTTTGAATGAACATCCAGATCTTTGTTTACAGAGAAACTCATATTTTTATCTTTCATAATTCTACCTATCATGATTAAACTGTAAAACTAGAATAACTTCCATGTCAGGTTATCACTTTTACAATGAGAGGGGTAATTATGTTTATGATTCTTTGAAGTGGACAATTTTACAGAGGAGTAGTCTTCTGTAAATATCTTCAATACGCTAATATTTTATATTGTGTAAAATATTTCTTATTTATTATGTCATTAATGAAAAATTACAATATAAAATATGCTGGATGGAATGTGATAGAAGTGTGTGGTTTATATAATCAGTTTCATGAAGTGTGAAAATGTGACTTGTGCATCGATTTTCGATCTTGTTTATGACCGAGTAGCAAAATAATTTTATAACTCGTTACTATTTTCCTTTAATATACTTGTTACCCTCTCTGATTTTAAGTCGAAAAATCAAATACAGGAAACGGAAAAACGAAGTATCAGTTTAAGGAAAATGGTGAAGTTAAATATAGAACAGGAATCTGAAAACTTGCATAAAATGCGATGACTGCCTATACCTAAAAAGTAGTAATTGTGTGATATAACGACAAAAAATTGTATAAAATACCGTCTGTTATGATTTAATTGGTCAATTCCAACGTCTTAGATCCCAAAATTCAAAGAACCGCATTTTCTTCCCAAGAAAGACTCCTTATATTCACACGCCTTGTATTTTTTTAACAATTGTAGCAATGGTGGATCAGATATCACCGGCGCTAATGGAGTCACCATGGATGCTTCTGAATCTTTAACCCCAGCCATAAGGCCAAATTTCGCGAATAAGAAAGGCTTAATCATTCTGGCTGCTGATATTGCATTGCTGTTTATTCTGCTCAATACCCTGCCGTTTGATGAAAAAGCCAATGCGGGTTTGGCACTGATGGTATTTGTTGGCGTGCTATGGCTCACTGAGGCTATTCACGTCACTCTTACTGCGTTATGTATTCCACTTCTGGCGGTTGGCATGGGATTGATGAATACGGGTGACGCGTTGAAATCTTTTGCTAATCCTATCATCTTTCTGTTTTTTGGTGGTTTTGCACTGGCAACGGCACTTCACATCCAAGGATTGGACCGACTGATTGCTAATCGTCTGCTGATGATTGCCCGTGGACGTTTGTCTGTCGCTGTGATGCTGCTGTTTGGTGTTACTGCCGGTCTTTCAATGTGGATCAGTAACACGGCGACCGCAGCAATGATGCTGCCATTAGTCTTGGGGATTTTGTCTAATCTGGATGCACGTTCTGAACGTCATACTTTTGTATTTGTGTTGCTGGGTGTGGCTTACAGCGCAAGTATCGGAGGTTTAGGCACGTTGGTCGGTAGTCCACCAAATGCAATTGCGGCGGCTCAACTGGGTATCGATTTCTTCAATTGGATGAAATTTGGTATTCCACTGGTTGTTATTCTGATGCCAATGATGATCGGCTTAATGTATCTGATGCTGCGTCCGAATTTGAATCATCAATTCGACATGAAGCTGGAAGAACTGGATTGGACGGGTAAGCGTCTGGTTGCCATGCTGATTTTTCTGTTAGCTGTGTTCTGTTGGATCTTTAGCTCTGTGATTAGTTCTGCTTTGGGGGGTGTGAAAGATCTGGATACCATTATTGCAGTTGGTGCTGCTATTTTGATTGGTATAACCGGTGTGGCGAGTTGGTCTCAGATTCAGAATAACACCGAGTGGGGCGTGTTGATGCTGTTTGGTGGTGGACTGACTTTAAGTGCTATTTTGAAAAACTCAGGCGCTAGTGAGATCATGGCAAACGGCATGGCTGCGACTTTCGGCGCAAGCCACTGGTTTGTGATTATTGTTGCGGTGGCGGCGTTTATCATTTTCTTGACTGAGTTCACCAGTAATACAGCAAGTGCAGCTCTGTTGGTACCGGTATTTGCAACGGTTGCGGAAGCATTGGGTATGCCGGTGATGACTCTGACACTGATTATCGGCTTCGGTGCATCTTGTGCCTTTATGTTGCCGGTTGCAACACCACCTAACGCCATTGTTTTCGGCTCCGGTTATATCAAACAAGTTGAAATGGTGAGAGTAGGTATGGTTCTGAATATTGCCTGTATCGCTATCATCTCGCTGTTTGCCTGGTTCTTCTGGCTGTAACTGAAAATTTAATTAATGCCCCTCTGTGCGTGACAACGAATAACGATCCTCGCCGAATATATAGGCGGGGCGATTAAAGCCAGAGGGCAAAGGATTCACACAGAACAACCTGCCGAATTTCTGGAACGCGTCAGCCAGAAATCTAATATTGTCAATGTAAGGCCGATGACCAATCCGACGGATAGCATGACCATTGCTGCGCTTGAACCTCCTGCGACTAACCCAATAGTGGCTAATGTCACTTCTTCTCGACAGCAAAGCTTGCGAAGCCAACCAGCAGACAGATTACCTAACCCTAAGCCAACACCAAAGGCTGCAATGGCATTAGTCCCGAAGGCTATTGCAAGAGGGGTAAGCATGGATGACAGCATGAATTCGGTCGCGCCAACGAAGAATACGGTGACTGAAAGGATAAATAAAAGCGTATAGTTTGTACTCTGTTCCAGAATGGATGAATATTGTGTTTTTATGTTCATAAAGCTGATTTAACTCCATATGTAGATAGATATTCGTATATTTTTTGCAATGAAGCGTGATGAATTGATAACGTGAAAAAGCTATTATGAAATATGTAGAAAGGAGACGATGCCAGACCGGATTAGGCAGATGTGAAAGTATTAGGCATTACAAAGAGAAGGAAGATCATTAGTAGTATACCTGATAAAGAAAGCCAGCAAGGAATTAATTTATCGGATTAGGTATTTGATGTTCATATCTAATTGACTTAAATATTAAATAGATTTTGTACACCAGATTCCCATATTAGAGTAGGTAAGTCCTTTAATTGGAATAATGGGATTGTTGAGTATGTTATTCATATGATGAGGGTTATCAGGATATCAGCTTTTGCTGATATTTTATCAAGTCTGCTATCAATGAAAAGCACATAGAAAAACCTGTTTACACTGTTCTATTTTACCGGTTTTAGATAGAGAAAATTTTGTTGCAAACAGGTTATGATTGGCATAATAAACCATCTTTTACTATATAATTAAATCTATTAGTTGTGCTGGAAATCTGCCATTTTATAGCTTGGCGGATTTCTATTTATAAAGTGATATTATCATCATACGCTCGACTAGTTTCCTGAACAACAAATTCTTTAAAGGATTGAACCTTGATTGGGCCTTTGGGATCATATTTATAGATATTGCCAGCCGGGTTATTGTCTAAAAGCATCACATAGGACATTCTGTCGCGCTGTCCATTGCGTTCTGTACGAACAACACCATGTACATTGGCCCGAACATTTATCTCTAAATCTTCTGTCAGTATTTCCATCGAGCTGCCAAAGTTAATTATCAGGTAGCCTGGAACCGGATCGATAGCCAAAAGCTCATCATCTATATAGGCCAAAAGGCCACGCTCAGTCGTTCTTAGGATTGTTACCCATCCTAAATCGCGATGAAACTTGGAGCCTCGGGTTGCTTTCTCTGAACGATAGTGATTAAACCCTAACATCTGGTGCCCTAGCCCTTCTGAAAGGCCCTCCGTGACTAATTCCCAGTCGCTACGAGGAATACCAACATGATTTAACACTGAGCGCAGTATACATATCCCTGCGTGCGCCATGTATTGACCCAGTGTAGCGACCTCCGGTGGAATGAGGTTCCAGTGTTTTCGTTCGATGTAGAAATTTTCCCATTGATCATGTTTTCTGTCGAAATAACCTTCGTAACCGGTGGAAAAAGTACATGATTTAAATCCCGTATAGGGTCGAAGGTCACCTTCTGTAACAGGTTCAAAGAAATGGTATGCAAGTCGATCTCCATATTCAAAATCTATATAGGGTGGAACTTCTAGGAGAAAGAAACCATGTCGGATAGCTCGATTAAAGCCATCGTCATCAATAAAAACAAGGTCGTCTCCCTCCAAGCGGGATCGCGCCATGTTTGCTGATTTATAAGTTTTTGCGGCGGTTATTTCAGATGGCATTGGTGGTAGTTTAACTGGATCTCGCATTGTCGATAAGGTTTTCATGATATGTGGTCCTTGAATAAGGTAGTAAAAGGACTTTTGATATTCTCTACTTTTGGATGAAATTCGTAAATGATTTCATCAGCTTTCCTTAATTTGAAAATTGAGGAATAGCTTTACAGGTGTTAGAGCGTCGTTTTTGCCATATTGATAGAAATATTGATCCACTCTTGGTCCAATATGGATACTAAAATTAAATCAACCTTCTTTCAATATTGACAGTTTCTTAAAAAAGAGATGATATTTTAATTATTTGTTATAGCTATAAGTGACAATTTTTTCACATATGCATTTACGTAATTAATGTCTGTTATCTATGTGATTAATATATGGCACAGAAAGAATTAAAATGCAAATGACTACAATGAAAAATACGATATATTTTTTTTGCGGTAAATGTTTTCATTATAAAAACCTTATAAATCACTTTGTTGTTTTATGATGCTTTATAAATTAAATGTTTCCAGATTTTTTATTTTTCTGCTGTAATTATTGATCTTGAATAAGATAACAAATGACTTGTTTAAGAAGAGTTATTTCATAGGCGTGTGAATTTATAATAAATTCTTGAACTTAAACGTTGTAGGAGATTACGCTGGTTATCTTTCCTAATATAAAGTTTATAGGATTGTTGTGTTTAGAATGTTAGTTAATTGAATATTATTCAGTTTGATATAGTTTTATCATAATTATCTTGTATAGCAAAAATGACAGATCTTTTCATTCTGTTACTAATTGATCTACTCCTGAAATCATTTTAGCCTATATTGTGATGCAATTTCATAATCGACCCGTAATAGGTAACTTAAAGAAGGGAGAGGATAAGGTTATTAACGATATAGTTTTGTTAAAAAACTCTTTAAAGTTTATTTTAATAGCCAGAGTTTTTTCATGTTCATTAAGGATATACGTATTTACTGATATCTTTACCGAATCAACTATCAATGAAAATCGTGTAGGAAAACCTGTTTACCCCATTCTGTTCTCCCGCCTTTAGCTAGAGAAAAATTTATTGTAAACAGGTTGCCAGAAAATAGATTTAACGTGTCTGATACTTTCAATTAAAGAAGCGAGCTATAAAACATCATCATCACCATCGTATGCCCGTCCCAGTTCCTGGGAAGCAAATTCCTTGAAGGAAATGGCCCTGAGGGAGGGCCATCTATTATATTTTATTAACAATAAGCACTTGTCGGAAAAGGTTTTAAGCTTCATCAAAAAACTCATCAACATAAAGCGTTAACTCAATTCCAGGTTTTACATCAGTCGTTTTGATGCCATCGTTCCAGTTCATTACGTCCTTAATATTGATACCGTGATGTTTAGCAATACTCGCAATTGAATCACCTTGGCGGACACGGTAAATAATAGCATTGTTATTATTTACCCTTAATATTTGTCCAATTTTCAACAACCTGGCTGTTTTCAGGTTATTCATATGTTGTAATTCACGGATGGAGACATTAAACCGTTTGGCAATAGCAGATAATGTATCACCTGAACGAACTTTATATTGACTTTGCTTATTCAGTCGGCGGTTGTTTTTTACAACTTCCTGACGCATATTGTTCAGAATAGTTTCATTTGCCAATGAGTTTTTAAACTGATCAACTTTTGCTTTTGGCAGCATGATGTAATGCGGACCGTTAGGCGATGTGACTCCCCGTTTATATCCAGGGTTATAGGCTTTAATGGACGTCAGGGACATGCCAGCCATTTCTGCGGCTTGAGACAGTGTGATTTGCTGACCAACATCTATTTGATCAAGTGCTCGTTGATTATTGGATTTTGGCAGCGTAATGCCATATTTATCACTGTGACGGATGACATCACTGAGCGCCAGAACTTTAGGTACATAGAGCGCAGTTTCTTTTGGCAGTGATAAGGACCAAAAATCGGTTGATCTACCTTTTGCCGTATTTTCTTTCATTGCGCGCATAACACGACCTTCGCCGCTGTTGTAAGCAGCAATAGTCAATAACCAGTCACCATTGAACATTTTATTAAGGCGTTGTAACAGATTCAGGGCGGCAGTTGTTGAGGCAGCAACGTCCCGGCGTGCGTCATACCATTTATCTTGAGTAAGACCGTAGCTGCGACCCGTGTCTGGGACAATCTGCCACAGACCTGCTGCTTTAGCGCGTGAGGTAGCATGCGGGTTAAAAGCACTCTCCACTATGGGTACCAGTACCAGTTCCATCGGCATATCGCGTTGCTTGATTTGCCTGACTATCCAGTACATATACGGTTCAGCCCGTAAAGTTACATCGTGGAGATAGCTCTTGTTTTTCAGGTAATAATTTCGTTGTTCACGAACCCTGTAATTATCAGGGATCTGCATCCTCAACTCATCACGGATGTATCTCCACAGCTCCTGTTGAGCGCTGGGATCACCATCCTTCCAGTAGGCAGCAAACTGATTGGTGTCATCAGTTGCTGCTATCTTGCCTGTTTTTAGACTCGTTGAAGACGAATTCTGTGCCCGTTGCTCGGCTGTCGTCGACCAATCAGGTCCGGATTGACAGCCAACCAGCAAGACAGATGCGAACAGAATCGCTTTTGTCTTCATAATTAATTTTTATAGTTGCTTAAAAGACGAGCAATAATACTTATCTTGGCTTGATATGGCAACTATTTAAATCAGAATTGGTCTTTTTGTCTTCTGAGCTGACGGAAAACGCTAGAAAGCGGTTGAGAGTGAGGTGTGATTCCAATATTTCTTTGTAAATCAACATCATCGCATTTTAAGAAAACATTGATTTTTTTCTCAGTTTGTAACGTGGTTGGTACTGTTGGTTGATGATTTTCCCTCATTTTAGTTACTTTTTGCTGGTATTCGCTAATAGTCTGATTGGGCAAAACAGCATGAGCAAACTTCATATTAGAAACGGTATATTCATGGGCGCAACAGATAAGTGTGTCATCAGGCAATTCAGCTATTTTTCCTATAGATGTGTACATTTGTTCAGCGGTGCCTTCAAAGAGACGTCCGCAACCACCAGAGAACAATGTGTCTCCACAAAAAAGGTAAGGAGCTTGATAAAAAGCAATGTGTCCCAGAGTATGGCCTGGAACATCAATAACTTGGAAAGAAAAACAACCAAAATTGATGTTATTACCTCCACATACTATTATTGTGGCACTTTTGTTCTGGGTTTCCTTTGGGCCGTATACTGGCAGATCAGGGAATTGAGCAATAATCCCAGGGACGCCACCCACATGATCGTGATGATGATGGGTAAGTAAAATTGCATCGGGTATCCAGCCACGGGATTTCAAGGTATCAAGAACAGGTTGTGATTCTGCCGGATCAATGATTACAGAGTGTCTGTTTTCATCACAAAGTAACCAAATGTAATTATCCGAAAGGGCAGGAATGCTGATAAGCTCCATTGTATACCTCTTGTTAACAGCGGTTTATAAGGAAAAGAAGCCATGAAATCTGCACATACAACACAGAATATGAATCCCCCGGCTTCTTGGTCTGATTTACCTTGGGGGGAGTATTACCGTGCCGCTTTGGAGCGTCAATTACAACCCTGGTGGCAGAAAATATTTGGTTTCCATCTGTTGAAAGTTGGTAATTTGAGTGCTGAGATTGATAGCAAAGAATGTCCGATTTTTAATCAGATCAATGTGGGTAGGGAAGGAAAGAATATGCAGGTGATTTCCGATCCTTACCATCTGCCGTTTGAAGAAAAGTCCGTTGATGCTTGTTTGCTGAGTCATGTGCTGGCTTACAGTGCTGATCCTCATCGCCTTTTACGGGAAGTTGACCGGGTGATGATTGATGATGGCTGGCTTATCATCAGTGGTTTTAATTCATTGAGTTTGCTGGGTTTAGGGAAATTAGTACCAGGATTATGGCGGCATCAGCCCTATTGCAGCCGTATGTTTTCCCTGATGCGTCAACTTGATTGGCTGAGTCTGCTGAATTATGAAGTGATGTATCGTGGGAATTTTCAAGTATTACCCTGGCGAAATGAAGCCGGTTTTTTTAACCGGCATTTGCCTGTATTTGGTTGTGTAAGTCTGATTATTGCCCGTAAGCGGACACTGCCGTTAACGCTAAACCAGATAAAAATGACGCTATTAAGGCCTAAACTGGGCAGTGCTGTTGGTGTAACAAAATGTTACCGAAAGCGTGATTAATCTGTATTTTCGACATACCCAGCATCGGTTTTTGTCGGTGAGTTTGCGGCGGCTCGAGCCAATTCGTCACAACGCTCATTTTCGTCATGTCCGGCATGGCCTTTAACCCATTGCCAGTCAATATCATGGCGGGTAATTGCCTGATCGAGACGTTGCCATAAATCGACGTTGATGACAGGCGATTTATCTGCTTTACGCCAGCCGCGCTTTTTCCAATTATGGATCCATTGTGTAATGCCTTGGCGCACGTATTGACTGTCGGTGGTTAATACAATTTTGCAAGGACGGGTTAGGGTTTCCAGGCCAATAATTGCGGCCATCAGCTCCATTCTGTTGTTGGTCGTGTGATAAAAACCTTCACTGAGGGTTCTTTCGTGTTGTTGATAACGTAATAAAACACCATATCCACCTGGCCCCGGGTTTCCAAGACAAGATCCATCGGTGAAAATTTCTACCTGCTTGCTCATATCTGGTAGACTCTTCTTCTTCAATCCAAAACCTTAAGTCTGACATAAAAAAGCGTTATGAGCACTGCGATTACACGACAAGTTGTCCTTGATACCGAAACCACCGGTATGAATAAGTTAGGTGTTCACTATGAAGGACACAAAATTATTGAAATTGGCGCCGTAGAGGTTATTAACCGCCGTCTGACTGGCCGCCATTTTCATCTCTATATTAAGCCGGACAGATTGGTCGATCCTGAGGCATTTGAAGTTCACGGAATCAGTGATGAATTTTTGCAGGATAAACCGGTGTTTGCTGATATTGCAGATGAATTCATTGAATTCATTCGTGGCGCTGAGTTAATTATCCATAATGCTCCCTTCGATATCGGTTTTATGGATTATGAATTTGGCAAACTGGGCCGTGATATCCCACCAACGGCTGATTTCTGCAAGATTACCGATAGCTTGCAATTAGCAAGAGCGTTATTTCCGGGAAAAAGAAACAACCTTGATGCGTTGTGTGATCGTTATGACATAGACAACTCTAAACGAACCCTACACGGGGCGTTGCTTGATGCCGAGATATTGTCTGATGTCTATTTGATCATGACAGGCGGGCAGACTTCTCTTGCATTCTCAATGGAAGGCGACGTTTCTGGCAATGCGGGTGTTTCTGAAGTGCGGCGTATTACCCGGCCGCAAACTGCGCTAAAAGTTATTTATGCAGCGGATGAAGAACTTGTTGCTCATGAATCCAGATTGGATTTAGTTGAGAAGAAAGGCGGGAGCTGTTTATGGCGTATAAGTTCTGGACAGAGTTAAAATAAAATTGCAGATAAATCACCTTTTGGGGTGAAAAGTTGATCAAACACGCCACTTTGTAATAAAAAATATTGACGGGATGATCTTGGGTTCGTAGTATTTACCTCGTTCTTAACCAGAACGCTGCGCGGTGCGGTAGTTCAGTTGGTTAGAATACCGGCCTGTCACGCCGGGGGTCGCGGGTTCGAGTCCCGTCCGCACCGCCAAATATTTCGAAGCCCTGGGTAATCGCCCGGGGCTTTCTCGTTTATATCATGCAGTAGTCTCTTTATTGGCAATGATGAAATTGCATTGAAATAAGACATAGAGAAGCTACCAGCTTTCTATACTTCTTGTTTCTGTAACCTTTATTAGGAACTTATTTTCTTTACCAGGTCTATAGCGTGATGGCCAAATAGCCGATGGATGTAAACCCAATTCGGTGGCGATTAACGCTTCTCCCTTTGGCCATGGACGATGCAATGCATTACTCAGTGTCGATGATGCTAAACCTGCTTTGCGGGAAACTGCTGAAAGATTTGTCCCTTGTTTTCTTAAGGCTGCAATAATATCCGCTGGATGCCAATCTTGAATGTTCATCATAATCTCCTCATTTTAATTATTAGAAAACATCGATAATAGATAAATTATCAATGTTTTTACCGTTTGATAGGGTAGTCATTAAGTACAGATTATCGATGAGGGTTAATTAAAGAGGCTATCGGAACGATTACTTAATAATGCTATCGGTTAGTTTATAACAAAATAAGATCTATATATTGCAAGTGTTTTTGCCGGATGTAAAGGCCATAATTATTATCTTTTAAAAGTATTCTTAGTTTAATAGCTCAATTTGCCAATAGTTTCTTTCTGGTACTTTTAAGGTGTTTTTATATAGTTTAATATGAAATTTTTATTCCATTAGTGGTACATTTCTTGCTGATATCACAGTATAAGTAGGGAAATTATTTCCATTGCTCCTCAAAGACAGCTCTTGTCCAGGGTAATTATCATATTATATAAACATTTTACTTCCTGGCTTTAAAAATCTCTCAGGAACATAGAGATCAAAATCATTAAGGCGGCAATATTCATCCAGTTGCTGACCAGAATTAATACCAATTTTTTTGTATATTCGTAACATATGAGTTTCTACAGTGCGATAAGAGATATTGAGTATTTGCCCGATTTGTTTACTGGTGTATTTTTGTAAAAATAGGAAAATGACATCCCATTCCCGTTGCGTAAATAACTCTGAGGGTGGTTGAAACATGATAGAAGCAGGGAGTTTACCGTAAAAAAAGCGTGTCAGAGAAAAAGCTTTGGCTTTCCAGGCATGGAAAATAACACCAACACATTGATTATTTTCATTATAAAATGGAAACTTCTCGAAGAAATATGAGGAAAGTAATTTTTCTTTACCGTATAGATGTGTTTCTAATGAGCATATTCTTTGTTCTGATTGCATGACTGCTCTGTCATGTATTTGAAATTGTTCTGCAAAAGCTGCGCCATTCCAAGGCAAATCATTGTCGAGACGCCCTTCAACATTATAACCAACAGGAAGATCCCGTAGCATAGCCATTGCTTTATTCTCATAAACAAAGCGGGAGCTTTTATCTTTTATACCCCATGGTTCATGACTGGTTTCCATCAAGTTAATAATTTGAGGAGATACAGTTAATTTTTTGTAATTCACAACAAAATTCCTATTTTATTAGAAAGATATTCGAGTTTTTGGTTTGGTTATTGGATTAATGAAAATTTATAACTCTCTGCTGCCAGTAGAGACAAATCTTTCTGGAATATAAAGATCGAAATTATTTTCTTTGCAGAAATCTTCCAATTCTATATGCAGTGGCAGATTAAATTTTTGGTAAATTGACTGAATATGATTAACGACGTCTTTTGTACTTATCATTAATGCTTTGCTGATGCCCTCTTCATCCAGTGATCGCAGAGCCAGAAAAAGCACTTCTCACTCAGTTTGAGTCAGTATGTCGCTGGGTGGTATAAATTCCATAGCCGCTGGAGATGATTTTTTATGATAATAAGAAATAGAAAAATTTTGAGCTTTGGACATATGAAAAGTGATACCGATACAGTGACCATTTTCATCACAAAGTGGATATTTATCACAACGGTAGGTTTGCTTGACGTTATTTTTTCCAAACAGGTGAGTTTCAAGTGAGGTGACGGTTTGCATAGTCTGAATAACTTTTTGATCCTGACGACAGAATTCTTCTTCATATTCTGCGGTAGATGAGGGTAATTCTCCCGCTGAAAGCCCCGTAATATCGAAATCTTCCGGCAGATTGAGCAGTTGATAAAAAGCCGGATTGGCATAGATAAATCTTGAATGGCAATCTTTAGCTCCCCAAGGTTCATGACTTCTTTCCCACATATAAATTAATTGCGGAGTGATATTGTTTTGCTTGTTTTTTATATTTAACATGGAAATTCCCTGATTACTAATTAAGTAATTATCTGAATGGCTATTTTTTTATTCTATTTAAAATAACCTGATTATATAATGGATTGCAATAATTAATTCGTCAAAAAATAATATTTTTTATTTTACAGGTGCTTGTTAATTGAATTGCTTATTGTTTTGTGTAATGTATTGTTATATAAGAAAATATAACTGTAATTATTATTTGATTTTAAATTATTTATTTGTTTATTGATGTGGCGATGATATTGATATCCGGAGGGGGTTTTCCTGCGTATTAATTATTTATAAATTAAATAACTAATGGAGCATTGGTACGTAATATATGTTCAATATAAATAATCAATTTGGTAGCTGGAAATTACTGCGAATTAAAGATGTGTTGCCGTTTAATTGGGTGTTTTATCTATTGATTTGCGACTAATAGTTATGTTTAATTAAATTACCTCGCTATATTGCGTAATGAGTTTATTTATTATTCTGATGACGATGAAATTCATGTAAATCAGCAATCTAAATCAAAGAATTGTCGTTTAAGTGAAATTAAGATAGTTTTCTTATATCTGGCTTTAAAGATTGCGGTTTGTACGCTGTGCTGAGAAAATTATCCCCCTAAACGTTTTTATCCCACTTGGAGTAGAAAATGACCACTCGTAAAACCCTTGCTAATGCTATTCGCTTCCTTAGCATGGATGCTGTGCAGAAAGCAAAATCAGGGCACCCTGGTGCGCCTATGGGAATGGCTGATATCGCTGAAGTTTTATGGCGTGATTATTTAAATCATAACCCAACTGATCCACATTGGGTTGATCGTGATCGTTTTGTATTGTCTAACGGGCATGGCTCGATGTTGATTTATAGCCTGTTACATCTCACCGGTTATGACGTTTCTATTGATGATCTGAAAAACTTCCGTCAGTTACACTCCAAAACCCCAGGCCATCCTGAGTATGGCTATGCGCCAGGCGTAGAGACAACGACCGGTCCTTTGGGGCAGGGGATTGCCAACGCGGTAGGTTTTGCTATTGCTGAACGTACTCTGGCTACGCAATTTAACCGTCCTGGTCATGATATCGTTGACCATAACACTTATGTGTTTATGGGAGATGGTTGCATGATGGAAGGCATTTCTCATGAAGTTTGCTCTCTGGCGGGAACGTTGAAGCTGGGTAAACTGATTGCTTTCTATGATGACAATGGCATTTCTATTGATGGTCATGTTGAAGGCTGGTTTACCGATGATACAGCAGGTCGTTTTGAGGCTTATGGCTGGCATGTAGTTCGCGGTGTTGATGGTCATAATGCAGATGCCGTCAAAGCAGCGATTGAAGAAGCACGTAAAATTTCTGATAAACCTTCACTGCTGATGTGTAAAACAGTTATCGGTTTTGGCGCGCCAACCAAAGCGGGTACTCATGATTCTCACGGTGCCCCACTGGGTGACGCAGAAATTGCCGCAACTCGTGAAGTACTGGGTTGGAATCATCCAGCATTTGAAATTCCAGCGGAAATCTATTCTGAGTGGGATGCAAAAGAGATGGGTAACGCGAAACAAGCAACCTGGAATGAGAAATTCGCTGCTTATGAAAAAGCGTATCCTGAATTAGCCGCTGAATTCAAACGCCGTACCCGTGGTGAATTACCGGCAAACTGGGAAACCGAATCAAAAGCATTTATCGAACAATTGCAACAAAATCCTGCCAATATTGCCAGTCGTAAAGCATCTCAAAATGCCTTGGAAGCTTTTGGTAAAGTGCTGCCTGAATTTATGGGTGGTTCTGCTGACCTGGCGCCAAGTAATTTGACGATGTGGTCAGGTTCTAAGCCATTGAACGAAGATCAAGCAGGTAATTACATCCATTATGGCGTTCGTGAATTTGGCATGTCCGCCATTATGAACGGTATTGCTCTGCATGGTGGTTTTGTACCTTATGGTGCAACTTTCCTGATGTTCGTTGAATATGCCCGTAACGCAGTGCGTATGGCGGCACTGATGAAAATTCGTAGCATCTTTGTTTATACCCATGACTCAATCGGTTTGGGTGAAGATGGCCCGACTCACCAGCCGGTAGAACAGATTGCCAGTTTGCGTGTGACACCAAATCTAAGCACATGGCGTCCATGTGACCAGGTTGAATCTGCGGTTGCATGGAAATACGCTATTGAACGTAAAACAGGTCCATCAGCACTTATTTTCTCTCGCCAGAATCTGGCACAGCAAGAACGTACTGCTGAGCAGTTGGCTAATATTGAGAAAGGTGCTTACATCCTGAAAGATTGTGAAGATCAGCCAGAGTTGATTCTGATCGCAACAGGTTCAGAAGTGGAATTGGCAGTAGGGGCTTATAATCAATTGACTCAGGAAGGCCGTAAGGTACGTGTAGTTTCTATGCCGTCTACTGATGCTTTTGATAAGCAGGATGCTGCGTACCGTGAAGCGGTATTACCAACTGTGGTTTCTGCGCGTGTTGCAGTTGAAGCGGGTATTGCTGATTACTGGTTTAAATATGTTGGTATACATGGCGCTATCGTGGGTATGGAGACATTTGGTGAATCGGCTCCCGCGGATCAGCTGTTTAAAGAGTTCGGTTTCACTGTGGAGAATGTAGTCGCTAAGGCTAAAGCTCTGCTGAAATAATGAGTTAGTCTATAAGTAAGCGCATCCGGGGTAAAGGTTGATCGGGTGCGCTCTTTTACTTATGCTTCGCAGATTCCGGGAACTGCTAGTTTTTGAAATATGTGCGGCGACCCGGTTATCCCATTGGGATACTTGGCGAGCTTCGCCTGAAATTCTGGATTAGTGAATGCAGCGCGAAAACACGCCAGATTTTCCCAAACGGCATAGTTCATGAACGTACCACTGCCAGCGATCCCGCGATGCAATTGTGCGGAAATCAGGCCGGTTTGTGCCAGCATATACTCCGCATCTTCCTTCCAGGCCGCCTCCAGGATGTCTGCCTGTGCGGGATCAACATGGAATATGTTCATCAGCACTATGGAGCCATCGGTGTTCGAAAATAATTGTTCCCGCATGGTCACGTGGGTGTCCATTTCTTCTAGCTTGAGCATCTTTATCTCCTGAAAGTTACTTGTTTGTATTTATGTTTGTTTTACTATTCTGCCGGGGTGAGCCGCGCGATTCATGCGGTTCACGACGGCAACATGCCAACATAGGTCTGAAGGTTGTGCAGTGATCCGTTGGTGCGTCGTACTTTTAGTCGAATTCTTTGTCGTGCTTGATAAACCAATCCTCAGTACTATCTGGCATCGATGGATTTTCCAGTCTGGCCTCCAGGCTGAGTAGTGTGTCCAACGTCATTTTCAGTTCGTTGAGTTCAACGTCTTTCACGAGCGATTCCATCCATTCGGTTTCAAGCGACGTCGCCGTATCAAAGGTACGCAGGCCAAGCCCAGTGAGTTGATAGAGTGGTGAGCGTTCGTGCCGGGGATTAATGATGGTTTTCACCATTCCTGCCTCCAATCCAAGATTCAGTTGTTTCTGCGCACCTTGGCGTGTGATGCTTATTGCTGTGGCAATCTGCGGCGCTGAGAGTGGATGCGGTGCGAGTGCAATCGCACTGAGCACCTGCCGTATCGCGCTCGTGATTCCCAACGGGGCAACGAGTTTATCCCCTTTAGAGAGCAGTCGGGCATTGAGCCGGAACACCGCCAATGTGATCTCGTTGAATACCTCAGACGCCGGAGTTTTCCTGATCGACACGATTTACTTCCTTTCTTGGACTTCAATAAACGACAACCAGTTTCCATATATTGAAGCTGGTTGTCAATATTTGAGCGAATGGTATTGATAGATCAATGCATTGGATTTGATTTATATCAAATGCTGGCACGTTTTTCTATTTCGTGAGTTGATCACTTTTTACTATTGTTAACAATCTACTTTTCCCTTAATCTCATTGTCAGTAGCTGAATCGTTTCATTTTGTTGTCTGGAGAGTTTTTTGTGCCACAGTTTTAGTAATTTTGTGATAAACAATCAGTACATTAGTGATTGAGTCAGTTATCCTAAACGGTTGCGTGGTAATAACTATATTCAGGGAGTAACATGACAATCAAGGTAGCAATAAACGGTTTTGGCAGGATAGGGCGCAGTATTTTACGTGCTCTTTATGAGTCTGGGCGTCGGGCTGAAATTGCTATTATTGCTGTTAATGAGTTGGCTGATGCCGAAGGAATTGCCCACTTGCTGAAGTATGACTCCAGTCACGGTCGTTTTGCCTGGGATGTGCGTCTGAATAATGATTTGTTGCAGGTTGGTGACGATAATATTCGTCTGTTTCATCAACCCGATATATCGGCATTGCCTTGGCAGGAACTGGGGATTGATATTGTTCTTGATTGCAGTGGGATATATGGCAGCAGAGCTGATGGGGAAGCGCATCTTGCCAGTGGCGCAAAAAAGGTGCTGTTTTCTCATCCGGGCGGCAATGATTTAGACGCGACGGTGGTCTATGGTGTGAATCAGGATTTACTGACAGCAGAAGATCGCATTGTATCCAATGCCTCTTGCACCACCAACTGCATTATTCCCATCATTAAATTATTGGATGATGCATTTGAGATTGAATCTGGAACGGTGACAACCATTCATGCTTCAATGAATGACCAGCCTGTGATTGATGCCTATCATCAAGATTTACGGCGTACCCGGGCTGCCAGCCAGTCTATCATTCCGGTGGATACCAAACTGGCCGCAGGGATAACCCGGATTTTTCCAAAATTCTGTGACCGTTTTGAAGCCATCTCAGTACGCGTACCAACGATTAATGTTACTGCTATTGATTTGAGCGTTACAGTAAAATCTCCAGTGAATGTCAAAAAAATCAATGAATTAATGCAAAAATCAGCAGCAACTTCATTTCGTGGTATAGTTGACTATACTGAATTGCCGTTAGTCTCAACGGATTTTAACCATGATCCCCACAGCGCGATTGTTGATGGCACACAAACGCGGGTCAGTGGGCAACATCTGATTAAGACATTAGTCTGGTGTGATAATGAGTGGGGTTTTGCTAACCGAATGTTGGATACAACGTTAGCAATGGCTGCTACGGGTTTCAAATGATCTGTTGCTGACAGACGGTGCATAATAATAGATCTGCACACGGCACAAGATTAAACAATTTAGAGAATCAACGAGAGGATTCACCATGTCTGTAATTAAGATGACCGATTTAGATCTGGCGGGTAAGCGAGTTTTGATCCGTGCTGACCTGAACGTTCCGGTAAAAGATGGCAAAGTCACCTCTGATGCGCGTATCCGTGCTTCTTTGCCGACCATCGAAGCAGCATTAAAACAGGGCGCTAAGGTGATGATCACTTCTCACCTCGGCCGCCCTACTGAAGGCGAATACAATGAAGAATTCTCGCTGAAACCAGTAGTAGATTACCTAAAAGAGAAATTGTCTTCTCCGATTCGTCTGGAAAAAGAGTATCTGGAAGGTGTGGACATAGCGGAAGGTGAGCTGGTTGTTCTGGAAAATGTTCGCTTTAATAAAGGTGAGAAGAAAGACGACGAAACTCTGGCTAAAAAATACGCTTCTTTGTGTGATATTTATGTTATGGATGCATTTGGTACGGCGCATCGTGCCCAGGCTTCTACCCACGGTGTGGCTAAGTTTGCTCCTGTTGCCTGTGCCGGTCCTCTGCTGTTCGCAGAACTGGATGCATTGGGTAAAGCGCTGGATAAGCCAGCCCGTCCAATGGTTGCTATCGTTGGTGGTTCTAAAGTTTCAACCAAGCTGACAGTATTAGATACACTGTCCAAAATCGCTGATCAACTGATTGTGGGTGGGGGTATCGCGAATACTTTTGTTGCTGCGGAAGGCCACAATGTGGGTCGTTCACTGTATGAAGATGACCTGATCCCAGAGGCGAAAAAACTGCTGATAAGTTGTGATATTCCAGTGCCAACTGATGTTCGTGTAGCAACTGAATTCTCTGAAACTGCGGAAGCTACTTTGAAATCTACCGGCGATATTAAAGACGATGAGCAAATCCTCGATCTGGGAGATGAATCCGCTCAACGCTTGGCAGATATCCTGAAAAGCGCTAAAACTATTCTGTGGAATGGTCCGGTTGGTGTATTCGAATTCCCTAATTTCCGTCAAGGAACTGAAATTGTCGCCCGCGCAATTGCTGATAGTGATGCATTCTCTATCGCAGGTGGTGGCGATACTCTGGCAGCAATTGACCTGTTTGGGATTGCTGACAAAATTTCTTACATCTCTACTGGTGGCGGTGCTTTCCTTGAATTTGTCGAAGGAAAGAAATTGCCTGCGGTTGTGATGCTGGAAGAACGCGCAAAACAGTAATTAAGTCATGACGGGCAGTTTTATCTGCCCGCTCTAAACGGGACCCACGTAACATGTCTAAAATTTTTGATTTCGTAAAACCGGGTGTCATCACTGGTGATGATGTTCAAAAAGTGTTCGCAATAGCCAAAGAAAACCACTTTGCGTTGCCGGCGGTAAACTGTGTAGGTACTGATTCAATCAACGCAGTTTTGGAAACGGCTGCTAAAGTTCGTTCTCCAGTTATCATTCAGTTCTCTAACGGCGGTGCTGCTTTTATTGCCGGTAAGGGCGTGAAAGCTGAAGGTCAGCAAGCGGCGGCTATTCTGGGTTCAATTTCTGGTGCTCACCATGTTCATCAGATGGCTGAACATTATGGTGTTCCTGTGATCCTGCATACTGACCACTGTGCGCGTAAACTGCTGCCGTGGATTGACGGCCTGTTAGATGCGGGTGAAAAGCATTATGCGGCGACGGGTAAGCCGTTGTTCTCTTCCCATATGATCGATCTGTCAGAAGAGTCGTTGGAAGAAAATATTGAAATTTGCAGCAATTATCTGGCTCGTATGGCAAAAATCGATATGACGTTGGAAATTGAGTTAGGTTGTACTGGTGGTGAAGAAGATGGTGTTGATAACAGCCATATGGATAGCTCCGCCCTATACACTCAACCGGAAGACGTTGCTTATGCTTATGAGAAACTGAACGCTATCAGCCCACGTTTTACTATTGCTGCTTCTTTCGGTAACGTTCATGGTGTTTATAAGCCAGGCAACGTTAAGCTGACACCAAAAATTCTGCGTAACTCGCAGGACTATGTTGCTGAGAAATTTAATCTGCCACACAACAGCCTAGACTTTGTTTTTCACGGCGGTTCCGGTTCTACAGCGGAAGAGATCAAGGAAGCTGTCAGCTACGGCGTTGTTAAAATGAATATTGATACCGACACCCAATGGGCGACTTGGGAAGGTATTCTGAATTATTACAAAAAGAACGAAGGCTATCTGCAAGGCCAGCTGGGTAATCCAGAAGGCGCAGATAAACCCAATAAGAAATTCTACGATCCACGCGTATGGCTGCGTGCCGGTCAGGTTTCTATGATTGTCCGTCTGGAACAGGCTTTCAGGGAACTGAATGCGGTTGATGTGCTGTAATTGGTATTGATGTTATCAGTAACCCCCTGAATGGAAATTCAGTGGGTTTTTCGCGGGTGTTTCTATATTCAATTAATGATGTTATAGAAACACCTTTATTTTATTTGAAGTAGCATTCCAAATGAGTATTTTTATTGTGAAGCTCTCCTCATTCCTAATTTATCAGCAATAGCCGCGGAGCGAATGTTAATAGCTTCTGTTGATATTTTATTTATATTTTGTCCTTTTAGTGATTTTTTTATGGCTTTTATTGTCAGGAATTTTCCAACGCCTTTGAAATTATACTCTCTATTGGTTGCAACAGCGGGTTCTGTTTCTTGTAGCATAGCTCTTTCTTCATTACTGAATTGAGTATAGGGATGAGCTAATGCATAGTTGACATGTAATTCTGTTTTTTTATTTTTTATATCATGATATGTCTTAACTTCCATTGCCGCATAAATTTTTCTTTCACCTGTATAATTGTTTTTTTCACTTTTATCCATTAAAGCAAAGAAGTCTGTTTCTGCATAAAAATCAGGGTGATTGTTTCTATATTTATGTCCTTCGCTGTGCTCTGATATTGTATCCCTTATCGTTCTTGCCATATAACCGGATATCTCAGCTCCTAAGGAAAGATTTTCCTTTGACTTTTCTGTAAGGGAGGTATTTTCTTCAAGTCTGCTGTATATTATTTGACTTTGTTCTATGCCTCTTAACAATTCTTCATGACCAAGCATTCTTCTTCACTGATAATCTGCCCCTGATTATCCAGTTCAAGCTGGCTGGAGCCGATAAGGTTATCGTAACTGTAACGTAGCTGATTGTTGTCGATACCTTCTGGTTTACCGCTCTCCCAATGCAATGCCTGCACTTGTGCGCGACCGGTTTCACCTACCGTGATAACTTGCAGGTCTTCCGTTATGGTGGCGCTGTTTTGTGTTATGCGTAGTTCCAATCCAGGCAGATAAGTGACCCGCTGCTGCTGTGTGGTATTTTGTGTTGGCTGTTCATTGACTTTCAGCCGCCGCATCCCATCACTGCCGTAGCGATACCACTCGTTTCCTATGCTGTTATTGACTTGCTTCAATTCGCCTCGTGGTGTCCAGACCAGAGACTGTCCGGGCAACAGACTGGTTTGGTGACCGCCAGCATCGAACAGTGCATCAACTTTATTTGGATCGGTAGTTAACGTGCTGAGAACACCCCGATTGCTGCGATTTGAGATCGTGATACCTGTCGTGTAGTTGTTTTGAGTGGCTGGTGAGCTGTGCCGGATTTGCATCAGATTACCGCTGTGATCGTAACTGTAGCTGCGAGTGTAGTTGGTATAAGTGTTGTTGTCAGAAGGTGAAACGGGAGAAGGAAGTTGGTGACTTTGCTGACTGATATTCGCCATTTCGCGGCCAGTTGCTTTGATTAATTGATACAGAGAATCGTAGGTGTAGATATTCTCTGGTACCACTTTCTGATTATGCCAGAAGCGGGTGGCTTCCGCGTCATTACGGATACCTATCACATTGCCTACTGGGTCATATTCATAGCGTAAATCCTGTAACACTTTGGTGTCTGACGGACGGCGGGTGGTGATACCGATAAGCCGCTGAGTTTCCGGTTCATAGCGGTATTCCGTGATAACACCGTTACCGTGCGCTTCACGTAATTTTTGTCCGGCGGCGGAGTAGGTCAGGGATTTGATAATAACTTGTTCACTCTGGCCTTTTAGCGTTAGCCAGCTCCCTTTGAGCTGCCCGGCCACATCATAGGCCAGACGCTGTGTGTTTCCTTTTGCATCGGTTTGGCTCAACAGAGCGCCAGTCGTATCGGTTTTACTTTGGGTAATATAGACATCGTTGCTCAGTTTTTTCTGCCAGATGCTCTGGTCTTCACTTGTCCAATCAGCTTCCTGACTATCAAACAACAACTGGTGGGATTGTGATAAAACGGTACCTGTCAGGGAAAGGCTGTTCAGTTGAGTTAATCCCGCGGTATCGTAATGGCTAACACACTGACCGGCGAGGTTGAGATCTTTCTCGGTGGCTGTATTGCCTGCCCAGATAAGGCGTTCGGTAATTTTCTCTTCCGTCTGTACTTGCTCGGTGATAGCGAGCAGGCGACCGGGCAGCGTGTTACCTTCATATCGATGGTTTTGACGGACACCGGTTGCATTGATGATCAATATTAGGCGACCTTCAATATCGTTGAGTGTGATAGTCCGACCAGCATCAACACTTTCTTCACGTAGAACAGGACCAGCAAGATTAAAGACGCGAATGAAATTCGGGCCGCTTTGGTTTTTGTTCTTGCGTGGATCGGTGTTTTTTACCTGAAATCCCTGAATATTGAATTCATAGCGAGTGATCAGTTCGTTACTGTTTTCTTCAGCTTGAATACGTAGATATTCCAGCGTGCGTACATTTAACTGCCGGTTATCCAATACACTGATCGATGGTGTTTTTTGGTCGATTGCAGAATGATAACTGCTCATATTTTAACTCCTTAGACGATATTAATCTTCAAAATAATTTAAGTTACAGCAACAGCCAAACGACCTTATATCACTAAATAGACAAGGAAAGAGATTTATCGAGATGCTATTAATGCAAACGCGTTGGTAATTTTTGAGATTGTATTAATAGAAATTAAGGTATCAGATAGAGGTGTGATCGGCCAACCATCAGGAAAACAAGTGGTTAGCCGACTTGATATGCCGATAGTGCTTAAATAACGAATCATTTGTATCTCACTGTTAATGCAGAGAAAACGTTATTTGGTTGAGGCAGTATTTGTTTAGTTAAAACGCATTGCTTAAATGAAACATTCAAAATATCGTAATTTGATAAATTTTCTATTGGAGGTGATAGCCGGATGATTGCTTATACCTTCCGATCAAAAAGCAAGTCTAGTCTACGTACCTTTGAGTTGATTGTTTTTAAAGAGATCTAAGGTTATTTAGTTCCATTATGGAAAGCTATTTCACTTATTAATACTGATAGGATAACATGAGATTTTTTCATGTTGTAATTTTGAAACTCTCACTTTAGCTTATAACTTGTTTATTTTTAAATAGTTATGGTCATTATTTCACCATGATAATTTTTAGATAAAAATTTGACATATGATAATATCAATCTAACATTATATATAAATATTAATTATAAATTAATATTTTTAAAACAATTCTGTAATTAGCAATAAGGAGTTAAAATGGAAATTGAATTTATTGAAGAATCTGAGCCATCAGTTGAAGTCCTTTGTAATAGTGTTGATTGTCCATAACAATTAAACTAAATCCCCTCTGATTGAATTTAGGGGGGAAGGTGTATAATGATGAATCAAAGAGAAATAAACATATATTTATCAAAATTAATATCAAATCCGAAATACTCGATAAAAATGTATGAAAATCCAAATAAATTTATGGATAAATATCATATAGCTACGGAAAGCAGAGGAGTATTAATTGATTTTTTTAAGAAAAATGGCGGAAGATTTGTTAGTTCGTCGATTTTGCAAAAAATAAAGAGAATGGATGGTTTGAAAGCGGCACTTACCAATGTATATAAATATTTAGGTGAAGAGAAATTTGAGTTAGAATTTGAAAAATATTTAAATAGTCTTCCTTTTAGTGATCAAGTTAAAAGGAACCCTGTTATTGAATCTGAAGTTTTTTGTAGTTTCATAATCGACTCAACTGGAGATGATGTACTAAAATTAATTGCATTATATGAGAAAGAAAAGAACAGCCTTATAATTGATCTTCAAAATACGAATGATAATTGGATAGATTATACACCAAAGATTGATATAGCTCCTCTGGAAAAAGTATTTGTTATTTCTCATCCAACAGTGAGAGTGAAAAAATTTACTAAAAATATTAGTGTATTACTAAATCTTCTTCATAAGGGAGAACCTCCTGGTATTTTGAAAGAAAATTTAATGGAAAGAGAAAGTAATATTATGTTTTATAAGAAAAACAAATCCCGAGAAATTATTTCATGTATGATAGGTGATGTTATCTGTCATATTGTCTTGTCGTGTAAGAATATAATATTAGCTAGTAATATATTTAATGAAGTGAATGAATGTTATGATATCGACAAGGATACCTTCATATCTTCTCTTAAGATGCTGAATTCAAATGGTTTAATCTTTCTTAGTGCTAAGGATATTCTCAATGAGTAAATATGAAAAGCTTGGTATTGGTGTTAACTATAAGTCATCTTTTTCGAAAGAAATTTATAAAAATATTCAACATATTGATGTTCTTGAAGTACACTCTGAAAAATTTTTTTGGGATAAGGACGACACTTATTTAGAAAAATGCTGTAACGAGGTGCCAATTATATTTCATGGTCTTGATATGTCATTGGGAAGTGAGGAGAGCTTGGATAGTGAGTATATAAATAAATTAAAGCAAGTTGTTAATGATAAAAAACCTAAATGGTATAGTGATCATTTATCAGCAACACGGCATGGAGATATTGAGGTTGGGCATTTAATGCCAATACACTTCTCAGTTGAAAATGCATGCAAAATAATAGAAAAAATAAATAAAATAAAATCACAAGTTAGTGATAGGTTTATTATTGAAAATATTACTTATTATTATGAAATGCCTTTGTCTGATTTGTCAGAAATTGAATTTATAAATAAAATAATTAAAGGTAGTGATTGTGGCATGTTGTTGGATATTAATAACTTATATATTAATTCAATAAATCATAATTATGATCCTAAAGAATTTTTGCTAAAACTACCATTAGATCATGTTGTAGAAATTCATTTGGCTGGTGGGGCATATAAGTTTGATATGATTATAGACACTCATGCTAATGATATATGGAATGAAGTATGGGAATTATATGAGTTTGCACTTTCAAAAACGGATGTCAGTGGTGTTATAATTGAAAGAGATTCTAATGTTGAAGATTACACTACTATTATTGATGAAATATCTATAGCTCGTGATATATATAAGAGAGTATATGGAAAAGTAATATGAACTTTTTAATTGTTGCACATCCTGATGATGAAATTATATGGTTCAATCCAAAAGATTTTGACTATATAGTTATAGTTTTCTCTGGTAGAGAAAACAAACCGTTATTTCATAAACAAAGGAGTGAAGCATTATCTGAACATCCTTATTTTTCTAAAATTATTAATTTGGGTTTAAAAGAACCTGGGAATTGGGAAAGTTTTGAAACTAATTTTTTGGATAAAAAATATTTTAAGATCTTATGTGATTCTCTAGAAAAACTAAACATTTATGAATATGACTCTATTACTACACATGCTTTACATGGTGAATATGGGCATTATGATCATATTGCTGTCTATTATGCTGTAATTGAAATCTATGGAAAGAAGAATACTATCTATATATCTAATGGGTACAACATAGGTCAAGATGAAATATTATTTTCTAATTACATAAGTGATTATGTGAAGATAAAAAGAATCTACCAAAATCATGGTGTATGGACTTGGAATAAATATAGACTTCCTCAGGGTGTTCCTTCAACTAAACTAATAATTGATAATAGAAATTTGAGAATAGCATCTTTAGCGAGTATACCAGAAAGAGAATATAATTTACAAATTGCTATTAACTCTATCTATCCACAATTAGATGAATTAAATGTATATTTAAATGGATACGAAAAGATACCTCAATTTCTGAATAGAGATAAAATTAAAGTTTATATGAGCCATCGTTTTGGGGATTTTGGTGATGCATCAAAGTTCTTCCCATTAAAAAATAAATCTGGGTATTTATTTACGCTTGATGATGATCTAATTTATCCACCAAACTATGTTGAAAAACTTGTATTGAAAATAGAAAAGTATAAACGGCAGCAATTTATATGTGTGCATGGGAATATTATTGATATAGATTCATTATCATCATATTATAAATATAAAAAGGGAGTTCACTTTAGTCGGCCGCTTGATAATGATATTACTGTAAATATTCCAGGTACTGGTACATTGGCTTATCATTCATCGTTGTATTCATTTTCGATGGAGTCTTTTCAATTAAAAAATATGTCAGATATTTGGGTTGCCGTTATTGCTAAAAAAAGAAATATAGCTATCATTTCTATTGATAGGCCTGATTGTTGGATTAGAACATCAATATCAAAGACTGATCCTAATTCTATTTACAGTAATAGAGAATATTTGGATAAAAAAATATGTGAAGTGATAGAAAGAGAGGAATTATACAAGATATGATCAGTGAATATAAAAAAGAATTAAATGCTCAAGGGTATGTCTTAGTACGGGATTTCTTATGTCATAAGGAGAAAAAACTACTTAGTTCAGCAGTGCAATTTC
Organism: Photorhabdus khanii NC19; assembly: GCF_000517265.1. GTDB lineage: Bacteria > Pseudomonadota > Gammaproteobacteria > Enterobacterales > Enterobacteriaceae > Photorhabdus > Photorhabdus khanii. The sequence goes on from NZ_AYSJ01000015.1 coordinate 260,175, forward strand.
TTGATGACCGAGAAGATGTTCCCGGGGAAATAATGAAATACTATGAGTCCAGTGTGATTGATAATAATAAAATACTTAATAGAATAGAGAATTTTATTGATGCAAAAAAAGCTTTTTTTATAAATAAAATTGAAAAAAAATCTTCTAAATTATTATCTTTAGTTATGGGTGAAGATTATTTTTTATTTAAAGATAAAATTAATTTTAAATTAAGCGGTGGTGGTGGATTTTCTCCCCATCAAGATTATCCTGCATTCACTAGATTCATTAATAAGGAAATGTTTAATTTAATGATTCCAATTGATGATACAACCATAGATAATGGTTGTTTATGTATTTCAAATAAGCCATTTGAGAAAAAATTAATTCCTCATAGCAAAGGTAAGGCATTGAAAAATACATATGAGAAATATGATTGGACTCCTATTCAGGCTAATGCTGGAGATCTTTTGATCTTTAGTTCATTTTTATTGCATATGTCAAAAGAAAATCTATCTGGTAATAGGAGAAGGTGTATTTTCTTTACATACAATTGTTGTTCTGAAGGTGATCTTAGAAGTAAATATTTTGACTTCAAAAGAAAGTCTTTTCCTCCATTAGTAGAACGTGATGAGAACCATGATTATTCACAATGGATAAATAACTTAGCGAGAAGGATTTTATAATGTATTTTTTAGCATGGGAATGTTGTTTCCTTTCTGGATATAGGGCGAAGTGTTTATTAAATTACTGATATGGTAAATACTATGTGTATAAAAAGACGTTATTTTTATAGGGATGGGTTGTATAATGAAATTCCTGATTTTAGTATTACTCCAATCAATAATAACTTAAGTTTGATGGAGTTTCCTTATCAGATAAAATTGGACTCAAAAGTTTACTCTGATAATCTAAAAGAAATAAATATAAATCGTTATCCTAGCTTCGATGCTAATGTAATTAAAGGAAAATTATGTGAAATTAATGGTGTCAATTATGATGAAAATATTTTGCTTGGTAATGGTCTTTTGGAATTGGTTCAAACCATTTTGTTATCTTTTTCTACAAAAAAAACTAATCTATTAATCCCAGATCCTTCATTCTTTATGTTTACAAGATTGGCGAACATATGCCGAGTTGATGTACATAAAATTCCTCTAAATGATGATTTCAGCCTTAATGTGCAAGCATTTATCCATGCGTCCCAACAATATGAAAACTCACTAATTATTATTGATAATCCAAATAATCCGACCGGTGTGTTATTTGGGGCAGATGAAATAAAATGTATTGTTGAAAATTGTAAGTGTCCTGTTGTTATTGACGAGGCATATGTGGCTTATTCATCGCAAGGTTCAAATATATTAAATCTTATTCCTGAATATGATAACCTCATTGTTCTCCGTAGTTTTTCTAAAATTGGTTTTGCTGGGCTGCGTTTTGGATATCTGTTTTCTAATCCAAACCTTATCTCATATATTAATAAGTTTTCTTTGATGTATTCATTAAGTGATATAAAAATGAAATTAGTTCTGGATATTATAAATGAAGAAAAAATTGACACGAAAAATATATCAAATGTAAAGAAATATAGAGATGTTATGATAAATAAAATGTCAAAATTAAATGATATTGTTGTAAGTAAGAGTCAAGCTAACTTTATTTTCTTTTCAGGAGAGGCTGATAGTATTAAGTTGTTTAATGATAAAATGATTAGAAATGGAATAAAAGTCAGTGTTTTTCCATTGGGTTACTCAAAGATCACAGATGATAGTATAAGATTTTCCATTGGAAATAAATCTATAAATGGCATTGTTTTAAATATTATATTAGATAGCTTTAATTGAGGTTTGTATGTACTATATAATTGGGTACGAAAATATACTTGAGTTTATTAATAAAACTATCGGTTTACGTGGTACATCTTTTAATTATTACAATGAATTTTTCATAAAATACTCTGTTTTTGATAGAATACCTGATTCTGACATTCCTCTTATAACTTCATATGAAGGCGCTTTACCATATTGTTACGACCACCTACTTACATTAAAAGATAAATATACGAATAATTCGGAAAAGATTAATTCAATGATTGTAAATAATGTCTTCTATGAATGGCTCTATACATTGTCAAAATATGATAAAATCTATGAATTAATAAACAGAATTATTAAAATTGTTATTGTAAATAAGTTATCTTCATATACAAATGGCACGACACAAAAAACAATTGGTCTTGCTTCTATGGATTTTAAAGATGAATTTGATTATCAGGATTTTATTGAATTGGTTTTTCATCAATTGACCCATATGGTTTTGTTCATTGATGATATCGCCAATATACATATGAATGAAGATACTAAGGGAATTCATGTAGAGGTTGATGGGGTTAAGTCTGTTTTTGGTAATAACATGTTTCCCATATACTTACTTTTCCATAGTTATATTGTCGGTGTGGAGATTCTTTCATTTAGATCTCAATTGTTTGGATTAAACTCATCTGCAAAATATCATGGTTCTACAGATAGAATTGTGAGATTATGTAAAAAAATGTCATGTATTATTAAAGAAAATATAAATATGTTTTCAGGGCGTTCAAGAGAAATTTTTAAAGAATCTTTACATTTATTGAATGTATTTGAGCATTATAAGGAAACAAAATGATATACAATGACTATCCTTTATTTAGTAATGTTAAGAGAATTATTAATTCTGATGATTATAATTTTAGTGAATTATACGATAATAAAAAAATAAAATATATCTGTAAGGATAATATCGATCCTGGATTAAGTAAGGAAATTTATGGCAAAGTATTTTCAAATGGGGATATATATGTAATTGAATTTCATTATGATCAAAATATTTCTGATATATCATTATGGCTCGAAAGCATATTTGGGCCACTTCTTACTTATAAGAATAGAGGTCTTAAAGAATATGAAACGATAAAACCAGTTGATAACCCTAAATGGTTTTTTGAATCAAATTTATCTCAACCGGTACATACAGATGAAGGGCATGAAGAAAAACAGCCAAATATAGTTGCACTATATTGTCAAAATCCTTCTTATGAAGGTGGTGATAGTATATTAGTTGACTCAGATGCTGTTTATAACTTTATTTTTGAAAAATATGGAAAAAAATCTGATATACTATTCCATGATGAATGTCTTTCCCATTTTTCCAATAATAAATTTTTTCAAAAAAGGATATTTTTAAAAATATCAAACAATATTGGAATATCATTTTCACCATTACTCAATAAATTTAAATGTACCGAAGATGTTTACGCAATGCTTATGGATATTAGTGATTTTATACACCAAAAGGAAAATCAGTACCGATTGCGTTTAAGTAAAAATCAATGTATTGTGTTCAGCAATTATTTGTATTTGCATTCCAGGACAAAATTTCCTAAAGATTCACCAAGGACATTATTTAGATTTTGGTTTTAGAGGGGTAGTATGAATTTAATAATCGCTGATGCCTTGGAATATAAAGGTAGGGTAAAAAAATTTGCGTCTGGGAATAAAAATGTCATTATATTTCTTTTTTTCTTATTACTTCCGGCAAAGTTCAGTGGTCTCATTGAGGTCTTAATTACTTTATCTTATAATATTGTTCTTCCAGAAAGCCACATAAAATCATCTTATTTTTCTTCCATATCTTTAATAGTATATATGGTGTTTTACTTGATTAACATAAGGTTTTTTCCTTCTGCAAAGGAAAATTCAATCATCGTTTCTTTGGTAGGAAAAAAAACATTGTTTTTTTGTCGTGTCGTTTTTTTTATTTATAGTGCTTTTCCGATGATTATTTTCTTTTTTATGGGTTTTCTTTCCGAAAATGTTAATTTTTTACATTATTTTTCATCTGTGTTTTTTTTAATAGTTTCTTTTGCTGTAATTGGATTTTGCTTATTTGAGTTAAGTTTTTTACATTTTTTTATTGTTGCTGTGTTCTTTATTCTGGCGGCATCATTCAGGAACGGAATATTATATGATTTGATTTTTACATTAGTTATTCCATTAGTAGCATTGATATTATATTTGAATTTCACACCATGTTCTATAATTAATAGAAATAAAAAATTATTTTCATTAAGATTTTTTTCGTTGCCTTATATAATTAATCTTCGTTCTTTTTTTAATAAAAATAAAATATCTGTACTTATTATGGTGTTGTTTGTTCTGCTTTTATATCTATTATGTGAAAGTGCTTTTTCTCAAATACCAAACAAAGCTGGTTATATATTATTAATATATTCCAGTGTTGTTTTATATATATGTATGTTGTTGTTCTATAATCTTTCATATATTGAAGTAAATTATCTTTCATATTTGTCAAATTTTTTATCTGTGCATAAAATATTATTTTTTAATTATTGTGTTTCTTTGTTTTTTTATTTTATTTGTTTTTTTATTTTTTGCTTTCTTGTTATTAAATCTTTTTCTGTAATTATATTTTTATCTTATATTTTTCTTTCTATTATTGTTTCTTTTATTTCTCTGTTGAGAACGCAATACACGAAAATTATTATTGTTGGTGTCATTTTCTTTTTTGCATTTTTTTTAGGGGTTATTTATGCTTGAAGTTGTTGGGTTAGAAGTTGTTATTAATGGTAAGACTGTTTTTTCAGGAGCCAATTGTAATTTTTGTATTGGATTAAACCGTATTGCGGGAATTAATGGGGCGGGTAAAACGACTTTTCTTTCAAGTATTGCTGGCGTAAGTAAGGTTAAAAAAGGAATAGTTAACTTTATAAAAAAGGGAGAGAAGCACCGGTTTAGTTTGCAGCGACATGGCTTTTATATATCGGATAATGTTAACTTTTATAACTTTATTACGGGAATGGATGTGATAAATTTAAGTAAACGTTATAGGAAAAGTAATCTAAAACATCAATTAGATTACTATTTAAATGGTTTTGGCATATCTAATTATTCTGGCATTGAATATGGACAAATGTCACTTGGGGTAAAAAAGAAATTTTTATTGACATCAGCTTTTATTACCGATGCGGATGTTTATATTTTTGATGAGCCAACAAATGGCCTTGATTCAGATTCTATAACATTTTTAATTGAGTTGCTGATTTCTCTTGCAGAAGAGAAAGTTGTTATTTTTAGTTCTCATGATGACAGGTTTTTACAGGAATTGAACTTTATTACCTATGAAATAAAAGGTAATAAAATATTCTGAAAAAGAAAATAATTATAATTATTTTCTATATTAGTATTGATAACTATTTTGTATAACTTAATTTGACCTCGTAAATAATTCTGTATAACAGCACATTAAGCCAAAAATTAGCCATCAAGTAAAATTGCTGATGGGTGATCTGCACAGTAATGGCTTCTGGTCAAATGATCCATATTTGAAGGCTGTTTTTCAACCATTGGCTTATTCATGTATAGCATTTAATCAGGCTAGAGGAGCAGCTGTACAGGGTCCATTTATTTATTGCTGTAAATTGGACATTAATTTATTGGATATATTAATTTTTTTATCGATTTTAGGTGATGTGTTCTCGACTTTAATTCTGTTGAATAAGGTTCACCTGCTTATTAAGTGGTTTTATCTAATTAATAAGTATGGACATTTTCAATAAATCTTAATCATTAACATCGGGCTAATTCATATTCATGTTGCTTTATTTATCAAATAATAATAATTTTTATTATCATTTGTAATCGTATTCTTGTTGTAGCTGATGATCTAAACTTTATGGAAACTAAATGAGAGAGCTAACGACCATGCAGGCCGCTTATTGGGTTGGCCGGCAATATGAACAGACGTTGGGTGGTGTTACCGCACATTTGTATGCAGAGTTTGATGGTACTGGGCTTGATCTTGAGCGGTTGAAAACTGCTGTACAGTATCTCTTTGATCTCCATCCGATGTTGCGATTACGCGTTACACCGGATGGCATGCAAACCATAGAAAGTCTGTCTTCCAATGACAGATTGCACGTTGATGATATCAGCATATGTGATGAAAAAGGCATTGCTGATTTTCTGGAAAATAAACGGAAAAGCAAAACCCACCAGAAACTGGATCTTGAACATGGTCAATCTATCGACTTGAGTGTCACCCTTTTAACGAATGGAGATTTTCGTTTGCATATCGACCTGGACATGATTGCCGGTGATGCGCAAAGCTTTCGTATTCTCATGGAAGATTTGGCCCGATTTTATCACCAGCCTGACCATCAACCGAAAAATGGAGGAAGCACTTATTTTCACTATTTGGAGCGGATGCAGGCTGATAAGTCTTTATTAGCTTTACGTGAACGCGATAAAAAATGGTGGAGTGCGCGTATTGCGCAAATTCCACCAGCCCCTAAACTTCCTCATATTCATCGCCCTTTCCCAAAGGGAGAATACTTTAGTGATCGATTCGCGGTTCAACTGACGAAAGAAGAAAAGTTGTCGTTAAAGACAACCGCCAAAAAATATCAGATGACGCTGTCAACACTATTTTTGTCTCTTTTCGCGTGTACCGTGGGGATTTGTACGCAGTCTGATAAATTTAGATTAAATATGCCTACGTTCCAACGAGAAAGTTACCTCAGTGATGTGGACAAAATTGTTGGTGATTTTTCAGATTTATCTATCTTAAGTGTTGAATTACAGCGTCATGAGCCGGTGATTGCGTTATGCCATCGTTTTGCTGATCAAATCGCTTTACTCCTTTCTCACCGTGCCTATCCGGGCGTCAGTGTTATGCGGGATCTCTCCCGATACCACGGTAACATGCAAATCTCGCCTATCGTTTTTACCTCCGGTTTCGGTATCAGTGGCGATAATTTATTGTCCGAAAATGTAACCCGTGCTTTTGGTGAAATGGTCTTTGTTATTTCGCAAGGGCCACAGGTTGCCTTGGATGTTCAGGTTGCGCCGGCTTATGAAGGAATTCTGGTCAATTGGGATGTTCGTCTGGATATTTTCCCTGAACTGTATATCCGCAGAATGTTTGATATCTATCTCTCTTTGATTCGGATGATCATTCGTTCGCCTGAATTGATAAACCAGTCTTTGGACTATTTTTTCTCATCTCATTTTTCTGCTTCGCATCAAGATGTAGGTACTGAAAAGGTGACATCCTCTTGTGTTGAGCAAATGCTCATTATTTTGCTGTCCCGGCTGACGAATGAAGAAAATATCAATGCTCATACTTCTCTTTCTGCATTGGATATTGATGCTGATGTCGCAGAAGAATTAACGGGATTTATTAACAAATATATCCCACAGGCAGGACTGATGATTGAAGATATTAAGGCTCATCAAACATTAAATGCACTGGCGCAGACAATGACATTGAGATCGCGGGGAGCGGCTGAAAAGGCGGCTGAGGCACTAGTGAAAATCCTTAATCGACAGAAGTAATCTTTCTTTTTGAAAGAGGTTAAATGTTTAGCTTGTTAATTAATTAGATTCTGCGCTTTCTCACAATCGAAAATTGAGGAAATATCATGGATACCGCACTAACACCATTACAACGCGCGTACCTGCTAGGACGAAGTGAACTATTACCACTGGGTGGTGTTGCCATGCATGATTTCAGGGAATTCAGAGGTCATATCGAGTTTTCTGTTATTAGGACCCGGCTCACCAAATTAGTACAGCAATATGATGCGTTACGTACCCATATAGATGAAAGTTCATTGGTTCAACATGTCTCCGATGCCATTATCCTGAATCTTGATGAAATTGATTTCACTGCTATCCCGCGTTCAGCGGCTTATCAAAAGATAGATGAGATGAGGCAGGCGTATTCTCATAAAATCCACGATCTTTCTCGCTCTCCCTGGCATATTTGGGTCATTAAATTGGCAAAGCCAGAAGATGAGGATAATGACTTTTTTACGACCGTGGTGTTCGTGAGCTTTGATGCACTGATTTTGGATGGCAGCGCTATCTCTTTCATCTTGTTTAAATTGTTTGAGGAAGATGAGAATGAGTGGAAAAGATCCAGGCCAACGGGAAATATCGCTCATTTGCTTCAACCGCCTTCTGACTCGAAAAAGCAAAGTGATACTGAATATTGGTCAGAAAAGCTGAAAGAATATTCCGGCCCACCGACGTTACCTTGGAAGAGACCGCCAGAATCGATTAAATCCTCTCGCTACAGAAGGGAGAAGGTCACCGTTCCCAGCGCGACGTTGAATCATTTGTCTAAAATCGCTTCATCTTATGGTCTGTTTCAAAATACGATTTTGTCTACTATTATCCTGGAAATAATGTCATTTTGGACACAAGATAGTCGGTTATGTCTCGGTGTTCCCGTTGCTATTCCCACCCAGAAAATGCAGTTCAGTAATGAATCTTCATTTGTCGCTGTTTGTTTTAAAAGAGACCAGGTGCCATTTTTAGAAAGAGCGACAGCTTTTCAAAATGATATTTTTGCCTCTCTGGAACATCTGGATTTTTCCGGCGTTGATATTAACAGGCTGATATTCAATCAACATCAGACAGGTTTAGCGCTACCTGTTGTGTTAACGAATGGTTTGTCATGGAAAACATTGTCTGCATCTGGTGATGTCTCTTTTTATGATGGATTAACGCAGACACCGCAAGTTGCGATGGATATTCGTTTGTCCCTGGACCAGAATAAAAATTTGGTGTTATCCATTGATTATGCAGAAAAAGCGCTGGAAAAAAATATCGTGCAGGATATTTTACAAACCATCACTCAGGCAATAACGTTGATCTGCCGTCAGGAAAAACTCGCTGTGGATTTTTCTGAGGTGATTGATTATCACCATTACAAAGATAATGGTAATGACAGTGATTTTATCTGTTCAAATTTCCTGTCTCGTATTGCGGATAACCTATTGACGGGAAAATTAAAAAAAACCGCTATTATCTGTGGGGAGCAGCAGATTACCTATTCTGAATTGGGGGAACGTGTTCAAAAGATAGTGAATAACCTGAATCGCTGTGGAATGCGTAAAGGCAGTGTGGTCGCGATTTGTTTGCCTCGTAGTCCTGAACATGTGATGGTAACAATGGCGTGTGCGCTTTTGGGGATTATTTGGGTGCCTATTGATGTAAATTCTCCCTCTGAACGTCTGGATTATCTGCTAACGAATTGCCATTCTGATCTCATTGTGAGTACTGGACAGTTTAATAGTGATAAAGCTGTCACATTGGAGACGCTGCTCACATCGGTTTCTGACAACGTTTTACTTCCCTTAGAGACTTTATCATCACTGAGTCATAGCATTGAGCCCGCTTATTATCTGTATACCTCGGGAACAACGGGTAAGCCCAAATGTGTGGTGCTCAATAACAAGGCAACATCTAATGTTATCGGGCAAACGCTGAATAAATGGGAGGTTAAACAGGATGATGTGTTTATTTCCGTTACGCCATTACATCATGATATGTCTGTTTCCGACCTCTTTGCATCACTGACTGTTGGCGCAACGCTGGTTATCCCTGAACCCCATGCAGAGAAAGATGCTATCCATTGGAATCGGCTGGTTTCGAAGCACAAAGTTTCTATTTGGTGTTCAGTGCCTGCGATTTTAGAAATGTTAATTGCGTGCCAAAAAGGGGATTCTCTCTCTTCCCTCAGACTGATAGCGCAAGGCGGTGATTATATTAAACCTGCTCTCATCAAGGAAATTAGAGCGACGTATCCTGATATCCGATTGCTTTCTTTGGGAGGGCCGACTGAAACGACGATTTGGAGTATATGGCATGAAATTACGTCAGAGGATGTCAGCCTTATTCCTTATGGTAAACCCCTGCCTGCGACTCAATATTTTATCTGTAATGATATCAATGAACATTGCCCGGCGTTTGTGACTGGCCGGATTTATACTACGGGAGTCAATCTTGCCTTAGGCTATCTGGAAGATGGTCTTGTTGTGCAAAAAGATTTTGTCACTATCACCTCGCCTACAGGTGAACAATTAAGAGCATTCAGAACAGGGGATCAGGGCTATTACCGAAAAGATGGCACCATCATTTTTGCCAGCAGAGTAAATGGTTATGTCAAAATTCGGGGAATTAGGGTGTCTCTGCCTGATATTGAAAGTGAGTTATGTAAACATCCACAAATTAATCATATTGTCGTCGTTGATTATCCAAATGAGCAGAATGGCGATGCAACATTAGGCGCTATGTATACGACGCTAAATGGTCAGGAAATTCTCGCCTCAGAATGGCGGGATTTTTCTCACGGGCTTTTACCCGTTTCTCATATACCAACGCGTTTTGCTCATATTCAGGCGTTTCCTTTGTCTGCAAACGGTAAAACAGATCGACACCAAATCAGGGCGTTCTTTACGCAACCGAAGCCGGATAATTTGACTGATAAGCAGTCTGTTATATCGGAGAACCAAAGCGTTAATAACAGCGCAGAGGATGAACATTACCAACTGATCCTCGGCATTTATTTGCATGCCATTGGTGCGCAGCCGTTAACTGGTTTGAATGAAGATTCTGAATTTTTAGCGCTGGGATTAAGGCCTTCGCATCTCAAAGAAATCGCTCGGCGTCTCACTGAAAAATTTGGTGTTATTCTGACGCCTCAGCTGTTAGTTAAATGCAGAAATGCCCGGCAGGTTTCTTCTTTGCTTTCACAAAGTATTTAACCTGTTTTTCTAAAGAACCGGAGTCTGACCCCGGTTCTTTATATATTAAGTTATTTTTTATTCTATGAGTAAAGCGCTTTTACAGGCAGGAAAAGCGAGTTTCCTGTGAGCACTTTTTGTAGAAAATCAGTCAGATTTTTCTGATGGTTTTCAACCTCTTCTTTACCAAACATTGCTGAATCAGCATCAAGATCAACAATTAATTCTCCAGCATCTACTTTCCCGCGATAGATAATGTTAAAGCTAAAGCAATCATAGAGCCCGCTGGTGAGTATATGGCGTTTAACCTGGCAATCGAAAAAATTGGGAGAGTCAAAAGGTAACACGTTAATGAGTGGCGAAAATAAATAACGGGTATCTTGAGGTAATTGATGATCTAAAAAGATCTGTTCTATACGATATCTGGCATGAGTCCGTTGAGTATGAAGCGCGTTGATTGTTTTTTTCAAAAAGGTTTCTAATGTCTCATCCGGATTGGTGTTTATCAATAAGGGAAGGATATTCGTCATTAATGCCGGTGTATTGGTTCTGAAACGGGTTCGGCGATTCATATAGGGGAGCCATAACGGCATTGAATATTCACCATTTTGTGTCTGTGTAGCGAAATAGTGAAGCAGGTAGATGCTTGAAAGCACCACTAACAGATCAGGCCAGGCGATACCTGTATCAGCCGATAAATGTGTTAAGCCTGTGACAATATCCCCGGAGAGCGCACAACTGGTGTAATGGTGTTTGGTGCTATAGTCGGCACGGGCGATATCCACAGTTGGAAAGCGCGCGGATGAAAGATAATTTTGCCAGTATAAGCGATCCTTTTTATATTGTTCGCTGTTACCGTACTCTTGTTCTTCAGTCAGGTAGCTGCTGAGTGAGTGAAAAGAAGCATCGGCACTGGCTTTACCAAGATAGTACGAATAGAAATGCGCACAACGATGTTCAATGAGCGCTATACCAAATCCATCAAGGAGAATATGATGAGCCCGGTTGTACCAGAGATAATGAGATTCGCTTAATTTAAATAGCCACTGAGCGGATAGCAGTTGCGTTAATAAATTCAGCGGAGATTCCACATCGGCTCGCATAAGTTGCAACGCTGTGTTGAAGGGATCGGGCTGTGTCTGTAAATCAATGAATTTTAACTGTGGTGTAGCGGCTTGATTCGGTTGTTGTAAAGGAAGCCGTTCTTCTTCAAGGCGTTTAAAACGGACAGAGAGCACATCTGTTTCACTAATCACCATCGTTATTGCTTTGCAAAGTGCCTCTTGATCGACATTACCCTGAATATCAAGATAGTGAGCGACAGTCGAAACAACTTTTTCGGAATGCAGGCTGAACTCGTGCCAGTAATATTGTTGTGCCTGCGTCAATGGCATCCAGCTAGAAGTTTGAGTGATGTTTAACATTGGGTAAACCTTATGGATTCATCATAGAAAAATAGAATAAAAAGTAAAAAGTAGATAAAATTTTCTTCTATGTTTGTGATAGGTGTTCACGCAATGTTGAGTCACAATATTCCCGTCTGAACAAGCCAACACATAATTGCCCATTTATTCCCATGACATTCATTCTCCTGTTTGATCACCATTTTTCGTTGATTGTTTCTGGCTGAAATCTGAATTGGTTTTATATCTGAGAAAATGAAACATTTGTTGTGCGATACAACAAGAATGTGACGTATTTCGTGATCAACGTTATTGTATATGATAATCATTATTAATCTCATTGTCGGATATTAGACAAAATGATACATTACGTCCACTTTGGATTATCTGAATGGGTATGCGAGGTTTCTGCATCGCAGATCCACAATCACTGTCTGAGAATGCCAGAATGAAATCGATGTTAACCCTTGTATATGGCTTGGTAATTACTTTGGTCACTCTATCTGGGGGGACTGTTTATGCTGCAAACACGAAAAATGCAGCTCAGACAGAAAGCCTTTCCTGGCCAAGAGATTTTAAAAATACTGATGGCACTATCACCACTATTCCGACGAAACCCCAGCGTATTTTATCGACCACTGTTTCGATAACCGGAATACTGTTATCAATTGACGCGCCTGTGGTTGCGAGTGCAACGGCCACGAATGGGAAATTTTTCGCTCAATGGGACAACGTTGCTCAAGAGCGGAAAATTGAAAAGCTCTGGCCAGCCGGCAATATCGATCTGGAAATGGCTTATGTTGTCGCGCCCGATCTAATCGTGGTTTCTGTGAGCGGCGCTGATTCCGCATATGCTCAGGTAGAACAACTTAAACAAATCGCGCCCACGATTATCTTAGATTATGGTAAACAGACATGGCAGGATTTGGCGACTGAATTAGGCAAGGCGACAGGGCTTGAAGATAAAGTTGCGGCCAGAATTACTGGTTTTAATAATTATCTTGCTGAATGCCGGGCAAAAATTGCCATCCCTGAAGGTAAGGTTAATATTATCAGCTATGCGGGGCCAGGAACCATTAACCCCATATCAACGAGCATAAGCCCACATGCTTTGCTGCTTTCACAGCTTGGGTTTACTATCGAGTCGGCAGATCCTGCCTGGCATAATAATGCAAATAAAACCGGGGACTTTGTTTGGGCACAATATGAAAATATTACGCAGTTAACTGCGCCCACAACATTTCTTTTAAGTGCAGGAGAGCACAGAGCGGCTGAATTCTTAAAGGATCCTGTACTCGCTAATTTGGCTTCGGTCAAAACAGGACAAGTTTATGGTCTTGGTGTGAATTCGTTTCGAATTGACTATTACAGTGCAAAAGAAATTGCCGATAGCATTGTTAAACGGTTTGGCATTAAGCAGAAAGCGAAATAACTTAGCAATTGTTTGAGTTGGATATGAAAAAATTGATTTTTTCAGTTGCTAATTCTGTTGCGCAATCCGATAACCGGCAATTCAAATTTCAGCGAAAAGGGTTGCTGATTTGCGGGTTATTACTTGTGGCATTTTCAGTTTTTAGTCTTTTTGTCGGGACCCGCCCTGTCACGATTAAAGTCACTTGGGAGGCATTCACCGCTTTTAACCCTGCCAATAGTGAACATTTATTGGTTCGTTATCTGAGAGTGCCTCGTACTTTGCTGGCGATTATCGTTGGTTGTTCATTGGGTGTCGCGGGTGCCATTATGCAGGCGCTTACCCGTAATCCACTGGCTGATCCGGGTATTCTGGGGGTCAATGCTGGGGCAGCGGTTTCCATTGTCTCGGCAATTGCTTTTTTGGGCATTTCCGATGTTATTGGCTATATGTGGTTTGGTCTGGCAGGGGCGACAATTGCAGGTTGTGGCGTGTATCTGCTCGGGGGGATCCGGCATGGGTTGAACCCGGTAAGAATGGTATTGGCGGGCGCTGCACTGTCCGTTGTATTACTTGCTGTCACCCAGATTATCACCATAAACAGCGAAGATGAGGTATTTAATCAATTCCGGCACTGGGTGGTGGGCTCACTTCAAGGGCGAGGTTATGAGGTGCTTTTCCCTATCTCCATACTGACGGCTTCCGGAGTGATAATTGCTTTAATGCTGACAAAGTCTCTTGATACGGTAGCGCTTGGTCATGATCTGGGAAAATCGCTGGGTGTTAACCAAACCAAAGTCTGGATTCTGTCTGCACTGGCCATCATTATGTTATCTGGCGGTGCCACGGCAGCGGCGGGGCCCATTAGTTTCATCGGCCTGACCGCCCCTCATTTTGCCCGTTTAATTGCAGGGCCTGATTATCGTTGGGTACTTCCTTATTCTATGCTGATATCTGGCGTTATGGTGGTAGCTGCTGATAGTCTGGGGCGAGTCGTAGGATATCCTGGGGAAATTAGTGTTGGCATTATGGTGGCGCTAATCGGAGGGCCGTTCTTTGTTTTCCTGGTCAGAAAATGGAAAATTGTCCAACTATGAGCAAACGGAATTATGGCGAGACTGAGGTTAATATTTCCGGTAAGGTCTGGCGACAAGGAAAAGTGTCTCTTGTTTTCGTTCCCAGAAATCTTATGGTGATTTGTGCCATGTTGCTGTTGATTATGGTATTAGCGCTTTTTTCCATGACTATCGGCAAATTCAATATCACAATCGAACAAATTATCACTATTTTTTGGGGGCCGGGTTCCGGTTCTGTCAGCGAAAAAATCATCATGGATATTCGTTTGCCCCGCGTGTTAACCGCAATTTTTGTTGGTGCGGCACTGGGGGTATCTGGTGCGGTTTTTCAGTCTATTTCCCGAAATGCGTTAGGTTCTCCGGATGTGATTGGTTTTACAGTCGGTGCAGCGACGGGGGCGATTATACAGATAGTTTTATTTGATAATAATGCAGTGCAAATAGCGATTGCTGCTGTTGCCGGAGGAACCCTGACTGCGGCGGTAGTGTATCTGTTATCTTTAAAATCCGGCGCAATAGGGGGGTATCGCCTTATCCTGACGGGGATTGGTGTGGGTTCAGTGCTAAGTGCCCTGAATGGCTTATTACTGGTAAAAGGAAATCTGGATAATGCCGTGATGGCAAATTTGTGGCTTGCCGGATCACTTAATGCCCGAACATGGGTACATGTTTTTCCTGTTTTAACCGGGGTTGTATTGCTGGTGCCTTTGGTTCTTTTTATGGCAAGGAAACTGAGCATTATCGAGATGGGGGATGATATTGCCTGTCAGCTCGGTATCAGAGTGGAACGCGTTCGTCTTATTATGATTTTCTGCGCTGTGGTTTTAGCGGCTCTTGCCACTGGCGCCGCAGGGCCGATTGCTTTTGTTGCTTTGGCCGCCCCTCAGCTTGTGGTTCGCCTGACCTGTTCGAGAAATATGCCGGTTATCAGTGCCGCGCTAATGGGTGCTTGTCTTTTGCTGTCAGCTGATCTGCTTACGCAGCTTTTACCTTTACGAGCGGCAGTCCCTATTGGGCTTATGACGGGGCTCGTTGGCGGAATTTATCTGATTTGGTTGTTGACCCGTTCCCGGCAAATTTAGCAAGAATTGTCGTAAGTTTTCTCTTAATGTGGGAGGCGATATCAGGAGGAATAGTCATTCAGGTAATGAATATAATAATATATTTTTTGGGATCTTTATCTGTCTCAATTGATGGAATATTTTCGTTATTTATATTCTTAACTTAGCTTGTGAATGATTTCTTTATTTTTCTGGTTTGTTTTTTAAGTCTCAAATTAATTCTATAAAATATAGGGATATACTCTTAGTCAATTTCTTTCTGGCTAAATAACTTCCTAAAACCACATATTTTACCGAGTTATCTTTTATTTTTTTATTTCTTTAAAATAACAAGTTGTTTTATATGGAAAATTTATTTTTCTGTTGCATTGATCACAGTTAATGATAATGATTTTTATTTACATACAATAATACACCTTGTTATGATAATTATTACTATTTAAGAAATATTACAACAAAGCAACACCGAAGAGTAATAATAACATAAAGAAACTACTCTGCATGAAATTAGCATGGGTTGAATCGCACCATGTTTTTTCCAGACTGGGATCCACCGGTCAGCAATGTCACGATTTAACTCATTTAATTTATTAAAACGATTTCGTGTAAGCTGGCTAAAGGAGAAAAATGAATGAATAGGTTGCACTCAACTCTGCAACATGATGTATCAGAAAAAGAACATACTGAAAAATCGAATTTTGTAGGTATTTTTGGAGCTTTATTTTTTGGTGCCATTGCTCTGACAGGAACTGATGCTATTGCGGCAGAGGAAAAGAACCCGCAAAGCGCCCAAAAAGGAAATACCAAGGCATCATCATCAGAAGAAGATGTGTTAGTGGTGACAGGAGAGAAAGTCAATCGCTCTATTTACGATAGTGGTTCAAGTGTCGAGGTTTATAATCTTCGCAAAATGAAATCTATTCCTAATCCTGATGTTAACATGTTGCTGCAAATGACGCCGAACGTTGTTGATAATGGTATTAGTAATGCTCTTCCCGCTGTTCGCGGTGTTGATGGTTCAGGCCCTTCACAAGGGGGAATGGCTTTCATTAGTGGGACGCGTCCCAGAATCAACGTCTCTATTGATGGGCGCTCGTTTACCTATAATGAATTAGCTTTCGGCACGCAATCTTTATGGGATATCGAGAGTGTCGAGGTATTTCGTGATCCACAAAGTTATATTCAGGGAAGGAACGCGATTGCAGGCGCTGTGATTATTAAATCACTCGATCCTACCTTTTATTGGGAGAGCGCAATCAAAAGTGGGTTCGCTAATCAGGGCTATCAACAAGTCGCTGCGATGGCTTCCGGTCCTTTGATTGACGAGCAATTGGCCTTCCGTCTTAGTGTCGATCGTCAAAATCGTGATAGCTTTGCTAACCTGGTTTCCTATGATCCTGTTGGCGATCCGCACAAAATTGAATCAACAACGGTCCGTGCGAAGCTGCTGTTTGAACCACTGTCCATTCCTGAGTTATCCACCAAATTAACGGTTAACCATCTTGATAGTCGTGCTCCGCAGAACGAAGCATACAATCCAAGGGATACGCTTAATTTAAGGCATGAACTGTTCAGGCCAGTTGTAGAACGAAAAACGACCAGTGGGATCTGGGATATTTCATGGGCTTTGTCAGATACCATTAGTCTGGAAAATAAATTAATTTATACCGATCTTGCTTATCACAGATTAACCTCGTCTAAAATTCCAAAAGCTGATACTGATGGCAAAGAGTTAGAAGTTGAACCTATTATCCGTTTTCAAGGGTTTGATAATAAGCTGAATGGTTTGGTGGGTGTGCGTTATTTCCATGGTAAACAGGATGAGACTATCAATCTTTTCGGGGGCAGCAAGTTTGATGATAAAACGGAAACAGCCTCTGCTTATACTGTCTTGACCTACACGGTTGTTCCTGAAATTGATGTGACTTTATCAAGCCGCTTTGAACGTGAACACAGAACACGTAAAGGGGGAAGCGAAAGTGTAGCCATTGATTTTGATAAAACCTATAACGCTTTTCTGCCTAAAATTGATGTAGCCTGGAAACCGCAGAAAGATCAAACCGTCGGGATAGCGGTTGGTAGAGGTTATAACGCAGGGGGGGCGGGAGTGACCTTTGGCAAGCCTGTCATTAGTTATACCTATGACCCTGAATATGTCTGGAACTACAGCCTTTATACACGTAACAGCTTGCTGGATGGTAAACTGGAACTCACTTCTAATCTTTTCTACAACGATTATAAGGATATGCAGTTGCCTTATTATCTGTCACTCGATTCAACCATGATCCGTAATGCTAATAAGGTTGAAACGTATGGTGCAGAAGTCGGCGCCCGTTGGTTACCGGTCGAAAAACTTGAGTTAAATGCTAATATTGGCTTGCTGAAAACGAAGATTAAAAGCTTCGCGGAGAGTGGTGTTCAGGGTAATGAATTACCTCGGGCGCCGGGATATACCGCAAACCTCTTGGCTAAGTATTTACTGACCGAGGATATTGATGTTAGCGGCAATGTTATGTTCTCAGATACTTATTACTCTCAGTATGACAATTCTGCCCGCGGAAAAATCCCAGCATATTGGATAGCTAACCTTCAACTTGGTTATAACTTCAAGTGGGGACGCGCCACATTATTTGCTCAGAATCTGTTTGACTCTGATAAACGTTTATTAGTTCCGGATAATAACGTTAATTCGATAATTTATCAGCGTCCGAGAATGATTGGTGCGACGTTTGAACTGAAGTTCTAAGGCGATTAATTAAGTAACCGGACAGTGGCGTGAAACTTATTCTACCCGACAAAAAATGGAGGGTTGTTGTATGAGTGGGATCACATCCTCTGTCCGGAAAATGGCAAAAGATTAATATGTAGATGTAGCCCTGCGTTGACTGGAGAAGTGGGAATATGGCAAGAGAGTTTAAGCGGATACTGACAGATGATGAAGCATTGCTTTTGGATGAAGTATTCAATGCCCATGCTGATGGTCATTCATCTTCGGAAGCCCAAGAAACTGAAAAGGACTTAACTGAATTTGAAGAGATGATGTGGCTTCATCATCAACAGGATCCTAACGCTTCCGGTCAGTTTGCCTGTGCCTGGTCACTGACAGGAAATATCAACATAGGCCGGCTCATCAGAGCATTAGAGCTTCTGACTAAAGAGATAGTTGGAATTAATGTTAGGTATCGTTTTGATGATGAAGGCGATTTGCGTAAATATTGCGATCCAACCGCGGATTCTCCTATCGAAATTTATCAGATTCAGTCTGATGAAGAAGCGATAAATAGGTTACTTACGGATCAGTGCAAACCTATCGAGCTTGATGAACATCCACCCGTCAAATTCATGTTGTTTATGAATGGCAAGCGTGGGGTTATTTTGGGTGTGATTGTGCATCATATTCTGAGAGATAGCGTGTCATGGCCGCAAATGTTTACCCTGCTTTCCGATGCCTATAATAATGGCTTGAAGACTATCGGGTTTGGAAGAGAAGATTTATTTAGAAAGGCAATCTCGGCTAAATGGTTATCCAGTGAATCTGGAAAGATTGGCATTCCCTGGCTCTATAAATCCGATACCACCAGGAGCGTGCTAATTAAAGAGATGGGTAAAATCAGTTACCTCGATGATTCTCTTCATCATCGCCTTGCGGGCAGATATCGTACTACGATCAATATTGATGTACTTGCTCCATTTTTACCTGCGGAGAAAACAGCATATTCAGCATTGGCAACAGTAGCAGCATTATTTGGTTGCTATATTGCAATGATAGGTTCTCATTTAGACGTGAATATCAGTGTATCGTGCGACCCAGAATATACACATGATGAACTCAACAGCCCATTTTTCTACTCAGAATTAATGTCGTTGCGTGTGTGCCAAGATGACAGAAGCCTGGATAAAATAATTGCCGATATTGAAAGGCAGATAGAAAGTGGCAATCTACAAATGGGTAATGAGGTAGAGTACGGGCATGACAGCCCACATATCCTTGTGACTTGGCTTAATCAATCCCAATCATCACTCAGGTTGAATGATGCAATGGTTGAGTTATTACCTATTCCACCGTTGAACGCGCATTTTGATATTTCGCTGGCTGCCGGAAATGTCAATGAGGGGCAATGGTTTTTTGAATTAATCACAGGCTCGTCAATATCCCCACATATTGGCGCATTTCTGTTAGAGGGTTTTGGCACATTTATTCATGAACAAAATGTCACTATTGCGCCAAAACTTACGTCTGTTTTTCTGCTTCCACCGAAGAAAAAACATCAAGATATCAGTGATACAGCATTTATTATCGCCAAACAGCAAAAAGAACATGAAGCAACTGACAAAAGCGATAGCCATCGTAAAATAGCCAATATTATCCTGAATGAATTCAGACAAGCGCTTTCTTCACCGGAAATGACAGCCAGTGATGACTTTTTCGATCTTGGCGGGCATTCACTCATTGCCACCCGCGTGATAGGCAGATTACTGAGCTTACATAATATAGAAATCCATATTAACCATCTCTTTAGTTATCCGACGGCGTTGAAACTTGCCGAATATGCGCAATGTCATGATCCTATTGATGAAAATAAAGATGAATTGAGCGAAGAACAATCTAAAGAAGATATTTCGGCTGTCGCACCTTTATCCCTTGCGCAAAAATCTCTATGGAAAGCGTATGCGGCATTTGATTTCAACGATATCTTCAACTTACCTTTTATTTTAAAATTTTCTGCAATTATTAATGAGCAGGTACTTGAGCAAGCTTTTTTTGATGTACTGCAAAGACATTCTGTATTACGTAGCCTATTTTATCAGGAAGAGGGCGAAGTCTATCAACGTGTCGTTCCAATGAAGGATTTATCGGATTATCAGTGGTTTTGGGGTTCATATGAATATGGTTCCCTTTCCTCAGAAGAAATATTAAAAAAAGAGGGGAAATATCAGTTTGATCTATCTGAAGAACTGCCTTTGCGCATTAAATTTGTCACTGATAACGCCTCAGGGCAGCAGTTTTTATCCCTGTTATTTCATCATGTGGCACTTGATGAGTGGTCTGTTACTTTGCTGATGGAAGAGCTGAAACATGCCTATAAATACAGATTGATAAATGAGACGCCAACATGGCAAGAGCAACCCTTACCCTTCCTTCAATATGCAATCAGGCAAAATAATGAGGGAATGAATCAGTCTCATCTTGATTATTGGGTTAATAATTTACGGGGCGCGCCAAGCGGAGAGCCTATTTTTAAAAATGCGGCCAGCGAGTTATCTGGGCAGGCGAATTCCTGTGAAGGCATTGAGTTTGAGATTGAAAAAGTGGTGGCTCAAGGCTTGCAGTCACTTGCCAGAAAAAATGGCGCTTCATTCTTTAATATTCTTTACGCCAGTATTGTTGCGTCGCTCAATTTACTGGGGGCAACCGATGATCTTATTGTGGGAACATCAGCTTCCGGGCGTGATGATGCGAGCTTCTTTGACACTGTCGGTTATTTCACCACGGTTGTGATACACAGGGTTCGCTTTACTGAACAGATGACATTTACTGATCTGATCACTCAGGTTAAGAACAACATCAATGACTCGTTGCCTTATACCGATATCCCCGTTGATCTGATTGAAGAAGCCTTATCAGGCCACACAGATCAAGGAAAAGATCATTTATTCGAGGTATATATTCAGTTACATGCAAAAAATAGTTTGAGCGGTGAGTTCCATATGCTGGATGGAAGCCATATTGCATTTCAGCAGATTGTTTTAGAAAAGCAGGAATCGCTACTGGGGCTTCACTTTGAAATTATGGAAGAGATGATTGCAGGTGAAGAAATGGTACGCGTTTTATTTAATTATCGTTCAGATCGTTATAGTGCGGCTCAAATCTCTCAAATATCAGAGGCTATCAATGGCATTTTGGCGCTGTTTGCAAAAACACAGGATAGCAATATACCGCTTAAGGCGATCTTGCCAAGATTATCCGAGTGCATGGATACCCTTTGAATATCAGGGTTTCTATGCAACATTGAATAATCCTCTTGCAGTCTGCATTGATATGAATATTGATGCAGACTGATTGATAACGTTTTTGTGAGAGAATTGATGGCAACGCTAACGCTAGAACATAATAACCAATGTGTTTTATCACCTTGTCGCTTGAGTGTGGAAGAATTGCGCCTGGGTTACGGTGAACATATCGTCTGTGATGAACTGAATCTGCGTATCCCTGATGGTCGTTTTACCGTGATTATCGGTCCTAATGGTTGTGGTAAATCCACGCTGTTGAGAAGTTTATGTCGTCTGCTGCGCCCGGAATATGGCAGGGTTTGCCTTGATGGTCATGATATTCACACGATACCAACCCGTGCTTTGGCTCGTCAGCTGGGATTATTACCGCAAAGCGTGCAGGCTCCTCAGGGGATCAAAGTTGTGGATTTAGTTGCGCGCGGGCGTTTTCCTCATCAGCGGTTATTACGTCAATGGAGTCATGAGGATTATGAAGCGGTGCGCCAGGCAATGAATGCGACCGGTGTAACCGAGCTTGCTGAATGCGTTGTTGACGAACTTTCAGGTGGGCAGCGTCAACGGGTTTGGGTTGCTATGGTGCTGGCTCAACAAACGCCATTGTTACTGCTTGATGAACCGACAACCTATCTTGATATTGCTCATCAAATTGAGTTGCTTGAGTTGTTTTGTCACCTTAATCAAGGATCCGGATATACGCTCATTGCTGTACTTCATGATTTGAATCAGGCTTGCCGATATGCAGATCATTTGATTGTGATGGCGGGGGGACGGATTGTGGTGGAAGGGGCACCTGGTGAGATCATTACGACAACATTAGTCTCTGAGGTTTTTGGCCTCGATTGTGTCATTATTGATGATCCCGTCAGCCATACTCCCTTAATTATTCCGCAGGGACGGCGTTTTACAAAGGGATAGATATGATTTTTAAATGTATTTTTTAATAACATTGATAATTATTATTATTAAAATAATATGAATATCGTTGAGATATGCCTGATAGATTCAATCAACCACTTTTAAGATCAGGCAGAATAACAGGATGGTACGAAATGAGATCTCTAAATGGAATAAGGGAGAAATGTTTTAAAAATATAAATTTTTATAAAATTAAATCATATCGAAATTTTATTATTGGTAATTTAAGTCATCGTTTTATTTATAGCAAGTGATGCAAAGTTATGTCGAGACAAGAATTCCATTTTCGTGATCACACGATTAACAGATAGAGGTAAAACTTGTGCCAGATCTATATAGAAATACTTTGCTGACTGGTTTTAATGATCTTAATAATAAGGATTTTCTGTTTCTTTCATCCAGTAAAAGTCTGTTGGCGCAGGGGCAATATGCAATTGTGTCAAAGCCACTTGATGATGCAGCAAATCCTGATAGCCTGATTCAGCAAGAAATACGTCAATTATTCCAGCAAGCGAAGAGAGATGGGATTGAAAATCCTGTTCTGGTGGGGGCAATTCCATTCGATAAACAGCAAAATGCGGCACTTTTTGTCCCTGAACAATGCAATTGGTTCCAAAGAAAGCAGTTTCCCACGCTTATTTCCAATTCAACTTATACAGAAAAAAGACGCACCCAGTGGCCTGATAAAGCACACTTTAGCCAGATGGTGAACACTGCCGTTGATGCAATGCGTAATCATAGACTAGATAAAATTGTCCTTTCGCGGTTACTCGACATCGAAACCCATCAGCCATTAGATTCAATTCAATTATTACGACATCTAAATCAGCAAAATAGTTGGAGTTATAATTTCCATGTTCCGTTGCAAAATGGGGCATTGATTGGTGCGAGTCCAGAATTATTAGTACGTAAACAGGGAAATACTATCTTTTCTCAGCCGCTGGCAGGTTCAGCAAAGCGCAGTGAAAACCAGCAAGAAGATTACAAATTGCGTCAGGCGCTTATTCAGTCCGTCAAAGATAATTATGAACATCGGTTAGTGACCGATATGATGAGAAACGTACTCGAAAGCCGTTGTCAAAAACTACATATCTCTGAAATGCCTTCCACCATCAGCACGCCTGTACTTTGGCACCTTGCCACCGATATCGAGGGAGAGCTGAAGGCACCACAGGAAAATGCACTTTCTATTGCTTGCCTGCTTCATCCTACTCCGGCCCTTTGCGGCACACCGTATCAGACCGCGAAAAACCTAATTGAGGAATTAGAGCCGTTTAAACGAAACCTCTTTGGCGGCATTGTGGGGTGGTGTGACGAGAAAGGGAACGGTGAATGGGTGGTGACTATCCGTTGTGGTGAAGTAAATGGCTCGCGGGTAAGACTGTTTGCGGGAGCAGGCATTGTGCCTGATTCGAAACCAGAGTCAGAGTGGCAGGAAACAGAGGTTAAGTTTTCAACGATGATGCGTGCATTCGAGTTTTCACAGGAGGCATGCCCGGCATGATAGTTGAATTTAATCGTTGGCCAAAAGCGCTGGAACAGCGCTATCGTCAACTTGGTTATTGGATAGATCTCCCGCTTAGCGACATTTTTACCCGTCAGTCAAACAACGGGAAAATTGCGCTTATCTGTGGAGATCGTCAGTTCAGCTATGCTGAACTTAATCTGCTGGTGGATAGTTTAGCCGCAGCATTACAACGACAAGGCGTTAAACGAGGACAAACCGCCTTAGTTCAATTGGGGAATGAGGCCGAGTTTTATATTGTTTTCTTTGCCTTATTACGGCTTGGGGTAGTTCCGGTTAACGCTATATATAGCCATCAGCGTAGTGAACTTTGTGCTTATGCTGATCAGATTAACCCCGCATTGTTAATTGCCGATCGCAACCATTCCTTGTTTAGCGACGACAATTTTATTGATGAACTCAGAGCCTGTACGCCGTCTTTGAGTCACGTTGTCTTACGTGGTGATAATGACAGTATTTTGGATTTTGAGACACTATTGGCAGAAGGTGCTGGTGATTTTATCGCTGATCCAACACCGGCTGATGAAGTTGCATTTTTCCAATTGTCGGGGGGGAGTACGGGGACACCTAAACTTATTCCCCGAACGCATAATGATTATTACTACAGTATTCGCGCCAGTGTGGACATTTGCCAGTTTAATGCTGAAACTCGCTATTTATGTGCACTTCCTGCTGCGCATAACTTTCCTATGAGCTCACCGGGGGCATTAGGGGCGTTTTACAGCGGGGGACAGGTCATTTTAGCGAATAACCCCAGTGCTGATTGCTGTTTTCCGCTAATCCAGCAACATCAGGTGAATGTTACTGCATTGATACCGCCAGCAGTCAGTGTATGGTTTGAGGCGATAGCACTTAGTGGTAACCGTGATGCACTAAAAAGCTTGCGATTGCTACAGGTCGGTGGGGCAAGGTTAAGCGAAAGTCTGGCAAGACGTATTCCAAAAGAGATGGGATGCCAGCTACAACAAGTTTTCGGTATGGCTGAAGGATTAGTGAACTATACCCGGCTGGATGATGACGAACAGCATATTTTTACGACACAAGGCTGCCCGACCAGTCAGGATGATGAAGTTTGGGTTGCTGATAATGATGGCAATCCTGTTCCTCCCGGCGTCGCTGGCCGGTTGATGACTCAGGGGCCTTATACCTTCCGCGGATATTACCGCAGTCCACAGCATAATCAGCAATGTTTTGATAGTAATGGATTCTACTGTTCTGGTGATCTCGTCATCATGGCACCTGATGGTTATTTACAAGTCGTGGGGCGTGAAAAAGATCAAATCAATCGCGGTGGGGAAAAAATTGCGGCTGAGGAAATTGAGAATCTGCTGCTTCGGCACCCTGATGTCATTTATGCTGCGCTGGTCGCTATTCCTGATCCGCTAATGGGTGAAAAAAGCTGTGCTTTTGTCGTATTACGAAAACCGATAAAAGCCGTAGTCTTACGGCGTTATCTGCGTGAGCAGGGAATAGCAGATTATAAATTGCCTGACCGGTTTGAACCTGTTCCCTCACTGCCGATAACACCTGTCGGAAAAATAGACAAAAAACAATTACGTCAACTTACTAAACAATTTGTTCAGCCATCACTCGTTGGAGAAAGAAATGAGCATTCCTAAACTTAATAGTTATGACTTACCCGTGGCAGAAGGACTGCCGACAAACAAGGTCAATTGGTCGTTGGATAAAAATCGGGCTGCATTATTAATTCATGATATGCAAAATTACTTTCTTAACTTCTGGGAAGAAAATAGTCCATTAATTAATCAAGTCGTGACTAATATTGCCAGGCTGATAGAAATCTGTCGGGAAAATGGAATACCGGTATTTTATTCCGCTCAACCTAACCAGCAAAGTGATGAGGAGAGGGCGCTGTTAAATGATATGTGGGGACCGGGGCTGAACTGCCACCCTGAACTGCAAAAAATTACCGATGCGCTCGCACCTCAGGCTGGTGATATTGTCATGGATAAATGGCGATACAGCGCATTTCAGCGCACTGATTTTGAGCAACAGCTCAAAATAGCTGGGCGTGATCAACTTATTATTTGTGGCGTTTATGCACATATTGGCTGTCTAATGACAGCGACTGACGCGTTCATGCGTGATATACAGCCTTTTATGGTTGCGGATGCTTTAGCCGATTTCAGTTATGAAGAACATATGATGGCGCTTAAATATACCGCTGGGCGCTGTGGACGTGTGGAGACTACCGAGCAGCTTCTTGTTGCCTTAGACGTAAAACAAGTGCAATGGAATAAAACCCGCCTCAAAGCGTTATTACTGCCTTTATTAGATGAGGATAGCGACGATATTGGTGATGATGAGAACTTGCTCGATTATGGGCTGGATTCTGTGCGCATTATGTCTCTTATTTCCCATTGGCGTCAGCAAGGATATGAAATGGATTTCATTTCGTTAATGAAAAATCCAACAATAAATGGTTGGATGACATTATTCACTGAGCGTCAGGGAGCCTGAAATGAGTATTGCGCTTGATTTTAGCGATAAAATTGTCTGGATAACGGGTGCCGGTAGCGGTATTGGTTATCAGACGGCTTATCGTTTTCAGCAAGCAGGCGCGAAGGTAATTGGGTTTGACATCACGTTCCCTGAGGGGGATTTGCCTTTTACGCCGTATTTGCTTGATATCAGCGATCCTATTGCCGTTTCGCGCTGTTGTGAACAACTCCTTGCACAACAACCGCAACTTGATGTGCTGGTCAATGGAGCTGGGATCTTACGCCTTGGTGTTGCTGAAGAGATAACGTTTGAAGATTGGCAACAGTGCTTGTCTGTCAATGCGGGAGGGGCATTCAACCTATTTCAGGCGACTATTCTCCAGTTCCAACGCCAAAAGGCGGGGGCAATTGTCACTATTGCGTCAAATGCGGCTCATGTTCCTCGTGTTGGCATGTCGGCCTATTGCGCATCTAAAGCAGCATTGCGTAGTCTCTGCCTGAGTGTTGGGCTGGAATTAGCACCTTATGGCGTTCGTTGTAATCTTATTTCACCAGGATCGACAGATACGCCAATGCAGCGTGGTATGTGGCAAACAGAAGCGTCCAAACAGCAAGTCATTCAGGGGTTTTCTGAATTGTTTAAACTTGGTATCCCACTAGGGAAGATAGCGACGCCAACAGAAATTGCTGATGCGGTCTTGTTTATGGCCTCTGATCTCGCAAGTCATATTACTTTACAAGATATTGTCATTGATGGTGGTGCAACGCTTGGTGCTTAATCGCCTGTTATGATGAATAAAGCGCTGTATTAGAGATTGCTGGAAATGAAAATACCTTTTTATTTCCAGCACTTGAAATATCTAGATAACCTGAACTTCGCTTAAGAAGGAAATTAAAGTACCTGAGATACGATCAAAGTTTTTGTCAAAGAAAATTCAAGACATTTCAGTCTGCTCGGTTTTTTGCTTAATATTCCTTCAATATAAAAGAAAATATGCTACCATTCACCGATGAAGAGAAAAAATACACCAACGCCACATGACGCTGTTTTTAAACAGTTTTTAAGTCATATTGATACCGCCAGAGACTTCCTGGAGATTCATTTGCCTGCGACATTACGGGCAGTTTGTGATCTGGATACATTGCGGTTGGAATCAGGGTCGTTTATTGAAGACAATCTGCGTGCGCATTATTCCGACATTTTGTATTCATTGAAAACGGCGCAGGGTGACGGTTACGTGTATTGCGTGATCGAACACCAGAGTTCCCCGGACAAGATGATAGCATTTCGATTGATGCGTTACGGTATTTCCGCAATGCAACGGCATCTGGAGCAGGGACATGAAAAATTGCCGCTGGTCATTCCGGTGTTGTTCTATCACGGGAAAATACAGCCGTATCCGTGGAGTACCAATTGGCTCGATTGCTTCGATGCTCCGGCCCTGGCGAAGGAAATCTATTCCGGCGCATTCCCGCTGGTAGATGTGACGGTAATTTCGGATGATGAAATCGGACGCACAAACGGGTTGCACTATTGGAAATGGTGCAAAAACATATCCGGCAGCGTGATATGGCGGAGTTTGGTTTCGATGCTGACGTATGATTGCCATTCGGGTGAGCAGTCAAAAAGTCTGTTAAACTACTTATTACAGGCGGGAGATACCGCTACTCCATAAGGTTTTATCCGGTGACTGGCAGAACAGTCCCCGAAGTATGAGGATGTACTGATGATTATAGCGCAGAAACTGTAGCAGAAAGGACGTCAGGAGGGACGTCAGGAAGGGCGCCAAGAGGCAACTTTAAAAATTGCTCATGCATTGCTAAACAGCGGAATCGACCGGAAACGTAAGGAAAACCACCGGTCTGAGCGAGAACGAACTTGAGCAAATACGCCACTAACTCGTGCTGAGGGTTCTTAATCAGTATTCAACGATTCATGTTAAAAGAGGATTTTACGGTGACTGTCAGACCAGTCACCGAAGTATGAGTATCGACCGTGAAACGGTGATGAACATTATCGGACTGAGCCAGAATGAGCTTGAACACATGTCCGACAAACTTGCTGTTGATACGTTATTGGCATAAAAATGCGTGAGTCAATGCACGAAACGCATAGAAGCGGCACATTTACATTACAAGCGATAAGACCGAGTCTGAATCTACGTGCTTCTGAAAAATTGCATTTATTGAGTTAAATCCGCCCTGGATTTAAAAGCTTTGATGCCTCTGTGTAAACAAAAGTGGGATCCTGCCCTGAGTTTTATGATGGGCAGGCTTTAAACTGTTATTAAAAGTCATTTTTTAAATTTATGATTTTAATCGGTATAAAGTTTTAACCGTTGTTTTTTTATCACTTTTAACGTTTGCTTTTTGTTAAGTTTAATCATCATGGTATATCGTGTTTTACGTTTAATCATACTCGATTTTTATCTTTACTGATGCTGTTTTACTGGCAATTCTGAACAGTTTTTATAAGTCAACATTATTTTTTTATCTTTATAAATCAACCCGTAGATATTCTGATGGTATAAAGATACTCTTTTATGTTTTTTCGGATAATCTCATATGCTCTGATTGTTTAACGGTATGTTTAAACAAGTTGACTAATTTAAAGTCCATAATATTTTAATGGTTTTTAATAGTTGCACTCCATTATTACTATATAGATACTGTTCATTTGGTTATTCAAAGCACAGTTTTAAATAAAAAATTTTTAACTTCTTAGCAATAGATTTATTTTACACTTGGATATTTTTTCACAGTTTTATGGTTTTTGTCTTGTCTTTAATAAAATGGCTATTTTAGCATAATAAATGGTATGTGCATTTAGTGAATATCATTTTGAAAAGGTTTGGGTTGTCAAAATAAAATCGTTTATTTACTAAAATAGGATTTTTATATGATTTTAACTTAACTTCATCAACCTATATCTGTTTAAATCGAGCGGTAAATTAATTTAATAACGATTTATTACACCAACAATAGTGAAAATTCTCGAGGATTAATCAGCCAGAAAGGTTATAATGATTAAATGGGTATTTAAGCGTTAAATTACATTAACGGTATAAAAATAGGAATGATTTTTATACCGTAGAAAGGTAATGTTATTGGACCGGATAAAATAGTATAAAATAAGTTTAAATGAGCGTGTTTAATGTATCGCGGTGTTGCATGATAAATGCAATATAATAACATTGAAAATAATTTAGTTCGTATTCGGTTAAATCATTTATTTGCGGATTTTGTTATTCATATTTTTCATAAGCGATTATTTATTTAACTGACTGATGGAAAAGTTTATTTCCAGTTGAAAACATTATTAAAGTCGATTCGTTTTTTAAATATATTGTCTTGTTAAACTATTTCATATCTACGGGGTATATAATCATTAATCAAGCCAATTCTTTTTCTCATTTTTCATTGATGGCTTTATGATGGGCAGGCTTTAATCTGTTATTAAAAATAATTTTTTAACCTCTGTTTTTAATCGGTATAATAAGGTTTTAACCGTTGTTTTTACTACTTTTAATACCTGTTTTTTATTAAATTTAATCATCATGGTATATTGTATTTTACGTTTTATTAACGTTAATTATATTCACTTTTTATCTTTATTGGCACTGTTTTACTGGCGATTCTGAGCGGTTTTTATAAATCAACACCCTTTATTTTATCTTCATAAATCAGCAAGTAAATAGCCTGATGATATAAAAATACCTCTTTCTGTTTTTCCGGATAATCAGTCCCTTTTTCAGGGTTTAAATCCTACCACATTAACCGTTTTATCCCTTTTTTATTGTGTTATTTTTATGATTTTATTCATAAAATGACCGGCGAGAAAACGCTTTAATATCTATCTGTTCAGATAATATTCTTTTATGTGTGGGTTTTATAACTCTTTATTAATGGTTAATGATTTTAGATTAAATGCAATTCACTTTTCTTCTTAAAAGTTGAGTTTATTGAATTAAATCAGAGCTGGATATAAAAGCTTTAATATCTCTATATTATTGTTTTTAAATGATTATGGTGGGTTAAGTAAAATATAAAATAAACGAAGTATAGAATCGCTGATAAATAAATTAAATATGATTGGGTAAACAAAGTGGAATCCCGTCCGGTCTTGTCCCCTGAACGGAAGTTCAGGGGGTTTTTCATCGCGATATTAATTGATAGTTAACCTGAGGTTTGCTTAAGAAGGGAACTAAGTGCCTGAGGCACGATCAAAGTTTTTGTCAAAGAAAATAAAATCGTGGAGATCCTCAGGCATGTCTAATTTAGAAGAACTTTACTGCGGCGTCGATGACTTTTGCCAACAATTTATTCCTCTCTGTGCTTTTCTTTCGTCACGCAAGGCCCAAACCCAGGGGATCGCCTTTATTGATTCAACCAAAATATTTGAGCGATTACTGGGAGGAACCAAGCTTACAGAAGAAGGGAAAGCGTTATATCAGGAGTTGTTGCCGTGTTATGAGAGGATCCAGAGAATTGAGAATAACTGGCATTGTCGTAGAAATTGCAAATTATCAAATACAGAAAAACTGATTATTGGGACAAATGGCGAATATGTTAATAAAATATCTACAGTCATAAGAAGGGCCGTTCAACGTTACCATTACCGAGATGTTTGTATAATCAATAATTTTTTAATTGATGACCTGATAAGAGAAGAAGTTATATTTTCTTCTTTAATAAAAGGCGATATCACTGTTTATGTGACGACTGAATACTATCCTGATAATGACGATATAATAAGAGTAGATGGAGTTTATCAAACTCTGCGTCTTGCCGTATCTAATGATATTTTAGAACCAGAAAGTAACGCTGATGAAATAATCTATACATTTCCTCTGGCTCAACATAATAGTGCTTTCTTAAAACAATGCGATAATTTTATTCCATTGAATTACCTGCCTGAATGCCGAAATTTAACGTTACTGACTGTTCCTGATTTTACTAATAGGTTGGATCTGGTAAAATCGGGTGTCGCTATAAGTTTAATGACACCGAATGAAATACGCTATTCTGCTCATCTTCATAAAGGCATAACATTTTTGAATTTTGAATCGTTTCCATCACCCTCGGTAAGGTATTGTGCATATACTCTCAGGTATAAGTATAAAGAACCATTAAGTTTGTTAATTTCTGATTTGATATTTTAGAATTAGAGATAAATTAGTGAGTTTTATTAATTTAATTAAAGTATTAATCTGAATTGATGAGTTGTTATTATGATTGTGTAATACTGAAATTAAAATATATTGTAACAGACTGAATAGAATAGATAAGCTTTGTAAGGTTGTATTAATTATTTATACGCATAAATTGTTTTATGTTATTAATGAAATAGTGAAAGTAAGTAAGCCATGAGATGAATCTCTTCTCATGGCTTATTCTTAAAGACGTTTGCTGATTAGGACCTTTGAATGGAAGTTTAGCGGGATAAGGGCTGTCTGATATTATCGAGACATATTTCCTATTATAGATTTACACTAATGTAATTATCTCCTTTGCCTAAATAATGTAGGTATATTTCTAATGAATGCACTTAATCTAGATCTTATTCCGCCATTTCTATTTCCACTCCTATTATTAGGAATATAATTCTGCCATAACGTTGGATTTTTATCCCATGGTGCACTTGTTTCCTTATCATTCTCGTAAAAATGAATTTTTCCTTTCAGTCTCTCTCTATTTCGGTAAGCATAACGTAGTTCAGAAGCGGTAACTGATTCGCCAGGTCCTGCCTTTAAGTGATCAGAACCTTTTGTTTTATTAACGACTTGCTCAATATCCAGTCCATCAAGGACAAAATGTATCTTTGTTTTTTCACTATTAGCTGCTATTTCTAGACCCAGTTTACTGCCTCTTTTCCAGAGTAACTTAGGTGCGGCTCCTGTAGGAGTATGCCATGTGTGATAATAGTCAGAACCATATTTACTGATCGTGTCTTTATATATATTAGCAATGTTGAATTTGGGGTTTTCTCCTCCTGCATTAAAATAGTCATCCCATAGGGGATAATGTCCCCTTTTACTTAAAAAAATATCTTTCCTTAAATTATCTGCAACCTTAATATCCTTAGAATATTTCTTAGGGTCATTAAACAATTTACCTAGTTTTTTTACTGAGTATTTGCTCAGAATAGTATTGGAAATATTATTATTATAAACATCTATAATCATGGGCGTACTGTCCGGGCTTTCTGAATTAAAATCAGGGTTGACGCTTTTTATATATCGCCCTCTGTTAGGTGCGAGGCCGTAAAACAAATCTCCACTTTCTTGATTGTAATTCCTTTTCAGTGCTTCAATATCATCAGAAGCCATCGGTGCTCTACCATCAGGATCAAGCAGTGTAACCGGATTATTCCTCACCATCCGATACACATTCAGCCCATCTACTGTCCCGGCTGGGTCGGCACTCAGCCATCGTCCTACCCACGGCTGATAATACCGGTAACCGTAATAATATAGACCTGTGGCATCCCGCTCTTTGCCTGAGTAACGGATGGTTTTATAACTGGCTTCTGTCTGATTCCTTGCTGCCCATAATGCCGTCCCACCAAATGGATAGTATTCTTCCTGACTGATAATTTGTCCCTCGTTATCCAGTTCAAGTTGACTGGAGCCGATAAGATTATCGTAGCTGTAACGCATCTGATTGTTGCTGATATCTTTTGGTTTACCGCTCTCCCAGTGTAACACCCGCACCTGTGCACGGCCTGCTTCACCCACTATGATGACTTGTAGGTCCTCTGTTGTTTTGCTGGTTGAGCCAGTAGTACGTAGCTCCAGGCCCGGCAGATAAGTTACTCGTTGCTGTTGGGTGCTGTTTCCGGTCTTCTGTTCACTGATTTTTAGCCGCCTCATTCCATCGCTGCCATAGCGATACCATTCCTGGTCATTATTGGTGCTATTGTTCCATGTCTCCTGTTGTGATTTTCCTTGCGGTTTTTCTGGTGGTTTTTTGCTTCGTGTTACCAGTGTTACTTGTTGTAACTCACCCCGTGTATTCCAATTCAGGTTTTGCTCCCGCATCCATATCAATGTATCCACTTGTGCCGGGTCATCAACCAGTGAATTCAGTACTGACGGGTTCAGCGTCTTTTGATGACTGTCCGTATCGAACCATGAATCCATTTCTGCTGGCTCATCAGTCAGTTTATTCCTTACTGCCCGGTGTAACGTCTTCTGATGGCCGCCCGCATCGAACCATGAATCCACTTCTTTCGGATTATCAGTCAGCGTACTCAACACTGCTCGGTTGCTGCAGTTCGAGACGGTGATACCTCTGGTGTGGTTGTTTTGGGTGGCAGATGTACGATGCTGGATTTTGGTCAGATTACCACCATCGTCGTAAGTGTAATTGCGAGTAAATTTGGTATAGGTGTTGTTATCAGAAGTCAGGGGGATTACCGGAGAGGAGATGCTTTGCTGACGGATATTAGCCATTTCACGCCCTGTCGCGCTGATAAGCTGATACAGGGAATCGTAGATATAGGTATTCTCTGGCTTTACTTCCTCATTCTTCCAGAAGCGGGTAGCTTCTGCATCATTACGAATGCTGATGATATTCCCCACAGGATCATATTTATAGCGTAAATCCTGCAACTTTTTAGCTCCTGGTTTACCGTTGTTTGTATGTTGGGTGGTGATACCTATCAGACGCTGAGTTTGCGGTTCATAAATGTATTCGGTGATAACGTTGTTGCCGTGTTCTTCGCGTAATTTCTGTCCAGCTGCGGAATAGGTCAAAGATTTAACAATAATCTGCTCATTCTGGCCTTTTACGGTCAGCCAGCTTGTTTTTAATTGCCCGGCCACATCATAGGCCAGGCGTTGCATGTTGCCTTTCGCATCGGTCTGAGTCAGTAAAGTGCCGGTGGAGTCACAGGTATTCTGGGTAGTATAGATTTCATTGGTCAATATGTTCTGCCAAGTGGTTTCGTTATTACCTGCCCAGTTAGCTTCTCCCTTGCCATTCTTATCATCCAGTAATTGTTGGGACTGTGATAAAACGGTACCAGTCAGCGACAGGCTTTCTGGTCGGGTGACTCCTGCCGTATCGTAGTGGCGTACACACTGCCCGGCAAGGTTATGAGCTTTCACCGTTGGCGTATTCTCGGCCCAGATAAGGTATTCGGTGATGCGGGGTGTTTTTTCCTCCGGTGCTTGTTCGGTCACGGATAGCAGACGACCAGGCAGAGGAGAGGTTTCATATTGCCGGGTTTGTCTGGCACCTGTTGCGGTTACGGTCAGTATTGGACGGCTTTCAATATCATTTAGTGTGACAGTGCGACCGGCATCGACGCTTTCTGTACACAAAATATTACCGGTCAAATCATACTGCCAGAGAAAGTTAGGTTTTATCGTGTCGTCTTTCTGTTTGGCTTCATACAGGCGCGGGTCAATGCTCTGGATCAGGTGCCCACGGGCATCATACTGATGGCGGGTGATGAGGGTATCGGTAGTACCGTTTGCGGTGGAATGGCGAAAACCGATGTCACGAATAGTCAGGCCACGGTTATCCAAGACGTTGACTGTAGGGGTATGTTGATAAAATTTTGGGTCAAAGTTTTCCATGATTTACCTCTTTTGCTGTGTTTAATAATTTCTGCAATCACAGTTTTATCTGCATGACAATGTATTAATGCTGAATTCTGTTCCCTGGATATAAT
The DNA here is from genome assembly GCF_000517265.1 of Photorhabdus khanii NC19. GTDB lineage: Bacteria > Pseudomonadota > Gammaproteobacteria > Enterobacterales > Enterobacteriaceae > Photorhabdus > Photorhabdus khanii. The sequence goes on from NZ_AYSJ01000015.1 coordinate 295,290, forward strand.
TTCCCTGTTGTGATATTCCCGTTATAGCGGGAGACAGACGGCTTCTTGTTGCAACGAAAATCCTCCATTACTTTCCTCCCTGATGCATAAGAAGGCGACGCCAGAGCCAGTTCAGCCCGGTACTTCCCGTTGTGCCGAATAGCCCGGCAATTGCAAAAGTCATATAGATGCTGCCGCCACTTTCAAAACTCAGTAATCCTCCCAAGATACCGGTAAAACAGGAGATGATGAGTTGGCAGAGGACGTTAATCCAACTCCATTTGTATTGTTTGTTCTGTATATCAATGAGGTATCTTACTAATCCGCCCCAGGCCGCAATAAAACCAATGATCAACCAGATAACAAGTTGAGTATCTGACGGCATTTTTAACGACACTTTTCACCTCTATCTATGCTTCCCGCCCGTCAGCCGGGCGGGGTTTATCAAGTTATATTTTCACCTCAGCTGCTGTATCATTTTCATCCTCACTGACAGTAAACCAGGGAGTAAACAAGGTTCGACGAAACCAACCTTTCGCGGTAATAACCTTGATTTCCCGACCAACGGGATCATAAACGTGGGTATCTGCATAAGCTTCTTTTGCCTGCCGCGCGCTGTCATCACTGACATAACGCCAATCGTTGAGGAAATAGGGCTGATAGGTTCGTATCGGTTGTCCTTTATTGTCATATTCTGTCCGTCCAGTCACTGCCCAGCGGGTCTCCGTATGTTTGACATTTATGTTCAGAGAGCCGTCTTCGTTACGTTTCCAGGCCATACCGGCCTCATGTCGGGTGGCTGCTTGCAGCAAGCGGCCAAAGCCATCACTGAATATCACTTGTTGACGGATTTGTTGCTTGGAATCGCTGTTATAACGATCTGTGGTCAGAGTAAGGTTATGAGGGGGTAAACTGATGCTGTGGGTTAACAGATTGACCAATGGCGTGTCTTTTGTTTGACCTTTTACCCAACGGTGGCGGGCCAGTGCGCAGATACGCCAGTCTTCCGTGATAATCCGTGAATTGCGCAGTGTTTTCTGCTCTTCCTGCGTTAGCGTATTAAAGGTGTCTTCACTTAATACCGGCATCCAGCTTTCTGGTGCATAGACTTGACATTGTGCGACAGGGAGAGATCCTTGCAGAGCAATAGCTGCATCCATACTGGTGGGTGGGAAGAATTGTTTTTGTTTGGGTGAGGAGTAACCTGTCATTACGCCATTTTCAGTTCCCCAAAAGCGCTGTGTTACTGGACGGCCCAGTGCATCCAGTGTGATAAGGTGCTGATTGTCATTGATGTCAGTGAGTTGCACAGGGGTCAGAAAGCGCCAGTCATATTCGGCTGAGGTTGTCAGGCCAGTAGCGTCTTGTGTTTTTATCACGACACAATAGTTTGCATCCCAGGTTAGTGAGATTTTTCCTGTGAGCTGTGTGTTGCTCTGCGTTTGCGGGCGCCAGAACTGTGTTGATGTACCATAATCGGTGTAGCCGTGACGGGCTATCCAGATTTTACCTTCCCCGGTACGAGGGAATAGATAATCTGATTGTTGATACCCGGCTTGCTCCAGTGTTGTGGGTAATTTCTCAGATGCGATACTCCCATTAAACGCTGACAATGTAGACTCATCGAATACAGTTGTCTCTGTAAAGGCGATTAATGCCTGTCGTGTCGGTGTATTACTTTGCCCGCCGGTATAAAACGTTCGCTGCTGGCCGAAGTATTTGCGCAGTTTATCATACGTAGTCAGGATATCTTTATCACGCAGGGTTTCCAGGTTTAAACCACGGTTAACTTCATCGTGTTTGATCTCATAAGTATCAGTGCGGGTGCCATCCGGTAATCCCAGAACCCGAACGGTATTGCTGGTCAGATGGTGCCAACTGAACTGTTGATAGGTTAATCGTAATTTGTGTTGCTGGTCATCATAGCTGTTGCCAAACAACGTATCAGGTAATATATCCGGATACGGGGTGGTGGCGGGTTTATTGCGGCGTGGATACTGTACCGAAACCTGTTTTAGTGGCTGGCCGAATAGGTCACTGGACAGCGTGATATTCTGGCTGCACTGTGGGTCACTGGGGACTCGTTCATAGTGATAGTTACGACTTTCTGCTACCGATGGCCAAAGTACAGGATATTGGTTCTTTGTATTCTGTAATCGGCGTACCTGTGGACGAAATTCAGTGACAGTATAGGGAACCTCTTTTTGTGCGCTGCTATCCAGTCCGTACAGCTCACTACGCAGTGGCTGACTTTTCAGCGCCCGGTTGAGCCAATATCGATCGTTGTCATCTTTCGGCGTCAGTGGAACATCCTCGTTATTTGTCCAGACGGTAAAGCGCGGTGTAAAACCGGTAAAAGCCTGATTATCGCCACGCCAATACTCTGCCGATAATGCATCATCTATTACGGGCAATCCGGTGGCATACCAGTTTTTGGTCAAAGCGGGTGGTGTGCGTTCTGGTGCGCTGCCCTCAGCTAATTGATGGCTGTCTGTTTGTTCTACATAACCAAATCCACGAAATTCTCGTTCGCGTCCGTCCCAAGCACCGCGGGCATAACGTAGGGTTGTCACTAATTTGTTACCGCTGATTTCATCCGTTGTTTGCGTTTGCCACAGGGTGTGTACTGGGAAGGGCAGATAACAAACCGGTGCTTGTCCGGTGACCGGTACCGCGGATTTTTCATCCAGCCAGAACTGGGCAGAGCTGCGGTAACGCAGGGTGTGATGGGTGCCCATATTGTTATTCATTTCACTGAGCAGCCACGGTTTCTCGTTCGTCAGATCGCAGCGCCAGTGATGGGGAGACATATGTGGGACGCTCAGTATCAAACTGGCTACCCCGGCCCCCTGCACATCGGCTACTTGCAACTGACAGGTGCTATCAAAACGCAGACCGTCTGGGAAGGGCAATGTCACCGGTTCAGCAAAACCGTTACCACTGTTATTCAGGAAGATATCCAGGCGGTTTTTGTGAACATAAATCAGGTCAGTTGGACCGCTGCCATCCAGGTCAGCCAGATAAACCTGCGCTGGATTAAACTCAGTCGTTGGCTGGCTGAATCCCGGTAGAGTGATTGGCTGACCAAATCGTCCGTGCCCCAGATTCGGCCAGCAGGTGACTTTAGTCGCACTGATTTCAACCAGATGTGCTTGACCGGAACCCAGTACATCACTAAAAGCGACCAACTTACGGGCATCAGCGCCCGGTACTGGCAGTGTTACATCACCGGATTGCACCACATCCTGCCCTTTGGTGAAGCCGTCGCGGGTATTGGCATACAAACGAACACTTTTAGGGCCGATCAGTACCAAATCAGATAGTCCAGCGCCCATTAAATCTGCCAATTGCGCACGGGGATGGGTATATTCCACCGGCAAGGCGTTGAGTGGAGTAAAACGTGTCCAGCTGCCATCCGGACGTTGGCTGTGGTATCCCCGCAACCCAGGTCCTGTGATAACCCAGTCAAGTTGTCCATCGCCGTTGATGTCTACTAGTGACGCGTTATTTTGCAAGGAAGGGATAACAGATAAAGGTTGTATTTTCTCCCAAGTGATAGCATTTGGGCCACTTTCTTTCTGACGCTGCGGAGAGCGGTACCACCAGGCTCTTTTATCTTGATATAACAGACCGGGTAACCCTTCGCCTTTTAGGTCAACTAACTGCCAGCGCTGAATAGCATTGAAGTTTGCCAGTACATCCATCGGTTGCCATTGATTGTTATGCGTTGGTGAAAAATCCTGATATGCCAGCTCCAATGGTGGCAAGGTGACGGCAGTACCGTCTTGCTCGTGCCCCACTCGACGAACGAATACCAGCGTGCTGGCGATTGCGCTTTCGTCATAATTGAGTATCAGGCGTGAAACGAGTGAGGGTTCATCGTGTTCTTTTGCCTGGTTAGCCAGTGCTTTCAGGCGATGATACATCAGTACCTGACGGCATAAACGGCGGGTACGTATCTCAAAACCATATTCATAACGGGAAAAACGGTCCTGACGACAAAGCCAGTTACCCGTTGCTGTAAATGCTGGTGGCGTTTTCAAGTCGTTACGGCGTTCGCCATAATCAAATACCAGATAGAACAACCAGTTTTTTTGTGAGAGAGCGCTGCTATCCAGACCGGGTAACGTTTCGCTAGCTGTCTGGTTGCCGTAATACACCATGTGTAGATAACGTTGCGCTGTGGCTTGTGGATGGGCGGTTATTTCATCTGCTTCGCAACTTGTGTCATCTTCGGCGCGATATTGATAATAAATTTGTTCACCATGCGGTGACACAGAAGCTTCCAGTAACCATTGTGCTGTTTGTGAGGTTTCTGACGGGTTGCTGATCCGCGCTTGAGTCGATTTACCCAGTAGATGTACTTGTCCATCTGGGCTATATATCAACCAAAAATCTGTTTCGTTTTTTGTCTTAGGTTGCCAATACTCCAATCGGCTGAAATGGCTTTCCAGACGGGAACGGTAGCCGGTAACAGTAAAGGTAGTACCTAAGTTGATGCCCTGTAATGTGGATTCATCGCGAGGTTGATCCGCGATGACCAGTACTTCACCTTCTGGTCCCAGAAAGGTATCGGTTTTGTCATAGTGGGGAACACCAAAATGGGTACGGCGGCGGATAGTCATAACTCCACAATCCCAGCCCAGACCAAATGGGCTGTTACCAGCGCCGCTGTTGTAATTCAGCGTGAGTGTGGGGGCATAGCCGCGTCCGGCTGAAGTAGGTAATGGCAGAGACAGTGCCGCCATACCATCCGGTCCGGTGGGTGTTAACGCTTCACCCATACCTGTGATAGCGCCTCCCCCTTTGGGTAATGATAGTTCTGTAATACTGAATTCTTGTGAATTTTGCATGAAGACTCCTTGCAGGCCCACTTAAGGGCCTGTTTTAGCACTTAGTTGAAATCGTTATTGGCGAATGGTGTAGCGAATATGCAGAATTATGTCGCTTAGACTCTCCAGCATGGTTTTTTGTTTACTGGTTGCATTCGGGAAACTCAGCGTTAATGTGCCTTGATCAACGTCAATCCCTTCAAACGGCAGGAATTTGCCATCGTTGAAATCAAGCTGGAACTGACCACTGTCATTCATGCCGTGAGAAACCGCCAATGCTTCACAGCCTTTGGCTAATCCTGCTTTATCGCCGTAAGACAATATCGCCTGCACATCCTGATATGGTCCCAGTAGAGCGGGCAGGGTGACGCTGATCTGTTTGATGCGACGAGTTTTACCAATAGAGTCCGGATAATCGCTGCTAATGTTCAGGTTAGACAACGAAATGGACGCTTCCAGGGAGGTTTTGGTATCAATATTGTCACCAAATGCCAGCTTATTACTGTCCTTGCCGGCACTGACTGAACCTTTACTCACCAGCTTCTCTATTTCCTGAGTCAGGGAAAATGGACCTTTATCTTGCGGTAATCTGGCATAGACTTCGGCCAGCGAAACGGTTCGTTCCACTTCCAGCACGCGTTGATCCTGTCTCAAATGGGCATCTTCCATCTGTGCCAGATTCAGCATCAAGGCTTCACCCGCGAGCAGACCGGCATGGGTTCCTTGCCAGGCACCAGGCTTAATAAAGTGGACAGATTTATCATTAGTTTCCCAACGATAGGCCATTTCGGCCATCAGACAACGCGATACGGCCAGGTCGTAGAACTGGAAGTAAATGGCGGCTAGTCGGCCACGTAACCAGTTGAACAGCGCCTGATTACTGAACTTACGTTGCAGGAAGGTCAGTTGTGCATGGGTTTGTTCCTGCTGGGTTTTCAGGCTGGTTTTCTGTAATACTGCGGCTTCTCGGCGCACTGCCAGCGAACCAAGTTGAGCATCGATTTGTTTCAGCTCGGTTTCCGCATTATTACGCTGGATTTCCCATTCCTGACGGCGGCGGCGGTAGGCTTCCGACTGGCTGATTTTATCCGCTTCGGTGTTCATGACACTGGCGGAGAATTCCATGACATTACCTGTGGCTTGGGCGATCGCCCCCCAATGGCTACCACCATCAGCGAAGCCGAAGATGTTGGGTGCCAGATCAAGTGCTGCGCCCGCCAGATGTGATGCTTGAAGGGCAGTAGAGATGCCAGCGACGGAAGCACGCAACGCCATTGCCTGTTTTTCACCGGCGTTGATGTTTTCGTCGTAGAGTTTGTTGTAACTGTTAAAACGTGACTGGGTTCCGGCGCGTGTTTTTTCCAGTGTCGTTTTTTCAGCGTCCAATTCTTCGATGGTCTTGTCCTGTATGCTGAGATTGGTCAATATCAGTTCTGCCGCCTGATTCTGCAACAGCATGTTTAATGCCTCCGCATCCTGACGTTCGATAATATTTTGCAACGTGGAGCCGAATTGGGTTAGCTGACTGACCATACTACGGGCGTTTTCCAGCATATGTGGGAAACGCCACAGTGACATAAATGGCTCTGGTAGGTTGCCTCTTCCTCCCTGTGCGCTGGCGACAGCGGCGCTGAGCAATGCTTTTGGCTCTGCTGGTGTGGCGTAAATAGGCAGATGCAAGGGTTGACCGTCGATAGAGAGATTATGACGCAGGTTATATAGCCGTTGTTCCAGTGTCTGCCAGTAGTTCAGCATCACTTCGTTGACTTGCGGCAGGAAAAGATCTGTCGGGTTGTCATGCAGCTCAAAATCATTTTTTTGCAGAGCGGCTATTGCGCGGGAGTGCTCCTTTTGTCTCTCCGGATTAGCGGCATCATTTAAACTTGTATCATCCCATGTTGAATTGAGTGACAGATGGGGTTTGTCGCCTAACAGATGCAGTGCCTGCATGTACCACATTTTGGCTTCGTTGAGGGTGTCCCGCTCCAGCTGACGATAAGCGTAGTCTCCACGCGCCATCAGTAGGTCAAGGGTGCGCATAAACGTAGCGACTTTATAGTGCATTGGGTCATGTTGAGCTACAGCGTCAGGATCGACCGAATCCAGAGGGTCATCGTTCCAGCTGGTATCTTCCTGCAATGGGCGAACATTCCAGTGGTAATCCTGAATCTGATCATGCTTAATATAACCAGATGGGTTCCAGACATATTTCAGCCAACGATTAGCTTCATCGAAATTTTGCTCGTGTAGCAAACGTTGAGCAATCAACATCGGGGTATAGTAGAACAGTTCCCAGAAATAAAGGCTATTTGCACCGCTGAAATCCATGTGCTCCGTGAAAGTGGATACTACTCGGGTTGATGCAAGACCCGGGAAAGTTCCTTGATTCCTGGTAGTATCAAGTGTAGCGAGTTCATTATTCTCCTGTTTAATAAAGCGAATATTATTTGTTTTCTGTTTTTGATAAACAGCATAGACATAGAGGTTGTTTTTGTTTCCATAAGCATCATCAAAGCGAGGTAAGAATAATCCTACAGTCGTTTGGACACTGTCGCTTAATGTTCCTTGATAAATAGGGAATTTATCATTAGATTTAAAAACATCAGAATTGATGAGTGTAAAGGATTTACTAGTGCCGTGGATTTCTGGATCATATTTATCCATAACTAATTCCACGTAGGCCCCAGTTCCCATCATAGGTTCTTGGATATCTTGGGTCTCCATGCTCAAAATAGTGTCGATCCCAGCGTTGGCGCGGCTAATTAATTTACGGGCAAATAGCGTATTAAGGCGAGTACGATAACCCCCCCATTGCATATATTGTGCCCCGTTTGCATCATGGTGAAGGGTCAGGACATCATCAGCATTCGCTTTTTTGATAACACGAATGTTGAAATGTTCTTCGCCTAGATTACGCCTTGGACCACTTTCAAATGCATCAGCAGATGCTGTAAAGGTGACATCAATACTTGCCTCGTTATTTTTAAATACTAGTGTGGAGACATCTATTTCTTCTAGACCATTAAACTGGTAACACATTTCTTCGAAGTTGAGTGCTGGTTTAACGGAAACTTTGTCGTTCGCTGTATATGGTGTACTGTTTAATTCTTCATTTTCCTTCACTGTTTTCACTGTGATTTGAACATTTGAAGGTTGAATGTTTGTATTAATAAACATTGGTCCAGAAACATCAGTATCAATTCCGCCGTGGTCATCCATATAGAAATATTTTGTGAATAGCTCTTCGTTTTCAAGTGAATTGGCGATGTAGCCATCGTTACCACTGAGATTATCTATAGATATTTCTTGTGCTTGTTGTGATCCAGTGACAGGGAACCAGGCTCTTACAAAGTTAGTGGCACTATCCCGATAAAACAGCAGTTTCCCTTTTTCCTTCTTGGTGGTGTCTTCGTATTGATAAACAGGGTAGATGAATTTTTTATTTGATAAATTATTCGGGTTAATACCTAGAGTGGTATAAATAATAAATTTATCACCGAGCTTACCGTATTTCTTCATTAAATTGCACTGATTACGCTGACGGCCCTTATATCCATTATGAATGATTCTTAACTTTGGTGAGATGTGGATTTTTGATTTATCGTCTTGGTTGCGGGTAATCAGAATACTCCCACCATACACCATACTCAGGTAGCCCTCTCCCCAATCATAACCATTATTACTGTTTACTGATGAAGGGATTTCGTAGCTTTCTGCATAGCGGTTATTTACTCTTATAACATTGTTGGTATCAAACTGTTTATGAGCATTAAGTCTGTAACTTTCAGGTGTCATTTCTTCAGGAGACATATTGGAGGTGATATATAGTCCTTTTATTGGTACTTTGTCTGTGTAGTCATCTAATTGATTCTGTTTTTGATAAAACATAACCAGCAATTTATCTTTGCCTTGAAAGCTTGAGCAGTAAAGTCCAGGTGCTTTATTTTGCAATCCTAAAGTAGATATTTTGTCATTCACATCAAAGGTGATTGGCGTGTTCCAGGTGCCGTCATAGCGAATATGCGCCAGTTTCAGTTCATAACGGAAACTCTCGGTCGTTTTACCACCTTCATGTGTAGCAATCCTTTTTTCTTCCAGCCAGATTATATACAAACGGGATTGGTAGATTACCGGGCGGATAGTGTCTTGGTATGGGTTAATCGGGCAGTCAATTTTGTGCCACTCACTCCAGGCATTAGCGGGGAATTTACCGTTGCTGAATTTACTGTGATCCACACTGCGCCAATAATATTGATTAACGTCTGTTTTACTGTGTCCGATAAAATAGGTTAATCCTTGGTCATTATTAATGTTGTCATGATAGGCGCTGATAACTTCCAGATTAGCCACCTGTTCGAATGATGTTAGATAAGATTTAAAGGCATCTTCTACGGTATCGATATTTAATTGACTTTGGCTGATGGATTGCAGCAGCGTATCCATCATTTTTGTCTGTCCGATCCGTAGTGTTGGATCGATGTAATTCTCTGGGTAGTAAAGGAGTTTAGCAATGCCGGCCCAGGTGCTGTAGCGTTTGTTATATTTATCCCAGTTAGTAAAGAATGAACGGCTGGTGACACTTGTGACAGTATCTCCCTCCATATTTTTCAGTGCACGGTTAATATACAGTTGGATACTAGCGATAGCCTCAGCAATCTCAGAGGTTTTAATGGCGGCGGAAACCTGATTATCGATCAATAGGTATTGATATAGATCATCACGGTTTTTAATTACCGTATGTTTTCTTTCTTCTCGATCTTTTTGGTTATGAGAATAAATATAGTACGTGCTTAATGCAGCGCTGCGAGATTCATCCAGAAATGCATGTAGAGCGTTGGCCTTTTGGGTGTCCAGCCCGGCAGTTAATATCGCAGCGACGTTTTCCCATTGGGTATAGTCAGAGGGAGATTCTGCAGTCAGTACTTGAACCAGTGCAGAAACGCCTTGTGGGGAGATGTTCAATTGACGTGAGATGCTAATCCACTGCAATAAGCTGTCGATAGATGGCCAATTGGATAAATCAGTTTTTTCCTGGGTCTCGGCTTGTGACAGCAGCTTTTTATCGAGATTCATGGCGTTAGCCAATAGTTCTGTTGTTAATGTTCCTTTTTCAAATTCGGTTAGTACAGAAGAGGCGTTTTCACCTAGTGAGTTAACCCAGTCAGTAAAACGCGTTAGTGTTGCCAGTGTTAATACATCATGTTTTGGTGTCGTCTCGGTTTTAATGACAAAGTGTTGAGGGTTTTTCACAAACAGATTTAAGGTATTTTCGTTAAGGCCGGTGGAACGGTAAATCAACGCTAGTTGTGCCAGACATTGGCAGTACTGGACAGCCTTTTGAATTAGTGTATTTTTTTCAGCTTTTTCAGCTTTTTCAGCTTTTTCAGCTTTTTCAGCTTTTTCAGCTTTTTCAGCTGTTTTCGATTGAGTTTCAATCGGGTTTTTCCGCAACCAGTTCCAAAATGAATCTGCCGTCATTTTGTTTTCTTCGCCAGAGTTTAGTTTATCTGCCCAAGTCAGCACGGAGAAAGCAACATTCTCAGATGGCAATTGCAGAGCGGCGGCGATATAAGGAGATATGGCTTTTGGCAGGTTTTCCTTGATATTTAGCCAATTCTTTTTGATTTTCGGCAGATTTTCTCCGGCCTTCAGCAGATATTTCTCGTGTTCATTCAGATTTTTTTCGTATTCCCCCTGATTTTTCTCGTATTCTTTCAGATTCTTCTCAATTTCCAGCGGATTTTTCTTGGATTCCAACAGATATTTCTCGGCTTCCAACAGATATTTCTCGGCTGCCAACAGATATTTCTCGGCTTCCGGCAAATTATCTTTGTCTTCCGGTAAACTTTCTTTGGCTTTCAGTAGATTATCTTTGATTTTTAACAGATTATCCTTGTGAAAATTCTGCAAGCCATTGTAGACGGTATCCAGAAGGTTGTGTATTTCCGGGGTTAGGGTTTCGTTATATTTATCGGTCGTCATCACAAACAGCTGATATACACTCCACTTTCGTATACGTAGCCAGCCAGTGACAGCATAGAGTTTGTCAATTAGAGCGGCCAGATTGTCATGAGTAATCTCAGATAAATTGGTTGTTCCTTTACCTATGGTTTCCAACAGTAAATTCAATTCATCAATAGTTAACTGATGGATGTCTGCCAGTAATTTGGTTAGATTGGGATGAGAAGAGTTTTCTGAAATAGGTGCTTTGCACAGTATTAGTGCAGTTTCAGCATCAATACCGTAACGTTGCATATAGTATTTAACACGAAAGGCTTTCTTTAATACCTCTGTGTTGATATTTAGGTCGCTGAGGGTAATTTTCTTCAATACCATCGGTGACAGGTTTATATCCTTGGATAAGCGAATAAACTTATTAAGTTTCAATAAAGAAGAGTAATCATAGTCTTTAATAATAAATGTTACTGTATCTTGTGATTGATTTTCATTATTTACTAATTCCAGCTTAATCTCATAAGGTTGACTAGAGTCTAACGTAATATCATGTGAGTATACTCGGTTTGCCTCAATTAACTTATTTTTTAGTTCAAGATCTTGGCCGTTTGATTTAATGGATAGATTAGTATTAGGCTTTATATTTCCTTTAGTCTTAAAACTTAATTTACATTTCTTCTCACCGAGAACGAATAAGCTGGCATCTTCTATCTGACTGTCGTTGGAGGAATATTTCCAAGTAATTTGATAAACATCAATTTCTTTGTTGTCGTTGACTGCCTTAGCGATTCGCCGATTTTTACTGTATTTCTGTTGGCCTAAATTGCTTTCTTTATCAATAAACTGGTTAAGTTCTTTATCAGTCAGATTATAATAATTTTTCAGGTATTCTGGACTTCTTATCAGAGAAGGTTCAATTTCAAGAGAAGATTTAATTTTACCAAAATTCTTCTCATAAAGGTTTTTAGCGGTGTTTTCTGTAATCTCTTCCGTCAAGATAGTAAACAATTCAGGTGAGACAGAGGCATTAATCCCCAGCAAGGAGGTTTGATTCATCAGTTTGGTGATTGGCGTATTTGTTAATGTACTGGATTGTTCAAACACCGGAGTCTGTAATTGAATAATCTTACGTATGCTTTCATAAGATTCGTGATATGGCAGAGAGCCAGAAGTGCGGAAAGTAGATAATTTTTCCATCACTTTAGCGTGGTTGTCTAAATCAGACTGAGTTTTAATACCTTCCAGCAACATGCCATTAGACAGAGAAAGTGTGGAAATCTCTGAATCCATATTTTGCTGTCTGAGTTTCAGTAACTTAAGATCCGGGCGGCGTGTATCCAGATGATAAACGGAATCTTCTGCATGTAAATCCCGTGCCTGACGATAAAGTTCAGTCAGATAAGCCGCGGGAGAAAACATAGAAGAAATTGCGCCAGGGGCTGTGTACTGACTGGCGCGGTTGCCAAATTTACTGTTATAGCCTTGCTGGTCAGCATGGGGTGTTGTCAGGGCAAGATGTACCGCATTTTGTAACTGAGGATTGGCTCGTTTCAGAATGCGGGCTTCATGTAGGCGATTATCTTTTTGCGTCTGTTGTGCTCCAAGATATAAGTTGTAGGTCTGTGACCACGAGAGATCGCCTCCCATTTTTTTGCGAAATTCTTCAAAAGAGAGGTGGCAAATATCGGTCTTTGACTCAAAACCTTTACTTTTCAAAATATCATCGATGTTGGTTGTGGATGTGTCCATGTTTATTCCTTTTAAATGTTAAGTAAATAAAACACTTATGTTTCCCTTCGTGTGGTGGATACAATAAAAAGACTATTTATATCCGTCAAAAGAAGGCGGCGAATATAACGTCTGATAGCAGGCTGAAATATGCTAAAAGTAACGGAAAAATAAAAAGCACCATTCAGCCATAACTATTTCATGAGGTTATTATCTATTATCTCTTTAAATGGTCGTTGTGATGCAATAACAAAATTTATAATTGCATACTGAGTAATATAATCAGTTAACAGTAACGAAATGAAATAATTACTTTTGTTGCATATGTCATACTATGAAAAATAAGGTGATTAATATTTTGTGGTAAGCAAAGGAGCTCATTAGACAAAGAAATATCGTTGTTATAACGAGCTATGAGCAATATGAGATAGTAAGAAGGGGAGTCTGTGGTTGTGATATTGAACTTTTATGGATTTGTATAAAAAATTCAGGCCCCGTTTAGGAGCCTGTTTTAGCATTTGACCAAGCTGGTTAAGTTATTAACGAATGGTATAGCGAATATGCAGAATGATGTCACTCAGGGTTTGTAACATGGTTTTCTGTTTGTCAGCATTTGGGAAACTCAATGTCAATGTACCCGTATCATTAATCGCAATCCCTTCAAACGGTAGGAACTTACCATTGTTGAAATCCAGTTGGAATTGGCCGCTGTCATTCATTCCATGGGAAACTGCCAGTGATTTGCAGCTTTCGGCTAGCCCGGTTTCACTTCCTCCGTAGGACAGAATGGCTTGTACATCCTGGTATGGCCCTAATAGGGCTGGCAAGGTGACACTGATCTGCTTGATGCGTCGGGTTTCGCCAACAGATGCCGGGTAGTCTTCATGAATTTTCAGACTGGCAAGATTGACTGTGGCTATCAATTTATTGTCATTGAAACGGATGCTATTATCGTCATTGCCCAAGTTATCTTTCCTTTTTTCGAGTAAGTTGGTGATTTCGGCTGTCAAATCAATTCTATCTTTATTAGGTTCCGTATAAACGTCTGCTAATGAAACAGTACGTTCCACTTCCAGAGCGCGTTTATCCCACCTCAGATAAGCATCTTCCATCTGTGCCAGATTCAACATTAAGGTTTCACCCGCGAGCAGACCGGCATGAGTTCCTTGCCAGGCACCAGGCTTAATAAAGTGGGTAGATTTATTGTTAGTTTCCCAACGATAGGCCATTTCAGCCATCAGACAACGCGATATCGCCAAATCGTAGAACTGGAAGTAAATAGCAGCCAGCCGACCACGTAGCCAGTTGTACAACGTCTGATTACTGAACTTACGTTGTAGGAAGACTAATTGTGCGTGGGTTTGTTCCTGTTGGGTTTTCAGGCTGGTTTTCTGTAATACGGCTGCTTCACGGCGTATTGCCAGAGAACTGAGTTGAGCATCAATTTGTTTCAGCTCTGTTTTGGCATTATTACGCTGGATTTCCCATTCCTGACGGCGACGACGGTAAGCTTCGGACTGGCTAATTTTATCCGCTTCTGTGTTCATCACACTGGCGGAGAATTCCATCACATCCCCCGTCGCTTTGGCAATTGCTCCCCAATGACAGCCACCGTCAGCGAGGCCGAAAAGGTTGGGTGCCAGATCAAGAGCCGCACCTGCCAGACGTGATGCTTTAAGGGAGGTGCTAATGCCAGCCACAGAAGCATGTAACGTCATCACTTGGTTTTCACCGGCGTTGATATTTTCATCATAGAGCTTGCTGTAGCTGTCAAAGCGTGATTGCGCCCCGGTTTTGGATTTCTCCAGTACGGTTTTTTCAGCATCCAGCTCTTCAATGGTTTTGTTCTGTATGCTCATATTGGTCAATATCAGTTCTGCGGCTTGATTCTGCAACAGCGCATTTAATGCCTCAGCATCCTGACGTTCGATAATATTTTGTAACGTGGAACCGAATTGAGTGAGCTGATTCACCATACTGCGTGCGTTTTCCAGCATCTGTGGGAAACGCCACAGTGACATAAATGGCTGAGATAGAGCTGCTCCACCCTGGGAGCTAGCGACAGTGGCGCTAAGTAATGCTTTTGGATCCGCCGGTGTAGCGTAAATAGGCAGATGTAGCGGTTGACCGTCAATAGAGAGGTTGTGGCGCAGGTTATACAGCCGTTGTTCCAGTTTCTGCCAGTAGTTTTGCATCACTTCATTGACCTGTGGCAAGAAAAGATCTGTCGGGTTTTTGTGCCGACTAACATCACCTTGTCGTAGGGAGGTTATTGCTTGGGCGTGTTCCTCTTGTTTTTCCGTTCTGGCCGCGTCACCTAAACTCTGTTTGCTCCACTCTGAACTGAACGATAAATCAGGTTTATCACCCAACAGATGCAGTGCCTGCATATACCACATCTTAGCTTCGTTAAGCGTGTCTCGTTCTAACTGACGATAAGCATAATCTCCACGGTCCAGTAACAGATCAAGAGTGCGCATAAAAGTAACGACTTTGTAATGCATTGGATCATATTGTGCTACAGCATCAGGATCGACTGAATTTAATGGATCATCGTTCCAACGGGTATCTTCCAGCAACGGGCGAACGTTCCAGTTGTAATGCTGAATTTGACCGTGCTTAATATAACCAGACGGATTCCAGATATATTTCAGCCAACGGTTAGCTTCATCGAAGTTTTGTTCGTGCAGTAAACGCTGAGCAATCAACATTGGGACATAATAGAACAGTTCCCAGAAATAGAGACTATTTGCGCCGCTAAAATCCATGGGTTCTCTGTTAGAATCCTTCAATACATTGACGTTCTGGAAATGTTCTAGATTAGAGTTCAATTTTATTGATATCTTATTCTGATGATCTTTAATAAATAAAGGACCTAGCCGGTAATTATCTGAGTCTTGTTGAACTTTTTTGAAGATAATATTAACTCTGGCGTGATAATCAGGGTTCGGAGGAGCATAAGGAAAGGTAATCATAGGGATAAATAGTGTGATGCTTACACTTGTATCTTCTAACTGGCCTGAATAGATAGTATATGGGTTACCAGCAGGATATCGGACCTGAAGCTTAAACCAACGCTCACCATGAGTTGATGGATTATAGGGGGGCATAATAAACGTAGCATAGAATCCCTGACCTAATTGCGGTTCTTGAATATTTTGGGTTTCTATACTCAAAATGGTATCGAGCCCTGTGTTGGCGCGGCTAATTAATTTACGGGCAAACAGTGTGTTAAGGCGAATACGATAGGTTCCCCACTGCATATATTGTGCCCCGTTTGTATCATGGTGAAGAGCCAGGATATTATCATCATCCGTTTCTGCTGATGAAGAGACTTCATACCGGTTATTCATCCTTATGGCACTGTTGGCCTTAGTATAAGTATCAAATTGTTTATGAATGTGAGTTAAGTAATCTTCAAGATTCATATCTTCAGATAACATGTTTGAGGAGATATGCAGCCCGATTATTGGTGCGTCTGTTGTGTATTTATCCCGATCATCCTGTTTTTGATAAAACATTACTAGCAATTTATTGTGTTGATGATTTGTACAATAAAACCCTAGTTGCTGTTCCAGTAAATTTTGTTGCTTCTGTATCTCCTGTTGATTTAGTTCCATTTGTTTTTCCAGTATGTTTATCTCCGTCGTTTGTTTTTCCTGTTGAAGTAATTGTTTTTCCCATTGAGCCAATTGTTCTTTGCGTTGTTTTAGTAGCGCTTCTAATGATTCGGATGACTCTTGGGGGCGGAGCAATACTGGCGGACTTATTGGATTGAGTGGCTTGAGTGATTTTAGTTGTTCCTCGAATTTTTTCTGTTCCTCCAGTTTCTCCTCTAATTGTTTTTGGTATTTTTTCAATTGCTCCAACAACGCCAATGCGTTCGATTGTTCTAATGGTGTCAATATCTTAAAAACAGTCAATATCTTGTCACTTACATCAAAGGTTATTGGTGTATTCCAGGTACCGTCATAACGGATATGAGCCAATTTCAGTTCAAGATGATAATCTTCTTCGACGGTTTGATTATTATTTTCTATTTGCTTAACAGCCTTTCTCTGCTCCAGCCAAATTAAATACAGGCGGGATTGGAAGATTACTGGGCGAATAGTGTTCTTATAGGGATTTATTGGACAGTCAATTTTGTACCACTCACTCCAGGCATTGGCAGGGAACTTACCGTCGCTGAATTTATTGTGATCCACGTTACGCCAGTAATATTGATTAACCTCTGTTTTACTGTGTCCGATAAAATAGGTCAATCCTTGATCACTGTTGGCATTGTCATGATAGGCGCTAACGACTTCCAGATTAGCCACCTGTTCGAACGATGTCAGATAAGACATAAAAGCGTCTTCTACCGTATCGGTATTCAATTGACTCTGGCTGATGGATTGCAGCAGCGTATCCATCATTTTTGTCTGTCCGATACGCATAGTCGGATCGATGTAATTTTCGGGGTAGTAAACGAGTTTAGAGACGCTAGCCCAGGTGCTGTAGCGTTTGTTGTATTTATCCCAGTTGATGAAGAACGGGTGGCAGATGACACTTGTGACTGCATCACCCTCCATCTTTTTCAATGCCCGGTTGACATATAGCTGGATGCTGGCGATAGCTTCAGCTATCGGCGTGGTTTTGATGGCAGAAGAAACTTGATTATCAATCAATAAGTATTGGTACAGGTCATCACGGTTTTTAATCGCTGAGTTTTGACTAGCGACTTTACCGATATAGTATTCACTCAATGCGGCACTGCGAGACTCATCCAGAAAAGCGTGCAGGGTGTTGGTCTGCTGGGTGTCCAGTCCGGCGGTTAATATTGCAGCGACGTTTTCCCATTGGGTATAGTCAGGGGGAGATTCTGCGGTCATTACTTGCGCCAGTGTGAAAACGCCTTGTGGAGAAATGTTCAATTGATGCGCGGTATGCACCCATTGCAGGATGGTGTCGAGAGATATCCAGTTGGAGAAATTCACTTGTGCTTGAGCACTGGCTTGCCCCAGTAGATTTTTATCAAGATTCATGGCATCAGCCAACTGTTTTGCCTCTAATGTTTCCTTTTCAAATTCGGTCAGTACAGAAGAGGCTCTTTCACCCAGAGAGTTAACCCAGTCAGTAAAACGTGTCAGCCTTATCAGTGATAATGCATTGTGTGTTGATGCTGTTATTTCAGTAAAGCCAAAGCGTTGTGGTTTTGTGACAAACAGACGTAAAGTGTTTTCGCTAAGGCCGGTGGAACGATAAATCAGCGCTAGTTGTGCCAGGCATTGGCAGTATTGAACAGCCTGCTCTTGTGTTACAGTGGATTTTGGTTGTTTTGGATCGCGTAGAGCCTGCAACCATCCCAAGAATTTTCCTGCTGTTACTTTTCCTGCGCTAGGTTTTAGCTGATCTGCCCAGGTGAGCACATAGTGAGCAACATTTTCCGACGGCAATTGCAGAGCGGCGGCGATATAAGGAGACATTTTCAACAGCAGATTCGCCTCATTTTCACTGTTAAAGCCCTGTAAGCCATTGTAGACAGTATCTAGCAGGTTCTGGATTTCTGGCGTCAGGGTTTTGTTATAGTCAGTGGTGGTCATCACAAGCAACTGGTACATACCCCACTTCCGTGCGCGTAACCAGCGGGTAACAGCATAAAGTTTGTCAATCAGAGCAGCCAGATTTTCATCATTGATCCCAGATAAATGGGTTGTTCCTTCGTCTATGGCAACTAGCAGTAAATCCAGTTCATCAATTGTCAATTGATGGATGTCTGCCAACAATTTGGCCAGATAGAGATAAGAAAGATTCTCTACGCTATGGATTATTTTCCCATTAGTGTTGCTACGATTGGTAATCTTGAACAGGCGTTTTAATGAGTCATCATCAACATTAAAAGCACGTTTAAGCACCGCTTTACGCCAATCATTGGTGCTACCCAGATTTAAATCAATCTCTTCCCTATCCGACGTGGAAAAATTCTGACCATCCAATGGTGGGGTATTAAACAAGCGATTAAACAATTGGCTGGGGGAACCACTATAGATGTTTCCTGAAATGGGTACATTGCACAGTATCAGTGCGGTTTCAGCATCAATACCGTAACGCTGCATATAGCATTTAACACGAGAGATTTTCTTTAATATCTTTGCGTCAATATCCGGTCCATCATTAAGTTCATTGTATACGGTGATTACAGCTTCCAGGATTACCTCTGGATATATAGATACCTCCTGATAGGTGCTACTAGAGATAATACTTTTAAGGATTGTTGGTGTCAGCCCTGTTGCCTGGGACAGGCGAATAATCTTATTGAGCATCAGCAGATAATATTGAGCTGGTTGTTGATTGGGGTATTCGGAATTCATTTCCTCATGTATTAGTCTAATCTTTTGCTGGTCAATAAACTGATTAAGTTCTTCATCCGTCAGATTATAATAACTTTTCAGCTTTTCCGGTGTTGCCATCAGAGCAGGTTCAATATCACCAAAATTCTTCCCATAGAGCCTCTTAATTTCCTCTTCGTCATCGGTAATCTTCTCCACCAAAATATTAAACAACTCAGGCGAGATAAAAGCATTAATTCCTAATAGGGAGGTTTGATACATCAGATCAGCGATTTTCGGTGACTCATTGAATTGTTCAAATACTGGAGCTTGCAACTGAATAATTTTACGCACATTTTCATAAGCATCGTGATACGGCATTGAACCAGAAGTGCGGAAGGTTGATAGCGTTTTCATTACATTAGTATGACCTTCCAACCCGGTCAGCGTCTTAATCCCTTCCAGCAACACTTTATTAGATAGAGAAAGTGTAGAAACTTCATCATCCATATTTTGCTGGCTGAGTGTCAGTAATTTTAAATCAGGTCGGCGTTTATCCAGATGATAATCGGAATTATCTGCATGTAAACCGCGAGCCTGACGATAAAGCTCAGTCAGATAAGCGGCGGGAGAGAACATGGAAGAAACTGCACCTGGAGCGACATACTGATTGGCGCGGCCACCAAATTTACTGTTATAACCTTGCTGATCAGCATGAGGCTCTGTAATGGCAAGATGTACCGCATTTTGTAATTGAGGATTGGCACGTTTAAGAATACTCGCTTCATGCAGTCGGTTAGCTTTTTGTTCCTGCTGTGTTATTTCAGGGCGTTCTGGCGTGAGTGTGCTCATGTTTATTCCTTTTAGATGTTAAAAATAAAACATTTATGCTGCCCTGCGTATCATGGATACAATAGAAAAGTTATTGATA
Source organism: Photorhabdus khanii NC19 (assembly GCF_000517265.1). Taxonomy (GTDB): domain Bacteria; phylum Pseudomonadota; class Gammaproteobacteria; order Enterobacterales; family Enterobacteriaceae; genus Photorhabdus; species Photorhabdus khanii. Next base: position 315,023 of record NZ_AYSJ01000015.1, read on the forward strand.
TTCATGAGAATAAGGCAGCAAATATGACGTCTGATAACGGGCTGAAATAGGCTGAAAATAACGGGTAGGTAAAACGGTATCATTAGGCCATTAACTATTTCATAGCGTTATTATCTATTGTTTCTCTAAATGGCGGTGGTAATGCAATAACAAAATTTATAATCATATTAATAATAATTGCTTTTATTAATGATAAGTAAAAGAAATAGTTACTATTGTTTTGAATGGTGTTTTATAAAAAGTGGAATGCTTAATATTTTGTGATGAGCGAAGAGAACCATTAGAAAAGAGATTATTTCGATTGTTTGCTGTCCCCGTTTTTGGGGCCAGTTTTAGGCAATTGTCAGATGGCATTCAGTGAACATTTTTTCTTTTGGTGTATCATTATAGTAATTATCGCGACTATATATCATTCTGTATGAAGTAATGATTTTCAATGAATGTAGTTATTATTTTTTTAAAACTATTCTTATAATGGTAATATATCCAAGAAACCTTCTGTAAAAGAATGAATATTGTGACTGAACTCAATATATAGATAATGCCCATATACACATGGTTGTATTTGTGTCATTTTGATATTGAATTTTTTTCACAATGGGGGCTGAAGGAGCGTGATCAATTTAAAGAAAAAATAATATTGCTAAATATGATGTACCCAGAAAATACACGCTCAATTCAAGAGAAAGTCCAATTCATACTGGATCGTCCATTTGAAACATTTGAGCCAATATGTTTACTGCCTGTAATGCCTAAATCGGATTTTTCAGTGGTATCCAGGGTTCTGGAGTACGAAAAGATAATTCGTCGCTCTGAATTATCTTTGAGCGATATAAATCAGCTTCCACTAGATGAGTACTGGATAGAAATTCTCCGTCTCTTCAAAGTGAACATTTATTTCCTAAGCGGGGAGAGCGTGCCTGATATGCTGATTGAAAGCGTCCATCCATTTTACAGATCTTTTTATTGAACGGGCTGAAATAGGCAAATCTAGTCCTTTTTTGGTTATTACTACACATAAGTGAATATGAGATGACAAATGAATACTGACTGGATGAATGAAGAGGCTGCAAACTTATTCGATCAATATGATGATTATTTGGAGGAGAGACTTGGGTACATGCCGTTGATTGAGAACCTTAAGGAGAGCTTGGGCCAAAACGTATCGGTTCTTGATTACGGTTGTGGTGGTGGGAAAGTGTCACGTCGGCTAATTGCTGGAGGTATAAAGACGGTAACGGGAGTAGATATTTCACAAACCATGGTGGATAAAGCTTCCAGCAACATCAATCGTGGCAATAGCTCTTATCATCAAATCACAACTGATGTCCTTAATTTCAATGATAATACTTTCGACGCAGCTATATGCTGTTACGTGTTCATTACTAACAGTGAAAAGTCTGATCTTTTGAAAATCGCCAAGGAAATTCACAGGACATTAAAGCCTGGCGGCATTTTTTACGTATTGGATACCAATCCGGATTCCTCTGGGATTAAGTTCAGTTCTTTTATGAGCGGTGATCCAAATAAAAAATACAGTGATGGAGAAGTCAAACCAGTGTATTTAGATCTGCCAAATGGAGGTATTTTTAAGATTTCAGATACGCATTGGCATAAAGATACATATTACAAAATCTTGAACGAGGCCGGGTTCCAAACTATTGAGCTTTTTGAACACAGTGACGCTGATGCGTCAAAGGATACTGAAGGTCTACAATATTACCCACCTTTCGTCATGTTCAAAGCGACTAAATTCTAGATGCTTCATATCTGACTGATGGAATTCCTTGCTTGTTACAAAAATGTCGGTGAGGGATTCCACATGATTAGTTTCGAATGCAATTTAATATTGTTTTGAATGGTATTTTATAAAAAGTAAAATGATTAATATTTTGTGATCAGCGAAGAGAACAATTAGATTAAGTGACACCAAACAAAAGCCATCACTTGGATGGCTTGTCATCATTCATTAATTTTTCGATTAAAGCATCTGCACCAATTAAAGGAAGTAAACGCAGCAGTACTTCATTTAGTATCCCAGCCTCTGCTTTGGTAATAAATTGTGCTTTTCTGTCTTTCCAGGACAACGTCTGGATCAAGCTTGAAGCAACAACGGACGGCTCATCCAGATTTTTCACAGGGACTTCCGTTTTGGCACCACGAATGCTGGTGCTGATCGGGCTGCAAATCAGCAATCCGGTTTGCTGGTTATAAGCTTGACTACTCAGAACTAATGCAGGCCGGTACTTGCCAATTTCTTTGCTTTTGGTTGGTTCAAAATCAAGCCAGATAATATCGTTACGCTCTGGGATAAATATTTTTGGCATTAATTATCAACCTCGGATGTAGACAATGTAGCCAGCAGCCCAACCTGTACAGTGTCTGAGGTCAGTCCTTCCAGCAATTCGCTCTCTGAGTAAGGCAGTTTACGTCGTGCCAGCTTTGCTTTCTTAACGGTAAAACCGTCCTCAAACACCTCCACTTCAATCTCAGTGTCTGGTGTGAAATGAGGAATATCCCTGATTAAACCAGCAACGCGCAGCCCCAACCCATTTCCCCAACGTTGGATTTTCGTGTGAACTATCTGAGCCATAACTCACCTCTTGATAAACATTGTTTACACAAACAATAAGTATATACTCTGTATAAACACTGTCAATGCTCGCAGTTCAAACGAATGTATTCCTGAACCAACACAGGCTGGACAAGAAACACGACAATTCAATTAAAACAAATCATGCTTTTTGTTTCTCATTCATCATACGATTCAGCCACGGCACGGTGATCGCCATGATGATCGCGACAATAAAGGTAGCAATACCAATTTTGCCGAATACACTGGTGTAGACAGGTAATGTTTGCAGTGGATCAGTAATGCCTTTCGGTGCCGCAGTAAAGGCTGCCACATAGCCACCGAGTAAGAATGAGGTTGCTTGAGTTAAGTACCACATTCCCAGAATGAAGCCCATCAGATACTGAGGAACCAAAGCGGCAACCATTGCCAGACCTAATGCACTGATCATCAATTCACCGAGGCTTTGGAACAGATAAACCAGAACGATAAACCAGGGTGAAGTTAAACCTTGCTCATCAGCAAACCACAAACCCGCAGCAGCGGCAGTCAGGAAACCTAAAGAGCACAGGAACATACCCACGGTAAACTTAGCCGGCATTGTCAGGTCTTTACCTTTAGAACCCCAATGCGTATACAGCATAGCCAGTATTGGACTGGCAACAACAATCCAGAATGGGTTAAGTGCCTGGAAACTGACCGGATTGATATTAAAACCAAGCAACTCATGATGAACGTTATGGATAGCGAAGAAGTTCAGGGAAGTTGGCATCTGAGCATACAGGATGAAGAACACAATAGCCTGAAGCATCAAGATGAAAGCGACAAACATTTTGTTACGGCTAACTTTATCCTGCTTAAGTGCTTCACGGAAGAAGATAAACACCACGACCACAGACAATCCAATCAGAACAACATTAGTAATTTTTACATTGTGCATCAGCCATGCACAGGCGAAAACCGTTGCAACAGTTCCTGCTATAACCAATATCAATCTTTTATAGTTGATTCGTTGATGGTCTGGTTCAGAGCCAATATTACGCACCATATTGCGACAGAAGATATAGACCAATAAAGCAATAATCAGACCAATACCACAAATATTGTAGGTAACGGCATAGCCGAATTTTTCAGCAATAACCGGCGCGATAGCGAGTGAGAACAGCGAGCCGATGTTGATTGACATGTAGAACAAAGTAAAAGCCCCGTCTAGACGAGGATCTTTTGGTGGATAGCATTTAGCCAGCAAGCTGGCTGGATTTGCTTTGAACAGGCCGTTACCAACAGCAATCGTTCCTAATGCGTAGAAAATTAAATCAGGTTTCAGGATGGAGAGGCCAGTCATAAAATAACCCACTGCCAGGACGATAGCGCCTAACACAATGGCTCGTTTAGTTCCAAGTAAGTGGTCACCGACATAGCCACCAATAGAGATAAGGCCATAAACCAACGCGGCGAATGCCCCGAAGGTAGTAAATGCCTGTTCCTGAGAAAATCCTAATTTTTGGACAAAATAAACTGCAAGAATGCCTTGTACGCCGTAGTAGCCGAATCGTTCCCAAAGCTCGACGAAAAAGATCATGAAAAACGGCTTGGGTTGTTGTAATAAACCGAGCGAAGCGGGTTTATTCATAGTTGATTACCTCTGATTAGTTATCATTTATCTTGGAATACACCTGGAAATGCAGGGTAATTAACATCCCTGTGAAATGATGTATCGCTAAGATTATGTTTTTATGAACTTTATTTGGGTGAATATTGAGAGAGGTAGGTTATTATAGGGTTAAAATAGGTTCTCAATGGTCGATCACACGAACATAAAGATTGCGTATAAAATTTAACAGCATATTCATTAAGTGAATATCAAAAAGGGTTAGGAAGAGGATTTAGTTGAATTGTTAACTGAATAGAGCAAGCAAAGAGGGCTATTCAGGCCGTTTCTGGCCTGAATATTGGAGGAGCAGCTTAGAGCCTAATCAGCAGATGGTTAAACCGCGGCAGCGACAGTTTCCAGCATAACCGGACGGAAATTACGCTTGAAATAGATCAGGCCGTGGCCTTGTGCGCTCACTGTAATATGCTTGATTTGAACCAGATACACATTATGAGAGCCGACTTCCTGAACCTGCTCAATTTCACCTTCAAGGCTGGCAAGGGTGCCGGTCAACACAGGTTGACCTAGTGGACCTTTTTGCCAGATATTCCAGCGAAAGCGTTCTTCCATACTGACTCCGGTCATACCCGCAAAATGGCGTGCCATCAATTCTTGCTCATGGTTTAAGACATTTACACACAGGCGGCCATTTTCCTGAAAAACTGAGTTCATAGCACTGCTTCGGTTAATGCATACCATCAGAGTGGGCGGTGTATCGGTGATCGAACATACCGCGGTGGCAGTAATACCACAGCATCCGGCAGGACCATCGGTGGTGATGATATTCACTGCTGCTGACAGGCTCGCCATCGCATCTCTGAAACGCAGGCGATGTTCATTTTCTACAGACATAATTGGCCTCCTGCTACCGATTATTTCAGCAGCGTATCTAACTGGTTAATATCGTTATTGTTGTATAAGTGTGGTCTGAGCCAGCCGTTCTGATCATAGTCAGAAAGACAGCGATCAACCATATCCATCATTTTCTTCATATTGCCGGAACCGTTGGCATGGCGCAGACATTGCAGACGAATTTCATCCTGGCTGCCGGCGTAGTTGATTTCGTACAACTCATGGCGACCACCGAATTCACTGCCAATGGCATCCCACATCAGTTTTAACACTTTGATTCGTTCAACGTGATCTATACCGTTGGAACCACGAACATATCGCTCCAGATATTTATTAATTTCTGGGTTATGCATATCACGGACACTGGATGGCAGATAAATCAGACCACTGGTGACGTTTTTTTCAATAATATTTTTAATTTTCGTATAAGCGGTTGGGGCCATCACGCGGTAAGTTTGTATTGCCTGAGTATCCGGCATATAAGCACCACCTTGCCACGGCTTGGCTTCTGCCCACATAGCATCACTCAGCGACCAGAACAGGTTACGCCAGGCAACCACTTCACCCAGATCTGCCTGAACACCGCGGAATTCTATCACGCCGGTACACTCCAGGCTCTTTTGCAGCAGGGCGGTAATAAAATCCAGTTTCACCGCCAGACGCACGCAAGCCTGTAGTGGGAACAGGCTGGCGAAACCGCCCTTAACCGCCCAGTTACGTGCGCGGTCAAAATCACGGTAAATCAGCACATTTTCCCAAGGGATAAGGACCTTATCCATCACCAGAATCGCATCGTTTTCATCAAAGCGGCTGGATAAAGGATAATCGAACGGGGAACCCGTCGCACCGGCTACCAGTTCATAAGACGCGCGGGAAATCAGTTTTACCCCATCGGCATCCATTGGGGCGACAAACATCAGGGCGAAATCAGGGTTATCTCCCATGACTTGCGCGGAACCAAAACCGATAAAGTTATAGTGAGTCAGAGCCGAGTTGGTCGCGACCACTTTTGCGCCGCTGACGATAATACCTGCATCCGTCTCTTTTTCCAGTTGGATAAAAACATCACGGGTTTGATCAGCGGGTTTATGGCGATCTATGGGGGGGTTAACGATGGCATGGTTAAAATAAACCCCCGTTTCCTGAATCTTTTTATACCAATGACGGGCGTTATCAGCGAATTGACCATAATATTCAGGGAATGCGCCTAACACACTGCCGAATGCTGCTTTATAGTCAGGTGAACGGCCCATCCAGCCATAGGTCTGACGTGACCACTCGGCGATAGCGTCACGCTGTTGGCGCAGATCGTCAGGGCAAGTGGCAAAGCGGAAGAATTTGTGAGTATATCCACCATTGCCGGTATCGGTATTCCAGCATAAAGCACCATGGGTTTCAGGCGCGTGCAAGGCATCGTACAACTGACCGACTGAGGCAGCAGAATTGCGGAACGCAGGGTGTGTGGTGACATCTTTTACGCGCTCACCATAAATATAAATTTCGCGGCCATCCTGAAGGCTCTTCAGGTACTCTTCACCGGTAAACGGGCGTTTTTTATCGGCGCGGAAATCTTCTGGTTTCATGTCTACCTCACAGTCTGAATAAAAAGCGCCGGTCTTGATATAAATATAATCAATATTGGCACGGAAATGTTAATTTAATGTTTATTTTGTGTTTCTTAATTGAAGCCTCAGAATGGCTTTTCTTGAATAGATTTTTGGAAGGTTAGCTGGTACTTTTCGTTGGGAAATGGCGATTTGTGACTAAAGTGTGATCTAGGTAATGTTTTTGTAGCGATTATTTAATCTGTTTTTCGCCGGTTGAGTAAATAAGATTTCTTACGAGATTGACTACTACACGGTGGACAGCGAATTCGGGATTATCACCGAATACGTATGTTGCTCCAGGCAATGTTCGTGATACTCAATTTTGTATTGAACGACTTGGTCACCAGATGGTTTGCTTCGCGTTTTCAATGGTCACGGTAGGTCTGGATGCCAGCTATTTTACGGTTACTTCCTGTCATCTCGTTGAAACTCGCCATATCATATCGGTTCTGGGGGGATCGCCGCCCAAATAAAAGGAATAGGATTAACTAAGCAACCTCAATACCGCATTATATATTTCTAACTATCGCACCTCGTATCATTTTATGTAAAGATTTTTTGATAAATTTTTTATTAAAATCCAATCTACCTCACGTAATTGTTGAGGCTTTATTATCTATTTTGTTGTGTTTTTTAAATTTTAATTTAATTTGATATAAAATTTTATTTTTTGTTTTTTTTATGGTTTTTATGGTCTTATCTTCCATTTTTTTACCATTGTTAATACATATAATGATTTGTTAATGTTTTATTGTTTTTGTATTTGATTGATTTAAAAGGACTATGTTGTCTTTTTCTTTTAATATAAGCCAATTTTTACTGAGATTTGAAAGTTAAGCTAAACCGATGTATACCAGTTATCTATAAAGATTAAAGTTAGTTTTATTGCCTTGAAAAATACGAAATAAATCAATATAACTTACACACGCCATTACGAATGGCGCGGTATATCTATTAGTAAGTTAAGAGAATGTCATGACCGTAATTTTTAGGGGTAATAGGCTATCTGGATTGGTTTTCTTTAATACTGTGATTTGTAGCGTTATTGGTACTGTACCTATTGGTGGTATTTATTTTTCCTCAGCACATGGCAGGAGGTCCACCTTCCATTGGCATTTTTCTGGCATTCTATTTACTGGTGGTGATTGTTTCTGTTTCAGCGGAAGTTATTTTTGACGGTGTAATGCAGACTGTAAGAAAATATGAACGCGAGGATAAGAATAATCTTGGTAATAATATCCGTATAAAAAAATCAAGGTTATCAGGCATGGGGAAAATTCAACTGTGATTGCAGAAAATATAACAATATTGCAGTAAATAATTTTTAATGAGTCATTAAACGATCATGGAAAGATCATTTTGGTGTAAACAACAGCGGTGAATTCACTATGCATAGCACAATTTATTGGTGTGTGTTGCGTATGGGATTATTTCACCTAAAGCGTGAGGAGTATATGTCTGAGACATATTTAGTGCACGATAAAAAAGGCCAGGGCGATATTGCTATTATCGGCATGGCCAGCCATTTCCCTGATGCCTCAAATCTGCATGAGTTCTGGGAAAACATAATGGCTAAAAAAGATTCTTTGACTGATATTACCACCGTGTCAGAGATAGAATATTGGAGCAAAGAGGATTTTTATGATCCAGATGCGTCGGCTGCGGATAAAACGTATGGTCATAAAGCCGGTTTTGTTCCTGCTATTGATTTTGATCCGGTGGAATTTAAAATTCCGCCGGCCATTGTTGATTCAATTAGTACCGTACAATTATTTTCATTGTATGTGGCCAAACAGGCAATGCAGGATGCGGGATTAATTGGTCAAAAAAACCAGCGAGTGAACCGCGATCGCATCGGCGTTATTCTGGGCGGCGGCGGTAACGGCAATACCTTATTCTCGCTGGCAGGCCGTCAGCAAACCCCATACCTGCGTAAAATCATGATCAAGTCCGGTTTGCCGGAGGCGGTTGTGGACGAAGTGATCGACCGGGTGCATGATTCATGCCTTGAATGGAATGAGGACTGTTTACCCGGTTTCCTTGGTAATGTGGCTTGTGGTCGCATCGCCAGCTATTTTGACCTTGGTGGGACGTCCTACATGGTGGATGCCGCCTGTGCGAGCAGCCTGGCGGCGATCAAAGCTGCTATCGGTGAGCTCAATTCAGGCAGCTGTGATGCTGTGCTGACGGGGGGTGTTAACCTGGAGAATTCAGCGTTCTCTTTCGTATGTTTCAGCAAAACCCCGGCACTGTCGAAAAGCAACTTGTCGCGCCCTTTCGATCGTGACTCCGATGGCATCATGCTCGGTGATGGTGTTGGCATGCTGGTGCTGAAACGTCTGGAAGACGCCGAGTTGGATGGTGATAATATCTATGCGGTGATCAAATCGCTCGAGGCATCCAGTGATGGTAAAGCGAAAAGCATTTTTGCCCCCCGTTATGAAGGCCAGGTAAAAGCACTCAAGCGTGCTTATGCCCGTGCCGGCCTTACTCCAGCGGACATTCAACTGGTCGAGGCGCATGGCACCGGGACGGCCACCGGTGACAATACAGAGCTGAAAAGTCTGCGTATGGTTTTCGATGAGCACAAGGTGGCGGCGAAATCGGTGGCCATAGGCAGCATTAAGTCACAGATTGGTCATACCCGCAGTGCGGCGGGGGCAGCATCAATGATCAAAGCGACGCTTGCCCTGCATCACAAAGTGTTACCTCCCACGATCAATGTCACTCAGCCTGGCGAAATGCTGTCCGGGGATAACGGGCCATTCTATGTCAACAGTGAGCCTCGTCCCTGGTTACGACCTCTCAACGCTGCGCCACGCCGCGCTGCTCTCAGTGCTTTTGGTTTTGGCGGAACAAATTTCCATGCGATCTTGGAAGAGTATGAGCGAGAGCCGCGTGGTGCCTATCGTTTGCATGGACCGGTAGTCACGTTGTTGTTCAGCGGTGAAAATCCTGAGCAACTGTTGGCTAAGTGTGAGGTGGCGCTGGCGCGTTTTGGCCGCGCGTCGTCTGCCGGGCAGGCATTACGCGAGCATCTTGCACATCAGGATCTTAACGGGTTGCAACCTCATCAAGCACGTCTGTTGTTTGTTGCTACATCTGGCACACAGGCGGCGGAGATAATGGCGTCGGCAGTAAAACAGTTGAAGCAAAAGAGTGAAAGTGGCTGGGAACACCCACTGGGAATTTACTACCAGCCCTCGGCCAAAAACTTGGATGGAAAAGTGGTGGCGCTGTTTCCTGGACAGGGATCGCAGTATGTCAATATGGGCCGTGACATTGCCAATGACTACCCTGAAATGCGCCAGGCGTTGGAGGCCTTGGATGTGCTGGCGGCCAACGAGCGTGGTCAGGGGCTGTCGCATGTGATTTATCCCACTCCGGTATTTTCCGATGCTGAACGGCAGCAACAAAACGAGCTCCTGACTGATACGGCCAATGCCCAACCGGCATTGGGGGCTATCAGCGCCGGCTATTTTACGATTTTGAAAGAGAATGGTTTTAACCCAGATTTTGTTGCTGGTCACAGCTATGGTGAAGTTACCGCTTTATGGGCGGCTGGCGTGCTGTCTGATGCTGATTTTTACCGTGTGTCACTGGCGCGGGGAACGGCTGTAGCGTTTGCCGCCGCTGACCAGGGAGCAGACTCAGATGCCGGGGCAATGTTGGCGGTGTCTCTAACATCAGAGCAACGTGAAGATGTGCTCAAACTCTATCCGGGGATTACCGTCGCCAACGATAACTCTGCTTCGCAGGTGGTGCTGGCCGGAGCCACAAGATTGATTCATCAGCTGCATGATGAACTGAAGGCCAGCCAGATTCACTGCCGCATTTTACCCGTGTCGGCCGCGTTCCATACCGAATTTATCCAGCCAGCTTATGCGCCATTTCGCGAACATTTGGCACAAATCAACTTCCAGCCACCTCAGTGCTCACTGTTCTCAAGCGCGACGGCGGCACCTTACGGCAAGTCGCCTGCGGACATTGCCAGCCTGCTGGCGGAACAGTTGGTCATGCCAGTGCGTTTTCGTGAAACGATCGAAACCCTCTATCAGCATGGTGGCCGCCTGTTTGTCGAAATTGGGCCAAAAGGGGTGTTGAGTAAGCTGGTCGCGGACATCCTCAATGGCAGAGAGCACAGCATCATCTCGGTCAGTTCCAGTAATAAAGGCGAGGAGAGGTTACAACTGGCGAGGGCCCAGGCCAGGTTACTGGCAGAAGGAGTCAGGTTAAATGCCCTGGACCGGCATGCCCGTGTACAACCGCCATCGGAGGAAAAAAACAATCGTCTGACGTTCAAGCTCAGTGGCGGTTTTTTCATGTCAGATAAGAATCAGGAACGGCGTGAACGTGCGATGCGTGACGGCGACACCGCTGTGGTGGAACGGTTCATCACCAACCGTGTACCTGAGGCAGCATCAGTGATCTCCAGGCCGGCGTCGGTGGTAAAGACGGGATCGCTAAAGGGTCCTGCTCCATTTATTCAACAAAGCACGCCGGTTGCAATTCAGAAGCGAGGCAACACTATGGGACAGAATAATCAATTGAATGAGAACGTGGGTAAGAGCAATTTGGATGAGCTGCTGCAGGCGCAACGGGTCATGAGCCAGCTGCATGAACAGTTCCAAACCAATCAGAAAGAGTATATCCAACTGCTGGGGCTGTTGTTGAACAAGCAATACACCCTGTTGGAGAAGTTCCAGGATCACCAGAACCTGCCGGCCATGTTGTCTAGCCTGGGGCAAAGTGTGCAGTTGTTGGATAAAAACCTGGAGCTGTATCACGCCAACCATGAGCGATATTTTGCCACCCAGCAGAGCTTATTCCAGTCGGGGCAGGCTATGCAGCCGGCAGTTGCCGTTGTAGCGCCTAAGGCTGCTCCTGTCACCGCGCAGGTCCCAACTATGGGAGAAATTGCCGCGCCGCGCCTGACCATGCCAGCCACTACTTCTGAGCCGATAGTGAGTCAGCCGGTTGCGCCGACTAAATCCAGCGTGAGCGATCCGGAACTGGAAAAACAAATCAAACATTTTGAGCAAATTACCGAGGCGAAAATCATTGGCAAATTGGTTGCCATCGTCAGCGACAGAACCGGTTACCCGCAGGATATGATTGATGCGGAAATGGATCTTGAGGCCGATCTCGGCATTGATTCTATCAAACGTCTGGAAATTTTCGGCGTGATGTTTGATGCCTTTTCCGCAGACACCGGCATTTATCACGATGCGTTGAAGAACAAGTATTTGGAAACTTTCGATATCGAAGTACTGAGCAATATCAGTAAGATCTCCGTGTTTTTTAAACAAATGAACGATGAGATTATCGCCGATATCCGTCGTAAAAATTCGGGCTATGCGCCAAAGGATTCCTTTATTGAAGACAATCCCAGTGAACAGGATAGCGGCCAAGTCCTGCACAACCTAAGAGCGTCAGAAGATGTGAGGGCAGAAACACCGCAGCGTACGCTGGGCTTTGTTACCTCAACCGCCTCTGTGTCAAAGGCCGCCAGCGCAAAAAAGTCTTTGGCTGAATCGCAACTGAGTGTTACACCTGCGGTTCAGCCTATTCCTGCCGAAGAGGTTGTGCCAGTTGAACCTCGGGTTGCTCGTTATACGGTAATGTTACGATCGTTACCGACTCCAGACTGTTACCCGCTGACGTTTGCGTTGTCGCGCCTTTGGTTGGTGGTGGATGAGGGTAAAACAGTCGTCGATGAGGTGGTTAAACAGCTGAAACAGCGGGGCCAGCGGGTGGCGGTACTGACTCTGAATGCGGGAATGGCAAAAAATGAAAAGTATGTCAAAACCGCCGGTCACTACGTACTGAACTGCGCTGATGAAGCCACATTGGATGCAGCAATCAGTGAAATTGAACAGGAGCAGGGGCCGATCGATGGCGTGATCTACCTTCAAACGCCACGGCAGAGTGTGAAAACGCTGGCTAAGGTGTTCAGCGCGCAGGGTTATCTCTCGATTGAAACCACGTTCCTGCTGGCCAAGCGTTTGCAGGGCAGTCTGAACCGAGATGAAAACCTTGCGGGCTACTTCTTTATCGTAGGCCGTGGGGACGGCGCGCTGTCCACATCGAACGACAACGGGCTGGCTGAGGTCGTCGCAAGTGGGGTCAGCGGGTTGACCAAATCATTGAAGATTGAGTGGAAAAACGTATTCTGCCGTACTCTCGACATCGACGCCCAAGTGAAACCGCGTGATGTTGCCCTGATCCTGATCGAAGAGTTGCAGGATAGCTGTACCGATCTGACCGAAGTTGGCCGTGGTGTGAATGGCGAGCGCATGACGCTGGCGCTTGCAGTGAAGGAACCTGTTGATGCACCGCTCCAGGTCAGTCGTGAGGACGTTTTTGTGGTGACCGGCGGGGGACGTGGCATCACGGCCCAATGTATCATCGAGATGGCGAAACTCAGCCAGGCACGCTTTGTCCTGCTGGGAAGAACCGAGTTGGACGCGCCTTTGCCGACATGGGCACAGGGTACCACCACGCTCAATGAGCGCAAGGCTGCGGCGATCGCCTATCTGCAATCCCAACAGGTCCAGCCAACGCCGGTGAAAATTGATGCCATGTTGAGTGGGATGTTATATGCCGATGAGATTAACCAAACCTTGCAAGAGATCAGGCAGGTTGGGGGAGATGCCTGTTACCTGCACTGCGATATTACCGATGTACAGCAGGTTGCGGCGGCGGTTGCCGCAGCACAGCAGGCATTTGGACCAGTGACGGGTATCATTCACGGTGCTGGCAACCTGGCGGACAAGCGTATTGAGAAGAAAACGCTGGATGATTTACGCTCAGTGTTTGACGTTAAGGTCAAAGGGTTGGAAAACCTGTGCCAGGTCGTGGATATTGCTAGTTTGCGCCATGTAATGCTGTTCTCATCCGTTGTCGGTTATTTCGGCAATGCCGGGCAAGCCGATTATGCGATGGCCAATGAAACCCTGAGTAAATTTGCTTACCTACCACTGAAAGGTGACAGTCGTCTGGTCGTCCGTGCCATCAACTGGGGGCCGTGGGACGGAGGCATGGTCAACGACACATTAAAACGTACCTATAGTGCCCGCAACATGGTGATCATTCCTGGCAATGTGGGAACACGCTATTTCGTACAGGAATTTACTGATACTGAATCTAAGCAGGTAATTGTTGGTGGTGAAAACTACAAGGCCACGCGTCAGGTGAAATCGCTGCCGGATGAGGAGCAAGTTAAGCGTTTGTTGACGCTGGAAGCCAATCCGTTCCTGCACCACTATGTCATCTGCGACAACCCGGTATTGCCGGCCACTGCCGCTATTGGCTGGATGACGCGCATTTGTGAAGAGCGTTTTCCGGGCTACCAGCTTCAGGACGTGGTGGATTTCAGCGTATTGCAGGGGATTGTGTTTGATGGTACCCAGCCTGGCGACTACACCGCGGTGTTGACGCCCAACTGCGGCTATGTGCGAGGGGATGAGCGGCTGGCGGTAGATATTTCTATCACCAGTCAGCAGGGAAAAAGCACGGTTGAACACTATCAGTCCACGCTATTCCTCACCACTCAACGCCGGGCAGCGGCCTGCGAAGAACTGCATACCGATTTGCACACTCAGATTGCCCTGGCTCATCCTTTGTATGGCGATATGCGTCAGGGCAGAATGTTGTTCCACGGCAACATATTTCAGGGAATACGCAAGGTTATCCATATTGATGATCAATACCTGATATTGAAATGCCGACTGGATGACGTAGCGCCTGAATTACAGGGACAGTTCCCGGTCAATTCTTTCAACCTGTTTATTTATGATGTCGCTTTGCAACTGCCCTTATTCTGGCTGATGCAGCGCTTGGATAAAGCAGGCCTGCCATGCGCAATTGGGAAAATTGAACAATATGCTACCTTGGCATTTGGTGAAGAATTCTATGCTGCTATGCGAATTAATACCAAAACCGCCTTGGCGCTGGTTGTTGATATTACCTTGCATGACTTAATGGGGAATATTTACGGTCGTTTGCATAATGTCAAATTTACCGTCTCGGCTGCGTTGAGGGAATTATTCACCCAAGCCGACTCGAAACAGGTGGAAAAAAACACAAGGTAATCTTTCCGGATAAAACAAAATCAGTTTGATATGTACCTGGGGGCAGTCGTAGCGCTCAGGAGAATCTTGTCATGCTTAGGAGTTACTCTGTCATGGAAAATATTGCGATTGTGGGGCTGGGCTGTCTGTTTCCTGAGGCAGATACCATTGAAAAGTACTGGGCAAACCTTTGCCTGAAAAATGATAGTACAACCCCGTTATCTGCTAAGGAAGTCGGTGTTGATCCTGCATTTTATTATCATCCGGTTTCAGGCACAGTTGATAAAATAAGCTATAACCGAAATGGACATGTTCGCGATTTTCACTTTGACGCGAAAGGTTATGCACTGCCTGAGAATGAAATACTGACTTTGGATAATTTGTTTAAATGGACGATTTATACGGCGGCAGAGGCGCTGAATGATAGTGGATACCGTGATAAACAGGCCGTGTTAAAAAAGACGGGGTTGTTAATTGGTAATATAGGTATGCCGACGCATAGTGGCAAGCGTTTGATGAGCCCGTTTTACCATCGTTTATTAACGCCATATATCCAGCAATTAATTGGACGACCAGATTTCAGCTTCGATCGATTCTGGCCGGAAGAGGTGCATTCAGATCTTAACCTGATAACGGGTGGGCATAATGCCACCATCGCTGCCCAGGCATTGGGCTTGCAGGGGCCGAGTTATGCCCTGGATGCCGCTTGTTCATCGGCGCTTTACGCAATAAAAATGGCTGCAGATTACCTTGCTTGCGGCAAGGCAGAGATGATGCTGGTCGGCGCTGTTTGCCATGCCGATCATATCTACATTAACCAAGGGTTTAATATCTTGCGGGCCTTCCCGGATGGTGGTGCCTCGGTGCCCTTTGAACGCACCTCCGAAGGGTTGAAAGCGGGTGAGGGAGTTGGCATTGTGGCGATCAAACGTTATGCCGATGCCATTCGTGATAATGACAAAATTTATGGCGTAATTGAATCGATCGGTTTATCCAACGACGCTGGGGTTAAGCACATTCTGGTGCCAGACGTCAACGGACAGCGCTTGGCGCTGGAGCGCGCCTACCGCAACAGCAGCCCCGAGATAGACTATCTCGAATGCCATGCCACCGGTACCCCGGTGGGTGATCAAATCGAATTGGCGACGGTTGAAGCTTTCTTTGATTGTGCGAAAAAGAGGCCACTACTGGGGGCTAACAAGGCCAACAATGGTCACATGCTGACGGCGTCTGGTATGGGCAGCTTGTTGAAGGTGATCCTGTCCATGCAGCACGATCTGATTCCTGCGACCCTTGGTGTGCAGCAACTGGTGACCACGCCGGCTGGTCAGCTTGGTCTGGAACACGTGGTTCGTAGTACCCAGCCGTGGCCTGCCAATGGCCGGCCAAAGCGTGCCGGAATTAATGCATTCGGTTTCGGCGGTGTCAATGCCCATATGGTAATCAGTGAGGATCATCCACGGTTGCGTGCCACGCAAAGCGAATCCTGGAGCCCACTGGTGATCGCGCCTCTGGCGCTGGTGGGTATTGGCGTACACTTGGCGCAGACGGAGGATACCGATACCCTGGACCAGGCGGTGCAACAAGGGATACAGCATTTATATACGCTGCCGCCAACGCGCTGGATGGGCATTGAACAACGTGCTGATGTGTTGGCGATGCGTGGGGTAGAGCAACCGCCGCCAGGTTCCTACATTGAGAAATTTGAGTTCGACTGCAAACGTTTCAAACTGCCACCGAACGTAGTCGGCCCGTATCTGCTTTCCCATCTATTTTTATTGCCGGTGGCCGAGCGTGCCTTCATCGACGCAGGTTATGCGTTGGACGGCAGTAAACGCAACATTGCCGTGATTGTAGCCGGAGGGGTGGACTATGGCTGCTTACGTAACCAGGCACGCAATGAAATCAGCTGGCAATTGGCGCAGAGTCTGTGCAGTCACGGCATCGAACTGCCTGACACCGATGTGCAGGCGTTACAAACCATCCTGAAGGATAGCTTGTGCCCGACCCCGTACCCGGAGGGCATTACCGGTGGGATTGGTAACGTGGTGGCGAGTCGGCTTGCCGCTCACTTGCACCTGAATGGCCCGGTATTCTCGTTGTACAGTGAAGAGAGTGCACCGTTCAAAGCCTTTGAACTGGCACAGTTCATGCTCGCCCGCCAACAGGTTGATGCCGTGATTGTTGCCAGTTGTAGTTTTGCCGGCGGGGTAGAAAACGTCTTGTGGGACCATCAGTCGTGTCAGGCGAATCAGGCGGTGGGTGATGGTGGTGGTGTCGTGGTGCTGCGGCGCGAACAGGATGCTCTGCGCGAGACCATTCCCATTTATGCGGTGGTTGAAGGCTTGGCGATCGGCCATGCGGCGGATCGCCAACTGGCGTTCAGCGCCGATGAAGAGGAGATGGTTACGGCGATGACGCAGGGGCTGGCGGCAGCGGGTTGCACTGAGGAACAGATAGACTACCTTGAGATTTACGCTGGTGGGCGGCCTGATGAGATTGCCACCGAGCTGGCCGCATTGGGCCGGGTGTATGCTTCGCCACAGCGCCAGGCACCGCTGACCCTTGGTACATTGAAGGCGCACTATGGTCATCTGTCGGCAGCCAATGGCTTGCTGGGAATTATCAAAGCGGCGTTGCAACTTACCCAGCGCTATCTGCCGGCGTTGCCCGATTATGCACAATCCACTCAGTTGACCTACAGCGCCGGAAATAATTTTTCTCTGCCGAGACAAACGCAGTTCTGGCCGCAACCGGCACAGGGGCTGCGGCGTGCGGCAATCAACCATATCGGTATCGACCGCGCCTACAGTCATATGATCCTGCGCGAATCGCAGGATGGGCCGCGTGCCCGGCCTGCAAAAGCCACGGTACCGGCTGCGGGGGAGTTTAAGGTCACGGTCTATACCGCCAGGGAGAAAATGCTGGCCGATTTCATCATCAACGAGGCTAATCTGGCATATTTCTCGGGGGCGGTGAACATCGCGACCAACCTTGATACCCAGGTGACTCCTGCGGCTACTGCGCTCAAGTACCTGGTGCGCAATGCACAAACTCAACTACAGTATCTGCGCCTTGAGCAGTCCTATTATCAGTTGCTCAATCACATCCTCAGTGAGCATTCCTCAGCAGCTGCTAGTGCGCCGCTGTTCGATGAAAGCCAGATTATTGAGCTGACTGACGGTTTGGTTGCGAATGTGCTGGGGGCAGAGTATACCAAGGTGGACTGTTATCCGGTACGCACTCGCATGCCGTCCCCGCCGTACCTGTTTGTCTCGCGTATTACCGCGCTGTCAGCGGTTAAGGATCGACTTGAGCCTTGCTACATTGAGTGGGAGTACGACATTCCTGTTGATGCCTGGTATGTGGTGGATGGCAAGGCTCCGGTTTTTATCGTCCTGGAATCCTCCCACGCGCTGATAGTAGCCTTCACTGTCATCGGCTGCGACCACCTGTTCAAAGGGCTATTGGGCTACCGCGCGGTAGACAGTCAGACCACGGTGTACAGCGAGATGCCAAAGGCGGGTGAGGTGCTGCGTGGCCGGGTCGATATCAACTCCTGCGTGCGCGCTGGAGGGATGGTCTTGATTGCCTATGAATACTACTGCTACGTCGGTGAGCGACTGGTGTTAAAACAGACAGGTAATTCCGGCTTCTTCACCATGCGCGAGATCGCCAAAGTCAGGCAGATAGATACCGCGCCGTATTTTGCCGCCGCAAAACTGGCCCAACCCTTCACTCCGCCACTGCGCTGCCTGCGTCAACGCTTTGACGAACAGCATATCAGTGCCCTGATGCAAGGGGACATCGCCGCCTGTTTTGGTCCGCAGTATGCCCATGAAGGTGCCGTCAAATTTTCTGCTCCACATTCACGCATGCTTAGTCGGGTGCTGAATGTTGATTTGTCCGGCGGTGCTTTTGGCTTGGGGGAGGTGATCGGTGAGGTGGATATTGATCCCGAACACTGGGTATTCAAAGTGCATTTCAAAAACGATCCGGTCATGCCGGGAACGTTATTGGTTGAGGGCTGCGAACAGTTGGTAAAGTTCTACCTGTATTATCTTGGGCTGAACTCGCAAAGCGATTTGGTCTCCCACACGCTGTACAACCTTCAGTGCAGCGCCAAATTCCGCAGTGAAGTGAAGTGCGAACGTGACGTGTTGCGTTATCGCCTGACCTGTAAATCGATCGATGCTCAGTACCAGGATGATAGCACTACTTTGACGGCTATCTCGCTGATCTTCATCGCTGAAATCATCTATCGCGGCAACGTCATTGGTCTGTGTGATAACCTGGGTACAGGCTTTACCCGGCGCCTGCCTCTGCCTTCTACTGCCTCTGCGGCGCTGTTGACACAGGGAGCATGAAAATGAGTCATCGTTTATCTGTTAATCAATCCGGTAGCCGACACCCAGCATCTGCGCTGCCGCTGACGGCGGGTTCTGCCAGTTTGTATGATCTTGATCACGCCCTGCAAGTGGTGCAATGGGGTGACAGGGTGGCGCTGTTACCGGCCAATGAACCACTTCCTTCCGGGCAGGCGGTCGTGCTCGGCATGTTACCGGCGGTAACGGCAGCCGATCTGGGGGATAACAGTTTCCTCCGGGATTATGGCGTACGCCTGGCTTATTACGCCGGGGCGATGGCAAATGGTATTCATTCAGAAGAGATGGTGATCGCCCTGGGTCAGCAAGGTATCCTCGGCATTTTAGGTGCTGGCGGGTTGAGCATTCCGCGTATTGCCGAGGCGATTACCACGCTGCGCGAGCACCTGCCCAACGGGCCATTTGGTGTCAACCTACTGCACAACCCCGGCAACCCGGAGTGGGAAATGGCCTGTGTGCGGTTGTGCATGGAGCACCAGGTCAGGGTGGTTGAGGCCTCGGCCTACATCAGACTGAGCATGGCATTGGTGTACTACCGTACCTGTGGGCTGAAGCGGCAACAAGATGGCGGCATCCTGTGCCAAAACCGCATCATTGCTAAGGTATCACGCCGTGAGGTTGCCGAGTGTTTTTTGCGTCCGGCACCGGAAAATATCCTGGAAAAATTGCTGGCTGAGGGGATGATTACCGCAGAGCAGGCAGCGTTAGCGCGTCAGGTGCCGATGGCGGATGACATTACCGTGGAAGGAGACTCCGGTGGTCATACTGATCAAGGGGTGTTGTCCTGCATCTTCCGCTCCGTGGTGCAGCTACGCGACGATATTGAGCATGAGTCCAGCCACCGTTTCCGAGTGCGGATTGGCGCGGCAGGCGGCTTGGGAACCCCTCACGCCATTCTGTCTGCTTTTGCCCTCGGCGCGGCGTATGTGGTGACTGGTTCAATAAACCAGGCTTGCGTGGAGTCCGGCACTTCTGAGGCGGTAAAACAGATGTTGGGCAAGGCGCAGATAGGTGACGTGGCGATGGCACCATCGGCAGATATGTTTGAGTTGGGCGCTAAAGTACAAGTGCTGAAACTGGGCAGTATGTATGCGGTACGCGCCCAGAAACTCTACGCGCTGTATAAGCAGTACGACAGCTTGGACGTGCTTCCGGCTCAGGACGTGGCTCAGTTGGAAAAGCAGATCTTCCATAAGCCGCTGGCTGAAATCTGGCAGGAGACGGTGGCTTATTTCCAGCGTTGCAACCTGTCTGCGGTGATTGAAAAGGCGGAACAGCAGCCAAAGAAAAAAATGGCGCTGCTGTTCCAGTGGTATCTCGGCCAGTCATCACGTTGGGCGATAAGCGGTGAAGCGACGCGCCATATGGATTATCAAATCTGGTGCGGTTCGGCGATGTGGGCGATGAACGAGTGGCTACAGGGCACGCTACTGGAAGATGTGGCGCAGCGCAAGGTGGCGGAACTTGCCCATCTGCTGATGAGTGGTGCCGCCTACCTGACTCGCATTGCACTGCTTGAGCTTATGCATGTCACGCTTCCTGAACCGGTTAAGCGGTATGCGCCATTTAACTTATTCAAAGGTGTGAATCATGCTAACGGCAATTCGACACCACAAACACAGTCGGAAAGTAAGCAATCTATAGACGCAGTAACAAAACTGTCATTGAAAAGTTCAACGGAGTTTTATAAAAAGTGTTGGGATCTGCTGCCTGGTGGCACTCATTACAACTTCGGCGATCTTGAACGGTCTCTGGTGATCCCGTTCAACCGTGGGCGCAACTCGCGCGTCTGGGACCTGGATGGTAATGAACACCTCGATCTATTCTGTAAGTTCGGCGCACTGTTTGTTGGTCATCACAATGAAGCCTACAACGAGTCGCTAATTCAGTACATGGGCAAGATCACGTCGGTGGATACCTGCGATCTGGAAGTGGAAGTGTGTGAAACCATGGTGAAGTACATCCCCTGTGCCGAGATGGTCCGCTTCTGCCTGAGTGGTACCGAGGCAGTACAGAACGCGTTACGTTTGGCACGCGGCTTTACCGGTAAAAATTGCTTTATTCGTTTCCACGGCCATTACCATGGCAATGCCGATAACATGATGGGGTGGTGTAATGCGCAGGATCTTCGCTATCCGGCGCTGGAGCAGTTTCAGGGCGATTTGCCCGATACCTGGGGACAAGAGAGCGGTTCGATTGCAGGTCAGTCTTTTATGCTGCCGTGGAATGACATTGACGTGCTCGCGACGACTATTGAGCGCTATCACGACGAAATTGCAGCTGTGCTGATGGAGCCCATCTGTATCAATGGTGGCGGTATTTTCCCGCGTGAAGGCTATCTGGAGAAGGCCAAGGCGCTGTGTGAAAAATACAATATTGTGCTGATTTTCGATGAAGTTATCACTGGTGTGCGCCTGGGCCTCGGCGGTGCGCAGCAACTGTTGGGCGTCACCCCGCACTTGGCGACCTTTGGCAAGGCGTTGGGTGGTGGTGCAATGCCGATTTCCGCCATTGCTGGCCGCCGCGACATCATGAACTTGTATACCTGTGGCAAAGTAATTCATACCGGTACTTTCAACGGTTACCCGCTGGGGCTGGCGGCTATCAAGGCAACCTTTTCACTGATTGAGCGTGATCTGGGTTGTTACGACCGCATGGCCGGCATTACTCGTCAACTTGCCAATGTCTTCGTCAAGGCGGCTGAAGCGGTTGATCTACCTCTGGTGATTCAGGGCATGCCAACCGCGCTGGTGTACCACTCCCAGCAGGAGCCGGTCGAGCAATCCCTGGGTTACAGAGAGAAGGTAAAGTTCTGCGGCGGTATTATCCGCGAGACGGCTAAACACTACGGCATCCAGTTCTCTCCGTTGTCGCGTATCTATTCCAACTTGCTGATGTCACAGGATGATGTGCGCTTCTTCGAAGAACGCATCTTCGATGCCATGGTTAACGCCCGCAAGATTATCGACACTACTTTCAAAGAAGGGATTGATACATGAGTCGGCAATTGCCGTCATCACTGGTGCGGCAGGCGGTTTTGGTTCGGTGGTTGTCGAGGTGCTGCTGGATATCGGCTATCTGGTGACCGCGGAGGATATGCACTAAGCTGGACGATCGTTCTGGCATATTATTTATCCAGGCAGCAGCAATTTGCCTTGCTATTAATATGCCAATCCTGCTTTATCCCAGAGGAAATCTGAGTCAATGTCGATTGTTTACTGTATGAGTTTCCCCGTTTCAGGTTTGATGAAACGGGGAGTGTACTTGCTCTGATAATTTTGATTTTTTTATTTCCCTCCGGCCAGGTCAATAAAATTCCCGGTGACGTATGAAGCTTCATCTGACAACAACCAGGCTATAGCTTGTGCGACTTCCTCCGGTTGTCCGCCACGTTTCATCGGCAGGGAATTTTTTACCCGTTCAACCCGGTTTGGCTCGCCGCCATTGGTGTGCATATCAATATAAATAAATCCGGGGCGAACGGCATTTACCCGAATTTCCTGATCTGCGACTTCCAGAGACAGACCGATAGTTAAAGTATCAATTGCGCCTTTCGATGCCGCGTAATCAATATATTCATGCGGTGCTCCCAGCCGGGATGCTGCTATAATAGTTTTCCATATATTAGAATTAAAGTCACTATAATGTAATTATTTTAATTTTTTCTCTAACTGTTTGTAATTAAATATAAAATAATTGATATGTTCTATTATTCCTATTGTGAATAGGGTTGAGGATATTTTTATAGTTAATTGCTGTTTCGCAAGATACATAATTGTCTTGGATAAAAATAACATTTTCTAATATTATTGTAATGCTGTGTTTATGTTTCTGATTATATTAAGTTAAACTTTTTTATATGTGATTTTTATTCTGAAAATTCAGCTAATATATAGTGTTTTATTATTATTGAATGGCGCTTTTGAAATGTAATATATAATTAATGACCTTCAAAAGCGTTTTTTATTTGAAAATTTTATGAATTCAAGGTTGATTTATTTATCCTTTTCAAGGTGTTTATTCATATAACTTTGCATTATTTTTGATGACTGATTCAGATGTTCTAATATGGCGCTAATAGTTTCCCATAACTTTGGATCAGTTGCATCATAATGACGGCTGCTAAAACATCCTTTTATATTTTTAGCGTCACGGATAAGATGATTAATATTGTCTAATAATATTAGCGGTGCAATATTAAGAAAGTTTCCTTGCAACTCATTGAATATTTTGTGAAATGATTCAAAATCATTATTATCAATAGCATTTTTCAGCTTATCTATGTACTGCAATTTTTCTCTCATTTCCATTATATTTCACCTCTTTATTTACTGTCATATTAAAAATTACTATGATTAGTCATCTTTATCCAAATATTCTTGTGCTAATTTGGATACATGATTTAGAAAATCTAATGCAGTGGTCTCCCATAATTCAGGAACAAATTCATTATAATTTAAACTATCAAAATCTTTTTCTACGTCATCAGAATTACTGATAAAAATTCTAATCTCTCTTATTAAGCTTATTAAGCTTATTAAGCTTATTAAGCTTATTAAGCTTATTATGGTTATTGGATATTGACAATTTAGATAGTCATCAATTATTTCATCTATTGTTTCGCCAAATAATTGATAATCTTGATGAAAATAAGTGAGCATTAAATCATCTATATATTTCCTTTCTATTTCTTTTTCCATTTCATTGAACCTCTTTGTTATTGTTGCATTAAGAATACTATGATTAGTTATCGTTATCTAAATAATCTCGTACTCTTTTTGATACATGATTTAGAAAGTCTAAAGCAGTAGTTTCCCATAAATCAGGGTTAAAATCATAACGATATAGTTCTTTGAATTCTTTTTCTAAATCTTTAGAATTATGGATAAAAGACTTGATCTCCTCTAATAATTCTCTTTTCATCCCTTTAGTTGTTGTTTCAAGATAGTCATTTATCGTATCGTCAATCTCTGGACCAGATATTATTTCGCAATCTTGATTAAAATAAGCGCCTATTAAACGATTGAGTTCCATTTTGTCTCCATTGAATTCTAAATAATCTTGTACTCTTTCCGATACATGATTTAGAAAGTTTGAAGCAGCAGTTTTCCATAAGTCAGAATTAAAACTATGGCGATACAGTTCTTTGAATTCTTTTTCTACATCCTCGGAATTACGGATAAAGTAATCAATATCTTTTATTAGTTTTTTCATAAGAAGGGGAGGTTCGCTATTTATATACTCAGTTATTACCTCATCTATTGTTGCTTCACCAAATCTATTACAATTTTGGTTAAAATAAGCACCTATAAAGTTATCTAAGTATTGTGTTTTAGTTTCTCTTTTCATTGAATTAAACCTCTTTATTTTCTGTTGTGTTAAGAATGTTTTAATTATTCATCTTTTTCAGGGTGTTCATTTAAAAATTCCTGCGCTCTTTTAGAGACGTAATTTAGAAAATTAAGCGCAGTAGTGTCCCATAAATCAGGATAAAAATCAGAATCAGAATAAACAAGTTTAAACTCTTTTTCTACGTCTTTTGAATTGTAGATAAAAGAGTCAATTTCCTCTATTAGTTTTCTTTTCATCTCTTTATTTGTAGTATCAAGGTAGTCATTTATTACGTCATCAAGCTCAGGGCCAGATGTTATATCAAAATCTTGATTGAAATAAGCGTACATTAAACGATTGAGTTCCATTTTTCTCTCCATATATTTCAATTAGGTTTTGGAAATGCGGTTAATATATAGTAAGGCTGTCCATTATATTCAGAGTGAATTAAAACGACTCTGACTTTATATAACTTTTCTACATTTTTTGATCCTCTAGTCACACTAATTCCAATCGGGGTGCTTGAAATATAATCTATCTCTAATCTTAATCCTTTTGGGGCATATTTTAACATGGAAGTTATTCTGATTTGATTATTTCTTAAGATTTTTGAAATCACTGTCTCTGCGGTTTTTATATCATAAAAAGAACTTGATACTTCTATATTTTTATTTGTTAAAAACCTCGCCCTCAACTCCTGCTCCGATAACCCAACATGTTTAGCCAAAGTATGACCACCCGGTTTTAACCCTGTCTCTGACTCATGTTCAATTAATTTAATTCTGCCTACTCGTACCGAGGCAACCCTAACAGCTCCCACTATTGAAGCAAATGATAACGGTACAGCAATATCAACGGTAAGACCTATTTCAGACGCGGTATAGTCATCAGCACCAAATTCTTTCGCTAAATCTACCGCCGCACGATAAGTTTCCGTCATTGTTTCTCTGCCGGTTATCATTTGACTGGCAGAAGCATTCATGACGTCAAGACTATGTGCCCCGACAATAACACAGGCCGCTTTAGTTAGCGTTGTCGGGTCGGGTGCAAGGCAGAGACCACCTGCACCAATAAGTTCAACCACCCCGGCGGCTAAACCAGCCCCACCTAATATTCGGTTACTCCAGGTTTCCTCTTCAGTAACGGTATTATCCGACAGAATCGCTGCCAACTGAACCGGCGATAAAACAATGCGTAACCCATTTTCAGATTCTGAATCAACAGCATCATCAGTCAAATAATTGGCGTTATTCATGGTTAATAGATCCTGTCATCCCAGAAGCTGTAAGAACCCGTTGAACAAGCAAGATTGTTCCAGGTGATATTCTTGTAAGTAAAACAGATAACTTCTTGTGGTGTGCCTGAATTATTGTCTTTGGAGTGCGGGTAATTGGTTTTTATGCTGGATATAAAAGCATAGCCTAGCCTGATAGAATAGTATTTTTCTAACCCTCCGGTTGGTGATGTTCGGTACAATTCAAATAAACATTCCAGTTCTTCATTTTCAGAAAAACATTGCGCCAGTAAAGGAGAAGATTTATCGATAGGCTTTATTATCATGACCGGGTGATGAGAAGCATGTTGCTCTCGGGTCATTAAATGTTGAAGAGTATAAATGAAAATTTCATTTTCATGACCATGCTGGTAATGATTGCCGATAGAATTTAAGGAGCCGCAGCCAGCGGAGATTAAACCCTGTTTTTTACCTTTCAGTGTTAAGTAAATTATATTCGCCATATTGGTTGCTCCTTATACTGTTTATTCGATTCTCCTGTAGGGTGTGTGGAAAAATCAACCAAAAATTTGTAAATTTGAAATAATTTACATTAATAAGGCGGATACAAAAGGAATATGGCGAAGAAATAGGGTCAATATTATCAATGCCATCAGGTTATTTATCTTTTTATATCATATGGTTAGTGATAATGAGATGGTTATTTTTTCATGAAGAGAGGTTTATAAAGATATTTTTAATTCTGTGATTTGCATATCAGGAAATACGTGGTTTTTAAATGCCACGATTGTCATAAAATCAAAGTATAAAATGGAGTTTAAGACCGACAGGATATTCAGGTAGCATCTGATAGTTGCTACCTAACTGTTCGAAATTATTTTAAATACATACCATGAGTCTGATAAAAAACCGCCATATCCAATATCCCAGTAACGTAAATGTAATGACATTAAGGGAACGTGATTTGAATCTTTTCTTTGCAGTTGCATAAATTAATGGCGATATAATCAGTAAGCATGTTGGTGCAAATAGATCACGGTTATCATCTATAAGCGCGCTATAAATAGCACAGATGTTATTTAAATCCTTACCAACTACGTAGTGTTCTTCTTCTAAATAAGACATCAAAAATATAAATAACGCGCAAAAAATGGCATAACTGATATTTAAAACCAAAGCGATAGCTAATCTGCTCATTCTGAAATTCTCATTATTAAATGCATTGTCTTTTCTCTATTTCCACAAATAGTAAAATAGCGGTTTTTCCTTAGCATCGGCACTCCGGTCGCCATTAACTTATCCTTAATAGTTCCAGTAAGTCGTATAACTCCAGTATATTCATAATTTTAATTCTGGGAAGAGATTTTGTAACAAAAATGATTAAATTTGGGGTGAGTTGATAGCAGAAAATATAAAGATTTGAAAAAAAGATAGCGAAGTAATCATCACCTCATTTGTAGTTTAAAGTAAAGATTTTCGTTCGATATTAAAACTTTCAAGTTTCATATTTTCCTTACGGTTAGAATAAAAAGTGCCTATCTTGCTATAAATAGTATTGGTGTTTATATTTCGCGAGTATTTTTTTCTCGCCAAAGGCTGGGAGAACAGCCAACTAATCGATTAAAAAAACGGGCAAAATAGGCGGGATCCTTGAATCCAAGTTGATAAGCAACTTCAAATACAGCGCAATCACTGAAGAGTAATAACCGTTTGGCTTCACGTAGTTGACGGTCGAAAATTAATCGTTTAGGTGGGCGATTGGCAAACCGACGGCACATATCCTTTAACCGTGATTCGGTAATGCCTAGTTTATGGGCATATTCCGGTACGGAAAGATGATGACGATAATAGTTGTCTATTAATTGGTTAAATCGCTGAAATAATCTAATTTCTCCCCGCACCCCATTGACGGGGTGGTCATCAAGGGGAATATTGCGCAATAGCAAGGTGAATAGCGCTTGCGCTAAAAATGTCAGTGATTGCGTCCGCCCGATAAAGTTATTGGATGATTCGCGGGCTATTAATGCCCAGTAATGGTTAAAAGCTTCCAGCTCTTCCGGTTTATCTGTGACAGATAAGCAAATCGCCGGAATATCCAGAATATCTTTGTTGGTAGGATAGAGTGATTCTAATAGCGGTAATATCAGATCTTGCCGCACGGTAAGTACATATCCGTCACTGTCATCCTGAGTAAAAAAAGCATGAGGAACGGAGGGCGGCGTCAGGATAAACAGCGGTGCCTGTACAGAATAGTGTTGATCATCCAACTGCAATTCAATATGGCCGGTGATCAAAAAATGAAGCTGGAAGAAACCATCATGGCGATGAGCTTGCATATCACGACCGAAAAATGCCGCCATTCGGCCAAAAGTTTGGTAATGCACATCATCTGTGCCTTGGGTCTCATCATAATCTTTGCTGATATCAATATTGGCAATGATAGGCCCGGTCATGCTGGTTTTTCCTTATATTATTGAAAATTACGTTGTTGCTCTCGGTCTGGCATGTTTCATTGGGATCGTCTGGATAATGGCTGCGCCAATGATCAGTAATCCGGCTACAAAATAGAGACCCGTATTAAAGCTCCCGGTCTGATCTTTCAGCCAGCCGATTAATAACGGGCTGAGTGCTGAACCTATGTTACCCGTGGCGGCAATAACCGCAATGCCGATCGCTCTTGCGCGTAAGCTGATGGATTGATCCGGTGTTGTCCAAAAGACGGCCATTGCGGTAAATGAACCGGTCGAAGCCATAATAATCCCAATCAACTGAATGACACTGTGGTTGGTCAGTGACGTCAATATCCAGCCCACGGCAGCGAACAGATAGGGCAGAGCGGTATGCATTTTACGTTCCTGTAACCGGTCTGAACGGCGACTCCAGTAAACCATCCCGATAATGGTACAAAACTGAGGAATGGCGGTCAGAATACCGATCATGATGTTACTGCTGCCCTGATTGAAACTTTGTACAATCTGTGGCGTCCAGATATTAATCGCGCTCAGTGTGTTGGTCAGGCAGAAATAGGCTAGGGTGTACATCAGCACTATTGGGGTGAAAATCTCACGCCATATACTGCGTTTTTGCATGGTTTGATGAGTTGATGAGCCTGTCGGTTGAACCGGAGCAGGTTGGTCGTTATCCATCATCTCTTGTAAGCATTTTTTATCTTCATCTGTCAACCACTTGGCTCGTTTTGGTGAATCATCAAGATAGAACCAAACGATTATTCCCAGTAATACCGAAGGAAAACCTTCCAGCAGGAATAGCCATTGCCAACCGTGAAGGTTCAAGAGGCCATCCATTGCCAGAATGTAACCGGAAGCCAGAGAACCAAATGCCATGGTCACCGGCATTGCCACCATAAACAGCGCATTGGCGCGGGCGCGGTAATAAGCCGGGAACCAGTAAGTCAGATAGACTAGGATACCCGGTACGAAACCTGCTTCGGCGATACCGACCAACATACGTAAGATGTACAGACTGGTTGGTCCGGTGGCGAACATGGTGGCAGTGGAGGAGATCCCCCAAAGCACCATGATCGTGGCTATCCAGCGTCGCGCCCCGACAATACTGAGCATGATATTGCTGGGAATACCGAAGATGACATAAGTGACATAGAACAGGGTTGCTGCCAGACCGAACATTGTCGCGTTCAGCCCAAGATCTTTACCCATGGTCAGGCCGGCAAACCCGATATTGATTCGGTCCAGAAACGAGAATACAAATAAGACGAACAGGAAAATAATCAGGCGACGGAATAGCTTGTTAATGATGGATTGCTGTTGTGCCGTTAGCTGCTTATGTTTAGCCGCCGGGAGATCCGACTGTTGCGCGGCAGTGGATGAATCGCTCATTGTCATTTTCCTTATTATTTTTTTATCTGTATTACGTTGTTATGGCAAATCAAAAGGTTGTCGGGTAAATCGGTTGTTAATGTTGGTCATTGTCAGGATTAATAAACACTGGATGCAGGCGTTGCGGGAAGGTCTTTGCCCGCGCCAAACCGTGCCGCCAGCGCTTCTGCCGCGCGAGCCAGTAACGTTGTGTCGATACCGACAGCAACAAATAACGCACCGAGTTTCAGGTAATGCTCGGCAACAGCGGGGGCTGACATCAGAATACCCGGCGCTTTACCCGCTGCTTTGATTTGAGCGATAGCCTGCTCAATCGCCGCTTTCACTTCAGGGTGATGTGGATTATTGGTAAAACCCATATCGGAACTTAGATCCGCCGGGCCGATAAAAACACCATCCACACCGTCTACTTTAAGAATCTCCGGCAAGTTACGCAGTGCTTCACGGGTTTCTACCTGAACCAGAACGCATATCTCATCGTTGGCACGATGCAGGTAATCAGGAATTCGATTCCAGTGAGAAGCTCTTGCCAGAGCGCTGCCTACGCCACGAATACCCTCCGGTGGGTAACGGGTGGCACGAACCGCTTCGTAAGCCTGTTCGGCGTTTTGTATCATGGGGATGAGTAAGGTTTGGGCACCCACATCCAGCAACTGCTTGATGATCACCAGATCATTCCAGGGCGGGCGTACAACGGGATGGCTTGGATAAGGTGCAACTGCTTGCAATTGGCTCAGAATCGTCTGAACGTTGTTCGGCGCATGTTCGCCATCGATCAATAGCCAGTCGAAACCGGATCCGGCCACTAATTCTGCACTGTAGGGGCTGCAAAGCCCCAGCCATAAGCCGATTTGTGGACGGCCTGCTTTTAATGCCTGTTTAAATTTGTTGGTTAATCGATCCATATTTTCTCCTTAAACGAAATGGCAACTGATGGAACCCAGTGCGCCGTAATCCACATGGAAAGTATCCCCTTTACGTGCCGGAACCGGGCGGGTAAAAGAGCCACCAAGGATGATTTGCCCTGCTTCAAGTTGAACACCGTGTGGTGCCAGTTTGTTTGCTAACCACGCAACACCGTTAGCTGGATGATTAAGCACTGCTGCCGCAACGCCGGATTCTTCAATCACGCCATTGCGATAGAGCAGGGCGCTGATCCAGCGCAGATCAAGCTCGTCTGGCTTAATCGGGCGGCCGCCCATAATCACTCCGCCGTTGGCGGCATTATCAGAAATCGTATCGAACACTTTGCGTGGGAGATGGGTTTCCGGATCGGTGTTGTGGCAACGGGCGTCGATCAACTCCAGCGCCGGAATGACATAATCTGTCGCATTGTAAACATCAAACAAAGTGCAGTTTGGGCCACGCAGTGGTTTTGCCAGTATGAAGGCCAGTTCGACTTCGATACGGGGCACAATAAAGCGGTCGCAGGGAATATCGCTGCCATCAGGGAAAAACATATCATCCAGCAGAGCGCCATAGTCTGGCTCGCTGATTTGTGAACTGGCTTGCATGGCTTTGGAAGTCAGGCCAATTTTGTGGCCTTTGAGTACGCGACCTTCCGCAATTTTCAAATTCACCCATTCACGCTGGATGGCATAAGCGTCGTCAATAGTGATTTCAGGGTGATCCAACGAGATCTGGCGTATTTGCTGACAACTTTTCTCTGCCTGATGCAGACGGTGTGCAACCTGTGATACGACTTCTTTCTGTAACATGTGGTTAAGCTCCTGTGTCCTCTATGCCACCAAAGCAGAGATATTTCACTTCCAGATAATCTTCGATGCCGTAACGTGAACCTTCTCGCCCCAGCCCCGATTGTTTAATGCCGCCGAATGGAGCGACTTCATTAGAAATCAAGCCCTCATTGATGCCGACCATGCCGCTTTCCAGCGCTTCAGCCACACGGTAGATCCGGCCGATATCACGGGAGTAAAAATAAGCTGCCAGGCCGAATTCAGTATCATTTGCCAGATGAATGGCTTCTGCCTCATCACGGAATTTGAAGAGAGGGGCGATAGGCCCGAATGTTTCCTCACGGGAGATAAGCATGGATTCAGTGACGTCAACCAGCACGGTAGGTTCGAAGAACAAGCCGCCCAGAGCGTGTGGTTTGCCGCCAGCCAGTATGCGTGCGCCATGAGAAACGGCATCACTAATGTGTTCTTGCACTTTATCGACGGCTGCCTGATTGATTAGCGGGCCTTGCTGTGATTTGACGTCGCTGGCTGGGCCAACCTGTAATGCACTGACTGCTTGTGCCAGACGTTCTGCGAAGGTGTCATAAATAGTTTCCTGCACTAGGATACGGTTAGCACAAACGCAGGTTTGACCGCTGTTGCGGAATTTAGCGGTAAGTGCGCCCTGTACAGCGGCATCAATATCTGCGTCATCGAAAACGATAAATGGCGCATTGCCACCCAGTTCCAGTGACAGCTTTTTCACGGTATCGGCGCTTTGGGCCATCAGTAATTTGCCGACACTGGTTGAGCCGGTAAACGAGAGTTTGCGCACAATCGGGCTTTGGGTCATAACACCACCGATGGCCTTAGCCTCTTTTCCCGTGACAACATTCAGTACGCCTGCGGGAATGCCTGCTTGTTCAGCCAGCGCGGCTAAAGCCAGAGCTGAAAGTGGCGTTTCTGCGGCGGGTTTCAGTACCAGAGTACAGCCAGCGGCCAGTGCCGGGCCAACTTTGCGGGCGATCATGGCATTAGGAAAGTTCCACGGCGTAATGGCGGCGACAACGCCGATAGGCTGTTTGATCGTGATGATCCGGCGACCGGGCAGCGGGCTTGGGATCGTTTCACCGTAGGTACGTTTACCTTCTTCCGCAAACCACTCGATGAAACTGGCACCATAAGCGATCTCTCCCATCGCTTCCGCCTGCGGTTTCCCTTGCTCCAGACTCAACAATTCTGCCAGAGACTGTTGATTCTCCATCATTAACCGAAACCAGCGTTGCAGAAGCTGGCTGCGTTGTTTGGCGGTCATGGCTCTCCAGGCAGGCAGGGCTTGTTGAGCGGCGGCAATTGCCCGTTCGGTTTCCGCTGCGCCCATATTACTGACTTGTGCAATTACCTCGCCATTTGCCGGGTTAGTCACCTTAAACGTGACTTTGTTATCGGCATCGAGCCATTGCCCGTTGATATAAGCCTGCTGACGTAATAGTTCTGTATTCACATTATTTGTCATTGTTTTTTTCTCCTAAAAACACTTGGATGGATTGCGTCTGTTGGTGAGAAGTTGCCAGTAGCTGACATAACCAACTCAACCCGGCGCAAACGGCTATCACAAGGGCCATAGCAAAAGGGGTTTCATCTTGTAATAAAGAGACGGCAACGCTGGCGAGCGCCGCCATCGCGAATTGCGAAGAGATAGCGAGTGCGCTGGCGCTGCCGGCAAGTTGACCACGATGTTGAAGTAATAAAGAGAGGCTATTAGTACCAATGGCATTAACCAGCGATATAACCAGTACAACCAAAATAACGATAACAGTCAGGTTTTGCTGATAAAAAATAACCAGCAAAATGCCAAACAGTAATTGAGCGCTGGTTTGGATCAATAACAGACGGGAAAGGCTGTAAACTTTCAATAACCAGACATTGAACAGCACCATCGCTATCATGCCCAGTGCATTACAGCCGAACAGTAATCCGTAGTAGTTGGCCGGAACCTGAAAATAATCGATATAGACGAAAGGCGAGCCACTGATAAAAGCGAACATGGCGGCACAAGTGAATGCCAATGTGCCGATAGTCGCCATGGCTTCACGGTCAACCAGTAATTTGCCGTAGTTTTTAAACGCGGAGATAAGTTTTCCACCGTCATTATTGGCAGGCAGCGTTTCTGGCAACAAAAATAATAATAATAACCCACTGATACAGCCAACCAGCGTCAGTAAAATAAATATGGCCTGCCAGTTGAAATAGGTTAACAGTAAGCCACCGAGTAAGGGGGCGATAAGTGGCGCTATCATCGTCACTAGCGTCATCAGTGACAGCACCCGGGGTAATTCCGCAGGGCGATAGATATCACGGGCGATGGCTCTGGCCATAACAACGGCTGCGCCGCTGCCAAATGCTTGTAATGCACGCAGTAAAATCAAATGTTCAACTTGCGTCACCCATGTACATGCCACACTGGCGACGACGAATAACACCATGCCACTGAGCAACAGCTTT
The DNA here is from genome assembly GCF_000517265.1 of Photorhabdus khanii NC19. Lineage (GTDB taxonomy): Bacteria > Pseudomonadota > Gammaproteobacteria > Enterobacterales > Enterobacteriaceae > Photorhabdus > Photorhabdus khanii. Next base: position 348,771 of record NZ_AYSJ01000015.1, read on the forward strand.
CTGCGTCCTAAACGGTCACTCAGTGGGCCATATAACAGCATGCCAATACAAAAACCGGCGAAAAACGCGCCTAGAGTATATTGCATTTGCCCTTGTGTCGCCTGTAGTTGCCTTGCCATTTCTGGCAAGGCTGGCAGGTACATATCAATCGACAAAGGCCCGAATGCCACCAGCGCACCCAATAACGGGATAAGCCAGCGCGGGGGATGTTGATTAAAGGGCTTCGGCATCACTGTTCCTTACGAAACAAGGCGTGAACGTTGTTTTGTTTGTAGTTCAGTACCGGGTCCAATTCTTCCATCGAAAAAGAGAGGGCGAGGTAACGCTGTGCCATCAGTGAGGCAAAATGTTCTTTGATCAGGCTGAATAGCATCTCGCCAACCTGTTGACGGCTTTCAAGACTGCGCCCGGTGCCGATTTTCAGCGTCATATGGACGAAAGCGTAATCATGTTGACCGTCAGCCATGTGCCAGGTATCCAGCCAGATAGCACGGCTGCGTATTCCTGCTAATGGAAAAATGCCGGTATCCGCCAGTGCTTGATTCACTTTGGCAAACAGCGCTGGCAGATGGGCTTGTTCACGGATATTTTCCGTACATTCAGCATAAAAATGTGGCATAGGTGACTCCAAATCAGGCTGTGGCTTGCTCATCGGTAATGTCATCAGGCAACGGGAATACCGCGTTAACTTGCCCGGTGCCGGAACTGGGGAACAGTTCGGTCAGGAATTCCACTTTACCGTCATATTTATCCCAACCGAGCAGGCCCAGCAGCATCACGGTATCGTGCATATTGCCTTCGCCGTAGCAGTAATCCGCATATTCCGGCAACATCTTGCAGAACTCTTTGAATTTGCCCTCTTTCCAAAGTTGTACCACCCGGCGATCCATCTGTTCATCAAATTCGCGGGTGTAGCTGTTCATGCCCTCTTCTGCGCGCTGATCATCAATAAATCGGTGAGAAAGGGAGCCACTGGCCAGCACAGCAACTGTACCGTCATATTTCTCAATTGCTTTCAGAATGGCTTCCCCAAGACGACGACTGTCTTCAAAAGCATGAACAGTACAGAACGCGGAGATAGAGATAACTTTAAAATGTCGGTCACTATTCATGTAACGCATTGGCACCAGCGTGCCGTATTCCAGTGTCAGGCTTGGGATTTCATGTGCCTGAGCGCGCACGCCCATATTGCGCGCCTGTTCCGCGATCATTTGTCCCAATTCAGGGTTGCCGTCATATTCATAACTCATATCGCGGATGAAATGTGGCAATTCATTACTGGTGTAAATACCGGAGAAATGGTCGGCACAATTAATGTGATAGGCACTGTTCACCAGCCAGTGGGTATCAAACACGATAATTGTATCGACACCCATTTCACGGCAACGACGGCTAATCTCTTTGTGCCCGTCAATGGCTCCCTGACGGCAACCATGATGTTTTCCCGGTAGTTCAGACAGATACATTGATGGCACATGTGTAATTTTGGCCGCTAACGCTAACTTACCCATAAAATCCTCATTTGATATCAGGACGGCGAACCGGAATTCGCCGTGGTTAACGCTGATGAAACCGTTATACCCCCCAACGCGGGATGGGATGATCCCCCATAGAGATACAGACGTTTTTCATCTCTGCAAACACTTCAAAACTGTATTCACCGCCTTCACGGCCGGTACCGGAGGCTTTCACGCCGCCGAATGGCTGGCGCAGGTCGCGAACATTCTGGGTATTGACGAATACCATGCCTGCTTCAATATTACGGGCCAGACGCAATACTTTGTTGACATCTTGAGTCCAGATGTAAGAAGCCAGACCATATTCCACGTCATTCGCCAGACGCAGACCTTCTGCTTCATCTTTGAATGGCAACAAACACGCGACCGGGCCGAAGATCTCTTCCTGCGCAACGCGCATACGGTTATCGACATCCGCCAGCACTGTTGGGCGCAGGAAATTGCCACCTTTCAGGTGTTCCGGCAAATCAGTGGGTTTATCTGGGCCGCCGGCCAGCAGCGTTGCCCCTTCTTCAATACCCAGACGAATGTAACCGGAGACTTTTTCCCAATGCTGTTTGCTGATAAGCGCACCAACCTGCGTGCCGGGATCTTGTGGATCGCCAACCCGCAGACGATTCGCACGTTCAGCAAAACGTTGCACAAACTCAGGGTAGATGCTTTCTTGAATAAAAATGCGTGAACCGGCGGTACAACGTTCACCATTGATAGAGAAAATGGTGAACAGAGCGGCATCCAGTGCGCGTTCAATATCGGCGTCTTCGAAGATCAGAACCGGCGATTTACCCCCCAGCTCCATTGAATATTTTTTCAGACCGGCATTTTTCATGATCTGGCGGCCGGTTGCGGTACCGCCGGTAAAAGAGACTGCCCGAACATCGTGATGTTTCACTAATGCATCACCGGCAGTAGCACCGTATCCTTGCACTACGTTTAAAACACCGGCAGGGATCCCGGCTTCCAGCGCCAGCTCCCCCAGACGGTTTGCAGTTAATGGGGAAAGTTCTGACATTTTCAGCACCGCAGTGTTACCCAGTGCCAAACAGGGGGCGACTTTCCAGGTCGCGGTCATAAATGGCACATTCCACGGCGAAATCAGCGCACAAACACCGACTGGCTGCACCAGCGTATAGTTGAGCATCTTGTCGTCAACCGGATAGGTCCGGCCATTCATTTGCTGACAAATCTCAGCAAAGAAGTTGAAGTTGTGAGAAGCGCGTGGGATCAGGACATTTTGCGTTTGATGAATAGGCAAACCGGTATCTTTAGTTTCCATTGCCGCGATTTCAGGCACATTCTCATCAATCAGTGCGCCTAAACGGCGCATCAGGCGTGCACGTTCTTTCATCGGCAGATCAGCCCATTTGGGGAAGGCTGCTTTTGCTGCTGCAACCGCTTGATCAATCTCTTCTTGACCACCAGAAGCCACTTCAGCCAGCACTTCACCGCTAGCCGGGTTGGTGGTTGCAAAATATTCTTTACTGCTGACGTTCTTGCCGTTGATCCAATGATTAATCATCGTCATGACAGGCTCTCCTCATACTCTTGCTGGCTGACAATACGGTTGATCAGACGCCCAACGCCTTCAACCTCAACAATCACTTCATCCCCCGGTACGACATCAGACAACCCTTTTGGTGTCCCAGTGGCGATCATGTCTCCCGGTTGCAGCGTCATAAAGTCGCTCAGATAGGCGATTAGGAATGGGATATCGAAGATCAGATCGGCGGTGGTGCCGCGCTGACGCAATTCACCATTGACCCAGGTGCTTAATGTCAGATTATGCGGATCTGGTACATCTTTTTTATCAATGATCCACGGGCCGATGGGGGTCAGCGTGTCGCGGCTTTTTACCCGGAGGTTAGGGCGATAATAGTTTTCCAGATAGTCACGGATCGCGTAGTCGTTACAAACCGTGTATCCGGCAACGTAATCCATCGCCTGTTCTTTGGCGACTTTATGGGCGGTTTTGCCGATGACAACCACCAGCTCAGATTCATAATGCATGTATTCCACATTATCCGGGCGAACGGAAACCTGACGATGGCCGATCAGCGTATTGGATGCCTTGATAAAAACCAGTGGCTCTTCCGGTGGCTTAAATTCAAGTTCAGTGGCGTGATCGGCGTAGTTCAGACCGAGGGCAAACAGGGTTCCGTCGGCGGGTGGTAGCCATTGAACGAATTCACTGCTGACTTTGTTGCCATCTGGCAGGCAGACATTTTCCTGATCATCAACCGTCACATTCAGATCCTGACCCTGATAACGAACTCTTGCGTGTTTCATGCTTTTTCTCCTGCTTGCACAACCTGATTCTCCAGCGGTGGGAAACCTGCTGCCCGGATAACCACGTTGTCGTCTGGTTTGATGGAAACCCGTTGATGCGGAGTGCCAAGCAGGATCACATCACCTTCCTTCAAGGTGGCGAAATCACTTAATGCCGCGACTAATTCTGCGGCTGAACGCACTAGATCAGTGGTTGACCAGCGATCAACTTCCTGCCCATTGATTTCAGTAATGATGTCCAGTGCATCAACTGATTCAGGGTTGATCATTTGACCTATAGGGCAAAAACCATCACGACATTTCGCTTTAATGGCCGGGCGATAAAACGCTGTTTCAGGCAGGCTGACTTCATTAGCTAATGCATAACCTGCGATATATTCGGCTGCGTTTTCAGCGGTGACTTTACGGGCGGTTTTACCTATCACCAGCGCCAGTGTTGCGCCGCTCTGAACCTCTTCTCCCGCAGGATGGGGAATAACGTCACCGGAGGTGATAACGGTATTCCGCGGTTTGATAAACCATATCGGGGTTTTAGGCAGGGTGTTATAAGGCGCTTGCTGAAATGAGTCATGCCAGAAATCGACCTGACTCTGATGGTTGAGGGCTACGGCGAAGACAGTGCCTTTCATTAACGACTCCTCTGAGCTTAAACAGACAGCTTTAAGATGCATTTATTAATATATTAATAAACCACAAATCGATTTGTTGCAATATGTTAATGTATTTGTTAATTTTAATTGTGATCTCAGTAACAATATCTTTGCTAAATTTGTTTTTTGTTATTATTAATCAATATGTTAATATTTTTTCAAATAAAATTATCACTATTATATTAACTTTTTATTAACCTGGTTTTCGGGGTTTATTTTTGTTTACTTATTAATATTTTTATGATTTTTTCTTTGTGGTTGATGGAGTGACGTGCTAGTCTTTTTTATGGTGGTTATAGAGTGACATAGACACTCTCGACAGAGAGTAAATCAGTGATTAACTAAGATGAGAGCCTTCATTACCCATGCATGAATCTCTGACAATTGCGTTACTTCAGGCGCGGGAAACCGCGATGGGTTTTTTCCGCCCAATCCTTAAGAGTCATAATTTGACTGAACAGCAGTGGCGTATTATTCGTGTACTGTCGAATAACCGGTCAATTGATTTTTATGATTTATCTTGCCAGACCTGTATTCTTCGTCCAAGTCTGACGGGGATATTGACTCGTATGGAACGTGATGGATTGATCTTTCGTCTTAAACCGATGAATGACCAGCGCAAACTTTATGTTTCTTTAACGCAGGATGGTCAGAAACTTTATGAAAAGGCGAAAGAGCAGGTTGAACAGGGATATCGGGCCATAGAAAAAGCCTTTTCGCCGGAGAAGATGGTTCAGCTTTCAGCGTTGTTGGAGGAGTTAATTGCTGTAGGTAAGAATTCGCCGGGAAATATGGATAAAGACGTTAAATAAAAATTTTATTCAAAATAATGATGATGAATAACAGTAAAATTGCTGATCAGGGACGGTATCAGCAATTGTTATTTTTGGCTATTGAATAATTAGCGTTAATATTTCCTGTGGGTAGATAATAAATTGCCCATGGAATACTGTACCCGCCGGATAATGGGGGGTGAGAGTTTCCCGCAATGCTAATGTTATTGCATTATTTTCAAGGGATAGGGCGGTAATTTCAGCCGCTTCAAAGCCAAAGAACCGTTTTACTTGTGGATAAAGCGCTTTATATAAGCTCTCTTTTACAGAGAAGGCGAGGGTAAATGCTTGTTCAAAGGGTAAATGACAATGTTTCAGGAGTTGAATTTCTCGGTCATTCACGATCATTTTTGTGATCTCATCCATATTTTGACGATTGACGATAGCTTCGATATCGACACCAATTAATCTGTTATCAGTTTGCGGTGCAGCCAGCACAATTGCACAATGAGATGAATGAGAAACAGAACCACAAATATCCTTTGGCCAAATTGGTGCGCGATCATGACCAGAGAGCAAATTAAACTCCGGTTGCCCTAATTGTGCTAAAAGTTGTCTGGCACAATAACGTGCTGCCAGATATTCAGCTCGTCGCTTGTTGACTGCCTTAGCCAACGTCGCAGGGAAGGGGAGATTTAATTGTTCGAAGAGTTCATCGTGATAATGTGAAAGATCAAAACGGGCATGCCAAAAATTCACTTGGGGGTGTTTAACAACCGTTCCATACTCGATTTGAGTCATAAATTCACTGTTATGTTTTGGCAGTGATGCTTGATTGGTGTGTATAACTGTCTGTTCCATGTTTATTATCCAGAAGATGAAATATCCTACAGTCTATACTTAATATCATTCATATTGAATTGTAAAATATGCTGTGGCATTAGCTTTTCCACCTGTTATTTTCTCATCGGTTTGGTAATAGCGGGCAGTGAAAGGTAATGTGTAGGTGACGTTTGTTGCTGCATGCCCGAAAACTAGCGGATTTTCCAGAGAAACAGGTGTTGTTCCCATATATAAGATTTGTATACCAACTCCTTTAGCTGTATTTTTACTATTGGGGTTATTTAATTGAATTATACTATCTGGGGCATAATTTATTTTTTCTCCTGAAAAAGTAATTTTGGGCTTAACACTTTCTGTACATTTAATTTCGATATTGAAACCCGCATTACCCGCAGTAGAGCCTATACCTTTAAATAAATAACTATTCACACGACCAAAATCGACCATTGGCCTTGGGGTTGTTGTCGAGCAAGTTTGAGTTTTTATCGTGTAGTTGTTCTTAGTTTTTATTCTTATTAATTCTGTACCTGCAAGTGTCTGTAACATAGCAATCTTTCTTGGCCTGAGCATTTTCCCTGATGCCAACGTTCCTTCTTGGTAAAGATAAATACTGATTTTTCCTATATCTTTTAATGTCATTCCATCTTTATATTTATAAATGTAATTACTGCCACTTGTTGTGGGTAATTTCATATTTTCTTCTTCTCCAGAGGCAGTAATATAGAAATAGAGATTATCTATTCCTGTGGTTATCATACCTGTGCCATGAGGTGTATTTCCAGCTTTAGATGGATATACATCTCCCGTAAAAATAAGCGGTTCTCCTGTTGGATCACAATCATGGGGATTAAGAAGCGGCGTATTTTCATTAATATTCATGAGTTGGGCGAGTTGCAATGGTCTAAACTCGCCAACAAGAATGCTTTTTTTCTCATTTATATTGGGATTAATGTTAATACTATTAAGCTCAATATCTAAGCTAATCTGTTTTGCATTTAATAAGCAGCGTGCGTATGTGTTTGTAATACTGAGTAATATTAATGTAAATATTGTGATTATCATTAAGTAGCGTTTCATATATATTCCAGTTGAGATTTATTCTTAATTGTCGATAATTCAATGAAGCCAGAATAATGCTATTATCTTTCTGATATAATTTACTGGTGAAATTAATAGGGCAGATTTATTTCTCGTATAAATCTGCTTTTAATTATTTGTTAACACGACTGCGGAGAGTTTCGCTTTTTATATGTTAGCATAATGTTAATATGCTAATATCAATAGAGGGAGTTGTAAAGCTATTTATATTCAATTGTAAAATGTACTGTGCCATTAGCTTTTCCACCTGTTATTTTATCATCAGTTTGATAATAGTGAGCAGTAAGTGGTAAATAATAGAGATTTTTTTCACTACTTCCCCACTCAGATATAGGAATACGTGTGTTCATATCAACAGGTCTATTTTTATGTAATAATTGAACACCAATACCTTTGGCTGTGTTTCCATCGCCGTATTGATGTAATTTAATAATGTTATTTAGGCTTGAACTCACTACTTCCCCTGAGAAACTAATATCAGGGATATTTTTATCTTTACATTGAATCAAAATATAAAAATCATTACGACCGGCTATAGAACCTTTTCCTTTAAATGCAGAAGAATGAATCTTTCCGAGTTTTATTTCTTTATAGGGTGTTGATGTCATACAGCTTTTACTGCCAATGATATTGTCCTTGTTATATGTGATATTTATTAATTTTTTACCATCATCTGTTGATAAAGAAGATATCAACCCTTTTTCTAGTATAGAGCCTGATCGGATATCTCTTTCTTGAATAAGCTCAATTTTTATTTTCCCGATATCTCTTAAAGTTATTTTTTTATTGATATCATCATGAGAGCTACCATTTCCATCATAGGATACGACAAAATATAAATTATCTACACTTGTATTTATCCGGCCACTATCTTTGAATGGTTTTATTTCACCTGATTTTGTTTTATGAACTATATTTTCATTACTATCACAGATAGCAATAGTTGCATCGGCTTTAATTCCTACTTTGTTAGCCAGCTCCATTGGGCCATATTCAGCGATAGTAATAGGTCTTCGAGTGTTAAAATCTGCATTGATAATTTCATTTATATTAACATTTAAATCAATAGTTTTAAATTTTTTGTTTAATGTACATGTAGCAATTGATTTTGTGATATTGAATAGTGTCAGTATTAATATTGCCAGTGTAATTAATTTATTTTTCATATTGTTCCGGGATAAATATTCTCTTAGTTACTGACAACTCAATGAAGCCAGGATAATACCATTATTTTTTTGATATAATTTACTGTCAAAATTAATATAACAGCTTTGTTTATCGCCTAAATCAGCTTTTAATTCTGCTGTGTCACTCACACCGCTGAGGAAGACTTCACTTCTTTCATTCACCATACCATTGACGCCATTCTTACCGGTGATTACCGTTCCGAAAGGGAGTTTTTTACCTTTATGCTGTAAAGTTAAAAATACTCTATGACCAACGCGAATAGAATAATCCGCCAGTACCAATGCGCCTTTCGTTGGAATAACTTTAGCCGTCGGGTTGTCAATATCGACGTCATCACCGAATGTATTTGTATCAAGAGATAACGCGTTTTCCCGATATTGCGATATATAAGGAACAACGGTATATCCCCGCCAGTCGGTACTGATAGAAGTATTGTTAAGTATTTTTGCATTGGCTGCTCCAGGGGCGCGGATTAAGGCACTAGCGCCGCTTTCGCTGATATTTTGAGCCAGTGTAACGCCGTAGGGATGTGCAATAATTGCACCCTCTAATCCATAATTAATGCGTTGATTTTTGCCATGATCCGTGGTGTAACCGGCATTAATTGAACCATATGATCCTCTGTAATATAAGCTGGCGGCATTACCTGATTCTTTTTCTTTCTCTGATTTTTCGTAACTGTAATCCTGAGAAATGGTATAACTTAGATTTTGTTGTTCCAGTAACGAGCCGGATAATGACATCGAATGCTGGCTGTCACCGTTTGTATTATAAGAGGTGTTATAATCTACGGTTGCACTGTGATTACCTGATGGCAGCCACTTATCCAAAGGAACACTGATATTGAGTGAAAAAACCTGGTCGTTATTGATTCGTGAGCGATTACGGTGATAATTGTAGCCCAACGATAAAGAGATATCATGAATACTGGTGTTATAAGACATAGAATATGACTGATTCTTGCTGGTTTTATCTTGCCAGTAATCTTGTTGCCAGGCAGATAATGAAAAACTGCCATATTTACCTAAACTCTGGCCCATTGTTATTTGCATCCGGTTTTTTGGCGCGCTATTTCGGTGGTTATCAGTAAATTGGTGGTTATTATTGGCATCGCTAAAGCTGTAATAACCATTGGTATTATAGCGATAGCCCGCTAATGTCACGGTTGTATTGGTCGCGGTAAAACCTTTGCTGTAACGTATCTGATAAGACTGGCCGGTTTTCTTTTTTCCGTTTGGGAAATGCGTTTTTGCATTTGTTACATCGATTGACACCGCACCAAGTGAGCCGAGATTATGCCCTAAGCCTAATGCACTGCCTAAATAGTCAGGAGAAGCAATGACGCCACCATAAATTGTGGTGCTGTCCCATAACCCGTAAATAGCCTCTGTCTGAATAAACCTTTTTTTACTGGTTTGTTTGCTGCCACTGAATTTACCGAGATTAACCAGGTATTTCATTTGGCCTGCACGGATCATCAAGGGTGAGGCAGAAAAGGGCTGAGTAAATTTCCTGACTTTGCCATTTTCTTCATAAATGGATACTTCCAGATCGCCATTAAGGTTGCTGGGATAAATATCGGTAATTTCAAAGGCACCCGGTGGAACAAAAGTTTGATAAATAAGATTATCTTTCTGATGGACTTCTATTCTGGCGTGAGTCATGGCAATACCGCGAACAACAGGGGCAAAACCTTGCTGGCTATCCGGCAGCATTTGGCTATCAGACATCAATTTAACGCCATTAAAAGTAAAACTATCGAATACCATACTGTCGGTTGATGTTTCACCCAATACCAGACGGGATCTTAATGGACGAATATCCCGTTCAGCATAGGCTTTAAGTGATTTCCATTCAGATGTTGTGTTATTACGGCTGTAATAACTACTATGGCGAACACGCCACGGACCTAAATTAACACCACTGCGTAAATTCAGATATTGATTCTGTTCACGTTGATTTTTATTCCAGGATTGCATTCCTGTCAGATGATAATTGGTGAAAAACATAGGCAAACCATCATTCCACTGATCAGGAGAGATATCACCCCTGATTTGTGATCTCATTGCCGCCTGAGGAAAATTCAGGTGCAAAGTAAGCTGACTTAAATCCAGCTCTGTTGATGCCTGTTTGATATATTTCTCTGGTTGAGAAATGATTGCTTGTTCAGAAAGTGACGCTAATTCAGGAAAGCTTTCTGTTTTTACCCCGATTTCCTTTAGTAAGCTGACAGATAGCTCAGGGCAAAGTTTATCTCCACACTCGATAAAGGAGAGATTTTTAATGCCGATATCTTTCTTATTGACAATAACATTCACTTTATAGACGCCTGGAATGTGAGAATCTGTTTTTGCCAGGCTATCCAGGTTAATATTTTCCCGGTCTTCATCTGATAATTGTAATGCATTGATATCAAAGTATAGCTCTGCATAGGCTGGCAATGATAAACAATAAGCAATTAAAGCAACGCTGATTATTTTTTTCACAATACACTCATCAGATTATTTGATCAGAAACTAAATTGGCGCTCTTCTGTTGTTCCACCGTAGTCATTGATAGCAGTCAGAGTCACCTTTTTTATGCCATTTTGGGCGGGAAATACCTTGTTGCTAAAAGGTGGAATAAATCCGGGTTTATCGATTAATTTCTCGTCAATTCTCATCGCATTAAGATTAACGTAATAGGCCGTAGGGTTGGTTAACTGAATGCCATTGGTATTACGTGATATTTCTAAACGATTGATTGCATTATTAGCGTCATTATCAGATAGCCCGGTTGGACGATAAATCAGTTTGATAATGTTTTTTATCGTGATGATCATTTTACTGTTATCATTTTTTTCCACTGCTGGAATAGCGTTGACATTTAGCAAAAATATCGATTCCCGATCCGCTGGCAGATGATTGCCGATATATGAAACACGGATCTGATGTTCGCTCTCTTTTGACACTTTAAACAGTGGTGGGGTGATAACAAACGGTACTTTTTTCTGGCTGTTATCGATATTATCTATCCACGACTGAACAAGATAAGGCCTTTCTGTGTCCGAGTTTGTGATAGAAATAGTGGCTTCTTTTTGTGAGCCATTATAGATAAGGCGAGTTCCACCTAAAGTTATTCCTGCTTGTGCCTGAAATACAAATATGGCAAGAATAAATGAAATAATAATACGAAACATTTTTGTTCCTTAAACTAAAAATGACTCACAGGATGTGAGGTAAATATTTACTTATGGATAAGTAATTGTGAATTTTACTTCACTGGTAAAAGCACCAACAGTAATTGGATTTTTTGTTGATACTAAATCGGCATCAAGATTAATAGCTGTAGCCTTATTCTTTATCTTAATAATATCATTAGGTTTTATTTGTTGGTCACCATTATCTTTGTCATATAGAGCAATCGCGACATTTTTAAGTGTTGTCGGGAAATAATTAATATTACTGTTGGTAGATCCATTGTCTGCCGTTCCTGCTGTAAACTGAGCCTTAATATTTGCGTAATCAGGGCAGTTTGTAAGGTGAATCGTAACAGGTTTCTTGACATTTAATAAGGAAGCGTTAGCCGATTTATTTAATGCTGTAATTACAATACCAAAATTTATGTCAAACTCTTTGCCACCAGTGCCAGTGCCACCGGTGATAGAACAAGTTGAATCTAAAATGGTCCCTCTGAATTTAATTACTCCATCATGAGATAACACATTGAAACTGGTAAAGATCCCCAATACCATAGCCAAAGAAACCCAAATAAAATTCTTTCTCATTTAAAAATACCTTACCTTGAATAAAAATGTGTGTGATTTTTTCTGTGTAATAAAACTATATACCCAACCAGAGTTATAATTTAATGGTTGATTATATAATTGAATTAATTTACATAGTGATATATAACTCGATTGAGTTTTTACCTCTATTTTGTATATGCTTTTAATTTTTTACTAAGCATCTTTTACTGATAAATAGTTTGTCAGTAATTTCTGTGATTTTTTCTGGATATATCATCATGTTTGTTAATAATAATCTTTGATATTAATTTTAGCCCAAGGAGCAATTTTTTCTCCCAAATATCATCTATTACTGCAAATTTTTTAACGTTATTAATAATGATTCTTATTTTTGTTAAAATATCGCAAGTACCAAGATAAGATAAATTTTCATACCAATCATGAAATTTTACAAGGTGATTGTTATCATGCAGTGAAAAGCGCTTGTGGGCAAGATATATACATGGATAAATTTATCTTTATTGTCTGTTGAGCGGATGTCCACTAGTGAAATAACTGCGTTAATGAAAGACGAACTACCACTGTTAAGCTCGGCATATGTATCTTAATACAGAGACTCACATCAATGTTCTGATTGAGCGAATCATTGTACTGCTATATTAATACAATTAGAAAAACTGCCATCTTGATTATGATTACGATAGCAACAATTTTTTCTTAATATTACTAACTTGTTTTCAATTTGGAACTTTCATCTTCCTTTAGGGCTATTCTCATGCGATGAAGAGGAGTATTAACTAAAATATGATCTTTTTCAACAACTTAAATAAAAAAATAGTGTTTTTTTTCTGTTTTATAAAAATATCTTGTTATTTCATAATGTTATAATTATAAATTAATCGTTTGATTTGGTGTGTTTGTATGTAATTTTCAAATTTAAACAATTGATTAAATGTTTTGAACAGGGGAGATAGTAGTGATATTTATTATCTAATCTAATGTTTTATCATTAATAATGATATGAATCAGACGATTTAGTTCTTTTTTTCTGGTTATTTGTTGGGATATTCTATTGCTAATGATTAGGTCGTGTGTTTTATGATCAAAATCATTATCGATAGCTTTAATTGTGAAGATTTAATCATTAATCAGGCAAAAATAACTGTGTTAGCAAGGGTTAGTCTGTGTTTTCGCTGTTTTTTTACCGTAGGCCCTAATAATAGTAACTCAGGGAAGTTATATGGAGATCATGAATATGGGCGTTGTAATGGAAAGATGAACTATCATAATAAGGTAGATGGAAAAGGAAACCATCAGTTTAAAATAGGCTTTCCGACAAAATAATAATTGATTTTTAAATGTGCTATGTGGTTCATGGGTTCGATGGTTTTATGTCTCATGGACCACCATTCATATAAGAGATTTAACTACAGCGTAATTTCGTAGTTGGTGAAATTCAATTCAAGGAAAAATTCAGTTAGAAGAGAAGCTAAGCTAAGGTGATTAACAGGGCGTATACACAACGTTGAGCAAAAGCGGAAAATCAGCCAGTAAAATTGCTGACAGGTTATATGAAAGCACGTAATGTTGATACCGGTAGTTAACAAACTGTTTAAAATTAGCCATTGTTATTTCCTAATGTATTGACTATCGAGCAGGCAATATTTGTGTCATTAGGGCTTGAATTAGTGACGTTGCAGTATTGGCGTATACGCATCAATTAATACAGCACTGCATGTTATAGAAAATGAAGCGGTGGGAGGAAAGTTGCGACTCATATTTGTCAATGCGAAAACTCACCTGGGATTCTGGCTTTGAAGGTAAGAAAATAAACGTATGACTGTAAAATTTGAACGATTGTACCAGCTAGCCCAGCACGTCGATTTTTCGGTGCTTATTCCCCCTTTGGTAATACTTCCTGCTGATGAAGCGCTTGCTATCACAGCGGTTTCTCCACAAGCTGATGCTGATCTGCTACGCACCATCTACAGCAAGCATATTACCGAGCAACACGGTTGGGTTAAACAGGTAGTGGAAGTCTGTGGTCCGCCTCCCTGGATTGTTCGTAGTGCTGGTCTGGAGGATGGTGACGCTTTCGTCAATGCGGGTGGCTATGCCAGTGTAATTTGCCATCGCACAGCCGATTTTGCCGAGACTGTTGCTGAGGTTACCTTTAGTGGATTTGAACCTCAGGCTATTGCACAACAGCGGCTAATAAATCCTGATTATCAACCTCAGCCAATCGCCTGTTTTGTTCAGCGGTTGATTGAAGGTATTCCATCCCTAGTGGAACCCTTACAGGCACCCTATCTGACTGCTGATGTATGTCATAGTTTGTACAAAATTATCCTGCAGTTGCATCAATATTTTTCTGAAGTTGCGTTAGATACTGAGTGGGTATTGGAAACAGATCATGGCCTGGTATCGGCTACTGGGCTGACCTTGGCCGCCCCTGATGGCATCCGGGGTGAACTGGCGTTTGGTTTTGGCTTTGCATCGGCGCAATCACCTGGTTCAAGGGTAAACTCGGTCGCCTATCATTGGCCGAGATTAGCTGCGCCCTTGTGGTATGGCACGCAATTGCGCCAAGTACATGCAGATAAACTTTGGTTAGTACAGGTGCGCCCTGCACCGGGTTACACGCTTGAACGTCGTGTTCAACGGTTAACAGCCGAGGTACGAACCGAGTTGGCGCGTTGTATGCGTGCAGTACCGGTGACAGCCCTATTGCATCCTGTCGCACCCTCTTTAGGCAGCTTCCTTTCTGCATCGACATTGGATGATGCCTGGTCTCGTTACCTGCGTCTTCCCCCATCGGTGCAAACGGCGCTTACCGCTGTCTTCGTTGAATCTGGGGTGGCCTGTGAACATGCCGGCATCATGTTCCGTCAACAAAAGTTGCCGGTTTTTCTTACCCAACTAACAAATCTACCTGCGGTTCCCTGGGTAGTCATTGATGGTATTGGTGAACTGGCCTACTTTAGTGCACAAAAGCCGCTTATCGTACTCAAAACGGAAACAGCCGAATCGGTTAATTTGCCGGCTTTAGTGCAACGTGTGTTTGACGACAGTGAATCCCTGCCGATCGAGGTGCTTACATCTCAACGTATTACCGATCTTCTGCAAAATGCATTGACCGGTTTGCCTATGTTAACGGAAAAAGCCTATACCACTCTTAAACAACGCACGACTTTTCCAACAGACACCTGGCTACAAAAGGGTAATGTTGTTCGAAGCCCCAGTTTAACCGGTTGGCTCCTCGCACAGATAGGTGAGAAAGCCATTGAGTTTCTACCCTCTCATTGGTTGACAGCTGATGCAACAGCAGATTATTTCTGTGCTTTCACGGCTAAAAGCAATCCGCAATCTGCGTTACCGCGTTTATGTAAGGCTATTCCAACACTTGCAGACAGGATCATCCAACTCAATGATCTTCGACTGCTTATGCAATTAATCAAAACCGAAGCATGGATTGAGAAATTGCCATCCATCCGACTGGCCTCATGGATCGATGCTGCGATAACCGCACCGTATAGCGATGCACACCGGTTGCTGGAATGTATACTTCATGTACTCGCAGATACAGAAATGCTGCCCATTTACGAGGATGCCGATCGGCTAAATATCGTACATGCTTTGGTCGGTGCAGCAAAATACGGGCTTTCTCCTGTCTCTCTATTAGAAATAATACACTACAACCAACTAGCACCGATTGCGCTCGCTAGCCTGGTATGTGCACCCAAAGCATTTGCTGCCTACCTGGCTTTTTTGGCTCCTCTGAAACGCTTTAAGGTGGCTGCTGCATTGGCTGGTGCCAGCGAAGCAGCCGATTTACTGCAAGCTACCGCCAGCCTGATGAAGGTCCTGCATAACGCAAACTTACCAACATTGAAGGGGCTCTGTCGTATTGACCTGGTGGATGCTTATGATCAGGTGCTTAAAGCTGTATTAGCCGATGTGGTAGATCGGCGTGATCTCATTGCATATCAACGTTACTTGGATCTGCTAAGTGGTTGGATTGCCTTTGCTCAACTGTCGATTCTTTCTGCCACGGAGAAGGCTGCATTACGCTCTTTCTTAAGATGGATAGAACGTGCTCGTCATCAATCCATGCCAGACAATTTTTTTCTTGAGTTAAAAGAAGACATTGTGGAATGTTTGGGCGACGACTTCTTACGCTGGCAAGTTCTAATACCCATTGCCGGTAATATGGATCCTGGTCAACTCCCTATAGAAAATGCACATCAATTACATAATCTCTTACATCAGTGGATGTTGGCTCGTTTCCGAACTGGATCAGGTTCTGAACTGCCTGCTCTTCTACGCAAACTGATAAATATCGCAGATGGTTTTGGCGATGCCCGTTCTTGTTTGCTGAGGTTAACACGGAACATTTTAGAGATCTCACTTCCCTTTGTGGTACACAAGGCCAGCTTCCTTTTCAATGAGAAAGAGTTGATTGTTGAATTTGCCGAATTACCGAACGCTCCGGAAGAGGACATTGGTCGTTTACATGTATTCGAAGCGTTAGCATTACGTATCGTCGAATGGGAACCTATATGGCGGGTATCATTGAATCGGGTTTGTCAGTTAGGCACCTGGACGCTTTTTTTGCGCATGCAGCGTACTGATGGCGCAGATTGGCAAGCTAAGGATCTACATCAACTGGTGCTCTGGTTGCGAGTGCTGTTCGATACAGCTTATGACTTCTCGTATGTTCCTAACGATGACGTTTCACATGTATATGAAATGGTTGGTCATTCTCCTTGGCGTGAGCTGTTTCGCGCTTATGCTACTTACCGGGCAGCGATTGATTTTTCTACTCAACGTATTACCGTCTATTCATTGCCCTTTGCCACAACGCTGGCAGCACTTTGCCTGAATCAGTCTGTACGTGATGAGGTAACAGCAGCCTGCATTGCCGGTTTTGAAAGTGCCTGGAAAGCCTTCCATTGTATTGTTGAAAAACTGGAGAGAGCCGAAACTGACCAAAACCAGTGGGGGATCCTTTATACTACAGCAGGGCAACTGGGGTTGCTGCTTTCAGCGATGTGGCCGGAACAGACATTGATGCGGATGGCACAAGCGCCGCTATCACCTGTTGCCGCTGAACGAATGGGTGTCAGTCTGTTACATCGTCGTGACTTGGCTGCCACATTGCAACAGCTGATTACAGTGCCGGAAAATGCGGCTTTGCGCGATTTGGTGTTACACCATATTCCTGAAATTGCTGTGAGTGCAAGTTCTGCCTCTACAATCGCAGATGAAGTCACAAGCTGGCAAAGTAAGTTTAAGCGCTGCAAGGAATACCTGCTTGCTCATCATGCCAATTTACTCTCTGACAGCCAATGTCGGCAATGTGTCAAACAGCTCGGACTGGTGCCCTATGGCATAACTGAGGAAATTGAAACCTCTATTCAACGTGCTCTGGCTCACACAGCAGCAGAGGTGAAAGGTCGTTTTAAACTGGACGAAGTTGACCCTATTGTTATTATTCGCGCCATTGGTACGGAGACTGGCGCCAGTGTGCTTCAATGCAAATTAGGTAGCTTGTCATGTAGAAAAATTTTGGGGGAAATTAGTTCAATATCAGTAAATTACATTCGGCAATTGATTATCAAAGTCGCCTGCGACACGACAGGTGATAATGCAGAAGAATTAATTGAGCGCGGACGGCTGGAGATCCCTCCACGCGATGCGATTGAATTTGTGGTACGCCTGGAAGCACTGTTTGACTGTACTTTGGGATGGTTGCGATACGAGCCTTTGTCAATAGAGATTAATGAATTTTCGGCGGTCGTGAATAATGCCCTTAATGCGCGCGTATATACTGCATC
Source organism: Photorhabdus khanii NC19 (assembly GCF_000517265.1). Taxonomy (GTDB): domain Bacteria; phylum Pseudomonadota; class Gammaproteobacteria; order Enterobacterales; family Enterobacteriaceae; genus Photorhabdus; species Photorhabdus khanii. The sequence goes on from NZ_AYSJ01000015.1 coordinate 366,690, forward strand.
AACAAGTGCCTGCTGTTTGTGCTGTTGCCATCGATTGGAGTTACGGCCAAGGTTATAGGGGTGAAGCCCAAGTTCAGGTTCATCAATAATAATTGAGCTTGGCATGTAGTCTTTGGATTGCAGCAACACGGTAGTCAATAGGATAAAGCGTAAAGTACCATCAGATAATTCACTCGCTTTAAAGGGAATATCCTGTTCTTTCTCTGTCCATTCGAGTGTCTTTCGGATGATACGGAGCCGGATCCCCTGCGGGTGTTTCCTAAAGAATCGCCCTGTTTTGTTATCCATCATGTCACTTTGTCTGGCCGGGAAGCGTTGCCTCATTGGTTGCCCTTGCAACGTCTGGCTGATCTGGCCAATGGCGTACCGCAAGTCAATATTCAGACCCCGAACAGTGATGGCGTCTCCCGCAACCAGTACAGTCAGTTTAATGTGGATCAGCGGGGCGCTATTCTTAATAACAGTGGCGTGAATACCAAAACTGATTTGGGGGGCTTGATTACGGCTAACCCTTGGTTGGCTCAGGGTGAAGCCAAAATTATTTTAAATGAAGTCAATAGCCGTAATTCCAGCCAGACGAGGTTAGCGACAGGTCAAACAATTTTGGAAAACGGCCGTCTGAAAGGGTTTGAAGTGGGTGATGGTATCCTGACCGTTAACGGCAAGGGCTTGAATGATGCCAAGAGTGATTATACCCGCCTGATTGCCCGCGCCGTCAATATTAATGCCAAATTACACGCCAAAGATTTGACGGTAACGACAGGGCGAAACCGTGTTGATGAGCGGGGGAATGTGATACAAATTCTACCCGTTTCTGGTGATGGTAAGAAGAATCCTGAATTCAGCCTCGATGTGGCGGCGGTTGGCGGGATGTATGCCAACAAAATTAAGCTGGTCGGCACCGAGCAGGGGGTTGGTGTACGCAATGCCGGGCCATTGGGCGCACAGGCAGGTAATTTGATGCTCAACACAAATGGTCATCTTACCAATAGCGGTATTATCACAGCCTCCGCAGTAGTGGTTCGCTTACCAATCGCGGTCTCATAACGGTTTCAGATGATGTTACCCTTCATAATCAAGGCAAATTAGATAATAAAGAACAGCAGCAGCGTCTGAAAGCGTTATCTTAATTCAGTGCTAATATATTACCAAGGTAAGCAATGACACCTGAAAACTATTTAGTTACCTATCGGAATAAAAATGGAAGCAGGATATTTGTTCTGTTTACAACTAACTTTGGCGATTTTGTGCTTACCAAGGACTGCAAAGGAGATGGATGTGTCTGTTTAGGTTGTTTGCTCTTCACTGTTACGGGTGGAGATATCAATAACCAACACCCTATCCTGGATACTGACAAGAGAAAGGTTTTAAAGGAAAACCTGATTGTGTATCCATTTACAGAGATAGGTGGACTTATGTTACATGGCCTTAAACACGAAAAATACAAAAAATATAGAGGCTCAGTTTCTAAGCCACAGCTTGACGAGATATTTCGCACACCTGATGCTTTATTATTCATCAAGCAAGAAGATGATGGAACGTTCACATATTCTTACTTATCACCAACATTTGATAAAAAGGTTATTTCTCGTGGATGTAAATCAGGGAATTGCCCATGTATAGGATGCCGCATCGTAGATATGATATCTATTGATGATAAAGGAATTTCTTCGCATGTTGTAGATATAAAAGCATCACGTTTTACACCAGACGATGAGCTGGTTTTGCCCGTTTTTAGTGATCATGAAGAAATCATCTCAAAGCTATTAAGCAAAGACCCGAGTATTCGGCATGAGTTTTCACCAAATATATTTGACTCACCACTTGAAAAAATGTTTTATAAACTTGCTTTTTTAGATTTACATATTTACCCGCAATATAATGTTGGAAAATATCGAATAGATTTCGCGATCCCTGATAAGAAGATTGCGATTGAACTTGATGGACATGACTATCACAAAACGAAGTACCAAAGAACTTATGATGCTCAACGTGATAGATGGTTGTTTGGCGAGGGATGGCAAGTGTTAAGGTTTACAGGGACTGAAATTTATAAAAACCTAGATGGCTGCATAGATGAAATATGTAATCTATGCGGTATAGAACGTTTATCAAACTATTAAAGGGGAGCATGTTTCATGCGAAAGGATGCAACTATGAAAAATCACAATAAATTGCTCTTTTTGGCATGATAAGACATCAATTTTATTTTAATTGGCCTTAATTGTATTATTCATAGGCATAGTTTCAGCGGGCTGGCTAAAGAGTCGATTAATTATAACGTTAACGTCCGCTTCTCGCCCATAGCAGAACGCCATATTTAGCCGCAATTTGCTATGGCAAGTCGAAAAGTGGTTGGCGGATTCGACTAATAAGTGCAATTTTTCAGAAAGGCGGTCAGTTGCTATAGTAGGCACCTTTCCCGCCACAGGAAAATGCACTATGGCCTATACACAACTGACCGAGACAGAAAGATATCAGATTTCCAGTTTAAAAAAAGCGGGTTTTTCACAGCGTTTCATTGCTGAGTCACTTAAGCGAAGCCCGTCGACCATCAGCAGAGAATTGAAGAGAAATCAAGAAGTCCAGACATACTGCCCTGAACAGGCTCATTTGAAGGTATTGGCTCGTCGTCATTTTGCTAAGAAAGCCGTGAAAATAACGCCGGAAGTAAAAAAATGGATAAAACGGTTAATTTGGAAAGACTTAAGTCCTGCCCAGGTGGCTGATTATTTAAAGCAACATAAAGGTATATATATGAGCAGTGGTGACAGAAGAATAACCCAATAGATTTAAACAATCTGGAGGCAAGTCTCTCTTCCTTAAAAGGAAAAGAGAACTGGGCCGCGCTGCCTTTCACTGGTGACTATGATATGCATGACATGATTAGTTTCACGACTCAACCACATTCAGTTCCATCTGCTTCATTAGAAGAAAAGAAAATAATCGATCTCATTAACCGATTTATTGCTCAATCTGATTTAAACCGGCCATTTGAAGATATAGAACATAATGTTATCAGGCATGGTCCTCAGGTAAGTTATCCTGCTTTTGCTATGGACAAAGAGAGAGAAAAAGTAAAGAAACGAGGTGGGATTGTCAAAGTTGTTGCCGAACCTGGAGAGTTTCCAGTTGCTATTATCTGTAAAGGAAAATGGATAATAGCAAATGATATTTATGAATTAGAAAAGTTTTACAACAAGGTTGGTGCAAAAATGAAAGTGAGTTGGAGGCCAGGCACTGGAAATCCGGGTTTTGTTCCTAATCCTGAAAAACCGGGTATGGCTAGATTTAGTTGGAAAAAATAAACCTTACCTGTACGCTTGAATTTGAAAACCGTCATGCTTGCAATCACCGCCCTTTTTTGCTCGCATTAAGTGCCAATGAAAAGGGAATCATGCTTACATTAACCTGAGTTCTGGTTAAGCCGTCACTAACCTATCCATTTCTGAGCAGGAAATATTCAGTGACGGTTTGTTCTCTTTGAGACAATAAGCGATGAGTCCCCCCAACACATTCAACATTAATCCCTGAACACTACGGTGTCGTGAATGTTCTATCTGAGAAATATTCTTTGATTGATCATTGATGGGGTGATGAGGCCAACGGTTATAACATTTCCTCAGCAGTAGTATATTGGTTATTCCCCATAATGACTCGGAAGATGGATACAGTAACCAAATTGAGGAAAAATTCCTTTCATTCTCCAGGGGCGTTTTCATCATCATTATGACTGAGTTCTGCTTCCAGTTCCTCGATGCTTGGCAAGCTCGATTTTAAGTCCTCTGGCAATGTACGGGTTAACTCGTAATCCGAAACTCCAATTGGCTTTTGAATACCGCGCAAGGCGTATTCGGCCAGTATCCGGTCTTTTGTCTGGCACAAAATCAAACCGATGGTGGGCTGATCAGTAGAATGCCGCAGCTTCTCGTCGACCACCGAGCAATAGAAATTCATCTTACCGGCATGTTCAGGCTTGAATCCTCCTCGTTTTAGCTCGATCACAACGAAAGCCCTCAAAGTCAGATGATAAAAAAGCAGGTCAATGTAATAATCTTGTTCGCTTACGGTAATACGATATTGCCGCCCCACAAAAGCAAAGCCCTCGCCAAGTTCGAGTAGGAATTTTTCAAGGTGTTTGAGAAGCTCCGTTTCCAGCTCACGTTCTTTGAAGGGTTCCGATAGGGTGAGGAAATCGAAAACATAGGGATCCTTCAGGGTCTGCTGTACCAGCTCCGATTGAGATACGGGTAACCGGTTCTTGAAGTTGCTGACAGCCGATCCCTGCCGGGCATAGGCATTGCTTTTGATCATATGAAGCAAGGAGTCTCGGCTCCATCCCTGTATCTGAGTCTGTTCTGCATACCAGAATCGCTCAGTTTGATCCTTTATCCTCTCAATCAGCAGAATGTTGTGACCCCACGGCAATTGTGCCACAGGTTGTGGCACAATTGCCGATACGGGCTTTCCGGAACCTTGTTGCTCCATTCGTGGCAAGGCGTACTCCCGGTAGAAACGTAGCATGCGCTTCAGGTTCCGTTCTGAGAAGCCTTTGACCTCTGGCAATTCATTAACAATATCCCGTGCCAGCTTCGGGATGATCCCCGCTCCCCACCCCTGTTGCTTCTGACGTTCATGGAGCATATGACCGATGTCCCAGTACATCTGGATTAGTTCAGTATTGACGGACTGAGCGGCTCTGAACTGACCACCACGGATCCGTTCCTTTACATCGGCGAGTAACGAGGTGTAAATCTGTAGTTCTGATGTCATGATTACCTTGCTTCTTTCAGTATCTTGTAGACGGTGGAGTGGCTAATACCCAGTTGCTGGGCAATCTCGGAAGTCCCAAAACCCTCACCTTTCATTACCAAAACCTGTTGTTGGTTTATAGAGAGTTTCCTTCCAAAGCTGACGTCTTTGGCTTCAATTCTCTCCTCGTTGGTTCGTTCCAGTATCTGTTGCCGCTCAGCCCGAGCCACTGCTGACAAGTAGTGATGCCGTCGTACAAGAAACAGACGGCTACGCTCATCTTATCGAACTCTTCATGAGCTGGATCATAACTGGTGGAGACACTGAAGTTCAGATATCTGGCGCATATGACGGCAATCCAGCTTAACCTAACGTGAGAATTTTAATGAGGGCAACAAAATTTTTGGCGGTTTTGGCTTACCCTACCTCCGATGTTGCCTACTAGGTAATACCCTTAGATACTCTACCATAAGTTGAATCACTTGTTGTCTAAGTTGGCTTTTAGAAAGCTACATTACCTGCGCATCGCATTCCAAAAAGTTTGTCTCCTGGGATCAAAGCTGATGACTGAATAGCACTTCGGTATGGTGGTCGTGGATCATGATTTACGGGTATGTTTTGCGAACTTCGCCGTCACGATACGGGCCAGCAGATTTGACCTCCTCGAGGGCCGTGCTGAGCCCCGCCCCAATATGCGTCGTCAAGCTGAATAAACCCGCCAAGAGGCTTTTCGTCATCCTGTTCTTTCATCGCTTTCATTAGCTTGTGTTTCATACGCCATGCGGCGTTGTAGGAAATGCCCAGTTGACGTGACAATTCAAGTGTAGAAACCCCATTTTTCTCCTGAGTCATGAGATAAATCGCCAAAAACCACACGGTTAAAGGCAATTTTGACGCAGAAAACACTGTGCCGGCCGTCAAAGATGTCTGATGATGGCATTGATTGCACTGATAAAGGAGACGAGATTTTAACTGGCAATACTTATCATGCCCACAATGAGGGCAGCGATACCCTGTAGGCCAGCGCATATAGAACACCTGTTTCTGGCATTGTTCTTCATGACCCTATAATGAAATAAGCTCATGAATAGACATGCCTTTTTGGAATTGAATCTGATTTTTAGCCATTTTCATTTACCTCCACACAGACTTATTTTGAGTATACGCCTATGGGTGCTGAGTTTAAGTGGTAATCAGGTAAAACTTTAAATGCTTTTCATTCCGAGAGTTTTCTTATTTTTTTAATTAAAAATTAACTTAATACTTGGTTTTAATGGAGGTTTTTTTGTCAATCTAATGATTTTTACGTTTTCTGATCCCTATTTAACTTTTCTATTTTCATTAAATTGACATCCAAGTTTTCTTGTTTTTTATATATTTTATTTTTTTAGGTTTAAAACCATAGAAGGTGAAAATTGTAATAATGGCATTAAAAACAATGCTCATTTATTTAATAACCTTTAATGCTTTTAAACATTTTTGTGCTTTTTTTTGCTAATTTACTTAATGCAGTTAAATGCTTTAATATAATCTCATGTTTTCGTTATTGGATTAACATTGTCATTTTTCCACTTTATTAATCAATTTGAAACTCGCTTTTCCCGATGTTTTCTCTTTCAATGTCAGCATGGCATCGAATCTTTTACCCGATTTTAAAAAACCTTAATCACTACTTTTTACTTTTAATGATTAAAGTTTTTATCTGTTTTTTCATGATGTGCTTGTTCTTTTTTTCCAAATTTTAAAACCCATTGACAGATGAAAAACAGCTTTCCTTAACCATTTTTTATGAAAATTGTGTAAATACCTATAATTATAAGGCGGTAGATAATCCGTTATTCCGACATACTTGCTGCTTCCCGTATCAGATGCCAAATCATTGTGCCTGTCTCCGCACCTCGAACATCAAAAACAATAGCGCCCTGAGCAAAGAAATATTGATTCTTAGGCAGTCTGTCTGTTCGCCAGAATCCACTGACCAAAGCCGGATGGCCTCCCCTCAAGGGGATGATATGCAAAAGATACCTCTTCCAACGCTAATAACTCGTCAATCGTTTGACGACGGCGAATCAATTGAGGTTTACCATTAATAAACAGCACTTCGGAGATAAGCGGACGGCTATTGTAATTAGAAGACATTGACGCACCATAAGCACCGGTATCATGAAAAACCAGATAATCGCCAACCTGAACAGGTGGCAACATTCTTGGCGCAACCCCACCACCTTCAACCTGAGTGAAAACATCACCCGATTCACATAACGGACCTGCGACTAACGTTTCCTGCAATGGAAACTGTTCAAGCTGACGCCCATCAGCAGGCAAAACCGAGATATGGTGATAACTGCCATACATTGCCGGACGCATTAAATCATTGAATCCTGCATCCACCAGCACATAATGACGGCTTCCCATCTGTTTAACAGCCCGAACTTCTGTCATCAGAATGCCGGATTCTGCAACCAAAAATCTCCCCGGTTCAATTTCCAGCTCAACTTTATGGCCCAAATGCTGCTCAATTCTTTTACGGGCATCATCCCACAGCCCAAAATAGTGAGCGATATCGATCTGTTCATCTCCCTGCCGATAAGGAGTCGATAAACCACCACCAGCTGAAATTGCCTGAATATCTTCACCGCAGAGAATAACCTGTTCAACCATTGCATCGCACACACTCGCAAGGTGTTGATAATCAACACCAGAACCGATATGCATATGCAAACCAAGCAATTTCAATCCATAGTGCCGTATTTTCTCAATTGCCAGTGGGAGATCCTGATACCAAATACCATGTTTGCTGTTTTCACCACCAGTATTGGTTTTCTGGCTATGACCATGACCAAACCCAGGGTTAATCCGCAACCATACCGGATGCCCTTTTTGACATTGACCAATCTGCTCCAGCATATCAATAGAACCCGCATTAACCGGAATATCCAGTTCAGTTACCTGTCTAAGCGTTGGAACATCTATCAAATCAGCAGTAAAAACGATTTCTGCCATTTCTTGGCCTGGACGAAACCCAGCCCGCAAAGCACGCTCAATTTCACCCAGTGAAACCGCATCAACTTTCACACCATACTCACGCATAAGACGCAAAATATGAGTATTAGAGCAAGCTTTCTGCGCAAACCGAACCACATCAAACTGACGTAACATTCTGATTCTTTGGATAATCGTTTCGCTATCATAAACCCATAACGGAGCACCATACGTTTCTGGCAGACAGCTCAGATTTTCTGGTATCAGATCAGAACGACTATTACGGATAAAGGTACTCATTATGGGTTCTCTCACAAAATCAGCAGATAACCCATTATTAGCAGTAAAAAACAGGAATAAAAATATCTGTTTCGCTATAGTCTATTCATCTGTGATATAGAGTTATCAACTAAAGGAGTCATCTATGTCTGCTTGTTCATGGCGCCATATTGAAATATTCCACGCGGTAATGACGGCAAAAAATCTGACAGAAGCGGCGGTTTTATTACAAACTTCACAACCGACCGTCAGCCGTGAATTAGCACGATTCGAACATCTGATAAAATTCAAACTGTTTGACCGGGTAAAAGGCCGCCTGCATCCGACAGCACAAGGATTACGCCTTTTTGAAGAAGTTCAGCGCTCTTATTATGGACTTGAAAGAATCATGAATGCAGCTGACAGTATCCGTAAATTTCAACACGCTCAACTTTCTATTACCTGCCTGCCGGTATTTTCACAATCCTTATTACCTAAAGTTTGTCACAACTTCACCCGCCAATACCCTGAGGCTAATTTAACCATCATTCCACAAGAATCACCGCTATTGGAAGAGTGGCTCTCAGCTCAGCGTCATGATCTTGGCCTGACCGAACATTTGCAAACACCACCCGGTACACAAAGAGAAACACTGATCACGCTGAATGAAATTTGCGTATTGCCCGCAGTTCATCCACTTAGTCATAAATCATTACTGACGCCAGAAGATTTCAGTGGGCAAAATTTTATCAGTCTTTCGATAACAGACAGCTACCGTCAACTTATTGATGGAATCTTCGCAGAGCACCATATTCACCGCCGAATGATTATGGAAACTCACAGTGCCGCATCAGTCTGTGCCATGGTGCGGGAAGGCATCGGCGTTTCTATTGTCAACCCACTGACCGTACTCGATTATCTGGACTACCACGGCGAAGCTGAAATATGCGCCCGCCCGTTTAGTATTAACATTCCTTTTACTGTCAGCCTGATCAAACCCATTCACCGCCCTTCTTCCACCCCAGTCGATGCTTTTATTGAACACCTGAAAGCACAGATTGCCCTATTTCCTCAGAAACTCAAGTTAGCTTTTCAGCATTAATTTTTGCCAGTATGGAGAAGAAGCAAACCATTCCACCAAAAAATCCAGTAATGCCCTGAGCGTTGCCGGCATATTTTGACGACTGGCATAAATACCATAAATACCCATGGCCTGAGGTTGATATTCCGGCAACAACTGAATCAGTTTTCCTGATGCCAGATGAGAAGCAACAGAATAATAAGGTTGCATAGCGATTCCCGCACCTTGCAATGTTGCTTCCATTAAGACAATGGATTCATTAGCGCTCAAAGTTCCGCTAACAGGAACAGAATATTTTTCCCCCTGACGTTCAAACAACCAAAGACTTTTGCCAAAGAAGTTATAAGTCATACAGTTATGCAACACCAAATCAGCGGGCTTATGAGGGATCATTTTTCCTGCCAGATAGGAAGGAGCGGCACAAACAACAGAGTGGCAAATCGATAACGGTCTGGCAATCAAATTCGGTTCCAGATTATTCGTGATCCGTAACGCCAAATCTATCCGCTCTTCGACCAAGTTTATTGCCTTATTACTCATCTGCATATCAATAGCTATCTGAGGATAAATTTGCATAAACTCAGGAATAGCCACAGACAGTGCGCTCATTGCCAGAGACTGAGAACTGCTTATCCGCAAAAGACCACTAAGCTCTTGAGCTACTACTGGTTGATGGACAGGTATCTCTTCCGCCAATTGCAACAGCTTACGGCTGCGCTGATAGGCGATCTCTCCCGCTGATGTCAGGCTGATCTTTCTGGTTGTACGATGTAACAGGCGTATTCCCGCCCATTTCTCCATTTCAGCCAAATAGCGCGACACCATTGCCCGCGACATATCTAACCGTTCCGATGCAGCAATCATGCTGCCTTGTTCTACAATTATAGTGAACACTTGCGCAGCAGTGACTCTATCCATCAATTAGCTCGATTTATGCAACAAATAATTGCCAATTATGCGGTTTTTCCATCGAAAAACGCAACTTATTATAAGCCCCATTGACACAACATCAGGAATTCAATCATGACTCGCAAAACAACATTAAATATTGCGCTGGCTGGTATCCTTTCTTTAGGTACCATCTCTCTGGCACAAGCCGCTGATCTAAAACTGGATGTTTATAATCCAGGTGAAAAAAGCATATTTCCCGTCTCTTCTGAAATTATTAGTGGTGATAAAGAAGTTGTACTGATCGATGCTCAGTTCCAAAAAAATGATGCTGAAGCACTGGTCAAAAGAATTAAGGATACCGGTAAGAAACTGACAACCATCTATATCAGTCAGTCCGATCCTGATTTCTACTTCGGTCTTGATACCCTGACCAACGCGTTCCCTGATGCAAAAATCATTGCATCACCAGAAACAATCAAAGAAATCAACCATACTAAAGATGGCAAACTGACTTATTGGGGAGGTGTCCTGAAAGAACAGGCCCCCAAAAAAGTTATCGTGCCGCAACCGCTGGAAGGTAACACTTTTACAGTTGATGGTGAAAAGCTGATCGTCGAAGGTCTTGATGGCCCCGCGGCTGACCGTACTTTCGTTTGGATACCAAAGCTGAAAGCGGTAGTCGGTGGCGTCACCGTTTCAGGCAACATTCATGTCTGGATGGCTGATACACAGACTAAAGCATCCCGGAAGAATTGGATGCAAACGTTGGATCGTATCAAAGAACTGAAACCTACCATTGTGGTGCCGGGACATTTCGTTGGTAACGCACCAATGACATTGGAATCAGTCAAGTTCACGCAAAAATACCTGACTATTTTTGAGAAAGAATTACCAAAAGCGAAAGATTCAAAAGCGCTGATAGCGGCAATGGAAAAGCACTATCCAAAACTTGGAGACAAATCCAGCCTCGAACTGAGTGCCAAAGTACTGAAAGGCGAAATGAAGTGGCCTCAATAAGTCAATTAACTATTTTTCAGGAATAAGTAATATGCCCGGAATGACTCTGCATTATATCTATGATCCACTATGTGGCTGGTGTTATGGCGTTTCTTCTCTCATACAGGCCGCAAAAGAGGTCGCGAATGTAAGAATTGAATTACATGGCGGCGGAATGCTGACGGGTGATAACAAACGCCAAATCGACAGCACATGGCGTGACTATATCCTTAATCAGGATAAACGGATCGCAAGCCTTACCGGGCAAGTTTTCAGCGAGCAATATGTTGCACTGTTAAACGATAACTCACTGATTATGGATTCATTACCACCAATATCAGCCATTCTTGCGGCAGAAAAGTTGGCTGGTAAAGGTGTCGAAATGTTACTGACGGTACAAAAAGCGCATTATGTTCGTGGATTAAAAATCAGCGAAGCTGAAACATTATTGAATTTAGCAAATGAATTACAGCTTGATTCAGAACAGTTCCAGCAAGCGCTGACACTGAATAATGAATCAGAAAGTCTCCAGCATATCAGGAACAGCCGTGAACTATTGGCAAAAGTTGGCGGCTCGGGTTTCCCTACCTTTATTCAGGAAAATGACAGAAACGAGCTATCCGTTATTTCTCTTGATAAATATCTGGGACAGCCAAAACGTTGGCAAGATGCTCTGATTCATTCTCAGTTTTAATACCACAACTCTAACTACTGGCGCCCATACCTTATTCAATTATTGGGCGCCATCCACGATAATCCATCAACTCCCTGTAAATTCAAATAGAGCATTATGATCGCAGAAATGGCGATATATGGGCCAAAAGCGACAGGTGCCTGATAATTTCCCCGTAATTTCCACATCCATAAGCACCCAATAATGCCAAACAATGAAGATAGGAGCATTAATAAAGGAATTGCGCCAATTCCCAACCAAGCACTAACTGCCGCCATTAACTTAAAATCACCATACCCGATCCCCTCTTTGTGATTGATAATTTTGAACAACCAATAGAGCGACCATAAAATCAAATAACCTGCAACCGCGCCTGTTACAGCGTGTTCAATAGGCACAAAAGTTTTATTCAAATTCAATAATAAACCTAACCATAAAAGTGGATAATTTATTATATCTGGCAACAATTGAATTTTTATATCAATAAAAGAAAGTATAATTAGCATCCAAATAAATATTAAAACAACATATAAATGAAAACCCAATGGAAGATAAATAACAAAAAAAGCAGTTATAAACAGTGTAACTAATTCAACCTGGAAATAACCAAAAGCTATTTTATCATATCCATAAATAATTTCAGGAAACACCGATATCACTTTATTTAAAGTAATTCCTGCTGTTATTCCAATAGAAACAGCCAGAATAACAATCATTACATTAACGCCAGCAAAATAAAACATATTTAATTTCAGCCAATTACATTAAAAACATCTTAATTGAAGAATAGAAGCAATTCCTATTATACTTTCGACACAATAAGATAATAATAAAAACGCCCACATTAAAACAACAAAATAAATAGAGAACATTCAAATAAGAGATAAATCTGCGAGCAGACTCGCAACATTTATTCAGAGATAAAAACCGGTATCAGAGATAACTTGATAATTGGCTTGAGCCTACCTTATCATAACACCATTATTTATTGCCTTATGTACAGCTATACCCCGCTGGAAGGAAAGAAGAACATGCGTATACCCCGCATTTATCACCCGGAATTACTCTCATCTGACACTGAAATTTATTTGAGTGATGAGGCAGCCAACCATGTCGGGCGGGTACTCAGAATGAGTAACGGTCAACAGTTACAACTGTTTGATGGCAGTAATCAGATCTTCAATGCTGAAATTACCGAAGCCAATAAGAAATCTGTCAAAGTTCATATTAACAATAGTGAACTTGCCGATAACGAATCACCACTTAATCTGCATCTGGGGCAAGTCATATCCCGCGGTGAGAAAATGGAATTTACCATTCAAAAATCTGTAGAGTTAGGGGTGAATGTTATCACACCTTTAATTTCTGAACGCTGTGGTGTCAAACTGGATGGAGAACGGCTGGCTAAAAAACTTCAGCAATGGCAAAAAATTGCCATTGCTGCCTGTGAGCAATGTTGCCGTAATCGCATACCTGAAATTCGTCCGGTGATGCAACTTGAACACTGGTGTGCAGAAAATGATGGCAGTTTAAAATTAAATTTACATCCACGCGCCAGCCAAAGCATCAATACCCTGCCTTTACCTGTGGAAAAAGTACGTTTACTTATTGGCCCGGAAGGTGGCTTATCAATAGATGAAATTGCTATGACAGCTCATTACCAATTTACTGATATCCTGTTAGGACCACGTGTCTTAAGAACAGAAACGACAGCGCTTACCGCAATTACTGCATTACAAGTGCGTTTCGGCGATTTGGGTTAAGGAGAAAGAATGATCAAACTCGGAATAGTGATGGATCCCATTTCATCCATCAAAATCAAGAAAGACACCAGTTTTGCTATGCTGTTGGAAGCGCAACGCCGCAGCTGGGAACTTCATTATATGGAGATGAGCGATCTCTATCTGCACCAAGGGGAAGCTCGCGCACGTACCCGCCTATTGCAAGTAGAAAATAATCCACAGCAATGGTATCAATTCGATAGAGAACAAGATCTGGCACTGGAAACACTGGATGTCATCCTGATGCGTAAAGACCCTCCATTTGATACTGAGTACATTTACGCCACTTACATTCTCGAGCGCGCTGAAGAGAAAGGTACGCTTATCGTCAATAAACCACAAAGCCTACGCGATTGTAACGAAAAACTCTTCACAGCCTGGTTCCCTGATTTAACACCAGACACATTAGTGACCCGCAATGCTGCTCACCTGCGTGAATTCCATCAAAAGCATGGTGATGTCATCTTTAAACCGCTGGATGGCATGGGTGGCACATCTATATTCCGCTTGAAAAAAGATGACCCAAACGTCGGCGTGATTATTGAAACCCTGACAGAACACGGCAATCGCTTCTGCATGGCACAGAATTTCTTACCTGCTATAAAAGAAGGCGACAAACGGATATTAATTGTCGATGGAGAACCTGTTCCTTATTGTCTGGCCCGCATTCCAGCCCAAGGCGAAACCCGTGGTAACCTTGCTGCCGGTGGTCGTGGTGAAGCGCGTCCGCTTTCAGAAAGTGACTGGGCTATAGCCAGAGCTGTTGCGCCAACGTTAAAAGAAAAAGGGTTAATTTTTGTTGGACTGGACATTATCGGTGACAGATTGACTGAAATTAATGTCACCAGCCCAACCTGTGCACGCGAGATAGAGGCAGCTTTCCCTGATATTTCAATAACCGGCATGTTGATGAATGCGATTGAAAAACGATTGGAGAAATAAAAAGCTCTTTTCGTTAATTTTCCTGTCAAGGTTTGTCATTTGCACTTTTAGCCCACATACTGTGGGCTAAATAATCCTTAAATAGCCAGGTTAATTACCAAAAACAAAATGAATCTACAGCACCATTTTCTTATCGCCATGCCCACATTATCTGATTCCTACTTCAAACGCTCAGTTGTTTACGTTTGTGAACACAACGAAAACGGGGCAATGGGATTGGTGATAAATAAACCAATTGAACAAATCTCTGTTCGGAAAGTTCTACAAAAACTGAAAATTTCACCGGAAGATCGGGATGAAAGTATCAGCCTAAACAAACCGGTCATGACAGGTGGCCCTCTTGCCGAAGATCATGGTTTTATATTGCACACACCACAACCAGGTTTCAGTTCAAGTATCAAAATTTCCGATGACACGATGATCACCACATCCAAAGATGTGCTTGAAACCCTGGGTACGCCACGCCAACCAAAACAGATATTAGTCACGCTGGGGTATGCAAGTTGGGAAAAGGGGCAACTTGAAAAAGAGATAATGGAAAATAGCTGGCTCACCGCAAACGCTGATCCACATATTATTTTCAACTCACCCATTGCAGATCGCTGGCGTGAAGCCGCATCTTTGCTTGGTATCAATATCTATAATATTGCTCCACAGGCAGGACATGCATAGATGGGTAACCGCACAATAATGGCCTTCGATTTTGGTACCCGCAGTATCGGCGCAGCTATCGGGCAGGAAATTACGGGTACCGCCAGAGCATTGACCTCGTTTAAAGCCACAGATGGTATCCCCAATTGGCAGCAAATCGAAAAATTACTTAAAGAGTGGCAGCCAGATCTGGTTATTGTTGGTCTTCCCCTCAATATGGATGGCACTGAGCAACTTGTAACAACACAGGCACGTAAATTTGCAAACCGGCTTCATGGCCGGTTTGGTGTACAAATTGAACTCCAGGATGAACGCCTGACAACGATTGAAGCCCGCGCTCATCTGTTTGACCGTGGAGGCTACAAAGCTTTAGATAAAGGTAAAGTCGATGCTGCATCCGCTGTTATTATTCTGGAAAGCTGGTTCGAGCTGCACTATTAAGCTATCAACTAACAATAACTGCGGATCAACTAACAACAACGATTAACTGCTAACCTCCGTCTGCTCAGCCAATAATCCCTGTAATTTACGCTGCTGCCAGCCTTGCTCATAGGTTTGCATTCCACTGGCAGCACCTGTCTGCATAAGCGTTGTTATTTGATGATTTTTTCCTTCCCGTATCAGATGACTGACCGCCTGATTAACCACCAACACTTCATACACGGCAATCCGCCCTCCATCCTGTGCAGAAACCAATTGCTGCGCTATCACAGCCTTCAAACTCCCTGCAAGCTGACTACGTACCCATCCTTTTTCTTCCGCCGAAAATATATCTACCAGCCGATCAATTGCTTGTACTGCGCCTCTGGTATGCAAAGTTGAAAATACCAAATGCCCTGTTTCTGCCGCAGTTAATGCCAGACGTATTGTCTCCTTATCCCGTAGCTCACCCAACAGCAATACATCAGGATCCTGCCGAAGAGCACCTTTCAGCGCTTCCTGATAGCTGGAGGAGTCCAATCCGATTTGTCGTTGTTGTATCAGACAATTGCGGCTGTGGTGGATAAATTCCACAGGATCTTCCAATGTAATAATGTGCTGACAACAATGACTGTTCAGCATATCCACAATGGCGGTTAAGGTTGTCGATTTCCCACTGCCTGTGGCACCAGTCACCAGAATCAATCCACTTTCTTCCCGCAAAATCATTTCCCGGATAATTTCAGGCGCTTTTAGCTGTTCCAGAGTTGGGCACTGCGAACTAATTAAGCGCAGAACGACTGACAGCCCCGATTGCTGACGAAAAATGTTGCCTCTCAATCGTTGGTGGTTTTCTGTCTCCATCGCAAAATCCACATGTCCACAAACTAATAGCTGTTCTAACTGATATTCTGATAGAAACTGCCTGCTCCACTCTTCCAGCAAAGCATTATTTACAGATGACAGTTGAGTTTGTGGATAAAGCACACCATTTATACGTAATACAGGAGCTTGCCCAACACAAAGATGCAGATCCGAAGCATTATGCTTTACACTAAGGGCCACTAGCTTATCCATATTCATTTTTTAATCTCCTGAGTCACTATGAACAATATTGAACAAAATTTACAAGATGTCAGGACCCGCATAGCCGTTGCCGCACAAAAATGCGAACGCGCTCCAGAAGAAATTACTCTGCTTGCAGTCAGTAAAACCAAGCCTGTGGAAGATATCGAAAAAGCAATCGTTGCCGGTCAGCGCCAGTTTGGTGAGAATTACGTACAGGAAGGGGTAGAAAAAATTGCTTATTTTGCAAATCGTAATGATTTGATATGGCACTTTATCGGTCCGTTACAGTCTAATAAAAGCCGTCTGGTAGCAGAAAATTTTAACTGGTGCCATACCGTTGACCGTCTGAAAATAGCACAACGTCTAAACGAACAACGCCCGGAAGGAATGGAACCACTGAATATTCTTATCCAAATAAATATCAGTGATGAACAGAGTAAATCAGGTATTCAACTTGCTGAACTCTCCACTTTGGCAGCCGAAATAAGCAAACTGTCGAACGTGAAACTACGCGGTTTAATGGCAATCCCCGCACCGGAGCCCAACTATGAACGCCAATTAGTGGTTTTCAGGCAAATGGAACAGGCTTTCTTTAACCTGAAAACTCAATATCCTCAAATAGATACCCTTTCAATGGGGATGACTGATGATATGGCTGCTGCCATTAATTGTGGTTCCACATTAGTACGGATCGGGACGGCAATTTTCGGTGCACGTCAGTATCACAATTAACCATATCAATGCTACGAGGTATTTAATGGAAAAACGTAAAATTACTTTTATTGGTGCAGGTAATATGGCTCACGCCATCATTGCCGGATTAGTAAAAGGAGGCTACCCTGCTGAGCTGATTAATGTTTGCGCTCCTGGCAATGCTCGCCGCGATGTACTGGCAAAGGAGTATGACGTCAATAGCAGCAGTGATAATATTCGCTGCGCACAGGAAGCCGATGTTGTTGTTATGGCGGTAAAACCGCAAGTGATGGCAGATGTCTGCCAGCCGCTAAAGAAGCAGGTGGATTTCAGTAACAAATTAATTCTGTCTATCGCAACAGGAATTTCTGTTGCACGCTTTAAAGTTTTATTACAAGACAAACTCAACATTGTCCGAATCATGCCAAACACCCCAGCATTAGTTGGTCAGGGGTTGAGTGGATTATTCGCGCCTGAGCAAGTCAGTCAGTCTGACCGTGATTTCACTCAAGCATTGATGAACAGCGTCGGTAAAACCCACTGGGTAAAGGATGAAAACGGCATCAATGATATTATCGCTATAGCAAGTAGTGCCCCTGCTTATTTCTTCCTGTTTATGGAATCAATGCAACAGGAGGCAGAACGCCTAGGTTTTGACAGTGAAACAGCCCGTGAAATCGTTTTGCAAACAGCAACCGGTTCTGCGACGCTGGCCGCATCAAATGCAGATCTCCCTTTTGCAACCCTGCGCGAGCAGGTAACATCTAAAGGTGGTACCACTGCGGAAGCATTGCGCATTTTTTATGAAAGCAAATTGCCGGAAATCGTATCCAGTGCCATGCAGGCAGCTATTCGCCGCGCACAGGAAATAGAAAAACAATTTTAATTTTTATCAGGGCTGCTAAATGCAATTTTTAACTTTTATTCTGTTCACCATTCTGGATTTATACATCGTTGTTTTATTACTTCGTGTATGGATGCAATGGGCCCGTTGTGATTTTTACAACCCATTTGCCCAGTTTGTCGTGAAAATTACTCAGCCGGTCGTTCGGCCACTGCGCCGTGTGCTCCCGGCTATTGGCCCGCTTGATACCGCTTCTGTTGTTGTGGCCTATGCTCTGGTGCTGCTTAAATTAACCATGCAACTCTGGTTCAGTACCGGTGCATTTGCCTTCCTCACGCTTTTCATCCCTATCGGGTTAATTGAACTGCTGACAGCCGCAGGCAAGCTGGTATTTTGGCTGGTGCTAGCGCGTGCTCTGTTAAGCTGGATAAGCCAGGGCCGCAACCCGATTGACTATGCTCTGATGCAACTGACAGAGCCATTGATGGCACCTATCCGCCGTATTATTCCAGCAATGGGTGGCCTTGATTTCTCCGCAATGATCGTCATTTTGATCCTCTACGCGCTGAACTATCTCCGCGCTGATGTTCTCTCATGGCTGATACAGTAAATAAGAATTAAATTGGGTTCAAAATAATGCAAAAAGTTGTTCTGGCAACCGGCAACCTCGGAAAAGTTCGTGAACTGGCGCAATTACTGGCTGATTTTGGTCTGGATATCGTTGCTCAAACTGAATTAGGCGTAGATTCTGCCGAAGAAACTGGGCTGACATTTATTGAAAATGCCATTCTTAAAGCCCGTCACGCGGCACAAATCACCGGCCTGCCAGCGATTGCTGATGATTCTGGTTTATCCGTAGATATCCTTGGCGGCGCTCCAGGCATCTATTCAGCCCGTTATGCGGGTGAAAGTGCCACCGATCAGCAAAATCTGGCAAAGCTGTTGGATACGATGAAAGATATTCCTAATGATCAACGCCAGGCTCAGTTTAACTGTGTTCTGGTTTATATACGCCACGCAGAAGATCCCACACCTCTGGTATTTCATGGCCGCTGGCCGGGGATTATTGCCCATGAACCTGCCGGTAATGGCGGGTTTGGTTACGATCCCATCTTCTACGTACCGGAATTAGGCTGTACTGCGGCTGAGTTAAGTGGTGAGCAAAAAAATGCCGTGTCACACCGCGGTCAAGCACTGAAAATGATGTTGGATACATTACGTAATGCTTAAGCTTCCACCACTGAGTCTTTATATCCATATTCCGTGGTGTGTACAAAAGTGTCCTTACTGTGATTTCAACTCCCATGCATTAAAAGGTGATGTTCCACATCAGGAATATGTTGACCATTTATTAGCAGATCTGAAAGCGGATCTGCCAATGGTCAACGGCCGGGAAATCACCACTATCTTTATTGGTGGTGGAACTCCCAGTCTGCTCAGTTCACAAGGGATGCAACAATTACTGGACGGTGTTCGTACTCTCCTGCCGGTATCGCCGCAAGCTGAAATTACTATGGAAGCTAACCCGGGTACAGTGGAAGCCGACCGTTTCAGTGGTTATCAGCAAGCCGGCATTAACCGAATATCCATTGGCGTCCAGAGCTTCAGCCCGGATAAACTGGTACGTCTTGGCCGTATTCACGGGCCGGATGAAGCCAAACGGGCAGCACATTTAGCCGCCAGCCTGAGGCTACGTAGTTTTAATCTGGATTTGATGCACGGTTTGCCAAACCAAAGCCTTGATGAAGCACTGGATGACTTACGTCAGGCAATTGCGTTATCACCACCGCACCTTTCGTGGTATCAACTGACTATTGAGCCGAATACCAGCTTTGGTTCCCGCCCTCCGGTTCTGCCTGACGATGATGCTTTGTGGGATATTTTTTCACAAGGGCATCAATTGCTGACAGCAGCAGGTTATCAGCAATACGAAACTTCTGCTTATGCCAAACCAGGCTATCAATGCCAGCATAATCTCAATTACTGGCGTTTTGGCGATTATCTTGGTATTGGTTGTGGCGCTCATGGAAAAATCACATTTGAAGATGGCCGTATTCTGCGTACAGTAAAAACCAAACATCCTCGCGGATATATGCAGGGGCGCTATCTGGATAAACAGCATCAGGTAGAAAATGAAGATCGGCCATTTGAATTTTTTATGAACCGCTTCCGTTTACTGGAAGCTATGCCAAAACAAGATTTCAGTGATTTCACCGGATTATCGGAAAGTTCAATCCGCAATCAAATTGATCAAGCCTTAGCAGCAGGTTATCTTTCTGAAACAACGACACATTGGCAAATTACGCAGAAAGGGAAACTGTTCTTGAATTCATTATTGGAACTGTTTATTTAATGCAAAAACTGCCTTCGAAAAATTCAGCTCCATAAAGATCATCTTGTGCATAAACTCGATACCACCATTGGTTTCGAGTTTATGCATAGCTGTGCTTAAATAAGCATAATTTTTGGATCAAGAAAGCTAATAATCGGCAGAAAACTATTATATTGTTATAGTATCTCTGCAATCATAAATTAAATAATATATAATTCACAACTCAATGAAATTATAAATATTTAAATAAAAACTTATCATTTAATTCAACAATAAAAAGCCAACATATAGAAAAAGTTAACGAATAATCACGGTCCTGTAATTTAAATTGTGTAATTGCCTGTTTTTGATATATTCCTTCCAATATAAACATCTGGAATTAAATCTGACAGTCACCGGTAATATTAACTGTCAAACTAACAGCCTATCCCATTAAGGCTACTGGGATAGGCTCTAAGACAACACATTATCGAACTTCAATCACAGCCCAAATTCAACATGACAAAAGCGGCTGATTAAATGGCATCCTCAACAGCTTTAATTTGTGCTGCCAGACTTTCCAAACCACCACCAGATAAATACCACAGATCAGATTTAAGATAAGTAATTTTGCTATTCTTATATGCAGAAGTAGATTTTACTTTATCATCTTCAAACTGTACTTTATCAAGTTTACCGGCACCAATTGCTTCGCTGCGATCAATAATGAGAATCACATCTGGATTGGCCTGAGCAATCATGTCGGAAGTCACCACAATGCGTTTGGTTTTATCCTCACCAGCCGGAATAGGCACTTCCGCTTTCTGTGCCTTAACCACATCAAACACGACGCTCTGGTTATTCAGCATTAATTTATCTGTGTTATGCAATAATACTAAAACCTTAGCACTAGAAGCTTTAGCTTTATCCTGAACTTTAGCAATTGTTTTTTCCAATTCAACAATCTGCTCTTTCACTTCATTTTGCTTACTAAACAACTCACCTAATAATTTCAGGTTACTTTCAACTGAAACCAGATAATTTTTACTATCAGTTCCCAGATTAACGGTTGGCGCTATTTTTGACAAACGTTCATAGAAAGGCCCTTGGCGGGCGGTGATAACGATCAGATCGGGTTTAATTTGCGCCAACTTTTCCAAATTCGGCTCTTTTATACCCCCGGCACTTTCTACCCCTTTAGGCAAATTATTGCGGAGATATTCAGGTGTATAACCAGTAGGTAGTGCAATAACCCGATCTGACAAGCCTAATTTAGCCAATGAATCATAAGTACCGAAATCAAATAAAACGACCTTCTGAGGATCCCTTTTGACATCCGTTTCACCAGAAAGATGTTTCACTGTGATTCTATCGCCAACCTGGGAAGCAACAGCATTTGGAGTGAATACAGCAGATGTCTGACTAAATACGGAATGGCTTGCAACAACAAATAATGAAGCCAGAACGACAGGGATTATCTTTTTCATATATCGCGCTCCAAGAAAGGATATTAGTAACAATCTGCATTCTAGGTGGCGGGAAAAATATGTCAATCTAAATAAGAATCAATTTCAAATTGATTCTTATTTGTAATTATTGGGGATTACTTAATAGAATTCAGTAATTCAATTCTTTGTTGTTCAAGGCCGCTGACTTTACCACAAACCTCTTTACCAAAACGCTGGAAATCTTCTTCCTGAGTTTTCCATTCAGCTTTCAAATTATTCTGCAACCCACCTAAGCTACCAAGCAAAGATTGCAATGCCTGATTATTATCACCATTCAAACTGAATTGTTTATTACCAATCTCATTAATGCTGTCTTGTAACACGCCACCAAGGCTCTGTTCAATTAAGCTACGGCTCTCTTTTTCAACCTGTTTAATCGCCTGATGATGAAATGCTATACCCTCTGAGCGGGTTTCAATAATTCGGCTTATCTGTTTATTAAGCCCTGATTCAAGATCAGACAACCGGCTACGCACATTACTGTCCTTCCCCATAGTCTCCACCACCACTTTATCCAAAGATTTACGGGCAGTTATTAGATGGTTACTGGTTTCTTGCTTAATCCAGGGCAAATCCTGCCGCAAAGCTCGCTGATAATGTTGTGCTTTCCGACGCTGTTCCGTATTTAAGTTCAGATTCTTACCATCACGGATAACCGAACCATCAGGTGAAATCTGGAGATTACCGCTTGCTCCCACAACCTGAACAGATTGAGAAGTAATAATAATGTCATTCTGCGGATTTACCTGGCATTCATAACCAGCCTGAGCCTGAGCAACAAATAGCAAAGATACAGCAATGATAGTTTTGCGTAACATATTTTCTCCTAAGAAAACCACCTGAAAGTTAAAAAACGGATCGCCCGACACGATCGGCTAACAGTTCTAAGGCAGCACAACCCGCTAAAGAGTTCCCCGATCGATCCAATTCCGGTGACCAGACAGCAACCGTCAACTCTCCCGGCACAACACATACGATCCCACCACCAACGCCAGATTTTCCCGGCATACCAATCCTGAATGCAAATTCACCGGAACCATCATACATACCACAGGTCATCATCAACGCATTAATCTGTCGTGCCTGACGCGGGCTTAAGATCTGCTGTTCAGAACCTATCGTGCTTCCCTGATTAGCCAAATAAACGAAACACTTGGCAAGTTCAATACAGTTCATTTTCAAAGCACAATAATGGAAATAAGTTTGCAGTACAGCAAGCACATCGTTATCGAAATTACCGAAGGATTTCATCAGATAGGCAATTGCCGCATTTCGATGAGAATGTTCCATTTCAGAACGGGCAACTTTGTTGTCGTAACAGATATCAGGGCAACCAGCAAGTTTACGTACAACCTCCAACATGCGTTGCTTAGGTGCGCTCAACCGCGACTGCAACATGTCACACACAATTAACGCACCCGCGTTAATAAAAGGGTTACGGGGTTTGCCTTTTTCCAGTTCTAACTGAACTAATGAATTAAATGGCTGACCGGAAGGCTCCTGTCCGACCCGCTGCCAGATTTCCTGTTCCTGATAACGTGTCATCGCTAAGGTCAGGCTCAATATCTTAGAAATAGATTGAATCGAAAAACGCTTCTCAGCATCTCCGGCATGAAATATCTGCCCATTAATGGTGCAAATAGCTATTGCCAGATTATCAGCAGGAACTTCTGCCAATGCAGGAATATAACTTGCCACTTTCCCTTGGCCAATCAGGGGGCGAACTTGTCGCAAAATATCCGACAATAACGTGTTAGAAAACGTTGTACTCACTGATTTTACTCCTGACAGGGACACCTATTAAAGGTGCCCCTGTTGTTATTCACTCAGGCTATTTTACAGCGATATGTTATTCAATCCCACCAAACATCAAACAGTTCAGAGGTCATGACATCTTCCATACCACGATCCGTCAGCCATTTCTCAACCAATTGGCGGTGTTCTTCTGTACACATACCAACTTTTTGCAGGCAGATTAAACCTTCCCAATGCAGGTAACCACTGGCATCCAGCGCTAAACCATTAGATTCAATCAGCTCATCAATAAATGCATCAACAGTGCTGTCAATAACATCTATAGGTGTATTCGACGGGAAGCTCCACTTAACAGAAAAGCCCATTTCTTTGAATTCATCAATATGCATCTTTTTACGCAAACGACGACTGCGGTTTTTAGCCATTACTTAACCCTCTTAAACATGATATCCCACACGCCATGCCCCAACCGCTGACCGCGCAATTCAAATTTCGTTACCGGGCGTGAAGATGGACGCGAAACATAATCACCATTCTCAGACAAATTAAGGTAATTATCTACGCCATTCATCACTTCCAACATATGTTCAGCATATGGCTGCCAATCAGTCGCCATATGGAATACACCACTCACGTTCAACTTACTTTTTATCAGTTCAGCAAATGGCGGCTGGACAATCCTGCGTTTATTATGACGCGCTTTATGCCACGGATCCGGAAAGAAAAGCTGTACCATTTCCAGACTGTTTTCCGGGATCATTTTTTCCAACACTTCAATAGCGTCATGACACATCACCCGCAAGTTACTGATATTTTCACCTTCAGCAGAAGCCAGGCAAGCACCAATACCAGGTACATGAACTTCAATCCCAAGAAAGTTTTTTTCGGGATTCTGGCTTGCCATAGTGACAAGTGATGCTCCCATGCCAAAACCAATTTCCAGTACAATGGGGGCTTCACGCCCAAAAAGTGCCGCCATATCCAGCTTTTCCGCCTGATATTCAACACCCACTTTTGGCCAGAGATCATCAAGTGCTTGTTGCTGACGATTAGTTAACCTGCCTTGACGACGAACAAAACTCCTAACACGGCGCAATGGCCTGCCATTTTCATCAAATTCCGGCGAAATTACGTTATTTATCATGATATTTCTGTCAGTTTTAAAGGCGTTTATTCAGGCGCTTATGGCTGCTTTACCGGCAAACCACCTAAAGAGAGCGCATTATCCAAAGATGGGCGATTTTAGCAAGTCCAATAGTGACAAGTACAATTTTAATCCCAGATTGGGCAGTGCCGCGAAAACAAAGTTCCGGTTTACAGCGAGGTAACACTATGTTGCAATCCTGTTCACGAAACACTGATATTCCCTAAAGATAATTATCCCAATGATGGAAGCAAAGCAATTCTCTAAAGTGGTACTGGATTGGTACCATCGTTACGGTCGTAAAACCCTGCCTTGGCAACTGGAAAAAACGTCTTATCACGTCTGGCTTTCAGAAGTGATGTTGCAACAAACCCAGGTTGCAACAGTCATTCCCTATTTTCAGCGCTTTATTTCACGTTTTCCTGATGTAGCTTCGCTTGCTGCCGCACCGCTTGATGAAGTTCTTCATTTATGGACCGGTCTTGGTTACTACGCCCGCGCCCGTAATTTACATAAAGCAGCGCAACAGATTGTGGAACGACATCATGACGAATTCCCAACAACATTTGATGATGTTGTTGCCCTGCCTGGCGTCGGCCGTTCAACCGCCGGTGCAATCCTTTCGCTTTCTCAGGGTAAGCATTTCCCGATTCTTGATGGCAATGTTAAGCGAGTATTGGCCCGCTGTTATGCAGTAGAAGGTTGGCCGGGTAAAAAAGAGGTTGAAAGTCACCTCTGGCAAATCAGCACCAATGTAACGCCAGCAAAAGAAGTGGAATATTTTAATCAGGCGATGATGGATTTAGGGGCAATGGTTTGCACCCGTAGCAAGCCAAAATGTGAAATCTGCCCATTAAAGCAGGGATGTATCGCCTATGCTAACCATAGCTGGACAAAATACCCGGGTAAAAAACCTAAGCAGAGCATTCCTGAAAAAACAGCTTATTTCCTGCTAATGCAGAATAACAACACAGTCTGGCTGGAACAGCGCCCACCAACTGGGATCTGGGGGGGATTATTTGCGTTTCCTCAGTTTGAAAGCCTGGATTTGCTGAATAACTGGCTGGAGCAATCCGGTATTTCTCACAGTAAACAGGAGCAACTAACCGCATTCCGCCACACATTTAGCCATTTTCATCTGGATATTGTGCCGATAAAAATAAATATTTTATCTTTTGCCGCTTGCATGGATGAAAATAGAGGACTTTGGTATAACTTACAGCAACCCGCGACTGTTGGGCTGGCAGCACCAGTTGAATATCTGTTGCAACAACTGAGCTGAATCCCATACCCGCTATTTTGAGGATTTATTATGAGCAGAACTGTTTTTTGTACTTTCTTACAACGTGAAGCCAAGGGGCTGGATTTTCAGCTTTATCCGGGAGAGTTGGGTAAACGCATTTTCAATGAAATTTCCAAAGAAGCGTGGGGACAGTGGATGAGTAAACAAACCATGTTGATCAATGAGAAAAAACTTAGCACCATGAATCCGGAAGATCGTAAATTGCTTGAACAAGAAATGGTTAAATTTCTGTTCGAAGGTCATGATATTCAAATTGACGGATATACCCCACCAGAAAAATAATATTCAGCTTTCATCAGAGCCGCTGGCTCTGATGTTGTATTCAACACCAGATGGCAATGTAAGATGAAAAAACTGTTAGCGCTGTTTGTTATTGCCCCACTGCTCGTTTCCTGTACCAGTACTAAAGATACCAAATACAACGAAAAATATATAAAAGACACTAATGGCTTTGATATTTTGATGGGCCAATTTGCCCACAACATTGAAAACATTTGGGGGTTGCACGAAGTATTAATTGCAGGCCCAAAAGATTACGTCAAATATACCGATCAATACCAGACCCGCAGCCATATCAACTTTGAGGCCGGAACGATCACTATTGAGACAATTTCTCCGACAGACCCCACAACATATTTGAGCAAGGCCATTATCACCACCTTATTAATGGGTGATGATCCAGGTTCTGTTGATCTCTATTCTGATATTAACGACATTCAGATCAGTAAAGAACCCTTTCTTTACGGGCAGGTTATGGACAATAACGGCCAGCCGATCCGTTGGGAATGGCGGGCAACACATTTTGCAGATTATCTGCTTACCAACAAATTACAAAAACGCCAATCTGGTTTACATGTTATTTGGTCTGTCACTATGCAACTGGTACCAAACCATTTAGATAAACGCGCTCATAAATATTTACCACTGATTCGCCAAGCTTCCATCAAATATGGTATAGATGAATCTCTGATTTTGGCAATCATGCAAATAGAATCCAGCTTTAACCCATATGCCGTCAGCCGCTCTGATGCACTTGGACTGATGCAGGTTGTACAACATACCGCTGGCCGTGATGTCTTTAAGATGAAAGGCAAAGCAGGCCAACCAAGCCGTAGGTATCTATTTGATCCAGAAAATAATATTGATGCCGGCACGGCATACTTATCGATATTACAAAACAGTTACCTAGGTGGCATTACTAACGCAACTTCCCGCCGTTATGCGGTGATAACCGCTTACAATGGCGGTGCAGGCAGTGTATTACGGGTATTCTCCAGCGATAAGAAAAAAGCGGCTCAAATCATCAACAGCATGGCACCGGGTGATATTTATGAAACCCTGACAACTAAACACCCATCGGCAGAATCACGCCGCTACTTGATGAAAGTCAATACTGCCCAGAAAGGCTATCATCATTGAAACATTAAAATATTAAGAAAATAACGGAGAGCAATTTTTCTACTCTCTGTTATTTTTTTGCCTATATTTTTAACTAATCGAGTAATTTCAGAGCACGAATCACTATTTCAAAAGAAATATATTGACGGGTTCTACTGAATACGGTTTAATGCGCCCCGTTGCCCGGATAGCTCAGTCGGTAGAGCAGAGGATTGAAAATCCTCGTGTCGGTGGTTCGATTCCGCCTCCGGGCACCAATTTAAAGTGCGCTTGTTAGGAGATGAAAACTTAATGGGCGACCAATGCAAGAACTCGAATGTATAACTGTAGTCAGTTTAGCTTTTCAGTACTTTGATATTGAATTGAACATAAGGGTTACCAAGCTAGGATGCCTGAAAATTTAGGCATCCCTTTCGCGCTGGAACGCAATACTTACAAGTTCTATTGCAACTGTCAAGCCATCCAAACCAAAATCAACGAATTAATTAACACGATGTTGTATGTCGGTTACTCAATTTTCCTAATTGTTCAGAAGAAGGTCAGTTATGGGAGATTGCATCAATTCGCGTTCCAGCGCACGCCCGGCAATATCCAGATTGATATCAATATATTCCATCGTCGTGGCAATACTGTGGTGTCCCAATAATCCGCGCACCATTTGCAAATTACGATCAGGCGCTTTCATCAGTTCAGTTGCCAAAGTATGCCGGAAACGGGGGGGGCCCACATCAAATCCACACTCCTTTGACAAGCGCCGAAAAAATGATTTTATCGTATGTAATTGATCAGTTTCATTTCCTCGGTCGGTTTTGGCGGTAAAATAATTCACACAGAACAGGAGATCACTCAGTTTTGCCCCGGCGGCTTGCGCCCGTTCCAGCAAAATCTCCAGTCGCGGATATAACCATTTCACCACCGGCACCTGATGTTCATAATGGTTCTTACTCCCCTCGGAGCAAAGAATAATCCGACGCTCATTCAGGTCAATATCCCCGAGCCGGACATGTAACAACTGATTTTGCCGCATCCCGGTATAACGCAACGTATCCAGTACCGTCAGCCAGTACCAGGTCGGATATAATGCACAGCAGGCACGATGGTACCCCCATCGCGCTCCCGTCTCCGAATTGCCCCATCGTGAGATACAAGGCTGTCAGTTGTTTTTGGGTCAATGTTTTCTTTTTATTCTTGTTCGCATTAACCACCACACCATTAAATGGGTTTTCCGTTTGGGGCAGTATTTTTCCTTCTATCGCAAAATTGAACACCGCCCGCATATGCGCAATCTTACTGTTCCAGGTCACACCTTTCAGTCCGCGCTGATGCAACACATATCTGCGCCATGCCAGAACCTGCTGTCGGGTCACTTGAGCAGGCCGATTGTCTACACCTGTAAACACCAGAAATGTATTCGCCACCTTGCGATAACTTGACTCAATATCCGGCCGCAAGATTTTGGCAAAAAAATATTCATCCAGCAGGTTATCCCAGGTCATACTGTCCATCTGCATATTACCGCGAAGGAACTCGCTGGGTATTTTCCCCCTGTGTCAGCTGGCCTTGCGCATCGCTATTTCATCTTCAGTTTCCTGACGCTGACGTTTGAACTACCAGAATCCTAAATGGTACATTGGCGTCACCATTTGCTGAGACATGACATTAGTGAGTGAATTGCCCACCGTGACCACGGCCGGGACACCCAGCAACGACAGTTGGATATACGTCATCATCGCGGCAACCGGATCGATATCAACACAAAACACCAACATCAGTCGCTGGGGATTCAATCCCATTTCCAACATGGCCTGATGCATCGTAATAATCATTCCACCAGCACCACAAGCTGGGTCAGAAACCGTGATATATTCACGCTCACCGGATTCCAGCATTGGCAAACCGTCAGCAAGCTGTAATTTGGCCATCATATGACTGGCAGGAAACGGCGTAAGATACTGGCCAGCATGGTCATTACCTAATTCTAGCGCCATGAAAACAGCCCTAGAAAATCACCGACTTCATACTCCAGCCCCATAATAACTTCACTCAGCAAACGACTCAGCCGGAATGCATCTTCACGGGAATAACGTTTAACCCGCTGCATATAGTCCGCTTCAAATTCATCATCTTGCAACAACGCGTTGTACAATGAACAGGCGGCCATATGCACAAAATCACTGAATACCTGCCAGCGATTCTCATGTGGCACAATCTGGTTAAACAGTCTGATAAAAGCCTGTTTATGTGAGTTCGGCTCCCGGTAAGTTGCCGCCAACGGCAGCGCCACAACGTTATCGTCAGGCGGATCATTATCCTCATCCTCACAGCCGCGGTCAGACGCCACCTGCTGTAACAGCAACCGTTCAGATTGTGATGATCTATTCGGCTCACAGGTATCAGCCGGTTCTGCCACCGAGATCCGATAATAGTTCAGACACGATGGTTGGCTGGAGAATAACGCCAATGCCTCACTGGCAGCGACCAGTTGCAGAACGGCTGAAAAACCGGGAGCCGGACGGGGCGGTAAAGGCCATCACGGCCAAAGTTCTGCGGGTAATCCTTTGCACTGTTGCAGATTAATCACACGCATCAATGATATTGAGGGTCGGTAGCGGACAATCGTTGTCGGCTTTTCACCTTTAACCACACATCCGCCCAGCGCTCTTAACTCATCACCCGTTAACCAGCGGTTAGATATCAACTGCCGCTGCTGCATGGCTTGCCACAACAACACATTGATACCGCTAAATGGTTTCCCTGTCAGCGCCTGCTGTGGCAAACCGTATTCACTACCCGTCATGATGCCACGCGCGATAAATTTCCCCCATTCGCGCAATAAATGAAGAGGTAATTGCGTTTCATCTACTGAAAAATTTTTACATAACTAGCGTCATAGATATGACTGTAGTCTATCCCATTTACCCATTTTTCCTCTGAATCTGTAGTACGAACCGTCGGGCAACTTGATATCGAGATGCAATTTGCTCCCAAATCTCAACGTAATGTTTGAAATAGAAAGGTTTGTCAGAGGTCTGAAGCGTACTTATTGCACATTTTCTCCTCGTGAGGCTTCAAATTCCTTCAATTCTGCATTTGTAATTTTGCGTGGAGTGGTATAAAATTTTATACAATCAAATGAGGAAGGAAACTATGATAAAAATCAGGAGCGGTACTAGAGAAAGAAATTGTCTGTATTGGCTCTTATTGTGAAGATTTGTTAGCCTTTCTTACAAATCGCACGTAAAGACGCAGGCTATCAGTTTCATAGAATACAGTATGGAATAGATCCTGAAGACTGGAAACCCTTTTCTAACATCGGTTCTGGTGTAAAAGAAATGTGGCTAAGAGACAGCACTGGTATTTATCGCATTATGTATGTTGTTAAATTTGATGAAGCTATTTACGTATTACATAGTTTTCAGAAGAAAACTAAACAAACGAATAGACAGGACAAGGATATCGCTAAAGTGAGATACAACGCAGTTATCCAGCAGCGGGGAAATATCAAATGACTACTAAAATTGACACTGAAATTCGCAGGGTAACTCCAGCCGGACATAATATATTTTCTGAATTAGGTTTTACTGAGCAAGAGGCTCAACAACTTCATACAACCTCTTTACAAGAAATAGAAAACACACTGCAAATTAAAGAACGGTTAATGGAAGAAATTACTTTATGGATTGTGGATGAAAAAATGAAACAAGCTGAAGTAGCAGAGGTGTTACACATTTCTCGTCCAAGAGTATCTGACGTTGTGAATAAAAAAGTAAATAAATTCACCATTGACGCATTGGTTAATATGTTAATCCGTATAGGGAAACCTGTTCAGATTACGGTGGGTTAAGACACTCATATTAACAATTCAAAATAGGAGGCACTTAGAATGGGTGCCTCTTGGTATTTCAAAATGATTCAACCTTTCGGTTCAATACCACGTGCCAGCAGCTCTTTGCGCAAAATTCGTTTTATCCATGTTGCTAAAGACGTATCACTATCTTTCTTCATTTCTGCTTCAAGCTGGAAACGAAATTCCTCTGTTAATCTCATCGGAAATTGAGGAGATCTTTTATTTTGTATTGACAAGGTATATACCTGTATATATTCAAAGAGTTTCAAAAACAACAGAGCCCGGTAGTGTCTCACCACTAACCGGGCTTCTAACCACAACATTATTGGAGCTAATGCTATGGCTAACGCTAATAGTAACATACGCACACATTCAAAACTCTATACATTTATAACGTCCTTTCTAATCGGTTGATAATCGAACTTCACCCATTACACATGATTTCAGCATTGTATACAATGAAATAAGGAAGGAAAACTATGACGAAAATCAGGAGCGGTACAGAGAAAGAAATTGCCTGGATTGGCTCTTCTTATGAAGACTTGTTAGCTTTTCCTACAGACGCACGTAAAGACGCAGGTTATCAGCTTCATAGAATACAGAGTGGAATAGATTCTGAAGACTGGAAACCCTTTTCTGATATCGGTTCTGGCGTAAAAGAAATACGGCTAAGAGACAGTACAGGTATTTATCGCATTATGTATGTTGCTAAATTTGATGAAGCTATTTACGTATTACATAGTTTTCAGAAAAAACTCAACAAACGAATAAACAGGACAAGGATATCGCTAAAGTGAGATACAACGCAGTTATCCAGCAACGGAGAAATATTAAATGACCACTAAAATTGACACTGAAATTCGTAGAGCAACTCCAGCCGGACATAATATATTTTTTGAATTAGGTTTTACTGAGCAAGAGGCCAGGGCTAACGCATCAAAGCTCATTATATAAACAAACTCAAGGATTCGAATAAATAATCATCATTTAAACAACAGAGCCTGCGTTTATTTTCCATGCTTAAATTACGGGATTTATTCTGTTTCAGCATGTTCAAAATCCATTTTCTTAGTACAGCTAAATTTTCACCCGCAAATCCCATCCGGGCCTGGAGTTTATCTTCTCGAAATGCAACATCAAGTGACCCGTGTAAATGATTCTCCACCGACCAGTGAGAGCGTGTCGCTTGCAAGGCTTTCTCCGCATTCATTGGCTGGCTACTGATATAAAATCGGACAAAATCATGCCCACGTCCTTTTTCTGTCCGTTCAGATTGGACTGCTATTATCGTCTTTGCTTTCCATTTCTGACAAATGGGGCATCTGCTCACCCACAGGGAATTGCCCGCATCGGCGATGTTTCCGGCGACCATGCTGATTATCAAATTGTTTGCAGAAAGAGGGGCCGGCAATATCTTTTGGCGTTCCTGAGCAAAGAGGGCAATTTCGGACCCGGTATCAAAACCACACATCATGGCACAGAGTGTCATAAAAATGACCTCAGATAGAACATGAGAACATTTTGCTTGTTGACGTGGGTCAGGTAAGGCTTCAAGGTAGTCAAACAGGGCTTTCTGAGTCATAAATAAGGCCATTATTACGGGACGCTGTGGATAAATAACGGCAAACAGATAAGATTGCAACAAAAATAAAGCGTGGCTTATTTTGTACGGTTAATTCGTCATCTTATGGATAAAAACGATCATGCGTTAACCCTGGGCTATTTACTGATTGGTTTATAAAGATATAAAGCGAGTGTTACTAGAGAGTATCGTCATAAGATATTTAACCAAAGAGCAAGACAGCGGATCTGAACAGCGGCAAGAAATGAGGCACTATTTTTAGCATAACGGGTTGCTATCCCACGCCAGCGTTTAAGATGGAGAAACGCATTTTCAACTAAATGCCTGAATCGATAGAGGTCCCGGTCATATTCTCGTTTGACCTTGCGATTTTTACGGCTGGGAATTTGCGCTGTCATACCTTGGTGTTCTGCTTGTTCAATCACTGTATTGCTGTCATAGCCCCGATCCGCTAGTAAGTGTTCTGCATCTATTCCTTCAATCAAGATCTCAGCTTGTGAGCCATCCGCTGTGGTACCGCTTGTAATAAGTGCTCTGACCGGCATACCATGCGCATCCACGGCCAAATGTATCTGGGTATTGAGCCCCCTTTTGTCCGCCCCATATCCTGATTGCCGCCTTNTGCGCCTGCGGCATGGGGATGAACCTTAATGTGACTGGCATCAATCATCAACCATTCGAAATCCGGTTCAGAGATGAGCTGCTCAAGCAATCCTTCCCATATTCCTTTGTCACGCCACCGACAAAAACGGCGATGCGTATTTTTCCAGTCACCATAATCGGGCGGTAAATCTCGCCAGGGTGCACCTGCCCGTAAAATCCAGAACACGGCATTAATAAATAACCGATATCATAGCGATGCTCCCAANAGGCTGCCCTTACGTCCTGGCAGGTGAGGCTCAAGTAAACAAAAACATGATCAGAAATATCGTGACGGCGGTGTGCTGGTGTGTTCATGGTTAAGTAATCCATTCATGTAATATGGGGTTATTATTACATGAATTTATTTATGACGACACTATCTAATGTTTTTTAAGCGTAAAACACGATATCCCTGATGATTAAGTTTAATAAAAATCAGGCGAAAAAATGGAAAGAAATCTTTAAAACCTTATGTCGATTAAACCCGGGCGTTAAAACAATGACTTTGAATAGTAATTGAAAACCTATCCATCATAAATCATCAGTGGAAAATAAGAAACAGAAATCGACTTTGTTAATGCTTATGTCTCTTGGGGGGAAGGAACAATAAAAATATGAATGGGTGGCAGATTCGACTAATAAGTGCAATTTTTCAAAAAGCATCGGCATTAATAATGTTTTCAATCAGAGAATGAATTTTTTCATTAAACCATTAAATCATAAAAAATCTGAATAACAAAATCCGAAATAAACGATTTAATAGAATACGAATTGAGTCACTTTCAGCGTTATGATATTGCATTTATTATACAAAACCGTGATATCTTAAATTCGTCAATTTAAACTGGTTTTACACTGCTTTAATCCGTCCGATAGCACTTCTTTTTACTGTTTGATTTAAACTATTCCCCTTTTATACCATTAATGTGATTTAACGCTAAAATCAATTTATATCGTTATTTTTCCAAGCTATTTTCACGCTCTGTTAACGTTTAAATACCTATAATCTTTCTGGCGGATTAATCCGCCAGACTTTTCATTATCGTTGATGTAATAAAGCGTTATTAGGATGTTATTTTATTAATTTCGGGATATCAACGCTGAAATCAATCCACGGGTTGGTGCCCAGTATCTCTGCACCGTCAACACTGGGTTCGTCATAGCGCATAACGAAATGCTTTGGTCCGTGGGCAAATGCCACGATCAATCCATCCTCAGCATCCAGAAACGCAGCATGCATTCCTAGCCCGGGATAGCTGAGACGCCAAGCAGGATCGCCAGCTTCCACACGTCCTACCGACAGCTTTGTAATCACGCCGTCTGGCAGACGGAAGAACCAAGTCCACGGTCCGCCAGCCACAACTGTCATGACTTCATCAATACCCATCCCGTCTTCAGCGCTGTTCACATGCAGTTTACCGAATTTTTCGAGAACAGTTTTTCTGGCTTCAGCCGAGATTGCTTTCATATCGTAAACTTTAGGATAAGGTGCAACACCGACTTCCGACGTTGACAGGAAACCGCCGCGGTGAGCTTCCGGCTGGCGACCAGCCAGTCGGATTTGTTCCAGAAGTTCTCCTCGGTGTAAAGGAAACAGCGAAATCAGTTTCTCGCTCTCTTCTTCCGTGAGCGCACGGGTTTTTGACGTTTCAAGAATAGGTCTGGCTTCTTCAGGGATCGGTGTTGTACTGACCAGAACCCCGATGGAAAATAAGACCTTGTTTACGTTTTCAATGCCAACGGTCGGCTGGCGTTCGTCAAGATAGGACAGAACAAGATTTTCTGATGTTGAAGTAACGGAACTGTTCATATCTACATCTCCTCAATTTTGATGTAACCGATAAGTTCATTTGCAGAACTGAGTATAGGGAGAGAGATAGTTTATTAAAACGCCTATTATGTGAAAATATTGTACACTGATAGTAAACAATTATCGGGTCTTCTCTGATTTGACCATGACTTTTTAAAACCGGTTGGCCTGGCATTTATTTCAACCGGAGATTTGCCATTTAAAATCACCGATCACTTTTCAGATATTCAGCAGGTTTTGTCTAGTGCATTTATAAGGAAATCGATAAAAGCCCTTGTCTTGTTAGAGCGTTCTTTGTGAAAGGGTTGTATGGCATAAAGTGCCTGCATGTCAGCTTCCCATTCCGGAAGTAGTCTGACAAGTTTGCCTGACAGCAGCTCATCAGTGACCAGTAATTCAGGCAGTAAAATCACACCATGTCCGGAAAGCGCTGCCTGTTTGAGTGCAAGCCCGTTATTTACCACATAGGTTCCGGACTTAAGGTCAACGACTTTCACATCATTTTGATTGTGAAATATCCAGCGTCGTGGAGAAGAAGATAAACTGTAGACAAGGCAGTTATGGGAGGTGAGATTTTCAGGGATGAGTATTTTTTCAGAAGCCTCAATATATGCTGGTGAGGCGCATAAGACTCGGGGTACTTTTATCAGTTTCCTGGAGCGAAGGCTGGAATCGCTCAGTTCACCTCCTCCACGTATCGCAACATCTATTCCATGCTCAATAAGATCGATATATTTATCAATCATGACAACTTCTACAGAAATACCAGGGTGAATATGCATAAACTGGCATATCAGTGGATTTAATGCCTTTAGCCCCATAGACATTGGAATACTGACTTTTATCGAACCTGTCAGAGTGTGAGACGTTTCCATAACCGATAAGTCAGCATTCTCAAGCTCATCCAGAATGTTGCACACCTGATGATAGTAATTCCTGCCACTTGCGGTTATGTGCATGTTTCTGGTCGTTCGGTTAATCAGGGGGCTTTTGAGATGCTCTTCAAGCTGATTGATGTTTTTACTGACAGCAGCCTTGGATAAGCCCAGATCTTGGGCGGCGGCTTTGAAACTGCCTAGTTCCACAACACGCCGGAAGACGTTGATTGCTCTTAATTTGTCCATAAGCACCACTGTTGAATGAGTTTAACTGTCTGGTGTATCAATAAACTACGATAAAAAATTATGCTTAACCATTTGTTCAGTTATTGCAACTGAATCAGTTGGTTGCCGATCTGAGCCTCGACAAAGCTATGTTGAAGGATGTGCTGGTGTGACATTACAAGCGGATTGTCGTCTGTATCGTGAGTAGGGTGCTGTAGAGAGTAAATTTCATCTACTCTTTCAAAGGAAATATCGGATATTTTTGACTGTGTCTATTTTTTTGCGCAAAGCGAAATCCTACCTTGGCAACTCGGGACGATACCTTAAGGTATCGTCCCGTAATGACATCCATTCTTTAGTTGTCAGTATCAGGCCGCTTTCGTTTTTGGTTTTTTGTCCTGAACAGGAACCGCCAATGCTTCTGGTTCAAACTCATCGACATTAATAGAACGTAAACGGTTTGCTTCGGCACGCTTCAGAATTTCAGCCTCTTCTGGCGTAATCTTACATTCTGCCAGTGCCTGTTCTGCCAGTTTATCCAGGCCAGTAAAGCCAAGACGTTTACCCGCTTCGCGGCTTAGACGGGCGTGGATCGGTTCTGCGGCAATAATATCGTGCAGAGCTTCTTCCAATAATCCGTGAGGGTTATGTTCGCTCGGTGTCAGGAACTGACCACGGCCGATGCGATCACGGGTAGCGGAAGGCTGTTGTAAGAGCTGTGCCAGTTTGTGATCTAAATGGTCAGATGGCGCTGAATGCACACGTCCTAATGGGAAGACAATAGCACGCATCAGACCTGCAACCAGACGGTTCGGGAAGTTACGCAGTAAGTTGTCTATCGCCTGTTCTGCTTGATGCAGGCTATCCTGAACGGCCCAATGTACCAGTGGTAAATCTTCTTTCTGACGACCTTCATCTTCATAACGTTTTAAGGTTGCTGAAGCCAAATAGGTTTGACTCAGAACGTCGCCAAGACGGGCAGAGACACGTTCACGGCGTTTCAGGCTGCCACCTAATACCCCCATTGCCACATCTGATAACAGAGCCAGGTTGGCACTCTGACGGTTTAATTGTTGATAATAACGGCGGGTTGCATCATTAACCGGCGTGCTGCTGGTGCGGCCATTGGTCAGACCAAGCCAGAAGCTGCGTAACAGGTTACTGGCAACGTGACCGAGGTGGCTAAACAATGCCTTATCAAAATCTTTAATACGGTTATTTTCAACCGCGGCCATTTCATCAAGTACATAAGGATGACAGCGAATAGCTCCCTGACCATAAATAATCATGTTGCGAGTCAGAATATTAGCGCCTTCAACGGTAATGGCGATAGGTGCGCCCTGATAAGCGCGGGCAACGAAGTTGGATGGGCCAAGGCAAACACCTTTACCACCGGCAATATCCATTGCGTCAATAACTGAACGCTGGCCTCTGTGAGTACAATGATATTTCACAATAGCCGATAATACGGAGGGTTTCTCGCCCAGCATGATACCTGTTGTAGCAAGCGTTGAAGCGGCGTCCATCAGGTAAGCGTTACCGGCAATACGTGCCAGTGGCTCTTCAATCCCTTCCATTTTACCAATTGGCATTTTGAACTGACGGCGAATATAAGCGTATGCGCCAATCGCCATGGCAACACTTTTCAAACCACCCGTTGCGTTTGACGGCAGGGTGATACCACGGCCAACAGACAGACATTCAACCAGCATACGCCAGCCTTGTCCGGCCATTTTTGGTCCACCAATGATATAGTCGATTGGGACAAAAATATCTTTACCGCGAGTCGGACCATTCTGGAATGGGATGTTCAGTGGGAAATGGCGATGACCAATTTCTACTCCCGGTACATTTGTCGGGATCAAGGCACAGGTGATACCCAACTCTTTTGTATCGCCCAGTAAATGGTCAGGGTCAGAGAGTTTGAAAGCCAGACCAAGTACGGTGGCGATAGGGGCAAGGGTGATGTAACGCTTGTTCCAGGTCAGACGCATACCCAGAATTTGTTCGCCTTGCCATTCTCCCATACAAACCACGCCTGTATCCGGGATAGCGCCGGCATCTGAACCGGCTTCCGGGCTGGTCAATGCGAAACATGGGATCTCTTCACCACGGGCCAGTCCGGGTAAATAACGGTTTTTTTGCTCATCGGTGCCATAATGTTGTAGTAATTCACCTGGGCCAAGCGAGTTAGGTACACCTACGGTGATGGCCAGAATGCCGGAAGTACCTGCCAGTTTTTGTAATACCCGTGCTTGTGCATAGGCTGAGAATTCCAGACCGCCATACTCTTTTTTAATAATCATGGCAAAGAAGCGGTGTTCTTTCAGGTAGTTCCATAACTCAGGTGGTAAATTAGCAAGTTCATGGCTTATCTGGAAATCATTGGTCATGCGGCAGGCTTCTTCTACCGGTCCATCCAAAAACGCTTGTTCTTCAGCGGTTAACTGAGGCTTTGGATAGTCATGCAATTTTTTCCAGTCAGGTTTGCCCCGGAACAGATCACCTTCCCACCAGGTAGTACCGGCATCAAGGGCTTCTTTTTCCGTGCGGGACAGACTTGGCATCACTTTACGGAAGGCTTTTAATGCCGGAACGGTGAGCAAGGAATGACGAATTGGCGAAAAATTCAGCGTGAACAGAATGATGGCCATGGGTAGCAACATCCAGTAGCTCCATGCATCAATAGCGCCCATCAAGACGGTATAGACAAGGAGCAGTAGGCTGCTGAGGCTGAGATTGACTTTGTGATAACAAAGTATCCCAAGCAATACTAAGAATAGAATGATACTCAATGTGGTCATAATAAAAGCTCCTGGTTAATCTCAGGGTAAGTCATCAGAGGTCTGACCTGTTGTGTTCTTCTTCTCTTTTTAGACCAGGAAGCTGTTTTTAGCAATATATTTACATCTTAATTACAATGCAGCTCACAAACTCGTGGTAATCGGAAGCGGATTAATTTCCCAGAAATGTGATGTTGTCTTCTTTCAAGGCCCTTGATCCGGTAAACTGCCATCCGGCATAACATTAAAGATTACCTGACTGAAGTGAGGAGCTTATGTATCAAGATCTGATCCGTAGTGAATTGAGTGAAGCCGCGGATACGCTGGCAAAGTTTTTAAGTCACGATGCAAATATTGAAGCGATTCAGAAAGCAGCGGTATTACTGGCTGATTCATTTAAAGCGGGTGGTAAGGTATTGTCCTGTGGTAATGGCGGTTCGCACTGTGATGCGATGCATTTCGCGGAAGAATTGACAGGCCGTTATCGCGAAAACCGTCCAGGCTATCCGGCGATTGCGATTTCTGATGTCAGCCATCTTTCCTGCGTCAGTAATGATTTTGGTTATGAATTCGTTTTTTCCCGTTATGTGGAAGCGGTCGGGCAAGCAAGGGATGTCTTGCTGGGTATCTCCACTTCCGGTAATTCCGGCAATATTATCAAAGCAGTTGAAGCTGCCCGTTTAAAAGGCATGAAAGTGATTACGCTGACAGGCAAAGATGGCGGTAAAATGGCAGGAACGGCGGATGTGGAAATTCGTGTGCCGCATTCTGGCTATGCAGATCGTATTCAGGAAATTCATATCAAAGTGATTCATATCCTGATTCAACTTATTGAAAAAGAGATGGTTAGAGCTTGATTTTACAGGCTACAGAGGTGGGCAATGTGTGAGTTACTTGGCATGAGTGCAAATGTGCCAACAGATATCTGCTTTAGTTTACGTGGTCTGATTCAGCGTGGCGGTCATACCGGACCCCATAAAGATGGTTGGGGGATCACTTTTTATGAGGGGCGGGGCTGTCGCACATTTAAAGATCATCAACCAGGTTACCATTCACCCGTTGCCCGTTTTGTACAAGAGTATCCGATTAAATCCAGAGTGGTGATCTCGCATATCCGGCAGGCTAATCGGGGTAATGTTGCGTTGGAAAATACCCACCCTTTTATCCGTGAGATGTGGGGGCGCAATTGGACCTATGCCCATAATGGGCAACTTAAGGGTTATCGGTGGCTTAAAACCGGTCAATATCGCCCAGTCGGGCAAACTGACAGTGAACATGCTTTTTGCTGGATTTTACATCAACTTTCACAAAAATATCCAAGGACGCCCTCTAACTGGCCTGCGGTTTTTCGTTTTATTGCCTCACTGGCGGATGAACTCAGGAAAAAGGGGGTATTCAATATGTTGCTGTCAGACGGGTGTTTTGTGATGGCATATTGTTCAACCAACCTTTATTGGATTACCCGTCGGGCACCGTTTGGAAAAGCAAAACTTCTCGATCAGGATGTTGAAATTGATTTCCAGCAGCACACTCAGCCA
Source organism: Photorhabdus khanii NC19 (assembly GCF_000517265.1). Lineage (GTDB taxonomy): Bacteria > Pseudomonadota > Gammaproteobacteria > Enterobacterales > Enterobacteriaceae > Photorhabdus > Photorhabdus khanii. The sequence continues at coordinate 407,446 of NZ_AYSJ01000015.1, forward strand.
GATGATGTCGTTTCTGTCATTGTCACTCAGCCTTTAACCGGCAATGAGTCCTGGAACCGGATCGCGCCGGGTGATTATGCGCTATTTCATCTTGGTGAGCGCATATTGTGATTGATTCTGCAAAGGTGGCGATTTATAAGGTGTTGCGTTAACCGTATATTGACCATTAATAACGCTAATTGCTGCTGGTCGGTTATTTTTGACAAAATATTCATAGGCCGGTTGTAATTGCAACCAAAACAGATAATGGGAGGATGAGCGGTGGCGTAACATATTCTGCGGTGTCATTCTGAATGGGTAAATGCTGATATCAATTTCATACTGTCCGCGCAATAATGCATTTTCTGCATAATGGTAGATCTCATCCATGTAACCGTTAGTCATCGCGTAACAACCGACAGATTTACACTCGCCGTGGATCATTAAATGGTTGCCGGAATAGCCTCTGGATTTATCGTATTCATTTGGAAAACCGAGATTAATAGATCGGTAATACCGACTATTTGGATTGAGCTGACGGGTTTTCACACGATAAAAACCTTCTGGGCTTTTCAAATCACCTTCTGTGGTTTTGGGGCCGAGGCCACCAGAGTAATTGCAAATGGGGTAGCTTTTAGCCAGTTGGTAGTTTCCATGATTATTTTTAGTGTATAGCTCCAGTATCCGCTCTTCTTTGAATATTTGGATAAAGAGGGGAGAGCCGGGTGGCGTGGGGGAGCTTGGCTTAAATTTAACTAAAGTATCCTGAGCGTAGACAGGTAGGAGTGAACTAAAAGACAACAATGTTATTACAGCAAATGTAGCAGTTTTTTTCATGTGACTACCGTATAGAGATGTCGTGGGCTAACCTGGAATTTAGCTTAAGATTGCCATGAGTGATCGACTTTGTGAATAAAAAATAATAACGATGGCTTTATCCTGCAAAGTGATCATGAGATCAAAAAATAATCAGCCGTCGGGAAAGGTGATACAATAGTTCGTTTTTTGCGATCTGTTAATGGTTTAGGGCCAAAGTTATTCCTGTTTGCTTGAACTAAATCACTTGATTAGTCCGACAGTCGAAGAAGGGAGATGTTAAAATTACCGCCCTGAGATTAAAAGAAAATCGTAACAATTATTGGAGAATTATAACCTGGGCACGATCCGTGACTTAAGGGGTTTTTTATAGAGTGGCTATGTTACCACCAGGTAATCTGTAGCATATGATTTAATTGATAAACTTGTGCAAATCTTATGATTAAAATTAAAAAAGGACTCGACCTCCCGATTGCAGGAGCGCCTGCTCAAGTGATAGAAGACGGTCCGACAATTCGCCATGTAGCACTGCTGGGTGATGAGTATGTTGGAATGCGTCCTTCTATGTTGGTTAAGGAAGGTGAGCATGTTAAGAAAGGCCAGATTCTTTTTGAAGATAAAAAGAATCCAGGGGTAGTTTTCACCAGTCCGGCCTGTGGGCAGGTAGTTGCGATCAATCGTGGTGAGCGACGTGTTTTTCAGTCAATCGTGATTGAAATAACGGGAGACGATCAGGTTGATTTTGACCGTTATGATCGTTGCCAACTTGTTCAGTTATCCCGGGAACAAGCAGAAAAGAATCTGATTGATTCCGGATTATGGACTGCACTGCGTACCCGCCCGTACAGTCAAAGCCCTGCTCCCGGTTCTTCGCCGAAAGCAATTTTTGTAACAGCAATGGATACCCAGCCCTTGGCTGCAAATCCACAGGTGGTTATCGCTACCGAAGAACAGGCTTTCGTTGATGGTCTGAATGTGCTGACCAGATTAACCGAAGGTAAAGTTCATGTTTGCCACGGTGCAGGAAGCTTGCCGAATGCCGGTAATAATGCACAAATCACTTATAATCAGTTCTCTGGTCCACATCCTGCGGGGCTTGCTGGAACTCACATCCACTTTATTGAACCCGTCAGCGCGACTAAAACGGTATGGTACTTGGGATATCAGGATGTGATTGCTATCGGTAAGTTATTCACTACCGGCACACTTTATACTGACCGCGTTATTGCACTGGCAGGACCACAAGTTGAGAAACCGCGTCTTATGCGTACCTGCCTGGGGGCAGACCTGCTTGAGTTGACTCAGGATCAATTGAAAGTGGGTGAAAACCGTATTATTTCAGGTTCTGTATTATGTGGTACCCAGTCAGATGAAGTTCGTCACTATCTCGGCCGTTTCCACACTTTAGTTTCTGTTTTACGTGAAGGCCGTGAAAAAGAGCTGTTTGGTTGGATCATGCCGGGTGCCGATAAGTTTTCTGTTACCCGTACCACTATTGGTCATTTCCTGAAAAATAAGCGTTTTGCTTTTTCAACCACAATGAATGGCGGTGAGCGCTCTATGGTGCCAATCGGTAACTACGAGCGTGTTATGCCTTTGGATATTATGGCAACGCATTTGCTGCGGGATCTGCTTGCAGGTGATACCGATAGTGCTCAGGCACTGGGTTGTCTGGAGTTGGATGAGGAAGACCTGGCACTTTGTACCTATGTCTGTCCCGGCAAATATGAATATGGTCCGGTATTGCGTGAAGTGCTGACTAAGATTGAGCAGGAAGGATGATCCATGGGCCTGAAAAACTTTTTTGAAAAAATTGAGCACCACTTTGAGCCCGGGGGAAAATTAGAAAAGTATTACCCGCTGTATGAAGCGGTAACGACGATTTTCTATACACCAGGTACAGTCACTTCTGGCCGTGCCCATGTCCGTGACGCTATCGATCTAAAACGTATGATGATCACGGTATGGCTGGCGGTATTCCCGGCAATGTTCTGGGGAATGTATAACGTTGGTCAACAGGCGATCCCTGCACTGTATCATTTACACAGTGGCGCAGAACTGCAACAGCTGCTGGCATCTGACTGGCACTATCGTGTTGCTCAGTTCTTTGGCGCATCACTGACACCAGATGCGGGTTGGGGCAGCAAAATGTTGCTTGGTGCAACCTACTTCTTACCTGTTTACGCTGTTGTATTCGCTGTTGGCGGCTTCTGGGAAGTCCTGTTTGCCGTTATCCGTAAACATGAAATTAACGAGGGATTCTTCGTTACCTCTATTCTGTTTGCGTTGATTGTTCCGCCAACGATTCCCCTGTGGCAGGTAGCGTTGGGTATTACATTCGGTGTTGTGATTGCGAAAGAGGTCTTCGGCGGTACCGGTCGTAATTTCCTGAACCCGGCACTGGCCGGCCGTGCATTTCTGTTCTTTGCTTATCCTGCACAGATTTCAGGTGACTTGGTATGGACGGCGGCTGATGGTTTCTCCGGTGCGACTCCGTTGTCTCAGTGGGCTGCCGGTGGTAGTCAGGGATTAGTCAATACAGTTACCGGTCAGCCTGTTACCTGGATGGATGCTTTTATTGGCAATCTTCCGGGTTCTATTGGTGAAGTCTCTACGCTGATGATTTTCATTGGCGGTGCGATCATTCTGTTTACCCGCATTGCTTCATGGCGCATTGTCGCTGGTGTCATGTTGGGTATGGTGGCAACCTCCTACTTGTTTAATGCTATCGGTTCAGACACTAACCCGCTGTTTGCTATGCCGTGGTACTGGCACATGGTTCTGGGTGGTTTCGCTTTTGGTATGATTTTTATGGCAACAGATCCGGTATCCGCCTCATTTACTGATAAAGGTAAATGGTGGTACGGCATTCTGATCGGTGTGATGTGTGTTCTGATCAGGGTCGTTAACCCGGCATACCCGGAAGGCATGATGCTGGCGATTCTGTTCGCCAACCTGTTTGCGCCATTGTTTGATTATCTGGTAGTACAGGCCAATATTAAGCGGAGAAAAGCCCGTGGCTAATGATAAACCAAAAAATAATGACAGCATCGGCAGAACGTTTATCGTTGTTTTTGTGCTATGTCTCGTTTGTTCAATTGTTGTAGCAGGTTCTGCGGTAGGGCTGAAATCTCAGCAACAGGAACAAAAACTGCTGGATAAACAGCGTAACATTCTCGATGTCGCCGGGTTATTAACCCCTAAAATGAGTGTTGATGAGCTTAAAGAAACGTTCAAAAGCCGTATTAAAGCTGAACTACTGAATCTGGATACGGCAACGCTTGAAAAGAATCATAGCAAGTTTAACCTGAATGATGCGTTGCGTAGTGATGATACCAGTATCGCATTACCTCCTGAGAAGGATCTGGCGAAAATCCGCCGTCGCGCCAATATGGCGGAGATCTATCTGGTGAAGGATGAACAGGGTAAAACCAGTGAAATCGTTCTGCCGGTTTATGGTTCTGGTCTGTGGTCTGTTATGTATGCCTTTATCTCTGTTGATGTGGATGGCAAAACTGCCCGCGGGATTACCTATTATTCACATGGAGAAACCCCGGGGTTGGGGGGTGAGGTCGATAATCCACAATGGCGTAAAAAGTGGATAGGTAAAAAACTGTATAACGATGAAGGCCATCCGGCGATCAAAATTGTCCGTGGCGGTGCTGCTGCTGATAATCCTTATGGTGTTGATGGCCTATCCGGTGCGACTCTGACCTCTGCTGGTGTGCAGAATATGTTTAATTTCTGGTTAGGGGATAACGGTTTTGGTCCGTTCCTGAAAAAAGTACGCGAAGGAGCGTTGAAAGATGGCTGATAGTAAAGAAATAAAACGCGTCCTTCTCGGACCACTATTGGATAACAACCCGATTGCATTGCAGGTTCTGGGGATCTGTTCCGCGCTGGCGGTAACAACCAAACTGGAAACTGCGTTGGTGATGACAATCGCCGTGACGTTGGTTACCGCATTTTCCAGCTTTTTTATCTCATTGATCCGTCATTACATCCCCGGTAGTGTACGAATCATTGTCCAGATGGCGATTATTGCATCACTGGTTATCGTAGTAGATCAGATTTTGCAGGCTTATGCTTATGAAATTTCCAAGCAGTTGTCTGTATTTGTTGGTCTTATCATTACTAACTGTATCGTGATGGGGCGTGCAGAAGCTTATGCTATGAAGTCTCCACCTATTGAGAGCTTTATGGATGGTATCGGTAATGGCTTGGGGTATGGTGTTATTCTGGTACTGGTTGGTTTTCTGCGTGAGTTGTTTGGCTCCGGCAAATTGTTCGGTATTACCGTGATGGAATCCGTACAGAATGGTGGCTGGTATCAGCCTAATGGCTTGTTCCTGTTAGCACCTAGCGCGTTTTTCATTATTGGTATGCTGATTTGGGGTCTGAGGACTTTGAAACCGGCGCAGGCTGAGAAGGAGTAACTGACAACATGGAACATTTTATAAGCCTGTTTGTCCGTGCCGTCTTTATTGAGAATATGGCGTTGGCTTTCTTCCTCGGTATGTGTACTTTTTTGGCCGTATCGAAAAATGTCACGACAGCGTTTGGTTTAGGCATTGCAGTAACGGTAGTTCTCGGGATCTCTGTTCCTGCCAATAACCTCGTTTATAACTTTGTCTTGCGTGACGGTGCATTGGTTGAAGGGGTTGATCTCAGCTTCCTGAACTTTATTACGTTTATTGGCGTGATTGCTGCATTAGTGCAGATTCTTGAAATGATCCTTGATCGTTATTTCCCTTCACTCTATAACGCGCTCGGCATCTTTTTGCCACTGATTACGGTTAACTGTGCGATTTTTGGTGGTGTTTCTTTCATGGCGCAGCGTGACTATAACTTTTCTGAATCCATCGTGTATGGCTTTGGTTCAGGTATAGGCTGGATGCTGGCAATTGTTTTGCTAGCTTCTATCCGTGAAAAAATGAAATATGCTGATGTTCCGGCAGGTCTGAAAGGATTGGGGATCACCTTTGTCACCACGGGTTTGATGGCATTGGGTTTTATGTCCTTCTCTGGTGTGCAGTTATAAAGGCGAGAAGCGTTCATGGATATAATAATTTTAGGCGTAGTGATGTTTACCCTGATTGTGCTGGTACTAACGGCCCTGATTTTGTTCGCAAAATCAAAGTTAGTTAACACCGGGAATATTAAAGTTGAAGTTAACGGTGATCCGGAAAAGAGCTTTACCGCTCCTGCCGGTGATAAGTTGCTGAATATGTTATCAAGCCAGGGCATTTTTGTCTCTTCTGCCTGTGGTGGCGGTGGCTCTTGTGGTCAGTGCCGTGTAAAGATTAAAGATGGTGGTGGTGATATTCTGCCAACAGAGCTTTCCCACATTAGTAAGCGTGAAGCGAAAGAGGGTTGCCGTCTGGCTTGTCAGGTTAATGTAAAACAGGACCTGAAAATCAAATTACCGGAAGAGATATTTGGTGTTAAGAAATGGGAGTGCGAAGTTATCTCCAACGATAACAAGGCCACTTTCATCAAAGAGCTAAAACTGAAAATCCCTGATGGGGAAGTCGTGCCTTTCCGTGCTGGTGGCTATATTCAGATTGAGGCTCAACCACATACGGCTCGCTACGCAGATTATGACGTGCCGGAAGAGTACCGCGAAGACTGGGATAAATTTAACTTGTTCCGTTTTGTCTCTGAGGTGAAAGAACCGACGATTCGTGCTTACTCCATGGCAAACTACCCAGAAGAACACGGCATTATCATGCTTAACGTTCGGATTGCGACGCCGCCGCCAAGGGATTCGGAAGCGCCGCCGGGAATGATGTCTTCTTATATCTGGTCACTGAAATCCGGTGATAAAGTGACTATTTCTGGTCCATTCGGTGAATTTTTCGCAAAAGAGACTGATGCGGAAATGATTTTCATCGGTGGTGGTGCGGGTATGGCACCCATGCGTTCTCATATTTTTGATCAGCTTAATCGATTGAATTCAAAACGTAAGATCAGCTTTTGGTATGGCGCTCGTTCTAAACGTGAAATGTTCTATACCGAGGATTTCGATCAGCTGGCGGCTGAAAATGAAAACTTTACCTGGAATGTGGCTCTATCTGATGCATTGCCTGAAGACGACTGGGATGGTTACACCGGCTTTATCCACAATGTTTTGTTTGAAAACTATTTGAAGGACCATCCGGCTCCTGAAGATTGCGAATTCTACATGTGTGGACCTCCGGTAATGAATGCCGCAGTGATCAAGATGTTAAAAGATCTTGGTGTTGAGGATGAAAACATCATGCTGGATGATTTCGGTGGCTGATAGGCCATAAACGGTTTGATTTAATGCTGGCGCCCACAATTTGTGGGCGCTGGTGGTTCAGAAAGGGTAATGAATTGTGTGTAAAAAGATAAGTAGTTGGATAGTGTTAATGTTTGCAGTGCTGTTGTTGGCTGCATGTGATGGCCAGGAGCAGCAAAATATTCATGGGCAAACGATGGGGACTTATTACTCCATTAAATTTGTCACTGGCTCGTCGGCTCCCTCGCCAGAAATTTTGCAAAAAGAGATTGATCGTCTGCTGGAAGAGGTTAACGACCAGATGTCAACTTATCGCCCTGATTCTGAATTGAGTCGTTTTAATCAAAGTCGTGAAATTAATAAGCCATTCCCTGTATCGCCGGCGACAGCAAAAGTGGTCAAAGAGGCGATCCATATTAATAGATTAACGGATGGTGCATTGGATATAACGGTGGGGCCGTTGGTTAATTTATGGGGTTTTGGCCCTGAAGGCCGTGTGACGAAAACGCCTTCTGAAAGTGAACTGGAAAAACGTCGAGAATTGACGGGGATTGAGAAACTGGCGGTGGAAGGCAATAATCTGATTAAAACAGTGCCGGAGCTGTATGTCGATTTGTCATCTATTGCTAAAGGTTATGGTGTAGATGTTGTTGCTGAATATCTGGAATCGCAGAATATCAACGATTATATGGTTGATATTGGTGGTGAAGTTCGTACATCAGGCCATAATGGTAAAGATCTGCCATGGCGGATTGCGATTGAAAAGCCTTCTGATACCGGAATGGAACAAAGTGCTCAGGAAGTGATAACACCTGGAAATATGTCGATTGCCACTTCTGGCGATTACCGTAACTATTTTGAACAAGATGGTGTGCGCTATTCACACACGATTGATCCAAAAACAGGTGCTCCTATTTCGCATAATCTGGTCTCTATTACTGTAGTTGCGCCAGTTTGCATGAGTGCTGATGGGCTTTCTACCGGGTTAAATGTGTTAGGGCCGGAAAAAGGATTGAAAGTTGCAGAAAGCTTGAATATCCCGGTTTTTATGGTTGTAAAAACAAAAAATGGTTTTGAAGAGCGTTACAGTAAAGCCTTTGAGCCATACTTACAGAAAAATCAATGAGAGGAGGAGAAGGGCGTGTTGACCGTATTTATTGCAACTTTCATCTTTTTCCTGCTGGTTTTTGCGGGAATGTCACTAGGCTACATGATTAAACGTAAGAGCATACAAGGAAGCTGTGGTGGTTTAAGCAGCATTGGGGTAGAGAAAGTGTGTGATTGCCCAGAACCTTGTGATACTCGTAGGAAACGAATGGCGCGTGAAGCGGCTCGGCAGGTTCATTTAGAGAAGCATCGGATTATCTGAGTTTAACAAATCGGCAGAATTCTCCTTCCTGAATGCTAATTGAGAGCAGAGCGAACTTTTAGTATTTGGGGGAGATGGATATAAAAAGTGGATTGAATGGGTATTTAAGCGTTAGCAAGGCACGAAAATGATTTGAAAAGTAGCGACATGTTACATCACATCTACCCTTTTTATCATTTCTATTGCAACAGTCATAGGCATGAACAGTTTACTCTTTATCTGAGGAAACTCCTCAAATCCTACATTCATATACAGTTTTTTGGCTATGTCGTTCTTAGCATCGACGATAATCATCGGGGTGGGAATAGATTTTGACGACTCCATAGCTTTTCGAATTGCATCTAGAAGTAAGATTTCACCAAATCCTTGGCGTTGAAATGACTTACTTATAGCCAGGCGACCAATAAGTGCGCAATGTAGTGTTGAAGGGTACTTTTTCGATATTTTTTCTGGTAGTTCGTCTAGTTCTACCGTGCATAGTGCTAGGGAATAGTATCCCTTTATTTGAGATCCATTTTGGCTCCTTTTAAGGACGAATGTTCTTGATAAGTCCTTGTTTAGCTGAGCTGACAGCGATCAAGAATGGATGTTAGATCAAATTTGGTCTAGTGCATTTAAATGTGACCGATTAAAACAGTGTAAAGCAAGTTTAATCGGGTATGTACAAGCTCTTTTTTATTTACCCTCACTCAGCCTTTAAAGACTAAAAACACAAGCATTATTACGTTTACTCTGTATCGGCTTACTTGCTAAACTCTTAGAAATATGTAAGTGAATTTCAGGCAAGCAAAAGATAGGAATACCAACGTGGCAAGCGCAGAGCAACTCAAGGCACTTATCAAATCGTACATCAGTCGCGATGATAGCCATTTTTATTCAGTTGCTATGCAAGTTGCTGCGCACGAAGCCAAACAAGGACACGGTAGATTGGCTGAGGACCTGCTAAATTTACTGGACAAAGCGAAAGCAAAACTCGCTAATGATAAAGTCGGTAAATTAGTTCCATTAGCAAGTGCCGCTAAAAATCGTACTGATCTTGGTAACTTACTTAGTGTAAGCCACCCCGCTTATCGCTTATCTGACGTAGTACTGGATGAATTTACCAATATACAGCTTCAAAGATTGATAAGAGAACAACGGATGATGTCTCGCATCAAAGAGCATGGGTTGTCACCCAGACGAAAAGTACTGCTTGTTGGCCCACCGGGAACAGGAAAAACTATGACTGCATCAGCTCTCGCTGGTGAGTTAGGTATTCCCTTGTTCCAAGTTCGTTTTGATGCCTTAATTACAAAATTCATGGGAGAAACAGCGTCTAAACTTCGGCAAGTGTTTGATGCAATCGCTGATATTCGCGGCGTTTATTTCTTTGATGAATTTGATGTTATTGGTTCCCAGCGTAGTCTTGCAAACGATGTTGGTGAAATTCGTCGAGTATTGAACAGTTTTCTTCAAATGATTGAGCAAGACACTTCAAATAGCATAATCATTGCTGCAACAAATCATCCTGAAATATTGGATTATGCACTGTTCAGACGTTTTGATGATGTCATCGAATATCACTTACCTACTTTAGAACAAGCCTTGAACTTGATTAAGTCTCGTTTAGGCTCTTTTACACCTAAGCCTTTCTGTAAAAATGGATTAGAAAAGCATGTACTAGGTTTAAGTTATGCTGAAATTTGCAGAGCGGTAGATGAATCGATAAAAGATGCAATTATGAGCGACCGTGCTCAAGTTGCTCTCGTTCTTCTAAAGCAAGCTTTAGAAGAACGACGTTTAATCAGTAGTAGGCTATCAATTAACGAAAAAAATAAATTAAACTATGACGGAAACAAAGCGTGATAAAAGGCTACACTTAACTCTCCCAAAAACATCTACTTCCCAACTATATACAGCTCACTCTACTGGCGGAGGTTCATCACAAGATCTTCCTGAGCGGGAGCGTAGAGAGCACGGGCAAGCTCTAAATGCACAATTACAGCAGTTAAAAGCCATTGCAGCCAAATCGCGAGATCAGCAAGCCCGGTTAGACCTCAGAAGTGGTATTGGCTTACAGGTTGAGTTTGTTGGTCAGCCCGACGTAGCCCTTGAATTTGGAAGCCTTAGCAGCGAAAAAGGCCGGAACAAAGCCAGGCATATTGAAGTACTTAGCATTCATGAAGAAGGGGCGGTTACCTCTGCCAATGTATTTATTCCTGACGGTAAAATTGAGCACTTCGAAAATTATATTCAGGATTATTTGAAAGAAAAGCGCCGAGCCGATGGTCAAGCTGCTGATCACAAAGCGCTAATAAATACTATTTCTTCGATACGGCTTGCCGGAATAAAGTCATTATGGACCGATGATCTTGATCTTCTTCCTACAGACTTAAATGAAGAGTTTTGGTGGGAGGTTTGGCTTCCAGTCAGAGGCAACAGAGATGCCGTTATTGCAGATTTTCGTAAGTTAAGCCATCTCGCTGAATGTCGTGTTAGTGAACATCAAGTTCATTTTCCTGAACGAATCATTACATGGATGTTTTGCTCTCAAAGACAATTTTCCCGTGCAGAATTGATTCTAAACTGCGTAGCAGAATTAAGACGAGCAAAAGACACCGCAGAATTCTTTGTCGGTTCTTCAATCACAGAGCAACGGCTTTGGTCTGATGATGCACTTGAACGACTACAAGCTCCATCGGAAGACGATGATAATGTACCTTATGTTTGTTTGCTCGATTCAGGAGTAAACCGAGGGCATCCAATGCTTGCCCCTGTATTACATCAGCAGGATGTGCATACGGTTAATGACGCTTGGGGTCTAAATGATATGGCTAATCACGGTACGGGTTTAGCCGGTATTGCTGTTTATGGCGACCTGTTTGAAACATTAACATCCGATACCACAATCGATATTCGTCATCGCCTTGAGTCAGTAAAACTCACGCCAAGTCAGGGCGCTAACGCAGGAGATGAGAAACAGCATGCTTACTTGTTTAGCGCCGCTGTAGCCCGCCCCGAAATTTTATTTGGTCAACGAAGACGCGTCTTCAGTTCTGCCGTTACTGCTATTGACTATCGTGATTTTGGTCGTCCTTCCGCTTGGTCATCCATGGTAGATTCCCTTGCTGCTGATGCTCTGTCAGGTAACGCATTCCCTCGTCTTTTTGTGCTCTCGGCTGGAAATATATGCGATAGAGATCACTGGGCAACATATCCTGACAGCCTTTCGTTAAACCAAATCCATGACCCGGGGCAAGCCTGGAATGCAATTACTGTAGGTGCATTTACAAATAAAATAGACATCAGCGAAGATGATGTTGATGACTTTTCGCCTGTCGCCGGCCAAGGAGCATTAAGCCCTTTTACAACGACATCCATTCAATGGGACAAGGTTTGGCCGTACAAACCAGACGTCGTATTCGAAGGCGGAAATGCAGCATCAAACACAGAAATTGTTGATAACTTTGCAAGCTTAGAGTTACTAACCACAAGCGCCTCTCCACAATATCGCCTTTTTTGGACAACAAACGCGACTAGCGCGGCTTCTGCCCTTTGCGCCCGTATGGCAGCGCAATTGATGGCTCAATATCCTTCCCTACGCCCGGAAACAATTCGTGCGCTGATTACTCATTCTGCGCAATGGACACCAGCGATGTTGGAGATGTACCCAGCACGCACAAAAAAAGGCTATACATCGCTTGTCCGCCACTGTGGCTGGGGTGCACCCAATATTGAAAGAGCACTGTGGAGCGTAAAAAACAGCTTAACGCTTATTGTAGAAGACAGCCTGCAACCCTATCGAAAAACTAACAAGGGAATTAAAACGCGCGACCTAAACTTACATACTTTGCCTTGGCCGCAAGAGCAACTACAGGTGTTGCAAAATACAGAGGTTGAAATGCGTGTCACGCTCTCTTACTTCATTGAACCAAATCCATCAGAACGAGGGGGAGCTTCGAAGTATCATTATCCATCACATCGCCTTCGGTTTGCTGTGAAACGACAAACGGAGTCGTTAGACGAATTTACCACCAGAATCAATGCGGCTGTCGATTCTGATGATAATGATCATGGTGCTACAGGCAACGATGATAATTGGTTATTGGGAGCAACACAGAGACACAAAGGCTCATTACATCAAGATATTTGGCGAGGAACCGCAGCAGAACTGGCTAACTGTGGGTATCTGGCGGTCTATCCTGCTCAGGGGTGGTGGAGAACGAGACGTGTGCTTGAGCGTTATGATTCCGTGGCAAATTATAGCCTTATCATTTCTATCCATGCACCGCAAACAGATATAGACCTATATGCAATTATACAAAATATGGTCGAGAGTAAAATACAGAACTCTATCGAGATATCAACTTAATTTATTGATTTTTATATAATAACTTAATGCACCCAGACCGCTGACAAATCCTATTATTTTGAATGGGGTTTGTTTTTTCATTATAAAAAATGCTGTGTCCATTTTTCCCCATTAAGCCGGGCCCATGCGCCATTTTGGCCTCTGTTACACTGGATATCACATCCATCCACAGATAAAAATAACACAGCGCCAATGTCAGTATAACATCGACGTTTTTATCCGATTTAAAAAATCTTTAATCACTGTTTTTGTCTTTGATGATTAAAGTTTTTACCTGTTTTTTCGTGATACACTTGCCTTTTTTCCAGATTTTAAAATCACACGTGCTGACAAAATACTGGTTTTTTATTTGGCATTTAATTTTTTTCCCTATTTCATTGCTAAGAATGAAATTGTGTTTTATGAAAATTAAAATCCGCCATTATCCGTAAAATATTTTCAATAACGCCTTATGCTATAAGTATCTAAAAAAACTCCTTTATAAGTATTATCGGTTTAAAATTCACTATTAAAATTGGTTGAATGGGAGGCATTTTACAACGACTACAGACCACATGGTGGTTTGAAAAGTAAAATGCCTTATGAGACTCTTATTGAAAAAATAAGAGCTTAAAAATATTCTGTCAGGTGAAATTAGGAATCTCACGTTCGAGATATTCGCTTATCTTTGATTTCAGATTTAGCGCCTTTAATCAAAGTAGGTAGTATATCTATATTCTGCTGACTTATTTGTTGCTCAATATGCTGCACCACATAGGCGGCATCCTGATCAATCCCCATAAAACGCCCGGAGCCCCATGTATATAACCACGGCAAACCAATAAATGTGACATCTGGATCGATGGTAATACCTCGGTCATGTTTTGGATAACCATTGTCTTGAAAAATATCTAAATCAAGCCATGAATAATCTGGTCTGAAACCAATACACCAAATCACTGAAGTAATATTTTCTTTTATTAAATCAATGTGGGTGATTTCTTGCTCAGGCTGCCAAACAGGTTGATACACCGATGCAGGTTCATCGGTTGCAATATTATTTTTCTCTAAATACTCATCAATCGAGGCATTAATGCGATTATAAGTGTCATCGGCACGGTCCAGGTTTTCTGATAAATTTGGACTAAACCAGAATTGACCTTCTTTAAAGTCATCAAAATGTCCGAACAGTTGCATACCTTCTAAGGCAAATTTACGCAGGTCAATATCACGCCCGCCGTCACGCCCTGTGACATAGTGGTTGGTGCTGTTACGTACTTCTTCACTATAACGATGATTGTTGACAGTCGTTTCGTAATAACCCATATCAAACAGCCATTTCACCACATCTTTACCGCGATAGAATCGCGCACAACGTGGTGCATTGCCTGTCGATAAATAGACTTTTTTGCCTGCCAGATGTAAATCTTCGGCAATTTGTGCACCGGACTGCCCTGATCCAACCACCAACACCGCTCCTTCAGGCAGTTGATCTGCATTTAAATACTCTTCCGAATGCATCACTTTCACATGCTTAGGCAAGGCATTGCTTAGTTTTGGATAAATCGGAGTGTGATACCCACCTGCGGCAACGACAAGCTGTTTGGCTGTAGTGGTACCGTGATTGGTTTTAATGACAAACTCATGTGCTGCCACTTTTTTTACATGTTCTACCTGAATATTTAAAATGGCGGGAGGGTTAATTTTTTCAATAAATTCGTCAAGATACTCCACAATCTCAGGCTTAGTCATAAAGCCGTCAGGATCTTTTCCCTGATAAGGATGTTCAGGTAATAGACACTGCCAGTTCGGTGTCACCAAGGTAAAATTATCCCAACGTTTACGGCGCCAGCTATGGGTTAACTCGGATTCTTTTTCCAATACCACATGGTCAATGCCTGCTTTTTGCAAATAATGGCTGATAGATAAACCTGCCTGACCACCACCAATAATCACCACATCATAATGTGGCTGTAACATTTGATTTTGGATATTTAACATGGAACATCCCTCTCATTGATTCGTCATTTCAATAACTTCAATTTGATCTTCCGGGCTTGGCCCGAAGAATTTGGCTTGGCGTTTGATCATTGCCAGAGTATCCATGGCCGAACTACAGACAAAGCCATAACGTGCCTGTACCCTTTCCGATGCGGCATTCAGGCCATTTTCAACCTGATGTAAGAACTGCGTACTTGGGTAACGTTGACCAATGGACAGATATTCATAAATCACCGTTGAGGGTGAGTAATATTGAATCAGCTCCCCATCAGGCCATTTCACGGTAAAATTCACACTGGGCATAACATCGACTCCTGCTGATTTTTAGCCTCAATCTGTATGGATTGAGTCTGTAACTTTGTTAAAACGTCGGCATAACAAAAACCGGTAAACATTCGGTTGTTAAAATCCCAAAATATGTCGTATTGCTGTTGCTGCTGCACGGCAACCTCACCACTGACATTGGTTTCACCAATCACCGCGCAGGCAATGTTCTGGCAGTGAAACAGCTCGATAATTTCTTCACATTCATTTGCATCGGCAGTCAGTAAAAAACCAAAACTGGGGAAAATTTGTAGCCATTTAAACCAGTCCACATCGTCAGGTTTAGGAATGGCATCTAAGTTGATATGTGCCCCCGATGCCGTAGCTTCGAGCAGCATCAACAAACTGCCTAAAATGCCGGCATTGCTAATATCACGGGCGGCATGAACCCGATTTGCCTCTGCCAATTGCGGCAATAAGGCAATTTGTGACTGTAAAATGTGGTCAGGCACCCGTTCAAAGCATTTCCAATAAGTGGTATTGGCGTGGAATTGCCCTTGCAAATTTAACGCAATCAGAATTTTTTGTTGTGGTTTGACATGCAACACCGAGAGTAGTTTTCGCGCTATGCCTTGAATCGCAACGGATAAAGTGGGCTGATAAACGATGGCAAGATTGGTATGCCCACCGACCAATGGCACATCATAAGCACGACAAGCATCCTGCATACCTTGCATTAACAACTGGGCATGTTCGCTACTGGTATGCCAAAAACTATTTACTACGGACAATGCCCGACCACCCATGGCTGCAATATCACTGATGTTCGCCATTACCGCTGACCATCCGGCAAAATAAGGGTGATTGGTCACAAAACTGGGTAGCATGCCTTCACAGGCGTGCAATACATATTGACCATTTAGCGGCAGTGCCGCCGTGTCATCTCCGGGATAGGCATATAAGCTATCCAATGAATCCACATGGCAAGTTGTATTGACTGAAACCGTGTGAGCAATCGCCTGCTTGGATTGCATAGCGGGTGTCTGTTTTAACATTTCGAGTAGTTGATTGAGCTCCATCATTGCGTCTCCTTCTGCATATAGGCTTGCAGCGGGATATGCTGTAAAGGATAGTTTTCAATCCGTGCCTGCATCAACACATGTGGAATATTGGCAACGGTCAACTGATGCAAACTATCCCAACATAACCTTTTGAAATAACGTTCATTTTGACTTTGCACAGTGGCTAAAAAAGTACGGCATCCCAAGTTCTTGGCGGTTGATACCGCAGTATTGATTAATGCTTTACCAATGATATGGCGACGTCGATATAAAGGCTCTACGCATAAACGCCCGCCATACCATGTCTGTTCGCCATCAGGGAAAATCCGCACTGCACCAATCACCCGGTCATGCTCACCAAACATTTTCCCAATGGCAACAATGCCTAATGCTTCAACATCGTGCTCGTCACGATCTTCTTGCAAGATTTTTTGTTCATCGCGAAAGGTTACTTCACGCAAACGATAATATTGGCGACGCTCCCAATCTTCCGACACAATTTTGATGGCAATGTCATCGCTAACAAATGGTTTCAGCCCGTCATTTAGCTCAAGCAGCCAACGATAGTGAGAAAGTTCCATATCACATTCTCCTTATTCATACGCTTTCAGCGAAGAGCAAGCGCCACATTTGGCACAGCCGGCTTGAGTCTTTTCCGAGTGCAAACCATGTTGTTTAAGTTGCTGTCCAACTTTCGGATAGAGCGACTGCATAAAAGCGTGATCAGGTTTAGGATGATGCTCTAATGGTGTACCTTGAATCGGTACAAACGGCACTACAAATGGATACACCCCAATTTCAGTCAGTTTGGCGGTCATCTCCACGATTTCCAGTTCGGTGTCGCCCAAACCGGCCAAAATGTAGGTACTGACCTGTCCCCGACCGAACACTGTAAAGGCTGTTTCAAATGCCGCAAAATATTTTTCCAACGAGACTTCGGCTTTTCCCGGCATAATTTTCTGCCGTATACGCTCGCTCACCGCCTCAAGGTGCATGCCAATCGACACAGCGCCTGCATCTTTTAAACGTTGAAACCAGGCAAAATCATCGGGTGGTTCGCACTGTACCTGTATTGGCAAATCTACTTGCGCCTTAATCGCTTTAACTGAGTCATATAAAATTTTTGCCCCACGATCTCCCGTATTTGGCGTGCCTGTGGTGATCACCATTTGCTTGACGCCATCCAGTTCAACGGCTGCTTTCGCTACCTCCGCCAATTGTTCCGGGCGTTTACGGGGCAAGGTTCGACCCTCTTTTAGAGACTGATCAATCGAGCAAAATTGGCATGCAGTTGCCTTGTCCTTCATACGAATGCAATGCTGTAACACCGTTGTCGCCAACACATCACGGCTATGTAAGGTCGCAATTTGTTCATAGGCAATGCCTTCGGCGGTTTTTAAATCATAAAAACGGGGTCGTGCAGGCGCAGTTAAGGTCGCCACCGGAATCCGGTTTTTAAAGACGATCACCTTGTCAGAGTGCGGTTCAGGCTTTGCGGTATAGGGAGAGTCTTGTGCTGCAAGGTTTAGCACCGGAATCATCATGGTCTGCCCGTCAAGGCTCAACGCTTTATGATCGCTTGGCCCTGCGCCACCTCTACGGGACAAACCAAACTTACCTTCCCATTTCAGACCATTACATTGCAAATCGGTCAATAGTTGTATTGCAGACATTTTTACCCCCTATCGATTGGGTTTACATCAATACGGTTTCGACATGTTCTTCATTGGATTTTGAGCGCTTTTCGAGATGACTTTGATCTGATGGTTCAACTTTCAGTTCGTGTAATACCTGTGTTGGACGACGATCAATCAATAAACTGAGCAATTCAGGACGACTGTAATGCCCAATCGAATCCATCATGCGTTTGCGTTTATCAATCAGGCTGAAATCCAGATCGGCAATGCAATAACCTTCACCTTGCGTGATCGGTTTAGCCAGGAACTTGCCTTCGGGAGAAACAATGGCGGTAAAACATCCTCCTGAAATTGGACCGATATCACAGCCGGTATCCTGCATAATTTGCTGTTGCTGTTCGGGATGCAGCCATGCGGTGGCATTGACCACAAAACAGCCAGATTCTAAAGCATGGTGTTGGATGGTTGCGTTGATTTGATCGGCAAAGACTTGTCCTACCAACGAACCAGGAAACATGGAAGCATGAATTTGCTCACCATCTGCCATCAAAGAAAAACGTGCCAACGGGTTGTAATGTTCCCAACATGCCAGCGAACCAATACGTCCCACCGTAGAATTAATGGCACGTAAACCACTGCCATCACCTTGCCCCCACACCATTCGTTCATGGTAAGTTGGGGTAATTTTGCGGCGATGCTGAATGATAGAACCATCAGCATCAAATAACAGTTGGGCATTATAAATGGTACTGCCTGCACGTTCATTAATGCCAATCGACACTACCATGCTGGCCTCAAGACAGGCTTGCCCAATTGCTAAGGTTGCTTCGGAAGGTACAACCACCGATTCATTCAACAGTTTTAAATGTTCTTTACCCATGGCGAATGGTGGTTGTACGAAGGAAAAATAAGGGTAATAAGGCACGACGGTTTCAGGAAAAACGGCAAATTGCCCCCCTTGTTTTCCAAGCTCTAAAATAATGTCACAGATTTTTTTTACCGTGGCGGCTTGACTATAAAGCACTGGACTACATTGCACTGCGGCAGCTTTAACGATTCTGTTCATAACCTTATCCCCTTATATTTATGTTTACTTAGACAGTCCAAGTATCAATGATTAAGGCATTGTCACGACGCATCAGCAGTTTTAAATCCATTACATCCAGTGGATTAATTGGACGAATTCCCGGAATAAGCGCTTTTTCGGTTTGACCATACATCGCTTGCAACGCAAAACGGCAGGCATAGACTTCGCCACCTTCTTCCATAAAGGCTTTCAACTGATTATTGACGGCTAAGAGACCCGGAAAAGCTTCTGCCCCTAAAGTTGGAAAACCACGTTGTACACCCAACTGCACGCCTGGGCCGTAAAGCAAGATTTTGGTTTCAAAGCCTTTGCGTAATAAACGCTTTGCCTGTAATACATTGACCAGTCCAATTGATCCCTCAAATGCAACGGTATGGAAAGTCACCAATGCTTTTTCACCCGGCTGGGCTTTGATGTCCTCAAACACTTTTTCTTCATAATCAACGAGAAAATCGCCGTCTTTATATTGTTCGATATCAATGTTTGGCATAGCAGCCTCCTAGTTCAATATTATTTGGGAATGAACCAACATGTAGTCTAGTCTGACTGTATTAATGCGAGAGCTGTGCCAAGTTATACTTTTAGGCGGAGGTTAATTACTATCAAATTGAAAAATAACATTTAATTTTTATAAAAATATTTTTTTGGAGATAAATTGAACTGCTGGGAAGTTACGATTTTTCGTAGTATTATGAAATTCCATAACTTAAATTATGAAAATTCATAGTATGAATACAACTGACTTTATCTCGGACTGGGTAGTTTCTGAAGATTCGATTCGCCCGTTGGTATTTGAACACACGTCACAGGCATTAATTGTGCTAGACCCACATCAAAACCAGTTTATTGATGTGAATATTAGTGCCACCCAACTATTACGCTATGAACGTCATGAAATTATTCAAAAAACGGTGACTTCCATTTTTGGTCATTTCAGACAACTGCCATACCTTATCGCATTTACCGAAGGCGCTTTGGCAAAAGGTTGGGCCTGGAACAATGAGTTGTATGTCTTTGATAAAAATGGTGAAAAAATCCAGTTGGATATTACTTCCATTTCATTGCCCTATAAAAACAAAACCTTGCTGATATGGTCGCTGGTGGATGTCAAAGATTTAGAGCTGCGCCAACTCAATACAAATGCTGATAAAGTCATTGGCACAGGTTTAAAAGAATCGCAAGCCTTGCAAGAACTGTTTATTGACTCCGACACAGGCAAGCATTTATTACTGAGTTCAGTCGGTGACGGTATTTACAGTATTAACAAACAAGGCTTATGTACCTTTATTAACCCTGTCGGGGCTAAAATGTTGGGACTGCAACCTGAAGATACACTGGGTAACAATATCCATCAGATTCATCACCATACCCATGAAAATGGTGAGCCCTATCCTGAAGAAGAGTGCCCGATTTATGCGGCGGTACATGATGGTATTGTACATGAAGGTATTCAGGAAATTTTTTGGCGCCGTGATGGCAGTTGCTTTCCGGTGGAATTTACCAGTACCCCAGTGATTTGTGATAGTGAAATTATTGGCGCGGTAGTGGTGTTCCGCGATATTACCGATCGGCTGAATACCGAAAAACAATTGACTCATGCCCTTGAAGAACTGCAAGATTTAAAAAGCCGTCTGGAACAGCAGAATGAATATCTGCAAGAAGAGATTTTACAAGAAAATCAATATCATGAAATTATTGGCAGCAGTGAACCCATTTTACAGATTATTGAAAAAATCAAGGTGGTCGCCTCAACTGATGCCAACGTGATGATTTATGGTGAATCAGGTACAGGCAAAGAATTGATCGCCCGTGCCATTCACCAATCCAGTCACCGTAAACAGCAACCACTTATTCGGGTCAATTGCGCCGCTATTCCTTCGGAACTGTTTGAAAGTGAATTTTTCGGACATGTCAAAGGTGCATTTACTGGGGCTGTGCGTGACCGTGTCGGACGTTTTGAATTGGCAGACCAAGGTACATTGTTTTTAGATGAAATTGGCGAAATTCCTATAGAGCTACAAAGTAAATTGTTGCGTGTATTGCAAGAAGGAACCTTTGAGCGGGTTGGCGAAGAAAAAACGCGGCATGTGAATGTGCGGATTATTGCCGCTACCAATCGCAATTTAAAAGAAGAAGTTAAACACAAACGCTTTCGTGAAGACCTGTATTTCCGTTTAAATGTATTCCCGATTTATGCACCTGCCTTACGTGACCGTAAAGAAGATATTCCACTTTTGGTTACACATTTTACTAAGTTGATTTGTGACAAGCGTAAAATTAATTATTTACCATTTTCACAAAAGCATATTTTGGGGCTACAGCAATATGACTGGCCTGGCAATATCCGTGAGCTGCAAAATGTCATTGAACGCGCACTCATTACAGCAAAGCAGGGTGCTGTTTCCTTTAAATATTTGCTGGAGCAAGATCAACAGCAAAATGAAACTACGTGTCAGAATATTCACGATGAACTTCAACGAATCGAAGGCGTGCTGACCATGCAACAGCTGAAAGAGTTGGAAATTAAAAATCTCTCTCTTGCTGTTAAACAATGCAAAGGGAAGATTTTTGGTGATGACGGTGCAGCAAAATTATTAGGAATGAACCCAACGACATTGATCTCACGTTTAAAGAAATTGGGGATTGATTACTGAAAATCTCATTTTGAACTATTTTAAACAAGGTTTATCAGTGGTCAAAACCCACAGAGAAGAGAACTGCAGGTTTTGCTTTGTTTACAGATGTAAAAGCGGTTCCTTCAGAAAATAATTACTGTAACTGCTTGTTTTCGGGAACCTCAAAATCTTATTTTGTTTTAAAGGTACTGAATAGCTTGGGTGAATCTACCAGCACACCATCGGCACCGAGCTCTTTAGCCTGTTTGAAATCTTCTTTGGTTTTAATGCCAAATAAAATGATGTTTGCACCACCTTTAGCCCGGAAACACTTCATTGCTTCCTTATCCCATGACAATACTGATTTGGAACGTGCTTCACCAAGAGTATATTTTTCAACAACTTCTACATTGCGGCGCATTTCCAAACCATACCAGCGAGCAGTGTCTGTGTTTTCAGGAATATCGCACTGGTGAGCCATTGTAATATTCGCCAGCATGGTGCGGGTTTTATCACGGCTTTCGAAGCGCTGAATCATGTTTGGCAACGCGTTAAGGTATTTTTCATCAGTGGAATAGAAACGGGTACGTGCCAGAGCTTTCTGCTTGGTTAGTACTTTTTCTAGCGCTTTGGCTTGCTGTGTTGGATCGGCATCGGGTGATTTCAGATCAATATAGAAGAAAGTCTCTGGATATTTTTTTAAGACTTGTTCCAGTGTTGGAATACTTAACCCTTTATTGCGGAATGGATGCTCACTATCAGAGCCAAATTTGTAACCGGCATCAAATTTGGTCAATTGACTTGCGTTATAGGCAGAAACAGGCCCACTTTCATTGGTTAAGCTATTCAGATCTGATGGACGATAGAGCACAGGAATACCTTCTTTTGAAAGCTGAACAGTTATCCAGATGGCATCCGCTTTGTTCTCTAAGGACTTGGAAATTGCATATTCTGTATTTTCAGGTGCATCACCTGTACCAGCACGGTGAGCGATGATTTGTGGTGTTGTGGCAAAAGCGCTGGCAGAGCAGCAAAGTAGGATTGCAGCGGTAATTCCGTGTCGCATAATTTTCTCCATAATATCCAGTTATAGGTAAATTATAATAATTTACTTTATTTATGATTTCATATTGAAATCAATTGTGAATGTAACACGGCTTGGCGAATTTTAAATGAAAAATTGAACTTTTTTACATTTGTTATGGGCTCGCTGCAAATACTGTTTCACTGAACTGGAAGAAATCTGAAGCTGATCAGCTATTTCGCTGTAACGCAGACCTTGTAATTGTGCGAGCAGAAAAGCTTGTTTTACCCGGCTTGGTAGTTTATCAAGGGTGATATCGAGCTTCTCAAGCTGTTCAAATGTAACCAATCTGCTTTCTGTAGAAGGCATGGTCGTTTCTGGTATGGTGTTTATATATTGCAGATAGTGTTTTTCCGTTTTTCTCCGGCGGTAGTAGTTAGCAACCAGGCAGCGAGCCACGGTTGCCAGAAAAGGCCGTGGTTGACGGATATCTGACAAATTTGAACTGGACAGAACATTCAGGAACGTATCCTGAGTCAGATCTTCAGCATGGCAGGGGCAGGGGACTTTATGGCGTAACCAGTTGTATAACCAGTCATGATGTTCAAAGTAAAATTGTTGCGCTAAATTATCAATTTCAGATATGGCTTTCTGGGTTACCATTATGATTTCCAATAACTCGGGGAAATGATAATGATTATTATTTTAATGTAATCATGGACTGTCAAGTTGTTATCATCAAGTGAGGTTCTCTTATGGCATTTTGCTGCGACTAGATGGGTTTTTAAAATCGTGAAAAAGCGCAAGTATGTCATGAAAAACAGATAAGACTTTAATCATTAAGGGTAAAAGGCAGTGATTAAGGAGTTTTCAAAGTGGGTAAAAAACTCGATATTATACTGACATTAAAAGAGAAAACATCAGGAAAAATGGGTTTTAAATTGATTAATGAGATGACGAAATGACTGGATTAACCGAATAACAGGAATATGAGATTATATAAAAACATTTAACAGGATTAACCGCATTAAAAAATTTTCTCAAACAAAAGATTTTACGTTTTTACATATTTATAAGAGGTTTTCGAAAAATCAGAGACAATAGTTGAAAAAGCCGATAAGCCTTTTGATTAACCAGATTATCAGCGGAAAAAGAACAAAAATATTTAGCAGTATTAAAAACCATTAAAGAAATGGCTTTGATTTTAATACCATTAGCATATCCTTTACTCTTTCTGGTTTTAAATCTAAATGCCATTGTGGAAGCAGATAACCGTCCGGATATGAGTTATATACTGGAGAAGACGTTAGAACAACAGCTATACCGGAAGGGACCCACTGAATCCGAATATGTGTTTGCGACTACATTGTCAGAAAAAATAAAAACCCATACTTGCATAGGTCGGTGTCCATTAGTTGCTACTTAGATTTGATTGCCTACACATTCCAACCTAAAAAACGAGCCTGAATCTGTACGTCTCTGAACTGACTATTCTTAAACAGCGCTGATTTTTTTCAATATCATAAAAAATGCAGAGTTAAACTTATCTGGTGATTAATGCAAGGTCTGTAAACCGGGCAAGGTAAATTTATTGAATAAAATTGTAGTGATTTAGTTCATTAAAACGGATTTTCAGCGCGATTATTGGCATTTTTTTGTGACATAAATCACATCTTATTAAATTCATGGAGTATTAATTCACCTAATAATCAAGACATAGGCGATTTTTTGTTATAACCTTTTGCCTGAATATTAAGCGGATAATATTATTAATTATGTCGCTTTATTGATGGCTGAGAAGAGGATACCGCCTGCCTCTGTTCAATCGGGGTTATCAATTCAGGTTGTCTGTGACGGCGGTGGATTAACGGTGCTTATGCCAGAGTGGTTGCCTCATAAGCATTCGGCTCACTGACCTAACCGGACGAACATGCTTAATGTATTAAATGTATTAATAACATCACTTACTGATTAAATAAGACAAAGAAAGATGGATAATCGCCCCCGTTGTCGGTTCACTGAAGGCAGCATTCTGTTACCGGCAGGCTATCAGGAACAGACGGTAAACATCCTCATCGCGCCCGATGCACCCGCGCTAAATATCTCGCGTGATCAGCTGGTCGAAGGCGAAGATCTCGCCAGTTATCTCACCCGCCAAAAAGATCTGCTGAAAAACGGTCTGCGCGACTGGCAATTATTGGCAGAACAGCCCATAACGCTGGGCGATAGCCTGCGGCAAGGCACGGCGCTGCTCTCCCGTTATCGGCCCAAAAAGGGGCAACAGGTCTATCAATATCAGGCGGTATTCCGGTTGGATGAGAAAAAAGCGCTGATTTTCACCCTGTCATCCCAGCAGGCGTTCACCGAGGCGCAACGGCAGTGGCTGGATGACTGCCTGAAAAGTTTCCAGTTCTAGGGGGGGACGCTATGCCAGAAGCTGCACGGCTCGGAGACACGATAGGCCATTCCAGTGCTATGGCGGGATTGATTGCGGGCACCGTCATCGGTTCATTAATTTCTGCCGCCGGGGGAATTCTCTCGGGGGCCCTCTTTGTCGCCGGATTAGCTACATCCTGTCTCGGGGTGGGCGTTTTGCTGATGGGTGCCGCCGTTGCGGTGAGCATGGCGGCGGGATATTTAGGCGACATGGCGCGTGACGCCTGCGTCTCTAAGGGGGCCTCGTCGCGAAGTCCCTGCGGGGAAATCAAGAGTGGTTCCCCCAATGTCTATATCAACAGCAAACCCGCCGCCATCGCGACACGCAGTCAAGTGGCGTGCAGTAAAGAAAATGGCCTGCGCCAGATGGCGGAAGGCTCTGCTTCCGTTTTCATCAATGGCTATCCTGCGGTGCGGGTCGGAGACAAAACGGTCTGTGATGCCGCGGTCATGACCGGTTCGTCTAATGTCTTCATCGGCGGCGGGACGGCGCAGACGGCAAAGATTGCGCCGGAAATCCCCCAATGGGCGTATACCGTTTCCGATTTAACGATGTTGGCAGCCGGGTTAATCAGTTTCGGTGGCGCGGCAGCCAAAGGCCCCGGCGCGTTGCAGAAGCTGTTCAACCAGATACCGGGCGCGGCTAAAATCCGCAAAATCACTTGTCGGTTGGGGGCGCTTGCCGTGGCGATACCTGTCGCGGGGATTCTGATGAACCCGGTGGAAGTCATTGCCGGTCAGAAATTCCTGAACGATGAGGATGAGCTGGACTTCGTTTTTGACGCTGAATTACCGCTCTACTGGCAGCGTAGTTACCTGAGCCGTTATCAATATGACAGCGTACTGGGTCGGGGCTGGAGCCTGTTCTGGGAAAGCCATCTCACGCGCGTGGAAGGCGGGTTGCTCTGGCGTTCCCCTGCCGGGGATATCGTGCCCTTTCCTGACGTGCCGGCAGGTCATCGCTGTTTTTGCCCTGAGGCTCAAAGCAACCTGATACACACGGAAGAGGGCAAATGGGAAATTCGTGATGCAGGCGAATTAGTTTATCACTATACGGCTTTTGATAATAACGGCCTCAGCCGCCTGAGCCACATCCGCAATAATGTCGGCAACGAACAGCGTTTTCATTACAACGAGCAGAACCGGATGGTCAGCATCACGGGCCATGGCGGGCTGAACCTGCACTGTGACTATGTAATGATGGATATCGATGGCAAAACGGTTTCCCGCCTCACTGCCGTCTGGCGCGAATGGTATGACGGCCATCGTATTCAGCTTTGCCGCTACCATTATAATGAGCACGCCCAACTGACGGGGGTCAGCCATCGTAACGACTCTCTCCAGCGACAATTCGGCTGGACAGAGCACGGCGTGATGGCATGGCATCAGGACAGACGGGGGTTGCGCTGTGATTACCAGTGGGAACAGACAGCCGAAGGGCTGTGGCGGGTCATTGCCCAGCAAACCAGCGAGGGGGCGGGCTATCGGCTGGAATACGACGATGAGAACCTCACCCGCACGGCGCACTGGCACGACGGCACCCGCACAGTTTGGCATCTCAACGACGCGCACCACATCCTCCACTGCCGCGACCGCAACGGCACGGAGCACCATATCCTGTGGGATGAATTTGGCCTGCCGAACGGCTACAAAGATGCGGACGGCCACACCCGTCTGAGTGAATGAGACCAGCATGGCCGCCAACTGAGTTTCACCGATGCCAACGGCAACCAGACCGGCTGGCAGTACCAGAATGATACC
>NZ_AYSJ01000015.1:434095-477671 GCF_000517265.1 Photorhabdus khanii NC19
GAAACCGAACGACAATGGTAATCTATCTCCCAATAGATCCCCACAGTCGTGCGTTTTCGCTATGAGCGCTCTGGCGCGCGTCATTTGTGATCAGAATGGTACTGACCGTTTCCAGTTCAGCTATGCTGAACTGGATAACCTGAGCGCCCTCACGCTGCCGCATGGCGGCACCTTAAGCTGGCTCTACTACGGCTCTGGTCATTTGAGTGCGATCCGGCATGAACAGACACTCCTCAGTGAATTTGAGCGCGACAGGCTGCATCGTGAAACCTTTCGCACGCAGGGCAAACTGTTCCAGCTGCGCGATTATGATCCGCTGGGGCGCTGTACCCGCCAGTATAGCCTGCCGCTGAAACAGGCCGATGCCGAGCCCCTGCCCTATCTCAGAGAGGTCAATCCGTGGCGGGCCTGGGTCTACGGCCCGCAGGACGAATTGCTGATGATGGAAGATCATTACCGGGGCATGGTTGACTATCTTTATGACTTTGAAAGTCGCCTGAAAAAAGTGATGCATCAGGTCAGCGATTATGATGATATGTTGGGGTATGTCCGGGCGGATAACTTTCTGTAGCATCAGCAGTTGATATTGGAACGGGAGGCGGAAGAACAGGGGATCCCTAAAGCGGTGACGCTGCAGGGCGCCCGCCTGAGCTACTGGCGGAAATGGCGCTATGAGCATGACCCGCACGNNAATATTACCCGCCGGGAGTGTCGGTGGTACGAAACCCAGGATTACCNCTATGATGGCGACAACCTCCTGATGGTGGCGAAAATNGNCAACACAACGGCACGTTATCACTATGATGCCTTTGGGAGGGGTATCCGCAAAGGGGTGAAGATCGGGATGATGGNCTGGCGCGTTATGAACAACNNGATTTNNTCNGGCNTGGCATGGGCCTGTTGCAGGAGCGTGATGGGAAAAGCGGCGAAACGCAGACCTACTGCTGTGAATCCCATGACAGCTACACCCCGCTGGCCAGCATCGTCACGAGGGGAGCCAGGCACAATGACTTTTGGTACCACACCGATATCAACGGTGTCCCGCTGGAAGTCACGGTCGAGGACGGGAAAATTTCGTGGGCGGGAAAATATCGCATTTTTGGTGAACTGGATGGTCCGCCGCTGGCTTACTTCACCGATCCGGCCCGGTCATCAACAAGCTGTGATTTCAGGCAAAACCTGCGCTATGCGGGCCAAAATTTTGACAACGAGACCGGGCTGCATTTTAATACATTCAGGTATTATGCCCCGGAAATGGCCGCTAGCCGCCTGAGCCCATTGGCTTGGCAGGTGGATTAAACCTCTATCAGTACGCACCAAACCCCCTGACATGGATCGACCCATTAGGTTGGGCGGGCAATCCTAAAACGGCAACGCATATCACCTATCAGGGCATTGATGCCGAAACCGGCAAACCGTATGTGGGCTATGCCAG
This sequence comes from Photorhabdus khanii NC19, assembly GCF_000517265.1. GTDB lineage: Bacteria > Pseudomonadota > Gammaproteobacteria > Enterobacterales > Enterobacteriaceae > Photorhabdus > Photorhabdus khanii. The sequence continues at coordinate 435,531 of NZ_AYSJ01000015.1, forward strand.
TAAGCAGGGACAACAGGCAGCCCAAGAGGTATTGAAATATCGATATGGTAATGATTTTGGTCGCTTTGGTGATACACCTCCAGATGTTTTATATGATGGTTACGGGCAGTCAGGCAAAGATACTGCACGCGGACTAGAACAGAGGCGTTTTGAACAGCTGGATGGGCTGGAAGGTACTGCCAATAAGCAGAATCCAGTTGGTCAGAAGAATGCTCGACGAAAAGAGTACCTGAAAGCAGCAGATAATCATTTAAATAAAACATCTAAATACAACGGCAAAGGAGGCAGCCGTTGCTGACGGCTTGTGTTGACTAAATGGTGAAACGAATTGTCTGGAAGTCGGGTGATTTGATTAACATTAAGTTGCGGGATAACCTGTATACCATAGGGCAAATGCTAACCAGTCCGGCAATGCGATTTTACAATACCCATAACATGGATGGCATATGGAGAAATGTTGATTTAAATGATACTACTCCTTTATTTTGTGTGTTTGTTGGTAATACCATTAATAAGTATCTGGTACAAGGAAAAATAAAGGATAAGTCCGTTATCCCAAGTAATGAGCCTTATGAACCATATTGGATAAAGCCTTATAGTTCTATGGATGTAGGGAGTTATCTTGGAAAAAAAGGCGACTTTTTATTTATGGGCGGAAAATTAATTGATCTTGGTCCAGATGGTAATATAAGTGTTACCCAAGCCCCTATTCTTAAAGAAGATCTTTCGTTACCAGAAGATCGGGAACTCATTGAAAAATGCGAGCTGACCAATATGTGGGGACCTGAATCGCTAAGAGAACGTCTGTGCCGCTATTTTGATACCGGAATTAACCGTGATGACCTGAAATTCGAGGTGTTTCCGGGACTGTGGGATGACAGGGAGCAATTAAGGCCCTTAACCAGTCGTTTACCAGTACCGCTACGATAATATAAAAGCCGGAAGATCTCCGCGATCTTCCGGCTTGATTGATGATCTATCGGGGTGAATACCCACGGTAAGCCAGCGCCGACTAGAGCTTATCAATGGCATCCTTAATCTGCCAGGCTTCTTCTTCATTCACCACACAGGCGTGTATTTCCGTTCAGTTCAGGCGCTTGACCCGTTGCGCCAATGCTTCAGCGTGGGTCAACGGAAGTAACAAAAACATGAGATTATATTAAAACATTTAGCAGAGTTAACCGCATAGCACAAAAATAACAATAGCGTTTAGCTGGATTAAAAAAATAGACTTTTATTTTAATACCATTAGTATACCTATTATCCCCTTTAGTTTTAAACCTAAAAATCAAATAAAGGAAAAAGGAAAAAGGAAAAACGATAAAATCCGAGTATTAATTTAATGAAAATGGGAAAATTTAAATACAAGGTAGGAAACGGAAAAACTATTAGATTTACAAAAATATCTCAATGAAAACCATTCATTAAATGAATTTTTAATTAAAAAATAATAAAACTATCGGAATAAAAATCATTTTACTCGATATCACCATTTTAAAAGGGTTTATTTTATCTTTTTACCTGCATTTCCCTTTAACGGCCTATTCACATCCATATTTAATTCATTTATCGGCAATGCTATCCTCTGGTTATTTTTACCTAACCTCCCATAACCATTTAAAAGCACAAAAACAGAGATATTAAAGCTTTTATATAAAAGACGGATTTAACTATAAGTGCAGTTTTTTAAAAAGACGTTAATCAAATTTAATCGAAATCCATTAACCATTAACATAAAATTGAAAAGGAATCAGCGAAAAAAATAATGTTATCTGAAAAAACATAAATGGGTATCTTTATACTGTCAAGCTATTTACTGGTTGATTTATGAAGATAAAAGAAAGGAGGGTAACTTATGAAAACTGTTCAAAATTGCCAATAAAACAGCGTTAACAAAGATAAAAAGCAAGTATAATTAACGTTGATTAAACGTGAAACACAATATGCCATGATGATTAAACTTAATATAAAATAGGTGTTGAGAGTAGTAAAAACAACGATTAAAACCTTATTATACCAATTAAAATTAGAGGTTAAAAAATGGCTTTTAATAACAATTTAAAAGCTGCTCATCATAAAAATATTAGTGAAAAAGGATGAATGATAATATAGAATAGGTTAATCAGATAATATATTTGAAAATTAACTGATTTAAATAATGTTTTCAATCAGTGAATAAACTTTTTCATAAACCAATTAAACCAATTAAACCATCAATCATGAAAAATCGGAATAACAAATGTTCACTTATTACTGTCAGACTAGTATTTTTCCCGAAAGCCTTCGGCGATTTTTTCCAGCTCGTTCATTAAATGGATATCCCTGTCCGTTTCAGCTACATCATTGGGCTTGTTGTGATCCCAGTGTTTGATAATCGCGATTAACAGATAGGTGTTGGTGTCGAAAAAACCAAGGCAATAAACCAAAACATAACCACTGGTTCGTTTAAATTGCACCAGTTTGAGTGGAAATCCTTTGTCTTTGAAATGCAGGTGCTGCAATTCAAGGTAAGATCGATTATGCGTAAACCGGTAGGGAACGTCTCGACCAAAGGTAACGGGTAAGCCTTTTCCCTCTTTATAGGCCCGAAAGTCATCAACCAGCGCCTTGGTTTTCTGTTCGCCTAAAGCCTCTTTCAAAACACGGTGTGTGAATATTCTTATCACCGCAGAGTTTCCTTTTAATTACTTAGTGACTTTTCCGTTATTTTCTTTATTTCATTTTCACTAAGGTGAAAATGATCTGCTGGAGATGAAGGGCGCTGTTCATCACCAGCAGATCACTAAAGATTGGTCGTGTCTTTTCTTCGGAGAGATAGGTCTATATCTTACGACCATTCTTCGTCGTCCCCGGCCATCCCCTCTTTGATTTTTGCAGCCATCTTAGTGGCTATTTTATTCATATTTAGCCCTTCTCCGGTGAAATTGGCTGGGATGCTTTTCAACTCCGTATTTCCCCGTTGTGCATATTCACAAAATGCGCTCATCTCCTCAAAAAGTGCAGTAGGAACGGCGTAAAACTGGATCTGATTGTTAGATGAAACAGCAATAGCATCCCCCTGGGCTTCTGCTAGTGCTGCACTGGGATTGGATTTAAACTTACTGATAGCTGTTGTGTAGCCACACATGACTTTCTGCAACATGGTAAACCTCCGTTCAGAAAAATTATAAAATATACTAAATATAGGGCTAAATATAGCTCTATATTTAATCTGAAACCAGTATCTTGTAGACCGTTTATCGGCCTATCTTTAGCTGTTTGGCAATCTTTGAGGTTTCCATAGACAAAGAGTTTCAAGAAACCGACTTTAATAATGTTTTCAACCGGGGAATAAACTTTTTCATAAACCGATTAAATCATTAAAAATAGGGGTAACAAAATCCGCAAGCAAATGATTTAAATGAATATTAACCAGGTTATTTGCGACATTATTATGTTGCATTTATTATGCAAAACCAACACCTTCAATACGCGGGTTTAAATTTTTTTACATTGATTTAATCATTCCAATAACGTTGTTTTTCTACGGTTTTATTTAAACGTTTAAATGCCCGTTTAACCTTTCTGGCTGATTAATCTGCCAGACTTTTACCATCGTTGATGCAATAAAGTATTATTAAAGCATTAGAGAAAACTAATCAGCCGATAACACACTATCTAAAGTTTCCGATGACGCGAAATTTTAAATGGGTGGGTCAGCAGCCTGAGTTCCCTCAAAAAGAGGGAACTATCAGTTGGGAAATCAGAACTTCTGGGAGATACTGAATTTAATGTTACGCCCAACCCCGGAAACAGATTCACTGAGATATGGGGAATAATCATGATTAAACAGGTTATTTACTGTTACACGGGCTTCAAGACCTTGCTGGAAATCAGGTTGCCAACTGGTGAATAAACCGTGCAGAACGTAACCTTGGCTTTTGGGTATTGACCAGAGTACCGCCATTGGGTCTCCATCTTTAGGCGATCTGTCTTGCTTACGGACAAAATCGCCGGTCCAGCCCATTGCCATCTGCCATTGAGGGATTTTTACGCCTAACATGGCGCGGGCAGAGGTGGGGGGAATTTCCGCAATCCAGGTTTTATTACCCCAAGGATCGCGTGGTGAAGCATCTCTCTGACCACGGATAGTTGAGTAAGAAAGTTTTCCAAACAGGTAATCGCTGTCGTAGAAAGTCTCGATTTCCAGCCCCTGAATGGTGTATCCCGGTAAATTACGGTAGTTGGATAAAGGCTTTCCGCAATCCGGTGATTTACACACGACTCCACGACGGACAAATATTTCATCCTTGCCTCTGTTACGGAATAAAGTCGTACGGATTTGCAAACTATCTTGGTCTGCCAGCAGGTTATTGAAATTCAGAATCGCACCGAAGCGTAAACCCGTCACTCTTTCTACATCTAAATTACGGCTGGTGGCCGTGACACTCGCTTGTGCATATTGCATTTCATACTGTTCATCCACGAGTGGCGCACGCCATGTCCGGCTGACATCCGAAAATAGTGACAGGTTTTGCGTTGCTTTCCACATGATACCGAAATGAGGAGACCAACCGGTATAGGTGACGCTGCTGTAATCATGGCCTACATTTGGTGAGCTATCATTGTAGATTGCAGCGATATTTGGCTTGCCGGTATTGGTGATATGGTCATAGCGAATACCGGGTGTCACAGTAAGGTTGCCGATAATCATTTCATCCTGCAAATAGAAACTACGCGTTTTTTGCTCTCCTGAGGGCATATAGGTCGGCTGAAAATAGCCATAATTATAGTCAGGTCTTTTGTCCTTGCTTTTATCATGTATAAGGGTATTACGTTGATTTTTATGCCAACGAGCTCCAATGAGTAATGTGTGTTCTATTGGCCCGGTTATAAAAGCACTTTTATTATTTAAATCTGCTAAGTTATCCACATAGTCGATCCAGCTTTCATTTCCCAATGAACCAAGAAAACCGCTGTGGGCTTTTTCAGAGCGTTTATCATGCTGTTCTGTTTTCGAATAGGCATAGGTTGCTGTCAGGTTAAGTAATGGATTGTCTTCCGGTGCGATATTCCACTTGGCGGTGTAGTTTTGATCCGTTTGATCACGATAAACCAACTTACGGCGCCAGGCTTCATTCCAACCATATTTTTCAACGTCGGATTCTGACGGAACGACTATTTCATCGCGTTTTGCTGCCCATGGCTGCCAACCAGCAGAATCAGAACGCATAGCAGAAAGTGTCAATGTGTGAGTATCATTCAGGTAAAAATTAGTTTTCAGTAAATAGGATGCCTGATCACTTTTAGAGAAAGCAAAACGAGTGCCATCTGGCCGCTTAATGTTGCCGCCATCCCGTTTACTCATATATAACAAGCCGTCAGCAAAGCCTTCTTTTGTCCGGCCATAGATTGCGCTGCTATAAATATTTTGCCGGTCATTGGTGTGATAGCTGTATTTCAGTAACCCACCAAAATCTTCTCCTGGCTGTAATAGATCATTTGCATCTTTAGTGATAATTTTAACTGTTCCGCCAAATCCGCCATTACCATCAAGCAGGTTATGCGGGCCTTTGTCGATATCTATCTGTTTGATTAATTCCGGCTCAATAAAGATAGATCCCTGGAAATATTTTTCAAAGCCTTTTGGTGCATCATCCAGTGTGATTTTTATGTCTTCTGTATCACCCATTCCCCAGATGTTCAGGGTTTGACCTCCTGGGCGGGGCGAGCCTGACATAGAAACGCCAGGGAGTTGATTGAGTAACTCGGCGATATTGTCTGCCTGGGTACGCTCAATATCCGATTTTCTTAATACAGAACTTCCAGCGTTGACGCTATTGTTTAATTCTCCAATAACGGAAAGCGTGGGAAATGCAATCACTTTCTCTGGCTTTTCTAATTTCTCTGCTGCTTTTTGTGTTTTATTCTCCTGTGCTGCCAGATAACCGGGCAGGCCGGTACTAAGAACAATCATGCCTGATAAAGCGTAACAAACAGTGCGATTAATTTGCTGTGTTGTTACTGGTACGGATGCTTTTTGTTGTTTCCCGTGATTTTTCATTGCCATAACTACCTTTGGAATGTAATTAAATAAAAGAACCTGCTTAAACAGGTCACTTGACGAAGGGAATCGGACAGAAAAAAGTTAATAACGGGATTAACTTTTTTTTCTGATTGATCTTAATAATGAATAACTGTATGTTTATACAGCTTATGATGATTGGTCAAAGCAAAATGCGAAAGATTATTCATGTGGATCAGGAATATATCCATCCATTACTGGATAAACCGGATTTACTCCAATTGGCTCAGAAAACATGGGTATCCCGACGGGAAGGGCGCGGAGTTCGTTTAGTGGGCCTGCATGTGACTTTGCTGGACCCACAAATGGATCGGCAACTTTTGCTTGAATGGTAATTTCCCCTGCGACTACATCGGAGCAGGGGAGATTTGATTAAGACTTTTCAGGAATAGCTTTCAAGACTGCGGTCAGTAGTTGCCAATATTGCCCAACACTTTTGATGTGAACCTGTTCGTCAGGGGAGTGAGCACCCGTGATAGTTGGCCCGATAGAGACCATATCCATATCAGGATAAGGTTTCTTAAACAGGCCACATTCCAACCCTGCGTGAATCACCATAATATTGGGTGTTTTATCGAACAGCTGTTGATAAGTTTCACGTACCAGGTGCATAACCGGAGAATTTGCATCCGGCTGCCAGCCTGGATAATCGCCTTTAGCGGAAATTTCAGCGCTTGACAGTTTTGCCAGGGAAGCGAGCATACCTATAATATAGGATTTGCCGCTGTCGATAAGCGAACGGATCAGACAAATAATATTGACTTTATCCTGTTCCATCGCCACAACGCCCACGTTGAGAGAAGTTTCTACTACGCCTTTGATGATGTCACTCATACGGATAACACCGTTGGGTGTACTGTTCAGCAATGAGATAAAACGGTTCTGGCAATCATCCGTCAGTGCTTGAAGATCGGTTTCAACCTCTTCCAACAATACAGTCAGATTTTTCTCGACCATGTCATATTCATTTTTCAAGATCCCCAGGTATTTATCTTTCAGTTGAGTCAGCTGCGCTGTTTTATCGGTGGGGACGGCAACAATAACATGACCTTCACGTGGAATGGCATTACGCAGCGTACCGCCCTGGAATTCAAGCAGTTTTAGCGCCAGTTCCTCAGTATGGGCAGCCAGGAATCGTGCCAGTAATTTGTTGGCATTACCCAGCCCTAAATGAATATCACAACCTGAATGCCCGCCTTTCAGACCTTTGATGGTGAGTTTTAGTGTTTTGTAGTGAGACGGAACCGCTTCACGGGTAAGTGCTAATGTTGTGGTGAAATCGATACCTCCGGCACAACCCATGTAGATTTCGCCTTCTTCTTCTGAATCGGTATTGATTAAAATATCAGCTTGCAGCCAGCCCGGTTGCAGGCCAAAAGCACCATCCATTCCGGTTTCTTCCGTCATGGTCAGTAAAACTTCCAGAGGGCCATGTTTTACATTGTCATCAGCCAGCACCGCCAATGCTGATGCCAGGCCAATACCATTATCTGCACCCAATGTTGTACCCTGTGTAGTAACCCATTCACCATCGATATAAGGGCGGATAGGATCTTTTGTGAAGTCATGTTCTGTATCGTTGTTTTTCTGTGGCACCATATCAAGGTGAGCTTGCAGCACAACCGCTTTACGATTTTCCAGCCCTTTACTGGCTGGCTTTCTGAGCAGAATATTGCCAACTTGATCGCGTTCAACGTGCAAGCCTTTTTCCTGCGCCCATTGAACAATGTGGGTCGCCAGCGCTTCTTCATGATAAGAAGGGTGAGGAATAGAGCAGATTTTAGCAAAGATGTCCCACAGAGGCTGAGGGGATAATTGTGATAGTTCTGACACGACGAATCTCCTGTGACTGCATCTCAATAAGATGGAAATACTACTCTCTACCAGAGACATAGGTTTTATTATTACAAGCGATTAACACTTTGATGCTATTGAGTTCAGAATACCACTTTCTTTTGGTAAGGATAATGTGATTCATCGATTCCCTGTTTCCGCTGGTTTTTGCTGACCTAAATCAATATAATCTCGCGCAACTTTTTCTGTGAAAACTCTTTTCTGAAATATTCTTAAGTTGCCGGGATCCATTCTTATGAGCGAAAAATATGTCGTAACCTGGGATATGTTGCAAATACATGCCCGTAAATTGGCGCAACGTTTACTCCCTGTCGAACAGTGGAAAGGCATTATTGCTGTCAGTCGGGGTGGTCTTGTCCCTGGCGCTCTCCTGGCGCGTGAATTGGGTATCCGTCATGTAGATACTGTCTGTATTTCCAGCTATGACCATAATAATCAACGCGATCTGCAAGTGCTGAAAAAAGCAGAAGGTGATGGTGAAGGTTTCATCGTTGTCGATGATCTGGTTGATACCGGGGGCACCGCTCAGGTTATCCGTGATATGTATCCGAAAGCGCATTTTGTGACTATTTTTGCCAAACCGGCGGGTCGTCCTCTTGTTGATGATTATGTTGTTGATATTCCGCAAGATACTTGGATCGAGCAACCTTGGGATATGAGCGTAGTATTCATTCCGCCAATTTGTGAAAGCAAATAAAATCAGCATTTGTTATGGCAAATCAAAATCTTTCAGAATCACTTTTTAAGCCAAGACAAAAGCATCAGGAAACTTCTACGCTGGTAAAGCACCGCCATCCCCGGCTGATTGTCGGTAATTACAATACGTTGGATGGTAATAGTTATGGGCGCTGGTATCGTATGATTAACCGGCTGATGTGGATTTGGCGGGGAATTGATCCTTTTGAGATAGAAGAAGTCTTGTGCCGGATTGCCATGACAAACGCTCAACGCAGTGATGATAATTTACTGGATACGGTAGTTGGGTACCGTAAAGGTAATTGGATTTTTGAGTGGTCACATCAGGCGATGCTGTGGCAACAGAGAGCGTTACAGACAGAACAGACCGCTGAAGCCGGGAGTTTCTGGTTGAAAGCGGCCAATTTGTATAGCATCGCCGGTTATCCTCATCTCAAAGGTGATGATCTGTCTCAGCAGGCCGTTGTTTTGGCAAATAAAGCCTATGAAAATGCGGCCCGGTGCTCTGACTATCAGTTGAGGAAGATAGAGTTCAAACTGAAAGAGGGCGGTTGTGTAACTGGCTTTCTACATTTGCCTCAACGACCACAAGGACCCTCTCCAACTATTCTGGTGTGTGGTAGCTTAGATAATTTGCAAAGTGATTATTATCAGTTATTCCGTGATTATCTGGCGCCTTTGGGATTTGCCATGCTGACTGTGGATATGCCTTCAGTGGGTTACTGCTCACGTCTGCGATTGACACAGGATACTTGTACTCTTCATCAACAAATAATCCATCAACTGGATGACATCCCTTGGATTGACCATACACGGGTTGGCGTTTTGGGTTTCCGTTTTGGTGCTAATATTGCTGTCCGCCTGGCATATTTGGAATCTAAGCGTATCAAATGTATTGCGACTTTTGGCGCTATTGTCCATGAGTGGCTCAATAGCGCTGAACGCCAGCAAAATGCTCCTGTGATGTATCTGGATATGTTTGCCAGCCGGATGGGTATTTATAACGTGGATGAAAATGCGTTTCGCCTCGAACTTGGTTGTTATTCCCTTAAAAAACAAGGCCTGTTAGGCCGACGTTGTTCCGTTCCTATGCTAGCTGGTTACTGGCAGAATGATATTTTCAGCCCGAAGGAAGAATCAAAGCTGATAGCAATGTCATCAATGGACAGTAAATTATTGACTATTCCGGCAACACCTGTTTACAGCAGCTTCAATAAGGCATTACAGGAAACCAGTCAGTGGTTGAAAAATAAAATGGGTTAGTTGAGATTGAGGGCATAAGTTTATTTTGAACTCACCTTTTTTCAATTTATCGTTATGCCTGTTGGCATAACGCTTCTCTCCTGCTAAAACTGAACGCTGTTTTTTCAAATTAAATATAACGGCAAAAATATGATGAATGGTAGCCAAACATTGGTTGTGAAGCTGGGGACAAGTGTATTGACCGGCGGCTCTCGTCGTCTGAACCGGGCTCATATTGTCGAGCTGGTACGCCAATGTGCTCAACAACATGAAAAAGGCCACCGTATTATTATTGTAACTTCCGGTGCTATTGCGGCTGGCCGGGAACATCTGGGATATCCGGATTTACCTGCAACTATTGCTTCTAAGCAATTGCTGGCGGCAGTAGGTCAAAGCCGGTTGATTCAGCTGTGGGAACAGTTTTTTTCTATTTACGGTATTCATGTTGGTCAAATGTTACTGACCCGTGCGGATTTAGAAGATCGGGAGCGTTTTTTAAATGCCAGAGATACCTTAAATGCCCTGCTTGATAATCGCATTGTTCCGATAATCAATGAGAATGATGCGGTTGCAACCGCAGAAATTAAAGTGGGTGATAATGATAATTTATCTGCACTGGCGGCAATTCTGGGGGGAGCAGATAAACTGTTATTATTGACTGATATTGAAGGGCTATATACCGCTGATCCGCGTAGCAATACGAATGCAGAACTTATTCCGGAAGTTCATGACATCAGCGACGAATTACGTATGGTTGCAGGTGATAGCGTTTCTGGTTTAGGGACGGGGGGAATGGCGACTAAGCTTCAGGCCGCGGGTATTGCAGGCCGGGCCGGTATTGATGTCATTATTGCTGCCGGTAACAAACCTGATGTTATCGCGGATGTTGTTGAAGGTAATTCGGTGGGGACTCGCTTTCATGGGTTGGAAAGCCCGATGGAAAATCGCAAGCGTTGGATTTTTGGTGCCCCTCCTGCCGGTGAAATTATTGTTGATCACGGTGCTGAAACAGCAATCTGTGAAAAAGGCAGCTCTTTGTTGCCGAAAGGGATTAAAAATATTAAAGGTGATTTCTCCCGTGGAGAAGTTATCTGTATTCGTAGCCTGTCTGGTAAGGATTTGGCGCACGGCGTTTGCCGTTATAACAGTGATGCTCTGCGTTTGATTGCAGGCCACCATTCACAGCAGATAAACCAAATTCTCGGTTATGAATATGGCGCTGTTGCAGTTCATCGTGACGACATGATTGTGAGTTAAGGATTCATAATGTTAGAACAAATGGGAAAGGCCGCCAGAGAAGCCTCATGGCAACTGGCACAGCTCAGTACGAAACAGAAAAATCAGGCATTAATCCACATTGCAGATTTGTTGGAGCAGAAAAGTACAATTATTCTCGACGCTAATCAGCTTGATATGGCTCAGGCTCGTGAACAGGGAATGAGTGAAGCGTTGCTGGATCGTCTGTTACTGACACCAGAACGTTTGGCAGCGATAGCTAACGATGTTCGCCAAGTATGCCGTTTAACTGACCCGGTAGGGCAGCTCATTGATGGCGGTCTGCTTGATAATGGTTTGAAGTTAGAACGCCGCCGTGTACCGCTTGGGGTGGTTGGGGTGATTTATGAAGCCCGTCCTAATGTCACTATTGATGTTGCGTCTCTGTGTTTGAAAACAGGTAATGCCGTTATTTTGCGTGGTGGTAAAGAAACTCATAACACCAATCAGGCAACAGTGAAAGTCATTCAGCAGGCACTCGAGCAGAGTGGGTTGCCTGCCGCAGCAGTGCAGGCGATAGATAAACCCGATCGTGAATTGGTTACTCAGCTACTGAAAATGGACCGTTACGTGGATATGCTGATTCCACGCGGTGGCGCTGGGTTGCATAAGCTGTGTCGCGAGCAGTCAACCATTCCGGTTATTACCGGTGGTATCGGTGTCTGCCATACTTTTGTCGATGAAAGTGCTGATTTCGATAAGGCATTGACTATTATCACTAACGCTAAGGTTCAACGCCCAAGTGCTTGTAATGCTTTGGAAACGTTGCTGGTACATCAGAAGATCGCGGCAGATTTTCTGCCTGTACTGAGCCGGAATATGGCAGGGCAAGGTGTTACCCTTCACGCGAGTAAGTCAGCAATGGAATTTTTGCGGGAAGGCCCGGCAAAAGTCGTGGATGTGGCAGAAGCAGATTACAGCGATGAGTGGTTATCTCTGGATATGAATGTGGAAATTGTCAGTGATATTGACCGGGCAATTAGCCATATCCGTACATACGGCACATCCCATTCTGATGCGATTCTGACTCAATCTTTGCATAATGCTGACTATTTTGTTTGTCAGGCAGATTCTGCGGCGGTTTATGTGAATGCCAGCACGCGTTTTACTGATGGTGGACAGTTTGGTTTGGGGGCGGAGGTTGCCGTCAGTACTCAGAAACTGCATTCCCGTGGTCCAATGGGATTAGATGCGCTGACGACGTATAAGTGGGTTGGTTATGGAGATAATTTAATCCGTAAATAATCTGTTTATTGTTACCCCAAAAGTGTGTCTGATTAATTGATATATCGGTAGGATCATGCTTTGGGGTAGCTTTTTCCATATAGATTAACTTTTGATTTTACGTTGATGTAAAGTTCTGGTTACTATAGGTGTTAATATATTTTTAATGATGAAATTTACCAAGGATATCAGGCAATGAACCCAATATTGTTTATTGTAGGTGCGCGTGGGGCAGGAAAAACGACGGTTGGAAAGCGATTAGCCAATGAGTTATCGTATACATTTATTGACACCGATCATCATATCCAACAAATCAGTAATATGACCATTGCAGATATTGTTAACCAGCAAGGGTGGCAACAGTTTCGACAATTGGAAAGTAAGGTTTTACAACAAGTTAGTCAAAGTAACCGGGTTATTTCCACCGGCGGTGGGATTATTCTTTCCGCTGAAAATCGCCAATATATGCGACAAAATGGTACGGTGATTTATCTTCAGGCGTCCGCTGACATCTTGGCTGAACGATTAATGCAGCAGCCGGAAAGTACTCAACGCCCCAGTTTAACTGGAAAATCTATTGTTGAAGAAATGGAAGAAGTCCTTACCGCCAGGGAAAATCTCTATTGTGAGTGTGCAGATCATATTATTAATGCGCAACTTTCACCGGAAAAAATTATAGCTTGTGTGAAAGAAATGATTCTTCCTAGAAGAATATCTTGACGCTATTTTTTTAAAAATAAGAATATTACGATATCGAATGATAAATAGCATCTTCTGTTTATTTTTCAAATGGGTTGAGATACGAATATGTTGTTTAAATTTCTAAAGTTTGTTTTTCGTTTAATGTTCCGTTTGACGATAGAAGGAGATATTAAACAATTTACCCATCCTAAATGCCTTATCACACCTAATCATGTCTCTTTTCTTGATGGTGTTTTGCTAACACTGTTCTTGCCTGTCAAGCCGGTATTTGCTGTTTACTCTAACATTGCAAACCGGGGTTTTATGAAATGGGTAAGGCGCTATGTTGAAATAGTTCCTTTGGATCCCATAAATCCAATGGCCGTCAGGGGACTGCTCAAAGAAATAGAGAAAGGGAGGCCGATAGTTGTCTTCCCTGAAGGACGAATTACTGTTACTGGTTCTTTAATGAAAATCTACGATGGAGCGGCTTTTATTGCCGCTGTATCGGGAGCAATGGTGGTGCCTGTCCGCATTGAGGGGTTGGAGCAAACGATATTTAGCCGATTAAAAGGTATCTTCAAGCTTCATCTTTTTCCGAAGGTGACAATAAAAATCCTGCCTGCCACACAATTACCCATGCCGGATGTACCTAATTCGGAGCAGCGACGCCGTTTGGCGGGAGAACATTTGCATGAAATCATGATGAGTGCACGAATGGCGACTCGCCCGCAAGAAACAATATTTGAATCTTTACTGGTGGCGCAAAAGCGATTTGGCCGCTTTAAGCCCTGTATTGAAGATGCTTCTTTTAAAGAGGACAGTTATAACAGCCTGCTTAAAAAAATACTGGGTATCAGCCGTATTTTGCAGCGCTTGACTTGCCAGGGTGAACGGGTTGGTTTTCTTTTACCAAATACCACTATTGTGGCGGCTATGATATTTGGGGCATCTTTACGAGGAAGAGTACCCGCTCTACTAAACTATACTGTGGACAGTAATGGGCTGAAGAATGCAGTAACCGCCGCCAGTATCAAAACGATTGTGACTTCCCGGCAGTTTCTGAAAAAAGAGCAGTTAACTCATCTATCTGAACAGGTTGTTCAGGTTAACTGGGTTTATCTTGAGGATTTGGAAGGCACAGCGACTTTTCGAGATAAATTATGGGTCTTGTGGCACCTCGTTTTCCCGAAACAAGCGATGGTGGCACAGAAACCAGATGATGATGCTTTAGTGTTATTTACATCCGGTTTAGAAGGTGTACCAAAAGGTGTAGTTCATAGCCACGCTAGTTTGTTAGCAAATGTGGAACAGATAAAAACTATCACTGATTTCAATCCACTTGACCGTTTTATGTCTTCTGTACCACTGTTTCATGCATTTGGACTGACTGTTGGCCTATTTACCCCGTTGTTGACCGGGAGCCGGGTATTCCTTTACCCAAATCCACTGCACTATCGAGTGGTGCCAGAATTGGTATATGAACGTAACTGCACCGTATTATTGGGCACATCCACTTTCCTGGAGGATTATGCCTATTCTGCCCATCCCTATGATTTTGCACGTCTTCGCTGTGTGATGGCGGGTGTTGAAAAGCTCGCTGAGAACACTAAACGTGTTTGGCAAGATAAATTCGGGATCCGCATTCTGGAAGGGTATGGAATGACAGAATGTGCGCCTGTCGTTGCATTTAATGTGCCAATGATGGCTAAAGTCGGTACTGTTGGGCGAGTTTTACCGGCAATGGAATACCGTTTGATTCCCGTAGCAGATATTAAGGAGGGGGGACGTTTACAACTGCGTGGCTTGAATGTTATGAAAGGGTATCTGAGAGTTGAAGAGCCAAATCATTTAGAACGACCATCGGCAGAAGATGAACATGGGAATGTCCAGTTTGGTTGGTACGATACCGGAGATATTGTTTCAATTGATGAACAGGGATTCTGCACTGTTCTCGGTCGGGTGAAACATTTTGCTCAACTGTCAGGCGAAAGCGTGTCACTGAAAATAGCGGAAGCTGAATAGGAATAACTATCGTGAATGTATCTTCTGGTGTTGCTCAGCCGCTATTAACCCGTGGCATGAAAGCAGTATTGGTATCACAATTTTTTTCTGCTTTTGCGGACAATGCTCTGCTGTTTGCGATTCTGGCACAGTTGAAAGCCCAGTTTTATCCTGACTGGAGTCAGCCAATATTGCAGATAGTGTTTGTCCTTGCGTATATCCTGTTGGCGCCTTTTGTGGGACGAATCGCAGATCACTTTCCGAAAGGTCGTGTGATGCTGTTTGCCAATAGCTTCAAGCTATTGGGCGCGCTTATTGTCTGTCTGGGTTATGATCCATTTTTGGGCTATGCTTTGGTTGGGATTGGTGCAGCATCGTATTCACCAGCTAAATACGGAATCTTGGTTGAATTGACAGATGGTGATCGCTTGGTAAAAGCGAATGGTTTGATGGAAGCTTCAACGATAGCTGCTATTCTCACCGGTTCTGTGGCTGGTGGTTTTTTGTCTGATTGGAACTTGACCGTCGCATTGTTTGCTTGTGCACTGACATACGGTATTGCTGCCATTATTAATTTCTTTATTCCTCGATTGTCGGTGTCCCATCACGGTAGGGGCTGGAATCTGAAAAAGATACTGACGGACTTTACTTCAGCTTGTTGTATTCTTTGGCATAACAAAGAAGCACGATTTTCTTTGGTTGGAACCAGTCTATTTTGGGGGGCGGGGATAACGCTGAGATTTCTGTTGGTTTTATGGGTGCCTGTTGTTTTGGGAATTGTTGATAACAGCACGCCAACAGTACTCAATGTGATGGTTGCTATCGGGATTATTATCGGTGCAGGTGTTGCTGCGCGTTTTATCACATTGAAAACAGTCCGCCGTTGTATGCCAGCCGGTATTTTAATTGGTGTGATGGTGGTGATTTTTGCTGTTCAGCAGAGTATCTGGGCTTCTCACGTCATACTTATTATTCTTGGCATTTTTGGTGGCCTGTTTGTCGTTCCATTGAATGCCTTATTGCAGGAAAGCGGCAGGCAAACGGTTGGGGCCGGTAATGCAATCGCAGTGCAGAATTTGGGTGAGAATACCGCCATGTTACTGATGCTTGGCCTATATTCACTGGTCATTAAAATAGGTATTCCGGTTGTTACGGCAGGGATAGGTTTTGGCGTGTTGTTTGCGCTGACAATCACTGGTTTGTGGATTTGGAATCAGCTTCAGAAAAATTGATCTTTTACCGGCTAAAAGGTGTGTTTATGGATGAAAAAATTCTGATCCAGCTTAGTATTGAACTGGGAAAGAAACTGAGACAGCAAAAATTGTGGGTGACTTGTGCTGAATCTTGCACAGGTGGCTGGCTGGCAAAAGCAATCTCAGATATTGCCGGTAGTTCTGCTTATTTTGACCGCAGCTTTGTGACATACAGTAATAGAGCCAAACATCAGATGCTTGGTGTATCAGAAACCACTTTACAGCAATATGGCGCTGTCAGTGAACAGGTTGTGAGAGAGATGGCAGCAGGGGCATTGCAGGCAGCGCACGCGGATCTAGCGGTTTCTGTCAGTGGTATTGCCGGGCCTGATGGTGGCAGCGAAGAGAAGCCTGTTGGCACAGTGTGGTTTGGCTTTGCATATCGCACAATAAATGGGATAGAAATTGTATCCCGTCATTGTTGTTTTAACGGTGATCGAAATGAAATACGCCTTCAATCCGCAATGTATTCTCTGAAGACGTTGTTATCAGAGATTATAAAAAATTAGCTTGATGCTGTATGATTATACAGTATAATTGCTGGCAACATTTTGGTATTAAAAATTATTCATCGGCAGTGAGGTAACCCTTTCATTGCTTACGAGGGAGTAAAAATGGCTATTGATGAAAATAAACAAAAAGCACTGGCAGCGGCACTGGGTCAAATTGAAAAACAGTTTGGTAAAGGTTCCATCATGCGTCTGGGCGAAGACCGTTCAATGGACGTTGAAACTATCTCCACTGGTTCACTGTCACTGGATATTGCATTAGGTGCTGGTGGCTTGCCGATGGGACGCATTGTCGAAATCTATGGCCCGGAATCTTCTGGTAAGACAACGCTGACATTACAGGTTATTGCCGCAGCACAGCGTGAAGGTAAAACCTGTGCGTTTATTGATGCTGAACACGCCCTTGATCCTGTCTATGCGAAGAAACTGGGTGTTGATATTGACAACCTGTTGTGTTCTCAGCCAGACACAGGAGAACAGGCTCTTGAGATTTGTGATGCGTTGACACGTTCCGGTGCGGTTGATGTCATTATTGTCGACTCCGTTGCGGCTTTAACACCAAAAGCTGAAATCGAAGGAGAAATCGGTGATTCTCATATGGGGTTAGCTGCTCGTATGATGAGTCAGGCAATGCGCAAACTGGCGGGTAACTTGAAAAGTTCCAATACGCTTCTGATCTTTATCAACCAGATCCGGATGAAAATTGGTGTTATGTTCGGTAACCCCGAAACTACAACCGGGGGTAATGCGCTGAAATTCTATGCTTCTGTACGTCTGGATATTCGCCGCATTGGTTCTGTGAAAAATGGCGAAGAAGTCGTTGGTAGCGAAACTCGTGTTAAGGTTGTGAAAAACAAGGTGGCAGCGCCATTTAAGCAAGCAGAATTCCAGATTATGTACGGTGAAGGCATCAACACTTATGGTGAATTGATCGACTTGGGTGTGAAACATAAACTGGTGGAAAAAGCAGGTGCGTGGTACAGCTACAATAGCGATAAAATTGGTCAGGGCAAAGCGAATGCGACTATCTACCTGAAAGAACATCCTGAAATTGCTACTGAGCTGGATAAAAAATTACGTGAAATGCTGCTACACAATGCTGGAGAATTCAGCAGTGCTGCTGCTGATTATCAAGACAACGAAAATGAAGAGTTGAATAACGAAGAATTCTAATCTGATTATATTGATAGCCTGTATTCTGGTATTAAAGCTGTAAAAGTTTTGTCATCAAACTTATAACCGCGTTAATAATGACGCGGTTTTTTCTCTCAGAAAGAAAGTATTATCCATATTATGCGATCATGCTTTCAGAAAATACCCAGACGATTTACAATGTTGCCAGCGAATGGATGTATCTGGGATTTTACTTCTAATGGAAGAAATTTTATCTTATCCCCACTTTGTTTATTCGTGAGTTGAAAATAGGTGATGAAATATTCCACCTAACCAATTCATAAATCTGTTTTTTCCAGCTTGATTTCGGGACAATTATGAGCAAAAGCACCGCTGAGATCCGTCAAGCGTTTCTCGACTTTTTTCATACTAAAGGGCATCAGGTAGTACCAAGCAGTTCTTTGGTGCCAAATAATGACCCAACACTGCTGTTTACCAACGCAGGGATGAACCAGTTTAAGGATGTATTTCTTGGGCAGGACAAAAGATCTTATTCCCGAGCAACAACTGCTCAGCGCTGTGTTCGTGCCGGTGGTAAACATAATGATTTAGAAAACGTAGGTTACACCGCACGTCATCATACTTTCTTTGAAATGCTGGGTAATTTTAGTTTTGGTGATTACTTCAAACATGATGCTATTAGCTATGCTTGGGAACTTCTGACCGGCAAGGATTGGTTCAATTTGCCTAAAGAAAAATTATGGGTGACTGTCTATCAGACTGATAATGAAGCCTATGATATCTGGCAAAATGAAGTTGGAATACCAGCAGAAAGAATTATCCGTATTGGTGATAACAAAGGTGCACCTTATGCATCAGATAACTTCTGGCAAATGGGTGATACCGGTCCTTGTGGCCCTTGTACTGAAATTTTTTATGATCATGGTGATCATATCTGGGGTGGCCCGCCAGGAAGTCCAGAGGAAGATGGTGACAGGTATATTGAAATCTGGAACATCGTCTTTATGCAGTTCAATCGTCGTGTTGATGGCACGATGGAGCCGCTGCCAAAACCATCCGTAGATACCGGTATGGGGCTGGAGCGTATTGCTGCTGTATTGCAGCATGTTAATTCCAACTATGAGATTGATCTGTTCCGTGAGTTGATTGCTGCTGTGGCTGGTGTCACAGGTGCTACAGATGATCTGAGTAATAAATCTCTGCGGGTTATTGCCGACCACATCCGTTCATGTGCGTTCCTGATTTGTGATGGTGTTATTCCTTCCAATGAAAACCGTGGTTATGTTCTGCGCCGTATTATCCGCCGGGCTATCCGTCACGGTAACATGTTGGGTGCTAAAGATACCTTCTTCTATAAATTGGTTGCTCCATTGATAGAAGTGATGGGCGCTGCGGGAGAGGAACTTAAGCGTCAGCAAACCATTGTTGAGCAGGTTTTGAGAACAGAGGAAGAGCAATTTGCCCGTACTCTGGAACGCGGTCTTCAATTGCTGGACGATGAACTATCAAGACTGTCCGGTGATATTCTGGATGGTGAAACCGCCTTCCGTCTGTACGATACCTATGGCTTTCCTGTGGATTTAACCGCTGATGTTTGCCGTGAGCGTAATATTAAGGTGGATGAAGACGGTTTTGCAGTTGCAATGGAAAGTCAGCGTCGTCGGGCTCGTGAATCAAGTGGTTTCGGGACTGATTATAATGAGTTGATCAAAGTTGATGAACGCAGTGATTTCTCTGGTTACGATCATAACGAACAGCAAGCAGTAGTAACAGCCATCTTCCGTAATGGCGAATTAGTCAATCAAATTCAAGCTGGTGAAGAAGCGATTATTATACTGGATCAGACCACTTTTTACGCAGAGTCCGGTGGGCAAGTTGGTGACAGGGGTATTCTGAGCAATAACGATTGTGTTTTTGATGTTGCTGATACACAAAAATACAGTCGGGCTATCGGTCACATCGGTAAGCTTGCAAAGGGTACCTTAAGTGTAAACCATAAGGTCAATGCTGTTATTGATATAGAACGTCGTGATGCAATCCGTTTGAATCATTCAGCAACCCATCTGTTACATGCTGCATTACGTCAGATTTTAGGCGAACATGTATCTCAGAAAGGCTCCTTGGTTAACGATAAATATCTCCGCTTTGATTTTTCTCATTTTGAAGCAATGAAACCGGAGCAGATCCGTCAGGTTGAGGATTTGGTTAATGCTGAAGTTCGTAAGAATTCACCGATAGTGACTGAATTGATGGATCTGGAAGCGGCAAAAACCAAAGGCGCTATGGCACTGTTTGGTGAAAAATACGAAGAGCAAGTTCGTGTACTGTCAATGGGGAATTTTTCCACTGAATTATGTGGCGGGACTCACGCAAGCCGTACTGGTGATATTGGTTTATTCCGTATTACTGCTGAATCTGGAACTGCTGCGGGTATCCGTAGGATTGAAGCAATTACAGGTAAAAAAGCGTTGGAATCTGTGCACCAACAAGCTAATTTGCTTCAGGATATTGCTCAATTGGTGAAAGGTGATATCAATAACCTGAGTGAAAAAGTACGGGTAACACTGGATAAAACCAAAGCACTGGAAAAAGAGCTCCAACAGCTTAAAGATCAACAGGCTATACAGGAAAGCTCTTCTTTGGCAAGTAAAGCAAAAGACTTTAACGGTGTGAGGTTGCTGGTTAGCCAGTTGAGTAATACAGAGCCTAAAATGCTGAGAACTATGGTTGATGATCTAAAAAATCAACTGGGTTCAGCAATTATTGTGCTTTCTACTATAAGTGATGATAAAGTCAGCCTAATTGTTGGTGTCACAAAGGATCTGACTGCTAGAATAAAAGCAGGTGAGTTAATTTCTTCTGTAGCTCAACAAATCGGTGGTAAAGGTGGTGGTCGCCCTGATATGGCCCAAGCAGGTGGTCCTGATGTTAAAGCGTTGCCTTCTGCTTTAGATAGCGTGGAAGAGTGGGTAGCATCGCGGCTTACCTGAATTACCTGAGTTTGGAGGGCACCATGATAGTTGCTTTTATGGTGCCTTGAAATCTTGTTGTGAAATTGTTAAAAGGTTGAGCGCACATTTATTTATTTTGGCTAAACTATATATGTAGGAAATGCGCTCAAAATTGCTTATACTTTAAGCATATAACATTGTTTTACGTTTTCACGGTGTTTGGATGGATAATAGCGGGGAAACCTAAAGACCCGACTCTTTTAAATTTTCAAGGAGCAAAGAATGCTTATTCTGACTCGTCGAGTTGGTGAAACGCTCATGATAGGCGATGAGGTAACAGTTACAGTACTGGGGGTTAAAGGTAACCAAGTTCGTATTGGTGTAAATGCCCCTAAAGAAGTTTCTGTTCACCGTGAAGAAATTTATCAGCGGATTCAGGCCGAAAAATCTCAGCCAACAACTTATTGACCCTAAGTTGGCGTCCTATGTCAGAACCGGGCGCCATTTTTGAGGTATTTCCTCTCTGTTAGTAGCTTGCTCCCTTTATTCTTAAATTTTTACCTATCATCCCCTCTTTTTTGTTTTTCTATCGTAAGAAAAGGCAGCGCCCATGATGCTATTGTGGGAAATAATGGCTTGGGCTTGCATACACTTCAATTGAAGGTAGGATAATTTACTGCTGACAAAATACACTTTTTGTCGTCAAACCATCCATCTTGTGTGTGAAGTATCCAAACAAACACAGGTTTAGAAAAATTGTTTGACTTATAAGTCTGGGAAAGTAATATGTGCGCCACGCAGTGACGAGGAGCTTAAACAAAAGTTCTGAGCCACAAGTTCGAAAAATAGCTCGAAAGAAAGCGTACGGTGAGATGGCCGAGAGGCTGAAGGCGCTCCCCTGCTAAGGGAGTATGCGGTCAAAAGCTGCATCGAGGGTTCGAATCCCTCTCTCACCGCCATTTTAAGACCACGCATCCATAGCTCAGCTGGATAGAGTACTCGGCTACGAACCGAGCGGTCGGAGGTTCGAATCCTCCTGGATGCACCATATTTAGCCTTAAGATGAAATCATCTAAGGCACCATTCAGGTAATCAAAGCAGCTACTGCATTTTACCAGAGTAACAAACTGACCATGCATCCATAGCTCAGCTGGATAGAGTACTCGGCTACGAACCGAGCGGTCGGAGGTTCGAATCCTCCTGGATGCACCATATTTAGCCTTGAGATGAAATCATTTAAGGCACCATTCAGGTAATCAAAGCAACTACTGCCTTTTACCAGAGTAACAAACTGGCCATGCATCCATAGCTCAGCTGGATAGAGTACTCGGCTACGAACCGAGCGGTCGGAGGTTCGAATCCTCCTGGATGCACCATATTAAGCCCCGCCTAAAAAGCGGGGCCTTTTCTTTATCTGTATTGCTGTAATCAATCTGTCCCCTGTATAGCACTGAAAGACTTTTGCTTATATATCTAATCAGCGACAATTTGGCTTGTTTAAGATAAAGTAAACCTTTATAAAAATTCTTCTAAAACACTACGGGAGGTCGAATTGATCCCGGACGTATCAAAGGCTCTATCATGGCTAGAGGCTCATCCGACAATTTTAAAGGGAATTCGTCGCGGTGTTGAGCGTGAAACATTGCGTGTTACTTCAGATGGTGATTTGGCAGCAACGGAGCATCCTAAAGCACTTGGCGCAGCGCTTACGCACAAATGGATTACGACTGATTTTGCAGAGTCATTGTTAGAATTCATAACACCAGTCGATGATGACATAAAATATACTATTTCATTTCTTAGCGATATTCATCGTCATACGGCGCGTGTTCTGGATAAAGAAAAAATGTGGCCTTTGAGTATGCCATGCTTTATTGATGCGGAAGAGAACATTACTCTGGCTCAGTATGGCACATCGAATATTGGTCGCTATAAGACGTTATATCGTGAAGGGCTGAAAAACCGTTATGGTGCTTTAATGCAGACCATCTCTGGGGTTCATTATAATTTTTCATTACCGATTGAGTTTTGGCAAGCATGGGCTGGCGTTGAAGATGCAGAGAGTGGTAAAGAGCGGATCTCTGATGGCTATTTCCGATTGATCCGCAACTACTATCGTTTTGGATGGGTGATTCCATACTTGTTTGGCGCTTCTCCAGCAATTTGTTCTTCATTCTTGCGTGGCAGAGAGACTTCTTTGCCTTTTGAACGTATAGAAAATGGAGCTTGCTATCTTCCTTATGCTACTTCATTAAGAATGAGTGATCTGGGATACACCAATAAATCACAGCGTGATCTGAATATTACGTTTAATAACCTTCGTACCTATGTTGAAGGGTTGAAAAAAGCGATTCACAAGCCGTCTGACGAGTTTGCTAAGCTGGGTATTAAGCAAGGTGACAAATATATTCAGCTCAATACAAACGTCTTACAGATTGAAAATGAATTGTATGCGCCAATCCGGCCTAAACGTGTTGCAAAAGGGAATGAATCGCCTTCTGATGCTTTACTACGTGGAGGGGTGGAATATATCGAAGTTCGTTCATTAGATATTAATCCATTTGCCGCGATTGGGGTCAATGAAACACAAATTCGCTTTCTTGACCTATTCTTAATATGGTGTGTGCTTGCTGAAGCGCCGGAAATGAGTAGTGATGAGTTGGAGTGTTGCCGCAAAAACTGGAATAGGGTGATCCTTGAAGGGCGTAAACCAGAGCAAGTGATTGGTCTTGGTTGTGGCAGCGTGGAGGAACCATTAGCTAAAGTTGGCAAAGAATTATTCAATGACTTGAAACGGGTTGCTGAAATACTGGATAGTTGTTCTGGTACGCAATATCGGAAAGTTTGCGAAGAATTGATTGCTATGTTTGATGATTCATCACTGACTTTATCG
Organism: Photorhabdus khanii NC19; assembly: GCF_000517265.1. Lineage (GTDB taxonomy): Bacteria > Pseudomonadota > Gammaproteobacteria > Enterobacterales > Enterobacteriaceae > Photorhabdus > Photorhabdus khanii. Next base: position 459,311 of record NZ_AYSJ01000015.1, read on the forward strand.
GCTCGTGTGCTGGAAGAAATGAAGACTCAGGGCATTGGTGGTTTTGGGCTGGAATTGGCAGATAGATATCATCAGCAATTAATCAATGAAAAATATGAGGTTATTAGCGACGAACAGTTCGCTATAGAACTCTGGGCCTCAGTGGAGCGACAAGACGCGTTGGAATATGAAGATACCATCAGTTTTGATGAATATCTGAAACAACAGGCAGGATGCTAGAGAAGAAAATGGCCACTAATCATAGTGGCCAAATAAAAACTTCTGGAAAAATAGGAATGGTAATATACCCTATAGATTTCAAGATGCATCGAGACGGCAAGGGAGCGAATCCCCGGGAGCATAGCGAACTATGTGACCGGGGTGAGCGAGTGCAGCCAACAAAGAGGCCACTTGAAAGATAACGGGTATAATTGCGCGTCTTTCATTCTTTACGACCGGTGGTAGATGAAAAGGTTTCATTTGCTTGTAAAAAAATCTGAATTTTTTGTGGAGATGAAGAAATGCCTTTACTAGATAGTTTTACTGTTGACCATACCCGTATGGCTGCACCAGCTGTAAGAGTTGCTAAGACCATGAAAACGCCTCATGGTGACACCATCACAGTTTTTGATTTACGCTTCTGTGTGCCAAATAAAGAGGTTATGCCTGAGAAAGGTATTCATACACTTGAGCATTTGTTTGCTGGTTTTATGCGTAACCACCTCAATGGTGATGGTGTTGAAATTGTTGATATATCGCCAATGGGATGCCGAACTGGTTTTTATATGAGCCTGATTGGTGCGCCAGCAGAAATACGTGTAGCTGAAGCGTGGAAAGCAGCAATGGCCGATGTATTGAAAGTGAAAGATCAGAGTCAGATCCCAGAGCTAAATATTTATCAGTGCGGTACTTATCACATGCATTCACTGACAGAGGCTCAGGATATTGCCCGCCATATTCTTGATTCAGATGTTCGTGTTAATAAGAATGATGAACTGGCATTGCCAGAAGAAAAGCTAACGGAATTGCATGTATAGTTTATGACAGCGATGATATTTCGGATTTTTTCGATGAGATGTTAGCAGGAATATACCGTTGGGGGCGTAGCATATACCTCCAACGGTATGAATTTTAAGTGATCATTTAAGCTGTTTGTGCTTTTTGTTCAGAAAGTTGGTTGATGGGCGTGACTCGAACTTGTTTAATGACATTATCGTTCACAGAAAGCACTTCAAAATTATATTTGCCAATTTGTACTTGCACGTTCAGTGCGGGTATTTCTCCTAACTCTTCAAGCACCATACCATTGACAGTTCGTGGTCCATCAACAGGCAATGCCCAGTCAAAAGCTTTATTTAATTCGCGGATGTTGGCTGTCCCGTCAACTAAAATAGTACCGTCACTTTGGGGGGAAACTTCTTCAGCCAGAGATGGAGACATTGATGTTGTAAAATCACCGACAATCTCTTCGAGGATATCTTCAACAGCTACCAGCCCTTGAATATCACCGTATTCATCAACGATAAGCCCAGCTTTTTCCTTATTGCGTTGGAAGTTTACCAATTGAACATTAAGTGGAGCGCTAATTGGAATATAGTAAATTTTATCCGCTGCTTTAATCAGGTTTCTCTTGGTGAACTCTTTTTTTTCTGTCATCAGTCGGTAAGCTTCACGTACACGGAGCATACCAATAGCATCATCAAGTGAATTACGATAAAGCACGATCCGGCCATGAGGTGAATGAGTTAACTGACGTATGATGGATTTCCAATCATCATTAATATCAATACCAACAATTTCATTACGGGGAACCATAATGTCGCCGATGGTGACTTTTTCCAAGTCTAAAATTGAAATCAGCATATCCTGATTTTGCCGTGATAGCTTGGCATCTGATTCATTCACAATAGTGCGTAGTTCATCTTTACTAATTGCATCACGGTGACCAGTAGGGTGTTTGATGCCAAGGCAACGCATTAACAATAAGGTAATTCTATTTAGCAGCCAAACTAACGGCATCATGATTTTTTGTAATGGACGCAGCAGGAAACTGCTCGGAAAAGCGATTCTTTCAGGATAGAGAGCGGCTATAGTCTTCGGCATAACTTCAGAAAATATCAGCACGATAAAGGTCAGAACACCTGTTGCGATAGCGACCCCGACATCACCATAAAGGCGCATACCAATGATGGTAGCGAGTGCAGAGGCTAGAATATTAACCAAATTGTTGCCGATAAGAATCAGGCTTATAAGCCGGTCAGGATGACGAAGCAATAGTTCAACTCTGCGTGCAGAATGGCTTCCTTGCTTTGCCAGATGACGTAAGCGGTAGCGGTTCAGTGTCATCATACCTGTCTCAGAAGCGGAGAAGTACGCTGAAACGAGAAGCATAATGATTAAAATGATAATTAATGTGCTTGTTGAGACATGCTCCAAAACAAAATTCCTTCCAAATATTGATGCTGATTGGACATCATGTTTTTAATAAATCATGATTTCTTGCAATAATCGATTGCCAAAATAGGCAAGCGTCAGGGTAAATGCACCAATCAGATTAAACCAGATAACTCGTTTACCACGCCATCCATCATGGTAGTGGCCCCATAATAAAACAATGTAGACAAACCACGCGATGATGGACAGAACTGCTTTATGGATATTCTCCTTACTGAAAATATTATCCATATAGAGGATGCCGGTGCAGAGTGTCAGAGTCAGTAATATTACGCCAACCTGAGTGATATGAAACATTTTGCGCTCAATGAACATCAGTGGGGGCATATCCGGAGTAAAAGTCAGTTTTTTATTTTTAAGCTGATGATCCAGCCACCCAAGTTGTAAAGCATACAGTGCAGCGATAAGCAAAGTCGCATAGCCAAGCAGAGCTAAGCCAATATGAATAGATAATTCAAGGCTGGCTTCCAGATGAGTAATGAATTCACCGGGCATAAAGCTGGCTAATGCCAGATTTATCATGGCAAAACTATAGACAATGGGTAGTAGGAACCAGGCACGGCCGTGGGAAGCGACAATTGTCATTATGATACAGATAAGTAAGCTGACAATAGAACCCAGGTTCAAGAGTGTGAGGTTCTGCCCACTGCTGACGTGAAAGATCTTGTATTTAAGCGCAATAGCATGACAAATTAAAGCGATAATCGCTGAAAGCAATGCCAGTCTGCGGTATCCATTCGGTTTTCGCAGTAAGCCGGGAATAATCAGTACCAGGCTGAGTAAATAAGCGAATAAAGCAATTATAGAGAATACTGACATAGCGTTAGTCGTTTTAGCGATAATTTTAGGTGAATTAAAGCTTAAGTATAGCGCCAGCAAGGGTAGCCTCCAACCGTTGTTAATCATCCGTGCGAATCTCTGTGCAGAGATCCCTTTATCATCGTGTTATAATTTTCAGAATACGCTTACAGGTAGCCCATTTTTAAAAATTGAGCAGAGACAATGTTTGATAATTTAACCGACAGACTATCGCGCACATTGCGCAATATCAGTGGCCGTGGGCGACTGACTGAAGACAATATTAAAGAGACACTGCGCGAAGTTCGCATGGCTTTACTTGAGGCTGATGTCGCATTGCCTGTAGTGCGTGACTTTATTTCGTGCGTTAAAGAGAGCGCGGTAGGTCACGAAGTTAACAAAAGCCTTACCCCCGGACAGGAATTTGTCAAAATTGTTCAGAATGAACTGGTTAAGGCAATGGGAGAAGTTAACAGTGAACTGAATCTCTCTACTCAGCCTCCGGCTGTTGTATTGATGGCTGGTTTGCAAGGTGCAGGTAAAACGACCAGCGTTGCTAAATTGGGTAATTTTCTGAAAGGAAAACAAAAGAAAAAAGTTTTAGTGGTATCTGCTGACGTCTATCGTCCGGCCGCGATCAAACAGCTTGAAACGTTGGCGCAGGCAGTCGGTATTGATTTCTACCCTTCTGATGCTCAGGAAAAACCGGTCGATATCGTGACTAAAGCTGTACAGCACGCCAAGTTGAAATTCTATGATGTGCTGTTGGTGGATACTGCTGGTCGTCTGCATGTTGACGAAGCCATGATGGATGAAATCAAACAGGTTCATGAAGTCATTAATCCAGTGGAAACCCTGTTTGTTGTTGATGCTATGACGGGCCAGGATGCTGCGAATACAGCAAAAGCTTTCAATGAAGCATTGCCACTGACGGGTGTGGTGCTGACTAAAGTCGATGGTGATGCTCGTGGCGGTGCTGCTCTGTCTATTCGCCATATCACCGGTAAGCCAATTAAATTCCTGGGTGTTGGTGAAAAAACTGATGCACTGGAACCTTTCCACCCGGATCGTATTGCCTCTCGAATTCTTGGGATGGGAGATGTTCTTTCGCTGATTGAAGAGATTGAAAGTAAAGTCGATCGTACCCAGGCGGAAAAGCTGGCTTCTAAACTAAAAAAAGGTGACGGTTTCGATTTAAATGATTTTCTGGACCAGCTTAAGCAGATGCGCAATATGGGCGGTATGACCAGCATGTTAAGCAAAATGCCGGGAATGTCTCAGGTGCCTGATGCAGTAAAATCCCAGATGGATGATAAAGTGCTGGTGAAAATGGAAGCTATTATAAATTCCATGACGCGTAAAGAGCGGGAAAAACCAGAAATTATCAAAGGCTCCCGTAAGCGCCGTATTGCCAGTGGTTCCGGTACCCAGGTTCAGGATGTTAACCGCCTGCTTAAACAATTCGACGAAATGCAGCGCATGATGAAGAAAATGAAGAAAGGCGGTCTGGCGAAAATGATGCGTGGCATGAAAGGCATGATGCCACCCGGATTTATGGGCCGTTAATTGATAAAGTCTCGAAGAATATCGACTTTGGATTGCTTTTTGCGTCAAAGTGAGTAAACTTTTCGGGCTTTTTATCTGACAGCCGGACTTCATTCCTCGATGGAGTCTGGTTGTTTTGTTAACTAATGAGGATGTTATGGTAACAATTCGTTTAGCTCGTGGCGGCGCAAAAAAGCGTCCGTTTTATCAAGTCGTAGTGACCGATAGCCGCAACCCGCGTGATGGTCGCTTTATTGAGCGCGTTGGCTTCTTCAACCCTATTGCAACAGGGAAAGCAGAAGCTCTGCGTTTAGATCTGGACCGCATTGAACATTGGGTGGGTCTGGGTGCAACTGTGTCTGATCGTGTTTCTTCACTGATCAAAGACGCTAAAAAAGCAGCTTAATCTGTCGCGGTGGTAACTATGAGCAAGCAAACCAGCCTTGAACTTCCTGTGAGTCCAATCGTATTGGGGAAACTGGGTTCAACTTATGGTATTCGTGGTTGGCTCAGAGTTTTTTCTTCCACCGAACATGCCGAAGACATTTTTGAGTATCAACCGTGGTTTATCCAACGGGCAGGTCAGTGGCAACACATCGAACTGGAAGCCTGGAAACACCACAATCAGGATATGATCGTCAAAATTAAAGGTATTGATGATCGGGATGCTGCGAATTTACTGATTAATTGCGAAATTACCGTAGATTCAGCGCAACTACCGGAACTGGATGCGGGTGATTACTACTGGAAAGACCTGATGGGTTGCCAGGTAGTAAGCACTACAGGTTATAGCCTGGGTACTGTCAATGACATGATGGAAACCGGTTCTAATGATGTAATGGTAGTTAAAGCAAGCCTGAAAGATGCATTCGGTGTCAAGGAACGGCTGATTCCGTTTCTTGATGGGCAGGTTATCAAGAAAGTCGATCTCGCTACTAAAACTATTGAGGTAGATTGGGATCCTGGTTTTTAAACTCCGGTTATAAACGGTTTAAATGAGTGGGACGCTGTAATGTGGATTGGGGTTATTAGCCTGTTTCCTGAAATGTTCCGCGCAATAACCGATTATGGGGTAACTGGCCGGGCAGTAAAGAATGGCCTGTTAAGTATTGAATGCTGGAATCCACGGGATTTTACCTACGACCGGCATCGTACTGTTGACGATCGACCTTACGGCGGTGGTCCAGGCATGTTGATGATGGTTCAGCCTTTACGGGAAGCTATTCATGCAGCAAAAACTGCGGCAGGCGAAGATGCAAAGGTGATTTATCTTTCACCTCAGGGGCGCAAACTCAATCAACAAGGAGTTTGTGAGCTGGCAACAAATGAGAAACTGATTTTGATTTGTGGCCGCTATGAAGGGATAGATGAGCGAGTTATTCAAACTGAGATTGACGAAGAATGGTCTATCGGTGATTACGTGCTCAGTGGTGGTGAAATTCCTGCAATGACCATGATTGACTCTGTTTCCCGGTTCATTCCGGGAGTTCTGGGGCATCAGGCATCGGCTGAAGAAGACTCTTTTGCTGATGGATTGCTGGATTGTCCGCACTATACCCGCCCGGAGGTACTAGATGGCATGGAAGTTCCACCCGTTCTGTTATCGGGGAATCATGCTGAAATTAATCGCTGGCGTATGAAACAATCGCTTGGCCGGACCTGGCTTAGAAGACCTGAACTTCTGGAAAACCTAGCTCTGACTGACGAGCAAAGGATATTGCTGGCAGAGTTCCAGCGGGAACATCTGGTTGAAGCAACGAATTAATCCAGACATATCCCAAAGGGAATGTCTTTGATATATCAGTTTACCTAGGGTAAGAGAATTATTATGAGCAACATTATTAAACAACTTGAACAAGAGCAGATGAAGCAAGACGTACCTTCATTCCGTCCGGGTGACACCGTGGAAGTTAAGGTATGGGTCGTAGAAGGTTCTAAGAAACGTCTGCAGGCATTCGAGGGCGTGGTTATCGCTATTCGTAACCGCGGTCTGCACTCTGCATTCACTGTTCGCAAGATTTCTAACGGCGAAGGTGTTGAGCGTGTATTCCAAACTCACTCCCCAGTCGTAGACAGCATTAGCGTTAAACGTCGTGGTGCTGTTCGTAGAGCTAAATTGTACTATCTGCGTGAGCGTTCTGGTAAAGCTGCTCGTATTAAAGAGCGTTTGAACAGCAAATAATACGCTTTCGTTACATCCGAAAGTTATCGTTGAAGAGGCCAGTAATTGCTGGCCTCTTTTTTTGTATTTTTAATTCATCAATGAATCACTCGGCAATATCTTATTATCTGACAGTAATAATCTTAAAGAAAATTATCTTGAGTATTTTAAAATGATTTCATGCATGACTAACTAAAATAAGGATTTATTTTGAAAACTATTCAACTACATAATAAAACAATGGCTTACCGAGATGAAGGAGAAGGTTTCCCGTTATTACTGGGGCATAGTTATTTGTTTAACTCTGATATGTGGGCACCACAAATCGAAGTTTTAAGTAAAAAATACAGAGTGATCGCTCCCGATTTGTGGGGACACGGAAATTCGGCGGAATTACCAGAGCAACATAAAACGTTGGCCGATTTGGCGAGAGATTACCTGGCGTTGATGGATCAACTTGGAATTAAAGAATTTGCTGTAATTGGTTTATCGGCTGGCGGTATGTGGGGGACTGAATTAGCCGCGATGGTACCGAACAGAGTTAAAGCATTAGTTCTGATGGATACCTTTGTGGGGCTAGAGCCTGAAGTTACTCATAAAAAATACTTTGCTATGTTGGATATGATAGAGCAGGCTGGCGCTATTCCGCAATCTCTCTTGCAACAGATAGTGCCAATCTTTTTCAGTCAGCAACCCGCGCAAAATTTGGTTGATGAGTTAACTCAGCGTTTGGTAACAATTCCTGCGGAAGTATTATGTAATAGCATTGTTCCGTTAGGGCGAATGATTTTTGGGCGTGAAGATAGGACTCATTTGTTGGAAAAATTAGATATTCCAGCTCTTGTTATCACTGGTGAACAAGATATGCCTCGTCCGCCCTTAGAAGGTTACTTGATGGCTGAAATACTTCGCTGTGATTATGTTGTTATTCAGGATGCCGGGCATATTTCCACATTGGAGCAACCACATAAAGTCAATCAGGAATTGGTCGCTTTTTTGCAGCAAGCTCTGTAGCGATTCTTTTAATGAAAAGGCCGGATTTTCCGGCCCTTAATATTGAGTTTAGTAAAGATCTACATAAATATTTTCGTCAGGATATAACCCATATATAAGAACTGGTGACACAGATTCCCTTCATAACGCCTTCTGGTAATAAGCATATAACTATTATATTGCTGGCTGTAGTATTATCATAAATTTTCTTAATTAATTAATGAAAATGGTGAGTTTGACATAACTTAATATTTTATTGGTATAATTCATTAATTTCATATAAGTAAATTGAGATAATTTAACTGAAATATAAAATACGATTGTTAATGTTATTTATTTTCAATAATAAAAACGAGATGAATATTTTGTTTTTACTTGATGATTTTAAATATAAATATACAAAATCAATGATAATAAAATATTAATTCTTGTGTTTTGATATTGATTTTTATTTGGATATGATAATTTTTTATAATGTGTTTTTATTTGGGATAATTTTAATATTATTAATAACTAGCTGCATACATTTATAGCTTAGGTTAAAATTTCATTTTTGTAAATAAATATTTACACTATTTATATTTTATTTACACATTTGGATTGTATTCTTTACGATGCGTGATATGTTATTAGTCAAATACATAAAAATAAATTAACACAGAATGACAATTTGAGGAGATAACTGAAATGTTCATACAAAAAGATGCACTTAATAACGTTCACATCAGTGGTGAACAAATTCTTATAACTCCGGAAGAATTAAAACAACAATATCCACTCAGTGGTAATGATCTGCATGCTATTGCAAATGCACGTAAAATAATTGCTGACATTATTCAGCGTCGCGATCCCCGTTTGCTGGTCGTGTGTGGCCCTTGCTCTATTCATGACGTGGATGCAGCTTTGGATTATGCTCATCGTTTGGCCGTACTTTCTTCTGAATTAAGTGATAGTCTGTACATCGTAATGCGTGTTTATTTTGAAAAACCCCGTACAACAGTGGGTTGGAAAGGTCTTATTAACGATCCGTTCATGGATGGTTCATTTGATGTGGAAGCCGGTTTGCATATTGCCCGTCGTTTACTAATAAGCTTGGTTAAAATGGGATTACCTCTTGCAACAGAGGCTTTAGATCCGAATAGCCCGCAGTACTTAGGCGATTTGTTTAGTTGGTCTGCAATCGGCGCAAGAACGACAGAATCTCAGACGCATCGGGAAATGGCTTCAGGTTTGTCTATGCCGGTTGGTTTCAAAAATGGGACTGATGGTAGCTTAAGTACAGCAATTAATGCGATGCGTGCAGCTGCTATGCCACATCGTTTTATGGGAATAAATCAGTCAGGGCAGGTATGTTTGTTACAAACACAAGGGAATCCGAATGGACACATTATTTTACGTGGGGGTAAGACACCTAATTACAGCGCCGAACATGTAATGGAATGTGAACAACAGATGATGAAGTCCGGATTATTGCCATCCTTGATGATTGATTGCAGTCATGGTAACTCTAATAAAGACTTTCGTCGTCAAAGCGTGGTTGTAGATTCTGTAGTAGAGCAGATTATTTCGGGTAACCAATCTATCACTGGGATTATGTTGGAGAGCCATATTAATGAAGGTAACCAATCTTCTGAACAACTTCGTAGTGGAATGAAATATGGTGTATCAGTGACTGATGCTTGTATTAGTTGGCAGACTACAGAAGCGGTTCTGAGAAAATTGCATCAGCAAATCAGTCCGCAATTGTCGCAAAGAATTACGATACTGAAAAAAGCAGGATAATAAGTATGGTGGCTGAGTTATCTCAATTACGGGACAAGATTGATGAAGTAGATAAAGCTTTGCTGGATTTACTGGCAAAGCGACTGGAATTAGTTGCAGAGGTCGGTGAGGTAAAAAGCCAGAATGGGTTGCCAATTTATGCGCCTGACAGAGAAACTGTGATGCTTGCTTCACGTCGGCAGGAAGCTGAAGATTTTGGTGTTCCACCGGATTTAATTGAGGATATTCTGCGTCGCATTATGCGGGAGTCTTATACCAGCGAAAATGACAAAGGGTTTAAAACTCTTTGCCCTCAATTGGGGTCGATAGTTATTGTTGGTGGCTTGGGCAAAATGGGGAGACTGTTTGGTCGCTTGTTAACTTTGTCTGGTTATGAAGTTAAAAATCTGGAATCACAAGATTGGCCTGACGCAGAGCAGATTCTGACTGGTGTGGGTATGGTCATTATCAGTGTTCCTATTCATCTGACAGAAGAGGTTATTCGCCGTTTACCCCCATTACCTGACCATTGTATTTTGGTGGATTTGGCATCTATTAAACAGAAACCATTACAAGCTATGCTTGATGTGCACAAAGGCCCAGTACTGGGGCTACATCCTATGTTTGGACCGGATGTCGGCAGCTTGGCAAAACAGGTTGTTGTTTACTGTGACGGACGCCAAGAGGAAGCTTATCAGTGGTTTTTGGAACAGTTGTTGATTTGGGGGGCTTGCCTGCATCAGATGGATGCTGAACAGCATGATAAAAATATGAGTTTTATCCAGGCGTTACGTCACTTCACGACGTTTGCTTATGGGCAACATCTCGCACAGGAAGGTACTGATTTACAACAATTGTTATCAATATCCTCACCAATTTACCGCCTGGAACTGATTATGGTGGGGCGATTGTTTGCGCAAGATCCTCAGCTTTACGCTGATATTATTATGTCATCACCAGAGAATATTGATCTTATACGTCGTTATCATCAAAGTTTTGGGCAAGCGCTTGAGATACTGGAAAGCCAGGATAAACAGGCTTTTGTCAGCAGTTTTAAAGATGTCAGTGAATGGTTTGGTGATTATGCACTTCACTTTATGAAAGAGAGCAGAGTATTGCTTCAACAAGCGAATGATAGTCGTCAATAATTAAAAAGAACCGGATATTTCAATATCCGGTTCTTTTTAATCAGGATGGACTGACAGGAACTACACTTTCTGTTGGGTAACACCCCAATACTTTTAATGAGTGAGTCATTTCCGCTAAGGCTTTCAGGACATGTTGCATATTGATTGAACGAATATTAGCCTGAACATCAATGTAAAACATCTCTTCCCACGGATTTCCGCTAATCGGGCGAGATTCCAGTTTACTCATAATGATATTATGTTCTTTTAATACCATAAGTGCATCTACTAATGCTCCCGCTTGTTGCCCAGTAGCCATAATAAATGTCGTTTTGGATGGTACCTGTTCTGAAACCTCGATAGGCTGACGGGCAACGATAATAAAGCGGGTAATATTATGTGATTGATTTGCCAGATTTTGTTCTAGGACTTGTAACTGATAAAGCGCACCACCGGCTTCACTGCCTAAAGCTGCAATTTCTAGTGAATTCTGTTCAGCGACTTTTTGCATAGCTGCGGCGGTGCTTTCGCAATATTTAATTTTCCAATGCGGGAATTGATTAATATATTGACTGCATTGTTGGAATGGTTGAGGGTGACTGTAAACCGTTTTTATCTGTGATAGTTCTGTATTGCTTGCAACTAGCAGGCAATGGTTAATGGGAATCGTTATTTCTCCTACAATTGACAAACTGGTATGTTGCAATAAGTCATAAACATCATTGATAGAACCAGAACTGGTGTTTTCAATTGGTAATATTCCGTAATCAGCTTGTCCAGTTTCAACTAGGGAGAAGATATCCGGGAACTTATGACAACTGCATTCAACCAATTGATCAAAATGACGTGCTGCATATTGGCGGGCTGCGATATGGGAATAGGAACCACGAGGACCAAGGAATGCAATACGAGCTGAATCGTAGGGCGTTTGATTGAGGTGTTGCTGTAATAATGCTTGCTGAGTGAGTACAGAATCTTCGATGATCGTTTGAAACAGACGGGTGATATAGAAGCCATCAAGCCCGTGGTTTTTTCCTTTTTTAATTAGAACATCTAATAGTTCCCGTTCACGATCTTTGTCTCTGATGGGACGATTATTCTGTAATTTAGTTTGTGCAATATCAGAGGCTAATTGGCGTCGTTCTGCCAGTAAAATCAGTAACTTTAAATCAAGTTCGCCGACTTTTTTCCGTATTCTCAGCAAATTGTTTTGATCCATAATGAGTTCCTAATTGGTTATTCATATTCTGACAATAAGATGTTTGCAGTGGACAGAAAAAAGCCTCCCAATTGGGAGGCTTGCTGTTCGTCTTCTGGTTCTTTCTTCAAGGACGAAAGCCTCCCTTAGGGGAAGGTAAAAAAGAAGGAGAAGAAAAACAGGTTTGCATTCATCATATTTACAGCCCGTATAAACAATGTACCCTAATTAACCTTATGTTGTTGTTTCTGTCAATAAAAAAACGCGCTCAAATCGAACGCGTTAGAGAAAACCATTGTTATTTTATTGTTGTGTTTCTAGGTCAAGATTTAATTCTTTAACACTGTTATAAGTACGGCGAGCTTCTCCTTTGTGCTGTACTTTATTCAACTGACGTTCCAGTTTTGCTAATAATTCATTGATGGCAGCATACATATCTTCATGTTTTGCACCTGCAACCAGAGTACCATTTGGTATACTTATAGTTGCATCAGCCATAAAAAACTGAGGGCCTTTTGATAGAATAATATGAGGATTTATCAGGTTTACTTGCCATTTATTCAGTTTACTCAGACGGTTTTCTACGTGGTTGCGAATTGCCGGGGTAATCTCCATTTGTTTGCTGGTAATATTCACTATCATATAGTTACCTCTCATTATTGATTATCCACCTTCAATAATTTCAGCATACATTTCTTTTTCATGAAAAAAGTGATCTAAATCACTTTTAATCAGATATGTGGCAAGTAGTTGAAGTAATTGTGATTAGCGATAAGAATGTGAAGAATATCTATTGCGGGATTAAAGCTTATGAGACATTATTGATAAGTTGAGTCTTTATTAACCCTCTTGATAAACAGTCCTTTTTTGTGTTTTATAAGTAAAAAATAAAACAGCAGCTGGAACTGCTGTTTTATTTTGTCTGTTTCTTTATACTGGATTAGCAGCAATGAGTTTTGCTACTTTATCTGCCTGAGCTGTTAAGCCCAAACGTGCATAAGCCTTTTCCATATAAAGCAGTGCCTTCAGGGTTGACGGTGTATCAGGATAATCTCGTAGCATTTGTTCCGCTCGATTTACCACCGCGACATAAGCGCCACGTTTGTTATAATATTCCACAACAGAAAGTTCATATTTCGCCAGACGCTCTTTAATAAACACTAAACGCTTACTGGCATCGGCAGCATAGAGGCTGTTAGGATGATAACGTACTAATTGGCTAAAATCCCTGAATGATGCCCTGGCATGTTCAGGATCACGATCTGAGCGGTCAATGCCGAAGAAACTTTGCAGTGCGCTGTTATCCAATGTTTGTGAGGTTAATCCGCGCATATACAGAACATAATCAATGTTGGGGTGAGTTGGGTTTAGGCGCATGAAACGGTCAATGGAGGCTAATGCCATTGCCAAGTCAGAGGATTTATAATAAGCATAAATCAGATCGAGTTGTACTTGTTGTGAATAAGGGCCAAATGGATAGCGGTTATCGAGGGTTTCCAATTGCGAGATCGCAGCTTTATAGTTACCGTTTTGCAGTTTTTCTTGACCCTCGGAGTAAATCTCCGAAGGTGGGCTGTCTGGGACAGCATTTTTACTACCAGAGCACCCGGCAAGTACCAGGCTCAATGTGGCTGCTGCCACCAGATGTTTTATGCGTATCATCACGTGTTGATTATCCTCTGAGTGTTTTTCTGGGAGACTATCCATGAAGCTCCCGGCAAAAGATCGAGTTACAATAGCACACTATATTAAATTAAACGGCTCTGCCGTCAAAACTCAACGTAAGTGTAGAAATAATATATGGCACAACAAATACGACTTAATACAACAGTCGCCGATTCTCAGCTCGGTCAACGTTTAGATCAGGCTTTGGCCGAATTGTTCCCTGATTATTCAAGATCACGCATAAAAGATTGGATCTTGGATGATAGAGTTCAGGTTAATGGCAAATTAATCAATAAGCCAAAAGAAAAAGTGCTGGGCGGTGAAGAAATCTCAATTGATGCCATCATTGAGGAAGATGCACGTTGGGAGCCTCAGAATATTTCGTTAGATATTGTCTATGAAGATGATGACATTCTGGTAATAAATAAGCCACGTGGTTTGGTTGTTCATCCCGGTGCGGGAAATCCAGACGGTACGGTATTAAATGCTCTGTTATATCGTTACCCTGAAATAGCCGATGTTCCACGGGCGGGCATTGTTCACCGCCTTGATAAAGATACGACAGGGCTTATGGTCATTGCTAAAACTGTTCCTGCTCAAACTCGTTTGGTGGAATCACTCCAACTACGCGAAATTACCCGTGAGTATGAAGCTGTAGCAACAGGTCGTATGACTGCTGGTGGAATAATTGAAGAGCCTATTTCGCGTCATCCGACAAAACGTACACATATGGCAGTACATCCGATGGGAAAACCTGCAATTACCCGCTATCGGGTGATGGAGCATTTCAGGGCACATACTCGTTTGCGTTTGCGGCTGGAAACGGGTAGAACGCATCAGATACGTGTCCACATGGCCCATATTAGTCACTCATTGGTGGGAGATCCTCTGTATGGTGGTCGTCCTCGTCCTTTGAAAGGCGCTTCCGATGAATTCCGCGATGTGATGCGCAACTTTGATCGTCAGGCATTGCACGCCACAATGCTACGTCTTTATCATCCGATTACCGGAATTGAAATGGAATGGCATGCTAACTTACCTAAAGATATGGTTATTCTGATTAATGCATTAAAAGCTGATGCAGAAGCGTTTAAAGACGAAATGGATTGGTAAATGACGTCGCTTATTTTTCCAGACTGGCCACAACCGACGACAGTAAAAGCCTGTAGTTCCACCCGTTTGGGAGGAATCAGTTTGTCGCCTTATGATAGTCTGAACCTTGGTAAGCATGTTGGCGATGAGCCTGATGTTGTTGAACAAAACAGGCATATTCTGGCTAAAGTGGCAGAATTGCCTCAACAGCCGGCCTGGTTAGAACAGGTCCATGGCACTCGTGTTGTAAGGCTTGATGGCCAGCCAGTGGAAGATAATAAAGCTGATGCTGTTTACACCAACATTCCCGGGCAGGTTTGCGCTGTGATGACAGCAGATTGCCTGCCTGTACTGTTTTGCAGTTCTGTTGGTAATGAGGTTGCAGCCGCTCATGCTGGTTGGCGTGGTTTATGCGCTGGAGTGTTAGAAAATACGGTTGCTCAATTTAAAACTAAGCCTGATCAGATTCAAGCCTGGTTGGGGCCGGCAATTGGCGCGAAAGAATTTGAAGTCGGTAGTGGAGTTATGGAAGCGTTCATTGTACAGAATTCTGATCTAAGTAAAGCTTTTATGCCTTTTGGTGAAAAATATTTAGCAGATATATATTTGCTGGCAAAATTAAAATTGCAATCTGTTGGTGTAAAAGCGATTTTTGGCGGGATTGAGTGTACTGTCAGTAATAAAGAGAAATTTTTCTCTTATCGTCGTGATGGGATCACTGGACGTATGGCAACTTTAATCTGGCTGATATAACCTATCCCATAGGGCGATCCACTGGCGCATAAGAGAATGCCTCACAATTTGCTTTTCAGAATCACCTTGAATATTTGAGGAATGGCCTCATTTAATCTCCAGTAGCAAAATTCTGAAATCAGTATTGGAGGTGTTATGCGTCTGGATCGTCTTACTAATAAATTCCAGCTTGCTCTCGCTGACGCCCAGTCCTTTGCGCTGGGGCATGATAATCAATTCATCGAACCAATTCACTTGATGAGCTCACTGTTAAAACAAGAAGGTGGCTCTGTTCGTCCGTTATTAACGTTAGTTGGAATCGATGCAGGCCGTTTCAGCAATCAGCTTGAGCAGGCTTTAGAACGTTTGCCACGGGTACAGGGTGTTGGTGGTGATGTGCAACCATCTAATGACTTAATTCGTCATTTAAATCTGTGCGACAAACTAGCACAAAAAGCGGGGGATAATTTTATCTCCTCAGAATTATTTGTTCTGGCAGCGCTGGAAGAGCGTGGCACATTGAGCGACATATTGAAAACTGTCGGAGCAACAAAAGAAAAAATCATTAAGGCAATAGAACAAATGCGTGGTGGTGAAAAAATTAATGACCAAGGCGCGGAAGATCAACGCCAAGCTCTTAAAAAATATACCATTGATCTGACTGAACGTGCTGAACAAGGCAAACTTGATCCGGTGATTGGCCGTGATGAAGAAATTCGTCGCACTATTCAGGTATTGCAACGCCGTACCAAAAATAACCCTGTCTTGATTGGTGAACCTGGGGTTGGTAAAACTGCTATTGTCGAAGGGCTTGCTCAACGAATTATTAATGGAGAAGTCCCTGATGGACTGAAAAATAAGCGGGTTCTTTCTCTAGATATGGGGGCACTGTTAGCAGGAGCTAAATATCGTGGTGAATTTGAAGAGCGATTGAAAGGTGTGCTGAATGATCTTTCTAAACAGGAAGGCAGTATTATTCTGTTTATTGACGAATTACACACTATGGTTGGTGCAGGTAAAGCTGAGGGGGCAATGGATGCCGGTAACATGCTGAAACCCGCTCTGGCTCGCGGTGAACTTCACTGTGTAGGTGCAACTACATTAGATGAATATCGCCAATATATTGAAAAAGATGCGGCACTGGAACGTCGTTTCCAAAAAGTCTACGTTGCAGAACCTTCAGTAGAAGATACCATCGCTATTTTGCGTGGCCTGAAAGAGCGTTATGAACTACATCACCATGTACAGATTACAGACCCTGCGATTGTCGCGGCAGCAACATTATCTCATCGTTATATCTCAGATCGTATGTTGCCGGACAAAGCTATCGACCTGATTGATGAAGCTGGTGCCAGTCTACGTATGCAAATGGACTCAAAACCTGAAACGCTGGACCGTCTGGAACGTCGGGTTATTCAATTAAAGCTGGAACAGCAGGCACTGAGAAAAGAATCTGATGATGCGAGTAAAAAACGGCTTGAAATGCTTAATGAAGAGCTGATTGAAAAAGAACGGGAATATTCTGAACTGGAAGAAGAATGGAAAGCTGAGAAAGCTGAACTTACTGGTACTCAGAATATAAAAGCAGAACTGGAAAATGCCCGTATCAGTCTGGAACAAGCACGCCGTAGTGGTGATTTAGCGAAGATGTCTGAAATTCAGTATGGGAAAATACCTGGATTGGAGAAGCAGCTTGCCGCAGCCACACAAGCTGAAGGTAAGCCAATGAAACTGCTACGTAACAAAGTTACTGATGCGGAAATTGCTGAAATTCTTGCTCGTTGGACGGGTATTCCGGTTTCCAGAATGCTTGAGAGTGAAAAAGATAAGCTGCTGCGCATGGACCAAGAATTGCACAAACGTGTTATTGGTCAGGATGAAGCGGTAGATGCGGTATCCAATGCGATTCGCCGTAATCGGGCTGGATTATCTGACCCAAACCGGCCGATTGGTTCATTCTTGTTCCTTGGCCCAACCGGAGTGGGTAAAACTGAGTTATGCAAAGCTTTGGCTAATTTCCTGTTTGACAGCGATGATGCCATGGTGCGTATCGACATGTCTGAGTTTATGGAAAAGCATGCAATATCACGGTTGGTGGGGGCACCTCCAGGATATGTCGGTTACGAAGAAGGCGGCTATCTGACAGAGGCTGTTCGTCGTCGACCTTACTCTGTCATTTTGCTTGATGAGGTGGAAAAAGCGCACCCGGATGTTTTTAACATTTTGTTGCAGGTATTGGATGATGGTCGATTGACTGATGGGCAAGGTCGTACTGTCGATTTCCGTAACACGGTTGTGATCATGACTTCTAACCTGGGTTCGGACATGATTCAAGAGCGTTTTGGTAGCCTAAATTATGGCGAAATGAAAGATATGGTGATGGAAACTGTTAACCATCATTTCAGACCGGAGTTTATTAACCGTATTGATGAAGTTGTTGTGTTCCATCCATTAGGACGTCGGCATTTGTCAGCAATTGCAGATATTCAATTGCAACGTTTGTACAAGCGTCTGGAAGAGCGTGGCTATCAGGTTACTATTACTCAGCAAGCGTTGGAAATGCTAGGAGAAGCTGGGTTCGATCCTGTGTATGGCGCACGACCATTGAAACGAGCTATCCAGCAGGAAATCGAAAACCCATTAGCTCAAAAGATACTTTCCGGTCAGCTATTACCAGGAAAACCAGTTACTCTGGATGTGGAAAATAGCCATATAGTGGCAAAACAATAACTTTATACTTAACTGAAGATAATAAAGAGGTAGGAAACTGCCTCTTTTTTTGCCATTTTGTGCAAGGAGTCGCAATTCAGCACTGTTTTCGCTTGATTTGTGAGCGGTCGGATTGTTTTTGTAATT
>NZ_AYSJ01000016.1 GCF_000517265.1 Photorhabdus khanii NC19
AATGTGCCGGATAAAAAACCAGCACTTTGTCAATAATCTGAAAGGCCACCCTTTTGGGTGGCCTTTTTGCATTTAGAGAAAAAACTAACTTTGTTTTCCAACTGTTTTCCATGTCTATAGGCTGATAAACTACTTATTAAATAGCTATTGAGTATTGAGTAAATGCTTTCTCTTAAAGAGTTTAATACTTTTGGGTTATCAGCCCATGCTAAATGTTTAGATATAGCTGAATCTGCTGAATCTTTATTAGCTTTATGGCAGAAAGCTAAAAGCCAAAAACAACCTGTACTGCTGCTTGGCGGGGGTAGTAATGTCTTATTTACTGACGATTTTGAAGGAACTGTGATTCTGAACAGAATCATGGGGATTCAATACCAGGAAACTGATGAATCATGGCGTCTACATGTAGGAGCGGGAGAAAATTGGCACGAATTAGTCTGTTATTCTCTTAAAAATCAGATTCATGGATTAGAGAATCTGGCATTAATTCCAGGTTGTGCTGGTGCGGCACCGATTCAAAATATTGGCGCTTATGGTATTGAATTTAGAGATGTATGTGATTACGTAGATGTCCTGAATCTGGAAACTGGAGAACAAACGCGACTCAGTGTTGATGAATGTCAGTTTGGGTATCGGGATAGTGTTTTCAAGCATAAATATCAAGAAAGTTATTTTATTATCGCTGTAGGCTTACTGTTGAAGAAGAATTGGCAGCCGATGTTGAGCTATGGTGATTTGACTAGGTTGTCGAGAAGTAGTGTAACTCCTCAGCAGATTTTTGATTCAGTATGTACAATGCGCGCCAGTAAATTACCTAATCCTGCAATAACAGGAAACGCAGGTAGTTTCTTTAAAAATCCAATTGTCAGTGCGGAAGTTGCGGTAAAAATTAAAGAAAGTTACCCTGATAGCCCCCAGTATTCTCATGCTAGTGGGATGTTCAAATTAGCGGCAGGTTGGCTCATTGAACGGTGTAATTTAAAAGGTTATCGCATCGGTGGTGCATCTGTGCATCTCAGACAAGCTCTAGTATTGATAAATCAGGGAAATGCGACAGGTAAGGATGTAATCGCATTGGCTGCCTATATTCGCCAGCAAGTGATAAGTAAGTTTGGTGTATTACTTGAACCTGAGGTGCGTTTTATTGGTTCGAAAGGCGAAATTGATGCTGTGGAATGTATTTCATGAAAGATATAACTGTACCATTACAATTGATTAAAATTTTGTCTGATGGTGAAGTCCATTCTGGTCAACAATTGGGGCAAGATTTAGGGATGAGTAGGGCTGGAATTAATAAGCATATACAGACAATTCGTGAATGGGGAATTGAACTGGAAACTGCTCCTGGTAAAGGTTATAGCTTCGTGGCACCTATGCAGCTGCTTGATGAATACACTATTTTGCAATATTTACCCCAGGATCGTATAGCTGTTTTGCCTGTTATTGATTCGACTAATCAGTATCTACTTGAACGTTTATCTGAGTTAAAGTCAGGGGATGCCTGTGTTGCAGAATACCAGTATGCTGGTAGAGGGAGGCGTGGACGGAAATGGATTTCGCCCTTTGGTAAGAATCTTTATTTATCTATGTACTGGCGTCTTGAACAAGGACCTGCTGCTGCAATCGGATTGAGTCTGGTTGTCGGTATTGTTATTGCTGAAGTATTGCATCGGTTTGGTGCTGATAGAATTAGGGTAAAATGGCCTAATGATTTATATCTTGATGACAAGAAGTTAGCAGGAATTTTAGTCGAATTAATGGGAAAAACTGGTGATGCTGCTCAGGTTGTGATCGGTGCAGGTATAAATATTGCGATGGATCATAAGGACGAAGAATCTATTAATCAGCAATGGGTTAATTTGCAGCAGGCTGGAATTGAAATTGATCGTAATAAATTGGCTGCAGAAATAATACTTGATCTGAGGAAAGCTCTGATGCAGTTTGAAAATGAAGGTTTGTCTTCATTTATTTCCCGGTGGTTTGAGCTAGATAATTTTATAGATAGACCAGTAAAATTAATTATTGGTAGTCAGGAAGTTTATGGCATAGTCAGAGGTATTAATCAGCAAGGTGCTTTGTTGCTCGATCAGAATGGTGTCATAACTCCATATATCGGTGGTGAGATTTCCTTGAGAGGTTGTTAAGAACAACCGGAAGAGAGATATCTTCCGGGTTCGGAAACTATTTTTACTTACGTAACCTTACGCTTTCAATAGTGTGATTAGTGCCTTTTATCATGATTAGGCTTGCTCGTTCTCGCGTTGGTAGAATATTTTGTTGCAAGTTTAAGCCATTGATCTCTTGCCAGATATCAGATGCAATGTTTATGGCCTCTTCTTCTGATAACTTGGAATAACTGTGGAAATAAGAATCTGGATCTGAAAAGGCACCCTGACGAAATTTTAGGAACCGACTGATATACCAACTTTGGAGTAATTTTTCTGGTGCGTCGACGTAGATAGAGAAGTCGACAAAATCAGAGACAAATACATGGTGTGGGTCATGGGGATAATCCATACCGCTTTGTAATACATTCAGACCTTCCAGAATCAAAATATCTGGTTGTTCAATGAACTTTTGTTCATTTGGTACGATATCATAGGTAAGATGAGAGTAAACTGGTGCAGATACTTGTTCGGACCCTGATTTAATATCAGATACAAATTTCACTAGGCTATGCATATCATATGATTGTGGGAATCCTTTCTTTTTCATCAATCCACGTTCATTTAGCACGCTGTTAGAATGTAGAAAGCCATCTGTAGTAATTAATTCTACACTTCTGTGTTCAGGCCAACGACTCAGCAGTGCTTGCAATAGACGTGCAGTAGTACTTTTGCCAACAGCAACACTGCCAGCAATGCCTATGACATAAGGGACCTTTTGTCCATCAGTGCCTAGAAATTGTTCGAGCACTGCTTGGCGACGTAAATTTGAGCTGATATAAAAATTAAGCAAACGAGATAAAGGAAGGTAAATCTCAATAACTTCTTCTAAAGAAATTTCTTCATTGATCCCTTTTAAATCAATTAGTTCTTCTTTTGTTAATGTCAGTGGAACTGAATCACGTAAAGTTGCCCATTGTTCACGATTGAATTGCAAATATGGAGTAGCCAAAAAAGGTTCTTTTTTATTCATAAACCAACATCTGCCTGTTTGTGCAGGTTGGACAGGTTGTAATAAACAACCTGTACCCGACAAAAAATAAATCGCATCATATCGACTGAGGAGCGACAGGCGTAGGCTTTTTTGTATTTTTGGCGATTTTTTTTGATAAGAAATGCAGAATTGTAAAAAATTGAGTTGTTTTACTTACTGCTAGCTTAGGTTATTTGTTTAATGATGGAAATTTAACTGACGGCAAATGAAGTAATTTATCGAGTTTTATAATAAGTTCCACAGATAGTTATAGATAATTTTTTGTTTGTTATTTGATCTGAATCTATTGAAAAAAGCAGCTGATCAGATGAATATGAGTATTTTATGACCGAATGATCAGGTTGAGGCAATTTTTTTGTTGCATAGAGTGTTCACACTGCCTAGAATGCGCAGCACTTGATGCCGGCATAGCTCAGTTGGTAGAGCAACTGACTTGTAATCAGTAGGTCCCGAGTTCGACTCTTGGTGCCGGCACCATTAAAAATTTGGATAGGGTGGGGTTCCCGAGCGGCCAAAGGGAGCAGACTGTAAATCTGCCGTCACAGACTTCGAAGGTTCGAATCCTTCCCCCACCACCAAACAATCAGATTTAGTCTTGAGTGTTCTGCTCGAGTAGTTACTCCAAGCGAAGCATATTGAGATACAATGTACAGCTGATTAAAGTCAGGTAGCCGAGTTCAATGCGGGCATCGTATAATGGCTATTACCTCAGCCTTCCAAGCTGATGATGCGGGTTCGATTCCCGCTGCCCGCTCCAAGATGTGCTGATATAGCTCAGTTGGTAGAGCACACCCTTGGTAAGGGTGAGGTCGGCAGTTCGAATCTGCCTATCAGCACCATTCCCTTATGTCCTTGTCTCCTGGTTTTCTTCCTGTAAGCAATATTCAACAAGCAGAATAGCTTGGTTGATGTGGTGAAACCACCGATTCCGTATCTTAGAGGCATCTAATGTCTAAGAAAGTTTGAACGTAAAAAACCGCACGTTAACGTTGGTACTATCGGCCACGTTGACCATGGTAAAACTACCCTGACTGCTGCCATCACTACTGTACTGGCTAAAACCTATGGTGGTAACGCTCGTGCATTCGACCAGATCGATAACGCGCCAGAAGAAAAAGCGCGTGGTATCACCATCTCTACTTCTCTCGTANAATATGATACGCCTAGTNNTCACTATGCACACGTTGACTGCCCAGGCCACGCCGACTACGTGAAAAACATGATCACCGNTGCTGCTCAGATGGACGGCGCGATCCTGGTAGTTGCAGCAACTGACGGCCCAATGCCACAGACTCNNGAGCACNTNCTGTTAGGNCGNCAGGTAGGCNTTCCTTACNTCNTCNTGTTCCTGAACAAATGTGACATGGTAGACNACNAAGAGNTGCTGGAACTGGTTGAGATGGAAGTGCGTGAGCTGCTGTCTCAGTATGATTTCCCAGGCGACGACACGCCAGTAATCCGTGGTTCTGCTCTGAAAGCACTGGAAGGTGATGCAGAGTGGGAAGCCAAAATCATCGAACTGGCAGAAGCCCTGGATAGCTACATTCCAGAGCCAGAGCGTGCTATGACCAGCCATTCCTGCTGCCAATGGAAGACGTATTCTCTATTTCAGGCCGTGGTACTGTAGTGACCGGTCGTGTAGAGCGCGGTATCGTTAAAGTGGGTGATGAAGTTGAAATAGTGGGTATCAAAGACACCGCGACAACAACTTGTACCGGCGTAGAAATGTTCCGCAAACCGTTGTACGAAGACCGTGCAGGCGAGAACGTGGGTGTTGTGCTGCGAGGGACTAAACGTGACGAAATAGAACGTGGTCAGGTATTGGCAAAACCAGGTTCAATTAAGCCACACACCACTTTCGAATCAGAAGTTTATATTCTGAGCAAAGACGAAGGCGGCCGTCATACTCCGTTCTTCAAAGGCTACCGCCCACAGTTCTACTTCCGTACAACTGACGTGACCGGGACTATCGAACTGCCAGAAGGCGTAGAAATGGTGATGCCAGGTGATAACATTCAGATGATCGTTACCCTGATTGCACCAATCGCGATGGACCAGGGTCTGCGCTTCGCAATCCGTGAAGGTGGCCGTACAGTAGGTGCTGGTGTTGTTGCTAAAGTCATTGCGTAATAGCTGATCGTATATTGAGTCCTAGAACAAGCTGAACTCGGGTAGCTAGAGAGACACCTAGTGTACTACATCAGGTGTCTGTCGGTTGATGTCTTTAAATATATCCTTTCCTTGAATTGCCTACATGAATCATCTTGGAGTATTTCTTCTAATCTCTGGTTTTTGACTGTGACAGTTCATAGTTTGTCCTTGGGTATTATCTGCTTGTTTTACCAAGATACTCAGGGTACATCTGTACTTATCACCCATTCGTCATTAAATATGTCAACGTTTGTTCTTATGCTAAGTCCGTTCTCATACAACTAAACAGGTGAGTCCGGCAATATCGTAAACAGATGATCCCTCTCTTTCCTTCCAACTATCAACTCTAGAGCAAGTTGTTGGTGTAGGAAATAGTGTAGTTGCTGTGTCTTTAATATGTGGTTGGTTTAGCTAAATTTTATGTAGGATGGAATGAGTTTAATAAAGCTACCAGTAGTGATAAAAGTCTTATCCATCAGAATATTATGCGGATGAGTGAAGCATTTCAACCTGATGAAGGTGAAAGGAAATTTGGAAGAGCGGGATCAGAGAATTAAAATACGAATGATTATTGAAATGATACTCATTATTATTTAATATAAGCTATAATATGTACCAGAGAGTGCTATTTATGTATGTTTGCCTATCTAATACGGTGAGTGACAAGACAATACGCCCGCGGTGCGTCAGCATCATTTCACTCTATCAGAGAACTAAAACGAATGTGCCTGTGGGCCGTGATTGTGGTAAATGCATACGCCAAGCCAGAGAGCTAATTAATGAGGAAATTGCACAACTGCCTAAGATAGATAACGTTGCTTGATAAAAAATAAGGTAAGTTTACTACTACTCTGCTGAATAAGTACTACACTTTAGGTACTGGAAGCGGAGGATTAGGCTATGAAAGGTGATAAAAAAATAATTGCTCATTTGAACAAACTTCTTGGAAATGAGCTTGTTGCAATTAATCAGTATTTTCTGCACGCCCGGATGTTCAAAAACTGGGGCCTTACCCGTCTTAATGATAAGGAATATCATGAATCTATCGATGAAATGAAACATGCTGATAGGTACATTGAACGTATCCTTTTTCTTGAGGGAATTCCTAATTTGCAGGATTTAGGAAAACTTAACATCGGAGAAGATATTGAAGAAATGCTCAAATCCGATTTGCAACTCGAATTACAAGGAGCTAAAGATTTGAGAGAAGCTATCGCTTATGCTGATTCGATTCATGATTATGTTAGTCGTGATTTGATGATCGATATCTTAGATGAAGAAGAAGGACACATTGATTGGCTGGAAACTCAGTTTGAACTAATTGAACGCATGGGGATTCAAAATTATACCCAGGCACAGATCCTTGAAGGAGAATAGTCCTGGAATATGCCCTATCTACTAAAGCTAGGGCATCTTAATTTTACACCCATTTATTCTACTCCGAACAGATTTTCATCTGTATCTTGCTTTGCTAATTGATTTGCGTATAATACGCGGGCTTACTTTGAGTAAGTCTGATTTTTTAGTCAGTAAATGTGCAGTGTTTTGTTTTTCTGCCATTTAAAAATACTCCCAATATGGGGGTTATATATTGAACGATTACACTCTCCCATCAATCGAAATGGGAACGAGTAGTGGTTATTTACGTTTATAAAATAGTTGGAGCTCTGGTCTCATGCAGAACCAAAGAATCCGTATCCGCCTGAAAGCATTTGATCATCGTTTGATCGATCAATCAACTGCGGAAATTGTCGAGACCGCTAAGCGCACTGGTGCGCAGGTTCGTGGTCCGATCCCGCTGCCGACTCGTAAAGAGCGTTTTACCGTTCTGATTTCTCCGCATGTTAATAAAGATGCGCGTGATCAGTACGAAATTCGCACTCATAAGCGTCTGGTTGACATCGTTGAGCCAACCGAGAAAACCGTTGATGCTCTGATGCGTCTGGATCTGGCTGCCGGTGTAGACGTGCAGATCAGCCTGGGTTAATCAGGTCATTGAACGATTGAGAGGTTGAAACAATGATTGGTTTAGTCGGTAAAAAAGTGGGTATGACTCGTATCTTCACTGAAGATGGAGTTTCAATCCCTGTAACTGTTATCGAAATTGAAGATAACCGTGTTACTCAGGTTAAAGATCTGGATAGCGACGGTTATCGTGCAATTCAGGTTACTACTGGTAGCAAAAAAGCTAACCGTGTAAACAAACCTGAAGCAGGTCATTTCGCTAAAGCTGGCGTTGAAGCTGGCCGTATCCTGCGTGAATTCCGTCTGTCTGAAGACGAAGAATATGCTGTAGGTCAAAGCATTAGCGTTGAAATTTTCGCTGACGTTAAGAAAGTCGACGTTACTGGTACATCTAAAGGTAAAGGTTTTGCTGGTACTGTTAAGCGCTGGAACTTCCGTACCCAAGATGCTAGCCACGGTAACTCTTTGTCTCACCGTGTTCCGGGTTCTATCGGTCAGAACCAAACTCCGGGCAAGGTATTTAAAGGCAAGAAAATGGCAGGCCAACTGGGTAATGAGCGTGTAACCGTTCAAAGCCTGGATGTAGTACGTGTTGACGCTGAGCGCAACCTGCTGCTGGTCAAAGGTGCTGTTCCAGGTGCAACTGGTGGCAACCTGATCGTAAAACCGGCTGTCAAGGCGTAACGTCGAGGAGATAGGAATGGAATTGGTAATGAAAGACGCGCAAGGCGCGCTGACTGTTTCCGAAACTACCTTCGGGCGTGATTTCAATGAAGCGCTTGTGCATCAAGTAGTTGTTGCTTACGCAGCTGGTGCACGTCAAGGTACTCGTGCTCAGAAAACCCGTGCTGAAGTTTCTGGTTCAGGTAAAAAACCATGGCGTCAGAAAGGCACTGGCCGTGCACGCTCTGGTTCTATTAAGAGTCCAATTTGGCGCTCTGGTGGTGTAACTTTCGCAGCTAAGCCACAGGACCACAGTCAAAAAGTTAATAAGAAAATGTACCGCGGTGCTCTGAAAAGCATCCTGTCTGAACTGGTACGTCAAGATCGTCTGATCGTTGTCGAGAGTTTTTCTGTAGAAGCCCCTAAAACTAAGCTTCTAGCTCAGAAACTGAAAGAAATGGCTCTGGAAGATGTGCTGATTATCACTGGTGAAGTTGATGAGAACTTGTTCTTAGCAGCTCGCAACCTGTACAAGGTTGACGTTCGTGATGCAGCTGGTATCGATCCAGTTAGTTTGATCGCCTTCGATAAAGTGGTTATGACTGCTGACGCTGTGAAGCAAGTTGAGGAGATGCTGGCATGATCCGTGAAGAACGTCTGCTGAAAGTACTGCGCGCGCCGCACGTATCTGAAAAAGCTTCTACAGCGATGGAAAAAAGCAATACCATCGTTCTCAAAGTTGCAAAAGACGCGACTAAAGCAGAAATTAAAGCTGCTGTGCAGAAATTGTTTGAAGTCGAAGTTGAAGGTGTTAACACTTTGCTGGTTAAAGGCAAAACTAAACGCCACGGTCAGCGTATTGGTCGTCGTAGCGACTGGAAAAAAGCTTATGTCACTCTGAAGGAAGGCCAGAATATGGACTTCATCGGTGGTGCAGAGTAAGTCGGAGGAGTAAAGAACAATGGCAATTGTTAAATGTAAACCTACGTCTCCGGGCCGTCGCCACGTTGTTAAAGTGGTTAACCCTGAGCTGCATAAGGGTAAGCCTTATGCTCCGTTGCTGGAAAAAAGCAGCAAAACCGGTGGTCGTAACAACAATGGCCGTATTACCACTCGTCACATCGGTGGTGGCCACAAACAGCACTATCGTTTGATTGACTTCAAGCGTAACAAAGATGGTATCCCTGCTGTAGTTGAGCGTTTGGAATATGATCCAAACCGTTCAGCAAACATCGCCCTGGTTCTGTATAAAGACGGTGAACGTCGTTATATTCTTGCGCCTAAAGGCCTGAAAGCTGGTGATCAGATCCAATCTGGTGCTGACGCAGCTATCAAAGCTGGTAATGCATTGCCAATGCGTAATATCCCGGTTGGTTCTACTGTACACAATGTAGAAATGAAGCCGGGTAAAGGCGGTCAGTTGGCTCGTTCCGCTGGTGCATATGTTCAGATCGTTGCTCGTGATGGTTCTTATGTAACCTTGCGTTTGCGCTCTGGTGAAATGCGTAAAGTTCTGTCTGACTGCCGCGCTACTTTAGGTGAAGTTGGTAACGCAGAACATATGCTACGCGTTCTGGGTAAAGCTGGTGCAAGTCGCTGGCGTGGCATTCGTCCTACCGTTCGTGGTACGGCGATGAACCCAGTAGATCACCCACATGGTGGTGGTGAAGGTCGTAACTTTGGTAAACATCCTGTAACTCCTTGGGGTGTGCAAACTAAAGGTAAGAAGACCCGTAGTAATAAACGTACTGATCAGTTCATTGTACGTCGCCGTACTAAAAAATAATTAGAGGATAAGCCATGCCACGTTCTCTCAAGAAAGGTCCATTTATTGACCTGCACTTGCTGAAGAAGGTAGAGAAAGCGGTGGAAAGCGGAGACAAAAAGCCTATTAAGACTTGGTCCCGTCGTTCAACGATCTTTCCTAACATGATCGGTTTGACCATCGCTGTCCATAATGGTCGTCAGCACGTACCAGTTTTTGTTTCCGACGAAATGGTTGGTCACAAACTAGGTGAATTTGCGCCGACTCGTACTTATCGCGGCCATGCGGCCGATAAAAAGGCTAAAAAGCGCTAAGGTAGGAGGAAGAGATGGAAACTATCGCTAAACATCGCCACGCTCGTTCTTCTGCTCAGAAGGTTCGCCTTGTAGCTGACCTGATTCGCGGTAAGAAAGTGTCGCAAGCTCTGGAAACTTTGACCTATACCAACAAGAAAGCTGCTGGTTTAGTGAAGAAGGTACTTGAGTCTGCTATTGCTAATGCAGAACACAACGATGGCGCTGACATTGATGATCTGAAAGTCACGAAGATTTTCGTAGACGAAGGCCCTACCATGAAGCGCATTATGCCTCGTGCGAAAGGTCGTGCAGATCGCATCCTGAAGCGCAGCAGCCACATTACTGTGGTTGTGTCCGATCGCTGAGACTCTGGAGACTAGCAATGGGTCAGAAAGTACATCCTAATGGTATTCGCCTGGGTATCGTCAAACCTTGGAACTCTACCTGGTATGCGAATACCAAAGAATTCGCTGACAACCTGGACAGCGATTTTAAAGTGCGCCAGTACTTGAACAAAGAACTGGCAAAAGCGTCTATTTCACGCATTGTTATTGAACGTCCTGCTAAAAGCATTCGTGTAACTATTCACACTGCTCGCCCAGGTATCGTAATCGGTAAGAAAGGTGAAGACGTAGAAAAACTGCGTAAAACTGTAGCGGAAATCGCTGGTGTGCCTGCGCAAATTAATATCTCTGAAGTGCGTAAGCCTGAGCTGGACGCTAAACTGGTTGCTGATAGTATCACTTCGCAGCTGGAACGTCGTGTTATGTTCCGCCGTGCTATGAAACGTGCAGTTCAGAACGCAATGCGTTTGGGCGCTAAAGGCATTAAAGTGGAAGTAAGTGGTCGTTTAGGCGGTGCTGAAATTGCGCGTACTGAATGGTATCGTGAAGGTCGTGTACCATTGCACACACTGCGTGCAGACATCGACTATAACACTTCAGAAGCGCACACCACTTATGGTGTACTCGGCGTTAAGGTATGGATCTTCAAAGGTGAGATCTTGGGTGGTATGGCTGCTGTTGAACAGGCGGAAAAACCGGCTGCGCAACCTAAAAAGCAGCAGCGTAAAGGCCGCAAGTAAGGAGAGTCGCTGATGTTACAACCAAAGCGTACGAAATTCCGTAAAGTGCATAAAGGCCGTAACCGTGGCCTAGCAGCAGGTGCGGATGTTAGCTTCGGCACTTTCGGTCTGAAAGCTGTGGGCCGTGGTCGTCTGACTGCACGTCAGATTGAAGCGGCACGTCGTGCTATGACCCGTGCAATTAAACGTCAAGGTAAAATCTGGATCCGTGTATTTCCAGACAAGCCGATCACTGAAAAGCCACTCGAAGTGCGTATGGGTAAAGGTAAAGGTAACGTAGAATATTGGGTTGCCTTAATCCAGCCCGGTAAAGTCCTTTATGAAATGGACGGTGTGCCTGAAGAGCTGGCTCGTGAAGCATTCAAGCTGGCAGCAGCGAAACTGCCTATCAAAACCACCTTTGTAACTAAGACGGTGATGTAATGAAAGCACAAGAGCTGCGCGAAAAAAGCGTTGAAGAGCTGAACACTGAGCTGCTGAACCTGTTGCGTGAACAATTTAACCTGCGTATGCAGGCAGCAAGTGGCCAGCTACAACAGTCTCATCTGTTGAAACAAGTGCGTCGTGATATCGCACGCGTTAAGACTTTACTGACTGAGAAGGCGGGTGCGTAATGACCGATAAAATCCGTACTCTGCAAGGTCGTGTTGTTAGTGACAAAATGGAAAAATCTATTGTTGTTGCTATTGAGCGTAAGGTGAAACATCCTCTGTATGGTAAATTCATCAAGCGTACGACTAAACT
This sequence comes from Photorhabdus khanii NC19, assembly GCF_000517265.1. Lineage (GTDB taxonomy): Bacteria > Pseudomonadota > Gammaproteobacteria > Enterobacterales > Enterobacteriaceae > Photorhabdus > Photorhabdus khanii. Next base: position 11,828 of record NZ_AYSJ01000016.1, read on the forward strand.
GCACGTACATGACGAGAACAATGAATGTGGAATCGGTGATGTAGTGGAGATCCGCGAAACCCGTCCATTGTCCAAAACTAAATCTTGGACTTTAGTTCGCGTTGTAGAGAAAGCGATTCTGTAAGCTGACTCGAATAGAGTAAACGGCTCAGATTATGGGCCGTTTATTTTTTCTATCCATATCTGAGATGTGGTGTTATAATGCCGCGCCCTCATGGTATGGGGTATTTGAACGGCCTCTTCATGATAATGAAGTGGGCTCAGTAGTAGTTGACATTTAGCGGAGCACTAAAATGATCCAAGAACAGACTATGCTGAACGTGGCCGACAACTCCGGTGCACGTCGCGTAATGTGTATCAAGGTTCTGGGTGGCTCGCACCGTCGCTACGCACATGTCGGCGACATCATTAAAATCACCATCAAGGAAGCAATTCCTCGCGGTAAAGTGAAAAAAGGTGATGTCCTGAAAGCGGTAGTGGTGCGCACCAAGAAGGGTGTTCGTCGCCCTGACGGTTCTGTCATTCGCTTCGATGGCAATGCTTGTGTGTTGTTAAACAACACGAGTGAGCAAGTTATCGGTACGCGTATTTTTGGGCCGGTAACTCGTGAGCTTCGTAATGAAAAGTTCATGAAAATTATCTCCCTGGCACCAGAAGTACTCTAAGGAGCGGACAATGGCAGCGAAAATCCGTCATGATGACGAAGTTATCGTGCTGACTGGCAAAGATAAAGGTAAGCGCGGTAAAGTAAAACAGGTTCTTTCTACTGGGAAAGTCATTGTTGAAGGCATTAACTTGGTTAAAAAACATCAGAAGCCTGTTCCGGCGCTGAACCAACCAGGTGGCATCGTTGAAAAAGAAGCTGCAATTCAAGTTTCAAACGTTGCAATCTTCAATGCGGCAACCAGCAAGGCTGACCGTGTAGGTTTTAGATTTGAAGACGGTAAAAAAGTTCGTTTCTTTAAATCTAATAGCGAAACTATCAAGTAATTTGGAGTAATACGATGGCGAAACTGCATGATTACTACAAAGACGAGGTAGTCCAAAAACTGATGGCTCAGTTTGACTACAATTCTGTCATGCAAGTCCCTCGGGTCGAGAAGATCACCCTGAACATGGGTGTTGGTGAAGCAATTGCTGATAAGAAACTGCTGGATAATGCAGCAGCGGATCTAACAGCAATCTCTGGTCAAAAACCATTGATCACCAAAGCACGCAAATCAGTTGCAGGCTTCAAAATCCGTCAGGGCTATCCAATCGGCTGTAAAGTAACCCTGCGTGGTGAACGCATGTGGGAGTTTCTTGAGCGCCTGATTTCTATTGCTGTACCTCGCATCCGTGATTTCCGTGGTTTGTCTGCGAAGTCATTTGATGGTCGTGGTAATTACAGCATGGGTGTACGTGAGCAAATCATCTTCCCTGAAATCGATTATGATAAAGTGGATCGTGTTCGTGGCTTAGATATTACTATCACCACAACTGCGAAATCTGATGATGAAGGCCGCGCACTGTTGGCTGCTTTTAACTTCCCGTTCCGCAAGTAAGGCAGGGTATTCATGGCTAAGCAATCAATGAAAGCACGTGATGTGAAACGTGTGAAATTAGCTGAAAAATTCTTCACTAAGCGTGTAGAACTGAAAGCTATCATTTCTGATGTGAATGCATCTGATGAAGAGCGTTGGAATGCTGTTCTTAAGCTGCAAACACTGCCACGTGATTCCAGCCCTTCTCGTCAGCGTAATCGCTGCCGTCAAACTGGGCGTCCGCATGGATTTTTGCGGAAGTTTGGGTTGAGCCGTATTAAAGTCCGTGAAGCCGCTATGCGCGGTGAAATTCCGGGCCTTAAGAAGGCTAGCTGGTAATTGTCACCAATTGAATCACGGGAGTAAAGACAGATGAGCATGCAAGATCCCATCGCGGATATGCTGACCCGTATCCGTAACGGTCAGGCCGCGAATAAAGTTGCGGTCACCATGCCTTCCTCCAAGCTGAAAGTGGCGATTGCCAAAGTGCTGAAGGAAGAAGGTTATATTGAAGATTTTAAAATTGAAGGCGACACCAAGCCAGAACTGGAATTAGTACTGAAGTACTTCCAGGGTAAGGCTGTCGTAGAAAGTATTCAGCGTGTAAGCCGTCCAAGTCTGCGCATCTATAAGAAAAAAGATGAGCTGCCACAAGTTATGGCTGGTTTAGGTATTGCTGTTGTTTCTACTTCTAAAGGTGTAATGACTGATCGTGCAGCTCGCCAAGCAGGTCTTGGTGGCGAGATTCTCTGCTACGTAGCTTAATTCGGGAGGAAAGAATGTCTCGTGTTGCAAAAGCACCCGTCGTCATTCCTGCCGGCGTAGAGGTAAAACTCAACGGTCAGGTTATTTCGATTAAGGGTAAAAACGGCGAGCTGAGTCGTACAATCCACAGCGCAGTTGAGGTTAATCATGCAGATAACCAACTAACCTTCGCTCCACGCGGTGGTTATGTTGATGGTTGGGCACAGGCGGGTACGACTCGTTCTTTGCTGAATGCCATGGTTATTGGTGTTACCGAAGGCTTCACTAAGAAGCTTCAACTGGTAGGTGTTGGTTATCGTGCAGCAGTCAAAGGCAATGTTGTTAACATGTCTCTGGGCTTCTCACATCCAGTTGACCACGAACTGCCAGTAGGCATTACTGCAGAATGTCCGTCACAAACTGAAATCGTACTGAAAGGTGCTGATAAGCAGGTAATCGGTCAGGTTGCGGCAGAACTGCGTGCCTATCGTCGTCCTGAGCCTTATAAAGGTAAGGGTGTTCGTTACGCCGACGAAGTCGTGCGTATCAAAGAGGCTAAGAAGAAGTAAGGTAACACTATGGATAAGAAAGCAGCTCGTATCCGTCGTGCGACCCGCGCACGCCGCAAGCTCCAGGAACTGGGTGCAACTCGCCTGGTGGTACATCGTACCCCACGCCATATTTATGCGCAGGTTATCGCACCAAACGGTTCTGAAACTTTGGTGGCAGCTTCTACTACAGAAAAAGCTATCAATGAGCAACTGAAATACACTGGAAATAAAGAAGCAGCAGCAGCAGTTGGTAAAGCAATTGCTGAACGCGCGCTGGAGAAAGGTATCAAAGATGTATCTTTTGACCGTTCTGGTTTCCAATATCATGGTCGAGTCCAGGCACTGGCAGATGCTGCCCGTGAAGCTGGCCTTCAGTTCTAAGGTAGAGGTGTAAGATGGCTCACATCGAAAAACAAGCTGGCGAACTGCAGGAAAAGCTGATCGCGGTAAACCGCGTATCTAAAACCGTAAAAGGTGGCCGGATTTTCAGCTTTACCGCACTGACTGTTGTAGGTGATGGTAATGGTCGCGTTGGTTTTGGCTACGGCAAAGCACGCGAAGTTCCGGCAGCAATCCAGAAAGCGATGGAAAAAGCCCGTCGCAATATGAAAACCGTCGCACTAAACAGCGGCACTCTGCATCACCCAGTGAAAGGTGCACACACCGGTTCCCGCGTGTTCATGCAACCTGCTCACGAAGGTACTGGTATCATCGCAGGCGGTGCTATGCGTGCTGTTTTGGAAGTGGCTGGTGTTCGTAACGTACTGGCTAAAACCTATGGTTCCACTAACCCTATCAATGTGGTTCGTGCAACTCTGGATGCTTTAGACAGCATGAAGTCTCCAGAAATGGTCGCAGCTAAGCGTGGTAAATCCGTCGAAGAAATTCTGGGGTAATGGCCATGGCTAAGACTATTAAAGTAACACAAATTCGTAGTTCAATCGGCCGCCTGCCTAAACATAAGGCAACTTTGGTTGGTTTAGGTCTGCGTCGTATCGGTCATACAGTAGAGCGCGAAGATACTCCTGCTATACGTGGTATGATTAACTTGGTTTCCTATATGGTTAAAGTTGAGGAGTAACAGATGCGCTTAAATACTCTGTCTCCGGCTGAAGGTGCCAAGCATGCGCCTAAACGTGTAGGTCGTGGTATTGGTTCTGGCTTGGGTAAAACTGGTGGCCGTGGTCACAAAGGTCAGAAATCTCGTTCTGGCGGTGGCGTACGTCGCGGTTTTGAAGGTGGTCAGATGCCTTTATATCGTCGTTTGCCAAAATTTGGTTTCACTTCACGTAAAGCAATGATTACAGCAGAAGTTCGTCTGTCTGACTTTGCCGCCGTTGAAGGCGATGTTATCGATCTGAATGCACTGAAAGCCGCTAACATCGTTGGCACTCAAATGGAATTCGCGAAAGTTATGCTTTCTGGCGAAATCAAACGCGCAGTAACTGTGCGTGGCCTTCGTGTTACTAAAGGCGCTCGTGCAGCAATTGAAGCTGCCGGCGGTAAAATTGAGGAATAAGTAACAGATGGCTAAACAACCAGGATTAGATTTTCAAAGCGCTAAAGGTGGACTGGGCGAACTGAAACGCAGACTGTTGTTTGTTATTGGAGCGCTGATTGTTTTCCGTATTGGTTCTTTTATTCCTATCCCTGGTATTGATGCCACTGTGCTTGCCAAATTGCTCGAACAGCAAAGGGGCACCATCATTGAAATGTTTAACATGTTCTCTGGTGGTGCTTTAAGTCGTGCTTCTATCTTTGCGCTGGGGATAATGCCGTATATTTCTGCGTCTATTATTATTCAGTTGCTAACGGTGGTTCACCCAACGTTGGCCGAGATTAAGAAGGAAGGAGAAGCTGGCCGTCGTAAGATTAGCCAGTATACTCGCTATGGTACTTTAGTGCTGGCTATATTCCAGTCAATCGGTATTGCTACTGGTTTGCCGAATATGCCAGGAATGCAAGGGCTGGTGATTAACCCAGGGTTTGCTTTCTACTTCACGGCTGTTGTGAGCCTAGTTACTGGGACTATGTTCCTGATGTGGTTGGGTGAACAGATTACTGAGCGTGGTATTGGAAACGGTATCTCTATCATAATCTTTGCTGGTATTGTTGCGGGTTTGCCGCCGGCCATCGGCCATACCATTGAGCAAGCTCGGCAAGGCGATCTGCACTTCCTCCTGTTGCTGTTGGTTGCAGTATTAGTGTTTGCAGTAACTTTCTTCGTTGTTTTCATGGAGCGTGGTCAACGACGTATCGTTGTTAACTATGCGAAACGTCAACAAGGTCGCCGAGTTTATGCTGCACAGAGCACACATTTACCGTTGAAAGTGAATATGGCTGGGGTTATCCCTGCGATTTTCGCTTCCAGCATTATTCTGTTCCCTGGTACCATAGCTTCTTGGTTTGGGGGTGGAACGGGTTGGAACTGGCTGACTACTATTTCAATGTACTTGCAGCCTGGTCAACCGCTTTATGTGTTACTCTACGCGTCTGCAATCATCTTCTTCTGTTTCTTTTATACAGCGTTGGTTTTTAACCCGAGAGAAACAGCAGATAACCTGAAGAAGTCCGGTGCATTTGTACCAGGAATTCGTCCGGGAGAGCAAACGGCCAAGTACATTGATAAGGTAATGACACGCCTGACTTTAGTTGGTGCGATGTATATCACTTTTATCTGCTTAATCCCGGAGTTCATGCGTGATGCGATGAAGGTACCATTTTATTTTGGTGGTACTTCGCTACTTATAGTAGTTGTGGTTATCATGGACTTTATGGCTCAAGTGCAAACTCTGATGATGTCAAGTCAGTATGAGTCTGCATTGAAGAAGGCAAACCTTAAAGGTTATAACCGCTGATTGGTTTGCTTGAGAAGTTACGGAGAGTAAAAATGAAAGTTCGTGCTTCCGTCAAGAAATTATGTCGCAACTGCAAAATCGTTAAGCGTAACGGTGTCGTTCGTGTGATTTGTAGTGCAGAGCCTAAGCATAAACAACGCCAAGGCTGATAAAATAGCATATTTTTCTTGCAAAGTCGGTTTGAGCTGGCTAAATTAGCCAGCCAATCTTTTTATATCACAGCAACATTGTTTGAGTATCCTGAAAACGGGCTTTTCAGAATAGTGTTGCCGTAAATAATTGTAGGAGTGCATAGTGGCCCGTATAGCAGGCATTAACATTCCTGATCAGAAGCATACCGTAATCGCTTTAACATCGATCTACGGAATCGGCAAAACTCGCTCCCAAGCCATTTGTGCTGCAGCGGGTATTGCTGAACATGTTAAGATCAGTGAGCTGTCTGAAGAGCAAATTGACAAGCTGCGTGACGAAGTTGCCAAATACGTTGTAGAAGGTGATCTGCGTCGTGAAGTAACCCTGAGCATCAAACGTCTGATGGATCTTGGTACTTATCGTGGTTTACGTCACCGTCGTGGTCTACCGGTTCGCGGTCAGCGTACTAAGACCAATGCACGTACCCGTAAGGGTCCACGTAAGCCGATCAAGAAATAATCGGGGTATTGTATAATGGCAAAAGCACCTATTCGTGCACGTAAGCGTGTAAGAAAGCAAGTCTCTGACGGTGTGGCTCATATCCATGCTTCTTTCAACAACACCATCGTGACCATTACTGATCGTCAAGGTAACGCTCTGGGTTGGGCAACTGCGGGTGGTTCCGGTTTCCGTGGTTCTCGTAAATCTACTCCGTTTGCGGCTCAGGTTGCAGCAGAGCGCTGTGCTGAAGCAGTGAAAGAATACGGAATTAAGAACCTGGAAGTTATGGTTAAAGGACCTGGTCCTGGCCGCGAGTCAACTATCCGAGCGTTAAATGCGGCAGGTTTCCGCATCACTAACATTACTGATGTGACTCCGATCCCTCATAACGGTTGTCGTCCACCTAAAAAACGTCGCGTTTAATAGCGTTTATTTTTTTAGGTTTGTTGGAGAAAGAAAATGGCAAGATATTTGGGTCCTAAGCTCAAGCTGAGCCGTCGCGAGGGTACAGACCTATTTCTGAAGTCTGGCGTTCGCGCGATTGACACCAAGTGTAAATTGGAACAACCACCTGGACAGCATGGCGCACGTAAACCGCGTCTGTCTGACTACGGTGTACAGTTACGTGAAAAACAAAAAGTTCGCCGTATTTATGGTGTTCTAGAACGTCAATTCCGTAATTATTATAAAGAAGCAACTCGCCTGAAAGGCAATACAGGTGAGAACCTGCTGAGTTTGCTGGAAGGTCGTCTGGACAACGTTGTTTACCGTATGGGTTTTGGCGCGACTCGTGCTGAATCACGCCAAATGGTAAGCCATAAGGCTATCATGGTAAATGGTCGCGTTGTTAACATCGCTTCTTATCAGGTATCCCCGAATGACGTAGTCAGCGTTCGCGAAAAATCGAAAAAGCAGTCTCGTATCAAGGCGGCTTTAGAGCTGGCTGAGCAGCGTGAGAAACCAACTTGGTTGGAGGTTGATGCTGCGAAGATGGAAGGTGTGTTCAAACGTACTCCAGAACGTACCGATCTGTCCGCTGACATCAACGAACACCTGATCGTCGAGCTTTACTCTAAGTAAAGCTTAGCACCAAAGAGAGGACACAATGCAGGGTTCTGTGACAGAGTTTCTAAAACCGCGCCTGGTTGATATCGAGCAAGTCAGTTCGACGCACGCCAAGGTGACCCTTGAGCCTTTAGAGCGTGGCTTTGGTCATACTCTAGGCAACGCACTGCGCCGTATTCTGCTTTCGTCTATGCCGGGTTGTGCGGTGACTGAGGTTGAGATTGATGGTGTACTGCATGAGTACAGCACCAAAGAAGGTGTACAGGAAGATATCCTGGAGATTCTCCTCAACCTGAAAGGGCTGGCGGTAAGAGTTCAGGGCAAAGATGAAGTTATTCTTACCTTGAATAAGTCTGGCATTGGCCCTGTGACTGCAGCCGACATTATCCATGACGGAGATGTCGAAATCGTCAAGCCGCAACATGTAATCTGCCACCTGACTGACGAAACTGCTTCTATAAGCATGCGCATTAAAGTTCAGCGTGGTCGGGGTTATGTGCCGGCTTCTGCCCGGATTCATTCGGAAGAAGATGAGCGCCCTATTGGTCGTTTGTTAGTAGACGCTTGTTATAGCCCAGTAGAGCGTATTGCCTACAATGTTGAAGCAGCGCGTGTAGAACAACGCACCGATTTGGACAAGTTGGTTATCGAGATGGAAACTAACGGTACAATCGATCCTGAAGAGGCGATTCGCCGTGCAGCTACTATTTTGGCTGAACAGCTGGAAGCTTTTGTTGATTTACGTGATGTACGTCAGCCAGAAGTAAAAGAGGAGAAGCCAGAGTTTGATCCGATCCTGCTGCGCCCTGTTGACGATCTGGAATTGACTGTCCGCTCTGCTAACTGTCTTAAGGCAGAAGCTATCCACTACATCGGTGATTTGGTACAGCGTACCGAGGTTGAGTTGCTTAAGACACCTAACCTGGGTAAAAAATCTCTTACGGAGATTAAAGACGTACTGGCTTCACGTGGCTTATCTCTAGGCATGCGCTTGGAAAACTGGCCACCAGCAAGTATTGCTGATGAATAACTAGATCACAGGTTAAGGTTTTACTGAGAAGGATAAGGTCATGCGCCATCGTAAGAGTGGTCGTCAATTGAACCGCAACAGCAGCCATCGCCAAGCTATGTTTCGCAACATGGCAGGTTCTTTGGTCCGTCATGAAATCATCAAGACGACTCTGCCTAAAGCGAAAGAACTGCGTCGCGTCGTTGAGCCGCTGATTACTCTTGCCAAGACCGACAGCGTAGCTAATCGTCGTCTGGCATTCGCCCGTACTCGTGATAACGAAATCGTGGCAAAACTGTTTAATGAGCTGGGCCCGCGTTTTGCGAGCCGCGCAGGTGGTTACACTCGTATTCTTAAGTGTGGCTTCCGTGCTGGTGACAATGCTCCGATGGCATACATCGAGCTCGTTGACCGTGCTGTTGAGCCTCAAACAGAAGTTGCGACTGCAGAGTAATCTGTAGGGGCATATAAAAGAACCGGGTTTATCCCGGTTTTTTTATATCTGTATATCTGAATTTCTCACTTATTTCTTTCCATCCTGTTATGCTGATATCTCAAACAGTGTGTTTATTGTAGGAGATATGAAGATGTATCGTATTGGCCAACTGGCTAAATTAGCGAATGTGACCCCTGATACAGTGCGTTTTTATGAAAAACAAGGAATGATGGAACATCAGAACCGTACCGAGGGGGGATATAGGCTTTATACAGAGCAAGATCTACAGCGCCTTCGGTTTATACGTTATGCCAAGCAATTGGGGTTAACCTTGGAAGCTATCACAGAATTATTGTCTATTCGTGTAGATCCAGATCATCATACTTGTGAAGAGTCGAAGCAAATTGTCGATTCTAGATTGATGGAAGTAGAGGAAAAACTTCTTGAAATGCTAAAAGTGCGTGATTCACTTAAGATGTTAAGTGATGCTTGTTGTGGAAGTTCTCATATAAGTACTTATTGCTCTATTCTTGAAACTTTAGAACAAGGAGCTTTAAATAAGGAATAAGTGATTTTTCTTTATTATGGAAGATTCAGCGAGTACAATTGCTATGTTTTTAGATCAATTAATATGATAGAGGAATATGATGATTACATATCACCATAAAAAAGGCGTAATAAAGGATAATGCTATTGAAGCTCTACTACGTGATCCATTATTCAAACAACGAATTGAGAAAAATAAAAAAGGGAAAGGAAGCTACCAAAGGAAAGGAAAGCATAACAAGGTAAGTAACTGGGAGGCCAGTGGTAAGGGATCGTTAGATTTATTACCACTGGCCTTTTAGTTTTGATAGGTTTATTTTTATTCTTGCAGTAAACTATGGGTTCTATTAATTATTTTTTAGTAGTTGAGAGATATTGGTATAGATTCAATTTCTTTTTTACTATACGATTTATTCGTTTTATTGTGCAAATAATAGTCGCTGACGGCCCGATATTTTTCAAGATTATATCAATAATAATGTTAGCAGTTGGATTGGTAAAATTGCCTGTCATGGTAAATTTACCAATGGCTTCAAAAAGCTCACCACGTTCTTTTAATCGTCATGTTAATTAAAGTGTGTCAAGTTGTGTCAGTTATTGTGTTTGAATTATATGACTGATAGATAATTATTTTTTGATTCCTAAAGGAAAAAAGGGCTTGGTTGGAATAGTCTTTCTACTTCGGGAACAAATTTTTTATCTGTAATAAACATAATTACATGATCTCCTTGTTCGATTACACTGTAATCATGAGCAATAATTACTTCGTCGCCGCGAGCTATTGCTCCAATTGTAGTACCTGGTGGCAATTTAATATCACCTACAACTCGGCCGACAACCTTTGACGTGTTTTCATCTCCATGAGCAATTGCTTCGATAGCTTCCGCTACTCCACGACGTAATGAGGAAACGCTTACGATATCTGCTTTACGAACATGACCTAGTAGAGCTGAAATAGTTGCTTGCTGTGGAGAGATTGCAATATCAATAACACCTCCTTGTACTAAATCGACATATGCACTACGCTGAATGAGAACCATGGCTTTTTTGGCTCCCATGCGTTTGGCAAGCATTGCAGACATGATATTTGCTTCGTCATCGTTGGTTAGGGCAATGAATACATCTACCTGTTCTATATGTTCTTCGGCTAATAGCTCTTGGTCAGATGCATCCCCATAGAAAACAATGGTGTCGTGTAATAATTCGGCTAGTTCTGTGGCTCGTTGCTGATTTCGTTCAATTAATTTAACTCTGTAATCTTTTTCGAGACGTAGGGCAAGTCCGGCGCCAATATTGCCACCACCAACGATCATAAGACGCTTGTAAGGTTTTTCTAAGCGTTGAAGCTCGCTCATTACAGCACGAATATGTTGTGATGCAGCCACAAAGAAAACCTCGTCACCAGCTTCAATGATTGTAGAGCCTTGTGGTTTTATTGGTCGATCTTGGCGAAATATGGCAGCAACTCTGGTATTAATATGTGGCATGTGTTCACGAAGTGAAGAAAGTGCATTTCCTACAAGTGAACCTCCGTAATAAGCTTTTACTGCAACAATACTTACTCTACCTTCGGCAAAGTTAACAACCTGCAAAGCGCCAGGATACTGAATTAGTTTATAAATATAATCTATGACGAGTTGTTCTGGTGAAATAAGATAATCAATAGGAATGTCGTTAGGGAGAAAAAGCTTATCTGATTCACGGATATACTCTGCTGCGCGTATTCGTGCAACTTTATTTGGTGTATTAAATAAGGAATAAGCAATCTGGCATGCAATCATGTTAGTTTCGTCAGAATTAGTTACAGCAATTAACATATCAGCATCTTCAGCACCAGCTTCTCTTAATACTCTGGGATGAGAACCATGACCATTGACTACTCTGAGGTCGAATTTATCCTGTAGTTGGTGCAGGCGGTTGGGATCTGTGTCGACTATAGTAATATCGTTATTTTCACCTACTAGATTTTCAGCTAATGTACCACCAACTTGACCTGCACCAAGAATAATTATTTTCATAGTATTCTCTAACTTGTTAGAAACAGATAATTATCTTTATAAATTGTGGAGATATATTACTGTTTAATTAATCGAGCGTAAAAGAAACCATCACCACCATTGAATTCAGGTATTATTTGTTTTCCTGGGTTATCACCTGTCTCTGTTCCCGATAGTTTGGCATCTGGGTGGCGTTTTAAAAATGAGCTGATTTGCTGGCTATTTTCATCTGGCAAAATAGAACAGGTTGCATATACTAATGCCCCACCTTTCTTTAAATATGGCCAGATTGCATCAATAATCTCAGATTGTAATTGAACTAATTGAGCAATATCTTCTTCGCGGCGTAACCATTTGATATCAGGGTGGCGACGGATTACTCCTGTTGCTGAACAAGGTGCATCCAGAAGGATACGATCGAATTGCTGGCCTTCTGCCCAATATTCAGGGTGGCGTCCATCACCGGTTTTTACTGTTGCATGGCAATTAAGGCGCTGGAGATTTTCTTTTACTCGTTTTATCCTGTGTTTATCAATATCTATAGCTAATACTTTGGCTTTTGGCGCTATTTCTAGGATATGTGTTGTTTTCCCTCCTGGTGCGGCACAAAGATCGAGAATTTTCTCTCCATTGATTGGTTGTAATAATTCGGCACACCCTTGTGCGGATACATCCTGAATAGTCACCCAACCTTTATCAAATCCAGGTAATATTGTTACCGGGCAGGGGAAAATTACACGGATAGCAGAAGGTAATTCGATAGCTGGTTCCGCATCAATTCCGGCTTTATGAAGAAGAGAAAGATATTCATCTCGACTATGGTATATTCGATTAACTCTCAACCACATAGGCGGTTTCTTGTTATTATTTTCAATAAGTTGCTGCCATTCTTGCGGATAGGCTTTTTGGATTTTAGCTAATAACCATTTAGGATGTAAGTGATTGCTGGGACTATTTTGTGAACGCTCCATTAATTGTAGTTGCTGCCTCTGAAACTGGCGAAGGACACCATTAATCAATCCTTTTAGCTGAGGATATTTCAGAGTTACGGCTCCATTTACTGTTTCAGCAAGTGCTGCATGAGCTGGGATACGGGTATAGGTAAGTTGGTATATGCCAACCATAAGCAGGTAATGAAGAATACGTTGCTTACCTTTTAATGGTTTTTCCATTAATTGGCTTATTATCCATTCTAACTGAGGTAATACACGTAATACCCCGAAAGATAACTCCTGTAACAAAGATTTATCTTTATCAGTTATATTTCGTTGAAGTTCAGGCAATATCGTACTGAGAGATTGCCCTTGGTCCAGAACTTGATTGATTGCTTTTGCGGCGATACTTCGTAGATTATATGTATTTTTCATAGTTAAAAAGGCTGACAAAAATCAGTATTAAGAGAAAGTTTGTGAGAAAGAGTTTACATAGAATAGTATTCAGTTGATTTTATTACCTGGCGTAAACCACTCACGTTTGGAGTTAAGCAGATCTGCGGCTGACATTGCTTTTTTACCAGCAGGTTGTAATTGCGTGATATTCAAAATTCCATCGGCAGTGGCAATATGAATACCTTTTTTGTCTGCTTTTAAGATAGTTCCTGGTTCTACCGAAATTTGTTCTTCAATGGCTTCTGCTTTCCAGATTTTAACAGGTTGCCCTTCCATCTCGAAAAAGCTCATGGGCCAAGGATTAAATGCACGAATGCAACGTTCAAGATGGGTTGCAGATAGTTCCCAATTTATTTTGGCTTCTTCTTTGCTTAGTTTTTCAGCGTAGGTAACCAACTTTTCACTTTGAGTTTCAGGCTGATTGTTACCTGATGTTATTAATGATAATGTTTTAAGTAGTGCATCTGGCCCAATATTGGTCAGTTTTTCGTATAAACTGGCACTAGTATCTTCAAGTGTAATAGGACAGCTTGCTTTATATAGCATATCGCCAGTATCAAGGCCTACATCCATTTGCATGATCGTTACACCTGTTTCCGTGTCACCAGCCCAAAGTGAACGTTGAATTGGTGCTGCACCACGCCAACGTGGTAATAGAGAGCCGTGTACGTTCAGACAACCTAATCTTGGAATATCTAAAACAGCCTTAGGGAGGATTAATCCATAGGCTACAACTATGAGAACATCAGGTTGTTGTTTAAGAATCCATTGTTGGTTTTCTTCTGAACGTAAAGTGGCTGGCTGAAAAACAGTAATGTTATGTTCTTCTGCCAGTACTTTTACAGGACTGGGTGTCAGTTTTTTACCTCTTCCGGCTGGTCTGTCTGGTCGCGTTAGAACGCCAACTATCTCATGCTGAGACGTTAATAAAGCCTCTAAATGGCGTGCCGCAAAGTCAGGTGTTCCGGCAAAAACAATACGTAAAGAATCAGACACGTTTATTTCCTGTATTAATATAATTTATTTGGTTCGGGCTTTTTGTTTATCCAGCTTTTCTACTTTCTGGCGTATACGCTGGCGTTTCAGTGGAGATAAGTAATCCACAAAAAGCTTACCAATTAAATGATCCATCTCGTGCTGAATACAAATAGCTAGTAAGCCATCAGTTTGTAATTCAAATGATTGACCATTGTAATCTAAGGCTCTGATTTTGATTTTTTCAGCTCGTGGCACTAATGCTCGCTGCTCAGGAATAGACAAACAGCCTTCTTCAATCCCAGTATTACCACTTTTTTCCAGTAACTCTGGATTTATCAGCACAAGGCGTTCATTACGAGTTTCCGATACGTCAATAACGACAATACGCTGATGAATATCAACTTGTGTTGCTGCCAGGCCAATGCCTTCCTCTACGTACATAGTTTCAAACATATCATCAATGATACGTTGAATCTCCGCATTAACTTCTTTAACAGGCGTTGCAATAGTGCGAAGCCGCTCGTCTGGGTAATGTAATACTTGTAATACTGGCATATATGTTTAGATCTATGTCCAAAATGTGAATGGTATTTTATGTCTATTCTAGACATTTCCCATTTAGATTGACAGTATTGATTGCCAATTGAGCAGTTTGGTTTTGTCCGTCAATCTCAGTCAGGATGACAATATGGAAGCTATGGAAATATGGTTGCGAATGAAGATGATCTCTCATTTAGCAACAGAAAAAGCAGCAAATATTACAGAGAAATTATTGCATGCTGGGAATCGTTATCTCACCGTGCTTAAAGAGAGTGGATTAACGTCAGCACAATGTTTGCAATTTACTAAAGCCAATAAAACCTTGCTAGCTTCATGCTTAAAATGGCTGGAGCAGCCGGAACACCATTTATTGACATATTCTCACCCGTTGTATCCGCCTCTATTAAAGCAGATACATACCCCACCTCTTGCGCTTTTTGTGTCAGGGAAATCAGATCTTCTTTTAAAGAAGCAGGTGGCGATGGTAGGGAGCAGGGCAGCAAGCTATTATGGCGAGAAATGGGGAAAAATTTTTGCAGGTGAATTGGTTGGACATGGGTTAGTTATTACTAGTGGTTTAGCTATTGGTATTGATGGTATTTGTCACCGATCTGCGCTGGATAGTGATGGTCAAACAATAGCTGTATTAGGTAGCGGTCTTGGTCAGATTTATCCTTATAGACACGGATTATTAGCAAAGCAAATAGAGGAGGGGGGAGCCCTTGTTTCTGAATTTTTTCCGGAGACTCCTCCACGTGCAAAAAACTTCCCTAAAAGAAACAGGATTATCAGTGGATTAAGTTCGGCAGTTATTGTTGTAGAAGCGAGTCAAAACAGCGGTTCATTAATTACAGCTCGTTGTGCTCTTGAACAGGGAAGGGATGTATTTGCATTACCAGGGTTTTTGGGGAGCTCAGTCAGTGAAGGGAATCACTGGTTGATAAAACAGGGAGCATATCTGGCTACAAATGTAATGGATATTGTGGAACATGTTTACAGTTCACTACAATGGTTACATATGGAAAGAACAAAGGAAGAAGTAAAACCCCAGTTTGAGCAAACTGAGTTGCCATTTGCTGATATGCTGGTTAACGTAGGTGATGAAATAACGCCAGTTGATATTATTGCGCAACGCTCTGCATTACCTATAGCTGAGGTAATGACAAAGCTCCTTGAACTAGAATTATTAGGTAAGGTGGCGGTGGTTGCTGGTGGTTATGTGCGCGTGAGTTAGTTATACCCGTTATCTTTCATGTTGGCTGCACTCGCTCACCCCGGTCACATAGTTCGCTATGCTCCTGGGGATTCGCTCCCTTGCCGTCTCTATGCATCTTGAAATCTATAGGGTATAACTGAATACTCAAAGTCTTGCTTAGTGTCATATAAGTATAAATTTCAAGTGAAAATGGTATGGCAAAAATGGTTCCTTTCTCCACTAATGAAACTGAATATTGTCCTGAATGTGGCTCTGTTTTGGTTATCCGTAATGGCATTCATGGCCCATTTTTTGGATGTTTTAGTTATCCATTATGTCAATATATTCGCTCATTAAAAGGGCAAAGTAACGGCCATGTGGTAAAAGAGCTTGAAGGGCAGTTATGTCCTGTATGTGGAGCTAATTTAGTTTTACGTCAAGGGCGTTATGGCATGTTCATTGGTTGCAGTCGTTATCCTGAATGCGAACATACGGCACTGATTGATAAACCGGATGAGACGTCGATAGCCTGCCCCCAATGCAAAAAAGGGCAATTACTCCAAAGAAAATCACGTTTCGGAAAAATTTTTCACGCGTGTAACCGTTACCCCAACTGCCAGTTTGTATTAAATAATAAGCCAGTTGTTGGTGAATGTGTGTTTTGTTTCTATCCGTTATTGATGGAGAAACGCACATCACAAGGTACAAAGTTGTTTTGTGCTAGTAAGTTGTGTGGAAAACAGCAAATAAATTAAACTGAGTAATAAAATGAGTAATGAAGCATCACCTGTATTTGAAAAAGTATTAACTTCGCTAAAAGCGGAAAAAGTTATTGCTTATCCAACTGAAGCTGTTTTTGGGCTTGGATGTGATCCTGATAGTGAAAAAGCGGTAAATGAACTGCTTACATTAAAGAAGCGCCCGTGGCAAAAAGGGTTGATTCTTATTGCAGATAATTATAGACAATTACAGCCATATCTTGATGATAAACTTCTAACAAAAGACCAAAAAGAAGTTATATTTGCTTGTTGGCCTGGGCCTGTAACCTGGGTGATCCCTGCAAAAGCTGGTACAGCTAAATGGTTGACTGGGCAATTTTCCACGTTGGCTGTCAGAGTTAGTGATCATCCTTTGGTGAAACAGTTATGTACTTTTTATGGAAAACCATTGGTATCGACCAGTGCAAATTTAAATGGTCTTGAACCATGCCGAACAGCAGAAGAAGTCAGACAACAGTTTGGGGATAAACTTTCTGTGTTAGATGGTGATGTTGGAGGGAGGAAGGATCCTTCAGAAATTCGGGACGCTTTAACTGGTGAGCTTTATCGTCAAGGGTAGAATAAATATGAATCAATTCGCTGTCTTTGGTAATCCGGTTACACACAGTAAATCACCCCGTATCCATCAGTTATTTGCTGATCAAACGGGTATTGCGCATTGTTATGGGAAGATTTTAGCACCAATAGGTAAATTTGAAGAGACATTGGATGTGTTTCTTCAACAGGGGGGGGGAGGAGCTAATGTTACTGTGCCATTTAAAGAGCAGGCATTTATCAGGGCAAATGAATTGACTGAGCGGGCAAGACTCAGTGGTGCAGTCAATACCTTGAAATTATTAGATAATAATCAATTGCTTGGTGATAACACGGATGGTATAGGATTGTTAGCAGATTTGATACGGCTTGAGTTTATTACTCAGGGGCAGCATATTTTAATAATTGGGGCTGGTGGTGGTGCCAGAGGTATTTTATCTCCATTATTAGAATTTGGTTGTGATATTACAATTACAAACCGAACGTTCAGTCGTACCATCCAGATCGCTAATAATTTTTCGCCAATAGGTAACATTCGGCCCGTTGAGATGAAAACACTTAATAGCCCTGAGTTTGATCTTATTATCAATGCGACTGCATCCGGTATTAATGGTGAGGTTCCTGCGATATCTCCATTAATATTTAATGAAAATTGTGTCTGTTATGACATGTTTTATCAGGCTAATTTGACGCCTTTCATTTCCTTTGCTAGAAAACATGGTGTTTCTCGTTATGCTGATGGATTAGGGATGTTAGTAGGACAGGCCGCTCATTCATTTAAATTATGGCATGGTGTACTGCCAGAAATTGCACCTGTACTGTTAACATTGGAACAGGAGTTACATTCGTGAATCAATCTATCCAGTTTCCTGATAGAGAAGAGTGGGATGAACAACAGCAGATAGTCATTTTTCCCGCGTTGGTAAATGGGTCATTGGTTCACTGTACTATGAGGGCTAGGGATCTTTTATACCGTTATGGGGAAGATCATCATCCATTAAATCTTTTCCGGCAAAATCGTTGGGATCTTGAAGAGGAATTCGAATCGTTAATCAATAACGGGGATGATGATCATTTAGGACGTTATATGTTACCTTCTTGCAGGTAGTCATTTTTACAGCAGACATAATTGCTTGCTGAATAATATAATATTTTTAATTCTTCAGGTTTTAGTTTTCTGACCCGACGGGCAGGGCTACCGACATAAAGGTATCCACTTTCTAATGTCTTTCCTGGAGCGATCAAGCTGCCTGCTCCAATAATAACGTCATCTTCAATAACTGAACCATCAAGTAGGATGGAGCCCATACCGATGAGCACTCGATTACCAATAGTACAACCATGGAGTATAGCTTTATGCCCGATGGTGACATCATTCCCAACAATTAAAGGAAAACCATCGGGATTATCAACAGATTTGTGTGTTACATGTAATACAGAGCCATCTTGGATGTTAGTACGTGTGCCAATAGATACGTAATTAACGTCGCCACGAATGACAACTAAAGGCCATATGCTGACATCATCAGCAAGTCTGACATCACCAATGATCACACTAGACGGATCTAACATAACTTTCTGACCAATTTTAGGTTGAGTACCAAGGTAACTGCGCAACACTCCAGACATATATACCTCTAATGAAGAAATGGAGATCTTTTATTCTTAACGGGATCCTAGTGAGGAAAACATTAGTATGCAATGGAAAAAGCTTATTGATCTTGGCTGTTATCGCCTAAATTCAACCCAAAAAGAGCAAGAAGCAACCTGTTGGCGATAAATCTAAAAAAAAGTGTTGTGTAAAAATCTGGGTT
>NZ_AYSJ01000017.1:0-306478 GCF_000517265.1 Photorhabdus khanii NC19
GGGGGTGTTTGCGTTTTTTGGGATGATTTGATTTACTGATTTAACCTTAGATTTGCATAAGATAGCCCACCTCAGAGGGGGTAGGTTAAGACTCAGTTTTTTGGGTTCGAAAGTATAGGGGAGCAACCCAGCTATGACCTCAAGAAGTAGGTTTAGAGGGTTTCGGTGCCGTGTATGCTCTATGTGTGAGATGTTTTTTAACTGATCAAAGAGCATTTCTATCCAATACTATTTTCTTAGCATAATTCGGTTCCATAGAGAAATATCTTTAAGTTTCATATTATTACGCGTATTTATCACCAGGATGATCTCTTGGAGCCAGTTCATTATTCAGAGACTGTGAGATATCCCCTTTGTCGCCATAGATTTTATTGGGGTCGCCGCAGGCCTAATCGCTTATACATTCCAACCTAAAAAAACCGAGCTTGAATTTATGGGATTCTGATATCGCTATTCTTAAACGAAGTTGACGTTAGCTAATAAGTTTAGGGAACTCGGTCCGCAAGCAGATCTTAACGTATTGATTATATAAATATTTAAAATCACGAAAACGAGACATGTGGAACAGAATAAGGAGAGTCATGACCTCATCATAGGAAAGTGTTGAATGACGATGCTGCTGACTTTCACTGTTGTCGAGTAACCGTTGCTGCCTAAGGGAAGAAATGTTTGGCAAAAATCGTCGATTTCACAATAAATTTCGTCTAAATTATTCGTACCTGAGGATTCCGTGAGCAACTTAAACTATAACTAACGGTAATCTTACTGATTAATAGCTATTTTGATGAAATAGCTCCTTTATCATCAAAAGATAGCTTGTTTAATTTTAATCCAAATAGAATCCCTGATTTGGATAAGAATTTACTAATAAGTTTATGGCGAATATTTTTATTTTCCATAGTAACCAGCCTCGTAAGAATTGATGACTCCTTTAATTAATGCTTTTATCTTCTTATCTGAAATCTGACTATTGTCAATTTTTTCTATATGTACTTTTGGTGAAATGAATGTTTCTGACATGTCGATTTCTTGAATGAAATTATCACTATTAAAATAACTAATTCTTTGCTCAAATTCCTGTGAGCTGATATTGTCCATTCTATTCTTAACTTCCTCTCTATAAAATTGTTCAAAGAAAGGCGTTAGAAGTTTAATAGAATTATTCACATGTGTTTTAAAGTTAGGGTCAAAATCATCATTAGAACGATAAACGTAATGCCTGGCTTCCCGTTCATACGGAGGGAGATTTACTGAACAAGCGGATAAAAATAAGAGAACAGGTAAAAAATATAAAGAGCGCATAAAAAATCCTCTACAATACTAATAGTCAATTAAATAAATTGATAATGAAGAGAAATTGCTAGAAATTAATTTCAAAGTATCTGTTTGATTAACATATCTATTGCACTGGATATTACCAATAATATCCTGAAAATTTTCAATATTATTATTTTCCATAGCTATATTGTTCTCTTCTTTAGAAAATGACAATGAGGTTCAAAACTCCTAAACCGAAATTCAATGAAATAAGAATCCCCTGAGATTACATGCGCTACAAGGGATTTAAATGATAATCAGCTTTATCGATTCAATTACAGAATACGATTAATCAGCCTGTCTACCCGGATACGGCGTAAGCGACGGATAAGTTTACGTACTTTGACTGGGTAAAGCTGGATACTGTCCAGTTCCTGATAATGACTGACAATCGTAGTATGAGTACGGATACAATTTAGTTCTTTTGCACGTTGTTCCTGCATTTCTTTATTAGGATCGTGGATAAGAATTGCATTTTCTAAATCCAGTCCCCAGGCACGAGGATTAAGATTATTTCCTGTAATCAACTGCCATTGATTATCTATCCACACACCTTTCAGATGGTAGCTATTATCACCATCTTTCCATAGTCGTACAGTGAGTTGGTCGCTATCCACATAGCGCTGTAGTCTGCTGATAAAACGGCGCAGGTTGATTTCATATAGATAGGGTAATGCACCGATAATTCTAAATGGCTCTTCCGGTGGAATATAAAAATCGTTGGCAGTTTTATCGCCAACAATAATTTCGACTTGTTTACCCTGACGAAGTAGATGAATAATCAGTCGGACAATGATAGCTGGAAGGTTAAAATACGGAGTACAAATAATCAGCTTTTGTTCTGTGCTGGCGATAAGATGACTGATGGTTTTATTTAGAAGATTTTTCTTCCCCAGACCGGCAAGCGGAGTGACAGACAATTCATCGTTCGTTGCCTGATTATTTATCTGATAAGTCGTGTGTCGCAGAGAAGAACGAAATTGACGGATCAGAGTTTTAATTTCAGGGCTACGGGGGCGATTCTTACAATTCAGTTTTTGTACAGCACCTGTAGCGATAATGTAATTATCAACAAAGTGCTTCATTGCTTCTGCAAGTTTTGCATTGCGAAACAAATGGTAGCGATCATAACGATATTTATCATGTTGGTGGAGATAAACATCATTAATACTCGCTCCGCTATAAATCACCGTGTCGTCAAAGATAAAACCTTTTAAATGTAAAACTCCCAGTGCTTCACGGGTATTTACTGGTACACCTAATACTGGAATTTTTACATCAGAATATGTTTCTGTCATGGAACAATACCAATCGGCATTAGTTGCCATTGCAGCATCACCAATTCGTCCACGTTGTGCTCGATGCCAATCAACAAGAACTTTAATGTCTAGGTTCGGGCGTTGTTGTTTAGCCAGATAAAGTGCATTAAGGATATCTCTTCCTGCGTCATCGTTTTCCAGATAGAGAGAGATGATATAAATATGTTTTTCAGCGCTAGCAATTTTTTCCAGCAGGGTGCTGCGGAACACTTCTGGTTGATAAAGTGTTTTAATATCAGCAACTGACTGAGGTAGCTTAGGCAGTTGTGCAAGGTGTTGTTGGTGTTTAGCTTGTTTGAATTTAGACAACATCACAGTGCGCTTTTTCTCTTATGTTGGATGGCTGAAATACGACTATATAAAGCAATGAATCAAATGATCTGGCGATAATACCATTAGTTTGGCTAATTGTGAGCATGATTTAACGCTCTGCTACCTAATGATTCAAGTCTGTGCGATTCATCACGTAGTTGATTTAAAGTTCGAGGGCTAAGTTTACAATACCATCCTCAAATTGAACATCTATGGTAAATCCAAGTTTTTTAGCCAGTTTTATCATAGTACGGTTTTCTGGCATTGTGATGGCGTTGAGGCGGCTTATGCCATGTTCCCGCGTATAATTAATCAGCTTAATCATAAGCTGATGTCCAAGGGTAATCCCTTTTAAATCAGAGCGTACCAGTACAGCGAATTCTGCTTCGACATTATCAGGATCAGCTATGGCACGGGTGACACCGATAATTTCCGGGTTAGTCTTAGGATGACGCACGGCAACAAATGCCATTTCACGATCGTAATCAATTTGAGTCATATTTGCTAAATCATCGTGGGTGAATTCGCTGATTTCACTGAAGTAGCGGTAATAAAGATCTTCTTTGGTAACCTGACCAATAAAATCTTTCAGCAGTGGCTCATCTTCTGGCAGAATTGGACGCAGAAGGCATTCTGCACCACTTTTCAGTTTTATGGTTTCTTCCAGTTCGCTTGGATATGGGCGGATAGCCAATCTGGTCCGTGGATCGCCTTCTATCGAAGATAATTCCATTGAAACATCCAGTAGTGTGAACTCATCGCCAGAAGCCAGTAATGGATGAATATCGAGTCGTACAATTTGTGGGCAATCAAGTAATAGGTTAGATACTTGAACCAAAAGTCGGCTAAGTGCCAGCACATCTAATGATTGAGGGGAGCCCCTGAGTTTAATTTTCCTGCTTTTTGTGGCTTGAATAACCAGGTATCGCGCTAATGCCATATTAAGCGGCGGTAATGCTACGGCTGCTTGTGTTTCATGTGACCATTCAACACCACCTTCTCCCAGCATAATCAGTGGACCAAATACTTCGTCTTGTTCTACTGCGATACGCAACTCTTGTGCTCCGGCACGATTTGCCATGCTCTGAACTAACAGTCCCTGAACTCTTGCTTGAGGGAAGTTTTGATTGACTCGTTCGATAATCGCTTGAGCTGAAGTTCTGACTTCATTTGCGTTTCGCAAATAGAGCATAACCCCCTGAACTTCTGATTTATGTGGGATATCTGGTGAACGTAATTTCAGGGCGACAGGATAACCGATCTGTTGGGCAATATTGACTGCTTCATCACTGTTATGCGCAATCCAGGTTGGAAGTGTATTGAGGCCATAGGCTTCCAAAATAGGTTGAACTTCATGGGTATCCAGACGCGAATTCCCCTGTTCCAGAGCTTGTTGTATGCACTGATGGACGCGGGCCGTATTGGCTGTGATGTTTGCTGATAGTGCTGGTGTTTCTGTTAATTGTTTCTGATTGCGGCGATATTCCACCATATGCATAAAAGCAGTAACGGCACCTTCCGGGGTTCGGTAAGTTGGAATACCTGCTTCACTGAACAGACGGCGGGCTTCTTGTGAAGAATACTCTCCGCACCAGTTGGTGAAGATAGTCAGCCATTTTCCCCGTGGATGTTTACGGATTGTTTCAATGACTTTTGTGGCGGTCTGAATGCCGGGAGCAATTGCGCTAGGAGAATGAATAAGTAACAGAGCATCATGGTCATGGCTGTCTAGCAAAGGTTTTAGTGCGGAGACGTAACGTTCCACCGTAGAGTCATCTTTTAAATCCAGTGGATTGTGTAAGGCGATAGTTTCTGGCAGGTGTGTTTTCAATGTTTTCGTTGTTTCTTCACCTAACGTTGCTAACTTACCGTTACGACGGAATAACTCATCCAGCGCCATTGCTGCTGGAGCAGCACCATTGCTGATGATAAATAGTCGCTCTCCCCGTAAAGGTGACATATGGCTTAACGTTTCTACAGCAGAAAACATTTCATGTGTATCTTGCACCCGCAATAATCCAGCTCGCTGAATTGCTGCGTCATAGGCAGCATCCAGGTTTTGTTGTTCACCAAGTAATTTCTGGGCCCGCTTGGTGCGGCCGCTTTTAACCACCAAAATAGGTTTATTGCGGGAAGCACTTCTGGACGCTGAAAGAAAGCGACGGGCGTCATGAATATGCTCCAGATAGAGCAGGATAGCGCTGGTTTTACTGTCACGAGCCAGAAAATCAAGCAGATGATCAATATCAATATCTACACTGTCGCCCAATGCGATAAAGTAGGAAAATCCGACTCCTCGGTGTTGAGCCCAGTCAAGAATCGTATTTGATACTGCCGCAGATTGAGAAATAAAGGCTAGTTTCCCTTTGAGTATTGGAACTGGAGAAAAGCTGGCGTTTAATCCTTGCCAGGGGGCTAATAATCCCAAACTGTTTGGTCCAAGTAGCCGGATACTATAGCGCTGGCAACACTGTTTTAGCTCAGTAAATTGGGGCTTTGGTGAGGAAAGAATAATAACTGTTTTGCAACCAAGTTGCCCCAGTTGTTCCAGACTTTGCAAATTGCGGCTATGATGAGTACAAATAACAGCCAAATCTGGTGTAATCGGTAATTTATCTATTGAAGGATAGGCTAAAACCCCTTGAACGGAACTGCTATTGGGTGTTATCGGCAGTATTGGTCCGGCAAATCCTCCTGCAAGTAGGTTGCGCATCATAACGGAACCCGCTCGTTCTGGTTTTTCTGAGGCGCCAATTACCGCAATGGATTTAGGGCGTAATAAAGCTTCAAGTCCGCGCTGGCTCATCAGGAGGCTCCTTGTTGGCGATTAATGTGGTCACTGTAACGGATTTTGTTGGTCATTGCTGTGATTTACGCTATCGGGTGATGAGGTTTACCTGCCAGATATTGTTGATGAAAATAGCTAACAATTTACCTGTATTACTGGGTTTCATTGGTTCGGTATCAAACATGATAAGACAAAATCGGCTGGTGGCATTCGCCAGTTCGATTGTATCGCACAGACAACTTTTTTATGGCAGTAGACAGTAAGAGCAACGTTCTATACGGCAACCACGGGCACGAAAGGGACGAGTAGAGCGAGCGAGGCGCTGCTGGCGCAGTTGGAAGACGGCATTATCATTCATAAATCAGGAACCTGGGTCCTTCAGGTAAAAGGTAGGAAAAAAATTAAAGGCATATTTTAATGGATTGTAGGTGTCAGAGGTAGCTTACCATGCACACATCAGGTAATCTTCGCGCCATAAAGTAGTTGGAGAGACGAATGAACGATTCATACAGTGGTAAAAATGGCAAAGTCAAAGTGATGTATGTCCGTAGTGAGGACAGTAATGACAGCCGCAGCAATAACAAACGTCCGTCGGGCAAAGGACGCGATCAAGGTCAGCGTCGTCGGGACAATGAGCGATCATCCCGTTCTCCGCGTGTTACTGAGCGTGAAAGATCGCCTTGGAAAACAGTTTCTCGCCCTGAGAGTGATTCTTTAACGCCAGAGCATGGCGGTATCAGTGGGAAAAGTCAGATTGATCCAGAGCAGCTTCGTCGTCAGCGAATGGAAGAAACCCGGATTTATGGTGAAAATGCTTGTCAGGCGATGTTTAAGAACCGTTCTGAGGCGATAGTTCGTGCTTGGTTTGTTGAGTCAGTGACACCACGCTTCCGTAATGCTCTAAAATGGATGGCTGCCAACCGCAAAGCTTATCATGTTGTGGATGAAGCTGAACTGGCGAAAGTGTCAGGTACTGAGCATCATGGTGGTGTTTGTTTTCTGATTAAAAAACGCAGTGGTTTGGATGCGGAGACCTACCTGAAAAGTGCTCCGGTAAAAGACTGTGTTCTGGCTCTTGAAGATGTGGGTAATCCACATAACCTCGGTGCTATTATGCGAAGCTGTGCGCATTTTGGTGTGCAGGGTGTGATTTTGCAGGATGTGGCTTTGTTAGAATCTGGTGCGGCTATTCGTACAGCAGAGGGTGGCGCTGAACATATTAAAGGTATTGATGCTGATGGTTTTACCACCACACTGAATAAATTTCGTGAAGCTGGTTATACCATTGTGACAACATCCAGCCATAAAGGCAGCACCAATTTAGCTAAAGCTAAATTACCCGAAAAAATGGTTCTGGTACTTGGTCAGGAACATGATGGCTTGAGTGACAGTGCTTGGGAACATGGCGATATGAGTCTGTTCGTCGGCGGCACAGGTTTGATTGAAAGCCTGAACGTTTCTGTTGCAACTGGCGTTATGCTGGCAGAGTGGTGGCGACAGAATAGAGCCTGATGGAAAAAGCGGGAGCCGTGGGTGCTCCCGTTTTGCTATTTAAGATTCAGTGGGCTCCGCTAACACTCTCTTTACTGCCTTGTATGAATGGGGGTTTCGCTAACCAGACGAGTATAATTAAAATCAGGAATACACAGGCGGAGAGCCAGAATATTTCATTTGCTGAAATTATGAGTCCCTGATGGGTAATTTCTTTTGCCAGATAACCCGAAATTTGCTGGTTATTCATTCCCAAGGCCGATAATTGCTGATAAATCTGTTGAGTATCGGGGCTATAAGGATTGATGTGTTCTGTAAAATGAGCGTGATGCATTGATTCGCGTTGAGTCCACATGGTCGCTGTTAGTGATGTTCCTATTGAGCCTGCCAATGTTCGGATAAAGTTAGACAAACTGGATGCAGATGCCACACGTTCTGGTGGTAAGCCAGAAAGGGTAATGGTTGTTAGCGGCATAAAGAAACAGGCGATAGCAAATCCTTGAATAAATTGAGGCCATGCAGAGGCGGCAAAATCCATTCCTGGTTCGAATGTATATGCACGCCAGTAATAACAGACAGAGTACATTACAAAGCTGAATGTCACTATGTAGCGCATATCTACTCTATTGCCGAACTTACCAATCAGCGGAGATATTATCAATGGCAACAATCCTACTGGCGCTAATGCAAGTCCTGCCCAGGTTGCGGTATAGCCAAACACTTCCTGTAATAATTGAGGTAACAAAACGATTGTGCCGAAGTAGAGTAGATAAGCCAAACTCAAACAGAGGCAACCAATAGTAAAATTGCGTTCTTTGAACAGCGACAAGTCAATAATTGGATTGTCATCGGTCAATTCCCATACTGTCAAAAATACCAATGAGATTACGGCGATAACAGCCAATACGATAATTTCGGTAGAATTAAACCAGTCCAGTTCTTTACCCTGATCCAGCATAATTTGCAAACAACTCACCCCGACAACCAACAACACGAGTCCTATTGTGTCGATAGGTTTGATCTGTGTTTGGGTTTCACGTCCTTTCAGCGTTTTCATCGCAATTAGAATAATCGCTATACCAACAGGGACGTTGATAAAGAAAATCCATCCCCAATGATAGTTATCACTGATATAGCCGCCCAGAATAGGGCCAAAAATCGGTGCGACAATAATAGTGATTGACCATAACGCAAGCGCCATATTTCCTTTGGCGGGGGGATAATTATTCAGTAACAGGCTTTGCGAAAGAGGAATAAGAGGACCAGCAACTAACCCCTGAATAACCCGGAAGAAGATTAGCATTCCAAGGCTGTTGGAAATCCCGCATAACCAGGAAGCTATAGCGAACAGGGCTGTTGACCAGATGAATAGCTTAACTTCACCGATGCGCTTTGCCAGCCATCCGGTAATCGGGATGGAAATTGCATTTGCAACACCGAAAGAGGTAATGACCCAAAGTCCCTGAGAATTTGATGACCCCAGATTACCTGAGATAGTGGGTATCGCTACGTTAGCAATTGTGGAATCCAAAACTTGCATGAAAGTTGCCAAAGATAGCGCAATGGTCATCCATGCAAGTTTGACCCCTGTGAGCGGCTGTTTCATCACTGTTGCCTTCTGTCTGTATTGTTTTTAAGCGTTATTATTAATTATGTCGTTGACTATTTTATTTGCAGGGGACATATCTATTGTCAGCGCAGAGGTGTGATAAGCCGATTTGGTGCGTGTTCTGTCAGACAGAACAGGGCCATCAGAACGGGTGGTATCTACTCTTACTTTAGTCGAGAGGCCGATACGTAATGGGTATTTTTCTAATTGTCCAGGCTCCAGTGTAATGCGGACGGGTAAACGTTGAACAACTTTAATCCAGTTTCCACTGGCATTCTGGGCAGGCAACAAAGAGAAAGCACTGCCTGTACCCATATCAAGACCAGTGATTTTGCCGCTGAATATTTTGCTTCCACCGTAGAAATCGCTGGTGATTTCGACGGATTGGCCAATACGCATATCGGCAATTTGAGTCTCCTTGAAGTTAGCTTCTATCCACATATCGTTTGCTGAAACTATCGCCATTAGAGGTGTGTTTTTATTGATTTGTGCGCCAACCTGTACACTGCGGCGTGAGACATAGCCATCAATTGGGCTGACTATTTTAGTGCGTTGGAGCGCCAGCCAGGCGTTACGGACCTCTGTTGCTGCTTGTTCAACGGCCGGTTGTTTTTCTAGTGGCGTATCACGAATAACTGCCTGATTGGCGTTATATTGCTCGATAGCGATATCCAGAGCGGCCCGGGCACTGGCAACGGCTTCCTGTGCATGTTGCAGCTCTTCTTTACCAATCACTTTCTGAGCGCTAAGTATTTCACGACGGCTGAGATCATTTTGAACTCTGGTCAATTCAGAGCGGCGCAAAGCGATATTAGCCTGATATTGTTTACTGTTGACTATTTGCTGATGAGTCTGGCGAACACTGTTAGCCAGTGCTGTTTTTGCTTTTTCCAATGTTAACTCTGCATCTCGGGGATCGAGTTGTACTAATACACTGCCGCTTTTCACAAAGTCAGTATTATCGAAGTTAACTGTAATTACACTGCCGGTAACTTGCGACATAATCTGAACTTGATTGCCTGTAACGTAGGCATTATCTGTTTCTTGATGGTGGCGTAAGATGAGAAACCAATAAAAAGAGTAGGTAACACCAAGCAGAGTAAATACAAGAGTTAGTAATACTAAGGCACGACTGCGTTGTCTTTTTTTGTTATCGGTTGGATTTTGTGGTGCTGGTACTTCAATTTCCTCATTTGTGCTCATAGTAATCTCCATGCTTGTTATCTATCTTTTGGCCACTATCATCTTTCGGCTCACTTTCCAGTAGTGGTATGTCATCACTACTGGAAAGATGAATCACACAGAATCCAATGTTATCGAAGAATAATAGTTAGCTTTTGGCAGAAAAGATCATCTTGGCTAACAAGGAAATTTTTTTCGAACAATTTAACCAGAAAATTATTGTTTGGATGAAAATCGCTCGATCAAACAATAAGTTATTTTTTGATACAATCGCCCATTGTATCAAGTCTGACCAGTAATTTTCTCATTAACTTCTCTAACTGTTTTTGTTCCTCCTGGTCAAGGCATGACCAAAGTCTTCTCAAGCAATCATGTTGAGGTGGAAGTAAACTATTTAAAAATTTTGTACCTTGATCTGTCAGGTGAAGGTGAAGACAGCGACGATCGTTATGACTTTCCTTTCTTTCAATCCACTCCTGCTTTTCTAATTCATCAGCAATACGCGTGGCATTAGTACGGGAAGAACCTAATGCGGCACTTAATTCTGATGGTTGGATGCTGTGGCTTTCTTTAGTATCAAGGATCATCAGGGCCATGAACAAAGTCTCATTGATTCCTTGAGCTTTCAGCATATTATTACGGTTTTCAAGCAATTTGCTTTGGACGTGCATTGATAACCTAGTCAACAGGATCTCTTGATAAGGGATATCTTTATTTAATTTGGCTTGCTGTGCTGCACGAATATTCAGTAATTCTTCGGTAGGCGTAAACGAACTTTCCATTATTTAGATACCTTATTAGTTTCAACTGGTAAGATAACTTTTGTTATCAAACATCCAAATGGTATATTAAAAGATAAATTTAGCAATTGTAGTTATTTATTATCATCATATTTCTTTTGATATTGATACCTAATTCATAAATATTTTGAATGTTAGTCCAAAAAGCAGTGCGCCGAATAGTGTTGCGAGTATAATTTTCTTTGTTTTGTAAAAAATTAAACAGATAGTTAAAAAGCCCACCAGGGTAGGAAATAGCTTTTTACTGTCTCTCATTACATCAGGTACACCTGATACGATGAGTAAAGCGCAAATAGATGCAATGCCAATGCTGTCAAGAATAATGCCTGTTTTTCCGCCTTGTTTGCCACCAGACTGACGCGCTTTACCAAAACGCAGTGGCAGATAGCGGAATAAAAAGTTAGCTAATCCAACAAATAGCCCGATGAGCAAAATTCTACTGTCAATCATTGTGTTTCCTTTTGTTCATAAGTGTCACTGTAACTGTTTCGTGGTTGTAACAATGCGGCGATACAGCCACCGACAATACCTGCCAGAATGGCAACAGGGATTGAAAAAAGAGTTATTCCCAACAGTGCCCCAATTAGCGCTGCTGCAACACAATAACTGTTTTGTTTTCTACAAGATGCAAGCAGAAAACTGAGAAATAGTGCCGGTAACATGAAAGTCATGGCAGCTTCTATCGCAGGGTAGGATTCCAGATAACCGTTGCCAAGAAATGCGCCGGCTGCTGTACCAACAACCCAGGCAAGCCAGGAACAGCTTGCAATAGCCACCATCCAGTTTTCACTCCAACTACGTTGGTTCTTAATCAGTTTTGCGGTGGCTGCGGCAAAAACTTCATCTGTCAGACCAAAAGCCCAGATAAGGGTTTTTTTCTCTGTTAGTTTATCTTTGATACGATGTCTTAAAGATGGACCATACAGGATATGGCGAACATCCATTGCCAGTATTGTCAAGGCAGAAACCCATAATGACATGCCCGCGCTCAGTAAGGCCGTGATAACGAACTGGCTTGCACCGGCGTAGATGATGCATGAAAAGAAAATGGCTTCTATTGGGTTGAAGCCAAGTTTTACCGCGCTAAGACCAAAAGCAAAAGCGACGGGAATGTACCCGATTACGATGGGTAAACTGTCCATGATTCCCTCAGTAAAGGAAGATTTTTTACTGGACAAAGGCGTTAATGCGTCAGGAGCAGGCATACAAAATATCCGGTTATATAAATGTTATGTAACATTAACAAAAGGAAATCAAATAGAAAATATTATCCTTAATAAATGTTTCATAAATGTTTTTATTTAGACATTTTTTTGCCATAACTTGTTTCTTGCAACGTTTTTGGCTCATGCTTTTTGCCTAAGAACCACACGATCAGGCTGATTATACAGATGGTCATTCCGGCGGCGGCAACGCCATACCAACCCGAATGTTTATAAGCATAACCTGAAACGAGAGAGCCAAGAGCGCCACCAATAAAATAGCTGGTCATGTAAGCAGAGGTGAGTCGGTTTTTGGCTTCTGGCATGATACGGTAGATCGTACTTTGATTGGTAACGTGAACACCCTGAACCGCAGTATCGAGGAGCAGAATACCAATCAAAAAGCCGATTAATGATTCTTTGGCGAAGCCAATCGGTATCCATGAAATAAGTAGTAGCACCAGAGAAATGCTGGTGGTCAGAGAACCTTTTCCTTTATCAACCAGTTGCCCGGTTTTAGTTGCCATCAGTGCTCCTGCGGCACCGACTAACCCAAATAAACCGATTATCCCTTCGGAGTAGTTAAAAGGAGGTGCTGAGAGCAGGAATGCCATTGATGTCCATAGAAGACTAAAATTGGCAAATGTCAGTGCTCCCAGTATGGCACGTACTCTTAGAAGGGGAGTTGTGGCGACGAGTTTTACAATAGAGCCAAGTAATTGGCAGTAATTGAGAGTGGTCACTTGTTTGTAACGAGGCAGGTAGCGCCATAATGTTAGGGAGAGAATCACCAATAAGACGCTGGCAACCCAAAAAATAGTTCGCCAGCCACCAAGCGTAGTCATTGCTCCGGAGATGGTTCTTGCCAGTAATATTCCAAGTAGCAACCCACTCATAATTATACCAACGGCTTTTCCTCGTTGATGGGGAAGAGCAAGTGTTGCCGCCAGGGGGACCAGTACTTGGGCAACAACTGAAAATAAACCTGTCAGTGCAGTTCCCAGCAACATTTGCCAGATATTCTGCGATATAGCGGTAATCAGCAATCCAACAGCGGCTAACATTGTCATTGAGACAATCAGGCTGCGTCGTTCAAACATATCACCTAATGGTACAAGGAATATCAGGCCAACGGCGTAGCTCAACTGAGCTGTGGTCACAATAAACCCCGCTTCGCTGACAGTCAGGTCAAATTGTAACGCGATAGTATCAAGCAGCGGTTGTGCATAATAGTTACTGGCAACAACCAAACCTGTGGCAATTGCTATCAAAGCAATCAACCCTGGATTTAACGGTGTACGGGAAATATTTTCTTCCATAAATGTGTTTCCTTATGCTCGAACGGCAGGTTTAGAGGGAGTGGGTAACTCACTAAAAGTGAGCGCATTGTAGTGAGTTTTTATTATTAGATTCAACGATAAAACCGAGAGGATGGTAGAAAGAAACCTGCAAATATTGATTGAGTTATCCAATTCGGTGTAAGGGAAAATAGACATAAAAAATAGTGAATTGGTATAGGCCAATTCACTGTGGTATTCAGAATGTTAATTATTTCTGGCGGCTTTCGCGGCAGTTTCAATCCAGTTATCAAATAATTTTTGGTGAGCTTTGAGCCAATTGTTTGCGTGGCGTTCGATATCTGCTTGCGATGCTTCACCATTATGCATCCGCAGGTTTTGGGCGTTAATATCAGCAAGCGGTATTTTCATAATAGAAAACAACTTAGCTGCTGCTGGGTTATCTTCTGCCCATTTTCTATTGGCGGCAATATGCATAATACTTGGCGGGAAACCGTAATTAGCGCTGTTTGGTAGTTTGGTATCTATTTTTTCACCGTCAGGCATAGCCGAGAAAGGCACTTGTAGCCAGACAACATCTCTGCCTGGTTTCAGCACATCACTGATCCAGTAAGGTGTCCATGTGTAATATAAGATGGGTTTACCTTCTTTATAGCGAGTCATGGTATCCGCCATCATGGCGGCATAATTTCCTTGATTATGTTCAACACTATTGTTCAAGTCATAAGCTTTAAGGTGATGGTTAATCGCGGCTTCACAGCCCCACCCTGGGTTACAGCCGGTAAGATCGGCTTTGCCATTACCGTTGGTATCAAATAATTTGGCTATTTTCGGATCTTTCAGTTGGACAATATTCGTGATGTGGTATTTTTCTGCTGTTTTTTTGTCGATCAAATAACCTTGAGCAGCATTTTCTACGTAATTACCAACACGGTAAAATTTGGCATCTCCCCCTGCTGCCCGATATTGGTTGTTGTGTAGTGGTTCCCAGCTTACCGCCATAAAAGTCGCATCACCGGAAGCGATAGAGGAGTAGGCAACATTGTAGTCTACTTCTTTGATTGGTTTGACATCATAGCCAAGTTTTTCCAGTGCTTTATTGACGATAAGAGTCTGAAATGTTTCTTCGGTAATGGTGCTTTGTACTGGCTGTACACTGATACCTTTACCCGGTAACTCGACAGCGAATGATTGAGAGCTTATCAGTGATGACAAGGTTATAGCCCAGATAACTATTTTGCGCATAGTTTTTCCTCCTGTAGTCGTCATCATAATTTTTTATTAAAAATTTGCGGTTTGATATATGCCTTTGCAAGGCTATGCTTTTTTGCTGAATAAATGGGTAACTAATCCAATTGGCCCGGAGGTATACCAATGATTTCCTCCTTTGGTACGGCTGTCGCGGCCAAGAGATTGTGTCAGACGGTCAAGGAGAATCGCGAGAATAACGATCCCGACTCCACCTACCGCGGCAAGGCCCATATCAAGACGACCAATACCCCGCAGAACCATTTGACCTAAACCACCGACGGCAATCATTGAGGCGATAACAACCATTGACAGCGCGAGCATCAGAGTTTGGTTTATACCGGCCATAATTGTCGGCATAGCCAGCGGTAACTGAACTTTAAACAGCATTTGGCGAGGGCTGGCACCAAAAGATTCGGCTGCTTCTATCAGATCTGGCGGAACCTGTTTGATACCCAAGATTGTCAGACGGACAATTGGGGGTAAGGCGAAGATAATGGTGACGATAACTCCAGGTACGTTACCGATACCAAATAGCATGACGATCGGCACCAGATAGACAAACGCCGGCGTGGTTTGCATAGCATCAAGCAGAGGCCGGATGATTTTGGCGGCCCTTCCACTGCGTGCCAACCAGATACCCAGTGGTAAGCCAATGATGATACAAAACAGCAGAGATGTCAGAGCCAATGCCAGAGTGACCATAGCTTCAGACCATGCCCCGATTGTACCAATAATTGTCAGTGAAACAAGTGAGGCAATCCCCATACCAAGGCCTGATAACTGCCAGGCAATCAGAGCAAAAAACAGGATTGCAACGGGGGCGGGCATTGAGGTTAGAAATTGCTCAAAATTGCTGAGAACAAAATCAATTGGGACACGCATTCCCTGAAATGCCGGGCGAAAATTCAGTACAACCCAGTCAATAGCATGGGTGACCCATGAGTCTAAGGGTATAAGGGGGTGTTGGAATGGATCCATGATATTGAAATGTTCAGGCTGTACGGTTGTTGTTGGTGCATCCAGCCAGTCAGAACCAGCTGAATTATCAACACTGGCTTCGCTACTCCAGGGGTCTATGCTATCAACTGAGGAGGGATGGGGATCCCTCGTATCCTGTGTAGGTTGAGTTTGATGTTCGTTTTGATTACCCATTTGGTGTCTCCTTATCTAAAGCCTGCAACAGCATCCCTTTGGAAATAACGCCGATGTATTTGTTGTTATCCCCAACAACCGGAACCGCACAAGGTGATTGTGCTACAACAGAAATCAATTCATTGAGAGGCATATCCGCAGCAACGGCGGCTGGCTCTGTCAGTATGGCGTGTTCGATCGGTTTTTTTCCCCGTAATGCTTTTTCCAATGAATTTACGGAAACCACACCCGCGAACTTTTGCCCACGTTCGATCAGATAACCATAATTCCTGTTCTCGTCATCCAGGACTTTCAATGCGGAAAGAGGGCCAAAACCTGGCGCAACATGAAGAAGCGAGTCTGGGCGGCGGCGAGCGACATCTTTGGCGCTGAATACATGGCTGATATCTACGCCCCGGAAAAAGGTTTTCACATAGTCGTTTGCCGGATTATTTAGGATTTCATCAGGTGTCCCGACTTGTATAACCACACCGCCTTGCATAATGGCAATTCGATCCCCGATACGCATTGCCTCATCTAAATCATGAGAGATAAAGACGATGGTTCGTGGCTGATTACCTTGCAGACTGAGTAACTCGTCCTGCATTTCTGTACGAATTAATGGGTCAAGGGCAGAAAATGCTTCATCCATCAGCAAAATATCCGGGTTATTAGCCAGTGCTCTGGCAAGCCCGATACGCTGGCGCATTCCGCCTGAAAGTTCATCAGGGTAGGATTGCGTATAACTTTCCAGATTTACCTGTTTCAGTGCATCCAACGCTTTTTTGTGGCGTTCTTGCTTGGGGATGCCAGCAAGTTCCATGCCAAAAGCCGTATTTTCCATGACGTTTAAATGTGGCATCAGTGCGAATGATTGGAAAACCATACTGATTTTGTTACGGCGAACGTCTCTTAACGCTGTTTTTGAAATCTCAGAAATATCTTCCCCATCAATTAATACCTGACCGCGAGTCGGTTTTATCAGACGATTGAGAAGGCGTACCATGGTGGATTTGCCTGAGCCTGACAATCCCATGATGACAAATATTTCGCCTTCTTCAATGGCCAGATTGGCATTTTGTATACCAATAGTCAGACCTGTCTTTTCAAATATCTGATCTTTATTCAAGCCAGAATTCAGCAATTTGAATGCATATTCTGGATGCTTGCCAAATATTTTATAGAGGTTTTTAACTTCGAGTTTAATTGCCATGAAATAGTTACTTTCCTTTCAATGGTTATTTAATAATTTTATGCATTATTCATCTCTGCATGATTCTTTGAAGATATATACCCTAACATACTGAGAGAGCCTGACAACCCTATGTTAATGTTAATTAATGTAAAAAATAGTGATATGAAATTAATTGGAGTAAATGTATTTGGCGTTATTTCATTATTATTAGCAAATTATTTTCTATGAATTGATTCTACTGTCGGAAGGGTGATTTGTTTCTATATTATTGTTATTAATATGTTTTTGTGACTTAAAGGTAATAATTAGGCAATTGTATTTTAGATGGAATTGGTTATTAATTTATAATATTGATTATATCTGATTAGAATGAAATTTAATTCATTATTAATTAGACTTATTAATGTTTTTTGTCGTTTGAGATGAGGAGAATGGCTGTTTCTGGCAAAAAATGTTCACAGGAATTCGTTGCAACTGTAAAAAACACCATAAAAATATAAGGATTTTATGGCATTTTGTCGTTTAAAAAACAGGCTTAATGATATTGTTTTTGAATATTATCGTATTATGGTTATCTGATGTTCGAAATATTTTATATAAAATAAATTCATTTTCTTCAGAAATCCCAATCTTCATCCTCTGTATTAATTACTTTACCAATAACATACGATGAACCTGAACCAGAAAAGAAATCATGGTTTTCATTTGCACCAGGTGATAACGCGGAGAGTATTGCCGGGCTGACATTCGTCGTTTCTGAGGGAAATAAGGCTTCATATCCAAGATTCATTAATGCTTTATTGGCATTATAATGTAAGAATTTTTTAACATCCTCAGTCCAGCCAACAATACCATAAAGCTCTTCTGTATATTTCACTTCATTTTCGTATAAATTTAATAACAATGAAAAAGTAAAATCTTTAATTTCTTTTTTCTCTGGTTTAGCGTATTTATCCAATGATTTTTGGAATTTATATCCGATATAATAACCGTGAATAGCTTCATCTCGGATAATAAGTCGGATTAAATCGGCTGTATTTGTTAATTTTCCCCGACTTGACCAATACATCGGTAAATAGAAGCCTGAATAAAATAAAAATGATTCCAGAAAAACACTGGCGACCTTTTTCTTTAATGGATGGTTATCACAATAATAATTTAAGATAATTTTAGCTTTATTCTGCAATGAAAAATTCTTTTCACTCCAGCGATAGGCGTCATCCACATCAGTAGTCAGACATAATGTTGAAAAGATGGAACTGTAAGAACGTGCGTGAACAGCTTCCATAAAACTAATATTGGACATAACCGCTTCTTCGTGGGGTGTCAGTGCGTCTTCCATCAATGCCGGAGCGCCGACAGTGTTTTGGATGGTGTCCAATAGGGTCAACCCGGTAAATACCCGGGTAGTCAGTTTTTTCTCTTCTGCCGTCAGTGTATTCCATGAGGGAATATCATTAGATAACGGAATCTTTTCCGGTAACCAAAAGTTAGTTGTTAGCCGGTTCCAGACTTCCAAATCTTTGTCATCTTCAATACGGTTCCAGTTAATTGCATATATAGGGTTACTGATCATAATAAATTTCCAGCATTAATTTTACAGTGAACATGAAACACAGCCTTGTACTTCTGTACCTTCCAGTGCGGTTTGCCTCAGACGAATGTAATATAGTGTTTTGATCCCTTTACGCCAGGCATAAATTTGGGCTTTGTTAATGTCACGGGTAGTGGCATCATCTTTAAAGAAAAGTGTCAGTGATAATCCCTGATCAACATGTTGAGTCGCTGCGGCATAAGTATCAATAATCTTTTCCGGCCCTATTTCATAAGCATCTTTGTAATATTCAAGATTATTATTGGTCATAAATGGAGCAGGGTAATATACTCTTCCTGTTTTGCCATCTTTACGGATCTCAATACGGGATACAATCGGGTGAATACTTGAGGTTGAATTGTTGATATATGAAATAGAACCAGTGGGAGGAACAGCCTGAAGATTCTGATTGTAAATACCATGAGCCATCACTGAGGTTTTTAATTCAAGCCAGTCTTGTTGTCTGGGAATAGTTATTCCTGCTTGTTCAAATAGTTGACGGACTTTTTTTGTCTGAGGTTGCCATGATCTTTCCGTATATTTATTGAAAAATTCACCACTGGCATAACGGGAATTTTTAAAACTTTTAAAGTAGCTATTTCGCTCAATTGCAATCTGATTTGAAGTACGCAAAGCATGATAAGTGACGATATAAAAATAGATGTTTGTGAAATCAATTCCCTCTTCAGAACCATAATGAATGCTTTCCCTTGCCAAATAGCCGTGAAGATTCATTTGACCTAAACCAATTGCATGAGAATCCTGATTTCCTTTCTCGATAGAAGGAACTGAACCGATATGGCTCATATCTGATACGGCAGTTAAGGCGCGAACAGCTGTTTCAATAGAAAGGGCAAAATCAGGTGAATCCATTGTATGAGCGATGTTCATCGATCCCAGATTACAACTAATATCTTTCCCGATGTGGAGGTAATTTAAATCATCTTCATATTCACTGGCACTGTTAACCTGTAAAATTTCGGAACATAAATTACTCATATTGATCCGACCTTTAATTGGGTTTGCATGATTCACGGTGTCTTCATACATAATATAAGGATAACCGGATTCGAATTGGATCTCAGCTAATGTCAGGAAGAATTCACGGGCATTGATTTTTGATTTGCGAATTTTTTTGTTATTTACCATCTCAGCATATTTTTCTGTAATGCTAATTTCAGACATTGGCACGCCATAAACCCGCTGAATATCATAAGGTGAGAATAGATACATTTCTTCATTGTGTTTAGCCAATTTAAAAGTGATATCAGGAATGACGACGCCAATGGAGAGTGTTTTTATACGGATCTTTTCGTCGGCATTTTCCCGTTTTGTATCCAGAAAATGAAGAATATCAGGGTGATGGGCATGGAGATAAACGGCACCTGCACCCTGGCGTGCACCGAGTTGATTGGCATATGAAAATGCATCTTCCAGCATTTTCATTACTGGAACGACACCTGATGACTGATTTTCAATCATTTTTATTGGTGCACCGGTTTCCCGCAGATTACTTAGTAAGCAGGCGACACCGCCGCCACGTTTTGAAAGCTGTAATGCTGAATTGATTGAACGCCCGATGGATTCCATATTATCCTCAATTCGCAGCAGGAAACAGGAAACCAGTTCTCCACGCTGCTTCTTACCACAATTAAGGAAAGTTGGTGTTGCTGGTTGAAAACGGCCACTGATAATTTCATCGACCAAACGGTCAGCCAATACCTGATCGCCTTGAGCTAAGGTCAGTGCTACCATGCATACCCGATCTTCATAGCGTTCCAGGTAGCGTTTATTATCGAAGGTTTTCAGTGTATAGCTGGTGTAATATTTAAATGCGCCCAAAAAAGTTTGAAAGCGGAATTTTTTGCTATAAGCTTGCTGAAAAAGCTTTTTAACAAAAGTAAAATCGTATTGTTTTAGTACTTCAGTTTCGTAATATCCCTTTTGCTGAAGGAAATCGAGTTTTTCTTTCAGATCATGAAAAAAGACCGTGTTCTGATTTACATGTTGGTGGAAATAGCGATGAATGGCCAGTTTGTCTTTATCAAACTGAATATGTCCTTCATTATCGTACAGATTGAGCATGGCATTGAGAGCATGATAATCCTGCCGCTCGTTAATTTGGAAAGTCATGGTTGCATATTCTCTGGTGAATAATGTTGCCAGAATCTTTGGATACCCTGGCGTACTTGATGTACATCTTCTTCAGTACCCAATAGTTCAAAACGGTATAGGAGTGGTATCCGACATTTTTCTGAAATTATCCGTCCGGCGATACCGTAAGCTTCGCCAAAGTTTGTATTCCCGGCGGCGATGACTCCCCGAATCAGCGCCCGGTTTTTGGCAACATTTAGAAACTGGATCACTTGTGGTGGAACCGCGCCTTTAGCACTTCCACCACCATAACTTGGTATTAGTAAAATGTAAGGTGAAGTTACATTGAGCAGATTACCTGATTGGTTTATCGGAATACGAAGAGCTGGCATCTTTAGCTTCTGGACAAATCTGTAGCTATTTCCGGATGAACTGGAGAAGTAGACCAGCGGATTCATGTTCATAATAAACCTACAAATTCTCAGATAACGTATTGATTTTATCAGGGCGGAACCCTGACCAATGCTGTGTACCTGCGACTACGACGGGAACTTGCTGGTAACCCATAGTGTGGACAGCCGCTAAAGCTTGTTGGTTTTCGGTTAAATCAATAATCTGATAAGGAATATTTCTTTGGTTTAGAGCCTGATAGGTTGCGTCGCATTGTACGCAGTCAGGTTTGCTATAAATAGTAATGCTCATTAATGACTCCTTATTCAGTTTGTGGGTGTGTAATGACGAAATTTGGTTCACAGGTAACCGTTTCCCGAAAGGCTACAACTTGATTTATACTATATGTGGTGAAATCTTATTTCAACCATACTATATATAGTGTTAATTTTACATTGAGTGACTGTCATCAAAATTACGGTGTTGTTTATTCTCTATTGTCCGGGAGACTTTTCCCCTATTGGGGAAATTTAAGTTTTCTAGTCGGTGGTAAGGGAGCAACTGAATTCATCATTGCAATTTATTAAAAAGACGATTTACTCTAATCCCTATAATAATTGATATTTTTTCAATGGAGGAGGTGGCTATGTATCATCAGTATTTTGATACACCTAAAGGATTCCCGAAACCGTATGTTCATATCGCTGCGGATGATAAGGGAGTAACCAGTCTGTATTTTGTTGATGAAAAAACAGCGCTTGAAGTGAAAAATGATATCACTAAACAGTGCGTGAAGGAGCTACGGGGGTATTTCACGGGTAAACGTACCGGGTTTGCTGTTCCACTCAATCCGGCAGGAACTGAATTCCAGCAGCGTGTATGGTCGCAGTTATGTAAGATCCCGTTTGGCGAAGTGCGGAGTTATAAGCAGCTATCATTGGCACTAGGTTCAGTCAATTATTGTCGTGCTGTAGGAATGGCTAATTCTCGTAATCCTATCTCATTAATTGTACCTTGCCATCGTGTTATTGGACATGATGGTAAATTGGTGGGATATACTGGTGGCCTGAATATTAAAAGCTGGTTACTGGAACATGAAAAAGCATAATAGTTTGTTTGTTTAATAAATTGCCTGATAAAAGACCAGGGAAGGTGATAGAATATTTACATATGTGCATTATTTGGCAGCAAAACTAAATAAAAGATAAGATCTATTGTATTTTATTATGCTTTTCGTGATCTTGGTTATAGACAATCAACCAATTTATTTGCTGTACTGTATATGACACAGGTTTTGTGTCTTATTTTCACGTTAAAGGTAAGTTTGATGTCAAAAATTAAAGGTAACGTTAAGTGGTTTAATGAATCCAAAGGATTCGGGTTTATCACTCCAGAAGATGGTAGCAAAGACGTATTTGTGCATTTCTCTGCTATTCAGAGCAACGGATTTAAAACTCTGGCAGAAGGTCAAAAGGTAGAGTTTGAAATCACTGACGGCGCTAAAGGTCCATCTGCTGTAAACGTTGTCGCTATCTGATTTTAACTCCGTATTTTGAAAAACCCGTTGATACAACGGGTTTTTTTTGATTTTTGTGATGTGTGTGTAATTTTAAATTTAAAGCTCGTTCATCAATGCGAAAGCTAAAATTGTCATCAGTAGTGAGCCGAAAAGATTAAGCAAAACTGTTCCCAATGCCCATCCTAGTTTTCCATCCAGTAACAAATAGGCGACTTCTACAGAAAACGTGGAAAAGGTTGTTAAACCTCCGCAAAAACCGGTGGTTAGCATGAGTTTCCAGACCGGATCAAGATGGATGGATTTATTAAAATAGGCTAACCCTAGCCCGATGATCAATGCACCGATACAGTTAACGGTAAGGGTACCAACCGCGATATTAGTAGAAATACTATTAAGGTGGAGGCTGATAAACCAGCGTAATACACTGCCTAAGCCACCACCAATAAATACAGCCAACATAATATTAATCATAGTAAATCTCATGATTATTTGACTTCTTCACCTCTGGCTTGCAAATCAGCGTGATAAGAAGAACGAACAAATGGTCCACAGGCAGCGTGGGTGAATCCCATAGCCAGAGCTTCTTCTTTCATTTCATCAAATTCCTGTGGGCTAACGTAGCGTTGTACCGGTAAATGATGGCGGCTGGGTTGTAAATATTGGCCCAGAGTTAGCATGGTGACACCATGGCGGCGTAAATCACGCATAACATCAAGAATTTCTTCGTTGGTCTCACCAAGACCTACCATCAGGCCAGATTTGGTCGGAATATCGGGATGGGCTTCTTTGAACTTTTCGAGCAATTTCAGTGACCATTCATAATTTGCGCCAGGGCGTACCTGACGGTAAACCCGTGGTACGTTTTCCAAGTTATGGTTAAATACGTCAGGGGGTGTCGCTGTCAATATTTCAAGTGCACGATCCATACGTCCACGAAAATCAGGAACCAAAGTTTCAATTTTAATGGATGGATTTTTTTCACGAATAGCAGAAATGCAGTCAGCAAAGTGTTGAGCGCCGCCGTCACGCAGGTCATCACGGTCAACGGAGGTGATGACGACATAGCGCAGTGCCATATCTTTGATGGTTTGTGCCAGTTTTACCGGTTCGTTGGTATCGGGCGCCATTGGGCGGCCGTGGGCTACATCACAAAAAGGACAACGGCGGGTACAGATTGCGCCAAGGATCATAAAAGTTGCTGTACCGTGGTTAAAACATTCAGCCAGGTTAGGGCAGGAAGCTTCTTCACAGACGGAATGCAGACCATTTTTGCGCATGGCCGATTTGATACCCTGAATGCGGCTGGAATCCGCAGGAAGTTTGATTTTCATCCACTCAGGTTTACGCAAGATTTCTGTACGTTCGGTAATCACTGTTTTGACAGGGATCAGCGCCATTTTGTCTGCGTCACGGTACTTAACTCCGCGTTCCATCTGAATTGGTTTACTCATAATCGTGCTGGTTCCAGTGTTAAATTCATCAGGTTGAGACTTATCATTCAGCCTATTGCATGATAAATCCATTAAAAAATTTTTGAAAAATATTAAAAAATTATAACATCTTTAACTATTCAGTTTAAATCCTAACTGTTGGCAGAATTCTTCTACCAAAATAGGTTGTACCTGCTCAACAGTAATTCCGGGAACTAAATCACTGAGTTGAATCATTCTCATACCGGCATAGCCACAGGGATTAATACGCAGAAATGGTTCTAAATCCATGGCGATATTAAGTGCCAGCCCATGGAAAGAGCAGCCTTTACGTATTCGTAATCCTAGAGAGCAGATTTTAGCTTCCTCGACATAAACACCTGGAGCATCCGGACGGGCATAAGCTTGTACATCAAAGTGAGCGAGTGTTTTAACCACGGTATCCTCTATTGCTGTAACCAGTTGCCGTACACCAATTTTGGCGCGTTTGATGTCAATCATGATATACATGACCTGCTGGCCGGGACCATGATAAGTGACTTGTCCACCGCGATCGGATTGAATAACCGGGATATCACCGAGAGATAGCAGATGTTCAGACTTACCTGCTTGTCCTTGAGTAAACACTTTTGGATGTTGTACCAGCCAGATTTCATCGGATGTATCAGTATTTCGCTGCTCAGTAAACAAGTGCATTGCATCAGAAATCGGCTCGTAGGGTTGTATTCCTAATTGGCGTAAGAAGATCGTTTTATGTTGCAATTGAAACATCATTTGATAGCTATAAGATTTGGTCAGTATAACCCTCAGAAGAGATTCTCACCAGTTTAGTCCACTTGAA
Organism: Photorhabdus khanii NC19; assembly: GCF_000517265.1. GTDB lineage: Bacteria > Pseudomonadota > Gammaproteobacteria > Enterobacterales > Enterobacteriaceae > Photorhabdus > Photorhabdus khanii. Next base: position 24,764 of record NZ_AYSJ01000017.1, read on the forward strand.
ACTGTGGTGTTTCTGATAGATAAAGGATCCCCCGTGAAATTACAGGGGATTTTTCTGGTTTGTATTACAACACTACCCGTACCAGTTCAAGGTTACCTAACTCTTCATACAGAGTTTCTACCTGTTCAATATGAGTTGCATTAATAGTAATGGATACTGAGTGGTAGTTGCCTTTGCTGCTTGGTTTCACTTGTGGAGAGTAATCGCCCGGTGCATGGCGCTGAACTACTTCAACGACCTGATTGACTAACTCAGGTTCAGCCAGGCCCATCACTTTGTAAGTGAATGAACAAGGGAACTCAAGCAGTTCATTTAATTTCGTTTTCATGGGCACTCCTGTTTTGCTTTCCGCAATACGTACGGTCAGTCTCTTCTGTAAAATTTGATATCTTCCCCCCGCTTTTAAATCGCGGGGATTTTTATTGCGGTCAGGCTGTAGCCTGGTTCGCTTCTTGGGTTATGTTTTTTTGTAGTTTAACTATTTCAAGGATTAGCCAAACCAATGATGAAATAGCAGTTTGATGTAATCGATAAAACGGCTGAAGATGCTGCCTTCTTTCACTTCGTTCATAACGACTAATGAGCGCTGTTCGACAGTCTTACCATCAAGTTGAAAATTGATGGTACCGACGACCTGATTTTTCGCTAGCGGTGCATGTAGTTCAGTATTATTCATGACATAGCTGGCTTTCAAATCTTTCAGACGACCGCGGGGAATAGTCAGATAAACATCTTTATCAACGCCTAGCTGAACCCTATCGTTGTCTCCGAACCAAACCGGTTCAGAAGCGAATTCTTTGCCAGCTTTCAGTGGCGAGACAGTTTCAAAGAAACGGAACCCCCAAGTCAGCAGTTTCTTGCTCTCTGTTTCACGGCCCTTATAAGTATGGCCGCCTAATACCGCAGAAATCAGACGCATATCGCCTTCGGTTGCAGAAGCGACCAGATTATAGCCTGCGGCATTCGTGTGGCCGGTTTTTATACCATCTACATTTAGGCTTTTATCCCATAATAAGCCGTTCCGGTTTGTTTGACGGATATTATTGTAGGTAAATTCTTTCTCTTTATAGATAGCATACTCTTCAGGAACATCGCGGATCAGTGCTTGACCAATTAACGCCATATCACGGGCAGAGCTGTATTGGCCTTCCGCATCCAGACCATGAACAGTTTTGAAATGTGTATTCTGTAAGCCAAGGGATTTTACATAACCGTTCATTAGATTAACGAAAGATTCTTGGCTACCGGCAACATAATCTGCCATTGCAACACAGGCATCATTACCGGATTGCAGGTTTATACCGCGAGATAACATAGAAACCGAGACCTGATCTCCTGGTTTGAGGAACATCAGGGAGGAGCCTTTAAATACCGGATTACCTGTTGCCCATGCATCAGTGCCAACAGTGACCATATCATTTGGGCCGATTTTGCCTGATTTGATTGTCTGGCCAATAACGTAACTGGTCATCATTTTTGTCAAGCTGGCAGGGTCACGATGTGCATCTGCATTCATTTCAGCCAGAACTTTTCCTGAGTTATAGTCGATAAGAATATAAGCTTCAGCATCGATCTGAGGCACACCTGGGATCATCGTTTTCAGGTTTACATCGTTCCCATCGGCAAAGGCAGAAGCACTTATTGCCAGCGCAATACTTAGGGTGGCACTTTTTATAAAACGAGAAGTGATTGTATATTTCATGGTCGGTTGGACAACATCCGTGAGAAAAGGTTGATATCGGGCCACATAATAGCAAATGAAAAAAAATACTGACATTGGCAAATTTTAACAAGCAACAGGTTTACATTTTTTTACCTCGCTTGCTGATATCTGCGTTAAAGCCAGATATCAGCAAGCGAACAATTAAGGGCTGACGATAAAGGAGGATTGCTGTATTTGATCAGCCAGCTTCTGTTGTAAATCGGTAGCTTGCTGGCGATTGTTGAATGGCCCCAATTGTACACGATAAACGTTGCTATATTGGGTTATTCGTCCTTGAACATTAAAGCGTTGTTCCAGGGTATGTTGCCACTCTTTTGCCCGTTGTTCACTGCTAACAGCACCAACCTGAACCATAAAACCATTTTTCGTAGAGGTTGGGGCAGCGGTTGTTGACGTACTATTTGTCACAGGTTTAGGCGGTTGTAACTTCATTGCGGGTAGTTGCCCAGTGACTTCCGACTGTACAGTCAACGGTTGCGTTTGCTCCACCGATTGATTTGCCAAGGGCTGGTTGCCCGTTTGATCCGGAACATGCTCCATTGTGGGTGTTCCTAGTGGCCCTGTTGTTAGAACTGGCCTGCTGGGTAGCGCATAACTCTGCTTAACTATCTTGCTGCCGACAGTACCGGGACCAGATAAAGAGCCATCTTGGGCAACTTGAATAAAATCAATCTTAACTTTGGTACTTTGAGTCAGGTTCAGGCGTTCAGCAGAAGCTTTTGACAGATCGATAATCCTCCCCTGTTTATAAGGACCACGGTCATTGATTCTGACAACCATCATACGGCCATTACTCAAGTTGGTCACGCGGACATAGCTTGGAATTGGTAGGGTGGGGTGGGCTGCTGTCAGAGCATAAGGATTGAAACGTTCACCAATCGCTGTCATTTTGCCATTGGATTCTGCGCCATACCAACTGGCATAACCCGTTTCACTGAATTGAGATGGGTCTTGAACAATATGATAAGTATGTCCATTCATCTGATAATCATTATTAGCGCTGGGGTGATAAGGCTCATAATGAGGTTCAGCACCCAAAACATCCTGTGTTGGTACTGCTGGTAACGGGGAAGATTTTTGCTCGTCAGGAGTGGTACAGCCGGATAATGAAGCCACAATCATGCCGAGTATAAGCCAGTGTTGACGCATTGAAACCTCTTCTTTATAAACTTTTAGACAATAATTTTCGGTGTGTGTGAATCGACATTATAATGCCGAAACCGGCCATTAAGACGATTAATGCTGAACCGCCATAACTGACAAATGGCAGAGGAACCCCTACCACAGGTAGAATACCGCTCACCATGCCGATATTTACGAAGATATAAACAAACAAGATTAGCATTAGGCCGCCAACCATGACCCGGCCAAAAGTATTCTGTGCTCTGGTTGCGATAACCAGCCCGCGCATAATTAATAACAAATATAATGTTAATAACAGTAGTACGCCAATCAAACCAAGCTCTTCCGATAGCACGGCAAATATGAAGTCAGTATGGCGTTCTGGAAGAAATTCCAACTGAGATTGTGTCCCGAACAACCAGCCTTTACCTGATAAGCCACCGGAGCCAATAGCGATTTTCGATTGAATGATATGGTAACCCTTACCCAATGGATCAGTTTCTGGATCAAGTAACATCATTACGCGATCACGCTGGTATCCATGCATCAGAAAGAACCACAAAATAGGGATAAAGCAGGCTAATAGTAGAGCCGCAATACCAATCAGCCGCCAGCTCATTCCTGCAAGGAACAGGACAAATAGACCGGAAGCCGCGACCAGAATTGAAGTACCCAAGTCTGGTTGGGCGGCGACCAGTAAAGTGGGTAGAAAAATCAGCATTAAAGCGATAGTGGTATTTTTCAGCGATGGCGGACATAAATCGCGGTTCATAAAACGGGCAATCATCAGTGGTACTGCAATTTTGGCAATTTCAGAAGGCTGGAAACGGATGATCCCCAGATCAAGCCAGCGTTGTGCCCCTTTACTGATCTGCCCGAAAGCATCGACAAAAATCAGTAAAATGACACAAACAATATAGAGATAAGGTGCCCAGCTTTCATAAACTCTTGGTGGGATCTGCGCCATAATGATCATGACAACAAATCCGGCACCAATTTGGCCGATTCTGCGCTCCATCATCCCCATATCTTGACCGCTGGCGCTCCACATAACAAAAGCGCTGTATACCAGTAGTGCCAGAATGCATAGCAGCAATGGCGGGTCGATATGTAATCTGGTCCAGAGAGGAACCTTTTTCTGGTTTTCTGTCATAGTGTTATTCAGTCACTTTCTGTTCCGGGTGGTGCAGGGGCAGCATCCGGTAATATTGTATTGTTATCCCCTAACAGTACATGGTCGAGGATTTGGCGGACAAGGGTTCCCACTGTTGGACCTGCACCACCATTCTCTAAAATAATGGAAAGGGCTACTGTCGGATTCTCATAAGGGGCGAAAGCAATCATAAGTTTGTGATCCCGTAAATGTTCAGCAATTTTACTGGCATTGTAAGTTTCATAACTATAGACCTGTGCTGTTCCTGATTTGGCGGCAGCTTTATACGGTGTGCCGGTAAAACTCTTGTGACCGGTACCATTTGGCAGGTTAGCAACACCATACATGCCACTTTTCGCCAGTTCCCAGTACCCTGAATGGATATCACCTATCTGAACATTTTCTGTTTGTTGATAAGGGATCATCTCACCTTTCAACTTTTTACCCAGTAACAGATGCGGCGTTTTCACATTACCGTCATTAATTAAGGTTGTCAGCGCCTTGACCATTTGAATGGGGGTTGCTGTCCAGTATCCCTGGCCGATACCTACAGGAATAGTATCTCCTTGATACCAAGGTTTTTTATATTTTTTTTGCTTCCATTCGCGGGTCGGCATGATCCCTGAGCGTTCTTCAGCCAGGTCGATTCCGGTGTATTCGCCATAACCAAATTTGGTCATCCACTCAGACAGACGATCAATGCCCATATCATAGGCAACTTGATAGAAGAAAGTATCCGCAGATTCCACAATGGCTCTATATGCATTGAGACTACCATGTCCCCAGCGTTTCCAGTCACGATAGCGTTTTTCTGAACCTGGCAATTGCCACCAGCCCGGATCAAAAACAGTTGTATTTTTATTGATAACGCTTGTGCTGAGTGCTGCAACGGTAATGAAAGGTTTAACCGTTGAAGCAGGAGGATAGATCCCTTGAGTCGCACGATTAATAAGCGGTCGGTCAGGGTTGTTTAATAATTCCTGATAGTTCTTATTGGAGATACCGTTTACAAACAGGTTTGGGTCATAACTTGGGTTAGATACTAAGGCCAGAATTTCCCCGTTACGTGGATCACTGACAACGACTGCGGCACGGCTGGTTGTGAGAAGTTTCTCAATATAGATCTGCAATTCAAGATCGATAGTCAGGTAAATATCCTGTCCAGCCTGTGGCGGTTGTTCATGTAATTGACGTATCACACGGCCACGATTATTGACTTCGACTTCTTCATAACCAGTTCTGCCGTGTAAAACAGACTCATAATAGCGTTCAATACCTAGCTTACCGATATCATGGGTAGCTGCATAATTGGGTAAAATCCCTTCCTTATCCAACCGTTCTACATCTTTATCATTAATTTTGGCGACATAGCCAATGATATGAGTCAACGCTGAACCATAAGGGTAGAAACGGCGTTGGTAGCCCTTTATTTCAAGGCCGGGGAAACGATACTGGTTAACAGCAAAACGTGCCACTTGAATATGATCAAGCGACGCTTTCAGTGGAATAGAGGTAAAGCGGCGTGAACGCTTACGTTCTTTTTCAAAGTTGGCAATGTCTTCGTCAGTCAGATCGATAACATCCCGTAAATCATTGAGCGTTTGCTCAAGTTTTTCTACCTTTTCAGGTACGATTTCCAACTGGTAAATTGTTCGGTTAAGCGCCAATGGTGTGCCTTTACGGTCATAAATAATACCCCGGCTTGGCGCGATTGGAACCAGTTTAATGCGGTTTTCGTTTGAGCGGGTTTGGTAGTCTTCGTGGCGGGTGATTTGTAAATGATAAAGATTGGCAACCAAGACACCAGTCAGTACCAGGATAACAATAAACGCCACCAATGCGCGGCGGGCAAACAGGGCTGATTCAGCCGTGTAATCACGAAAAGGGGTACGTTTATTTTTCATCCCATTGCCAGAATTCGCTTTATCCGTTGGTAACCAAATTATTCCCGATGATAGGGATGATTGGTGGTAATACTCCATGCCCGGTACAGGCTTTCTGCAACTAAAACCCGGACTAAAGGATGGGGCAAGGTCAGTGGCGACAGTGACCAGCTTTGTTCTGCGGCGGCTTTACATGCTGGCGCAAGACCTTCTGGTCCGCCGATAAGCAAACTGACATCTCTGCCATCCTGTTTCCAATGTTCAAGCTGTTGCGCCAGTTGAGGTGTTTCCCAACGGGAACCAGGAATATCCAGAGTGACAATACGGTTGCTTTTGCCGACAGCGGCCAGCATTTGTTCACCTTCTTTTTCCAGAATGCGTTTAATATCCGCGTTTTTGCCTCGTTTCCCCGCCGGAATTTCTACCAGATCAAATGGCATGTCTTTTGGAAAACGGCGCAAATAATCTATAAAGCCGGCCTGTATCCAGTCCGGCATTTTTGTACCTACAGCGACTAATTGCAGCTTCAAACTCAGCTCCAAAGCTTTTCAAGTTCATACATGCGGCGACTCTCTTCCTGCATGACATGTACAATAACTTCACCGAGGTCTACGACAATCCAGTCAGATATGCCCTGTCCCTCAACACCAAGTGGAGCCAAACCGTTCGCACGACAGTCATCAACCAGATTATCTGCGACGGACATCAGATGGCGGTTGGAAGTTCCTGTGCAGATAATCATGCAATCGGTAATGCTGGATTTTCCGTGAACATCCAGAGAAATAATATCCTGTGCTTTGGAGTCTTCAAGTTTATCAATAACAAACTGTTGGAGTTCTTTACCTTGCAAAAGGCTCATCCTTATTTTTTATCAAAATTGATCAAATAGTGCGGAATAATAGCATGCCAGGTCACTCAAGGGTAAGGCCAACTAAGTGACTAATCGGGGCAGATTTCGCTATTGGCGATATAACCCCTGTGAATCTATATACTTTTGTACTGAAGGGGATAGCAAATCATCACAACTTAGCCCTTGCTGGTGGCGTTGCCGGATATCTGTTGCTGAGATGCGTAACAGCGGTGTATTAGCCAGATAGATATAACCGTTAGGTTTGTTACTAAGTAGAGTGGGATTGTCGATTTGATGTTGCGTAAGCCATTGCTGCATTTCGATTGTAGAAAGCTGGGTTTGATAACTGGGACGAGCACAAACCAGCAAATGGCAAATATTCAGCAGTTCTTGCCAGCGATGCCAAGTATGCAGTGATAACAAAGAGTCCTGGCCGATTATAAATGCCAGTGGTTGATTTTCACCAAACTCCTGACGGAATGATTCCAACGTATCTATTGTGTACGACGGGGTGGTACGCTCCAGTTCACGGGTATCGACAGTGAATAGTGGATTGCCCTGTACCGCCAGCCGAACCATTTCTAGCCGTTGTTGTGCGGTGGCTTCTGGCTGTGGGCGGTGGGGGGGAACGTGATTTGGCAGTAGAATCACTTGCTTTAGGCCAGTTTGGTGTGCCAGAGCTTCAACCGAATGCAGGTGCCCATAATGAATTGGATCAAATGTTCCACCAAATAATGCCTGAATAACGGGATGTGTCGGACAAATAGAATCAATGGCGTGAGGCATTAAAAAAGCTCTCAGGTAATGTTTTCCCACATAACAACATGGAAATTGTTTCTAAATCTGGCCAGACAGACTGACCGTAATCCTGTTTAATCCGGAGTTCCATCTGTACAAGTAAATGGACTGCTAGCTGTAAATCATGCTGAGTTAAGCGTTGCAGTGCATTTGTTAGTAATGGGCGGCGGTTTTGCCATATTCGATGTTGATCTAACAGAGTTTTTATAGCAATTGTGGTGCTTTGGCGCTTTAGTGTAAGTAGCAGCAGCAATTCACGCTGTATGATACGTAACAGAATAACGGCCTCACAATCTTCCTGTTGTAACTGTTTCAGAATATGCCAGGCTCGTTTTGCCTTACCTGATAATAGAGAGTCTACCCAGTGATAAGGTGTAAAGTGAGCCGCGTCATTCACCGCATTTTCAATACGGTGTAAGGTCAGTTTACCATCTGGATATAGCAGGGAGAGCCGCTCAAGAGCCTGAGTCAGTGCTAATAAGTTCCCTTCATAGCAGTAACACAGCAGTTGATTGGCTTGCGCTTCCAGAGTCAGTTTCATGACTTTGGCCCGTTGCGCGACCCATTGAGGCAGACGGTTCAATTCAGGCGTTTGACAACTGATGTAGACACCGTTTTTCCCTAATGTTTTAAACCAGCTACTGTTCTCCTGAGCTTTGGTCAATTTCAAACCGCGCAATATCAGCAGTATATCTGGATGAAGTAATTCCGCTAGTTTTACCAGTTGTTCAACCATTACTGCGTTAGGGCCATTTTCCGGCAACAGTAAAGTGAGTGTTTGACGACTGGCAAACAGGCTTAATGACTGGCAAACACTAAATACTTCATCCCATTCGGTATGATTATCCAGAGTATAAGTGAAGTGTTCAGTGAAAGAGTGCTGTTCAGCCGTCTTGCGAATATGATCCTGGCTTTCCTGTAATAGCAGGGGTTCATTGCCCCATATCAGATAACAGTTTCGCAGCCCTTCATTGAGCTGCGAAATCAGTTGTTCGGGATAGAGTTTGATCATTGTGCCCGCGTAGCTTGCTGTTCCGCTTGTTTTTCTCTGGTTTTCTGTTTTTCTGCACTGTGAACAGTCAGTAACTGGCGAACTAACTGACGTGCCGCCTGTTCGCGCATTTCTTGATTGATCATCTCGTTTTCAGCATCTTTTGCCAATGCTTCTAACGGGTTGTCGAAGAAAGAGCGGTCAACTCTGGATTGAAGCGGGTAGATGCTACCGTTTGGCATAATAACCTGTGCATCGACATACAGTGTCAATTGGCGCTCAGCCGCCTTACCATCCTGGAAAACGGAAACGGTATCTTTATTTTCTGAAGAACCGATTAGCCTCAGAATAGGGATTTCGGCGCTACCATTTTCAAGGATAGTGACGTTATTCAGACGAAGTTGTTGGCGAACAGAACGGGTCAGAGGCCCATATGGATCACTGCTCGTTAATTGCAGCTTTTTGAGTTCCGGTGGTACCTGAGTGGTACCGCGCAGATGAAAACCGCAGCCAGCGGTGACCAGTACCGCTAACCCCAGCAACAACGTTAAAATACGATGCCGCACATTGCCTCCTTTTATTATCCGACGACCAGATTCAGCAGTTTGCCTGGTACATAGATGACCTTACGAATAGTGACGCCTTCAAGGTATCTCGCCACTCCATATTCTTTTGTTGCCATATCATGAACATATTCTTTAGTAGAATCTGTCGGTACGGTAACACGACCACGTACTTTACCGTTAACTTGAATGACTACCAGTTTGGTGTCATCAACCATTGCCTGCTCATCAGCTTGCGGCCAGTCAGCCGTATCGATATCACCTTCACCGCCCAGAGCTTGCCACATAGTAAAACAAGCGTGAGGCGTGATGGGTGACAACATACGGACAACCGCCAACAGCGCTTCCTGCATCAGAGCGCGATCCTGCTCCGTTTCCTGTGGTGCACGAGTCAGTTTATTCATTAATTCCATCACGGCAGCGATGGCTGTGTTGAATGCCTGACGGCGACCGACATCATCGGTAACTTTAGCGATGGTTTTGTGCAGATCACGGAACAGATCTTTCTGTTCTGCGGTCAGATTTGTGATCTCCAGCGGTTGAGTTACTCCTTTACTGCTATGTTCATAAACCAGGCGCCATACACGTTTCAGGAAGCGATTTGCGCCTTCAACACTGGACTCTTGCCATTCCAGAGTCAATTCTGGTGGAGCAGCAAACATCATAAACAGTCGGACGGTATCGGCACCGTATTTTTCCACCATCAATTGTGGATCAATACCGTTGTTTTTGGATTTAGACATTTTGCTCATGCCGGTATAAACCAGCTTATGGCCTTCTTTGTCTGTCGCTTTGATGATACGACCTTTATCATCACGCTCTACAAGGGTATCAACTGGGGAAACCCAAATTTTTTCGCCATTTTTGCCGATATGATAGAAAGCATCGGCCAGAACCATTCCCTGACACAGAAGACGTTTTGCGGGCTCATTAGAATTGACCATACCAGCGTCACGCATCAGTTTGTGGAAGAAACGGAAATACATCAAGTGCATGATCGCATGTTCGATACCACCGATATATTGATCAACTGGCAGCCAGTAATTAGCCGCAACCGGATCAAGCATACCTTTGTCATATTCTGGACAGGTGTAACGAGCGTAGTACCAGGAAGATTCCATAAAGGTATCGAAGGTATCTGTTTCACGCAGCGCTGGCTGACCGTTGATAGTGGTTTTCGCCCACTCAGGATCCGCTTTAATCGGGCTGGTGATACCATTCATGGTGACATCTTCCGGCAGAATAACCGGCAGTTGATCTTCTGGAGCCGGAACAACGGTACCATCTTCTAGCGTAGCCATTGGAATAGGGGCACCCCAATAACGCTGACGGGAAACTCCCCAATCACGCAGGCGATAGTTGACTTTACGTTTACCTACGCCCATTTCGACCAGTTTATCAGCAATGGCGTTGAAACCAGTTTCGTGATTCAGGCCGCTGAATTCTCCGGAGTTGAACAGGACATTCTTGTCTGTCACTGGCGCTTCATGAACATTCGGTTCGTTGCTTTCACTGTCCAGAATAACGGCTTTGATTGGCAGGTTATATTTCGTCGCAAATTCCCAATCGCGTTGGTCGTGACCAGGAACGGCCATGACAGCACCGGTGCCGTATTCCATCAAAACAAAGTTTGCAACCCAGATTGCCACTTTCTCTTTGGTTAACGGATGAATAGCAAACATGCCGGTTGCCATGCCTTTCTTCTCCATTGTTGCCATATCTGCTTCAGCAACTTTGGTGTTACGACATTCATTAATGAAAGCGGTCAGTTCAGGGTTGTTTTCTGTTGCTTGTTTTACCAGAGGATGACCTGCGGCAACCGCGACATAAGTGGCACCCAGGAATGTATCAGGACGGGTGGTATAGACGGTCAGTTTCTCCTGACTGTCAGCCACATCGAAAGTAATTTCTACACCTTCAGAACGTCCAATCCAGTTGCGTTGCATGGTTTTGACTTGCTCAGGCCACTCTTCCAGCGTATCCAAATCGTTTAGCAACTCTTCGGCATAATCAGTGATTTTGATAAACCACTGTGGAATCTCTTTACGTTCAACTTTGGTGTCACAACGCCAGCAGCATCCGTCAACCACTTGTTCATTGGCCAGAACAGTCAGATCGTGGGGGCACCAGTTAACAGCGGAGGTTTTTTTATAAACCAGGCCCTTTTCATACAGTTTGGTGAAAAACCACTGTTCCCAACGGTAATATTCAGGCGTACAGGTAGTGACTTCACGATCCCAGTCGTAACCAAAACCCAGTGTTTTCAACTGACCTTTCATATACTCGATGTTGGCATAGGTCCATGGAGCCGGTGCGGTGTTATTTTTCACCGCCGCGCCTTCTGCGGGCAGGCCAAATGCATCCCAGCCAATAGGTTGCAGGACATTTTTGCCAAGCATACGCTGGTAACGAGAGATAACATCACCAATAGTGTAGTTACGTACGTGACCCATGTGTAGTCGGCCAGAAGGGTAAGGTAGCATGGACAGGCAGTAATATTTTTCTTTGCTGTTGTCTTCTGTCACTTTAAAAGTTTGCTTCTCTTGCCAGTGAAGCTGAACTTGCGGCTCTATATCTTCTGGACGGTATTGTTCTTGCATGACACCGATGATCCTATGGTGAGTAAAAAGCTACGCTTGTAGCAATCATTTAGTTGGTGAAATATGAGGTCGGCATAGCATATCTGATTTGATACGCAAGCAACAGGGGTTCTGAGGGAAAATCCGGTGGCGACGGGCACCACCACCGGAAATGAGATAATACTAATGAAGAATTTTAGCCAGAAACTCTTTAGCGCGATCTGATTTTGGATTGGCAAAGAAATCTTCTTTCTTGCTGTCCTCAACAATTTTGCCTTCATCCATAAAGATAACCCGATTGGCTACTTTACGGGCAAAACCCATTTCGTGGGTAACAACCATCATGGTCATACCTTCGTCCGCCAGCTTAACCATGACGTCGAGCACTTCATTGATCATTTCAGGGTCGAGTGCGGAAGTGGGTTCGTCGAACAACATAGCAATAGGGTCCATGCAAAGTGCACGGGCGATTGCCACGCGTTGTTGCTGACCACCGGAAAGTTGTGACGGGAATTTGTTAGCCTGACTGGCAAGCCCGACACGTTCAAGCAGTTTCAGCCCCTTTTCTTCTGCCGCTTTTTTATCACGGTTAAGCACTTTAACTTGAGCCAGAGTAAGATTCTCAATGATGGAGAGGTGTGGGAACAGCTCAAAGTGCTGGAACACCATGCCGACTTTTGAACGTAACTGCGCCAGATTGGTGTTTTTGTCATTGACTTTAATGTCATTAACCAGAATTTCACCCTGTTGGATGGATTCCAGACCATTGACCGTCTTTATCAGGGTGGATTTACCGGAGCCAGATGGGCCACAGACCACAACGACTTCACCTTTTTTAACTTCAGTTGAGCAGTTAGCAAGAACCTGAAATTGGCCATACCATTTGGATACATTTTTCAGGGAGATCATCAAACAGTCCTTTTCTTCAAATAGTTAACCAGCATAGATGCGGCAAAACTAATAATAAAATAAATAAAACCAGCAAACAGGATCATTTCAACCTGAGTGCCATCACGCTCACCGATATTCGCTGCGGTACGGAAAAAGTCCGCCAGACTGAGTACATACACCAGTGAGGTGTCTTGAAACAGCACGATACCCTGTGTCAGTAACAGCGGGGTCATCGCACGGAATGCCTGAGGCAGAATCACCATTCTCATGCTTTGCATTGACGTCATCCCCAATGCCAGTGCTGCCGAAGATTGCCCGCGGGAAATACTCTGAATGCCTGCACGGATAATTTCTGAATAGTAAGCCGCTTCGAAAAATGCAAACGCGACCATGGCTGAAATTAAACGAATATCCGTTTTGGGTGAAATACCGAGAACATCCTGCAATAGGCTAGGCACAATCAGATAGAACCATAACAGTACCATGACCAATGGCACAGAACGGAACAGATTGACATATAAAGTTGCAAACCAGCTCAGGGCTTTTACAGAAGAGAGGCGCATGACGGCCAGTGCCGTTCCCCAGAGGATACCGATAACAACAGCAATAATGGTGATTTTTGCTGTAATGACTAAGCCTTGCAACAGAAAAGGGATACTGGGGATAATAGAACTCCAGTCAAACTCGTACATTTATCGACCTCCAATATTACCCGGTAAACGCACTTTCTTCTCAAGCAAGTGCATGGCAAGCATAATCGCCAGATTGATTCCGACATAGGCCAGTGTGATCGCAGTAAATGATTCATAAGCATGTGCTGAATAGTCGAGTAATTTACCTGCCTGTGCCGCCATATCCACGAGGCCAATAGTGGAGGCGATAGCGGAATTTTTTACCAGATTCATCATTTCTGATGTCATGGGTGGAATGATGACCCGGTAAGCATTTGGCAGCAGGACGTAGCGATAGGTTTGTGGCAGGGTTAATCCCATTGCCAACCCCGCTGCTTTCTGACCGCGTGGTAATGATTGTATGGCGGCCCGAACCTGCTCACATACACGAGCAGCGGTGAAAAGACCTAAACAGATAGTGGAAGAAATGAAAAACTGGATGTTAGGATCCAGTTCAATTTTAAACCATATACTGATTTTTTCCGGCAACAGCTCAGGCATAACCAGATACCAGGTGAAAAACTGAACAATCAGTGGTACGTTACGAAAAAGCTCAACATAACAGGTACCTATCCCAGACAATATTTTATTGGGAACAGTACGTAGGATGCCGAAGAGCGAACCGACAACGAAGGCGATAATCCAGGCGCAGATAGACAAGGCAATTGTGACTTGAAATCCGGCTATCAACCAGCCGAGATAAGTGGTATTGCCGAAAGGGGCAGCTTGCAAAAAGATGTCCCAGTTCCAATTGATTGACATAATAATACTCCCTGCAAGGGTATGGCTTGATCCCTTGAAAACACTTGATTGGCCGGGAAAAAAAAGCGAGGTAGGGAACGACCACCTCGCACCCAGTAGTGCCAATCAAATTGTCATTTTTTTAATTATATTTTTAGTTAAGTGCCTTATCATTCGGCGATTTAAATAGTGCTTTCATTTCATCAGACAAAGAAAAGTTCAAGTTCAGATTCTTGGGAGGAATCGGGTGTTTGAACCAGCGATCAAATGATTTCTCTGCCACGCCGGAGGCTTGTGCCTGAATAATGGTTTCATCGATCAGTTTTTTAAACTCAAGATCGTCTTTGCGTAATATACAACCGTAAGCTTCTTTAGATTGAGCTTTACCCACGATCTCCCATTGGTTAGGTTTTTTCGCTTTTGCGCGTTCACCAGCTAATAGAGCATCATCCATCATAAAGGCTATTGCGCGGCCGGATTCTAAAGTACGGAATGCGTCACCATGATCTTTTGCGCTGATGATGCGCATTTTCATGTTTTTCTCATCGTTGAGTTTATTCAGCAATATTTCAGAAGTCGTACCGGAGGTGACAACGACGTTTTTACCAACCAAATCTGGGAAATCTTTTACGCCGGAATCTTTTTTAGTCAGCAAACGAGTATTAACAACAAAGATGCTGTTAGAGAAAGTGGCTTGTTTCTGGCGCTCAAGGTTATTGCTGGTGGAACCGCATTCGAAATCATAAGTCCCATTTTGAAGTAGAGGGATACGATTTTGAGAGGTCACGGGTATCAATTTTATTTGCAGATTTGGCATGCCCAGTTTCTTCTTCACGGCCTCAACAATCAGATTGGAATAATCCTGTGAGTAGCCGACGACTTTTTGTTGATTATCGTAGTAAGAAAAAGGCACGGAGGATTCACGGTGTCCCACAATGATCACGCCATCATCTTTTATCTTTTTCAGTGTCCCTGTTAATTCTTCGGCTTGAGCAGCACCTGCCGCGCCAAGTAACATCATGGTTAATACTAGGTTACGCATTCGCATATACAACTCCTTTGATGTGGTTATCGTTTGCGATGTTATGTTTGCAAAAGTCTCTCTGGTGATTTGTTTTTAACCAAGGATCATTTGCTGTTATATGTATATATAGTGTTAAAAAATAGTACAAAAGGGTTAGTCAATGAAAATGAATTGTTTCTATTTCGGGAGCTGTCTCGCACTATAAATGAACAATTCTACTTATCTTGCACAATTAAGGTGTGTGATTATCACTTTTTTGGTGCATTTTCCCGTTTTTATGAGTTAAACAGGTATTTCCCTTTTCATTCATGGAGATAATAGCAATTAACGTGCCAAAGTAATAAGGAGGGCTAAAATTAAGGCCAATAAATCATTCAATCAAATTATTTTTGTAACATCAATCATTGAGGATTGGCATGGTTAACTATCAGTGACAGTTGTTTGGCGTTATTACAGAATAACCATGCCGGATTGTATCAGGGGTGATCAATGGTGGGATTGGGCAAAGTATATTTCATACCAATTGCCAGACGATTCCAGAGATTGATAAGGCCGATCAATAACGTCAAATCGACAATCTCTTTTTCATCAAATTCAGCCAATAATGGGGTGTAATGTTCATCATTTGCTTCAATTTCGGCAATTCGGGATAAAACATCTGTCCAACCTAAAGCGGCACGTTCCCGTGATGTGAAAATAGTGGCTTCTTTCCAGGCGCTCAGGAGGTAGAGTTTTTGCTCGTTGCTTCCTGCTTTACGGGCAGCTTTGGAATGCATATTAAGGCAAAAGGCACAGCCATTGATTTGGGAGGCTCTTACCTTGACGAGTTCGATAAGCTCTTTACCGAGGGTTGATTTGTAAGTTAATTCATCGACCTTGGCTACTGCGCTATAAAGTTCTGGTGAAACTTCCGCTGGCCGCGGACGGTTTGCTTGCATAACTTGTTACTCCTTTGTGCTTTTTCTATCAATTGAATGAAAAAATGGATTGAAAGTTAATTTGCTTCTGAATGATATAAAGGAGCTATTTCATTTCGCTCCCTTTTGTTTGTATGGATATTTGGATTAAGATTGCCGACGGTTATAGATCAGTGCAAATAGGGTAAACAATACCGTGATTCCCCATACTGGCCAATTACCCCAGTGTGCATACGGTGTCATCCCGGTTGCGGGTGTCACCTTAGCGTTTAAAACACGGCGGGTAAATTGTGGGAGTGCCTCCTGCACTTTCCCATCTGGGCCGACAACGGCTGTAATGCCATTATTTGTACCACGCAACAATGGGCGTCCTAATTCGAGGGAGCGCATACGTGCCATCTGGAAATGCTGCCAGGGGCCGATTGAGTGCCCAAACCAGGCATCATTGGAAACAGTCAGCAAGAATTCGGTATCTGGTTTGAAATTAGCACGAACTTGCTCACCAAGTATAATTTCATAACAAATGGCGGCGGTCAGATTATATCCGGCAACAGAAAGTTGTGGTTGAGTGTAGTTACCACGGCTGAATGAAGACATTGGCAAATTGAAGAATGGCGCCAGAGGTCGGAGCAGAGACTCCAGAGGAACAAACTCGCCGAAGGGTACCAGATGATATTTATCGTAGCGGATGGCCGCGGGATATTGGTAAGGTATTTTATCACCAAGGACAATCAGACTGTTATAGGTCTTATAGCTGTTGCCGACTGCTCTTTCATCAACAATACCGGTAATAAGGCTGGTGTGCTGACTGCGTAATAGCATATCCAATTTTGCCAGAAAATTACGTTGGTAATTTTCCAGTGAAGGAATTGCAGATTCCGGCCAGATGATTATCGGTATTTTACCGATGTATGGCAGGCTATCACCCATATAAATATCGAGGGTTTCACTGAGCATTTTTGGGTCCCATTTCAGGGATTGTGGGATATTCCCTTGAACCAGTGCCACATTGACGGCTTTTTCAGGCAGTAGGTTGTACCACTGATAATGGCGCATTGGCCACGGTAATAGCAGAATGGCGGTAGCGATGATACCCGCGACAATTTTTCGGTGCGTGACAGCCAGAACTAATAACCCGCTGACAGCCATTAACAGGAAAGTGATGGCTTCAACACCTAAGATAGGTGCGATGGCTTCCATCGGGCCATCTAATTGGCTGTAGCCGAACTGTAACCAGGGAAAACCGGTCAAAACCCAGCCACGCAAGAATTCGGTGAGTTGCCATAATGCAGGTGCTGCCACTGCGAGTCTCAACCAGTTCGTTTTTGCGAAAAAACGGTTGAGTAAGCCAGCAAATAAAGCAGGATAGAGTGAAAGATAGGCAGCAAGTAAAATGACCAGCAGAATATTAACAGCGGTTGGCATGCCACCAAAATTGGCAATACTGACATATACCCAGTTTATACCCGTGCCAAACAGACCAAACCCCCAGCAAAAAGCGATAAAGGCTGCTTGCCGGACTGTTCTGTTTAACGTCAGAAGTTGCAGCCCAAATAAGGAGATAATGGCGGCAGGCCAGAAGCCAAAAGGTGAAAAAGCCAGTGTTCCACTGGCTCCGAAAGATAGTGCCAGTAAGGCACGAAGCCGCTGGCAATTTAATAATGAGACTTTGTTCATCCAGACTCTATTCTTCTTCAAGGTTAGGCATTGGAGCATCGTTTGGTATCGTAACATGAACCTGAATAATTCTCCGGCTATCGGACATAGCAACTTTAAAGAGATAACCGTTGATATCAACAGACTCTCCTCTGGCGGGTAAGTGACCGAATGCCTGCATAACCAGACCACCAATAGTATCCACTTCCTCGTCGCTGAATTGGGTACCAAAGGCTTCATTAAAGTCTTCAATCTGAGTGAGCGCTCGCACCGTATAGGTATGACGGCTCAGAGCCCGAATATCGACATCTTCTTCTTCATCGTATTCGTCTTCAATTTCACCGACGATCAGTTCAAGAATATCTTCGATAGTGACCAGACCCGATACACCACCAAATTCATCAATGACGATTGCCATATGATAACGCAGAGAACGGAACTCTTTTAGCATGCGGTCAACCCGCTTACTTTCAGGTACAACGACAGCCTGACGCAGAACTTTATCTATGCTGAATGGTGGGGCATCGGTGCGCATAAATGGCAACAAGTCTTTTGCCATTAAAATCCCTTCAATGTGATCTTTGTCTTCACTGATCACAGGGAAACGTGAATGAGCCGAATCGATAATCACATCCAGACATTCGTCCAGGGTTTGATTACGTTTTAAGGTAACGATTTGGGAACGGGGGATCATGATATCGCGGACACGTTGATCAGAAATATCCATTACCCCTTCGAGCATATCGCGGGTATCAGGATCAATCAGATCGTTTTGTTCAGAGTCACGGATCAGTTCCACCAGTTCATCACGGCTTTTTGGCTCACCGTGAAAGAGCTGGTTAAGAAGAAGAGTAAAAAAACCTTTCTTAGGGCCAGGGTTATCGTTACTTGAAGAATGGTCGTCGCTCATGGCGTTTTAATGAAAATTTCCCATTAAATAAGTTGTTGTCGGTATTTTTTAGCATAAAAATGGTGAGAGTGGTTACTCTTTTTCTGCAAGATAGGGATCAGCATAACCTAGCTTTTGCATAATTTCTGTTTCCAGAGATTCCATTTCTTCTGCTTCATCATCTTCGATATGGTCATAGCCCAGCAGATGCAGGCAGCCGTGCACAACCATATGTGCCCAATGCTCTTCTACGGTTTTTTGTTGCTCCTCCGCTTCTTTTTCAACGACCTGACGACAGATAATTAGATCGCCAAGCAGGGGTAAATCAACCTCTGGTGGTGCTTCAAATGGAAAAGATAACACATTTGTTGGCTTATCTTTACCGCGATAAGTCAGATTTAAGTCTTGGCTTTCTGCCTCATCAACAATGCGGATTGTTACTTCACTTTCAGATTGAAATTGGGGTAAAACCCCATCCAGCCATTGCTGGAACAGGGTTTCTTCAGGAAGACTTTGTGAGCTCTCACAGGCAATTTGTAAATCAAGTATGACTGAACTCATTGTGCTTCCTGTTTGCGTTGTTCACTGAGTGTCTGCTTACGTTTTTGCTCCGTTGCTTCCCACTCTTCATAAGCGATGACCACTTTGGCAACAACCGGGTGACGGACAACATCATCACTGTGGAAAAAGTTAAAACTCAATTCACTGACCCCTGACAGAACCTCAATCGCGTGGTGCAGGCCGGATTTCTGTCCACGAGGCAGGTCAATCTGTGTAACGTCGCCTGTGACAACCGCTTTGGAGTTGAAGCCGATACGGGTCAGGAACATCTTCATCTGCTCTATGGTTGTGTTCTGGCTCTCATCCAGAATAATAAACGCGTCATTAAGAGTTCGTCCACGCATATAAGCTAATGGGGCAACTTCAATAACGTTTCGTTCGATCAGCTTCTCAACTTTTTCAAAACCCAGCATTTCAAACAAGGCGTCGTAGAGCGGGCGCAAATATGGATCAACTTTCTGGCTCAGGTCGCCAGGCAGGAAACCCAGCTTTTCGCCCGCTTCTACTGCCGGGCGGGTTAGCAGGATACGGCGAATTTCCTGACGTTCTAGCGCATCAACGGCAGCGGCAACAGCTAAATAAGTTTTTCCTGTGCCGGCAGGACCAACTCCGAACGTAATATCATGGCTAAGAATATTGGCAATATACTGTGCCTGATTGGGCGTGCGTGGTTTCACCATGCCACGTTTGGTTCGGATATTAACAGATTTGCCGTACTCAGGTATGTTTTCGGCAGCTTGCTCCAGAACCCGGCTCTCTGTAATCTCTAGGTGAATTTGCTCTGGTTTGATATCAGGGATAACACCACGGACAGGGGCCGTTTGCACATATAAATGGCGTAGGATATTGGTGGCGGCACTAACGCTTAACGGTTTGCCCATCAATTTAAAACGGTTGTCTCGACGGCTGATTTCAATGCCCAACCGGCGCTCAAGCTGCTTCAAATTGTCATCAAACGGGCCGCATAGGCTCATCAGGCGTTGATTGTCGGCCGGTTCGAGGAAAATTTCCTGGGTTGCGACTTGTGAATGAGTTTGTTGAATCACTGATTATCTCTATATTTAAGGCTGATAACTGCCGACCCCGATTTCATCTTCTTTGCGGGTACGGGCTATAACGGACTCAGGTGATTCGTGTATACGAAGATCCATCTGATCTTCTGTACGGATGACTTTACCGCGCAGTGAGTTGGCGTAGACATCAACAATTTCAACATCAACGAATTTACCAATCATATCAGGTTGGCCTTCAAAGTTGACGACTCGATTGTTTTCAGTACGGCCGGAAAGTTCCATCACATTTTTACGGGAAGTTCCTTCAACCAGAATACGTTGTACACTACCCAACATAGCACGGCTGTAGCCCATAGCTTGTTGATTGATGCGTTGTTGCAGTAGATAAAGACGCTGTTTTTTCTCTTCTTCGCTGACATCATCAGGCAGATCCGCTGCTGGCGTTCCCGGACGGGCAGAATAGATGAAGCTGTAGCTCATATCGAAATTGACATCAGCGATCAGTTTCATTGTTTTCTCAAAGTCATCTTGGGTTTCACCGGGGAAGCCGATGATAAAGTCAGAGCTTATTAGGATCTCTGCCCGTGCTTTACGCAGTTTGCGGATAATACTTTTATATTCAAGGGCCGTGTGTGCACGTTTCATCAGTGTCAGAATACGATCAGAACCACTTTGTACCGGTAAATGCAGGAAGCTAACCAATTCTGGTGTATCTTCATAAACAGCAATAATATCGTCTGTAAATTCAATTGGGTGGCTGGTGGTAAAACGAATACGATCAATACCATCTATAGCAGCGACCAAACGGATTAACTCAGCGAAAGAGCAGATATCGCCATCATAAGTTGCACCACGATAAGCATTCACGTTCTGCCCTAGAAGATTAACTTCACGTACACCCTGTGCGGCAAGCTGAGCGATTTCAAACAAAACATCATCACTCGGGCGGCTGACTTCTTCACCACGGGTATAAGGTACGACACAGAAAGTACAGTATTTGTTGCAACCCTCCATAATAGAAACGAATGCAGATGGACCTTCAGCACGTGGTTCAGGCAGACGGTCAAATTTCTCAATTTCCGGGAAGCTGATATCAACAACCGGACTGCGGGTGCCTTTCACCTGGTTGATCATTTCAGGTAAACGGTGCAGTGTCTGTGGCCCAAAAATAATATCTACACACTGGGCGCGCTGACGGATGAAATCGCCTTCCTGAGAAGCTACGCAGCCACCGACGCCAATAATGATATCTGGGTTGGTGTCTTTCAAATTTTTCCAGCGGCCTAATTGATGGAAAACTTTTTCTTGTGCTTTTTCACGGATTGAACAGGTATTCAATAGTAAAATGTCTGCTTCTTCGGCGACATCGGTTAACTGATAACCGTGAGTACTTTCGAGCAGGTCGGCCATTTTAGATGAGTCATATTCATTCATCTGACAGCCCCAGGTTTTAATATACAGTTTTTTTATCGTCGACATTTTCTTGTGCATCCGGGCTTTCTACAGTGCTTAAAGAGATTATTGCACTGCAAAAGCAGTTGTGTATTAGGCATAAAGTTGCCGGATATTGTAGTCATTTGAGGGAGCAGTGACCAGACTGTTAAACAGGATATTCTCTACCGAAGGATTAAAAATCCGGTACACTGTGCCAATCAATGAGTTAATAGCATGACTGATATGAATAATTCACAACAGATTTTTGATGTAGTGGTAGTCGGCGCTGGCATGATTGGTGCTGCAATAGCATTGGGGCTGGCGCAGGAAGGCTGGACAGTTGCTTTGTTGGATCATCAGCCACCACAATCTTATGATGCACAGAGTTGCCCAGATGTGCGCGTATCGGCAATCAGTTGTGCTTCTGTAGATTTGCTCAAACAACTTGGTGCATGGGATGCGGTATTACAGATGCGCAGTGCGCCGTATCGTAAATTGGAGACCTGGGAGCAGAATGATTCCAATTTGGTGTTTGATGCACACAGTCTGGGTCTGCCTGAACTGGGCTATATGGTTGAAAACCGTATTTTGCAGCTGGCGCTGTGGCGGCAGTTTGAAAAATATCCCAATTTGACTTTGCTGTGTCCGGCGGAACTGCAATCAATGCAGCGGCAGAAAGCGGGCTGGTTGGTCACTCTGGATAATGGCATTGAAATTAATACCCGTCTGATTGTTGGGGCTGATGGTGCTCGTTCTCAGGTTCGGCAAATGGCTGGGATTGGCAGCCATGGCTGGCAGTACAGACAGTCTTGTATGTTGATTACAGTAAAAACAGAGCAGCCACAGCAGGATATTACCTGGCAGCAGTTTTTTCCTTCTGGCCCAAGAGCATTCCTTCCGCTATTTGATCAATGGGCTTCGTTGGTGTGGTATGACAAACCGGCACGTATACGGCAGTTACAGGCAATGCCAATGGCTCAACTTGAGCAGGAGATTTTTCAGGCCTTTCCTGTGCGGTTAGGTCAAGTGACTCCTGTTGCCGCCGGCTCATTTCCTTTGGCTCGTCATCACGCTAACAGTTATGTGCGTGAAGGATTAGTCTTGTTGGGTGATGCGGCTCATACCATTAATCCGCTGGCAGGGCAGGGGGTAAATCTTGGTTATCGGGATGTGGATACGTTGCTTAATGTTTTGGTGAAGGCCAGAGAATTAATAGAAAAATGGGATTCACTGGAAGTGCTTATGCGTTATCAGCGTTACAGAATGCCGGATAACTTGATGATGCAGGTTGGAATGGATCTGTTTTACACCGTGTTCAGTAATGAGTTACCGGGGCTGAAAGTTGCACGTAATCTGGCATTGATGGCAGCCCAACGAGCTGGAGTAATGAAAAAAGCGGCGCTTAAGTATGCGTTGGGATTGTAACTTATAGATCAGCAGATCATAAACACGTCGTAAATCTATTTATGGTGTAGACATTTTACTCTTTTTTTATATATTTCCATGTATAAGCAAGGGGAGTGTAGGGGACTTGGAAAGCAAAAACCTGCTCGAAAGCAGGTTTTCAGAATTTGGCTGGGGTACCAGGATTTGAACCTGGGAATGCCGGAATCAGAATCCGGTGCCTTACCGCTTGGCGATACCCCAAGAAAATGGTGGCTACGACGGGAATCGAACCTGTGACCCCAGCATTATGAGTGCTGTGCTCTAACCAGCTGAGCTACGTAGCCATTTTATTTACGACGCAAGAGATTTTATCGCAAAATAACAGTGGAGGACATTCAGCTAATGGCTGGGGTACCAGGATTCGAACCTGGGTATGCCAGGATCAAAACCTGGTGCCTTACCGCTTGGCGATACCCCAACTGAAAGTAGTCACTGCTCAACGTGTTGCGTCATCAAAATGGTGGCTGGGGTACCAGGATTCGAACCTGGGTATGCCAGGATCAAAACCTGGTGCCTTACCGCTTGGCGATACCCCATCTACATGATGACAACTTGATGAAAGAAATGGTGCGGGAGGCGAGACTTGAACTCGCACACCTTGCGGCGCCAGAACCTAAATCTGGTGCGTCTACCAATTTCGCCACTCCCGCAAAGATGGTAGCTACGACGGGAATCGAACCTGTGACCCCAGCATTATGAGTGCTGTGCTCTAACCAGCTGAGCTACGTAGCCATCTTTTTGCATTACCTTCATCGGCGTTGCGGGGCGCATTATGCGTATATCAGCTAAATGCGTCAACTGCTTTTTTATTGAAATTTGCTTAAGGTCGCTTGTTTGTTTGGCTTATAAGCATTTTGATGACAAAACCAACAAAAATGAATATTACCCTTCGAGTAAGTGTTGTAACAATACCCCATTAAGCATAGCACGTTTAGTCAGAGCGAAGGCGCCAATAGCGGAACAGTGAACTAATTCAGACACAACGATTGGCAGGTCTTCACGAAATTCTTTTAAAACCTGAGTATTGATACAACTTTGAATAGCGGGTAAGAGCACTTGTTGAGCTTCAGTAATTTCCCCCGCCAGAACAACTTTCTGTGGGTTAAATAAATTGATGGCGATAGAGATGGCCCTACCAAGATAATGGCCGACATTTTTTATAACCTCAGATGCTAATGGATCATGCTGATTTGCGGCCTGACAGATGGCTCTGATATTGCAGTTATTCAATGTTAGTTGACTTGGAAAACCTTGTTTTAATTGATGCTGAACCCGCGCTTCAATTGCTGAATTAGAGGCAATAGTTTCCAGACAACCAAAATTGCCGCAATGACAACGTTCACCGAGGGGATCAATTTGAATATGGCCAATTTCACCTAAGTTCCCTCTATTATTGAGGAATATCTGGCTGTTTATAATCACCCCAGCACCGGCACCTCGATGGATACGTACCAATATCGAGTCTTCACAATCACGGGTGGCGCCAAAATAGCGTTCAGCCAGCGCTAAACTACGGATATCATGACCAACGAAA
The DNA here is from genome assembly GCF_000517265.1 of Photorhabdus khanii NC19. Classification (GTDB taxonomy): domain Bacteria; phylum Pseudomonadota; class Gammaproteobacteria; order Enterobacterales; family Enterobacteriaceae; genus Photorhabdus; species Photorhabdus khanii. The sequence continues at coordinate 49,203 of NZ_AYSJ01000017.1, forward strand.
CAGGTCATATTGAAATGTTTTTTCAGGTTATCGACCAGAGTCCAGTTAGTCACTTTAATATGAGGCATATAACGGACAATGCCGGTATTTGGATCAACCAATCCGGGCAGGATAACTGAAATGGCGATTAATTCACGGATCCTACGCTGATTTTGTTGAATAAAGTTTTCTATTGCGCTGATAAGCAAGTTTTCGACTTTTTGCTGGGTGGATTCAGGCAGTGGATAATGCTCTTCAACCAATGCCTTGCCACTCATGTCATAAAGAGCGAGAGTGGCATCATGGCGGCCAAGGCGGACACCGATAGTATGGAAATGACGATTTTCTGTAACGATTGAAATTGCGCGGCGACCTCCGGTAGAGGCTTGTTGATCGACTTCTTTAATCAGGCCGCGTTCAAGTAACTGACGAGTAATTTTAGTCACGCTGGCGGGTGCAAGTTGACTTTGCTCTGCAATTTGAATCCGGGATATTGGCCCTTGTTGATCAATTAACCGGTATACCACAGCGCCGTTAAGTTGCTTTACAAGGTCAATATTACCAATTTGCTTTTGTGTGCTGCTATAACTCATCGGTTATTTTGTTCCTCAAAGGTCAGTTTCTTTTCCGTTAACAATGGTCTTGCAGATTTTAAAGTCGTGACTGAGAACGGTGAGGTTAGCAATTTTACCGGCTTCAATAGTGCCGAGATATTGATCAACACCAATCGCGCGGGCTGGGTAGAGTGCTGCCATCCTCAGTGTTTCATCCAGAGCAATACCAACGTGTTCAACGCTATTTTTAACGGCGTCTATCATAGTGATAGAAGAGCCGCTTAAAGTGCCGTTTTCATCGACACACAATCCATCTCGATAGTATATGGTTTTACCGGCAAAGGTGAAATGCTCCATTTTATTGATAGAAGTATCCATCCCGGCGGGAAGTATGGCATCTGTTACCAGAATCAACTTATCTTTTTTCAGACGTTTCGCATGACGAATGTTTGGCCATGAAACATGAAAACCATCGGAAATAATACCCGCGTAAACTTCTGGTGTATCAAAGATAGCGCCAATCAAACCAGGCTGGCGACCAGAAATGTATGGCATCGCATTATAGAGATGGGTTGAGAGGGTTATGCCATTCTGAAATCCCTGCCGGGCTTCTTCATAACTGGCATTGGAGTGACCGGCAGAAACCACAATCCCTGATTCAATCAACTGGTGAATGTATTTCTGTTCCACCATTTCCGGCGCGAGAGTCAGCTTGATGATGACATCAGCGTTATCGCACAGGAAATTTATCATTTCAGGTGTAGGCTTGCGGATACATTCTGGATTATGAGTGCCTTTCTTTACCGGATTGAGGTAAGGCCCTTCCAGATGCAGGCCCAAAGCTTGAAATTTATTATGCTTCAGATAAGTACGCATCACCTCAACAGAGGCTATCATCAATTCATCTGTACTGGTGATCAGGGTCGGTAAATAGCTGGTACAGCCTGAGCGTTCATTGGCTTTTTGCATAATATCCAGCGTTTTTTCTGAAATATCTTCCAGCCGTTCATTAAATTGAACACCACCACAACCGTTAACTTGCAGGTCGATAAAGCCGGGGGAAAGAATTGCACCATTCAGATCACGTTTTTCAATCTGTTCGGGTAACTCTTGTGTTGGGCAAACTCGTTTAATTAAGCCGCCAGCAATGATAACAGCATGATTATCCAGTCTGTTATGACCAGTATATATAATGCAGTTGGTTAAAGCATACATCTTAGCCTCCTATGGGGTCTGGAGATGATGATTGAGAATAATGACGATAATCAGTCTGAGATAAGCTCAGACTGTCTGGATTCTTATTTTTTGCTGGCAAATATGTCGATAATGTCTGCTTCCAGTTGATGGAAGTACTTAACTGTTTTTACTTTCAATTCCATTGTTGCTGGTTCGTCACAGACAATGATGGATTTTGGGTGCATTTGCAGGCAGCTTACTGTCCACATATGGTTGATATTACCTTCAATAGCGGCCTGGATGGCCTGGGCTTTATTCAGACCGGTAGCCAGGATCATAACTTCTTCTGCATCCATCAAAGTGCCTACACCTACAGTCAAGGCGTATTTGGGCACCTGATTAATATCATTATCGAAGAAGCGGGAGTTGGCAGTACGGGTTTCTACAGTCAGCGTCTTGATGCGGGTACGGGAAGTCAGGGATGATGCTGGTTCATTGAACGCAATATGGCCGTCATTACCCACTCCACCCATAAACAGATGAATCTGACCATAAGACTTAATTTTGTCTTCATAACGTTGGCATTCTGCATCAATATCAGCAGTATTACCATTGAGTAGATTGATATTTTCCCTTTGTATATCAATATGATCAAAGAAGTTGTGGTGCATAAAACTATGGTAACTTTGTGGATGATTTTCGGGGATACCGACATATTCATCCATATTGAATGTAACGACATGTTTAAAACTGATTTTCCCTGCTTTGTACAGAGCAATCAATTCCTTGTAAGTTGCCAGTGGAGTGCTGCCAGTTGGCATCCCCAAAACAAAAGGGCGCTCAGTGGTTGGATTAAATGCATTGATTTTACTAACGATATAGTGTGCAGACCATTTACCGACATCACTTGCATTTGTTAGGGGGATCAGTCTCATAATTACCTCTTAAAACAAGAAATTATCATGATTAAATATTAGAGTTATACATTATTCTCTTAATTAATCGTCTATAGCCTGAATACTAAAACATTTTCATTGGCAGAAACACTCTGCGCGGTATGATATTTTTAATGATAAAATAAGATTTGTGTGTTAGCTAGCATTTTGACCAAATAATTGGTGATCATGGTGATATTAATCACATATATCGATGAATTAATTTGCGACGAAAAATAAATTTCCTACACTGAAAATTGTAGAATAAATGTTCTTATTGCTTATTTTCATAATGTAGTCATAAGTAGTAAGAGACTCCGGTAATTGAGGATATTAAGGGGGAGCAAGGTGAATATTCTGAGTTATTTGCAAAGAGTGGGACGAGCATTAATGGTACCGGTAGCCACACTGCCTGCTGCTGCAATACTAATGGGGATAGGTTACTGGATCGACCCGGTAGGCTGGGGAGCTGATAATGCACTGGCAGCTTTGTTGATTAAATCTGGTGAAGCCATTATTAAGAACATGCCAATGTTGTTTGCTATTGGTGTGGCTTATGGCATGTCTAAAGATAAGGATGGTGCGGCGGCACTGACAGGTTTTGTCGGTTTTTTAGTCGTAACGACACTGTGTTCTCCGGCAGCGGTATCTATGATCCAGGGTATTCCGGTTGACGATGTACCAAAAGCCTTTAGTAAAATTGATAACCAATTTGTGGGTATTTTAGTTGGTGTTGTGTCTGCTGAACTGTATAACCGCTTTAGTGGTGTTGAACTGCCGAAAGCGTTGTCATTTTTCAGCGGTCGTCGTTTGGTCCCCATCCTGATCTCTTTCCTGATGATTCTGGTTGCTTTCATTCTGATGTATGTATGGCCGGTGGTTTATAATGCACTGGTCACTTTTGGTGAAAGTATTAAAGATCTCGGTGCTACAGGTGCCGGTATCTATGCCTTTTTTAACCGCCTACTGATTCCTGTTGGCCTGCATCATGCCCTGAACTCTGTATTCTGGTTTGATGTTGCTGGTATCAACGATATTCCTAATTTCCTCGGTGGTCAGAAATCCATTGTAGATGGTAGCGCAATTGTTGGTATTACCGGCCGTTATCAGGCAGGTTTCTTCCCTATTATGATGTTTGGTCTACCAGGTGCGGCATTAGCGATGTATCGCTGCGCACGTCCCGAAAATAAGGCCAAAATTGCCGGTATTATGATTGCGGGTTCATTCGCTGCATTTTTCACTGGTATTACTGAGCCTCTAGAGTTCTCCTTCATGTTTGTTGCGCCAGTGCTTTATGTGCTGCACGCGATCTTGACCGGTATTTCAGTGTTTATCGCAGCGACAATGCAGTGGATTGCGGGTTTTGGTTTCAGTGCTGGCTTAGTGGATATGGTACTTTCTTCCCGTAACCCATTAGCGACACATTGGTACATGTTAATCCCACAAGGTCTGGTATTTTTCTGCCTGTATTATTTCGTATTTAGTTTTACTATCAAAAAATTCAATCTGATGACTCCGGGACGTGAGTTGGCAACTGATGGTGAAATTGATGGCTATGATGTTGATGTGGACAAAAATGGTAAAGCAACAGCTAATAACATCCACAATGAAGCTCATCAATATCTTGCCGCAGTGGGTGGCTCAGATAACTTGACAAGCATTGATGCTTGTATTACTCGTCTGCGTCTGTCTGTAAAAAATGTCGATCAGGTCAATGACAATCTGGTTAAACGCCTGGGTGCTTCCGGTATTATCCGCCTGAATAAACAGAGTGTGCAGATTATTGTTGGTACTCGTGCAGAACTGATTGCCAGTGCTATGCGTGATGTTCTGGCAAAAGGTCCGGTTGCTGCTGCGACAGCAAACTATCAACATCAGACAGCGCAGAAAGCGAAGCCTGAAGGCGAACGTAAAATCCTGTTGACGCTGATTGCTCCGGTCAGTGGTGAGTTAATCGATTTGACAGACGTACCTGATGAAGCCTTTTCCAGTAAAGTTGTTGGTGATGGTATTGCTATCAAACCAACATCAAATACTGTGCTTGCGCCAGTGTCCGGTACGATCGTGAAAATTTTCGACACCAATCATGCTTTCTGTATTGAAACTGATGAAGGTTTGGAACTGATTGTACATTTGGGCATTGATACGGTTTCTCTTAACGGTAAAGGTTTTAAACGGTTGGTGAATGAAGGCACCACGGTGAAAGTTGGAGAACCTGTATTGAATCTGGATCTTGATTATCTGAATGCTAATGCTAAATCTATGATTAGTCCGGTTATCGTCAGCAATATTGATGATTATATCGGTATCAATATCTTGGCAAAAGGTCAGGTAAAAGCAGGACAGACAAAATTATTTGATGTGCTGAGATAAACAACAGACAAGTCCGTAAAAGTTGATAAAAAGTTTTCAATAAAATGAAAAACGGGAAGAGTGCCACTTTTCCCGTTTTTCGCTTTAACTTTGCTCTGAATCGCCATTTGGCAGTAACAAACGGTTGTTTCTCGGCACTGCTTGTTGGATTATAGGCGGTTATGTGACGCGCTTTTGGCATTATTGAGGTATAAAACAATGAGTGAGGCAGATGCCCGCCCGACAAACTTTATTCGTCAAATAATTGATGAAGATTTGGCAGTTGGTAAACATACATCCGTACATACCCGCTTCCCACCTGAACCCAATGGTTATCTGCATATTGGTCATGCAAAATCTATCTGTTTGAACTTTGGGATTGCAGAGGATTATCAGGGCCAGTGCAATCTGCGTTTTGACGATACTAATCCGGTTAAGGAAGATGTTGAGTACGTTGATTCTATTAAAAATGACGTTCAGTGGTTAGGTTTTGAGTGGAGTGGTGATATTCGCTACTCTTCCAATTATTTTGATACGTTGTATCAGTATGCTATTGAATTGATCAATAAAGGCCTGGCTTATGTTGATGAATTGAGCCCGGAAGAGATCCGTGAATATCGCGGCACATTGAAAGAGCCGGGTAAAAACAGCCCGTATCGTGACCGTAGTATTGGTGAAAACCTGGCACTGTTTGAAAAAATGCGTGCCGGTGAATTTGGCGAAGGTAAAGCTTGCCTGCGAGCCAAGATCGATATGGCATCACCTTTTATTGTGATGCGCGATCCGGTTTTGTACCGTATTAAATTTGCAGAACATCATCAGTCTGGTAACAAATGGTGCATCTACCCGATGTACGATTTTACTCACTGTATTTCTGATGCGCTAGAAGGTATTACACATTCGCTGTGTACATTGGAATTCCAGGATAATCGTCGTTTGTACGACTGGGTGCTGGATAATATCACCATTGATTGTCATCCGCGTCAGTATGAATTCTCGCGTCTGAATCTTGAATACACGGTGATGTCCAAGCGTAAGCTGAACCTATTGGTGACCGACAAGATTGTTGCAGGTTGGGATGATCCACGGATGCCGACTATCTCAGGTTTGCGTCGTCGTGGTTATACTGCCGCTTCCATTCGTGAATTCTGCCGTCGTATTGGTGTGACTAAGCAGGACAATAATGTGGAAATGGCCGCATTGGAGTCCTGTATCCGTGATGATCTGAACGAAAATGCCCCTCGCGCAATGGCTGTTCTCGATCCGGTCAGGCTGGTGATCGAAAACAGGCCGGAAGGGGAGCAGATGCTGAGTATGCCTAATCATCCGAATAAACCGGAGATGGGCAGCCGTGAAGTGCCATTCAACCGTGAGATCTATATTGACCGGGCAGATTTCCGTGAAGAAGCTAACCGTCAATATAAACGCTTAGTTTTGGGTAAAGAAGTTCGTTTGCGTAACGCTTATATCATCAAAGCAGAGCGTGTTGAAAAAGATGCTGACGGCAATATCACGACAATCTATTGCCGCTATGATGAGCAGACGCTGAATAAAGATCCGGCAGATGGACGTAAAGTGAAAGGTGTTATTCATTGGATCAGTGCGTCCCATGCTGTTCCTGCTGAATTCCGTCTGTATGATCGTCTATTCAGCGTACCAAATCCCGGTGCAGAGGATGATTTTCTGGCGACAATTAACCCAGAATCACTGGTGGTCCATCAGGGCTTTGTTGAGCCAAGTTTAGCGAATGCCAAGTCAGAAAAAACGTATCAGTTTGAGCGTGAAGGTTATTTCTGTGCTGATAGTTGTTATTCCAGTGCAGAAAGTCTGGTATTTAACCGTACTGTTGGTCTGCGTGATACCTGGACAAAAATTTCTCAGGATTAATTGAGATAATGAACTGTACCCAACGAGTTGGATATGAGGCCAACAGTTGAGGTGCAGTTTTTTTGCTAAATATTGTTATTTCTCTATATTGCTATTTCTCTTGTGGAAATAAATTATCTGCCATGAAATCGACAAAAGCTCTGACTTTGGGTAGTACCCAGCGGTTAGAGGGCCATAGGATACGGAAAGTACTCGAAGTACCCGCCCATTTGTCTAAAACTGTTAATAATGTACCGCTAGCCAATGCTTGCTTAACGGTAAAATCAGGTAAACAGGCGATACCGTGACCTTGGATCGCCATGTGAAGCAGCGTTTCGACATGATTGCTGGTCATCTTTGCCTGAAGATGTATATCTACTGAGGATTTTCCCGCGCGCAGCGGCCACTTCTCTAAAAGACCTGTAGTTGGAAAACGGTGCATCAGGCAGGCGTGATGTAATAACTCTTCGGGTTGTGATGGTTTACCGTGTTGGGCAAAATAGTTGGGAGCGCCAACATAAACGAAACGGCTGGATCCTATACGTTTGTTCATCAATCGTGAATCATTAAGCTCTCCTGTACGAACCACCGCGTCGAAACCTTCATTAATGACATCAACTAATCGATCACTAAAGTCCAGCTCCAGTTCTATCTGTGGATAACGAGTCGCAAAAGCGGATAATACGGGCAGCATCAGATTACTGATTAATGGTAAGCTCACCCGAAGGCGACCTTGAGGGGCAGAGATGGAACTCAACAATTCATTTTCCGCCGTGGAGATTTCATCAAGGATACGTTTGCAGCGTTCAAGGAATAGTGAGCCTTCAGCAGTTAAACTGACGCTACGGGTGCTACGCTGGAGCAGACGTACACCTAATTTCTCTTCTAATCGGGATATGCTTTTGCTGACGGACGAAGGAGATAGTCCGAGTTGCCGGGCTGCGTCTGCAAAGCTACGAGCTTCGGCGACATGAATGAAGATCATGAATCCACTCAAATTGTTCATCTAGGCCTCCTGGTTTTTTTAGATCACGATTGGTGACAGAAAAGCCACTTCAGAAGTGATTGTAGGTCTATTTATCTACTATTAGCGACTCTGTAGTATGAAATAAAATACATCTTGCTCTGTCTGCCATATCGCGGCAAGTCACACATTACTCAAGGCTGGATCATGAAAACTAAAATAAATACGGGAGCGAGTGTAAATAAAATTCCACTCGTCTTGACTGCTTGCCTTACAGCCGCTGTTATTCCTTTGAGTATCGCGGGACCCGCCGTTGTTGTGCCATCGATCAATCAAGCGCTTGGGGGCAGTGCTATAGAACTCAGTTGGGTGATTAACGCCTACATTCTTACCTACGGTAGTGCAACAATGGCGGCGGGTAGCCTGGCCGATATTCACGGACGTAAGAAACTCTGGTTATTAGGTTTATTGCTCTTTGCTGTTGTTACTGCGGCAATACCTTATATGCCGTCCGTTTTTTGGGTTGATATTTTACGGCTTATACAAGGATTAGGGGCTGCTGCTGCCTTTGCGGGTTCAATGGCAGCATTGACTCAGGAATTTGAAGGTCATCAACGTACACGTATTTTTAGCCTGATTGGTACAACATTCGGGGCTGGCGCTGCTTTTGGACCTTTTCTGGCGGGGCTGCTTATTGACACATTAGGGTGGCCGTGGGTTTTTTGGCTGCCCTCTCTGGTTGCATTGGCAGCAAGTATACTGGTCAGTATTTATGCCCGGGAAACTCGTGATCCCGACGCTGAGGGGCTAGATTGGCCCGGAGCGATAACATTTACTTTGTCTTTAGCTGTTTTCACTTATGGGATCATTCTGGCGCCTGAAAAAGGATGGGGAAACAGTATAGTGCTGACGACACTAATATGTGCCGTTATTGTTTTCATCGTATTTATTGTTATTGAGCGGCAACGTTCAAAACCCATGTTAGACCTTTCTTTATTCGCAAACGCCCGCTTCGTTGGGGTACAGCTTCTCGCAATTGCGCCGGCGTATGCTTATGTTGTATTGCTTGTCATACTGCCGGCCCGTTTTATTGGCGTAGAAGGGTACAGCGCATTAGAAGCTGGTCAGATGATGATTGCATTATCCGCACCTTTGCTAATAGTCCCCTTTATTGCTGGTCAATTGGCTCGCTGGATTAATGTCGGTGTACTTTCAGGACTGGGGCTTATCATCGCGGCTATTGGATTATTTTGGTTAGGTTATGGAATTTCTGGTGATACAACAGCCGAAAGATTATGGCCAATGTTAGTTATTGGGATCGGGATTGGTCTGCCTTGGGGGTTGATGGATGGTTTGGCTGTGAGCGTGGTACCTAAAGAGCGGGCAGGAATGGCGACAGGTATTTTCAATGCTGTCCGCCTGGCGGGAGACGGTATTGCATTGGCGGTGGTAGGCGCGGTTCTTTCTGCTCATATAGCTTCGGGTTTAAATACACAGGGTAGTGTTCCAACCGATATTCTATCTGAAATATCTACGCGGCTTGCAATGAGCGATTTACATAACGCTGTTGCGATTCACCCTTCATTAGATAAATCATTGCTTTATAAAGTATATGAAGAAGCATTTCGATATCAACTTATTGCGCTTGCAGTCGCGGCAGCCATTACCGCAATCTTAGTGTTTATTTTGTTGGGGAAAGTAAAATCCCACAGCGAAAGTAAATAAAAATAATAGATTCAAAGTAATGGCTTTTCTATTCACTAGTTATATTAATAATATAGATCACAGTTCTTCAGTAGCAGGAAAATGGATTGGTAATGAAACTCGAAGAGCTGACATTAATTACATAACTATTGATTATCTGTTAATTAGTGGAATTTTATTTCATTATCAGGAGAAATGTTACCATTATCTATTGTATTTATGAGCAGGATGTGGTTTTTTTACACATTTATTCATTTTAGAAAAATAATAAACAATGTATTCTGTGAAATATCACTATACTGATTCTTGAAGCTATGAAATAAAAAATTACAGGCTGGATATTTTATAGATGCGGAAAAAAAGAGGATATGATAATAATAACTTGATATTAATTAATAAAAATTACCAATTGAAAAACTATTCTTTATTTTTTAGGGGATTATGAATATGAACAAAAATATAATTAGCGTGCAAAAGGAAGCAGTTACTATCCCATCCGACAATTTTGAAACAGCCGAAATAGTTGCCAAGAGAACATATGTAAGATTAAACAATCCAAGTAAAAATAAAAGTTCTAAACGTGAAGCTTTAAATGGTCCGGTGATTTGGTTTGATACAGAAAAGCTGTCAGAACAAAGGCCAGATGACAGCATTTTCATCAGGGTAATAAATTCTTTTTATAGTGGTATAATTTTATATCCAAATAATTTCTCAACTTTCATTGATGCAATACCCAAAAGAATGCAAATAATTTTGAGGGTTAAAACATCTGAAGAGCTGATTAAATTCCGGGAAAGCGAACATTTCACTCTATTCAAATCTTTAGAGACAAATTCAAATAAATGTATCTGTTCTAATGATATTCTCACTTTGAGAAAACTTAAAGAAGAGTCTATTGCTACTTGCTATGAAAGCTATGTTGATGATCAAGAAAGTTTACTTAAGACAATCAATGAAGGCATAGAATTCAACTTTCTCTGGATTCTTTTTCGTGACCCAACCAATATTCCCCTCGAATTGGTCATTGCATCATTACAATCTACCGGGACTATTTTGTTAAAAGAAATCAGAGATCCCAACGATGTCGATGATGCAATTGTATCTTATGGTGTTATGGAATATGGCGCTGAAGGCGTTATATTTTCACCCAATACACATGATGTCATGAGCGACTTTATCGATCGTTTATCATATAACAGAAAAGAATCACTGCAACTACAAGTAGGAATAATTACAGAAAGCCGTCCTGTAGGTATGGGGTATCGAGCTTGCATTGATGCATCCACATTATTCAGTGAGGATGAAGGCATGCTGGTAGGCAGTACCTCACAAGGCGCTCTATTGTGCTGTCCAGAAGTATTTTTTCTGCCGTATATGGAATTGAGGCCATTTCGTATTAACGCTGGAGCGATACATTCCTATGTATATAACTTCGGTAACCGGACAGATTATATGAGTGAATTAAAAGCTGGCTCATCGGTAATGGCGGTTAATTCGAAGGGAGAAGTACGACATATTACTGTTGGTCGTGTAAAAATCGAGCAGAGACCGCTTCGGTTAATTGAAGCAGAGTTTGCGGGGAACAAACGAGTCAATGTTTTGATGCAAGATGATTGGCATGTGCGCATTTTCTCTAGTGAGGCGAAACCTTTGAATATCTCTGAACTTAAACTTGGAGATAAGGTACTCGGATATATCACAGAGCCTGGTCGTCATGTTGGTATAAAAATTAACGAATCAATCATCGAGAAATAGGTGACGATCATGGGGTATATTGGAAGAAAATTAAGAGAAAGTAGATTGTTATTTCCCAATTCAAATAAAGGCTTGATCGTGCCAATTGATCATGGATTAACGATGGGGCCGATCCCTGGTTTACAGAATATATATGCAGTTGAGCCGTGGATTAATAATAACTATGTTAGCGCTATTTTGGCACATAAAGGGGTATTAGAGAAGTTAATTTTACGTGGCGCTTTGCGCCCATCAATTGGTGTTATTCTCCATATTAATGGTATGCCGATTATATCAGCATCGCCGGACACCAAAATATTGGTGGCGAGTATAGAGGCTGCTCTTCAGCTTGGCGCGGACGCTGTTTCTATACAGATAAATTTTACGGGAAAAAATTTTGAGCATAATTTATCGATATTAGGAATGGTGACTGATATAGCACATGAAGCCGGGCTTCCGGTACTGACAATGTTATATGATAAAGTTATTTTCGAATCACCTGAAATAAAAATGGAAAGACTTCACCATTTAATCAGAATTGTCACTGAGCTTGGATCTGATGCAATAAAAATAGGATTTCCTGACTCGGAAACATCCATTATAGAAATTGTATCCCTTCATGGTTCTGATATTAAAATTTTCTTTGCTGGAGGAGAAAAAACTGCTGACAACATATTGATCGATAATACAAAAGTTGCTATTTCAGCTGGGGCTAGCGGATTATGTGTTGGCAGAAATGTTTTTCAAAATCTAAATCCGCAATCTCTGCTGAAAAATTTATATGAGTGCATAAACGCAGAGCTAATATCTTTGGCTTGATAAGAGCCTGTATATCATAGATCTCATCAGTTGAATGTTACTAAAAGGGTTTATTATGGAACTCGCTATCAACACTCAAAACGAGCCTAAACAAGAAACCGGTTATTTCTTATCACCGTTGTGGGAAGATATTTTTTCTAAAGAGTTATTGGAAGAACTTAATTCGAATATATTTCTGGTGGCTTGTCGTTCTGGGCAGGCCAACCAAAGCTTACTAAGAAAGTTTATGATTCAGCACCATTATTATTCACAATATTTTACCCGATATTTGTGTTCATTAATGGGAGGTTTAGCGGATCAAAAAGATTTTGTGTCACTTTCTCATAATTTGCTGGAAGAGCTAACAGGAACTGATGCTGCAAAGATATCTCATGCAGAGTTATATAAAAAGGCGATGGCGGCTATCAATGCTGTTCCTAAAAGTGACGCAATTCTTAAAAGTACTCAGCAACTGATTGACGCGATGTTTCGCCACTGCCGGAGTGATGATTCCCTAAGAGGGCTGGCGGCGTTGTGTTTAGGTGCTGAGGCAATTGTACCTTTGGTTTATGGTCCCATCTTAGATGCATTGCGATCAATAAAGGCTTCTGATGACGCATTATATTTTTTCAAAATCCATGTTGAGGAGGACGAAGATCATGCAATAGTGATGAGGAAAATTATTGATCGAATGATTGAAGAAAATCCTCACCGAAGGGCAGATGTTATTGCTGTTGGTGAAGAGATGGTGCGTTTTCGCATGGCAATGCTAAATGAGCTATATCAAAGTAATACCAGGGTAAATCTTAATGAATATAACGACACTATTATCTGAGCGTGATATAGACATTTTGCGTAATGATGACATGTTAGGCAGTGGTAATTTTCTTGACCGCTGTTTAGCGCTAAGTAATACCCCGGCGGTGGATTTTATTTTTACAGATAAACCCATAACCATTGCCGATGAACGCAATATTCAACAATTTAGTTTAAATACCCTGGCAAGTATTAGATGTGATCTTGCGGGTTGGTACTTGGCTAATGGAATTGAAACCGGAGATGTTGTCGCTGTTTGTATAGAAGATGGAATGGGGCCATTTTTGCATTACCTCGCGGTTACAAGTATTGGTGCGACAATCGCTTTAATTAATCCGGCGATACCACCGGATATTGGTATCCCTTACATCAAAGAGAATGGTTTTAATAAACTGGTAACAGATGAGTTTTCTTTTAGTCATAATTCACTGATCAAGAATTTACGGAATTCAGGAAATATATGTGCAATTCTGAATGTTGCAAATTTTAATACCGGGATTAAATACGATTTACCTTCTTGGTGGCCGTCTATTCCGATGGATACAACATTGCTAATGTTGAGCCATACCTCTGGTACGACAGGAATACCTAAAGCGGTAAAATTTGAACATCGTCAATTCTTTATGGGAAAACGCGCAAGACTTGGGCGTTTTGTCGAATCACCCGATGAGCGTTTGCTGACCGTTTTGCCGCAGTCACACTCCGCTGCGATTAGCCACCTTGAAACGGCTGTATTGCATGGCATCCCAACTTATGTACTCAGTAGCCAGGATGGTGAATCTGTACGGCAAGCGATAAGGGATTTTTCTCCTACAACGGTTGTTGCTTTTCCCAAAAGTTACGTTTCTTTGCTGGAACGCGGGGTATCGTATGGTGAATTTCCATCAATACGGCGATGGTTTAGCATGGGGGATGCCGCGCATCATAGTCACATTCGCCGTTTGCTGATGAGTTCTCCTGATGCACGTTATATCGATGCGTTTGGCAGTTCGGAGCTTGGCATGGCTTTGTTGCGAAGTGTCTCTACACTTGATCATATTGCGCCTCCCCGTGCTATTGGGCGTCCTGTGGATATAGTGACAGCCAAAATACTTGATATGGATTCTGGTGATGAAATGCCGGCAGGGAGTGTTGGATTACTCGCGGTATGTTCACCAACGATCACTTCTGGCTACTGGAAACAGAGTCAAAAGACCTCTGATGCCTGGCGCAATGGATATTTTCTGACCGGAGATGTCGGATATTGCAAAGACGGTGTTTTTTATCAAATTGATCGGGTGGTTGATGTTATTCATACCCCTGGTGGTTCTTTGTATACACTTCAACTTGAAGAAGCGATACAGACGATCGAAAGTATCTATGATGCAATAATTATTGGATTGGATTTATCTCATGCCAAGAATAGAGAAACGAAATTAGTCATATTAATTTTATTAAATGAGAAATTAACTTCGGATGTAAATATTATTGTAGAACAAGTTATTCAGCTAATGTTGGAAAAAATTGGAAGGAAATACTATATTAGAGAATATGCGATTATCGTTGTTAATAGCTTCGATCAAATCCCCACCGGCGCAACAGGTAAAGTTTTGAAGCGTAGATTAAAGGATATTCTCCCTAAAACTCTTGAGGAATATGAAAGAAATAAACAACTCCCCAATGGAATTTTAAAAATCGTTAACTACATATCGGCTAATTAGAATTTATTATAAAGAAGGTGAAGTATTGTGAGCAAAGTTTCTCATGAAGGTCCTGTTGTCGAAGCTATAAAACAAAAATTGATCCTTGCTGAATCTTCCGATGTCTCTGAGTTTGAATGTATGGGACGGTTATTTAACATTCATAAAAATGTGTTCCCACCCACTCATTTTCAGTCCACTGGTATATTCACTAAGAATATTCCCTATACTCAAAATACCTCTTTTTTGGAATTAGGTTGTGGTGCAGGAGTGACCGCTGTCACAGCGGCATTGGAGGGATGTTATCCGGTTGTTGCTTCTGACATTAGTGGGGAAGCAGTGGAAAATACCTTGTTTAATGTAATGCGTCATAATGTAAATAATTTCGTTTCTGTAAGACATGGCGATTTATTTGACACATTAGAAGAGGGAGAAAGTTTTGATGTCATTTTTTGGAATTCTAACTTTCTATTTGTTCCTGAAAATTACTCTTTTCAGGAGAAAATTTATCACGCATTTTATGATCCAGGGTATATAACACATAAACGTTTCCTTATGGAGGCAAAAAAATATATTAATCCACAGGGAAAGCTACTCATTGGGTTTAGCAGCCAGGGAAATGAGGCGGCGTTTAGTGAATTACTTATGGAATATGATTATAACTATCTTGTTTTATATGAAGAAAGAGGAAAGGGCGAAAATTCACAGATATACAAAATTTTCCAACTGGTATCTTTAATCTAAAATATTTATTTTTATAAGTTATTATTAAGGAGAGTATATTTTGACTTCAGAAAATATTTCTGTATCGCAAGTTGCCATTGTTGGTGGTGGACCAGTTGGCCTGATGTTGGCTTTATTTCTGGATTTATATGGTATTCGTTCCGTTATTTTTAATTTGGATGAATTGACTCGGTTACACCCTAAAGGCAATACCCATAGTGCCCGCACTATGGAACATTATCGTCGTTTGGGTATATCTCAGTCTATTCGGGATTTAGGATTGCCGAAAGAGTTTCCTCTGGATATAGCCTATTTTACCAAGCTTAATGCATGGGAACTGGCACGCATCGATATGCCGTCGGAAATGGAAAAAATGTCCAGGACCCAAAATGCTGCTGCGACAGACCCCGTTCCAGAGCCGATACTACGTGTAAATCAAACCTATGTTGAAAAGTTTTTGCTACAACATGCAAGCAGTCGTCCAAATATCACAATAAGATATGGCTGGCGTGTTAGAGATTTTGTCCAATATAAAGATGAAGTAAAACTTTATGCGGAGCATATTGAGGGAAAACATTTTGATGAAGTTTGGCATGCAACCTATATGATCGGATGTGACGGTGGACAAAGTTTTGTTCGCTCCAAACTGGGGATTGCATATGAAGGAACGGTTGAAGCGAAGACAGGTTTTCTGACTGGCGGAATGATTTCCAGTTATATCCGTGTTCCTGGTATTTACCGGGGACTATTACAAGATAAAGCGGCCTGGATGTACAATATTATCTCACCTATGCTGAGAATGTTATTTATCAGTTTGGATGGTAAAGATGATTTTTTATTTGTGACTCAGAGTAAACTTGGACAGACTATTGATGATGCGGAATTAATTCGCATAGCGCAGGCAGGGATAGGTACAGATATGGAGGTATCAGTCCTTGGTAACTCGCTATGGAAAGGTGGAGTTGCTCTTGTCGCAGAACGGTTTTCTGACGGTCGGATATATTTGGCAGGTGACTCAGCGCATTTATTTGCTCCTACCGGTGGTTTCGGAATGAATACAGGAATCGACGATACGAGTAATTTAGCCTGGAAAATTGCCGCATCTATAAATGGCTGGGCTGGCGATAAGTTAATGGATTCTTATGAAAGCGAGCGTCGTCCAGTTGCAGTTAGAAATACATCTGCCGCCCGTTTTTTGACTCAGCGAGTATCTGCGTTATCTATACCTGAAAATCTGGAAGATGCAGACTCTGCTGGTGATTTGGCTCGCCAAAAATTAGGTGACGAGCTTAAGGTATTTCGCAGTCAATTTAGTTCGATCGGTGTTGAATTGGGTGCCCGATACGACAATTCTTCTCATATCATTAACAGTGCTCCAATACCGGATGATGACTTTCTGAATTATCAACCGAGTAATGTGCCGGGAGGACGATTGCCGCACTTGTGGATAACGCCTGTTCCAGGAGCAAGAATATCCCTGTTTGATATTTTAGGCACTGGATTTAGTTTGCTTCGAGTAGGAGAGCATCTTCCAGATGTATCCGAACTATTAGATCAGGCATATCAACGTAAAATTCCGATAAAGGTTATTGATCTTCCTGGTTACGACGCCTGGCAATTATATCAGGCAAGGCTCCTTTTAGTACGACCTGATCAATATATTGCCTGGAAAGGCGATAAGGTGCCTGACAACGCAGGTTCGATACTGGATAGAATTATGGGTCAGTAAGCGAAGATTTCCCAGAAATAGGGTAACTAATGCTAATTAAAGACGGAACACAATATTATGATTGAGACGGATGTTCTTATCGTAGGTAGCGGCCCTTCTGGCTCAGCAGCGGCCCTGTTTCTGAGTACCTACGGAATTAATACACTGGTCATCACGAAACATCGATGGCTGGCGAATACACCTCGCGCGCATATAACCAATCAGCGAACAATAGAAATATTATCGGAGTTTGGTGTTGGTGATGAGTTAATGGCGAGTTCTGTATTAAATGATGTGATGGGTAATAGTATATTTTGCGATACGTTGGCAGGGAAAGAAATTGCCAGAATAAAGTCATGGGGAGCGCACCCAGAACGTTTAAGTGATTATACAATAGCTAGCCCGTTTAGTATCTGTGATATACCACAAACTTATCTTGAGCCAATATTGATTGGTCGTGCGGTTAAAAACGGATCACACGTAAAATTTTCGTCAGAATACATAAAAGCGATACAAGATAAGCATGGTGTGACAGTGACTGTTTTTGATCGTTTAGAAAAACGCGAATATCAAATTCGTGCTAAATATCTCATCGGGGCTGACGGTGCCAAAAGCAAAGTTTGTTCTGACGCAAAATTGCCTATGAGAGGAGAGTTAGATCTTGCGGGTTGTATCAATATTTTCTTTGACGCTGATTTATCTGCTTTAGTTTCTCATCGGCCTGGCGCATTATTTCTCATTTTTAATAACGAGGCTATTTCTGGCGGAATTGGTGTTGGGGCATTAAGAATGGTACGCCCGTGGAAAGAGTGGTTGGGGGTGTGGAATTACGATATAGCTCAACCTCCACCGGTTATTACAGAGAACGATGCGGTCAATATTCTTAAGAAGCTCATCGGTAATTATGATGTGGATATCAATATTAAATCAATATCGACCTGGACAGTAAATAATATGTATGCTGAAGCGTATTCTAATCAGCGAATATTTTGTGTTGGCGATGCGGTTCATCGTCATCCGCCCAATAATGGTCTGGGATCAAATACATCTATTCAAGATTCTTATAATTTATGTTGGAAACTTGCCTATGTTCTTAAACAATATGCAGGGCCTGCTTTGTTAGAAACTTATAGTCAAGAGCGAGTTCCGATAGGTAAAGCCGTCGTTGCCAGGGCAATAAAGAGCATAAGTGAAAGTCAAGAACTGAGTCTTTCATTAGGGCTGGATAAGCCGGCAATATCTACCGCAGAATTTCTTTCCTTTGATGATGATATTGGTATAGCGAGAAGAGATCGATTTTATAAGGCACTCAGATTAAAGAATTATGAGCTTAATGGTCATGGAGTTGAATTAAACCAATTTTATGAATCGGTAGCTATTTTGCGAGGAGATATTGCTGACGAAGGGAAAAAAAGTGACGATCTGCATTTCATGTATCACTCGACATTTATACCTGGTGCTCGAATTCCACATGTTTGGTTAAGCCAAAAAGGAAAAATTATATCTTCAATTAATTTGGTTGGTCATGGACAATATTCATTATTTACCGGGATAAGTGGAAAAAAATGGATCACCGCAGTAGAAAAGTATAACGAAGAACATGTTTGTAAAATCAATGCTTATATTATTGGTCCTGGTGAGGATGTTGACGATATTTATGGTGACTTTTATGGTCGCTGTCATTTCGATGAAACCTCTTGTATTCTTGTCAGACCGGATGGGCATATAGCATGGTATTGTCAGGATAATAAAGAACATGAAAAACTTTTGGCAGAAACGATGATTAAAATACTTTTAAGATAAAATATCTTGAATGCCATTTTAAAACAGTTAAAGAATGCAAATTATAAAATAAGGCGTGATATTAGAGGTGATTATAATGAAAAAAACTTTCTTTTCATCTGGCGATTTCGGTAGAGTTCCAGGAGAGTTAATTGAAGATAAGCCGACTCAATTAATTCATGAAAACGTATTGAATTCTGAAATAAGTCAAGATGTGAATTTCTCAAATGAAAGGTGCCATAAGGTCGCTATGGTTAATTTACCCAGTAAAGTTCTCAGTATGACTCTGGGGGGATTACAACCTGGGCAATCCACGCGTAAACACAGGCATAGTTATGAAACCATAATATATATCGTCAATGGTGAGGGGTATTCACTCATTGGTGAACAACATGTTTCATGGAAAGCAGGTGATGCAATATATGTGCCTGTATGGGCATGGCATCAACATACAAATAGCAGTACCACTGATGAAGCATTCTATATTGCATGTGAGAATGCACCGATGTTGCAAAACCTGGGGCTGGCAGTTCGTGAGGAACTTTGAATTTAGCAGGATATACATCAATTAAGGCTATTTTTTAAGAGGAATGGCACTATTATGTTTAGATTATCGGGGAAATATACATTAATTACCGGAGGAACTACCGGTATTGGTTTTGAAACGGCAAAAAAATTTCATGCTGAAGGGGCTCATGTTGCAATTACTGGAAACAACCCGGAGACATTAAATTTTGCGCAGAGATTCTTTGGCAAGGATGTTTGGGTTATACCCAGTGACGCAGGATCTTTTGCAGCACAAACCATCTTAAGGGATACAATTAAAGCGCGTTGGCCACGAATTGACGCTCTTTTTCTTAATGCTGGAATTGTGACGAGTCATAAATTAGAAGAAGAAAGTGAGGAAAGTTTTGACCGTCTTATCTCTATTAATTTGAAGGGGCCATTTTTCCTCTTGCAATCTATGCTTCCTCTTCTTGCCAATCCATCTTCCGTCATTTTATGCGGTTCGGTCAGCGGTCATATTGGTAAAAG
Organism: Photorhabdus khanii NC19; assembly: GCF_000517265.1. Taxonomy (GTDB): domain Bacteria; phylum Pseudomonadota; class Gammaproteobacteria; order Enterobacterales; family Enterobacteriaceae; genus Photorhabdus; species Photorhabdus khanii. The sequence continues at coordinate 69,008 of NZ_AYSJ01000017.1, forward strand.
TGGTACAAGTGCGGTTTATTCTGCGAGTAAAGGCGCTTTATTGGCTTTGGGGCGTGCTTTGGCGGCGGAATTTTTAGATCGTCAGATTCGGGTTAATAGTATTAGTCCAGGTCCAATAATGACACCGGCATTTGACAAACTAGGTTTAGACAATACTCAACGTGTCTATCAGGAGGCCAGAGCCATGATCCCGGTTGGGCATCTGGGAACCCCGGCCGATGTTGCCGATGCGGCTGTTTTCCTTGCTTCAGATGAATCGAGATTTTTGTTGGGAACTGATATTACTGTTGATGGCGGTATGATTAATGTTTAGATAAATGTGATATGGGTTTTGTCGATTGTATTTAAAAACAGATAATTATCCAACCGGGGTAGAAAGCCTATTGGCAATATCCCGGTGATTTGTTTATGAACTATTATGATCGGGATTTTGGCTTAATTTGTTATATTTTATAATACTTTTCCTATATGGGTTCCTCACGTACTACGTGTACGCTCAGGTTTTGCGTGCTGCTTGGGCTCACCGTTCATTCACAAGAATAGCCGGCAATAATTATGATTATCAGGATAGTCTTTCAAATACTATCATTGATAAATAATTTTGCATCTATTTTAGTTGAAAAATATTTATATTAATAAATCTATTTTTTAATGTGTATCTTATATTGTTAAGTTTTTATGGTTTTATTATTTTTTATTTTAATATCAATATACTGTATAACTATTACTGTATTTTTCTTGTAATGTGTCCTTTGTCATGTTTTGTAAAAAATCCCTTTTTTACCATTGATAATTTGTAAGGTGAAAAATAATCTGTATATATGTTGATTAGGTGATTTTAATTTTATTTTTCAATTGAAATTTTTATTTTACGGATAGATTTACATTTTTGGTCGTGATTTATTTTAATTAAAAAGTAATTAATTTTATGGTTACACATAGTACAAAAATCAGCACTAATCCAATCTATGACCAGAGTGTGCGTTTTTAAGGATCTGCCTGGAATTTTTCCGGGATGAGAAAGAGATTAAATTCAACATCATCATGCCATTTATTGTCTTCTAATGGCTCGTTGCCGCTGTTTTTATATTTCTGGGCAGTGGCTTACCTTACATAACATTTGTGTTTGAAAGAGGCGACAATGAAGAAATTTAAATTGCGCACACTGGCGGCGCTAACGGCAACTGTTGGTCTTATGGGTTCTGCCTTTGCCAATAATACAGCGCAGCAATTGGTTGATTCACTGAGTCAATTGAAAGTTAATTATAAGGTTGTTGATAATCAGGCCGGTGATCATGGTGTTAATTGTGCGGTATCGGGGGCGGATTGGGCCACTTGTAATCGGGTCGATATTACTTTAACCAATGGTAATCAGGCCATTGACTCATCTGACTGGGCGATTTATTTCCACAGTATCCGCCAGGTTCTGAGTGTAGATAATGAGCAGTTCAAAATCACGCGTATCACGGGTGATTTACATAAATTGGAACCAACTGAGAAATTCATCGGTATTAAAGCGAATCAACAGGTAAAACTGCCTATTACCGGAGAGTACTGGCAGATTTACAGCACTGACTTTTTGCCGCGTTGGTATGCAACGTCAGGCGATGCGAAACCTAAAGTCCTTGTGAATACGGATACAGAAGATCTAAGCCAATTTTTATCTGCTTTCACTGGTGATCAATGGAAACGTACAACAACGGATAACAATATTCTGATGACGCCTGAAAATCGTTATGCAAAGAATTTGCAGGTTAAAAAAGTCGAGTCAGAAAAATTACGTGGGCAAATAATCCCGACACCAAAAGAAGTGCAGATTTATTCAGAGGATGCTGATTTATCTGGGGGTGTAAGACTGGAATTTGGCGGTTTGAATGACGAGGCGGTTATTCTTGTCAGAAAACGTTTTACCGATCAAGGCATTAAATTAGAGAATAGTGGCTATCTGGTTGCGACTCAGATTGTCTCTTCAGATTTTACTGGTGAGTGGCAGGTTAAAGGGGCTTACCGCCTGAATGTTACCCAGAATGGTGCTCAAATTGTTGCTTTTGACCAATCTGGTGTGTTTTACGGTCTTCAGTCTCTACTGTCATTGATTCCTGTCGATGGTAGCGGAAAGATTGCGACTCTGGCGGTAAAAGATGCTCCACGTTTTGAGTATCGTGGAACTATCTTGGATGTAGGGCGTAATTTCCACAGTAAACAGGCAGTCCTGCGCTTGCTTGACCAAATGGCAAGTTACAAGCTGAATAAATTCCATTTCCACCTGAGCGATGATGAAGGTTGGCGTTTGGAAATTCCTGGATTACCCGAACTGACGGAAGTTGGTAGCCAGCGTTGCCATGATTTGAGTGAAACCAAATGTTTGTTGCCGCAACTGGGATCTGGCCCTGATAACAACAATATGGGCAGTGGATTCTTCAGCCGTCAGGACTACATCGACATTCTGAAATATGCCAAAGCCCGCTATATTGACGTTATTCCTGAAATTGATATGCCGGCTCATGCTCGTGCCGCAGTAGTTTCTATGGAAGCCCGTTATAAGAAGTTGATGGATCAGGGTAATGTGAAAGGCGCGAATTTATATCGCTTGTTGGATCCAGCTGATACCACCAGAGCAACCTCTGTTCAGCTCTATGATCGTCGCAGTTATTTGAACCCGTGTATGGACTCTTCAAAACGATTTGTTGAGAAAGTCATTGGTGAAATTGCCGCTATGCATAAAGAGGCTGGCTTGCCATTGGAGACCTGGCATTTTGGTGGTGATGAAGCGAAGAATATTCGTTTGGGAGAAGGGTTCCAGGATAAAAATGGCCCTATAGTACCGGGTAAAGGCATTATTGATAAAAGTATAGAAGATAAGCCGTGGGCTAAGTCTCAGGCTTGCCAGAAGTTGGTAGAGCAGGGCGTGGTGAAAGATATTGAGCATCTTGCCAGTTACTTCGCAATTGAAGTGAGCAAAATTGTGAATGCTAATGGTATTGAGAAGATGCAGGCGTGGCAGGATGGACTGAAACATGCTGACAGCGCTAAAGATTTTGCGACCAAACGCGTTGGTGTGAATTTCTGGGATACTCTCTACTGGGGTGGCTTTGATTCAGTCAATGATTGGGCGAACAAGGGCTATGAAGTGGTTATATCCAATCCGGATTATGTTTATTTGGATATGCCATATGAAGTTCATCCGCAGGAACGTGGATATTATTGGGCAACCCGTTTTAATGACGAAGCCAAGATCTTTAGTTTTGCGCCAAATAATATGCCGCAAAACGCTGAAACATCCGTTGACCGTGATGGCAATGCATTCCGTGCGAAAAGTGATAAACCGTGGCCGGGCGCTTATGGGCTGTCAGGGCAAGCATGGAGTGAAACCGTCCGTACTGATGAGCAGATGGAATATATGATTTATCCTCGCTTATTACCGCTGGCAGAACGGGCATGGCACCGGGCTGGTTGGGAACAGGATTATGTTCCAGGCCAGGAGTATAAAGGAGGGGAAACGCATAAAGTTGATATTGATGCACTTCATCGTGATTGGACACGGTTCGCTAACCTGATAGGGCAACGTGAACTTGTCAAACTGGATAGGGCAGGGATTGCTTACCGTTTACCGGTACCTGGAGCTAAGGTAAAACGCGGTGTTCTGAAGGCTAATATTGCTTTGCCGGGGCTGATTATTCAGTACTCAACTGATGGCGGTAATAGCTGGAAGATTTATGACAATCACAAGCGCCCGAAGGTAAAAGGAAATGTGTTGATCCGCTCTGTTAGCCCGGATGGTCAACGTTACAGCCGGATCGATAATGTAAAGGCATGATTTTGTCTTATTAAGAAAGGAACCCTGATGGGTTCCTTTCTATAGATAAAAAATTATCGGCTCAGGAATGAATTACTTCTCGTCATGTGCACTACTGTCTTCGCGGCAATTACCTGCGGAGCAATGACCATATAAATAAAGACTGTGGTTTGAGAGTTTAATCCCATAACGTTCAGCGATATTCTTCTGGCGTTTTTCGATCTGTTTGTCACTGAATTCAATGACTTTACCGCAGTCTAGACAGATTAAATGGTCGTGGTGGTGCTGTTGAGTGAGTTCAAAAACCGATTTGCCACCTTCAAAATTATGACGGGTGACAATGCCGGCGTCATCAAACTGATTCAACACGCGGTAGACAGTAGCGAGGCCAATCTCTTCACCGTTATCAATCAGTTTCTTGTAGAGATCTTCCGCACTGACGTGGTGGTATTCAGGATCCTGTAACACTTCCAGTATTTTTAATCGAGGAAGTGTAACTTTAAGTCCAGCATCTTTTAATGCCTTATTGTTGTCGGTCATGCGGATTCAGTCCTGTAACTCAGTAAAGTGAACTTAGCGATACTTCAAAAAGTACCAGTTAGTTATCAGATTATGATTATAGGCATGGCTAGTGAAAATGAAAACCACGTTAACCTTAACTATCATTACACATTTTGCCAGAATAATCATTTGTAAAACGCAGGAATAACCTTACTATTTATAAGGTCTAGGTTATTTTTTTGCCATTCTTCATAATAAAAGAGCGGATATGAGCAGTGTGTTGACAAAAGCGATAGCTTTTGAACGCGATCCCACAGGGTGAGCAAAGCAAATGGCTACTCACCTACCGCGTATTCACTATTGATAAGAAATGGCCTGCACCAATATACGTCTATTGAGGTAAATTCCTATCCGGCAATAATTTCCGATAGACTCATCTCTTCGTAGATCTGTTTAGTCCAGGAATTAACCCGTTCTTCGGTTAATTCTGGTTGGCGATCTTCATCAATAGCCAGCCCGATGAAATGGTCATCATCAGCCAGACCTTTCGATTCTTCAAAGTGATAACCTGCTGTTGGCCAGTGACCAACAATAATTGCTCCATGAGGTTCAATAATGTCACGGATAGTGCCCATCGCATCACAGAAATATTCCGCGTAATCTTCCTGATCGCCGCAACCGAAAAGGGCAACCAGCTTCCCGTCAAAATCGATCTCTTCCAAAGTAGGGAAGAAATCATCCCAGTCACACTGAGCTTCTCCGTAGTACCAGGTAGGGATGCCGAGCAGCAGAATATCGAACTGTTCGATATCTTCTTTACTGCTCTTGGCAATATCATGGACTTCTGCAATGTCGGAACCCAGAATTTTCTGGATTTTTTTGGCAATATTTTCTGTGTTGCCGGTATCGCTGCCAAAGAATATACCTATAATTGCCATAAAATGATATAACCTCTTGTTTTATTTGTATATTTCTGTTTGAGATATACGTATAAAATGTCAAAATCAGCAGAAAAATTCTGATTGTATTAATAAAAAAACAAAATCCTATTCTGACCAAACAGCAAGGACAATTCTGTCAAATTTGTGTGATTTGGTACTTTCAATGCTATCAATCAGTGATGTCGCTTTCTGCTAACTGGGCCAGCAAAATTTGCTCAATGAGTTCACTGCGGCTGATATTGCGTTGTTGTGCAAGAAAGTTCAGCGCATCGACTGCGTCAGCATTTATTTTCAATTCCACACGACGCAGACCACGCACCTTATCACGGCGAAGCTGGTTACGTTTATTGACTCTGAGCTGTTCATCCCTGGAAAGTGGGTTGGTTTTTGGGCGCCCCGGTCTGCGTTCATTTGCGAACAAATCCAGAGTGGTGCGATCCATTTGTTCTTTTGCCATAAATTCAACTACTAAAGGGCGTATACCATAAAATATAGCACGCCATGATACCCCAGCTTCCCGTGTATCGCTACTGTCTGACAAAGATAAAAAGCCGTGTCACTGTTTATTCGTAAAGGATGTCCATTGCGTTCCGACTTTAGCGGTACTGGTATTTTCTGCGGTACTCGATTGGTGTTAACCCATTCGATTTCTTAAATAACTCTCTGAAATAGCGGGTATCTTCATAGCCAACTTCATGGCTGATTTCTTCTATGGTCTTATTCGATTTTTCTAAGCAGTATTTTGCCAGGGATAACCGGATTTGCTGGATATATTGAATGGGTGTCTGGCCGGTCGCTGTTTTAAAGCGTCGCTTCATCTGCCTTTCACACAAATGAATTTTATTTGCCAGATCGCCGACCGATAATATATCTGATGGGGCTGAATGCATCCAATCCTGTAGTTTGTGGATTAATGTATCTGAGTGTTGGCGGTATGGTACAAAACTTGCCAGAGTATGTGGGGGGACGCCTTCTATGTCACCAAATATAAGTTGGCTACAAGTTTCTCGGGTATTTTGACCATATATCTGTTCAATAATATGCATCATCACATCATGGTATTCATAGGTGCCGGAAGTACAAAAAATATTGTTATCGCTGGTGACTTTTATTTCTGAATGTAACTGTACTTGTGGAAACATGTCCTTGAATAATTTGGTAAATAGCCAGTGTGTGGTGGCTTTGCGGTTATTGAGTAAATTAGCTTTAGCCAGTACAAAAGAACCTGAACAAATGGCGATGATAGGAATATTTCTTTCTCCCATCATCTGGAGCCAATCTAAGGTTTCTTGGGTACAAAGATCGAAATCGTAATAAGGGACTCCAACTGAACCCACCAGGACAATATCCGTTTGTTTAATTTCTCCTATGAGTTTATTGGGTTTTAGCCGAACACCGCCCAGTCCGATCGCATCCTGATTATCCTGTGTGACAATATTGATTTCTGGCTCCGGCGCTCCGGCTAAATGAGCGGCAATGGTTAAAATTTCTATTGGGCCGGTAATAGAAGTCAGAGGTCCTCCTGAAAATGCTAAAGCGCTTAAAGAAACTGGATTCCTGTCCATAAAATTCTCCAACTTAAAAATTAAGATGTATAAAGATATTTTATTATCTAACATATTAATAACTTACAATAACAATTATAAATAATTTAATTACATTTAGTTATTTTTCTGAACAAATAAGTAAGGTTAGATACAATTTAAGTCAAAATTTATTCAATTCTTGTTATAGAGTTAAGCGGGGACATTTAGTTTTCGCCAACTTGTTGATACCACAAGTGAGCGTATAAGCCGCCTTGCTGGAGCAATTGGTCATGTGAGCCAAATTCGACAATTTGCCCCTGATCTAACATACAGATTTTATCCGCGTGGCGAATTGTATTGAGCCTGTGAGCAATGCTGATAACTGTTCTGTTACGGCATATTTCATCCATATTTGCCATGATTGCCGCTTCGGATTCATAGTCCAATGCTGAGGTAGCTTCATCAAGGATCAGAATCGTTGGGTTGACCAAGAGCGCTCTTGCTAATGCGATTCTCTGCCTTTGACCGCCTGAGAGATTTGCCCCTTTTTCCCCAACCGGATGTGCAAAACCGTGAGGGAAGGATTGAATAAATTCAATGGCACCGGATAACTCAGCAGCGCGATAGACTTCTTCATCTGTTGCATTGGGTTTACACAGCCGAATGTTATCGGTGATGCTGCCGGAAAACAGGATACTTTCCTGGAGTACAACACTCATATTGCGGCGTAAGGAGACGGGATCGGCAATGGCTAGATCCATGCCATCAATCAGAACTTGCCCATGTTGAGGTACATATAGCCTTTGTAGCAAACGGGTGAGCGTACTTTTACCTGAACCTGATGGTCCGGTTATGCCAATAAATTGACCCGATTTTATTGATAACGACAGGTTTGCCAGAATTTCCGGCGTGTCGTCATGGTAGCGGAAGCGAATATTTTTGAATTCAATCTGGCCTTCCAGCTCAGGTACAGAAGCCAATCCCTGTTTACTGTTCTCCATTGGTTCATCAAGAATATCCCCCACACGTTTCAAGGCGATTAACGTATGCTGAAAATCCTGCCAAACTTGTGCGAGCCGGAGGATAGGCTGCGTGACGTGTCCGGCTAGCATATTGAAGGCGATAAGTTGCCCCGGCGTCAGTTCACCGCGTAAGACCTCTGTCACTCCCCACCATAGGAGGATCGCTGCGGTAAATTTCTGGACAAAATCGATTCCCTGTCCTGCGATTAAACCGCTTTTCTGTGCCGAGAAGCTTTTAGTCAGCTGCTGGCTGAGAATACGTTGCCACTGATGTAAGAAACGGTTTTCAGTCGCGGTGGTTTTGATGGTTTCAATTCCTGTGACGGCTTCGGTCAGAAAGCTTGTTGCATTCGCATCAGTTTCATATTCTGCTTCTACTTTGCGGCGAATAATCGGCCCTGCGATAATCCAGAATACGAAATAAACGAAAAGCGACCCAATAACAATCCAGGTTAGTATCCAGGCATAGTAAAACATGATGCCAATGAACATGATGACGAAGATTAAATCCAATAGCAGCATCAGGGTAGAACCTGTCAGAAACTGGCGGATTTGAGACATCTCTCTGACTCTGGCAATGATCTGCCCTGTTTGCCGTTGTTTAAAATATTGCAGCGGCAATCCTGTCAGATGACGATACAGTCGCCCGGAAAGCTCAGAATTTATCTGGCTTGCCATGTGCCCAAATACAGTATTGCGCATAAAGCTATACAAAGGCTCTGCAAGGGCGATAGCGAGCATAGCTATGCCTAATACATGCAGGCTGGATAAACTTCGACCTACTAAAACTTTGTCGATAATGTTTTCAAACAGTATTGGGCTGACCAGCGCAAATAGCTGAAGAACGATGGCAAACAAAAACAGATCTCTTATCTGACTTTTTTGCCGGAAAATTGAGGGATAAAACCAGTTCAAGCCGAATTTGACATGCTTCTTAGTTAATTGCTGATCTGCGATTAAAAGAATTTTATAGGCACTTTCTTTATCATCAGTCGGTAAAGCGAGTGACCGCGTTTGTTTAGTCGTAGGATCGAGAACGGTAATATTGTTATTGTCGACTTCGATAAGTACCCACCACTGTTGTTCCAGTTCGATCAATGCCGGTAAGGGCAGTGTCGGTGCTGTATTGGCAGTTAAGCACGCCATTTTACTGTGCAGCCCGATAGCGTTGGCGGCTTCACGCAGTTGTAAATCACTCAGATATAAAGAATCAAAACCCAGGCTGTGTTGAAGTTGATCGACAGAGGCTGATTTATGAAATTGTTTCCCCACATAGACGATGCAATTCAGTGCCTGATTATGAATGTAGCGACTGGAATCAATGGTAGAAGATGGTAATACGTTCACGATTATTTCTCCCTCAATGCTTCAGATTGATACTCTCTGATAGGACTCAGGAGATAATCGATAACGCGCCGCTGATCAGTTTTGATTTCGGCAACAATGGACATACCCGGGGTAATTTCGATATGGGTATTGTCTATGACAATACTATTGCGTTTGAGACTAATTTGAGCAGGAAAGACGAGTCCTAATTGTTCATCCGTGGTTGAGTCTCTGGATATACTTAACAGTTCACCGTCGATAGTGCCGTAACGTGTGTATGGGAAGGCATCGACTTTAATGGTGACTTGTTGCCCCGAATAAACAAATCCGGCGTCTTTGTTTAAAATTTGCACTTCCGCTAGCTGCACATTGTCATCAGGAACGATCACCATCAAGTTTTGTGCCGGTTGAAGTACCGCACCTAACGTATGTACACTGAGTTGTTGAACGGTGCCTGTGACGGGGGAGCGAATGACTTCAAGCTGCTCCCGTACCTGAGCTTTTGCAAGTTCTTGCTCTAAAACGACCAATTGAACTTCGGCCTGTTTTCTTTTATCAAACCATTCGCGCTCTTTTTGTGTTTTCAGACTGTTTAAACGCTCTTCCAGGCTAATATATTGCGATTGCAGAACATTAAGCTCCGCATTTTGTTGGGCAATCAGGCGCTCTGTTTCCAGAAACTCTTTTTCCTGTTCAAGATATTCAACTTTACTGATCACTTGTTTTTGACTTAAGGTCTGACGTGCTTTTAAACGCTGGCTGATATTTTGCCGGAGCTTAGTGAGCGCATTAATATCGCTTTTTCGTGATTGTTGGGAAGAGAGATTCACGTTCATCTCTGCTTTCAGATTGGTTACAATCGCTTCGTATTCTCTTTTCTCACGGGAATAGTTTTCAATCACTTGTGCTTGCTGGGATGCCGGTAATGATTGAAACAGTGCCTGTTCTGTTGGTTCCTGTTGTTCTGTCAAAGCCTGATAACGAATTTTTTCGTGGGCTTGATATTCGATCTGCTTGAATAACCGGGTGATATCTTGGTTAACGCCGAGAGTATCGAGTGTCAGAAGAGGGGCGTCTTTCTCCACCTGCTGCCCATTCTGAACATGGATAGCGGTTACCCGGCTCTGTTCATATGCCTGAATTATCTGAGAGCGGCCAGAGACAATCAGACGACCGGTAGCGGTTGCCTGAACATCTAACTTACTCAGATAGGCCCAGAGTAAGGCTATGATGATACCGACACTGAGCGTTATCGCAGTGTAGCGGGCAAAAGGTGAAGGTGGGCGTTGTGACAACGCTAAATGTGTTGGTAGAAAATCATAGTGTGGTGGGCGACAGCGCAACCGTGATTTCAGTTTATCTTTAAACGCCTTAATCATGGCAAAGCCCCTCCTGTTTTAATTCCTGTTGTAACTGCCAGAGTTTCCGGTACTGCTTGTCATGGTTAAGCAGCTGATCGTGAGAGCCTTGTTCAATAATTTCCCCCTGATTAAGCACAATGATGCGATCACAATGACGCACGGTTGAAAGCCGGTGGGCGATAGTGATCACCGTTCTGCTTTGGGCAATTTCGGCCATATTTGATTGAATGAGAGATTGTGACTCATCATCAAGTGCACTGGTTGCTTCATCAAGGATGAGAATTTTGGGATCAGCCAGGAGAGTCCGGGCGATGGCAAGCCGCTGACGCTGACCACCGGATAAGGATTGTCCACCTTCTGCGATGGTTGTGTCATATCCCATTGGCAGCCTGAGAATGAATTCATGCGCCCCGGCCAATTTGGCGACTTTAATCACGGACTCCAGGCCGGCATCGGGTTTTGACTGGGCGATATTTTCATATACTGTTTTGTTAAATAAGAAATTTTCTTGCAAAACCACACCGACTTGCTGCCTGAGTGTTTCAATGCCTATATTTTGCAATGGAATGCCATCTAAGGTGATCGCACCGGTTTCCGGGGTATAAAGGCGGAGTAATAAACGTGCCAGCGTGCTTTTCCCAGAACCGGACGTACCTACAATACCAATGGTTTCTCCGGCTCTTATATCAAGCGTCAGTCCTTTAATGGTTGGTGGAATGTCAGGTTGATAGCGAAAGACAATGTTGTTAAACGAAACTGAACCATGCAGCGTTACCTGTTGCTGGCCGGATTGTTGCTCGGTGGGTAGATTCAACATATCGCCTAATTTATCTACGGCTACCCGTGTTCTGATGAATTGTCCCCACAGTTCCACCAGCCTGGCTAATGGCTGGGACGTGTGGTTGACCATCATATTGAAGGCGATCAATTGACCAATGGTCATTTGCAGTGATAAAACTTCTGAGGCACCCAACCAGAGAATCGCGGCATTGGTAACTTTTTGCAGTAGCATGACAATATGGTTTGAGCGATTACTCAATTGCTGTACTGCATAACTGGTATTGACCATCTTCTCAGTCTGGCTATCCCAGCGGCGAATGAATCTCGGTTCTACCGCCAGACTTTTAAGGGTTTCAGAACCGGAAACGGTTTCAGTTAGAAAAGAAGTATTTATCGCTGCATGAGTAAACTGTTCTTCAACGGCCTTCTCCATGCGGGGAGTCAGCCACCACGCCAGAATGGCATAAAAAGGGATGGTTGCGATAAAAACCCAGGTAAGCGTGCTGGATAACAGACTCATCACATAGATGAAAACAAACATAAACAGCACATCGACGGATAAAGTGAACATTGAACCGGTCAGAAACTCCCTGACGGTATCCAGTTCACGAACCCGTGTGACAATCGCGCCTACCTGACGGGATTTAAAAAAGAGTAGAGGTAGCCCAAACAGATGCCGTACCAGCTTTAACCCCAGTTTGATATCGATACGGTTTGCGGTGTGAGCGTATTGGTACTCACGTAATCCACGTAAAACCACCTCTATTATACCGGCGATAATTAAGCCAAAGACTAATACATCAAGGGTTGATAACGCCTGATGGATTAAGACCTTATCCATAACCACCTGAATGACTAACGGTGAAATGAGAGCAAGGATTTGTAGCACAAAAGAAAATAGCAATACTTCACCCAGGTTTTTCTTTTGTGCCAGAAATTCTGGAATAAACCAACTAATATCAAATTTAGTTTGCTTTTGTTTTACTTTAATCCATTTTCCACTCCACTCTGCCATCAGTTTTTCTGCTGACCATACTTCTGGTGTTTCTTTATTCACTTTCTGAATGAGTGAATTATCTTTATTCGATTTGGCTAAAATAAAAGGTAGGCCATTATTATCAAACAAGATTGCGGGTAATGATATGTCATGATATTTCTTTCTTGCAGAGTGTTTATTTGCAAGAGATAAGTTAAATTTTTTCTCGATAGCCCTTATATAAGAGTGGTAACAATCAGAGTATTTTAATTTATCAATATCACTGATATTGTTTTTTCCATTACAGATCATCAATATTAATTTTAACGATGATAGGGTTAATTTCTCAATCTCATTCATGAATAAATATCTTTAGAGTTTGTATAAGTAATATTTGCATAAAATATTAATAGAAACAGATTATTATGTTACCTGTTTGTTATGTTGTAATTTGATGTCACTTAATTATCTTATATTTGTTGTCGGTAATAGTGTGGGTAAATAGGACTATGTGTGGGGGGTAAAGAGACTTTTTTGGATATGAATATTGTCTTTGAATTTTTGCACTATATTATTTCATTTGACTCACTCATTTAGCAGCATTTGTCGTTATATAAGCTCAAGATTTCTTTGAGTTTAGTGCTTTTGTTGTTATATGTATTTAGCATTCTTTTTAATGAATTGTTTGTTTTTTGGTGAATAAAATATGTCTGAAAAATTCGTACAAACTATCTCTAGCGTCAATTATAACAAAGGTATTTTCTCTCTTTATTTTGTTGGTCAGGAACCAAATCGGATGGCGAACGGAATAATGGCGGAGAATGATAATGAACTTGAATTAAAACAGGTTATTCATATGCCGGCATCGGGATTTATGTATATGGTTTCGATGGTTAAAAATATGTTGGAAGATCCGCGTATGGCAGCGGAATTTGACAAACTGGTTGCCGCCGGGTTTCTGCCTGCTCCGCAATTGACTGAAGAGCAAGCTGCATCAGAAGTTATAGCGGAAGAACCTGCTAATGCGAAGAAACGCACATCTAAAAACGAAAAATAACCCTTGGCGGTTGAGTAACGTATGGCGATTGTACATCAACCAGCGAAACTGAATACCGCAGAAATTCAGGCAATGATCGGAGGAGTGTTACTGCTGAGTCAGTATTCTCCTTTGCATCGGAGATACCTGGTGTCCGAGTGGCAACAGCGTATCTTGCCTGCGTTTGAACTGAATCAGTTTTGCTATTATGCAAATGAACAAGGGCACCCAATTGCTTTTTGTAATTGGGCTTTTTTATCTGAGCAAAATCGAGATGAGCTTCTTTCGGGAAAAAGAGAGATTACCCACACGGACTGGCGCTCAGGTTCACATATCTTTTTTCCCGAAATGATTGCGCCTTTTGGACACGGCCGCGAAGTTGCCAGGGATTTACGCCGTCGTGTTTTTTTACCGTGGAAAGGCCAGAAAGCTTGTACTGTCCGCGGGAAACTTGATGTGCAAAACAACCGCTGTGTTCGTCAGGTGCAGTGGTTCTTTGTTTAATTTTTATATTATTATTTAAAGGCTTTCTAATGGGGAAATCATCTAATAGAAGTACAGAGTACTTCTTTACGGGGAAATACTACGACGATAATGATGGTAATGATATTACTGCTATTGGTGTTGGTGGTGAAGTTTATGCTTATGGCGGAAATGATGATGTTACTGTTGGTTCATTTAAAGTCGATGTATACCATACAGATGGTGACCTTTCAGTAAAGGGAGCTTCAGGCTACACCGGCATTAGTAAAACGGGAAATGGCGGTCTGTCGTTTGCGGGGGCAGCCGGTGCGGCTTTTATTAATCATACAGGTGATACGGGAAATTTAAATTATTCGGGCGCTGCTGGCTATAACAAACTGGTTCGTAAAGGTTTGTCTGGCGATACAAATTTTAAAGGAGCCGGAGGATACAATAAGTTATGGCATGAAACTAACCGAGGAGATTTATATTTTGCCGGCGCGGGGGCTGTTAATCACATTGACCGCACCTGGTTTGACCGTTATCAAGGATCACGGGGAAATGTGACTTTTAATGGCGCAGGCGCTGCAAACAGCATTAGCTCACGAGTAGAAAGCGGTAACATTACATTCAACGGGGCCGGTGCTGATAATCACATCGTACTTAAAGGTAAAGAAGGTAACATTATTTTACGTGGTGCTGGGGCATCGAATCGAATTGAGCGTATACGCCAAAATAGAGATGGGTATGAACAGACGCGTGGTGATATTACTTTTGAGGGTGTAGGGGGTTATAACAAACTCTATTCTGATGTCGCACATGGCAATATTAATCTCTCCGGTGCCGGTGCTTACAATGAAATCACCAGAGTAGGCACGAATAGCGATTTCTATGGTGAGACACTGGAATTTGCTAAATCTGAAGAGATAGTATTGACGACGGCAACGATGGGAGGAAGCTGGATCCAGGAATCTAGGCAAGTCACAGGAATTAAATCAACTATCGAACCGGATACCTATCTTTTTGCGTTTGCTGACAAAATGTACACTAAGATCAGTAAAGTTCGGCTGCAAAATAATCCCACAACCGGTAGGCTCGGTTATCACGCTACTTCTTGGTATAAAGCAGGCAATCACCTTGAAAATCTTGCGGCGAAAGATATTTCGTCAGGCAATGGATTTACCGCTGTAAACACTAATGGCGCTTACCGTCTCTCCAGTTTGCTCTTTGAGCATCAGCAACCCGTCAAGATTCATGCTGTTGAGGAAAACCTATTGATAGATCAGTGGGTAACCTATGCGGGTGGCATCGTGGTTAAAGTAGAGGATATCTCGTTAGGTGATGCCAAAATGGGGGGATATGCGATCTCTTCTGATGGTAGCAAAGTTGATGTTTTTGCAGTCAAATCGAACCGTCGATCCAATACTTATGTGTATGCCAAAGTGATGGGGCCATATACCAAAGTGGTTGAAGTTCAGTTGAAAAATGATTTTGATACCGGGCAACTGAAATACAAAGCAACAACATGGTACAAAACAGGCGATCATACGGGTAATTTGGCCAATGAACAGTTTTCCTATGATAATGGATATACCTCTATTGGCCACGGCTACACGTTAAGCCAGCTTCAATATAGCGCCAATACAGTGCGCCGTATTTCCCATCGATTAGTCCATAGCGAAGAATATAGTCAGAAAGACTTGGTAGAGTCATTCACAAGCAGTGGTTACATTAATTTTAACGGCGCGGGTGGTGGAAACGTTATTAAATCTAATGTCACGCAGGGAAATGTTAATTTTAAAGGCGCAGGGGTGGCAAACGTCATTTTGCATGGCTCAAAATTCGGTGATACGAATTTTGATGGTGCGGGTGCAGCCAATGTCATTGTAAAAAGTGGTGAAAAGGGCGATCTGACATTCCGTGGTGCGGGTTTAGCCAATGTCCTCGTTCACCAAGGTCAGAGCGGGAAAATGGAGGTTTACGCGGGTGGTGCCGTAAATGTTCTCGTGCGGGTCGGGGATGGACGATACCTGGCTCATCTTCTGGCCTATGGCAATATCTCAATCCACAAAGGCAACGGTGACAGCCGGGTGCTAATGTTGGGCGGATACAACACGCATACCCAAATAGGTGATGGCAGCGCGAACTGGTTCGGGGCTGGTGGCTTTAACGTTATCACCCAAGCAGGAAAAGGGGCTATCTCCTCAGTACTTTTAGGTGGCGCCAATGTACTAACTAAGCTTGGTACCGGAGATCTGGTTTCGGGTATGTTCGGGGGCGCTAACATTATCACGCATATCAGTGATGAAACTGAAACCTCAAATACCACCGCAATTGTGTTGGGTGGCGCCAATATTCTCACCAAAAAAGGGAAAGGTAATGCACAGGCTGTCATGGGCGGTGGTGCAAACGTCCTCACGCATATTGGTGACGGTAACACAACGGGCGTGATGTTGGGTGGTGCCAATATTCTGACCAAAGTCGGACATGGTGACACGACCGGCATCATGTTCGGCATGGGCAACGTGTTAACCCATGTTGGTGACGGTTTGACATTGGGCGTGATGGCAGCGGCAGGAAATATCTTCACTAAAGTTGGGGATGGTACATCGATTGCGGCCATGATTGGCGCAGGCAACCTGTTTACCCATGTCGGCAAAGGGGATGCCTGGGCGTTAATGGGCGGCGCAGTAAACGTCTTTACTAAAGTGGGTGACGGTAATGGGCTGGCATTGATGGTAGCCGCAGGTAATGTGTTTACTCATATTGGGGATGGCACCAGTGTTGCCCTGATGCTGGCAAAAGGCAATATAGCAACTAAAGTGGGTAATGGCATGACCCTGGCGGCGATGATCGGCAAAGCCAATATTTTTACCCATGTAGGGGATGGCAATACCTTTGCTGCCATGATTGGTGGTGCCAATGTGCTAACAAAAGTCGGTAATAACCTGACCGCCGCTGTAATGGTAGGTAAAGCTAATATCTACTCGCATGTGGGTAATGGCACCAGTATTGGCTTATTTGCCGGTGAACTGAACGTGATGACCAAAGTCGGTGAGGGTAAAACGCTGGCGGCCATGTTTGGTAAAGCCAATATCATGACTCATGTCGGCAATGGCTTAACTGGCGTATTAGCATTGGGTGAAGCCAATATTGTTACCAAAGTGGGTGATGATTTCATGGGAGTTGTTGCGGTGGCGAAAGCGAACGTCATTACGCATATCGGCAACGCGACAACCGCAGGTATCCTGTTTGGCAAAGGCAATATTCTGACCAAAGAGGGAGACGGTACCACAGTCGGCCTGCTTATTTCCGATGTGGGTAACGTGATGACACATGTTGGAGATGGCACGACGGTGGGTTTTGCCAAAGGTAAAGCCAATCTTATTACCAAAATTGGAGATGGCACCGGGGTGAATGCGGCTTGGGGTGAGGCGAATATCCTAACCCAAGTGGGAAATGGCGACCGTTACAACTTCGCGAAAGGTAAAGCGAACATCATTACCAAAGTGGGTGATGGGCAAGAAGTCACCGTGGTTCAAGGTGATGCCAACATGATCACCCATGTCGGTAACGGTGATGATTACACCGGCGCTTGGGGCGAAGCCAATGTTATCACTAAAATCGGTGACGGGCGTAATGTGGTACTTGCCAAAGGTAAGGCCAACATTGTCACTCAGGTAGGCAAGGGAGAGAGTTTTAATGCCTTGTGGAGCGAAGGCAATATCGTCACCAAAGTAGGTGATGGTATGCAGGTGACGGCGGCAAAAGGTAAAGCTAATGTAACGACGACAGTAGGAAATGGCTTAAGTGTAACTGCTGCTTATGGTGACGCTAACATTAACACCCAGGTGGGTGATGGTGTCTCGGTTAACGTGGCTTGGGGTAAGTACAATATTAATACCAAAGTTGGCAATGGTCTTAATGTTGCGGCAATGAAAGGCCAAGGTAATGCCAATATTCAGGTTGGTCATGGCTTATACGTTAATGCCTCTTATGCGCGTAATAATGTGGCAATTAAGATTGGTGACGGCGATTTTT
This sequence comes from Photorhabdus khanii NC19, assembly GCF_000517265.1. Lineage (GTDB taxonomy): Bacteria > Pseudomonadota > Gammaproteobacteria > Enterobacterales > Enterobacteriaceae > Photorhabdus > Photorhabdus khanii. The sequence continues at coordinate 86,776 of NZ_AYSJ01000017.1, forward strand.
ACAGCTTGGCTGTGGCATCGAGTAATACTGAAAGCAACAAACTCGACTCTTTTTTCAACAATATCAAACAGACTGTACTCGGTGTGGGTGGCAGTCAGGCGATCAACTACCTGGTTCAGGGGGATGAAGCTAACACATCGGGAACCCATAAAGGCAGAGGTGCAATTAACTTAGTGGAAGTTTCTGCCATTGATGGTTTTAAGATGGAGGAAATTGATCAAGTTGGTTCGGATTTAAGCAATCGCCTGAGTAGTTCTGTGACAGCGGTAGAAATGCCTGATATTGACTCAATAGAAAGCGCCTTAGCAGGCTCGTTGAATCGAAAAAATCGATTGGTATCAGAGAGGAACGAAAATCTGATCGTCAATGGTGACTTTGAACAAGGTAATCAAGGTTGGCAGTCAACTCATGGTGTTGAAGCCTATAATGCGGCAAGTAGCTACGGGCTTGATAATACCGGTCATGGAAAGCGAGTCAGTGAACTTGATGTGAATGTTAACACCACGCTTTCGCAGGAATTGCAAAATCTGTCTGAAGGTGAAGTTGTTTCACTGAACTTTGACTTTGCAAAACGTTCAGGTCTTTCTCCAGAAGAGGGTATGGCGGTGCTCTGGAACGGCGAAAGTATCTTCTCAACGTCTGGTGGCGAAGCTGCATGGCAAAATAAGACACTGCAATTAACGGCACAAGAAGGCACTAATCGAATCGAATTTAAAGGGACGGGCCGGGATGATGGGTTAGGCTATATCTTGGATAACGTTGTTGCAAAATCTATAGGTACATTGCCAACCAACAGTGTGACTGAACATGCCAGGCAAGACCAAGCGGCCAAAAATGCGTTAAGCGATAAAGAAAAAGCTGAAAAAGATCGCCGGCTCTTAGAAGAAGAAAAAGATAAGCAACTGGCTGCGATTGAAAAATCGAAATCTCAATTGGCAGCAACGGATCAAGAAGCGCTTAACCAGAATGGGCAAGCACAGAGTGGGGCGATAAAAGAAGAAGCTCAAGCGGTGACTGAAGAGCTGAATGTAATTGCTGACAGATTTAAAGAACTTAAAGATGAGACTGATGATAGTCGTGAGTTAGATAGCCATTATCTTGACTATGCGGGTGGAATCTCTGAGGACGTCCAGAAACAGCTAGATGACATCAAGCCAACATTAGAAAAACGGCTGGCAGATATACATTGGGATACGATTGGTACACAGCAAAAAGTAAAAGATGCCGTTGTGCTATCAGAAGCTGGTGTGGAAAAAGGTAAACAAAATCGTGATAAGGCAATTCTTGATGGTGTAGATGCGCAACTCAAAGCAGATCAGAGAAAAGAAGAAGCACTTTCACAGCAGCAGCAGGCAGAAAAGGCGAAGGATAACGCTAAGATAGCCTATCAGGATGCTGAAAGTCGTGGTAAGCGTGATACCGTGGCGGCGGAAAGTAAAGCGGCTCAGGCCCAAGCTGATGCTAAAGGGGCAAAACTGAGCGATTCCAGGCCTGATCGCATTAGAGCAAGTGGCAGCGGCTTATCAGGAGAAAAAGCCTACGAGTCAACAGGCGCAGGAGAAACCGGCAGCCATATTGATCCTGAATCGATGCCAGAAGCGAGAAACAGATATTATCAAGGACTGACCGAAGAAGAACTGCAAGCATTGGCGAGTGCTAAACAAGCCGTAAATCGGTTGCAGATCAACGCGGGAAGGCGTGCAAAAAATACCGGTGTTTCGCTTACTCCGCAGTCTGTTGAAACACAATCTGACCGCATTGTGGTACCGCCTTCACATCAGACGCGTGAACTCATCAGAAAAGCGCCGATAATTTCGGGTATTAATCTGGAAGGATTAGGTGGAAGTAAAAAGAGGGCGATCGATTCTTCCGTACTAAGTCGGGCACAAAAAATCGCCCACATTTACCGTTGGCTTGATAATGGTAATGTTGATACGCGGGACGAATATATTCCTGTTCCTGGATTTAAGCGCGTTAGTGCAGATATTTCCGATAAAACCAGGCAGCGGATGGTGACTTTTGTTGAAAAGTATATTCGGAATGCCAACACTAACACCAAAAACAAAGTATCGGAGAAAGTACCGGAGGATGAAGCTGCATCTTTAGCGAAACTGTTTGTTGACGCGACGCTGGATTATGACTGGGATAAACGCGTTGAGTTTATTGCAAAACTGGATCGCTATGGCTATAGCTTTGAACCTGTCCGCGATGATAAGAGTATTGTTTCATTCTGGTCCGGGAAGAGTTTTAGAAGACATAGAGATGTTCTTGAGGCAGCACAACCGGATGGTAAAAAAATTGTTTACGATGTTGATGTGCAAGGAAACGCCTTTGCGATTCAACTTAATAAACAACTCATGCGCTGGGGAATTATGTACCTTGCCGATCCTGAAAATAATGAACATAAAGCGTTAAGATCGGCAATTAATGCTGCTGCATATAGCAACACCGGTTTCTGGAGTTCCATCTATGCCGCAGGATCACGTGGTGATGTTTATCTGATCTCTGAAGGCGGCTTACGTCTTGGTAACTATTTCTGGAATGTTGAATTACCTGTATTGCGTAAATTGCAACGTGAAGGATTAGTGGGTGAAATTCGATTGCTAGATAAGCCGGCAAGTGAATATGCAGGGCGGCCTATAGAATCTATTGGCCGCAACTTAACCAAACCGGGTATTACTGTGCAGACGCGCTTTGATGCGTTGACTATTGAAGAGCAGAAAAAACGGCTGGCGGTTAACCCCGGTGGTTATAAAGCCGATACCGTTGTTGAGCTCGACATTAAGCTCAGTGCTATCGACACTATGCTAAATCAGGCATTGCCGTTTTATGGATTACGTACAGAACGTAACTTATTAGTGCAAAAGAGTGATGAAGGATTTGAGGTGCGTGCGTGGCCAGGTAATGGCAATGAATTTAAGCGAATTATTGTAAAAAATACGACCAGTAATAATCTGCTTAAAGCAGTTGAACGTTTTATTCTGGCTAATTATGACAATTATGCACAGTTACCTGATGAGTTATATTTCATTGAAGATCGGATTATATCTCATCATCAAGGACACACCCGAATTCTTACTGAGAAAGTGAATGGCATCTGGAAACCCGTGCCAAAATTGATGTCGGTGAGTGAGTTCCAGGCAGTCGCATCTGTTGCAGGTAAAACTCGTGGTGACAGTTACCAAAAAGTAATTGATGCATTAGAGAGTTATCAGAATGCCCGACAAGGAAGAAAAGACGATGAATTGGATGTGATTGGAAAATTATCCGATTTGCGCCAACAGGTTGAAGGTTATCTCTTAGGTCATCCTGACTCAGGTCGTGTACCCGCAATGAAGGACTTGTTGTCTCAAATTGACACGCGCTTTGAAGAGTCGATGGTGCTTGCTGAATCCACTGTGAGAATCCCAGAACAAGGCGATTTCAGTAGTCTGTATGATAAGCTTGGCAGTGCCAATCTTAAGGATTCAAAACACTTTTATGTTGATGAAAATGGCGATTTTGTCACTCGGGGTAAGGCAAATACTCATATTAACCAGAAAGCGGAAAATTTTGATAAAGCGGTTGAGCAAGTCAAAGCAGCGGTTATTAAAGAATATGGTCAAGATGTTTCAGATGCCGTCTTCTCGAATCTGAAAGCCAGCGATTTATCGAACGATGGTAAAGGTATTGATGTCTCTGGTTTAAGAAAGATCCATCAGGCGATTGAACAGCATTTATCTCCAATAAGTGCCACACTGTTTGTTTGGAAACCAAGCGATCATAGCCAGTTAGGGCACGTCGCCATGCAAATTGGTCAGGGACGAGCGCATATTAATGCGGACGATGCAGGCGCTATCAATGAGAAAAATTATGTCAGTTGGTGGCCTTCGTTGAACCATAGAACGCTTGAAGCAGATGTCGCCTTCGAAGAGCATGATAAGTTTGGTCTGGAAGATGGTGATCGTAAATTACAACGTTTCATTGAAAAGCTGCAATTCGCACAAGGGGTAGATATCACCTTCAAAGATGTTACTGAAGGCTTTGCTATGATGGCATTGGAAAATCCTGCGTTGCTGCAATCAGCCGGTATTTCTGAGCAGATATACCAGCCATTTGTTGAAATGTGGAATGATCGCCAATATGAGATGGCAGATGTTGGCAGACTTTTTGCGGAAGAACTGCGATATCAAGCCGATAAAAATGTACAAGACCCTCAACTGGCAGAAAAACGTGTTGCTAATGTCATTCGTGAATTTAAAGATCGAGAGTTGAAGAATATTCGGGACTTTAAAATCAGCGAAGCCGATCAAGGGCGCGTATTCCGCATTAACCTTGAAGGTCTGGATGTGGCGGCAATGCAGGCGGAATGGAATAAAATCAGCAGCGATCCTAATGAACATTATCAATTGCTGACGAATAACTGTTCAAGCATCATTGCCAGAGTATTAAAAGCAGGGGGGGCAGAGAAACTTGTCGGTCATAAGTGGCTGCCAAAGTTTGGTACCTGGACGCCAACTGAGTTGTTTAATTATGCTCAGGTGCTTCAAGAAGCTCAGCTTGAAGTAATAGCGAAAAAACAAAGCCACTCTCCCGTGGAAGAGTTAGCCGCTTTATCGGGCAAAAATAAGGCATTGGAAACGGTCGTCATGGAGAGTGATGGCACTCCATTACTGAATAAACTTATTACCAAGGATGGGGTGCGAGATCCTTTGCTTAATAGCTTGCAAGCAACATCAGCGGCAGAGTTAGTTCACAAACCTGTTAATCTCTGGCAAACAGTGGCGGTGACACCACAAACCGATGGCCGCGAGACTCGTTTTGATGGTCAGATCATTTTCCAGATGGAGGATGACCCTGTAGCAACTAAAGCAGCGGCAAATCTGGCGGGTAAACACCCGGATTCTAGTGTGGTTGTTCAGCTTGATTCTGATGGACAATACCGAGTTATTTATGGTGATCCGGCTAAATTATCAGGCAAATTACGTTGGCAGCTTGTGGGGCATGGTCGTAGCGAATCAGAGCAGAATAACACTCGTCTGAGTGGCTACCGTGCGGATGAGCTGGCAATAAAACTAAAACAATTCACCCAGAACTTTAGTCAGGCGGGTAAACCAGACCACATTAGCCTCGTGGGCTGTTCGCTAATTGAGGATGACAAACGAGATGGTTTTGCCCGCCACTTTATCATTGCGTTAAAAGAGCAAGATATCCACACGGCGGTTTCAGCTCGTCGTAGTGAAGTTGCCGTTGATGTCACTGGCCGTAAATTTACGCGAAATGAAAATAATCAATGGGTTAACAGCCTGATTGATAACAAAATCGTATTGAATTGGAATGAACGAGGCGAACTTGAAACGCATTCAGAGCGGGTGCGTCGCAGTATTGCTGAAAGCGACATCAATCTCTCTCGTGTCGGTATAGCGGATGTAGATACGCCAGCTAAAGGTGCGATTGTGGATAATGCAGATATTTTCGCGGCACCAGAGGAGCGCAAAAATAAAATTGAAGTTGACTCAAATCATATATCGAATAACCCGCTAAGTTACTCTGGTAATATTCAGGTGGATGTGGGGAAGGGTGAATTTACTGCGCTCAATTGGGGAACATCGAACATTGGTATCAAAGTAGGGACGGGTGGCTTTAAATCATTGGCCTTCGGGGATAATAATGTGATGGTGCACATCGGCAATGGTGATAGTAAACACAGCGTCGATATTGCGGGTTATCAGGCGCTTGAGGGAGCGCAAATGTTTATTGGTAATCGTAACGTCAGTTTTAACCAAGGACGCAGTAATGACCTAATTGTGATGATGGATAAATCCCTCCCAACGCCACCATTGGTTAATCCATTTGATGGTGCGGCACGTATTTCTGGCGTATTACAAGACATTGCTTATTCTGGTGAAGAGCAGGATTGGCTAGCGGCACAAGATCAGCAATGGACAATCGCCGGCGCAAAGAAATTTGTTCGGGATATGTCTGGCTTAGATCAAACCAGCAGTGTGGATTATAAGACACTGGTTGAGCTGGATTCTCAGTATGAACGTAGCAGCCGTGGCCTGAAAAGTGATACTGAAGCGGCCCTGAATAAGAAATTTAACCAGTGGCTAAGTCGTCATGGTAATAGCGCCGATATGGGTAAAATGAGCCGTGCGGATAAATTGCGTCAGGCCAATGAGAAACTGGCTTTTAACTTTGCGGTAGGTGGTAAAGGGGCAGATATTCAGGTTACGACCGGGAACTGGAACTTTGTGTTCGGTGACAATATTCAGTCGATTCTGGATATTAATCTGGGTTCGTTGTTTGGCTTAATGACGCAACAATACTCAACGACGGGTTTGGCACAGACACCTTTTACCTATAATCCGCAGGATCTGCCTCGTCAGCTTAAAAACAAACTACTTGGTCGATTAGCGGGAGTGGGAGCAGATACCACTTTAGCCGATATCTTTGGTGTGGATTACACCGCGGATGGCCGGATTGTTTCCCGCACAGGCGAGCCTGTGGATGGCGTGGCTATTCTGAAAGAGATGATTGAAGTCATTGGGAAATTCAGTGGTGAACAACTGCAAGCCTTCACTGATCCTGATAAACTGCTCGACAGTCTGAAATCTCATCTCAACATGGGTAAGGATGGGATCAGATCATTTGCGGAAGGTCATGGTTTGAAAGAGAAAACTGTTGATGAAAGTCAAGAAGGTCAGGTTTCGGTAGCTAATACTGAAAATGATCAAACCGGCATTTTGGCTACTGGCAACACCAAACCAGAGCGTGCATTTGGCTTTAATTCACTGAATCTGCCTAACGTGTTTGCGACGATATTTAGCAAAGACAAGCAAGAAGAGATGAAGTCGCTAGTGACCAATCTAAAAGAGAATCTGACGGCTGATTTGCTCAATATGCAGGAGAAAACATTCGATTTCCTGCGTAATAGTGGTCATCTGCAAGGGGATGGTGATATCCACATATCATTAGGTAACTACAACTTCAACTGGGGCGGTGACGGTAAAGATCTTGGCGCTTATCTGGGAGACAACAACAACTTCTGGGGAGGCCGCGGTGATGACGTTTATTACTCAATTGGCACATCTAACATCTTTACGGGCGGTGAAGGTAATGATTTGGGTGTCCTGATGGGACGTGAAAACTGGATGTTTGGTGGTGATGGTGACGACACCGCGGTGGTGGCCGGACGCATTAACCACGTCTTTATGGGTGAGGGGAATGACCAGACATTTGTCTTTGGCGAAGGTGGCTTTATTGATACTGGTAAAGGCCGGGACTACGTTGTGATTTCCGGCAACTACAACCGGGTGGATACTGGGGAAGATCAGGATTATGCCGTGACCATCGGCAATAACAACCGGGTTGAGTTGGGTGAAGGGAATGATTTTGCCAGAGTGTTTGGTAATGACAATCGGATCGACGGTAATTCAGGCAACGATAGCATTAAGCTGATGGGCTACCATACGGTTATCAATGGTGGAGAAGGCGATGACCATCTGATAGCGGAAACCATTTCGAAGTTCAGCCAGTTTGATGGCGGTGATGGTCAGGATCTGCTGGTATTGGGTGGTTATCAGAACGAATTCAAAGGCGGTACAGGCGTAGACAGTTTTGTCGTCAGCGGAGATGTGATTGATAATCGGGTTAATGATATCAATGCAGAAGATATGATCGTTTTTAACGATATTCACTGGCAAAACTTGTGGTTCCAACGCAGCGGATACGATTTGGTGTTATCAGTGAACCGTCATACGCAAGATAAAACTGCTCAGGGCATATTTGAATCAGTAGGTTCAGTCACCCTTAATAATTACTTTAATGGCAATCGTGCCAAATTGGTGGCTCAGATGAGTGATAAGAACGCATCGGGAGAGCGTGAATTTACTGCGCTTTCAGATAACGCGGTTGATTCCTTGATCCAGGCAATGAGTAGTTTTACACCTACCGTGGGTGATAATGGTTTTATTGAGAATTTGGACAGTAAAGCCAAAATTGCTATTACAACGGCGTGGACAGATACCACTATTGGCAAGGCGAAATTTGCGTAATTAATTTTCGATAATAAAAGTAAAATGAGTAATAAGAATGGCTCACAGAATCGGTAAGCCATTATTTTACTGCTGAATACGAATGCCGATTATATTGTAGATTGCTCACTGACCAATCGTTATTTTTATTAATTAATTCTATTCGTTATTATTGTTTTTTGACTAAAAAAGTATGATGATATTATCTCATTTACTTATATTGTTTTAATGGTTATAATCCTCAATATTTTCATGGGAATGGAATGAAATAATTGATCGTAATTAATGAAAAGTTGTATCTTAGTTTAGAAGTGACTTTATTATCTTATCTGTATTTTCCATGTTCTTGTGGAAAAAAACATCTGCGTTAAATATCTTTTTGGGTTTTTTATTTATTCTATTCGATGGATTTATTTGAAAATGTTTATAGATGCGTCAGTTTGAAACCTATCTGAACTTAGTGTTTTCCTTATTATACGCGCTTTATTAATAAATTACTTTTGGAAAAAGCATGTCTGATAAATTCGTGTAAACAATCTCTAATGTTAATTTTAATAGTGGTTTTTTCTCTTTATTTAATTTCTTACTGTTAAAAATTTGTAAAGTTTGTACTATTTCATGAGAGTTTGAATATTAAAAATAACCGCTCATCCATTAAGTGCGGTGGTTTTCTGCTTAACCTAAACGATAAATTAAAGGATTATTTATGGGGAAATCATCAAATAGAAGTACAGAGTACTTCTTTACGGGAAAATACTACGACGATAATGATGGTAATGATATTACTGCGATTGGCGTTGGGGGTGAAGTTTATGCTTATAGCGGGGATGACAATGTTACCGTTGGTTCATTTAAGGTTGATGTATACCATACAGAGGGTGAACTTTCGGTAAAAGGCGCATCAGGTTATGCAGGTATTTGTAAAACGGGAAATGGTGGTCTGTCATTTGCCGGTGCGTCGGGTGCTGCTTTCATTGATCATAATGGTGAAACGGGGGATTTATATTATTCGGGGGCTGCTGGCTATAACAAACTGGTTCGTAAAGGTTTGTCTGGTGACACCAGTTTTAAGGGGGCTGGTGGATATAATGAGTTATGGCATGAAACTGACCGGGGCAATTTGTATTTTATCGGAGCAGGGGCAGCTAATGATATTGATCGTACCTGGTTTAACCGTTATCAGGGGACTCAGGGTGATGTGACATTTAATGGCGCGGGTGCGGCAAACAGTATCAACTCGCGGATGGAAAGTGGTGATATCACTTTCCATGGTGCTGGCGCGGATAATCATATCGTGCGGAAAGGCAGAGAAGGCAACATTATCTTACGTGGCGCAGGAGCATCAAACCGCATTGAGCGTATACGCCACAGTGAAGATGTGTATGAACAGACTCGCGGTGATATCACGTTTGAAGGCGCCGGTGGCTATAACAAACTCTATTCCGATATTGCCCATAGTAATATTAATTTCTCTGGTGCAGGGGCTTATAATAAAATTACCCGGACGGGGGCGGAAAATGAAATAGAGTTTGCTCAAGCCAAAGATATTGTCATGACATCGGCAACAATGGAGGGACGTTGGATTGAGCAGCCTCAGCAAGTTAATGCGATTAAATCCACTATAGAGCCTGACACTTATCTGTTTGCATTTGCCAATGATGTTAATACCAAAGTTATTACCGTGCGGCTTCAGAATAATCCTGAAACTGGTAAGCTCCGTTATTACGCGACCGCCTGGTATAAAACAGGAGATCATCTTAAGAATCTCGCTGCGGAAAATATTTCCGTAAGCAATGGATTTGTGCCGATTGAAAATGAAGGCGCTATTAGTCTTGCTAATATCAATCTTGTACATCGACAAACAACCACAATATATGGCATTGAGGAAGATCTATTGCCAAATAAATGGGAGATTTATTCTGACGATACCAATATTAAAGCGGAAAATGTCACACTGGGTGATGCCAAAATGGGAGGATACGCAATCTCTTCGGATGATTCTAAAATTGATGTATCCGCGGTTAAATCAAACACTCTGCCGAATACTTATGTGTATGCCGCCTTTTTGCAACCCTATACCAAAGTGGTTGAAATTAAACTGGCAAATGATTATGAAACAGGGAAACTGAAATATATTGCAAAAGCTTGGTATAAAAAGGGTGACCATACTGGTCATTTAGCGAATGAAATATTTTCCTATCCTCATGGCTATAGATCAATCGGAGCGGGTTATACATTAAGTCATCTTCACTATGATTTAAATGTTGATCACAGTACTCCTGATCGTTTAGCTCGTCTTGAAGTTTATTCTGAGCAAGATGTTACCAAATCATCAATAACCAGTGGTGATAGCTCTGGTGATATTTATTTTAGCGGTGCGGGTGGTGGAAATGTTATTACCTCCAGCGTGACGCACGGTGATGTTAATTTCAGCGGTGCGGGGGCGGCTAACGTTATTTTGCACAGATCGAAATTCGGTAATACGCATTTTGAAGGTGCTGGCGCCGCCAATGTTATTGTGAAAAGCGGTGAAGAGGGCGATCTGACATTTCGTGGGGCAGGTTTGGCAAATGTCTTTGTTCATCAAAGCCAGCGGGGAGAAATGGATGTTTATGCTGGCGGTGCGGTAAATGTTCTTGTTCGGGTTGGTGATGGGCGATATCTGGCTCATCTTCTGGCTTATGGCAATATCTCGATCCACAAAGGCAATGGTGACAGCCGAATACTGATGTTGGGGGGATATAACACTCATACCCAAATAGGTCATGGCAATGCGAACTGGTCAGGGGCGGGCGGTTTTAACGTCATCACCCAAGCAGGAAAAGGCGATATCTCCTCGGTATTTTTGGGTGGCGCTAACGTGCTGACTAAACTCGGTGCTGGTGATCTGGTTGCCGGTATGCTCGGCGGCGCTAACATTATCACTCATCTCAGTGATGAAATTGAAACATCAGACACCACGGCGATAGCACTGGGTGGAGCCAATATCCTCACCAAAAAAGGGTCGGGTAATACACTGGCGGTAATGAGTGGCGGTACAAACGTACTGACTCACATTGGTGACGGCAACACGACGGGGGTTATGCTGGGGGGCGCCAATATCTTGACCAAAGTAGGCGACGGCAATACCACCGGTACTATGCTTGGGGTGGGTAACGTGTTTACCCATGTCGGTGACGATCAGACATTGGGTGTCATGGGAGCCGCCGGCAACATCTTCACTAAAGTTGGGGATGGTACTGCGATTGCGGCTATGCTTGGTGCGGGGAACATTTTTACTCATATTGGCAACGGTGACGCATGGGCGTTGATAGGTGGCGTCGCAAACATCTTTACTAAAGTGGGTGATGGCAACGCGTTAGCACTGATGATAGCTGCCGGCAATGTGTTTACCCATATTGGTGATGGTATGAGCGTTGCCTTGATGCTGGCAAAAGGCAATATCGCCACCAAAGTGGGTAATGGCATGGCTCTGTCAGCGATGATTGGTAAGGCTAATATCTTTACCCATGTGGGTGATGGCAATACCTTTGTTGCCATGATCGGTGGTGCTAATGTGTTGACAAAAGTTGGTGATGATCTGACGGCTGCCTTGATGGTGGGTAAAGCCAATATTTACTCTCATGTGGGTGATGGCACCAGTATTGGCTTGTTTGCTGGTGAGCTGAATGTCATGACTAAGGTCGGTGATGGTACAACGCTGGCGGCAATGTTTGGCCGGGCTAATATCATGACTCATGCCGGCAATGGATTAACCGGTGTTTTGGCGCTGGGAGAGGCCAATATTGTCACCAAAGTGGGTGATGATTTTATGGGGGTTGTCGCTGCGGCGAAAGCTAACGTCATCACTCATGTCGGCAACTCGACAACCGCGGCTGTACTGCTTGGCAAAGGCAATATGCTGACCAAAGTGGGAGAAGGTAGGACGGTTGGCTTACTTATTTCCGATGTGGGTAATGTCATGACGCACATTGGTGATGGTACAACCGTGGGTTTCGCCAAAGGTAAAGCCAATATCATCACTAAAGTGGGGAACGGAACTGGGGTGAACGCCGTTTGGGGTGAAGCCAATATCCTGACTCAGGTGGGTGATGGTGATCGTTACAACTTTGCGAAAGGTAAAGCGAACATCATTGCTAAAGTGGGGGATAAGCAGGAAGTCACGGTCGTTCAGGGTGATGCCAATATTATCACCCATATCGGTAACGGTGATGACTACACGGGAGCCTGGGGTAAAGCTAACGTTATCACCCGGGTTGGCGATGGACGTAATGTGGTGCTGGCTAAAGCCGATGCAAACATAGTAACTCAGATTGGTCAGGGTGACAGTTTTAATGCGTTGTGGAGTAAAGGAAATGTCGTCACCAAAGTGGGTGATGGTATACAGGTGACTGCTGCGAAAGGCGAAGCCAATATCACGACCACGGTGGGGAATGGTTTAAATGTGACTGCCACGCATGGCGACCTGAATGTGAATACCAAAGTGGGTGACGGTGTTTCAGTTAACGTGGTGTGGGGTGAATATAACGCTAACACCAAAGTCGGAAACGGTCTTAATGTGGCGGTCATGAAAGGTAAAGGCAACGCTAATCTTCATATTGGTGATGGTCTGGGTATCAACGCCTGTTATGCCCGCAATAATGTGGCGATTAAGATTGGTAACGGTGATTTTTACAGTTTTTCTGTTGCAGAAAGCAACAAACTCGCTTCCCTCTTTGAGAATATCAAACAGACTGCGTTAGGTGTGGGAGGCAGTCAGGCGATCAACTATCTGGTTCAGGGGGATGAAGCTAACACGTCTGGGGCACATAAAGGCAGAGGTGCCATTAACTTAGTGGAAGTTTCTGCTATCGATGGTTTTCAGATGGATGAAATTTCGCCGGTAGATTCAGATTTAAGCCGTTGTCTCAGTGGTTCTATAACCGCAGTAGAAAGGCCTGATATTGATTCAATAGAAAGCGCCTTGAGTCAAAAAACAAGATCGGTGCCAAGCCAGAATGAAAACCTGATCGTTAATGGTAACTTTGAGCAAGGTGGTTTGGGTTGGCAGTCAACCAATGGTATTGAGGCATACGGTTCAGCGAGTACTTATGGTCTTGATAATGCCGATTATGGTGAACGAGTCAGTGAGCTTGATGTTGATAAAAACACCATTATTTCGCAGGAATTGCAAAACCTGTCTGAAGGTGAAGTGATTTCACTGAGTTTTGATTTTGCGAATCGTTCAAATATAACGAATCGTGATCTTAGTGACAATGGAATAACGGTGCTATGGAATGGTCAGCCTGTATTCTCAGCTTCTGGGGAACGAGCTATATGGCATACCCAAAAACTCGATTTAATGGCAAAAGCGGGTACTAACCGAATTGAATTTAAGGGTACAGGCCAGGATGATGGATTAGGCTATATCTTAGACAATGTCGTTGCGAAATTTAAACACTCACAACAAACCGATGTTGTTACCGAACAGGCGAAACAGGATAAAGCGGCGCAAAATGCGTTAAACGATAAAGAAAAAGCCGAAAAAGATCGTCAACTGCTGGAGCAGGAAAAAGATAAGCAACTGGCCGCTATTGCGAAATCGCAATCCCAATTGGAATTAACGGATCAGGAAGCGCTTAACCGAAGTGGGCTGACGCAGCGTGATGCGATAAAAGCAGAAGCACAGGCGGAGACTGACGAACTGATTTCTATGGCTCAAGGGCTGAAGGCGCTTGGTGATTATGCGAACTACAATGGTGAATCAGGTGACCCGTGGCGCAATCAATTTGCTAGCGGATATTTGGACAGTGTTCAAGGTGAATTGAATTACACCAAATTTATTGCACAGAGAAGATTAACAACTATTCAACAGTATGTTACTGATAACCAAAAACAAATAGAAAAATCGGTTGCGAAGTCAGAAACAGGTGTAGCAAAAAGTGAACAGCATTGTGCCAATGCGAAACAAGATATTACGGACGCCAAGAAAAAAGCAGAATTAAGAAAAGAAGAGGCGTTATCGCAGCAACAGCGGGCCGGAAAAGCTGGAATTGACGCTAATATTGCATATCAGAACGCGAAAAATCGGGGGACGCGTGATACTGCGGCGGCTGAAAGTAAAGTTGTTCAAGCACAAGCAGATGCCAAACAGGCCAGGCAGAACGATTCCAAACCTGCTCGTACAGGTGTTGGTGGTAGTGGTTTATCTGGCAAAGCCTACGAATCAGCAGGGGCAGGGGAAACGGGTAGCCATATCGATCCTGAATCTATGCCGGAAGTTAAACCCAAATTCTACAAAAGTTTAACAGAAGAAAAGCTACACGTACTGACTGGCGCTAAACAAGCGATCAATCGTCTACAAATAAATGTAGGCGTTCGCGCAGCAAATACAGGCGTTTTGGATACATCAACGTTTGCTAACACACAATCTGACCACTTGGTGGCTCCAACCTTAAACAGCTCGGGTGAGCTTGTCAGAAGATCCTTGCGAATTTCAGGTGTTAATTTGCAATCGTTGGGGAATGACCCGCAGGGGGAACAGCATAATTCGGTTATATTTGACAAGCTAAAATTTGATTTATTGAAAGAAGGAAACAAGCTGTTTATCAATCCCGATGATCAAACATCAGACCGGAGAAGGCCGCTTAGTCTGGCACAGATCGCAGTACGTGAGATTTTCAACAAAAAAATGATGCCCCATTTTAATGAAGAGCATGTATTGCAGTTTGAACAGGTACTTGCTCATTGGCAACAGCGTAACCCAGAGGCATTTGCCCTGCATAGCAGTCAAGTGGATTTAGTACGCTGTAAGATAGGCCGGATGATTGAGCACTTGCAAGCCCAGAGAGCTGAATCAGTTGGGATCCTTGGGATTACGGTGGCACCTCAACATGCTGAACAACTTAATCCGCAGATAATACTTGATGGAATCGGACGCGTTGTGGGCCTGAAAGGCGGCGTAACACAAGACGATATTGATCGCCTTATTGAATGGCAAATAACACCGTTGACCCGAAAGAATTCAGCCGCAGAACGGGAAGCACCCAGAACCGAAAGTGAAAGCCTCATTGCTTTCATGAGCCGATTGGAAGAAGCAGATATCCCGGAAGCAACGCCTTTGGTTGAACGGGCCAGGAAACTCTGGCTCACCGGGCAGGTGACATCCAAAAAAACCATCAGGTTATTTAATGACGCCGCCCCCCAGTTACAGGCATACCCAGAGTTACATGCTTTGGTGTGCTCATTACAGATTGATGCCCACAGAAAAAAGGCAACCACTCAATATATTGATAACTTATTTGGCCGCCGTTTTGATTCAGAGTTGGCCCATGAGTTGGTGAAAACCGTGTCACCGGATGCGATAGCGGCAGCCAGGAGGACAGGTCAATTCCTGGTGCAGGAGTTTGAACAATGGATGCGGGATACTTCTGTTGCGCCCGTGCGTGATATTGCTATCAGAATGCAAGCCTTTGCCAATGTCATTCAAAAGGATATTCGCCCTTGGTTCAGCCGGGTGCCTGAATTGACTACATTCCTGCAACAACCGACCTTTGATAACTTTAAAACCATGATGACCAAGGTGGATAACGGCTTTGAAATGATCAAAATACCGTTTCTGGCGGTAAAAATGTCGAACGTGGATGGCATGGGGTTGAGTTCATCTCAATGGAAAGCGGAAGGGGACATTTTCTATCGGGAAGAAATCTACAAGACTCGTTCGACCAGCAGTCAGTTAGCTAAATGGGCTGGTGTAACACACAAGGTGAAGATAACGGAGCAGAAAACCAATGATTACGGTACTGCGTTGCCTTACCAGCCATCGGGTGATCGGTACGAAGACTTTCTGTCTGGCAGAAAGGTTGCAGCAGGCAGAATTCTGACGCCCGGACATGAAACAGAGCTTGAACGTAACGCGTTGGCGCAAGGACATTCCGTAGTGACGGGGGCTTCTGGTTCAACCAATATCATGGTTCATCTCAATAAATATATCGCCAGTCAAGATCCGACTTTCCCGGTGGATCAGGGATATCTGAATACACTGGTGTTCCTGGTGTTTGATGGCGGTCATTCAGTTAATGAAAGTCTGGTCGTTTACAAAGCGTTACAGGCGACGGGTGATGAACGCAGGCAGGTACTGCAAAACTACACAGCCAGTTATATGGACCTGATGGATATCGCCGGAGATAAAGGGAGGCTATGGATAAGTCAGGCATTAGATAGTGCTTTTGAGAAAACTCAGCACCTCTATCGGCAATGTGATTTGGAGAAAAAACAGGGTGGTTCTCCTGTGGAAACGTTACAAGCGTTATCTGGCAAAAATAACGTTTCAGAGTCAGTGGTAATCAGGAATGAGATACGCAACCACGGATAAAGAATCTGTAAATCCAATAACTCGGTTCTTTAACGACGAACTTTATGGTCTTAAAGAAGATCGCCGTCATATCAGTGATGAGACTCGGACGGGCTTGAAGGCGGCTGTTGATAATGGCAAATCAAGCAAAATCACCCTAAAAGGCGGGCAGGGGCGTTTAACCGGATATTATCATTTGGGTGACGTAAAACCTGGTAGTCCTTCAACAACGGCAACGAAAAAAGTGGTGCTTTTTATTCATGGTTCAGGTTTATCCGCTGAGGAGCAAGCCAGCGCTATCCAAAGTCATTATCAAAGACAAGGCATGGATATGCTTGCCATCAATATGCGTGGCTATGGTGGCAGTGATGGTGGGCCGAGTGAGAACGGGTTCTATCAAGATGCCCGGACGATGTTCCGGTATTTGGTGAAAGATCGCGGTATTGATCCGGGTGACATCATCATTCATGGCTATTCTATTGGTGGATCGGTCGCGGCTGATCTTGCCCGCGATGCAGCGCAAAATAATCAAGCCGTGTCCGGTTTGTTACTCGACAGGCCGATGTTGAGTATGGACGAAGCCATAACCGCGCATGAAACACCAAACCCTGGCGGCATGACTAGGGCATTGGCAAAAGTGATGAATGGGCAGTTTTCAGTAGAAAAAAACCTTAAAGGTCTGCCGATCAATACACCAATCATGTTGTTGACTGACAATCAAGTGTTGGGCCATGAGGGGGAAAAGTTACGTGCGAGGCTGACCTCTTCCGGTTACCACGTATCGGGTGAACAAACTTTCTATGGTCATGAAGAAAGCAGTGCTTTGATGAGTCAATATGCAGACAGAATCGTATCGACTTTCTCTGGTGTTCAAAATAAACATCATGATGTGATAGAGAACCTTGCGCAAAAGAGTGAAGCCCGTGGGAGTCGTTTTGATGGTCATATCATTATTCAAATGGAAAATGACCCGATTGTCGCGAAAGCCGTGATCAATCTGGCGGGTAAACACCCGAAGTCCAGCGTCGTTGTTAAACTTGATTCCGACGGCAAGTATCATGTCGTTTATGGCGACCCGACCAGATTATCAGGCAAATTGCGCTGGCAGATTGTCGGTCATGGCCGGGAAGAATCAGCTCAAAATAACACCCGTCTGAGTGGCTACAGTGCCGACGAACTGGCGATAAAACTAAAACAGTTCAGACAAAACTTTCGCCAGGCGGGTGAACCTGAACGAATTAGTATAGTAGGTTGCTCACTGATTAGTGATGATAAACGGGATGGTTTTGCCTATCGTTTTATTGCTGCCTTAAATGAACAAGGTATTCGCAGTGAGGTTTCTGCGCGTCGCAGTGAAGTTGCGGTTGACGCGACAGGCCGTAAATTTACCCGCGATAAAAATAATCAGTGGGTTAACAAACTGGACGATAACAAACTGGTATTGCGCTGGAATGAACAGGGTGAACTGGCGACCAGCACAGAAAAAGTGCGTCGTGGCATTGCTGAAAGTGATATTAACCTCTCCAGGGTAGGGTACAAGGACGCTGATGCCGTGAGTAGAGGGACAATTGCGGATAATGTTAATGTTTTCACTGCACTGGGGAAGCACAAAAACAGGATTGAAGTCAGCTCAAACCCTCAGTCAGATAGACCGCTAAGTTACTCTGGTAATATTCAGGTGAACGTGGGTGATGGTGAATTTACTGTGATCAACTGGGGAACCTCAAATGTGGGTGTCAAAGTCGGGATCGGTGGTTTTAAATCACTGGCCTTTGGTGACAACAATGTGATGGTTCACATCGGTGATGGTAACAGTAAGCACAGCGTCAATATCGGGGGCTATCAAGCGTTTGAAGGGGCGCAGATGTTTATCGGTAACCGCAACATCAGCTTCAATCAGGGCCGCAGTAATGACCTGATAGTGATGATGGATAAATCAATCCCAACGCCACCGTTAGTTAATCCATTTGATGGTGCTGCCCGTATTACTGGTGTATTGAAAGCCATTGCTCATTCTGGTGAAGAGCGGAATTGGTTGGCGGCGCAGAATCGGCAGTGGACGCTGTCTGGCGCAAAGAAATTTGTGCGCGATATGTCTGGTCTGGATCAAACCAGCAGTGTGGACTACGAAACGTTGGTTGATTTGGATTCGCAACATGAACGCAGTAGCCGTGGCTTAAAAAGTGACACGGAAGCTGTACTGAACAAGAAATACAACCAATGGTTAAGCCGTCACGGCAACAATATTGATACCGGCAAAATGAGCCGTGCAGATAAATTCCGTCAAGCTAATGAAAAGCTGGCCTTCAATTTTGCGGTTGGTGGTCAGGGGGCGGATATTCAGGTCACAACGGGTAGCTGGAACTTTATGTTCGGTGACCATATACAATCGATTCTGGATACCAACCTGGGCTCACTGTTTGGTTTAATGACGCAACAATACTCGACAACCGGTATGGCGCGGACAACATTTACCTATAATCTCCGGGACTTACCGCGCCAGCTTAGGAACAAACTGCTTGGCCGATTAGCAAGTGTCAATGCGGATACCACCTTAGCGGATATCTTTGGTGTGGATTACACTGCGGAGGGGCGGATTGTTTCCCGTACCAGCAAGCGTGTTGATGGCAAGGCGATGTTGCAGGAAATGCTGGAAGTGATTGGGAAGTTTAGTGGTGATCAACTACGGGTCTTCACTGATCCGGATAAATTAAGTGATGGTTTAAAACAACATGCCAATATGAATGCGGACAGTGTGGAATTATTTTTTGTGAGTCATGGGCTGAAAAAGAAAGCGCCTGATGAACATCAGGAAAAAAGATCGCCGATTGTCATTAACGGAGGGAAGACACAGGTTGATGACCAATCAGAGCGTGCATTTGGCTTTAATTCGCTGAACCTGCCTAACTTGTTTGCGACAATATTCAGTAAACATAAACAAGAAGAGATGAAATCGTTAGTCACCAACTTGAAAAAGAATCTGACAGCAGATCTGCTCAATATGGAACAGAAAACATTTGATTTCCTGCGTAATAGCGGTCATTTGCAAGGGGATAGCGATATCCATGTATCGTTGGGGAACTATAACTTCAACTGGGGCGGTGACGGTAAAGATCTTGGTGCTTATCTGGGAGACAACAACAACTTCTGGGGGGGCCGCGGTGATGACGTTTATTACTCAATTGGTACATCCAACATCTTTACGGGGGGCGAAGGCAATGATCTGGGCGTCCTGATGGGACGTGAAAACTGGATGTTTGGTGGTGATGGTGACGACACCGCGGTGGTGGCCGGACGCATTAACCATGTCTTTATGGGTGAGGGTAATGACCAGACATTTGTCTTTGGCGAAGGCGGCTTTATTGATGCTGGTAAAGGCCGGGACTACGTTGTGACTTCCGGTAACTACAACCGGGTGGATACTGGGGAAGATCAGGATTACGCCGTGACCATCGGCAATAACAACCGGGTTGAATTGGCTGAGGGTAATGACTTTGCCAGAGTGTTTGGTAATGGCAACCGCATTGATGGCAACGCAGGTAACGATGTGATTAAGCTGATGGGCTACCATGCAGTGATTAATGGTGGAGAAGGTGATGATCACCTGATAGCGTCCGCCATTTCGAAATTCAGCCAGTTTGATGGTGGTACGGGGTTGGATTTGCTGGTACTGGGGGGGTATCAAAACAGTTTCCTGGGGGGCGCGGGCGTAGACAGCTTTGTGGTCAGTAGTAAGGTGATAGAGAGTCAGATTAATGATATCAGCGCAGAAGATATGATTGTCTTTAACGATGTTGACTGGCAAAGCTTGTGGTTCCAGCGCAGTGGATATGATTTGGTGTTATCAGTGAATCGTCATACTCAGGATGGAACTGAGCAGGGCATATTTGAGTCAGTGGGTTCCGTCACCTTTAATGATTACTTTAATGGCAATCGTGCCAAATTGGTGACTCAGATGGGGCGTAAAGACGGATCAGGAGAGCGTGAATTTACTGCGCTTTCAGACAACGCGGTTGATTCCTTGATCCAGGCCATGAGCAGTTTTTCCCCGACAGTCGGTGATAATGGTTTTATTGAAAACCTGGACAGTAAAGCGAAAGCGGCTATTACAACGGCGTGGACAGATACCACAATGGGAAAAGGAAAATTTGCCTGATTGATTTGCTAATAAGTAAGTAAAAAGTTGTTGTAAAAGTAAATAGCATACTTAAGGAACAATCATCTTGTTGAAACAACAGAAATAAGTTGTTATTGAGTATGCTATTGAATTTCCCGTTCTTGGTCACTGTCGTGTCTGCATTGAGTGCATTCAGTTTATTTTTGCCGGTGAGCCAGTGATCATTCGCCATAAGTCATTTGGTAAGGCGGTACTCATTTCGGAGGCTGAATATCGTGAGTTTGCGGCCAATAAATTAAAGCAGGACGTAACGGCAATATTTGACGAATTTGATGCTGAACTTAGGGAATTGAGCGACTGATGATTTTCCATATTTCTCTTGATGAGATTTGCTATATCAGAGAGGAGTTAATTGATCGATACGGTGGACTGCATGGTGTTGTGGATATTGGTCGAGTTGATGCTGTTTTGTATCTAAAAAAACGGTGTTATTGTTCAAAGAGCGCCGGAACTGGTGGAACTAACAGTATTAGCGGCAACTGGTGATGATGTGAAAGATAATATTGCTAAATGTTTCTTCCAAAATAGAATGAATAATTGTCTTTTGTAATGGGTTGTCTATTTTTCTTCACTGGGTAATTAACAAAGAATTGATATTGATGACCCAGTGAGGAAGTAATGAATACGGCTTTTTCCGTTATTGAGCCAGTCAGTCTAAGAGCTGAAATTACAGAAATCATCTATTGTGAATAACTAAATAAAGTGTTAATAAAATCTACGCAGATTACGTCAAGACGGTCACTGAATTCAAATAGAAACACGCAAAGCATATATTGTCAGCCCAAATACACCTGATTGATATTCTTAACGCTTCTGGGGTTTTAGATTTCCCCCGTATTAGGCAAAAACTTACGAAGATTTTTATTAATTCCATGCATTGATAGCGATTAATTAGCTATTTTATGTGATGCGCATCACATTTTTATCATGTTAATATGATAAATATCGTGATCTTATGGTCATAAAATACAAAGGGCGAAATGTTCTGTTATTCATTCCCACTCGACTCAACGGGAAGTTGTTTATTGTTCTCCCAAACGCCACGTATTAAGTGACTTGTGTTTTCCGCTTGCATTTTTTACTACGGAATAGGCTGGCACTGTCTTTGTATTCAGCGCCATCAGATTGAAACACCGGCTCGGTAATATGAAGAAGCGTTTTGCTGCGCGATTAAAAAAACAGAACGTGATTATTCGCTTAATGGCCGCTGTCGTCATTACCCCGTTTCAGAATGATGGTTCAATTATGTAAGGTTTCAAATATGGATGGATTAGTTTTCACCTGCCAAATTGGCGCACTGTCCCAAACAACCTTTCAGGTGACACAATTTACCTTGCAGGAAGAGCTGTCACAGCTTTATAACCTGACATTAACCGTAGTGAGTCCGCGTGATGATATTCCCTTGAATGACCAACTGGGGAACAGTGCATCACTGACTATTATCCGTAATGGCGTTACTGAACGTACCATTAATGGTTTGATAGCCGGTGTCGAACAGGGTAATACTGATGGCCGTCAAACTTTTTATACCTTCACTATCCGCCCCACAATGTGGCTGATGACGCTTAATCAGGATAGCCGTATCTTCCATCGTCAGTCTGTACCGAAAATCCTGGCGCAATTGCTTAAAGAACATCGTATTTTATTTGTCCGCGATACGCTCTATAAACGCCATGCTGACCGGGAATACACCACGCAAAAACGTGAATCAGACTATGACTTTTGGTGCCGGCTGGCGGCGGAAGAAGGCATTATCTTCTGGTTTGAAGAAAAACAGATGTTGTTCTGTGATTGCCACCTGGGCATGCAGGCGGATATCGATCTTACTTACAATACGCATCCTGAAACGGACGAGACCGATACCACTGCATACCAGTGGAGCTATGGCGAATACCTGTGCCCGAATGGCACTGTCCAGAAAGACTATAACTTTCTTAACCCCAAATATTCGCTCGAACACCGGAAGACAGCTGACAATCGCGGGTACGATTCGGTGTTTGAAAGCTACGGGCGTTTTCAGTGGGATGCGGAAGGAAAACCGTTTACCCAACTGCGGTTAGAGCAGTTACAAAACTACAGCAAAGTCGGCACGGCCCAAACTAACTGTATCCGGCTTCATCCGGGCAAAATTTTTACGCTGCAATCCCATCCAATAGAAGCGATGAATGACCGCTGGCAGGTGCTGTCTGTCACTCATCATGGGCGGCAGCCTATTGCGTCAAACGACGGGGGTGAAGGAACAACACTGACAAACGATGTTGCCTTTATTCCAGGGCGACAGGATTGGCGGCCACCTTACCGTTACAAGCCACTGGCGGACGGTGATGAAGTCGCTACGGTAGTCGGGGCGGGAAGCGAAGAGATTTATGTTAACAAACACGGCGAGATACGCATCCACTTCCACTGGAACCGTTACGATGAAGCGGACGACCTCGCTTCCTGCTGGGTACGGGTCGCCCAGGGCTGGAACGGCAGCGGTTACGGTTTTATGGCGATACCCCGCGTCGGGCAGGAGGTGATAGTCAGCTATCTCAATGGCGATATCGACCGCCCGATTGTGACGGGCTGCACCTACAACGGCCTCAATCGTCCGCCGCTTGATTTACCGGCGGAGAAAACCCGGACTACCTTCAAAACCCAGACTCACAGAGGACAGGGATTTAATGAGCTGCGCTTTGATGACGCAAACGGCAGCGAGGAAGTGTTTATTCACGCTCAACGGGATATGAATACTCGGGTTCTTAGGGATAAAACCACACAGATAACCCATGACCAGAAAACAGCAGTTGAACATAACCGCACCATCATCATTAAAAACGATGATGATGAAGCCGTACAAGGCTTCCAGACGCTTGAAGTCGGTCAAAATCAAACGGTGACCATTAAAGGCCAGCAAGCCGTTTCCATTGGTAAAAGCCATCAATTGAACATCACCGATAATCAGCAAATTACCGTGGGTAAACATATCAAGCTACGCTCTGAAAGCGGACAAATCACCATTGGAAACGCAGGCGGGCAGATAGTCATTGACCCGATGGGGAATATCCGTATCGAAGGGGTCAGCATCACCATGTCTGACCATACCATCGGTAGAAAATCCGCCGATGCGCTGTTTGACTACGCTGCCCGCTATACCCTGCTGAGTGAGCAGAGCGGTAAGCCGCTGGTGAATACCCTCTACACCATCACCACCGCCGATGGGCAGATCCTTTCCGGTAAAACTGACGCGCTGGGCAGAACTGTGACTGTACAGAGTAAGGTTGAAGAAAATCTGCAACTGAGTTCACCGGGATCCCCACCGAAACCGAAGAAAACTTTATACCAAGCCGGTGATAACTCTCCGGTAGAGCATGTTATGGAATTTATGGAGAAATAAGTATGGCAATATCCAACAGCGGCAAGATGTGCCCGGCTGTCACTTCAATTAACTGCACGATGGAAATCGGGATCTTTCCTTCCGATGAAGACCCCTGTTATCTGGCGAGAAAAGCCGAATATGCCCTGCGTCTGCCTGCAATGATTGTCACTAAGCAAGGTGCCATTCGCTTTCTTAATCAAATCATTATGAGTGGGTTGATTAAGGTTGAAGAGCTTAAACATGACTTTTTATGGCCCTATAAAGCAGAAGTGGTGTTTGCTATCCGAGGGCAGAAAGATGTCCCTCTGCCCATGCTGGCGACCAGTCAAGTCTCTAAGCAGCGTTATGGTGATAATTTACCGCAATCCAGTAATCCGTTTGCCCGGCCTTCTGCCGACGAGATGGAGAAATTTGGGGTTGTGGGTATTCGGCGCCCCGATATTATTCTGGTTAAAGAGGAGGCTCTCCGCTGGCCGGGCAGAAATGCCACCTACTTTGATGGTTCTGTGCACCCTGATAATCTGAAAATGTTGATTGAGGTGAAATTTCCGGGGGATGGGCTCTCTGACAATCAGGAACGAGATTATATCCAGATTGCGACCGAAGACCGCTTTGGAGTGATGCGTGTTAGTGATAACCGCACCGAGGAGCAAAAACAGTATGATGAAGCGTGGCGAAAACATTATCAACCCGGTTCCCAACATTATAAAAATCCGATACCGCTGGTCCCCCTGCCGCCCGGTTCGCCTCCTGATGATGCCTTACCCGCTCCTCCCGAAGAGGGCGTGCCGGGAACCATTCCACAACCCCTGACAAAAAATCCCCCGCTTGTCAGTACCTCTCCGTGGTCTTTCTTACCCAGCTATGAAGACTGGGTTATTCTTGGACAGGAAGTGGCTGGCCTGACAGAGCAGGGGTTAGATTACATCCGCGACAGTACCCGTGAACTCCTTGCTCAGTTTGGGGTCTGGTTCAGTGAAACCGGCAAGTGGGTGTGTAAAGAGATAATCGACCCGATAACCCATCAGGCCAGTTACGCTTTTTCCTGGGTCAGTGAACAAACGGGGAAAATCGTGACCTGGACTGAGAGTGAGATAAAAGCCCGGTGGCAAACTGTGCAACAGGGCTCAGATATCACCCTGGAAGAGCTAAAAAACATGAGCTGGCTGCAAATATTGAAAAAGGTGGGTGAAGAGATGCTGGAAGTGGTTGTGATTATTGCCGAAGTTGCTGTGGTTATCCTCATCACCCTTGTCGTCGCTGCCGCGCTGATAGTACTGTTGGACATTTTAGCTGCCGCCGCTGAAGTCAGCGCCGTAGCGTTAGCTGCCGTCCTGGCAATATTGACGAGTGTGAAATTGGCTACCGCCTCATAATTCACGGAGAAAATGATGGAAACTGTAGATTACTTTGCCCAACTGAGATCACAACTGACCTCTTTTCTTTTTATCAATGGCGATGGACTGACTGTTTCCCGCCTGGGGCTCTCGATTACCCTGTTTTTTAAACAGGGTTACACGCTGGAGAAAAAGCAACGCATTCTGGCCTGTTATCGCCGCTTTCGCGAAGAGTTTGGCACTCACCTGCGTTTTCATGCTCATGAGCTGAAAGGGTTAAGAAAATATTCACCGGAAAATATTGCCAAGGTGGAAGAGGGTATTCTTAATCAGAAAAAAAATCAGCCCTCTAGCTGGGTAGTCAGTGACGCTAAAAATATTTATGAAGCCCCTCATTATCTGATGCGTTACCTAGACTCCCGAGAAATTGATGGTGATGACAGTAGCTCTTACCTGAGTCTGACACTGCCCTGGGATTATCTGAAAGAGCAAGACGGCATGGTTCGTTTTATGGCATGGCTGGACTTTCTGTGTGAACAGCTCGAACCTGACAGTGGAGACTGTGGCTACTCCCTGGTCCTGCCCAGAGATTACCATGACTATTTTCCCCTGGAGTACCAGCTAGCGCAACGTTACCCTGCCTTACAAGTCAATTCTGCGGTTCATACTGCGGTATTACAGTATGAACATTCCATCCGTAGTATTAATTGGATCACCCTGCTGTCCAAACGATTTGTAAATCGACTGGGTGGGGAATACTGGATACGTGCAATGCTGGCCCGCTACACCGATGTGGTCATTAGCTCTTACCGCGATGGTCTGATGATCCGAGCCGGTAAATACCCCGATCTGACCCCGCTGCCGGGCAGTGTTCCGGAGAGTTATTTTGCCATTAACCAGCTGATACGCCCGATACGGGTGATCCCCCGTGAAGGGCATTCTCTGCATTTTTATGGTGCTGGTCATTTTACTACAGCGTCCACACTGGCCTGGTATGCCCGTTATGACCGTGGACCTCTGCATGTGACCCCTTTGAAGGGAGGCTATCCGGCTCTTGTCAGCGGATTCTGGCGAACCGACAACATCCCGGGCAAGCAATATTTCTTTGCTCAGGGCACGATGGCTTTTGATGTTCAGGGCGCGGAATCAGGCACAACGATCTGGCACTTGATACGGGAAGGGAAAAATATGTGGGAATAACAGATTATCCACTGCCTCATCATGAACGGAGAGAATATGGCAACTTCAGATTATTTTTCCCGGCTAAAATCACAACGGGTCGATTTTACTTTTACCAATAGTGATGGGCTGACCGTCTCCCGTCTGGGTATCTCAATTACCCTGTTTTTTAAACAGGGTTACACGCTGGAGAAAAAGCAACGCATTCTGGCCTGTTATCGCCGCTTTCGCGAAGAGTTTGGTACTCATCTACGTTTTCACCGTCATGAGCTGAAAGGGTTAAAAAAATATTCACCGGAAAATATTGCCAAGGTGGAAGAGGGTATTCTTAATCAGAAAAAAAACCAGTTTTCTGGTTGGGTGGTCAGTGATGCCAAAAATGAAGATGAGGCACCTCATTATCTGATGCGTTACTTGGATTCCCGGGAAATAAGCGGTGATAACGGCAGTTCTTACCTAAGCCTGACACTGCCTTGGGATTATCTAAAAGAACCAGAGGGCATGACCCGATTTATGGCCTGGCTGGATTTTCTGTGTGAACAACTCGAACCGGACAGTGGGGACTGTGGTTACTATCTGGTCTTACCCAACGACTTCTATGACTACTTTCCCTTAGAGTACCAACTGGCCCAGCGTTACCCTGCATTGCAGGTTAATTCTGCGGTTCATACAGCCAAATTACAGTATGAACATTCCATCCGTAGTATTAACTGGATCACCCTGCTGTCCAAACGATTTGTAAATCGACTGGGTGGGGAATACTGGATACGTGCAATGCTGGCCCGCTACACCGATGTGGTCGATACGGGTGATCCCCCGTGAAGGGCATTCTCTGCATTTTTATGGTGCTGGTCATTTTACTACAGCGTCCACACTGGCCTGGTATGCCCGTTATGACCGTGGACCTCTGCATGTGACCCCTTTGAAGGGAGGCTATCCGGCTCTTGTCAGCGGATTCTGGCGAACCGACAGCATCCCGGACAAGCAATATTTCTTTGCTCAGGGCACGATGGCTTTTGATGTTCAGGGCGCGGAATCAGGCACAACGATCTGGCATTTAATACGCGAAGCGGAAAATATAACGGAGTAAATAATGAGAAGTGTAGTGGAAGGAAAAAAAATTATCCTTAAAGGTGATACCACCACAACCGGAGGCGATGTTTTAAATGGTTCCGGTTTAGTCAACCAACAACTGTCGGTTGCTTGTAAAGGTGATCCAGTATTTTGTCCCGCCTGTAAACAAACAGGCGCTATTGCGGAAGGTTCCAACTTGTTCAATATACAGGGAATACCTGTTGCACTGGAGGGACACCGAGTTAATTGTGGTTGCCCGACTGGAGCCTGTCGATTAAAGGTACGGTCATAAATATCACATTCTCAGGCCCTTAATTGAAATACCCACAAAACCAGAGCAGGCTTTAAACGGTTATTAAAAGTCACTGTTTTAACTTATGGTTTTAATCGGTACAGAGTTTTAACAGTTTTTTTACCCCTTTTAACGCCTGTTTTTTATTAATTTTAATCATCAAAGGCTATCGTATTTTACGTTTAACCAACGTTAATCATATCAACTTTTTATCTTTATTGACGCTATCTTACCAGCAATCTTAAGCAGTTTTAATAAGTCACCTCTTTATTTTATCTTCATAAATCAGCAAACAAATAACCTAATGAGATAAAAATACCCTTGCTGTTTTTTCGGATAATCTGCCGCTTTTTCAGAGCTTAAATCCTGCCGGATTCACCGTTTTATCCCTTTTTTATTACGTTATTTTTACAGTTTTTTTCCTAAAATAACCGGCGAGAAAGCGTTTTAATCCCCGTTTATTCGGGTAATATTCTTCTCCATGCGGATTTCTTTTCAACTCATTTTTAATGGTTAATGATTTTCGATTAAATGCCATTAACTTTCCTGCTGAAAGATTTTATTAAGTTAAATCCGCCTTTGATATTAAAGCCTTAATGCCTCTTTATTTACGATTTTAAATGATTATGACTGGTTGGTAAATATAAAATAAATGGAGTATAGAATCGCTGATAAATGAATTAAATACGGCAGGATAAGCAAAGTGAAATTCCCGCCGAGTCTGTACATTATTCTGTGTAATTGCCACAAGGTATAAAACTTGCCCAGCAGCAGGGACTCGCCGGGCGTAATTGGTTAATAAAATTACAATTGCAATTTTTTTTATATTTTTCGTGTAATGCGTAAGACCTTTGTTAAAAATACGGGCATGACCTCCTCTGTTTATAGAAAAATATTCATACAGACGCAGCAGATCGGCATAAATGAAGAAAACGGAAGGCCAGACATGGGATTCTAAGCCGAATTTTATCAACAGCCTATTGGTCACAGGCTTACGGCGATTTCGGCTAAAAATTTTACACGATACTGTCATTTGACTATAGTTATACATGACAAATGACAGTAGAGGTTTTCATGAGAAACTATATTCCTATCGAAAAAGCAGCGACTAACGCGTTATGGCGTTTTGTCGGTTTGCCTGCGGAGCGTGGTCTTGATCTGACCAGGTTTCTGCAAAATGGGCTGCCGCTCAATGTAATCGACAACCTTCATGAGTGGTCTGAGATGTCCAAATCGGACATCCTGCGGATCGCCGGTATTAACGAGCGCAACATTGCCCGGCGCAGGAGTGCTGGATGCACGTTGAACGCTAATGAAAGTGAACGTATTGCTCGCTTCATCCGGGTATTCGATGCGGCGGTATGTCTCTTTGATGGTGACAAGCAAGCGGCTTACGAGTGGCTTAATAATCCCGTTAAAGGGTTGGGGTATGTTGCTCCTGTTTCTCTTATCGCTACAGAAAGCGGAGCCATTGACGTGCTGGACCTCATCGGCCGTCTTGAGCACGGGATATTTTCATGATTTTTTACAGGTTAACTAAATCTATTTATGCTAATGACGCATGGTCAGGAAATGGTGCTAAGCTTTACGGCGGGCGTTGGAATTACAAGGGTTACTCCGCCATCTACGTGTCCACCAGTATTGCTCTTGCTGCACTGGAGATGTTGGTTCACACTAGAAAAGAAAAATTATTTGATAATTACAGTCTTTTTTCCATCACGATCCCTGACGAGCATGTGGACTATCTCGAACACAAATACCTCCCCGAAGACTGGAAGCGCGACCCTGCCTCAGTGTCCACGATGGAAATCGGTACAGGATGGATAAACGTCAACGAAAGTCTCGCTCTCATCATCCCATCATGCATCATTCCCAATGAAAATAACGCGATAATCAATCCACATCACCCGGCGTTTAATGATGCACTGGCGTCAGTAAAGGGAATCGATTTCACATTCGATTCGCGACTGGCACTGTAGGAATAATCAATTCTCATTGCGCATAAAGCGAACTTATACAGGGAATACCTGTCGCACTAGCGGGACACCGGGTTAATTGTGGTTGCCCGACAGGAGCCTGCCGATTAAAGGTACGGTCATAAATATCAAATTCTCAGGCCCTTAATTGAAATACCGACAAAATCAGGGCAGGTTTTAAACGGTTATTAAAAACAATTGTTTTAATTTATGGTTTTAATCGGTATAACGTTTTCATCGTTGTTTTTACCGTTTTTAATGCCTGCTTTTTACTAAGTTTAATCATCATCGGTTATCGCGTTTTACCTTTAACGAAAGCTAATCATACCCGCTTTTTATCTTTACTGACTCTGTTTTCGGTTTTTTCCTTTTTTCATCACTATTATATCGTTTACAATAAGATTTACTGGCAATCCTGAGTGGTTTTCATCGGTTCATCCTTTTTATTTTTTCTCCATAAATCAGCCAGTAAATAACCTGAGATAAAAATACCCTTGCTGTTTTCTCAGATAATCCGCCTCTTTTTCAGGGTTTAAATCCTGCCGGATTCACCGTTTTATCCCTTTTTTATTACGTTATTTTTTACAGTTTTCTTCCTAAAATAACCGGCGAGAAAACGCTTTAATCCCCATTTGTTCGGGTAATATTCTTTTACAAGTGGATTTCTTTTCAACTCGCTTTTAATGGTTAATGATTTTTGATTAAAAGCCATTAACTCTTTTTTTTAAAAGTTGTATTTACTAAGTTAAATCGCCCTTGATATAAAAGCTTTAATCTTTCTATATTCGTGCTTTTGAATGATTATGGCATACACCTAAGATTGTTGAAAAAGTGCCATTTCTTTTATCCAGCATTCTGTTTCAATCAGAAAAAACAGGTAAAAACTTTAATCATCAAAGGTAAAAAGCAGTGATTAATGTTTTTTAAAGCGAGTAAAAAATTTGATATTATACTGACACAGGAAGAGAAAACATCATGAAAAACGGGTTTTAAACTGATTGATAATATGACAGAGTTAACCAAATAACAAAACATGGGATTAGATTAAAATATTTAACAGGATTAAACGCATAGTGAAAAAATAGCATTTAAGCAGTATTAAAAATGATTAAAGAAATGGGATTTTATTTTAATACTATTGATATATCTATTACCCTCTCTGGTTTTAAATCTGAAAAATCAAATACAGGAAAAACGAGAAAACCCGAATATCAATTTAACAAAACTGCGGAATTTTCCCCCTAAACTCTCATTGAGAGTGAAGCGAACGTTTAAGATTAGGGGGAAAATGGATAGGACACCGCCTCAAAACGGATAACCTACACTTGAGTAGCAGGTTATCCTCCAGCTACCTTTGCTGATGATGAAGTGCTGAACTTTAGGGCAGTTCAGTTTACGGTAAGGTGTTGGCAATCTCTATACAGGTTTGAATTGGAAGCCATATTTCAAGGTGAGAATGATCGCTGGGATCAGCTGGTAAAAAATCATACTGTTGATAAAAGGGAACGACTTGTGGAGACATAGGATCGACAAATAGCCCAATGGCCGAAATTTGTTGTGCAACCAATGCTGTTCGATATATAGCATCAATCAATAACCGATCACCTAAACCTTGTCCTTGTTGTGAATGATCCACCGCAAGACGGGCTAGTTTTACAGCACTGAGTGGGTGGGGATAGTTTTTGTAATCTTTGTGAGCAGGTGGCGTTGTCACAGAATATCCGGTGAGGGTGTGATAACCCATGATTGTCGCAGGCACAGAATCCCGGCAGGCCACATAAGTTTTTGATATGTGCTTTACGGTTTTCTGCCGGGTTTGTTGTTGTAGAAACTGATTTAATTCAGCTACGTCGCAATCAAAAGTTTTGCGGTTATGTTGCTGAGTTACCTCTTCAATGATTATTGACATTCACCGTTTCCTTGTAGTGCTTCGCTGCTTTGAGCAACTTATTATTTGCTTTTGGCGGATTTTCCAAAGCGGCAAACAATGCATCAGCCCCTGCCATTGAGAGGTGTAATGTTTCGGTCCGTTCAATCACATTACGTGCTTTCTCCATCGCTGATTCGATAAGGAATTGTGAAATGGTTGTACCGGAGTAATCAGCTGCCCTTTGTATGATTTCTTGAATCTCTGTAGAGATTCGTGCAACCAAACGGGCTTCTTTACGTTCTGCATGAGAAGTCATTATTTCACCTAAGTTTTCAGGTCTGATAGATAGAAAGAATGGAAGCGGTGTGCTTCACCTTCTTTGGTAAAGATCGCTGTTATTGCGATCAGGTGCCATTATGGCATATCAGTAATTAACATCAATATGTGTGCCTTTTCGGCATACATCTATAATCACGTGAGCTTTTTTAAGTTCAATGTTGTTGATTCAGGGTACAGCCTGTAAGCAAACAGTATCACAAATAAATTTGACATTAATGGTAACATCGGTTTTACATATCGAATAATTTTTAAGGAAATTATATTGAACTGACAGAATTAATGGATATATATTCCTAATATTATAGTCAGCTTGTTTTTTATATTAATCTTTATCAGGCTAAAGTACTGACTATTTATAGATATTGGCTGGAAGCTGGAATTTCATGTCACTCATTCTGCTATCAATGGAAATCAAATATATATTTGGATAAGTAATTATTTATGTTATTTTTTATTTTGATATTGTTTGTTTTAGGTATTAAATTCAATTGATTTTTATATTCATAATGTTTTTCTATTATTACAAAGGAATATATACAAAAATTAGTATTTATTTGAAATTGTTTCATTCCGGTGTTAAGTGTAATTAGCGTTTACATTAGTTGTGTAATTTGATTATTATAAAATAATATGTAGTTAAGTCAGTTTATGTTTTATATGGTTAAATATACATGGTTTTATTATAACGTAATGATAAATAATATTTTTATTAAATTTTTCTTGTTCCTTAGTTGTTGGAGGTTATTGATATTTATAAATATTTAATTTTATCTGAAATAATTTCAGTCTGATATTAATGCTAAATGGAAAAAATACAGCAAGGACTTAGCGCTCATGCCAGTAGATATATTCAATAGGTCCATTTTTATTTAGTTATGAAGTTCAGCATCGGCCAATAAAAAATTGACGTAAATCAAAGGCGCTTATCTAAAAAACAGGAAAAAATGGAATGCCTTATTTCGGTTAATCTGATGAACCATTTATTCCGTTGTCAGGAAAATTATCGTCGCAAAATTGTTAATTATTCGGATGTTAACCGGGATATTACATTCAACAGCTGAGAGAAAGTATTGCTGGAGTATCTTTTGATGCTTGATGTGCTCGTTGTTATTTTTCCGAAAAGTAAAAGAAAAACATTTGTGATGGTTGTTGGGAATAACAGTTTTCAAATATCTAATAGATTTGTTGAGGTAGTAAGCAGATGAAAGAGAGAATTGCCAGAAAGGGAAGTCCACTTAACGCGGGGTTAGTGCGGGAGTCGTCAGAAAAGGTTGGTGACGACATATTTGTCCGAAAGTTTAATGGGTTATCTGAGGCTGAACGTACCCTGTTGCTGGAAACCTGGAACGCCACAGAAACCCCGTATCCTGACCATTTATGTATTCATCAGTTGTTTGAACAACAGGCAGAAAAAACTCCGGCTGCCGCAGCGTTAATCGCCGGGGAGCAGATCCTGAGCTACGCGGAACTGAACGCCCGGGCTAACCGGCTGGCTTGTCAACTGAATGAGCAGGGGATTTGTCCGGATGACCATGTAGCGATTCTGTTAGAACGCTCGGTTGAATTGGTAGTGGTTCAATTGGCTATCCTTAAGGTTGGTGCGGTTTATGTCCCTGTTGATCCTAACGTACCGGATGAACGGAAAAACTGGCTGATAAACGATTGTGCCGCCAAATTACTGCTTACTGATATGCAGACGGAAATCCCGGCTGACTTGGTTGTGCCGCGACTCCGTCTTACCCCCGAGACAGAACCGATCCGGGAAGATGATAGTTGCAATCCCGATTTATTGGGTTCCAGTACTGGGCCGGCGTATATCATGTATACCTCCGGTTCGACAGGGACACCAAAAGGGGTTATCGTGCCTCACCGGGCTGTCGTCCGGTTGGTTATCAATAATGGCTACGCTGAAATCGAACCTAATGACCGGATTGCCTTCGCCGCTAACCCAGCTTTCGATGCCAGCACCTTCGAAGTTTGGGCGCCGTTGCTTAACGGTGCTGCGCTGGTGGTTATTGATCATACTACGTTGCTGACGCCGCGGGATTTTGTCCAGGCGTTACAGGTGCATCACATTACGATCCTGTGGATGAGTGTCGGGCTGTTTAACCGGCTGGTGGCAGAGCTGTCCCCGGTGTTGCCTCAACTTAAAATGCTGCTGGTTGGGGGAGATGTCCTCGATCCGCATGTCATTGCTCAAGTGCTGCGTAAGAGCCCGCCAAAACAGTTGTTGAATGCCTACGGCCCGAGTGAGGGAACTACGTTTACTACTATCTACCCTGTTGACTCGTTAACGTCGGGGACGACTTCTATTCCTATTGGTCGCCCCATTGCTAACACCCGGATTTATTTGCTGGATACTGACGGTCAGCCGGTACCATTGGGGATGGCCGGTGAGATTTATGTCGGGGGTGACGGAGTGGCCTGCGGTTATCTTAATCGCCCTGAACTGACCGCTGAACGCTTTCTCACAG
Organism: Photorhabdus khanii NC19; assembly: GCF_000517265.1. Taxonomy (GTDB): domain Bacteria; phylum Pseudomonadota; class Gammaproteobacteria; order Enterobacterales; family Enterobacteriaceae; genus Photorhabdus; species Photorhabdus khanii. The sequence goes on from NZ_AYSJ01000017.1 coordinate 121,199, forward strand.
ACCCATTTAGCGGTAAACCGAATGCGCGTATGTACCGAACCGGGGATTTGGCCCGTTATCTGCCGGACGGCAATCTGGAATTCCTGGGCCGTAACGACCAGCAGGTGAAAATCCGCGGTTTCCGGATCGAACCGGGGGAAATTGAGGCCCGGCTGGTGGAATATCCGGTGATACGTGAAGCCGTGGTGCTGGCGTTAGGGGAGGGGCAGGACAAACAACTGGTTGCCTATGTGTTGACTCAAGAAAATGATGGATTGGCCGCTCGCCTGCGTGAACACCTGAGTACGCGGTTGCCGGATTATATGGTACCGGTAGCCTTTGTGCGTCTGGATGAATTCCCATTGACACCGAATGGTAAACTGGATCGCCGGGCGTTGCCGGCACCGGGAGAGGACGCCTTCGCCCGTCAGGTTTATGCAGCGCCGCTAGGAGAGATGGAGATTGCTCTGGCCACCCTTTGGCGCGAATTACTGGGTATTGAGCGGATTAGTCGGCATGACAGCTTCTTTGCGCTGGGCGGTCATTCTTTGCTCGGCGTACGGATGATTGAACGTCTGCGCAGTTTGGGATTGACACTGGCCGCCCGTAACCTGTTCCAGTATCCGGTGCTGTCAGAACTGGCCCAGACATTGGAGCAACATCAGGCTGTAGTGGTGCCGCCCAATATCATCACATTAACGACCACGGCGTTGACGCCAGAGATGTTGCCACTGATTGCTCTGACCCAGCCTGAGATTGACCACATTGTTGAACAGATGCCGGGCGGGATCACCAATATTCAGGATATCTATGCCCTGTCGCCGTTGCAGGACGGTATCTTGTTCCATCATCTGCTGGCGAAGCAAGGTGACCCCTATCTGCTGGCCTATCCGATGATTTTTGCTGACCGGGCGCTGCTGGATCGCTATCTGGCGGCAGTGCAACAGGTGGTTGATCGCCATGATATCCTGCGGACCGCGTTTATCTGGCAGGGATTATCTGCACCGGCGCAGGTGGTCTGGCGTCAGGCGCCTTTATCGGTCACTGAGCTGACCCTGGACCCGGCTGACGGGCCAGTGGGTGAGCAATTGGCTCACTGTTTTGATCCGCGTCAGTATCGTTTTGATCTGAGTCAGGCCCCATTGTTGCGCTTTGTGGTGGCGCAGGAAACCGATGGCCGCTGGCATGTGCTGCAATTGCAGCATCACCTGATTGGCGACCATACGACAATGGAAGTGATGCACCACGAAGTACAGGTTTGTCTTGCCGGACAGGGCGGCAGCTTGCCGGTACCGCTGCCTTTCCGCAATCTGGTGGCGCAGGCCCGGCTGGATATCAATCAGGCAGAGCATACCCGCTTTTTTACCAACATGCTGGCTGACGTGGATGAGCCGACGTTGCCGTTTGGTCTGACCGAGGTGCATCGTAATGGTTCGCAGGTCACACAATCGTACCGGATGTTATCGCTGGAGCTAAATGATCGCCTTCGTCAGCAGGCGAAACGCCTGGGTGTCAGTGTGGCAACATTGTGTCATCTGGCCTGGGCGCAGGTACTGTCACGGACCAGCGGGCAGAAGAAAGTGGTGTTCGGCACCGTGCTGTTTGGGCGCATGGCGGTGGGGGAAGGGGCTGACAGCGGTATGGGGCTGTTTATCAATACCTTACCGTTGCGGTTGGATATGGATGACACGCCGGTACACGACAGTGTACGGCTGGCACAGTCCCGGCTGGCCGGATTACTGGATTATGAACATGCGTCACTGGCACTGGCCCAGCGTTGCAGTGGGGTAGCGGGCGGCACACCACTGTTTAGTGCTCTGTTGAACTACCGGCATAATGAGCAGCCGCTGATCTCTCATGAGGCTGTACCGGGTATCGAATTCCTGGGCGAACAGGAGCAGACCAACTATCCATTTGTGTTATCGGTGGAGGATGGTGGCACGACTCTGGGGCTGACTGCTCAGGTGGTAGCGCCGTTTGAACCGGACCGGGTATGCGGTTATATGCAACAGGCGCTGGCAAGTCTGGCAGAAGCGCTGGAGCGAGCGCCGGAAACGCCGGTACGAGCACTGAACATTCTGCCTGAAACGGAACGCGCGTTATTGCTGGAAACCTGGAACGCGACCGAAACACTGTATCCTGAGCAGTTATGCATTCATCAGTTGATTGAACAACAGGTAGAAACAACGCCTGATGCCACCGCGTTGGTGTATGAAGGACAGCTCCTGAATTATGCCGAATTGAATGCCAATGCCAACCGGCTGGCCCATCAACTGATTACACTGGGAATAGGGCCAGATCAGCGAGTGGCGATCTGCATGGCAAGCTCACCGGCACGGGTGGTAGGGTTGTTGGCGGTGCTGAAAGCCGGTGGCGCTTATGTGCCGCTGGACCCGGTTTATCCGGGGGAACGTCTGGCGCATATTCTGAATGATGCGGCCCCCTCAATAATATTGGCTGATGAAACCGGACGGGTAGCGTTGGGCGAGGAGGCGATTGCTGGGCTGACTCTGCTTGATCCGAATACCTTGCCTGATCAACCGGACAGCAACCCGCAATTATCGGCGCTGACTTCCCGTCATCTGGCTTATATGATTTATACCTCCGGTTCTACCGGCGTGCCCAAAGGGGTGATGGTTGAACATCGTGGGTTGGTCAATCTTATTCGGGATAAAATTGTCCAGTTTGGTATTCATTCCGGTAACCGGGTGTTGCAGTTCGCTTCATTTGGTTTCGATGCCAGTGTCTGGGAAACCATGATGGCGCTGACCGGTGGCGCGAGTCTGGCTATTCCGGCCGACACGGTTCGTCAGGATCCGCATCGCCTCTGGCATTATCTGGAAGAGCAAGCGGTGACGCACGCTTGTTTGACTCCGGCTCTGCTGCGGGATGGCGCTGATTTACCGGCGCTGACGATAAAGCTGACGGTGATACTGGGCGGTGAAGCGCCCAGCCCGGCGCTACTCCAGACATTGAGCCGTCAGGCCACGCTGTTCAATGCCTATGGCCCGACAGAAATTACCGTGTGTGCCACCCACTGGCGTTGTCCATCAAACTATACCGATGCGTTGGCACCTATTGGGCGTCCGACGGCGAATACCCGGATTTATCTGCTGGATGACTACGGGCAGCCGGTGCCATTGGGGGCGGTGGGGGAGCTGTATATTGGTGGCGCTGGTGTGACACGCGGCTATCTCAATCTCCCTGACCTGACTGATGAACGTTTCCTGGCTGACCCATTTAGTGATGCAACTGATGCGAGAATGTATCGCAGCGGGGATTTGGCCCGTTATTTGCCAGATGGCAATCTGGTGTTTGTTGGCCGTAATGACCAGCAGGTTAAAATCCGTGGATTCCGGATTGAACCGGGTGAAATCGAAGCTCGGTTAACAGAATATCCTGCGGTACGTGAGGCGTGGGTGCTGGCGCTGGGTGACGGGCAGGACAAACGTCTGGTCGCTTATGTCGTGGCGGAAGAAGATAACGGATTAGCTGCCCGTTTGCGTGAACATCTGAGTGCTATTTTGCCTGATTGTATGGTGCCGGCGACTTTTGTGCGTCTGGACGCCTTCCCGCTGACCCCGAATGGCAAGCTGGATCGTCAGGCATTACCGGCTCCGGGTGAAGATGCCTTTGCCCGTCAGGTTTACGAAGCACCACAAGGGGAGACAGAAACTGCACTGGCGGCTATCTGGCGTGAATTATTAGGCATTGAGCAGATCAGCCGGCATGACAACTTCTTTGCGTTGGGGGGGCATTCACTGTTGGCGGTACGGGTCATGAATCGTATCGCTGCTTTCGGTGTTGAACTGCCGCTGGTTGCCTTATTTACGTCACCGTCACTTGCGGCCTTTGCGGAGAGGATATGTGCCCAGCGCAATGTGGAAGGGGGGAGATTATCTGAAATTGTTCCCGTCTCCCGTGAGAGTGCTTTACCGCTGTCATTCGCTCAACAGCGTCTGTGGTTTCTGGCGCAGTTTGATGGCGTCAGTGATACCTATCATATTCCGCTGGCACTGTACTTGCGTGGTCAGCTTGATATTACCGCCTGGCAACAGGCGCTGAATTGTCTGTTTGCCCGCCACGAAGCGCTGCGTTCAGTCTTTATCATGGTTGACGGTCAGCCTCAGGTTGAACTGTTACCGGCGGAGTTTGGTCTGCCGGTGAAACAATACGATCTGCGTAACGCGCTTGAAGTCGATGAGCAACTTAAGCTTCTGTGCGTACAGGAGGCGGAAACGCCGTTTGATCTTGCCCGTGGTCCCCTAATCCGTTGCGCGCTGATACAACGAGCCGACGAGGATTACGTCTTCTTGCTGACTCAGCATCACATTGTGTCCGATGGTTGGTCTGTAGAGATCTTGAAATCAGAACTGGGCGTACTTTATTCTGCCTGCTTAAATGAACAGCCTGATCCCTTGCCCCCATTGGCGATTCAATATCCTGATTATGCTGTCTGGCAGCGTAAGGTGTTCTCTGGTGAAGGGTTGCGGGTGCAAAGTGAGTACTGGCACCGCACGCTGGCCGATGCTCCGGTATTGCTGGAATTGCCGACAGATCGGCCCCGACCATCCCGGCAATCATTTACCGGCGGCCGGATACCGGTGCAGATTGATGCCACGTTGGTACAGGCCCTGAAACAGCTGGGACAACAGCACGGCACCACATTGTTTATGACATTGCTGACCGCCTGGGCGGCATTATTGTCACGCCTGTCCGGGCAGGATGATCTGGTGATCGGCATACCGAGCGCCAACCGCAACCGGCGGGAAATCGAGCCGCTGATCGGCTTTTTTGTCAATACCCTGGCGTTGCGTATTGATTTGTCCGGTACACCGGATATGGTCACGCTGCTCCAGCGGGTGCGACAGACAACACTGGGCGCACAGGAACATCAGGATCTGCCTTTCGAACAGGTGGTTGAGATTGTACAACCGCTCCGCAGACCGGAACATACCCCGCTATTTCAGGTGATGTTCGCCTGGCAGGAGAGCGACATCGAAGCGTGGCAACTGCCGGGATTAGCGGTGATGCCAGTCGTACAGGGATACGATATTGCTACATTCGATCTGCAACTGGAATTGACGGAAAAGGCGGGTGAGGTTGTTGGGGAACTGAATTATTCTTCTGCCCTGTTTGACCCTGAAACGATTGAAAGACAGGTCGGCTATTTGCAGGCCCTATTGCGGGCGATGGTGAACCATCCTCAGCAATCAGTCACGACCGTCGATATATTGTCATCCACTGAGCAGACATTATTGCTGGAAACCTGGAATGCCACCGCAGTGCCGTATCCTGAACAGTTGTGTGTTCATCAGTTGGTTGAACAACAGGTGGAGAAGACCCCGGACGCCATAGCGGTAAATTATGAAAATCAGACGCTTAGTTATGCCGAACTGAATGCCCGCGCCAACCGGTTGGCGCATCAGCTTATTGCATTAGGTGTAATACCGGATCAACCGGTAGCCATTTGTGTGACACGATCACTGGAAAGAATAGTGGGATTGCTGGCGGTGTTGAAAGCAGGCGGGGCTTATGTGCCATTAGATCCGGCTTATCCGGGTGAACGTCTGGCTTATCTGCTCACTGATGCTGCGCCAACGATTTTGTTGGCGGATAATATTGGACGGGCAGCATTGGGTGAAGAAACATTGGCGACGCTAACCGTGCTCGATCCAAATACCCTGCCGGATCAACCGGACTGCAACCCGCAGGTCTCTGATCTCACCTCACGGCATCTGGCGTATGTCATCTACACTTCCGGCTCCACTGGCAGACCGAAAGGGGTGATGATCGAACATCAGAGTGTGGTTAACCTGACGCTGGAACAAATTGTCCAGTTTGATGTTGGTATAACCAGCCGGATGTTGCAATTTGCCTCATTTGGTTTTGATGCCAGCGTCTGGGAAATTATGATGGCGTTGAGCAGTGGGGCTATGTTGGTTATTCCGACTGAAACAATTCGGCAAGACCCGCACCGTCTCTGGCATTACCTGGAAGAACGGCGGGTAACGCACGCCTGCCTGACACCGGCCATGTTCCACGATGGTGCCGATTTACCGGTGATAACCATAAAGCCCACATTAATATTCGCAGGAGAAGCGCCGGCTACCGCCCTGTTTCAGACATTGTGCGGCCGGGCAGATTTGTTCAACGCTTATGGCCCGACGGAAATCACTGTTTGTGCCACCATCTGGAATTGCCCGTCAGACTATACCGGGGGATTAATTCCTATCGGCAGTCCGACGGCCAATAAGCGTTTTTATCTGCTGGACAAACATGGTCAACCAGTACCATTGGGAGCGGTAGGTGAGTTATATATTGGCGGTGTCGGTGTGGCGCGTGGTTATCTCAATCGCCCTGAACTGACCGCCGAACGTTTCCTTACTGATCCATTTAGTGATGACGTTGATGCTCGGATGTATCGCACTGGGGATTTAGCCCGTTACCTGCCGGACGGCAATCTGGTGTTTGCCGGTCGTAATGACCAGCAGGTTAAAATCCGTGGTTTCCGTATTGAGCCGGGGGAAATCGAGGCGCATCTGACCGAACATCCGGCGGTGAGCGAAGCGTTGGTACTGGCGCTGGGTGACGGTCAGGATAAGCGTTTAGTGGCCTATGTAGTGGCAAATAATGTAATGGCAGAAGCGGATAGCGGACTGGCCGCCAGTCTGCGTGAACATCTGAATGATATTTTACCTGACTATATGGTACCGGCGGCTTTTGTGCGTCTGGATACCTTCCCGTTGACGCCGAATGGTAAGTTAGATCGCCGGGCACTGCCGGCACCGGATCAGCATGCCTTTGCCCGTCAAATTTACGAAGCGCCGCAAGGGGAAATTGAGAGTGCGCTCGCCACTATCTGGCGTGAATTACTGGCAGTTGAGCAGGTTGGTCGGCACGACAGCTTCTTTGCGCTAGGTGGTCACTCGCTGCTGGCTGTGCGGATGATTGAACGTTTGCGGCGTATGGGATTGGGCGTATCGGTCCAAACGCTATTCGAGCATCCGACACTCAGTGTTTTGGCCCAGTCTCTGGCGCAACATTGTGAAATCCCGGTACCTGACAACCGTATTACACCGGATACTCTTGTACTGACGCCAGAAATGCTGCCGTTGATTGATCTGACTCAGCCTGAGATTGACCGCATAGTTGAACAAGTTCCGGGCGGGATTGCCAACATTCAGGATATCTATGCCTTGTCACCGCTACAGGATGGCATTTTATTCCACCATTTACTGGCAAACGAAGGCGATCCTTATCTGCTGATAACCCAACAGGCTTTTGCGGATCGGTCTTTGCTGGATCGTTATCTGGCCGCAGTTCAACAGGTGGTTGACCGCCATGATATTCTGCGTACTGCTTTTATCTGGGAGGGGCTATCAGCGCCGGCTCAGGTGGTTTGCCGTCAGGTTGCCTTATCCATCACAGAATTGACACTCAATCCGGCTGACGGATCGAACCGTGATCAACTGGCCCAACGCTTTGATCCGCGCCAGTATCGTATTGACTTGAGTCAGGCTCCGTTGTTGCGCTTTGCAATTGCTCGGGATACTGATGGCCGCTGGATCCTGCTGCAACTACTGCATCACCTGATTGGCGACCATACCACGCTGGAAGTGATGAACAGCGAAGTGCAGGCATATCTTACCGGACGGGGAGACAGCTTGCTGGCTTCGACACCTTTCCGTCATCTGGTGGCGCAGGCCCGGTTGGGCACCGGCCAGTCAGAACATACCCGTTTCTTTACCGATATGCTGGCGACAGTGGATGAGCCGACGCTGCCGTTCGGCTTGACGGAAGTACACCATGACGGCTCGCAGGTGACGGAATCGCACCGGATGCTGACGCCTGCACTGAATAGTCGTCTGCGTAATCAGGCTCGGCGTTTGGGCGTCAGTGTGGCGGCGCTGTGTCATTTGGCCTGGGCGCAGGTGTTATCGGGTACCAGTGGTCAGAAGCAAGTGGTGTTTGGCACGGTGTTGTTTGGGCGTATGCAGGCTGGTGAAGGTGCCGATAATGGTATGGGGCTGTTTATTAATACCCTGCCATTACGGTTGGATATGGATGAAACCCCGGTGCGGGAGAGTGTACAGACCGCCCATACCCGATTGGCGGGATTATTAGCGCATGAACATGCATCACTGGCGCTGGCTCAACGTTGCAGTGGGGTAGCCAGTGGGACACCGCTGTTCAATGCGTTGTTGAATTATCGGCATAATACCCATCCGGTCACGCCGGATGAAATCATCAGCGGTATTGAATTCCTTGGCGCACAGGAGCGGACCAACTACCCGTTTGTGTTGTCGGTAGAGGATGGTGGTTCCGATTTGGGGCTGACTGCTCAGGTAGTGCAGCCATTTGATCCGGAAAGGATATGTGGTTATATGCAGCAGGCGCTGGAAAGTCTGGTGATAGCACTTGAACAGACGCCGGAAACGCCGGTACAGACGTTGCAAATCCTGCCGGAAACCGAGCGCACATTGTTGCTGAAAACCTGGAATGCGACCGAAACAACCTATCCTGACCCACTGTGCATTCATCAACTGTTTGAACAACAGGTGGAGAATGCCCCGGACTCTACCGCGTTAATATATGAAAACCAATCCTTTAGCTATGCGGAATTGAATACCCGTGCCAACCGGCTGGCGCATCAGCTGATCGCGCTGGGTGTCGCGCCGGATCACCGGGTGGCGATTTGCGTGGCAAGTTCACCGGCGCGGATAGTGGGGCTGTTGGCAATATTGAAAGCCGGTGGTGCCTACGTGCCGCTGGATCCGGCTTATCCGGGTGAACGTCTGATTCATATTTTGACCGATGCGGCACCGGTTATTTTGTTGGCAGATAATACCGGACGTTCAGCATTAAATGAGCAAATGCTTGCCCAACAAATTGTTCTTGATCCGAATTCATTGCCTGATCAGCCGGACAACAACCCACAAATTGCTGCATTGACCTCCCGTCATCTGGCTTATGTGATTTACACCTCCGGCTCGACCGGTACGCCGAAAGGGGTGATGGTTGAACATTGCGGGCTGGTTAACCTTATCCGGGATAAAATCGCCCAATTCGCCATTCATTCCCATAGCCGGATGTTGCAATTCGCTTCATTTGGTTTCGATGCCAGTGTCTGGGAAATTATGATGACATTAGGCAGTGGTGCCAGCCTGGCTATTCCTGATGATGCTGTTCGTCAGGACCCACGCCGTCTCTGGCATTATCTGGAAGAGCAATCGGTGACGCACGCTTGTTTGACGCCCGCTTTGCTGCGGGATGGCACTGATTTGCCGGCGATAACCATCAAACCAACATTAATACTGGGTGGAGAGGCTCCCAGTGTAGCCTTACTTCAGGCACTGAATGGCCGGGCAACGGTGTTCAATGCCTATGGCCCGACAGAAATAACTGTTTGTGCCACCGTCTGGTGTTGCCCGTTAGATTATCGGGATGGATTCATTCCTATTGGTCGTCCGACGGCCAATACCCGTGTTTATCCGCTGGATGCTCATGGTCAGCCGGTGCCTTTGGGAGCGGTGGGTGAGCTATATATTGGTGGCGTCGGTGTGGCGCGTGGCTATCTCAATCGTCCTGAACTGACCGGCGAACGTTTCCTTGCTGATCCGTTTAGTGACGCAGCCAACGCACGGATGTATCGGACCGGGGATTTGGTTCGCTACCTGCCGGACGGCAATCTGGTATTTGTTGGTCGCAACGACCAGCAGATTAAAATCCGCGGTTTCCGGATTGAACCGGGAGAAATTGAAGTTCGGCTGACAGAACATTCCGCAGTACGCGAAGCGCTGGTATTGGCACTGGGTGATGGGCAGGACAAACGTCTGATTGCCTATGTGGTGGCAGAAGCGGAGGACGAGCTGGTTAACTGTCTGCGTGAACATCTGAGCGCGTCATTGCCTGACTACATGGTACCGGCGGCGTTTGTACGTCTGGACGCATTTCCGCTGACCCCTAACGGCAAACTGGATCGCCGGGCGTTACCGGTGCCGGGGGAGGAAGCCTTTGCGCGCCAGATTTACGCGGCACCACAAGGGAAAACGGAAACCGCACTCGCCGCTATTTGGCATGACTTACTGGGCGTTGATCAGATAAGCCGGTACGACAGCTTCTTTGCATTGGGAGGCCATTCATTGCTCGCGGTGCGCATGGTTGAACGTTTGCGTAACCTGGGTTTAACGCTGGCAGTACGTGACTTGTTCCAATCCCCTGTACTGTCTGAACTTGCTCAAACCTTGAAACTGAATCAGGGCGAAGATGTGCCTGCCAACGTCATTACACCGGCAACGACGGCGTTGACACCGGAAATGTTACCGCTGATTAATCTCACTCAGCCTGAGATTGATCACATCGTCGAACAAGTGCCGGGCGGGATTACCAATATTCAGGATATCTATGCGTTGTCGCCGTTACAGGACGGCATTCTGTTCCACCATCTATTGGCAAACGAAGGCGACCCATATTTGCTGGCTGGTCAGATGGCTTTTGCTGATCGGCCTCTGTTGGACCGTTATCTGGCTGCGGTTCAACAGGTGATTGACCGCCATGACATCCTGCGTACCGCTTTTATCTGGGAAGGATTATCTGTTCCTGCTCAGGTGGTTTGCCGTCAAGTGCAATTGCCGGTGACTGAACTGACACTGGATCCAGCTGATGGGCCAGTCAGTGACCAATTAGCTCAACATTTTGATCCACGCCGGCATCGTATTGATTTGGGACAGGCACCGTTGCTGCGCTTTGTCGTGGCACCGGAGATAGATGGCCGCTGGATTGTCCTGCAACTGATGCATCATCTGATTGGTGACCATACCGCGCTGGATGTGATGAGCAACGAAGTTCAGGCCTATCTTGATGGACAGGAAAGCAACCTGCCTGCGCCGGCACCTTTCCGCAATCTGGTGGCGCAGGCTCGGTTAGGGGTGAGTCAGGAGCAGCATATTCGTTTCTTTACCGACATGCTGGCTGAGGTGGATGAACCTACGTTGCCGTTCGGATTGACAGAGGTACGTCATGATGGCGCGCAAATGACAGAATCGCACCGGATGTTAACTGCGGAGTTGAATGACCGCTTACGCGGACAGGCCCGGCGTCTGGGCGTGAGCCTGGCCGCTTTGTGTCATCTGGCCTGGGCGCAGGTGTTGTCGCGTACCAGCGGTCAGAAGCAAGTAGTATTTGGCACGGTATTGTTTGGGCGTATGGCTGCCGGTGAAGGTGCAGACAATGGCATGGGACTGTTTATCAATACCTTACCGCTACGGCTGGATATGGATAATACTCCGGTACAAGACAGTGTACAGGCGGCACACCGTAGGTTGGCGGGATTGCTGACACATGAACATGCGTCACTGGCGTTGGCTCAACGTTGCAGTGGAGTGCAAGGCGGAACACCACTGTTCAGTACCTTGCTGAATTACCGGCACAACGCATTGCCGACGGCTTCGAATGAAATCATGGACGGTGTTGAATTCCTTGGCGCACAGGAGCGGACTAACTATCCGTTTACGCTGTCAGTGGAAGATTTTGGTGAAGCGCTGGGTTTAACCGCGCAAATTGTCCAGCCATTTGACCCTGAGCGGGTATGTGGTTATATGCAACAGGCGCTGGAAAGTTTGGTCGCGGCACTTGAACAGGCCCCGGAAACGCCGGTGCGGATGCTGGAAATCCTGCCTGAAACCGAGAGGAATTTGCTGCTGAAAACCTGGAACGCGACGGAAACCGCGTATCCTGACTCACTGTGCATTCATCAACTGTTTGAACAACAAGTGGGAAAAAATCCTGATGCCACGGCGTTGATCTATGAAGAGCAAGCCCTCAGTTATGCGGAACTGAACGCCTGTGCCAACCGGCTGGCTCATCAATTAATTGAACTGGGTGTGCAGCCTGATCAACCGGTGGCGATTTGTGTGAAGCGTTCGCCATCAAGGATTGCAGGGTTATTAGCAGTACTGAAAGCGGGTGGTGCCTATGTGCCGCTGGATCCGGCCTATCCGGGTGATCGTCTGGCTTATATGCTAAATGATGCCGCTCCGTCGGTGGTACTGGCGGATAATACCGGACGTGCCGCATTGGGTGAAGAAGCACTTGCGAAATTAACCGTACTTGACCCGAATACCCTGCCTGACCAGCCGGACAACAACCCACAGGTTCCTGCGTTAACTTCACGGCATCTGGCCTATGTAATTTATACTTCCGGTTCGACCGGTATGCCGAAAGGGGTGATGGTTGAACATCGTGGGTTGGTCAACCTTATCCGGGATAAAATCAGCCAGTTTGACATTCATTCCCATAGCCGGATGTTGCAATTCGCTTCATTTGGTTTCGATGCCAGCGTCTGGGAAATCATGATGGCATTGTGTGGTGGTGCCACCCTGGATATTCCTGCCGACACGGTTCGTCAGGATCCGCTGCGCCTTTGGCATTATCTGGAAGAACAGGCGGTGACTCACGCTTGCCTGACACCGGCTCTGCTGCGGGATGGGGCTGATTTACCGGAAATAACCATAAGACCAACATTAATATTGGGCGGTGAAGCGCCCAGCGCGGCATTGCTTCAGGCACTGCGTGGCCGGGCCACGCTGTTCAATGCTTACGGCCCGACAGAAATCACGGTATGTGCTACTACCTGGCGTTGTCCGGCAGATTATACAGATGCATTAATTCCCATCGGCCGTCCGACGGCCAACACCAATGTTTATCTGCTGGATGCTTGCGGCCAGCCGGTCCCATTGGGAGCGGTAGGGGAATTGTATCTTGGTGGTGACGGTGTTGCGCGTGGCTATCTCAATCGCTCTGACCTGACCACTGAACGTTTCCTGGCTGATCCGTTTAGTCAGTCACAGGATGCTCGGATGTACCAAACCGGGGACTTGGCCCGCTACTTGCCGGATGGCAATCTGGTATTTATTGGCCGTAACGACCAGCAAGTTAAAATCCGCGGATTCCGTATTGAACCGGGTGAGATCGAAGCCCGGCTGGTGGAGTACCCTGCTGTGCGTGAGGCTATCGTACTGGCTCTGGGGGACGGGCAGGATAAACGTCTGGTGGCTTATGTCGTGGCACCAGCGAATGATGGATTGGCTACCTGTTTGTATAGCCATCTGAGAGCACTGTTGCCTGACTACATGGTACCGGCGGCGTTTGTACGTCTGGACGCATTCCCGCTGACCCCTAATGGTAAGCTGGATCGCCGGGCACTGCCGGAGCCTGATCAGAATGCCTTTGCTCATCAAGCCTATGAAGCGCCGAAAGGGGAGGTTGAGAGCGCATTGGCTGCTATCTGGCGTGAATTGCTGGAGGTTGAGCAGATAAGCCGGTATGACAATTTCTTTGCGTTGGGGGGACATTCGCTGCTTGCTATGCGGATGATCAACCTTGCCGCTGGTCGTGGTTTGATGTGTACATTGAATAACCTATTCCAATTCCCTGTGCTGGCTGAACTGGTATCAAAGATCACATTAGATCCATTGTCTCAGCCGCAAAGCAGTGCGATACCTGTGCGGCCATCCGGAATGGAACCGCCGCTATTCTTTGTGCCCAGCGGCATGGATGATTACTCCTATGTTTTCGGGCTGGCTCAACATATTCAGTCAGACTATCCGATTTATGCATTACCCTGGCCGTCCATCAATGAGGAACAGGTATCAACTATTGAAGCGTTGGCCGCCAAAATGATCACCTTTATGAAGGCGGTTCAACCGGAAGGCCGATACCGGATCTACGGTTACTCTTCTGGTGGAGTACTGGCTTATGCCATTGCCCAGCAACTTTTGAATGCCGGTGAGACCGTTGATTTCCTGGGTTTGATTGATACGCCTGCCCCTCACTGCTTCAAGCAGCAGGTCATTCAACCAAAACTCCAGTTTCTGGCTGAACTGGCAAAACAGTCAGGCGGGGAACATGCAGAGGAGATTGCAGTATTGCATCAGAGAATCGATAAACTGAATTTGGTGCAATTTATTGCCGCGGCGCAGGAACTGGAACTATACCCGGCCAATCTGCGTCCTGATTTGATCGCAAAACGTTGGGAACAGATGGGGAATTATGTGCAAATGGTCAAAGAATATGAACCACAAGCTTTGGCGATAACGCTCCACCAGTTCTATGCGATGGAATCTTATCCGCAGATCCCTTTTGTTACGGAAGCCACATTACCCTCCTTGAGTATGGAACCGTCGTTAGGCTGGAAGCAGGTCGTGCCTGATTCTTCGCTCCAGCTAACATCTGTACCCGGCGACCATTTTAGCCTGATGGAAGACAGTGAAAATAAAACCATTTTGGCTAAAACTTTAAGTATGGCGTTGGCAATGAATTGTGAAGCGGAGGTGGTGTAATGTCAGTGATATTGCAAGAATAAAAAGCGGTTATTGACGGTAATGTTGTCCGGTTAAAGGTGTTTATAATGGCCGGACATCTCTTCCCAAGTAAAATTAAGGTAAAGAACTCGCCACGCTTCTTATCGTTAAACCGATAAGAAGCGTGGCGGGTGTTCTTGATAGATTAACCATGTTTATTTAAATTACATTTAAATAAATCGGTAAATTTATTTAATAACGCCTTATTACATCAACAATAGTGAAAAGTCTGGCGGATTAATTAACCTGAAAGGTTATAATGATTAAATGGGTATTTAAGCATTGATAGATTGCGAAAATAGCTTGAAAGTAATGAGTTGTATTTATTTTAGCGTTAAATCGCATTCAAGGTATAAAATAGGTGTGAACAAGTTTAAGTTGGTGTATTTAATGTATCGCGATTTTGTATAAAAATACAATACACTTATGCTGTAAATAATTCAGTTCGTATTCATTTAAATCATTTTTTTACGGATTTTGTTATTAAAATTTTTCATTGACGATTATTTAACTGGCTTGTGAAGAAGTTTATTCACCGGTTGAAAACGTTATTAAACTCGGTTGATTTTTAATTGTCTGATTAACCTGTTCAATATTCTTATTTATCTTATTTTACCGGGTCGGGTATATAAGTATTAATAAAACCAATTATTTTTATCATCTTTTACCGCAAGATTTATGATGAACAGGTTTTAAACCGTTATTAAAATCCATTTTTTAACCTCTGGTTTTAACCGTTGTTCTAAAAATCATTTTTACTAACATAGTTCACAATATCTGATGTTTTTCATTGCTCCCCCAGTCATAAAAAGATAAATTCTCTTTCAGCCAAATATGCAAACATCTTTGGAAAAACTATTCTCATAAAACATAATTTCGAGGGTAATACTATGTATGATTGGTCAGGAAGTGTCCCAGCTAATGCTGCAAGCGGTCAACCCACAGGACTTATTCTCAAACAAGGAGATATAATCTCTGTTATTGCCAAAGGTTGGGTAAAGTTCGGCTATGGAGACAATCAATGGGCCGCACCTCAGGGTTCTATACCTACTCATCAGCTAAATTCACTCGACGCGCTCAGTGCTAAAATCGGCGATAAAATCTACGACATAGGCAATGGAGTACTTCATAAAACTATTCCCGTAGATGGAGAATTAATACTTTTATTCAATGACGCACCAGGTTATTACGGTGACAATTCAGGTAAATTTCTTGTCGATGTCATAATAGAGTCTCGATATTCCCCTCTGGAGGAAAGAAAATAAAAATCGAGTGAATACGTATTACCAATGAAAGTAATAAACATTCTCATTAATATAATGCCAGGTGAAAAATCATATTATTTCACTTGGCAAATGGCATCCCACAATTCCCTTTACTTATTTCGGCACCTCCGGCCACTCAACATGGGGATGTTTATTTTGGTCACCAACGAAATGGATAATGATGTGCTTGATATGGAAGCATTACTTTCCACTTACAAAGCCCAACAAAAGGTTGAGTGGGGCTTCCGGTTCCTGAAAAGCCCGGAGTTCCTGACATCCACCCTATATCTGAAAAAACCAGCAGACTCAGTCTCCCACAGCACGTTGGGTGTTTTTAACTTTCGAAGGGATTAACACCTTTGAATTTCAAGAACACCGGATGGTGACGGGAATGCAGCCATACCACAATGCATTGTTGAAATATTGGGCCAATTATATGAGTCTTTTTATTCCTGAATGGGGTGCGGAAATAATAGCAACATATTTATTGATATTAATGTATTTAACTTATCTTGATTCAATAATATCTTATCTTCATCAGGGTGAGATCTCACATTTTTAATAAGGTTATTTTAGTTAAATAAAAATCAGAATATGACTTTTTATAGGCATTTCTCTCATTAAAACGTTAAGATCTCTCTCTTCCATAAAAAAGCGATCCTAATAATGAGTATTTTTAATTTTATCAGCAAGATAGAAGACCCTCGTTCTGACATCAATAAAAAACATGAATTAATGGATGTGATTTTTTTAGCCTTCTCCGCTGTATTATGCGGCGCTTCTGGCTGGAAATCGATTCAGGAATTTGGTGAGTTACAGAGCAAGTGGCTTAAACAATACACGCATTTTACTCACGGTATTCCTCGTCGTCACTGTATTGCTAATATTATCAAAATGATAGAGCAAGATGCACTGGTTGAAGCCTTTTATGCCTGGATCAACCAGCGTCGGGTCAGGGCAGGAAAAAGTCTTATCGCCATTGATGGAAAAACCCTGAGAGGAACCTGTAAGGGGACATTATTTGAAGCCCTGCATGTGGTCAGTGCTTATGATGTTGAATCCGGTGTAGCCCTATACCATCAGGCAGCCGAAAGCAAAGGTCAGGAAGGTCCGGTTGCCAGACAATTGATTGAATTACTGGCGCTTGATGGCGCGANTGNCNNTANGGAGCTTGCATTGCCAGAAGAACCCTTGCGTTAATTACTCAGCGCGGCGGTGATTTTATTGTGGGTCTCAAAGGCAATCAAAAGACCCCTATGAATGGGTCAAATCGTATTTTGCTTCGCATTATGAGAGTGATGAGCTTGTTGAATTTACGCAGAAAAATAGCGGTCATGGACGGACAGAATTTCGGCATGTCATGCAAATTCGTGCCGTATTGCCGGAGGTCCTTCGGCGGCAATGGCCTTCAATACAAAGTGTTATTGAAGTCGTCAGTGAACGAAGCGTAAAAGGCCAGCCTCCCCATCGTGATTCACGCTGGTATGTCAGCTCGCTACCGTTGGAGGCGGAAATCGTGGCTAAGGCAATAAGAAGGCACTGGTCGGTAGAAAACGAGCTGCATTGGGTATTAGATGTCACTTTTCGAGAAGATGCTATCTCACTCAAAGAGCCTGATGGGGCTGCACAAATGGCGCTTTTTAACCGAATTGCATTAAGCGTGATTAAACAGAATACCAGTATAAAAGACAGTCAGGCGGCTAAACGTCGAAGAGCCATTTGGTCAGAGGAATTCCGTAGTCAACTTATCTTTGATTAAATTAAATACAAAGTGGAATCCCGCCCTGTATCTTCATTGGGGTAATGAGTGTTAATAAGTGTGAAAAATAGGTTAATATAATCGTTTATATATTTTTAGGTGGCGGATTCGACTAATAAGTGCAATTTTTCAGAAAGGCGGTCAGTTGCTATAGTAGGCACCTTTCCCGCCACAGGAAAATGCACTATGGCCTATACACAACTGACCGAGACAGAAAGATATCAGATTTCCAGTTTAAAAAAAGCGGGTTTTTCACAGCGTTTCATTGCTGAGTCACTTAAGCGAAGCCCGTCGACCATCAGCAGAGAATTGAAGAGAAATCAAGAAGTCCAGACATACTGCCCTGAACAGGCTCATTTGAAGGTATTGGCTCGTCGTCATTTTGCTAAGAAAGCCGTGAAAATAACGCCGGAAGTAAAAAAATGGATAAAACGGTTAATTTGGAAAGACTTAAGTCCTGAACAGGTGGCTGATTATTTAAAGCAACATAAAGGGATATCTTTGCATCATGAGACAATTTATAGACTGATTTATAAAGATAAAATAGAGGGGGGTGATTTATGGCAACATCTGCGAATTGCCAGAAAACCCTATCGTAAACGTTATGGTAGCTATGAAAGAAGAGGCAAAATTAAAAATCGGGTCAGTATTGATGAACGCCCGGAAATTGTTGATAAAAAAGAACGTATTGGCGACTGGGAAGGAGATACGATAATAGGGAAAGGAAAAAAAAGTGTCTTATTAACATTGGTTGACCGCAAGACGCTGTATACAATTATCGTAAACTGATAGCANGCNNGCTTCAGAAGTCGCGAAAGCGGCAGTGAAAGTATTATTTCCGTTAAAACAAAAGGTTAAGACCATCACGTTCGATAACGGTCTGGAGTTCGCAGATCATGAAATCATCAGTGAAAAATTAGAAACCCAAATTTACTTTGCTCACCCTTATTCGCCTTGGGAAAGAGGGATCAATGAGAATATCAATGGGTTAATCAGACAATACTTTCCAAAGGGAACCGATTTTAATGAAATCTCTGATCAGGAAATAAATTTTGTGGTAAACCGATTAAATAATCGCCCCCGGAAAACACGGGGTGGGAAAACACCGAATGAATTATTTAAGGGAATACGAACATGTTTACTTCCAGATTAACGATGTTGCACTTATTATGTGAATCTACCGGTATTTTTTAATTAATAAATGTTAAATGAATCGATTATTTATACTACGCGATATTAAATATATACGAATATCATATAAATCACATTTTTTATTGTTATAAAATAATCAACAATGAAGTTATTTAAATTTACAATTGTTTTGCTGCGGTATGTGATATAATGGAATTTATATTTTATCATGATCTGATTATTACAAGGCAATATGTAATCAAGTTATTTTTAATTTTTTATTCCCTATTTTTTGGTATTTACGTTATCGGCATTTTTTACTATTGAAAAATAATGTGTTATAAATTATTTTAATCTGATGTTATATTTTTGAATAATTTTATTATAAATGTTAATAAGTCTAATTTCGATTGAAATATACGTTCCTTATTAGATCTCAGGAGCTTTTTTTAGGCGGTTATTTGGTTAACTTATTGATAGTATTTAATTAATTTTCATATTTTTTTGTGAGCACTTAATGTTTTTTCGAAATTATTTTAATTTGGTATTAATGGGAAATGGATAACATATAACATTGATTTGGCACTTATGCATAATTAATGTAGTTGATGGTTCCATTTAAAATTATGGGATTCAGCGTTAGACAATAAAAATTGCATAAAATGAATCGAATTTATCTAAAAACAGGGGCGAAAATGGGATGTCTTATTCTGACTTATAAGATGAATTATTTATTCCTTTATCAGGGAAATTAGCGTCGAAGAATTGCTGATTATAGGGTTATTAGCCGGGCTATGGCATACCGATCTGATTGTTTTGAATTAATGTCAGAAGTATCGGCTTCTATTTCTTGGGGGCAAAAACATGGGTGATGACTGTCAGAAATGACAGTTTTCAAAAATCTAACAGATTCGTTGAGGTATATGATAGATGAAAGATAACATTGCTAAAGTGGGAAATGTTCTTAAATCTGAATTCCTTTCTCAGATGTCAGAAAACATAATCGACTCAAATTATGCGTCACCACAGACTCAAAATACAAAAAATATCCTCCAGACCCTCACATCCAGTGAATTATTCTGGTATGAGCGTCTTACTGATTTGCAACCATTCCAATTACCTTTCGAAACCGCAGGAGAACAAGCGGAACCCAGATGGGCAATGAGTCTTTGGCAGTCTCTGTTGCCAAAAAATGGGGAAGAGGACTCATTGCGGACACTGTTACAAGCATTCGCTATCTATCTTGCTCGCTTAACTCAGCAGACTGAATTTCAAATCGGTTGGTGCGTGGATGAGGTAAAAGGTCAATCAGCAGATCTGGCGCCGGTGGTGCCCATGACCATTGAGGTGGCGTTTGATAAGCCGTGGGGGGCGATAGCTGACTGGGTTGATGACGAGCTTACCCTGTTGGCGCGGCACCGGACATTTAGTCGTGATCTCCTCGCCCGTGTTCCTTCATTGCGGGCTATCCCGGCGTTGGCAACCCGCCGGCCGTGGCAGATAGCTGTCTCTGTGATACAGGATGACAGAGACAGCGATCAGGAGGCACCTGGCGAATTGCTGACCCTCCAGGTGAATGCGCAAGGCGGTTTTCGCTGGGTATACGATGTAAACCGTCTGAGCCGGGAAGTGGTTCAGCGAATGGGTGAGCACTTACAGGTGTTGATATCATCGAAAAGGGTGGGTGATGAAATTCCTGTTTGGCAACTGAATTTACTGCCGGAGGCTGAACGGACATTGTTGCTGGAAACTTGGAACGCCACGGAAACCCCGTATCCTGACCCGTTATGTATTCATCAGTTGTTTGAACAACAGGCAGAGCAAACCCCGCAGGCGACGGCGCTGGTGTATCAAGAACAACCCCTCAGTTATGCGGAGCTGAATGCTCATGCCAACCGGTTAGCTCATCAACTGATTATGTTAGGTGTAACACCAGACCAACGGGTAGCGATTTGCGTGGCACGTTCCCCGACGATGGTGGTGGGATTATTGGCGGTACTGAAAGCAGGTGGCGCTTATGTGCCGCTGGACCCAACCTATCCGGGGGAACGTCTGGCGTATATTCTGAATGATACTGCCCCGGCAGTGGTATTGGCTGATGCGATTGGCCGGGCGGCGCTGGGTGAAAAGGCGCTGGCGGAATTGACGGTACTTGATCCAAATATTTTGCCGGATCAGCCGGACAGTAATCCGCAGGTCCCGGCGTTGACACCTCAGCATCTGGCTTACGTCATCTACACCTCTGGCTCAACCGGGCAACCGAAAGGCGTGATGGTAGAGCATCAGGCGATGTATCAGCGTCATCTGGGTTTTAATGATCTCTTTGCTGTCACGGCGCAAGACCGGGTGTTGCAATTTGCCTCTTTCGCTTTTGATGTTTCAATAGAAGAATTATTCTCGTCATTATGCAACGGTGCCACGCTGGTGATGCGGGATGATAGCTGGCTGGCTTCGGTGCCGGAATTTATTGCCTTAGCCCGGCAAAGCCGTATCACGGTGATGTCTCTGCCTGCGTTGTTCTGGTCAGAACTGATTGCCAGAGGCCATGAATTATCGCTGCCGGATTGCCTCAGGCTCGTCATCATTGGCGGTGAGGCGGTTAAAAAGAGCGCTATTCAGGATTGGTTTAGGCAGGAAGGCCACCGGCCCCAACTCTTGAACGCTTATGGTCCGACGGAAAATACCGTGACGGCGACTTGTAAAGAAATATTATCCCAGGCAGATGATAATTCTATCGGCCGGCCGGTTAAGAATACCTGCGTCTACCTGCTGGACAGATATGGTCAACCCGTCCCATTAGGCTGCATTGGTGAAATGTATATTGGCGGCGTTGGGGTGGCTCGGGGTTATCTTAACCGGCCGGAATTGAGCGCGGAACGTTTTATACCGGATCCCTTTAGTCCGGTAGCGGGTGCGCGGATGTATCGCTCCGGGGATTTGGCCCGTTACCTGCCGAACGGTGATCTGGAATTTCTGGGCCGTAACGACGAGCAGGTTAAAATCCGTGGCTTCCGGATTGAACCGGGGGAGATTGAAACCCGCTTGATGGAACACCCGGCAGTGCAAGAGGCAGTGGTGCTGGCGCTGGATGGCGGGCAGGAAAAACGTCTGGTCGCCTATGTGGCTGCGCAAGCACATGAGGGATTGGCTGTCAGTTTGCGTGAACATTTGAGTGCCGTTTTGCCTGACTATATGGTCCCGGCAGCTTTTGTGCGTCTGGAGTCCTTCCCGCAGACCCCGAGTGGTAAGTTGGATCGCCGGGCATTACCGGCACCGGGGGAGGATGATTTTGCCCGTCAGATTTACGAAGCACCACAAGGGGAGGCAGAGATCACCCTTGCCGCCCTTTGGCGTGAGTTATTGGGCATTGAGCAGATAAGCCGGCATGATAGCTTCTTTGCGTTGGGTGGCCATTCACTGCTTGGCGTGCAGATGATTGAACGTCTGCGTCACCAGGGGTTGACACTGGCAGCACGTGATCTGTTCCAATCGCCGGTGCTGGCAAAACTGGCTCAAACGTTGGGGCAGCACCAGGCCATGATGATACCTGCTAATGTCATTACGCCAGCGACGACGACACTCACGCCGGAGATGTTGCCGCTGATTGATCTGACTCAGACTGATATTGATCATATTGTCGGGCAGGTGCCGGGCGGGATGGAAAATATTCAGGATATTTATGGGTTGTCGCCATTGCAGGACGGTATCTTGTTCCATCATTTGTTGACAAAGGAAGGCGATCCATACTTATTGCTCTATCCGGTGGCCTTTGCTAACCGTGATCTGCTGGACCGCTATCTGGACGCGGTGCAACAGGCGGTTGATCGCCATGACATCCTGCGCACTTCTTTTCTCTGGGAAGGATTGTCAGAGCCGGCGCAGGTGGTCTGGTGCCGGGCGCAGTTGTCAGTAACTGAACTGACGCTGGACCCGGCTGACGGCCCGGTCATTGACCAGTTAACCCAGCGTTTTGACCCAAGTCAGCACCGTTTTGACCTGAGTCAGGCCCCGCTATTGCGTTTTGTTGTCGCCCAGGAAACCGATGGCCGCTGGTTCTTATTGGAGTTGCTGCATCACTTGATCGGCGACCACGAAACAATGGAAGTGATGAACCGTGAAGTGCAGGCGCATTTTTCCGGACAGGGGGATCGTCTGCCTGACCCGGTTCCATTCCGCAATCTGGTAGCGGAGGCCCGGCTGGGGGTGAGTCAGGAAGCGCATACCCGTTTCTTTACCGACATGTTGGCGGAGGTGGATGAGCCGACGTTACCGTTTGGGTTGGCGGATGTGCATCTTGATGGATCTCAGGAGGTGGGTTCCCATCGGATGTTGACGGCTGAGTTGAATGACCGTCTGCGCAGTCTGGCCCGGCGATTGGGTGTCAGTCTGGCAGCGTTGTGTCATCTGGCCTGGGCGCAGGTATTGTCGCGTACCAGCGGGCAGGAGAAAGTGGTGTTCGGTACCGTGCTGTTTGGGCGTATGGCGGTGGGGGAAGGGGCTGACAGTGGTATGGGGCTGTTTATCAATACCCTGCCGTTGCGGTTGGATATCGATGATACCCCGGTACGGGACAGTGTGCGGGCGGTGCATCTGCAACTGGCCGGATTGCTGGAACATGAACATGCTTCACTGGCGCTGGCCCAGCAGTGCAGCGGGGTTGCCAGTGGTGTGCCTCTCTTTAGTGCCTTGTTGAACTACCGGCATAATTATCAGCCGGATCCACTGGATGAAACGATGGCCGGGATTGAATTCTTGGGTGAATATGAGCAGACTAACTATCCGTTTGCGTTGTCGGTGGAGGATTTTGGTGAATCCCTGGGACTGACTGCTAATGTGGTGCAACCATTCGATCCGGAAAGGATATGCAGTTATGTGCAGCAGGCGCTGGAGAGTTTGGTGGAGACACTTGAGCAGGCCCCAGAGACACCGGTACGGGCTCTGAACATCCTGCCGGAAACGGAACGTACGCTGTTACTGGAAACCTGGAACACCACGGAACCTTTCTATCCTGACGTGTTGTGTATTCATCAATTGTTTGAACAACAGGCAGAGCAAACCCCGCAGGCGACAGCACTGGTGTATCAAGAGCAGACGCTCAGTTATGCTGAATTAAATGTTTGTGCCAACCGTCTGGCCCATCAACTGATTGCACTGGGTGTTACACCTGACCAGCCGGTGGCAATTTGCGTGGCACGTTCTCCGGCGATGGTGGTGGCATTGTTAGCCGTGCTGAAAGCCGGTGGTGCCTATGTGCCGTTGGATTCAACCTACCCGGGGGAACGTCTGGTATATATCCTGAATGATACGGCGCCGTCAGTGGTGTTGGCTGATGCGACCGGCTGGGCGGCGTTGGGTGAAGCCGCGCTGGCTGGGTTGACGGTACTTGACCCGAATATTCTGCCAGACCAGCCGGACAGCAACCCGTGGGTCCCTGCGTTGACGCCTCAGCATCTGGCGTATGTGATTTACACCTCCGGTTCAACCGGGCAGCCGAAAGGGGTGATGGTAGAGCATCAGGCGATTTATCAACGGTATCTGGGCTTTAATGAGACCTATGCCGTCACGGCGCAAGACCGGGTGTTGCAATTTGCCGCTTTTGCGTTTGATGTTTCAGTGGAAGATTTTTTCTCGTCATTATGTAATGGCGCTACGTTGGTTCTTCGCGATGACAGTTGGCTGGCTTCGATGCCGGAATTTATTGCCTTAACTCGGCAATATCGTATTACGATTATTTCTCTGCCGACTTTATTCTGGTCTGAACTGGCGGCCAGAGATACGGGGTTACCGTTGCCGGATTGCCTCCGGCTCATCATCATTGGCGGTGAGGCGGTCAAAAAAAGCGCTATTCAGGACTGGTTTTCCCATGAAACCCACCGGCCCCGGCTATTGAATGGTTATGGCCCGACGGAAAATACCGTGACGGTGACTTATAAGGAAGTGTTATCCCCAGAGGATGACCGTTCTATCGGCCGGCCAGCTAAAAATTCCTGCATTTACCTATTGGACCAATATAACCAACCGGTACCCTTAGGCTGTGTTGGCGAAATGTATATTGGCGGTGTGGGTGTGGCGCGGGGTTATCTCAATCGCCCTGACTTGACCGCTGAGCGTTTCCTTATGGATCCGTTTAACGATAAACCGGATGCACGCATGTACCGGACCGGGGATTTGGCCCGTTACCTGCCGGACGGTGACTTGGAATTCCTGGGCCGCAACGACCAACAGGTTAAAATCCGCGGTTTTCGTGTTGAGCTGGGGGAAATTGAAACCCGGTTGGTGGAGTACCCAGAGGTGCAAGAGGCGGCAGTGCTGGCGCTGGATGACGGGCAGAATAAACGGCTGGTGGCCTATGTGGCAGCGGAGGAGAAGGAGGGATTGGCAGCCCATTTGCGCGAGCACTTAAGTGCAATGTTACCTGACTATATGGTACCGGCGGTCTTTGTGCGTCTGGAGTCCTTCCCGCAGACCCCGAATGGTAAGTTGGATCGCCGGGCATTACCGGCACCGGGGGAGGATGATTTTGCCCGTCAGGTTTACGAGGCTCCGCAAGGGGAGGTTGAGATCGCTCTGGCGGCTATCTGGTGTGAGTTACTGGGCATTGAGCAGATAAGCCGGCATGACAGCTTCTTTGCGTTGGGCGGCCATTCACTGCTCGCTGTGCGGATGATTGAACGCCTGCGTCGCCAGGGGTTGACATTAGTGGCGCGTGATCTGTTTCAGTCGCCGGTGCTGTCAGAATTGGCCCAAATGTTGGGGCGGCATCAGGCCATAAGGGTACCGCCTAATATCATTACGCCAGCGACGACGAAACTGACTCCAGCGATGTTGCCGCTGATTGATCTGACTCAGTCTGAGATTGATCGCATTGTTGGGCAGGTGCCGGGCGGGATGGCGAATATTCAGGATATCTATGCGCTGTCGCCGTTACAGGACGGTATTCTGTTCCACCATCTGTTGGAAAAGGAAGGCGACCCGTACTTGCTGCTCTATCCGGTGGTCTTTGCTAACCGCGCTCTGCTGGACCGTTATCTGGCGGCGGTGCAGCAGGCGATTGATCGCCATGATATCTTGCGTACTGCTTTCATCTGGGAAGGATTATCAGCGCCGGCTCAGGTGGTTTGGCGTCAGGCGACCTTGCCGGTAACTGAACTGACATTAGACCCGGCTGACGGCCCGGTCATTGACCAGTTAACCCGGCGTTTTGATCCAGGTCACCATCGTCTCGACCTGAGTCAGGCTCCGCTCCTGCGTTTTGTTATCGCCCAGGAAACTGATGGTCGCTGGTTTTTACTGGAATTACAGCATCACTTGATTGGCGACCATGAAACGATGGAAGTGATGAACCGTGAGGTTCAGGCCTGTTTCTCCGGGCAGGAGGACCCTCTGCCTGACCCGGTGCCGTTCCGCAATCTGGTGGCAGAGGCTCGGTTGGGAGTGAGTCAGGCAGAGCATACCCGCTTCTTTACCGACATGTTGGCGCAGGTGGATGAGCCAACATTGCCGTTCGGGCTGACAGAGGTATATCGTGATGGATCTCAGATGACGGAAGCCCATCGGATGTTGACTACTGGGTTAAATGACCGCCTGCGTAGTCAGGCCCGGCGTTTGGGCATCAGTTTGGCGGCGTTGTGTCATCTGGCTTGGGCGCAGGTGTTGTCGCATACCAGCGGGCAGGAGAAAGTGGTGTTCGGTACCGTCCTGTTTGGGCGGATGCAGGCAGGTGAAGGTGCCGATAATGGTATGGGATTGTTTATCAATACCCTGCCGTTACGCCTGGATATCGATGATACCTCGGTACGGGACAGTGTACAGGCAGCTCATCGCCGGCTGGCCGGATTATTGGGGCATGAGCATGCTTCACTGGCGCTGGCCCAGCGGTGCAGTGGGGTTGCCAGTGGCACATCACTCTTTAGTACCTTGTTCAACTATCGACATAATTATCAGCCGGTGACTCCGGATGAAACGATGGACGGGATTGAATTCCTGGACACACAGGAGCGGACTAACTACCCATTAGGACTGTCGATGGAGGACGATGGCTCCACTTTGGGGCTGACTGCTCTGGTGGTGCAACCGTTTGATCCGGATCGGATATGCGGTTATATGCAGCAGGCGTTGGAAAGTTTGATCGAGGCGCTTGAACAAGCGCCGGAAACGCCGGTACGGTCACTGAACATCCTACCGGAAACGGAACGCACGTTGTTGCTGGAAACCTGGAACGCCACAGAAACCGCGTATCCTGACGCGTTATGCATTCATCAGTTGTTTGAGCAACAGGTGGAGAAAACCCCGCAGGCGACGGCACTGGTGTATCAGGAGCAGATCCTCAGTTATGCTGAATTAAATGCCCGCGCCAACCGCCTGGCCCATCAACTGATTGCGCTGGGTGTCATACCGGACCAGCGAGTGGCGATTTGCGTGGCCCGCTCCCCGGCGATAGTAGTGGCGTTGCTGGCGGTGTTGAAAGCCGGTGGTGCCTATGTGCCGCTGGACCCAACCTATCCGGAAGAGCGTCTGGCGTATATCCTGAATGATACGGCCCCGGCAGTGGTATTGGCTGATGAAGCCGGACGGGTAGCGCTGGGAGAAGAAGCGCTGGCTGGTCTGACGGTACTTGATCCAAATACCTTGCCTGACCAGCCGGACAGCAACCCGCAGGTTCCTGCGTTGACGCCACAGCATCTGATTTATGTCATCTATACCTCTGGTTCTACTGGGCAGCCGAAAGGGGTGATGGTGGAACATCAGTCGGTGTATCAACGTCATCTGGGTTTTAATGATCTCTATGCGGTCACGGTGCAAGACCGGGTGCTGCAATTCGCCTCTTTTGCTTTTGATGTTTCAGTGGAAGAACTTTTCTCGTCATTATGCAATGGTGCCACGCTGGTGATGCGTGATGATAGCTGGCTGGCCTCTGCACAGGAGTTTATTGCTTTAGCTTGGCAAAACCATATTACGGTGATATCTCTGCCTGCGTTATTTTGGTCCGAACTGATTGCCAGAGACAATCCATCACCGCTGCCGGATTGCATTCGGCTCATCATCATTGGTGGTGAGGAGGTTAAAAAGAGCGCTATTCAGGACTGGTTTACGCGAGAAACCCATCGACCCCGGTTATTGAACGCTTATGGCCCGACGGAAAATACCGTGACTGCGACCTGTAAGACGGTGTTATCACCTGTGGATGATAGCTCTATTGGCCGGCCGGTTAAAAATACCTGCGTCTACCTGTTGGACAGAGACGGTCACCCGGTGCCATTAGGCTGCATTGGCGAAATGTATATTGGTGGCGTCGGTGTAGCGCGCGGTTATCTTAACCAACCGGAATTGAGCGCAGAACGTTTTATACCGGATCCTTTTAGTCCGGTATCTGGTGCGCGGATGTATCGCACTGGGGATTTGGCCCGCTATCTGCCGGACGGTAATCTGGAATTCCTCGGCCGTAATGATCATCAGGTGAAAATCCGCGGCTTCCGTATTGAACTAGGGGAGATTGAAACCCGGCTGGTGGAACACCCGGCGGTACAAGAGGCGGCAGTACTGGTGCGGGAAGATGGGCAGGACAAGCATCTGGTCGCTTATGTTGTGGCGGAAAAGGCAAAAAAGAGTGATGGGTTGGCAGCCCGTTTGCGTGAACACTTGAGTGCAATTTTACCTGACTATATGGTGCCGTCGGCTTTTGTGCGTTTGGATGCCTTTCCGTTGACGCCAAACGGCAAACTGGACCGTCAGGCATTACCCGCACCGGACGAAGAGGCGTTTGTCCGTCAGGCTTACGCAGCGCCACAAGGAGAAACAGAAACTGTATTGGCGGCGATTTGGTGTGAATTGCTGGGGGTTGAGCAGGTCAGCCGGCATGACAACTTCTTCGCGCTGGGGGGCCATTCACTGCTCGCCATGCGAATGACCAATCTTGCCGTAGGCCGGGGTTTGATTTGACATTGAATGCCTTGTTCCATTTCCGGTGCTGGCCGAATTGGCGGCGAAAATANACCTCCAGAATNNGCNGNNTCAGCCGCAATGTGCTGCCATATCAGTGCGACCTGCCGGAACAGGTCTGCCACTGTTCTTTGTTCCCAGTGGCATGGGGGATTACTCCTATGTCTTCGGGCTGGCTCAACATATCCGGTCAGGTTATCCGATTTATGCGCTGCCCTGGCCGTCCATCAGTGAAGAACCGATGTCGACGGTGGAAGAGCAGGCGGTCAGAATGATCAGCTTGATGAAAGCGGTTCAACCGACAGGCCCGTACCGGATAAGTGGTTACTCTTCCGGCGGTATATTGGCTTATGCTGTTGCCCGGCAGCTTTTGCATGCCGGTGAGACGGTGAACTTCCTGGGGCTGATTGATACGCCGGCTCCTCATTATTTCGGGGAGCAATCCGCACAACCTAAACATCTGTTCCTGGCTGAGTTGGCACGACAGTCAGGGGAGGAGTGCACAGAAGAGGTTGCGGAGTTGTACCGGCGAATTGATGAGTTGAATTTGGTGCAGTTTATTGCAGCGGCACAGGAATTGGCGCTATACCCTGCCAGTCTGCGGCCTGATTTAATCGCAAAACGTTGGGAGCAGATAGAGCGTTATACGCAAATAGTCAGAGAGTATGAACCGCAAGCATTAGCGTTAACGCTGCATCAGTTTTATGCGAGAGAGCCTTCTCCTTCTGTGTCTTTTGTCACGGATGAAAAGCCAGAGTCGTTAGATATAGAACCGTCATTAGGCTGGGCGCAGGTCATGCCTGACTCTTCACTTCAGTTGATGGCTATTTCAGGTAATCATTTCAGTTTGTNGGAGGATAAGGAGCATAGAATGGTTCAGCTCAGCCTCTGAATAAGGCCAGGCAACCATTGTGAGGGGGGGAGGTTGTAATACGGAGATATTAACCATTATAGAATAATTTAAAGTTGGTATCATAAGCCGGTATACATTGTTTATACCGGATTGTTTCTCTATTAAAGTAGAAAAAGAAACGCGATAATTTCCACGGGAGTTATTTTTTTTGGATTTTTCTATTAGGGCTATTTTATATTGTGTGATCTGAATCTGGTTCTACTGTTGGTTTTATTTTTTGTTAATTGCCTTGGTCTCAAAATTATATATTTAGTTGCAGAGTTATTGTTGCAAAGCTTTCTTGTCATAAATAACCGTGAGAAGATAATCGACAAAGCCATCACGGAAATGTCTTTTTGGTGGTAATATAGGCTGATTTAATTATCTTTCATTTCATGATCTCGTTTTGAGTCATATTGGGTTTATTGTAAATAACTCGAGATAATTAAAAGGCTACCTAATTGGGAGTAATGGCCGTTATTGTGAATAAAGGGTTAATATGGACAGTGTGCAGAAACCGGCATGTACATATAATACGTGAGAACGACTCGATTCGTCTGTCCTTGGCATAGAACTACAGTACGTTCGAAAGCTATTTTTTGTCTGAATGTTGCCCAGGTTCGTTCTTTATTATAAAGAATGGAAAATAAAATAGCCCTATGGAATAGGCAATAAGCGTGAAAAATTGATGTAGAAAAGTCTAAATGTATATTTTGGCAGGTATATGAAAATTGAATAATATTAAACTCTGTCCCAGCTTGTATTACGTGTTGGTAAAT
Organism: Photorhabdus khanii NC19; assembly: GCF_000517265.1. Lineage (GTDB taxonomy): Bacteria > Pseudomonadota > Gammaproteobacteria > Enterobacterales > Enterobacteriaceae > Photorhabdus > Photorhabdus khanii. Next base: position 151,306 of record NZ_AYSJ01000017.1, read on the forward strand.
ATCGCTAGATGTCCTAAAAATCGCATTAAAGAACGATTTGATTGGAATACGTTCGGTTGCAATCAATATTTGATCGCGTTAATTGTTATGCTGCTAACGTTATTTTATTATTATAAAATAATATATTATTAAATTAATTGTAATTTGTAATTTTTTCATAGAAATAAGAATGTGGTATTTTATTTGCACAATGAGTTGGCTTATTTGTTCCGCTGTCAGGTAAGTTAGCATCAAAGGGTTGCTAATTGGCGGTTATTAATCAGGTGATGTCACAGCATCTGTGTGTCTTGAATTAATGTCAGATATGTCCGTTTTTATTTCTTGGGGGCAAGAAGTAAGAAAGAAATATTGGTGATGGTTGTCAGGAATGACAATTCTCAAATTTCTAACAGATTCGTTGAGGTAATAGATGAAAGGTAACGTTACTACAGAGGGAAATGTTCTTAAAGCCGAAACTCTCTCTCAGATGTCATGTGAAAATATAACTCATAATATAAATGATACATCGATTCTATCACGAACGTGCGTCGTGGTGGGGGGGACGACCCTTGCGGTGTTCTGCGCCGAGCAAATTCAGGCAGCCGGGCATATCATACAAGCGGTGCTATCTACTGATACGGTTTTACAAACATGGGCTGCTCGACAAGGGATTGTTTGTGTGAACTCGGTTGATGCATTACAAGAACACATCACGTTACATCCTGTCGATTGGCTTTTCTCCATCGTCAACCCAATCATCTTGCCGGTGTCGCTAATTGGGCAGATTCGCGGCGGCGCTTTTAATTATCATGATAGTCCTTTGCCACGTTATGCGGGCAATCATGCAACTTCCTGGGCGTTGTTAGCCCAGGAGACGCATTATGCTATTTCCTGGCACTGTATTGAAGGTGGTGTGGATACCGGCGATATTGCCGTGCAATGGCCGGTATTGATTGAGGAACACGATAACGCTTTCTCGTTGAATCTGAAATGTTATCAGGCGGCTCAGAAAGGGTTTATTGAACTTTTGAAAGATTTGGGTCACGGCACATTGGTGAATTATCCGCAGGATCTCACGCAACGGAGCTTCTATGCTCAGTCACGTCGCCCCGATGGAGGGGGGTATTTGTATTGGAAACAATCGGGAGAGGCACTGTCAGCTTTGGTGCGAGCATTAGATTTTGGCGAGAATTACGTAAATCCATTGGGTTGCCCTAAACTGTTACTCGAACAGGGCACGGTGCAAATTTCCTGGCTTCAACGGTTGAACACGTGTTCTGAGGGGGTACCCGGTACACTGATTAAGGTGGAGGAGGATGCCTGGCAGGTGACGACCGGCAGTGAGGATGTTCGTATCGGCGGGTTCGCCACCCTTGAAGGTCACTTGCTGTCTGCCAGGGAGCTTGCCGATATATCGGAACTCAGTCCGGGTAAACCGCTGCCTCTGCTTTCCTCACAGCAGGCTCAAAATATAAAAAATACCCTTCAAGCCCTCGCACCTAGTGAATCATTTTGGTATGAGCGCCTTGCCTCTTTGCAGCCAATCCAGTTACCTTTTGAAATGATGGGGGAACAGACAGAACCCCAATGGGTAATGAGTCCCTGGCAGCCTCCACTGCCAAAAAACGATGAAGAGGAGCCATTACAGGCACTGTTGCAGGTATTGGTTATCTATCTTGCGCGTCTGACTCAACAGGCTGAATTCCAAATCGGTTGGTGCGTGGATGAGGTCAAAGGTAAGTCGGCAGATGTTTTGGCACCGGTGGTCCCCATGACCATTGAAGTGGCGTTTGATAAGCCCTGGAGTGCAGTAGCTGGCTGGGTTGATGATGAACTTGCCCGATTGGCACAGCACCGGACATTTAGCCGTGACCTCTTCACCCGTTCTCCTTTACTGCGGGCTATCCCGGCATTAAGAACCAACTGGCCGTGGCAGATCGCCGTCTCTGTGATACAGGATGACAGACCGTGTGATCAGGAAGTATCCGGCGAATTGCTAACGCTTCAGATGAATGCACAGGGCGGTTTTCGCTGGATCTATGATGAAAATCGCCTGAGTCCGGAAGTGATTTTGCGGATGAGTGAGCATTTATCGGTGCTGGCATTGTCGAAAAGGAGCGGTGATGAAATTCCCATCTGGCAGCTTAATTTGTTGCCGGAGGCTGAACGTACGCTGTTACTGGAAACGTGGAACGCCACAGAAACTGTGTATCCTGATACGTTGTGTATTCATCAGTTGTTTGAACAACAGGTGGAGAAAACACCAGAAGCGACGGCACTGATAGCGGGAGATAAGACCTTCAGCTATACGGGATTGAATACGCGGGCTAACCGGTTGGCTCGTCAGCTGATCCAACAAGGGGTTGGTCCCGGTGATCATGTTGCGTTTCTGTTAGAGCGATCAATGGAACTGGTGGTGGCTCAATTGGCTATTCTCAAAGCGGGTGCCGTTTACGTGCCGATTGATCCCAATGTGCCGGATGAACGGAAAAACTGGTTGATGAGCGATTGTTCAGCCAGGTTGTTGCTCACTGATACACGGGATGATATTCCGGCTAACCTGGCTGTTCCGCTGTTGCGTCTCTTTGATGAGACAGACACGAATAGAGAGGAAGATCGCCTCAACCCTGATTTGCCGCGTTCCAGCACAGAATTGGCGTATATCATGTATACCTCCGGTTCTACCGGTACGCCTAAAGGGGTTCTGGTGCCTCATCGTGCGGTGGTCCGGCTGGTCATCAACAACGGGTATGCTGAAATTGGACCGGATGACCGGGTGGCCTTTGCCGCTAATCCGGCTTTCGATGCCAGTACGTTTGAAGTCTGGACACCATTGCTCAATGGTGGCGCGTTAGTGGTTGTCGAGCACGTCACTTTGCTGACACCGCAAACGTTTGTACAGGCTTTACAGGTTCACCGAATGACTGTTCTGTGGCTGAGTGTTGGATTGTTTAACCAGCTGGCGGCGGAGCTGTCGCTGGTTCTTCCGCAAATAAAGCTTCTGATTGTCGGGGGAGATGCCCTTGATCCCCATGTCATTAGGCAGGTATTGAGCACGAGTCCGCCACAACAGCTATTAAATGGCTATGGGCCGAGTGAAGGCACTACCTTTACGGCGACATACCGAATCAATGCATTGGCGCAGGGAGCGGCCCGTATCCCTATTGGCCGACCGGTAGCCAACACGCGAGTTTATCTGTTGGATGCATATGGTCAGCCAGTGCCGTTGGGGGGGACCGGAGAGATTTATGTCGGGGGAGATGGGGTTGCCTGTGGTTATCTTAATCGTCCTGAATTAACCGCAGAATATTTCCTTGTCGATCCGTTTAGTGATAACCCGGATGCTCGCATGTACCGCACCGGGGATTTGGCACGTTATCTGCCGGACGGCAATCTGGAGTTTCTTGGCCGTAATGATCAGCAGGTTAAAATCCGTGGTTTCCGCATTGAACCGGGGGAAATTGAGGCCCGGTTGGCAGAGTACTCTGCGGTACGTGAGGCTGCGGTGTTGGTTCAAGGGGAAGGGGCGGATAAACGGCTGGTGGCCTATGTGGTGGCACCCGCAGATGAGAAGCTGGTGAACAGTCTGCGGGCCCACCTGAGTGCCATTCTGCCTGATTATATGGTGCCGTCAGCCTTTGTGCGGCTGGATGTGTTTCCATTAACGCCTAACGGTAAATTGGATCGTCGAGCATTGCCGGCACCGGATAATGAAGCCTTTGCCCGTCAGGTTTATGAAGCACCACAAGGGGAAACGGAAATCGCATTGGCGGCGATTTGGCGTGAATTACTGGGGATTGAACAGGTCAGCCGGTATGACAGCTTTTTTACCTTGGGTGGTCATTCGCTGATCGCGATACGGGTGGTTGAACGTTTGCGTCACCTGGGATTGACCCTGACGGCGCGTGATCTGTTCCAGTTTCCGGTGCTATTTGAACTGGCTCAGTCACTGGGACAGCACCAGGCGGTGATAGTGCCGCCTAACGTCATAACACCGGCAACCACGGCACTGACGCCGGAGATGTTGCCGCTGATCGATCTGACTCAGATTGACATTGACTGCATCGTTGGGCGGGTGCCGGGTGGGGTGACCAATATTCAGGATATCTATGCCTTGTCGCCGTTGCAGGACGGTATTTTGTTCCACCACTTACTGGCAAACGAAGGTGATCCGTATCTGTTGACAGGTCAGATGGCCTTTGCTGACCGGTCTCTATTAGATCGTTATCTGGAAGCGGTTCAACGAACGGTTGATCGGCACGATATCTTACGTACCGTCTTTATCTGGCAAGAATTGTCAGTGCCGGTGCAGGTAGTCTGGCGTCAGGCCCAATTGTCGGTGACGGAACTGACATTGAACCCAGCTGACGGCTCGGTCAGTGACCAGTTAACCCGGTGCTTTGATCCGCGTCATCATCGTCTTGACCTAGGGGAGGCTCCGTTATTGCGCTTTGTGGTGGCGCAGGAGACTGATGGCCGTTGGATTGCCCTGCAACTTCTGCATCATCTGATTGGTGACCATGAAACGATGGAAGTGATGCACCGTGAAGTTCAGACGTATCTTATCGGTCAGGAGGATAACCTGCCTGACCCGGTTCCTTTCCGTAATTTGGTGGCACAGGCTCGGCTGGGGGTGAGCCAGGAAGCGCATACCCGTTTCTTTACCGAGATGCTGGTGGCGGTGGATGAACCGACGCTGCCATTCGGGCTGACAGAGGTGCACCGCGACGGCTCACAGGTGACGGAATTTCACCGGATGTTGGCGCCTGAGCTGAATGATCGTCTGCGCAGTCAGGCCCGGCATTTGGGGGTCAGTCTGGCGGCCCTGTGTCATCTGGCTTGGGCGCAGGTGTTATCGCGTGCCAGCGGGCAGGAGAAAGTGGTGTTCGGCACGGTGTTGTTTGGGCGTATGCAGGCAGGGGACAGCGCCGACAATGGTATGGGGCTGTTTATTAATACCTTGCCGTTGCAATTGGATATCGATGAGACTTCGGTACGGGACAGCGTTCATGCCGCCCATACCCGACTCGCCGGATTATTAGCCCATGAGCACGCGTCACTGGCGCTGGCCCAGCGTTGCAGTGGGGTGAAGGGTGAGTTGCCACTCTTTAGTAGCCTGTTGAATTATCGGCACAATACTTTGTCGGCAACGTCAGCTGAACTTATCAACGGTATTGAATTTCTTGGCATACAAGAGCGGACCAACTACCCGTTTGTGCTGTCGGTGGAAGATTTTGGCGGATCCCTGGGGCTGACGGCTCAGGTCGTGCAACCGTTTGATCCGAAAAACCTGTGCGGTTATATGCAGCAGGCACTGGAAAGTCTGGTGGAGGCGCTTGAGCAAACCCCGGAAATGCCTGTTTGGGCATTGGAAATCTTGCCGGAAGCGGAGCGTACATTACTGTTAAAAACCTGGAATGCCACGGAAACTGTATATCCTGATGCGTTGTGTATTCATCAGTTGTTTGAACAGCAAGTGGAGAAAACCCCAGAAGCGACGGCACTGATCGCGGGAGAGAAGACCCTTAGCTATACGGAATTGAATGCCTGTGCTAACCAGTTGACTCATCAGCTGATCGAACAAGGGGTTTGTCCTGGTGATCATGTTGCGCTCCTGTTAGAGCGGTCGATGGAACTGGTGGTGGCCCAATTAGCTATTCTTAAAGCTGGTGCCGTTTACGTGCCGATTGATCCCAGTATGCCGGATGAGCGGAAAAACTGGCTAATGAGGGATTCTTCAGCCAGGTTGCTGCTCACCGATACACGGGCGGATATTCCGGCTAACCTGACGGTTCCGCTGTTGCGTCTCTTTGATGAGACAGATACGAGTAGAGAGAAAGATCGCTTAAACCCTGATTTACCGTGTTCCAGTGACGGATTGGCATATATCATGTATACCTCCGGTTCTACCGGTACACCCAAAGGGGTCCTGGTGCCTCATCGTGCGGTGGTCCGGCTGGTCATCAATAATGGCTATGCCGAAATTGGACCGGATGACCGGGTGGCTTTTGCGGCTAATCCGGCTTTCGATGCCAGCACGTTTGAAGTCTGGGCACCGTTGCTTAATGGCGGTGCGTTAGTGGTGGTCGATCGTGTCACTTTGCTGACTCCGCTGGAGTTTGTACACGTTCTACAGGTTCAGCGAATGACTGTGCTGTGGCTGAGTGTCGGATTGTTTAACCAGCTGGCGGCGGAGCTGTCGCCGGTTCTTCCGCAGATAAGGCTGCTGATTGTTGGCGGAGATGCCCTTGATCCCCATGTTATCGGGCAGGTATTGAGCACGAGTCCGCCACAACAGTTATTGAATGGCTATGGGCCGAGTGAAGGCACTACCTTTACGACGACATACCGTATCACGGCATTAGCACAGGGAGCGATCCGCATCCCTATTGGCCGACCGGTAGCCAACTCGCGGGTTTATCTGTTGGATACGCATGGTCAGCCAGTGCCGTTGGGGGGGACTGGGGAGATTTATGTGGGGGGCGATGGGGTTGCTTGTGGTTATCTTAATCATCCTGAATTGACGGCTGAACGTTTTCTGGTTGATCCGTTCAGTGATAACCCGGATGCACGCATGTACCGCACCGGGGATTTGGCGCGTTATCTGCCGGACGGCAATCTGGAGTTCCTGGGCCGCAACGATCAGCAGGTGAAAATTCGCGGTTTCCGCATTGAACTGGGGGAAATTGAAGCCCGGTTGGCAGAGCATCCAGCGGTGCGTGAGGTTGCGGTGTTGGTACGGGGGGAAGGGGCGGATAAACGGCTGGTGGCCTATGTGGTGGAACCAACGGATGAGGGGCTGATGAATAGCCTGCGTGCCCACCTGAGTACCGTTTTGCCTGATTATATGGTGCCGTCGGCCTTTGTGTGTCTGGATGCGTTTCCATTGACCCCGAACGGTAAGTTGGATCGTCGTGCGCTACCGGCACCGGACAATGAAGTCGTTGACCGCCAGGTTTACGCGGCACCGCAAGGTGAAACAGAAATCGCTCTGGCGGCGATTTGGTGTGAGTTACTGGGGATTGCGCAGATAAGCCGGTATGACAGCTTCTTTGCCCTGGGCGGCCATTCATTACTCGCTATACGTATGATTGAACGCCTGCGTCACCTGGGATTGACACTGACGGCGCGTGATCTGTTCCAGTTTCCGGTGTTGTTTGAACTGGCCCGGTCACTGGGACAGCACCAGGCTGTGATAGTACCGCCTAACGTCATAACCCCGGCAACCAAGGCGCTGACGCCGGCGATGTTGCCGCTGATTGACTTGACTCAGCCTGACATTGACCACATCGTCGCTCAGGTACCGGGTGGGATCGTCAATATTCAGGATATTTATGCGTTGTCGCCGTTGCAGGATGGCATTTTATTTCATCATCTGTTGGCAAATGAAGGTGATCCGTATCTGTTGATGGGGCAGATGGCTTTTGCTGACCGGTCTCTGTTAGATCGTTATCTGGCAGCGGTTCAACGGGTGGTTGATCGGCACGATATCTTACGTACGGCTTTTATCTGGCAAGGATTGTCAGTGCCGGCGCAGGTGGTCTGGCGTCAGGCTCAATTGTCGGTGACTGAACTGACATTAAATCCGGCTGACGGTTCAATCAGTGATCAGTTAACCCGACGTTTTGATCCGCGTCATCATCGTCTCGACTTGGGGGAAGCGCCGTTATTGCGCTTTGTGGTGTCGCAGGAGACTGATGGCCGCTGGATTGTCCTGCAATTGCTGCATCACCTGATTGGCGACCATGAAACGATGGAAGTGATGCACCGCGAAGTCCAGGTGTATCTGACGGGGCAGGAGGATAGCCTGCCTGCGCCGACACCGTTCCGCAATTTGGTGGCTCAGGTCCGGCTGGGGGAGAGTCAGGAAGCGCATACCCGTTTCTTTACCGACATGTTAGCGGCGGTAGATGAGCCAACCCTGCCGTTCGGATTGACGGAGGTGCATAGTGATGGTTCACAGGTGATGGAATCCCACCGGATGTTGGCACCTGAGCTGAATGGCCGTCTGCGCAGTCAGGCCCGGCGTTTGGGTGTCAGTCTGGCGGCGTTGTGTCATCTGGCCTGGGCCCAGGTATTGTCGCGTACCAGCAATCAACAGAAAGTGGTGTTTGGCACCGTGTTGTTTGGGCGTATGGCGGCGGGAGAAGGCGCTGACAGTGGCATGGGGCTGTTTATCAATACCTTGCCGCTGCGGCTGGATATTGATGATACCCCGGTACAGGACAGCGTGCAGGCTGCCCATACCCGACTGGCCGGACTATTGGAACATGAACACGCGTCACTGGCGCTGGCCCAGCGTTGCAGCGGGGTGCAGGGTGAGCTGCCACTCTTTAATAGCCTGTTGAATTATCGGCACAATACCTTGCCGGCAACATCGAATGACATCATAAGCGGTATTGAATTTCTGGGCGCACAAGAGCGGACCAACTATCCGTTAATGCTGTCAGTAGAAGATTTTGGTGAAGCCTTGGGACTGACGGTTCAGGTAGTGCAGCCGTTTGATCCGGAAAGGATAGGCGGCTATATGCAACAGGCACTGGAGAGCCTGGTAGCGGTACTGGAACAGGCCCCGGAAACGCCGGTACGGCAGTTGGAAATTCTGCCGGAAGCAGAGCGTATGTTGTTGTTAAAAACCTGGAACGCGACAGAAACAGTTTACCCTGACCAGTTATGCATTCATCAGTTGTTTGAACAACAGGTGGAGAAAACCCCGGACGCGCCCGCGTTAGTGTATGAAGAGCAAACTCTCAGTTATGCCGAATTAAATGCCCGTGCCAACCAGCTGGCCCATCAGCTGATTGCACTGGGTGTCGAGCCAGATCAGCGGGTGGCGATTTGTGCGTCACGTTCCCCGGCAATGGTGGTGGGATTGTTGGCGGTAATGAAAGCGGGTGGGGCTTATGTACCGCTGGACCCGGCTTATCCTGGTGGGCGTCTGGCCCATATTCTGACTGATGCTGCCCCGGCTATGGTGCTGGCGGATGAAGCCGGTCGTACTGTGTTGGACGAGGAAGCGTTGTCTGCGCTGACTGTGCTCGACCCGAATACCTTGCTTGATCAACCGGATAGTAATCCACAGGTCCCTGCGCTGACTGCCCGGCACCTGGCGTATGTGATTTACACCTCCGGCTCCACAGGGGTGCCAAAAGGGGTGATGATTGAGCACCGGAATACAGTGAACTTCCTGCACTGGGCCCAGCAGGCTTTTGACGCGGAAGAGGTCCGGGAGATGTTTTTCTCGACGTCGATGAATTTCGACCTGTCCATTTTTGAATGTTTTATGCCGTTGTCTTATGGTGCGGCGATTCATCTGGTCGAGGATGTCCTGTCATTGATGCGGCATCCCCGACCGGTGACCTTGATTAACTCAGTCCCGTCGGCGATGAAACCGTTATTGCAGGCTCAGGCGCTGATGGCGTCGGTTCATACCGTCAATCTGGCGGGTGAACCGCTTAAAAGTGCCTTAATTGAACAGATTTTTGAAGAAACGCGGGTACAGCGGTTATGTAATCTCTATGGGCCTTCTGAAACGACAACCTATTCTACCTGGTTGCCGATACAGCGGGGTGACCGGATTATTGAAAGTATCGGGCGTCCGATAGCCAACACCGGCTTGTATTTGCTGGACGGGTATGGTCAGCCGGTGCCGCTGGGCGTGGTGGGGGAAATTTATATCGGCGGGGCGGGTGTGGCGCGGGGCTATTTCAATCGCCCTGACCTGACGGCGGACCGTTTCCTTATCGATCCGTTCAGTGATAATCCGGGTGCGCGCATGTACCGCACCGGCGATCTGGCCCGCTACCTGCCGGACGGCAACCTGGCGTTCCTGGGCCGTAATGACCAGCAGGTTAAGATCCGGGGTTTCCGCATTGAACCGGGGGAAATTGAGGCCCGGCTGGTGGAACACCCTGCGGTGAGTGAATCGGTGGTATTGGCACAGGGGGAAGGGCAGGAGAAACGGCTGGTTGCTTATGTGGTGGCACCCGCAGATGAGGGATTGATTAATAGCCTGCGTGAGCATCTGAGCGTTCAGTTGCCTGACTACATGGTGCCGTCGGCCTTTGTGCGGCTGGATGCCTTCCCGTTAACCCCGAACGGTAAGCTGGATCGTCAGGCGTTGCCGGCAGCGGACAATGAAGCGGTTGCCCGTCAGGTTTACGCCGCGCCGCAGGGCGAAACAGAAATCACTCTGGCCGCGATTTGGCGTGAAATCCTGGGGATTGAGCAAATCAGCCGGCATGACAATTTCTTTGCCCTGGGCGGCCATTCGTTGCTGGCGGTACGGGTGATGAACCGTGTCGCGGCGTTCGGTGTCGAACTGTCGCTGGCGACCTTGTTTAAATTCCCTACTTTGGCGGCTTTTGCCGAGGTCATGCAGGCCCGGTCTGGTCAACCTGACCCTATTCTGCCGGCCATCATGCCGATAGCCCGTGAGGGTGAATTGCCGCTGTCATTTGCTCAACAGCGCCTGTGGTTTCTGGCACAGCTTGAGGGGGTCAGCGAGACTTATCATATCTCGATGGCCCTGCGCTTACGTGGTCAACTGGATATCATGGCCTGGCAAAAGGCACTGGATACCTTGTTTGCCCGTCATGAAGCGTTACGCTCTGTCTTTGTCTCTATTGAGGGGCAGCCACAAGTGCAGCTGTTGGCACCGGATAGCGGCTTGCGGCTATCTCAACATGACCTGCGTGGGCTCCCGGATGAGGAGGGGGTTCTTGAGCGTCTGTGTACCGAGGAAGTTCGTGCGTCATTTAACCTTGACCGTGGCCCGCTGATCCGCGCCAGTCTTATCCGGCTCACCGATGACGAATATCGGTTCCTGCTCATTCAGCATCACATTGTTTCCGATGGCTGGTCTGTCGATGTGTTGATACGTGAACTGAGCGCACTTTATACGGCGTTTCTGGCCGGGCAACCGGATCCGCTGCCCCCGCTGGCGATTCAATACCCGGATTACGCCGCCTGGCAGCGTCAGTGGTTGTCAGCGGAACGTGTTCAGGTTCAATCTGACTATTGGCGTACTCTGTTGGCTGATGCACCGGTTCTGCTGGATTTACCCACTGACCGGCCCCGTCCGTCGGAGCAGTCATTACCGGGCATACCGTGCCGATTAACCTGGATCCGGCATTAACGACGGCGCTTAAACGGCTGAGTGAACAGCACGGTGTCACCTTATTTATGACGCTGTTGTCAGCCTGGGCGGTGGTCCTGTCGCGCCTGTCAGGTCAGGACGATGTGGTGATAGGCACACCGAGTGCAGGCCGCAGTCGTCAGGAAGTGGAATCGCTGATCGGGTTCTTTGTCAATACGCTGGCGTTGCGTGTTGATTTATCNGGTGAGCTGACGGTGACGGAGTTGCTGGCGCGTGTGCGGCAGACCGCTTTAGCGGCACAGGAGCACCAGGATTTACCGTTTGAGCAGGTGGTGGAAATCGTGCAGCCGCCGCGCCGACTGGCGCATACGCCGTTGTTCCAGGTCATGTTTGCCTGGCAGAACAATGAGAACACGGCCTGGCAATTACCGGGGCTGGCCGTATCACCGGTCGATCAGGTCTCTGATATTGATATTGTCAAATTTGATCTTGAACTGAATCTGTCAGAAGAGAAGGGGCGGATTGTCGGTGCGTTGAGTTATGCCACTGCCCTGTTTGATCACTCGACGATAGAGCGGCAGGTGGGATATCTGCACGCGGTGCTACAAGAGATGGTCGCTCATGCTCAACAGCGGATCGGGAAGATTGATATTCTGGCACCGTCGGAGCGCAGGTTGTTGCTGGAAACCAGGAACGCGACGGAAACCCCTTATCCTGACGCGTTATGTATTCATCAGTTGTTTGAGCAACAGGTAGAGAAAAACCCTGACGCTATAGCGTTAGTGTATGAAGAGCAAACTCTCAGTTATGTCGAATTAAATGCCTGCGCCAACCGGCTGGCCCATCAACTTATCGCACTAGGGGTTGTACCCGACCAGCGGGTGGCGATTTGTGTGGCACGTTCACCGGCAATGGTGGTGGGATTGCTGGCGGTAATGAAAGCGGGCGGAGCGTATGTGCCGTTAGATCCGGCTTATCCTGGCGCGCGTCTGGCCCATATTTTGACCGATGCTGCCCCGGCTATGGTGCTGGCGGATGAAGCCGGTCGTGCCGGATTGGGTGAGGAAACCCTGGCTGCGCTGACCGTGCTTGACCCGAATACCTTGCTTGATCAACCGGATAGTAATCCACAGGTCCCTGCGCTGACTGCCCGGCACCTGGCGTATGTGATTTACACCTCCGGCTCCACAGGGGTGCCAAAAGGGGTGATGATTGAGCACCGGAATACGGTGAACTTCCTGCACTGGGCCCAGCAGGCTTTTGGCGCGGAAGAAATCCGGGAGACACTGTTCTCAACGTCGATGAATTTCGACCTGTCCATTTTCGAATGTTTTATGCCGTTATCCTGTGGTGCGGCGATCCATCTGGTCGAGGATGTCCTGTCATTGATGCGGCATCCCCGGCCGGTGAGTTTGATTAACTCAGTCCCGTCGGCAATGAAACCGTTGTTGCAGGCTCAGGCGCTGATGGCGTCGGTCCATACCGTCAATCTGGCGGGTGAGCCGCTTAAAAGTGCCCTGATTGAACAGATTTTCGCAGAAACGCCGGTGCAACGGTTATGTAATCTCTATGGACCTTCCGAAACGACAACCTATTCTGCCTGGATATCGATACTGCGGGGTGACCGGGTAATTGAAAGTATCGGGCGTCCGATAGCCAACACCGGCCTTTACTTGCTGGACGGGTATGGTCAGCCGGTGCCGCTGGGCGTGGTGGGGGAAATTTATATCGGGGGCGCGGGAGTGGCGCGTGGCTACCTCAATCGCCCAGACTTGACAGCGGACCGTTTCCTTATCGATCCGTTTAGTGGTGTGCCGGATGCCCGTATGTACCGCACCGGCGATCTGGCCCGCTACCTGCCGGACGGCAACCTGGCGTTCCTGGGCCGTAATGACCAGCAGGTTAAGATCCGGGGTTTCCGCATTGAACCGGGGGAAATAGAAGCCCGGCTGGTGGAACACCCGGCGGTGAGTGAGTCGGCGGTATTGGTGCAAGGTGAAGGGCAGGAGAAACGGCTGGTGGCTTATGTGGTGGCACCCGCGGATGAGGGGCTGGTCAATAGCCTGCATACTTATCTGAGTGCCATTTTACCGGATTATATGGTGCCGTCGGCCTTTGTACGGCTGGATGCCTTCCCGTTAACCCCGAACGGCAAGCTGGATCGTCAGGCGTTGCCGGCAGCGGACAATGAAGCGGTTGCCCGTCAGGTTTACGCCGCGCCGCAGGGCGAAACAGAAATCGCGCTGGCGGCGATTTGGTGTGAAATCCTGGGGATTGAGCAAATCAGCCGGCATGACAATTTCTTTGCCCTGGGCGGCCATTCGTTGCTGGCGGTACGGGTGATGAACCGTGTCGCGGCGTTCGGTGTCGAACTGTTGCTGGCAACTCTGTTTAAATCCCCTACGTTAAAGGCTTTTGCCGAGGTCATGCAGGCCCGGTCTGGTCAACCGGCCCCTGTTCTGCCGGCCATCGTGCCGATAGCCCGTGAGGGTGAGTTGCCGCTGTCATTTGCTCAACAGCGCCTGTGGTTCCTGGCACAGCTTGAGGGGGTCAGCGAGACTTATCATATCCCGATGGCCCTGCGCTTACGTGGTCAACTGGATATCATGGCCTGGCAAAAGGCGCTGGATACCTTATTTGCCCGTCATGAAGCGTTACGTTCTGTCTTTGTTTCTGTGGATGGTCAGCCACAAGTACGTCTGTTGGAGCCGGATAGTGGCTTACTGTTATCTCAATATGACCTACGCGGGATACCAGATGCTGATGTTGTTCTTGAGCGTCTGAGCGTGGAGGAAGCCCATGCGTCATTTGATCTTGACAGCGGCCCGCTTATCCGCGCCTGTCTTATCCGGATTACCGATGACGAATATCAATTTTTGCTGACCCAACATCACATTATTTCCGATGGCTGGTCTGCCAATGTGCTGGTACAGGAATTGAACACGCTCTACACGGCGTTTATGGACGGGCAATCTGATCCGTTGCCGCCATTGGCGATTCAATACCCGGATTACGCCGCCTGGCAGCGTCAGTGGTTGCTGGCGGAACGGACCCAACGGCAATCCGACTATTGGCGTGCGATATTGGCTGACGCCCCGGTTCTGCTGGATTTACCTACTGACCGGCCCCGTCCGCAGGAGCAGTCATTTGTTGGGCATGCCGTGCCGGTTAACCTGGATCCGGCATTACGACGGCGCTTAACGGCTGAGTGAACAGCACGGTGTCACCTTATTTATGACGCTGTTGTCAGCCTGGGCGGTGGTCCTGTCGCGCCTGTCAGGTCAGGACGATGTGGTGATAGGCACACCGAGTGCAGGCCGCAGTCGTCAGGAAGTGGAGTCGCTGATCGGGTTCTTTGTCAATACGCTGGCGTTGCGTGTTGATTTATCGGGTGAGCTGACGGTGACGGAGTTGCTGGCGCGTGTGCGGCAGACCGCTTTGACGGCACAGGAGCACCAGGATTTACCGTTTGAGCAGGTGGTGGAAATCGTGCAGCCGCCGCGCCGACTGGCGCATACGCCGTTGTTCCAGGTCATGTTTGCCTGGCAGAACAATGAGAACACGGCCTGGCAATTACCGGGGCTGGCCGTATCACCGGTCGATCAGGTCTCTGATATTGATATTGTCAAATTTGATCTTGAACTGAATCTGTCAGAAGAGAAGGGCGGATGTCGGTGCGTGNGAGTTATGCCACTGCCCTGTTTGATCACTCGACGATAAAGCGGCAGGTGGGATATCTGCACGCGGTGTTGCAAGAGATGGTCGCTCATGCTCAACAGCGGATCGGGGAAATTGATATCCTGGCGCTGGCGGAGCGCAGGTTGTTATTGGAAACCTGGAACGCGACAGAAACAGTTTACCCTGACCAGTTATGCATCCATCAGTTGTTTGAACAACAGGTGGAGAAAAATCCGGATGCGATAGCATTAGTGTATGAAGAGCAAACCTTCAGCTATGCCGAATTAAATGCCCGCGCTAACCGGCTGGCCCATCAGTTGATTGCACTGGGTGTGGTGCCGGAGCAGCGAGTGGCGATTTGCGTCTCACGTTCGCCGGCAATGGTGGTGGCGGTACTGGCAGTGCTGAAAGCCGGTGGTGCCTATGTGCCACTGGATCCGGTCTATACTGGGGAGCGTCTGACTCATATTCTGACCGATGCGGCTCCGGCTATTTTGCTGGCAGATAAGGCCGGACGTGCTGCGCTGGATGAGAAAACGTTGGCTGCGCTGACTGTGCTTGACCCGAATACCCTGCTTGAACAGCCGGATAGTAACCCGCAGGTACCGGCGCTAACTGCCCGGCACCTGGCGTATGTGATTTACACCTCTGGATCGACGGGGACGCCGAAGGGGGTGATGGTCGAGCATCGTAATATCCTGCGTTTGTTTGAGGCGACTGAATCCTGGTATCACTTTAACCGGCAGGATATTTGGTGCCTGTTGCATTCCATCGCCTTTGATTTCTCGGTATGGGAATTGTGGGGGGCGTTACGCTACGGCGCAAAACTGGTTCTGGTGCCACACGCGATCGCCCGTTCACCTCAGGAGCTGCATCAATTTGTGTGTCAGCACGGTATCACCGTGTTGAATCAGACGCCGAGTGCTTTCAAAGCCTTTATTGCCAGTTATGTCGACAACCCATTACCGGACCAGTTGCGTTATATCATCTTTGGGGGAGAAGCCCTCGATCCGGGGATGTTGCGGCCGTGGTATCACCTGCATGGAGAGACGTCGCCCCGGTTGGTGAATATGTACGGTATCACGGAGACGACGGTTCATGTGACTTATCGGGAACTGAGTTCTCATGATGTGGCGCAGATAACCAGCCCTATTGGTACGCGTATCCCGGATTTAACGCTCTATCTGTTGGATAAATACGGCCAGCCAGTGCCGTTGGGGACAATCGGTGAATTGTATATTGGCGGCGCAGGTGTGGCGCGGGGTTATCTGAATCGCCCTGAGCTGACGGCGGAACGTTTCCTGGTTGACCCGTTCAGTGATAAACCGGATGCGCGCATGTACCGTACCGGGGATTTGGCCCGTTATCTGCCGGAAGGGGATTTAGTGTTTGTCGGCCGTAACGACCAGCAGGTTAAGATCCGGGGTTTCCGTATTGAACCGGGGGAAATTGAAGCCCGGTTGGCAGAGCACCCAGCGGTGCGTGAATCTGCCGTGTTGGCGTTAGGGGATGAGCAGGATAAGCGTCTGGTCGCTTATGTGGTGGCACCCGTGGATGAGGGGCTGGCGAATAGTCTGCGTACCCACCTGAGTACAACTTTACCTGACTATATGGTACCAACGGCCTTTGTGCGGCTGGATGCACTTCCGTTGACCCCGAACGGTAAGCTGGATCGCCGGGCGCTACCGGCACCGGATAATGAAGCGTTTGCTCGTCAGGTTTATGAAGCGCCACAAGGGGATACGGAAATCACATTAGCAGCGATTTGGTGTGAGTTGCTGGGCGTTGAGCAGGTTAGCCGACATGATAATTTCTTCGCGTTGGGTGGTCATTCTCTGCTTGCGGTACGGATGATTGAACGTTTGCGTCACTTGGGGTTGACGCTGGCAGTGCGTAACCTGTTTCAGTCTCCGGTGTTATCAGACCTGGCTCAAACGTTGGGGCAGCACCGGGCTGTGGTGGTGCCACCGAATGTCATTACGTCAGCGACGACGACACTCACCCCGGAAATGTTGCCACTGATCGATCTGACTCAGGCTGACATTGACCGCATCGTCAGGCAGGTGCCAGGCGGGATGACCCATATTCAAGATATCTATGCCCTGTCGCCATTGCAGGACGGTATTTTGTTCCACCACTTACTGGCAAACGAAGGGGATCCGTATCTGGTGGTCAGTCAGATGGCTTTTGCTGACCGATCCTTGCTAGACCGTTACTTAGCGGCAGTGCAACAGGTGATTGATCGTCATGATATCTTGCGGACCGCTTTTATCTGGCAAGGATTATCTGTGCCGGCTCAGGTGGTTTGGCGTCAAGCCACGTTGTCAGTGATGGAGCTGACCCTGGATCCGACTGACAGGCCGGTTTGCGATCAATTAACGCAACGTTTTGATCCCCGTCATTATCGTATTGACCTGAATCAGGCACCGTTGTTGCGGTTTGTGGTGGCACAGGAAATGGATGGTCGTTGGATTGTCCTGCAATTGCTGCATCACCTGATTGGCGACCATACCACTCTGGACGTAATGAACCGTGAAGTACAAGCTTGTCTGGACGGACAGCAGGATAGCCTGTCTGAGCCGGTGCCGTTCCGCCATCTGGTGGCGCAGGGCCGGCTGGGTGTCAGTCAGGAAGAACACACCCGTTTCTTTACTGACATGTTGGCGGCGGTAGATGAACCGACATTGCCGTTTGGTTTGACGGAAGTGCATCGTGATGGCTCGCAGGTGGCGGAATCTCACCGGATGTTGTCAGCCGGGCTAAATAACCGTTTGCGTCATCAGGCGCGACATCTGGGCGTCAGTTTGGCGGCATTGTGTCATCTGGCCTGGGCCCAAGTGTTGTCGCGTACCAGTGGGCAGGAGCAAGTGGTGTTCGGTACCGTACTGTTTGGGCGTATGCAGGCCGGGGAAGGAACAGACAGCAGTATGGGATTGTTTATCAATACGTTGCCGCTGCGGCTGGATATGGATGATACCCCGGTACGAGACAGTGTGCAGGCTGCCCATACTCGACTGGCCGGACTATTGGAACATGAACATGCTTCATTGGCGCTGGCCCAGCGTTGCAGTGGTGTACAGGGGGAGATCCCCCTCTTTAGCAGCTTGCTGAATTATCGGCATAATGCCCTGTCGGCACCGTCAGATGAGCTGATAAGCGGCATTGAGTTTATTGGTGCACAGGAGCGGACCAACTATCCGTTAGTGCTGTCGGTGGAGGATTGTGGTGAATCTCTGGGGCTGACGGTTCAGGTAGTACAACCGTTTGATCCGAAAAACCTGTGCGACTATATGCAACAGGCACTGGAGAGCTTGGTGGAGGTACTGGAACAAGCTCCGAAAACGCCGGTACGACAGTTGGAGATTTTGCCGGAAGCGGAGCGTACGTTGTTGTTAAAAACCTGGAACGTGACGGAAACTGCTTCTCCTGACCAGTCATGCAT
This sequence comes from Photorhabdus khanii NC19, assembly GCF_000517265.1. Classification (GTDB taxonomy): domain Bacteria; phylum Pseudomonadota; class Gammaproteobacteria; order Enterobacterales; family Enterobacteriaceae; genus Photorhabdus; species Photorhabdus khanii. The sequence continues at coordinate 169,503 of NZ_AYSJ01000017.1, forward strand.
TCATCAATTGTTTGAACAGCAGGTGGCGCAAGCCCCTGATGCGCCCGCGTTAGTGTATGAAGATCAGCTCTTCAGTTATGCCGAATTAAATGCCCGTGCCAACCGGCTGGCCCACCAACTGATTGCATTGGGTGTAGTACCCGAGCAGCGGGTGGCGATTTGTGTGTCACGTTCACCGGCAATGGTGGTGGCGGTACTGGCGGTGCTGAAAGCCGGTGGCGCGTATGTGCCGTTGGATCCGGTCTATACTGGTGAGCGTCTGGCCCATATTCTGACGGATGCGGCTCCGGCTATTTTGCTGGCGGATAACCCCGGACGTGATGCGCTGAACGAGCAAACGCTGGCTACGCTGACCGTGCTCGACCCGAATAATACCCTGCCGGATCAGCCGGATGTTAACCCGCAGGTCCCTGAGCTGACGTCCCGGCACCTGGCGTATGTGATTTACACCTCGGGTTCGACGGGGATGCCGAAGGGGGTGATGGTCGAGCATCGTAATATCCTGCGTTTGTTTGAGGCGACTGAATCCTGGTATCACTTTAACCGGCAGGATATTTGGTGCCTGTTGCATTCCATCGCCTTTGATTTCTCGGTATGGGAATTGTGGGGGGCTTTACGCTACGGCGCAAAACTGGTTCTGGTGCCACACGCGATAGTCCGTTCACCTCAGGAGCTGCATCAATTTGTGTGTCAGCACGGTATCACCGTGTTGAATCAGACGCCGAGTGCTTTCAAAGCCTTTATTGCCAGTTATGTCGATAACCCATTACCGGACCAGCTGCGTTATATCATCTTTGGGGGAGAAGCTTTTGATCCCGGTATGTTGCGGCCGTGGTATCTCCTGCGTGAAGAGACGTCGCCCCGGTTGGTGAATATGTACGGTATCACGGAGACGACGGTTCATGTGACTTATCGGGAACTGAGTTCTCATGATGTGGCGCAGATAACCAGCCCTATTGGTACGCGTATCCCGGATTTAACGCTCTATCTGTTGGATAAATACGGCCAGCCAGTGCCGTTGGGGACAATCGGTGAATTATATGTTGGTGGTGCGGGTGTTGCGCGGGGTTATCTGAACCGGCCAGAATTGACGGTGGAACGTTTCCTGGTCGATCCGTTCAGTGACAACCCGGATGCGCGCATATACCGGACCGGGGATTTGGCGCGTTACCTGCCGGACGGTAATCTGGAATTCCTGGGCCGTAATGACCAGCAGGTGAAAATCCGCGGTTTCCGCATTGAACCGGGGGAAATTGAAGCCCGGCTGATAGAACACCCGTCGGTACGTGAATCGGTGGTGTTGGCGTTGGGAGAAGCGCAGGATAAGCGTCTGGTCGCTTATGTGGTGGCACCCGTGGATGAGGGGCTGGCGAATAGCCTGCGTACCCACCTGAGTGCAACTTTACCTGACTATATGGTGCCGTCCGCCTTTGTGCGTCTGGATGCGTTGCCATTGACCCCGAACGGTAAGCTGGATCGTCGTGCGCTACCGGTGCCGGATGGTGAAGCCGTTGCCCGTCAGGTTTACGCGCCGCCGCAAGGCGAAACAGAAATTGCCCTGTCGGTTATTTGGCGTGAATTACTGGGGGTTGAACAGGTCAGCCGGCATGACAGCTTTTTTGCTCTGGGTGGTCATTCACTGCTCGCGGTACGGATGATTGAACGCTTACGTAACCTGGGGTTGACACTGGCGGTGCGTGACCTGTTCCAGTCGCCGGTGTTGTCTGAACTGGCTCGAACGTTGAGGCAGCACCGGGCTGTGGTGGTGCCACCGAATGTCATTACGTCAGCGACGACGACACTTACCCCGGTGATGTTGCCGTTGATCGATCTGACTCAGGCTGACATTGACCGTATCGTCGGGCAAGTACCGGGTGGGATGGCTAATCTTCAGGATATCTATGCTCTGTCGCCATTGCAGGATGGCATTTTGTTCCACCACTTATTGGCAAATGAAGGGGATCCGTATCTGGTGATCAGCCAGATGGCTTTTGCTGACCGGCCTCTGCTGGACCGTTATTTGGCCGCGGTACAACAGATGGTTGATCGGCACGATATTCTGCGTACGGCCTTTATCTGGCAAGGATTGTCAGTGCCAGCTCAGGTAGTCTGGCGTCAGGCACCGTTGTCGGTCACTGAATTGACGTTGGACCCGGCTGATGGGCCGGTGGGTGATCAACTGGTTCAACGTTTTAATCCCCGTCATTATCGTATTGATTTGGGGCAGGCACCGCTGCTGCGTTTTGTCGTGGTTCAGGAGACCGATGGCCGCTGGTTTTTACTGGAATTGCTGCATCACCTGATTGGTGACCATACCACGCTGGATGTGATGAATCGCGAAGTACAAGCGTATCTTACGGGTCAGGAAGACGGCCTGCCTGCGCCGGTGCCGTTCCGCAATCTGGTGGCGCAGGCCCGGTTGGGTATCAGTCAGGAGGAACATACCCGCTTCTTTACTAACATGTTGGCGGAGGTGGATGAGCCGACATTGCCGTTTGGGCTGGCGAACGTGCACCATGATGGATCTCAGGAGAGGGAATCCTACCGGATGCTGACTACCGGGTTAAATGACCGTCTTCGCTATCAGGCCCGGCATTTGGGTGTCAGTCTGGCGGCGCTGTGTCATCTGGCCTGGGCACAGGTGTTATCCCATACCAGTGGTCAGGAGAACGTGGTGTTTGGTACTGTGCTGTTTGGGCGCATGGCGGCGGGAGAAGGGGCTGACAATGGGATGGGGCTGTTTATCAATACCCTGCCGTTACGCCTGGATATCGATGAGACCCCGGTACGGGACAGCGTGCGGGCGGCTCATTTACGGCTGGCTGGGTTGCTGGCGCATGAGCATGCGTCACTGGCGCTGGCCCAGCGTTGCAGTGGGGTTGCCAGTGGTACGCCTCTCTTTAGTGCCCTGCTGAACTATCGGCATAATGATCAACAGGATCCGCTGAATGAAACGATGGACGGGATTGAATTCCTGGGCGGGCAGGAGAGCACTAACTATCCCTTTGGGTTGTCGGTGGAGGACGGGGGATCCACTTTGGGACTGACGGCTAATGCGGTGCAGCCGTTTGATCCGGACAGAATATGCGGTTATATGCAGCAGGCGCTGGAGAGTCTGGTGGAGGCGCTTGAGCAGGCACCGGAAACGTCGGTACGGGCGTTGAATATCTTGCCGGAAACGGAACGCTCGCTGTTGCTGGAAACCTGGAATGCCACGGAAACCGCGTATCCTGACGCGTTATGTATTCACCAGTTGTTTGAGCAACAGGTGAAGCGGGCTCCGGAGGCGACGGCACTGGCGTATCAAGAACAGACCCTCAGTTATGCCGAATTAAATGCCTGCGCCAACCGCCTGGCCCATCAATTGATTGCGCAGGGTGTCACACCGGACCAGCGGGTGGCGATTTGCGTGGAACGCTCTCCGGCGATGGTGGTGGCTTTGCTGGCGGTACTGAAAGCCGGTGGGGCTTATGTGCCGCTGGATTTAACCTATCCAGGGGAACGTCTGGCGTATATCCTGAATGATACCGCCCCAGCAGTGGTCTTGGCTGATGCGGCCGGTAGGATGGCGTTGGGTGAAGCCGCGCTGGCAGGGCTGACAGTGCTTGACCTGAATACCCGGCCAGACCAGCCGGACAGCAACCCGCAGGTCCCGGCGTTGACGCCACAGCATCTGGCTTATGTCATCTATACCTCCGGCTCAACCGGGCAGCCGAAAGGGGTGATGGTAGAGCATCAGGCGATTTATCAACGGTATCTGGGTTTTAATGACACCTATGCTGTCACGGCACAAGACCGGCTGTTGCAATTTGCCGCTTTTGCGTTTGATGTTTCAGTGGAAGATTTTTTCTCGTCATTATGCAATGGCGCTACGCTGGTTCTTCGCGATGACAGCTGGCTGGCTTCGATGCCGGAATTTATTGCTTTAACCCAGCAATATCGTATTACGGTGGTGTCACTACCGACCCTGTTCTGGTCTGAACTGGCGGCCAGAGATACGGGGTTACCGCTGCCGGATTGTCTCCGGCTCATCATCATTGGTGGTGAGGCGGTCAAAAAGAACGCCATTCAGGATTGGTTCAGGCAGGAAGGCCACCGGCCCCGGCTGTTGAACGGTTATGGTCCGACTGAAAATGTCGTGACGGTGACCTATAAGGACGTATTATCCCCAGCCGATGCGCATTCTATTGGCCGGCCGGCTAAAAATGCCCGCATCTACCTGCTGGACCAATATGGTCAACCGGTGCCATTAGGCTGTGCGGGTGAAATGTATATTGGTGGCGTCGGGGTAGCGCGCGGTTATCTTAACCGACCGGAACTGAGCGCGGAGCGTTTTATACCGGATCCCTTTAGCCCGATAGCGGGTGCGCGGATGTATCGTACCGGGGATTTGGCCCGTTATCTGCCGGACGGTGATCTGGAATTCCTGGGCCGTAACGACGAACAGGTTAAAATCCGCGGATTCCGTATTGAGCTGGGTGAAATTGAGGTCCGGTTGGCGGAACACCCGGCGGTGAGTGAATCGGTGGTATTGGCGCAGGGTGAAGGGCAGGATAAACGGCTGGTGGCCTATGTGGTGGCGTCAGCGGATGAGGGGCTGGCTAATCGCCTGCGTGAGCATCTGAGCGTTCAGTTGCCTGACTACATGGTGCCGTCGGCCTTTGTGCGGCTGGATGCCTTCCCGTTAACTCCGAACGGTAAGTTGGATCGTCGTGCGCTGCCGGCACCGGACGAAGAGGCGTTTGCCCGTCAGGTTTACGAGGCTCCGCAGGGAGAAACGGAAATCGCCCTGGCGGCGATTTGGTGTGAAATCCTGGGGATTGAACAGATTAGCCGACATGATAATTTCTTTGCCCTGGGGGGGCATTCACTGTTGGCGATACGGGTGATGAATCGGATGGCCGCTTTCGATGTTGAATTGCCGCTGACCAAGCTGTTCAAATCCCCGTCTTTGGCTGCCTTTGCTGAGGAGATCATCACTACCCGGCTTGATAAGCAAGACAGAGCATTGTCCGCTATCCTGCCGATATCCCGCGAGGGTGAATTGCCGTTGTCATTCGCTCAACAGCGCCTGTGGTTCCTTGCTCAACTTGATGGCGTCAGTGAGACTTATCATATCCCGATCGCGTTGAGTTTGCGTGGTTCACTAGATATTGTCGCCTGGCAGCAAGCACTTAACGCTTTGTTTGCTCGCCATGAAGCGTTACGTTCTGTCTTTGTCTCTATTGAGGGTCAGCCACAAGTGCGGTTGTTGGCACCGGATGGCGGCCTGCTGTTATCTCAACATGACCTGCGCGGGTTCCCGGATGCGCAGGGGGTTCTTGAGTGCCTGTGTGCCGAGGAAGCCTGCGCATCATTTGACCTTGACCGTGGCCCGCTGATCCGCGCCAGTCTTATCCGGCTTACCGATGACGAATACGGGTTCCTGCTCACCCAGCATCACATTATTTCCGATGGTTGGTCTGTCGATGTGCTGATAGGTGAACTGAGCGCACTCTATACGGCGTTTTTGGCCGGGCAACCGGATCCATTGCCACCGCTGGCGATTCAATACCCGGATTATGCTGCCTGGCAGCGTCAGTGGCTGTCAGCGGAACGTGTTCAGATTCAATCTGACTATTGGCGTACTCTGCTGGCTGACGCGCCGGTCTTGCTGGATTTGCCTACTGATCGGCCTCGTCCGTCTGAGCAGTCGTTTGCCGGGAATGCCGTGCTGGTTAACTTGGATACGGCATTAACGACGGCGCTTAAACGGCTGAGTGAGCAGCACGGTGTCACGTTATTTATGACGCTGTTGTCAGCCTGGACGGTGGTCCTGTCGCGCCTGTCAGGTCAGGACGATGTGGTGATAGGCACACCGAGTGCAGGCCGCAGTCGTCAGGAAGTGGAGCCGCTGATCGGATGCTTTGTCAATACGCTGGCGTTACGCATGGATGTTTCGGGTGATCTGACGGTGACTGAATTATTGGCGCGTGTACGGCAGACCGCTCTAGCGGCACAGGAACATCAGGATTTACCATTTGAGCGGGTAGTGGAAATCGTGCAGCCACCGCGCCGACTGGCGCATACCCCGCTGTTCCAGGTCATGTTTGCCTGGCAGAACAATGAGAGCACGGCCTGGCAACTACCGGGGCTGGCTGTGTCACCGGTCGATCAAGCTGTTGATATTATCAAGTTTGATCTTGAACTAGGCTTGTCAGAAGAGGAGGGCCGGATTGTCGGTGCGTTGAGTTATGCCACCGCTCTGTTTGATCAATCGACAATGGAGCGACAGGTGGGATATCTGCACACGGTGCTGCAAGCTATGGTCGCTCATGCTCAACAGCGGATCGGGGAGATAGATATCCTGGCACCGGCGGAGCGCAAGCTGTTGCTGGAAACTTGGAATGCGACGGAAACCCCTTATCCTGAGGCGTTATGTCTCCATCAGTTGTTTGAACAACAGGTGGAAAGAACCCCGCAGGCCACGGCGTTAGTGTATGAAGAGCAGATCCTCAGTTATGCTGAATTAAATGCCCGCGCCAACCGGCTGGCTCATCAATTGATTGCTCTGGGGGTCGAGCCGGATCAGCGGGTGGCGATTTGTGTGTCACGTTCCCCGGCAATGGTGGTGGCATTGCTGGCAGTGATGAAATCTGGTGGGGCCTATGTGCCGTTGGATCCAACCTATCCGTTGGAGCGGTTGGCGTATATCCTGAATGATACTACTCCGTCAGTGGCGTTGGCTGATGCGGCCGGACGAGTAGCATTGGGTGATAAGGTGTTGGGCGGGTTAACGGTACTTGACCCGAATACCTTGCCAGACCAGTCGGACCGTAACCCGCAGGTCCCTGCGTTGACGCCACAGCACTTGGTTTACGTCATCTATACCTCTGGCTCAACTGGGCAACCGAAAGGGGTGATGGTGGAACATCAGGCGGTGTATCAGCGTCACTTGGGCTTTAATGAAACCTACGCGGTCACGGCGCAAGATCGGATGTTGCAATTTGCTTCCTTTGCTTTTGACGTTTCAGTGGAAGAATGTTTCTTGACATTATGTAATGGCGCTACGTTGGTTATGCGTGATGACCGCTGGCTGGCCTCTATGTCGGAATTTATTGCCTTGGCCTGGCAGAACCGTATCACGGTGATGTCTCTGCCTGCATTATTTTGGTCCGAACTGATTGTCAGAGACAACAGTGCATTACCGCTACCGGATTGTCTCCGGTTAATTATCATTGGTGGTGATGCGGTGAAAAAGAGCGCCATTCAGGACTGGTTTGCACGGGAAATCCACCGGCCCCGGCTGTTGAACGCCTATGGCCCGACAGAAAATACCGTGACGGCGACCTGTCAGGATATCTTATCCCCGGCAGATGATAGTTCTATAGGCCGACCACTTAAAAATACCTGTGTTTATCTGTTGGACAGATACGGTCAGCCAGTACCATTAGGCTGTATTGGCGAAATGTATATTGGCGGAGTGGGTGTAGCACGGGGTTATCTTAACCAGCCGGAATTGAGCGCTGAACGTTTCATACCGGATCCCTTTAGTCCAGTATTCGGTGCGCGGATGTATCGTACCGGGGATTTGGCCCGCTATCTGCCGGACGGTGACTTGGAATTCCTGGGCCGTAACGACCAGCAGGTGAAAATTCGGGGCTTCCGTGTTGAGTTGGGGGAAATTGAAACCCGGTTGATGGAACACTCGGCAGTGCAAGAGGCGGCAGTGCTGGTGCTGGATGATGGGCAAGGAAAACGACTGGTTGCCTATGTGATAGCGGAAGCGCAGGCGGGGTTGGCAGCCCGTTTGCGTGAACACCTGAGCGTCGTTTTACCTGACTATATGATCCCGGCGGCCTTTGTGCGGCTGGATACCTTCCCGCAGACCCCGAATGGCAAACTGGATCGCCGGGCGTTGCCGGCACCGGGGGAGGAAGCATTTGCCCGTCAGGTCTATGAAGCCCCGCAAGGGAAGATGGAAACGATGCTGGCGGCAGTCTGGTGTGAGTTGCTAGGGGTTGAGCAGATAAGTCGGTATGACAGCTTCTTTGCCTTGGGGGGACATTCACTGCTTGCTGTGCGCATGATCGATCGATTGCGGCGTATCGGCCTGAGTGTATCGGTAAAAACGCTATTCCAGTATCCAACACTCTGTATTTTGGCACAGTCCTTGGTTCAGCATGATGAAATTCAGGTGCCTGACAACCATATTACACTGGATACGACGGTACTGACGCCGGCGATGTTGCCGCTGATCGATCTGACTCAGGCTGACATTGACCGCATCGTCAGGCAGGTGCCGGGCGGGATGGGCAATATCCAGGATATCTATGCACTGTCACCGTTACAGGACGGTATTTTGTTCCACCACTTATTGGCAAACGAAGGGGATCCGTATCTGTTGATGGGGCAGATGGCCTTTGCTGACCGGGATCTGTTGGATCGTTATTTGACGGCGGTTCAGCGGGTAGTTGATCGGCACGATATTCTACGTACTGCTTTTATCTGGCAAGAATTGTCAGTGCCGGCACAGGTGGTCTGGCGTCAGGCCCAATTGTCGGTAACGGAACTGACACTGAACCCGGCCGACGGCCCGGTCAGTGACCAGTTAACCCGGCGTTTTGATCCGCGTCGGCATCGTCTTGACCTGAATCAGGCACCACTATTGCGTTTTGTTATTGCTCAGGAAACTGATGGCCGTTGGATTGTATTGGAATTGCAGCATCACCTGATTGGCGATCATGAAACGATGGAAGTGATGCACCGTGAAGTACAGGCGTATCTGACGGGGCAGGAGGATAGCCTGCCTGCGCCGACACCGTTCCGTAATCTGGTGGCGCAGGCCGAGTTGGGTGTCAGTCAGGAAGAACACACCTGTTTCTTTACCGACATGTTAGCGACGGTAGATGAACCCACCTTGCCGTTTGGTTTGACGGAAGTGCATCGTGATGGCTCGCAGGTGGAGGAATCCCACCGGATGTTGCCAGCCGGGCTAAATAACCGTTTGCGTCATCAGGCGAGACATCTGAGCGTCAGTTTGGCGGCGTTGTGTCATCTGGCCTGGGCCCAGGTATTGTCGCGTACCAGCGATCAACAGAAAGTGGTGTTTGGCACCGTGCTGTTTGGGCGTATGCAGGCGGGGGAAGGGGCAGACAACAGTATGGGGTTGTTTATCAATACCTTGCCGCTGCGGCTGGATATCGATGAAACTTCGGTACGGGATAGCGTGCAGGCTGCCCATACCCGACTGGCCGGACTATTGGAACATGAGCACGCGTCACTGGCGCTGGCCCAGCGTTGCAGCGGGGTGAGGGGTGATATTCCACTCTTTAATAGCCTGTTGAATTATCGGCACAATACCTTGCCGGCAACATCGGATGACATCATAAGCAGTATTGAATTTCTGGGCGCACAAGAGCGGACCAACTATCCGTTAATGCTGTCAGTGGAGGACTTTGGTGGCTCCTTGGGGCTGACCGCTCAGGTAGTGCAGCCGTTTGATCCAGCAAGCCTGTGCGGTTATATGCAGCAGGCATTGGAAAGTCTGGTGGAGGCGCTTGAGCAAGCCCCGGATACACCGGTACGAGCCCTGAACATCCTGCCGGAAGCGGAGCGGATGTTGTTGTTAAAAACCTGGAACGCGACAGAAACAGTTTACCCTGATCAGTTATGTATTCATCAGTTGTTTGAGCAACAGGTGGAGAAAAACCCTGACGCTATAGCGTTAGTGTATGAAGAGCAAACTCTCAGTTATGTCGAATTAAATGCCTGTGCCAACCGGCTGGCCCATCAGCTGATTGCTCTGGGGGTAGAACCGGATCAGCGGGTGGCGATTTGTGTCTCACGCTCACCGGCAATGGTGGTGGGCTTGTTGGCGGTAATGAAAGCGGGTGGGGCTTATGTGCCGCTGGATCCGGCTTATCCTGGCGCGCGTCTGGCCCATATTTTGACCGATGCTGCCCCGGCTATGGTGCTGGCGGATGAAGCCGGTCGTACTGTGTTGGGCGAGGAAGCGTTGTCTGCGCTAACTGTGCTCGACCCGAATACCTTGCTTGATCAACCGGATAGTAATCCACAGGTCCCTGCGCTGACTGCCCGGCACCTGGCGTATGTGATTTACACCTCCGGCTCCACAGGGGTGCCAAAAGGGGTGATGATTGAGCACCGGAATACGGTGAACTTCCTGCACTGGGCCCAGCAGGCTTTTGGCGCGGAAGAATTCCGGGAGATACTGTTCTCAACGTCGATGAATTTCGACCTGTCCATTTTCGAATGTTTTATGCCGTTATCCTGTGGTGCGGCGATCCATCTGGTCGAGGATGTCCTGTCATTGATGCGACATCCCCGGCCGGTGAGTTTGATTAACTCAGTCCCGTCGGCAATGAAACCGTTGTTGCAGGCTCAGGCGCTGATGGCGTCGGTCCATACCGTCAATCTGGCGGGTGAGCCGCTTAAAAGTGCTCTGATTGAACAGATTTTCGCAGAAACGCCGGTGCAACGGTTATGTAATCTCTATGGACCTTCCGAAACGACAACCTATTCTGCCTGGATATCGATACCGCGGGGTGACCGGGTAATTGAAAGTATCGGGCGCCCGATAGCCAACACCGGCCTTTACTTGCTGGACGGGTATGGTCAGCCGGTGCCGCTGGGTGTGGTGGGGGAAATTTATATCGGGGGCGCGGGAGTGGCGCGTGGCTACCTCAATCGCCCAGACTTGACAGCGGACCGTTTCCTTATCGATCCGTTCAGTGATAATCCGGGTGCCCGTATGTACCGCACCGGCGATCTGGCCCGCTACCTGCCGGACGGCAACCTGGCGTTCCTGGGCCGTAATGACCAGCAGGTTAAGATCCGGGGTTTCCGCATTGAACCGGGAGAAATAGAAGCCCGGCTGGTGGAACACCCGGCGGTGAGTGAGTCGGCGGTATTGGCGCAGGGTGAAGGGCAGGAGAAACGGCTGGTGGCTTATGTGGTGGCACCCGCGGATGAGGGGCTGGTCAATAGCCTGCATACTTATCTGAGTGCCATTTTACCGGATTATATGGTGCCGTCGGCCTTTGTGCGGCTGGATGCCTTCCCGTTAACCCCGAACGGCAAGCTGGATCGTCAGGCGTTGCCGGCAGCGGACAATGAAGCGGTTGTCCGTCAGGTTTACGCCGCGCCGCAGGGCGAAACAGAAATCGCGCTGGCGGCGATTTGGTGTGAAATCCTGGGGATTGAGCAAATCAGCCGGCATGACAATTTCTTTGCCCTGGGCGGCCATTCGTTGCTGGCGGTACGGGTGATGAACCGTGTCGCGGCGTTCGGTGTCGAACTGTCGCTGGCAACCCTGTTTAAATCCCCTACGTTAAGGGCTTTTGCCGAGGTCATGCAGGCCCGGTCTGGTCAACCGGCCCCTGTTCTGCCGGCCATCATGCCGATATCCCGTGAGGGTGAGTTGCCGCTGTCATTTGCTCAACAGCGCCTGTGGTTCCTGGCACAGCTTGAGGGGGTCAGCGAGACTTATCATATCCCGATGGCCCTGCGCTTACGTGGTCAGCTGGATATCATGGCCTGGCAAAAGGCGCTGGATACCTTGTTTGCCCGTCATGAAGCGTTACGCTCTGTCTTTGTCTCTATTGAGGGGCAGCCACAAGTGCAGCTGTTGGCACCGGATAGCGGCTTGCGGCTATCTCAACATGACCTGCGTGGGCTCCCGGATGCGGAGAGGGTTCTTGAACGCCTGTGCAGCGAGGAAGCGCGCGCATCATTTAACCTTGAGCGTGGCCCGCTGATCCGCGCCGGTCTTATCCGGCTCACCGATGATGAATATTGGTTCCTGCTGACGCAGCATCACATTGTTTCCGATGGCTGGTCTGTCGATGTGTTGATACGTGAACTGAGCGCACTCTATACGGCGTTTCTGGCCGGGCAACCGGATCCGCTGCCCCCGCTGGCGATTCAATACCCGGATTACGCTGCCTGGCAGCGTCAGTGGTTGCTGGCGGAACGGACCCAACGGCAATCCGACTATTGGCATGCGATATTGGCTGACGCCCCGGTTCTGCTGGATTTACCTACTGACCGGCCCCGTCCGTCGGAGCAGTCGTTTACCGGGCATGCCGTGCCGGTTAACCTGGATCCGGCATTAACGACGGCGCTTAAACGGCTGAGTGAGCAAGCACCCGTGTCACGTTATTTATGACGCTGTTGTCAGCCTGGGCGGTGGTCCTGTCGCGCCTGTCAGGTCAGGACGATGTGGTGATAGGCACACCGAGTGCAGGCCGCAGTCGTCAGGAAGTGGAGTCGCTGATCGGGTTCTTTGTCAATACGCTGGCGTTGCGTGTTGATTTATCGGGTGAGCTGACGGTGACGGAGTTGCTGGCGCGTGTGCGGCAGACCGCTTTAGCGGCACAGGAGCACCAGGATTTACCGTTTGAGCAGGTGGTGGAAATCGTGCAGCCGCCGCGCCGACTGGCGCATACGCCGTTGTTCCAGGTCATGTTTGCCTGGCAGAACAATGAGAACACGGCCTGGCAATTACCGGGGCTGGCCGTATCACCGGTCGATCAGGTCTCTGATATTGATATTGTCAAATTTGATCTTGAACTGAATCTGTCAGAAGAGAAGGGGCGGATTGTCGGTGCGTTGAGTTATGCCACCGCCCTGTTTGATCACTCGACGATAGAGCGGCAGGTGGGATCGACTCCACGCGGTGCTACAAGAGATGGTCGCTCATGCTCAACAGCGGATCGGGGAAATGGATATCCTGGCTCAGGCGGAGCGCAGGTTGTTATTGGAAACCTGGAACGCGACAGAAACAGTTTACCCTGACCAGTTATGCATCCATCAGTTGTTTGAACAACAGGTGGAGAAGACTCCAGAGGCGACAGCACTAATGACAGGAGATAAAACCCTGAGCTATACGGAATTGAATGCTCGTGCTAACGGGTTGGCTCGTCAGCTGATCGGACAAGGGATTGGTCTTGGTGATCATGTTGTGATCTTGTTCGAGCGATCGATAGAGCTGGTGGTGGCCCAATTGGCGATTCTCAAAGCGGGTGCCGTTTACGTGCCGATTGATCCCAGTGTGCCGGATGAGCGGAAAAACTGGCTGATAAGTGATTGTTCCGCCAGGTTGTTGCTCACCGATACACAGGCTGATATTCCGGCTGACCTGGCTGTTCCGCTGCTTCGTTTCTCTGATGAGGAGAATACGAGTAGAGAGGAAGAGTGTTTCAACCTTGACTTACCGCGTTTTAGTACCGAATCAGCGTATATCATGTATACCTCCGGCTCGACTGGAATGCCAAAAGGGGCGGTAGTGTCTCATCGTGCGGTGGTCCGGCTGGTCATCAATAATGGCTATGCTGAAATTGGACCGGATGATCAGGTTGCCTTTACGGCTAACCCGGCTTTCGATGCCAGCACGTTTGAAGTCTGGGCACCATTGCTCAATGGCGGTGCGCTAGTGGTTATCGACCGCGCTACGTTATTGACACCGCCGGAGTTAATACGGGTTTTACAGGCTCACCGCATCACGGTTCTGTGGCTGACTATCGGGTTGTTTAACCGGCTGGCGGTAGAGTTATCCCCAATTCTTCCGCAGATTAAGATCCTGATTTTCGGGGGAGATATTCCCGATTTACATGTGATTGCCCAAGTTCTGGATAGTCGCCCGCCACAACAATTATTGCAGGCTTATGGTCCGAGTGAGGGAACCACCTTTACCACGATATATCCTATCAAGGAGTTAGCGCAGGGAGCGATCCGGGTTCCCATTGGCCGGCCAATCGCTAATACCCGTGTTTATCTGCTGGATGCGTATGGTCAGCCAGTACCGTTGGGGGTGGTCGGAGAAATTTATGTCGGGGGGGATGGGGTAGCCCTAGGTTATTTCAATCGTTCTGAGTTAACTGCTGAACGTTTCCTGGTGGATCCGTTTAGTGATAATCCGGATGCACGCATGTACCGTACCGGGGATTTGGCGCGTTATCTGCCGGACGGCAATCTGGAGTTTCTGGGCCGCAACGATCAACAGGTCAAAATCCGGGGTTTCCGCATTGAACCGGGGGAAATTGAGACGCATCTGGTAGATCACCCCGTGGTGCGTGAGGCGGCTGTGTTGGCGTTAGGTGATGGGGCGGATAAACGACTGGTAGCCTATGTGGTGGCACCTGAGGATGACGGGCTGGTGAATAGTTTGCGTGTTCACCTGAGTAAAATTTTGCCTGATTATATGGTGCCGTCAGCCTTTGTGCGGCTGGAGGAGTTTCCATTGACCCCGAACGGTAAGCTGGATCGTCGTGCACTACCGGCCCCGGACAATGAAAACGTGGTCCGTCAGGTTTACCAGGCACCACAAGGAACAATGGAAATGACCTTGGCGGCGATTTGGCGTGAATTATTGGGGATTGAACAGGTCAGCCGGTATGATAATTTCTTTGCCCTGGGCGGCCATTCACTGCTCGCGGTGAGCATGATTGAACGCCTGCGTCACCAGGGGTTGACCCTGACGGCGCGTGATCTGTTCCAGTCTCCAATGCTGTCAGATTTAGCCCAAACATTGGGACAGCATCAGGCTGTAATCGTACCGCCTAACGTCATTACATCAGCGACGACGACACTCACCCCAGAGATGTTGCCGCTGATCGATCTGACTCAGGCTGACATTGACCGCATCGTCAGACAGGTACCGGGCGGGGTGACCAATATTCAGGATATCTATGCCTTGTCACCATTGCAGGACGGTATTTTGTTCCACCACTTACTGGCAAACGAAGGGGATCCGTATCTGGTGGTCAGCCAGATGGCCTTTACTGAACGGACTCTGCTGGACCGTTATCTGGCGGCAGTGCAACAGGTGGTTGATCGTCACGATATTTTGCGTACCGCTTTTATCTGGCAAGAATTGTCTGTGCCGACTCAGGTCGTCTGGCGTCAGGTGCCTTTATCGGTCATTGAATTGACTCTGGATCCGGCTGATGGGCCGATTTGTGAACAACTGGCTCAACGTTTTAATCCTAGTTATTATCGTCTTGACCTGAATCAGGCACCATTGCTGCGGTTTGTGGTGGCGCAAGAAGCCGATGGCCGCTGGATTGTCCTGCAATTGCTGCATCACCTGATTGGTGACCATACTACGCTGGACGTGATGAACCGTGAGGTTCAGGCGTATCTTACCGAACAGGAGGACAGCCTGCCTTCCCCAGTTTCTTTCCGTAATTTGGTGGCTGAGGCCCGGTTGGGGGTCAGTCAGGAAGAACACACCCGCTTCTTTACCGATATGCTGGCGGCGGTGGATGAACCTACGCTGCCGTTCGGATTGACGGAGGTGCATAGTGATGGTTCACAGGTGATGGAATCCCACCGGATGTTGGTGCCTGAGCTGAATGATCGTCTGCGTGGTCAGGCCCGGCGTTTGGGGGTCAGTTTGGCAGCGTTGTGTCATCTGGCCTGGGCCCAAGTATTGTCGCATACCAGCGATCAGGAGAAAGTGGTGTTTGGCACTGTGCTGTTTGGACGCATGGCGGCGGGAGAAGGGGCTGATAGTGGCATGGGGCTGTTTATCAATACCTTGCCGCTGCGGCTGGATATCAATGATACCCCGGTACGGGACAGCGTGCAGGCTGCCCATACCCGACTCGCCGGTCTATTGGAACATGAACATGCTTCACTGGCGCTGGCCCAGCGTTGCAGTAATGTGCAGGGGGAGATCCCCCTCTTTAGCAGCTTGTTGAATTATCGACATAATGCATTGTCAACAATGCTGGATGAACTGATCAGCGGGATTGAATTCCTTGATGCGCAGGAGCGAACCAATTATCCGTTAGTGTTGTCGGTGGAGGATTGTGGTGAATCCTTGGGATTAACTGCTCAAGTTGTCCAGCCGTTTGATGCGGATCGGATATGCGGTTATATGCAACAGGCGCTGGAGAGTTTGGTGGAGGCGCTTGAACAAGCGCCTGAAACGCCGGTACGGCAGTTGGAAACTCTGCCAGAATCGGAGCGTACATTGTTGTTAAAAACCTGGAACGCGACGGAAACCGCGTATCCTGATGCGTTATGTATCCATCAGTTGTTTGAACAACAAGTGGAGAAAACCCCGAATGCCACAGCATTAGTGCATGAAGATCAAACCCTCAGTTATGCGGAATTAAATGCCCGTGCTAACCGGTTGGCCCATCAGCTAATTGCGCTGGGCGTAGAGCCGGATCAGCGAGTGGCGATTTGTGTGTCACGTTCACCGGCAATGGTGGTGGGGATATTGGCAATACTAAAAGCCGGTGGAGCCTATGTGCCGCTGGATCCGGTTTATACCGGGGAGCGTCTGGCCCATATTCTGACTGATGCCGCTCCGGTTATTTTGCTGGCGGATAAAGCTGGACGTGCTGCGTTGGGTGAGAAGGCACTGGCAGAATTAACCGTACTTGACCCAAATGCATTGCTCAACCAGCGGGACTACAACCCGCAAATACCTGCACTAACTTCACGACATCTGGCGTATGTCATTTATACCTCGGGTTCGACAGGGACACCGAAAGGCGTGATGTTGGAACATCGTGGTGTCTGCAACTACCTGCTATGGGCGCGGAGTGATTACCTAACTGAAAAGCAATTCAATAGTATCGTTTCGTCATCGATAGCCTTTGATGCCACGGTCACCAGTCTTTACCTGCCTTTACTGTGTGGTGGCAAGATCCATTTGCTCCGTGACGGGCAGGAGCTGGTTGAATTGCTTCCCGCATTGTTGTCAATGGAATCGGGTGCTTTGGTTAAAATTACTCCTGGTCATCTTTCGGCAATGGGGCAGAAATTGAAAACCGTGGGACGAAAATGCCCCTCTCACTGCTTTATTGTGGGTGGAGAGACACTGCCCAGTTCCACTATTGCACTTTGGCAAACATTATCGCCTGGATCACGCATCATCAACGAGTACGGCCCAACCGAAACCGTCGTGGGTTGTACCGTGTTTGATATCAACCATCCGAGCTGTTTTGCCGATAACGTACCGATTGGCCGCCCAATATCCAATACCCAAATTTATATTCTCAATACCCACGGGGAACCTGTCCCAATGGGTGTCACTGGTGAACTTTACATTGGTGGAATCGCTGTCGCCCGTGGCTACCTGAATCGGCCAGAATTGACAGCTGAACGTTTCCTGATTGATCCGTTTAGTGATCAACCGGGTGCTCGTATGTACCGTACCGGGGATTTAGCTCGCTACCTGCCGGATGGTAACTTGGAATTCCTGGGCCGCAACGACCAGCAGGTTAAAGTCCGCGGTTTCCGCATTGAACCGGGGGAAATTGAAGCCCGGCTGATAGAGCACCCGGCGGTACGTGAATCAGTGGTGTTCGCGTTGGGAGAAGCGCAGGATAAGCGTCTGGTCGCTTATGTTGTGGTGCAAGCGGATGAGGGGCTGGCGAATAGCCTGCGTACCCACTTGAGTGCAACTTTACCTGACTATATGGTACCAACGGCCTTTGTGCGGCTGGATGCACTTCCGTTGACCCCGAACGGTAAGCTGGATCGTCGAATGCTGCCGGCGCTGGATAATGAAGCGTTTGCCTGTCAGGTTTATGAAGCGCCACAAGGGGAAACGGAAATTGCACTGGCAACTATTTGGCGTGAATTGCTGGGGGTTGAGCAGGTCAGCCGGCATGACAACTTCTTCGCGCTGGGGGGCCACTCACTGCTCGCCATGCGAATGACCAATTATCCGGTCAGGTTATCCGATTTATGCGCTGCCCTGGCCGTCCATCAGTGAAGAACCGATGTCGACGGTGGAAGAGCAGGCGGTCAGAATGATCAGCTTGATGAAAGCGGTTCAACCGACAGGCCCGTACCGGATAAGTGGTTACTCTTCCGGCGGTATATTGGCTTATGCTGTTGCCCGGCAGCTTTTGCATGCCGGTGAGACGGTGAACTTCCTGGGGCTGATTGATACGCCGGCTCCTCATTATTTCGGGGAGCAATCCGCACAACCTAAACATCTGTTCCTGGCTGAGTTGGCACGACAGTCAGGGGAGGAGTGCACAGAAGAGGTTGCGGAGTTGTACCGGCGAATTGATGAGTTGAATTTGGTGCAGTTTATTGCAGCGGCACAGGAATTGGCGCTATACCCTGCCAGTCTGCGGCCTGATTTAATCGCAAAACGTTGGGAGCAGATAGAGCGTTATACGCAAATAGTCAGAGAGTATGAACCGCAAGCATTAGCGTTAACGCTGCATCAGTTTTATGCGAGAGAGCCTTCTCCTTCTGTGTCTTTTGTCACGGATGAAAAGCCAGAGTCGTTAGATATAGAACCGTCATTAGGCTGGGCGCAGGTCATGCCTGACTCTTCACTTCAGTTGATGGCTATTTCAGGTAATCATTTCAGTTTGTTGGAGGATAAGGAGCATAGAATGGCTTTAGCTCAGGCTCTGAATAAGGCATTGGCAATACATTGTGATCGGGGGACGTTGTAATACGGAGATATTAACCATTATAGAATAATTTAACGTTGGTATGATAATCCGGTATATATTGTTTATACCGGATTTTTTATATTAAAAATAAGGGAGTGGATAATGTTCATATAATTTATTTGCTCTTGGATTCGCATAGTAAGTGCAACATCATTACTCTGGAAATAAACGGTCGCGGTAGGAATAGCCGTTACCGGCTACCCCTACCGCGACCGTATCTCCGCCCAGTTCAGCCGCTTAACCAGTTGCGCTAAGGCCAGCGCTTCAATGTGGGTTAAAAGAATTTCAAATGCACAATGGCAGTAATATCTTAATCTTCATGAGTTATGATGAGGCTTATATCCACAATATCCATGTAACTGATTGATTTGTTTTAGATGAAAATCGCCTGCTTTGTCATATCGTTTTTCACGCTGAAACACTTTTAAGTTATTGAAATTTTGCCTATTTTGTTTTCTCCTTTTATACTTTATAATCCGGCTAAATTTTTTATTTAGAACAGTACTGGATAGAAATGAAAACGATAGAAGTTGATGAAGACCTTTACCGCTATATTGCCAGCCACACACAACATATCGGTGAAAGTGCATCTGATATTTTACGCCGGATGTTGAAATTTAACGCCGAGCAGCCAGTACAGAACGTCCAGCCTTTTAGCGCTGTGGAGAAAACATCAGTATCCCGTCCGCGTGATTCTGTTCGTGTAATACGTGAATTGTTACTTTCAGATGACTATTCTGAGAAGAAAAAATCAGTTGATCGCTTTATGTTGATCTTATCCACATTATACAGCTTGAACAGTGAAAGTTTTTCTCAGACAACCGATGCTATGCATGGTCGTACCCGTGTTTATTTTGCCGGCGATCAACAGACGTTGCTTGCCAATGGCAAACAAACCAAACCTCGTCATATTCCGGGCACACCTTTTTGGGTCATTACTAACACTAATACTGACCGTAAGCGCAATATGGTTGAGCAAATTATGCAGGATATGCAATTTTCAGCCAATCTTATTGAAAAGGTGTGTGGCACGATTTAAATGACTAAAGCTGCGCTGCAACAGTCGAGGCAGTGCAGCCACCCAGGAGAGATAAAGTGGCAAATCATCCGCGCGCGGGGCAGCTTGCCCGCCAAAGTGATCTGATAAATGTAGCGCAACTGACTTCACAGTATTACACCCTACATCCTCAGCCGGAAAACCCAGTGCATAAGGTTAAATTCGGTACATCCGGCCATCGTGGCAGCTCTCAGCGCAGTAGTTTTAATGAAGCGCATATTCTGGCAATTGCTCAGGCAGTTGTGGAAGCCCGTAAGCAGCGGGGAATAAATGGCCCTTGTTATGTGGGTAAAGATACTCATGCGTTGTCAGAAGCTGCTTTTATTTCTGTGTTGGAAGTGTTGACCGCCAATAATGTGCATGTGATTGTGCAGGAAAATAATGGATTTACGCCAACACCGGCGATTTCTCATGCCATCCTCTGTTATAACCGTCAGGGGAAGGCGCTGGCGGATGGGATCGTGATTACACCATCCCATAATCCGCCGGAAGATGGCGGCATTAAATATAATCCACCTGATGGCGGCCCCGCCGATACGGATCTGACCACGATTATCGAACGTCGTGCTAACGAGTTGCTTGAAGAAGGCCTGAAAAGCGTTAAGAGTCTGCCATTTGCTCAGGCATTGAGCAGTGAATATCTGCACCAGCAAGATTTAGTCGAGCCATATGTCGCTGCGCTGGGTGATGTGGTTGATATGGCTGCTATCCAGAAGGCAGGTTTGAAAATCGGTATTGATCCGTTGGGTGGCTCCGGCATTGCGTTTTGGCAGCGTATCGGTGAGTACTACAACCTGAATCTGACGTTAGTTAATGATCAGGTCGATCAGACGTTCCGTTTTATGCATCTGGATCATGATGGTGTCATTCGCATGGATTGCTCATCTCCTTGGGCAATGGCAGGTTTGCTGGCAATGCGAGATAAGTTTGATCTGGCTTTTGCCAACGATCCTGATTATGACCGCCACGGTATTGTCACACCAGCCGGTTTGATGAATCCAAACCACTATCTGGCAACCGCGATAGATTATTTGTTCCGTCATCGTCCACAATGGTCGGAAAGCGTTGCGGTAGGTAAAACGCTGGTTTCCAGTGCCATGATTGATCGGGTCGTTGCCGATCTTGGCCGTGAATTGGTGGAAGTGCCGGTCGGTTTTAAGTGGTTTGTTGATGGTTTGCATCAGGGCAAATTGGGCTTTGGCGGAGAGGAGAGTGCAGGGGCTTCTTTCCTGCGTTTCGATGGTATGCCGTGGTCCACGGATAAAGATGGGATTATCCTCTGTTTGCTGGCAGCAGAAATAACCGCCGTGACAGGGGAAAATCCACAGCAGCGTTACGATAAGTTAGCCGCCCGTTTTGGTACACCGAGTTACAGCCGCATTCAGGCACCCGCAAGCCATCAGCAGAAGGCGTTGTTAGCCAAGTTGTCACCAGAAATGGTGACAGCAGATAAGCTTGCCGGTGATCCCATCACTGCCCGGTTGACGAAAGCCGCCGGTAACGGCGCATCCATCGGCGGCCTGAAAGTGATGACAGAAAATGGTTGGTTTGCCGCCCGTCCATCAGGAACAGAGGAAGCCTATAAGATTTACTGTGAAAGTTTCCTTGGCCCTGAACATCGGGAGAAGATTGAACGCGAAGCACAGGATATTGTTAACCAGGTTTTTGCCGCCGTTTGATATTTGGTTCGATTGAATAATCCGCAATAGCTGTCACAGGTTATTGCGGATTTTTGTTTTTAATCGCTATAAAATAAAAATGAGTTTGGATGATAAGACAATTCTCTCTGTCTGAATATATCATTACTCTCATTAAGGAAACTAAAGAATAAACTCATTACTAATCTCAGTTTTAGTGAGTGAATATTTTGGGGCTGTGGAATGGTTTCCAGTTTTATCTCAGATGGCCTCATATAAATCTATAAATAATAATTATCCCCACCAGAGTTTAGCTATTAAACTAAAATGCAATTTTATTTATCTATTTCACTTTGAATATAATATTACAGATTATTTTTTGGTTAGATTAAGCTGAGTTTTCTCGTTAATTGATCAATATTTGAATAGATAAAGATTGAACTAAAAGGTTTTTATCTGAGATTAAGGACCCTTTTTATCCGTGTTTTCGCCTGTTAAAGTGCAAAGTACTTATGTCATTATGTTGCTCATTAACATCACAAGCATTTGCTCTGTGTTTAACGTGTAACAAAAGTGTCATATTTTGTTTGCAATTAACATTTATTTTGATAATATATTAAAGATAAATTATACATCGTTGAATTTGCTTTATCGTGCAGATCATCCTAATGCTTGCTTCTACATTTGATTTTTGTAGCGGCAAGTGGGTTTTATGGACTTTCGTAAATATTTTAAATGCTTGGTTTAAAAGATATCAATAATATAAGAACATAATAATGAAAAATTTTTCTCTTAGTAGTTATACATCCATACCGGCATGTATATGGGGTTTATTTTTGGGGACTTTCGTAACAAGATCAACATCAATGATGGTATGGCCTTTTATATCTATTATCTTGTATACCAAGTTCCATTTTACTGCATCGATGATTGGATTAGTTCTCTCTTTATCCATTGCGATTTCATCAATATTAAGTTTTTATGCAGGTTACTTCTCTGATAAAGTTGGCCGAGCCAGGATAATTATCATTGGATGTCTTATATCTTCATTGGCATATTTGATATTATGGTTATCTGAGCATCAGTCTGGTTTTATTATCGGTACGTTATTAGCGAATATCTCCTGGGCGCTGGTTAATAACCCAATAAAAGCAGTTATCGGTGATATTATCGAAGAAAAGCAGGTAAGAGAGAATGCCATGTATTTAAGGTATTTATTTCTGAATGCGGGTGCTGTAGTCGGGCCTTATTTAGGGGTAAAGTTAAGCCTGGATATTAATTCTATCTCATTTTTGATTGTTTCGGTATCCTATGTGATTTTTATGATCCCGGTCTATTTATTTGGTAAGAAAATAAAAATAAACTTAACTAATGATGATGATTTTAAAGGCACGATAAAGATTTTATTGAATGATCGGGTGTTTTTAATGTTGGTCATCAATAATATTCTCATGATGTTTATTTTTGGTCATTTTGATTCAACTCTGCCGCAGTTGATTACTTCATTAGGGTTTAATGGATATGCTGAGTTTATCGCTTCGCTTATTATGCTGCATGCGCTAACTATTGTAGTTATGCAGTTACCGTTTTCCATGTTAACGCAACAAATGGCATTAGAAACGAAAATAAAAATAGGCACTGTATTACTCATTTTAGCTGAATTAATGTTCTTTATTTCATTTAAGTATTATGATGTTTATTTATTTTGGTATCTGGCTGCTTTTATCATGAGTATCAGTCAAACTATTTTGTTTCCATGTGTGAATGTTTTTATCGATCGTTTAGCGCCAAATGATTTACGTGGTGCATATTTTGGCGCAGCATCACTTTATAGTATCGGTTTTTGTATCTCTCCATTAGTGGGTGGTACTGTTATTCAGTTCTTTAATGGTGGCGTGTTATTTCAATTATTAGCGATATTAAGTGTGTTGGTGTTGGTAATTTTTTGCCGTATGTTTAAACTAAGGGATAAACATGAAATTAATATTAGAAGAAGTCTCGAATCTTAGACCAACTGAATTACATTGTCCTGCTCGTGTTGAGCAGTTAATAGAGAAAGTTAAACTTGAAGGTTTTTGGACTCAACCTATCTGGATTGATGAAGCAACGAATGTGGTGATTGATGGTCATCATAGACTCGAATTAGCCAAAACACTCAAGCTAAGTTGTATTCCTTGTCTGGCATTTGATTATCAGAAAGAGTTGTTGGTTTATTCACGTAATGAGAATAAAACAATTAGTCATGTTGATGTTATTAATGCGGGTCTGGATGGGAAACCATTGGGTTATAAACAGACTCGTCATGAGTTTGCCGGGAATGTTATTGAAACGCAAATTGCGTTAAAAATGTTAGGGTTTGTCAATGAATAAGCAGTTTTATGATGTTGTGATGTGTGGTGCAGGTCCTGCAAATATCTCTTTAATTCCAGATTTATTAAAAGATGAAGCTATAAAACATTGTCTGATTTTAGAAAAAACAGAGATGGTCGGTTCTGGTGCATTAAAGAAGTATAAAATTACTGCGAACTCTTTAGGTAGTGTATTTTTAGAGAAATTTGGCGGCGGTGATGATGAGTTGAGTCAATATATAAGATCAACCTCAGAGTGGGAATATTTTAGTGCCAATAAAGATAAACCGGTTGAATTGAGAGTTGTCGGTCAATATTTGGAGAGAATTGCACGCTTTATTCAGGAAAATAAATATGGTGATCGGTTTGGTGTATTGACCGGTGCGGAAGTAAAAAAGATTAAGCAGAATGAAAATGGCGACTATGATATAACTTATCATAAAGATAATGAAGACTATATTGTATCAACGCGAAAAGTCCTGTTTAATATAGGTGGAAACCCGAACGAATCCAGATTATTACATAATAGTCATAATATGACTTCAGGTGATTTTATTAAAGGTGTTTATGATGAGATCATCAATAAAGGTGATATAAAAAGTATATCAATATTAGGTTCGTCACACAGTTCTGTTTCCTGTTTGATTCGGCTGATAGAACAATTAAAGTTTACTGGTAAGATAAATGTTCTGGTTAATAAAGATTTCAAGCTGTTTTTTGATTCACCTGCCAGTGCAGAATCTTACGGCTATGATTTCGTCCAGGAAGATATCTGCCCTTTAAGTGGCCGGGTTAATCGATATTCAGGTCTGAGATATGACTCTTTTGTATTTGCACAAGAGCTTAAAGTAAGAAAACATAAAAATATTTCTATTTTAAATATCTCAGAAATATCGAGTGATGAGGTTATTCAACGTATTAATTGTGACGATTTATTAATTCATTGTACTGGGTATCACTCCAAACTTGTTGAAATCGTTGATAAAAATAATATTCATGTTAAATTTAAAAGTGATAAATATGGTTTGCTGACTAATGCAAAATTAAATCCTATATCAATGTCGGGTGAAACGCTCAATAATTTTCATACATTTGGTCTGGGATCTGGTGTAAAAACCGGTGGTGAAATTGGTGGCGAGGCAAGTTTCCACGGACGAATTGACGGGGTTTGGGTATATCAGCATGTGATATATGACGCTGTATTTAATTGATAGATAGCTCAATATCAATTTTACATTATTAACGAGCTGTATTTTAGGTTAATTCTTATTTAAGAATTCCGATAGCTTTCTAACATCTATTTAAAATAAATTATCAAAACTATGAATGAAAAAACAGTAATACTGCTTTGTGCAGGAAGAGGCAGCCGTTTATCTACCAGAACATCAAATAAACCAAAACCTTTGGTAGAAACCAATCAAACATCATTTATCGATAATGCGCTGAAAAATATCGAATCTGTCGGTATTAGGAAAGTGATTATTGTGGTGGGTTATAAAAGTTATGTTTTAATGTCTCATATTAAACAAAAGACATATAACCTGGATATTGAATTTGTTAATAGTGAAAAATGGGAATCGACCAACAATCTCTATTCTTTATATCTTGCCAGAAATTGGATTAAGCAAGATACGCTGATCCTTGAAGGTGATATATTCTTCACCAAGAAATGTCTGGAAACGGTGATGTTAAAAGCAGGCGATCTGAATGTCCTGGTTTCTCCTCTTAGTGGGAATATGGAAGGGACTTATGCAAAAATAGATAAAGATAATATTATTGCATTAAATTCCACCAAGGATAGTGATTATCAGGTTGAAGATGGGCAATATAAGACAGTAAATATTTATCATATTTGCAGCGCTAATTTTGCGGAATATGTGAATAAAGAGTTAGAAAATTACGTTAATAATGGGTTAACCGGGCTATATTATGAAGATATATTTAAAAAATCTTTATTGGATAATATAGCTGAATTTAAAGCAAGTATTGTTGATCATTCTCAATGGTATGAAGTCGATAATACTTATGATCTTGCTATTTGTGATTTCATTTCAAGTAATAATAAGCTGGATCTTGTGCAGAATAGGCATGGTGGATATTGGCGTTATCCTATTATTGATTTTGCATTAATTTATAATTTCAACTTTCCACCTAAAAAATTGAAAGATGAAATGAAGAATAATTTTGATGAGATATTACTCAATTATCCTGGTGGAAATCGTTTAGTTGAATACGCCTTATCTGAATTTCTTGGCGTAGAAAAAACGAAATTATGTATTTCAAATGGTGCTGCTGAAATAATAAAACGGCTACCTGAAATTTATACAGGTAAAGTATTAGTCACTGTGCCATCATTTAATGAGTATGCTAATTGTTTTGGTAAAGACAGAACAATATTTAGCTATAGCAAAGAGAGCAGAGATTTTGAGATAGATATTGATGAATTATTAACGTTGGCGAAAGAAGAAAAGCCAAGTGTGGTGGTGATTGAGTCACCAAATAACCCGACAGGTAAACTGACGCCAATTAATAGTTTGTTATATTTGGCTGGCGAGTTATTGACATTAAATATAGACCTGATTGTTGATGAATCTTTCTTAGATTTCTCTAAAATGCGTGACGATACAATGTTAATGCATTTAGATAACTATAAAAATTTATCTGTTATTCGCAGTATGAGTAAAACCTTTGGTATTGGTGGTATTCGGATAGGATATATTGCAACCGCGAATCAAGCATTACTCGGTAAAGTGAGGTCAGTATTGCCTATTTGGAATATTAATGGTTTTGCTGAAGAATTTTTATTGCGGTTGCCGCAATATAGAGAGAGCTATAAATTAAGCTGTGAACAGGTGATTATTGATACGTTAAAATTACAGCAAGAATTGAATTCAATTGAAGGTATTACTGCCTATGAAACGGATTCTAATTTTGTTTACTGTAAATTCCATGTTTCCGATGCAAAAACGGTATCACAGTTACTTTTAGAGATTCATGGCGTGTATATAAAAGAGTGTTCCGGGAAAGGCAATGCCGATTCTGATCTATATTGCCGGGTATCTTGCCGGACACAAAGCGATAATGAAATTTTAATCCGCTCATTACGCATGGTAATGCAGGGGCTGATTAATATTAGTGATATTAGTACGATTAAGGAAGTTAACGAGGTCTGCGAATGAGTCATCCAAAAACAGTCGTGATTTGTGGTAAAGGAGAATTGGCAATTTTCATTTGTCAGTATTTCTTGAATCATAAAGATTATCAAATATTGCATGTTGTGGCAGATAAATTCGAACCTGTCAGTACTGAGCAGACATTAATAGATTTTTGTCATGAAAACAATATTTCTATTATTGAAGATAATAAAGTTGAGAATTTACCCGGTTATGAAAGTGGTAATTTCAATTGCGATTTGTGCTTTGTCGTATTTCATAAGCGGATATTGCCGTTAAAATTCATTAATTCTTGTAAAAGAATATTGAATATCCATTTGTCCCATTTGCCTAAATATCGCGGCGTCAGGCCAGTAAATTGGGCTTTGAAAAATGGTGAGTCATCTCATGGTGTGACGATCCATGAAATTAATGAAGGTATTGATGCGGGTCCAATTGTGAATCAGGTTTCATTTTCTATTTATCCAGAATTTGAAGAAGTTATTGATACTTATACCCGGGCTGTTAGCTATGCCAGACAATTATTCCTTGATACCATGCCAATGGTGGAAAAAATAACGCCAAGACCGCAAATGGATTCAGAGGCTAGTATTTATTATGAGAAAGATAATCATAATCTGGCAGAAAGGATGACATTTACCAAGAAAGCATCGCTTGAATTGCTGAATAAAGCGTAGATAATAATTGCTTTTAATGTACCGGGGAAGTTCATGTATAATCTTATTGCTACAGATCTTGATGGAACTCTGTTACTTCAAGGGGATACGGTAGGTAAATTTACCCGCCAAGTGTTGACTGATTTGTCAAATACGGGAAAACAGATCGTATTTGCCACTGGTAGACATCATGCTGATGTTAACGCCATTATTGGTGATTTTGATATACCTGTACATCTGATTACGTCTAATGGTGCCAGATTGACAAGTGCCTGTAAAAAGTTGGATATCAGACAATATCTGCCGGGTGATGTAGTAAAAAGATTAATTGAGGAAACGCAGGCAGATCACGATTTAGTGATTAATATGTATTGTGGTTCCCAATGGTTAACCAGTGAATTACACCATAGTTTCAGTGATTTTAATCAGAATGATAATTTTAATCCAACGATCAGACCGGCTGATGAAATGCCTTGTGATGCTGTTGAAAAAATCTTTTTCATTCATAAGCGCAGAGATCACGACGTGTTGGTTAAATTGGAACGCCATTTAATTGAGCTGTTTTCTGATAGTGTCAGTGTCGCTTTCTCGTTTCCTTGGTGTCTGGAAGTGATGGACTGTGGGGTTTCTAAGGGACAGGCGTTAATTCAGTTAGCTGGGTTTCTTGGGGTTCCAATCAATCAAACTATTGCATTTGGCGATGGTATGAATGATGTGGAAATGCTTTCAACCGCCGCTAAAGGGGTCATCATGGGAACGGCACAGGATAGGGTTAAACAAGCGCTGCCTCATGCGGATGTTATTGGTTCTTGTTGTGAAGAGTCTGTCGCTCATTATTTATCTGAACATGTCTATCAGGTGAATAATCTGTCCTAAACTTTGCCAAGAGCAGTTAATTGCCTGAGACATGAAGCGATTCGATTCGTGTTTCAGGTATTAAAGCATAAACCGATAACCAATGCCGGTTTCAGTGAGTAAATGTTTTGGTCTGGTAGGGTCAGTTTCCAATTTTTGTCGCAGATGCCCCATATAAATCCGTAAGTAATGGTTATGTTCAACATAATTAGGCCCCCAGACCTGATTGAGTAACTGGCGTTGTGTCAGCACTTTACCGCTATTTGCCAATAATTCACCCAGCAAACGAAACTCAATCGGCGTCAGATGCAACTCTTCATTACTTTTGGTTATCCGGCGGTTAACCAGATCGACAACCACATCAGAAAAATAGACGATAGATTCTTCCTGATGGGTTCTGGCAAAGTGGCGCAAGGCAACCCGTACTCTTGCTAACAATTCACTGATGCCAAATGGTTTACTCAGATAATCATCAGCGCCGGCATCCAGTGCGGCAACTTTATCAGCTTCTGCATCACGGGCAGAGAGAACAATAACGGGAATGGTGCTCCATTGGCGCAGATCACGGATCAAATTAATGCCGTCACCATCGGGCAGCCCCAAATCAAGAATAATCAAGTCAGGTTTACGGGTTCCTGCTTCAATCAAGCCTCGTTTCAGCGTCTCACTTTCAAATACGCGACAGCCTTCCCCTTCCAGCGCCAGCCGGACAAAGCGACGGATCTCTTTTTCATCTTCGATGATTAAGATGGTGTTATTGTTGGTAATGGTGACATCTCCTCAGTCATTTCTTCAATTTCAGGCGGCTTCTCTAACGGTAGAACAAAGTGAAAACTCGCTCCACCTTTTTCGTTATTGGCAGCCCAAATCTTTCCATTGTGAATTTCAATAATTGCGCGACAGATTGCCAGCCCAAGGCCTACTCCGGGAATGGCAGATTCTTTGCGGGCGCGGGAAAATTTATCGAAAATTAACTGTTCCTGCTCCGGTGGAATACCTTTACCTGTATCCCAGACTTCAATATGAACCTGATTTTTTTCTGTTGTCGCCTTAATGCCCAGTGGGGTCTGTTCATCGGTGTATTTGATCGCGTTTTCCAATAAATTGATAAATACCCGTTCCAGCAGGCTGGCATCACAATGCAAGAGTAAATCAGATGGCAGGGCAACGGTGACCGGATGGCGATTAAGCGCATATTCCAGTGAACGCAAGGTACTGCCGACGATCTCTTCCAATGATTGCCATTCCAGATTGAGTTGAATGCCCCCCGATTGAATACGCGCCATATCCAGCAAGTTATTGACCAGACGGGAAGTGCTGAGAATTTGCTGGCGGATTTGATTCACCTGCTTGGTATGTGGGGAACCTTCGGCAGATAAATCCAGCATCAGGATTTCTGCCTGACCGAAAAGGACTGTCAGAGGGGTGCGTAAATCGTGAGAGAGTGCCGCCAGAAGTGAGTTACGTAACTGTTCCCGCTCTGCATCCAGTTTCGCCGATTCTGCCCGGCGGGAGAGGTGCAATCTTTCCAACGCATTGGCAATCAGGCCGGTAAATGTTTGCAATAATCGCTGTTGCTCCGGGATGAGCAGTTGACGCAAATAGGATGGTTCAATCGCCAGCACCGCGAACGTTTGTGACGGTGTTGCGATAGGCAGTAACTGGTAAGGTACGCTCGGTAGGGTATCGGTTCCTGCGCCCGCCGGCAGATTTTTATCAAAACTCCATTTGGCAATGGCATCGTCAATCAGCATATGACCGCCATTGTTGGTGGTGAGTTGATGTAAATCGCCATTATTGTTCGGTAAAAACAGGCCAGTTTTAGCCTGAAAACCATTGGCAAGGAAATGGTAGCTGGTACGGGCAATATCTTCTTCATTCAATGCCCGGCTGAGTTCACGGGTCATTTCATAGAGATGGCGGGTGCGCTGTTCGCGGTAACGGGCAATTCGTGCTTGATATCTCATGCCGGCTGTCAGATTTCCGACCACGACCCCCACGATCAGCATGACCGTGAAAGTCAGCAGGTACTGCATATCCGTGACGGCAAGCGACCAGTGAGGCTGTACAAAGAAGATATCGAAACTGATGACGTTAATAAAAGCGGCGAATATTGATGGTCGGCGTCCATAAAACAGTGCAATGATGACGACGCCGAGCAGATAAAGCGTAACCAGATTGGCTTTATCGAGAGTCAGCAAGAATGTCCGGGAGAATAGGGTGATTAGCGTGCAGAGGGCGATTGCGATCAGGCAACCCTGAATCTGTATCCGCCATTTTTCAGTGACAGAACGGCTGTCTTGTTCTTTATCCCATTGGCTGCGATCTTCCAGCGCGACAATCACTAAATCCAAATCTGGCCCCAGTTTTCCTAACCGATCAGCAAAACCAAGGCGCCATTTCCAGTTAAGCAGCTTATGTTTGGATTCACAGCGGCGGCCTATCAAAATTTTGCCGAGGTTATGCTCTCTGGCATAACGTAATACCGCTTTTTCTTTGTTTGGATCGGCGAGGGTTGCGGTTTCCGCCCCCAATTCATGGGCTAATCTGAGTGCGGTTAAAATTGTGCGCCGTTTACCTTCCGGCAATTGGTGCAGTTTTGGGGTTTCAACATAGATTGCATGCCAGATACAGCCTAACCGGGCAGCCAGCCGGGCGGCGGTACGGACCAGTTTTTCATTGCCTGAGCTGTTGCCGATGCATAGCAGAAGATTATCACGGGTGTGCCAGACCGGTTCATGCCCTTGTGCGTCGCGGAAAGCACGCATTTGATCATCAACGCGATCAGCGGTACGGCGCAAAGCCAGTTCCCGCAGAGCAATCAGATTGCCTTTGCGGAAAAAATGTTCAATAGCACGTTCTGCCTGGCTGGGAATATAGACTTTACCTTCATTGAGCCGTTGGCGCAGATCATCAGGTGGCAGATCAACCAGAACAATTTCAGTTGCCTGATCAAAGATGTGGTCAGGGATGGTCTCCCTGACCTGGATGCCGGTGATGTCACCCACCACATCATTAAGGCTTTCCAGATGCTGAACGTTAATGGTCGTCAGCACATCGATTCCCGCTTGCAGTAATTCTTCAACATCCTGCCAGCGCTTGGGATGACGGCTGCCGTGAGGATTACTGAATGCCAGTTCATCCATCAGAATCATCGCCGGGTGGCGGGCAATGGCGGCATCAAGATCAAAAACGGTGATTCTGCGCTTGCGGTAGTGGATCGGTTTAAGTGGCAGTTGTGGCAGACCATCAACTAAAGCGGCCGTTCCCTGCCGCTCATGGGTTTCTACCACACCGATAATCACATCCAGCCCTTGAGCACGCAATCTTTGTGCTTCCTGCAACATGGCATAGGTTTTTCCCACGCCGGCACAGGCACCGAAAAATATTTTTAATTTACCGCGCTGTTTCTCATTAACCAGTGTCAGTAATTCATCAGGGTCAGGACGTTGGGGTTCGTGTTGATCCATCTTCCAGCCTTACTGTTTTTTCTTTTGCAAATTATCAAGGGCAAGATTGAGTTTTAACACATTAATCACCGGTTCACCGAGAAATTCCGATGGCGGGGTTTCAGTATTATTCCAGATTAATTGTTTTACCGCTTTAACGGGTAAACGGCGTGCGTCAGCCACTCTCTGTACCTGAAAATCAGCCGCTGCGGGTGAAATGTGAGGATCGAGGCCGCTAGCGGACGCGGTGACCAGATCAACCGGTACAGGCAGGTTTGGCTGGCGGTTAAATTGGCGCAAATGTTCAACTCTGCGCTTGATTTCATCATCCAATACCGGGTTAGAAACCGCCAAATCACTGCCACCGGATAACATCGTGTTATAAGGGTAGTCCATTGTCGCGGAAGGGCGTCCTTGAAAATAGATATCTTTAGTGAAGGGTTGACCAATCAGTTCAGAACCCACTATCTGGCCGTCTTGTTCCACCATAGAACCCTGGGACTGGTAAGGAAACATCAGTTCTGACAAACCTGTTGCCAGCAACGGGTAAGCCACTCCAGTTATCAGAGTCAGGAATAGCAACAATACAACAGAAGAACGTAACCAAATCATTTTCGTCACCTTTATTTAAATATCAGCAAAGTCAGCAACATGTCTATCAGTTTGATGCCGATGAAAGGCGCTATCAGACCACCCAGACCATAAATCCACAGATTGCGGCGCAAAAGTGACAATGCGTTCATGGGTCGGTAGCTCACGCCTTTTAGAGCTAATGGGATCAGGAAGACAATAATCAGTGCATTGAAGATAACTGTCGATAAAACCGCCGAAGTTGGCGAATGCAGATGCATGATATTCAAGACATTTAACTGTGGATAGGTGACAGCAAATGCCGCCGGGATAATGGCGAAATATTTTGCGATATCATTGGCGATACTGAACGTGGTCAGAGAACCTCGTGTCATCAACATCTGTTTACCAATACGAACGACTTCAATCAGTTTGGTTGGGTTGGAGTCCAGATCCACCATATTGCCGGCTTCCTTGGCGGCCTGAGTGCCTGAATTCATGGCAACGGCAACATCAGCCTGAGCAAGCGCGGGCGCATCATTAGTACCGTCGCCGGTCATGGCAACCAGACGGCCTTCGGATTGATACTGGCGGATAAGCGCCAGTTTGGCTTCGGGTGTGGCTTCCGCCAGAAAATCATCGACGCCGGCTTCAGCCGCGATCGCAGCGGCAGTCAGGCGGTTATCGCCGGTAATCATCACGGTTTTGATGCCCATTCGGCGCATTTCATTGAATCGCTCTTTGATGCCGCCTTTTACGATATCTTTCAGCGCGACAACACCCAGTACCCGCTGATTTTCTGCGACAACCAGCGGTGTTCCCCCTTTACGTGCGACGGTCTGTACCAGGATCTCGACTGTTTCAGGGAACTTGCCGTGATTAACTTCAATATGACGACGGATGGCATCTACGGCACCTTTACGGATCATACGATTTTCCACATTCACGCCGCTCATTCTGGTCATGGCAGAGAAAGGCACAAAACTGGCATTCAGTGAGCGCAGATCACGTTCGCGCAGGTTGAAGCGCTGTTTTGCCAGAATGACAATGCTGCGGCCTTCCGGTGTTTCATCGGCCAGAGAAGAGAGCTGGGCGGCATCTGCCAGCTGTTGTTCTGTCACGCCGGGAACCGGCAGGAACTGAGATGCCTGGCGATTTCCCAGAGTGATAGTGCCGGTTTTATCCAGCAGCAGCACATCCACATCCCCCGCCGCTTCAACGGCCCGGCCGCTGGTGGCAATAACATTCGCAGCCAGCATTCGGCTCATGCCTGCGACACCGATCGCAGAAAGTAAACCGCCAATGGTGGTCGGAATAAGACAAACCAACAAGGCTATCAATACCGTGATGGTGATGGGTTGACCAGATTGGTTGGTTTCCACACTGAATATTGAGAATGGCAATAGGGTGACACACACAAGGAGGAAGATAATCGTCAGAGCTGTCAGCAGAATCGTCAGAGCGACCTCGTTTGGGGTTTTGCGCCGTTTAGCGCTTTCTACCATTGAAATCATGCGATCGAGAAACGTTTCACCGGGATTAACCGAACATTCGACTATCAGCCAATCAGACAGCACGCGTGTACCGCCGGTAACAGAGGAAAAATCACCGCCGGATTCGCGGATAACTGGGGCAGATTCTCCGGTGATGGCACTTTCATCAACGGAAGCGCCGCCTTCGATAACTTCACCATCACAAGGAATGGTTTCATTTGCTTCGATAATGACGATATCGCCTTTACGCAGGCTATCAGACGGGACCTTTTCCCGCGTTGCGTCATGGCTGGCTGAGGCAAGTTTGGTTGCCCAACTGGTTTTTCTTACTCCTTTAAGGCTGGCGGCTTGTGCTTTGCTTCTGCCTTCTGCCAGTGCTTCGGCAAAGTTAGCGAACAGCAAGGTAAACCATAGCCATAAGGCGATGTTGCCGGTAAACAGTGTGTTTCCCTTAAACTGACCGGTCAATATGGCAATCCATAGAATTGTGGTTAACCCACTGCCCAGATAGACCACAAACATCACCGGATTACGCCATTGTGCGGCCGGATGGCATTTTTTTACTGAATCAATAAGAGCATTACGAATCAAAGAGGGTTCGAATAATGTCTGTTGTTTGTTTGTCATGGTGTTCCTCTCTCTATTCCTCATGTTGGCACTTACCGGGACATCAGCCAGATTTGTAAATGTTCAATTACCGGGCCAAGGATCAGTGCCGAAATAAACGTCAATGCACCAATTAACATAATGGTCAGGATTAATAAGCCGATAAACAGCGGGCCATTGGTGGGGAGTGTGCCGTTGCTGACAGGCTGGCGTTTTTTCACTACCAGAGAGCCGGCAATGGCAAGTACCGGCAGGATCACGCCAAAACGGCCCAAAAATAGGGTGACTGCCAGCAGTAGGTTGTAGAACACGCTGTTGGTATTGAGGCCCGCGAAAGCACTGCCATTATTGTTGGCGGCAGAGGAGAGGGCATAGAGCACTTCACTGAAACCATGAGCACCGGGGTTCAGAATACCGGCACGTCCACTGGTGGTGGATATGACAAGTGCCGTACCTAAAAGTACCAGTGTCGGGGTGACCAGAATCGCCAGTGCGACCATTTTCATCTCGAATACTTCGATTTTTTTGCCGAGATATTCAGGTGCCCGGCCTATCATTAAACCACCAATAAACACTGTCAGCAGAACGAACAGCAACATACCGTATAGGCCGGAACCCACGCCGCCGAATACGACTTCGCCAATTTGTATCAACCACATTGGGATCATGCCGCCAAGTGCGGTGAAGGAATCATGCATAGCATTGACTGCCCCGCAGGAGGCCGCGGTTGTCACTACCGCATAAATTGAGGTTGCAAGGATACCGAAGCGATTCTCTTTGCCTTCCAGATTGATATTACTGGCAGCACCTAGCAGACTGAAATGGGGATTGCCTTTGAGTTCGGCATACATCACTCCCACGGTGGCAGCGACAAAGATGATACACATCGCCCATAATAAAGCGTGTCCCTGACGGTTATCGCCAATGATCTGACCAAAGGCAAAACAGAGCGCACAGGGGATCAGCAGGATAGATAATATTTGAATAAAATTGCTGATAGCGGTTGGGTTTTCAAACGGATGAGCTGAACTGGCGCCAAAGAATCCACCGCCATTGGTTCCCAATAACTTAATGGCTTCCTGTGAGGCGACAGGCCCCATCGGGATCACATGCTGTTGGTCTTCAATGGTATGAGCTAATTGATAGGGTTCGAAATTCTGTATTACTCCCTGACTGACAAAAACCAGCGCGATAATCATAGACAGCGGTAGCAGCAGATAAAGTGTAATACGGGTGATATCAACCCAGGCGTTCCCCACGGTTTTTACACCATGACGGGAAAATGCGCGTATCAGCGCAAATGCCACAGCGATACCGGTCGCGGCGGAAAGAAAGTTTTGCACGGTTAAACCCGTCATCTGACTAAAATAGCTTAACGTGTTTTCCCCGCTGTAGGCTTGCCAGTCAGTATTGGTGATAAAGCTGACCGCTGTATTCAGCGCCAGGTCCCATTTTAGCCCGGGAAAATGTTCAGGATTTAGCGGAAGGACTCGTTGAGCGACCAGCAGGGTAAATAACAGTAATAATCCAGTCAGATTAAAAATAATGATCGCTAATGCGTATTGTTGCCAGCTCATTTCTTTCACTGTGCCGCCAGGCTTGTGTAAACCACAGCAACGCCAAAGGCCAGATTCTGTTTTAGTCAGCCAGAGCGGAATATCACCGTTGATCATATTGGCGATCATATTTCCAAGCGGTTTTGCCAGCAGCAGCAAAATCAGTAAGAAACTTGCGATCAGTAAAAAAGCGGATGATGCCATTTAAAAATCCTCCGCATGGAGTAACGCGTAAATCAGATAGACCAGTAACAGGGCTACTAATAACGCGCCGGAAATCAGAAATATGCTCACTGCTTATCTCTCCTGAGAATTTGGATAGATAAAGGTTAGGGAAGGTAGTGCAAAGAAGCTGATAAAAGAGTGAATGGATGTGTAAAAAAAGTGTAAAAATGACTACCGTATTTCCCTTTTTCAGGAGATACGGCACCGGGGAGCAGTCACGGAAGTATGGCAAACGAACGAACGGGAAAACCAGATGCTTTTTTAGGTTTGGCTACAATGTTGAAAATGACTGCACCCCGTACAGGTACTTGGTCCAAATTAGCCAAAAGTTCTATCTGATAAGTATCTTGTTTTAATACATAATCTTCACCCAACAACGCATTATTCTTTCTAAAATCTTTAGCGGAGTCGGTATCAAATGTTTCATGCCCAATGGCTTTAACATGACGCTCCTCAAATAAAAATTTGAGGGCATCCATTCCCCATCCGGGTATTTGGTTATTGCCACGATCATCTTTATTATCCATGGCTTGCTGAGATGACCAGCGTTTACTCCAGTCAGTTCTGAGCGCAACGAAAGTACCTGCCTCAATAATGCCATATTCTTCTTCAAATTTAAGAATGTCTTCTTTAGAAAGTGAAAAATTAGGATCCTGTTTTGCTCTTTCTGACTGATTAAGTACGATTAAAGGCAAAACCAATTCTTTTAATTCCAGCTCATCAAGACAACGGGCATTAGGAACAAAATGGCAGGGAGCATCAATGTGAGTCCCATATTGGCCGGGAAAAGAAAATTGTTGAGCAAAAAAACCATCTTTATAATCAAACAGGGTTTTAAACTCGGCGGGTTCAAACATAAAAAAATGGGGAGAATCTTTATCGAAGCTATGCGTTAAATCGACCCATTTTTTCGATTTCAGTAAAGTGAGTGCTTGTAAGATGTTATTTGACATAAAAACCTCATTTTTGATAATTGTAGATGTTTTTTTACCGACATGGTTTTTTCTATAATAAAAACAAAGCTATAGATTTTCATTAATTTAAAGAGTTAACTATTTCTTTAAATGTTGTATTTGAGTCTATTGCCTGATAGAAGCCATTTTCGACATGTATTGGCGTAATTATATTGGTGTTTTTCAATATTGGTTTATTATTAAAGAAAACAGATATTTTTTCCCCTACGTTTTTCTTAATAAAAAGATTAAAGGGTTTGCTGCAATGATCGCCATTTCTTACTTTAATGAATATGGAATAATAGTCACTCCCTTTTTTCGGGGTAATTTCTTCTATACATGATGGAGTTAAATGAAAAGTTTCACTATTGGTTTTATAGTCAATAGAAAAAGGATGTTTTTTGGGGGCACAACCTGAAACGTTTATTACTAGAATTAATAATATGAGCGTTAATATTCTCATCTCTCCTCCTGTTATCGTCAATCCATAGACATTCTGGAAAAATAACTTGGTACAACAGCTTATATCATTCTTCCGTACCCATGTAATAATTGTCAATGAAAATTTTTATATGGGCAATTTCTGCGTTTATCGCCAGCGTTAAACGGATATTTCTAACTGCGTGTATCGTTATCCGCAGGCATTTTTTTCAATAAGAATTATCTATTGAATTCAATCCATTTCCTGAGCAAGGTGGAACCGATGATGACAGGAATAGGATCAAGGAGCGTAAAAAAATTGACTCCTACGTTATGAGGTTCGACGTCCAATGGAACGAAAAACTACGCTAAGAAAATAACCCTATGTTTTAACCGAAGGCGCAAATAAACTTAAAAAATGTGTCACGTCTGTAAAACTAACCAGAACGGGGGGTATCGATGCTCTCTTTTTTGCTCTCATTGGCATTATTTTCCTTTCTCTTAACTAAGGGTAAGTAATACCCAGCTTCGGGGCGTATTAACTTCTCGCGTTCCCTGGAACACTCTTCTGCCCCTTACCGGCAAATTAGCTTCAATTGTTACTTAAATTATTTTAAACTATTTTTCGTTTATATAGTTTTTTTAATTGACGGCTTTCTAAATTTAGTATTATATAAATAATTCAATGACTTACTCATGTGTCAAGTTCAATGGCCGTTGGGGTGAAGAAACTGGCGATAGGCCGGTTTCTTCGTATGTATACGGGAATAAATTTCGTGCACACAACGTTTTTTGTCGATGGTTACAATTCTGCTTTCTTATCTTACCGACGGGGGCGCCGCATCTCTATCCTGCGCCATCTGCGCGACCCGCAGTTAGAACGGAACGTGCATTGCTCGCAGAACTGTATCGAGTCTTATCACCAGCTACGCTCGGCCATCTTATCTCGGCTGCTGAAGAAGTTTGATAGTGCAACTATCTTGTTGTTAGCGAATGAATATTAATTAACAACAAGCTGCAACAATCATTCCCTACATTGCTTAATGTTTTCAGTTTGCAAAGATAGGCACGGACGCAATTATGGAAAAAAAATGAGTACTGAGTCACCCCATTCTTCCCCAGAGCTGGACACCGGCCTGATTTGTCTGGCCATGTTGGCCCGGTTTCACAACATGGCTATATCGACTGAACAACTTTCACACGAATTTTCTACCACTAATCAAGGTGTTACCCAGCATGAGCTGCTGCTGGCTGCACGGAAGTCGGGGCTGAAAGCCAAGGCTGTGCGTACCACACTTGCCAGGCTTGAGCACACGCCATTGCCCGCTATTGCTATTGGCCGAGATGGGAAGTTTTTTATTTTAGCTAAGCTGGATCAGGAACAAGCTTTGATTCAGGATCCACGTTCGGCGCGCCCCGAAGTTATCAGCTTCGAGGGGCTTGAGCAGCGTTGGACTGGGCAGTTGGTGTTGGTGCGTTCCAGTAACGGTCTGTCCGGCGAATCCTCGCGTTTTGATTTCACTTGGTTCATTCCGGCCATCGTCAAATACCGCAAGTTGTTGGGTGAAGTTTTGTTGGGGTCTTTTGCTTTGCAGCTGTTTGCCTTGGTGACTCCGTTGTTCTTTCAGGTGGTCATGGACAAAGTACTGGTGCACCACGGCCTAACCACACTGGATGTTGTCGCAGCGGGGTTGCTGGGTATCATGCTGTTCGAGTCGGCCCTGAGCGGTCTTCGTAGTTACGTGTTTTCCCATACGACCAGCCGTATTGATGTGGAGTTGGGTTCGGGTCTGTTTCGGCATTTAATCAATTTACCGCTGGCTTACTTCCAGGCCAGGCGCGTCGGTGATTCTGTGGCTCGTGTACGAGAACTGGAAAACATTCGTAGTTTCCTCACTGGCAACGCCATTACGTTGATGATCGATGTCTTTTTTTCCTTGGTATTCATCGTGGTAATGCTTTTTTACAGTGGCTGGCTGACTCTCATTGTCCTGTTGTCTTTGCCACTCTATGCTCTGGTATCGGCGTTGGTTACCCCTCTCTTGCGTAAGCGATTACAGGATAGCTTCACACGCAACGCCGAGAACCAGGCATTCCTTGTTGAAACGGTAAATGGCATTGATACCCTAAAATCAATGGCGGTTGAACCGCAGGCCATCCGCAAGTGGGACAACCAGATGGCGGCTTATATTGCCGCGAGTTTCAAAACACAGGCCTTGTCCACCCTCGCCAATGAGAGTGTATCGCTTATTGGCAAGTTAGTGACGGTCGCCACACTCTGGCTCGGTGCGCGCCTCGTGATAGACGGGCAGCTGTCGGTGGGGGAACTGATCGCATTCAATATGCTGGCCGGCCGTGTCAGCGGCCCTATTATGCGTCTGGCGCAATTGTGGACCAGCTTCCAGCAAACCGGGGTCTCGGTGCAGCGTCTGGGAGACATCCTCAATTCCCGTACTGAATTGTCTCAGGCTACACGTAGCACGGTACCGCCGCTCAAGGGGCGAATAGAGTTTGATCAGGTGCATTTTCGTTATCGGACCGATGGCTCTGAGGTGCTGCGCGGAGTTAACCTGGTCATTGGCGCGGGAGAAATCATTGGTGTGGTGGGCCGCTCCGGTTCTGGCAAGAGCACCCTGACCCGCTTGTTGCAGCGGCTCTATGTTCCGGAGCGCGGACGGGTCATGGTCGATGGCATGGATCTGGCATTGGCTGATGTGTCCTCGCTGCGCCGGCAGATTGGCGTGGTGTTGCAGGACAATATGCTATTCAACCGCAGCATTCGCGAAAACATTGCCTTGAGTGATCCGGGTGCGCCGCTCGAAGTGGTCATGCACGCCGCCAGCATGGCTGGAGCCCATGAATTCATCCTTGAACTGCCTGAAGGTTACGACACCATGGTGGGTGAGCACGGCACGTCACTTTCGGGTGGTCAGCGGCAACGGGTGGCTATTGCCCGAGCTTTGATCGGCAATCCTCGCATTTTGATTTTCGACGAGGCGACCAGTGCGCTGGACTATGAGTCTGAACGGGTTGTGCAGCAGAACATGCAAAGCATTTGCAAGGGGCGAACGGTCATCATTATCGCTCATCGGTTGTCCGCTGTACGCGATGCGCATCGCATCCTCGTGATGGATCGCGGGCAGATCGTCGAACAGGGAACCCACGCCGAGTTATTGGTGCGTCAGGACGGCCATTATTCACGACTGTATCGAATGCAGCAGGGCTGAAAGGCTTCCATTTCCCGGAAAAGTACGATGAAAACGGCTAATAACGTAATCAATGGTTAATAACACAGTCAGAGGTAGATGTGACCAAGATAAATATACTCCGATTCAAGGAAAATAACTTCGCATGAGTGCCACCCTTTCCTTATTGCAGCGCTATCGCCATGCGTGGAGTCAGTCTTGGTGTCAACGTAAAAGTATGGATGTGTCGCCGCGACTCGCTCATGAATTGCAGTTTTTACCGACGGCTTTGGAGTTGCAGGAAACACCTGTTCACCCAGCACCGAGAATTTTCATCTGGAGCATTATGGGTTTCGCCGTATTGGCGTTGCTCTGGGCCTGCATCGGCAAAATCGAGGTAGTGGCTATCGCCCCGGGAAAGGTTGTTCCCAATGGCAAGACCAAGTTGATTCAATCCAGCGAAACGGCGGTAGTCAGAGCGATCCACGTCAATGACGGTCAAGCGGTGAAAGTCGGCGAGTTGTTGGTCGAACTCGACCCGACGGCGGCAAGCGCCGACGTCAGCCGGATCCAGAGCGAGCTGCTGGCTGCTCGTATCGACAGTGCGCGGAGTGCCGCCATGCTTGACGCGATCAATCAGCAACAGCCGCCGGCGTCACTGGTAGGGACGATTGCCAACGCCAACCCTGAGCAGGTGCTCAGTACCCAACGCTGGCTTCAAGGACAATACCAGGAATACCGCAGCAACCTGGAGTTGGTGGACGCAGAAATCCTCCAACGCAGCGCCGAAATCCAGTCTGCTCAGGCTCAGGTGGCTAGCCTGCGACAAACGATACCGATTGCTACACGATTGGCCGAGGATTACCAACGGTTATTGACGAAACAGTATGTGTCGCGGCATGAATATCTGGAAAAAGAGCAGACGCGGCTGGATCTGCAACGCCAGTTAAGCGTACAGCTGGCCAGTGTCTTGCAGCACACCGCCGCCCAGGACGAGGCGCGACGTCGGCGTGAGGCTGTTGTTGCACAAAATCGCCGCGCCATGCTCGACCTGCAACAGGAAGCCAATCAAAAAGCAGCGATCCGGGTTCAGGAGCTGGCGAAGGCCCGTTACCAGGAAACCCTGACCAGCCTCAAAGCCCCAGTGGCCGGCACAGTTCAACAACTCGCTATCCATACCGTCGGTGGAGTGGTTACACCGGCTCAATCGCTGATGGTCATCGTCCCCGCAGACCAACAGGTAGAAGTGGAAGCTATGCTGGAAAACAAGGATGTAGGTTTCGTCCACGTCGGCCAACCGGTCACCGTCAAGGTGGAAACCTTCACTTTCACCAAGTACGGCACTGTTGACGGCGAAGTGCTCAATGTGTCGAACGATGCCATCGAGGACGAAAAGCATGGACTCATCTATAGCAGCCGTATTCGCTTGAAGTCTGATCACGTGCTGGTCAATGGTCAGCGAGTCGCGCTGTCTCCGGGCATGTCGATCACGGCAGAAATAAAAACCGATCAACGTCGGGTGATCGATTACTTCTTGAGCCCATTGCAGCAGCATATGGATGAAAGTCTGAGAGAGAGGTAAGCGCGCTTTGCCATACTCACCGTTTTCCGCCTTTGAGATAAGTTACCGTTAATAGTCAGGGATGTTTTTTCGCAGTCTTACTTTGTTTGGAGTGACGTGATGAAGAGATTACAGGTACATGAAATAGTTAAAAGCTGGCACAAAATGATTATTGTTTTGAGTTGTGCTTGGTTGGTGGCCTGTTCTGAACGCGTTGATATCTGCAAACCGATTGATGTGTCGCATTCTGGGCAATCCGTCGAGATTAATTTTGAACTCAGTAAGCGCAAGGCCGGGGATTATCAGTTTGCCCTGCTGTTTGCGAAGGGGCGTTCTTATGCTGAAATGGAAAGGCGATTTGAGTTATTCGGGAGTATTGATAAGGACGGGGTTACAACCCCCGTTTCGCTTCGTCTGGTTAAAGACGGCAAGGTTTTTTTTGACGAGAAAATAAACGCAGTGGGGCGCGGTTGGGGGCAATCCTTCTATTATAAAGAGAGAAGTATAAATACCGCGGTACGCAATATTAAAATACTGGAGTTACTCCCCGGACGTTATTCTGCGGTAATTACTACACTGGAAGATGTGCCTGCTTTTAATGGTATTCAGAGTTTTGTAGAGCTTGCGTATTTTAATTCGAAGATTTAAGAAGATTTAAAATAGTATCAGTATAAACAAAGAAAATATAAAAATTTGGAGTGACGTGATGAAAGTATTACAGGCTCATGAAAGGTTCAAAAATTGGCGAAACATTATTATTTTTATGAGCTGCACCTTATTAATGGCATGTTCTAAATACATTGATATATACAAACCGATTGACGTGTCGAAGTCTGGTCAATCAGTCAAATTTGATTTTGAGATCAGCAAGGAAGGAAATTATCAGTTTGCCCTGCTGTTTGATACTGGAGATGATTATGACGAAATGAAAAGGCGGTTTAAGTTGTTCGGGAGTATTTATGAGAGCGGGGTTAAATCCCCCGTTTCGCTTCGCTTGGTTAGAAACGGACAGATTTTTTTTGACGAAAAAATAAATGCAGGGGGATACGGTTGGGGGCGGGCCTTTTATTATGGAGAGAAATTTATAAATACAGCTGCGCGAGAAATCAAAACACTTGAGTTACCCCCCGGGGGTTATTCTGCTGTGATTACCACCCTGGAGGATGTCCCTGCTTTTAATGGAATTGAGAGTTTTGTCGAATTCACCTATTACGATCCGAAGATTTGATTTCTATAGAAAAACAAAAAGAAATAACAAATAGAGGAAATAACAAGTATGGAAAAGAAATACACTGTAACCTATAAAGTTGCTCCGATGGGGGCTAAGTATGTTTATCAGGAAGATAAGGGTAAGAATAAAGCTGGAGATGTACATTCTTCATCCGCCGGTCATATGTGGTATTCAATAAATGACGGGAACGGAAATGAGAAAAGTTACGGATTTGAGTCAAAGCATGGTGAACCGTGGGGTGAAGGGCAAGTAACGACTCATGATAATGCTGCCTATCAACAGACCTCTTATGAAGTCACCATAGCCTTGACGGAAGATCAATACAACAAGTTAAGTGAATTTTCAGGTAACCCAAAGATAGGTAGATTTAGGGTTAAAGAATACAGTGTGAACAGCAACAGTTGCGTAGATTTCGTGTTTTTCTCATTAACATCCATTGGATACAATACGCATGGTATGCAAGGAAATCAGTTTCCCGTAAATAACATTATTCCTTTGAGTAATATGTTAAAATATAATGGAGCTGAAATTATTCGTAACAATCTGGTTCGTGATGGTAAGTATTATGAATATCATGAGGCAAGAGATGTTATTAAAACTTTATGGTTGACCCCAGATGAGAATAAGAGCGTCTCCCCACCATCGACAAACTTGATTAATATTGATATCAAGTCCTCTCCACAGCCCCAGAAACATATTCAGGGTGAAAACAAAGCGCAGCAGGATGTTGCCAACGGTTATATTCAAAATTCAGCGACCCATAAAATCTTCACTTCTTCGGGCATTCTTGACAAAACCGACTTTGTTTCAACACAGATGGCTAGCCTTGCCACCGGTGGCATTCGTCCCGGTGAAATGCAGCTTGACCCCAATGTTCGGCCCAACACTTATTTGTCGGAGTTCTACAAGCCTTTCTACCAACCCGGGGACACTAGCAAGCTGGACTTTGGCCTGCGCAATGCCGTGACGTTGAACGGCTTATCGGCGATGACGACGTTCAACACCTATGTTGACCCGCTGTTATTGGATTTGAGTGGCAATGGTGTGCACATGACCGACATCGGTGATGGCGTACTGTTCGATATGGACAACAGTGGTACGCTCAAGCGTAGCGGTTGGGCAGATAGCAATACCGGAATACTGGTGATCGACGATGGTAGCGGTCAGATAAAAAATGCCAGTCAGATGTTCTCCGAGTACTACAGTGGTAAGGCCGGAATAAACGGAGCCGCTGGCGAAAAAAAATTCAAGGATGGTTTTGGTGCCTTAGCCAGTGAAGATGCCAACAAGGATGGAGTGATTGATGAACGTGA
This sequence comes from Photorhabdus khanii NC19, assembly GCF_000517265.1. GTDB lineage: Bacteria > Pseudomonadota > Gammaproteobacteria > Enterobacterales > Enterobacteriaceae > Photorhabdus > Photorhabdus khanii. The sequence continues at coordinate 214,228 of NZ_AYSJ01000017.1, forward strand.
TCCGATCTGGAGCCAGTTGCGGGTTTGGGTCGACAGCACCCACGATGCAAAAGTCGATGCGGGCGAACTCAAAACACTGGCGGAATTGGGTATTACCCAGATAAACGTCCGGGCTTTGGACAAAACAGAAGTGCGTGATGGGAATAAGGTCGTTGCCAGTGGGTCGTTTACTATCAATGGTAAAACTCAGGAAATGCTGGCCGTCGATTTTCTTGGTGATACTGTTAGCAACACCCTGAGTACTCAGGGTGTTGGCACGAAAGTGACTTCCACCACCAAAGGTATCACTACCACGGCTTATGCCAGTCAGAGTAACACAGATGAAACCCTAAATGCTGAGCAACTGGGAGTAAGCAATCTGTATGGTGGCAGTGGCAATGATACGTTGATTGCGGCAAAAACCGGTAGTTGGCTGGTCGGGGGTGCAGGGAGCAATACCTATGTTGGCGGTGCCGGCGATGACGTTTTTGTCATCAGCGCTTCTGACGATACGAAAAACATTCACGGCAATGGGGGGCACAATACGGCGATCATTGTCGGCAAAAAAGGTATGGAGCTGAACATGGCTCAAGCCGGTTTAACTATCGCCCAAGGCGGTAGCGGCAGTGATGTCATCAGAAGCGGTGGAGCCAATGGTGTCTTTATCAAAGGAGGCTCCGGCGATTCGGTTCTGGTCGGTGGAATGGGTAACGACGTCTTGGTCGGCGGCAGTGGGCACAATACCATCATTGGTGGCACTGGTAAGTCGGTTATCTATGCCGGTCCTCAGGGTGACGCAATTTACGCCTCCGAAGGCGGCAGTATCATTCACGCAGGCGGTGGCAGCGATAAGATTTTCGGCGGCTTGGGTGACGACGTTATCGAAGTGGGTCACGGCAATGCAACGATTGATGGGGACGGCGGGGTCAACATAGTCAGCCTACACGGTAACCACGGCGATTATCGAATCACCCGCACCGACAGTGGGTATGAAGTGGCCGACAAGGTCGCTGGGCGTGACGGCACGGTGACGCTGAAAAATATCCAAAAACTCAATTTTTCGGATATTTCGGCTGTTGATTTACAAATACCCAATGCTATGCCTGTCGAGGATGTCCTCACCCACGACAAGGACGGCAAGGTTTTTGATCGTACTCAGCCTCATCTGATTTCCGCAGAGAGCCTGCTGACCAACGATCAACATCTTAACAGTCAGGGAGCTTTGCGCATTGCCAATGTTGGGGATGCGATAGGCGGCACGGTCAGCCTCACAAACCAAGGCGATGTTTTGTTCACTCCAGACCCACATTACACGGGCCTGATTAGCTTCAAATACGGCGTAACCGATGCAGCCGGTAATCCTTCGGCATCAGTAGTAGACCTGAACAGCGGGCAGACAGCGCCGATGCGTGCTGCTGTCACGCTACTGACTCCGGAAGTTCCTCTCGATCCATTGGCTGCTCAGCAATGGTATCTGAGCGATGCCAACATTCTGCCGGTCTGGAAGGACTACACCGGCAAGGGGGTACGAATTGGTCAGTTCGAGCCGGGCGGTAAGTTTGCCACCGCGCCTGAAATATTTGATATCAATCACCCCGACCTTGCGGCGAATGTCGACAAAGCTTGGTTGCAGACTCAACAAACCAATGGCACCTTGCCGAACGTGGTCTCCAACCACGCGACAATGGTGGCGGGTGTGATGGTCGCGGCGAAAAATAATGCAGGGGGCGTAGGAGTTGCCCATGATGCTACGTTGGGTGGCTATTATCTGGCCAATGACGGTGCCGATCTGGCGGGACTGGGGCATATGGTCAGTTTTGACGTTGCCAACAATAGCTGGGGATTTACCAACGATTTCGCACTCAGCAGCTTTCAGGACGGCTCTATAAATACTGCCGCGTCGCTGAGTATGAATGCGCAGTACGCGGCGGCCAATGGTCGTGGCGGATTGGGTACTGTCATCGTGGCGGCAGGCGGCAACCATCGTGCAGAAGGTGGCAATGCCCAGGGATCGCTGACCAATAACAACCGCTTTTCGGTGGAAGTCGGTGCGATCAACGCGCAGGGCGATTTGTCAACTTTGCAGATTGGTTCCTCACCGTTCTCCAACCCGGGAGCCAGCCTGCTGGTTTCGGCACCGGGCAGTAATGTTGTGTCTACCAGCCATATGCTGAAAACCGAACGTGGCTCAACTTTCGGCAATGACTACACCAGCATGCAAGGCACCAGCTTTGCCGCTCCGATAGTCTCCGGTGTTATTGCGCTGATGCTTGAGGCGAACCCGAACCTGGGCTATCGGGATGTGCAGCAGATCCTTGCCTTATCCGCTCGCAAGATCAACGACCCATCCACCGAATGGCGCGACAATAAAAGCCACAGCTGGAATGGCGGCGGTATGCATACCAGCAACGATTACGGTTTTGGTCAAGTCGATGCGCGAGCCGCTGTGCGCTTGTCCGAGGCTTGGATGACTCAAAGCACCGCTGCCAACGAGTACGTCTATAGCGCATCCAGCGGCCTTCTGGGGAAAACCTTGGCCGCGGGTGAGACGCTGACGTCGTCCATCGCCATGAATGCTGGTCTGAATGTCGAGCATGTCGAGATCGATTTTGACGCCCAGGTAGGCCGTCTTGGCGATCTGACGCTCAAACTGATCTCTCCCGATGGCACTCAGAGCATATTGCTCAATCGTCAGGGTAAGGTTCCGGACGGCATGCCGGGCGCAAGTGCGACCGATTTGGGTAGCAGCCAGTCGGGGACGTTCAAGTACAGCTTTATGTCGACCCATGATTTTGGTGAACGTTCGGTTGGCAACTGGACCCTACAGGTGACCGATTCGAGTTCCGGCTTGCCGGTCACGTTAAATGCCTGGTCGCTACGTTTGTACGGCAGCAAGAGCACCCCAGATGACACTTACTTTTACACCGACGAATATATCCAATCGGTGGTCGGGCAGGCCAACCGCGCGGTGCTGGATGACGCGGTCAATGGCGTGGCGGGTGGGCGTAATACCCTCAATGCGGCGGCTGTTTCGCGGGATACCTCAGTTAACTTGCTGACCGGTGTTGCCAGCATTGGCGGCACAGCGTTGACGATAAAGGATCCGTCGAGCATTCAGAACATCATCACTGGTGATGGCAACGATACGTTGGTCGCTGGTAATGCCGATGCATTGCTTGATGGCGGGCGTGGAAACAACACACTGGCAGGCGGTGCGGGTAAGGACTTCTTTGTGATCCACCGCCGTGAGACAGGCAGCGATGTTATCAGCAACTTCGAGGCCGCTCGTGGCGAAATCATCGATCTGGTCGGATTTGGTGGAAAAACATTTGCCGATCTACTGCTGACGCAGCAGGGGGCGGATGTTAAGGTCGATCTGGGTAAGGGGCAAAGTATTGTTCTGAAAAATCAGACAATAGCCGGGATCGGTGCGGCGAACTTCAAGTTTCAGGACACCTTTATCGCCCCGATGGCTTACACGAGTAGCGACACCTCAACGCTCCAGCCACAAGAAGGCTTGGGAACCGTGATCCTTAAGGGCGGCGGCAAGGGTGTTATGCTCACTAGCGATGCTCAGGGTCAGATGAAATTTAGCTTGAATGGGACTATCTATAGTCATGACAGTGCGGCGTCAGACGTTTTTGTGGTGGCAGCCCAACCGGGCGTCAAGGACTACAAGAATGCATTACGTGGGTTCCGTCACGGCATTGATAAAATTGATTTGCGTCAAACCGGAATCACTGATTTCAGCCAACTAACCATCGCTAAGAGTAATCGTGGCACGATCAACGGTCTGTCACAAATTCATGGCGTTGACGTTACCTTTAATGGGGCCAGCGGTACTGATTCAAACGTGAAGCTGCTGTATCTCGATACCTTGGATACTTCGCAGGTCGATGCTGCCGATTTCCTCTTTGCGGATCCTTCGCCGGATTTGGTGCCAACGGTCGGGCCAGTGGTGACGCAATCTCCCGATAAACCGACGGTTACTGTACCGGGCTCATTGACACCCATTATCGACCCCCTTGGTGTTGACAAGCCTTTACCGCTTCCCTCTATCGACCTGAAGCCGCTTATTGACTGGGAACCGATTAAAATTCCTTCTATTGATATTGACCGGGAGATGATTAGACTTCCCCCTGTTAAGCTGGAGCCAATTAGCTTTCCCGTTCATGACCTAAGGCGCCTTCGTGACTGGATGTCACCTATTGACCGGGAGCCAATTATCATTCCTCCTGTTGAGCTGCACCCAACGCTTAACGTTCCGAAAATTGAGCCAGCAGTGGAACCTACACCGGTGACCACTGACCTTAATTCTATTACGGTCCAAAAAACTTTTGGCAAGGTTACTTTGGGGGACGAGAGCAAGACTATCAATGTGGAAGCTATAAGTGGCAAAGTGGTTGCCGGCAACGGTGATAATAAAGTGAATGTGACGGGACAGGGAGCCTATATCACGCTAGGTAATGGTAACAACGTCATTGTCGGCAATGTCGGCAGTCTAACAGTCGGACATGGCAATAATCTTATTACCGACACCGGCACTGGAGCTTTAGCTCAGGTGAAAGTAGGGGATGGTAATAACCATATCGTGACCAGTAGTACCATGTCGCGAGTGGAAGCCGGGGATGGTAATAACCATATCATGACCAGTGGTACTATGTCGGAGGTGAAAGTAGGGGATGGTAATAACAATATTGTGACCAGTGGTACTATGTCGACGGTAGAAGTCGGGCATGGGGATAACGATTTGGAATTTAGAGGTGAGGTGGGGCGGTTGGTGTTTGGAAAGGATATCAGCCCTGATCGTCTGTGGTTCCAGCATGAAGGACAGGATCTGCAAATTTCGGTCATTGGCAGCAAGCAGGAGGTAACGCTGCATAATTGGTATGCCAGTCACACCGAACGACCAAAAAGCATCATGGCCGGTGACGGTCATCGGTTGATGGACAGTGATGTCGAACACCTTGTTCAGGCGATGGCTGCATTTGCGCCGCCAGCGCCTGCGACCGCAATGCTCGGCGATGTCGAGCAACAGCGGCTGCAACCTGTGCTGGCAGCCAACTGGCACTGATCGCTAACAAGACCCGCGATGGTTATCGCGGGTTTTCATAAATAGGGCCAGTGGGGAACAGCCCTGTGGATCATAGAAACTAAGAGCCTATCCCAATAGGGGTGATGTAGAAGAACCTCCAAACAACTTATTGACTAAGGCACATGTCATCACAAAGTTACTTTTTCGACAAAGTAACTCTCTGAGATCCAGCCGGCCAGTTTGCCTGACTGATGTTCCAGCTATTGTATAAAAGCGCTGACGCACTGAACCAGTAACGTAAGTAGCTTTTTGTTATCCCATTATTAATTCCATTCTCATTAATTGTTAACTAAATGTTGTTGTTTGCTTGTAATATTACATTTTTATCATATTTAATGTAATAAAATTACATGATATGGAAAATAGAGTGATGATAACTGCTTAAAAGTGGTCGGATAAGTAGTAAATTTTCATTTTGTGCGGTAAAATTTTAAACAATTTACAGATGGATTATTTTGGGGATTCTGCTGTCCGGCAGGATCTTTTTTAGGAGGGTCTAATATGTCTGCATATCGTAAATATCCTCGGCACCAGATTCTTTTACGTCGTATTGGTGCTGTAACTGTAGGTGTGTTGGCGCTACCAGTTATGTTGTTTCGTTGTGATCGTGCCCGTTTTTACAGTTATTTGTACCGTGTATGGGTAAAAACCAGCGATAAGCCTGTATGGTTAGAGCAATCCGAGCTGGTTGCTCAAGTCAGAACTAACTGATGTTTGGCGGAAAATCTGGTTTTCCGCTGTTGATAGAGAGTTAAATAGTTAAACGCCTTGCCTGTTTATTCTGGCAAGGCGTTTTGCTTTATACCGGAATCGGAAAAATCACAAAGCTCAATTGCTATGGCTGGTGCAGATGGGTATGGTACTTCCACACAACCAAATACAGGACGAATATGATGCATAATATTGAGCTGGAAAATGTGATTAACCAAGAGCTGAATGTTGGTGAGTTTCAGGATTATGCGCCCAACGGTTTACAAGTTGAAGGGCGTGCTCATATTCAGCGGATCGTTACCGGTGTCACCGCTTGTCAGGCGTTATTGGATGAAGCGGTTCGCCATCAGGCTGATGCGATTATCGTTCATCATGGCTATTTTTGGAAAAATGAACCCGCGGTGATTCGTGGCATGAAACATCGTCGTCTGAAAACGTTGCTCTGCAATGACATTAATTTGTATGGCTACCATTTACCGCTGGATGCTCATCCATCGTTGGGAAATAACGCGCAACTGGCCCAGAAGATGGGGGCGAAAGTTGTCGGTCTGATTGAACCATTCGTGCCGTATGGGGAGTTTGATCAGCCAATAACGCCGGTTGAGTTAGCTTCACGCATTGAACAGGCGCTGGGCCGTAAGGCATTGCATGTGGGTGATAATGCACCCGCAGAAATTCGCACTCTTGCCTGGTGTACCGGCGGTGGGCAGAGCTTTATTCAACCGGCGGCTGAATTTGGTGTTGATGCTTTTATTACCGGTGAAGTTTCAGAGCAGACTGTGCATATCGCCCGCGAAATGGGGCTGCATTTTTATGCGGCAGGCCATCATGCCACTGAGCGTTATGGTGTTAAGGCACTGGGGGAGTGGTTGGCTAATAATTATGGGCTGGATGTGACTTTTATTGATATTCCCAATCCGGCTTAAGCAAATTTTTCTGACACGGAAATAAACGAAGCCCACCAGAGTGGGCTTCAAAGCTTTTGACAAACTTTTCATATTTTCATAATTAACGTTGTTCTATCCGCTTTATAGAATTGTGAATTTTGATCCTAATGATCCGGCTACACACGCAAGCGGTGGCTACGTTTGATAATTTAGAGAGTAGGATAGCGTGTATCCGCTCTTGAAAAACGAGCATACACAAGGAAGATGGCGAGATCAATTTTTACGATGATTTCAGTCGTGCTGGTATAACCTCAATTCCCACTAAGTCATTTCCCCAATTAAATAAAAGTTCTAACTATCAAGTTAAAGCTTCAGGTTGTTGACCAACCCATTTAAAAACATCCCCAAAGACATAAGCAGAATGCTACACACCTGCCGGGCTAGGGACGTAATACCATTAATAAATTTAAAGGACTGCTGTTGATGTACAAAATTATCTCCATCCTTAATTACCACTTTCTGGTATTTAATACATTTCATTCCCCATTGTCAGGATTAAACAACCAGATCTTGATCGCATTTTGCGCTATCCATTCAGATGGGTAATTAATACAATATTAGAATAGTTTAATAATGTCACTATCAAATTATTAACTATTATCTATGAGAAAATTATCCATTTATCACCGAAGCCTGACAGGGCTTACCCTGCTGGCAATTTCCGCACTGGCACAGGCTTCAATCCCTGTCAGCCCGGCGGATCAAGAAACCATCACGCAACAACAAAAAGCCGTGTTGCAGCAAGCCCAACAGCAACGGGAAGCGCTGCGCAACAACATCACTTTATCTCCACCATCCGAGCCAACACCCGGTGCACAAGGATCTGTTTGCCATACCATCCACCAAATTGAGTTTAAAGGTGCTGAAAGCCTGTCAAGGTCAGTCAAACAGAACTTGATTCACCCTTATTTATCTCATTGTTTAACTTTGCAGGACATTAATGGGCTGATGCGTAAAGTATCGAATGCCTATATCGAACGGGGTTATGTCACTTCCCATGCCAGCCTCAAAGAGCAGGATTTATCCTCCAGTACCCTCACTATCGCCGTGAATGAAGGCAAAATTGAGTCAATCAGCCTTGATGATGAAACACCCCGCTCACTCAAAATGGCCTTTCCGGGCATGATCGGCAAGACGCTTAATCTGCGGGATATTGAACAAGGTATGGAACGCCTGAACCGCCTGCCTTCCCAGCAGGTAACCATTGATATTCAGCCGGGAAAGCAACCGGGCTATTCTGCTGTCTCTTAATCAGATCTCTCGGTTAAGAGACAGAACAAAACAGCCGATGCCGTTAATGGCCTGAGATGGATGTTTGTCATCTTTTAAACATAGTGCACTTTCTCTTTTTATTTGTTTTCCCTTTTTTGGCGATCAGAAAACTGCTTTTTCGGTGATGAGTTAACTAAGGGTAAAAAAACAGATGTCCGTTAATGCCAGATTTTTAAAAGGTATTGAGTGACTAAAAACAACTTATTCCCTGTCATGTTTAATGTATTCATTGACAATGCTATTCTTCGCTTATTTAATATTAATCTGGCCTGCCATGACCATTTAAAAGCACGAAAACAGAAATATTAAAGCTTTTATATAAAAGACGGATTTTGCAGATTTTTAAAATGACGTTAATTAAATTTAATCGAAGCCTATTAACCATTAAAAGAAAGTTAAAAATAAATCAATGAGAAAAAATTATTGTCCGAAAAAATATAAAAGAGTATCTATAATCAACATTGATTAAACATAAAACACAATATACCCTGATGATTAAACTTAATAAAAAGCAAGTGTTAAAAGCAGTAAAAACAACGATTAAAACCTTATTATACCAGTTAAAAAGCAAAGATTAAAAAATGGTTTTTAATAACAGTTTAAAACCTGCTGATCATAAATCTATCAGTAAAAAATGAGAAAAGAATTGGCTTTATTAAAGCTTATATTTCCCGTAAAAAAGGCAAATAAAAACATAAAATAGATCAACAAGATAATATATTTAAAACATCACCTGATTTTAATAATGCTTTCAACTGGAGATTAAAATTTTTATCAACCAGTTAAATAATCGTTTATAAAAAACCAGAATAATAAAAGTCGAAAATAAATCATTTAACCTAATACGAACTGGATTGCTTTTAGCATTATTATATGGTATTTGCTATTCAACATCGTGATACATCAAATACGCTTACTTAAACTTGTTTTATACTATTTTACCCCATCCAATAGCATTGCTTTTCTACGGTTTGATTTAAATCATGCCTCTTTTTATACCATTAATGTGATTTAACGCTTAAATACCCGTTTAATCATTATAACCTTTCTGGCAAATGAATTAGCCAGACTTTTCAATATTGTTGATGTAATAAAACGTTATTAAATGAATTAACCGATTTATTTAAGCATAATTTAAATAGATACAGGTGAATGAGGTTAAGTGAAAATCTAAAATCAGATGGCGAGTCTATTTTAACAAATAAACGATTTTATTCTGATAACCCTAATCATTTTCAAAATGATATTGACTAAATTACATGCCATTTATTATGCTAAAATAAATCTCTTTTTAAAAAGTTAAAAACTTTCTATTTAAACACACCACTAAACAATCAAATCACGTTTGAAAACTGAAGCAGGTAAATATCAAAGCAATATAAAGATATTACAGATAATGCGGATTTCAGCAGGCTGCGATCTGGATCTCGTCGGTACTCAGTGAGTGTCTAGCCCAAAGCTCTAACTATCAAGTTAGAGCTTTGCCCTTAATCGTAATCGGATTTTGTTATTATTTTTTCAACTGGCTTTGGAAATCACGTTGAGTGTAGCCGGTGTAGAGTTGACGGGGGCGGGCGATTTTCACACCGTCATCATGCATTTCGTTCCAGTGAGCTATCCAGCCGATGGTACGGGCAATGGCAAAAATAACAGTGAACATGGTGGATGGAATACCCATGGCTTTCAAGATGATACCTGAGTAGAAATCCACGTTCGGATACAGTTTCTTCTCAATAAAGTACGGGTCGTGCAGAGCAATACGTTCAAGCTCCATCGCAACTTCCAGCAGGCTGTCATTCAGGCCGAGTTCATCTAGCACTTCATGGCAGGTTTCACGCATGACTGTTGCGCGAGGATCATAATTTTTGTAAACACGATGACCAAATCCCATCAGACGGAAAGCGTCGTTTTTGTCTTTAGCACGTTCAATAAATTCAGGAATATGTTCAACTGACTGAATTTCTTCCAGCATACGCAGACAAGCTTCGTTTGCGCCGCCATGTGCAGGCCCCCAAAGGGAAGCGATACCTGCGGCGATACAGGCAAATGGGTTAGCGCCGGAAGAACCTGCGGTACGTACTGTTGAGGTAGAGGCGTTCTGTTCGTGGTCGGCATGCAGGATCAGGATGCGATCCATGGCACGTTCCAGCACTGGGTTCACTTTATATTCTTCGCATGGTGTGGAGAACATCATATGCAGGAAGTTGCCGGCATAGGAGAGATCATTGCGTGGATAAACGAATGGTTGACCAATAGAATATTTGTAGCACATTGCCGCCACTGTCGGCATTTTGGACAGCAGACGGTACGCGGTAATGTCACGATGACGCGGGTTGTTCACATCAAGGGCATCGTGATAGAAAGCCGCCAGAGCACCGGTGACGCCACACAGTACTGCCATTGGATGAGAATCACGGCGGAAGCCGTTGAACAGACGATGGATCTGTTCATGGATCATGGTATGGCGGGTAATGGTTTTTTTGAATTTCTCAAACTGTTCTTGTGTGGGTGTTTCGCCATAAAGCAGGATGTAGCAAACTTCCAGATAAGTGGATTTTATCGCCAACTGGTCGATAGGGAAACCACGGTGAAGTAATACGCCTTCATTACCATCAATGTAGGTGATCTTGGATTCGCAAGATGCTGTGGAAGTAAAACCAGGGTCGTAGGTATAAAAACCTTTGGAGCCAAGAGTACGAACGTCGATGACTTGAGACCCAAGGGTCGGTGTTAGCACGTCCAATTCAATAGCAACTGTACCATTTGGGGGGGTTAGAGTTGCTTTGTTATCTGCCATTACAGTCTCCTTAGCGCTTTCATTTTTATAACTCTTAACAACCACGGCAGAAAGATACAGTATAGAACCTATTTCATCAGGCATGAGGCTATTTTATTGACCATTCTTGGTGGTCAAAAACGGACCTGGAGAGTGCTCTGACAAAAGCGATAACTTTTGAATGCACTTTGGGATGGCCCGCGCCGGTGAGCGATTTATGAGTGAATCGCTTTTTACAGACTGCGTGCATATTCCGGTTTCTGCCCGCGATCTGTGCCCTCAATTTATTGGTAAGAATGGCCTACGCCAATGATGCCAACGGAATAGGTTCTTATACTGTGCTCCCTGGCACTGTACCACCGGAGAAAATTTGAAATCAGGCCAATATCACATTTAAGGCTGAAATCTCACCCCGGACGACAATGGTTTTCAGATTGTTAGCGAGTTTTTGAGTGTTATGTTTTATGCATGACTACAAAAAAAATTATGATTTGTGTGGACTACACAGTTACATAACTTTAGCTTTTAGTGAAGTCTTTCCTCTTATCGGAAATCAATCTCAAAAGTATTTTCAACCATATATGTAAGATAAATGTTTAAAGTTTGTCAAACAAGATAATTAATTTTGTGCAATATGTTTGAATCGTGATCTTAATCACTGTTCAGTGGAAATGTAGCTAATCATATTGTGTTGGAATTGTAATAATAATGTGAAGCACATATACTGCCGCTAGGTCTCCGGATTACCCTGCTGTAGGAGCACCCAGCGTAACTAAACCACGACATTTTTTAACATGAAGGATCTTTCATCTTGATTAAATGTTGTGTCTTTGTATCCTCTTATCGCTGTCTGATTTCCGCCCAGGTCCGGAGGAAGGAAAATAATAAAAGAGCTGTGTGGGCAAAATTGTGAAAAAACAAAGACCTGTCAACCTTGATTTGCAGACGATACACTTTCCAGTCTCTGCAATAGCCTCGATCTTGCACCGTGTCTCTGGCGTCATTACTTTCATAGCAGTAGGAATTCTCCTCTGGTTGTTAGGGATGTCTCTCTCCTCGCAAGAAGGGTTTCAGCAAGCCGCCGATATTATGACGGGATTTTTCGCCAAGTTTATCGTGTGGGGCATTCTGACCGCACTGGCTTACCATATCTGTGGTGGTATCCGTCATATGCTGATGGATTTCGGCTACTTGGAAGAAAACTTAGCGGTCGGTAGTCTCTCTGCCAAAGTGGCAATCGGGATTGCTGTGATTCTGTCGATTCTGGCTGGAGTACTGGTATGGTAAGTAACGCTTCTGCATTAGGTCGCACGGGTATCCATGATTGGTTATTATTGCGCGCGTCCGCAATCATTATTGTTTTATATGTTCTCTATATGTTGGTCTTCGTCGCAACAACGTCGGATATCACTTATGAAGTCTGGAGTGGTTTCTTCTCCTCATCCATCACTAAAGTCTTCACCGTGCTGGCACTGTTTTCCATCCTGGCTCACGCCTGGATTGGTATGTGGCAAGTACTGACTGACTATGTAAAGCCACTGGCACTGCGCTTAGTGTTGCAATTTGCAATTATCGTTGTATTGATGGCTTACTTGATTTACGGAACAATTGTGGTGTGGGGTGTATAGATGAAACTGCCAGTAAGAGAGTTTGACGCGGTCGTTATTGGCGCGGGTGGTGCGGGTATGCGCGCCGCGCTGCAAATTTCACAAATGGGATTATCCTGTGCTTTGATTTCCAAAGTATTCCCAACTCGTTCTCATACTGTATCCGCGCAGGGGGGCATCACCGTTGCGCTGGGCAATTCCCATGAAGATAACTGGGAGTGGCACATGTATGACACGGTAAAAGGTTCCGACTATATCGGTGACCAGGATGCGATTGAGTACATGTGTAAGACTGGCCCGGAAGCCATTCTGGAACTGGAACACATGGGATTGCCATTCTCCCGTTTGGATGATGGCCGGGTTTATCAGCGTCCATTCGGTGGTCAGTCAAAAAACTTTGGTGGTGAACAGGCCGCACGTACAGCCGCAGCGGCAGACCGTACCGGTCATGCATTGTTGCACACCCTGTATCAGCAGAATTTAAAAAATCATACCACTATTTTTTCTGAATGGTATTCGTTGGATCTGGTTAAAAACCAGGATGGCAGCATTGTGGGTTGTACGGCTATCTCGATTGAAAGCGGTGAAGTTGTTTATTTCAAAGCGAAGGCGACAATTCTGGCAACCGGTGGTGCAGGTCGTATTTATCAATCGACAACCAACGCTCACATTAATACCGGTGACGGCGTTGGTATGGCGCTGCGTGCCGGCGTACCTGTGCAGGATATGGAAATGTGGCAATTCCATCCGACCGGTATCGCGGGAGCTGGGGTTCTGGTAACCGAAGGTTGCCGTGGTGAAGGCGGTTATTTGTTGAATAAAGATGGCGAGCGCTTTATGGAGCGTTACGCGCCAAATGCTAAAGATCTGGCTGGTCGTGATGTGGTGGCCCGTTCCATCATGATCGAAATTCGCGAAGGCCGTGGTTGTGATGGTCCCTGGGGGCCTCATGCTAAACTGAAATTGGATCATTTGGGCAAAGAGGTGCTGGAATCTCGTCTGCCGGGCATTCTTGAGCTGTCCCGTACTTTTGCTCACGTTGATCCGGTAAAAGAGCCGATTCCGGTTATTCCAACCTGCCACTATATGATGGGCGGTATCCCAACGAAAGTGACCGGTCAGGCACTGGCTGTTAACGAGAAAGGCGAAGATGTGGTTATTCCGGGCCTGTTCGCTGTTGGTGAAATTGCCTGCGTATCGGTTCACGGTGCAAACCGTCTGGGGGGGAATTCTCTGCTGGATTTGGTGGTGTTTGGCCGCTCTGCCGGTTTACATCTGAAAGAGTCACTGATGGAGCAGGGCACCAGCCGCGAAGCCAGTGAATCTGATATTGAGCAATCACTGCAACGTCTGAACCGTTGGAACAGCACCCGTACTGGCGAAGATCCGGTGGGAATTCGTAAAGATTTGCAGGCGTGTATGCAGAATAACTTCTCGGTATTCCGTGAGGGTGATGCAATGGCGAAGGGCTTGGAAGAGCTGAAAGTTATCCGTGAACGGCTGAAAAGTGCGCGTTTGGATGATACTTCCTCAGAGTTCAATACCCAGAGAATTGAGTGTCTGGAACTTGATAACCTGATGGAAACGGCGTTTTCTACGGCTGTTTCCGCTAACTTCCGTACTGAGAGCCGTGGTGCTCATAGCCGTTTCGACTATCCTGATCGTGATGATGCGAACTGGTTATGCCATACCCTCTATCTGCCGCAAACTGAGACCATGACGCGTCGTGATGTCAACATGCAGCCAAAACTGCGTGAAGCATTCCCGCCGAAAGCGCGTACTTACTAATGAGTTGCTGATGATCCAGTTGCGAAGGAATAGATTATGAAGCTTGAATTTTCGATTTATCGTTACAACCCGGATGTTGACAGCGCGCCTCATATGCAGGATTACACGCTGGAAGCAAAAGATGGGCGTGACATGATGTTGCTGGATGCATTAATCCAGCTTAAAGAGCAGGACCCGACACTCTCTTTCCGTCGTTCTTGCCGTGAAGGGGTTTGTGGTTCTGACGGCCTCAACATGAATGGTAAAAATGGTCTGGCCTGTATTACACCGGTTTCGGCTTTGCGGCGTGGCAGCAAGAAAATTGTGATCCGTCCGCTGCCAGGTTTGCCGGTTGTCCGTGACCTGGTTGTAGATATGGGGCAATTCTATGCACAATATGAGAAGATTCGCCCATATTTGCTGAATGACGGTAAAAACCCGCCGGCGCGTGAACATTTACAGTCACCTGCACAAAGGGAAAAACTGGATGGCCTGTACGAATGTATTCTGTGTGCATGTTGTTCAACTTCTTGCCCGTCATTCTGGTGGAATCCAGACAAATTTATCGGACCTGCGGGGTTGCTGGCAGCCTATCGCTTCCTGATCGACAGTCGAGATACTGAAACCGATTCACGGTTAGATAAGCTGAATGATGCTTTCAGTGTTTTCCGCTGCCATAGCATCATGAATTGTGTCAGTGTGTGCCCTAAAGGGTTGAATCCAACAAAAGCCATTGGCCATATTAAATCTATGTTGTTAAAACATAGCGCGTAATTGGCTTGCCCTCCGCGCAGTTTTATCTGCGGAGGGCACAAAGAATTGAGAATGATGAGTTGCCAACTGCTAATGATGACAAAAGCTTTGAGGTAAGGAACCTTTAAAAACCATGTAACGGTTTTTAAAGGTTCCTTGAAGGGTTCCGAAACCCAAAAGAGAACATGCATAAAGCACGTCCAAATGAACCTTTTATCGACACCGCATTTAAGCGGTAATAGTTAACCACGGCGAAAACTAAAGCTTTTAAAGCTTAAGGGATCACAATGCAGAACGGCGCAATGAAGGACTGGCTGGATTCAAGCTTCCTGGCTGGTTCAAACCAGTCTTACATAGAGCAAGTCTATGAAGACTATATAACCGATCCAAACTCCGTTGATGCAAGTTGGAAAGAAATTTTCCAACAATTGCCGAATGCGGGATTAAGCGGTGAACAACTCCACTCGCAGACGCGTGATTACTTCCGCCGCCTTGCGAAAGATACTACGCGTTATCACTCCTCTGTCAGTGATCCGGCAATGGATGCAAAACAAGTTAAGGTTTTGCAGCTCATCAACGCATTCCGTTTCCGCGGACATCAAAATGCGAATCTTGATCCGTTGGGATTATGGAAACAGGATAGTGTTCCTGATTTAGATCCTGCTTTCCATAATCTAACGGAAGCCGATTTTGCCGAGACATTTAATGTCGGTTCTTTTGCTCTCGGCAAAGAAACGATGAAGTTGGCTGATTTGTATGAAGCCCTGAAACGCACTTATTGCGGTTCTATTGGTGCTGAATATATGCACATCACCAATACGGAAGAAAAACGTTGGATTCAGCAGCGTCTGGAATCTGTTACCGTCAGCTCTCAGTTCAGCGCAGAGGAAAAACAGCGTTTTCTGGCGGAACTGACGGCGGCTGAAGGTTTGGAACGTTATCTGGGCGCTAAGTTTCCGGGAGCGAAACGTTTCTCTCTTGAAGGTGGTGACGCACTGATCCCCATGTTGAAGGATCTTATCCGTCATGCGGGTAAGCACGATACACGGGAAGTTGTGATGGGGATGGCTCATCGTGGTCGCCTCAACGTTCTGGTTAATATCTTAGGTAAAAAACCGACGGATCTGTTCGATGAGTTTGCCGGTAAGCATAAAGAGCATCTTGGTACCGGCGACGTGAAATACCATCAGGGCTTCTCGTCTGATTTTGCCACCGAGGGCGCTAAGGTTCATTTGGCATTGGCATTTAACCCATCTCACCTTGAGATTGTCAGCCCTGTGGTTATTGGTTCAGTACGCGCCCGCCGTGATCGTCTGGATGAAGGCCGCAGCAATATGGTCTTGCCAATCACTATCCACGGTGATGCCGCCGTTACCGGCCAGGGCGTTGTGCAGGAAACCCTGAACATGTCTCAGGCCCGTGGTTATGAAGTGGGTGGTACGATTCGTATTGTTATCAACAATCAGATTGGTTTCACCACGTCGAACCCGAAAGATGCCCGTTCAACACAATACTGTACCGATATCATCAAAATGGTACAGACGCCGATTTTCCACGTTAACGCAGACGATCCGGAAGCGGTGGCATTCGTTACCCGCTTGGCTCTGGATTTCCGTAATGCCTTTAAACGTGACGTGATGCTCGATCTGGTATGTTACCGCCGTCATGGTCATAACGAAGCTGATGAGCCAAGTGCGACTCAGCCAATGATGTATCAGAAAATTAAAAAGCACCCAACGCCACGTAAAATCTACTCTGACAAGCTGGTTGCTGAGCAGTTGATATCAGTCGATGATGTGACTGAGATGGTTAATTTGTATCGTGATGCTCTTGACCGTGGTGACTGTGTCGTTGAAGAGTGGCGCTCAATGGGGCTGCACTCATTTACATGGGAGCCTTATCTTAATCACGATTGGGATGAAGAATATCCGCATAAAGTCGATATTAAGCGTTTGCAGGATCTGGGCCGACGTATCAGCTCTATCCCGGAAGAAGTGGAAATGCACTCTCGCGTAGCGAAAATTTATAATGACCGCGCAGAGATGGCAAACGGCGGTAAATTGTTCGATTGGGGTGGGGCAGAAACGTTAGCCTACGCAACTTTAGTTGATGAAGGTGTTCCGGTGCGTTTGTCTGGTGAGGACGCGGGCCGTGGTACTTTCTTCCATCGCCATGCTGTGATTCATAATCAGGCTAATGGTTCTGTTTATGTGCCTCTGTCGAACGTTCATAACGGTCAGGGGGCGTTTGATGTATGGGATTCTGTTCTGTCTGAAGAAGCTGTTCTGGCCTTTGAGTATGGCTATGCGACAACGGAACCCCGCGCTTTAACAATCTGGGAAGCGCAGTTTGGTGATTTCGCTAACGGAGCACAGGTTGTTATTGACCAGTTCATCAGCTCCGGCGAGCAGAAATGGGGCCGTATGTGTGGTCTGGTTATGTTGTTGCCGCATGGTTATGAAGGGCAGGGGCCTGAACACTCTTCAGCTCGCTTGGAACGCTATCTGCAACTGTGTGCAGAACAGAATATGCAGGTTTGCGTACCGTCAACGCCGGCTCAGGTTTATCACATGCTTCGTCGTCAGGCTCTGCGTGGTATGCGCCGTCCGTTGATTGTTATGTCGCCGAAGTCATTGTTGCGTCATCCATTAGCGGTTTCCAGCCTGGATGAACTGGCTAACGGTAAATTCCAGACAGTTATCGGTGAAGCTGATGCGCTGGATCCTAAAGGTGTTAAACGGGTTGTGCTCTGTTCAGGTAAAGTTTATTACGACCTGTTGGAGCAACGCCGTAAGAACAAACAAACTGATGTCGCTATCGTGCGTGTTGAACAACTGTATCCGTTCCCTCATCAGGATGTTCAATCAGCGTTGGAGCAGTATGCCCATGTACACGATTTTGTCTGGTGCCAGGAAGAGCCATTAAACCAAGGGGCCTGGTATTGCAGTCAGCATAACTTCCGTGAAGTGATCCCATTCGGGGCTTCTTTACGTTATGCAGGTCGTCCTGCGTCTGCTTCCCCGGCAGTTGGATATACGTCAGTTCACCAGCAGCAGCAGCAAGAGCTGGTTAATGACGCACTGAACGTTGAATAAATAAGGATAGAAAATGAGTAGCGTAGATATTCTGGTTCCTGTTTTGCCCGAGTCTGTTGCTGATGCCACTGTTGCAGTCTGGCACAAAAAAGAGGGTGACCGTGTTGAACGTGATGAAGTGCTGGTTGAAATCGAAACGGATAAAGTGGTACTGGAAGTGCCTGCCAGTGAAGCCGGTGTTTTAGAAGCCATTTTGGAAGTGAAAGATGCAACCGTTCTGTCCAGTCAGCTTCTTGGTCGTATCCGTTTGGGCGATAGCACGGGTAAACCGACAGAAGTAAAAGAAAAAACGGAAGCAACTTCGGCTAAACGCCAGACTGCGGGGTTAGAAGAAGAGAGCAACGACGCACTTAGCCCGGCGGTTCGCCGTCTGATTGCAGAGCATGATCTTGATGCCAAAGCGATTAAAGGTAGCGGTGTTGGTGGGCGTATTGTCCGCGAAGACGTGGAAAAACACATGGCTGATAACAAAAAGGTGGATAGTCAATCATCAGCTATTCCACTTTCTCTTTCTACTCAGGATTCGTTGTTGCCACACCGCAGCGAAAAACGTGTTCCAATGACTCGCCTGCGTAAGCGTGTGGCTGAACGTTTGCTGGAAGCGAAAAACAACACTGCGATGTTGACGACGTTTAACGAAGTTAACATGAAGCCGATTCAGGAAATGCGCAAGCTGTACGGCGAAGCGTTTGAAAAACGCCACGGTGTGCGTCTGGGCTTTATGTCTTTCTATGTGAAAGCGGTGGTCGAAGCACTGAAACGCTATCCGGAAGTGAATGCTTCTATTGATGGCACTGATGTGGTTTACCACAACTATTTCGATATCAGTATTGCGGTATCTACACCGCGTGGCTTGGTAACGCCGGTACTGCGTGATGCGGATGCACTGAGCATGGCTGAACTCGAAAAACGTATTAAAGAGCTGGCTATCAAAGGCCGTGACGGTAAATTGACCGTCGAAGAGCTGACAGGCGGTAATTTCACGATTACCAATGGTGGTGTATTCGGCTCTTTAATGTCTACTCCGATCATTAACCCGCCACAGAGCGCGATTCTTGGCATGCATGCCATTAAAGATCGTCCGATGGCGGTAAATGGTCAGGTAGAGATCCTTCCGATGATGTATCTGGCACTGTCTTATGACCACCGTCTGATCGATGGACGCGAGTCTGTAGGCTTCCTGGTGACCATCAAAGAGATGCTGGAAGATCCTGCACGTTTGCTGCTGGACGTATAGCAACATAATAAGGGCAGATACGCGCTAATATCTGCCCGGTCTGAAGTAAACAAATGTACATGCACAGCCAGTCTTTGGACTGGCTATATCCAAAGTAACAAAAAAATAAGAAGACAATTGCTCTTCTCAGATTAGATTATGGATAGAACATCATGAATTTACACGAGTATCAGGCAAAACAGCTTTTTGCACGGTATGGTTTACCCGCTCCGGCTGGTTATGCCTGCACTACACCGCGTGAAGCAGAAGAAGCGGCATCTAAAATTGGTGCTGGCCCTTGGGTGGTTAAGTGTCAGGTTCACGCTGGCGGTCGCGGTAAAGCGGGCGGCGTGAAATTGGTTAACAGTAAAGAAGAGATTCGCGCTTTCGCTGAACAATGGCTGGGTAAACGTCTGGTCACTTACCAAACAGATGCGCAAGGGCAGCCTGTTCACCAGATTTTGGTCGAAGGGGCAACTGATATTGCGAAGGAGTTGTATCTCGGTGCGGTGGTTGATCGTGGTACGCGTCGTGTAGTGTTCATGGCCTCTACTGAAGGTGGTGTTGAAATTGAAAAAGTTGCGGAAGAAACTCCGGAACTCATTCATAAAGCGGTTATCGACCCACTGGTTGGCCCTATGCCTTATCAGGGGCGTGAACTGGCATTTAAACTGGGATTAACCGGTAAACAAATCAGCCAGTTCACTAAAATTTTCTTAGGATTGGCAAATCTGTTCCTGGAGCGCGATCTGGCTCTGGTTGAAATTAATCCGTTGGTTATCACGACTCAGGGTGATCTGATTTGCCTGGATGGTAAGTTGGGCGCTGATGGTAACGCACTGTTCCGTCAGGCTGAACTGCGTGAAATGCATGATCCATCTCAGGAAGATCCGCGTGAAGCGCAGGCGGCACAGTGGGAACTGAACTATGTCGCGTTGGATGGCAACATTGGTTGCATGGTAAATGGCGCAGGTTTGGCAATGGGTACGATGGATATCGTTAAATTGCATGGTGGCGCACCCGCGAACTTCCTTGATGTGGGTGGTGGTGCAACCAAAGAACGTGTTACAGAAGCGTTTAAAATCATCCTGTCAGATGAAAATGTGAAAGCCGTATTGGTTAACATCTTTGGTGGTATTGTCCGTTGTGACCTGATTGCTGACGGTATTATTGGTGCGGTGGAAGAAGTGGGTGTTCACGTACCGGTTGTTGTTCGTTTGGAAGGGAACAATGCTGAGTTGGGGGCGAAAAAACTGGCTGACAGTGGTTTGAATATCATTGCTGCCACCAGCCTGACAGACGCAGCTAAGCAAGCAGTAGCCGCAGTGGAGGCCAAATAATGTCTATTTTAATCGATAAAAACACCAAAGTTATCTGTCAGGGTTTTACTGGTAGTCAGGGGACTTTCCATTCAGAACAAGCGATTGCCTATGGCACCCAGATGGTGGGTGGTGTCACGCCGGGTAAGGGTGGTACTGAGCACTTGGGATTACCTGTTTTCAATACTGTTCGTGAAGCGGTAGAGGCAACCGGGGCAACGGCCTCCGTTATCTATGTTCCCGCTCCATTCTGTAAAGATTCCATTCTGGAAGCTATCGACGCTGGCATCAAACTGATTATCACGATTACTGAAGGTATCCCGACTCTGGATATGCTGGCGGTTAAAGTGAAACTGGATGAAGCCGGTGTTCGTATGATCGGCCCTAACTGCCCGGGCGTTATTACGCCGGGTGAATGTAAGATCGGTATTATGCCGGGCCACATTCATCAGGCAGGTAAAGTCGGTATCGTTTCCCGTTCAGGCACACTGACTTATGAAGCAGTAAAACAGACTACTGATGCAGGTTTAGGGCAATCTACTTGTGTAGGTATCGGTGGTGACCCAATTCCAGGTTCTAACTTCATTGATATCCTGAAATTGTTCCAGGAAGATCCGCAAACAGAAGCCATCGTAATGATTGGTGAAATTGGTGGTAATGCGGAAGAAGACGCGGCAGCTTATATTAAAGAGCACGTAACTAAGCCTGTTGTTGGCTACATCGCAGGTGTGACTGCGCCGAAAGGTAAGCGTATGGGCCATGCTGGCGCCATTATCGCAGGTGGTAAAGGAACGGCGGACGAAAAATTTGCTGCTCTGGAAGCCGCTGGTGTGAAGACTGTTCGTAGCTTGGCAGACATTGGTGATGCTGTGAAGGATTTACTCGTTGGCAAGTAAGAGTTGATAAGAGATGCTTATCTATGAGGCCACAGTGAAGTGGCCTCAGATCGTTAAAAAAGCTGGTTAATTTGATATCGACACTTTTCTTTGCAGGTTATTATCACCGACCAAAATACCACCGGCAAAAAGCACAGCATCTTCAGGTAATAATTCATGTTGGCTATCTGTCTTTTCTAAGACAAAATTATACACGTTTGATGGTTCCGATTTTCTCTGTTTAACTGAGCTAAGGGTAGTTTGACCATCACGTGTATGTATTGTATCACCGGCCTTAAGGTCTTCGGCTTTGACTATTCCTCGTAATGTTGAGACAGGATGTGTTGGGGTCAGTGAAACCTGTTCACCATTATTGTAAATTAAATCAATAAACTCAGTATCGTGACCTACAATACGGCTTTGTACTTGTAAGATACCTCCTTGTTTTGTTAAAACTTTATCGCCTTGGCGTATATTTTCAACTTTCCATTTTGAGCCGTCAGCCATATCTATTAATGTGCCTTCAGCAATACAACCATATTGGATTTGAATGGGCGGATAAAGGAGTTGTGACGCGCTCTCCACACTACCGGGGTTATTGGTATAAGAAAACAGGACAGGAAATGCGTTATCACCTTGCTCTGTTACAATAGTAGCTTGTAGGTCTAGTATATATCTTTCGTTATTTTTCCAGCATATTGGTCCAAAATCAGCGTAACCTGTGTTTTTAGAAAATTCCCATGATAAATTTGTATTATTGCCTTTGAGACGATCATTATTGACTTTTTTATGTTTCCAAAATGTATCTTCATTTATATCTCTTGCTAATTTACATGCGCCGCCAGTATCGAGACCGACCAGTGTCAGATCTATCGCTGGTGAAATCCCTTGAGCTGCTTTAGGTTTCCTATTTTTATCAATGGCGATAGGGTGCTTAAATGTAACATTACCTATTATTTCCAGTTTGATTGTTGACTGATCATTTGGCTTACCTGGCGACGTAGGACCGTAATCACATTCACTAGGAGCTCTTGGTTCAGGGTTTGCTCTATTTAAGCAAACGATTATCGGTTTCTCTTTCTCTGGTGAATTATTTACATAAGTTGGCGCTTTGTTTTCCATACTTTGAGGAAAAAAGTTGCTAAAAGAATTTTCAAGGTCTTGCAGCGGCAGTGACTTCTCTACTATTGGCGCGTTATTGAGTGGTATTCCATTTATTTCCCCTTGGAAAAAGGAAATAGCTTGATACGTATTATCATGTTGTCCAGAGGTAGCAAAATTATATTCGGGGGTGGATAGTACAAAGTTCCTTACCCCATTATTCTTTGTATTTTCTTGTACGGATACATGTAGTGTTTTAACATCCTGGTTGTCAGAGCTAATAATTGAGAGGCCGCCCTGTAACTTTGCCTTTCCAGCGTTAGTTTCAATTGTATTGCTGTTTGAAATATTAGAACCAGGAAAATATAGGGAAGCAAAAACAGTAGCTGAAATTGATTTGTTATTTTCGGAAAATACTATTCTAGGATGACTAATATAATTTTTTGGCTTTGTAACCGAATCTTGTATTTCAAGTCGTTGTCCATTCTTAAGTAATGCATTTTGGTGTACTTTCATAGTTTCGATATCTTCAAAAATATCAGGATGTGTCTGTTCTGTAATATGATGGGATTTTAATAATGCAATATATCCTTTCTCGTTTTGTGGTTGAGTTAAATCGATCAATGTGGGTTTATTAGGTTCAAGACTATTTAAAAGCTGAGATATAGCCTGGCTTTCTTCGGCAGATAACTTAATTTGGGTATCAGCAAAGCATGATATTATGGGGGGAAATAGCATGATGAAAAAAACAAGTGCTCTGTTGTATAGAGTCATGATTTTATCCTGTGAGATAATATAGGTTTTGTAAGGAATTAATTACATATACTTTATTTTTTAGTCAAAATAATATTAGCGCATTATTGTTTTAAACTGATAATTTATTAATTTAATTTGGAAATTATGAGTAAGATAAGTAGTAAAGATGCCTACTATATCAACTGACCGCCTTTCTGAAAAATTACACTTATTAGTCGAATCCGCCATATATAATATTTTTATAGTATAGGAGGAATAGATACTAAAGGTGACGCTATAATCGTTTATATAATTAATAGTTCTTTGTAAAAGATTGTCAAGTTTCTCATGTCAGATTGTTAACAAATATCACTATTTTTCTCGTGGGACTCTTTATTTCACTTTATTAAGTGTTATTGCCGTATTCTTCTAGCTTTCATTTTAGAGAAAACCGGTTGACGCTGTAGGGCAAAAAGAAGTACGCCCGGTAAAGGAGACGATAGAACAGAGTCTTGCGGATGCGAAGCCGCATCATGGGTACCGTTATGCTCGTCTCCTAGGCTTGCTGAAAGTACAGATACTGTGTCTGTTAGCAGTAATAGCCAGAAATACCAAGAAGAGAGCGTTACGGGTCGCGACGTTTTGTGGTTTTTACCTCTGGATATAGAAGGTTATTTGGTGCAATAGGGACACAATAGTGTATCTGTAGGTGATCAAATTAACCTAAGGGAAAATGGAGTCAGAACATTTTTCATAATGGCTGTTTTTCGTTGGCTGGATTTCATTCTCAACCATAAAAATAATACAAATGCGTTACTTAGAAATTAGTGCTGACTAAAAAAGTCAGCACTTTGTCATTAATCTGAGAGATTAATTTGATATCGACACTTTTCTTTGCAGATTATTATCGCCAACCAAAATGCCACCGGCAGAAAGCACAGCATCTTCAGGTAATAATTCACTTTGGCTATCTGTCTTTTCTAAGACAAAATTATACACGTTTGATGGTTCTGATTTTCTCTGTTTAACTGAGGTAAGGGTAATTTGGCCATCAAGTGTATGTATTGTATCACCGGCCTTAAGGTCCTCGGCTTTGACTATTCCTCGTAATGTTGAGACAGGATGTGTTGGCGTCAGTGAAACTTGCTCACCATTATTGTAAGTTAAATCAATAAATTCAGTATCGTGACCTACAATACGGCTTTTTACTTGTAAGATGCCTCCTTGCTTTGTTAAAACTTTATCGCCTGGGCGTATATTTTCAACTTTCCATTTTGAGCCGTTAGCCATATCTATTAATGTGCCTTCAGCAATACAACCATATTGGATTTGAATGGGTGGATAGATGAATTGTGATGCGTCCTTCTTAGTTTTAGCTGCCTGAATAGCCTTGGGGTCATTGGTATACTGGAACTGGACAGGCAATACATTATCACCTTGCATTGTCATAATAGTAGCCTGTAGGTCTAGTACATAGCTTTCGTTATTTTTCCAGCATATTGGTCCAAAATCAGCGTAACCTGTGTTTTCAGAAAAATCCCATGATAACTTTGTATTATTACCTTTGGCAGGATCATTATTGACTTTTGTATGTTCCCAAAATATGCCTTTATCTATTCCTCTTACTTTACATGCCCCCCCAGTATTAAGACCAATTAGTGTCAGACTTACCTCTGGTTTTTCTCCCTGAACCGCTGTAGGCTTCCCTTTTTCATCAATCGCTATAGGGTTATTGAATGTGATATCACCTATTATTTCCAGCTTTATTGTTGGATTACCGGGTGATGTTGGACCATAATCGCATTCATTAGGAGTTCCTGGTTCAGGGTTTGCTCTATTTAAGCAAACGATTACCGATCTTAATGGATTTAATGGATGCTTTACATGAGTCGGTGCGTGGTTCTTCATTGTGTGAGGCTGAAGGTGTTTAAAAGGATTTTCTAAGTCTGTTAGTGTATTTGACTTAATTAATATTGGTCTAGTAGTGATAGGTATCCCGTTTTTTTTCCCTTGGAAACGGGCAACAGCATAAATAGAATCAAGTTGCTTCAAGGCAGTAAGATTATATTCCGCGGTACCTATTGAAAAGTCCCGTATTTCTGTGTCGATTGCCTTTCCCTGTACGTGTATGGGGGTTGTTTTGAACCTCCCCTTTTTGTCTGTGCCAAAAACTGTGATGCCATTCTGTGACGATGTCTCTTGAGCGTCAGTTTTAATGGTATCGTTGCTTAAAGTAGTAACAGGAGGAAAATATATGGAACTAAAAACTTGAGCTGAAATTGATTTGGAATCTTCGGAGAATACTATTCTGGGAATACCAAAATAATTTTCTGGCTCTGTAGGCGAGTTTTCTAATTCAAGCGATTTTCCACTCTCACGTGTTAACTTCTTCATAAGCTCGATATCTTTAAAAATATCAGGATGTGTCTGTTTTGTAATACCATGGGAATATAATAATGCAATATATCCTTTTTCATTTTCCGGTTGAGTTAAATCGATTGGTGTCGGTTTATTAGGTTCAATCTTCTCTAATAGCTGAGATAGAACCTGACTTTGCTCGTCAGATAACTTAATTTCGGTATCCGCAAAGCAGGATATTATAGGGGCAAACATCATGATGAAAAAAATAAATATTCTGTTATATAGAGTCATAATTTTATTCCATGAAGTAATAAATGGTTTATAAATAATGAATTACACATATTTTATATGATATTCTCTGTATATAAATATAATATTAGAGTGTCACTATTCACTGAATCTTAAACTGATAGTGAATTAATGTTGTAATTTCATATTGAAAGTTATGAGTAAGGATAAAGATGCATAATAACTCCTCTTAGTTAGACAAATAGTTTTAAGAATATATATGTAACATTTTGGTATTACAGGATTAAATGGATACTAAATAAAGATGGTATTATAATTAATAGTTCTTTGTAAAAAATTGTCAAGTTTCTCATGTCAAATTGTTAACAAACCCCACTGTTTTTCTTGTAGGACTTTTTTAATTTCATTCATCATAGAAGACGATGCCCGGTGGATATACAGGTAATAAAGTGCTATTAATAAAGACACTTTCCTTATATTTTTCACTGCTGCAAGTAGATACTGTATTTGTGCTTTCGACAGATCACGGAGCCGAGTATAATAATGACCATGATATTGTTTCGTATCGGTAAAGTTCCATTTCCATCCACAGGAACCTGAGATAAACTGGGCATCACATTGTTATATCATTCCTGACTGGCATGAAAAGAACTTCAGCTACTTATCTTGAAGTTCAAAAAAGTAAGATACGGGGCCATACGGCCCCGTGTTACTACAATTTATTGCCGGAAACGCTGATACTTTCTATTTCTTCCTGCAACTTCTTTCGTTTCAAGTTCCAGAGTGAATCTTCTGGCATTTGGATGCGAATATCTAAACGACAATGTTCAGAAATATCACAGGGTTCCCCATCTTGGTAGAATACCTGTTTGCCATTATCATCAACAGATTTGAGCCGCCAGTTCTGAAATTTCTCAGGTAAATGCGAATGTTGGCGATGGCAGGTTTCAATGATAATAGAACCATCAGGTTGGATATGATCGTCAACGAAAATCAATTCAAGATTATTATTGTTTTGGGGAACAGAAATACCGCCATGCACACCCCAGGCGCCATCAGTGTTATAGCCTGAAATATTTGATATGCGGTATATGCCTGTTCCTTCTTTTGTTACTTCTGCTCCCTCTGATTCTTCATTAGTTGAAAATGTGCCATCAGGATAGATTTCTATTATCGGAGAGGATATTTTTAGGTATCCATTAAAATCTGGTCTGGCATTAAGATTGTCCCAAAATTTACGTGTAAGTTTATAATATTCATTTATATGATCTGTACGATATGTATCGCCAAAATGGGTAAAAATCAGCCTGTGGCTCCATACATCGTCTTCCCCCTCGCTTGATTTACCATTCATATTGCTAATTCTTAATTGAACGCCACCGTTGCCACGTGGCAGCCCATATTGAGTCAGGAACAACGCGGAGGGGTTAAACCCGGAACAACCATTATGTAGATTTTCCAATCCGTCCAGATCACCGTGTTTCATTGAATGTATTACATTATCTGTTGATATCGCTCTTACATCCTCAGCATCAATAGTAATATCCCCGGTTAATACTTTCCCATTTATTTTTCGGGTATTGGGTACTTTTTCATTAATATTTTTACGTAATGAATTTATTATTTCCTGAGCAAGTTTCTGTGTCACTGCCAGCGTGTCATTATCGCCAATTTCATTTGTTAGTTGAACAATTCCCTTTTGTGTTAATGAGGCATTGGGAATTTTTGCTGTGGTTACTTTTTCTAACGCTTTATTTAACTGCACGGTGAGTTTATCTCTATCTCCATCATCCAGAACATCCTCACCAGATTGTGTTGCAATAAAATCAGCCACCACCGATGATATGGTTGACGATTGACGTAATACCTTATTTAACAAGTGAATGTAAGGGGAAATATCACCTGCTGGAATTCCATCTTGCAAATTTTTATTAATTTCATAATCTCCTTGGCTCAACACATTAGAATTCTTGCCGAAAGAAAAAGATTTAAAATCATTTTTTTGATTCATAAACACTCCTTATATAAAATAACATTATTTTATAATCAACATATTGAATTATTGAAAAATACTTCAATAATTCATATCAATTACAGTCTAGTTCAGTTGATTAATAATTAAATGTTCTTATAACTTAAAGGATTAACTATTTTTAGTTAATTGGTGAAAATAAGAAATTCAACATGTAAAAATTATTGTTATCTCTCTTAATTTCTTATTATAAAACACCCTCAATAATATCCGCATTATTTAATAATCAATTTACAGTGAAAACATTAATGAAATAAAATTTTACAAAGATTTAATTTTGAAGTAAATGACCAGAAAAAATAATTATTCATTTAATGAGTATACATATACCAAGCCTTCAGTTTCTCAAAAATTCCATTTAGACCAATTAAATAGCTTTCCATAATACCGATACACCTATGCATTTTGTTTTCTTCTTGAACAATATTGGTTCTATAACCTATCTCACTGTTTTCACGGGCCGTTTAGATGAAAAGGCTGTATGTCTTGGTGCACAAGGGCTAGTTGGAAGTGAAGCATAATTATGAAAGCTTATTTAATGTTTTGTGACAATGAAACATTAGCTCGACTCAGTAATACCAAATGCTTTTTCCAGTCCAGCAACAACGCTTTTTCAGCTTCTGACCGCATCTTAGTTTCAACAGCGTATTGTGGTGGTGACTGGTGCGAGCCTGGAAGTGCCGGTCTGCGAGAATCGGGGTACTAAGTCATTATCCTAAGTTTGGTGAGGTTTGTCACAAGGAGGAAGTTTAGTTTTCAAGCTGCGTGCCATTATTGCTATCTGAATGACAGTCAAATGGTGGCTATCTCACTGCTAATGCAACGTTAATAACAATATTTTCTTAAGGATGAAAATAAAAAGTTAATTTTAAAAGTCATTTCACAGCAATATGGAAATCAACAATTATCTAAAGAAACAAATAATTAACAATATGCCAACCAAAATGAAATAATAGACAATACAGTTAACACTGACCAGAAAAAAATTATTAAAATCAAGTTATTACTATAGCATTATTTTTCTAATTTGCTTAAATTGATCCTGATCAATAAGTTCCCATTAAACAATAACTGCAATTATTGACCTACATTCAGAATTCTAATCTGAATCACGTAAAACGTATTTATTGTATGGGAATATAAGCGTACTATACTATTAGTCTAATTAGGTTTTTAATTCACTTGGTAATGAGTTGTTATTTTAGAGGCATTTATTGCTGGTAGTTATAAGGTTTCCGGTTTAGAACTCTGAATAGGTTCTTGTACGAAGCCAGGTTGCCGCAAGCCGGTGCTTTCCTGCTAGGAGCAAGGAGTCAAGATGTTTGATATTGTCGAACTGTCACGATTACAGTTTGCCTTAACTGCAATGTATCATTTCCTGTTCGTTCCGCTAACGCTTGGCATGGCGTTTTTGCTGGCGATTATGGAAACGGTATATGTGCTCTCCGGTAAACAAATTTATAAAGATATGACAAAATTCTGGGGCAAGTTATTTGGTATTAACTTTGCTCTGGGTGTCGCAACAGGGTTGACCATGGAGTTTCAGTTCGGGACTAACTGGTCATATTTCTCTCATTACGTCGGTGACATTTTCGGCGCGCCTCTGGCGATCGAAGGTCTGATGGCGTTCTTCCTGGAGTCCACATTCGTCGGTTTGTTCTTCTTCGGTTGGGATCGTCTCAGTAAAAAACAGCACTTGGCGGTAACTTGGCTGGTTGCGTTAGGTTCTAACTTCTCTGCACTTTGGATTCTGGTTGCTAATGGTTGGATGCAAAACCCGATTGCTTCTGATTTCAACTTTGAAACCATGCGTATGGAAATGGTGAGTTTTGCCGAATTGGTACTGAACCCGGTTGCTCAGGTGAAATTTGTTCATACTGTTGCGGCAGGTTATGTGACGGGGGCGATCTTCGTTCTTGGTGTCAGTTCTTACTACCTGCTTAAAGGTCGTGATATTCCATTCGCTAAACGTTCATTTGCGATTGCTTCAAGTTTTGGGATTGCCGCTGTGTTGTCTGTTATTGTGCTGGGTGACGAATCCGGTTACGAAATGGGTGATGTACAGAAGACTAAACTGGCCGCAATTGAAGCTGAATGGGAAACTCAGCCACCTCCGGCAGCCTTTACACTGATAAGTATCCCGGATCAGGATAAAATGGAAAACAAATATGCCATTCAGATCCCTTATCTCATGGGCCTGATTGCCACCCGTTCTGTCGATACCCCGGTTATTGGTCTGCGTGATCTGATGGACCAGCATGAGCTGCGGATCCGTAATGGTATGAAAGCTTATCAATTGTTGGAAGAGTTGCGGGCAGGTAACACGGATCCAACTGTTCGTAGCGCATTCAATGAAAGTAAGCAGGACCTTGGTTATGGCATGTTGTTGAAGCGTTATACCAGCAAAGTGACTGATGCCAGCGAAGAGCAAATCAAGGCCGCTGCGAAAGATTCCATTCCTCGCGTTGCTCCGCTCTATTTTGCATTCCGTATCATGGTTGCAGCAGGTTTCCTGATG
Source organism: Photorhabdus khanii NC19 (assembly GCF_000517265.1). Taxonomy (GTDB): domain Bacteria; phylum Pseudomonadota; class Gammaproteobacteria; order Enterobacterales; family Enterobacteriaceae; genus Photorhabdus; species Photorhabdus khanii. Next base: position 244,636 of record NZ_AYSJ01000017.1, read on the forward strand.
TTACTGTTGATTGGTCTGGCGTTTTGGAGCGTTATCCGTGGCCGTATTGGTGAACAAAAATGGTTACTGCGCGCAGCATTGTACAGCATCCCATTGCCGTGGATTGCCATAGAATCAGGCTGGTTTGTGGCCGAATATGGTCGTCAGCCGTGGGCGATTGGTGAAGTTTTGCCAACAGCGGTGGCGAGTTCCAATTTGGCAGCCAGCGATATCCTGTTCTCAATGGCGCTGATTTGTGGTCTTTACACCTTGTTTCTGATCGCAGAAATGTTTTTGATGTTCAAATTCGCCCGTCGTGGTCCAAGCAGTCTGAATACTGGCCGCTACCACTTTGAACAGAAAACAACTTCGGCGCACAATGCTCAGTAATAAACGGGAGTCCACTTATGTTTGATTATGAAGTACTACGGTTTATATGGTGGCTGCTGATTGGTGTGTTGCTAATCGGTTTCGCGGTAACTGATGGTTTTGACATGGGCGTGGGTGTCCTGTTACGTATCATCGGTAAAAACGATACTGAACGCCGCATCATGATTAACTCAATAGCACCCCATTGGGATGGTAATCAGGTTTGGCTGATCACCGCCGGTGGCGCATTGTTCGCAGCATGGCCGACGGTTTATGCCGCTGCGTTTTCTGGCTTCTATGTCGCCATGATCCTGGTGTTATCCGCGCTGTTTTTCCGTCCGGTTGGTTTTGACTACCGTTCCAAACTGGAAAGCCGTAAGTGGCGCAACATGTGGGATTGGGGGATATTTGTCGGTAGTTTCGTTCCGCCATTAGTTATCGGTGTGGCATTCGGTAATCTGTTACAAGGGGTGCCATTCAACGTTGATTCCCAACTACGCCTGTTCTATAGCGGTTCGTTCTTCGGATTGCTAAATCCATACGGTTTGTTGGCGGGTGTGATCAGCCTGATGATGATTGTGACTCAGGGGGCAACTTATCTGCAAATGCGTACTACCGGTGAACTGCGTCTGCGTTCCCGTGCCGCCACTTATATCTGTGCGCTGGTAACAATGGTTGCTTTCCTGCTGGCAGGTGTATGGCTGATTTATGGTATTGATGGTTATGTTGTGACTGGCGGCTTGGATACAATGGCTCAGTCTAACCCATTGCATAAAGAAGTTGCTCATCAGGCGGGTGCCTGGATGACCAACTTTAATCACTATCCGTGGCTGTGGGCGTTACCGGCACTGGGTGTTGTTTCTCCTCTGCTGACGATATTGATGACCGGTATGAATCGGGCAGGATGGGCATTCCTGTTCTCTTCACTGACCATTGCTTGCATCATTATGACCTGTGGTGTGACGATGTTCCCATTTGTTATGCCATCAATCACTAATCCAAATGTCAGCCTGACAATGTGGGATGCGACTTCAAGTTTGTTGACACTGCGCGTCATGTTTGTGGTTGCACTGATTTTTGTCCCAATCATTCTGGGATACACCATTTGGTGTTACTACAAAATGTTTGGGCGTTTGGACAAAAGCTTTATTGAAAATAACAAACATTCACTGTACTAAGGAGCACAGAGCATGTGGTATTTTGCTTGGATTCTCGGAACGCTCTTGGCGTGTAGTTTCGCTATCATCGCTGCCTTAGCACTTGAGCATAATGAAGCGGAAAAAACCGCTGAAAATAGTGAGAAATAATGTTGATAGATAAATGCTATCGGCTGATGGATAAAGGTCCTGTAAGGGGCCTTATCCTTATTATGGCGTTGGTGCTTGCTTCTTGTGTCTTCTGGGATCCCGCCCGTTTTGCGGCAAACACCAGTTCATTGCACTTATGGCAAGGCATTTTACTCATTTGACATCCTCCCCCACTTTCGCACTTCGTGACTCAAGAGGGGATTCCCGTTAGTGGGCGACGGCTGATCGCTCTGCGTCTGGTTCCTGCTTCGACGGGCGGCCTGATTGCACCCTCCCTCCACAGGCAAGCACGGCATGTCCTGCCGCTAAAATGTTACGAGCTCCGTTGATATCGGCATTTTCCGTATATCCGCATTCAAGGCACTCGAATTGACTTTGTGATATGCGGTTTTCTTTCGCTGTATGACCGCAACATGCGCACCGCTGGCTGGTGTATGCCGGAGGGACTGCCAGTACCTGACCGCCGCGCCAGCGCTGCTTATATTCTAGCTGACGGCGCATTTCATACCAGCCCTGATCCAGTATCGCGCGATTTAAGCCTGATTTAGCCCGAACGCTCCTTCCGGGCTGTTCTGCCGTGCCTTTCGCTGACTTCGACATGTTACTGACCTTCAAATCTTCAATCACGATCATCGCGTGGTTTTTGCTTATTTTCGTGGTGGTCTTATGAAGGTAGTCGCGGCGAATATTGGCAATATGCGAGTGCAGACGCTGAATTTTTCGCTTCTGTTTCTGCCAGTTGGCGCTGAACTTAACTTTGCGGCTTAACTGTCTCTGGCGCTTCGCCAGCTTGCGCTGGCGGGTTTTAAAACTGTTGACCGGTTCGTATATCGTCCCGTCTGAGAGCGTCGCCAGTTTCGATATCCCGGCATCCAGACCCACCATTGTTGTTGATTCGTGGTGTGGCTCAGAGGCTTCTATCTCGACTTGAAACGACACATACCATTTACCCACTGACTGGCTGATCGTGGCATTTTTGATTTTGCCGTTCACCTCCTGCGATTGCCGGAACTTTATCCATCCGAGCCCAGAAGGCAGCCTGACTCTGCGATTTTCAAGGAGACAATATTTTTCAAAATTGACGAACCGGATTGAATCCCTGCCGTCATTTTTTCGTTTCCATACAGGCGCTTTCGCTGCCAGTGTTTTATCGAAGCTACGCCTCCATGCCCCCTGTAAGTCTTTAAGTTTTTGTTGAAGGTTATCGGTGTAAGCTTCCTGTAAGAAGGCGTATTCCGGTGTTTTTTTCCACCCCGTGAGCATTCGGTTGAGTTCAAACGCGGAGGGAAGTTTTCCGCCGGAATCCAGAATGTGTTTTGTTACCTGAAGTCCGTGATTCCAGACAAAACGAGCACACCCGCATAACTGCCGCAAACGCGGCAACTGTTCTTCAGTTGGCTCTAGTCTGAACTTGTAGGCTTTCAGTATTAGCATTATCATTCAGTGTGTAGTAGGTTTACTCTCTATTTTACTGTGCCTTCGGCTAACTTCAATGCAAAAATACAAAATTAATCGTTCACGACATGCCGCCTTTCTTTTGCATGTACATCTTGTGTTTGTGACCAAATACCGTAGAAAGATTCTTGGCGAGCGACACTATTCAGCCTTTCATCAGTATGCAGGTGAAATCTGCCGTGACTTCGGCGCAGAACTTAAAGGGAGTCACGGCGATTTAGATCATGTTCATATGCTGATTGAGTATCCCCCGACCGTTCAGCTATCGGTATTGGTTAACTCGCTGAAAGCGGTAACCTCCCGTCGCTTACGTAATGAGTTTCTGGACTTACGCGAAGCATACGGAAAGGCCGTTCTCTGGTCTCGCTCCTACTTTGCGGGTTCATGCGGTGGAGCACCGCTGGAAGTGGTGAAACAATACATTCAACATCAGCGTGGCTGATGATCCTACGGGCTTTTCAAGCCCGTCCAAATTCCCCTCCCGCCTGATGTCGGCGGGAATACCCTTTGGAGGTAAAGATGGGCTGTGTGCACAGGTGTAACTTTCGGGATGGGTTTTCACCCAAGAAATATCGTCTGGCGTATCTTTTTCTTTCCTCTGCCTGCGTTCTTAATTTTGATTTGGGGCTTGTACCACTTCTTCTATTAGTTAATTCTGTATGTTATGGGATTTTTAGCCAATAAATTTTTTATTTGCACATTATTCCAAAGCTGCATGGTCTTGAGTATAGTGGCAGCGTTAATTCGCCTTACTTAGGATTGAAAGTGAGTAATACGTTGTTCCGTTGGCCCGTCCGTGTTTATTACGAAGATACAGATGCTGGTGGGGTAGTTTATAACGCCCGTTATGTCGCCTTTTATGAAAGGGCCCGCACAGAGATGTTGCGTCAGCATGGCATTCATCAGCAGCGTTTACTTGATGAACAAATTGGATTTGTTGTTCGGCGTATAGTGGTTGATTATCGAGCCCCAGCCCGGCTTGATGATATGTTGGAGGTGGAGAGCGAAATTACGGATATTCGTAGAGCATCTTTGACATTTATTCAACGCATTGTTGATGTTAACGGAATAATTCTTAACAGCGCAGAAGTTTTAATTGCCTGCGTGAATACATCTCAAATGAAGCCGATTGCGCTTCCTAAGTCTATTGTCGCGGAGTTTAAGTAGTGACTGACATGAACATTCTTGATTTATTCCTGAAGGCAGGCCTTTTGGTGCAGCTGATCATGCTTATTTTGATCTGCTTTTCCATTGCTTCATGGGCAATCATTATTCAAAGGACCAAAATTCTCAATACGGCGACCCGTGAAGCGGAAGCGTTTGAAGACAAATTTTGGTCGGGTATTGAATTATCACGCTTGTATAAGGAAAGTCAGTCTCGCCGGGATTCTCTGGGTGGAACGGAACAAATCTTTTATTCCGGGTTCAAAGAATTTGCCCGTTTGCACCATGCAAACAACCATGTGCCGGAAGCGGTGGTAACAGGTGCTTCACGTGCAATGCGTATATCTATGAACCGTGAACTGGAAACACTGGAAAGCCATATTCCATTCTTGGGTACAGTGGGTTCAATTAGCCCGTATATCGGTTTGTTTGGTACCGTTTGGGGGATCATGCATGCATTTATCGCATTAGGTGCGGTAAAACAGGCAACTCTTCAGATGGTAGCACCAGGTATTGCAGAAGCGTTGATTGCAACGGCGATTGGCCTGTTTGCTGCTATTCCGGCTGTTATGGCATACAACCGTCTGAATCAGCGCGTTAATAAGCTGGAGCAAAATTACGATAACTTTATGGAAGAGTTTCTGGCTATTTTGCACCGTCAGGCTTTCGCTGCTGAAAATAAAGCTGAAAACAAATAGTAAGGGGAGAGGCTATGGCACGCACTCGTAGTCGCAAGCGTGAGCTGAAATCCGAAATCAATATCGTTCCCTTACTGGACGTGTTGCTGGTTTTGTTGCTTATTTTTATGGCGACAGCACCGATTATCACTCAGAGCGTAGAAGTTGATTTGCCGGATGCAGTAGATTCCAAAACGGTTTCCAGCTCCGATAACCCGCCGGTCATCGTGGAAGTTTCTGGTGTTGGTCAATACACTATGGTAGTTAACCATGAACGACTGGAATTATTACCTGAGCCGCAGATTATTGCTGAAGCGCAGGCCCGAATAAAAGAGAACCCGAAAACCGTTTTCTTGATCGGTGGTTCGAAAGAAGTGCCTTATGATGAGATTATTAAAGCACTGAACATGTTACATCAGGCCGGTGTGAAATCCGTTGGTTTAATGACTCAGCCTATCTGAGTCTGGCCGGCAGTTGCTGTTATTTAAAGATTTTGGATATCGAGCGTGGGAAAGACAAACGGGCAAAACAATAAGCTAAATCGCGCCGTTATCGTTTCGGTTGTGTTGCATATTATTTTGATAGGGTTACTTATTTGGGGTTCCCTGACGCAAAAAACTGAAATGGGTGGCGGTGGACAGGATGGTTCTGTTATTGACGCTGTTATGGTCGATCCGAATGCGGTAGTACAACAGTACAATCAACACCAGCAGCAGCAAGCTGACGCTAAACGTGCAGAACAGTTACGTAACAAGAAAGCGGAGCAGCAAGCAGCCGAATTGAGAGAAAAACAGGCTGAGGAACAGGAGCGCCTGAAAGCGGTAGAAGAAGAGCGGATTAAAGCGCAACAGGTTGCGGAAGAACAAAAAAAGCAAGCGGTGGAAGCAGCTGCCAAAGCCCGTGAAGAGCAAAAACAGGCAGAAGAAGCTGCGGCAAAGGCTAAGGCTGAAAAAGAAAAACTGATTAAAGATCAGGCTGAGGCACAGGAAAAAGCAGAAGCCGAAGCTAAAAAAGAAGCTGAAGCCGCTGCTGCTAAACAAAAAGCCGCGGAAGAAGCGAAAGCCAAAGCGGAAGCTGAGGCTAAAGCAAAAGCCAGGGTTGAAGCGGATGCTAAAGCCAAAGCTGAGGCAGATGCAAAAGCTAAGGTAAAAGCTGACGCTGACGCCAAGAAAAAAGCGGCGGCACAAGTCGCCAAACAGGCAAGTGAAGTTGATGATTTACTCGGTGGTTTAACTTCTAATGCGCCAAAGCAGGGGGGGGCTTCTGCTGCGGGTAAAGGTGGTGGTAAGAAAAGTGGTGCTTCAAATTCTGATATTAATAACTATCTTGGGCAGATTCAGATAGCAATACAGAATAAGTTTTATGATCCAAGTATGTATCGTGGGCGTATGTGTACATTACGGATTAAGCTTGCTCCTGATGGTTTGCTGATAGATATAAAACCAGAAGGCGGGGATCAGGCACTGTGTCAGGCTGCGGTAGCCGCAGCTAAACAAGCGAAAATTCCGAAACCACCAAGTAAAGAGATTTACGAAGTGTTTAAGAATGCTCCGATTGATTTCAAACCTCAATAAGATTGTTATTTATAGAGATTATTAATAACAAACAAAACCATTCAATGTTATTAAGCTATCTGGTTTTGTTTGTTGACGTTTGTTAATATTCTGCGAATTATTGCGGCATTCCATCTGCGATAAGGGAGAGATGATGAAGCAGGCTTTTAAAGTAGTGCTGGGCATTTTGATGTTGTGGGCCGCTGTTGCTCACGCAGAAGTTCGTATTGAAATCACACAAGGTGTCGATTCTGCACGTCCTATTGGTGTTGTGCCATTTAAATGGACTGGGGCGGGTAATGCACCTGAAGAGATAGGTGCGATCGTTGGGGCGGATCTTCGCAACAGCGGTAAATTTAATCCTATTGATGTCAGCCGTATGCCACAGCAACCGACGACTGCATCTGAGGTGACGCCTGCTGCGTGGTCGGCACTGGGGATTGATGCGGTTATTGTCGGGCAGATTCAACCCAGTGCGGATGGTAGTTTCCTGATTTCTTATCAGTTGGTTGATACTGCTGGCGCTCCGGGAACCGTTCTTGCCCAGAATCAGCTTAAAGTGACTAAGCAGTGGTTGCGTTATGCGGCGCATACCGTCAGTGATGAAGCGTTTGAAAAGCTGACTGGCATTAAAGGCGCATTCCGTACTCGCCTGGCTTATGTTGTGAAAACGAATGGCGGCAAATATCCATATGAGCTGCGTGTATCCGATTACGATGGTTACAACCAGTTCACTGTTCACCGTTCGCCAGAGCCATTGATGTCACCGGCATGGTCTCCTGATGGCGCTAAACTGGCTTATGTGACTTTTGAGAGTGGCCGTTCTGCCTTGGTTATTCAGACCTTAGCCAGCGGTGAAGTACGTCAGGTTGCTTCTTTTCCGCGTCATAACGGAGCACCTGCATTTTCCCCTGATGGCAGTAAGTTGGCGTTTGCCCTGTCCAAATCGGGTAGTTTGAATCTTTACGTGATGGACTTGGGTTCAGCTCAGATCCGTCAGGTTACAGATGGCCGCAGTAACAATACTGAGCCAAGTTGGATGCCGGATAACCAGACTTTGGTCTATACCTCCGATCAGGGTGGTCGTCCGCAGTTATACAAAGTCAATATTAATGGCGGTGCTCCGCAACGCCTCACTTGGGAAGGCACACAAAACCAGGATGCTGATGTTAGTTCCGATGGTAGTTTTGTGATGATGGTCAGCTCAGAGAGTGGTAAGCAGCACATTGCTAAACAAGATCTGGCAACGGGAACCGTTCAAACTTTGACGGATACGTTCCTGGATGAAACGCCAAGTATCGCACCTAACGGCACTATGGTGATTTATAGCTCCACCCAAGGGTTGGGGACTGTATTGCAGCTAGTTTCGACTGACGGGCGTTTCAAAGCGCGTCTTCCGGCGACTGATGGACAGGTAAAATTTCCTGCCTGGTCGCCGTATCTGTGATGCATAATAATATGTATGGCAAACTATAAAAAGGATCAAAAGAGATGCAACTGAACAAAGTGCTAAAAGGGCTGATGTTAGCTTTACCCGTTATGGCCGTAGCAGCGTGTAGTTCTAACAAGAATGCTGATAACGATCAGACTGGTGTAGGCACTGTTAACGAAACTAATGCGGGTCTGTCAGCAGAAGAATTAGCTCGTCAGCAAATGCAAGAGTTGCAAAACAACAACATTGTATATTTTGGTTTCGATAAATACGACATCAGCTCAGATTTTTCTCAGCTGTTAGACGCTCACGCAGCATTCTTGCGTAGCAACCCATCTTATAAAGTTGTTGTAGAAGGTCATGCTGACGAACGTGGTACTCCTGAGTACAACATCGCATTAGGTGAACGCCGTGCTAACGCAGTGAAAATGTACCTGCAAGGTAAAGGTGTTTCCGGTGAGCAGATCTCTATCGTCTCTTACGGTAAAGAGAAACCAGCGGTACTGGGCCACGAAGAAGCAGCATATGCTAAAAACCGTCGTGCAGTATTGGCATACTAAGAGTAATTCATGAACAGTAACTTCAGACGTTATTTTTTGGGTCTGTCGTTATTGGTTGGCGTAGCGGCTCCCTGGGCCGCTATTGCCCAAGCGCCAATCAGTAATGTCGGCTCGGGTTCTACCGATGAGCGCCTTACCCAATTAGAGCGTATTTCTAACGCTCACAGTCAGCTGTTGACCCAGCTCCAGCAACAACTTGCTGATTCTCAACGTGATATCGACATGCTCCGTGGGCAGATTCAAGAGAATCAGTATCAGCTTAATCAGGTTATAGAGCGGCAGAAGGATATTTATCAGCAACTGGAAGGCGCTACCCGTTCTGCGGATAGTAAATCTGCTAAAAATACAGCATCTTCAGCAGCAAGTAATAGTGGTAATCAGGCGTCTTCAGCTACCAGTACGGGTAGCGAGAAGGGTGATTATGACGCTGCCGTTTCTTTGGCGGTGAATACCAAAGAATATGATAAAGCGATTACTGCCTTTCAGAGCTTTGTGAAGTCTTATCCAAAATCGAGTTATATGCCTAATGCGAATTACTGGTTAGGGCAGCTTCACTATAACAAGGGTAAGAAAGACGACGCTGCTTATTATTTTGCGACAGTAGTAAAAGATTACCCTAAGTCTCAAAAGAGTGGTGAATCGTTGTATAAAGTTGGTTTAATCATGCAGGACAAGGGCCAGAAGGATAAAGCTAAATCTGTTTATCAGCAGGTTATGAAACAGTATCCTGGTTCGAGTGCGGCCAAACTGGCTGAAAAAAAGCTTTCTGCGTTGTAATTACCGACCCCGGAAGATAGTATTAATACATTTTCGGGGTTGTTTGAGTGTTTAATAGGCATTTAAACGTAATTTGAAAAAATAATCATTGCGCTACGCGGAAAAATCAGTAATATATGCCGCCGTTGCCGAGAGAAGTCACAAGATGGGTCGTTAGCTCAGTTGGTAGAGCAGTTGACTTTTAATCAATTGGTCGCAGGTTCGAATCCTGCACGACCCACCATCTTGAAGCTTCACTCAAAAACGAATTCCCTAGATGGGTCGTTAGCTCAGTCGGTAGAGCAGTTGACTTTTAATCAATTGGTCGCAGGTTCGAATCCTGCACGACCCACCATCTTAGAGCTTCATTCAAAAACGGATCCCCTGGATGTGTCGTTAGCTCAGTCGGTAGAGCAGTTGACTTTTAATCAACAACGCGTAAGCGCACTTGGAAATCCTACACTCCTTACCACCTCAAAACTTACCTCCCAATAACTTGCATAATATGCTTCCTAACCTTACCGGGTAACTCACTATCGAACTCAAATATCTTCATTTCAGCGACTTCAGCAGAAATTTCCGCATAAAGCTCTGTGGTTTCTAGCAATGCACGTATTGCTTCTTCTTTGCCATAACTGCCAAAAATCCTTTGAATACGTTTGCTGAACTTCTCAGGCAGCCATTCATGTAAATGATGGCCGTTGTACCAGACATCCATTTTTCCATCACTTTTTATCGAGGCGTACCACTCCATCATTGCCAGCAGTAATTCTTTCATCTCATTATCCCTCATTTTTGCTGGCCATAAATCACCACGAGCGATATAAATAGGCACTTGTGTTGCCTCGAACCAAAACTCGCGCAGGTTTTCATTAAATTCTGCTGATGATGGCAGATGCGATTTAGTCAATTGGTGAGTGATTTCAGGAAGCCCGTTTGTAAGGCCCGTCTTATCAAGGAGGATCTTATAGCCGCGTTGATAGAGTTCATCTAAGCCTCTTTGTTTCATATCTTTCAGGCGTTCAACACTTGCCAGTGTGAAATCCACCTTACGACCACCGCTAAAAACGACCAAACAAGTTGGCCAATCTGGTTCACCCTCTTTTTCATTAGCCAGATGCAATGCAACCATAACGTCACCCAACTGCTTAAACCATAAATCGTTGCCTATTAATTCATCTGTTCCTGAACCAATCAGTTCTATATCCAGATCTGAGAATTTATCTACACGTGTGTTTCTGGCACGGGAACCTGTTTGGATAACTGTATCAATACGGGGATCGTTATGGGCAAAAGTCAGGATTTTTTCCAGAAGAATTACCGGGTCTTCCATTATATGAAGTTCCTATTTCACTTTAGTAATGATTGATGGATAAGCTTAATCTCATAAATTAGCAGGTAATGTAATAACTTATAACAGGTAAAATACTCCGCGACAAATTGATGTAAATTGGTTATTTTGTTTAGTATATAAAACAAAGTTGCGTGAATTTTTTGATAATCAACCGGTTTTATCGCTTTTTTAAACTATATACTAAACAGAGAATCAGAGTAATGAGCGAGTATATTGATTTTAATTCAACCATTTACCCATTCCCACCGAAACCTGCTTTTCTCAGTAAGGATGAAAAGAAATATTGCCGTGAAAAAATCAAACACCTCCTGAAACAGCAGGATGCAGTTATGGTTGCACATTATTACACCGATCCAGAGATCCAGGCTTTGGCTGAGGAGACCGGAGGGTGTGTGGCAGATTCATTGGAAATGGCCCGTTTTGGCAGCAATCATCCAGCTTCTACTCTATTAGTCGCTGGAGTGCGATTTATGGGAGAAACCGCCAAAATTCTCAATCCGGAAAAGCGGGTTTTAATGCCAACGTTGGAAGCTGAGTGTTCGCTGGATCTGGGTTGCCCTGAAAAAGAATTTACTGAGTTTTGTGATAATAATTCGGATCGTACCGTCGTGGTTTATGCAAATACATCAGCAGCAGTTAAAGCACGGGCTGATTGGGTTGTAACTTCAAGTATTGCTGTTGAGCTGATCGATCATCTGGATAGCCAGGGGCAAAGGATAATTTGGGCACCGGATCGCCATTTGGGAAATTATGTCCGTAAACAGACAGGAGCCGATATTCTTTGTTGGCAAGGTGCTTGTATTGTCCATGATGAATTTAAAACTCAGGCTTTGATGAGAATGCAAGGTCTGCATCCCGATGCTGCGATATTGGTTCACCCTGAATCACCACAAGCAGTTATTGATCTGGCTGATGTGGTTGGCTCAACTAGTCAGTTAATCAAAGCAGCGCAGTCTTTGCCGCATCAGAAGCTGATTGTCGCAACAGATAAAGGCATCTTTTATAAAATGCAGCAAGTCTGCCCAGGGAAGCAGTTATTTGAAGCGCCTACGGCTGGAGAAGGTGCGAGTTGCCGTAGTTGTGCCCATTGCCCGTGGATGGCGATGAATGGCTTACAAGCTATCGTTCAGGGATTGGAGTGGGGTGGGGTTCAGCATGAAATATTTGTTAAAGCAGAGTTACGTGAAAAGGCGCTTATTCCTTTAAACAGGATGCTTGATTTTGCAACTCGGTTAAAATAGGAAAACAAATAATGGGTGTCATTCTTTGTTGTCGATAATAATAGGATATAACAGATGGATTTTTTCAGTATTAACAATATATTAGTAAATATCCCACTGGGAAAAGGCGGTTATGATTTATCGTGGATTGAAGCAGTAGGTACGATTGCTGGTTTGCTATGTATTTGGTTTGCAAGTCAGGAAAAAATAATTAACTATTTGTTTGGACTGATTAATGTCACATTATTTGCTGTGATTTTCTTCCAAATTCAACTTTATGCCAGTTTATTGCTGCAATTATTCTTTTTTGCTGCAAATATTTATGGTTGGTATGCCTGGAGCAGGGTTAATGATCAGCAGCAGATTGAACTTAAAATACGCTGGTTAAGCTTGAATAAGGCGGTAGTAATTAGTGTAATTTCTATGCTATTGATTGTTATTATGACTTTTAATATTGATCGGATTTTTGGCTCTTTGACTCAGATTGCCGTTACGATGATGCAAAAGTTTGATTTTAATGTTCAGATGCCGGTATTGGAGCCTGATGCATTCCCATTCTGGGATTCGACAATGACGGTGCTCTCTATTGTGGCAATGATTCTGATGACTCGCAAATATGTTGAAAACTGGCTGGTATGGATGGTTATCAATGTGATAAGCGTTGTTATCTATTTCCATCAAGGCGTTTTGGCGATGTCATTGCAGTATGTGATTCTCTTTGGCATTGCACTTAATGGTTCTCGTTTGTGGATTCAGGTAGCTAAGAAAAATCATTCGCAGCCATTATCCCGCATCGAATAATTTTTTAATGATGCCAGAGAATTGATTTGTCGATCTCTGGCATATTTTTAGGGATTTACTCTGATAATTCTCATTTCTAAAGATATTTCAATTATAAAAAACAGCTCAGATCACGTTTAACTATATTTTTCTATGTCTTTAGTTAAACACTGATTTATTTATTATCTACAAAGAATATTTACAGTTTGTCTTCTAACAGTTAGATTAAAATCACAAGATTGTTTTAAACAAATATACAAAGATGTGGATGAGAGAGGGTTATGAATTATCAGAATGACGATATAAGAATTAAAGAGATAAAAGAATTATTACCTCCTGTAGCACTACTTGAAAAATTTCCAGCAACTGAAAAGGCTGCATTTACAGTACGTAAGGCTCGCAAAACTATTCATCAGATTCTAACTGGTGAAGATGATCGCCTGTTGGTGGTGATTGGTCCCTGTTCTATTCACGATCCTAAAGCAGCAATGGAATATGCTGGACGGTTGAATAAGTTGCGTGAAGAACTAAAAGACGATCTGGAAATAGTCATGCGGGTTTATTTTGAAAAACCACGTACAACTATTGGTTGGAAAGGGCTAATTAATGACCCTCATATGAATCACAGCTTTGATATTAATGATGGTTTACGTCTGGCTCGTGAATTGTTGCGGGATATTAATGACATGGGGCTACCAGCTGCGGGTGAGTATCTGGATATGATCTCTCCACAGTATTTGGCAGATTTGATGAGTTGGGGAGCAATCGGCGCTCGTACAACGGAATCGCAGGTCCATCGTGAGCTGGCTTCTGGCCTCTCTTGTCCGGTTGGTTTTAAAAATGGCACTGATGGCGGGATAAAAGTTGCAATTGATGCTATTAATGCTGCAGGTTCACCGCACAGTTTCCTTTCTGTCACTAAGTGGGGATATTCCGCGATTGTGAATACTAGTGGAAATTCTGATTGCCATATTATCCTGCGTGGTGGTAGAGAGCCAAACTATAGCTCTGAACATGTTATTGCTGTGAAGCAAAGCTTGGAAAAAGCAAGTTTGCCGGCAAGAATTATGATTGATTTCAGTCATGCCAATAGCTCCAAGCAATTTAAAAAGCAGATGGATGTGTGTTCAGATGTCAGTGAGCAAATTGCTGTCGGAGAAAAAGCGATTATTGGTGTTATGGTGGAAAGTCATTTGGAAGAAGGGAATCAGGACCCGGAGAGTGATCAACCCTTGGTATATGGTAAAAGTATTACCGATGCTTGTATTGGTTGGGCTGACACTGAAATCTTGTTACGTCAATTATCGTTGGCGGTGAAAGCACGTCGTGGCTGATAACATTTTTCGGATGTGAAAAACCGGAATTTATGATTCCGGTTTCAGACTGCTGATAAACCCCGTTCAAAAATAACGGGGTTTGTTCCTTTCATTGTGAATCATAATGCAATCCATTTTCCTCATTAAGCCAATTTAATCGCCCGATAAGGTGTTATTTTCGCTTTTCCTGCAATGAAAGGCTCGCTCTCCAGAGATAAAAACAACTGTGGTCAATAATCTTAAGAAATAATTTCATTTATTATTATTTTTATTAAAATTATTTCTTCTAGTGAAGGTTTACTATCAATAAGAGAGAGAATCAATACAATACTATCGATATTATTTGGTCAATGTTGGTGCTGCAATTGGTCCTTATATTGGATTAGTCTCTGGCCTATCCATTATTATCCCTAATTAGCTTGATAACTCTATTGATTTATTATACCTTTTTAATCAAAAAAATAATTAATGGTGGATGTATGAATTTCAATTTTGATGTTGTATTCGATTGTTATGTTTTTTCATCGTGAAACAAACAAACCCCATTTTTTTAAACGAGGTTTGTTTGCGGTCTGACTGGAATTAATGATTCCAGTTTTTTATATTTGCTGAAAAAGTGCGATATCAGCAATTTGTCGGTAATGAATTATTTCGCTTTACCCTGATTTGCTACAGCAGCGGCTTTTGCTGCGATTTCATCAGCATTACCCAGATAGTAATGCTTAATGGGTTTCATGTTTTCGTCGAATTCATAAACCAAAGGTACTGCTGTTGGAATGTTCAGTTCAAGGATGGATTCTTCGCTCATGTTGTCCAGATATTTAACCAGAGCGCGCAAAGAGTTACCGTGAGCAGCGATAATCACTTTCTCTCCTTTAGCAACACGAGGTTTGATAACGTCTTCCCAGTAAGGGATCACGCGCTCAATAGTTGTTGCCAGGCTTTCAGTCACGGGTAGCTCTTCTGGTTTCAAATTTGCGTAACGTGGATCATGACCTGGAAAACGTTCATCATCTTGAGTTAAATCTGGTGGGGTGATAGCAAATCCACGACGCCACAGTTTAACTTGATCATCACCGTATTTAGCTGCGGTTTCTGATTTGTCCAGACCTTGCAGAGCACCATAATGGCGTTCATTCAGTTTCCAGCTTTTCTCAACAGGTAACCATTGTTGATCAACCTGATCCAAAATGTTCCACAGCGTGTGAATAGCACGTTTCAGAACCGAGGTGTAGGCGAAATCAAAAACAAAGCCTTCTTCTTTCAGTAGCTGGCCTGCTTGTTGAGCTTCGGCGCGACCTTTTTCAGAGAGAGCGACGTCAGTCCAGCCAGTGAAACGGTTTTCTTTGTTCCACTCGCTTTCACCATGTCTTACCAGAACCAGTTTAGTTACAGCCATAGCTTAAACTCCTTAAAAAACCAAACGTAATGATAACTGCGAGCATTATATTGCCCTATACACCAGAACGGCAATCAATAGTCTGGTTCCATCACGTTATTTGCCTGAAAACCTTAATTTTTTGCAAATTACTGAAAATATACCGTGCAAGTTTGACACGTTATAGTGCTGTTACTAACTTGATGGGATAAGTAAAGAACAGCAAATGAACCAAATTAAGGACGAAATGGAACCCGACAGCGACCCACAGCCGGCCACTCCACATCCATGCAAGACCGTATATTAATCCTGCGAGTGTAGCGAAAATCACCAGTAATAGGCCTCCAGCGAAGTGCGAGCCACCAAACATCAAGGCAGTGATGATCAGGGCAAAATAGGGGTTAATCCACTGACTCAACCTTTGTTGGATATAGCCACGAAACAGCGCTTCTTCTGCCAGAGAAACAAAGAAAATATTTGCCAAAATAAACATCGGCAACCATTGTGGCATATGCAGTTCAATGGCAAGTCCTCCCAAGGCTGTTGCTATACCGAGTAGTACCGGAATGGCAACAGTCAAGATTATCCACGCATAAGGGCGAGCCTTTGCCAGTGGTTTTGTTGTAAATAATCCAGGCATGCAACATAGCAGAAGGAAAGGGATAAGTGCCTTATCGAAGTTGAAATACATTGAGAATGACGCACTATGAGGACCAACTTGAATGTTATCGAGATATTTCAGGTTATGAAAACCTGGGATCAGATGCAGGAATAACGCGATACCAAAGGCGAGCAATAGCAGCTCAGTTGTTATTTTGATGATGTTATTTTGCTGAAAATAGATACGTAGTGCACCTAACACGAAAATAATTGCAATAGTGGCAATTGCTGGATAAATCATAACTTGCGTTACAAATCCAGTAACAATGGCGACCAGTAGAACGATAAGTGCAGTAGTGCGGTGTATAGCTAATAACGCCAGCGATGTGGCAAGTAAACCCCAAATCATATATGCCCTGTTGTTTTCAATAAGTTAAAAGATAATATCTGAGAAGCAAATCAAAGATTGATGAGAACTATTATTAAATGGTCAAAAAATAGTAACGTAAGATGATTAAATTGCGATGTTTTTTTCACTGGTCGGAGAAGAAAACCATTGGTGACAATTATTTTTTGGTCAAAATTCGTCTAACAAGAGCCTGTATTGTAAGGTTTATTACTGGCATGTACCATTAGATCTGATTAGATAGGGTATGGAGAATAAACTTCATTAAGATATTCGACAGATCAGCCACTTATATAAATAACTAGTGGCTGTCAGATCGGGTTTGAATCTAGTACAAATTATTAGCTTATTTTCGCGTACTGATTTTAACCTCCAGCGCACCTTCATTATCTGTTAATCCGGCACCATAACGCCCTTCTAAGTCATCATTGATACAAAGCTGTAATTCACCAGATAACCCACTCGGGACACTGGCTTCACGACTAATCAAAAAAACTGTTCTACCGACACGGCCTACCAGTGCACCTACTGGCTGGCCTGGTAACGTGTAGTCTTGTTGGGCAATATGAGCCCTATCTCCTTCTGCCTGGCAACGGCTGTACTGCGGGTTAAAAGACCATGTACCGCTGAGATAGGTAATTGTGGTTGTCTGACTTGTATTGACTGTCACACCGCTCTTCTGCCAAGGCTTATTCGCAAGTACAGACAGGGTTACCGGACACAAAATATTGGCCGCTAATTCAATTTCTTGTGCTTGAAAGCCAGCGCCACCCAAGGCTGAGACTAACTCTGAGCGAGTGGTAGCTGGATACACTTTAGGATCAAGCAACATTTGACCAACTTCTAGCGGGCGAAGCGTTGGGAAGTGATTGTGCAGTGCAATGGCAATCTCGCTAATAGGAAACTCAAGCAGACGTAAAATAACGGCGATATCGGTTGCATTGAGTGCTTTCTGATAGACTCCAGATAGAGCATCAACAATAGTATTGCTATTTATTTGTTTTAAACTAGACAATGGATCAGCACTGTTGGTCTGAATAGGGTTTATGATCGCTTGCTGTGTTGAAACTTGCTGTTGCTTTTGGGATTGCATAGCAATATTCCTTTATCTGTCGATTAAATAAGCTCATGAAACAATTACTGTCTACCATAAATTTCTAGCAGGACAGCTGCCATTTCGTTGGCGCTGATGGATGGGTAGGCCGACTTTAGTCCTCGCCCAATTTCTACTGCTATATAGCCTGCTTGTGCCATCGCTGTTGCTAGCATATTCATCTTGAGATCAGGAAAGGATTCAATTATCAGTTTTCCGCAATCATTGCCACTCATCTGCTGTTGATATGCCGACTGTGCAATTTGTTCTGGTGTTATCGCCACCTGTATTGCTACTCCATCACTCCAGATACTTGGGATCTGGAATGATGTTGCGGTAGTATCCGGCATACTAGCCAGATAGAGTTGATACGTTCCTGCAATTGGGATCGGCGGTAAAGCGATACGGGCTTGTCCAGTTGGGGAATGCACGGTTTGTTGTATCCATGCACGGTTTGGATCCTGTAAGCTGAGTAAATAGTGAGTAATATCAGGACAGCATTGCCATTGAATCTCTATGCCACCAGATTGATAATTAGCCTGAATTTGTTGAGGGGTATCCAGACGTAACCATTGCTGAACCTGACAAAATTCGCTGGCAATATAATCGGGGTTGTTCAATGTTGCTAATGAAAAATGATATTGCCCGGCAGGTTTCAGCTTATCAAAGATAATAGTCATTGAACTCTGTGGAGCGGCAATTGAGAGATTTTCGGTTTGTCCATTGCCCTCGATTTGTACGTTATAGTGACTGGCGTCTGTTACCAGACTCCACTTCAATATAAGATCAATATCTCTTTTAATAAGGGGTTTTATTTCTAAATTGATGTCCAATTCCGGCATTGGTAGACGATACTGCTGTAATTGACTTTCTGAGCTGGTAAAGTCTTGCTTGGTAGCGGCTACTGACCAGGTATAAACGCCAGCGGCTAGTTCCGGCACAATAGGTAAAATAAATGAATTATTGTTGTGATTCTGTTTGTTATTGAATAACACTTTGCCATTTGGTGCTTTATTTTCTTTTACAGTAGAGAAAAACAGGGTAGGACCGGGATCCTGCTCAAAACCGGTAATTTGCAGTACAAATAATGAAATCGGATTAAGTATCTGGATCTTTGCATTGACACCTTCTTTGGTAATTTGCATATCCCCTTTGAGCTTCAAAGTTTCAATCAGTGTAATGTCAAACAGGGCATGAAGGTGAAATCCTGGCTGATAATGGGTGATATCCTGATTTAATAACAGAGATTTTTCGGCTAAAGAGGAAATAAGCGTATTTTCTTGTTTAATATCTCCATCTGTTTCGCGCCGGTAATAAAGGTTGCTCCCCGGATGAAAAACGATATCAATAAAATCACTCGGCCAGGAGAAAGTAGGACTAGAAAATGATGCCTCAAATATATCATGTATCGATAAATCTTTATTAATAGCCACTGAGGCCAATATGGGGGTATTATCTAGCAGATAAATAGATCCACTTAATGCCAGTAGTTTTGCATAATTAATGGTTCCCTTTACCCAATATAATCCAACTTTAGGTTGTTTCTTTTCTGGCACGGCAAAGGTGTAATCAATACCAAAAGATAAATCATCAAATGTGACGCCAGTCATTCTTCTGTCAAAGGGCTTAACAATAGTACTTTCTGAGCTTTTATGACAGATTTGTAAAGATGCCTGTACTTGTTTTTCATCTGCACTTAAAGCCCCGTCAAAATAATACGTTTTCTGGAACAACTCTAATGTGATAATGCCTTCTATTTCATATTTTGCGTAATTATCAAACTGATATTTAAGTATTAAATTGTTGAAGCCAAAAATATTAAATAGTTTGAAGTCAGGAAGAACGACAGTGTAGAGGCTTTTTTTAATTGATTCACCTGCGGATATTCCCTTAATTAAGCGACCGTTTAGCGAGATGTCTGCCTGTGGCAGATCGCCATTTTTAACACCAACCTCAATTAAGTTGTTAAACAGATAATTGCCTTTTAAACGCAAGGTTAGCCAGAAGGTACAACTATGGGATACAGGAGTTTCCGTTTCTGTCACCGACGTTGGCAAAGGTATTTGTGGAAAAATATTACACAGTTTCTCTGTTTCTGGTGGGGTGGCATGATTGGAGAAAGTAAAAAACCCCGCATCCTGTATTAATAGCGGCGCTTCTTGCTCAGGTAAATCAAGATGAAAAGCATGGTTGAGTAATTTAAAGATATTGAGATTGTCAGCCCCTGCCTGTTTCGCAGTCATATCAATATAGATTAGAGAATAACTGTTGAATAAAGCAAGCTGGCATTGCATTGGGCTACGCATTTCGCCATCAAATATTTTGCACCAATCAAAATGGGCTTCAATCTCAAATCGTATCCCCATAAGTAGGGAATCCACCTTTGGTCTGATGGAAACATTTTTTCACTCTACTTTTAATAATAGTCTAATCCAATTCTCTAAATAATCTATCTAAATAATGTGATGAATGTCTATATAATGATTGTAATCATGTAATGGAATTGTTAAGTGAATAAAGTCTTCATTTAAAGGTAAATGACTAAGGGATTGTTGTCATTATTTTTGGCTATATTAGATTAATATTTTTATAGTTAAATCTGTCATTTATAAAATTAAATTATTTTACGGAGAAAAGATTAACGGCGGGTATTTTTATGTTAATTAACTTTCTTGACACTTTAAATTATTACGAACAGATAAAGCCAGCATGCTTGCATATGTATTGCTACGAGGTTGACATAGGCACACTTTGCAATGCTGGCTTTTGTTTCAGTATTAATCTCATTTTAATACTTTAATGATTGATTCTTTCTGTTTTATAACGATAGATGTCACCGTCAGGAATAAATATCAGCCGGTGAGTAATGCATTGCGGAGCATCTTCCTGATGATGAGAAACAAACAGCAGCTGAGTATCACCGTCAGCAATCATGATATCAATAAAACGTAATATTAACTGACGGTTGAGTGGATCAAGCCCTTGCAGAGGTTCATCAAGAATCAGTAAAGCCGGATGTTTAACCAGCGCACGAGCTATCAGAACCAGCCGTTGTTGTCCCCATGAAAGGCTGTGAAACGGGCCGTTGGCAATCTGAGCAGATAATCCCAGCAAAGCCAGCCATTCATCGGCAAGTTGTTGCTGGCGATCGGATACTGCCTGATAAAGACCGATTGAATCGAAGAAGCCGGACAGAATCACATTACGAACACTGGTACTGACACGGTATTGCAGATGAATACTGTGACTGATATAGCCAATATGGCGTTTGATATCCCAAATCGTTTCGCCACTACCGCGCTGGTGACCAAACAGAATCAATTCATTACTGTAGCCTTGGGGATGATCTCCGGTAATCAGATTCAGGAGGGTTGATTTTCCAGCGCCGTTTTGACCAATAATCTGCCAGTGTTCACCCGGGTTTACCTGCCAATCCAGCCCGTGCAAAATGGGTTGTTCGTTATACTGAACCACACCATTACGCAAGATAATTAAAGGTTGGTCAGGAGGTAGCTGATCATCAAGACGACATTCATCCGCTTCTGGTAAATGGATACCGTTAAGTTTTTCGCTGTGCACCAGTTGAGCAACCAGTGGATCTGCCATCACTTTTTCTTTTATGCCAGCAGATGTCAGATGGCAATCTGCCAGTACACCAATTTGATCAACAAAACCTGGGATTTCACTAAACCGGTTAAGGATAAGCACCAAAACGATACCTTTTGCTGACAATGTTTCCAGTAATTCAGCGAGTTGACCACGGGCAAATGCATCAAGGCCATCAAAAGGTTCATCAAGGATCAGTAAATCAGGTGCAGCCATTAATGCCTGGCAAAGCAATGTCTTTCGGGTTTCGCCGGTAGAAAGATATTTAAAACGACGGGAAAGTAAATCCATAATACCGAACTGTTTTGCCAGTTCCAGACAAAGCTCATTATCTTTATGATGAAGTTGAATAATTTCTGCCGCAGTGAGGCCGGTGTCATCCTCATCGTCACTCAGCATATCAGTATTATTGCGTTGCCATTCTTCCTCAGTCAGTTTTTGTAATTGTTCTAAAGAGACGCAGGCACATGTGCGAAATGAGCAATTTTGCTCGCCGGAAAGCTGTACTAATTCATTTGACAGCGCACGGGCCAATGATGATTTTCCACTACCGTTAGCACCAACAAAAGCCCAATTTTCACCAGAGGAAATTTTTAGTGACGGTAATTGCAAGGTTTGAGTATCACTTAAACGGAAACAGCCTTGCGTTATTTGCAATTCAGACATCTTTTATTCCTTTTTAAGCAACGCAAATATCTTCTCACAAATAAGCGGAATGACGCTGAATGTCAATATTAACTTTTAATTAACTTTCAAATAACATTTAATGTCAGATATCAGGGGATATGTGAGGTACACAACTTCATAATGTCCCCGGATATTCCGAATGATTCAGTGATAATAGTGTCAATTTTTAACAAAGAGTTGCAATAATCACTTGATCAGCATTGAAAAGAGCAGTGATTTTATCTTTAAGGTGTAGTTTCAGTTTATCCGCGTTTTGATTAGTCAGAGTAGAACAGAGGGTTTCACCACCATCAAGAACGATAAGAACTTCTGTGCTCTTTTCACCAGTTTCGATTTTACTAACCTGGCCTGTCAGGGCATTGTCAAAATGATTGTCGGGAAGTTGCTCTTTCGTCAATGTTATCCAGGGCGCTTTAATCAAAGCCAATACCTCCTTACCTTTTATCAGATCCAGACGGTCAGCACTCTGCTCTGTCAATGCTGCATTCAGTGATGTTTGACCATCTGCCAGCAATATGCGGACATGTTGCTGCACCTGATTATGGTCACGGTCAGTAATTGTGCCAAAGAATTGATTACGGGCGCTGGTTTGCAGAGAAAAACGGGAAATCGCAGCCAATAAGCTATCGAGGGGAAGGAGATCATCTTTCAGCACATCAAAGGCTTTTTGTTGAATTTGTGACAGCAAATCATAAAGTTGTAACAAACGTTCACCATAACGGGTAAGATTCGTCCCGCCGCCGCCCTTACCACCAGTAGCACGATCCACCATTGTTTCATCTGCTAACTGGTTCATTTCATTGATGGCATCCCAGGCGCTTTTATAACTGATGCCAGCCAGCTTTGCCCCCTGGCTGATAGAACCCGTTGCTTTAATCTGTTTCAGTAATAAGATTCGGCGTGGGTCTGCGAATAACCGTTGCTGTAATTTCAGTGTTAATAGAATTTCGGCTTGCATAATTGTTTTTTTCAGGAAATAAAATCGTAAATTTTTGTTGGATAACCGGGAAAAACGCACGTTTAGCCGGTTACAGTTGTTTGTCTTTGTCTAGAATGGTACTAATTATAGCGCTATTACCCGCTATGGTTAAAAATGTGTTATGTTGCCGGCTCATTTAATGAGCCACTATGTGAGGCTACCATGTTTGAATTGATTAAAAGTATGGCCTTTGCCCTGGTCATGGTACCGGTAGTGATGGTCGGAATCTTGGGTTTAATTTATGGCCTTGGGGAATTGTTTAATATCATTTCCCGTATTGGTCATTCTGAGAAGTAGAACTAATATTTCTTTGTACACCAGATGCCATTCTGATTACCCGGTGATTCACCGGGTAATTTGTCTTAATTAATCATAATCAGTTTATTTTATTTATCTTATTTTTCTATTACAGCATTTTGCTTCAAATGAAATCAGATAGTAAAAGTTGCTCACAATTTGCCGATTATTAATGAGATAGTCTTCCATTCAGCGCTATATCTTGTTATATACAGCGAACTAATTGGTAATTACGCAGGTGGAAAACAAATGAAGAAGAGTTTTGCTAAACTGTTAGCGGGAGTTATTGTTTCTTTTACTTTGACGTGGCAAGCATGGGCTACGGAGAAAGTCACCGTATTCGCTGCTGCCTCACTGACCAATGCACTTGACGATATTTCGATACAATATAAGCAAGAAAAGAAAGGTGACGTGGTGGCTTCCTATGCATCATCTTCTACTTTGGCTCGCCAGATTGAACAAGGTGCTCCGGCAGATATTTTTATTTCCGCTGACCAACAGTGGATGGATTACATTGCTGGGAAGAAACTGATTATTGATAAAACTCGCTTTACTATTTTAGGAAATCAACTGGTTCTGATTGCACCGAAAGAGAGCAAACTTAATAAAATTAACATTAATAAAGAGACCCAATGGAAATCTTTATTGGCTGATGGCCGTCTTGCCGTCGGTGATCCAGATCATGTTCCGGTAGGTATCTATGCTAAACAATCGCTGCAATATTTGGGGGCATGGGAGACGGTTAATCCTCTGCTGGCTCGCACCAGTAATGTGCGCAGTGGTATGGCGCTGGTGGAACGTGCAGAAGTTCCATTGGGGATTGTTTATGCTTCAGATGCTGTTGCCAGTGATAAAGTCAAAGTTGTGGGGATTTTCCCGGCAGAGAGCCACAAGCCTATTGAATATCCTATGGCGATCATCAAAGCTCATAATAATCCCGCAGTGCTTGGTTTTTATGACTATCTGAAAACCCCTGAGGCCGCTGCAATTTTTAAACGTTACGGTTTTCGCCCACTTTAGGAATAGGCTTTTGGAGATATTAAGTGAATATGAATGGCAAGCCATCATCCTGAGTCTGAAAATTTCAGGTATGGCGGTGTTAATTAGCTTGCCGTTTGGGATCTTGATGGCATGGATTCTGGTTCGTTTCCGGTTTCCGGGTAAATCATTACTTGACAGTATTATTCATCTGCCATTGGTGTTACCGCCAGTGGTAGTGGGGTATCTACTGTTGATCAGTATGGGGCGTCGTGGATTTATTGGTGAATGGCTATATGACTGGTTTGGCATCAGCATTGCATTCAGTTGGCGTGGTGCTGCGTTGGCTTCTGCGGTTGTTGCTTTTCCGCTGATGGTCAGGGCGATACGTTTGGCGTTGGAAGGTGTTGATCGGCGGTTGGAACAGGCTGCCCGTACCTTGGGGGCAAATCCGTTCAGGGTCTTTTTTACGATTACATTGCCGCTCTCTTTGCCTGGGATTATTGTTGGTATTATTCTGGCATTTGCCCGTTCATTGGGGGAGTTTGGTGCAACCATCACCTTTGTATCTAATATTCCGGGTGAAACGCGGACAATACCTTTGGCAATGTATACTCTGATTGAGACGCCTGGAGCAGAAACTGCCGCGGCTCGTTTATGTATTATTGCCATTATTCTTGCTTTGATGTCATTGATGATTTCTGAATGGCTAACCCGTTGGGGAAGGAAACGTCTGGGAGCAACATGTTAGAGCTGGATTTTGAACAACAACTTGGTGATCTTCATTTACAGGTTGACACGCAGTTACCCTCTGAGGGAATTACGGCTGTTTTTGGCCTTTCAGGTGCGGGAAAAACTTCACTGATAAATGTTATTTCTGGTTTGCTACGTCCACAGAAAGGGCGGGTTGTTCTCAATGATCATGTATTGGTGGATATTGAAAAAGGGACTTGCTTGCCACCAGAGCAACGCCGTATAGGTTATGTCTTTCAGGATGCCCGGCTGTTTCCTCATTACCGGGTAAAAGGCAATCTGCAATACGGAATGTCTTCGGTGATGAAACCGGAGTTTGACAGCATTATTCATTTGTTGGGAATTGAGCACCTGCTATCCCGTTTTCCTCTTACCCTGTCCGGTGGTGAAAAACAGCGGGTTGCTATTGGTCGCGCTTTATTGACGGCACCTGAATTGCTGTTAATGGATGAGCCATTGGCATCTTTGGATCTCCCGCGTAAACGCGAACTTTTGCCTTATCTTGAAAGGCTTTCTCAAAATGTCAAAATCCCGATTTTGTATGTTAGCCATAATTTGGATGAAATCCTTCGCCTGGCTGAAAATGTGATCGTAATGGATAACGGGAAAGTCAGGGCGACAGGGAAATTAGCCGAGGTTTGGGCTAGCAGCGCACTGCGTCCCTGGTTACAAAAAGAGACGCTCAGCAGCATTCTGAACGTTTCAATGGTTGAACATCATAATCGTTATGAAATGACAGCGGTGGCGTTCGCTGATCAGGCTTTATGGCTGCCTAAAATTGATGCTCAACCGGGAACTGATTTGCGTATCAGAATAGATGCTTCAGATGTTTCACTAGTACTGGAACCGCCTCGCGGTAGTAGTATCCGCAATATTTTGGCTGTGAAAGTGGTTGAATTTTTTGATGATGATGGGCAGGTCGATGTCAAACTGACGCTGAGTGGTCATTGTTTATGGGCAAGAATTACTCCGTGGGCAAAGGATGAACTGAATTTGCGACAGGGGCAATGGTTGTATGCCCAAATAAAGAGCGTTTCTCTTAATCGGCAATTGTAGAATCTGATTTTTCATAAATGAATAAACAGGTTGTCAGTTGGAAGAAAGAAGATTGTTTGGAATAACAAGGGGCTCCCATGCGGGATTGCCCCCGAGTGTGATTTATGGATATCGTTAATCAGGCAAGAAATTAAAGGACATGTTTGCGAATAATTTCGGCGATCCCTGGTTGAGTATTATCCAGCGTCACCAAATCGGCCCGTTCTTTGACAGCATCGACGCTGTTACCCATAGCAACACCGAGTCCGGCGGTTTCCAGCATGCTCAGGTCATTAAAGTTGTCACCAAAGGCGATAACATCCTGCATGCTCATTCCCTGTGATTCAATCCACTGTTTCAAACGCATGCCTTTACTGTTGCCTTTTTTGGTAATATCCACTTGATCAAACCATGACCATTCACAGGCAAGACCGATGTCATTTTCGATCTGTTCAGTCACTTCACGTAGCTTTACTAAATCAGGGGAACAGGTAGCGAATTTCCAGATAGACTGCACTTCACCAATAGCATGCTGAAAACTACTGACATGCCGCATAGTTGGGCGTTGAGATTCAGGTAAGGTGTCAGACCATTTCATGGTGCGGGTAATTGTGTCATGCAGTTCTTCATATAACATGGCATCATCCACATACATCAGACGTTGAATATCGGTGTTGCTTAAGTGGGCGAGAACTTTTATCGCTTCCTGAGATGACAGTGGGTCTGAGGCTAATATTTTCTTCTCATGATAATCATACAGATACGTCCCATTACAGCAGATGACAGGCGTATCGAGTTGCAAAGCCTGATAAAAAGGGTGGATAGCGACATGATGGCGGCCAGTTGCAATCAGCACCTTAACACCGGCTTTACGGGCTTCATTCAGTACAGCGAGTGATTCCGGCAGGATATTCTTTTGAGGACTCAGTAACGTACCGTCCAGATCCAAAACAATGACGCGATATGACATAGATTAGCCTCATAACTATATATAATGTAAAAGATATTACATTGGAACTGAATAAAATTAAACCAATTGTACGGTGAGCTTAACGAATAATTAAAGGAGTGAAGATGAAACAGGTGGTTTATACCGCGAGTCCAAACAGTCGTCAGATTCATGTTTGGAACCTGAATAATGAAGGTGAGTTATCATTAATTCAGACAGTTGATGTTCCGGGAGAAGTACAGCCAATGGTGGTTAGCCCGGATCGCAAGCATCTTTATGTTGGGATCCGGCCACAATTCAGTATTGTCACTTACCAGATTGGTTCTGATGGGAAGCTGGTACAGCAGGGAATTTCACCAATACCGGGTAGCCCGACACATATCGCTACTGACAGGCAAGGCTGTTTTCTGTTCTCTGTTTCCTACAGTTATAACAATTTGAGTATCAGCCCAATTGACGAGCAAGGTATTGCAGGCGCGCCTGTTCAGATTATTGAAGGCTTGCAAGCACCGCATTCAGCCAATATTGATTGGGATAATAAACAGCTATTAGTACCTTGTCTGAAAGAAGATCGCATCCGTATTTTTGAGATGACAGAAGAGGGTTATCTGACAGAAAAGCGCGCTGAAGAAATTGTTACCGCAACGGGTGCTGGCCCTCGTCATATGGCATTCCATCCGAATCAGCAGG
Organism: Photorhabdus khanii NC19; assembly: GCF_000517265.1. Lineage (GTDB taxonomy): Bacteria > Pseudomonadota > Gammaproteobacteria > Enterobacterales > Enterobacteriaceae > Photorhabdus > Photorhabdus khanii. Next base: position 272,009 of record NZ_AYSJ01000017.1, read on the forward strand.
TGATTTACTGTATTAATGAACTGGATTCTACCGTGGATGTTTATCACAAATGGGAGAAATACCGGATTATTCAGACCATTGATTCATTGCCGGAAGATTTGGCCGGTATTCGTTGGTCGGCGGATATTCATATTACACCGGATGGTCGTCACCTTTATACCTGTGATCGTACTACAAGTTTGATTAGCCATTTTATTATTTCACAAGATGGTTTTAATTTGATTTTGGCAGGGCACTATAAAACCGAAACTCAGCCGCGTGGTTTTGCTATTGACCATAGTGGAAAATACCTGATTGCATCCGGTCAGAAATCTGACCATATCTTGGTTTCTGCTATTGATAAATATACCGGTAAATTAACTGAGTTAGCGCGTTATCCCGTTGGTAAAGCGCCTATGTGGGTGACAGTGTTAGCTCTTTGAGTTTGAGAAAATTGCTGTGTGTTACGGCGATAATAGACAGATGTAAATACATCTCAGATTAATGACAAAGTGCCGGCCTTTTGGTCAGCACTTTAAACTGAGATTTGTGATGCCCACCTGTGCTGAAAAATTGTATTCAAAATGTTATAAAACATGATGAGTTACCAGAATTAATCGGCCTAACTACTATAACTTTCGGAATATTCCTATATCTTTCTAAGTGAAATCCATTGCACTATTGATCATCTATTAGCCTATAAGTGGTAAGAACATGATGACGATTTCAGTTAGACCTACTCTTCGTACTGTAAAACCATGGAGAGGTAAATAGAATGGCAAAAGGCTATTATCTGCTCGTTGGTGATAAAACGACCTGTGGTGGCGTCATTATCACCGGTGACCAGACCATGACATTTAACGGGCGGGCAACAGCGCGTGAAGGGGATCACGTCACCTGTGGTAAACATTCCGGTACTTACATGATTGCCGGGGGTGTACCCAGCATGTTTAGCATGGGACGACGATTGGCGGGCACATTAGATAGTGTCAGCACCTGCCCCTGTCGGGCCAGGCTGATTAATTCCGTGATGGACAGTTATGAGAAGCAGGAAGAGTCTGCTGACCGGGCTGTCGCGCCTGCTAATATGGCGGCGCAGAATGTCTCTTCACCGGTGAAGGAAGCGGGAAGCGCTCAACCCGAACCGCCAGTGACGCAGTCCCCGCCACCACCGATACCGGTGTTTACCAAATCCTGCCAGCGAGGCAAAGGCTGTACGGATGCCGGAACCGAAGCTGAACCCGCGAATAACTTTGGCAGAATGGGGATATATCAGGTGCCGTCATCTCCCGCTCCGGTAGCGGCGCAAAAGCCTGAACCGCCTCCTCAGGGCAAAAAACACCCATCTGAACCGGATAAGCCGCAGGATAAAAAATTGCCGTGGTATAAGCGGTGGTTTCGTGGTGGAAAGGAGCAGGCTGAAGCGGCGGCTACGGCAGTGGCGGCCACCACCCGAAGCGTGGCAGCGGATGGCGAAGCGCTGGTGATGCGTTACATTGGCGGTGGTGCTGCCAGCTCCGGGCGTTGGCTGGCGGCCCCAAATCCGTTGACGGTCGGGTTAATGGGATTGTTTTATTCACCGAGACTGAATGAAGGCGAAGAGGACTACTTAAACTGCTATCGCCTGAGTGAAATTGCTGAACAGTTTGGCAAAGCCCCGACGCGTGTGCGTTTCCGCTGGATCAGAGATGAAAAAAGCGGCAGGATGACGGTTCAGGGGTATCACGTCGGCCCGGAAAGTGGTCTGGATAAAGTGCCGGTTCGTATGATGAGGCTGAATCGGACCACCGGTAATTATGAATTCTGGGAGCCGGGAGAAAATCGGCCAACGATATTATGGACGCCGAACGAACAGGAGTTTCAGGTTCCAGCCCATACCGGGAATGAAGAACGGTCGTTTATTCCGTCGCAAATCATCGTGTTACCAATCCCTGAAAAAGTGGGCAGTGATATTGAATCATTGCCGATGCCGGAAGAAAAGGATTTCCGCGATTATATTCTGATCTTCCCGATCCCGAATATGCCTCCGGTATATGTGTATTTGAGTAAACCTAGAAATGGATTGCCTCAAGATGGACACGACTATCATCCAGCCCCAAAAACAGAGGAAATTACTGGGGTTTCTGGGTTACGGTCAGCTAAGAAAAAAACTCCAAAACAAAGCGGAGGTGGTAAACGAGATAGATGGATCGATAGCAAAGGCCGCCGAATTTATGAATGGGACTCTCAACATGGTGAATTGGAGGTTTACCGGGTAAGTGATGGTGAACACCTTTGCTCTGTAGATTATAAGACTGGGAAAGAGTTAAAATCTGCTGTCAAAGGACGAAACATTAAACAGTATTTGTGAGGTATATAATGGGATTGAAATTAAGATTGGAGTGGTTTAATAAACAAACAGAATTAGGGGAAGGGTGTGAGTATTCCAAGGATTTTGGAGATAATGCTGATGTTATGGCTAGTGGATTGGGAATATCAACAGAAGATAATATAAATAACGGCGGCTTTGATGTGGAATTTAAATGGGTGAGCGCTTTACAGCCTCACTTTTGTCATCAAATTGATTTATCAGCTTATGATTATCAAATCTCTTTTGATTATCGAGACTTGTGGTGAACAGAGATTCAGCGGATGGTGGGATAGTGAGCAACAAACCACTATCCGTGTTTGACAGAGTTTTTGTTCCACTGTACGGCATATTTTGAGTATGAATTTAATGATGGTCAATGTAGAAGTATTAATAAATAGTCTGGGTAAATCTTATCAAGAAATTTTTGATGAGGGATTAATTCTTTATAAAACTAAACCAAATGGTTTTCCGGGTGATGAGGTTATTTAATTATAAATGGTAAAAGATGAGGGCTAGCGTTTTATCGCGAGGGGAAGAATTTAAAAGAAATTACATTAACCCTATTAAAGCTTTTATATCAAGAACGGATTTAACTTAATAAATACAGCTTTTCAAAAGGAGAGTTAATTTTATTTAATCGAAAATCATAAACCATTAATAGAGAGTTTAAAAGAAACCCGCACGTAAAAAAATATTATCCGAACAGATGGGTATTAAAGCGTTTTCCCGCCATATCCGCAGAATGGGTGGCGGGAGAAAATCACTAACAGTAAATTACAAATTAATTGCCTTGAAAACAGCCTCTGTCAGACATGAAAGCTGCTCTGGTTGAATAATATAAGGTGGCATCAGATAAATCAGTTTACCAAATGGCCTTATCCAGACACCTTCAGAAACAAAATGGTGTTGTAACACCGCCATATTCACCGGTTGTTTCATCTCCACCACCCCAATGGCGCCTAATACCCGAACATCAGCCACTTTTACATGTAATTTTAATGGCATCAACTCAGTGCTTAATTGGCTTTCAATCGATTTAATGCGCTGTTGCCAAGAGCTTTCTAGCAACAATTTCAAACTGGCTTCTGCTACGGCACACGCTAATGGGTTTCCCATAAACGTTGGACCGTGCATAAAACAGCCAGCTTCACCATTGCTGATCGTTTCGGCTACTTTACGGGTTGTCAGTGTTGCTGATAGCGTCATGTAGCCGCCAGTCAGCGCTTTTCCCACACATAAAATATCCGGTTCAATTTCAGCGTGTTCACAAGCAAACAATTTTCCTGTGCGGCCAAAACCGGTGGCAATTTCATCGGCAATTAACAGAATCTGATGCTGCTCACAGAGCATTCTGACCTGGCGCAGATATTCAGGATGATAAATCCGCATTCCTCCGGCACCTTGTACAATCGGTTCCAGAATAACCGCGGCAATATCACTGGAATGCTGCTCCAGCAAAGTACGGAATGAAATGATATCCCGTTCATCCCAAAGAGAATCAAATCCACATTCAGGTGATTCGGCAAACAGATGTGGTGGCAGATAACCTTTGTAGAGATTATGCATCGAATTGTCGGGATCACAGACAGACATAGCACCGAACGTATCACCGTGATAACCGTGACGTAATGTCAGAATACGCTGACGTTTCTCACCTTTTGCCTGCCAGTATTGCAACGCCATTTTCAGGGCCACTTCCACCGCAACAGAACCTGAATCAGCCAGAAAGACGCACTCAAGCGATGGTGGCGTAATGTCCACTAATTGCCGGCAAAGTGCGATTGCGGATGGATGTGTAATTCCGCCAAACATGACATGGGACATTTTATCAATCTGAGTCTTAGCTGCCTGATTCAGTATCGGATGATTATATCCATGAATGGCAGACCACCATGAAGACATGCCATCTATCAGCTTACGGCCATCAGTAAGTTCCAGTTCCACACCAGAGGCACTGACAACAGGATAAACCGGAAGTGGTTTGGTCATAGAGGTATAAGGATGCCAGATATGGCGCAGATCAAATTCAATATCGGAAGAAGTCATAAGGCTATATGTAAACTAATTTATTTAAAATAAGTTGACAGTATAACGACATTATTTAAACTGACGAGACTTTTTTCACACTGGAGATGTCATTGTGACTGAACGTAAGCAATGGACAATTAAGCAGGCGCAAGAACTGTTTGATAAACCTTTTTTCGAATTATTATTTCAAGCACAACAGATTCACCGTATGTATTTTGACCCGCAGCAGGTACAGGTCAGTACATTACTTTCCATCAAAACGGGTGCTTGTCCGGAAGATTGCAAATATTGCCCGCAAAGCTCCCGCTATAAAACTGGTCTTGAAAAAGAGCGGTTGATGGAGGTGGAGAAAGTGATTGATTCTGCCCGTAAGGCTAAAAACGCAGGTTCAACACGTTTTTGTATGGGTGCCGCGTGGAAAAACCCTCATGAACGGGATATGCCTTATCTGGAAAAAATGGTTAAGGAAGTCAAAGCATTAGGGATGGAAACCTGCATGACGCTTGGCATGCTCGAGGGTTCACAAGCGCAGCGGTTGGCGGAAGCGGGATTAGATTACTACAACCACAACCTTGATACTTCACCGGAGTTTTATGGCAACATCATTACGACCCGGACCTATCAGGACCGGTTGGATACGCTTGATAAGGTGCGGGATGCGGGAATAAAAGTTTGCTCTGGTGGTATCGTCGGCTTGGGTGAAGAAATCCGTGATCGAGCTGCGTTATTGGTACAACTGGCAAACCTGCCAAAACCACCGGAAAGTGTCCCCATTAACATGCTGGTAAAAGTCAAAGGCACTCCGTTGGCTGATAACGAAGATGTAGACGCTTTTGATTTTATCCGCACGATCGCGGTTGCCAGGATCATGATGCCAGCTTCTCATGTCCGGTTATCCGCAGGTCGTGAACAGATGAATGAGCAGACGCAGGCAATGTGTTTTATGGCGGGTGCCAATTCTATTTTCTATGGTTGTAAGCTGTTGACTACGCCTAATCCTGGTGAAGATAAGGATTTACAACTGTTCCGTAAATTGGGTATTAACCCTCAACAGACTCAAACAGCATTCGGTGATAATCAGCAGCAACAGCACCTGGCAGAAGCCATCATCAATGCCGATAACGAACAATTTTATAATGCGGCATTATAATGGACTGGTCAGCGTATCTTTCCCGGCAATTGTCTGAGCGTCGGGACTCTTCTCTATGGCGTCAGCGGCAGGTTAATCAGAAATCAGATGGGCGTTTCCTGTATACCAATGAAGGCAAATATCTTAATTTTTCCAGTAATGATTACCTGGGGTTAAGCGCAAGTCCGGCAGTCATTTCCGCATGGCAGCAAGGGGCTGAACAATATGGTGTTGGCAGTGGGGGTTCAGGCCATATTACGGGTTATACAAACGCTCATCGGCAGTTGGAACAACAATTGGCTGACTGGCTGGGTTATCCAAAAGCGTTGCTCTTTATTTCAGGATATTCTGCTAATCAGGGGGTAATTGCAGCGTTAATGACGAAAATGGATCGGATTATTGCCGATCGGCTGAGTCATGCTTCATTAATGGAAGCTGCTATGCATTCACCTGCTCAACTACGTCGTTTCCTCCATAATCAACCTGAATCACTTGCGGATTTACTGGCAAAACCTTGTGTTGGGAAAACACTGGTGATGACCGAGGGGGTGTTCAGTATGGATGGTGACTGCGCCCCGCTGGCCGATATTTATCAGCAAACCCGTGTTTCGGGTGGTTGGTTAATGGTGGATGATGCACATGGTATTGGGGTCTGTGGTGAACAGGGCCGGGGAAGTTGTTGGCAGCAGAAAGTAAAACCGGAGATTTTAATTGTCACTTTTGGCAAAGCGTTTGGGTTGAGTGGTGCGGCGGTACTTTGCGATGAGCAGACGGCAGAATATCTAATTCAGTACGCCCGTCATCTTATTTACAGCACTTCTATGCCTCCGGCGCAGGCAATGGCGATTTCTGAAGCGGTCCGGCAGATACAATCTGGTGATGAGCTGCGCCAACGGTTGCAGCAAAATATTGATGACTTCCGCCAGCAGGCACAGAAACTGCCATTCAACCTGACAGGTTCAGTTACGGCGATTCAGCCATTGATTGTGAGTGATAATGAGTTGAGTGTGTCTTTATCTCAATATTTGCAACAAAAAGGAATTTGGGTTAAAGCGATTCGTCCTCCGACAGTACTGCCAGGCAGTGCCAGATTACGTATTACTCTGACGGCCAGCCATACGCAGCAAGATATTAATATATTGACGGAGGCGTTATATGGGTTCTGTAGCTGAATCTGTCGATAAGCAGGCTATTGCCGGAGCATTTGGGCGTGCTGCTGCTAATTATGATGTAGTAGCAAAATTACAGCAGCAAACGGGCGAATTCCTCATGCAACAAGCCAGTGGACATTCTGGCAGGTTAGTTTTGGATGCTGGTTGTGGTACCGGTTTTTTTAGTCACCGCTGGCGGCAACAAGGGAGGCAGGTTATCGCGCTTGATTTGGCATCGGGGATGTTAGCTCATGCCCGTGAAAGACAAGCAGCAGATTATTACCTGCAAGGAGATATTGAGCATTTAGGGCTTGCTGACAGCAGTGTTGATATCTGTTTCAGTAATTTGGTTGTTCAATGGTGCGATAATTTATCTTGTGTTTTAACCGAGCTTTATCGGGTAACCCGCCCTGGAGGATTGATTCTGTTTTCCACATTGGCCAAAGGTTCATTACATGAATTGCAGCAAGCCTGGAGTGCAGTTGATAACTATCAGCATATTAATCATTTTCTGCCACAGCCGATGATTAAGGATGCCTGTCAGGATTTCCGGCATCGTCTTATTAGTCAGGTTTACCGCCAACAATATCCGCATATATTGCCGCTATTGGGTTCCCTGAAAGGGATTGGGGCGACTCATCTTCATTGTGGACGACAGCAGGGGCTGATGACCCGTGGACGGTTGACTGCTTTGGAGCAGGCTTACCCACGGGAAGATAAACATTTACCTCTCAGTTATCAGGTTGTTTTTGGAGTGATTTATCGTGACTAAGCGCTGGTTTTTAACGGGTACAGATACCGAAGTAGGTAAAACAGTTGTCAGTTGTGCTTTGCTACAGGCTGCGACTAAAGCAGGATATAAAACAGCAGGTTATAAACCCGTCGCTTCCGGCAGTGAAATAACACCGGAAGGTGTCCGTAATGCGGATGCACTGGCATTATTGGCAAACAGTTCTTTGCCTTTACAATATGATGAAGTGAATCCGCTGGTATTTGTTGAAGCGACATCACCGCATATTGTTAGCGCTGATTTAAATCAACCTATTGATTTTTCTATTATGTCTGCGGGGCTGCATCATCTGGAAAAGAAAGCCGACTGGGTTTTAGTCGAAGGCGCGGGTGGTTGGCATACTCCTTTATCGGAATCGGCGACTTTTGCTGACTGGGTGATTAAAGAGCAATTACCGGTTATTCTGACCGTGGGTGTGAAACTTGGCTGTATTAATCATGCGATACTCACCGCAGAGGCTATCAGAGGTTCAGGATTATATTTCGCGGGTTGGATAGCGAATGAAGTTGAACCTGCAAGCCAGCGTCAGAAAGAATATCTGGCGACATTAAAACGCATGCTGCCTGCGCCTTTATTGGGGACTATTCCTCATTTAACGCAAGAATATCTTAATTATTCAGGTGAATATATAGATTTTAAATTACTGGTTAATTGAATTATTCGGAGAGCATAAATCTATGGGTAACTCACTCAAGCATTTGATTAAAAAGTTTAATTGCTTATTTTATCGCGAATTAAATAAAGTACCCCACGTTTTATGCTCTTCATTATCGATGGTTATGTGGATCTTGCGTCTGATGCAACACCGCCAATACTTCAATGCCAGTCGGAACTTCCCGGTAGTAAAATCAAAATAGCCAACCGCCAACCAACAGGTTGAAGTGGCCTGAGGGGATCTCACCCACAGGCTCTCATGCAACCGGACGTGAAGTAGAGTAGAGCGGCAGCGAGCAGTCACGAGAGCATAAAATCTATGGAGCACTTATGCTGCAATAGCCTCGGTCAAATAGTGATCCGTTTCTTCACATAATCTTATCCCCGGATACCCATGTTCAAATCGGGTTTTCAAATCATCATATAACCCTGCCGCGTTCCCCCTTATTATACTATCTTTACACAAAAAAACCATAAAAGGGGTTTTTGTGTAGATATGTAATTGGTATGATAGCCATCTACACACAAAAAAACCATATCAAGGGTATAGCTGTGGAGATAATGGAATGGATAGGATTACAGCAATTAACACATTAGATAAGTTCAGCAAAATGGGAAAACGTATTTTCCTTTTGCGGGATTTGGAAGTTATCTTTGCTGACGACCTCCCTCGGACATTGCAAAAATCTATTGATCGCCTCATCAATGCTGGACTGCTAGTCCGTATCACTAAAGGTGTTTATGCGTATGCGCGGGATGGTCTGGGGTCTTATCCGCTGGAGACAATTGCAATAAATATCCGTCGTGGCGAATACAATTACGTCAGCCTGGAATCGGCGTTGTCTCAGTATGGCCTGATTTCACAAATTCCTATCGACCGACTGACGATTATGTCTACTGGTAGGTCGGGAGAGTTTGAAACGCCGTGGGGAGTTATTGAGATCACCCACACCAGCAGGGAGCCAAGCGAAATTCTGAAAGGAACATTGGAAAACCGGGGGCCACTGCGCATCGCAAGAAAAGAAACCGCTCTTCGTGACTTGAAAAGAGTGGGAAGAAACATGCATCTGGTTCAAATGGAGGAATTTGCGCATGCCTGAGCACGTCAATTTTAACGCCCTTGTCGATGAGGTCATTACCCAAGATGGGCTTGCCAACATCAGGCCTGTAGTGGAGAAAGAGCTGCTGCACTATGACATTCTGTTTTGCCTCGCTAAAGACGGTTTGCTCAGGGATATTACCTTTCAGGGCGGCACATCATTAAGACTCTGCTATAGTTCCAACCGATTCAGCGAAGATCTGGATTTTGCTGGTGGCCGTGACTTTTGTTCAGCGGACATGAGCAGGATTAAGGAGAGCGTGGAAAGTTACCTGGGGGCGCGTTATGGGATTGAAGTCACGGTGAAGGAACCAAATGAGCTTCGAAAGGAGCCGGAGTATGCCGATGTGAAAATCGATAAATGGCAAATCTCCGTCACAACAGCCCCGGAAAGAAGAGATTTACCAAAGCAACGCATCAAAATTGAGATCGCCAACGTTCCGGCATATACAAGAGATGCGCGTTCATTAAAGCGGAATTACTCCGTGCTGCCTGATGGCTACTCCGAAACCATCGTATCGGTCGAGACATTGGTTGAAATCATGGCGGATAAGTTGATTTCGTTCCCTGTGACAACATCTCACATTCGCCATCGCGATATGTGGGATTTGGTGTGGCTGAAACAGCAAGATGTTGAGCCCGATTTAGACCTGATCAAGAGCAAACTATCAGATTATCGTATTACTGATTTTTACAAACTCGTTCAGGCACGATTGGACTCTATCGACAGTCTTATTGCTTCCGGTAACTTCCAGACCGAAATGAAACGATTTATTCCCGCGCCCGTTTACAACAGAACTATCGGGCAGGATCCTTTTTTACACTATCTCACAACGATCCTAAAAGAATTGCTAACAACTGTGCAAAAAGGGTTGTACTCGTTGGGGACCCGTACCGTTCCATTCAAAATGTAACGATTAAACCTGTAAACATTCTTAGCCCGACGTATTCGGGCTTTTTTTCGTCACCTGATCCACCTGTAGGATAATCGTCATACCTAACACGCAATCACGCAAATCAGCATGAGGCATGGATAGGAACATCATCTTGTGCCAACTTCATTGATCGTGGATTTGACAAACGCTAAGGAAATAGGCTCTCCATATCAGTATATTTCTCCATAATTGGGGTTATTCTCAATGTAGGTAAATATTTCATCTATGTGTTAAGGTATACCTTCTATTTATACTTCAGCGAGTTTTTTATTAACCGTGGCATCTGTGGGTTGGTTTATATAACTCCTGAATATCTTTCTTACCAGATATATAGGGCCTACACCCAGAATAGAATAAACGACTTTAATGATAAATTGGGCAATAATCATTTCTTTTATGATATCGATACCGAGAACTCCATAAAAAGCAATTGAGCAGAATATTATACTGTCGAATGCCGAGGCGATGACCGTACTTGTTATTACTCTGAGGAAAAGATACTTTGAATTTGTAAGAGACTTTATTTTGCAAAGAAGATACGAATTTATATTCTCAGAGATAAAATAAGCAAGAGATGATGCCAGTAATACCGAGACGATACTATTAATTATCCCACTATAAGTGACACCAAACTCCCATCCGGGAACACCTGGCATCAATGCGGTTGCCCAAAGCCCCAGAACAAACAGTAAATTCGCTGCAAAGGAGATAATAATCGTTCTTCTTGCCAGACGTAACCCATAGAATTCGTTTAAAATATCGACCAGAAGGAAAGTTATTGGGTAAATAAAGACGCCGGGTGGAGTGACGATATTAATAATAGGGACATGAATGGGCTTCACGCCACATATTGTGGAGAAAATATAAATAACACTGAGTGCGACGCTGATGAGTAAATATGCTTGCCATGAACGCTCATGACGATCCCCGAGTTCATAAGCTGTGACAATGTTGCTGTGGCTGTATAATTTCCGATATAGCGTACTGAGTTCATGCCTGCTCAGATCTTCTGAAATATCACTATCAACCAGCTCTTTCAGCCCCATAGTAATGGTCTTGCCTGTCGCGAGTACCATGATATTTGCTGATAATTTACCGTACCTTGTAAATCCCAATAACTTAAATTTCTGGTTTGCTGTCATTTATAGCCTTTCTCCTACGATATAGCCTAAAAATTGAGCGTATTTGGGGTATCTTCTGTCTATGCTGTCATCATCTTTCTCTTGCCGGATAAAGAACCCGATTTCCTGAGAGTAGTACAGTAATGGGGTGTTAGTGACTAACGCGGGAGGGCGTTTTATGATGATCACCTCACCGGGTATAAATGTATCCCCTATTTCCGATTCGACTTTAATTGCCAACATATTTGACTCATCGCCAAAGAAATAGGTTAACGGGTACTCAGTAACAAGCTGACCTATTTTTTTCCCGGAAACAGATAAAAATTCAGATTGTGGAATGATGGGGATGGCTGACGGGTTTTTATTACCTTCAGTTGAAAGCGTTTCATTGAGGCGTTCTAGTTGTTCAAGGTCATAATTTTCTATTTCTTCACAGGAAACACCGAAAAAATCGGAGATCCGGAGGATGGTAGATTGTTGAACGTTATTAACTTGTCCTTCCAGAATTTTATAAATGGTAGTACGGGTTAAACCTGTTCGATTGGAAAAGGAACTCTTGGTTTCGCCACGGGTACGTATTAAATATTCTATATTCTTAATGATATTTGTTTTTCGCTGTGCATTAGACGTTTTCATAAAAATCCTTTATGTGAAAATTACTGCATAACTATATATTACTCAATAATATTGTCCAGTATGAGAAAGCCACTCATTGTAATAGTTTATTGATTTTACTTTAATATGTTATTTTTATGACTATTCATATTAGCACATCTTGTGTCAGAAGATGCGCATGGAGTTACATTTATATTTTAAAAATAAAAGTTAAATCATAGTATTAAGTGAGATGCATTATAAAGTTTACATAAAAATGAACTTTATGTTTCTTTTTATGTTGACTTTATGGGCTCCATTACAATAATGTTAAGTTGTGTTGATGTGTTTTCTGGCAGTTGGATAGCATCAACCAAAATATTATTCCTATTATAAATCCCTCGGGGAAGAGCTACTTCAACCTTCGAGTTTAAAAACTGGTTATTTCTTTTAGCACTAGGGAACCACCGTAAGATAAGGAAGTGAAATAAACATTAGGACTTCAATTAGTAAATTGATTAAATGGTAACACAGTTAAATCACCGGGAAATGACAATATAAAAAATGCTTGGGAACAGCAATAGATTAAAATTGTGGATGATAGGTACAAAGTAGGTCTTTCGATCGAAAATAGCCAGCAGAATATTGGACATTTTGTCAGGGCAGTGTAGATCTGATATTTTTGTATCTATCGTTTTTTTTAAAGCTCCCTAATGGGGCTTATCTTGTCGAATAGGGGAATGCTGATGTGAATTAATCTATTTATCAAGGATATACTTTATATTCTAGTTAAAAGATGAGTTTTACTCATATCAATAAGGTGATTTTATTTTTCTGGCAAGTACTTATTAGTATAGCCAAAAATGTTATTGGTGATATCGAGTCTACTGTTGCTGAAAACAGTAATGAATCTCATTATCGAAATGGAAATATTTACTTTATTTCTGCTCAGGTGAAAAATTATCACCATCTCTTCTGGTGTAAACAGGTGTGATACTGGAAAACTGTTTACCGGTTATTTCCTATTGAATAAAAATTCTGATGCGAAGTCGGTATGGTTTGTTGCTGGTCAAAAAACAGTAAAAATTTTTACTGGTAGAGGATACCTCTTTTGTGGAATGATGCTGCAACCTCGTACAGCTAATAGGGTTTGTAGAGTTATCCACTATTCCTGTGGATAACCTTGTGTATTAGGCTTAGAAAAGTTGCGTAACGCAAGAAAATACGCGGCTTTCGTCAAGGTTGATGTTATTCTCGTCTTTGTTTTAATTTATTTTAATATCAATAAGATAACTAAAATCAAGCCTTGTCTGGCCGGTGATGACGCCCTGTGTTGTCACCTTTCAGTCGATCATATAAAAAATGAAAAAATCAAGGTGATTTTGGGGATAACGTAGTATTTATTTTGATGTCAACCAATATTTAATTAATAGGGAAATAGCCTAAATTGAGCCGGTTTTTACAAAACTGACTTGAAGCTGGTTTTTTATCCAGTATTATAGGCGGCTTAATGCCAGGAAAGTGAGATATCTATGAGTAAGGTGTTCAAATTACATTCTGACTTCCAACCGGGTGGTGATCAACCAGAGGCTATTCACCGATTGCAGGAAGGGCTGGAGGACGGGCTTGCCCACCAGACTCTGTTGGGCGTAACGGGGTCAGGTAAAACATTCACTATTGCTAATGTGATAGCGAATTTAAACCGGCCAACAATGGTACTTGCGCCAAACAAGACACTAGCAGCTCAACTTTACAGTGAAATGAAGGAATTTTTTCCAGAGAATGCGGTGGAGTACTTTGTTTCTTATTACGATTATTACCAACCTGAAGCTTATGTTCCCAGTTCCGATACTTTTATCGAAAAAGATGCCTCAATAAACGAGCACATTGAACAAATGCGTTTATCCGCCACGAAGGCTTTGCTGGAGCGGCGGGATGTCATCGTGGTTGCATCTGTATCGGCTATTTATGGTTTGGGTGATCCGGACAGTTACCTGAAAATGATGCTCCACCTGACCAATGGGATGATTATCGATCAACGTTCTATTCTGCGGCGTTTGGCTGAATTGCAATATACGCGTAATGATCAGGCATTTCAGCGGGGGACATTCAGGGTACGCGGTGAAGTGATTGATATCTTCCCGGCTGAATCTGATGAGCATGCTTTGCGTGTTGAGTTATTTGATGATGAGGTGGAACGGCTATCACTGTTTGATCCGCTGACGGGACAAATTGAATATCATGTTCCACGATATACTGTTTATCCGAAAACTCACTATGTGACTCCCCGTGAGCGTATTATTCAGGCAATGGAAGAGATTAAAGTTGAGCTTGAGGAACGGCGCAAGGTACTGTTGGCAAACGGTAAGTTGTTGGAAGAACAGCGTATTACTCAGCGTACCCAGTTTGATTTGGAAATGATGAATGAATTGGGTTATTGCTCCGGCATTGAAAACTACTCCCGTTACCTCTCCGGACGTGCAGAAGGAGAACCACCTCCGACACTGTTTGATTATCTTTCTGCTGATGGACTGTTAGTGGTGGATGAATCACACGTGACAATCCCGCAAATCGGTGGGATGTACCGAGGAGATCGTTCTCGTAAAGAAACGTTAGTGGAATATGGTTTCCGTATGCCTTCCGCATTGGATAACCGTCCGCTGAGATTTGAAGAATTTGAAGCACTGGCTCCACAGACAATTTATGTTTCGGCCACACCGGGTAAATATGAATTGGAAAAATCTGGTGGGGATGTTGTGGAACAGGTGGTGCGTCCTACCGGTTTGCTTGATCCTGAAATAGAAGTTCGCCCGGTAACCACTCAAGTTGATGACTTACTGTCTGAAATCCGTATTCGGGCGGTGAAAAATGAGCGGGTGCTGGTCACTACGCTGACCAAGCGAATGGCGGAGGATTTAACTGAATATTTGGAAGAACACGGTGAGCGGGTTCGCTATTTGCACTCAGATATTGATACTGTCGAACGGGTGGAAATTATTCGGGATCTTCGTTTAGGTGAGTTTGATGTATTAGTGGGTATTAACTTGTTGAGAGAAGGGTTGGACATGCCAGAGGTTTCTCTGGTGGCAATTCTTGATGCTGATAAAGAAGGTTTCCTGCGTTCTGAGCGTTCATTAATTCAAACTATTGGGCGTGCAGCGCGTAACTTGCATGGCAAGGCGATTCTTTATGGCGATAAGATCACCGATTCAATGGCGAAAGCGATTGGTGAGACGGAACGTCGTCGTGCGAAACAACAAGTATTTAATCAAGAGCACGGCATTGTTCCAACAGGTCTGAATAAGAAGATCAGTGATATTCTGCAAA
The DNA here is from genome assembly GCF_000517265.1 of Photorhabdus khanii NC19. Classification (GTDB taxonomy): domain Bacteria; phylum Pseudomonadota; class Gammaproteobacteria; order Enterobacterales; family Enterobacteriaceae; genus Photorhabdus; species Photorhabdus khanii. The sequence continues at coordinate 287,166 of NZ_AYSJ01000017.1, forward strand.
TTGGTCAGTCTGCGGGTAGCAAAGGGAAGGGCAGAAGTAAGGTGGTGGTTGCGCCGGAAGAATTTAGCAAGCTATCCGCCAAAGAGCTGGAAAACAAAATCCGCGGGCTGGAAGCGAAAATGTACCAGCATGCGCAGGATCTTGAATTCGAGCAAGCGGCGAGTGTTCGGGATCAGGTTCAGGCATTGCGTGAGCAATTTATTGCCAATTCTTAATTAACCAAGGTTTTGCAGGGTATTTTCTAACGCCTGATGCAGTAATTCACGGTCGTGGCGGTAGGGAATATCCTGTGCTTCCAGTATTTGTTGAGTAATAATCCGGTCGCTAAGTTCGCTGATATCTGTACAGGGGCCAACAATGACCGCGTTGATTATCCGGCAGCCAATTTTGTTTTCCATTATTTCCAATTTATCTTTCAGTGTTAATCCAGCGGCTGCGGTACTTAATTCTTTCCCAAGATTACCGATATAAATCATACTGGCGTTGCTGCGGCGCAGTGCCTGAGTTAAATCTTCAAGTAAAAGTAATGGCATCAGACTGGTAAAGAAGCTTCCAGGCCCGATAATAATCAGGTCCGCCTGAGTGATAGCATCCAGCGCCTCTTTTGTCGCCGTAGCTGGAGGGTAAATCATCAACTCCTGTGGAATACAATGCAACTGATCAATATTGACTTCGCCATAGATGGTATTGCCTTGATCATCTACTGCCATCAGGTCAACTGGCTGTTCAGACATGGGAATAAGATGAGAATTCACTTTCAGCAGGCTGCGGATTAAATTAATCGCTTCAAGAGGTCTGACACTCAGATGATCCAACGCCTTAAGCATCAGATTACCCAGGTTATGACCTGCCAGTTCCCCATTACCACCGAAACGGTATTCAAACATTGCTGATGCAACGCTGGGTTCGGTAATGAGCTGATTTAAACAATTGCGGGTATCTCCCCAGGCAATACCGCCTTCAGAGCGCCGGATCCTGCCGGTTGAGCCGCCATTATCTGTCGTGGTGACAATACCTGTCAGGCGAGAGCCTAATGATGAAAGAGAGGACATAACGCGCCCAAGGCCATGGCCTCCACCGAGGGCAACTACCCGATCTAAATCGGCTAATGTGCGGTTTCGCATAGAATTCCTGTTGCTGACTGAACTTATATTGACCGAGTAATTTTAGCGTAATTTATTATAAAACACGATTAACCGAAAAAGTGCCGTGATTTGGCGCAATATTTTAATTAATCAACACCAATAGAACTGTCTGCTATTTGTTCTGACATTGGCTAAGTCATTGTATATTAAATTATATAACGAAAGTGGATGTTCGCATTTTTCTTGCTTAAGCGCTAGAATTGACATTGAGAATGTCGTTTTGCATTAAACCATAGATACTGAAATTAACTCCTAGCCTCTGCGTCTAAGTCACCGTTTTACACAGCGATATGATGCTTTGGCCGTGACCACTGAGTCACCAGGATGTAGGGCAGAAATGCTTGCATCTCCCATATTTGGAAAGGTGTTATTGTGGAACAACTCGTAGATGCTTTTGCCCGTAAATTTTATTATTTAAGGCTGTCAATTACCGATGTCTGTAATTTCCGGTGTACGTATTGCCTGCCGGATGGTTATAAACCCCGCGGGCATCACTCCTTTTTGACATTACCTGAAATCCGTCTTGTTGGTCGGGCGTTTGCCGATCTTGGTACAGAGAAAATCCGTTTGACGGGGGGGGAGCCGACCATGCGCCGTGATTTCACGGATATTATTTCTGTTATCCGTGAAAATAAGTTAATCAGAACCCTTGCTGTAACCACCAATGGCTATCGGATGGAACGGAATGTTGCCGAATGGAAGGCGGCAGGTTTAACCGCAGTGAATGTCAGTATGGACTCGCTTGATCCCCGTCAGTTTCATGCTATTACCGGACAGGACAAATTCTTTCAGGTGATACGTGGTATTGATGCGGCATTTGAAGCGGGTTTCAGTAAAGTGAAAGTCAACGTGGTGCTGATGAAAAACGTCAATGACATCAGCTTGCCGGCTTTCCTGTACTGGATAAAAGATCGTCCTATCCAATTGAGATTTATTGAATTGATGGAAACCGGTGATGGCGGCGAAATGTTTCGCAAATACCACATTTCTGGCGAAACTATCCGGGAACGCTTGCTGTACGACGGCTGGCATCAGCTTCAACGCTCACGCAGTGATGGTCCGGCACAAGTTTTTAGCCATCCTGATTATCAAGGGGAAATCGGTCTGATTATGCCTTATGAGAAAGATTTCTGCCGGAGTTGTAATCGCTTACGTGTTTCCGCAATAGGTAATCTTCACTTATGCCTGTTTGGCGAACAAGGGATACCACTGCGTGATTTGTTATCGAGTGAAGAGCAACTCAATGATTTGAAATTGCGTATTCAGGGGGGGCTGCGTCATAAACGGGAAACCCATTTCCTTCATCAGGGGGACAGCGGTATCACCCCAAATCTTTCTGTCATCGGCGGTTAATTTACTGCTTGGTATTGTTGTTTTTTCAGGAGCAAAGAATGTCTCAATTGACCCACATTAATTCTACTGGTGAAGCCCATATGGTTGATATCTCTGCTAAAGCCGAAACAGAACGTGAGGCGCGGGCAGAGGCTTTTATTGAAATGATGCCGGAAACACTGGCAATGATTATTAACGGCAGCCATCACAAAGGTGATGTGTTTGCAACCGCCCGGATTGCGGGTATTCAGGCGGCGAAGCGCACATGGGAATTAATTCCGCTTTGTCATCCATTACAGCTAACGAAAGTCGAAGTTCAGCTGGAAGCGCAGACAGAATATAACCGGGTGAGAATTGAATCCTGCTGCTGTCTGACAGGAAGAACCGGCGTTGAAATGGAGGCGCTGACAGCGGCATCCGTCGCGGCGCTGACTATTTATGATATGTGTAAAGCCGTACAGAAAGATATGGTCATTGGGCCGGTTCGTTTGCTGGAGAAACGGGGTGGGCGATTAGGGCATTTTAAGGTGGAAGAATGATTAAAGTACTCTTTTTTGCTCAAGTACGTGAACTGGTCGGTACTGATTCACTGGATCTGGATAATCATTACCCAACCGTTGATGGCTTGAGAAAGGCATTAATATTAAAAGGTGAGCGTTGGGCGATGGCGCTGGAAGATGGAAAACTCCTGTCAGCAGTAAACCAAACTTTTGTTCATGGTGGGCATCCATTACAGGATGGTGATGAAGTGGCTTTTTTCCCGCCGGTGACTGGAGGGTAATTAATGGAAAACACGCGCATTTTTGTTGGCCCGGAAAATTTCAGTGTAGGAGATGAGTATCAATGGCTTTCTCAGTGTGATGAAGATGGGGCTATTGTCACTTTCACGGGTAAAGTCCGTCATCATAATCTGGGTGACCGAGTGAGTGTCCTGAGACTGGAACACTATCCCGGAATGACGGAAAAAGCGTTACAAAATATTGTCACCGAAGCACGGGATCGCTGGCCATTGCAGCGTATCAGCGTTATCCACCGGATTGGTACGCTTTACCCTGGTGATGAAATTGTGTTTGTTGGTGTGACAAGCGCCCATCGTCATATGGCTTTTGCAGCGGCTGAATTTATTATGGATTATTTGAAAACAAAGGCACCTTTCTGGAAAAAAGAGTCCTTGTCTGAGGGTGCACGTTGGGTTGAATCCCGCGAGAGTGATCAAGAAGCAGCGAGACGTTGGTTGTGAAGGTATTTTCTATTTCTGCGAAACGCTTCGAAAACTGATCAGATAGATGAACGGCTATACAAGTAATTATTGAATGGTTAATTGTTTTGATTATATTCTGTGATAATGTATAAAACTTGAGTGGGTTGTTGATATTAAACAGCCTGAATTTCTAAACACTGTCATAGAAGGTAAGCGCCATGGATCGTTATCCACGCTCAAATGGTTCTATAATCCAGCAGGCTGGAACCGGCCTGCAAACTTATATGGCCCAAGTTTATGGTTGGATGACTTGTGGCTTGTTGTTAACGGCGTTTGTGGCTTGGTATGCGTCACAAAGTCACGCTGTAATTGCATTTATTTTCTCAAACTCAATTGTTTTCTATGGGCTGATTATTGCTCAATTGGGACTGGTTTTCGTTCTTTCCGGCTTGATTAACCGTATGAACGGTTCATTAGCGACAGGGTTGTTTATGCTGTATTCAGCTCTGACCGGGCTGACGCTTTCCAGTATTTTCATCGTATACACCGGTGGTTCCATTGCGACGACTTTTGTCGTGACCGCAGGCATGTTTGGTGCACTGAGTTTTTACGGCTATACCACCAAGCGTAGTCTGAGTGGCCTTGGCAGCTTCTTGTTTATGGGGCTTATCGGCATCATTCTGGCTTCTCTGGTTAACTATTGGTTAAAGAGTGAAACGTTGATGTGGGCGATAACCTACATTGGTGTGGTTATTTTTGCGGGCCTGACCGCTTATGACACTCAGAAACTGAAAGAGATGGGTGAAAATCTGGATGTGAATGATAAAGAGAGTCTGCGTAAATTCTCTATTGTCGGCGCGCTGACCCTGTATCTGGACTTCATTAATATGTTCTTGATGCTGCTACGTATTTTTGGCGATCGCCGTTAATTGATATTTTCAGTGTAGTTAAAATAACTTTAACTACACTGAGTTTTAGATTTATTTTCTAATAACAAAGAATTATATCGATTTATTGGTCTAAAAATTCACGATTATATTTTTGTGAATTGTGCTGACGCTTATATCAAAAAGAGTGTTTATTGAATTAATAATATCTGAATAACAAGAGTAGTTATTCTTTATGCTTAGTGATTCTCTCAAATTCATTTAGTTGTTAATGGTGAGAAACGCCTATGAAGCATGTTTTGAATGTGGATTAATTACACGTAATTCATATTTACTGAAGTATAATAATATTTTGTTATTATTAAATAAGTAATGTAATTACAATGGTTAATATGGATTTTTATATAAATTATTTATGATTAATTGATTTCTGATTTTTTTCATGAGAATATAAATTGCTACAAAGGGAAATTTTATTATATAGGAGCCATAATTCACGATATTCTCACAAGAGAATTCAATGGGATTTATTACATGAATAATAATAAATTTATAAATTATAAGAAAATTATTAGCGAGAATCCTTATATCAAGAGAGTGTCACTTTAAATTCCCCAATAAGTGTAGCGTAAAGAAGATAATTTTGTTGTGGGAGAGGGGATAAAAATCTCATGCCCCATATTAAGTCTTCTCATTAAAATCATTTTCCCAAGTGTATTCAACTAATATTTATTCTTTGATTTTAATTAGATTCTTTCAGGGAATTGGAGCTGGTGGAGTTTCTGTTATTGCCCGATCAATTTTGCGTGATAATTTTAGAGGAGATGAGTTGGCAAAAGCATTATCTTACTTATCTATAGCATTTGTCATTTCTTTGGGAATTGGGCAATCAATAGGCTCTGTTATACTGACTATTTTGGGATGGAAATATATATTTTATGTTTTGGCTTTGGGGTCATTAATTTCAATGTTGTTGTTGCCAGCAAAAAAATATAATCATAGTAAAAATGAAGAAAATTCAGTATATAACTATAGCAATCTGTTAAAAAACAAACATTATATATATGCAGTTTTAATTGGTGGGATTGGCTATGGTGCAATTATATCATTTAATATTATGGCTCCATTGATTTTTAAGTTTAATTTTGGTTGGTCGGAAAGCGAATATGGTATTATAAGAATTCCAATCAGTATGTCTTATTGACTTGGAACGATAATTTTAAATCGATACATAGTATGTTGCGGTAGATCTAATCTCATCAAAATAGGAATAATTTTAATTCTTATTGGTGGTGTAGTCATGTTTGTTGGCAGTATTGTGGGAGGAATTCTGGAGATAATACTATACAGTGCTTATTTCTTAGTTGTTCTTGGGCAAGCGATAAACTACCCGATCAGTTTATCTATTGCCTCAGATAAAACCTCTGTAACAGGTTCTTCTGTGATGGCATTAATTGGTTTTATTCATCAAATCATAGCCGCGTTTGTTGGTGGTGTAACCGGTCTTTTTTCATATAAAGAATCTTATATGCTTCCTTTAACGATAATAGTGTTGTCATCATTTTCACTATTTCTGTTTTATAAAATTAATAAAAAATCTGAGAAATGATCATTATCATGTATAAGCTACAGTCTGGTTTCTCTTTGATGTCGGCTCAATTGGTTAACATCTGTATAAAAATACTCTGATTGTTCGTAATGTTACAGGTGTCTACCACCGATATTTTGGTGGTAGGTTACATATTTCATTTCTATTCCTTGACTTAGGCAATTTTCCGTCGAAATAACCAATAGGCAAGATTACCGGTTGTGACAGTAATCGCCAGAAGGGGCAACAGGCTTCTCCAGATAACAGTGAAATCAGCATCTTTAAGATAAATCTGCTTGGTTATGTCATTAAAATGCCAGATAGGATTAATCCAGGTGAGATCTTGTAACCATCCCGGCATATTTTCAACCGGAGAAATATAACCGGAGATCAAGATGGCAGGCATGATAAAGACAAATACACCAATAAATGCCTGTTGCTGAGTGTAACAAAGAGAAGAGATTAATAAGCCAAATCCCACCAGCGATAAGCTGTATATCAACATGGATAAGTAGAACAGCGGTAGTGAGCCGGAAAATGGGATTTGATAGCAAAAGATACCAATAGCCAGCACTAAAGTTGCCTGAAAAGTAGCCACAACTACAGCAGGAACCGCTTTGCCAATGAAAATCTGCCAAGTGGTCATAGGTGAAACCAGTAACTGGTCCAGGGTGCCTTGTTCCCTTTCGCGGGCAATTGACAATGCAGTGACCGTTAATATCCCGACCGTGGTAATCAGTGCAACCAGAGAAGGTACGACAAACCATTTATAATCCAGATTGGGGTTATACCAGTTGCGGATCACCAATTCACTGTTATTGGCTTTCGGCATATTACCCATTAGCTCCTGTTGATAATTCAGGACAATTTCCTGGATATAGCCGGCAGCAATTTGAGCACTGTTAGAATTACGGCCATCTAACAGCACTTGAAGAGAAACGGGATCATGGCTGGCAATTTTAGCACTGAAATCTTGTGGGAAACGGACCAGTAGTAAGGCTTTTTGGTGATCGATGATTGGCTGGATCTCTTGTGAATGGGTCAATAATATCACGTCAGGAAATGCTTTTGATTTTTCCAACCGTTGAGTCAGCTCGATAGAAGCTTTGCCTTTGTCCTCATCAAAAATAGCAATGGTCGCGTTAGTGACATCAAGTGTTGCTGATAGTGGAAATAGGATCATCTGAAAGATAACCGGCATCACCAATATGGCTCGTGTCTGCGGATCTCTGAGCAGAGACTGTAATTCTTTAATAATCAGTGTGTAAAGACGATAAAACATGGTAATTCCTTCTTAATCCAGGCGTCGCGGGGTTTTCCATGCAGTCAGACCAATAAACAAAATCGCGGAAGCAATCAGCAGTAACAGGTTTATCATCAATACCGTACTGATATTTCCAGCCAGAAAGAGCGTGTGCAGGCTACTGACAAAATAACGGGCAGGGATGAAATAGGTCACTGCCTGAATAAACGCAGGCATGCTGTTTATTTCAAAAATAAAGCCGGAAAGCATAATTGCAGGCAGAAAGGCGACATTCAACGCTATCATTGCCGCATTAAATTGGTTGCGTGTAATGGTGGAGATTAAAAGCCCGATACCAAGGGCAGTGGCCAGGTAGAGACTGGTGATAGCAGACAATACCCATAGCGAGCCTCGATAGGGGACACCCAGCACAAATACAGCCACCAGCATACAGAGCGTCATGGCGAGCGATCCAAGCACTTGATAAGGCAAAAGTTTGGAAAGCAGTAATTCGGTACGGGTAATTTGGGTGGAAAGCAGGGCTTCCATCGTACCGCGCTCCCATTCACGGGCAACAACCAATGATGTCAGAATGGCACCAACGACGGTGATGATAATGGTGATTGCGCCGGGGATGATGAAATGCTGGCTGATGGTTGCCGGATTGAACCAATAACGGATTTGCATATCAATCAATGGATTAGCCGTGTTTCCCTGATCCTGTCCCTTTTGTTGCAACCAAATCTGCCATACGCCTTTGGCGTAACTTTGTACAAAGCTTGCGGTATTCGGTTCACTGCCATCAGTAATGATTTGAATTTGTGCTTTACCATCAGAGCGGGCAAGTTGAGCATCAAAATTCACAGGAATGACAACCAGCCCACGTATCTCCCCTGATTGCATCATATTAATTAATTGCTGACGATTATCGCTGATTTTAGGTTCAATATAGGGCGAGCTGGCAAAAGCTTGTATTAACTCACGGGCATCTTCACTTTGTTGTTCCACCAGAATACCAATGCGGACTGTGCTGGAATCGAGATTAATGCCGTATCCGAAGATAAATAACAGGATCAGTGGAATGACAATAGAAATTAACCCGCTGGTGGGATCACGTAAGATCTGTTTTGTCTCTTTGATACAAAGTGCTTTCAGTCGCCACCAGGAGAAGCGAACAGCCTTCTGTGGAGCATGTTGCTTTGGATTGCTCATTGCGGCTCCTCATCGTAATTAACGACCAGATCAATAAATGCCTGTTCCATTGATGGATCAGGGTTTTCATCGGTAGCGACCAACTGTTTCAAATCGTCCGGTGTGCCGGCGGCAATCAGTTTACCGCGAAATACCAGCCCTATCCGGTCACAATATTCTGCTTCATCCATAAAGTGGGTGGTCACCATAACGGTGACGCCTTTATCTACCATGCCATTGATATGTAACCAGAATTCACGTCGTATTTGCGGATCGACACCCGAAGTCGGTTCGTCCAGAAACAGAATATCGGGTTCATGCATCAGTGAGCAGGAAAGGGCAAGGCGTTGTTTATATCCCAATGGCAATTTGTCGGTTGTCTGATGTAAAACAGATTTGAGATTGAAGGATTCGACCATCCCGTCGATTTTCTCTTTTTGTCTGCGTCCTTGCAGGCCATAAATGCCTGAAAAGAATTTCAGGTTCTGTTCGACCGTCAAGTTACCGTACAGTGAAAATTTTTGCGCCATATAACCCAGATGCTGACGGGCTTTCCCGGAACTGGTTTTCAAATCCATCCCCAATACCAGCGCTTTACCCTCAGTCGGCACCATGAGTCCGCACATCATTTTAAACGTCGTGGATTTACCGGCACCGTTAGGCCCAAGCAGGCCAAAGATTTCTCCGCGTTTCACCTGAAAATCAACATGATCAGTGGCAGCAAAATCACCAAATTTCTTGGTTAAATCCTGTGCTTCAATCACCGTTTCTGTGGGATTAGCTTCAATCTGTGGCATGATTTCCGCCAGTTCCGAACGGCGGGCAGGCTCACCGCCGAGTAAATCAATAAAAGCATCTTCAAAGCGGGGAGCCGCTGTCATGATTTCAGCATCAGGCAGTGCAAGCTGATTAAGCAGTTCTTGCGGCAGGACATCAGGTTTAAGAATAAGACGGACATATTTTCCCTGAATCACGCCATCGGTTACCTGTGGCAAAGTAAGAGCACGTTGCAGCGTTTTTCTGCGGGAATGCTGTTTGGTGCCAAGCAGGAAAGAACGTCCGGACATTGTTTGGGTCAGTTTCTGTGGTTGCCCGTTATAGAGTAATTTCCCCTGGTTGAGTAACAGGACATCGCGGCACCGTTCTGCTTCATCCAGATAGGAAGTACTCCAGAGGATCAGCATGCCATCATCTGCCAGCTCATGAACCATCCGCCAGAGTTCGCGGCGGGCTATCGGGTCAACACCCACTCCAGGTTCGTCCAAGAGCAGAACTTTGGGTTTGCCGAGCAGAGTACAGGCCAGCCCCAGTTTTTGCTTCATGCCGCCTGAAAGCTTGCCCGCCAGTCGTCCGGTAAATTGGGTCAGGTCAGTAAAAGTCAGTAATTGCTCATAGGTTTTTTTACGTTCATCACCCAGTACACCACGCAGAAATGCATACAGAGTCACGAATCTAAAACCGTCAGTCCGCACACAGGCCAAATTTAAAAAGCATATAGCCCAGTTCAAAGCGCACTTGTACACCCTGTTTAATCGGATCAAGCCCCATTATTTCAATAGAACCACTATCTGGTTTCAGTAAACCAGCCAACATGCGTATCAGCGTGGTTTTTCCTGCCCCATCCGGCCCCACAAGCCCGGTAACAGAGCCGCCGTAGATCTCTGCGGTCAAGCTAGATACCGCAGGATTATTCAGGCCAGGAAACGTTTTCTCTACCTTTTCTAACCTTATCGTATATGCAGAGCTGTTCATCACAGCCCCTTATACATCTGAATCAGAAAAATGCAGGGTAACCGGCATACCTTGACGCAGGGAATCATCCGGGTCAGTAACGATAATGCGTAACCGATAGACCAAATCGGTGCGCAGATCAGGTGTCTCTACATTCTTTGGTGTAAATTCGGCTGTCGGTGAAATAAAGCCGATTTTACCGTGATAGGGCTGATCTTTACGGCTGTCAGTGTAGAGTAAAATTTCACGTCCTGGTGTTGCTTGTCCAAGATGGCTTTCACTGATATAGGCTCTTACCCAAACGGGATGGGTCAGAGAAAGTGTAAACACGGTATTGCCCGCCGCCAGCATGGTGCCCGGTTCAATAGCACGGGTCAGGATAGTGCCGGATGAGGGGGAAGTCAGGTGAGTATCTTGTAAATCCAGTTCAGACTGAGCAACAGCCGCCTCGGCTTGAGCAAGCTGGCCCTTGGCTTCTGTAATTTCTTCTTTACGGTAGCCGGTTTCAAATTGATTCAGTTTATCTTTCGCCGCTTGTAAAGCAGCCAGCGCCTGATTGTGGTTAGTTTTGGCATTGTCCAGCTCGTTGGCTGAAATCATTTTACTTTGCCATAACCCTTGCTGGCGTTTGAAGAAACTATCAGCAAAATGCCAGGCGGCTTCACGTTGTGTCACTTCTGAACGTACTTGGGCAACTTCTTCCGTGCGATAACCCTCTTCCATCATAGCCAGACGTGCTTTAGCGCTATCGCGTGTGGCTTTCGCTTTATTGAGCGCGTTAATAAATGGCGCATTGTCCAGCTGGCCGATCACCTGATTAGCATTGATAACATCACCTTCATCAACTTGCAGGCTGGCAAGTTTACCACCAACCCGGAAGCTGAGATTGACAGTGCGTATATCTACGTTGCCGTAGAGTGTCAGCGTTTTATCATTTTTATCTTGATAGTAGTAACTTCCTAAAATTGAGCCAAGAATAACAGCAACGACCAGTATTGCGAGGGTGAGTTTCTTGTTGTACATGATATTCCTTGTTCTTTTATTTATTTGAGTTATGTTTTTTCAGTCCATTCAGTAATAAATCGATATGCTGGATGAGGATCTGATCAATTAATTTGTATTCTTCTGGCCCGATATTATTCCAGCCTGTCTGACGTAATAAGGTTTCCTGCGCCATTCGGAAAGAGATAATTTCACCCATCAGAGCGTGAGTATGGAGCATAGTAGAAAGTTGATGTTCATCGGCGTCGATATAGCTGGCGATCAGTTTATTTAATCTGTTGTGGAGAGGTGCCAGTGCCTGCTCATGGATTAGGGTATAAGCATCAGTGGGTGCGAGTTGCTCTCTGGCCATAATTCGGCTGATATTAATGCTCTCTTTTTCAATCATCAGTCGGTTAACGCCAAGAAATCCTTCGTGAATCATCCTCAATATATTGTCTGGTGAGTAAGGTGCTGATGATGAAAAAAAATCATCAATCTCTTTAAAAAGATGAGTGAACTCAGTCTTGATTGTGTCAGTAATATACTGAGCAACTGCCTGATATAGCCCTTCTTTAGAACCGAAATAATAAGCTATAGCTGCAATATTCTGTTGAGCGCGCAATGCGATTTCTCTGGTTGTCGCGCCGGTTAATCCTGATTTACCGAAAATTTCAAGAGCGGCTTCGAGTAGCTGTTGTTTGGCTTGCTCGCCTCTGGGGGTTTGGATGTTGTTGACTGACATGGACATGAATCCTATTGGAAATAATCAAAAGACTTAAACAAAATATCAATCAAATAGCTAACTCTATACTTATAGTAAATCAATGTAAATTGCATAAAAATGTCATGGATCATGAAAACTACGGCGCAAATACCTGTAGTTTTAGTTGCATTATTAGAAAGTATATCTGGTATAATAGTCAGGATATGGAGCATTGCAGTTTGTGTTTTTTCCTTTTGTGGTATTTACCGCGTCTGATTTTCTTCCCATAAAACTGCCCCTGAATGTAGTTCAGGAATGGTGAAGTCTGGAGTATTTCTTATTTATGAGTTTTGAATCACTTGGCTTAAGTGCTGATATTTTGCGTGCCATTGAAGAACAAGGTTATTCAGCGCCAACCCCAATCCAACAGCAGGCAATCCCTGTTGTATTAGCAGGTAAAGATTTATTGGCGAGCGCTCAGACAGGCACAGGTAAAACTGCGGGTTTTACTTTACCCATGCTGCAACGGCTCAATGATTCCCCTGTTCAGATGAAAGGGCGCAGGCCGGTCAGAGCGTTAGTCCTGACACCAACCCGTGAATTGGCTGCTCAGGTTGGTGAAAATGTACGCGACTACAGCAAACACCTCAGACTTCGTTCTCTGGTGGTTTTTGGTGGTGTCAGTATTAACCCTCAGATGATGAAATTACGTGGTGGTGTTGATATTTTGGTCGCGACACCAGGTCGTTTACTGGATCTTGAACACCAGAATGCGGTTGATTTGTCGCGAGTGGAAATTCTGGTATTGGATGAAGCCGACCGTATGCTGGACATGGGTTTTATCCATGATATCCGTCGGGTACTGAATAAGTTGCCCCCGAAACGGCAAAATTTACTGTTTTCTGCCACCTTCTCTGACGATATCAAAAATTTAGCCAATAAATTATTGCATGATCCTGTCAGTGTTGAGGTTGCACGCCGTAACTCCGCTTCTGAACAGATTGAACAATTTGTCCATTTTGTCGATAAAAAGCGTAAAGGGGAGCTGCTTTCTTTCCTGATCGGCAGCCGTAACTGGCAACAGGTTTTGGTCTTTACCCGTACCAAACATGGTGCAAATCGTCTGGCAGAACAGTTAAATAAGGATGGCGTAACTGCTTCAGCCATTCATGGTAACAAAAGCCAGGGGGCCAGAACTCGTGCGCTGGCTGATTTTAAAGATGGCCGCATCAGGGTGCTGGTAGCGACAGATATTGCTGCCCGTGGTCTGGACATTGATCAATTGCCTCATGTGGTGAATTTTGAACTACCTAATGTCTCTGAGGATTATGTCCACCGTATTGGGCGTACCGGTCGGGCAGATGCGACAGGGCAGGCACTTTCTTTGGTATGTGTTGATGAGCACAAGTTACTGAAAGATATTGAACGCCTGCTGAAACGGGAGATTCCCCGTATGGCGATTCCTGGATATGAGCCAGATCCAACCATCAAGGCTGAACCTATTCAGAATGGTCGCCAGGGGCGTGGCGATGATCGGCAGAAAAATAGCCATCGCCGTTCTGGAGCACCTTCGCGTCAGCGCAGCCGTAATCATGCTGATGCATCAAATAAAGCGTCTAGTGCCAGAGGTTAGTCAATGCGGGTTTTGCTGGCTCCGATGGAAGGGGTGCTGGATTCTTTGGTCAGGGAACTTCTGAGTGAAGTCAATGAGTATGATCTGTGCATTACAGAGTTCTTACGGGTTGTCGATAGCCTGTTGCCGGTAAAATCGTTTTATAAGCTTTGCCCTGAATTACGTAACCAAAGCCGGACACCGTCCGGCACCTTGGTGCGGGTTCAGCTCTTGGGCCAATATCCGCAATGGTTGGCAGAAAATGCGGCACGGGCGGTTGAATTAGGTTCCTGTGGGGTTGATTTAAATTGCGGTTGCCCGTCAAAAACGGTCAATGGTAGTGGCGGTGGAGCAACGTTGCTGAAAGATCCTGAACTGATTTATCAGGGGGTAAAAGCGATGCGTGAAGCTGTACCTTCTCCTTTACCTGTGACGGTTAAGGTTCGCCTGGGTTGGGATAGTGGTGATCGGCAATTCGAAATTGCTGATGCAGTACAACAAGCGGGTGCGACGGAAATAACGATTCATGGGCGAACCAAAGAGGATGGTTACAAAGCGGAACGCATTAACTGGCAAGCGATTGGTGAAATTCGTCAGCGCCTTGCTATCCCGGTGATTGCCAATGGTGAGATCTGGGATTGGCAAAGTGCGCAGGATTGTATAAAAGTTACAGGCTGTGATGCTGTCATGATTGGGCGGGGAGCGCTTAATGTTCCCAATTTGAGTCGGGTTGTGAAATATAACGAACCAAAAATGGCCTGGCAGGAAGTGGTTCAATTACTGCAAAAATATGTCCGGTTGGAAAAGCAAGGTGATACCGGACAATATCATGTTGCCCGGATTAAACAGTGGCTTGGTTATTTGCGGAAAGAGTATGAAGAAGCGATAACACTCTTTGAGGAGATAAGGAAGCTGAAAACGTCTGCTGATATAGCACGTGTGATCTCTTTGATGTGACAATATTATCATAACCATCTCAATATGCTTATTGCAATAAATGGAACCTCTAATTAAGGTTCCATTTTTGTTAAATCAAGAAAAATTCAATTTAGGATAAGATTATCGGGTATCGGCTGCTCCATCTTGAATCATAGATGAAAAAAGATAATTAATATTGCGGGCAAGGCCATCATTAATCACAACAATATCATAATTAGTCGGCGGATTAGAGCTATCATTAATTTTAATGAAACTCATACCATACTCTTTGGCATATGCGTCGATATGTTGGAACACGATCTGTTCAATTAAACCTGGAGAAGGATCTAACATAGGTGTAGTGAAAGGTAAATCTGGAAAAAGTTGGGTGTAGTTTTTATCTTTCACTAGTAAGAGAAAACCGCTAACGGGCAGATATAATATTGGGTAGAGAGCTTTAATTTGTTCTAATCCTTTTGTATACCAGGCTAGAGTAACGATATCTGTACGATTATGGATCCGGAGAAATTTACTTTCATAGGCCGGTAGAGATATTCCGTTAAAAACAGACTCGGTATAGGATGCAAAAATATCGTTACCGGCAGTTGGGGCAGCAAAGGAGCAAACGTTAATACGAATATTATTGTTTCCTTTATCAAGGTAGCGCCTCTTTAAATACAATCCAAGAGTAGAAGCCATTACACCGCCTAAACTGTGCCCTGTAAGAGTAATATTTTGTATCCCTTCTTCCAGAGCAATTTTATCAATTGCATCGATCAGTGACTCCCCATAACCAGGCGTGTTATTACTTTTTATTTGGTTGATAATATAGTCTAACGTTACGTGTATTCCCTTTGAAATTTTTGCATTTGTCGGGGCTTTTGAGTCCCAAATTGACCAGTTTTCAGTTTTACCCACATTAAAATTTTCATCATACCAGTTGACATCAGACCATGATCCGCGAATAACAATTCGATAGTCATTTGGGGTTTTGAGATCTTTCACCATGAATAAAACGTGATCATCTTTCTTATCGGCAACACTTGTTTTCTTGTCAACACTGCCTACACGAAAGACAGCAGGTCCCCAAACGAGAGAGAATCTATTTGCTGTTGCTTTACTACTTGCTAATGATTTTTGAATATTTTCTGAAACGATAGTGGGTTCTGGTTCGGAGGTTATTAAGCTTCCTGAGTTAATAATAAAGCCTAACGCAAAATTTATTTTTTGATCTTTAAGAGAAATAGTCATTTTTACTTCCAAATTTTTAATATGATAAATATTGATCTGATGTTTCAACTTAAACATCAATAACCAATGCTTTTGGTATTTAATTCAAATAAAAACAGAATTAAGGTTAACAATAATCTCTAAATCTGTCGGATGAGAGTATATAATTTTTTAATGTTATTTTATTTAACAAAATAAATTATCTACAATGAACTTTAAAATAAGTGATAAAAATTATGCTATGATTTTGTAATATTACCTGTGGAAAATAATTTATATGGGTATTTACAAAGTCGAGTGATAATGGGATGGCGTTATTTTGGTGATATGTAGAGAAAATAATTTCCTTGTTAGATTTAAGAATGATTTATTGAAACTAATGGAACCTTTAATAAAGGCCCCATTATTGCTAATTAAAAAATAGATATGATATACCCGTTATCTTTCAAGTTGCCTCTTTGTTGGCTGCACTCGCTCACCCCGGTCACAGAGTTTGCTATGTTCCCGGGGATTCGCTCCCTTGCCGTCGCGATGCATCTTGAAATCTATAGGGTATAGGATAAAATTATGTGATATTGATTTTACCTTTGATTAAAAACGAGAGCAGATCGATAATACTTTGCAATAGGGTATCGTTAATCACAACAATATCGTAATCAGTGGGTGGGTTTGAACTGTCATTAGTGACTGTGAAACTCAGTCCATACTCTTTGTGATAGGCGTGAATATGTTGATTTCCTATGTTAGTAAATAAGTCTTCGAGGGACTTTATCGGTATCGTCGGAATTTCTGAATGAAAGGGTAAATCTGGGAAAATTTGCGTGTATTTTTTATCTTGGACAAGAAGAATAAGAGCATTAACTGCTGCTGTTAATATTGGATAAATAGCTTTAACTTTCTCCAACCCATTTATATACCAGGCCAGGGGAACGACATCTATACTATTATGAATCCTTATAAAATCACTTGCATAACCAGCTGATAATGCTTCATTAAAAATAGATTCAGAATAGGAGGCGAAAATATCATTACCGGCAGTTGGGCCGGCAAAGGCACAAACATTAATGCGAATATTATCGTTTCCTTTATCAAGGTACTGTCTCTTTAGATATAAACCAAGGGTAGAAGCTAGTATACCTCCTAAGCTGTGTCCTGTGATGGTAATATTTTGTATCCCTTCTTTCAGGGCAATTTTATCGATGGCGTCAGTTAGCGATTCTCCATAACCCGGAGGATTGTTGCTTTTTATTTGGTTGATAATATAACCTAATGCCAAATTTGTTCCGTAAGCAATCTTAGCATTTTCAGGCGCTTTTGGATCCCATTTTGACCAGTCTTTAGTTTTACAGACAATCAGGTCTTCATTAATCCAGTTAATATCAGACCATGATCCCCGAATGACAACGCGATAATCATTTGAATCATGGAGACTTTGTACAATAAATAAAACGTGATCATCCTTCTTATCTATAACACTTTTTTCCTTATCAGCACTACCAACTCGAAACACTGCGGGTCCCCAAACAATAGCAAATTTATTTGCTGTAGCTTGACTGCTTTCCAATGATTTTTGAATATTTGCCGAAACGATGCCCGGCTCTGGTTTTGGTGTTTTTATGCCTCCAGAATTAATAATAAAGCTCAGTGCGAGATTTAATTTTTGATCTTCACGAGAAATAGACATTTTCACTCCCTATTTTTTCATATGATAAGTGTTAATTCGAGCTATCAGTTTAAAATTTAAGATTTAATTCTTTTAGTCTTCCATTCAGATAAAAACAGGATTAAACTTAAAGTTAATAATAACTTTTAGATCTGTCAAATAGGTACATGGAATTTTCTTATATTATTTTATTTGGTCAAAATATGAATTATTTTTTGTGAAATTAAAACAAACCATAATAATTATATATGTACTAATTATACGTGAATATTATTATGGGTTATTACAAAACAAATGATAATGAATTGATAATATTTTAATGATATATAAATAAGAGCAATTTTATTTATATATTTAAGTGACGATTGTTTAAATTAATGGAGTCTTTAATAAAGGCCCCATTTTTGTTAAGTAAAACACAGATCTAATATAACCAAATTATACACTATTAGTGTTATCTTAAATTAAGGAAGCGGTATAAGCAAGAAATAGGCGACAATATCTTGAGATAGATTACTGTTAATAACGACAATATCATCAATAGGTGGTTGAGTGCCGTCATTCACTTCAACTAAATTCATGCCGTATTTATACGCATATGCTTTAATATGTTGAAAAATGACCTGATTATTTAAATCTGGTGATGATTCTAAAATCGGTGTTGTGAAAGGTAAGTCTGGCGTGAGTTTTGTGTAACCTTTATCTTTCACAATCAGGACGATCTTGTTAAATTTATTAATTAATTTCTCATCTATTTTAATTAATGGTTCATAGATAGTTGGTATCTTTTCTAATCCATTCAGGTGCCAAATTAAGGAAATAATATCTTTACGGTTATGGATCCTTAAAAAGTGACTTTTATAATTCGTTGTTGATATACGGTTAAAAACAGATTCAATATAAGATGCAAAAGTGCTATTACTGATAATTGGGCTGGCAAAAGCACAAACGTTAATACGAATATTCCTTTTTCCCTTATTAATATATAATCGTTTTAAATATACGCCAAGAGTAGAGGCCAACGCACCTCCCAAACTGTGCCCGGTGATGGTAATATTATGTATTCCTTTTTCCAGGGCAATTTTATCAATTGCGTCAATGAGTGATTCATCATAGCCTGGTGTATTGTTACTTTTTGCTTGGTTAACAATATAATCTAATGCTAAGTGTGTTCCATAAGAAATCTTAGCGTCTTTGAATTCTTCAGGGATATTAGGATCCCAGAGTGACCAATTTACCGTTTCATGTACCGCAAAGTTTTCAACCTGCCAGTTAACATCAGACCATGATCCCCGGATAACGATTCGATAGTCATATGGGAATCTGCGATTTTTCACAATAAATAAAACATGATCGTCTTTGTTATCTTTAGAATTTTCCCCATTATTAACCCGGAAAACAGCCGGTCCCCAAACGATAGAGAATCTGTTGGCCGTCACTTTACTTTTTTCCAATGATTCTTTAATATTTTCCGAAACGATAGCCGGTTCAGATTTTTTTGTTATTATACTGCCTGCACCACTGATAAAGCTGAGTGCGAGATTTATTTTTTGGTCTCTAAGAGAAATAGTCATTTTTACTCTCCATTTTTATTATATAGATTCTGATATTATTTTCTGATTAAAGTATCAATACTCAACCCTTTTAATTTTCTGTTTAGATAAATTTAGAGTTGAATTTTAAATTAATAATAATATTTAAATTTGTCAAATATATGCGTTGTATTATTTTATATCACTTTGTCTGATAAAAAAGAGTGTTGATTAATAAATTGAAAGCAAATTGGATAAGTGGGATTGTGAAATATAACGATATGGGAATTATCTTTTAGCCGACATTCCCGCACCCACTTCCCCCCCGAATAAAAATGATTCATAGGGTTGCA
>NZ_AYSJ01000017.1:308195-390651 GCF_000517265.1 Photorhabdus khanii NC19
AGATTTGTGTAGCTTCCAAAAAATATATTAATTTGTTTATTAAAGGGCATAGGGTAAATATGCCCTTGGGTATTTAATTATTTCTCAAGTGGTAGGGTATCATCTGCTCCCCATTCAGCCCATGAACCGTCATATAAATAAGTATCTTTCTTACCGATGATATTTAAACCTAATATTAAAACAGCGGCTGTCATGCCAGAGCCACAACTGGCAATAACCGGTTTATTTAAATCAACGTTTTGTTTACGGAAAATATCTGCAATTTCAGTTTCTGATTTAAAGTGACCATTCTCTACTAATATAGTCCATGGAACATTTTTACTGCCGGGAATATGGCCCATTCTTAACCCAGGGCGTGGTTCTGGTGCTCTAGCCTGAAAACGGTCTATTGCTCTGGCATCAACAATCTCAGCTTGTGGATCATTTAACGAATCCAGAATTTGTTTCAGTGATTTCACTTTGCCGGCATTGAAATCGGTATTAAAAACCTGAGAATTACGTTTCACTTCACCTGATTCTGTTGGAAATCCTGCCTGTTGCCAGCCTTGTAAACCTCCATCAAGAATACGGACATTACGGCTGCCGAATACCTTGAATGTCCACCATGCGCGAGGAGCGGAGAACATATTTCCCTGGTCATAAACCACGACCAAATGATTCTCACTGATCCCCATTTCACCAACAGCCTGACTGAAAGTTTGCGGATCTGGCAGCATATGAGGTAACCCGCTTTGATGATTGGCAATTTTATCCAAATCAAAAAATTGGGCACCGGGAATGTGTGTATTCAGCCAAAGCTGATGGCAATCAATTTGCTGAGGTGGTGGCGGTGCAGTCGCATCAAGGATGACGAGGTTTTCATCATCAAGATGATCTTTTAGCCATTGTGGGCTGACAAAGTATGCATTATTCATGGGATCCCTCACTTAATACAAAAGTATAGATAGTGTTGCGCCCCGTTATTGTTGCTGTACCGGCGCTATAGTTGTTTCTTGCTGTTGACTGGCGGGTGATTCTATCGGTGTAGTTGAGCGGGTATACATATTAAGACCTGCCAAGAATACGCCACCGATTGAACCGAATGCAAAAAGTGCGATGAAAGTGATAAGTAGTTTTTTCATTTTTGTTCTCAACTGCCATAGAAAATAGGCAGTATATCGGGTTCTGAATAGCTGACAAGGTAATAACCAATTTACTTTACGGATAATGAATAATCCTTTGAGCTGATTAAGTAAATGAAATTAGCTTACTGTTATTGTTGATAAAGTTTTTCGCTAAGTTTTTATTGGCATCATAATTTACTGAAATTGGGATTAAATTATCAATTTGGTTTTGTTTCTCGATATACAGCTGATTTCGTTCTTGCTCTGTGGGACAATAGCGCTCCGGTTTTATGGCAGCAGAGTTCAATGGCACTTTCCAGTTCAATAAAAAATCAGATAAGCCAGTGGTATAAGGCATTACCTCAGCATATCAATGGCTTTATTCCTCGCACTCCACAGAGGCAAATGATTGCTGAAGTTGCAAAAACGCTCTCTGATCAGGAAGGGCGCCATTTAGTTATTGAAGCGCCAACCGGAATCGGTAAAACCCTTTCTTATTTGCTCCCTGGCATTGCGATCAGCAGGGCTGAAAGTAAGCCATTGGTCGTCAGTACCGCTAATGTCGCTTTACAGGATCAAATTTACAGTAAAGATCTTCCTCTGTTGCGCAAAATCATTCCCGATCTGAAATTTACCGGTGCTTTTGGACGTGGTCGTTATGTTTGCCCACGTAATCTCGAAGCTATCTGTGCAAACGATAGTGAACAGATAGATTTAATGTTCTTGGTTGAGGACAAAACAGAACTTGCCAGTAGTGAAGAGAGGGAACTTTGTCGCCGGTTGCGTAGTGACTACACAACGTTTGCCTGGGATGGTTTGCGTGATCACCATAAACTGGCTTTGCCCGATACTTTGTGGACGAAAATCAGTACAGATAAGGCGAATTGTCTGGGCCGTAACTGTCAGTATTATCATCGCTGCCCGTTTTTTATTGCTCGCCGTGAGATCGAGAATGCAGATGTGGTGGTCGCTAACCATGCGTTAGTGATAGCGGCATTAGAGAGTGAATCGGTACTCCCTGATGCTAAAAATTTGTTATTGGTACTTGATGAAGGACATCATATACCGAATGTCGCCAGAGATTCTTTGGAAGTTGAAGGGGAAATCACCCTGTTTCAGCTTAATGGTCAGCTAGATACTTTTATCCGTCATGTTGAACAGTATCTGGCGCAATTTCGTCCGGCAAAGCCACCACGTCTGGCTAATGCCAGTCGTCTCAATGAACACAGTGAAAAACTACGGGAATGCTTTAAAGAGCTCGCTACTATCGCACAGGCACTTTTACCTGAAAATAATGAAGTAGATGAATATCTGTTTGAGATGGGTAAGTTGCCGGATAATTTGCGACTTTGCTGCCAGCAGCTGTTTAAATTGACCGATGGTTTACGAGGATTAGCAGAAGTGATACTGAATGATCTGACTGAGCAAACGGCTAAACAGGATATTGTCCGGTTGCATCGGTCTATTTTGCAGACCAGCCGTACACTGGGATATTTTGAAAATATGACTAAACTGTGGCACCTGGCGGCGCTGGAAGAGTCATCCAATGCGCCGGTGTCAAAATGGCTGAAACGCCGTTATGAAAGAAATCAGTCACACCTCGACTTCCATTGTGCAGGTATCAGAGTTAGTGAACAGCTCAATCAACTGCTTTGGCGTAATATTCCCCATGTGGTTGTGACGTCGGCAACGCTTCGTTCCTTGAATAGTTTTTCCCGTATTCAGGAATTAACTGGGTTAACTGAAAAAATGGCTGACCGTTTTGTGACGTTGTCATCGCCTTTTGATCATGTGAGTCAGGGGAGGCTGGTTATTCCCAAAATGTCATTGGAGCCGACACTTGATAATGAAACTGCTCATTTGGCGGAAATGGCACGTTATTTCAGGACTCAATTGCTGAGTCAGCAACATAAAGGCATGTTGATTTTGTTCAGTAGCCAAAGGGCGATGGATATCTTCCTCTCTTATGTGACGGATTTACGCCTGATGTTGCTTGTACAGGGTGATCAGCCACGTTATCGGTTAGTTGAAACACATTGTCAGCGTATAAATGAGGGGCAATGTAGCGTATTGATTGGATTGCAATCTTTTGCTGAAGGGCTGGATTTAAAGGGGGATTACCTGTCCCAGGTTCATATTCATAAAATCTCATTCCCTCCAGTCAATAACCCGGTCATTATCACTGAAAGCGAGTGGTTGAAATCACTCAACCGCTATCCTTTTGAAGTACAGAGCTTGCCAAGTGCTTCTTTCAGCCTGATTCAGCAAGTGGGAAGGCTTATCCGTAGTCATGAGTGTTATGGTGATGTGGTTATTTATGACCGGCGTTTACTGAGCAAAAGATATGGTGCGAGGTTGTTGAAGGCGCTGCCGGTTTTCCCTATTGAACAGCCGGAAATTCTTTCAGAGGTGGAAATCAAACAATTGAAAAAGGATAAATAACTTACCACTAAAAACTGTAATTTATTTATCCTTTATAAATAAAATCGATAAAAAAGGCTATTTATCCTACTTTTTTCAGAAAACAGGTTTTCAATACCAATCCTTTGATTTTATCTGCGTTACATTCGATTTCATCTTCGCGATGGTTCAGACGAATATTTTTGATGATAGTGCCGCGCTTTAATGTCGCTGATGTGCCTTTTACTTTCAGATCTTTAATGACCTGTACAGAATCGCCATCATTGAGCACCGTACCATTGCTGTCTTTTACTTCGGTATCCATTTTATTATTTCCTCAAGTTATTTATGAAAATAAGCATATATTATAGACAATTAATGCTGGTTTTTAAAGGATATAGTGAAGTTTGTCTGTATGGAGGCTATTTTATGATATTTTTCTGTGCCAGAGTATTGGGCGATAAAGGGTTGTAATAAACAGGCCCCCGTTGTTAACGAGGGCCTGTAAGTAATGCAGAGCTCTTAATGTAACGGCTCTTTATATTTTATTGCTCAACGTTTGCTTCAATAAGCCATAAGAATTTGTCGAGGTTACGGGAGGCTGCGGTGAGTATGTCCGTGGTATTTTCATCTTCAACCTCACCAATTGCTTCGCGGATATCATTAGCGACAATAGCATAACGATCAGCCAGTGCTTTTAGATGATCTTGCACGTCATGAATATTTGTTGGGTAGCTTCTCAGTGAAGTATGTTTATTAACTTCTTGTACCGTTCCGAGAGCGATTCCACCAAGTTGTACAACTCTTTCTGCAAAAATATCCAGATGTTCAATAATAGTGGCACGAAAGTTATCCAGCATTTCATGGATGGAAATGAAATTTCTGCCGCGCATGTTCCAATGTGCCTGTTTGGTCAGCAGGGAAAGATCAATAAATTGAATCACCATATGGTTTAAAATTTCAATTGTTTCTTGCTTAACGCTATTATCGACATCATTACGAGTATAAAGCAGTGTGGATGGTGCTGTTTTGACTAATTTGGCAGTACCCATAATAATTTTCCCCTAATATTAATAATGAGTTTCTCATTTATTGGGATGAATGTAACTCAATATTAGTTTTAAATCATATAGATTATTCCTATTAAATCAATAGTTCATTTTTATAAAGTTTTTAGATAAAATAATTATGTTTAATATATTTATTTGGTTATATATCAATAGAGGGATGATTTTTTTCGATAATTTTTTTTGCGGTTTACGGATAGTGTTAAAAATATAATTTTTGCTTAGATATGTATGACTCATTTATTGATAAATGATAATAGTTATATTTATAAATAACCGGAGAATTATTTTATTAATTACTCCGGTTTTTATTCTATTTCGATTAGATAAAGCGATTAATCGATCTCGGTGATTTTAGGTTTTCCTTTAATCGTTGACGTAGAACCGATAGAGGCAAGAATAATACAGAACAGTGCCAGCCATTGAATTATGGTCAGGTGTTCATTGAGGAAAAAAATACCAGATAGAGCGCCAAGGGCTGGCTCAAGGCTCATCAGAGTACCAAATGTTTGTGCAGGTAAACGGGTCAGGGCAATCATTTCCAGCGTATAGGGGAATGCAGTGGACAGAATAGCGATTGCCAGTGCCAGGGGCATAATTGACATATCAAATAACAGTTCTGGCCCTGTTTGTATCAGCCCCACAGGGAAAAATATCAGTGCCGCGATAAATGAACCGATAGAAACCGTTGCCGCGCCATGACCTGCTCCAGCGCGTTGGCCAAAAATAATATACAGTGCCCAGAAAACACCCGCACTGAGTGCATATATAATACCTATAGGATCCAACCCATCAATATTATTGCCAATGGGTAACAGGAAAGCCAGACCAGCGATAACCAGCGCGACCCAGAGAAAATCTATTGGCCGGCGCGATGAAAACATGGCTACGGCCAGTGGGCCGGTAAACTCAAGAGCGACGGCGATACCTAAAGGAATTGTTGTCAGTGCCATATAGAATGTATAGTTCATTGCTCCAAGAGCAATACCATAGGTAAGCAATGGCATAATTGAATTTCGGCGAAATCTCAGGCGCCAGGGTTTAAAAATAATGAACAGAATGATAGTTCCAAGGCCCAGCCGCAAAGCGGTAACGCCAGGTGCACCGATAACCGGAAACAACGTTTTGGCAAGAGAAGCGCCGCCTTGAATTGATGTCATGGCAAGTAGTAACAATATTACAGGTATTAATGGAAAGGCATTCTTTTGGAGCTTGGAAGAAGACATCCGGACAAAACCTCAATTAAAATCAAGTGATCTGGTCGGTAATTTTCGCAGTGAAATGCAGATAACTCAATAGGTTTAGAGAATATAATTTTAGAGAAATATTCTTTATTTATTAGACTATATTATATATAGATAGTGAAATTATATTTCAGTATTGGAATATAGTTCTGAAAAATTATATTTTATTTTCAGATAGTAATAACTTATGGGTTAAAGATGATGAAAGTGTTTATTGTAATCTAAATTATGATTTATTTTATATTTTAATGGTTAAGCATAAATTACAATTATGACTAATATAGTATAAATAAGCTTCATTGCTGTTTTTTCTTTTTCATTTGTTACATTATCTTGTTTTTCCTAATGGCGTTTTTTTTAATTTAAATTATCTTTGTGCATAAGTGAGTTGTATGACTGTAATACTAACGTATAATCATATCTTTCACTGTAAAGATGAAGTAATAGGAGCTTAGATAATGAAAAGTATTGCCGTTTATTGTGGTTCAAGCTTGGGGATATCTGAAATCTATAAAGAAAATGCCATTATCTTCGCAAAGGAGTTAGTTAAGCGTGATATTACGCTGATTTATGGTGGAGCCAGTGTGGGTATTATGGGCACTGTTGCTGATACTGTTCTGGAAACCGGTGGTAAAGTGATTGGTGTTATTCCCACATTATTGGAAGAGCGTGAAATATCACATAAAAATCTGACTGAATTATACGTTGTTGAAACTATGCATCAGCGTAAAAATAAGATGATTGAGTTAGCTGAGGGTTTTGTTGCTTTGCCTGGGGGCTTTGGCACGTTGGAAGAGTTCAGTGAAGTATTTACCTGGAGTCAGATTGGGCTGCATACTAAGCCTTGCGGTATTCTGAATATCAATAACTTTTATGATCCGCTGATTACCATGATTAATAAAATGGCGGATGAACAATTCTTGCATGAAAAATATCGCTATATGGCAATCATCGAACAAGATCCTGTCTGCTTACTTGATCGCTTTAACACTTATCGGGCACCATCTGTAAAAACGTATTAAATTATAAAGAAATGAGTAGAATAATGAGAATTAATTTTTGATTAAGATACTTCTTTAAATAAATAAACCATTCCTGTTGGATAAATATTTCCTACAGGAATGGTTGTTAATATTAATGATTAAGTATTAGCTTACAATAGTATATTCTACGATTGGATTATTACCGTTCTCTGCTGAGTAAGATAAATGTAAATCATCACCTTCATAGTCTGTTGATATTGAGTAGCTGCTGCTTCCGATCAGAGGGTTATTCCATGTAATATAGATACTGTAAATTTCACCTTTACTGTCTACAAATACATAAGTACAGCGCCCTGCAACACCACCTAGCAGACTGTTTGAATCACTTCTCCAAATGCCTTTTCCTGGGGTATTATCACTGCTTTTATTAATTAGTTGCGGAGGAAGAGTTGTCCACTCACCCTGATCCAAACGAATAGAATCCTGAATAAGTTTAAGTTTATATACTGATTTATTAGTTACTTTTGCAATAACACTGATTGGTGCTTTTAATGAAATCGCTTCAATCTCTGACATAATATCACCTCTTATAAAAAATTTAAAAAAATACTTATTAAATACCAAGATCTTAATTTAACCTATTATGGTTATATAAAACACTTTGGCGTGGAACCGAACTTTTTAATCATATTTCATGACTGGTTTTTTTACCTTTCATTAGAATTCCATTTCATAACGCTTCCTAAAAATTAATTTATTTATATTTTGGTTTTTCACCCAATATTACAAATGTCAGTGTCGATTTTTATCTTTTTAACAAGTTGAAATTAACAACTAATCATTTGTTAAAATAAATTTCTGTAATTTCGGTGTTTTTCAAAGATACCTTTTCTCTCGGATGAATGTCAATTTTTTTGCCCGCTGAGTTTTGTTATAAAATAATAAGTGATTAATTATATCTTTATACTTAAAAACATAGATATAGATGATAAAATATGTCTATGTTTTTAATGGTTAATATGTAAAATAATTGTAATGACAAACAAAAATAGATTGTCAGGTTTATAATTAACTAATAATGATTTCATTACTTATTGAGCGTTAATTCATCGTTGGATTGATGAAATGTTAATGTATTGTAATGTTGGATGGGGGGAGTTGGTGACGGATTGTATTTTTTCTGCATGATTTTAATCGTCTATCCTAATTCAATAAACTTTGATTATTGTTCAGAAGTTTATTGAATTATTCACTTATTGATTAACAGATATTTTGATAATGATCTAAGATTATATTCACTATTGGTATTATCACATTGTTGATGAAAATATCATAACAAAGAAAAAATTATTGCAAACTCAACGTCATTAATACTTAATATGTTTATTTGCGGTTTAATATGCCACTATTTTCCTCACTTATTTCCTTATTGTGTCTAATTTGAGAATGCATTCGATATTAAATAAAACGATATAACGATATCGTTTTATGATTCAACGTGGTTAATAGAATAAGAACTTTCTCTCTATCTTATTAAACGTGAGTCATCAACGTAGTTAATGGCGCATTCTTAATAATACATTATTCTATTGATGATATTTTGTCGCAACATGTGCTTAAGAATCGAGTAATAAATCAGTAAGAAAATGGTAGGAATTTGTATTTATAGGAGAATTTTCTAATTTCTTTGCTGACAGAAAAATTCTTATTTAAATTGTAGACGACTGGTCTAATTAGGTATAGGTTATCTCAATGCAAACAAACAGAATCCCCCAAGATATCCGTCAGCACATCCTGGAAGTTGCCCAACAAGTCATTGGATGTAAAGGCTTTTCGGCTGTCGGACTCAATGAAATTCTCAAAGCGGCAGAAGTGCCGAAAGGCTCGTTTTACCATTATTTTGCGTCGAAAGAGGTGTTTGGCGCGGCTATGCTTGAAGATTACTTTACGCACTATCTCGAAAGAATGGATAACATCATGGTGCGTAAAGAATGGACAGCTAAAGAGAACCTGCTGCAATACTGGCAGGGTTGGTTGGAGCCTTTGGGAGACGGTGCTTTCTGTGGGCAGAAGTGTCTGGTTGTCAAGCTTGGCGCTGAAGTCAGTGATCTCTCTGTAGCGATGCGTTTGGTGCTGGAAAATGGTACAAAAAATATCATCATGCGTCTTGCTGCTATAGTAGAAAGAGTTGCTGGTGAAGGTGGGTTGGAGTGTACTGCTGAAGAAACTTTCCCTCTGGCTGAAATGTTGTACCAGACTTGGTTAGGGGCGAGTTTGATGGCGAAGATTACACAAAGTAGTGCACCGCTACAAAGCGCTATGGTTACTACGAAGCGATTGTTGAATGCATAACGAATAAAAACACTGTTGGAAATCACTCTTCACCAGTGTTTTTTTATACTTAATGATTAGACGACTGGTCTACTTTTTGGGTATCCCGATGATACTGACTTTAATGTTGAAGGAGAATGTAAATGTTTCAAACGCAACAAATAAATCGCCGTATCGTACTGGTTTCACGTCCGCATGGCTTCCCGAAACCCACTGATTTTCGTCTGGAACAGCAACCTATCCCTGAAATTAAGGAAGGAGAACTGTTGTTACGCACTGTTTTTCTTTCTTTGGACCCTTATATGCGTGGGCGAATGAGTGATGCGCTATCTTATGCACCGCCGGTGGAACTGAATAACGTTATGGTGGGTTCAACAGTGAGCCGCGTGGTGTCTTCAAACCATCGGAGATATCAGCCTGGTGATTGGGTACTGGCGTATAGCGGTTGGCAGGATTATGCCGTTTCCGATGGCAGTGGTCTCATCAACTTGGGACAATCTCCGGTTTATCCGTCCTATAGATTAGGTGTGCTGGGGATGCCTGGTTTTACTGCTTATATGGGGTTGCTGGATATCGGCCAGCCCAAAGCTGGTGAAACTTTGGTTGTCGCTGCGGCAACGGGTCCGGTTGGTGCAACGGTTGGTCAAATCGGTAAGCTCAAAGGCTGTTATGTCGTTGGTGTGGCGGGTAGTACGGAAAAATGTCGCTATGCTGTTGATGTATTGGGATTTGATGCCTGTCTTGACCATCATGATCCAGATTTTGCCGACCAATTATCCAAGGCTTGTCCGCAGGGAATTGATATTTATTTCGAAAACGTCGGCGGCAAGGTATTCGACGCAGTTTTGCCCTTGCTAAATACGTCTGCCCGTGTTCCGGTTTGCGGCATGGTGTCTTGTTACAATTCTACGAGCTTACCGGAAGGCCCGGATCGTTTGTCGCTGTTGATGGATAAATTGTTGCGAAAACGAATTCGGATGCAAGGATTTATTATTTTTGATGATTACGCTTCGCGTTTCGGTGAGTTCTGGCGTGATATGTCCACTTGGTTTGCCGAAGGGCGGATTAAATACCGCGAAGAGGTGGTATCAGGTTTGGAAAATGCTCCAGAGGCATTCATTGGACTATTGCAAGGCCGTAATTTTGGCAAATTAGTTGTCCGTGTCGGCCTTGATAATTAAATTCTGCGAAGAACGTTAAAGGATTATATCCGATTGATCTAGCGAGGTAATTATGCGAAATTTTGAGTATTACAACCCAACTAAAATCATTTTCGGTAAAGATACGATTAGGCGTCTTGATGACCTGGTGCCACGGGATGCGCGGGTATTGATTCTCTACGGTGGTAGCAGCGCTGAAAAAACCGGGACATTGGATGAGGTCAGGTGTGCGCTAGCTGATCGGCCCATTTGGGAGTTTGGTGGTATTGAACCTAACCCGACCTATGAAACTATGATGAAAGCGGTTGAATTGGTGCGCAATAGTGAGGTGGATTTTCTGCTTGCTGTCGGTGGCGGTTCTGTGATTGATGGCACTAAATTTGTGGCTGCTGCTGTGAATTTTGATGGGGAGCCTTGGCGTATTTTGGAAGAGCATGGTCGTAATATTCGGGGTGCTCTTCCGTTTGGTACAGTGTTGACTTTACCGGCAACGGGTTCAGAGATGAATAAGGTTGCTGTTATCACCAATAAGGCGAAACAAGCCAAACTGGACCTTATAAGCTCATTTGTTTTCCCCCGGTTCTCCATTCTTGACCCAACGAAGACCTATACGCTTCCGTTGCATCAGGTGGCTAACGGGGTGGCTGATGCTTTTATGCATATTATAGAGCAATACCTGACTTACCCCGCCAATGGTATGGTGCAGGATCGGCTTGCTGAAGGATTATTGCAGACACTGATTGAAATTGGCTCTCAGGCGATAAAGCTCCCAGACGACTACGATATTCGTGCAAATTTGATGTGGGTCGCGACCACGGCTCTCAACGGTTTGGTTGGTGCAGGCATGCCGCAGGACTGGTCTACACATATGATCGGACATGAATTAACTGCGCTTTACGGTATTGATCATGCACGCACACTCTCTATTCTCCTGCCGGCAAACTTGCAAATTCGTCGGGAAAGCAAACGTGGCAAATTGTTGCAATACGGTGAGCGTGTTTGGGGCATCACCAGCGGCAATGAAGAACAACGTATTGATCAAGCTATTGCACATACCCGCAATTTCTTCGAAAGTTTGGGACTCCAGACCCGCTTGTCTGATTACAATCTTGGTGTCGATGATATTGAGCGTGTGATAGAACAATTGGAAGCTCACGGAATGACCCAGCTGGGTGAAAACAGAGATGTTACTTTAGATATTAGTCGTCAGATTTTGCAAGCAAGTCTTTAAGCTGGAGGAATGCCTTGGGAACCCAGGGCTTCTCCCCGCAACATCGTTATAGGAAAGAAATACCTGAAAAATAAATAACAAATATCAGCAATCATCATATATTCAGCCTGAAAATGATCTTTATCGGATTAATGAAAAAAGGGAAGGAATATAGATGTTACTCAGTCATTTCAATCATTTTAATCTGCTTACCTACTACACTCCTGTCTTTTACTGAGGAACAAATGTAACTATAGGCGATACTGTTGTTCTATTGTGGCATAATGCGCCGCTATCGATTTTTCCGATTTCCTTTTTGTTTCTAAATTTAAGAGCGAATGCAGTGTTAAGTACAAACAACATCACCATGCAATTTGGCAGTAAGCCCCTGTTTGAAAATATTTCTGTCAAGTTTGGCAACGGTAACCGTTATGGTCTGATTGGCGCTAATGGTTCTGGTAAATCCACGTTTATGAAAATCCTTGGTGGCGATCTGACGCCAACTGCCGGTAACGTCAGCACGGATCCCAATGAGCGTATTGGTAAACTGCGTCAGGATCAGTTTGCCTTTGAAGAGTTCACTGTACTGGATACAGTGATTATGGGACACACGGAACTGTGGCAAGTGAAACAGGAGCGTGACCGTATTTATGCGATGGCAGAAATGAGCGAAGAAGATGGCTATCGTGTTGCGGATCTGGAAGAGTCCTACGGCGAGATGGATGGTTATAGTGCCGAAGCGCGTGCCGGCGAGTTGTTGCTGGGTGTGGGTATTCCGGTGGAACAACATTATGGCCTGATGAGCGAAGTGGCTCCCGGCTGGAAATTGCGTGTTTTGCTGGCTCAGGCTCTGTTTTCTAATCCTGATGTTCTGTTATTGGATGAGCCAACCAACAACCTGGATATTGATACTATTCGCTGGTTGGAGCAGGTGTTGAATGATCGGGACAGTACCATGATCATTATTTCCCATGATCGTCATTTCTTGAATACAGTCTGTACTCACATGGCAGACCTGGATTATGGTGAATTGCGTCTGTTCCCCGGTAATTATGATGAATATATGGTTGCCGCAACTCAGGCACGTGAACGTTTAATGGCTGATAATGCGAAGAAGAAAGCACAGATTGCGGAGTTACAGTCTTTTGTCAGCCGTTTCAGCGCCAATGCCTCCAAATCAAAACAGGCGACTTCCCGCGCCCGTCAGATTGATAAAATCCAGTTGGATGAAGTTAAAGCATCCAGCCGTCAGAATCCTTATATCCGCTTTGAGCAGGATAAGAAATTATTCCGTAATGCCCTGGAATTGGAAGGTTTGACGAAAGGCTATGACAATGGCCCGCTGTTTAAAAATCTCAATATGTTGCTGGAAGTTGGCGAGAAAATGGCGGTTATCGGTGCTAACGGTATCGGTAAAACGACTTTCCTGAAAACACTGGTTGGTGAAGCAGAACCAAACAGTGGCACGGTTAAATGGTCTGAAAACAGCAGCATTGGTTACTATGCTCAGGATCATGCCGGCGATTTTGACTGCGATCTGACGGTTTTTGATTGGATGAGTCAGTGGAAGGGAGAAGGCGACGATGAGCAAGCCGTCCGCAGTGTGCTAGGGCGTTTGTTGTTCGGTCAGGATGATATTAAGAAGAAAGTTAAGGTGTTATCTGGTGGTGAAAAAGGCCGGATGCTATTTGGCAAGCTGATGATGCAACAGCCAAATATTTTGATAATGGATGAACCAACAAACCACCTGGATATGGAATCCATTGAATCCCTGAACCTGGCTCTTGAGTTATATAAAGGGACTTTGATATTTGTTTCTCATGATCGGCAATTTGTCAGTTCATTGGCAAGCCGTGTTCTGGAAATCAAATCTAATACAGTCATTGATTTTAAAGGGACTTATGATGAATACCTGATAAGTCAGGGGATTACTGAGTAAGCGCTTTGCAGCATAAGTTGCTCCGGTTTAGATAACTGGGGCAACTTATTTTTATCTGTGGATGGTTAGCTGCTGCACACTTCGCAATTTGGATCTTTTAGTAACGTAATATCACGGAATTGCATCGTCATGGCATCAAACAGTAAAACCTTTCCGCTGCTTACCTTGCCATATCCAGTGAGTAATTTGATGGTTTCCATGGCTTGCAATGTCCCGATAGTACCGACCAATGGCGCCATAACGCCCGTTTCCACACAAGTCAGGTTATTTTCACCAAATAGTCTGTTCAAGCAGCGGTAGCAGGGGGAATTCGGCTGATAAGTAAATACGGTCAATTGTCCTTCCATGCGAATAGCTGCGCCGGAAACCAGTGGCGTTTTCCTGACGAGGCACAGGCGGTTCAACTGCTCGCGGATCGCCACATTATCAGTGCAATCCAATACGGCATTATTTTCGCTGATAAGCTCATCCAGCGCCTGATCTTCTAGCAATGCAGCGACGGTTTTGATGGTGGCATGCGGGTTTATTGCTTGAAGCGTTATTTGGGCCGAGTGTACCTTGGCCATCCCGATGCGTTCATCCCGATGGAGGATCTGCCGTTGCAGGTTCGAGAGAGAAACGGTATCAAAATCCAGCAGTGTTATTGTTCCCACGCCTGCTGCTGTCAGATACTGAGATGCAGCACAGCCTAAGCCACCTGCACCGACTATCAGGATCTTCGAGGATTTCAGTTTTTCCTGGCCGTCAAAATCAAACCCGTGCAGGACAATCTGTCGGTTATAGCGCAGAGCTTCTGCGTCTGTCAGTTCAATGGTCATTATTCGTTTTTCAATAGATGATTGAACAATTCGATCTTAACAATTTCGCCAGCTTCTACCCGGCCACGTTCTCGCTCCAGAACGATAAAGCAGTTACCCAGGCTGAATGAACTGAATATATGTGAGCCTTGATGCCCTGTAGTGCGCACTTCCAGCTCACCTTGTTCATTCACAGAGACAATACCGCGTTGAAAATCTGTTCTTCCCGGTGTTTTTTTCAATGGCGTAGTCACCTTAGCATGGAGGCGCATGGGTGGTTGCCATGCTGTAAAACCGGACAAACGGGCGATTAAAGGTTGCACCAGTTGATAGAAGGTAAGGACAGCTGAAACTGGATTACCTGGCAAACCACAGAACCAGGCGTTTTTCAGTTTGCCAAAAGTAAAAGGTTTACCCGGTTTAATTGCCAGTTTCCAGAAACTGATTTCGCCCAGCTCATCCAAAATCTGTTTGGTGTAGTCTGCTTCACCTACGGAAATACCGCCACTACTGATAACTAAATCCGCTTTTTGATCTGCCTCTTCGAAAACATGGCGCAAAGCTTCTGGGTTATCTGCGATAACGCCTAAATCAATAACGTCGCAGTCCAGTTTTTCCAGCATCAGGCGAACAGCAAAACGGTTGGTATCATAAATCTGACCTTCTTTAAGTGGCTGACCGATGGCTTGCAGTTCATCACCAGTGGAGAAGATGGCAACTTTTAATTTGCGAACCACTTCGATTTCAGCGATGCCCAAAGAGGCAATCAATGGTAATTGAGCGGTGGATAATTTATTGCCTGCCGGCAATACCACCGCGCCTTTGGGGATATCTTCGCCGGCCAGACGGATATTCTGGCCCTGTTTGGCTGGTTGAGAGAAAACAATACCCTCATCAGTAACTTCTGTGTGCTCTTGCATAATGACAGTATCAGCACCTGCGGGAACAGGAGCGCCGGTCATAATCCGGATGCAGGTTGTTGCAGGCCATTCTCCCTGAAAAGGTGCGCCAGCCAGTGCTTTTCCTGCCATAGGAAGGGAGATGTTTCCATTCAAATCGGTATAGCGAACGGCATAACCATCCATTGCTGAGTTAGCAAAAGGTGGGACATTGATAGGAGAAATAATATCTGCCGCGGTAATCCGTCCTGATGATTGGGTGAGATTGACGGTTTCTGTGTCAGTCAGTGGTGCAACTTGCGTCAGGAGTTTTTCCAGCGCTTGTTCCAAAGAGATCAATCCAGAGGTGTGACAATGATCCATAATGGTGCTCCCAGATAGCATTTTGTAATAGCACTATTATGGCAGAGATCATCATATGCGTTATACCCGTTATCTTTCAAGTTGCCTCTTTGTTGGCTGCACTCGCTCACCCCGGTCACAGAGTTTGCTATGCTCCCGGGGATTCGCTCCCTTGCCGTCGCGATGCATCTTGAAATCTATAGGGTATAGTTATATTAAACTTTAATCATTGCCAACATGTCTTCGTTGTCTTCATCCATACCGACTTCAACGAAACCAAAGCTGGAGTAAAAGTTTCGCGCTACAGGATTATTCGGGTTGTAACAGATTTCGATCTCTTCTAATCCATCTGTTCGACTAATTTCATCAAGGGCCAGCAGCATGGCTTTGCGTCCAATACCTTTGTTTTGATAGTGCTGATCCACCATAAACCGCCAAATCGATATTCTCTGGTCTGTCTCAGGTACCCACATAAAAAATCCGACAGGTTTATCGTCTAAGCAAATTGTGCGTGTTTGGTATGAGGGGTTGAATTTTGACTCAACGAGTGACCACGTATTCTCTGCAACATATTCATATTGGTGATCGGCTACAGAGAGGTCACAGACATCTTCATAATTATCCTTATTTACATCAGTAAGGGTTATATGCATGCAATATCCTTTGAGAATTAGCTCATTTTTACAAGATAAACGTAGATATTATCTAATGTTTGCTCAGAGAGAAATAGCTGGCTACCACAGTAAGTCCGATTGAATCTGGAGGCATCCAGCTATTAATATTTACGATGTGATCAGGTAAATTTTATAAAGTTTGACCACTGTCAATCTTGATGATCTGCCCTGTCATTGCTTCTGCTTTTAGTAACATCAAGGTTATTTCTGCAACATCTTCTGGTGTTGAGATGCGTTCTAAAGGCAAATTTGCACAGAGGGTTCGCATTTTCTCCTCCAGCCCTTTCCACCACCTGGTTTCGACTGCGCCTGGTGCCACGCAGTTAACCCTTATTGATGGTGCCAACGCACGGGCCAATGATCTTGTGAGCCCGTGAATGGCTGATTTGGAAACCGCATAGGGAATAGAAGAACCGTAGCCGGTTTCGCCAGAGATACTACCGACATTCACGATAGCACTACCTGCTCTTTTCCTAAGATAAGGTGCTGCATACCGGCAACAATGAAATGTGCCTTTCACGTTAACGTCAAGAATGGTATCCCAAATACTGTCGGATATAGATTCGAGATCATCAAATTGAAGTTGCTTTGTTGTTCCTGCATTATTAATCAGGTAGTCGATGCCGTTAAATTTTTCGGCAACAGTGTTGATCATTGCCTGTACAGCAGATTCGTCGGTAACATCGGCTTTTATCGCGATGGCTTGCCCTCCGTCCCTGATAATTGATTCTGTTGTTTCCTGAGCTTCAAGTTCACTTTGTGAATAGATAACTGCTACAGCAGCACCTTGTTTCGCCAGCATGATACTGATAGCCCGTCCTATACCGGTTCCACCTCCGGTAACAATTGCTGTCTTACCTTGGAATTCTTTATACATAAAAAGCTCCTTATTAATAATATTGGTACACACAACATGACAAATCATACATTTCTGGTAGCGGCTTGACAGTATCATTATGGCATTATTGAGAGCAGGCTCAGTTTATGTTGCGCGGTAATAGCCTGATTTAACCTTAGTAAAGGTGAACGAATAGAGTGGAGCACGAGATTTCAAATACTCTGTCGTTCCAGATACTGTAACTTAAGGCTTACTGAATACTTTATTAAGGGGAAGAAATAATTTACGTTTTTTTGTAAATTTTATTAATAAGAAGAGTGTATTGCCTTTGATTTTTGTTATAGCTTATGAAAAACAAATTAATAAATGATGTTTTCATGACGATGAACAATTCAACTTCTCCCCAGCCGAATCGCAGCTATCAGGTTTTTCATATCGCAATGAGTGGTTTTTTGGCATTGGTTGTTGCTATGGGAATTGGACGTTTTACCTTCACTCCTCAAGTTCCCTTAATGATCGCAGAATCCCAGCTTAGTCTGACCGGTGCGGGTATCGTCGCAGCTTTTAACTATCTGGGATATCTGGCAGGTTCCTATGATGCGATGCGGGTGCGCCGTTTTATTGAATATCGGCTCTGGGCAGGATTATGGGGAGTGGTCATTATCACGTTGCTCTCTGCACTGCTGGATGGGCCGATATTACACAGTGTCGCCCGTTTTTTTATTGGTTGGGCCAGTGGCTTGACATTAGTGCTGGTAGCGGCATGGGTAAATGAGCAGTTAGCCAGCTTAAACCGTCCTGCATTGGGTGTTGCCATATTTGCGGGACCCGGAGTCGGGATATTCGTTACTGGTATTCTTGCTGTCGGGATTCAGGCATGGCAACTGAGTGCTGCCGAAGCGTGGATGTTGTATGGCACTGTGGCGCTGATTTTTAGTATCTATATTAGTCAGCATTTGCCCCGTAGCGGTAAACTACATCGTCCACAGACTGAGGTGAAGAAGCTGATTTGGACACCAGCAATTAAGCGGTTGGTATGGAGCTACAGTTTGGCTGGGTTTGGTTATATTTTACCTGCCACTTTTCTTTCGCAAATGGCAAGTGATCGTTTCCCTGGCAGCTTGTTTGCTCAGTTTGTCTGGCCGATATTTGGTGGCGCCGCCGTCATCGGCATTGGTTTCGCTATTCTGACCCATCATATACTGACAACCCAAATCCGGCTGGCAATCACTTTATGGATCCAGGCCGCGGGGATCCTTATCGCTGAGATTGTACCGGGAATAAGTGGTTTGGCGTTAAGCGCTTTGCTGATTGGTGGTGGTTTTATGTGCTCGGTGCAAATGGCGTTTCAGTATGGGCGTGAACTGGCGCCAGAACATAGCCGTTATATGGCCGGGTTGCTGACTACAGGTTACGCTATTGGGCAGCTTGTTGGGCCGGTGCTGTCAGCGGTTTCCACCGCGATAACCGGGAAACTGGAGCCTGCGCTGTATGTGGCATTGATCACTCTGGTGATTGCTGGGTTGTTGGTTTGTAACAGGCATAAATCCGCTGGTGAGGCTGGTGTGTAATGCCATGAAACGCGCATACAAATGTCGGTTTATCCCATATCACAGCAAACTGAATTGTTGGCTCAGACGCTTGGTTGTGCTATACCAATCATAGCCGCGATGTTAACGCGGCGCGAAATATCAGATTGTCTTAGTTCCCGCCAGATAATGGAAAGTAATACCTTTGGAGAAAATAATGTCATCCCTAAGTAAAGAAGCCGAGCTTGTGCATTCGGCGCTGGAAGCTCGTGGTCTTGAAACGCCTCTTCGTGGTCAGGCGCTGGCGCCGGAAGTGCGAAAGGAGCGGATTGAGGAGCATATGACGGAAATTATGAAACTGTTGAATCTTGATCTAAATGATGACAGTTTAGCGGAAACCCCCAATCGTATTGCGAAAATGTATGTTGATGAAATTTTTTCAGGGTTGGACTACAGTAATTTCCCGAAAATCACATTGATAGAAAATAAAATGAAAGTGGATGAAATGGTGACGGTGCGTGATATCACGTTAACCAGCACCTGTGAACATCATTTTGTGACTATTGATGGTAAGGCGACTGTTTCCTATATCCCGAAAGATAAAGTGATTGGGTTATCTAAAATTAACCGCATTGTGCAGTTTTTTTCGCAACGTCCACAGGTACAGGAACGTCTGACCCAACAGATTCTGATTGCATTACAGATATTGCTTGGTACCAATAATGTTGCCGTATCTATTGATGCAGTTCATTACTGTGTGAAAGCTAGGGGCGTCCGTGATGCAACCAGTACCACGACAACGACATCTTTGGGTGGGTTGTTTAAATCCAGTCAAAATACCCGTCAGGAGTTTTTACGCACGACACGCCATTTGTAATTTTTACGTCGGGATATAAAAATGACCCGTCAGAGAATTGATTCATTGGACAGTGTTCGTGGTCTGGCGATTCTGGGGATATTGTTGCTCAATATCTCCGGTTTTGCTTTGCCATCCGCAGCTTATTTGAACCCAGGATATAATGGTTCAGCTTCTGCAACTGATTTGATTATCTGGTCTGTGCTCAGTATCTTTGCTCAGGGAAAATTCCTGTGTATTTTTGCCTTCTTATTTGGTGCAACACTGGAGTTACTACTACCAAGGGGAAAAGTCTGGAATTATCCACGATTAATCATACTTGCCCTGATTGGCGGGATACATGGCATCCTGTTCTGGGATGGTGATATTTTACTCTCTTATAGTTTGGCCGGTTTTTTTAGTTTTCATCTGATTAGTCAAAATAGCACCAGTAGCCGGTTATTTATGCAAGGTGCTGTTTTTTATCTGATTGGATTAGTGCTGTTATTTATTCTTGGTTTTTTTTCCAGAGGTGAATCTAACGATGCCTGGCGACCGACCGAATTCCATATGTTATACGAAACATTCTGGAAAACGGGTGGTGGATGGCTGGCAGTGGAAGAGCGTTTCAATCAGGTCATGTTGATGATGGTCATGCTATTTGTTCAGTATGGCTGGCAACTGATCGGCATTATGTTATGTGGTGCCGGATTAGTGCGTAATGGCTGGTTGAAAGGTGAATTTCCGGTGAGCTATTATCGAAATGTGGCGCTATTGCTGATACCACTCAGTGTTGCTGTCCAGATATTCTCTGTGGCGCTCCAATATGCGCATGATTGGGATTACTTTTGGTCAGGTATTGTTGGCTATATCCTTTCTGAATTGGTAATTCCATTTCAGGCACTGGGTTATATGGCTTTGATCTATGGTTTCTGGCCGGTAATTGCATATTGGCGAATTAATCGCTGGTTCAGGCAGGTAGGACGAATGGCGATGAGTAATTATTTACTACAAACTTTAATCTGCACTGTGTTGTTTTATCACTTTGGATTATTTGGTCAATTCAGCCGCCTGGAGTTACTGGCATTTATTCCATTTATTTGGACAGTGAATGTGCTTTTTTCATGCTGGTGGTTACGCCGTCACCGGCAAGGGCCATCAGAATGGCTGTGGCGAAATCTTACGGCGGTATTGGCCCGCTCTTCTTAGGCTGGGTTTTGTCCATTTCCTGCAATTCTTCCGGAGTTACTGCCGGATAATCGGTTATACCTTCTGGTACTTTATGTGGAGCAGGAATTGGGATCAAAGGACCCAGGAAACGCGGTTCGCGTTTCAAAATATAAAGATCAGTTAAGGCACCAAGGCGGGCAATTATTTCACGTAACCGGACGATAATCATATTCTTAGGTGTGGAAACCGCATAGCACTGAGCATCAATTCCCATATGCATAGCGATAAACAGCGCCCGTTCGCAATGGAATCGTTGAGTGATAATCGTAAAATCATTGGTGTCAAAAACTTTACGGGTTCTGACTATCGAATCAAGGGTTCTGAAACCCGCAAAATCCAGCACGATGTTTGTGGCAGGAATACCTGCTCTTACTAAATCCCTGCGCATGGTGACAGGTTCGTTATAGCTTTGCTGGGCATTATCGCCACTCAGTAAGAGATATTTGATTTTGTCGCTGTTATAAGCATTAACTGCCCCCTGAATGCGGTATATATAATACTGATTGGGTGCGCCAGAATGGTAGTATTTAGACGTACCAAGCACCATACCTACTTCACGTTCGGGAAGTTGTTTGAGATCATCAAAAATATAAGGGGCCGTTTTCCAGCTAATCCAGCGGTCAAGTGCAATAGCTGTGAGCGTCAGCATCCCTGCGATGAATAACAGACCAATTATCAGGCGCTTCCACATGCTTTTGCCTTTAATATGTATCAATGACTAATATTGACTAAAGGCTACTTTACCTGAAATTTTGAAGCAAGTTTTCTCTATAAGAAAAAAGCCTGACAGTGATT
The DNA here is from genome assembly GCF_000517265.1 of Photorhabdus khanii NC19. Classification (GTDB taxonomy): domain Bacteria; phylum Pseudomonadota; class Gammaproteobacteria; order Enterobacterales; family Enterobacteriaceae; genus Photorhabdus; species Photorhabdus khanii. The sequence continues at coordinate 329,572 of NZ_AYSJ01000017.1, forward strand.
TTTTGTTGTCTGTTTCTTAATGTTTTGTCCCACCGCAATCGGCAGGCATCGCATCTGGGGACGTTATCTAAGAGAGCCGTCAAATGTTGAGATTGAAAAAATATCGGAAGATTAAGACATTAAGATAAATTCGCTAACAATATTCAGGTTAAGAATATGTATATTCTTTTTATGAATTCTGGCATGTTATTTTTGATTTTTACACGTTTTACTTTATACTCAATATTGATGTTAAATAATAATATATTGCCGGCTCTGTTTCTGCGATAGATATGCCCATTCTAATTTGCCAGAAAGTTATGAGAGATTATGTTGTCTATTTATTATTGCCATTAAATATTAAATTGATTGTTCTTAAAGTGATAGTAAAGCTTGTAAAATAAAATTATTGTCATCAGAACTGCCTCTATTGTTAAATATGGAATTAGTAAAATAACTTAAATCTATATCTATATCTATTTTGGTGATTAATATCGTGTTGATTAAAAGTGTTTTTATTGGATAGAATATTTGGATTAACATTTTCTGGTGTATTTTTATGTAGGAGAATTTTCCAAAATCATGTTAAGTATAACAAGGTGACTTTTATGAAAAATGAAGTGATTTTATCTAATTCTTTGCAAGAAGGTGATCTCGAGAAGTTATTTAATGATGAAGTGTTAGCCGTCCATGTGAAAAAATATGTAGATAATCATATTTCAGATAAACTTTCTGATTTTTTCCTCTCTCATGAAAATTTAGAACATTATCTTCATGATTTAAAAAAAGGAGATGAAATTGTTTTAGTCGATTATGGTGTTGATAGAGTTGGTGTGCCTTATAATATGACTTTTGGAAAACCCAAAGATAGTGATAGTTATAAAAGATATTTTGAGAATGCATTACCCGCGATAAGAAACGTCAGGAATTTCTGTGCTCCAATGCTGGCACCTTTCGATAAATTTCGTTTAGAGCTGGATGAAGTATGGTCTGCGGGTGCCAGTATTGCAAATTTTGAAGGTAAAAAGATGCATGCAGGGATTGCCAGGGTCATGAGAAGACCAGAACTCTCTATCATGTCTGAAATACAACCTCACTTTGATGGCCTTCAACAACAATCTGTCAATTTGCTAGGGCAATTTTCTGTAAACATATATATAAAAGTACCTGTAAGTGGAGGGGAATTAGAGTTGTGGGATGTTCCAGCTATTCCTATTACCGAGTTGATTGAAGATAGTTCAGAACATGATTGGCGGGGTTCTCTTCCTCCATCTATTTCTATTAAGCCAGAGTTGGGGGATTTAATAATAATAAACACCAGGAAACCTCATGCAATTCGTAGTTTTTCTGAGGGAAATAGAATATCATTGCAAAGTTTCATCGGTGTATCACCAAATAAACATCTAATGTTATGGAATTAATGATATTATTGATGTAATTAGTATATTGGGAATGTTTTTTTAGGGATTGGGAGTATCACATCCCAATCCTATAAATATGGAAATTATGTTTAAATACTTGAATGTAAATTATCTTTACACTACTGTTTTTAGTGTTTATTTTGATGCTATTTTATGCCTGTGATGAGTTTTTTAGGCGCATTTATGGTATGTTTGGTGAATGAGAGAAGTTAAGAAAATAAAGATATCATATTAAAACTCGATTACAGGCAACTATTTGATGGTATATTTTTAACACAGATAAATTCGTAAAATATTTTTTGGGGGCTGTGAGTATGCAACGCAATAATATTATATCGGTTAAGTATAATTTAGCAAAAATCGCCATAAACCTTCGGTCAATGTGGACAGAGATATAAGGAAAAAATCTTGCAGGGTTTTCAGATATTAAAATGCCGCAATGAATATGCGGCATAGAGGTATCGTGGATTTAAAGGCTGCGGGACTCGTCGTTTCTGCCTTCTGGGCTTGTGTCAGACTCGCCAGGGACGAGTAACAGCCGATGACATGGGTAAGTCCTTGTCCGATTTAGGCGGATAACTGTCACAATGAAGTGCGTTTATATACGCGATATTCCGGTTTCCAGAAGTTACGTTCAATCGCTTCATCCAACGCACCATCGGATGTGACAGTTGCAACACCTTGTATTTGCGCTTCTTTTGCAACTTGTTTCGCAATTTTGCGAGAAACTTCTTGAATATCATCAATGAGTGGCAGTAATGGGCCTGTACCGTTTTTAGCCAATGGTGAAAAATCAGCCAGTGTCCGGCTTGCTACCATCAACATACCATCAGTGACGAGTTTGGCCCCGGAGGCAATAACACCTAAGCCAATTCCTGGGAAGATATAGGAGTTGTTACATTGAGCGATCGGATACTCTTGATCTTTGTATTTTACCGGATTGAATGGGCTACCTGTTGCAACCAGCGCAGCGCCATTAGTCCAGTTGATAATATCTTCAGGACGGGCTTCAACACGGGAAGTTGGGTTGGATAATGGCATAACGATTGGACGTTCACCGTGTTTATGCATCTCACGGATGATCTCTTCTGTAAACAGACCTGCTTGACCTGAAACGCCAATCAGTACCGTAGGTTTAGCATTACGAACAACGTCGAGCAGAGAGATAGAACCGCTGTTCACATCCCATTCAGCCAAGGAGTCGCTTTTTTGTACCAGTTTATTCTGGAAATCCAATAAATTTGGCAGCTTATCCGTCAGTAAACCGAAACGATCAACCATGAAAATACGGGCGCGAGCTTGTTCTTCACTTAAACCTTCAGATTTCATCTGGGCGACAATCTGCTCTGCAATACCGCAACCGGCGGAACCTGCTCCCAGGAAAGTGACAGTTTGATCTTTCAATTGACGACCGGCAGCACGGCTGGCTGCGATCAGGCTACCCAGTGTCACAGCGGCGGTTCCCTGAATGTCATCATTAAAGCAACAAATTTCGTGGCGATAGCGGTCGAGCAGAGGCATGGCATTTTTTTGTGCGAAATCTTCAAACTGTAGCAGCACATTCGGCCAGCGGCGCTTGACGGCCTGAATAAATTCATCAACAAATTCATCATATTCTGCGCCGGTAATCCGCGGATGGCGCCAGCCCATATATAACGGGTCATTCAGGCGCTGGGGGTTGTTCGTTCCCACATCCAGGACTACCGGCAGTGTATAAGCCGGGCTGATACCACCACAGGCGGTATACAGGGAAAGTTTGCCAATAGGAATACCCATACCGCCGATACCTTGGTCACCCAGACCAAGAATACGTTCACCATCGGTGACAACGATAACTTTTACATTTTGTTTAGTCGCATTTTGCAGCATGTCATCAATATGCGTTTTATTTGGATATGAGATGAACAAGCCACGGGCGCGGCGGTAAATATCAGAAAAATGTTCACAAGCTTCACCAACCGTTGGGGTATAAATGATTGGCATCATTTCGCTCAAATGTGCATCCAGCAGGCGGTAGAACAGAGTTTCGTTAGTGTCTTGAATATTTCGCAAATAAATGTGTTTATCTGCATCATTTTTGAAATCAAGATACTGCCGATAGGCGCGTTCAGCTTGTTCTTCGATGGTTTCAACTGTTTCCGGTAATAAGCCATGAAGGTTAAAGTTGCCGCGTTCTGCTTCAGTAAAGGCACTGCCTTTATTCAGCAGGGGAAATTCCAACAGGATGGGGCCAGAATAGGGAATATATAATGGACGTTTACTTTCGTGTTCCAGTTCCATGAATCTTACTCTTTGAACTAAATGGATAACAAGGTCAGTTATAGATCCTAAGAGATAGGAAAAATATGTACAGCAAATGTTACTTAATTAGAGGTATTATGAGTAAAAATGAGAGATAACATCCAGATTTAGCTAATAAAATGTTATGTTAACTATTTTTGTAGGAGAAAATCTTCCATTGTGTATTTGACTTCCTATTGCCGGGCGTGATGCCCGGCAAAGCCGTCGATACCAATTTCGTATACGCACGGTTGCAGTTCTACCGTAATAGTATCCATAGTGTTCCCCATTAATTGATATATATAATCTGAATAGAGGGAAAGCGCATTTTTCACTGAATTTAGAACGTGTGGTACTCAAATTTACTACAGCCTAGTGCAGCAAGTGTGGATTGAGTTGCACTTTGTTGGGACAACTCGCTGTTTTTTCCCTCAACTAATACGGCTCTTTCGATAGCCAGACAATCACCACCAGAAATATTCATCAGGATCAGGGCAGCTTGCAATGGGGGTAAGCTTGGATTAAATGCGGCATTTTCTGCATAGCGCCCAGGATAGATTTTTCCATCTTTTCCCAGCAGTGCTATACCACTGTATGAATTGCTGTATGGAGCATGGCTTCGGTTTGCTGCGTCCAGTGCGGTCAGTACAAGTTCATCAGTGGTTTCTAGTTTATAACCATGATTAATTGGATCCATCAACAGGGTTGTGATACCCAGATCGTTTGGACCAAAGGAGCCTGGCAAATAGTCACCTAATGTTGAAGGCTCTTGTTTTGGCAAGAGGATCTCTAATTGTGTGCCACTATTAAGTTCATTCATAAACTGGCGGCAGTGACCGCATGGAGAGTAATTAACCGTGATAGATACCAGTTTTTTCTCACCGCGTAACCAGGCGTGAGTAATAGCACATTGTTCAGCATGAACTGTTTGCTGTAATGGCACATTGGTAAATTCCATGTTGGCCCCAAAATAGAGATTTCCGCTTTCACCACGGGCAATTGCACCGACATTAAAATGTGATATCGGAGCCAGGGAACATGCCGCTGCGAGTGGCAACAGGGCGATAGCCAACGTATTATCGTCGAAGCCACAGGTTTTCTTGACAGATTTAGCTTGTGCAGCCGTAAGCATGGCAGGGAAGTTGTCGTTTCCTGCATAGGGCAAAAGTGCATCTTGTAGCTTAGATGGCAATTGTGCCCAGATAGAGCGAAAGCGAGCTTGCATAGAATGATCTCCAAATTAACTTAAGATCATTCTAGACGCTCTGATCAGATTTATAATGTGATATATATCACATAAATAATGAAAATTATGTAATTGAAGTTGTTAATTGAGAGATTTATGTCAAATTTTTCAACTGGTAATTAGCCAAATAGATATAGCAGCACTGGGAATATAAAAGGGGCAGTCAGTGAAGTAATGATACCGCAGGTCATCAGTGCTAATGAACTGTATGCTCCTTCAACAAAGTTGACTTCTGTACAACGGGCGGTGCCTAAAGCATGTGATGCTGTTCCCATTGCCAAACCGCGGGATGCTTTGGTTTTCACTTGTAAGAGATCGAACAGGTTATGACCAAATATTGCCCCAAGAATGCCGACAAAAATGACGCAAGCGGCACTGATTGCCGGAATACCGCCGATAGCATCTGCGACTGCCATTGCTATTGGTGTAGTGACTGATTTAGGCAGTATTGAGGCAGCCATTTCAGGTGTTGCGCCCGTCCATAATGCAATAGCAGTACCTGTAACCATAGCGACAATACTGCCGATAAAACAGATACTGATAATGGACTTCCATTGGGCGCGGATCTGGTGCAACTGTTCATATAAAGGAAATGCCAGCGCAACCACGGCGGGCTGAAGCAGATCATTAAGAATTCGGCTGCCGGCGAAATAGTGTTCATAAGGGGTATTGGTTATTAACAATATTGGAATCAGTACAGCGATAGAAACCAATAAGGGATTCAGAATAGGAATTTTGAATTTTAGTGAAAGTTTTCTTGCGGCGTAGAATACAATCAATGTTAATGGCAGTGACCACCAAATGTGACTTAACATATTTATTTCTTTTGTTTTTCTTGTTCAGTCTTAACTTCTGATACAGAGCCGATAATTGGACGTGCGCGGTGAACATAATGGGAACTGTAAGCAACAATAATCATAACAATTGCGGTGCTGATCAGGCATGAAAGGACAATCGGTAGTATCTGTTGGCTGAGTTGATCGTAATAATTCATAACGCCTACACCGATAGGCAGAAACAGCAGGGTCATATTTCTCAGTAATAGACTGCAACCTGGTTTTGCCCAGTGGGCAGGGATCAATTGGAAAGCCAATAAGACGAACAGTATCAACATACCGATAATACTGCCGGGAACTGCGATGGGTAACAGAGCAGAGATGGCATTGCCTGCCAACAAGCACAGATAAATCAGTACAAATGCTCGCAGGTACTGCCAACCTATAATCAGTACTTCACGAAACGACATAACAAAATTCCTTATTCCAATGAGGAATTCATCATACAATTAACCTTGGGAATGTGCTATAGATCACATTCAAAAAAAGCGGGGACCATTGCTGATCCCCGCTTGCAAGATATATTTATAATAGATTGATTGTTATTTAACCTGCATACCCGGTTGTGCGCCACTATCAGGACTGAGTAGGAAGATATCTTTTCCGCCAGGCCCAGCAGCCATTACCATTCCTTCAGAAATGCCGAAGCGCATTTTACGCGGAGCCAGGTTAGCAACCATGATAGTTAAACGGCCTTCCAGTGCTTTTGGATCGGGATAGCTGGAGCGGATACCGGAAAATACCTGGCGGGTTTCGCCACCAAGATCCAGAGTCAGTTTCAGCAGTTTATCTGAGCCTTCTACAGAATCAGCCTGTTTGATAAGGGCGACGCGCATATCAACTTTGGCGAAATCATCAAAAGTGATCATATCCTGAATCGGATCTTCTGCCAGTGGGCCGCTGACTTTTTGTGGTGCGCTGATGCTTTCTTTAGACGCAGTAACCATCGCATTGACTTTATCCATATCAATGCGGTTAAACAGGGCCTTAAAGGTGGAAACCTGATGATCCAGCAGAGGCTGTTCAATACCATTCCAGGTCAGTTCTGTATTCAGGAAAGCTTCTGCGCGTTCTGCCAGACTGGGTAAAACGGGTTTCAGGAAAGTCATCAGAACGCGGAACAGGTTGATGCCCATTGAACAGATAGCTTGCAGATCTGCATCGCGGCCTTCTTCTTTTGCCACAACCCATGGAGCCTGCTCATCCACATAACGGTTTGCCAAATCAGCCAATGCCATGATTTCACGGATTGCTTTACTGAATTCGCGGTTGTTGAACTCTTCTTCAATCACTTTCGTGCCATCAATAAATTTCTGGTAAAGCGCCGGATCAGCCAGTTTATCCGCCAGCTTGCCACTAAAGCGTTTATTGATGAAACCCGCGTTACGGGAGGCCAGGTTAACAACTTTATTAACGATATCGCTGTTAACACGCTGAACAAAATCTTCCAGATTCAGGTCGATATCATCAATACGGGAAGAGAGTTTGGCCGCATAGTAATAACGCAGGCAGTCTGCATCCAGATGATCCAGATAAGTGCTGGCCTTGATAAAGGTACCACGGGATTTGGACATTTTCGTGCCGTTGACGGTGACGTAGCCGTGAACAAACAGATTTGTTGGTTTGCGGTAACCGCTGCCTTCCAGCATGGCCGGCCAGAATAGGCTGTGGAAATAGACAATGTCTTTACCAATAAAGTGATAAAGATCGGCGGTGGAATCTTTTGCCCAGAACTCATCAAAGCTCAGATTTCCGCGTTTGTCACACAGGTTTTGGAAAGAACCCATATAGCCAATAGGCGCATCCAACCAGACATAGAAATATTTGCCCGGTGCATCAGGAATTTCAAAACCAAAGTAGGGGGCATCACGGGTGATATCCCACTGCTGTAAGCCGGATTCAAACCATTCCTGCATCTTGTTAGCAACCTGTTCTTGTAATGCACCGGAACGGGTCCATGCTTGTAACATGTCACTGAATACAGGTAAATCGAAGAAAAAGTGCTCGGATTCACGCATTTCTGGCGTTGCACCGGAGACAACAGAGCGTGGGTTAGTCAGTTCTGTTGGGCTGTAAGTTGAACCGCACACTTCACAGTTATCGCCATACTGATCTTCTGCCTTGCATTTCGGGCAGGAGCCTTTTACAAAGCGGTCAGGTAGAAACATCCCTTTCTCAGGATCGTATAACTGAGAAATAGTGCGGTTCTTAATGTAGCCGTTCTTTTTCAGCTCCAAATAGATTTCAGTTGATAATTCCTGGTTCTCTCTGCTGTGCGTAGAGTGATAGTTATCATAGCCGATTGAAAAGCCAGTAAAATCCTGATGATGCTCCTGGTTCACGGCGGCGATCATCTCTTCGGGAGCAATACCCATTTGCTGTGCTTTCAGCATGATTGGTGTTCCGTGAGCGTCATCGGCGCAGATAAAGTGAACCTCTTTGCCGCGCATTCGCTGAAAACGGACCCAAATATCTGCCTGGATATGTTCCAGCATGTGACCAAGATGGATTGGACCGTTAGCATATGGCAACGCACACGTCACCAATAATTTTTTTGCGACTTGAGACATAGTAAGGATCTGACTTCCAATAAATGAAAAGGGAGTTTGATGTTACCTGATCAAAAAAATTGTCGCTAGGGTAACTCTTGATCTTCGCGGGTTTTGTTGGATAAAAATTGAATCAGTGATTGAGAAGTGGGTTTTTGTTGCTGACCTTATCCGAACTCATTGGGTTCTGTTATGATGAAAAGATGGCTTTTATAGTTAATCATGATAATCAAAGGAGCCGGGATGAGCGCAAAATCCCCCGAGCAGACCAATCCTGACCTGCTGAAATCTCAGGTAACAAAAATACTTGCTACTTTTACACACCCGACACTAGAACACGATCTGACAGTTCTGAAAGCCCTGCATCACTGTACGATGCTTGATGATGTTCTGCACATTGAATTGATCATGCCGTTTGTCTGGCGGCGTGGTTTTGAAACTCTGAAAGAGGCGACAACGCAAAAATTGCAGTCAGTGACCGGCGCAAAATCTGTTGCGTGGAAATTGAACCATGATATCAGCACATTACGCCGCGCTAACGATTTGTCGGGAATTAATGGTGTTCGTAATATTTTGGCTGTCAGCTCAGGTAAAGGTGGCGTGGGTAAATCCAGCACCGCGGTAAACCTGGCGTTGGCGTTGGTTCAGGAAGGGGCAAAAGTGGGTATTCTGGATGCGGATATCTACGGTCCTTCTGTTCCGAGTATGTTGGGAACTGCCAAAGAACGCCCAACTTCCCCGGATGGTCAGCATATGGCGCCTATTATGACTCATGGCCTTGCCACTAACTCCATTGGTTATCTGGTGACAGATGACAATGCAATGGTATGGCGTGGCCCGATGGCCAGTAAGGCATTGATGCAGATGTTACAGGATACATTATGGCCGGATCTTGATTATCTGGTTATCGATATGCCACCGGGGACCGGTGATATTCAGCTGACGTTGTCACAAAACATCCCGGTCACGGGGGCGCTGGTGGTGACAACGCCTCAAGATATCGCCTTAATTGATGCGATGAAAGGCATTGTCATGTTCCAAAAAGTGAAAGTTCCTGTACTGGGTATCGTTGAAAACATGAGTGCACATATTTGCGGCAACTGTGGTCACCTGGAGCCTATTTTTGGTACTGGCGGGGCGGAAAAACTGGCCGCTAAATATCATTGCAAACTGTTGGGACAAATTCCTCTGCATATTTCGTTACGTGAAGATCTTGACCGTGGAGAGCCAACCGTTATCAGCAATCCTGATAGTGAATTCACGGATATTTACCGGGAAATTGCCGCGAATATTTCTGCGCAGATGTACTGGCAGGGTGAGAAGATACCGACGGAGATTTCGTTCCGCGCTGTTTAATATCCATATTCGATGAGTAGTAACGGGTTATGATATTTTTATAACCCGTTTTTTGCGTATCGAAGAAAGAATTCTTTTCAGATTCATCTCTGTTGCATGGTTTTTATGCGAAACGCTTCGAAAAAAATGAGACTTAATCTTGTTTACACTGGAACAGATATCATTAACTCCCTATAATCTTGCCCGACTTAGCACTCTTAGGTGCTTTGTTCCCCATTTTTTCTAGAATCAGGTTAATCTCTATTATGGCTGACGAAGCACATCAGTGCACAATTGTAGGAATTTCCGGTGCATCTGCCTCAGGTAAAAGTCTCATTGCGAATACACTTTACCGTGAATTACGCGCTCAGGTTGGTGATCACAACATCGGTATTATCCCAGAAGATTGTTACTATAAAGACCAAAGCGATCTATCAATGGAAGAGCGTTATAAGACCAATTATGACCACCCAAGTTCCATGGATCACAATCTGCTCTTTTCTCATCTGCAAGATCTGAAAGCCGGTAAATCGATTGAATTACCACAGTATGATTATGCCGCTCATACCCGCAAGTCAGAAGCGATTTATTTTGCGCCGAAAAGAGTTATTATTCTGGAAGGTATTCTGCTATTGACGGATAAGCGCTTGCGCCAGGAGATGGACTTCTCTATTTTCATTGATACACCGTTGGATATTTGTCTTATGCGTCGTATTAAACGGGATGTTAATGACCGAGGACGTTCTCTGGATTCTGTTATTGAGCAATATCATAAAACTGTACGTCCAATGTTTCTGCAATTTATTGAGCCATCAAAACAATATGCAGATATTATTGTGCCACGCGGGGGTAAAAACCGCGTAGCGATTGATGTGCTGAAAGCCAAAATTGGTCAGTTCTGCGAATAATAAAACTTTGCTTGTCAGGCATTGATAAGCATCATCGTATTTGAGAGGGAAAATAGTGCGACTCTGTGACCGTGACATTATTAAATGGCTTGATGAAGGTAAATTGGTCATTTCTCCACGTCCGCCGATTGAACGAATTAACGGGGCAACGGCTGATGTGCGCCTTGGAAATCAGTTTCGTGTTTTCCGTGGTCATACTGCCGCGTATATTGATTTGAGTGGCCCAAAAGATGAAGTCAGTGCTGCTCTTGATCGTGTGATGAGCGATGAAATTATCCTGCCTGACGATGAGGTTTTTTTCCTCCACCCTGGAGAGTTGGCACTGGCTGTCACTCTGGAATCCGTCACGTTGCCTGATGATTTGGTGGGCTGGCTTGACGGACGCTCTTCTCTTGCCCGTCTTGGATTGATGGTGCATGTGACGGCGCACCGCATCGATCCGGGCTGGCATGGTCAGATTGTTCTCGAATTCTATAATTCTGGTAAATTGCCTCTGGCGTTGCGTCCGGGTATGGTGATCGGTGCTTTGAGTTTTGAACCGTTATCTGGCCCGGCTGATCGTCCATATAATCGTCGTCAAGATGCAAAATATAAAAATCAGCAAGGTGCGGTGAGTAGCCGTATTGATGAAGATTAATGTTTTTATCGGCTACTGAGTCGCATTTACCGCTTTAATAAAGCTGAGGAAGTCATGAAAAGATTACTGACGGCACTGGTTATTTTACTGGTCGTGATTATTACCGGTTTAGCGGCATTAGTCATGTTAGTGAACCCGAATGACTTTCGTGCTTATATGGTTAAGCAGGTGCAAAAAAAGAGTGGCTATCAGCTTGTTCTGCAAGACGGTATGCGTTGGCATGTTTGGCCAAAACTCAGCATTATTACCGGGCGTATGTCATTGACTGCACCGGGAGCGGCGCAACCGGCAGTGACGGCAGAAAATATGCGCCTGGATGTGGAGTTGTGGCCACTTCTTTCTCATCAGCTTGCAGTTAAAGAGGTGATGTTAAAGGGGGCGGTGTTGCGATTAACCCCGGAAAGCAAAGTTCAGGAAAAAGAGAATGCCCCTGTTGCACCGAAAGGGAATACAGCAAATCCTGTCGCCAAAGGGGAACGCTGGAAACTTGATATTGCCAGAATTAAAGTCGCTGACAGTTTACTTATCTGGCAAAGAGATGATCACGCTCAGTTGAATGTCCGCGATATTAATCTGCTAATGAAACGGGGGGATCAAAACCATATCAGTGTGGAATTGAGCAGTAAGGTCAGTAAGAATCAGCAAGAACTGGCTTTTAATCTTAATGCAAATGTAGACATTTCGGGTTATCCATATCGTGTTGCCGGTAATATTGATGCTTTCGATTATCAGCTTCAGGGGGTAGGTATACCCACGGGAGGGATTAGTGGTTCGGGAAAAGTGAATGCTGTTTATCGGGAAAAAACGACAGATGAACCACAAACAATCTCTCTACAGGCTCTGAGTTTCACGGCTAATGAGAGTGAGCTGCATGGCAGTATAAAGGCAATATTAGGTGCTCACCCTGATTATCAGATAAATTTATCTTCCCAAAAATTGAATTTAGATAATCTGGTGGGATGGGATTTGCTTCCTGAAGATAGTTCAGAAGCTAAACGCCATTACCGGATAGAGAATAGTTCAGCTAAACCGGTGATTGCGGTTTCGAGCTCAGTGCAGCCTGATTACAGCGCTGCATTTCTGAATGATTTTAATGCCAGTGTTACTGTTAATGCGAACAAATTTATTTATCGGGGAATGGAGATCGATGACCTGATATTCAAAGCAGCGAGTAATGATGGTATTGCCGAAATTTCTGTTCTGAGTGGGAAATTATTTGGCGGTCATTTCTCTATTCCAACCATTCTGGATGCAACAGGTAATCAACTTAAATTACATATCAAGCCCTTACTGCAAGATATAGAACTGGAACCAATACTCAAAGCATTTTCTTTACCACAGGCATTTAGTGGTAAATTCAATCTGAATGGCGATCTTTCTGGTAAAGGATATGATGGTTATGCTATTGCGCATATTTGGCATGGTGATCTTAATTTCAGTTTAGTTAATGCCAAAATGCATGGATTGAATATCTCCCAATTGATCCAGCAATCCGTTGCCCGTGCAACGAATAAAGTGAATATCCCTGATGATATGGGTAACTTTACCCGTGCCAAAAGGCTTGATATTAAAGCAGTACTTAATCGGGGTGATGTAAAAATCAGTCAGCTTCATGCCGTATCCGAGCTGTTAAATATTGACGGTCAGGGTGAGGCCAACCTGCTTAAACAAGATGTTGATGTCGCTTTAAAAGTGCAGGTAACTCAAGGATGGGATGCAGATGATGAATGGGTGCGCCGTTTGAGCAAACTGAAAGTACCGCTGCGGCTTTATGGTAGTTGGAGCAATCTGAAATACAACCTTGATATTGAGCAATTGCTGCGTAATGAGCTGGAGAATAAAGCAAAACAGATCATCAATGATTGGGGTATCCGTAATAGTAACAACAAAGAACATCAGTAGATTAGAAACTTACCTGATGTGCCAGCCCGGTGCAGCCTTAATTAGCTGACCGGGGCTTTATCTTGTTTCCAGAGGGAAATAAGCACTCAGTGATCAACACCGCACTGAGTTATTCTTTATTCTCTTCTTCTGAAACCAATGGCGTAATTTTTACCTTATTAATTCGGTGACTAGTGACTTCCAGTGGTTCAAATAGATAATTATCAATCTGCAATTGTTCACCTTGCTGTGGAATATGTTGTGAATGTTCCATCAATAAACCTGCTAAGGTTTGATATTCACGCTTCTCATCCAGTTGCAAAGGAACATAAAGGATCAAATCATCCAGCGGCATATAACCATTGGCAATCCAGCAGCCATTTTCAGTCGCTTGAATGTCATGACGGGCATCAGTTTCTTCGCCATCTACCGGCAGATTACCCGCGATAGTTTCCATGACATCGGTCAGAGTAACAACACCTTCCACAGAACCAAATTCATCGACGACAAATGCGAAGTGAGTCTGCGCCTGGCGGAACTGCTCCAATGCCTGAAGCAGTGAGAGCTGCTCAGGGAAAATCAACGGTTGTTTTATCAACGAATGCAAATCAAAAGGCTGTTGGTTGAGTTGTTGATTCAGTAAATCAATAACATGGACAACACCTAATGGTTCGTCACTGATATTTTCATCTGTCACGACAATACGTGTGTGAGGGCTTTTACTCAGTATTTGCGTCAGATTTTCTGCCGGTGCATTGATATCAAGGTATTCCACGTCGTGGCGTGAGGTCATGATACTGTTGACGTTACGCTGCGCCATGCCCAGAACTCTGGCAATCATTTGGCGTTCTTGTGGATCAAACACTTCCTGATTATCAGAAATTAGATTAGATGTATGGTTATCCAATTCTGCCTTTTCATGTTTGCCACTGAGGATACGCAAAACGGCCTCCGCTGTTCTTTCACGCAGTGATCGGGAAGCAGTAAGAAATCTGCGGCGGTTAAACTGAGCGAATTGATTCAGGGATTCAATCATAATTGAGAAGCCGATAGCGGCGTACAAGTAACCTTTTGGTATGTGATAACCAAAACCTTCGGCGACCAGACTGAAACCGATCATCAGCAAGAAGCTCAGACAGAGAATAACGATGGTTGGATGAGCATTGACGAAGGTTGTTAATGGCTTACTTGCCAGTATCATCAGGAACATCGCGATGGTTACTGCTGCGATCATGATACCGATGTTATCAACTATACCGACAGCAGTAATCACTGAGTCCAGAGAGAAGACGGCATCAAGGACAATTATCTGTGCGACAACTGTCCAAAATTTAGACGTTTTGCGTTGTTGCCCTGAGTGTGCATCCTTGCCTTCCAGTCGCTCGTTTAGCTCCATCGTCGCTTTGAATAATAAGAAAAGGCCACCTACCAACATAATCAAGTCACGGGCACTGAATGGATGTTCCCAGAGCGTAATTAATGGATTAGTTAACGTTATCAGCCAGGAGAGACTAAAAAGCAACACGACACGCATCAGTAGTGCACAAGTCAACCCTGTGATACGCGCTTTGTCTCTTAGTTTTTCAGGAAGTTTATCTGCCAGAATGGCAATAAAGACCAGATTGTCGATTCCGAGGACAATTTCTAGAACGATAAGAGTAACCAGTCCAGCCCATATCGTCGGATCTGCGATCCATTCCATACAGTTTGTTTTACCTTTTAATATGACGGCTCATGCCGAATAATGAATAATGGGCATTGACTCATCAAATTTCAATAGTTGATTTTTCATCTGAGGAAGTTTTTTTTAAAAAATAAGTTATGGCGGTATTGATAGCAGCAATAACTATCCACTGAGCCTAATCCTGAGTTAACATGTGATCACATTAACAAATTGCATACTAATGATAATTAGTGTGCAAGTATTATCATCAGACAGGAGTTATTCATGTCCAAGCAGCAGATTGGTGTTGTCGGTATGGCGGTGATGGGGCGTAACCTGGCACTGAATATTGAAAGCCGTGGTTATTCCGTATCTATATTTAATCGTTCAAGTGATAAAACTGACGAAGTGATTGCCGAAAATCCAGGGAAAAAATTAGTCCCAAGCTACACTATCGAAGAATTTGTCGATTCACTGGAAAAACCGCGCCGTATTCTGCTTATGGTTAAGGCTGGCGAAGCAACCGATAAAACTATCGCTTCACTGACTCCGCATCTGGATAAAGGTGACATTTTGATTGATGGTGGTAATACCTATTTTCAGGATACTATCCGCCGTAACCGGGAGCTTTCTGCTCAAGGCTTTAATTTTATCGGTACAGGCGTTTCCGGTGGTGAAGAGGGTGCATTGAAGGGGCCATCGATCATGCCGGGTGGTCAGAAAGAGGCGTATGAGTTGGTTGCGCCAATTCTGCAAGAGATCGCGGCTAAAGCTGAAGGTGAACCTTGTGTGGCATATATTGGCCCAGATGGTGCCGGTCATTATGTGAAAATGGTTCACAACGGGATTGAATACGGTGACATGCAGCTTATTGCTGAAGCCTATTCCTTACTGAAAAACGCCTTGAATCTGGGCAATGAAGAGCTATCCGAGATTTTCACTGATTGGAATAATGGTGAACTGAGTAGCTATTTGATTGAAATCACGGCTGATATTTTCCGTAAGAAAGATGAAGCAGGTCAATATTTGGTTGATGTGATTTTGGACGAAGCAGCAAACAAAGGGACCGGTAAGTGGACCAGCCAGAGCTCTCTCGATTTGGGTATTCCATTGACACTGATCACTGAATCTGTATTTGCACGTTATCTCTCTTCTCTGAAAGATCAGCGAGTTGCCGCCGCTAAAGTTTTGAGTGGGCCGCAAGCACAGCCATTTAAAGGTGATAAAGTTGAATTTGTTGAGAAAGTGCGCCGTGCACTTTATTTGGGTAAAATTGTTTCATATGCTCAGGGCTTTCAGCAATTAAAAGCGGTATCTGATGAATATCAATGGAACCTGAATTACGGTGAGATTGCTGGAATTTTCCGCGCCGGTTGCATCATTCGCGCTCAATTTCTGCAAAAAATTACTGATGCGTATAACGAAAATGCAGATATTGCTAACCTGTTACTGGCACCTTACTTCAAGAAAATTGCTGATGAATATCAGCAGGCGTTGCGTGATGTCGTCTCTTATGGTGTGCAGAATGGTATCCCAACACCGACTTTTTCCGCGGCTATTTCTTATTACGACAGTTATCGTTCGGCTGTATTACCCGCTAACTTGATTCAGGCACAACGTGACTACTTCGGTGCTCATACTTATAAGCGTACTGATAAAGAGGGTGTTTTCCATACTGAGTGGATGGAGTAGATCCTGTTATTTCCGCTTGACCAGGAGAGTGAAGTGCTTGTATCAGGTATGATGTAGTTAGCTTTCGCGATAATTCTGGAATGCGCCGTTGCGGTTTTTTAACTGGTGTGCCGCAACGGCGTGGCTCTAATAATGTGAAAATCAAAACGGTTATTTCCTGCATGAACCAGTTTCAGATTCTTAGGAAAATTGAGACCTTCATCAGTGATCGCAACGCCATGTGCATCATAAGAAAAATAGAATGATCCGTTGCCAATATATTCTCTGGTGTTGGTGTTTCTTACGTATATTGAAGTGACTATCTCTTTCTGCATAAGTAGTTCATCAACGACAGCATAATTATCATCAGTTATCGTGTTAACCTCGACTTTTTCCTGCTTTTCTCCGTTAAATATCTTAACGGTCATAGAAAATTTTACATCTGATGTCATTTTTTCTACTCATCTTGGTGTTTTGAGTAAATATTATCGAATTATTTTACATTAATAATATTACGAAAATACCTATAAATAGATATATGGCAGTAGAATGGTTGGATTTGTTGATAATTCATAAGAGAATCGTTAGATAAATATTTTTCTGAATGGAAATAGAGTTCTTAATTATCGCTAATATGGCTGAGTCTCATGTCTTTTTAAAAAATTACAATACACCGTTGCGGTTGTTAATAATAATCCGCAACGGTGTTACTTAAATTTTCAGAACGTAGCCTTTCTGGAAACAAGAGTTAATTATTGTTACATCATACCCGGATTAGAACGAAAAGTCGGTACTGATGATATGAATATCAAAACGGTTATTACCTGCGTTGACTATTCTCAGATTTTTAGGGAAATTAGCCTTCTCATCAATAGTAACAACACCATTTGAATCACGATGAAAATAGAATGATCCGTTATTAATGTATACTCCAGTGCTGGTATTCCTTATCGCAATAGCAGTGACTAACTCTATATTATATGGGAGTATGCCAACGAGCGCATAATCATCATCAGTCGTCGTTTCAACTGGTCCTACACAGACTGTGTTTGTGAACATGGAGAATCTTATACCTGAATTGGTGTCATCAATGACTCTTAATGCAACCAGGCATGTATCTTTTGGTGCGACTTTAAATTTAGATAATCCTTTAATTTCTCTATCAATATCGGGATGATCATATTCCCATTCACGATAGCGTTGGCCTGGTTCGCAATTACTATAATGACGCCACGCATAGACTTTTGATAGCGTTCCAATTTTCACTGAACGATATCTATCGTTGAGATCATAAGGCAGTGGAATAATGCTATCATTTTCTGGATAATGATGCCCTTCGCCTAGAAAGTATTTTCTATCGAAAAAAGTTGCACCTGTAACTAATTTATTAGTCATATTCTTTACTCCTTAAAAACTTATTTTGGAAAAATGTAATCTTTCTTTCTGAAAGCGGATTTAGAATACAATGAGTATGGGGTTTTTGTATTTAATAAAATATAATGAACAGATATATTAAATTGTTGCCAATATAACGCTAATATAATTGACATGTCATTTTGTGGCCGATGTTCGAAATAAAGATTCTGAAATTAAAATAATTGAAAATTCCTATCAAGAAACACCCTTGTTTGGGTAGTGAATTATCCCATAGTGTAATTGATGACTTTTTGTATATGACTAAACAGTGAATAATTAGATATTCATGGTATTTGATAATTATATCTGCTTGTTTAATGTTTATATAATGTAGCAATAGCGATAATTTCGTCTAATAATATGAGTTTGCGGGAGGGGATAGTTACTGATTTAAATAAAAATTCTTTAAATATTATCTTAAATAGCCTATTTCTATAGACTATTTAATTAATTTTTCGTTATTGAATTGAGAGTTGTTTGTTTACCTCAAGTTAGCAATGAAATTTATTCATGACATCTCTTCAATCTGCCTATTATCACTTTAATTTTCTGCAATTGTATTTATTTGGTCCGCCGAAAGTTTACCAGTTCAGGTTGCGCAATCCGGTGATAATCTTTGGTGTTGAGAATGACAGAGCATTCAAGGCTACCGGCATTAAAAGCCAGTTCATCAAAGCGTTCAAACAATAACGGGTCTGCAACCAGCTTTAGATCAGGGTGAAAACTGAAAGGTGGAATTGAGCCGAATACACATTGAGTCAGTTCAGAAACTTCTTTAGGACTTGCCAAGGATGCACGGGTACCACCGATCTGTTTTGCCAGTACAGAGAGATCAGCTTGTTGATCCGCAGGGAGTACAGCAAGTACATATTGGCGGAACCCTTCCCCTTTAACATGACAAACTAATCCTTTGGCCCCTTGACCAAGTTGTGTGCCACGGATTTTTGCAACCTCTTCAGAACGTCCAGCGGTTGGATGTTTCATTACTCGATAACGGGCATGATTATCATCCAGTAATGCAGTCAGGCGGTTAAATATTTCGTTAGAGGGCACAATAAGCTCCTAAGCAATAGTGTAATGAATTGATATATCCCCTTCATCTTTCAAGTTGCTGCTTTGTTGGCTGCTTTCACTCACCCCAGTCACAGAGTTATCTATGCTCCTGGGGATTCGTTCACTTGCCGCCGCGCTGCCACTCGAAATCTATTAGGTATATGATCTCTTTCAATTATTGAGTTTATTATATTTATATCAAGACATATTACCAACCAAAAATATTATAAAGTCGGTATTTGAGTAGATATCATCTGATTATATCGAGGTATATGTTTATATTTTTTAAGTAGCATGACTTAAATAGAGCTATTATTTATATTTATTGCAAGAGGATTGTTTATATTTCCATGAAGTAACTTTTTAAATTTATTATATATTTTTATGTTGAAACTATTTTAATATTAAGGATTTGCTAATGATGACTAAGACTTTTTTTATGCCATCGGTAAATATGATGGGAGTGGGCTGTCTGATTGAGGCGATAGGTTCGATGAAAGATTACGGTTACAAGAAAGCCTTGATTGTGACTGACCGCATTTTAAATGAAATTGGAATAGTAGCAAAAGTTCAATCTTTGCTGGCTGATGTGGGTATTGAGAGTGCGGTCTACGATGGTACCCATCCGAATCCGACGACGGTTAACGTTTCTGAAGGTTTGGATGTTTTGCGTCAGCATAATAGCGATTGCATTATTTCTTTAGGTGGTGGTTCGCCACATGATTGTGCGAAAGCTATTATGCTGCTGGCAGCTAACGGCGGAGATATTCAAGATTACGTAGGAACTGATCGTTCATCTAAGCCACATTTGCCGTTGATTGCTATTAATACTACTGCGGGAACCGCATCAGAAATGACGCGTTTCTGTGTCATTACTGATGTGGATAGCCATATTAAAATGGTTATTGCGGATAAAAAGATCACACCTATTATGTCCGTGAACGATCCGGAATTGATGGTAGGAATGCCGAAAAGTTTAACCGCAGCGACCGGAATGGATGCAATGGCTCATGCGGTTGAAGCCTATGTCTCTGTTGGGGCTAACCCAATAACGGATGCTTGTGCATTGAAAGCGATCACTATGATTAGCCAATCTCTGCGTCACGCGGTAGAAGATGGGAGTAACATAAAGGCCCGTGAGAACATGGCTTATGCACAATTTTTGGCAGGTATGGCGTTTAATAGCGCATTACTCGGATATGTCCATGCAATGTCTCATCAGTTGGGTGGTTCCTATGATTTACCACACGGTGTATGTAATGCAGTTTTGTTGCCGCACGTTCAAGAATTCAATGCCAAAGGGTCTGCTAGTCGTTTGAAAGACATTGCGGCTGCGATGGGGGTAGATGTAAGAGATATGAATGATCAGCAAGGGGCGGCGGCATGTATTGCTGAAATTCGTAAGTTGTCAAAAGATATTGGCATTCCAGCTGGTTTGGCTGAACTGAATGTCAAACCAGAAGATCTGCCAATGATGGCAACGAATGCCCTGAAAGATATCTGTTGTTTAACTAATCCAGTTCAGGCTACCCATGAAGAAATCGTTGCAATCTTCAAAGCTGCCATGTGATTTGTAAACCCTCATCTCGTGTGGACATAGGTATCTACATATTGTCGAACTGACTCAAAATATTTGCGGCTAACCGGGTCAGTTCCTTTGCTGAGTCTTCTGACAGCAATACTGGCCCGGTTAAGGCTTTCTTCGGTGGTATGTCGGGTAAACTCAGTGGCGAATTTTCTTCAGACACATTCATTTTTCTGTTCTTTCCCGTAGTTGGCGAAT
Organism: Photorhabdus khanii NC19; assembly: GCF_000517265.1. GTDB lineage: Bacteria > Pseudomonadota > Gammaproteobacteria > Enterobacterales > Enterobacteriaceae > Photorhabdus > Photorhabdus khanii. The sequence continues at coordinate 350,230 of NZ_AYSJ01000017.1, forward strand.
GACACAACTGAGATCCAGATTTTGGTCTTGGAGAAGAACCATCAGGTGATACATCAGGTCCGCCGCTTCATTTGTTAGCTCTTCTCTGTTATTAACCGTGGCCGCCAAAGCGGTTTCTACCCCTTCTTCACCGACTTTCTGAGCGATTCGTTTGGTACCGCTGGCATATAATTTTGCGGTGTATGAGTGGTCAGGGTCTGCTGTTTTACGACCAGCCAGCAATTTTTCAAGCTGATAGAGAAACCCCCACTCAGTTTGTGCCGGAGCAAAGCAGCTGTTTGTACCAAAATGGCAGGTGGGGCCGATTGGGTCAGCGAGAACTAACAGGGCATCATTGTCACAGTCAGGATAGATATTGACCAAATTAAGAAAATGGCCGGAACTTTCACCTTTGGTCCACAGACGCTGTTTGCTACGGGAAAAGAAAGTGATTTTACCCGAATTGATCGTGGTATTAAGTGCTGCTTTGTTCATATAGCCCATCATGAGGACATCACCGGATATTGCATGTTGCACGATAACCGGCATCATATAAGCGACTTTTTCCCAATCCAGTTTTTCGATTTGTTGTTCGGTCAGCAAGTTCTTATCTCCACATTTTGTTGTGTAAGGTACTGTTTCAATTCACCAATATTAATAATATGTTTATGGAATACTGATGCGGCTAGTGCGCCATCAACGTTTGCCTGTTTAAAGGCGTTAAGGAAATGTTCTGGTGCCCCGGCACCACCGGAGGCAATGAGAGGGACATGACAGACGTCGCGTACCTGTTTTAGTTGTGTCAGATCGTAGCCATTGCGGACACCATCCTGGTTCATCATATTCAGTACAATTTCGCCTGCGCCACGGTGTTGTACTTCTTTTACCCAATCCAGGGTCTGCCATTGAGTAACGGTTGTTCGTTTTTCATCCCCGGTAAACTGATAAACCTGATAGCAGTCGGTGCTTTCATCAAACCAGCTATCAATCCCTACGACGATACATTGAACGCCATAACGATCTGCCAAACGTGTAATTAAAGTTGGGTCAGCAAGTGCAGGGGAGTTGATGGAGATTTTATCTGCCCCAAATGAGAGGATTTTCCCCGCATCTTCGACCGTTTTAATACCACCCGCAACACAGAAAGGGATATCAATCACTTCTGCGACTCTGGCTACCCAACTTTTATCTACCACCCGTCCATCACATGAGGCGGTAATATCGTAGAAAACCAGTTCGTCGGCACCTTCTTTTGCATAGCGTTGAGCCAGTGGAACAATATCACCGATGATTTCGTGGTGACGAAACTGAACACCTTTAACCACTTGCTCATCACGAACATCAAGACAAGGAATTATGCGTTTTGCCAGCATTGAATTGCCTCCGTTAGTGTAAATTTTCCGTCGAGTAATGCACGACCAATAATCACTCCGGCTACACCGCTGGCAGGCAGAGAGGCGATATCATTTAACGTGCCAATACCACCTGAAGCCTGAAACACAATTTGCGGATAGCATTGGCAAATTTCCCGATATAGTTCGATGTTCGAGCCATTCAGCGTGCCATCGCGGGAGATGTCGGTACACAGTACATATTTCAGTCCCAAAGGCAGATATTGTTCAACAACCTGTTCCAGAGTGACCGCTGAATTCTCCTGCCAGCCGTTGATAGCAACCTGTTTCATTCCTGCGTCATTGATGCGTACATCCAGTGCTAGCACAATGGCTTCTGCACCATAACGTTCAAACCATTGCGTAACTAATGCCGGTTGTTTTATGGCGGTAGAACCAATGACGACCCGGTTGGCCCCTGCATCAAGCAATGTTTTTATATCTTCTTCTGTACGGATGCCGCCACCAACCTGAACAGGCACGGAAACAGCCGAAAGTAACTTGCGCAGTAAAGGAGTCTGGCGGGCTGATGGATCTTTAGCACCAGTCAGATCGACCAGATGGAGCAGTTTTGCTCCCTGTTGAGCATATTGCTGAAAATGGGACAGAGGATCATGTTTATAATCCCGCTGTTGATCATAATTTCCCTGATGTAGCCTTACGACCTGGCCATCAATCAAATCTAATGCTGGTATAATCATTGCGTTTACATCTCCAGAAAATTCTTTAATAGCCTGGCTCCGGCGGCACCGGAACGTTCAGGGTGAAACTGCACCCCAAAGAAGTTATCTTTGGCGATTGCACTGCTGAAAGTATCGCTATATTCAGTTTGAGCGATTGTGTATGTATTCACTGGGATCGCGTAACTATGGACGAAATAAAAATAGCTATTGTCTTTAATGCCGCGGAACAGAGGATACCCGGCTTTTGGCAGAACCTGATTCCAGCCCATATGAGGCAACGGCAGCCCATTGGTAGCCATTTTTTTGACCGGAGAGTCAATAAGTTCAAGCAGGGTGACGTTATCACCTGTGACATGATCGTTTTCTTCGCTGGTGGCGGCGAATAATTGCATGCCAAGACAAATACCTAACACAGGTTGGTTCAGTCTTTTAATTAACGGGATAAGTTCCCGTTGTTTCAGTTGATCCATTGCTGCACCAGCTGTGCCAACGCCGGGCAGAAGTAATTTATCTGCGGCCAGGACCGCTGTGGCATCCAGACTGATTTCAGGTTCATAACCTAATTTTCGGATGGCATAAGTTACCGATGACAGATTGGCGCAGCCAGTATCAAGAATGACGACTTTCATCACAGAACCCCTTTTGAACTTGGCAATGTATCGCCTTCTATCCGAATTGCCTGACGTAGCGTCCGGCCAAAGACTTTGAACAGACTTTCTGCTCTGTGGTGATCATTGCTGCCTTTTGTTTTCAGGTGCAGTGTGCAGGCCATGGCATAAGAGAGCGAGCGGAAGAAATGCTCAACCATTTCGGTACTCAGATCACCCACTCGCTGATATTTGAATTCGGCTTTATATTCAAGATGAGGGCGACCAGAGATATCAAGGGCACAGCGAGCAAGGCATTCATCCATTGGTAACACAAAACCGAAGCGGCAGATGCCCCGTTTATCTCCCAGAGCCAGCTTTAACGCTTCGCCGAGAGCCAAACCGGTATCCTCAACAGTGTGGTGATCATCAATACAGAGGTCGCCTTTAACCTGGACATGCATACGGAAACCACCGTGGGTAGCAATCTGATCCAGCATATGGTCGAAGAATCCGACACCAGTATTGATTTTGCTGCCACCTTCATGATCAAGCCAAACGTCAATATTGATGGAGGTCTCTTTCGTTACTCGCTGAACGTGAGCGTGGCGATCTTTACGGGTGAGTTGTTCACTTATGGTTCGCCAGCCAAAGTTTTCCGGATGGTAACGTAACCCCTGAATCCCCATATTTTCAGCTAGTTGCAGATCTGTTTCCCGGTCACCAATAACATAGCTGTTAGTCGTATCCATCAAGCCTTCCGCCAGATATTTTTCCACTAATTTTATTTTTGGCTTACGGCAATTGCAGTTATCTTCTGGCTTGTGTGGGCAAATTAAAACTTCATCAAAGCTGATCCCTTGAGAACTAAAAATCTGCATCATCAGGTTGTGTGGTGGTTCAAATTGTTCCAATGGAAAGCTATTGGTACCAAGGCCATCCTGATTAGTGATCATAATCAGCCTGAAACCTGATTTTTGCAGGGCAAGCAGAGCAGGAATAACATTAGCTTCCAATGCCAGTTTGTCCAGGCGATCAACCTGAAAATCTGTTAATGGTTCAGTGATCAGCGTGCCATCCCGGTCAATAAAAAGGAATTTCTGGTTCATCAGCGTGTTGTTTCCTTTTGTTGTTCATTTTTAGTGGAAAGGGGGCTGATGGCTGCAACCACCTGCTCACACTCTTTACGGGTGCCTATGGTGATCCGCAGGCATCCATCCAATCCAGGCTGTTTGCGCTGGTCGCGCAGGATAATGCCCTGATGCCATAGTGTCCTGAAAACGGTTTCGGCATCATAGAATTTCACCAGTATATAGTTGGTTTCACTGGGGAATACTTTTTCAACGATGGTCAATTTATTCAGAGCTTGCTGCAAGTAGTCGCGGTTCTCCCTGATTTCAACGACCCGTTTTTGCATAACGGCGATACCTTCTGCTGTCAGTGCCTGTGCTGCAATATTCGCAACAGGAGTGGAAAGCGGATAAGGCGCAATGACTTTTAACAGCAGAGTGATGATATCCACAGAGGAGAGAGTAAATCCACAGCGCAAACCCGCTAAAGCAAAAGCTTTCGAGAGGGTTCGCAAAATGACTAAATTCGGATAGTTTTTTAGCCAGCTTGCGATACTATTTTCCGGGCAGAACTCAATATAGGCTTCATCAATAGTGACAATTGCGCGATTAGCTGCCAGTTCCAGAACTTTACGCAGTGAATCAGAGTTAATCGAGTTCCCTGTTGGATTATTAGGGCTACAGATATAGATTAGCTTTACCCGGTCGAGGTTATTTTCGATCGCTTCGATATCCAGTTGCCAATTTTTCAGTGCGGCAATTTTCTTTTGTTCGACCCCGAAAGCTTCCGCGCTGACACTGTACATACCATAAGTCGGAGGGCAGAACAGCACAGCATCTTGTCCAGGTTCACAAAATACACGGATCAGCAGCTCAATGGATTCATCCGCACCACGACAGGCCAGCACCTGCTCAGGTTGTAAACCGGCATAGGCTGCATAACGGCAGATAACTGATGCAGGCTGGCAGTCAGGATAACGGTTCAGTGTCTGCTCGGTGAATTGGAAATCAGGTGCCAATGGGTATTCATTGGCATTCAACCAAACATCGCCATTGCCACCGAGGCGGCGGGCGGACATATAAGGTATTAATTTGCGGATATTTTCTCGTGCTAATAGATTGGCATCAAAAACGTGATTCATGTTCATTCCTTATCATCTGCAATATTTAGTGAAGCCACGCGTAAAGTAACCGCGTTTTTGTGAGCAGTTAGTTGTTCTGCCTGAGCCAGTATTTCAATGGTATGGGATAAGTTCAGTAGCCCTTGTGGAGTTAATTGCTGAATCGTCATACGTTTTAGGAAATCAGCCAAACCAAGGCTGGAATAAGTTGAAGTGTAACCATAGGTTGGTAAGACGTGATTGGTTCCTGAGGCGTAATCTCCCGCAGATTCCGGCGACCAGTCACCAAGGAAAACCGAACCGGCACTGGTGATTTTGTCAACCAGCTGTTCTGGTTGACAAGTTTGAATAATCAGGTGTTCAGGGCCATAGCGGTTACTGATTTCCATACACTGTTGCAGGTTTTTTGTCACAATAATGCGGCTGTGTTCCAGTGCTTTGGCGGCAATCTGTTTTCGGGGGAGCAGGGTAAGCTGTTTTTCGATTTCTGCTATAACTTTTTTGGCTAGATTCTCATTAGGCGTGACCAATATGACTTGTGAATCCGGGCCATGTTCTGCTTGTGAGAGTAAATCGGCGGCAGCAAATACAGGATTTGCACCCTCATCAGCAATAATAAGCACTTCCGATGGGCCGGCAGGCATATCAATAGCGGCACCATCCATTCGCTGACTAATTTGTCTTTTGGCCTCAGTGACATAAGCGTTACCTGGACCAAAAACCTTATCTATTTTGGGTACGGATTCTGTTCCGAATGCCATAGCGGCAATGGCCTGCGCTCCGCCAATCTGGAATATTTCCGTAATGCCGCACAATTTGGCTGCATAGAGAATTTCATCGGCAATAGGTGGTGGAGAACAAAGTACCACTTTACGGCAACCCGCTATTTTGGCAGGCGTTCCGAGCATCAAAACGGTAGAAGGTAATGGCGCAGAACCACCGGGGATATACAGCCCGACAGAATCAATGGGGAGTGTTATTTGTCGGCAATGGACTCCAGGCTGAGTTTCCACTTTTATCTCCACAGGTTTCTGAGCTTCGTGGAAAATACGGATATTATTCATTGCTTGCTGCATTGCCTGTTTAATTTCATTATTCAGGCGGATCTCTGCGGCTTCTATCTCTTCCGACGAGATACGGATATTTTCAATCACGGTTTTGTCGAAACGCTGGCTGAGTTCCCGCAGGGTATTATCACCATCCGTTTTGACTGCATTCAGAATTTGTTCCACTGTGCGGGAAATTTCTTCTGAAGCCGCGACAGCAGGGCGTGTCAGCAAAGCGCTTTGCTGTTCAGCATTACATTCCTGCCAACGAATCAAGGTTTCGAAACGGGTAGTCATCTTGTTTACTCCATCATTTTTTCAATCGGCAAAACTAAAATAGAACTGGCGCCAAGAGATTTAAGTTTCTCCATCGTTTCCCAAAACAGGGTTTCACTGCTCACCATGTGCATGGCAACGCGGCTCTGATCACCCGCCAGCGGTAGAATAGTTGGACGTTCTGCCCCCGGTAGCAGAGAAATTACCTCTTCGAGTCTTTCACTTGGTGCGTGCAACATGATGTACTTGGATTCACGGGCTTGAATCACCCCTTGAATGCGGGTCATTAACTTATCAATTAATTGCTGTTTTTCGGCGGGCATTTCGCCATCACGTTGGATAAGACAAGCTTTTGAACGGTAGATGACTTCTACTTCCCGCAGGCCATTTGCTTCCAGAGTTGCACCGGTTGAAACCAGATCACAGATGGCATCTGCCAAACCGGCCCGGGGCGCAACTTCTACTGAGCCATTTAGCAGACAGGATTTAAAGTGGATTTTTTTCTGATCAAGATAACGTTTTAGCAGGTGAGGGTAAGAGGTTGCGATACGGGCATCTTGCAGACATTCGACGCCGGTATAGTTGTAATCCAGAGGTGCGGCCAGTGAAAGACGACAAGTGCCGAAATCAAGACGGCGTAAAGTGAAATAACGTGGATCTTCTCCCTGAGCACGACGATTTAACAGCTCTTCTTCCAGCACATTTTCACCAATAATGCCCAGATCAACGACGCCATCCATAACCAGCCCAGGGATATCGTCATCACGTACCCGCAGGATATCAATTGGCATATTCTCCGCGAATGCAATCAGGCGTTGTTGTTGCAGATTGATTTTAATCCCGCAGCGGGCCAGTAATTCTCGTGAATCTTCGCTTAATCGGCCTGATTTTTGCATCGCTATACGTAAACGTGATTTATCTAACATTTTTATCCCTATTTAAAATTGGAAACATAAAAAAACCCCCGGAAGGATTCTTCCGAGGGTTTTGTATTTGCATTCATGCCACCGGAAGACCCGCTAAACGTCTTCCAGCACACAACAGCCTGAAAGACTAATCAGGATGATGGTGATGATAATGGTTGAATTGAATGCGGATCATAATGGCTTCTCTTTTTTACATTGACTATTTCTAGTATTTACCATTTGCTGCCGGTTGCTTTGACTGGCTAACCTGCAGTGATTAAATTTTCTGCTTGCTATTCAACCTATACGATTTGACAGGCTAAAAGCAATCTATTTTTTTAGCGATAAATTTATATTGCAATAATATCTTGTTTTTACTTGAGATATTGTTTTCCATAAGGAAAATACAGTATTAATAATAACAGTGGCTTAATGTTCAGATTGTCAGCATAATCAAGATAATATCAGGCAAAAGAAGGGGTGATGATGAAAAAAGTTTCCATTATCGGTCTGGGTTGGTTGGGGATGCCATTAGCCAAGGCATTGAGCCGTAGTGGTATGCAGGTTGTTGGCAGTAAAACGACGTCAGATGGTGTAGAGGCTGCGCGTATGTCTGGCATCGAATGCTATTTTTTACAACTGGAACCCCAGATTAATTGTGCGCTTGATGATTTGGAACAGTTGATGGTGGCCGATGTGCTGATTATCACTTTACCGGCAAGCCACACGGCGGGGGGCAGTTATAACTATGTTAGGGCAGTTCAGTTAATTGTCGATACTGCCCTATCATATTCTGTACCAAGGATTATTTTCACCAGTTCTACTTCTGTTTATGGTTTTGTTGCCGGTAACCTGAATGAAGATGCTTCTTTTTGCCCTGAAACACCTTCGGCTCAGGCATTGGTTGAATTAGAGAATTGGTTGCATAAACTGCCAAATATTTCCGTTGATATTTTGCGTTTGGCTGGGTTGGTGGGGAGTGGCCGTCACGCAGGGCGTTTTCTGGCGGGGAAAAAGGAAGTCAAAGGAGGAGATCAACCGGTAAATCTGGTTCATCAGGATGATGTTATTTCCGCCATTAATCTGTTAATTCAGCAGACTGATGGTGGGCATATTTATAATTTATGCGCGCCTGTTCATCCAATCAAAGCTGAGTTTTACCCTAAAGCCAGCAATCAGCTTGACTTAATTCCACCTGAGTTTGCCAGAGAAGGAACTCAGGTGGAGAGTAGGATTGTTGATGGCAGCCGTATTTGTAAGCAGTTAGGGTTTGAGTATCAATATCCAGATCCCAGATGGATGCCAATGAGCTGATTTTTATCAATTTAATTCAATCATGACGATTTCTTTGAACGCGGGTCTTGCTGCCATCAGTTGGTACCAGCGTTCAATATTTGGCAGAGATGGACGTTGGATGGGAGCATTAAGCCAAGGATAAATCATGGGGCCGAATGCAATATCAGCTATGCCAAATTTGTCTCCGGAAAGAAATTCTTGTTCTGCCAAGGTGTTGTCTACTATTTTCATCAGTTTTGCGATTTCAGTCAGTGTTTGTTCTATCTGTTTTTGATCCCGTTCGGCTTCAGGTGTGCGAATAAAACCTAACACTAGCTGTCTGATACAGGGAAATAAATGTGAACCGACCCAATCCATCCATTTATCTGCATTCGCTCTTTCTTGCAGATCTTGTGGATAAAGTACCTGTTCACCAAATTTCGCCGCAAGATAACGGACAATGGCGTTAGATTCCCACAGGATAAAATCACCTTCTTGTAAACAGGGAATTTGTCCATTTGGGTTCATTTTCAGATATTGCGGGTCATCCAGTTTGCTAAATTTACCGCCAACGTCTATCTGGTGGTACGGCACATTCAGCTCTTTCAGGCACCAGAGCACTTTCTTTACATTGGAAGAGTTTTTACGGCCCCAAACGGTCAGCATGGGTTTCTCCTTGTATTCAGGGGGATTAGTTAAATTAAAACCAATGGTCAGAACAATCTTTGCACTATTACATTGGTTTCTTGTCATACAACATTTTATATTAATAGAAATCTGACATTTTTCTTGTAAGTAAAAGGGAGAAGGGTGATGAAGAACAGTTTGGCTATGACGATGAAGTGTGTTACTGCGGTGCTGTCAGCTATATTAGTCGTAAATACCAGTGCTTATGCGTCGGATGAACCTGTTGTTCCTCCGGTGGAGGCTAAAGCTTATGTGTTGATGGATTATGCTAGCGGTAAAATTCTGGCTTCTGGTAATCCTGATGAGCGGCTTGATCCAGCCAGTCTGACAAAAATTATGACCAGCTATGTGGTCGGTCAGGCGATAAAAGCCGGAAAAATCACACTGGAAGATATGGTTACGGTAGGAAAGGATGCCTGGGCGACGGGTAATCCGATACTGAAAGGTTCTTCTCTGATGTTTCTTAAACCCGGTGACAGGGTAAAAGTGATCGATCTGAATCGAGGTGTTGTTATTCAGTCTGGTAATGATGCCAGCATTGCTTTAGCTGATCATGTGGCAGGTAGTCAGGATGCATTTGTCAGTTTGATGAATAATTATGCAAAGGCACTTGGGTTGACTAATACCCATTTTCGTACTGTTCATGGATTGGATGCTGAAGGTCAATTCAGTACCGCTCATGATATGGCGGTGTTGAGTCAAGCAATGATCCGTGATGTTCCTGATGAGTACGCCCTTCATAAAGAGAAAGAGTTCACCTTTAATAACATCCGACAGCCTAACCGTAACCGGTTGCTGTGGAATAAGAATATGAATGTGGATGGTGTAAAAACAGGCTATACCAGCGGCGCTGGTCATAATTTGGTTGCTTCAGCGACAGAGGGGCCAATGCGGCTTATTTCCGTTGTGCTGGGTGCGCCAAGTGATCGGGTTCGTTTCGCTGAAAGCGAAAAATTACTCTTATGGGGATTCCGTTTTTATGAAACGGTGACACCAATTAAAGCCAGTGAACCGTTTGTTTCAGAAAAGGTTTGGTATGGTGATCGCTCAGATGTTGCTCTTGGGGTGGAAAAAGACGCAGCGATCACGATTCCTCGTGGTCAGTTGAAAAATCTGAAAGCCAGTTACACGTTGAATCAAACACCATTGGAAGCGCCTTTGACAAAAAACCAGGTTGTCGGTGTTATTAATTTCCAATTAGGCGATAAAGTCATTGAGCAGCGACCTTTAGTTGTTAAAGACGCTGTTGAGAAAGGGGGTTTTTTCAGCCGTATTTGGGATTTGGTTGTCATGAAAGTTAGCGGTTGGTTTAGTGCTATTTTTGGTTGATTTAATTTAAGTGTATGATTTATATGGGAAGGTGAGTTCGATCGTCAACATGCAGCAGATATATCCTTCCTGGTTAGTTCAGGGCGCGGCATTTTTGCCGCGCACATTTTACATTTATTTATCTTTTTCCAGAGAGCAATGCTCGCTGCTTTTTACAAAAGAACCGTTATATCGGCCTTTGAATAATAAAACTCCATTAGGCTTATCTTTCCAGTAAGCCCATAATTCAACTTCAGTTTTGACATGATGACCAATATTCTGATATCGAATATGCGTAGGTGATAAACCGCGATAATCGTGGGTTGATGTTCCTTCATATCTGAGTTCATAACTATCAGCAAATTCAGTCAAATCGCCACTTCTGAATAGAATACATGTCGCTACATCATGGAGCTCTACCCATCCATTAAGCGGTTTATTTTCACCTTCAGTATCTTTTTCAAAGACTGTGACATTTTTGCCAGTTTCAGTTTTACCAAATACGTGCAATTTCCCAGCCTCAAGAGCACGCAATAGTGATATTGAATTTCTCTGTGGATCTATAATCAAGCCGCCATATTCAACTCCATTGACACTGGCTATGTAATTGGAAAAACGGCTAACGTTGCCTCCTTCGAAAATGACCAGTGGTTCATGAGGATTTGAAGTATCAAGTTCACCGGCAAAAGGTCGGATGGCATCACCATCAGAAAAAATTTTCTCGCTTTCTCCGGTGCCAATAGCACCATATATTTCTATTTTACTGTTCCATGCAACTTCATCTTTTTCTAAGGGAATAATAATAATATTCTCAGAAACTAATATCGGTGGGGATTGGTGAGTAATTCCTTCAAAAATGACGTCGTAAACATCAAAAAATTCAACACTGCCTTCAACGAATTTGACGGCTCTGTGCCATGCTCCATCATAGAAATGATCTGTTGCATAACCTGAAGATGGTTTTTTAATGCGTTGATTTTCTTTTGACATGTAATCACCTATTATTATAAAGGGTAATAAACAAAAGGAAAATAGATACTCGTGCACTAAAAATAGTAGTAAGTATTATTGATATTTGTCAAGAAAACAGATTTAAATTTTTTTATTCTTTTATAGATAGTGTCAGATGTGAAATTAATTATTAATAAATTAAAATATCTGAGTTGTAAAATAGATCTGATGAAATTACATTAATATACTGTTGTTAGCGTTATTAAATATATGGTGAATAAATATATTGGAATTAGTTTGTGAACTGTTATTTTTTTTATTTTACATAATATTTAAATTAAGTAAATATTGAACTAAGAAATTAAAATTGGCATTATTGAAAAATAAAGCATTACTTATTGCGATGAATTTTAAGAAATAACGCCAGAACAGGCAGAACTTTGATCTCTCGGTTCTGCCTGGAGAAAGGAGTATTTGGTAACACATTTCTTTTGGCTTTGAATAAATATAAACCTTATTCTGCCAGAGAAATACTGCGCCAAATATTATTTTAACAATGTGGTATTTGGCACAGTTACTTATTGGCTTATAACTTTATATTAAGCCAGTAATGTTGCGTTGTAGATATAATTGTAACCACCAGGAGAAACAACTGACGAAGAGGTTATATTTACACGTTTGTTATTGCTGCAAGCGTTCAGAAGAAGATGGTACAGTGCTATACCTCTGTAGTCTTGAGTATTCCACCATAAGATGTAGTTAAATTTACCGTTAGGGAATTGCATAGTCACAGTAACCTGCAATTGGTTTTGATCAGGTGCCGCTTGGACAGAAGTTACAGTACCAACAGCGAAATAGTAATTAGGAGCTTGCTCAGTTTTATTCTCTGTTACCACTTCACCAGTTGCAGAAGGATGTGCAAAGTTCATTGTATTAATCCTATAGTTTAATGTAGTTGAAAAATAAATTCTTATTACTCAAATGTGCAGACCAATAATTTGGCCGCCGAAGAAATATAAGGTAATTGGTAATTGTGATCTATATTAAAAGTTTATCCGTGTTATATAATTATTGATGCAGTTAAAATGTCGCCAATAATATATTTCCTCTAAAGGGTTAGAGTTATAATAATCAAAGGTATAACGATAATCAAAAAATAACATTGATATTTATTTCTGTTTCTTTGAAAGGATAAAGTTAATAATCCATTTTAAATATAATGCGATTGGTGTAGGATATTATTGTTAATAATTACAATATAAAAATATTGTTTGTATAATTATATTTCATAATGAAATATTAACGGCGCATAAAAATGAAAATGTTATATTATGTTGTTTGCAAAGCTTTATTTGATGATGTGTGTTATTTTTCAGGTGGTTTTTGATGGGTATTATTTTGTTGTGAAATTAGAAAGAATTAAAATTTGAGTAATTATTTTTTAATTTTCTGTTCGGAAGATATATAGTCAGATGAATTAATATTAATTTAATGATAAATTTTCGCTTCTCTATTAAATAGCGTTAAATATAACAATGGCAGGCAGAACGTTAATATTACGTTCTGCCTTGAATTTGATAGAATACGCCTTTGTAAAATCGGCATTATTCTACCTGGAAAATGTTGTGCTAAATATCCTATTGCAACAGTATTGTATTTTGCGATTCATTAAATCGCTTCAATCAGATCGATTTTCTATTAGGAATTATTATTTAGCCCAAGCATTTAACAACAAACGATCATTTTACATGGAGATTTCTACGCAATTAATATAATCGCAGCCGAGAGGTCCGACTTTTCCTACAATTCCTATCTTCACATCTTTCTTAGCGCAAAGAGCTTCCATAAGAACCTTATAAATAGCCATGCCTCTATTGTCCATAAGATTCCATTTCAACAGCATTTCTTCAGATACGCCACCATGGAATAATACTGTCACCATAACTTGCATAGCTTTATCTGGCATAACTCTCATGCAAATGATTTTACAGCCGCGTAAGAGCATATCGTCTACCATATCTTTATCTTTGATTAAAGAAGGATGCATGTCGTTAATCATAATATAAACTCCAAAATATAATCTAATGAATTGATAAATTAACTTATATTGTCCCAAAGTAAAGAACGAGAAGATGTTCTCTTGGGAAATATAAGGTGGTTGGTACTTCTACTATAAAAGCAATCTACATAAGAAATTTTTTTAGCACTAAAAATATAGGACAGTTAATGGTTTTAATTGGCATATAACATTTTGTCTAACACATATAACTATAGGTGCCATTTAGATGTTGTCAAATAAATTTCAAAAAATAATGTAATTAATTGATATGCAGAGTTATCTTCTTAAAAGATTAGAGAATATATTGTCAATGATAAAAATATAAAATAATTGTTATTTTCTACATTGTGTATAATTAGACGAAATTAAAATATTATTGATAATGTATTTGTTTGGAATGATTAGTTTGGTAATTAAAAATACAGATTATATTTTTAATTATTGTAAGTAAATATAGTTACTTTATTTGTTTGAAATTTATGTAAATATTGATGTAAATGAGATGTTGTATGTTTTTTTTACAAAAAATCCTTTTCTTTGTGAATTGTTCGTCTATTCTTAAAAAAACTTATTAGCGTATAAAATAGAGATATGATTAACTATTTCAATATTAAGGCTAAACGATGTTAGGTTATTTTTATATTTATCAAATAATTAATATTCTTAAAAATGAAATAATTATAATTCATCATTTTTTGGATAGGACAGTGGGTTGTTTGTTTTTGGGAGATAATTGATACATTTATTTAACACTTTTGCAGTAATACATCTGGGGGTAATAATACAGATCAGGAAGTTGTAAATTTTAACAACAATATATGGTTAAATTTTTGTTAATGTGATAATTATCGTTTTTTTAATGGGCGTATGTGCCCACTATTCTGTGATGAAAAGGTGGTTATATGTCATATCTTGATCCGCTAGAGCTTTCTATCCGTTTCGGAAATCGCAATAATTTGGGCGCTGATAAGCGATGGACAGATAAACCCGATCCTCTCCGTACTCTTAACCAAGAGCAATTCACTTACATTTATGAGGATAGCCTGCATTTTCTTTACGGTCGATATAGATTCAATTCAAGTAATGGACACGACAATATTTTGACGGATATGCAGGTATCGAAAATCAATACGGGAAAATATATTGATCAGTATGGTCACGATGAACAATTTGAGGTTCTTGGCCTCCTTGGTGGCATGGGAACGTTTCCTTTGCATTCAATATTCGGTAAGTTCAGAACAGAAGAAATAGATCTGGTTAGTTACTATTTTTATATTGCATATGTATTGACGGGTAGTTATTCAGTTCAAAATCGTTATTTTTACCAGGGTTATCCAATGGGGCCTAATAAAGATGAGGGATTGGATTACCTTCTTTCATGGAATGCCGTTGATATCATTCCACCACCGCATAAGCCTGGTTTACCGCGATATTTCCCTTTGATTAATGGTTATATTCTTTTCCCTTCAGCGACTAAGGCTGTGGTCATCTCGAATATTCCCACTGGTGCCAAGTTTATCCGCTTGGAGGAAACCGGAAATAGATTTCCTTTTACTGGAGAAGTTGTCACCAAGACGCCTTATATTTTAACAGATAAGTTGCGGCAACAATGGGAAGAGGAGGAACAGCAAGGGGTACCGATAGAAGAGCGCGGACATTTTGACGAAGATGACCTATGGCAATACGATGAACAAAAAGGAGATTGGGTGAAGTGGGAGGTATAGCTTAAATTTTTCCGTTAGCTGATCCAGGTGTTCTGATACTGAGAGTCAGAGGCCCATGTCATTATTCGGTTGCTGCCCGTAGAAGAGAGCAGCAACCGGGTGTTTATTATGCAAATAGCGAGTAAAGGACGGCGGAGATAGCAACCAGCCCCATGAAGAAGATAAATATGTTGCTCAGTTTGCCGCTATATTTGCGCATAGCAGGTACTTTACGGATTGCATACATTGGCATAATGAACAGCAACATTGCGATAACCGGGCCACCCAATCTTTCGATCATTTCCAGGATACTTGGGTTCAGGGTAGCCACTATCCATGTGGTTACTAACATGAAAATGGACGTGATACGATTCAGCTTTTTAGGCTCAATGGTTTTGCCCTGGTCGCGCAGTGTCTTAACAACCATACCGTTAAAACCTTCACGAGCCCCCAGATAATGACCAAGGAAAGACTTGGTAATTGCGATGAATGCAATAAACGGAGCAATGTAGGCAATCACTGGTGTATTAAAGTGATTAGCCAGATAAGACAGAATAGAAATATTTTGTGCTTTGGCTTCTGCCAGGTTCTCTGAAGACAGACTCAATACGCAACTGAATACGAAGAACATGACGGTCGCAACCATCATGATGTGCGCGTATGCCAGAATGCGGGAGCATTTTTTCTCAGCGTTTTCGCCATACTCTCCACGTTTTGCTACCGCGAACGCGGAGATGATTGGTGAGTGATTGAAGGAGAACACCATGACTGGAATCGCTAGCCACAGAGTAATCAGCAGTCCATGGCTTGCACCCGCGGTAGAAACAGTGATGTTTTCGAAGACAGCGGTGTTCCAGTTAGGGATCAGGTAAAACGCCAATAGCATCAAAACTGCAACAAATGGGAATACCAGTACGCTCATCGCCTTAACGATAGCTTGTTCACCGAAACGAACGATGCTCATTATACCGACAATTAAGATCAGAGCCAGCAAGGCACGAGGTGGTGAGGGCAGATGTAATTGATGAACAATAAAACTGTCTACGGTGTTGGTAATCGCAACACTGTAAACCAGCAGAATCGGATAGATAGCGAAAAAGTAGAGCAGGGTGATCAATTTACCTGCCAAGTTGCCAAAGTGTTCTTCTACCACCTCGGTAATATCTTCACCTGGATTCTTGCCGGACAGAACGAAACGACACATTCCTCGGTGAGCAAAGAATGTCATTGGGAAAGCCAGTAGTGCCATCACCAGCAGTGGCAGCAGACCACCAATACCTGCGTTGATGGGTAGAAACAGCACACCAGCACCAATCGCGGTACCATATAAGCCAAGCATCCATACTGTATCTGATTTACGCCAGGTTTTATAATCGCTTGGGCTGGTAGCCGGGGAAGCGATCGTACCTGTTTGAGTCATATCCATAGTTATCTCCGAGAATAACGCGGTAAATTAAAAAACAAAACTACAATGCCGCAGGCATGTAAATGCGTGTGGTCTAACTCTTTCTTTATAAATATAATTTCTTTAAATATCTCTGGTTTTTATTTAAACGTTTTTATTACCACATTAACATCTTGGTCGAAAATTAGACTTTAAATTAGTCAGCCAGAATTTCCGCTTTACTTTCTCTTTTGAAAGAAAGTTTGGGAATGTTAAAGCTAAAATTTTGATTTCGGCAAGATAGCGATTTTTAGTGAATAGTACCGTGATCATCATCTCAAATGCGTAATATATCCCGAAAAGTCATCATGTTACGAAATTTAATGTAATTGTTACCTGAATATTGCCAATTTTAATAAGGTCAAATTATAACCTCAATTTATCTATTACTCAACTCTCATTATTCTCTTATGTTTTTGCTATTTTCTATCTTGTGTTTACATATTAATAAATGCAAGCGACAAATAGAAGTAATAGTTAATAAATTGATAAATATCAATTCGTTACCAGATATGAAAATAGGTATATCTTGTGTGATGTTTGTATCTTTGTGAAAAATATATATAAAATAAGAATATCAGATTGATAGCATCAATAATATGCATGAAATATGTACTATTCATTCTTTGATCAGGTTTTAATAATCTCTTTCGTTATGTATTTATTTACATAGTGATTTGTACAGATTTTCTTGATTTATGGAAAGAGTTGAGCTGAGTTTAAAGGCAAATAAATGTTAAATAGAATGTGGGATATTATCCTGTTGTTTAACTAATGTTCATTTTTGCGTATGAAATTAGCCAATAATTTCTAATAAAAAGATTTTGATTAAGACGGAAATCTGCTTATCTGGGATAATTAAGTTGCATGTATATTGTCTGTTGAAAACACGGTACTGGCATAAAAACCTGCACTTTTGTGAGCCTGGGTTTTTATTGGCAGTGTGTTGCTAGCTTTTTATCCAACCTTTCCGGATAGGAAAAGAGCAGCTGCGCTGATACAGGCTGTGTAATTTTTTTTGCAAATTTTCGCCGAACAGAGTCCATACCATTTGTGTAAAAGCACACCCCATCAGGCTGACGAGAAATGCCCCAACCATATCCATCGGCCAATGAACGCCTAAATAGACTCTGGCCCATGCGATAGCCAGTGCAGTTGTCATCAGACCTAGGCTAGGTAAGATTCTGTACCAGAACAGAAAGGATAAAGCGAAAGTGAAGACAATTGTCCCATGATCACTTGGGAATGAGGTTGTTGGCGCGTGGAGAAGAAAATTGTAACCAAAACCTTCGACGAAAGGGCGATCGTGAGGACAGAGTAAACCGATACAGTATGAGGCTAGCATCGCAAAACAGGAAGACATGGTGGTTTTACTGACGATAATCCGATGATGGGGAAGAGCGCGCTCTGAACCCCAAAACCAGAAACCAGCCAATGTCAGAGGGAAAATAAGAACCAGGTATTTCGCAATGAAAATAGCCGTTGCAATCATGACAGGTGATGATTCAGGCGTAGCATTGAAAAAAGTAAACAGATTATGGTTCATTTGCTCTAACAAATCGGGCCTCACATATGGTCATTTATTTATGTACATCACGACAGCTGGACGCAAGAGAGTAAAATTGCTTGGCTTGTGAGTAAAGAATAATTGTCTTGATTATGTGTGTTATTTATTTTTGGTTTATATTTCCATCAAGAAAATATCAGGTGGTAATAATGATAAAAAATCATCAATTTATTGATATATATAAGATTATACTCTGGTTTGGCCCTGTGATAGTACTCATGCCTGATAGCTTGAGCATCAGTAGAATGGTGATGTGTTGATGAAGGTCATATTTTTCAGGCAATAAAAAAACCCGATAGTCTTGAACCAAAATGGATGAACTATCGGGTTCCTCAATATGGGGATATCAAAGAAAAGCAGTGGCATTAAGTCAGACTACGATTTGGCAGAAAAGTTCTTCGTGATTAAGAAAAAAAGACAAATTTTTTTTCGATTTGATGAAAATGACATTTTTTGCACAAGTCAACCTGGTCAATGGTTATTAATAATCCCGCGTTATTTTTACAGCAACAAAGTAAAGCGTGAAGTTTGATTATTGCAACAGTTGGTGTTCTTTTACATACGCTTCGAAATCTGTGCAACCACCGATATGTTTTTCATCAACAAAAATCTGTGGAACAGTTTCTACGGGTTTGCCGACTGTTTTTTCCAGATCCGCTTTAGTGATGCCTTCTGCGTGAATATCAACATAACGGAAGTCAAAGTCATCACGTTGTTCTTTCAGTCGTTCAGCCAGCTCTTTTGCGTGGACACAGTATGGGCAGCCAGGACGGCCGAAAATCACAGTAAACATATAAACTCCTTTTGGTTATCTTAAAATAGTGTTGTTTGCTGTATTGCTCATGTTCATTTATCGCTACTATGCCTGTATAGATGAGCAAAAAAAAGCAGGAATTGCCTTTTGTTTTAATTAATCATACCAATTTTGGCTGCGGGCTTTCGGTAGTATAATGCAATACAATGTCGTCAGTGAGGGTGCAATGAAGAGTCATAAGGACCGTATGAGTTCATTGGTAGATATGCCAAAACAGGTTATCTTGCTGGAAATTATCGGCATCGGGTGGCTGATACTGGCATATTTGACTGTTAATGATATTGTCATCTTAACGGATCTACTAATGACGCCAGTAGCGCATATTGTTATGATTTTCGTTGGTATTGGTTGTTTGGTTCCTGCTGCGGTCAACATTATCTGGCGTGCAGTATATTGCCTCTCTTTTTTGGGAATCGATGATAAAAAAGAGAGCAAAAATAAGACAAAGGGGAGCGATAACGGTAAAGAAAAATAATTTATCAGCTATTGGTGATAGCGCGATAAAGAATTATTTCGTAAGCTATAGCGCTTTTTCATTTTCCGTTGTATGGGGTTGTTAGATGGGTTCACTTGTCATTCCTGACTTATCAGTATTGCGTGAGTGGTTGGATCAGCTCAAAATTTCCTACTTTGAGTGCGATTCATGCCTGGCATTGCATCTACCTCATATGCAGAATATTGATGGTTTATTCGATGCTAAAATTGATCTGTTGGACAATGTAATTTTGTTCTCTGCTTTGGCTGAGGTGAAGCCAACAGCAATTATTCCTCTGATGGCTAATCTAAGTCAGATTAACTCGAGTTCGCTGACGATTAAGGCTTTTCTTGATATTCAGGATGAAAACTTACCGAAGTTAGTGGTATGTCAATCTTTCCTTGTTTCAGCCGGGCTGACTTTTTCCCAATTTTCTCATTTTTTGCAGCAGAGCGAAGAACAGGTTGCGAGTGTGATTTTTGAAATTCACAGTAATAATTTGTTGTATATTAACAGTGATATCGAAATCGAGGGTGAGATTGAAGAGGAAGAAGAGTCACAGACTTCCGTTAAAACACCGACTTTTACTTTGCACTAATATTTCCAACACGGTCATTCAACAATGCAATGTACGCAGTATTCCGCTGGGCATTGTCACTCCTGTCAGTGGCTCGAAAAACCCTATTTTCAGCAGTTAGAAGATAAGCAGCAGAATTTAAAACAGTTATTTTGCCAAACCATCGTGAATCAATGGTTGCCTCCGATTGCCAGTCAACAAAACGCCTTTCGTAATAAAGCTAAAATGGTCGTCAGTGGCAGTGTAGAGCGTCCATTGCTGGGCATGTTGCATCGCGATGGGATTGCTGTTGATCTGTGTAACTGTCCTCTCTATCCAGCGCATTTTCAGCCTGTATTTGATGTCGTTAAATCTTTCATTGCTTGTGCTGGATTGACGCCATATAACGTTGCCCGTAAACGGGGTGAGCTGAAATACCTGTTACTGACGGAAAGCCGTCATAGCGGTGAAATGATGCTGCGTTTTGTACTGCGTTCTGAAACGAAAATTGCTCAACTGGAACGTGCTTTGCCCCGGTTGTGGGAGCAATTGCCACAGCTTAAGGTTATCTCTGCCAATATTCAGCCAATCCATATGGCGATCCTGGAAGGTGAAAAGGAGATCCTGTTTACTGAGCAAAAAGCACTAAAAGAAGAATTTAATGGCGTTCCTCTTTATATTCGGCCACGCAGTTTTTTCCAGACTAACCCGGAAATTGCTTCTGAGTTGTATGCGACGGCAGGGCGTTGGGTTCGTGAACTGAAAATCAGCAGTATGTGGGATCTGTTCTGTGGCGTTGGTGGTTTTGGCCTTCATTGTGCGGGTAAAAATACCCGTTTAACTGGAATTGAAATCAGCTCTGAAGCGATTGATTGTGCCGCTGATTCGGCCAAAACATTGGGTTTGGAAAACATTGAGTTCCAGGCTTTGGATTCAACGCACTTTGCTGTAGCAAAAGATCACATTCCTCAATTGGTTCTGGTCAATCCACCTCGTCGGGGAATTGGTAAAGAGCTGTGTGATTATCTCAGTAGAATGGCACCGGATTATATTCTTTATTCAAGCTGCAATGCTCAGACAATGGTGAAAGATATCAGTGAGTTGGTCAACTACCGTGTGGAAAAAACGCAGTTGTTTGATATGTTCCCTCATACTGAGCATTACGAAGTGTTGACGTTATTGGTGTTAAATCAAAACTGAATGATAGACGTGCCTGGGATGGGATTCCGGTAGGAACGCCTATCCCTTTTAATTACGATGCTCAAAAGCCAGCGCGCGGCGTTCAATCATCCGCATCAGCAAAGTCAGGATACCGTTAACACACAGATAAATCATACCTGCGGCAACAAAAACCATCACATCATAATTACGGCCAAACAGAAGCTGACTGTATCCCATTACCTCCAGCAAAGTTATCGTACTTGCAAGAGAAGTACTCTTGAAAATCAACACAACTTCGTTGGAATAGGAAGACAACGCCCGTTTGAAGGCATATGGCAGCAGGATCCGCATGGATTGCGCTTTAGACATTCCCAGCGCCTGACAGGATTGCCACTGACCTACGGGAATGGCTTTTACTGCGCCGTAGAATAGCAGCGTAGAATAGGCTGCACTGTTGAGCGCCAGTGTTACCATTGCACACAGCCAGGGTTCAGACAGTAAATGCCAAAGCCACGGATATTCTTTTAGGGATGGAAATTGTCCAGGCCCGTAATAAACCAGAAAGAACTGCACCAGTAAAGGCGTACCAGTAAACAGAGTAATGTAGGTTTTTACCAGCTGTGTCAGTACCGGTAATTTGATGGTCAGAACCATAGTGAACAGCACGGACATTATGAAAGCGGTAAAAAGAGCCGCAACGGTCAGGCTCAGACTGGTTTGCAGCCCTGACAGAATTTGTTGAATATACTCAAGCATCAGGAAGCACTCCGATCAAAGCGTGTGGTATGCATCTCAATTTTCTTCAGAATAAACTGACTGATCAGGGTGATAATCAGATAGATAAGCGCCACGATCATATACCAGGTAAAGGGCTCCTGAGTTCGTGTCGCAATACTTTTGGTTTGCAGCATCAGATCATTAACACTGATAAGCGATACCAATGCGGTGTCTTTCAGTAAAACCAGCCATTGGTTACCGAGCCCTGGCAGAGCATGTCGCCACATCTGAGGCATTATCAGGCGGAAAAATATTTCAGTGCGGCCGAGACCTAATGCCTGACCCGCTTCCCATTGGCCGGCAGGAATGGCTTTTATCGCGCCCCGAAGTGTCTGGGATGCATAGGCAGAGTAGAGCAGGGAAAGCGCAATGACACCACAAAGGAATGGGCTGACATAAAAATCCTGAATATCTATCTGAATTCTGGGATGCCAGAAGATAAGATAAACATCAAAGCCGTCCGCCAGTGTCATCAGAAGTTGTGATGCGCCGAAGTAGACGAACAGCACTACTAAAATTTCGGGCAATCCCCGGAAAAGGGTGACCCAGCAGGTGCCGAGCATGGCAAAAGGTTTCCATCGCGCGGATTCCCAGGCAGCAAATAGCATGGCTAAAATCAGACCTAGAACTAACGCAGAAACGGCAAGGCCGACGGTGATGCCGGCGGCACTTGCTAGAGATTGAAATTCATTCATTGAGATTCAGTTATTATTCAAACCATTTTTTATAGATGATGTCATAAGTGCCATCTCGTTTGATTTCAGCCAGTGCTTTGTTCAGTTTATCCTGTAGCTCTTTGTTGCCTTTACGCACTGCAATCCCTAAACCGATACCAAAGTAATTTTTGTCAGTGACTTTATTACCCACAGTACTTAGGTTTTCATTTTTTTTCAGCCACTCGTTGACAACGGCGGTGTCACCGAAGACAGCTTCCAGACGGCCATTTTTCAGATCCAGAATGGCATTCTGATAGCTGTCATAGGGAACGGTTTTAATCTCTTTTCGTTGTTCCATCAGGTACTTTTGGTGAGTTGTACCATTCTGGATACCCACTTGTTTGCCTTTCAGTTCAGCGATGCTGGAAACCTTGTCTTTAACTGTGATAAATATCGCTGAGTTATCGTAATAAGTGTCAGTAAAATCAACCTGTTTCTGGCGTTCAGGGGTGATATCCATACCTGCCACTAAAGCGTCGAAGCGACGGAATTTCAGGCTTGGGATCAGGCTGTCAAATGATTGGTTAGTGAAAGTACATGTCGCATTAATTTGCTCACAGATAGCATTGGCCAGATCGATATCAAAACCCTGAATTTTATTATTTGCATCAATGAATTCAAAAGGAGGATAAGTGGCTTCCGTGGCAAAACGAAGGGTTTCTTTTCCCGTGGCGGTTGCAGATAAAGTAACGGTCCCCAGGAGGGCGGCAAGGAGTAATTTTTTCATCGCTATATCCTATAATAGTTAGTGTGACAGATAATTAGCAAAGGCTTTGGTTTGTGGTTGGGTAAAATGGCTGATATCACCTTGTTCTATAATGCGGCCGTTTTCCATATAGACGACATGGCTAGCGGCCTTACGGGCGATTTCCACTTCATGGGTAACGATAATCTGTGTAATACCTGTTGCGGATAATTCATGGATAATATTCACCACTTGGGCGGTGATTTCCGGGTCCAGTGCTGCCGTTGGTTCATCAAATAATAAAACCTGTGGTTCCATCATCAATGCCCGTGCAATAGCGACCCGCTGCTGTTGCCCACCGGATAAATGTTGTGGAAAGCGACCAGCAAAATCTTCCAGGCGCAAACGGGAAAGTAGCTTATCCGCCTTTTCCTGAGCCTGTTGTTTGGATAAACCGAGCACACGACAAGGTGCCTCGATCAGGTTATCCATAACAGTGAGGTGAGGCCACAAATTATATTGCTGAAAAACCATACCGACATTCTGGCGTAGAGAACGAATCTCCTTTATTCCTGGTGTTTGTGAAAAATCGAATTGATGATTAGCAACAGTCAATTGGCCGGATCGCGGTATTTCCAGTAGGTTTAATACCCGCAACAACGTGCTTTTACCTGCGCCACTTGGCCCTAGCAAAACCATCGTTTCCCCTGAAGAACACTTAAGATTAATATCAAACAGTGCCTGATGTGCGCTGTAATAGCAATCAATGCTTTTTAATTGAATACTCATGCTTTAATTCTGAATAGTCAGTGGTTTATCCCGATGCTAAACCCGTTGGCATAATTATGCAATATCTTACGCATAGAATATTATTAATTGATATTTCAATTACATGTCTGATTAATCTGTTCTACCCGCGCTTTGTACAATTCGTTAACAAAAGCTTACTTATTCTGTTTCCATACAGCGGGAGATGAATAGTTATTGCTTACTTATTAGCAATTAAGCGTTCAGATTATCATCGATAATATCAAGTATCATTGTGGCTGAAATTCTGATTAAGTAAAGAATGCGATCAGTAAAGGGGCCAGTAAGCTCAACAAAAAACCGTGAACAATAGCTGCCGGAACAATACTGACTCCACCACATCGTTGTAATATCGGCAGAGTGAAATCCATAGAAGTCGCACCGCTTAACCCTATTGCGCTTGAACGATACCGATTGACCAGAACCGGAATAAGCATAATTGCTGCAAGTTCACGCGCCAGATCATTAAAGAACGCGGCACTGCCGATGACGGGGCCGTAAGCATCGGAAAGTAAGATACCAGAGAGAGAATACCAGCCGTAGCCGGAAGCCAACGCTAAACCAGTTTTCACTGGCAGCCCAAGAATAAGCGCTGCAACCACACCGCCGGCGAGCGCACTGACCGCAACAACAAGCGCAATAGTTGTACCCCGGCGGTTTAGTAATATCTGTTTCAGGTTCATACCGCCGTTACGTAATTGAATGCCTACCAATAACAGCAAAACAACCAGAGCAATTTCACTGGCAAGACTGGCGAAATGTAACCATGACCAGCCAGTAAGCCCAAGTAGGAAACCTAAAATCAGGACACCACATAATTTCAGTGATTCAAAAATCATATGTAAACGGGAAGGGGGTTTTTCCTGTTTATGCGAGTTAGTAATCCAAGGATCGCGTTTTTCCAGCAGGAATAATGCCAGCATATTGGCTGCGAAAATACATAAGAAAAATACAGTGGCATATTGAAAAATAGAGAAGAGGTTACGGCTTAAATCTTCCAGTAAAGCTAAACTTATTCCCATTAAAAACAGAATGACATAGACCATCGCATTAAGGAGACGATGAACAGCATTTAACCCTGTTTGATTATTCAAACGGATAAGATAACCCAGAGTTAACGGCAAAAGAATGATCAGCAGCCCAGAATACATAATTAACATCCTTTAAAACGGTTAACGTCTTTATTTATCCAAATTTCGTATAAAAATTAGCCTTAAAGGCCACGAAAATAAAGATAACAATTTTTTTACATTAAGAGAATAGCCAGGATAGGGTGAGGTATGTTGTTGCTCAAAGAATTTTTTATTCTTAAGGTGGGTGAACTTTCAGTGGGTATAAAAATCGAATGGGGACTACATCTTTCTGGGATTGAGTGGAAATTTCTGGTTATTCGTGGCATTACAGGAAACATTGTTTTTTATCATTCCTTTTATCCAATGTTTAAGATGGTGATATTTAAATGAATTTTATTCGTTCGAAACGTCGATGGGTGGGGTTGTTAGCTATTGTGGCAGTTATCGTATTGCTTCTGGGGTATTTTCTGCATGGGCCAGAAACGGTTAAATATCAGACTGTATCTGTTATTAAAGGCGATTTGGAGAAAAATGTCCTGGCCACAGGGAAGCTGGATGCTGTCAGAAAAGTAGATGTAGGGGCGCAGGTTAGTGGTCAATTGCAAAACTTGTATGTTGAAGTGGGTGATAAGGTGACAAAAGGCCAATTATTGGCATTAATCGATCCTAAGCCTGCTCAAAACCAAGTAAAAGAAGTTGAAGCGACAATTAAAGAATTAAGCGCTAATCTGATGGAGGCCAGAGCACAATTGAAACTGGCGCAGCTTACATTACAACGTCAGAATAATCTGGCAAAAGTGCAGGCAGTTTCTCACCAGGAATTGGATCAGGTTAAAACGGATGTTGAAGTGAAAAGAGCGAGGGTAGAAACTTTGTTGGCGCAAATCAGTAAAAATCAGGCCAGCCTTGATACTGCCCGGGCTAATTTACAATATACCCGTATTACCGCACCGATGGATGGCATTGTTGTCAATATTAAAACACTTCAGGGGCAAACGGTCATTGCGGCACAGGAAGCCCCGACTATTCTGACATTGGCTGATCTTGGCACGATGCTGGTAAAAGCAGAAGTTTCAGAGGCGGATGTGATTGACCTGAAACCCGGTCAGAAAGCTTCTTTTACCGTATTAGGCGCACCTGATAAAAATTTCACTGGTGTGTTGAAAGATATCTTGCCGACGCCAGAAAAGATTAATGATGCAATTTTCTTTTATGCCCGTTTTGAGGTGCCTAACCCTAAGCAACTTTTGCGTTTACAAATGACGGCTCAAGTAAAAGTCCAGCTCGATTCCCATCGTGGCGTGTTAATGCTCCCGCTTTCTGCTCTGGGTAAACAGATTACCCCAACCCGCTATGAGGTGGATATCCTGAAGGGGGGGAAAGAAGAGAAACAGGAAGTGGTTATTGGTGTGCGTAATGATGTGAATGTACAGATTTTGTCCGGTTTGAAAGAACATGAGCAGGTGATTACCGGTCGTGGTGAAACAGGGGATGAGTAATGAATGCGTTACTTGAGCTGAGAGGCATAGAACGCAGCTATTCCGCTGGCGAGCAACAGATAAAAGTACTTGATGATGTCACCTTGTCTATTCACTCCGGTGAGATGGTTGCGATTATCGGTGCTTCCGGGTCTGGTAAATCGACACTGATGAATATCCTTGGCTGTCTTGATAAACCCAGTCGTGGTGAATACCGGGTCGCGGGGCAGAATGTTGCTGAACTGAATAATGATGAACTGGCGGCACTGAGACGGGAGCATTTTGGGTTTATTTTTCAGCGTTATCATTTGCTGACCCATTTGACTGCTGAACAGAATGTAGAAATTCCTGCGATTTACGCTGGGGCGGCTAAAACTGTACGCAGACAGAGAGCAATAGCGTTGCTTGGTCGTCTGGGGCTTGACGAGAGAGTCAACTATCGGCCAGGGCAGCTCTCTGGTGGACAGCAGCAGAGGGTCAGTATCGCCAGGGCGTTGATGAATGGTGGACAGGTTATTTTGGCTGATGAGCCAACAGGGGCGCTGGATAGCCATTCTGGTGAAGAGGTGATGGCTATCCTCAAACAACTGTGTGAACAGGGGCATACCGTTATTATTGTCACGCATGATCCAAAAATCGCGGCGCAGGCACAGCGGATTATTGAGATCAAAGACGGTCACATTATGAATGACTCTGGCTCGCAACTGAGTAAAACCGTGACGGAAGCCCCACTGATAACATCAAAAATATCATCAATACGTCAGATTTTTGGCCGATTTAATGAAGCTTTATTGATGGCATGGCGGGCGATGGTCGTCAACAAGATGCGGACTTTGTTGACGATGTTAGGGATTATTATTGGTATCGCGTCTGTAGTGACTATTTTGGTTATTGGCGATGCCGCCAAGGCATTGGTGTTATCCGATATTAAAGAGATTGCAACAAATACCATTAGTATTTATCCGGGAGCAGATTTTGGCAGCGACGATCCGGTCAGTAAGCAAGCGCTGAAAATCGCGGATGTAGACGCTATTAGAGCACAACCCTATATTCTGGCGGTTTCACCGGATATTGAGGGAGGGACGCGCCTTCGTAAAGGAAACATTGATGTTGCTGCGAGAGTCTCCGGCATTGGTGATGAATATTTTCAGGTTTATGCTTTGTACTTTGCTCAGGGAATGAGTTTTACATCGGATATGGTACGCCGTCAGGGGCAAGTTGTGGTTATTGATAAAAATACCCAGCGTAAATTATTTCCTCATCAAAAAAATGTGATTGGTGAAGTCATTCTAATGGGTAATATGCCTGCCACTATTGTCGGGGTGATAGCTGAAAGAAAATCGGCATTAGGCAGTGATAGTTCATTACATGTCTGGTTACCTTATAGCACGATGACCAGTCGCCTGCTCAACCGGAATTATCTGGATTCAATTGTTGTCAGAATCAAGGATGGTCACAGCTCTAAGGAAGTAGAACAGAAGATTGTTCGATTGCTGACTTTACGCCACGGGAAAAAGGATATTTTCACCTATAACACGGATATGCTGATAAAAACGGTGGAAAAAACGACCCGTACTTTACAGCTGTTTTTGACAATGGTGGCGGTAATCTCACTGATCGTTGGTGGTATCGGGGTCATGAATATTATGTTGGTTTCGGTGACTGAACGCACGAGAGAGATTGGCATCCGTATGGCCGTAGGGGCCAGAACCAGCGATGTTATGCAGCAGTTTCTGATAGAAGCTATTTTGGTTTGTCTGGTAGGCGGTGTTTTGGGAATAGCACTGTCTTATACGATTGCATTTATTGCTCAACTGGCACTGCCTGGCTGGAGTTTTGTTTTCCAGCCAGTGGCTTTACTTAGTGCTTTCGCCTGTTCTACCGCAATTGGTGTGATATTTGGATTTTTACCGGCCCGTAATGCTGCCCGTCTTGATCCGATAGACGCTTTGGCGAGAGAATAGAAAGTGGAAGTCATGTCACACCGCAGGCAAAATTGCCTGCGGTGTGTAAAGGTAACACCTGGTTATTACCCATAGGTCAGGTTATCTGGCCTTTGGGATTGTTTTCAAGAGGAACAATAATGCTGGCATGATTTCCCTTTGGGCCTTGATGAACGCTGAAATGCACCTTCTGGCCTGCTTTCAGCGTCCGGTAACCATCCATCTGAATGGTTGAGTAATGAACAAATATATCTTCTCCGCCGCTTGCCGGACAAATAAACCCAAAGCCCTTAGTATTATTGAACCACTTAACAGTACCTGTCTCCATACTTTTACATCCCTCGTTTAATCATGTCGGTTGAGATGAGTCGTTAATATAACATTCGTAAACAATTACATGTAACCAGTTACATTATCTATGTTTGTTCACAAAACATACTGTAGTGAAAATCAAATTCTCGTCAAGCACAGAACAAATGTCTGGTTGTTTTGAATGACTAAAGTTTGATATAGATAACGATATGAGTTTCGTTCATTCACTTTTATACCGGGGTTTTATAGGGGAATAACCTGTGGTAAACGGAGTTGCCCAGATAATGATAAGATAAATGGGAACGTAATTTATTTGCTGGCAGTGGCTGGTATTAGCGATTAATCCTGTTGGAAAAACAATGAGCGAGTATCATAATAGTTTGAAAAGTAAAGAATTGGTTAAGGATGAGCAACAGCAAAAATTGCAACCGCCATCAATGTATCAGGTCATTCTTAACAATGATGATTACACTCCGATGGAGTTTGTAGTTGACGTATTACGAAAGTTCTTTTCTTATGATGTTGAACGGGCAACGCAATTAATGTTGGATGTCCATTATCAGGGTAAAGCTATTTGTGGGGTTTATACCGCAGAGGTGGCAGAAACTAAAGCGGCTCAGGTAAACATGTATGCCAGGGAGCACGGGCATCCATTACTTTGTACGCTGGAAAAAATCTGACCAAGTATACTGATTTTAGGGGGAGGTGCCTATGCTCAATCAAGAGCTTGAACTTAGTCTTAATATTGCCTTTGCTAAAGCGCGGGATAACAGACACGAGTTTATGACCGTGGAGCACCTATTGCTGGCATTGTTAAGCAATTCATCAGCGCGTGAAGCATTGGAAGCGTGCAAGGTCGATCTGGCTCAATTGCGTAAGGAGCTAGAGAATTTTATTTTACAAACAACACCGTTGCTGCCTGAGAATGATGAACGGGAGACTCAGCCAACTTTGAGCTTCCAACGAGTTCTTCAGCGCGCGGTATTTCATGTTCAGTCCTCTGGGCGTTCAGAAGTTTCCGGTGCTAATGTGTTGGTGGCTATCTTCAGCGAACAGGAGTCTCAGGCTGCTTATTTGCTGCGTAAACATGATGTTAGTCGTTTGGATGTGGTTAATTTTATTTCTCATGGAACGCAGAAAGAAGACAGTGAATCGGATCATCAGGGGATAGGTGCTCAATCTGCGGAAGAACAGCCTGTTGGTGAAGATCGGTTGGAGAATTTTACAACTAATCTTAATCAACTTGCTCAAAGAGGGCAGATTGATCCATTGATTGGCCGCCAGGATGAGCTGGAAAGAACGATTCAGGTACTGTGCCGTCGCCGGAAAAATAACCCACTATTGGTAGGGGAATCGGGGGTAGGTAAAACAGCTATTGCAGAAGGGTTGGCATGGCGGATTGTACAAAAAGACGTACCGGAAGTGATGGCTAACTGTACGATTTATTCACTGGATATTGGTTCATTGCTGGCAGGAACTAAATATCGCGGTGATTTTGAGAAACGCTTCAAAGCCTTGTTAAAAAACCTTGAGCAGGATAGAAAAAGTATTCTATTCATCGATGAGATCCATACCATTATCGGTGCTGGTGCGGCGTCAGGGGGGCAGGTCGATGCGGCTAATCTGATCAAACCTCTGTTATCCAGTGGGCGTATCAGGGTGATTGGTTCTACGACATATCATGAGTTCAGTAATATTTTTGAAAAAGACCGGGCGCTGGCTCGTCGTTTTCAGAAGATTGATATTGTTGAGCCTTCACCAGAAGAGACGGTACAGATTATTAAAGGGTTGCGGCCAAAATATGAGGCACACCATGATGTACGCTATACCACGAAAGCTATCCGCGCTGCGGTTGATTTATCAGTGAAATATATTACCGATCGTCACTTACCAGACAAGGCCATTGATGTTATTGATGAAGCGGGGGCGCGCACTCGTTTGGTGCCGATCAGCCGGCGTAAGAAAACGATCAATGTGTCGGATATTGAATTTATTGTTGCGCGTATTGCACGTATTCCTGAAAAAACAGTTTCGGCCAGTGATAAGGATGTATTGAAGACGTTGGATGATCGGCTGAAGATGTTGGTATTTGGTCAGGATACAGCGATTGCAGCATTAACCGAAGCAATCAAGATGAGTCGTGCGGGATTAGGGCAGGATAATAAACCAGTGGGTTCTTTCCTGCTTGCCGGCCCGACAGGGGTGGGTAAAACAGAAGTCACTATACAGCTTGCCAGGGCACTGAATATCAAGTTATTGCGCTTTGATATGTCGGAATATATGGAGCGCCACACCGTTAGTCGCTTGATTGGTGCGCCACCGGGATATGTTGGTTTTGATCAGGGGGGATTGCTCACGGATGCGGTGATTAAACATCCTCATTCAGTGTTGCTGCTTGATGAGATTGAAAAAGCACATCCAGATGTCTTTAACCTGTTATTGCAAGTCATGGATAACGGTACTCTGACCGATAACAACGGCCGTAAAGCGGATTTCCGTAACGTTATTGTCGTTATGACAACGAATGCTGGCGTACGTGAAACTCAGCGCACATCCATTGGATTTAAGCAGCAGGATAACAGCTCTGATGCGATGGAAGAGATTAAGAAGGTGTTTACACCGGAATTCCGTAACCGCCTTGATGGTATCATCTGGTTTAATGCGCTTTCTATTGAAGTTATTCAACAGGTAGTCGATAAGTTCATTGTCGCACTGCAAGCACAATTGGATGAAAAAGGCGTTTCACTGGAGGTCAGTGCGGATGCCCGTCAATGGTTATGTGATAAAGGCTATGACAAAGCGATGGGTGCCCGCCCAATGGCGCGGGTTATTCAGGATAGCCTGAAAAAACCGCTGGCCAATGAACTGTTGTTTGGCTCATTAGTTCACGGTGGCTCGGTTAGCATTGATTTGGATAAGATAAAACGGGTACTGACTTACGATTTCAGCAATGCTTATAAGCAGAAACCGGAAGGTGTAGTACACTGACTATAGGGTCACACCACAGGTGAATACAAAGTTGCTATTACCTGTGGTGTAATACCTGAAAACGGTAATGAATCAGCGGCTACGGAAGACGATACGGCCTTTGCTCAGGTCATATGGGGTCAGCTCAACTGTAACCTTGTCGCCTGTCAGGATGCGGATGTAATTTTTACGCATTTTACCGGAGATGTGAGCAGTGACTACGTGCCCGTTTTCTAATTCAACGCGGAACATAGTATTTGGCAGCGTGTCCAGCACGGTACCTTGCATTTCAATATTGTCTTCTTTGGCCATCTAATCCTCTAAGTTTAATAACCATCGTTTTTAACCGGCAAGATAATGCCGAAAAACCCTCATTATGTAAAGGAATGTTGTCTTTTAAACCACTATATTTGCAAATAACTCATGGTTGCATTCCCGCCATAATCAACATTGGTTGGTAAAATGTTGATTATAATTCCAGTACTTGTTGTAACCAGCAGCCAGGTTTTAATGACCGGTTTCTGAATTGATAAAGATACTGAATAAACTCTTTCCTGGATATTTCCTTTGCTCCCAGTGAAGCAGTGTGATGATTTAGCACCTGGCAATCAAGCAGTTCACCACCGTATCGCAGAAAATGGTGATAGAAAGCAACGAAAGCGCATTTGGATGCATTCTCCATTCGGCTGAACATAGATTCACCGCAAAATAAAGTGCCAACGCTGACGCCATACAGGCCGCCGACAATATGTTCACCATACCAGACCTCTACCGAATGCGCCTTTCCTGTCTGGTGTAACTCCTGATAACCTTGTTGGATATCCCTGCCTATCCAGGTTCCTTCTTGCCGTTGAGCGCAGTAATGAATCACCTGTTCAAAAGCGTGATTCACCGTAATGCGGTATGGATGATTGCGCAGAAACCGGCGTAATGTCCGGCCAGTATGCAATTCACCTGGCATGATTATCGCACGTGGATCAGGTGACCACCAAAGCGGTATTTCACTTGGTAAAAACCAGGGGAAAATTCCTTGATGATAAGCTGCGCTTAACCGCTCAGGGGATAAATCTCCGCCCACTGCCAGCAGGCCGTTCGGCTCCATTAATGCCTCTGCTGGGTGAGGGAAGTCATATGGATCATCATCCAGTTGAATTATTGGCATGGTGTATTACAGCTCCGATTCAGGACGAATCTGATATTGCCGCTGATAAAACTGATAATAGCGGCTTTGTCGAGCCAGTAACTCATTATGCTGGCCTTGTTCAATAATGGTGCCTTCATCCATGACATAAATACGGTCCATATGGTCAAGACCGTACAGACGGTGGGTAACAATAATCAATGTCTTATGCTGGCAACGTTGGCGTAGTAAGGAGAGAATTTGTTGTTCAGTATCCGCATCAAGCCCTTCCGTTGGTTCATCTAGTAACATGAGTGGCGCTGAATGCAGTAACGCTCTGGCAATGCCCAGACGGCGCTGTTCACCGCCGGATAACTGACGTCCACCTTCGCCCATCCAGCAGTTAAGCCCCTCATCCGTTTCCAGCAGATTGCTTAAACCTACCTGTTTCAGTACAGTTTTCAGCTCATTATCGGCGGCGTTTGGTTTTGCCAATAATAAATTTTCACGCAACGTATGGCTGAATACATGAACACGTTGTGGAACAACCGATATCATACTGCGTAGAGCCAGTTCGTCATAAACAGTAATAGGATACTGGTTTAGACAGATAGTGCCTGAATCAGCATCCCAGGCGCGGGTTAGTAACTGTAGCAACGTAGATTTACCACAACCTGTTTTTCCTAACAGAGCGATATGTTCTCCTGTTTTCAAACAGAGAGAAATATTTTTCAGGACAGGTAATGGCTGACCGGGGTAAGTGAAACTGAGATTTTTAATGTTAATACTGACTTGCTCTGAACTTTCCGGCCCTGATGCCGGGAAAGTCACTTCCGGTTCTTGTTGCATCAATTGGGAAACGTGGGTTGCAGAGGTAATGACTTGTCCCAGATGTTGGAATGCAACCGCGACAGGACCTAGGGTTTCAAAAGCAGCAAGCGAACAGAAGACAAACAGAGCAATCAAAGCGCCTGGCTGACTATTATCTCCCACACCATTAGCGGCTATCCACAGGATTAATGTGACGGTCATACCGGTGGCAAAAATCATAATTGCCTGTGACAAGCCGGTCAGATTAGTTTGCTGTTGTTGACGCTTTAGCCAACGTGATTCAACATCCGCCATCGATTCCCGGAAGCGGCCAAGAGCACCGAATACCATCAATTCGGCTTGCCCCTGCAATATTGCCATGAGTTGGGTGCGGTATTGACCACGCAGAATGGTCAGATCGCGACCGATGTGTTTACCTGCGTGATAAAATACAAATGGCAGCAGGATCAGCAGAGTTAGCATAATACTGCCAAGGGTATAGGCCAATGTGAGATCCAGAAAACCGAGGCCGAAAGTGAGGACGATGATAACGACAACGGCTGCGAATATCGGTGAAATTACCCGTAAATAGAGGTGGTCCAACGTTTCAACATCAGCAACTAACCGGTTGAGTAATTCACCCTGGCGAAAACGGGCAATTCCTCCCGGTGAAAGTGGCAAAATTTTCTGAAAGGCAAATACCCGCAAATGTGCCAGTACACGAAAAGTTGCATCATGGCTGACCAGCCGTTCAGCATAGCGTCCGGCAGTACGAAGAATAGCGGCGCCACGGACACCTGCGGCCGGTAGCATATAGTTGAATGTATTAAGTCCGGCAAAACCTGCCAGCGCGGTGCCGGCAAGGAACCAACCAGACAGCGTCAGTAAGCCTATGCTGGCGAGTAACGTAACAATCACCAGAACCATACCTAAACTGATAAGAAACCAATGGCGGCGATAGAGCGCCAGAAAAGGAAGCAATACCCGCATAACTAAAGCTCCTCACTCCGATAAGATAACAGACGGGCGAATGCTCCCTGAGATTGGCTCAGTGTTTGGTAATCTCCCTGTTCAATGATTAACCCCTTTTCCATAACCCAGATCTGATCATATTCCAGCGTTTCTTCCAATTGGTGGGTAACTAACAGGGTCGTCTGATGATGAGATACCTGATTTAGTGTTTGCATAACCCGTTGTTCGCTATGAGCATCCAGGCTGGCGGCAGGCTCATCCAGTAATAATAATTGGCAAGGTTTCAATAAGGCGCGGGCAACAGCGAGACGCTGGGCCTGACCAACCGATAGCCGTGCTGCATTATCACCAATGATGGTATTCAGCCCATCAGGTAAATCATTAACAAATTCGGTGACGTATGCCTGTTCCATAACCTGATGGATTTGTTGTTGATTCGCATCCGGTTGGTTCAGGCGAAGATTATCAAGCAAAGTTTGCTCAGGCAGGTGTGGATTTTGCCCAACCCAGCTCAGTTGATCACGCCATTTCTGTGGATCTAACTCACGCAGCTCAGTGCCATTGATTTGTATTGAGCCACGATAGGGCAGGAACCCTAACAATAAATTCAAGAGTGAGCTTTTACCTGCTCCGCTTTGTCCAACTAATGCGACCCGTTGATTTTTCTCTATAGTAAAATTCAGCGGGCCAGCCAGCAGGTTGCCATCGTGAGCCAGAATTTCCAGATTATTAGCGATTATCGTCGGCGAACTTTGGCTACTTAGCGTCTTATCGCCACTCGCAGGTGCATGTTCACCCTCACTGTTTAGCAAAGTCACCAATGATTCGGCGGCGCCAATCGCCTGTGCTTTGGCGTGATAATAAGTACCAAGATCACGCAGTGGTTGGAAAAATTCCGGGGCGAGGATTAATACCAGAAAACCAGCAAACAGGGTCACGCCCATACCGTAACTGCCAAAATTAAGCTCACCTAAATAGGCGAAACCAAAATAGACGGCAACGACGGCAATAGAAATAGCAGCAAAGAATTCCAGCACCGCTGAAGAGAGGAACGCCATTCTCAGAACTTCCATTGTTTTGCGGCGGAAATCCTCAGTGGATTCGCTGACTTGTTGTACTTCTGCCTTGCCACGATAAAACAGGCGCAACGTTTCCAGCCCGCGCAGACGATCAAGGAAATTACCGCTCAACCGCCCCAAAGCAACAAAGTTTCGCCGGTTGGCATCTGCGGCGCCTAAACCAACCAGTGCCATAAACAGGGGAATAAGCGGAGCAGTCGCGACCAAAATCAGCGCGGCAGCCCAGTTAACAGGAAATAGGGTGATCAGGATAAGAATAGGAATCATTACGGCGAGATACATCTGTGGCAGATAGCGAGAGTAGTAATCCTGCATATCCTCTATCTGCTCAAGAATAATCGTGGCCCAGCTACCTGCCGGTTTGCCCTTAACCCATATTGGGCCAAGTTGTTCAAGCTTATCCAATACCATCGCGCGGATTTTCTGGCGCACGATTTTGCCACAAATAAAACCGATCCGTTCCCGGATAACACTGATTATTGCCCGCAGAGCGAAAGTTGTCGTCAGCATCCAGAATTTATCCATGATGTACTCGCGGGGAATGTTATCCATGATTAAAGCTTGCAGAATTGAGGCCAGTAACCAGGCTTGAGTGATAATCAACAAACCACTGATTAAGCCAAATAGCATGGACAGGCGGAGCCAGCGCCGGGCCGGAGCACTTTGCTGCTTCAACCAGCGAACCAATTCATACTGTCTTGTTTTGTCCATAGGAAAAATTCTGATTATCAAAAAGGCTGGACTAGTGTCAGCATCCTGCCGATATGTTACATGCGAAAAGACGCTACCGAAATAGCGTCTTGAAAGAAAAAGAGTTTATTTCGCTGCCAGCCCATCCAGAAAACGTTCTGCATCAAGGGCTGCCATACAACCTGTACCAGCGGATGTAATTGCCTGGCGGTAGGTGTGGTCCATTACATCACCGGCGGCGAATACACCGGGAATTGAGGTTTGAGTAGCGTTACCTTGTAAACCGGACTGAACTTTAATGTAACCATTCTCCAGTTCCAATTGTCCTGCAAAGATAGCGGTGTTAGGAGTATGGCCGATAGCAATGAATGCACCAGTAATAGCTAATTCTTCTGTTGTGCCGCTGTGGGTATCGCGCAGACGGACACCCGTAACCCCCATCTCATCACCGAGCACTTCATCCAGAGTACGATTAGTGTGCAGAATGATATTGCCGTTTTTAACTTTATCCATCAGACGGCCAATCAGGATTTTTTCTGAACGGAATGTATCACGGCGATGAATCAGGTGAACTTCTGCTGCAATATTTGCCAGATATAAAGCCTCTTCTACAGCGGTATTACCGCCGCCGACAACGGCAACTTTCTGGTTACGATAAAAGAAGCCATCACAGGTTGCACAGGCTGAAATACCCCGGCCTTTGAATGCATCTTCGGAAGGCAGACCCAAATAACGTGCAGAAGCGCCTGTTGCGATAATCAGTGCGTCACAGGTATATTCTTGTTCATCACCATAAAGACGGAAAGGACGGTTTTGCAGGTCAACTTTTTGAATATGATCAAAAATAATTTTGGTCTGGAATTTTTCAGCATGTTGGTGCATACGTTCCATTAACCCTGGGCCGGTCAGACCTTCAGGATCACCGGGCCAGTTTTCGACTTCCGTGGTTGTAGTCAACTGACCGCCTTTTTCAACTCCGGTAATAAGAACCGGATTTAAATTTGCTCGGGCTGCATAAACTGCGGCCGTATAGCCTGCCGGGCCGGAGCCAAGAATAATGAGTTTATGGTGTTTGGCGGTGCTCATGAATACCTCATTTCCATTTATCGCATATCGTATATTGAGCGATTGTAGGAGAAATAGGAGGGTAAAAAAAGCTAAAAGACTCATGTTACTAACGATTTTACCGATAGATATTAACTGGCAATGACTTTAACCTGAGAAAAGCGTTCTTTTAGTACTGTTTGGTGTTCATTTGCTCATTTTTAATCAATGGTGAGCTATCGAAACGATTAACTGAAAATTTGTTCCACAGGTTGTTCTGATTTTTGTTCATTTACTTTGACAATCGGCTGTGCATTTGCGAAAACATCACTGTAAGAGATAATTATCCACCTCGCTAAATTCGTTTCTATAAAAATCGACAAATCGATATGCGGATAATCTTCTCTGTGCAGCACGAAGAAAATGGCCTGTGAGCTGCTTTACTCTGAATAGAGCGAGGCTCTAACTTTAAAAGACATCTTTTCCAGCTCAGACTCAAGAGAGATAGGGGAAAATGTTATGGGTGTAGGAAAATAAAGAGAGATCAAAAGATGATAGATAATAAAAAACGTCCGGGAAAAGATCTTGATCGTATAGATCGTAATATCCTCAATGAATTGCAGAAAGATGGTCGAATTTCTAACGTAGAACTGTCTAAACGGGTAGGATTGTCGCCGACTCCTTGTTTGGAGCGTGTGCGTCGCCTGGAGCGTCAAGGGTTTATTACTGGCTACACCGCATTGTTGAATCCTCATTACCTGGATGCGTCGTTGCTGGTGTTTGTTGAAATCACCCTAAACCGTGGGGCACCAGATGTTTTTGAACAATTCAATGCTGCTGTGCAGAAATTGGAAGAGATTCAGGAATGTCATTTGGTTTCCGGTGATTTCGATTACTTATTGAAAACCCGCGTACCAGATATGTCAGCGTATCGTAAGTTATTGGGCGAAACTTTGCTGCGTCTGCCAGGTGTTAATGACACTCGCACATATGTTGTGATGGAAGAAGTGAAGCAGAGTAAC
The DNA here is from genome assembly GCF_000517265.1 of Photorhabdus khanii NC19. Classification (GTDB taxonomy): domain Bacteria; phylum Pseudomonadota; class Gammaproteobacteria; order Enterobacterales; family Enterobacteriaceae; genus Photorhabdus; species Photorhabdus khanii. The sequence goes on from NZ_AYSJ01000017.1 coordinate 388,783, forward strand.
CGTTTGGTCATTAAGACTCGCTGAAATCTTGTCAAAAAAAATGTACAGGTGCAAAACTGGAAGAACTTAGGTACACTCCTGTTTATGCATACAGTTTCAACGCTGAGCTATCTCGGCGTTGTTCCGTTAAATCAACAGGAAACCTGGAGAGCCTTTCTTGAGCCAGGAATATACAGAAGATAAAAATATTAGGTTGAAGAGACTGAGTAGTGGGCGCAGGCTGTTGGAAGCTGTGTTGCTTGTCATTGTTATCCTAGCGGCTTATCTGATGGTCGCACTTGTCAGTTTTAACCCTTCTGATCCCAGCTGGTCTCAGACTGCGTGGCATGAACCGGTCCATAATTTGGGTGGTGGTGTTGGTGCATGGTTGGCCGATACGCTGTTTTCTGCATTCGGTATACTGGCTTATGCCATCCCACCACTAATGATATTGGGTTGCTGGACTGCTTTCAGACAACATGATGACAGAGAATATGTCGATTTTTTTGTGCTTGCTTTGCGCGTTATTGGTGCATTGGCAATTGTCCTGACTTCATGTGGATTAGCCGCGCTGAATGTTGATGATCTCCATTACTTTGCTTCTGGCGGTATTATTGGCAGTCTGTTTGGCAGTGCCATGTTGCCCTGGTTTAGTGAATTGGGCGCGACTCTGGTCTTACTGTGTGTTTGGGCAATTGGGTTTACGTTATTTACGGGTTGGTCATGGTTGACGATTGCTGAAAAAACCGGGGCAGTGATTCTGGGAGCGATAGGATTTATTACCAACCGCAGCCGTCATGAGCAAGAATATACTTCATATGATGAAACGGCTATTGAGCTGGAGAGTTCCACCAATGGTAAAACAGAACCCGAATTTACAGCGGTTGATCATGATGATGTGTTGTTTACGGCACCTTCAGCCGCGGAATTGGCAAAAGCTGAACTGGATGAACCAGAATCAGTGAAAGCAGAAGCTGAAGGAAAACAGCAATCTGATATTCCAACCATTAATATGGCTGATATTGACGCTGAACCTGAAATTCAGGTCAGTATATCTGATGACACTTTATGGTCTCAGTCATTAACAGAAGAACATGAAAAAAACAGTGACAAACCTGTTCGTTACCTGTTTGAAATTCCTTCTGAATATAATTTTAAACCTGAATCTGAACTTGCTGTTGAAACGGCTCCAATATTTGAGTTAGCTGGCAACGGGCAAAACAGCAGTGATACCTTCACTTTCACGCCTGAAACAGAGCCAAAAGATATTGCGGCAGCAGCTTCTGCAACGGTTATCACAGGCAATTCTCAGGTGAAACGGGGGATCGGGCCAGAACTGCCCCGTCCTAACCCAGTCCGTTTGCCAACCCGCCGTGAACTGTATGGCATCAAAGTTCCTTCACAGCGTCTTGCAGAACAGCAACAGCGTGAAGAAGAGGCCAGACAACAGATAGATAGTTGTGATGATACTGAGTCTGATAAACAGCAGGAAGAGCTGTTGCGCCAGCAGTTTCTTGAACAGCAGCATGAGCGTTACCGTATCACTGCGGATATCGAAGAGCAGGCCCAAACTCAGCCTCAGATAGTACAGAATCAACCGGAACCGGAAAATCAACTTCCAGTGGAAGAACCGGTTCAGACAGAGGTTGTTAAACAGGCGGTTGCGTCGTGGCAACGTGAGCGTTATCAAGTGCAGGATTACCAGCAGGAAAAAGAACTCTCTACTCTGGAAAGTTTATCGATCTTGAATAACTTCTCACCGGTTGACGATTTAGTTGCAAAAGAGCCGGCAGAGCCGCTGTTTACGCCTTCTGTTCAATCAGTGCCGGAAAGTTTATCAGAACAGCCCACAGAAATTGCTTTTACACCAGCGTCTGTACACAATGTTGT
>NZ_AYSJ01000017.1:390658-400173 GCF_000517265.1 Photorhabdus khanii NC19
GATAGCTTGTTTCATCCATTTCTGGTTCGTAATGATCAATCATTACCAAAACCAACGACGCCAATGCCTTCGCTTGATCTGTTAGCCAGCCCGCTGGCAGAAGAGGAACCAGTTGATATGTTTGCCCTTGAGCAAACTTCCCGTTTGATTGAAGCACGTCTGAGTGATTATCGGGTTAAAGCTGATGTGGTTGGTTCCTCGCCAGGTCCGGTGATTACCCGGTTTGAATTGGATTTGGCTCCCGGTGTTAAAGCATCACGTATTTCCAACTTATCAAGAGACTTAGCGCGTTCTTTGTCTGCGGTAGCGGTACGTATTGTTGAAGTTATTCCCGGTAAACCCTATGTTGGTCTGGAGTTGCCGAATAGAAAACGTCAGACGGTCTATTTGCGTGAAGTATTGGATTGCGAAAAATTCCGCGATAATCCATCGCCACTGACAATTGTGCTGGGTAAAGATATTGGTGGTCAGCCGGTTGTCGCTGATTTGGGCAAAATGCCTCACTTGCTGGTGGCGGGTACAACCGGTTCGGGTAAATCTGTTGGGGTCAACGCCATGATCCTCAGCATTCTCTATAAAGCAAAACCGGAGGATGTCCGCTTTATCATGATTGACCCGAAAATGCTGGAATTGTCGGTTTATGAAGGCATTCCGCATCTGTTGACTGAAGTTGTTACTGATATGAAAGACGCAGCGAATGCACTGCGCTGGTGTGTTAATGAAATGGAACGTCGCTATAAACTGATGTCCGCGTTGGGTGTACGTAATCTGGCTGGTTATAACGAAAAGGTTAAACAGGCGGAAGAGATGGGCCGCCCCATTCCTCATCCATTCTGGAAACCTGGCGACAGCATGGATATCACTCATCCTGTGCTGAAAAAAGAGCCTTATGTCGTTGTCATGGTAGATGAATTTGCTGATCTGATAATGACCGTTGGCAAAAAAGTAGAAGAATTGATTGCTCGCTTGGCGCAGAAAGCCCGGGCTGCCGGTATTCATCTGGTTTTGGCGACTCAACGTCCATCTGTCGATATTATTACCGGCCTGATTAAAGCTAACATTCCAACCCGTATTGCCTTTACGGTTTCCAGTAAGATTGATTCCCGCACGATCCTTGATCAAGGTGGTGCTGAATCTCTTTTAGGAATGGGGGACATGCTTTACTTAGCACCAAACTCCTCTATCCCGGTGCGTGTTCACGGTGCATTTGTCCGGGATCAGGAAGTTCATGAAGTCGTTAATGACTGGAAAGCCCGTGGTCGTCCTGAGTATGTTGACAGTATCCTCAGTGGTGGTGATGATGCTGAAGGTGGCTTAGGTCTTGACAGTGATGAAGAACTGGATGCCTTGTTCGATCAGGCTGTTGAATTCGTTACTGAAAAACAGCGGGTATCGATTTCTGGTGTACAACGTCAGTTCCGTATTGGTTATAACCGTGCTGCGCGGATTGTAGAGCAGATGGAAGCACAGCAGATTGTCAGTGCTCCAGGCCATAATGGCAATCGTGGAGTATTGGCACCACCGCCACATGAGCGCGGATAATTAATTTTAAACTCGGACAATTCCGATAACAAATACACCGGGTAATAACGCTGAGTAAAGGTATCTCTTACATGAAGAAGCTAATATTGATGGGTTGTTTGATGGCTGGCATGGGTATCAGTTCCGCATGGGCAAATGCCAGCCAGGATTTGCAGGAACGTTTAGACAAAGTAAATAGTTTTCATGCCAGCTTTACTCAGACAGTAACCAGTGATGATGGTGCAACAATTCAGCAAGGTGAAGGTCAATTGTGGGTTAAACGCCCAAACCTGTTTAACTGGCATATGACATCACCTGATGAAAGTGTTTTGGTCTCGGATGGTAAAACGTTGTGGTTCTATAATCCGTTTGTTGAGCAGGTAACGGCCAACTGGCTGAAAGATGCCACTGGCAACACGCCATTTATGCTTATTACCCGTAACGATGCTAAAGATTGGTCTCAATATAAAATCAGCCAGAAAGGGAATGATTTTGAACTGACGCCGAATAATATCAATGGCAATTTGAAGCGCTTTTTTATTACTGTAACGGCTGATGGCACTATCCAGAAATTCTCGGCTGTTGAGCAGGATGGACAAAAAAGTATCTATCAATTAAAAGGGCAGCAAAATACCCATGTGGATGCGGCAAAGTTCAGTTTTACATTACCGAAAGGCATTACGCTGGATGATCAGCGCCAGTGAGGTTTTAAGTGAGCAACCTGTCACTCGATTTTTCACAAAATGAATTCCAGCCACTGGCCGCGCGTATGCGGCCGGTGACATTAGAGCAATATATCGGCCAGCAGCATTTACTGGCTGAAGGAAAACCATTGCCAAGAGCTATTCGGGCGGGGCAACTGCACTCCATGATTTTATGGGGGCCGCCTGGAACGGGGAAAACAACATTAGCTGAAATTATTGGATATTACGCGAAGGCGGATATTGAACGCATATCTGCGGTCACTTCCGGTATTAAAGAAATACGTGAATCTATTGAAAAAGCGCGTCAAAACCGGAATGCAGGGCGCAGAACTATTTTATTTGTTGATGAAGTACATCGTTTTAATAAAAGCCAACAGGATGCTTTTCTGCCACATATTGAAGATGGCACGATTACCTTTATTGGTGCTACGACAGAAAACCCCTCTTTTGAGCTGAATTCCGCATTACTCTCACGGGCGCGGGTTTATCTGCTTAAATCATTGACGATAGAAGAGATTGAACAAGTGCTTGATCAAGCCATGAAGGATAAAGAGCGTGGTTATCATGGTCAGGATATTGTTTTGCCGGAAAACACTCGTCACATGGTTGCAGAGCTGGTTTCTGGTGATGCCCGTCGTTCACTGAATTTGCTGGAAATGATGGCGGATATGGCAGAAACCAATGCTCGGGGACAACGGGTTTTGACACCGGAGCTATTGAATGAAGTTAGCGGAGAGCGCAGTGCCCGTTTTGATAATAAAGGCGATCGTTATTACGATTTAATTTCAGCATTACATAAATCTGTGCGCGGTTCTGCGCCTGACGCTGCGCTTTACTGGTATGCCCGAATTATTACCGCGGGTGGCGATCCGCTATATGTTGCCCGTCGTTTACTGGCTATTGCTTCGGAAGATGTTGGCAATGCGGATCCCAGGGGAATGCAGGTCGCCATCGCCGCATGGGATTGTTTTACCCGAGTTGGGCCAGCGGAAGGTGAAAGGGCAATTGCTCAGGCGATCGTTTATCTTGCTTGTGCACCGAAAAGCAATGCTGTTTATACCGCGTTTAAAGCAGCGCTGGCTGATGCAAGGGAAAAGCCTGACTATGATGTCCCTGCACATTTGCGTAATGCGCCGACAAAATTGATGAAAGAGATGGGGCTTGGTGAAGAATATCGCTATGCTCATGACGAACCTAACGCCTACGCTGCCGGTGAAGTTTATTTTCCGTCTGAAATGCGGGAAACCCGCTATTATCAGCCGGCTAATAGAGGTTTAGAAGGAAAAATAGGCGATAAACTCGCCTGGCTTGCTGAACAGGATCAAAATAGCCCGATAAAACGCTATCGCTGATGTTGCTGTTGCGGTAAGGTTGACGGGTAAAAATATCTTATGGCCCATAAACTTGTGGGTCTATTCACATCATCTAACTTAATAACGACAAGCATAGGACAAGCATGCTCGATCCAAACATACTGCGTAATGAGCTAGACGCAGTCGCCGAAAAACTGGCTCGCAGGGGCTACACCCTTGACGTGGATACGCTGCGCAAACAAGAAGAGCGCCGCAAAGTTTTACAAGTTGAAACTGAAACCCTGCAAGCAGAACGTAATTCCCGATCGAAAACTATTGGTGCGGCAAAAGCCCGTGGTGAAGATATTGATCCATTACGTCAGGAAGTGAACCAGTTAGGTGAGAAGTTGGATACAGCGAAATCCGAACTGGAAAAACTTCAGGCTGAGATCCGCGATTTGGTGTTAAGTATTCCTAATACGCCAGACGACTCTGCACCAATAGGTAAAGATGAGAATGATAATCTGGAAGTGAGCCGCTGGGGTGAACCACATAAATATGATTTTGAAATCAAAGATCATGTTTCATTAGGTGAACTGGCGAATGGCTTGGATTTTGCCGCTGCTGTTAAACTGACCGGTTCGCGCTTTGTGGTGATGAAAGGGCAGATTGCCCGTCTGCATCGTGCTTTGGCGCAATTTATGCTGAACCTTCACACCGAGCAGCATGGTTATCTGGAAACTTATGTTCCTTATCTGGTTAACCATGACACCTTATATGGTACGGGGCAGTTGCCGAAATTTGGTGAAGATCTTTTCCATACTAAACCTTTGGAAGAGGAAGCAGCGAGCCATTACGCGCTGATCCCGACGGCTGAAGTACCGGTAACGAACTTGGTTCGTGGTGAGATTCTGGATGAAAGTGAATTGCCACTGAAAATGACGGCTCATACACCGTGCTTCCGTTCAGAAGCGGGTTCTTATGGCCGTGATACCCGTGGCCTGATCCGGATGCACCAGTTTGATAAGGTTGAATTGGTCCAGATTGTTCATCCTGACGAATCAATGAATGCGCTTGAAGAGCTGACCGGTCATGCAGAGAAGGTGTTGCAATTACTGAACCTCCCTTATCGTAAGGTCTTACTGTGTACGGGTGATATGGGCTTTAGTGCATGTAAAACTTACGATCTGGAAGTGTGGTTACCAGCTCAGAATACTTACCGTGAAATCTCTTCCTGTTCTAACATGTGGGATTTCCAGACTCGCCGTATGCAGGCGCGTTTCCGTGGCAAAGACGATAAGAAGACTCAACTGCTGCATACCCTGAATGGTTCTGGTTTGGCTGTTGGCCGTACTTTGGTTGCTGTCATGGAAAACTATCAGCAAGCCGATGGCCGCATTGAAATTCCAGCAGTATTACGTCCATATATGGGCGGTTTAGAATATATCGGTTGATTATTATTGTGTTAATGAAAAGCGCCAATTTGGCGCTTTTTTATTTTCAACCTTAAGCCACCTCCTAAAGAGGAATTATCCCAGAGTGAATAAAATTACATTATAGTATTGTGATCCGTAGCATTCTTTAAGTTAAATCAACTAATTACTTAGTGGTAACAAAAAAACGAAAATTTAATTTTATTGACATAAAGGATACAACTCTAATAAATTATCAATTTGATATATAATTTTTTTAATGACCAAATCAAATTTATTGTGCCAGAATCGAATTTAGCTCTCACATCAAAATTGTTAAATTCCAAACTTTCAGGATATGGTGGTGCCAACTTTGATCATAACACCTTTATTTGAAAGCAAAATTCGTTTTGATTTACAATAAATTATAAGGCAACAATCCAGTGAAAATATGGCTAAAACAACACCTTCGTATTCTAATAGGATTAGCAGTAATACTGATCATAACCCAATTGCTTGATACTTTAACCGGTGGCGCACTAAGTAATTTCGGTATTATTCCCCGATATGCTCAAGGATTAATTGGCATTCCACTGTCTCCATTCCTACATAGTAACTGGGAGCACTTGTTTAGCAATCTCCCCGCATTATTAGTACTGAGTGCGTTACTTATGACACACTCCATTCGTTATTATGTACTAGCCAGCCTGTTTATTATCTTTGTGGAAGGAACATTAGTCTGGTTATTTGGACGCACTGCTATTCATATTGGTGCCAGTGGATGGATTTTTGGCCTATGGGGATTACTGCTGGCTAACGCCTTTTTCCTGAGAAGAACAAAAGATTTCTTCTTTGCGATTCTGGTATTTGTGTACTACGGTGGGATCGTATTTGGCCTGTTACCGTGGCAAGAGGATATTTCAACGGAAGGACATATTTTTGGCGCGATATCTGGGCTGATTTTTTCTTGGTTGTCAAAGAAATGGATAATAACAGGCCATTAGTTTTATGATACTGGGGATAGTAGATTATCCCCATTTTCAGATATTCATTAATATAAACAGTAAGAAAATAGACTTAGTTACCTTTACTCCAAGAATAAATTACCATTCAAAGTAGAATGACAACTTGGGATATTTAGGAATATAATATTGCGACTTTTAATCATGATCTCATTTCTGAATTAAGAGTCGTATTCCATATCATTCAACAGAATTCAATTTAACTCTGTTTCAAACAGAGCAATAAAATTTATTTTTATGAAACAAGACTTTATAATTTATGCTTAAAAAAAAGCAAATAATATAACGTCAATAAGAGTATAAACAGGATATATTCAATGCGTAATAGACTCTTCCTTTGGTTACTTGTTCTGCCATTAATATTAAGCTGTTATGGTGGTTGGCAATATTACCGAACCAGTGAACTGACTGAAGCCCTCAACGGTATCAAATTTTTACATGCCGAAGCGACACAGTTGTTGAAAACCGATCCCAACGTTACAATGGAAATCAACGGCACTTCTTTTACCGCCAATCAAATCCTTAATAAAACAAATGAGATACTTAGCAGCGAAGAAGTCACATTCAATGAGTTTCAATCAATTCTGGATCTAGGAACGATTGGCGGTGGTGTATTATCACTGTTGTTAGGCGGATCCGCGATCTTATTGTGTATGCGCAGTGGTATTGTGGCCCGCAAATCCCGTGATGAATTATTGAAGGTATTTGATCGCTGTCGTCGGTTACTACCCTTTATTCTTGTTGGGCAGATGACATTGATTGGCCTCAGTATTTTTTCCCTGATCAGCTATGAAATACTTTGGTTTATTAATAATTTTGAAATGAGGGGTGGCGGGGTAAAAATTGTTGCTATTGCAGGTATGGCAGCATTGGCAATCCTGTGGTGCATTATTAAGGGTATTGCGAAACTCAAACACTGTTTTGCTATGTTTTCCCCTTCAGCTTCCCATTTGATGGGAAAACCCGTGACTCTAGAGGAAGCACCCGGCCTATGGCAATGGATCAATGAATTAGCTGAACAAGTCGGTACAGCGCCACCAGACAATATTGTTGTCGGTTTGACGGAATGTTTCTTTGTAACTTCCTACCCTGTCTGCATCAACAATGAACAGGTGCTTGAAGGTCGTACCTTATACTTCCCGCTAATCTACGGAGCATTGTTGAGCCGTGAAGAATCCGCTGCGGTGATCGGCCATGAATTAGGGCATTTTACTGGTGAAGATACCACCTACAGTCTCCATTTTTCACCGATCTATGCAGGCATGAGCCGCAGCATTGATGTGATGATCAGTAACGTCAAGGATGGAGAAGATTACTATAGCCGTTTGGTTATGAGTCCTTCCATTTATTTGGGTATCTTCTTCATCCAACAGTTTGATTTTGCGGTTAATCATTGGAGCCGTATCCGTGAATATGCCGCCGATGCTGTGGGTGTCAGATTGAGTAGTACTCAAGCTATTTCTAGCTCTCTGCTACGTATTTCTGCGGTGAGCGAGGCAGTTAACAAGCAATTGTCAGCGTTGTTTGAAGGTACATTGAAAGCCGATGATTTGTTGCCTGTCATTATTGATAACCTGCGCGAAAACGGCATTCCTGATGCAGGTCAGTTCTTGGAAAATGAGTTTACTCACCCAACGGATACCCATCCAACAACCAAATCACGTATTGAAGCACTAGAGCAACTAATAGATCAGGAATTGCTGGATTATGCTTCGCGTCCGGTTGAAGCAGGATATTACGATAATATTGATGATCTGTTTGCCGATGCTAAAGCGCTTTCGATGGAACTGACGCAAAACCTGTCAGGTGAAATTGGCGAGTATTATCAAGAGCAGAAACAAATTTGGGAGGAGCAGGTGGCGGTGTCATCTGAAGCCACCACATTGACCGTATCCAGTAAACGTAATCTTATGTTTATTCTGACTCTTACCTTCATGGTTATTGTGGGCAGTGGATTCCTTTTGTCTTTCATTATAGAAGGAACTCATTCAGAGAATATATTGGGAATACTTTCAATCTCCTCTGTAATTATCTTAGTGAACTTACTTTGTTTGTTATTTGCAATTATCATCTATAAACGCTGTAAAAACAGCATGATAATTTTGGAGCCAACAAAAATCAGTGGCTCTGATTTTCAGACACCTTATCCTTTGCATAATATTATTGATTTCAATTACATGATGTTTGATTCTTTTTTCTTTAAAGTCAGTACATTAACACTGGAGCTGGCAGACAATGCCACTCTGCCAGATATGACGCCTAAAAAGCGATTAGGCGGAGGTAAATTGAAGAAGAAAAAACGCCGTATCTTTTATAGCTTTGGGGGAACATTGAAAGCCAATGGCAAAAAAATATCTGATGAAAAAGTCATTGAAATGATCCACAACTATCTTCAAGCGGCTCATGCACAACATGCTTTGAATCAGCATCAATTTGATTAATGACAACTAACAGCCCGTTTATGATAACGGGCTGGTAATAATGGATATAATCACTGATTTTTGAATTTCGTATGGTTATTTCCATTTCAACAAAGGATCAATTTCGTACCGGAAAAAGGAGAGCCCAGTACCTCAATGACCAGTTCAATATCCTGCTGGAGCATAAAATAATCCAGAGAAGAGGGGATTCTCTGAATTATTTCAAAGATGCGGAGCTGTTCAAGGTATCTTAACCGAACAGCATTACCTTCTCAGGAGGTGTTCTTTTACATTTCTATTATTTACTCATTTACTGAAAATCAAATTACTGGATTTGGTAAAAAATAGATGTATCTTTTAGCTAACTAAAATGGATAATTTCTCCTTACCGATAAAAATGCTGCGGTAAGATGAATAATAACTAGCCAAAATTAACGGCATAGAGATTAAAAGACCTAAGCCGAAAGGAATTATAGAGATTATGAATATGATTGTCATCATGGTAAAGAATAATAAACCAGACAGTAAATTCTTTTTCACTGCTTCTAAACTCATTGATATGGCGGCACCCAATTTCAAATTATGGAGAACGATTAAGGCAGGTGCAAACCAGGTTAAAGCAGCAGCAATGATGCAGAAGATTATCAGAACAACGGCTCCAAGAAATAACGAGGACATACCATTTTGGAATATATCAACTGAAGGCTCATCATATTGGCTGGCTAATAGAATGTTCATCATTCCACTACCGCCGATTATAAGCATTGCGATAATACCAAGGAGCATAATACCAAATGACAAAGCACCAACGCCAAGCAGCGCGGCAAAATTTTTCTGGAATCCATTGAACAACAGCCCTAGCTCAAATTTTCCGGTAGTTCTTTGCTTCTCACACAGGGCAATAATACCACCAAGAAATACTGGGTTCAGAATCCCGGCAAATATCCCAAGGAGAGGAATAAACTGGAGAACAGACACAATAGTTAAATAGACAATGTTAAGCAGTATCCACATACCCAATTTACTTTTGACGAGATTCCATGCCTGACCAATCCATTTTATCCCATTTTCCCCATCGAGTGACTGACCACCAGGAATAAACACCTCCTGATTGCCAGATGTTGCTTGGGGATTAAAACTTAAG